>HG799465.1:333899-423018 GCA_000531095.1 Gemmata massiliana | reverse complement strand
CAGCGATCGTATCGAATCGCTCCTGGCCGCGTTGGAAGGTGGTGCGGTGCCAGCGGTCGGGAGCGTCGCTAGCACGTTGGCGGAATTGGCTTCGGCGCACAGCTTCGCCGATTCTCTTCACGAGCAGATCTGCGCCGGCAATCGAGGAGCAGCCGGAACGGGGTAGACCGGTATGTGAATGGGCACCGCACGTCGGCGACGGCGCTACCTTTGGCGCCGCCCTGTTCCCGGCGCACGGTGTCAGGTGCGCTTCGCGCGAAGTTGCTTGTACCCCCTAAGACACTCGGTTAAGCTCGCCACCGGCTTGCTCACCCCAAGCGGCAGTGCTGACGGCTCGCCCGATCGCCCACTGCCCAATCACTTCACTGTCGATGGGAGACAATTGGATGAGGTTCTCGACTCAGGCAATGGCGGTCCTAACGCTCGTGGTTGGCGCCGCGAGTAGCGCACAGGCAGGGTTCACCGTTTACACGTCGCAGTCGGCATTCGAGGCCGCCATTTCGGGGCTGACCAAACAAGACTTCTCGGCCGCGCAGGTAGCCGACGGATCCCAGGCCTTCATCACCGGCCCCCTGACGAACACGACCAACAATGGCATCTTTAAACCGGGGGACATTGCCCCCGGCCTGTCGATCGATTCCACCGGTAGCTCGACGCTAGGGAACATGCTGTACATCCCGGGCGTCGGTACCGTTGATAACGATGTGAAAGGCGTGTACACGAACGGCAGCAACGCGACCTTGGGGCTGACATTCAGCCCGCAAGTGGACGCCGTCGGGCTGACGCTGCTCAGCTTCACGAACAACACCGGCCCGAGAACGTTCACCCTGTCGCTCCTCGGGAGCTTCAGCTCGACGCCCGTGGATTATTCGACCGGCCCGCTCCCGACATCCGGCAGCGGCACGTTTCTCGGGTTCATTGGGACTGGCGGGGAGCAGATTCAAAAGATCAGCTTCCAACCCTCGATCGGAGCGAACGTCGGTGTCACTTCTGTGGAGTTTGGAAACCAAAGTGTGGTTTCCACTCCCGCGCCTCCAGGAATGGTCATGGCACTCACAGGCGCTGGACCGCTCGCGATGGGCGCGTTCCTGCGCCGCCGGCGCCTATCTGCCCCTGCAGCAACGTGAGCTCCGTGCCCCAGGTCGGGAAGTAGACACCACGGAAACGACGCGGGCCAGGAATTGTTCCCTGGCCCGCGTCGTTTCACGATTGAGAGCCCTCGGTACCGCCGCTACTCCTTCCCCAGCACCAAGTCGACGACCCAGCACCCGCGCACGTGCGGCCCGGGACCGCGGCAGTGATCGAGCACATCGGCGCTGTCGCACCCTGCATCCTGGAGCGCGTCGGCCAGAATGGGCATCGCGCTGAAGTCACGCGACTCGTACATCTGCGCCGCCAGAGCGACTGCGGTGGAAGTGCGCCACGACGGGGAGAAGGATATGGGGTGGAAGGGGTTCCCGAAGATATCGCGGAGCAAGGCGCAGTGAGTCAGCGCGTCACCCGTGCAAGCGAGTACGGCCGGTGCGTCGGCACGCCACGTTGCTAATACGGCCGAGTACCCGATCCGAAACCGGGAAGTAGCTGTGACAAAGTGACCGGGGTTTGACAACAAGCCTTCACAAAGGGTGGTGAGTTCCGACGTGATGACGTATCTGTCAGCATCACGCTCGGACAGTTCGATTGCCCGCCTGAACGTCTCGTCAGCCATTATCTCGGGCACGTTGCGACAGCATGAGGAGCCGACCAGAATACACTTCCGCCGATGTCCTCGTCTCGCACCCTTCCGCCGACGGACAACGGCCTGAAAAAGATCATGTGGTCTGCTAGATTCCAGCCATTCCGCTTCGGTCATCGGTCACCCCCTAACCGCTTTCAGCATGACCGATCCAGCGCCCGGTGCAAGCGCGGGCACACGGAGCGCGAGTCGCCTCTGGCTCACCCTTTTTCTGGTGGCTTACTTGAAGTCGGTGTGCGAGAGCATCGAACTTACCGCGGAAGGAATTTCGGAAGAGATTCGCGCTTGGACCGATCGGGTAGTGGTCGTCGCAGTCGGGATTGGTCTCACCGCGGTCTTGGCACGGAACGACTTTGGTGCCTCCGGGCCGTCTTTCATTTCTCTATCTTCCACTTCGTATACGGGTGGCGGATTCAATCTGCCCGCAGCGGTCCCGCAGTGGCTCACTCGCGCTCTTCCGGTGTGCCTTTTTCGCGCAGCTGAGCGCCGTCCGCGCATCGGCTCGCACGACCACATTGCACCGACGAGTACGTTGTTCGACGAGTTGGGAGGATTGGGAAACGAACGGGCCGACGGAGGGGTTCCCGTCGGCCCGTGGGGCACGCAGCTCACCCGACTGTGCTCGCGGAACACGTCTGGGTCGCATCGGTTCCAAAAACTCAGCACGCGGCGCGCCACGCGAACTTAATGATCGCGCCACTCTACTCCCGTACCGTTTGGCGAGTCAAAGGGGGCTCGTCTCACGCGGTTTAGGCGGCGCCGCCTTCGGAAAATGGTCGGACGCGCCTTCCGATTTGAGGCGAAACAGTGCAGATCGACACAGAATCGGGTAAATAAGACGCACCACGATATTCACCCGATATTCACCCGATTTCCGCCCGCGCCCGCCACGAGAAAGAAACCGAGGAGCTGCATGTTCAAGCTGCGGATGGCCATTTTGATCATTACCCTCGCGTGCTCCAGTTCGTCGGCCGCACCGCCGGTGCGCAAGTACGACGACAAGGGCGCCCCGCCCTTTAAGGTGCTGAAGGAGGGTGAGAACCCGCCGCTCGACGCCAATGAAAACTTCGTCGTCGGCCCCAAGTACGTGCCCGCGCCGGAGCGCAAGAAGGTCGAGGGCGTTCCCGAAGGAAAGGTGGAGCAGTTCGAGATCAACTCGAAGGAGACCAAACTGTTTAACCCCGGGATCGCCCGCAAGGAGTTCGGGAAGGTCGACCCGAAGAACCCCAAAACGCTGATCGTCGAGACCCACCCCATCGACTACAAGCGCAAGATCGGGGTGTACATTCCCGCTCAGTACAAGGAAGGTACCGAAGCACCGTTCATGGTGGTCCACGACGGCCCCGGGCTGGGCATGAGGACCGTCCTCGATAACCTGATCGCCCAGAAGCGCATTCCCCCCATCGTCGTGATCTCGATCGCCAACGGCGGGGGCGACGCTCAGGGGCACGAGCGCGGTAAGGAATACGACAACATGAACGGCAACTATGCCGCGCACATCGAGGACGAGGTGCTGCCGCGCGTGGAGAAGAACTACAAGGTGAAGTTGACCAAAGACCCCGACGGCCGGGCGGCAATGGGGAACAGCTCGGGCGGCTCGGCCGCGCTCATCATGGCGTGGTTCCGTAACGACCTGTACCACCGGGTGTTGACCACCTCGGGCACGTTCGTGAACCAGGCGTGGCCGTTCGACGAGAAGTACCCCGATGGGGCCTGGGGGTTCCACGAAACACTCATCCCCAAGGAGCCCAAGAAGTCGATCCGCATCTTCCTGTCCGTCGGCGATTCGGACCTACTCAACCCCAACGTGATGCGCGACGACATGCACGACTGGGTGGAAGCGAACCACCGCATGGCGAAGGTGCTGAAGGACAAGGGGTACGAGTACCAGTACCTGTTCTGTCGCGGGCAGGGGCACAGTATCGGCGGTGCCCAGCAGCAGTTCCTCCCGCACGCCATCGAATGGGTGTGGAAAGGGTACGCGCCGAAAAAGGACCGGTAACCGCCGCACAAGTCGCGGGCGGCGGCCGAAACGCCCGCAGGCCGCGCTTGTTAGAGCCTGTTATGAACCTGGCGCGTGTGGAAACGCTTTGATTTCAGCGTGACGGCACATGCGTGCCAGACGGCCGCGACCCTCTTTCCATGTCCCCGCCCTGCGAAACTGCAAAAGCGCCGGGAAACCGAGCGGCGATCTGACCCAGGTTCATAACAGGCTCTAACAACCCTTTCCTCAACACCGAAGCCGACCGGAGGCGTGCGGCCGATGTAACCGATCCGCGCCGGGCTTCTCGACCGGCGCCCACAAGATTATACGGCACCATCATGCACCCGATGAGCGGGCGGGTCAAATGTGCTCGGATCCGAAGGTGACGACGCACGGCCCTGGGTTCCCATCCTGAGGCCGGAACTTAGCGATCATCTCCTCGGGTCGTGTTCCTGATCTGCCAGCCGGCCACGCGCTACTACCAAGTGATGACCCGGTCCGACTGGATGCCGGCGCTGGTCGGTGAAGTGATTTGATCCGCCCTATAAACCCGTCGCGGCTGGTTCGGGCCGCAGACCGAATGTGGTCTGCGGCCCGAGCCGGGTGCCGGGATCAGGTGATGAACCGGACGTATCGGCCCTCGACGGCGTCCTCTTTCCCGTAGCTGACCGCGTGGATCAGTTCCCCGGCCGGGTTCACCAACCGGATCGTGCCTCCCTTGTTGGAGAGCTGGGCCGTCCCGGACAGCAGTACCTGCACGGACCCGCCGGCCGGGAGGTGGATGCCCCCCAGTGCCTCGGCGTTGTTGTTCTTGTCCACGATACTCCACCCGGTCAGGTCCGCGGGTTCGGTGGTCGTGTTCCCGAGCACCACGATCTCCTTGCCCGGGTCCTCACCGGCCGGGTTGACGAGTGCGCGCTCGATGTACACGCGCGGGAACACCGGGTGCGTGCCCGAACCGCCACCCGCGGTGTCGGGCGTCACTCCGGGGGGGATCTCGCGCGACGCGCTCGTGCGGTTCCCGTTCCCGTCGGTCGGGAGCCACTGGGTCTTGAACCGGAAGAACAGCCCCACGTACCGGTCCGGGAACTTGAGGATCAGCCCCCGTCGTGGAACACCCCGTTGTCCTCGGAGTGGTCCCCGGTCTTGTTGCCCTGATTCATGTGGACGTCGTGGACCCCGTCCTTGGTCCCGAACTCCTGATCGATTCCCGGTTTCACGGCCTGGTCGTGCCACACCGAGCCGAACACGAACAGGTCACCGCCGACGGCCTGCAGGTCGGTCAGACGCCGGCTCACCACGTCCTGCAGGTCGTCGTCCGGGACGTTCGGGTCACCGGTCGGGGGCAGCGCGATACCGGTCGGCCAGTCGAACAGCGGCGCCCGGGAGTAGTCGAGTGCGGTGGTCGCGCCGCGGGTGACGCTCATCAGATCGGTGAACCCGGTGGGCAGTGCGTCGAGGGACGTCAAAATCGGGTGCCCTTGGAGCGGGTCCGCCCGGTGGAAGATGACGAGGGATTTGTCCTGAGAGCGGACGTTTACCGGGGACCGCCAGGCCCTCCCGGTTCCGTCCATGATGCGGATCTGCAGGTGCGGCGATTTGTTGCTGTTGGCCGGGGGATCCTCGCGCTTCCACCGGTCCACTTTGCCGCGTAGCACCCCGTACTCGACTCCCATGCCGGCTCCTGTGTGGGCTTCCGCCAAGTGCGCGCGACAATCTACCAAGAGACCGCCTGTCCTTCTCAACATGACGCACACTGGTCGGTTCCGGGAGTCTACCCGTGCATGCGTGTGAATCCAAAAAGAAATTAGATGGCCGCGAGGCGGACGGACAATCTTCACAATTCCGTGTGATTCCGGCACTGCGGATTTTTTCGTGCGACTGGGGTTGCGCCCCGTGTGAGAGGGCGCTTTAATGGGCGCGCCCCTACAACCCCTACCTTCGGAGCCCGCCCATGCGATCCCTCCTCCGTGCCCTGATCCTGTCCTGTGTCGCGATCCCGTTCACCGGCTCCGGCGCTCATGCCGCGTTCACGGTGACCGAATCGAAGACCATCTCCGGACTCACCGGGTCCGCGGAGTTCGCCGGTGCCGGTGTCAACTCGTACCCGCTCAGCGAACTGTACTCGGTCACGTACACGGAAACGGTCACGGTCGAAGGGTTCGTCGACTTCCAGGCCGGAGCGGGCGGGGCCGTGATCTCGTACCGCCCCGGGGTATTGAGCACGCTCGGCTTCAACGGTATCGCGGACGGCGGGCGCCTCGATTACGGTGGGGCCGCGTCCGTTACCCTGTCCCCCAACGAGCGCGCGCACGTCTCCTACACCTTCACATACACCATCAACGGCGCCTTCGACCCGAGCCAGTCGGACATCGTGAACCCGTTCACCCTGGGACACGGGTTCGACGATCGGTTCCGGTTCTTGGTGTTCAACGGGAGCGCGTCCGCGGTGCCCCAGGGGCTCACGGACGCGCACGCGGATTTCGCCGTTACCTACACCTACATGCCCGCCCCGCCCGGGGCCGTGATGTGCCTCACCGCGCTCCCGGGCCTGTTCTTCATCCGGCGCCGGCTGGCCCGTTGATCGAGGCCATCATCACGGACCTGACAAAGCCGACGGGCGGGGGCGTACTTAACTGCGGCATTCGCACCGGCGGGAGGATGTGACTTGAGCGATACCCGGATCAGAACCCATACATCCCGGGGCTAACGAGCATCCCGCCCCCGCCCGTCGGCTTGGTCAGGTCGGTAATTATGGCCTCGATCAACGGGCGCTTGGTGAAATCGTCGGTCCACGCGCCCGCGCCGCTCCGGGTCGAGAGCCAGCAGTTGGTGCCGAACGGGAACGCGGCCCAGTCCGCGGCCGCGTCCTGGTTGACGATCCGGAGCAGCTGGTTCGTCGAGTCCTGCGGGGCGAACCCGAGGCGGTACGTGCTCCCGCACGTCAGGGTCGGGAGCGCGCCGAAGAACCGCTCCACGAACAGGCCCGCGGACGTGGAGCCGGCGTCGTCCGTGTCCAGCGTCCGGGTGATCAGCGGGGTCGTGCCGCTGTAAAGGGACACGAGTAGCGAGTGCCCGGCCGCGAGCCCCATCTCAAAGGCGAACCGCCCCACCTGGAACGTGCTGCCGTAGCTCGCGGGAGCGGTGAACGCGAGCGCGTACTCGTTGGGCGTGGTGCCGCTGTTGAAGTTCTGACTCGTGGCCCCTTTCATCGGGCTCCCGTACGCGGTGGTCGGGCTCCCGTACCCGAACACGGGCTTGGTCGCCTGGCGGGTCCGGGAGCCCGAGGCGTTCGCGATGGCATACGGGAAACGCCGCACCTCACCGGTGCTGACCGCGATCGTGACCGCGATGTTGTTGCTCCCGTCGACGGTGCCGCTCTCGTAGGACGACCGCCGTGACGCGCTCGCCCCCGGTGGCCCCCGTGTACGTGTTGTCCAGGTCGATCCAGTACCCCGTGCCCGCCGCGTGCCCCAGGGCCGACGGGCTGAACACCTTCGACGCGGGCGTGCCCCCGCCCTTGATCGTCCCGTCCGGGCTCCCCGACCTGTCCCGTCCTTGCAGGCTGATCTTGAGCGTCGGGGGTGTACCGGCGATCGCGTTGGGACGGTACCACAGGCGCGACACCACCTGACCTTCGTCGAGGTCGAACGCCCATTCCGCTTGGGACGTGGGCGTGTTGATGGTCACGGCCGTGAACGCCAAGTTCCCGGCAACTGCGCCGGGGAACACGGTCCCGAACCTCAGATCTAGGGCGTCCGCCATGTGCGTTCCTCGTGAAGAAGCCAACGATACCGGTATCGCGCCTACCCGGATCGGGAGTTGACCGCGAGTGGCACAAATCCTCGGGTACCGGTGCGCTAGTGTCCGGATGTGCGCATCGGGCGCGTTTGTCCGGGGGCGCGCGATTTCCGGCGCGCACGGGGCACCCAACAGTGGAGGTCGACATGTTCCGGGGCGAGGAGACGATCCGCGCGCGCACGGGGATGCGCGGGTCGGAGGTGGAGGGACTCATCGAGCACGCGCTCGCGCGCCTCGGGCGGGTCCGGTTCTACAAGGGCGGGGTGTTCGAGGTCACGGGACCGCGCCTGGGTTCGGCGATGTCGGTAACCGAGGTCACGGGGCGCCTGTCCCGCGGGCGCCGGGACGACGAGTGGATCATCGACGTCGAGTACGCGGTGCGCCCGTCGCCCTTGTGCTGGGTGCTCCTCGTGCTAGGCGTGGTGTTCCTGTTCCTGCTCGGACTTCTGCTCCTGTTGGTCCCGTACACGACCAAGGGCGAGGTCCAGCGCGTCGTGGCCAACGCCCTGCGCGACGTGCGCGACGATGCCGAGGACTAATCGGGTTGCGGGATTCGACCTCTTGCACCCGCTGGTACTCAACTCGCGACTGGAGTTGATCGCGGGCGCGCGCCGGCTTACGGCGGCGAAGAAACTGGGTTGGACGGATATCCCCTGCCGCGTCCTCGACACGCTCGACGACGCGATCGCGGCTCTGCAAGCGGAGCGCGACGAGAACACGTGCCGTGAGCCGCTCGCGCTCGAGGATCTCGTAGAAGTCGGGCGCCGGATCGAGAAGTTGGAAAAGCCGGATGCTGACCGGCGCAAGAAAGCCGGCAGGGGGACGGAACCATCGGGAAAATTTCCCGATGGTACTGCCGGTCGAACTCGTGACAAAGTTGGCGCGGCACTCGGAATGAGCGGGAAAACCTACGAGAAGGGCAAGAAGGTATCCGAGGCCGCGGAGAAGGAACCTGAGAAGTTCGGCGACCTTCCTGCACTCGCCGACGCGCAGAGTATCGACGCGGCGCACAAAGAGTTGAATCGCCGGCGGAAGCAGTCCACCAGCCCTCCGCTCCCCGCGCCACCACCCGTGATCTATGTGCCGGACGTGCCGGCTCCAGCTACGAGCCGGGCCGACGACCTGCGCGCGCTCGCGGACGCGCTGCTCGTGCTGGCCGCGTTCGATGAGCAGCTTCAGCGGTTCCGGCACCTGGAGGAGCTCGCGGCCGATCATCCGGGCGGCGCCCAGAGCGGGTTGTACGGGGCGCCTGGGGCAGCCTTCAGCCCGGGCACCACGTAGTGCAAGTTCCAGCTCGCGCCGAACGCCGGGTACAGGGATTGCCCCACGATCCCCGACTTGAACCCTTCGCCCGGCGTGCCCGTGGAGATCAGGACGGCCGGGAACCCGTCCACAGATACCAGTTGCGGGTGCGGGATGTCGAACCCGTACCGGACCGCGCGACCGGTGATGTAAACGTGAACGGTCGGCGTGGTCCGGTACTGAATGCCCGTGTCGCCCACTCCGTTCGGCCCCGGAAATTCGGCCTGCAGGCTCCCACCCGGGGACTTCGCGACCTGGGGCAGCGCGTTGTTCGTACCCAGCGGCAGGCGCCCGATCTGCCCGACGTTCCAGGTGTCGGTGCGCAACTCGGCGCGCGTGAGCGGCTCCTCGGGAAGCGTCTTGACGACCATTGCGCCGGAGTCGATCACGACCCGGGAGTACACCTCGTAGTGCAACCAGCTCGCGGCCTTGGTCGGCGCCAGGGCCGCGCGCAGTTGCGTGAAGAACTGCTGCGCGAGCGCGGTCCCGAGTGCGGCCCCGATCGGCCCGATGATGTTGACGTTCCCTTCGCGCAGGTCGTGTGTCGGGGGCGGGGTTTCGGCCCGGCACAGGTCAATGATCTTGTCGTCCCCCACGTCGAACCGCAGCCCGGCTCCACCGCGCGGACCGAACGAGGTGGCCGTGGAGTTGGCCCAGAGCCGGTAATCCGAGTTCGGGATCGGCTTCCACAGCCCGGTCGCGCCCAGGGCCGCGGGCAGGTACATGCCAGCTATTTCATACGTCATCGAGAGCGACACCTTCTGGCGCGGACCGTAGACCGACGGGTCTTCGGCAGAGAAGTGTTTAGGAATAAGGGAAACGCCCGCGTTCCGGCTCCGGGCCTCTTTTTGACGATCTTTAATGGTGTCGAAGAATGCGTTCCACGCGGCGGAGACATCGCGCCCGGGCTGGAGCGTGTACGTCGCGCGGAACGTCTTGGTCCACCTCGCGAGTGGCGCTTGCCCGTGAATGCTGGAAATCGATTCGGAGGCCTCGGCGCTGAGGATCCCGTCCCCGGGCGCGTTCGTGCCGATCTCCTTGTCCACGAACGCGTACTCGAGCTTGGACTTGTTCGGCGACAGGGTGAACTCCTGGGACTCGCGCTTGAACCCACGAAGTAGACCAGGCGTCATAACTTCGTATAGCATGCATTATACGAAGTTATACGAGTCGCGCCGCCCGCGCTCCGGGCGTATCAGCCAAATACCCCGCGGAGGCCTCGGCGCTGAGGATCCCGTCCCCGGGCGCGTTCGTGCCGATCTCCTTGTCCACGAACGCGTACTCGAGCTTGGACTTGTTCGGCGACAGGGTGAACTCCTGGGACTCGCGCTTGAACCCACGAAGTAGACCAGGCGTGATAGCCGCCCGAAACGCATCGGCGCTGCGCGGGACCGCGCGGTCCCCGGGCCGGTTCCGGTTGTTCGCGATCACCAAATACCCGCGGATCGTGCGCGTGGTGACACCCTCGTTGTCGATGGCGTAGTTGGCCCCGAAGTTCCACTCCATGATCCCGTTGAACACCGCGTCGTTGCACGTCGGGATCGTGAACGTGACCTTCCATTCCGCTTCGACCGCGAGCCCGGCCCCGACCGGCTTAAGTGTTACGTCTCCCGGGTGCGGTCCCCAGTTCACGTCCTTCACCACCCCGCGGTTCACGGCCTCGTTGCCGAACCCGCGTCCCTCGTACCGGAGCTCTTCGCCCGCCCGGGTCAGGCGCGCGATCATGTCCTGGATCTGCGCCTTCGTCCCGAACTTGTTGGCGATGGTCCACTTCAGCCCGATCGTGAACTCGCACGCGATAACCGTGCGCTTGGCCGAATCGTACTGCGGGGACACGCGGTAGAGTGTGGTGTCCACGGTCTCGTTGAACGTGTAGCCCGCGTAGGACGTGATTCCGATCTGGGGCAGGTCACCAATCGCCATGTCGCACCCTCGAGTAAGGAGGGTGCAGGATCCGGGCTACCCGAAGTCTCATCTGGAGACTTCGGACACCGGTAACTGCGGGAATCCCCGCAGTTGAACTGATTCAATCAAGAACCAAAGGATGAGGGCGGCTCTTCAGGAGCCAGCATTGAGGCGGGCGAGGGCTGCAGGGTGAGGTCGTTCAGCCAGTCGAGCGACCCAGGTCCGGGGCGCAGGTGCCGCACGGTGATCTCCTCGACGACCGCGTCCTCGATCCCTTCCCACGCGGCGGTGACGTCGTCTGGGTTCGACGGGTCGAACGATTCGAGCGATTTGAACAGTTCCGCCAGTGGATGCGGCTTGGTCGGATCGATCGGGGGTGCGGGTGGCGGGAGCATTTCCCGAGGGATACCGAGGATGTCTGCGGTCCGGTCATCGATTCGAAAAATTGTTGGCATGGGTGCGTTCCGGGGTTGTGGGCGACGTCTCCAACAATCGCACGTACCCGGAGCGGTGTGTTCAGAAACGGGAATTCCGGTTTCACAGAAGTCCGGCACTCCAAATTCTGGTTGAGTCGCCAGCTCCGGCAATATTGCCGGAGCTGGCGACGTTTATGGATGACTTTCTGGAACCTGGCAACGCGCTGACCCGGCGACCTGCGTCCTTTCGCTCAACGAGGAACGGCGTCAACTCACGAAGTCGCAAATGGCGATGGTAGGCTCGCGCGCTACCGAACTCACAGAGAAACTGGAAGCTGAAGCGAAGGCGCGAATGAAGGCTGCCGCCGCACGAGGTGGGAGGGCGTCTGGATCTTCACGAAGAGGCGACTCGAAGGCTCCGGAATTAATTCCGGAGCCTTCGAGCAAGGGTGAAACCCGCGACCATGTGGGCAAAACAATCGGCGTCTCCGGGCGCCTGATCCACTTCGTCAAGGTCGTCGATTCGTGCCGTCGGCAGCAGTTGTTGCGGAGAACACCACAACTCCCGGCGTGGCCAACTGTGGGGGAGATCACCACAGTTGAAGTCGGCGAAGAATATCAGGGGAACGGGTGCGAACACTTCCCGCAGCCAATCTTCGCCAGTGGGGGCAACGTTGCCCCCACTGGCACAAATCAAGATTCGCGATCAACTTGCTGCTGCTGCTCAGTTCAGGCGAATTCGCCTGAACTGGGGAAAAGGGCAGGTACAGGATCAGGTACTACGGCCAGCCGCCGGCCGGTTAGGGCGATGTTGCCCCCACCGGCGAACGGTGTGGCTCGCGACCAACTTGCAGGTCCGACCTCGAGCTACACGTGGTTTGCTGCGACGGCAGTTCTGAAGTTCAAGGACCAGGAGTGGGCAACCGTAACCGAGATGGTTATGGTTGCCGACGACGGGAAATCCCGTGTTTTGGCGATGATCGACGCGCGCAAGGTGAAGCCCGAGATCTGCGAGAAGGCCAACACGGCTGGCTGCAGTTTCAGTTGCCACCTTCTCCGTGGCAACTGAAGACCGGTTGTGGAGACCTGCTCCACGACTGACCTGCATAACGATCTCGGTTACGTTGGCGTTCGCTGAACGGCTCGTGAAACGAAAAATGCCCGCTCCACTTGGAGCGGGCGCGAAGAGGAGCGCACCGACTACGCGCCGCTCTTGTCCTTCAGCTTCTGGCCCGCGTCCTTCGCCGCTTGGCCCACCGAGTGGGCCGCGTCCGCGGTCTTGTCGCGCAACGGATTCGGACCGTCTTGTGCCTCGACCGGAAGTGAGGGGCCACTCCTGGTCGCGCTCACCGCGCTGGGGGACGAGCGGACCCGGGAGCGCGCGGCCGGGTGCGGGTTCAACTTGCACTTCACCAAGCCGGTCGATCCGGCCGAACTGCTGCACGCGCTGGGCGAACACGTGGTTACGGACGGGAACGGCGTTGCGCACTGAACCGCACACGTCCAGCCGTTTGAGCGGTTCTCGGGAGAAGAGTGTTGCGCTTTGCCCTGAAGCGATCAACCGCATGTGCCCAATTCCTTCGCGGGGCGCATTTTGACCCGATCGGTCCGCTACTTGCTATCGGTTGATCCTTGCGACCGTGCTCGGTGAGGCTAACCCCGGATCACCCAACACACCGACCACCCCGCGCACGAAGTTCCACACACCGACGACTGACTTCGGGTTCTGCTCAAAGGGTTCGTGATGTTTCTGCCCCCGCGCTCGGACGACTCTCGTCTCCTGTTATTCCGGTGCGAACGGTGCCGACGCGCGTTCGCCACGTCCCCAGATCAGGTCCGACTCCACCGGCGAGTCGGGCGCTGGCCCGGTTGCTGTAAAGGCGACATGGTCCTGTGCATCGATGTCGAGCGCCGAAATCCGAGAGTGCAACAACCGTCCGCAGGGTTAACCGAGGCCGGTGCAACGAGGTAGTCGCGCCAAGCCCAGCCACGACTTCAACGGACCACCGATGGCCCAGAATCATCCCGAGCCCGAAGGCGCGCGTTTCGCTGTTCCGGTGCGCCCAATGCGGTCGCGCGCTTCCTGCGACGCCAACCGAGGTGCGCGGCGTGGTGCGCGGAAACTGGCCCCGGTGTTGCGCCCGCGACATGGGGCTTTTCATCTCGGCCGATCGTCCGCTCCCCGGCGCGGCACACGTGATTGCGTCCCCTCTAGTGCTCCCGAGCGCTGACCCGACGGCCGAAACCACTACTATGCCCGCGCTCCCGAACCTCGCGAAGCCTACCGAATAGAGCTCCCTAAAAGTGCCCGTTTTGCACCTCTGAAAACGGCCCGCGATAACCGTAAAGATCTTCTTTACGGTTCGCTCGAAATACCCCCTTTGCGCATCCGAATTGGCTCCAAACCCTGGTAATTCGAGTGCTTCACGGTTCGCTTGATTTGCGGCCCCGCACTCGAACGATCTGACGATAGCGGAACCCCAGAAGTGCCCGTTTCTGTGGCCGAAAGCAACCTCAAACTCTTCATTTCCAAGCGTTTCACGGTGCCCCAGATTTGGTGTGTGGTGGAGATCACCACACACGCGGTGGTTGGCGAAGTGAAGTCGGTTAGGTTGCTTCTAATGCCGCTCGAAGAGGTGGGTAGCTACTCCTTCACGCGCTTCATGACCCACACGATGATGCGCCCGTCGGTGGGTTTCTCAACGCCGGCCGGGCGCAGCTTACCATCTTTGGGTGCCGCCATCGCGAGGTGGAGCGTATCCCCATCCAACTTGAACACACCTTCGGTGACGCGCTCGGGCCTGCCGGGACGAGCCTCCGTCAGGTCGATGCACATCGGGTCCGCACCGGGGTCCAGGGCCGTGACCTCCGCCACCTCGGTCTTCGTTCCGCGGGTGAACGTCAATTTAGTTCCCTCGATCGCGCAGAACGCCTCAAGATCCTTCACATCGGCTTCCCCTTCCGAGCCGAGCGCTTTCACGATCTGCCACTTGCCCTCGAGTTTCTTCAGCTCCTTTTTCGCTTCGGCCGACAGTTCCGGTGCCTTCTTGTCTTCCTTCGGTTGTTGACCCGGCGCAATCGCCAGTGAAACCGCCAGCAACGAAGCGAGCATCACGCATCCTCCCGAGGGCCGGAACACTCCCCACGGTGATGACGATTCTCGACTCGTGGGATTTCGTGCGAGCCGGAATTCGGTACCGGGTCGACCGTGAACTGAAGGTGGCGGGGGCCACTCTCACGAGGTTGTGGTCGCGGGAGTACCCACCGTCGGCCCGTGCGCCGGCGCCGTCGCGGTGGGGCGGTAAAGAGCGAAGAGTGCCCCCGCTAGCGTCGTCACGCAAACAACTTCACCGAGTAGCATCCAGGCCGCGATCGCTTGCGTTTGCGGGCTCACGATCCTGTTGCCGATCGTGAGCCGGTAGTCCGAGGGCGGGGAGAACAAGAACGCGAAGGCGATCCGCTCGTACCCGTCCTCGAATTCCAGTTTCCAGGGCGGGTACAGGAGCAATAGGAGAACGACAACGACGGTACCAACTCCGATCTGATGCTGCTGTTTGGTCATGGGTTTCGCCCTCTGTCGAACGATGCGAGGTCGAATTGCTCCGCCGCGGTCGAGTACGCGGTGATGCTGGCCCTGATCGTCGTGGTGTGCATCGCCGCCATCACCACCCTCGGCTCCAACGCCAACAGCACCTTCTCCTTCGTCGGCTCCTCCATCAAGCCGACGGCCTCGAGCTGAGTGGGGTCCGCGAATCGGTCCCAGCCTACCCCTGAAGTCCCCGGAAATGTTTCCGGGGACTTCGGTTTTTACTCCGGTCAGCTCTCATCCGCGCACAGTGGATATTCCAACTCCTCGCGTTTCGTCCGTTAGTATTGCCACAAATTCGGTCGCATTCGTGGCGCGTTCGGCTCCGCCGGTGGCGCGGGGATTGCTGCCTCACCCACCGTCTTCGGTTCCGTGCCGGAACCCGCATCGCCCGTACTTTGAGGTAACAACGCGATGACGACTCGCAAGAAGAAGCACAATACCGCCGTTGGCGTATTCGAGACCAAGGCCCGTGCCGAGCAAGCGATTTCCGAGCTCAAGGCGCACGGGTTCACGGATTCGGAAATCGGGATGGTGTACCGCAACGCCGAGGGCGAAACGGTCAAGTTCGGGGCCGCCAACAACACTTACGCCGAGGAAGGGGCGGTCGCCGGTGCCGTGGCCGGGGGCGGGGCTCTCGCCCTCGGCTCGCTCGCGGTGTCGTTCGGGGTGATCCCGGTGATCGGGCCGATCCTCGCGGTCGGACCACTCGCAGCAGCCCTTATTAGTGCCGCGGGTGGGGCCGCGGCCGGTGGCATCGCGGGCGCCCTGATTGGCTGGGGCGTTCCCGAAGAGGACGCGGAGTTCTATCAGAACGAAGTTCAAGCCGGGCGCTACCTTGTGACCGTAGAGACTGGCGACCGCTTGGACGAGGCCCGCAACATGCTCCACAGGTACAGTGGGTTCGACCGCAGCGCCTGGGCGGCCGTCCGCGCTGACCGGGCGAATACGCTTGCCGAGGGGTCGTTCCAAACAGAAGACGGACGGGTGATTCAACTCAAGAAGGAGCACCTCCGCGCGGACAAAGAAACGGTGAGCGCGGGCGAGGTGAAGGTCCGTAAGGAGGTCCATACCGAACACAAGCAGATCACCGTCCCGGTTGAGCGCGAAGAAGTGGTGATCGAGCGCCGGCCCGCGAGCGGCAAGCGCGTCAGCGGGGCCGAACTGGAGGCCGAGGAGATCCGCATCCCGACCAAGGAGGAGCGGGTCCACGTGACCAAGGAGGCGGTGCTGAAGGAGGAAGTAAGTGTCGGGAAGCGTAAGGTACACGACACCAAGACCGTAGCCGGTGACGTTCGGGAAGAGGAACTTGTGGTCGAGTCCGAGGGCGAGGCCAAGGTACGCCAGAATAGCCGTAAGAAGTAACCCAACGGAGCGGGCGGGAGTAACCCCGCCCGCTTTCATTTGCTCACATATCGTTGTTCGAGCACGCTACTCAATACTTGGCCCGCGCCGTCCCGCGACGAGCGAAACCACGGTCAGGATCAGGAACACGAACAACAGTACCTGCCCGATCCACGCGGCGTCTCCGGCAATCCCACCGAACCCGAGGAACGCCGAGATCAGCGCCACGATGAAGAACAGAATGGCCCAACGGAACATGATCGCCTCCCCCGCAGTAAGGTGCCCAGGATAGAACCAGTGGTTTGATTGCACGTTCGGGGCCAACGACGTGAAACATGATGAACGTGTGTGTGCCCGCGGCACGCGGCTTGCTGACTTCCGCTCACGGCGGGGTGACCGCAGCGGGTTGAATGGGCGACGGCCCGCCGCGCGTCACCCCGCTTTCTCTGTTTCAGGAGCCGTGGGGGGAGTCGGTCATGTCTACCGAAGATCCACGTGCGTTCGCCGTCGAAACGAACCCGAACGAACAGAATCCCGGACTCCCGCGCCTCGTCCTGGAGATCCGGGC
This sequence comes from Gemmata massiliana, assembly GCA_000531095.1. Classification (GTDB taxonomy): domain Bacteria; phylum Planctomycetota; class Planctomycetia; order Gemmatales; family Gemmataceae; genus Gemmata; species Gemmata massiliana. The sequence continues at coordinate 406,377 of HG799465.1, read as the reverse complement.
ACGGCTCGGTGGGAACGTAACTCCCGAACAGGTCGCGGCCGAGATCCGAGCCAGCGGGTTACCCGAGACGAGTGACGAGGATGTGCGCCAGGTCTGGGACGAAGGGCACCTGCCCGTTCAGTGACCCCAGGGTTACGTTTTTTCGAGCACGCGACTGCTCAAACCGATAATGGCACTTCTCAGTGCCTCATCAAATGATCGCGTCCCTCGTAACAGAGGAACTCAACCTGTTTACTGAAGAGTCCGGACTTATTGGCTCCGGGATCCGACGGGGTTTCGCAGGCACGATTTGCTCGAACGGAATGCCAAACAGCTCACGACCTTTTCGCGACCCGTCGCCTTCACCTTCCGCTCGTCGATGTTCGCCAGCCACATCAGGAGCGTGCGGCGGTCGATCATCACCATTGAGTACGTTTTCCCGTCCGCCCCAGTTGTGTCGATCTCCGACACAACTGCCCACGACTTCTTTTTCAGCTTCTGCAACTGCGCGCTGAACGCGAGGCCCATGTTTTCGCAGATCCGCCGGAGGCTCGTCCAGGACGTGCAGGTTGATCCAGGCGCTATATCGTCTGACTGTAGCGCATTAATTGAGGCGGCACCTGTATTCAGATCGGCGACGAGAGCGCGAGGGGCTTGCGCGTGGTCTTTTTCCTTGCTCGCCTCCAGCGGGCGCGCTACATACCGTTGGCGACCGCGATCATTCGCGACGCCGACGGTGTCGTATCCGAGGGGTGGGTGCGGTACCGCACGCCAGGCTACCGAAGGGATGGACGGGACCCAAAAGCTGGTCTGGTTGCCGGGCGGGATCACTCCCGCCCGGCTTTTTCGTGCGCCGTGACCTGAATGTGTTCCGGGTGGGGTCGGCGGGAATTCCCGCCGACCTGCTCGTCACTCGAAGTACTACTCGCTGCGACACGAACATTCCGGGGGTGGGAACTCGACCCACCACGCCGGCCCGCCGGAAATCGTCAGGTGCGTCGGGATGGCCAGGATGCCGCCCTTCTGCGACCAGTCCGCGACGAGCTCTTGCGCGAGGTCCGCGTTGCTGCGGTATTCCGGTTCGGCCTCGGTCCCGACGTTGGTGCAGCCGAAGGGGTAGTGCAGAACGACGGGCGGCACGAACCGCCGGCGCGGCACCTTCCCGCCGGCGCGGAGACATTTGGCTTCCTCGCGCACCGCACCCGCGCGCTTCGGGCAGTTCCAGGTTGCGAGTTTGTCCGCGTAAGTTTCGCGCAATTCGACTGAGTCGGTGTCGTCCGCCAGCAGCAACTCGAACCCGATGGCGTCCCCGATCGGCGCGCCGCGGTTGTCCTCAAGGATGTCCATGAGCGGGCGCATGATGTCGATCAGCGTTGCCGGCGCGATCATCGCGGGCCTCCGAATACGAGTGGGACCGTCTCGCGAGGTTCCCCCTGGGGCCGCTCGCGAGCACGCGGGCCGCATAAGAGAAGACATCAACCACGTCGTCGTGCGCGTCGCGCTTCTCGTCGCCCGTGAACCGGTACAGTTCGGACTCCATTTCGCTGAGCGGCATCCCGGACACGAGTCCCGGGGCCGGTAGCCAGATGCGACCGGTCGCCGCGTAGTTGATCGCCTGGGTCGCGCGGACCAACTTGTCCTGGCCCAGCGGGTCGAGCCGGCGCGCGGGCATCCGGGTTCGCGCCGCCAGCTCGTACACGCCGTTGTTCGCCGCGACCGCTTCGATCCACACCCCGTTCGGGTGCCGGCGCCACTTGTTCCACAGGGCCTCGACCCGCGGAACGATGTCCGGCAGCGCGAGTTGGAACCGATCCGCGTCCAGGAGCACGAGCTCGTTCTCCGGCGTGGTAGCCCACACGCCCGCGACCGTGAAGTCCGCGCTCACCTTCGCGCTGGCCGCAGGGTCGCACGCGAGGAACATGGGCAGGCGCCAGACGTGGTAGGTCCGTTCCCGGGTTTCGCCCGGGCGCACTAGCACCAAGTGATCCCCGCGCAGGTGGTACCGCGGGAACCATTCTTTTTTGAACCGCCCGCCCTCGACCGCGTTCCAGTCGCCCGCGAGCATTTGTGCGCGCGTGAGCGGGTCCAAAAAGGACAGCGACTCGATGTAGCTGTCCTGGTCCAGGTTCGGGTTGTCCGAGAGCTTGGCCGGGATGAAAACGGCCCGCGGGTCTCGGGTTCGGGGGTCGATGAACCGGCGCCGCACGAAGTCGTGCCCGGTCCCGCCCGGGTTGGACGTGGCCCGCATGCGCAACGGGACGCGGCTCCCGACCTCGCGCCGCTGGCGGCTGAACAGGAACGTGTACATGGGCTCGGTGAACTGGGTCAACTCGTCGAAGCCCACGAACCGGTACGCGCCGCCCTGGTAGTTGTACTTCGCGTCCTCGTGTTCCATGTGCCCGAACTCGACCACACTGCCGGCCGGGAACGTGAACGTGTACACGTCCGCGTTGTACCGGATCCGCGGGTCCGACAGCCACCAGTCCTTTGCCAGCGCGAGGATCGAGTCGGACTTCGAGAGCTGTTTGAACGTGCGGCGCAAGATCAGCGCGGCGTACCGGAACTCGGTAACGTACTGTGCTGCCGCCAGGAGCATCCCGACGGATTTGCCCCCGCCCGCGGCCCCGCCGAACAGGATCTCGCGCGACTCGTCAGAGAGGAACTCCGCCTGGCGGCGCGTCAGCCCGTTCTTCACCCGGTCCGGGATGTAGGGGTTCTCGAGCACCGTCGCCTGGAGCACTGCCTTCCGGCGCGCCAAAGAGGCGGGCGAGTTGGTCGATTCGGTCGGCGACGCTGTGACGGTGGTCATGGGAAATGGGTTGGCCGTCCTTACCCGTGTGCTCGTTCTTGACTTCTTTGGGGACCAGGCGCCCCCAGAGCCGGTAGAACTCGGTGGCGTTTTTCTTGCCCCACTTTACGAGGGCCGGTACGCCGCCGAGTTCGTTGAACGCCGCGGCCAGGGCCTCCCGTACTTCGACGGTAACCTTGTTGGGCGTCCCCTTGCGGCGCCCGCCCGTTTTCGGTGTGCCCTTCTTGCGCGGCATTTCTATTCGTCTCTACTTTGGAATCGAACGGCCATTTAGCCGCTCTTTCGCCCCGCTCGCGCCGGACCGTCATTAGCCCGGGCTTTCGCGAGGTCGGATCGGGCTCCGGGCTTGTCGGGCGCGTCCGAGCTGGGCTCGGAACCGCTGGCGTTTGCGGCCAACATGTCGGACAGTTGTTCGCGCACGCGATTCAACTCTCCTTCGAGCCAGGTCGCATACCGGTGCCACACTTCCTCTTCGGTGCCGGGGACCAGAAGTTCGCCGCGACGTCCGTCGGGGTACACCTTCGTGGGGCGCGTCTCGCCCGGTACACCGACGCGCGCGACGTACTCGACGAGCTCGATGCGCCACGGCGGAACGGGGTGATCCGGGGCCGGCGGTGGAGGCGGTGGAGGGAGCCGGAGCGTGGAATCGGTGAAGCGCATGGTGAACGATCTCGACGGAAGAATGTGAGAACCGCGGGCAAAACGAGATGCCCGCGGGAGAGCCAACGACGACTACCGCGGGCTGAGGACGCTCATGCTCAGGGGCGGGGTCGCATTTGCCGCAGGCGAAGTCGCCCGGAGCGCAGCTAAGAACGCCTGTGCCGCTGCGTCGTCGCGGAACGCGAGCACCACGTCGCGCCGGTTACCGTGCCCGTTGGGATCAGACGCGGAGAACCGCAGGTCTACGGCCTCGGCTGTGTTCGCGGCGCGAACGAGGGCCGCATTCGTTTCGATCGTTTTCGCGAAACCAATCAATGCATCGGGGGTCATGAGATCGTCCTGTGAAAGAGTGAAGCCACGAACAAGATCACTGCTACCCACACCAAAAATCTGCCGAGCTTGGCACGGGATTTCGATTCCTACCCGTTCGGCACTGTGGCCGAGTCGTTAAAATCGGAACCCGGGGAATCGATTCAGAACGCTCATACCGAACCGCTTCGCTGGGCCGCGAGCCGGCGAGCGCGGTCTTCGATCGCGTGACATGCGGCGCGAACGGTGACCATGTCGTGCCGGTGTTGCGCGTCCACGAAACGGGCAGCGGCGGCTTCGATGACTTGGTCGCGCCCATCGACGCCCAACCGCTCGACCAGCGCGTCGGCTTCGCAAAGCAGCGCCCGAGCCCGCTTCGCCGACCAAATCGACAAGTACGCGAGCAACGACGTCTTCAGCGCGATGATGCGGCTCCGCAGTTCCGGCGCGAGGGGCTCCGGCGACCAATACCGCACATTCGGCCCTTCCGGCGAAACGCGCACGCCAACGGCCGCGAGGTCGGTGAGCAGTTCGACGACGGCGGGATCGGGTGTAGTGGCCGGAGCGGTCATAGCGCCTCCGAAGTACCAGGGGCGGGTAAGTGGGGAGGCTGATGGGTGCTGCCCCCCTCTGCTCCCCACTCCCCACTTGTCCCCAGTTCCCCACTACTCTCTTCTCTCTCTCTAATAGGGGAGGAGAGGGGAGGAGTGGGGAGTGGGGAGCACTGGGGAGTAGTGGGGAGTGGCTCTGGGCGAGCGACCCAGGTCGAAGGGGCGCCGGTACCAGACCACCATCCGCCCGGGAACCGTTCGGGGCTGTGGGAAATCGCGCCCTCGACCTTCAGTTGGGACTTGGCTTCCTTTAAGTTGTCGAACGTGAACCCCGCCGCCTTACCCGCGTCGGTGATTTCCTTCGACGGGAAGGCGAACTTCGCGAGGAGCGTGCGCAACCACTCTTTGCACCGCTCGACCTTCGTGCCGTCCGCTTTCTTGGCCTTCATCGCCTCGTCCGGGTTCACGCTCCGCGGCACATCGAATTGGACCCGGCGCAACTGTCCTCGAACGGCCGCGAGGTCGCCAGCATCGAGGCCTCGGAATTCGTCGCGCTTGAGGAGAACATCCGCATCGTAAGCCGGGAGCGGCACCAGGCTGAAGGGGATGGTGGTGCGATCGAAGCCCGAAAGATTTTCCTTCACGGGCATCAGGAGCCGACGGCTCTCATCTTCGGAGTCTTCGGTGATCAAAAACGCGGCCCGCACACTGTCGCGGTACGCCGCACTCCCCGCGAACCGGTCCACGGCATCACCCGTGGACTTGTTCAAGTGCGCGATCATCACGACCGTCACGCCCGTGGACTCCGCCAACTCCGACAGCGGATCGAGGACCAAACGCAACTCCGCCGCGCGGTGGTCGTCGACCTTGGCCCGGCCGACGAAACTCGCGATCGGATCGATGAGGATGAGTTTGGTGTCGGAGTCTTGGCGGAGGCGCTGGCGCAGCAGATCAACATGTTCCGGGCTCAGCATGAAGTCCGATTTGGTTTTGCCGTGGCGGACACCTTCGACGATGGCCACGCGCGAAAGGTCCGCGCCTTCGGCCAGCAGCCCGGGCAAAATGACGTCCTCAACGCCGTCTTCCGCGGCGAAAATCAGTACCTTGGCGCGAACCGGATCGGGATAGGTTAACCCGAGCGCGCAACGACCCGTGGATAGTGCGGCTGCGATCGCTCGCCACAACGTGCTTTTACCCGACCCGCCCCGCGCTCCGCAAAGGATCAGTTTGCCGGCCGGAACCCGGCCCGGAATGAGGTACCGAACGGGTTTGACTTTTTTGCCGACGAGCGACGTGACGACGAGTTCGGCTTGTGATTCCGGTTTGTAGAGCGCGACGAGCGGCGGCGCGGTCTGAGCGACCGTCTGCAGGTGCTCCAGAATCGGCCGCCCGAACGTTCCCCATTCGCACGATCCGCTCGATGCGCTCGCCAACTTGCTTACCCACGCACGAGCGTCTTTGATCCCATCGGGCGGAAGCGACCATTTCACCGGCCGGGCGAGCAGCGCAGCGAGTTTTTTCGCCACGAACTCCGCACCCTCGCGCCCGGGCCAATGACCGTTTTCTTTCTTGTCATTTTCGCCGACGACGATCAGTTCGCGCGTGTCGTCACCGAGCAGCGCGGCGAGTGTATCCGCTCCACCCTTATCGTTCGGGCGACCGATCGCGGTGAGACCCACGACCGACAGCGCGAGTACATCGGACGCGCCCTCCGGCACCAGGATCGGTCCCGGACGCGAGCGCCAGTCGGCCGGGAGGTAGACCCCGCGCGTCCCGTCCTGGATCATCCGCTTCGTGCCGTCGGCAACGAAACGGCGGTTGATCCCGGTGATGCCCCCATCCGGGCCGTGCTCGGTGAACGTCCAACACGCGCCCCCGTTTGGGTCGCAGATGAAGCCGAGCAAGGGGAATGCGGCCAGGCACGCGACGGGCAACCCGAGCGCACTCGCAAGCTGCTGCCGCTTTTCGTCGGTCAAGTCACGGGCGAACCGTTCGGCCTCGGCTTGCCAGTTGCGTGCCGGTGCGGAAGTCGAACCCGACTTCGCGTTACCCGCGGGCCTGCGGCTATCGTCGATCCGCCGGTAATGGTGAAACCCGGCGGTGTCGGGGCTCTTCGTGATGCGCGCCCACCCCACGAGCGGTTCGCCGCGGCACAGGTGCAACCCGTCCGCGGTCGATGAACAGCTCTTCGACCCAGTACCGCAGACAGGGCATGGCTTTGTGGCCGAAGCGCGAAAGGCGATGGGAGTGCTCACTCCGACACCTCGGCCCCAACGGGCGAGAGGTACAAGCGCGGCCGGAGCGGATCGGGTAGGTCGTGAGGGTCGAGGCCGATCGCGTCACAGATGTGGCTGATCGCGCACTCGGAGTACATCTGCCGATCATCCATCGCGACCAGCTCTTCAGCGAGCTCTGCGACATCCGGATCGGACGTGCGGGCTGCGATCGCGAGTAGACGTCGCGCGACCGATGAAACGGGATTGCGCCCCGAAGGGACTTCGTTTAGATTGTCCATGTCGCTGGTTCGGTCCGTTTTTGATCAAGGCGCCTCGGGTTTCCGCCCCGAGGCGTCGATCGTTTAGGCATCCTGCCGATATTCCTTTCGTCCCAAAATCACCCCACCGAAGCGGCCCTCTTCTTCGCGCGCGCCTCGAGTGCCGTGCGAATCTTCAGCCCTTCGTCCTCGCAATACAGTCGTACCGCACCGTAGGTCTGCCCGAGCTGCTGGAGCGCGGGCGTGCGCCGAATCAGCTTTCGCACTACGTCGAGTGAAGCTCCCCATTCACGAGTCATTTCTGGTAGCGTTTTCATCGCGCTTGCCCCCCATGATTGGCCGCTTCGTCGGCGCCCTGTCGCGCCGTCGAGTACACATCCTCACGGCTACCCGTGACGCCATGAGAGAAATTTTTCGAGCCGTCAGGAAATGGCCCAAATGCCTGTGTTTCGTGTGTTTGTGACTACTTGTTCGTCCCGAGCAGCGCGCTGAGTTCTTCCGATGCCTTCGTCGCTGCTCGGTTGCGAGCCTTGGGTGTCGGGACTGGCGGCGATGTGGGAGATGCGGGAATTGCAGCTTCTGTCAGTCGCGCGGAAAATCGACCGACGGCTTCGAGGCTCGTGCGCCAGGAACTACCGAGCCGGATCGCCTCCAACTTAACAGTTGTTCCGTCGGCGGCGCGAACGCCCCGGGTGATCCAGCGGAAAATCGTGCTCGCGTTCGTGTGACTGTTGCCCCGGGCTCCTGGGATCTTTTTCGCGATCGCGCCTAGGCCGAACGTATGCTCGCCATTCATCAGCGGAAATGCGGCAATCGATTCGAGGCAGTCAGTCGTCTCATGAAGCACATCCGTGTACTCGCAGTTGGCCAAAGAGATAGTAGATGACGAGTCGCGCATGACCGGCACTCCTTTGCAATGGGTACCTCAACATAGGTTGGTTTGCAGAGCAAAGGAACGCCGGCGGAGCAATTTTCCGCCGGCGCGAGTGCTTTTTTCTTGTCTCTAGAGGTTCAAAAGGGTTCAGAAATGCGCGAGAAGGGGTTCAAAAGGGTTCAAATGCCGTAATCGAATTCGCGATCGAACCTGCGGATGCGTTTGCCCCACTGCGTAACTTGGGCGACCGTGAAATTGGTACCGCATGAGCGGTTGTACTCGGCGACGGCATTCGACCAGGTGCCTTCGCGACCCAGAACGGCTCTCAGTTTTTGTATTTGCTCGTACACTTCGAGTTGCTTCTGGATCTCACTCGGGCGGCCCGTGGGACCGGGATTCGGTTTCGGCTCGAGAGGTGGCGGATCGGGTGGCGCCACGAGTGCGACCTGTGCCCGGCGGATGTCTTGCAAATCGATCCGGAAGTGCCGCAGTTGAGTTCGCCCGGCCCAAAGTAGCTTGAGGCCCGCGATCGCGAACACGAAGGCGTCAGCCGGACGCTCGCGGACCATTTCGATCCACGAGTCTACGCGCTGGGTCGCTTCATCAAGTTCCGATAGCGTCGTCTCGCAGGCACTCGCGCTCACGAGTCGGATACGGGTCCGGCGCAACTGCTGCTGCTGAAGTCGCGTGACCGCCCACTCGAGGTTACCGAGTCCTTGTGCGTCAAGTGCGGTATTTTTCTCGATGGTGGACAGAAGGATCCCTTCACCGAAGGGAATTACTTCTTCTTCCAGGACCGCCAGTTGGTCGAGCGCGGCGTCCACAACTTCAACTGACGGGCGCCCTGTAATCACGAATCGCATCGCTCACCTCCATGTGAGGCGAAGGACCGCCCGCATTTGGGTTGACGGGTGCCCTGTTTACGGGATACACCATCACCCAACACACGACCGAATCGTCGGTACGGTGTTTCGCGGGCCGGCGCGTCGTCCTCGAAGTTGGCGCGCCGGTCCTTCATCACTCTTAAATCCGTTCCAGTCTTCCCTCAACGCCAATTTTTTGCAACACGGGTTCACCTTCACGCCGACGGCGCGAGGATACTCAACCCATTTCGGCCGCGACCCGGAGCGCGAGTGTGAGGTCGCGTTCGGCGTACACCTGTGTAACGTCGGCTTTCGCGTGGCCGAGTACGACCTGGGCAGCCTCGAGCCCGTAGCGCTTCCGCACCTCGGTGGCGAGGGAGTGGCGCAACTGGTTCGGGTGCCAGCGGTGTTCCTTGCGCCACTTCTTGACCGCGGCGCGCTGCTCGATCGTCAGGCGCGCCCACCACTTCGCGTGCGACTCGCCGGTGCGGCGCGACAGTTCACCGGTCGGCGGGAACGCGCGGTCGCACCCCCGGTTCACGGCCGTGAGGTACGCACGCCGGTTGTAGCGCTCGGCCGGCGGGCGCTTCCGCTTCCGTCCAACGCGGCGCGGATCGGAGCGGCCGGACTGGTCCCCGAACTTGCGGTTCGCAGCACGCGCGGCCTTGTACTCATCGATCGCGCGAGTGGGCGAGAACACGTAATCGTCGGGATCGGACGTGAAGAACGAATTAAGCAACTCCTGGGCGCGCGGACCGATCGGGATCGCGCGGGACTTGCGCTTGTGCTTGGTCTTGTGCTGACCCGGCCTGTAGACCCAGACGCCCTCGCTCATGTCGATGTCGGACCGGCGCATGCGGCACGCCTCACCCGGGCGACACACGGTCAGTCGCTGGAACTCGATGAGCCCGCGCACGTGCCGGTTCAGGTGCGGTAGAGTGGCTTCCAAGATTGCGTCATCGACGGGACCGATCGGCTCGCTCTCCCGCGCGTCTGTTCGACCGGCCTGCAACCCCGTGACGGTGGTCAGGGCCGTGTACGTGGTGACCGGGACGAGCTGCTCCGAGACGGCCCACTTGAAGACGCGCTTAATTTTCCCGACGCGGTTGTTGATGAGGGTGCGGCAGTTCCCGGCGTCGATGAACGCCTGGCGCACGGTTTTGAGGGCCAGTGGGCCGAAATCGGCAGCGGCGCTCGGTCCGTAGAGCGAGTGGAGTGGCTTGGCAGTGTTCTTGTACTCGTCGAACTGGTCGGTGAGCGTGCCGTCGGCCCGGCGATAGTGTTTTTCGGCGTGCGCGAGGAACGCGAGTAGGAGTTGATCGACCGTCAGGCGCGCGGAAACAGCCGGCCCGGTGACCCGAGACGGCTGCGGTGCGAGCGGTGTGGTCGCGAGTTCGGCGACGATACGACCGTACTCGACGCGACTTTCTGGAGAGTTGAAGGTGCCGAGGTAGACGTCGCGCCGGGCACCGTCGAGGGTGCGGATTGTGACGACTGCTTGACCGGAAGGTTTGTGGAGACGATACGAAGGAACCGACGGGGAGCGAGGCATTTTGAAAACCCTTCTGCGGTACATTACCGCAGTTTCAGGCTTTCGAGACCTCACTACCGACCGTCGGTAGGTAAGCACTAAGTGCTTGACTCGACTACACTTGCGTAGAGTGGGCGATACAGGATTTGAACCTGTGACTTCGTCCGTGTGAAGAACGCACTCTAGCCACTGAGTTAATCGCCCAGTTCACCCACAACTCTCCAAGGGTATTGTTGTAATAACAGACTCTTGCTGCTCCGTCAAGGTTCACACGGGTGTGGGTGTCCCTATTGTTTGGGGCGATTAAGGGTCCGCGTCGGCCTAAGCCCCGAGCGGCGGTTACCGACGCCACGGCTTTCACGCAGTTAGAGGTCGGGTGGTACGGCGGCGGGAAGCGGCGCGTCGAGGTTCTTGACGGCGCGTGCCACTGGTACAAGGCGGTTCAGGGCCTCGTGCCCGTGCAGTGGGTGTTCGTCCGGGACACGAGCGGCACACATCGGGACGAGTACTTCTTCACCACGGATGCCGAGCTGACGCCTTCGGCCGTCATTGGCCACTACTGCGGGCGCTGGAATATCGAAACCACGTTCCAAGAGGCCCGCAGTTGTTTGGCCCTGGAGACCACACGCGGGTGGCGCGAGAAGACTGTGTTGCGCGCCGGCTCGTGCCTGTTGGGGTTGTACTCGGTGGTCGCGATCCTGTTCCGCGCGCTACCGGCACCGACTTCTTCGATGCCGGAGCGTCAGCAGGTCCTTGTGATCGCACCCCAATTGCCGGGCCACTTGTGCGGTCGGGGTGCCCTGGCTGATGCCGCGCAGGATCAGCACTACTAATCCGCAGGTAAGCAAAGCTCCCGGCGTAGTTTCTCTGGGAAGGGCAGCTGCGCCCCTTCCCAGAGCGATCTCAGCACCAGGCGGTCGCCGCTCAATTGCTTCAGTCGGTTATTGATTTCGCGATTCAACTGAACCAAGTCATCCGGAACGAAGTTCGCCAACTGACCGTACTTGAGCCAACCCCACACGTGCTCGACCGGGTTCAGCTCCGGGGCGCCGCTCGAGCCACACCCGCCGGTTCCGCGCCAGGAGCGCGCGCATCACCGGGTTCTTGTGGTTGGCCCCGCCGTCCCACACCGCGGTCACCTTCCCCGGCACCGCGCCGAGCACGCACCGTAGGAATCCGACCACCTCACCGGCCCCGAAATACCCGTCAGCGCGGGTGGACCAGCGCAGCCCCAACAGGCGGGTCCGGGGCGAGACCGTTATGGCCCCGATCACCGACACCTTGCGCCGGTGCCCGCCGTCGCCGCCGATCACCGGCGTGTTCCCGCGCGCCGACCAGCGGCGGCGCACCAACGGGTTGATGAGCAGGCCCGACTCGTCGATCAGGACGATGTGGGCGTGCCCCTCGGCCGCCTTTTTTGAATCCGCGGCCAGTCCTCCGCCACCCACCGGGCGATGGCCGCCGGGTTCCGCTGACGCGCCTGGCGCGCCGGCTTCTGCGGGGTGAAGTTGCGCATCGACAACCACTCGCGCAGGTAGTGCGGGTGGAACCGCACGCCGAACGTCTTGTGGATCAGCTCGGCCACCCGGCGCGCGGTCCACAGATCCGTATCGAACCCGTGGGCTGTGGGCGGTTCGCCAACCCACCCGAGCACCTGGCGCTCCTGTTCATCGGTCAGGAACCGAGGGCGCCCGGGCGTGGACCCGGCCCTCAGCCCGTCGGCGCGGTGGCGCGACCCACTTCTTGACGGTGGCCGGGTGGACGCCCAAGAACGCGGCCACGTCCTGTTGTGCCCACCCCTCGCCCACGCGCTGAACCGCTAACCGACGACGCGCCTCCAACTCGGCCGCTGTTCCTTTACTCCTCATACCCAACAAGTTACAAACACGTTGCCACGTCAGGGACTTTGCTTACCTGCGGATCAGTAGGTGAACGGGCGAGCGGTACGTTTTCTGGAGCGGGGTGCCCGTGTAGGCATTGAACACGCCCCCCGTAGCGGCGGCACCGGCTCCCTCGACCAAGCCTCGCAGGTTGCGGCCCTCATCGACCTCACGATCCTGAGCGGCGACGACAGCCTCACGCTTCCGCTCATGAGCATCGGCGGGAAGGGTGTGATGAGCGTGGTCGGCGCCATCATCCCGCGCGACATGATGGCGCTGGTGAAGGCGTTCGCCGCGGGTAAGTTTGACGAAGCGCTTCAGTGGCACCGGAAGCTGTTCCCGCTCTGCCGCGACATGCTCGGCGTGGCGACGAACCCGATCCCTCTGAAGACCGCGATGAAGCTCCTCGGGCGCGGTAACGGCGAGATGCGCCTGCCGATGTGCCTGATCGACGCGGCCGGCGAAGCGAAGGTGCGCCAGACGCTCGTGAACTACGGGTTACTGAAGTAACGCGGTAGCTCAGGAACTGAGCCACTCTGCTTCAAGCCCGGCGCGGTCGAACCGACGGGTGTGTAGGTCGCCGCTGGCGATCAGAATGTGAAGGCGCGTCAGAAAATCGCCCCACAGCCCGGGGCGATTGCCGGTCAGACCGATGCTCCACAGCGACCGCCCGGTGCGGCCGAACCTGGTCGCCCATTCGTCGGACTGGAAGTGGCCCAACAGTCGGTCGCCGCACTCGTCGTGGGCGTTTACGGAGCTAACCAAATCAACGTAGCGATCCCATTCCGCGCCCTCTAGTTCGGACACTCCGTACCAGCCGTTCCGGTCAAAAGTCAGTTCGATCCGTTCGTCGAAGGTCAGCGGGTGCGATTGGAACCGGCTCCACGTCGGTGCATCCGAGTCGTCGTGCAACCGCAGCACCGCACCGGGCGGGAAGTAAAAGAGCCGCCAGCCCTCACTTCCAGTCTCGTTCCCGTCGCCGTCGCGCCTCGGACCGCCGTAGAGGTCGTCGTCATTCTCGTTGAGGTAGTAGAACGCGGATAGCAGGCCCGCAGGAGGTAGCTCGCGCGCGACGACACTTCCCGTGAGGTCCGCGAGGTCGATTTGCCCGAGAAAGGTGAGCGGCTTGCCGTTCGTCCAGCGCGGCCACTCGACGTCGGCCGGGAGATCCGGTCGCCCGCCGTAGCGACTCCGCGCAATCGGTGGAGCGACCACCGGAGCATCGGACGGGGTGACACGGATCGTTGGGAGCGCGACTTTCAGGAACGTCTCGATCCGATCGGCGAAGCCGTGCGTGCGTGCCGCTTCCGTGATCGTTACGCCGACAAGATCGCGCCACGGTTTCGACAACCCTTCCGACAGTGGCAGCGGTTCATCGGTGCGAACGGCTGCCAAGAACTCGCGCAGGAACGGCCCGCGCGGGTCGTCGTGCTCCTGCAACCAGTCAGCATAGACGAGCTTCGTCGTCTCGTCGGACAGGTCCGAAACGACCTGTGCGAGGATGGACGCTTCGCCCGGAAGTACCGCGGCCGGTTCGGGGAGTGCGGCGCGATCCGTCATCTTACGCCCCGTACTTGCCCAGGCGCCCGGCGTGAGCCATCGCGAGCAGCATCAGGTGCATCGCCTGGAATTGCCCCAACCCGCCGCGCAAGCACGCCCGCTCACTGAACTCCGTCACCTCGTCCGCGCGGCACATGTCCGCGAGCAGCAGCGTCGGCACCGGGTGCCACGAGTGCGACTTCATCTTGCTCGGCGTGCTGTGGTCGCCGGTCACGATGAACACGTCGGGCTTCAGCTTCAGAATGTCGGGCACGATCTCGTCGAGCTTTTCGATCATGTCCACCTTCGCGGGGAAGTTGCCGTCCTCGCCGGTGCTGTCCGTGTACTTGTAGTGCAGGAAGAAGAAGTCGTAGTCGTTCCACACTTTGGTGAGCGTCTCGACTTGGCCCTGGAGCGTCTGCCCGGGGTCGAGGATGTCCATCCCCACGAGCCGAGCCAGCCCCTTGTACATCGGATACACGGCGATCGCGGCGGCCTTCAGCCCGTACACGTCCGCGAACGTCGCGATCTTCGGGTAGGTCGCGAACCCGCGGAGCGTCGCGCCGTTGATCGCGCCCTCGCTCGCGAGCACCTTCGTCGCTTCCGCGATGAACGCATTCACCACGTCCGCGGTCTTCTGAGACGCGGCGTCCGCACCCGCGGCCTTCAGCGGAGGCACGCCAACCGCTTGCGGGTCAGTGTCGTTCACACGGTCGCCCAGACCGTCGCCGCGGATGACCAGCACGAAACGGTGTTCCTTCACCGGCTCGACGAACAGTTCCACGCCGGGAATTTTGATCGCGCGAAGTTTTTCGACCGCAGCCTTATTCTTTTCGTTCGTGGGGCGCCCGGCCCGGCGGTCGGTGATCTTCCCGTCCGCGCCGAGGGTACAGAAGTTGCCCCGGATGGCGACGTCGCGTGCGCCGACCGCGAAGTTGATGCCCAGCGCTTCCAGAATGCCGCGCCCGATGCGGTACTCGAGCGGGTCGTAGCCGAACAACCCGAGGTGTCCGGGGCCGCTACCGGGCGTTATACCCGGCAAAACCGGAATACTCAGACCTGTCACGCCGTCGCGGGCGCAGGCGTCCAGGTTCGGAGTTTTCGCGGTTTCCAGCTCCGTCAGCCCACCCGGTTGACGGGAAAGCCCGCCCAAACCGTCGGCCACGAGCAGGACGATCTTGGTTTTCGCCGGTTCGCGGAGGTCGCGAATGAGTTCGTGTATGTTCATGCGGAAGAGTTTACGCCTCGCGAATAATGACGTACAGTACGGTTAGTCCGAGGGCATTGGTCCTTGGTCCGAGTGTTTCGTTGTTGGCCCCGGGTGGGCCTTCAACCGACCTCGTATCCAGTGACCGGAGCCAGTGGCGGACGACCGACCAAGGACCAACTCATGCAACTGCCCGACGAGAACATCGAGTACCAGTTCGCGCGGCTCTTGGCCCAGCCGCACGAAACCTGGACCCCGCTCGCCGAGCTTCAACAGCAGCACTTCCTCCCGCCCGAGAAAGTGGACGAAGTGAAGCAATGGGTCACGTCCGTTCGCGGACAGGTAGTTGCGGAGCGCGAGTTGCAGAACCCACCTCCGAAGATGCGCCCGCTGCAACCGGGCTTCATCGACCTGCCCCAAAAACTGCTCGACGGCTACAAGCGCAAACAGGACGCGAGCGAACTCGGTAAGGTGCTGCGCCTCGCACAGCAGTTGCGCGACACCGTGGACCGTGTGGTGATCCTCGGTATCGGCGGGAGCTACCTCGCGTCGAAGGCCATTTTCGACGCGCTCTGCCACTCGCACCACAACGAACTGCCCGCGAAGTTGCGCATGGGCAAACCGCGCATCTACTTCGAGGGCAAAGACCTCGATAACGATTCGCTGCAAGACCTCTTCGAGCTACTCGAAAACACCTGCGTCGACCCCGACATCATCGAAGAACGGTGGGGCGTCGTCGTCATCAGCAAGTCCGGGGGTACGCTCGAAACGGCCGCCGCGTACCGCGCCGTGAAGGGCGAAGCCGCGAAGTTCTACGGACCGAAGTCCGAAATGCTCCGCAAGGTGATCGTGCCCATCACCGGAACGAAGGGCAGTAAGCTCCGCGACTTGTGTCGAGCCGACGGGTTCCCCGAAGACGACATTCTCACCATTCCCGAAGAGGTCGGCGGGCGGTTCAGCGTCTTCACCGCGGTCGGGTTGCTCCCGGCGGCGGTGATGGGCCTCGATGTGCGAGCCATGCTGCTGGGCGCCGCGACGATGACGCGGCGGTTCATCGAAGAACCGTTCGACCGCAACCCAGTGCTGCAATTCGCCGCGGTAAACCACCTGATGACCGAGCGCGGGAAGACCACCCGTGTGCTGTCCGCGTGGTCGCGCAAGCTCGAAGCGGTGGGCTGGTGGTACGACCAGTTGCTCGCAGAATCGCTGGGCAAGAACGGCCGCGGCGCGACCCCGATCACGATGGTCGGCACGCGCGACCTGCACAGCCGCGGGCAACAGCACCAGGACGGCACACGCGACAAGCTCATCAACAATCTGATCGTGCGGCAAATCAAGCACCCGCCGGTGACGCTGGGTATGTCCGAGCGGAACGAGGACGATCTGAACCAGTTCAGCCGCAAGGGGTTGCCCGACATCCTCGACGCGGCCATCAAGGGCACGAACGAGGCTTACGCACAGGCCGCTCGCCCGACTGCGGACATCACCCTACCGATGATCTCCGAGCACACCATCGGGCAACTGCTCCAGATGCTCATGCTGGCGACGGTGGTAGAGGGCCGGCTCAACGGCACGAACCCCTACGGTCAGCCCGGCGTGGAGGCGTACAAGGCAAACATGATGCGTGCTCTAAAGGCGACCCCGAATTTGCCGAAGGGCGAGGTCCGCGACGCCGCTAAAGGCGTGTAAAGAAAGTACGAATTCTCAGTGAACGGGTTCCACTCATGGCTGTGAGCGGAACCCGTTCGCATTTCGGAGCACCCGCTTAAAAAATTACAATCATTCAGGCGATCAATCAAACTGATGTAGTATCTTGGTGTCACGCTCGCCGGAGTAGTACTTGTCGAGCAGTTGGTCGAAGACCGAACCCGTCAGTGACACACGGGCGAACAGCGTGGCGCACGATCGCAACTTCAGGTCGTCCGGAGATCCAAAGATCTCCAGCGCGGACCGCCCGTCAACGCGAAGCGCGGCCTCGGTACACGCAATGAGGCGCGGACCGAGTACGGGGTGCGCCAAGTACGCTTCGGCCTCCGCGCGGCTCTTGATCGCGTACTGCTTGGAAATGGAACTGAACCCTAGCCCGTCGAATTGCGGAAAGATGTACCACATCCAGTGCGAACGCTTCCGGCCGCTTTTGATCTCGGCGAGCGCCTGTTCGTAGTCGTCCTCTTGCACCTGCACGAAGCGATCCAAGTTGTGGGGATCGCTCGCGCGGAGTCGGATCGAATCTGCCACGGATCGGCCCTCCCGAACTCAACGACTCCGACGGCTAACAAATGCTAACAACTTGGCCCCCGGCCCCTCCCGGCGAGCGAAACGCGCACCGAACGCGGAATTTTCCGGGCATTTTGTTCTTCGTCACTCCAAGAAACGGGCGAGAAGGCTAACATCCGTCACCAATTCCGTGAGGCCAAACTTCCCCAACAACGCCACAGCACCGAGCAGCTCCCTACATCATACACGAGGCTAGGAAAATAGTATACAAATAATCATAAATCTACAATGTATATTTCTGGACGCAACTAACGTTTCGTGTTGACCGAGTCAACTGGCGGACTCGCCCAGTTCGGCCGCGGTCTTCCAGCCGATCGACCGAAGGTACGCGGCCACCTCATCCCGACCGTGTAACTCGGACTGATCCAATGGCGTCATTTCGGCCCACACCGCGTTGACGGCCGCTCCCCGTTCGACCAACAGCTTGACCACGTCCAGGTGCCCCCAGATGGCCGCACCCACCAGGGCTTGGCACCGGACCCGCCCCTCAATCATGTGGTTGATCTCTGCTCCCCGATCAAGCATGTACCGGACCACATCCATGTGACCGTTGTTGGCGGCGTACACGATCGGTCCCTCGGGGCTAGGTACCGAGTCGGTCGAGTTCGATGGCCGGTTCACGTCAGCTCCCCGGGCCACCAGTAGCTCAATTGCCCACAGCTTGCCCCGCATGGCCACCGCACTCATCCAGTAGTCGTCCCCGGCTCCGTCGTACCGGCAGTCCGGGAAACGCTTCAGCAGTCGGGCGAACTCGGTCGCATTATCGTTTCGCAACGCGGCGTGTAGCAACTCCATCTTGTCGGCCCGGTCCATAAAGCATGTTCTCTCAGTCAGAATGGGTTGCACCCAAGCTTCAGGTGCCAATGCTACTCCTCAGCGCATGTTCGATGTGTGCGAAAGAAAACGCCAGGAATATCGAGTAGCAACGCGAAATTGCATTAATCATGATGTTTATAAAACAGTCACGGCCTTGCCCGGTTTTCCGGCGGAAGCGAGAGATGTCGGGACGACCAACGCGCAGCAGATGACGGCCAGGGCGCACGAAATAGGTGCGGTCAACGAGCGAATCGGTGGCCACTTCACCCACCACCAGCCGCGGCGACGAGCCGTTGGGTATGTTCGCGACCCGCTGAGCGGGACTGAGCGGAAGCACGGGTGGCAACTGGCCGAGCACCTGAGCGCCCCGGCGCTCGACGGGGCCGACTGGATCGCCAATGCGGTCCGCGACGCTCACATCGGCTACCTACGGGAACATCTGGGCCATCCTAACGGCGTGCGAGTGATCGACGGACCGGGTTCCTCAAGAAGGGTACGAAGTTCGGTGGCTTTGCTCGCCAATATTCAGACACCGCCAGCGCATCGAGAACGGCCAAATCAGGGTGTTCCTCGGGTACGCAACAAAGAAGGGGCGAGCGCTACTCGACCGCACACTGTACCTACCCAATGAGTAGATCAACGACGCGGATCGGCGCGATGGGGGCCGGTCTTCCCGAGAAGATCAAGTTCGCCGCCAAGGTCGTGCTGGCGCGGCACATTATCAACCGGGCAGTGGAGGCCGGGGTGCCGACTAAGTGGATGGCGGCCGACGCGGTGTACGGGTCGGGCTACCACTGCCACACAGCAGTCGAAGGGCATGAACTAGCGAGCCGTTCAGCACGTCGGTCCGCGGCAAGATCGGCTCGTCGTGTCGGTGGCCCTTCGCAAATCGCAGCCGTAATGGTGAACCTGTGACTGCGTGTATCCCTCTGCTGGAGGAGGAGGGGGGGTACGCATGTCGCACTTCTATCGCAAGACCGCGCCGGGCGTTCGCAACGGGTGCGTGCAGAAACAGAACAATTGGGCGCTTTCACCGAGCGCGTATCGCAATACGCAGGCGCGCTTGGTGATCGACCGGCGCAAACCCGGGGAAGGGTACCGGCACCTTCTTTTGAAACGCGACATTGAGCGATTCATTGCACTGATCCCGGGCTGGGATACGCTCGCGGTCGGTTTGGACCTGTTCAGCCTCGATCGCGGGCGCCGCGGGTGCGACGGGTGGTACAATCGCGGCGCACTCGGCATCTGTGCGTGGCCCAAAGAGATGAGTTACGCGCTCGATACGGTGTGGTTCGCCGAGCACCGCTGGTTCCTTGAACGCATTGGTGCTCGGGTTGAAGACGGCGGGGCTGGGAGAGGCATCGTCATTCACTGGACGGACGCCACCGCCCGCGCCTACCAGCTCTGCCACGTCTTTCTGCACGAACTCGGCCACCACGCGGACCGCATGCACACTCACATGAAGAAGGACAACGCGCCACGCGGAGAGGGGTTCGCGGAGGATTATGCGTTCGATCTGGAGCGCGAAGTTCTGGAACGCTACTTCGCGGAGTTCGGGTTCCCAGAGTGAACGCGAGCACTGTTACGGCCGCTTCAGCTCGAACAAATCCGACGTGTGGCACCAGAACGCCCCGCCGAGGCGCGCGACCGTTTTGAGCTTGCGCGGGTCGACACCGCCTTTGCCGTCGAGCACTTCGTCCGCGACGTGAATCATCACGACTTCGCCGATCACCAAGTTCGCCGCGATCGGACCGGTTCCGCACGGAACGATCTGGCGGACGACGCACTCCAGCGCGACAGGAGCTTCGGCGAGTCGCGGGGGCTTCACTTTGGCGCTCGGGAGCGTGCTCAGGCCAGTGAGCGCGACTTCGCTCTCGTCGGGGGCGATCTCTTTAGAAGAGAGGTTCACTTTCTCCGCGAGCGGCGCGGTCGCGGCGTGAATAACAAACTCGCCGAGCTTTTCGAGGTTGAGCAGCGTGTCCTTTTTCGTGCCGTCGCGCCGGAGCGTGGGGGAGAACACGACGATGGGTGGGTTCGCACCAAACGCATTGAAGAAGCTGAACGGCGCGAGGTTCACCACCCCGGCCGGTGAGAGCGTTGTCACCCACGCGATGGGCCGCGGGGTGACGAGCCCCACGAGGTACTGGTACACGTCCGGAACGGGCGCGGTCGTCGGGTCGATCTGCATGAGCGGTCGCGTGGGTTAGCGGAAGTGGCACAAGTGGTCCCAGAGGGCATGATAGTCGATCGCCGCGAGGTCTGTTTCCTGACGCGCCCGGGGAGCACCTCGCGCGGGCGAAAAACGCACGTGGTAGGGCCGTTGAGTGGGAGAAGTGGGCCGGTACGGGAAGCACCACTCGCTCGTCAACACTCGCGGCGCGCTCGGTCTTCTTGGCAAACGGCCAGTGCGAGGTTTCTCCGGCTGTCACCGGATGGCTCGGGTGAGGTGCGAAAACAAGAAGAGCTTTGACAGGATTAACCGGATCAAGACCGAATGCGACGTTGCTTTTTGAATCCTGTCAATCCTGTTAATCCTGTCAAAACTCTTCTGCCCGTCAGCGGCGGTTGGCCTTCGCGCCGGTGCGTAGTTCCACCCGCTCGTTAACGCTCGCGGTTCGCCCAGAGACTCAGGCGAACCGCGAGTGTTAACGAGCGGGTGGGCGGCAATACCTGCCCACTTCCACTTAAACAGCCCTGCCCGTCAGCGGCGGTTGGCCTTCGCGCCGGTGCCGCTTCTCGCTATGCCGCTTCCCAAACTGTGCACGTTGTTTCGTGCGGGAGGCCCATCATGTTGCGATTTACGGTTTTGGCACTCGCGTTCTCGACTGCCCTCCCGGCGCTCGGACAACCCCCGGCACCCGCGCCGGCCGCGCCGCGGTTCAAGTGGGAGCCGGGGAAGGTGCTCGCGTACCGCGTCGTTCAGTCCACGACAGTGAAGGAAACGGTTCTCGACGAGAAGACTGAGAAACCGGTTACGAGCGAGTCCGGCACGAACCTCACGCTCGTCCGCAAGTGGACCGTGAAGGACGTGGACAAAGAGGGCGTCGCGACACTCGAAATGAGCATCAGCGAGATGAAGAGCGTGATCCGTCAGCCCGACGGCATGACGTTGACGACCGATTCGGCCAAGCCCGAAGACGCGAAGAACATGGAAGCGTTCCTGAACAAGCCGATTGTCACTGTGCGCGTGGACGCGCAGGGCAAGCTCATTGAGGTGAAGGACGCGAAGACCGGCTCCGCGTCGCGCCTGCAAGCGGAACTGCCGTTCCGCCTCGTGTTGCCGGACGCGCTGCCGGACGCGGGCAAGTCGTGGGACCGCCCGTTCGGGCTGAAGATCGATCCGCCGAACGGCACCGGTGAGAACTACGACTTCACCCAGAAGTACACGAGCAAGGGCTTGAAGGACGGCTACCTCATCGTGGGCGTGGAAACGGCGCTGAAGGCCCCGCCGAAGGCGACCAGCGAGCAAGTTCCGCTGGTGCCGATGCTGTGGACCGGTGACGTGTACTTTAACACGGTCGCGGGCAAGTACCAGGCGTCGCGCCTCTCCGCGAAGGCCGAACTTGCGAACCACCAGGGCGAGGGCACCAAGTTCGTGTACGAGAGCACCTACGCCGAAGATTCGATCGACAAGTAACGCGATGTGAGTGAATGGAAACAGCGGCCGGCCGAAAGCCGGCCGTTTTCGTTTTATGGCAGCAGATCGGCTACCAGAATCGACACGGTCGGCGCCGCGAGTGGGGAAACGGAGTCCGTCGGTTGCAGGACGTCGTGCGTGCGGTATGCGGTGGCGTCGAGTGCGTGCGGTAGTAGTTGCGGATCGCGGAACACGTGAAGCTGGCGCCCGTTGAGGTCGAGCACCCAATAGTCCGCGATCCCGGCCGTCGCGTACAGTTCCGCTTTCGTTGTGGTGTCGTCGGCCAGAGTGGTGTCCGCGACTTCGACAACGAGTAACGCGGTTCGAGGGTGCTCGGCGTAGTCTTCGGGGTGGCCGGGAATTATGGCCACGTCCGGCTGCGGTTCGGAATCGCCCGTCGCGAGCGGCCCCTGTTCGTTCACCCAACCGATTCCTGTGAAGGCCGAACTCAGCGCCCGGGCGAGTTTGATTTTCCCGAGCTGGTGGGGCCAGTTGATCGGGCTCATTTCGAGAATCTCGCCGCGGATGAGTTCGACCCGTTTTCCGTCGAAGAATCCCAGCTCACCGAGGTGGTGGTACTGTTCGCGACTGAACCGAAATGAGCGAACGGGAATTGCGGGTGGTTTGGTCGTCACGGGAGCCTCCTCAAACACCGAGCGTAACGTCATTATTTGCCGGAGGCGAGGTCAACAATTCGGCACACATTTTCACTTCAAATACCGTACCCGCCGGATTACCCTGCAAGTTTTCTCCAGAGTGCCCACTGTCCACCTCACCTACTTCAAATATTCTCCACTTGAAACCGCGATGGCACGTACCTAGAAATGGGAGTGCCGGGATGACAAGTGCGGGTGTAACTCAGTGGTAGAGTACCTCGTTGCCAACGAGGTTGTCGTGGGTTCAAGTCCCATCACCCGCTCTGATTTAACGTGGCGCGCGAGCGCGCAAGGGCCGGGAAGTCGCGGGCTTACGGCGGGTATATAATCCCGCTGCCCCAACTTCCCGGTTTGTCGTTTTAAGGCGACTCATATACGGCACGAGTTCGGCTTCACCGACGGAGGATATTGCGATGGCCGACGAAACAACCCCAACCACCGAGGCCCCAAAGGACGACGTCACGGCGACCGCGCTCGCCGAGATCGCCGGTGCCGAAGTCGCTGCCGAGGCGGACGTTAAGCTCCAGCAGGCGGTCGAGATCAAGGACGTGGGGCCGTGCAAGAAGCACGTGAAGGTCACCGTCGATCGCGGGGCCATCGACAAGCGGTTCGATGAGAAGTTCACCGAGCTGACGCGGAGCGACCAGCCGCAGGTGCGCGGGTTCCGGCCCGGCAAAGCGCCGCGCAAGATGATCGAGAAGCAGTACTACGAGAGCGTCGCGGAAGAGATCAAGTCGCAGGTTCTCATGGCGAGCCTTGAGCAGCTCGCGGAAGACCAGGCGATCGCGCCGCTCAGCCCGCCGGAATTCGATCCGACGCTCGTGAACATCCCGAAGGAAGGGCCGTTCGTTTACGAGTTCGACATCGAAGTGCGGCCCGAGTTCGACCTGCCCGAGTACAAGGGCATCAAGCTCCGCCGCCCGGTCCACACCTACACCGCGGACGAGGTCGAGGCCGAAAAGAAGCGGCTGCTCGAGCCCTACGGCCAGATCGTTCCGAAGGAGCCGGCGGTCGTTGACCTGTTCGACACGGTGACCGCGGACGTCACGATTGCCTTCAACGGCAAGGACATCAACAAGCTCGACGAGGTCCAGGTTAAGGTCGAGCCGCAACTCGCTCTCTCCGACGGCGTCGCCACGAGCTTCGGCGCGAAGATGAAGGGCGCCAAGCCCGGCGACGTGCGCGTGGTCGATATTATGCTCTCCAAGGAAACGGCCTCGGAGCAACTCCGCGGGGCGACGGTGCAAGCGACCTTTACCGTGAAGGACGTGAAGACCACGCGCCAGCCGGAAGTGACGCAGGAGCTTCTGGAAGGCTCCTTCGGCGTCAGCACGCCGGACGCCTTCACCGAACTCGTGCAAGCGGTTCTGGACCGGCGCCTCGAGTACAGCCAGCGCCGCTCGGCCCGCGAACAGGTTCTGCAAACGATCGCGTCGGCCGCGGCGTGGGATCTGCCGCAAGACATGCTGCGCAAGCAGGCCCGTAAGACGCTCGCCCGCAAGGTCATGGAGATGCGGAACGCGGGCATGACCGACGAGCAGATCCAGGGCCGGCGCCGGGTGCTCGAACAGGACGTGCTCAAGAGCACGGCCGACGCGCTCAAGGAGCACTTCGTGCTTCAGAAGATCGCCGAGGTCGAGAAGATCGAGATCGAGGAAGAGGACATCGACGTCGAAATCGACCGCATCGCGGAGCAGTCGGGCGAGAGCTTCCGCAAGGTGAAGGCCCGGCTCGAAAAAGAAGACTTGCTGGAAGCGGTCGCGGCGGACCTGCTCGAGCGCAAGGCGCTGGACCTGATTATCACCAACGCGACCTACGAAGACTACGATCTGAAGGCGGACGAGCAGCCGGGCGAGGTCGCGACCGTCGAACAGGCCGTGCTCCCCGAGCCCGAGACGCCCGCCCCGGCCGAGGGCGAACCGAAGGCCGACAGCGCCAGTTGACCTCCTGCGTACAGTGTTAGTGACCCCATTCTTGTTTCGCCGCGACCCGGCGCGAGAGCGTAATGGCTCCGCGCCGGGTCGCGGTCGAACGGCTCAGCTCGGAAGGCCAAAATCATGTTCTCACCGTTTGAACCGATGGCCGCGGCCCGCACCTTCGAGCCGACGCTCCAGCGCGGCCAGACCTCGCGCCAGCGCACGGTCGGCATCGCCGACCTGCTCATGGACAACCGGATCATCTTCCTCGGGGCCGGTCAGGATCTGGGCAGCCCGGTCATCACCGACCTGATGGCGAGCTTCGTGATCCAGCGCCTCTTGTTCCTCCAGTACGAGAACAAGACCGCGGACATCCACATGTACATCAACAGCCCCGGCGGGTCCGTCTCCGCCACGCTCGCGATCTACGACACGATGCAGTTCATTGAGGCCCCGATCCACACGTACTGCATGGGCCTGGCGGCCAGCGGTGCGGCCGTGCTGCTCGCGGCCGGGAGCAAGGGCAAGCGCTACGCGCTGCCGAACTCCAAGGTGATGATCCACCAGCCCTACGGGCAGGTCGGCGGGCAGGTCTCGGACATCGAGATCCAGGCCAACGAGATCATCAAGGAGCGCCAGCGGCTCAACGAGATCCTGGCCAAGCACACCGGCCAGCCGCTCGAGGTCATCGCCAAGGAAACCGACCGGGACAAGTACTACCACGCGGACGAGGCCAAGGCGTTCGGTCTCGTGGACGAGGTGCTCTCGCGCCCCGAACCCAAGAAGTAAATCCGACGCGGGACCCGGATCGTGGGGCGCGGAACTGAAGCGAAAAGCAAAAAACGGGAACGAGCCACCGCCCGCTGCCCGTTGCTTTCGCTCCGCACCCCGCACCCCGCTTCCCGCGCTTCTACCGCAAGTCCGCCACGCCACGGGCGCGCGCGACTAACACTCAGAGACACCGCTCATCACCCGCGACCCGCCCGCCCGATACTGAGGGCGCGGCGCTTCGCTCGGAGGACCGAACATGCCGCTCGTACCGATCGTCGTGGAGAGCCGGGGCCGCGAAGAACGCGCCTACGACATCTACAGCCGCCTCTTGAAGGACCGGATCATCTTCCTTCAGGGCGTGGTCCAGGACGACATGGCGAACCTGATCGTCGCGCAGATGCTGTACCTCCAGTTTGAAGACCCGAAGCGCGACATCAGCCTTTACATCAACAGCCCCGGCGGGAGCGTCACCGCGGGCATGGCGATCTACGACACCATGCAGTTCATCACGTGCGACGTGGCGACGTACTGCATGGGCCAGGCCGCCAGCATGGGCGCGATGCTCCTGACGGCCGGGACGAAGGGTAAGCGGTACGCCCTGCCGCACGCCCGCGTGATGATCCACCAGCCCAGCGCCGGGAGCGAGGGCACCGCGGAAGAGATCCTCATCCACGCGAAGGAGTTCCTCCGCACGAAGGACACGCTGAACAAGCTGATGGCCAAGCACAGCGGTCAGCCGGTCGAGGCGATCGCGAAGGGCACCGACCGCGACAACTTCATGTCCGCGCAAGAGGCCCGCGACTTCGGTCTGGTCGACAAGGTTCTGGAGCGGATGCCGGCGGAGGCGCTCGCTGCCAGCCGCCCGACGGGGGAGTAAGGAGAACCGCCCCCCTCGTTCCGAACCGGCGCGAGCACAGAAAATTGGTTCTGCCCCCTCTCGAAGAACGGGAGGGGGAGGGGGTTAGGTTCTTGGGAAGCAGGATGCGACACCACTGGCGGAACCCGCGCTGGTTCACGCACCGCGTTGCGGCCGGTGGGGTCGTCTGCATCACGTTCGCATTTCTCACGGGTTGCAAAACCAACAACCGGTACGACCTGCTCGAAGCGGAAATCCGCACGCGCGAGAAAGAACTCGCGGACACGCGGGCCGCTCTCGATCAGTCACGCAACCTGCTTCGCGCTTATGAAGCCTCTCAGCGCCCCGCCCCTGCGTCCGGTCCGCAACCCGGAGCGGTCACCGGGGGAAGTGCGTACTTCCCGGTGAAGGAACTCGCGATCGCACGCGGAACCGGCGGCGTCGATGACGACGGCGTTCCCGGTGACGAGGGACTACTCGTTGTGATCGTGCCGCGGGACGAGGACGGGTCCGCGGTGAAGGTTCCGGCGCGGGCTCTGATCGCGGCGTGGGAAATCACCCCTGCGGGGCTGAAGAACCCCATCGGGTCGTGGAACATCTCGGCCGACAAACTCCGCCCGACGTGGAAAAGCGGCCTTATTAGTACGGGGTACTTCGTCGCAGTGCCGTGGCAGACGCTCCCGAGTTCGGACCGCGTGCGGGTCGCTGTGCGCTTGGTGACCACGGACGGTCGCACGTTCGAGGCGGATCGCGATATTACCGTGAAACCACCCGCTCCGCCACGTGCGGGGGGCGGTGGAGGAAACGTGCTACCGTACCCGCACCCGTCTGGTCCCGAGGGGCCGCGCGTGCCCACGATTCCGACCCCGCCCGGAAGTGGAGGAGGGGGGCGCCAGCCGGTCTTCCCGGAAATGCCCCCCCCCGGCGTACCGCCCGCGATTCCACCCGGCGCGGAAGAACTTCCCACCCCCGCGCCGTCCAGTGGCGAACGCGGCGCGCGGCTGCTACCGCCCGTAAAACCATAAAATGGCACGGGTTCGGTTCAGTTGGCGCATTTGCGGATGTCTCGCGTTACAAGTGGTGCCATGTCCACACTGTCGCATTTCGACGAGTCCGGCGCGTCCCGTATGGTCGATGTCGGTGCGAAGGCCGAAACGCACCGCGTGGCCCGGGCGTCGGCGGTCGTGCGCATGCTGCCGACCACGCTCGCCCTCATTCGGGACAAGCAAGTTTCCAAGGGTGACGTGCTCGAAGTGGCCCGGCTCGCGGGGATCATGGCGGCGAAGAAGACCGCCGACCTGATCCCGCTGTGCCACCCGCTCCCGCTGACGTCCGTGAAACTCGATTTCACGTTCCCGACTGGGG
The DNA here is from genome assembly GCA_000531095.1 of Gemmata massiliana. Taxonomy (GTDB): domain Bacteria; phylum Planctomycetota; class Planctomycetia; order Gemmatales; family Gemmataceae; genus Gemmata; species Gemmata massiliana. The sequence continues at coordinate 379,387 of HG799465.1, read as the reverse complement.
ATTCGCTGCGGATCGAGTCCGCGGTCACGGTTTTCGCCCGAACGGGTGTTGAAATGGAGGCCCTGACTGCGGTTACCGTAGCAGCCCTGACGGTGTACGACATGTGCAAAGCCGCCGACCGCGCGATGGTGATCGAGGCGGTCCGGCTGGAAGAGAAGGACGGCGGGAAGAGCGGACACTTCGTTCGCGACCCGGCGTAACTCCGTGCGACCCGGGAGTCGTGCCCGCGGTTGCAATTGACGGTCGGCATCACGGGCGTATGCTTTCCGGGTTGCGGCACGCACCGGAAATGCGGGAGGGCCGCGCGATGGGGACCGCAATGGCAACCGTTTCGCCCGCTACTACTGGCGGAACCGCTCCGGGGATCGATCCCACTCACCGATCCGGCTCGAAGGCCGCGGGTTTGGCGTTCGCCCCGGTCGCGGCTGATATTGCAGAAGCCGAACGCATCTTCGACAGCACGCTGGCGCCCCACCGCGGCCCGTTCGGGCCACTCATCGAGCACCTCAAACACTACCGCGGGAAGCGGCTCCGCCCGGCGCTATTGCTCCTCACGGCCAAAGCGGTCGGGAAGATCGCGCCCGCGCACCACACGCTCGCCGCGGCGATGGAGATGATCCACACCGCGACCCTCGTTCACGACGACGTGCTCGACGAGGCCGACATGCGCCGGCACGCCCCCACGGTCAACTTCGGGTGGGGCAACAAGGTCAGCATTCTGCTCGGTGACATGCTGTTCACGCACGCCTTCCACCTGACCAGCACGGTCGACGGGCGCGCGTGCCAGATTACGGGCGAAGTGACCAACCGCGTGTGCGCCGGGGAACTCCGGCAGGTCACCGAGCGCGGGAACCTCGAACTGACCGAGACCGACTACTTCGCCATCATCGATGGCAAGACCGCGGCCCTGACCGAGTGCTGCGGGCGGCTCGGGGCGCTCTACGCGGGCGCGTCCGAGGACGTGGCAGCAAAGCTCGGGAACTACGGGCGGTCGCTGGGGCTGGCGTTCCAGATCGCGGACGACCTGCTCGACCTCGTGGGCACCGAGGACGCGGCGGGCAAGACCCTCGGTACCGACCTCGAACAGCAGAAACTCACGCTCCCGGTCATCCACTGCCTGAACCGCCTCGCGCCGACCGAGTCCGCGAAGCTCCGCGACGCGATCCGTACCAATGCGGAGGGGCTTGGAGTTCGTGTCCTGCAAGCTCTAGAGAAGACGCAATCCATTGCATTTGCCAAGCGACGGGCTGAGGAACTCGCCCGCGCCGCGAAGCAAGAATTGGAGTGCCTCCCGCGCAACGAGTGCCGCGCGATCCTGGAAGCGATCGCCGAGTGGAGCATCCGCCGGGAGAAGTAAAAATGTGGCGGTTCGTGGTGCAACGGAGGACGCACGAGTGGCAAAGTTTCGACTGAGCCGGGTTGCGCCTCCGGAGTGGGCGGCGCAACCCGGCCTTCACATCTCTGTTGTCACGGTCGCCGAGTTCGCGGCGATTCAGCGGCACCGGAGCAAAATGCTTCGGGCGGTCCATCGCGAAATCGAATCATATCTAAACGATCCGCGGTTAGTTTTTGATGGTGAAGAGGATGGCTTTCCGCACCTCGGTCGTTTGACCGGGACATACTACATTGGTGGTGAGTCGTACACTGCTTACCGTGATCCGGATTTGTTTCTGATCGGCGTGATGTGCAGGTGCCTGGAGCTACCAAGACCCGGCGTGGCGCACGAAGATGACTATCTTGGGCTTCACGTTTGGCTCAAATGTGTACCGCGTCGTTGGGCCTCTTTTGAAATATGTCGTAACACGGATTCATCGGTTATCTGAGCTAAATTGACCCGGCGGACCAAACCCGCGAAGAACAACCGTACCCGTATGAACCCCGAAGACCTCGACCGCTTCTTCACGCAATCGCTCGCCGACCGCAAGCTCTCCGGCGGTGAGAAATCCGCGCTCACGGACTGGCTCGCGAAGAACGTGAAGACTGACCAGCACCGCGGACTGGTTCGGCACGCTGCGTTCGAGGTCGTGCGCCGGGCGATCGCCGATCCCGCGTCGGCCGAACTGGTGGAGTGGCTCGAAGACGTGATGAAGGTGCTCGCGCCGCTCGCTCCGGCCGTTCAAGCGTCTGGTGTGCCCGCGGCCGGGCAAGATGAGGTGTTCTTCGCGCCGGGCGAACAGTGCCTCCAGCAAATCGTTCACCGCTTCAGCCAGTGCCGCCGGACCGCGGACGTGTGCGTGTTCACGATCACAGACGACCGCATTTCGCGCGCGATCCTCGACGCGCACCGGCGCAAAGTGGTCGTGCGCGTCATCACGGACAATGAGAAACAGCACGACGCCGGCTCGGATATTCAGAAGTTCCGCGAAGCCGGTATCGCCGTGAAGACCGATGACATGCACGGGCGCGCGGACACCGGGCTCAACGGGCACATGCACCACAAGTTCGCGATCTTCGACGGCGCGCGACTCCTGAACGGCAGCTACAACTGGACCCGCGGCGCGGCCGATCTGAACTTCGAGAACATCGTCGATACCGCCGACGCGAGCCTGATTGCTGCGTTCACCGCCGAATTCGCTCGGTTGTGGAGCCGGTTCTAACCGGGTACACTCGGTTTCACCTCAAGCATCCCGCCACGCGCACACGTCCCGGAGCCGCGATGACGCGCCTGTATTCGTTCCTCACGGCCGCGCTAGTGGCCGGTGTCGCTCTCGTTCCCTCCCAGGCGCTCGTTCCCGCGGCACAACCGGCAAAGGAACCCGCGGGCGAGTACGTGAATAAGGGTAACCGCCCGGACAGCGTGCGCGCCACGCTCGCGGCGCACAAGTTACCAACACTCGAAGGCAAGTGGTATTTCGCGGGACCGTTCGACAACACCAACAAGACCGGGTTCGACTTCGCGTTCCCGCCCGAAAAGAAGGTCGATCTGAAGGCGACCTACGTGGGCAAGTCCGACGCAAAAGTGACCTGGAAGGAGTACGACACGTTCCGGTTGGGCAAGGTCATCAACCTCCAGAAACTGTTCCCGGACGTGACGACGGACGCGGTGGTTTACCTCTACCACACGTTCGAGTCGCCCAAGGCGTTCAAGCTCCCCGTCTCGCTCGGGAGCGACGACACCATCAGCGTGTTCGTGAACGGCAAGCGCGTGCTGCACGAGGCCCACTTCCGCGGGGCCGCTCCGGACCAGGACTTGGCGGTGGCCGAGATCAAGGCCGGTACCAACGAACTGCTCATCAAGGTGTGCCAGGAGGCGGGCGGGTGGGCCGTGTACGTGAACCCGGAACTGCCCGACATCGTGCCGGAAACGATCCGCAAGCGCCTCGACCGCGACTTCCCGTCCAAGAGCGTCGTCGAGTCCGCGCAGGCGGCCGCGAAGAACGAAGCCGCATCGTACCGGATCGACACGGTTCCCCTCGCGAACGACTGCGTGCTGGAAGTGGGCGGGCTGGCGTTCCGGCCGGACGGGAAGCTACTCGCTTGCACGCGGCGTGGGGACGTGTACCTGATCCACAACCCGACCGCGCCGAACCTCGCCGACATCAAAATGACGAAGTTCGCGACCGGGATGCACGAAGCGCTCGGGATGTTCGTCGAGTCCAACAACACGGTGTTCGTGATCCAGCGCCCCGAACTGACGAAGCTCATCGACGCGGACGGCGACGGGCGCGCGGACGAGTACCAGACCGTGTGCGACAAGTGGGGCGTATCGGGGGACTACCACGAGTACGCCTTCGGCCCCGCGCGCGACAAACAGGGGAATTTCTTCATCACGCTCAACGTCGGGTTCGGCGGCGGGCACCAGTCGAAGGCCCCGTGGCGCGGGTGGTGTGTGAAGGTCTCGCCCGAGGGCAAAATGGAGCCCTTTGCTTGCGGCCTGCGCTCGCCCAACGGCATCAACTTCGCGCCGGACGGCGAACTCTTTTATTGCGACAACCAGGGCGAGTGGTCGGTGACGAACAAGATGCACCACCTCAGAAAGGGCGCGTTCTACGGGCACCCGGCCGGGTTGCGGTGGGTGAAGGACTCGCCGTTTGCAGGGAAGATGCCGGAGAAGGTCGCGAGCGGGATGTGGTACGACGGGACGCAGCCTTCGCAGAAGAAGTGGAACGACCTCGGGCGCACGATCCCGTGGGTGCGCCCGTCGCCGGTGTACCCGGACCTGGACCCGCCGTGCATCTGGTTCCCCTACGGGCGCATGGGGAAGTCCGTCAGCGAACCGATCTGGGACACCACGGAGGGTAAGTTCGGTCCCTACGCGGGCCAGTGCTTCGTCGGGGACCAGACGAACGCCGTCGTAATGCGCGTGGCGCTGGAACAAGTGAACGGCGTGTACCAGGGCGCGTGCTTCCCGTTCCGGAGCGGCTTACAGTGCGGGGTGAACCGGCTGTGCTTCGCGCCGGACGGGAGCCTGTTCGCGGGGCAGACGAACCGCGGGTGGGGCTCGCTCGGCGGCAAGCCCTACGGCCTCCAGCGGATCGCGTACACGGGCGTCGAACCGTGCGACATCCACCACATCAACCTGACGAAAAACGGCTTCGCGCTCACGTTCACCAAGCCGCTAGACCCGAAGACGCTCGGGCAACAGCCCGTGTCGGTGAGTTCGTACACCTACGCCTACAAGAGCGACTACGGCGGTCCGGAAGTGGACACCCGCGCCGAGAAGGTCGGTGCCGCGGTGCTCTCGAAGGACGGCAAGACACTCACCGTTCCGGTGGGCGGGCTGAAGAAGGGTCGCGTGTACGAGTTCCGTCTCGACGGTCCGAAGTCCCGCGCCGGCGAACCCGTACTCCACCCGGAGGCGTACTACACGCTCAACGAACTGGTGAAGTAGCCCCACTTCGCGCCTACAAAGGCATTCACAGGTTCGGAGCACAGCCAACGAACCGCGTTGGCCGTGCCCGACACCGTTTAGTTATCGCAGCTCGTTACCGCATGAACTCACTCAACCCGTTCGACCTCGCGTTCACCGACCCGGCGCACCCGTTCCACGTTCACCACATGGAAACCGCGCTCGCCGAGGCCGGCACCGCCGCCCAGGAGGACGAGGTGCCGGTCGGGGCGGTCATCATTCACCCGGAGTTGGGGGCGATCGGGCAGGCGCACAACATGCGCGAGCAACTCAAAGACCCGACCGCGCACGCGGAGATGATCGCGCTCACGCAGGCCGCCACCGCGCTCAAGTCGTGGCGGCTGGAGAAGTGCATCCTGTACGTCACACTCGAACCGTGCCCGATGTGCGCCGGGGGGATCGTTCAGGCCCGGGTGCCGATGGTGGTGTACGGTTGCACCGACCCGAAGGCCGGAGCCTGCCACACGCTCTACCAGATCGCGAGTGACCCGCGGTTGAACCACCGGGCCGAGGTCGTCGGCGGCGTACTCGCCGACCGGTGCTCCGCGCTCCTCACCGACTTCTTCCGCCGGAAACGCGAGTTGGGCAAGAAGTGACCGGCCCGCACAACCGGCGCCACCCGCACCAACTTCGGATTCTTCGTCGGCCGTTCGCGCGGTTCGGCGCTCACGTTCGCGGCCGGGCGCTGTTAGACTAAAAGTTAAGTTTCGTGCCCGCCGCACCGGAGTCGCATCTATGTGGCATCGTTTCGCCGCGGTCGTCGGCCTCGCACTCGCGGCCGGCTCCGCCCCGGCCCAACAGAACAGCGTGTACTCGAAGGCGGTCCCGCCGGAGAAGGCGGCGCTCGACCGGCTGAACCTCCGCACCGAGTGGAGCGTGGTGGTCCCGGTCGAGGGCAACCGCGACACGCTCTCGCAGGTCCAGACGATCGGCGACCAGGTGTTCGTGCAGACGCGGGCCGGGACGCTCGCCGCCATCGACGCGCGCACCGGGCGCGTGCAGTGGACCGCGCAACTGGGCAACGGCACGCCCTGGACCGCGTTCCCGGTCGCGGCCAATGAGAACTTCGTGTTCTGCGCCCACGTCACCAAGCTGTACGCTTTTTACCGTTACACCGGGGTCACGGAGTTCGTGGCGGAACTCGGGAGCACGCCGACCACCGGGCTGGTCGCGGACAACTGGGCCGTGTACTGCGTTCTGGGCGTGCGATCCGGGAACGTGGGCGCGCACCGCATCGCGGTGTTCAAAACGCCCCCGCCGATTACCCCGAGCGGCCCGACCCGGGTCGAGAACGACCCGCTCAAACAGGGCGCGACGAGGGCGGGTACGAACCCGGTCGACGACCTGCTCGGCCGATACGCCCCCGGTACGAATCCGGTGCCGAGTGATACGTTCGAGCCCCGGACCGTGGGTCGCCCCAACGGGGCGACCGTGGGCGGGGGGGGCGGGTCGAAGACCCCGTCGCTGAGCGCGCTCCCGAGCATCACCCCGCCGTACTCGCTCGACAACCGGGCGCCGGCCCCGTCGCTCAGCGTGGTCCCGTCGCTGCGGCAGCCGTACCGCATCCAGAGCGAGTCGGGGCGGTACATTCAGCAATCGGCGTCGCTGAGCACCATCCCGTCGTCTGTTGCCGGTGCGCTGCTCCTGAGCGACCTGCGCCCGAAGGCGGTTGGGCCCGCTCTGCAGATGGAGTACGGGCTGAGCACCCGGGTCCTGTACCCGCTGACGCTCACGCAAACGCGGGTGTGGGGGGTGACCGACGATAACGTGATCTTCGCGCTCGGGAAGCCGCGCCAGGACGAGAAGGTGGAGAAGGTGGAGCGGCCGGCGGTGAGCGAGCGGCTCATGTCTTCGATCCCGGCCGCGCCCGTCGCGAGCGGAACGACCCACTACGTGCCGTTCTCCAACGGCACCCTGATCGCGCTCGACGCGACGGGCGGGAACCTGGCCAGCGGGATCTCGCCCAAGTGGCGCGCCAACCCCGGGGGCCTCAACAACCACTCCCCGTTCGTCACGAAAACGCACCTCTACGCGGCCGGCGACAACACCGGTGTCGTGTGCCTGGATCGCGCCACCGGCGACATCGTTTGGCGCTCGGACAACGGCGCGGACCGGGTCATCGGGGCGAACGAGGAACTCGTTTACATCCGCGACCGTCAGGGCCGGTTCCTGGTGTACGACGCGAAGCGCCCCACCGACCCGGCGCGCCAGAAATCGGTACCGCTCGGGTCGGCCAACTTCAGCGATTTCAACATCAACATCGTGAACACAGCGTCGGACCGTGTGTACCTCGCGGCCGATAACGGGCTGATCGTGTGCCTCCGGGACGCGGCCGCCAAGTACGCCAAGCCGGTGACCATCTGGCCGCCGCCCGACGTGAACCGGGCCAACGTGACCGGTGTGGGCACGCAATCCGGCAAGGGTGCGGAGAGCGAGCCGAAGAAAGATCCGGAGCCGAAGAAGAACCCGGAACCGAAGAAAGATCCCGGGGCCAATAGTGATTCGGAGCCGAAGAAGCCGTAACAGTCGGGCGCATTCCTCCACCCGCTCGTTAGCACTTGCGGTTCGCTCGGAAGGTTCTTGGCGAACCGCAAGTGCTAACGAGCGGGTGTGTTTTTCCCGTGAAGGCGTATTTGCCTCGTGCCACTGGTACTCGAGCTTCACCTCGATCGCGCCACATATTTCTCGTCGGGCGCAAGAACCGGATAGTCCCGCGCTCGCACACCGCGGTATCGTGAGCACGGAGGTACCGCGATGCCGACCGTCGCTGATCCCGATACCGTTTCGCTCGTCGCCGATCTGTGCGACTACATTCGTGCCAATCTCGAAACGCCGCTAACGCTCTCTCATCTGGGGAAGCAAGCCGGTCTCAGCCCCGCGCACCTCCAGCGGGTGTTCAAACGGGTCGTCGGCCTTAGCCCGCGCCGGTTCGCGGACGCCTGCCGGCTCGACCGGCTCAAAACGAAACTTAGGGGAGGGGATACCGTGACGACCGCCATGACCGCGGCCGGGTACGGGTCCAGTAGCCGGCTCTACGAGCGCGCTGCGGACCAACTCGGCATGACCCCGGGCCAGTACCAGAAGGGCGGCCCGGTCGCGATCCGGTTCACCACGGCGAAGTGCGACCTGGGTTGGGTGCTTCTGGCCGCAACGGAGAAGGGGATCTGCTGGCTGAGTTTCGCGGACAGCGTCACGCAGGCCGAAACCGCGCTCCGGGCCGAGTTCCCCGCCGCGGCCGTTGCTCGCAATGACGGCGAGCTGGAGCCGTGGCTCACGGAACTGCAACGGCACCTCGCCGGCGACCAACCGCACATCGAACTCCCGCTCGACGTGCGCGCGACCGCGTTCCAGCGGCGCGTGTGGGACGCACTGCTCGCGATCCCCTACGGCGAAACGCGGAGCTACCGCGAAGTGGCCGAAGCGATCGGCGCCCCGACCGCGGCGCGGGCCGTGGCCCGGGCGTGTGCGACCAACCCGGTCGCGGTGATCGTGCCGTGCCACCGCGTCATCGGCACCGACGGCAAGCTCCACGGCTACGCCGGCGGTGTCCACCGCAAGAAGAAACTGCTCGCGACCGAGCAGAAGAGCTGAGCACCTCTGGGGCCGCAAGCCGCGTTACTTCAGCGTTTTCGCGGTTCCCACTCCGTAGTCGTCTTCCGGGTTGCGGATGACGGTGTGGATGTGGTCGGTGCCGCCCTGCGGGGCGTACTCGATCACCACGTTCGGTCCCTGAACCCGGAAATAGGCGGCCTTGCCCTTCTCGGTCGGGCCGCTCCACGCGAAGTGCGTGTCGCCGATCTTCTCCTTGATCGCCGCCATTCGCACCGCGGCCGCGTCGGGTTCCACGATGTTGACCCACGCGCCGATCACGTCCAGGAGCAGCACTTGCTGGTCGGCGGTGAGCGCGGAGCCTTTAATCCCCTTCGGCTCGATCGTTTTGCCGTCGCGCCCCGGTCCCAGGAGGAGTTCCTGTTGGGACCGCGCGCCGATAATTGCTTCCGCGCGCTGTTTCTCGTTCAGGGCCGCTATCAGTTTGAACGCCGCGTCGCTTTCGGCGCCGAGCGGTCGCACCTCTTTGTCGTCTCGCTTAAATAGGGCCGGTTGTGCCCCCGTGTGCGTCGGGGTGAGAACGAAGTGTTTACCGATCACGGTCACGTTGATGCCCAGGTGGTGCCCGCCGAACTGCACCATCCACGGCTTCGTTTCGGACGGCGTGCCGAAGATCGCCAGGTAGTACAGATCCTTTCCGAATAGCGGCCCCTTTCCGCCTCCCTTGCCCGCGTTGCCGACCAATTTCTGGTCGCCGTCCATAATGTCGATCACCTTCTGATACCCGTCTTTGCTGAGAACCGATGCGACCACGCTCATCGCCTTGTTCCGCTGTTCTTTCGTCAGGTCGCCGAGCGGAACGCCGTTCCGCGGGACGAAGCTCACCGGGAGATTGGACCAGTTGGGCTTCTTGTCGCTACTGTATTCGAGCTGCACCTTTTCCCGCAGTTTGGCGTCGAGAGCGTCGAGGAACGCATTCGCCGCCTCGACCGCACGCGGAGCGGGCGCTGCGGGCTTTTGGTCGCGCGATTCTTCGGCCGCTAAGTCCGGCACCGGCGGGAGGGAATCGCGCGAGGCGTAGAGCGTCAGTCCGATGAGCAGCGCTGCACTGCACACTGCGAGCAACTTCACGCCGCTGCGCCCGGTCGAAGGCGGAATCGTCCGGATCGAGCCGTTCATTGGCTACTCCTGTTGAGGGTGAACCCGAACCTCGGCACATTCTAAACGCGGTGGCGCAGCGCATCATCTCTAAACGGATTGGAGGTCGTGCGACGACTCAACTTCGGCGCCTTGCGGCGCCAGGACAGGTGCGGACCGCTGATCGACGAACCACTGGATGGCGAAGTAGAACACGGGCGTGAGGAAGATGCCGAACGCGGTCACTCCGATCATTCCCGCGAACACCGCGGTGCCCAGTGCGCGCCGCATTTCGGCACCCGCGCCCTCGGCCACCAGCAGCGGGGCCACCCCCAGGATGAACGCGATCGAAGTCATCACAATCGGCCGCAACCGCAGTTGGCACGCGGCCAGAGTCGCGGCCCGGCGGTCCAGGCCTTCTTCGCGCTTTTGCTTGGCGAACTCGACGATGAGGATCGCATTCTTGCACGCCAGCCCGATGAGCACCACGAACCCGATCTGCGTGAAGATGTTCATGTCCAGCCGGGCCATGAGCACGCCGACGAGGGCACACAGTAAACACATCGGCACGACCAGGATGACAGCCAGCGGCAGCGCCCAACTCTCATACTGAGCCGCCAACACCAGGAACACGAGAACGACCGCGAGCAGGAACACCCACATGGCCGTGTCGCCGGCCTGAAGTTGGAGCAGTGCCAGTTCGGTCCACTCGGCGCGCATCGTTGGCGGTAGTCCGCTTCGTGCGGTTCCGCTGAGTCGCGCGAGTGCTTCGCCGGAACTGCTTCCTGGGGCCGTGTCCGCGTTAATGGCTGCCGACTGGTACATGTTGTACCGCATCACCAGGACCGGACCGCTCGTCGGTCGAACGGATGCCAGTGACCCGAGCGGTACCATTCCGCCGCCCGCTCCGCGCACCTTCAACTGACCGACCGCCGCGGCGTCCTGGCGGTACACGTCTCGCGCCTGCACGTTCACCTTCCACGTGCGCCCGAACCGGTTGAAGTCGTTCACGTAGTACGGCCCGAGGCTCGCTTCGATCGTGGTCCGGATGGAGTCGATGGACACCCCGCGGTCCTTGGCCTGCGCCCGGTCGATCACCAGTTCCAGCCACGGAACATCGGCCCGGAAGCTCGTGGATACGCGCTGGAGTGCCGGGTCGTTGGTTGCGGTAGCGACGACCCGGTCGGCCGCGGTCTGAAGGTTGACCAGATCGCCGGCCGATCGGTCCTCGACGATGATCTTGAAGCCGCCCGCTGTGCCCAGCCCTTCGACCGGCGGCGCCCCGAACACGGCCACCACCGCGTCCGGCACTTCGGCCCGGAGCCGCTCCTGGAGCGCGGACACGATCGCGTCGGCCGATAGGTCGGGTGTGCGCCGTTGGTCGAAAGGGTCGAGCATCAAGTACAGCGAGCCGAAGTTCGGTGCAGCCGCGTTCTGAAGAAGGGATTGCCCGGACACCGCGATCGCGTCCTTCACTCCAGGCGCGCTGCGTGCAGCTGATTCGACGCGGCGGACCACTTCGGCCGTTCGTTGTGCGGAGGACGCATCCGGGAGCCGGATGTCGACCAGTAGGTACCCTTTGTCCTGAGCCGGGATGAACCCGGTTGGAGTGCGGGTGAAGGTCGTGTACGTCAGCCCGAGTAGACCGCCGTAAACGAGTAGCACGATCGGAGTAACACGCAGTAACCCGGCCACGATCCGCGTGTACCAATTCGTACCGCGGTCGAACCAGTGATTGAACGCGCCGAACGACCAGCCCAACAGCGCATCCACCGGACGAGCCAGGAGCCGGCCCACGACCGCACCAGCCAGTGCGCCGATCGCGATCCAGCTCCATGCGGGGACCGCCATCCCGACCAATTCGCCAACCGCAACGGGCCACCGCATGGCGGCCGCGGCCCCAAGCCCGGCTCCCAGGGCCAGATATCCGATTCGCGGTAAAGCTTCCGCGCGGTGGCCACGTTGGGGGCGGAGCAGGAGCGCGGCGAGTGCCGGGCTGAGCGTGAGCGAGTTGAACGCGGACAGCAGTGTACTGACCGCGATGGTGACCGCGAACTGGCGGAAGAACTGCCCGGTCACGCCCCCGAGGAACGCACACGGGATGAACACTGCGGACAGCACCAACCCGACCGCCACGACGGGGCCGCTCACTTCGTTCATGGCTCGCGCGGCCGCGTCGCGTGGCGTCATGCCGTGGTCCACGTGGTGTTGGACGGCCTCGACCACGACGATGGCGTCGTCGACGACGATTCCGATCGCGAGTACCAGCCCGAACAGCGTCAGCGTGTTCAAACTGAACCCCGCACAGGTCAGGGCCGCGAACGTGCCAACGACCGCGACCGGGACCGCGGCGAGCGGAATGATGGCCGCACGCCACGACTGCAGGAACAGCAGCACGACCGCCGCGACCAGCACCACGGCTTCGATCAAGGTGCGGAACACTTCGCGGATCGATTCGTTGATGAACGGGGTGGTGTCGTACACGATCGCGTAATCGATCCCGGCCGGAAAATGCTCTCGCAGTTCCTCCATTTTCGCCTTCACGCGGCCGGATACTTCCAGTGCATTCGACCCGGGAAGTTGGTACACCGACAGGGCCACCGACGGGCGCCCGTTTAGGGTGCAGCTCTGGTCGTAGGAGAGTGCCCCCAGTTCGATCCGGGCCACATCTCGCATGTAAACGAGCGTGCCATCCAGCCCGCGCTTGAGCACGATTTCCCCGAACTGTTCGGGAGTTTCCAGCCGCCCCAAAGTGGTCATGGTGTACTGGAACACCTGCCCGGACGGAGTTGGCTGCTGGCCGATCTGCCCGGCCGCCACCTGGATGTTTTGCTCGTTGACTGCCGCGATCACGTCTTGGGGCGTCAGCCCGACCGCCTGGAGCTTCTGCGGGTCGAGCCACAGCCGCATGCTGTAGTCGCGCTGGCCCAGGTAGGTCACGTCGCCGACCCCGGGAATCCGCTTCAGCCCGTCGGCGATCTGGATGGTCGCGTAGTTACTCAGGAACAGGTTGGTCGCGGCCTGGTCGCCGCTCTGTTCGGTCGTGAACAGGTTGACCATCATTAGGATGTTCGGCGACTTCTTCTTCACCGAGATCCCGCGCCGCCGAACCAAATCCGGGAGCACCGGTTCGGCCATCGACACCCGGTTCTGGACCAGCACCTGCGCGATGTTCAGATCCGCTCCCGGCTCGAACGTGGCAGTTAGGGTGTATACCCCGTCGTTCGTGCATTGCGACGACATGTACAGCATCTTCTCGACGCCGTTCACCTGCTGCTCGATCGGCGAGGCCACGGTGTCCGCGACCACCCGCGCGTTCGCCCCCGGGTACACTGCGGAGACTTCCACCGTCGGCGGGGCGATCTCCGGGTACTGCGCGACCGGCAACGTCGACAGCGCGATCCCGCCGGTCAGTACGATCGCGATCGACAGCACGGCCGCGAAGATCGGCCGGCCGATGAAGAAATGGGACATTTAAGGGACCACCTCAGAATGATTGGACAGGACCGCGCTGCGGGTCGCGATTGGTTCGGGTTGTAAAGTGATCGCGGACGTGCGCGCGTTGATCGGAGTTGAGCGGGCGACGCGGAATCGCTCCCGGGTTGCGCCGACGACCGTGCGAGTCAGGCTCCACAGCGGGCGCAGGCGAACGAGATCCAACCCGCCTTGCCCGATTCGGCGCACCCAGCGGGTGCGGCCCAACCGCCCCTCAGCGCCCATTCGATGACGAAGAAGAACACGGGCGTGAGGAGCAAACCGAACACTGTGACGCCGATCATCCCGGCAAATACGGCTGTACCCAGTGCGCGTCGCATTTCGGCACCGGAGCCGGTCGCGAAAACCAGCGGGATGACCCCGAGAATGAATGCGACCGACGTCATCACGATCGGCCGCAACCGCAGTCGACTGGCCTCGACCACCGCGTCCCGGGCCGAGCGCCCGGCGGCTCGCAGCGCCCGTGCGAACTCGACGATGAGCACCGCGTTCTTGCACGCCAGCCCGATGAGTACCACGAACCCGATCTGCGTGAACACGTTGATGTCCGAGCCGGCCACCGCCACGCCCGCGATCGAACTCAGGACGCACAGCGGGACGATCGGAATGACGGCCAGCGGGAGCGCCCAACTCTCGTATTGGGCAGCCAGGACGAGGAACACGAACAGCACCGACAGCGGGAAGATGAGCTTGTTCCAGATATTTTTCCCGGCGTCGATCTGGATGTAGTTGATCTCCGTCCATTCGTGAGCCGTCCCTTCCGGGAACACGCGGGCGGCGAGTTGGTCGATCGCCACGATCCCGTCCCCGGAACTGACCCTGGGGGCCGTTGAACCCATGACCGCAGCGGCCGGGTGCATGTTGTACCGGGTAATCACGAGCGGCCCGGCCACCTCCCGGATGTCGAGCACGGCCCCCAGCGGGACCATCCCGCCCTGGTCGTTCCGCACTCGAATCCGCTTCGCGTCCTCGACGGTGTGGCGGAACGGCCCTTCAGCCTGGACGATTACTTGCCACGTCCGACCGAACCGGTTGAAGTCGTTCACGTAGCGCGAACCGAGGAACGCCTGTTGCGCGGCGAACACGTCCCCAACGGGTACGCCCATCGTTTGGCACTGCTGCCGGTTCACGTCCACGAACAGTTGCGGCGCATCGGCCCGGAACCCCGTAAACAGCCCGGCCAACCGCGGGTCTTTCCGCCCCTCAACGATCAGGCGCTCGGTGCTCCTTTGAAGGCGCAGGATGTCATTTTCTCCGCTTCGATCTTCGACCATCACTTTGAACCCGCCGGCCGATCCCAAACCGGGCACTGCGGGCGGAGCCATGACCGTGACAAGAGCGTCCGGCAGACGAGTGGTGAACGCCTTCCGCAGACCGGCGCTGATCGCGTTCGCGGAACGTGAAGGGTGCGTGCGCTGTTCGATCGGGTCGAGGGTGATGAGCATCGTCCCGTAGTTCGATCCGTTCGCGCCAAGTGGGAGCGACCGGCCCGAAACAGCGACCGTGTGAGCTACCCCGGGAGTTTCGCGTGCGATCCGGGACACTTCGTCCACCACTTCCTGGGTACGCTCCAGCGAGGCCGCGTCGGGCAACTGGATCGAGCACATTAACCGGCCCTGGTCCTGGCTCGGGATGTACCCCGTCGGGAGCTTGCCGAATCCCCACCATGTCAGCCCCAGCAGACCCAGGTACGCGATCAGCACCAGCGGCGTGACGCGCACGGTTAACCCGACGCACCGGGCGTACAGGCTCGTAGACCGCCCGACTCCGGCATTGAACAACCGGAAGAACCACCCAAAGAGGAAATCGAGCACCCGCCCCGGTAGGTCTTTTCGGACGCCCGCGGGCTTCAGTAGAATCGCGCACAAAGCGGGACTGAGTGTCAGCGAGTTGAGAGCAGAAAGGGCGGTGGAGACGGCGATGGTTACGGCGAACTGGCGGAAGAACAGTCCGGTAATACCCCCGAGGAACGCACACGGAACGAACACCGCAACGAGCACCAATCCGGTTGCGATTACAGGACCGCTTACTTCCTCCATCGCGCGGCGGGTGGCTTCGCGCGGCGATAGCCCGTGCTCGATCTTGTGCTGAACGGCTTCGACCACAACGATGGCGTCATCAACCACGATCCCGATCGCCAGCACCAATCCGAACAGCGTCAGCGTGTTCAGAGTGAAACCGAGTGCGGCCATTGCTGCGAACGTGCCGACGACCGCGACCGGGACTGCGGCGAGCGGAATGACGGCCGCGCGCCACGACTGTAAGAACAGCAGCACCACGACCGCGACCAGTGCCACGGCTTCGATGAGGGTTTTGACTACCCCCTGGACGGACTCGCGTATGAACGGTGTGCTGTCATTGGCGATCGTGTACTCGATCCCGGGTGGGAACGCTTCCTTCAGTTCTTCCATCTTCGCCCGCACGCGGTCGGCCACTTCCAGGGCGTTCGCGTCGGACAGTTGGAACACGCCAATGTTTGCTGTCGGCTTGCCGTCGAGTTTGTCCGAGGTATCGACGCTCTTGGCTCCGAGTTCGACGCGGCCGACGTCGCGAATGCGCACCTGTCGGCCGTCGGCCGTGCGGCGGATCACGATGTCGGCGAACTCCTCCGGCGCGGTCAGACGGCCGAGGACGTGGATCGGGAACTCGAACGCCTGCCCATCGGGAACCGGAGACTGCCCGACCTGTCCCGCCGCGACCTGCTGGTTCTGTTCGCGGATCGCGGTGAGTACGTCGCCGGCGGTGATCCCCATTGAGGTCAGTCGATCGGGATCGACCCAGACCCGCATGCTGTAGTCGAGGCTCCCGAACAGCCCGACGTCGCCCACCCCTTTCACTCGCGCCAGTTCTTCGCGAATGTTGATGGCGGTGTAGTTGCTGAGGTGGAGCTGGTCGTACTCCCCGGTGGGGGAATACAGGTTGATGACCATGAGCATGTCCGGGTTCCGCTTGCGGGTCGTGACTCCGGCCTGGCGGACCACGTCGGGCAGCAGCGGAAGGGCCAGGTTCACCCGGTTCTGTACGAGCACCTGGGCGAAATCCAGGTTGGTCCCTGGTTTGAACGTGACGCTCAGGCTGTACGAGCCGTCGTTGGCCGAGTTCGAGGACATGTAGAGCATGTTCTCGACCCCGTTCACCTCCTGCTCGATCGGCGCTGCCACGGCGTCGGCCACGACTTTCGCGCTGGCGCCGGGGTAGCTAGCGGAAACGGTGATGTTCGGCGGAGTGATCGGCGGGTACTGCGTCATCGGCAGATTCACCAACGCGACCGCGCCGGCGAGCGTCACGACGAGCGACAGGACGGTGGCGAACACCGGTCGATCGATGAAGAAGTAACTCAGCATGTGGGTGTCTCATGTGGTGGATCGGAGCGGTTACCGACCCGACTTGCCGCTCTTGGGGCCACCCGGCGGGCCACCCGAACCCGCGGGCGGGCGAGACGTCGGTCCTTCGGATGGGGCCGGAGCAGGCGCCCCGGTTGTGGGGCCACTCGCGCCCGCTGGCCCACCTCCCGGACCCGCCGCCGACGGCCCCGCGCCGGTAGGAGGCGATTTGACTCGCGGCATCTCGACCGCCTTCGCCACCACTTCTGATTTCGGGCGCACGTTCTGCAACCCACGGACGATCACGCGCTCGTCGCCCGTCAGCCCCTTTTCGATCGCGATCAGCCCGTTCGCACGCGGACCGACTTCGATCGGCACCCGGGCCGCGCGGTTCTCGGCATCAACGGCGTAGACGTACCTGCGACCCTGGTCCGAACCGAGTGCGGCCTCGGCTACCATCAGCACCGATCGCGGGGCGCCGACCTGGAGCCGCACGCGGACGAACAGCCCGGGGTGCAGATCCCGCTTCGGGTTCGCGAACGTGCCCCACACGCGGAGCGTTCCGGTGTTCGGGTCCACCTTGTTGTCCGTGAACTTCAGCTCTCCGGAACGTGAGAACTCTTCCGGGCGCTCGTCGGACAGACCGAGCGAAACGGGCAGCGCCTGATCGGACTTGGTTGCGCCGTTCGGAGCCAACCGGGAGCGCACGCGCAGAACGGTCCGCTCATCAATGTCGAAGTAGGCGTACAGGGGATCGAGTTGGACGAGCGACGCGAGAATCGTGGTGTCGGCCGCGACCGTGTTCCCCGGGTCCACCTGGCGCCGGCTGATGCGCCCGGCGAACGGCGCGCGGACAGTTGCCCAGGCGAGATTTTGTTGGGCCGTTTCCAGCGCTGCGGTCGCGGTTTCTACAGCCGCGGCGGAAGCGTCCCGGGACGAGAGTGCTTGTTGGAGGTCGCTTACGCTGCCGACACCCTGCTTGTAGGTGTCGTTCATCCGCGTGTAGTTCGCCTCGTTGAACTTCAACTGTGCCTTCTGCTGTTCGAGCGTTCCCCGCGCCTGGCGCACCGCGAGTTCAAACGGCTTGAGTTCGAGCTGGAACAGCGGCGCGCCGAGTTCCACGTCCTCGCCCTCGCGAAAGAGCACTTTCTCCAGGTAGCCGGACACCCGACAGCGGAGGTCGGCGGACATGACCGCTTGGGTGCGACCGGTGAACACCTCCGCGTCGGTGACGGTACCGCGGACCGGCGTGCTTACCTCGACATCAACGGGACCGCTGGGCGGTCCGCCACCGGGTGGCCCGCCGCCCGGCTTCGCGCACCCGGTGCCTGACAGGAACAGCGCAATCACAAAGATTGGCCGTGAAAGGAATTGCACAATTCTCTCCTTGATGCGAAACGAGCCGGCCGTGCGCACGCGGTCAGCCGCGGTGCCGTTGGGTGGGGCGGAGCGTGTCGGTCTGGGAGGGGAGACGCCGGTGCGAGATGAGTGAAGCGCGCCGGGCGATCGATTTTTTAATCGACCGCCCGGGAAGGCGTTAGCGCGGGCGTGTGGACGAGTGCAACGGGAACTTGACTTCCCCCTGAACCGGCGTGCCGACCATCTCCGCCCACTTGGTGCGTTGGGCGGGAGTCAGTACCTCGATAATGCGTTCGTTCGTTCGCGCCCACATCCCTTCAAACTCCGGCTGGCTCGCGCTCCGCGTTTCAGCCGTACTCCACAACCGAAGCGAGGCGTAAAGCGCTTCGGAGCGGATGCGCCGGATCTGGACCCGCTGGGCGTCGGACAACCCGAGCGCTTCCAGTGAGGGGCGCCCGAAAACGTGCGGTCCGGGGATCTGGCGGAAGATCTGGTGGAGTCGCAGATACTGGTCCACGCGGAGCACCTTCTGGACCTCTTTGAGCGCTTCCGCGGCGATCTCTCCGATCTGTGACTTCGGCGATTCGGGCTGCGATGGCGAACTCTGTCGGTACGCGCGGAGCCGATCGAGGGTCGGGGTGAGCTGGTCGATCGCGTCCGAGGTCAGCCCGATGTCCGCGCGAACCACCGGTTGTTCAAGGAGCAAGAGCGTGCTCACCACGTTGAGCGCGCCCAGGTCTTCGTGTAGTCGGGCGACTCGGCCCCGAATCGTTTCGAGATTGGCACGGACCAGCGGGTCCGCGCGGCTCTCGCTGAGTTCCTGGTAGTACGCGATGGCCGCTTCAAGCAGCCGCACTCGTAGACCGGTGAGCGGGAGGAAATCGAACAGCTCCTCGTTACTCAGTTCGACGAACAAATCGACCGCCCGACGGGTGCGCAGGTAGTTTTGGTCGGCTTCCAGGCGCCGGGCCTCGGCCTCTTCCGCGCGCTGACGTTCCTGTTCTTTGGCCTGGCACTCTCGTTGGTAGGCGTCTTCCGCGGCGATTTTCTCGCGCGCGATGAGTGCGGTGCTGATCGCCAGACCGACGGTCGTCAGCAGGAAGCACCCGGCCGCGACCGCCACTAACAGGCGGTGCCGCCGGACCCACTTGGCCGCACGGTCCCGGAGCGTGGGTCGGCGCGCCAGCACCGGGCGGTCGTCCAGGAACCGCTGGAGGTCGGCAGCGAATTCCTGGGCAGTGGCGTACCGATCGGTCGGGGCTTTGGCGATCGCCTTCAGGACGATCGTTTCCAGTTCCGGGGGGATCGAGCGGTCGACCGTGCGGGGCGGGCGCGGGTCGCGGTGGACGAGCTGGTAGAGCAGCGCGCGGCCGTCTTCGACATCGAATACGGGGGTGAGCGTGAGTAGCTCGTACAGCGTGGCCCCGAGCGAGTAAATGTCTGTGCGGTGGTCCACCACCCCGCGCTGGCCGACGGCCTGTTCCGGACTCATGTACAGGGCCGTGCCCACCACCTCGCCGGTCGCGGTCAGTCCGGTGTCGTTGCGCATCTGCGCCAGCCCGAAGTCCGTGACCCAGAGGCGCCCGGCGTCGTCGATCATCAGATTCGCGGGCTTGATGTCCCGGTGAACGACCCCGACTTGGTGCGCGTATTCGAGTGCCTCGGCCGCTTGTTTCACCAGCTCGGCGATCCGGCGGAAGTACGCCCGACCGCGCGATCCGCGTTCCGCCGAGTTCGCGGTCACGATCGGCGTGTCGTGGTTCGAGGACAGCGCGGTGGCGCTCGATCGGCTGTTCGCGGTGCGCAAGTCGGCGATGAGTTGGGCGAGGCTCTGACCCTCGATGAACTGCATCGCGTAATAGTGAACCCCGCGCTCGACCCCGACCGCGAACACGGGCACGATGTGCGTGTGGTGGAGTTGAGCCGCGGCTTGAGCTTCGTTGCGGAACCGCTGGAGGTGCCGTGGATCGAGTGCCGAGGCGAACGACAGTACCTTCAAGGCGACTCGGCGCCGCAGGGATACTTGTTCCGCTTCGTACACGACCCCCATGCCCCCGCGCCCCACCTCTCGGAGCAGCAGGAAATCACCGATTTGCCCGATCTCGGATGGGGGCGAAGTGTCGGTTCGCGTGTCCACCTGGGTCGATTGCAGCCCGCGGCGGATGCCACTCCCGGCGAGCGTGCGGATCGGCGCAACGATGCGGTCGAGCCGGTCGCGCGTCGCGAAAAACGCGGCGAGTTCCCGGGCGTATTCCGGGAACGAGTCGAGCAGGCGCCGACGGTCCGGGCGCTCCCCGCGTTCGAGTGCCTCGACGTAATCGACCAGTATGGAATTCAGCCGGTCGTTGGGATCGGCCCCGAGGTCACTGCTCACCATCTTCTCCCTCCTCACCGAGCAACTCGCGCAGGTGTTGCAGCCCGCGGAAAATCAGCCCCATCGCCGCGGCCCGTGTGCGCCCCATGAGTTCGCCCACTTCGGCGACTGTGTACCCGCCCAGGTGGTGCAACTCGACGGCCTCGCGCTGATCGGTCGGCAACTGGCTCAGCGCGGTGGCCAGGCGAACCAGTTGCTCGTGCCGTGACGCCCGCTGACTCGGGGACGATTGCGCGGCCGCGAGCCACTGCTCGATCCGCGACGCGGACGCTTCCAGGTTCGCGTCGATCGACCACTCGCGCCCGACGTCGCGGGCCTTCCGACCGTAGGCCCGGAGCGCGGTCGTAAGAACGTTCGTGAGAATCGTCCGGAGCCACCCGACCCATTCGTCCTCGGTGCGCCCCCGGAACTGGTCCCGGTGCGTGTGGGCCTGGAGGACCGTTTGTTGAACCACGTCGGAGGGGTTCAGTTTCGCCCGGAGTTGCGGGGCCAATTGGAGGCGTGCAAGAAGGCGAAGATATTCAGTATACGCTTCTACCGGCCGGAACTCGGTGCTCCCCTCCATCACGGTTCCCCACGGTTGAGACGCCGAACGCACCTGTATGAAGCGCGGCGGTTCACAATTTTTCGCCGGCCCGGTATCCGCGTCGTTCATGCGGCACTGGTACTGAATAGAGCATGGGACACACTCCTCTATTGCAAACGTTGGGGACGTGGATCTCGTGCCCCAAAATGGATACCGGGGAGCCGAACTCGGCCTTTTACTTTGGCATAAGTGACTGCACGCAATTGCCTTCAAGCAAAACGGGGGCGCGGGTACTGCGCATTCGATTCGTCCGAGCGGGCGGTCTATGAAACCCATTCGTTGAGAACTCGGACCGCTTCGGGGCGCTGGCCCGGTGGCCAAAGTGGTTACATTGCGTTTGGCAGTCCCCGCGCCACACGTTAAATTTCGGTCAAGACCATCCCTAACCCGCTCGAACTCGCGGGACTGACGACCGGGAGGCACTGTCGTGCCCGGTCGCGGGTCCGGGCCGGATTCCCCTCAGTCGGGTACTCCCGATCGGGAGCGATCTCGGCCCGCGCGGTGCGGGCACCACAATCGCACACTCACGGACACCGTGGCAACTACCGAAGCGCGCCTGCTGTTCCTCACCGGCTTCGTATTCGTCGCGACCATCGGGTACGGTACGTACACGGCGCACACGCTTTCTGTCGTTAAAGTCAACGGACCGTACTACCAGCGGATCGACGCGAACAACCGGCTGCTCGCCGATGTCATGCCGCCGCCGCTCTGCGCAATCGAAGTGTACTTGTGTGCTCATTTGATGACGCGCGCGACCGTTCCGGACGACCGCGAACGCCAGATCGATCAGTACGGGCGCCTCAAGGCCAATTATTTCGAGAGCCTCGAGCACTGGAAGGGCACCCTTGAAGACGGCCCGCTTAAGGTTCAGGTGGCCGAAACGTCCCGGGAGTCCGCGCTCGCGATCTTCGACGCCGTGGACCAAAAGTTGATTCCCGCGCTACGGCGCGGGGACCGTGCGACCGCGATCCGCGTGCTCGAAATCGAACTGGACCCGCTTTTCGCTGCGCACCGGGCCGCGGTCGACCGGGCTGTGGCACTGGCGATCGACACCGCGCACGCGGACGAAACCGAGGTGGCCCACCTGGTCGACACCCGGCAGCGCGTGCAACTCGGGCTGACCGGGGCGTTTCTCGCGTCCACGACCGCATTGGCTTTGTGGGTCGCGGTCGCGGTGCGCCGCCGGGCGACCCAATTCCGGGCGATGATCGAGAACAGTTCGGAAGCGGTCGCCCTGCTCGACCGGAGCGCCGCGGCGCTGTACCACTCCGCCGCGGTCGAACATATGCTCGGGTACCGGCCGGACGAGTTGCGGGGGCGGCGGGTGCTGGACCTGGTTCACCCGGACGACGCGGGCGCGGCCTCCGGTGCCCTGGGCGCCGCGCTCCGCAGCCCGCGCCAGGCGTTCCGGGTCGAAGCGCGGCTCCGGCACCGGGACGACACCTACCGGTGGGCGGAACTGGTCTGCACCAACCAGCTCGACGACCCGTCCGTTCGGGCGATCGTGGCGAACGTTCGCGACGTCACCGCCCGGCGCGCGGCCGAGGCGCGGCTCCGGGAGCGGGACGAGTTGCTCCAGAAGTTGACCGACCAGGTTCCCGGGGCGCTCTACCAGTACCGCGAGTGCCCGGACGGGCACAGGTACTTTCCGTTCGCCAGCGTGGGCTTGCGCGCGATGCTGGGGGTCGCCCCGGAAGAGGGGCGGGAGTCGGCCGACTGGGGCCGGTACGTACACCCGGGCGACCACGGCGCGGTTCGCGCGGCCGTCGAACAGTCGGCCGCGGCGCTAACCACGCTGCACGTCGAGTACCGGGTCGTACTGCCCGATCAGGGCGTTCGCTGGCGCGAGAGCCGCGCGGTTCCGGAAGCACTTCCGGACGGGAGCACCCAGTGGCACGGGTACCTGACCGATGTGACGGAGCGGAAGGAGTGGGAGGTGCGCCAGGGGAACCTGGTGCGGGAGCTGGAGCGCCGGAACGCGGAGATGGAGCAGTTCACGTACACGGTGTCGCACGATCTGAAGAGCCCCCTGGTCACCATCAAGGGGTTCGCTGGTGTGCTGGGGCAGAGCTTGGCGGTGGGTGAGTTGGGTGGCGCGGTTGGTGATTTGTTGCGGATCACGACGGCGGCGGACCGGATGATGGCGCTGTTGGACGATCTGCTGGACCTGTCGCGCGTGGGTCGCGTGGGCGGTCCGCTGGTACCGGTGTTGTTGTCGGAGGTGCTGTGTGAGGCTCTGGAGCGCGTGTCGGGTCCGGCGCGCGTGGCGGGCGCGGTGGTTCGTTCGCCGGGTGCGGTTCCGGGTGTGGTGCTGGGTGACCGTGGTCGTTTGGTGGAGGTGTTCCAGAACGTGCTGGAGAACGGTGTGAAGTACGGTGGCGGGTGTGTGGAGGTGTCGGGTGTGGAGGTGTCGGGTCGCGTGTTGGTGTCGGTGCGGGACTGGGGGCTGGGGATCGAGTCGCGTCACCGGGAGCGGATCTTCGGTCTGTTCGAGAAGCTGGACCCGAAGTCCCCGGGTACGGGTGTGGGCCTGGCGTTGGTGAAGAAGGTGGTGGAGTTCCACGGTGGGCGTGTGTGGGTGGAGTCGGCGGGTCCGGGTACGGGTTCGACGTTCGTGGTGGACCTGCCCGGGTACGACACACGCACCGAACAACAACACTGAGCGGATCACGCGGCTCTTACCACCGCCCCACCCACAAGGGTTCGGGGCCTCACCAACTGACGAGGCTTTCGGTGTCTCCGTTCGTACTGATGCTCACGGGTCTCGTGGGCTTCTTCGCGTTCGCCGCGCTGTACTACCTGATTCTCTGGCTCCTGTGGCGCCGGGAGACGCTGCTCGCCGTGTTCGGTGCGGAGTGCGCGATCCGGGCCGCGATGTGTGTGATCTTCGTCGCACTCTTTACAAGCGAGAGCGCGGCGGAGGCCGAGAGCGCGTACCGCGCCCGGTACGCCGTCGGGAGCGTGATGTACTTCACGAACAACTGGACGGTGGCGCTGTTCACCGGGGCGCGGAACTGGCGGTTCCTGGGGGCACTGAGTACGGCGCTGATCGCGGTGTTCGCCTGGCACGTTTTGGTTGCACCCATGAACCCCACCGTCACGAGTGTGGAGCGGAGTGAATTGGGCGGGTGGGGGCCTGTTATCGTGCCGCGAACTGTGCCGGCCGGTTGGGGGTTCCTCATGTTTATGATCCCCCTGTACGTTTCAAATGTGTTCGGCTTTTACTGTGCGATTCTGCACGCGCGCCGTAGTCGGGTGGACGGCGCGCTTATTACGTTTGCAACCTGCGTCACACTTTCGGCCACGGTGGGTGAGGGGTTGCGGGTGTGGTTCGCGGTCCCCGTCCCGGTCATCCCCGGGGCACTGGCCGGCGGGTTCTGGGTGCCGTTACTGGCACTGCTGATGGCGCGCGACCGGCATTACGCGACGGACGCGCTCGCCGCCAGTGACAGGCGGTACCGGGAACTGGCCGACGCGATCCCGCAGATCGTCTGGATCGCGGACCCGGACGGGGCGGTGACCCACTTGAATGTCAAAGCATCCGAGTACACCGGAATCGGTACGGGCGAATTGAGGGGCAGGGCGTGGGCGCGCGTGATTCACCCGGACGACCTGCCCCGGGTGCTCGACACGTGGACCGAGGTCTTGCGCACCGGGGTGCCCCAGGTGAACGAATTCCGGATCCGGCGCGCGGACGGCGCGTACCGGTGGCACATCAACCGGCAGGTGCCGTCCCGGGACGCGGCCGGCGCGATCGTGCGGTGGTACGGAACCAGCACCGACATCGAGGACCTGAAGTGCGCGCAGGCGGAACTGGCGGACGGGCGGGAGCGCCTGCGCACGGCGATCGCGGCGGCCCGGCTTACCCCGTGGGACTGGGATCTGCGCACGGACGCGCTGGTGTCCCTCGAGTTCGAGGACCAGCTCGGGTACACGGGGGCCGAGGTTCCGCGGGAGTACGCGCGCTGGATCGAACTGCTCCACCCGGACGACCGGGACCGCGTGCAGGGCGAGATCCGGGGGCACCTGGACGGGCACCGGGCCGATTTCTCCGTGGAGTTCCGGGTGCGCCACAAGAACGGTTCGTACCGGTGGCTCAACTCGGTCGGCGCGGTGCTCCGGGACGCGACCGGCGCGCCGTATCGCGTGCTCGGGTGCCACATCGACGTGACGGAGCGGAAGGAGTGGGAGGTGCGCCAGGGCGAACTGGTGCGCGAATTGGAGCGCCGGAACGCGGAGATGGAGCAGTTCACGTACACGGTGTCGCACGATTTGAAGAGCCCCCTGGTCACCATCAAGGGGTTCGCGGACGCTCTGAGTCAGGATTTGGCGTCGGGTGAGTTGGGTAGTGCGGGTGGTGATTTGTTGCGGATCACGACGGCGGCGGACCGGATGATGGCGCTGTTGGATGACTTGTTGGACCTGTCGCGCGTGGGTCGCGTGGGTGGTCCACTGGTGCCGGTGGTGTTGTCGGAGGTGTTGGGTGAGGCGCTGGAGCGGGTGTCGGGTCCGGCTCGCGCGGCGGGTGTGTTGTTGCGCGTGTCGGGTAGGGTGTGTGGTGTGGTGTTGGGTGACCGTGGTCGTTTGGTGGAGGTGTTCCAGAACGTGCTGGAGAACGGTGTGAAGTACGGTGGTGGTGGTGTGGTGGAGGTGTCGGGTGTGGTGGCGTCGGGTCGCGTGGTGGTGTCGGTTCGGGATTGGGGTATCGGGATCGAGCCCCGTCACCGGGAGCGTATTTTTGGTCTGTTCGAGAAGCTGGACCCGAAGTCCCCGGGTACGGGTGTGGGTCTGGCGTTGGTGAAGAAGGTGGTGGAGTTCCACGGTGGGCGTGTGTGGGTGGAGTCGGCGGGTCCGGGTACGGGTTCGACGTTCGTGGTGGACCTGCCCGGGCACGACACCCGCACCGAATACACGCTCTGAGCGGGCACGTGGGCGGAACGGTCGCCTCATTTATCATTTTTCTCGTGTTCACGTGTGAGCGTGCAGACGTATGCGGAGGTGACGGAGCGGACCATCATGCCACGAGTTCTGTTTCTTAAATTGTGTTCGCCGTGAGGGATACGGAATCGGTTCCCGGTTCGCGCACAAGCCCCCGTGATGGCAACGTATTCTGCTCGTGGCGCGCAGTAATTCCGTGTGGTGTCGGCTCTCATAAATTTCGGGCGCGGGCGGGAGCCGTTTGGGTTATTCATTGGCGCGTGTCAAAATGTAGCCTATATTGAAAACGCTCACTCCCGTACCCAGCGAACGCCCACCGGATGTGCCCGGTCACACCGGTTCGGAATACGCGCCCAACAGAGTCCGATCATGTCGGACCACACGAACCGGACCTTGCTGGTCCTGCACGCCGAAGACAACACCGATCACGCCGAATTGGTGCGCCGGTGCCTTCAGCGGCACCCGGTGGTCAAGAGCCTGGTTCTCGTCGAGGACGGCGAGGCCGTACTCGATTACGTGTTCCGGCGCGGCGCGTTCGCGACCGCCGTGCGGCCCGACGTGATCCTCCTCGATTTGCGGCTGCCCAAGGCCGACGGGCTGGAGGTGCTGCGGTCGCTCAAAACGCACCCGGACACGGCACACATCCCGGTCGTGATCCTGAGCACCAGTTCGCGGGACGCGGACGTGCGCGGGGCCTACGACCTGCACGCGAACAGTTACCTCACGAAACCGATCGAGCTGACCGCGCTGGACCAGCTCCTCGCCGACTTCGTGGTCTACTGGGGACAACGGAACCACCCGCCCGCCCACGAGCGCCGGGCGGCCCCGTGACGCACAAGGCCCGACCATGCCACTGGAACTGCTGCTGCTCGAAGACGACCCGGCCCACGTCGAGTTGTGCCGGCGCGTTCTGGACCGGCGCCCCGACGAGTACCGGGTGAGCGTGGTCGACAGCCTCGCGGCCGCGCGCCTGTGGCTGGGCGCGCACGCGCCGGACCTGATCCTGGCCGACCTCCGGGTGCCCGACGGGTCCGCGACCGAGCTGCTGGAGCGCGCGGGGCCGGCACTGCCGGTGGTGGTGATGACGAGCCAGGGGGACCAGGACCGGGCGGTCGCGGCGATGCGGGCCGGGGTACTCGATTACGTGGTCAAGTCGCCGGAAATGTTCCGGTCCCTGCCCGAGATCATCGCCCGCGCGCTCCGGAGCGCGCGGCACGTCCGGGACCGGCTCGCGGCCGAGGCGTCCCTGCGCGAGAGCGAGGAGCGGTTCCGCCAACTGGCCGACCACATCGACGCGGTGTTCTGGTTGTACGAGGTCGCGGGGGAGCGGCTCATTTACGCGAGCGCGGCCTGGGAGCGGGTGTTCGGGGCGCCGGTCGCCGAGGCGCTGGCCGACCCGGGCGCCCGGCGCGCCCGGGTCCACCCGGACGACCGGGCCGAGTTCGACCAGCACCTCGGCACCCCGGACCCGGACCGCCCGCGGTCCGCCAGCTACCGGATCGTCACCCCCGGTGGGCTGGTGCGGTGGATCGAGGAGCGCACGTTCCCGATCCTGGGACCGGACGGGGGCGCCCATCGGGTCGCGGGCCTGGCCACCGACGTGACCGCCCGGCGCACCCTCGAAGCGGCGCTCCAGCACGCCCAGCGCCTGGACGCGCTCGGGCGCCTCGCGGGGGGCATCGCCCACGACTTCAACAACATGCTCGGGGTCATCAACGGGTATGCGGCGGTGCTCATGGAGCTGCGCCGCGGGGACGAAACGGTGGTCCAGTACGCGGGGGAGATCCACAGTGCTGGCGAGCGCGCCGCGGGGCTGACGCGCCAGTTGCTCGCGTTCAGCCGCAACCAGATCATCGCCCCGGTCCGCCTGGACCTGAACCAGGTGCTCACGAACCTGCACCGGATGCTCGCGCGGATGCTCGGGTCGGGCGCCGAACTGGTGTACCGGCTGGGTCCGGAGGCGAGCGAGGTGCGCGGCGATGTGGGCCAGATGGAACAGGTCGCCATGAACCTGGTGGTGAACGCCCGGGACGCCATGCCCGGGGGCGGGCGGGTCACGGTCGCGACGGCCCACACGGACCTCCTCCCGGGCGAGGGGTTCGGCGGCGCCGCGGTGCCGCCGGGGGCCTACGTCCAACTCACCGTCGAGGACACCGGGTGCGGGATGACCCCGGACGTGGTGGCCCGGATCTTCGAGCCGTTCTTCACCACAAAAGAAGTCGGGAAGGGGACCGGGCTGGGGCTGGCGACCGTGTACGGTATCGTGAAGCAGGCCGAGGGGCACATCCAGGTGCAGAGCGCCCCGGGGACCGGCACCCGGTTCGATATCCTGTTCCCGCGGGTCGGTGGCTTAAAGGCGCACTGCGACGCCCCCCCGGTTGTGCCGGCGCTCCGGGGCGGCTCCGAAGTGATCCTGTTGGCCGAGGATGATGCCCAGGTGCGCGGGCTGCTCCACCGCG
This sequence comes from Gemmata massiliana, assembly GCA_000531095.1. Taxonomy (GTDB): domain Bacteria; phylum Planctomycetota; class Planctomycetia; order Gemmatales; family Gemmataceae; genus Gemmata; species Gemmata massiliana. Next base: position 351,318 of record HG799465.1, on the reverse strand, counting down.
CGCTGACGGACCTTGGCTACACGGTGATCCCGGCGACCGACGGCGAAGAGGCGCTGACCGCGGCCCGGGGCGGCTCGATCGACCTGCTGCTGTCCGACGTCCAGATGCCGCGGATGACCGGGTCCGCGCTGGCCCAGCACTTCCGCCGGTTGTACCCGACCGCGTGCGTGGTGCTCATGTCCGGGTACACCGCCGAGGGGCCGCGCGAACACTTGACCGCGGTTTCCGACGCCCTGGTTCCTAAACCGTTCACCACGTTCAGTTTGGCGAACCGGATTCGCGAGGTACTCGACCGGCGCGGGCGCGCCCGGGAAGTCGGTTCCGGGAACCGTTAAAACGAAATCGCGACCGACTTCCGGATTGTGTGGTGGTTCGGTAGGGGGTACATTATTTTCAACATCAGCCGGTCCCCTTCTATTAAACCTCCGGACCTACTGCCGTGCCCAGGCCATCACCTTTTCGCGTGCGCTTTGCCATCGTCGGCATCTTTTCCGCGTTGGGGCTGGGCTTCTTACTGTCACCCGCTTCCGCACAACCCGGGCGCCTGCCCGGGAGCCGCCCGCCCATTGCGCCGTTCCGCCCACCCACCATCCCGCGCCCGCCGGGTATGGACCTAGGCGGACTGTCCGACGAGTGGCGCTGCTCGGGCTGTAAGTACGTAGTGAGAAGGGGGCCGATCAAACCGTTAGTTCCGCAGTGCCCGAGTTGCGGCGCGCGGTTTTCCAACGGGATGACCCCGCACGATTTCGGACACGCACCGTTGGGGCCTCCGGCTCTGCCGCCGTCCTTCCCACCGTCCGCTCCTCCGGTCCGCCCGCCGGCCGGGACCAACCCGGCACCCTCCGAACCGGACGCGGCGCAGGAAATGATTCCGATTCTTCCGACGAACCCCGCGGCGGGTGCCCCCAGTTCGCCCGCCCCGAGCGCGCCGGCTACCCCCGCTCCGACCGATTCCAAGGCCGAAAATTCCGCAGACGATCACGCCGTCAAATCCAACGGGCGCTCGCGCGCTCTCCTGGTAGTCGGGATCGTGATCGGGGGCCTGTTGTTGGCCGGCGGGTTAGCGGCGATCGGTATTGCGGTCGCGAAATCGTCCGCAACGCCCGTGAAGCACAAGGTGCTGAGGGTGGCTCGCGATACCGATTCTTGGGAGTGAGTTCGGAGCCACTTCGCGAAAGCAACTCGGCGCGTGCGTTTTGGCCGCAATTGGTCAGGACGCACGCGCTGCGGCTTTGAGCAGCACGTATTCGACGAGCCAGCCGAGTAAATTTAGGCTCGTGTCACGCACGTCCCGACCGGGATCGAACTCGGTGATCGATACCCCCGCAACATTCCCCTCCCACACCGCTTCAAACAGCGCGAGGAACGCGGGCGGCGCCAGCCCGAACGGGAGCGGTTCGTGAACGGCCGGCAGCGCGGTCGGGTCGAGTGCGTCGCAATCGATGTCGATCCACACGCGCTTTGCCGCTTTTACTTTGGTGCGCAGTTCAGCAGCCACGCGAGTCACATCTCCCGCGACGTCCCGCGCCGGGTAGACCGCCTCGAACGTTTCGCTGATCTCTTCCGGCGTGAGGAACAGGTCGCGGTGCCCGACGTTCACGAGACGCGGGCGTGGCGTCTCGAAGTGCGTCAGGAAGTTGCCGTGCGAGAGTTCGGAGGTGGTGTCGTGGAAGGCGTACACGTCGAGGTGCGCGTCGAACTGCACCACGAGTGTGTCTTTCCCCAATTCTTCAAGAACTGGGAGCGCGGCGAGGTGGTTGCCGCCGAGCCACAGGAGGAACTCTTTGGCCTTCAGTGCCTGTCGTGCGGCCTGCCGCCCGTGCTTGCGCCAGTTGGTGACCTCCGCGAGCGTCTCGAACGCGAACTCCTTCACCCGGACCGCTCCGCGCAGCACGTCGGCCCGGCACGGGCGCGTTTCGCGGTCCGTGTCGTCGAGGATCTCGTGAACCGCGTCGCCGAGGAGCCGCGCCCCCGCGCCGGTGCCGGCACTACCGAACAGGTCGAACGGGAAAATGGTAACGGTCGCGTTCATCGAAAACTCGGAGGGCGGGGACGATCGCAATAGCGCCCTCGTTCTTTGTCACGCGACAAGGAAGGGCTTCACTCACATCGTGGGCCGATTTGCGTTAGAATCGAGGTGGTCTTCCGTTCTTCTTTCCGCACTCAGATTTTCCCATGTCGCTGATCGGTATCGACCTCGGCACCACGTTCTGTGCCGTCGCAGCGCTCGATGATCGCGGGCGCCCGTTCACCGTGCCCAATCGTGACGGCGAGATACTCACGCCCTCGGCGGTGTACCTCGCGCCGGACGGGTCCGCGGTGGTCGGGCAGGCCGCGCTCGATATGGCCCTCGAACAGCCCGACCGCGTCGCGACGCTCATTAAGCGGCGCATGGGGCTGCCCGATTACGGCCCCCAGGTGGCCGGGCGCGAGTTCCGCCCGGAGGCGCTTTCGGCCGTCATTTTGAAGAAACTCGCGCAAGACGCGGCGCTGCAGCTCGGGCCGGTGACCGGGTGCGTCATCACCGTGCCCGCGTACTTCGACGACACGCGCCGCAAGGCGACGATGGACGCGGGTAAGATCGCGGGGCTGAACGTCATCGACATCATCGACGAACCTTCGGCCGCGGCGCTCGCGTACTCGGCGCAGCAGGGCGAGGACGTCACGCAGCCGCGAACGGTGCTGGTGTACGACCTCGGCGGCGGGACGTTCGACGTCACGCTCGTGAAGCTCGGGCGCAAGCGGTTCCAGGTGCTCGCCATCGAGGGCGACGTGCGGCTCGGCGGGCGCGACTGGGACGAGCGCCTCGTGAACTGGGCCGCCGATCAGTTCGTGCGCCAGGGCGGGGCCGACCCGCGGACCGATCCGCAGGCGCTCGTTCACCTGTTCTCTACCGCGGAGCGTGTGAAGCGGACGCTGAGTAAGATCGAACAGGCCAGTTTCACCGTGAACCACGGCGGGCACAAGTTCACGTTCCCGCTCGCCCGCGCGGACTTTGAAGCGCTCACGCGCGACTTACTCGTTCGCACGCGCCTCACCGCGCAACAGGTTCTGAAGCAGTCCAAACTGACCTGGGACGCGGTGGACAAGGTGCTCATGGTCGGCGGCAGCACGCACATGCCGGCCTGCACGCAGATGCTCACGGACCTGACCGGCAAGTCGCCGGACCGGAGCCTCGCGGTCAGTGAGGTGGTGGCTCGCGGTGCGGCCGTTCACGCGGGGATCGCGTCCGCGGCGATGGACGTGGGAGCCGCGCTGCCCGCCATACCTGATTTGGCTGATGTGGTTGAGATCAGCGTGAACGCGCACAGCCTCGGGGTGGAGGTGCGTTCGGGGGCCGAGCGCGTGAACGACAAACTCATTCTGAAGAACACGCAGTTGCCGGCGTCCGTGTCGCGCATGTACTTCACCGCCGCAGAGAACCAGACCCGCGTGCGCGTGCGCATTTTGCAGGGGGAAGCGCACCAGGCCGAGGCGTGTATTCCGGTCGGGGAGTGTTGGATCGAGGGGCTGCCGCCCAATTTGCCGAAGGGCGCGCCGGTGCGAGTGAAGTGCGGAGTTGCATCCAACGGCCGGATCGAGGTGACCGCGACCGACGAAACGAGCGGCCGGGCCGTGACTGCGGCGATCCACCGCCCCGGCGGCCTCTCCGACGACGAACTGGCCCGCGCCGCGGAGTGGGTACGGGCGCTGAAGGTGCAGTGAACGTGCTTCGCTCCACGAAACAGAATCTGCGAACCCGAATTTACTTCTGCTCCACACATAACTTGGACTGCCTATGCCTCCTCTCGCTGAGTTGGGTCACAAGCCGGCGCACGTCACTACCGACGAGCACTTCGCGCCGTGGTTCGCGGAGATCGTCGGGCGCCTGATGAATAACTGCGATTTCATCGTAGCGGGCGGGCGGTACCGGTTCGCGGAACTCGAAGTGTACTATTCCGGCGGCGCACATCCGGACCTGTTCGCCCACCGCGACCCGGTTCAGCTCGAAGACGGGCGCTGGTACTTCCACCGTACTCGCGGCGAGTACCGCGGTGGGTCGTTCAAGGGACTCGACATCGCGCTTGGTGATGGCACTTCGTACTTCGGCATCCTGATCCGCACCGTTGTTGCGGACAACGGCACAATGCTCGACGGGCCGTGCGTGATGGTCGATCACTTGCTGGCGCAGACGAAAACCGCGAGTGTCGCGGTGCTGGACGGCGCCATTAATCAGCGGAAAATCTGGGACACCACATCTCCCATTCACATCGTCGAAGCCGCAACTCCGCGCACCGCGCCCGTGTTCTCGTGCTCGCGCGTGGGGCTGTCACTGAAGAAATCGAAGGGCAAACCGGACGCGCCGAAATTCGTGGGGCGCGCGTACCGGTTCCTGACGGAGCCGACGGAGATTTCCAAGGGGCGCCCGCACCTCATCCTCGCGCTGCACCGTGCCGGGCACGACACCAACGCGATCCACGCGACGACCGGCGTTGCGAAGAAGACTATCGACCGCTACGTCGCGGACTTTGCGCTCGGCAAGCAGGTCGAAAACTTCGACGGCTACATCGGGACGGATCTGGGCACTGCGGACCTGTGCAAGCTGTTAGGCACTTGGGCCTCGAAGTACGTTTCTGAGTGACTGCTGGTATATTTTTTGGCGCGAACTTTATTGCAGGAATATGCAAAGTTACTCGATGCGGGTCACTTCCGTTCGCGCCCTGTCTGAAATTCGGACGCTAGCTTTTGGTGTCCGAGGAATTTCCGCCCACTTCGGGTATGCACAACTGTGTCGCGCAGGTATTCTGCCTTCAGACCGGTCGTGGTACATCGGAGTGAATGGGCGACGCTCCGAAGTCCGCGACCGGTCCTTTTTTGCACTCACATCTGCTTACCAGCGGTCCCGTTCCACTTCGATCCGCGCGTCTTTCCCCTGACGTTCGAGCATCCGAACTACGCGACGAGCTTCGTCACGGTCACGGTACGTGCCGTAGGTGTCCCAGTGTCCCCGGTGTCGCACTTGCACCTCGAACCGGACCCGGTGACGGTCGCGGTCGAATGTACCCGGCGACGCAGCTTCAACTGTGCTCGGCGTCGCGGTCAGGCCGGCGACAGTCGCGGTGGCGATCACAGCAGACAGGATTATCTTGCGGATCATGGTCGTGCTCCTCATGTTGAGTGGGTGTTTCGTTCATCCTTTCTGTGAGAAGAGCGCATCTGCGACCCGACGTTGCGCACCGCTGCGGTGGCTCTCATCCCGCATTCACCACCTCCGAACTCCCGATTGAGGACCGGTTCATAGTCATGAGTTCATAGCCCGTCGTTCTTTGCTACCGGCGCCGGCCGAATGTGAAGGAACGATGGCGGATCGCAGACTGTGGACTCACGACTATGGACGGCAGATTGTGGGTCGCGTTGAAGGAAACGACCTTCCGCTCGCTGCGGCACCCGAACTACCGGCGGTACTTCGCGGGGCAGATTGTTTCGTTTGTCGGCACGTGGATGCAGTCGGCCGCGCTCATGTGGCTGATGTACGAGCGCACCAACGACCCGCGCTGGCCGTCGTGGTTGCTCGTCGCCCAGATCGGGCCGACGCTCTTACTCGGAGCGTGGGGCGGCGCGCTCGCCGACCGGTACCCCAAGCGGCAGCTCGTTTCCACTACGCAGACGGCTTTTCTCCTGAACGCGCTCGCGCTTGCCGCGGTGGTCGGGTGCGGGTTCGCGACGCCTATCCTCGTACTGGCTCTCATCGCACTCAACGGCGTGATTCAGGCCGTGGATTTCCCCACACGGCTCGCGTTCGTGCCGGACCTCGTGCCCAAAGAAGACCTCATCAACGCGGTCGGGCTGAACTCGCTCGTCTTCAATTCCGCGCGTGCCGTCGGCCCAGCACTGGCGGGCGTACTGTTCGTCGGCGCGGGCGCGCTGGTACCCTACCTGCCCGACGGCGCGAACGCGGTCACCATCGGCGCGACCGCGTGCTTCGCGCTGAACGCGCTGAGTTTTCTCGCCGTACTCCGGGCGCTGCGCGGCATTCCCGAACCCCAGGTACACGAAAAACCCGTCACCTCCGCGTGGGCCGGTGTAGGTTATCTGCGTGCCCACCCCGCGATGGGGGCCGTCGTGCTGCTCACGTTCGCACTGTGCGTGTTCGGCTGGCCCATCATCACGGTGCTCCCCGCGTACACGAAACTCCGGCTCGGGCTGAAAGAAGAGGCGTACAGTTTCCTGCTGAGTTCGCTCGGCGCAGGCGCGCTCGGGGCCGCACTCATGACCGCGACCTTCGGGAGCGTGTCGCGCCGCGGGGCATTCATGCTGATGGGTGTTGCGGTGTGCGCGGGGGGAATGGCCGGGTTGGGGTTCGCGGACCGGGCGTGGACCGCGGACGGGTGCTGCGCCGCGATCGGCTTCGGGATGATTCTGTTCCTCGCCACGGCACAATCCGCACTCCAGCTCGCAGTGCCGGACGAAGTGCGCGGGCGCGTGATGGCGATTTGGGCCATGACCCTGAGTGCGAGCGCCCCGCTCGGGCACTTGATCGCGGGGCACATGATTACGGAAGTCGGCGTCGGTCCGGTGCTGTTCGGAATGGCCACGGGAATCGGAGCGGTGACCGTGCTGCTCGCGGGAATCCTAGCAGTACGACGCATGCCCAGAGCTACTCCCCAGTCCCCACCTTCGGGTTAATGCCCACGGGTGCAGCGGTCGGCTCGACGGATCTAGCGCTTGGGCGGCTTGCCCGGCCCACGAAACACGACCTCAAAGTTGTCGTCGAACCTGTCCCACACGTCCCACGTGCCGAGCCCGAGGATTTCGCCGGGGGCGCCCGCCGCCGTAGGCCAGAGTTCCACCGGGAAGCGGTAGAACGTTCCCCACCGGGCCAGGTCGTCTGCACCAGCGGAACTCGTAGCCCGGATGCGTCGCCGCGACCGAGGCGGGGCCGATGGAAGAGGAGGTGGCGGCGAGTCGTGTGCGATCACGGTTACGTCCTTGAGCCGCCGACAGCGTTCGAGCCGGGTCGCCGGAAAGGACTGTAGGCCCTCCACATGAGGAACCAGAACGGTCATCCGCCGGTCCCCGTACCGCACCAGGAAATCGGGAAACTTGCCAGCGAACTGCTCCAGCCCGTTGGGATTTGCTCGGCACCCGACGTCACGGAACTCGTCGTCGGCAGCGAAGAAGAAAGTTGGCACCCCCGCCCGCTGTGCCACGGCCAGCGTCAAGTGAACGTACCCGACACACAGATCCAGGTACTCGGTAATCAGCGCCCGGGCGACTTTGTCGAACCGGTCCAGAGCATGCGGCGCGACCGCGCCGTCGGTGCGAAAGTCCGTCGGAACGTCCATCGCGAACGGGGAGAGTTTCTCGTCGGTCGTTGCGGGAAGGGCCGCTAGCCAGATGTCCCGCGTGTGGTGCTTGTACCCCCAGATCCCCGCGCACCGAACACCGGACCTGGCGAGCGCCTTCCAGCGAGGCTCCTGAGCGAACACGAAAGCGTTGCTGAACCACCCCACTTGATGCTCCCACGGGTCGACACCCTATAAGCAGCCCCTACTCCGCCGCGATGCGCTGGAGGTCCGCGCGCTTGCCCTCGTAGGTTTCATCGAACGCGAGCACGACCGCGTCCGGCTGCACGCCTTCCGCGGCGCAGGCCATCGCGTACACCGCGGGCCACCAGTTCTCGTGCTGCGTAAGCCCCCGCTCCTTCACGGTCGCCCAGTTGCTCAGCACCTTCGACCACGCCGCGTCGCCGTAGTCGAGCGATTCCTTCAGACTGCCGAACTGCGGCACGTACCACGCCCGCCCGATCTGCGAATGGAGCACCTCGTCGGCCCAGTCGAAGTCCTGCAGCGTCGCCATGAGCGGCAGCCCGGAGTCCCGCGCGACCTCGAACTCGTAGCGCTTGCCGGTGCGCGGCATGAGCCCCTGCTCAATGAAGTACAGCACACCGTGCCGCTCCATCGGGGTACACTCGGTGTTGAGCCGGTACGACCAGTTGAACGTGATCTTCGCCTTCGTCCAGTCCACGCCGAGCGCGACGAAGCCGACCTCGCCCATCATCGCGTGCCGGGCCTCGTCCCACAGTTGGCGGGTCATGTCGCGGTAATAGCCCCACGGCTTGCCCGGCGTCTGCGTGATGATCGACGCCATCATTTCGGGCACGTCGATCTCGCGCAGGCGCTTGTAGAGCATCATGAGCGCCTTTGCGCGCGCCGGTTTTGCTGGGTCGTACAGGAACGATTCGGCATTCACACCCTGGTTCCACGGGTCCGAGAACCGCTCGTCGCGCTTGGGGAGCGGGTCATACTGGTAGGGCGTTTTGGAGTACTGGCGCAACCGCGCGATGTACTGCCCGACATCAAGCTCCGAATCGTAAACGCCATCACCCGCCTCGTAGAGCGCTTCAAGAATGTTCAACCAAGTCGAACCCCCAGAAGGCGCACGGAAGTTCTTAATTGCCCCCTGCCCGAAGTCATTCACCTCGTTGAGTTCCAACAAAGTGAATTTAAGCACACGGCGACTTGGAGCATCCGTCAGAGGGTTTGTCTCGCGCTGGTATAACTCGATCTCCGTAATCAGGTAATGGACCGCGCGCTGATAAACGCTCCAAATCAGGTCTTCCGTCGTCGGCGCGCACTGGATCTCGTCGAAATACGCTTCCAGCGCCGGGTGCGGGACGTCTTCCAGTCCCAACGGCGGCTCGCGCATCTCACCGATGCGCGTGCGCAGCGCGGTGACGTGTTCTGCACACAAATAAGCGTGGTGCGCGAAGGCGGTTTTCAGTTCGTAGATCGGTTCCGCGGTGATGCGGGCCGTGAGGATCTGGTGCAGTCGCTTGAAGCAGTAGTGGAAGCGCTTCAGTCGCCGGACGCATTCTTCGACGGACAGGCCCGGGCGCGCGGCCTCTTCGAGCGTGCAAAGCCCGGCGAGTGGTGGTAAACCCTTGTACGATGTGTACCCGGTCAGCGGGGTCGGGGTCGGCACGACGGAGCGCTCCTGTTCTCGTTCGGGGAGATGGGGAGCATTCTACCCCGAAACCCGGGACAATTGGCCCCGGGTTTCGAGTTACCGACGGGCCGCGTGTACTACCGCGCGACCTTGCGCGGCCGGCCGACGTGCGTGGCGGCGCCGTAAGCGAGTTCGGCGCTCTCCATCACGGTTTCGCTCAGCGTCGGGTGCGGATGGATGCTCTCCAACACGTCGCGCGCCACCGCGCCCATTTCGATCGCCAGGACACTCTCCGCGATCATCTCGCCGGCACCCGCACCCACAATCCCCACCCCCAGAATGCGCTTGGTTTCGGGGTCGACGAGCATCTTCGTGCGCCCCTCCGTGCGCGCGATGCTCACGGCCCGGCCGCTCGCGGCCCACGGGAAGTTCAGCGCCTCGTAGGGGATCTTCTTCTCGTCGGCTTCCTTCTGCGTGATGCCGGCCCATGCGATTTCGGGGTCGGTGAAGATCACGGCCGGGATCGCGCGCGGGTTCCACTCCGCCGGTTCGCCGTGGATCACTTCCACCACGACGCGGGCCTCCGCCGTGGCCTTGTGCGCCAGGCCCGGTTCCTCGCCCACGTCGCCGATCGCGAAGATGTGCGGGACGTTCGTGCGGCGCTGTTTGTCGATGGGGATGAAGCCCTTCTCGGTCACGTTCACGCCGGCCTTGTCGAGTCCGAGCCCCGCCGAGTTCGGCCGGCGCCCGACGGAGATGAGCACGCGGTCGAACGTCAGCGACGCCGGCGCCCCCGCGCCTTCGAGCTTCACGACGATGCCGTCCTTCGTCGCTTCCAGCCCCATCACCTTCGTACTCGTGTAGATCGCCTCGAACTCGGATTTCAGCTTCCGTTCGAGCGGATCAACCAGGTCCTTATCGGCCATGAACAGGATGCGATCGAGCGCTTCGACCACCGTCACCTTGCTGCCGAGCGCGGCGTACACGCTGCCGATCTCCAGCCCGATGTACCCGCCACCGATCACGAGGAAGCGCTTTGGCACGTCCGGCAGCAGGAGCGCGCCGGTGCTGTCCATCACGCGGTCGTCGTTGATCTGCCACGGCTTCGGCACCACCGGGAGCGACCCGGTCGCGATGATGCAGTTCTGGAACTTGATCGTTTGCGGCGCGTCGCCGGTCACCTCGACCGTGTTGGGCGACGTGAACACCGCGCGCCCCTTCACCACGTCGACCCCGCGCCCCTTCGTGAGCTGGCCGATACCGCCCGTCAGCTTGCCAACCACCTTCGCCTGCACGAAATCGCGCAGTTTCGCGAGATCGAGCGTCGGCTCGCCGAACGTGACGCCGAAATTCGCCATCTCGTGTGCTTCGCGAATGATCTTCGCGGTGTGCAGCAGTGCCTTGCTCGGGATGCACCCCCGGTTGAGACACACGCCGCCGAGCTTGGCCCCCTCGTCCACCAGCGTGACCTTGATCCCGTGGTCGGCGGCGTGGAGCGCGGCCGGGTACCCGCCGGGGCCGCCACCGATGACGAGGAGCTGCGTTTCGCGAACGTCGGACATGGGATTCTCCGTGAGTGCGAGCACCAACAGAAACAGGGGGCTTTCGCCCCCCGCTCGCCTTGATGGAATTGTATACGCGGAGGTCGACCGCGCGAGTGGGCTATTCCTGCCCGTTCCCGGTCCAATCGTTTCAGAACACGAGCCTTTGGTGACAACAAGAACGACAGGTCGCGTGGCCCACGCGAGCCGCGCTCAAAGCGCGGTCACGCATCATCGCTGAAATCACCAGTAACGCCCTGGAAGAACGTGCCAACACCCCCGAACGCGAGCATGAAACCGAAAACACCCCCGCGAATCGAAATACCTTCGTTGATCGAGAAAAAACAAAACGCCCCGCCACCGACAATCATCAGTACGCCACCGATCATGTACAGAACCTTCCGCGGACGTTCCGGGTCGTATGGGCGACCCTCGCGCCGCTTGCGTTCCTTCCGCTCCGCGCATTCTTCGGCCGATGGTTTGGTGAATTTGGCAGCTTTTTTGGACGAAAGGGGCTTCCCAATCGCCGAGACGTTTTTAGGGCGCCCGTCCTCGTCGGTTTGCGGGGTGGTTCGGGCCGAATAGTCGGTCGCCACCGGTTCCGGATCGGGGCTTTCCAGTAGTGCGCGGTACGCCTCGTCTTCCGCGTGACTCGGTTCCGACGTTGTTTCGGGTACGGGAACGGTGAGCGGGGCACTACACGACGGGCACTTGGTCCGCTTGCCGGCGAATGCATCGCCGACACTAAAGTGCCGTCCGCAAGCACAATCGAACGCAATGGGCATGGGGTACCGTGGGCGTGTGAGGGGATAACGGGCGCGGGCGTTAGCCGTAGTTCTTGCGCCCCTTGTTGAAGTTCGGCAGCCCGTCCTTCTTCCGCGGTTGGCCGTGGCGGTCGAGTGTGGAACTGGACGGCGCTGGCTGGATCAGACCGTAAGGCGTCTTGTCGTCCTCGTCGTCATCGTAACGTGGCTTGCCGTAAGGCTTTGGCGGAATTAGCGGCGGAACCTCGACCGGTTCGGGCGGCGTTTCCACGATCTCGAATATGGGTTCGGCTTCGGGTATGGCTGCAATCGCGTGGCACACGGGGCACTTCGCGCGCTTCCCCGCGGATTCGTCGGGAACGCGCAACGTCTTCCCACAAGGGCAATTGAATGTGATTGGCATGGGCGGCTCTCGTGCGAGGGTACGTCAGCCATGATACCCGACCGGCGCAGTTAAACCGAGGTTCGTGGGAAAAGCAAGCGGCGTTGAAGCCGCCACACGTCGCGGCGCGTCCGCGGTTGCGTCCGACGTCTCGGATCACTGCCCAAAGCGCGCCATCGCACATACCGGTTACATACTTGTTCGGATGTGCGGCTCCGGGTATCACGTTAGTACCGTGACTCTCCCTCCGGAGCGACCGCATGAATTCGTTGATATTTTCTCTCGCATTACTCGCGCCGGCGCAGCCGAAGCCCGACCCGAACGACATCGGTGTGCTGCCGGTCAGCACAGACGGCAAAGCGCTGAATCTCGACTTTGAAACCGGCGACCTGAAGGACTGGACCGCGGAGGGCGAAGCCTTCAAGGGCCAACCGATCAAGGGCGACACGGTGTTCGCGCGGCGCAACGACAACCGCAGCCGGCACCAGGGTCAGTTCTGGATCGGCGGCTACGAGAAGTTCGGCGACAAGCCGACCGGTACGCTCACGAGCGCGCCGTTCAAGGTGACGCACCCGTGGGCCAGTTTCCTCGTCGGGGGCGGGTCGCACACGCTCGACACGTGCGTCGAGATCGTGAGCGGGAAGGACGTGATCTTCCGCGCCACGGGGACGGACGAAGAGGACATGCGCCGGGTGTCCGTCGACCTGACGAAGTTCAAGGACAAAGTGATCTTCGTCCGCGTGGTCGATAAGGACGCGGGCGGGTGGGGGCACATCAACTTCGACGACTTCCGGTTCCACGAGAAGAAGCCCTCGTTCCCCGAGCGCCCGAAGGCGGAACTACCCGGCATCGCGGACGCCTACAAGCACGCGGGGCTAAAGCCGCTCGACGCGGCCCAAGCGATGACCGTACCGGACGGGTTCTCGGTCACGCTGTTCGCGGGCGAGCCGGACGTTCACCAACCGGTCGCGTTCTGCATCGATCACCGCGGGCGGTTGTGGGTGGTCGAGGCGTATGTGTACCCGCGGCGCAACCCGGCGAAGGGGCCTATGCTCCCCGAGAAGGACAAGGCGCTGGGCGACAAGATCCTGATCTTCGAGGACACCGACGGCGACGGGAAGTTCGACAAGCGCACGGTGTTCATGGAGGGACTGAATCTCGTTTCGGGCATCGAGGTCGGGTTCGGCGGCGTGTGGATCGGGGCCGCGCCGTACTTCCTGTTCGTCCCGCACGACGAGAAGACCGACAAGCCCGCGGGCGAACCGAAAATCCTGCTCGACGGCTGGGGCTACCAGGACACGCACGAGACGCTGAACAGTTTCATCTGGGGCCGGACGGCTGGCTGTACGGGTGCCACGGCGTGTTTACGCACAGCCGCGTCGGTAAGCCGGGCACGCCGGACAATCAGCGGACACCCATCAACGCGGGCATCTGGCGGTACCATCCTACGAAGCACGTCTTCGAGGTGTTCGCGCGGGGCACGTCGAACCCGTGGGGTCTGGACTACAACGCGACCGGCGACTTCTTCATCGAAGCCTGTGTGATCCCTCACATGTGGCACATCATCCAGGGCGGGCGCTACATGCGCCAGGCGGGGACCGACTTCAACCCGTACACCTACGACGACATCAAGACGATCGCGGTCCACCGGCACTACGCCGGGGCCAACCCGCACGGCGGCAACGGGCGCAGCGACAGCGTCGGTGGCGGACACGCGCACGCGGGCCTGATGTGCTACCAGGGCGGCGCGTGGCCGAAGGAGTACCACGGCAAGCTGTTCATGGGGAACCTGCACGGCCACCGCATCAACGTGGACGTGGTCACCCCGAAGGGCAGCGGGTACGTGGCGGACCGCAACCCGGACTTCCTGCTGACCAACGACAAGTGGGCGATCCCGCTCGCGCTAAGATCCGGTCCGGACGGCAACGCCTACCTCATCGACTGGTACGACCAACAAATCTGTCACCTGAACCAACCGGAGAAGTGGGACCGCATCAACGGCCGCATCTACAAGATCTCGCACAAGGACGCGAAGCCGGTCAAGAACCTCGATCTGTCGAAGTGCAGCGACAAGGAGCTGTACGGGTATCAGACGCACGCGAACGACTGGTACGCGCGAACGGCGCGGCGCATCCTACAGGAGCGGTACCCGAACGGCGCCTGGAAAGAAGGCGAGAAGCCCAAGCCGGAAGTCCTCGAATGGTACGGCGATTTGATCCGGCGGTCGATCTCCACGCCGGACGAGGCGGTCCGGCTCCGCTTGTTGTGGACGCTGGAAGCGGTGGGAGGGCTGGGCGACAGCAGTTACGCGACGCGGATGCTGCGCGACGCGAGCCCGCAGGTGGCGGCCTGGTGCGTTCGGCTCGGCACGGAGAAAACGCCGGACTCGGCCGAGTTGCACCAATCGATTCGGATTCTTGCCGAAAAGGGACCGTCCCCGGTGGTGCGCGGCGCGATCGCTTCCGCCCTACAACGGATGCGGACCGAGAACCGAACACCGATCATTGCGGCCCTGCTCGCCCACACCGAAGACGCGACCGACCACAACCTCCCGTACCTCTACTGGTACGCGCTCGAACCGCTGTGCGCAGCAGATCCTGTGAAGGCGCTAGCTCTTGCGAGTGAAGGTAAGATTCCGTTTGTGTTCCAGTGTACAACGCGGCGCATCGGGGCGCTCGGATCGCCGGAAGCGTTCGATCTACTCACTAAGGCGCTCGCCGAGTCGAAGACGGAAGAACAGCGGGTCGCGTACCTTCACGGGCTGCAAGAGGGCGCGAAGGGCAAGCGTTCGCTCCCGATGCCGAAGGGGTGGGGCGCCGCGTTCGAGGCGCTCATGAAGTCCCCGGACGCGGGCGTTCGCCAGCAGTCGCTCGGGCTCGCAGTCGTATTCGGCGACAAGAACGCGCTCGGCACGCTGCGCAAGGTACTGACCGACGCGAGAGCCGATTCCGCCGCACGACTCGCGGCTCTGACCGCGCTGGTCGACGCGAAGGATGCCGAAACCGCGCCGCTCCTCCAGGCCGCGCTCGCGGACAAGAATCTCCGGACGGCCGCCCTGCGAGGATTGGCCGCGTTTGACGACGCGAAGACCCCGGCCGCGATCCTGGCTCAATACGCGAACTTCAACCTCGCGGAAAAGCGCGACGCGGTGGCGACGCTCGCCGCCCGCGCCGGCTTCGCGAAGGAGCTGATGAACGCGATCGCCGACAAGAAGATCCCCGCCACCGACGTGCCCGCGGAAATCGTCCGCCAGTTGCGCGGGTACCAGGACGCGGCCATTGACAAGCGCATCGCGGACCTGTGGGGCGTCGTGCGCGAGTCCCCGGAGGAGCGCAAGAAGCTGATCGCGTCGTGGAAGGCCAAGCTCACGAACGCCGCGATGCCGGCGCCGGACGTAAACCTGGGACGCACCGTGTTCGCAAAAACGTGCATGCAGTGCCACACGCTCTATGCGGTGGGCGGGAAGGTCGGCCCGGAGATCACCGGGGCGAACCGCTCGAACATCGACTACCTGCTCGAAAACATCCTCGACCCCAGCGCGGTCATTCCGAAAGAGTACGCGGCCACGCGCATCGTGCTGTCCGACGACCGCGTGGTGACCGGGATCGTGAAGAGCGAGGTGAACGGCGTGCTGACCGTGCAGACCGAGCGCGAGACGCTGACCATCTCCTCGAAGGACATCGCGAGCAGCAAGGCGTCGGAACTCTCGATGATGCCCGAGGACATTCTGAAACAGACGAGCGAGTACGAGTTCCGCTCGCTGATCGCGTACCTGCAAACCAACGGGCAGGTGCCGCTCCTGGCCACGGCCGACAACGCGAAGGACTTCTTCAACAGCAAGGATCTGACCGGTTGGGACGGCGACGACGGGTTGTGGGCGGTCGACAACGGCGAGATCGTCGGTAAGTCCACCACAGGATTGAAGAAGAACACGTTCCTGAAATCGCACGCGGCGGTCGAGAACTTCAAGCTCTCGCTCAAGGTGAAGCTCGCGCCGAACAAGGAGAACAGCGGGATTCAGTTCCGCAGCGTTCCGCTCCCCGACGGTGAGATGCGCGGCCCGCAGGCCGACATCGGCGCCGGGTGGTGGGGCAAGCTCTACGAGGAGAGCGGGCGCGGGCTGCTCGCGAAGGAGGGCGGCGAGCGGTTCGTGAAGCCCGACGAGTGGAACGACTACGTCGTGGAGGCCGTGGGCGGACACGTGAAGATCTGGATCAACGGCAACCTGTGTACGGACTACACGGACGATAAGCTCGCCCGACGGGGCGTAGTCGGGTTGCAGTTGCACAGTGGTGGCCCGCTCGAAGTGCGCTTCAAGGACATCAAACTAGAAGTGCTGAAATAACAACACAAACGAAGGCACGGGGGCAAAACCCCGTGCCTTCGTTTCATTTCCCCTGGTCATTTCTCGCCCGCGCCTGGTCAACGATTATCCATTCCCCCCACTGGGATTCCCGCGTAATCTGGCGTTGGGCCTGTGCGCGCCCACTGTCGGGTCGGCGCACCGGTTACACTTCGCCTTTGCCCCGACCCCCTAAAATTCGAGGTTGCGAATGTCCCATCTGAACCGTCGCGACTGGCTCAAAGTTGCTGCCGTTGCGCCCGCGGCGCTGGTCGCCTTCCCGCGGACCGTGTTCGCGGCGCCGAGCGCCGACGACGTGAAGGCCGTTGTCGACAAGGCCCTCACGTTCTTCAAGACGGCTCAGAAGGAGAACGGCAGTTTCGGAACCCCACGGTCCGGCGAGCCGGGGCTGACCGCGCTCATCGTCTCCGCACTCATCAAGAACGGCGTCTCGGCCGAAGACCCGACCATTGCCAAGGGGCTCAAGTATCTCGAATCGAAGGTTCAAAAAGACGGCGGCGTGTACGATCAGGGACTGTCCAACTACATGACGTCACTCGCCATCATGACGTTCAAGGAGGCGAACGCCGGGGGCAAGTACGACAAGGTGATCGAGAGCGCTGGGAAGTACGTGAAGTCGCTCCAGTTCGCCGAGGGGCTGACCGAGAAGGACGCGAACTTCGGCGGGGCCGGGTACGACAAACCGGGCGGGCGGGCACGGCCGGACATGTCGAACACGCACTTCATGGTCGAGGCGCTGCTGGCGTCCGGCGTGAGCAAGGACGACCCGTCCATCAAGCGGGCGCTCGTTTACATCAGCCGGAGCCAGAACCTGGCGAGCGACGAGTTCAACAACCTTCCGTTCGCGAAGAAGGCGGGCGAGGCCGACAAGGGCGGGTTCGTCTACAACCTGTCCGACGCGGACAACCCGAAGAGCCCCAAGCTGACCGCCGAGGGCGGGCTGCGGAGCGAGGGCGGGATGACCTACGCGGGCCTCAAGAGCTTCCTGTACGCGGGCGTGGGCAAGGACGACAAGCGCGTCCAGGCCGCAGTGAACTGGGTGCGCCAGCACTACACCGTGACCGAGAACCCGGGGCAGAAGGACTCGGGCCTGTACTACTACTACCACACGTTCGCCAAGGCGATGGACGCGCTCGGCGAGGACGAGTTCGCCGACGCCAAGGGGACCAAGCACGACTGGCGCCAGGAGCTGTTCGACGAACTCAAGAAGCGCCAGAAGGAAAACGGGAGCTGGGTCAACTCCAACGGCGCGTTCCTGGAAAACCTGCCCGAACTCGCCACCGCGTTCGCAGTTCTTTCAATCAGCTATTGCAAAAAGAAGTAGGTCGTTGTTACCGGCCCCGACCCGAGGAGCGGGTAAAAATTCACTCGTTCGTTGACAGGTGCTTCTCGGAGACGAGCCGGGGAATCTCACCGGCCGGCTGACACCGGCCGTGCGAGA
>HG799465.1:181323-333873 GCA_000531095.1 Gemmata massiliana | reverse complement strand
CGCCACTTGATCTTTGGTGAGGCCCTCGGCCGCGAGGATGTCAGCCGGCCGGTGGAGTGTGGAAGTGTGAGTGCTAACTCCCCCGAGGACCGTTCGTGTACACACCGCCGTACCGTAATAACTCCGTATAGCATACATTATCCGTGGATCTTCCACGGCCCGCCCTCGTTGATAACGTCATTGGTCGCGCGAAATCAGAACCCGACAGCCGGACCGTCACCGGCCGGTGCGCGTTCAGCCCGGAGGCTCCGACGGGCGCGGGGAGAGAGGCGCTCGTCGCGGGCTTCGGCCACGACCACCGCGAGGTGGTGCCGGGCGGCGGCTTCGCGGGCCGCTTCGTCGGCCGTCAGACACGGGTCGAGCAGGAGCATCGTCAACACGTCGAGTTCGCGTTCCATGACGTTGATTTCCTCAAGTGTGGGCCGGGCGCTCGTTGCTGTTGACCTCGTAACGCCTCAAGGGATGATCGTTTGCGCCGGAACGTCCCTCGGAAATATCGCGTAAAAACTACAGTTCGAGTCGTGTGCGTGGAAATGGTTACACGGCAAGGGAGCCGGGCAGATCCACGCCCCCGATGTCCAGCCACCAGTCGCCGTCGTCCGGGTTCGCGTCGATTGCGGGGTCGAGGAAGAATCGGGGGGCCGTCGCGTCAATCTGGGTGGATTGTGTCAGGTCGGAGAGGGCATCCACGGGGGTCATCGTGAATCTCGCACTGTATTTGTTGCCGAACCGCGACCCGTTCGCGTGTTCGATGCGAGTAGTAACGCAGCGGGCGTGCCACTCGCGGTACGAAAATCTGCGATTCGTCGAGGTGCCCGGCGCGCGACGTTAAATCCGATAATGACTCCGCTGTCTCCCTCGAAGCGCCAAATTGCCCATGCTTCCCGTGCGAACTTGTCGCACGCGAGATGTGTCTGTGCTAACTCCCCCGAGGACCGTTCGTGTACACACCGCCGTACTTCGCCGAGACCGACCGCACCGCGCTCCACGATCTCATTGAGCGCCACAGTTTCGGCGTGCTCGTGTCGCTCGTGGACGGGGTACCGTTCGCGACGCACTTGCCCTTCTTTCTCGACCGTGACGCGGGCACACACGGCACACTCGTTGGTCATATGGCCCGCGCGAACCCGCACTGGCGCGAACTAGTCGCGCAGCCTGTACTCGCGGTGTTCAGCGGGCCGCACGCCTACATCTCGCCGACGTGGTACGAGAGCACACACGTCGTCCCTACCTGGAACTATGTCGCGGTTCACGTGACCGGGCGCGCGACACTTGTCGAAGAACGCGACGCGCTACTCGACATCGTTCGGCGCACCGTCACCTACTACGAATCCGCTCTGCCGAACCCGTGGGTGATGGACGAGTCCGGCACGTTCGTGGACCGGCTCCTGCCGCAAATCGTCGGGTTCCGGATCGAGATCACGAAAATTGAAGGGAAGCAGAAACTCAACCAGAACCACCCTACCGAGCGCCGGGAGAAAGTGATCCGCGCATTACAGGCGCAGGGTGATGAGAACGCGACAGACATCGCGGCACTGATGCGAGCCACACTCGACGCTGGGGAATAATGGCCGATCGAACACTACCGTTGTAGCGGTGCGGATATTTCACTTATTTGGCTGCAAAATCAGGATATTTGTGCCCCTTGATTCGCGTCCGGCCCGTCGAGCGGACGGCGCGTTCCACAGCCGGCTGAATTCCCATTTCTGACCTCAAATTTCTAAACACCGCCCCTTATGCCGTGACGAATCGGCGCAATTTTGCCTTGCTCCGCGCAGTTGCCGTTCGATATTCTGCATAGTTAATCGCTCGGACAATTGCCATTAGTGACATATTCCAAAAATGCTTGGTATGTCTACTCGAGGTTCCATCGCGCGGCCCCGTTTATCCCGAACTTCGCGAGGCCCGTGAATCATCTGATCGACCCTCGTCCGACGAGCGCCCCCGATGATGCTATACGAAGTTATGCCCCCGGACTTTCGGCTCCTCTTCGAGTCGGCCCCCGGGCTGTACCTCGTTCTGCTCTCTAATTCCCCCGATTTTACGATTGCAGCGGTCAGTGAGGCGTACCTCCGCGCGACCATGACGGAGCGCGCGGCGATCCTCGGGCGCGGGATCTTCAACGTGTTCCCGGACAACCCGAACGACCCCGGGGCCACGGGCGTGCGCAACCTGCGCGCGTCCCTGGAGCGCGCGCTGGACCTCCGCAAGCCGGACGCGATGGCCGTGCAAAAGTACGACGTCCGGCGCCCGAGCGACGAGGGCGGGGGGTTCGAGGAGCGGTACTGGAGCCCCGTGAACTCGCCGGTGCTCGGACCGGACGGGCGCGTCGCGTACATCGTCCACCGCGTCGAGGACGTCACCGAGTTCGTTCACCTCCGCCTGCGCGGGATCGACCACGAGAAGCGCGCGGACGACCTGATCGCGCGCGGGCAGAGGCTCGAAGCCGAGGTCTTCCTACGGGCGCAGCAGATCCAGGAAGCGAACCGGCAGCTCCGCGAGGCGAACGAGGAGCTCACCCGCCTCAAGGCGGAACTCGAAGAGCGCGTGCGCGAGCGCACGGCTCAGTTGACGGAAGCCAACGACCACCTCCAAGCCGAAGTGAACTCGCGCCTCAGGTCCGAACAAGAACTGTGGCGGAAGCGCGAGAAGCTGCGGGTGACGCTGGAGAGCATTGGCGACGCGGTGATCGCCACCGATACGCAGGGATTAGTGACGGTGCTCAACCCGGTGGCCGAGCGCCTCACCGGGTGGGCGACCGCGGACGCCACCGGCGCACCGATCGGAGATTTGTTCCGGGTCGTCAACCAACACACTCGGGAACCGGTCGAGAACCCCGTAGCGCGAGTTCTGGCCGACGGCGAGAACGCCGAACTAGCACGCGGCACCGTTCTGATCGCCCGGGACGGCACCGAGCGCCCGATCGACGATTCGGCCGCACCGATCCGGGCCGACGACGGTGCGATCCTCGGCGCGGTCCTGATTTTCCGCGACGTGACCGAGCGGTGCGTGGCCGAAGACGCCTTGCGGCGCGAGCGGACGCTCCTGCGCACGCTCATTGATGCCCTCCCGATCGCCATCTGGACAAAGGACGCGGACGCGCGGTTCGTCGTCAGCAATCAGGCCCACGTCGGACTGGTCCGGGCAGCGGACGAAGCGGCAATCACGGGAAAAACCGGATTCGACTTCCACCCACCCGATCTCGCGCAGGAGTACCACGAAGACGATCTGCGCGTTCTCCGCGACGGCGAAACGGTCTTCAACAAAGAAGAGTTGGTGCGCGACCCCGAAGGGCGCGAGCGCTGGCACCTCGTTCTGAAAACGCCCCTGCGCGGCACGAACGGGGAAATTGTGGGATTGGTCGGCGCCAGCCGAAACATTCAGCCACTCAAGGAGACCGAGAACGCCCTGCGCGCGAGCGAGGCCATGCTGCGCGGGGCGTTCGAGGACTCCCACGTGCCGATGGTCATCACGGCGCTGGACCACCGGTTCCTCCGGGCCAATGCCGCGTTCGCCCGGCTGTTCGGCTACACGCAGGCCGAAATGCTGAACATGTCGACGGCGGACGTGACCTACCCCGACGACCTGCCCGAGAGCTACGCCCGCCGGGAACTACTCCTGGCCGGCGCGTCGCACTTCGTTCAGCACAAGCGCTACGTTCACAAGAACGGGCACATCCTGTGGGGGGTGACGAGCGTGTCGCTCGTCCGCGACGAGCGCGGGCACCCGGCGCTCTACGTCGGTCAGGTGCAGGACGTCACCGATCGGAAGCTGGCGGAAGAGGAACTGCGCGAAAGTGAGTGGCGGTTCCGGGCGTTCTTCGACGCGACCACTGCTGGAATGGTCGAGCTGTCGCCAGATGCGCGTATTCTGAACGCGAATCAGGCGTTCTGCCGGATGATCGGGTACACCGAGGAGGAACTGCGCGCGCGGGCCGTGTCGGACTTTGTGTACCCCGAAGACCTGAGGACGTGCTGCGCCAGTACGAGCACATCGGGCGGGCCGAGGGCGCTTCATACGAGGCGGACCGGCGGTACCGGCGAAAGGACGGGAGCACCCTCTGGGCGCGGATCAGCGTGGTCGCCGCGCGCGACGCGGCGGGGCGCCCGGTCCGGGCTTCGGCCGTCATCATCGACATCTCGGACCGGCGCGCGGCGGAAGAGTCCCTGCGCGTCAGCGAGGAACGGTTCCGGCTCGTGGTGGACGGGGTCCGGGACTACGCCGTGTTCATGCTCGATCCGGCCGGCCACGTGCTCACCTGGAACGCCGGAGCCGAGCGCCTCTTCGGGTACGCGGCCGCGGGCATCGTCGGGTGCCACTACTCCGCCTTCTACCGCCCCGAAGACCTCGACGCGGGTCGGGCCGAGGAGGAACTGCGGTTGGCCGTTCTGCGCGGGCGCTTCGAGGACGAGGCGTGGCAGTTGCGCAAGGACGGGACGCGATTCTGGGGCGGGGTCGTCATCACGGTGCTGCACGACGGGTCCGGGGAACTCCGCGGGTTCACGAAAGTGGTCCGCGACCTGACCGAGCGCCGGCGCCTGGAAGACCAGTTCCGGCAGGCCCAGAAGATGGACGCCATTGGCCGTCTGGCGGGCGGTGTGGCGCACGACTTCAACAACCTGCTCACTGTTATTAACGTGTCGGGACAGCTCCTGATGGAGCAACTCCCCCCGCGCGACCCGGGGCGCCGGCTCGTGAAGGAGATTGCGACCGCGGGCGAGCGGGCGACCGCGCTAACGGCCAAGCTCCTCGCGTTCAGCCGCAAGGCCATCGTGGAGCCGCGCGTCCTCGATCTGAACGAAGTGGTGACGCAATCGGAACTGCTCCTGCACCGGATTCTGGGCGAGGACGTGCGCCTGGCGACGGCGCTGGACCCGAACCTGCGCCCGGTCAAAGTGGACCCGACGCACGCGGAGCAGATCGTCATTAACCTCGCGGTCAACGCGCGCGACGCGATGCCCCGTGGGGGCCAACTGACCATCGAAACCCGTAACGTGACGCTCCGGGAAGAGGACGCGGTCACGTACCCGGAGCTCCCGTGCGGGCGGTACGTCCTCATGGCCGTTTCGGACACTGGAACCGGGATGACGGACGAGGTGAAGGCGCGGATCTTCGAGCCGTTCTTCACGACCAAAGAGGTCGGCAAGGGAACAGGGTTGGGGTTGGCGATGGTGTACGGGGCCGTCAAAACGCACCGCGGGCACATCGCCGTTTACAGCGAGGTTGGTGTGGGTACGACGTTCAAAATTTTGCTGCCGGTGACTGACGAAACGCGCCCGGGACCACGATCCGGAGAAATTCGGACCGTTCCGCGGGGCGCGGAGACGATCCTGCTCGTCGAGGACGAAGACACGGTCCGGCGCCTGGCCCGGCTCGCGCTGGAGATGCACGGGTACACGGTCCTGGAAGCGAGCGGTGGTGTGGAAGCGGTGCGCATGGCGGTAGAGCACCCGACCCCGATTCACATGCTGGTGTCCGATGTCGTGATGCCGGTCATGGGCGGGCGCGAGGTCGCCGAAGCGCTACGTGCCAAGCGCCCGGGGGTCAAAGTCCTGTTCGTGAGCGGGTACACGGACGACGCGATCGTGCGCCACGGGATCGTGGAGGCAACCGATGCGTTCCTCCAAAAGCCGTTCACGCCGACTTCGCTCGCGCGGAAGGTACGGGCCGTACTCGACGGGACCGAGTAAGTCAGTTGGGGACTTCGAGGGCCGCAAACAGATCTTCGA
The DNA here is from genome assembly GCA_000531095.1 of Gemmata massiliana. Taxonomy (GTDB): domain Bacteria; phylum Planctomycetota; class Planctomycetia; order Gemmatales; family Gemmataceae; genus Gemmata; species Gemmata massiliana. Next base: position 328,144 of record HG799465.1, on the reverse strand, counting down.
CGTTATCCGCGCGCTTCACCGCATCGAAGCGCGTGAAGCTCCCGAACTGGGCGGCCAGCCGGAGCCACTGCTTGAGCCGGCTCACGTTCTTATTAGACCGCATCATGTCGAACCGGCGCGACCACTCCACGAGCGCCCGTAACTGAGCAAGCCAGTCGAACGGCACATCCGGGGGAGCGTTTTCCGAGAGTTGGCGCAGTCCGAGTTCGGCCGCGACGCGGTGCGCGAGCCGCGGGTCCGCGAGCGCCCCGCGCCCGAGCATGAAGTGCCGGCACCCGGTCGCGTCGCGGCACCGGCGGAAGTCGTCAATCGTCCAGATGTCCCCGTTGGCCACGACCGGCAGCCCGAGCCGCTCGCGCACCTTCCCGATCGGCTCCCAGTGGATCGGCGGGGCGTACCCCGCGACGCGCGTGCGCCCGTGGATCGTGATCCACGACGCCCCGCCCTCGGCCGCCATCGTCGCGTTCTCGTGGATCGCGCCGATCCCGTCCCAGCCGAGCCGCAGTTTCGCCGACACCGGCACCGTGCGCGGGAGCGCGGCGCGGATCGCGGTAACGATCTCGCGAATGCGCTTCGGGTGGCGCAGGAGCGCGGCCCCGCCGTCGTGCCGATTCACGGTGGGTGCGGGGCACCCGAAGTTGATGTCGACGGCCGTTGCGCCGAGTTCGTGCGCGCGGACGGCCGATTCCGCCATCAGGTTCGCGTCGCCGCCCAACAGTTGAACTTGAACGGGGAGCCCGGTCAGCGTTTTCGCGTCGGTGTCCAGTTCGGGAACGTGGTCGCGGAAGACGTGCCGGGGTGGGACCGCGTGACTGACGCGGAGGAACTCGGTAACGGCATAAGTGAACGCGCCCGCGTCCCCCTGGACCGCCCGCATGGGCGCATCGGTCACGCCCTCCATCGGCGCGAGAACCAGTGCGGGTTTATCAGCGTTGAGCATGAAGGTAGTGTATCACAGACTCACACCCAGGCTCCGAACGGCGGCGTGTACTCGACGCGGCCCGCAACCCCGGTGAGCGCGCCGGGCACCAACTCGGCCGCCATGAACGCTTCGCCCGAGAACGGGGAACTGAGCTTCGCGGCCAGCGCAGGCGAGAACCCGAACCGCGGGTAGAACGCCGGGTGCCCGAGTACGACGACGATCCGGTGCCCCCGGTCGCGGCACGCATCGAGTCCCGCGGGCACCAGTCGCGAACCAACGCCGAGATTCTGAAACTCCGGCAACACGGCCATTGGTGCAAACGCCAGAGCAGAAACAATTCCGCGTTCGGTGACGATCGGCAGATCGCTGAACAGAACGTGACCGACGATTCGTCCCTCGCATTCCGCAACGAGCGACGCGCGAACGTATCCGCCCGCGCGAAGCGCCTCGACCAGCTCGGCCTCCGCGTCCCCGTTGAACGCGAGCCGGTTCACGAGCCGGACGCCGTCGGCGTCGTTGGGAGCTTCGTCGCGGATCGTGTATACCGGCGCCGGTACCGCAACGAACCCACTTCCCGCACGCACAACGAGCGGTTCCGCCAGTTCCACCCAACCGCCCTCCCCCACGCGCGCTTTCGCCAGAAGGTGCGAGCGCGATCCGTCGTCCGTGAGCGCGAAGACGGTCACGGCGTGCCCCGATTCGACACCCTCCAAGTGGAACCGCGGAATGAGCCGATCTTCCGTGAAACGAAAGGTGTAGTGCGCGTCGCGATAGAGGTTCATCCGAGGCTTTCGGTGACGAATTGTTGGCGCCTTCGCTCAGTCATAGTGTAGGCCGCGATTATGAAACGAACCGGCCCGCGAGCAACAGCTCGCGGGCCGGTTCGTAATGTAGTCGGGCTGTGCCCGACGCGAACACTCATTCGCACTATGCGTCGGGCACAGCCCGACCTACGAAACTCGTCTCGGCGCCTCAATTCTCAGTCGGAGATGTTGGCGAGGTAATCTTCGTACTTCTTGCGCGCCTTGAACTCGGTCGCGGTGTGCTCCTTCTCCTTCGCGGTCAGCGCGTCGATCTCTTTTTCCTGGTCCGAGAGCTTCTTCAGGTACGTCGCGTACACGTCCGCTTCCTTCGGGGTCTCGCGCAGGTTCTTCCGGATCCGTTCCTGATCGACACTGAGGCGCTGGAGTTCGGACTGAACCTGGCGCAGTTCGCGGAGCGTCACGTCCCAGTCGCTCTTGATCTTCAGCGCCTCCTGGAGCTTCGCCTTGAGACCCGCGCTGGCCTCGCTCAGCGAGACGAAGTACCGGATCTGGTTCTCGGACCCGTTAGTCAAGGCCATAGACTGCGCGACGTCCTTCTCTTCCTTGACCGTGAAGGACTTGGTTTCACCTGCCTTCACCTGAGTTTGGAACCGGAGCACCTCGGGGGTATCCTCGGCGGGCTTGTCCGTGTCCACGAGCTTGAACTGCTGGTTCTTGCGGTTCGGGTGTTCGATCAACAGAGTGCGGTCCGTCTGCGACCGGTTCACGGCCTTGTACGTCGTCTCTTCCGTGATCTTCGTGGTGGTGGTCACAATGCCTTTGACGGCCTTGACGCTGGTGATCTTCTGCTTGCCCGCGCCGGCCTTCGGATCGACCTCGGTACCCAGGTCGATCGCGTAGCTCAGGAGTCGCTCCTCGTTGGGCTGGACGTCCAGAACGCGCGTGTCCCCGGCGTAGGTGCTCCCCTCGAACACGGTGATCGGCCCTTGATTCAGGTGCGCGCCACTGGTGTTCTTGAGGCGCAGCCCGAGCAGCGGGTGCTTCGCTTGCACGCCCGCGTTGTAGATCGAGACGCGCGTCCCTTCGATGTCCTTACCCACGATCGGGAGCAGCGCGCTCTTCTGCCGGACCAGCGTGACCGGGTGGTCGATCGTATACTGGAAGAAGTCGCCCAGCGCGCCCGCGGTTGCGGCATTCCCGACACTCCCCGTGCTCATCTTGCCCGCGAGTTCGCGGCCGAAGTCTTGCGCGTACCGCTTGTTTTCGGCTTCCTTGAACTTGTCTCGCGTGTCGGCGAGACCAAATTGAGCACCACCTCCGCCGAAGCCGCCGGCCCCACTTCCGGGACCGCCTCCGGGCATACCACCGGGACCGCCGAAACCAGGACCGCCGGGAGCCGGGGCCATCGGCGGGGCGAGAGAGAGTTTTTCCAAATGCCGCGGACCATTGTCGACCCGACCATCGTTCTTGAACCCACCGGAATACGTGACGGGGCGGAGCGAGGCGAAGAGTTCGGGTTCGACGGTGGGGCGGTTGATGTAGAGCGGGTTGTACAGGTCCATCTTGAACGAGATCGGACGCCCACTCACGAGTGCCATCTTGACCGTGGACCAGTCCTCGTCGGTCGGGTTCTCGACCATCGCCCAGCCCTGCAGATACGGCTTCTCTTGCTCCTTCATGAGCAACCGGTAACTGGTTTTCCAGATCGGTGCATCAATCACATACCCGACCTGAACTCTGCGCTTCCCCTCGCCCGCGAAGTGCAACTGAACCGCCTTCTTCTGGCTGTCATGCGACAGGGCCAGCACTTCTAACGCGCGCCGGAACTCGCTTTCGATTACAGGGTTCGAGAACCGGAGGGACTGGATGTCGCTCATCTTGATGGCGCGCATGCCCTCGGCGCACCACATGTTCAGCACTTCCGCGTCCGTGGTTTGGGTACCCGCGGGGACTTTCTGCTTCTCGACCCCGACGATGGTCCCGGTGAGCTTACCCGGCTGGTTCGCGGCCGTGGCACTGACCGCGACCTCAATGCGTTCCCCGCGCAACTGGCCGATGATGCCCGCGAATGTTGGGTTGTTGTTGAGGTTGATCGCGAACGAGCTGAGCGTGCGCGCGATAGGCTCGCGGGAGTCGTAGGACACGGCAGAAATGCGCCCGTTCCCGAAATCTTCGAGGACCATGCTTTTGAGCAGGTCGTTCACGTCACTTTCGGGGAACGTGAGATCGACGCGCGCGTCACCCTCCACCTCACCGCTTCGGGAGAAGTACCCCACGCCACTGTTGAACAGGACCACGCGGGAGATCGGGAGCGTGGTCGCGGGTTTGAGGTCTTGTTTCGCTTCGCCGGCCGCGCTGAGCCACTGATCGACGCCCACACCCAACCCGACCGCGCCCGCGACCGGGATGCCCAACAGCAGCCACTTCGCGCTAAACATGCCCAACCCTCGTGAAGAAGCCCCTGGCGGGGCGGGAAAGGTCGCAACGCAAATCACCCGATGCTAACGTATTCCGACGTTCTGGCCCCTCGGAGAGTTTGCGGTGCGGTGCGAATTGTTACACTTCGTTACCACAAATGAGAAGTTCACTCTGTTGGGGCGAACGTGTTTATTGGAGCGCGGTGAGTGTACCTGAACTGGCGCACTACGGGGAACGTCATTTCGGGTAACGGGCACGAGCGGGGACGCTGTTCTCACATCTTTCATCTCCCCGAATCGTTATTCTGGCCCGTAGTTTTTGAGGGTCGTACCCATGTCGTCGGCTGATATTCCCGTTCCCGATGTTCCCAATTCTCCCCCGCCCACAAGTAGTTCGCCCCCACCTGCAAGCGAGCCACACCCGTTTCTCCGGTGGGTGTCCACGAGCAACCCGTTCTACGTCATCAGCGCCGGGCTGTTCCTGTTCGGGCTGCGCATGTCGTTTAGCGCCCGGGAGCGCGACACCGATTCTTGGGCGCTAATGGGCGGACTGGCGGGTTACACGCTCCTGCTCGCGTCGGCCGCGCTGGTGTTGGTGCGGTTCGGTCGCGTGTGGAACGACGTCCGCACCGTGCTGCTGCTCGTGGTACTGATGTTCCTCTCGACGTCGGTCACGTTCGACGAATTGCTCGTGCTGAACCCCGGCCACGGGCGCGGGTACTTCGTCGGCGGGCTGGCGTTCGCGGTCGCGGTAACCGAGTTCGTTCTGCGAAGTATCCGGCTGCGGTTGCCCCTCGGTTTCCGCGTGCCGTATCACCTCGCGCTGGCGCTGTTCTTCCTGTACCCGCTCGCGCTCGTGGCCGTACTGTCCGACCCGCACAGTGAGGCGCTGATGTGGGGGCTATGGGGGTTCGCACCGGCCGCGGGGCTGGTGTTCCTGACGCTCGTTGTTGCGATCCGGCGCGGGCGCGGGTACGTGCGCGACAACGGCAGCCCGTGGCCGTGGCCGTTCTACCCGTGGTCGGTGTTCGTGTTCCTCGCGGTCGCCGTGTGCGGGCGCGCGTTCCTGCTGTGCTGGTCGTTCCACCTGCTGCCCAACGCCAGCGACCAACTCATTTTCGGGCCGTACTTTTTGGTGCCGTTCGGGTTCGTGATCGCGATTCTGTTGCTAGAACTCGGACTCGTGGAAAAGAGCCGCGCGACGCAGTGGGTGGCGCTAGCGGTACCGGTGGGGTTGGTGGCGCTGGCCGCGGTGGGGCACCGAAGTGACGCGATCTACCGGGAGTTCCTCGACCACTTCGCGACGCGGCTCGGCGGTACCCCGCTGTTCGTGACGCTCCTCGCAGCGGGAGCGTTTTATCTTTATGCGTGGGCTCGCGGTGTTGCACTTGCCCCGGATGCACTGAGCGTTGTGTTCGCGGTGCTGGCGCTCGTGAAGCCGAACACCCTCACGTTCGACGACGTGATTGCGCCGCAACCGGCGTTTCTGGCTGCGGCGGTCGTGCTCGCGGTTTGGATCTCGTTGTGGCGCCGCGACTGGTGGCGCCGCGCGATTGGTGCTGCGGTGGCGATCGGGTGGGCGGGAACTGTCGCGTGGCGCTCGTACCGCGCGCTGCGCGAGGACGCCCCCGGCCTCGATTTCCTCGTTCTGGGAGTGGCGCTACTGCCGATCGCGGTGATGATTAGTCTCGTGAAAGGCGGGGTGCGGTTGCGCTGGCTCGAACGTTGGCTCGGTCGCGCACCGAACCCGACCGGGTGACCGATTACTCAGCGCGTGAAGAGGAACTGGCACCTCTACGCGCGGTACCGGCTCACCGTGAGTGACACGTTCTGGCCGCCGAATCCGAAACTGTTCGAGAGGATGTGATCGACCCGGACCTCGCGGGCCGCGTTGGGGATGTAGTCCAGATCACAGACTGGGTCTTTCGTCTCGTAGTTGATGGTTGGCGGGAGCACGCCCGAGCGGATCGCCATCACAGAAATCACCAGTTCGACGGCCCCGGCAGCAGCGATCAAGTGCCCGAGCATGCTCTTACTGCTCGAAACGGGGATCTTGTGGGCGTAGTCGCCGAACACAGATTTGATCGCCACCGTTTCCATCGCGTCGTTCGCGGTGGTGCTGGTGCCGTGGGCGTTGATGTAGCCGATGTCGATGGGGCGCAGCCCGGCGTCTGCGAGGGCATTCGCCATGCACCGGATCGCGCCCCTACCCGCGGGGTGGGGTCGGTCATCCGGTACGCATCGGCCGTGGAGCCGTAGCCGGTGAGTTCGGCGTAGATCGTCGCACCGCGTGCCTTCGCGTGTTCCAGTTCCTCCAGAACCACGACTCCCGCGCCTTCACCGATCACGAACCCGTCGCGCGTGAGGTCGAACGGCCGGCTCGCCGTTTGGGGGCTGTCGTTCCGTTGCGACAGGGCGCTGAGTCGAGTGAACCCGGCGACCCCGAGCGGGTGCAACATGCTCTGCGATCCGCCCGCGACCATCGCGTCCGCGTCGCCGGCACGGATCAGCTCCGCGGCCTCGCCGATCGCTTGCGACCCGGCCGCGCACGCGGTGAGGCAGGACACGTTCGGGCCGTCCAGCGCGAACAGGTTCGCCAGGTGGCCGATCGTGGTGTGCGTTTCGACCTCGGACTCGTTCCGTGCGTCGAGGACTGGTCGCAGAGCCGTGATGAACCGCACGGGGTCGGCGCGGTCGCTGCCGCTCGTAACCGCCGCCGCGGTGCTGTTAATGAGCCCGGCGAAGTTCTCTTGCCCCTCGCCGGTCCCAAGGTAGATGCCGATCCGCCCCCGGTCACCGTGGGACTCATCCAATAGTTCGGCGTCCGCAAGTGCCTGCTGCGCGGCGCCGAGCGCGAACCGAGTGTTCAACCCGCTGTGGGTAAACGGAGTGGCGTCCTTCAGGTACTTCACGAGATCGAAGTGTTTCACTTCCGAGGCGAACGTCGTGGCGAGGGTCGAGGCGTCGAACCGCGAAATCGGCCCGACCGCCGTGCGCCCCTCGATCTGCGAAGCGAATAACTCGCCCACGCTGTGCCCCAGCGGGGTGATAACGCCCATCCCGGTGATGACGACACGTCTGCGCATTTACGCTTACTCTATCGGCGAACGGCCGGTATAAACCGGCTGGTAAAAGCCCACACAACAACCGGCCGGCTCACACCGGCCGTTCGCCCGGATCGCTACGCTTCCCACCGTTTGATAACGACCGCCCCGCACTGCCCGAGGTCCGTAACGGTGATTTTGATCGCGTAGGGTTTGGTCACCGGGCGCGGGGCACCCGTGTGAACGGTAATCGGGCAGTCATCGTCCGGGACGGTGTGATTGAGCGTGCCGGGAAGTACCCCGTGTTGCAGTGCGAGCGCGCTGCACGCGAGCTCCATCGTTCCCGATGCGGCACCCATGTTTCCGAACCGGCTCAGCGGTGCGAACACGGGTACGTCCCGGTCGAACACCGCGGCGATTCCGCGCGCTTCAAAGCGATCGAGTTCGGGCACGCCGACGCCGTGCGCGTTGACGTGATCTATGTCACCGGGCTGAATTCCCGCGTTGGTGAGCGCGGTGCGAATGATGCGGGCGAGCCCAGCCCCGGTCATCCCGCGGTCCACCCCGGACGCGACCCCGACGATCTCACCGAGGATCGGCGCTCCGCGCTTTTGTGCGTGTGCGAGTTCTTCCAGGGTTAAGACCGCTGCTCCCTCGCCCAGACAGGTGCCAGAAGCGTCGCGGTCGAACGGACGGACCGCACTTTCGGGATGCTCGTACTCGCGCGTCAGCGGGGCGAACGTGTCTAGTCTGGCGAGCGTAACCGGCGTAATTTTCGATTCGCACCCGCCGGCCAGCATGACGTCTGCGGTCCCGCGCCGGATCACGTGGAGTGCTTCGCCCACGGCCGCGACTCCGGCGAGATCGCTGGGCGTGAGCGAGTTACTCGGCCCCTGTGCGTCGTGCATGATGGTCGCGTGGCAGGCCGGCATGTTCGGCAGGTACTTGAGCATCCACATGGGGGGCATTTGGGGCACCCCCGCTCGTCCCCAAGCGGCCATATCGACCGGTCGACCGGGACCAATCGAGCACGCGGTACTGAGTCCGGTCAGGTCGTCGATTTCGGTCTCGTTCATGACCGAGGCGAACACGACGCCGAACCGCTCGGGCGGCACCGTGCCCTTTACCAGCCCGGCGTTCTGAACCGCCAGTTGCGCGGCAACGACGCCGAGCTGGACCGGACGGGACATCGCGTTGAGCGACTTGCGGTAGCTCTTGTCAATGAGAGCCTTCGCCGAGAAGTCCGGGATCTCCCCCGCGATCCGGCAGGAGAGAACAGACGGTTCGACCGCACGAATGGTGCGGATACCGGACGCGCCGGCCCGGAGCGCGCCCCAGAAGGCGACGGGATCGGAGCCGATCGGACTGAGAACGCCTAGCCCAGTGATGACGGTTCGACGAGAGTGCGTGGCCATATCGATCGCGTGGGAACGGTCCTGCGGGTAAGTGGCCGTCATCGGGGCGTCGTCGGGGGCAGGCTCTTCTTCTGGAGCGCCCGGTTCCGAAGCTCCGCCTTATCGATCCCGAGTGTCGTCAGGATGGGCACGAGCACGTCCGAGTAGAACAGCGCTTCGTTGAAAATGTTCATGTTTTTCACGGCAGCGGTCCGGCGCGCGCTATCGGCGAGCAGGTGCGTGACCGGCATCGCGAACCCGTTGAGCACGCGCTTGAGTTGTTCGAGCGTGCCGGCGCGGTCGTCGGCGAGGTGCAACTTCATCACCTTGACATAGAAGTCGTAGTGCGCGCGCTCGTCGATGCTGATGAGCGAGAGGATCTTGTTCAGCGCCGGGTCGGTGTTGCCCAGGAGCAAACGCAAGTTGCGGTAGTGTAGCCAGGTGGCGAGCTCCTGGCACATCGTGTAGCAGGTCATCCCGCGCACGTCGTCTTGGGGCAACTGCCATTCGCCGACTACGGCCCAGTTCGCGACCTCTTCGAGCTGATTCTCGGTCCGCGCACCGGAGCGGAGGAGCCACTCCTGGAGCACGAGCGAGTGCTTCGACTCCTCGTACCCCCAATTCGCCAGGAACCACGCGCGCCCGCGGACGGTGCGGGCCATCGGGAGCGCCTTGCCGACGAAGTCGGGTAGGAACAACTCGACCGCGCAGAACGACTCGACGACGTCGGCGATTTCCGGCGGCGTGTTCGGGTTACACTGGTCCCAGGGGACGTCGGTTTCGAGTACCCACCGGCGCCGGCGCTCGGCGAGCTCGAAGAACTCGCGGTACAGTTTCCAGATCCCGGCGTTGAGTGCGGGGCCATCGGGAACGGTCACAGCCATAGTGCGTCGACCTCGCGCGGGGCGACCCCGGAACCCCACAATGCGGCCATTGTGCCGGTTCCCGCTCGAACTCGGAGCGGGCGGGAGATTTGCTCGTGGGTGAACTAAACTTATCGCCGCGTTCCCGCGCGGACAACGGGCATTCGGGGCGCAGTGCTCGTAGTGGGTGCGTGCTATGAACCTACGGTTTTGAAATTTCTCGCGCACTGCAAAATTTTACAGATCGACTCAACCGAAAGCGGACCGCTCTCCGCACTACGGAACCGTATCCTGACAGGAGTTCTTCACGGTACCGCAACCACGTTGCCGCAGACGATTTCACGGGTGCGCCATGAACATCCTCGTTACGGCCGGGAACACGCAGACGCCTGTGGACCGCGTGCGGTGCATCACGAACATCTTCTCCGGGCGCACCGGTGCCCAGGTCGCATCAAGTGCGTTCGAGCGCGGGCACACCGTGGCCCTGCTCACGTCGCACCCCGAGGTTCTCGATACGCTCGCGACCACGCGCGAGCGCGCCGCACCGCACTGGCGCGTGCGCGCGTACCGCACGTTCGACGATCTCGACGCTCTGATGCGGGCCGAAATCACGACCGGCGGGTACGACGCGGTCATCCACGCGGCCGCAGTGAGCGACTACCACGTCGCGGGGGTGTTCACGCACCGGGACGGGCAGTTCGAGGACGCGACCGCCGGGAAGGTGAAGAGCTCACACCCCGAACTGTGGTTGAAACTCACGCCCGCGCCGAAGTTGATCGACAAGGTGCGCGCGGAGTGGGGGTTCGCCGGGAAGCTGGTGAAGTTCAAACTCGAAGTCGGCGTTTCGGCCGCGGAACTGGAGGAGATCGCGGAGCGCTCGCGGGTCCATTCGCGCGCCGACCTGATGGTCGCGAACACCCTGGAGGGCATGCGCGACTGGGCGCTCATCGGCGCCGGTTTGGGCGGGTATCAGCACATCGCGCGGACAGAACTCGCGGCCCACTTACTCGCGGCTGTAGAAGTGTTGCCACTTGCGACGAACCAGGAATGACCACCGCGCCTGGCCAACAGTCCGACACAGGGTGGACTCGGCGTGGCTGTGGCCCGGACGCGAGCTTCGAGCTGCCGCCGTGCTGGGTGCTGACCTTGTGGCACCATGCGCCCACCTGGATTAGGTCCGCAGTGGACGAGTGACTGACCGAATCTTTTCAATACGAAATCGAGCTGCTTGTGCATGGGAGCCGGCTTTCCATATTTTTAAGTGCTCAAGGGCGGTGCATTCAAACGTGCCGCCCTTGAGCACCCGTGAGGCGGAACGAGGACGGTAAAAAGTGCGAAAGCTGGGGCCTTGTTTGACAGTTGGCGTCAATGGTCGGCTACCCCCGGAAGAGTGAGGGCGGATCAAACCGGGCGCCGAGGGCGCCTTCGGCGGGTAAGCCGAGCCAGTGTTCCAATACTGCCGCGTACACGCGGCGAAAGTCGGTCGTCATTTTCGGCTCCCCGGCCACCAAATCCGTCAGGCTCGGCACGGTCCCGTGAACGCCTCCCTTTAATCCGGGACCGGCCAGGAACGCGCACCCCGCGGTTCCGTGGTCCGTACCGACCGACCCGTTCTCCTTAATCGTCCGCCCGAATTCGCTGAACGCCAGCAGCGCGACCCGGTCGGCGCATTTCGCCGCGGTCAGGTCCGCGAAGAACGCGGATACCGCGCCCGCGAACTCGGAGAGCAAAATGGAGTGCGCGTTCTCCTGCTGCGCGTGCGTGTCGTACCCGCTCTGGGTCGTGTAATAGACGCGGGCCGCCGAACCGGACTTGAGGAGCCGCGCGACGAGTTGCAGTTTCTGGCCCAGCGCGGTGGCGGGGTACGCGGCGTCGGACCTGTCGCGGGTCAGTTCGGCGATCTTTTCTGCGCTCGTGTTCGCGCTGGCCGCTTGCCGCTGAACAAAGGCGAGTAAATCATCGGCCAGAGTCGGCGCCCCAATGGCCGCTTTCGCTGTGGCGGGATCGGTGAGGAGCAGATCGTCCGCGCGCGTGAGTGCGACCGCGGCCGCGCGGCGCCCGCGAACCGCTTGGGGCGCGTCACCGGCCACGACACACGACTCCCCGCCGCCCGCATCAAGTGCGCGCCCGAGCCAGCCGTAGCTCGCGCGAATCTCCTCTTCCTCGAACCGCGCGGTGTGCCAGGTCGCCATGCTTTGGAAGTGCGATCGGTTGGGGTTCGGGTACCCGATCCCCGGTACGACCGCGAGGTGTCCGCCGTCCCAGAGTTTGTCGAGCGGCTTCAGCGCCGGGTGCAACCCAAGTGAATCGTTCAGTTTTACCAGTCGCTTCGTATCGTGCCTCAACTTGGTGCGGAGCTTGGCGTACTCTGGATCGGCGAACGGAACGACCGTGTTCAGTGCGTCGTTTCCGCCGTCGAGTTGTACGACGACGAGGGCGCGGGTGTCCGGCTTCGGCCCCGCGGCGCAAGCCGTCTTCGCAAGGAACGCGGGGACCGTCGGTGCGAGCGCCAGCAGCGGCGCGGACTTCAGTAACGAGCGGCGCGTGAGCATGGGAATCTCCTGGCGAATGGGGCCTATCCCAACTGGGCTTCGGGGGTCGAGAGCAGTGCGGTCACGAGTTTGCGGCCGTCGAGTTGAGCGAGACGAGTCGACATTTCGGCGGTCAGATCGGTGCCGAATAGTAACCGATGGTGGTACGTCAGCACGTCGGCGCGGGTGGCGCCGAGGCCCGCGGCTTTTGTCGCCGCGACAGGATCGTAGGCTGTTGTGCGCCCCGCGTTCGGCCCTTCGACGAGTGCCGCTGCGTAATTAGCACGAGCGATCAGCGTGCGCGAGGTGACCCACGCGCGCCCGCCCGGCCACCCGCCGACGTTCGGCGGGTCGAACAGATCCTGGCCCATTCGGGCGGACCAGTCGGCCATCGCGAGCGTGCTCGGGGCCGGATCAAACAGCCCCAGCGCCCGCGCGGTGCCCGCGACAAACTCGGCGGGTGCGGTGATCCGCGTGCGAATGTTCGCGTCGGCGAAGAAGAGCCGCGAGCGCAGGATCGCGCCACACGCCCAGTTCACATCTAAGTCGTGCTCGCGCAGCCCGTGCGCGAGCTCCTTCACCGCGTCGACCGGGCATGCCCCCTCACCGAAGAACGCCTTCACGAGCTTCGACGCGATGCGATCGGCCGTTGCGGGGTGCTTGAGCAATTGGTTCAGGAGGTCCGTGCCGGTCCATTTGCCGGTCGCGCCCAACACGGTCTTGGAATCATCGTCGTGGCGCGTTGCGTGTTCCGTGAATACGTCCGCGTCCACGCTCCAACCGGTGAGGCAGCGGGCCGCTTCCTTCACATCGGCTTCGGTGTAATTGCCGATGCCGAGTGTGAAGAGTTCCATCAACTCGCGTGCGAGGTTCTCGTTCGGGTGCCCCTTCCGGTTGGTCGGGGCGTCGAGGTACTCGAGCACGGCCGGGTCGCGCACGACGGCGTTCAGCAGGTCGGCGAACTTGGCGCGCCCGTGCGTGCGGAACAGCTCGTTCTGCCGGTGCATCGCGCGAGCGTTCCGCACCTTGGTGTTCCCGGTGGCGAAGTGATCGTGCCACACGAGCGCGAGCTGTTCGCCCACCGGGTCCGGACCGAACAGCATGCGATAGAACCACGCCGCCTTCAGTCGGTTGATGTCGCCGGCGCTGACCGCGGCGTCCGCCAGAACCTCCGCTGTGGACGCAAAATCATCAGGCGTGTGGCCGTTCGCTGCGCCCTTCAGCAGCCGGTTGACGCCCGCTTCCGGGCCGGCCTTCAGATCGCGCTGGAGGTCGTCCCAGGGCGCGGCGAACGCGGCCCGCCGGTGCAGGTGAACCACCCGGCGCAAGTCCCACGGGGCCTTCGCGTCCGGCGCATATGCTTCCCAGTGCTGAGTGGGCATGACAAGCTCCTCTCTTTTGTAACCAGGCATTACGGCCGTTCGTCGCGTACCACAATGTCCCCGAGGTCCGTTGTGCCGGCTTTAGGGATCACGTCTGGTACGATCGCGCGTTCGTTTTTGGGGCCGCTCGCGACCCACCTGTATGCCAGCCCGGGAATCAGACTGGGGATGCGAAACCGTCCGTCCGGGCCTGTTGAAATGCCGTGCCCGCCAGGATGACAGAGCGGCGACGAGCCGAGCTTGATGTCGGTCTGTTCCGTCACCTCGTAGGACATGTTCATCCGGCCCGCTACGGGCTTCCCGTTCGCACCAACGAGCCGCCCGGTCACTTCTCCCCACGGCTCCAATCGCACCTCGAGTGGTTCTTTCGTTCCGCCGACCGCCACCGCGGACCCAGCAAGTTTCCGTTCGGTGTGAACGAACATCACTCGTCGCCTCTGTCCGGGGCGCAGGGCCGTTACTGTGAACGTTGCTTCGGCCGCGGCAGACCAACTTCCACCGCGTGAAGTGAGGTTCCGAAGGCCGAAGCTCTCGGCTCCCGTAACGAGTTTCTCGTCGGCATCAAGCAGGCGCCCTGTGACGATCATCCCGCGATCCAGTTCGAGCGTGAAGTGAAACTCCTTGGCACCCGCGGGTACGTCGATCGCGGTGAGCGTGTTCCACTCGTGCAGGTGCATGTTGGACCAATAGACGAGTCCAATCAGTTGGTCCTTGTGGCGGTATTTCTCGAACGCTTCTACGCCGATGCCATTCAGGTATTCTCCGCTCTGTAGCCAATTGACTCGAGCTGCCAGTAATCCCTTCCCGGGAAACACGACCACGCGGAACTCGGATTCGCACGATCCGACGTGCGGGACGTCGGACCACGAGTCAGTTAACCAGACATTCGACCCGGCGTTGACGTTCGACACCGCACTAACGTTCGGGTTCTCTCCCCCAAAAACACCGTAGCGGATACTCGCCTTGATCGGTTCACGGGTCACTTTGTCGATGATTTTTACGGTTGCCGGGATGCCGCGAGCGAGCCTAATGTCGAACGCGGATCGCGCCGCCCCGTCCGGTACGGTGACAAGAACGCGGTGGTACGGCGTACCGGTCGGCGGTACGACAATAACGCTGAGCCCTTGTTTACCCTGAGGGAGGCCCGGTAGTGTGAATCGCCCGGCTCGGTCCGCGACCGCTTTCAGCCCCATGATGACCGAGTTACGTTGCACCAGGTGATCGACCCACAGTACCGCTCCGGGAACCGGTTTGCCGGTCGCATTGTCGAGAACCCGGCCGGTCGTGACCGGTACCGGCGCGGCCACCACGACGGGTTCGGACCCGTGAATCACCTCGCCCTCGTTGTAACTCGGCCCCCGAGTCGTGAACCGCTCGACCTTCCGCGTAACAACGTTGATTTCGTGCGTCGCGATGGCCGGCCCCGTGACTCGCAGGTGCGCGATACGGTCACGGCCCAGTCCCCGGATCTCGAACTTCCCGTCACGATCGGATGTGGCCGGGGCAATGAGCCCGGCGAAAGCGCTGGTGTAATCTCCCAGATTTTCGATCGGGGCGAACTGTTCATTCTTCGGGTTGTGTGTGGATTCGAGCCAGCGATCGAGCGTTTTGTCTTCCCTTGGCTTGGTGGCCACGGTGACGGACACGCGGACCCCGGCGACCGGCTTGCCCTCCAGGTTCACCACCTTACCGCGAATCGGTTCGTCGGGCATCAGTCGGAGCGTAAGAGCGGGTACCGGGCGAACAAGCACCGACTCCCAAGCGATCCCGTGCCCGGGGGCAGTTGCGAGGACCGTGTACCTGTTCTCGTCGAGCGGGAACGCAAACGTGCCGTCCGCGTTCGTGGCCGCTTGCGGTGCTGGTACCATCTCGTTCGGGGCTTGAAGGAACAACTTGGCACCCGGCACGGGCTTGTCGTCCGGTCCGAGTACCACTCCCTTGACCTCGACCCGATCGGTTTTGAGCTTCGCACTAATAGGAGTGGGGAGGGCGTCCGGCTTTTCTGTCACGGGCGGCACCGGTTCCGGTGAGTGGCTTGCCGCGTGTGTGGAACTGAGTGCTCCCAGGCCCACACCAATCGCGGCAAAGCCGATGACCGCGAGGGCCAATACCGTTTTGCCGAGACCGCTCCCGGTCGCCGCCTTTGCCAGTTCCCCCACGACGATTGGGGGAGAACCGAACGCGCTGGTAAGAATGGAACTCACCAGATGGGGCGGAACGGCCCCCGCCGGTGAGGTAACCGCGAGCGCCAGGAGCCCCGCGCCGAGCGCGCAGCCGCTCTTTGTTAGTGACTCGTGTAGCCGCTTCCGCGCGCGATCGATGCGCGTGTGAAGTGTGGCCAACGGAACCCCGAGGCGCGCGGCCGCTTCGTCGCGCGTTAGGCCTTCGAGGTAGCACAGTACGAGCGGTTCGCGGTACCGGGCCGGGAGCGCATCAAGGGCGGTATCGAGCGCCGCGAGTAGTTCGCGGCCGGTCAAACGATCGACCGATTCAACGGACTCGGGCACCGCGGCGCCGACCTCCCGCTTCGATCGGCGGGCGGTGGCGACCCGGGCGTTACTCGCGACCCGGCGCGCGGTCGTGTAAAGCCAGTTCGCGATCGATTCGTCCCACTTCCCTCGACCCGCTTGACCCGCCAGAACCAGGAACGTGGCCTGGCACGCATCTTCCGCGTCTTGCAATGTGGGTAAAGCGCGCCGGCACACCCCGAGCACCATTCCTGTGTGTCGGTTCACGAGTGCCTCGAACGCCGACTGATCGTTGTTACGAGCGAACCACTGTAGTAATTCGCGATC
This sequence comes from Gemmata massiliana, assembly GCA_000531095.1. GTDB lineage: Bacteria > Planctomycetota > Planctomycetia > Gemmatales > Gemmataceae > Gemmata > Gemmata massiliana. The sequence continues at coordinate 312,032 of HG799465.1, read as the reverse complement.
GGTCGCAGACTGGCTCTGTGGCGCGACCGACCGGACCACTTTTCGCAGTGCAACGGACCGGTTACCGGACATGATGGACCTCCCACTCACGGTTTCTTCGTGAAGGTCATGTGCGCCGACCGAATTTTGTCTTCACGCAAGTGAGTTCCGTGCGCCGGGTCGTATAGCCGGCACGCGGAAGTGGGAGGACGATTCACTTCTTGGGTTTCAGATCACCCAGATCGGTCGTTTCGCCGGGCTTCACGGTCAAGTTGGCCCGCTCGTGGAGGAGTTCGCCGTCCTTCTTTTCCGGGTGGAACCCGGCGACGAGTCGGTACTGCTGGCCGGGCAGGAGCCCCTCGAGCTTGAACCGACCGTTCTTGTCGGTCTTGGTCTCGCGCCCCGTGAACCGCTGCCACGCGCCGGCATCGATTCCGAGCGCGCCGCGGTCCGCGAACACTTCGTCGGGCAAGTTGTCGTACTTCGCGCGGGCGAGAACGAGCCATACGCGGACATCGGCCCCGGCCCCAGGCGCCCCGTCCGCGTCGAACACGCGCCCGGAGACCGAACCGAGTTTCTCCAGCGCGACAGTGACAGGCGTTTCGGCGTCACCGGACACGGTCGCGACCGCGCCGACCGTCTGCGCTTCATCGAGAAAGACCACGGCTCGCGTGCGCGACGGTGAGAGACCGGCGATCTTGAACGTGTCCCCCGTCACCCGCTTCGCTTCAGCGCTCTCCGTGTGTCCGACCGCGAGCAGCTTGTTGGGCAATTTCCCGTCGATTCCCTGAACCACGAGCGGGCGCGATTTGCCGGACGTCAGTGCGAAATCGTGCGTCAGCGTCTTCGGTTCTTTCGGATCGATGTTCACCGCGACCACCGCGTGCAGCGCGTCGCCCGGGAACGAATCGACTTTGTGCTTGGCCAGCTCGACCTGGGCGTTGAGGCGCTGGAAGGCGTCTTCGGGGCTGGCGCACACGCCGATCGCACCTTCGCCGGGGAGGACGAGTAACTTGTACCGGCCGTCGTGGTTCAGTTGGTGCCAGCCACTGATACTGACGCTGATTCGTGTGTCAGTGAGTTCCAGGTACTCCTTAGCGTGCGGGTTGTCGTGCGCCCAGGAGTAGAACATCGACCCTTTGACTGGTTTACCGGCCGCGTCGAGCACGCGCCCGATCGCGACCACTCCGCGCTGGACTTTCATGTCCGCGGAGATGTCACCCAGCCCCGGTGGGTCTTCGATCACCAGATTCGTGTCGAAGTACGGGGCCGTGCCCAGCGACCCGGTGCCGAGCATGTACCGGATCTCCTTTCTCACACCCACGAGCCGGAACCGGCCGTCCTTGTCGGTCGCGGTCTCGCAGATGTTCGCGATCAGTTCGGCGACCTTCATACCGGGCACACCGGCGCCGGTCTTCGCGTCGCGGATCGTCCCCACGATCGGGCGCGCCGGACCGATGCGCAACGTGAACTTCGACCCGTGCAGGCCGAACGGCCCGTGCTGTTCGAGTTTCGGTTCGAGGGTCCGTGTGACGACGCGCACCTGGAGGTGTTCGGTCGTTTCGCCGCGCGTGGTGATCCGCGCCGCGCGGTCCTTCCCGATACCGGTGATCTTGAATTTCCCGCTCTTATCCGTCACGACCTGCTTCGGCAGCCCGACGGCTTCGGCCGGGATCGAGTCCAGGTCGAACAGCGACGTGAGCCCTCGTGAGCGCTGTTCCTGTTTCACCCGGACGAAGTCGTCGAGCGTTTTGTCCGGCTTCGGACGACCGATGCGCTCGATCGCGACCGGGAGGTTCGCAACGGGGAGCCCTTCCAGGTCGGTCACGCGCCCCTCCAGGGCCACCGCGTCTTCCTGGAGCGTGAGTTCACTCCGCATAGCGCCCGAGGGCGATGTTTTAGACGACAACTCGGCCCAATCCGGTGCGAATCCCGGCGCGAATGCAACCGCGACGACCTTCTCAAAGGACTGCGGGACCGTTAGCTCGGCTCGCCCGTTTGCGTCCGTCGTTCCCGTAGCTTGCTGCTTTCTTTCGGCCCAGACGCTCACGCTCGCGCCGGTCGCGGGTTTGCCGTCCGGCTTTTTGACCGTCACGGTAGCGATCATCGGCCGCGGCTCGTTCCCTTTCACCTCCGCAGCGGCCGGCTTCGCATCGGGTTTAGCAGCCGGGGCCGGTTGTGGGGCCTTGTCTTTCTCGTCGAGTTCAGGTGATTTCGCACTGCCCGCGGCCAGAATGCATGTCACCGCAACCAAACCGAGTACGCCCGCGATCGTGTTCGTCAGCTTCGACAGGAGCGAAGAGGCTGTTACCTCCCGCGCGAGCCCGAGTGCCCGAGGGCGCGCCGACCCGCGCACGGCGTCCAGTACCGCCGCCACCGCGGAAGAGTTACTTGCGCCCGCGGGGGCACCGGCGGCTGCGGCCAGTAGCCCGACCGAGAGTGCGACCCCGCGCCGGGCGAGCCGCGTGCGGAGCATTTCCCGCCCGCGCTCGAGCCGCCCCTTCACCGTGCCGATCGTGACCTTGAGGGCCGCCGCTGCTTCGTCGCGCGTTTTGTCTTCCAAGTAGCAGAGCAACAGGGGAAGCCGGTAGCGGTCCGGGAGCTTGTCGAGTTCGGCGTGGAGCAGCACGCACGCTTCGCGCCACGAGAGGTCCGGCGCGGCGCCCGGGGCGCGTGCCTTCGCGTCCTTTTCTTTGCGGGTGCGGGCGTGCCCCGCGTCGCGCGCCTTGACCGCGACGCGGTGCGCGACGCCGTACAGCCACGGACCCAACCCGGCGCGCCAGTCGATGGCCTTCGCGCGCCGCACGAGCACGAGGAACGTGGCCTGGAACGCATCGTCCGCGTCGTGTGCGTCCGGGAGCACTTTCGTGATGGCCGAGCGCACGAGCCGGTCGTGCCGGCGGACGAGCGCCTCGAACGCTTCCTCGTCGTGCGCGTCGAGGAAGCGCTCGAGCAGGTCGCGGTCGGTCGCGTCGGTTCCCGTCGAATCCGGTTGTTTCCGGAGCCGGGACGCGATCTGAGTGAGCGTGTGGGTAGGCACCGTTCGTCCTCCGTCGGGAGCGTTATTGACACATATTCCCGTTTGACGCTCCCGCGGCACGCGAACTTTTTTTAGGGCGGGCTACTGGTCGTTGCTCGGTAGAAATTTTGGCTCACGAGGCGTCGAGGTGGGCCGTGGCAGCCCAAGCAGAGTGCGGACCACGCCGGCCACGCCGACCTTGTTGCACGCCCACTGGAAGACGGGGACGTACAACAAGGTCGTGCGTGCTGATTCCGCAACGATCGGAGGAATGTGCGCAAGGCCGCCCGCAGCCCTTCGAGCGTGTTGTGGTGGACCTCGCGAATCCCGTTCCCGTCGTCATCACGGACCCACTCCCGACGACCCGGCGCGTGGGCCACCGTCGCGTGCCCGCTTCCAGGTGTAGCAGCTTCTTGCCCACGCGCGACTTCGGCGACGGACAGCTTCGCTCTTGGCCGAACAATTCGGACAATTTATCGGTCGTGGTCCGGGGTGGGATCGGGTGTGTCGGGGTGGAGCGCCTCGGTGCCCCGTGTGGCGAACCCCTTGAGGGGCCGCCCGGACCGTGCGCGGGTGACGGCCCAAGTGACCGGCGATCTTGGGAGCCGACCACCCGGCTGCCGACATCAGGGCTATCTCCAGGCGGTCCCGGGTCACCGCACGAAGTAACGGAGTGCGGGGCTTCTGTAACGCCCTTTTGAATGCCCGCTGTATTTTCTCCAGCGGCGGCGTTAAACTGCCCCGTGTTTCTATATTCGTAAGGGGGTTCCCGATGAGTAGTCCGTTGTTCCCGCCGAACCGTCGATCATTTCTTGCGTCCGCCACGATCGCGGCGACCACTCCGTTCTGGACCGTGCGCGGCGCGTTTGCCGAGGAACTGACCCGCACCCCCGCCCAAACCGAGGGGCCATTTTACCCGAACAAATTACCACTCGACACCGACAACGATCTCCTCATCATAAACGACGGGATTACGCCGGCGGTCGGCGACATCGCGCACCTGACCGGCAAGGTGCTCGATGCGCGGGGGAACCCGCTGAAGAACGCGGTAGTGGAGATCTGGCAGTGCGACGCCAAAGGGGTGTACCTGCACACCGGCGACAGCGCGGAGAAAAAGGACCAGCAGGACAAGAACTTCCAGGGCTTCGGGCGGTTCGTGACGGGCAAGACGGGTGAGTACTACTTCCGCACCATCAAACCAGTTCCGTACCCCGGACGCACGCCGCACATTCACTTCAAGATCAAACAGGGGAAAAAGGAACTGCTGACCACACAACTGTATGTGAAGGGTGATCCGGGTAACGAGAAGGACGGCATCTGGAAGAGCGTGCGCAACGAGAAGCAGCGCGACGCGATCACGGTGGACTTCGAGAAAGTGAAGGGGTCGAAGACCGGCGAACTGGCCGCGAACTTCGTCATCATCCTGGGCGTCACACCCGCCGAGTGACACGTACTCGTTTCGGTATTTCTGGAGCCGGCCGCGCACAACGAATTTCAGTCGCGTGGGAAGTGAAGTTGCATTGTTCATGGGATCCGTGAGATTTAGCGATTCTCCCGGAATGCCATTCAGTGAAGGTGTACGTTGTTGGCCCCGTATGCGTCTGCGGAATTCGGCTCTGGGGCAGATGTGTAGGGATACTTCTTCGCTCGACGCCTCTGACACCATTGCTCGGGTCGCACGGGGTTGATGACTAATCTGGGTAACGGGGTGCCGGGCGGCGCGGACGAGAGCCACCGCAGTGCGCCCGCGAAGCTGATCCGCTCCGGGCTCACGCCCTGACGGTGCCCGGCCTCGCACATCACCACGTGGGCCAAGTTGTACGCGATGGCGAACTCCTGCAACACACCCACTTTCGTAGCACACGTCAGTTATTCATTCTGAATATTGCCTTTATGATTGATCGTTTTCGACGCCCCGCCGCGCGGTGCAACTCGGCCCGCGCACCGTCACCAGCCTGCTCGACCGGTACGACGAGTTGCTCGCTGCGCCGCGGCCATCTCGATCGACATGCGAACCGACCCGAGTGGCACGGCCGCAGTGGTTCGCGAACGGCTCGCGGCACCCGGTTGGCGGAAGGCTCTGGGCACGCGGGCGGCACAAGTCCCCGCGGTCCACACGCGCGAGCGGTTCTTCGCCGCGCTCGATGCGGTATGGGAGCTTCACACGTTCGCGCAGCGACCGTTCGCGAGCGCCGCGTAACGCCCGCTTCCTGGCGGTGAGTTGCTACAATCTCGACGTTTTTTGCCCCGCGCGGCTAACATCCGCTTCCATTTTTGCCGCCTTTTGTGGCCGTGCTTCGCGATAAACGCCTGGAAATTCCAATACCAAAGCGTTCCATGCTAACATTTGCTCACGTTTTCGGAAAGCCGCCCACTCGTTGCCCCTGAATACCTCGCGCCGAATGAAGAATCGGCACCACTCAGGCGGTCATATCCAGTCCGTGAGGCCGAACCCGTCCAGCGGGTGGGCACACACCGGACAATCCACTTCGCGGTACCGGCCATCGGGAGCCCGCAAATCTGCTACCGTCACCATCCGCCCGATCTGTCCGCAGTGGTCGCACGGGAGCTGGCCGAGGTTCGCGATACCACCGGCATGCTCCCCGGCCTGACGCAGCTCCCCCTCCACTGCGAACTCGGAGGTCTCGGCCGGGTCGCCCCATGCGTCGAGAATAGTCACGGTCCGCATCCCTCGAACCGGACCCGGGAAGGCGGTCACCTGGCAGGTACCGTCGCGCGCGGTCAGTCGGTGCATGGTGCCGCACGTCCCGCACGCGACCCAAACGTCCTCCTGAATGACGGTCCCGTCCTCTCTCCAGGCGGTTCCCCCGCCGACTTCGAGGATGAGTGGGCAGTGGTCGCACCGGTACAAGTATGTTCCACCTGGCACGACCCGTCCTCCCGTGTGCGATGGTTCCTAACGGCTCCTGCTCAATGAAGAAATGATACCGACGCCCTGCTCACAGTGCTGCAACAGCGCTCTCAAGCGATTGAACCGGTTCAGACCACGATGTCACCGGGCTGAATGGTGAATGACTCGTACTCCTTCGAGCTATCGAATATCCGCAGCGTATCTCCACTCTCGAACCGCACGGCAATGGAAGTCGGCGGGGTAACTTGCGTTTGCGTGACGCGCTGTCCCAGCAGTCGATGGAGCTGGAAAGGCCGGGTTCGGGGAGCTGGCTCGCTCTGATCCAATACCGAACCATCCGCTCCCAGATGCTCCCACTTGCCATCCACATTGATAGCCCCGACCGGGTGAAAGATGAACTGCACCTGATGCACGCCCAAGCGAACCTGAATCAACTCGGAGCCGTGAAGAAAGTTCAGGTCTAACTCACTGGGGACGCCGTACATCGTTTTCACCTCCATCACTTTCGCACTTGGCAGAAACTATTCAGCATACTGATCGGCCGATACGGGTCGTTCGCTCGTGCTTTGCGGTGATACGCAGGAGGAGCCTCTCACCGACCGGCTTACACCGGCCGTTCGCCAATCTCTTGGAATGCGGTCGCTCCTGGGCGCACGGTCGACGCGGGCCGATTGGCGACCTACACCGTGCCGGCGCGTGTCCCCCGTTCTGAAACCGCCACCCGCATGGTGCGGACGTTGCTTCGCCAGCCGACCCGCGCCGACCGTGTACCCAGGAGCGACCGCATACCCCGTATTTTACGCTATCGATTCAGTGCTTACAATAATATAAGTGAATTTTTATCCACATTGAAAATTGCACCCGCGTGACGCGAGGGACTGTCGCGGCTACAATCGTTGGCATCCCTTGAGGGTCCGACATGCGGAAGCCGTTCGCCATCTACCACGAGCACCCCGACTGGTTCCGGCCGCTGTTCACGGAACTGGAGCGCCGGGACATCCCGTTCGTCCGGCTCGACCCGCGCGCGCACGTCTACGACCCGGGCGAGCAGTCGTCGCCCTACGCGCTCGTGTTCAACCGCATGAGCCCGTCCGCGTACCTGCGCGGCGGGGTACAGGGGATGTTCTTCACGGTCGGGTTTATGGCCCACCTGGAGCGCCTCGGCGTGCCGGTCGTGAACGGGCTGAACGGCTTTTCCACCGAGATTTCCAAGGCGCGGCAGCTCACGCTGCTCGAATCGCTCGGGCTGCCGTACCCGCACTCGCGCGTGATTAATCACCCGTCGAAGGCGGTGGAGGCGAGCGAGGGCTTGCGCTTCCCGGTGGTGGTGAAGGCCAACATTGGCGGGAGCGGCGCGGGGATCGTGAAGTTCGCGTCGCGCGACGTTCTCGCGGCGGCGGTCGAAGCGAACCAGCTCGATTTCGGCGTGGACCACACCGCGCTCGTGCAGGAGTTCGTGCCGGCACGCGGCGGGCACATCACCCGCGTCGAAACGCTCGGCGGAAAATTCCTCTACGCGATCAAGGTTTACACCACCGGCGAATCGTTCAACCTGTGCCCCGCGGACATCTGCCAGCGCGCGGACGGCGTCGAACTGGTCCGCGCCGCGTGCCCCATTGACGCGCCGAAAACCGGGCTGAAGGTAGAGGGCTACACGCCGCCGCCCGAGGTGATCGCGGCGTGCGAGAAGATCATGCAGACGGCCGGGATCGACGTCGGCGGGATCGAGTACATGGTTGATGATCGCGACGGCAAAATCGTCTATTACGATGTCAACGCGCTCTCCAACTTCGTGGCCGACGCGGTCAACGTGGTCGGATTTGACCCGTTCGCCCGGCTCGTCGATTATCTGGTGGCGCGGGCGAAGTAAATGCCCCCAGCATGTGCCCACCCAGCCGATTCGGACACAGCATGCACAATGACACCCGCTTCCTGGACCTCAATCGCACATACGGCGGCAAACCGGGTAAGCCCAGTTCAGTATTCCTCGATTGGCTCCGCTCCCACGGCCTGTCCGAACAGGCCGTCGCTGTTGTGAGCCGCTACGTCCTCGGAAAAGCGGGCGGGGTCAGAGCGCTCAATTTCTATTCCGAAAAGGGGATACTGGGAGCAAACGACAAAGACTTCGTACCAATCGCAATTCGTGACGGGCTTTTGATTGTCGGCGGGTGCCCGAACGGTGATCCCGTCGCCATCGACGTTCGCGAACATTTGGGCGCTGCGGGGTACATCTGCCACGAGACGATGTGGCACGTAGCCAGCGTGCGCGAAGTGTTTTTCCCGTTCGCCGCCTCACTGGATGAACTGGCCGCGATACTGACGGACGATGACCCGCCTTATGACTACTACCACGCCCGGGACCGATACGGGAACCAGACGGAACCAAAGTAAGGACTGTCACATGCGCTACGGTTACTGGATGCCCGTGTTCGGTGGGTGGCTGCGCAACGTCGACGACGAGAACATGGCGCCCACGTGGGAGTACAGCAAGCGGCTCGCGATCCGCAGCGAGCAGATCGGGTTCGACCTCTCGCTCGTCGCGGAACTAAACCTCAACGACATCAAGGGGGAAGAAGCCCCGTCCCTCGACGCATGGAGCACGGCCGCGGCGCTCACCGCGGTCACGTCCAAGCTGGAACTGATGGTCGCGGTGCGCCCCACGTTCCACAGCCCCGCGCTCCTGGCGAAACAGGCCGCGAACATCGACCACATCGGCGGGGGCGGGCGCCTGTCGCTGAACGTCGTTTCGAGCTGGTGGAAGGACGAGGCCACCAAGTACGGCGTCCACTTCGAGCAGCACGACGACCGCTACGCCCGGACCGCCGAATGGCTCTCCGTGCTCGACGGCGTGTGGAAGCAGGACCACTTCAGTTTCGAGGGGAAGTACTACCGCGTGCAGGACAACGTGCTCCAGCCGAAGCCCGCGAGCAAGCCGCGCCCGGTGATTTACGCCGGGGGTGAATCGGAAACCGCGAAGAACCTGATCGCAAAAACCTGCGACGCCTACGTGATGCACGGCGACCCGCCCGAGCGCATCGCCGAGAAGATCGCGGACATGCGCCGGCGCCGCGAGGGTTTCGGCCTGGGGCCGATGATTTATGGCGTGGCCGGGTACAGCATCGTGCGGGGCACCGAAGCCGAAGCGAAGAACGAGCTGAACCGCATCACGGACGTGAAGCAATCGGCCGCGGGGTACCACAACTACCAGCAGTGGCTCGCGGGCACGCAGCTCGAACAGCGCGTGTCGCTCGAAGACTACTCCGTGTCCAACCGCGGGCTCCGCAGCGGGCTCATCGGCACCCCGCAGCAAGTCCTCGACCGCGTGAAGGCGTTCGAGTCCGCGGGCGTGAACCTACTGCTCTTGCAATGCAGCCCGCAATTGGAGGAAATGGAGCGGTTCGCGGAGGAGGTAATTCGACCGAGCCGGTGAGTGGAGGGGGCGGTGATGCCCGACTTATATCGTTTGCAAGTTCTATCAATTCGCGACAAGTATTTAACTTGTCGTGTCACGGAACTCTACGACGAAGCCGGTCTTTGCCCTTCCCCCACGTTAGTTCTCCATTTCCTCTGGGACACGGTCGATGGGAGGACATCGGTTCGCTGCCCTACGGACGAAACAGACATCCTGACGGAATTGGCCCCAGACTTCGCCCAGAGTTCTCCGCTCGGCCAGGCTCTTGCAGGTCGCTACGCTTACGAAGACGGAGAATGGAACTGGAGAAACGCCGGGCGATTTGTCTCTTGTGTGGGGATCGTCGACCGCTGCGTCGCGACTACGGTCGATGATTATTTTGTCAGTGAGCGAGGATGGCACCGCACTCCGGTGGAGAGCAGAGCGTCCCAAGCAACATTCCACATCGGCGTCACCGACTCGCAATGGCTCGAACACCTAGCTCCCGGCATGGAATGGGAGAGTAGAGGATACCCAGAAGACACATACATCCCTCTGTTCGCGGACTGGCTCACACCAGATGTGATGCTTCTCGCAAAGAACCTCGATGAAACCGGAGATTTTAGCGGGCTGCCGGTTCTCGCGGACGCGCTCCAAGAAGCGTGGTGCGACAGCGACGAACTCCTCAATCACCTGCGCGATCCGAACGCAACACACGTGCGCGGGCGCTGGGCGCTCGACTTGATACTCGGCAAGGAGTGATCGTGGCCGCGCGAAAGACGATGACCGAAGCCGATTGGGTTCGCGGGACCAGTCCCCGGCAGTTGCTCGCGCTGCTCGACAGCCGGACCGGGAACCGGAAGCGCCGGCTGTTCGCGTGCGCGTGCTGTCGGCGGCACTGGCACTGGGTGGAAGACACCCACGCGGCGACCGCCGTCGAAGTCGCGGAGTTGTACGCCGACGGACTGACTACCGACAAGAAACTGGAAGCCGCCCGCAAAGAAGCCGCAACAACGGTCGGCGATCTCTACACCGATTACCGCCAGCACAACGGGCTGGAACCGTACATCGCTCACGTCCACGCGAGCGCGTGCGTCGAAGCCGCAAAGATCCCGCGCCCGGACCAGCCGCCCGACTCGTTCGCGACCAGCGCCGCCAACTACGCGGCCCAAGCCTACCTTCACGAGATGATTAAGAGCATTCACGCCCTCGACGATGAGGGGCACGAATACAAGGCTGATGAAACAGTGGCCCAAGCCGCTCTCGTGCGCGAAATCTTCGGGAACCCGTTCCGCCCAGTCGCGTTCAACCCCGTGTGGCGCACGTCGGACGTAATGCTCCTCGCGGACGGTATTTACACCGACCGCGCGTTCGACCGGATGCCGATCCTCGCGGACGCCCTCCAGGACGCGGGGTGCAACAACGACGACCTGCTGGGCCACCTGCGTGACCCGGCCCTCGTGCCCCGGGAGCACACCGACAGCTCGTCCGCCCCACCTCCAGTTTCACACGTCCTCGGGTGCTGGGCGCTCGATCTGGTGCTCGGTAAGGAATGAACTGGCGGTCGACCGGCCGCGTGCAATTTCGGTTCGGGGAACTACTTGCGTCGGCCCCGCCTTTTGGTTAGACTAATATTAACTCGCCCATCGTTACGTTGCCCGTCGCTCCGCCCATCTATCGCCCCGCAATCGCCCCCGTCGCCACTCCATTCACCAACTCGCGAGCGCGACCGCGTTCGGTCGTGCGTTCCGCGGGTCCAGCGACACTGGGAGGACCGGATGAATCTGACCCAATCCGAAATCGACCTCGACCTGGGCTCGGTCACGATGAGCTGCTCGACCGACGAGATCGCGACCGTGCTCGCGGGCCTGCTCCGCGAAATGCGGTCCGCGGCCCCGTTCATCCGCCCGGACGAACGGGACGTGCTCCGGCAGATCATGGCGCACGACAGCGGGGCGCTCACGGTAGCCGAGGTGTTCCCGGATTTCGCACGGGGTTCCGAAGCGCACACGACGCTCCGTAAGTTGCGCACCGCGCAATTCATCCGACCCGCGGGCCGGGACTGTTGGGATCCGCACGAGCACATCGAGATCCGCCCGTTCGCGCGCGTCGTGTGGGACCGGCTCGGCGAAGCGGGCGTGTTCGGCGACCCGCCCGCGCTGGACGAGGACGACGTCGACCTCGCGCTCCCCGGTGCGGACGACCCGGCCGAGGAGCAGGAACCGGAACCGGCGCCCGCCCGAAGGGGCAAGCGCGCGGGCGCGCAGTGGGACGAGGGCGACGTGCTGGACTTCCTGAACGACGAAGACACCAAGGGGTGAGTTCGCCCACTGCACACGCCGCGAACCGAACCCCACCCACCGCTTGTGGGTGGGGTTCGGTTCGCGGCGTGTGCCCAGAAATCCCGGGGTTCAACCCCGGGTGTCCTGTGGTGCTACCCACCGCCCTCGCGGGCGGGGTTCACCAGAACACATCTCTACTCCGGCACGAAGCCGGTGTCGAATTCATGCGCGATCACATCCGCGCTCTCAATCCGCACGTTCACACCGCGCACGTATTTGCTTCACGTCAAATCCTCAACTAAGGTGTGTGGCACACTCAACGCCCATCGCCACTACGCCCATCACACGAATTTGTACTCGCCCTGCTCGGCGCGTTCGCGCGAGTCGGCACCGGCACGGAGAACCGGATGAAAGCGTCGCAAGTAGACATTGACGTCGATGCGGTGATGATCCGCTGCACGGCCCGGGATCTCAAAGCGAATTTCGGGTGGCTCCTGTCCGAGATGCGCGCCCTCGCGAAGCAACTCCGGAAAGAGGAGCGCGACGTGCTGCGCGTCATCATGAACCACACGGGCATAGCGCTCACGGTACGGGCGGTGTTCCCGCAGTTTTCACGCGAGGGCGAAGCGCACCGCACCCTGCGCCGGCTTAGAGCGGGCAAGTTCGTGCGCCCCACCAAAACCGGGCGCTGGCACCTGGACGAGCCGATCGAACCGACGCCCTTTGCGCGCATGATGTGGGACCGCATGGGCGAGGAGCGCATCTTCACCCCGCACGCCAAGCCGAACCCGCTTTCCGCGAGCACCCGCACCCCGGCCCCGCGCTCCGCGGTCACCTGGGACAACCTGCTCGAACGCATCCACGAGCGGAAGAAGCAGCCGGAGTGAGCGCGGCTCAACTCTTCCCCAAGATCAAGTCAACGCCCCAATAGCCCCGGACGTGTTCACCCGGTTGGCGATAGTGGGGCAGGACGTCTTCCTGCAAGCATCTGGCGTCCTGAAGTGTGTTGGCCGAGATGGGCACGCGACCAAAAGCGTGGTCTTCGTAAATGCCGTCGGCAAGTGCAAGAACGGTTGAAGTGAACCAAGAGGGATCAGTAGCGACGCCGGTGGATGGGGCGTGCTGATGAGTGACTTCGGTGTGCTCAAGCGTAGCCGGAAGTGATAAGTGCCCGACCATCAGCGGTCGGGCACTCAGGAAGGTCGCAGGGCGAGGTTACTTTTTCTTCTTGAGGGTATCGACCTTCTTGTCCGCGTCTTCGAGTTCCAGGCCGTCGTCGCCCTTGAAGGTGACCGTGAGGTCGTGCTTGATTTCCTGCTCGTTCAGGGTCAACTTCACCGCGAGTTTTTTGCCGTCGAGTTTGTACGTGCCGTCGAGCTTTAAGTCCTTGCCGTCGTTGTTGATGGTCACGGTCACTTTGCCTTCCTTGGCGAACTCCACGATCGCGCCGACCGGGGAATCGCCGGTGGACTTCGTGATTTCCCATTTGCCGAGCAGTTTGGCCGTGTCGTCGGCCCGCGCGGTGCCCGCGAGGGCGAACACAGCCAGCCCGAACGCGGCGGCCAGGAGCGTCTTCATACGAGTTCCTTCACACGTTGTTCATCACCCGCCTCTGGTGAACGTCACCGCGGGCGGGGAATGGTACGAGGGGAGTCAAGTTACGCGGCTTGTGCGCGCCCGAGCATGTGCTGGATCGCGTTCGTGATCTCGCTGACGTCCGCCAGCGCGCCGACGCCGACATCGCCGCACGCGAGCTGCTTCGAGACTGGCGCCACCACGCGGAGCGTCGGGCTACGGTCGTTGATTTGCTGAATGAGCGGCTCGTCGCCCAGGTGAGCGGGAATGTGGCCCGCGCCAGCATCGGCGGCGATCGATCGCAGGTGCCGCCGGGTAAAGGGGTTCTGCCACATGAGCGTGTTCATCGCGGGTGCGAGGACCACCGGTCGCGTGACGTCCCACGCGCGCCACACGCACGTCAGACAGTTGTCGCACAGCCCGACGGCCAGTTTCGCGAGCGTGTTCGCATCAAGGGGCGCGACGGCGAAGATGTCCGCCCACTTGCGGAGTTCGATGTGCAGCACCGAGTCGCCGCGCTGGTAGAGTTCGCCCGCGTCGCGCCCGGGCCACTCGTCTTCGTCGAGAAAGACGAAACCTAACCCCCCAACCCCCTTCCCTAGGAAGGAAGGGGGAGTAGAACCATCGCTGGTTTTAAGCCCATCTCGTTTAAGGGGAGGAGTTTGGGGGAGGTTCTGTCCGATCGCTTTGGGATCGAAGAAGTATGTGGCCGCGGTGGTTGCGACGACCTTCACGGCGTGCCCGGCGGCGGTGAGCGAATCGAAGAGGGCCGGCACCCGCACCGCGGCCACGCTGCCGGTCGCTCCGAGAAGTACGTTAGCCATCGCGCGTCCGTTTCAGATAGAGGTCTTCGAGTGCCAGCACCAAACGGTCCGGGATCTCGCGCCGCGTGGCCCGCTCGTACCGACCGGCGATCGGTCCGAGGTACGCCCAGTGTGCCGCGCCGTCGAGCGTGTTCGCCACGATGACGTCGGCCCCGGATTGAGTGCGCGACGCTTCCGCGGCATCCACGAGTTCCTGCTCGGTCAGATCAACCTCGAGCTCGAACTTCACCAGTACCCCGGTAAACCCCCACGGGTGTCGGATGCGGTCGACGAGCTTCGGTGCCCGCACGAGCCGCACCCAGAGTTCGGGTTCCGCACTCCGGATTTTACCGGCTTGTTGCTCGGTGAGGGTCGGTGTTTTGGTGCTCGACTCCCACTCGCCGGTACGAGCGTTGAAGAACGTCCCCGCGTTGGGTGTAAACGTTCCCGCGGCGAGGAAATCACTGACCGTAGCAGAGTGGCATACCACGTCGAACGCGGCGACGCGAAGTTGGTTATGCAAAATCGAGGTCAGTTCATCGAACGTTTGGTACGAGAGTACCGAGAATCGCTCGCCGGGGGAGCGAGGGTTGAGGCCGAATTCGAGCAGCGCGTCCGGGTTCGAGGTCACGAACGTGACCGTGTGTCCGCGGCCCCACGCGGTGCGAGCAATGGGCGTCCCCGTGCGCCCCGCGAACGTGTTAGTGATGCACCGAACCCGGTCGATTGGGGTCTGCGTGTTGCCAGCGGTAATCAGGAAGTTCATCGGACGGCACGGGCGGAGATAGGCGAGACTACTGTCAGGTTAGCGGATTCCGACCGTCCCGCACGATTTCACGCCGCACGGAGAGCCGGCGCCGAACCGCGTTCCAGCCACTGCACCGTCTCGCGGACGCCCTCTTCGAGCGCGGTCGCGGGGACGTCGCACCCGGCGCCCCGCAGCTTCTGCGTCTCGGCTCGGGTGAAGTTCTGGTACTTCCCGGCCAGGTCGCGGGGCATGTCGATGAAGCTGATGCGCGGCTGTAACCCGAGTGCGGTGAACACCCCGCGTGCGAGATCGTGGAACGTGCGGGCCTCGCCGCTACCAGAATTATAAACGCCACAGGGGGCTTCGTTGCGCCACAACCAGAGAAGGTGGTTGACGCAATCGCCGACGAACACGAAGTCGCGGCGCTGGCCGCCGTCGCTGAACTGCGGATCGGTGGAGCGAAACAGCTTCATTTCGCCGGTCGCTTTGATCTGTTTGTGCGTCTGGTAAACGACGCTCGCCATGCGCCCCTTGTGCGATTCGCGCGGGCCGTACACGTTGAAGAACTTCAGCCCGGCCCACTTCGGGGGAGTAGGTCGGTTGGCCGCAACTTCAGCGAGTGCCCAGATATCGAAATCGTTCTTGCTCTTGCCGTAGAGGTTCAGTGGGCGCAGTTCGCCCGGCGAAGTGTGGTCGTCGAAACCGAGCGAGCCGTCGCCGTAAGTCGCGGCACTCGAAGCGTAAAGCAGCGGCTTCCGCTTCTGGGCACACCATTCCCACAAGTGCCGCGTGTACTCCACGTTGTTGCGGAAGAGGTAGTCCCAACTCGTTTCGGTGGTGGAGCTGCACGCACCGAGGTGGAAGATCGCATCCGGTTCGATGCGCTCGGCCGCGAGGTCGTCCAGGAAGTGATCGTGGCGGCTGAACGCGAACCGCGGCAGCCCGACGAAGTTTTCTGCTTTTGCGGGCGTAAGTTCGTGATCGACCAGGAGAAGCGAGTGCCCTTCGGCTGCGAGTCGGTGGGCGAGGTTCGATCCGATGAACCCGGCCGCGCCGGTGACGGCGATCATGGTGCGGTTCCTTCCGTGGTGCTTACAGAGAAGAACCGCGGATTACGCAGATAACGCAGATCAGAACCGAAGATTCACGTTTTCTGTCTTAATCTGCGATTTCTGCGTAATCCGCGGTGCTTCCGTCTTCCTACTTCTGCGCGTTTACCCGACTCCGCGGTCGCGATTTTGGTACCTCAACGGTTGTGAGGTGGTCGGCGAGCGCCTGTTCTGGTTCGGGTACGGCCTCGCTCAGCTTCGGGAGCAGCGGACCGGGGTTCGGATCGGTGCGGAGTGCCTGGAGGTAGTCGTGCAGCACTTTCTTAGCCCCGGGACCAGTCCGCAGCATCAGGTGGACCCAGGCCCACGCCTCGCGGTACTCCGGTTTCTGCATTTCCACGACGTCTTTCAGCTTTTCGAGCCGCGCGAGGTCGGGCTGAAACGGCCCGCGCCGCAGTGTATCCAAGTGCTGGGGGTTCACGCCATCCTGATGTGGCGGCAACTCGAAGAACCCTGCCAACCCTTCATCGAGCCACAGCGGAACCTCTTTCAGCACGCTGCGCAGAAGGGCGTGCGTGAGTTCGTGCCGCAAATCGGTGGAGAGGTGGTCGCCCAGCCAGGTAAAGATCTTCAGCTCGTCCGTTCCACCGGTGCGCGGTTCCGCGATGAAATACGCCCGGCGCGGCGGCAGGTTCCGGTATTTTGCGCGCATGTATCGCTCGTACCGTTCCTGCGTATCGAAGAGGAAGACCTGCACGATGCTGTTGCTGGGTGGCAACTTGAGTTCGCTGAAGACCTGTTCCGGGAGGGCATCGAGTTCGGCGAACAACGGGTCGGTCTTATCGATCTCGAAGTCGTGATAGAGGACGTAGTAAGAGCCGCGTGTGTGCTTCTTGCCAGGCGGAGCGGTCGAAACCGGCGTACTCGTTGCGGGCGCGGAAGAAGGTGGTGGCGGCTCTTCGGAGCGCGGGGGCGCGGCCATCGGGTTGGTTCGCAGTGCATCACAACCCGTCAGCGCACTGAAGAGTGCTGCGAGGGCCGCGAAGCGAACAACCGGAGAGGAGCGCGGCGAAAACGGCATACACATCGCCCCGCGACACGGGAACAGTCAGCGCTGCGCGTTGAGCACAACCGGACTATCTTCGGTTATGAGACGCGCAACTCTTCACATTTCGCGGGCAATATCGATTATCCGAGCACGCGCCCGCTCCGGTGGTTTTTCGCCACCTTCGCGGCGGTCGCCGCAGATACCGCATTCCACCACGTTTTCCAGCCTAACTGTCTTTCCCCAACGCTCAGGTACGCCCGCAGGAACCGTAGCCTTTCCGTGCGCGTGACGTGTGACGTTGCAAGAAAGCTCGCGTTCAATCGGGCGAGTTCTTTAGCTCGTCGGGCGAATGGCGCCGCATTCAAACTGGCCCGAACGCCAACGAGGTCGATGAGCACGGGCGTCGCGTTCGCGGGATCGGTCGCCGCGTTCTGGAGCATCACGTTGGGTGCCTTCAGATCGCGGTGCGAAACGCCGCGGTCGTGCATAGTGCGCACTACGCGGGCCAGTTTTCCACCCCACGCACGCAATACGCGGGCATCGCGACACGCTTTCACGGCTTCGGGCAGGCCGATCGCGTGTGGCACCTTTTCGGTAAGCAAATAGCCTTCCGCGGGGAGAAATCCGCCGCGGTAGACGTGAAACATGGCGAGCGGGCGCGGGGTCGGGAGCCATCGCTCGCACAGCCCGTGACCGAACAACCACGACCGGCGAACTGCCGACGAGCGGAACAGGTTTTTCAGCGGATCGAGGGCGCTTCGCACGTTGACGCGCTTCAGAATGACGGTTCGCGGGCCACTGGGAGTGGGCATCTCCAGTTCTGCGACCGTGGAACTCACGCACTGCTTGAGCAATCGCGTACCAGATTTCGTGAACAGGTCGTTGGGAGCAGCCAGAAGCACGCGGAGGAAGTCGCTTGGCAGGTCGCGCACGGCTAGCCCCCGTACTCGACCTGCTCGCACTTTGCGAATGGTGCGGTGCGTTCCACGGTACCGCGTCGTGCGCGTCACCCAGAACCGGCGATTGGAAGCAAGTGTTTCGCGCTCCAGCTCTTTTGCTTCCTTTGAGCCGAGATTGGGGAGCGTTTTGCGTCCCTCGCAGTAGCTGCGCCAGAACCGGAGCCGGTCCGTTTGGCTCGCACGCAGTTGGAACCAGCGGTTGAAGCGGATCAAATTCGCGCGGCTCTCCGCCCACGACAACGGGGTGCCGAACCGGACCGCATGGACGTCGAGGAGGCTAAATTGGGGCGTGGAGTAGAGGCAACCTACCCCCCCATCCCCCCTCCCTGAAGGGAAGGAGGAGAAAGAACCGTCGCAGTGCTTGGTCCCAATCTCCGAGACTTTACGTGTCTGCTCCCCCTTCCCTTCAGGGAGGGGGATGGGGGGTAGGTCGTTTTTGCCCCCCCTCCACAAGCAGATTTCCGGGGTGTGGGTCTGGGTGCGAGACGCCGTTGTCGTGGAGCTGAGCCAGGAACGCACCTAAAGCGTGCGCCAGTTTACGGCGTTCGCACGGAACGAGTGGGCGCTTCTCCACGAAGTCAGGGAAGGCAATTGCGGGGGCGAGGTCGCGTGTAATGAGAAAGCTTTGCCCCGGCCAGCGCGTGTCCGACGTGCCCCATGCGAGTGGAATTGCCGCGCCAATACCAATCGCACGCAGGCGCGTGGCGTTCTCGAATTCGAGCCGCGCTTTGGGGGACCGCATCACTTCGCGCGCCCACGCTCGCGGGCCATTGATGCGGCAGTGCTTTACGTACACCGTGCCGGATGCGAGTGCGACGCGGTACACCGTGCGGTGCGGACCACTTTTTACCACTTCAGCCGAACCGTCGGCGATCCAGGCATCAAGGGCCGGTCCCGCCGAGCCGAAGAGGGCTTCGCCTTCGGAGGACAGGTGCCAGATGCGGTCGCGTGCGCGCACGATCGGCCCGGTCGCGCCTGCGACCAGAGAGCCGAATTTGCGGAGCACGTCACCGAACATGAGGCACCTTTGCCGATTCGCGATCGGCTTTATCCGGCCATCCGTGTGGTTCCAAAACGAGCCAACGACCCGATCCACAAACGGGCGCCCGCTTCGACGCTGTAATGCGTTTCCACGTCGCACCGAGCCGTTTCGCCCAGCCTTTTTCGCATCCCGACATCTGCGGCCAGCGCTTGAATTGCACGGACCCACTGACCGGTTGAGTTCGCGCGGAAGCCCGTTTCACCGTCGCGCACGAAGTCGGCTTGCACACCGACCGGGTTCGCAACCACTGGTAGGCCCGCGGCTTGATACTGGAGCACTTTTAGCGCGCACTTTCCACGGCTCCACGGATCGTCGGGTACCCAGCCGATGCCGATGTCCGCTGACGCGATTTCCGCGGCTTCGGTCGCTTCGACCCAGGTGCAACGCTCGACTGGTAAGTCGGGGAATTCGGTAAATCGGTCGCAGATGAGTTTTAATCGTGCGCCTGGTACCGCGCGCCCGATTGCACTGAGAGTGGGGCCGAACCGTTCCAGTCCTTGCAGCGTACTCGCCGATCCCACCCACACGAGCCGAAGGGCGGAATCGTGGCTGGTGCGCTCCCGGACGTGGTACTTCGTGACATCCACACAGGTCGGGATCACGGTGATGCGGTTCGCTGGCACGAACTTCCGAGCTTCTTCTGCGAGGTACGCATTTCCCGCGACCACCAAATCGCACGCTTGGATCGTGGCTCGGAAGCGCGCGGCTCGTTTGGGATCGTTAAAGCCCTTTGTGGAGTAAGAATCGCGGAGCCAAACTGCGTCGTCGAAATCGAAGATCAGACGTCGAACCCGCCGGCGCAACAAAGAGATGACCCACCGCGGAAGCAACTTACGCTGGAGAACGACCGCGTCGTAGGACGCGAGATCACGACCAAGGGCCGCGCGACCAAACAGTGATTGTGGAAGGGGTTGGAAATCGAGGGTGTGGCCGGTTGCTGCAAGCGCGCTGTGAAACGCGGTGAGCCGGTACCGGCAACACACGTGTGATTCGGATTCCACCAGCGCGACCAACCGCACCGCGACCCTCCCTGGTCTGTGGTGCCCGCTGTCCTTGTGGGGCACCGCCTAGCACCCACCACCCTTGTGGGTGGGGTTCACGGTTCCGACTACCTTTTACGCCGCGAAGCCAGCGCGCGATCGATGTCGCGCTTGGCGTCGGCTGACTTCATCGACTCGCGCTTGTCGTGTGCCTGCTTACCCTTCGCGACCGCGATCTCTACTTTCGCCTTACCGTCCTTGAAATACAAGCGGAGTGGGACGAGCGTCAGCCCTTTCTCGGACGCTTTACCCGCGAACTTGTTGATTTCGCGCCGGTGGAGCAGCAGTTTTCGCGTGCGCTTCGGCTTGTGGTTCGCCCGGTTCCCGTACAGGTACTCGGGAATCTCGGCGCCGATCAGGAACACCTCGTCGTTATCAATGCGGGCGTAGGAATCTTCGAGGTTTGCGTGCCCGTCGCGGAGACTTTTCACCTCGGTGCCTACGAGCACGATGCCGCACTCGATCCGGTCGGAGATTTCGTATTCGTGCAGCGCGCGCCGGTTCCGGCACACGTTCACGGTGCCATCAGCCTCGGCCTTCTTGTCTTTTTATCGCCCTTCGCCATGATGTGTGTCTCGGTGCAGTGCCGTTCCAGCGTCGCATTCTATCAAGCTCGCCAAACCCGTCGTAGGCCATTCTGTGGTACGGTTCGTCGTTCTGACCCACGACTGGCCCGAGCCTCACTGGGATTTCCTGGTCGAAGCCGGCGACACACTCCGTGCTTGGCGACTACTAGCCGAACCCGTTTCCGGGGCGGATGTTCCTGCGGAATCAAACTTCCCACACCGGCTCCTGTACCTCGATTACGAGGGACCGGTCTCGGGCGGGCGCGGGCACGTGTTGCGTTGGGATGCTGGCACTTGCGTTTGGGCCGCCGATGGACCGGACCGCATGGAACTTGAAATCCGGGGTACGAAGTTCACCGGTTCGGTCGTGATTCGGCGCGAGGGAAAATCGTGGGTGTTTCGACTCACGGCGTCGGCGGCGGGTTGACGCCCGTAGGTAGAGCGGGGGCCGGGTCGAGGAACGACCGCCCCGCGACGATGAGTTTCCCGTCCTTTACGTCCAGTGTGAGCACTTGCGAAGTCGGGCGCGGTTGTTTCGAGAAGAATCGGAACAACCCCACCGGATTGCTCTTGTTGCGATACCACGTGACGTCAATGCTCGATTCGCGCGCCACGTCCCCGATTTTGTCGAGGATCGATTGCGAACCGAACGGCAGCCCTCCGGCTTGGAGGGCGCACACTTCCACCGCGGCGACGTTCACCTGATCCGCTACGAGCCACACCTTCAGGTCCATCCAAACAACTGAACTCCAGAAGCCCTCACCGTACCGCAACCCGAGTTTGAGGTGATCGCCCTCAATTGCGATTCGCGGCGAGTGGAACCCTTTGGGGAGCAGTTCGGAAAGGCCGTCTTTTGCCCCCATGTTCTCCGTGAAGAAGCAGTTCAGCTCTTCCGTCGTGAACGTGTCGCCCCATTCGGCCTTGGCACGGATGTCGTTTTGCAGATCGAGGACGCGAGTGAGGAACTTGGTGGATCGCTCGTGCGAGTCCCAATCGGCCGTTTTTTTCGCTGCAGTCGCGTAAAACGCCGGGTCGCGTTTCACAGTGACGACGAGCGCACCGCTCGCCAGACCTGCAAACGCAGCCAAGATCGTGAGTGCCAGAAACATCGGTCGCCGACGGCGCATAACAACCCTCCGCAGCATGGCAAATACCCCGTGGGGGGAATCTGGTCAACGCCGACCGCACAGCGCGATTGCGCCGCGCGAATGGGCAAACCGGGGACTGGAAAGGAATTCGGAGACTTGGCAAACGCCGGATAATGCGGTTACGTTTAGAGATGCAATGGTCGGTTCGCGTTCAGAACTTTGGGAGGGCCGGCACGATGGGCTTCAAAGGGTATCGCTGGCTAGGGGCTGTCGTTACGGGCACCAACCTGTTTGCGGCAGCTAACGCCGCACAGCCGCCGCGCCCGGCCGCTCCGCCTCCTGATCTGACCGAACTCGCAAAGGCTAAACAGCAATTCGCTGAGAAAGAAGCGGTGAGCGTTGTTGGGAGTGCGTGGGCAGCCGCCAAGCAGGAGATGGCACGTTCCAACCGACCGAAAGCGATCGAAATTCTGAAAAATGCGAAGCAGAACTTGCCCGCGTCCATCAGCGAAGCGACCCGAGCCTGGCTCTCGAACTCAATAGACGCGAAGGTCGCTGAGCTTGAAGGGAAGCCGGTTGCAAACCCGGCTAATCCCGGCATGAAACTTGACCCGAAAAGCCCGGAGGTGTTGGCCGCCCAAAAAGTCCTTGAAGAGAAGGCCGTTGCCGAGCGCAAGGATGTAGTTGCGGGGCTCCAAACGGTGCAACAAGCGGACAACGCGGGCCGGACTGCCGAGGCACAAGCCGAGATCGCGCGCCTGACAAAACTGTACCCGAAAAACCCGTCCGTTATGGCTCTTGGTCAGAACGGCGGAATGAAAACTCGCCTCGAAGACGCGATCGCCATCCAGATGGAATTGCGTGATCGGTGGGTGAAGAATCAGCAAAGCATCACTCGGTCGTCTTTCCCGGCAATTAACGACGTCGAATTCCCAAAGAACTGGACGGAAATTAGCGAGCGGCGGTTGAAGAACAGCACCATTCAACTGACTGCGAAAGAAAAGCAGATCATCGATGCGCTCGACAAACCTATCAAGGTGGATTTCCGCGAACGGCCACTTGAGGAAGCGCTGCAAGACCTCTCGAACATGCTCGGGCAGGATCTGTTGATCGACAAGAAGTCGGTTGCGGACCTCGAACTCGATCTCAAGAAGGGCGCAACCCTCCAGGCGAACGGGCTCTCCGGGCGCACCGTACTGAGATCGATCCTCGCATCGCAAGGGCTGACGTTCGTGGTGAAGGACGAGGCGATTCAGATCGTCACCGTGGAGCGATCGCGGAGCCTCCTCACCACTCGCGTGTACTATCTCGGTGACTTGATCCAGGGAGTCGGGCCGTTCGGAGATCTCCAGTGGGGGCCGATTCTGAACGCGCAGCAAACGGCTGCCAATGCCGATGCGATCGTGGCGGCGATTCGGAAGTCGATCGATCCGCTCTCGTGGAACGGTGAAACCCACGGTCCCGGTTCGATCACATACGACTACCTGACCAAGTCTATCGTTGTGCGCGCTTCGGCCGAAGTTCACTACTCGTTGGGGCGCACGTTCAACAAAAGGTGATCCGCGACACAACCCCACCTGCCCTTGTAGGCAAGTGAGCCCCGCCCTCGTGGGCGGGGCTCACTTTATGCGGCTTTCTTGATTTTGCGCACTTCACCGAACACGTTGAGCAGCGCCTGGTAGTGGTGCTCGAAAGTCCATTTCGTGCCCGTTTGTCGTGCGGCACTCGATGCTTCTGCGCGGTAAGAATGGTCCGTGAACCGGTGCATCGCAGCGGCCAGATCCTTCGCATTGTGTGGATCGTTGATAACCGCACCGTCGTTCGGCGGAGTGAGCAGTTCGCTCGCGCCGTTGTACCGCGACGTGATGACCGGCAGCCCGCACGCGAGTGCTTCGAGCGCGACAAGCGAGCACGGATCGTAGAACGTCGGGTGAACGAGGAAATCTGCGGCGAAGTAGCAGTTCTTCGGGTCGTCGCGGTGCCCCAGGAACACCACGCGGTCCGCGACGCCGAGCTTCTCCGCTTCCCGCTGGTACCGCTTGAACTTCGGGTTCCCGACCACTGCTAATCGGAACGGCTTGTCGCGCGGGACGAGCGCGAGTGCTTTCAGGAGCGGGGAGAGGCCCTTCAGCCGGTAGTTCATCGCGACGAACAGCCCGACCGTCTCTTCCGGGAACACCATCCACCGCCCGCGCTCCTCGTGCCGGCGCTTGAGCCGGTCTTCGGCCGCGAACCGCATCGGGTCGATGGCGCTGCGCACCACGCGCACGGACTCGGGCGGCACGCCGTAGAACTGCTCGAAGTGTCGTTGCACCATGAAGCTATTCACGATCACAAGTGGCTGGTTCGGCCCCAGGTACTGCTTGCGCTCGAGCCGCGCGAACGACCAGGCGGCCGGGTCGAGCCACTTACCCAATGCGGCAATTCCGCGCGAAAGTGCGTTAGGGAATTTCAGCAGGTTGTGGGCCGCGCTCGCGGCGTGTAACCCGCCTTGCGGGTAGAGAACGTCCTGGCCCCACGTTTTGTCGAACCCGATGCTCACATCGTGCTGGTTGTGCTTCAGTGCTTCTTCGCACGCGGCCCCGAACCGCCACGGGCGGAGGAACCGCGGGCCGCTCGGCACATCAATGCGGTGGAAGTGCGTCGCGGGCGGCAGCGCGTTCGCGTCCCAGCGCGCCGCATAGAGGTGAACCGCGTGCCCGTCGCGCGCGAGCCGGCGCGCGAGGTCGCCGAGGTAGGTTTCCGCCCCGCCGCGTGCCGGGAGCACGCTCTCGTAACACAGTGCGATGTCCATCTAAGCGGCGCTCCGTTGCCGGTCGTAGGGCACGGCCGACGGCTTCTTTTCGTTGTGCCGACGGTACAGGTTCCACTTCCACTTCACGAGCGGGCGCAGCCACTCGCCCGGGCACTTCCCACCGGGCCAGTTGCGCCGGTACAGCTTCCAGAACCGCACGCGGTCGCGCGCCGTCACGCCCTCCACGTCGGAGGAGAACAGCAGTTGGGCCACGTCCTTCACCTGCCACCAGACGGCCGTAACCGGGTGCCGCGAGAGCCGGTGCAGGTCGATCATCACGGCGCGGTTCGTCCAGTCGGAAGGTACCGTCCGCGTGAGCGCTTCCGGGATGTAGAAGTGGCAGAAGTAGAGGTCTTTGTGAAACACCTTGCGCAGGTGGAGTTCGCGCGCGAGTCGCGCGAGTTCGGCCGTTAGCCCGCGTTTCCATCGCGCGAAGGATCGCGCATCCAGCGCCCTGGCCGCACGCGGAACGGCTTCGTGCAGCGGGAGCATCCCGTGCAGTTCTTCGACCGCGAGAAACCCCTGCAACTTGCCCCACGGCCCGACGAACTGTCCCGCTGCGACCGGGCGCGGAACGGGGAACCCGTGCTCCTTCGCCCAGCACAGGCGCTGCCACTCCTGGAGCCCCGGGGACCACGCGCGCCCGGGCATCAGCGTGGCCAGAACCCCGTGGAGCCACGGCAGCCGGTAGTGGCGCTTGAGGTACACGCTGAGCTTGTCGCGGCCCTCGGTGAAGACCTTGCGCCCGATCGACCGGCCTTGCTTCTGGTACTCGCGATCGGTGAGCGGCACCTGCATAACGCGGTCCGGCCAGTTCTCGCCCGCGAACCGCTCCCAATCGGCCTGGCGCCGAATCAGCCGCACGCCGCGCCGGATCCGGCGCCACCACGACGACACCGGATCGCCCACGGCCGGCGGGAACCGCGACGGATCGGAGTTGAGATTTCGCGGGTGCGCGTTCATTCCGCTCCTAACAATCGAGCTGCGTCGCGGATGTCCCGCCGGCGGACCGAAGCACTCACGCGGCGCGCGATGCGTACCGCACGCGGATCGGCCACACACACGGCTCCGTCACACACCGCGAACGCCGCTTGCGGATCAGTCAGCACGCACCCGGCGGCGTGCAACTTGGCCAAGCAGTCGGTGACGCGATCAAGGACCGCCCGGCGCGCGGCGGAAGATGCCGTGTGCCGCCATTTCTGCAAGGGCACTCCGGGCGGGCTTTCGTACAGCGCGAACCACTCGGCCCCGATCGCACTCGTGAGCCGCTGACCAAACGCGAGTAAACGCGGACCGGGCACGCCGTACCGCTGAAGGTGGAACAGCACGCGGCCGATCGTCACACCGGGCGAGCGCCACGGGTGGCTCGCGCCCACGCGCGGAAGCGGCCAACGGGGCGGATGTGTAGCCGCGCACGAGCGTCGCGTCGCGCCCCAAAGACGCGGAGAGTGATCGAGTCGTTCGCGCCGGGGCTGTAGAACGGCGGGGCGACCGCGGGCTTGGGCCATTCCACAGCGATTTCCGGGATGGCGCACACCGCTTCGCCCGCGAGCCACACGAGCCGTTGTTTCTGCGAGGCGCCTTCGGGTTGCAGCTGATCGCGAATGGATCGACGCTTCGCGTGCCGCGCTGCGGCGCGAAGCACGAGCGCGTTCAATGGCATGCGTTCGGCGTTTTGCTGAGCGGGTAAAGACGATGCGCGATACGCTCGCAACACGCGAACCCGCTCCGGGGGCGGTGACAGCGTTTCCGCAAGTGAAGCGTGCAACGCGCCCAGCGCGTTTGTTCGCTCAGGTTCGCTCGCGGACGCGCTGCGTTCTGCGGATTGCCAGTCCAGGAACGTAATCGCGAGCGTATCCGGGTTCACGAGGACGTGCTTCGCGGTGAGGTCCGGCGAACTGAACCCGGCCGCGTGAACCGCCGCGACTGTTTCACCGAGTCGCGTGGCGAGCGCGCGCCGTTGGGCACGCGAGAGCGTGTTGTCACTCAGCACGCGCCGGAGGTCCACCGCCCCCGGAACTTCTTCCACCAGCAGGAACGCGCGGTTGCCGTGCGTGCCCGCTGCGGCCCACCGCGGTGCGGGCAACTTCGCGGCTTCGAGTTGTTTCAGTAACTCGGCTTCGCGCGCACAACGCGACGCCCACCCGAACCCCGCGCGCCTGTTCCGCAACTTCTCGCGCCAGCCCACGACGTGCTGTCGTTTGAGATAAAATGCACGGGGCGCCCCCGGCACTTCCACACGCATCACGTGCCGGTCCGCGTGCCCGCTCACTACCTCGCCGGGCAGCTCGAAAAAACCCGCCGCAGACACCAACCTGACACGGGCGAACAACTCTGCGAACACGGGGTTGATCGTCAGCGTGCCGGTTGTGTCGGGATTCGGCGCGAACACGACTTGCGGTTCGCGGATGCTCGTTCTGGGGGCGGTCGTTGTGTCAAGCGGCACGCGGCACCTCCCGCGTTGCGAGGGGCACTCGCGTCAGGAGCTGTTCGGCCGCTCGCAAGACTTCTGCGGGTGTCAATTCACGCATACAGCGGTGGTGCCCCAGGGGGCAGACGCGCTGCTGGCACGGACCGCACGCGAGCTTCTTCTGGAGGCAAATTTCCTTCGCGAAGTACGTCTCCGTCCACTCGATGTGCGTGGGACCGAACAGTGACACGACCGGTCGGTTGAACGCGGCCGCGAAGTGCCGCGGGCCGCTGTCGGTGGTTACGAGTAGGTCGGCGCGCTTCACTAGCGCTTTCGTTAACCCGAGTGACAGTGCGGCGTCGCTGAGTGCGAACACGTGCGGCGAGCGGCTCTCCTCCGCAATTTTTCGGGCCATTTCGCGCTCGCCGGGGCCGCACAGCACGAGCGCCCCGCACCCGAAACGCGACGTGAGCGCGCGGGCGAGTTCCGCAAAATGATCCTCTCCCCAGTGCTTCGCCGCGCCGAACGCCGCACCGGGATTGAGTGCCACTACTCGCGCGTAACGAGCAAGGCCGAATTGTTTCCACACGGCTTCCGCCGCCGTGTCGTCGGCGGGTGTGGTGAACAGTTCCATCCGGTGATCGGGGGCGGCTCCCAGTGCTGCTGCGAGCCGGTTGTAGTCATCGAGCGCGGGTGACGGCACGAACCGGCCGCGATCGTCGGTCTTGGCGTAGAGCTTGTCGGTCAGCATTCGCCCGCGTGCGTACCGCGCGAACCCGACGATGCGCGTGCTTCCGCCCAAGTAGGCAATAAGTGCTGTGCGGAACGAGTTGGGGAAGAGCAGGGCGGTATCAACGTGTGCTTCGCGCAGTTGGCGCGCGACACCGAACAGGCGCTGCGAACGCGGGCCGCGCTTGTCCGCGAGGATCGTGCGCCCGAACCAGGGCGCGCCCGCGAGTACGTCTGCGACATAGGGCTTGCAGACTGCCACCAGTTCGGCCGCGGGGAACGCCGCGCGCACGGCGCGGATCGCGGGCGTGGCCATCACCACGTCGCCGATCCAGTTCGGGAGAAAGAGCGCAATTCGGTGCATGAGTCAAACCGGCCACTTGGCGCCGCAGCGCGTCCAGGAAGGGTTACGCCGCTTTCATGCGCTCGATGAGGTTCGTTGTGGAGAACCCGGCGCGGAGGTCGGCCAGGTGGACGCGCCCGCCGTAGCTCTCCACGAAGTCCGCACCAACTACGTCCGACTTGTGGTAGTCCGCGCCCTTCACCAGCACGTCCGGGCGGACGGCCTCGATAACCGAGATCGGCGTCTTGTCGCTGAAGATGGTCACGAAATCCACGTCCTGAAGCCCCGCGAGTACGAGCGCGCGGGCGACTTCCGGGTTGAGGGGGCGCGTCGGCCCCTTGAGTTGCTTCACGCTCGTGTCGCTGTTGAGTGCCACGACGAGGCAATCGGCTTGCCTCCGGGCTTCCGCGAGGTACTGCACGTGCCCCGCGTGGAGCACGTCGAAGCACCCGTTGGTGAACGCGATCTTCTGCCCGTTCCGGCGCCGGGAGTCGAGCTCGGTGAGGAGTTGCGGAAGGGCCGCGACCTTTGCGGCACCGGGGACGCGCTCCGTGGCTCGGAACGGTGCGTGGAGCAGGTCCGCGAGGATCTCGTCGCGCGTGACGGTGGCGACGCCGATCTTCTCGACTTCGAGCCCCCCCGCGATGTTCGCCAGACGAATGGCCGAGTCGTAGTCGGCACCGGCCGCGAGCGCGAGCCCGAGTGTCGCCATCACCATGTCGCCGGCACCGGTGATGTCGTACACCTGGCGGGGTCGCGTCGGGAAGATCGCGCTACGTCCGTCGGTGTGCGCGAGCGCCATGCCGTCCTTGTCGAGCGTGACGATTCCAGCTTCGAGGCTCAGCGTGTCGCGCAACTGTGCGGCGGCGGTCAGAGCTTCGGCGTGTGTGCGGATGTTTCGGTTGGTCGCGAGGCCCGCTTCGAGGCGGTTCGGCGTCATGCTCGAACACCCGCGATACTTCGCGTAATCGCCGCCGCGTGTGGGATCAGCAATCACGCGAATGCCGCGCGCCTTCGCGACCTCGATCGCAACGCGGAGCAGGCCCGGGGTGCAAACGCCCTTGTCGTAGTCGCTCACGAGCACGATGTCGGCTTCGCGGATCTTGGCAACGAGCGTGTCGGCCAGTTGGCGCTCTACCGCGTCGGAGACGGGTTCGCGGCTCTCGTAATCCACTCGAATCATCTGCTGCGGGTGCTTGGCTTGTGCGCGCCCGATGTAGCGCTCTTTAACGGTGGTGGGGCGGTCGGGATCGGCAACAACGCCGTCCGCATCAATGCCCAGGTCGGTGAGAATGCGGCGGGCGTGGAACCCGTCACCGTCGGTGCCAACGGCGCCGATCACGCTCGTGCGTGCCCCGAGAGCTTGGAGCATTGTGGCGACGCTGCTCGCACCACCGAGGCGCTCTTCGCGCTTGTCGGCGCGGAGCAGGATGACGGGAGCTTCTTGGCTGATCCGCTCGGCGTTGCCCCACACGTAGCGGTCGAGCATCACGTCGCCCACGACGAGGACGCGGGGCGCGCCGAGGTTCTGCACGAGTTCGGTCAGGTCGGTCATTGTTGACAATCCGTTGTCATTCTTCTGAGGAGCGCGGGCGTCCTGCTCGCGCCACCGATCCAACCCCGTGCAACCGGGGAATCATTCCGGCCTCTATGGACCTCGATCACTCCGCGGGTGCTACGACCCGCTCCAGCACTTCCGCGAAGGTCGCTTCTCCGTCACGGAAGTGGAGCCCGATGCGCACGGCCCATAGGGGGCGCCCACCAAGTGTGGGTACTCGGAGCTTCACCCAATCTTTCTGCGTTGTCACGGTGACCGCATCGGAGGGCAAACTTGCCGCCCAGCGGTTGAGATCGTCCACATCTTCCCGCGTGTAAGCGTGATGGTCGGGGAAGGTGCGGAAATCCGCGATCCGCGCTCCCAGCGATTCGAGCGTGCGTCGGAATGCGGCCGGATTCCCGATCCCGCAGAACCCGCCTACAGTCTTGCCACCGAGCGATTCGACCAGTTCGTGGACTTCTTCATTTGCCTCGTTGCAGCCCACCAGTCCCGTCGGCCGGTGCTCGGTCGTCGCGACCGGTACATCGGGGAACCGTTCCGTGACCCACGCGCGAATCGCTTCGACTTCGGCTTCGGGTACCTGATCGCAGCGCGTGAGCAAAATCGCCCCGGCCCGACGCAGTCCGCTTGCCGGCTCGCGCAGCGTACCGCGCGGGAACTGGTAGTCGCGCGTCGGCGGGCGCGTCGCGTCGATCAGCACGATATCGAGGTCGCGGTGCAGTCGCCGGTGCTGGAACCCGTCGTCGAGTACGAGGAGTTCTGCTTCGAGTTCTTCCACCGCGGTTTCCGCGAGCGCCACACGATCGATCCCCTGCAGGTGCGGTACGTCTGGTAAATTTTCCTCCAGTACCATTGCTTCGTCGTTGCGCCCGGTTTCGGTCCCGTACCCGCGGCTGAGGATCGCGACTTGTTGGTCGCGTTCGCGAAAAAAACGAGCGACCCATTCCACGCACGGGGTCTTACCGGTTCCCCCGAGCGTGAGGTTCCCGACACTTACGACTGGCACTGCGGCGGTATGCGAGCGCTTCCAGTCGCGATCAAACACCCGGTTCCGCGCTCGCATGGCGAGACCGTAGGGCCAACTCGCGACCCGGAGCCCGGCGCGCGCGATCATTGCGAGCGGTCCGCGCCGCTCCCCACGAATCAGTGCGTTCCACGACTCCGGGTTAATCCGCTCACTCCTTCCGCGCTTCGGGGCAGCGGACTCTAGCAGCGGCGAACCGGGCGTGTCAACTCGAAGCGGGGACGAGAATTGGCTCCTGGGCTCCGTGCTTCCGTGGAAAAGGCTTGGTTACATGGCCGCGAGCGGGTGTTTGCGGTTCTTCAGCGGCAAATCGACCGACCTTTCCAGGCGATGTGACTCGTACACGGCCATAATCATTTCCAGCGCGGCGCGGCCGTCACTCAGACTGTCGAGTGGGGCACGATCCTTTTCGATGGCTTCGATCAAGTCGTTTGCGATCAAGATGTTGCCGTTGTCGAGTTCCTTCGCGTTTAGTGGCTCGGGTTTGCCCAGACCGGCCGATGTGATCTCGACCCACGTGGCTTTGTTTTTGCCGAACATCCCGCTCGGGTCTTCGCATAGAAACGCAGCCGGGAGTATGCCAAAACCCATGTGAATCGTCCCTTTCGTTCCCCGTACTTCGAGCCAGTACCGGGTGCTCGCACCGTCTTTCGCGATGTGCGTCACGAAGTTGCCGGTGGTGGTACCTGCAAAACCGTAGGTAGCCGTGATGTGGTCGCCCTGAATCGGACCGATTTGTTCGCCGCCCTGTCGCACGTCGCCGGATACGGCTTTGCGCCCCGCCTGCTGAATGCGGGCGAAACACCACTTCGCATCCCCCGCGAGATGACGCATCAAATCGAAGGTGTGCGTGCCGAGGACCATCAGGTCTTCGCCCCCGCCGCGCTTGTCTTCCTTGCCGTGCCCCCGTAACTCCAGGACCGAGCCAATTTTCCCTCCGCCGATTAGGTCTTTCACCACCTTCACACGCGGGCTGTAGGCGGTCTGGTGGGCTACCGCGCATTTGACGTGGTGCCTGTCGCACGCAGTGACCATTTCATCGGCCTGTTGAAGTGTTTGGGCGACGGGCTTTTCCAGGAAGATGCTCGCACCGTGTTCGGCGCACGCGATCACCATGTCGCGGTGGCAGTCCGGCCATCGGTCGGCCACGCTCACGATTTGTGGCTTTTCCTTTTCGAGCATCCGCCGAAAGTCGGCGTAGGCACTTTTTGCGTTCAGGCGCTTGGCTGCAGCCGCGCGCCCGGTTTCGTTCTCGTCTGCAACCGCAATAATTTCCGCTTTGTCGCACTTCAGCCAAACAGTATCGAGGCCGTGGCCGTAGGCTCCTTTACCGGTTCGACCGATCACCGCGACACGATACTTTGCCATTGAGAAGCCCCGTGAGATGCTTGATTTTGAGCACCGGTGTAGTGGTTCGCAACAGGTCAGCGGGAATAAGATGGGAGAACCTACGGGAGCGCGGCGATGACGGTGCGGCACATGAGACTCACGTTCGGCCTGTTCATGACCTGCACCGGGATCGGATTGCTCGCGTTCCGCGCCCTCGCGCCCGAAACGGCCGCCGAACTGAACGATCTCACGCGCCTGACGTTCGGCGCGCTACTGGCCATCGTGCTGGGCGGGGTGAATCTCGCGAAGTGGTACGCCGGCGCGCTCGCGCACCAGCAGGCAACGACTCCCGTGCGCCGGCCGTTTCAGTCGGGGGTGACCGCGAACCAGGATGAGGGGCCGAATCCGGCGTTCGACTTCACGAAGGACGGCACGGAACGAACGGACGAGGCGAAGAATTCCTGAATTTTCGCTTCGCGGATATACTGAAAGCATGGGGACAGCAGCTCAAACACCCGACCTGAACGCGGAACTCGTAGCAAAGCGCGACCGCTTGTTAGCTGTTCTGCGAGGGTTCGAGGGCGTCGCGGTCGCGTTCAGTGGGGGAATCGATAGCACGGTTGTCGCAAAGGCCGCGTTCCTGGCGCTCGGCGCTCGTGCCGTTGCCGTGACAGCGGACAGCGCGAGTGTGGCCCGGACCGAACTTGCCGACGCCCGGGAACTTGCGAAGCTGATTGGAATTCGTCACGTGGTGGTGCGAACGGACGAGTTCCGCAATCCCGATTACACGAAGAACGACGGCACCCGCTGTTACCACTGTAAAACGGAGCTGTACACCACGGTCGAATCACTGCTGCCGGAACTCGAAGTGCCCGTTATGGTGAGCGGCGCGAACCTCGACGACCTCGGCGATTATCGACCGGGGTTGATTGCAGCGACCGAACACTTCGTGCGCCATCCGTTACAAGAAGCCGGGTTTACCAAGGCCGACGTTCGTGCTCTCGCGAAGCACTGGGATCTTCCTACCTGGGATAAGCCCGCAGCGCCGTGCTTGTCGAGCCGGATGGCGCCGGGCGTCGCGGTCACGCCGGAGCGCACGAAGCGCGTCGAGGACGCGGAAACGTACCTGCGCGCCCTCGGGCTACGCGAGTGCCGCGTGCGGTACCACGAGGGCGACCTGGCGCGCGTTGAAGTGCCACTGAGCGAATTGACGCGACTCGTGTCCGAACCCGTGCGAACGGAACTCACGCGGTCGTTCCGCGCGCTGGGCTTCAAGTTCGTCACACTCGACCTCGAAGGCTTCCGCTCCGGCAGCCTCAACGAACTGGTGCCACTGGAACTCAAAGTGAAATTCCGCACGGAAGAGTAGCCACGGATAAACGCTGATAACACGGATCAAAACCAGGAAAGTATCGATCGAAATGGGGCGAGAGATTCGTTGAGCTTGCACGCCGCCGACTACTCCCCTTTTGCAGTTTTGGTTGATTCCGTCTCATCTGTGTTCATCCGTGGCTTTTTCTGTATTCGTGCTTCTTCGCTGCCAGGAATTAGCCATGACTCCGCTTCCCGCCGCGACCGCGCTGGACCAGTTCTTCCTTGATGCGCGTAGCAAATTGCTCGAAACGGCCGCGATCTTCGACCGCATCGGGCGCGGGGACGGCTCCGGTGCGGCTGCGACGGACCCGCGGGCCGTGAAATTGCGAAAGGCCGTCGAGGTTCTCATGGGTGAGGCGCCGAACAAGGCCGAACTGCTTCAACAACTCTTCTCAATTCCCTACGACGCGGATTGGAAGCGGCCCGCCCCACGTTTCTAGGTACTCGGCGGTGCGGTACGGTCGCATTTTGCGGAACCTCCGCAGACGATTTTTCCCGCGCCCGGGGTTTTTCCGTGCTGCGTTCGGGCTTACCATGTCGACACAGACGTACCTGTTGGGGCGCGCACCACAGACTTGCTGTTAGCCGGGAGTTCGTCGCCATGCCGATTACGTTGGGTTGCCCGTCGTGCGGGAAACGGTTCCGGGCGCGGGACGAATCCGCTGGAAAGCGGGTAAAGTGCCCGTACTGTCAGGCGGCTGTGCCGGTGCCCACGTCCGAAGAATCGGCTTCGGCTGGTGCCCCGACCGCTCCGCTCCCACCCGTCGCCCCACCGCCGTCGCGCGCAGCGTCCCCGCTGCGCCCGGCCCCGGTTGCACCGCCCGAAGATTGGGGCGCGGTTCCGGCCGCGTCGGTACCGACCGCTCCCGTTCCGACCGCACCGGCGCGGGCCTTTAGTTCGTCTCATCCTCCCGCTCCGCCCCCGGAGCCGGAACCGGATCAGGAACCCGAACCGAAACCGCTTCCCACTCGTGATCGCGGGGCCAAACCGCGCCCCAAACCCGCGAGACCCGAGCCGAAACCGAGTGCAACGAGTACGGAAAAAACGCCCGACC
The DNA here is from genome assembly GCA_000531095.1 of Gemmata massiliana. Taxonomy (GTDB): domain Bacteria; phylum Planctomycetota; class Planctomycetia; order Gemmatales; family Gemmataceae; genus Gemmata; species Gemmata massiliana. The sequence goes on along the minus strand of HG799465.1, from coordinate 277,955 downwards.
AAGTACTCGCGAAGAAGTGGGCCGCCGTTCGGCGCGGGTTGTTCTGGGTGCAATTCGCGCTGCTTTTCGTCGCCCTGCTCGGGTTCGTCGGCTTCGGCAAAGCGGTGTACACTCGGGCCGTTGGCGAACTGCCGAAGGGCGAGGGGTGGGTCCGGATCGACGGGTACATCAACTCCGGCGGACCGGACGCGATCCCGCTCTCGAAGACTGAGGAAATCAACATATTGGCGTATGGGGTGCCGGTTTTCATGGCCGGCTTCCTGTTGACCATTGGCCGGCTCGTTAGCAGCGGTGGCCCGCGGAACAGCGGCTCGCGCGGGTTGTTTGCCTTGAGCGGGTTGCTCGCGCTGGTGTCGTTCGTATCGCTTCTCGGTTACGCCGTGTGCGAGAAGGCATCGTTTGCCGAGGAAGCGAAGTACGCGCGGACGGCGTTCTTGCTTTGCACACCGCTCGCGGAGTTCTGGTTCCTCACGGCTCTGACGGCGAGCGGATTGGCGCTGAAGCGGCCGAGTGTCGCTCGTGCGGTCGGGTTCTTCGGTTTTCTCTGCGCTCTGATCCCCGTACTGGTGCTGTTCGGGTTAGATCAGTACAAGATCCACCTGCAACCGCAAATTCAGCCGGTCGAAGACCGGTTAATGTACGAGCAGGCCGCGCTGCTAATCGGTTGGCTGATCCTGGTGGGCGCGTACTGGCGAGCGGTTCGTGGGGTCCGTGTGGCGGCCCGCGATTTTATACGCACCGTCGAAGACGGTGCGTAACGCCGTACTCGTTCGTGTGTGGTGACTTCGGTTAGTCACCACACACGAAGTTTTGGTGCGGGTTCATTGCATCGCGATTCTCGTTCCGGGCACGCAATGGCCACGCGGTGAAACTGTTTGACCAGCTCGTCACGTCCGTCATATCATCGGGATTGGCTGAACAGTCGCTCCGGGGACCACAGCATGTTCGCTACCACCATACGGGTCGTTAGTGCGTGTGCGCTCGTCGTACTGGCGGGTAGCAAGATAAGTGCGGACGACAAAGACCCGGTTTACGAGGGCAAGAAGTTCAGCGAGTGGGCGAGCATTGCCCAGACCGGGCAGTCCGTTCGGCAGCGCTCGTTGGCGATCGATGCGCTGGGCAAAATCTGGATCATGGAGCGCCGAACGGGCGCGATCGAGTACGTCACCACGGTACTCCGGAGCGACAAGAGCGCGGCCGTTCGCGCCCAAGCTGCGATCGTGATCGCGGGGCTCCGCGAAGAGGACATGAAACAGTACGGCGCCCCGGCGCTGATCGACGTGCTCAAAACAGAGAAGGAATCGAAGGTTCGCAAAGAGATCATCGCCGCGATGGTCAAGTTTCCTGTCGTGTGCGCGGCCGGGGTCGAATCTCTGACGCCCGCGCTCAAAGATCCCGAGCCGGCGGTTCGGATCGCCGCCGCAGAAGCCCTTGCACTCGCCGGAGCGATGGCGAAATCGGCCGCTCCGGAACTAATTCCGTTACTCAAAGACACTACCAAGTCGGTTCGTGTTGCTGCGGTTTACGCACTCGGGCGGGTCACTCCCGAAGCCGGGACCACCGTCGCTGAAACGATGGCCGCGATGCTCAGTGCGGAAAAGGATCTCGATATCCGGCGCGAACTACTCGCTTCGATCGGGTTACTCGCGGAGAAGTCCGACCCGATCGTTAAAGCGCTGACTGTCGCTCTTACCGACGCCGAGGACGAGGTGCGCCGAGGTGCCGCACGAACCCTCGGGACATTCGGGGCGGCCGCGGCCCCAGCCGTAGAGGATTTATTCAAACTAGCGACGACCGACAAAACGAAGGACATCCGCGTGGACGCGGTGCGAGCGTTTGGGTCGGCCCTCGGGCCGACGGGAGTGAAAGCCCGGCTCAAGGAGCTGCGCCCGTTACTCGACCCGTCCAAACAGCCCGATTTCGAGGTGCGTCTTGCACTCGTCGAAGAGATCGCCGCGTTGGGGTACGATCACCTCGGCGTTGATCTCATGTCACCCGACAAGGGAGTGAAAGCCGAGGCACTGGAAACGATTGTTGCGCTGCGATTGCGTCTCGCGGACCCACAAGTGAAGGTTCGTGAAGCGGCCGGGATCGCGATTCGGAAGATCGAGAAGAAACCGGAGCCAAAGAAAGACCCCGAAAAGAAACAGTAGCGCCGGGATTACCGCGACGATCCTGGAAATCGGAGCCGGGTGGGAGACTTTGGCTCCCATCCGGCGTTACTTTTTCAGGGTACATCAGCGGTAGTGACCGCACAGGTAGACAGTTCCCAGCGTTCTTCTTGTATGAAGTGATTTCCCAAGCCTGTTTGCATTTTTCGCTCCGGGAACGACAAAATTAGCAATCACTTTCGGCTCGCAGTTTGCTGTTAATTTTGTAATTCGCATCCCGGCTCCGGATCGCTAACTCAGTTAGTAGCATACTGTTGTTAGTGTCTCTGTATCGGTCCTATCTCCCCGCGTGATCCGTCGATTCGGCTGAAGCGATATAACCCGGTTGACTTCGTTCACGCCCGTTCTAGATACAGGATGAATTCCCTGAATTCAGGTCGCACCAAACCCGGCCGAACTCGTTCATGCCGACGGTCCGGAGAGCCGTAGATGTCCACACCCGGAACGCTAACTGCTGCACTCGCTTATGTCCCGAACTGGTGGCAAGAAACCACCGAGCCGGCCGCGTTCGATGCACTCTTGTCCGGCTGGGCACGTGCGTGCGGGTGGCGTGCGTGCGGGTTCGTGTGGGCCAGTGACAGCGCCTCAGTAACGAAAACAGTTCAGGCCGGACTAGAGATCGACGTTCCGGCCCCGCCCGAAGTACCCGATGCCTTGCGCCGGCTCAAGAGCGGCGAGTCCACGGTCCTGTACTCGGTTCCCGGAACGACGGGGCGCGTGTTCGCGGCCGTCCAACCGGCCGGGCGCCCGATCGGGGTGCTGTGGGCCGAGAAGACCGCCGGGCAGCCCTGGGCCGACGGAGAGCGGGCCTACCTCGCTCTCGTGGCCAAGACCGTCGAACGCGCTCCCGCGCTTTCGTCCCTCATCGGTCCCGTGATCGATCCCGAGCGCCTGTACCAACGGCTCGGTGACGTCGCCGTCATCGCCGGGCGCATGGCGCACGATTTCGACAACTTGCTCCAAGGGATCATCGGGTTCTCGGACCTCACGCTCCCGTTGCTGCAGCCCGGTTCGCAACCCGCAAGTTTCGTAGCCGAGATCGGCAAAGTCGGGCAGCGCGGGATTCAATTTACCCAGCAACTGCACCACCTGAGCCGCAGCGGACAGGTGAAGCCGAACCCGGGCACCGTGAGCCTGGCACTGGCAAAAGAAGAAACGCGGTTGAAGATCGCGGCTCAGAACGGGATCCGGATCGAAAAAGACTTCGCACCGAACCTGCCGCCTGCCGCGGTCGAGGCCGGTCCGCTCCAGATCGTGCTCGGGCACCTGCTGGAAAACGCCGTCGAAGCGTGCCCATCGGGTGGTGTGGTGCGGGTTTCCGCCCGGCCGGTCGAACTGAGCGACGCGGACGCCCGGGGGTACCTGGGGCGCGTCGGGGTCGGCGGGTACCTCCAAATCACCGTTTCGGACACCGGCCCGGGGATCAAGCCGGAGGTGCGGCGGCGGCTGTTCGTGGAACCGTTCTTTACCACTAAAGTGCGCCACCGTGGGCTAGGACTGGCCATCGTTTACCGGGTGCTGTGTTCGCACCGCGGGGGAATTCAACTCGAACCCGTACCATCACCCGGAACCGGCACTCAGGTGCGGGTCGTGCTGCCGCTGGCGGCCGCCCGACCCCCGGCCGTGTCCGGATCTGTCACCGCTAACGCGGTCGGAGGTTAGCCACCGTGCCTTACGACATTGAGGACCGTTTGACCCAGACACCCAAACCGTTGTACCCGATCATGACGCCGCCGCCGAAACCACAAGCGATGCCCGCGTCGCGGGAACTTCAGTCCTCGGGTGACATCCACATTCTCATCCTGGACGACGACCCGCACACGTGCGCCGTCATCCAGGCCGCGCTCAACAACCGCGACTTCGTGACCGAGGTCGTGTCCGACCCGATGATGGTGGAGTCCGCGCTCTCGTCGGGCCGGCGGTACCACCTGATCGTGCTGGACTACGTGCTCCCGGGGCTCGAAGCGGAACAGGTGTTCGGCTGGATCCGCGACCACCAACCGGACGCGAACATCGTCGTCGTCACCGGCTACCCGTCGGTGGACAGCGCGATCAACTGCCTCCGGGCGAAGACCTGCGACTACCTGACCAAGCCGTTCCAGATCGAGCAGCTCCGCGAGATCGTGTACCGGTGCCTGGAGAGCCAGGGGCTCCTCCGGATGACCGAGGACGCGCTCAAAGAGGCGCTCGGCGCGGCGATCCGCGAGCGCCGAAAGGCACTGGCACTGACGCTCTCCAACATGAGCGACCGCACCGGAGTCTCGCTCGGGTACCTGAGCCAGATCGAACTGGGCAAGAACTCGGCCTCGATCGAAACCCTGTACCGGATCTGTCTGGCACTGGGCATGAAGATGAGTGAACTGTTCCAGTCCGTCCAGCGGGCGTAACTTGCGATTCGAGTACGAAAGCGGCCCGCCTTTTGGCGGGCCGCTCGTGTTTTGTACGCTTCACCAGTCGGACGGAATCACCTGATCGTCCTTTGGATTGAGAAGCAGGCCGAGGGTTCGTTCGCTGACCGTATCGGGGATGAATCGGGCCGAGCCGTCCCACATCACAACGGTGAACCCACCCGGCTGCAATCCGCCGAACTTCTTCTTGAGATCCTTCGGCAGTGCGGCGCCCGGCAACATCACGTCGTCCGGCTTGGTCCAGATGACCGGTTCGGCCGCCTCGATAGCCGCAATTGTGTTCGACGTGCCGTCCGGGAACGAGGTGGGGATACGGACGGACGGCAGTTGTAGAGCGTTCGGGCCAACGACCATCTGCGTGTGGGTGTAGCCCGGCTTGCCCGGTTTACCGACCGGTGCGAACACTTTGGGCATCTTGTCGATGAGTTTCTTGTTGTGCTCGCTGTCCCACGGTTCGTCGAGCTTGAACTGTCGGTAGAGGTTGTCCTGTTCGAGGTACGGCAGAATCGCGACGCGCCAACTCAAGAGCGGCTGCGGTTTCTTATTCGTCTTATCGAAGAGCGACGTTGTGAGCAGCGCGCCCTTTGGCCCGACTCCATGTACGGGAACCTGGCCGTTTGCGTCGTGGTAGCTGTGCAGGGCGATTCCGATCTGCTTGAAGTTGTTGGTGGTCGTTATTTTTTCGGCCGAACCCCGGACCTTCTTCACGGCCTCGGTGACCATTTGCCCAAGGTCGAAGTCGACCTTGTAGCCGGCCGCGAGGGTCAGGTCCGACCCGGACACTTCGACCCTGGCCGCCTGGAGTGCGCGGTGAGCTTCCTTAACAGCGGGTAGCACGGCCGCGAAGTCGGATTTGCTCGTCATGAGCTTCTCGACCTCGCTGGTCGCCATTTTGATTAGCTCTTGGCCCTTTTCTTTGGCTCGGCCGGCCGCGGTCGCGTCCGGGAACGTGACGCGGGCCGTAGTGCTCAGTTCCTTACCCTTCAAGTCGGCCGTCACGGTGACAGTACGAGCGGTCAGGAATGGTGCGAAATCTTTAAATTCGTTGCCGTTTCGCGCTTCGGCTGGCAACTTGTCCAACCGAGCGACTACGAATGCCGTGTGCCCCGCGGCGGATCGCGTGAGGTCCGGGGTAAGCGGCCAACCGCTAGTTTGGTTCTTGGCGTACCCTTCCAGATACTGCGGAACGAGTGCCGGGCTGAGTAGAACCGCCGTCTTGTCGTTCGGGAAGTGAATGAGTCCCCCGCCCGGCATCTGGTAGAAGCCGCGGGCGTCGGGCTTCGCTTGCGGGTTCAGCCCGAAAGCAGAGGTTTTGGGTATCGGCTTGTTGGCCGCGACGATCAGGACGAAGTTCGGCTCCCCTCGCGCCGGAGCCTCGGTCACGCAGACAGTCACCGCGTCGACATCGGTCGGTTTGACCCCGGTCTCGCGACCGATTCGACCTTCGAGTTGGTCCCAATCGGACCCGCCGCCTGCCTTTGCGAACGCTTGCTTCACCTCGGTGAAGATGGCACCGTCGCGGATGTCTTTCACGTTCAGGTGGGCGAACAGCAGGTAATCGGAACTGACGGTGCTCGTGGGAGCACTCGGCTCCGGGGGGGCCGCAGTAGGAGCCGGCTTTTTCTTGCAGGCCGGAACGAGCACGAGACACGTGAACAGAATGCCGAACGGCACAACAAGTGACCGGCGGGGCATAGCGGTCTCCATGAGAGGGGTGGGACCGACGAAATTATCACCGTGATGCGGAAGAAACGCAATGCGCCAGTCCTTTGGCGCACGGATTTCGAGCCGTTGCTGGGAGTTGTGACGAACGATCGAGGCTATTTCTTCAATTTGCCCCGGACGGATTCGAGAACGGTCTGTTCGTCGGGGAACTGGCCGGTTTTGAGTTTCGAGTAAATCAACTCGCCGTCGAGCATCACCTCAAAGCACCCGCCGCCCGCGGGGACGAGGGTCAGCCCCTTAATCTTCTGCTTCAAATTGCTCAACAGCGTGGCCGTCAAACTGACGGCTTTGGGCTCGTACCCTCAGAGCGAGCAGTACCTCAGTTCGATGTTCATGATGCACCTCAATGAGACGTGGAGCGTCGGCGCGTCACCGACACGGGAATTGTACGCAGCAAATGACCGCGCCCCGGTCTGGCGACCGGGGCGCGGTGGAAAGCAGAGGGCGGACGTTCAGACCCCAGGGCCGTTGAGGTTTCTGCGGAACTGCTTGAGTCCGTCGTGGGGGCCACCGGTGTGGACAATCACGTAGGTCACGCCGCGCAGATCACCCTGCCCGACAACGACCCGGGCCGTGGTGAGCGAGGCCTGGGCGTCCTGGACGTTCTTGAGGTCGAACCGGCCGTTGTTGGGGAACAAATACACTTTCGCGAACGCGGTGGGGTCGCGCGGGTCCGAACTCCGGAACACGATCACCGGTACGTACACCGGCACGTACTCGCTGTTAATCATCTCGTGCCCGCGGTGCATCACGAGGTAATAGTCCAGCCCCCATTCGTCCGGGAGCCGGTCCGGGAGCTTCTGGGCGGTGAGCCACTCGCGTGTCGAGCGCTCGGGATCGCTCAGTTGCTCGTCGGCCCTTTGAACGAGAGCGTCGGCGTCGACTTTGGGGCGCGTGTTGGTGAATACCCCGAACGCGATGCCCACAAACAGGACCGATGCGGCGAGAGCGGCCACGGCCCGGTACGCCTTCCGGCGCAGGTCCGCGCCCCGTTTCTCGGCGACGCGGGCCAGTAACTGGCTACGAAGCCCGCTCGGGACCGGCACCGCGATCATGGCCCGCACAACGGCGCGGTCGAACGACGCGATCACGCGGCCGTTCGCGGCGCACGCCGGGCACGTTGCCAGGTGGTCGTCGAGCGGGCCGGTCACGTCCGGACCGAGTTCGTCGGTCGCGTGGCGGCGGAGTCGGAGGTAAAATTGTGCGTCACGGCAGTCCATCGGTCACCTTCTTCGGAGCGGGCGCGGTCCGTTCGCGGTCCGCTTCGTCGGCCGGGCTGAGGCGGGTTCTGAGGTACGCCTTGCCCCGGGCCAAACGCGACATCACGGTTCCGATCGGCAACTCCATTTGCTCGGCAATGTCGCGGTAACTGAACTCTTCAAAATAGAACAGGATGATGGGCGTGCGAAACGTCTCATCCAATTCGTCCAGCACGTGCTGGAGCTTCACCGGGTCAATTTCCGGCACCGAGTCGTCGCCGGTTTGCTGGGGCAGGTCGCCCACAGCATCGAGCGGGACGACTTTGTGCCGCTTCTGGTCCCGCACTTTGTGCAAATACAGGTTCCGCAAGATCCGGAACAGCCACGCTCGAGCGCGGTCCAGTTCGCGGAGCTGGGGCAACCGGGCGAGTGCCTTCCCGAACGTTTCTTGCGTCAGATCCTCGGCGTCCGCCGCGGACCCGCTCAGTCGGTAGGCGTACCGGTAGAGGGCTTCATAATGGGCGTCGATTAACTGGGGTAGCCCGCCGGAAGACGCCATACCCGACCCTCACCCTTACGAACCCGAACCACGGGGTTTATTCCCGAACTTTGTTCGCGCGCCGCGCTGTTCTCACGCCGCCACAAGTTTCGCGTTCCAAAGTTTCGGATTTCGGGACTCGATATTTCACGAATCCCGGACCACCGAAGTTCCACTCCCGTTTCGGCTTTCAGCACAGACGAGAACCGGGGAGCGGGATCACAATAGGGAGGAAAATTTCGAGAGGTGAAAATTTTTCGGGAATATCCTTCCCGGCTTCGTATCTATGTGGGCGTGGGTGAAACGGATTGATCGCATGAATCGGCAATGATGGCACCGGAACCCGTAATTCGGAAACGAGTTACGCACTACGTCAGACCGAATTTGCCTGAAGCATGTGGTGGGTTTGTTTAAACCCCAACAAAACAGAAGGCCGCAACCCCGGGACGTCCGGGCGACGCGAGGAACCTCTCTGTTGTTCCACCTGTACGTCACCGTTCCGAGGAGTATCCCATGAAGAAGGTTATCGCCGCCCTCGTCGTCGCCCTGACCGTCTCCACCGTTGTTGGCTGCGGCGGCGCTACCGCCACGACCAAGCCGGCTTCGGGCAAGTAATTCGATGCCCGCTTATGGCGGGCACCACGTTCGCGTGGAACAAGGGTCGACCGTTGATCGGTCGACCCTTTGTCGTTTTCATAGCATGCCCACAGCGGATTCGGCACGGCATCGGATTCTGGTTAGTGGCCGTATCGCCGACGCTGCCCGAAATCGCAAATCGCTGATCGTGAAGGAGTTAACCGTGAAACGTTCCTTAATATTCGGACTGCTTTTCGCACTCTGCGTCGGCGCGATCGGGTGCGGTGGTTCCCGTGAACGCGGCAAGAACAGCGACTACGACCGGCCGACGACACAACCGAAGAAGTGAGCGGTACCAGAGAAGAACCGCAGATTACGCGAATGAACGCAGATCAGGACAGAAGAAAGTTGCAAGTCCTATATTTGTAATATCTTAGCATTTTGCGTAATTATACCGTCCGTTCCGCGCTGGTTTTATCTGCGTTCATCCGCGTGACCCGCGGTTCCTTGCTGTAACCTACGCCAGAATCTCCTGGATCACTTTGCCCTTCACGTCGGTGAGCCGCTCGTCTTTTCCGTTGTGGAAGAACGTCAGTTTCGTATGATCGAAACCGAGCAGGTGCAGGATCGTCGCGTGGAAGTCGTGGACGTGAACGCGGCCGTCGACGCCGTAGAGTCCGAACTCGTCCGTCGTCCCGTGAACGCACCCGCCCTTCACGCCGCCGCCCGCCATCACCATTGAGAAACCGTAGGGGTTGTGGTCGCGCCCGCTCGCGCCCTCGCTCATCGGTGTGCGCCCGAATTCGCCGCCCCAAATCACCAGCGTGTCGTCGAGCATCCCGCGCTGTTTGAGGTCGCGGATGAGCGCCGCGGATGGCTGGTCCGCGCGGCCGCACATCTTCGTGTGGTTGCCCTCAATGTCCGAGTGGGCGTCCCACTGGCTCCCCGCGCCGCAATACACCTGCACGAACCGCACGCCGCGCTCGACGAGGCGCCGGGCGAGTAGGCACCGGTGACCGAACTCGGCCGTCTCCTTGCGATTCAGCCCGTACATCTCCTTCGTTTTCTCGCTCTCCTTCGACAGATCAACGACATCGGGGGCGCTGGCCTGCATGCGGAACGCGAGTTCGTAAGCGGCCTGGCGCGCGGCCAGTTCCGTGTCGCTCGCGCGCTCGCGGCGGTGGATGGTGTTCAGTTCGCCGATGAGTGCGAGTTTGTCCTTTTGACGCTCCCCACCAACACCCGCAGGCGGGTTCAGGTTCAGGATCGGGTTCGGCCCGTTGCGGAACAGCGTGCCCTGGTAGGTCGCGGGCATGTAGCCGGTGCCGTAGTTCCGCGCGCCGCCGAGTGGTTCCGGTCCGCCCTCGGTGAACACCACGAACCCGGGCAGATTGCGGTTCACGCTCCCGAGGCCGTACAGCGCCCACGAACCGAGGCTCGGGCGCCCCGCGAGGATGGAGCCGGTGTTCATCTGGCACACGCTGCCGACGTGGTTAAGCCCGTCGGCCCAGCACGCACGGAGGAGCGTGAGGTCGTCCGCGCACCTGGCCATGTGCGGCAACCAGTCGCTCACATCCAACCCGCTCTTGCCGTGTTTGGCGAACTTGCGCTTGCTGGCGAGCAGGTTGTTCCCGCCCGTACCCATTGGCGTGAGCACTTTGCCGAAGCTCGCGGGCAGCGGTTTGCCGTGTTGTTTGGTCAGTTCCGGCTTCGGGTCAAAGAGGTCGACGTGCGACGGCCCGCCTTCCATAAACAGGAAGATCACGGACTTCGCTTTCGCCTCGAAGTGCGACTTTTTCGGCGCGAGCGGATCAGCCGGTGTGTGCGTTGCGGGTGACGACTCCGCGGCCGCGAGCGCGGACAGCGCAAGAGCGCCGAACCCGCCCCCGGCCGCGGTGAGGAAGTCGCGTCGCGAGGCGAGTGCGGGAACGTGTGGGAAACGGTGACTCATCACAGCGCCTCGTTGCGATCGCGTGCGCTCGGAATTTGGCAGGAGCGACGCTCTCGGAACCGTACTAAAAGAGCAGGGGCGATAGTGCTCGGCAGGTCCATCAGTTGTACCCGCAACCGCCCCGTCGAAACCAGCACTAACTGCTGCAAAGGTTCTCAGCTTCACACCCAACATTGCCAGGGTTGCGCCATGTCGCTTCCCTTACATAACCGCCAATCGCTCTCATTGTCTGATCCGCGTAATTTGCGTTGTCCGCGGTTCATCCTTCTGCTTCTCAACACTGGACACTTACTCGCATTCAGCGCGGCATCACGTACCTATCGCTCTGCGGATCAGTGCGGAGTGACAAATGCTAACGTTTTCGGCCCCCGCGGCAGATTTTGTTCGCGGCGTTGAGCCTTAAGTGTTGCGTTCACAATACGTTGACGCGATTTAGCTCCACTGGGTGCTTGTGCAGAATGCTAACATCGGCTAACACACCGCTCCAAAACCTCCATTTCACCCCCGTGCGCGGCTAACAACAGGCTGACACTCCCCCTCCCAAAACGTCTTCGTCTTGTCGGCATCAGAACGTCTGCGCGGCTTCGATACACTCAATTATACGACAGTGGACAGAAGGATAGATTCGGAGGTGCGGTCGATAGATGTCGCTGGTCCGCCGCCGTTTAAATTGTCTACTGTAGTCGACCTCGATCATCAGGTTGCAAGAGTGCGATGGTTGAGCACTGTTCGCCCCCTTAGTTCTGGGGTGCCCCTCATTGTTTAGACCAAAAATTGTCCTTCCTACTCCCACCCGGGGGCGTCCGTGACCCCGGGATCACCGTCCACGCTCACCGCTCCAGGCGCCCGACCCTGAACTGCCCCCTGGTCCGTGTTGAACACCACCAGGGGCCGGCTCAACGCCTCCTCCAGCACCTCCCGGCAGAACGAACCGTCCCGCACGTTCGACGGGCGCCAGGCCACCACATACCGGCCGAACCCGTCGAGGGTCGTGGCCGGGTATATGAACCCGCTCGACAGCGCTCCGCCAACCCTGGGCGCTCACTCTCCCATCATTGCTAACAGTTTCCGCGCACAGGCTTCCGCGAAGGCCGGGTCGTTGATGTGTTGATCGAGTTCGATCAGTTCCACGTAGGGCGCGATCCAGTTGCGCAGGCTCTGGAAGAGGGCCGCGTCCGCGTCAGGCCACCAGAACGGCTTCCCCTCGGCGTCGATCGCGGACACCCCTCGGAGCGGCACCAGCACGCACGTCGGGCTGCTCGACGCGCTCGTTCGCTCCGCGATGTCCTTCCCCAAGCGGTCCATTTCTTCGGGCGTAGTGCGCATCAGTGTGACGGTCGGGTTGTGCTGGTAGAACAGTCGCTCCTTGTACCGCTCGGGCACGGTGTCCCGCGGGCCGAAGTTCACCATATCCAGCGCGCCGAGCGAGACGACTTGTGGTACCCCCGCGATCGCCGCCGCCGTCAGACGGTCCGGACCCGCGGAGAGCACGCCGCCCACCAGTTCGTCTGCCAACTCCGTCGTGGTGATGTCGAGCACGCCCGCGATGAGGCCGTCGCGAATCAGCCCCTCCATCGTGCGCCCGCCGGTACCGGTCGCGTGGAACACGAGCACCTCGTACCCCGCCGATTCGAGCACCTTCCGCGCCGCTTCTACGCACGGGGTGGTCACGCCGAACATCGTGGCAGCAACGACCGGTTTATCGGGGGAAGGCTGTAACCCCTCCCCAACTCCTCCCAGCTTGCTCTCCGGCCCTGTCAGCGGAGCTTCTCGCGGGCCGGAGCGGGGAGAGGGGCTTAAAACCGCCGATGCCTCTGTTCCCCCTTCCTTCTTAGGGAAGGGGGTTAGGGGTTAGGTTGCTTCCCGCCCACCATCCCCGCCATCGCTCCCGCCGCGTTGTTGAGCACTGCGCGACTAATGCGATTCAGCCCAGCGATATCCACAACGGAGTACATCATCATCACGTCGCGCGTGCCGACGTAGTGCTGGACCTGCCCGCTCGCGAGCGTGCTGACCATCAGCTTCGGCACTCCCACCGGGAGCGCCCGCATCGCGGCGGTGGCGATCGTCGTACCCGCAGACCCACCCAACCCGAGCACGCCGGAGAGCTTCCCCTGCTTGTGTAAGTCAGCGGCGAGCTTCGCAACTCCTTTCGCAGCCAGTTCAACCGCCTTTCCTCGGTCCGCGGCAGCCTTGACCTGTGCGTGCGTCGTCCCGGCTGCGGCAAAGATCGTTTCTCGCGAAATATCCGAGGCAAACGCGGGCGGGGCCAACACGCCGGCGTCGGCCACGAGCACAGAAACACCAGCCGCCCGAAGTTGATCGCGAACGTATGCGAACTCGGTTCCCTTAGTGTCCAGGGTGCCGATAAGCAGTACGGACATGGAACGCCCTCCCGTGATTCCGCGTCTGACCGGTTAAGTTTAAATCGCGTGATATGTTACATGTAACGAGTACCCGGCGACGAGGGCGGCGAAAATGCACCCGGTATTGCGGCGCATCCTATTACACGGTGGGCTAACCGCAGGAACTCTCGCGCTCATCGGAATGATGTTCGCCGAACTCGCCGGCCTGTGGCTCACCGGTAGTGCCACCCGCAGCAGTGCCGACCCGGACGAAGAAATCAACACGTCCCTTCGCTCCCGCATCCCGTTCACGATGGCGCTTTGGGGGTTCGGGTTCGTCGCGGTGAGCGAACTCGTTATCTGGCGCGTTCGCGGAAATCGTCCGGCCACATCGCAGCAAACTGGCCCGCAGACCGAGCAGTCCCAAGATGAGGCCGAAAAGCTCCTGAACGAACTACTCGCCCAGGCCGAAGCGAAAATGGCTCTGGAAGCCGAGAGTCAGAAGGCAGAGGACAGAAAACAGAACACAGAAAGCGAAGAGCAGAAGACAGAAGACAAAGAGCAGAACCGCGGATAAACGCAGATCACGCGGATCAGAACCAGGAACCGAGATCCGGCTTGGTTTTCGTAGCTCCGAAGCCGGCAGAACACCGGTAGCGCGAAGCGTTCGTGCCTCAGCTTCGTAATCGTCCGCATCTCATCCCGTCCGTATCCTGTCATTCGGGCCTTACCTCTTCCCGAACCCCCACTCCTCAATGCAATCGCGTTCCGATATTCTCGCGCGGTTCCGCGCCCAAGTCGCGGCCGGTGTTCCGATCGTCGGCGGCGGGGCCGGTACCGGTCTCTCGGCCAAGTGCGCCGAGATGGGCGGGATCGATCTCATCATCATTTACAACTCGGGCCGGTTCCGCATGGCGGGGCGCGGGTCGCTCGCCGGACTGCTCCCCTACGGCGACGCGAACCAGATCGTCATGGACATGGCCCGCGAGGTGCTGCCGATCGTGCAGCGCACGCCGGTCCTCGCGGGAGTTTGCGGTACCGACCCGTTCCGCGTGATGAAGCGCTTCCTCCTCGACGTAAAGGACGCCGGGTTCAGCGGCGTGCAGAATTTTCCCACGGTAGGCCTGTTCGACGGCACTCTTCGCGTCGGGCTGGAAGAAACCGGCATGGGTTACGCGCTCGAAGTAGACATGATTAAGGCCGCACGCGACCTCGACCTACTCACCTGCCCCTACGTTTTCACGCCCGAGGAAGCGGAGCAAATGGCGCGCGCCGGTGCAGACGTTCTCATCCCGCACATGGGGCTGACCACAAAAGGGGCAATCGGCGCGAAGACGGCCCTTTCGCTCGAAGAGTCCGCGAAGCGCGTGCAGGAACTCGCGAACGCGGCGAAGGCCGTGAACCCGGAGATCCTGGTGCTGTGCCACGGCGGGCCGATTTCCGAACCCGACGACGTGCGCTACGTCCTCGACCACACGACAGGTATTGTTGGCTTCTTCGGCGCGTCGAGCATCGAGCGCCTGCCGACCGAAGTCGCGATCACGGGGTGCGTGAAGCAGTTCAAATCGCTGAAACTGGCATGAAGCAATGTCCGACGAAGACGCATTCCTGACGGGCATCGCGAGCGACCGTGCCGACCGCACGCGGTTGCTCGTGTTCGCGGACTGGCTCGCGGACCAAGGCGACCCGCGCGAGGAGTTCGTGCGCACTCACACGCGGTTGCTCGACATGGACGGCACCGAACCGGAGTTCGCGGGACTTGACAAAGTTTGGAACCGCTGGGTTCGCGGGCGCCCGTCCTCACGAAGCCGGCGCACGCGGATCTCCGACCGGTGGCTCGACGCGATGTGCCGCGTCTGCACGATCGCGGACGTGAACCAGTACACGCTCAACGGCCCGCGCTCGTTGCTGGCTCTCACCCAAGCGAAAATCTTCGGGCCGCGCGACCACCTGGACCCGACCCCAAGTCTCCGACTCAACTTGTACCGCGGGCGCGCGGGCGATTTCGGTTCTCCGTTCGATTTCGTCGCCCAAACGGTGCTCACCGATCTCCGCGAAGACCCGTTCCGGTCGCGCGAAATCGCCGCGATCGATTCGTGCTTCCCGATCACGCGCGGGCGGTTCTGGCAGAGCTGGTTGGGGCACCTGCACCAACTCCGCGAAGCGCCGCCGCTCCCGTCGCCCGAAGCGGACTACCCGTTCCTGGCCGCCCAGTACATCGACGGCGGCGACAACAACCACGGCCTCGTGGCGACATACGTGAACGATTACTTCGCGCTCACCTGGTCCATGAGGGAGTGAGTAAGTCGCTCCGCCGCACAATCACGAACGGCGGAGTAACTGCGGTAACATCTCACTTCTTCAGGTACTTCTCGAACCACGCGAGATCCCATTCCATCTTCGCGGTGCGGAACGAGAGCGTGCCCAGCCCGTGCGGTTGCCCCGGGTACACGCACAGTTCCGTCGGCACCTTCTTGTACTCCTTCAGCGCCCGGTACAGCATCCGGCTGTGCCCCGGCGGGCACCGGTCGTCGTTACCGCCGACGTGGATCAGCGTCGGCGTCGTCACGTTGCCGATGCCGTAGGTCGGCGAGGTCTTCTTGTACATATCCGCCTGTTCCCACGGCAGCCCCTTCTTGAACACGATCGGGTACGCCGGCTCGTCGTTAAAGCCCCACTCCGCGACCGTGTCCAGAATGCCCGCTCCGCTCGATGCGGCCTTGATCTTCACCGGCGGGTTCTTCATCGTGATGAGGCAGTTCGTGAGGTACCCGCCGTTGCTCCAGCCCATCACCGCGACGCGCTCCGGGTCCGCGATGCCTTCTTTGATGAGGTGCTGAATCCCCGCGACAATGTCCTTCACGTCGAGGTCGTTCTCGTTGCCGATCAGGTCCGTCACGAACTTGTCGCCGTAGCCGGTGGACCCGCGGTAGTTCGGACACAGCACCGCGTACCCCTTCGCGGCGAAGTACAGCCGACCGTTGTGCGCGTCGAAGCGCAGGTCGTTGCAGCTCGACGTGGTCGGCCCCGCCGTGGATCGCGACCACCAGCGGCAGCGGCTTGTCGCCCTTCTTGTACCCGTGGGGCAGTTCGAGCGGCCCGCCGATACTCGCGCCGTCCGGCGCCTTCCAGGTGACGTGCTCGACGCTCGGGAGCTTCCAGGACGCGGTGTGCGGGTTCGGGTCCACGAGCGTTTCAAACTTGCGGGTCGTTGCGGAGCGGACCTTCAAGACGGGGAAACTGGTCCCGTCCCCGACCAGTACGGCCCGCACGCGCGGCTCGGGCCTGTAGTGGACCGCGTACACGACCTGCTTCTCGGGGAATTGTGCAGACGGGGCGTGCGTGGCCTCGTCCTTCAGCACGTAAGTACGAGCGGTGTTGTACCCCCCGTACTCGTGGAGGTACGAGAGCGAACCGTCGCTGATCCACTGCAACGGGCTGCCGTACCCCCGCACGTGAACCTGTTGTTCCCGCACCGAAGGTGCAGCGACTTGGTTGCGGTTCGCCCGGATCGTGGTCCACTTTCCGTCCTTCTCTTCGCCGATGATGAGTTCGGTCGGGTACGCATCGTGAATCGCGCAGAAGGCGTAGCGCGTGCCGGCCGGGTTCCAGGTCAGTCCTTCGAGCCACGCATAGGGGCTCGAAGCCTTCGCGCGGTAGATGTCCGTCGGCGGGGTGGTGATCTTCCCGCCCTCCCACACGTCCACGCGCGACTCGCCCTCGGATTTCACGATCGTGTCGTCGAACGCGCTCACCATCACGATCCGCTTGCCGTCGTCCGTCACCGCGAACTCGCGGATGTAGCGGTTATCGGCCAGCACCTTCTCCGGTTCCGCGCCCGGCTTATTCACAGAGAACAGCTCGCTCACCGCGCGCGTGCCGTGCCCGTAATCGACCTTCCCGAACTTCTCGCGGAGCGCGCTGAAATCGTCCTTGTCGGTCGCACTCGCGTCGGTGGTGAAGTACACGGTGTCGGTCTTCGGGGCATAGTCGAAATTGATGATCCCCGCCTTCACGTCGGTGACGGCCTCGGGCTTACCATCGACCGGCACCTTCCACACCTGAGACTTGGCGTCCTTACCGCGATTCGCGACGACGTAAATCGCCTTGCCGTCGCCTGCCCATTTCAGGTGCCGGTCGTTGGCGCGGTCGCTGGTGAGTTGCGTCGGCTTTCCCTTTCCATCCGTGTCCACGACCCACAGTTCCGAGGCGCGCCGGTCGCTCTTTTTGTCCCACGTCGCGAGCGCGTAAGCGACCTGCTTACCGTCGGGCGAGACCGCGATCTCGTTGATCGTGTTGACGGTCGCGTAGTCGGCGGGAACGATGTCGTGCGTGCGCTCGGGCGGCGCGGCGGCCAACCTCCCGACGGCAACAAATAACACGACGAGGGGAATGAGGCGGCGCATGGACGGCTCCGTGAGTGGATGAACGGAGCCAGTATAGCGGCAGGTCTACTGCGCCCGCGACACTCAATCTTCGTCCGGTTCGGCGGTGTCCGGGTGGTACTTGCGGATGAGCTTGCGCACGGTCGCACGAGCCAGACCGAGCCACCGCGCGGCGACGAGTCGGTTACCGTCCACCTGGCGCAGCACCTCGTCGAGCACCGCCGGCTCGATGGCGTCGATCAGCGTCTGGTGCAGGTCGGCCGGCTCGCGCCCTTCGAGTGCCTGAACCTGTTCGCGTACCCACTCGGTGACGAGCGATCGCAGGCGCTCGGGAGTAGATGCTGGCCCGGCCGCGGTACTCGGGTCCGGGAAGTGTTCCGGCCGCAGTGCCGCGCCGCGTGCTTCGATCGCAGCGTGTTCGAGCGCGTTACGGAGTTCGCGCACGTTGCCCGGCCAGGGGCGCGATTTCAGGAACGCGAGCGTTTCCGCGGGGACCGCACTGCCGGGATTCGGTACGCCGAACTTGCGAAGGAAGTGCTCCGCGAGCAGCGGGATGTCGTCCACGCGGTCGCGAAGCGGCGGGAGGTGGATGGGATAAACGTTCAGTCGGAAAAAGAGGTCGTGCCGGAACTTCCCCTCGCGCACGGCCGCGGAGAGGTCCGCGTGCGTGGCCGAAACGACGCGCACGTCCACGACCTGCGACTCACTGCCGCCGACGGGCTGCACTTCTTGGCGCTCCAGCACGCGGAGCAACTTCGCCTGGACCGGTAACGGGATGTCCGCGAGTTCGTCGAGGAACACGGTCCCACCGTCGGCGAGCTTCATCAGCCCGTCGCGTGCCCGTTCCGCGCCCGTAAACGCGCCCTTGATGTGCCCGAACAGTTCGCTCTCAACCAGGTTCGTGTTGTACGCGGCCACGTGTGCGGCGAGCAGCGGCTTGTGCCGGCGCGGGCTGTTCGCGTGGATCGCGCGGGCTACGAGTTCCTTACCGGTCCCGCTCTCACCCGTAACGAGCACGCACGCATTCGTCGGCGCGACCATCGCGATCCGTTTGAACACGGTCTGCATGGTCGGGCTGCGGCCGATAATCGCATCGGGGCTGGAATCCACCTCGACGAGCGTGGAGCCCAAGAGACCCGACTTCCCGGGCGCGTCGCGTTCGACCAGCGCGCGGTTCGCGGCGTCGAGCGCTTGGGCCAACTCGAACGGCTTCGCGAGGTAGTCGAACGCGCCGCCCTCCACGGCCTTCACCGCGGTGTTCAGGTTCCCGTGCGCGGTGATGACCACAACCGCGGCGCTCGGGGCCACTTTCTTGATCTCACCGAGTGCGGTGAGGCCGTCCATTCCGGGCAGCCGAACGTCGAGGAAAACAAGGTCGGGCGCGCTCTGGCGCGCCTTCATTAGCCCGTCTTCCGCGGTGGCCGCGACCGAAACGTGGTGCTTTTCCCGCTCGAACGCCCGCCGCAGCGTCCACGCAATCGGCTCCTCGTCGTCGATGATGAGTACGGAATGAGGCATATGGTCCCGCGCGTTCGGTATCGAGGCGGCGATTTCTTCAATCTTACACGATTCGCCGGGTGCCGATCTACGGTCCCGGTCATTAGTACAACGACCGACAGCCCCAGAACCTAACGGAGCCGCCATGACCCGCACGCTCGCCACCCTCATGACCATAATCGCCGCCGGATTTGTTAACGCCGCCGAACCGAAAGTGGAAATCGTGGGGCACCGCGGGGCGTCGTTCGACGCGCCGGAGAACACGGTGGCCGCGATCAAGCTCGCGTGGGAGCAAAAAGCGGACGCCTCCGAGTTCGACATTTATCTCACGAAAGACGGCAAACTCGTCGTGATCCACGACGCGACCACCAAGCGCACCGCGGGCGAAGACAAGAAGGTGGCCGATTCGACGCTGGAAGAGCTGCGGACGCTCGACGCGGGCAAGTGGAAGGGCGCGAAGTTCGCGGGCGAGAAGCTGCCGACCCTCGACGAAATGCTCGCCACCGTCCCGGCCGGCAAGCGGGCGTTCATTGAAGTGAAGTGCGGTCCCGAAGCAGTGCCGGAAATGGACCGCGTCATCAAAGCGAGCAAGCTGAAGCCCGAACAAACGTGCGTCATCAGCTTCAACGCGGACGTGATCGCGGCCACCAAGAAGGCCCGCCCGGACCTGCAAGCACTGTGGCTCGTGAGCCTGAACACGAAGGGCAAGCCGCGCACCGCGGACGAACTGATCGCGAAGGCGAAGGAGATCAAGGCCGACGGCCTCGACCTCTCCGCGACGCCCGCGGTGCTGGACAAAGCATTCGCCGCGAAGATCAAGGCCGCGGGCCTGAAGCTCTACGTGTGGACCGTGAACGACGCGGACCTGGCGAAAAAGATGATCGAGGTGGGCGCGGAGAGCATCACGACGGACAAACCGGGCTGGCTGCGCGAGCAACTGACGAAGTGAGGGTGCGTAAGTCAGTGACGAGCTACCAACTCGAAGCAGGCTTCGAGTTGCTTTGTTGCTTCGTCGGGATTGCAGTCGGCTCTCTCTGGGAACGAAATCCGCAGTTCTCGCAAGTCGCGAAGTGCGTCGGGTAGGAGTAACGCTTTGATCATCGCCTGTCGCATGCTCACGTGCGACAGGTCTAAAACTCGTATTTTCCGGGTAAACTCCGAGTGAACGAATTTGTCCAAACACTGATCGTCGCTATCTTGCCATTCCGAATCGGCACCGCGTGATAAAGACACCTTGCGAAGCTGTTTCGATATGGACGACTCAGCCAACCAAGCTAGATCGCTGACATTCAACAAGCACACTTCACCTATCAAGAACCCGGCCCAATAATTTGCGATTTCCTCAATTTGCTGATCTCCAAGAATCACATCTGTTCTTAGGAAACCTCGTTCAAAGTGAACCGCGTCTATCCAAATCAATTCGAGTGAACTCGCGAGCGACCAATCATCGTATAGCCGGTTCCACACGCGACCGATCTCTTCCCACAGTCGATTTGCCTCGTCACTCCAGGGCTTCTCGCGGGCCGCAGTACACTGCAATCGGATAAATCGTGCGTAGTTCTCGTGTCCGCGCTCTTCGAGCCAGTCCGCGTACACCAGGCGCGGCGTATCGTCGTCGGGGTGGTCGAAGATCGCGTCGAGGAACGCATCGGCTTCGGGGTGCATTGCGACTCGCTCCGATGCGTCACGCTTCCGCGGGTGCGGCATAGGTTCGGTGCTGGCAAACGTACCGGAAGCCGATGCGCTCGTAAACCGGGATGCTTTTCGGACCGGACCGCAGAGTCGCGTTCGTGCAGCCCCGCGTGGCAGCGTGAGCGAGGGCCGCACGCGACACCGCTTCGCCGTAGCGCTGACCGCGGTATTCTTCCAGCGTCGCAACACCCCACAGCACCGCCGTTGTACCGTTCCGCGAATAACCGGCCGCGGTCACGTCGACGCCGTCAACCGAACCGACGAACAGCGCGATGTCCGGATCGAGCGCGAACTCGAGCGACGGGACCATGAGTTCCGCCATCTCGGGCGGCGCCTGGAACGCGGCCGCGGTAATCGTTCTGTATGCCGTGGCATCGCGTTCGGTTCGCGCGTGGCGAACGACCAGCTCCGGCCCCCCGCCGGCGCGCGCGTCAATTTCCCTTAGCACGTAGGCGGGTTCGTCCTCGGCCACGGCCCACCCGCGTGCGAGTAACTCGGCTTCCATCGGGTGCCCGGCGTCACCTTCGACGAGAATCCCCCACCCCTGTTCGCAGCCCGCAAAGAATTCGCGTGCGACCGGGAGGAGTTCGTTCAGCGCCGGTGCGTTACCGTGCAGCACAGAAGCGAAGTTGAACCCGGGACCGGGCAACACGCTCGCGATGAGCGCGACCCCACGCCATTCGCGGAACCGCCCCTGTGCGAAGTGCTTGAGGTACGGCGGTTCTGCGAGGCACAGCGACCTGTGTGCGATGTCCCGGTCCGTTGGCTGCGGCATGTCGTTGCCCGTTGGTTTTTTCGGCGCCGCGAGGAGCGTTACTCCGTCTCTTCCCACACGCTACTCATTGCGCCGATCTCTTCAAAGTACGTGAGCATTCGCTGGTAGAACGGGTCGTTCGCGAGGGTCGCGCTGTCGCCGATGACGAGTAACTTGCGCCGCGCGCGCGTGAGGGCGACGTTCGTGCGCCGGGTGTCCGCCAGGAAGCCGATTTCGCCCTCGTTGTTGGACCGCACGAGCGAAACGACGATCGCTTCCTTCTCGCGCCCCTGGAAGCCGTCCACACTATCGATCTCCAGACCCGGCACGTCACCGATACGTTCGCGCAATAATCGAACTTGTGCCCGATACGGCGTAATAATGCCGATTTGGGACGCTTCTACCCCCGCGGCGAGCAGCGCGCGGACCTTCTTCACCGCGAGGGCCGCTTCCTGTACGTTGCGCCGGCTGCCGGTGTCCTCTTCGAGTTCCTCGTCATAACTCGCGCCGGCCGTATCGATGAATTGCACCGGAGTTTCGGTGAGTGGATCGGCGGTCACGTTCGGCAAATCGCACAAGCGGTGCCCCGCGACGCTCTCGTGCGCAATCAAGTTGCCGTCGTAGAACTCCTGATTCGAGAAGCCCATAATCGCGGCGTTCATCCGGTGCTGCACGGTGAGCAGGCGCGATACATCCGGCCCGAACTGCCGCACGAGCCGCTCCATGAGGCTGATCGAAAGCCCGCGTTCGGCCGCCTCCGGTGAAATGATCGTCGGGGGAAGCTGGCAGTGATCCCCCGCGAGGATGAGTTTGTTCGCGCGCAGGAGCGGCACCCACGCGGCCGGCTCGGTGGACTGGCACGCCTCGTCAATCACCGCGATATCGAACCGGCGCTGGCCCAAAAGCTGACTGTCCAAACCGGTGAGCGTGGCGCAAACGACTTTGGCCTCGTCCAGCACGCGCTCGACCGCGAGCGCTTCGAGCTTGCGGGCCTCGCCGAGCATGTCGCGTGCTTCGCGCCGGAGCGCGGCCTTCTCCCCCGGTTGCGGCTTCTCGCGCGTCCACTTATCGGCTTGCCGGAACAGCGCGAACGCATCGCGGGCGATTTTGCGCGCTTGCCGGGCGTCGGGGTGCTTCTCCGCGAGTATGTCGATGGCCCGCGCCCGCAGTTCCGGCATCACGCGGGCCGGGTGCCCGAGCCGGACCGGGAGTTCGCCCGCCGCGAGCAATTTTTCGAGCAGGTTATCGACCGCATGGTTACTCGGCGCGCACGCCAGAACGGTATCCCCGCGTGCCACGGCTTCGCGAATGAACTCCACAACGGTCGTGGTTTTGCCCGTCCCCGGCGGACCGTGAATGATGGCGAAATCCTTCGCCGCCAACGCGAATTCGACCGCGGCACGCTGGGGCGGGTTCAGAGAAGAACCTAACCCCCTAACCCCCAGACCTGAAGGGAAGGGGGAGAAGAACCCCTCCCCAACCCCTCCCCCAAGGGGAGAGGGGCTTAATACGGGCACTGACAGATTTGTGTTTTCTGTACTCGGTTCTGTTCCCCCTTCCTTTTTAGGGAAGGGGGTTAGGGGGTTAGGTTGCCTTTCCTCCCCCTTCCCTTCAGGGAGGGTGGTGCGGGGGGTAGGTTGTCTTTGTTCCCCCTCCCCCAGCAGCACGTCGCGCAGTTCGGCGAGCCGATCACCGGTCGCGCTGGCCGCTCGGCGGAGGGCGTCTTGCTGGCGCAGGCGCGAAACTTCGTCCGGCGACAGGTCGAGGCGCCAAACGGCCTCGTCGGGAAGTTCGTCGTCGGGCGGGTCGATGGCGACGCCGATCGTCGCGGTGTCGCGGTCGTAGATCACGCCCCGATACGACGGCATCCGACGGTTCACGTTCGTCTGGTTGAGTACGACGGGTGAACCCGGTCCGAGACGCGACGGCGGAAGTGCTTCATTCAGTGTTTTGCGGCCGAAGGTAAGCAGAAGCCGCCCGCCGAGTCCGAATTCGGAGTCGCGTAGCACCAGTTTGGTGAGCGTAGTCCCGTCCCCAACGGGCGATCCCTCTTCGGCTTGCGCGCGACGCCGGGCCTCTTCCTGTTCGGCCTTCGCTTCGAGATCGAGGAGGTTGGAGAGGTTCGCGAGGTGGTTCGCGTCGGTGAAATCGGCCTTGCCCGCGAAGCGGACCCGCACCGGTTTGTCCTGGAGCGTGGCCCCGTCGAGGGCGTTCACGAGTGCGGCGGCCTTCGCGTCCGGCACTTCGACCGTGGCCCCGCGGCCGACGAACGCGATCTTGCCGATGTGCTTACTATCGAGCTTCCCGCCCGTGCAAACAAACGAAAGCACCACGCCGGGAGAGCAGCGTGGTGGAACGGGATCAATGTGAATCAGGGCCATGTGCGGAACCGGCTCGTGACGCGGAGTTGTCTCGCGTCATGATACCAGCCGCACGAAGAGTGGTTGGTCAGTGGTTCGTGGCCGTACCGATCGCGAGTTGGCGCCAGTGCCGCGCCTGGTTCGTGCGGTACCGGGCCGCGGCCTCGTCGTGGTTACCGTTTTCGTCTTCTTCGGTCTCGCTCGGGACCGCATTGGCCCCCTGCGCGGACGCCGGTTCCACGTTTGAGCGCGCGAACCCCCACACGCACAAGCCGCACACCAGCGCCACCGCCATTAACACGCGCCGCAGATTCATTCTGATCCCCCCCCAGCGTCCTTGCGTGGTCGCGGGGTGATAACGTCGCGCGTGACCGAAGTCAACCATGTAGAGCGCGGAATTGCAGCGTCTCGCATCCAGGGGTTTCAACCCCTGGATGCTATGACTCCGCGTTCCGCGCTCCGAATTCCGCGATTTGTAATGGATCACGCTCGACTCGGCTCGCCCACGCGGTCACTCCGGCCCAGTCGGAAGCGAGCTTCGCGGCCAGGTCTTCGACGGCCGGGCGCTCGGTCGCGTAGTGTCCCGGAAGAATGAGCGCGACGTTCGCACCGCGTGCGGTTAGCGCGTCGTGGAACCGCACTTCGCCCGTGAGAAACACGTCTGCCTTCCGCTTGATCGCGTCGGATAAAAACTCCCCCGCGGCCCCGCACGCGAGCGCGACAGTTCGCACCGTGCGGTTCACATCGCCCACCACCTGCAACGCGGACGCCTTTAGCGAGGTCTTCGCACGTTTCGCAAGTTCGCCCAGTGTTGTAGGTTGCTCCAGTTCGCCGATTCGCCCCTCGCCGCCACTGGTGCCGGGCTTCAGCGGGTACACGTCGAACGCCGGCTCTTCGTAACTGTGAGCCTTGCGCATGGCTGCGATCGCCCCTGAAACGAGCGACTCGGGCACAACCACTTCCAGGCGCCATTCGCTCACGTCCTCGCGCCGCCCCTTCTGCCCGACGGTCGGATTGGTCGAGTCGGTCCCGAAAAAGGTGCCGGTACCCGCGAGCCGGAAGCTGCACTCGTTGTACTGTCCGATGATGCCCGCACCGGCCGCGAAGAGTGCGTCCGACACCTTCGACAAATCGGTCTCTGGTACGAAAACGACGAGCTTGCACTGGCGCCGGGCCTCGCGCGGGCGCAGCGGAGTTGCGTTCACCACGCCGAGCTTTTGACACAGGCCGTCATTGATCCCGCCCGCGCAGTTATCGAACGCGGTGTGCGGCGAGTACACCGCGATCCCCGCTCGTAACAGCGGTACCACGACCTGGCCGTCGGGCGTGGCCGTGGTGAGCTTCTTCGCGCCGCGGAACAGCACCGGGTGGTGCGAAACGATCAGGTTCGCGCCCTCGCGGACGGCTTCTTCGGCCACGTCGGGCGTGAGCGTGAGGCACGTCATCACGCGCTGAACGGCCGAACTCGGGTCGCCCAACAGCAACCCAACGTTGTCCCAATCCGCTGCCGTACCACACGGGGCGAATCGATCGAGGTGAGCCGCACACTCAGCAACCGTAGGCATGGATGAGGTAACCCGTCGGTAAAAGGACGAAGACCACTTCGGACTCAGAATAACGAGGCCCGCTACCTCGAACACTGTGCCTGCCACAAGTGCCAAGATTCCAACACATTACCTCAACGTGGGCTGTCGATTTCCGTGTTTTTGTGGTGAAATCATCTATTCCGAAAATTTATCGACGCGCTGGGGCGGTTCGTCCCAGTACATGATGTTCGCGGTTTACCGGGAGACCTGATGCCAATCGAGTCACCGCGTCCGCTCACCCAACAGTTGCTCCGCGTCGTGCTCGGCACGTCCGACGTGTCCGATCGCGATTTACTCGCTCGCTTCGTCGCCACCCGCGACGAGGAAGCGTTCGCGGAGATCGTGCGCCGGCACGGGCCAATGGTTCTGGCCGCGTGCCGACGGGTAACCGGGCGCCCGCACGACGCAGAGGATGCGTTCCAGGCGGCGTTCTTAGTGTTAGCTCGCCGGGCAAGCCACTTGACCCGGCCGGAGCTGCTCGCCAACTGGCTTTACGGCGTCGCGTGCCGCACCGCGCTGGATGCCCGCGCCTCGCGCCGCCGGGCCGAGGAGCACGTCGTGTCTGCCGCACCCGAACCGGCCGCGCCGAATCCGCGGGACGATACCGCGGACCTGCGCCGCGTGATCGACGAAGAATTAGCGAAACTGCCTGACAAGTACCGCACGGCCGTCGTGCTGTGCGACCTCGAGGGCCTTCCCCGGCACACCGCGGCCGCGCAACTGGGCATTCCCGAAGGAACGCTCTCGAGCCGCTTGGCGCACGCACGCAAGGTGCTAGCCGACCGGCTCGCGCGGCGCGGCGTGACGGCGTCCGTAACTGCGATTAGCGCGGTCATGGGACGCGATTCACTCGCGACCGTTGTACCGCACACCCTGCGTCACACAACCGTTTACGCGGCCGCGCGATTCGTTCCCGGTGGGCTCGTCCCGCCGGGAGTGTCCCCGGCCGTTTCCTCCCTCACCGACGGAGTGCTGAAGACCATGCTCGCAAATCGTTTACGACAAGCATTCGGAATCGGCCTGCTGGCCTGCGGGCTGATCGGCGTCGGGGGCGCACTGGCCCAACAGCTCCGCGTTCCCGTGCAGGACCAAGATCCCCCGGTCGCGCTCGTGCCCGACGACCGGGAAGCGGACGTCGCCCAGCCGAAGACCGCGCCGAAGAAGATCGCGGCGAAGGGCGTTGAGGACGACGACGTGCCCTACGCCACGTTCCCGACGCAAGCGGTCGTGCGGCTCGAAGAGGGCAAACTGATCGTGCGCCAGCGCGTGTCCTCATACGGTGCGGTCGCTGAAAGGACCGACAACGGGGGGTACGTGACGGTCTATCAGCACAAATCCGGTGTGCACGCTAAAACCCACGACCCGGCCGACATCGCCGTGTTCGACATGAAGGGCAACCGGCTCGCGCAAAAAGTGTGGAAAGAAACGCTCAAAAATGACGTTCACGCACTCATCACCAACGACGGGAAGCTCCCGAACCCGCGCGAACTGGCGCTCTTCAAGCAGGACACGCTGCTGATCGTACTCCCGGCGCCGACGGGCTACTACCCGATGTCGGGCAGCGGGGCAGCCACTTACGCCCCCGCCGAGGGCTTCGCTCCTCCAGTAGCCCGCCCCGGAACGACCTTCCCGCCTACACCGTCGCGCCAGCCGGTTCGCCCCGCACGGCCGTCGACACCGGCACCGGACAGCGTCCCGCCGTCGACGACTCTGCCCGCTCCGACGATCCCCGCAGGTGGCCAGGATCTGATCCCGTCCTCGAACACTCCGGTGTTCCCCGCGCCGACGGGAAACTCGGTGCCCACGGGGAACCCGGTTCCGGCAGGAAATCCGGCGCCGATCGGGAACCCAGACCGAATCCCGCCCTCGAACATCCCCCCGAGCACGATTCCGAGCCAACAAGATCCGCCGTCCCCGAATGTGCCCGCCACCTCCCCCGTTGGTGGCGAAGACCTGCTCCCGACACCATCGATGTGAATCGCACCTCTGAAATGACGAACCCGCGGGCACCGGAAGTGCCCGCGGGTTCTTTTTTGTTGATCTCGACTCGCGTTCTACTACTTACGCGGGAGCAGTTCCGGCAGGTTCGCGACGCGAACCGCGGTCACGGCCATCACCTGGGCGCCCTGGAGCAAGTTCGGCTCTTTCGCCTTGTCGAACGTGTCCGACTGCGTGTGGTGCGTAAACCGGTATTCGTCCATGTCTTGCTTGCACGCGAACCCGGGCACGCCGGCGCTCTCGAACGGCAGGTGGTCGGTGCCGCCCATGCCGGCGATGTCGAGCCCCTTCCAGCCGTCGATTGCCTTCAGCGATTCGAGTTGCGGTTCCAGGATCGGGATGATGTTCTTGCGCCCCTGCGTACCGAACCCGAGCACCTTACCGGTACCGGTGTCGTGGACCAGCGCCACCGAGTGCTTCGGCATGTCTTCCTTGTGCTTCTCGACGTACTTCTTCGAGCCGTACAGCCCCTGCTCCTCGCCGGTAAACAGGCAGAACCGGATCGTGCGCTTCGGCGGCTGACCGTCCTTGGCGAGTTTCGCGACCGTGCGGGCCGTTTCGAGAACGACACAGCTCCCGGTGCCGTTGTCGGTGGTACCGCTGCCCAGTTCCCACGAGTCGAGGTGCGCGCCGACGACCACGATTTCGTCCGGCTTCTCGCTCCCGCGGACCTCACCGATCGTGTTGTAAACGACGATCGGGCCGGGGATGAACTTGTTCTCGATCTCCACTTCGACGCGGGTCGTTTCCTTCTCGCGGGACGCGAGCCGATACAGGAGGGCGTAGTGCTCGTGGGCCATGAACACGCGGGCCATGCCGCTCTCGGCCGCGGCCCGGTCCCCGCGCCACCCGCCGGTGGTCACGAGCAACCCGTGCGGCTTGGCCGAATCGGTGATTTCGCACGCCGCGCCCTCTTCCTTCGCGAACGCGCGCATCTCACCGGCGAACCCGAAACCGGGCTGTTGCTCGTCGCGAATCCACGAACCGGCCCCGATGTCTTCGGTCGTCGAAGCCGAGTCCTTCTTCGGCTCTTCCTTCTTGAGTTCGTCTTTCTTCGGCTCATCCTTCTTCGGCTCATCCTTCTTCGGCTCATCCTTCTTCGGCTCATCCTTCTTCGGCTCATCCTTCTTCGGAGCGTCCTTGGACGGCTCTTTCCGCGGGGTCCCCGGGCCGTAACTGGTGTCGGTGATCGGCTTCACGTTCGCAGGGGGCGAGACCATAACAATCGCGTTCTTCAGCTTGCCCTTGTACGCCTGGAGATCGGCCTTGTTGCGGCCCTTGAGGATCACCACGTCGCCGGTCACCTTGCCCTTCGTGCCGGGCGCCCAGCCGTAGGACGCGATCATCAGCGTGCGCCCGTTGTTGGGTTCGACGATCTTCATCTCGGCCTTGCCGCGCTGCCAGCCGTAGGGGATCTCCCACGGTTCCAGGCGCACGTTCTCCAGGCCGTACTCCTTCATCTTCTCCGCGGTCCACTTGTTCGCTCTTTCCAGGCTCGCGGACCCGGTCAACCGGCCGCCGATCTGGTCGGAGAGGTACTGGAGGTTCTTCATGATCTCGGAGCGCGCTTTGATCTCCGAAATGAGCGCCTGGTCCACATCGGCCGCCGCCATGCGCGGGGCCGGCGCCTCTTCGACCGGCGCCGCGGACCGGGCGTCGGTCTTCAAGAGAAGGAAACACAACCCACCGATTACGGCGGGTAACAAAGCGCGGGCAGACGGGGCGCGCAGTGCCATGAGGTAACTCCAGTACAAATATTGATGCGAGTCCGACGAAATGGGGAGGAGTGCCCATTGTGTCCCTGCACGGGCCGGGAAACAATGGGTTAAGTCTTAAATTAAAATTAGAGGAGGAACCGTATGACGGCACTCATCGCTTCACTCGCGATCGCGATTGCGGCCCCAGTTCCTCTGGACAAGGGGCGGGACGCGGAGTTCGAGAAGAAGGTCGCTCCCGCTCGCGAAAAGGCCATCAAATATTTAAAAGACGCGCAGCAACCCAACGGCAGTTGGGACGTATTGCTTTTCAAATCGCTCCTCGAGATGGACGGTGGTACCACGGCTCTTGTCGTGCTGGGTCTGATCGAAGCCGGCGTCCCGGCAAACGATCCGGCCGTAGCCAAGGCGGTTGAATACCTGCTCGCGCTCAAACCGAGCAAGACTTACGTTGTGAGCCTGCGCACTCAGGCCCTCGCCCGGGTCGACGCGACGAAGTACGCGAAGGAAATTCAGGCGGGCGCCGACTGGTTGCTCGAAAAGGCGATCATACGCCAGGGCAAATTGGTCGGCTGGAGTTATCCGGCTACCGAGGTCGCGGACAACTCCAACACACACTTCGCAGTGATGGCCCTCCACGTCGCGGCGCAAGCCGGGGCGAAGGTCGATGCAGACATCTGGCCCAAGATCCGCGACTTCTACGCGGACACACAGCACAAAGACGGCGGTTGGAAGTACATCAACGTTGGTGACGACAAGCCGAGTCACAGCATGACAGTGGCGGCGCTGCTCAGTTTGGCGGTGGCGGTGAAGTACGACAAGAAGGCCACCGACCCCGGTCCGGCGTTCGAGAAGGGCATGGCCGCACTACTCGGTGAAAAGGTGGGCAAGTTCGGTGACGGGAAGAGTTGCGCCTATTCCTGGATGACCACCGCCGAACTCGGGCGCGTGCTCGGTTCGACCGAGTTCAAATCGGGCAAGCAAGTTAGGGTTTGGTATCGCGAGGGGGCCGAGAAACTACTGAAGGAACAACAAATGGACGGATCGTGGCAGGCGAGTCGCGCGAACATCGACAGTAACTACCCCGCCATCACCACCGCGTGCGGGCTGTACTTACTCGGTCGGCCGCTCAAGTAGTGCAGCATTGAGAGGTCTTGGCGCGGAGAGGTGCCAACGTTATGAGAGCCGACCCGCGTTGCCCGCGGGCAGGTTCGAGGGTCACGGATGCCCGGTCGTCGGCCGCTTCTCGCGCTCGTCGCATGTTACGCGATTTCTCTCCAGGCGTGCCTGCACATCAGCAGTACGCCGAGTGCCCCTACTCCTGCGCCCGAACAGACCACCAAAACTACTGCGAAAGCGCCGGTCGAAGCCGAACCGACTACCAATACCGCCCCGCGCAAGGATTTCGCGATTCTGCCGAAGGTTCCCGGAGCGGTCGTACCCAAGGCCCCCAGCGGCAATTCCACGGCTACGAAGACGGTCCCAATTGTCACGAACCCACCGGGGGGAGTGCAAACAGCGAGCGGAGAACCCCAACAGTTCCCGCCATTCACCGCGCCACCCGAACCGCCGTTGTTGGCCGCGGTCCGGGCCTATGTTGAAAACCGCCCGGATCAGGCGATCGAAATCATCCGGACGATGGACAAGAACAATCAAGACTTCGTGCTCGCGGTGCTCCCGATTCTCGCACGCGGCGCGAGTGCCGACCTGATGAACGACCAGGTCACCACCGCGGCGCTCGTGGAGCAACTGCGAGGGGCCATCGCGCGGCTCGAACCGCGCGCCGCTCTCAAGATCGAAAAATTCGTGTTCTGCAGTAAAGTAGAGGGGTTCGGACGGTACACTCCGCGCCCGGTGGCGGAGCACTACAAGCCCAATGATCGGATCAATCTGTACCTCGAATTGCGGAACCTCAGCAACCAAATTACGAGCGACGGGTACCGCGTGCACGTTCGCGCCGAGGTCGAAATCCGCGACGCGAAAGAGAACCTCGTCCCGCAATTCCAATCGACCGACCAGCGCGTGCCGGTGGTGCGGTTCGAGGAGAGTCTCGTCACCCGGTCACCACTGTTCGACTTCCACGCTTGCTACGGGTTCGCCGCCCCGACCGTGCCGGGCGTGTACACCGTCACCGTGAAACTCAGCGACGCGACCGGGCGCCGAGTGGTAAAGAGCCAGCCCGCGGAGTTCCGGGTCGCGGGGCCGTGACCGGCTTTGAGGTGTTGGGGCGAAAGCCCTCGCGCTGACTCCGCGTTTCCGACTCCGTAACTTG
This sequence comes from Gemmata massiliana, assembly GCA_000531095.1. Lineage (GTDB taxonomy): Bacteria > Planctomycetota > Planctomycetia > Gemmatales > Gemmataceae > Gemmata > Gemmata massiliana. The sequence continues at coordinate 246,783 of HG799465.1, read as the reverse complement.
TACCGGATAGCGAGGCGCGAATGTTCACAACTGATAGCTGAAAGCTGCACGCGGAAGGCTGAGAACGCAACACGATGTCCAACATTTTCTTCCACAGCGGCACGGTCACCCGTGAGGAGCGGTCCAAGCTCCTGCGGCAGACCGGCGCAACGTTGTGGTTCACGGGGTTGTCGGGTTCGGGTAAGTCCACGCTGGCGATGGCGCTGGAACAGGTGCTCATTCAACGCGGGCACGCGGCGTACACCCTCGACGGCGACAACGTCCGACTCGGGTTGAACGCCGGGCCGAAGGTTCTGGCCGAAACGCGCGGGTACGGCGAAGAACAATCGCAGCGGTTCGGCCTGGGCTTTTCAGCAGCCGACCGCGAGGAAAACGTTCGCCGCATCGGGGAAGTCGCGAAGCTGTTCGCGGACGCGGGGCTGTTCGCGCTCACGAGCTTCATCAGTCCGTACCGCAAGGACCGCGACGCGGCCCGCAAAGCCCACGAGCAGAACAAGACCGGGGCGATTCCGTTCATCGAGGTGTACGTGAACACCCCGATCGAGGTTTGCGAACAGCGCGACCCGAAGGGGCTGTACAAGCAGGCCCGCGCTGCGGTCGGGGCCGGTAAGAGTGTAGGCTTCACGGGCATCGACGATCCTTACGAACCGCCGGTGAAGCCGGAACTCGTTTTCGACGCGGCCGCGCAACCGGTAGAACAGGGCGTCGCGCTCGTGTTGAAGTACCTAGAAGAGAGAGGGCTGGTGAAGGCGTAAGACTGTGCGGGTTTCAGAATGTGAGAGAAAAAGGAGTGGCATCTGCCCGGAGTTTGAACCCTCGAACCCGGGACGCGCACGTTTATAACGCGCTGCGCGGATGCGCCATCCTGCGCGAGTGGCGCGAATGCGCCGCGCTGCGCGGGAGCTTTCGGAACGGATTTTCTTTCTTACATTGACCCGCCTGTTGACCTGACCCAGATTCCCTATTCCACTGCATATAGCGCAGCCGGAGCAACCGCGCGGCGAACCTGAAAAACTCGCCATTTTGACTCAACTCGGCCGCGAGGGCCGCTTGAATGTGCTCCGCAACGAACGTAGAGTTGTCGCGAATCGACTCGCGGGTCCATCAAATTCGGACCCGCGGTGTGTTCGGCTCCCGGGCGGTCCCAAGCCCGCCAGAGCCACCCAACCGGATCATTGGACTGACCATGCCGGCTACCAAACCAAACCGCACCGCTGAGCACCCGACCGAAGGGTTCCGCTCGGCCGTTCTGGCGCCGGCGACGGATCGCCCGGTCCGCGTGTACTTACCGACCGACTACCAACCGAAATACGCATACCCCCTCGTGGTGTTGTTCCACGCCGAAGGTGAGTGCGAAGAGCACTCGGTTCGGTTGGTCCCTCAACTCAGTCGGCGCAATTACATCGTGTTGTGTCTCCGCGGACCGGTCAATCTCGGTTGTCGCGCGGACGGGCGCCCGGCGTTCGGTTGGGGCGAGGGGCAGCCGGACCGGGGAACGAAGGCCGCACTCGCATACGCGACGAGCCAGTTCAGCGTTAATCCCGACCGCGTGTTCCTCATGGGGATCGGTGAAGGCGCCACCGCCGCGTACCGCCTGGGCCTATCGATGGGTACCTGTGCGGCCGGTGTGGTCGCACTAAACGGCCGACTGCCGAAGGGCCGCGTGCGCGCGAATCAGCTCCGTATCCTGATCGGCCACGGCACCGCGAACCCGGTTGTGCCGGTTACGGAAGCCCGGCGCGCTGTGACTCAGCTCACGCGAGCGGGATCGGACGTGCGCATGAACCGCTACGCGACCGCACACTGCGTTCACTCCGACATGCTCGGGGACGCGAACCGCTGGATCATGGAACAAATTACAGGTAAGTCACTGGCTCACGGCCACTAATGCGGTCGGTCTCGCACGACGTGTCGTCCGCTCGCGCTGTGAGCGGCAGTTACACATCAAATCTCCGCAGTTACTCCTTCCCCAAAACCAGATCAACGACCCAACACCCACGCACGTGCGGTGCGTTGGCATCGCGACAGTGGTTGAGCACATCGGCGTTGTCGCAGCCGCCCTCCTGAAGTGCGTCAGCCAGGATCGGCATCGCGCCGAAATCCCGCGATATGTACATTTGAGACGCAAGTGCGAGAACGGTCGAGGTGCGCCACGCGGGGGAGAACGCGGCCGGGCGGAACGGGTTCCCGAAAATGTCGCGCGTCAGATTGCAGTACACGCGGCCGGTCCCCTCAAATGCCGGGGGCCAGCGGCCACGACGAAACACGTTGGAAATTAGGTGCGGCGGATTCGGCCAGTGCCACTGGCGTTCCGGGTCGTCGGCCAGCAACTCTGCGAGTGTGATTTCCCCGTCGGCAAAGCGTTCCTCGAGAGCGAGGGACGAAGAAAGCGCGTCGCCGTTGTGCGCCTTCCAAAACACGCGATTTACGGCACAGGCTAGAAGATAGAGTTGACGCGGCGTGAAGAATGGGCGCCGGTCGTCCGTTAGTGATGCCTTTGGCGCGAACCAGCGAACGAGGCGCCAGGATCGCATAATCCGGGCTTTAGCGCGAAGGTGTACTTCAAGTTCAAGGGCATCCAATATCTCCATTGGTTCTTCGCACGCCAGCCATTCCGCTTCGGTCATCGGCTTATCCCTGGAACTGTTCCTCGCGTAAATGGTCGGCGCCCGGTGCAAGCGGTCGTGCCCGCACACCGCTACCCCCACCTAGGCGTTCCGTAACACGATGGCCGCGTAGCGGCACCAGTTCCCCAAAGCGGGTAAAGCGCGAAGTAAGTGTGTGTCGGCCGTGTCGAGGAGGCCCAGCGCGTGGCGATTGCGCCACACCCTACGCACCATCCCGAGTAGCTGAAACCCGCGGACCTCGACCGACGGGAAGATGTCGCGTAGCGGTTGCAGGTCGCGGTGTGTGAGCGGGTGTTCGTCCGGCGTGCGGTCTTTGCCAGGGTACGGGAGTGAGCCACGTGCGAAACCCAGGAGCGGGTTCCCGCCCCACGGTTCACAGAACACAGCGATTCCGCCCGGTTTGAGGACACGACGCAGCTCCGTTCCGGCTTTAGCTAGGTCGAGGTGGTGCAGGATCGCGTTGCCCCAAACTGCGTCGAACGAGGCGTCCGGGAACGGAAGATCTTCGCCGTCGGCAGCGACGCACTCGATGCGCACGCCGTTCGCAACGGCCCGGGCACAGGCTTCGTTCACGTACCCAGGCGACAGATCAAATGCAGTCACGGTCGCGCCGGCGCGGGCCATCGCAACGGCAGCCATACCGTGCCCGCACCCGTAGTCGAGTGCGTGCTTCCCACGCAGCGGGCCGAGCGCCTCGAACGCGGGGCGCACCCAGGTTTCGTGATCGAGGTAGGAGTCCGTATCGAACCGGAGGTCGGCCCGGCCCGCGCGGAACGCTTCGGCGCGCTCCGCGGCCTGCCGGTCGTGAAACAGTTGTTCGCTGAGTCGGCGCTCCGTGCCGTGCATGGGAAGCCTTTCCGTTATGGTGCGAGCACGCGACCCGCCCCCCGTAACACGAATCAGAACGGGAGCAACGCGGGCGGGATAAAAGCGTACCCGCCAACGACGACGGAGACCAGCCCGACCATCGCGGCGAACAGCCACAGCACGTTCTTCTGCTTGCGGGCCAGCGCCAGCGACGACGCGACCGCGCCGATTTGGGCCACGAGCATCGCGTAGGAGAGGAACTCGCTCTTCTTGCGGTGCTTGTCGCTCTCGGCCGCGCTCACCTTCGTGCGGATCTCGTACAGGAACCCGATCCCCTGATTCAACCGCGACTCGGCCCGGTACCGGCGCTCTTCGAGGTCGAAGCCCGCGGCTTGTGCGGCGGTCGCGCTCGCGGACTTCTTGGCCGCGTCCGGGGCGTCCGGATTGAACGCGAGTTGTGCCCGCACCAGCCCGTTCGCCAGATTCAGCGTCGGGGTCCATTCCTTGTCGGTGTGCTCGGTGTACTTCTCAGCGTCATCGATCGCCTTGGTGATCTTCGCCATCTCGACGCGCCCGGCCTTTTTGAGCAGGTCGCGCTCGGGTTCGCGGTGTTCGATCGCGTCGCGCAGTTCCTTGATCTTCTCGTCCTCAATGTCGGGCAGTTTGACGGGCGGCGGTCCACCCTTTTCACCGCGTTCAGTGAGCCACGCACGAGCCTTTTGAAGCTCCTCAGGAGTGGCAACGTCTTTTAGCGTGACATCGAATTTGGCGGGCGCGTAGCCGGACGAGGCGCGCAACTGAACCGCGGTCGTCTGCATAATCAGCGCGCGGTCCCGTTTGAATCCGGCGAGCGACCACTGGTTCGTCGATTTCGACTGGTCCTGCGCGGCCTGGGACTTCCAGTACATCGCTTCCTGAAGCGCGCCGTTGGACATGGACGCGAACACGGTTGCGAGCGCGGTCAGTGCGATCGGGAGCGCGGCGCCGGCCTTTTCGATGAGGCTCTTCGGCTCCTCGGGCTTGTCGTTCGGGGGCGTCGCGGGGGCGTCGTCGGCCATGATGAGCGTCTCCGTGGTGAAGTGGTCGGACCAGTGTACCCACCCGTTCGGCACCGGTCACGGACCGAGCGGGAACTTCATTGGGGCTTCTTCTTTTCCTTCGGCTGGCGCAGGCCCCCTTTGGGGTTCGTCGGCGCCGGTGGTTTCTTGGCTCGCGCGGGAGCGGGTTTCGGTGCTTTCGGGGCCAATTTCCGCAGTACAATCGCAGCGCGCTCGGCCACTTTTTTGTCGCTGTCACTCGTTGCGGTGGAGAGTGCCGCGAGAACCGCGTCGGTGCTCACATTCAACTTGCCCAGCGCATCGATCGCCGCCCGGCGCACTTTCACCGCGTGGGCCTCGACCGCATGAACCAGCGCGGCGCTTGTTTCGGCGGAGGTGTCGTTGCGTCGGACCAATACCTCGATCGCACGCAGGCGTACCGTCTCCGTACTGTCGCCAAGTAACCGCCGAAGGAGCGGGAGAACGGCCGGCGTGTCGAGCCGATTCAGTTCGTAGGCGATGGCCACGCGGATATCGGGTTCGGGATCGTCAACCAACCGTGCAAGCTCCGGCAATAGTGTCGCGTCGTTCAACGCGAACAGCGCACTCGCGCAGATTTGCCGGGTAAATTTTTTGACCCGACGCTGAGCACTGTCGTCTGTTTCATCTGGCGCGGCCGCACGCAGAAATTCGCGCAACGGATCTTTGACCTGCGGTTCACGCGGGGCGAAATGCGATACGATCGTGGCAATTGTATCGAGATCGTTCACGAACTCGGGCCGACGGGCGAACTCGATCAACTGCGGCAGATGTGGACGGAACGCCGTACCGAACTGCTGGAGCGCGCGGAGCGTGTTGGTTCTGGTGTGCCTCGATTGCGTCGTTTCGAGGGCCGCCAACAGGTCCGGAATCGCGGCGTTCGCCTCGGGACCAAGGGCGCGGATCAGTTCTACGATGAGTGCCTGGTGCCGCTCGTCGGTCGTGCGGTGGTAGAGGCGGAGCACGGCGGGCAGGAACGGTAGTGCGGCGCTTCCCTGATCTCGTAAACCCTGAAGGATAATCGTGCGCGTGTCGTCACTCTCGGTATCGAGCAACGCAACAAGCTGGTCGCGCCCGCGTTCGCCGACACGGACGAGTGCCGTCACCGCGAACGAATGCGCGTAGTAGTTCACGGGCGGATCGTCGCGAGTGAACAGGGCAACGAGATCCGGAATTGCCGGAACTGCTGCCGGCCCCAGAGCAGCAAGCGCCTCGATTGCGCTCAGCTGACCGTACCCGACGGGGGGATTGCGCACGGCCTCGCGGAGTGCTTCGATCACCCCGGCGGGTGGCTCCTCGAATCGGCCGAGCGCAACCAGAACACCCGCGATCGCGTGCACCTGTTGATCGGCGTCTCGCAACCGAGAGAGTCGCTCGAGAAGTGGGGCCGCAACCGAAGCCGGGAGCTTCTCCCAGTTGCCGATGGCGCTGGTCGCTTCATACGCCACCTCCTCGACCAGATCGCTGAAGAGCGGAGTGAGTGCAGTGAGCGCGCCCGAATCATTTCGCCCAACGATTCCAATAGCGTTAACAGCAAGTTGGCGGTGCTTGGGATCGAGGTTGCTGAGTTGCGCGGTCAGGGCTTTGAGTGCGGCCTTATTACCTCTGGCAATGCTGCCGAGCGCGCTGATCGCGCTTTGCTGGACTTCGGTGCTGAGGTCATCAAGCAACGCAACAACGCGCGGGATTAGAGGAGGCACTAGCGGGCTATCGAATCGAGCGATTGTGGTACACGCCGCTGCGCGCACATCGGGTACCGGATCATCGAGCAAGGCGACAAGTGCCGCGACCACTTCCGGCGTGAGGGCTGCGTAACGACCGCCGCTCCCGAGTTGACGGGCCGCGCTCTTGCGAATCGTCGCGACGCGGTCCTTCATCGCGCGGCATAATGCTCCCGATGCGTCTGCAAATTTCAACCGGCCGAGTGCCTGAACCGCAACTTCGCGCACCGCCACTTCGGGATCATCGAGCGCGCGATCAAACGCGGGTACCGCATCCGCGGTGTCGAGCTGCATTAACCCGCGGATCGCTTCCTGGCGGTCGTCGGGATCGGGGCTGTCGAGTTGTTCAACGAATTCTTGGAGTACGCTCCCCTTCGCGCGCATCGAACCGAGTACCTGGCTCGCCGCGTGGCGCACGCTCCAGTCGTCGTCGGTGAGCGCGGCTTTCAGTTGATCGGTATCGGTGATTCCGGTCGCTCCGATATCCTTGAGGGCTTTCGCGGCCTGTTCGCGCACGTCGCGTTCGGGATCGCCGAGCACGTCGAGTAGTGCGGGGACGGCCTCTTTTGCGCGCTTGCCGATGTTCCGCAAGCACATGCACGCCTGCCGCCGAACTCGTGGTTTCTCGTGCCTGAGTAGCTCGATCAGCCCCGGGACGATCGGCTCCCCAATCACTTCCGCGGCCCGGCGCACATCGATCACGCGCTTATCCGCCGCGAGCGCGGCAAGTAACTTCGGGATCGGGTTCTCGTAGTTGGGTGGCATCCAGAGAGAAACAGCGGGGTGGCGAATCCACGCCCCGCGCGGGTCGCCGCGATCGTCGAGCCAGTCCGCGAAGACCAGCGGCAGGTGCCGGTCGTCGGGCGCGGCCGCGATCGCCGCGATGAGTGCCGCTTCGTCGTTCATCGCACAGCCCCATAATGAGTGGGGTTACGATACCCGTTGCGCGGGCGCCGTGCCACGTCGGGGCGAACACCGGGCGGGCGTCGGGTGTCCTTGATTCTTACTAGCGGATAAAACGCCTCTAACGTTACTCACACAACGGAACACACCCGTGCCCGAAGAAACATCCGACCTCGCCGAAGTTCGGCTCCAAAAGCTCCAGCAGATCGAGGCCCTCGGCCTCGACCCGTGGGGCCAGCGGTTCGACAACGCCCAACCGATCGGCGACATCCGCCAGCTCCCGGCCGAGAACTTCGACGAGACGAAGCCGGGGCCGAAGGTGCGCGCCGCTGGGCGCGTGGTGCGCTACCGCACCGGCGGGAAGCTCCTGTTCCTCGAAATCTGGGACCAGACCGGGCGCGTGCAGTTGATGATCCGCGTGAACAAGGTCACGCCGCAGGAGTGGCAGGTCGCACAACTGCTCGACCTCGGGGATCTCGTTGGCGTGGACGGCGAGTTCGGCAAGACGAAGACCGGCGAACTCACGATCCAGGTCGAGAAGCTGACGTTCCTCACGAAGAGCCTGGAACCGCACCCGAAGGACGTGTTCGGGATGGGGGACATCGAGTTCCGGTTGCGGCACCGGTACCTCGACATGATCTACACCCCGGACACGCTGCGCCGCGCGCACCAGCGCGTGAAGATCATCCGCACGATCCGCACCCACCTCGACGCTCAGGGCTACATGGAGGTGGAAACGCCCACGCTGCACGCGATCGCGGGCGGGGCGGCCGCGCGCCCGTTCGAGACGCACCACAACGCGCTCGACATCGATCTGTTCGTGCGCATCGCGCTCGAACTGCCCCTGAAGCGCCTACTGGTCGGCGGGATCGAAAAGGTGTACGAACTCGGTCGGGTGTTCCGCAACGAGGGCATCAGCCCGCGACACAACCCCGAGTTCACCATGCTCGAACTGTACCAGGCTTACGGCGACTACCGCAGCATGATGGACCTGACCGAGGGGTTGATCGTGGCCTGCGTTGATATCCTGGGGGGCGGGCGCACGATCCCGTTCGGCGAGAAGACGGTGAACTTCGAGCCGCCGTTCCAGCGCGCGAAGTACGCGGACCTGTTCCACGAACACGTCGGCTGCGACATGACCGACGAGGTCGCGGTGCGGGCCGCAGCGCGGGCCGAGAACATCGAACTCGAAATGGCCCCGACGAAGGGCGCGCCGAAGGTCGCGAAGGCGCACGTCGTTCTCGTGCAGGAACTGTTCGAGGACTTGGTGGAAGAGAAGCTGGTCGGGCCGGTGTTCGTGTACGACTACCCGTCCCCGTTGTGCCCGCTGACCAAGCGGAAGCGCGAGAACCCCGCGATCGCGGAGCGGTTCGAGTTGTACGTTCACGGCATGGAACTGGCGAACGCTTACACCGAACTGAACGACCCGATCACGCAGGAGCAGACGTTCACGCAGCAACTGGCCGGGCTGTCCGACGAAGATTCGATGGCCAAGATGGACCACGATTTCATTCGCGCGCTGCGCCACGGGATGCCGCCCGCGGGCGGTTTGGGGATCGGCATCGACCGGCTCGTGATGCTGCTCACCAACACGCAGACCATCCGCGACGTGATCCTATTCCCGCTGCTGCGCCCCGAAGCGAAGTAAGACCAACCGACCGGCCATGCTCGTGCCAGTTTGGAAATGCAGGTGGCCCAGCCCACAAAAGGCGGGGCCACATTGTTGCGACAGGATACGCACCTCTACTGCACTACCACCCCAAGCCCTTCGTCGTCGTCTTGATGCGGGTGAGCTTGTCGTTCGTGGCCAGGTACAGCACACTCCCGTCGTCGCCCCACGCACAGTTCGCGGTCTTATCATTGGTGAGGATGCGGCCGATCAGCGTGCCTTCGGGGGAGCAGACGTACACGCCGTTCACCGCGGTGGCGAAGATGTTCCCCTTCGCGTCCACCTTCAGGCCGTCGGGCAGTCCCTTGTTCGGGTTGGCCTTCACGTCGGCCGTCGCGTCGAAGATCACCTTGCCCTTGCCGAGCGTGCCGTCGGCGTTGATCGGGAACGCCATCAGGATCGCCTTGTCCGGGTCGGAGTTGGCGACGTAGAGCGTCTTCTCGTCGGGCGCCAGCGCGATCCCGTTGGGGCGCGACATCTCTTTCGTCAGGAGCGTGACCTCGCCCTTCGGCGAGAGGCGGTAGACGCCCTGGAAATCGAGTTCCTTCTTGGGGTCTTTCATCTGCTCGGGCAGGCCGTAGGGCGGGTCGGTGAAGAACAGGTCGCCGTTCTTCGCGAGCACGAGGTCGTTCGGGCTGTTGAACCGCTTCCCCATGTACTTGTCGGCGAGTGTCTCGAACTTGCCGTCCTTGCCGAGTCGAGCGATCCGCCGGTCACCGTGCTGGCAGAGGATGAGATTGCCGTCTTTATCGAATGCGAGGCCGTTGGCGCCCGGTTCGTACCCCTTGAACTCGTCCTTGCCCGTGTACCCGCTGGGCTTAATGAAATCTTCCTTCACCCCGTCCTTCGCGGACCAGCGCACAACGCGGTTGTTCGGAATATCGGTGAAGAGCAGCGCGTTGTTCTTTTTGTCCCACACCGGTCCCTCGGTCCACTTGAACCCGCCGGCCAGAACTTCGATTTTCGCGTCCTTGGGGATGAGAGCGTCGAGCTTCGCGTCCTTGCGTTCGACGGAGCCGATGGTCATCGGCAGTTTCGGATCGTCGGCGGCCGTGCTGCGCGCGGGGCGCAGTGCCCCGGTAGCGACAATGGTGGCGAGGGCGACTGTGGTCACAGCCAGGCAACGGAACATGGGGTGAGATCTCCGAATGGACGGGCCGGCGGGTGAGGAGGCGGAGTGGGTGCGTAGCCCGCACGACGACATCGTACCCGCTGGCGGCGCGCAAGCAAGCGGCTAGAAAAATCTGCACGCGCGCGAGTCGCTCCCCCGGGCCATTCTGTGAAGAATGCGCTATCCCGCGCATGGGTAAATCATTAGGATTTGCCCATCCTCCCCCAGTAGCTCCACAAGTCCGATCAATCCGAGGTTCGGTTCATGCGCCAAGAATACTGGATCATGGCGATTGCCTGGCTGTTCGTGTTCGCTTGGATTCCGATCGTCATCGCGACCAACCGGAAGGTTCACCCCAAGGTTCTGTTCTTCTTATTCATGGTCGAGTTGTGGGAGCGCTTCAGCTACTACGGGATGCGGGCGTTTCTGGTGCTGTACCTCGGCGCCCAGGTGATGAACGGCGGGTTCGGGATGGACAAGGAAACGCGGTACGCCGTGTACGCGGCGTTCGGCGCGCTGGTGTACCTGACGCCGCTGGCCGGTGGGTTCCTCGCGGACAAGATCCTGGGGTTCCGGCGCGCCATCATCTGGGGGGCGATCCTGATGGCGGCCGGGCAGTTTACCCTCTCCGCCGGACAGGGCAACGAGTACGCGCTGTACCTCGGGTTGGCCCTGTTGGTGACCGGTAACGGGTTCTTCAAACCGAACATTTCGAGCATGATCGGCAAGTTCTACCCGCAGGGCGACCCGCGGCGCGATCAGGCGTTCACTATCTTCTACATGGGGATCAACACCGGGGCGTTTATCAGCCCACTCACGTGCGGAGCGGTGGCCCAAATCGAGGGCTGGAGCTACGGGTTCTTGCTCGCGGGGATCGGGATGAGTGTCGGGCTCGGGATCTTCCTCTACACCTCGTCGCGCGGGCTCCTCGAACAGTACGCGGACCCGCCGGCTGAAGGGATCAAAACGTTCCGCGGCTTGCCGGTCGGACCGGCGGTGTACATCGGCACCCTGCTGTTCGTTCTCCTCGCGGCCGCCCTGATCTACAAGAACAGCGTTGTGACGTACATACTGATCGCGCTCGGACTCGCGGCGATCACGTACATGCTGGTCCTCTCGTTCCTGTACCCGGTCGCCGAGCGGCAGCGGATCTGGGTGCTCATCACGCTCCTGTTCTTCACGAGTGTGTTTTGGGGGTTCTTCGAGCTCGCCGGCAGCGCGCTGAACGTGTTCACCGACGAGAACGTGGACAAGACCGTGTTCGGCAGCCCGATCCCGGCGAGCGTGTTTCAGGCGGTGAACGCTCTGTTTATTGTGCTCCTGGCGCCACTGTTCACCCTGATGTGGGGGCTGCTGGCCAAGAAGGGGCTGGAACCCGCGGCCCCGGTGAAGTTCGCCTTTGGTCTGCTCCTCCTCGGGGTCGGGTTCTTGATTCTGAACCTGGGCCGCGGGGCCGCCGTGGACGGGGTGATGCCGCTGATGTTCCTCATTTTGTGCTACCTGTTCCACACGCTCGGGGAACTCGCGTTGTCGCCGGTCGGTCTATCGCTAGTGACCAAGCTGGCCCCGGCACGAGTAGTCGGGTTCATGATGGGGTTCTGGTTCCTCTCGTCCGCGATCGGGTTCCAGGCCGGTGGGTGGATCGCCGGTAAGTCGGCCACGTCCGGGACCGCGACCCGCGAGGAAACGATGAATCAGGCGCTGGACGTGTTCAACAACGTCGGCCTGTTCGCGCTCGGTTCGGGGGCGCTGTTGTTACTGCTCTCGCCGATCTTGAAGAAGTGGATGCACGGCGTGAGGTAAAACCGCGGTCCGCGCTCGAGTAACAGCGCGGACCGGCTCAATACCGCGGCACACTCGGATCGACCGTGAGCGTCCAGCGGTCGATCCCGCCGGCCAGTGACAGGGCCTCGATTCCCGCGCTGCGAAGGATCGCGGCGCCGGTCAAACTGCGAACCCCGTGGTGACAGTACACGATCACGGGCGCGTCACCCGGTTGCACTTCTTCGACTCGCGCCGCGAGTTCACCCAGCGGAATGAGCACACTCCCCGGCAGCGCGCAGAAGGCGTGCTCGTCCGGTTGGCGCACGTCGAGTAGCACGACCGGTTGGCCCGCGTCGAGGATGCGCTTCAATTCGGTCGGTTGGATTTGCGGAATCATCATCGAAACGCAACTCGCGATTCTGTTCACCCGCCAGCAATGTCCGGCAGTCCCAATTTTGTGAGGTACTCGCGTTCTTTCGCGCGCATCTCACGCTCACCCTTGTCGTCGGTGTCGGTGTACCCGCACAGGTGCAGGCACCCGTGGACGACGTAGAGCAGCAGTTCCAGGTTGGTCTCGTGGTTGCGGTCGGCCGCGTACTCTTTGGCGACCTCGTAGCCGATCACCACCTCGCCCTCAAGGGTCTTCGCCCCCGGGTCCGTGTACGGGAAGGTGAGGACGTCGGTCGGCTCGTCGTGGTCGAGGAACTGCTTGTTCAGCCGGTGAATGTGCGGGTTGTCGACGAACGCGAGCGTGACCTTGCCCGCCTTCGTGCCCTCGCCCTCCAGCACCGTGCGTGCGGCGTCCTTGAGTTGCTGGAACTCGAGTTCGTATTCGTAGGGATTTGCGATGGATACGCGGATCATGGGGACATCATATTAGCGCCCCACGCTTTCAGCACGCGGTCGGCCAGGTCGGGTGCATCCACCGAAACCGCCACGCACGCGGACATCCCACGGAACCACGTGAGTTGCCGCTTCGCGAACTGTCGCGTGTGCGTGCGGATCAGGTCGACGGTTTCATTCCAGTCTCCGCCGGACGCCAGATATTCGAGCAATTCGCGGTAGCCGAGCGCTTGCCGGGCCTCGCGGCTGAGTGGGCTCGGCAATTCGCACAATCGCCGGACCTCGTCCAACCAGCCCGCTTCGAGCATCCGCGTGACGCGCTGATTGATGCGGTCGTACAGCGTTTCCCGCGGGATGTCGAGTTTGACGGTCGGGATGCGGGCTGGTGGAGGCGCGGCGTGCGGTTTCTCGGTGAACGCCGGGGTGTCCCAGGTCTGCTGCCAGCTCGAAATCGGCTTCCCAGTCAGTGCGTGGACTTCGAGTGCCCGCACCACACGGCGCACGTCGTTCGGATGAAGCCGTGCTGCGGTCTTCGCATCGACTGCGGCCAGCCGTGCATGAAGCGCAGAGTTGCCGTCGCGTGCAGCTTCGGCTTCGAGCGTTCGGCGCAGTTCCTCATCTGCTGGCGGCCCCGGAAACAACCCGTGTAAGAGCGCTTTGAGGTAGAACGGCGTGCCGCCCACGAAGATCGGTCGTTTCCCGCGTGCGGTGATATCGGTACAAGCGATCTCCGCACGTTCGAGCCACGACGCGACCGTGAGCGACTCCCACGGATCGAGCACGTCGATGAGGTGGTGCGGAACGCGCGTGCGTTCGGCCGCGGAGGGTTTCGCGGTGCCGATGTCCATTCCGCGGTAAACGGTCATGGAATCGAGCGCAACAATCTCGCCGCCAATACGTTCGGCGAGATCGAGCGCAAGGGCGGATTTCCCGCACGCGGTCGGGCCGGTCAATATGAATGCTTGCTCGAACACGGACATTGAGGCATTCTACCGAGCTACTTGCTTTTCGGGTCGAGGCGGAGCCGGAGCCGCTCGGCCACGGACTTCATTTCCTCTTCGGCCAGCCGGAACCGGGTATCCGGCTTATCAAGGACACGCGGCCGAGCGCCCGGGTTCAAACTGCTGATCCCCATTGGGGCCGAGAGAGTGTTGATCTCGGCCCGGTGGCACAAGGCACACTGAGCTGCGAACGTGGTGTGTTTGGCCGATCCGTACTCCAGAAACAACCCCTGCGTCGTGTCGGGAATGAACCGGAACGGCTGCCCGCCGAGCAGCGAACCCGAGCGACTCCGGAAATACACCCAGTGATCGATTCCATCATGCGAACTGGTCGAATTGTCCGCACCAAGACGGAACGGCCCGGTCACGCGCCGCACCCGAACTTCGTCCACAACAGGCGTAGCGACGGGAATCAGACTTTCATCAAACCCGACCAGAGTCAGCACCAGACCGACCTGCGTGCCGGTCGGAACTTCCGGACGGGCCGCCTTTGCATTCGCAGCTTCGATCAGTTCCACGGAGCGCGTGCGGGTGCCGGCATCGAGGAACACGCGACTGGTTCGCAACGTGGTATCTCCGCGGAACAGTCGCGTGGATTTGCGCTCGATTTCGACCCACGCCGATTTCGGGCTTTGGTCAAATAGAGTGGGCGGAAGGAACGGTTCGGATGGCGACTTCGCTTCCGTGCGCCCGGCGAACTGTTTGGTGAGTTCGGTCGCCCCGGAGGGAAGCCCTTCGAGCACCCGTTTGGGCTGGGCCAGTGCGCGAACCGCTTTGGCCATCGCGGTGAGCAACTCCGGATCGTCGTGCCTCCACTTGCGATCCGATTCGAGCCGCCACCACACGCTGAGCACGTCCCACTGGAGCATCAGGCGCGCGAGTGGCTCTTTCAGTTCGGGCACAGCCGCGACCCGATCCGCGGACGAAAGTCGATCCAGCAGCAAGACTAACCGTTCGCGCCGTTTCGCGTCCACCGTGACAACGGCGGACACGCGGACGTCGCCCCCAAATGTCGTGCGATCGAGTTCTGTGCCTTTTCGCTTCCCAAACTGCCAGCCCTTTACGAAGAAGTCCACGTCGGTTCGGTTAGTCCGTTCGGTGGGCAGGACCGCAGCCACTTCTTCGGGAACGAGCGATTGAGTGAAGAGGAGCGTGTGCAGCTCGTTCAACCAGTGGTCCGCGTCGCGTGCGTAGGTCGGCACCGGGGTACCCGAGATCGGCAGTCCTTCGCGGGAATGCCCCGCTGCGAACCGCTCCACAACACGCGGGGCGGGCGCGACTGGTCCGGCCGAGTGACTCGAACCGGCCAGAACCGCGACTGCCCCTCCGACAAGCGCGACCCCAACAGCACTAATTCTCACTGACGATTTCTCCGCCCGCACGAGTGATGAGCGCGGCGACGGTCGTGGCGCTGACCGACGACCGCAGGAACCGAACAGAGCCGTCGCCGTAAAGGATGTTGGCGCCGCCGGTGTGGAACGCATACAGCGACAGATTGTTGTTGCAGTTGACCATGCACGGTCCGCCTCCCCCGCTCGAAGTCGAGGCCGTGCCGTCGGTCATGAACCCGCGGACGATGAACCCGTTGTACTCGGCCCATCCCCCGAGTGTGACGGTCGTTGCACTGTTCACCTTCCCCGCGACCCAGTTCTCCGGACGCCCGCCGGCTTCGGCGATGAGCATCGTGTTCGAGGTGCCGTCGGTGATGTCCCCGAACCGGGCCGGGGGAAGGCCCGCTGAGCCAATGATGCCCGTAGGAATCCCCGTCCCATTCGGGTTCGCGTTGGTCACGAACCCGTTTGTGTATTGGGCCGTGGCGACCCCCACGGTAGCCGCGTAGTCCGTGGCCGCACCCGTAAACGCCGGGCTGGAAGCCGGGATCGTGGTCTGGCGGTTCGGATTCGGGACCGATGGACACACCATGATCGCGACCGGGATCGCGACTACGTCTTTGTTCCCCTGGTCGCGGTTGTTCAGATCGAAGTTGTACGCCTTGCGGACGTTGTCCTGTTCGATGAACGGCAGCACCTGAACGCCCCAGTAGGCGTTGACCGTGCGTGGCGGTGACCCGACGCTGCGCTGCATGGTGGCGATCGGAAAATACCCGTAGCTGCTCTCGTGGTTGTGGAACGCCAGTCCGAGCTGTTTCAGATTGTTCTGGCACTTCATGCGTGCGGCGGCTTCGCGCACTTTTTGGACCGCGGGCAGGAGCAAACCGATGAGGATCGCGATAATCGCGATCACCACCAACAGTTCGATCAGGGTAAACCCGCGCGGGGATAAATGTGTGCGACGCATGGCGCGGCACCTCCTCAATGGGTGAGATGGCCGCGAGACGCATGGCTGAACGCAGAGCGGTTCAAATGCGGAACCGGAAATCCTACGGAGGCTGAGCGGCTCGCTGGTGTGTTGTTGAGAATCGATCTCATCAATGCACGGCTTATCCTACCGGCGGTGGAAGTAAGGTCAACCGCAGCCCTTGGTGATTTTGTGATAATGACCTCCGCCGTGCACAGATCGCCAATGCACCCACCGAATTCACTCCAAACCCTGTTCCCTCAGAGCGCAAGCGACCGCGCGATTAATCAAAGTTAAAGACTTCACGACGGCTCGAGGCGCGCAACTCCCCAGCTATGCGCGTTGATCGTGTGCGCGACACGTTCCGAATTACGCTTCGCATCACCCGGGCGCCTCATGAACCAATCGCTTACGCACGCGGCGGACGAGGCAAAGCATCCCAGCCGGTGCGAAATCACTTGCGAGTGACCGTACCAACCATTAAATTCATACCACACATTACTTACAGACAATTTCATTTGCGGACGGATAAACGGTCAGCGGATCTGCCTGTTTCGCAGTCCTGTTTTTCGCACCTCCCGGCCGGTCCTAGTAAGCCGGTCGGAAACGGCCCTCGTCTCTTCGGAGCAGACCGGATGCTCGCCCGACTGCACCGCACGATCAACGACCACAAGCACGCGCGCCTGAAACACGTCCCCGGACCGACCCCGCGGTTCCCGTTCGGGACCGCGCCCGCGTTCTTCGGGCGGTGGCCGTGGGAGCTGTGCGCCGAGTACGGGCACCGGTACGGCGGGATCACCCTGATCTGGCTGTTCAACAAACCGGCGGTCGTACTCAACGACCCGCACCTGATCGGCGAGGTGCTCGACACGCGCGCCGCGGAGTTCTACAAGGACGCGCCCGTCGACGCGCTCAAACCGGTCATCACGCGGCCCAGTCTGTTCATCACCAACTTCGGTCGCGGGTGGGAAGAAGCGCGGCGCGGCAACCCGCTCTCCACGATCTCGCACGACGAGTGGCTCTCCCGACAGGTCGAACCGCTCCGCGCGGTGGTCGCTGAAACGGTGGGGCGGTGGGTCAGCCGGTCGCACGAACCGGTCGATCTGTATTGGGAGATGCAGCGCTTGGTGTTCGATGTGTTCGCGCGGGCGTTCTGGGGGCGCGTGTTTCCGCCGAACCGGTTCCACTGGTTCCGCACACTGGCCCGCACCGGTACGGGCCGAATGGCCCTCCCGAAGCAGATCTTTCCGCTCCACCCGTTCTTCCACGCGGCCCGGGAGAACTGGTACGGCACGTTTACACGGGCCGTCGCAGAGGCGCGAGCGAACCCGGACCCGGCCGCCCCCGACCTGCTCAACTGTGTGCTCGCGCGGGGCACGTCCCTATCGGACGCGGCCCTCGCGGAGGCGCTCGCGACGAACTTTTTTGGCGGCGTGTTCTCGTGTAGCAGCACGGTCAACACCGCGCTGTACCTTCTCGCGAAACACGCGGAGGAAGGGACCAAAGTCGCGCGAGCGGTACGAGACGAACTGCCCGACGGGTTCGATCGCACCGCGCTCGATGCAGTCCGACCGCTCGAGTTCGCGATCCGCGAGGCGATGCGGTACTACCCGGCGGTGCCGATCTACTTCCGAAATACGGCGCGCGGCCGCGAGGTGGAACTCGGTTCGCACGTGCTCCCGCCCGACACGCAGATCTTCATTTCCAACTGGTACCTTCACAAGTTCGCGCCGCACTGGGCGGAACCGGAGCGGTTCGCTCCGGAGCGCTGGGACAACGGTGGTGCGGAGGCGAACCCGTATGGCAGCGGGCACTTCTTCCCGTTCGGGCGCGGGCCGCGTGCGTGCGTCGGGGCCGCGTTCGGGCAGTTCGTTCACCGACTCGTGCTCGCGACGATCTACCGCGAGAGCGAGCCGGACGTGGACGTCTCCCGGCCGTACCAGCAGTCGTTTTTCTTCGCAGTGATGATGCCCAAGGGGATGAGGGCGCGGTTCCGGCCGCGGGCACCGGTCACAGCGTCTTGAGGTATTCGACCAGCGCCCAGCGATCGTCGTCGGCGAGGCCGGTCCCGTACTCGTGCCCGCGGTTCGAGTACCCGGGCAGCGCGGTGTCGTACTTGTACCCGTGCTCGAACGGCCCGGTGCGGTAGCCGACGTGCTTGGGATCGAACTCCCGGTGCCCCAGGTAGAACGACTTCATCCGCTTCTCCGGCGGCAGGAGCAACTCGTACAGGTTCGCCACCGACCCGTTGTGCAGGTACGGGGCCGTGGACCACACTCCGGTCAGGGGCGTGGCCTTGTAAGCGTGTAGAGCGTTCACCAGTTGCTGCAATTCCGCCGGAGCTTTTGGCAATTGAGGCAGCGGGCGGTCACCGAGCAATCGCGCGCGTTCGGACGGTGTCTTCGCCGCCCGGTCGAGATCCGCCTCGGTGATCCGCGTGAGGGTCGCAAGGAACTGGATCGCAGCCGGCACTTCCTGTTGCCCTTCAAACATGGTCCCCTTGAACACGGGTGCGAGAGCACCGGGCACGGCGGTTCGTCTCGTGAAATACTCGGCGTAGAGCGGGTCCGTGCCCACCTCTTTCAACGGGGTCGCGGTCGTCTTGATGAGCTTTCGGCCGCCGGCCTTCGCTTCCACAGTCGGGTACGGCGCGAGCGGGTGGCACGTCGCGCACTTCTGGTCCTGGTACACCTTCTCGCCGCGCTTCGCCAGGTTACGGTCGATCTTGCCCAGCACGTCCTCCGGCCACGCCGGTGGGGTCAGCATCGAGGTGTAGTCGTACACCTTCGCGAGAGTGTTTAGATCCGCGCTGGATTCAAACGTCAGTTTTCCGTCCGGGCCGGCCGCCGCGCGCGCGCGGCCGAAAACGATGATGACCTCGCCGACCTGTCTCAGTGTGACGCTCTCGACCGATGCGTTCCACAGTAGCCGGTCGTACCGGTTCGTGGACCAGATGCTCGGGTAACTGACCGGGGTGCTGGGAACGCGGTAGTTGTCGGGAATGCCCGGTGCGGTGCCGGTGATGGTGTTGAGCAGTACCCCGAGCGCGTCCCAAACAGCGTACCCGCCGGGGTGCGCGGGCCGACTGGTGGCTTCCCAGTCGGCCATCACCCGGAGTTGTTCACGCAGTTCGGTCGCGAGCGCCTTCGCGCGCTCGGGAGTATGCTTTTCGCCGAGTACGCGGTGGGCGAACCGGTCGAACTTCGCCGGCTGTGCGAGGGTCGCCTTCACCGCGGTGACCAGAGTGGACTGAAACCCGAGGGCGTCGGCGAGTGCGGTTCCGCCGTCAACCCGCACCGTCTTGCCCTTGTAAGTGAACTGCCCGGTGTGACACGCCGCGCACGTCAGCCCGAACCAGTCCTTTCCGTCCTTCCCGCGCCCCTTGGTGAACCCGATCGGCAGCCCATCGGGGTTGAACTTGTTTGCTGCGGACGGGATGTAGCGGAACGATTCGATGTGGGCGTCGTCGCGGAACAATTTCTCGGTCCACGGTTGTTCGAGTGCGAGGAACCACGAGTACGGCACCACTTCCGAACCCTGTGGCAGAGCGTAGTACGCCGCGCGCTCGTCGCTGCTCCACCCCTGATCGAGGTAGATCGGGTCCGCCCCGCGCGCGCGAACCGCTACCGGAGCGAGGAGTGTCAGCGCCAGTGCGAACCGGATCATGGGTGGGCTCCTGGTACTACTTTGATCGGCGCGCGGTCGCGCTCATCTCGTACACCGCCTTCCGGCCGCGGTTGATGCCCCCGAGCGGGCGGTGTTCAGCCGGGGCGTGCCACAACGAAAATGCCAGCGCGTCCGCCAGAGCTTCTCGTTCTGCGGTGTCGAACTCTTGAACCGGTAGTGTGAGTACGGCGACCGGGACCGCGGCTTCGCCCCACGTGACGGTCGGATCTTCCACGGGGTCGGAGACCGGATCGTGCTGCGACTGCACGCAGAAGTCGAACGTGGCGGGCCGGGCGGAGAGGTGCGCGGCGAGCGCGGCCCGAAGGAAGTCGGGGGTGTCGGGTGAGGTGCGCTGAACCGCGAGGTTCTCCGATCGCGGGACCAATTGGTACTTTACCGCCCGGTCACCGAGAGCATACGGGGTGCCGCTGAAGTACCGCGGTTCAAGCGGGGACGGATCGGCCGGGCGGAACGAACCCGCCCAGCAGCACCGGCGGCGAGCAGTTCAACGTGCCGCGAGAACACGCCGACCGTTCGGCGCACGTCGGCCGCGAAGAACGTCTCGTGATCGACCAGTAAGAAGTCGTGGTCCGCGGCCGGCGGGTCGAGCACCTTGATCCCGATCCCGTGAACGTCCGGTAGGCGGTCGTCTTCGGCGAACCCGTTTGAAAAGCGGACCCAGCACGCGAAACTGTTCGGGGCCGCGAACAGGCCGACGCGCAGCGGGGGCGGGACGTCGGCGCGAACGGTAAACGTGCCGCTGACCAGACCGTGCCCCTTGGCGTGCTGCCCGCGCCGGGGGCGGGCCGGATCACCGAGCCGGGATTGAAGCGCCACGAGGTCCGCGATCGCTGCTGCCTCGTCCGGTGGAACCCGTTCGAGCGGCGAGGGGGCGACGGGCGGGGTCATGTGGGCACCGCGGTGTTGAGTTCGTCGAGCACGGTACGGGCGTCGCGCAGGTCCGGAGTGCCCAGCCCCTCGGTGAAGTGCGCGTAAACGGCCGCGAGCAGGGCGCGGGCTTCGGCGGCGCGCCCGATGCGGCGCCACAGTCGGGCCAGGCTCGTCGCCCCCCGCAGTTCCCACGACCGGGCGCCCTGGCGCTGTGAAACTCCCAAACAGCGGAGGAACGCGGCCTCCGCCGCGGTCGGGTCCGGGGGGACTGTGGCGAGGGCAACTTCACCCGCGAGGCGGTGCAGTTCGGCCTCGTAGACGCGGTTGTTCGTCCGCTCACAGGCGGCCAGCCCCGCTTCGATCTCGGTCCGCGCGGCTTCCGGGCGCCCGGCCCGGAGGTGGATCTCGGCGAGGAACCCGTGGTACTCGGAGAGCGACTTTCGCGAACTCGTTGTGTGGTACAGGGTCAGCCCCGCGCTGACTTGTGCCAGGGCCTGATCCGGCCGGTCGGCGACCATGTGCCCGGTGCCGCGGCTGATGATCCCCAGCGCCTTCCAGAACGCGAACCCCTGTTCCTCGGACACCGCCACGCACTCGTTCCCGTACCGGATACCGCTCTCACCGTCCCGCAGGAGGTAGGCGAGCCAGCCTGCGTGGTGCAGCGCATAGGCGTGGCTGAACGGGTGGCCCAGACCCCGCGCGAACTCGACCGCCTCGCGCATCCGGGTCGCGGCCTCGTCCGGGAAGCCGAGGTACCACGCCGCGAGCCCGGCGTAGCACCGGTACGCCATGCCGACGTTCTGCCCGGTGTGTGCAGAGTGCGCGAGCGCGGCGCCGGCGTCCTCGAGTTCTCGGCACCGGGTAGCCGCGGCCCGGCACCGCGCGAACTCCCCGCGGAACAGGCTGGTGATCGCCACCGCGAAGTCCGACTCGACCCGCATCCCGCGATCGGCACGTCGGTCGGCCAGTTCGCACAGTTCGCCCGCCAACCGGTTCGCTTCGTCCAGTTCGTCCCGGATCAGGCGCAGTGCCCAGTTCCCCCAGATGACGTGGAACAACGGGGCCGACGGACCGAGCCGCTCGCACAATTCCCGGGCGCGCGCGTGAACCGACTCCAGGTCCGGGTGGGCGTACCCCCGGGCGGTCATGAGGGCGACCGCGAGGGGGATCTGGAACTGAAGTTCCAGGGCGTCCCGGTCCGGTGATTCGGGCCGCGCGGCAAGTACCCCGAGCCCGCGCCGCAGGTGCTCGATCGCCTCGGCGTTGGCGAACGCCGCCCGCGCGCGGCGCCCGGCCCTCAGCCAGTAGTCGATCGCCCGGTCCGCTTCGCCCGCCTCGGTGAAGTGCCGGGCGAGCAGTTCCGGCTGCGTTTGGGCCACCTCCGGGAACCGCCCCTCCAATTTCTCCGCCACGGCCCGGTGGAACTGCTGCCGGCGCTTCTTCACCATCGACTGGTACGCCGCGTCCTGAATCAGGGCGTGCTTGAACGTGTACGTCGTGCGCGGCAACGAGCCCTTGCTGAACAGCAGCCCGGCCCCGACCAACTTGTCGAGTTCGACCCGCAAAGCCTGTTCGTCTAACTCCGACGCCGCCCGGATGACCGCGTGCGCGAACGTCCGCCCGATCACCGCGCCGAGTTGTACCACCGCCTTGTCGCTCGCCATCCGGTCGAGCCGCGCCAGCAGCAGGTCGCGGAGGGTGGTCGGGATGTCGGCTCCGACCTCGTCCGCGGTCGTGCCCCGCTCGACCAGGAGCCGTGTGAATTCTTCCACGAACAACGGGACACCGTCGGTCCGCTCCGCGATCTGGTCCGTGACCGCCTGCGGGATCGCCCGATCACCGATCTGCGTGCGGATCATCTCGGCGATCTGTCCCCGGGTCAGCCGGTTCAGTGCGACCACAGTCTGAACGGCCTTCCCCTTCCACGGCGGGTCGTACTCGGGGCGGAACGTGAACACCGCGAGCACGCGGGCCTCGCCGCCGCGCTCGACGAACTGCGCGAGTAGCGCCTCCGTGGACGGGTCGACCCAGTGCATGTCCTCGACCACGAACAGGAGTGGGGTGAAGGCGGCGCGGGCGTTCAGCCAGTTGAGTACCGCGTCCTGGGTTTTCTCGCGCTGGCGCTCCGGAGTGAGCGCGAGGAGCGGCAGCCGGTCGCCGGTCGGGACCGACAACATCGCGGCCAGGAGCGCCTGGTCCTCGGCATCGTGGACGCCCTCTTCGCGGAGCCGCGCTAGAAGGAGATCGAGGCGCGCTGCGGCGTCGGGTTCGCGGCTCAGTCGGTAGGCGCGGTCGAAGTACTCGATCACCGGGTAGAACGGGCTACCCTGGTGGTACGGGGAGCAGAACCATTCGATGACCGCGCCCCCGGCCGAGGCCGAGCGCGTCGACTCGAACGCGGGGGCGTCGGCGTCCTGTGCGACGTGTTCGCGCAACACACGGACGAGCCGCGACTTGCCCAGTCCCGGGTCCGCGACGAGCAAAATGACGTTCTGCACCCCTTCGGCCGTGAGTTCCCACCGCTCTTTAAGCAGTTCGACCTCGCGGTCGCGGCCGACGAGCGGGGTGAGCCGTGCCGGGTCCGTGGCATCGACGCGATTGCGCGCGGTCCGTTCGGCGCGCACAACGAACACGGGCACCTGCGGGAGCCCGCGGGGGCGGACCGCGCCCAGCGGCTCGCAGTCGAAGAAGCCGTCCACGAGTTGGAACGTCGCGTGAGAAACTGTCACCCCAGAGGCCGTTCCCTGCGACAGCAGCGCCGATGTGATCGTGACCACGTCCCCGACCACGACGGGCGGCGCGGGCGGGTGCTCGGTAACCACGGCAGGCCCGGTGCCGACCGCGACCGCCGCGCACCGCTCCCCGAGTGCCAGGGCCGCGCGAACGGCCTGGCGCGGGGCGTCCTCGCGCGCGACCGGGTAACCGAAGCAGGCCAGGAACGCGGTGCCGGACACTTGCAGCGGCAACCCGCCGTGCGCGACGGCCACTTCCGCGCACGCCCTCTGGAACGCGGTCACCTGTTCCATCGGGTCTTCGTCATTCTCTCCCGCTTCCCACGAGCACTGGAGGATCGTGACCTGCCGCCATTCGGCTCGCGCGCTGCGCGCCGCGACCGGGGCCGCCGGTTTCGGCGCGGGAACGACGGGTGGGGCCGGTTTCGGCGCCGGCACGACCGGTACCGGAGGCGCGGGGAGCGAGGGCAGGAGCCCGACCGCCCGGCGGAGCGCGTCGGCGAAGTCGGCGGCCGTCGTGTAGCGGTCGCCGGGGAGCTTCGCCATCCCCTTCAGGCAGACACGCTCCAGTTCCGGCGACACGTCGGGCCGGAGTTGGCGCAGCGGTTGCGGTTCGTCTTCCCGCACCTGGCGAATGACCTCGCTCCGGGTGCGCCCGCGAAACGGCGACCGCCCGCAGAGCATCGCGTAGAGGGTCGCGGCCAATCCATAAACATCGGTGCGACCGTCGGGCCGGTGCCCGCGCCCCCCGGCCTGTTCGGGCGACATGAAAGACGGTGTACCGGCCACGACCCCGAGTTCGTTCTCCGTGTCCAGGTCCGAGAGCGCCAGCCCGAAGTCGACCAGCACCGGGCGCCGGTCCTCCGCGAACACAATGTTCGACGGCTTCACGTCGCGGTGAACGATGCTCCGCGCGTGTGCGTGGGCCAGTGCGTCCCCGACCGCGGCGGCGATCCCAACGGCATCGGCGGGTGCCGGGCGGTGCTCGTCGAGCCAGCGAGAAAGGCTCGGCCCTGTGAGGAGTTCGGACACGACGAAGCAGCACGTTCCGGCGACCGCGACGTCATAAACCGTGACGATCCCGGCGTGCCGGAGCTGAGCGAGCGCGCGGGCCTCGCGGAGGAGCCGGTCCGTGTCGGCCGTCACGCTCCACGACACTTTCAGCGCGACCCGGCGGTTCAGTCGCCGGTCGAGCGCGTGGTAGACGGTCCCGAACCCGCCGTGCCCGAGTTGTGTACCGATTTCGTAGCGGTCCCCGAACGCGGTTTCCAGTTCCGCGGAAGGTACCGGCACCGCGCCCGACGGGTCCGGCACACTACCCGAATGATTCCCGGTCGGGGCACCTGGAGGCGTTAAATGTCCTTCGGCCCCCGAAGGTTCCAGATGGGGAAGGGACGTGGTTCGATCGGCGGTGGATTCGTCCGATTTGTGTGGGGGCGGTGGTAGCACGGGGCGTCACCCTGGCCCGCCCCGCGGCGGGATTGTGTTTGGTGTGCAAGTGCTAGTTTATTGTGTGAGAGTAACTGGAGCGAATGCGGCTGTCTAGGACCATTCACAAGCGATTTCGGCGAATCCGGCGCGACCGGGCTTAACAGGTTGTGTCAACCGCAGGGGCGGTTACACTCTACCAACACTCCGGCCGTTTTTGTTCCACGAGCGCGGTCCCACACGGACCCGAGGGGAAGCTATGCCCCGATTCGCCCCGACCGATCGGCGGGCCGCCTACGACCTCGTCTGCTTCGATTCCGGCGGAAACGAGCGCGCCGATGATCCGAACGGCGTGATGTCCGATCTGGTCCTCCGCACCCTCGCGCCGGACGACTCCGGGGTCACCGACGTGTTCGTCCTCAGTCACGGGTGGATGGGGGACATCCCGGCGGCCCGGGCGCAGTACGACAGGTGGGTCGAGGCGATGACCGCCTGCACCGCGGACGTCGCACGCATGAACCAGGCGCGCCCGGGTTTCAAACCGCACGTGATCGGCATTCACTGGCCGAGCATGCCGTGGGGCGACGAGTCGTTCGGCGAAGGGGGATCGTTCACGGTCCCGATCGACGGCGCGCCCGCGGCCGACCCGGTCCAGGCGATGGTCGACGACTACGCGGCGCGCATCGCCGACACGCCCGCGGCGCGCGACGCGATCCGGCGCATCGTCGTCGGCGCGATGGACGACGTGGAGCCGGAGGCGCTGCCCCCGGACGTGTTCGCGGCGTACCGGCAGTTGAACCTCGAAGCCGATCTCGGCATCGGCGGGGTCGGCGCGGGACCGGGCGGGGACCGCTCCGGGTTCGACCCCGAGGGCGTGTACCAGTCGCTCCGCGAGGACGCGCCGAGCTTCGGGCTCTTTAGCGGCGGGGGGATCTTCGGCGTGCTGCGGACGCTCTCGTTCTGGCGCATGAAGGACCGCGCGCGGTGGTTCGGCGAGTCGGTCGGCTCGACGTTCCTCGCCCGGATGATGCAGGCGGCGCCGCGGACCCTGCGGTTCCACCTGATGGGGCACAGTTTCGGGTGCATCGTGATGTCCGCGGCGCTCGCGGGTCCGAAGGGCCGCGGGCGCGTGGCGCGCCCGGTGGACTCGCTCGCGCTGGTCCAGGGCGCGCTGTCGATCTGGTCGTACTGCGACGACATCCCCGCGACGCCGGGTCAGCCGGGCTACTTCAACAAAGTGTTTTCCGACAAGCGGGTGCGCGGACCGATCATCTCGACGCGGTCGGTGTTCGACACGGCGACCGGGAGGTGGTACCCGCTGGGCGCGGGGGTGGCGGGCCAGGTGGCGTTCGCGGCGCCGGGCGAGTTGCCGAAGTACGGAGCAGTGGGTTCGCACGGCATCCAGGGGCCGGGCACGAACGCGACCGACCTCGCGCTACTCCCGGTAACGACCGACTACAACTTCGTGCCGGGTGCGGCGTACAACCTGGAGTGCAGCGAGGTGATCCGCGAGGGGAGCGGGCGCGGCGGCGCGCACAACGACATCTGTCGCCCCGAGGTGGCGCACGCGGTGTGGCAGGCGGCGCTGACCGCGGGGTGACCGCCGGGTCGGTCATCTTTCGGGAGTGGCGCTCCCCACGAGTGGCCCACCGAGCGCGTTGAGCCGCCGGTACCGCTTGTGCCACTCTTCGGCCGTGAGCAGGTCGGAGGCTCCGGTGAGTCCGATCTGGAGCCCCGTCATGACTTCGACCCAGAGCTTGACCCGTTCGACCTCGTCGGGCACCGGCTCCACCGTGGCCCAGCACCGCGCGCGCCGGTCCCAGCTCCCGGTCAGAATCCACTTACCGTCCTGGCTGTACACCACCTCACTCACCCCCTCGCCGTGGAACAGTGGGGGTGAGATCGGTTTGCCGGTTTCCGCGTCCCAGGCCCGCGCGGTGCGGTCGTAGCTCGCGGTGAGCACGCGCGAGCCATCGGGACTGGCCGTCACCCCCCACACCTGGGCCGAGTGCAGCAGCGCGGTCTCGCGGACCGACCGGCCGGGGACGTCCCACATCTGCACCATGTTAAAGTTCGTACCCGAGAGCACCAGCCGCCCGTTCGGGCTGAACCGAGACAGTTGCACGCCGACGGGGTTATGGAGCACGTGTTCCTCGCGCGCGGTCACCGCGTCCCAGACGCCGCGTGCGCGGGAACTCTGGGTCAGGAGCCGGGTTCCGTCCGGGCTGAAGCTCACCGCACGGATCTTGTCGGTTCCGCCCCGGATCGTGTGGGCGATCGGGTGCCCGACCGCCTCCCCGGTGTCCGAGCGCCAGAGGAGCACCTGACCGGGCTCGTTGATCGTCGCCACGACCGAGCGGTCGGGGCTGAATGCCACGCGCACGACCCGCAGCATGGTCGTCTCGTCGTCGTTGTGCGCTGCATCGGGACCGACCCCGCCCGGGACGACGAACGGCGCCCCCGCCTGTTTGGTGAGCAGATTTTTCACCCGGTAAGTCAGATCGGGGAGCCGCACGAGGGCGGTGGCCCCGTCGTCGGCCACTCCGACGATCGCTTCCCCGGCCGCCGGAACGACCGGGCGCGCGGTCGTCGCGTCCCAGACGAACTGGTTAAAGTGCTGGTCCTGGGCGATCACTCGCTCGCCACCGGAGCTGATCCGAACCTGGGTAAGCGGGTGGAAGTTCTCTTTTTTCTGAGGCGGGGTGAACTGGTGCTTCCATTTATCGGGCGCGTCGGTGTTCCAGAGGTACGCCGACCCGTTCCGGCACCCGGTCGCCAGGGTCTTGTCGCCCGGTCCGAACGCTACCGATAGCACCGCGTCGGTGTGAACGAACTCGCGCTGCGCCTTCTGCGTGAGCGGCCGCCGCCAGAGTCGCATGGTGCCGTCGCGGTTGAACGTGAACACGCTCCGGTCCTTGCGGAACCCCGCCCCGACCACCAGCCCCTGTGGTGACAGGCGCTCGCTCGTCATGGGGTTCGAGAGATCGTGAGCGGGCTCCGGCCCGTGTGAGAACTCGGCGTCATCCGTCGGAGCGCGCGAAGACTCCGGGAAGTGCAAAAGCTCGACGTCACCGGACGAGCGGGACATGAACATCGTGCCCGGCTCCTCGGGGTCGAAGGCGGTCCAGTTGGCCGGCTCGTGGTCCTTCTGACTGTTGGTGAGAATTTTTTCTCGTGCCGGTCGTAGATCGCGACCGCGAACCCGCCGACCGCGAGGTACCGCCCGCCGGGGTCGGGGCTGACGCCGACGGACGTCACCGGATTTTTCATCGTGTGCGACCAGACGAGCTCCCGCGTGGACAGGTTCAAGAACCGCGCGACCCCGGCCGCACGCCGCTCGGCCCCGACGCGGGCCACGGCCGCCACGTCCGACATCAGTGGGTGGTTCGGGCGCCGGGAGCAGCCGGTCAGCAGCATCCCGCCGTCGGGAGTGAACGCCAGATCGTGGACCGGCCCTTCGTGCTTGTACGGTTGCCCCAGCGTCTTCCCCGTTGTCACGCTCCAGAGCCGGGCCTCACCGTGAGCCATTCCGAGTGCGAGCGCCTGTCGATCGGGCCTGATAGCGGCGATCAGGATCTCGCCCTGGGCCGGCACACCGGGGGCGGTTGCCGTTTCAAATACGTGCCCCAGTGGGGCACCCGTAGTGCCGTTCCAGAGGCGGGCGATGTGTGACCCGTAGGTGAGCACCACCCACTCGTTCCCGGCCCGCATGACCTCGCCCCATACCGCGTTCCGCTCGCCCGGTTTGATGGGCGGCCCGAGTGGGTGGCCCGTGTCCGCGTCGAACAGTTGGGCCGTTCCCGGGGCGACGGCGATCAGAACCGCCTGTCCGTCGGGGCTGGCCGCGATGCCCGGACCGGGGAACTGTCGCGCCCCGTCCAGGCACATCAGGTACCAGGCCCACGCGGACAGGTTGGTGCGAATGACCCGGCGCAGGGCTTCAGCCTCCGACGGACACTTGTCGAGGCTTTGGGCGATGCTGAGCATACCGATCCGGGGTCGGCCGCGCTCGCACAGCTCTATACCGCGGTCCAGAAGTAGGGCTGCGGATCGCTCCCGCACCCGTCGCTCCTCGCGCTTGGCGTTCTCCTCCTCGCGCTTGGCGTTCTCCTTCTCGCGCTCGGCGTTCTCTTTTTCTGCTTGGGCTTGAGCCTCTTTGGTCCGGGCCAGCGACGCCTTCCCGTCGGCGTAGAACGCCAGGGCGCACGCCGACAGCGTGAGTGCCACCAGTGCGGCTGTTACGAGTTGTCGGCGGCGCTGGTGGCGCGTGAGCATGTCGCGCATTGCCCGCGCGAACTCCTGCTGCACGGGCACGAGCCGCGGGTTACTGGTGCCGATCCACGCGAGGTAGTTCCGGGCCACGTCGGTGCCGGGCAGCGCGTACCGGCTCCGCGCCGGGGTGCCCGCGAAGCCCACCTCCCATTTCTCCGCGGCCGTGCGGAACTCCTCGCGCATCGCCCGGCCCTGCGGGTCTTCGGCGAGCCACCCGCGGAGCCGGTCCCAGTTGTGAATCAGCGCCTCGTGCGACAGATCGACGAGCGATTTCGACATGTCCTCCGGGTCGGTGCGGATCGTCAGCAGCCGTTCGCCGACGAGGTAATCGATCACCGCCCGCGCCGCTTCCGGGGCGCCGGTTTCCGCCTGGAGCCCCTCGCGCGAGCGCGGCTGGCGCGTGCCCTGCGCGCTGACGAGTGCGGTGACGATCTGCTCCACGAGGTGGCGCCCCCCGGCCCCGAACTCGGTCGCGGTGGCGCTCGCCTGGAACACCGCCTCCGCGTGCTGCGCGATCGCCCGGCCCATCCCGCCGATCTCGTCGAATTCCGCGTGCGTGAATTCGGTCACACCCTTCTCGACCGCCTTCAGCCACAACCGCTCGAGCGCGAACTGCAACAGCGGGAGCGGTGCCCCGCCCTTGTTGCGATCGAGCAACGGGTCGGCGAGGATGCGATCGAGCAGCCCGACCGCGTGCGCCGGGTTGCCGTCGGCGAGCGGCCCTTGAAACGTGTACCCGCAGTGCTCGGCCGGACCCGCAACGATGCCGCGCAGGTCGTCCGCGCCGGGCGGCCGGAGCACCCAGGGCCGCTGAATGCGCCGGCCGAGTTCCGGCGCGGACGCGGACTGCCCCAGGAACTCGCTCCGCATTCCGATGACGAGCCGGAACCGGTCGCGCTGCTGATCGACGGCCTGGGCGAGCACCTCGCTCATCAGCCGCACTTCGTTAACATCGCGCGCGAGCGTGAACACTTCCTCGAACTGGTCGAACACCACGATCAGCGGCTGTGCGTCCGCCCGCAGCGCGGCCCGCAGCGCGGCCGGCGTGGGTTCCCCGGTGGCCCCAGTGAGCGCGGCCAGGAGCGCTTGCGCGGGGCGGTACCCCGGGCGGAGCGAGACGATGCGCCACTTGTCCGATCCGGCCAGTCCGTCGCGCCGGATCGCGTGAACCAGCCCCGCTTGCAGCAGCGACGTTTTGCCGCTGCCGGAATCACCGACCACCCCGAGGACCGGCTCGGTGCGCAAAATCTGAAGCAGCTCCGCGACTTCGGCTTTGCGGCCGAAGAACAGGTCAGCGTCCTGTTCACCGAAACTCGAAAGGCCGCGGTACGGGCTGACGAACTGGAACGCGGCCCGCTGCTGCGTGCCGCCGAGCGCGCCAGGTCTGGCCCACAGTTCGAGGAACGCCCAGCACCAGTCGGCTTCCGGGCGCTCCGCGGTGAGCGCTTCCTCGGGCGGTTTGCCCGCCGCGAGTTGGCGGTAGAACCCGACGGCCGCGTCCGTGCTGTGCTCGGCGTCGAGCGGGAACGTGGACGCGACCACCGCCGCCATGTTCCCGCTGCGCGGATTGAGCAACTGCTGCGCGACCCCGCCGAAGCCCCCGCGCCCGGCCGTCTGACCGGCCTTACACACTTGCAGGAACGCCAGTGGCGTTTGGCCCGCGCCGCACCACTCGCCGAGTTCGCTCGCGGTCGTTTCGGCCGGTGCGCCGGCGTCCGTGCAAAGCAGCACCCCGGCCCCGTGTCCGTGGGCGAGCAGGTGGAACACATCGAACTCGCCCGCGAGTGCCTGGCGGAGAGCGCCGCGAGTGGTCTTCGTGTACGGGGTGAACACAGCGGGATCAGCGGTTTCCGGATTCGGGGCGATTGCGGCAAGCGGCTTCGGGCCGCTCGGCCCGCAAACGACGAGGTCGATTTCCTTGTGAACCGCCGCTGCGAACTTTTGCAACCGGAGGGGCGAATCGAACGGCGGAACGTCGGTGCTCCTCGGCTCCGCGACCGCGATTACGACCCGGAGCCGCCCGCGGAGCTTTAGCGGGCGGGGCGAGCACCGGCGCAGAATGCGAACGAACTCGACCGAGTGTTTTTTCCCGCGAAACAGGAACCAGTCGTCGTGCGGCTCGCAGAGCAGACCGTAAGGGAGGTCGCGAACGGCTTCGGTTGTGGCGTCGATGAGCAGGCGGATCGGCTGGCCCTTGCGGTCGGCCCGGGTGAGCACCTCGGCCCACTTCTTCGCGTTCTCCGGTTGACCGAGCAGCGCCGCGAACAGATCCTTCCCGAGCTGTCGGGCCGCGTCCGGCGGGAGGTCGGCCCCCTGCGCGAGGTACGGCACCCACTCGGCGATGCTCGGCGGCAACTCCGTGAGCACGTCGCCCTCGGTGTCGCCGAGGTCTTCGGTAAAAAGTTCGGCGCGGAACTGTTCACCGTACTGCGAAACCGCGAGCCGGACGTGGTAGGGCGTGGGCATAAGTGGCCGGGTTCCGGGGACGGGAGTCGGTGCCCCGGTCGCGCGGCGCTCCGCGCGAAGGGCACGTCACTTCAGCAAATCGGTCCGCAGTTTCACGGCCGGGTCGCCGAGGATAACGTAATTCTGCGCGTCGTTGCGCTCGACCCAGGTTGCGGCGATTTCTTGAGGAGAGAGTTTCGGTTCCTTACTTGATTCGTCCAGTGCGCTCGCCAGGGCCGTCGAAAGCACCGCGTAGCGCTCGCTGAAGTTCTTCGTCGCGTGCCCGACCGGTTGTCCGGACATGACGCGGGCGAGAAAATCGCGAAACTGCCCGATCTGTGTTCCGGCCCCGGTCGGGCGGATCGAGTACCCCCACGCGCGCTCAACGTGCCCGAGCACGGCGAGTGCCGCGCCGTTGGGGTGCGATAGTAACCGTTGCGGGAGCGCGGCGACGAACGGCGCCGAGGCGATGTCCACCGGCCCGCGCCCGCGGTCGGTGAGAAACGCATCGGTCGCGGGCGTGCCGGCGCCGTAGCACGCGAACAGGAACGCGACGATTCCGCCCACGTTCGCACCGTCTTCGATCTCGGCCGCGGTCAGGTAATGAGCCGGCGTCACCTGCCCGAACCCGGCCCAATCTTGCGCGAGCAGCGCGCCCTGTGCCGGGCGCTGGCGCGGGTCGTCCTTCGGCCACCCCATCCCGTGCGACGCGGTGAACAGCACCGCGGGCGGCGCGGTCCCGGTCGTCGGGTGTAGCGTTTCGAGCAGTTTCGCCTTCGTCGCGTCCGCGGCGCGGAAGCACGTCGAGCGGAACCCTTTCTCGGTGGCGACCGACGCCTCCGCGGGCTGGTCGCCCGCGGCCGGGACGCCCTCCATCAGCGGCCGGATGAGCGAATCGGCGCTCATTTGCGTGGAGCGGTCCGCAGCGTGGCGCGGACCCCAGTAAGTGACTTCCTTCGCGTTCTTGACGCTCGAAGCCGTTTCATACGCGGCGACGCTTTCTGCGTACCGGCGGTACTGCTCCGGGGCGTCGAAACAGAGGCGCCCGACCGCGTACTCGACGTCGAGCAGGTACTGGAAGTCGAACGGGATCTCGGTCGGCCCGCCGACGAGCGTGACGTAGTACGGAACCTTCGTCGGTGTGACCGTGCCCGGCGCCACACCGTACCGCGCGAGCCACTTCTTCATCGTTTCGCCGGGCCGGTACTCGAGCACCTTACACCGGTCGGGCGGAACCACCGACTTGCGGCGATCGATGAGCGGTTGAACCGCGGCTCTGAGTTCCGGTGGGGCGCCAGCGGGGAGCACGAGCGCCCATCCGGCGCGCGCCGGGTTGACCGGGTCGACGTCCATCGGGAGGCCGAGTTTCGGCCGCTTGAAGACGCTCGCGATGGCTCTGAGCCACGTCGTGAGGGTACTTTCCGCGGGGCGCCCGCTCGCGATGTTGACGGCCTGGGCCGGCGTGATCGGTGGTACGAGGTACTCACCCGTCGCACCGTTGATGCCGTTGAGGACGATGTCGTCTTCGTTCACGAAAAGTGTCTTCCAGTCTGGCGCTCGTGGAACGAACGCGCTTCACGGATGGTACATTGACCGCAGCTACCCCATCGGCCGAGCGCGCGTGACCAGCCATACCGAGAAACTCAAATGTTGATGCTCTGCGGCACACCCGATGGCAGCATAAACGGGTACGGCCGGCGGTGCCGGTTTCTTTCCGTGATGGTGGCCTCGATCTCGTCCATCTTCGCCGCGAATCGCGCCGCTAGTTCGTTAATGCGCGGTTCGCCGAAGTACCCCGGTTCGTAGTGCCCCAGCCGCGTGTAGTGCGCCGTTCCGAGCATGAAGCCGGTGTTCATCTGGAGCGCGGCCTGGTCCCGCGGTGGCAGCATCGCCATGTAGTCGGCTTCTGTGGCGCCGGTCTTGCTCGTGGGCGCCGGGGCGTAACCCGCGAGCGGCATCGCGGGGGCGTAACTCATGATGTCGTATTGCGGGAAGTTCACCGCCGCGTGCTGCGCGCTCGCGGTGAAAATCACAAGGGCGGTCACGTCGACCAGTTCCGCGAAGGTGCGGGCCGGTTCGATCCCGTTGATGCGCCCGCCGGTCTTCGCGGACGCCTCCGTGAGCCACGCCGCGACTTCCACGTCCGCCGCGACTTCGGCATCGGACCGGTAGAAGCACCGCAGGTACGTCGCGACCCACTCGCGAACGGCCTCCCAGTGCAAGAGGGCGTCATCGCGGTAGGAGTAGCTCGGCAAGGTGGCCGTGTTATCGACCCCGCGGCGCCGAAACGACGCCGGCGGCAGCAAATCCATGAAGGCGTGGCCCTGCACCCCCCACGCGCTGAGTTCCAGCGCCGCGGAGATCTTCGCGCCGAGGAGCCGGTCCACGACGCCATCGGGCGAAATCAGTTTGAGACGCGCGAGGTGATTGATCGCGAGTGTGCCACCGAAGTGCGGTTGGAGCAGCACATTGAGCGGGTGGTTCGGACCGAACTGCCGGTGCGCCGCGACCACGAACGGCTCGACCGTCAGGTGCGTGCGCCCGAGGTGCGTGATCGCCTCGTGGTAGTTGCCGTCGGCGATTTCCACGATCGTCTTGGCGATCCGCCAGTTGTAGCCGTCGTCCGGCGTGAAGATCGGGTTCTCCGGTCCCGGCCGCTGCTTGCACTGGATCGCGACCGGGACCAGTTTTCGCGTGTCCTTGTTCACCGCGAACAGCGCGAGCGGGGCGTAGAGGTACTTCGGCAGCCCGCACGGGCTTACACCGGTCTCGACCCCGTCAAGTCTCTGGTAGTCCACCAGAAACAGTCGCCCTTCCGCCCCGGCCGCCGCGAGGGTGTCGCCGGGCAGTGCGACCTGAAAATGCGCGTCCGTGACCGGGAATCGATCGTCCGGCTTGTCGACCCGGTGAATCATCACCGGGTTCGGCCCGGCGAGCCGCAATTCCGCGAACGTGCTGTCGAATTCAAAGTCCTTCGCGATCGGCGGCAGCCCGATGACGTGGAAGAGAGCGTTGTAGTCGTCGATCGTTTGCAACCGACGGGCATCCGCCGCCGCCCCGATCACGGCACCCACCGCGGCGCCGACGGCGCGAACGGCCGTCGACCCGGCGAGCACCATGTCGGCGATCGGGACGTCCATCGCGCGCAGGCGCCGGCGCAGCGCGGAATCCGCGTCCGCCTGGTTCGCCACGTTCGTCATGATCTTGCCGAGAACGAGCGTGGTGAAATCGATGGGGAACCGGTCGCGGCTGGGCACCTCCCCGACGAACGCGAGCGGCGAAACGTATTCGTGGTTGTACGTGTACTCGCCCCGCTTCGCGGCGCGCCCGGCGGCACGGGTTTCCGGGTCCGGATCGAACGCGGGCAGAAATGCGCTCATCGGGTGAACCACCTGGGCATCGGGTCGGGCGCCGGGCAATTCGGGTCCGAACCGGTACCGAGCGGTTCGCGCCACCGATCCTGCTCTCAGCTATTTTCGCGTCGATGCTAATGCCTGAGTTCGCCGGGTTCAAGTGAATAGCGGCCGCGATCGGATAGCCGGATAGCCCGTATTAGGAGGCGACTCGAGAGTTCGCCATTTCACGGAGAAGTGCGGACCCGTCACACCAAGTTTTCAAGTTGGGCGATTTGTGAGTAGCAAGGCGCATGAGTTTTCCGGTCAATGGTGGTTACCGCGCCGCCACGATCGGAATCCCCAAGCGCCCCAAGTCCCCAGCCGATCCGACCCACGAGGGCCGATGTTGAGCGCGGCCGAGATCGAGCTGAGCCTGTTGTGAACCTTGAGGAGAAGCGCGGGGCGAAGGCCATCACCATTGCGTCCGCGAACACCAACGGAACGATGTCCTTCGCTTACAAGCTGCGAATTTCGGATGCGCGGGTGGCACGAGGTGGCGCGGGCCAATGTCTCCAAATGCGCCCCGATACCTCGGATCAAATTCCCGATCGACTGTGAGCACGAGTGGGAGTACCGCGGACCGCATTACCAGTGGGCGTCCACTCAGGTACCCAAGACGGGGCTCGTGAAAGTGCCGGCCGGTACGTTCAAGGCCGTGAACACGGAGGACACCCCGAACGGCTTCAAGGTCCGCGAGGAGCACTGGTACGCGAGCGGCGTCGGGCTGGTTCAGATCGGCGAGAACTGGCCGAGCCGGACGCTCAAGTCGTTCACCCCGGGCGACGGCAAAAAGCCGCAGGTCGCACTCCCACAGTAGCCGGCGCGCAGGACTATTGAACGTGTGGAAATTGGCTGTATAACTCCACCCGCGATCAATCATTTCACGTCCTTCCGATATTCATCGAGAATTGCTTGTAATATTTTGTACACTAATCTATAATTTGGCGAGCGAGGGGCACTCGTCGTGAGTTGCGGTAGTCCGCTCATCGTAAGGCGCTCACGACGCGACAGAAAACTGTGAGATCGGTTACAAACCGCGGCAAAAACCGGATGTGTGTTAGCTCGAAACCGCGGGAATTTGGATGCTTTTTAGCAGTTGTTAGCATCCCGTTCCGCGGGCGACCGGGCGAAAGACGTCTAAAGCCTTGAGGCACCGACGGTTAACCGTCTACCGGCCGCGATCGAATACTCCCGAAGGGCCAAAACGTTAGCATTTGTTAGCTCGGCTTGGAGGTACTTGGCTGTCGTCCACATGAATGAGAATCCCGGTCGCGTTCTTGAGACGTGTGTGCGGATCGCGTACTATCTGGTGGAGTTTTCCCGCCGACACGGAACCCCGCGTATGTCACGCCTAGCCCTGTCCGTTGTGGTCGCGTTGGGGTTCGCACCTATCGCGTTCGCTGCCAGCACCGCGGGCACGATCCAGGTACCGGCGGACGACGCGAAGACGACCATCGCAGAGGGGTACCGCTTCAAAGAAGCTTATAGAGGTGAATACCAACTCGCGGACCGCTACGAGTTGCGTCACAGCGACGTGGTTGTTCGCGACCTCACGTTCCCCTCACCGGTAACGACCGACATCCGGGAGAACAACACCGTCCACGCGGAATACTTCGCCCCGAACCGGTCGGGGAAGTTCCCCGCGGTCGTCGTGCTCGACATCATGCAGGGGAACCAGCGCATCGCACGCGGCGAAGCGATGTGGTTGGCTCAAAACGGCGTCGCGGCTCTCGTTGTGGTGCTGCCGCACTACAACCAACGGCGCGCCCCCGACAGCAAAGTGCGGCTCGTGTCCACGGACATCCCGCGCACGCTGGCCGGCATCCGGCAGGGCGTGCTCGATTGCCGGTGCGCGATCGCGTGGCTGGCCTCGCGGCCAGAAGTCGATGCCGACAACCTCGGCATGGTCGGCACGAGCCTGGGGAGCTTCCTCACGGCCATCACTTCCGCCAACGAACCGCGGATCAAGAACGTGTGCATGGTTCTCGGCGGTGGCGGATTGGTCGATGCCTACTACGAGCACCCGAAGGCCAAGGAGATCAAGAAGACACTCGATGCGGTCGGTGCGAAGGGACTTATCAAGCGCATCATTGCTCCGGTCGATCCCATTACCTACTCGCCCCAACTGAAGGGGAAGAACCTGCTGATGATCGCGGCGCGGGAAGACGAGGTTGTCCCGCCCCAAGCCGCGACCGCGTTGTGGGAAGCGACCGGCAAACAGCGAATCGTGTGGCTCGACGCGGGCCACATCACGGCCGGGTTCTACACCATGTCCGTCCTGCGCGAGATCCGCGACCACGTTCGCCCCAAGTAGTTTCGGGTGAACCCCTTTCAACACCGTGGCCTTATAGAATGACCGGGCCACGCGATCATTCGTCGATTTGCAAAAATGACGGGTGAATCCCCGCGAATGTAACCGTACAGTAGTGCCCGGTTCGGGGCTTTCGTTCTTCACTCGGAACGGGTGCGGCTATGACACTGTTCGCGGAACACTGGAACTCGGAAGCATTTGCGATGTCGCTGTTGGCCGCGGCCGTGTTCGGGCTGCTCGGCATCGCGCTCCTGGCACTGGGCTTCAAAGTGTTCGAGTGGATCACGCCCAAACTCGACGTCGAACAAGAACTTGCGAAGGGCAACATCGCGGTCGGCATTTTGGTCGGCGCGGTGGTTCTCGGAACCAGCCTGATCGTTGTTCGGGCTATTGGCGGTTAAACACCATGCGGATGTCGCGCACAATTACCCTCAAACTGCTGGGCGGGCTGACGCTCTCCGGGTGCTGCTTGGCGTCGCTCGGCTGCGGCCAGCACGCGCAGGAGCAACGCGAAGTCTCGGCCGAGCAAGAAGATCCGGCGGACGTCAAGTGGTACGACGAGCAGGGTAAAGAGATCCCCGAGAAGTGGAAGACCGACGAGCACGGGAATCGCGTGCTCGACGCGGAGGGGCGCCCGATCCCGGAACCAAGCGTTCCCTATGACCGGCACCACCGCCCGTGGGTGTGGTCGAACGGCGCGTGGATTCCGCTGATACTCATGAGCCGTGCCGTGCCACACGCGCCGTACAGCGCGCCGATGCGCAGCCACAATTCCAGTTCGAGTTCGTGGCTCAGCGGTGGGTCCGGCTACCGCACCACGACCACCACAACCACGTACCGCGCCGGGACCGGAACCGGATCGCGCTCGGTTACGCCGTCGGCACCGGCCGGTTCATCGATCAGCCGCGGCGGGTTCGGCAGCACGGGTTCATCGTCTTCGAGTAGCAGTAGTTCTTGACATGAAACAACTTACGATCGTGGTAAAGCCGTTCCGGGCCGAAGCCGTGCTGCGGGCCATTGCCGACCTCGGCGTGACCGCGTGCTCCGTGCGCGAGGCCAAGGGGTACGGTCGGCAAAAGGGGTACCTCGACCGCTACCGCGGCTCCGAGTACAGCACGGCGTACCTGCCGAAAGTGGAAATCACCGTTTGGGCCACCGACGAACAGGCAGACGCGCTGAACGAAACCGTCCCGAAGGTCGCCCGCACCGGGCGCATCGGCGACGGCAAAGTGTTCGTGGTGCCGCTCGCGTGGTCCGAACCGCTCGTATTTTGAATAGGCCGGTAGCAGAGCGATTGAACCGGCTCACTTCACAGACAGGATCTCCAACTGGACCGCAGGCACCCGGCCCTCGCGCCGCGCCCAGGAGAGGATCTTCGCTTCAACGGTGGCGCTACGACCCAAGTGCTTCGGGTCCACAACTCCCGATTTCGCAGTTGCTGGAATCGCGTACTTTTCGGCCGTATCGGACGTCACCACCACGACGTAGATCGACCAGAACTTGAACACAACGGCCGGTTCGATTTCGACCGCACCGACCACGTGCTTGCCTTCGAGGAACGGTGTCGGGGCAT
The DNA here is from genome assembly GCA_000531095.1 of Gemmata massiliana. Lineage (GTDB taxonomy): Bacteria > Planctomycetota > Planctomycetia > Gemmatales > Gemmataceae > Gemmata > Gemmata massiliana. The sequence continues at coordinate 208,250 of HG799465.1, read as the reverse complement.
CGGCTCGGGCCGTACCGGTGAGCAGAACCAGGCACGCGACGAGAGCGGCGCAAGAACTGGTGAGCGCTGTTTGGAGGAATCGCATCGGACCTCACGGGGCTAGAACGGACAGGCATTGTCCGTCAATAGAGACGCCCCTGAAGTGTGCATAGATTGGCGCGTCGGTAGTTTCGCGTGTGCTCGTTACATTCCGCGCCCGATGTCGGGCACGAAGCAGCGGGAACACGCAACTTAGGGAATTGTCAGGTTTTAATTTTGGTGTCAGAGTGATTTCAGCTCAACGCGCGTCATCGATGCGGAACGGCCGATCGACGCCCCGTTGGTTATCGTTGGTGTGGGCCGACCAAGCGGCCGGCGGCGCCCCGGCGCGGGTCATCGCGCTCAACTCGTTCTCCGCGATGACCCGCGCCGGGCGTGTGTCGGAACTCCAGCCGGCGCACCAAGGACCGCGGTGGCCGGATCGAACGCCTCGTAGAACGCCCCGGCGTGTGCGTGTTCAGGTTGTCGCGCACCACGCCGCATTACGTAGCGATTGTTCGCAACTCGTCGTCCGTTCCCTTTGTCATTCCGCGAAGTGCTGAAACCAGCCTTTAGCGAGGCGTGCTTTCCCGAATAGCTGTGGCGTTCACCCGGTCGTAGATGGACCTTTCTTGGTGGGTTATTTCGCCATGCGCCGGTGTGTCAGTGATCCGCCCACAGATTCGGGCAACCGTCTCTGCAATGCTACCCACGTCAATCGCGATTGGTTCCAGCTTACCCGACTGGCCATCGGGTGAGCGCCAAATTCAGACTTGATTCAGGGAGACGTGCAATGGCAAAGAAGCAAAAGAATGTGGTGCGAACTTTCGGCGTTGTGGTTCGCTTTGTGTCTCGTGTGGCCGGGAAGGATTTGCAGCAGTACGGCGTGCAGGTTCGCGTGACCGGTGGTCGCTGGATCGGTAGTGCGGCGCGGAAGTTCGGTCGGATGCTGCGGTCGCGGCTTCTCGCAAAGGGGGCCGTGCTCGCGCTGGCCGCGGCCCTGATCGGGATCGCTTCCTGACTGTTGCGCAGCGGGTGCGTCCGGCGATATCCCCGCCTTTGTGGGCGGGTTCACCGGGGGCATTACGCCAGTCGCGTGTCGTCGTTGCGGAGCGGGCCGAAGTCAAAAATGTCGTCGAGCGGGTTGCGCTTCGGTTTGGGCTTCTTGCCCGGCTTCGGCGCGGGGAGCGGGGCGTAGCGCCCCAGGATGAGTTCGATCACCCAGCACCCGCGGAAGTGCTGCGGGGGTTCCTTCACCCCGAGTTCGGTTCCGCGACAGTGGCGCAGAATCGCTTCTTCGTCGCAGTCGGCGTCGAGCAGCGCGTCCGCGAGAATCACCATTCGCTCGAACGCCCGTTCCTCAAAAATGCCCTGCGCGAGCTGCGTGACGGTGTCGGTGCGCCAGGACTGCTCGAATCGCGGGGGCGTAAGCGCATTGCCGACGATCTCACGCAGCACGCGGGCGAGTTGCTTCGCTGCGGCGCGCTCGCGCTTCATTTCGGCCTCGAACTCGTTGTCCTGACTGCGCTGCTTCCCCTCATCAATCTTCCGCACGATTTCGAGAGCTTCCGCTTCCGCGAGCCGCTTGTTTTTGACCCCCGCGGTGCGGTCCGCGTGCTCGTCGCCCTCGTGCTTCAGTCGCAGCGCGTTGTTCGCCGCGCCGTTGGCCCGCGTGCGGCTGTTCGCGGCCTGCTCCACGAGCCCCCGGATCTCTTCGAGCATCTGCTCGTTCGCTTCGCGGAACAGCACGCGGACCGCGGACGCCGCTTCGCCCACGGCTTCGCCGATCCACTCGATGGCGTTGGCCGCGTGCCGGCTCGCGGCCTGGAACAGCGGGAACGAGGGCGCGATCTGGTTGGGGCGCGCGAGAACCGGGTCCGCGACGGTCGCCGCGTCCGGGTCGGCGGACCGCACGATCTCGCGCTGGGCCGCTTCCGCCGCACTCACGGCTTCCGGCAGGGCCGCATCAATCTTCTTGAGCCACTCGGTGCGGGTTTTGGCGCTCAGCGGTTCGAGCGCGAGTTCGGCGAAGTCGATGGCCTGCCGGAGCGGGCCGTCGGGGAGCACGTCCCACAGCCGGCGCGCGTAAGCCGCCGACGCGAGCAGCCACTGGCGCGGCGAGAGCCGGTCGGCGACGAATTCCAACATCTCGTCGCCGTCAGCGCCGGTTTGCCAACTGGTTTCGTTCATCGAGAAAAGACCTTGGCGGCTCGCGTGGGATGTTAACCTACTCGCGACCGAGTACCAAATCCACCACTCAGTTCCCGCGACTGTATGTAAACTCCCGTCCGGCACCGGCGGGCGCCGGGTCGGTTTCCGTTCGTGGGGCGGTATTCCAGTATACCTGAAATGCCGCGAACCGTTTGCGCAAGGTACAAATGTCGCTTCCGCCCCGTATTTCGCGGAGCCGTTCGGATACCGTCATGCAACCCGATCTTCCCGCCCTGCTGGGCGGCACACCGATACGCCCCGACGGTCCCCCCGGGTGGCCGCTTTTGGATAGTGACGTCCAGGCCGCGGTTGCGGGTGCGATGTCGGCAGGTGCATGGGGGCAGTACCACGGCGAACACATCTGCGCGCTCGAAGCGGAGCTGGCCGCGTTCCACGACGTCCCCCACGCGCTCACGTGCGCGAGTGGCACGCTCGCGGTGGAAGCCGCGCTCCGGGCGCTCCGCGTCGGTCCCGGCGACGAAGTGGTGATGGCGGCCTACGAGTACGAATCGAACTTCCTCACGGTCCACGCGCTCGGCGCGAAGCCGGTGCTGGTCGACGTTCACCCGCACAACTGGCAACTCGACGAAACCAAACTGGACGCCGCGTTCACGCCGCAAACGAAGGCGATCCTCTGTTCGCACCTGCACGGCGGACTCGTGGCGATGCCTGCTGTGATGGGCATTGCCCGAACACGCGGCATCGGCGTCGTCGAAGACGCGGCCCAAGCTCTGGGGGCGGTGGTTGCCGGTAAGCCGGTCGGGACGTGGGGCGATGTGGGCACGCTGAGCTTCGGCGGCTCGAAGCTGCTCACCGCCGGGCGCGGTGGCGCGCTTCTATTCAACGACGCCCAACTTTACCAGCGCACGAAAACGTGGCTGCACCGCGGACTGCAACAGTGGGCGCCTCTCAGTGAACTGCAAGCGACCGTACTGCGCCCGCAGTTACGAAAGCTGCGTGCGTTGACAGTGCAGCGCGCCGAACGGGTGCGGGAGTTGGTGGGAGAACTTACCCCCCCTGAAGGAAAGGGAGAGGAAAGGCAACCTAACCCCCTAACCCCCTTCCCTAAGAAGGAAGGGGGAACAGAACCAACGGCGGTTTTAAGCCCCTCTCCGTTTAAGGGGCTAACCCCCTTCCCTAAGAAGGAAGGGGGAACCGAACCCGAAACCGAAGAGGTCAAATTGTTTGTGGCCCTGTCTTCAGCCCCTCTCCGTTTAGGGGAGGGTTGGGGAGGGGTTCTTCGATTCGACCCTTCATCAACCTCATCCCCGATTCCATTGCCGCCTTCTACAAAGTTGGTTTTCAGTACGCTCCCGGTGCCTTCGGGCTGTCGCGCGAAGTGTTCGTGAAAGCACTGCGTGCGGAAGGCATTGCGTTTGATCCCGGTTTCAAGGCCCTTCATATCGGGCGTTCGCCGTCGCGGTTCCGCGCTGCGGCCGAACTCACGCACGCCGCCGACGCACACGAGCGCTGCGTCATGCTGCACCACCCCGTTCTGTCGGGCGCAACGGCCGACGTTCAGCAGGTGGCGGACGCGGTGGCGAAGGTGTATCGTTACCGGGACCGATTCTAGCCCGCCTTGCGCCCCTGCCTCGAACCCGGACCCCTCATGCTCCGTACCGTTTGTGCCTTCACCGTGCTGTTCGTCGCGGCCGGTTCGGGCCGCTCCGCCGATCCCGCACCGCCGTCGGGCAACTGGAAGCTCACGGTGCCCATTGATCGCGGCGAAGAGACGATCATGTTGGTTAAACTCGCCGAGAAAGACGGTAAGTGGACCGGCGAGTACCTCGGGGCCTCGGACGAACTGAAGGTCAAGCCGGCCGTCACCGCGGTCACCGTCACCGGCGACACGGTGCAGTTCGCGCTCGGCTTTATGGGGCGCGAACTCCTCTCCTTCGACGGCGCGCTGAGCAAGGACAAAAAGAAGCTCAACGGGTCGCTGTCGGTCGTGGGCGGGCGCCTCCAACTCACGACGATGTACCCGACGAAGCTCGCGAAACTCGACGACCCGTTCGCGCTCGCGCGCGAGGCGCTCACTCAGGCCGAAGACGGTCCCGAGATGTTCGGCGCGGCGTTCGCGGTGCTCGCACAAGCCGGCGAGAAGAAGATGCCCGTGGACGAAGTGCGCGGGGTCGTCGAGCGCCTGAACAAGACGGCCGGCACGTTCGGCCCGCGCTGGGAGCGCGACATGACGCTGCGCACCGTGGACCTGCTCGCCGCGCAGCCGACGCTCTCGGAACTCGCGGTCGCACAGGCGAAGCGGGCCGAGCGCCTGCTCACCGACGAAGACAGCGCCGCGACACGGATCGTGGTGCTGGAAGCCCTCGTCCGCACGCTGACCAAGGCCGGTAAAGCGGACGACGCGAAGCCCTACCAGACGCAACTCACGAAGCTCGAACTCCGCGAATTTCGCGGATTACGCCAAAACGAACCCACCGTTCAAAGCGGAAGCGTTCGCAGGGCGCAAGGCGAAAACGGACAAAACGGCCGTGGTCGAGGTTTTCACCGGGGCCGAGTGCCCGCCGTGCGTCGGCGTCGATCTCGCGTTCGACGGCCTGCTGAAGGCGTACAAGCCGTCCGACGTGATCCTGCTCCAGTACCACTTCCACGTGCCGCGTCCGGACCCGCTCACCAGCCCGGACGGTATGGACCGCGTCGAGTATTACTCCGACAAGATTCAGGGCGCGCCCACGCTGTTCATTAGCGGGAAACTCGGGGCCGGGTCCGGCGGCGCCGCGGCCGATTCGGAAAAGTTCTACAAGCAGTTTCGCACGACCCTCGACGAATTGCTCGAAAAGCCGACCGGAGTGAAGTTGTCGCTCGCTATCTCGAAGGGCGAAAAGGGAGGCTTCAGCGCGAAGGCGACCGTCGCCGACCTGGAAGCCCCGGGCGACAAGGTGATGCTCCGCTTCGTGCTGGCTGAGGAGCGCGTCCGGTACACCGGCGGCAACGGGCTGCGGTACCACCACATGGTGGTGCGCGCTATGCCGGGCGGGACGAAGGGCGTGGCGCTCACCAAGAAAACGCACGAGCAAACCGTGACCATCGACCCGGACGCGGTCAAGTCCGCGCTCACGAAGTACCTCGACGACTTCACGAAGGCGGAAGGCCCGTTCCCGCGCACGGACCGGCCGCTCGCGCTCCGCAACCTGAAGCTCGTGGCACTCGTGCAGAACGACGCGACGAAAGAGATCCTGCACGCGGTCCAGGTGGACCTGGAAGCGAAGTAACAGTTCGGTCGCGCCCGCGGGGGAGGGCCGAACTGGTCCCTCAGTGCGGGCGGATCGGGTTCGGGTGTGTCACCGGCGCCCCCGGCGCGACGCGGGTGTGCGAAATATGTAACGTTCGGACTACAGAGCGGGTATTCTCGAACATTAAGCCGTTTAGCGAGAAGGGTGAGAGGTCAACGTATCTCTCACCCGGTGCTCATGCCGCCCCTGCTATACATGCGGCCGTGGAACGCTGACACAACGAGATGTCGATGACCGTCGGTTCGCTGCCTGATCCGCTCACTTTGCTCCGCCCCAGACGGAAAATCACGGGCATTTCCGCCATCTTGCTCCCGTTTACCGAGTCCGGCGCCGTCGATTGGTCCGGCTTCACGGCTCACTGCGTCCGCACGGCGGATGCGGGACTGACGCCGGCCGTGAATATGGACACGGGATTCGTGAACCTTCTCGCGCCCGAGCAAAAAAATGAGGTGCTGGACGCAACTCGTTCCGCACTGGGCGGGAAAAATTTTGTCGCGGGCGCATTTGTTCGAGATGTTTTCGGAGCGCCCTTCGATTTAGAAGAGTATCGGCGCGCGGTCGCCGCCATTGTGCATCGCGGGGGGACGCCGGTCATTTTCCAGAGCCACGGGTTGACCACACTACCCGATGACGAATTGCTCGCGGCGTATGAGGCGATCGGTCGGGACTGTGACTCGTTTATTGCGTTCGAGTTGGGCACGATGTTCGCATCCTTCGGGCGCATTTACTCCCCAGATTTGTTCCGGGGGCTTTTGGGCGTCCGCAAGTGCTCCGGGGCGAAACACTCGTCCCTCCGGCGCGAAGCCGAGTGGCAGCGCCTCGTGATCCGCGACGCGGTGCGGCCGGACTTTAAGGTGTATACGGGTAACGACCTCGGCATCGATATGGTGATGTACGGGAGCGATTACCTCCTGGGGCTGAGCACATTTGCACCGGAACTGTTTGCTCGGCGGGACGTCTATTGGAGTACCGGAGACTCACGGTTCTACGAGCTGAACGACGTGTTACAGTATTTGGGGTTCCTGGCGTTTCGCGCGCCGGTCCCGGCGTACAAGCACTCGGCGGCCATGTTCCTGAAACTGCGGGGGTGGATCGGGTGCGATGCCACGCACCCGCGCAGCCCGACCCGGCCCGATTCGGACCGCGAACTGCTCCGCGGGATCGCCGACCAACTCGGACCGGTCCCGGCTTGACCCGACTCGACCCATCGCGGTCGCCCATCTCCTCTTGAGGAGGACGCTCAATGCCCCTGTCCGACGACACCCCGCCGCCCCCGATCCCGCGCCCACTCGTACTGGTGGTGGACGACGAGTCGAGTATCTGCACGGTTGCCCGGTTGATGCTCGAGCGCGCGGGGTACGGGGTGGACGACGCCGGGGACGCGGCCACGGCGATGGGGCGGGCGCTCCGGGCCTCGCAACGGTACTCGGTGGTGCTGCTCGACGTTTCGCTCCCGGACCGGAGCGGGGTCGAAGTTATTCCCGATCTGCGGCTCGCCACCCGCGGCTCACCGATCGTGCTCATGAGCGGCCGGGCCGAAGAGGACGTCCCGGACCACGGGGCCGAGGGGTACCTGGCCAAGCCGTTCACGCGGGAGCAACTTCTTGCCGCGGTGCGCGCGGCCGCTGCCCTTACACCGCAGTAAACAAGAAACGCAGTACCTGATCGAAACGCGCCCCCCACGAGCGCTCGTTGTGCGTGCCGCCCGGTACTTCCGTGTAGCGGTTGCGCTCGTCCGGGTGTGGGCCGTAGCGCGCGAGTAACCGGGCCAGCCGGCGCGTCCGGCGCATCGTGGCCGCGCTGCCGATTCGCGAAGAACTCTCGTGTTCCCCCACATCGATCCACACGCGGCACCGCTCCAACCAGCCCGGCGAAACCGTCACGTTCCGCAAGAAGTATTCGCGGTCCCACCAGAGCGAGGGCGACAGCGCCGCGCACTTTCCGAACACGGTGGGGTACCACTTGCACAGGTGCAGTGAGATCAGCCCGCCCATCGACGACCCGCCGACGCCCGTGTGCCCCGCTTCGGTCCGCGTGCGGTACAATGCATCAACGAACGGCTTGACTTCTTCGACCAGGAACCGGCCGTACTCGCGCGACAGGTCGCGCTCGCGCTTGCGCCCGCACCGTTGTGGGCCGTACTCGTTCAAGCGATCCGGGGTGTTCGCGACCCCGACCAGGATGACCGGCGGAACCGAACCGGCGCGGATCTCGCGCTCGGCCACTTCGTCCGCGCCCCAGGGCACCCCCGCGAACGCGGTGTGCGCGTCGAAGAGGTTCTGCCCGTCGTGCATGTAGAAAACCGGGTAGCGCCGGTCGGGGTGCGCGCCGTACCCGGGCGGGAGCCACACGCTGATCGTTCGCGCGTGCGGGAGGAACCGCGACGGGAACCCGTGGTGGTAATCGATGCTCGTTTGGTCCCACCCGCGCACGTCCACTTCGACCCGTGACGGCCCGCTCGCGCGCAACTCGCGCGGGGGGCGCTCGTGCCCGTTGCCGTCGCTCTCGGCCTCGCGCCACCGCCCGAGCGTGACAATGAAGCGCCCCTCGTGCCCGGCCGGAAGGTCGAGCCGCGTGCGGTGCGTGCCGTCGTCCCAGCGGTCGAGCGGTACACCGGTCGCCGACCAGTCGCCGAGCGGCCCGTCCCCGGCCAGGAACGCTCGGCGCCACGGCGGGGTGTTGTCGGGCACCCGAACCACGATCTCGACCATTCGGCCCTCAAAGAGATTACACGCGGCCCGCTTCTGGGTATTATTCGTGGTGTCCGCGTCCCGTCTTACGCGCCCACGGGACCGGGGAAGGGGAGAGGCCCGTTATGCTCGGCCCTAATGAAGTCGTATCGGCCCTCGAAGCCGTGGGCTTTACCCACCTCGTGTGGATTCCCGACAGTCACCTGGGGACGTGGGAACCCGCGCTCCGGAACTCGCATCTGGCGCCGGTCCGCGTGTGCCGCGAGGGGGAGGCGGTGGCACTGGCGGCGGGGCTGATACTCGGCGGCGCGCGGCCGCTCGTCGCGGTCCAGTGCACCGGGTTCTTCGAGGCGGGCGACGCGGTGCGCAACGTGGCCCACGATCTGAAGCTGCCGCTCAAACTTATTATCGGTGTGCGGAGCGAACGAGTTGCCCGGACCGGCAAGAGCGGCGACAACTGCCCGCACTTCGCCACGAAACTGGTCGAAGCGTGGGAACTGCCCCACACGCGCTTCGACCCGGCGGAGGCGAGCGCCCTGGAACTGACCGGCGCGCTAAAAGCTCTGGTCGATCAACCGACCCGGCCGCGATCCTCTGGGCGGAGTAAGCACCATGATGACCCACCGCGCCGCCCTCGAAGTGCTGGCCCAAGTTCGGGGCGAACAGATCGTTGTGACGACGATGGGTTCGGTCGCGATCTGGCCCCAACTGTCCGATTCGCCGCTCGATTTCCATTACCTGCCGTCGAGCATGGGGCAAGCGGTCCCGCTCGGACTCGGGCTGTGCTTCGCGCGACCGGGGCGCGGGGTGATCGTGCTCACCGGGGACGGCGGGCTGCTCATGAACCTCGGCTGCCTCGTGACGGCGGCCCAGTTCCCGGTCCCGCTTTATATCGTGCTCATTGACAACGGACTTTACGAGGTGACCGGCGGTCAGGCGGTGGCGAACGCGAGCCGCACGGACTTCGCCGCGCTCGCCACCGCCGCGGGCATCGGGCGCGTTTATGCGTGCGCCACGAGCGAGGAATGGGCCGCGGTCGCGCCGGAGGCGGTTACCGGGAGCGGCCCGGTGTTTGTTCGCCTGAAAGTACAAGGCGAGATCGGGAAGCCGACGCCCTCCGCCCCGCGCCCGATGGCCGACCAGATCGCGCGACTACGATCCGCGCTGGGCGCTTGACCGGCGCCAATCGCCCGCTCGGTCAACAGCCCACGGGTCACTTGAGGGGAACCAGGAACCAGTCCCGTTGGACCGCTTCGATCGTGCCCGGGGGCGGGATCGGTTCGCCGGTCAAGCGGTTGAGCGCCCACCGGCAGGCGTTCGGCACGGTACTCGTTGAAGGGGCCTTGTCCTCGGAATTGCTGCGGAGCGCTTCGATCGACTGCTTCGCCCCCATCCGCCCCAGCGCCAGCGCCGACATGCGCCGGACGCGCTCGTCGTCGCGCCCGAACATCCCGTCCCCGGTGAGTCGGCTCTCGATCACGGTGACGAGTTTGTCGTCCGGTTTGCCCTCGTGGAACAACCCGAGGGCCCAAATCGCCGCGGCACGCGCCAACGGGCCGACGGGGGTGAACCCCGGGGGCATGCCCGGTTTGAGGATGCGCGGGACGATCGCCCGGAGCGCGGCGTCGGCTTCCCGGTACCGCGCCTGGCCGAGGAACTGGATGAGGTGGGACAGTTGTTGGTCCAGGGCGTCGGACGGGAACGCCAGAGTGTTTATGTTCGTTCCCTGCAGGAGTATTTCCGCGTGGCGCTTGCGGACGTGCTCCAACACGTTCGGGAGCGTTTCGGGCACCGCCAGTTGCCGCAACCCCCAGGCCGCCGCCACGAACACCTCGGGGCGGTTCGCTTTCAGCAGTTCCACCAGGCGCCCGGACGCGGGCTTGTGAACCAGTTGCCCGAGCAGGATCGCGGCCTGTTCCTGCCCGCGCCAGTTCCCGCCCAGCGCGGCAACACCGCGCTCGATGACGAGTTCGCGCCGGGGCGTTTCGGCCAGTTCGCGGAGGCACTTACGGGCGCGCACGCGGACGTCCGGGTGCGGGTCGTTGAGCACCCGCGCCAGTTCCCGGACGTAGCTGTCCGACGGGTTGCGGAACATGGCCTCCACGCCGTGCACGCGCACCTCGGCGTCCGGGCTGGCGAGGGCCGCGGTCAGGACCGGGAGAACGTGTTTGGTGCCGAGTTCGGACAGGCGCACGACGGCGAGCGCCGCCACCGCCGGTTCCTTGTCCTGGGTAAACTTCTGGAGCAACCGGACCGTTTCGTCCCCCTCGTGCCGCCGGAGGAGCGCGGCCCCGACGAGGCGCCCGGTTACCCCGCGCGGGGTAATGTCGCCGGCCAATTGCGCGGCGTCCGCTTCGGACCCCGATCGGCGGATCTCGCCCAGCGCGCGGGCCGCGGCGAGGCGGAGCGGGGGAAGGGTGTCGGTGGCCAGTGCGAGTTCGCGGAGCCTCGTGGCCGCGCGGTCGTCGCGAACGGTTCCGAGGCACCGGGCCGCGAGCAGGGTGCTCCGCCCGTGCGGAGCCGGTTGGCCGATGCGCTCGATCCAGAGGTCGCGTGCGGGCTTGTGGTCCCACCGGGCCAGCGCCAGTTCGACGGACTCGCGCACGTCCGGATCACCCGTTTTGGCGAGCCGCAGGAACGTGGGGGCCGCGTCACGCGCGTCGAGCGCGACCAGCGCCCGGACCGCGGACGACACCACGGTCGGGTACGGGTCGGGGCGCTCGAGGAGCCGAATCAGCGCGGGCACCGTGACCGCCAGACCGGTCATCCCGCCCTCGTGGGCCGTGGCGATCGCGAGCGCGGCCTGACCCGGGGATTCCCGGTCGGGGCGCTCGAGGGCCGTCGACCAGAGGGGGATCAGTTCCTTGGGGTAGACCTTAACCACTTTCGCGACCGGAACTTCCGGGTCGCGGTACATGACCGAATCCAGGTCTTCGCCGCGCGCGACCCCGGTCGTGCTCGCGAGGACGGCGAGCACGAGGGCGAGGGAGCGGTTCGTGGTGATCCGGGGCACGGTGATCTCCGAAACCTGTGTCTAGTCCGGTCGGTACAGGCGCCGGGTGCGAACGATCAGAACCAGGAACAGGACGAGGCTGGTGCCGCCGATCACCCACCAGTTGAACGGCAGCAGGTCGTAGCGCGAGAACCCGGGCGTGTTCGCCGCGCTCAGGGCCGCGGCCACCGGGTCGATCATCAGCACGACCTCGACGGCCCGGTGGCTGAACGGCGCTTCCCGGCCGAGCCAGACCAGGAGCGGCGCGATGCAGACCAGCGCGAGCACCAGGTACGACGCGGCGGTCGCGGCGGCGGTGGAGCGGAACAGGCTGCTCGCGACCGCGCCCACCATTACCGCGAACACGGCCATCGAACCCAAACAGGCCAGCACGCGCCCGATCTGGGACGCGGTCTCGGGCTGTACGGTCGCGAGGACGACGTACCCCGGCATCGTGGCGCAGAGCAGGAGCAGCACCGGCCACACGGCGCTCATCAGCTTCCCGCGCAGGATCGCGCCCGCGGAGAGCGGTGTCGTGCGCAGCAGTTGCCAGGTGCCCCCCTCGCGCTCGGCGCTAATGAGGCCGGCCGAGAGACTCGGGACGAACAGCACGAGGAGCGCGGACTGCATCAGAACGAGCGCGCCGCCGATCACCTCCGTGCCCCAGCCGAGGGCGCCCGAGGCCGCAATGTAACTCAGTGCCAGCGAAAGGACCGCGGTCCCCGCGAGCAAGCGCAGGGTCCAGTGCGCGCGCCCGAACCGCCGGGTGCGCAGTTCCTTCACGAGCACCGGGTTGACGAGCCGACTCGTCCCGCGTGAGCGCCGGTTCGGGTCCACGAGGAACAGCACCCGGCGCACGGCTCGCGCGCCCGCGGACCGGTCGTTGGTCATCACGCCCGCGGCCCGCGCGCGGTCGAGCGGAACCCGGCCCAGTGAGCGGATCGCCGCACCTGCGAGCAGGCTGCTAATCGCCAGGGCCAGACACACGTACCGGGTAACGGCCCCGCCGCCGTAGCTCTCGCCCGGTAGCCCGACCCGCCCGTGCCCGACCACTTCCAACACGGCCGGGACCGGGGACAGGCACCCGAGCCACGCCGCGAGACCCGCCAGAACCGGGTTGTCCCGCGGCAAAAGCCAGTGGGCCGTGAGTGGCAGAACGGTCAGCGTCAGCACCACCCCGTAAGTAGTGCGCAGGGCGCTGTCGGTTCCCTGTGCCCGGCCGCTCACGAACAGTCCGATGGTCGCGATCTGCACCGCGAGAGCTGCGAGCACCGCGTAAAGTAGCCCCACGCCGCCGGTCACGGTGGACCCGCCCAGGGCGTAACTCGCGGCCGCGCCGGGGACCGTGAGTAGCAACAGGATCGCGGTGAAGCCCAGAATCCCGCCGAGTTTGCCGGCGTAGATCGCCGACGGCGTCATCGGCGAGTTCAGCAGCAGCGCCAGCGTCCCTCGCATGCGCTCGCGCACGATGGCGGACGCCGGGAACGCCGGCAGGACGAGCAACAGACCGGTCAGCAACCCGTACCCCAGGGCGCGCAGGACGCCGAGCGCCGCGCTCCCACCGAGGTCGCCCACGCCGCCCGCGGGCCAGTGGGTCAGGACGAGTATTCCCGTAACCAGCGCGCAGCCGACCAGGATCACGACCGTGCCCCGCGCGCGGAGCAAATCGAGTAGTTCGCGGCGGACGATCGGGTTCACGACGTTTCCCCCCCCGTGCCCGCCGCGACCTCGGCGTCGCCCTCGCGCGCCGCGGTCATGAACGCTTCTTCCAGGTCGGTCTGCACTTCCCGGAACTGTGCGACCCCGACCCCGGCACTAACCAACTGCGTCAGCAACCCGGCGAGTTCGCTCTCGCTGTTGGCCGTGCGGAACCGGACGGCCAGTTCCGGCTCCGATGCCTCGATCTCGGAGCCGGGGGCCGCGTGCCCGCGGACGATGCCTTCCGTTTTGGTGAGATCGGTTGCCCGTGTCAGCAGCACTTCGATGGTGCGCAGCGGGCTGAGCTGCCGGGCGACCTCTTCGAGCGTGCCGGACGCGCGGAGCCGCCCGCGCGCGATGATCGCCACGCGGTCGCAGATCCGCGCGAGTTCGGGGAGGATGTGGCTGGTCACGATCAGCGTCTTCCCGCGCGCCGCCAGGTCGAGCAGCAGGTGCCGCATCTCGATCCGGGCGGGCGGGTCCAGCCCGTTGGCCGGTTCGTCGAGGATCAGGGCCACCGGGTCGTGGAGCAGGGTGCGGGCGAGCGCGACGCGCTGCTTCATCCCGTGGCTGAGGCTCTCGACGAACAGGTCCCGGAACTGCGGGCACCGGGCCAGTTCGTATAACTTCGTATATGTATGCTATACGAAGTTATTACGGATCCCGAACGCCGCGCCGAAGAAGTCGAGGTACTCGTTGACCCGCATGTTGTCGTAGGAGCCGAACGTGTCGGGCATGTAGCCGATCAGCCGCTTCAACTTGGCGCGGGCGCGCGACGCAATCGACGCCGGCCACCGTCGCGCTACCGGCCGTGGGCCGGGACAGCCCGACGAGGATCTTGATGGCGGTCGTTTTGCCGGCCCCGTTGGGCCCGATGAACCCGAGGATCTGCCCGCGCCCGACGGAGAGCGTCAGCCCGTCCAGGGCCACGAACCGGCCGTACTTCTTCGTCAGGTCGCGCACTTCGACAATCGGTCCGTCCGTTCCCATCGCGTTCTCCCGTTGAGCGATACCGGTTACGGGTTCCCCGCCCGCCCCACGATTTCGAGCCCGAGCCCCTCGATGTGCCACCGCGCCTGCTCGATGTCGGTCGTGCGGATGGGGTTCGGGCGCCCGTCGGGGCCGAGCCGCTCGCTGACGGCCAGGTCCAGGAGCAGCCCGCCGGCCGGGTCCAGTCGGAGCGCCCGCGGGTCGGTGATCTCGATCCGGACCGGCCCGTTCGAGTCGGTCGCGTCGAACAGTGGGACCGGTTTCCCGTCCCCGGGGGCGGCCACCGAGAACTTGCGCGCCGGGGCGTGGACCCGGGCGATGAGGACCACCCGCTCCAGCGCGAGCGGGAGCGCGGACGGTGGTAACTGGAACCGCAGTTGGACCTGGGCCGATTCGGAGTGCTCCAGCATCGGGCGCCGGGGGCGCCCGTCGATCATCGCGGCGTGGGTGACGAACCCGTGGGGGATCGTCACCAGCTCGCCCCCCCGCCGGGGCGCGAACTCGATCGGGAGCGAGAGCAGTGCCGACCCGACCGTTCGCTTCGCCCCGTCGACCGTGAACGGAACGTCGTCCGCGTCAGCCCACACGTACAAACGGTCGTGTAGGGGGGCCGAGTTCTGGCGCGCCAGGAGCTTCCGGTACACGTCCTGGCGCCGCTGTTGGCGGTCGGTCAGGACGCTCCCGGAGAGGTACTGGTCGGCGGGCAGTACGTCGTTCGAGGTGGCCCGGAACGCCCCGTCGGGTTCGAGGCGCACGGTCAGTGCCGCGCCCGCTCGGGTGAAGAGCACCGCGTCGGCCGGGTTCTTGAGTGTTCCGAGCGCCAATTTGCCGTCCAGACCGTTCGGTCCGAAGCGCCCCGTGGCGCCGGCCCCGGTGCGGTTCGTGGACCGGAACGGCCCCGCCCGCACGCCCGCGGGGAACGCGAGGTTCTCCCAGTGCCAGGCGTCGAAGTCCGTCTGAACGCGCTGCCGGGTCTGCCCGTCCAGGCCGGTCGAGTCGAGTTCGACCGACCCGCCGCGGTCCGTTCCGACTTGGAGCCCCCCGGACTCCGGGCTGTACACCGCGAACATCCCGCGCCACGACGACTCGCCGCTCTCGGGCGTGACCTCCACCAGGGCCACGGACGCCGCGGTCGGCGGGACGGCGCGCCGGGACGCGACCCCGGCGGCGACGAAAACGCCGGCGGTGGCGAGCGCCAGCAGCGGGCCGAACAGCCCGCGCCCGTCCAGCGTGGCGAACGCGACGCGCCCGCGCCCGACCGGTTGGCTGAACGCGGCGGGCCAGCCGTTCGCCTCGTAGAGCACCGTTTCCGACCCGGAGAGCTGCACGCGGACCAGATCGACGGGCTGCTCGAACTCGCGCCGGTCGGTCTGGTCGAGGCGCTCGGCGGGCGGGCGGAGCCGCAGGTCGGTGACGCCCGTGCGCCCGACCACCTCGAACCGGAGGGCCTCGCCGAGGACCGGCGCGAGCACGGCCGGGTCCACGCGGTCGAGCAGGACCCACAGCGTACCGCCCTGGAGCACCCAGTGGCGCAGGGTGCGGGCCGCGGCCGGGTCCGCGGTCAGCCGGTTCCCGGCGAGCACGAACTGGTCGATCCCGTCGAACGCCTCGATGGTCGGCGGGAGCTGGCGGTCGAGAACGACCGAGACCGCTTCCGATAACCCCCGCGCGTGGCGGAACGTGCGCGCGAACAGCACCGCTTGAGCGGCGGCCGAGCCTTTCGTGCTCACGGATTCCGGGCTGTCCGGGTCTTCGGGCGCGTCCAGGTACACCGCCGTACTCGGCTCGCGCGGGCGGTAGGGCACGGCCCGCGTAACGAGGCGCTCCGGGTCGCGCGACGCGACCGGGCGGAACTCCCCGTCGACGCGCTCGTACAGGCGATAGCCGATGTCCCGCCGGAGTTGGAAGTTCTGCGCCGGGGGCGGGCCGATGGTGAGCCAGGAACTGAGCCGAGAGTTGCCGGGTACCCACACGTCCCGGGTGTACTGCACGTCGGGGCGGTCGGGGTAGAAGGCGACGACCCGGGCCTCGCGCGCGGTCGGCCCCCAGTTGTCGACCCCGAACCGGAGCGTGCCCCACGTTTCGGTGAGCGAGGTCCGGGCGCCGACCGGAAAGAGCCCGTCCAGGCGCAGCGGCGAACGGTCGTCTTGAGCCAGCGCCGGTTCGGGAGCGGACATCAACAGGCCGAGGGCGAAGGCGATTCCGCTGACCCGCAGGTGGTGCATGTCCGCGCATCCCGGAGAAAGGTAACGCAGTCGGCTCAGGTGACGGGCTGTACGGAGCCGGCGTGGGAGACGTTTCGTGTCACCGGAATCCTTGTGCCGCGAGTCACACTAGCCTATTCAAACGGCCGAATGAAGTCTCGCGTGAAATAGGAATCCCGGATCGTGCCCGTCACTCGGAGCGCGAACCGGCGGAAATTCGTGACGTTCGTCCGCAAAAAGAGCCGTCGCCGGTGCCGCTCGGGGCTACCGGGCCGGCTTAAAAATCGCGCGACAGTCCCCAGTGCCTCCGAGCTGGCTTACACCCGGTCCCACAACCGCTCTCGCGCCCGGGCTCAATTCGGCCACCGCCCAATTCGCGCCGCAGGTGCGTTCTCATCTGCCGTGCGCAATTTCAGCGGGCGGGTGCCCGGGATTCGGGCACCACCTACCGAATTAGTCTGGGGTGATACCCAGTATGAACTAGCGTTTCAGAAATCCGGACGGCTCATAAAAGGGCGGTTCGGGTTCGAGTGGTTCCGTGCGACCGGGATCGGGCGCGCCGGGTGGTGTGCGGTTGGAGGTTCGGCCTTGGCGCGCGATGTAAAAGTTTGGCTCATCGGGTTCGTCTGGCTCGCCGCGATCTTGACCGGTTTCTGGATCTGGGAACGGTACGACGCGACCCCGGGGGCCGTCGGCGCGCAATCGTCCGCGCCCGACGACTCGGCTCCCGAGCGCTGGCGCCTGACCGTGTTCGTGCACCCGCGCTGCCCGTGCACACGTGCGACACTGGGTGAAGTGGCCGAGATCGGCCGCGTGGAGCCGGACCTGTTGGTTCGTATTTTGTTCGTCCGACCAGAGGACGCACGTGAGGGCTGGGAGCGCGGGGAATCGTGGGGACTCGCGACCCGGATCCCCGGTGCGGAAGTCGGGCTCGATGAAGCCGGCACGACCGCGCGGCGGTTCGGGGCCGAAACGTCGGGGCACGCGGTCCTGACCGATCCGGCCGGCGGGACCGTGTTTCGCGGCGGGCTGACAGTGGCCCGCGGGCGCGCGGGCGCGAGCCCGGGGCGCGCCGCGGTTCTGGACTGGATCGGTGGGCGCGACGCGCCCACCAGCACCCCCGTGTTCGGGTGCCCCCTGTTCACGCCCTGATTAGCAACGCGGGGCCGGGCGCGCCAGTGCTCGTTGAGCGGTTGCAGACGCGGAAAGGCCAACATGCCCTCGGTAGCGACGAATCCGGAAACTGCGGCGCGGGCGCGCGAGCTGGCGGTGCTCTACCGCGCCGCGATCCACCGGCGGACCGACCGACTGTTCGCCGGGCTGCTCGTGTTCCAGTGGGTCGCGATGATCGCGCTGGCCGCGTGGGTGGCGCCGCTGACCTGGGCCGGGACCGACAGTCGGGTCCACCCGCACGTGTGGGCCGCGGTCGCACTCGGGGGCCTGATCGTCGCGCTCCCCGTCTTTCTCGTGCGCGCCCGCTCCGGTGAGGCGAACACGCGGTTCGTGATCGCCGCGGCCCAGATGTTCTCGGCCGGGCTGCTCGTTCACCTGACCGGCGGGCGCCTGGAGACGCACTTTCACGTGTTCGGGTCGCTCGCGTTCCTGGCGCTGTATCGGGACTGGCGCGTGCTCCTGATCGCGTCCGCGGTGACCGCGCTCGACCACATCGTGCGCGGCGCGGCGTGGCCCGAATCGGTGTACGGGACGACCGTCGGGACCGACTGGCGCTGGGTGGAGCACACCGGTTGGGTGGTGTTCATGGACCTGTTCCTGTGCCTTTCGTGCTGGTGGGGCGAGCGAGACCTGGTGCGCACCGCCGAGCGCGAGGCCGAACTGGAAACGGCCCGCGCGACCGTCGAGGATCGCGTGCGCGAGCGGACTGCGGAGCTGTGGCAGAAGGAGGAACAGTTCCGCCGGGCGTTCGACGACGCCGCGACCGGGATGGCGCTCGTGGCACCCACCGGGCAGCTCTTGCGCGTGAACCGGGCCTTCTGCGAGATCGTCGGGTACTCCGAGTCCGAGTTACTCGCGTGCGACTTCCAGGGGATCACTCACCCCGCCGACCTGGAGTCCGACCTGGCGTGCGTGGGCCGCACCCTGAGCGGGCAGGTGAGCGCGTACCAGCTGGAGAAGCGGTACCTCCACAAGAACGGGGGCGTGGTGTGGGCGCTGATCGGGGTGTCGCTGGTGCGCGACGCGGCCGGCGCCCCGCTCCACTTCGTCTCCCAGATCCAGGACATTACCGCCCGCAAACAGGGCGAGGTCGCGCTGCGCAAGGCGATCGAGGAGGCGGAAGCCGCGAGCCGGGCGAAGAGCGAGTTCCTGGCGAACATGAGCCACGAGATCCGGACCCCGATGAACGGGATCATCGGGATGACGGACCTGATCCTCGAATCGCCCCTGGCGCCCGACCAGCGCGAGTCGGTGGGGCTGGTGAAGTCGTCGGCCGACGCGCTCCTGACGGTCATCAACGACATCCTCGACTTCTCGAAGATCGAGGCGGGCAAACTGGACCTCGACCCGCTCCCGTTCTCGGTCCGGGACATGGTCGGCGACACGCTCAAGGCGCTGGCCGTCCGCGCTCACAGTAAGGGGCTGGAACTGACCTACGAGGCCCACCCGGACGTGCCCGACGTGCTCCTGGGCGACGGGCACCGGTTGCGCCAGGTGCTCAACAACCTGGTGGGCAACGCGATCAAGTTCACCGAGACCGGCGAGGTGCTCGTTCGGTGCGAGCGAGTGGCCGAGCCGGGGGACGGTGTTCGGCTCCGGTTCAACGTTACGGACACCGGGATCGGTATCGCGCCGCACAAGCTGAAATCGGTGTTCGAGCCGTTCACCCAGGCGGACGGGAGCACCACGCGGAAGTACGGTGGCACGGGCCTGGGGCTGACCATCTGCCAGCGCCTGGTCGAACTGATGGGCGGGCGGGTGGGGGCCGAGAGCGAACTGGGGAAGGGGAGCACGTTCTTCTTCGACGTGCGCCTGGAGCGCGCACGCGGGTCGATCGAGCGCGTGATCGAGGCCCCGGCCGATCTCAAGGGGCTGTCGGTCCTGATCGTGGACGACAACGCGACCAACCGCCGGGTGCTCGCCGAGACGGTCCGGCACTGGGGCGCGCGGCCGACGTGCTCGGCGAGCGGCCCGGAGGGGCTGGACGAGCTGCGGTGGGCCGTGGCGAACGGTACCCCGTTCCCGCTGGTGCTGCTGGACGGGATGATGCCGGGAATGGACGGGTTCACGGTGGCCGAGCGCATCGGGCGCGACCCGGCGCTCGCCGGGACCGTGGTCCTCATGCTCACCTCGGCCGACCGCCAGGGCGACGCGGCCCGGTGCCGGAGCCTCGGCGTGTCCTCGTACCTGGTCAAGCCGGTGAAGCCGGCGGAACTCAACCGGGCGATCGCCGCCGCGATGCGCGGCGCGGGCGCGCCCGGGATCTCGGGCCACGACGCGAAGCCCGTGCCGAAGATGGCCCCCGTGAGCGCCCCGGAGGGGCACGCGCTCCGCATCCTGGTGGCCGAGGACAACCCGGTCAACCAGCGGGTCATCTCCCGGCTCCTGGACAAGTTCGGGCACCGCGTGACGCTCGCGGCCGACGGGCGCCAGGCGCTCGTCGCGCTCTACGGGGCCGCCGCGGTGGTCGAGAGCCGGGGCGCGGGCGACCGGCCGATTACTAGCCTCCTGCCCCCGGATTCCGGTTCGGACCGGGCCGCGCCGTTCGATGTTATTTTCATGGACGTGCAGATGCCGGAGATGGACGGCTTCGAGGCGACCGGCGCGATCCGGGCGCGCGAGGTCGGGACCGGCCGGCGCATGCCGATCGTGGCCATGACCGCGCACGCGATGAAGGGCGACCGGGAGCGGTGCCTCGCGGCGGGCATGGACGAGTACGTGAGCAAGCCCGTGCAGCGGCTCGAACTGCTCCGGGTTCTGGACTGGGCGACCGCCCTCGCCGCGGTCTCCGCGGCCGAGCGCGCCGCGCCCGTTGGGGCGGTTACCGTTACCGAAGCGACCCCGCCCCCGCGGGCCGCGACCCCGGCATTCGACCGCGCGGCCGCTCTCGAGCGCCTGGGCGGGGACGAGGAGCTGTTCGCCGAGGTCGCGGGGATCTTCTGCACGGACTCTCAAAGGTTCCTGGACGAACTGCGGAACGCGGTGACCCGCGGCGACGCCGCCACCGTTCAGCGGGCCGCGCACGGACTGAAGGGCGCATCGGGGTACGTGGGCGGTACCGGGGCGGCGGAGGCCGCGGCGGTACTCGAAAACATCGGCGCGAGCGGCGACCTCGCTGCGGCGCCGGACGCGCTGACGGTCCTGGCGCACGAAGTCACCCGGCTGTCGGCCACCCTCGCCGGGTTCGCCGAACCGCAGACCGCTGGTTGAAAAGAACCCGAACTGAGTAATCGGCCGCGCGGGTTAGCGCCGCGCGCGACCGGTTCTCGTGATCGAGATACAGACCATGTCAGAAACACCCGCCGTTCCCGCTCCTCCCCCGCCGCCGTACCCGGCGCCGGTTTGCGAACACGTGTCGCGGGGGAGCATTTCCGGAACCGTGCCGCCCCCGGGGCGCCGGGTGGTGGCCGCTCCCCGCGCGCTCATCGCCGAGGACGACCCGGTTTCGCGCACGCTACTGGACCACACTCTGCGCGGGTGGGGGTACGACGTCGTCGTCACCCGCGACGGGAACGAGGCGTGGGCGGCGCTGCTCGCCGAAGACGCGCCGAACCTGGCGATCCTCGACTGGATGATGCCCGGGCTGGAAGGACCGGAGGTGTGCCGGCGGGTGCGCGCACTGGCCCAGCCGATCCCCACTTACGTCATCCTGTTGACCGCGCGCGGGCAGTCGGACGACATCGTGGCCGGGTTGGAGAGCGGCGCGGACGATTACGTGACCAAGCCGTTCGACCGGCAAGAGCTGCGCTCGCGCATCCGCGTGGGGGAGCGCGTGCTGGCGCTCCAGCGGGGGCTGGCCGACCGCGTCCGGGATCTGGAAGCCGTGCTCGGTCAGGTGAAGGAGCTGAAGGGGCTGCTCCCGATCTGCAGTTACTGTAAGGCGGTCCGCGACGACCAGAACTACTGGCACCGGGTGGAAACGTACATTACCGCGCACTCGGCGGCCCGCTTCAGTCACGGCATCTGCCCCGGGTGCTGGAAGGGCGTGGTCGAGCCGGAACTCGCGTCCATCGAAGCCTCGACCTGAGTGCGCCCGCTCCTCCCGCGTTCGCGCGGGCGGGAGCGAGATCGGGTGCAGCGTCTCCGACGGGGTTTACGGGTTCAACACACCGCGGGGAACCGGCACCTACGTGATCGAGGCTCCATCTCAATCGAGCCACCCCCACTACTCCGGTCAAAAATTCCACTTAATTTGTCGGTCTGTTCGGATCACACTTCGCGCGATCCCGCGAACAATCACGCGGTGCGTTCAGCGCGCACTTTCATGGGACCGACTCCCGGTCTACGGCGCACTCCTCCAAACTCGTCTTTCCCCGCACAAGTTTCACACACTTCGCCCGGCTACGGACATTGACAAAGGTCTGGGTTCGTGTTGCCATTCAGCGGAATTCGAGGTTTCCTCGGAGACTGTTAGATCGCCCGGTCGCCCCCACTATTTATTAACACTTCTTGTATTCAACGTCGCACGGAGCGATCGATGCGGTTTTCGCATGCGTTTTCAATTGCGGTTTTGGGTGTGACCGTCGTGACGACTATCGGGTGCGGGAAGGGGCCGGGCGAGCCGCCCCCGCCCGAACCGCCGACGGTCGCGACCGTTCGCCCGAAACTGACGCGGCTCAACCCGACGAAAGAGTTTACCGGGCGCCTGGTTACGAAAGACCCGGTGAAGGTGCTCCCGCAGGTGACCGGGCGCGTGCTCACGCGCGAGTTCAAGGACGGCGACTACGTCGAAGAGGGCAAGACGGTCCTGTTCCGGATCGACCCGGTGCTCTACATGGCCGACGTGGAGAAGGCCAAAGCCGACATCTCGAAGGCGAAGGCCGACATCGCGAACTGGACGGCGCAGATCGAGCGCGACAAGGCCGAACACGCCCGCATCACACAACAAATCAATACCGGCGTCGGGTCCAAGACCGAACTGGACAAGGCCGCGGCCAACGTGAAGGTGTCCGAAGCGCAGTTGGAGGTCTCGAAGGCCACGAAGATCGCGAACGAGTCGGCGCTGACGAAGGCCGAAGAGAGCCTCAAATACTGCACCATCTACGCCCCGACAACCGGGCGCGTGAGCCAGACGTTCGTGATGCCCGTAGCGTCCGGGGCACTGGTCGACGCCTACAAAACGGAACTCGTTTCCGTGTACCCGGTTACACCGATCTACTGCTTGTGGGAAGTGGACGAGCTCACGTCGCTATGGTACACGGAACGCATCCGGGCGGGCGCCATCGCCACCCCCGAGAAGATCGGGGTGACGATCAAGCTCAAGAACGAGAAGGACTACGTCACGGACCCGAACGACCGGGTCCACAACAGTACCGTCAATTACGCCGACGTCCGGATCGAGCGCGAAACGGGCACGCGGACCATTCGCGCCGAGTTCGCGAACCCGCTCCCCCCGGCCGTGCCGGGGAAGGATCGCGTGCCGCCGCTTCTCGACGGGTCGTCGGTGCAGGTGCGGGTCTCGGCCGGTAGCCCCCGCGAGGTTCTGGCGATACCGGAGTCCGTAATCTTCAGTCAGCAGCGGAAACAGTACGTGTACGTGGTCGTAGAGGGGAAGGCCCAACTCCGCGAGGTCGAGCCGGGCGAGGCGTTCAACGGGCTCGTGGAAGTGAACCGGCGGGCGTCCGCGTCCGCAACGAGCGGGCTGGACGAGTCCGATACGGTCGTGGCCGACAACCTCCTGCGCGTGCGCCCCGGCGTGCCCGTCACAGTGAAATAACCAATCGTGTCGAGTGACAACGTGTGCGCGCCGGCCCGGTCCCGCCCGGGCCTCGGTGTCGCGCGTCACTTGCTGTTCTGATTCGCGAACCCTGACCCGGCCCATTGCTCATGCAGTTTTTTATCACGCGACCGGTTTTCGCCGCGGTGCTCTCGGTGCTGATTACGCTCGCGGGGATACTCGCGCTCACTCAGCTCCCGATCGCGCAGTACCCGGAAGTCGTCCCGCCCCAGGTCGTGGTCACCGCGAACTACCCCGGGGCCGACGCGCGCACGCTGTCCGAGACCGTGGCCGCTCCCCTGGAGCAGCAGGTCAACGGCGTTGAGGGGATGATGTATATGGAGTCGCAGGCGACCAACGACGGCGCCATGCGGCTCATCATCACGTTCAAGCACGGCACGAACCCGGACATGGCGCAGGTTCTGGTGCAGAACCGGGTGAACGTGGCCCTGCCGCAGTTGCCCGAGGAGGTGCGCCGGCTCGGGGTCGTGACCAAGAAACAGTCCACCGCGATCCTGCTCGTCGTGAACATGTTCGCGACGAAGGAGGCGAAGTCGGACGCCGAGATCTTCGAGCAGCAGTTGGCCGTGAGCCGGCACTCGAACCTCGCGGTGAAGGACGAACTCGCGCGCATCGACGGGGTCGGCGACGTGTTCATGTTCGGGAACCGCGACTACTCGATGCGCGTGTGGCTGGACCCGGACAAGATGACCAACGTGAACCTCGTGCCGGCCGAGGTGGTGGACGCGATCCGCAAGCAGAACGTACAGGTCGCGGCCGGGCAGATCGGCCTTCCGCCGGTCCCGCGCGGGCAGGCGCGGCAACTCGTGGTGAACACGCTGGGCCGGCTGAAAACCGAGCAGCAGTTCAAGGACATCGTGGTGAAGACCGGGGCGAAGGGCGAGGCGCTGGTGCGGTTGCGCGACGTGGCCCGCGTCGAACTCGGGGCGAAGGCCTACGACTCGTCCAGCGCGCTGAACAACCGCCCCTCGGTCGGGCTCCCGGTGTTCCAGCTCCCGGGGGGGAACGCCTTCAGTACCGCGACCGCGATCAAGGAGAAGATGAAGGAGTTGCGCGCGTCCCCGGACTGGCCGGACGGCCTCGAGTACGACATTGTTTATGACCCGACGGACTTCGTGCGGGCGAGCGTGCAGGAGGTGGTGAAGACGCTGTTCGAGGCCATCGTCCTCGTGTTCATCGTGGTGCTGCTGTTCCTGCAGAACTGGCGCGCGGCCCTC
The DNA here is from genome assembly GCA_000531095.1 of Gemmata massiliana. Lineage (GTDB taxonomy): Bacteria > Planctomycetota > Planctomycetia > Gemmatales > Gemmataceae > Gemmata > Gemmata massiliana. The sequence goes on along the minus strand of HG799465.1, from coordinate 184,069 downwards.
ATCCCGATGATCGCGGTGCCGGTGTCGCTGGTGGGGACACTCGCGGTCATGTTCGCGCTCGGGTACTCGATCAACAACCTCACGCTCTTCGGTATGGTGCTCGCGATCGGCATCGTGGTGGACGACGCGATCGTGGTGGTCGAGGCGGTCGAGTTCCACATCGCGCGGGGGCTTACCCCACTCGACGCGACCAGAAAAGCGATGTCCGAAGTGGGGATGGCGATTATCGGTGTGTCGCTCGTGCTGTGCGCCGTGTTCGTGCCGGCCGCGGTCATCCCGGGGTTGACCGGGCAGTTCTTCAAACAGTTCGCGGTGACGATCGCGGTCAGTACGGTGATCTCGGCGTTCAACTCGCTCACGCTCAGCCCGGCCCTGTGCCCGATCCTGTTGCGGGACCACCACGGTGGGAAGGACTGGATCGATAAGGCGCTGTTCTACTTGTTCGGGTGGTGGTTGTTTCGCGGGTTCAACTGGACCTTTGACCGCGGGACGAAGTTGTACGGGAGTTCGATCGGTTGGCTGATCCGGCTCACGGTCGTGGTGCTGGTGGTGTACGCCGGGCTGCTGGGGCTCGCGTACATGGGGTTCCGCACGGTGCCCGGTGGGTTCATCCCGCAGCAGGACCAGGGGTACTTGGTCGTGAACTTGGAGCTTCCTCCCGGTGACGCGGTCGAGCGCACCGACGCGGTGATGAAAGAGGTGGCCGATGCGTGCCTCTCGACGGACGGCGTGGCCAACACGGTGCAGATCAGCGGGTACTCGATCTTCTCCAGCGCGAACGTCTCGAACAACGGTGGTATCTACGTGTGTTTGAAGCCGTTCGAGCAGCGCAAGGGGCGCCACGCGGACGACATCATGCGCGACTTGAACGCGAAGTTCGAGAAGATCCGCGGTGGTACGGCGACCGCGTTCGGCGCGCCGCCGATCCTGGGACTGGGTAACGCCGGCGGGTTCAAGATGCAGATCCAGGACCGTGGGAACTTGGGGTCGGAAGCGCTCGAAGGGATGACGTGGGCGCTGGCCGGGGAAGCAAGCAAGAACCCGGCGGAAGGCATCCCGGCGGCGTTCAGCTCGTACCGGTCGAACAACCCGCAGGTGTTCCTCACGGTGGACCGCGACCGCGTGCAGCAGATGGGCGTGTCGGTCAGTGCCGTTAACGACGCGCTCCAGTCGTACATGGGGCAGGTCTACGTCAACGACATCACGCTTGACAACCGGAACTGGCAGGTGACCGTGCAGGCCGACGGGCCGTTCCGCCGGTCGGTCGAGGATCTGAACAAGATTAAAGTGCGCGGGGCGAACGGCGACATGATCCCGATCGCGGGGCTCATCAAAACGGAACCGTACCAGGGGCCGACTAAGGTCAACCGTTACCAGATGTACCCGTCGGCCGACCTGAACGGGATCACGATCCCGTTCCTGATCTCGTCGGGGCAGGCGATCGAGAAGATGGAGAAACTCGCGAAGCGCGACCTGCCACCGGGCTTGAGTTACGAGTGGACGGACATGGCGTACCAGCAGAAGCAGGCCGCCAACACGAAGGTCGGGCTATCGGGCGTGTTCGAGTTCCGCGGCGACACCACGCTCCTGGTGTTCGGCCTCAGCGTGCTGGTGGCGTTCCTGGTACTGGCCGCGCTGTACGAGAGCTGGCTGCTACCGCTCGCGATCGTGCTGATCGTGCCGATGTGCCTCCTGTGCGCCGTGATCGGGCTACTGGTGACGTTCCAGGACTTGAACGTGTTCAGTCAGATCGGACTGGTGGTGCTGGTCGGTCTGGCGACCAAGAACGCGATCCTCATCGTGGAGTTCGCGAAGCAGAAGCGCGAGGCCGGGATGCCGCGGTTCGAGGCGGCCGTCGAAGCCTCGACCCAGCGCCTGCGGCCCATTCTGATGACCAGCTTCGCGTTCATCCTCGGCGTGGTTCCGCTGCTGGTCGGTGAGGGTGCGGGGGCCGAAATGCGGAAGGCGCTCGGTACCGCGGTGTTCAGCGGGATGTTGGGCGTGACGGTGTTCGGGATCTTCTTCACGCCGGTGTTCTACAACCTGATCGAGCGCTTCCGCGGCAGCAAGGCTCACGCGCCCGCACCGGCGCACGAGCCAGCCAAGCCGGAGGCGCCGGTTCCGCCGCACACGGCGTAATGACTGAAGTGAACTTCCACCCGCTCCGTGACCAGTAGTTTCAAGGCGCTGCCGCGTGTGTAAGTGTATTGTGGGTCAGTGTGATACATCGTGTGCGTGGGTATCGCGAGCGGATCCGTAGTGTGAGCCAGTCGAGCATCTCGACCAACGGGAGTTCGCGCACCCACGCATTCCGGTTCTGGGCGCGTGCGATTTGGAGTGCCAAGCACACCCACACCTGGCGCAACACCAGCGCCACACCCTCCAGTAACAACCGGTACTCGGGGTTAGTGCTGGTGGTCCACCCGCGGGCCTGGTTCTTCTGCCGGTAACTCGTTTCGATCCCGAACCGCTCCCGGTACCGGCGCCGCCCGAGCCATGCGCGCTTCGCCTCGGATACGGCCCCCGCATCACCCCAACCCGAGAACGCATATACCCGCGCGTGCGATTCACCCGGGCGGCGCCACACGAGCACCCGGGTGGACACGGACCGGCGCGTCTTCTCGGTCACCCAGTCCATCGTGGCGATCGTACCCGACGGTTGCGCGTAGCACTCGTTTTGCGCCGGTTCGTGCCTTTCCCCTTCTTGCGGATCGGCACCGCGTAGTACAGATCCCGTTCTGCTTGC
>HG799465.1:79756-181265 GCA_000531095.1 Gemmata massiliana | reverse complement strand
ACACCCCCTGCCGAGCGGTCTCGTGCGAGAAGTGGAAGTACCGGGTCACCACCGCGAACAGGGTGCGGGTGGTGCCCGCGATTAGCAGCACCAGACTCGACCAACTGGGTGCCCGTGATGGACGTCTTGTAGTCTGGCGAAGCGGTGGCTGGAGGCGAAGGACAGGCTTCGTATAACTTCGTATAATGTATGCTATACGAAGTTATTACGAGGAACTCCCATGCGGCACATCCAACCCCTTGAAACTACTGTGACCGTCGCGGTTCGCCAAGGACAATGGTGAACTGCGGCGGTCGCGGAGCGGGTGGGCGTTTGTAGCCCGCACTTTCCGGTGTCGCGAAGTGGCTCGCGCCGCCGTACACTATCCCCCGTGTTCTTGTCCTGTCGTGTGACACTCGCGTCCCAGGGGCAGTTCCCGATGAGCGACCTCGCGTTCTTCCGCGGGAAGGCTGTTCGATCAGCCCGCGGCACAAATAGGATTCCCACTCTCGTTCTCGCACTCGCACTCGTCGGAGTCTGGACCATGCCGGCGGTTTCGGACGAAGGGATGTGGTTGCTCAACGACCCGCCCAAACAGCACCTCAAGGACGCGCACCAGTTCGACCTCACCGACGTGTGGGTGAAGAACGCGATGCTCGGGTCGGTGCGCCTCAACAGCGGCGGATCGGGCGGGTTCGTGTCGGCGGAGGGGCTGTTCGTCACGAACCACCACGTCGCGGCCGACTCGTTGCAGAAGCTCAGCAAGGCGGGCCAGGATTTCCTGCGCGACGGCTTCTACGCCGATACGCGCGAGAAGGAACTGAAGTGCCCGGACCAGGAAATCAACGTACTCCAGGAAATCGTCGACGTGACGGGTGATGTGAACGCCGCCGTGAAGCCGAACATGACCGGCGCGGAAGCGTTCGCCGCCCGGCGCGCGGTGATGGGCAAGATCGAGAAGGACTCGCTCGACAAGACCGGGCTGCGGTCGGACGTGGTGACGCTCTACAACGGCGGGCTGTACCACCTGTACCGCTACAAGAAGTACACCGACGTGCGCCTCGTGTTCGCCCCGGAGCGGCAGATCGCGAGTTTCGGCGGGGACGTCGACAACTTCGAGTACCCGCGCATGAACCTCGACATCGCGTTCTTCCGCGCTTACGACAACGGCGCGCCGGCGAAGACGCCGAACTTCTTCAAGTGGAGCGAAACCGGACCCGCGGGCGGCGACCTGGTGTTCGTGACCGGGCACCCCGGAACCACCCAGCGCCTCGAAACACTCGCGCGCCTCAAGCACCGCCGCGACCACACGCTGCCGTACACGCTGTACCGCTTGCGCACGCTCGAAGCGGCCCTGAAACAGTACAGCGAGCAGAGCGGCGAGAACGCGCGGCAAGCCGCCACTGATTTGCACAGCGTCGCGAACGCGCGCAAGGCGTTCAGTGGGCAACTCCAGGGGCTGCTCGATCCGAAGATCATGGAACAGAAGCAGAAATCCGAGCGCGGGCTCGTTGAGAGCGCCGCGACACACAAGTACCGGTCACTGACCCCCGGGCCGGTCGATCCGAAACGGTTGGCCGCGTTCGACGACACGCTCGACGCGCTCGCGAGGATCGAGGCCGTGCAGGTGAAGCTCCGCGGGTTCGAGAAAGAGCACGGGCTGGTCGAAACCGGGCACGCATTCTTCTCGCCGCTGTTCGGCACCGCCCGGCACTGCGTGCGGATGGGCGACGAGTTGCCGAAGAAGTCGGCCGACCGGCTCCGCGAGTACCGCGACTCCAACCTCGAATCGCTCAAGTACCAGCTCTTCAGCCCGGCGCCGATTTACCCGGAACTGGAGCGCGCGAAACTCACCGCGTCGCTCACGTTCATGGCAGAGAACCTCGGCGGCGAACACGCGCTCGTGAAGATCGTTCTCGCGGGGAAGAACCCGGCCGCTCGTGCGGAAGAGTTGATCGCGGGGACGAAGCTCCTCGACCCGGCCGAGCGGAAGAAACTGGTCGATGGCGGGAAGGAAGCGATCGACGCGAGCAAAGACCCGCTCATTGTTCTGGCGAAGTCTGTGGACGCCGAATCGCGCAAACTGCGCACGCAGTACGAAAACGAGACCGAAGAACCGGAGCGTCAGGCGTATGCCGCGCTCTCCGGCGTGCGGTTCCTGGCCTACGGCAACTCGGTCGCACCGGACGCAACATTCACGCTGCGCCTGGCGTTCGGCACCGTGCGCGGGTACGAGGTCGGCGGCGAGAAGTTGAACTTCCACACGACGTTCGGCGAAGCGTTCGAGAAGGCCGCGAAGTTAGACGGCAAGGAGCCGTTCGATCTGCCGAAGCGGTGGCTGGAGGGGAAGGACAAACTCGACCTCAAGACCCCTTTTAACTTCGTGAGCACTGCGGACACGATCGGCGGCAACTCCGGCAGCCCGGTTCTGAACCGCGCGGGCGAACTGGTCGGCATCAACTTCGACCGTAACCGGCACGGGCTGGTGCGGAACTTCGTGTACACCGACGTGCAAGCCCGGCACATCGCGGTTCACTCGAAGGCCGTGCTGGAGGCGCTCCGCAAACTGTACCCGGCCACGCCGCTCGTCAAAGAACTGACGGGCAAGTAACCACACCGCGGGCATGTGTTCCACCCGTTCGTTGGCACTCGTGGTTCGCCAAGAAACATTCAGGCGAACCACGAGTGCCAACGAACGGGTGGAGTCCGGCAGTCTCGTCTAACGTTCACGCCGGTCGAGTCACTCACCTCACGATCGCACAACCCGAGTCGTCAGACACCGTTACCGCCGGACCGACGCGCGCGCGGCAATCCTGGGTCAGGGCCGCGACGCGCTCGGCCGGCGGTTGTTTGAGTATCTCTTCGCGTGCGAGCCGCAGGGCGCCTTCCTCGTCCATCGCGGGAACTCCGCCGCCGCGCCCGGTCGCCAGATTGAGCCACACACCAACGAACCGCGAGACACGCGGTCGGGCGCCCGGTAACGGGATGAGAGGCGGGAATCCGGGCGGCAGCTTGAGCGGCTCGAAGTCCTTTTCCGCGCTGTAGAGGTACCACTGACCGTTGTGAAGCATCGCAGGCATAGTCAACGAACCCGCTTGTGTGGTTACTGCTGTCCACACTCAATGCGAAATTCCGCCGGCTCACCCGCCACCGATTTTTCCTTTGTCGTCGAACCCCAAACCAGATCGTGTGTGGCGAGGGATAAACACTGAAGAAATGAGTGCCCCTTGAGGTTGTGACGAATGGAGCCTTGCGTCACAATGCCAACGACCCACAGGAGCGCACGAATGCCCGCTTCCACCGCGAGAACCACGCCGAAAACCAAATTCCCCACGATCGCCGACGTCCAGAAGCGGATCGGCCACGTCCCCGAATCGCGCATTCTGTCGTTTCCCGCCCCGGGTACCGCGACCGTGCAGGACTTGCTCGATGGCTCCATCACCGGCGACCGAGGGTGCGAACTCGTTGACGGAATTCTCGTGGAGAAAGCGATGGGCTTCCGAGACGATGCGATCGGCGCGCGGATCATCTACCTCCTCTTGGCGTTTCTTGAAACGCACAATCTCGGACTCGTAGCCGGTGCTCAGGGGCTAATTCGATTCAAACTCGATTTGGTTCGCGTGCCCGATGTCTCGTTCATCCGCTGGGACAGCGTGGACGACCCGAACGAGATCGAGAACCCCGCCGGCGCGTTTCTGGAAGTGCCGCCGGACCTCGCGGTGGAGGTGCTCAGCCCGAGCAACACGCAGCGCGAAATGGAGATCAAACTCGCGGAGTACGCGAAAGCTGGCGTGAAACTCGTGTGGTTCGTGGACCCCGAACGGAAAGAAGTGGATGTGTACCCGAAGGGCAACCCGAAGCGCAAGAAGACGCTCGGGGTGAACGACGAACTGGATGGTGGAACCGTGCTGCCGGGGTTCGCTGTGAAGGTGTCGCGGATTTTCGAGAGCCGCGCGCCGAAGGCCCCTAAGACTTCAGGCAATAAGACTCAGCCGAAACCCAAAAAGGGACAGTGACGGAAGCGGGCCACCAACTGTGACCCGCTTTCGTGCGGTCGCTCAGTCACTGCACTCCGCCGGAGCGGTTCAGCACTTCCGGATGACGCCGGCCAGCACGCCCAGGATGCGAATGTCTTCGCGGGCCGGGTCCACGATGATCGGCTCCATCGTGCTGTTCATCGGGTGCAACTGGATCTCGTTCTTCTTCTTGTAGTATTTCTTCAGCGTCATCGCTTTTTCGACCATCGCGACCACCTTCTCGCCGTTCTCGCACGTTTCCTTCTTGCGGATCACGACGAAGTCGCCGTCGGCAATGTGGCCATCGATCATCGAGGTGCCGCGGACCTTCACGACGAACAGGTCGTCGCTGCCGAACAGGTCGCGCATTTCCAACCGGTCGTCTTGTTCGGTCGTTTCAATCGCGCGACCGGCCGCGACCACGCCGACGAGCGGGAGGCTGAACCCGCCGGACGTGACGCCCGGGATCGTGATCCCGCGCGCCTGCGCCTTGACCGAGTTCTCTCCCTTTTGGATGCGCTGGATGTATCCTTTCGATTGCAGCGCCTTCAAGTGGCACATGACGCCGTTCGGCGACGAGATGCCGAACTCGGTGCAGATGTCGCGGATCGCGGGTGGGAAGCCCTTGTCCTCGATGTGCTTGCGGATGAAGTTGTAGATCGCTTCCTGGCGATCGGTCAGCAGGGGGCGGTCGGACATAGGTGGCCTCAACGAGGAGTTAGTGTAGACAGACGGTTTTCCTCACTGGAGGTTTATCCAGGTCTGTCGGTGGTTGTGATGAACCGGGGTGTATTTCTCGTGCCTTTTCGGATCACGCAACCGGCACAATCGTTACACCCGTCCACTGTATGAAAGTATAAGTAACAACTGTTCACAACGGAAGAGAAAAATTTCGCTTTCTGAGCTTGCGCGATACCATTTCGCCAGGGCTTGAGGATTCTCCCCTCTTTTGGGTGCGTCGTTTGGAGCATTTGACCCCAACTTGGTTCCCCGAGCTGTTTGCCCAACTCCTTAACGGGCAAGATTTACCGGCGGCCGGGGTGACGGAAGCGGTGCGCGATCTCGTCGCCGGGCGCGTGGACGAGGCCCGCGGGGCCGCGTTCCTGACCGCGCTGCGAATGAAGGGCGAAACCGCGGAAGAAATCGCCGCTGCGGCGCTCGTGCTGCGGGAACAGATGATTGGACTCGTCCCCGTGTCCGGTCCGGTTCTGGACACGTGTGGCACCGGCGGCGACGAAAGCGGCACGTTCAACATCAGCACCGCCGCGGCGCTGGTCGCGTGCGGGGCCGGTGTGCCGGTGGTGAAGCACGGCGGGCGAGCCGTGTCGAGTAAGTCGGGCAGCGCGGACGTGCTGCGCGAACTCGGCGTGCCGATCGAGGCCGGCCCGGAGTGGGCACAGCGGTGCCTCGATCGCACCGGGTTCGCGTTCTGCTACGCCCCGCACTTCCACCGCGGTATGGCTCACGTCGCCGACCTCCGGAAAAGGCTCGGTACCCGCACGCTGTTCAACCTGCTGGGGCCGCTCGCGAACCCAGCCAATGCACCCTACCAACTTCTTGGTGTGGGCAAAGCTGAGTTGCTCGATCCGCTGGCCGCGGCACTTGCGCGTTTAGGGGTTCGGCAGGCTGTGCTGGTCACCAGCTTCGACGGACTGGACGAAGTGAGTCTCTCGGCGCCGACGATGGTCCGCGTGGTGCGCGGGGACGAGTACGACGTCCTTGAATGGAGCCCGAGCGAGTTCGGGCTGGCGCCGGTTTCGCCGGCCTCGATTCGCGCGGCGGACTCGCGCGAGAGCGCGGCCATCATTCGCGGCGTGCTGAACGGCGAAGACGGCCCGGCGCGCCGCATCATCGTCGCGAACGCGGCGGCAGCACTGTGGGCGGCGGAGGCCGTGCCCACGCTCCGGGACGGCGTCGAACGAGCGGACGCGGCGCTGAAGGCGGGCAAGCCGCGCGCGGTGCTGGCGGAATTGTGCCGCCGGGACAGCTCGGCGGGCTAGTTTCGTTTCGGGATCACGTAGCGGGTGGAACGACCTGTAATTACAAGTGGGCGGGTGAGAGTTATGTGACTCTCACCCGCCCACTTGTAATTACGCAAAACTACGATGAAGAACGCTCAGAAGTCTACACCCACTTCACCACCGGCTGGCGTTACCGCGGCCCAAAACACTTCGGGGCTGACCTTGGGGCCGACCGTCCGCACGCTGCCATCGAACATCGCGACCGGTAACCCCGCAGCGAACGGGGTTTGAAGTTGGTAGGCATTCGCGTCCTTTGGGGCCGGGCGCACTTGGAATGTGACGCCGGGAACCGATGGTCGCGTTACGCCCCCCTCCGTTACCGGCACCACGTCTCCCCAACCCGCGTCCGCGAATGACGGGCGCCGCGAACCGCTGTCGTTCATCGGGTACGGTGGAATCGTCGATCGGATCGCGGGGTTACCGTCCGCGTAGGCCATCCAAGAAGTGGCGTATGTGCCGGAAGCATCAATTGGCTCGGGGCTGAGGTATCGGAAATAGTACCGCTCGCTGAACGCGATCGTGTTTGAGGTGCCGTCGCGGATGGAATCCGGGAACCGCGGCGGGCCGGTGAACGCCACCATGTTGAACGCATAACTCGTTGGCCCACCGCTCGGGTATTCCATCCGCATTGTGCCGTCGGGGTACTTGACGCGCGTTTTGGATCCCGACACGTCCGACGGGTCGGCGGGAGAGATGAAGTACGGGCGCAACCCCTCGATATCCGTACCCGGCGCCGGGTAGCCATCGAGCAAATACACCGTGAACAAGTGCGGATTCATATCGAGGCGGCCGGATGTCGCGTCGCGCTCTTGCCACGTCTTCGGGTCGGGTTTGGCGAAGCCCCCGATGTAGCCCCGCTCGTCGCTTCCCAATTGATGTACCGCTGTGACGAGTTGTTTGAGGTTATTAAGTGATCTCATGCGCGCGGCCGCCTCACGGACTTTTTGCACCGCGGGGATCAGTAGCCCAATGAGGACGGCGATGATGGCTACCACGACGATTAACTCAAGCAACGTGAATCCGTTCCGCTTATTCATGGCAACTCCATCTGGCGCTAATTCGTGAGTGGGTTAGTGGGTGTATCGCCGGGTATCTCCAAAATTCCACGTGCCGTTATTGCTCGGGTTGTTGATGGTAAGGGGCATACGAGTCCGGCTTTGGGCAGTTGAGCCAGGAAAGACGGAACGCATCGGAAATGACGCCGGCGGAGCTTAGCTCCGCCGGCTAGGGATTATCCTAAAGCGCCGGTTCGCCCGCAAGCCTTCTCGCGTGACCGCGACCCGAGGAGGTTCGCCGCCGGTCGCGTGCGACTACTTGACGGGTGGGACCGGTGGGATTCCTTCATTTAAAATTGGAATAGGAACTGGCACGAAGGGAGTCGGCCCCTTCTCGCTCCGCGATATCGGACCGCGGATCTCATACGTCAGTTGTGTCCCGGCCCGGACGTTGTCCTCTTCGCCGGGACCGACGCCCGGCGGCGTGCGGCGCCACGCGATCCCCTGGCACGTGATCCGGTACCCCTCGTTGAACATGCCCGTGAGCTGCGGGATCGTGAACGCCATGCTCGACGTCGGGGCCGGGTACTCGGGCGGGATGGCGGTCAGATAGTAGTTCATCCCCGTCAGCATCCCGGTCGTGAAATAGCGCTGCAAGTCGCCCCGCGTTTGCGCGTAGATCATCGCGGAGATTTCCTTGCTGGCCAGCGTGAGCGCTAGCGGCTTGATTTTCTCCTGGTCGGCGTACAACTTCCCGGCGACGACGAAATACACGTTCGTCCCCGCGAGGTCCGCGTTCGGGTCTTTCGAGCGGTCCTCCGGTGGCACGTAGGGCGGCATGACGAACAGGGCTTTCGAGACGCCCCCGTCGATGTGGCGCTCCGTCACGCACTGGCCGTCTACGTCGACCGTGATGTGCTGCGGCGGGAAAGCGCCCGGAATGGCGGACGATCCGAGGAGAATTTGCTGAATGAGCTTCACGTCCTGCGGGCGCCCGCGACAGGCGATTGCCCCGATGTCCCAGACGACGAACTGTTTGCTCTCCGCCGCGGTCGTGCCGATGTAGAGGCGCCGACCCTTTTGGTGCTCCCGGGCCAGTTCGCATATCACCTGCGGGGACAGCACCTCCGCCACCTTCTCGGCGAGCGGGGTATTGTCCGCGAGCGATTCGCGGAACAGTCCGCGCACGGGCTTCATCTTGTAGAGGTCTTTTGCTTCCAGGGTCGTGTAGAACGTCTTCAACTGTTGGTCGTAGGCCGACCCGAGGAACGCGAAGGGGGCCGTCAGCGCGCCGGTGCTGATGCCGGTCACGACATCGAACTCGGGCCGATCGCCGCGCGCGGTCCAGCCGCACAGAACCCCCGCCGAGAACGCTCCGAACGATCCGCCCCCGGACAAACTGAGGACGTTCTTCTCCCGGAACGGGGTGTTCGGGTTGCGTTCCTTTAAAGCCTTTTCCAAAGCCGCTTTACGCACCATCTCCGAGCGAGCGGCGATCTGTTTGAAATCGGCATGGGCACTGAACTCGGCTTGCGCGACCGGGTCGATCGTGTCACGGGTGTGCATGCCGAGGGTGGTGGGCGTTGGGCATTCTCGTCTGGCTTGACGTGCGCTTTTGCAGCCAGTTGCAACGACGCCGAGCAGCGTCGCCAAGAATATCACCGAGCCAACTCGCTGCTGGAATAAGCTCATGGGATATTTCTCCAGTCAAAAGTATGCATCGGCTCGATTTCCCGGAAAACGGATATTCACATTCCTAATCGGGTGTTTAGTCGGGGCGCATCAGGAAATAGGCACAATCCTTGCAAGCCGGGCAAACGGTATGAACGGGTGAGGGGAGCGGATCTGGGGTACCCGGACGCACCTGTTCCGAATCACCGTACTCTCGACGTGAACGGCTCCGGCGTGATTACCGGCACTCCCTTTGCAAGTGCCGGCGCGGGAATTGCTTATCAGTGGTTACCAAATCGAAGGTAGTGGTCCGATACTTGGTTTCACTCACAGGGGCGGCCCGGTAAAATGGGCGGACTCTCGCTCGCGGCTCGCTCTCTCCGTCGGGAACAATTCAATGCCACGAAAGGTGCTCCTCATCGCCGATCCGGGGATCGACACCGCGTTCGCGGTGGCCCTGGCGCTCAACGACCCGAACCTGGAAGTCGTCGGTCTGTTACCGACGGCCGGGAACGTGTCCGCGGAACAGGCGACCGCCAACGTCCACACGCTCATCGACGTCCTCGATCCCCCCAAGTGGCCGAAACTCGGGGCCGCGTTACCTGTGCGCTACGACACGGATGGCACCGCCCTCCACGGCCCCGGCGGGTTGGGCGGCGTCACGTTCCCATCGGCCACGCGGCACACGCTTCACCCGGCTGACAAAATTTTGTGCGAACTGGCACACGAGCACCCGCGCCAGATCACGGTCATCAATCTCGGCCCGCTCACGACGCTCGCCACCGCGCTCGATCGCGATCCGGTTCTGCCCGCGCTCCTCGATCAGACGGTCGTTATTGGCGGGTGCTGGCGGGAAGCTGGGAACTCCGGTCCGGTGGCCGAGTTCCACATGCACCTCGATCCGGACGCGGCCAAGCGCGTGTTCGCGGCCGAACTGAACCCGCTGCTCATTACGCTCGACTCCACGCGCCGGTTGATCTTCTCCCCGCGCGACCTGCTGAACTTGCCGAACCCCGATTCGCGGACGTGCCAGTTCCTGCGCCAGATCGTGCCGTTCGGCATCCGGGCCAGCTCGAACCTGTACGGCATCGAGGGCTTCCACCTCAAGGACGTGCTGGGCACTGTGGCCGTGGCGGTCGCCGGGTGCGTGAGCAGCGAATCGCATTATGTGGACGTCGAAACTCGCGGTGAACTGACACGCGGGATGACGGTGATCGACACCCGTCCCAGTCCCGCGTCCGCGCCGAACGCCCGCGTCGCGACCAGCGTTGCAGTGGACGAGGTCCGAGAGTACATCCAGCGCATTCTGAAGGCCGCGCATTAGTTTGTGGAAGAGCCGTGAACCGAAGCATGAGGCTCGACAATAATTAGCGGCTGTCGGTAAGTTGAAAGAGCCGGCTGCGAAGACCGTACTCCAGGGACGAAGGTTGCGCACGGAGCATTTATGATGCGTTACACCGCGACGATGGTGCTTGGCCTGGTGCTGGTTGCGGGTACTTTCGCGCAACCACCCGATCCGGAACCGGTTCCGCTGCCGGTGCCCGCGCCCAAACCGACGCTGGCACCGGCTCCGATCCCGCTTAAAGCGCCCAAGAGCGTGCCGCAACCGACGTCCCAAGAGGTCGCGGATCTATCGAAAACGCTCCGCACGCTGACGCTCGCGAATCTCCCCGAACCGCTCGTGAAGGCGAACGACGGTTGGGGGAAGCAGAAGGAATTCGTTGTCGGTGCGGTGATGCTGCGCAACCCCAAACGGTTCGGAGCGGACGCGCCGCGCCAGATGGTGAACGACGGCTTGTGGCGCCGGACCACCGTATCGGCGCGGAAGCCGGCCGACACGCTGAACGTGGCGATCGCCGATCTCGTGCGCCTGGACGCGAATACCGCGAACCTGGCGCTCGACACGGAAATGGAGATCGACTTCCGCGTCGAGCACCAGCTCTGGAAGCGCGGCATCCAGCTCTACTCGGGCGAGACGCGCGGGCACTGTAAGGCCGGGCTGAAGATCAAAGCCGAGGTCGTGAGTAAGACCGAAAAGTTACCCGGTTCGTTCTTCCCGAAGGTCACGCTGCTCATCAAAGTGACCGACGCAAAACTGTTCCACGACAAGATCATCATCGATCACACCGCCGGCCTGGACGGTGAGGACGCGAAGGCCGCGGGCGATTTCGTCCTCGACACGGTGAAGACGCTCAAGCCGGACCTGGAAAAGCAACTCTTGGACAAAGCGAACGCAGCCATTATGAAGGGGGCCGGGTCGAAGGAAATCAAACTGGAACTCGACAAGCTTCTGGGAACGGCCGTTAAGAAGTGAGCGGGGGCGAGGGTGGCCGTTGAGTTCTCGCGGTTGCGTCACTACACCCGCTCGTGATGTAACGGCCCGGCGAATCACGTTAATGGTCGGACGGGCGCGCGGCGCAATATGGCCCGCTGGTCCCGGGTCAGCCGACACGGGCTAGCACGCGAGCACGACAAATTCGCTCCAGAGGATCGCTAGAATGGCCGCCCGGCCAATTGCAGCGAAGTCGCCCGCATCCCACGAGGTGCCGACATCATGAGCGAACACAAGGACGCGCCGTCCGACAAAGACGCCGAACTCGAACGTGAGATCCGTGCAGAGCGCAAGTTTTCGTTGAGCGAAGCGATCGGGCGGATGGCCGGTCCCGGGATGATGAAGGGTGTGTCGCCGGTTACACGCAAGCGCCAAGCGGAGATCGAAGTACAGGAACACATCGCCCGTCACCTGACCGATGCCGGGGGCGTTCTCGGCACCGTCGTCCTCCGCCTTTTCACGGAAAGCGAACTGCTGCTCAACAACCTCGACCGGCCGCTCGCGGCACTGGCGACCGGCATCCGGAAGGTTCTCGACTCGGACTACCTGCTGAAGGAACTCATTCGCGAGGCCGACGTGGAGTGGGGACGAGTGTTTGGGGAACGGCCGCACTTCGAGGTGGAGGGCCGCCCGCCCGACCCGGACGACCCCTACACGCATGCGTCGGTCAGGGCGGCGCTGACCGCTTTGTTGGAGACGTTAGCCGTCGGCGAAACGTAGCATTCCGGTGAGGGCCCCTCCCTGCCGAGGTACTCTCCGGACACGAACTCGATCGAACGGGTGTGGTGGCGGGTAATCGACACGTGATCCGCCGGGCAGGTACCTCGTAACTGCCCACTTCCACACATTAAACGGCCCTGGGAGCGCGGGTGGCGCTTGGCCTTTCGCGGGCGGTTCCGTTTTGTTTTGGCTCGCGCCCTGTCGCGAAGCCAAAAATTCCATTTCTACTGACATCGCGTTCATGTCTGACGGGTGTTAATGTTCCTCACATCGTCCACATTGCGCGTTTGAGATTGTGCGGCTTATTGCAACGTACTGGATTTCGTCATTGTTAGCATGCACCCAATGCGAATTGCATTTTCTCCCGTGAAAAATGCAATTTCGGGTGGCGCAATCCGGGAATGTTAGCAATTGTTAGCCCGGTTTCGGGCGTTTTTGGAGAGGATTTGAGTGGTGAAGGATAGTCGCCCTGTCAATTCGTAGTCTCATGGGTCGCTCGGTATTCTGAATTTCGAGGTGCCAACGAAGCGGATGAGGACGGCTGCCGTACTTGAGCTTGTCCCACTTTCCGCGTCTGCGTATAGAGTGCCGTCTCCGCGGCGGGCGCGAATCGCCCGGTCTGCCGCTTCACGGCAAGGACGCCGCCAGATGCTTCGTTTCGTGCTCGCTTTTGCCCTCACGGGCATCGCCCTCGCTGCGCGCTTCACGGTCGCTGCCGACGCACAACCGGACCCGATCGAGAAGCAACTCGCGGTGCAGCAGGCGATGGCCGACGCCCGTAAGTACCTCGAAGCGGGTTCGTCCGCCGAAGCGACTGCGGCGCTGGAAAAGGAAATCTCGAACGCGGACGGCAGTAAGGCGTTCCTCACACTGCTCCGCGAATGCTACACCGTCGAAGTTGCCCGACTCGAAAAGACTCCGAACGCGGACGCGGAACGCATCGCTCAAACACGACGCAAACTTTCGCTTCTCGGTGGTGAAGCGAAGCCGGCTCCGGTCCCCACGCCGGTGGCCCCCGCGGTGCCCGTAATGCCGCCTGTGCCCGCGACGCTGCCGGAACCAAATCTCGGCCCGTCGCTGGTCGAGCCGACGGTGGAACCGCTTGCGGCGCCAACAATTGCGCCGGCGGGTGATTCGGCGGCGAGTGCGGTTGCGGCGTTCAAGAAGGGCAACTACACGGACGCGGCGCAGCTCTTCGCTTCGGTCGGTGGGGCTAAACTCACTGTCGAACAAAAGGCGGCTTGGGCGTATTGCCGCATCAAACTCTCGGCGGACCGCGTGAATTCGCCGTCGTGTGACGCGGTAACCGCCGCCAGCGCCGTACAGGATGTGACAGAAGCACTGCAACTCGTTCCGCAGAGCGCGGACCTTCAGAAAGTCGGCCAGCAGTTGCTGAAGGCGGCCCAAGCCAAGGCCGGTAGCGCGAAAGCGGTTACTCCGGTCGTGAGCGCGGCCGGCGACGTGGTGGAGACGGACAGCTTCCGCGTGCATCACGGCGGTGATCGCGCTCTCGGCGAGTCGGTGGCGAACGCGGCGGAGGCGGGACGCAAGCAGATTTTCGAGCGCTGGTCCGGAGCGCCTGGTGGCGCGTGGCAACCGAAGTGTGACATCGTAATCCACACGACGGGCGACGTTTACGCGAAAGCCACGGGCAAGCCCGCCGCGATGACGGGGCACGCCAGTGTCAGCCTCACTAACAAACGCGCCACTGCCCGCCGGATCGATCTGCGTGCAGATGACACCGCCGCCGTCTCGAACGCGCTGCCGCGGGAACTGACGCACGTGGTCCTCGCCGACCTGTTCGCCGACAAGCCGCCGCCCAAGTGGGCCGAAGAGGGAATGGCGATCCTGGCCGGTTCGCCGGAAGAGATCAGCCGGTACACGCGAACGCTCCCGCGCTGCGCACGCGATAACGAATTGCGGAACCTCGCGGCTCTCTTTGAACTGAAGGATTTTCCCTCCGAGAAAATCACGGGCTATTACTGCCAGAGCGTGAGCGTCACGGAGCACCTGATTAAGCTGAAGGGCGAGCGGAACTTCAAAATCTTCCTGAGCGACGCCGAACGCTACGGCACCCCGCGCGCCTTGGAGCGACAGTACGGCATTCAAAGTGTGCAAACGCTCGAAGCCGCCTGGAAGAGCGCGAACTTGGAATCGGCCCGCGGCCAGGCGCCGTGAGCTTGTGAAGTGTGAGGAATGAAGAACCGCAGATAACGCGGATTAAGACGGATTGATTCGTCGGAAGATGATGCTGCGTTTGGACTTGCGTTATTTGCGATTCTGCTGGAATTAACTATGATCGCGGACGATGTGATTCGCCTGTTGCAACTCCAACCGCACCCGGTCGAGGGCGGGTTCTTCCGCGAAACGTACCGCTCCACTGCAACGCTCCCGGCGTCGGCGTTACCCGCGCACAACGCGGATCGCAGCGTATCCACCGCGATTTACTACCTACTCAAACCGGGGCACGTGTCTGAACTGCACGTGCTCCCCGGCGATGAGGTGTTCCACTTTTACCTCGGGTCGCCCGTGCGCATGCTGCAATTGTGGCCCGACGGCAGCGGACGCGAAGTGGTTCTCGGTGCAGACATTACGGCGGGGCAAGTTCCGCAAACCGTGGTGCCCGGTGGTGTGTGGCAGGGCACGCACCTGATCGGCGACAATGGATTCGCGCTGCTCGGTTGCACCGTCGCGCCTGGCTTCGATTACGCGGACTATCAGAGTGCGTCGCGGGCCGAACTCACCGCGAAGTGGCCCGCGTTCACCGACGCGATTCAGAAGTTGACGCCGCGCGGTTAGCGCTTTGGCTACAAGGTCTTCAGGTACTCGATCACCTGCGCGCGTTGTTCGTCCGTGAGGTCGTCACCGTAGGTGTGACCCGCGTTGCTCCGACCCGGTTTCGAGGTGTCGTAAATCTTGCGCGCTTCGTGCGGTGGCAGTTTCTCGCTCGGCGGGTCGCGTAGCTCGGTCACCTTCCACCCCACGTTCACTTTGTCGTAGGAGGCTTCGTTTGTTTTGAAGCTCCGCGTGTAGCGCTTCAGGCGGGCTTTGGAGTTCAATACGCCATCGAGAGTGGGAACACTGCCGTTGTGGAAGTACGGAGCCGTGGCCCAGATACCGTCGAGTGGAGGTGCCTGGTAACCCGCTGTTGCGCGTAACGGAAGCCCGTTCACGAACCAGCCGTTCTTTTCCTTCCCGAACCACGATTCGGAGTATTCCTTGCCGTAGGTGACGTCGATGCCCTTGTGCCGCGTCGGATCGGTGCCGATCTCATCGAGCGGGATCACCTTGTTGGGGTACGTCCACTTTTCACCGTAAGTGCCGTGACACGTCGCGCAGTTTTGGTGGAAGAGCACTTTGCCCTTCGCGGCTTTGGCTTCGTCGATCGGGTACGGGTACTTCGGCGGTTCGAGACTGATGAGGTACTGTTGAATGTCGCGGAAGGCCGGTTCGTGCTTCTCGAAGTCTTTCGGCGTCGTGAGCGGGTGCATCATGAATTGCATGAGCGTGCGCACCGAGCGCGAATCCGTCGTACCCGCGTGGTAGATGGTTTTCTTCTTTTTCATCAGCCACCACGCCGGCACGTCCTCACACAAATCGTCACGTAACCCGAGTTCCTTGCGTGGGGTACGGAGACTGAGGTCCGGGTTGCGGAACCCGAGCAGGTACACGCCGAACCCGCCCGCTTCGGTGGTACCGCGGACGTTCGAGAACGTGAACGGTAGTTTCCCGCTCAACCCGTCGACCTTGGCGAAGTCCTCGAAGAGTGCTTGAACGTCGAGGGTCGAGTTCCCGAGACCGACGATGCTTTTACCGTCAATCGAACCCGCGTGGCACAGCATACAGTCGATCCCGACCCCGGTGCTCAGCACGCGGCTCGCTTTGCGCAGGCCCATCGGCAGCCCGTCGTTCGCGTAGGGGGCAGAGTGTAGCCCGTAGCGTTCGAGGACGGCCGTGGTGTAGTTCGTGGGCTTTTCGGTCGCGCCCCACTGCTTCCACGCATTCGGGACGACGTTCTGCGTCCAGAACGCCGGGATGAACGCGGTCTGTGTGAGTGCTTGGTACCCGCGTTCGGTGGGGCTGATTTGATCGGCCACCTGCGGTTTCTTACCCGAAGCCGGTACTTCGTTCTCGGCGGCGAACGTCGAGGCGCAGGGGACGAGTAGTGCGAGCGTGGCGAACAACCGTGTCATCGGAACGTCCTCTGGGGCGCCAAGTATTCGCCATCATACCTACCGCGGATTCCTTCTCCAACGGAACCGTGGACGTGCTCGAACACCAAACGGGGGACTTGAGGGAAATTCGCGAAAGTAGTTCGGCTCAGCGCAAGAGCTTGGCGTAACCGCGTACCGGAGGTGTAAGCGGTGCGAAACTACCCGCAACGCGAGACGCGGAACAACAACCAGAACTTCACCTTGTGACGGACTCAACTATGATTCGCTTAAGCCTACTCGCTCTGGCCGCCCCGGTCGCACTTGTCGCCACGATGTTCAGCCCCGGAACGGCTGAAGCCGCCAATCGGTTCGCCGTGACTGGCATCGAGAACAAGAGCACGCACACGATCACGTACAGCTACAAGTGGGGCAACGATCCCTGGCACACTGCCACCATCAAGCCGGGCGAGCAGCGGCTCCACTGGTGGACCTACGATAAAGCGAACGAGAACCACTCGCCGGACTTCCACGTGCGATTCGACTCCGAGTTCGACCCGAAGCAGAAACCGTTCTTCATCTCGTACAAGTTGAAGCGGAGCGCGGCCCCGGCTCACGATTGGGAAGACGCCCACAAGTACGTGTTCAAGAACGACGGCAACAAATTCTTCGTGGACCTCTACGAGAAGAAATGACGGCGCCGACTACGAGGGGAACCGGCCGGTTCCCCTTCTCCATTTACAAAACACGAAGCCTGAATCAGAGACGTGCTTTACCCGACGCGATGTCGGCGCCCTGTGCGAGGAACAGCGTGTAGCTCTCTGGGATGTGTGTCACATCAACGGTGGCTGCGAGCAGTATGGCTGCGGCCACGGCGGTCGCGGTGAGGTCGTCACGCGGCGGCACCACGGCGAGGTGCGGCGGCGCGAGGCTTCCTCCGGACCAGAACGCCGAGGCCGCAAGGCACCCCGGAGCGGTCCCGTAGTTAGCTGCCGAAGCTGCGTCACCGCAGGCGCGCCGGTTGGCTTCGGTCGGTTCCTTCACCCACGCATCGGCAGTTGCAATCGCCCGGGTGACTTCCGGCACGGGCTTGGGGAACGCGGCGCGCACGCACCCGAGTGCCCACCACACACTTTCGCGCTTTGGGAGCGCGGCGGCCAGGAAGCGGATCGCGTCTTCGGCCAGTTCGGGTTGAGCCGCGAGTACGTCAAAGAACTGCCGCGGGGTGTGCGCCGGGTTGATTAGCGCTTTCGCGGGTTCGGACAGTGCCAGCGTCTTCGCGACGTCAGCCGCGAGTCGGGTGGGACGCGGCGTGGTAGTGGGCGTAGTCATGTGACCTTTTTCGCTCTGCTGATCTCAATTGCTCGCGCACGACCTCAAGCGCTGGCGTTCCTGTGCCCGCTTGGGCGATAAGTCTCAGAGGCGTGTGGGATCTGCGCGGGCGCTTGCCCGGTATGGTTGCCCAAAATCGTTATACCTGGACCGTTGAGCGGCGAGACGTTCACGGTCCAGGGATGGTCGCAAAATGACCTCAAACCTGAGACCACACCCTTACGGCAACGCGCGCGCGAATCTTTCGCCGAGATTTGCAAAGAAAAATGACACCCCTCGCCGCCCCCCTCGTGATTGGCGCGGGGCATTAAAAGTGATTATCGGCGCACGGCTCGCAGGTTGGGCATCTCGTCGGCGAACTTCTCGGCCCCGTCCGCGGTGATCTTGGTCGAACCCGCGTAGAGCGTGCGCAGCCCGTCCAGCACTTTGAGTTCGAGCAGTCCCTTATCGCCGACTCCGGTTTTAGAGAGGTACAGAGCCTGCAGCCGCTCTAGGGCTTTGACCGTCGCCATTCCCTTGTCAGTGACCTGTGGGTTCTCGGAGATATCGAGTGATTCGAGGAACGCGAGTTTTTTCAGGCCGACCATTTCGGTATCAGTCAATCCGGCATTAGGAATTCGCAGGTCGCGCAAGTTCGCACACTGCGCGATCGCGTTGACGCGGGTCACCGTCAGGTTAGATTTGCTGAGAATCAACCGGCGCAAGTTGGGCAGGTCTTTGAGTGCGGTGAACGCCTTATCGGTACATTTCGAGGCGTCGAACACGTCGACGGAGCCGATTTGTGGGTACTTCTTGAGGGCCACCAGCGCGGCGTCGGCTCCGGTCTCGAATTTCACCGAAACGCGCCCCTTCTCGGGTAATTTGGGGTCGATCTCGGCCGTCCCCCCGGCCTTCACAACGGCATCAATTGCTTTCTGCTCGTCGGCCGTGGGCTTCGACGGTTGCGCCAGGGCCAAAGAAGTGAGACCGAGCGCGAGGAATGAAGTTAGTAGGGCACGCACAGGAGATCTCCGTCGGGGCGTGTGGTGGGCTTGGTGGGTGAAACCACGGCAGGAGTTCAGGCCAGTTTATCACAGAGTTTCTTTTCGTCACCGCACAGTTCCTGGAGGACCGTTACTAGCTCTTACTTGCGCCCGCTACTGACGAGGCGCGCGGGCGGACTGATACCCAGAATCGTCTCATTTCTCTTTCTGGTGCGATGAGATAAGATGGAGGTCGTTGACATCCGCCTCACGTTCTCCACCGTCGGCTCGTTCGGCGGTCGCTGCGGAACAACCCGTTGCGTTTAATTGACACCCCCACACGGCGGTTTTGCTGAACCTCCTGCGAGCCGGACCATGCCGGATACCCAGCCGCAAACCGCGCCGCAGCAACCGGACCTGACCGGCCGCACGCTGGGGGACTTCCACATCCTCCGCCGGATCGGAGCGGGCGGTATGGGGCAAGTGTACCTCGCCCGCCAAACGTCGCTGAAACGCGAGGTCGCGCTCAAACTGCTCCGCGACGAGTTGAACGCGAACCTCACCGCGCTGGCTCGGTTCCAGGCCGAGGCCCAGGCGGTCGCGAAGCTCAACCATCCCAACATCGTTCACATCCACCAGATCGGCGAGTCCGACGGGGTCCGGTACATGGTGCTGGAGTTCGTGGAGGGGCGCAATCTCCGCGACTACCTGGCGCGCAAGGGACCGCCCGATCTGCCGATTGCCCTGAGTGTGGTGCGGCAAGTCACGCTCGCGCTCCAGAAGGCCCACGAACAGGGCATCGTTCACCGCGACATCAAGCCCGAGAACATCCTGGTGACGCGGAAGGTCGAGGTGAAGGTCACCGACTTCGGTCTGAGCCGGTTCTTCGCGGGGGAAACGCCGGCCACGAACATCACGCAGAGCGGCGTCACGCTCGGTACGCCCCTGTACATGTCCCCAGAACAGGTGCAGGGGCACGCGGTCGATCACCGCAGCGATATCTATTCCTTCGGCGTGACGTGCTTTCACCTCCTCGCGGGGGAGCCACCATTTCGGGGCACGTCTGCGTTCGATGTGGCGCTGAAGCACGTTCAGGAGCAACCGCGCCAGCTCTCAGGCTTGCGGCCTGACCTGCCCACGGAACTGTGCGGCATGGTCCACAAGATGATGGCGAAGAAGCCGGAGGATCGCTATCAGTCCGCGCGCGACGTGCTCCGCGACCTGATGAAGGTGCGCGGCGGGTTAATGACGGGGACCGCGCAATTTTCCCTCTCTCAAAACACCGGGAAGGTGCTTGCGCTGGGAGCGGGCGACTCGTCGTCCTTGCTCACGCAAGCTCCCGTGCTCTCTTCCGAACACCGAGGGCGGTGGGGTCAGTGGCTCCTGATCGGGGCCGCGTGCGTGCTCGCCGCGGTCGGGGGGGTGTTCCTGTACGCCGGCACGAACCCGTCCGCCGACGCCGCGCACACGCCGTCGGGCGCGAGTAGTGGTCCGGGGTTGCCCGACGTGCGCTCCCCGGACCGGCTCAACACGACGCGCGAGCGCGAGTTGCTCGTGGTTCTTAACACCGAGGGCACGAAACCGGACGACGCGATCAAGGCGTCCGTCGAACTCGGGCTGCTCTACGTGAAGGAACGGCGCTTACCGGAAGCCAATGAGCGGTTCGAGCGCCTTCGCGGCCGCGAACGGGAGTGGCGCGACCCGGTCGCCGCGCGCACGGCCGGTGTCGCGGGGCGCTTGGGGCTGGCGGTGGTGCTGGCTCACGAGAACAAGCCGGAGCCGTCGAACAAGCTGTTTTTGGATGTGGCACAGGACCAACCGAAGTTCGGTGGTCCCGGCATGCCGAAGTTCGAGCGCCCGACGTTCAGCGTGAGCGGCACGCTCCTCCGCTACCCGGACCTGAGTCACGCCGTTTCGGACGCACTCAACCGTAACGCCACGAACCTCGGCAAGACCCGGCTCGAACCTGCTGTGCTAGAGCAACTCCGTTCCCCACAGCGCGTTGGGAAGTAGGTACCCACCGATACTCGACCGCCATAGTCAACCGCAGAAGAAGGACGGGTTGCCGAACTTCAACAAGGGGCGCAGGAGCTACTGCTAGCGCCGGCGCCCGTCTGTTCGCAGTTACGGACGTTATTTCGGCTTGTGGCCACCGGGGAACTTGATGCGGGCGAAGTCCTCGGCTTTCTCGACGCGAACCAAGCCGCGACTGTCCACGAGCATCCGTTCCCCGTTTACGCCCTCGGCTTCGTATGCCAGGATCGGTTCTTCGCCCTCGCCCAACCGGTTGTCCGGTACGAACGGGACGAGCACGATTGGTTTCTGATCCCGAGGGGATACGAGCGACGCGATCGTCTCGCCGTGCTCTTTCAGGAACGGCTTTAGATCGTCGGGGGTGGGGGGCTTCTTCTTCGTTCGGTACGCCTGCATGTACGCGGTCGAGATCTTGCGGAACATATCAGACGCGGCGACCGTCTGGTCGTCGTACTGCCGCGGGGCCGACGAACTGCACCCGGCTGAAGTGAGTACGACGCCGACGAGAAACAAGCACAGACTGAGGCGAAGCATGGTAATTCCTTGGCGGTGAGAGAGGAACGCGGGCGGGTACCTGCGACCCGCCCGACCGGGGCAGCGGGTCACAGGTCGCCCGGTACCACCTCACTGCCGTTGCGGGTGCCGATCGCCCGGTATGCGTTCACGTCCATGTTGTACCGGAGGTGCTTGACCGAGCCGTCAGCGAATACTACGTTCATGCCGGTCTGGTGGGCCGAGCCGAACCGCTCGTTGGCCCCGTAGTTCCAGTTGGTCGAGGTGTCGCGCTGCCCGATATTGTCCGGGATCGGCAGATCCCAGGTGCGCCGGCACACGCCCCACCCGTGCCCACGGGTGATCGGGTCGCTTCCCCAGTCGTCGCTCTGGTATCGGTTGATCGGGATGTACTTTTCGCCGACCATGAGCGTGTTCGACGTTCCGTCCGTGACCCCGGTGACGGTCAACCGCCCCTCGAAGTTATCGACGTCCATCCCATTGTGCGGGTTGTCGTACTCGCCCGACGTGCCGTAGCTGCTCACGTAGTCCGCCCGGAAGATCATCCGACCGGACTCGTTAAGGCTGGAGTACGGTTGGAGCGCCCGGCTCGCGCAAGAGTACGTCGGGACCACGACCTTGTCGATCGCCGCGTTCCGGCCGAGCGTCTGATCGGCCGCCGAGGTCGACACCGGAGACAGTTTCCAGAGGTTCGTTTGTTCGATGTAGGGGAGGATCTGGAACTGCCACCCGGCCAACTGGGTCGTCAGATCGAGGGCCGGCGGGCTGACCGCGGACTTAGCAGGGATCGGGCCATTGGCCGGGTCCCACCACCGCCCGCCTGCCGTTGGGAAGTAACCGAACGTGCTTTCATGGTTGTGGTACGCCAACCCGATCTGTTTGAGGTTGTTGGAGCACCTCATACGCGCCGCGGCTTCGCGGACTTTTTGCACGGCTGGTAGCAGTAACCCGATCAGGATCGCGATGATCGCGATCACCACCAGTAGCTCGATTAATGTGAACCCGCGGGCTGTTTTTGTCCCCAGGCGCATGGAGAACCCCCCTACGATAAAATGAAATGATTGGGCGAAACACGGATCTCACTGACTTGCAGCTATGAACCCGGTCCGAGACGCCCGCGGCTCGCGAGCTAACCGGCCCGGATGTGAGTTGGTCGTCCAACCGAAATACCTATGAACTTGCCGGCTCCGATTAAGACGTGTCAACTCAACTAACAAATATAATCATTCGTTTTATTGATTGTCTTGGCTGAACCGTGAGTCTACACTCGGTTTCGCGCACAACTTGTTAGCCGGCGGCACGCCGGTGGTATTCGCCACTTTGACGCCGATTCTCATTATTCAGGCTGTTGAAGTAGGTGTGACAAGGAGCAGTTCTCGTACCGATCGGCGCCTATATTACCGCCCAAATTGTATTCGTCGTTGCAAGTGCCACGCAAAATAGCCCTCGTATTTTCGCTGAAGGGCCGGGAGTTGCCAGTCGCTTCCCGTCACCAATCCGCGACAGGTTGAGGCCCCACACTGACACGGCATCGGTTCGGCGTCGTGGTCGATCGTGGCGTAGTCCAGTGTCAGCTCTTCGCCCGCTTTCACGTCCCGCATCGCAACGAACACGATCTGTCCTTGCACGCCCACGTTCGGTTCGCACGAGTGGTTCAGGAACATCATCACCGACTCGAATTCCTCGGCCGTTGTCGGTGCAAGAAACAGATCGTCAGCGATCTGCATATCGGCGTCGTTTACGACCGCTTTCAGACGCTCCAGGCTGGCTTTATCGAGTAAATGGCCGCCCTTCACGCACACAACTTCGTCGCGGGCGATCGGCTCGGTCGCGAACAGCCCCCGACCGACGATTCCGCTTTGCCTGACAACTGTTTTCGGCGACCGATAAGACGCGAGTTGCATACTCGTTACCGTGCGAGTTGGGCGAAATGAACGATCCGATGCAGACGCGCGTAACATTGCCGAGGTTCGCGCGGGTACTCGCAGGTTATCGAGTGGGTTATCCGCACCAGCTCGTCGGTTATTTTCCGCGTTGCGTTTCCGCGACCAACTCGAACGATCGGAGCCGGGCGGCGTGGTCATAGATTTGTCCCGTCACGATCAGTTCGTCCGCCCCGGTCGATTCGGCGATGGCTTCCAACCCGCGTTGCACCACATCCGCCGAGCCGACCGCGGAGCACAGCGTCATGCGCTCAACGTGTGCCCGTTCGATCGGTGACCACAGGCCGTCCATCGACTCGACTGGAGGTGGGAGTAACCCAGTTGCCCCGCGAACCAGGTTCAAGAATGCCTGCTGAACCGACGTGAATGGCCGATGAGCCTCGTCGTGTGTGTCTGCCGCGACCGCGTTGACGCCGACCATGACCCGCGGTTCGGCCAGCGCCACAGACGGCTCGAAGTGCCGCCGGTAGAGGGTCAGGGCTTCGTGGTTGCTCAGCTCGTGGGCCACCCGGTACACCCGGTCGAACAGCTCCTCCACCGGGGCGAACAGCTCGGCCGTCCCCTCCAGCCCGGTACTCACCAGCCTGTGCAACCGGGTCCGCTCCCGAGCCGCCCCTTTCTCCCCGCGCACAGCTTCTTCAGGCTTCCCGCCACCGCTTCCGGCCGCCCGCACAAGCGCCGCCCGGCCGAGTCCAGCGGCCGCCGCCCGTCGTCGGTGATGGCGCTGCGCACGGCCGCGCAGTACCCGCGCACCACCTCGACCCCGGCCCGGTCCTCCACCTTCCGCTCGATCTCGCGCACCCCGCGGACCGCCTTCTTGGCGTGCCGGCCGGCCTCGTAGATGGGGCGGGCGGCCTCCCGCAAGTAGTGGAACTGGCGCAACTGGTGCGGCACCCCGGGCCGCGCCTTGGCGACCGCCTTGCGGATCGAGTGCGGTCCGTCGGAGGTGACCCCGGCAACGGGCACCGCCACAGGCGGTCTTCACCGCCGATAGCAACGCGGCAAGGTCCTGATTCCGGACGCTCAACAGGCTCTTGGCCAGCAAGATCTCGCCGCTGAGCACGTCCCGGATCACCCACAGGATCTCGTGCCCGACGTCCGGTTGGAGCCCGTCGAGGGCCAGGATCACCTCCTTCTGGGCGGCCAGGAGCGCCTTCAGACGGGCGTTGTCGGTGAGGGACGTGGCCCGGAGCTCGTCGTACCGGTCGAGCCGGTTGGTGGCACCTCGCTCGGACGCCGTCACCTTGCGTCCGACGAGGTGGGTGCGGATCTCGGGAACGAGTTGGTGCTCGGCGTACCGAAGCCGTCCGATGAGAGCGATGACGTCGAGCCCGAACTCGTGCCGGGGCAGCGCGAATGAGCCCTCGGCCTCGGGCCGGTACGGCTTCTTGTAACCGGCGCACGCGGCGGTGCGGCACCGGCGAACGGTCAGATTCAGGCGGGTCACACCGGTCAGGGTGTGGACCGTGCGGCGGGCCGCATAATCGGCCCACATGGGCCGCCCGCAGTACGGGCACGCGGCCCGCTCGGGCGTCAGGTCGCGGGTGATCGTTGGCTCCGCGGTCTTCGCCTTCTTCATCGGCCATCCTCTTCGGCGACCCAATGCCTACAAAATTGGCCACTAATGAACCAGTTACGTTTGCCGGCCTAGGTTTTGGGGGCTTCGGCGATTGCGGGCGCAGGGCACTCGGTCGGCGCGGGCGTGGCCGCGGTCGTTTCGGGTACGGAGGGGACGAATATCGCTTGGATCAGGAGCAGTGCGGCTCCGACGACGAGGCAGCAGTCGGCCACGTTGAACACCGGCCACTCGATGCGGTAGAAGTAGAGGAAGTCCCGCACCCCGCCGAACACGAGTCGGTCGTACAGGTTCCCGATGGTACCGCCGAGGATCAGCCCCAGTGCGACCATCAGCCCCCGCTCGCTGGCGGTATGTCGGCGCGTTCCCCAAACGACGATCGCAACGGCCGCCGCGACGCTGATGATCGCGAAGAAGCGGTTCGCGTTCCCCTTCTGACCCTGTCCCAGGCCGAACAGCGCCCCGTGGTTCACGCGGGGCATGATCGGCGCGCTCCACGTTTGTAGCGCGGAGAACCCGCAGTCGCACAGTGGCGCGTCGGGATCGAACTGGGCAATGAACTTGAACCAGCCCGGCACCATGTCGTGTTCGTTACCGATACCGCTGCTCAACGCACCGTCCCGGTAGAGCCACTTGAACACCCCGTACTTGCTCGCCTGGTCCGCGCTCAAACCGATCACGGCCAACGTGACGAGAACCCAGCGGTACGTGCGGTCGGCCATGAGAACATCCGTCCGGGCAATGTTTGATCGTTAGCGGTCTAAAGTCACGATACGCCCGCTGTTCGGGCCAGTCAAGAATCGCGGGCGCTGGACAAACCGCTATACCCGTGCGTACCGTCAAACTCAACACGGATCCAGAGCGGCCGCTCCGCGGGTGGCCTTGACCAACAGGAGAGGCGCGGGAATGATGCGCTGGGTGTGTAATTCTTACGCGCGAGCCGCCCGACCGTTCGCCCGGGACCGAGGAGGATCTGTTCAATGAGGCTCGCCGGTACCGGGTTGATCGTCGCCGCGTTACTGGCACTCGTCGGGTGCAAGTCCACGGACAAATCGGGCGACAAAACCCCGACCGGTCTCGGGGCCGGGCGCCTGAAGAACAAGGACACGAGCAAGGACGGAAAAGACGCGCGCGGCGACCTCGCGAAAAACACCCCCACGTGGCTCGATAACATGGACCGGCTCCCCGGTTCCGGCACGAGCGTTCCCAAATCCACCGGTCCGACGAACCCCAAAGACCCGAACTTCGACCCGAAGACTGCGGCTCAAGACTCGCTCGGTGGTCGCGTCCTCGATCCCTACGGCAAACCGGCGCGCAACGTGTATGTGCGCGTCGAGCAGGTCGGGGCGCCGGCGACTCCACTCGAAGTGGGCCTCTACACGGACGCGGAGGGGTACTTCTTCTCCCCCGGTTTCAAGCAGGGCAAGAGCTACGAAGTTACGGCCATCGCGACGCAGGACGGCAAACAACTATCGGGCGGTGCCCAAACGAAGGTTCCGAACGCGACCCTCTTGATCCTCTTGCGCGACGACGTCGCCCCGCCCACGGGTACCTTCCCGCCCTCCCCGAAACCCTCGGATAAGGGCAGCGACTACATCCCGCCGATGGGGGCCGCGCCGTCGACCCCTCAGCCGGTTCGTCCCAAACCACCGGGCGATGCGTGGGGGCCGGCTGGTCCGACGACCGGGGTGCCGCCTGCAACGATCGGCAGCGCGAACAACGCAGCACCCCCGCCCAAAACGCCCGGCGTTGCGCCGCCGAGTGGCCTCGTCCCGGGGCCGGACGATCTGGTGCCCTCGCCGAAACCAGTTCGTCCAGAGTCCACTGCGGACGGCCCGCGTGACCCGCGCACGCCGCCCCCCGCGAGCATCCCCAACCCGAACGGCCCGCCGGTGCCGAAGCTGCCGCCGCCAGTGAATCCGGTGGGGGGAAGCGGTTCCTCGATGGGCACAAACGCGGGGCGCACGGCCGACAAGTTCACCCTGCTCGACCCAATGGAGCGCACCTGGGACTCGGACTCGATGATCGAAGACGGCTCGCTCGTGTTGGTCGAGTTCATGGAGTCGTCGTGTCTGCACTGCCCCAAGGTGATCCCGATCCTGAAGGACTTGCAGTCGCGTTACGGCGCGAACGGGCTCCAGGTGATGGGCGTGTTGTGCGACGACCTGCCCCAAAAGGAGCGCGCCGCGGCCGCCGGGAAGTACGCGCAAGACCATAACTTGAACTACGCGGTCTTCATCGAACCGGTGAAACCGGGCAGCGTCCGGGACCGCCTGGGTGTCAATCGCTACCCGACGGCCGTGTTGCTCAACTCGGCGGGCAAGGTGCTGTGGCACGGGCACCCCGGCGACACGGCCAAACTCGAAGCCGCCATCAAACAGGGCCTCATCAAGTAGCGAGTTGGCCCGGCGCGGCTGTTAGCCCGCGCCGTTCGTTTTTCTGGGGCCTTCGGCCGGGAACCACCCGCCCGGTTGAACTTCGAGCGTCAGCACCTTCTTGAATTCGGCGAAGTGCTCCAGTGCCTCGGCCAGTGGCTTGCTGTTCGTTAATCCCTGCTGCCACACCTTTCGTTCCATCGTCCCCAACACCACGTACTCATTCCCGACCGCGGCCGGGGCGAGGCGCGTCATGGCGTGATTGATCTCCGCGTCGAGTTCGTTCTTGTGGGCCATAATCAACTCGCACTTCGAGCAGTACCGGCACGTCTTGCCGAGCGCGAGCGGGCCGTACTCCTTGATGTCGATCAGGAGCGGGAATTTCCGCATGTGCGTCAGCTTCTCGCACCGCGGGCACTTGCTCAACCGCACGTCGGAGTACGGGTTCAGGATGAAGGAGTACCGGGCGGGCAGGCCGCCGATTCGCTTTCGGGCCACGAGCGTTCCTCAATCGCGGTTTGGACGAGGTTACCACCCGATTGTAAGCGACAACGGCGGCACGTGTCGCCCCACTCATTTCCCGAACGGGAGCGCGCCCGAGCCGCGCGGCTTGGTGGCGCCGTACCCGCCCACCTTGTCGTAGACCCGGACGTAATCGACCACCATCTCCACCGGGAACTTCGTATTCTTGTCCGGGTTGCCCAGGAACTTCCCGCCCACCGCGACGTTCATCACGAGGTAGAACGGCTGATCGAACGGCGCCGGCCACGCATTGAGGTCCGATTCCTGGCGCGGCTTCACGCCCTTATCGCCGTCGAGTTTACTGCTGCTCCACCAGGACGTTTGGGTCGCATACACTTTGCCGTCCACGGACCAACTGATCTGCCCCGGCTCCCATTCGAGGGCGTATTCGTGGAAGTCCGCGATCGTCCCCTTATTCGGTAGATCGTAGGTCTTGCTGCTGTGCGCGTTGTTCGGCCAGCGCGAGCCGTAGTGGAGCGTGCCGAGTACCTTCGTCGGCTCCTGGCCCCGCGCTTCCATCACGTCGATCTCGCCGGACGAGGCCCAGGTGCCGTACTTGTCGGATTGCGGCAACATCCAGAGTGCGGGCCACACGCCCTGGCCCGTCGGGAGCTTGGCGCGGAACTCGAACCGGCCGTACTTCTTGCTGAACAACTCGCTCCCGTCGCGCTTGCGGGACTTCATCCGGGCGGAGGTGTATCCGCAGCCGTTGTACGATTCCTTGATGGCCCGGATGTGCAGCCCGCCGTCCTTGACGAATGCGTTCTCGGGCTCGCGCGTGTAGTATTGCAGTTCGTTGTTGCCCCACCCGCTGATCCACATGTTCGCGTCGTAGTTGTAGAACCCGTTGCCCAACTCGAAGTCCCACTTGGACCGGTCGATCTCCTTCCCGTCGAACTCGTCGCTCCAGACCAGTTTCCACCCGTCGGGGGCGGGGCCGGGTTCAGCCGCCTTCGGGAGCACCGCGGGGGCGACCGCCGCGGCGAGTAGCGCACATGTCATCGGCCCCAGGACGCGCGGGACACGCATTGGGAGAGCACTCCTGTTGAGAAACGCCCGCGCCCGACTCACGACGAACCGGCGCCTATCGCGTTTCATTCACAGGTGTTTGTATGTCCCCGGTTCCGACACGCGACCGCGTCTTACGAGAATCTGGGCGCCGCAACTCGTGAACTCGGGCGCCCGTTAATAACGGCTAACAATTGCTAACATTCTGGGGCCGTAAAGTGGTGCGTATTCATCGTAACTATTTCGGTGGTAGTATCTTGTGAGAAACCGTATTCTGGCAAATTCCGCGTGCGATCACTTCGCTTTTACCCTGTGCTTGCGTACTGGCCCGTCAGGTTCCCCATTATACGCCGGCCAAGTGTCTGGTCATGCGTTCAATTTGTTTCGATTTTGCTCGTTTGTGTCAGTGATGTGTTGGCCAGTGATATGTGACTCGGTTAAGAAGCGTTTTTTGACAGGATTAACAGGATCGACAGGATTCAAATGCGTAATTCCACCCGCCCTTCGGCACGCGAGGTGCGACAAGACTCGAGGCGAACGGTCGGTGTGAGCCGGCCGGTAGGCAGCTCGAAGCCACTACAGAACACATTTGGCCCTTTCGTAAGGGCGCCGGGGTACCGCGCGGTTGGTGAACCCCGCCCGCAAGGGCGGCGGGTTGTTTGATCCACCCGCATTCGGGCGCTCCTTGTACTCCCGCTCGGGCTTACACCCGCCGCCCTTGCGGGCGGGGTTCACCAACCGCGCACAACAACCGGTCACCGCGGGTTCCACCGGCCGTTCGCCTCAGTCTTGGTGAACCGCGTGCCAACGAACGGGTGGACCATCCCGTGTGGCACTCGTTGCGTGCGGCGTGATTTTCAATTGGTAATGGCGATGGATAACGATGGTTGGATCGGGTTTAACTTGTTTCGTGCGCGGCTATTCTGGGTGAAGAGGTCGTTCGACCCGGTCCCTTACCCCGGAGGTGCTCATGTCCGTCGCACGTGTTTTCCGCCCGGCCCTCGCTGTCGCCCTCGTCGGCGCGGTGGCGTATTCTCAGGCCCAACCGCCCGCGCCTGCCCCGGGCACACCCGACCCCGCCGCACCCGTCTCTCAGCCGCGCCCGCTCACCGAGGACGGTGGGCAGCCGGTCGGTAACAACCAGAACAGCCGCACGGCGGGGCCGAACGGCCCGGTCACGCTGGACAACTTCCACCTCATCCAGAAACTCGCGCGGTTCGACCGCGAGCGCATCCCGGAGCGCGTGGTCCACGCCCGCGGGGTCGGGGCGCACGGCGAGTTCGTGAGCGCCGGGGACTTCTCGCAACACACGAAGGCCAAGCTGTTCGCCGAGAAGGGGAAGAAGACTCCGGTGTTCCTCCGGTTCAGTACCGTGATTCACCCGGGCGGCTCGCCCGAGCAACTCCGCGACCCGCGCGGGTTCGCCGTGAAGTTCTACACCGAGGAGGGCAACTGGGACTTGGTGGGCAACAACCTGCCTGTGTTCTTTATTCGCGACGCGATGAAGTTCCCAGACATGGTTCACAGCCTCAAACCCAGCCCGGTCACGAATCAGCAAGACCCCAATCGGTTCTTCGATTTCTTCAGCCACCTGCCCGAATCGACGCACATGCTCACGTTCGTGTACAGCGATCAGGGCACGCCGACGAATTTGCGGCAGATGGACGGGTTCGGCGTTCACTCATTCAAACTGGTGAGCGCGCGAGGTGAGGTGACCTACGTGAAGTTCCACTGGCGCTCGAAGCAGGGCCACAAGCCCGCGACCGCGGAAGAAGCGGCGACCGCCAGCGCCAAGAACCACAGCGGGCACACGGAAGACCTGTACGAAAACATCCGGGCCGGGAACTTCCCGGCTTGGGATCTGTGCGTTCAAATGCTCGACCCGAAGGACTTGGGCAAGTTCGATTTTGATCCGCTCGACGCGACGAAGGTGTGGACCGGGGTGCCGGAGGTGACGTTCGGCACGCTGACGCTGAATAAGGTGCCGGACAATTTCTTTGAGTTCACCGAACAGGCCGCGTTCGCACCGGGCATGGTGGTTCCGGGGATCGAACCGAGCGAGGACCGGCTGCTCCAGGGGCGGCTGTTCAGCTACCCGGACACCCAGCGGTACCGCGTCGGCACCAACTACCTGATGCTGCCCGTGAACCGGCCGCTCGCGCCGGTGGCGAATAACAATCAGGCCGGGGCCATGAACTTCGGCCACACGGCGAGCGACGTGAATTACGAGCCGAGCGCGGTCGGCGGGCGCCGCGATACCGCGTCGGCCGAGTACAGCAAGCTCCCGCTCAGCGGTACCGTTCAGCAACAGCCGATCGCCAAGGAACTGAACTTCCGGCAAGCGGGCGAACTGTACCGGTCGTTCACCGATACCGAGAAAACGAACCTGATTAAGAACCTCGCGGGCGATCTGGGCCAAGTGAAGAACGCGGACGTGAAGAAGAAGGTGCTGGCCCACTTCTACGCGGCCGACGTCGACTACGGCACCCGGTTGGCCAAGGCGGTCGGGGTCGAAGTCTCCGACGTCGAAACGATCGCGAAGACGCTGGCTGTGAAGTAGCGCACCACCCGCGCCGGCGGGCCGAGACCACACCCGGGGTTTCAACCCCGGGTACGAACCGCACAATTCGTGTTCCCATACCCGAGGACCGATCCATGTTCGCGTCTCTGATTCTGTTGACCGCGCTCACTGCTTCGTCTGCGCCTCCTTCCGCACCTGCCGCCCCGGTCGTGCTCGACGATGCGACGCGCGCCAAGCTCAAGGAACTCGCGTTCCGGGCTGCACGCGAGGGGGACGCCAAGACGCTCAAGGAGTATTTCGCCGCCGGGTTCCCCGCGGACGAGGCGAATACCCGCGGCGACACGCTGCTGATTCTCGCGACCTACTACGGGCATGCCGATGCGGTCGAAGTCGTCTTGAAGCAGCCGAAACCCGGGTTGGGGCACCGCAACAAGATGGGGTTCACCGCGCTGGACGGAGCGGCGTTTAAGGGGAGCGTGCCGCTCGCGAAGTTGCTGGTCACGGCTGGAGCGGACGTAAACGGCGCGAGTGAAACGGGTAAGACGCCGCTGATGCTCGCGGCCCTGACGGGGCGGACTGAGATGGTCGAGTACCTGTTGGGCGCTGGGGCGAAGCCCGACGCGGCGGACGCGGCCGGCAACACGCCGCTCTCGTTGGCCCGCACGCAGGGGGCGAAGGACGTCGTAAAGCTGCTCGAAGGCGCGCGGGCGAAGAAGTAGGCCCGGCGCCGTTCGCGTGCTCACCGTTGTCTTTGGAACAGCCCGTTTTCCGACAGTACGTCTGTCAGCGCATCCGGGAGCGACTGATTGCCATGACGCATCCGGTCAAATGCGGCCGGATAGTTGACATTCGTGTACGATTGCGGTTCGGTCAGCGTGAGCACCCGGAGCGTGGAGGGCAAGTGCCGCACGATCGGATCGGGAAGGCGCGCGTCACATGCTTCGATCGCGACCATCTCGATCCGCCCACGCTTGCAGGCCGCTTTCAGCCGCGTGGCGAATTCCCACTTGGACGTGCCCACTCCGTTACGGTATTTGCCGAGTAGAAGCGCGCGGCCAAGTTCGTGACCGAGTAAGATTCGCCCCAGAAACCGGTGCCCCAGGAATCGCTGACCCAGATGCCGTTGCCCCAGAAAGGTTCGGTCGAGGTGATTGTGCCCTAAATGATTAAGCCCCAAGAAGTATCGGCCCAGGAACGAGTGCCCTAACTCGTTTTGCCCCAAGAAGTATCGGCCTAACTGCACGTGCCCTAAGAAACGCCGACCCAGAAACGCATGCCCCAGATTATGCACCCCCAGGGCTCTTTGTTCTGCTACAACGGGCGCATTGGGTTGGCACGCATCTAGCGCCCAAAACAGTTCCTCACTAGAGCGAGCTTCAAGCAACTCGGCCATCAGACCGGTCAGTGCGAGGTTCTGGTCGCCGTGAGATTTGACGATCAAAACAATCGACGACCCGCTTTCGGCTGCGAAGTCGGTCGCGACTTTGAGCGCGTTGGAGAACACTTGGGGACGTAAAAGCGGGTGCGCCCGTTCTGCGTTTAGTGTTGCGGGCGGCACCGCTAGCGGGATTCGGCGCTCCGAGGCACCCCTACGGTGCGCCAGCGCGTAGCCTTCCCGTGCATATTTGTCGGTAAAGACTACTGTTCCAACGAATTGTTTCGGTCCGTAACTGAGCCCTTCCGCGATTGCCTTTTCATCACTCGCAATGGCGTTGGGTAATTTATCTTGATCTTCTTTGATTCGATCCAATAGTTCGCTGTGCTTTGGCGAGTCCTTGCTGCCAAGCCAGTCGATCAATTGGCTATAATGTTTATCTATATTTTGTTCATTTTTTTGTTCTGGCTGCCGTTGCGGGCCGACACCATAGTACACTAGAACATGAGGTGTATTAGACTCTCTGTACACGACAGATCCTCCATGTTGTGGAGACACCGTCCTTAATACATTCGTTTCGCAACACGAATTATTTTACCCTGGCAGTAAGCCCGCGCTAACGCAATTCGCGGCTCACATCTGCTGTTGTTACAAACCGATTTCGGCGCCCGCTCTCTGAATACCTGGGATGGTGAATGGAGGTTTCACTCACGCGCGAACGGCCGGTGTGAGCCGGCCGGTGGAATCTGCGGTGACCGGTTGTTGTGCGGTTGTTGGTGAACCCCGCCCGCAAGGGCGGCGGGTGTAAGCCCGAGCGGGAGTACAAGGAGCGCCCGAATGCGGTTGGATCAAACAACCCGCCGCCCTTGCGGGCGGGGTTCACCAACCGCGCGGTGCCCCGGCGCCCTTACGAACAAGGGCGCCAAATGTGTTCTGTAGTGGCATCGAGCCACTCACCGGCCGGCTTACAGCGGCCGTTCGCCTTGGCGCTTAGACGAACCGCGCGTGCTAACGAGCGGGTGCAGTTGCGCAACCACGAGAACTCAACAGCTTGGTGTCACTGCTTGAGATGTGACGCATCTCGACCTGAAGTGGAATCAGTCACTGCACCGATTCGCGTGCTTGATAATCCCATAAACGCACGACGCCCACCCGTTTGCGGGTGGGCGTCGTGTTGCACGTTAGCGGTGGGTTACTTCTTCTTGGCCGCGACCGCGGGGGCCTCGCGCTGCTTGGTCTTGGCCTTCGGCGAGCCGGGGCCGACCTTGTTCGTCGGGCGGACCTGAACGACCGCGCCCGGGAACCCCGGGATGCCGCCGCGGATCAGCAGCAGGTTGTTCTCCGTGTCCACCTTCACGATGGTCAGGTTGCGGATCGTGACCCGCTCGTTCCCGTACTGACCGGCCAGGTTGCGGCCCTTCTTCGGGCGGCCGCTACCACGGTTGCTGGCGAGCGACGACGTCGAACCGGGCTGCCGGTGGTTCTTCTTCGAGCCGTGCGCGGCCGGCATACCGTCGAAGTTGTGGCGCTTCATAACGCCCGAGTACCCGCGGCCCTTCGTGGTGCCGATCACGTCCACCGCGAGCACGTCCTTGAACACCTGATCGATGGTCAGCTTGTCGCCGACCTTCACCGTCATTTCTTCGCTGTACGCCTCGAACTTTTTGGTCGCGCCCTCGCCGCTCACCTTGATGCGCTCGACCTTGAAGGTCGCTTCGGCGGGGCCGGCCTTCACCGAGGCGGTGTCCACGAACGCGCCGCCCACGTCGAGGCGGAACTCGCGGATCACGCGCTGCGGCTCGCAGTCCGCCTTCGGGGGCAGCACCACGCCGGCCTTCTGGCGCACGTCCTTGCGCTTCGACTTCAGCGCGGCGGCGACGTGGCCCTGTTCCGGGCGGGTCGCGCTCTTGCGCTTCTTGTCCTTGAACCCGAGTTGCACCGCGGTGTAGCCGTCCTTCCGGACGG
This sequence comes from Gemmata massiliana, assembly GCA_000531095.1. Lineage (GTDB taxonomy): Bacteria > Planctomycetota > Planctomycetia > Gemmatales > Gemmataceae > Gemmata > Gemmata massiliana. The sequence continues at coordinate 147,254 of HG799465.1, read as the reverse complement.
TGCCCGTGCGCTCGCTCTGGGCGGTGGGGTACTTGATCTGGAGCACGGGGCACGGCCCGAGTTGCAGCACCGTGACCGGTTCGGCCTTACCTTCGGCCGTGAAAATCTGCGTCATCCCGACTTTGTAGCCAATCAACCCGAGAGACATCGAAACACCTTTCGGCCGCACGCAGCGGCTCATGTTCACCCCGGCCGGCCTGCACCCGACGCGGTCGCGTCGCGCATCAGCCGGATTTTGTGCCGGGCGTGTAGGAGTACAAATTGTAGCGGTCGCGTCGGTTCCGGCCAGTGCGCACCGGGCGGCGCCAGCGCACGAGTCGGTTCGCGAGTTGGACATCGACGGGGCGGGCGTCATGATTGCGGCTGGAGAAGATGAGAGGCGGAGGGGCGGAGCAGGGGACTTGGGGCGTAATAATCGCTCGCGCCGCGCCCGGCCGCACACGTGTCACCGGTTCACACGAATCGTAACTCGCGCGGTCTGGCCGGTTGCGAACGGCTTGACTCCGCGGGTAGTATTGAGTCGCTTCTCCACATCTTGAAGGGGCACAACATGAGGCGGCTGTTCGCGGCGATCGGGACGTGCGGGCTGGCCATCGGCTCGGTTGGCGGGAATCCTCCAGCACCCGCACCAGCGGCGCCAGGAACGAGCGTATCGGCGCCAGTGCCCGCGGCCGCTACTCAATCGCGGATCGCACAACTGATCGCACGCCTCGGGGCCGAAGATTTCCGCGACCGCGAATCGGCCGTTTCGGAACTGGAGAAAGCCGGAGCAGAGGCGATCGCCCCATTGCGCGACGCGGGCAAATCGGATAACCCCGAAGTGCGCCAGCGCGCGGCCGTTATTCTCTTCAAACTCGAGCGCCGCTCGGACAGCAGCAAAATGCTGGTGCCGAAGAAAATCGCGCTCGCGTACCGCGACATGCCGCTCGGCAGCGCGATCAACGACCTGAAAACGCGCACCAAGCTGAACCTTGCGCTCGACCCGGCCCGAATCGCGGACCCGCTCCGGAAGGTCACGTGTGTGACCGCGGGCGAGGTTCCGGTGTGGGAGGCGCTCGAACAGTTCTGCGCCGCGGCCGGGTTGTGCGAAGCGCACCGGCTCGAACTCGCCGTACCCAAACAGCAACCGCACGGGCGCCGGGTGTACGTCCCGCCGCCCACGGTCCCGCTCCCGGACGCGGTACCCATCGTGCTGATCGACGGTAGGGGTGAGCGCCTGCCGGGTGCCCGCGACTCGGCCGTTCGCGTGCTCGTGATGCCGCGAACATTTTCCGGGCACCGCGTCACGCTCGGTACGGGCGAAACGACCCTGTGCTTCGACGTCGCGCCGCTCCCGGGCCTGAACTGGCAGGACGTGGTCGGGGTGAAGGTTCACAAGCTCGTTGATGACGCCGGGCGCCTGGGCGGGGCCGGGAGTGCGAGGCCGGTCGCGCAGGGGGGGGAGTTCGAGGGCGTTGCCGCGTGGGGCGGAGGGGCGGTGTTCGTGGGTGGGGGATTCGGGGGCGGGTTCGGAGGTCGGTTCGATCCGCGGACGGGGATGCCGATCCCGGCTGAAACGATTGCGAACCCGCGCATGGTGAGCGTGCCGCTGAAACTCGGCACACCTACCGCTCGCAGCATCAAGCGCATGGAGGGGCACGTACTCGGCGAGATTCAGATGCCGAATCAGAACCTCATCACGATCACGGATCTGGCAAAGAATACAGGAGTGGCGTTCGAGGGGGCGGGGCAAACGCGCTTGACGGTGGTGTCCATAGGTGAGCCGAAGGGCAACGCGGGAGTCACCGTTCAGGTGCGGTTGGAGCACCCCTCGCCGTGGGCCGTGAACGCGCGCCGCGGGCTCAACCCCGGCGGCATCTGGCCCGAATCGCCGCGCGCGACTCAAACCCCGGTCGTGCAGGCGTTCGACGCGAACGGTAAGCAGATGCCTTCCCAGAACAACGGCGCGTTCAACGATTCCAGCGACGACGGAACGATGATGATCCAGAACCTCAATATGACGTTCCGCAAGGACGCGGGCACTCCCGCGAAGCTAGTACTCGTCGGCCCGCGCCCCGTAATCGTCGAAGTGCCGTTCGTGATGGAAAACGTGCAGTTGCCGTAGGCCGGGTGGACGTGACTTTCTGTCGGGTGGGCCAGGGCTTTGTGCTGGTACACCCGCTTTTGTTTCCGCCGAGCGCGTTATGCCCCATCCGAACCCGCGTCAGTACAGCCTCGTCCGGTTCCAAGTCGATCTGCTGCCCGTTGAGTACCGCGACCGTTACCCCTTTACCCGGGACGGGGTGTACGTCTACTTCGGCGAAATCCCGAACATGCCCGGTCACTGTGTCGTTGCGGACCACCGGTCCGGCAGGATCTACTCCGGGTATCACATCGAGCACTTCGCCGAGATACCCGAGGACGAAATCTGACGGATCGCAGCAATCACTCCACGCGCACTTCGGTATCAGCAAACACAACGTGAGTGGCGGAACTGTCGGTCGGGAGGCTGTAACTCACCCGCACGCGGACCGTACCCGCCTTGAGGCCTTTCCACGATCCGTCGACCTTGCCCGCGAAGCCCCCGCCACCGAATACCGTTACGGTCTCGCCGGGCGCCAGGAACTTCAAGGCGCTGTAAACCGGTACGACCTTGAACACGATCGTGGTCACGTTCTCGGAGTACGGGGTGATGCCGACCCCGTAACCGTTTCGGCTGATGTTGCCCACCGCTTGCTGCTTGTTCGATGTGTTCGTGACGGTGATTTCAATCACCTCACTGGCCTTCATCTCGACACCGACTTTCAGAGCCTTTTTCACCTTGGCGCGAACGTCGAACGATCGCACCACCTCGAACTCGACCGGCTCCGAGCGCACCTCGAACAGCGGCACGCCGGCCATGCGTCCGCTCTCCGCGTCCGGGCGCGGTTTGCCGTCTTTTCCGCCAGTGGCGCGGTAAGCATAGTGCCCGGTCAGGCGCACCTTGCCCGGGTACTGGAACTCAAACCGTGCCGGTGAGTACCAGTCCGAGAGCGCGAGTTCCGCGCCCGGCTTCAGTTCGACCACGTCCTTCGGCCAGTCCCAATCGAACAGCCCGCACCGCCCGAACGATTGGCGCTGCATTGCCGTCCACGAGCCGTCCACGCCGCGCTGCTCCGCGGTCACGTGAACCCACGGATCGCGCCAGCCGCATTCGGAGCCGTCACCGGGCTTCACCACCTTGTGCGTGCGCGTTTTGGAGGTGTTGACCAGCTTGAACTCGATGTACGGCTGCGTGCCGGCTTCGATGATCCGCGTGTCGCCGAACACCTTCGGCACGAGCTTCAGGTCGCTTTCGATCTGATCTTTTGTGACCGCGTCCGGCTTGGGATCGGCGGCGGGGGAAACGAACGCGAAGAGTATCGCCCCGAGACTGGCGTAGGTCGCGCTGCGCATGGCCCTCTCCCGGAAGCACGCGAATGGGTTTCACGATTCGATCATACCTGTGCGTTTCGCGTGCGTTACGATATTCGCGGTCCTCGTTACGAACCGGAGACGATCGCCATGCGCCCCGTGCGTTGGTTCGCTGTGGTTGCGGTTCTCGTGCTGCACGCATCGCTGCTGTCGCCCGTTGCCGGAGCGTCCGAACCGCGTGACGTCGCACCGGCGCCGCGGGCGATCGTCCGTCCGGTGTTGGAGGAGCTCCGCAAAGCACTTAAACTCGATCCCTTTTACGCGAAAGCAGCCGATTATAAAGGGCTTCCCATTCTCGCGTCGGAAAAAGTATCGGACGCTGCGCTCGCAGAGGCCCGGTACCTCATTGGGATGATGCTCGCGGACCGTGACGACGTCACTCGGGCGCTCGTGAAGGCCAATTGCCGGTTCGTCGTGATGGCGCCCACCGAAATGACCACGGACGTACCCGAACAGCGGAACATGACGCCCAAAGACTACTGGGACAAGCGCGCACGCGGGTTGGGCGGGCGCGTCACGTCGTGCGGCGAGGAGAACCTGTTGAACCTGCGAGGCGACCGGTACCCGCGCGAGAACATTCTGATCCACGAGTTCGGCCACTGTATCCACCAGTACGGTCTGCGCACGGCGGAACCGAAGTTCGAGGCCAGACTCCGTGCGACCTACACACGGGCGATCGAGCGAGGGTTATGGAAGGACACCTACGCCGCGACCAACGCCAGCGAGTATTTCGCCGAGGGTGTGCAATCTTACTTTGACTGCAATAGCCCGCCGAACGCGGGTGTCCACAACGACATCAACACGCGCGAGAAACTCGCTAAGTACGACCCGGACCTGTTCGAGCTGATCGACGACGTGTTCCGGAAGTCGCCGTACCGCTACGTGCGCTACGACAAGCGCGGGAAGTCCCCAGCCGCTCGCTAGCACGCGCGGCTCACCAAGACCAGGCGTTCAACGGCCCTGAATCCGCCCGCAACTCTGACTTGACGCCTCCGCTTACCCACGCTATCACCTCGGCCTTTGTGAACCCGGGGTGCCTTGGGGGGCGATATGGGCACCCGATTCGCCTGGAGGAAGTCCGAGATGCGCAAGTCGATTCGCGGGGCCGCGGCCCTGGTTCTCGGTTCGGCCCTGACCGCGTCGGCCGCGGCCCAACCGCCGGCGCCGGGCGCGCCGCCCGCTACCCCGCCCGCAGGTGTACCCGCGACCCCGCCGGTCGGTGGGGCACCCGGCGCCGCTGCCGGACTCCCCGGTGTGGCCCCGTCCGTGACGCCCGCGGCCAAGGCGCCCGAAGTGCGCCCCACCGGGACCGCTGCCACTGTTAACGGGAAGGCCATTCCCGAGGTCGCCGTTTACCGCGCGCTGCGCCAGTTCCCGGACGCGCACAAGGAGATGGCCCGCAAAGAGATCATGGCTCACCTGATCGAGAACGCCCTTATCGACGAGTACCTCACCCTCCTCAAGGTGACGGTCGACGAGAAGGACGTGAACAAGCTCATCGGCGACCTGAAGAAGGAGCTGACCGACGCGAAGAAGGACTACACCAAAGAACTCGAAGCGATGATGCTCACCGAGGCCGAGTTCCGGACCGAGGTGACGGCCCAGATGAAGTGGGAGAAGTTCGTCCAGCAGCAGGGCACCGACGCGGCCCTCAAGCAACTGTTCGACAGCAGCCCCGAGGTGTTCGACGGCACGATGGTCCGCGCGCGCCACATCCTCATGACGCCGGGCACGGACGAGGCCAAGCAGAAGGACGCGGCCCAGAAGCTGCGCGGGATCAAGCAGGTGGTGGAGCAGGAAGCGGCCAAGGCCGTCGCCGCGCTGCCGCCCACCGCGGACGCGCTCGCGAAGGAACAGGCCCGGACCAACAAGACCGACGAACTGTTCGCGGCCTACGCGAAGGAGTACTCCACCTGCCCGTCCAAGAAGGACGGCGGCGACTTGAACTTCTTCCCGCGCGCCGGGGCGATGGTCGAGCCGTTCGCGAAGACCGCGTTCGGGCTCAAACCGTATGAGATGAGCGACGTGGTCGCCACCGAGTTCGGCTACCACCTGATCCTCGTGACCTCGCGGCGCCAGGGCGCGCCCAAGAAGTTCGAGGACAAGGGCGTGAAGGAAGACGTGCAGATGCTCTACGCGATGCGGCTCCGCGAGTCCGTCATCACGATGATGAAGCCCAAGGCGCAGATCACCATCGCGCCGAAGTAAATCGGACCGTTCGCCGTTGGAGCTGGGTTCTGCTAGCTGCGTCACTCACTACACCCGCTTGTTAACACTCGCGGTTCGCCAAGAGGCTCTTGGCGAACCGCGAGTGTTAACGAGCGGGCGTGGCACTTCCACACGCACCTCATCTCCCCTCGGTTCGCAGTTCGGCTTGATTTTTTCGGGCGCAACTTTACCATCCGCCGTCCCGGTAATGGAGTACCGAAATGGCAGACGCGACCGGCCGCGCCGGGCTGATCCCCGCGATTCGCACGAAACTCAACCTGTTGATGTACACGCGGGACTTTCGCGGGGCGTTCCGTGCGTCGTGCCGCGCGGCGAGCTGGCTCGCCTCCGGGCAGTTCAGCCGGTTCTTCAACAAGTTGCGCTCCCCGCGCCACGGGCTGCGCCCGGCCGGGTTCTTCGTGCCGGTCCGCACCGGCCCGCCGCTGTACCTCGCCGGCCACATCCACGGCCACGGCGGGTACGACCACGTCGTGCTGAAGACGCTCGTCGGGCTGACCGCGTCCAACATCCACGTGTTCCGCGACCCGCGCGCGTTCATGAACCCGAAGTTCGTGCCGGACGAGGCCGTCCCCACCGAGCGGATGTACACGTTCGACGAGCCGCGCCTCGCGATCATCCCGCCGCACCTGCTCCACCGGTTCCGCCCGGGCGTGCGCACCGCGGCCTGGACCATGTGGGAAACCGATACGCTGCCGCACGGGTCCGCGAAGTACCTGAACAAGTGTGGCCTGCTGCTCATCCCGAGTCAGTGGGGCGTGGACAGCTTCCGGGCCAACGGCGTCACGGTGCCGATGGAGGTCGTGCCGCTGGGCTACGACCCCGAGGTGTTCTCCCCGCGCCCGGCTAACAGCGGCCCGGAGATCTGCACGTTCGGCACCGCCGGCGCGCTCGACGAGGGCGGGCTGCGCAAGAACGTCCAGCGCGTTATCGACCTGTTCGTGAAGGCGTTCCCGAACCAGCGCGACGTGCGCCTCAAGGTGAAGATCACCCCGCGCTCGCCGATGGTGAAGACCCACGGCGACTCGCGCATCGAGGTCGTCCACGGCAGCCTCACGCCGCACGAACTGGCCGACTGGTACCGCTCGCTCACGTGCTACGTGAACGCCTCCTACGGCGAGGGGTTCGGGCTGCACCTGCTCGAAGCGATGGGGTGCGGGGTGCCGCTCGTGAGCACTACGTTCAGCGCCGTCGGCGAGGTCTTCGATTCGGCCGTCGGCTACGAGGTCGGCTACAAGCTCATCGAAGCCAAGAACAAGATCTACTCCGGCATGTGGGCCGACCCGGACAACGACCACCTCATCGCCCGGATGCGCGAGGTGTTCGCCGACCGCGCCACTGCCGACCGGTTCGGCACCGCCGCCGCTCAGCGTGCCCCGTCGTTCAGTTGGACGGAAGCCATGCGCAAGCTCCGCGGCGCGCTCGCGAAGCACGGCTTCCTGCCGGCGGACGCGGTCACGAGCACGGAAACCCGCGCCGCGGCGTGAACCGCACCACAAGCACGATTCCCCACCGTCGCCGTTGAACTTCGTCCGCAAGGGCGGAGTTCAACGGCGACATCCGTATGTCCTACCCCTTCGGCGCGGTGCCGGTCGCATCGAAGTACGACTGGCGCACCCGATCGAGCACCACTTCGTTCTCGGTCACGCGGTCCACGAGTACAGGACCGGCAAATACGTACCAAACCGACAGCGCGAGCGGCAGCACAACTGTTGAGAAGATCGCCGTCATCACCAGCGTGACGGCCAGGTCCGTGTTCTCGGTGCCCATCACCCGTCGCGTGACAACAATCGCCCACGCCCACAGTGCGACCAGCCCAAGCGACATCACGAAGCCGATCCACACGAACCGGTCGCGGAACCGGCGGTGCCGGTCGCAAGTCGTGACCGCGACGAGCATCGTCGGTGGATCGACCGGCGCGGCCGGTTTGGGCGCGGGCGTCGCTGCACTTCGGGGCTTTGTCACGAACCCGACGAGCGCACCGATCGCCGACACAATCCCCTTCAGCAGTTCCCACAGCACGAACGGCAGCATGAGTAGCCCGAACACCGCCGAAATGGGATCATCGCCGAGTGGAACCACCGACAGATCACCTCCACCGCCCCCGCCTTGGCTCGGCTTGTGATTGACGACCCGCCATTCCTGTTTCGTGGTGGCGGTCGCGCCGCAGTACATGCACACCATCGGGACCGGGCGGCGGTCGTTGCGGTTCAGAGTCAGTTCGGGCATCGGTCCGGGATCCAGCGCGATAGAGAGATTCGGTCGTGACTCGCTACTATCGGCGAGCGCGGACCCACGAGTTCAGAAGATCATCTCCGATCACGTTTTCGCCCGATCCGTTGCCACAGCGCCGAGTTGCGCGATTTCCCGAGCGTACACCGGTTGCAACAGTCGCGTGACGAGGCGCCGTTCGAGCCAGCCGACCGGCCACCCGTGAACCTTCATGTCGGTCGCGATCGTCACGCGCGCCTTCTGCCCGCCCTCGACCGGATCGACCGTGAACGTCGTGACGATCTTGCCCTCCACGTCCGTCTCCACGAGCACGCGCCCGGGTTCCGGCTCCGAGATCGTGGCCCGCATGGTGCGCGTGGCGCCGAGCATGCGCATCTGGAACCGAATAACAGTGCCGGCGCCGATACCGCCTTGCTCCACGTCCAGGGACACGAACGGCGGGCGCGGAAGGATGAGCGGGTGCCCGTCGCGGTAGTCCGCGATGGTGGCGTAAACCATCGACGCGGGAGCCGAAATCGTGGCTTCGGCGCTGATGCGGTGAACGGGCACAAAAGTCTCCACGGGGTGGATCGGGCAGCGGGGCTAACATTTGCTAACGTTTTGGGAAACCGGCCCCGTGTCCCTCTTCGCCGATACGCGCCAACTGCTTGTTTCCCTGTTACTTCCGGCTCCAAAACCGCTCTCAATTCACCGTTTTTGGGCCGATTTCTGCTAACATTCGGCTAACGCAGACGACAGATTCGACCAAATTTCGCCCGCGAATCCCTCAAAACGAGCCACTCGCGCAAATCCGGTGGCCACGTTTCGTTGACGCGGTCGGGCCATCGGGAACTCTCCTGCTAAAGTATACGCATTAACAGGTTGGTTATCCAGAAGAAATCCGCGGGTCACAGGGCCTTTACTCCACCCGCTCGTTGGCACTCGCGCGTGCTTCCCGTGCCTGTTTACTTTTGCACACTCAACGATCCACCGCGCGTTACTCCTTCGCGCGTTCGAGGCGCAGGAAGAGCGGGTGGAGTGACGCATCCGCGAGAACTAAACGGCCCTGTAAACCAAATACGCATTCTTCCGTTGTCTGATCCGCGTTATCTGCGTGATCCGCGGTTCCGCTTACTGATTTGCCTTCCGTACTCCCACTCTGAAAGCCGTTCGCCGCGGTCCGGTATCCGCCGTAAGAAAACGTGAAGTATCGTTCACCCCGGGCGGGCCATGCGAATCGCGTTCATCACCGCCGGCGCCGCGGGCATGTATTGCGGCAGTTGCATGCGGGACAACACGCTCGTCACCGCGCTCCGGCGCCTCGGGCACGACGCGCTGCTCATCCCCGCGTACATGCCCATCAAAGTGGACGAGCCGGATGCGTCGCAGCAAAAGGTCTTCTTCGGCGGCGTGAACATCTACCTCGAACAGAAGTTCTGGCTGTTCCGCCACACGCCGCGGTTCCTCGATCGGCTGTTCAACTTCCGTTGGCTCCTGAAGTGGGTGTCGCGGTTCGCCGTGCGCGCGAAGTACAGCGAGCAGGCCGAGCTCACTATTTCGATGCTGCGCGGCGCACGCGGAAATCAGGCCAAAGAGGTCGAGAAATTGGTGGAGTACCTCCGGGACGAGAAACCGGACGTGGTGCTGTTCACCAACGCGCTGCTGTCCGGCGCCATTCCCTCGGTGAAGCAAGCGCTCGGGGTACCGGTGTTCGTCACGCTCCAGGGCGACGACATCTTCCTGGACGAGCTCTCGGAGCACGAACGGCAGAAGTGTTTCGAGCTGATTCGCGAGAACGGGCGCTCCGTGGATGCGTACATCAGCACGAGCGCGTACTACGCCGATCACATGGCCGGGTACATGGGAGTGGCCCGCGAGAACATCTACGTCGTTCCGCCTGGCATCAGCCTCACGGGTCACGGTGGACCCGCGGACGCGAACCCCACGCGCCCGCTCACGATCGGGTACTTCGCCCGGATCTGCCCAGAAAAAGGGTTCCACCGCGTTGTGGAAGCGTTCATTCGGTTGCGCCAAACGCCCGGCGCACCGGACGCGAAGCTCCGGGCCAGCGGGTGGATGGGCGAGAACAACCGGCCGTACTTCGAGGAGCAGATCAAGCGCCTCACGAGCGCGGGGCTGATCGCCGATTTCGAGCACGTCGAGAGTCCTACGCACGAAGACAAAGTGCGATTCATGCGCAACATCGATGTGCTCTGCGTGCCCACGGTGTACCGCGAACCGAAGGGGCTGTACGTGCTCGAAGCGTGGGCCAACGGCGTGCCCGTTGTGCTGCCCGCACACGGCTCGTTCCCGGAACTGGTCGAGTCTACCAGCGGCGGGTTGCTCGTGGACCCGGACTCGATCGATGAACTCGCCGGCGGGCTGCACCGCGTGCTGACCGATCACGAGTTCCGCGGGCGCGCCGGGCGCGCGGGCGAAACCGCTGTGCGCGAGCGCTTCACCGCCGACACGATGGCACGCGACACCGTCGCGCTCCTGAACCAGTTCGTCCGCACCCAGGCACCGACTCCCGTATGACGACCCCATTCAGCATCACGCGCCGCGTCGAGTTCGGGGACACCGACATGGCCGGCATCATGCACTTCTCGAACTTCTTCCGCTTTATGGAAGTAGCGGAGACGGACTTCCTCCGCGCACGAGGATTGTCCGTGAGTTGGATCGAGGACGGCGTGAAGTGGGGGTTCCCGCGCGTTTCGGTGACGTGTGACTATCAGAAACCGGCGAAGTTCTCGGACGTGCTGACGATCGCGGTGCGCCTGGAGAAGCTCGGGAAGAAGTCCGTGGGCTACCGGTTCGACTTCACGAACCAGCGCGGCGAACCGATCGCGGTCGGGCGCATGACCTCGGTGTATTGTCGGGGCACCAACTCGGACCAGATCGAGTCCCTGGAGATCCCGGCCCGCGTGCGCGAGATCCTGGAAGGGCAACTGTGACCGAAGTAGAACCGTACCTGGTGCGCCTCACGACCCGGTTGCTCGCAGGGATCGAGCGCTTGCCCGCGGACCAGCGCGAGCGGAACACCACGTACCTGCTCGAAGCCCAGAACCCGGACGGCGGGTTCTCCGGGCGCGAGGGCGGGTCCGATCTTTATTACACCGGGTTCGCGCTGCGCTCGCTGGCAGTGCTTCAAGCACTGAACGAAGACGTCTGCAACAAGGCCGCGAACTTCCTCCGCACGAAGATGACCGGCAGCGCGGGCGTGGTGGACTTCTTCTCGCTCGTCGTGAGTTGCTATCTGGTTCCGTTGGGTGGCGGTCCCGATGTGTTGGCAGACGCCCCTGCCGACTGGCCTGAGCGCGTCGCGGCCACGCTCGAAACGTTTCGCACCCCAGACGGAGGCTACGGTAAAACGCCCGGCGCGCTGTACGGCAGCACTTACACCAGTTTCCTCGTCACGCTCTGTTTGCAGCTTCTTGGGCGCTCCTCCCCGGATGCGGAGAAACTGGCCGCGTTCGTGAAATCGCGCCGGCGCGACGACGGCGGGTACGTGGAAATCTCCGCGATGAAGCGGAGCGGTACGAACCCCACCGCCGCGGGCGTGGGGTTGCTCCAGATCCTCGGCGCACTCGACGACACGGCCCGCACCGGCACCGCGACGTTCCTCGCGGCGCTCCCTTCGCCGTTCGAGGGCGGGCTTCGAGCAAACGATCGTATCCCCGCAGCGGACCTGCTCTCGACGTTCACCGGGAGCTGGACGTTGGACCAACTCGGCCATGCGAACAAGCTCGACTGGGACGCGATCCAGCGCTACGCCGAAGAGTGCGAGCGACCCATCGGCGGGTTCCGCGGTGGGTTGTGGGACGAACACACTGATGTGGAGTACACGTTCTACGGCCTCGGCACGCTCGCGCTCGCGGCCCTCATGCTGGAATGAACCTGGGACCGCGGGCGGCCTGTCCGGTGTTGGCCTGCGTTAGCCCGCGAGCGGGGCTTGGATTTCCTGGTGATGGATTTGCCTGTAGCCCACGGTAGCCAACCGCTCGCTCCGCGAGCGGACCAAACTCAAGAATGGTCGTGATCGCTTCCAGGGAACGCGGCGGCGATCACGATCCGGGCGCACGCTTCGGCGTCGGACCCGGCGTCGTGGTGCATCAGGCCGATCCCAAGACGCCGACACACCGCGGGCAGGTTCGCGGGTTTGAGCGCCCACTTTCGGCGCGCGAGCTGAACTGTGCAGACGAAGGGCAGGGCGGGGGCCGCCAGTTCCGCCGCGGCGCAGCACGCGGACAGCACGCGCCGGTCGAACGGGGCGTTGTGTGCGGCGAGGAACTTCACCCCTTCGAGTACCGGGGCGACCTTCGACCACACATCTTTGAAGACCGGCGCGCTTTTCACCATCGGCCACGTGATGCCGTGAACGTAAGTGAACAGAATGCGCTCGCGCGGCGGGCGGATCAGTATTGCTTCGCGGTGAACGATCTTCGAGTTTTCCACTCGAACTACCCCCACCGCGCAGGCGCTATCGGGGCCGTTGTCGGCCGTCTCGAAGTCGATCGCCACGAACGGGCCGTCCAGCGGCGGGAGCGGAACGGGCGGCTTCTTGCGGCGCGGGGTCATGGGTTCGTCCTGTGCCATTGCCGTTAGTATACGCCCTTTCCTCAGACGCGCGTCCAGGGCAAACTGTAAAGAGTGAACGGACCGTGGGTTACTCCCGTTATTTTGGGGTAATCGTTCGGCTTATTTCGGTTGCGCCGCACCGAGATGTGCGTATAATGTATTTATGTTCATATTGCGAGCCGAGTGCTTGGCGAGTGACTGGTGTAGTCGCTGCCGCCCGCTCGTTAACACTCGCGGTTCGCCGGGGTTGCACGCGAGTCGCTCTCCACCGGCCGCCTTGCACCGTCTGTTTGCCAAGAGGCGCGGGCGAACCGCGAGTGTTAACGAGCGGGTGGGGCAACGTGCGTCGCTCGCGCTGGTTGTTCGCCCAAAAACTAGGGTGCGCGCATTCATCGAATGTTAGCCGCGGGTGTGAAAAACGCCTGGGAAAACGCACCGTTGAGGCGGCTGGGGCGGAAACGTTAGCAAATGTTAGCCGCGCGGGGCTAACGATCGCGGTGGGGCGAAAATGGCTGCAAACGTTCGGGACATCCCGTAATCTGCGTGGGGCCGGCCACCTACCCACGAACCCAAGGTTCCACCGATGCGCCTCTCTCGCGCGTTCCTGTTCGCGCTGCTCGTGTTCGCCCCGTCCGCTCGCGCCGCTGATCCGCGGGTCGCGGACAGCCTGCAACCGTTCGTCGAAAAGAACCAGCTCGCGGGCGCGGTCGTGTTGGTCGCGTCGCCGGACAAGGTGCTGACCGTCGAAACCGTGGGCTTCGCCGATCGCGAGGCCAAGATCGCGATGAAGCCGGACGACCTGTTCTGGATCGCGTCGATGACCAAGCCCATGACGGCCGCGGGGCTCATGATGCTCGTCGACGAGGGGAAGGTCGCGCTCGACGACCCGATCGAGAAGTACCTGCCGGAATTCAAAACGCAGTGGATGGCCGTGTTCCAGGACAAGGACACGGTGCTGTTAAAGAAGCCGGGCCGCGTGCCCACGATCCGGGATTGCCTGCGCCACACGAGCGGAATGCCGTTCGGTTCCGCGCTCGAAACTCCGACCATCGACAAATTGCTGCTCAAGGACGCGGTGGGCAGTTACGCCATCACGCCGCTCCAGTACGAGCCGGGCGCGAAATACGTGTACTCGAACGCGGGCATCAACACCGCGGGGCGCATCATCGAAGTGGCCAGCGGCCTTTCCTACGAAGAGTTCATGGCGAAGCGGCTGTTCGGGCCGCTCGGGATGACCGAAACGACCTGGCGCCCCACGAGCGAGCAACTGAAGCGGCTCGCGAAGACCTACCGCCCGAGTAAGGACGGCAAGGGACTGGAAGCGATGCCCATTTCGCCGCTGGCGTACCCGCTCAGCGACTCGACGCGGCACCCGTGCCCGGGCGGTGGGTTGTTCTCCACGGCGCGGGACGTGGCCGCGTTCGGGCAGATGGTCCTGCGCGGCGGTACGCACGGCGAAAAGCGCTTGCTTTCCGAAGATTCGATTCGCGCAATGACCGGCACCCAAACCGACACGCTGCTCGACAAGGCGAAGGGGGAGAGCGGTTACGGCTTGGGTCTGAGCACGACGCGCAAGTCGAAGAAGGACGGCCCGGCGGTCGCGGGGCCGTGCGGTCACGGCGGGGCGTTCGCTACGAACGTGTGGATCGATCCAGACAAAAAGCTCGTAACAGTGTACATGGTCCAGCACGCGGGCTTCCCGGGAGACGGCGCGAAGGCGCGCTCGGCGTTCGAGAAAGCCGCCGCAGACATCTACGGTAAGTGACGGAAGACGATCGCGGTTCTGGTCGCTGCACACAAACGAAAGCTGCTATGTCGCGTATCCTGTTGTTGCTCCTACTTCCTTTAGTGGTACTCAGCGCCATGCCAGCGGCCGAACCGCCCGCGACACCGAAAGGCGAGACGCTCACCCCGGAGTGGGCGTCCGCGTTCGCCAAACTCGCGCTGAAGGGGGCGAAGAAGGAGTTCCCCAACAAGCCGGGGCACGTGCTGCTCGACGACAAGGACACCAAGACGCCCAAGGCGCTGCACCCCGCGTTCTACGGCTGTTACGACTGGCACTCCGCCGTTCACGGGCACTGGATGCTGGTCCGCGTGCTGCGGGCGCACCCGACGCTCCCGCAAGCGAAGGATATTCGCGCCGTTCTCGCGGAACACCTGACTGCGGCAAACATTAAGACCGAAGTCGAGTATTTCAATCGACCAGAAGCGAAGTCGTTCGAGCGTCCCTACGGCTGGGCGTGGTTGCTAAAACTCTCGGAAGAGCTGCACACTTGGGACGACCCGGACGCGAAGGCGTGGGCCGAGAACCTGCGTCCGCTCGCGGAACTGATCGCCAACCGGTACATCGAATACTTCCCGAAGCAGACGTACCCGATCCGCGCCGGGGTTCACTCGAACACCGCGTTCGGCCTCACGTTCGCGCACGACTACGCAAAGGCGACCGGAAACAAGAAGCTACAAGAGCTGATCGAGGAACGGGCGAAGGCGTACTACGCGAAGGACGCGGACGCGCCCGCGCGCTGGGAACCGGACGGGGCCGACTTCCTCTCCCCGAGTTTGTGCGAAGCGGACCTCATGCGCCGGGTACTTCCACCGGCCGAGTTCGCCGCGTGGTTCCACAGGTACCTGCCCGGCGCGGTCAAAGGCGAACCCGCGAACCTGTTCGGCCCCGCGACCGTTACCGACCGCACCGACCCGCAACTCGTTCACCTCGACGGCCTGAACCTCAGTCGCGCGTGGTGCTTGCGCGGCATCATCACCGCGCTCCCGAAAGACGACCCGGCGCGCAAGGCGCTGGCCGCTTCCGCCGCGAAGCACGCCGAGGCCGGGTTAAAGCACGTTTCGAGCGGGGACTACGCGGGCGAGCACTGGCTCGCGTCGTTCGCGGTGTGGATGCTCTCGCTACCCGCGCCGGAGTGATGCGATTCAATGATCAGAACTCGGTGAAGCCGTCGTCGCCGCCCGAACCGAGTCGGTCGAGTTCGTGGGTGTGTTTGCTCTTCACCGGGCGGCTCGCGCCGGGGCGCGGCTTGTGAACCGGCGCTTTGGGTTTGGCTTTAGGGCGCGTGCCTCGTGTGGGCCGGGCCGGGGCGCTACTTTCGTTGTGGCTGAGCCTGAACCGGGTGACGAGGTCGCGGAGCTGGCCGGCCTGGTCCGTAAGCGTTTGGGCCGTGGCCGACATTTCTTCGGTTTGGGCCGCGTTGCGCTGGGTGACTTCGTCCATTTGCGAGACGGCTTTGCTGACCTGATCGATACCGGTGGACTGCTCCTTGCCCGCGGCGGCGATCTCCGTGACGAGGTCCGTCACGCGCGTGACCGAAGTCACAATGTCCCCGAGCGTAGCACCCGACCGGTTCACGAGTTCGGTACCCGCGTCGACCTTCTTGACCGAGTCCTCGATCAGGTCTTTGATTTCTTTCGCCGCGGTCGCGGAGCGCTGAGCGAGGTTACGGACCTCGGACGCGACGACGGCGAACCCGCGGCCCTGCTCCCCGGCTCGCGCGGCTTCGACGGCGGCGTTGAGCGCGAGCAGGTTGGTCTGGAACGCGATCTCATCGATCGTCGTGATGATGTCCGCGATCTTTTTCGACGACTGGTTGATCGCATTCATAGCGGTGACCGCGCTGCCGACGACTTGGCCCCCGCGCTCGGCGATCTCCTTGGAGTTGTTGGCGAGTTGCCGGGCCTGTTGCGCGCTGTCGGAGTTCTGGCGCACGCGGGCCGTGATCTGTTCGAGGGTGCTGGCGGTTTCTTCGAGGCTCGACGCCTGCTCCTGGGCGCCCGTGGAGATCTCTTCACTGGCCGAGGAGAGCTGGCTCGAGGCATCGGCGAGTTGCTCGGACACCTCGCGCACGCCCTCCAGGGCTTCGCGCACGGAAACGACGGCCTTGCTCAGTGCCGCGGCCATCTGACCAATAACGTCGGTGCCCATTTCGGGCGTCTGGTGCGTGAAGTCCCCTGCGGCCAGGGCGGTGATCCCGGTCAGGATGATATCGGCCTTGCGCCGCAGGTCTTCCGCCTGCTGGCGCTCGGTTTGGCGGACCCGTTCGGCCTCGGCTTCGCGCGCGGTCCGCTCGGCGGTCTCGCGCTCCGTGCGCTCGCGAATTTCCTGCGCTTGGGCGGCGATCGCTTGCAGATTGGCGCCCGACGCGCGTTCCGCTTCGGCGAGCGCGGCCTCGCGCGCCCAGAGGTTCTTGTAGAACTCGGCCATCAGCGCCCGCGTCTCCACGACCGGAACCTTCCACAGGCCTGACACCGTAGTGCGCGCGCCTGCGCCCTGGAGGGCTTGCTGAAGAGCCAGGGAACCCGCGTTGGGAGCGCGGCCTCGCGCGTCGCCTGCGTGCGCATTTCGTCCGTGCTGAGCACGCACATCCAGGCCAGAACGGGCATCGAGAACAGCGCCCAGGCCGCGTGCTCCAGCCACAGCCAGTTGCTGTACGGGCTGGACCCGTAAGCCGACTGCCACCAGAGGAACCCGCGGGCGATGTGGTCCACCGCCGCGACCCCCACGGCCAGCACGAGCACGCGCCAGTCGCGGTACACGGCGAGCATCCCGATGGACGCGAACACGTGGAAGTGCGACTCGATGCGCCCGCCGGTCAGGTGCATAATCAGGATGCCCATGACCATCTGGGAGACGGCGACCACGAACCCGTTCGCCATGTCCCCGGGCTTGTTGACCGCGAGGTACGCGGGCGCCGCCGCGCACACCGCGCCGAGCAGAACCGCTACCCATATGTGGGGGTGCGTTCCCGATTCGGCCCCGGCCCAGGCGCGCGGGCTGACGACCACGGCCAGCACGATCACCAGCACCCACTGCGCCACCATGAGGCCGGCGAAGAGCCGGTCGGCGCGGGCGCGGTTGCTGGCCACCGCGGTGCGGAACAGTTCTTCGGCGTGGGCGGTGGGGGCGGGCTTTAGCGGTGCGGCACTCATGGCGGGAATTTACTGTAGGGGACAGCCGAATACGGGGAACGACACCGGTTCGTTTTCGGTTCCGGACAATCGGGCGGTGACGGCACGCAGGCCGGGGTTGTCCCCCTCGTGCCCGCGCCCGTCGGTGATGCCGCCCTCGAACACCAGGCGCCCGTCGGCGCCGTACAGGAGCACGTGGCCGGACGTCATGGCCCCGAACTGTTTGGCGACCGCCCCGTCCGGGTCGGCGCGCAACTCGGCCGCGCAAACCCGTGCGACCCGGCCGTTCGGGGTCGCGGCCGGGTCTTCTGCGGTTACGTAAATCACGGCCTCGGCCCCGGTTCCCGCGACCGCCTTCGCGAAGTTGCGCAGGGAAACCGGGCTGCACGGACAGTGCGGGTGGACGAACATCATCACGCGCGGGCGCTCGGCCCGCTTCGTACCGGTTTCCGCTTCACTCAACTGGCGCGGGGCCGGTCCGCTCTGGCCCGGGGTGAACTGGTGGGCCGATAAAAAGCCCACGCCCCCCACCAGTGCGGCTAACCAGCATCCGAACGCGATCCACCCTCCACACTTCACAACGGGTTCCTCAACTTCGGGGACAACTCAATGCGGGGCGGACGACCTTAGAACTCCGTGAAGCCGTCGTCTCCACCACCGCCACCGCCACCGAGCCGGTCGAGCTCGTGGGTCTTGCTCATGGCCCGGGCGACCGCGGGCCGGGGCTTAGGGTTCGAGGGCTTGCTCCGGGGGCCTTGTGGGTGGGCCTGGGGGCGGGGCGCTCGTCGTGCCCGAGTTTGAACCGGGCGACGAGGTCGCGAAGTTGTCCGGCCTGATCCGTAAGCGTTTGAGCCGTGGCCGACATTTCTTCGGTCTGCGAGGCGTTGCGCTGGGTGACGGAGTCCATCTGCGAAACGGCCTTGTTGACCTGGTCGATGCCCGTGGACTGTTCTTTGCTGGCCGCCGCGATCTCCGTGATGATGTCCGTCACGCGCTTCACGCTCGTTACGATATCTCCGAGTGTGGAACCGGACTGGTTCACCAGTTCCGTACCCGCATCGACCTTCTTCACCGAGTCCTCGATCAAAGACTTGATTTCCTTGGCCGCGGTCGCGGAGCGTTGAGCGAGGTTGCGGACTTCGGATGCGACGACGGCGAACCCGCGCCCTTGCTCGCCGGCTCGTGCGGCTTCGACGGCGGCGTTGAGCGCGAGTAGGTTGGTCTGGAACGCGATCTCATCAATCGTCGTGATGATGTCCGCGATCTTCTTCGAGGCCTCGTTGATCTCGCTCATCGCGCCCACCGCGTGCCCCACAACCTGCCCTCCCTTCTCGGCGATTTCCTTGGAGTTGCTGGCGAGTTGGCGGGCTTGTTGGGCGCTGTCCGAGTTCTGGCGCACGGTCGCGGTGATTTCTTCGAGCGTGCTGGCGGTTTCTTCGAGGCTGCTCGCTTGTTCCTGGGCGCCGGTGGAAATCTCGTCGCTGGCCGAGGACAGTTGACCCGAGGCGTCGGCGAGCTGCTCGGACACCTCGCGCACGCCCTCCAGGGCTTCGCGCACCGAGATCATGGCTTTGTTGAGCGCGGCGGACATTTGGCCGATTTCGTCGGTGCCCAGGTCCGGGGCCTCTTGGGTGAAGTCCCCCGCGGCCAGTGCGTTGACCGCGGTCATGATGGTCGCGACCTTCTGTTTCAGCTCGATCGTGTCCTCTTTGACCTTGTGCTCCATGTTCTTGGCGGCGGTGATGTCGGTGGCGTACTTGACGACCTTGTACGGCTTGCCGTTGAGGTCCGGGATCGGGTTGTACGAGGCCTGAATCCAGACCTCCTTGCCCCCCTTGCCGATGCGCTTGAACTCGCCCGCGACGGATTCCCCGCGGTTGAGCCGGCTCCAGAAATCGCGGTACTCGGAACCGGAGGCAAGGGCCGGGGGTACAAACATGCTGTGGTGGCGCCCCTGGATCTCGGGCTGACTGTACCCCACCGTGCGCAGGAAGTTTTCGTTGGCGCTCACGATGGTCCCATCGAGCTTGAACTCGATTACCGCCTGGGACTTGCCAATAGCCACAATTTGAGCCGCGAAGTCCGCGTTCTGTTCGCGCTGCTTACCGACGGCTTCCCAGCTCACCTTGTCTTGTTGGAGCGCGATGTGGATGCCCTGGACCGTGGCGTTGAGGGCCGCGCCCATCTGCCCGAACTCGTCGGTCGAGGTTACTACGGCCTTCTGCGTCAGGTCGCCGGTGGATACGGCCCGGAGCACCTGTACGGTCGCGGCCAACGGGCGCACGACCAACCCCCGGAAGAAGATTCCCAACCCCAGGGCCGCGAGCATCGCGCCCCCGATCACCACGAACATCGTCGTCCGGGCCGCGGCGTACTCCTTGCGCGCTTCGCCCGCATCTTTCTCACCAACTTCTTTTTGGAGGTCGATGAGGGCGTCCAAGGCGTCGCCCATCTTGTTCGCGTTCGCGGTCGATCCGAGGCACAGCTTCTCGGCCTTATCGAGATCACCGGATTTAAGGGCCGCCATCGTCGCTTCGTGGTCCCGGCGGAACTCCTCCAGGCGCGGGCGGAACTCGCCCCAGAGCTGCTTTTCCCTCTCGATCATGGGATACGATTCGTACCGCGTGTACCCGTCCCGGATGTTGACCCAGGCCTTTTCCAGACCGGTTACAGCGCCGCGGTACGCTTCTTCGTTCTTGCTCCGGGCCGACAGGATCAGGGTGCGCTCGTTGCGCTGGATCGTGTTGACGCCCTTCCCGCGCATGTCGTTCAGCGCGTTAATCGAGGGGATCAGGTTCGCGTTCGCGTTCTCCAGCGCCGCGTTCATGTCGCTCATGGACGTGAGAGCGAAGTAGCCGACACCGGCGCTGGCCACGGCGAGTAGGAGGAACCCCACAATCAGACGGGTACCGACCCCCAGGTTGTTGAACGTTTTCATGGTTTGGTCCCGCCCGAAAAATATGTTCTCGCGTAACCCGATCCGCGTTGCGGCCGGGGGCGAAATATTGTCTTTGGTGAATCCACTTAATCTCTAGCTCGCAATCGCTCGTGCGGTCGAATCTTTTATCTTGATGGGCGGTTGAGCTAATGAGACGGCTGAGAAATCAGCTAAGGCAAGAAACCGCGATTCAATGACGCGAGCAATCGGGGCTTCGGGAGTGAAGAAACAGCTCCCTCCCGAAGCCCCGACTGCTCACCATGATACACGATGGTGCGGGCGTTAGAACTCGGTAAATTCGTCACTACCAGTACCACTGAACGATTCACGTTCGTGGGTCTTGCTCATGGCCCGAGCGACCGCGGGCCGGGGCTTGGTGGCCGGGGCCTTCGCACAAACGGGCTTGCTCGTGGAACGCGGAACGGGGCGCGCGTCGCTGAGTTTGAACCGAGCGACGAGGTCTCGGAGCTGCGAGGCTTGATCGGTGAGGGTCTGGGCGGTCGCCGACATCTCTTCGGTCTGCGAGGCGTTGCGCTGGGTGACCGAGTCCATCTGCGACACGGCCTTGTTCACCTGTTCGATCCCCACCGACTGCTCCTTGCCCGCGGCCGCGATCTCGGTGATGAGATCGGTCACGCGCTTCACGCTCGTCACGATGTCGCCGAGCGTCGAGCCCGAGCGGTTGACGAGTTCGGTGCCCGCGTCGACCTTCTTCACCGAGTCCTCAATCAGCGACTTGATTTCCTTCGCTGCGGTCGCGGAGCGCTGGGCGAGGTTTCGGACTTCGGATGCGACGACGGCGAACCCGCGCCCCTGCTCGCCGGCTCGTGCGGCTTCGACGGCGGCGTTGAGCGCGAGCAGGTTGGTTTGGAACGCGATTTCGTCGATGGTCGTAATAATGTCCGCAATCTTCTTCGAGGACTGATTGATCTCGCTCATCGCGTCAACCGCGTTGCCGACGACTTGGCCCCCGCGCTCCGCGATCTCCTTGGAGTTGCTCGCCAACTGCCGGGCCTGCTGTGCGCTGTCGGAGTTCTGGCGCACGGTGGCGGTGATCTCTTCGAGCGTGCTGGCGGTTTCTTCGAGGCTGCTCGCTTGTTCCTGGGCGCCGGTGGAGATCTCGTCGCTGGCCGCGGACAGTTGGCCCGAGGCGTCGGCGAGTTGCTCGGACACCTCGCGCACACCTTCCAGAGCGGTTCGCACCGAAACGACGGCCTTGTTCAGTGAGTGCGCCATTTGCCCGACCGAGTCGGTACCCAGGTCCGGGATCTCTTGCGTGAAGTCCCCTGCGGCCAGGGAGCTAACCGTCGTAATGATCGTGTCGATCCGGCTCTTGAGTTCGGCCGCTTGCGCCCGCTCCAGTTCGGCTTGCGCGCGGGTGGCCGCGGCCTCGCGCTCGGTGCGCTCGCGCGCCTCGCCCGCTTCCCGCGCGGCGCGCTCGCGGTCCCGTTCGACCTGGGCGCGCTCGGCTTCCTTGGCGGCCACGAGCGCGCCAATGGCGACGTTCAGCGCCGCGGACATTTGCCCGATCTCGTCCACGGACGTGACTTCGGCCCGGTGCGTGAGGTCGCCCTTCGCCACGGCTTCGAGGACGTGCATCGTTTTCTGGAGCGGACGGGCGGTGAGCCGCGACAGCCCGACCCCGAGGGCTACGGCCAGGGCGCACGCCCCGATCACAACGGTCGTCACGATCCCGCGGAGTTGGGCGTAGGTCGCGCTCGCGTCGGTCTGGGCCTGTTTGATGAGTTCCTGCTTCGACTCGACCAGCGCATTGATCTTTTCTTCCATCGAATCGGCGATCGCCCGGATGCGCGGGAGCCGGGCCTTGGCCTCCTCGTCTTTCTGTGCCCGTGCCAGGGTCACGATTTCGTCCTGGAGCGGGCGCAGCTCGTTGAACTGCCGCTCGACTTCGGCCGCTTTGACTTTCGTGTCGTTTTTGACGATCGTTCGCCGGTACTCTTCAAACTCGGTCCGGAACCGCTGGTCCGCCCGGCGGATGTCGGCCGCCCGTTTATCGACGCCGGCCGCGTCGGTGTCCAGGATCGCGTTCCGGACGGCGCGCGAGATCCGGAGCAGTTCCCCGTTGGCTTCCTGAACGTGGTTGAGGCCGTCGGCGTGCTTGGCGATGTCTTCGGCGCGGTCGTTGACTTGTCCCAACCCTTGCAACCCGAGCCCCCCGGTACACGCGACCAGGAGAACCAGGATGGCGAAGCTGATACCCAGCTTCGCTGCCATTTTCAGATTACGAAACCAGCTCATTACGAACTCTCCTTCTCCCAGGGGGGCGGAACCAACCGATCGTCGGAGCTGGCGGGAACGTCCCGCTCGGCCCGGGGAGAACAATCACACGCGGTTCCGGACCGCGATCTGCGGTCATTTACATGGAGCCGTGCGCCCAAAAAGTCGATATCCGCCAGAGCGTCACAATTGATTCAAATTCGGCAGTCGTAGTTACCCACACAATCGGCATCATCGGACCGGAGGCGCCCCGTGGACCGAAGGCTGGTCGTAATTCTGATGACGGTTCTCTTACTCTGCACCGGGTGTATGGCCGTCAACCGCCCGTTACCGGAGTACCGCACTCGTCAGGCGCTCTTCTCGTGGAAGGGCGAGAAGAGCGCCTGACGAGGACGACAAAAAAGAACCCGACAAGAACGAGGCCGGGGGCAAGGAGCCCGGCGACGACGAGCCGAACGGGGACAAAAACGGTGGAGAGAAGAAGTCGGAGGAGCCGGACCCCATCGTGACCGAGCGCCCGGACTTTACCAATTCGAGTCGGACCATCGGTCGGAATCGGATTCAGCTCGAAAGCGGGTACACGTTCACCTCGGACGGCCGCGGCGCGAGTCGCATGAACTCGCACGCTTTCTTGGAGGCACTGGTGCGGGTCGGGATATTTGCCGACTGGTTCGAGGTCCAAATCGGGCAAAACTTCTTGCACACGCGCGCCGCGGACCCCGCGAACCCCGCCGGGGTCAATCTCCAAACCGGTCCCCAGGACCTTTATTTGGCGTCCAAGTTTGCTCTGACGAAGCAGGACGGCATTTTGCCCGAAACGGCCGTGACCCTTCAAATGACCCTCCCGACCGGGTCGCGCGAACAAGGGTCCAACAAGGTGCTGCCCGGGCTACTGTTCCTGTACTCGTGGGACGTCATCCCGGACCGCATCTCACTCGCCGGGAGCAGCGTGTTCGCGAACGCGGAAGAGGACGACCACGGGTACTTTTCGTATGCTCAGTCGCTTTCGGTCGGGTACACGCTCACCAAGCGCCTCAGTGCGTACACCGAGTGCTTCGCCCTTTTTCCTTCGGGCGCGACACCGACACAGGTCGGGCCGGAGTACTACTACAACGGCGGTTTTCTCTACCAAGTCACGCCCAACTTCCAGCTCGACATCCGGTTCGGTGTGGGACTGAACAAGCACGCGGACGATTTCTTCACGGGAGCCGGGTTCGCGATCCGGTACTGACGGCGCGGCCCCTATTGTCTTCGCGGGTGGGGAGCGAGTCTTCCCCGCATGCTCTTATCGAAGCCGCGTGGGAAAAATTGCGTGGCAGTGTCGTGGTGTTATGGGCTGTTAATCATAATATTAATTGATATATAATTGGTAACTCTTGATTATTTTCGTGTTCCATTTCGTAACCCGATCAGGCGCTAATCGCTCGCTCGCTTGCTGAAAGCCTACTGCCGACCGCCGCGATCCGAACCAAGGCAAACGCAAGCAGTTAGCCAATTCCGGTTGCAAGACGGTATTCTTTTGTTCATGTTGTGTATAATGAGTGTGTTGGCCGGAGCACTTCTCGCAGAACGTGCCGGTACTTTGGGTGCACACGTGAGGGGGCTTGTTAGCGAAATGTTAGCCGTTGTTAGTGATTGTTTTCGCGATTGCCGAAGGGGAGATGTGTCAGAAGTATTTGAAATATTAGTAGTTAGAACTCTTTCACTCGGAACGGTGCTCCGTTCACTGATGCGGCCCCAAAATGTTAGCGATTGTTAGGGTCGCTCATAACTACGGGCGCGGGGATCTCTTGAGGAGTGGGGGAGTGGCACCGTAACCTATCTGTCCAGACGCCTCGATCAGGTGACGTTCGCTCCGGAGCTGATGATGCTGCCGCTCGTGTTGTCCCTGGCTCTTTCTGCTCCATCGGACCCGCTCGCGTTCACGGTCATCGGTACTACGGAGCGCGCCCCCACCGGGAAACTCCGGGCGGTGTCGCTCACACTTGGGGCGGAAGTCGCCACGACCGGTGGTTCGCAGACGGTGCCGCGCTTGGTTGCACTACGAAAGCCCAATACCGCCCTTCCACCGTTCCCGACCGGGGCGCACATCATCACCGCGGTCGGGGATCGCGTACCCGGGAAAGTCACGGGCGGCGACGCGAAAGCACTGTACTTCACGCACGCAACGACCGACGAGAGCTGGTCGATCGCGCTCGACGCGGTCGCTGCCGTGTGGTTGAAACCGCCGGCAGCCGATACCCCGTCCGATCCGGCCAAATACACCTGGCTGGCGGGTACACCGACCCGCGACGCGCTGCTGTACCGCAACGGCGACACGGTTCGCGGCACGCTCACGGGCTTCACGGCTACGGGCGTGAAGTTCACACCGGACGGCGGAGCAGCGCGTGACGTGCCACTAGCGGACCTCGCAGCTATTGGCTTCAACCCGCGTTTCGTGCGCCCGCGCAGACCGAAGGGGCCGTATGCCGGCCTCGTGCTCACCGACGGTACGCGATTAAATGTGAACGAGGTCGCGTTGAAGGGAAACGCCCTCGTTTGCAAGGCCGCGTGCGGTCCGGCGATCGAAGTACCGCTCACGAAGCTGGTGGCTCTTAACGTATTTCAAGGCCCGGCGGTGTACCTCTCCGACCTGAAGCCGAAGAAGGCGGAAACGGTCGGATTTCTCGGTGACGGCTGGGCATGGGCCGCTGACCGCACGGTACGTGGGAACCCGCTGTTCCTTCAGTCGGGGGAAGGGGAGGAGACGTTCGATAAGGGGCTCGGAACGCACCCGAAGACGGTGCTGACATACGATCTCGCGGGGAAATACGGCCGCTTTGAGGCGGTTGTTGGACTCGATGCTGTAACTGGGAAACGGGGGCTCGCGGACGTGCGCGTTCGCGTCGATGGTCAAGAGGTTCCGCTTCCCGAACTGAAGGCTCTCGCGGCCGGCAACGCGATCCCGGTGAAGGTCGATGTCCGCGGAGCGAAAGAACTTGCGCTCGTGATCGATTTCGGACCAGCCGGAGACGTGCAAGCGGATGTGAATTGGGGCAACGCGCGATTGGTAGAGCAACCAGCAACCGCACTCGGGCAATGAATTGCGTGCGGAAGGCGAACGGCTGGCGTGAGCCGGCCGGTGCTTGGTCTGACTCGCTATACTGTAAACATCCCAAATAACAACCAAGCCATGTGGCAGAGGTTGGTTGTAACCGACCTCTGCCACACGGCTCGTGATAACCACCATCTCGAAGGCTTTAGCGCTTCGAGAACTGCGTCCCACGGCGGGCGCCGCGGAGACCGTACTTCTTACGTTCCTTCATGCGGGCGTCGCGGGTGAGGTAGCCCGAGTCGCGGAGCTTCTTCACCATGCCGCTGGCGATGTCGGCCGGCGACGCGGGAGCCGCTGCTGCCGGCGCGGTGCCTACCGGGATGAGCGGCGTGCCTTCGTTCACCGGGGCCGCGGGTGCGGCCGGCTTCGGCGCGATGGCCTTCGCCCGGGCCTGTTCCTTCTTCTCGTCGCGGAGGGCCTTGATGACGGTCGTGGTGCCGAAGACCTTGGCCTTCTGCTCGTCCGCCGGGCTGAACATGGTCTTCATCGCGCGGGCGAGGCCCTGCGACACGGCCCCGGCCTGGCCGGTGATGCCGCCGCCCTTGGCGGTCACGAACACGTCCACGCGGGTCAGTTGGTCGGTGATCTTCAACGGCCCGAGGACCGCGCCGCGGTCCTTGTCTTCGTTGAAGTATTGGTCGAACGGCTTGCCGTTGATGAGCACTTGCCCCTTGCCCTCG
Organism: Gemmata massiliana; assembly: GCA_000531095.1. Classification (GTDB taxonomy): domain Bacteria; phylum Planctomycetota; class Planctomycetia; order Gemmatales; family Gemmataceae; genus Gemmata; species Gemmata massiliana. Next base: position 120,940 of record HG799465.1, on the reverse strand, counting down.
GTGACCCGGACCCGGGCCACGGCGGTCTTGCGCCGGCCGGTGGCGATGTAGTAGGTGCGGTGCGCTTTCGGGGCTTTCGCGGGCTTCTTCTCGGCCATTGTCAGTGAGTCCTTGAACGATGCCGGTGGGGTATCTCGGTGATCGGAACCGGGCGGAACCAGTTACGTTTCGCCCGCCGAAATCATTTGAGTTTGAGTTCTTGCGGCTGTTGGGCCTGGTGCGGGTGCTGGTTGCCGGTGTAGATCTTCAGCTTGCCGAGCTGCTTGTAGCCGAGCGGGCCGCGCGGCATCATGCGCTTCACGGCGCGGCGGATGATCTCTTCCGGCTTGCGGGCGAGCATCTCCTTCGCGGAGGTGATCTTCTGCCCGCCGGCGTAGTGGGAGTAGTCCTGGTATTCCTTCTGGTCCCACTTCTTACCGGTGAACTGCACCTTCTCCGCGTTCACCACCACGACGAAGTCACCGGTGTCGCAGTGCGGGGTGTAGGTCACCTTGTGCTTGCCGCGGAGGACGTTCGCGATCGTGACCGCGAGGCGGCCGACGACGAGATCGGTGGCGTCGATGACGACCCAGTTCTGTTGGACGGTCGCCGCGTTCGCGAGAGTTGTGGACATCGTTTGCAATCCGCTTCCGGCCCGGGCCGGGGTGACAAAAACAGAATACGCGACGCTTCGTCGGCGCCGGAAGACTATCATGCTACGTCGCCGGGTCCGGCCGTCAAGTCCGCTACAATGGGTAGTTCCAAGTTCCGAGCCTTGAAACAGAAGCGCCCGGGACCGAGTCTTCACGAGGCTCCGGTCCGCGCACGCGGCGTCTCGAACGCCGGAAAATGGAAAGAGCCAGGGGCCGCGCCCGAATCACTCAGTAGTCACAGAAATGTGTTGACGAAGTCACCCAATGGAGGACGTCATGGCCGTTGCGCCCGCTCTCGCTCCGCCGCACGAGTACCCGACGTTCGGTCTCCCGTCCGGTTCGATCCGCGGTATCTTATCGGTGCTGATTTGCTCGTTCTTCTGGATCGTGCTCCTGTTCCCGGCCGGTACCACGATAACGGTCCCGCTGGGGCACTTCTTCCTGCTCACGCTGGTGTTTTTGGCCTTCGCGTCGCACCCGGGAACGGACGCGCGAACGTCGGCCGTGCTCCCGTGGCTGATGCGCGTGGTCTTCGTGGGCGGCAGCGCCGCGGTGGTCGCGTTCGCGATCTGGAAGGATCCGGAACTCGCGGCGGCCCGGCTCACGCCCGGCACGAACGAAATCTCGCAGTGGCCGGTGCTTCTCGGGTGCCTGGCCGGGGGTTCGGGGTTGCTCTCTTTCTCCGGTTCGTTATCGGGCGCAACCACAACCTGTTTCTCTCGATCCGCGCCTGGGTCGGTACGGTCGCCATGATGCTTCTGTTCGTGGAGACGATCCTCCAGTTCCTCGTGCTCCCCAATGTGGCGGAGAAGAACTTGGAAGCACTGAAAATCTGGGAGGGGATCATCATCGCGGTCGTCGCCGGGTACTTCGGATCGCGGGCTTGACCAACGCGGAGCGTGGAGCGCGGAACGCGGAAGGCAAAAATGCCCTTTGTGTTTCGCGTTCCACGCTCCGCATTCCGCGCTTCGAGTGAAGTTTGCGTCTCACCTGAACCTGTCCTAGTGTTGGGCGGAAATCACGTCCCCGCCCGAACGGAACTCCGGGCGGCGGTGCCCCCGCACGCACGGTGACCGATGTCCGTACCTTCCTCGATCGAAGAGCTTTTGCAGTTGATCCGCAAGAGCGGCATGGTGGAAGAGACGAGGCTCTCGGGGTACCTCCAGCGGCGCCAACTGACGCGCGGGGCGTCGGTCGATCCGCGCGAACTCGCCGAGGAACTCGTTCAGGACGGGGTGCTGACCTACTTCCAGTCCGAACAGTTCCTGCTCGGGAAGTGGCGCGGGTTCACGATCGGGAAGTACAAGCTCCTGGAGCGCGTCGGGGTCGGCGGCATGGGGCAGGTGTTCCTGTGCGAGCACATGTTCATGCGCCGCCGGGTCGCGGTGAAGGTGCTCCCCCCCGCGAAGGCCGAGCAACCCGCTGCGTTGGGGCGGTTCTACCGCGAGGCCCGCGCCGCCGGGAGCCTCGATCACCCGAACATCATCCGCACGCACGACATCGACCAGGACGGTAACCTCCACTTCATCGTGATGGACTACGTGGACGGGCCGAACCTGCTCGACGTGGTGAAGCGGTTCGGCCCGATGGACCTCCAGCGCGCGGTGAGCTACGTGCGCCAGGTCGCCGGGGGGCTGGAATACGCTTTCCGCAACAAACTTATTCACCGCGACATCAAACCGGGCAACATCCTCATCGACCGCAAGGGCGTCGCGCGCATTCTGGACATGGGGTTGGCCCGGTTCCTGAACGACCACACCGACCAACTCACCATCAAGTACGACGACAAGATCGTGCTCGGTACGGCCGACTACGTGGCGCCGGAACAGGTCGCGAACAGTCACTCGGTGGACATTCGCGCGGACATCTACGGCCTGGGATCGACGTTCTACTTCCTGCTCGCCGGGCACCCGCCGTTCCCCACGGGCACGGTGTCGCAAAAGCTCCTCTGGCACCGGACCAAGGAACCGGCTCCGATCCGACAGATCCGGCCCGAGGTACCCGAGGGGTTGGCCGTCATCGTCGGGAAGATGATGGCCAAAGACCCGAAAGCGCGGTACCAGACGCCGGCCCAGATCGTCGCCGAACTGGAGGCCTTCGTGTCGACGGGCGTGCCGCTCCCGGCCGCCGAGGAGATGCCGGTGCTCAGTCCGGCCGCGATGGAAGGAATGACCACTGAGGAAGAGTGCGAAGCGGTCATCGAAACGCCGCTCGATACCGCCGCGACGCTGAACGCGCCGGTCGGCAGCCAGGTGAAAGCTGCGTCCGCCGCCGCGGTGTTGACGCCCCCGGCCCTCAACCCGTTCGGGGCACCGAATGCGTCGCCGTGGGGAACCGGTCCGCGACTTCCCCCGGTGAACCCGCTCGCCAAACCGGGTTCGCGCCCGGTGTTGGCGCCGCTCCCGTCCGCACCCCCGCGATCGGAGGCGCCCGAGGCTCAAACACCCGCAACACAGCGAGAGCCGTTCACGCCGTCCAACCCGTTCGGCGGCGAAGTTAGCCCGCAAACGACCACACCACCCGCGAAGAAATCGCCCTGGGCGACTCTCGGTGCCGGCGTGATTATTGGCGTCGCGATCATTATCGCCGTGGTACTCGCCAAGCTCCTGTAATGTGACTGCTCTGTGGTTTCGCGCCGGTCCGTTATGGGCGGGCGCGAGACCGACGACATTTTTGTGCGCTCACTTCGACCCGGGATAACCCGCTCAATCGCCCCAATCTTCCTTGAACCGCTCCCGTTCGCGCGGATTAGCCTTCCTCGTTGACCCCGTCGCGCAGTAATCTTTACCCATCCCACCTGCCTTCTCGCGCATCCATTTGGCGGAGACCCTCCTACCATGCGCACGCTCTCCCTTGCGTCGCTTGTGCTCGTTCTTACGGGGCTAATGCCCAACACACCGGACGCGACCGCGGCCCCCCCGCCCCCCGCCCCGCCGGAGTTCGCGCCGAATCAAACGCCGACGAAACCGACGCCGTTTCCGGTGAAAATGGTCGATCAGGGCACGTTCGACCCGAAGCTCAAGGGCACGTATTTGCCCGAGGGTTTCAAAGCGGAAATCGTTGTTGAAGCCCCGGACGCCATCAACCCCGTCGGCATGACCTTCGATCCCGAGGGCAACCTGTACGTGATGGAATGGCGCCCCGACGCGGTGACCGGCGACCGGTGGTTCGAGGTGAAAGAGACCTTCCGCTACCGCGACGGCACCGTGCGGCAGGTCGCGACGATGAAGAAGTTCACCACCGACCTCATCAAGATGTTCAAATACTCCCCGAGCACCGGGAAGTTCGAGAAGCCGCAGATCATCATTTCGGAAGAACTACCGTCGAGCATCCTCTACCACGAGGGCTGGCTCTACGTGACCGGGCGCGGGACCGTGCGCCGGTGGAAGCAGTCGAAGCCGAACGGCCCGTGGGACGTGCGCGAAACGGTCGCGCAGGGTTTCTGCGGGTTCCACCACCACCAAGTTTCCGGCCTCACGCTCGGGAACGACGGGATGCTCTACCTCACGAGCGGTGACGACGACAACTTCGTGGAAGGCTCGGACGGGAGCCGCGCGACCGTGCTGCGCACCGGTGCGGTCTTCCGGTGCCGGCCCGACGGCTCGAAGATGGAAACCTACTCCATCGGCTACCGGAACCCGTACCGCGACATCGCTTACGACGACAAGTTCAACCTGTTCCACACCGACAACGACCAGGAAGACGGCAGCAAGTTCCAGGGCTGCCGCATCATGCACGTGGCGGAGGGCGCGGACTTCGGCTGGCGCCTCCGGATCGGTGCGCGGTGCTGCCAAACGGACTTCGTTCGCGGCGCGGTCGCGGGCGAGTTGCCGGGTAAGGTGCCCCCGATGATTAAGACCGGGCGCGGGTCGCCGGCCGGGATGCTGATCTACCACGACACCCGCATCCCGGAACAGTACCGCGGGCTGATGTACTACCCGGACGTCTACCGAAAACTGGTTCGCGCGTACAAGGTCGCGCCGGACGGCAGCACGTTCAAGATCACCAACGAGTTGGAGTTCATGAAGAGCGACGACCCGCTCTTCCGCCCGTGCCAGATGATGACCGGTCCGGACGGGGCCATTTACGTCTGCGACTGGCGCACCAACTCTGGTGGCGCCGGGAAGCTCTCCGGCGACGGGACCAACGGCCGCATCTACCGCGTGACTTGGGCCGGTACCACCGAGCAACCCGCACTCGCGCGCCGCGGAATGGATTCGTGGTCGAAGATCAGCAAGCAGTCCGATGCGGACCTGCTGAAGACGCTCGCGGCGCCGGACCTGACCGACCGCGTCGAGGCCCGCAAGGAACTGGTGCGCCGCGGACCGAAGGCGCGCGACCTCGTGTTGAAGAAGTTCATTTCCGGGGCGCTGGACGGCGACGCCCGGCTCGTGGCGCTCGGCGTGCTGCAAGCGAACTGGTCGCCCGAAGTCGAAGACCTGTTCCGCCTGTTGATGAACGACGAATCGGGCGACGTGCGCCGACTCGCCGTGGACGGTCTCGCGTACAACGCGAAGCCGAAAGACCAGCGCGTGTACGAGGCGATTCTGAAGGCGCTTGGCGATCGTGAACCGGCGGTGCGCCGGGCGGCCGCGCTGGGGCTCGGGCGTCTCGGCGCCGACGGGTCGGGTGAAACGCTCGTCAACTCGCTGCGTCAGGACGCCGAAGCGGATGCGTACCTGAAGGACGCTTACGTCCGGGCGATCGAGCGCCTTGGTAAGCCCGGCATCGACGCCCTGTTGACGCTCGCCCAGACCAGCGACAAGGGCGCGAACCTTGCGGTTGAAGTGTTCCTCGGGCTGCGGACCAAGCCCGCGGCCGACGCGATCCCCGAAATCCTGCTCCACCCGCACGTGACGCCCGCCCAGCGCGAGGCCCTCGTGCGATCGTACACAAACTATCAGTTCGATCCGCCCGTTTCGCTCGATCCGCTCGCGAATTATCTCACGAAGCGCCCCAACGAGCCGGCGAACGTGCTGCTCGCCGCGGTCGATGTGTTCACGGCAAGCGGTACGGCTCTCGCTCCGCGTGCGGTGAATCTCGTGCTCGATTTGCTCTCGCGCCCGGACGAAATGACCCGCCTCTCCGCGATCGTCGCGATCGAATCGGCTCGCGTCAAGGAAGCGACCCCGAAGCTGATCGAGTTCGTTGGCGATTCCAACCGCACGCAGGTGGAACGGGTTGCGGCGGTGAAGGCGCTCCGCGTGCTCGGTGATAAGGCCGCGGTCGGGCCGATCAAGACGCTGCTCAGTGGCCAGCACCCCGCGCTCCTGAAGGCCGAATCGCTCCGGGCGCTCGCCGCACTCGACATCGTGTCGGCGCGCACGGCGGCCGAACCGCTACTCGACCAACCCGACCCGACGCTCCTGACGGAAGCCGTCACCGTATTGGCCGCGACCAAGCCCGGCGCGAAGCTGATCGGCGAGCGGTTCGTGGCGAAGAAGTTGCCGCGCGAGTTCTTTGCGCAGGTGAACGACGCGATCAACAAGTTCGCGGACGACCCCGCGTTCGCCAAGCTCCGCGCCGACGTGCTCCGCGGCGGCCTGCTCCTTTCGCTGGAACCGGGGCAAGTGGATAAGATCCGTGTTCTGGTGAACTCGAAGGGGGACGCGAAGAAGGGTAAGGAATTGTACCTCAACACGAAGGTGCTCGCATGCGCTACCTGCCACCGGGTCGAGGGCGTGGGCGGCGCGGTCGGCCCGGACTTGACGCGCGTGTGGGACACGCACACCGTCGAGAAACTGCTCGAGTCGATCGTCGATCCGAGCAAGGAAATCAAGGAGGGGTTCCAGACGTACCGGCTCGTAACGGCCGACAGTAAGGTGTACACGGGCCTGAAGGTCAAGGACGACGCGAAGGAAGTCGTCATCCGTGACGCTAACGGGCGCGATAACCGCATCGCGAAGGACGAGATCGAGGCCCTGACGCCGAGCAAGCTCTCGCTGATGCCCGATAACGTGGTGTCGCAGATCACGTTCGAGCAGTTCATCGACCTGCTCGCGTTCCTCAAGAGCAAGGCCGAACAGGAATCGCTGCGTGGGTTGGTGGTCGATTCGACGGTCGCGGGACCGTTCCCGGCCGATATGAGCGGCAGCAAGATCGACCCGATCACGGAAGATAAGTGGAAGCCCCTCGCGGCCGAGCCGAACGGCAAAATGGACCTGAAGGCCGCGTTCGCGCCGACGAACACCCCGGCCGTTTACGTGCGGGCGTATGTGTTCGCACCGAAGAAGCAAAAGGCGGCTATCGCCCTGGACAGCACGAACCCCTGGCGCGCGTGGGTCAACGGGTCGACCGCGGCCCCCGTGGAGACGTTCGAGGTCGAACTGAAACAGGGCTGGAACGTGATTCTGGTGAAGGTGGTGAACAGTGGGAAGCCCGCGACGCTGGGCGTGCGCGTGACCGGCGACGGCCTGCGCACAGCGGCTCGGCCGGACACGGCCCCGACCAGCGGCACCGGCGGGCAGTGACCACGTTCCGGGTTCCTGAAGTTTCAAGTTCCACGGGTACGGCGCCGAGTCAAATCACTCGGTGCCGTACCCGCGTCTGTTGAAGCCGTTGGAACCGCAGGCGCGATCTTAGTAGATACCGCCGTGGACGCGCTCGGGCGTCAGGTGGCTGGGCTGGTCGTTGAACCAGAAGCGGCGCCACTCGTTCTGGATCTGCCGCAAATCTTCCGATTGATACAGCAATTGCTGCATCCGGATGTTCGGATCGCTGGAATACTGGTTGAGTAGGCAACCGCTATTAGCGGTCAGCGCGGTGGCCGCGATCAACGCCAGTAGTAGTTTGCGGAAGATGAATTTGCGGACCATGTCCGGCCTCCGTGCGCTGTGTACGCTGCTCGCCGCACGGCGTCCGCGTCCCCCACGCTGACAACCGCCCGGCGAGCCGTACCCCACTTATCGGCACCACCGGTCAGGGCCTTGAATTCAAATTTGTTTTTCTAGGCCGCACAGACGGACCGTCAGTCTACCGGAGCAGGATTATGATGGACGCCACTTGAACGAATGCGAGGAAGTTGCGAGCGGTTTCCTCGTAACGGGTGGCGATCCGGCGGTACTGTTTGGCCTTGGCCCAGAACCGCTCGACCAAGTTGCGGCCCTTGTACCGGTCCGTGGCACGGTCCGGTTCTCCCAACTCGGGATCACGGCCTCACCGCCACGAGCCTCGACCGCGTTCACGAGTTCCTGCTGGTCGTACCCCTTGTCACTAATCACCACCGCTGCCAGAACTCGCTCCAACTGAGCTGGGGCGTAGGTGATGTCGGCCTCTTGGCCCGCACTCGGCACGAACCGCGTCGGTAACCCGAGCCGCATTCACGCGGCCGTGGATCTTGGTCCCGTGTAATCGACCCGCTACCGGTACCCACCGAAAAGCAGTTCGAGCCGCATTCACGCGGCCGTGGATCTTGGTCCCGAATTCGCCCCGATTGCGCCATGTACCACCGGCTTTGGGGGGGATCCGGTGGCGGAGGGTGGGCGCGGATCACCGTGGGGGCGAGAATCAGCCACTCCCGGTCCGGATCTTGGAGCGCCTCGAACACGTTCTTCCAGATCCCCACCCGGGACCACCGCCCGAACCGCCGCCACACCGCGTTCCAGTGCCAGAACCGTTCCGGCACGTCGCGTCACGGGATACCCGTGCGGGCCACGAACAGCACCGCATCCACGAACCGGCGCGTACCTTTCTTCGGACCGTGCGCGGGGAGCAAACCCTTGATCCGCTCCCAATCGATGTCCGAGATCGCGTGGCGCGGTAGCGCGGCAAACCTCCGAGGGAGCCCGCTAAACTATCGGCCCGGAATCGGTACCGCCTACATGCACTAGCCCCATCCGTCCACTCCTCGGGTTGCAGACCGTCGCGTCTGCCGCGACCAGATCACAACAATTTTCACGCACCCAAGCTCCGACGAGGCTGAGGGTTGCGTGATATTTCATTATTAAATACGGTTATCCTGTGGAATATTAAGTTTTATTATTTATAACTTCTGTCGCCGGCCTGCTGTGGTTCCCGTCCCTGTTCCCAATCGAGGAGCTTTAAATGGGCGCTCTACCGTCACGCCGTTCGGCGTTCACCTTGATCGAATTGCTGGTGGTGATCGCGATTATTGCGATCCTCATCGGTTTGCTCCTGCCCGCGGTCCAAAAGGTCCGCGAAGCCGCCGCACGCATGAGCAGTCAAAACAATCTCAAGCAGATCGGGCTGGCGACGCACAACTTCCTGGGCGTGAACAACTCGTTCCCGCTGGCCAACTACTACCCGCAGACCGCGAACCCCGACGGCACGTACACGTCGGTCGACCCGAACTTCCACGTCATCAGCAGCGGGTGGTCCGTGATCCTCCCGTACATCGAGCAGGACAACATGGCCCGCCGGTACAACCCCAAGCTGCACCCGTTCGACACCACCGACCCGGACGGCGACGGGTTCACCAATCAGATGATCTCGAACATGCCACTGAAGACCTTCGTGGCGCCTGCCGACCCGCAACCCACCGCGGTGCAGTACCCGGGATGGTCGAGCTACTACTGGTGCTCGGGCAACCGCCGCTACCAGGGCGTCGGGCAACCGGGTACGGGGGCCGACGGGTTCACGCCCTCCGACGGGGTTATCCTCCCCGGAAAAGAAGGCGCTCGCGTGACCCTGCTGAGCATCACCGACGGCACGTCGAACACGTTCCTCGCCGGCGAGGGGCACCACACGCTCAAGGGGTACTCGTTCACGAGCGGCCCGCTCGCGGGGCAGGCGCGGACCGGCGACACGACGTGGAACTACGGGCACATCTACTTCAGTTACCAGTACACCGAAACCCCGATGAACACCCAACAGGTCGCGAGCTGGGCTTACGACCCGGCCCGCACCGCAGAAGACGGCAAGTACAGCTTCCGCAGCTCCCACATCGGCGGGGTGAACTTTCTCCTCTGCGACGGCTCGGTCCGGTTCATCAGTCAATCGATCCCGATGGCGACCTACAAGGCACTTGGCAGCCGCGCGGGTGGAGAAGTGATCGGCAACTACTAACGGAGTGCGTGCGTGAAACGGTTCGCGTTGTTGGCAATCGCCCTCGTATCGGTCGGGTGCGGGTCGTCCGCCCCCGCAACGGGCGAACCGGCCAGGAAGATCACCTGGTCCGAGTACCAGAAGATGGACGCCGAGCAGAAGGACGACCCCTACGTCGTGGACAACCTCGACGACGAGGCCAAGAAAAAGCGGACCGAAGCCGGCCGCAAGAAGAAGTGATTTTCGCCCCGATTTTGTTTCCAACTACCAACCGACCGAAAGGACCGACCCATGATCCGCTCTCTACTCGTTCTCACAGCGCTCGTCGCGGCTCCGTTCGTGGCAACAGCCCACATGGTTTACGTCGTGCCCGGCGCAGACGGGAAGGCCATCGTTGTTGTGTTCAGTGACACGCTTGATCCCGACACGAAGGTGACGACCGACAAACTCGCCGGGCTGAAACTGACCGGCCATACGACCGATGGCAAGAGCGTTGCTATCGAAGCCAAACGGGAGCCGCACCAGTTCACGGCCACTCTACCCGCCGGGACCGCGGTTGTTTCTGGCGATGTCATTTACGGCCTCATGACCAAGAGCGAGAAACCGACGCTGCTCGTGTACCACCCGAAAGCGGTGACAGGTAGCGCGACCGGCACCAAGGCGACCGTGGGAGAATCCGCCGCGCTGGAAGTGGTGCCGGTCACGGAAGGCGGCAAGACGCGGTTCCGGCTGCTCGCGAAGGGGAAGCCGGTCGCCGGCTCGGAGGGGAACGTGCTGCTGCCGGACGGGAAGAAGGAAAAGGTGACGACCGACAAGGACGGTTACACGGCCGCCTTTGAAGGGAGCGGGCGGTTCGCTGCGTGGTTCCGTCACGCTGAAACCCGAGCGGGAGAACACGACGGCAAGAAATTCGAGGAAGTTCGCCACTACGCCACGCTCGTGGCCGACGTCGTCAAGTAATCACCCACCCCCAACACCCCACGAGGACCAAAGATGACCCGTGAACCGATGTGGGACGTGTCGGCCGCGTCCCACTTACTCAGCCGCACCAGTTTCGGTGGTACCCCGCAGCAAGCCGAGCGACTGGCCGCGCGCCCGCTCAAGGACGCGGTTTCCGCGCTCATCGAAGAGGCCCAGCGGGCCTCCGCACCGCGGAAGCCCGCGTGGGTGAAAGAACCGTGGGTGAACACCGAGCGCGTGTACCCGGAGACGACCAACGAAGAGCGAATGGAGAACCACCGCAAGGCGGGCGAGCGCCAGTCCCGCGAGCGGAACGAACTCCGGTGCTGGTGGATCGACCACGCGATCCGCACGCCTGCGCCACTACGTGAGGTGATGACTCTGTTCTGGCACGGGCACTTCACCACCGAAGCGCGCCGGATGTCCGTTGCTCAGCCGCTCTACACCCAGAATGCGGCGCTCCGGGCACACGCACTGGGCAGTTTCCGCGACCTGCTCGAAGCGGTGACGCTCGACGCGGCGATGATGATGTACCTCAACATGGAGGACAGCGACGCGAAGAAGCCGAACGAGAACTTCGCCCGCGAGCTACTCGAACTGTTCACGCTCGGGATCGGCAATTATTCCGAAACCGACATCAAGGAGATCGCGCGAGCGCTCACAGGCTGGACGCTCAGCGCCCCGCCCGGAACCAAAACACGGCCACTCGTTGAGGGCGCACCGCGTGCCTTCTGCCGCGACGGGTTGGTGCCGACGTTCGTGAAGGAGAAGCACGACGCGGGCGAAAAAACAGTTCTCGGCAAAACCGGGCGATTCGGGACGAAGGAGGTTCTCGATATCGTTGCGGCCCACTCTGCAACCGCGAAGTTCGTAGCGGGCAAGTTGGTCGCGTTCTTCGGCGCCGCAGACTCGAAGAACGAACTCCGGGACCGAGTGGCTGAAGCGTTCGTGGCGTCGAAGGGGAACATCGCCTCGGCGCTGGCCGCGTTGCTCACGTCGCCGGAGTTCTTCGCGAAGGAGAGCCGCGGAACGCTCATCAAGTCGCCGGTGCATTTGCTCGTCGGCACCTGCCGGTTGCTCGATCTCGATGTCACCACCACGCCGAGTCTGGCACAAGTCACGGCCGCGATGGGACAGGAACTGTTCAACCCGCCGAACGTAAAGGGCTGGCCGGGCGGTCGGGACTGGATCAGTTCGGGGACGCTGGCCGTCCGCTACCACCTGCCGGAAGCACTGTTCGACGGCACGGAGCCGGGCGGGTTCGAGCCGCTCGCGACTGACCGGTTCTTCGCACTCCCTGCCGACGAAACCGCGCGCCGCGATCTCATCAAGCGCATCCAAGCGGCCGACCAGTTGCGAAAGACCGAGCGCAAGAAAGACGGGTTCAAAGTAACCTTCACCCCCGCAAAAGCTTTTGGTGAGAAAGTTCCGGAGAAGGCTGAAGTGCTGGTCGACGTGCTTCTGGCCCGGCTCCTCGCGGTTCCCCCGCGCCCCGACACGAAGGCCGCACTCGTCGATGCCGTCAACCAGGTCGAACCGGCCGAGCGCGTGAAGCTCGCGTGCCGGCTGATCCTCGTGACCCCCGAATACCAACTCGCCTAACGGAGATTTTCATGTTTCCCTCAATTGATCGCAGGCGGCTCCTGAGTGTCGGGGCGCTCACCGCGACCGTGCCCGGCTTCCTGTCCGAAACCGGCCGACTGATCGCGGGTGACGACCGAACTCCGTCGCTCGCGGCGAACAAGGACCGCGTGTTGGTCGTGATTCAACTGGCGGGCGGCAACGACGGGCTGAACACACTTGTGCCGTTCCGCGACGATGCGTACTACAAGGCACGCCCCAAAATCGCGATCGCGCGGGACAAAACGCTGAAAGTGACTGACGAGTTCGCGCTGCACCCCGAAATGAAGGAACTGCGTGCCCTTCACGACGACGGGCAACTCGGCATCGTCAGCAGTGTCGGCTACCCGAACCCGAATCGCTCGCACTTCCGGGCCACCGAAATCTGGGAAACAGCGACCCCAGAGAAGGACGTGCTGACGGGTTGGGTCGGGCGATACTTCGACGCGGAGTGCCGCGGGATCGCATCGCCGATGCTCGGACTGCAACTCGGCGAAAAGCCCGCACTCACCTTCGCGCACGCCAAGAGCCGGGCCGTTACGCTCACCAATCCGCGCCTGTTCCAGTGGGACACCGGCACCACCGGCCACGCGATGGATCGACTGAACCGCGTGCGCGCGACGGGGAACGATCAGCTCGACTTCCTCCAGCGCACGGCGAACGACACGCTCACGCTCTCGAAGAAGATTCAGGACGCACTGAAGGACACGCGGACCGCGACCGAGTACGCGCCGTTCAATTTCTCGCAGTCGCTCAAAGTGGTCGCGCAGATGATCGCCGCGGACGTGCCGACGCGCGTGTACTACGTCTCGCTCGGCGGGTTCGATACGCACGTCACGCAAGTCGGCCGGCACGCCGGATTGCTCCAGGAACTGAGCCAGGGTCTCGGGAGCTTCGTGAAGGACTTGAAGGCTCTGGGGCACCTCGATCGCACGCTGGTGATGACGTTCAGCGAGTTCGGTCGGCGGGTCGCGGAGAACGAGCAGCAAGGAACCGACCACGGCACCGCGGGCGTGATGTTCCTGGCCGGTGGGAATGTGAAAGCCGGCATTCACGGCGTGCGACCGAACTTGACCGATCTCGATGAAGGTGATCTGAAATTCGGAACGGACTTCCGCCGCGTGTACGCGACCGTTCTCGCGAACTGGTTCAAGGCGGACCCGAAGTCGATTCTGAGCGGGGAGTTCCAGCCGCTCCCGTGCCTCGCGTGACAACGAGTTGTGCGCGTCTTCCGCGGTCGGCCGCAGTGAGTCCGGGACACCAACATTAGTCCCCGAACTCACTGCGGCCAGTTCTAGAAAGCCATCAAAGCGAGATCGTATGAGTGGTGCTCCGTTGCCGGTGACGGTTCTTTCAGGCTTTTTAGGAGCCGGGAAGACGACTCTGCTGAATCACGTTCTCGCGAACCGCGAGGGCTTGAGAGTCGCGGTGATCGTTAACGACGTGTCCGAAGTGAACATCGATGGCGCACTGATCAAAACCGGTGGCGCGGCGCTTTCGCGTACCGACGAGAAGCTAGTGGAAATGCAGAATGGGTGTATCTGCTGCACACTTCGCGAGGATCTGCTACAGGAGGTAGCGCGGTTGGCCAAGGAGGGCCGCTTTGATTACCTGCTGATCGAATCCACGGGCGTTTCGGAACCACTCCCGGTTGCCGAGACGTTCACGTTCGAGGACGAAACCGGGCACGCACTTTCGGCGGTCGCCCGGCTCGACACAATGGTCACCGTGGTGGACGCGGCCAACTTTCTCGACGACTATTTCTCGCCCGCGTCACTAACGGACCGGAACCTTGCTCTTAGCGCGGAAGACGACCGGGATGTGGTGAACCTGTTGGTCGATCAGGTCGAATTCGCTGACGTGATTGTTCTGAACAAGACCGATCTCGTCTCTTCCGAGAAACTCAACCAACTCGAAGCCGTGGTCCACGCGCTGAACGGGTCCGCGAAGATCATTCGCTCGGAGCGAGGGCGCGTTCCACTGAACGAAGTCCTCAACACGGGGTGCTTCGATTTCGACCGTGCAGCGAACGCGCCGGGCTGGATGGCCGTGCTGCGCGGCGACGAGCAACCCGAAACGGCAGAATACGGCATCTGCAGCTTCACCTACCGTGCCCGGAAGCCGTTTCATCCCGGGCGCCTGCACCAGTTTATGGTGAATGACGAGTTGACCGATTCTTTGCTCCGTTCAAAGGGGTTGATGTGGATCGCGACCCGACCGCAGTGGGCCGCTCTGTGGTCGCAGGCCGGGCGCGTGGTGGAGTTGTCGCCGCAAGCCGTGTGGTGGGCCGATGTCCCGCGCGACCAGTGGCCCACCGACTCGGATGAACGAGCCGAGATCCTGGCAACCTTTGAGGGCGAATACGGCGACCGTCGACAAGAGCTGGTCTTTATCGGGCAATCGCTCGATCAGGTCGCCATTCGCGCCGCTCTCGATGCCGCGCTGATGACGGAAGCCGAGATGTGCGGCGGGCCAATCGCGTGGGCACAAATCAACGACCCGCTCCCCGAATGGCTCGCGCTCGATCAGTAACTCGCGCCCACTTGTCACGCGGGCGCCTCGAAACGCCCGCAATCCCCCGATTCATGCACCTCGCTCCGCACCTTTTTGCGCGAAATCCCGCTCCCAATTCCCCCGCGCCCGTATCGCAATGCTCCTTGAACTGTGCTCTCACACGGTTTGAGGGGTACGAAGACCGTGCGGCGCGCGGAATTGTGCTTACAATGAGGGGATGCAAGAGCCGCCGATTCGACCCGCGTTGAGCGCATGACGACAACAGAAATCGTAAAGAACATCCACCACTACTGCATCGGCCTCAGTTACCTGTGCGCCTTCCTGCTCGAAATCGCCCGGCTGCTGTGGCCGGCGCGGGGCTGGCGGGTCGCGGGGCTGGTGTTCGGTGCGGCCGGACTGTTCGCGCATACCGTTTACCTGCTCGTTCACCAGCCGTCGCCCGCGGTGCCGTCCGGCTCGGTGCTCCTGCTCGCGTGGGTGCTCGCGCTCTTTTACTTCCGCGGCACCGTTCACCACGCGAAACAGGCGTGGGCCGTGTTCGTACTGCCCGTTGTTATTGGGCTGGTCGCGGTGTCGCGCATTTTGCTCAGCGCCGAACCCGAACCCGCGGCGTTCGATGTCGGCGAGTGGGCGTCCGGTGAGCGCCTCTGGGGCGCTGTACACGGCCTGTTAATTCTGTTCGCGTCGGTGGGTGTGAGTGTGAGTTTTCTTGCAAGCATGATGTATCTGATTCAGGCACGACGATTGAGGAACAAGGTCAGCCCGGGGACCGTGGTGCCGATGCTCAGCCTGGAGCGGCTCGAAACGATGAACCGGCGGGCGCTGAACATCGCGTTCCCGCTCCTCACGGCAGGGCTACTCGTCGGCACGCTGCTCCTCCCGCACGGGCTCTCGTTCGGCGACAACTGGCTGTCGCTCAAAGTGCTCTCCACAGCGGGTTTGTGGCTCGAATTCCTGGTGCTCCTCTACCTGCGGTACGGTGCCCACGTTCCGGCCCGGCGCCTCGCGCTCTTTTCGATCGCGGCGTTCGGTCTGTTGCTCGTGGCGCTCGCGGCGTCGCACCCGTTCGCGATCGGAGGGGTGAAATGAACCTCCGTGCGATCGGCTGTAACGTGGCGTCCGCCGCGGTCGAGTTACGCGAACGGCTCGCGTTCAACCCCGAGAAGACCCAAAAAGCGCTCGCCGAACTGAACTCTCGGTTCGCGGCCGAGGCGGTGATTCTCGACACGTGTAACCGCGTCGAGATCTATCTGTCGCGCCAGGAAACGGTCGCGCCACTACACATCCCGCTCATGGCCGAGTTCCTGTCGGAAGTTCACGGCGTGGCCCCGGCCGAGATCGTTCCGCACCTCTACGAGCACGCGGACTCCGCTGCCGCGCGGCACCTGTTCCGTGTCGCGTCCGGCCTGGACAGCGTGGTACTCGGCGAGGGGCAGATCGCGGGGCAGGTGAAAGACGCTTACGAGTCCGCGCACAAATCCACCGCGACCGGTCCGCTTCTTAACGTGCTGTTCCCGACGGCTCTACGGGTGTCGAAGCGCGTGCGGACCGAAACCGGCATCGCGCACGGACACGTCTCCGTTTCGAGCGCCGCGGTGGACTTCGTGCGCCAGGTGTTCGACACGTTCACCGATAAAACTGTGCTCGTGATCGGCGCCGGGAAGATGGGCCGGCTCACGCTGAAGCACCTCGCGGAACTGGAACCCGCGGCGATCCTGGTGACGAACCGCAACGCGGACCGGGCGACGGCCGTCGCCCGCGAGTGCGGTGGAGTGGTGGTGCCCTGGGCACAGTTGGACGATGCGCTAGTGCGCGCCGACATCGTGCTCAGTACGACGGGAGCGCCGGAGCCGGTTGTGAGCGCGGGCCGGTTCGACGAGCGGGTGCGCCCGCAGCGCGCGGGTCGGCCACTCGTGGTGTTCGACATGGCCGTGCCGCGCGACTTCGACGCGCGCATCCACGACGGCGACACCGTGAGCGTGTTCAACGTGGACGACCTCGCGCGCGAGGCCGACCGCAGCATGGGCGAGCGCAAACGGCACCTGTCATCGGCAGAACGCATCGTCGAGTCAGAAGTCGAGAAGTTCGTGGCGGAATGGAACCGCCGTGCGAACGGTCCTGTAATCGGCCAACTGACAGCCGAAGTAGACCGGGTCCGTGACTCGGTGCTGGGTCCGCTGCTCGGTAAGCTGAACGGTAAGCTCACGGACAAGGACAAGTCGGACATTGAGGGCGCATTCCGCCTGTTCCAGAACCGGCTCCTGCACGGCCCGATCGCCGCTCTGCGCGAGGCCAGCAGCGAGGGGCACAGCGGGGGCCTCCGCGAAGCCCTCCGGAAACTCTTCGGGCTGAAGGGGTAGCACTGAGTTTCCGCCCCTCATTCTCCTCTGTGACAATGAAGTCGAGAACGGAGGGTTTATGGCTACGGACGTTACCGCGCTATCGACGGAAGTACCGCCGCTCCGCGACGGGGATCGGCTCACGCGCACCGAATTCGAGCGCCGCTGGGACGCAATGCCGGAGGTGAAGAAGGCCGAACTCGTCGACGGAGTGGTTTACATGCCCGCCCTCTCGCGCGACCACGGCGTGCCCCACTTCGGCCTGATCGGGTGGCTGTGGATGTACCAGACTCTCACGCCGGGTACCGAGGGAGCCGACAACGCGAGCGTCCGGTTCGATGATGACAATATGGTGCAACCGGACGCGCTGTTGCGTGTCCTCGAATCGCACGGCGGGCGGTGCCGCGTAACGCGCGATCGATATTTGGAAGGCGGCCCCGAGCTGGTTGTCGAAATCGCGAACACCACGGCCGACGAGGACATCGGGGCGAAGCGCGACGTGTACCGACGGTTCGGGGTGCAAGAGTACATCGTGTGGCGAGTCGCGGACCGGGCGCTGGACTGGTTCGTGTTGCGCAACGGGTACTACTGGCCGCTCGCTCCCAGCGCAGACGGCATCATCCGCAGCGAAGTGTTCCCGGGTCTGTGGCTCGATCCGGCCGCAACTGTTGCCGGGGACGCGGCCCGCGTTTTAACCGTTGCTCAATTGGGGCAAGGGAGCCCGGAACACGCGGCGTTCGTCACGGAATTGCGCCGCCGTGCAGGGTACTCCGCTTGAGGAGGTAGCAACAAGCGGCGTCACTCATCGCTAACCTCCACGCGGGTCACCTCGAAGAACGGCTGATTCGCGAACAGTGCCCACGCGCCCGCGCGTTGGGCGTCTGTGGCTTCGTCCTGGCACAAGTCCCACCACTCCACCCAATCCAGAAGCCGGAACCCCGTGGGCCACGGCAGCGGCGGTTCCAGGGCTGCCACGGCAGCGAAGAACCTCGCTTCCGTCAGGCCGGTCATGGGCGGCGTGTACACCTGAAACGGGTTCATCAGTTCAACGACCGCGGCCGCGAGTTCGTCGCGATAAGCCAGGGCCGCGGAATGGTCGGCGAACAACCGGATCGGTACCCGTGACCCGGTGTCGCTCCCGCGGCGCCCGTGGCAGATGTGCCCGGACGCACCGAACGCGCGGCGCTGCACCAAGAACGCGACGCCCGCACGCGGGGGCACGTCCCCCGGCACCTCAGTAACCTCAAACGTACCCGAGCGCCCGGACTGACGGACGCGGGTGGTCCGGAGCCAGCGGAACTGTGTCAGGTACTCCGGGCGCCGGAACGGGTTGTGGTTCATCTCCTCGCACATCTCCGCGGCGCGCCTCGCGGTTCGGTACGCGCGCAACGGGAACCCGCCCTCGTCGTCCGACTCGCCGACGGCCATGCCGGGGTGGGCCGGTACATCGAACGTCCCGTAGAACGTCTCGATCGGGAACCAGGATTCACGGTCCACGAAGCGGATCTCCTGGATCAGCGGGAGCACCGTGTTCTTTTGCTCCTCGACCACGTCGAAGAACCGCACCTTGTCGAACGCGGCCCAGGCGTGGGCCAGTTGGTCCGCGCTCCAGGTGTGAGCGAACGCCTCCCACCATGCGCGCCAGTCGTCGTGGCGCAACTCGCTGACGGGCGGCTCGATGCCCGCGTCCATGAGCCAGTCGTGGAGCCGCGGGCCGTCGAGGGACGACTGGAAGAACACGGAGCGCCCGCCGAAGCGGAACGGGTTCTCGGACTCGCGCGCGGCCGATTCGCACTCGCGACGGTGTGCTTCGGCGTCGTCAAACGTGTCGAGAGTAGCAACGGGAACGGTCGTGGGTACGCGCCGCGTGTACGGGTCGCCGTGCGGAGCCTGGTACCACCCCAACTGGCGAACGGTGTAACGTGGAACACTCATGACACTCGGGGGGCAAGAATGCGCCACGGATGAACACAGAAAACACGGATCAAGGCAAAGGGCAGATGCGTTTGTAGCCCCGCTAGGGGCGAAGGCGGGTAGCCAGGGGTGAAGCGCAGCTTCACCCCTGGCGGGTTGCCGAGCCAGCCAGGAATCCTCACACCGGGGTTTGCGGAGGTCCGCCAGGGGTTGCGCTGCGCTTCACCCCTGGCTACTCGCCTTCGCCCCTAACGGGGCTACAAACGTACTGTCTTCTGATCTCTGCTTTTTGTCTTGTTCTGCGTTTTCTGCGTTCATCCGCGGCGAGTTTTGTCTCATCTCTTTTCGTTCCACGAACGGTTGGCGTATTTCTCCGCACGAATGGCCGGGGTGCGTTCTTGTTCCTCTGTGGTCCATTTGCCCGGAACTATCGTCCAGCCCGTATCGATCGCGAACGCTTCCGTTAGCATCTGCGCGAGAGGTTCGGGAGCGAATTTCGGCGCGCCCGCATCGTTGCACACGCCCGGAAGCTGCGGAGCGAACTCGCTGCGGTGGAGCAGGATGCTACCGTGTTGCAACATCGCGCCGCGCATCTTCCGCTGGGCGCTTCCCGCTACCTTCGAGCCGTTCAGGAGCAGATCGCCGGGCGTCTGGTGCAGGAAGCACACGAGCGCGCCGAGCTTCTGTTCCTCGCCGCAAACGACCGCGTGCGTCTTCACGCCGTGTTCCTTCAGCACCCCCTGCACAACGTGGTGGAACCGGCAAATCCAGTGCTCTTGCGACACCCACTCTTTACCCGGCGGTAACGCGAGGGCGTAGGTCAGCTCGTGGTGGTGGACGATCGCCGCGCCTCCGGTCGATCGACGGACCCACGGCAGCCCCGCGAGGTTCGCGTTGGCGCCACGTTCCTCGGTGTGTTGGAAGTACCCGAGTGAGAGCGTCGGCTCGGTCCAGGTGTAAAACCGCAGCGACGCGACCCCGCCCACAGCGGACTCCAGCATCGCTTCGTCTGCGGACATATTCGTGGCGCCGTCGGCGCCGGCGAACGGCAACAAGCGGATGGTTTGGCTCATGACGGTATTTTACCGATCCGATGGCACGCGGAGACACCGGGCTCCCGCCCTGTGCTACGGAAGTCGGCCCCTCCAGGGCGAAGACCAAGACCCTCAATGCCTTTCACGCCGCGGAGCGGCCGGCGTTCGTAGCACAGGGCGGAAGCCCGGTGTGTCTTTGGTTTTGGCCCGAATTCGGGCGAATCCGCGAAATCCATCGATTCACTTGTCGAAAACACGGGTAGATATTACGATTTCAATGTGATATCACTTGGATATCGGAGGGCGTGTCGTGGAAGACCGTGAGCTGAAACTGTGGTCGGGTTGGCTCGGGCTGTTCGGAGTGCTGGTCGGTTTGGGTGCGATCATCGCACTCATCGTGCTGGCCTCACAGTGGAAGGAGCCGAAGTTGGTGTGGGCGATCGTTCCGCTGTCGCTTCTGTGGGTGATTTCTCTGGCGGGGTTCATCGTGAACGGACCGAATCAGGCGCGCGTGGTGCAACTGTTCGGTAGCTACGTCGGCACGCTGCGCAAAACCGGGTTCTTCTACGGCAACCCGTTCTACTGGCGCACGCGGGTGAGCCTGCGGGTGCAGGTGTTTGAAACGGGGATGAACAAGACGGACGAAACGAAGGACGCGACCGGGCGGGTCATCACGCAGGCGACGTCGCACCGCGAGCCGCTCAAGGTGAACGATCACGACGGTACGCCGATCGAGATCGCGGCTGTGGTGCTGTGGAAGGTGGTGAACGCGGCCGAAGCGGTGTTCCAGGTGGATGACTACGAGGAGTTCGTGAAGCTCCAGGCGGACGCGGCTCTGCGTAATCTTGCGAGCCGCTACAGCTACGACGCGCCCGACACCGATGCGCACTCGCTCCGCGGGCACATCGAGGAAGTGGCGAGCCAGTTGAAGCTCGAACTCCAGGCGCGAATGCGGCAAGCCGGAGTGGAAGTTCAGGAGGCGCGCATCAGCTACTTGGCCTACGCACGCGAGATCGCGTCCGCGATGCTCCAGCGGCAACAGGCCGGGGCCATCATCGCGGCCCGTGCGAAGATCGTCGAGGGAGCCGTGGGGATGGTGGAGCACGCGCTCCAGATGCTCAGCGAGAAGAACATCATCGAACTGGACGCCGAGCGCCGGGCCGCGATGGTGAGCAACCTGCTCGTAGTGCTCTGCGGGCACAACGCCCCGCAACCCGTGCTCAACACTGGCACGCTGTACAACTGAGAAGAACCTCTCCCCAACCCCTCCCCTAAAAAGGGAGGGGCTTAAAACGGTCGCAGATATTTCGTGTCGGTTGTATTTGGTTCTGTTCCCCCTTCCTTCTTAGGGAAGGGGTTAGGGGGTTAGGTCCGCCTTTCTCCCCTTCCCTTTAGGGAGGGGGTCGGGGGGTAGGTTCTTCAGGAGCCACGCATGTACCTTGCACTCGCTCTGGTTCTAGCCGCTCCACCCGCCGCGGACGTCCCCGCGCCGCGACTGCTCAGCGAACTGGTGGAACTGAAGACCGACACTGGCGTGCTGTATGGCACGCTCGATCTGCCCGAGAAGACCGGGCCGTGGCCGGTGGTGCTGCTTCATGCCGGCTCGGGGCCAACAAATCGTGACGGGAACGGACCGCTCACTCGCACCGACAATCTCAAGATGGTCGGCCGGGCGCTCGCCGCGAAGGGGATCGCGGTGTTGCGGATCGACAAGCGTGGAGTGGGCGCAAGCACTCCCGCACTGGCGAAAGAGGAAGACGTGCGGGTCGAGACCTACGCGACTGATGTGCTCGCGTGGGCGGGATTGCTCCGCAAAGATGCGCGATTCACGAAGCTCGGTTACATCGGTCACAGCGAGGGCGCACTCATCGGGTTGGTCGCGGCGAAGGACGCGAAGTTCGACGCGATCGTTTCTCTGTGTGGTCCGGGGCGCCCGCTTCAAACAGTTCTTCGCGAGCAACTGAAACGGGGACTGCCGGACGAACTGTACAAGCAGAGCGACACAATTCTGAGAGAACTAGAAGCCGGGCACACGGTCAAAGACACGCCCAAAACACTGGCCGCGTTGTTCCGACCAAGCGTTCAGCCGTACCTGATTTCGATGTTCAAGAACGACCCGGCGAAGCTGGCAACTGGGGTGAAAGCACCCTTTCTAATCGTGTCCGGATCGACCGACATTCAAGTTTCGGCCACGGACGCGAAGTGCTTGAGCGATGCCAACACGAGTGCCAAGGTTGTGACCATTGAGGGCATGAACCACGTGCTGAAGACGGTGCCCAAAACCGATCGGGCGGAGCAGCTCCCGAGCTATTCGGACCCGGCACTGCCGCTGCACCCGAAGCTGATGCCGGAACTCGTGGGGTTCTTCCAGAAATCGTTGGGTGGGAAATAGAGAGTTGGGGCGCCCGCTCACCGAGGACATTGGGGTATGGCCAAGAAAGACGTGAAACCGTTCCTGCTGCGACTCGACCCGCGCGTCCACGCGGCGGTACAGCGCTGGGCCGAGGAAGATTTGCGCAGCTTGAACGGGCAGATCGAGTTCATTCTGCGCCAGGCGCTCGTGAAGCGCGGCGTCAAGCTGACCGACGCCGACGAGAAAGCGCCCGACGCGGATACTTGAAGCTACAATACCCCGGCCGTCACTCCATTCGGTCGGGAGCGCTCATGTCAAATGCCCCGGAAGTGATTCGCGCGAAGTGCTGCATCGCCGGCGGCGGACCTGCAGGGATGGTGCTCGGTCTCCTCCTCGCACGAGCCGGGGTCGAGGTCGTCGTTCTGGAGAAGCACGCCGATTTCCTCCGCGACTTTCGCGGCGACACCATCCACCCGTCGACGCTCGAAGTGGTCCACGAACTCGGGCTGCTCGACGAGTTCCTCCGCCACCCGCACCAGGAAGCGCGCGTGCTCGCGGGTAACGTCGCGGGCGCCGAGTTCCCGCTCGCCGATTTCGCGCACCTCCCGACCAAATGCAAGTTCATCGCGCTGATGCCGCAATGGGATTTTCTGGATTTCGTGAGCGCGCACGCGAAGAAGTACCCGACGTTTCGGCTCGTGATGCGCGCCGCGGTCACGGACCTGATCGAGGAGAGCGGGCGGGTACTCGGCGCGCGGGCGACAACGCCCGAAGGGGCGCTCGAAGTTCGGGCGGACCTCACCGTCGGTGCGGACGGCCGGCACTCCACGATTCGCGCTCGCGCCGGGCTACCCGTACAAGATTTCGGCGCGCCGATGGACGTGCTCTGGATGCGCCTATCGCGCAAGCCGGCGGACGGTGAGCGCCCCGTGGGGCGGTTCGACCGCGGGCGCATCTTCGTGATGATCTATCGCGGCGACTACTGGCAGTGCGGGTTCGTGATTCCGAAGGGCGATCACGCTGCGGTGATGGCACGCGGACTCGAAGCATTCCGCGCCGACATCGTCTCTGTGGCACCGTTTCTTGCGGATCGCGTGCAGGAATTGCAGAGCTGGGACGATGTGAAGCTGCTCACCGTTACGGTAGACCGGTTGCGGAAGTGGTGGCGCCCCGGGGTGCTGTGCATCGGCGACGCGGCCCACGCGATGTCGCCCGTTGGCGGAGTCGGGATCAACCTCGCGATTCAGGACGCGGTCGCGACCGCGAATATTCTCGCAGAGAAACTCCGCGCCGGGACCGTAACCGGAGCGGATCTCGCCGCGGTGCAACGGCGCAGGACTCTTCCAACACAACTGACGCAGTGGATTCAGGTCCAAGTGCAGAAGAAAGTGATTACACGCGCGCTGTCGGCTCACAGGTCATTGAAGGTGCCCACCGCGGCGCGCCTTCTTCAGCGGTTCCCGATCTTGCGGCGCATCCCGGCGCGGCTCGTTGGAATCGGAATTCGGCCCGAACACGTGCGGACGAAAGACACCTTCAAGTAAATCGATCGCTACGAGGAGAACCGCCGCTCTAACAGAATCGGCACGTATTGATTGCTTCGTAGATTCAGGAATTCGTCAAGGAGCGACATAGCACGGACACCGGCGCATCTTTCCGCGGGTGCGACCCTTTTCGGGGTCTCGATCGGCCGGGGCGTAAACAGACATCGGCGATAGCTTCGGTTTCTCGACCACTGGCCTTTATCTGGTTGCCCAGCATGCGACCAA
This sequence comes from Gemmata massiliana, assembly GCA_000531095.1. GTDB lineage: Bacteria > Planctomycetota > Planctomycetia > Gemmatales > Gemmataceae > Gemmata > Gemmata massiliana. The sequence goes on along the minus strand of HG799465.1, from coordinate 96,802 downwards.
CGAGATGGCCGTTCTGTTCTGCGTGTCTGACTCGACCGCCGGTACGGTGCGGCATTTAGAGGCCGTTGAACAAGCCAATTTTCGGCGGGCATTTAAATATGCAATTTAATTAAATGATTTGGCAATTATAATACGACCTGTCGCTTGCGTCGCCGGTCAGCCGTACCAACGTGCCCCAGGCGGAGCGGTCGGGGACATGGATGCCCCAAGCGGCCCGAAACTGGCAAGCACCTGCGAATCATCGGTCCCACTCTCCCGAGGGTTGTCATGCGCGGTCCGGCGAAATGCCTCTGTTTAGTTGTCCTGATTACTCTGCTCGGAGGGTGCACGAAAAAGGTGTCCGAGGAGAACGCCAAAAAGGTGCAGCCGGGCATGACGCTGTCCGAGGTCGAGGCGATTCTCGGCTCGGGCCGAAAGGACGGAGCGGACCAGTACGAGTGGACCACCGAGAAGGGCAAGCTCCGGATCGGTTTCAGCAACAACAAAGTCACGCGGATCGAACACCAGGGCGCCCCGCGCGTCCTGACGGAAGAAGAACAAGCCGCGGAGAAAGCGCGGACCGACGCGAAATGGGCCGAGCAGAAGAAAGACGCGGACCGCGTCATGCAAGACCGGGACCGGATCAACGCGCTGAACGACGTCTACGCTCTTCTGTTTGCCGCCGTCGGTGCGGGTGAGCGACTCCCCGCGAACGAAGCGGCAGCCGCAGCGAGCCCGCTGGCGACGGTGAACAAAGGAATGGACGCGATCCGCTCCGGGCGCGTGGTCGTGCGCTGGGGCGCGGCGATCACCGACGATGTTTGGGCGTATGAAAAGGACGCTCCCACCAAAGGCGGGTACGCCGTCGGCGAGAAGTACACCCTGGCCGAAAAACTGACCGCAGAGCAACTACGTCCGTTCGTGGGTCGATAATAGTCTTTGAAGGGGCAATACGCGGCCCATCGCCCACGATCGCGGCTGTGCTACGCAGTGCTATTCCCAATAACCCGCGGCACAGCGTTCTTGACCGCGGGCCGCGGGTATGCGACAGTTTGATTGCTGCACGAGCGCGCCACGCGCACCCACCCGCCGAGTTCTTCCCACCACCCGTGCCCGTCTCGGAGGCCCCATCATGTTCAGCCTCGATCTCGGTTCTTCTGGCCGTTACTGCGACGGTGCCTCGCGCCGCGACTTCCTCCGGATCGGCGTCGCGGGGATGGCGAGTTTGGGGCTGCCGGACGTGCTGCGTGCGAAGGCGACCTCGGCTCAATCTCCGACGAGCAGCAAGAATACGTCCGTGATCCTGATCTGGCTCGACGGTGGCCCCGGGCACATGGACATGTACGACATGAAGCCGGACGCGCCGGCCGAGTACCGCGGGATCTGGAAGCCGATTCGCACTAAGGTGCCCGGTTTCGACATCACCGAGCTGTTCCCCAAGCAGGCGCAGGTGACCGACAAGTTCTCGATGGTGCGCTCGCTGTACCACGACACCGGCGACCACTTCGCCGGCGGGCACCGGATGCTGACGACCAAAGACATGGGCGTGTCCGGGGCGAACAACGCGCAGAAGTTCCCGGGCATTGGCGCCATCGTGAACCGCGAACTCGGTTCGCGCGTGAACGGGATGCCGGGCTACACTGCGACCCCGCACGCGGCCAGCATCGGGATCGCACCCGGGTATTTCGGCGCCCACATGCTCGGCGCGCAACACGACCCGTTCTTAACCGGCGACCCGAGCGTCGCGAACTTCCAGGTGCCGAACCTGAACCTCGCGAACGGGCTGACGCTGGAGAAGATGGAGGACCGTCGGTCACTGCTCACGCACTTCGACAATAAGCGCAAGCACCTGGACACGCACCCGACGGCTCAAGCAATGGACCGGTTCGGGCGCGAGGCGTATGAGTTCGTGACGGGGCCGACCGCGCGCGAAGCGTTCGCCATTAGTAAGGAAAGCACCCGGCTCCGCGACCGGTACGGGCGCGACACGTGGGGTCAATCCACGCTCCTCGCCCGTCGGCTGGTCGAGGCCGGTTCGACGTTTGTTACGGTCCACTTCGGTGGGTGGGACCACCACTGGGATCTGAAGACCGGTTACGAGAACTACTTACCGAAGGTCGATCGCGCGGTCTCCGCGCTGTTCACCGACCTCGACGACCGCGGACTACTCGACACAACGCTCGTAGTTCTGTGCGGCGAGTTCAGCCGCACCCCGAAGATGAACGACGGCGGAAACGGCGGCGCGCCGATGAGCCAGGGCACGCCGGGGCGCGACCACTGGGGCAGCGCGATGTTCTGCCTTATGGGTGGCGGCGGCGTGAAGGGCGGGCAGGTCGTCGGCTCGACGGACCGCCTCGGCCAGCGCCCGCACACCCGCGCAGTCACACCCTCGAACATCCACGCCACGATTTACCAGGTTCTCGGCATCGACCCGAAGCTACAACTACTCGACCCGAGCGGTCGACCCGTCAACGTGCTCGACGATCCCGAACCGATCAGCGAGTTGCTGTGACCGTCCTCGGGACCACGGGCGGAATAACCGCGGTCCCAGGATCAACCCAATCACTTCGCCTTCAGCACGTCCAGAGCGATGTGCGACGCGAACTTCGGCGTGTGGTAGACGCGCTGCGTCGCCTTCTGGAAGTCGCTATCCACGGCCTCGAAGATGTTCGGGACGAACTTCTGCGGGTTCCGGTCGATCACCGGGAACCACGTACTGCTCACCTGCACCATGATCTTGTGCCCCTTGCGGAACCGGTGGTGCCCCCAGTTCAGGTCGATCGTGTACTCCTCCACCGCGCCGGGCTTCACGGGCTCGGGCTTCTCCAAACTCTTGCGGAACCGCGCCCGAACCGGCTCGCCCGCGATGAGCAGTTGGGAACCGGCCAGGTCTGCGGGCTTCGTGTAGTCGTCGGGGTACACGTCAATCAACCGAACGATCCAGTCACAGTCCGTGCCGGACGTTGAGCCGAACAGCTTCACCTTCATCGAACCGGCTACGATCACGTTTTCCGCGAGCGCTTCCGTCTCGTAAGAGAGCACGTCCGGGCGCCCGTGCGCGAATCGCTGGTCCTGCACCATCCACTCGGGCCACTCGGGACCGGGGTACGTCGGGCGCACCGGGCGCGGGCGGTACGGAACCGGGTTCGCGGGATCGGAGACGTATTCGTCCGCTTCGGCCGCTCCTTCCGCCGGCGGATCGAAGCTCAACTTGCCCTTCGGGTGAAAGTGCAGTTTTCGCGATACGACGCCCTTCGGGGGCCAAGAATCATACGTCTCCCACTTGTTCGCCCCGGTCTGGAACATGCGCGCTTCGGGCGGCGCGCCCTTGCCGATGTCCTTCAAGTAGTGCGCGAAGAACGGAGCCTGTATCTCTTTTCGGAAGTGCGCGCCGGTGGCCGAATCGAACGGGATGCGCCCCAACTTGTCGGCCCTACCGCCGCCCCACCCGCCGTGGTTCCACGGACCGACCACGAGGAAATTCTGGTTCTTGGTGTCGTGCTTCTCCAGCAACTCGTAGATCTTCAGCGGCCCGCGAAAATCCTCCTGATCGTACCAGCCCGCCACGTTCAGCGTCGGCACCGTGACCTTCGTGAGCCGCGGTTCGAGCGATTGCGTTTTCCAGAAGGCGTCGTAGTTCGGGTGCGCGACAAAGTCGTTCCACGTCGGGAGCGTGTTCTTGAAGTGCAGCCGGTTCACGTTCGAGAGCGCGCCGAGTTTCAGGTACCACTCGTAAGTGTCGTACTTGTCGAACTTGAAGCTGAAGTTGCTCTTGTCCGTCTCCATCATCGCGACGTACTCGAACCCGTAGCTGAGCCGGAACGCGCCGTTGTGGTGGAAATCGTCGCCGAGGAACATGTCCACCGGCGACGCTTGTGGGGAAACCGCCTTGAGTGCCGGGTGCGGGTCGAGCATCGCGACGGCCGCGAGCCAGCCGGGGTAGCTGATCCCGAGCATCCCGACGCGCCCGTTGTTGTTCTTCACCTCCTTCAGCAGCCAGTCGATGGTGTCGCTCGTGTCGGACGCCTCGTCCACGGCTTTCGGGTCTTGCGGGTCGCGCGCCGGGCGCGTCATCACGAACATCCCCTCCGACTTGAAGCGCCCGCGAATGTCCTGAAGAACGAAGGCGTACCCGTCGTCGATCATCTCCTTGAAGTAGTCCCGGAATAACCGCTCCGTGCGCCCGTCGATGCCGTAGGGTGTGCGGAGCAGAACGATGGCGACCGGCCCCTTCGGGGCTTTCGGCACGTGAACCGTGGTGAACAGTTTCTTCCCGTCGCGCATCGGGATCATCGCTTCCGTGCGCTCGAACCGGGTGTCGGTTTTCGGCTGTTGTGCGTATAAAGTCGCGGTGGTAACAAGGAGCGCAAAAAGAGCCGAGGCGAGTCGTCGCATGAGTAAGGGGCTCGTGTTGGGTATGGGGGAACCAGTTCGACCGGTGTAAGGCAGTCTCGCATCCAGGGGTTGAAACCCCTGGAATCCTTGTTAATTCTGTCAAAAATCTTCATTCGATTGCGCGCGCCGGCCCAGCCTACTCGTCGCAGCAGGGGCACTTGTCCGGCACGAACACGGTGAGCGTGGCGGCGAACTTGGTCGCCTCGTACTTGTCACCCTTCTCATCCGTCTCGTGGTGCGCCACGACGAGGTAGTAGTTGCCGGTCTTCGGGGTGAAGCTCGCGCGCCCGTCCTTGTCCGTGGTGCGGTCGTAAGTGGGGTCGGTTCCCTCCTTGAGTGCGACCCCGCGCGGGACGAAGCTCACGCGCGCCCCCGCGAGCGGCTTCCCGGCGAGGAGCAGCTTCACCTTGAGGGCGGTTCCCGGCCCCATCGGGGCGACCGGGTTCACCTCGGGCACCAGTTCCAGTTTGTGGCCGAGCGGCTTGTCGAAGCCGGTCAGGTTGGCGGGCACCTTGTCGAGCGAGTTGGAAACCACGAAGTACGTCTTGGCGCTGCGAACGGCCCGCACCGGCTTGCCGTGGTTCACGACGGTGTCGGAACTCTGCGCGGCGACGTACAGCCCGGCCTTCGCGGGTGCGAACTTCGCGGTGTGAAAGCCTTCTTTGGGCGCGTATCCGAGATCCGCCAGATCGGGCTTCAGATCGTAGCTCTTGCCGTCCGGCCCTACCACAACCAACGCCCCCACGGACTCGCTCGGGAGTTTCCCCGCGATCTTGAAGTCGCGGTGATCGTTGCCGTGGTTGCCGAGCAGCAGATCAATGTGAACGGCGTCGCCGGTCCGAATGATGTGGGCGTTCGTTTGAACCCAGGTGTCGTGTGCGATCGCGGGTATTCCGAGGAGCGCGAGGGCAAGAACAGCAGCCAAACTCGAACGGCTCATAAGGTAGGTTCCCTTAGCGGTTCAGTGCTCGTGTTTCAGGCAGTTTCTCCGTTGTACGCGCGCCACGCTCCCGCGCCAAAAGGAATCTCGCGTACCGATCGAAGCGAATACGCGGACGGCACGGCCCCGCACGCCGCGCCCCCCGGACCGAAGCCTCGCGCCGCAAAAGTGGGTACGCGGACCGCTGAGTAAAGTTGTGTGAGAGCGTTTTTCGCGCGGGAGGAATTCGGATGGAGGTCGAGGTTCCGTTTCGGCTGACCGAACGCGCGGCGCGCATTCGCACCCAGGCCCGCGCGTTGCTGAATTCCCACGGGTTGACCGCGTGGGAGTTCGGGTTTAACGCGAACGTGCGGCGCGCCGGCGTGTGCTTCTACCCACACGCGGGCGAACCCGGGCGCATCGAACTGTCGGTCCATTTCGCAGCGCGAAACACCGACGAGGAAGTGCTCGACACACTGCTCCACGAAATCGCGCACGCACTGGTCGGTCCGAGGCACGGGCACGATGCGGTTTGGCGGGCGAAGTGTCGCGCGATCGGCGCACGCCCGGAAGCGTGTTACGGCGAAGAGATCGAGATGCCGCGTGGTCGTTGGCGGGCGCTGTGTCCGGGGTGTGCCGCGGAGTACGACCGGCACCGGCGCCCGGCCCGCGCAGAGGGGTGGTATTGCCGACCTTGCGGCCGGAATCGCGGGCAGTTGCAGTGGCGCGAAGCGGAGTCGAGTTAGGCTTGCGTATCGAGGAGCGCGAACACCACGCGGATCGCGTCGTAACTCACTTCACCGTTGAGTTCGAGGAACACTGGCTTGAGTTTGGCGGTGCCGTGGATCTCTGCGGCGGCCGCAACTCGCTCGCACACGTCTTCGGGCACCCAGCCAAAGATCGACGCCGGCTTTTCCGTCCGGACGAACTCCGCGAGGTAGTCGGTGATCGTTGGGGCGGTCAACTCGGTCTTGTTCACGACATCTGTAATCGCCGCCCCAGCGCGGAACATCTTGAACGCGAGTTCTTTCTTCCCTCCCGGTTTGGTCGTTGCGGGAGGTAAGGCGACCGGCGCGGTCCTCGGTGCAAGCGCACTTTTTGGCAGCGGCACGTCGTTCATGAGCCCGGTACGCAAACAGTACGCGATGATCGCCTTCAGGAAGGCCCGACCATAAGACTGGAGCCGGTAATCGCCGACACCGGAGATGCGCCGAAGGGCGTCTTCGGTGGTCGGCCGGCCGCGCGCCATTTCCGCCAGCACCGTGTCGGGGAACACCTGTTCCGGCTTCACGCCCGCACGCGACGCCTCCTGTCGGCGGAGCTGACGAAGCGCCTCGAACAGTTTGGCATCGGCCCCGGCGGGCGGCCCGATCCATTTCGCCGCGATGACCAAACTGGACACGCCCGAGGACTACATCACCGCGGAATACATGCGCGACGTCGCGATCCAGGCCGGTGCGAAGACCTCGTTCATCGACGTCACCGACATCGGGTACGACCGCCCGCGCCGCGTGTTCGTGGACAACACCGGGTTTCCGATCAACCGGTGCTTCAAACTGTACCCGTGGGAGTGGATGACGAAAGAGGAGGTCTTCAGCAGTCCGTGCGTACTCAGCTCGTGGTGCCCGCGTGCGCGGATCGTGGCAGTATCGGCCCCGCGAAGGACGTCGATTACGTGCGCGATGCCGAAACTTTCTTTTACGCGCGCGACGCACGAGAGGATCTTCTTCGCAACAGTCACCGCGTCCGGAACTTCCTGCGTGTCGCCGAGGCACAAATCGCACGCGCCGCAGTTGGGCGCGTCGTAAGTTTGGCCGAAGTGCTGAACGAGCGCCTTGTGCCGACACACGGCCCCGCGGCAGTACCGGGCCATCTCGTCGAGGTGCTTGATACTCGCGGTGACGTACTCAGCCGCGGTCTGCGCCTCTTCCGCCGATTTCTCGATGATCGCCTTGAGCGAGACGAAGTCCGCGCCGGAGTGGAGCAGCACGCACTCGGACTGCAACCCGTCGCGCCCGGCGCGCCCGGTTTCCTGCTGGTAGTGCTCGATAGTCTTGGGCATCGCGGCGTGGACGACGAACCGCACGTTCGAGCGATCGATCCCCATGCCGAACGCGACCGTCGCCACCACGATATCGGCTTCTTCAGCCGCGAACGCTTCCTGCGTGGCCCGGCGCGACTCGTTGTCCATCCCGGCGTGGTACGGTAGCGCGCGGTACCCGGCGGCCTTTAGCGCGGTGGTCATCTCGTCCACGTCCTTGCGGCGCAGACAGTACACGATCCCGGCGTCGCCGGCGTGCCGGTTGAGCACCTCGCGCACTTGCGTCTGCAAATCCAATCTGGGGAGCACGCGGAATATCAGGTTCGGCCGGTCGAAGTTGCCGACCAAAATTTCGGGTTGCTTCAACCCGAGTTGCTGCGCGATGTCACGGCGCACTTGTTCGGTAGCCGTTGCGGTGTAAGCGTGAACGGCGGCCTTGGGGAAGAACTCGCGCAACCGGGCGAGTTGCCGGTACTCGGGCCGGAAGTCGTGCCCCCAGTGACTCACGCAGTGGGCTTCGTCCACCGCGATCGTGTTGGTCCCGGCGTTTTGGAGCATCCGGAACACGTCGGTGTTGACGAGCCGCTCAGGAGACGTGAAGACGAGCCGCGTGGTACCGTTGCGGATGCCCTCGGCGGTGGACGCGCGCTCGGCCGCGGTGAGCGTGCTATCGAGCCGGGCCGCGGGCACGCCGATGCGGGTCAGGTTATCGACCTGGTCCTTCATGAGCGCGATGAGCGGCGAGATCACGACCGTCAGCCCCCCGCGAACGACCGCCGGGGCCTGAAAGCAGAGCGATTTCCCACCGCCCGTGGGCATAACGACGAGCGAATCGCGCCCGGCGAGCGACGCGCGGATAGCCTGTTCCTGAATCGGGCGGAGCGACGAGAACCCCCAATGTTTGGCGACTGCGGCGAACAACGCGGGCGGCAGCGGAGCGGGGGCTGGCACGATAAACCTCGAGAGGAACGGGACCGCGGCTCAAATAAACATCCGTACCCTAACCCAAAACCGTGGTTCGCGTCCAGCCCAGCCGGATAAGAATTGCGAGACGGAGGTCAGTTCGCGGTTCGTGGAGGCTGGCGCGCCCGTTGATGTGTGCGGCCCCCATTCCGAACGCCTCTTGGTGATTGATGGGGACGTGCTTGCCGTGGCTCTGGACGTCGTTATAGCTGGTGAACTCGTCGGTGTTCTACACCGAGCCCTTTAATGAAGTTTAATCGCGTAGTTCGCTGAAATTGCTCTTCGCGCCAGGTGGTCGAGTGGCCATATCGCTCGTCGGCGCGAACCGAGCACACGTTCGGCGCGTCTAAATCAAAGTTCGAGTCATTCTGACTGGGAGGCCACTATGACGTGGATGATCGCTTCCGAGACCGTTGCGTTTTTCGCCCCGTCGCCGGAGGGATCACTTCCATGCCTGCTTCCATTAGTCTGTTCGATCTCACGTGGGCCGCGCCCGATTGCCCGCCGCTCTTCTCGCGCCTGAACCTGAACTTTGGCCCGGCCCGGACGGGGTTCGTTGGCCGTAACGGGGTCGGGAAGACGACGCTGCTCAAACTGATCGCCGGTGAATTGCGCCCGCGGTCGGGGAGCGTGTCCGTCGTCGGTACCCTGGGGGTTCTGCGTCAAGCAGTTCAGGTGAACCCGGACGAAACGGTTGCCGATTTGTTCGGCGTAACAGACGCTTTGGCCGTTTTGAACCGGGCCGAGCGCGGTGAAGCCACCGACGAAGAGCTGGCCGATGCCGATTGGACCTTGGAGGCGCGTGTCGCCTCTGCCCTCGGTCGCGTCGGGCTTGAAACACGTTCCGAAACACCCCTCACCACTCTATCGGGCGGGCAACGCACGCGGGCCGGACTCGCCGCGCTCGTCTTCGCGGACCCCGATTTCCTTTTGTTGGACGAGCCGACCAACAACCTCGACCGTGACGGGCGCGAAGCCGTCATCGAATTGCTCGCCGGCTGGCGGTCCGGTGTGATCGTGGTCAGCCACGACCGGGAACTGCTCGAAACCGTCGACGCGATCGTGGAACTAACCACGCTCGGTGCCACGCGGTACGGCGGTAATTGGAGCACGTACCGCGCCCTCAAGACCCAGGAACTGGCTGCCGCGAAACGCGACTTGGCGGACGCCGAGAAGCGCATCGCGGACGTCGCCCGCAGTGCCCAGGTCACGGCCGAGCGCCATGCGCGGAAGAGCCGCGCTGGTCAGCGGAAGGGGGAGAAAGGCGGGACGCCGCGCATCATTCTCGGTGGGATGAAGGACCGGAGCGAGGACACGAGCGGCGGGAACGCCCGGCTCGCCGAGCGCCGGCGCGAAGACGCTCTTGAAGCCGCGTCCGCTGCTCGCGAGCGCATCGAGATCCTGCAACCGCTCACCGTTCGACTCCCACCGACGAACCTGCCCGCCAACAAAACGGTACTGAAGCTCGACGCCGTCACCGCGGGCTACGAACCGGATCGGCCGATCGTTCGGGAACTGTCTGTCATCGTCATCGGACCTGAACGCATCGCCGTTACGGGACCGAACGGGTCCGGGAAGACGACGCTGCTGGCGCTCGTTACCGGTCAACTGAGTTCCTGGGTCGGAACCGTTCAGGTGATGACCGATTTCGCCGTGCTCGACCAGCGGGTGAGCGTGCTCGACCCAGCAACCACGATCCGCGACAATTTCTTGCGGATCAATCCGCGCGCGGACGAGTTCGCGTGTCGGACCGCACTCGCTCGGTTCATGTTCCGCGCGGAAGCTGCGCTACAAATCGTATCCACACTCAGCGGTGGCCAGCTCCTGCGTGCCGGCCTCGCCTGCGTGCTGGGGGGAGCGACCCCGCCTCCGCTCCTGATCCTCGATGAGCCAACGAACCACCTGGATATCGATTCGATCGAGGCCGTCGAAGCCGGGTTGCGTGCCTACGACGGCGCCCTGCTGATGGTGAGTCACGACGAGTCGTTCCTGGAGGCCATAGGAATTACACGACGGCTGGAGTTGCAACCATGATTCTGATGTCGTCCCCTCTGCACGAGCGACGTCTTGATTGAGTATTGGCTTGACGGGCGGTTCCTCTCCACTATGTTGTTATTTGTTGAGATGAAGTCTCAGTTAATTCGCAGCCTGCTCCGCTATTCAGGTTCCACCCGATATGGCGGTGGAACCCACCTCGCAACGCGGCTCGCGACCCGAATACCGCATTGCCGCGAGCGCCAAAATTGGCGCTCTGGTGCCGGGTGACCGCAGGTGGTCACCGTGCGTCGTTCTGGTGCGCCGCGTAAACTCCGAAATCCCTTCGTTTACAGGGGTTCCGGGTCGGCGTGCTAGAGGCCGGCCGACCCGAAGCGAGGAACCCATGCCGCACCCGCGCCCTACCCACCGCGCGTTCACACTGGTCGAGCTACTCGTCGTGATCGCGATCATTGCGATTCTCATTGGACTGTTGCTGCCCGCGGTTCAGAAGGTGCGCGAGGCCGCGGCCCGGATCAAGTGTCAGAACAATTTGAAGCAGCTCGCGCTCGGGGTGATGAACTACGAGTCGGCCAACGGGAAGTTGCCCCCGGCCGAGTACAACTTCCACAACAAGATCACCGGGTACCACATCGAGCACGGGTGGGCCCCGTACACGCTCGCTTAGAAACGGTGACGTAATGAGTGATCGGCATCGGTTTCGCGACCGTCTTCCTCCGGAACGCCTCGGAGGATTGAACGATGTCCAAGCCGTTACTACCCGACGAACTCTGGGTGAAAATCGAACCGCTTTTGCCCCGCCCCAAACGTCGTCGGTTCCGTCACCCCGGTCGCAAGCCGTTGGACCGTCGCAAGGTGCTTACCGGAATCCTCTTCGTGCTCCGGACCGGAATCCGATGGAACGATTTGCCGTGCGAGTTGGGTTGGGGTTCGGGCAGCCGATGCCGACGTTACCTCAAGACGTGGCATCGAGCCGGTGTCTGGAACCGACTCTACGCCCTGTTGTTGGCCGAGTTGGATGATGCCAAGGCCATCGACTGGTCCAGAGGGGCGGTCGATTCATCGAGTGTTCGAGCCCTGGGTGCGGGCACGAGAACCGGTCCGAACCCTACGGATCGTGGGCGCCCGGGGTCCAAGCACCATGCCGTCGTCGATCCAAACGGTGTGCCTCTGGGTGCGATCACGACCGCGGCCAACGTGCCCGACGTGATCGCGTTGCCGGAAGTCGTGGATGCCATACCCGCAATCGGCCCGAAGCGTCGAGGTCGGCGAAAGCGTCGTCCGAAGAAACTGTACGCGGACCGAGCCTACGACTCGGAGCCTCACCGCCAACGGATGCGTCGTCGGCACATCGAACCGGTGTTCGCTCGAAGACGGACGACGCACGGGAGCGGGCTGGGGAAGTATCGTTGGCCGGTCGAACGGTTCTTTGCGTGGTTGCATCTGACCTCATTACGCCACCGCTTCTTACATCGAACAGGGGAGCCTCGTGGCCCCGTACCGCTTCGACGTGACGTGGTGGCACGAGGCGAACCGGGCCGTCGTTTCGACGCCGCTCAAGATCTTCCAGTGCCCGTCCGCGTTCCCGGCCGATCGGCTCGACGACTACATCGATTCCGATGACGACGGCGAAGCGAAGACCTACTACGCCTCGTGCGGTGACTACTTCGTGTGCAAGGGCGTGAAGAAGGATCTGGCGGACCCCGCCAAGGCCCGCTGCACCGACGCGACCGGGGCCTACATCGCCTGCATCGACGGCGGGAAAGAACCGGAGACTAAGTGGGTGGGGGCGCTGGACAAGGAAGAGACGACGTCGACAAGAAGGATCCGGCCAAGAACAAGTATTCCACCGCGACCCGGCTCGCCCAGGTGACCGACGGGGCGTCGAACACGCTCCTGCTCTCGGAGTGCGCCCGCCGGCCGAAGTTCTTCCGCTTCAACACCGAGTACACGAAGAACAAGGGGAACGACCCGGCCAAACCGCTCGACGTGAACAAGGGCGGCGGGTGGGCTGCGAAGGAGAACGCGATCGAGGTCAGTGGGGCCACCGCCGACGGGACCGTCGAGGTCGGGACCGGGGGCACGAAGCGGTCCGGGGGGCCGCTCGCCGTCAACGCTACGAACGAGAAGAACGTTTACGCAATGCACACGGGCGGGGCCAACGCCGCGTTCCTTGATGGCTCGGTCCGGTTCCTTTCCGACAGGCTCGACATCAAGGTTCTGGCCGCGCTCGCGACGCGCGCCAACGGCGAGGTCGTTCCCAACTACTAGCCCGCTCCTGCACCCCACGAAGGGTCAGCCATGCCCCCGACCGAGTCCCCCGCGAAGGTGAAGCCGAACCCGAACGCGCGGTTGCTCACGTACAGGAAGCTCCACACCTGGTTCGGTCTGTTCGCGGCTATCTTCCTAGTGGTGATCGCCGCGACCGGGATCTACCTGAACCACAAGAACACGTTCCAACCCGTGCTGGAACTCGTGGGGGCGCCCCCCAAGGGGGAGGAGCACGCGGGGCCGTCTGGTAAGCCGGGCACGACCGCGGGGGAACTCGCGGCACTGCCGATCGCTCTGTCACAGGCACTGGACCGGGCCGGGCCGCACCTCGGGGACCGCCCGGTCGAGCGCGTCGAGGTGAAGCCCGAGCACGGGCGCGTGGTGTATAAAGTGAAGGCCGTCGGCGGGCCAGAGGTGGTGGTAGACGCGGTCACCGGGGTCACCGAACTCAAGGGCGAGAAGAAGGAGCCGCGGGCCGAGGAATCGAAGGGGGAAAAGGGCAAAGGTGCGAAGCCGAAACCCGAAAAGGCCGGCGCGAACGATGCGGTGACCGGCGCCCCACCGGCCCTGAAGGGTACGGATTGGGGGAAGGCACTCAAGGATCTCCATACGGGGAAGGTCGGTGGCGACGCCGGCAAACTGCTCGTGGACCTTGTGGCCGTTGGTATCATCGTGCTGACGCTGACTGGGATATACTTGTGGGCTGTTCCGGCGTTGCGCAAGCGCCGGTCCGCCCGCGCACGGGCGGCACTCGAGGGCGCCGCCCGTGCGCGGCTCGACGGAGCCGAGCGACCGGTCCCGGTTGCGTCGTAGCGCACGGCACCTTCTACTTCGTAGTGGCGTTGAAATGGTCCGCGAGCGCTCGGCCCGGTGTGGTGGTGCGCCACCTGGGTTTCACGAAACCGAACCCGCTCGCCGAGCGCTCCAAACAACTGCCGCAACTCATCCGGCAACGAGAACACCGCATTTCTTTCCGCAACATTCGCCCGCCTTTTCCGCGCCTCTTTCATTTCACCCCCGTTACACTGGTGCGAATTCTGCCCTCCCTCACGGCGCGATCATGCCGTCACCGGATCTCGAACCTCCAGTTCAGCCGCCGACACAAACGCGGTTCGTTGTCGCCGCGTGGCTCTGCGGGCTTGCTGCCATTCTCTACCTCGATCGCATCTGCATGTCGCAAGCGGTGAAGCCGATCTGCGATGATTTGGGTCTTTCCAAGAACCAGATGGGCGACGTGATGGCCGCGTTCACGCTGGCCTACGGCATGTTCGCGGTGCCCGTCGGCCGGTTGGGGGACAAGCTCGGTCCGCGGTCCGTGCTCGGGGGCATTGTGCTCGTGTGGTCGGTGTTCACCGCGCTCACGGGTCTCGCGACCGGACTCGCTACGTTGCTTGTCGTGCGGTTCTTGTTCGGTGCAGCGGAAGCGGGCGCGTTCCCGAGCGCGGCGAAGGTGATGTCGCGGTGGTTCCCGCACAGCGAACGGGGCCGCGTGCAGGGCGTTATGCTCGCGTTCGCGCAAATCGGTGCGGTGATCGCGCCGGCCGGAGCCGCGTACCTCATCGACGCGGCTGGATGGCGCTGGGCATTCTTCCTGTTCGGCGCGCTCGGCATCGTGTGGGCGGTCGGGTTTTGGGTGTGGTTCCGCAACGACCCGTCACAGCACGCGAGTGTGAATGAAGCCGAACTCGCGCGCATCCACGCAGAAGAAGCCCCGCTCGCCCTCGACCCGGGACCGGTGCCGTGGCGGGCGGTTCTGACCAACCGCGGCGTCCTCGTTCTCAGCCTCATCATGATTCTTGGGGCGTTCTACACCTACTTCTTCTACGGCTGGCTCCCCACATACCTTCGCGACGCACGCGGAGTAGACAACAAAGAGGCCGGGTGGCTCTCGTCGCTCGTGCTCGGCGGGTCGGCAATCGGGATGCTCGTCGGCGGCTGGCTCGCGGACCGCATCCCGCAGCGCGCCGCCGACCCGGTCGCGGCCCGGCGCTACCTCGGGGTGGTCGCGTACCTCACTGCGGCCGGGTTCCTTTACTCGGGCGTCCAGTGCGACGACGCGCTGTCGCTCGCACTCTTCTGGGGCGCGTCGTTCTGCGTGATGCACCTCACGCTCCCGAACTGGTGGTCGGTCATCATTCCGCAATCGGGCAAGCACGTCGGCACGGTTTTCGGCCTGGCGAACGGCGCCGGCGTGCTCGGGGCGATGGTGTCGCAGAAGTTCGTGGGCTGGTTCACCGATCGGCAGGAGAAACTGCACGGATTAACGGCGCGCGCGGCGTGGGATCCACTGATCGATTTATACGTGTGCGTGCTCGTGTGTGCGGCGGGGGCGTGGTGGTTGTATCGCTTCACGCCACTCGTGGAACCGTCGCCACCACCGCAGAAAGAAAGCGAAGAGTGGTGAATTCCACTCGCGCGTTGGATCGTATGCTTTTGCTCGTGGTACAGGCCTCTGGCCTGTGGAGGCGCTACCACAGGCCAGAGGCCTGTACCACCGAACCAAGAACTATACACGCCCATTCAACACAACACGCAGCTGCCCAAATCTCGTGCTGGCAACGCGATCGTAATCGGGTACGCTAGACCTACTTCCCGCCGCTTGCTTCCGGCTGCCCGGAGTTCCGCAATGCTCTCCCGTTTCGTCGTTCACTTCGCGCTAATGACCGCACTGCTCGTGGTGCCCACGGGTACGTTCGCGGTCGATCCACCGAAGCCGGTGGACTTCGAGCGCGACGTGAAGCCGATCTTCGCGAAGCACTGCGTTTCGTGTCACGGTGCGGAGAAATCGAAGGGCGGGTTGCGGCTCGATCGCCGGGCCGAGGCGCTTCAGGGCGGCGATTCGGGGAAGGCCATCGCGCCCGGTAAATCGGCGAACAGCTTGCTCATCGAACTCGTGACGAGCGACGCCGCGGACCGCCGAATGCCGCCGAAGAAGCCGCAACTGACCGCGGCAGAAATCGCCACACTGAAGCGGTGGATCGATGGCGGGGCGAAGTGGCCCGACGACGGCTCCGCCACCGCGAACCCCGCGGACTGGTGGAGCTTCAAGCCGCTGAAGAAATCCGCTGTGCCCGGGGATGCGAACCCGATCGATCACTTCGTCCGCGCGAAGCTCAAGGAGAAGGGGCTGGCGCCCTCACCAGAAGCGGACCGGCGCACGCTGGTCCGTCGGTTGTACTTCGACTTGATCGGGCTGCCGCCCACACCAGAGGAAGTCGAAGCGTTCGTTGGTGACAAGAACCCGAAGGCTTTCGAGGCGCTCGTTGATAAGCTGCTCGCGGCGCCGCAATACGGCGAGCGCTGGGCGCGGCACTGGCTCGACGTGGTCCACTTTGGCGAAACGCACGGCTACGACAAGGACCAACCGCGCCCGAATGCGTGGCCCTACCGCGATTACGTCATCCGCGCGCTGAACGCGGACAAGCCCTACGGCCGGTTCATCGCCGAACAGATCGCGGGCGACGTGCTGTACCCGGGCACGGTGGACGGAATCGAAGCACTCGGGTTCCTTGCGGCCGGTCCGTGGGACTTCATCGGACACGTCGAGGTACCCGAATCGAAAATCGACGGTAAAATCGCTCGCCACCTCGACCGCGACGACTTTGTCGCGAACACCATCGGCACGTTCATGGGGCTGACGGTCCATTGCGCGCAGTGCCACAACCACAAGTTCGACCCGATCGCGCAGGAGGATTACTACCGTCTTCAGGCGGTGTTCGCGGCCCTCGATCGCACCGACAGAACCTACGACGCGGACCCGAAAATCGCCTCGAAGCGCGCGGAACTGGACGCGAAGAAGAAGGCCGCGACCGCGCGGATCGCGTCGCTGGAAGCGGACGCTCGCAAACTCGCGGGTGCGGAGCTTGCGGAACTGGAGAAGCAGCTCCGCGAAGCGACCAAACCGACATCGGCCCTCAAGCCGCCGGAGTTCGGCTACCACTCCCAGCTCGCGTCCAAGCGGGACGACGCCAAGTGGGTGCAGGTTGACCTCGGCGAGAACATCAAACTCGACCGCATCGTGCTGAAACCGTGTCACGACGACTTCAACAACATCGGCGCCGGGTTCGGGTTTCCAGTGCGCTTCAAGATCGAACTTTCAGACGACGCGACCTTCAAGAACGATGTCGTGGTGCTCGCGGACGAAACCACGAAAGACTACCCGCCGTCCGGTATGGCCGCGTACACTGCGAAGGCGGGCGGCAACGTCGGGCGGTACGTCCGCGTGACGGCAACGGTACTGGCCCCGCGGCAGAACGATTACATGCTGGCACTGGCGGAACTCGAAGCGCTCGACGCGGGAGGCACGAACCGCGCGTTGAATAAATCTGTGACCGCGCTCGATAGCATCGAGGCGCCCGCACGATGGCGCAAGAGCAATCTCACCGACGGCCTCGCCCCCGCGGGGCCGAAACTCGCTGCGTCCGAACTCGCGAAACTCACTGAGCGCCGGGACGTGCTGCTAAAAACAGCCCTCGGTGAAAAG
>HG799465.1:78025-79642 GCA_000531095.1 Gemmata massiliana | reverse complement strand
TAACTTCGTATAATGTATGCTATACGAAGTTATTACGGGAACACGAGCGCGTACGCGGGAGGCACGAACCGCGCGTTGAATAAATCTGTGACCGCGCTCGATAGCATCGAGGCGCCCGCACGATGGCGCAAGAGCAATCTCACCGACGGCCTCGCCCCCGCGGGGCCGAAACTCGCTGCGTCCGAACTCGCGAAACTCACTGAGCGCCGGGACGTGCTGCTAAAAACAGCCCTCGGTGAAAAGGGTGTCGCGGACCTTGCTGCGCTCCGTGCGGAAGTGACCACGATCGATACGGAACTCGCGAAACTCGCCGGTTCGCGCCGGACCGCGTACATCGGCGCGATTCACACCGGAAGTGGTTCGTTTACTGGCACCGGCGCCGCTGGTGGGAAGCCGCGAACGATTCACGTGCTCCCGCGCGGCGACGTCACCAAACCGAGCAAGGACGTCGGGCCGGGGGCGATTCCTGCGGTTCCGGGTGTCAACGGCCGGTTCGATCTGCCGCCAAATCACACCGAAGGCGACCGCCGGGCGACTCTCGCGAAATGGCTTACGGACCCGAACAACCCGCTCACCTGGCGCGTGATGGCGAACCGCGTGTGGCAGTACCACTTCGGCCGCGCCCTGGTGGATACGCCCAACGACTTTGGCAAAATGGGGCAACTCCCCACGCACCCAGAGTTACTCGATTTTCTTGCGTCGGAACTGCGCGATCACCAATCCCTCAAGAAGCTCCACAAACTCATCGTGACGAGCGCCACCTACAAACAAGTTTCGACATCGAATGATACGAACGCGAAGGTGGACGGCGACAATCGCTTCGTGTGGCGCCAGAACCGCCGCAAGCTCGAAGCCGAGGCGGTGCGCGATTCCATTCTCGCGGTCGCCGGGAAGCTCGATCTCACACCGGGCGGACCGAGCTTCCGCGACTTCGTGGTCGAGAAGCCCGAGCACTCGCCGCACTACCAGTACCACCTGCACGACCCCGAAGACGCGAAGGCGCATCGGCGCGCTGTCTACCGCTTCATCGTGCGATCCAAACAGCAGCCGTTTATGGCGGCGCTCGATTGCGCCGACCCGTCGCTCGCGGTCGAGAAGCGGAACGAAACGCTCACGCCCCAACAGGCACTCGCGCTCTTGAATAACAAGCTCGCGGTCGCAATGGCCAAGCACTTTGCCACGCGGATCGAAAAACTCGGCGCCACCGACGCGGAGCGCGTGACGGCCGCGTTCCAACTGGCGCTCGGTCGTACCCCGAGCACAAGAGAACGCGACGCGCTAACCGCCTATGGCAAAGAGCACGGATTGGCGAACATGTGCCGCGTGGTGTTGAACCTGAACGAATTCGTCTTCGTGGATTGAGGGCGGTGGTGCGAAAATCTGCCACGGATGAACACAGATAACACGGATCAGACAAGCAGAGAACAAGAAGGCGGAATGGCCGCAAAAAGGCACAAAGGGCACAAAAGAAGGCAGAGGGCAGAGATCAGAAGACAGAGAACGTTTTGGGATTTAGCCCCGTGAGGGGCGTAGGCGCGTAGCCGGGGGTGAAGTGTAGCGCAACCCCCCTGGCGGACTGGGTGCAAGAGTTCGGGGCGCGGAAATTCGAGGCGCCGG
>HG799465.1:0-78010 GCA_000531095.1 Gemmata massiliana | reverse complement strand
GGGCGCGGAAATTCGAGGCGCCGGGGTTCACGGGAGTTCGCCAGGGGTTGCGCTACACTTCACCCCCGGCTACGCGCCTACGCCCCTCACGGGGCTAAATCCCAAACTCCGGACCTCGGATTCCCTTACTCGATCTTTGCTTTCTTTTGTGCTTTTTTGTGGCCAATCTGCCTTTTGTCTTGATCCGTGTTATCTGCGTTTATCCGCGGCGGATTTGGTTCTTCGTTCGCTCTGCGTATTGAGATTCTTCGCTCGTTCTGAGGTGTTGCGATGCTCTCCCGGCGCGATTTTCTGTTCCACTCGGGCGGTGGGTTGGGGGGCATTGCGCTCGCGTCACTGCTCGGCGCGGACCGCCTGTCCGCGGACGCGCCCGCGCGCGCCGACGGCGGGCTGCACCACAAGCCCAAAGCGAAGCGGGTGGTGCAACTGTTCATGGCGGGCGGGGCGTCGCACGTTGACTTGTTCGACTTCAAGCCCGAACTGGTGAAGCACCACGGGAAAGAGGCGAATTTCGGCGAGCACGTCGAGGCGTTCCAAAACGGTCTGGGGCCGTGGCTCAAACCGGTGTGGGACTTCAAACCCTACGGGAAGTGCGCGAAACCGTTGAGCGAGGTCGTGGCGCCGCTCGGGGACGTTGTGGACGAGATGGCGTTCGTTCACAACATGGTCGGCAAGACTGGCGTACACAGCCAGGGCACGCTGCTCCAAACGACGGGCTTCAACCGCCCCGGGTTCCCCGGCATGGGGTGCTGGGCCAGTTACGGCCTCGGCAGCATGAACCAGAACCTCCCGACGTTCGTGGTGCTCCCGGACCACCGCGGGCTGGCGTCCAACGGCACCAAGAACTGGGACAGCGCGTTTCTACCCGCGCAGCACCAGGGCGCTGCGATCTATCCCGGTACGAAAACGCCCATCGAAGACCTGTTCCCGGACGACCGCGCCAAGTTCATCACTCGCGCTTCCGACAAGGCCGGTATCGACCTGCTCGCACAGCTCAACCACGTTCACGCAGACACCCGGGCGGGCGACGAGCGCCTGGGCGCTCGCATCAAGAGTTACGAACTCGCGGCGAAAATGCAGCTCGCGGCGCCGGAGGCGCTGGATATCTCGAAGGAAACCGCGCGCACGCTCAAACTGTACGGGCTGGACCACGGGAAGGGGACGTTCGACAAGGACATCAACCCGATCGAGGAAACGGACTATTTCGGGCGCAAGTGTTTGGTCGCGCGTCGGTTGTTGGAGCGCGGGGTGCGGTTCGTGCAAATCTGGAGCGGCAACGACAACGGGTTCCCGCGCCGGAACTGGGACTCGCACGAGGACGTGAAGCGCGACCACGGCCCGCTCGCTTACGGCATGGCACGCGGTGCGGCGACCCTCATCGCGGACCTGAAGCGCCTCGGGCTGCTCGAAGACACGATCGTTCTGTGGACCACCGAATTCGGGCGGATGCCGTCGTCGCAGGGCGGGAAGGGGCGCGATCACAACCCGTACTGTTTCACCAGCTGGCTCGCCGGTGGGGGCGTGAAGGGCGGCGTGTCGCACGGCCCCAGCGACGACTTCGGGTACAAGCCCGCCGACCGCAAGAACCCGACAGAAGTGTACGACATCCACGCGACGATCCTGCACCTGCTCGGCATCGACCATACGAAACTCACCGTGCGCCACAACGGGATCGATCGCCGACTCACCGACGTTCACGGGCACGTGATTAACGAGTTGATCGGGTGACAGTGGGCGAACGAGCCGCGACCGCCAGGGAGCGGGGCAGAGACTTCCTGGGGTGCGGTCTGAGCCAGGAAGGAAGAGACGCGCGGACCGCACCGGAAGCGCCTCCCGCTCCCTTGCGGTCGCGGCTCGTCACGGGCATCCGAACCCGACTGCTGAACGCGGTTCACCTCACAAAGTGAGCCAATTTACATACCCTTCCGAAGCGTGTTCGTTTTTGCGATCGGGATGATCGCGGTACCAGGAACGCACAATGCGTATCACTCGAATTTCTGCGTGGCAGGTCGATCTCCCGCTCCACGAGGGCAGCTACAAATGGTCCGGCGGGAAGTCCGTCACCGTGTTCGATAGCACGGTCGTCGCAGTGGAGACGGACGCGGGCGTCACCGGCTACGGCGAGGTGTGCCCGCTCGGGCCCGCGTACTTACCCGCTTATGCGGCGGGCGTGCGCGCCGGGCTGCAAGAACTTGCGCCCAAGTTGTTGGGCGAAGACCCGACGCAGTTGGGGAAGCTGAATCGCACGATGGACGCGGCCCTGAAGGGGCATCCGTATGTGAAGTCGGCCGTTGATGTCGCGTGCTGGGATATTCTGGGTAAGGTGTCCGGGCTGCCGGTGTGCGTGCTGCTCGGCGGGCGCTACGGCGAAGACTTCCACCTCTATCGCGCGATTTCGCAGGAGTCGCCTGATGCGATGGCGGCGAATGTTGCGGGCTACCGCGCGGAAGGGTACCGCCGATTCCAACTGAAGGTCGGTGGCGACCCTGACACGGACATCGCGCGCATCAAAGCAGTGGCGGCGGTGCTCCAACCGGGCGACCGCCTGGTGGCCGACGCGAACACCGGTTGGCTCCAGCACGAAGCGGTGCGCGTGGTGCGCGCGGTGCGCGACATTGACGTGTACATCGAACAACCGTGCCTCACCTACGAAGAGTGCCTCGCGGTGCGCCGGAACACCGATCACCCGTTCGTGCTCGACGAGGTGGTTGATGGAATCGACATGCTGGTCCGCGGGCACGCCGAAGGCGCGATGGACGTGGTGAACCTGAAGATCAGCAAGCTCGGCGGGCTTACGAAAACGAAGCAACTGCGCGACCTGTGCATTTCACTCGGAATCGGGATGACGCTCGAAGACAGTTGGGGCGGCGACATCGTGACGGCCGCGATCGCGCACCTCGCGCACAGCACCCCAACCGAGTTCCTCTTCAGTTCGACCGACTTCAACAGCTACGTCACGCGGTCCATCGCGACCGGCGCGCCACAGCGCCAGAACGGTCGACTCGCGGCTCCAGTCGTACCGGGGCTGGGCATCACGCCGAAGTTGGGCGAGTTCGGTGCCCCGGCTGTGGACGCGCGCAACGGCTGACAAGTAGGCGCAACGAAGCGGAAATGAGAGAAGAAACCGCGACCGGTTATCTGATCGGTCGCTGCGGTGCGAGCTATCGGTTCCAGTTCCACAGTTTGATGACCCGGTTCCGCCCGCCCGAGGCGATGGTCCGGCCGTTGGGTCGGAACGCGACCGCGGTAATGTACATCTCTTTTTCCAACGGGGACTGCACTTTGGACATGTCGCCGTGAACCGCCGTCGCGACACACTTCCCCGTACCCGTGTCCCACACCCGAATCCTGTCACCGCCGCCCGCCGCCACTAACCGGGTGCCATCGGGGCTGAACGCCACGGACATAATGACCCCGCCGGCCGTCATCGCCCGAACCGGTTGGTGTGTGACCGTGCTCCACAGGCGGATCGTCTCGTCGTTCGAGCCCGATGCCACGATCTTTCCGTCGGGACTAAACGCCACCGTCCGCACCCAGTGCGTGTGGCCCTCGAAGATGGCCGTAGTTTCGCACTTCGCCACGTCCCACAGCCTCACGCACTTGTCCCCGCCGGCCGAAGCGAGGAGCTTCCCGTCGGGGCTGAACGCGACCGCGGCAACGTCTTCTTTGGGATCGTGGCCGTCCAGGGTCGCCACACGCTCGTAGGTCGCTGTGTCCCACAGCGCAATTCGCCCCGCGCCCTGGGCCGATGCCAGGAGCTTCCCGTCGGGGCTGAACGCCAACCCCTTAATCCACCCTTGCCGGTCCCGGCAGACGTCCACGCGGCGCCAGGTGGTGGTGGCCCACAATTGGACCCGGCCCGCGCCCCATTCGGCGGCCAGGAGTTTTCCGTCAGGGCTAAACGCGAGGCACCAGACACTGCCCTGAACACGTGCGCCCGTCCAGACGACACGGTCCGTGGTCACGTCCCACACTTTTACTCGCCCGTCATCCGCCGCCGACGCCAACCGGGTTCCGTCGGGGCTGAACGCGAGCGCGAGAATTTGCTCGGTGTGCCCTTCGAGTTCGCACCGAGGGGACAAATCGTCCGCGGGCCGGCGAGCCGCCGCGACTCCGGTGAGCAACCCGACGAGAACCAACGCGACAGCGCGCTTCGTTCGCACCATGCCCCTCTCCTCACTTCTGAGCGTGCAGGATACTGGTGCGATATGTCGTTTGGAATGCCAATCAACTGGTAGAGGTGCGATCGCGCCCCTTGGAATATTAGCCGTGTGTGTTGGTGTGATTAGCGGATGTTGTGGGCCGGGTCCACCTTCTGGAACGACCGCAGCGCGGCCAACCCGGACCCGACCGCCATACACATCGTGACCGCCGCGGCACCGCCCAGAATGAACGGGTGCAGGCGCACGGCGGTTCCCATTGCGGTCGCGCCTTCGGCTAGTGCGATCGTAATTGGCGCGGCCAACGCGATGCCGAACAGCCCCACCCAGAACGATTGCGCCAGCACCGAGAATTTCAACCGCCACTTGGGAATACCCATCGCGCGGAGCGTGGCGAACTCGCGCTGACTGGCCGCGGTCGCCGCGAACAGCGTTTGGCTCGTGACCACCGCGCCGACGAGCAACCCGAGTAACGCGGTGAACCCGATCGCGATGCCGGCCTTGGTCGTGGTCAGCCAGTGCAGGCGCGAGCGCGCGGAGAACTCGTCCGCGGTGAACGCGCTCAGTTGCGCGTAGCCGTTCATCCGGCGCGCGACCGCGGGCGCGTCTTCCGGCTTGGTGCATTTCGCGACCAAGTAAGTGACTTCGTCTTGCTGGTAGTGGAGCAGCACCCGGGCGGTTTCGAGCGAACAGAACAGGTACGGGCCGCCCAAACTGCGGCACCCCGTCACCAACCCCACCACGCGCACGCGGACGCCGAGAATTTCGGCCACGTCGCCGGCCCCGCGAATTCCGAGTCGACCGAGTTCGGACTCGTCCACCGCGATCGAGAGCGGCTGCGTGAGGCTCGCGAGTAGCTCGCGGTTGTTGCGGACCACTTCCATTGCGGCGAGTGAGTTGGCGTCGAGCCGCGTACCGACGACGGTGCAAACTTCCGTGGTGGTTTTCGCGGGGATCTCGCCGTTCCGCGTCCAGGGCGTGAAGCCGATGATCGCGCCCTCCGCGCGCTCGACCTCGGGCTGCGCGGCGAGCCGGGACACCCAGCGCTCCGGGACGGGCCGGCCGGTGTCCACGCTCCGCACGGCCGGGTAACCGACCCACACGTCCGAGGTGGCGCGGTCCACCGGGAGCGACATCATCGAGAGCAGCCCGAGCACCAGCCCCGATTGCACCGCGACCAGTACCGCGCTGAACGCGACCGCCAGAATCGCCGGCAGGAACCGCTGGCGCTCGTACCAGATCGTGGTGAGAGAGTAGCTCACTTCGGTTCCATCAGTGCTTCATTGGGGCAGTGTTTCGTCACACCCACAGGTGCATTTTCGCCTTCAGGTCGGCCGGGAGCTTGTTGTCGAGCAGCTTCCGCACCTCGTTCGGGTGGTACCGCGTGCTGAAGTGCGCCGCGATAATCAGCTCGTTCTTGAAGCGCGGGGCGCGCTCCACGAAGTCGTCCAGGTGCATGTGGCCGAACTTGTGGATCTTGTCGCGCCGGTGGCTCGCGCGGATGAAGCTCATTTCGGTGATGAGGATCTTCGCCTCGAAGCACGCGGGGCACGCATCCAGTCCGGCCGGGGACGTGTCGCCGGTGTAGGCCACGATCGGGATGCGCACTTCGCGCGTGATCGGGGTACCGCTCAGTTTCAGATCGCGGATCTTGTCGCCGGGTAGCCCGACGAACTCGTCCTTCAGCTTGTTGCGCCGCTCCCACACCACGAACCCGCGGCTCGGGATCGTGTGGGTCGTGTTGAACACCGTGACGAGGTGCTCACGGCTCAGTTCGATCTCGTCGCCGGCCGTCAGCCCCTTCAGGTGGGCGAGTTGCCGCCCGCGGTCGAGTCGGTGCATAATCATCATCAGCTTCTTCACGTCCTCCAACCCTTCGGTCGGGACGTACACCGTCGGCGGTTCCATCTTCATCATCCGGCGCCGCGCCACGTACACTGGCAGCGCCGCGACGTGGTCCAGGTGCGTGTGCGACACGAACCACGTCGGGGTGCCCATGAAGTCCCACGGCTGGGCGCCGAGGTCGAACCCGATCTTCAGCTCCGGGATGCGCCAGTAGCTCTGCACCGCGGCGCGCGACCACC
This sequence comes from Gemmata massiliana, assembly GCA_000531095.1. Taxonomy (GTDB): domain Bacteria; phylum Planctomycetota; class Planctomycetia; order Gemmatales; family Gemmataceae; genus Gemmata; species Gemmata massiliana. The sequence continues at coordinate 71,766 of HG799465.1, read as the reverse complement.
CCTCGACCGTCAGACCTCCGTGCGAGAGCGAGTAATACGGGGCGTTGTCCACCGGCCGGTCGGGTAGCATGTCGCGTCCTTTAGGAAAACTGCGCGGAATCCGTCTTTTCCATCTTAACGACACGCGCCTACGGTCGCGGTTCGTTCGGTGCCGATAGTTGGTGTGTGAGTCGGTCGCGCGGAAGTCAACACGCCCCATTAAAACCGCCCCCGCGGAACTGGGGCCGCCTGTACCGCGTGTATCGACTGTTCGGTCGAACGGGGCCGATCCCGCTCGCACTCGGGCGCCCGGCGTGCAAGTCGCGCCGCCCGAAGCGTTAAATTGAAGAAGCCCAACCGCGGTTGACCGGTGCGCTTGAACTCGGCATAACCCCTCACTGAGGGGGCGGAATCGCAAGAGGGACAGATGCGCCAGATACACTTTCGACGCCTGGGAGCTTTAGCGGTGTTCGCGTTCGCGGCGGCCGGGGCCGGCTGCGCGTCGATGAACAATACAGAAAAGGGTGCGATCGGCGGCGGCGTGGTCGGTACCGCGCTGGGCACCGCCGTGGGCGCGGCGACCGGGCACACCGGGGCCGGCGCCGTGATCGGCGGGTTGGCCGGGACCGCGACCGGGGCGCTCGTCGGCAACGACATCGATAAGCAAGAGCGCCGGGACCGCGACATCAACCAGGCCGCGGCACTGGCTGCGGCCCAACAGCAGCAACAGCGCATGGGCATGTTCGACGTGATCCGGCTCGCGCAGGGCGGGCACGACGATACGGTCATCATTAACCAGATCCGCACGACCGGCAGCACGTTCCAGCTCACCGCATCGGACCTCGACGAGCTGAAGCGGGCGGGTGTATCGTCGCGCGTCATCGCGGAAATGCAGGCCGCGCGCCCGGCCCCGACCCGCGTGATCGTTCGCGACGCGCCCTCGGTCGTCTACGATTCGGGGCCCGTTTACGTGCGCCCGGCCCCGGTCGTCGTGGTCGGTCCGCCGCGCCCCTACAGTTACGGCTATGGCTACGGGTATTACCGGCGTGGTGGCTGGTAGCACGAAAGTTCACTGTTGAACGATCCCCGCCCGGCGAGTTGCGAACTCGGCCGGGCGGTTCGCATTCACAGTCTTTTAATGTGTGGGTGCGGGCCAAGTGTGGTCGGCTCCCGCACTCGTGTTGGCACGCCCGGTTCGCCTAAGTCTTTTGGCGAACCGGGCGTGCCAGCGAAGTCGGTCGAACGTCTTGTCGACAAGAACTCAACAGACAAGAGTGCTCATTTCACCGGGGTTGCGGCACCTACACAACCGCGTAAACTGATACTTCTCTCCCACCGTTCCTGCCGCCCCACACAACCGGAGCTACTGCCATCATGGCGCTGCGAGTTCCCTTTCTAGTTTGCACCTTTCTGTTCACCGTGACGCCCGCTGTAGTAACTGCCGCCGACTGGCCGGGCTTCCGCGGCCCGAACCGCGACGGCATCTGCACCGAAACCGGGCTTCTTAAGAAGTGGCCGACCGGCGGTCCCAAGCAGGTCTGGACCGCGAAGAACCTCGGCCTCGGTTGGGGCACGCCCTCTGTTGCCGATGGCAAGATTTTCGGCATCGGCACCCGTGACGGGAAGGACGGCGTGTGGGCGCTGAAGGAAGCGGACGGTACGGAACTGTGGTTCACCCCGTTCGCCGACCCCGCCAAAGGGCTCGCGCCGCAAACGAACGGCCCGGCGAGTACGCCCACGTACCACAACGGGAAGCTGTTCGTGGTTAGTGCGAACGGCACGCTCTCGTGCCTGGACGCGGCCAAGGGCACGTTGGTCTGGAAGAAGAACTACGTCGACGACTTCGGCGGCAAGATTCCCACGTGGGCGTACACGGATTCCGTGCTCGTGGACGGTGATAAGGTGATCTGTGCCCCAAGCGGGAGCAAAGGCGCGGTCGCCGCGCTGAAGTTCGAGAACGGGGACGTGGTGTGGAAAACGGAAGTGAACCCGGTCGGCGGCGGGTTCGGGTACTCGTCCCCCCTCAAGGCGACGATTGACAACGTCCCCATGTACATTGTGCTCCTCGGCCAGTCGTCGGGGGTGGTCGGGGTCCACGCGGAAACGGGCAAACTGCTGTGGCAGTACAAGAACGCCCCGGCCGCGGGCGGCGTGGCGCAGATCCCGATCCCGATCGTGAAGGGCGACAAGGTGTGGGTCTCGTGCGCCTACAACGGCGGCTCGGCGCTGCTTCAGATCGTCTCGAAGGGGCAGGGCGCGTTCGAGGCGAAGGAGTTGAAGGCGTACAAGAAGCCGGAACTGAACAACCACCACGGCGGCATGGTGCTCGTCGGGGACTACATCTATTTTGGCCACGACCAGAACAACGGCAAACCCGTGTGCGTCGAGTTGAAGACGGGCGAGATCAAGTGGGGGCCGGAGAAGCTACCGGCGGGCGGGCAGGGGTCGGCGGCGGTCCTGTTCGCCGACGGGCGCCTCTACTTCCGGTACCAGAACGGGGTGATGGTGCTCATCGAGCCGTCGCCCGAGGAGCTCAAAGTGGTCTCGTCCTTCAAGCTCCCGGAAGCGAACGTCAAGACGCACTCGCAGAGCTGGCCGCACCCGGTTATCGCGAACGGCAAACTCTACATCCGCGACCAGAACGTGATGTACTGCTACGACGTCAAAGAGAAGACGAACTGATATTCTCCCTGTGAGAACGACACGGCCCCGGCGTTACGTGCGCCCGGGGCCGTGTCGTTCTCACAGGGTCACAGGGCTCCCGCCCTGTGCTACGTCAGACGGCCCCTCCGGGGCGGAAAGGCATTGGGGGTACTGCCCGCCGCGAGGTACCGCTCTACCCGCGGCTGATAGTTTCCTGTCTTCGCCCCGGAGGGGCCGGCGTTCGTAGTGAACCAAAACGAAGACAAAAACCGTCAGTGCGTTTCCGCCCCGGAGGGGCCGGCGTTCGTAGCACAGAGCGGAAGCCCAGTGCGCTCTTATTTTTAGCCCACGTAGACGCCGCCGCTGAACGTCGGGTCGCCCGCGAGGAGGCTGGCCACCTGTACGCCGTTAACGAACGCCTTCACGTGCGGGCCGGCGCCCGGGCCGGCCCCGGTGAGCACGGCCGCGCTGCCGTTCACGGTCCCGACGCCCACGCGGACCCCGCCCCGGAACCCGGTGTCGTAGGCGAGGAAGCTCTGAATCAGCGAAGTGTCCGAGCCGTTGAACACCTTCACGTGCCCGCCCGGGGCGCCCGGGCCTGAGCCGGTGACGATGTCATCGAGCCCGTCCCCGTTCAGATCTCCGGCCGCGACGTACACGCCACCGGAGAACCCGGCATCGTAGGCTAAGAAGCTGCGGAGGAGCGCGCCGTCCTTGCCGCTGAATGCCTTCACGTGCGCCGTGGTGCCCGCCCCGGTACCCGTGACGATGTCGTCGAACCCGTCGCCGTTCACGTCCCCGACGCTCACGCGGACCCCGCCCCGGAACCCGATGTCGTAAGCGAAGAAGCTCTGGAGCAGCGCGCCGTTGGCGCCGCTGAACACCTTCACGTGCGGCGTCGCCCCCGCGTCCGCCGAGACGATGATGTCGTCGAACCCGTCGCCGTTCACGTCCCCGGACGTGACGAACACGCCACCAGAGAACCCGTCGAACGCCAGGAAGCTCCGGAGCAGCGTGCCGTCGGCGCTGAAGACTTTCACGTGCCCACCCGTCGCTCCCGCTCCCGCGCCCGTGATCGTGTCCGCTTGTCCGTCGCCGTTGATGTCCCCGGACGCCACCCGGATCTCGCCACCGAACCCGGCGAACGCGAGGATCGGTGTCCCCTGTTGGCCGGTCGCCGGGTCCACCGGGACCACCGTTCCCGGCGTCCCGTTCCCGGCGCCGACGCTGATGACGGTCGTGCTGGTGGCGGCGTCGTCGTTCGTGATCGTGCCGGTACCGGTGCCGGTCGCGATCGTCGTGTTCGTGGGGTTCGAGAGGACCACCGTGAACGTCTCGTCGGACTCGATCTCCGTGTCACCGGTGACGGTGACGGTGACGGTCTTCGAGGTCTCGCCCGGTGCGAACGTGAGCGTGCCCGAAGCGGCCGTGAAGTCGGTGCCCGCGGTCGCGGTTCCGGCCGCGGTCGCGTAGTCCACGGTCACGGTCTGGCTACTGGGGTTCGACAAGGTGACAGTAAAGGTGAAGCTCGTCCCGCCCGTGTTCCCTTCGGCCGCCGTCACGTTGTTGATGGACACGGTCGGGGGCGCGGCCGTGATGACCACGTCGTTGCCGGTGCCCCCGATGTAGCTGATCGTGAACGTCACCCCGCCGCTGGTGAAGGTCGCGCCCTCGGCCAGCCCGTTGAAGGTGCCGGTCACCGCGTCGGCGCCGTCGTTGTCGATCAGGGTGAAGCTGGTGCCTGCGACGGGCGTGAAACCGAGCGCCACGGTCAGGGTCGCGCCGGTCACGTCCACCAGGCCCGTGACGGCGGCCTGGTCGTAATTGGTGCCGGCGGTCGTACCGTTGACTTCGGCACTGAAAGTGGAGCCGGTGGCGAGGGCCAGGTTGCCCGTAGTCAGTATCCCGGGCGACGTGCCGGGGGCAATGGTGCCACCGTTGCTCACCGAGACCGCCGGGACCGTACCCGTGCCGCCCAGGGTGCCGCCCGTGACCTGGACGTCCGAGCTGGTGGCGATGCTCCCGGTGACGAGCAGCGTGCCCGCGGACACGGTCGTGGTACCGGTGTACGAGTTGGTGCCGGACAGGGTGAGCACCCCGGTACCCGCCTTGGCGATCCCGCCGGTGCCGGAGATGTCGCCGGAAAACGTGGTGCTGGAGTTGTCGCCCCCGGCGGTGAGTGTGTTGGCGCCGAGGGTCACGCCGCCGGCGCCCGCGAGGGAACCGATCGTTTCGGCTGCCCCGAGGTCGAGCGCGGCTCCGGCGCTCACGGTGACGGCGCTGGTGTCGGCCAAGGCCGCACCGCCGTTGAGTGTGAGTGCGCCCGCGGACACGGTCGTGGCGCCGGTGTAGGTGTTGGCCCCGGCCAGGGTGAACATCCCGGTGCCGGCCTTGGTGAGCCCCCCGGTGCCGGAGGCGGCGCCGGAGAACGTAGTGCTGGAGTTGTTGCCCCCGGCGGTGAGTGTGTTGGCGCCGAGGGTCACGTTGCCCGGGCCGGCGAGCGAGCCGATGGTCTCGTTGGCGCCCACATCGAGCGTGGCCCCGGGGCTCACGGTGACAAAACTGGTGTCGGCCAGGGCGCTGCCGCCGTTGAGTGTGAGCGTGCCCGCGGAGACCGCGGTGACGCTGAAGGTGTTGGCTCCGGACAGGGTGAGCGCCCCGGTGCCCTCCTTGGCGATCCCGCCGGTGCCGGAGGCGATGCCGGAGAAGGTGGTGCTGGAGTTGTCGCCGCCGGCGGTGAGGATGTTCGCGCCGAGGGTCACGTTGCCCGCGCCCGCGAGGGAGCCGATGGTCTCGTTGGCGCCCACATCGAGCGTGGCCCCGGCAGAGACGGTGACGGCGCTGGTGTCGGCCAAGGCCGTACCGCCCGAGAGCGCCAGTGTGCCGGTAGCGACGGTGGTGGCGCCGGTGTAGGTGTTGGTGCCGGACAGGGTGAGCGTCCCGGTGCCGGCCTTGGTCAGGGTTCCGGCGCCGCTGATGACGCCGGAGAACGTGGTGTTGGTGTTGTCGCCCCCGGCCGTGAGGAAGTTCACGCCGAGGGTCACGTTGCCGGCCCCGGCCAGGGACCCGATGATCTCGTCGGCACCCAGGGCCAGGGTAGCACCGCCGCTGACGGTCACGGCGGCCGTGTCCGCGATGGCCGAGTTGCCCGCGAGCGTGAGCGTGCCGGCGGACACGGTGGTGAGGCCGGTGTACGTGTTGGCTCCCGAGAGGGTGAGTGTGCCGCTGCCGGCTTTGGTGAGGCCCCCAGTTCCGGCGGCGATGCCGGAGAAGGTGGTGCTGGAGTTGTCGCCGCCGGCGGTGAGGATGTTCGCGCCGAGGGTCACGTTGCCCGCACCCGCGAGAGAGCCGATCGTTTCGTTGGCGCCCACATCGAGCGTGGCCCCGGCGGCGACGGTAACGGCGCTGGTGTCGTCCAGCGCAGAACCGCCCGAAAGTGCCAGTGTGCCCGCGGAGACGGTCGTGGCCCCGGAGAAGTTGTTGGTGGTACCCGAGAGGGTGAGCGTTCCGGTACCGGTTTTGGTGACCCCGCCGCTGCCGCCGATGCCACCGCTGAACGTGGTGCTGGTATTGTCGCCTCCAGTGGTCAGGGTGAACGCCCCGATGCTCAGGCTGCCCGCTCCGGCCAGGGAGCCGATCGTTTCGCTCGCGCCCAGGAAGAGTACGGCCGCTGCGTCGACGGTCAGGGCGCTGGTGTCGGCCAGGGCGCTGCCGCCATTGAGCGCGAGCGAACCCGCAGTCGCGGTCGTGGCTCCGGTGTACGTGTTGGCCCCCGAGAGGGTCAGTGTGCCGTTACCGGCCTTGGTGAGCCCGCCGGTTCCGGAGGCGACGCCGGAGAACGTGGTGCTGGTGCCGTCGCCGCCGGCGGTCAGGGTGAACGTGCTCAGCGTCACGTTGCCGGCGCCGGCCAGGGAGCCGATCGTTTCGCTCGCGCCCAGATTAAGCGTGGCCCCGACGCTCACGGTGACGGCGGTCGCGTCGGCCAGTGCCGTGCCGCCCGAAAGTGCCAGGGTACCCGCGGAAACGGTCGTGGTTCCCGTGTACGTGTTGACCCCGGACAGGGTGAATGTTCCGGTGCCCTGCTTGGTCAGGGTGCCCGTGCCGCTAATCACACCGGAGAACGTGGTGCTGGTGTTATCGGCGCCCGCCGTGAGGAAGTTCGCGCCGAGTGTCACGTTGCCGGCGCCCGCGAGGGAGCCGATCGTTTCGTCGTTATTCAGAGCGAGCGTGGCGCCGGTGCTCACGGTCACGGCTGCCGCGTCCGCAATCGCAGCGTTGCCGCTGAGCGCGAGTGTGCCCGCGGAGACGGTGGTGGCCCCGGTGTACGTGTTGGCCCCGGACAGGGTGAGTGTTCCAGAGCCCGCTTTGGTGAGCCCGCCGGTGCCGGAGGCAGCGCCGGAGAACGTGGTGCTGGAGTTGTCGCCCCCGGCGGTCAGGGTGTTGGCGCCGAGGGTCACGTCGCCGGCTCCCGCGAGGGAACCGATGGTTTCGCTCGCGCCGAGATCGAGGGTGGCTCCGGCGGCGACGGTGACGGCGCTGGTGTCGTCTAGGGCGGTGCCGCCGTTGAGTGTGAGTGTGCCCGCGGAGACGGTGGTGGCCCCGGTGTAGGTGTTAGTGCCCGTGAGGGTGAGTGTGCCGGTGCCGGCCTTGGTGAGCCCGCCGGTTCCGGAGGCGACGCCGGAGAACGTGGTGCTCGTGTTATCGCCCCCGGCGGTCAGGGTGAACGTGCTCAGCGTCACGTTGCCCGCCCCGGCGAGCGACCCGATGGTCTCGTTCGCGTCCAGGTTCAGAGTTGTTCCGGCGGCGACGGTGACGGCGCTAGTGTCGGCCACCGCCGCCCCGCCGTCGAGTTCCAGCACGCCGCCCGAAACAGTGGTGGCGCCGGTGAACGTGTTCGTCCCCGACAGGAACAAGCTCGATCCACCGGACTTCGTCAGCACCGCGGTACCGTCGATGCTCAGGGAGATCGTGTTCGAGCCGGCGGTCGTCGTGTCCGTCACCGCCGTGTTCACGGTGACCGGCTGCGAACCGGTGATGGTGTAACCCGAGAAACTGAGTTGGATGTCGCTCACCGTCAGCGACGAGATGTCGTTGTTGCTCGTGAAGGTCGAGGCGGTGCCGTCGAACACCAGAACGTCGTCGGCCGAGTCCGGGACTTCCGTGTTAGCCGCTCCGTCGCTCCAATTCCCCGAAGTCGACCAGTCGTTGTTGCCCATTGCTCCGCCGATCCAGGTGAGGGTCGTGGGGACCGTGCGGTCCTCCAGGAGCGTCACGTGTAACCGCGTGCGCGCCGGGAGGGGGCACCCGGGGCGGAAAGAGCGGGCCTTCTGGAGCCGGCGGAGGAGGGTGGAAATCACGGTCACGGTGAAACCTCGCAGCTTGAGAATGAACGGCCCTCCGGCGGTTGGGGTGCCGGAGGAGAGGGGCCGAAACGGTCCGAGGTGCGGGGCGCGCGGCGTGATACGCGGCCCCACTCGCGCACGGGAATCGTTCCGACCCGGACAGCGGGTCGCGGGTCGGAGTGCGCCTGGTCGCTTCCCGTCACGAATAAGCGCCGGGTTACACCGCCGTGCGAGTCGAATACGAGCCTTCGGGCCGCGTTTTGGCCCCGTCCGAATTAACACATAGGCTGAAAAAATGGATGGAGCAAGCAAAATGGGTTATTTTGGCAGAAGAAATGGTCTGTGCGTTGCGCGAATGAGAGCGAGCGGAATAATGAGATTCGCTTTGGGTGAATCGATTTATGATATTGTTTAGAAAGGGTTTGCGGTGAGTAGTTGTGGGTGATCCGGTACGAGTCGTGTCGAGCCGGGTCGGGAAAAATACTAGTGCAGTTATTGGGAATTTGGTGTCCGATATCTACTGGCTTTTAGACGCGCAAATTTGCTTCCAGATTGCTTGTAGCGAGTTCCCGTGGGCCGCGCACGGGGCTTGTTCGCCTTGCAATTCTTTCCCCCTCGGGCTATCCTCCCCATCCGAATTCGCGCGAGGTGTGCCGGGACGCGGCGTTGATGTAACGCTTTTGTCACAAGCGGAGAGCCACAGTCGAAACTGCTTGTATTCTTTTGTTCATATGTGTAGAATTGGGGAGTATGGGTAGCAGGGTCGTAGGCGAACCCCGCCTGCAAGGGCGGTGGGTGCTTATGCTCGTGTCGATGAACCCCTAACCACACGAGTGCCCGCTGTGAATTAGGGGGCGAAAGGTCACAAAGGAGCCGGAATTGTTAGCCAATGTTAGCAAAGCGGCGACGGCGGTTTAAGTGGGATATGTGTCTGAAATGTTTGAGGGCGCAGTAGTTAAGGCGGTTTTGCTCTCCGAGACATTGGCTCGCGGCCCAAAAGGTTAGCAATTGTTACTCGGGCCGTTTGCGAGAGCCAGCAGTTCGGGCAGTGCGGGTTCCAATCTGAGGTCCGAGATCACGTTTCACCCACAACCAGCCATGAGCGACTCCACCGGAACGGCGTTCGACAAGCTCGATTACGCCCGGCGCGTATTGCGGACCGAGGCCGCCGCGCTCGACGTCGTCGCCGGGCGCCTCGATGACGGCTTCGGTCGCGTCGCGGACGAGCTGTTCGCGTGCCGCGGGCGCGTCGCGGTGGTCGGCGTGGGGAAGTCCGCGGACGTCGGGCAGAAGATCGTCGGGACGTTCAACTCCACCGGCACCCGGGCCTACACCCTCGATGCGACCCGCGCCGTCCACGGCGACCTCGGCAGTGTCCACCCCGATGATGTGGCGCTGCTGCTCTCGCACAGCGGCGAGTCGGAAGAGTTAATTCGATTGCTCGGACCGTTGAAAAAACTCGCGTCGTCTCTGGTGGCGATCACGAGTAGCGCGGGGAGCACGCTCGGCCGCGCCGCGGTCGCCGCCGTCGTGTACGGCCCGATCAAGGAAGCGTGCCCGCTCGCGCTCGCGCCCAGTAGCAGCACGACGGTGATGCTCGCGCTCGGCGACGCGCTCGCGTTCACGCTGCTCGAACAGCGGCAGTTTACTGCCGACGAGTTCGCGAAATTCCACCCGGCCGGTTCGCTCGGGCGCAAGCTCGCGGTGGTTTCGGAGTGTATGCGGTGTGGGGCCGAACTCCGGATCGCGGTGCAGACGGACACCGTGCGCGAGGTGTTCGCGAAGGTGCGGCACACCGGTCGGCGCACCGGCGCGATCATGCTCGTGGACGCGGACGGGCGGCTCGCGGGGCTATTCACCGACAGCGACCTCGCGCGCCTCTTCGAGAACCGCGAGGATCGGCTCCTGGATTCGCCGATCGCGAACGTGATGACGCACGCACCCGTTGTAATCGGGCCGCACGCGCGCGTGTCTGTCGCGCTGGACGTGTTAAAGGCGCGAAAGTTTAGCGAACTGCCCGTTGTTGATGAGGGCGGTAAGCCCGTCGGAATGCTCGATATTACCGATCTGATCGGACTCGATCCGCTGGCCGGGGGCGCGGAAACTCGGCTAACACCGCGCGTGGTCGCACGCAAGAGCGCGTAAAGTGATGCAGACGTCTGACATTCCCGCGCGGGCCGCGGCCATCGAACTCCTGTTGCTCGACGTGGACGGCGTCCTCACCGACGGGCGCGTGGTCTACGCGGACGACGGGCGCGAGCTGAAGTTCTTCCACGTGCGCGACGGTTCGGGGTTGAAGTTGTGGCGCGCTGCGGGTAAGCGGGCGGCCATTGTTTCGGGACGAGATTCGCGCGCGGTGGAGCGCCGGGCGGCCGAACTGGGAATCGCCCCGGTCCTCCAGGGCCGCGACGACAAGCTCCGCGCGTTCGACGACGTGCTGGCCCTGACCGGCGCGTCCCCGGAACAGGTGTGCGCGATCGGGGACGACCTCCCCGATGTGCCAGTGTTGCGGCGGTGCGGGCTGGCGGTAGCGGTGGCGGACGCCTGTCCCGAGGCCCGCGCGGTGGCGCACTACGTGACCGCGGTGCCCGGGGGACACGGGGCCGTGCGCGACCTGATCGAGTGGTTGCTCAAGGTGCAGGGCCGGTGGGCCGAACTGACCACCGGTTACACCAACACATAACCCCGGAGTGGACGGTGCTGACGCCGCGGCGAACGATGTTGTTGCTCGCCGGTTTCGTGCTCTTCGCCGGCGCGTATGCCGTTTACGCACAACTCCTCGGCTGGCTCGACGGGTTGCCACAACTCCCCCCTCAAATGTTGGCGGTGCGCAACCCCGGGGACTTCGTGCCGCCCGAGGGTTCGACCGTCCTCAAAACCGAGCTGAAACTGGTCGAAGCGTTCGGGGCGAACAGCCCGGAAACGAACGGCGCTCACTACAAGATGCAGTTCGATTTCAAGAGCGGCGACTCGTCCGTGGTGGTCGCGTCCGGGATGCCGCCGGACAAGCCCAACTCGACCCGCGTGACTCTCACGCCGTTCAGCATCGCGGTCTTCAGCAAGCCGAAGCCGCCCCACCTCCGGCTATCGGGTGAGGTGACGGAGATCAGCACAGCCCACGCCGATAAGGGCGTGCTCGAGTTCGATCGCGTCATCAACAACCTCGCGGACATGAAGAAGGCGGCGCTCTTAAAGGTCGAACTCATCAGCGATTTTGAACTGGCGCTCCCGGACCCGCGGCGCGGGGTCGTTCACATCACCAACAACCAGCGGACGAACGACCCGAACCGGTTCCTGGTGCTCCGCACCGTCGGCCCGGTGTTCTACCGCAACCCGAAGACGGCCGGCGCGAACGCGACCGCACCGGACTTCTGGACGGACGCGCCGGTCGAGATCGTGGACCGACAGAACCTCCCGCGCTCGGTCGGTTCACCGGCGCCGGTCACGGCCCCCACCAAGAGTGAAGACAACCGCAGCACGGGCGCGATCGCGGCGATTCTGAATGGTCAGCGCCTGCCCCCGCCGACGCTAACGGCGGTCGGGCTCCGCGTGTACCTGGAACCGGACCCGCCCCCGAACCAGCCGAAGAAGGAACCGAAACCCGGCACGGCTCCCGTGAAAGGGGTGCGCCGGATCGAGTTCCAGGAACAGGTGGTGCTGAACCTGTGGGTGAACAACGGAGAGTCGCTCGCGGGTACTACACCGGTGCAATCGAACGCGCCGAAGAGCAGCGGGCTCGCGTTCGTTCCGCCCCCGGCGGCGATCGCGGGGATTACCGGGGGCCTCGGGACGGCCGCGTACAACACGCGACTCATGGACCGTGCGCTGCTCCAGATCGACACCCGCGGGCCGTTCGCCTACGACGCGGAGAAGTCGCTCGCGCGGTTCGACGTGGTTCCGCAAACGGACTCGAACCTGCCCAACGACGTTCAGGTGACGAAGATCCCCTCGCGCGGCGGCACGAGCAGCTTGTTCAGCCAGGTGCTCGAACTGGAGTTCAACGGCGGACCGACCGGCGCTTCGCGCGCGGCCAACACGCCTGCGATCAAGCGGCTCCACGCCTGGGTGAACGCGCCGGGGCGGTTCGTGACGGTGGCGTCGCAAGAGGAGACCGCCCCTCCCACTCCCGGCGCTGCGCCAGGGCTCAGTTCGACGCAGGCTTACGGGCGCGATCTCGTTCACGAACAGGCGGCCAGCAAGACGATTTTGAACGGCACTCCCGTTGTCGTTGTGCGCGACAACAACACACTCAAGGCCGGCACGCCCCAGGAGCCGGCGACGCTCACGATCGAGCCGGGGCCGCCGATCGCGCAGGCCCAGGGCCAACCTCCTGTGCGCAAACTGCAAATGACCGTGCGGGGCGCGGGCGAGGTGGCGCTGACCGATGCCGCGAACAACAATCAGCCGCTCCGCGCGGAGTGGAAGATCTCCCTCGTGCAGTCCAAGGAAGTCATTAACGGGCGCGAACAGGACCGGTTCGATTTCACGGGCGACGCGAAGCTCGAAGACCGAAAAGCGGACTACTGGTTGAAGGGGAACGTGATCAAACTGTGGTTCCAACCGCGTGTCGAACCGCCCGCGGACGAGAAAGCTAGCACGGATACGAAAATCGCTGCCGGTGGATCACCACCCGCGGACGGGAAGGCCAACGCGGACACGAAAGTCGCCTCCGGCGGCGGACAACCGAAGCCGTCCCGCGTCGAGGCCATCGGGAAGGTGACGAGCCACTCCACGGATTACGACATCAAGGAGTCGGACCAGCTCACGGTTCACTTCATCGACGCCAACCCGGTTCCCGTGGGCGACCGCGCCGCCCAATCGAATAAGCCCGCTTCGCCCGACGCGGTCGCGTCCGGACCACCTTCTCCGCCCACGGCGCCAGGGGCCGCGCCGAAACTGCCCGACCCGATGCCCCCGGCCGGGCCGGAAGCACCGAAACTGCCCGAGCCGATCGCGAAGGCGCCGGAGAAACCGAAGCCGCCGTTCGAGATCAGCGCGAAGACCATCGAGACGTTCGTTAAGCGGATACCGGTGGCGCCCGCCGACAAGCAGGCCGGGGGGAAGCCCGCGGACGAGAAACCCGCGGAACCGCCCGCGGCGAAGTACCAACTCGACCGCGCTCGGTGCGAGGACAACGTGGTCGTGCACCAGGAGCCGACCGACCCCAGTAAACAGCGGGGCGTCGACATCTTCGGCCGGCTCCTTCTGATCGAAGGGACGAACGACGGGAGCGTGATGACCGTCTTCGGCTGGCCGGACAAGATCGGCGAGGTCCACCAGGAGGAGATGTCGCTCCTGGGGCCGAAGATCGTTCTCAACCAGGTGCTCAACTCGGCGTCGGTGGACGGGCGCGGGTCGCTCACCATGCCGACCAAGAACAATTTCGCGGGGAGCGAACTCGCGCAGGCGGAAGTGGTCATCGTCCACTGGCGCGACTCGATGACTTTCAACGGGGCGCAGCGCTCCGCGGTGTTCACCGGAAAGGTCCGCGCGCACCAGGGCGAGTCGGCCGTGGAGTGCCACCGGATGGACGTCGTTTTCGACCGGCCGGTTTACTTCAACCAGGCGCGGAAGAAGCCCGCTCCGCCTCCGGGCGTGGACCCGAAAGACCCGATGACGGGGGCCGCGGCCAAGAAAGACGAGAGCGCGAAGATCGACAGGATCCGGTGTCACCGCGCCCCGGCCGACGAGGACGATAGCAAGGTCGAAAGCGGAGTTTTGTACACGCAGGTGGACTACGACAAGGACGGCAAACTGTTGAAAGCGCAGTGGCTCCGCGCGTCGGAACTGACGATGGAGGCCCAGGCACAAGAATCGAGCGGGGGCGAGAAGTTCCCGCGCGTGACCGCCGAGGGGCCGGACGGGAGGCTGCGCATCTGGCAGCGGGGAGAGGCGAACCCCGCCGGTCCGCCCGCGGGCGCGAAACCGGCGAAGGACGAACAGGAGATGAAACTCACGTTCATCAAGTTCACGGGCCGGATGATCGGCGTCGATAAGGCCAAACTGTACCAGGCGGCGACGTTCAGCGGCGAGGTCACGGCCATCCACGTACCGACCAATTCGCCCACGCTCGAAGTCGACGGCCTGGAGTACAACCTGCCGCCCCGCGCGGTGCTGCTCACCTGTAACGATAAGCTCCTGGTTTGGAGCCAGAAGGCGCAGGGCGATGCGCCCGCCGCGCAGAACATGAAAGCGAGCGGGAACGCCTTCTTGCGGAGCGACGAGTACGAGGGGACCGCGGCGACGATCGAGAGCCGCGGGAACGCGGTCACGCTGACCGGTAGCGAGGCGGCCGCGGCCCGTTTCTCGAACCGCTTCAGGGGGGGGAACGAGCAGATCGGTAAAGTCATCACCTACGACCGGAGCACGGGCGCATCGAGTATCAAGGAAGGGGCCGGTACGTCGATCGGAGCGCCTCCGAAGAACCGCCCCGCTACTCCGGCGCCTAAGAAGTGATTGCCCGCCCGCAAGGGCGACGGGTAGTTCGGGGCGCTCGTGACTCAGGCGGGTCCAAACCCCCCGCCCTTGCGGGCGGGGGCACCAACAGTTGCCTGGGAGTGGTTGCTTATAGAGGCGCGAGTCACAGCATCGGGCGGGGCGTCACTTCTTCGCGGTGCAGGGCTTCGCCATGATCGCGATGATGAGTTGCTCGCCGGCCTTCGTGCGGTGCGGCGTCACGACGGGGAAGAACTTGTCGCACGCACAGGCGTAAGTGACCGCGTCCATGCCGGGCGGGTTGAGGGTCAGGCTGATCCGCCCCTTCTCGTCCTTCGACTGGTCCACCTTCATTTTCAGTTCTTGCTTGTCGGTCAGTGAGATCGTGGTATTGCCGCCGACGGGGATCGACTTGCACTCGGTCGCCACGAGCTTGAAGCCGGTCAACTTCGGGTCGCGCTTCTGTACTTCCTTCGCGAGTTCCTTGAGTTTCGGATCGACGGTCGTGTTGTCGGCCGTGGCGAGCACGATTACCACCGTGACGCGCACGGGATCTTCGGTGGGGCACGCCACGAACATGTACGCGACCAGAACGAGAGCGGACATGGCTCACCTGGGCTTGGCGACGAAGAGGACCGGCGCGTCCCCGGGGGACAGCGTCACGCGGGGCCACGACGGGTGCGGGTCGTCGAGTTCGACCTCGTCCGTGGTGGCGAGCGAAATCACACTGGGGAGTGGGTCGGTACCGACCGGGAACCAACCGGACCCGGGCACGCGGTGGAAGTCGACTTCCTCGGCCGTCGCCATTGGCAGCACCGTGTAGTCCGCGAGCGGGTCGGTTACCTCGCGTGGTGCCGGTGCCAGCGCCACTACGGACGGGAGAGGTGGGCGAACACCAACGATTTCGCGTTTTTCTGTCGGCGTTGGGGTCAGCGCGACCCACGCGATCGCAGCGGCAACTGCAGTTACTGCCGCCCCGGCCGCCACCAAAACGGTCGTGCGCCAGTGACCTCTTCTTGGGGGCGGTACCGGAGCCGCGGGGTGTAACCGCGCCCGGATGTTCCGGTACACCGCGTCCCATTCGGGTTCGGACGGTTCGTCGGGGCGAACGGCGCGCGCGGCGGAGCGAATGCCCTCGGCGTAGGCGCTGAGGACGTCGCGCTCGTTCGGTTCGGGTTGTTGCGGGGCGGGTGTCATGGCTGTTGGTACGCGGCCAGCAGGTCTTTCAATTTCTGTCGGGCGTAAAACAAGCGGCTCATCACGGTGCCGATGGAGATCCCGAGCGCGTCAGCGACCTCACGATAGGTCAGTTCGCCTTCAACGTGCAAGACGAACGTTTGCCTCTGCACGTCGGGCAAGCGGGCGAGGGCCGCGTCGATCACCCGGCGCAGGTCGGACCGCACGAGGTTCGTTTCCGCTGGCGGGAGGTCGTCGGCCCCGAAACCGTCGGGAGAGAACCCGCGCGGCACCTGCGGCACGCGCTCGTTCCGCTTCCGCTGCCGACCGATATCGAGGGCCGCGTTGCACACCACTCTCAGGAGCCACGTTTTGAACGAACTGCGACCGCCGAACCGGTCCAGGTGCGTGAGCGCGTTCACGAACCCGTCCTGGACCGCGTCGAGCGCGTCGGCCTCGCGCCCGAGTAACCGGTACGCGACCCGGTACGCGACCCCGCGGTAGCGGCGGAACAGGTCATCGAGTGCCGTGCGGTCGCCGGTCGCGAAGCGCGCGAGCAGCGCATCGTCCGTGAGCAGAGCCGGCGGAGTGGGTAACGCGGCAATCGGCATGAGGGGGACACGTTCCAGGCGGGAGCGGATCCGGTGGCTCGTATTCTACCCCCACCCACGTGGCATCTTCCAACCGAAATTCGGAACCGCGAAAAACGCGGGGCCAGTGGAACAAGGGGCCTGTCGACTTCGGAACCGGTCCTCGACTTCGCAACGCGCCGCCCGACGGACCTCTCCGTATCTAGACGCGAACGGGGCCGCGGCAATTCAAACTTTCGCTTCCGGAACACGTTAATGATTACCGTCCACCGCTGGAACGGTTCGTGCTGCGAGCGCACGGGCGCGGAAGGGTTGCCCGAATCGGCCGCCACCATTCCGGCCGAAGAGTTCATCTGGGTCGATATGAGCAATCCGACCCCGGAAGAAGAGGCGAGAGTATTTCAGAAATTCTTTGCCGTTCACATGCTCACGCTCGAAGACATCACTCGCATGCGCCGCGAACCGGACCAGGGCGCGCACTTTCCGAAAGTGGAAGAGTTCCCGGATTACCTGTTCGTGATCGTGAACCCGCTCCCGCCCGGGCTCTCGAAGTTGGCCGCGTCGAAGGGGAAGGTGCCCGAGGGCGAAGCGAAACTCCCGTCCGCGTCGCGGATGTTGCGCCGGCACCGGCCACAGTTAAGTGCGGTGCTCACGAAGAACGTCCTCATCACGCACTCGATGGAATCGGTCCCGTGCATCGCGAGCGCGCACCAGTTCCTCGCGCGCCACGGGGACTCGGCCCGGCGTGGCCCGGATTACGTATTCCACATCGTTCTCGATGCGATGGTGGACGAGTACGCGCCGGTGGTGGAGTGGGTCGCGGGTAAACTGGACCGATTGGAATCGCGCATCTTCACGCGCCCGACGGCCAAACTCATTTCTGGCATCCTGAAACTCAAACGGATCGTCACCGGCATGCGGAAGACGCTCATCATCGAGCGCGAGGTGCTGTCGCGGTTGATCCGCGGGGAGTTCGAGTTGGTGGAGGCGCGCGAGATCGCGTACTACCGCAACGTCTACGATCACCTGGTGCGCTACACGGAACTGATCGAAGCGGCGCGCGAAATGGTCAGTGACCTCGGCGAAACGCACCTCGCGGCCGTCTCGAATCGGCTGAATCAGATCATGAAGGTGCTCACCATGATCTCCACCACCATTCTCCCACTGACACTCATTTCCAGTGTCTACGGCATGAACTTCAAACACATGCCGGAACTCGAATGGGAGTGGGGGTACCCGCTCGCCTTGGGGCTGATGCTGCTCACTGGGATCGCGTCACTGGCGTTCTTCCGTTGGAAGAAGTGGATCTAGCGTCGAGGCGTGTGGCACGAAGTGTGCCCGCGCTCGCCCTTGTCGCTACCCGTGTCCCGAGTTAGCTTAACGGTTGCGATTCAAATATGCTCGGAGGGGACGCAGATGGCAAAGGGGCGCAAGAGCCGGATGGACCTGCGGCGCGAGGCAGAGGCGCTCGAGGCCAAGCAGCGTGAGGAAGAAACCGAAGGCGAAGAAACCGAAGACGAGGACGAGGAAGAAGAGGATTCCGATACCGAGGGCGACGCGGAAGCCGAGGGAGAGGGGGACGCCGAGGGTGACGCGGACGCCGAGGGCGATGGAGACTCGGGCGACGACGACGGCGACGACGAGGACCGCCCCAAGAAGAAGAAGAAGGTCAAGAAGGTCGCCGTCAAGAAGACGACTACTAAGCGCTCGCGGACCGCGAAAGAGGTCCGCACCCGCGCCGTGTGGATCGTGTTCGACAATGGCAGCAAGGTCGTTGAGAAGTTCCCCTACAACCAGAAGGAAGAGGCCGAAGCTCTTCTCGCCAAGAAACTTGAAGAGAAGAAGACCTTCTACCTGAACTTGGTGAAGGAAGAAATCAAGGAGTAAATGACGGGTGTTGGTAGCTTCGCTAGCCGCGGCTTCCAGCTCCTGATCGCAGGTGACCCCGCCCACAAGGGCGGGGTAGTTCAGATAACTCCATCTCCGTTTCGCCGCGGGTTGTTGGAGTTGCGAACGATTTTGCCGCGAATATGTGATTACAGAATCAGCACTTCTTTTGAGCGATTTAGCCTTCTATCCGACCTGTGAATCCAATTTCCCTTGTCCGCCATCGAATAATGGCATGGGCGGTGCATAATCTGCCGCCGGAAAGGGGAATCGCTCTAATGTTTAGCTCTTTGAAACTAGGCCGACTATTCGGCATTGACCTATATATCCACCCGACGTTTTGGCTCCTGCCGCTGTTCGTTGTGATGTCCGGGGCTGGGGCGAGCGCGGGGGAACTCACGTCCGAAGTTCTGTTCGTGTTCGCCGTGTTCGCGTGCGTCGCGCTGCACGAGTTCGGGCACGCGCTCGCGGCGGCTTCGTATGGCATCCGCACGCGGGACATCACGTTGTACCCGGTCGGCGGCGTGGCGTCGCTCGAAGGTATGCCGGAAAAGCCGGGGCAGGAAATTGTGGTCGCGCTCGCCGGCCCCGCGGTGAACGTCGTGATCGCGGTCGGGTTGCTGCTCGGGTTGTCCGCGGGCGGACTGGCGCTCCCCTGGGAGCGGATGTCGGACCCGATCGAAGCGTTTGTGAATCAGTTACTCGTCGCGAACGTGTTTTTGGTTCTGTTTAACCTGCTGCCGGCGTTCCCGATGGATGGGGGCCGCGTGTTGCGGGCGCTGCTCGCGACGCAGGTGACGCGCCTGCGTGCGACGGAGGTCGCGGTAACGGTCGGCACCGTGGTCGCCGTATTGTTCTTCGTCGGCGGGATCATGATTCCGCAGTTCAGTCTGATGGCCATTGCGGTCGTGGTGTGGCTGATGGGGCAGTCCGAACTCGCGTCACTGCGGGTACGTGCGGCGCGGAGAGACATGGAGCGCCGGGCGCAGGCCTTCTTCGGAGAACCAGAACCGGTTCCGGAATACCCGCGAGACGCGAACGTGGATCTCGCAGCGCGCCGGTTCACTGGCATCGCGTGGGACGCGGTTCACGGCGTCTGGATCCAGTGGGTGGACGGCGTCCCGGTTCGGGTACTGTCGCGATAACCTTTTGCCCTCTCCGAATTTGGGGAGGGCATTTTGCTTTTTCCTGGGACCGCGGGCGTCCCGCCCGCTCGGGTTGCGGGGTGTGGTGACTGAGATTCGTTGCACATCGGCCGCAGTGTTCGGCGCGCCCAACTGAGGCGGGAAGATGCGGGCGGGACGCCCGCGGTCCCAGGTGTTCCCCGATTGGTCTGCCCTTCGGCACATCTGCGCGGTACAACCGCGTCATGTCTTCTGCTCGTCCCGCACCCGCGTTCGTTGCCCGGTGGACCGGTCCGTTTACGAACGCCATGATTGCGTTCGGGGATTGGTGGTTGTTTTCGCTGCGCGCCGCGAAGGGGATTGCCCAGCGCGCTTTTGGGAGCCGGGACTTCCTGCGGCTCTCGGTCGAGGTCGGCACCAACAGCGTGAGCGTGGTCGCGATCACCGGCATGTTCATTGGCATGGTGCTCGCGGTTCAAGCCTACGGCCAGTTCCACACAATCGGCCTGGAAACGTCGCTCGGTGCGGTCATTCACATATCGGTGGTTCGAGAACTCGGACCGGTCCTCGCAGCGGTCATGCTCGCGGGGCGCGTCGGGTCCGCGATGGCGGCGGAACTCGCGACCATGCGCGTGACCGAGCAACTCGACGCGCTCGCGTGTCTCGGTGTAGACCCGGTGAAGTACCTCGCCGGCCCGCGCCTGCTCGCGGCCCTTTTCTTGCTTCCTTTGCTCACCGTTCTAGCCGATGTCATGGGTTTGCTCGGTAGTTCCCTGATCTGCCTGCACGTGTACAACATCGACAGCTTTCACTACTGGCGCCACACCCGCGAGTTCGTTAAAGTGTGGGACGTGATGGTGGGTTTAGGGAAAGCTTTCGTGTTCGGCGGCGTGCTGTCGCTGATCGCGTGTCACCGCGGGTTCAACAGTCGGCCCGGAGCTGAAGGTGTCGGGCGGGCCGCGACCGAGGCGTTCGTCGTGGCGTTCGTTGCCATCCTGATGATCGACTTCGTTCTCGCGATGTTGGCCAACACCGTTTACGCTCTCGTGTGGCCGCCCACTAGCGCAAAAGTCGTTTGAGGCGAAGAACCTAACCCCCAACCCCCTTCCCTAAGAAGGAAGAGGGCGTGGGCGCGCGAAACCGCTGTGCTCGAGGCTTCGCGGCCGGGGGAGGTTCTACGATAGGTTCCGTGAAAGGACAACATGACCACACCGGCTTACTCTCCCGGTCTCGAAGGCGTGCCCGCTGGTGAAACCGCGATCTGCACGGTCGCGGACGGCCTGAGTTACCGCGGCTACAGTGTCGGCGACCTCGCGGAAAATTGCTCGTTCGACGAGGTCGCGTTCCTCTTACTGCACGGCGAACTGCCGTCTGCGGCGCGGTTGCAGGAGTTCCACGCGGGCGTAGCTGCCGCGCGAAGGCTCCCGCCTTCACTGAAAGATCTGTTCGCCGCGCTGCCCAAGTGGACGACCCCGCTCGACGCGCTCCGCACCGCGGTCAGCGCGCTGGGGCACTTCGACCAGGACGCGGCTGACAATTCGCATATTGCGAACTTGCGCAAGTCCGAGCGCCTACTGGCACAGATCCCGGTCGCGATCGCGGACCAGTACCGGATCGCGAAGGGGTTACCCGTTGTGCCCGCGCGCCAGGATCTCTCTCACGCGGCGAACTTTCTTTACATGCTCCGAGGGGAAGAGGCGTCGTCGGCCGAGGTGAAGGCACTGGATGTGTCGCTCATTCTCTACGCGGAGCACGAGTTCAACGCGAGCACGTTCGCGGCGCGGGTGATCGTCTCCACGCTCTCGGACCTTCACAGCGGCGTCACCGGGGCCATTGGCGCGCTGAAAGGCCCGCTCCACGGCGGCGCGAACGAGAAGGTGATGGACATCCTGCTCGCGGCCGGCGGCCCGGACCAAGCCGAGGCGTGGACAAAAGCCGCGCTCGCGCGCAAGGAGCGCATCATGGGCTTCGGTCACCGAGTCTACAAAGCCGGTGACGTGCGCGCGACCATTCTGAAGAAGTACGCGGGCGCTGCGGCGGAAGGGGCCGGGGCGACGAAGTGGGAAGAGACCGCTGACATCATCGAGCGCGTGATGGCGGCCGAGAAGAACATGTACCCGAACCTCGACTGGCCCGCGGGTCGGCTGTACCACGCGATGAAGCTCGAGATTCCGCTGTACACACCGATCTTCGCGATGTCGCGCATTACGGGGTGGGCCGCGCACGTGATCGAGCAACTCGACAACAATCGGCTCATTCGACCCCGCGCGATCTACAAGGGACCGGCTCCGCGCACGGTGAAGCCGATCGCCGAACGTGGGTGATTGCACTCCGTGAACCCCGCCCGCAAGGGCGGTGGGTGATTGCAAAGCGGGCGCTAGCGGAATTCGGTGCGGCGGTCGATCAGAATCGGGAGAACGGAGCAACACAGTACGCAGAGGACGATCGCGCTGCACGGATCGCGGGTCGCAGACAGTATCCCGAGGAAGAAGGTGAACGCGTTAGACTACTTGTTACGGCGGCGCGAAAGATGCGCAGGGCGGAAACGCTGAAAATCTCAGCCAATCGTTCCCTGAACGCCCTCAATCAATGCGTATCTTGCGCGCCGCTGTAATATACCGAATCTCGTTGGTGGCTATCCTCTCCAATTGTGGGAGGAGAAGCTATGACGCGGTTACCCGTGGTTGCCCATTTACCGCCGGCCGAGATCGGGTGGTGCCCTATTTGCGCTGCACGAGCAAGATGGGTTGCCGTAGAACGACTCCCGTCAATCCGGGATCACGGGGGCGATCATGGACGACCTGGGGCCGTTCTGCGGTCTGAACCCGCGCGGCCCGGACAAGCTATACGAAGTTATCACATCCACCTCGTTTTTGGAGTTGTTGGCGATCCGGGTGGTGCCCTATTTGCGCTGCACGAGCAAGATGGGTTGCCGTAGAGCGACTCCCGTCAATCCGGGGTCACGGGGGCGATCATGGACGACCTGGGGCCGTTCTGCGGTCTGAACCCGCGCGGCCCGGACCACGGGAAGCGTGGTCACGGGAACCGGACCGTGACCTCCCGGTACGGGCCGGGTAAGGTCCGCCGGATGCTCCGCTGTCGAACCGGCAAGGCGCGCGTCTCCGAGCGCAAGGGCACGCCCCGGTTCGACGCGCGGCTCTCGGCGGAGAAGGTGACCGCGGTTCGGGCTCACGTGGCCGAAGGGATCGGCACCCGCAAGACGGCTCGGCGGATCCGCGCCCACCCGGGCACCGTCGCCCGGTACACCCGACGGGCCGGCGACCACGCCGCACAACGGCACGACGAGTTGGTCCCTTTTTCCCCCGAACACCGCGGAGCGCCCGTTCGACGAGACGTGGGCGCTCGTCGGCAGGAAGCAGACGAACTGTGCCGGCGATGCCCCCGACAAGGGGACGGCGGGGACCACGTGGCCCTCGCCCCCGAGACCCGGTTGGTGGTGAGCCCGGTGGTCGGCAAGCGGACCGCCGACGCGACCCACGCGCGGGTCCGGGACTTCCGCCCGCGGACCGGCGGTCGGGTGATGCGGCGGATGACGTCCGACGAGTACCCGTGTACGCGGAGCCCATCCGGGGCGCCTACGGGCACGTGGTCGCGCCGCCGCGGGCCGGTCGCCCGGGTCGGCCCCGGAACCCGCACGTGGCGGTTCCGCCGGCGATCACGTGCGCGACCGTTCACAAGGAGAAGGAGAACAACCGGGTGGTGCGGGTGAGCGCGCGCGTGGTGCTCGGGGCGGCGGCGGCGGTGGCCCTCGCCGTGGCCGCGTCCGCCGTCGGGCGGGTGGTGAGCACGAGCTTCGTGGAGCGCCACAACGGGACGGATCGCAATCGATGCCGCCGCAAGGCGCGCAAGACCTATGCGCTCTCGAAGGATTGGGACACCCATCGTGCCGCGACCGTGTTCCGCTACTTCAGTTACAACTTCGGCTGGCCCGTGCGGACCCTCCGGGTCAAGGGCGAACGCGGTCGGTGGCAGAAACGAACGCCCGCAATGGCCGCCGGTTTAGCGGATCGCGTGTGGTCAATGTCGGAATGGGTGGCGTATCCCGCCAGACATATGCCGCGCAAATAGGTCACCACCAGCGCGTCGCGCAGAACCCACAACATCTCGTGCCCGACGTCGGGCTGCAACCCGTCGATCGACCTTCTGAGCGTGATATTTCTTGAGGGCGCCGTCGAGATCGTTCCAGGGGCCGATGTAGTGCGCCTTCCCGCGGATCTTCTTCGCCCATCGCCCGGGTACGGTTTGTTTGGCTTGCTCGCGAACTCGGACGAAGTAGAATCGCTCTTAGACACGGTGGTCGTTCCTCACAAACGGTTGGTGTGGCTCGACCACGAGTGTTGCTACACCCTTGGTCACTTGCGAGGATAGCGGGTGTCAGAAGAGGTATCAAATGTGGTGGATGGAGGCGGGTAAGAAGTCGCAAGTGTTTGAAAAATAAGGTATTAGCCCTCGTAGCTCAGGGGATAGAGCACTGGTTTCCTAAACCGGGGGTCGCGCGTTCGAATCGCGCCGAGGGTACTGGCCGTAAGGCCTTATAGTCGAAGCGTTTCAGCTTACCGCCGGGTGTTCCGGCCTGCCGTCACGATGGCCCTAAATACTGCGGGAATTCGACTCTGTAGCAAGGAAGGGGAGTCATTCCTCTCTCCGCTGCTTGTGGAGAGTCTTTGTCGTCGCTTGTCGTCCTGTGGTTTGGCGCTCGCGTTGCAGGTCCAGAGCCAACCGACCCTCCAAGTTGGTCTTTGTTCGGACTCGGTAGACGGACTTCTGCATCTTGCGGTGACGGCGGTTGCTCCGCTCCACGGCGTTGGAGGTTGAGGGCATGAGCCGATCGTCGAGGAACGTCCGTGCTTTCTCCAGGTTGGGCGAGTTCAACTGGTCCAGAGCCCGGCCCAGGGATCGATAACGTCGGACGTGCCGCCGCAGACGGACCAATTTGGTCAGGGCGGTATCGGTGCGGCCGCGGCGGTCGAACAGATGGTAGACTTCGTCCATGATTGCTCGCAGGGCAACCAGTATCGGCTCGCCGCGCACCAGCCCACTCAAGGTGGCCCGCTGTGAGGTCGTGAGCGCGTGCCGAACAAACAGGTGACGATGCTCGAACACGTCCGTCACCTGTTGCTTGATCCGCTTGGCCTTCCGCACCTGGCGACGGGCCGCGGCGTTGTCCCGCGGTCGTCCGCGGGACAACGCCGGAACACGGGCTTTCAACTTCTTGCGGACCCCGGCCACGGCATGCAAGATGGCCCTGGTCAACTCCTTGAGGACATGGAACTCGCACACCTGATGGGGAACCGCGGGGACGACTTCGGCCAGCGGGATCGGGTACAGCGCGGACCCGTCGGTGGTGATCCCGCGGAGTTCGCCCCCCGCGGGCCGCGATGGCCTCCTTCAACCGCATCAGGAAAGGCCGGATGTCGTCATGCGTGGGGGCGTGGTCGAGTACCTCGCACAGAACCCGTCGCTGCTGCGGGCTGTCTACGGCCGACAACACGCAGAACGGGCCGTCGTACAGTTCATCCACCGCCAGATAACCGGAAAAGCCGGACAGTGCCCAGTCCAGGTGTTCGGACACGCCCCGCTCGTCGGCTTTTTTCCCCCGCCGCCTCGACCCAGTTCTGGATCGTGGCGTAGGGGACGAAGACGCGATGGTCCCGCCACAGGTGCCAGGATGCCGTTCGGTACGGCAGTCCGTCCTCGACGACCAGGCTGACGGCCACGGAGATGACGTGGTGGGTGTAATGGCTCCCGGCCGGGGCCACGTCCGACAGGTCCGCACAGAACCGGTGGTGGCAGTGGTCGCAGCGGTGCTTGGAGTACGTCACGAGCAGGTCGAGGGGATCGCCGCGAGATCGATTACCAAGATCGTGGAGGGTGCGGTGGCCCAGGTCGTAGCGGTAGGCCGACCGCCCGCAGCTCGGGCAACAGCGGTGCCGATAGTTGCGGGACCGCGCGCGCCCGCGCTGGGGGAAGATCCTCCACGCGGGTGACGCCCTCGGTGGGATCTGGGATGTATTGCCCCGGTGGCATATGCACACCTCCCTCTCGACTTCTCCCTGTAAAAGTATCCCGCGTGTGGGAGGGAACGCAACCATTACTCCCTTTCCTTGCTACAGAGTCAATAATCTTGTTATTAATAACCATCGACCTTGTTACTTCTTGCGACATAGATCGCCAGCCCGCCCCAGTGTTTGTTCTGTTGGGCTACTCGCGAACCGAACAACCGCCAATTTGCGTCATCACCTCACTTCCCCCGCGTGACGACGCGCATTTCGTGCGTGCGGAACGCTTCCGCGGTCACGCCGGTTGCGTGGCTGCACACGGTCACCGCGCCCGCGGTCGGCGTGTCCCACACCGTTGCGCCCACCGCGCCGTAGTTCGCGTGCAAGTGGGCCGTCGCGGAACCGGTCCGCTGGCTCGACACTACCAACTTCGGACGCGCCCACGACGCCACCGCGCCCGGTTCGGGCTTCTCCACCGGTCCGCGTGGCGCGTTCGCGGTCTTCGCGCCGTGGTGCGGCGCGAGGAGCACGTCGACGGGCGCGACTGGCTTCGCGGTCACGAGCGCCTGGCCCTCGCCCTCCAGGTCGCCCGTCAGCAGTATTGTGTGCCCCTCGTGGCGAACTAAGAGCACGAGGCTCCGCGCGTTCTCGGTCCCCTCCGGGCCGACCGCCGGCGGGTGCAAGACCTCGAACGACACGCTCCCCGCCGTGAACCGCTCGCCCGCGACCACCGTGCGCCGCGGAACGTCGTGCTTCTCCAGCGCGGCCAGCACCGCTCCGACGCCGGGACTGTTCTTGTCCGGGAACGTCGGCGTCATCGTCACCTGCCCCACGTGGAAGCGCCGGAGCAGTTCGGGCAGGCCGTTGAAGTGGTCGAGGTCCGCGTGCGAGAGGAACACTTCGTCGATGCGCCCGATCCCGCGGCTCCACAAGTACGGGGCCACCACGCGGCGCATCGCGTCCGGCCCCGCGGTGGTGCCGGTGTCGTAGAGCAGCACGCGCCCGTCTGGAGTTTCGATCACCACACAACAGCCGTGACCCACGGCCAAAAACGTGACACGCAGCTCGTCCGACGTTCGCGGCGGTAGACCGAGCGCGAGCCCCACGAACACCCACGCACAAATGGCCGCGAGGAGCCGCTTCGCCCGCGTGCCGTCGAACAGGATCAGCCCCACCACGAGCGCATAAAAGCCGACCAGCCACCACATCGGCGGCGCGGGGCAGTAGACGTACCCGCCCGGCACGCGGTCGCCCAGGTGAACCAGCCACTCGCACGCGGCCATGCACCACTCGGTCACGCGGGCGAATGGCTCAGCGACCCACGAACCCGCCGGCGACACGATGAGCAGCAAGAAGCCCGTCACGAGCGCGATCGCCGTAAGCAGAATGAGCGGCGGACCGAGTAGCATACCGATGGGTGAAATGACGTTCTGCCCGGCGAGAACGAGCGGCGCGTTGACCACGGTCAGGATCACGCTGACCGCGAACGTTTGCACCAACACACGCAGTGCCGCCCGGAGGATTTTCTCGGGTGTGCCGCGTGTTTCTTCGATGAGTTGCTCCACCGGCGTGAGTTCGCGCGGCTTGAGCCAGCGCACCGCGCCCCACAGCAAAACGAACACACTCAGAAAGGACAACTGGCACCCGGCGGTGAACGGGTCCGTCGAGTTCACGACCAGCACCACGAGCCACGCGAGCGCGAACACGTTCGCCATGATGACCGGTCGGCGCAGAATGATTCCGCCGCATACGGCAACCACCATCACCGCCGCACGAACGGCGGAGGGACGCGCACCGGTGAGGAGCGCGTAACCGAGCAGCAGCGCCGCGACCGCCCAGGCCGCGCGCCGCCGCCGCACCCCGCACACTCGAAACACGAGCCACGCGAACCACCCCAGAATTACCAAGTGCTGGCCCGAAATCGCGAGCACGTGAATCACGCCGGTGCGAACGTAGACGTCCCACTCGTCGCGGTCCAGAGCCGTGCTGTCGCCGAGGAGCAGCGCGGTAGCGAGGCCGGATTCGTCCTCTGGCAGTGATCGCGCCAGTGCCCGCGAACCCCATCCGCGAATCACCGCGAGCCAGCCGAACAGTGACGTGCGCCAGCCCTCTTCGAGCCGCACAACGGCATCGATGGAGCGCTTCACGCGCAAATCGGCCGTAATCCGACGATCGAGCAGGAACGCCCGGTAATCGCGCTCGCCAGGGTTGTGCGGACCTTCGGGAAGTGTCAGGCGCCCAAAAACTTCCACCACATCGCCGCAATGCAAATCATCGATCCGGCCCTCCACCGAAAGCCGCACGTTTCCGGTCGCCGCTTTCCAGCCCGCGCTACCTTCTACCGCTGTTATTTCCAGCACGCCCGTACTGCTCGCGTCTCGCTGTACCGTGAGCAGTGGGTCGTGACGCGGCGGGCGAAAGCGATCGGGTTCTTCCGCGAGGCGCCCACGAACGCGGACTGCGGTCGGCGAATCCTTCGCGAACGCGGCGATGTCATTGGGGGCTTCGGGGTTCCGGTGCGCGTGGTGGTGAGCCGCAGCGAGCGTCCCCGCACAGACGAGAAGCCACCCGAACGCGACTTGTGGCGACGTTCGGCGCGAGAAATACCACCCCACGAGCGCCAGCACCGCGGCGGGCAGCGCCAGATCGAGCGTCACGCCGATGTACCGGTCCGCGAGTAACCCCACGGACGCGGCCAGAGCCACGGGAACGAGCGGGGCGCGTGCCCACTCGCGCCAGGGAGCCGGCGCGGGCACGGGCGCGTCGTCAAATGCGGGCGAGTTCGTGGGCATCGGCGAATATCGTACCCGCTCGCTACTTGGCGAACCTCCACGTTCCCACTGAAATGCGGGTATGAACACCGTCCGCGTGAATCTCGGCTCCCGCAGTTACGACATCGTCATTACGCCCGGCGATCCCGCGGGCATCGGCCCGTTTGTGCGCTCCGCGCTGCGAAAAGCCTCCACCGCCCTCGTCGTGTGCGACGCGAACACGCAGGCCCACGGCCGCGCGGTCGAAGCGACCCTCACCGCGGCGGGGTTGCGTACCGGGTTCGCCACGGTGCCGGCGGGGGAACCGTCGAAGTGCATGGAGCAGCTAGCGAAGCTCTACGACGCGCTTTACGACCTCGCGGCCGATCGCAGCACGGCTGTAGTCGCGGTGGGCGGCGGGGTGATCGGCGATCTCGCGGGGTTCGCGGCCGCGAGCTACAACCGCGGGCTGCCGCTCGTGATGGTGCCGACGACGTCCCTGTCGATGGTCGATTCGTCCGTCGGCGGGAAGACCGGCATCAACCACCCGAAGGGCAAGAACCTGATCGGCGCGTTCCACCAGCCCGCCGGCGTGTGGATCGACCTCTCGTACCTCGACACGCTCCCGGAACGCGAGTTCCTCAGCGGACTCGCGGAAGTCGTGAAGTACGGCGTCATTCTGGACGCGGAGTTCTTCGCGTACCTGGAAGCCAACGCTGCCGCGGTTCGCGCACGCACCCCGCAAGCACTGGCGCACATCGTTTCGCGTTCCTGCCGACTCAAGGCCGACGTGGTGGAGAAGGACGAGCACGAAACGACGGGATTACGGGCCATCCTGAACTACGGGCACACGTTCGCACACGCCTTCGAGACGTGCGGCGGGTACGGATCGCTGTTGCACGGCGAAGCGGTGTCGATCGGGATGGAATGTGCGGCCCGGCTCGCCCAGAAAATGGAACTGATCGGCGCCGATTTCGTAGCGCGTCAGACGAAGCTGCTGCAAGCGCTCGCACTCCCGATCGTGCCCCCTGCACAGTGGCCGACGGACGAACTCATCGCGGTGATGCGCCGCGACAAGAAGGCCGTGGGGGGCCAGATGCGGTTCATTCTCCCCACGCAGTTCGGCGCGGTGAAGCTGTTCGATAACGTCCCCGAACCGCTCGTGCGGGACGTGCTGGAGTCCCGATGACGTACTCCGGGCTGGCGAACTGGCTGCGCGACCGGCTGTGGGTCGGGGTCGTCATCGGGTGCGTGCCGTGGGCCGTGTGGATCGCGAGCCTCGCTTCCGGTGGCTGGTATAAAGACAGCCGGGACCAGCTCGTCGGCACCGATCACCTCGCGTTCTACCACGCCGCGCGGCTCATACGCGACGGCGAATCGTACCGCCTTTACAACTACAACGAACTCGCGGACACGAAGTACCAGCAGCAGCTACTTGGCTGGGACTGGAACGGCTTCGAGGCGTACCGCAACCCGCCGTTCTACGCGCTCCTGTACGTGCCCACTGCTGGGTTACCGTACCCAGTAAGTTTCTTGATCTGGACCGGCATCGGCTTCGCGCTGTTGGGGCTTGCCGTCCGGCTACTCACCCCCGAACGCCCCGGGCGTGCGTTCCTGTGGGCGCTCACGTTCTTTCCGGTGTTCGCGACCGTGAGCTTCGGCCAGAACACGCTCATCAGCCTCGCGATTTTCGCGGGCGTGTACCGCCTCCTGCGTTCCGAGCGACCGTTCGCGGCCGGGTTGGTCGCGGGGCTACTATGGTTCAAGCCGCAACTGCTGCTCGGGCTGTTCGTGTGGTGGGCGTTCGAGCCGCGGCGGTACTTCCGCTGCTGGCTCGGTACTGGTATCACTGGCGCGTTCCTCGCTACAGTGTCGTGGACCGTCATCCCGGAAGGTTCGCGCGCGTTCGTTCAAACGCTGGCCGCGAACGCCGGATTCGGCGGGTTCGGTCAGTGGAACGTCGTAAACCCGAAAGCGTTCTTTGTGCTGCTCCTGCCGGGGTTCCCGCAACTACACTGGCCGCTCGCGGCGCTGTGCTCGCTCACAAGTATCGTGATCGCGTGGCGGGTGAAGCAGAAAACAGGCGCGCCGGTAACGGTGATGTTCCCGGCCGCGTTTTTTTTGTCGCTGTGGGCTTCGCCGCACGCGCTCATTTATGAGTGGACGCTGCTCGTCGCTGCGGCCGTAGTGTTGTGGGAGACGCGGCCCGAATCGCAGGCGGTCTGGCTCTGTTTGTCCGCGCTCGCGTGGACCGGGCTGAGCGTCACGACCGCGCTCGCGCGCGTGCAAGACCTCCAGAAGTTCCCGGTAGTCCTTCAAGTCGGCGTGCCGGTGATGGCGATCGTAGGTTGGCTCGCGGCGCGGGAGTTGGTGCGAGCACCTCGCGCCCAGTTGTGAACAAAATCTGGCCACCCGGTTGGGAGGGCGAACCGCGGCCGTCGTTCCCGAACAAGCCCGCACGCGAACTTGACCCGCCCTCACACGCCCTCGACAATTCCGGTAGAATGGATCTACCGCTCGCTTCCCACCTTTGACGGACATTTTCTCCAATGGCCCAGCGGCGCGTCGGATTGTGGTTAATTGGTGCGTGTGGCGGCGTCGCCAGCACGACCGCTCTGGGGCTTTCTGCGCTCGCGCGCGGGCACACCCCGACAACGGGTATGGTGACCGCCCTTCCCCAATTCCGCGGGCACGACTTCGACGAACCGGCCGCGTTCGTTCTCGGCGGGCACGACATCCGGAAGGGGAACTTCGTTACCGCCGCGCGCGAACTGCACGAGCGGTCGAACGTGTTCGACGAGCGGACGCTGGCCGCGTGCGCGGGCGACCTCGAAACGTGGTCCGCGAACCTGCGCCCGGGCGTGGTGTACCGCCCCAACGCGGCGATCACCGCGCTCGCCGATCGGGGCGACATGCGCCGGGCCAACACCGCGCGCGAGGCCATCGACGCGATCCAGGGCGACCTCAAAGCGTTCAAAGCGGCCAACAAGCTCGATCAGGTCGTGGTGGTTAACGCGGCCTCGACCGAGTCGTATAACTTCGTATAGTGTATGCTATACGAAGTTATTGGATCGCTCGTTCCTGCACTGGATCGCCCCGCGCCCGCTGCACTCCCCACGAGCGGCGTGTATGCGTTCGCCGCAATTGATGCCGGCTTGCCCTACGTGAACATGACGCCGAGCCGCGGCGCGACACTCCCCGCGATCGAGGAACTCGCACGCAAGCGCGGCGTTCCGCACGCGGGGCAAGACCTCAAGACCGGCGAAACGCTCATCAAATCGGTGCTGGCCCCGATGTTCGCGCGGCGAAATCTCCGGGTGCTCAGTTGGGTCGGGCACAACATCCTCGGCAACCGCGACGGGCAGGTGCTGAACGACCCGGACAACAAGGCGAGCAAGGTCAAGAGCAAGGATCTGTTGCTCGCGGAACTGCTCGGGTACAAGCCGCAGTCGCACGTGAGCATCGAGTACATCGAGTCGCTGGACGACTGGAAAACCGCCTGGGACCACATTCACTTTGAAGGGTTCCTCGGAACGAAGATGATGATGCAGTTCACGTGGCAGGGGTGCGACTCGCTGCTCGCCGCCCCCCTCGTGATCGACCTCGTCCGGCTCGCGGCCCTCGCACAGCGCCGCGGCGAGAGCGGCCCGATGCCGCACACCGCGTGCTTCTTCAAGAGCCCCGTCGGAGTCACGGAGCACGACTTCGGCAAGCAGTTCCAGATGCTGGAAGACTATTTGGTTGGGATTAAATAAATACAAGCCGCGGATCAACGCAGATAAACGCGGATCAAGACAAGAAGAGTATTCGATTCAAATCCTTCTTTTCTGATCTGCGTTCCATCTGCGTTGATCTGCGGCTTCTCTTCACACCGCAACGAGGCCACCGCCGCACAAGTGAAGGCAGTGGCAACGATTAAACAACTATCAGCAACATATCTGCCGCAAAAATCTCGATTTTGACGCAAGTATTGTCCGCGGGTGCGTTCTTAAGACCGCGGCGGGCGCGGGGGTGAACTTCTGGGCCGGGTCCGGTTCAGAGACCATTCCGCACACAGGCGAGACAAATGCTTCCCACATAACGACATAGCGGCCCCCTCGCACCTGCCCGTAGGAGTTGCCGCATGATGTCACACTCACATTTCGCGCGAGCAACGGCCCTCTGCGCCGTGTTCGCGTTTACGACGTCCGGGCGCGCGCAAGACCCGGTGCCGTTACCGCTGCCCGTTCCGCCCGCGAAGCCCGAGAGAAGAGTCGACCCGGCGACCCAGCCGGTCACGGTTGTCGAGCGCGGACCGGTTCACGAAGCTTTTGCTCAGCCCGGTGCCGGCGTTCGCGGGCGCGGGATCACGGCTCCCAAAGCGCCGCCGCCACCGATCGACGAAGTGCCACCGAACGTGAAGGTCGAAAGTCAGATCGCGCGGTGGATTCCGGGCCAGTGGCAATGGGACGCGGACCGGTCCGACTTCGTCTGGGTGTGCGGGTGCTATCGCAACGTGCCGCCCGGACGCACCTGGGAACCGGGGCACTGGAAGGAAATCAAATCCGAGTGGACCTACTTCCCCGGTTACTGGCGCCCGAGCGAAACGAAAACGCTCCCCGCGGACCTGCCCGAACCGCCCGCGCCCAAAGACGAGTCTCCCGATGCGAAAGAGAACCCGAACGCGATGTGGGTTCCCGGTATATGGGAGCGCAAGGACGGGCGGTTCGAGTGGCAGCCCGGGTACTGGGCGCCGGTCCGCGAAGGCGTGATCTGGCAGCAGAGCCAGTTCGTAGCGACCGAAACCGGCTTCGTGTTCGTGCCGGGGTACTGGGACTTCGCGCTGGAAGAGCGGGGGTTGCTCTACGTACCGATGTACTTCTCGAAGGCGCAGCGGGCCAAGAGCGGCTGGACGTACCGGCCCGAGTACGTGATCCCGTTCGGAGTCGAGGGGAAATGGGGCTGGGGTGGGACGTTCGACGCGCTCTACATCGGGCCGAATTTCAACAGCTACTATTACGGCAACTTCTCGCAGATCAGTAGCAACGCGGCGGCTCGCGTCGTGTTCGCGCTGCGGGGCTCCCCCTCCGAACTCGCCGGGCCGATCATCGACCTTTACGGATCGAGCGCCTACCGGCCGTGGAACTCCGTGGCGCCCGGGTACACGAACCCGCTCTGGCTGCACTACGTGCGCCTGAACCAAAACGCCCCCGGTTCGTCAAATGGCACAACCTCGCTCTACGCGACGCACGCGGCGAGCGGCTTCACGCCGAGCGGGGTCGCGTGCGCGCCGGGCGGGTTCGCGGTCGTGTCGGCCACCGCCGTGCGCCCGACCCGCGTCACGAACACGGTGTCGCTGTCCTACCAGCACGTGTCGCGTCGCGGAACGGTCACGACCGGAACGACGCAGTACCGGAGCAGCTCACCCCAATTTTATCCGAGTTGGGGTCGTCGTTATTAGGGTGACAATAGCTGCGGAAATGCGTGCGCCGCTCTGCCCCGCGGTGCCAATTTGCAAGCAGCGATCAGTAAACCACGGTCCACTGATAGATCCAACTCACGGGCGTAGGGACCGGTATCCACGCCCAGCCCAACAGGAAGAGCCAGGGCCGCCACTGCCCGGTACGGGAAATGGAACGGCTTGGGCCAGCGAGGAGTAACTCAGTGGCCGCAAAGCCGGCCAACAACGAGCCGGCCCAAAGGGGCAGGATACCAATCGCACCAAGTGGGGAGGCGAATATGAGGCCGGCGGGCAGATAAACCGGCGG
This sequence comes from Gemmata massiliana, assembly GCA_000531095.1. Lineage (GTDB taxonomy): Bacteria > Planctomycetota > Planctomycetia > Gemmatales > Gemmataceae > Gemmata > Gemmata massiliana. The sequence goes on along the minus strand of HG799465.1, from coordinate 38,073 downwards.
CGCCCACGCCCAATCGCTCGCCTGAGTTCCCAGAGCCAGAGCGCAACGACCCGGACGTACCAGAAAAAATGGAAGCCTGCGAACACCATCGTGCCGACGACGAGTGCCAGTTCCCGCACGACAGCCCCTCGGGGTTACGATTGGGAAGTCCACCTTTGGAACGGATGATAAAACACCACAGGGTGTGCCTCACTTATCGCGCCATCACCTCTTCACCGTGGACAAAAAATTACAAGCCAATTGCGACGAATATTCGCCGATAACATCATCTAACACATCTTTATAACAAGCTGCGATGCTCCACCCTGCCTCAGCATCGAACGGATCGGTTGGACTAGTGGAATTATAGGTAACTTTTGCGACTAGTTCACCAAACGTAAGTAGACGAAGGAGCCGCTGCTGCGAGTCTGTCTTCGACTGAATTCGATCTAATTTCAAAACAATATTTCTAATCATCGAGAATACTGAGTGTGCTTTACCCCATTGTTCTGGATGACTAGCCACGTAAGTTGCTGTTGCCAACGCCGCATGCCACACGCGGCTCCGTCTAAGAAGATCGTCGAGCAGGCCGGACGCCCATTGCGGGCGCAATTCCATTGAGATCGCTTCAAAAAGGAGACGGCCAGCGTGAAGTTTGTCACCCACGTGCCAAGCTACACCGGCCTGAGCAGCAAGCACCTCATCCACCCCATGTTTCGCGTCACTCATCAACACCTTCCTGGCAGGTGGTTATGTAACTCGGACTACCCGCGTGGAACAACGGGGAAAATCAAGTACTGGCTCGAACAGTTGGCTAGCAGGATTTCGGCAATTAAAATTCAACCTCAGCCACACTCACCAACGGCATTCTCGTTCATTGCGGCCTCCCGCAGCGCGGCTTCGTAAGAACAAGCGACCGCCCGAAATGCGCAATCACTTCTTCTCGGTGTCTGGCGAATTCTTGCCCCACAACTTGGTTTTCGCGGCGTCGAACAGCCCACCGGCCGCGTCACGAACGAGCGCCTTGTTACTGATTTTTGAACTGCGGGTCACGACCACGTCGTCGCGGGTGTTCCACTCGCCATCGGGTCCGGCCGAGCGCACCTCTAACCCGTCGGATAGTGTGCCCGGCTGGTAGTTCAGGCGAAGTGCCCGCCCCCACGCATCTGTTTCCGACAGTGGACCGACGGGTTTGCGGACGAAGCGACCGTTCGGGTCGGTGTCTTTCGCGATCTCGTCGGCGAGCCGGGTCGCGGTCTCGCTCGTTGCCGTGCGTTCGGTTTCTTGGCGTGCCTTCTTCTCCTGGCTCCGCCAATCGAGCACGAGAATGACGATCACGACGATCACGATCTTGAAAACGATGGCCGACACGCACCCGAAGCCGGTGCGAAAAAAGGCTTCGGCGATCGTCGGCGGGCGGTTCGAGGTCGATTGTGGCACGCGGCACCTCCGCGAATATTCGACGACACACGCGACAAATCTCGCCGGATCAGGACGCTTCTTCTTTTAGCAGCGATTTCGCGCTGCTGTCGCGCGTGTCTTCGAGCCACGCCACGTTCCCACTCTCCGCGAACCGCTTCACGCCGATCTGCTTAATGGCCGCGTCCGGCACCACGCTGAGTGGAGTGTAGCGCGGGTGGTGGCTCTCCTTGTAGGGGTCGTTGGCCCGCGCGTTGTAACAGCAGATCATCGCCCAGCGCGGGTTGTCGCTCTTGTTCTGGTCGCTGCGGTGCAGCAGGTTCGAGTGGAAGAACAGCGCGTCGCCGGGTTCCATTAGAACGTATTCGAGCGGGAACTGGTCGGGACGCTTCAGCAGTTCCTCGACGCGATCTCGGTCCGCGCCCGCCTGATCGCCGGTCAGAACGTGGTTGATGCGCCCCGCGTGGTGCGAGTTCCGAATCACTTGCAGGCAGCCGTTCTCTTTCGTGCAGGGATCGACCGCAATAAACACGCTGGTGAGGTTCGGGGTGAGCACGCCGTTCTGGTACCAGTACCCGTAGTCTTGGTGCCACGCCCACGCGCCGCCCACCTTCGCGTCCTTCAGAATCATTTTCGAGTGGTAGTGGTACACCTCGCCGCCGAGTAAATTTTCGGCGCTACGAACGATCCGCTCGCACCGGGCGAACATGCCGTAAATGCCGTCGCCGGGGTGGTTCCACAGCGACAACCGTACCACGCCGCCCTCGCCGTCCGCGCGCCCGAACGAGCGCTTGTCGAGTTCGTTGTCTTCTTTCGCGGAGCGCTTCAGCAGATCGATCTCTGCCGCATCAAAAAAACCGCGGGCGAGATGGAAACCAGAACCGTGATACTCGCGTACCGCAGGATCGGAGAGGACGGCGGGCATTGTTCGCTCCCGGCAAAAGGGGTTCGATTCTCGTCGCGCTTGCGGTTACCATATCCCGAATTCGGCCCTCCCCCAACCCGCCAGTTGACACCATGCGAACTGTTCTGCTTGCTCTCCTGTTACTGACCGCGTCTGCCCGTGCCGCCGACCCTCAACCCGCCGACAAACCGATCCCGACCCGGGACGCGGCGAAGGCCATGACCGTTCCCGACGGCTTCAAGGTTACACTGTTCGCGGGCGAACCGGACGTTGTACAGCCCATCGCGTTCACGTTCGACGACCGCGGGCGCATGTGGGTGGTCGAGTGCCTCAGTTACCCGATCTGGTCGAAGGACGGGAAGGGAAAGGACCGCGTCGTCATCCTCGAAGACACGGACGGCGACGGCGTTCACGACAAGAAAACCGTGTTCCTCGACAACGGCGCAAACCTCTCCGGCATCGAACTCGGGTTCGGGGGCGTGTGGCTCTGCTCGTCGCCGAACCTGCTGTTCGTCCCGATTCTTGAGGGCGACAAGCCGGGCAAGCCGGAGGTGAAGCTCGACGGCTGGAACATGATCGACACGAAGCACAACATCTTCAACTCGCTCGTGTGGGGGCCGGACGGCTGGCTGTACGGCTGCAACGGCATCCAGGCGAAGGCGTGGGTCGGCGCGCCGGGCACCCCGAAGGACAAGCGCACCTACATCGATTGCGGCGTGTGGCGCTACCACCCCACGAACAAGCGGTTTGAAGCGGTCGCGCACGGCACCACGAACCCCTTCGGCCTCGACTTCGACGACCGCGGCGAACTGTTCATCACGAACTGCGTGATCGACCACCTGTTCCATTTCGTCCCCGGTGGACACTACCAGCGCATGTACGGCCAGGACGCGAACCCGCACGCCTACGGCCTGATGAAAAGTTGCGTGGACTACAAGCACTGGGCCGGCGGCGACTGGACCAGTTCGCGCGGTACCGGCGTGGGCGGGAAGCCCGAGCACTCCGACGCAGGCGGCGGGCACGCGCACAGTGGGGCGGCGATTTACCTCGCGGACAACTTCCCGAAGGAGTACCGCAACACCCTGTTCACCGCGAACATCCACGGCAACCGCCTCAACAACGACGGACTCGAACGCACGGCGAGCGGCATGAAGGGCGTCCGGCGCCCGGACTTCCTGTTCGCGAACGATTCGTGGTTCCGCGGCATCTGCGTGAAGACCGGACCCGAGGGCGGGCTGTACGTCAGCGACTGGTGCGACACGGGCGAGTGTCACAACTACGACAAGGCCGACACCACCAACGGGCGCATCTACCGCGTCGTCTACAAAAACGCGAACCCGCTGAAAACCGACATCTCGAAGCTCACCGACACAGAACTGGTGAAACTGCAACTGTCGCCGAACGACTGGCTCGTGCGGAAGGCCCGTCGCGTGCTCCAGGAGCGCGCTGAGGCCGGGAAACTGGAGAAAACAACTCCGGACGCGCTGCGGAAGATTCTGAAGGACGAAACGGACACCGCGCGCCGGCTCCGCGGGCTGTGGGCGCTGGAAGCGATCGCAGCACTAAAAGAGGGGGAGCTGAGCGAACTTCTGAGTGACCGCGACGAAACCGTGAGGGCGTGGGCGTATAGGCTCGGCGCGCAAAACCAAGCCGGGAGCGATGCCTTCGCACAAACGGTGGCGGTTCGCATCGCGGCTGAACGGTCCCCGTTCGTGCTGGCAGCGGCAGCATCCGCCCTTCAGTATTTCGATCTCAAAGTTATGTGGAAGCCGATCGAATCTCTTGTCGCACACCGCACGATCCGCGACGACCCGACTCTTTCCCTTCTGCTCTGGTACGGTGTGGAGCGGTGGTACGGCTTTAGTCCGGAGTCGGCCCAGAGCGACCTTACCGTCATGGAAAACGCGCTCATCCGCCGGAACGCGGTTCGGCTCTTGCTCTCCCGGCCGGACGCGAGCGAACGCCTCGTCGGATTGATCAAGGTGGTTGAGGTGGCGACGAGCGATGCGGCGAAAATCGACGTCCTGCGCGGTATCCGCGAGTCACTCGCAGGCAAGAAGTCTCCCGCAGCGCCAGAGGGGTGGCCCGAAGCGTACATCAATATCCAGAAATTCTCAACAAACGAAGTGAAGCGCGAAGCTGAGGCCGTCGCGGTGCTGTTCGGCGATAAGGACGCGATCGCGACACTCCTGACGCGCGTTACCGACACGAGCGCCAAACCCGAAGAGCGCCGGTCCGCGGTCGAACTGCTCGCGCCGCGGAAGCTCCCCGATTTCGCGAAGACGCTTCAATCGCTCCTGAGCGACGCCGACCTGCGGGGCACTGCGATTCGCACGCTCGCGAGCTTCCCCGACTCCGGTACCCCGGCCGCGCTCATCGAGGCGTACCCGAAGCTCACGCCCGAGGAGAAGGCCGACGCGGTGCAAACGCTCGCCGCTCGCGTCGGATTCGCAAAAGAGCTGCTCGACGCCATCGAGAAGGGCACGATCCCGCGCACGGACGTTCCCGTTGTGACGGCCCGGCAGGTGCTCGCGCTCAACGACAAGGCTCTCTCCGAGCGATTAGAGAAGGTATGGGGCAAGATCACCCCGGTCGCGAAAGAGCGCGCGGTCCTCATGAAGAAGTGGAAGGACGTACTCACCGAGGACACCATCAAGAAGGCCGACGTCGCCAACGGCCGGGCGCTGTTCACGAAGAACTGTGCGTCGTGCCACAAGATGTTCGGCGAGGGACAAGCGGTGGGGCCGGAACTGACCGGGTCGCAGCGCTCGAATCTCGAATACGTGCTCGAAAACGTCCTAGATCCCAGCGCGGTGGTACCGAACGAGTACCGGATGGTGAACTTCAGCCTCGCCGACGACCGCGTGGTGAGCGGGATCGTGCTGCGCGAAACGAAAGACGCCGTCACCGTGCGCACCGTGAACGACACGCTCACGGTCCCGGTCGCGGACATCGTCACGCGCAAGCAAACGGCGCTGTCGATCATGCCCGAGGGCCTGTTCGACGCGATGAAACCCGACGAGGTGCGCGACCTGATCGCGTACCTGCGTGCGAAGGAACAAGTACCGATCCCCAAGAAGTAGCCCGTTCCCGCGTGGTGCGCATCCGATGCGCACCACGCCACTCTGACCCCTACCCACTCTATGCTCACGCGCGTTCTCGCTGCCACCGTTCTCGCGCTCACCCTGACACCGCTGCTCCCCGCCGAGCGCCCGACCCCACAAGCGGGTAAAGCCGGACGTTCGGAAACCGTTGCGACCAACGGGATGGTCGCGACGAGCCACCCACTCGCGGCCCAAATCGGCTTGGATGTGCTGAAAAATGGCGGTAACGCGGTGGACGCCGCGATCGCGACCAACGCCGCAATGGGCCTCATGGAGCCCACCTCCTGCGGGATCGGAGGCGACCTCTACGCGATCGTCTGGGACGCGAAGACACAAAAGCTCTACGGCCTGAACGCGAGCGGGCGCGCCCCGGGCCGGGCCACGCTCGCGTACTTCCGGGACAAGAAGTTGACAGACATCCCCACATCCGGGCCGCTGTCGTGGTCCGTGCCCGGGTGCGTGGACGGCTGGGACCAGTTGCGCCAGAAGTTCGGCACGAAGAGCTTCAAGGAACTGCTCGCGCCGAGCATCGGTTACGCCGAAAAGGGTGTACCGGTACCGGAGGTGATCGCGGGGCACTGGAAGTCCGCCAACAAGATGCGCGACCCGGGAATGCGCGAAACGTTCCTGATCCGCGACGGCGCCCAGCTCCGCTCCCCGAACGCGGGCGAGGTGTTCAAGAACCCGGCGCTCGCACGCTCGTACACGCTCATCGCGGAAAACGGGCGCGACGCTTACTACAAGGGGCCGATCGCGGAACAACTGGTCGCGCTCTCGGACAAAGTCGGCGGGCTCTTCGCCTTGAAGGACTTCGCCGATCACAAGTCCGAGTGGGTCGACCCGGTCAAAACGACCTACCGCGGATACGACGTGTGGGAACTCCCGCCGCCCGGACAGGGCATCGCCGCGCTTCAGATGCTGAACCTGCTCGAACCACACGACCTCAAGAAGATGGGGCCGGAATCGGCCGATTACTGGCACCTGCTCGTTGAGGCGAAGAAGCTCGCGTTCGCGGACCGGGCGAAGTTCTACGCCGACCCGGTGTTCGCGAAGGTGCCAGTAACCGAACTCGTTTCCAAGGAGTACGCCGCGACGCGCGCCAAGCTCCTCGACCCGAAGCACGCGCTCACCAACGTCCCCGCGGGCGACCCGAAGCTCAGCACGTCGGAAACGATTTACCTCACGGTGGTGGACAAGGACCGCAACTGCGTGTCGCTGATCCAGAGCAACTACAGCGGCTTCGGCTCGGGGCTGTCCGCGCCGGGCACGGGGTTCGGCATCCAGAACCGCGGGTGCCTGTTCGCGCTCGACGAGGCCCACGCGAACAAGCTCGAACCGGGCAAGCGCCCGTTCCACACGATCATCCCGGCGATGGTGACGAAGGGCGGCAAGCCGTGGTTCACGTTCGGCGTGATGGGCGGCGACATGCAGCCGCAGGGCCACACGCAGGTGCTCGTGAACCTCATCGATTTCGGCATGAACGTGCAGGCCGCCGGCGAAGCGCCCCGCGTGGAGCACGTCGGCAGCGCGACCCCGACCGGCACCGCGGAGAAACCGAAGGGCGGCACGATCAAAGCCGAGATCGGGATCCCCGACGAGGTGGTCAAGGAGTTGGAGCGCCGCGGGCACGTCGTGGAGCGCGTGAAGGTGAACAGCGGTGGCTACCAGGGCATCCTGATCGACCCAAAAACCGGCGTGCTGCACGGGGGCAGCGAATCGCGTAAAGATGGCGCCGCGGTGGGATACTGAGCGCGTCATGGTGCAGGGATTTTCACCGCAGAGAGCACAAGAGTATTTCACCGCAGAGGGCACGAGAGGGCGCGGAGAAGAAACCAAGCCGAACCAATCACGACCGCTCGTGCTTCTTCTCTGCGCTCTCCGCGCCCTCTGCGGTGAATCGTCTTCGCGCGACTACTCTTTGCCCAGCACCAAATCGACGACCCAGCACCCACGAACGTGTGGCCCGGGACCGCGGCAGTGGCTCAGAATGTCGGTGCAATCACAGCCCGCGTCCTGGAGCGCATCAGCCAGAATGGGCATCGCGGAGAAATCACGCGACTCGTACATTTGGGATGCGAGTGCGATCGCGGTGGGAGTGTGCCACGAAGGGGAGAATGTGACGGGGCGGAACGGGTTCCCGAAGATGTCACAGGTCAATTCGGCGACGTGATGTTTTTCCGAATCGCTCACCTGCTCGAAGGATACCACCAGCTCGTCGTGATTGTCCTTTGGGGCGGATGGGGAGACGTAAGCCAGCGCTGAAATCAGATTCTCTATCATCTTGGGCGTGCCCGCTTGGTAGTCGGGGTGATCGGGCGAGGTCGCGTCTCTGACTGCCATTGCCCCATAATACAAGGCATCTGTTTCCGCACGCCCCTCCTCATTCATTGCTGATTCGTTTTCGAGTTCGCGCGCGGCCTCGCGAACGGCTGCGAGTTCCACTTCAGTCACCAGACCATCGGCAAATAATTCAGCGATGTTCAGCGCGTTGGTCAGCACTGAATCAGAGAGCTGGGACGTGAACCGCCGACAGTACGCGACCTCGAAAAGTCGCAACTTCCGCTGCGTCAGAGCCGCCACTGATTCGAGGTGATCGAACCGCGCTTCAAAATCGACACACGTCAGCCATTCCTCTTCGGTCATTAGCCGCTCCTAGAAGCACTACCGGCATGACCGAAGGGCAGAAGTGGCAGCCGAACGAATGCTTGAAGGCGTTCACTTGGGTGGAGTTGTTTGCAGGTACTCGCACGGCTTCAGTCGATGGACCGCGTAGCGGTTCTGCTTGGTCGATTCAAATCCGTTCGGCCGGCCCTTGTAGTTCCCGGTCGGGTCCACCTGGTGGTACCACCCGTCACCGGGGAACTCGGTGACCCAAACGAGCGTGTCGCCCTCGAACTTGAAAATCGTCGGCAGGACGGCCACGCGCCCCCGCTCCCCCTTACTAAGGATGTCCATCCGCCACACGTCACGGGATATGTCGATCGTGGCCCCACCGAACATTCGGTCGGTCACCAACTCACCCGTAATCTGCCAGTTCTCCACCTCGCCCGCCCCGAACTTCCATCCGAGCGGTCCGTCGGGATCTTTCTTCCCGGCCACGACCTTACCGACCTCGTACCAGCAGGTGCCGAACAACCGCTTCTGCACTTCTTCGGCGGTCGGGGGAAGTGGCTTCGGAACGGGAGCGGCGGAAGCCGGTCCACACCCGACCAGCCAATCCGCGCCTGCCGGCCACGGTTGGTCGGCCTGGTGTGTGACCACACCGACCATCACCGCAAGCAGTACGACACCGGCGATCCGGAATGAGTGCGACACGTCCGCCTCCGGAGCCTGCGCTCCTGGTGACCTGGGCGGATTTATCATCTCCGAACGTTGCGACCGTTGCAATTTGGTTCGGCCGGTTACTTCGTGAGCTTCCCGAAGTCGATCACGTTGCCGTCCGACGGCATGATGGCTTTGATCATCTCGTCCAGGTCGTAGTCCTTCTTGAAGCGCATCACGGACCCGTCGCACATACCGACATGGAAAACACCGTCGAACAGCCCGCCGAGCTTCGGGAGCGGGCGCTTCTCGGCGAACGGCAGGTCGACCGGCCGGGACCAGATCACCGGATCGCCCGCCTCCACCACGAAAACGGTATTGGACGTGCCGTCCGTGATGCTGGCCGGAAACGTGGGCGCGTTTTTCGAGCCGTACAGCGCGCCCTCTCCGAAGAACGTCTGGTAGAAGGTTTCGCCGGCTTTCGCCTTCACGCGCACCGGCGCGTACACCTTCGGCATCTTCTCGATGAGTTTCTTGTTGTGGTCACTGTCCCACGGCTCATCGAGCTTGAACTGCTTGTAAAGAGCGTCCTGCTCGATGTACGGCAGGATCGCGACGCGCCAGCTCAGCAGCGGTCGGCCGTCCTTGTCCGTGATGTTCATCGGCATCCGACCGTTGTTCGCGTCGGAACTGTTGATGACCGCGGGCACGATCTGTTTCAGGTTGTTCTGCGAGGTCTCCAGTTCCTTCTTGGTCGGTTCGCCGGCCGCCATCGGCCGCACCGCGAATACTCCCGCGACCAGCGCCAACGCGATCGCGCGTAACCAGAACGTGCGCATCATGAACCTCGGTTGTTACGCCCAAAAGATCACAGGGCTCCCGCCCTGTGCTACGAACGCCGGCCGCTCCGCGGCGTGAAAGGCATTGAATGTACTGCTCTTCGCCCCGGAGGGGCCGTCGGACGTAGCACAGGGCGGGAGCCCTGTGACCCAACCGATACCAGTCAATTCACTTCTGAAGTTTCCGCGTGTCGACGGGTTGGGCGTCATCGGGCATGATGACTTTCTTCATTTCGTCTATGTCGAAGTCTTTTTTGACGCGGAAAACGGAGCCATCGCCGAGCAGGACGTGGAACGAACCGCCGAACAGCCCACCGAGCTTCGGTAGCGGCTGTTTCGCGCCAAATGGGAGGTCGTCGGGCTTCGACCAAATCACCGGGTCGCCCGCCTCCACGACCAGTGCTGTGTTGGATAGGCCGTCCGGGACCGCGTTGAGCTTGTAGCTCGATCCCTTCTCGTTGAAGAGCGCTCCCTTCCCGACGAACCGCTGGTAGAACGTCTCGCCGGCCTTCGCCTTCACGCGGACGGGGGCGTAAATCTTGGGCATCTTCTCGATGAGTTTCTTGTTGTGGGCGCTGTCCCACGGCTCGTCGAGTTTGAACTCCTTGTACAGGTCCTCCGCGTCGAGGTACGGCAACAGCGCCACGCGCCAGCTCAGCAGCGCCCGGCCGTCCTTGTCGGTGATGTCATCGACCCACTGGAACTCGTGTGAGTCGCTGTACCCGTGGAACCCGAGTCCGATTTGCTTGAGGTTCTGCAACGCCACTTCGAGTTCCTTCGGCGTCGGCTCGTCGGCCGCCGGCGCGGACCAGCCCACCGCGCCCCCGAGGAGCGCGAGCACCAGGGCGAGGGATCTTGCGGGCATTGCGAACCTCCGAGTGCGAGTCGGGCTACAGTTTCCCCTTGAAGAAGACGGCGCCCAACGGAGGCAGATTCAGCGACACGGAATATTTTTGGCCGTGCAGCGGCTGGAACTCCGCGTACACGCTACCCGAGTTTCCGACGTTGCTCCCGCCGTACACCCCGGCATCAGTGTTCAGCACCTCGGTCCACGCACCCGGCCCCGGCACGCCCACGCGGTAGTTGTGGCGCGGGATCGGCGTGAAGTTGTAAACGATGACGATGACGTCGTCGCCCTTCCCCTTCCGCATGCAGGCGATGACGCTGTTCGCGGCGTCGGTGCAGTCGATCCACTCGAACCCGCCGGGCTGGTTGTCCAGTTCGTGTAGCGCGGGTTCGGCCGCGTAGAGCTTGTTCAGGTCGCGCACCACCCCCTGCACGCCCTTGTGGGGGGTGAACTTCAAAAGGTGCCAGTCGATGCTCTGGTCGTGCCGCCACTCCTGGCGCTGGGCGATCTCGTCGCCCATGAAGATGAGTTTCTTGCCGGTCATGCCCCACTGGTAGGCGAAGAGCAGGCGCATGCCCGCGTACTTCTGCCACTCGTCGCCGGCCATCTTGTCCCAGAGCGGCCCCTTGCCCTGCACCACCTCGTCGTGCGAGAGCGGCATCACGAAACTCTCGTTGTAGGCGTAGAGCATGCGGAACGTGAGATCGTTCTGGTGGTGCTTCCGGTGGACCGGGTCCATCATGAAGTATTTGAGCGTGTCGTGCATCCAGCCCATGTCCCACTTGTAGCCGAAGCCCAAGCCGCCGACATACGTGGGGCGCGACACCATCGGCCACGCGGTCGATTCCTCCGCGAACGTCTGCACGTCCGGGAAGTGCTTGTACACTTCCTCGTTGAACCGGCGCAGGAAGTTCACCGCGTCGATGTTCTCGCGCCCGCCGTACTGGTTCGGCACCCACTCGCCCGCCTTGCGCGAGTAGTCCAGGTACAGCATGGACGCGACCGCGTCGACCCGCAGCCCGTCGATGTGGTACTTGTCGAGCCAGAACATCGCGGACGAGAGCAGGAAGCTGCGCACCTCGTGCCGGCTGTAGTTGAAGACGTAGCTGCCCCAGTCCGGGTGGAACCCTTGTTTGGCGTCCGCGTGCTCGAAGAGGGCGGTCCCGTCGAACCGCGACAGCGCCCAGGCGTCGGTCGCGAAGTGGCTCGGCACCCAGTCGAGGATCACCGCGACGCCGTGCTGGTGCAGCGTGTCCACGAGGAACATCAGGTCTTGCGGCGTCCCGTACCGGCTGGTCGCGGCGAAGTACCCGGTCGTCTGGTACCCCCACGACGCGAAGAACGGGTGCTCCGTGATCGGCAGCAGTTCGACGTGCGTGAACCCCATGTCCTGGCAGTACGCCGCGAGCTTCGGGGCGATGTCGCGGTAGTTCAACGAGTGGTACGGCGGGTCGGCCTCGCGCATCCACGACCCGAGGTGGACCTCGTAAATGCTCACCGGTTTGTCGTGAGCGCCCTTCGATTTGCGCTTCGCCATCCAGTCCGCGTCGTTCCACTGGTAGCCCAGATCCCAGGTCACCGCGGCGGCCTTCGGCGGGATCTCGCAGGTGAACGCGAACGGGTCCGTCTTCTCGGCGATGAACCCGCCGGGCGCGGCGACGTGGTACTTGTAACAGGAACCCGTCTTCACACCCGCGATGAACCCGCCCCACACGCCCGACGAGCCGACGGCGCGCAGCGGGTTCTTCCCGCGGTCCCACCCGTTGAAGTCGCCGACCACGCTGACGTAGTCCGCGTTCGGCGCCCACACCGAGAAGTGGTACCCGCTCGCCCCGTTCACGGTCGCGAGGTGCGAACCGAGCTTGTCGTAGAGCCGGAGGTGACTGCCCTCGTTAAAGAGGTACATGTCCTGCGGGCCGAACCAGCCGTACTCGCCGGGAGCAGAAGGGTTGGGCGCTGCGGGCGCGGGGTCCGAGCCGAACGGCAGGAACTTGGACGTTTCGCCGGCGTGACTCATTGATGACCCTAGCACGATTGAGAGTGTGAGGAGATAAGGAAGAAGTACCGGATTCGCGGCCCAACCGCCAGTCGCGCGGGCGCGCTTCAAGGTAAGAAGTGCAGTCGTTGCAACGATTGTGCCGCGCGCAGGCGAAGATCGGAAAAGAGTTGCAGAGAACTGAGGGCGGAGAACAGAACCGCGGATCACGCAGATTACGGGGATCAGACAGCAGTGTTTTGTAGCCCCGGTAGGGGCGCAGGCGTGTAGCCAGGGGTGAAGCAACGCGCGCAACCCCTGGCGCGATTCTGGAAATCTCAGAACGCCGGAGATCTCCAAACCAAAACGTCGGGGTTCGCGGGAGCCCGCCAGGTTCGACAAGGTGAGTGCGCGGGAGCGGATCGCGCGAAAACGAAATGTCGGGGTTCGCGGGAGCGGATCGCATCGAAAACGAAACGTCGGGGTTCGCGGGAGCCCGCCAGGGGTTGCGCTTCGCTCCACCCCTGGCTACTCGCTTTCGCCCCTATCGGGGCTAAAAATCAAGTATGCATTCTTTTCGTGTCGGATCCGCGTTATCGGCGTTATCCGCGGCTCTGTTCTCTGCCTTCTATGGCCGATGCCTGCTCTGTTCTCCCTCACGGCACGAGTCCGGGCGTAAAATGTGTTCATCGGAGTAACACCCATGACACTTACGAGCGGGCAAGTCGCGAAACGGGCTGGAGTTGGAGTGGAGACACTCCGGTTCTACGAGCGCGAGGGGCTGCTGCCCGAACCGATGCGACGCGCGTCTGGGTATCGCCAGTACCCAGAGGGCACCGTCGAGCGGGTCGAGTTCATTCGGCGCGCCCAACTCCTCGGGTTCCAACTCAAAGACATCAAGGAACTGCTCGCGCTGCGCGCCGACCCGGGCGCCGACCGCCAGGACGTGCGGGCGAAGGCGGTGGCGAAGCTGGCCGACATCGACCAGCGCATCCGCGACCTGGAAGCAATGCGCGAGGCCCTCACGCAACTCGTCGCGACCTGCCACGGGTCGGGGCCGGCGGGCGGTTGCCCGATCATCACTGCGATCGCCCGAACGCGAGACGCAGCAAATGATTCCGTGTGAAATCATGCGTTTTTACTCGCCTCCTACTTGACTCCGTACTTAGGTACGGGCCGTAAACTTTGAACGGTGAGACACGATCCGTTCGGAGTAACGCGCCATGAACCCCCACGACCATAACAGCGAGAAACGCCCCTCGTTTTCTTTGTCGCTCGTAGCGGAATCGGCGGTCGATCCCGTGTGCGGAATGACCGTCGACCCATCCACGGCGGTCGGTGCCGCCACCCACGCGGGCACGACGTACCACTTTTGCAGCCGGCACTGCCTCGCGAAGTTCGAGGCCGATCCCGTCCGGTACACGACTTCCACGCACGCTCCCGAGGCACATTCGTGCTGTGGTGGGGCGAAGAGCGCGCATCAACACTCGCCCGCACCAACGGACCCGACGGGGACCGCAAAGTACACCTGCCCGATGCACCCCGAGGTGGTGAACGACGGCCCCGGTACCTGTCCCAAGTGCGGGATGGCGCTGGAGCCGATGATCCCGCAAGCGGGCGAAGAGGACGATTCGGAACTGCGCGACATGCGCCGGCGGTTCGTGATCGCGGGCGTGCTCACGCTTCCCGTGTTCGTCCTCGCGATGCTCCCGATGATTCCGGGGGTGCATTTACCACACGGCCTGATGCTGGCCGCGAACTGGATCGGGTTCGTGCTGTCCACGCCGGTCGTGTTCTGGGCCGGGTGGCCGTTCTTCGTGCGGGCGGCGCAAGCACTGCGTCACCGGTCCGCGAACATGTTCACGCTCATTGTGCTGGGCACCAGCGCGGCCTGGGTGTACAGCGCGGTTGCGACCCTGGCTGCGGACGTGTTCCCGACCGAATTCACCGACGCTCACGGTACGATCCCGACGTACTTCGAGGCCGCTGCCGTCATTGTGACACTCGTGTTGCTGGGACAGGTACTCGAACTCCGCGCCCGACGCAGCACCGGTGCCGCGATTCGGGCGCTCCTGGCTCTCGCTCCCGCTACCGCCCGGCGCATCAGCCCGAACGGCGCGGAGGAGGACGTTCCGCTCAGTCACGTTCACGTCGGCGACAAACTGCGCGTGCGCCCCGGTGAAAAGGTTCCCGTGGACGGGACCGTGGCCGAAGGCTCGGGCGTGGTGGACGAATCGATGCTCACGGGCGAGCCGATCCCGGTGCCGAAACAGCCCAGCGACACAGTGACCGGCGGAACCGTGAACACCACCGGGTCGTTCGTGATGGCCGCGACCGAAGTGGGCGGTGGAACAGTTCTTGCGCGTATTGTTCGGCTGGTGGGCGAAGCACAACGGAGCCGCGCACCGGTGCAGAAACTCGCCGACCGCGTGGCCGCGTGGTTCGTTCCGGCGGTCGTCGGGTGCGCGATCGTCACGTTTGCGCTGTGGGCACTGTTCGGCCCGCAACCGGCCCTGACTTATGCCCTCGTGAACGCCGTCGCGGTACTCATCATCGCGTGCCCGTGCGCACTCGGGCTGGCAGCCCCGATGTCGGTCACGGTCGGTGTCGGGCGCGGGGCTTCGGCCGGCGTGCTGATCCGTTCGGCCGATGTTCTGGAACGCATGGAGAAAGTGGACACGGTGGTAGTGGACAAGACCGGCACCCTCACCGAAGGCAAACCGCGGCTGGTCACGCTACTCCCCGCACGCGAGTTCACCGAAATTGAACTCCTGCGGCTCGCGGCCGGGCTGGAACGCGGGAGCGAGCACCCGCTCGCCGCAGCGATCCTGAAGGGCGCGCAAGACCGTGTCGTCACGCCGGCCGCGGTCGAGGGTTTCGAGTCGGTGGCTGGGAAGGGCGTGCGGGGCCGCGTTGCGGATCGGCGCGTCGCGCTCGGTAATCGGGCGATGATGGAAGCGGAAGGGATTCGCGATCTGGGCAGTTTCGCGACGCGGGCCGAAGACCTGCGCCGCGACGGGCAAACGGTCGTGTTCGTCGCAGTGGATGGGCAAGTGGCCGGTGCCATTGGTGTGGCCGATCCCATCAAAGCCACAACGCCCGACGCGGTGAAAACCCTGCACGCGGCGGGCGTTCGGGTGGTCATGCTAACCGGGGACAACCGCACTACCGCCGACGCGGTCGCGAAGAAGCTCGGGATCGATGAGGTGATTGCCGACGTTCTCCCGGAGCAGAAAGTCGAAGCGGTTCGCCGGCTCCGCGCTGAAGGGCGCGTAGTCGCGATGGCCGGTGACGGGGTGAACGACGCCCCGGCTCTGGCGACAGCGGACGTGGGCATCGCGATGGGCACCGGCACCGATGTGGCGATGGAATCGGCCGGGGTGACGCTGGTGAAAGGTGACCTGCGGGGCATCGCGAAGGCGCGAACTCTGAGCGCGGCCATGATGCGGAACATTCGGCAAAACCTGATGTTCGCGTTCGCCTATAACCTGCTCGGCGTTCCGGTCGCGGCCGGCGCCCTGTACCCGGTGTTCGGGCTTCTCCTGAACCCAATGATTGCAGCCGCAGCGATGAGCCTGAGTTCCGTGTCCGTGATCGCGAACGCGCTCCGGTTACGGGCGGTCAAATTGTAACTGACACGGACCGTCAGACAGTTTGGGCTACCGGGAGCGGACTGGCCGTCTTCAGAATGTTCAGTTGCTGGAGGGCGGCCCCGTCCGCGGTGCCGGGGAAGAGCGTTCGGTTGAACAGGTGGTTGGCCAAGAAACTCCCCGCGTCGCAACTCAGCCCCCCGCCGTTTCGCGATTGGGCCACTCCGCGCCACCCGATCACCTGAGCGATGGGGACGTCGAGGGTCAGTACCTCGTGAGTATTGATGTTGGCCGTGGTGATGACCCCGGGTAGCGCGATATCGTCTTCCGGGAGCGCGTCCGGCAAATAGATCCCGTCGCCGGCGCGGATGAATACGGCGTAGATGTACCGGGGCCAGCCGCCCCCGGTGACAGCGGTCGGGTGCGCGGCCCCGCCCCGGGTCGCGTAGTTCGCCGCTACATCCACTTGTGTCGTGGTAGTCACGGTGTTCTTCGTCCCGCCACCGTCCATGATTGTGGGTTTCGTGCTGGTTGGGCTGGATATGTAGCGGTGCAGCCCCCCGGCTTGAAGGATCATTGCCGGTGGTCGGTTATCCCCGTGAAACGCGATGAGGTCGCGGGTCGTGGTTACCAGATTGTTGAACCGCTTCCAGCTCCCGAGCTTGTTCTTGTTCATCACGCCGAGCTTCCGCAGAATGCGCTTCATCGCTTCGCCCTCACGAGTTGGTGTTGTTTCATTGGTGCCACCGTCATTACGGCGATTCGCGTCGCACTCTTTCAGCCGATAGACACGGAGCCAACGCGCGAGTTGATTGAAGCCCCAGCGCCGTTCGGCCGATATTGCCCCAATGCGCACAAACGACACTCTCCCCACGTTCACCCCCGGCCCGACCCCGAACTCGGTGCGGGCGCCTGACGGTACGGTTCGCACGGTCCCCGAAGGCTGGGTGCTCGTGCCACCTGGGGACGCTGGACTCACGCGCCGAATCCGTGCCGCGGGTGAGAGCTGGTCCGTCGCGGAGAAGCGGGGGCGGAAAGTGTTCTCGCGCGGCGTTTGGGCGCCGGCCGCGACCGTGGATGCGGTGAAGGCCGAACTCGAAGCCGAGCGCTCCACGGAAGCCTACGCGCGCCGCAAGAAGGCCGACGCCGGGCGCCGCGACAAGGCCCAGACCGAGTACGTCGAGGAGTTCTGGCTCGCGGTTCGCGCATTTCTGAAGTTCCCCGCGCTGCACGCGGATCTCGCGGACCGACTCGCACGTGCGGTGGCCGACCACGCCACGCCCGTCGGGAGCGGAACCGTCGCGCGCACCAAGCGAATCCCCGTAGAGCAGCGCGCCGAAGCCGCCGTCATCGCGTGGATGCGGCACCAGACGACCGCTTACGATTCCATGACCATCCCGCGCGTGAAGGGGAAGCGCCGGGAGGTTCGGCGCATGCTCGCGCGCCGGTCGCAGGAGCTACTCGACCGCTACCGCAAGGGCGAATCCGCTCCGGACAACTGCCCGCTCCGAAAGGCGCTGGGCGAGCCGCCACAATCCGGTGCTGCGTAAGCTTCGGGTGCGGATTCGAGTATAACGGCGTGCAGAGTGTCGCCCGAATTCACTGCACGTCGAGGACGCGATGGAATACCGTCAGTTGGGCCGGTCGGGGTTCAAAGTTCCGGTACTCAGTCTGGGCACCGGGACGTTCGGCGGGGGTAACGAGTTCTTCAAGGCGTGGGGCGACACCGATGCGAAAGGCGCATCGCACCTCATCGACGTGTGCCTCGACGCCGGGCTGACGATGTTCGACTCGGCCGATATCTACTCGAACGGTTTGGCGGAAGAAGTGCTCGGGGCCGCGATCAAGGGCCGGCGCGACAAGGTGCTCATCTCCACGAAGGCCACGTTCCGGTTCGGCGATGGCCCGAACAACGTCGGCTCGTCCCGGTTCCACCTCATCCGCTCGTGCGAGGCGCAACTGAAGCGCCTGGGCACCGATTACATCGACCTCTACCAGATGCACGGGTTCGACGCGACCACGCCGGTGGAAGAAACGCTCTCGGCGCTCGACGATCTGGTTCGCGCCGGAAAGATCCGCTACATCGGGTGCTCGAACTTCTCCGGCTGGCACCTGATGAAATCGCTGGCCACATCGGACTGCTACGGCTGGTCGCGGTACGTCGCGCACCAGGCGTACTACTCGCTGGTGGGGCGCGACTACGAGTGGGAATTGATGCCGCTCGGGATCGACCAGGGCGTCGGCGCGGTGGTGTGGAGCCCGCTCGGGTGGGGCCGGCTCACGGGCAAGGTGCGCCGCGGGCAGGCACTCCCGAAGACGAGTCGGTTGAACAGCCAGATCAGCAACGAGAAGGGGCCGCCGGTCGACGACGAGTACGTGTACAAGGTCGTCGACGCGCTCGACGTGGTGGCGAAAGAGACGGGCAGGACGGTCCCGCAAGTCGCGCTCAACTGGCTGCTCCAGCGCCCCACAGTGGCGACCGTCATCATCGGCGCACGCGACGAACAACAACTGCGCGACAACCTCGGCGCGGTGGGCTGGAACCTGACTCCGGCTCAAGTCGCCAAACTCGACGCGGCCAGTGCGGTGACGCTCGCGTACCCCTACTGGCACCAGCGCGGGTTCGTCGAACGCAACCCGTCACCGGTTGGGTAGGGGGAAGGCGAAAGCCGCCACGGATAAACACAGAAAACACGGATCAAGACGGTGATCGAAAGGCAGAGAACAGAGCCGCGGATCACGCAGATTACGCGGATCAGACAGGAGAATGATTTTGGCTCATGAGGCATCAGGGGTGCACTGGTCTACCCTACGCGCTTGGTAGTGGTTAGGCTCGCTCCAGTACCGGCGCGCACCGGGGCCGCACCCGGCGGGCCGTCGAGTCGGACACCCCGAACAGGAACCCGAGCACCTCGTTGGTCGGGTTCCGGCGCAACCCGATGACGGTCAACAGCAGTTGGTCCGCGGTGCACAGGTCGAAGTTGTCGCCCCCACCGACGGCCCGCTGTCGGTCGGGTCGCTCGAGACTCTTGCGGTGCCCCGCCTCGACCGCCGGAACCAGGTCCGCAGCCAGCGCGTCGAACACCGCTACGGGCAACCCCGTCAGGTGCTCAAACACGATCGGGTGCTTTCGCAGGTGGTCCAGACGCGCGATCATCGGGGCATCCACGAGGGGCAGGTTCGTACACCTACACTACGAATTCGCACCTATCGTGAATGCGGTCTATTGGGGCCTGACAAGTTTCTTTGCTTGATCTTGTTGATCCCGTTAATTCTGTCCAAACTCTTCACTGCCTCAATACGTTCGGAGACGCCCATGCTGGTCGGTTACGTCAGCGACGAGCGGTTCGTTGCCTTGCCCGATGTGGTGATGGAGTTCATCAACAGTGCGGGTGAGTCGTGGGACGTGCGGTCGCGCGCATCCGGTGCGGTTCATCTCGATTTGCCGCCCGGCGAGTACCGCGTGGTGCTTCAAAAGCCGGGGTACGGCGCGAAGTTCAGCCGAGTCACGGTACCCGGCCCCACACCGCACCACTTCCGACTGCTCTCCGACGGGTTACTCGGGTACGCCTGGCCGAAGTGGGTGCGTAGCGGGGAAGCTTCTGAGTTTCGCGTTCATTCGGTCGAGCCGTACAAGCTCGAACTGTGGCGGTACGGTTGGCGACCGGAGTTCGTGCGGTCGCTCGGCTGGCATGATGAGCACGGTCCGCGTGCCGTGATGCAAATCACACCGGACGGCGACTACACGCAGACCGGCGCGGAGTGGAACAAAGTTGGCTACGCGAACTCGGTGCATTCGCAGCACGTCGCGGGGCCGGAGCGGAGCGGGCTGTACTACTTTCGGGCCTCGACCGCGAGCGGCCGGCAATTCAGCTTCCCGTGGATCGTCGCACCGGCGCGCCCCACCGCAAAGATGGCGGTGCTCGCGTCGAACTTCACCTGGAACGCTTACAACAACTTCGGGGGCCGCAGCAATTACATCCACGCGGACGGCCTCCCTCCAACGCCCACGATCAACGCCCGCGCGGAACTGAATCGCTATTCCGACTTGGGGTTCTTTACGTGGGGCGCGGATCACTACCCGCCGCTCTCGTTCGACCGGCCCGAGCCGTTCAACCACATCGACTTCGCGGAGCAGATCACGGACCCGATCGAGGGCCGACAAGCGTGCCACCTCGCGCCGGCCGAATGGCGGCTCCTCGGCTGGCTCGAACGCCAGGGATTCGCCTACGACTACTTCGCCGAAACGCAGTTCGACGACGGCACGCTCGACCTGTCGCAGTACCGCGTTCTTGTGCTCGCGGTTCACCCCGAATACTGGACGCCGCGCATGTACGCGCGCGTGAAGCAGTGGGTGTTCGAGGAGGGCGGGCGGCTCGTATACCTCGGCGGCAACGGACTGAACTGCGCGGTGGAGTTGCTCCCCACAGGGGCCGTACTTCACCACAACGGAAAGATCGCGGGGTTGGATGTCGCGGGTTTGGGCGGGTACGAGAGCCGCTACGCGATGCGCCACGAATCCGAAGCGAATCTCCTAGGGTGCGTGTTCACGCCCGCGGGCGCCATGACCGGCGCGCCGTACCGCGTGCGGGACGCCTCGCACTGGGCTTTTGCGGATACGGGCCTGAAGATTGGCGACACGTTCGGCGAGAAGTGCTTGCACATGCGTTGCCCGAGTGGTGCGTCCGGGCACGAAACGGACAAGGTGTCGCCGCACTCACCGAACAACGTGCGGGTCATCGCGCGAGGACTCAACCCCGACAACGGCGGCGCCGACATGCTCACCCTCTCCACACCATCGGGCGGCGAGGTGTTCTCCGTCGGCTCGATCAACTTCGTCGCGTCGCTGCCGGTGGACGAAACCGTTTCGCGCGTCACCGAGAACGTGCTCCGTCGGTTTCTGTCGTAAACCAGTCTTGCAGAGCACAGCCTGCTGTAAACGGTTTGGCCACGTCACCGTGGTTAGGCGGTGTGGAGTTTGGCCAGTTCAGCCACACGGAAGCGGCTGTGGAAGTGCTCACCGTCCCAGGCCACGCCGCCCGGTCGGAAACACCACGGCCAGTACGGGTCTTTGGGGAGCTGGAAGCACACACTGCCCCAACCGATCAGGAAGTCCCGCCAGTTCGCGCCGAGTGGGTGCCCGTTATCGCCCGAACCTCCGTCCATCCAGTCGTGCTGGTCGAAGACGACCGGGCACCCGGGGGCGCCCAAGTCCAGGCAAATCGCGTCGCCGTTCTCCTCCGCGATAATCGGTAGCCAGTGCCACATCCGGGCCGCGGTGTGTTTTGCCAGGGCGGAGTCTTTCGTATGAGGGAAGCCGTACTCCTCGGCTCGCTCGGGGGAGTAAAGCACGAGCCTCCGCCAGCCGGTGTACATTTTAACGAGGGACGATAGCGACGGGACCGGGAGGCTTCCCCACGGCGTCTTGGGGTCGCCGGAGTCAGACTCCCAGAAGAATGAGAACCCGTCCCCGACAGTTTGATAGAACTCCCGAAGTTCGGCCGGTAAACGGATCTTCATCGAGGCTTCGGCGGACTCCAATACCTCGTCGGTGACGAGTTCGCCGGAGGTAGCGAGATACGTGACGCCCAATTCTTCCAAGTGGCCAAGAACAGTTTCCAAAAGACTCGGATAATCCACTTCGCGTTCCCCTCGGACGAACTGCTGATTCACTCGGCCGAGCAATCTCCACAAAGGTTATGGCGCCCCGGTCCTCTCACCGGAGGTCAGTGCGCCACTTCTGTGCTTGGTAAAAGGTATTTGAGCAAGACTTGAACGATTTCACCAATCGCGCCACCTCCGCGCGACCGGGACGTCACTGATTGTGACGTCCCGGTCGCGCGGGGCCGTCTCCAGAAGAGTATTCAATCATTCGGCGCCCTCAGTCGTGGCATCGACCGAGGGCGCAGTTCGCTACGCCACAATGACGTGCGGCTTGCGGTCGTCCGGCACATCGGCGCGGCGAATCAGCGTGTACACCATCCACGGCACATTACCGATCCCGAACAGCACGAAGTGCAGGTTCGCCGTCACCGGGTTCTCGACCGACCAGCCGAAGTGGACCTCCGGCACGCCGCCCGTTTTCGCGAGTTCGAGCGCGCACGCGGCCACCGCGTGCGCCACCGAGCAGCAGCGCGTGATGTGGATCACCACGCGCCCCTCGTCGCGCGCGATCCGCACCAGCGGGCGCTGGTTGAAATCGCTCGGGTCGGCCACTTCCGCCAACACGAACATGATCGGCAGCGTGCCGGGAATGCGGTGCCGCGTGCGGACCTCGATCTCCCGCGCCCGGAGGTCGTGCTTGCCCGGTCGGAGCGGAACCAAGATCGGTAAGTCGGCCGCCATCAGGCGCTCCCATTCGTGCTCGGTCACCTTGTCCGCGAACTCGAACGCCTCGAACCGGAACTCGGTACTGCGCCATGCCCGGCTGATAACGGACAGCACCAACACGAGCGCGACGAACGCCCCCGCGACCACCGCCCCCACGGGCCGCGTCCACGCGACCAGGATCGTACACGCGCCGAACGTGGCCAGCGCGAGCAGGAACACCGGCGGTACGCGAAGCGCCTTGCGCCACTCGCGTGCGGTTCGGCGCTGCCACACGTCCACGGTTGCGGCGAGCGCGGCGAACGCGAAGAGCGCGAGCACCGCCGTGAGGTACGCGGCGCGGTGGGCGTCGATGTCGGTCGCGTAGTACGCAATGAGCACGAACTTCAGCGCGAGGAACAGGTACGCCAACACCCCGAGCTTCACCGACCAACTGAACTCCATCCCGAGCCGGTTCAGGTACGGCGGAATCCACGACGCGAGCGTGAGCGCGAAGCTCAGGCCCGCGAGCGCGAGGATCGCGACCGTGGCGGCGTCGTAGGCGGTACCGAACGCCAACCCGAGCGCGGGGTTCATTTCGGTCGCCGGTTGACCGTCGGAGAGCGCCCCGCCGTGCGCGAGGTACGCGAGCGAGCGGTACTTCGCTTGCCCGTTTACCTCCTGGGCGCCCGGCGGGATCAGTACCGTCGTCACGAGCGTGGACGTGAGCAGGTACGCGGACATCGTGACCGCAGCGAGTGTCAGCAGGAGCCGCGTGTTGCGAATCACGCCGCGGGGCCGCTCCGGGTCGTCGCCCGCGCGCCCGCGCACGAGAGGCATCGCCATTAGCGTTAGCTCGAACCCGCTCAGTCCGAGACACAGCGCAGGAACCAGCGGAATGCACGCCCCGAGCAGGGCACCCCAACCACCAGGAGAAGGCGCTTCGGCCCCCGGTCGCCAGTTCCCGCTCCACACGTCGGCCCACCACGATGCGATCAACTTCGGGTGGTCCACCAGGTACGCGACGCCGCTCCCGATCACGACGAGCGTCATCGCGAGGTAAACGAGAACCGTGAGCGCGGCGAGCCGGATGAAGTTCCGCGTGTACCCGCGAAAGAAGAGCAGTCCCGTTGCTGTGCTCAAAACAAGAATGACGAGCGACACGACCGTTTGTCGGTGCCACAGGCCGTCGGACCGCCGTTTGGCCCAATCGGGCAGTCCGGCGCGCGCGCCATCGCCCCAGCGCGTGGCATCGTCGAGCGCCTGCTGCCATTGGGGGTGCGGGTTGAACGTGAGGTGCTCGGCCGCGGTCGCGGTGGAGAACGTGCGCGTAAACACGAGGTCCACCGCGCCGAACGCGAGCAGCACGAGCAGGAGCAGCTTCCCGAACCACCCCGGAACGACGCGCTCCAGGAGTGCGGTGGACCCGCCGCCGTGGGGCGACCGGCCCGCGATGTAGCAGTAAACGGGGAGCGCGAACCCGAGCGTGACGAGCGCGATCAGTACCGTCACGAGCGGCGCCAGCCGGCCCGCCGCGCCGAACGCGATCGAGGGCTGGTACGCGAGCGTACTGAGGTAGTCCAACCCGATGACGCACAGCACCCACGGCCACGCGGCGCGGAACGGGGCCGGCGCGGGGACCGGAGGGTCCGCGTTGGCGTTGGCGGGTTGCGGGGGAGGTCCGTCGGGCGGCTCCCCCGGTCTAGATGGGGGTTCGGAGCGACTACTGGGGGGTTCGGCCGATTCGCCAGAAAGGACGTCGGGAGCGGGCATTGTTGCCTCCAAGCCGGCCGAAGAAGGTGGGCAAAGTGTCTGAGCGTGTGGCCGGCTTGGACCCTATTTTACGCATTATGCCATTGCGAAATGCACGAATTCACAAAAAACTCACGCACAGATAGGAGTCAATTAAAATTCAATGACAAGACACATATAAGCCAAATACCCGCGTATAGTCAAATAGCCCCGATTCAAAATTTGTAAGAGAACGGGGTTTCCAGCCACGAACGCGGAGGGTGGAACATGAGTGCAGAAGTACTCACCACAAGTGTAGGGTTGCCAGTTGCAGCCGATCTGGGCACGAAGATCGCGATGACCGCACAGGTTCAAGCCGCGAATACAGCCATTGCCGGGGTCGCCGGAACGGTAGTCGGCGCCGGTCACGCAGCAGTCGCGGGCACTGTTGCCACGGCCGTGGCCCTCGCGCCAATAGCTGTCCCGGTAGCTATTGTGGCCGGAACGTTTTGGTTACTTGACGAAATATTTGGCTAAAATCCGGACCAATTGTGTCTTGTGATATTCGGTGAGCAACCTCTGTTTCGGGTGGGGGTACGACGCCCCCACTCATCAACCAGACCTCCTACGCGACCCGTTTCTGCGGTGAGGCGGGCGCCCCTTCTGCGATCAGTTCCAGTAGCCGCGACGCCATGCGCGGTCCGGCCCCCGCATCTTCGTGCTTGAAGAACACGAAGCACTCGCGCCATCCCTGCCCCCGCATTCGCGCGGCCCACTCTCGCAACGCGGTGTCGTCGTAGTCGGGTCGGCGCAATCGGAGGTAGCCCCAATCTGCCGTCGAAACGAAGGGGACGTCCAGATCGTCCTCCGCGTCGGCCACACACATGGCCGCCTGGTGATCGCGGAGCAGTTCGTACACTTCGTCGTCGAACCACGACTGGTGGCGGAACTCGAACGCCACGCGGCACGGCGGCAGGTACGCGAGGAAGTCGGAGAGGACGGCGGTGTCCTTGCGAAACGCCGGCGGCAACTGGAACAGGATCGGCCCCAGCCGTTCGCCGAGGGCGCCCGCACTTGCGACCAGTGAAGACACCAGCTCACACGAGTTCGCGAGCCGTTTTACGTGTGTGATTTCTTGCGGTGCCTTCAGCACGAACCGGAAGTCCGCTGGAACTTGGCGCGCCCACGTTTCCAGAACGGACGCCGTGGGCGCGCGGTAGAACGTGTTGTTGATTTCCACCGTGCGGAACCGCTCGCCGTAGTAGCCGAGCATCTTGTTGGCCTGGAGCTTGTCGGGGTAGAAGCTCCCCTTCCACTCCTTGTACGAGTAACCGCTGGTGCCAACGAAGAAATTCACGTGCCGCTCCTCCGTGAGCGATTTTGGGAAGGGCTCGCCGCGTGGCGATCACCGAGATGACATTCCCGTTATGAGAGCCAGCATGATGACTGCCACGATCGCCGCAAATACAAAACCAAATATCTTCCAGATCATCGCAGATTCGTAGCAACTCGGACACCGCAGTTCGTTCGCGCCGCCTTGATTGTGCTGGACGTAGATCGACTGAACGTGGCGCGGGCAACAGAACATGTTGCACCCCTGACACCGCGTCGTGGCTGGCGCCGGGCACAGGCAGCACTTTGGGCCGGTTTGCGGTGCGGGAGACGGCGGAGCCGGACGGTTCGGGTGCCCGCATTGGGGACACGCGACCGCCTCAATCGATATCTGATGGCCGCACGCGGGGCAAGCGATCAACGGCATGGCGCACCGTATGGGGGTAAACACAAGCGCAACACAATTCAAGAGCGTTCGACGGCGTACTCCAGCATCACAGTTCCGGTAGCTTTGTACGCCTTACTGTTCAGTAAACGCAAGCGCGTTCGGCCCTCACCGGGTGGTAACAGCGGAACGCCGCTGCCGAGGAGTACGGGAATCACGGCGACTTCGACCGTGTCCACCTGCCCCAAATCCAGCACACTGCGAAACAGCGTCCCGCCTCCGAACAACCAGATGTCTTTGCCCGGCGCGGAGCGTAACCGCGCCAGCGCGTCGCCGAGGTCGTTGCCAATGACTGTGACGCCGGGGTGTTCCTGCGGGCGCAGCGTGCGCGAAACGACCACGGATGTAACGCCGGGCATAGTTCCGCCTTGCCCCTGCGCTTGCGTGCTCTCAAATGTTCGCCGGCCCATCAGCACGGTATCGAACCGGGCGAATATCGCTCCGAAGTCGATTTCGGGGTCCATCACGATCCAGTCGGACTCACCGTTCGGCCCGGCCACAAACCCGTCCAAGCTCATCGCGACCGAGTAGCAGATCTTGCGCATCGGTCTCCCTCTCGCGTGGTGACGCGGCAATCGCTCTAACACCCGCACCACGATATCCGAGGATCTATTTGACCGCAATTGGTCCCACCGCCTCCGTTTCGAGTCGGTCCGCGTGCGCAACAAGCGCCCGGCGCCAGCACGCCCGTGAAATGATCGCGGCAGCACTCAGGTACACAACCGCGAGTATCCACCCTCCCGCGCCGTGTCGCGCGAGCCATGTACTCGCGCCGAGCGCGCTGCCCAGTGCAATCGCCATCGCGAGCCACACTGTGAGTGAATGCCGCCACAACAACACGAGCGCGGCGGCCAGCCCCAACCACAAAAGCGCCCCCGCGACAAACAGTGCCGGGTGCCGCGCCAGAAGTGGGAACACAATCGGGTTGTATTCCGCGGCCGTGGAGTAATCTCCGGCCCAGTAAGTCGCGGGTTGGCCCGCGAGTGTCATGGAGATATCGCCGGCGAACAGGCACACAGCAGGGAGCAACAACCAGAGCCTCGCGCGCACGTTCCCCTCCAACTCACAACAGCCCAACTCTTTTGAAACGCCCCACTTTAACTGTTCTTCGATATTCGGTGTTCCGTCTTTTTGCAAGTGAGGCAATTCGCAAAGGTTGCCCATCTTGCCTCCCGACAACGTTCGTTCTGATTTCTGGATAATTTCCGCCTGGCGCATTGCCGACTATTTCGTGATTCCTATACTTTCTGCGCGAATCCTCTTGCCCTGCCGGACCACCGGCAGAACCTCTCCTCGACGATCAGTGTTGCCTGTGTGGGGCAAGCGCGGCGTCGGGGCCCGCCGGGAGCGGGCTAAAGGAACGGACCGAAAGGGTCGAGTCATGGGCAGCGGCTTACTTTCCGACATGGACTTTATTGAGGAATTGCGGCTCCGCCGCTGGGCACGCGAAAATTATGTGCCCACCAATGAGCGCGACACCGCCTGGCATCCGATCATTCTGGAAGAGATGCGCCACCGGGACGGGGAAGTGAGCGAGGCCGTGCTGGTCGGGTGACCGCCACTCGCTCCGCCGACCCACCCGACGCACTCGGGTGGGTTTCTTTTTTGTGGCGAGCCGAAAGACTCGCCGCGCCCCACCGCTCGCGCTGTGGGCGGGACACCGGACGAGCAGGACGCTCGCGCGATGCCCTGGAACTGAGCGACAAAGGTCGAGCGACAAGGAGGTTGCGCGATGGGCTTCTTCACCGGACGGGCCACGTTTCTTCGCTTCAAGGTGAACGGCCCCGCGCCACGCCAGTTCGACGACGAGCACCTCGCGCGCCTCATGGACCGGCAGGCCGGGCGCCAGCGGATCGCGTCGGCCGACGGCGTCGAGACCGGCTGGACCGCGGGCGAGCACATCCTCGACACCGACTTCCACCTCGCCAAGAACATCATCAACGACACGCTCACGTTCGACCTCCGCGTCGACACGGACAAGCTCCCGGCGGACCTGCTGCGCGCGTACATCGCCGTGGAACTGAAGGCGCTGTCGAAGGACAACCCCAGCGGGTTCGCGAGCGCGCGCCAGAAGCGTGAGGCCAAAGAAATGGCCCGTGACCGGCTCGAACAGGAGTCGAAGGACGGGCGCTACCGCAAGCGCAAGTGCATCCCGGTGCTGTGGGACCGGCAGACGAACGAGGTGCTGTTCGGCGCCACGTCGCTCACGCAGGTGGACCGGCTGTGCAGCCTGTTCGAGCAGACGTTCGGCGCGGAACTGGAGTGCGTGACCGCCGGGCGCCGGGCGTACCACCTCGCCGAACTCAACACGCGCACGCGGATGGTGGACGACTCCTCCCACAGCGTGTTTGTACCGGGCAGCACGCCCGCGGACGTGGCGTGGATCGCCGACGAGAGCAGCCGCGACTTCCTCGGCAACGAGTTCCTGCTGTGGCTGTGGTATTACACCGACGTGCATTCCGACACGATCAAGCTCGCGGACGATTCCGAAGTCACGCTCATGATCGCGCGGACCCTGAACCTGGAGTGCCCACGCGGGCAGACCGGGCACGAGACGATTTCGCACGAAGGGCCGTCGCGCTTGCCGGAAGCGCGGCGCGCGATCCAGAGCGGCAAACTCCCGCGCAAGGCGGGGCTCACGCTCGTGCGGCACAGCGATCAGTACGAACTCACGCTGCACGCCGAAACGCTCGGGGTCGGCGGCGCGAAGTTACCGCCCCCCGATGAAGGTGCGGACGCTCGCGGGAAGCTCGACGACCGCGCGAACCAGCTCCGGACGCTCATCGAAACGCTCGACCTGCTTTACGACGCCTTCGGGCAGAAGCGGTTCAGCAGCGAATGGGCCGGGGAACTCGAAAGTATGCAGAAGTGGTTGAAGCGCGAGGACCGGCGCGCGGCCTAACGGCGCGCCGGTTGCACATACCTCCCTTCGTGGCGCCGCGAACACCCGCGGCGCGTTCACGTCTTCAACGCGAGGGGCGCATGAATCACACCAAGTTGCTCGGGGTGTTGGGACTGCTGGCGGTTTCGTTCACGGTCGCGGGTACCGCAGTCGCAATCGGCGGAAAACCTCCGACCGAAACACCCGCGACTACCCCGACGGCCGCCGAAGACCGGGCCGTCGACCCCAAGATGTCACAGTTCATGGACTGTGCAAAAGCGTGCGACGACTGCGCACGGGTGTGCAACCTGTGCGCGGCCCACTGCACGAAAGTGGCCGTCGATGGGCAAAAAGAGCACCTCACCACCGTGCGCACCTGCACGGACTGTGCGAGCATCTGCACCTCCGCGTCTGGGATCGTCATCAAGAGCGGACCGTTCTCGGACCTGATCTGTACCGCGTGCGCCGAGGCGTGCAAGCGCTGCGGGGATGCGTGCGAGAAGCACGCCGATCACGACCCGATCATGAAACAGTGCACGGACGAGTGCCGGAAGTGCGAGAAAGCCTGCCGCACCATGATGAAGAACACCATCAAGCCCGAAAAGTAAGTTCGCTGAGTAACTCAGTCACCGGCCGGGCGAGATAAGCCCGGCTTGTTGCATTAGACTGGTGATAAATCGTTCTCATTGTCTGATCCGCGTGATCTGTGTTATCCGCGGCTCTTCCTGCTTCTTCTCAACACCGGACACTTACTCGCGTTCAGCAACGTGTCGCGCAGCCCTCGCTTCGGGGGTGGGGAGAGTAACAAATGCTAACGTTTTCGGCTCTGCGGCAGGTCTTTGCTTGAGTTTTTGAGCCCTAAGTGCTTTTCTTGCAATATGTTGACGCGATCGCGTTCCGCCGTGCACGCACGTCGGTTGCTAACATCTACTAAATACGGCTTCAAAACCTCCATTTCGTCCCCGTGCGCGGCTAACAACAGGTTGACACTCCCGCCCCAAAAATACCTTTGTCTTATCGCGACCAGATCATCTACGCACTTCGATACACCCAATTATACGCTAGTGGACAGAAGGTTATAGTGGCGGCGCCAGTTTGTGGTCTCGCGGTCCGGGTGATGGGTGAGTGGAGCGTTCGGTGCTGCTCGCCCGCGTGAAACGCGAACCGAGTTTCGCGGGGTAGGTACAGCCCGCTCCACGAAACCCGCTTCGCTACTTCTTCCGAACGCGAGCTCAGAAGTCCGGGATAACCTTGCCGTGGCCGCGCGTGCCCAGCAGCTCGAACGTGTACTGATCGATGTGCACCGAAATCGGGCGCACGCGGCCGTCGCCGAAGCAGAACTGCACGACGCCGGTGTGTCGGCTGCCGAACCTCGGGCTGTCGTCGCGCGGGTCGGTGGTCAAACCGGCGGACACGCCGCGGCCGTGCGCGAGCGAGTTTTCGCCGTTGTAAATGGAGCTGTCCAGTGAACCGCGGCCGTGCTTATCGATGTGGACCTGTTTCTCGCCCACGAAGATCACGTTGCTCAGTCCGTCGGTAAAGTCCGCGAATCGTTGTGGCGTTCCCAACTGGAACGGTCCGGTCATGTTCGGTCAGGTCTCTTCAGGCGCGTCGTGGCCGCTCTTGTCGACGACGACCGCGTAGTCGCCCAGTGCGCCGGGGCGGTGGACGCGGAGCGGGTCGGTCGGAACAACGTCGCCGGATACGCTCAACGCGCCCGACGAGGATCGCCGCGACGGACAGAAGTACGTCTTCACCACGGTCTCGCGGGCCACTGGCGTCTGCTCGTGATACGTGCGCGACAGATCCCAGGTGCGGTACAGGTTGTCCTGTTCCAGGTAGGGCAGGACGAGCACCGCCCACGTCGCCCTCCCGCGCTCCAGCGAGCTGGGCGGGTAGTGGTTATTAGTGTGCTCGTACAGGTGCATCGCCAGCCCGATTTGTTTCAGGTTGTTGGCACACGAGATGCGCGCCGCGGCCTCGCGTGCCTTCTGCACGGCGGGCAACAGCAACCCGACCAGAACCGAGATGATGGCAATCACCACCAGCAACTCGATCAGCGTGAACGCCGCTCTTCGCAACATGGCGGACCTCCAGGCGGGCGTAAGGGTTACGGGAACGAACCGCGGGCGGAAAACCCCGCCCGGAACCGAATCTCGTCTGGCGCCCCGACCGCGGCACCAGACAGTTGCACGCGAACGAACTCCGACTTGGCCGGCGGCGGGGCGAACACGAGCACCACTTCGGACGTGTGCCCGGGCAGCGTGCCGGTGGTCGGCTTGCCGCGCTCCGGCGCCCACGCGCTCTCGAACGCAGCGATTTTCAGAGGGCGGTCGTTGGCATCGAGGACGCGAACGCCGTCCGCGCCCTGTCCGGCGGCCCACCCGGAGAGCGGGAGTTCGTTTTCAAAGCCGGTGTTCCGCACCCGGACCGCCAGGCGCAAGTACGGCTCCTTCGTCGTCCGCTTCGCCCCTTTGGGTCCGGACAGTTCGAGCGGGCCGACCGTGGCCCGCACCGTCACCCGCACGTTACCGGACTGCCAGGAAACTGTACCCGCGTTGAGCCAGTCGGCCGGAGAAATGGGAGCCGGCGCACCGGAGTTGAGGTCGACCGCGTGCGGCCCCTTGAGTTCCTCCGGTTTCCCATCGCTGCTGGAGGGGTAATGACCCAGCCAGGATGGAAGGAACAGGAGCACCACGATTCCTAAGAAGTGGAGCGCGGCGGCCCCCAAGCCCGCGAACCGCGCCTTGCCTTCCGCACCGAGACACAGCAACCCACCCACGAGGCCGCCCGCGGCGAGCACCAGCGCGATGATTCGCCCGTATGGTAGCTGCGACGCCAGTACCGCCGGCCCCACGAGGATGAACGCCAGCAGCGCGAACACGAGCCCCATGTCGGCCGGAGCGGGCGGGTCGAATGACGGTGCTGTCGCGGGAGCGGGCTTCGGTTTCAGTTCAGCCGGCAGCACCGGGGACGGTTCGGTCACGTCTGACAAGGCCGCAGCGGTGGGCAGTGTCTCTGCCACGGTTGGCAGTTTCGGCTTCTCGACCGACGGTGCCGAGGAGAAACTCGCCTCCGCACTGCCTTTCGCCCAGTCGGGCGGGTCATCCTCCGGCATTAGCGTGAAGTTGCTTTTGCACTTCGGACACGTCGCGCTCGCGCCGACTGCGTAGCTCGTGGCACGAACCCCACCGGCGCGGCAGTACGGGCAAATGGCAATGATCGTCGGCATAACAGACCGGCGGGAGCGGGAGAGATAGTGAGAAAACTTTAACCTGCATCTCAATCGCCTTCAACATATTTCTGCGTGGCATGTTGACGATTCGCTCGAATATTCTCACGCTGCCCGGACCACGGCCTACCTGTCCTACCCGTTTGTAAGGTAGGTAGCCGTACCGACGGTCTGCGTTAAGTGTTTAGTTCCGGCTGCCGTGTCCGGTCTGCGACGGAGTATCCCGTGAAGCGCGAATTGCTTCCTCAACTCGAAGCCTTGGTCCAACGACTGTGTGAATGGCGCGGATCGTTGGTGGAAGTGGTCGAGCAGATCACCCGGTTCCCGGGCACTCTGGATCGGCACTTCACCACCACTTCGACGCTGGTCATGCGGCTGGAATTCGTGGGGGTCACGGTCAGCGGGGCGTCCCTGATGGTGTTGGGCCGGGCCTTCGGCCGGGATGTCGGGTACCAAGCTACTTGCGATCTCCTTGAGTCGCTAACGGTGTTTCCCGGAGAAGCCGTGTTCGTGGAGCGGTTCAGCAAAGGTGTCGAGCGACACTCCACGTTCCGATTGCTAAACAGTGGCGAGGTGACACCTGATGACACGTGAATTACGACTGGGGTGCGAGGCGCCAGTAAGGTCATCATGTCTGCATTTGGTGGGATTTAGCGCTGGCGCCCCGTCCACTCGTTGCCTCACCGCTCCAGGAGGTTGGCGAGCAGCACGTGTTCACGAGCGGGAGAATCAATCGCGACGCGCAAGCTTTCAGCGCCGCACCGTACTCCATAAAAGATCAACGAAGACGCGGTGAATGCCCCGGAATGTCTCGCACGCGCAGATGCTTGTGCTACGGTCGACATAACTTGCTGCGAATTGGTGAGAAAAAGTCCGCGCATTGGGCGGTTGGTTGCGGTAGACTTGGTCGTTGTAATTCGGGTAACGTCGGTGTTTTCTCCTGCGGACGCTCCTCCCAAACCGTTTTCCCACCAACGCTGCCAAGTTTTGGTGTGACTCCCCGCCAGGAAAAGAGTCAACGATCGGCTGTCCCGGACGGCCGAGCGGTTCCGTTTCACAATGCAATCCCGTTTGAAGAGCGGGTGAAGGAGCGGTGAGAATGTCGGAGTTGTCCGATACCACCGAGGGGGCGCTCGCCCTTTCGGGAAGTGGTTATGCGACACCTGCGAGCGGGTTGGAATCGCCCTCGTTGTTCAACCCCGCCGCCGGCACCGATGCCCCGACCGCCTACGAGGTGAAGTACCTGCTGACCGAAGAGCAGGTCGCCGAAGTCGTGGACCGCGTGACCGGGAAACTGGCGCTGGACCCGTATGCCGACCCCGCGATGGGGAACGCCTACATCACCACGAGCGTGTACACGGACACCCCGAACTTCGACGTGTTCTACCGGAACGAGGGGTATAACCGCGACAAGTTCCGGGTGCGCCGGTACGGGCACACCGGACCCGTGTTCGTGGAGCGCAAGACCAAGAACGGGGACAAGGTCCGCAAACACCGCGTGCGCATCAGCGCTGATGAGGTGCCGGAACTCGCGGCCCCCGCGCTGAACGGGGAGTGGGCCGGGGAGTGGTTCCACAGCCAGCTGCTCCAGAAGCAACTCCAGCCCGTGTGCCGGGTGGCCTACGAGCGCGTCGCGTACCTGGGCACCGCGGACGGGGGGACCGTGCGCCTCACGTTCGACCGCAACATCCGCGGCGTGCTCGTGCGCGAGTGGAAGTTGGAACCCGTGGGCGCGGTCCCGGCGCTGCTGGACAAGGTTGTGTGCGAGTTCAAGTTCCGCACTGCGATGCCGGCTTTATTCAAAGGCATTGTGGCGGATTTGGGGCTCACGCCCACGCCCGTCTCCAAGTATCGCACGTTCGTTCAAGCTGCGGGGCTCGCGCCCGCAAGGACCGTGAATGTCTAAGCACGCGGGCGAAGTAGCGAACCCGTTTACCGACCCCGCGACCCCCGAGCCGGCACCGTTGACACCCGACGACATCGCTTTGCGGTTACTGCTGGCGGCCCTGTTCGGGATCGCGGCGGGGTTGGCGTACTTTCTGACGCAACGCAAGACCCGCGCACAAGCGGCCTCGTTTGTGGCGACGATGGTGCTGCTCGCCATCCTTCTGGGGATGGTGAGTATGGTGATCGGCACGAACATCGCGAGGGCGTTCGCGCTCGTGGGGGCACTGTCGATCGTCCGGTTCCGCACGGTGGTCGAAGACACACGCGACACGGCGTTCGTGATCTTCGCGGTCGTGGTCGGAATGGCGGCAGGGGCCGGAGCGTATCTCGTTGCGGGCGTTGGTATTCCGATCGTGGGGCTGGTGGCGTGGCTGCTGGCGTACTGGGGCCGGTCGGGAGAAAAGGCGCTGGCCCCCGCACCCACGCGACCCGCGACGACGGTGATCGTCCGCGTCGGGATCGGCGTCGACCCGACCGAGGCGCTAACGACCACCTTCGCGAAGCACGCGGAGGGCGTGGAACTGAACTCGGCCGTCACGGTCCGCCAGGGAACCGCGCTCGACCTCACCTACACGCTGCGACTTCGCGAAGGAGCCGCGCCGCTCACACTGGTCGGTGATCTGAACCGCACCGAGGGCGTGCAGGGTGTGGAGTGGAAGGCGGAATCTAAACGCGATTGAGCGTCGGCTGATAGGAATCGGGCTATCGGGCGGGGCTATGGTGCCTCGCCCGTTTTCGTTTGCGTCGTTATATCACGTCAAATCACTCGAAGACGCCAGCTCCGGCGGAAAAAGGAAGGTCCTGTCACTACTTAGAGAATCAATCAAGAGGGCTGCGGTATTTTCACAATTTTCATTTAAGTAAATGTAAATTAAATAAATTTAATGTTAAAATGAAATGCAAAAATTAACATATAAATGACATGGCGGAGTTAAATCAACTCAAAGAGTCACTCATAACGCCGTGCGAGATTAGCCACCGGCGTGCAAAATCGACCTGAGCCTGTGTCGGCTCTTGAGCACCACCAAAACAAATCATCTCACCCGGTTTATAACGAATTGCGAAATCGCGAATAAAGCAAAGCAATTCCTTCGGCAATGCAGATAGCAACTCGTCGCCATTACTGTCATCAATCGACTCCATAACCTTCGCCTGAACAGTGGGGCCATCAATAATTCCGCGACTATACAGGCTGAGAATCGATTGCATATTCATTTTTGAATCTCTCGCATTTTCTTTAGTGACGGTAACAACATGCGCAGCCGAAGAGGATGAGTTGTCGTTCGTTGAAAACGCCGTGCTGCGCCAACATTGCTCGCGGGTCATAGCACTTCAGCCATTCCTCTTCCGTCATGGCGCGTCCCTCAATTCCGTGAGCCGGTCGCGGGCCTCGCCTTCGACGAACTGCCGGACGCGGGCGTCGTCGGCGCGCGCGAGGCCGGTGGGCGGGCCGTCGTAGAGGATTTGCTTGTCGTCCGGTTTGAGGCGCGAGCGCGGGTACAGCATCACGACGCGGCTCGCGCATTTGTGTACGGTGCGGAGTTCGTGCGTCACGATGACCGACGTGACGGGTCGGCGCGACCGCGTTTGGAGGATCAACTCGTTAATCACGTCCGTCATGATCGGGTCGAGCCCGGTCGTCGGCTCGTCGTAAAGCATCATGTCCGGGTCGAGTGCCAGTGCGCGGGCGAGCCCCACGCGCTTCCGCATCCCGCCGGAGAGCTCCGCGGGCATTTTGGCTTCCACCGATGCCGGGAGCCCCACTTCCAGGATGCGCTCGCGCACCTTTGCCGCAATGTCCGCGTCGCTTACTCCGCCCTTGGCGCGTAGCCCGAACGCGACGTTATCGAACACGTTCAAACTGTCGAACAGTGCCGCTTGTTGGAACAGGAACCCCACGCGAAGGCGCAGCAGCGTGAGGTCTCGCTCGGAAAGTTGGTGGATCGGCGTGTTCTCGAACAGTACCTCGCCCTTCGTTGGTTTCAGCAGACCCACGATGAGTTTCAGCAGCACGGTTTTGCCGCACCCGCTTTCGCCGATGACGCAGAGCGTGTCTTGCGGGAAGATGTCGAGATCGATGTCGGCCAGCACCGGCTGCGCACCGAACTGCATGCTCACACCGCGGAGCTGAACGATCGGCGCGGGTGCGGGTGCGTCGGACATCTTTCGGTTTCCTGGGTTGAGGACGCGCAGGCCATCGGCCTGCAAAAGCCCCGAAGGGGCGCGATTCCTAAGCCCGGGGCAACGCCCTGGGGCGCGTTTCGGACATCATTTACCCACCAAAGTACGTGCGATCGCGCTGCTCGTAGCCCGTGTAGCCGAGTAGGTCGTATAATTCGGCGCGAGTCTGCATGTTCGGAATGCTGGCCGTCTGCACGCCGTTTGCCGCGAGGTCGCGGAGCGTGTTTTCGGCGGCCTTCATCGCCGCACGGAAGGCCGTGAGCGGGAAGAGAATTAGCCGGTAACCCATTGATCCGAGAGCGGTTACGTCGAGGTTCGGGGACTTGCCGAACTCGGTCATGTTCGCGAGCAGGACCGAGCCGGGAAGGGCGTTCGCGAACCGCTCGAACTCTTCACGCGACTCCATTGCCTCCGGGAAGATCCCGTCCGCGCCCGCGTCCAAATACATCTTCGCGCGCTTCACCGCGTCGTCGAAACCGTAGACGCCCTTTGCGTCGGTGCGAGCAATGACAACGAAGTCCTTGTCTGTTTTGGCAGCCACCGCAGCGCGAATCTTCGCGGCCATCGCCTCCGCGCTCACCACCGACTTCCCGGAGAGGTGCCCGCAGCGCTTCGGCATCTCTTGGTCTTCGAGGTGAATCCCCGCGACCCCGGCCGACTCGAACATGCGGACCGTGCGCTCGACGTTCAGCGCTTCGCCGAAACCCGTATCCGCGTCGCAGAGTAACGGTAGCGAGGTCGCTTGTGCAGTCAGTTGTGCGGCCTGCGTGAACTCCGTGAGCGTGAGGAGCCCGATGTCGGGCACGCCGTTACCCGCGGAGAGCGCACCCCCCGAGAGGTAGACCGCCTGGAACCCCAGGCGCTCGGCCATCTTCGCCACGAGCGGGTTGAACACGCCGGGGATCGCGATCGGTCCGCGTGCCCAGGCCTCGCGGAGCCGGCGCCCGGGCGAAATCGGAGCGGAATCAGCCATCGTTTTGCCCGTAAGTGGTGCAAGTGAAATCCGCGTTATCATAGCGCCGCGGCGGGTGGGAAGGAAGATTTTTTGAAACGATCGGAATTGTCGGAAGTCGTTTCATAGCAACGCGCCGCGGTTTTCGGCGCTTACCATGTTCGGGCGGCGCGCGAACCGGACACTTGACACACCGTGTCTCGCTTTTAGAATCTCAACGTGCAATCCCACCCCTTGAGGTGTGCATGATTACTCGGTTGCCGATTTCAACCGCGATGATTCCGCTGCGAGGCGGTTAGCTCTCCCGACAACTTGGTTGTTGAGGGGGCCAAACCAGATCGGTTTGGCTTTCGCGTTTGATAGGGCGATCGAAATCGTGATAGACGACCTCTCAAGGTCGATCGAAGCCGAAGGGGATGAGGAGAGATGTTGCGCGTGTAGCTCAGTTGGTATGAGCACGTCGCTGATAACGACGGGGTCCCTGGTTCAAATCCAGGCACGCGCACCTAGGTTGGTGAAACGGTCGGGGGAGTAGCTCAACTGGTAGAGCGCCTGCTTTGCAAGCAGGAGGTCAGGGGTTCGATTCCCCTCTTCTCCACACCAGGAACCGCGTCCGATCCGAAAATCCTGCGAATCTTTGCGAATAACTTGCAAAGAGAATGAGAAGAAAAAATCGCGGACCGGGTTGACAGTGAGAAGGGACGCGACTAACATACTCTTCGCGATAATGTAAATGCAACGCTGTCAAGTAGTTGCGAGCATGGTTGCAAATAGAGTAGGTTGACGGGCTAAATCGAGTTCGTTTCGCTCGACAGGGTGAACGGACTAATTGAGTGACAGAAGTTTCCTGAACGGGAGGCACTGAAGTTGCTCATAGTGCGAGCGGTTTGGCCGCTCGCGAGATCGATCTTTGACAACGTGGTGAAGCAAGTTAGTTGCATCTGTTCGGTGCCACTGGCGGCGGATTGTGTCGGCCCGGGAGGGTCGGTTCGTCCGGTGTGAGTGGTGGCCGAGTGCATGACAATGCAAAGACAAGACACGAGCCTTAGAAGTGAGAAATAAATCGTCAGCCCGGGTCGCACCCAAGTGACTCGGGAAGATGCTAGCTGGAAGAGTGCTTGTGAACCCGTTGCGGCGACGTAGCGGGG
>HG799464.1:1164977-1188711 GCA_000531095.1 Gemmata massiliana | reverse complement strand
TGAAAAAAAGTGCATCCGGGTGGCAGTCCCGTGCGAGTGCGAGCATCGTCGAGGACACGTCGATACCGTCCGTGTGGAACCCGTGCCCCTTCAACATGTCCATCAGCCGCCCGGTGCCGCAGCCCACGTCGAGGGCCACGCCATTAGAGTCGCTGCACAATTGCTCGAATTTTTGCCGTAACCATTGCTGTATCTGGGTTTACGACCGAAAAGCAATGGGATGAGAGGTGGGAAGCGAGGAGGAAAAATCGACACAACTTCAGCACCAGACAGCTTTTGCGTCGTTTTTTGTTGTGTAGCGATCCTATTGTATTTTACGAAGGCGACAGCCCCGGTCTACGGGTGGTGAGTAGGGCGACACGTCGACGAGGGTGAACTGCATCGCCCCGCCACCCGTCACTCCGTTCCATCAGGATGCCAAACCACTCGGACACGAAATAGTGTGGGCTTAGTGTGGGCTTAGTGTGGGATTATCGGAGGTTGCGGATGACCCGGAAACGAAGAAGCCCCGCAAGTACTTGTCCTTGCGGGGCTTCGGGAGTGGGCAGTCCCGGGGTTGAACCGGGGACCTAGCGATTTTCAGTCGGTAATTTCGCGTTCCGTGGAGCCGATGAAAACCGCTTAAAAACAAGCACTTTCGATGGTGGCAGGGACTGGACCGGCGGACACTGACTTTCCACATTTTAGCGCATTTTGGCAGAGTTTACTACAGATTCTCTGCCACTTCTCTGCCAACCACCTGAGATGTTCATGGCACCTCAGATCAAGTGGGATTGCCTTTACCGTCTTCTGGTCCGTCCTCGGCAATATCGTCTACGCACTGGGGTTTCTGGCTTTCGGCTCCAAGAACAGGGCCATCGCCTTTGGCTCGAACTCAGAGACGATTGCCTATTCTCATGCGGGCAAAAGCTGTTGTAACTCGGGCCAGTTCATTAACTGAAGCGGCTCGACGTCTCGGAATTCTTCGGCCGAGAGACACCTCCGAACCCAATGGTTTTGGATGGCGGCACTCATCCGCTCGGCGAGCTGCGTTGCATTTTGGCAACCGAACAGTTCGCGAATAGCTGCAGCACCCTTCAAAGTCGTCGCCCGGACGAAAACGTCGAGAGGAGACGATGGCCGTCCGTAGATCATCAGGCGGGGAAACCAGCCCGAACTTAAGGCGGCGCGAGGCTTCGGGTCGAGAATGAATGGCCGAATCATCATAATGACGTCCGCTTGGAGCAGGTCGCGAAAGGTCACTTTGGGATGAGTAGCAGCGTCCACAATCATCTTCGCCGACAAACTGTATAGGCGAAGTCCCAGCCGTTTGTTTCTATATTCGTCCAGAAATCGTGGGTATGCGTTAAACTCACCGAATGAGGTCTTTCGCACGTCCCTATCCGGGCGTTGGTAAAGGTATCCATCATCCATGAATCGCGCGGCCGTTGCGAACTTACGCGCCCGCAGGAGGATCGAAACGAGCGACAGGATCCACTCGTAGGAGGAGAACCTGTGTGTATCGAACCAGCCCTCGTTGTACGACGTCATTGACGTGGCGGGGCTGTGTAGCCGCAAGAGCCGTTCCAGAAAGTCATGCACATCGGTGTACGCCGTTTCCGAGTCCATCTCATTCGCATAGAGAACGCAGAAATCGATGAATTCGTCACGATACGGCCTCATTCCGTCAATCACACTTATGACAATTTCATCGTGCTCGATGCCCTCCTCAGGAGGGGAGGTGATCTGAAAGCCCTGGATTACGTCACCCAAGTTCTCGAGGTAGTCCCGCAGCATGACTCCCGAATTCGGTTTGCCCTTATCGACTGCGTCACGAAGGCGCTGGAACTTACCGGCCGTGACGAGCGTGCTGGTGGCATTATTAAAAATGTGCGCGGGCGGGCGGCCCAAAACGGGGCGCTTCAACTCCGGGGCGCTGTGTAGGTTCCGAATCAGGTCGTCGTAAGACTCGTTGAATCGATCGTCGGCCGAGAAATCGATGTACAATCGGCTGGCCATGTAAGCAGGGATGAATGGTTCGTGCGAGTCGTTGCGCTCTCGGATGAGTGGGAGAAACTTCTCTTGCGACACCTCGTTGTAGACCTTGCTCGAGATGATCTGCGTCTCCGTACCGACTCCCCCCTTTCGACCGTCTGCCTTACCCGCGTATGCCTCATCGCAAACCACTAAAACCTTCGATACCGTCTTGTCAGTAACCATCTGCTCCATAAAGGCGAATTTGTCGTGACCTGGTTGCAGATGCCACCGATCCAGAATCACATCGATCCCGTCGCGGACCAGGCGCTCGGCGAGATCGAGTACCCACTTCTTGTGATCTTCGGAGGTCCAACTGTAAGAAATGAAGATGCGAGGGGTGGGAGGCGCTTCAGCCACAGAACGACCTCTGTAGGAGCCAACTGAATAATCATTCTGTTGTAAGCCTAACTCAGATTAATCCTCGCGCCAATCTTGGTAACGTTACCTTGTTTATCCTACCCGTTACCGTTTCCCCCTCGTGACCCGCACGGGCGATTGCTCGGTTACATTGGTCACAAACGGTCACACGTCAATCCTTGCGATCTCCCCTCGGGATACTGCATCTTCTTTCCCGATTTTGTCGGTTATCCTATCGCTTTTTCGCTTTCGCAATGAGTACCTGAGTTGCCCCCACGACCCGCAACTGACATTGTGATCCGCTGGGGCAATCGCACGGGAGAAGACCAATGGGCGACCGCGTCTGGCAGGTGCCGCAGGACCAGTTCGTTGCAACGTGGAACGGCTCGGAAACGCTCGCAGAGGCGTCGGCCCGGCTCAAGGAGTTGGTGGGAGGGAATGTGCCCGGCTGGTCCGCGCTTCAGCGCGCGCAGGAATTGCGTAGGAGCGGCGTGGAGTTGAAGAAATTGGTGAGAGCGGTTCCGTTGTCTGCGGTCTCGTAAGCCCGCTCGTGTCGGGAAATCCCGTAAAAGTATCGATGATCGGTGATTTTCGGTTCCAGTAAGTTGATACCCCGTCTCGGTCGGGTATAGTTCTTTCGAGCCGGCCGCAATCGATGAGGTGAATGGGCGACACCTCCGAGATCTGCGGCCGGTTCTTTTTTACGGCCAAAAGAGCGCTACCGGGCGACGCTCACTTCTTATCCGTCGGGGTCGAAAGGGGCGGCAACCCGAACCGCTTGTTGATCTCGTCGGCGCGTTTCAGGTTGTCCTCGACTTGCCGGTCCAAGTTCTCCGTCACGCGCTTCCCTTCTCGCACCATTCGGAACGTCTGTTCGACGCCCTTAAGCGTCCGCTCGATGCTTCTCATCACCTCGTCCGTGGTCGGCCCCTGTGCGGTGAGTGCCCCGAGCAAAAGTACCTTCTCAATCATGATGACTCCCTTCGTTCCGTATCAGTTTACGGGATGACAATCGGCGCGAGCGGATCAACCAGTTCCTCGTTCGTGCTGAGGATTCGTTTTTACGAATCTCGATGGGCAGCCGGACGGCAATGGAGCATATGGCCAAGGCCATCGATTTCATGGGAGAAATTCAACGCCGTAATCCAAAGGAAATCTCCGAGGAGTATGAGCGACAGGCTAACGATCCCGAGCTGCTGCACTACGACGCGTTGAGCCAGTATGTGAATCAAAAGCTTCGCGTGATCTCCGGGCCGAACGCGCGCCGGTATGCTTACTTCACGGCGGGTCAATTAGTCGCCATTCTGGCCGATATCCCATTCATGGACAACGTGACGTGGGGCAAACTCGTAGACTACGCGCGCGGGTGTGAAGACAAGCGGTCCATCAGCTCGATGAAACACCGCGCATCCGTCCTTCATATTTCCGCATCTTGGTCGATGCCGCAGTGAATTCCGGCGTCGATTGGGATAATTACGACATCGGGGATCGAGCAGCGAGCCAACAGAGTTCTCGGATACATGGGGTTGCCTCGCGTCGCAGAACTACACCGGCACAGCGATCACCTTTACGCTGCCACTACAGATTATCTTCGCTAAGTCCGATCTTGGGCGGGAACTTCTGCCATTCTTAAAAGAAATGAAAGATTATTCTGACGGCCTCAGCTGGGAGAGCGGATCGTCACTCCCCTTCCGCCCGGTGCGACAGCACTTCCTGTTCCCGTCTTCGACGACATCGTCGACGTATGAGTTGAGGTCCGGTTGACTAGTTTGCAAACGACAAAAGCCCCAGACACGCCGAAGCGCGCCGGGGGCTCATTAATTGTTTCGCTCACTTCTTAAACACGTCGACCATGCTCTTTACGACATCGGCTCCGTGTTGTGCCACCAACTCTTTGACCGCCAGAGCGAGTTCTGCCGGGTTCCCCACCTTGCCATTGATCGGCTTGCGCGCCACGACGGCATTGGCTGCGGTCTTGTTCGTCTTCTTGGCTGCTTTGTTGGCCGTGACGAGCTTGCTCTTAACTGTTGAGAACGCGCTGTTGCTCAGCGTGATCCCGAATTCTTTCAGCACGTAGGGCACGCCTTCAGCGGGCAGATCCTTACCGGCCTCAATCGCCTTCTCGACGGCCTCGCGCTGGGTCATCTTCTCGGCCGGTGCTTCTGTCGAGGTCTCGGCGTCTTTCTTCTTGGCCATGATATGTCGCTCACGGGTGAAATTCGGGCGTTACATATCCTGTAATCTGCAACACCGGAACAGTCCAGCATTTGCCCCCAATTTGACCGCTTTCTTGCCCTCACTATGCCTTACAACCGGCTGGGAAAGGGGTGATATTGGTTGTCATAGCAAGCGCTGATACTTCTCTTGCTTTTCGACCGTCTCCGTCGCGGATCGCCGTTTGCGGGGGGTATATTGTCCCCGCCCAGGACAGCCCCGCAAGATGGGCGGGGCCTTTCGACCGCCCACTTGAGCCGGAGCGGGGGTTACCTTTCCCATCCCTCGTAGTGCCGATCCAGCCGCTCGCGCAGTTCCCGGTGCTCGTGCCTACCCGCGCTGTACTGTTAAGGTCATCACCTCGACAAGCCTTCATACGTTGATGTAAATTACAATTTAATGTGCTTTAGCTTTACTCGGGTAGGCAGCGCACGTTTTTCCACATGTCCGACTGCTGAACGCTGGCGGTATTCAATGAGATCCTGCGGAGAAATTCTGATAGTTCCGCGCCCGAGGCCGTGGCGCTCGTGGCGGAGCTTCCCTGAAGCGCACAAACCGTAAATGAGTGACGGTGACACCCCGAGCTCCTTAGCCGCAGTTTTCACGGTGAACATGAGGTTGATACCGTGTGCTGGTGGGTGGAGAAAATTGCGAGGGTGCGGACTGCTATTTAAAGTTCCCTCACCGACTCAGTAAGCGTCGTGATGCCGTAGGCGAACAAACGCTTCCCAAATGGGATCATCCGGATATGGCATAGCGAGCGAATAGTTGCGGGCGTGGTGCGTTCATGGCACGCGGCCACTATCGAAACGAAAGCAAGGGGCGTCCGTGCCCTGGGCACCCAGAAGGGAATATCAGGATCGACGAGCGGTTTCACGAGCCCCTTGCTTTCAAGCTCGGTATGCCGATCTCGGTCCGCCAGTTCGTTGGCGGCCCCGTACTCCACGATACTCCAGATAGTGATCCCGGGGTGCCCGAAGATGTAATCCCCGCGGCCACCTTCTTGGATGCCGATGACTCCTTGTTCGTCGATGCGGCGCTGTGCCTCAATGCGAACCTCGTCCGTCGCGTAGGCGTTGACGAACCGAACACAGAATCTCCGCCCGCTTTTTAGGAACCAAACCAAATAGCTTTTCCGCTGTATAGGGCCCCTGTTTCTAAAGCGTTACGATCTTTTCATCGAACAAGCCCGGCTTCACCTCGTCTCCGAACACCGTCCACCCGGGCACCGCACGGCGAGCGAACAGTTCCAGGAACGGTCCCGGGCTCACGCGCTCGATCAACCGCTGAACGAGATCGGGTTTGCGGCTGTGCTCGCGGCGATCGTGGCACACCCAGTTGCGAATCGACCGATCGCGGAACGTGCAGTTCCCGCGCACGCCCAAAAGTAAAAACTCGGCCGCACCGCGCCAGTAATAGCCCGTTCCCAGTTGCGGCTTCACCCAGACAAAAATCCCCCGGTACTCGAAACCCCATGAGGTCAAAATGTCCCGGGCCTGGAAGAGGAACGAGTGCGTCGTCCACAAATGCAGGTGGGCGTCGGGCGCGACTAATTCGGGTACCGGGAGCGCGGCGATCTCGTCGAGTGTCATCGTCCGGTACTTTGTCGCGCCCCGTGGCGC
This sequence comes from Gemmata massiliana, assembly GCA_000531095.1. Classification (GTDB taxonomy): domain Bacteria; phylum Planctomycetota; class Planctomycetia; order Gemmatales; family Gemmataceae; genus Gemmata; species Gemmata massiliana. Next base: position 1,182,502 of record HG799464.1, on the reverse strand, counting down.
GCGATCGTACCGCCACGGCGGGTCGGCGTAGACGCACCCGAATTTCATCCCGCGCCGCACGAGCACGTCGAGGCGATCAACGATGAACCCGCTCGGGGTACCACCGTCGGGCGTGGCAACCGACATGATTAATCCTCTCGGAGAATGATCTGTTGTGTCGAACGACGCGGGAGTGGGGTTCAATCAATCGGTGCCGTGGATCCGCTTGTGCTCGCGCTCGCGCAGCACGGTGAAGCGCTCCAAACCGGTCGTCACGTGGATCAGTACCTCGTCGAACGCGTCTTTCAGTTCCTCGTCTCTCAGGAGGTGTGCGAACAGGTGAACGACCTCTTGGGCCGTCTCGCGGGCCGTGTCGTTGATGAGGCGCTTGTCTCCCATGTGTGCTCCTTTCAGTAAGGAGGGCGGGGTCCGGAAGAACCCCGCCCTCGGTTATGGATCACTTCTGCTGGTAGTACGTCACACGGTTCCCCGGCCCCGCTACCGGGACGATGCCCCCGATCTGGCCACGGACGGCGGTCTCGGGGACCGGGGCGGCGGGCTTGGCCCCGTCCTCACCGGCCTTGGGCGCGGGTGGTGTCGCCTTCTGCTTCATCGCGTCCTTGAGCCCGTTGACGTTCTTGGAGAACGAGTCCAGGTCCTCGCTGTAGAGCGACAGGGCCGTGAACCAGTTCGAGAGCGCGGGGGCCTCGAGCACCGTCGGGTACGCGGCGAACGTCTCCTCCCACTTCTCGTGCATCGTCTGGAGCTTCTTCATGTTCTCGATCGTGCGCCGCAGGCTCGTGGCGTTCGCCCGGCGGCTCCGGTTCCCGAACCCGTCGCCCGCCGGGGCCTCGCCGAACAGCTCCTCGCTCCGGCGCTCGCACAACAGGGCCGCCGCCTCGCACGTCTCGATCATCGCCATGTAGTTCGTGCGCTCGACGTCCAGCGTGGCCGCTGCGAGCAGCCGGCGCCGCTCGTCGGCCAGTTCCCGGTACGTTCTGGGGGCTTCGATCAGCCGCTGCCGGAACTGCTCGAGCGGGCCCTCGAGTTTCGCCCCGAACAGGTTCACGACCGCTTTGTTTCGCGCCAGGAGCGCCGCGTTCACACTCCGGGCGCTCTCCATCGAGCGGTCCAGGGACTGCCACTTGTCGCGCTCGGCCGCAAAGTCGGCGGTGGACCGGGCCAGTTCCTCGAGCCCGGCCTGGATCGTCGCGTCCAGCGCGTCGATGTCGGCCCGCAGCGCCTCGCCCTTGGACACAACGGGCGGGGCCGACGCCCCCGGGGGAACGGGCGCCGATGCGTGGGCGACCGCGAGCCGCAGTGCCGCGGCCGCCGCCACCACGCACGCCACTGAAACGGTTTTCAGCACGATCACGGGGCACCTCACGAAACGAGTAAAAGGGAAACGCCACCTATCGGGACCGGGGACGGGGCAAGCTCAGGCGCTTGTAGTCGTCCTCGGACCAGGGCCGGAGCAAAAAGTCCTTCGCGGCGCGCGGGGCCGGCGGGGCCTTGGGGGCCGTCGCCGGGACCAGGGTCCGCATCAGTTCGGGGATGCTGACGCGGAAGCGAAACGGTTGGAACGGCACGGTTACCATGAACCCCTCGATGAACGGGTTCGCCGGGGTCGGCACCGGGAGCGATTGGATCATCGAGGCGGTGACGTTCTCGACGGTCGTGAGCTGCTCGGACCACCCGCTGCTCGGATTGTTTCCGCCCTGTGAGGAGTGCATCTTCATGAACCCCTGGGAGTCCGCGAACACCTTGGCCGCGTATTCGGCGTCCTCCCGCGAGGGCTGGTTGAGCACGATCGTGGTCTTCACGAGCCCGGTCATCGCGTCGAATTTCTCCTTCGAGTGCACGGTCCGGCAGTGGGCCTGGCTCTGGTACGCGAACACGGGACAGATCCCCGTTTCGCGCCCCTTGACCAGGGTGAGGTCGAGGTTGATCCCGCCCGGGGTCAGGGCCAGTTCGTCGAGCAGCAACACGAGGTAGCGGTTGCGGACCACGGTGCTGAGGGCCCGCTGCTGGAGCACCACGAGCAGGTACCGCACGACCGCGGCCAGGGTCGCCACCGACTTGTCGTCGTAGGGCAACGAGAGGAGCGCGAACCGGTTCTTCAGGAACGAGCGCACGCTCAGCGCGCGCCCCCGGTCGTTCGAGTCCCAGAGCGACGCCACGTACTCGTACTTGCCCACCTCGTTCATGAGGGTCGAGACCACCGAGAGCCCGGCCTCGTTTCGGTTCACCAGGGTCAGGGCCTGGCGGCTCTGCGCGTGGCTCGCCACCACGGAGCGGATGTTGCGCGCCGACATGCCCGTGAGGAACACGTCGCGGGTCGTGACGCGGTCCGGGGCCACCAACCAGTGCCGCAGCATCGCGGCCCGGAACACCTGCTGTGCGGCCTGGGCGAAGTACGGCTGGTGGTCCTGGGTGCGCACCTCGACGATGTTGGCCGCGGCCTGGGCGATGTCGCGCGGGTCCTCGAGGTCGCCCATGAAGTCGTACCGGTCGCCCCAGATAAAGGGGTAGAGGTCGTACACCGGCACCCACTGGGGGAACAGGCGGAAAATCTCATACAGATCCCTCTTTCCGCCGTCGAAGTCTACAATCAGCAAATCATCAGCTGGACGGGACGCGATGAGTCTCGCGAGCGTGGCACGCAGGGCCTTGAGGATCACGCTCTTGCCGCTCCCGGGGGAGCCGATGATGCGTGCCCCGTGCCGGAGCGCGTCGAGCGCGAGCCAGATCCCGAACCACACGCGGTTACTCATCGTCGTCCTCCCGAGTTGTTGGGGAATTGAACTGTCGCCAGTGCTCCCGCTCGGCCGAGCCCTGTGAGCCTTGAACGGTCCCGCGCCACTTCTCGTAGCGCCCGGCCCCGAAGCGCCCGAACAGAATCAGCAGGACCAGAACAAACAGTGCTTCGAGTAACTCCACGACGGCCTCCGGAGTGAGGTATGATGCGGTGGATTAACCCCGGGCCACCACGTGCGCGCGGTACGCCCCGAGCATGGCGCCCACGGGGTACACCCAGATCGGGGTGCGGGTGAACACGTCTGCTATCAGCTGCCGGACCAGGAGCCCGGCGTCGTGCCACGAGCCCGGTGCGGAAAACACCTCGAACAAACCCGTAACGATCGTGAGTGGTGCGGCGTACCCGCGGAGGAGCACCTCGCGCACGCACCCGGAGTCGTCCCAAAAGCAGTTCAGTGCGAAGCAGGTGATCCCGGCCCCGAACGCGATCGTGACGGCGAACGAACTACCGTGGGGCACGAGGGACATCGCCACCCCGGTGTGAAACGCTCCCACGAACCGCACGCCCAGCGTCAGGAACGCCATCATCGCCGGGGCCCCCTGTTGTGCTGCAGCTGGCGCGTCACGAGCGGGGCCAGTTCCTTGGCCCCCTCGCCCACGAGCAGCAGGTGCCCCTTGGACTTGCGCACCACTTTTGCGATCTGGAGCAACTCGGCCGCGTCGGTAACTTTGACGTCGGCCACCACGAGAGAGCCGCGCTTGACGGCGCCCTTGTTCGCCCGGCGGATGTGCTCGGCCACGGTCAGTTTGTCCATGAGCGATCCACGGGTGCGGAGCCCGCGCCAGAGCGACACCCGGTGCGAGGTGCGGGTGGCGGCGGTCACGAATTCCTTCGGGGTGCGTGTGCCCTCTTCGCCCGAGCGGTTAATGTGGTACACGGCGCGGCCGTTGCCCGCGTACGCGTCGGCCACCGCGCGCAGGGTCGAGCTCTTGTGGGTGAGGCCCGTGGTGTCGATCGTGACCCCGCCCGAACCGACCAGGCGCTGGACGCGCGCCAGTTCGCGGGCGTCGTGCCCCTTCGCGGACAGGGCCCGGGCCACCTGACGGGGCGAGAGCTTTCCGCCCGAGCGCTGCGTGCCGTGGGCGAGTGCCTGAACCGCCCGGCGCTCAGTGGCCTCCTGTGCGGCCCCGGTGAACAGCGCCTCCCCGGTCTGGAAGTCGCGCACCTTCGCGATGCCGAGGTGCTCGATTCGGCCCATCTCGTGCTTGAACGCGCGGACGAACACCGCCGGGGACACGTGCGGCAGCGCGGTGTGCGCCGCGACCGTTTGGACGTCCCGGGTGCTGAACCGCAGGCTGTTGTCGCGGCAGGATTCGACGGCCGCGCGCACGCACTGGCGCGCGAAGCGGCGCTGGCGCGCCTTCGACAATTGTTTTACCGTACGCTCGACGCGCCCGCGGACCTGGTAGAAGGTGTTCTTCACCGCTTCGGCCCACGAGACATCGGGCTTTGGGCCGCGGGTGTCTCGGGCCGCGCGGTCCCGGGCCCGGCGGTTTCGGACACGGTTGGAGCCGCGCCTCATCTTCCGCATGCGCTTGCGGATCTGCTTTGTGCGCTCGGGCTTGATCCTCGGATCGATGCCGAGTGCGCGAAACGCACCGTCGTGCGGCACGCATTTGATCCCGGCTTTGGTTCCCAGTTCGTAAGCGAGTCCCAGGTGCCAGATCGATTTGACCTGCTGCTGGGCGTCGTAAAGGCCCTTCCAGTCGAGCGCGTAGTGTTTGCCGTCCGCCGCGCGCCCGGTATTGAGCACGAACACGGAGATCTGGGGCGACACCTGTCCGGCCCGGGTCCGAAACCCGCGGTACACCAAGTAGATCAAATCGACTTTGACGCGCTTGGTAACACGGCGCACCTGTGGGACGCCGTTAATGATGACCTTCTGGGGCTCCGTCGTGCGCCCGTACGCGTAGCGGTTCAGCTCGCGCATCGCAAGAACCGCGTTGCGATTTAAAAACGAAAACGGCGTGACCGGGTCGTTGAGGAGCCCACGTTCCTTCATCGCGGCGGTTACCGTGAATGGCACCGTGAACGTGAGCCCCTCGCCCTCCTTGAGGCGCGGGTGGCGGCGGCGCAACTGCTGGCGCCCGTCCGCACTCCGGCCGCTCCCCAAGCGCACGACTTCTTCGTCCGTGAGCCGGCCCGTTAGCACCCCGTTGCACCACACCTCGACTTTGTCCCCGAGTCCGAGTGCGACCTGTTCGGGCTTCTCATAGTTGCTCATCGCGATGGCCGAAGTGTGGCCGAAGCGTCCGTGAAACCTAGCTCCCATCACGGTCTCCTTTCTTAATCGATGTTCTGCCACCCGTTGGGATTAATGGGCTTGCGGTTAGGGGCGGGGGGCTGAATTTCGGGCAGGCGGTCTCTGCCTTTTGCTCCCGACCCGGTTGCTCGGTTGGGCGCGTCAGCGGGATCGGGCGCGGGTTTCGCCGGGGCGACCGTTCGCACCGGCTCCGGATCGGTCGGTTGCGGGCCGGGCCGCCTGGGGAGCCCCATCCAGGCGAGCGCCGCACAGGTCAGGGCGGTCAGCATCCATCGGTTGGCCCGGGCGTGGTTGCGGAGCGATTGCGTGGCCTTGCGGGCCCATTGTTCCAGCGCCGGGGCGCGCCAGGTTCCGAAGCGGCGCCGCGTCGGCCCCCTTGCGTCGATGAGCTTCAGCGCCCTCGTCCACTCGCGCGGGCCCGGGCGCGTCGCCGGGTCCCCCAGGAACGCGCGCTCGAACAGGACGATCACCTCGTGCGGGAGCCGGTTGAACGCGGCCTCGACCACCGGCGGCACTCGGGTACCGCGAGGGTTCGTGAACATCGCGAACTCTTTTCGCGCGACGCGCGCGGCCGGGGTACCCTTGGCGTGCGCAAAGTTCCACGGGTAGCCGCCCTCGGTGAGCAGCGGGAACAGCAGGCACGCCAAGCTGTAGCGGTCCGCCTCGCGGGTGAACTCGATGTCCGCCAGCGCGCGGCCGTGGAGCTCCGGGGCCACGTACTCGAACACGGCCTTGTCGCACCCGTAGTAGCTCCCCTGCCAGTGGAACCCGAACGAGAGCGCGTCGACCCGGTACACGCGCGGGTGCCGGGCCCGTGGGGGCCAGTCGATCAGGTAGTTGCCCCCGTGGGCGTCGTTCTGGGTGATCCCGAGGCGCTCGAACCGGGCGAACAAGCGGGCGAACTGGAGTCCCACCTCGCGCAGCTCCCGGGGCCCCCAGTCGAGCTTCTGTGCGGCCCGCTCGGCCGGGACCACGATCTGCGTGTGCGGGATCCCGCTGAACTTCTTCATCGCGAACCCGAGCGGGCTCGTCCGGTCCCGCGGGTCGAGCAGTAGTTCCTCGGGGAACGCCGCGTCGAGGGTCGGGTCGGCGAGCTCGATCAGGGCGCGGACCTTGTTCCAGTGCGACGGGAGCCATTTCCCGCCCTTGGGGAGCGCGGCACACCGGTGCGGGGCACCGATGAACCAGAACAGTTCGGACTGCCCCCCGCTCACCCCACTCGGGGTGAGACGGGCCGAGGCATTCGTTGTCGGGCACCACGCGAGGACGTCGGGCATTGAGGGTCACCCGTTGAGGTGGCGGGGCTCGTGATTTAACTTGTCGAGCTTCTCGGCCAGGGCAGCCCGGGCCTCGGGGGTCGAGTAACTCATCTCGCGGACCGAATCCGCCACCAGACGAATGAAGTCCGTGATGTCGAGCTCGGTGAGGTCAACGGGGCGAACGCTCACCGAAACTTGCTCGGCCACTTTGGGTTCCCACTTCCCGTACCCGGCCGGGATCACGATCAGGTTGGGGTCCGCCTGTTGCAGCTCCCGAAACTTTCGTAACGCGTCCACGAAATCGTCGCCCAGGAGGAAGTCCGACGCGATCAAAACGACGGTGGTTGCGACCCCGAGCCCGAACTCGGCCAGGTGCTCGCTGTACCCCGTGCGGACCTCGGGGAGTTTCTCGAACCACGGGGTTCCGTAAGTGCCCTTTCCGTACTCGAAGCCCGCGGGCATCTTGAAATCCTTAGCGTGGTCGCACTTGACCACCGTCAGGTCCTCGGCCCCGTAACACAAGACCACGTCGACCAGGTTGGCAGCGTTCCGGTCGGCCGCCAGCACCGGGGCGATCGAGTTGCCCGCAGCAGTAAAGTCCTCCTCGAACCCGTGCTCGCTCGGGCTCACGTCGCGCATGATGACGAACAGCGTGCGGTCCGCGCTGCCCATCGAGCCGAACTTGAGCGGCGCGAGCAGCTTTCGGACCGCGAGTGTGGTCGCCGAAATCATGGGCTTCGGCTCGACGACTGTGGGGAGGTCCACCTCGGTCGGTTTCGATTTGTTGGTGCTTTTGGGTGGTCGTCCCCGCCCCGCTTGGCCTGCGCCGCCCCTTGCGGCTCCGAATTTTCCTCGAACTCGACCGATTCATTCTGTCTCATTACGGATCTCCACAGAGCGGTTGTGATTCTCCCGTTCGATCGCAGCGTTCTGCGACGGACCGGCACAGTACTAGATCTCGGCCCGGACCCTTTTTGTGACGGGCAAACGAAAATAAAGAAATTGCTCGATTTGGTCTCGGACGCCGACGTGTGGTCTAAATACGTCTCGATCCGAACCGCACGGCGCGTGCGCGGTGAGGGCGCCGGCTCATTTGAGACCGGCCCCATGTATTGCGGTGGAAGGACTAACGTGCGGGTGAGTGCGGAGCCAATCTGTGTGATCGGCTCCGGCCCAGAGGTCGGGCAGCGCCTACTCGTCGTTGTGGCGCAGGTCGCGGAGCGCGCGGTGGATCGTTTGACGCAGGGCCTGCGGGCTCGTTGCAAAGATCCGCGCGATGTCAGCGATACCGTACCCGTCCGATCGCAAAACGAGCACGGCCCGCACCCACTTCGGTACCTCACTCGGGAAGTCGAACCGGCCCCCGGGTGGGCCGCACCGGCGATCGACGGGCTCATCCATTTGGTGAACGGACGCCAAACGGGCCGCGTTGCGCTCGGTGATCCAGGACGCGATCTTCCGGTTCGCCACGACCCCGAAATAATGTTCCGGCGGCGCGTCGGTTCGGACGTATCGGTCCACCGCCAGCACGAGGCCGATGAGGACGTCTTGAACGGCGTCCTCGATCTCGTGCGCGTCGAAGTAGTAGCGCTTGAGGCGCCGGCGCACGTACCCGGCGGCCAATTGTTCGAGCCGGACCCACAGCTCATCGCGCGGGGGCGAGCGGCCGGGGCCGCGCCGCTGGGCCTCGGTTACGACATCGATCAAGGGGGACCGGTTCCAGTCGGTCAGAGGTGTACACATCGGAGCGGTCTCGTTACGGGTGGCGGTTTTCCACGGCCGTCCGTGGGTGATGGTGCGGAGGCGCCCGGGCGCCTCCGCACCATCACCCACGGACTCGCCCCGGTTCGGTCTCACGCAAAATCAAAAAATCACACCCCGGGAGCGGGCACCCATAACGGGATCATTCTCGGCCCGAACGGTTACGGTGCGGTCGGGTATTAACTCATTGCTATCCCGGAGTGCGTCCCGACATGATGAATAACGACCCACGAAACACCCGCCAGCCGGCCGCCGAGCCGAACCACGAGACCACAGCCGGTCCCGTTCCAAAGGTCGGATTTACCCCGACCGTCGAATCGAGTTCCCAATTGGGTGAGGACCTGATCACGAACTGGGTCGGGAACGGTGGCGCACCTCGTGTTCCCGCGAACCGCCGCGATGAGGTGGTGGCCACGCTCACCCGGTGCATGGTGGACGATCAGGTTCTGGCCGCTTACGCGGGGGCACTGGAGTCCGGTTGGATCGAGCACGGGGGCCGGTCCCCGATCGCCGGGTACCCGAGCTACGAACTGCCCGAGGAGCAGATCGTGCGCGACGGGTTCACGGCCCTCGACGAGCGCGCGCTGGGCGACATCGCGGTGTGCCCGAGCGCGGTCCGGGCCCTGCGCGACGTGCTCCGCACGGTCCCGGCCACGGTCGAGGAGTTCGTCGACCCCGGGGACTGGTTCTATGACGAACTCGATAAGGTCGATCCGAATGTGCAGGGCACGAAATCCACGAGAGAAATCGCCACCGAGGCTCTCACGGCTCTTCTCGCCCAAAAGTTAAACGAGAATCCCTAACGAAATGCCTTCCGTGCCGGGGCGAAACCGGCACGGAGCTCTCGACAGAGAGTGCTTTTACTTTCTGCTGACACCCGGAAAACCGATTGATCCCGGAGAATCGCCCTTTTGGGCGCGGGGCTCGCTAGAAGTGAAGAAGGAACAACACGTCGGCAAATAAATCGTGCAAGAATTGTTCGCACCCGGCGTAATGATTGGTGATCTCGCATCGTCGATTTATTAACAGGAAAATGGGCACTCCAGTTTTCAAACTGCGGCGCCCATTAGTTCCAAGACGCGCCCACGCCCGGTCACCGATGTCACACGCCCGGCCCCCGTTCGCGGAAATCATCGACCACGGCTTCCTCAATGCGTTGCACCAACAGCTGTCGAGAACGGTGCGCCGGTTCCGTTCTCTCGCGGTCGATATCGAAGACGTCAGACAAGAGGTAATGACGCGCCTCCTCAAGTCACAGGCGGAACGTGGCAACCGGGAGCCCGACGAGGTCCGCGAGTGGCTCCTGGCACGGGCATCGGAGATTGCAAACAACTACCTCATCGACCTCGCTCGTCGTAAGCGGCCCGTTACGGGGGTGGACCTCTCGGTGATCCCGGTAAGCGACCGTGAACCGCTCGACGAGTTCGATTGGGGCGCCGTGTCACGGACGGCGGAGTCCGTTGGCCCTCCCCCGCCGAACGGGTTCGCCCAACAGTGGTACGAGCTGAACCGCGCCGGGCTCGCCGTTTCGGAGGTCCAAGTTTCCCGTTGGGAAAAGCAGTTCGAGACGAGCCGGGCCACGATCTACAGGTGGACCAGGGCCATCAAACTCGCGCTCAGGAAGCAACTCGGATCGAACCGGGGGGTGTTATCGTGACCGGCCCGACTGTGGAATCGGCTTCGGCGCTGGGCCGCGAGCTCCTGACGTTTTGGTGCGCCACCGGTGGCGCACCTCGTGTTCCCGAGAACCGCCGCACCGAGGTCGTCGCAACACTTACTCGGTGCATGGTGAGTGAGTCGGTACTCGAGGCATACGCGGGGGCGCTGGAGTCCGGTTGGATCGAGCACGGGGGCCGGTCCCCGATCGCCGGGTACCCGAGCTACGAACTGCCCGAGGAGCAGATCGTGCGCGACGGGTTCACGGCCCTCGACGAGCGCGCGCTGGGCGACATCGCGGTGTGCCCGAGCGCGGTCCGGGCCCTGCGCGACGTGCTCCGCACGGTCCCGGCCACGGTCGAGGAGTTCGTCGACCCCGGGGACTGGTTCTACGACGAACTCGATAAGGTCGATCCCCCGCACCCCGAGTTCCTCCCGGCAACGGTTCTGCCGGTCGAACGCGCCGTTACCGGAGAAACGAAAGGGGGCGCGTCGCGCTGGATCCGGTACGCGCCCTGGGCGGTGGCCGCAGCCGCGCTCGTTTGTGCGGGAATTGTTTGGTGGACATCGGGACCAAAAGGACCTCCGGGGACGCAATCCCCCGAAGTGCTCATGGCCCGTGCCTCTCAGACCAAGGGCGCGCCGCGCGGACCAAACGCGCTCGCATTCGATCTCGAACTGCGGGCCGACCGCGAAGGCTTTGCGACGATCCTGGTCATCCCGCTCGACCACGCCCCGCGCGTGTATCCCGAATACGACGTCGACGAGGAACGCGTCGGTCCGAACCGCCCGGCATCTGCGGGGCCGTTCGAGACACCGATCGGTTCCACGGTGATTACCATCGTGACTGAAACGCCGGCCACGGACCTCGTCCGCCGAGTCGTGTCCCAGAAATCCGACCCGCTCACGCCCGAAAACGCGGTCGCACGGGTTCGCGACCGACTGTTCGCCTCCGGGTACCGCTGGGTCGCTTTTGACACCACCGTTGTAGCTCCCGTGAAATCCCGCCACTAACCGCTCCACGGATACCCGCCATGTCCCGTCCGCAGCATGCTTTTGGGTTTCTGACCCTCGCTTTGTTCACCAGTTTCTGGGGGTGCTCGAAACCCCAGCCGGACGCGGCACCCGTTCACCCGGTAAACGAACCGGACCGAACACAAACGGTTCTCACAAACGAACCCAAGAGTGAGGAACCGAGCAAGCAACGGGCACCCGTGAGCGAACCCTCGGTGCCACCTCGGCCCCACTACTACAATCGTGTCGTGGCCGTCGGCATCGGGATCGAGAAGTACCAGCACGTCAAAGACGAGTCCCGGAACGCGGCCAACGACGCCACCAAGGTGCTCAGTCTCTTACGTGACCAGTACGGTTACGAGACAGTGCCGCTCATCGGGCCGAAGGCGACCAAAAAAGCGATCCGCGAGACGCTCGATAAGTACCGAAGCGAGCTCGGTGAAAAGGACGCCTTAATTTTGTTCTTTGCCGGCCACGGTCAGGTCATCGATCTGCCGAGTCACGGCACCTCCGGGTACCTGGTCCCGTACGAGGCGAACCTGGACTTGGAGAACACGCGTAACCCGGACGACTGGGCCGAGCGCGCGCTCGACATGCGTGCCCTGACCCGCGAGTTCGAGGACACGAACATTCAGCACGTTTTGTTCATCGTCGACGCCTGCTGTAGTGGGTTCATGACCCAGCGCGGGGACAACGGCCTCAGAGCGCGTGCCGACCTTCAAGAGCTTATGGCCCGGCGCTCACGAACCGTGATCGCGGCAACAACCGAGAGGAGTTCGGCACACTCTAAGCCGGGGACCGATCACGGTTATTTCTCGGGTAACCTTTTAAAGGGGCTAGACTCTCCGTCGGCAGCGAGCGTGACCGAGGTGTTCCTCACGGCACGCTTGCAAACCGTTAAAGACTCTCAACGGCTCATGCTGCCCCAGCGCGGCGAGTTCGGGACCGAGAACGGCGAGTTCGTGTTCATTCCGCGCGCGATTTCGTCTAAAGAGGTTGAGAGTGCCCTCACGCTCGTGCGCGCGGCCGAGGCTCAGAGGTCCGCTCGGCGCACGCTCCCCGCTCACCTTTATGACCTGTTCGACACAGCGAGCTACCGGGCCGGGGGCAACCGGGCCGATCTGGAAAAGGTGTGGCAGCAGCGGCTCGACCGGTTCCGGGAGAACGCGAGCCTCGGGGATCCGTACGCACTGACCGGGTTGTCCATGTGTCTGGCCCGCGGGCTCGGAACCGATGCGGTGACCGAGCAGACCGCCCGGGACGCGTACCGGGCCGCCAAGAAGGCCTTTGCCGGGGGAACACCGGTGGGCAAATTCGCGCTCGCGATGTGCCTGCTCGAGGGCACCGGCGTCGAGAAAAATCTGTTGGCCGCGAAACGTCTTCTGGAACAAGCCCGGGCCGATGGTTTCGCCCTTGCCGGGTTGCCACTGGCCGATCTGTTGCTGATCGACGAGGTGAAACCGGATCGGGCTCTGAAGCTCGAAGAGTTGCTCGACGGGGCCGAAAAGCAAGGCGTGCCCGGTGCCGTGGTGCGCCGGGCGGCCCTGATGCTCAAGCAATCCCCGTCTTTCACTGTTGCCGAAGCCGATCGCTGGGCAGCGCGTCTCAAACCGGCCGTTGACGCCGGACTCACGGCCGCGCAGTTCCAGACCTATCGAATTCTTGTCGCCGATCCCAAGCGCATGACCGGCCCCCAACGAGCCCTCGCTCTGAAGTGCCTCACTCACGTTGCCGAGTCCGGGGACGCCGAGGCCCAGTTCCGCTTGGCGGCCGAGTACTACCAAAAGGAATGGTTCGTCGGGGCCCTCAACGTCCCGCAGGATTTTATCGAGGCGCGTGCGTGGGCGCTCCGCGCGTCCGACCAAGGGCACTACGAAGCGACAAAACTGTTGACCATGATTTACGTGTTCGGTGACGGCGTCAAAGCCGACTACGCGACGTCTTTGGCCTACTACAAAAAAGGTCGCGCCGGCCGCGAAATCGAGAACCCCTGGTTCCAGTGGTACTGGAAACATTCGGGGGATTTACTTTTAGCCGAAACAAGAAAGAAAGAAGCCGAACGGCGCCCGTAGTTAAACGTCACGGGTCCGCGGTGATTCCGTCCCGGACCCGCTCATTTGAAACAACCGGCCGTTATTTGCGACTCACCGACTGCGACTGCTTGTGGTGCTCGACGAGGATGCGCGTGCGAGACGTCTGCCAGAGCCGGCCCCCGGTCCCCGAGTGATACTGCTTTTGAAAAAACGTGGACGAGGATGTCACCGCACTTTCCTCAAAGGAACGCTGTTGGTCGGGTGTGAGTGCATCCCAGAACCGCTCGAACGCCTCGATCTCTTGTTGTTCGGCCCGTTGCTCTTCGCTCGGCTCGGAAGTTTTCGGAGATCCCGTCCGTAGCGGTTCTGGTGCCACTTGTACCGGGGCCGCAACATCGGCCGAGTAATCGTTGACGATCGCGGCGTACAGCCACCCGGGCCGGTTGCGTATGGCCCCCTTACCTCCCCTCTCCTTCAACTGATCGAAGAGCCGAACCTTCTCCCGGATCTTCTCGCGCGTGTGCTCGCGCACCAGTTTCTGGGCGCTACGTCTCGTAATTCCCCGGCCCACTAAATCTTCGAGCAGCGGGTCGCGCTCCGACTCGGTGTCTGGGAGTACCACGAGTTTTCTGGTAGCCTTCACGAACACCGTTCGCCACTTCCCGCACCGCTCGCGCACGAACCGCTCCCCGTCGGGAAGCGGGGCCAGAAAGCCCTTCACTTCGAGCTCCGATATCGCCGGAATAAGTTTGCGCTTGAGTTCCGAGTTCGAGTAGTTCTTCGAGAGCCCGATGTGCTCGCACGCGAACACCTGCAGATCGAATTCCCAGCGCCCCTTCTGGTAGAACCGCTTGTCCAAGAACCGGAACATGCGCTTCGAGATGGCACTTGTGAGGCCCTTGTAGAAATCGAAGTCGAGTTGCTTGATGTACCCGGCCTTGAAGCTCTGAAAGACCTTGTCGTTCCACACGAACGACGAGAGCGCCTTCTCGGGAGCGTCCTTGGCCATTTGCCGGCGCCGGGCGATGCGCTCGCGGTCGTACACGGTCACCGAGTTGAGCACGTGGAACGTCTCGGTCACCCAACTCTTCTCGTCGTTCACCCACCACGACTTCCGGTACTGGAGCGTGACCCCGGTCCAGCGGTTGAGCCCATCCTCGACGCGCTTGTACGACTTCGATTCGTCGCGCCATCCGAGGAGCTTAATGAGCTCGTACCGCGAGAAGTACACCTTGGGATCGGCAAACTCCTGCTCGACCGAAAGCTTAATGAGCCCGAGCAGCAACTCGTCGTCGAGCGCGGTCGGGAGCCCGAACTTGTCGGCCGCGGTGATGACGAGCGTGCGGACCACGTGCTTGCCCGTGGAAGAGTCCTCGATGGTGTCGGTGAACTCGAGCGTTTTCTGGTTGTCGGCAACCCGGTCCGAGAGGGACGCGAGCGGGAACTCGGCGAAGTTCATCTCGTCGCGGAACCCGTAACTCGGGTGAGCGCTCTTGGAGAGATTTGCAGTTACCGAACGCTCAGACATGTTCCTCCTGAATCCGACCGAAAAAGCCACCGCCAGTTGTAGTAGTTTTATTCATGTTTAAGAAAACAAAGTTACCGGTCCGAATCGCCAACGAGTTCGGATAGTTATCGTACCATTTCGTGTCCCAAATCCCGGTAGTGGAGCAGAAGTTTATGCTCCAAATCCCGGTACTCTGTGCCCCAAATCCCGGTAGATCTGTGCCCCAAGTCCCGGTACCTACGCCCGAAATCCCGGTACTCCCCTCTCCTCGCGTTGACGATCGAATTGTGTGTCCCGAATCCCGGTATGTTTGTGCTCGAGATCCCGGTATCGGTCCCACGGACGCGACTTCCCTCCTCCGAACTGTGCGCCGGAATGGTTGGTCACATTTTGGGCAAACGAACGACATACTTCCGGTGAAGTTACTTTAATCGTGTTGAACCATCTACCACCAGTCACGGTACGTGTCATTCGAAATAGTGCCTCGGTGTCCCGGTATACCGGCACACTCGCTCGCCCGAGGTCAAAGAGTCTCGAGTATCCCGGTATACCGGGACACCGAAAGAGTGAAGCAGGTCATTCGCCCTGCGCGCCTCCCACAAGTCGCACGGTAGCGAGTGTCCCGGTATACCGGGGTACTCACTCACTCGAAGTTACAGGGGCCCGAGTATCCCGGTATACCGGGATACTCGAGGGCGCACGATGCAAGCGTCCCGTTGGTGTCCCGGTATACCGGGACACTCGAGGAGAGGGACCAATCACTGCTGGCCAGGCAAAAAACAACTCGAGGCTCGCTCCCCGGTACAGCTTTAAGCCCTCTGGCGTGGTCGTAGTGCGGATTGGAGGGGCAGATTCGACTTGAGGGGTGGGGGATGGCCTCGAAATCGTCTTGGGCCAAATTCGGTATGCCTGAAATCCCGGTACGAAAGAACTCGCCTCACGTTGGTTGTGAGTACTCCGGTATACCGGAGGTGAGTGGTAGAGTGGGCGTTGTGTATCCCGGTATACCGGGATAGTGCAGGTTGCACCCGGAGCACGCCAGTTCAGTGTCCCGGTATACCGGGATACTCGTCACCTGAATCATTTTCACTCTTGTCCAGTGTCCCGGTATACCGGGATACTGAGCCGGTGTTTAGATCCTTCGGGGCGGGCGTAGAGTGCATGAAATTTCGAGAGACCCAGGTCATTGTGTTCGCGAATCAGAAAGGGGGGTGCGGGAAAACGAGTAGTACGGTTGCCACGGCTGCGGCGTTTGCGTCGCTCGGGTACCGGGTCTGTGTCTTGGACACGGACCCACAGTGTAACGCAACCGACAACTTCGGTGTTGATCCGGACACGGTCATCCGGCAGGGGAGGTACACGCTCGCGGACGCATACCTGAGTAAGGTTCCTGCAGCTCACATCGCCATTGCCCCCGAGAACCGGTTCGACGGGTTCCTCTCCGTAGTGCCCGGGCATCGCGCGCTGTCGTCGGTAGCTGCAAGGCTCGAGAAGGAAATCTTCTCGCTTATGATCTCGGACGGTATGAGCGACCTAGATGCCGAGGGCATCCGCAAGGAACACCTCCTGCGCCTGCGCAACTCGATCGACTCGCTGAGGGGGCAGTTCGACGTGGTGCTCATCGATACCCCACCGAACCTCGACTTCCTTATGACCTCGGCGCTCGTCGCGGCCGACTGGTACGTGGTCCCGGTGTTCGCGTCGGGGTACGACCTCAAGGGGCTCGAGACGCTCACCCGCACGATCGACAAGGTGCGCAAGCAGTACAACCCGGCCCTTAAACTAGCCGGCGTGCTACTCGGCAACTACGACCGCAAAACGTTGCTCGACAAGCAAGTGCACGAACTGTTGCGCGAGCGATTCACCCCGGCACTGGTGTTCGCCACGGTCATCGGGCGCTCGGTGCGATTCCGTGAGGCGGCGATGGCGCAGTTGACCATTTTCGAGTATTCGCCGGGGCAAGAAGCCGCCGAGCACTACGTGTCGCTCGTTAAGGAAATGATCAACCGCGGGGCGAAAGGGGGCGTGAACGCCACGCTCAACCCGTTCCCGAGCCAACAGACCGTCGAGCAGGTGATCGGCGCGGACCCGGACGAACTCGAGGTGGCGCATGGCTAACAAGTTGAGGCCCGGGATCCCGGACAACTTCAAACTCAACGTGGCCCCGGTGACCGACCTCGGCGACTACTTGGATGAACCGGCGCCGAGCCCGGTTGCGGCAAAGAGGGTGGGAGAGGGGAACGCAACTCCGAACCCGTCAACAACATCAACTCGGCCGCGGACCGTCGTTGGGGAGCCCCAGGTTACTCTAGTCCATTCGGTGCCAGTAGTGGCCAACACGGATGCCACAAAGACACATGAGGCACTGAACGAGCCGAAGGGATCGGTCCTTCAGTCGTCACCCATAACCGAGAGCGTCGAAGCACCTCCGCGCCGCCGACGCACCCGCCCGAGCCGTGAGATCAGCATGTCGTGCGAGGTACTTCGCACGTTCGACGAACTGCTCGAACTGATCCGTAGTGGCAGCGGGCAGCGCGATACGAGGGCCAACGAATTTATCCACGCGCTGCTGTTACTCGTGCACGAGGTGAAGGACGAACTGAACCCTCACACGCTCCCGAAGCGGGGGAGGTGGGGAACGCCTACGGCCCGAGCGTATCCACTCGAGATTAAAAACGCTATCCTTCAGGCGCTTAGGCGCAAACACCTGGACGTTAAGTAGCATTCATGAAAGGTATGGCCGGCAGAGACGAGAAAATGTTTGTCGGCGATTTGAAGGAGCAGTCCCGTTCCGCAAAGAAAGGTGTGCCCTGTTGCTCGGTGTAGAGCAGCATCGTGACGTCAAAAGCGCGTGGTTCCGAAGAGATCCTTGTCCTAACTCATGAAATCCAGGACCACTGGATCTTTGCTCTCGCACGAGAAGATCTTCGAGAACCTCGCTTTACCCAGCCTTTTTGCGATCCGGGAACAGAATTGCCCCTCCCTCCATAGCCAATGCTTCGAACTCTTCTTGGCTCCGCTCGAAGATCTCTGCGATATACACGAGCTTGTACCTTTGAAGCGTTTGCACAATTACCGTGTCGCCTATCAGTACAGCGCGGGTTTAGTTTCTAGAGCAGTGCCCGCTTCCGCCGTTTCTTGTGGGACTTGGCGGCCTGAGCGTTGCGGGCTTGGTGGTAGCAAATGACGCGACTGGTGTGCCGCGTGTCGGGGATGCATCTCATATGCCGTTACG
>HG799464.1:1086631-1164784 GCA_000531095.1 Gemmata massiliana | reverse complement strand
CCAAGACGCATCGTACTCCGCGCGCCGTTCCTCGATCGGGTATTCGTCTTCGAAATCGTCACCTTCACCAACTCCGGCGTCTTCACGCATCTTGTCGATTGCGAGGTTAATCCTCCCCAACTCGCCGCTGACGTATGCGATTTGGATCGCAAGCTGAGCGACCATTCTCGCGCCGTACGACCCGAGGTGGACCGCGATACAGGCTGGGAACTGAGGATGTGCGTCAGCCGAACAGGCGTGAAGCATCCGGTGGTGTAAGTGCTCGGCCCACACGGCTGGCGTCTGCTCCTCTTTAGTTAGGCGGTAAAACGCCTGAAGCTTCGGCCAAATCGAATCGAAGTTGCCGGGACATTCAGCCTGCTCCCGGTCGATCCTGCGTTGCGGGATGTTCATGAACTGCCGGAACGTTTCGGACGACAATTCTTTTGGGACGAGCATTGAGCACCCTGGGTTGCGGGCTTTCGAGCGATCCTATCAGGATAGGGTTCCGTTCTCTAAGGCAGGTCTTTTGCTCCTCGCCCTTCACCCGCTCCGAGGTTCGGCGGGGCAAAGCTAACCGCGACAAGTAATCACCTCGCCGTTAGTTGAAGTGCCACATCCGGAGAACCAGATTCTTTCGTTTAAAGATGGCGACTTAAGAATCACCAATCTGTGCGGCACAGAGATGTTAACTGTTGCACTCCTGATCTTCACACCGCCTGCTTAATCGACTGCTAAAGTTGCTAGTGCGATGATCCATCTCGTTTACGGCCCCTTACTTTAGCCTTTTTGGCCAACCACAACAACGCCGTCTGCTGACCTGTCCGGCAGACCCCCGACGGGGAAACGTGCGAACATGAGGTCGTCGATGTGGGCACCACTAGGTGTCCACAACGCATGCTGCCTTCAAAGAGAGGCGGACGTTCGACGCCCACTCGTGGTGCACGCCCTTGTCACCCGCCCCTTGACTGCGAGCGCCTCGATCCAACCAACAGGTCCGATCGCCCAGGGAAGTCAACATCATTTTCGATTCGCACATGCCCTTTTGGCACGGAGCCACCATTAGGGGAGTACTCACCCATGTTCTCTTTCAAGCACTGGTTCGGAGGCAGCCGCACCGATAAAGATCCACCGGCGCGTACTGCTACGCTCACGGTTTCCCAGGTGCTGGTGCAGATTAAGCGCGACGACGCATTAAACACGGGGCACCCGCTGAATGATGACCCGAGTCGGTTCGGGGCCGCCGGGGAGAAAGAGTTGATTGCCGCTCTGGTTCCGTACGTCGGAATGATTAATCATTGGATCGCGCTCGCAACGAGCACATCGACAACACCTGATGCACGGGACAGCGTGTTGGGTTGTGCTCGCCGAGAAATCGCCGCGATGGCCGTCGCGATCGTTCTCTCCAGGATTCTGAACCGACGCGCCGAGAGCGTGATGCGACACTTGGTTATCAGCTTGCTCAAGCACACCGGCTACGTGGCAAAAGACCGGGAGGCAAAAGCGGGTCTTGAAGCCGATATCGAAGAGACGTTGAGAAATGTGGTAGCGGGTAACTGCAGTGCGGTTCAATCGATTGCCCGCGTACTCGAAGCGATCACGAGGTGTTGCCGGTCTGCGAATGAGGGTCACTCCTGATCGCGGACCGGCGGAAGAGGTGGTACGAGGCTGCCGACGGCGGCGAGTGCGGCCCGCGTAGTCGGGTCTGGCTCTTGTCCAAGTACGTCAGCCTGCGGGAGGCTCGCTTCCTCAGCCGCGCGCTGAGCAATCTCGATGTCGCGTGCGAGCGAGACCTTATAGCCAGCTACCATCCGGCTCTCGAACTTCCAACGGTCAAGAAGGGACATGGCACCGAGTCGGGCAGTAAAGGCCTCACGAGCCTCGGGTTTACACGACTCGCGAAAATGCCCTTGCAGCTCAACGGACTCAGCGACCTCGGGACGGGCAAGGAGTGTATCGAGCTCGTCAGTTTTGAAGCGGCAGTAGAGGTCGTAGACGCGGTCCGGATCGAGCGGCACATAATTAGGGGGTACACGTCCGCCGTCGGGGGTGATGCTGACCATAGTCGCTCCGGAGTAAAGTGCGGAGCCCGTTACGGGTCCGCTCGCGGGCGATTATTACCATGCTGGTAGTAATAGACTCAACTATCGAGTGCCGGTGTCGAAGACAGCGGGTTGGCCCGTTCAGGCCGAATGAAAGCGGCCAAGATGAGAAACGCAGCCGCGCGTAGACGACGACCAATCAAACTGTGACCGATTAGGTTCGATGCCAGTCCCGACAAGTGCAGTTTACTTCCCATCACAATAATTTAAGCGTCCCGATGGAGAAGATCCGGAGTAGCGGGTCTTGCCTGCTTATCCCATCCGATACGACCGGAACTGCTGTCCGAGATAGAGGCAATCTGACAATTGATTACTCTCGGAATCGCATTTCATTCCGGTCGAACTGACTTCGTTAGTTACGAAGCAGCTTTAAAGCATTTCCCACGACGAGTAACGTCGCTCCAGAATCAGCGGCGACAGCGGCCCACATGGATGAGTGGCCCAAGAGGGTCAGCACCACGAACACCACCTTTACTCCCAACGCAAAGGTGATGTTCTGTCTGACTACGGTAAGCGTGCGGCGGGAATGCCGGACGAGCCAAGGAAGTTTCGAGAGGTCGTCCGACATGAGGGCGATGTCAGCGGTTTCGATAGCGGCATCGGTGCCGATCGCCCCCATCGCCAACGCCACAGTTGCCCGGCCCATCGCTGGCGCGTCGTTTACGCCGTCGCCGATCATGGCGACCGTGCCGTACTTCGAGACCAGCTCCTCGACCTTGGTCACCTTATCGCCGGGAAGAAGCTCGGCGTACAGTTCGTCCACGCCCGTTTCGCGCGCGATGGCGTCGGCGGTACCGCGGTTGTCCCCCGTGAGCATCACCACGTGTTCGATCCCGGCCGCCCGCAGGTCCGCCACGGCCTGCTTGGCTTCGGGCCTCACCGTATCGGCCAGGGCGATAAAGCCGCAGACGTGCCGATCGTTTCCCACGACGACGATTGCCTTCCCCGATTTCGAAAGTGCTTCGAGCCGTTCGTGCACATCGGGCGTCTCCTGGTTCCGTTCTTCTAGGTAGCGATGCGAGCCGACCCAGTAGCGCGTCCCCTTGACCACTGCTTCGGCGCCCTTACCGGGAAGGTTTTTGAAGTCTTCGGCGGCGGGGATATTCACGCCGCGGCTCTTTGCGTACTCGACGATCGCGTGGGCGAGGGGATGCGTACTGTGCGATTCGAGCGCGGCCACCCGTTCCAAGAGTTCCGCTTCGGAGTGGTCGCTTAGGGGAACCATCTCAACTACTGCAGGTTTTCCGACTGTGAGCGTTCCGGTCTTGTCCATCGCGATCGCTTTGAGTCGTCCCGGTGCTTCGACAAACACCCCGCCCTTGATGAGCACACCGTTTCGGGCAGCGGCCGCGAGTGCGGCGACGATACTGACCGGCGTCGAGATCACGAGCGCACAAGGGCACGCGATGACGAGCAAAACGAGTGCCCGGTAGAACCACTGGCCCCAATCGCCACCGAAGGCGAGGGGAGGGACGATCAGGAATAGGACGGCGAGTAGCATCACCGCTGGTGTGTAGTATTTGGCGAACGTCTCCACCCACTGTTCCGAGGGCGCCCGCCGGGATTGCGCTTCACCAACCATGCGGGTGATGCGAGCGAGCGTCGTTTCTGTGGACGCTTTTGTGGACTCTACTGTGAGCGAGCCTTCGCCATTAATGGTGCCGGCGAACACCTCGTCGCCGGGCGCCTTCGAAACCGGAACGCTCTCGCCGGTGATAGGTGCCTGGTCCACACTGCCAGAGCCCCCAATGACCGTTCCGTCGAGGGGTATCCGATCGCCAGGGCGGACGCGAAACTTTCCGCCGACCGGAACCCGGTCGGGCGGCACCATCTCCTCACTCCCATCGGATCGAAGCAGGCGAGCCTCGGGCGGCGAAAGAGCCATCAAGGCTGCGACCGCGCGGCGCGCGCGGCCGACACTCCACGCTTCCAGGGCGAGCGAGAGTGCGAAGAGGAAGGCGACCGTGGCCGCCTCGAGCCACTGACCGATCGATACGGCGCCGACGACGGCCACCACCATCAGGAGGTTCATGTCCGGTCGGAATCGCTTCAGTGCGATCCACGCCTTCGGAAGCACTGTCCACACGCCCGCCACGATACTCAGCAAGTAGAATGTGATGCTCGCCGCGGGCGGGCCGGTAACCCCGTCTTCAAGAAATGCGGCCCGTACACCCGTGAGGGCGGCGTGCGTTGCCGCCCCGCAAAGAAGACACACCGCACTCACGGCGGTGAGAAGTGTGCGTCGGTTGCGCTCCCAGAAACTTTCTTCCGCGATGGCCGCTTTATCGTCTCGCCACGGTTCGGCTGTCATTCCAGTGCGGCCAACAGCGCTTTGGATCTCTTCTGCCGAAGCAGGCGCGCCCACCGCGACCGTCATCTTCGCGTTTAACACGTCAAATGAGAGATTCGCCTCACCCCCGACGAGCGGACCGATCTCACGCTTAAGTACTGCAACTTCCTCGGCGCAGTCGAGGCCACGAACGCGAAACTGCAGTGTTTGAAGTTTGTTTTCCGACATTGGCCTTAGCTCCATGAGTAATTTGACGAGTCGAACGCGACACGTGCATGAATGCCCCCTTTGCCCTCACGGGCCGAAGAGATTCATCCGTTGCTTTGCCTGCCTGCGAACGGGATCAACGTCGTGACCAGGCCATCCGCCAAAGTGTGCCCCATCCGTGGGAAGTTCGGCCAGTGTGTGGTCGAAGTAGTCGCGCAACTTCCCCGCAGATAACGTCCGGCCGGCCCGGTGGCTGATCGGCGCCAGGAACTCAAGGCGGGGGTACTCATCCGTGTTCAACACGCTCGCTTTACACCGTGGCCAACGCCCGAGAAACAATTCCGAAAGGTCTGCCGGGGCAACGAGTTCGGGGTCAACGCCCAGGTGGCTTTCGCCAAAAGCCGACCACCTCTCATCGAGTCGGGGCAGATCAAGTTCGAGCGGCCCTTCGCTCCCGATGAGAGCGATGATGCCGAACCGGGCGTCGAACTGGCCCCACCAGAGGGTGACATTGGGGAAGGCAGCAGCAAAACTGTTGGCGATGAGTTCAAACTCGGCCGGCCCCACTTGGTAAAGAGCAAGCCACTGGCAGAACAAACCTCCCGGTTTGAGCGATCGACGTGCCGCTTGATAAAACTCAACGGTGTAGAGGTACCCCGTGCGACTCTCCCACGGGACGAGCAGGTCCGACACCACAACATCGAACCGACCCTCCGTGCGCCGAAGAGCGTGTCGGGCGTCGTCGACTCGAACTTCGACCTTGGGGTTGTCGACGACCCCGGCGTTTGCGAACGACAGTACCCGTGCAGCTTCAACGACCTGAGGAATCAGCTCGATGATAACGGCTCGCTCCACGAACCGGTCTGCTACCACGGGAGATGCCGTGAGGCCCGTGCCGAGGCCCAGAAACGCCACGTCAGTCGGACGCGGATGGAGAAGGAGAGGGAGCCGCCCCTGCCTGTACTCACGGATCGCGGTGTTGCCGGTTGAACCGTGCCTGTAGTGGAGGTTCTGACGAACGGTAAGTGAACCGTCCTTTTGCGAACGAACCACATCGATCCAACCGTATGCCGTGTTCCATCGGCGCACCACTTCCTCGCCCTGCGGCATTGGCACCAAGGTTCCGCTGCTGGCAGTGACCGCGGTTGCAATAACGACGGCGACGCCGGTGCAAACGGCCGAGGCGAGCCGCCCCGTGCGAAAGGCAACCACGACCGCGGTGATGCCGAACATAAAAACGATGAAACCGAACGCTTCCCATAGGCCGAGTTGCGGTGCAAACAGAAATCCGCACCCGAGTGCCCCTGCAACCGCAGCGAGCGTGTTCACGGCGACGAGGTTACCGACCGTTTGCCCCCGCCCGCCCGCTTCGACCAGTGCGGCAGGCAGCACCATCCCCAGGAGCACAACGGGGGGGAGCACGACGAGCGCGGTCAGCCCGAACGCTCGCGTTGCGTAGTCGGTGAACGAGTCATTCGACGAGAGGTACTCGAGCCCGGTAAAGCGCACAAAGGCAACGACCGAAACCGCAATCGCGATCGCCCCGAGAGCGGTTGAGGCGATCGCGATACGCCGGGTCGAGTTCCACCGCAGCAGAAGGGCGACGAGCACCGAGGCGAAACTGAGGCCCGTGAGGAAGACGGCAGCCACGATGCCGAACGTGTAGGTACTGTTGTGAAAGACCAGCGCAAACATGCGCGTGTAGAGCACTTCGAGGCCAAGGGTTCCGAAACCGGATACGGCAACGAGTCCCCACCAAATCGGAGAAACGACAGCGCGCGTCCCAAAGTTCAAAGACCGCGGGGGACCGGTCCCTTCTTGACGTGTTGCCGCGGCGAATACGCAAGTGATTAAGCCAATCGAGACCGAGGTCACACTGGCGATGTACCCGCTCGTCCGGACACCGGCGACCGGGATCAGAAAAACCGTCGCCGCAACAACGCCGATCAATCCGCCCAGGGTGTTTAGACCGTACACCGCGGCGACGCGGCCTCGCGGGCTCTTCGTCCCCCGCCTAACGTGCTCCGAGATGAACGGGAGCGTCGCCCCGATCGCAACCGCGGAAGGGAGCAAAACGAGAAAACACCATGCACTTTGAAAGCCCGCCGGTGCGTCCGCACTTGATTCGGCAAAGGGCTCCACAAGGGGCAATAAATTCGGCACGAGCGCGGCCCAGCTACCGCTCAGGACTTCCGCGAGCCCGTAACCCAACAATGGACGAACGCGCGAGGTGAGCCGCGCTCCCACCCACTGGCCGCAAGCGAACCCGCCAAAGAAACTTGCCAACACGAGGGCCGCCGCCGCGGCCGTGTTCCCGATCACCAACCCGACCTGGCGCGACCAGGACACCTCATAAACCAGCGCGGGCGCGCCCGAGATGAAGAACCACACGTAAACAATCGCGCCCGAGGCTCGTGAGCCGACAGTGCCGGATCGCTCGAAGTCGGTCATCCGATGAGCCCTCAAAATTCTTAAACCAAGCGCGGTTCCAAACGGCGCCGGCCCGCCTCCACGCACCACAAAAACAGTCACGCCAATTGGGTGAGGTCACGGCACCGCTCGGCGCACAAGCGACTCGCGATGGCGCATGCTCGACAGTATTCCAGGTCGTACTTCTCACACGCTCTCGCGCACGCCTCAGACACGACGGCGCAGAGGCGACAGACTTCCGCATCGAATTCCGAGCGCCGCGCCAGGAACCGGGCCGCGAACCAACAGGTGGCGCCGCAGTCGCGCGTGAGCCGGGCGACGCCAACGGGGGCGTCACCCGGCTCGCGGAGTAATGCGATTGTGCAGCGCTCGCAGGCCACCATGCACTCCATGCAGGCGGTGAGACACGCTTGGTATTCGGAATCGCTCATGTCGATCCTCCGGGCCGCGAGTTCTCAGGGGCGGGCACTGGGTCGCGGCCGGGGACGAGCGGTGTCGAACCGAGCCTTCAGCGTCTCCCAGTCGATCACCAACTTGCCGCCCCCGGCCCCGTGCTGCTTTTCCCAGTTGGACAGAAGCGACATACACGCGTGATCGATGTAACTAAGCCCTTTGATGTCAAAGTAAACGGTCGATCCGACTGGTACCGTTTCAAGCGCCGTCGCAAGCTTTGGCAGTCGCAGGAACGTGGCCGACCCCTCAAGAACGAACGTCACCCGCCCCGTAGCGGGATCCCCGCGGCGGCGGATGCGGAGCTTGGAGAAAGTGTGGATGAGCTTAAGTGTCGACAGGGCGATCCCGACGAGAACGCCAGTGAGTAGGTCCACTGACGCGACCGCAATGGCAGTGAGCAAACAGATGCCAGTTTCGCCGCGACTCACCTTCCACAGTGCACAAATGGCGCGAGCGTCAACGAGTTTGATACCGTTCAACACGAGGATACTCGCCAGGGCCGCCGTCGGTATGAGGCGCAACGCCCCGGGAGCGAGGAGCGCGAAAAGCAGGAGCCAGACGCCGTGAAAAACGGTGGCCCAACGGGTCCGGGCCCCGGCTCGAATATTTGCCGCGCTGCGAACCACCGCGCCAGTCACCGGCAGAACGCCGAGTGCGCCACAGACAGCGTTCCCGATCCCTTGGGCCGCAAGCTCGCGATCGTAGCGGGACCGCGCGCCCTCGTGCATCCCGTCCACGGCCGCCGCGCACAGGAGCGTCTCGGCGCTCGCAACGAGGGCGACCGTGGCCGCCGCGAGCCAGGTTGCACTGTCCGCCAAAAACGGCACAAATGAGCGCGGATCTTGGAACCGCACGGCCGAGGCGAGTCCGTCGAACGTAATGCGCTGAACTGAGAGATCCAAGGCCGCTGTCAGGGTAGCAGTAAGGACAACGGCGACCAGCGCCGCCGGAAACAGCTCGAAAGCGACCGCCGGGCAACGAGTGGCCACCCCAGGAGAACCACGAGCGCGGTGAGTCCGATTACGGCCGCTTCCCGGTGCTGTGGGTGCTCGTTGTGCGTGTCGGTAACGCCCCACCACACGGCGCGCGGGATCGTTAAGAGGTTCGTGAGCGTGCTCCTCGTCGGGGGGTCGTCGACCATCACGTGAAACTGCTGTGCGAACAGCACAACACCGATCCCGGCGAGCATGCCCAGAACGACCGCCGGGGACACCGCGCGAAACCACCGCCCCAAACCCAACGCGCCGCCCAATAGCTGTAGTGCGCCCGCCAATAGGATGACGACCCCGAAGCGCTCGAGCCCGTATCGTTGGATGACGTCAATAAGGATCACAACAAGCCCCACCGACGGGCCGCTCACCTGAAGCGGTGAGCCCGAAAGGAGGCCGACCAGGGTGCCACCAATGAGGCCCGTAATGAGACCGGCCTCTGGTGGCGCCCCCACTGCCTTGGCAATCGCCAGACAGAGCGGGAGGGCGACTAAAAACACGACGAGTGAAGAGGCGAGGTCATGCCAGAGCGTATCACTCGGGCGTTCCAGGCCCGGGCTTTTCGGTGCGGCCCGTGCTGTCGCAACCGGGGCGGTCGTGCAACAGTTGTCGGCCGCGGGCAGGGCCGGGTGGACGCTCGGCATATCAAGGAGCGGCTTAAAGCTCCCCGCGTGCGGATCGAATGCGAGAACCTCTCCCGACTCGAAACGAAGAACCCAGGCGTGAAGACGCAGACTCCCCGCCGCGAGGCCCGCCGCGACGACCGGGTGCTGAGACAGACTTTCCAATTGGACGAGAACGTTCACCTCGACCGCCCGGTCCCACCGCTCCGCGCCCTGAAGTTGCGCGTGCTCGCGATCCATCACCGCCTTCGCAGCGGCCGCGTGGGCGAGCCACCCACTCACCTGGGGCATCCCGGCAGCTTCGTCCGGGTTCAACAGCGCTTGAACGGCACCACACCGGTAGTGGCCACACACGATCAGGTCGGTTACCTTGAGGGCCGTTACGGCGTACTCGACCGTTGCCGACTCCCCGGTCGGGGCCCCGTGCGCGGGGACGAGGTTACCGGCATTCCGGTGAACGAACAAGTCACCCGGGTCCGCTTGTGTGAGGCTGTCGGGAAGGACCCGTGAGTCCGAACAGGTAATGAGGAGGGCGAGCGGACGCTGGCCCTGGGCGCTTCGCTCGAAAACTTCCTGTCGCTCCCAAAACAGGTGCTCGCGGAAGTGCCTCATACCTTCGATTAGCTTCTCCATTAATGAGTCCCCCCGCTCGCGGTTCCCGCGACGCCGGCCGCCTCTGCGGCGTGACGGCGCAGCTCCTGGCAGAGCCGGGCCACTGAATCAAAAGGTTTTGAAAAGACCGCGAGGGCGCCGCTCGCAAGGAGCGCCTCCCGTGTCTCGGCGCATGTGTCACCCGTCATGAAACAGCAGCGAAGCCCTGGTGCGCGGGAGCGCAGGGCTTCGAGAATTTCGGGGCCGTTCATTTCCGGCATGTTCACGTCCATTAGGACGATGTCGATACCCTCGGCGAGGCGCGCGAACAGTGCGATCGCCTCCCTGCCGTTTGCCGCAGTCCAGACCGTGAACCCACGCTTCTGGAGCTCGCGGGCCAAAATCGTGCGCAACCGATCGTCGTCGTCGACGAGTAGGACGGCGAGGGGAGGATGCCCAGCCGTCTCATAGGCCTTCAAGGCCAGAGATCCTGACGAATTCATAACCTGAGATCCTCAGTGTCGTGTGCCGGCAAAGGGCGAGCGCGATTCCGCCCCGCCCTCCGGGAGTATGTCAGTTTTGGGAAAAGCGCAGCCGCCTTATTCGGCGGTACTGGCACGCCGCGCGACGAGGCATTTGCTCCGACCGTCGTCGGGGTCGTGGAGAAACAGTGATCGTCTCTTTGGGGCCAAAAAGAGCGGCGTAGACGGCATGCCACGCCCTATGACCAATGCGATTGCAAGTGCGATCAGCCAATGTTCAACAGGAGTCATCGTCGAACTCGGAGGTGTGAAGGTTAACGCCACGCGGTGTCGCAAGCCGCCCATAAAGGCGCCGACTCCCGCTGCGCGAAGATGCGACCGGGTATTTGGCGCCCGTCAAACGGAGCGCCGCCAAGCGCGGTCGGTCGAGACGACGAGATTAGAGGTGCATTAACAGCGCAGGACGTGAAAGACGTACAGGATGATATCGACCGTCAAAAAGGGCGACGCTTCATGAGAAGGTAAACTACCATTACCCCCGCCACGGGCGGATAATAGCAAGGCGTAAAAAGTCAGTTTTGGGTACTCGATGTCGGACGGAAACTCAGGTGCTAATGAACGGGCCGAGAGCCGCGGGAGGACACCTTCGGGTTGCTCGCGCTGACACGTGCAGGGTTCAAGAGGTAGATCGGGAATATCACCAAAGTGCAGCTCGGGCTCAAGCCCCAGTGCTGGACACGGCTCGGTAAAACAGTGGCTGCATTGAGACTGGGGTAGACGGGTTGATGTCGTACTGCCCGCGAGCACGTGGCGCCCGTGGGGGAACGCCGCGCATGGGCAAAACTGTGCCCCAGCGGTTAACCCGAGGAGCAGGTACAGAACCCACAACGTTCGAAACGTTGTCCGGACCATATGACGCGCCCTCCCCAGTAGAAGCGTCGCCACTCGCAGAACGAGCGGCGACGCGGGGCCTCGGATCACTTTTGCTTGAACTCGCCCGAGTAGGGTTTGGTGCCGACTTTACCGCTGATCGTGCCCTCCCACTTCATGTCCTTCTTGAACACGTCGTTCTTCCCGACGAACTTGGTGGAGGAGCCCTTGGGGTCATCTTTCTCCGGTGCCGGGTCGAGCTTGATCGTCGTTGCTGGCGTGGTCTTCAGCAAAAGGGTCAGGCTCTTGGAATCGATCGCCTTGAGCTTCTTTTTGTGCAGCTCGTCGTGGTTCCCGTAGACGTACACCGTCACGGTCCCGGTCGCCTTATCAACCACGATTTCCGGGTGGTATTCTTCGTCCCCCCACTCGACCAGGATGCCCTTGTGTGGGGCCTCGTGCTCCGCCTGCGCGACCTGAGCCGAGAGACCGCCGATGAGCCCGACAATGGCGAGTCCGAATAACGTCCGCATTTGCACCATCCTCCTTAACTGGAACAGAAAACCACCGTCCTCACGCGCCCGCGTCGGGGCGTGCTCCGTCATCCGTCGCACCGGGCGACGGAACTGCTTCGTGTTGGTCTCCCCGCTCGGCCGCTCCCTGGCGGGGTTCCTCGTGCGCGGCAAACGGCAGCCCTTCCTCGTGCGGGACGGGCTCAGTATCGAGGCCGTCCGCGCTCTCGTCGGCTCCGGCGAGTTGCTCGGCCATTCCACCGCTAAACCGCAGGAACAGGCCGGGCCGGATCAGAAACTCACAGAACGTTGAGGTGATAAGGCCGCCGAGGATGACGGTCGCCACCGGGTACAGGATCTCGCGCCCCGGCTCTTGGCCGACCACGACCAGCGGGATCAGTGCGATGCCCGCCGTGAGGGCGGTCATGAGCACCGGCGAGAGCCGCTCCAGGCTGCCGCGCAGCACCATGCGCTCGTCGAACTTTTCGCCCTCGTGTCGCATCAAGTGCAGGTAGTGTGTGACGAGCAAGATTCCGTTGCGCGCCGCGATGCCGCCGAGCGAGATGAACCCTACGAGGCTCGCCACGGTCAGTGTCTGCCCGCTGATCACGAGCGCGCATACGCCCCCGATAAAGGCCGTGGGCACGGCGATGAGGATCTGGGCCACGATGCGCCCGGACGGGAAGAGCATGTAGAGTACGAAGAACATGCCCACGACCGAGAGCGCCGCCAGAACGGAGATGAGCCGGGTGGCCCGCTCCTGGCTCTCGAACTGCCCGCCGTATTCAACGAAATATCCCTCGGGCCTCGTTACCTTTTCGTCGACCGCGGTCCGGATGTCGGTCACGACGCTCTTCAGGTCCCGGCCCAGTGCGTTACAGCGGATCACGATCCGTCGGCGCACGTTGTCACGCTTGACTTGGTTCGCCCCGGCATCACCGCCCGTTTGCGGCGTAACATCGGCGAGGTCCTTGAGCCTCACCTGTTCGCGCCCGTTAGGGAGGTCGAGCCGCAGTTCACCCAGCTGTGCCGTGTCGGCGCGGTACGGCTCCTCGAGCCGGATGAGCAGGTCGAACCGGCGCTGCCCCTCGACGACCTGAGACACGACTTCGCCGTTTAACGCGACCTGGACGAAGCTCCCCACATACGCCCGGTCCACGCCGTAAAGGGCGAGCGCGTCGGGTCGGAGCCTGATGTGGACCTCGTCCACCTTGCGGATCGGCTCGACCGCGAGCGAACTCACGCCCTGAACGCCCGCAATGGCACCCTTAATCTCGTTGGCGGTCTTCTCCAACTGATCGAGGTCGTCCCCGTAGAGCTTGATCGCGATCTGTGCCGTACTGCCGGAAATCATGTGGCTGATGAGGTGGGCAAGGGGTTGTTCGACCTCGACGTCCGCTCCCGCCACTTCCGCCTTCACGTCTTTCTGGAGTTGGGCGATGACTTCTTTGCGCGTCTTGCCGCTGTCGGGATTGATGACGACGAAATACTCGTTCGCGTTGGGGGGCTCCGCGTGCTCGTCCATCTCCGCGCGACCCGTGCGGCGCAGGAACGCGAGCACCTCTCCGTTGGGGTTCGTCGGCGATTTTTGGAACGAGCGCAATTTCGCATCTACGAGCGCCGAGGCCTGGTTCGATGCGTCGAGCGACGCCCCCGACGGGAGCGTCACGTTCACCTGCACCGTGCCCTCGTCGAACGGGGGCAGGAAGTCCGCCCCGATAGTAGTGACGCGCCACGCGCAGTACGCGACCACGAGCCACGTCGCGAGCTGGATGAGGATCTGGCGGCGGATGCTGAATCGGATCAGGTGCGCCCCGGCCCACTTCAGGCCCCGGAGCAGCAGCCCGTCCTTCTCGTGGTGCGCGGCGCTCGAACGGACCAGCAGGTAGTACGAGAGGACAGGTGTCACACAGAGTGAGACCGCGAGCGAGGCGAGGATCGACACGATGTACGCGACACCCAGTGGGGCGAAGAGCCGCCCCTCGATGCCGGAAAGGGCGAACAACGGGAGGAACACGAGGATCACGAGTGCGGTGCCGAACACGATGGCCGACCGGATCTCGACGCTCGCGTCGTAGATCACGCGCAGGGCCGGTTTGGGGTGCTCCGAGAGACCGTTTTCGTTCAACCGGCGGTAGATGTTCTCGACGTCCACGATCGCGTCGTCGACGAGTTCGCCCATTGCGACCGCGATCCCACCGAGCGTCATCACGTTGATCGACAGCTCGACGCCGCTCACGAGCCCGACGAACTTAAAGACGATCACCGTGAGGGCGAGTGAGAGCGGGATCGCGCTCAGCGAAATGAAGGTGGTGCGGAAGTTCAGCAGGAACAAGAACAGGATGATGAGCACCAGCCCGGCGCCGACGACCAGCGCCTCGCCGACGTTGTACACCCCGCGGTCGATGAAGTCGCGGATCTGGTACAGGTCGGTTTCGACGATCACGTCGGGCGGTAGCGACACCTCGACGTCGCGCAGCCCCGCTTTCACCGCGTCGGTGAGGTTCCGCGTGTCGACGTGCGGCTGCTTCGAGATGGTGAGCGCCACTGCCGGGTACCCGTTGATGGTCGAGTCGCCGCGCTTGATCTGAGCCCCCTCGGTCACCCGGGCGACGTCCTTCAAGAGCACGGAGCGGCCCACGGGCTTACCGGCTTCGTATTTCTCCGGGGGCTTTACAGTGATTAGGCGCAGGTCCGAAACGACCTGTTCGGGCGCGGGTCCGAGCCGCCCAATCACGCGGATCGGGGTTTCAGTACCGCCCTCGACCGAGTACCCGCCGGTGTGGTTCACGTTGTTCGCACGCAGCGCGGTCTCAACGTCCTGCAAGGTGACCCCGTTCTCCTGCATCTTCAGGGGATCGACGAGCACCTGGTACTGTTTGCGGCCGCCGCCCATCGTGATGACTTGGGCGATCCCGGTCGTCTTCAAGAGCCGCGGCCGCACGACCCAATCCGCCAGCGTGCGCAGCGAGAGCTGGCGCTGAGCCTCCGAAGGGAAGGTCACCTCCTGCGACACGCCCGCGATCGAGGTGCGTACCTTTTGTGACCCGTCCGATTCAACCGGTGCCCACCTCGGAGTGGTGACGGGAACGGGCTCCCAAGCCGACGGGTTTCTCCGCTCGGTTGGGCGCCACGCGAAGAGCTCCGGGGGTGCGTTTGTGTCCTTGGCATTCACTCGCTCCACGTAAAAGAGCGTTCCTGTCACAGGTGCGAGCTCGCCGCCCTTGGGTCCGGGCTGGCGCCGCATCCCGGCAATCATGATCTGCCCCATAATGGAGCTGATCGGGGCCATCTGCGGGCGCACGCCATCGGGTAGATCCCCGGCTACCGTCGTGAGTCGCTCCTGGACGGTTTGGCGCGCGGTCCGGATGTCCACATTCCATCCGAACTCGACGTAGATGACCGAGAGGCCGAAGCCGGACTGGCTGCGCACGTCCTGTACGCCGGTCGCCCCGAGGAGCGAGGACTCGAGCGGGTAGCTGACGAGCGTCTCGACCTCCTCGGGCGCCAGGCCAGGGCACTCGGTCATGACCACCACCCGCGGCCGGTCCAGGTCCGGGAACACGTCGATCGGCATCTGGGTCGCTTGGAACCCTCCGTAGCAGAGCGCTGCGAGGCACAGAACCACAACGAGCGGGCGGTGCCGGAGGGAGAACTTGATGATCGCGTTGAGCACGGGGGCTACCTTTGCGGGTGAGATTGATCGGGTACACGACGCCGAGGCACCGCCCTTTAGTCGTGGGAGTGCCCGGCGTGCGGGTCACCTCCGCCCCCAGCCGCCTGCGCCTTAAGTGCCCGGTTGATGGCCGATGCCTGATTGCGGACCACGAACTCCGCCTCGGTGACGGTCCCGTCGTTAGCGATCACGACTTCGGTGCGATCGGCAAAGAGTACCCGTACCGGCTTTCTGATGAACATGTCCCCGGACTGCACGAATACGAACGCCTCGGGTCCCTCACGCACCACCGCGCCGGCCGGGAGCACGAACGGCAGGACTTCGGTCTTGCCGTCGGGACCGTAGGTCACCAGCTTTTCGATCGGAACGCGAAGGCGCACCCGCTGTCCCGGTCGGTAGCGCCAAACGAAGTGCGTTTGCCCGTCGCGCTCGAAGGTTCGGGGCTGATTTTCGAGAGGGAGATAGAAACCGAATGTGCGCGTCGAATTATCCACCTGGTTCGACAGGTGGTGAATAATGAGCGGCTCCTGCGGCTTCCACGCTCCGGGTGTTTCGTCCGGGAACTCGGGACGGACGGGCACCTTTTTCTCGACGGCATCAGCCAGTGCGTCGGACTCCGACTTAAACGCGCGTCCTTCAATGAACAGTCGCTGGTGATTGGCAAGTAAACACAGACTCTGACCGGCTTGGACTTGCTCACCGAGCGTGACTTTCAGCTCCTGGACTTCGAAGAGGAGAGGCGACGGTGGAGGGCTTTGTTTTGCAACGTTCGTCACCACCGCGTTTGGTGGTGACGCGCCCCCGGGCACGGGCGCTGTACCCGGGGCCACAATTACCACTTCGGTGATGAGCTCGCCCTTTTCGATCTTGTTGACCTGTTCGGGGGTGAGTCCGAACACTTGAAGTTGGCGCCGAAATCCGTTGAGTTGCGCGGTCAGACGATCCACAGCGCTCTTCTGCTTGAGGAGCTCAGCCCCGGCCGTCGTGCCTTTTTGCACGAGCTCTGATATCCGGTCCCGCTCAAGAACTGCGAACTCAAGATCCTTAATGGTTTTCACCAAGTCGGTCTGCGCGCTCTGAAGGAACTCGCTGGCGAGTTGAATCGTGAACAGCGGCTCGCCAGCCTTCACCGTATCCCCGGGGCGGGCTTTGATGCCGGTCACCACGCCCGCTACCTTTGATGTGACGCCCCGGTCGCTCTCCCCGGGACGATCCACGACAACGCCCGGAATCAGAAGCGTTTTCCAGTACTCTTGCGGGGTCGGGGCGTCGACATCGAGGTTCAAGTTCTTCTGGGCCTGCGCAGAGAGCTTGACACGGTCGCCGCGGGCCCCGTGGTCCTCGTGCCCAGCCGCCTTTTCGTCGTGCCCGTGCCCCCCCTCGTTCGACTTGGCCCCCTTTGCGGGAAAGAGGAACGGCATCCACTGCTCCTGCGTGCGGTAGGCGCCGAATACAGCGGCGCCGAGTACGGCGACGGTGACGAGTGGAGGAACGAAACGACGGAGGCTCATACTGCCCTCTAGGTACGGGGACGCGCGGCCGCGGCTCGAACGCGCGGGCGCGTTCGAATAGGTGGTGATTTGGAACAGGCGATGCGAAACCAACGCGGAGCGACTCCGCGGGTCGAAAAGGAATGGTTGCGAACTGCTAGTTACGGAGATTCAGGAGCGCGATGAAGAGGGGAACCGAGGGGGCAGAAACTTTGATTTTGGCGGTGAAGAGATCGGGTTCAACAGAAACGAGCACTTCGAGTGCGACGATCGGACTGAAATCGACATCGAGCGAGAGGTCCGGCCCGGAAGTAACCACCGCATCTGCGATCACGGCCCGGGGTTGAACGACCGGGCATTCATGATCGTGCTTGACGGGCGTGGACCGATCGGTCGGCTCGTGCGGCACGCCACACGTGTGTGTTCGGTGGTCGGTCGATACCTGCTCACCGTTGCCCCGAGCGGCTCGGTGAATACAGCCACAGGACTTCGTTCCGACAACGGGAGCCGTCCGAGGAGCATTTCGTTCGACCGAGTCGGGAACAGTCGCCGCGCAGGTGCACTCGCGGGTGGGAACAGATCCCACCAACATCAGCACCACGAGCAGCAACCGAACCAGCATCGAAACTCCCCTTGGGCATGGGAATTATCCACCGAATCGATCCCAGGTCAATACTAACGTAGCTCACATCTTTTACTTTGGGGCAGGTTTTGGCGCGGGAACCACCACCGGTCCGGCGCCGGGTCCCGGTCGTTTCGGTGCCGGGCCCGGCCACCACTCTTCGAGTAGCAGGGCCGACAGTTCCGCCGCCGACTTCCAGGCGTCGCCGAGCGCGCGGTTGTACTCAAGCCGTGCCTCGGCAACGGCGCGCTGGGCCTGGATGACGCGCAGGTACTCGAACTGTCCGCCCTTGAAAGCCTCGAGTGAGAGTTTGTAGGTTTCCTCGGCTTTGGGCAAAATGTCGTCGCGATATTGTGCCGCAAGTTTGAGCGCCGCCGCATACGCTCGCGAGGCAATCGCCACCCGCTCGCTGAGCTCGTTCTCGGTGCGCCCGACCTCCTGGAGCGCCATACCAAGTTCGGCCTTTGCGGCCCGGATGTTGCCCTGGTTTCGGTTCCACACGGGAACGGGGGCCGAGAGCCCGAGCGCGAAGTCGTGCGAGCGGTTTTCAAACTGGCGGATGTAACCCGTCGTAAACGTCACGTTGGGGATCGGCTCCACCTCGGCGCGTCGGATCGCGGCCTGCGCGCGGTCGACACCGACCTTGGCCGTGCGCACGTCGGGGTGCGTCGCGAGGACCAAATCGAGCGTGCGGTCCTGATCGTATACAGGAACCTCCTCATACGGACCGGCCGCGGTGCCGACCGTGAGGCGCG
The DNA here is from genome assembly GCA_000531095.1 of Gemmata massiliana. GTDB lineage: Bacteria > Planctomycetota > Planctomycetia > Gemmatales > Gemmataceae > Gemmata > Gemmata massiliana. Next base: position 1,146,713 of record HG799464.1, on the reverse strand, counting down.
GGTCGCCGACCACGGCCGCCAGGCGCCGTCGCGCCCCGGGCAGTTCGCGGCGGGCGGCCTCAGCCTGGGATCGGAATCGAGAGAGCTCTACTTCGAGTTGCACCTGATCGAGTCGGGCGATTTGTTTGTTCTCAAGCAAGATTTTACTTGTCTTGGTTGCCTCGTTTGCGAGGTTCACCAACTCGTCGAGGACGGCAATGCGCCGCTCGAGCGCGTAGAGATCGTAGAACGCTTCCCGAACCGCACCAAGTACCGCGTAACGTTCACGCATAAGGGCGAGTGCCGCCTGGTCAACCTCGGTGGCCGCCACTGCCTGGGACAACGACAGCTTTTTCGCGGTTACAATTTCTTGTGTGAACCTGGGAACGTTAAGGATACCCCCAGGTCCGGTACGGTCACCGATCTCGTCCCAGTTAGCGGCTAGGTTCGGGTTCGGGTACAAGCCGGCCTGGACGTACCGACCCTGGGCCGCGTCGATGGCAAACGTCGCTTTACCGAGCCTCGGGTTCTTGCTGAGTGCGAGTTGAGCCCACTCGTCCACTTGAGTGGCGGCGGGTTCGATCTTTGTCACTTTGTCGGCCGGTTCCGTGTGAGACACCCGGGTGATCGGCGCGTCAATGGAGCGATTGTCACGCTCTCCCGGAAGCGGCGGTACGTTGAAACGCGGCTGCGGAGTTGCGCAACCGATCACGGAGGCCGTCAGCAAACTTCCTGCAAGCCGTTTCAGGTGGCTTCCCCTCACCGAGAATGAGCTCTGCATCGAGGTCCTCCTTCGCCCGAACCGTTGCGGAATCGGGGCGCATGTAAAGAGCCGATTGGGTTGTGAACACCAATTGCGAAGGACCGACACTAACAACGAAATGCGTAACAGAACTTGAGCCGCTCGTTTTGAAACGTAGCGCGGCCCCACCTTTCATCCAGAGCGAGTGAACGCGACTCAGGTTCAAAGGGCGGGAGTGCCAAATAGCAGAACCGATCTTGAACGTCGTCTACATCGATCAAACTTGCGCTTCGATCCCCGATCTGGGGGGCGACATCCAAGAACGGGCAATGCTCGCACGGTGTACCGTGCACGGGGCGACCTTTAATCGGTGTCACTTCCGAGGTCGCGGTTTGCTCGCCGTGTGTGCACGAACAGACCGAATGCTTGCAAGCCCGCTTCGTGTTGCCTTCAGCCGACCGGTCCGCGGGAGAGTTAGTAACCTGTGGAGTTGGAAGCAGAATAAAGAATCGGCACGCGCAACGGCTGGGCCCCCCCGGCAAGGCGGATAGCAGCGCGGCGATGATCAGCACGGCGCGCCGCATACCCTCAACTCCCAAAAATCGCCCGGTCAGCAACAGCTCGTGTCAACTTTCATCGGCAAGCGTTCGTCCAAAAATTCAGCAAAGTTGGATTAGTCCGCAAAGGCCTTAATTTCGCTACATCCGCCCCACTGCCCGCGCGTCTCGCATTGGGCAGAAAACGATAGCGTAGTTGCTCTCCTTGATCAGGCGTGACACCTCAATCAGCTTCACTGCGTACCGGCTTAGAACGTCCTTCGGAGATGGCGAAAGGGGCCGTTGCCCTTCGGAACGAGCCGAATCACTTCTGCAAGTGAGATCTTTTCTTCAGGCTCTGCCGCCGCGGAGGGCCTCACGTCAGTGCCGTGATCGTCACCTGTCAGGCGAAGAGGTACTCACAAACGAACGAGCCTGAATTGATGTGAGTATCGGAGCGAACAAGAACGCCTCCTGTGTTCACCCGGTGCAGTTCTTTCACCTCGACCAGCCTCAGACGCCGGGCCAATCCGCTCGTGACTGCTTCTCTCTTTCGGCCGTAAGTTGCTGTCTTTAGATGCTGCGCGCAAGCTCGATCAGGTGCATCGTTATTTGCTTGTGGGGTCCGGACCTAATGCCGTCACGCTCGGCCCCGCACTCACCAGGAGTATCACCATGAAACTCGCTCTTACCGCCACGGCCACAGTCGTCGCACTTGGCCTTGCTTCTGGTTCGGCATCCGCTCAGTACCCGGCTGTCGTTCCTCATCACGGGCACTACCACGTCGTGCCCACGTATGTTCCTCCGCCGGTGGTCCGTGGGTACGCGTATCCCGTTTACTCACCCGGCGTAACATTCGGTGGGTTTTACTCGTCGCCCGGCTTGGGTGTGGGTGGCTTCTACTCCTCCAACCCCGGCTTCTACACTCCGTTCCCCGGCTACGGAGGTTATGGTTGGCACCACCACAATCACGGGCACCACCACCGCTAATCGGGCAACGCTCTTGGCGCGATTGCAAAATATCACCGCCCTTGCGTCGCCGGATACACCGGGGGCGCAAGGGCGTTTATCACTTTCTTGAACTTACCCCAGTACAGCTCGGTTCTAAACTCGTCGCCGCGCTGTCCGGGCGCATTTCTCATGCGGCGGCGGGGTAGGGGTCAACTTTTCGGCTTTTGGGCGTAGTTACCGCTCGGTCCTTCAAGCTTACTAGGATCCTTGCCCCCCTTCTCAACGGCTTCCCAAAGGGCCTTTGGAGAAACTGTCACCCCCGACTTCGGGGTGACCTTGATCGTCTTAGCTTCAACGCTGTACTCGACTTTGGCTACACCGGTCACCTCTGCTACCTTACTTCCAATCTTTTTTGCGCAACTCGCACAGTCCAGATCTGGAACGGTGATGGTAGTCGGGGCCGGGGCAGCGGCGCGGGCCTGGGGCGCGAGCATGAACAGGGCGGCCGCAGCTGCGGCCACGAGCGAACGGGTTATCGTCGTCATCAGTTCGATTTCCTTTTCGAGAAACGGCGACTCCGCCGCTCCACCGTAGAGCGGCAATGAACATGTTGCCGCCAAACTCCAGTTAGTTTGGCGCTGGTCACTCAACGTCTCCAAGCGGCCCTCGGGTATGGGCGCTTACTTTTTGTCTTTCTTCTTGTCGTCGTTTGAAGGCGGTGGTTCCTTCCCGAACTTTTCCTTGTACTCGGCCGCGAACTTTTCCTTCAGACCCGGATTACACTTAAAGCAACTCGACTTCACTCGATTGTGCTCGCACCAGTTGCCCTTGGCCTTCTCAGCTTCCCGGTACTTCTTGCTGCATAGGTCACACACGTCTTCGGGCGTGGCGTGCTCGTTACACCACCAATCGCCGTGGTCATCCGTTTTTTCATCGGGCTTGGTGTCGACCTTCGCGGCCGGTTTGTCTTTGTCCTTAGCCGCCACCTTCGTTTCGCTGCTCGCGGTTTCCGTCTTGCCGCACCCGGCGGCGAGAACCGCTAGCGCCGCGAACAGTGCGAGCGCGGGGCCGCCCCGCGCGAAGAATCTCTTCATCAACTACTCCTTCACACTTTCAGAAAATGGAGCGGGCGTGTTCGCGGAACCGTTCCGCGGCTCGTTCCCGTCTCGGCCTGCCTCCTCGTCGGTCCGTTCGACATCGAGCCCGAGCGCGGCTCGAGCCGTTTCCTCACCCACGCGGAGCACCCGGGTCAGTACCCAGAAGAGGGAGTGGGCGATTGCATCAAAAAACAGGTACAGCACGCGCAGAACGAGTAGTGACATCAGCATCGCGCCGATGACCCCACCGATTACTACGGTCGCGAGTGGGCGCTGGACCTCGGCCCCCTGACCGGTCGAGAACGCCATCGGGAGGAACCCGAGACTCGCCACGAGAGTCGTCATGAGCACCGGTCTGAGTCGCGTGAGCGAAGCGGCTCGAACGGCGTCGCGCACCGGAACGCCTTGTTGTCTGAGCTGGCGCACGTAGCTCACGAGAATCATGTCGTCGAGGACCGCGACGCCCGACAGTGCGATGAACCCAATGATCGCCGAAATCGAAAGGGGCATGTCTCTGAGCCACAGGGCGAGAATGCCCCCGACCCAACCGAACGGTACGCCCGTGAAGACCCGGAGCGCGTCCACCAGATTGTGGTACGTGAAGTAGAGCAGCACGAAGATCATCACCACGGCCACGGGCACCACGAGCGCGAGCCGACGCCGGGCCCGCTCGTAGTTCTCGAACTGCCCGCCGATCTCGATCCGGTAGCGCCCCTTGGGGAGCCCTGCTTCGATGGAGCGCAATTTTTCGCGTGCCTCCCCGACGAACGTTCCCATGTCGCGGCCGCGGATGTTGCAGGTCACGGTGATCCGCCGCTGGCCCCACTCGCGGGTGATCGTGCTCGGCCCCTCGGCGAGTCGAACGTCGGCCAGCCGCGAGAGTGGCACCCGCTCTCCTGCTGGAGTCGCCACAGGGATCGCACCAATCGCCTCCGGGTCGGTCCTCCACCGTTCGGGCAACCTGACCACGAGCGGGAAGCGCAACTGCCCCTCGGTAACTTCACCGACACCAAGCGTGCCGATCGCACGGACCAGGTCGAGAACGGTTCGGGCCGCGACACCGTAGCGCGCGATCTCATCCTGGCGAATGTGGACCTGAAGGACCGGCTGCCCGGTAACTTGTTCAGCGGTGACGTCGGCGCTCCCGTCGATTGACTTCAAAGCCGTTTCGATCCGGGCCGCTTCCTTGACGAGTACGTCGAAATCATCCCCGTAGAGTTTGACCGCCAGATCGGACCGCACGCCCGAGACCATCTCGTTCACGCGCATCTCAATGGGCTGAGAGAACGCGAGCTTTTGTCCGGGGAATTTCCGCATCTCGTGCTCAATGAGGAGCGTTAGCTCGGCCTGGGTCCGGGCCTTGCTCCACCGCTCGCGGGGCCGCAAAGTGATGAACAGGTCGGTGAGCTCGATCCCCATTGGGTCCGTTGCCACCTCGGCCGTTCCGACCCGGCTCCAGACGTTTTTGACCTCGTCGGGGAACTTCTCGAGGAGCATCCGCTCGAGTGCCGTATTACCGGCGTTCGACTCCCCCAAATCGGTCCCAGCGAGCCGGATTACGTTCACCGTGACCGCCCCTTCGGACAGCTTCGGCACGAACTCGGAACCGAGATACGGTGCGACGAGCCCGAACGCTACCGCTAGCGCGCAGGCAGCGAAGGCCACGATCGGAAGCGGGTAGTTCATGCTGAACCGCAGGACCGGGCGGTACAGCGCGAGCGCGATTCTCATCGGGAGCGGCTCGCGCTCCGAGATCCGGCGCGGGAGTACCAGGCTCGCCAATACCGGCATGAACGTCATCGACAGTACCATCGACCCCAAGAGGGCGAAGATGACGGTGAGCGCCATCGGCCGAAACAGCTTTCCCTCGATCCCTTCGAGGGTGAGAATCGGAAGGTACACGATCATGATGATGAGCTCGCCGAAGAGCGTCGGCTTGCGCACCTCAACGGCGGCGTCGCGCACCACCTCGACCTTGGACCGGCTGCGCAGGTCCCCGTGTGCGATGTGGCGCACGCAGTTCTCGACCATCACCACCGAGCTGTCGACGACCATTCCGAAATCGATCGCGCCGAGTGAGAGCAGGCTCGCGGCGATCCCGAACCGCCACATGCCGGAGAACGCGAAGAGCATCGAGAGCGGGATAGCGAGTGCGACAATGGCCGCGGCCCGCAAGTTTCCGAGGAACCCGAACAGCACGGCGATGACGAGCAACCCGCCCTCGAACAGGTTCGTGCGGGTGGTGTCGATGACCACGTCGACGAGTTCCGTACGGTCGTAGACGACGGTCACCTCAACGTCCGCGGGGAGCGTGGGACGGACCTCTTCGAGCTTTTTCTTAAGGGCCGCGGTGACGACCTTGCTGTTCTCGCCCATCGTCATGAAGCACAACCCGAGAACCGCTTCTCCCTGGCCCTGGGCGGTTACGGCCCCGCGCGGGATCTCGTTCCCGATTTCGACCTCGGCCACGTCCCGCACCCTGACCGGCACGCCGTCCTTGGCCGCTACCACGACGCCCCGGATCTGCTCCTCGTTGATCGTGCGGCCGAGCCCGTGGACGAGCACGAACTGGTTGTTCTGGCGGATCCCCCCGCCGCCGACGTTCTGGTTGTTCTTTTCAAGCGCGTCGATCACTTCGGCGAACGTGAGCCCGTGCTTCAGAACCCGCTCGGGGTCGATCCGCACCTGGTACTGCTTCTCGTACCCGCCCCAGGAGTTGACCTCGGCCACGCCGGGGACGGTTCTCAGCGCCGGTCGAATCACCCAGTCCTGGACGGTGCGCACGTACGTTAGCTTCTGGTGCCGCTGCTCCTCCGGCGCGCTCACGTAGTCCCAGTTCTTCACGCTCACCGTGTAATGGAGCACTTCGCCGAGCCCCGTCGCCACCGGCCCGAGTTTCGGGCGCTCGACACCCGTTGGCAACTCGACCGCGTTTAGCCGCTCGGTGACCAGTTGGCGCGCGAGGTAAATGTCGGTCCCGTCGGCGAACGTGACGACCACCTGGGAGAGCCCGAACTTGGACACGGAGCGCATCGAGTGCACGCGCGGGAGGCCGGAGAGGGCCTGCTCGACCGGGAAGGTGAGCTGGCGCTCGACCTCCTCTGGGCCCAGGGCCGCAGCGGTGGTGTTGATCTGAACCTGGACCGGTGTCGTGTCCGGAAACGCATCCACGTCGAGCGAGGAAAGCGCGTACGCGCCCGCCGCCGCGAACGCGATGGCACCCAAGACGACCAGTAAGCGGTGCTTGAGCGCTACTTCGATAACCCAGTTCAGCACTAAGAAACTCCTTGCCGGTAACCGCTGTGTATCTGCCGAGCCCCTACTTACCGGAGCAGCACGCGCACCCTTCGCCGAGATTGTTCTTCAGCAACTCCGAACGCAGAACACCGCTACCCACGTTCGCAACGATCTCTCCGGGCAAAAGCCCCGCAGCGATCTCGGTCATTGGGCCTTCTGCGGACTGAACGACCACGCCGGGTCGAACGGTGCGAACGTGGAAGACCTTCGGTGAGTCTGGTTTCGCGTAGTCCTTGTCCCTGACGAACACGACGTGGCAGCACCCTTCCCAGTGGACGGCGCTCGAAGGGACGAGTACCGCCTGTGGCTCCTTGCGTAGTAACACTTCGGCTGTCCCGTACGTGTTCGCACGGTGCCGGCCGGAGGCGTTCGGGAGGTCAACCCGGACGGGTATGGTTCTCGTCTTTTCGTCCGCGGCCGGGCTGACCCAGGCAACAGTGCCGAGATCCCAGGCGGTCGAACCCGTGTGACCCGAATGGAGAAAGCGGACCGGGAGACCGGGTTTAACGCGGTCAACGTCTTCCGGGCGGACCCGGAGCGTGAGGCGCATCCGGAGCGTGTCGGCCACGACGAACAAGGGGCGGCTTTGGTCCGCCGCTTCGTCCTTTGCGGCCGAGCGCGAGACCACTTCGCCGTCGAGCGGGGCGGTCACTGCGAGTAGGTTGCTCGATGCCGTGCGGTCTGCGAGTTCGCGGGCGAGGGCGGCGGGAAGGCCGAGGAACTGCACGCGCTTGGCAAGTTCTGCGGGCGCGAGCCCCCGGACGTCTTCGGCCCGAATGGGCATACCGAAATTCGTGAGAGATTCCTCGGCCGCAAGGAGGCGCACCTCGGCCTCCTCTACTGCGGCCTCGGCTGCCTGCACAACCTTTCCCGGGACCGACGTGCCCGACATGGGCCGGAGCTTTTCGAGCGTCTCGCGGCGCAACTCGACTTGAACGAGGCTCCGCAGGAACTCTGCTTTCACCTTTCCCACTTCGGCCGAATCAACGAGGGCAAGGACATCGCCGCGCCGGACCTTGTCACCCAGTTGCCGCTCCACCCGCCAAACGGTTCCGGCCGCCCGTGGTGATACGCGAGCCACGCAAGTCGGGTCATAGGTAACTTCCCCGGGGGCGGTAACGGTTTCAGTTACGGGACCGAGAGCAGCCGGACCAAATCGCAGCCCGAGCCGGGGCACCAGTTCCTCGGAAGCGAGTTGAACTCGGCGCTGGTGCTTCTGACACTTCGGATCATTTTCGGCCCTCGGGGTAAATGCGAGAGCTCGATTGGCACGATCTCGGTCGGTCTCGGTGACCTCCGGCACGTGAGCGAGTTGGGCGACATCGGGGCGGCAGAGTGGGCACACGTGAACGCCGTGTTCTTGGCACCACTCACCTCGTTTTGCGGCCGAGTGACCGCTCCCGGAAGAACGGGGCAAGAGGCGCGGGTGGCACTCCACGCATTCGGAGTCTGGAACGCCGTGCTCGGTACACCAGTCATCTACTTTCGCTTCCGGATCGCCACCGAATTCCGCTACCTTCGGAAGTTTCAACCCGTTTGCTCGGCCGACGGCAACGAACCCGGTTACGCACCCGGCCGTAATGGCGATCGCGCAAACGTGCCCGAGGATCCGACGGAACCGTGATCGAGCTGTCCTCGTAGCCGGAGCGGGGGCTACGAGCGACACGGGGGGCGCGACGGACGGGCTCAGTTTCTCGACTGACTCAAAAACAATGGACATGGGAGTTTCCCCTGTGAGTCCAACGGATGTCCAGATCAGCGGTTTGCAATCGCTTGTGTGAGCACGCTTAGAAGCGCCGCGCCCCCTTTAGTCGCAACGACTTCCCCCGATGAGACCCCAGCAAGGATCTCGGTGTTGCGATCGTCTCGTCCGCCGGTTCGGACCGAACGGACGTGGAACGTTTTGGGACCGGACGGTTTCATGAAATCCGCGTCCCGAACGAACACGACCGGTTGGCCGCGGAAGACCTGCACCGCTTCGTGCGGGACGACGAGGGCCTTTGGCTGCTCGCGAAGAATCACCCGCCCTTTCCCGAGAGTCGAGGCTCGCAGGACTCCGTTAGAATTTTCTGCCTCGGCCCGCACCGCCACGGTACGGGTAATTTCGTCGGCCGCAGTTCCGAGCCACGTCACCGCCGCCGAATGTTCGTGCGCGCTGCCGTCCGGTCGAAAGAACACCTTCTGACCGATCGATATCCCCTGCACTTCCTGCGCGCCCAGATGAAGGGTGATCCACACGCGGGTCGGGTCCACGAGGGTGAAGAGAGGCTTTCCGCCTTCGATCACCTCTCCCGTCACCGCGTCAGCCGAGAGCAATACGCCCGCGAAGGGCGCGCGAATGGGGAGCAGGTTCGCGGGCAGCACGTCCTTGTCCGCTCCGGTGACGGCGTCTTCAACTCCCAAGTACCGCAGCCGCTTCACCACATCGGTGGGTGCGAGAGAGCGGTAATCTTCCACCTTCACCTGAAATCCCAGATTGGTGAGCTCTTGGGTCGCCTCGATCAACCGCACCGAAGCCTCTTTGACCGCTGCCTCGACTTCACGAAGTTGAGCCGGTGAGACCGCTGCTTGTGCCCCGGATAAGTCGTCCCGGGTTTTCTCCTTAAGCTTTGATTGCACAAGGGCGTGTTGGAGCTCGGCCTTGGCCCGGCCGAGGTCGGGTGACTCGATGAGTGCGATTAGCTCGCCGGCGCGAACCGAATCGCCGGCAGCTTTGAACACTCGTCGCGCCACTCCTTTGGCCTTCGCGGACAAGTGCGCGATGCGGTTCGAATCAAAGCTCACTTCTCCAGGAGTGCTTACTTGCTCCGTGAGCGGAGTCGGCCAGACCAAATTGATGTCGATGCCGAGCGCGTTGGCTTCATCGGCCGAAGCGAACTCAATGCGAGCGCTCTGCCCGCTGAAAAGGGGGCCTTCTCCGGGGGATGCGGGACTGAACCGCAGTACCGGTCGGGGCTCCGGTTGGCCCTCGCTCTGTGACACCGCGCCCCGCGGCGCCTTGGTAGAGAACGCCCAACCACTGCGGTGCCCCCAGTAAGCGACGCCGGCGAGCGCGCCGAGAATGAGTACAGTCGGGAGTGTGCGAACAACCCAGTGAAGTCCGCCACTTGAACCTAAGCAGATTGGGTGCGCGCGATCGTTCGCACGCGAGGCCGCAGTGCCCATAAGGGTGTCCTCGTTCCGAGAACTAATAGTGAGAGTGAGCCAAGATTTCGCCCGACGTGCCGCTACTCGGCAACGCCGCGGACGGTAAATGTAGATGCGCTTAACCGGCAAGAAGATCAGCCGGCCGCACAAGTGGAAATGAGAATACGATCAGATCAGCAGCGTGCAGTGCGTGATGAATAGAGGTGGTGAGCTAGTCAGCTTACAAACGCGGTCGCAGGTGCGTACCACTACGGGAGTCGCATCGACGAGAGTGACGAAGCAGACGATCGCGTGCGCCTCGAGTCCGACGGTGACGGCAGGGGCCGCCATTTTGGTCGGCACATTTCCGAGAGCGGCCGGGCAACCGGGCGGATGGTTGTCGGGTGCGAGCGGAGTCGGGAGCTTGTGTGATTCGGGCTCTGCCGGATCAGTAACTCGGGCCCCGCGAGCAACCCGTGCGACGCAGGTATCGCAGCGACAGTCGGTTCGCTCTTCCGAGTGGGTGATCGAGTTTCGCTGACGATTTGCGAGAGACTGCGGTGTCGAAACGTTCCCAATAGGCACGAGCTGGCAAATGCACATACCCGGGGGCATTAGCATCGGCAACGTGACCAGGAACGTGACAACCGCGCGAAACATTTGGCTCTCGACGATCTTCGAGTCAGGCGGCGATTAAGAATGATACCGAGCGCGCCTTGATTGGGCAATCCGAGTCTCAGCAGCTCTGGGCCTATTTAGGACTATCGCAATTTTGCTTCTTCTCAGCGCCCTTCAAGAATTGCAAACGAGAGCGCCCATGCCGGCCAGTTTCAAAAAGAGCAGTAATCTGGCGCGCGCCACACAGTAGCGCCGCCACTCCAAACCGAGATGAACGTTGCTACCGCCTGCTCCTACACACCAGAAGTGGCGGGGTGCTTTGTGAAACTAGCCATTACTTTTAGTCGGTCCGAAGCGGCCATAAAGATGAGGGAGATCGGATCAATTCAATTGAAGCAGTCGCTAGCAATCGGGATTAGGTGGTTAAACATCCATCGGCACTACTTCTTGTCGAAGCACGTCATCCGCGTACCGGTTATGAGCCGAGCACGGCTGTCTTGTTTCGCGCGCCCCTAGAGGATGGGCGAAAGCGCGGCATCACGACGCTCCGGAGAAATCTCAATTAGGCGGAACTAAGTGCGACTCACTTCTCGATACCGCTTTTAACAGGAGTGCTGCCATGAACTGGTGCGCAATCTGGATCATTCGCTGAGGACGGTTGATGTGTAAGGTTCTTTTCTTGTGTGCGCTGGTTCTAATCATGGGATCGGGTTGTGCGACGATCTCGGACCAACCCTGTGGTCCAAAAGAGAAATCTGCCAAGACACTCTTTTCCTGGGAGGTCGGGCCAAAGAACGAGAACGATAAGAAGGAAACTGAGGAGAACGGAGGTGTGGGCAAGAAGGACGCGCCTCTGGTAGTAATCCCACTTAGCCCGACCACCTCCGATACCAAACAGATCTCGGTCGATGAGGACAGAAAGGACGTGGGAAAATCCGTCAATAACGAAGATACGCCGAATGGCAGTCAGCCCAAAACGGACTCAAAAGCTGAGGAAAAAGATACGATCGTGACCGACCGTCCCGACTTCACCGAGTCCAGCAGTACGGTCGGCAAGAACCGCATTCAACTGGAGGCCGGTTACACCTACAGCCGGAACCGCGACGCCGGAATTCAGAACTCCCATTCCTACCCCGAGGCACTGCTGCGCGTCGGGATGTTCGCCGAGTGGTTCGAGTTCCGCATCGGTCAGAATTTCTCGAACACCCGAGCCCTTGGAGCCGACGGCGGAGTGTTCAGCGTGAATGGCGGCGAGGATCTGTACCTCGGCGCGAAGTTGGGGCTAACTGAGCAGAAGAAATATCTGCCGGAAATCGCACTCGTCCTCCAGACGACAGTACCCACAGGCCCCAAGAGGCTGACAGCGGGGAAAACGCTCCCGGGCCTGAATTGCCTCTACTCGTGGGAGGTGAATGACTTCCTCTCGGTCGGTGCGAGCACCCAGGGGAACACGACGGTCGACGACAACGGTCACACGTACCTCGAACTGGCTCAGTCCGTGACGGTCGGCTACGCGCTGACCGAGAAACTCGGTGCGTATACCGAGTGGTTCGCGTTCTTCCCCAGTGGGGCCACTGCACCAGGGACGAGTGCACAGCACTACGTCAACGGCGGGTTCACTTACAAAATCACCCCACTTTTTCAGCTCGACATTCGGGCCGGAAAGGGCTTGAGTCAAAGTGCGGACGATTACTTTTTAGGGGCCGGTTTTGCCGTGAAATATTAACGCGACGAATCCCGGTGGCGGTTGAGAGTCAACTGCCACCGACCCGATTCGCATCGCAGGATCCCACGTGTTTGGTGATGGCTTCCATGACGACCGCGCTGATGTGTCGCAACAGGTGCTCGGCTTCGACCCCGCAGACTTCCGGCTGAAGGTTGAACACGGCCTCCAGGAAGCGTTCGATGCACCTGAGCTTTCCGAAGGCTTCCTGCGCCTGACGTTCTCCCTCCTCGGTCAACACGGCGCCCAGTCTCGGTGCGTACCGAACCAGACCCGCTGCGGCCAACTCCTGAACCCGGGCCGTCGCGCTCGGCCCCTTGATCCCCAGGCGCTGCGCGAGGTCGGACGTGCGGGCGGTGCCGTCGGGCGAGTGGAGTTGGCAATTGTGTACGGCGCGAAGCACCTGGTCGCGAGTCAGCACGGTCACGCACCCGGCGGTTGTGGTTGAGCGGGTGAAGGAGGGATCGGGCGCCCGTGCGGATCGCTCCGGGGGTCGGCCAGGTCCGCAGCAATCTGCTCTTGAAGAGCGTGGTCGATGTAGTGCTCCATCCGCTCGGCCGAAGGGTGGACGTGGTCGGCGGGAAGGTCCAGTCGGGTAGTCAGGAAGCTCTCCCAAAGGCGGTGGCTGCGAACTAATTCAGCCGCCGCCGTGCGGCCAGTTGGCGTTAGCTTCCAACCACTCTCGGCCCGCTCGATCTGTCCGAAGCGCCGCAGTTGAACCCGAGCCAAACTCGGCGTTAGGCCAGCAACGAGTGGGGGAGTGCCCACTGCCGCTTCGTCCGCGCGATACAACTGCGCGAGGACGTCTTCCCGCGCAATTCGCAGGGCCAACCGGGCGCGCCGGACGAACTGGCTGACGATTCCGTGGCGCGGGGCGACGAGAACCGCAGAGGCGAACAGCCCGCCCGCGACCACGGCCATCATGCCGGCCACGCTCGTGTTCCATCGGGCCGCGAGCCAGTAGCCGAAGACGGCGGAGAGGATCGCGACGGCTGTGCTCCAGAGCAGCATGCCGGCGAGCCGGTCCGTGAGCAGGTGCGCCGTGGCGGCGGGGACGATCAGCATGGCGATGACGAGAATCGATCCCACGGCCTCGAACGACGATACCGTGACCCCGGCGACCATCGCCATGAGCAGGTAATGAATCAGGCCGACGCGGAACCCCATCGCTCGGGCCAGGGCCGGATCGAACGAAACAATTTTCAGTTCCTTCCAGAACAGCGCCACGAAGCCGAGGGTAATGGCGAGCGCCGGCCCGAGCGTCCGGAACGTGCGCGGGACTTCGAGCCCGAACAGCGACACGGTATCGAGCGGGGTGAATTCAATGAGTCCGTACAGAACGCAGCCGGGGTCGAGGTCGGCCTGTGACGCGACACGGGTGACAAGGATCACACCGACGGCGAAGAGCGACGTGAAGACCACGCCCATGCTGGAGTCTTCGGGCACGTCGGCGAGTTTGGCGATGAGTTGTGTGAGGAACGCCGTGAGCACGCCGAGTGCGGCTGCGCCCACGACCATCCCCCAACCGCTGATACTGCCGGTGAGAACGAACGCGAGTGCCAGCCCCGGAAGTACGGAATGGCTGATGGCATCGCCCAGCATGCTCATCCGCCGTAGTACCAGGTAGCAGCCGAGGATCGCGCACGACACGTTACACAGCGCGCCGACGGCGATTGTCCACAGGGCCAGTGAGTTCGCATTCAGCCAGGTCGCGAGTTCGGTCATCGGACGCCCTCTGGCAGATCGACCGTGCGGGCTTCCGGCCAGCGGCCGGTCGCTCTCAACTTGCCCTCGAGATCCGCAACGATTTCCGGCGGCACGAAATCTTCGACTGGTTGGCGGCTCATGGGACGGGCGATGGGGACGAGATCGGGGCACTCCTCGATCAGGCACCGCCAGAGCCGGTGCCGGCGCACCACTTCGACTGCCCGGGTGTGCCCGGCGGCACTGAGTGAGTAGCCCGGACCCGCATCAGAGGTCGCGTCACCGGTCCGAATGGTTTCGACGAGCAACTTGCGCACGCGTTTGCGCGACCAGGATTTGCTCGCAAGAATATCGTCGCACTCACGGTCGCGACCGGTTGCTTGCGCTTCGTACAGAATGCGTAGCACCTCGTCGTACTCCATTTGCCACCGGTCCCGCAGGCGCACCCACGCGCGGGCGATTAGACCGCGCCGCGGTGCGGCGAGGGCGGAGACAATGAACAGTGCCGTGCCGACCAATGTGATGACCGGACCCGCGGGCATCTTGTTGTAGGTCGCACTCAGGAACGTACCGACCAGTCCCATCGCGATCCCGATTCCGGCGGCGAGGAGTACCACGCGCGCGAGCCGGTCGGACCAGAACCGGGCCGTCACGCCGGGGATGATGAGAAGTGCGGCCATCATCACGACGCCGACCGCCGGCAACCCGATGACCACCACCACCGCGACCAGTCCCGTAAGAACCAGGTCGATCCGCTGGACCGGCCAGCCCTGCACGCGCGCGAACCCGGTGTCGAAGCTGACGAGCAGGAATTCCTTAAACAGGCCCACGACCAACCCGACCGCGGCCACCGCGGCACCCGCGATCAGCACCACATCCGATGCGACCATGCCGGCCGTCTTGCCCAGGATGTACGAATCTAATCCCGCTTTGCTTCCGGCAAGTGTGGTCGAGTTCTGGATCAGTCGACTGAGAACGATCCCGGCCCCGAAAAAGACACTCAGGACGACACCGATGGCGGCGTCCTCGCGGACGCGAGTATACCGCCGCAAAACGGCCACGACTCCGACACCCAGCAGCCCTGTGACCAGTGCCCCGAGCAGCATCGCGGGCAGGTTCCGCTCCCCGGCCAACATGAACCCGAGGCACAGTCCCGGAAGGGCGGCGTGGGACAGTGCGTCGCCGAGCAGCGCGCGCCGGCGCACCACGGCGAAGCTGCCGATGATGCCGGCCCCGGCCCCGAGCAACCCCACCCCGAGTAGTACCAAAAGGGTGTTGTAGCTCATCGCCGCGCGCTCCCGGCGAGGGCTTCGCCCGCCGCGTCGAGCACATCGAGGCGCGCCCCGTAGGCCCTTCGCAGATTGTCCGGGGTGAAAGTCGTGGCGATCGGGCCACTGGCGATGAGTCGGAGGTTCAATAGTACCGCATGGTCGAAGTACTCCGGTACCGTGCGCAGGTCGTGGTGGACGGCGATGACTGTTTTGCCCGCGCCCCGGAGTCGCTCCAGAACGCGGAAGATGAGCCGCTCCGTTGCCGCATCAACACCGGCCATCGGCTCGTCCATGAAATACAGGTCGGCGCGCTGCGCCAGTGCTCGCGCGATGAACGTTCGCTGTTGCTGGCCGCCCGACAACTGACCGATCTGCCGGTCGGCGAGGTCGGCGAGACCCACATCCGCCAAACACTCCCGCGCCCACTCCCGCTCCGCCCGTCCGGGGCGGCGAAACCAGCCGAGGCGACCGTAGGTGCCCATCAGAACCACGTCCAACACACTGACCGGGAAATCCCAGTCGACGGTCTCTCGCTGGGGGACGTAGCCGATGCGCTGGCGCACCGCACCGACTGGACGGCCAAACACGCGGACGGCCCCGCTTGACGTCGGGACCAGACCGAGCATCGCCTTAATGAGGGTGCTCTTTCCGGCCCCGTTCGGCCCGACCACGCCGACCAGTGCGGGGCCCGCGAGGGACCAGTCCACGTCCCAAAGGACCGGCTTGCGGTGGTACGCGACGGTCAGATCGTGGACGTCGAGAAGCGCGCCGTCTGCTCCGGTTGCGTTCACTTGAGTGCCTTCACGATGGTATCCACGTTGTGGCGCACCATGCCGCTGTAAGTTCCCTCCGGCGTACCGTCCTTGCCCATCGCGTCAGAGAACAGTTCGCCGCCGATAACAACCGTGTGCCCGCGGGCCTTACAACCTTCCAACAGGGCCTTCATGTTCTTGTCGGGCACGCTTGATTCCACGAACACCGCCTTGATCTTTCTCTGCACCAAGTAATCAACGAGCGCGTTCACTTCTTTTACGCCGGCCTCGCTCTCGGTGCTGATCCCTGGATGCCTTTGACCTCAATCTCGTAAGCCCGCCCAAAGTAGCGAAAGGCGTCGTGGGCGGTCACCATCACCCGCTGTTCTTTCGGGATCGTGGCGATCTGGGTTTTCGCGTAGTCGTGCAACTTGGCCAGTTCCGCTTGGTAAGTGTCAGTGCGGCTCTGGTACTCGGCGGCGTGCTTGGGGTCGTACGCCTTGAGAGCATCGCGGACGACCCCGGCCGCCTCGCGCCACAAAGAGACGTCGAACCAAAGGTGCGGGTCGAAAGACGCTTCCGGGTCATCGAGTACACGGTTCTCGGGGATGTACTCCGTGACGGCGAAGGTCGGTTTCTTGCGCGCCATTCGCACGAACACGTCCGCCATCTTTCCCTCGAGGTGCAAGCCGGAATAGAAGATCGCGTCCGCTCCGTTGAGCAGGTTCACGTCGCCGGGAGATGCCTTATACAGGTGCGGATCCACCCCATCACCCATGATCTGAGTGACTTTCACCTTGTCGCCGCCGACGTTGCGTGCGAGGTCCGCGACCATGCCCGTGGTGCAGACAACGGCGATCGGGTAGCTGCCGCCATAGGTCTTTTCGACGGTGATTGGGCCCAAGTGCTTGTGCCCGTCAGATTTACTGCTTTCCGCGTCGGTCATTCCCGACTTTGAGCAACTCGCAAGCGCGAGCGCCAACAGGGTGAGAAGAGATGTGGTTCTTGCTCGCACCACTTGGCCCTCTGAAGGCTTGATTTAGCCAAAACTATTTATCCATTTAGCCTAAGCGAATTACGACGAGAGGCAAGACTACAGCGGGAAATTCCTTCCCCGTCTCTAAATCAGGACGGCCGAAAAATGAAAAGCTGGGTGGCTTGTCAGGCAAGGAATTGTGGCAGAACTGACCCGCCCCTTACTGGCACTGACAAAACCTCGAAAGTGCCTTGAAAACGGCCTTAACTGGAGGTTTTGTCCGAGCCTTTTAAATCGGGAAGGTCGGCGAAGTGCCGGGCGATCGACTCGTCCTGGTTCGCATGGCGGGTCTCCTCGGCTCCACCGGTCTGCCTCTCCCGCCCCTGTCGACGACCATCACGACGGGTAGGCCAGATAGGGGAACTGACGATCGAAGCTGAGGAACAGGGCGGAGCCAGAGCTCTCGAAGACGGTGGCCTCTCGCTCGTTGCCGTCAACAGTAGTAAGCCTGCGAACTGGCCTCGATAGTCTCGCATTGCATGCCCATCTTCACTTTCCTTGTCCTATACGACGGGTTCCGCTCCGTGCGATGCCACCTGGCAAGCGCAGTCAAGTTCAACCGACCCGGTCGGATTTACAGCGTAATGCTGCGTGTACCCGCATACCTCGCAAACGCGCTCCTGCGCCCCTCTCAGATATCGCGCCTCGTTCGCAGACGGTTCGCGGCCCAGCAATTGCTGAAACAGCTTCCGTTTGGACTTGACCGGCATCTCGCATGAAGCCAACAAGCGGAGAAACTCGTCGTATGGCAACTGCAGCGTGTGCGTAGTCTTCAAGCCGTCTGTCCACTCCAGCTTCTTCAACCAGACCTCGCGGACCTCGCGCGGGAACGCGATAACGCCGACATGGTAGTGACGCTTTGGCTTGACGCTTTGGAGCATCCCGATCTCACCCGACTCGGTATCCGTTACGCGCTGACCAATGCCTGCGGTCGCTTCTCGTGGTGTCATGCTGCCCCCGTGACGCTGTAGGCTGCTCGTGGTCGTTTCCAACGACTCGCCGCACCCGCCGGTGGTGGTCTCAAGAGTTTCTCAGCCTAGCAAACGCTTGCGCTTCCTGCTACCCACTTGCGGGCTTCGGGGGGGGCAATTTGTAACTCTCCATTTGCCCTGTTTCCGTGTACGTAATCTGTGCCAGCGGTCGAAGCCGTTGCTGGCTGTGGTACACTCGGAACTCCAGGTGCTCGGCAAGCTCCTTCATGGCCCTGGACAGGAACCACTCGATACAGACGGGTTCATAGCGCGCCTCCTGGTACGCGCAGAGGACCGCTGCCCTCTCGGCGACCGGATCGGCCGGCGGGTTTTGATCGAACGTCGGTGTCGGGTCGTGGATACGTTTAAGTCCCTCAGCTTTGGAATAGAAGATTCCGTAGCACGTTAATCAGGCCCGACCCGTCGAGGTCCGTCGCCCTCAGCATCAACCGCCGAGCGATGTCGTCGGCGTTCGACGGGGGCAGCTCAGGGCGTTCGGTAGGCATCGAGATTCCTCTCATTCAGGACACAGAAATGCTGCACGTTCGTAATCCCACGTGAGCGCTCACGTTCTCCACGCATGCCGTACTCGATGGGCTTTTCCACCGAGGGTAGGGCGCTCGACGTTACCACTTCCTGCTCCTTGGCCTCTGATGCGATGAAATGTATCCGCGTCGCTTGCTCAAGTAACCTTGGGTAGGCTCCGATAGAGCTCTTGAGGTCTTTTTCAAATGACTCAACAGTTCCGCGAATTTGCTTTTATTGCCGCCGCGTTTCTCCTCGCGGGCGTGGGATTTACCCGCAGCATCGTTGCGTGCCAAGACGGCAATGGTCATTTCGCCATAGAACGCAGCTCGAAGTGTGAGATCAGGGAACGGGTCGAGTTCGGAAACTTGAACTCGTGTGCACAAATCGTGCACAGCAATTGCTACGACACGCCCCTCTTAGGCTTTACCAACGCAGGGCCTCTGACCGAAGTCAAATACACTGTCTCAATGCGATTTTGTGATCTGCTAACTTTTTCCATGCCGGAGAGCCCACTAAAGAGCATGGCCTTCGTAGCAACGGAAACCCATTCAAAGTCGCTCCGCTTACTCTCCCGAACGGTCGTGCTCCTTCTCTGAGTTCTTCCCCCCTCTAGATTCCATTGGGCCGCGTTGCCCGAGTAGCTCGTGCGTGCAGGCTTACCGCTCCGTTTACTGGACGTTCTCGGAATGCAAGGCGCCCGAGGCGGAGAACAATAGAAACGCTTCGCCATCTGTATTAACGGCGCGTTGTTGGTTAATGTTTTTTGGAATGGTATTTATGAAGTATGTGTCGTTTATCTTTCTATTTGTCGTTGGATGCGGTGCCGCAGCAACAAGGGATACTCGCCAGGTGGAGCCTTCTGAGTGTGTTTACTGCGTGGAAGATGGCGTTAGCAAGTGTGCAGATTTTGCTCCCAAGGGACATCCGTCTCACATAGGGTATCGCGCGAGGCGGATTATTATTCATCGCCAAAAGCAAGCCGAGTCGGCAGGATTCAACGGCAAGAACTATTTGTTCGAAAACAAAATGTGCCGGGACGAATTTCTCAAAGACCCAGAAGAGTTTCTCAAGTCGCGGAAGGATCCCTAGCGCTAGCGAGCCGGTAATTGGCGCGACGCACCCCTGTGGAGGTGAGGAATACACCTGCACATACGGTAAATGACGGTTCGAGTTGCTCAACGGCTTGCGATGACACCGAAGGCGGCGTTGTATGTTTCACGCAAGTAGAGTTCCGTCGATGCAAGTAGGTCCAGTTGCCCCGCCTGTACCTGCGAGAGCGAGAGCCCAGGCTGAATGACGAAAATTTCGAACTCACAGGTCACGAGTCGCAACTGGCCTTTGAGGCGCCGCAGCGTGCGCAAGTCGCCGCGCTCAAAGCGGGACACGCCGCCCTTACTGATGCGTTTCGATTCGCGAAGGATCAGGTGCTCGATCAGATTCTCCGGCTGCCCCTTCCAGTAAACACTGCGCTGCGCTTGTCCACAGACTTCATACAGGTCGTCGAGCCGCTTACCCGCAGTCGCCTCGTGGGAGTACTTGCAGTGATACAGTTGGACGAGCAGCCGGTTCGACTCGACTCTCAGAGCCACAATGTCGGCCGCCTCTCCCGATGCGTCGTCGTCGAAAACGACATCGAATTGGGCCGGTCCAGTAATGGAAAGAAGGTGCTCGATCACGTGACGCTGAATCGAGTGGGGAAGTTTCGCTTGCGTTTGCGATTCGACTTTTAGATCCACACCCGTCCACGGCCACGTCACAATGCGGGTAGGGTCGTACGGGATGCGGGCTGTAACGTTTGCATCAAATAGGTCGTTACCGATTAAAAACGCGCCGTCGTGGAAGCGGATGACTGGTGCTTCCGCACTCAAGTATTCAGAGAGTGGCATGGTGCGCCTTCCGACAACTACCTTCGGGTCGGTGCTTCCGTTAGTGGGAACGTACTCGACGTTGTCGGCGGAAAAGCGGACCTCGAACTCGACTGGCTGCGGCCAACTGTCCGACGAGATCCGAAACCGAACGGGACCGGTGTCGGAGTGGTCGATCAGCCCCAGCTCAACTTCGTAAAACGGCACGCGGATGTTCGCCACCTCGAACTGGACGGCGTCCTCGTCACGGCACAGCAGGTCTTCGGACCACTCGATCGTGATAGGCACTTTGTTCGGTCGGGCCGTGACCGTCGTAGGCACCATCGCCCCTTTAAGGAGCTGGCCGACGTCTATCGTGTCGTCTTTAAGCTTTGGACCCAACTCGTGACACCACTCCAGCCAGTCGTGGACATCCTCGGCCGAGCGAAACGACCAAATGCGCCCTTTCTTGGAGCAACCGATGCTCGCTTTCTCACCGCCCGAGTAGCCGCGTCCGAAGACATTCGTTTTGTACTTATTCTTCGCCTGGACCTCGGTAAGCCCCTCCCGAATGTCGGCGCCGACGTGCATCGTGAAACGTACCGCACGGCTGAGCGAATGCCCGAGCCCGAGGTTGGTGAGGATTAAGCGGTTCACGCCGTGAAGCACCCGGAAAACGCGCTCCCCACTGACAGCTCTAACGCCGGACCCGCAGACGGCTTTGGCGAGATCCTCGTGAAGCGTACCCTTATCTGAACTGTGGATGTAAAGGAGCTCCTCCGCGGCTTGCCAATGAAGGATGTGAAGCTCATAGACGGTGTCACAGATCCCACGAACGTTCCCCCACTCGACTGGCAACAGTTCCTTGGTGACGAAAACCGCAACGTTTTTACGCGGGTGAATAGCGGGTTTGTCGTAGAGATTTCTGACGAATTTCTCCAGAACTTCGGGGCTCCACCGCGAGCACTGGGTCTCGAATACTACCGTGCTCATTTTGGGGAAAATGTTTTGTAGCGGAATGCGTTCGGGCAGCTTTGTGAAGCCTTGTAGAAACTCCGATCGGAGAACCTGACCACCGGAGGCTTCATCGGCCAGTTCTCGTAGCAAGAGGTTCCAGTCCGGATCCTCGGCGTAGAGATCCTGAAGTGCCCCGCCGACGTCCGCGTTCCCGATGTTGGTGACGACCGTTGCGTCCCCAACATTTTCTTCGGTTCGTGTGAAGCGCCCTGTGAACTGAAGCGTTACGGCGAGACTTTTGTGCACATCGTGAAGTGCAGCCACCTTTAACTGCGGTAAGTCGAAGCCTTCGCCGAACATATCAACGCACACGACGATCCGGGCATTCCGGCCGCGCAAATTTTCAACGGCGCGACGCTTCTCCTCGGCCGGGAGCTCGCTGTGTGCGAGCACGGGAGCGTGGGTGCCCGCGATCCTCTTGTAGATCTTGAACACCGCTTCCGCGCGGCTAATGTTGGCGCAGCGCGCCATGAGGAGGTGATCGTGGCCCGCTGCAAGATCCTCTTCCAACTGGGCGATGGCCTCTTTGGCGATGCGTTCATCACTGTCGTCGTCGTTGTATTCCTCGACGGGGCGGAACCGAATCGAGCGGAAATATCCGTCTTGCTGTGCTTTTCGCAGTGGATAGTTGTAGATGACTTTTCCGTCCACGAGCCGGCCATCGCCACGAAACGGGGTAGCCGTAAACTGCAAAACCGCTTTCCCGGCAAAGGCCTCCCTTATTCGCTCCCAGGTGGGAGCACGAACGTGATGCGCCTCGTCCACGAAGAGGTGACTGCATACGGTGGCCATGCGCAGGAGTACTTCAGGCACGCACGAACCAGCGATCTGCGCGGTTGTCACCACGACGTTGCACCGCAAGAAAAAATCATCCACCTCTTTCGAGGTGGTCGGCTTTCGTCGAAGCGTGCCTACCACGGGGAGGAGAGCTCCGGGGGCAACAACCCCGGCTGCCCTCAGGATGCCGAGCGATAGGAACTTTGCGCTCAACTGGTCGCGAAGGGCGTCCGTTGGAACGATGACAAGCAGACGAGGGAGCCGCTCGGATACGAGAAGCCCGAGCATAGTCTCGGTTTTTCCAGTTCCAGTCGGCATGACGATGGTGGCGGGGTCGTTGGTTACGGTCCAGTGAGCGAGCGCCGCGTAAAGCGCACCGATCTGGGGCGGTCTGAGCCCGCGTTCAATAACTCTTTGCCCTTCGCGGCGCTCCGCTTTGAAAGAAAATCTACCGGTCCACGAGCTAAGAATAGAAATGCAGTCGGCCTCACACGCCCTAGCATCAGGCGAGAATGGCTGAGGCGTTGGCCGAAACCACCGACAGCCGGCACGAGACGAGGAGGGCACATTCCCGTCGGCAGTGATGAGGATCTGTGCCGGCAACCCCTTGGCAGCGGTGGCTCGCGACGAAATGAGCACAGGGCCTGGGAAGGGGGCGTCAGCGGACGGAATGAATTTTAACCAACTCGTACCCCGATTCGGGAACGGTTCGAGCAAGCCTTCGACTACGCCAGCCGGTTCCTGTAGACGTACGATCGGGCTGTCCAATAACTGGCCACGGGTGCGTTCGATAGCGGGGTAATAAAGTGGTGTTGTCACGTCGTGGTCTCGACACTCCAAGGATTTCGAAGTACAACGCAACTATACAGAGTTCCAGATTTTTCTGACGATAAAGCCACATATCGGATATTATGGGCAGGCGAATTGGTGTCACTGATGGTGCAATTTTGAGGATTTTTCCGATTGAAAACGGGCCAAGCTTGATTAACCGACAACGAATTCAGATAATATAAATTAATCACACTAGTTAAAATATGATTCTATTCCGAGCGATGTCGCTAAACTGGTTCTTCTGATAAACTTAAACTCCACTTGCTCCGAATCGTCGAGGTTTGGGGCCTTTGCAGCTCAATATTAGACCGGGCCGTCGTGCCGTAAGTCTTCGCGCGTTCTTCAAGAACTCTGTCCCGCGTCCCTCGAATAACACACAGGGGCACCTTGCTGCTCCTCGACCAAAATATCACCTGTTCGTGAGGAATTCGTATGGCCGAAGGAGTATCGAACGTGCCCACTCCGGCCTCACCTCCGCTGCCTCACGTACCACGGTCAGAATCGACCGGTACTTCAAACAATAACTCCCGCAATGGACGATCCCAGCTTGCGCGCCGCTGGCTTCATTTCCTGATTTTCACCTTATTGCTGATCGGTGGCTGGGGTCTACTGCTGGGCCTCCGCGGTAGGGTGACAGAACTCACGCGGTCGCATTTCGATTCGCTTCACATCTGGGCTCGTCATGTGGCGAATATTTTCGCGTGTGCTGTTGCCGTCAATCTGCTGACACGCCTCTTGAAGCCCTCATTCGGTCATCTGAACGAAAATGCGATTCGACACCCGCCGACGTGGTGCGCGGTCTTGTTGTCCGTGGGCGTGGTCGCAGTACTCGATCTCGGCGGTCTCATCGGACCGAGTGGGTACGAGGGGTGTTGGTGGGAATGGACCCTCTACGCGATAATTTCGTGCGGAGTGGTCGGGCTGTTGCACTGGTCGGGACGGGTGGAAAGCAAGCCAAAGACAGAGGAAGCCGACACATGTGATCGCACACTAGAGCAAATCGTGGAGAACCCCACAATCTTCCGTGCCTGGTACGAACGCGAAGGGCACGCGACTGAAGACCTGTTGGGCACGAAGCCCGTCGCTCGTCGGCTCGCCGGTTACCTCAGCGGGGGACTAGATCTTCCTCGGACGGTTGGCTTGGTGGGCGGATTCGGGAGCGGGAAGTCAAGCATCGTGCAGTGGCTCCAGAAAGAATTAGAAAATCGTGTCGGGAGCGGGATAAAGGTTTGGGCGTGTGAGGTGAAGTGCTGGGGGTTCGAGGACTCGTCCTCGGCGGCGGAGCACATCCTGAAGCGCGCCGTCGCCGAGGTCGAGTTACGACTGGATTGCTTCTCATTCCGAAGCCTTCCCGAAACCTACCGGAAGACGTTTTCGGCGGGCGGAGACTGGGTCCGCAACTTGTCAGACATTCTGTTCGGGGCAGCTGACCCGTACGAGCAATTCGAGCGCCTGTCGCGGCTGCTGGCGTCCGTCCCGGCGCGCTTGGTAATCATTGTCGAGGACATCGATCGCAACAAGAGTGCTCGATTCGACCCTGGGGAGATCCTCGCCCTACTGTCGCGGCTGCGCGAATACCCGGCTCTGTCGTTTGTCCTCACGGGTAGTGCGGGCATCGACTTCGCGAAACTGTGCGAGCGCGTTCAGTACGTCCCGTCGATCTCTGTGGACCGTGCGCTCCGCGTTATTTCGGCCTTTCGTGAACAAAAACAGTCCGAGTTTCCTGACGACCTAGCGCCCTTCGGAGCTGGAGAGGAGAATCCCTGGTCCCCGAGCAACCACTTGCTCCATTCCGTGTACGGGATCAATTCTCAAGCTCGCGCGTTGTGTCGGCTCCTCTCGACACCTCGGGATCTTAAACTTGTGGTACGTCACGCACACCACGCTTGGCAGTCGTTGCACGGGGAAGTGAGCTTCGACCACCTGCTCGCGATCACCGCTCTCCAGCACGCGGCCGGACCGGCGCTCACTTTTCTGCTCAGCTATCGCGATCAGCTTTTCGACAATCCGGCGGATTGGAGTGCCCGAGATGAGAGACTCGCCGCAGCACGTGAGAGATTGCGAACGGCGTGGGCTGCTGCGACCACGGGTGCGACCTGGGATGTTGAGGGGGCGTTGGATCTTCTCCTCTTCATGATCCCGCACGCTGGCGACTATTTGGGCGAGAGGCAGCCCCGAAGCGCTACTGTTTCGCAAGGCGTCGGCCAGCGCAACTACCTAGAGCGCATAATTGCCGAAAACGTCGGACAGGACGTCGTGCGCGACCAGGAGATCTTGCGGGCCATGCGCGACTGGGCGCTAGCTCCCGTTCCCAACGCGGATCTAGTCACCCGCCTGCGCACATGTCCCGAGTTTGTCGAAGCGTGGGAGTACTTTGAGTCACTCGACCAGCGTCGGGACGGATCGAGGATCTTGTGCCTCGCTGGTCACTACCTCTCCACGTTGGGAAACCACGATACGCGGGAAGGCTCCCACGAACCCCCGCCAGGATTTATCGCCCTGTGGCGCATTGCTCACCGCAAGGTCGATCGTGACGAAGGGAGTTATCAGTGGCTCGAATCTCAAGTGATCGAGGCGCTGCGGAAGAGCCTCCCACTCGCGATCTCGCTCTACTACTACTGGGCGTCCCATCGCTACGGGATCCTACGCGCCGAGGACATTCCCCGGTTGCGGGACGCGATCTACCAACAGACGCGAACGCAGTTCACGTCGGGACGCGCCCTGCTGGACGTGGTACATCTCAATCAGCCCTACGAACTTTACCAACTCGTCTTCCCACCCGGCGACGAGAGCGGGTTCGTGTCGCCTCATCGTGGGATCGAACACTGGACCTGGCTCGGACCGATTCTTTACGAAGCGCTGGTCGCGGATTCTCGGCTCATGGCTCCGAAACTCGCCGGGCTGATCTCTGAGCAGCGCTCCGGGGAGATACCGGGTGAGACGTTTGCCAGGACGTCGCGCGAACGCCTCCTCGCCCTGTTCCCGTCAAACTCTGAGGCTGTGGTCAGAATTCTTTCCGAAGAGCGAGACAGAGCGGGGGGAAACGAGAGGCACGTGTTGCAACAGGTCGTCGAATCGACGCGGGCGTAAAATCGCATTCAAGGAGGTGGCGAAACAGATACGCGCGCGGACCTTTTGCGACTTTCTCTTGAGGCCATTTCGACGCGCAATCGGCGGTTTCTTTTGCGCTCCTGAACGGGGACGCCACTGTGGGAGGTTGGGGCGTTCCGTGAGGTTTGGCTGTGTGGAAATTGCTCCCGTCACCGAGCAGGAAGTACATTGTCGTTGTAAACGTGGGATGCGAAACTTTACCACTTCAACGACGTGTTGATCATGAACGAAGCGGAATCCGCACCGATGTTTAGCGCCTCGCGGGCCGGGTTGATCATTCGCGAGAAAGAACCGGCGAATCTGGAGTTCGCGTTCACGTCCCTCGGCCCCGTCACCTCAACGAACGAGTTCTTCGTCCGCACGCACTTCCCGGTTCCGGCGATCCGAACGCAAGACTGGACGCTGACCGTCGACGGGGAGGTCGAGCGGGAACTGGTCCTGACGTACGACGACTTGCTTGGGTTGCCCGCGACGACGGCCCCCGTTCTGCTGGAGTGCGCGGGTAACGGCCGGGCGCAGCTCGTTCCAAAGGCCAAGGGCCTATTGTGGGACACGGGAGCCGTCGGCACCGCGGAATGGACCGGTGTGCCCCTCTCGGTCGTGCTGGAAAAGGCCGGGGTGAAGCCGGGCGCCATTGATGTCATCCTCCAAGGCGCGGACGAAGGGGAGGTGGACGACCCGAAGTCGCCCGGCGCGATTCACTTCGAGCGGAGCCTGCCGCTGGCCAAGGCGCTGCGGCCCGAGGTGTTCCTGGCGTACCAGATGAACGGCAAGAACCTGACCCCGGATCACGGGTTCCCGGTGCGGGCCGTCGTCGGAGGGTGGTACGGGATGGCCTCGGTGAAGTGGCTGACGCGCGTAACGGTAACGGCCGCCCCGTTCGAGGGGTTCTGGCAGTCGCTGGAGTACGCCTACTGGAAGCGGGAGCGCGAGCGACCCACGCTCGCCGCTGTTGCCGAGGTGCAGGTGAAAGCCCAGATCGCCCGCCCGGCGCTGTCCGAAGCCGTACCGGCCGGGAAACCGTACCGGGTGTTCGGGGCGGCGTGGGGCGGCGAGTCGGACGTGGCCAGGGTTGAGGTCAGCACGGACGCCGGGAAAACGTGGTCGGATGCCGAGCTGTTGGGTAAGGCGGTGCCGTTCACGTGGCGGCTGTGGGAGTTCCTGTGGGATGTTCCCAAGTCCGTCGGGCGGTACAAAGTGATGGCCCGGGCGACCGACACGAACGGTCACACGCAGCCGGAGACGCACGACGCGGACCGGCGGACCTACATGATCAATTTTGTCTTCACGGTCGAGGTCGAGGTGATGTGAACTGTGGCCGAGGCCGATATCGGAGGACGCGTGCCCTGGCACTACAATCGGCTCTGACCGTCCACGTCAGACGGCCACTTCTCGGAGGCGACCATGAAGGCGATCATCTCTGCGGTGCTGATGCTCGGGCTGGGCGGCTTCGCCCGGGCGGAGGACAAGGCGAACCCGGTCGGAACGTGGAAGTGCGAGTACTCGATCGGGGACCAGAAGCGGACAGCCGAACTGATGGTCACGAAGGATGGGGACAAGTTCGCCGGGGTGATGAACTGGCCGGACCAGAAGGACGTGAAGGTCAAGGATCTGAAGTTCAAGGACGGGGAGCTGACATTCTCCGCCGTGCGGAAGTTCATGGATAACGAGATCACCATCGACTACAAGCTGAAGGTCGAGGACAACAAGCTCAAGGGGAAGGCCGCAGCAGAATTCGGTGGGAACAAGCAAGAGTTCGACATCGAAGGGAAGCGCGACAAGAATTAAGGCGAATCGCGTGCGGGGCCGTGGAAAGCCCGGCCCCGCACGCGATTGTTTCAGTCAGAGGGGCGGATTTCGCATCGGAACCGGTGTGGACGTTTCGGTTGGCCCAGCACGTACCGCGTCCCCGTGCTCGGCGTACCGCCCCACGAGTTCGGCGTCGGTCAGCACGTCCCCCGGAGTGATCCGGCGGATCTGCGCGGCCAGCAGTGTCGGCTCGACTCTCGGCGTGCTCCCGTCCCTATGAGTCCGCTAGTAAAGACAGGCGTCCCGCCGGTTCCTTCATTTCATTCTCCACAATTCCGCATTCGTGGAGCGGGGCCGCTACGATCTTCCCTCCGCGCACGTGGTTTTCCCGACCGGGTTCGGAGAGGGCATTCGTGCTTGTGTAACGCGTGGTTGTGACCGCCGAGCCGGGTGAGGATACTGGGATCTGTGTACCTTCAGGAGGGGATCCATGCGATTATGCTTGGTAGCGTGTTTGATCCTGGCTGGGACGCGGGCAGAAGCCTGCGACTGCGCCCAGCCCCCGGCCCCGAAAAAGGCTCTGGAGGGCGCCGAAGCCGTGTTCCTGGGCGAGGCGATCGAGGTCGCGGTCGAGGGCCAGACACGAACGGTGAAGCTCAAGGTGGAGCGGTGGTGGAAGGGTGGGGACGTGTCCGAAATGACCGTCTCCACGCACAAGAGCGGGGCCACGTGCGGGTTCGGGTTTGAGAAGGGCAAGATGTACATGGTCTACGCACACAAGGAAGAGAAGCAGAAGCTCCTGCGGGTCAGCCTGTGCAGCCGGACGCGGACGCACGCGGAGGCGGAGACGAACGGTGACTTCAAGGAACTGGGCGAGGGAAGCAAGCCCGCCGCGGACAAGCCCCGCGAGGCCCTGGCCCTGAAGGCCGAGCTGGACGGCGACACGGCGAAGGTGACGGTGGCGTTCAACTACACCGGGAAGCCGGGCGATCCAGCCACGTTTCAGGGCGTGCGGTTGTACAAGTATGACGTGCCCGTGGGCAAGGGACCGACGCCCGTCGGGTTACAGGGTAAGGACGGGCGGCAGACGACCGTCCTCGGCGGGAAGAAGTACCACTACTACCCGGCCCTGACGGACCGCCAGGAGAACGGCTCACTGTCGGTGGCCAAAGACGGCGAGAAGGTCCGGGTCACCGGGGTGTACCACGCCTACGGGACGCTGTTCGTGATCGACGAGACGGTCAAACCGGGAGACCCCATCCTGCTCGAAGAAATCGCCGCGAGTCTGCGGGAGGCCAACGACAAGGGGCAGGCAAAGGCTCATTGAGAGCAGCAGCGAGAAGGGGCGAACGTGTGGTGAACCTCTACTGCCCCTGCTGTGTCTTTTCCCCGCTTCGCGCCCAACAGTGGGGGCTTACAAACTCGTCAGGTGCTTCGGCGCCTGTAACTATGACGGTCCTAACAGTACAGCGCGGATTTAGAGCAAGGATCTGTGCCGTTGTTTCTTGTGAGACTTGGCGGCCTGTGCGTTCCGCCGCTGGTGATAACCGATGACGTCGCTGGTGTGTCGCACCTCGGGAACGCCTCTCCTCTGCCGGAACGCGACCGCGCACCGCTGGTTCAGAGCCCGGCACACCTGTTCGGCTGTGACCTGCGGATTTTTCCCCCCGGAGCCGTTGCGTGTGAGTGGCCACGAACCCGAGGACGACCAAGGCCAGGGTCAGGTGCCGAAGGAGCCCGGTGTAGTTCCGCCCCTCGTAGTCCATCAATCCGGCTTCCTGCTTCCCCAGGCGGAACGCGTGCTCCACGGTCCAGCGCCGGAACGCCACGGCCAGCACCCGGGCTCGGGTGGCCGTGGTCGCGTTGGTGAGGAAGTACTTCACCTCGTCGGTGTTCTCGTTGACGGCCACGACCAACGTGTGGACCCGATCCGCCACCCACACGGCGGCGGTCGCCACCCGCCAGAACGAGGCCCGCACGGTCCGGTGGGCCACCCGGTGCCGGGTCCCGCTCCGCGTGTCGGTCGCGGGCAACCGGGCATCCGCCCGTCGGGAACGGCCTTCAGCCGTGTCCCGGACCCGGAAGTTGACCGGCACCTCGGCCACGAACCGCTGGTTCACCAGGCTCAGGAACTTCAGGAACGGGACCGCGGCCCCGTACCCCTCGTCGAACGTGAGCCAGTCGAATGATAACCCGTTGCCGGTCGCGCGGAGCCACTGGTCGATCGCCAAGCGCCACTTGGTCTGATGCCCAACGTCGTCGGGGATGCCGGCCCGTTCACACCGGTCCCGGTCGGCGGCCCACGCCTTGGGGACGAACAGGTCGGCGTCCAACAGGGCCTGGAATGTCCCCTTCGCCACCGCGAGGTGGACCGTCACGATCCCGTTATCGACCTTGCCCACGCACCCCAAGTACTGGCGCTGAACCCCAGGCGTGTGATCGCCCCACTTGCGGCAGCTGGTCTCGTCGATCACCCCAACCGTGCCCAACGGGTCACTCGCGAGGTCCGCAACCACCGAACCGAGGTACTTCTGCAAGGTGTCGCGAGCCGAGGCCTGGTCCCACCGTGCGGTGACCAGGAACTCCTGGAGGGTTCGGACCGCGGTCCCGGCTTCGAGTGCGATGGGCTCAATACTCTTACGCGACAGATCGGACAGCAACCCGCGGCAATATGTGCCGAAGTGCTTGGCCGTACGGTTCTGGGAGAAGCAACCGCGGAACCGCCTGAGGTAGGTCGCAAACGCTGGCCCGACGCCCACGATTTGCTGTTCCGTCATCGCTATCCCCCTGGTACTAATGTACTCAGTCTGCCAGCGGACAAGACGCAGTGTACGGGCGACGAATTCACCCGTGGGCGGGGCAAACGCGAGGGAGTTACGATGCGGTTCGTCACGGGCGTACTGCTCACGATTGGCCTTACGGCACGCGCGGATGCCCAGCCCCCGGCCAAGTGGGTGGCAGTAAGCGGCCAGGTGGTGTTGCCGGCGGAGGTGGCCGTCCCGAAGCAGAAGCAAGCCGAGGTCGCTCAGGACAAGCCGCACTGCCTCAAGGACGGCCCCCTCCTCGACGAGCGCGTGGTCGTGGGCGCGAAGAGCCGCGGGGTCCGGGATGTGGTCGTGTGGCTGCGGCCCGACAGAACCGAGCTTAAAGCGAAGTTCGCCCCGCACGAGATCCACCCGGATGACGCGAAGCGGAAGCCTCGGGATGTGGTAGTAGAGATGAAGGGCTGCCGGTTCGTTCCGCACGTCTCGACCGCCCGAGTTGGCGATACTGTCGTGGTCCGGAACGCCGATCCGATAGCCCACAACTTCTACGGCTCCGGTCAGCTCGAAATCGGTACTCCCGTCGCCAAACAGAGCGAGTGGCGAATGCCGAAGCCGCTGATCGAGGAGGCTACCACGGTTTACGACTTCAAGTGCACCATCCACCCGTGGATGGGCGGTGCCATGCGGGTCTTCGACCACCCGTATTACGCGGTCACTGATGCGGACGGGAAGTTCGAGATCCGGAACGCCCCAGCCGGAAAGTACCGCCTCGTGTTTTGGCACGAGAACGTCGGGATCAAGGGCGGGAAGGATGGCCGGGCTGGAACGCCGATCGAAATTACTGCCCGGGCGGACAACACGGTGGCGTTAACCCCAACGCCGTTCGACGTGACCAAATGACCCGGCTTCGCATTTAGATAGCTTCGAGAACCCGCGCTGTACTGCTAAGGTAGCGACCCTCGGGCGACCGAGGCGTAGTGACAGGGCGGCCCGTCTCTCCGAGATGTGCAGTCCGCGCTCGCTGCCCGCCGCAAGGCGGGTAAGGGCGGCCGACGAACTACCGCACCCCGGACTCGCGCGAAGCGATTTTTCCTGAGCGGTCCAGAGGACTACGATGGGCTGGGCCACGGGCCACTTCGCAAAGCTCCGGGCGGGTGAGACCGTTTCCTTCCGCCCGCGCGGCAATTCCATGTCCGGCAAAATCGAATCCGGCCAGCTCTGTACAGTCGCCCCGGTTGATCCGGAGGCACTCCGGGCCGGGGACATTGTGCTCTGCAAGGTCAACGGCCGGGAGTATCTGCACTTGGTCAAAGCCGTTCAAGGGCCGCGGTTCCAGATCGGGAACAACCGCGGACGGACCAACGGGTGGGTGACCGCCAACGCCATTTTCGGTAAGTGCATCTCCGTTGAGGCGTAACAGCGCGAAGAAGCAGCTTCCGACTCTGGCTGTCGGGCCTA
Source organism: Gemmata massiliana (assembly GCA_000531095.1). Lineage (GTDB taxonomy): Bacteria > Planctomycetota > Planctomycetia > Gemmatales > Gemmataceae > Gemmata > Gemmata massiliana. The sequence continues at coordinate 1,114,830 of HG799464.1, read as the reverse complement.
CATTCTGACGGTTGCAGGCTAAGCCGCGGGCCGCGTCACGACATCGGCGACCAATCATCGTTGGGACGTTTTGCTTCGCGCAAGAGACCGGACCTTTTTTGTTGAACTGACAGCCTCGAGGAAGCAAAGGACGCTGGCAAAGCCCCCTAGCGTTCGATAAAGATGAGACGTTATCTGTTCCCGGTTCTTGTAGCGTGTTACGGTCGGCGCGATATGCAGAGCGTCTCAAATGATACCTTCGGCCCTTTGATTGCCTACCTCGTGCCCGGTGCAACGGTCCTCACAGGTTTGAGTCCGTTTCTGCCACCCGTTCAAGCGTGGCTCGAGGGGACCGCAACCAACGCGCCCACGATCGGGGGATTACTCTATTTGAGCCTCGCGTCTCTCGGCGCGGGTATGGCCATTAGTGCCGTTCGCTGGGCCGCGGTCGATGCCGTGCACGCGCGAACGGGGCTCCTGCCTCCGAAACTCGATTTTGCCAATTTACCTGGAAAGGTCGAGGAACTGCGACTTCTCATCGAGATTCACTACCAGCACTACCAGTTCTACGCCAACATGTTTGTCGCGATCCTGATCGCGTACCTCGGCTACCGGGTTCACATCGGGTTCGCAGCACCGGGGCTCGCGGATCTCGCAACGTTCGTGCTCGAGCCGGTCTTCTTCATCACGTCCCGTGATACCTGCGCAAATACTACACGCGCTCGCAACAGCTCCTCAGCGCTTCGTCCCACGCGTGAGTTCGCGCTCCAGTTGCTGAGCAAAGTCGGGGAGGGACGTCTGGAGCGCGCTCAAGATCGTGCGCAGCTGGATGATATCGAGTCGGGTCTCACCGCGCTCGATCTTGCTCACGAACGACTGGGACCTTTCGAGCGCGTTCGCGAGATCCACTTGGGTCAGTTGCGCGTCCTCCCGGGCCCGCTTGAGTAAGCGCAGGAACGTGTCGTACTCCCGTGTGTGGATCGACTTCTTCTCCATCGGCGCCCTTGAAGGGGAAAACCGCCGATGTTAAAGTCTGAGGTGGAATAGTCAGACTTCGACTATTCGTGTCCCGCATCCCAGCCGCTTCAGGAGATGTGTCATGGCCAACGGTGGTCACCCGAAACCGGAGCCGAAACCCAAGCCCAAGCCCGAAACGAGCACGACTGCCCCGTCCAAACCGAACGAAAGTAAGTAGTTCGTCCAGCTCAAGTGCTCAGGAAGTAAAACCAGAGTGGTCCCGAATCGTTTCGGACGGCGGTTCGGGATCGTTCCACATCTGGGTAACGAGTTGCACTCGGGTGGGGCACTGCCACAGCTCGCGGAGGAGCCGCAAGCAGAAGAGTTCGAAGTCGTCCTCGTTGTTCGGCTGAGGAAAACGAAACGACACGGCGACCTCGGAAGTTGGGTACAAAATATCTCACCAGTCACTCTACTTCGGAGCGACGTCGCTCCGAAGTAGAGTGCGTTTCGGTATCGCGGTGCGGAGATAGCCGAAGCATTCAGAGACGCCCCACTGCACACGCCGCGTCAGTTGGAAGTCTAGTTCTGGCCGTGTGCCGCTTTGCGCTGGACTCGCCTCGGGTCGCATTGCGGGAATGCACGGGGCGCGTCGTCACTCATCGCCCGGAACAACCCGAAGGGTCGCCACGCGGCGCTGATGCGTGTCCCGCGCGGTGACGAGCGCCTCGTGTAATTCTCGCTCCAGCTCCGCTCGCCGGGCTTGGGTGATCCGCTCGGCATCGGGGAGAAGCGTCAGCCGGTCGCCGCCGAAAAACGTCAACCGGTCCAGTGCTTCGATGAGGAGCTCTTGGACCACGCGGCGGGCACGATCCTGGAGCTCCCGCACCTCGGTGTCGTGTCGCTCCACTTCTGCGTGATATCGCCCCAGGTTGTCCCCGAAGAGCGGGCGGAGCGCCGCGTCCAAGAGCTGATTCAGGTCGTATCTGATGTGTTCTGGTCCGGTCACATTCGGACGCTACCACGATTCTGCTGGCAGCACACGGAACCGGACCGGACATGGACGGCTCAATCTTCGTCGGGAAGCATAGCGGTGATGCACGGCGACCCGTCGTTCGGTCCGCACACCGCCTTAAGGGAGATCAGCGGCGGTTCACCCTCGGAGGTGTCGTTTCGCACACGCAACGGGTAAAGCAGTTCGGGGCTGCCGCTGACATCGCGCCGGATGGCAAACCCCAGCATGTGGAGCACGTCCCACAATCGCCCGGCCTCGTCCTGTCCGGCGACCCGTCGGGCACCCGCACGTATTCAGCCCACACGGCCGCGGTCACGGCCACCGGCAGCACGGAGCCCCCCTCGTTTGCGGTTGCCCGCGATGGTCGTCATGTACGCCATCATGGCGGCGTGGGTGAAGATCCCCGTGCCCGTTGTGAGCGCCGGCCTTCGCTCCGATTTCTCAGCGGCACTCGCTTTTTGGTGCAGTTGAAAAAATTGAAAGCTGCCGACATGCACATCACCACAAAAGAATTTAGTGGGCGACCGAATTGGGGGGGGCGAAGTCTGGGACGTTCAATTGGGATTGCAGCAAACTGTCGACATGAAAATCCACGCCATCAACGCTCGCCACTCGTTGCGATCAGCCCGCGGGCGACCAACCAACCAGCCAGTCGTGCTGACACGTCTTGGGGGAGATGGGAAGACCACAACCCCACCAGATTCCCGAGACTTCGAGCAAGCGGCACGGCCTGAAGGAGAGGGGCGATTTCTCCCCCCCCCAGGAAAGCCAACGGGCGCCCGAGTGCGGGGTGCGTCGCCGCGAGTCGCATTTCGATAACATTACCCACCACGCACGGTATGCGAACGAACCGGACCATTGGGGAAAGCCGGACCGTTGCACGTAAGACCCCGTTCGCGGATACGGATCGAAGGTGCTCGGCGCTCGTTAGAGCGGCTTGTTCCGAGCCGCTCTCGGCGATTTGCGGTTCGGAAAGGCTAACTTCCCGTACACGCGCCGCGAGTGCCGGTTCTCCAGGAGACGGGGTCAGCGGGCGCGAGCGGTTGTACCAGAAGGGGAACCCGTCCCCCGGCCAGGCACGAGCGTAGAAGCCGCGCGCCCAAGCGACGTGTGCCGCGGCCGCGGTCACCAGCGACGATTCGTAAAACTCATGCGCCAGAGGGCCCGCGGCCGGGTTGCGGAGTACCGTGTTCGCTACTAATGCCGATTGAAGTGCGAGCCGCATTGCTTTCTCGACACCGCTCGATGAGAGTGGGTCGAGTGCCAGCGCGGCGTCGCCCAGTTTCATGGTCCCTGGTTTCCAGACGTCTTGGTCGATGTACGGTGTCGCCGAACACGCGCGGACGGGGGGAGTGAATACTGACCGCGCCCACGAGAACAGGGTCGAACGGCTGAGGAGGTCGCTGAACACAACCCCGGTCCCGCCGCCCTTGATCGCATCCGGATCGACGAACGCCATGAGGCGGTAGCGTCCGCATGGGAGCCGTGTCCCCCACAGCCACCCACGTTCGAGAGCTTCCAGGCGAGTTTCTGGAGGGGCAGGCGGGGCGGGCGTGTCGGTCCAGAGAGCGATCGTCGCGGGTCCGGTAGGAGCGCGGGTCCGGGAGTGCCCGCTCCGCCCACGAGCATCAAGGATCAATCTCGCACTAACGATAGTTGCACCGCTCGACCCGGAAATGTGTACCTCCCATGCACCGGGGCCGCCACCGATGCACTGTGGTTCCGCCGGTTGAAATGTCTGTCCCCCCGCACTCCGGACGGACGCCAGTAACCGGGCATCAAACTCCCCGCGGTCCACAACGACGCCGAGTTGATGTTGTGGTGCTTCCGCCAGTTCGGGCTCGCGCCGCTCCCACGCGATCCGCGTCGACACACCGTTCTGAGCGCGCGCCCCGTCGAGGGCATTCTTGATCTGGAGGTACTCCAGGAGATTCCAGATACCGGGGGAAAGGGCCTCGCCGATCCGCGGCCGCGGGAAGTCGTGTCGCTCGACCACCGCTACGCGGTACCCGAGCGCCAGCAGTCGGAGGGCCACCGTGCAACCCGCGGGCCCGGCCCCGAAGACCACCGCGTCGACCGCTTCGGGGCGGCTCACGTTCCACCCCGGAACCAGTCGGGCGTGAGCCGCGAGAGCCGCCCGTAGGCTTGGATGGTATAGTGCAGCCAGCCGCGAATGAACTCGCACGCCGTGCGCCCCCGAGCCAGCACCTCGTGGTGGCACCCGCCCCCACACAGGTAGCGCGCCCAGCACCGGTCGCACGGTTGCTGCGTGTGCACGTGTCGGGCGGCCAGCCAATTGCCGCGGCGCTGCTGATCAATGCCCGTATCCAGGTTTCCCATTGCTCCCGCCGCGTCGCCCACGAACCGGTGGCACGCGGCCAGTTCCCCGTCGGCCGACACGCCCAAGTATCCGGCTCCCGCTCCACACGGGTAAGGGCGGTGCGTTCCGCGGTGCAGTTCGCGAAGGGCGTTAGTCATGTTTAAGAACGGGTAGCGCGCCCCGCGCAAGACCTTTTGCTCGAAAGTCAAACCGCACGCGATCATGCCTTCCAGCATTTGCTCCAAGTGGTCCGTGCTCATTTCTCCGGTACCGTTCGGTGCGCGAAGCAGGGGCGAGAAACCCACGCTGTGAAAGCCCAAACCAACGAACTGATCCAGCGCCGCCGGGAGGTCCATGTTCTGGGGCGTCACGGTGACCCGGGCCGACACCTGCATCCGCCTCTGCCGCTCGAGGAGCGGGTGAACGCGGGTCAGGATCCGGTCGAAGCTCCCGGTGCCGTTCTTGAACGGGCGGAGCCGATCGTGTCCCGCGCGCGTCCCGTCGAGACTGACCGTGACCGCGAAGCCGTGCTCCTCGAAGAACGCGGCGTCTTCCGCGGTCAGTAGGGTGCCGTTGGTCGTAACGGAGAGCCGCAGTTCGACCCCACGGGCCGCGGCCAACTCGCTCGCGTAGCACGTGGCCTGTCGCAGAACCGCGCGGTTGGCGAGCGGCTCGCCGCCCAGAAACGCCACGTTGACGCCCTCGCCCGGCGCGCGGTCGGTGAGCAACAGGTCTATAGAGCGGCGCGCGGTTTCGAACGACATGTCCTTCGCCGGGCCGCCGAACTCGCCCTGCTGCGCGTAGCAGTACGAGCAAGCCAGGTTACATTTCTGGGCGACGGCGAGAGAGATCGCGTGCAGCGGGGGTGCGGCGAGCGGGCGGTCGTCGATCACGGGCGGTGCGTCGAGGCCGAACCGTGTGAGCGCCCGCTCGGTCGCGGCCGCGTCACCCGCGCCGATCGCGGCCACCAGGTCCTCGACCCCGTCCGCCGAGATGGCGTACAGTCGGCTCCCGTTGACGACGAGCAACTGGTCCGCGGTCCCGCCGGGAACGAGGTGGGCCGCCGGCACCCGGGGACGCGAATCGGACCGGACGCGCCCGGCCAGCGCGCGAGCCATCTCCGCGAGCGGCCCGCCGGCGCGCGATTCGGCCACCGGCTCGGGTTCGATCAGGGGCAGCGGGATCGTGCTCACGACTCCTCCGCGTCACGGCCCCGGATAATGAATTTCAGTTCCTTCTCCCAGTCCCGGAAGAGGTCGTCGTAGGTGACCAGCCGCGAGTCCGTGCGGTCGTCGGGAATGTAGTTCCCGGTGCGCTCCTTCGCCAGCCACATGTCGCCGTGACTCAGGCCGTCCGGCCCCGCTTCTACGTTCACGTAGTCCGGGCGGCTCGCGGCCCAGTAGTAGCAGGCGCACTCGCGGTAATCGTTTTGCCACGGGGCGCACAGTCCCTGCGTGAGTTCGCCCGGTTCCAGGACACCGGCCGCGATCGCCGCGGAATCGCCCTCGAAGATGTCGCGGACCTCCAGTTTCACCGTGACCGTCGGCAGCTCGTTACTCCAGACCACTTCCGCGTCGGACTTCTCCTTGGTGAACTCGCAGGGAACCTCCTCCCCGGCCTTTTGGAGGACAGCGGCCAGCAGGTTCGACCACTCCATGAAGGAGACCGCGTTCGGGTTGACCGTGGTCGCGAGTGGGCCGCTGGGGCCGCCGGGGAAGACGGGGCCCTGCGTCACCACCGTCGTTGGCGTGCCGTCCACGCGCACCAACCGGTGCCCCACGAGGTGCTTTAGCTTCGCGTCCTCGGCCGCGACCACGTAGTTATTATTCTCCAGCAGAACCAGTCCGACGAAGGCCCGCCGCCACAAGTTGCGGAAGTCGAATTCGAGGCCCGGGAAACAGTTCGAGATCGCGGTCCGCGGCAACACGCAGAACGGGTTCCCGGCTCCTCGATAGTGCAACTGGGCGTACAGGTCGCTCGGCTCCAGTGTGGCCGGCGCGGCCGCCAGGGTGCTACCCGGCGGCCGGAACATCGCCCGGGCCGCGGCGCGGATTACCGTGTTGATCTGCCGGTGCGTGAGAGTCAGCGCCCGTCCGTCGGCGTTGCGCATCAGCGCCGGCATCTTCCGCCGGGCCGCGTTCGACAGGTCGCCGATCTCCTCGGGCCGTCGCAGCACCTCGGTGAACCACGGCGCGGCCCCGGAACTCAGTACAGCTCCCCGTAAGTAGGGGAACAATCTCACGCGGCGATCGTCACAGGGTTTTCGCTTTTGGCGAGTTCGCACTTGGCCATGATCTTGGTCACGGACTTTCGGGTCCAATTGAACGGATGGGCATGTTCGTTCCACTCCTTCACGAACGCATGCAGGCGTTCGGCCAAGTGGGCCTTGTCCGCAAAGTCGGCGATGGCCAGGCGCTTGCGTTGCAGGATGCTGAACCACTGCTCCACTTGGTTCATCCACGAACAGTGAACCGGCGGGTGGTGGAACGTGAAGCGAGGGTGCTTCGCCAGCCACGCTTGCACCTGTCGGCCCGTGTGCATCCGCAAGTTGTCCATCACCAGGTGCACCGTCGTGATCTCCGGCGCGATTTCCCGATCGAGTTGCTCCAGGAACTCCAAGAGCTCCTTCTGTCGCTTCCGTTCGGCCGTGTGGGCATAGACCTTGCCCGTGCGCGTGTCGAAGGCCGCGAACAGGTTCAACGCCCCCTTGCGCTCGTACTCGTGCTCCACACGAACCGGAAGGCCCGGTTGGGCCGGCAACGTCGGCGACTTCCGCGTGCGTGGCTGGAGGCTGGTCTTCTCGTCCGCGCACAGAACCACTTCATTCGCGGCCAATTTGCGGGTGTAGAGCGAACAGATATTCTTCACCCGTCGGCAGAACTCCGCGTCACGCGGCACCTTCGGCGACAGCCACAGGTGCTTCCGCCACGGCTTGAGTTCGTGGTTCGCCAGCATCCGCTGCACCGTCTGGGGCGAGATCGCCTCCACCACCTCGTCGGCCACCAACTGTCGAGCCAACTCGGCACAGTCCCAGTGCGACAGCGACCGGCCAACGTCATCGGGCCGTTCACAGGCGATCTTGACCAGATGCACCGCGACCTCGGGGGGAAAAGACGGGCGGGCGGCCCGGTCGTTTCGCGTCGGAGAGACCATCGAGGCCGTGGTCGCGAAAGCGATCCATCCACTTGTACAGGTGGCGCCGTTGCATCGCCACAGTCCGTCCGACGGCCGAAACGGAGTGGCCGTCGGCGAGAAGCAGAATGGCGCGTGCTCGTCGGGCCAGACCGGCGGCCAGAGTCGTCCGCCGGAGCATGGACTGGAGCTCTTGACGTTGAGCGGTCGTCAGGCGAACGGTCTGGCGTGTCGTTGCCGGCGCCATGATCATCCTTGATCGAGGACTCGGGTGGAGCGATAGACTGTAACCTGTTCCCCTACTTACGGGGAGCTGTACTTACGACGCCTTGAACCGCCAGACCTCGGCAGACAATGTCGGCACTCCTGGTATCCCAAGGGTCATCCTGACCTACGGGTACGATGCGGCCGGCAACAGGCTCTCCGTCGAAGACAATTCGGGAGTTCGCGTCGAATCACTCTACGATGCCGACAATCAACTCACTCAGCGGACATGGCAAGGAACGGCAATACCTTTCGCTCTAATAAAATTTCACTACAATTCGACTGGCGATCGTGTAAATGCAGATCGATTCAGCGACTTGGCCGGGACTATCCTCGCGGCTCGAAGTTCGATCAGTTTCGACGGAGTCGGTCGGTTGGCGAGCATCGCGCATACGAACGCGACGAGCGCCACCTTGGCCCGGTTCGATTACACGTATAACCCGCTCGGGTGGCTCGGCACGGAAACTCACCACGGTGATTCGACGACGTACCAGTACGACTCGACTGGACAGCTCTTGTTGTCCGACCGCGCCATCGGCACCGACGAAGACTTTGCGTATGACGCGAACGGTAACCGGACCGACGACGGCCTCCTTGTCGGGCCCGACAATCAACTCGCGGCCGATGGGCGGTTCAACTACGTCTACGACGGGGAGGGGAATCTTGTCAGCAAGACGTCGATCTCGACCGGTGAGTGGACCGCCTTTACCTACGACCACCGGAATCGTCTGACCGAAGTGGTAGCCCGCGCGGCTGATGGGACTTTACTGATCGACATCGCGTATCGATACGACGCGCTGGACCGGCGGATCGCGAGTACAGTGAATGGGCTTAGGACGGCCATTGCTTACGATGGACAGAACGCCTGGACGGACTATGACGCGAACGGGAACGCGATCAGTCGATACTTATTCGGGGATGCCGCTGACGAAATCCTCGCGCGCTCGAGGCCGGGTGAGGGCGTCGTGTGGCACCTCGCGGACCGGCTCGGCACGGTCCACGACCTGGTGAGCGCCGCCGGGCAAGTTGTCAATCACGTGACCTACGGGGCATTCGGCGCGGTTCTGGCCGAGACGAACCCGGCAGCCGCGGACCGCTTCAAGTTCACAGGGCGCGAGTGGGATGGAGTAACCGGCCTCTACTACTACCGCGCCCGGTACTTTGACCCTGAGACCGCGCGGTTCATCAGCGAGGATCCGATTGGATTCGATGCGGGAGACAGCAATCTCTACCGCTACGTCGGGAACAGCCCCGCGAACGGTACCGATCCGACTGGTCAGTTCTTGGAACGTGCTGTACTCTCGATTGTCCAGAATACGGCCCGCGCCGCCCTCGCGGGAATTGTAGTCGGCGCAGGATTAGGCGGGGCGATCGCCGCGCGGGAGGGACAGAACTGGGAAGGCATTATCACCAGCGGGGTGGCGGGTGCGCTGCTGGGCGGGGCGATTGGACTTGCTGCGAGTCAGTTGGTACTCGGCAATTCCGCAGCCTTGCTCGCGCTCGATGGATTAGGGTATAGTTTCGCGTACACATTTGGAACGACGCAGACTGGAAACGAGCGGGTCAACCAGGCAGTTGTCTCGGTCTTCCTGTTCGGGATTCCGATCGTTTACGCGAGATTCGTCGACTCATCGAAGGGAGCGAATCAGCCTTCCGGCTTTGGTGATCTCACTCAAGGGGAAGTGAATGCTATTCGTGCAGGTGTTGATCGAGCCGGGCGACCTCTTGAGGTCGTTGGCTCGTCGGCGCGAGGAGGTCGTGGTCCGGGAAGCGACATCGACTATTTGACCCCTCCTGGGAGTATTCCTTATTTTCAAGGATCGGAACACCTTCTTCCTGGTATTGATCCAACGCATGGCATAGTTCCAGGTGTACACAATCCGAATATGGGCCCTGCAATTCGGTTTGAGCCAAACTCACCGCCACGCTTTATCCCGGCGACATCATGATGAAACTGCATAAGTATTGGTTCAAGTTCGCACTCACTATCAATGAGCCACACCCTATCGGTGTCTTGTTGGGTTGCGGCGTAACAGCCATTTCGAAAGATGAAGCTTTGGTCATCTTGCGAGAGCAAGTGTTTCATTCTATCCCAATGCCGGCGATAGAATTTTGTGTTGAGGATGTGTCAATTTCTGATCTTGATAAAAAGCATATTTTACCAAATGTCGGCAATTCCGCCGAACGTGGTGTCTGGTTTCCCCTTGGTTATCAATCTGGTCATTCGATGCCGCAAGGAGATAAGCCCAAATAATAAATAAATTTTGCGGGCGGATGAGGCGAAATTCGCCCGCCGGTTCCGGCGCGTTGGTCGCCAAGTCTTCGCAGCCATCAAGCCTTCTCGGCGATATTTCCAGTAAGTAAGCAGGACGACATTCCGACAGACGCCGCGCCATCTTCACTTCCTGTATTCGTTGAGATCCGGCTGCTCTTCCTCGCGCTGAGCTTCACGACAGTAGTTGTCGACCAGGCCGCGGAGCACTCGTGCCGTCCCTGGCGAGTCAATCGCGGCCTCCGCCCACCGTTCGTATCGCTCCGCCAGTGCCCACTCCTGCTTCCCGCCTTCGCCGGGGTCGCGGCAGGTGATCCCGTGACCGTTCACGACGCCGAGGTACAGGGTACGCGCCCGGCCAAACACGTTGCTTGTGGTGGAACGCGAGTAGCCAGCCGATCTCAGTAGATCAGCGGGTCCGGGTGCCGTTGTTATTCACTTGGATTGATGCGGCGATCCGCACGGGCACGACGGTGGGCCGGTCGGATGGTTCGGTGACCGACTCGGCGGCGAGGGTCCGGCGCCACTGGTAGAAGGCGGGGACCGAGACACCCTCGGCCAAACAGAACTGCGCGACGGTGACACCGGCGGAGCGGAACCGCTCGATCCGCTCGACCCACTTCTGCCGCGTGGCCGCCGGATCACGCCGAGACGGGCGGCTCGGACCACTGGGCGCGCTCGCCGGATCGACCGGGAAAACGGACTCGTTCATCGAAACGCCCTCGGGTTGAGAAAACCAACCCCGAAGGTAACTCACTCGTCAATGACGTGATGCGCCGGGCGCGTACGGTACAGGCCAGTTTCGATGTGGTCCGGCTGGATGTCTTCCAGAATCTCACGAACGCGATCGGGCGGCCAGACACCGTGCGCGCCGGTTCTCGTGGGATCGGACATCGCCCGCCACGGGATATTCAGCGACGCGGCTCAGAATAACGACGTTCTGGAATTCCTGTGGAACTATCAGCCCTTAAAAGCCAAGCCGCTACGAGGCGCGTGGACCAGTCCCCTAACCACCGATAAGCATCCATTATCGGATGTTAGAATAACGGAGTGTTACCGGTGCGATGGGCTGGCTTTGGAAGGGTTGGTCCCCTTACCAAATCGAAATGCTTTGACATTGATCTGCGGTATTGGCATCATTTAAGTATGGACAGTGATGAAAGTGTTGACATGATAATCGGGAAGTGTCAGTCCGAGCCGTCGAAAATTCGGGTTGCCGCCAACGGTCGGATCGTCATCCCGGCAATGGTCCGCGAAGAACTCGGGATCAAGGACGGAGACGAATTACTGCTAACGCGCGAGGGCTGCACTATCCGTATCTGCACGTTTGCCCAAGCCGTCCGTCGCGCCCAGGAACGCGTCGCTAAGTACGTGCGACCGGGCGCCGTGGTCGACGAGTTCATCAAAGAGCGCGAGGACGAGGCTAAAGAAGAACAACGGGAACTCGACGAGTGGTATGGCAGCAGACGATCGGGCAGATAAATACGTGCTCGACGCTTCTGCCGTTCTCGCCTCCCTGCTCCAGGAGCGAGGCAGCGAGGTCGTGACGGCTGCTGTGCCGGGGGCCATCATTTCCGCAGTAACCGCGGTCGAGATCACGACGAAATTGGCACGGCTCGGGATGCCGGCATCTGAGGCCCGTGCCGTGCTCGAGTCGGATTTCCCCTGCCCGGTAGTTCCATTCGATGCCGAGCAAGCCTTTACCGCAACCTCTCTGTGGCCGCAGGCGAAAGCGAACAACCTGTCGCTTGGCGACCGGGCCTGTCTGGCTCTCGCAATCTCTAAGAATTTGCCCGTGATGACTGCTGACGCTAAATGGTCGGCGCTGGCAGTGCCGATTCGCGTGCTGCAAATTCGCTCGCGCGTTGAGTGACAACATGAGGCGCTCACAGAACGAGCTGGGAAAAACACTGGAGGTATTGATTGGCCTGGGGCAGACTGGTCGGAGAGCCCTTCACGTTCACCGGCGCTCCCTCGAACGGATACGCCCCTGCTCAAAACCCGGGTACTCGGAACCCCACCGCTTCCCGCAACATTCTGGCCTAAAGAAAGAAATTGCGAAGTTTACAAGTGAGATATATACTAGTGCAAGACTAGTTTAACATATTATAAATCAATGGAAACAATTGGACTCTTCGAGGCGAAGACCAAACTCTCGGAATTGCTCGACCGCGTCGAGGGAGGCGAGGAACTTGTCATCACGCGGCATGGGGTTCCGGTTGCCAGGTTGGTACCCGTCGGTCAGACGAGCCGAACGGGCGTCGCCGCGGCGATATCGCAATGGAAGCAGTTTCGAGAGACCACATCGCTTAACCCTCCTGGTTCCGATGCACTCACGATTCGGGAGTTGATTGATCACGGACGGAAATGACGGCGCAAGTAGTTACGGATTGCTCACTCGCGATGGCTTGGTGTTTTCAGGACGAAGCGACGCCCCAGACCGATCACGTTTTGGAATCATTTGCGCAGGGCGCCGAGTGTCTGGTCCCTTCTCACTGGACGCTCGAAGTCGCGAACACCTTGCTGGGGGCTATCCGGGCGAAACGGATTTCGCACGACCGGGTAACTCAGTTCGTCACACTTCTCGACACGCTCCCCATTACCATCGACTCGGAGACGGCCGCACACGGTTTGGGCCGTATTCTCGCTCTTTCTCAGGAGACGGGGCTCACCTCCTATGACGCGGCTTACCTCGAACTCGCGATCCGCAAGGGCGTTCCCCTTGCTTCTCTCGACAACGCACTTCGCAGCGCGGCAACGGCGCGAGGGATTCCGGTTTTAGGACGCTGAATCGTGATGTGCTTTAACAGGCCCTGACAAAACCTCGAAAACGCCTTGAAAACGGTCCGAATCCGGGGTTTTGTCAGGGCCTGTAAGTGACCGGGGCTCGAAAAGGAGAATCAATGACGAAGCGAACCATAACCGTGACCGTCGCGCCGCCGCTTGATCCGATCACACCAGCGCAGTGGCAAAAGGACATGCCGAGTTGCTTGAGTCGAGAGGACGGGCCAATAGGTGGCCGTGTCCTCGGTCTTATCGAGTCGTCGTCGGATTCGGTCGGACTCAGACGCGGGGCGACGCCATACCCGCATCGGAGCGGAACGTGGCTACCCCAGCACCACATTCGCAGCCCTCTTATGGGGACGATAGCGTTACCACTCTACCTCACCGCGAACGGACTCGGCCATGCGATCATTACGCCCGCTGCCGATGAAACTGAGGAGGCGTCACTGTCGCCGTTATTAGGTCTCGTTGTCCTCGACTGGTTGCGTCGGTTCGAGTAAAATGAGAGCAAATGTCTGGTAGGCCGGGAGCCGACTCATGGCACAAACCGCCGCTCAGAACCGTCACCAGGTGCTCGACCGCCTGCTGAACCCGGTCCGCGACATTCTGACCCCAGAGGTCGCTCGCGCCATTGCTGACCTGCGTGCCGACCATGTGACACAGGACCGTATCGAAGACCTGGCTCATCGTCACCACGAAGGTCAGCTCAGCCCCGAGGAACTTTCTGAGTACGAGGCACTTGTCAACGGTGCGAACCTCATCGCCGTGCTTCAGGCCAAGGCTCGCTCAGTCCTTAGCTGGTCTCGGGCGTAATGGTCCTCGTCACCGTCCGTAGACTCGTCCGCGAGCGCGCCGGTTCCTGCTGCGAGTACTGCCGCACGCGGCAAAGCGATGAGCCGTTTATCACCTACCAGACCGAACACGTCATCGCCATTCAGCACGGCGGTAGCGACGACGAAAGCAACTTGGCCCTCGCGTGCACGCGATGAATGCTGACGCACGCGTTGACCTGCGTCAAGAAATTCAACGTTCCGAAACGCAGTAGCTCGTCTCACGACGGGGACAACCAACTTGAACATACTCTTGTAGGATCCGAACGGAACTGTGTTAGTGACCGTCCATCGCGGCTCGCACGATTTACTTCGGGCTCAAGCCCTCCGATTCGGCAACGCGGAAGATGGTCTTCGAGGCCCGGCAGATCGCAGCGTCCCCATTGCAGTGATTCTTTCAATGGGACGGAATTCGGAGAAGTGGCCCTTAGCCCAATTGTTTCGACCGTGTCGCCACGATTTCGGGCTGCACTCTGGCCGAGCGACTAGACATGACTGGCACCAACTACGAACGTTTGTTCATCGCGGTCGACCGGCTCCCGTCGGGACTACCGCGCCCCACCATACAAGGGCTGGATCAGTTTACGACAAGCGCCTTGACTTCTTTCGGTCGGACAAGCCCTACGCGCACGACATTCGTTGTGCACAGCGGCATTCGCATGGCCAGGGTCTGCCATTCACTCGTCGCGGAATTGTCTTCTCACGTTGGTCTCGGGACGATCGAACCCTGGCGCACGCAGTGGACAGCGGTGGGAGAAACCCTCACCAAATTTTTCAATGAAGCACGGAGCAGCCCGACGTTCCTTTGGACACACACAGTGTGTTGGACTGATCGCGCCATTCGGCGGCAGTTTCTCAACGGCGACATAAACCTTAACAGCCAACACTTTCACTTTGTCTCGCCCGATCAACCCATAGAGCTTTATTTCGAAGGCAGCCGCGGTATCGGTTTGCAGGCAAATAAACTTCGCTGGCTCCGACACGAAGATGGCCTCACAGGAGTCGCTAAACTCGTCAAAATCGTTGAAGTGCGTCGCAACTTACAAGAAGGCAAGCTCGTCTCAAGCGGGCGCCGCGAGGCCCTCGGAGCGTACCACGACCCGGTCATCGACCTTTCGTGGCTTCAGCGTTCCATGTTTCCTGGCCTTCATAAGAGCGTGTACTCACTTTGTGAGAACGTGCGCGGTGAGCCTGTCGGGGTGCGATCACTGGACACAAGAACCGGTGGGGCCTACCTACCTCCCGCTACATACCGTGTAATCGACACGCAGGGCATCCTCGATGTGATGATTGTTAAAGGCTGGCGATTACGGGTAGAGCCGGGGCCAAAGCGTACCGAGAGAAGCTTAGTTGAGGAGCTGGCGTTTGTGTTCGATCGCAGCGGGGAAGTAGCGTACGTGGCTGCTACGTGCGACAAATTGCAAACTTACATTCCTAACGGTACACCGGACGACTGGCTCGGCCAATGGCTCGCCAGAATGTCCTAGCTCCTCCAGCACCGCGATCGCATCCACTGGTGGGTATGCGTGTGGCCGAAAACCAACTACAACTCGTAGCAGAAGTCGGTCAGGTACGCATCTCATTGACCAAAGGACTACCTACCTTTACTCCGATCGGTTCGTCGGTGCATTGGTCCGAAATCCTCGCGGATCAGTGCTTCGCCATTGTCGCTGATGTGACCGGGCCGGCGCCCTTTCCTTACGATCAGTTTGTTACCGTCTTAAGTCTCCTCAAAGATTACCCTCTTTCATTATCCGCATCGACAACTGGGGACACGTTCGACAATGCGGACATTGGGGACGCTCTCCACGACCTAGCCGCCCATATCGAACCAACAGCGCCCTTGACATCGGTTCACCGAACGGTCGAGCTCCAGCTGTTGCTTTCGTCCTCAGAGCCAAGGCATACTGAACGTATGCCCAAAATCGATACCCGACTCAAACCGCCGCCTGCTGGCGATTTAGAGGGTGCACTGGGCTCACTTTCAACTCCGGCTCAGATGATTGCGGCGGGCGAGCTTGTGTTCGGTGATACGCAACTGGATGCGGAACGCGTAGCCGCATTGGAGCGCAGTTTAGATACTCTTTCGAGCCGAACCGCAGCGGCCATCATGCTCGCCCTCGGACGCGCCCTGTTTGAAAATCCTCAGCTCAAGTTCAATTCGATCGCGCGTGTCGAGGCACTCGCCCAGCACACTGACAAGCGAGTTTCGTTCGCCGCACACTCGCTCCTCGAAGCGGTCAAGACAAGTAAGTCACAATCTGCGATGGCGTCGAAAAACGTGTCGGCCGTAATTGGAGCGCTGCAAGGAATTGGGCCGAACAGCACCCTTGCTCATGTCGAAAAGGCCACATCGCTTGTGCAATTGAAAAGATTCGACAACTTCGAAGAAATCAAATTGATTTGTCGTGAGCTAGGAGCTGCCCTCAAGCGACGTCATCTTAAAGTAAAGTGCACAGAACCCGGCTGTAACGCGCCGGCAAGCATCCGCTGCAACCAACCTCCCCGTATGGCGTACCGTATCGGATTTGATCATACCGTTCCGGTCGAAGATCATTCCGGCAAACGCATCGGTACCAAACGCGTATTTCACTGCGGTGCAAATACGTTTCCGGAAATTCACCTCTTGAGCTCGAGCGAAACCACGTCCTCCACCGTTCGTCAAAAAAAGAAAAAGTAGCAATCCACCTTGACCAGTGAAAGCGCGGGTATTTATACTTCCCTTGCTGCCACGTGGCAGCAGATCGAATTCTTCTGCTCTGCGTCGACGATCTTTCTTACTTGAAAGGAGGTTTCGATGAAGAACTAACTTTTGCCGGTGCCCTTTGCGGCCTCGAAGGTCACGCATCACGACCCTCGCTCTCACCATCTGTGCTTTTGCGCTTCAAAGGGCGACGACAACTACGAACTTGTCGATCTGCTCTAAGAGGTGTGCTGTTGAATTGATGGCACCCTATCTGAGTCCAATGGAAAGCAATTTCGAAGCGAATTATCGATTGACATTACAACACTTTTAAAGGAGCCGGTCATGAAGTTCTTGAGCTGCCTGCTATTCGGTCCGCCTACAGTTAGTTACCGCGCGCCGCAGCGGGCCGCACTTACGTTTCAATCGCTTGAGAGTCGTGACAATCCGGCCGGAACCGTCACTGCAGCATTAAACGCCGGCACTGGGATTCTGACTCTCAACGGCACCGGCGCTGATGAATCGGTTCAAGTGTTCCGCAACGATATTAACACAACGGTCGTTGGCCTAAATGGAACACGTATCGCGGCTGCGTCGACCAGCTTTCAGAACGTTAAGGGGATCGTGGCGAATCTTGGAGACGATAAGGACTTGATCGATGTGCGATCTTTCGCCCGTACCCCACTCGCGAGCCTTACGGTCGATGCTGGAAGCGGCTACGATACGGTCTACGTGAACGCTCCTGTCAGTGGGGCCGTGCAGTTCAACCTGGGGCGAGGCGACGATACCCTTAATTTTTACGGCGGGGCGGGCAAGATCACAGTAAATGCCGACGCTGGGAATGACGTGGTCAATCTTTTCCTTGGATCTGGCAACGTGTCTGAGATCCAGGTTAACAGTTCGTCAACAGCGGGTTCCGACCAGGACCAGATCACCATCAGCGGAAATGGCCGAGCCACCAGCATCGGCCAGTTACTCATCAGAGCCGGAGCTCAGGACGACAAGATCACTCTGCGTTCAATTTTCGTTCGAGAGCAGTTGTACATCCACGGGGGGCGCGGAAACGATACGGTCGACTTCGAGGCGTTTGAATGCTCTCAGGCCGCGCGAACCGAGATTGAAGGGGTTGAACGATTCGAATGATTAGCTCATTGTCATGCACCTTGGTGGGCGGTAGCCGTGTTGCTATCGCCTACCTCACGTCATTGGGGCGGGCCGTTCGTCAAAGGAGGGAGACCAAGTCGAGGTTTGTCGGCGTGGACACGAGAGCGCTTCGGGCGCAAAATTTCACAAATGTTCTGGAAGGATCGGAGCCACGCAGGAACCTCGACCACCGATTATTTGGAAGCGTTTGCATTACTCGAACGGTTTTGGTCGAGTAACGCACCTAGGGAGTGATGGAGCCACCGAATTAGTTGCTCTAGCGGGCCGGACTACTTCACTGAAGAAGTGCTTATCATGACCTAATCCTTATCGTGCTTCCGCGTCCCACTGCCGCCCTTCGGCTTCGTACTGCTCGCCGAGTTGCCGCAACGCCGCCGCCGTTCTCGGCCACTCGATTTTTGCCGCCCAGAGCCTGTTACGTCCCGATCGCAGAAAGGCTCCGTCGACTATCGTCTCGATGGTGACGCGAATATCCGATTGGTAAATACCCCTATCCCAAAGATCGTCACACGGGCTACCCTTGCGACAGCATTTATGACAGCTAGCGACCGACTCAGTTCAAAGTTTTGCGTTAAAAGTGCCTCTGACACTCAATCGGCAAACTCGTCAGAACCGATAAAGTCGCACAGTGGGCACAACGCAGGCGCGTGCGAGGCAGGAGCGCGAAAAAAGATGATCGACACGGTACGCCGAGTCGGAGCCGTGCGACTACTTCGGCTCGCTCTCACTACCTGCTGGGCTGCTTTTAGTGGGTGCGCTCCCCTTAACTCGCACAAGACGGTGCCGGAGTCGGCCGCGCTCGTGAAGCGAGAGGGGCCGCTTCGTTCGCCCTATTCCGATGCGTCCCCATTCACCCCAGGTGTTCAGCAAGTACAAGCGGTCGACGCGCCAAAGCCGCTCGTTATGACCGGCGAACTCACCCCCGAAGTCGTCATCGAGCAAGTGCTCGCTCGAAACCCAACGGTCGCGCAAATGGCGGCGGCTGTTCAGGCGGCTGCGGCCCGGTACCCGCAAGTGACCGCGCTCGACGACCCCTCTTTTTCGAGCTGGGTGGCGCCGGCGAGCCTCGGTTCGAACAAGGTCAACGACTCGGCCCGGTTCGAGGTCAGTCAAAAAATTCCGTTCCCCGGAAAGAGGGCTCTGCGCGGCGACGCGGCGCAGTCTCAGACCACGGCCGCACGATACGACCTCGAGGACACGAAGCTCCAACTGGTTGAGAGCGTGCGAACCGCCTACGCCGATTATTACTTGGCCGAGCGCGCGTTGGAGGTCAACACCGAGAGCTCGAAGCTCCTTGCCGAGTTCAAGCGAAACGCCGAGACGCGCTACCAAACGGGGCAGGTGCCTCAGCAAGATGTGCTCCAGGCGGACGTCGAAATCGGTCGCCAGCGCGAAGCCCGTCTCGGCATCGAGCGCGCGAGGGCCGTTGCCGTGGCGCGGCTCAATACGCTCATGAACATGGCCCCGGAAACCCCGCTGCCCGCGCCCGCCAAAGAGCTCAAAAGTCCCGCGCGGCTTCCCGAGGTGGCTGTCCTAAGAGAGGCCGCAATGGCCCGCCGGCCGGACCTCCAGGCCATCAAAGCGCGCCTCGCCGCCGATACGGCCTCGCTCGCACTGGCGCACAAGGAGTACTACCCGGACTTTGAAACGATGGCCGCATACGACTCGTTCTGGCAGTCTGCCGACGATCAACAGCGCTTGCGCCCGCAGGTCGGTGTGCGGCTAAACCTCCCGCTGCAACTCGGGCGCCGACAGGGGGCCGTTTCAGAGGCCGAGGCCCAGCTCATGCAGCGCCGCGCGACCCTCGCCCAGCAGCAGAACCAAATCGCCTTCGACATCCAACAGGCGTACGCCCAGGTGCGGGAGAGCGAACAAGCCCGAAAACTTTACGCCGAGACGATTTTGCCGGCCGCGCGCGAGAACGTGAAATCGGCGCAGTCGGCTTACGTTACCGGCAAGGTGCCGTTCCTCAACCTTATTGAGGCTCAACGGAGCCTCATTGAGCTGCGCGACCGGGCCTACCTCGCCGGGGCCGACTACGAGCGCCGGCTCGCTGCCCTTGAGCGGATCATCGCCGGGCCGGTTCCTGCTGTGGGGCCGCCACAGGAAAAGCCAAAAACGCCACCGAAATCATTGGGCGCCGGTAGCGACGATCCAGACGGCGCGGCGAAAGAGAAATGAAAACCGCCACTGCGAGAGTTACCGCCGCAGTGGCGGCGCGACATCACACTACTTCTTCACCTCGACCTTAGTCGGCTTCACCCACTTCTTACCGTCTTTCTCGGTGACCGTACCCACGACCGTGACGTTCTCCTTCACGTCCCCGCCGCAGACGCCCTCGTGATACTCTTCACCGTTGCCCTTGTCATCGAGCAGGTAGGTGACCGTCTTCTCGCCTTCCTTCACCTGCAGGGCGTTCGTGCACTTTTTTACCCCTTCCAGTTTGAGTTTGCACTTGGCACACATGAGCGTGCCGGTGAGTTTCACCTCCTTCTCGTCCGCGGCGGTTACGGAAAAGAAAGAACCGCCGATCGCGCACACTGCAAGCACCAGTACCGAACGAACCATGACCTCTGCCTCCAAACGGATCCGGCCCGCGAGTGCGATCCCGACCAACACGGCCGAGACGAAAAAACGCTCCCGCGTCAACGAACATGAAAGCTTGCGCTTTCAGGACGACAGACTGAGGACGCCCATTTGAAGCATCCTCGCAGTTCACTGATTCGCATCGTTCACCGGAGCGGCAACACCTCCGCCAGCTGCAGCCTCGATGTTTCCTTTTGTTTCTTGCAGCTTCAGCCACCGCGCCCGCCTCACCCAGTAAAAGCGCACCGGCAAAAACAGATCGACGACTTCGTCGGAGATGAGCAGCCCGCCGAGAACCGGCAGCGCCATCGGCGCGAGCACTTCGCCCCCAACACCCGTGGCGAACACCATTGGGAAAATGGCGATGATGGCGACGCCCTCGGTCAGTAACTTGGGCCGCAGGCGGTGGACCGCGCCCTCGATAACCGCTTCGCGCAGCTCATCCAACGATTTGATGTTTTCTAAACCGCCGCGCTTTTCGATCGCCTCACGCAGGTAGACGAGCATGATGATACCCGTCTCGGTCGCCATCCCAAAGCACGCGATAAAGCCCACCCACACGGCAACGCTGAAATCAACGGGCGGCGAGTGCCAGCCGTTTACGATCTTCGGAAACAGGTAGAGGAAGAACGCCCCGCCCGCGAGCGCTTCGGGCACCGCCAACATCATGAGTACCGCGTCGGCGAAGTCGTGGTAGGTCAGGTACAGGATGAGGAAGATGACCAAAATCACTACCGGAAAGACGATCTTGAGGGTCTGTGCGGCGCGCTCCTGGTGCTCGAACTCTCCCGCCCACTCGACGTGAACCCCTTCGGGAAGTTTCACCTTCTGCCCGACGACGCGCCGCGCCTCTTCGACGAAGCCAACGGCGTCACGACCCCGCACGTTCAGCGTCACATAGTTCAGCAACCGTCCGTTCTCGCTCTTAATGACGGCCGGCCCCTCGACGAGCCGCACGTCGGCGACGGACGCGACCGGGATCAGCGGTTTTCCGCGCGCGGCGTGACCGGGGATCGCTTGGTGCCCGGCCGGAGCCCCGTCGAGCATCAGTGCCTGTGGCCCCGTAGGGTCGCCCATCGCCGGGCGCTCGATTCTCGCGGCCCCCGCAATCAACAGGCGCTTCACCGCCTCCTCGTCCTCGCGGCTCGCACGGGCGTACCGCACCCGAACCGGAAACCGGTCACGCCTCTCGACCGTCTGCGTCACAACGCGCCCGCCGATCGCCATCTCGATTTCGGTTTCGACGTCTTCGACCGTGACCCCGTAACGGGCCGCCTTCTGGCGGTCGACGGTGACCTCCAAGTACCCCTTGCCCATAATGGGAGCGGCCACCACGTCGCGCGCGCCGCTCACCGGCTTGACCGCCGCTTCGATCTGCTTGCAGACGCGATCGATGGTGTCCAGGTCGGGTCCGAACACCTTGATACCGATGTCGGTGCGCACCCCCGTCGAGAGCATCTCGATGCGGTTGATGATGGGCTGGGTGAAGATGTTGCTCCAGCCGGGCACTTGGAGCGCGCGCCCGAACTCGTCGTCCACGAGATCGCCCTTGGGGCCCCCCTGGCGGGGCCAAAAGAACACCCGCTCCCGAAACGGTTTTTCGAGTTCCTCGCGCACCTTGCCAAACGGCTCAAGGGCGGCCGCGTCGTGGGATTTTCCGAGCCGCACTTTCATCGACTCGACAGCAAACCGCTCGGCCGCGGCCCCGTTCGCGGCGGTCCCGACGAGGCCCACACCGCGGGCCGCCGCAACCAACTCGTCGAGCGCGTACCACGTAAAACTCTCGGTCCCGCGATCGAACAGCTCCCAGTTGACCGGCCCGATGCGTTCGCGCCAGAGCGCCTCGCGGCGAGTTTCGGTGTCTTCGAGCACTGCGGTGGCGAGGGTCAACCGGCTCCCTCCAAGGGCTTCGCGCAGTTTCCCGCGCAGCGCCGCCAGGCGCGACTCTTTGTACTCGAGTGCGGACGCAGAATCCGAGATCACCTTCATCTGCAAAAGGCGCTCGGCAGTCTGGCTCTGGATGCGCGCGACGACTTCGAGAGCCGGGTGCGTGGCGAGTCGTCTCCCCTCCTCCGAAGTAAGGCGGGAGACGAGCTCATCAATTACTTGCCCCTCGTGCTCGGGGGTAAGCGAGTCGAGCCGCCCGCCCTCTCGCATCCGCCGGAGCGTTTCGGAAACGACAAAGCGCGTAAGTACCGGGCCGAGTTCCTGCTCGAAGTCGGTGTAGCGGCGCAGTGCCAACTCCCGCATCGTCTCGTCGAACCGCTCCAGGGCCTTTTGCGCCGCCTCATTGACGAGGTTGTCCCGGTCGTCGGCGTGCGGGGCCGCGACGAGGTAGCCGCGATCTTCAAGGCCCCGCAAAACGTCCCGTGTCTGGCGCTCGGCGTCGGAGAACCGGAGCACCCGCTTGGGCCAGAACTCGCGCGGGCGAAAGTTCACGAACGTTTCCACCATGTCGAGCGGGGCCGGGTCCGTCGGCGTTTCCGCGCGCCCCGACTTCCCCACTACGGACTCGACCTCGGGGAACCCGCGCAGGAGCGCGTTTCGAGCTTTCAAGTCATCAGCGGCCTGCGTCACGCTCACCCGCGGCACCGTCACCGGCATGTCGAGGGTCGTGCCCTCGTCGAGCGCCGGCATGAACGAAACACCGATCTTGGGGAAGTGAAACGCCCAGAGCGCCAGAAGCACGAGTGACACGAGTGAGGCCGCTTGCGACACCGCGCCCCGCGTGAACGCCACCGTCAGCAGCGTGACGAGTGCGAACGTGACGAGGAACATCGTCTGCCAGGAGCCTTGCGAGGCGCCCATTCCCACCAGGGCCTGAATCGGGAAGAGGCCCGCGGCCAGAATGAGGAGCGCCGCAAACGCCCACATGACGAGGTTGCGCCGCGGCAGGGCCCACGTGAGCAGCGGCTTGTAGACGCGGATAAAGCTGCGCACGATCCAGTTATCTTCCTCGCCCTTTAGCCGCCCGCGAAGAAACGTCGGGAGCAGTGCCGGCACGACGGTGACGGAAATGAGCGCGACGCCGAGCAGCGCGAAGCTCTTCGTGAACGCGAGCGGGTGAAAGTACTTCCCCTCGCGCCCCGAGAGCATGAACACGGGGACGAACGACAAGAGCATAATGAGGACCGAGAAGAAGATCGGTCGCCCGACCGTGCGGCACGCCCGGATGACGGCCTCGCGCGTGTCGCCCGTGACCCTCTCGTTGCCGAACTGCTCCTTCAAGTGGTGCGTCGCGTTCTCCACCATCACGATCGCCTGGTCCACTAGGATGCCGATCGAAATCGTGATCCCGGCCAGCGACATGATGTTGGCCTGGATGTCGATGATCCCGAGCCGCCGCAGCACGAACATCATGAGAAACGAAAACAGTACCGAGAGCGGTAGCGTGACACAGATGACGAACGCGCTGCGCACGTGTGCGAGAATGAGGAGGATCGCCAGTGACGCGATGAGCATCTCGTGCCACACGACGTCGGCCAGGGTGCGCATCGCCCCGGTGATGAGGCGCGTGCGATCGTACGCGGGCACGATCTGCACACCCTCGGGCAACCCCGGCTGGAGCTCCTGCACCTTCTCCTTGACCCGCTTGGTGACGGCGAGCGGGTTCTCGCCGTGGCGCATGAGCACCACGCCACCGACCATTTCACTCCCGTTTTTCTCGAACACGCTGCGGCGAAACTGCGTGCCGAGTTGCACCGAGGCCACGGTCTTGATGTAAATGGGGGTCCCGTTTACCTCCTTGATGACCGTGTTCTCGATGTCCCCTTTGTCCTTGATCCACCCGACGCCGCGAACAATGTACTCGGCATTGTTTTTCTGGATCACGCCGCCGCCGGCCGGGAGGTTACTGCGCGAGACGGCCGTGTAGAGCTCGCCCACCGTCACTCCGTACGCCCGAAGCGTCTCGGGCTC
This sequence comes from Gemmata massiliana, assembly GCA_000531095.1. Classification (GTDB taxonomy): domain Bacteria; phylum Planctomycetota; class Planctomycetia; order Gemmatales; family Gemmataceae; genus Gemmata; species Gemmata massiliana. Next base: position 1,090,926 of record HG799464.1, on the reverse strand, counting down.
GACGTCCACTTGGTACTCGAGTGGTGACCCACCAACTGGCGCCACTTCGGCGACCCCGGCGGCGGCATTTAATTGCGGTGCGATGTAGAACTTGTTGAGCGCCCAGAGGCGTCCCGGGTCGACCGGGTGCTTGGGGCTCGGCTCGACGGTGTACCAAAAGATTTGTCCCAGCGCCGTGGCGTCCGGGGCCAAGTACGGAACGACCCCGGACGGGAGAAAGCCCGGGGCCTGGGTGAGCCGCTCGAGGACGCGCTGGCGGGCGAAATAGAAGTCGGTCTTGTCCTCGAAAATAAGGGTGATCATCGAGAAGTTGAACTCCGACGACGACCGGACCGCCTTGATCCCCGAGAGCCCCTGCAGCCGAAGCGACAACGGGTAGGTGATCTGGTCCTCGATCTCGCGCGGGCTCCGCCCGGGCCAGTCGGTGAACACGATCACCTGGTTCTCGGAGAGGTCCGGGATCGCGTCCACCGGCGTGTTGAGTGTGGCGTAGACGCCCAGCACCGCGAGCGTCGCGGCCACCACGAGCACCACGAACCGGTTTCTGACGGAGGCCTCGATCAGCTTCTCAATCATGAGCGTGTTCTCCGACTCAAAAATAATCCGTTAGCGCTTTTCGAGACTCGTGACGACATAGGTGCCACCGTCTGCTTTGAGTTTTCCAGCGACGCGGTCGCCGGCACTGATGCCGTCTAAAACATTCGCCTCCGAAACGGCGAAGTCCATCTTCATCGCCTTCATGAGGCCCGGGATGTCCTCGTGGTCCAGGGTGACCTTCTTCTTCTCGCGGTCGAGCGAGACGACAGTCCCCGTCACGTCGTAGAGTTTGGGCGCGTCCTTGGTTGAGGAACCGGGTTGATTCTGACAACCCACCGTCAGCACCCCGACCGTAAACAGTGCGACTAGAGCGAGTGTTCGAATAAGTGCGTGCATAGGACTCTCCTTTTGGATGTTGATTCTGTGAGTTATTTCTTTGGGAACTGCCCGCCCGTGAACTCTCGCACCTTGGCGAGCATCACCGCCGGTTTGGCGAGGAGCTCGTCCCGACAGCCCTTGCAACAGATGAGCACTTGAGTGTCGCCCACCAGTACCTTCAGTGGCACGCCCATCGAACCGAGCCGCTCGTCGGTCACCGGACACAGCCGTTGCTTTTCCGCAAGAGCACGGTCCTCCGGCGACAGTTTCCCGAGCTGCGCGCGGATCTTGTTTTCCTGTTCATCGGGAGTTGGTGCCTTGTCCTTTTTGGTGGCTCTGAGCTCCTCGACCCGGGCTAACGTCTTCACCGGCTCGGCCTTCGCCTTTTCTTCGCAGTTGCTGCAGCAGAGAAACACCGGCTTCCCATCAAGAGCGAGTTTCACGGGCTTACCCATCGAACCGAGCGCGCTGTCGGCGAGTATCGGGCAGGTGCCTTGTGCCGCGGCCACGGCCCGATCCTCGGGGGCGAGTTTGGCGAGACCGGCACTGACTTTTTGCTCCGTGTCTTCGGGCGTCGACGGGCGCACGGGTGCCGCCCCCTTCGTGCCGCTCCCACTCCCGCCGATGTAGATGGAGCCCGCGGCCGGGTTGAGCCGCGTCTCGGCGTCGACGAGAAACGAGCCGGCGGTCACCACCGTCTGGCCGGCTTCGAGGCCGGAAATGACCGGAAAGTATGGGGCACCGTCCGCCGACGCGAGCCGCGGGCCGAGCTCGACGCGCACGCCCTCGAATACCCCCGGCGATTCCTCGCGGTAAACGAGCTTCAGGGAGCCGGTGTCGATAACACTCGCCTCGGGAACCGCGAGCACCTTGCTGCCATCGAGTTTCACGCGCGCAGCCGAGCCGCCGAGGCGCGACAATTTTTCGGGGGGCAGCGAGAGCCGCACCGTCGCGGTCATTCCGGGCTTGAGCCGCCCGTCTCGGTTCGACAGTTCGAAGCGCACCGTGAGCGTGCGCGTCTCCAGGTCGACGTGTGGGTAGACAAACGAGAGCGTCCCGGCAAACGCTTCACCCGGGTACGCGCGGGTTGTGGCCTTTACCGGTAAGCGGTCGTCTTTTGAAAGCTCGTGGCTCTCGGCGGGCAAGAACGCCAAGTCGTCCTCGTACACCTGAGCCTGAATCCAGATGGTGTTCAGGTCGGCCACGTCGTAGAGCGCGGTGCCCTCGTCCACGTAGCGCCCTTCTGTCTGGTATTTTCGGATCACGTGGCCGTCGATCGGCGAGCGCACGGTGACCTGGGTGGCCGGTTTGCCCGTCTTTAAAATCTCCTCGATCTGGTCCGCCTCGATGCCCCAGAGCCCGAGTCGCTCGCGCGAGATCTTCTCCAGTTCTTTGTTCCCCGCGCGCCGGGCGTCGAGCATGTTCTGCACGGTCACGACCAGATCGGGGCTGTAGAGCGTTGCGAGCGCGTCGCCCTTGTGAACCATCTGCCCGGTCTGGTTCGCGCCGAGCTTGTCGATCCGCCCTTTGACGCGCGCGGCCACATGCTTGAGCCCGCGCTCGTCGAACTCCACGGTACCAACGGTCGCGATCTCTTTGGCAAGCGGCAGGTACGTAACCGGAGTCGTCTTCACCCCGGCAAGTACGATTCGGTAGGGCGAGAGTTGCACCCGGTTCACGATGCCCGGCGGCAGCGAGGCGTCGCTCCCCTCGCCCTTTTTTCGCTTCGAAAGCGGCATAAAGCAGATCGGGCACTTCTCCTTATTGGTGTCGCGCACGATCTGCGGGTGCATCGGGCAAAAGAATTCGGTGTCGGTCGCGACGTGGTCGGCGTCCTGTGCGACCCGGGTCCACTTCTCGTAGTGGGCCGTGAGCAGATCCCACTTAACTATCGCAAGACCGATGACGCCCAGGATCGCAACGAATCGCAACCGCGCAAAGAGTGTGACCAGAACCTGCCTCGGGCCACCAAAGCGGCGCGGCCCAGGGGAAATGTTTGATAGCTCGGACATACGGAATCTCCTACTCGCAAACGATCACGTGTCGGAGCACGGCATCGTGGACCAAACGGCCCAGAGATGTGCGGCGAACACCGTCGACGGTATTACGGATTTTGCTTTGTTGACGAGTCCGCTCTCGGCGTGGCGCAAAGTACCTAGCGCACGCGAACGAACTCACGCGACGTGAGCAGTGTTAGCAGACGAGAACGTGGATGCGGTGGAGAAGTTCGATACCCGAAATGGGTGGCGGTCCCGTGTGATTGGTCGCTCCTGGCGCGACCTCGGGAAGCATCGCGTAAGCGATAACCGCGAACGACAAGATTACAGTCGCGGGCTGCCAGGTGCCCTCAACGGGTGCCGAAAGTTTTAGGTCCACACCACTTTCGGGCGCCGAGCCGAGCTCACGGTCCTGGCACGGGCACTTGTCCGGGCACTTCTTTGGAAATTCCGAGGGCTTTGGTTTTCCAGGCGAGCTTTCTTGTGTCGGCTTCGCGTGACAGTGAGAGCACTCACTCGGGACCGAAGCAACCGGCATCGCCGCGACGGGTTTCACGGACGGCGTCGGCGCGCAGCAGCACAGTGCGGGCGCGAAAACGCTCGTCGAGAGAAACCATATTGCAAAAGCGAGCCGAAACATAAAAGGATTATACCCCATACTCGGCCGAAGCCGCACGAGGATTTAGGGTCGAGTGCTGTTCAACGTAATGTACAAGAACGATACGTTTTTTGGACTTCAGGCTTTTACCCTCCCTCGCTGGTGCTAAGTCACCGAGGCTTGGCGCCCCAGAGAGAGTAACCACTCATCAGCAGAATGAATTTCCATCGTCCTTTTGACCGCATGGGAGCCCCTTGTCGGACTGCCCGTGTTCGGGCTTGTGGTGCCCGCGCTTTTAGCACATCGATCGAAAGTAGAACCTACCCCACACTCATCAGAAGTCCGAAAGTTGTTGCCGTCAAATAGGTTTTGTCCGTTTACTCGTCCGGTTCCGCTTACTGGCACGAGGCTTGCCAACATGGCACCGGTTCTTCCATCTAACAGTACAGCGCGGGTTTTCCAGCGTTCCGTAAGCTGTTCATCGGGGAGGATTACCGATGACCGAGCGGGAGATCGTGGCCCTTGGTCCGGCGTTCGCGGCATACCTTAGACGGTTCCGAGGGCACTTGGGCCAGGACCGTACGGCCAAGCACTTCGGCACATATTGCCGCGGGTTGCTGTCCGATCTGTCGCGTAAGAGTATTGAGCCCATCGCACTCGAAGCCGGGACCGCGGTCCGAACCCTCCAGGAGTTCCTGGTCACCGCACGGTGGGACCAGGCCTCGGCTCGCGACACCTTGCAGAAGTACCTCGGTTCGGTGGTTGCGGACCTCGCGAGTGGACCC
>HG799464.1:1058278-1086207 GCA_000531095.1 Gemmata massiliana | reverse complement strand
CTCTAGAAACTAAACCCGCGCTGTACTGCTAATCAATCACCGAGACTCTCCCGTGACCCGTCTGACCGGGGCCTTCGTTGCTCTACTGTCTCTCAGTCCCACCGCAACCGCTAGTTTGGACCGGCCGAAGGCGGTCGACCGACCGAGCAACATGAGACTCGTCCTCCCGAAGGAATTGCCTCGCGAGACCGTTGAAGTTCCACCGCCGGCCGAGGCTCAACTCACGACCGAAACCGAAGTCCTGTTGGACGGCCGCCAGTGCCCGTATAAGGACGTACCGGCGACGGCCTCGATTACCCGCATGGTGCTGGCCCCGGACGGCAAGACGATCACGCGGATCGAGTTTCGGTCCAAGAGGTGAAGCCGGACCACTTCCGCTGTTCGCGCGGCCGAGGTCCGACCTCCTTTACTCAAGCAGACCGACCCGACCGCACCACTCGCGACCGACCGATCTCGCGACTCAGCGGCAGGGGTGCGTCACGACCGGTACCGCAGACGGACTGCCCGCGACGGGATACATCCGAACGACCCCATCGGCCCCACGAACGGAAACGAACGCTGGTGCCCCTTGCTGAACGACCGGGCCTTCGACCGGGTAGGTCCGCACGATCCCGTCCGGCCCTCGAACGGAGGTGGTGGTCGGAGTTGCGACGGCGGGCGTCATCGTAACCGGAGGGTAACTGTAGAACAGGGGCGACCTGACGGTCGGGCCGACCCGCGTCGACTGGCTCTGGCGGCGGGTGGAATACGGCGCTGAGGTGTCGCTCCACCGCATTCCCTCTGGCGGGGCCGCTTGCGCCGGGGTGACAGCGCCGAGGAACAGAACGGCCGCGAACGCAGTACCGAGGGTCGTGGTGAGTTTCGCTTTGAACAGATACATGGACCTTCTCCAATTTCGCCGACAGAATATCGCGGTCGTACCCCGCCCCACTGTAGGAAGCGAAGGTCCGCGCTGTCGGCACGGTGTGAGGATGTCGACCCGAAGATCGGGAACAATTGTGGGTGTTCGAGAGCCTCTGAGGAGGCCTGAATTAGAGGGATTTGACCGAAGGACGACGACGAGTAACGGTCGCGTCAGCTTCGGGCGCGGGTCAACAAGTGAAGTGGCAGAAAAGGACTACACGATCGGGCGGGGGCAGGAGGAACAGGCGCTGGGTCCAACCAGAGAGGGGCGTTTGCTCCAAAGCGACCGAGTGCCCTATCCAGGCAACGGCGGCCACGGCCTCGAAACGATCACCATCGCCCGCGTCCTCGGCGGTGTAGGCGAGGGCGTCAGCCACGAGCGTTCGCTGGCAGCCACAGGGTTCGACAGTTTGAACCTGTTTGTCGCCCGCGGACCGGGCGGAATGCTCCTGTATCGCGCGGTTACAGCAGCTGAGCCCCGTGTTCTCGGCTCGGCAGCAGCACGGCTTGACTTCGGTCGTGCCAGGAAGGGAAGAACCCTCGCAGCCCCCGAAGGCGGAGGGACCGGGGCAGAAGTATTTTACTCGTCCGTCGGGGCAGACGCACTGGACGCACGGCGCCCCGGTGGCGACGGTCAATAACGCCGTCACCGTGGCGAGTAACTTGACCAGTCTGGCGCCCGGCGGAAACATGAATCCTTCCCCCCCCTGTATTGTCGGCTCAGGTTCTGGACCGGATCAATTCTTCTCGACGCAAATAAGATGCCCAGTTACCCGGAGCGGTTACACGACCGTTGTGCCGTGCGCCCGACTTTCGTCCGCGACAGTCGGCACGGTCAGAAACGACTGCTTACCGTCACGCCCTTTTGTCTCTCTCGATAATTCCCGCCTCGAATTCGTATGCCGGCATTGTACACCCCGTACCGCAGTACGGAGTCAAGGCGCTTTTCCGTCGAGGTCGTCCTCGTTATCCGCGTCGCGTCACAGGCCGACCCCGGCTCTGGGCGGAGAACGAAAGACGCGATGGCGCTTGTGCAGTGGCCAATGGGTTTCGGACGCATTTCGTCGAAAGGGCGTTCCCGGGAGGAATTACCGTGGCCGATGCTGTCGAGCGATACGGTGCTGAACTTGAATCTAAAAAATCTTCCTCGATTCCGCCGCGGGTCTTCAAGTCGTAGGTAACCGCACCCGTCCATCGGAAGTCGCGGTGTTACCTCCATTGCTCATCACTTCCCTTCGCCCTTGCCGGGTGCCAGAGATCTGAGACACACTCCGGGTGCTGGCGGAGTTAAAATGAAGAAACCCGAAGGTCGGCCGAAGCGTTCGTTGGTCGCAGTTGGCCTCGACTTTGCACATTTCTGTTCCCGAAATAGCCGGGTGCAGCCTAGCACAAGTTCCGGTACCCGACCGAGCAGGAGGTGCTACTCTTCAGCCTGACACAAGCGATTTGAAGGAAGGCATCCACGTTGACATAAACGTCATACGCGTGGTGTCGTTAAATGCATGACGATAAATTTATCATTATTGAAAGTTACGCATCGCGCCTCAGTGACTTCACTTCCTTGCGAGTCGGGGGCCGAGTTGAGCGCGCCCCCGCGGTTTGCAGTTGACGATCGATCTGTGCCGGACTATAGCCCCCGCCCCATGACCCCGATCTGTGGTGCGATTAACGTGTCTTGGGAAGAGGCTGCACTGACGAGTGCAGTATGCGCTGACCCGGACGACGACACCCCACGGGTGGTGTTCGCTGACTGGTTGGATGAACACGGGCGCCACGCCCGGGCAGAATTTATCCGTGTTCAATGCGAGCTTGCAAAAATCTTCCCCGACGACCGCAACTGGGCCGCCCTGTATCACCGAGAGCAGGCCCTCTGGGCCAAGCATTGGAGTGAATGGGAGCGTCCGTTCCAACGCCTTGGGTACGCCGGAATGACGTTCCGACGCGGCTTTCCGTGGCGCGTCGTTCTCTGGCCCTCGCAGACCGACGCGGATGCAGATGAAATATTCGCACACTGCCCCACCGTGGAGGATGTGAATTTTTCAGACCTCATGTGGTCTCACGTTCGCTCGCTCGTTACATCGGAACTCCCCGGCCGGTTCTCGGGCGTTCACTTTATCGCGAGTGACATACATCCAGCAGGCTGCACTCTTTTGGCGAGGGAATGCTCGTGGCTTAGTGGCATTCAGCGGCTTAACTTGTCCGGAAATCAAATCGGTCCAGAGGGAGCAGAAAGTCTCGCCCATTCACAGGCGCTTTCGCAGCACAAAGTTGCCCTGGAAGAATTGCACCTCAACTTCAACCGACTCAACGACGCGGGACTGGCGGCCATATCCTCATCGAGCGTGGCCTCGCGCCTGCGAGTCCTTGGACTAACGGCCAACAACATAACGGACTATGGAGCGGAGGAGATCATTCGGGGCCCTCGGTTCTCCAGTTTGGAGGTGCTCGATCTACGAGACAATCTCCTGACTCCGCAAGGCATTTCGGCGATTGTTCACTCTTCACATCTTCCCTGCGTGCGGGTGTTGGGTCTCGGTGGCATTTTTGCAGCACGCGAGCAGTGGATCGAGGCAGGGTATTAAGGGGCCGGCAATCGGCCTCTGAGCAAACTGTCCCTAAAAATCGGCCCATCTCCACTTGACAGGGCAGATGGCACAAATAACAATCTTTTACTCAGTCCATCTGGTTCTGCCAGTTGTCCCGTATTTGCGCCCCCATTCGCGTCGAAACCTTCACACAAACAACCGCATTGAAAGCCGCTATGGACTTTCCGGCCCTTATCGATTCGCACGAGTCGAAGGATGTATTGGGTGAGTGGTACAATCGGCTCAGAAGCAGCGCCGAACCGAAGTGCAAGAAGCTCCTCGAGCAGATGAACGAGGACGTCCTCTTCGGCCGTTCGGCTGACGCCTATTCACGCCTTTCAGCATTCGGGCGTCACCTCTCCTCGACCAGTGATCCCGTTACCGACTCGCAAGCGGCTCTTGGTACGGCTGCCGGCGCTGGTGAGTCCTGTTTGGTGTGTGCGGGTCCTTCAGCAGAACTCCCTCCCCCACCTGAAGTACGCCATGTCGCTCCGCTCATGGGACTTATACATCACCGCTATTTTCGAGCAGACGCGCTGCCAACTCAAGACGCTACGGAACTGGCTGAATCTATTACCGATGATTTAACGTTCAAGGAGTATCTTCGACCGGGTGTTCGCTTCCGCGGGGCCGTTCCAAACATGTTTTGGGCGTCTCAAGAGGATCTAAGCACCCTCGAAGCTAGTTTGAATCGCCCGATCACAATGACCGATATTCGGAAATATCTGGGAATCGATCGCCAGCCATTTCTAACGCCGGGTATTATGATCCGGCTCGCGGATCCAGCGGCCATCCCGACGCACGTGCCCACGTGCTTTGACGCACACGGCCACCCTCATTTCGTTGCCGCTACCACCGAGGCTGTGGCCCCAGACCCAAAGTACGGACGAGCACTCGATCTAGTGTCCGGAGCCCTCGGCGCTCGGGAGGTCGTAACGCACCCGCAGCCCCCCGAGAGTGTACAATACGTCCGGGTGATCGAGGGTGATCGCTCGACGCACCATGGAGGCTGACCGTGGATCCAGCCGCGCAAAATAAGAAAAAAGAGCCGGAGCCGCTGCTAACACCGCGACTCAAGGGGCTAAACATTGATGAATTCGAGCTAATTCTCTCGAACGATAGTGCTGTCGATGACTTTGCGTTCCCCCGCGACTTCCCGAGCCTGTTCAGCTATTTTGTTACCCTGCTGTCCCAGGCGGAGGGGTCGACAAAAGACCATATGTCGGCGTTGGCGATTCATTCGTTGACTAAGTCGGTCCGGGGACAAGCGTGGAAATTTGCTTATCGCAGTTTGGTCGTTCTAACGGTTTGTCCGCATCATAGTCATCGCACCGTTTGTCGCCTCGTTCACCAAATTTTGCTTGACGCTTCGCTGCGCCAAAAGCCATCCTTAGAGGAAGACATACATCGCCAATCGCTCTTTTGTCTTGCTGAGCACATCTCGGGTGATGGGCGGCGCAGCGGGCTCATTGATATTACTCGCCGCTACTTGAATGAATCCAGGTATGCCCTCGCGGCTCAAGCCGTGCTCCAGCGCCAAGACCGGGATAGAAGATCGGTGGACACGATCCCTCGCGTTGCTCTGTTACTCGAAGCGAAGGGTGTTCCAACGACTGCGTTCGCTAAATTCACCGCCAAAAGACTTGGTGGTGAGGTCCGCCTTTGGCGAAAGCTGGGAGCCTCGTTAAAGAAAGCGGGTGCGCCCGCTGCCATCCTCAACAAATTGACCGCGCACGAGCACGCCAACCCGGGGCCAGCTTCGGAGGCCCTTAAAGCTGGACTTGCACAGGGATCGCAAGTCCGACCCAAGAGTCCGGTGACCAAAAGCGATACTCGGCGTACCTTCGAAGGCGTGGTAACAAGGGATGTCAACAGCAAGACCCGCCGCGTTGAAGTCCAGCGGATGGTGCGGCATCCAAAGTACGGTAAATTTCTCAGACGCCGGACCATTTGTTACGCACACGACGAGATGAACGATTCACATCTCGGTGATGTCGTGGAGATCGTGGAGAGCCGTCCATTATCGAGGATGAAACGTTGGCAGCTGATCCGGGTCTTACAGCGATCTCCGACCCGGAAATTGTCGAATTTGGAAGGGGCAATTGTATTTTCGGATTCAGAGAAAGTCTAAAACTTCTTCGATATTCACTGAAATTGTAAACCACATCTGTTAGAATGTAGGCCGGTCTGCTGCTGCGTATCGCTCGAACCTCGGTCGGGAACGCAGCATTCAAAAATGCTGCGTTCCCGACCGAGGTTCGAGTCCACCCGTTGCTGGCGCCTGCATCGACACATCGCGCGTCATCGCACTGAACCCGAAAGTCCTGCTGCAGCGAAGGTGGCTATTTACAGGGCATTTTTGTCTTTTTTGCGATCATCACTGCCCACTTTCTCGCCACTTCATCAATTTGGATATATTAAGATTAATTATAATTTCACTCCCGAGCTTAATGACATGATAATTCATTAAGCTCACGAGGCAGAGAAATTCCACGAATTACTTTGACGCCGTCGGGGGCGACGGATAGCCTCATGTGACAATTGGTGGTGAACGACTCAACTCACTCAAGCAACTCACACCTTCGTGCACCTAAGGTGAGTTGATCAGTTCAAACAAGGGGTAAATAGTGTCGCGATGCGCGCTCATCATTGCCCTTGTCACATCCTGCGGATGTCGGGATGCGATGAAACCCCAAACCGCTGCGGCTGCACCCACGGGGGCGCCCGCTGTCGTGGTTTCTCCGACCGCAGTTGATTTCGGAACGGTCGATAAAGGCGTGCGTTCGGCCGAAGTTACCGTTACGAACGGAACCCCAAATCTGGTGTCTTGGCGCCGAGTCGAGTTGAGCTGCGAGTGCCTGTCCTTCAACATTAAAACCACCCGACTCGAAGCCGGGCAGGAAGCCAAGGGTGTCGTGGAGTTCGACCCCGCGCGCGAGCCCGACTTCAGCGGCAGTCTCATGATGACGGTGACTGCTTTCGACCAAATGAATGCCGTCGTTTTCACGATCGAAGTGACCGCCCTCGTGAGACCCCGGCCTTAAAGAAATCGCCCAGTTTGGTTCTCGTCACGACGCGGAGAGTATGACCATGCGTGCAAAGGGATTTTGGGCCTGCGTGTTGGTCGCCGGCGCGGTCGGTTTAGCAGCACCAAACTTGGTGCAAGGGAGCGGATCCCGGGCGCTCTCCTCCAAGCAGGCGGAGAGGACTGTGGGCAAGGCGGTCCCGTGCAAGTTCTACTTGCTCACCACCTACTGCAGCGACCAGGCCACAGGGGACGGGTTCGTCACGTGCGGGGGTAAAGCGGAAGCGGACTGCAAGGGCAATTGCTCGGGCTGTCTGGTCGATTACGACATCATTCCCGGCAACTCCACGCCAACAACGCAACAGTGCCTGAGCACGAACGTGTTCGGACTCAATTTGTCGGCGTGTCAGGTCAACTCTGTCGGGGTCAACGGAAACGCCTGCGGAAAGAAATTCAAGGACCCGACGTGCAAATGGGTCGCCGCCACGAGGACGTCACCCGCTCAGTGCGGTTGTAGCAGTACGGAAACCACGACAGATAACTGCGACAGGAAGGCCTCTTCGACCGGCAGTGGGCCGCAGCCGAACGCTTGTACGGCAGCGGTCGCGCCCGCCAACTAAGCACGTCCGCAGGCCGCCGAGTCCAACCACAACGGCGTTCGGCGGCCACTTTTTCGTTTGGCCCATTCACCGTATTGCGCCTGCGGAGCCGCCTGCATGTCTCACGCGATCGTGGTCTGGGCCGTTGTCACGGCGGGCGGGGTCGGTCAACCGCCCGCCGTCCTCACCCCCGACCAGTTCATCCAAAAACTGGACCGAGCGACCGGGCAGGTCAACAGCTTCGATGTCGGAATGCGGATCGATCTTCGCGAGTACAAGGTTGAAGCGGACGGGCGACGAGTCGAGACGAAATCGACGTCCGGGTACCACCGCCAGGTGTACCAACAGCAGGGCGCGCGGCGCCGGATCGAAATGTTCTCCTTCGGGGACAAAGGGGCGAAGCAACGAGCCGCGGTGATTGTTTACGACGGGGAGTCCATGCGCTCCTACTACGACGGCTCCAACGAGGGGCTGATCGATGTTCCGAAGCCAGTTCCATTGGCCGACGGCCTCGATTACCTCGGTTTCTTTCGCAACGCGACCGGCGAGTTCGAATTACCGGAATCACTGCGCCCGCGAGCCCGCTCCGCGAAAGTGGATCGTGATCCGGTCAACCCGTCCCTGTTACGGTTCACGGTCGACCCGATCCGGGCGGCTAAACATAGTCGACTGACCGACGAGTACGGGTACGAGATCACCGTCGACCCCGACAAGAACTTCTTTCCCGTCAGGATTCGGGCCACGGTCGTGCGCAAGGACGCAACGATCGTCCCGCAGCGCGAGATGCGCGTCGAGGCGTTTCACTCGTTGGGGGGCGGAGTTTTCGTTCCGCAGAAGGTCGTCACCGATTTTTTCACCGTCGAAGTCCAACCGTCGGGAAAAGTGTTTCGCACGGTCACGGCCGAACTCGAGGTGGCGAACTCGCGATGGAATGAGGTCACCCCAGAGGGCGAATTTAAACTCGGCTTTCCGGTCGGGAGCCGTGTTATCGACATGCACCGTAAGACCCAATTCGTTTCCGGTAGTGATGACCCGGGCAAAAACGTCAAAGACTTAATCTCCGCCGCGGTCGAGTCCGCACCGCTCGGATCGGCCAAGCAGCTTACCCCATTCGTTCCGACCCCGTGGTGGAAGGACTGGCGCTGGCTGACGGGTTCGTTTAGCTGTCTTGCGTTAGTTGGGTGTAGCGCGTACGTCCTTAACCGACGCCGAAAGGCACACCGGCATGCGTAAATTCATTGCCTCCGTAGTGGCCCTTGCTTGCCTTGCGGTGCCCGCTGATGTGTGTGCCGCCGGCCCCGCCGAGGTCGGCACCTCGGCACGTCTCGATGATTTTCGAACGTGCGGCCTTACAAGCTATTACACGATCTGTTGCCTCTTCAATGTGAATCAGTCTTGGCACGATGCCGAGGCGGCACTCGGTCCGCCACGCGAGGACGGATCGCACTCGTTCGCCGATCTCGAAGCGGCCGGCAAGAAAGTGGGACTCGCTTCGCGGGGCTTTCACCTCACTTCGCGCCAAGACGCCATGCGGCTACCCACGCCCGCCATTGTGCAGTCGAAGTTCGCTTACGGGAAACCCGAGCCCCATCTTCTTGTGCTGCTTCGCGCGACCGACGAAGGCGTGGAACTCCTCGATCCCCCGTTCCCAGCATTTCGGCTGACGTGGGATGAATTTGAAAAGGTTTGGACCGGAAATGTTCTCGCGTTCCGGCCGGCGGACGCGACGGCAGAATTGGACGATTACAGCGACCGTCTTGCACCGTCGTGGTTCGGCCGCTCTGCACTCGCTTTGGCGGCAGCGGCAATGATCGGCATTCTCTATCTGGCTCAGTGGCCCCTTATTCGTATCGCGCGTGGGACTACCCTTTTGTGTCGTCAACGACCGGTACTTGCAGCCACCGTGGTGGCTGGTGTCGTCACGGCCTGTGCGGGTGCCGTGTTCTTTTGGACGCCGCACCAGAGCGCGCCGCCCACACTCGAAACCGGGGACGTGGTGGTGAACCTCGGGATCCTCCCGACGGGACTTCAGCAGGCCACTTTCACCATCAAAAACTCCGGTGATGCACCGCTTACCGTGGAGCAGGTACAATCAACGTGCACGTGTGCCTCGGTTCGCCCACCGACTTCGGTCCCACCACGGGGAGAAGCAGAGGTGGGTGTTGATCTCAACGTGAAAGCTGGACCGGGAAACGCGACGCTGCGCTTTCTCACCAATGATCCAGTCGGGCCGAAAATGGTTCGGTTGGCGTGGCAGGGCGAGGCCCGACCGATACTCTCTCCCGCAGTAATCGCACCGACATCTGCTGACACCGGGTCGGCAATTCAAAAGCAGGTGTCGATCATCTATCCCGTCGGCGCCGGGGTCACACCGAGTTTTCGGCGGCTTCGGTGTGACTCGAATTTGGTCCGGGTGCGCTCAGTCGGCTTGGTCTCGTCATCCGAAATGACGGAAAGCGGGGCCGAGTTACGGGGCGCGTTAAATCTCGAGGTCACGATCGATGCGCCGGGGCGAGCGATGACGCTCGAAACCGACGCCCACCTCTTCGTCGAGTACGGTGGGCAGGAACTGGATTTTCCACTTCGGATCTACATCGTGTACCGTTCCCAAATTGCGCCGGCGGCGGACGGTGTTCTCTTCTCCGCGCGGCGCGCCGAGAACCTGGTCGGTCAAAACCGCCAGGTTGCCATTCGGGGAGCAAGCGACCCAGGCGAGTTGCAACTCATCGGCTGCCCCGCATGGCTCAACCCTTCCTTCGTTCGACTTCCCGCAGGCGGCGTCGCGCTCGAACTTAAGTGCGTGTCACCCCCACCAAGTAGCGGGGGTGGGATCGAACTTTCAATTGTACCCCGCGCCGGTGCCGGTACACCAACTCCCCTTCTCGTCGAGACATTCACCGACGTAGGCGGGAGTGTGAATCGGGAGGGACAGCAACCATGAGCCCTACCCGCCGCCCCGGATACACGTTGATCGAGCTCCTGGTCGCAATGGCGATCATCGCGGTTCTCGTGGGTCTGACAACGAGCGCGATCCAAAAGGTGCGGCACGCAGCGGCACGGGCCAAGTGCCAAAACAATTTGAAGCAGTTGGGACTCGCTCTTCAGTTGCATCACGATACCCAGTCTCGCTACCCGCCCGGAAACACCGGGTACCTTCCGGTCCAGTCGAGTCGTTACCCGGCCCTCGGCTGGCAGGTGTGGCTGCTCCCGCACCTGGAACAGTCGCCTTTGTGGGCGACCGTGGAGCCGGCATTTCGGGCCTCTGCGAGCCCGTTTGAAGGGGCCGCTCACGTCGGTCTCGGGACGAGTCTCCCGTTCTTTATTTGCCCCTCTGACGGGCGCACCAATGCTGTCACGCCCGACCCGACCCTTCGTCCCGGGTTGACCCATTACCTTGGGGTTACCGGGACGGATCATAAATCGCGAGACGGCATTCTGTTCGCCTCTTCAAAGGTCCGCATCGCGGACGTCTCCGATGGAACTTCAAACACCCTCGTGCTCGGCGAGCGCCCGCCCGGATCGAGCGGCGACATGTTCGGGTGGTGGTACGCCGGGGTCGGACAAGATTTGTCCGGTTCCTGTGACATGCTCCTCGGAGTGCGCGAATTTAACCTCAGGACGTCGATCCCCGTTGAGGGATGTTCGGCTGGGCCCTTCTCCTACCGATCCGGGCGGCTCGATGATCCGTGTAGCGTGTTCTCGTTCTGGTCAACACACCCGGGCGGTAGCAATTTCGCCTTTGCCGACGGGTCGGTGCGATTTCTTTCGTACTCGGCAGACACGTTGATGCCCGCCCTCGCTACGCGGGCCGGGGGTGAGGCGGCCACACCTCCCTAGCCACTTAGTCGCCCAAAAAGAGGTTGGGTCGGATCGTCGTTCCGCCCTCCGCCCACCTCCCACAACGACTGAATTCCCCTTACGAGGTACTCCAGAGATGCGACTTCGTACTGTCATCGCCCCGGCCTTGTGCTTCGCGGCGGGTGTAGCAGGTGCGACTGCATTTTCGCCTACGAGTTTACCGGCCACAGAAGCGGCGATCGAAAAAGCGCCAGCCAAAGACGCGATCGACACGGGACTCGCCGAAGCGGCCCGAGCCGCTTACGAGGGCTACGTCAAACTGTCGAGCGTCTCACCAGAAAAGGTTCCCCCCGAAACACTTTACCGTTGGTCGATGCGGTGGCTGGAAGCCGAGTCCGCGGCGGCCGAGGCCACCAAACGCGCCGTGGCCTACACGTCGCACTTCGAACGGATGCGTGCTTTGGAGAACTACACCGAGCTACTGGTGAAGTCCGGCAACGCGTCCAAAGTCGATCTGACGGCCGTGAAGTATTACGTGGCCGAGGCGGAGCTCCTGGCAAAAAGGGCAAAGGGAAAATAAATGGATACTATTGCTAAGTTATTTTACTTTCTAGCTAAGCACTGTCTCGCGCCTCCTCAGGGCTGAGCATCCCGTGCAGATCCAAATCGAGTTTGTCGAGGAGTTCGGCGCTGCTCGTGAACTCGCAGCGCGAGACACCTCGTTTTCCGGGCGGTAAGATGTTGGGGGACGCACCAGGCTATCGTCCTTACGATCCCAATACGCGAATAATCATGACAAACGGAACCTCTCCTCCCGAACCCCTGCAAGCCGTCGATCTCGCCGCTTACACAAAGTTGGTTGAGATGTTGGCGCGTAGGAATCAGAGCATTGAGGGGAGCCAATTAAGACTGCTCAGGTCGATGGTTGAATCGGCCCCATATCCTACATATCTTCTCGCTCCTGATTTTACGGTTGAGCAGTGCAGTGCATCATTTCCGGAATTGCTCAGCTCCAGTCGTGACAAAATCCTTGGGCTTGAGCTCATGAATTTAGTCAATCTTTTTTCGCGGCAGGTTCCCGATAATTACAGGCCCGCGTTTCTTTTGAAACAACAACAGGTAATTGCTTCCGGGCGAATGGGCGCAATTCCGAAGCCCGAGTGGACGATACTCGACAATCGCGGAATCGGGTCGGCAAGCTACGCAGGCCTCTACTTTGTCGGCATTTACGCCGCTCAATTTCGAGGGCAGGACGGGGAGCACTCAGCCTCCCTTGTTTGCCTCGATGTCCTTCCCATGAAACCGTCCGAACTCATGGAAGCAGAGAAGACGACGTTGACAAGGCCCCCCATTGCGAGTGATCCTATTCACTCAAGTGTCGTGGAGGACCAAATGGCTCAAGTGAAGCAAAGCGACAAAAAAACAGTATCTGTCGAATTGCCGACTGAGACGGCTTCGTTACTTCTCGAACGAGCTGAAGCTGCCGGGCAGCCTCTCGACGTTTATCTTCAACAGCTTGCTGGTCTCGCCGTTCCCGGTGCGGCTATTTCACCACAAGTGCCGTCTTCGGAGGAAACCACACCGGCAAACCGGTGGGCCGCCGCAGCTGCAGCCGTAAAAGATCTAACTGACTACGATTTTGATGCTTATTCCGACCAACGAGTATTCGACGCCAAGCACGGAATGGATCACCTTAAATGACCCTAGTCGATACAAGCGTCATCATCGACTACTTGCGGTCGGGTGACGTTAAGTTTTTAAACTTATTCCAGTCACTACCTGGGTGCATATGCGGAACCGTTAAAGCTGAAGTGCTACATGGAACTAGAAACGCGGCCGACCGGAACCGGCTTCTAGCCCTCTTAAACGCTTTTGCACAAACGGTTACTCCCGAACTTGTCTGGGACGCTGTAGGTGACTTGCTCGCGGTTCTCCGTAAAAACGGGATAACAGTGCCATTTAACGACGTAGTTATCGCCTCAGTAGCGGTTGCCACCGGGGTTGAATTGTGGACACACGATAAGCAGTTCCAACTCATTCAACAACACGAACCACGTCTTCGCCTTTTTCAAGAACTCCCTTAGCTCTTTTCTGCTGACACGCTGCCGCGGTAATTGGCGGTTCCGCCGAATCTCGACGAACTGCGCAACCGGAGGACTGCTCTTGGGCGGCGCTCGCAAGCCAAAGCCACTTGGACCCAAACAGATTGTGATTGGCGATGGAAAGACTCTGGCGCCCGAAAAGCGCGAAGAGATCTTCCAGAAACAGCGTATTATCTACGCCTACACGATTCCGATCATCGTTGACGCAACAAACGGGACGAACCCCGAAATCGGGACCGGGGTAGTTGTGGAGATCGGCAAGCAGCTGTTCGTAGCATCTGCGGCGCACGTGATCGACAAGAAGCCGTTCTTGGGCTTCGGCGACGGTACGAAACTTCGAGTTCCGGTAAGGCCATCCGCTTACATTCGACGCGAGCTCCACGCCAAACGTGATCTCGGCTTCATCGAGGTGAAGCCAGGATCGCACCCATCCGCGTGCCCATTCGATGCGCTATCTACGATCGACCCTCCGCAGGGCGTGCTTGTGATGATTGTCGGGCACCCAATTCACGCTCCTGGGTCAGCGGGCGACCCGGCGTGGGGTGACAGTCCGATCCGTGCCCTTATACGCACCTCGCATATGGCGAAGCCCAGAAAGATCTTGGTAAACAAGCACGTCTTCGGCTATCCCAAGGATACTCTCTACCTAGATGGCGAAACGGGAACGATGACAAAGAGCACCGGCTACCAGTCGCCCAAGGGCTTCAGCGGAGGGGGGGCTTGGGGTTTTCGTGACAACAGCGCGACCCAAGCTGTACTTAAGCCAAGCAATATGCTTCGGCTTCATGGGATCGATTACGCGTGGTCTCCGCCCAAGCGCGAAGCGTACTGCGTTCCGATCATATTCTGGGTTCGCTTTGTTTACGACCATTACCCAGAACTTCAGGCAGTGATTGCGGCTCAGTATCCCATGATCAAGTCAGTCAAGCCGTGAGGAATCGCCGCGCATCGCCGGACGACCAGGTTACTTCTTCGTGGCACTGAGCAGCGAGACGACCTTCACATCGGACGACGGCACGAAATCCGCGCGGCCAACGAAATCGGGCCGTACGTTTCAATGTCCGATTTTCCGAGTACAACGCGAATGTCTGTGATTCGTTAGTTCGGGAACAAGCGATCCAATCGGAACAAGCGGTCTGTTCTGCACTTTTGGTGGTTGACGGCGGATCAGTTGCGGCGAGCCAATTCGTTACGACCTTGCCCTGCTGGCGCGCCCTCTTGTTATCCCTCGCGCAAGCGCCATCGCCGGATAGTATGAATTTAGTTAGTCTCGAAATGTCGAAGCGGCCTTACGAGCGCCGCCACGGTTCGCAGGAGACGTTCACGGGAGAATTAACCGCTCGAGGAGTGTCCGAAAAGCGATGAAAATCACGCGCCTCAGGATGTCGAATTTCCGGTGCTTTGGTCCCGTCCCTGTCACAATCGATCTCGACGACCAGACGACCATCATTGGCGGCAACGCGTCGGGGAAAACCGCGATCTTGATCGCCCTCGCGCGATTGTTTGGCGTCACCTCGGGCGACCGGGGCATCAAGAAAAGTGATTTCCACGTTCTGCCCGACGCGGACGTAGTTCCCCCAAAAGATCAGACCCTATTTATTGAAGCCTGGATCGACTTTCCCGAGCTTGAAGGCGACGAGGTGGGTGACGCTGTGCCGGCCTGCTTTCGACAAATGTGTGTCGACGGTGCGCAAGAGCCCCCTTTCTGCCGGGTGCGACTAGATGCCAAGTGGTCCCGCACCAATCTGCCAGAAGGAGACGTGGAGGAGTCGCTGGCGTGGGTCGCAACCGCCGCAGAGGAAGTTAAGGACGAGCACAAAAGCAAACTGCTCGCGGACCACCGGTCCAGAATTCATGTGCTGTACGTCCCAGCTACACGCGATCCGTTGCGTCAACTTCGGCAGGCGGCTGGCACGCTTCTGTACCGGCTGCTCGACGCCATCAGGTGGTCCGATGCGATCCGGGATAAAGTCGAGAAGGCCTCGGGAGATTCGAACACGGCGTTCCGAGCCGAGGCCGGAGTGAAGGTGATCGAAGATATGATCAACCGCAGCTGGTCGGCGCTCCACGACTTCCGCGTTCTAAAATCTGTCCGGCTGCGCCCACTCAATCCGCAGTTCGAGGATCTGTTGCGCCAAGTCGAGCTGATATTCAGTCCGGGCGAAGGTGACGCTGAACAATCGGTCGACCGGCTGAGCGATGGACTTCGCTCTCTTTTCTACCTGACTCTTATCACGGCCGTGTTCCACACCGAAGCTCAGGCGATGAGCGATGCGAACGGCGGTAGTAAGGACCTGCCGCTCCGAGGGGAGGATTTGCAGACCCCGACTCTGACGGTGCTCGCGATCGAAGAGCCGGAGAACCATCTCGCGCCCCACTACCTCGGGCGGATCCTGAAGCTCCTGTCCGAGATCGCCGCATCTGCCCAGGGGCAGGTGATCCTCACCAGTCATTCGCCTGCGATCCTTCGACGAATCGCCCCTGAGTCCGTGCGGCATCTGCGCCTGAACCCGAAAACGCACGCCACAATCGTCAAGGCCGTTAAACTTCCTTCGGAGACTGACGAGGCCCACAAGTACGTTCGCGAAGCGGTCCGGGCGTTCCCGGAACTGTACTTTGCGCGCCTAGTCATCCTGTGCGAGGGAGACAGTGAAGAGATCGTGCTGCCAAAGCTCTGTGAACTGGCAGACGTTTCGGTCGACCCGAGTTTCATCTCAGTCGTCCCCCTCGGGGGCCGGCACGTGAACCACTTTTGGCGGCTCCTGAACGACCTTGCGATTCCACACGTCACGCTTCTCGATTTAGACCGCGAGCGGGAGACCGGCGGGTGGGCCAGAATCAAGTACGTGATCGATCAGCTTCTTGCGGTCGGGCGACCGCGCGACCGCTTATTGAAGGTCACTCGAGGGGATGACTCTGAGGTGCTGACGGATCAGGAATTTCAAGGAATGGCTACCTGGGATGAGAGCGACAGCAAATTAATGCGGTCCTGGCTGCGTGCACTCGAAGAGGAGAACGTTTTCTTTTCCTATCCGCTCGACATCGACTTCGCGATGCTGCGGAAATTCCCGGCATGCTACCGGGCAGCTAAATCAACCCGTGGGCCGCGTCTTCCGAAACGGTCGACAGATAAAGCGGCCTACGATAAGCGGATTAACGCTGCGTGTCGAGCGGTCCTCAAGAGCGTAACGTCCACCGGCAAGACCTACTCGACCAAGCAGCGCGAGGCCTTCATCTGGTACCAACATTTGTTCTTGGGTCGCGGGAAACCGTCCACACACATCCTCGCTCTGAACCACATCGGCGAAAAGGAACTCTGGAAGAATGCCCCAGTTCGGCTGAAGCGGCTCGTTCGCAAGGTCCGCGACATACTCAAATGACATTGGAAGGACGGCATGCCACGGCTCATTGGTCCGGAACTTTGGCAACCAACCGGGGTGAAGGTGCTCGAGCCGAGCGCCCTTGACGCCGTGCGGGATCAAACAAACGGGCTCGTCGTTGCGGGGCCTGGTGCGGGGAAAACCGAGCTGCTCGCCCAGCGCGCGTGTTACCTGCTTCAGACCGGTGCGTGCCGTGCCCCACGCCAAATTCTGGCAATCAGTTTCAAAACAGACGCGGCCGCAAATTTGCGCAATCGGGTCCAGCGGCGCTGTGGCGATGAGCTCTCGAAACGATTCCACTCCCTGACCTTCGACGCGTTCGCAAAGAGTCTCGTTGACCGATTCGGCAGCGCGCTCCCCGAGGAGTACCGCCCTACTCTCAACTACGTCATCGACTTCGACATCAAGAATCGGACACAGGAGTTGCTCGACGGCCTCACCGGGTCCGAGTACGGCTTTTCCATGTCCGAGATCTCGACCATCCGCGTCGACCGCTTCTACGAGCACGAGTTTCTCGGCCACGCACTGCTCGTGCCGGCGACTGCGCCAACCTCGCTCCAAAACCGGGTGGCCGTAGCGCTCTGGCAGCGACTCCTCAAGGGCGGCCCCGCGTCCCAGCTCAACTTCCACATGATTGGGCGGCTTGCAGAGTTTCTTGTCCGGCTGAACCCACGGATTCTCAAGGCGCTCCGCCAGACGTATTCCCACGTCTTCCTCGATGAGTTCCAGGACACCACGCGAATCCAGTACGCACTGACGCGCACCTTGTTCTGTAACTCGGGCACCATCGTGACCGCAGTGGGTGACTCCAAGCAGCGAATCATGGCCTGGGCCGGCGCGATGGACCGGATTTTTGAGGTCTACCGTGGGGATTTTCACGCCGTCCAGCGCGACCTGGTCATGAACTTCCGCTCGGCTCCCCACTTAGTTCGCATTCAGAGAGCCCTCATCGCCGCCATTGAGCCCGGGACTATGCCGCCGCAACCCGCAGACAACGGGGCCGACGGAGACGGCGAATGCCGGGTGCTGCTCTATCCCGACCATGAGCGGGAGGCCACACATCTGGCCGGGTTGATGGTCGAGTGGGTGTTCGGCCAGTGCATCAACCCGCGCGAGATCTGCGTGCTCACCCGCAACAAGCCGGCTGAGTACACCGAAACGCTCATTCGCGAATGCGGCAGGCTGGGTGTCAAGGCCCGTGTTGAAACCGACCTCCTGGATCTGCTTGCCGAACCCCTCGCGATAGTCGCGCTCGACGGGCTCCGCCTTGCAGTTCTCGGCAGGCATCGCGAAGCGTGGTCGAACTTGCTGAGGCTATTGCGCGAATTACGGGGCCACGACGAATCCGCCCCCCAAGTTCGGCAACTCGAGCGCGAACTCGCGACGCAGTGCGCGGAACTCGGGAACAGACTCAGGGCGGCTGACCTTGATCAGGCCGCCCTCACGAAACTAGTTGCCGGGTTCTTCGACTTTCTCGGCTCCAGCGCCTTTCGCAGGATGTTTCCTCAATACCTGCAAACGACGTACATGCGTAAACAGTTCCGCGACCTGATCTCTCACCTATGGAAGTGTTTTCAGGCGGTGGGGGACTGGAGGCAGGCACTGACTGAAACAACCGGCGACGACGCCGTTCCGATCATCACCATTCACAAAAGCAAAGGGCTCGAGTATCACACCGTCGTGTTCATGGGACTCGAGGACTCGGCCATGCGGAAGTTTGCGACAGAGTCGGATGAGGAGAAGCGTAATTTTTTTGTCGCGTTTTCGAGAGCCAAGAAGCGCGTGTTGTTCACCTTTAGCGGCAAGCGGACCAAGGCTGGTGGCACAGCCGTGGCCCAAAGCCGAAAGAGCATCGGCGTCTTGTACGAGTTACTCGCGGCCGCCGGGGTCGCGCCCGAAGAGGTGCCGTGAGGGCTGTGCAACGGACGTTGATTTTTTAACTAATCTGCTGGACGCTGAAGGGTGAAATCAAGCAGCCTCTGATTGGCGTTGCCGGAACCGCTCAACTTCACCAAGGCATTCTTCGTGAACCGCCCAACTGACGAACTGAGGATCGATCCGGTCGACTTCCTTAACCTTTTCCCCCTGCGATGCCCCAACATCATGTGGCTGCTTGGGGCGGGCGCGTCGGTGGGGGCCGGTGCGCCTACCGCATCCACGCTCACGTGGGAGATCAAGCGACAGCTGTATTGTGCTGCGCACCGACTGCCTCCAACCCGATTCCCGAATTTGAACGATCGGATCTTCCACGAGAAGGTTCAATCGTATTTCGGAGGCCTCGCTGGGTTCCCGCCCAACGGTGATAGCGACGAGTACGCGTTCTACTTCCAGAGATACCTTTCCGACGAAGCGGACCGCCGCCGCTACCTTGAAGGTCGACTCGGCGGCGTGCGACCGTCGTACGGTCACGCCTGCCTTGCTGGGCTCCTCGCGCTCGGCAAGGTGGAAGTGGTGTGGACAACCAACTTCGATTATTTGGTCGAGCGGGCCGCCGCGCAGAACGGGATCGCTGATCGCCTTCCGCAGGGGCTCTCCGTCGCCAGTTTCGACGCGCCGACGTCCGCGACGAACGCGATCGCCAACGACCGCTGGCCCCTATTAGTCAAGCTGCACGGCGACTTCCTGTACCGCAGGCTCACAAGCACTCCCGACGAGGTCCAGAAGAGTGATTGCATCTTAAGGACGCTCTTGGCTGCAGAGTGCGGGCGCCGCGGTCTCGCGGTCATCGGGTGCAGCGGGCGGGACGAGTCGGTCATGAGCGCCCTGCGCGCGGCACTTGCTGTCAGCGACTCGTTCCCACACGGGCTGTTCTGGTTCGCACAAGCCGGCGAAGAAGTGTCCGCAAGCGTTCACGAATTCCTCTGGACGGCGCGGGGCCGTGGTGTGCAAGTCGGGCTTGTCGAGGTCGGCGGGTTCGACGAGCTCATGGCGGACCTGTTCCTGCCGTATGAGGAGGATCTCCCGGCCGTCCGCGATATCGTCAAAGCTCAACGGCAGCGGCGGCGGGCAGTCATGCCCGAGTACGTCGGGCGCGCGTGGCCCGTCCTGCGGACGAACGCCCTGGAGGTCACGAAGTATCCGTCCTCATGCACCGCGTTCCAGGCCGACATTGGTGGGGCGCGTGAGGTCAAACAAGTCGCTGTCGAACACCGCGACCGGATCACCGTCGGCCGCCGGAGAATAGGGATCGTGGGTTTCGGGACGCGGGCCGATCTCCAGCGAGTTTTTGAAACCAACCAGCCGCGCGAATTCGAACGCTATTCCATCGAGAGCCGCCGCCTGCTATACGACGACTCGATCGAACTGGGGCTTTTCTATGACGCCATCTGTCAAGCGCTGAGCGTACAGACCGGTCTGCGCCGCTCGCAAAATCACAAAGGGCGGATCCTCTACCTTTCCTCGCCTGACAGTCTCCGCCCTCAGGACGTTGGCGCGTTCAAGGCACTGGGAATTAACCCGATCCGAAGACCCAATCCAAAGGGGCCGACTATCCACGAAGCGGTCTGGATTAGTCTCGAGTATTGCGACAAGCGGCTCTGGCTCTTGCTCGAGCCCACACTCATGATCACCACCAACGGAACCACCCCCTACGACGGAGCCGATCGCTCCGACATCGGGCGTGAAGATCTGGTTCGTCGGTACAACCAGAAAGCCAGTTCCCTTCTCACCCTCTGGATCGAGTTCCTGAAGTGGAAGTGCGGCGACCCACTTCGTCTCGCGTTCCCGAGTCAGGCCGAACCAGAGGCTGAGTTCGAGGTGAGCACCGTCACCGCTTACGCGAGGCAGGCCAAATGACCCCTCAGAAGAACGTCCTGCCCTCCTACCAACTGGTTCCCGAGCCCACCCTTCGCTTTCACCCGGAGCGAGAGAGGGACCTCGAGGTTCATCCCCTTCAAGGGCTGCGCGCGTATGGCCCCTACAGCCGTAAGATGCCGTTTTCCGCACCAGATCCTATGCGGTTAGCCGTCATCTGCTCACAACACGCCTACGACAAAGTTCTGACGGCTATACACGAACTAAGGACCAGACACTCCCCTCGCGAGCGCAAGAACTACCTCGTCGATTACGACGGGTTCTCGAGCATCTACGGCATCGGGCTCGACTGCCCGCAGAGTGACGACGACCCACGCGTGGTCGTGCTGGACCAGAAGGAGGTCGACCAAGCCCTCTCAGGGCTCACACCGCACGAAAAACTCGCCGAACTCGTGTTTACAGCGCTCCGCCGCCTCTCTCTGATTCGTTCGCAATTCGATGTTGTGTGCGTGTATCTTCCCAACGAATGGGCGGTTGCGTTCGAAAGCTCACCCGACGATGAAGCCTCAGACTTCAACCTGCACGATTCGATTAAGGCCGTCTCAAGCGGTTTGCGGATTCCTGTTCAGGTGCTCAACGACCGGGGACTCACCTACCCGTGCCGGTGCAGCGTCGCGTGGCGACTGTCGCTCGCGCTGTACACAAAAGCGGGCGGCGTTCCGTGGAAGATGGCTGGGTTCGAGGACCGTCACGCCTACGTAGGGCTCGGGTACTGCCTTCGCAAGGCACCCGAGCGGCGGTTTGTCACGTGCTGCAGCCAGATCTTCGATTCGCAAGGCACGAACCTCCAGTTCCTTTTGTTCGAGAGCCGTGCCGGTGAGTACGAAGGTGACAACCCGTTTCTGCCGCGTTCGGACATGCACCGGGTGATCTCCCGGACACTCTCGCTTTACCAGGCCCAAAAGGGACGTCCGCCCACTCGCCTCGTCGTCCACAAGACGACACACTTCACCCGCGAAGAGGTCGATGGATGCCTTGACGCGCTTGCCACCGTCGACGACGTCGAGTTGCTAACGCTCACTCAATCCACCCCCTGGCAGGGGATAAAAATCGACGCTCCACGGACCAAAGGAGCGACAAAAGGAGAGCCCGCCGCTTATCCTTTAGAGCGCGGGCTCCTTCTCCCCATTGGAATCTATGACTACCTCCTCTGGACACAGGGAAACTGCTCGGCGATCGGCAGCAACTTTTTTAAGGAGGGCAAGGGCATCCCACACCCCATTCGAATCACACGGCACGTCGGGAGCGGAACGTTTCACGAGAGCGCTCGTGAGATTCTTGCCCTCTCGAAAATGAACTGGAACAATGATAGTCTCTACGATCGGCTTCCCGTCACCACTACCTACGCCTCACTTTTGGCTGGAATTGTCAAGCGAATGGGACCGCTGTCGAGCCTTCCTTACGATTTCCGGTATTTCATGTAAAGCGGACTGCCACGGCCGTTAATTATTAAAACCTTAAGAATTTTCGGTCGAAGCCATGCCTCGAAAAGTGCCACTCTCACCTAAAAACCAGCCCCGTCATCGTTGTGCAATTCTCAACATCGAATTAGCGTTCTTTCCATAGCGACTGGTACTCGAAAACGAGCCATTGGGATTATTCCTGTGTGAGCGTCAAACGCGGCTTGCGCTCGCTGCTACTGAATCAAAGACCGCACGAACGCAATTTCGGAGGCCCATGCCCAATACCGAACCGCCCCTTCGCCACTCACCCGACGATAACGGACAACACGAGGCGCTAACCCCGCCACTAATTTTCAGCTACACCCGCGCCCAAGCCATTGTCGACGGTGTGCTGATCGACGTGACTTTGGTGGCAAAAGAGGCCGGGTTTCGCATCCCGGTCGCCCTGACCGCCGCCGTGTGGAGCGAGTACGTGCGGGTACCCGTTGGTGTTGATGGACAGGATGAGGCCGGGCGCCTGTGGGACGTGCTCAACATGCTCCGGTTCGGTATTCGTTCCAATTCCGGCGACAGTTCCGAGCTCCACTTTCAGCTCCACGTACGAAACAACAACTCCGATGGCGATGCGCCGCTGGTAACCTTAAAAGCGATCTGCGGACCGAACGACGACGGCTCACCGTGTCTCACGGTGCTTCTACCCCAAGAAGATTAGGAACTCACAACTAATGCCCGAATGCCGCGCGCCTGAATGCCAGGAGCCACTCGTCGTGGCAAAACCCGCTTGACAGTCGACAATGTGCTGGTAGCCGGAAATGCCGAATCCTCGCCGACACCGGCGTGAACCCATCCGGTAGCGCCGGCCAAAAATGGCAATCTACCGAGTGCGGTAAAATCCTGGTAGCACGTAACTGATAAAGAGCCCGAAAATGAAATCGTCAGTTCGTGAGCCACGAGCGAACCGTATCAGTCCGACCCGTGTCGGGTCAAGCTGCTTGGGCGGAGGGCCAAATTAACGACTCTTCTGCAGTACCAACGGCGGCGCGCTGGAAAGGCACAGCAGCTCGCAAATCAAGAGTCGGCTCCCACGACGAAACTCTACGACCGCCGCGACGACAAGCTCAACTTGGATGAAGTCGAACGCATTTCGATTTAATTGGGAAAGATACAATACACGAGCCGGGCAAAGTTGCCCGGCTCTTCGTCATCATTCGTTTACCGACCTTTCGCAAGCCCGACTTGAGCTTCTCGTTTACCGCAGACGGTAGAGCCCGCTACGGTAGATCTGGAGGTTGGTTCCCTGCGGGTTGTTGACGAAGAACATCGCGCGGTAGTACTTCGCTTGGAAGTGTCCCCCGCCCGCCGCCCAAGTGTGTGCCGCTCGGTCAACACGTCCCTGGCTGGTCGCCACGACGCGACCGTTCGCGTCCACCAGTTCGACGAAGACGTTGGTGATCCTCTCACCGCCGGCCAAGCGAAACGTGCCGGCCATGTTGGCAACGGCTTGGTTGCCGGCCCCCGTGACCACGGCGGTCGTGGTGGTGTAGTTGAATGCCTGGCTCACGGCCGGCATGAGCAGCACAGCCACCACGGCGGCTGCCAGCGACTTACGCATGTTCATTCTCCTTATCACCTGGCTAACTGGTGAAACATCGCTGCGGCCACAGCGGCCGACTTTAATAGCGAATGTTCACACATGGGCGCATGGTTAAGGCTTGCTTACCTTAACCGACCAAGTTGATGCGGCTTCCTTAGCACTACAGCGCGGGTTCGCTGAGTGCCGATGATGTCGTTATCGGGAGGGAATCCGATGACGGACCAAGAAATCGCGGGATTGGGTTCGGCGTTCGCCGGGTATCTGGGACGGTATCGGGAGTGCTTCGGTCAGGCGCGAATCGCGGCGCACTTCGACAACTACGGTCGTGGTTTGCTCTCGGAGCTGCCGCGCAAGAGCGTCGAGCCGATCGCCCTGGCCTGTGGAACGGCGGTCCGCACCCTCCAGGAGTTCCTCACGACCGCCGACTGGCAACACGAGTCGGCGCGTGAGCAACTCCAACGGCGATGCGTCGAGGTACTCGACGGGTTGCCCGACGACCCGGTGGGCACGGTCGGTGTGATCGACGAGACCAGTTGCGCCAAGAAGGGCGACCGGACGCCGGGCGTGCAGCGCCAGTACTTGGGGTGCGTCGGGAAGATCGACAACGGGATCGTGACCGTCCACATCGGGGTGGCGAAGGGTCGGTTCCAGGCCCTGCTCGACGCCGAGTTGTACTTGCCGGCGGGATGGGACGCGGACCGCACCCGGTGCCAGGACGTGGGCATCCCGGACGAGGTGGGTTACCGGGCGAAGTGGCGGATCGCGTTGGATCAGTTGATCCGGCTGGGCGCCCGCGGGGTGCGGTTCGACTGGCTGGTGTTCGACGAGGGGTACGGGTCGAAGGTTCCGTTCCTGGAGGTGCTGAGTCTGGTTCACCAGCGGTTCGTCGGGGAGGTGCCGGTGAACTTCGCGGTCGCCGTGCGCGAGGGCGGGGTGTCGCAGCGGGCCGATGCCGTGCTGACGGCTCACGCGGCGCGGGCCGGTCGCCGGTTCCGGCTGGCCCGTCGCACGGTGCGGGCCGCGGTGTGGCGGGCGACGGGCCAACCGGTGTGGGTGGACGGGCGCGAGTACACATTGGTAGCGGCGATCAACGAGTCCACCGCGGAGGTCAAGTACTTCGTGACGAATGCGACGACCGCGCCCCTGTCGCGAGTTCTGGCGGTGGCGTTCCGCCGGGCGACGATCGAGCACACGTTCCGGGTGGCCAAGAGCGAGGCCGGACTGACCCACTACGAGGGCCGACAGTGGGTCGGGCTGGTCCGGCACTTGGTGCTGACCCTGGTGGTCCTCGGGTTCGTGTCGGTCCACACGGATCGGCTGCGGGGGGAAAAACCCGCGGATCACGATGGAGCAGGTGTGCCGGGCGTTGAACGCCCGGTGTGCGGCCACGTTCCGGCGGCGACGACGGGTTCCCGACGTGAGGCACGTCGGGGACGTGATCCGGTACCACCAACGGCGGAACGAGACCGCACAACGAGCCCACCAGAAGCAGCGGCATCGATGTAACATCTAAAGCCGCGCTGTAGTGTTAGTGTTGCCTTCGACAGGGCCATCTTGGCTCTGACCCATCTGAGCGAGGGGGTTTGAGTTGCAAGCCTTTCGGCTCAATTCAGGCGGTGGCGGTCGCCAGCTCCGCACGAGCGACCTCACAGCGTTAGCCACTCAGCCGTTGCGACGCTTGGAGCCTTTTCCTTGGCTCGATCCCAGCCAAGTCCCTGTCTCGACTTGTGCATAGTAAACTCTGCACAAGTCGAGACAGAGTGCTTTTTATGTCTTTTTGAAGAAGTTAACGATCAACTATGGCGGTGGACCGACTCGACCAGAGGAAGCGCTGGCAGGCGGACTGAGGTGAGATGATACCGTGGTGCCTGCCGCCCGTGATCGAGCGTGAACAAGCCGTCCGTCTTGTAAGTCAGGACGCTGACGCGGGCGGGCCGCCCGCAGTTCGGGTGCGTGCAACAAATTCGCTGACCGAACGCTTCGAGCGTATCATTGAGCAATCTGGCAACGCGCCTATTTGCTTCCAGGCTCCCGAAGGACAGGCCCTCGAGCTGGTCGAGTACACCTTTGAGGGCCTCCACCAATCGATTCTTCTCGCCGGCGTCCGCGTCACCAACCTGCCGGCGCAGGCGATCAAGGCAGTTCAACAGTTCGTGTTGCTCGGTCACATCGACCCGCTCCGCCCCTTGTACCTTCTCGTGCAACTGCTCCTTCGCTTTCCTGGACCGCGGGGCGGCCAGAACAAGAGAGGTGAGGTCGTTCCCAGCGGGAATAGCATGCGTCACCATCCCCGCGGACCCGAGTTCTTCCACCAGCGCCAACAAAGTGTCGCGCAATTGGCCCGGTTGCTTGCTCACGAAAGCCACGACCTTGACGGCTTCGTGTGCCGCCCGCCCTACCAGACCGCCGCCCAGCGCCCGGAGCAGGCCCAGTCCGGTCTGCTCCCGCGCACGACCGATATCGGCTTGCCCGTCGTCCTGAATGGCCCTCCCGACGGTCGCGATCAGGAGAACTTGGACGGGTTCCTCCTTACCTTCGAGTAGCGCGAGCAAGACCGGGACTTCGTCGCACGGCAGCGACAGGGCAGCCAAGGATTTGGCCGCCGCCAATCGCACGTCGAGCGAGTCGCCGGCTTCAATCCGGTTGACCAGTTCGAGGAAGCTCTTCGGCGAAGGTACAGGTAGGCGCGACTGTTTCACAAACTCCCATTTTACATCGACGCAACTTATTAACAAACAACATATTGATTCTATATTATTACATTTTATAGAATCAATAAGATCATCGGGCCGCCGGAGCGAGTCTTCGCAGTGCAGTCGCTTACCACCGCTGGCGTCTTGGTGGTCGATGGCGAGGGCAACCGCCCCTTCATCCACCAGCCATTGAGGGGTTCGGTTGTCGGGCGCGTTTACCAGCAAGAGCCAAACTTCGGGACGGATGAGGCGGTCGAGGGCTTGTGTGAGATGTTCTTCAAAGACTGTGCGGCGGAATCGTCCCTTCGCCGAATTGAGGCGGACGCAAAGACGGTTAACATCGAAGCCGCACTGGCGTGCGGCACGAAGCAGAAAAATAAGGCGGTCACGGTAGCCGACCAAGACCGTTTCAACCGCGTCGTCTCTGTCACTTTCGAACCGCGGCCGGGCGACCGAATCGTCGGCGTTCGTCACGGTCTTAGTTAACACAACCCCGACGGGATCGAAGTGGACGAAGTACGCGGCCCTACCGAACGGCCGCTGGTGAGGGGCTGTCGACTGGTCGGCTTGCTCGGGGACACGGGTGTCGTCGGTGGTCACGTTCTCGAAAGTATGTTGGCTTCGAGGACATCTCGGAGAGCTGAGTACTGGTCGAATACGCGGCCGACGGGCCGCACGACAGTGTTGATGTCCAACACCTCTTCCGGGTTACTCTCATCTTCGGCGGCGAGCCCCCTCCGGATCAACCCGAGGTTGAAGTTTACGTTCACTTGGTGAGCGTATCGGCTCTCCGCACGCCCAACGACCCGCACGAACACTACCGACGACGAGTCCGTGTAGCCCCGCTCGTTCAGTGGGCGGCGAAACGGCTCGCTGTTCGGGTAGTACCCACCTTCCCGTATGGTCCGCAAATCTTGCCCGAGGGGATCTCGATCCGCCGTGCTGTACTGAACGATGAAATCTTTTGACGGCAGCATCAGGCCGTTCGGCGCACGATAAGCCCGAAGGCGGCGCCGCCGAACGAGTGCCACATCGGACCGGCCGCCCGGTGCACGCATGTTGTTGGGCAGCGCGAACCGCGTCTTGTACCCAGGCCAGCCACCCCCGAAATGTAGCACCATTTTTTCTCGCCGCGAGTGCACCGGCAACACCGTTACGTCGTCAGTAGAAGGACGAAGATTGTCGGCCACGCATCGGTTTTGGGCGAACGCGTGGCGAGTGGTTACGTGCCCTTTGCAGACGAACACGAGCGCCGGGCTGTCTGTGGCGATTTTGTCGCTGCCGTAGAAGTCCCGACAAAACGACACAAACGAATCCCAGTATTTTGGGCTCCCCAAAAGTTCACAAACCCGCCCAGCCACTAACCCGGCTACCAGGCAGCTCTCGCCCCGGAATTGCCCACAGTTGCCGACCCATAGGTGGTGGTGCACGCCGACCACCGGAATGCCCGCTGATGGGGCGAGATCGTCTGTAGACCAGAACTCAAATTTCGTGGTCCGTCCGACCCTTCCTGCGGCTTGGAACAAACGGTCGGTCAAGGGTGGTAAGGGCGATTTCCGTACGTGCGGTCGCCCGCCCAATGGCAGACCCAGTCCGTAACCGACCGCTCCGCGACCGAAGTCCCGTCTTGATAGGTTCGAATCGGACATCAATGCCTCCTCACTCGGAAAATTATACCTTCTCAAAACTAGTACTTACGTACGCCTCGGTTTCTTCCCGCGATGCGCGGCCACTAAGCAGCACGAGGAGGCCACCCCGTTTCGCACGCTGCTCGACGTGGTGCAATCAGACGTCAGCCAAGAGGAATTCGAAAAGGCGGTATCGAACATACTCGAACACGGGCTCGTTCGGAGACCGAAACTGGTGCAGGCACTGAAAAAGGCCCCCTCACCTCTCAAGGCCAGAGGCCGCACTTGGTCGAATTAGCAGTACAGCGCGGGTTTTCCAGCGTTCCGTAAGCTGTTCATCGGGGAGGATTACCGATGACCGAGCGGGAGATCGTGGCCCTTCGGGTTACCGGCGTTCGCGGATGGT
>HG799464.1:1028893-1058247 GCA_000531095.1 Gemmata massiliana | reverse complement strand
GCGCTGAGGTGTCGCTCCACCGCATTCCCTCTGGCGGTGCCGCTTGCGCCGCGGTTCTTGAAGAACCGAGGTCAAGTCATGGTCGTATAACGCCGGATTGATGGACTACGAGGGGCGGAACTACACCGGGCTCCTTCGGCACCTGACCCTGGCCTTGGTCGTCCTCGGGTTCGTGGCCACTCACACGCAACGGCTCCGGGGGGAAAAATCCGCAGGTCACAGCCGAACAGGTGTGCCGGGCTCTGAACCAGCGGTGCGCGGTCGCGTTCCGGCAGAGGAGAGGCACCCCCGACACGCGGCACACCAGTCGCGTCATTTGCTACCACCAAGCCCGCAACGCTCAGGCCGCCAAGTCCCACAAGAAACGGCGGAAGCGGGCACTGCTCTAGAAACTAAACCCGCGCTGTACTGTTAGAACGGGTAGAGAATAACGATCACTTCGGCAACGAGGGCCTTCGGTGATGTACTCTCGGTCCGACCGAGAGGTTGGTCGGAGAAGACCTGCTCGACTTTGTGGGCGTGAGCCCGGCGACAGCACTCGCGATACCGAAGCCGCAGCAGTTCGCCGAAAAGGCCCACGCTTACACGTTCCCGTGGGTCGGGCGACTCAATACCCGCACGAAAGACTTGGTCGACTTGGTGCTGCTTATCGAACGTGGGGCGCCGGACGCGGCGGGATCCACGATGCCCTCACCACCACGTTCGCCACCCCTGGCACGCACCCGCTGCCAACTGCGCTCGCACCGCCTCCACTCGCGTGGAAGAACGACTTCGTCAGCATGGCGGCCCAGGCGGGGATCTCGACTACCGATTACCTCAAGGCGTTCGTTTTGCTCGAACGGTTTTGGTCGATGAACGTACTCACCGGAAGAAGGGAGTAACGACGTCACTACGAAAGTTGTCGCTGCCCACTCAGTGGCCACTTTCGCTAGCACCTCGCTGGCCGTCTGCCTCGCACCCACAAACCGCTTGCCACTTACCAAATTTGATCCGCTCACAACAATTGGCGTCGACCTCCTCGGCGCTCAGATTCGGCGGTGAGACAGACGGGGCAGCCCAAGAATTCGGCAGCATATCCGGGTACACAAGCATGCCGGTGAACGCGGTTGTGGCAGCGGAGACGATCAGACCGAAGGCCACCATCATTCTCTTGAAAGACATGCGTCACCTCCCTCGAGTGCAGAAAGATGGTATTTGAGCAGGCCGTGTTCTCGCGCCGCAAGACCGTGCGTGTCGATCCGCTGCGGTTTCTCAATAAATTCATTGCTCGCACATAAGTCGATCCGCCATTCATCTCGAGCAGAGTGAGCCGCGGTTCTGATTCGCTGCTCAATCTGCCAATAGAGGAGTACGAGTGCCGAGTTCACAGTGCGATCCGTCGCTTTGACACTTTGCAGGAAAATGTGACTAGAGGTTCGCGATGAGTTCTTTTACCTTCTGCTCGATAAGGTCCCTCACCTCTCGGTAACGCTCCGCAGGCATTTCCTTCGGGTCCGGGATATTCCATTCTTCCCGTCGCTTTGCGTGCACCAAGGGGCACGCGTCTCCACAGCCCATCGTCACCGCGACGGTGATCTCTTTTCCGTTAAACTCGTCTAGCGACTTTGAAGTGTGGGTCGTCAGATCGTAACCGCACTCCTTCATGAACTCCACTGCTCTGGGGTTCACTTTGCCAGAGGGGCGGCTTCCAGCCGAGTACGACGCAACGGACTCGCCCCCGTGAATGCGCGCGAACGCTTCGGCCATTTGACTACGGTTACTGTTTTCGACACACACAAACAAAACGCTTTTCTTTGTTGTTTCGCTCACTGCCACTCCTTTGGAATATCTGCCAGTAGGTCACAAATGGGACGATTGTAAAGAACGATTGTGGAGCTAAGCGGTACGCAGTGCGAACCAACCTCGTGTTCGGTTGCATGCCGCACACACGGTGAGCATCACTGGCACTTCAACGAGAACTCCGACCACGGTCGCCAGCGCCGCACCCGATTGCGGCCCGTAAAGCGCGATCGCCGTTGCTACGGCGAGCTCAAAAAAATTGCTCGCGCCGATAAGCGCCCCAGGTGCAGCAACACTGTGGGGAACTCTTAAGAGCCACATGAGTCCGTAGGCGAGAGAGGCGTTAAAGTAGACCTGGATCAAGATCGGTACGGCAATGAGTGCTACGTGCAGTGGATTGTTCAGGATGCTGTCGGCCTGAAATGCGAAGATAAACACGAGGGTAGCCAAAAGGGCTACGACCGCAACGGGCTGAAAACGCGGCAGGAAATTCTGCTCGAACCACTCACCACCTTTAGCGCGAACAAGCGCCACGCGAAGAATTACCCCGACCACGAGTGGAACGACAATAAACACCGCTACTGACAACAGAATAACGTCAAAAGGTACGGCGAGTCCCGCTACTCCGACCAGTACACCGACGATCGGCGCAAACAAGACCAGCATGAGTAGATCGTTCGCCGCAACTTGAACCAGCGTGTATGCCGGGTCACCGTCGGTCAAATAACTCCACACGAACACCATCGCTGTACAGGGAGCTGCCGCCAAGATGACCACTCCGGCTGTGTACTGACGCGCCAGTTCCTCGCCGATGAGCGGCAAAAACAACCCTTGGAAAAAGAGCAACCCAAGAGCGAACATCCCAAACGGCTTTACGAGCCAATTCACAAAGAGCGTGACGGCTAGGCCTTTGGGTTTTCGCGTAACGCCCGCCAAAGCGGCAAAATCAATTTTCATCATCATCGGCACGATCATGAACCAGATGAGCACCGCGATCGGGCCGTTAATTTGACTGTCACTACCGAGCTCCAACCCACGAAACGTGTGGGTGACCTCGGGAAGTAATCGCCCGATTGCGACCCCGAGCACCATGCACAGAGCGACCCACACGGTGAGGTAACGCTCGAACGAGCTCATGCGCTTCGGACTCGTTTCAACGGGTGCAGGCGGTGTATGGGTTTCTGCGACTGTGGTCATTCGTCGTTTTCCTTAGTTTTGTAGAGTGATCGAGTTCACCCGCTCTCAAGAAACTAATCGCGACCTCACCGCCGTGCGCGGTAGGAGCACTCGTGCGCGCACAGGGGCCCCCGACACCGACGGAACGCGGCCCAGGAACGATTTTCTGTTCGTTACACGTCAGCGTTGTGGCTTGACCGCGTAGACCTGAACACTCGCAGCAAATTCGTTGATGTCGTACTTCGAAAGAAGGGCTGCGAGGCTTGAGTGCACGGTCGCTGGCTTGGGCTCCACGTGCGAACTTTCGATCGCGATCGGTTTCGATGGCTCAGTCGAAGAGGCATCGCACGAAGAATTACCCAGCGAGAGCGTTTCCATCTCCGGTGTGCAGCACGCACCTTGGCCGTCGACCTGAGCGTAGGCGTTTAAGTCTTTCTTTGTGTCCACCACCTGCACGGCCGAGAAGCCCGCAGCCTTTAGACCCTCGATGTACTCGGAGATGAGAACCGCACCGGCAACACAGCCGACATAAGCCATGAGATCTTTTTTCACGTCACCAGGGAGCTCCTTTTTGAGAGCGATGTCGGACACCGCGACGCGGCCGCCCGGTTTGAGCACCCGGTAAACTTCGCGCAGCACTGCCGCTTTGTCGCTCGCGAGATTGATGACGCAGTTGCTGATAACGCAATCGACGCTCTCGTTAGGCAGCGGGAGTTTGTCGATGGTTGCGAGGTGAAAGTCGACGTTGGTAAAGCCCTGATTTTTCGCGTTCGTTTTCGCCCGCTCAACCATCTCGGGCGTCATGTCGATTCCGATCGCTTTTCCGGTCGGTCCCACTTTTCTGGAGGCGAGAAACACGTCGAGCCCACCGCCACTGCCCAGGTCCACGATCACTTCGCCGGCCTTGAGATTTGCTGTCGCAGTGGGATTCCCACACGAAAGCCCCATGTTGGCCGCTGCGGGAATCGAATCGAGTTCTTCGCTCGTGTACCCAAAGGCCTCGGCCACCGCGCGCACGCCCGCGTCTTCTCCGGTGAGGGCGCTCGCGCCGACTGCTCCGTACTTTTCTCGAACGACCTCTTCGACATTGCTAAGTTTCATCACGTTTACCTTTGCCTTTCGATGGCGAATCAGACGTCGTGCACCCCCCGTCTTCCATGAGACAAAGGGCCAAGTCGAGAAGCGGCGCCACGCACTCGTTGACGACCCGGTAATAGACGTTGTTCCCGTCGCGCCGCGACGAGAGCATGCCCGTGTCTGACAATCGCACCAGTTGGTTCGACACGGCCTGGGCCTTCATGCCGAGGCTTTTCGCCATACCGGTCACCGTCGCCTCGCCCTGGCGCACCATGTGGTGCAATAGTCGTAGGCGCGTGTCGTTTCCGAGCAGTTTGAAGAGCGCCGTGACTTTAGCGGCCTGAACGAAGGTCAAGAGGGGGCGCCCCTCAAGAGGCAGCTTCACGCACACGGCCTTCTCTTGCTTCTCAACGTTTCTCGCCATGATGTACCGCACTCCTAAAATGAGTTTACACGAAATCGTGTATTCGTGTCAATGACTCTCGCGTGATTCGCGTCATCATCTTTTAAAGCGGCGGGTCCAAAAGCCACGAGCGCATTCGCGTTCTTAGCTCGTTAGCGATACTCGAAGGTGTTAACATGTGCTCGTGAAACAACGACAGGCCCCACACACTTCGGATCAGATCAACTCTCACGCTGTCGTCACCCCCGTTGGCGCCAAACACCACGCCGGACGCTTTGAAGAGCTCGGCGACGAAGTCCACCGGTACGTCAAACAGGCGAAAACCGAGAACACCCGGCGCGCCTACCGCGCGGACTGGGACGACTTCTCCAATTGGTGCGAGAAGTACCGACGGCAACCCCTACCTGCTGCACCCGACACCGTCGCATATTATTTAGCCGACCGCTCAAAAGACCTAAAGACGAGCACTCTTCAGCGGCGTTTGGCCACAATCGCCGAAGCCCATCGAGAGGCTGGGTTTGAATCTCCCACTAAAAGCTCACAAGTAAAATCCGTCTGGGCAGGCATTCGCTGTGAAAAAGGGGTCGCACAGAATCACAAAAAACCCACACTCACGAAACACATTCGTGAGATGGTCAGTCACCTTCCCGACGGGTTGTTGGGTGTGCGCGATCGCGCGCTCCTTTTGCTCGGCTTCGCAGGTGCAATGCGGCGAAGCGAACTTGTCGGACTCGATGTAACCGACGTTGCTCTCACTGACGAAGGGCTGGTCGTGCTGATCCGAAAGAGCAAAACCGATCAGGTCAAAGAGGGGCGAAAAATCGGGATCCCGCGCGGCGAGCACACCGAAACGTGTCCCGTGCGCGCAGTGCTTGCGTGGCTCGATGAAGCCGACATCAAAGAAGGAGCACTTTTTCGCTCGGTCAATAAGCACGGTCACGTGATGGGCACACGGCTCTCCGATCGCACCGTCGCCGAGGTCGTGAAGCGGAGCCTCGTTGCCGCAGGAAAGAGCGCCCGCGGCTTTGCTGCTCACTCACTTCGTGCGGGTCTCATCACCCAAGCCGCGATGAACGACGTACCCGAGCGGGCTATTCAGGAGCAGTCAGGGCACAAGTCGCTACTCGTCATGCGTCGCTACATCCGAGACGGCTCCCTGTTTCGGCAAAACGCCGCAGCCAAGGTCGGCCTCTAGCTATTTGCCCACCAAGTGAGGTTCGTGTGGCCACAAAGCGCTCCGACGTGGTGTCGGCATCCGAGATCGCTTCTTGGGAATGGTGCCCCGAGTCGTGGCGGCTCGACTCACTCGGGAAAGAGCCGGAGAACCACGAAGAGCGGGCGCACGGGAGCAGGTTTCACAGTCGCACCACGTTTGCCGAGGTACTCACTCGGAAACTCATTGCCCTTGGGTGGTGGCTCGTCGCACTCGGCTTGCTTGGTGCCGCGGTTGCAGCCGTTTATTTCAAGGTGGTAGGGTGATGAACGCGGCCACGCTTGTTGCGATCGCGACCGCCCTACTTGGGCTTCTTCTGCTTCTTGTCGCGTGGCACGCGAGAGCTCACCGGGGACTCGGTGCCGGTGAGACCGTCGCTCTGGATAATGTGACGCTCTTTTCCGCCCGATTGCAATTGGTAGGCCGGCCCGACCGCATCGTGAAGCAAGGGAACAACTACATCCCCGAAGAGTGGAAATCGTCGAAGCGCGTCAGTCACGGGCACCGCCTCCAGCTCGCGACGTACTTCATCCTGATCGAGGAGGAGTACGGGGTGCGGCCCGACCACGGGGTGGTCGTCCTGGGCGACGGCTCGCGCGTCACCGTGAACAATACTGAGGCGCTTCGGGAAGAAGTGCTGTCTATTGCCGCGAAAATCCGGGCACACAGAGCGGTGATCGCGGAGCCCGTCCCGGTGTGCCAGCCGGCCAGTAAATGCCGGCGGTGCGGACAGCGGTCCAACTGTGATCAGGCTACACCGTAAGTGCCTAACGGACCGCCGCGTTGATCCGCGTCTCGAGCTCGGCCAGCGCCGTCATCACGTCTTCGAAACTCAGCGGTTCGGTAAGGTACATCGCCCGCATGGCCTGGTAGTCGCGCCGGAGCGCGTCCTGCCGCTCCTTCGGCGGCACGAGCCGAAACGATCCCGGCTTGGCGAGGTCGTACTTCGCCCAACTGCTGCCGAAGAACTGCCCCTTCCATTCGACCATGCGGTCGCGCAGCTCGTGCTGCGTGATCGCGAGGCTCGCCACCGCGTGCTTGCCCAGCGCCGCAGTGTCGGCGTAGTGCCGGGAGAACCGGTCGGGAGTCACCTTGTCGGCCGGGCGGTGGCACTCGGCGTGAAGGATCGTCGCCTTCTCCCAGAACGTGCGCTCCAGCTCCAGGGAGACGACCTCGCAGCTCCAGTCCGGCAGCGCCGGTGCCAGAATGTCCGCGAGCCACGGCCGCACGGGGTGGCGGCCCACGGGCTTCTGATCGGTGAGAGAGCCGAACTCGAGTTTCACCGACCGCTTCAGGTAATCGACCCCCGTCGGGAGCGACGTCTCGTAGTGGAACAGGACCACCGGAGAGTGGGTCAAAAGGAGCATCCGAACCCGATGCTTGAGAATCAGGTGGGGCGATGACTACCTGCGCCAGGTACTACAAGGAATTCAGGCAAACTAAAGTGCGCACACCCAGGCGACCACCCTGTCCAAGTTTAGGTAGGCAAGTGAACTTGCGATTCTTGACAATATGCCAGTTGCTTAAATATATTGCATCTAAATTTGAGATCTGTGCTTGTTGTCTATTTTTCCTTCTCGATGATTGAAAAGAGCAAGGCTACTGCGCGAGCAAACTCGCGAGAAATGCTAACGGGTTTATTAGAATGATCCTCAATCTCTTTCGGCGGGGGCATTGAAAGTGAGTGTTTCAAATCATCGACAGCTGAATAGCTATCTTGAAGTGGTGTCCCAGGGTGGGAGTTGTTGCCGTTTGGTGAAGGGTTAAGTCCCATAGGTGGGAATGTAACCCTTAAAAGTGGAAAATTCCAGCAATATCTTGCTAGTTAAAAAATACAATCCTACTTTTTCCCTGCTGCTGTGGAATCTTCTATCTTTTTGTTGTTTTCCTTGCGATCGATAATTGAAAATAATCCAGCCACAGCTCGAGCGAATTCACGCGAAATACCAACCGCTCCTTCCGAAGATGACGAAGGCGCGGCATTTGCGTTATCTGAAGAAGCCGAAGAAGGGCAAGATGTAACTGGTTTGTTGGTTTTGCTCATAAAAAACGTTGGGCTAATTGTTTACTCGGGCTATAGCAATTGAGCAGTGCCTAATCATTCACCTGAAGCAAAAAATCATTGGCGCCGCGTTAGTAATGATTCGAATGCGTGGAAAAGAAACTTATGAGAATATTCAAATGGTTGAGTCAAACTCATCCGCTCAACCTTCTTTGCCTCCTCGCGGTTTGCCTCGTCAGCTAAGAATCAGCACCGGGCAAACGCTGATCGCGTATAATACAACCAAAACGAAACGCGGCCAGTGGCGAAGGCCGCTCTGTGCGGCTATTGGCGTCGTAAGCCCTGTTCAGTTCGTAAGTTAGCTCCCTTTTTTCCCATCCGTAGTTTTAACGTTTCTTCCTTTTGCAGCCACTACAGGTGCCTCGACAGCCGACGCCGGAGGGATGTCACTAGATGCAGTTGGAGCCGGTTGAGCAACAGGTAAGGCAGATGGGCCAGGAGCAGGCAATGTTAAGAAGTTGGTTGTGTTTGATTCGTTCGCGGCAACCTGCTCTTGCAGATTCAAGCTAACAGCACATACAAGTCCAAGCAAATCGGCTATCGCTTTTAAACTCGCCCAGTAGCCAGCTGGGAGCGGCCGGGTGGGCGTAACAAGATATATCAACCCAAGCATTTTTTTGTCGATCTTGTCAGAGTAATATCCATTAATAGGACATACCATGACATATTTCACGTCAGCAGCATAAAGCTTATCAGTTACCATTTCAATCCAAATCTTCTGCTCAATGGCTGCTGCGAGGTCATCTATGATTAACACCCCTTCAAAGTCACGCTCCTGAAAAAACTTTACAATTCCTTGTGATTCTTTAATCGGTTGGGTTTTGCGTTTGCGACCTTCATTCATTCCACGGGATCTTGCCACTGTTCTAAATTCTATTTCGGCTGTAGGGGATGTTTCGGACGCTAGCCGAATGCAACAGTTGAGAGATGAATCGTCAGCCCTATGGCGGTAGTATGCAGCGACATCATTCACTAGCCGCTCATACATACTTACAACCTCGGTTGCGACAGCATCGACGTTGCGACTATTTGCGTGCCGCTGAATCTTTGCTAATGCGTCGCGAGATTGATGAATAATCCAATGCATCTGCTCGTCACTGACGTCACTAGACCTGACCATTAGAGCTAGTGACACCGCGATCAAGATAATGGCCCCGATAAAAGCTGCACTAATAAGAGCCGCCTCCAAGGGAATCAGTTTGAAATAGGTCAAGATCGCAGGAGTTACTGAACCTGCGGACACTCCAACTGCTGCAAGCGCCTTCCATATTTTCCCCAGTCGATTTATATAAGGTAGCCGCGCCCACCAACCGAAACCTGGGTGGTGTGAAGTTCCGAAATAGGAGTAACCCCGCCCAGAATTAGGCGCTTCGGGAAGCTCGCTGGATTGCTGGGTCGGTTGCTGAGGCATGGCAACAACGAGGGTATTGACGATCTACTGGGGAAAAACAAATCACCTCTGCCGCGTACCAACAGTGCAATATGGTTCAGGCAGAGAGAGGATCTTAAAATCCACTCAGGGAACATCGGAAATTGCAAGCTTACCGGCGCAGGGGCATGCAGCAATAAGGCAGTTGCTCAAGCCGCCACGCACACAATCTTAAGATATTAAAATCATAGGTTCGTAATGCGCAATCTTCAGTGCATAGAAAAACGATTTATCCAGTTATTGTAGCTTTTGTGTCAAGCCAGGCAAGCATCTTTTACCGTAAGACTTAGTAGCCCGGCTCCAAAAGCGATAACCGAGTCGACTTCACCTTGCTTCTCAGATTTATGCGGAATTCGATGGTGACCTGCTTGCACCACGCGTTGGGTTAGGCACCCTAAGCGATCAACTTACCATTGGAGTGGAGAAATCTCGTAAGTTTTTCCCTAGAAACAACTTATAGCATGTAATGCTTGGGAAAATCTTTGGTATTCGGATGCACGTTTCGCGGCATTTTCAGAGTTCTTCGTCGTCTCCCCAGGCCCCCTTGGTCACGAAATAGCGATTCGCCCCCCCCGAAAGTGATCCAAGCAGAAAAATCCGCCTTTAAGGTGTTCTCCCGCCGCGTGGTTTCGGGCTGTACCTTGGTGCTCGCCCTCGTTCTAGTCGTTATTGCGGTGCGGTACGCCTCCTCGAACGGAGGAGGTTAATGCACGTCACGTCACTCGTTGCTGCCGCCCTCGGTGTGCGCGGTCTCGTGCTTCTACTCTGTCGGGACACGGGGCCGAAGTCGCGCTTGCGGCGCCCGACGCCGCTCTGACACGACGTGTAGTGGAGCTCGATGGTGAGGTGTCTTGCGTCTTGTGCCTTCTCAACCACTTCGAAAAAGCGACTGTTTCCCCGCCCCGCGCAAACAGCTCCCTTCCGGCTCTGAGAGGATGCCGCAAAGGCTGGCCCGTCACCATCGCTCGCCGCCCGACGGTGCCAACACGGGGTGAGCACCGCGCGGAGCGGCGACCGACGGCGATGGGGGATGCCCAAGTCCTTCCTCCTGTATTCCTCACGTGAAAACCAACGGAGGTGGGGCGCGTACGAACCCCGAGCACCCGCTCCGGAATACCATCTGGTGTTCCTCCCCGCGAACCGCTTTCTCGGAGATAACCCGCCCCACTCGAACGCGACATCTCACCCGAGCTGCCCCGAGGCGGCAAAGCAAAGGCACTTGAATCACGTTCGATCCGGATCCTTTCATGGGCGGCGCTGTCCACCAGTAGCCCGAAGTATCACGCCACCTCGTAGGTCCGTTTGATCTCTGGCGGTTCCGGGATCCGCTCCCACCATTCATACGCACACGAACGGCACCGGTATTTCGTCTCGACGAACCTGCCATCTCCTGGCCCGCCATCGACCGTTTTTCTGGCCCGGAACATGTACCCTTTGTGCTGGCACTTCGGACAGTGGCGGTCGGGCGACAGGGAGAGGTCGATGTCCTCCGAGAACCGCTCGATCACCCCGAACACTTTGGAGAGCGACGTGCCGCCCTTGAAGACCAGAACGTCCGCGAACCGCGACGTGAACAGAACTCCGAGCAGCCAGCACACCCAGAAGTCCTTCTCCAAAATGACCGGCAGCAGGTTCCGCTGCGTCGCGGCCTGCTCGAAGTAGATCCGGCGCTCCGTCGCCGGTTGTTCCAAGAATTTCAGCTTCAAGTCTCTTCCTCTGCCAACGTGCGGATGATGGGCTGCATCCAGACCGGTGCCAGGGGCAGATCCTTGAGCAACTCTTTTCTCTTCTCAAGCGGCAGTAACCGTTTCAGGTGGTCCACTCGCGCCGCCGACACGTGCTCCTTTCCCAACTCGCGCAGGGCCTGGATCACGAGCCCGCTCAGGCGGCCCGCCGCCGCCATGTTCCGCGGCGTGGTTTGCCGGAGCTGGATCGTCATCGGCCCGACCTTCACCGTGCGCGCTGGTCCGTCGGTCAGGAACACGACCTTGGCCGGAACCTGCTCGGTGAGCCCGAGCGCGTTCGCCGCGTACGCCCCGGTCGGGAGCAGCCGCGTTCGGTCGCGCCCGGCCAGGGCCTTCGCGATCTCATCCGCCGACGGCATGAGGGGCCCGAGCACCGCGTGCTCCTTCGGGTAGTCATACACCCCGCGCGCGAGGCGGCGCAGCGTTCCCCCCTTGGCGAACCGGTGCAGTGCGAGGTCGACCGCCTGTCGGGTGCCGATGTCGAGGAAATCGCTCGGCACCAAGACCGCCCCCCGCCCTCGGCCACGGATGCGGGCCAGGATCTGGGAGTCGACGCTGCGGGGCTGTGTTGCGGACCGTATCATGTAAGAAATATTAGCCTGTTTTTCTTACAAGTACAAGGCAAATTTTCACCACTACAATGCTCCACAAAATCATTCAAATAAATAATTTGCGGCAGATAGATCGGGACAAGTAATCCGGGAGGTTGTCCGGAAACGCCCGGAGGTAGCCCTGGGAGTGAAGGAGCTATTGTTTGCCCCTCGTTCGCAATAGGCTCCCCCCCTAAATCCGGCCTGACGGCTCGCCGGGGCGACACCAACGGACACGTTCTGTACGACCTCGCCCGCTCACACACACCACTCGCGCGCCTGACACCGTTGAGCCCCGTGCAGTGGCACATGACCTTCGACGGAGAACTCCCGCCGTTAGAGCGAGTAGCGTTTGTGCCACGTGCTGGCGGCTGGAATCGATGACCGCGTGCGCGCCGAGACGCAACAGCTCGTCTGTGTGGTCCGCACGCCGAACGATTGCGATCAACCGGAACTGACGGACGCGGGCGAGTTGGGCTAGGAACCTCACCGCTGCCGACCCGCCGGCGTTCGCTACGACCACCGCGCCCGGTGGGTGCCCGAGCGCGCGGACCATCAGCCACACACTCACCGGGTTAATGAAGAGCTGTGCGGCGTGGTCGTCCGGGATCCCATCGGGCACGGGTACGCACTCGGCTTCGGCGGTGGCGACGTACTCTTGCCACGTCCCGATGTGGGCCATCGGAACAACCCGCGTACCAGGCTTGAGCTTGTCTGTTCCTTCCACCACCACCCCGAACCCGTCGTAACCGGCGGTTCGCGGCAAAGAGATTCGCGCCTGATACGCGCCGCGAACCGGAATGAGGTCGGACGGGTTAATGGCCCGCCCCACCATTCGCAAGAGGACTTCACCCGCGGCCGGG
Source organism: Gemmata massiliana (assembly GCA_000531095.1). Classification (GTDB taxonomy): domain Bacteria; phylum Planctomycetota; class Planctomycetia; order Gemmatales; family Gemmataceae; genus Gemmata; species Gemmata massiliana. The sequence continues at coordinate 1,045,910 of HG799464.1, read as the reverse complement.
CGCGGAACGTCCACGTCCTCCACTTGGAGCACTTCAGCCGGGGGACTGAACTCGTGATAACGAACCGCAATCATGCCGCGAATGCCCGAAAAGAAAACCTGGCCCAAGGACCGCCTCGGTACCCCACGTCATTGTGGGTGCCCGACTCACACGGCCTCGAACGCCCGAATTGTTACCGAAATTCGTCTGACCCGATCACGTCCACGGTCCGCGCGGCTCCCACACGCTCTCACCAGTTTGCCCCTCTGCTGCCGCGCGTAGTGGCGGCAAGATAAAGCGTGACAGTTCGTCGACAACCTCGGCCAACGTCTCGGTGCTTTTTTCCAGGGCGCTCCGGCGCACAAATGCCTTCCACTGTTTCTGTTTGGTGTCGTCACTGGAAAAAGTGGCGGTGAGGGCCACGGGATCGTTCGACGGAAGTTTCGTTCCCCGCCGCTCGAACGTGGCCCGAAAGGCTCGTTGCAACCGATCGCCCTCGAACGAAAAGGTTCGAGACAACACAAGAAGGTCGTAGAAGTCCTTCATGCGAGAATTAGCGAGACCGAGTTTCACCATCGCCTCGACTTTTTCGGCAACTACGGTTTCTTTTGGATAAGCGCGTAAGCTCGGCGGCTCCGTGCCGAGGAGTGTCGGGTATTCGATGACCTCAGCCGCCGGAGTAACGGCGTCTCCAAACCCGACATCCACCTGCAGCGGCACCCGTGCGGGCCCCAACCTCACCGAAAATGTGACGCGCCGGCCGCCGTACTCGTCCTCCCCGCGGATCTGCTCAATCGTTACTGAGTTCGGATCGAACACGAGCCCGTCGTCGCCCACCGGTTCCGCGCACAACGCTCGAAACACTGCGATCAATTGCTCCTCACTATTCTCACCGAACCCAAGGAAATCGACGTCACGGGTCGGCCGGTGCATCGCTCCGGTCCAGAACGCAAAGAGCACCGCTCCTTTAAGTACGAAGCTGTTGGCGTGATCGGACCTTCCGAGGCGAAACAGTAACCGCTCGATCGCGTAGCGGGTCAGAAGTAGCTGAAAATCTTCGCCCGTTTTCTGGCTGATGTTGAGGAGCCGCTGCTTGACTGAGGCGGCCATGTTTTGGGTCTTGGTCATACGAGCGACTCGATGTAGGGCCGCATGACGTTCGCCATGCGACACACGTTTGCGGCCTCCCACAACTGGTCCATCGTCGCCTGTTTCTTGCGCCAGCAGTCCCGTAGCGCTTCAAGGGCCACATCAAGGCCGACCGTGTTTCGAAACTTAAAGCAGTCCGCAACCGTTTTTGCGGGCGAATAAACCTGTATGGTCAGGTGCTCGATTTTGTGCCTCTCGATGAGCTTTTTGAGGGCCGGACCGGAGAACCGCACCACCCGAAGTTTGGGGGCTTTTAACTTCGGTACCCATGCCTTGTTCGGCAGCGCCATCCACACTTCGTGCGCGATCTGTGTCGTGAGCCCGTGAAATTGCAGTGCGGAAATGAGGCAAACGACTCCGGCGGGAACGGACCGCGTTGCTTCGACGAGCGAATGGTGCTCGGTCACCTCTATGTCGACAGATGTGTAAACGCCTCGGGCGACCCGTTCGACGAGCCTGCGGCGGTAAAGCCGGTCCAGATAATCGGCGGGGATACCGAGTGCAACGAGATCTCGAGGGCGAAGAGTTCCCCGCCTTTTAAGAAGTCGTATCGCATTCTGCATTTTGGTCACGGGCACAGCAATGATTCCTAGGCACTCATCAACAACTACCGAGGAATCATTGCATACCAGTGCAGTTCCCGCAATCAGAAGCTTAGGGCCTGCTTCACCATGAATTCGAAAACTGTCACATTCCTCTGTGTAAGTGTGGCTCGGAGGGGCCGACCTTGCATAAGGGGCGAAAGATCGCCCAATCAACAAGCACGGCGTCATGAGTACGCGACCCTCGGGCCGCGATGTCCGAAAGGAAAACAAGGATCAAGGACCATCTCGGTGCACCACGTGGGTGCCCGACTCACACGGTCTCGAACGCCCGAAGCGTGACCGAGATCCGTCGGCCGCGGTACTTGGTCGATTTCGGTACCAAGTGTTTCCACACCTCGTTGGTGTCGGCAGGCAAGACAAACACCGTTCCATTCGGCGCGGCAAAATCTCGCTTCTCCCGGACCCGGATCAGCCGGAAGGTGCGAGCTTCCCCGAATGAAATGGTGACGATGGGCGTGTGCGGAACGAGCCCCGTGGTGCTGTCGTGGTGCGCGCCGATGTAGTGGCCGGGGCCTTCATACCAGTTGAGAAGCAACCCGTTCAATCGCGGGTCGATGGAATTCTGGCACCACGCCTGAAGCGGTTCGAGTCGTTCGGGCACGGGAGCGGCGACGCTGGTCTGGTTCGAGAAGTGGTAGTCGTGTCCGAAGGCCATCTGCCACCGCGGGATGGCGACCGGCTTCCCGATCATCGTGATGACTGGTCGCTCGGTCGGATGGAGCGCCCAGGCATTTTCAAAATGGGCAGTGTCCCAGATCAGCTCGAGGGGAAGCCGGCCCGAGAAGAACACCAAATCGTCGCCAAGGTGGTGGGTAACGAGGGCTGGGATTCGAGGACTTTCCATCTGCACCGTCCTCCAGAAAGTTTCCACGTTCGGTGATTTCACCGGTTTCGGGACTCGGCACTGCTCGCGAACTCGCCCCGCCGGTCGAATTTCGAAGCCGGGCGAATCGAGCGGCGCAATTCATCAGAGCCAGATGGCTTGCAGTAGGTTCGTGCACAGAGTTCGATACATCGCGCGATTGGCCACGCCGCGGCACCTGGAACGAATGCGGGGCATCGCACGCCTCCCTTGCAGGAATTACCCTTCCACTCAAAACACTTTCGCGTGTCGCTTATCAGAAGTTCGCGGGAGTGGCCTCGCAGGTGTTGGTGAGCACCGCTTCCGGCTCCCTCGGGCTCCAAGGTGCCCCTCAAAGACGAGTATCTCGAGCCGCCGAACTCCCCCATACCCCGTCGCCGTCGGTCGCCATCGCGGTGCCATCCTGAACGGTGAGCACCGCGATGGCGACCGACGGCGGCGGGGTGACCTTAGTTTGACGTGAGAGTCGTGTCACAGGGGGAAAATGAAGAAGAGCCCATCCGTCACGCGGGGTCGAGCGAAAGGGGTTCACAAGGAATCGGCCATCGACCGCAGAACCGCGACCGCTCGCGTTAACCCGCACTGTTCCAGAACCGGCAAAAAATCGTCCACCGTTTTCGGCGGATTTCGCAACGCGAGCCTTTGGCTCTTAACCGCACCGCACACCGCCTGTGGCTCCGCGTCGAGCAACCGGAGCACGAACTCGTCCGGGTGCACGGCCCCGATCCCGTATGGCGAAAGTTGCCTGGCCGGGAAATCCGAGAGGTTGAACGTCACAATCAGGCTCGCCTCGCTGTGAATCGCGGCGGCCAACACGTGCCGGTCGTCCGCGTCCGGCAGCACCAGTGATGGAATCCGGTGCTCGTATCCGGTCACCAGAGCGTCGCCGACGTGCCGGTCCATGAGCTCGCGCGTGCGATGCACGTTGGCCGCGGAGAGCCCCGGATGGTTGGCGAGCAGGTTCCGCACCCATTCGTCGTGAATCTGTTCGGTCCAATGGGCACGTACCAGAGGCGAGTGCCACCCGCACCAACTCACGCAACGGGGCGGGGTACAACGCACACGCATCGTAAACAGCAACGGGCGTGCTCATTTCGTGGAGCCGTCGTAGAGGCCCATGTCCTGGCTGAGTTGGGTGAGTTCGTCCAGAGTGGCTCGCCGCTCGGTGTACATCGCGTCGCGGTACGCCATCACGTCTCGCAGCCGCACGCGGGAGTGCGTGCCGACCTTGCGAAACGGAATTACCCCCTCGTCGAGCAGTTTGGTCAGGTGCGGACGCGACACGTTGAGCAGTTCGGCCGCCTGGTTCGTGGTGAGTTCCGCCTGGACCGGTGCGACGGCGACCGCGTTCCCCTTACCCATCTCGGTCAAGATCCCGAGCAGCACCCGGGCCACAGACAGCGGGAGCGTAATTTCATTGACCCCGTTCTCGCTCTTGAGCTGGATCCGGAGCCCCTCGTTCCCGACGTACGCGGCCAACGTGCGGCTCGACTCCTTTGCTAAGGTCGCCTCGGCGTCACTCGGGGTGACGACTTCGTTGTGGTGCAACAGGTTTGGCATGAGTTCGGTCTCCTTCTTTCAGCCTCAGCTTGCCACGATAAGTGCAACAAGTGCAACATCTGTAACAAGCGGCACAAAAAGATCCTCTTACGCCACCGTGACTGGGCGAAGGGGAGATTCCGCCCATCAGCAGGGTCGAGATGAAGATGCAATCGCTCGAGTGCACCCCTCCACCACTCGGAACGAGAAACGAGTGGTGGAGGGGACGGTTACACGAGCCCTTCGGGGGACCCGCTCGTGGCTTCAGCGATGGCGGTTAACGCTTGCTGCCGAGCCTGTTTCTGAGGTTCCGTCAGCTCCGAACGGTTACGGCCCTCTTCGAGGTCGGTTCGTTCGAGCAGGTTCTGTAACGCGGCGAGCAGCACCGGAGCCGCTCGCATCGTCCGAAGTGCGGCCAGCGTTGGCGGGATCGGATCGGTGCCCGTGGGCAGCCAGAACGGGCGACTCGTGACGAGCTCTTCCCCAGCGGCATCGTAGATGACACCCACGTTCTCCGTGCCATCGTTGTCGAAGTGAAGCTCCCATGAACCGATTTGGTAGTCCCCACTTGCGTTTTGTTTCTCGACGTGATTTATGTCTTCCATAACTCCATGATAAAATCTGGGACAGATCCATCTGTCGTGGTGACAGTAGCACATTTCCGCCATTTGCTGCAATCGTTTGCGATGCGTAACCCGTTATTTTTCCACCAGAATTGTCCACCGATGGGTGCCGCTTGGTGTGACACGGGGAACAACCAAAACACCGTTTAAAACACCCCCGTTCGTTTACCGTCCGTGCGAGCGACTCAAGAACTCAGGGCGCAAAATCGTTGCAACCGGCATTGCGCGTTTTCAACTTCGCGCTTCAATGAACCCTTCGCTGCCGTTTTCCGGGAGGGTTCGACTCATGACGTGTGGGTGCTGCTATCGCCGGGGTGAGGACCGGCCCTGTAACTGCGTCGTCAACGTGTGCCGTCGCTGCGTGTACTGCGTTCGCCACTGCCGGTGCGTCGGCTCAAAGTGCATTCGGGTCTCGATCGACGAGGTTCTGGAACGGGTGCTCGAGGAACTCAACGCTACGGACGGACCGTTTGCGGACCTGCACGCGTGCTTCCCACAACACACGTCCGTAGCGCAAGGTCCGAAGACTTGAAGTCAACAAGCGTTCGCGAAACGCATCTCGCTACGTCGCCCGCTCGCTTCTGTCCCGGTAGTGCAGGGATTTGTTCCCACGACTCGCGAGCGCACGAGACGGGCACGTTCAGACGATCTGAAAAAGAACGCCGGGCCGTTGTAGGCACGGCGGGTGCAGTTAATGGCAGCGCTCGCCATCGTTGCACCGACCGGAAACCGCCGCTCACTCTGCTGTTGGGAGGATGCATGAGCAATACGAACTGTCTCAAAGGAATCCGCTGCCCGAAATGCGGACAGGAAGATCGGTTCATGATCACCGGCTACGCCCAGTTCGAAGTCACCGACGGCGGCAGCGAAGCCACGGGCGACCACGAGTGGGATGACCGCAGCATGACCCGCTGTCCGAATTGTGACCGCTCCGGCCCTCTATCGGATTTCATGCTCGGTGCGTCCGAGCATGGGGCGGCTGAGTGAATGTGTTGCTCCCACAAAATACACCCGTGACACGGCGTGTTTCGTGAGGCGGGCCGGAGTTCCGTGATTGTGACGGCGAACCCGGGTTTACGGAGCCGTCGGGCCAAGTCATCCTTTAATTGGCCCTTTACTTTGGGCGGTAATCGTCCGGAGCGCCCTCCCTGATACGCACGGTGACTCGACAACAGGCGGGGGCTACCGTCAGACACGCTCACTGACTTCCGCGACGCCCGGCCAGGCGGTGGTTGACTCTGTTGAAACCATTTATCCCTTGGCAGCGAGGAGCACGAGGTATTGGGTGCGCACGCGGAGCCGGCACCCCGTTCGTGGGCCGCGTCGGACCGCCTGCCGAGCCGATGCTGGTGGGTGGAGTATGTGCGATTGTACCGCGAGCCATCGGCGAGGTGACGGGCCGGGTGCTCCCAGGGTTCAACGATTTGGGTAGCCCGTTTGCAGGTCCGCGCACGCACGGTCCGCACGGAAGCAGTACGGGCGAGAAATTCACGCCGCACCATCCGCCCGCTTCAGTTCCGGTGGTGCCGGGATCCGCTCCCGCCACTCGTGCGCGCACGAGCGACACCGGTACTTGGTCTCGACGAATTCCCCGTCGCCCGGTTGGCCGTCAACCGTCCTTCGGGCGCGGAACATGTACCCTTTGTGCTCGCACTTCGGACAGCAGCGGTCGGGGCGCTCAAACGGTGTCATCCAGCCGGCTCCGTTTTCATCGGGAGAATCGCCCCGTGGGTATCGGCGGGCCGGGCGACGGGGCTTGAGTCATCATTTCGTCCACGCCCCGTCGACCCGAGCGCGCGTCGCGAATTATTTCGGGCGTCGCGATTCGCGGACCCAAGAGGTGCTCTCACCGCTCCGCGGCAGCAAGGGCGTGCCGACCTAGCGGTCGTTCCGCTCCGCTTCGCTGCGCCACTACCAGTGCAACCGCTGCGCTGATTTGTTGGGAGTGCGTGACGACCTTTCTTGTCACGGCCCCAGGGCGGGCCGTGCGAGGCATTGCCTTTTTCGACAGGTGGGGGAATCGGGTTTCCAGAAGGGGTGAGAAACCCGATTCCCCCACCTGCCGAAAAAACGCGATTTGGGGCTGTGAGATTACGTGGCGCTCGAAACAGTGAGAACCGGCGAGCGCTTAACAATAGCCGTCAGGAGGAAAGCCCTAGCGGCCTTTTAGAGCAAGAGGAATATGACACACGAGTTTAAATCAAGTTTTTTCTTCCGTCACGGAAAGGGTCGATCATGCGCGTGCTTCGGGTCCGGAGCGAAGATAAATCGGCGTGCCTTTGAAATCACGGAATTCCGGTCGGGTTTTTGAACCCCCAACATTTATTTGGGCTCCCGGCGGCGCTTGCAAGTTGTGCCCGATGACCGCTGATGTGCGGGACGGGAGCCCGCCCAAGAATCAACTAAACGAGTGCTGCTGTCAACCGCGAGGACAAGGGCGCGATAAGTGCAGGTGGCACTTTTCGCGCCCTACACATCACGCACTATGGCTCCAATTTGACTGTTGCGACTTGCAGTGTGTTGAGCCGCGTGAAGAAGAAAGGAACGCTACCGGACCACGGGCAGTCGGTCTTCGCGTCACTCCGGTTGCTGCTCGGGCTCCGAAAGGAGCGTCCGGTACCACGCAAGCACCTCGTCGCGGGAAAGCTCCCAGTGTTCGCGATCGAATTTCGCCACGACCTGAGCCTTAAACTTCTGATAACACGCCAGTGCCTTTTCGGCCCCCAGCGCGTCCGCCAGGATGGCGAGTGAAAGTTGCGCCGGTCCTGAACCGCCGTACCCCCACTCGAATCCGGATTGGGAATGATTTTTCAAATCCGTTCGTGCGGCGAGATGATGAATCGCCCCTCGGTCGTCTTCGCGCGCCACGGTAACACCTGCCTGCGTGCGCACTCCGACGTATTTCGTTGTCGGACGGTCGGTGACACTGGCACCGTCGCCGCCGACCCGTTTGGGAACTTTGTCTGGTTCGAGCATTCCCCCCTCTTCCAATTTGCGCTCTCGATCGTTAGCGTGTGGCCACGTGTGGCTCGATAACGACCGACTCAATAACGGGCACGGCCGGTGCAACTAATTCCGAAACGACGCCGTCCGCTTCCTGCACCCAGGTCACCTTGTGGTCCCGGATGGCGGTAAACAGGTCCGAAAGATTGCGCCCGTGTAACGTGACCTTTGCGTCCCCGAACACGAGCGTCATACCGTGCGACGGGTTCCAATTGACGCGCCCGAGTAAGTGGTACGCGAACAGGGACCGGTCCCCGGTCCGCGTGCGCACCTCGAGCATCGCCAGATGCCGCAAGAAATCGTCGGTTGCGATTCCGAACGCCCGGTACTCCCGGACCGCGCGTCGCTCGCTCCGCGCGTCGCTAAGTACCGACTCCGCGCGCGGGACATTTGGTATCTCATCTTCGGCCCTCGCGCCGCTCATCGTCCGACCGCGATCCCGACTACACTCCGTTCACCTCGTACCATGCGCCGCTCGGCCCACGAGCGCCAGAGCGCGGCCGGTAACTGTCCGAATATTTCGGTCGCGGCCGGTCGGGGATCAGAGCGCTGGGCCGCGCGCCGGAGCCCGGCCTTGTCGTCGGTCACGAGAAGTGCTCGTTCCCGCCCTCGGGACACGGACACGTAGAGCTGCTCGCGCGAGGACGCGGCAAAGGACTCGGCCCCTTGGGCGATAAGCACCCGATCGACGGTGCGCCCCTGGGACGTGTGAGAGGTCACACAATAGCCGTGTGACAAATGGCCCAGGCCGGCCGAAATCACGGCCCCGGAAACGAGCTCAATCTCTCCCGAGCGCGTAAAGCGTTTGACTACCCCGAGCGTTCCGTTGTCGATTCGCCGCCCGTCTCTCGTGCGCGCGTTACGCGTCACGCGCACGCGGTCACCGACCTGGAGCCACAACTCGGCTGATTGAAATACCTGGAACCGATCGGCATGCCACAGAGGTAACAAGGCGGCACGTCCGACGGCGTCGGTGACCCGGAGCGCACCGTTTTCAACACGGGTCACGGTCCACCGCGAGTCGGCGCGAAACCCCGGGGCGCTCTTATGGAACTGAATGATTTGACCGGGTTCGAACCGCGCCGCGTCGCCGCGCTCGGCAGTCGTGAGGTCCAAAGCGATTAAACGCGTGAATCGGAGCGGAGTACCTTTGAGCACATTTACCGCTCGGAGCTCCGCCCGAATGGCGGCGGTAACGCGCTCCCCTTCGGCGTGGGTCGGGGAAACGACCAGAACCGATTTGCGCTCGCGCAGCGTCTGTGCGTATTCCTGAGCGATGAGCCGATGACCGTCTTCACCGCGGGCCTCGCGCACCCAGCCGAGTCGATCGAGTACATCGAGGGATTCGACAACCCGTCCCTCACTCAGGTACCCGACGGCCTCTCGGTAGAGCCCCCGCTGGCGCCTGATACCGGTAACCGCGTACGACCCGAGTCCGGCTTCGCGCTCGAGTAACTTGAGCGCGTTCCCGCGCACGACGGAGGAGTGCTGTCGGGTGTCCCCGACGAGCACCACCCGGGCATCGAGCCGCTCGGCCGCAGAAAACAGTGCCGCAAGCGCCACGGTCCCCAGCAGTCCCGCTTCATCGACCCAAACCACTTGTCCCCGGGCGCGCTCCTGGAATTCGGTATCGACCAGGAACCGGGCTACGGTATCCGCGGAAAGAAATCCCTCCTCGCGCAGCACCCCGCGACTGGCCGTGGCCGAAGGGGCCAGGGTTACGACGCGCGATCCGCTCTCCTCAATGGTTTGCACGGCCTCGGCCATCAGTGCCGTTTTGCCCACACCCGCGGCCCCGCGAACAAGAACCACCCGGTCGCGCGAGTTGAGCACGTGCGCCACAGCTGCTTTTTGTTCGGTCGATAACCACTCGCGCGACACGGGCCGATTCTGCGGTACCAGTGGCGCGAGCGTGCCGCGCCCGTTTCGGGCGAAGTCCAACATGCGCGCCTCTTCCGCGAGAACCTCCCGCGCGGTCACGTACGTCACACCGTCCTTCTCGCGAACGAGAAGACGAAGACTCTCGAATGCCGAACGGGTTTCTTCGACCGAGACCTCTCCGACGCCGCGCCGGAGCGCCACGGCCAGCAACCGATCCACGGAAACCGTCGATTCCCGCTCGAAACAGTGCTCGATGGCAAACTGAAGGGCGTCACGGGCCGCGCGAGCGTTCGTCACGGGACGATCAAGAGCCTTCGCCGCAACCAGATCAAGGGCCTTTAATTCATCTCCCCCGAGGCGCGCGTGCCAGAGTTCTTGGAGCTTCGACATGGAGAGTGAGGTGCGCTTACGCTCGCGTGTGAGTGCCCCGAGCGCATCTTTGGCTCGCTCGTTTGTGATCCCCTGTTCCGCTGCGACCCGCTCGACCAGTTTCGTTCGACGCGAAAACTCTTCGAGTACGCGCGCGGGAACGCCGGCGAGCTCCCAGCCCTTCGTGGTCCGAACCGTGTCGTAACCAAGGAGTCGCAGTTTCGTCGCAAGTCGGGCGTGAAAGGCGGCCTCGAAATACGGCGCGGCGCGCTTGATGTAACTCAGCTCGAGGGCCTTCCAGCGGAACTCGAGCGGATCGAAGGTGGCGTTGAACACGACCGAGTGGCAGTGCAGGTGCGGGTCCGGGATCCCGTTTACCGGTCGGGCCGTGGTGTGGATGTAGTTCGCCCAGATCAGATCCCCGGTAGCGCGCAGACCGTCGGCGCCTTGGATCCGGACCCGGGTTTGGGCGCGGGCCTCGAGCTCACACATCGTCTCATTAACTGCCGCTCGAAACGCGTTCAAGAGTTCGGCAGACCGGGTGAGTCCGTACAGGACCGAGAGGCTCTTGGGGACGTGCCAATTCAGGTCGAATGCGACCCGGCGCACTGCATTTTTTCGCAGGGTGAGCCGCTCGCCGGTCACGGGATGACAGTTGTCGCACAGGCGGCCAAACGCGCGGCGCTCGACCACACCACCGAGCCCCAGCCGCGTGGCCCCCTGTCCGCCCCACGTGCCGGCGAGCTCCTGCCCCTCGGTGTAGTAATCACTTGAACCGTAATACTGCTTCGCGCCCCTGCTGCTGCGCACCACCACCACTCGGAACACACCTCCTATCCCTGTCACTTCGCTACACGCGCGTTCGAGTCTTTTCGATATCGAAGGACGACACCAACTCCTTCGGTAGTACGGCGCACCTGCGCCGTCAAAGCGCGACCGGCCTTGCTCTACTGACGTCCGACGGGACCACTGGCTTCATCCGTCTAACAGACATCTCCCCTTAGCTCCGCTAATCTGACAGGCTCGGTAGTCAAAGGTGTAACGGCGGGCGACTTTAAGCAGCATGACCCGAGTGCTATGAAACTCCGGTTGATTCGGGTGCCGGTCCACTATCTCGAACCCGCCCGAGCTCGCACCGGGTGAGTTTCAATTCTGTTTTTGAACGCAGAAGAGTTCGGTTCCGGTCCGCAGGAAGATGGTCCACGATGGCCGCGCCATACACGACGTCACCCATCGCGTCGGTCAGCATCGCTTCTATCGGGTCGATCCGTCGCGCGAGGGAGACGGTGCCGGCTTGGGACTCTCGATTTGCCGGTCAGTAATTACTTCGATCGGCGGTTCCATTTCCGTGCTCAGTACTGTCGGTCGCGGAACCGAATTCACCGTTCACCTCCCGCTCAACGTGAATTCGCCCACGAACTCATTCGCCAGCGAAGATGTTGGAGCACCTCGTTGGTTCAGGAGCGTTTCTTGGGACCACGGAAGAAGACGTACGCACGAAAATGCGTTGACGCATTGGCGCAATTAAAAAACCGGAGCCCCTTAAGGCGCCGGTTTAGGAAGATCTCCCAGATGCCATTTAACCGCCGTTAACCGCTTTTCGGAGGTGATCGAATTCCTTGGTCAGTTCCTGGTAGTGCCGGGCCAGCATACTTGTATCCTTGTGCCCGAGCAGGGTCGCTACCGTAATCGGGTCATGGCCTTCTTTAAGCTTTCGCGTCGCGAACAGGTGGCGCAGGTCGTACATCGCGTACCGCTGCTTGTTTTGCCGAGCTAGTGCCGCACGCTTTTTTCGTAGGTCCACGAGCTTTCGCTGGTGGGTCGCTTTTGCCGCTTTACACTCGACAGGATCGGAATACTTTCGGTGGTTAAAGCGGGGAAGTCTCGGCAATTTCTCCTCCGCGCCGCTCATCTTCACCAGGAGCCGCTGGAACCGGCACACGATAGCCTGCGCCTTCCACGGTTCACCGTCGATGTTCAGAAACAGTGGGCCAGTGGGGCGAAGCGCAACGAGCCGCGTTACGATCTCCAGTGCTCGGTCGGACATGTACACCACGCGCCAGCGCTTTTTGCCCTTTGCTTCCAGAGGCGGGATCTCGATCCGGAACTGTTCGAGTTTGACGTGTCGGGCCTCGATTCGGCGAGCCTCTTGCGGGCGGCACCCGACTTCAAATGCAAACAATAAAAGATCCCGAAACGGCTCGTCCTTGACGAACGACAAGAGTTTGTCGAAATCCGCTGGGGTGACGTTACTATCACGTTTTGTGGCAGTCGGCTTTTCGACGGCCCGAACGGGGCTTGCGGAAATGTACCCGAGTTTCGCGGCCCAGTTAAACGGCCGCGTCACTGCGACAATGGCACCGCGCTTTTGGTTCGCGCCCCAGGTACTTTTTCCGTCCACCCATTCGACGACATGAAACGGTCGCAGGTCCGCGGCCGACATCATGAGGGAGCTCTTCAGGTAATCACAGAACGCCTGAATGTGTCCCTTCGACCACTCGTAGGTGCGCACGGATCGGTGCTTTTGGCACCAGTCGAGAAATTTGTCGAAAACTTCGGCCACGGAAAGGGTGGCAGAGTTGGCAGAATTCGAGGGGGAAGAGGACGGGTTCGCGCGCTCAGCCATGAGCGTGTGGAACGCGTTCCAAGCAACCTTTTCAGTTTGTGAAGTTTCTGGCCCGGGGGCCAATTTGATTTGCTGCTTGCCGAGCTGAACGTACCAGCCTCGGCCCGTTCGGAAGAAGGGTTTTGGTTGATGAGCCACGTGGCAAACTCCGCGGTTGGCCGGAGATCTCTGCCACATTCTCTGCCACAGTGGCAGAACCCAAGTGTCTGGGCGCTCAAAAATGCTTGTTTTTCTAAGTGGGCAGTCCCGGGGTTGAACCGGGGACCTAGCGATTTTCAGTCGCTCGCTCTACCAACTGAGCTAACTGCCCGAACTGTTTAAAAGCACGTTGCTTTTTGTAGGAATGGTGTGCAGAGACGTCAACTAGGGGCCACTACTTATACCGAATCTCGTTGGTGCTATTGTAGTGGACCCCATTGTCGAGACCAAAACCCGGCGATTCTGAGCTCGACTGGTGCCGATTCTGAGTGCGCTCAAGCGGCCGGGGCGAGTGCGGTGAGCAACAGTTCCCGCACACGTGCGGGGAGTTTATCGAGGTGCGTGTCATCTCCGGCCTGTGGTACAAGGGCTTCGTCCCAGAGCCACCGCCGCACCGCGGCGAGCGCGTCCGAGAACGTGGTGACGGTTTTCCCGGTCCACGTCACCGCGCCGGTCCGCAGAAGCCGGTCCGACGGGCCAAGCAACGGAACCCGGTCGCCATCACCTCGTGGCTCGCCGACGAGTACCCGGCCGCACAAAAAAGTCGCGGCGGACCGCGCCCATCTGGTCCTGATCGACGAGACCGCGTTGTTCCTCAACCCGACCGTCCGACGCTCGTGGTCGTTGATCGGACGCACCCCGGTGATCGGCGGGGACGGTGGGCACCGCAAAAAGGTGTCGGTGATCGGCGCGGTCACCGTCTCGCCGCGCGCGCACCGGCTCGGGTTCTACTTCGCCACCGCCGTTGATGGGTACTTCTGTGCCGAGAAAGTAGTTGCCTTCCTCCGGGATCTGCTCGAGCACCTACCGGGGAAGGTGCTCGTGATCTGGGACGGCGGGGGCAACCACAAGGGGCCGGTGATCCGCGCGTTCCTCGCGCGGAACCGGCGGGTGACCCTGGTGCGGCTACCCGCGTACGCCCCGGACCTGAACCCGGTCGAGGTCGTGTGGTCCTGGCTCAAGTGGGGTCGGCTGGTCAACTTCGTCCCCGACCACCTGACCGAGTTGGACGACTGGGCGGTCGAATACCTGGTCCAGTTGAAGTTCGACCCGAAGTTGTTGAGGGCGTTATGGGAGCGGTCTGACCTGCCGTTCCCGACACCCAGAATCAAACAACCCTGACTACCTGCGATTCAGTAGCGTTGTCGTGAACCGGCCCGGCTTCAATTCGGCCCCAGAAGCATCTGGGGAGAGACCGAGGGCGGGACAAAGGTCAACGTGTGCGAGCGCCGGTGGACTTCAATTCGGCCCCAGATGTATCTGGGGAGAGACCGTCCAAGGGACCGCGGCGTTCTGCGTTTGCAGGTTGCTTCAATTCGGCCCCAGATGTATCTGGGGAGAGACACCCCATCCAGCGGAGCCTCAGACATGCTCGACGTGCTTCAATTCGGCCCCAGATGTATCTGGGGAGAGACCGGACACACGAGCACCCCGTTCTTAGCTTTCACGTTGTCGCTTCAATTCGGCCCCAGATGTATCTGGGGAGAGACCCCTCGCCGATTACCAGCGCCGGTACCCACCCCTCGGGCTTCAATTCGGCCCCAGATGTATCTGGGGAGAGACCCGCGGGCTGCGCCCGTTTCGAGGCCAAAGGTAACCTCGGCTTCAATTCGGCCCCAGATGTATCTGGGGAGAGACCGCGGCTACCTGCTCGGCGCCGAGCTGCGCCGGCGGGCTTCAATTCGGCCCCAGATGTATCTGGGGAGAGACCTACTTCCGATTTAGCACAGTGGCTAACGAATCTAGCTTCAATTCGGCCCCAGATGTATCTGGGGAGAGACCTGTAGGGCCCCGGTCTCGAACTCGAACTGGGCGCCGCTTCAATTCGGCCCCAGATGTATCTGGGGAGAGACTGTCCGGCGACCGCTCCGGCGACCGCGCCAGCAAGGGCTTCAATTCGGCCCCAGATGTATCTGGGGAGAGACGACCTGAAGACCAGACGCGAATACCTGGAGACTGTCAGGCTTCAATTCGGCCCCAGATGTATCTGGGGAGAGACTCCATCGCGTCGTGTCACTGACAGCCGACACTCGGGCTTCAATTCGGCCCCAGATGTATCTGGGGAGAGACCGCCGGCACCGCGACCTCACCTCGACTGAGCACCAGCCACGGCTTCAATTCGGCCCAGATGTATCTGGGGAGAGACCGGTCGCCCGTCGTACTTCTTTACACGGTCGCCGGCGCTTCAATTCGGCCCCAGATGTATCTGGGGAGAGACCGCCTGTGTTTCAACGATTCTCGTCTCGGTGCCACAGCTTCAATTCGGCCCCAGATGTATCTGGGGAGAGACTCGAACCGCAACTTCTCGACCGAGGCCGCCACGTGCTTCAATTCGGCCCCAGATGTATCTGGGGAGAGACCAAAAGCCGTCGGAGATCGCGGACGAGGAGCCGGGGCTTCAATTCGGCCCCAGATGTATCTGGGGAGAGACTCGGACGACGGCGAGTGTTCGGTTAATTGGAGCTAGCTTCAATTCGGCCCCAGATGTATCTGGGGAGAGACTCAGAAGACGGTTGAGAGTGCTCAGCGAATGGAAGAGCTTCAATTCGGCCCCAGATGTATCTGGGGAGAGACACGGAGCAAGCCTACTGGAATAGCTCTTGGGGCAAGCTTCAATTCGGCCCCAGATGTATCTGGGGAGAGGCCTTCCAGGTTTTCACGGATAAGCGCCTCTATCTGCGAGGCTTCAATTCGGCCCCAGATGTATCTGGGGAGAGACGAGGGGCCGACTTGCTCCCCGTTCACCCTTTGACCGGGCTTCAATTCGGCCCCAGATGTATCTGGGGAGAGACCACCGGTGTCCTCCAGTGGAGCGACCGCGTGCAGGGGCTTCAATTCGGCCCCAGATGTATCTGGGGAGAGACCACCGGCACGCAAATAGTCGTCGGCGGCGGCGGACTAGCTTCAATTCGGCCCCAGATGTATCTGGGGAGAGACCCACGTGGTCCCGTTGTCGGCCGTGCGCTCGACCAGCTTCAATTCGGCCCCAGATGTATCTGGGGAGAGACGCCGGGAGCCCGGTGGCGATCGCGACCATACTCGTGCTTCAATTCGGCCCCAGATGTATCTGGGGAGAGACCCGTTCGAGGTGCTGAAGCGCAGAGCGGCGCGCAGTCTGCTTCAATTCGGCCCCAGATGTATCTGGGGAGAGACCCGGTCCCGTAAAGCCGCTCTTTGATGAGGTGGTAGGTGCTTCAATTCGGCCCCAGATGTATCTGGGGAGAGACCACCCCGTCGTGACTCAACCGACCGCCCGAGGCGCTGGCGCTTCAATTCGGCCCCAGATGTATCTGGGGAGAGACGCGAGCGAAGTCGACGGGGTGGTGAAAAATACTGTGCTTCAATTCGGCCCCAGATGTATCTGGGGAGAGACCGAGTTACGTGGGCGGGGCGGAGCAGTACGCGACGGGCTTCAATTCGGCCCCAGATGTATCTGGGGAGAGACACCACGCGACGCGAGCGGTTTTCGCCGACTGGCTCGATGCTTCAATTCGGCCCCAGATGTATCTGGGGAGAGACGGCACCGGCCGCGGGTAACACGGTCAGCGTGACGATGCTTCAATTCGGCCCCAGATGTATCTGGGGAGAGACTGGAGCTTGTTCCCGCCGAACGAATTCCCGCTCCCCGCTTCAATTCGGCCCCAGATGTATCTGGGGAGAGACGTGTCATGTGATAGTGCGGCGACTCTCTGCTCAGAACGCTTCAATTCGGCCCCAGATGTATCTGGGGAGAGACGAGATTTTGGCATATCGGTTGTCATCGCAACGAACGGGCTTCAATTCGGCCCCAGATGTATCTGGGGAGAGACGCTCGCTTCGTTCTTTTCTGCGCATGCCTGCTTACTCGCTTCAATTCGGCCCCAGATGTATCTGGGGAGAGACAAGGACGCTGCCCGGGGCAGTTATGCCCCGGGCAGGTGCTTCAATTCGGCCCCAGATGTATCTGGGGAGAGACCTGAAAACGTCTTGGTGCGAGACGCTTCGGCTTACCAGCTTCAATTCGGCCCCAGATGTATCTGGGGAGAGACTCGACAGCCCATTGAGCCTCATTCGGGATAACCGGGCTTCAATTCGGCCCCAGATGTATCTGGGGAGAGACCGAACGTCGACGGCTTGAGGGCAAGTGCGTCTCTTGTGCTTCAATACTCGCATAGCATACATTATACGAAGTTAGCCGCACGAA
>HG799464.1:970204-1028418 GCA_000531095.1 Gemmata massiliana | reverse complement strand
GCCGAAATTCCTTTGCAACCAATGCGTTCCGCTCACCGGGAATTGCTGGCCCCAGATGTATCTGGGGAGAGACGACGCAGCACCCTTCGCGGTCGTTGTTGTAGATCAGGCGCTTCAATTCGGCCCCAGATGTATCTGGGGAGAGACCACCTTCTGTCCGTTCTCCCCATCGGCGCAGCACAGAGCTTCAATTCGGCCCCAGATGTATCTGGGGAGAGACGCGTCGGCGGATCGCGCGTCATCCGCGACCCGTACACGCTTCAATTCGGCCCCAGATGTATCTGGGGAGAGACTACACAACGCCATCGCTCAAGCTCAGGGCAAACAGCGCTTCAATTCGGCCCCAGATGTATCTGGGGAGAGACCGCGAGCAACCAAAACGACGCGGGTCGACCGAACAAGGCTTCAATTCGGCCCCAGATGTATCTGGGGAGAGACACCGCATTGAGGTTACCGTGAAATGCAGCCAGAAGCGCTTCAATTCGGCCCCAGATGTATCTGGGGAGAGACGCCCGTATTGCGGTCGATCGAAGACGCAGTACAAAGCGCTTCAATTCGGCCCCAGATGTATCTGGGGAGAGACGGGAAGCATCCAGCGGAGAACCTTTGGGGCTTTGTCTTGCTTCAATTCGGCCCCAGATGTATCTGGGGAGAGACACAGTACATCAGGGTGATTCTGAACCACGAGGGCAAGGCTTCAATTCGGCCCCAGATGTATCTGGGGAGAGACGTTCGTGACCGGGTTTCACCAGAGGTTTGACCCAATGCTTCAATTCGGCCCCAGATGTATCTGGGGAGAGACCTAAAGCCGCCGACAAGTTCCCCTGCCGAAGTGAAGCTTCAATTCGGCCCCAGATGTATCTGGGGAGAGACCATAGTGGCTCTGATCGACGAGGCGACGGGATTCCAGGGCTTCAATTCGGCCCCAGATGTATCTGGGGAGAGACTTCGGCTCTCTAGTGTTTACTCAAGACTAGTCGAGCTTCAATTCGGCCCCAGATGTATCTGGGGAGAGACCCCAGCACGTCGTTCAGCGTGGGCACGGACTGCTTGCTTCAATTCGGCCCCAGATGTATCTGGGGAGAGACTTCCTTCGGCTTTCTTTTAGCCACTGTTATCCTCTGGCTTCAATTCGGCCCCAGATGTATCTGGGGAGAGACTCCGATCGAACTCGGCGCCCCGTTGTCCTGATAGAAAAGCTTCAATTCGGCCCCAGATGTATCTGGGGAGAGACCCGGAAACGGTCGGGAAGATCGCACAAAAGACCGGTCAGCTTCAATTCGGCCCCAGATGTATCTGGGGAGAGACTTCGCTCGGCGAGTACCGGATGACGATCAACGCGAAGCTTCAATTCGGCCCCAGATGTATCTGGGGAGAGACGCTCAACTTTAAGGGCATCGACCCAAAGGACCCAGCGCTTCAATTCGGCCCCAGATGTATCTGGGGAGAGACCACGCCCCGGCTCGCCGCGGCCTCTTTGAGCGTGACGCTTCAATTCGGCCCCAGATGTATCTGGGGAGAGACTTCCAGCGCATCCGGCCCGTCGTCGTGGTCGCCGAGCGGGCTTCAATTCGGCCCCAGATGTATCTGGGGAGAGACGTCATCCCATACGATTGAGCAGGACCAAGCATGGTCCGCTTCAATTCGGCCCCAGATGTATCTGGGGAGAGACCGGGACACTGCTCACAAGCGGCACGCAGAACATCAAGCTTCAATTCGGCCCCAGATGTATCTGGGGAGAGACGATAAGGGACAATTGCGCAGTGAGTGGGAACTGGAAGCTTCAATTCGGCCCCAGATGTATCTGGGGAGAGACGGTGGACCTGTGGGCGTCCCATCCAGATACAAGCGGCAGCTTCAATTCGGCCCCAGATGTATCTGGGGAGAGACGGGACGACTTGGTTCGCAAACTCATCGCGGATGTGGGCTTCAATTCGGCCCCAGATGTATCTGGGGAGAGACGCGAGACTTCTCGTCGTAATCGACCCACAGGCGCGGGCTTCAATTCGGCCCCAGATGTATCTGGGGAGAGACAAGACGGTGCGCAGCTGGCGCGACTGCTCGGCAAGGCTTCAATTCGGCCCCAGATGTATCTGGGGAGAGACGCAACAGTGCCAGAGTATATACCCGAGCGGGTGGGCATTGCTTCAATTCGGCCCCAGATGTATCTGGGGAGAGACGAATACGACCGCATCGGCCGCGTTGTCACGCACGCCGCTTCAATTCGGCCCCAGATGTATCTGGGGAGAGACGCAACTCGTTCGGCCCGCGTGGAAGACGTGCGAACTTCCGCTTCAATTCGGCCCCAGATGTATCTGGGGAGAGACCTAACCAGACAGCGGACAACGCGGCCGAAGGGAACGCGCTTCAATTCGGCCCCAGATGTATCTGGGGAGAGACTTCGTCTCACCGACATCATCAATCTAACACCGGCACCGCTTCAATTCGGCCCCAGATGTATCTGGGGAGAGACCCCGCAATCGAATACGAGGTGTTTCTTGCTTGGACGAGCTTCAATTCGGCCCCAGATGTATCTGGGGAGAGACTGTCGTCGGCTTCGAGTGCGGCACGGAGAGTTTCTTGCTTCAATTCGGCCCCAGATGTATCTGGGGAGAGACCCCGCCCATTCCCAATGCCGTTACGCTTCACCAAGTGCTTCAATTCGGCCCCAGATGTATCTGGGGAGAGACGGGGACACTGTTAACTTACAGCGTGTTGTTGGTTGGGGCTTCAATTCGGCCCCAGATGTATCTGGGGAGAGACACGCCGCGGTAATCGTGATTCAGACGCGATGGCACACGGCTTCAATTCGGCCCCAGATGTATCTGGGGAGAGACGCGGTTGCGGCGCAGTGCTGTTCGACCCAGGCTAGGCTTCAATTCGGCCCCAGATGTATCTGGGGAGAGACCAGCGTTACCGTCGCGTACTGCTCCGCCCCGCCCACGGCTTCAATTCGGCCCCAGATGTATCTGGGGAGAGACGGCAATGAATCGCTCGCCCAGGTCCACATCGGTGAAGCTTCAATTCGGCCCCAGATGTATCTGGGGAGAGACGGCATCACCGCAGTCGTCAGTGGTACGCCCGACGGCGCTTCAATTCGGCCCCAGATGTATCTGGGGAGAGACGAAAAAGCTTAAATTGGGTATCGGCGGTAGGCTTTGCTTCAATTCGGCCCCAGATGTATCTGGGGAGAGACGAACGGGTATTACACGTGGCCGCGATTCGGTTACAATGCTTCAATTCGGCCCCAGATGTATCTGGGGAGAGACGCAATTCATGTTCGCTTCCCCTGACTTCGAGTTGGTGCTTCAATTCGGCCCCAGATGTATCTGGGGAGAGACGGATGCAACGAATCGCTCAACTGTCCGCATGCCGACGCGGCTTCAATTCGGCCCCAGATGTATCTGGGGAGAGACCGCGCGTTCCGCCTTGCTTCCCTCCGGCTTCACGGACGCTTCAATTCGGCCCCAGATGTATCTGGGGAGAGACCGTCCCGCGGGGATCGATCCCCGCGGGACGTGCTCGTGCTTCAATTCGGCCCCAGATGTATCTGGGGAGAGACCGGGAAGTTGCCAGGCTGTTGTGCGCGCGCTGCACGCCGCGCTTCAATTCGGCCCCAGATGTATCTGGGGAGAGACTTTCGATGCTAACTACTGGCGACGACGCGACTTGCGCGCTTCAATTCGGCCCCAGATGTATCTGGGGAGAGACTATACCAGCATGGAATTATCTGCGTAGCAAAGGACAGCTTCAATTCGGCCCCAGATGTATCTGGGGAGAGACTACGCTAGTGGTGAGGGATCGAGTGTACTCGTATAGCTTCAATTCGGCCCCAGATGTATCTGGGGAGAGACGTTGAAGTAACTGCCCTTAATCATAAAACTGCTAGGAGCTTCAATTCGGCCCCAGATGTATCTGGGGAGAGACCAAACCTCCAGTTAGAGTTAGATATTTAGTGCCAAAAGCTTCAATTCGGCCCCAGATGTATCTGGGGAGAGACAGCGTAAAGAGATGATGGCGGCAATAAGTGAAGAGGGGCTTCAATTCGGCCCCAGATGTATCTGGGGAGAGACCAAGTGCTTCCATGCGGTAGGGGTTCCCGAGGAAAAACAGGCTTCAATTCGGCCCCAGATGTATCTGGGGAGAGACGAAGCAGTCCTCACTGAAGCGTCTGCGACTGTGGGATGGCTTCAATTCGGCCCCAGATGTATCTGGGGAGAGACCGGCCGCACACGTCGCCACCCGGAAGCCGGAGGAGATGCTTCAATTCGGCCCCAGATGTATCTGGGGAGAGACTCGCTTCCGCGTACCTTTCCCCGAACATCGATAGGTGGCTTCAATTCGGCCCCAGATGTATCTGGGGAGAGACATGGCAGCAAGTAACAAAAAGAGGGCGAGCGGCCCCCGCTTCAATTCGGCCCCAGATGTATCTGGGGAGAGACGGCGCCCTCGCGGAATGCGACGAGACGCGGGCCTTCCTGCTTCAATTCGGCCCCAGATGTATCTGGGGAGAGACGCCGCTTCGAGTTTCGACACGATTTCCTTCTCGCTGCTTCAATTCGGCCCCAGATGTATCTGGGGAGAGACCACGCATGTTACTAGCTTGTATCTGAAACGCCGTGCCGCTTCAATTCGGCCCCAGATGTATCTGGGGAGAGACTGCTTAACCTACAGCAGGAAGTTACGGTTGAGGTCGCGCTTCAATTCGGCCCCAGATGTATCTGGGGAGAGACTACGAATCCCCATCTCAGCGGCTTCTCTCCGCTGAGCGCTTCAATTCGGCCCCAGATGTATCTGGGGAGAGACTGGAATGGATCGAAGGGACTAGAGAATTACGTTCCAGCTTCAATTCGGCCCCAGATGTATCTGGGGAGAGACACCAGTCGATCCTGATGTAAAACCTGATGATCCGCCTGCTTCAATTCGGCCCCAGATGTATCTGGGGAGAGACTTTAGCTAATTCTAAGTAGATATGAATACCGCGATTAGCGCTTCAATTCGGCCCCAGATGTATCTGGGGAGAGACCAAGTGACCACCACTCTTTGTCATCCTCTGGACCAGCTTCAATTCGGCCCCAGATGTATCTGGGGAGAGACGATGCTGGAGAGAGCTTCAAGTTTGAGTTAGATGAATAGCTTCAATTCGGCCCCAGATGTATCTGGGGAGAGACCTGCTCCTAAAGTGTTCTGGTGTTTCGATCGCATCCATTGGGCTTCAATTCGGCCCCAGATGTATCTGGGGAGAGACTTGTGACTCCACCCGTCTCCATCGTCATGGTATGTGCTTCAATTCGGCCCCAGATGTATCTGGGGAGAGACGGCAACCAAGAAAACCCGATTTGGGACACACAGCTAGCTTCAATTCGGCCCCAGATGTATCTGGGGAGAGACTGCGCTGGGTGGTGCTGAATGCGCCACTTTGCGCCCGGCTTCAATTCGGCCCCAGATGTATCTGGGGAGAGACCGGGCTGCCCGGGTTCTACTTGTCCGACGCGAAGGGGCTTCAATTCGGCCCCAGATGTATCTGGGGAGAGACGCAGTAGTCGCCATAATAAACCCTCTGGAGCCAAAGGCTTCAATTCGGCCCCAGATGTATCTGGGGAGAGACCCGCTTTAAGGCTCAACTGGCCGTCTCAGACAAAGGGCTTCAATTCGGCCCCAGATGTATCTGGGGAGAGACTTCCCCAAACAGTATCCACACCTTCCGTCGGACGAATGCCGCTTCAATTCGGCCCCAGATGTATCTGGGGAGAGACTTCGTGACAGGAACGACACAATACAACTAAGTCAGCTTCAATTCGGCCCCAGATGTATCTGGGGAGAGACTACGCCAGGAAACACGGCCAGGGCGTCACACAATTGCTTCAATTCGGCCCCAGATGTATCTGGGGAGAGACTTGCTCCGGCCCGCGCCGCCGTGTTGCCGAAGCAGATGCTTCAATTCGGCCCCAGATGTATCTGGGGAGAGACTTCACGCACACTTGCAGGCAGGTAGCGTTTATGGGAGCTTCAATTCGGCCCCAGATGTATCTGGGGAGAGACGTGTAGATGGTCGCACGTTGGGGTTGTTGCCCCAGCTTCAATTCGGCCCCAGATGTATCTGGGGAGAGACTTGGCAAGGGCTGGGATACTACAACGACGGGATGGCTTCAATTCGGCCCCAGATGTATCTGGGGAGAGACGTCGGCGGGCTGGGCAAGTACGGGGTGTTCTTCGATCAGCTTCAATTCGGCCCCAGATGTATCTGGGGAGAGACCTGATTCCCAACCCCTCGAACCTCGGTGTAGACGACTGGCTTCAATTCGGCCCCAGATGTATCTGGGGAGAGACTACGCCGAATGGCCCGAGGATGCGGTGCAAGGCTTCCAGCTTCAATTCGGCCCCAGATGTATCTGGGGAGAGACGGTCATCCGCCCGATCGGAACACCAGGGTTGACCACAGCTTCAATTCGGCCCCAGATGTATCTGGGGAGAGACCTACAAGTCGTGCGTTTCTGACCCGTCAGACACCAAGCTTCAATTCGGCCCCAGATGTATCTGGGGAGAGACCGCCGGTCGCGCCGCGGCCAGCAGTGGCGGAATCCTAGCTTCAATTCGGCCCCAGATGTATCTGGGGAGAGACGGTCTTCGTCGGAACCCTTGTTGCCGCAACGAAATGGAGCTTCCCCTGCGAGCGGGGGCGGTTTGGAGAGTCGGGGAGGCGCTGCGTGGCCGCGGAGGTAGTTCCAAGTCGTTTTGAGATTGGAAGTTGCGGCTCGCGAGCGGCGACGAGCCGCAACTTCAATGGTATGTTCTGCGTTGTCAAAGACCTACGGCGCAAAGCCGGCACGCGGCCGGATTCATCACCGGTGCCCTCGGGGCATACCAAACGTCGGAACGCCTCCACAGTCACGGACTCGGGTTGCTGTTTCGACGGTCTGAGGATGGAGGCGGTGGTGTCTGATGTCAAGCGGGAACTCCGTAACGCCGGGTCCAAATTTTGCAGTTTTTGTAGCATTTTCAGCCAAATCCCACCGTGAAAACTCCCATTCCGCGGTACCGACCCGCCCCAATTGCTAACGGACCGCTCACAGGATGCGAAAATCGCACGCGGACGTGGTAACGCGGATAGCGCGGCGTGTTGACGGAGTAGCGCCGAGCCAGGTCGACGCCGGCGTGAAACCCGACGTCGCGCCATTCGAGTTCCGCTTCACCGCGATCCAGTTTCTCCGCACTGAGCAGCTCCGGACCGATCCCCGCGTGGGCGAACGCCTTCAACAGCAGGTCGCACGTCCGACGGTTGAGGGCCGCCAGTTGGCGCTGTTTTTCGTCCCCGGTCAGCGCCCGCGCCGGGTCGCGTTCACTCAGACGGCGGCGGATACCATCCGGATCATCGAACCCCGGCAGCACGACCGGGGTAACGGTGGACCAAACGTGCGCGGAGCGAACATACGGATCGACCACCTTGTCCGCCCGCGAACCCACCACGAGCATTGCGACCGGTCCCGCCCCTTCATTCTGGGGAACGAGTTCGCGCCCGTTGAGCAGTTGTCGGAGGCGATCCAGGTTCTCCCCCGGCGGCCCGACGATCAGAATCCGACGGATGCTCTCAACCTTCAGCGGCGTGATGTTCGGCAGCGGAAGGTACATGAGGCGGTTATCGGTGGTGGCCTGTCCGCCCTTCTGGTCCCCGTGACCGAGCACGAACGACGCGATCCGGTCCTCGCTCCACTGCTGTTCGCGAGCGGCGGTCGCGGTGGCGTGTCGGACCAATCCGGCCACGACAATTGCGCCGCACGGGTCGTTTGCTCCTCGAAGCACATCAAACGAGGGCACGGGTCGGAGTCAGGTTTGGGGTTTTGCCCACCAAGATTCTCTGACTCTGATAAGCAGCCGCGATACCAAAAGTACGGAGTGCCTCCGCATCCATTCGATCAGATTGAAGTCGCGACAAGCTGAGGATGGAAGCGACGCTGTCTGGTGTCAAGCGAGAGCTCCATAGCGGCCAAATCCAAAATGTGTTTGCTGCGCGGTTACCCCGGAAGCCGCGTGTCCTGACGCGCTCACCGTCATCCGAAAACGACGGGAACAATGGCCACGCTTCCATCGCCAGACGGTTTGCTCCTAGCATCCCACCTCGGCGTTTTCGTGTCGGATCTCCGTTCGGTTGGTGCCACTGATACGCATGGCGCCGGTCTTCACTCGGCTCCCAGTGCAAGGACTGATTGTCGAGCGAATCGGCATAATCCCACTGCTCGAATAGTGAACGGCGCAAGTGATCGGCTTCCGTTCGCTGCATTACTGAGTGAATGTTACCGATCAGATAATCGCGACGGACCGTTTGCAACTGACTCGCGATGGCGGGATTAGTCTCACAGAGTAACGCGGCCAGCCAGTCCCAAACAACCCGATCGTTGGCCGCGGGCGCTTGGGTCGATCGAATGAGAGACCGGCGCTCGACTTCCTTTGCTTCGAGGATCGCAAGAGCCGCACCGATTGAATGAGCCTCCGGTGTGCGTCTGAGGTGGTCGACTAGGAACTGTACGAACTCTGTTGGTGAGGGCGGTTGAGCACACAAATTTAAGACGGGAATGTTCGGCGAACCCACATTTCCCCAGGACAGCGCAACACGCCCACGGAGCCAGTCGGGAGGCCCAACGGAGCGCGATAATTGATCGCAAACCATGAGCGTCCCCAGCGCTGCGAGGAACGCGAGCGGATTAGACCCGTCGAGACCGGTTAGTGGGAGCGAGTATGCTCCGGGGCGTGCCGTGTCTGTTGGCGTTGACACCCACGCTGTGGTGACCGGAGCCAGAGTGACTTCACGTTCCTGCTCCGCGGCGCTTTGAGTGTGATCGGCGAGGCGAAACACAGTTTCGTGATAGGCCGATCCCCACCAACCGTACTTACGAACCACCCGCCAGAACCGTTCCGGCAACTCCGCATTCCAAGCACGAATATCCTGGCGGCAAGAGATCGACGGAAAGGTCTCGCCGAACAGCTCGGGCGTGAATGACCGATGTGCGTCGATTCCGTCAGTGGAATCGTCCACCGGAGACGCGAACGGGCGCGCAGAGCCGTGGTGCGTCGCAATCAGGTGCAACAGGAGGTCATTGACCTTATCAGCACCGACTTTCTCGGTGACCAACGCGACCGAGAGTAACTCGTGCCGAGCGCCTTCGGGATACTTGTGAACCTGTCGGGCCTTGTCGCGTTCGACCTCGGTACGCGGGGAACGAGCGGACTTGGCTAACGGGTCGCCCACCGCGGTCCGCGGCGACGATTGGCGCAACATTGCTTGGAACCGCGGATCGAGTTTCCCGAGGTCGTGCCACAGTCCGGCCTGTGTAAATAACGTGCGGTCCAAACCACACGCTTTGGCGAAGCGCTCGGCGTGCCACGCGACCCCGGAAGAGTGATCCTTCAGTGTGACCGCGACACCGCGGAACGACTCGGCCGGTTCACTGTCGTCCAGGTACGTCGGGTCGAACTGGCCCAAGCGCCTCTTACCGGTGATGACGAACCCTCTGAGCGGGTGGCGTTCGATCTCACAACGCCGGAGGTTCTTGGGTTCGGCAAAATGGTCCGCTGCCCGTTTCCGCCAATCCGGTAAGTCACCGTCGGGCAGTTCCCTCAGTCGCTCAATAGCGGCGGTGACCGATTCGATTTCTTCGATCTTGCTGGCGTCCTCGGGGATCACCAAATCCGGCAGCCGCAACAACGCCTTGTCACGCGAACGTTGAAACGCTTCCTCTGCGTAGTCCGTCACGGAACCAAAAGGAAAATCACCCAACCCTTCAATCCCCGGCGCAGAACACGGAACCACGAACAGGTCGCCGGGGCGGACGAACTCGTCGCTCGGAACGGTGAGCACGAGTGTCTGGTCCGAATCGCCGCCCTTCCAACGTAGAGCGATCCGTTCACCTGGTGTTGGCTCCTCTTCGCGCTCATCCTTTTTCTCGGATGTTCCGCCTTCCACGTCAGCAGTGTCGTCTGTCGCGAGTTCGTCAGTCATCCATTGCTTGAACACACCAATCGGTACAGCGACGGCTTCGGACGACGATGGGGGGCACAGCGCGACGATCTCGGTCCACAGGTCCGAGTTATTGCCGAGGTCAGCGCGGAATACGACCTGAACGTCTGGTTGCCCCGCTTGCTTCGGGCCGTGCAGGAAAAGCGCGGGATCGGGATCGGGCGTCGGAATTGGGTGCGTCTGCACCCAGCAGTCGAGGTGTGCGGGGAACAGCACCGGCGCGTCTTTAGACGGCGCGTTCAGTTCCGACAACTTCTCGTCCGGAATGCCGCTGAGCACCTCATTCACTGCCGATACGCCGAAATCGAACACACCATCCTTTGCGTTCGCGTTCAGCCAATTCCAGGTGTTCGCGAGGGCGTTGTCGTACACCGGGTCACGGTCGGTTTCCTTCTCCTCGGGTTCCGTTTGGTCACTGCGAATCACGACTACCGCTTTCGCACTCGACCGGGCGGCAACGCGGTTCAATCGCCCGAATCGCTGCCGGAGTGCGTCGAGGCTCGCGCACTCGGTCACCAGCGCGTGGAAATCGAAATCGGCGCCACACTCCAGGCACTGCGTCCCAACTACGAATTTCGGCGGCTCACCCGATGCACCCGAAAGGAGTGGTTGCAACCGTTCCGTGAACAGGCGGTCGCGGTCGAGCGGGCGCATGCGCCCAGTGAGTAGCACAGCTTCGGCCCCGAGCCTCTTCGCCAGTTCGCGCGCCGTTGCAACGCGGTTCACGATGATCCCAACGCACGCGAATTCACCGGCGAGTTCTTTTGCTTGCTCCGCCAACTTCTCGACGAGCGGCTTACCCCACTGCTTCCAGGTTTTGCCCTTCGCTTTCTCCGCGACGACGAGGCGGGCGGGCTTGCTCGCGTTGATCCGCGCGCCCAGCACCGGGTGAGCGCGATCTTCGGCAGCGGCGCGTTCGATCTGTGATTCCGGCAATCCACCTGACGGGGTCGCGGTGATGGACACGAAGCGAAGCATCGCCTCGTTTTTCTCACCCCACGCACGATACTGCTCAACTGCCTGCATCGTCTGATCGAACGGTTTCGCGCAGTGGGCCTCGTCGAGCAGGATGAGCGAATCGTTGCCTACCAACCCCGCGTGAACCGGCTTCATCGAATCGGACACACCGTACCCGCGGAACAACAACCGCGAGCCGACCTGATCGACCGTCGAAGCGATGACCGTGGGTTGCAGTGGCGACCGCGCCCACGCCGACTCGCGATACATGCCGCCGCGAAGCGCGTACACATCCAGCGGGCGCACTTCATCCTGTTCCTTCTCGCTCAGTTCATGCCACCCCGGTTCGGCAATGGCACGCAGCGCATCCGCGACCTGTTTCAGAATTCCCGACTTGGCTGTGCGAAGTGCCTTCGCCAGTTTCTTTGCGTGCATCCACGCCTGATCGACGACGATGCGCCGGTCCACGACGAAGAAGATGCGCCGAGGTTGACGGAAGTCCGACACTCCGCACGCCAGTGCGAACACCGCGATGTCGATACACGTGGTCTTACCCGCTGCGGTCGGTAGCGCAATCGCACGCGGCCAGTCGCCGCCACACACACGAGCCGCCAACCGCTCCTGCCACGGGAACGGTCCAAAATTCGTATCGTCCTCTTTCCCGTTAACGGCCTTATAGAACGCCTCAAACTGGTCCGGTGTGGGCGAACTCATGGCTGGTCCTCGTGATTGGGGCGGCAAACCCCGTAACCCGCGTAGCGACCGGCGCCAATAAGCACCGGCCCGCGAACGCGAACGGGGAATTCGATTTGGGCGTGAGTGAGCGGACGCGGCGGGCGCCCGCCACGCGGTTTGACGTGGAACGCCCGCGAGTGCGGCACACCGCGGACGAGAGGCGCGGAACTGACCCGGACCGCGACCGGTTCCGGGTAGCCTGCATCCACACACGCCTTCGCAATGACGTCTTCGGTCCCCAGCTCCCGGCGCGGGAACTGCGACAGCATCACGGGCGTAACCGTGGTCCAAATGTGCGACGGGTTCGTCCAGGTAAACGTCTTGAGTGTGAACTGCCGGCGACCTTCCGGGCGCTCGTCCAACTCAAGGTCGAATTGGCCGATCTCACGGTTCTCCAAATGGGGATTCCGCACCGTCATTGACAGGTACGGCACACCCGCATCGATCTCGTGAAGGTTCTTCCCGTCGTGCGCCTTCAGAAGCCGGAACAGTTCAGCCGTGTGCTCGAAGTCGTTCGGCACCGCGATCGCCACGCCGAGCAAGTGACCGTCGGAGTGGTCGTGGCCGACGAACCCGAGCGGCACATAGGCGGGACGCGACAACTTGCTCGGTGATCCGTCGGCCGCGTGCCCGCTCAGCCATTCGGGTGCGTTCTGCACGTTCGGTCCGTGCCGGCGCACCAGTTCGCGCCGGATCGCGTCGGCGATGATGCCACACGATTCGAGCGCGTACCGTCGATTCCCGGGGAGTTCGCGAAACACGAATAGCCCCGGATCGAACGGCCCCTCGATCACGTCCGCATTCGATTCCGTCCGCGGTGGCGCGTACCCCTGCCACAATGAAGGCTGCGGGCGCAGACTCGCATCGAAACGGTTCTTCAGATACGCTGTGCGACCCGGGCCGTATACGCGCAGGTGCATCGTGGCGCGACTATCGTCCGGCTTCAATGTGACCGGCGCATCGTCGGGTAACTGGTCCGCAATCCACATCCGCACTGGGGACGCCGAGTGCCCAAGGTACGTTACCAGCCCGCAGACACGCTCCAGCGCCGACCGGAGATTCGCGGGTACATCCACATCCCACCGCAAAAAAAACGTGGGCGACGCGGGCGCGACCGTCGGGAACTGGCGCGGCTGCCGGTTGCGGCCCAACGGCAGGCTCCCCATTGGACCAAACGGCCCTTTCTTTCCCATTGGGCTGCCGTCGTCATTCACCGGAACGTAGCTTGTAAACGATGTGCGATTCGACACGTCCAGTGACACCGCGAGTTCGGGCGCCGGTAGCTTTTCCAGCCATTCGAGCGCCGCGCGTTGATCGGCGTCCTCGCCGGCCTCGCCCCACGCCGCGACCAGTGCCATGAACACGCGGTCCGGGTGCGGCGGCCACTCCGGTTCTTCGCGGTTATCGACGCGCGTCATGACCGCACGCGCCATCAGAAACTCGACTCCGAGGGCGAACATGGGTCAGTCCTCCGTTCCGGCTTCCGCCGCGGCGAGTTCCATGCTCTTCTTCACGAGCGTGACGAGATCGTCCGATGGTGTGAGAACGATTTCTTCGAGGTGAACCGGCAGCTTTGCCTTTTGCACCGCGGCAAGCGCCTTGTTGTAAAGCTCGATCGCGGCGATCTTGTCGAACGCGAACGGTTTGTCGGTGTCACCGGGCTTGCCGAGCAGGTGCCACGTTACGGCGTTCGTTGCCCGGAGAAGGCACCGCGAGCGCAGATCGTAGCCCGCTTCGACCGCGAGTGTGGCACCGAGTAGCCCGAGTGCAGCGAGGTACGTTCGTGCTGCATTATCGCCTTCGGGCGTGGACTTCTCGCCAGACTTCGCAGGGAACCGCAACCGCCGCAGCGCGGGCAGTGACAGTACGGTGGTTTGCTCCGCGTAGTCGATGGTGAACCCGCCCTTTGCAATCGGCTTTCGCTCATCCCGAATGACGTACTTGTGACCCCGTTCTTGTTCGTTGTCGAATACCACCATCATGACCGGTCGCTCACTATCACCGAGCACAAGGTTCCCGTTCTTATCCTTTCGGTAGACGAGATCAGGCGTTACGTTACCGTGATTCGCTTCCGATGGTTTACCGTCTTTACCCAGCAGTACAGCCTTCTTGGTTTTAGGGTCTTTCTCAGCCAACTCCGAATCGAGTGTCCAGCCTCCGCCCTTAGCTTTGTACAGGGTGCCACTATTCACACGAATATTGAGTGGATCAATACGACTGCTTGAAGTAACACCAGGCACCGCATTCACGCCGATGATCTCGGACACCAGTGCGCGGGCGAACTTCACACCCAACCCACCGCGCGGGCCGGTGCTGTCCCACATACCGAAAACGAGGCAGTGGGGTGCGTAGCCGAGAAGTGGTGTCGCGTAGCCGGTGGACAGCTTGTCGAGTTCCTTACCGATCTCTGATTCGCGGAACTTGGGCGGCTTCTTGCCCTCACCGATGGTGCTGTCGCGCAGGATCGCATCAGCGATTCGGTGCGGGGCCTGAAGCGACGTGATCTTCGGAAGGCCGGGATTATCGACTGCGGCAAAGTTGACCGACACGAGCGGCAGTTGGAACAGCCCGCCATCGATCGCGTCTTGCAGCGCGAGTTCCATCCGGTTGGCCTGTGACGGCACGGAATCGAGCAACACGCACGGCACTTTCTGGCCGTTGATATTGCGATCCTCGGTCGCGTACTTCCCCCCCTCGTAAGTGGGCGGGAACACTTTCGGGCTGACGGCTTCCAGTTTCAGCGTGAGCCGGAACGCGGCGGAGCTTCCTGCAACTGCGGCCTTCAGGTCGTCGTAACTCAGGGTTGGGTCGGTGGGCACGGTTTACCTCCAGAAGTTAAAGGATCATCACCACGTCGTTTTTGTCGTATGCGTCGGTGGGCCGGCCGATCGCCTCCATGCGCTGGAGGCTCGTCTCGGTGAGCGGCAGGAACAGCACTTGGTCTTCGTTCAAGTCGATAATGTCGTATAAGCGCGAGCGCAAACGTACAAAGTCGGTCGCACTCACGCGAACCAGAAAAACGGATAACTGCTTGCGGTACCCGAAGTCCTCGCACGTCCGGGCCACCCGGCGGAGGCGCTTCGGGTTCGAGATGTCGTAACACACGAGATAGCTGTCCATCGCGCCCCGCGGTAAGGGTGAAAATCGCGTTCGCCGCGCTACAACCTCATTGATCGGACACTTGTATTCTTGAAAACTCGCACCCGCGATTCCCGACGTCGCGCCAGCGGTCAGTAACAATTGCTAACCTTTTCGGCCCGGCAACCGCGTCGCGTTCACAGAAACGGCGAAACGCCTGACATTTCCAGCACTTCGGACCCGCTCCGCCGATCCTACGAAACTCTTTTCTGCTAACATTGGCTAACATTTTCCGTCGCATGCGCTCGTTTTTCGCTCGCCCGGAAGCCTCCCAATCGGTACAAGCCGATCGATAGGTGCGACTCCAACTAGCTATTATATCAGATTGTGAACTTGAGTTCACAATAAACGCCCTTACCGAACGACGAACCCGGTGTACGTCGGGGTGCTACCGCGCACGAACGACGCGAGCATCCGGGCCTGCACTTCCAGCATCCGCGCGTAGGACATCTTGTAGTTGTAAAGCGGGTGCATAATGATCGTCGATTTGCGCTGCTCGTAGGCCGCGAAGAACGCCTTCCGGCCGCTCTCGGTCAGGTTGCAAGCGTCCCGCCACGTGATGAAATCGTCGGGCGTCAGTGTTTCGTTATTAATCAGCGTGAGAACGACCGAATCGGCAATGACGGGTCGGAACTCTTCCATGAGGTCCAGTGCGAGCGACGGTTTCCCGTGCCGGCCCTGGTGGAAGAACCCCTTGTACGGGTCGAAGCCCACCGTGCAGGCCGCCGCGAAGCAGTCCTTCGCGAGCATCGCGTAGGCGAACGACAGCAGCGCGTTCACCGGGTCGCGCGGCGGGCGCCGGTTCCGCGACGTGAAGTCGAACCGCTTGCCCGTCGGCGGTTGCTTCAGAAAGCGCCCGAACTCGCCGAAGTACAGCGCGGCCCCCTGCCCCTCGATCCCGAGCACGGAGTCTACCGAGGTCTGGTCGTCGAGCACGCCGAGTAGCCCGTAGATGCCGCGTGCGGCCGGTTCGTGACTGCCGCGAGCTTCCTCCTCGCCGCGCAAACTGCGCATCAGAAGGGCGCGCTGGTTCGCGAGCTTGGCCCGCACCACGGCCTTCGACAGTTCCAGGCACGCGGCCGGGTCACTGAACTTACGGAACTGAGCTTCACGCAGTGACACGTTTTTCGCGGGCGCGGGCGAAAACGTGCCGATGAACCGCCCGTGCCCGGTCACGTAGGACACCGGGATGTCATTGGTCGCGAGCGTTTCGAGCGCCTGCGTGCTGACCTGCACGTTCCCGCACACCACCACTTGCCGGACCGCGTGCATCGGCACGCGACTCATCTCCTTGCCGTCCTTCTTGATGACGAGGTGCTCGCTGCGCTTGCCGACCGAGCTGCCCGGCTCTTGCAGGTAGAGCACCGCACCGTCGTCGGATTGCGGGATGACGCGCTTGAGTTCCGGCGGCGCCTCTTCGGTTTTCACGGGCGCCGGGTGCCCGATCTGGTACAGCGTTTCTTCCGGCAAGCACACCGGCGCGAGCGAGCAGCCGAAACACCGGTGACGCAGTTCGCTCGGGAGCGGATCGGGCGGGGCGTCGAGAGCCGCCAGTTCGCGGCACCGCGTGACGGCGTCGCGGGTCTTTTGACGCAGCTCGGGCGTCAGTTCCAGCGGCACGCGCTCGCGGCTTCCGACGTGGAACTGGTACCCGCGCGGCACCGGTTTGCCGAACGCTTCTTCCATGAGCATCGCTTGGGCGCAAATCTGGACGGCGTCGTTGTCCCAGACGGTCGGCTGGCCGTCGCCGTCGTGCGGGGCCGGTCCGTGCTTGGTTTCCACCGGGTACTGCTCGCCGTTCTTCTCTTCGATCACGTCCAGAATGCCGGAAATCCCGAGCGCCTCGCTCGAAAGCGCGATCCCGCGACTGGTGGCCGTCCCGCGGTCGGTGCGGGTCTTGTTCTTGAGGTCGGGCGCGTCGACGCGGCGGTGGTCGTGCAGCCCGCCCTCGACGTGCTCGTTCGTGGGCATGACGGCGTCCACGTACTGCAGGTAGTACAGCCGGGGGCAGTACGTCACCTGGTTCAGTGCGCGCACCGGGATCGGGTCCGTGGTCGCGGACATGGGCGTAGCTCCGTTCGGTGTAGTGAGGGACGTTAGGCGGAGGGGTCGTCGCGGCGTGGGAGCTTGCTCCGCTTACGGAGGTTGTGGAGCGTGCGGAGGATGTCGAACTCGGTGTGCTGCGCGGCACTCGCTCGCACCCGGCCGAGGAACTCCCCGCGGAACTCCGGGTCTTCGAGGATGCGGTCCACCGAACACTCGTCCGGTCGGGCCTTCAGCATCGCGGCGTAAGCGGCAACCAGTACCGGCTCCATGACACGCCTCCTGTGTGGTTCTGCAGACTCGTTCCGAAGGGGTTGGGGAAGTTCGACAGAAATTTGGGGATAATCTGCGAAGCGATCCCGGGCCACTCGAACGAAGGGGCACCGTTACCGATGTGAACAGTAACGGTGCCCCTCCCTGATGCTTCAATCCGTCATCCGCAGCTTCGCCTGACTCGGGTCGATGCTCACGAGGAGCGGGCGGGCGAAGTGCGGAAAGCTGACGACGGCCTGCCCCGGCGCGAGGTTCGGGAGCCGGTCCCATAACCCTTCGTCCACGCCGCCCACGGTGCGCTTCAGGAGCGTCACCACCTGTGGGTCTTGTAGCTTGTGCAGGATGAACGAGTTGCACAGCCCGAGGACTTGCTTCGGGAGGTGACTCGGCAACTGCGTTACGAAGCACAGCCCGAGCCAGCGCTTGCGCCCGCGCTTCGCGATCTTCGCCACCTGCTCGAACAGCACCGGCGTGCGCCCGATGCGCTCCTCGCTCAAGAACTCGTGTGCCTCCTCCACCACGATCAGCACCGGCGTGGGGGATTTCTTCTGCTGCTCGGCCGCCTCACACGCGGTGTCTTGCGCGTCCTGAATCCCGCGCAGGATGTCCGCGATCACGAGGTTGTTCAGTTCGCTGAACCCGGTGTCGGAGAGATCGATCACCGACAGCGCGCCGGGGCGGAGCATTTCGCTGTGGGTCATCGGGCGCTTGCTGTTCGGCTGCTCGTCGAAGAACACGTTCAGCCGGTTCAGGCGCGAGAGCCGGCCCTGGACCGCGTGCCACGAAACCGTGTTGCCCGGCGGGTTCGCCGCGTTCATCCGCTTGTTCAGGGCTTGCACGGCGCCCGGCGCCTTGAGTTCGCGGCACCACGGATCGAAAGTCGGCGCGTCGTCCGCGTCGTCTTCGCTCCCTTTCCGAGTGCGCTTTTTGTCGCCCTTCGGTTCCGCACGCAGAGCACAAGCCCGAACGATGTCGATGAGGAGAGGAATCGTGACCCGCGGATAGCCCCGCTCGAACTCATCGATGTCCAGCGCGAGTTGTTCCTGTTCGGGATGGCCCTCTTGCGGGAAGATTTTCAGTTCG
The DNA here is from genome assembly GCA_000531095.1 of Gemmata massiliana. Classification (GTDB taxonomy): domain Bacteria; phylum Planctomycetota; class Planctomycetia; order Gemmatales; family Gemmataceae; genus Gemmata; species Gemmata massiliana. The sequence continues at coordinate 1,010,177 of HG799464.1, read as the reverse complement.
CGGAGCAGCGGTTTTGCGATGTCATACGCCTTCAAGAATCGCTCTTGTTGTGCGTCGGAGAGGTCCAAGATTTCCATCACCGCGTAGGGCGAGAGCCGGGCGAACTGGAGCGAAAACGGGCGCAGCTTGGGGTGCGCCGGGTTCGCGGCGCCGCGGTTCACGAGGTGGTACACGGTCATGTCTTTCACCGGCACGCCTTCCGGGGTCAGGTTTCGGGCGCGCAACCCTTCTTGCATGCCCTTGTGGTCGGTCGGCTCGTGCATCACCGTGTACTCACCCTCTACGTCCAACAGAATCACCGCCATGCCCGCAGCGCGAGCGCGATTAACCAGACCCGACACCGTGGTCGATTTCCCGCCACCAGTCGTGCCGAGAATAGCCGTGTGACGCGGAAACACGCTCTTGGCCTTCGCCGGCGCCCCGACTTCCACTTGCTCGTGCCCCACCGCGAGGCCGAGGCGCACGTCGCCGCCGCACTTCAGCACCTTCGCGGCTTCGTCGTCCTTGAGCACGAAGACCGGGCTGTTCGGCAGCGGCCGCAGGCGCGGGGGCGTGAGTTCACCGCCCTTCAATTCCTCACCGAGAATCGTCACCTGCACGCGCCCGTGGAACGGCGGAAGGTAGTCGCCGCGGTGTGTCGCGACGGCCTTGAGGATGTCCGAATCAGCACGCAGTCCGTCCGGTTCCGCGAACGGTCCGGCCGTCACCACGCCGAGGTATTTGCGCTTATCGTTGCGGCTCTCGATGCGAACGAGTGATTGCGACGGCGCAACGCTGAAAAGGTGCTCGCGCCCGAGGAGCACGGTGACGGTGAGATCGTCGCTGCCGGCAGGTCGAACATCGTCACGCCGACCGAATCCGCGTCGTCCGGGTTCGCGAGTTTCGGCCCGCCGGCTCGCGCGATGTCGTCGGCGAGTTGTTGTTGACGCGCGAGCGCGCAATCATCTTCGTGAGGTTCACCGCGAGCACCGCGAGCGATGCCATCTGCGAGTTGCTGTTGGCGCGCAAGGGCACCATTGGACTCGGACATAATGAGCCTCCTGTTGTTGAGTTCCTGGCGATAAACGGCCCCGGCCTTGCGGCCGAATTCACCTTAATCCGGACGGTTCTGGCGCTCGCTGCCGTAGCGCAATCCCGCCCCGGCGCGGGCGTAAGCGGCCGTGGCGATGTCGCGCAGGCTCCCGCCACCGTACACCGATTGACAGGTGCGATCGGCCAAATCAATGAGAGCCGGGAACCCGCGGTCGGCCATCAGCACGCTGTCGGCGATTGCGATCTTCGCCGCGGTGTGGACGTGTTCGCGGTGGGCATAAAACATGTGCGGCGGTGCGAGCGGCGAGGCGCGGAAAACGCCCACGAGTACCTGCGGCGCGACTTCGTCCAAGAACCGTGACACCCACAGTTCGGGCATCATCGGTTTGCCGCCCCAGGTGTCGTCAACGGTCACGCGCCCAGAGAACTGGAGCCCACCGACGAACCGCTCGATCCGCTGCGCGAGCGTACCGACGATGGCGTACTCGCACGGGTGAAGGGCTTGGCCGATGGTGAGGTACAGGCGGTCGCTCGGTTCGCTGGCGATAAACACGAACCGCTTGTGGTCCTCAATGAGCCTGCGGAGCAACCGTATCGAACGGATCATGACGTCCGGGTTCCCGGCCCCGCTGAGCAACTGGTACGGGGCCGGGCTGCCGTGGCCCATCTTCCACAGCGCCGTAGAGTGTTCGACCAACACGGCGATCTCGGCGTAGCTCATCACCGCACGTTTCGCCAGTTCCGACAATCCGTCGCGGCGGTCGGGTTGGTTCAGCCCGCCTCGTGTGGCGCGAGCCTCCAAAAGTGCGACCGTTTCGGTCACCGGATCGCCCCGCCCCTCGTGCAAATCGCGCCGATACAACCGCTGGCTCCAGCTCCCTCGATTACCCGCATACGACACGAGGCACACGCCGATCTGATAAATGGTCAGCGCGAGCGAGTCGTGAACGTCAACGGTGCCGTCACAGCAATCGGTCCCGCCGTTGAACAACAGCCCCCGGTGGACGTCTCGAATTTCATCCACCGAAACGGGGTACTTCCCGGCCCCTGGAGGCGCACCGGCGAAGGTATGGAGCTTATCCACGACAAGGCTGCGCACGCGCGCTTCCAACGCCGTTTCCGCCTTCACTGCGTTGGCGATCAGGCTCGAAACCCTCGCGTATTCGCGACTCATGTCCTCGCCGGCGTGCCACGTCGCCAAATTCAATACGTCGTCGAGTGGCTCCCCGAAACAGCGCTGAAACGCATCGCTCGTCGCACCGCTGGGGCGCGAAACCGGTAGTTCGGGGGTGGGGGCAACGTCGGACATAGGCGACCTCCGACCAACCGTTCCGCGAGTCGGCGGAAAGTTCGACGAGATTTCCCAATTTTTCGCTGATAACAAGATAATCTTTTGCGAGATATGCTCAGTACCGCAAGAGAATTGCGTATTTTTCCGCTGGAACAGTGGGTAAGCCGAATACCGAAATGAGTCTCGATACCAGCGCGGCGCGCGAAGGAGCGGCTTCGGGATCGACCGCGTCGAAGGGGGCGAGTAGCTCGAACGCGAGCCGGTCAGCGCCTTCTTCGGCCTCCCAGGTCGCCTCATCAACCACGCGGCCCCAGCGGTCGCGCTCAAGGAAGTGCGTGTGGCTGCCGATCGTGACTCCGCGCAACGCCCCCGCAAGGCGCTCCATCGGTGTTGCGGGGCGGTTCCCGTCGAGCACGTCAAGAATGCCCGTGCCGAAGCGCGCAACGGCCCTTCGGCGTGCCTCGCGGCAGTCACGGAGGAAGTGGGCGAGTTCGTGTGCGAAAGTGAACCGCAGTTCGTCTGCGGGTAGGGTTGGATCGACCAGAATCACGCCGACCCCACGGCGCGCACCAAAGCACCCGTAAAATTGGCGGTCTTCGGCCAGGGGCGCGCACGGGACGTTGTGCCGCGCGAATTCTTGAGCGACGGTCGCGGCAGAAAGGTTTAGGATCTCTTTGACGTGAAGGTCCGGAAAGTTCCACGTGGCGTCACGCAGATCGCGCGGGAAGCCGGGTTCGTGGCCGACTTCGGCCCAGAACCGCGCGGCGAGTTCGAGCACCCAAACTTCCGGGCGCGCGATCACGGGACGTCACTCCGGTCGCGTGCGGCGAGAACGGCGCCGGCGGGTTCTAGGCTGGTCGCGTCGCGCACGATCGCGGCCGGAACGAGTTTCGTGGCATCCGCGAGCGCACGCACGTTAAGACCGAACTTGGTCGCCACGCAGGTCACGTCTTCGCCAAACACAGCGCTCGATTCAGTTCGCGGCGCGCGGCACATCCGGACGTGCGCGAGCGTGGCCACATCGCACCCGAGCTGGGCCGCCAGTGCCGCGTCATCCAGTGATTCGCGCGCGGCAAATTCCGCGAGCCGGAATCCCAGGAAAAATGGTCTGGCCGAGGCACGTTCCGCGAGCAACTCAAACGGTGTCGGGTTCATGACCGTCCCCCAACTGCGCGCCGCAAGCGCACTTTTACGGTGTCTTTGATCCGCTTAACGACCGCGGCCACATCGGAACGTGTTGTGTCTAACCCGAGTGCCCGCGCGTAAACATCCGTGTGGCGCTCGCCCGCGAGAATTAGTGTGTAAGCCACGTGCTCGCGCGGCCCGAACGACGCGACCTCATCAACGACCCGCGGGTCGTCCAAACTCGGGGCCTCGACCGGCTCCACACAATTGTTCCCACTCGCCGTCGGCTCGTCGACAAATCCGAGCGAAATTTCTCGGCCCCGCCGTCGCACGTCTTGGGCACACAGGTTGCGCAAATCGCCTCGCACAGACATGCAGAGATAGCGGGTAAATGACAGGAGTTCGGGATTGTACTGTTGTGGGCGCTCGATCACGTTCATGATCGTTTCGGACACGGCACTATCACGCAACTCCTCCGCGACATGGGCAGACGCAGAGGCCAGATAATCGCGGAGAGGCTGATAGTACACGCCCGCAAAGACGTCCGGTGCGGTCGAAATACCGCGCATCAGTTCCGCGTGAAGGTGCCGACCGTCGTCTTCGCTCGGCCATTGTGGGATGGGGGGCATACGGGCCTCCTTTCCCAAACACCGTAAACAGCAATGTCCGCCAATGGCGATGTCAGTTGTGGGGGTGTAGGACCGCAGGGTATAGGACCGCATTTGCAGAGCGTCGGAGAGCGGCACGAGCTGTTTGGCACAACTCGTGAACTGAGCTACTAGAGTCGCTGATGTTGCGGCACACGGAACGGTCGTCGATGCCGAACAAGAACCCGAGGAAGGCGTGGGTGGTGTAGGTCCGGTAGTACATCAACAGCATCAGCAATCGGTCGCTCAACGGGCGCGCGAACTTGCGCCCCGCACCCGGCTTCCGCTGACGAGAGGGCCGCTTCTTCCGCTTGGCGTCGGCCTGCGGGTAACGCGGTTCGAGTTCGGCCAACAGTTGGTCGAACGCATCGGGGGTAATCCCGGTCAGTTGACGGAACGTGTCCGGCATTCGCCTCAACCGACTCGTGTGGCTCATACACCAAACCTACGCACCCGGCCACTATTGTGCAGCGACTCTACTGTATCACGAACCGATTCCTTCGCTTGGCTAGATATGACGGACCGCGAATTCGCACTCGATGTCGTTCGTAAACTCCAGAACGCTGGCTTCACGGCACTTTGGGCCGGTGGGTGCGTGCGCGACGAACTGCTCGGACTCACCCCCGATGACTACGATGTCGCTACGTCCGCGCGCCCGGAGCAGTTGCGCCCGCTGTTCCGCCGACGCAACGAGATCGGTGCCCACTTCGGCGTCGTGCAAGTCATCGGACCGAAGAGCGACGACGGCGAATGGCTCACGATCGAAGTTGCGAGCTTCCGCGCCGACGGGGTTTACATCGACGGTCGGCGCCCCGAAACGGTTACATTCTCGTCGCCCGAAGAAGACGCCCAGCGCCGCGACTTCACCATCAACGGCATGTTCTTCGACCCGGTGAAGGCGGAACTCATCGACTTCGTCGGTGGGCGCGCGGATCTCGAAGCGAAAACTCTACGCGCCATCGGCGATCCGGTTGCGCGGTTCACCGAGGACAAGTTGCGCATCCTGCGAGCGGTGCGCATGGCGACCCGCTTTGCACTAGCCGTAGACCCCGCCACGCACGACGCGGCCCGCGCAATGGCCGCACAGATCCAAGTCGTTTCCGCGGAGCGCATTGCAGAAGAGTTGCGGAAACTGCTCGTTCATCCGAACCGCGCACACGGGCTGGGGTTGCTCCACGAATTGGGACTAGCTGCCGCGATTCTGCCCGAGGTTGCCGCGCCGAACGTGTGGGCGGATACGGTTCGGGTGGTGGAGGGATTGGGGGAAAAAGGCACACCTACCCCCCTGTCCCCCCTCCCTGAAGGGAAAGGGGAGGAAAGACGACCTAACCCCCTAACCCCCTTCGCTTCTTCGAGCGCCGGTCCTGTCAGCGGAGCTTCTCGCGGACCGGCGACGAAGGAAAGGGGAACAGAGCCATCGTTGGTTTTAAGCCCCTCTCCCCTTGGGGGAGGGGTTGGGGAGGGGTTCTTCTCCCCATTCCCGCTCGTATTTGCGGCCGTGTTACACACCACGGGTAAGGCGACCGCGGAGCGCATCGCGGAGCGCCTGAAGCTGTCGAACATCGAAACGGTGCGGCTCAGTTGGCTCGTTGAGAAGCAGGACTACTTGCTTGACGCGCCCACAATGCGCGCGAGCAAACTGAAACCGATCCTCGTTCACCCCGGCATTGAAGAACTGCTCGCGCTCCATCGAGCGATCGCACTGGCGCGCGGGAGCAGTATCGAACACGTCGAATTCTGTGAGCGTGTGTTGAGGAACACGCCCCCAGAAGAATTGAACCCGCCCCCCGTTCTGACGGGCGAGGATCTTATCGCAAAGGGGCTGAAGCCCGGCCCCGCCTTCAAGCGGCTGCTCGATGCCGTGCGGGAGGCGCAACTTGAGGGGCGCGTGGCGACAAAAGATCAGGCACATGATCTTGTGAAGCAATTACTTGCGGAGTCGGTATCTTCGTCTGGAACACCGCCGGTGTGACGGTAGGAGTTGCGCCGCGAATCACTTCCTGCCACCAGAACGCGAACAGCTTGCGGGCCGTTCGCGGGACTTCGCGCAGCGACACCTTACTCTCGCCCCCGGCACGCGGACGGTGCGTCACGGGGACTTCAGTGACCGGAAGGTTCTGCTGACGAGCGCGGGTCATCATTTCGGTGTTCACGAAGAACCCGCGTGACTCGGGCAGCAATCCCGCGAGTGCGCTGCGGTGGAACACTTTCAGGGCGCAGTCCACGTCACGAACCCGCGTGCCGAGTAGGGCGCGGGCCATTACGTTGTACCCCACGACAGGAACCGCCGGCGCCACGGGTCTTTTCGGTCCGCCCGGTAACCCACCACAACCGGCGTATCTGCTGCTAAGTCTGCGAGTTGCGCCAGTTCGGTGAGGTCGAACTGACAGTCCGCATCGGTAAATGCGACCAGATCGAACCGCGCGGCCTCGAAGCCCGTTCGCAATGCGACTCCGTAACCGCGGTTCCCTTCGTGACGCAGCAGTCGCGTGTGTGGGGCACTGGGAAGAGTTGCGCTCACCTCGGCTGCGGTAGTGTCTCCGCTACCGTCATCGACGACTAATACTTCAAACGACCCAAAGTATGTGGTGAGCGATGCTTCCGCTTCGGCAATGGCACGAGCGATCACTGTAGCCTCGTTAAAGGCGGGGATCACGAGACTCAATCCTGTGCGATTCGCCGCGTCCATGCGGATGCTCCCCAAAATGGCCTGGCTGACGGGCATTTAGCAACTCCGCGAAGGTGCGTAAAGTGCGGTCGCTGGTGAAATAGCACTTGCCAGATACAGTTCCGTGGGTAGAAATGGAATAGTGTGAGTGCTGATTCCCGAATTGAGTTGTCCACAAAGCGAGGGCGAGCCGTGACACTGATGAGTCGCAAGGCCGATTACGCCCTCCTGATATTGTCCTTTCTGTACCAGCGAAAAGAGGGCGGGACGGCCCGCGCTATTGCGGAACAGTTCGGTCTCAGTCGTCCGTTCGTCGCGAACATCCTCAAAGAACTGTGTCAGAACGGGTTCGTCGCCAGTCACCGGGGAGTGAAAGGCGGGTACGCACTCGCTCGCGACGCAGCCACCACCAGTCTTGCGGAACTACTCGAAACCGTGGAAGACGGTTTCCAACTCACGGTATGTAACCACACCGCGGACGCGGGCGCTGATGCCTGCTCGCACGCTTCGTCGTGCACGGTTAAAGGGCCGATGGCGGAAGTCCACCAGAGGTTAATGGGCGTGCTGCGAGGGGTCATGCTCACGGAGCTGTTCGACCCGAAAGCAAAGCCCTCTGCGCTCCACTCTTTGCCCCTCTTGGCGACAACAGGGTGCTGTTCGGCCGGCGCGGTCGAACCGTCCCCGGCGTAAACCGCTCGGGATTTTTCTCGTGGTGCGGCCCCTGGTTCGCACCACTACCGGCGGGCGAGCGATCCGCTGGTACGGTTGCTCAACGGCACCAGGACTCGGACACGACAATGACGAAGATGCCGGTTTACATGGACAACAACGCGACCACCCGCACGGACCCGCGCGTGGTGGAAGCGATGCTGCCCTATTTCACCGAAAAGTACGGGAACGCGGCCAGTCGCAACCACCCGTTCGGCTGGGAGGCCGAAGAAGCCGTCGAAACGGCACGCGGTCAGATCGCGAGCATCATCGGCGCGAGCGCGAAGGAAGTCATTTTCACGAGCGGCGCGACCGAGAGCAACAACCTTGCGATCAAGGGCGTTGCCGCGATGTACAAGAAGAAGGGCAACCACGTCATCACGCAGGCGACCGAGCATAAGGCCACGCTCGATACCTGCAAGCGCCTCGAGCGCGACGGGTTCCGGGTCACGTACCTGCCGGTCGATAAGTACGGCCAAGTCCACGCCGAACAGATCCGCGAAGCGATCACCGACAAGACGGTCCTCGTGTCGATCATGGCCGCGAACAACGAGATCGGCAGCCTCCAGCCGATCCGCGCCATCGGCCGCCTCTGCAAAGAAAAGGGCGTCCTCTTCCACACCGACGCGGTGCAAGCGGTCGGGAAGATCCCGCTCGACGTCGAAGACATGGGCATCGACCTGTTGAGCCTGACGGCCCACAAAATCTACGGGCCGAAGGGCATCGGTGCCTTGTACGTCCGCAAGAAAGACCCGCGGGTGCGCCTGGAACCACAAATCGACGGTGGCGGGCACGAGCGCGGAATGCGCTCCGGCACGCTCCCGGTTCCGCTGATTGTCGGCCTCGGCGTCGCGTGCGCGATTGCGAAGGCCGAAATGCCCGAAGAAACGCAACGGACGTTCGCTCTCCGCGAGCGTCTCCGCGCGGGCATCATGGATAAGCTCCCCGAGAGCTACCTGAACGGGCACCCCACCGAGCGCCTCCCCGGTAACGCGAACATCAGCTTCGCCTATGTCGAGGGCGAGGGGCTGATGATGGGCATCAAGGACGTGGCCGTGTCGAGCGGGTCCGCCTGCACGAGCGCGAGCCTCGAACCGAGTTACGTGCTCCGGGCGCTGGGCGTGGGAGACGAACTCGCGCACTCCAGCATCCGCTTCGGGCTGGGCCGCTTCAACACTGAAGCGGAGGTGGACTTTGTTGTCGATCTGGTCGTCCGCGAGGTGAACCGCCTCCGCGCGATGTCCCCGCTGTACGAGATGGTGCAAGCGGGCATCGACCTGAAAACTATCGAGTGGGCCGGGCACTAATTTTGAACCTCCGCGGTCGTAGGCCGCATCAAACTTTGCAGGAGAGCGACATGCCGTACAGCGAAAAGGTACTCGACCACTACAACAACCCGCGGAACGTCGGGAGCTTCGACATCGCGGACCCGAACGTGGGCACCGGGCTGGTCGGCGCCCCGGAGTGCGGCGACGTGATGCGGCTCCAGATCAAGGTGAACGCGGAAACGGGCGTTATTGAAGACGCGAAGTTCAAGACGTTCGGGTGCGGGTCCGCGATCGCGTCGAGCAGCCTCGCGACCGAGTGGCTCAAGGGGAAGACGGTGGACGAGGCGCTCGCGATCAAGAACACCGAGATCGTGGAAGAACTCGCGCTCCCGCCGGTCAAGGTCCACTGCTCGGTTCTGGCCGAGGACGCGATCAAGGCGGCGCTGAAGAACTACCACGAGAAGAACGGCGCGCCCACCGAGAAAAGCGAGCAACCGGAACCGGCCGGAGTGTAACTCGTCACCCCTACCGCGGTATAATCCCCCAACGAATTTAGTCCCGATCCCCGGACCAAACGAAAGGTGATTCCGATGTCCACCGCTGTTGCGAACGAACCCCAAGGGCTGGGCCTCAAGGACGCGGCCCCGGTCGCGCCGCCCGTCACCGTAACGGAAAAGGCCGCACTGGAAGTCAAGCGCCACATCGCCGACATGATCGAGCGCAAGGAAATCGAGCCGGACGGCAAGCTGTACCTCCGCGTCCGCGTGCAGGGCGGCGGGTGCAGCGGGTTCCAGAACAAGCTCGACCTCGACGCCAAATACGACGAGAAGTCGGACCACAAGTTCGAGTTCTACGGCATCGAAGTGGTCGTGGACAAGCGCTCGCTCCTGTACCTCAACGGTGCGACCGTGGACTTCCACGACGATCTGAACAAGCGCGGCTTCACGATCTCGAACCCGCAAGCCAAGAGCACCTGTGGCTGCGGTAGCTCGTACAGCATGTAGTTCGCCAAATCCGGCCGAGAGACGTGCGGCCCTGGAACCAGAAAGCTATGACCGACCACTTTGACCGCCTCGGCCTCCCGAGGCGGTTTACTGTTGACGTGGGCGAGTTGGAACGGTTGTATCTCGCACAATCGCGCGCGGTCCACCCCGACTTCCACCTCGCGGGTTCGTCGGCGGACCTAAACGCGAGTCTGGAACTGTCAGCGGCGGTCAACGAGGCATACAACACACTCCGCGACCCGTTTGCCCGTGCCGAGCACCTGCTCGCGCTTGAGGGCGGTCCGAGTGCGGCGGAACACAAGCAGGTGCCGCCCGCGTTCCTCGCAGAAATGCTCGATGCTCGCGAGGAGATCGAAACGGCCCGCGGGAAATCGGCTGAAACCGAGCGCCTCGAACGGAGCTTTGGCGCCCGGTTCGACGGGCTGATGGGTGAAGTCGCGACGCTGTTCGATCAGCTCGCCGCAACCCCACCCGAGAGTGACCAGCGCGCGAACCTCCGGATTCGGGTTCGAGGTCTATTGAACGCGGCGAAGTACGTGCGCGGGCTGCTCCGCGACCTCAACGACTGAACGGGAGCCACTATGTACGACCCGGCCAACTTGAAGAAGCTCAAGACGATGAAGGAACTGGCCCCGGAGGGCATGGCGGCGTTCGACGCGCTGAACGCCGCGGTGTTCAAGGACGGCGCGCTGTCGGTAAAAGTCAAAGAACTGATCGCGGTAGCGGTGGCCGTTACGACACAATGCCCTTATTGCATTGATGTCCACGTTAAGAAGGCGAAGGCGGCTGGCGCGACGGAAGCCGAGCTGACCGAAGCGACACTGGTGGCCGCGGCCCTTCGCGCGGGCGGAGCCGTGACCCACGGCACCCATGCCATCGGTTAACGGATTCGGGCGTGTAACTCAGCGGTTAGAGTGCCTCCCTTACAAGGAGGAAGTCGGGGGTTCGAGTCCCTCCACGCCCACTCGCAACACACATTTCCCGCATCGAGTTCTCCATGAAGAACGCCTGTCCTAAGTGCGGAACCGCGTACAACGTGAGCGCCTCGGTCATCGGCCGCAAGTTCACGTGCAAGAACTGCGGCACCCCGGTCGTTGTCACCGATGAAGGTCTCGATTACCAGAACGCACCCGCGAAAGCCCCCCCGCCCTCCGCACCAGCGCCCGTCGCTGCAAGCGGCGGGGCGTTCGATTTTGACGCCGCGGAAGAAGACGAGCGGAAGTCGTCTCGGGGCGCCAAAGCCCCTCGGCCTTCCAAGGAGCGCTTTCGGGACGACGAGGACGACGCTCGTGACGTCAAGAAGAAGCGGAAGTACGAGGACGATGAAGAGGACGACCTCCCGGTCCGCAAGCCGCGACGGACCGGAGGTGGAAAGAGTGTTCTGAAGGACTTCCTGTTCTTCAAGGAGTTCGTCGCTCCTCTATTCGTCAAGCTGACATTTTTTCTCATTGCTCTGATTCTTGTTGGTATTGGTTTAGTTGCCTCCCTGTACGGGTTGGTCACGGGCAAGATAGAACTTATTTTTGGCGGGATCTTGTACCTCTTGATCGCTGTCCCGTTTTATCTCCTGCTGACGAGAATTTACTGCGAAATCATCCTCCTCGGTTTCGCAATGTACGACCGACTGGGTGAGATCAAAACACTTTTGGAGAAGAGCCACCCACCGACCCCCTGAGGTCACTCGGGAGTTGTTTGGCACGGGCACTGATTGCTCCGAAAGGCGGAGGCCGCGAGCCGGTACCCTTGATCGCCCTTTCAGTAAATCCGTTTCCGCGGGTGGAGATCGAGTTTCCACGCACTCGCACCCGCAGACACTTCGAGAGCCAACCGGCGACCGCCGCGACACCATGATGAACCCGTCCGTTGTCGGTATCGATCTGGGAACCACCTTCAGTCTCGCCGCGTATGTCGAAAACGGGCGCCCGGTCGTTGTGCGCGACGCGGCGGGCGCCGCGCTCGTGCCGAGTTGTATTTCCTTCCACGACGACGGGTCCGTACTGGTCGGGAGCGCCGCAAAGGAACGGGCACTGTCCGACCCGGAACACACGATCTTCAGCGTGAAGCGCCTCATGGGGCGCACGCTCGCGGACCTGAAGAAAGAACTGGAACTCATCCCGCACCAGATCGTCGAGCGCGAAACGGCGGACGGCCGAAAGGTGCTCCACGTCGACATCGGCGGGCGCGAGTACACACCGGAAGAACTTTCCGCACTCATCCTGAAGGAGGTGCGCAAGCGCGCCGGGAACCCGACGAAAGCGGTTATCACGGTCCCCGCGTACTTCGACGACTCTCAGCGCCAGGCCACTCGTGACGCCGGCCGCATCGCGGGACTCGATGTGCTGCGCATCGTGAACGAACCGACCGCCGCGGCGCTCGCTTACGGCCTCGATCGCCGCGGGGCCGGCACGATCGCGGTGTACGACCTGGGCGGCGGAACGTTCGATTGTTCCGTTCTGTCGCTCGCCGAGGGCGTGTTCAAGGTGCTCGCGACCAACGGCGACACCTACCTCGGCGGCGATGACTTCGACCGGTTGCTGATGCAGGTTGCGGCCAAAGAGATGGAGCTCGACCTCCAGGGGTCTGAAAAGGATCCGGAACTGCTCCAGCACCTTCGCGACGCGGCCGAAAAACGAAGATCGCCCTCAGCGCGAGCGACACGGTCGAACTTGTGGTCGATTTGCGTGCGTCCAAAAACGCTAGCCGGGCGTCACTCGCTCCGTTCCGCCGAACTGTTACCCGGACCGAGTTCGAGGAACTGATTCGGCCACTCATCGATCGCAGTTTGGACCGCTGCAAGGCCGCACTACGTGACGCGCACCTCACACCGGCCCAAGTCGACGAAGTGGTTCTCGTCGGCGGGTCGACGCGAATCCCGTTCGTGCGCAAGCGGGTCGGTGAGTTCTTCGGCAAAACGCCGCACACGGGGCTGAACCCGGACGAGGTCGTTGCGCTGGGCGCTGCGGTGCAAGCCGACATCCTCACGAGCGGGCGCCGGGACATGCTCCTGCTCGACGTGGTACCGCTCTCGCTCGGGATCGAGACGCTGGGCGGCGTGGTGGACAAACTGATTCACCGCAACGCCACCGTACCCGCCCGCGCGACCACACGGTACACGACCGGCGCCGACAACCAGACCGCGATCCTCGTCAACATCTACCAGGGCGAGCGCGAACTCACCAAGGATTGCCGGTTCCTCGGCACGTTCAAGCTGTCGGGCATCCCGCCGATGCCGGCGCAGTTCGCGCAGGTCGATGTCACGTTCATCGTGGACCACAACGGCATCCTCACCGTTTCCGCCAAGGAACAGCGCAGCGGTACGCAGGCGCAAGTGACCGTGCAGGCGGCCCACGGCCTTACAACCGAAGAGGTCGATCGGCTCGTCAACGAGAGCATCGAGAACGCACAAGACGACTTCACCACACGCCGGCTCATCGAGTTGCGGAACAAAGCCGAAAACGACTTGCGTCACACCCAGAAGGCGCTCGCGCAGGCCGCTGACAGACTCACACCGGACCAGCGCGCCGCGATCGCTTCGGCGAGCGAAACTTTGCGATCGGCAATCGCCGGGTCCGAGCTGAACGTGCTACAGCGCTCCATTGACGAATTCGGAGCGGCCACGAATCCCCTCGCAACGCTGGTGATGAACGAGGTACTTCGGCAATCGCTCGGCGGCACCGACGCGAGCGACCTGAACCCGGACAAGCTGTAAGGCGGCTGGAGAATCCCATGACGTGGACCGACGCGCGCGAAATCGGCGAAGCGCTGTTCGACCAGTTCGATACGATCAACCCGCTCTCGGTGCGGTTCACGGACCTGCACAAGCACGTGATGAACCTCGAAGGGTTCACCGGTAAGCCGAACGAGTCGAACGAAAAACTCCTCGAAGCCATCCAAATGGCGTGGTACGAGGAGTGGAAGGACGAGTACGGCGACGAGTAGCGGTTACGCTGTGGGCTTCGGCTCGACCGGGACGCGGTTGTAGAGCGTCGTGAGGTCGGCCATCCGCTGAATCACGTCCCCCCGGAACTGGTCGAGTCGGAACCGCCAGCGCCAGTTCCCGGTCGCGACGCCCGGTTTGTTCATCCGCGCGTCGCTCCCCAAACTCAACACGTCCTGGAGCGGCGCGATTGCGACCGTCGCGACCGACGCCCACGCTTCACGAAGCAGGTCCCACGACACGTCTCCGACGCCCTTTCCAAGTGTCAGCGCGAGGTAGTGCCGATCGCGGTCGTTGAGGGTCGCGTACCAGCCCTGAACGGTGTCGTTGTCGTGTGTGCCGGTGTAGCACACGCAGTTGGGCACGTAGTTGTGGGGCCAGTGCAAGTTGGGCGGCCCTTCGAGTGCGAACTGGATCACGCGCATCCCCGGCAGCGCGAGCGCGTCGCGCAGTTCGACCACATCGGGCGTAATCACACCCAAGTCCTCGGCAATCAGGGGCAGCCCGCCGAGCGCGATCCGGAGTCGCTCGAACAGCTTCATTCCGGGGCCGTCCACCCACTTCCCGACGCGCGCGGTCAGTTCTTCCGCCGGAATGTGCCACGCCTGCCGGAACCCGCGGAAGTGATCGAGCCGGATCAGATCGACCTGCTTCAACTGCCGCAGTACGCGGGCGCACCACCACGAGTAGCCGGTGGCTTCCATGCGGTCCCAGTCGTAGATCGGGTTCCCCCAGTGCTGCCCGTCCTCGCTGAAGTAGTCCGGTGGCACGCCCGCAACGACGGTCGGCTTCCGGTCCGGGTCCAGGAGGAACTCGTCCGGGTGCGCCCACACGTCGGCCGAATCGAGTGCGACGAAGATGGGCGCGTCGCCAATGATCTTCACCTTTCGGTCGGCCGCGAACTTTTTCAGCGCGGTCCACTGGCGATCGAACAGGAACTGCCCGAACTTGTGCATCAGCACTTCGCCCGAAATCTGCTTCTCCAGTTCCCCCAGTGCGACGGGGTTCCGGCGCAACAGGTCCGGCGGCCACGCGAGCAACCCGGTGTTCCCGAGAGCCTCGCGAATCGCGACGAACAGTGCGAATCCATCGAGCCACCCGGCCTCGGCCGTGCAGTAGTTCTCGAAGTCGTGCTTGAGGTGCGCGGCCCGGCCCCCGCGGAACGAGTCCCACGCGGTCCGGAGCATTTTCGTTTTGAACGGCGTGACCCGATCGAACTGAATCTCCCCGTCGGCGAAGTGCTCGTTCGCCCACAGATCGGTGCTAACGAGGCCGTCTTGCTGCAACAGTTCGGGACTGAGCAGGTTGACGCTGCCCGCGAACGCGGAGAGCGACTGATAGGGCGAGTCGCCCGCTCCGGTGGGACCGAGTGGGAGGATCTGCCACCACGACTGTTTCATCGCGGCGAGTGTCTCCACCCACCGGTAGGCGATCGGGCCGAGGTCGCCGATCCCGAACGGACCGGGCAGGCTTGTGGGGTGGAGCAGGATACCGGACGATCGCGGGAGTGACGGCGTGGCCATACGAACCCTCGGCGCGGAATGTCTCCATTTGGGGTATCAGATGGGAATGGAAGAGAGAAGAGCCGCCACGGATGAACGCAGAAGAACACGGATCAAACACAGAAACGTGAGTTCGGTTCGCTCGAGACTGCGATCTACGCGCCCGACACGTTTGATCGCGTTAGGATGAAGCGAGAGCTTCAATCAAAGGCGGCACGCGGACCGCGAAGAGGAGACGGGCAATGGCGAAGGTCGTGTACTACTCGGGCCACGTTCAGGGCGTCGGGTTCCGTGCGACGACCGCGTGGATAGCACGCACGCACCCACAAATCCGCGGATGGGTACGGAACCTCTCGGACGGCCGCGTCGAGTTGCTCGCGGACGGGGAGGTTGGTGCAATCGAGGCATTTCTGGCCGACGTTCGCCAGCGCATGGCGGAGCACATCACCGCGGAAGAAGCGTTCGAGCGCGAACCGGATCTCGCACTCGCCGGGTTCCGCATCACCCACTGAATTCGCCGCGCCAGCCTGCCCAAAAAACGACCACGCCCGGCACAAATTGAGTGCCGGGCGCGATTACGTTCCGCGATGCTCAACTGAACCGGTAGGTGCCGGGCATCGGGACCAGCGGCGTCGCGATCGGCCCCCACGCATATTCCTTCGGCGAAAGGTTCTGCTTCGCGTTGAGCGCGTCGGCCCAGGTGATCTTCTTGCCGGTGTAGGCCGCTTCGCGGGCCATGATCGCCATCAGCGTGCTGTGCGCGGCGCTCTCGCCGTCGTTGATGTGCTTACCGGAACGAATGCCGGCGAACAGTTCGTCGTGCTCGACCTGGTACATGCTCCGCACCTTCGACGCGCTCCCGAACGCCCACCCCTTGCCCTCGGTCGGGGTGACAGTGTGGTCCATCAGTTGCGCGGATCCCCTAGTGCCCATGATGTGGTCGTTGACGTCCCCGTCGCACCCGTCGGTCTGGCGGCAGAACGAGAACAGTTTCGCGCCGTTCTCGTACTCCAGGGTCGCGCCGAAGTGGTCGTAGACGTACCCGAACTTCGGGTCGCGGCGCACCTGGCGCCCGCCCACCGCGGTCGCGGATACGGGCAGCTTCCCGAACACCCAGTGCGCCTTGTCGAAGTTGTGGCAGTGCTGCTCGACGATGAAGTCGCCGCTGAGCCACGTGTAGTAGTACCAGTTGCGCATCTGGAACTCCATCGGGGACCACTTCGGGTCGTTCCCGCGGTGCCAGATGGACCCGGTGAGGTACGTGATGTGCATCGCCGCGACGTCACCGATCATCCCGCTGTGGATGCGCTTCACGGTCTCGCGCTTGGCGAGATCGTACCGGTAACAGAACCCGGAGCACAGGCTGAGGTTCTTTTCCTTCGCGAGTTTCGATGTGGCGATCACCGAGCGCACGCCGGCTGCGTCCACGGCCACCGGCTTCTCACAGAACACGTGCTTCCCGGCCTTGATCGCCGCTTCGAGGTGCAGCGGGCGGAAGCCCGGCGGGGTGGTGAGCAGCACCACGTCCACGTCGCTCTCGATCACTTTCTTGTAGCCGTCGAACCCA
Organism: Gemmata massiliana; assembly: GCA_000531095.1. Taxonomy (GTDB): domain Bacteria; phylum Planctomycetota; class Planctomycetia; order Gemmatales; family Gemmataceae; genus Gemmata; species Gemmata massiliana. Next base: position 993,428 of record HG799464.1, on the reverse strand, counting down.
TCGAACCGGCGCTCCTTCGGCACGTCCACCTTACCGGCGATGCTCTTGATGCCGCTCAGATTGGTGAGGCTGTCCTCCAACCGGTCCATGAAGGCATCGGCCATCGCGACCAGTTTGACCTTGGGGTCGGACTGGAGTGCCTCGCGCGCGGCGCCGGTCCCGCGGTTACCGCACCCGATGAGGCCGACCTTGAGCGTCCCGTCCCCGGCCGCGAACGCGCCGGGCAGGAGGCTCGCTGTGGCCGCGGTCGCGGCCGAAGTCTGAATGAAGGCGCGGCGCGTCGTGTCTGACATCGTGAGTTCTCACTGGGAACGGGAGAGGATCGGCAGGAATGTTTATTGTGCGCGAAGACCAGGGCGGAGGCTACAGTTTTGCCCGGCAATTGAGATGGGCGAGAGCTTCTTTTTGGGGGGGCGCCGAGTTCGCACCGGGGCGCCAAAAGACGGAAGACGTTTTTGACAGGATCAACGGGATTTACAAGATTGAAAACCCGGTCGATCCCGTTGATCCTGTCAAATCTCTTTTCTCACTCGCTCAGGCGATCAATGCCTTGATGACGTTCGCTTTCTCGACGCCGACGAGCTTCTGGTCGAGCCCTTGGTACCGGTAGCTAAACTTGTCGTGGTCGATCCCGAGCAGGCGCAGGATGGTCGCGTGCAGGTCGCGGACGTGGACCGGGTCCTTCACGATGTTGTAGCTAAAGTCGTCCGTTTCGCCGTAGATGGTGCCCCCCTTCGACCCGCCGCCGGCCATCCACATCGTGAAGCAGCGCGGGTGGTGGTCGCGCCCGTAGTTCGTCTTCGAGAGCCCACCCTGACTGTAGATCGTCCGGCCGAACTCACCGCCCCAAATCACGAGCGTACTGTCGAACAGTCCCTGGCGCTTGAGATCCTGGATCAGCCCCCAGCACGGCTGGTCCACGTCCTTGCACTGGTCCGGCATGCGCCCGCCGAGGTTGCCGTGATGGTCCCAGTTGTTGTGGTACACCTGCACGAACCGCACCCCGCGCTCGACCAGCCGGCGCGCGGTGAGCGCGGTGTGCGCAAAGCTCCCGGCCTTCTTCACGTCCGGGCCGTACAGGTCGAGGACGTTCTGCGGCTCCTTCGAGAGGTCCGCGAGGTCCGGTACGCTGGACTGCATCCGGTACGCCATCTCGTACTGCGCGATGCGGGTCTTCGTTTCCGGGTCGTTGAGCAACCCGTGGTTCAGTTCGTTCAGTTTGTTCAGGCCGTCGAGCGTGGTGCGGCGAACTTCGGGAGACACGCCCGGCGGGTTGTTGATGAAGAGAATCGGATCGTTCGCGGCGCGGAAGCTCACCGCCGCGTGCTCGCCCGGCAGGTACCCCGATTGCCACAGCCGCGCGGAGATGGCCTGCACCTGCTCCTGGTTACTCGGCTTGGCGACCATCACCACGAACGTCGGCAGGTTCTGGTTGAGCGACCCCAGACCGTAACTGGCCCACGCACCGAGGCACGGGCGCCCGGTGACCATGTTCCCGGTCTGCATGTGCGTGATGGCGGGTTCGTGGTTGATGGCCTCCGTGTGCATCGACCGGATGAACACGAGGTCGTCGGCCATTTTCGAGGTGTGCGGGAGCACCTCACTAATCCACATCCCGCACTTGCCCTGCTGGGTGAACTTGTACTTACTCGGCGCGATCGGGAACCGCGCCTGGCCGCTGGTCATCGTGGTGAGCCGCTGACCCTTGCGGACACTCTCGGGCAGATCTTTGTCGTAAAAGTCCTGCATCTTCGGCTTGTAGTCGTAGAGGTCCAGTTGCGAGGGGCCGCCGACCATGTGGAAGTAAATGACGTTCTTGCACTTCGTGGGGAAGTGCGTTTGCGGCAGCGCCGCCCCGACGCCGGTTTCGGTGTTAGCGCCGCCCTTCGGCATCGGCGCGCGTTCGGCGGCGCGCCCGGTGAGGCTCGCCAGTGCCATCGCGCCGAGCGAAACGCCCGTGGAGGCGAAGAAGTGGCGCCGAGTGAGTTCGAGGGCGCGGGGATTATCGAAAAGGGTCATTGTGGGTCTCGTGTATTGGTTGTGTTCGTGTAAGAGCTACGCGGTGCCTAGCCGAGTGGAACGTTTCTCCACCCGGCTAGGCAAAACCCACTACTTGTTCAGCACCTCGTCCAAGTTCATCAACTGGTTCGCGAGCATGGTCCACGCGGCCAGTTCGCTCGGGTCGAGTTTCGCATCGGCCTTCGATTCACCGAACGCGATCAGTTTCTTTGCTTCGTCCGGCTTTGCCTTGTAGTGCGAGCGCAGGTTGGTGAGCACGTCCGTCACGATCGCGAGCTCCTCGGCTCGGAACGAGCGCGCGAGCAGTAGTTGCGCGATGAAGTCAATCCGCTTCTCGTCGCCTGTAGCGGAACCGATGGTTTTTTCCGCGAGCACGCGGGCCGCCTCCACGAACTGCACGTCGTTGAGCGTGAGCAGCGCGGCGAGCGGCGTGTTCGTGCGGTCGCGGCGCACGCTGCACGTCTCGCGGTTGGGCGCGTTCAGCACTTCCATCGCGGCCGGCGGTGCGGAGCGCTTCCAGAACGTGTACATGCTCCGGCGGTACAGGTTCTCGCCCGTATCGCGGCGGTAGTCTCGGGTGTTCGAGCCGATCATCGCGACCGCTTCCCACACGCCCTCGGGTTGGTACGGCTTCACGCTCGCGCCGCCCAGTTTGCGGACGAGCAGCCCGCTCGCGGCGAGCGCCTGGTCGCGGATCATTTCGGCGTCCATGCGGAACCGCGGCCCGCGCGACATCAGCCGGTTGTCGCGGTCCTTGTCGAGCTTATCCGCAGTCGCGATCGCGGCTTGGCGGTACGTCGCGGAGGTCACGAGCAACTTGAAGAACTGCTTCACGTCCCACGAGCTTTGGAACTCCAGTGCCATCCAGTCGAGCAGTTCCGGGTGGCTCGGCAGTTCGCCCGCGATGCCGAAGTCGCCACTCGTGCGGACCAAGCCGGTACCGTAGAGCTCCTGCCAGAACCGGTTCACCGTGACGCGGGTCGTTAGCGGGTGGTCCTTCGAGACGAGCCACTTCGCGAGCCCGAGCCGGTTGCGCGGCAATTCGGTCGACATCGGCGGCATGGCCTTCGGTGTGTCCGCTTTGACCGCGTCGCGGCGCTTATCGTAGTCGCCGCGGAACAACACGAACGCGCCCGGCTGCGCGTCCGTGCGCTCGTTCATCACGTGTGCGATCGTCCCGCGCGCCTTGATCGCCGCGTCTTCGGCCCGGAGTTTCGCGCTCTCGGCTTCCAGGTCGCGTGTCGGCTTATCGAACGTCGCCAGCCACCAGTTGAACGCGACGTCGGTTTCGGCTGGCGTGCGCTTGTCGGCTGCCTTGGCGAGTGCATCGGCCGCAGCGCCGTAACGAGCGAGCTGATCGATCTCGCTCTTCGTCAGTTGGCGGTCGTACAGGCGGACGTCTTCGATGCTCGCACCGAGCAACCGCCCCTCGCCGGTGAACCGCTGGCCGACGGTGAACGGCACCTCGGTCAGCGTCGTGGATTTCAGCGAGTTGTAAGGCACGGCCACCGATTGGGGGCGCCCGTTCACGTAGATCGTGATCCCTTCCGGCGAAGGAGTGCCGGTGTAAACCAGCGCGACGTGGACCCACTGGTTCATCGGCGCCGGCGTGTTACTCACCACCTTCAGCGCGTTCTCCGGGAACTCGTTGATGATGTGCGCGCCGATCCGGTCGCCTTCGACCCACAGATCCCAGCCGCGGTGCTTCTTCGCCGAGTCCATCCGGGCGATGACCGCTCCGTTCACCCCGCGCGTGAGTTTCACCCACGCGGACGCGGTGAATGCTTCCTTTTGGCCGTCAAAGTTCCCCGCCTCGGGGATCGACACCGGTACGCCAGACCCGGCGGGCTTGACCTGAAGGGCTTTCCCGCCCCGCGGCCCCGCGGCCCAGGTGAATGCGTCGCCGAAGTTCGTGGAGCGAACCTGGCCATCCACCGCGAACCGCGTTTCGGCCCCCGTGCCGTCGGTTAGCGGGGCGTGCAGTCGCAGCCCCTTAACCGGGTTCTCGCGCAGAACATTCGCCGCGGTCGCGGTGGTCAGCCACTTGTCGAAGTCCGGGCGCGCGGCAGCGCGCCGGGTCGCGATCTTCTGAGTCACCGAAGCGAGTTCTTTGACGACCGCATCGAACCGCGCGCGGTCCTCGGACTTCGGCACCGGGATGATCGGCGGCGTGTTGTGGACGTTGCCGTCCATCACGTTCTGCGTGGTGTTGTTGAAGAACGCAGACAGCGCGTAGAAGTCTTTCTGTGAAACCGGGTCGTACTTGTGATCGTGGCAAACCGCGCACCCGGTGGTGAGCCCCATCCACACTTGCGAAGTCGTTTCCGTCCGGTCGCGTGCGTACAGAACGACGTACTCTTCGGGGATCACGCCGCCTTCGTTTGTGGTGATGTTGCAGCGGTTGAAGCCCGTCGCGACTCGCTGGTCGAGACTCGGGTTCGGGAGTAGGTCGCCCGCGAGCTGGTCGATCGTGAACTGGTCGAACTTCTGGTTCGCGTTGAACGCCTGGATGACCCAGTCGCGGTAGGCCCAGACCTCGCGGAAGTTGTCGAAGTGAATGCCGTGGGTGTCGGCGTAGCGGGCGTAGTCGAGCCAGTACCGGCCGCGGTGCTCGCCCCAGTGCGGCGACGCCATGAGCTTGTCGACGAACTTCTCGTAGTAGTTCGCGTCCTTGTCGTTCACGAACGTTTCGACGTCGGCCGGCACCGCCGGTAATCCGGTGAGGTCGAGTGCCAGTCTGCGAGCGAGCGTCCGGCGGTCGGCTTCCGGAGCAGGCTTCAACCCCGCGGCTTCGAGCTTCGCCAGCACGAACGCATCGATCGGGTTCCGCACCCACTTCTTGTCCTTCACCGCGGGTACTTCGGGCCGCGTCGGGGTGATGAACGACCAGTGGGGCTGATACTCCGCGCCCGCCGCGATCCACTTCTTGAGCAACTCCCGCTGTTCCGGTTTCAGCACTTTGTTCGATTTCGCCGGCGGCATCAGCCCCTCGTCGCCGTCCGCGTGGATGCGGGCAATTAGGTCGCTCTTGTCCGGCTTGCCCGGAACGATCGCCCCGCCCTCGATCGCGGCCTCGCGCAGATCGAGTCGGAGACCGGCCTTACGTGCGGCGCTGTCCGGCCCGTGACACGCGAAGCAGTTCTCCGCGAGAATCGGCCGGATGTCGCGGTTGTACTCGATACCGCTGCTGTTCGCCTTCGCCTTTTGTGCGGCATTGAGCGCCGGGCTTTCGGGCGGGGCCGCGGTTGCGGCCGGGCGAAACGGCGTGAAGACCACCGTACCGAGTGCGACGCACACGAGCGGTGGAAGGGGAAAGCGGGAACGAAGCATGGAAACGGCCTCGGTCGGGTCGATTAATTTGCGGGAGAGAACTTACATTCGATTGTGACCGCGTTCGTGGGGGTCACGAAGTCGGCGGCCGAAGGCGCGTGCGTTGGAGGGCTAGCGATCAATCGGTATGATACACGGGCCGCGGTCGAAACGCGAGTGTTTACGGCCCCAAATCGCCGCATTGTGTAAAATATCCGCATGTCTATTCGTGTCTCGAATCTGCGCCTGCCGGTCGAAGAACCGGAGTCCGCCCTCCCCGCACACCTGGCTCGCGCGCTGGGGGTGAATGCGCCCGACCTCGGGCGCTGGAAAATCGTTCGCAAAGCCCTCGATCTCCGCGACAAGCGGCAGCTCCGCTTCGTTTACAACTTCGAGGTCGATCTTCAGGCCGACGAACAAACCGTCGTCGCACGCGCTCCGAGCGTTGCCCAGGTCGAACTCCACCAAGAACCGGCGTTTTCGATGCCGGAACCGGGAGCAGCACCGCTCCCGCACCGGCCGGTCGTGGTCGGGTCCGGTCCCGGCGGATTAGTGTGTGCGTACTTTCTCGCGCAGCTCGGTTACCGCCCGATCGTGCTCGAGCGCGGCACAAAAGTCAACGACCGCATTCGCGATGTGAAGGCTTTCGACGAGGGCGGGACGTTCCATCCCGAAAGCAATTACCTCTTCGGTGAGGGCGGTGCGGGGACGTTCTCCGATGGCAAACTGACGTGCCGGGGAACGGGACCGGACGTGCTCCGAGTGCTGGAATTGTTCGCGGAGTGCAAGGGCCAACAGCCCGGAAAGCCGAGCATTCTCTACTACCACCGCCCGCACCTGGGGAGCAACCGGCTCCCGGCCGTGGTGAAGGCGATCCGCCAGCGGATCGAAGACCTCGGCGGCGAGGTGCGGTTCCTCACGCGCGTCGAAGACCTACACTTCGACGCGGCCGGTCTGAAAGGTGTGAGCACATCGTCCGGGTTCATCCCGGCTTCCGTAGTGGCGCTCGCGGTGGGGCACAGCGCACGCGACACGTACCGGATGCTCGCCCAGCGTGGCGTTCCGATGGCGCCAAAGCCGTTCCAATTCGGAGTGCGCATCGAGCACAGGCAAGACGTGGTCAACGCGGTACAGTTCGGCCCGCGTCACGAGCGGTACGAAGATTTACTCGGGAACGCGGACTATTCGCTCGTCGCGAGCGGCACGAACGACCTGTTCACGTTCTGCATGTGTGCCGGCGGGTACATCATCCCCAGTGTGTCGCAGGACGGCTATTTCGCGACCAACGGGATGAGCCTCTCGAAGCGCGACTCCGTACACGCGAACAGCGGGTTGGTCGTGACCGTGCCCGTCGAAGCATTTGAAGGAACGGACGTACTCGCCGGGATGCGCCTGCAAGAGAAGTACGAGGCGAAGGCGTTCGAGATTGGCGGGGGTCGCGACTACAAGGCTCCCGTTCAGCGTGCGCGGGACTTCGTTCGCGGAACGTCATCGCCGTCCGCACCGAAATCTAGTTACCCGCGTGGTGTGATTGGGACTGATCTTCGTGCGGTGCTTCCACCCGTTGTGGCCGAAGCCGTCGCACACGGTCTACCTCAGATGGACCGCCGCTGGCACGGCCGGTTCCTCGCGGATGCGGTTCTTGCTGGGCCAGAGTCTCGCGGGAGTTCGCCGGTGCGCATCGATCGCACTAGTGACACGCGAGAATCACCCGGCATTCCCGGGCTGTACCCGGTGGGCGAGGGAGCAGGTTATGCTGGGGGCATAATTTCTGCGGCAGTAGACGGGCTTCGCACAGCTCGCGCCATAGTCGCAAAATATGCGCGAATTGGGTGAGAAGAATACTACTATTTTTGCACGTGCTCTTCCCTTGAGAGAGGAAATCCGCTCTACTAGCACGACGAGCAACCGGTCATTCATATCGCTGCCACACCCGGTGCTCTTCTCCGGAGACTTTTCATGTCTTTCGCTCAGCGTCAGCGCGGATTTACGCTCATTGAGTTGCTAGTGGTGATCGCGATCATCGCGATCCTGATTGGGCTGTTGTTACCCGCAGTTCAGAAGGTGCGAGAAGCGGCCGCTCGCATGAGTTGCTCCAACAACCTGAAACAACTCGGGCTGGCCCTCCACAACTACCACGACCGAAACAACGGATTCCCTGCGGCTTACACTTATCCCCCCACTGCTACGGAGCCGTATTTGCACGGCTGGGGCGTGCGTATCCTCCCGGACATCGAACAGACCGCACTGTTTTCCCAGTACAACATGAACGCGCACTTCTTTCAGGCGCCCAACGCGGCTCTGATCCAGAACCAACTCAAAACGTTCCAGTGCCCCTCGACACCGAACCCGAACCGGATCAACGCGACTCCGGCCGGAGTTGTGTCGGGTTTGCCGGGATATTCGGCAGCTTGCTCGGACTACGCTCCCACGAGCGGCATTCTTGGCAGCGTATGGGACATTATCATCGGGCCGCCGTCCGGCGGCGATCGGCACGGGGTGATCCGCGCGAACATGAAACAACCGATCCTATCGGTGAGCGACGGGTCGTCGAACACGATCATGCTGATCGAGAGCGCGGGACGAAACGCCCTGTACCGGAACGGTCAGTTGGTAACCGGCGCCAACCTCGGGGGCGGTTGGGGCGACCCACTAAACGGAGAAAACTGGTTCGGCGGTAGCCTGGCCGACGGAACCGCGGCCGGGCCGTGCCTCATCGGTTGCACGAACGAGTACGGGAAGGGGGCGTACAGCTTCCACACAAACGGCGTGAACTGTGCCTTCGCCGATGGCTCGGTTCGGTTCCTCTCCAAGAGCACCGATTCCAAAACCGTCGCTTACATGGTTACCGCAGCCAAGGGTGAAATCGTCCCCGCGAACTGACTTTCAACAGGGTCGAGTGCCTGGATCTGATATTGAGTAATACGACGCGCGGTCGGGAAACAGGTCTGTTTCTCAACCGCGCGTCAGTCAATTTTCGCCCGCATAATGACTTCGAGTTAAGCGAGCTCCTCCCAAACACAATTTGGACGTACCCCCGCCCCGGAACCGAAACCATGCCCCTCACCCGCTCCACAAAATACGCCCACCGGAAACTGTGGGCGTACCTCGTCCTCGTGCCTTTCGTGTTTCTGCTCGCGTCGTGCAGCGACGGTCGTAAGAAGTGCTACCCGATTTCAGGGAAGATTCTCGTGGACGGGAAACCGGCCGCGGACTGTTTCATTTACCTGTACCCGGCGAACCCGGCCGACGGTGAGGGGAAGGACCGCACCATTCCCCTCGCCGTCGCCGACGAAAACGGCGCGTTCGCGTTATCCACTTACGGTACCGGTGACGGCGCCCCGGCCGGGGATTACATCGTGACGTTCACGTGGCGCGAGCGCTCCGGCCTTTTGAAGAACCAGTACGAAGGGAAGGACCGCCTCAACGGGAAGTACGCCACTGTGGAGAAGTCCCCGGTGCGCCTGACCGTCGAGAAGAAGCCGACCGAACTTCCCCCGTTCGAGCTGACCACAAAGTAGCTGGCTCCCGGTAACTCGCGCGAAGCTTCCGTGAACAAGTGAATCCCCCTCTTGCGGTCCACCACACCGGTTACATATCCTAGCCGCGCTTGGTGTACTGCTCGTAGCCTCGCTTGACTCGGAGCTGCCAATGAAACAGTTCTTCCTCGGCCTCGTCACCTGCGCCGCGATCGGCGGGGTGATCGCGCTGTCGCGGTCCGGAGCCGCCCCGGACCGGGAGCGCGACGGCGACCCCAACGTGCTGAAAATCGAAGCCGGGGAAAAGAACCCCTGGACCTCCCTGAAGCTGAACAACGACCCGAACCAGTTCACGTTTGCGGTGGTGTCCGACCGCACCGGCGGGCACCGCGACAAGGTGTTCTCGCGCGCCGTACAGCAGGTCAACTGGCTCCAACCGCAATTCGTGATGTCGGTCGGTGACCTCATCGAGGGGTACACGACCAAGGAAGAGACGATCAAGAGCGAGTGGGACGAGTTCGACGGGTACGTGAAGCGGTTCGAGATGCCGTTCTTCTACGTCCCCGGGAACCACGACCTCACCAACAAGACCCAGGTCGCCAAGTGGGGCGAGCGCTACGGCAAGCGCTACTACCACTTCACGTACCGCGGCGCCCTGTTCCTCTGTCTGTGCTCGGAAAACCCGCCGGACATGGGGACCATCGACAAGGAGCAACAGGAGTGGGTCGCGAAGACCCTGGACGCGAACAAGGACGTGAAGTGGACGTTCGTGTTCATGCACAAGCCGCTGTGGATCGCGAAGGATCTGGAAAAGAACGGGTGGGGCGCGGTCGAAAAGGCGCTCGCGGGCCGGAAGCACAACGTGTTCGTCGGGCACGTTCACCGCTACCAGGTCTTCGAGCGCAACGACACCCAGTACTATCAACTCGCGACCACCGGGGGCGGCAGCCGGATGCGCGGCCCGCAGTACGGCGAGTTCGACCAGGTGATGCTCGTCACCATGAAGAAGGACGCCCCGGTGCTGGTGAACGTGGACCTCGGCGGCGTCCTGCCGACGAACCTGAAGCTGCCCGACAGCGACGAAAAGGCCCGGCCGTCGAAGAAGAAGGACACGTTCCCGGTGACCGGGAAGCTGAAGCTCGACGGGAAGCCGCTCGCGGGCGCGACGATCACGTTCCATGCGTTCAACAAGGAAACCGAGAAGTTCACCCAGGTCTGCGACGGGCTGACCGACGAGACGGGTAAGTTCACGGTCACGACGTACACGAAGTTCGACGGCGCCCCCGCGGGCGAGTTCGTGGTCACCGTGGTGAGGACCGCGAAGGGCGGGTACTACGACGGCGAGATCCCGGAAAAGAGCCAGCTCGCCGAGCGGTACGCGACCCCGGGTAAGTCGCCGATCAAGGTCACGATCAAGGAAGGGACCAACGACCTGAACCTCGAACTGGACGACAAATAACGTCCCGTTGTTTGTCACCTCGAACCGGAGCCGCGGCTCTCCACCGGAGTTGGGAAGAACCCAGCTTCAACGGGAGCCACGGCTCTTGTGCGTTGTGCCCGTGCGTTCAGGCGCCTCCGCTCGAACTTATCACACCCGCGCCCAGACGGCGGCCACGAGGTGTCTTCGAGCACCGTGAGGCGCGTGGCCATCGCTGACGGGCCACGCCCGGGATCGGCCGCCACATCTTCTGGCCAGTGGTCCAGCGCGTGGGTAGACGGGACTATCGAGATGAACGGGATACAGGCGCGCCCCGGCACCGACTCTCTGAAGTGCGAATGTACCGGTTCGCTTCCCCGAATCCCCTCGGCGCGCTAGAATAACAGCTATGTCTGCACCGCTACCGCTTCTTGCCTCCGGTGCGCCCGAGAGCGCGAGCCCGTTACCCCCAAACCCGGCATCCTTGATGTGCCGGTCGATACTCTGCGTGCGTGGCTCCAGGAACGCGGGCAACCGCCCATGCGCGTGGGCCAAATCCGGCGCCAAGTCCTCGCGGGTCGGGCGACGACGTTTGAAGCTATGTCCGATCTGCCCAAACAGTTGCGGGCGGAACTGGCCGAATCCTTCAGACTGTTCTCGATGCGCGTCGAGCGCCACCTCGTCGCCCGGGACGACACGCACAAGCTCGTGCTGCGGCTCGCCGACGACCGGATGATCGAGGCAGTGCTGATTCAGGACGACGGGCGCGCGACCGCGTGTATCAGCACCCAGGTCGGTTGCGGGATGGGCTGTGTGTTCTGTGCCAGTGGATTAAACGGCGTTGTGCGGAACTTAACGACCGGTGAGTTACTCGAACAGTTGGTGGTGCTCCGCAACCTGACGGACCCCGAGACCACGAACCCGGAACGGGCGCCGCGGTTAACGAACGTCGTCGTGATGGGGATGGGCGAGCCGCTCGCGAACCTGGAGAACTTGCTCGACGCGCTCGGGACCGCCGGGGACAAGAACGGGCTGTGTATTGGTGCGCGGCACGTCACGATCTCGACCGTCGGGCTGCCGGCCAAGATCCGGAAGCTCGCCGAGAGCGGCAAGCAGTACAGTCTCGCGGTGTCGCTGCACGCCCCGAACGACGAACTCCGCACGCGGATCGTGCCGACCAACGACAAAACGGGGATGGACGCGATCCTCGCCGCGGCCGACGAGTTCTATGAGAAAACCGGCCGCCAGGTGACTTACGAATACGTTGTTCTCGGTGGGCTGAACGACCAGGCCCCGCACGCGCGGCAACTCGCGGGGCTGCTCGCGCGGCGCAAGGCGCACGTGAACCTGATCCCGTGGAACGACGTGGAGGGGCTGCCGTACCGCCGCCCGCAGGACGCGGACCTCCAGTACCTGATCGATACGCTCCGCAAGGCGGGCATCAGTGTGAAGGTCCGGAAGCGCAAGGGGGCCGAGATCGACGCCGCGTGCGGGCAGTTGCGCCGGAAAGTCGAGAGCGGCCAGCCGGCGTGAGTGGGCCGGCGATTATCGGAAACGAACTGGCCGCTTGGCCCAACAGTCAAGGACCGCCCGGGTCGGTACCGACCGGGCGCGGGGGCGTGGATGGCGATCGGTCACACCAGCGCGCAGATGGCGCTCCGCGACCCGGACATCCGGCTCATGCTCCGGGTCCGGGACGACGACACGGCCGCGTTCGGTGAGCTGGTGGAGCGGTTCCAGCACCGCCTCGTCGCCGTCATGCACCACCTCGTCGGCAGCGCGGAAGAGGCCGAAGACCTCGCACAAGAAGTTTTTCTCCGGGTCTACCGCACGCGCAAGAAGTACACCCCAAAAGCCAAGTTCTCCACCTGGCTGTTCACCATTGCCAACAACCTGGCACTAAACGCCCTCCGCGATCGGAAGCGCCGACCCGTTATGCCGTTGGAAGTGCGGGACTCGGGACCGCTCGGTCCGCGCCCCACCGAGGCCCTCGCCCCCACGCGCGCCGAGCCGCCCACCCACAACCTGCAACAACAGGAACTCGCCGAGGTGATCCGGACCGCGCTCGACGGCCTCAACGAGCGCCAACGGATGGCCATTGTCCTCAACAAGTTCGAGGACATGAATTACTCCGACATCGCGGACGTGATGGCGCTGACCACCAAAGCGGTGAAATCGTTATTAAGTCGCGCCCGGAGCAAGCTGCGCGAGGCACTTCAGGGTTACATTTACATGGACGGAGAAGTGCCGCCGCCCGAAGATGCCGAGGTGGAGGGGGATCGCGTGACCGAGGACGCGGACCCGTAAGCGACCGCCATTTGCGGGGCGATCATGGCTTCCGAGAACCCAAACACCGACGACGGTCCCGCGCCCGACTCGTTCGAGGCGGAGTTGGTCGCGTACCTAGACGGGGAACTGGACGAACCCGCTGCGCGCAAAGTCGCGGCGCGGCTCGCGGCCGATCCGGAAGCCCGTGCGCGCGCGGCCGCGCTGAAAAAATCCTTCGATCTGCTCGACTACCTGCCCAAACCTGAGCCGTCGGCGAACTTCACCACGCGCACACTCGAACTGATCCCGGCCGCTAAATCGCGCGGGACGCAACCGGCTAGTCCCACACCCTCGCGGGGGACTCGTTCAAAGGCGGGATCTGCCTCAAACGTGTCCACGTCGATGCCGATCGTGCTCCCCGAGGACGACGTACCGGGTCTCATTCACCGCCCGCGCCCCTTGTTGCGGGCAGCGGGGATTGCGGCCGCGATTATGGTGTTCGCGGTGTTGGGGTATTTTGCAACCGCGGCGGCGCGGCCCTTTTTGTCTGCTTCGCACAACAAGGATGAGGACGCGAGGAACGATCCCGATACCCGAGTTATCGAGAACCTCCCGCTGTTCGCGGTGGCCGATGACATCGTGTTCGTTCAGGAACTCGCGAAGCCGGAACTGTTCGGTGACGACCCGGCGGTTGCTTACGATGTGAGCCTCAAGATCCCGCACGGCGACACGGCCGACAAGCCGACCGGCAAGCAGTTCGAGGCACTCGCTCGGTCGTTCCGCGCACTGCCGCCGAACCGTCAAGCCGAGATCGTGAAACTCGACCAGGAGCTGTACGCGAAGGAACCGAGGGAGCGCGACCGCTTGTTCCGTGCGCTGGAAGCGTTCGCGGTGTGGCTCGACCGCCTTCCCGACGCGGACCGGCGCGGGGTACTGGGGGCTGCCACGCCCCATTTGCGGCGCGAGGTGGTCCGCGACCTGCGCGAGCAGCAGTGGCTGGACGCACTCCCGACGGCGCTGCGCAAGAAGGTAGACTCGCTGACCAACGCGAACGAGAAGGCTGAACTTATCAAGCAGTGGAAGGACGACGAGGCCGTGCGCCGCGAGCGGCTCGCGTTCGTTCGCCAGCACGCAGAGGCGTTCGCCGCGAACAAATCGCCGTGGCCGTTCGACACCGAAGCCGGGCGCAAAGAGGTGACGGAGTTCGCACAATCGGTTCTCCGCGTGGACGATGTGAAACGGTGTCGGTTGTCCCTCGAACAACTGATTGAGTATCGGCGCACGCTCGAACTCGCCCGGCGCGACGGGACGTGGGCCTGGTACGGGTTGACCGTCTATGAACTCAGCCGGCTCCACCCGTACTTGCCCGAACCGGCCGAAGCGAAACTGATGATTACCGAACCGAACGATTTACCCGAGTTGTATGCACGCGCGGCGACGAAGAAGGGCGGCGCGAGTCGGCTCAAACCGAACACGTTCGGGAAGTGGCCAGAGTTCCCGCTGGAAGTGCTGAAAGAGGTACCGTTGGGCAAGTTCGTCCCGCCCAACATGCCGCAACTCGGTCCGGCCCGGCTCGGTGATTTCAAGGAGCCGGTGCGAACCTTCGTCACCAAAGAGCTGTTCCCAAAACTGACCGGCGAAGAACAGCGGTCGCTGCGATTTGTCGAAGGCAAGTGGCCCGATTACTCGCGCGAACTCGTCCGCTACGCGACCAAGTACGATCTCTCGATGCCCGGCGTCATGCTCCCGGGTTCCCCAAAGAAATGGGACGCAACTTACGGCGCGCCCGCGATCGCGCGCCCCTCTCACTGATGAGGGCGCGTGCCGTGAGTGACTCGTGGGTGTTCTGGGCACTGCTGTCTGCCGCGTTCGCGGCCGTAACTGCCGTTCTCGCGAAAGCGGGGGCAAGCAACATCGACCCCGACCTCGCTACGCTCATTCGCACTGTAGTGGTGCTCGTGTGCTTACTCGGCCTCGTTACGGTCGGCGGGAAATGGAACACGTCCGAACCGCTCTCGTCGCGCGCGGTGCTCCTGCTCGTACTATCCGGACTCGCAACGGGCGCGTCGTGGGTGTGCTATTTCCGCGCACTCAAGGTTGGTGAGGTGTCGAAGGTCGCACCCGTGGACAAGTTGAGCGTGGTATTGGTCGCGGTGTTCGCAGTGGTGTTTTTACGCGAGCGATTGAGCCTTCGTGAATGGACCGGCATCGGGTTGGTGGCTTCGGGTGTGATCGTGCTTGCTCTGAAGCGTTAGGGGCGTTCGCGGGGAATATCCGATTTGGGAACTCTCCAATCGCGCGAATGTGAAAAGTCGGGTAGACAACGAACCGGCACAACCCCTACACTTCCTCCCTTAAGCGGACTCGCCCGCCTGCCGCACGGATGCGCACGGGACTAATGAACCTCGTTCACCTTACCGCCAGCACGTTTTTCGGAGGCCCGGAGCGGCAGATGCTCGGGCTCGCGCTCGCGCTCCCCGAATTCGTGCGCACCACGTTCAGCACGTTCTCCGAGGGCGGGCGCGGCGGCGCGTTCCTCGAATTCGTGCGCGCACAGGGCTTCGCGACCGCGCCGCTCAAAAACGATTTCCCAAAAGTGTTCGCGGCCGTTCGCGAAGTGTCCGATCTGCTCCGCGCGACCACGTGCGACGTGCTCATTTGCCACGGTTACAAGGCCCACGTGCTCGGTCGGCTCGCCGCGCGCCGCGTCGGAATCCCCGCGGTCGCGGTGTCGCGCGGGTGGACCGGCGAAACGGGTAAGGTGCGCGCCTACGAGTGGATCGACCGCCGGCACATGCAGTTCATGGACCACGTCGTGTGCGTGTCGGAAGGGCAGGCCGAGAAGGTGCGGCGCTGGTGCCGTATACCCGCGAACCGGCTGACCGTGATTCGCAACAGTGCGCGGCTCGGCGCGTTCGAGCGCACGGACCCGACCGCGCGCGCCCGTTTGAGCGCGTTCTTCGGGTGCGACACGAGCGTTTCGCAGATTATTGTCGGGGCCGGGCGGTTCAGCCCGGAAAAGGGCTTCGGTGTACTGATCGAAGCCGCGCGTTCTATCGTCACCGCGAACCCCTCGGCCGGCGTCGTGCTGTTCGGTGAGGGACAGTTGCGCGGGGAACTGGAGCGCCGGATCGCGGAACTCGGGCTCACCGGCCGTGTCGTGCTCCCGGGCTTTCGCACCGACCTCGATTCACTCATCGGCAGTGCCGACGTGGTTGTGCTCCCCTCGTACACAGAAGGGCTGCCCAACGTCGCGCTCGAAGCGAGTGCCGCGGGCGTGCCAGTGGTCGCGACCGCCGTCGGCGGTACGCCCGAGGCCATTGCCGACAACGTGAACGGCTTCCTCGTTCCACCGGGCTCCCCGGCCGACATTGCGAACAAAGTTGGTGAGTTGCTCCGCGACGCCCCCCTCCGCACCCGGTTCGGTGCGGCCGGGCGCGACCGGATGCGCGAATTGTTCACCTTCCAGGCTCAAGCGACAGCGTATCTCCGATTACTCAACACCTTGCGTCCCACACCTGCTGAAGCCGTCGCTTGAGGAAAGAAGGACAGGATGTCCGCACTACTCGCACCGCGCCCCATGATCCACGCACCGGCCCGGGTCGCCACAGCCGACCCCGTTCGTGTTTGCTTCATGATCGATCGCCTGAGTCGCGCCGGAACGGAGACCCAGCTCCTCGCACTCATCCGCGAACTCGACCGCACGCGCGTTCAGCCGATCCTCGTGCTGCTCGACGGCGAGGACGACCTGTCGCGTAACCTCGAACCGACCAATTGTCCTGTCATTCGGCTCGGAGTTCAAAAACTCTTCAGCGGGCGCGCGGTGACCGCGGCGAACCGGTTGCGTGCCTTTTGGCGCGAGCACCGGCCGGAAGTGCTCCAAACGTACTTCCTCGACGCCGCGTACCTCGGGGCGCCGTTGGCCAAAATGTGCGGCATCCGCAACGTGCTCCGCGTGCGCAACAACCTCGGCTACTGGCTCACGCGCAAGCACCGCGTCATGAACCGGATGCTGCGGCCGTTCGTGGACCTGACGCTCACGAACACGGACGTGGGGAAGGAAGCGCTCGTCGAGGGCGACGGCGTCCCGCGTGCCCGCGTGGTCGTGCTGGCCAATGGTGTCGATACGGCCCGCTTCAAGCGGTTCCTGCTCCCGGACACCTCGAAGCGCCTCGTGCGCATCGGGTGCGTCGCGAACCTGCGCCCGGTGAAGAACATCGACGGGCTGATGCGAACGGCGCGTGCGGCGTTGGAACGGTTCCCGCAACTGGTGTTCGAGGTGGCCGGTGACGGCGAACAGCGCGCGAAACTGACGGCCCTGCACGCGGAACTCGGTTTAGGTGAGCGCTTCGTTCTGCGCGGGTCGGTTTCGGACGTGCCGGGGTTCCTGCGCGGCGTGGACATCGCGGTTCTCCCGTCGCACTCCGAAGGTATGTCGAACGCACTGCTCGAATACATGGCCGCGGGACGCGCGGTAATCGCAACGGACGTGGGGGCGAACGCCCGGGTACTCGACGGCGGTCGGTGCGGTCTGGTCGTTCCCGCGGGCGACTCAAATGCAATGGTGAACGCGATCGGAGATTTGCTCGCGAACCCGCTCCGGGCCGCGGGGTACGGGGCTGCGGCACGTCGGCGCGTGGGGACCGAGTACAGCCGTGAGGCCATGACGAAGCGGTTCGAGACGTTCTACAGCGACCTCGCCGGTCGTTAATCTGACGAGAATATGAACGGCGCCAGGGATTCCCGGCGCCGTTTTCTTTTGTAGAGGCTCATCACAGGCTTGCGGATCGCGATTTCTTTCTGACCGCCATTTTCGCAACGCTTGTCCAGATGCAACGGCACATTCCGTTTGAGTTTTCCACAGGGTTTGCTACATTTTTAATCAGAGACTCTGTCCCGCCTGTATTACCTTCCAGCTATTAACTCGCTCCTCCCGCACGCACTTTGCGGAGACCTCGATGGTGTTGCGACCCGTCCTTTTCGCGCTCGTCGGTATGACTGCCACGGCGAGTACCGCCGTTTGGGCGCTCGCGCTCAATGAGAAGCCGAAGGACGTAACGGCTCGCGCGCCGGTCACCGATTTCACCGAATCACCGGTGCGCGCCGAGCCGGCGCCCGCGGAAGATCCGGTGTTCAAGGCAAAGGTGCTGCCGTTCATCCAGAAATACTGCCTGGATTGCCACAAGGGTGAGAAGGCCAAGGGTGGGTTATCGCTGGAGAGTTACACGAGCGAGGCTCAGGCACGCAAGGACCGCAAGAACTGGAGCGCGATGCAGCACGTGATCGCGTCCGGCGAAATGCCCCCGGCCGCGTCCAAGAAGCCCCAACCGACGAAGGACGAGAAAGAGTTCATCCTCGACTGGATCGAGAACTCGCTCACCAGGGTTGATTGTTCCCCCTCCACACCTAAAGACCCGGGCCGCGTGACGATTCGGCGCCTCAACCGCGCCGAGTACAACAACACGATCCGCGACCTTTGCGGCGTGGACTTTAAGCCCGCTGAAGAGTTCCCTTCGGACGACGTCGGCTACGGCTTCGACAACATCGGCGACGTGCTCTCGTTCCAGCCGATTCTGCTCGAGAAGTACCTCGCGGCCGCGGACAAGATCGTTACCGCAGCGATGAACATTCCCGAACCCATCAAGAGCAGCAAACAGGGCTTCGGAGCGCAAAACATCCTCGTGATTCCCCGGAGCGCCAAGGCACGCGACCCGATCAACAAGATCGTGTTCACCTCAGAAGGGTCCGGGTTCCTGGAGAAGTTTAACTTCCCGGCCGAGGGCGAGTACGTCGTTCGCTTTAAGGCATGGGGCACGAAGATCGGCGACGCCTACCCGCAAGCGACCATTCGTGTGGACGGCAAGGACGTGAAAACGCTCACCGTGGACGCGGAGCAGGGTAAGTCCCAGATATACGAGGCTCGAACCAAGCTCCTGGCCGGTGAGAAGCGCGTCGCTGTCGCGTTCACCAACGCTTTCGAGGACAAGGCGAACAAGAAATTCCGCGAGATGGGTCTGGAGCGCATCGAGATCGAAGGACCGTTCAACCCGGTTCCACCACCAGAGCCGGCCTCGGTGAAACTGCTCCTCGTCGCCCGCCCCGCGTCTAGCACGGACGCCCGCGCCGCAGCCGAGAAGGTGCTCACCAATTTCGCCCGTCGCGCCTACCGTCGGCCCGTCGCGCCGAACGAAATTGTGCGGCTCATGCAGCTCTTCGACGTCGCCACCAAGCAGGGCGAAGCGTTCGATAAGGCGCTCCGGCTCCCGATGAAAGCGGTGCTCGTGTCGCCGCACTTCCTCTATCGGATCGAGGACGATCCGAAGAATCCCAACGACGTCCGCACCATCAACGACTTCGAGTTCGCGACGCGGCTCTCGTACTTCCTGTGGTCGAGCATGCCGGACGAGGAACTGTTCGCGCTCGCGGCGAAGGGCGAATTGCGCAAACCTGGTACCCTCGATGCGCAAGTGAAGCGCATGCTCAAAGACCCGAAGGTGCGGGCGATGTCCGAGAACTTCGCGGGGCAGTGGCTCCAGTTGCGTAACCTCAAGACGCTCAGCCCCGATAAGGGGTACTACCCGAACTGGGACGAATCGCTCCGCAACGCGATGATTCAGGAGGCGGAGACGTTCTTCGAGTTCGTGGTCCAGAACGACCGCCCGATCCTCGACTTCCTCGACGCCGATTACACCTTCGTCAACGACAAACTGGCGAAGCACTACGGACTTACCGATGTGAAGGGGAGCGAGTTCCGCAAAGTGAAGTTGCCCGATACCCGGCGCGGCGGCATTATCACGATGGCCAGTACGCTCACCGTGACCTCGAACCCGACCCGGACCAGCCCGGTGAAGCGCGGGAAGTGGATTCTCGAGAACGTACTCAACACCCCGCCTCCCCCTCCTGCGCCCGATGTGCCCGAACTACCCCCGACCGGCCAACTTAAGGGAACGCTCCGGCAGCAGATGGAGCAACACCGGGCCGACCCGAAGTGCGCTGTATGTCACAACAAACTCGACCCGCTCGGCTTCGGGCTAGAGAACTTCGACGGGATCGGGGGGTGGCGCACGCAGGACAACAAGCAGAACATTGATTCCACGGGTGAACTTCCCGGCGGTGTGAAGTTCAACGGACCCGCGGGCCTGCGAAAAGTGCTGCTCGGTAAGGCCGACCAGTTCCGCAACTGTTTCGCGGAAAAATTGCTTACCTTTGGTCTGGGCCGGGGGTTAGAGTATTACGATAAGTGCGCGATCGACGATATCGTAAAGGCCTCAAAAACTGAGGGCGATAAGTTCTCGGCGCTGGTACTGGCAGTTGTGAAGTCCGACCCGTTCCAGAAACGCAAGGGTAAACGAACCGAGTAACTTGTGCGCTCGCGTTCTTGGTGAACTCCGCGCGCAAGTGCGGAGTGACTGCCGATCAGCTAGTTAACGTTCCCGCAACCCGCCTGAATGATCCCGCCGTTTGCATGCTACCTGCCCGTGTGCCGCCCCGTCCATAAGGCCGAGGGCCAACAATCCGGAGCACGCTGCCAATGAAGAAGTCGATTTCCCGCCGGACCGCGCTGAAGGGACTCGGCACTGCCATTGCCTTGCCCTTTCTTGAATCGTTCGCGGTCGCGGCGCCTGCTGCCCCTGCCGTGGCAGGGGCGCCCAAGCGCCTCGCCTTCGTGTACGTCCCGAACGGCGTGAACATGGCCGCGTGGACGCCGGCTGCGGAAGGAAAACTCAAAGAGCTGACGGGTATCCTCGAACCACTGAACTCGTTCAAAGACCACATCAACGTGATCTCCGGTCTCACGTTGGACAAGGCCCGTGCCAACGGCGACGGTCCCGGGGACCACGCCCGCGCCATGTCCGCGTTCCTCACGGGTCGCCAAGCACGCAAAACGCACGGGGCCGACATTCGAGCCGGCATTTCCGCCGACCAGCACGTCGCCACCGTGATCGGTGACAAAACCCGATTCCCTTCGCTGGAACTCGGTATCGAACGCGGGCAGCAGGCCGGTAACTGTGACAGTGGGTACTCCTGTGCGTACTCCTCCAACCTGTCGTGGCGCGGGGAATCGACGCCCAACGCCAAGGAGTGTGACCCGAAGGCCGTATTCGAGCGACTTTTCGGCGGCGTTGATCCGAAAGAACTCGCCGAGGCGCGGGCCAAGCGCGAACTGTACAACAAGAGCGTCCTCGACTTCGTGATGGAAGACGCAAAGGGTCTGAACGCGACGCTCGGCTCCGGCGACCGGAAGAAACTCGACGAATACCTGTCGAGCGTGCGCGAGGTCGAGCAGCGGATTCAGAAGGCGCGCGAAGTGAGTCGGGCGCCGGTACCGAAGCCGAACATGGCCGCCCCGACCGGTGTCCCGAAAGACCTGCAAGAGCACATGCGGTTGATGGCCGACCTAATGGTGCTCTCGTTCCAAACGGACCTCACGCGCGTGGCCACCTTGCCCTTCGCCAACGAGGGGAGCAACAAGCCGTACAAGATGATCGACGTCCCCGAGGGGCACCACGACCTCTCGCACCACGGCAGCGACGCGACCAAGCTCGCGAAGATCAAGAAGATTAACACGTTCCACATGGAGCAGTTCGCCTACATGCTCGGCAAGATGAAGGCCGTGAAGGAGGCGAACGGGAGCTGCCTGCTCGACAACGTGATGATCGTGTACGGCAGCGGCAACGGCGACGGGGACCGGCACAACCACGACGACCTGCCGATCCTGCTCGCGGGTCGAGGTGGTAGTACGATCGAGTCGGGGCGCCACATCGTGTTCCCGAAGCGCGCGAACACGCCGATCACGAACCTGTACCTCGCGCTCTTCGAGCGGATGGGCGCTCCGGCCAGTTCCTTCGGCGATAGCACCGGTGTACTGAAGCTTTGAGACAGCGAATGAGATCAAAACGACGAACGGCCGGTGCCGCATCCCCAGATGCGATCAAGTTAGCGTGTAGTGGTTGAACGAGTTAGGTTTGGAACGCGCGCGGTTTGCGTTTCGAGGCACGTTGCTTCGGGACGCGCGCCAGTTCGTTCCAGGCGCACCACCCGCTCGCCGCGCGTCCCTATTCCCACACCACGCGCGTCAATTTCCACAGGCTCGCGCCGCCCATCAAGACCGCCCGGTGCATCACCACGCCCCAGTAACTTGGTCCACAATTCCACCTGTACGCGCAACGCCCGGTGACGCGGATCGACGCGCCAACCGCCCAATGATTTCGCGCTTGAAGAACAACTCGATCTGCCACCGACAGCGGTACCGTTTACGTTCGAGGTGTTCGGAACACGGGGCGGGACATTCGTGGCCCACACCTGCCAGTCGCACGGTGCCAGTTGTAGCGCCGCCGCGTGATCCAAAAGGTTCCCGACGCGAAGGCGCGCCGGTGCTCCGAACGAATGAAACTGAGGTCGACCAGATACCGGCTGCCGTCGGGCAGGGCTTGGGGTTCAACAGTCAAGTGGCGATCGGCTGTGCCAGGCGTGCGCGGTCAGGGCGCGGTCAGGGCGCGGATCTCGCCGGTTCCGGCGCAGGAAGGTATCGAGTGCGGCGGCTCCCTCCGAGCCGTCGACCCACCACAACCGGGGAACTCGGTCGCCCGCGTCACGGGCAAAGCAATCGAGGTGGTGTCCTCGGCGATCACGGCCGCGAACCGATCGAGGAACCCTTGGGGCTGTCGGCGCGTGCCGAGCGGCTTGGCGCGCGTTCTGCGCGCCCATCACCCACGCGCTGAATCGTCAGGATGCGTCCGCGGTTCCAACTTCCCCGGGACGTTTCAAGGTACTCGACGGGACCGACTACTGGCAGCAAAGTGCGTTATTTGGCGCCGTTCGCGAACTCGGTCCGCTCCTCTTTCCGCGCGGTCGGCGCTGGGGGCGGAGTTCCCACTCCGATCTGCACCGTTGGGGTACTCACCGCCGTGATCGGTACGCCCCGCGCTTCCCAGGTGACCTCGCGCGAGAAGGGATTGGGGTTCTTGATGCGGAAGTGATCGGGTTTCTGTTCGAGCACGGAGCAGTCGTCAAAGGTGCTCTGCGTGGTGAGGTTCGGGGGCGACACGAACGGTACCGGGTAGTAGACCTCCAACACATCGCCCGGCGGAACGACCGCTTTCCCGCGCTGGTGCGTCGTGCCCTCGGCCGGCGCGTGAGTGGTGGACGTGATTTGACACCCCGCCCCTGCGAGCAGGGTAAAGCCCCCGAGCCACAGACTGTACAACGCTCCTCGCATGGCTCACCCGTGAGCTTGGATCCGGCGCGGTTCTTTAGTCAATTCGGTGGGTCGGGAATAGCGACGCCCGGGTGAAAATGCAAGTTCGCAATGACCTGCGCAAACTCGCTGGGTTGTGCAGTGGTTTGAACCGGGTATCATCACGTGACAAACGCACTGAAGCGAGCCGAAGCACCGAACGGGGACCACAATGGATCGTGCCCTCATTGATGCGTATGAATCCGCGCCCGCGAAGCTCCGCGCCGCGGCCGCCGGCTTGACCCGCGAGGAACTGACCGCGCGCCCCGGACCGGGCGCGTGGTCGATTTTGGAAGTGGTCAGTCACATCGCGGACAGCGACGCGATCAGCATCGACCGGATGAAGCGGATCGTCACCGAGGACAACCCGCCCCTGCTCTACGCCAACGAGACGGCCTACGTCGCGCGCCTCTTCACGCACGATCAGGACCTGGAAGACGCGCTCACGCTGCTCGAAGTGGGCGCCGGCAGTGGGCGCGGGTGCTCCGGCGCCTG
>HG799464.1:933702-970156 GCA_000531095.1 Gemmata massiliana | reverse complement strand
CCGGGCGCGTGGTCGATTTTGGAAGTGGTCAGTCACATCGCGGACAGCGACGCGATCAGCATCGACCGGATGAAGCGGATCGTCACCGAGGACAACCCGCCCCTGCTCTACGCCAACGAGACGGCCTACGTCGCGCGCCTCTTCACGCACGATCAGGACCTGGAAGACGCGCTCACGCTGCTCGAAGTGGGGCGCCGGCAGTGGGCGCGGGTGCTCCGGCGCCTGCCCGACGACGCATTCACGCGGACGGGCACGCACAACCGGCGCGGGACCGTTACCCTCGGCATGCTCGTGGGGGACTACATCGCCCACATCGACGAGCACCTCACGTTCATCCACGGCAAGCGGGCCAACCTCGGCAAGCCCGTGTAACGAACCGACCAACAGCGGGTCGCTCCGACCGGAGCGAAGGGGCTCACCCTCAGCGCCGCACCCCGTCGCGGTAGACCCGACAGGGCGCGGGTTCGGGGAGGTTCTGCCGATAGTGGTACTCGGCCCGTTTCAGGAGCGTTTCGTCGGTCTGGTTCGGACCGTGCCGGATCTCGTTTCGCACCGCGGGCAGCGCGTCCGCGAGCGCGCACCGCACGCGCGCTGCGAGTCGGCGCGTGAGTTGTTCTTCGCGTGCGTCCGCGAACTCGATCGCGCTTCCGCGCGCTACCGCGAGCCGAACCGTTACTAGCACCGCGACCGCACCCAGCATGACAGCCACGGCGACCCATTCGTCTGGCATTTTGGTACCCTCCGCCGCTTGTGGGGGAAACAGCGCCTTGGTCCCCGGTCCCTATTCTCACCTTCTTTTCGCGCCTTCGTGGCCATTTTCGTCGGCCACGCACATCAATCCGCGAAGAGGAATTCGTTGGTGTTGAAAAGCACGCGGCAGAAATTCGCGAGCCCGTGCTTGTCCGCGTAGGCGGTGAAGAGCTTCCCCTCCTCGGCCGACGGCGGGCGCCCCCACACGAGCCGACACGCGAACTCGACCTGCTTCGCGCGGTCCGCGGAGTGCATTGCCAGTCGCCCGGCCATCGCCCGCGCGTGAACGAGTACGAACTCGTTGTTCAGCAGCGCGAGGGCTTGCGGCGCGGTGACGGACTCGCTCCGTTTCGGCGTGAGTGCGGACGCATCGGCACCGTCCAAACACTCGACGAGCGGGTCGGGGAGTGTGCGGAACACGAACCGGTACACGCTGCGCCGGTGCCCCTCTTTCTTCTCCCAAGCGAACTTGTTGTAATCCACCACCGGCGTCACGTGGATGCCGGGCTTCATGTCGAACTGCTGGTCCGACGGCCCGCCGGCCGTGCGATCGAGCCGGTCGCTGACGGCGAGCACCGCGTCGCGGACCTGCTCCGCGTCCAGTCGCGTGCGGTTCTGCCGCCAGAGGAGCTTGTTGTCCTCGTCCGCCTTCAGCCCCTCGGCACGCGACAGCGACACCTGTTTGTAAGTCGCACTCGTGACGATGAGCCGGTGCAGGTGCTTGAGTGAACCGCCCCCGACCTTACTGTCGGGGTTCGCCAGTTCGGACGCGAGGAAGTCGAGCAGTTCAGGGTGTGTGGGCTTCTGCCCCATTCGCCCGAAGTCGTTCGGCGTTCCGGCCAGCCCCGCACCGAAGTGCCACTGCCACACGCGGTTCGCCATCACGCGCCACGTGAGCGGGTTATTCGTGTCGGTCAGCCACATCGCGAGTGCGGCGCGGCGGGCGCCTTCGGTGTGATTGGGGCGCAAATCGAATTCGCCCGGCAACTTCGCCAGAAGTGACAGTGCGGCCGGTTCGACTTCCTCGCCCGGTTTGCGAATGTCGCCGCGTTTGAGCATTCGCACTGCGCGCGGAGCGGGTGTGGGCCGGTGGCTGCCGTCGGCCGTGAAGTTCGGTGCTGCGGCATAGACCACCGCGGGCGCGGGCAGAGCGGCGAGTTCCGCGCCTGTTTGTTCCTTGAGGACGTGCAGCGCGAGTTCCCGCGCCTGAACGTCCGTGCGTTTGGCCGGTGCGGTCGCGAGTATGGTTTGGAGCGTGGCCGGCAGTGCGGTCGCTTTCACGGGCGGAGGGGCGTCGGTAATCGAGAGCCGGAACCGACCGATCAGGTGCCCGCCGCCGTGCAACTGTTCGAGCGCGAACGTCAGTTCGGTTTCACCCCCAGCAGCAACGGGTTCGGCCAACTCGAATACGGCCTCGTGCGGTTTGCCGACTTGCGGGTAAATGCCCCACGCGGTGCCCGGATTACCGTCGATGGCGTGCGCTGCGGTCCAGCCGGATTGGTCGAAGTCCGCGGTCGCGTTGCGAACCTTCAGCGCCCTCGGCTTCCCCCCGTCGGACGCGGTAACCTTGAACTCACTGAGGTGCAAGTTGCCGTTGTCGCACCGACCCGGGCCGTGCATGGGCAGCGTCTCGTCCGTGAGTAATTCCAGCCGCACGGCCGTGACGCGCCGGGCTTTCACGCGCGTGGTGAGTGTGTACGTATCGCGCTCCGGGCGCGTGCCCTCGGCGCGAATCGAATCGTCACCGCGCATCACGAGCTTCGATCCCGCGTCTGAGGTGATCGCGGTGAAAGCGGGGACGGTCCACACCACCCCTGCCCCGGCGTGCTTTAGCTCCCACTCCGCTACAGTCTTTTTCACATGGGCGGACGTAAGGTCCAGTTCGGGAGCGTTTTTCGCAATGGCCGCGAGCCGGTCCCGGAGTTCGGTTCGCTTCTTGGCCGTCGCTGGGTTCGGCTCGAACGCGACGTCCCCGCGCCCCACGCCCGCGAACACGGCCTGGAGCCGGTAGTACTCTTCCTGCGTGATCGGATCGAACTTGTGGTCGTGGCACCGGGCGCACTGCACCGTTAGCCCCGAGAATGTGTTGAATACCGTGGTAACGATGTCGTCGCGGTCGAGGTACCGGCCGGCCTCGCGGTCGATGCTGTCCTCGCGGATGTCGCGCAGAGAGCTTTCGTCCCACGGCCCGGCGGCGAGGAACCCGAGCGCCGGGATCAGCTTTGATTCGTTGGGGAACAAGACATCCGCCGCGACCTGTTCCTTCACGAATCGCGCGTAGGGCGTGTCCGCGTTGAGCGCCTGAATGAGGTAGTCGCGGTAGCGCCAGGCGTTCGGGCGCACGCGGTCCTGGTCGTGGCCGTGGGTTTCGGCGAAGTGAACCGCGTCCATCCACAGCCGCGCGAAGCGCTCGCCATAAGCGGGTGACGCGAGCAGCCGGTCGACGAGCTTTTCGTAGGCGCTCGCGTCCCGATCGTTGACGAACGCTTCGACCTCCTCGGGTGTGGGCGGGAGTCCGGTCAGCCCGAACGTGACGCGCCGGATCAGCGTGCGCCGGTCCGCTTCGGGCGCCAGTGAGAGTCCCTTATCTTTGAGCTTTGTGCGAATGAACTGGTCGACGGGGTTCGCGGGCGCAGTTTTGGTGGCGGATACGTCCGGAACAGTGGGGCGGCTCAGTGGTCGGAACGCCCACCACACGTTTCCTGGCTCCGCGCCGAACGCGACGGCGGAAAGGGCAAGCAACACGGCAAGGGAAAGGAGCCGGGTCCGCATCGCGATGCTCCGGGAAAATATCCGCTCCCCTTTTCGGAGAAGGGGTCCAAGAACGGAATGAGTGACCTTGTCGCGCACGTTATCCGAATTTCGTGCCCCACTATAATACCACTCCGTTACTCTTTGAGTGTGTGCTGGGTTCGGCAGTAGGTGCAGTCGGGCTTGGCCAAGGGCATCGGGCTCGTCCTGAATCTTGTGTCAGGGAGACAGGGTGGTTATTACTGGACTTCCCCACGAAAAGTAGACAGTGTTTAGCGGCGGGTTGTTTTATACGTTCGTTCATACTCCTCTGGGGCGACATACCCCCAGAGATGAGTGCCGTCGGACGCGGTTGTAGAACGCCTCGATGTACTCGAAGCTGCTCGCCTTCGCCTGCTCGCGGGTGGCGTGGTCCTCGTGGTGCAACAGCTCCTTCTTGAACGAGCCATCAGTTCCCTCCACTCTGTGACCGCGTTGTCGGGCGGTCGAAGCCCTTCCGTCTCGCGGGTGTGGGCCGCACCGAGGTCGGTGTTCGTCGCCCGTGGTGCTTGATCTCGAACGCCCGGAGCCGGCGAAGTCGAGCGACCTCCGCCGCGTTCGCCCACACCACCCACCGACCGTTCTCGCCCCGCAACTGCCGCGCGTGCAACCAGCCCGACCACCGCCACCGATGCACGATGATGGGCTTCACGCCCAGACGCTTCGCCAGTTCCGGAAGCCAGCACTCGTCGGTCCCCGGCAAGTCACTCGCGTCGCGCGCGCCCGGCGGGACGCCGGTCTGACCGAACTTCGCCAGCAACTGGTGCACGCGAGCGCCGGTGAACGCGGTCCCGCGAGCCACATGATACGTCGCAATGGTCAGGATGTCGGTCAGCTTGTGGAGCTTGTTCTCGGTGTCACGGCGCGGGTCCGGTACGTCGGCGAACACCACGGCGGGCGGCAAGGGCATCGGGAATCCTCCGGATGCCCTCGGTGTAGTCGTAAGCCCTCACCCCGTCACGGGTTCATAGTGCGCGCACCCTGCAGGCCCCGTCCCGATCCTGCTGATCGGCGGTCGTCACCCACAAGGCCCAGATGAGCCCGAGCGAGTCCACCAGAATGAACCGCTTGCGCCCCTTGACCTTTTTCCAGGCAGGCAAACGTGTCTGGATCGGAAGTGGCGGCTGGTTTAACCTTTAGGTCGGCCTCCGAGGACGACCGATGAAGAAGGCGAAGACCGCGGAGCCAACGATCACCCGCGACCTGACGCCCGAGCGGGCCGCGTGCCCGTACTGCGGGCGGCCCATGTGGGCCGATTATTACGGCGGCGTGAAAGATACTCATTACTCGCCCTGTGTCCGCGTGTTACGACACGCCCGGGGTGCCACGGACCAACAACGACCTGGAGCGGGCGTTCGGGAGCCACCGGTATCACGAGCGCCGGGCCACCGGGCGCAAGGGCGCCAGCCCGTCGCTGGTGCTGCGGGGCGCGGCCAAGTTGATCGCCGGGCTGGCGACCCGGTCACGCGAGGTGACGGCGGCCGACCTAGCCGGTGCGGATCGGGCCGCGTGGAAGCAGTTGCGGGCCGAATTGGAGACCCGGCGGGAGCGGCGGGTCGAGCGGAGGCGATTCCGGCGCGACCCCGACGGGTACCTGAAAGCCCTCGAAAACAAGCTCATCCAGTCACGTTTGCCGGCCTAGCCTTTTTGAACGTGCTCCTGTTCGTAAATCCGAGGTTCGTCAACTCGTATCCTCGGGTGCGGCCGCGTCTTCGAAGGCGAGCACGGCGCCGACGCGAGGGCAGCGGCACGCATCGGGCATCTCCTTGTGAAGCGGGTGGAAATCTCAATCTAAATCGTCTCGGGCGAGAAAGCGTTCCAATTCCGCAGGCGGTAGCCCGGATACGCCTTCCTTGTGCGGTGTGAATCCGACGGAGTTGATGACCCGGCGCCCGGTCGGATCGGGTGATTCGATCACCGCCTTGTGTAGCACGCCGAGCGGATTCCCAGCACTCAGGTCGAACGGCAACTGGCTGTTGTTCACGACCACAATAAAGGATTCGCCGTGGGGCAGTCCAACTTCCGTAATAAATGGCGCGAGTTCGGCTTCGCCCGCGGGGAACATCGGATTGTGGGCCGCGAGGTACTCGGTTAGCGATACTCCGGCACGCACAGCCGCGGCGGAGGCATCAGCGATCCAGAATCGGCTTCGCACGCGGGTCGGTTCGTAGCCCAGCACGAGCAGCGACGCCGGCGGCGCCCCGTCGCGGTGGAACTTGGAACTCACCTGCTGATCGAACCGCCCGAACCGTTCCGGCACGAACGCGACCGGGAACGCGGTCACCATCTCCACCATCGCACGCCGCAATTCGTGCGAGTTCACCTTCCGCGCGAGGCGCAGAAGCGCGAACCCGGGTTGATCGAGGCCCGAGCGCCACACGCGGCGGAACGCTTCTGGTGCTGTCGCGGGCACGTCGTCGGGGTCCAACAGAAGCGATTCTGTCACGCGATGCGCCTCCGGCGACACGCGGCCATGTAACTCGACTCAAGTTCTACGGGCACGAAGTAATCCGCGATCAACCGGAGGGGCATTGTCGGGAGCGCGTCGCCAACGTTGAATTGATTCACCCAGACGTCGATCTCCGGATGCGTCTCACGAATTACGGGTCGGTACGATGCTGCATAGAGTGGAGGACCGGGAGCTAATAGCAGGTCATCGGGCATCTTCATCAAACGCACGATCTCGTCGTGTAAATTCGCCCGGCGCTCGGTCACGACGTCAACGATGAGAACGCTGATACCTTCGTGCAAGTAACTCGCGACCTTCGTGGCGAACGCTCGTCGCGTATCGTCATCGTCCTTGTTCCCCGGGCTAATCAGCTCGATGGCAGCAACGAGGTGTCGCTCGCCGTACTCCCGGAACACGAGCACCTCGAACCGGTCCGGAAATGTCGCCGGTACTGCAACGGCAGGAGGTGGTTGCCACCCCGAATGCTTCGATGTGGCCGAACCATTGCTCCCCGGTGAGTGGTGGAGCGTAGCGATGTCGATTTCAAACCCGCTCCCCAGCTTCAAGTGCTCGCGCACCTGGAACTCGCGCGGAACGGTTTGTGTCAAGCTATCGGCAATCGAACCGGCCCAAACCGCGAGGACCGTGTTCCACTGGATTGTGTCGGTAACCGGTGAGCGGAAGTGGTCGAGCAGCGGCATTTGTGGTTCTCCCCGTCTTGGGCCATCTTACCACAGCGCCCGCACTTTGTTCCGCTTGGGGCGGGTGCGTAAAATGCCGCGTGCCACTTCACCGAGCAAGGACACCCATGACCGGTACCCGACCCACGTCGCTCAAAGAACTCCGCGAAAGCGGCTGGCAATCCAAGTCCGTCAAACATGAACTCCGCGACAACTACCTCGCGGCCCTCCAGAGCAGCGAACCATTGTTTCCCGGGATCGTCGGCTACGACGACACGGTGGTTCCCGAAATCAGCATCGCGGTGCTCGCGGGCCACGACATGCTTTTCCTGGGCGAGAAGGGGCAAGCGAAGAGCCGACTTATGCGGGCGCTCGTCCGATTCCTCGACGAGTACGTTCCGTACCTCGACCTCCCCGGCTGCCCGGTCCACGAAGATCCTTTTAACCCTCTCACCCGGGCCGCGAAGGAGTACGTTGCGAACACACCCGAGGACCAGATCCGGATCGCGTGGTGGCACCGCACCGACCGCTACGCGGAGCGCCTCGCTCCGGGCACGAAGTTCGCGGACGTGATCGGCGAAATCGATCCCGCGAAACTCGCGGCCGGTACCAGCATGGCGGCAGAGGACGCGCTTCACTTTGGGCTGATCCCGCGCATGCACCGCGGGATCTTTGCGATGAACGAGATCCCGGAACTGGACGAACTCATCCAGGTCGGGTTGTTCAACATCCTCGAAGAGCGCGATGTCCAGATCCGCGGGTACCCGATTCAGTTCGACCTCGACGTGCTGATCCTCTTTAGCGCGAATCCGGCCACGTTTAACCGCTCGGGCAAGGTGATTCCCCAACTGAAGGACCGCATCGGGTCGCTGATTCAGACGCACTACCCGCGCGAACGCGCGCTGGGCATCGAGATCATGGAGCAGGAGGCGCGCCCGGACGCGAGCGGGGTGTTCGTCCCGTATTTCATGAAGGAGATCATCGAGCAGATCAGCGTGAGCGCGCGGAAGAGCAAGTACGTGGACCACGCGAGCGGCGTGAGCGCGCGGTTCAGCATTGCGAACTACCGCACGATGGTCGCGAGCGCGCGGCACCGCGGGGTGCGCCTGGGCGAATCGCCCGCCGTTCCGCGTATCAGTGACTTGGGCCACCTCCCCACTTCGTCGCTCGGCAAGCTCGAACTCGACCTGATGGGTTCGCACCAAATGGGTGAGAAACAGGTGCTCGAAGCGATCATCGCGGACGCGATCCGCACAGTGTTCGAGGAGTACGTGGAGGCACACGGCCTGGAAGAGATCGCCGACGTGTTCTCGAAGGGCGTGAAGATCGAGGTCGGCGACATGCTGCCGAGCGCGGAGTACGCGAAGCGTCTGAAGCGCGTACCGAAGGCATGGGAGAAGGCGTTCGAGGTGAACGCGGGCGCGAGCGACGCGGTGCGCGCTAGTTGTGTGGAGTTCGTGCTGGCCGGGCTGTACGCGAGTGACCGTATCAGTCGCGCCACGCGGCACGGTCGCATGACCTACGAGACGTGATGCCGTTTACGGATCGCGGAGCGTGGGTAAGACGCAACAGAGACGGCCGGCGTCGGTCGGTTGGTGTACACTGTGGGAGCACCCACAACACCATTCGGCCGGCGCCGGCCGTTTGCCTTTCGGAGTTCCGCTCATGCCCGCGACCGCGACACAGACCGTCGCCGACCGCTATACCGCTACGTTCGCTGGATCGAAGCGCCGGTTTGAAACGGCTAAGGGCGTTTTCCCCACCGGTGTGACGCACGACGCCCGCATGATGGACCCGTTCCCGGTGTACATCACGCACGCGAAGGGCGCGCACAAGTGGGACGTGGACGGGCACCAACTCACCGATTACTTCGTCGGCCACGGCTCGCACCTGCTCGGTCACTGCCCGGATGACGTGGTGAAGGCCGTACAGGACCAGATGGCGCGCGGAACGCACCACGGGGCCTGCCACGACGCGGAAATCGAGTGGGGGCAACTCGTTCGCAAGCTGATCCCCAGTGCGGAGCGCGTGCGGTTCACCGGTAGCGGAACGGAAGCGACTCTTATGGCCCTCCGGTTGTCGCGCCTCTACACAGGAAAGGGGAAGTTCCTCAAGTTTCACGGGCACTTCCACGGGTGGCACGACTACGTCACCGTTTCAGCCGACCCGCCCTACGATGCGCCGGGCGTGCCCGGGGTGCCGGACGATGTGGCCGCGCACTGTGTGGCGGTGCCGCCGAATGATCTCAATCGCGTCGAGGACGCGATCAAGGCCGATTCACAAATCGGTGCCGTGATTCTCGAACCGACGGGTGGGCACTGGGGGGCCGTGCCGATTCGGGGCGAGTTTTTGAAGGGTTTGCGCGAGATCTGCACACGGCACGGCCGGCTCCTCATTTTCGACGAAGTGATTACCGGCTTCCGCGTGTCTCCGGGCGGGGCGCAAGCGTTCTACGGTATCACGCCCGACCTCACCGCGATGGCGAAGATCCTCGCGGGCGGGTTACCAGGCGGGTGCCTGGGCGGGCGCGCGGACATACTCGCGTACATCGAGCCGCGCCCGGGTAAGCCCAAGATGAAGCACCCCGGCACTTACAACGCGAACCCGCTCTCGGCGGCGGCTGGTGTCGCCGCACTGAGTCGCGTTGCGACCGGTGAGCCGTGCGACCGGGCCAACCGCGCCGCGACCCGGCTCCGCAACAAGCTCAACGAACTGTTCGCCGCGCGCGAGTGGCCGTGGGTCGCTTACGGTGACTTCAGCATGGTTCGTGTGCTGCCAGGGTACACCGGTCCGCGCCCGAGTACCGCGGCCGGCGTTAACGATGGGCTGGTTCCGTTCGACGGCGATGTGAACAAGCTCGACGGCTCGAAGAATATGAAGCTGTACCACGCGATGCGCCAGGCCATGCTGCTCAACGGTGTGGATTGGTGGGGTTTCGCGGGCATGACCTGTTGCGACCACACCGACGCGGTCGTCGACCACACGGTCGCCGCGTTCGAGGCGAGCCTGGAAGCGCTGACCGCCGAAGGACTGGCCTAGCGGTTGAGTGCGGGATGAACCGAAGATTACGCGGATTAAGACAAATGATGGAGATTCACCCATTCGTTGCTTGATCCGTGTAACCTGCGCGACCCGCGGCTCTGCTCCGTTCGGATATGCGTGTGCGGCGCGCGAAGGGCGCGCGAAAGTTTGAACTGTCCTCTCGCTTTTCTCCGCGCGCTCGCGCACGATGGTAAATAGCTGCCTCCCCACATGCTCCCGCCAAAGACCCCGAACCCAAACGCTGCCACATGACGCCGTTCAGTCGTCGCACCTTCCTGCGATCGTCCGCCGGCGGGCTGGCGTCCGCGCTCGTCGCCGGACACAGCTCGCACTCCGCCGAAAATGTTGACGTCGCGCCGCCCCCGCGTCGGGTCGGCGGGCCGGTTCCGATGACCCTCGTGCCGCAAGACACGCTGTTTCTGACGTGGCAGCGCGACCCGACGACCACGATCACCGTGCAGTGGGTCGGGCCGGAGACACCAGAGCCGACACCCCTCCGCATCGTGCCGCGTGACGGGGATCTGTGGAAAACCGGCACGGCGGAACAGAAGCCGTTCGGCCCCACGGACCTGAAGGTTCACCGCTGCGAGTTCACCGGGCTTCAGCCCGGAACGGAGTACATGCTCCAGGTCGGCAAGAACGCGCTCGCGTACCAGATCGGGTGGCGGACGGAATCGTACCGGTTCCGCACGATGCCCGCGAAGGCCACCGACACGTTCCAGTGGGTGTCCGGCGGCGATTGCGGCACCGGGCCGCACGCGATCGGTACGAACATTGTCGCGGCCAAGCAGGAGCCGTACTTCGCGTTTATTGGCGGCGACCTCGGGTACGACAACGGCACCTCGGCGAAGACCGCGATCCAGTTCTTGCAGAACTACGCGAAGCACATGGTCGACCCGAAGGGGCGGCTCATTCCGATGGTCACGTGTCTCGGGAACCACGAAGTGCGCGGGGGGTACAAGGGCAAGCGCTCCGACGCAACGTACTACTTCCCACTGTTCGACGGGCTGTACAAGGACACCACCTACGGCACGCTCGACTTCGGGGATTACCTGAGTCTCGTGCTGCTCGACAGCGGCCACGTGTCGCCGATCGGTGGCGAGCAATCCGACTGGCTCGCCACCGCACTGGCGGAGCGCGAGGGGCGCCCGCACCTGATCGTCGCGAACCACGTCCCGGCGTACCCGTCGTTCCGCGACCCCGCGACCGCAAAGACCGGCGCGCTCGGTACGGGCGAGGCGAACCGGATTCACTGGTGCCCGCTGTTCGAGAAGTACGGTGTGGACGCGGTTCTGGAGCACCACGATCACACGTTCAAGCGCACCCACCCGTTGAAGGACGGGCTGAGGGACAAGTACGGCGTCCCCTACCTGGGTGACGGCTCCTGGGGGCAGTTGCGGAAGCCGGGAACTCCAGAGAAGCGACCGTACCTCGCCTCAGTGGGGCACGCCTATCACATGACCGTTCACCGGTTGGAAGGCGAACAGCGCTACCACGTCGCGCTCGAAGAGAGCGGCAAGGTCGCCGACGTGTACGGCACCTTCGGCAAGCGCCCGGCGAAGCGGGGGTAACGGTAGCCGAACCTGGTGTGCGAAGTAAGGGGAGGTAAGTACCTCTCCTTTGCAGTTGACGACGGCGCATCGTTCGTTCGGGAACATACTCGCTACACAAGCGAGCGCCGTTGCCTGATGTAGCGAGGCAAGGAATATCACCGCAGTGGGTATTGGGCACGGGCGATCGCTCCGTTGTTCCGGTACAATCAACTCCAATAACAACGCACGAACCTCGGACGTGTTTACGAAACATGATCGCGACCTCTCCGACCGCACCAGCCGCTATTTCGGCCGCTGACCATGTGAAACTCGTGTCACGGATGAAGGCGATTGTCGGCAACGACAACGTGCTTACAGCCGCAGCGGACATGGCCGCGTATGAATGCGACGGCTTCACCATTGCGAAGACCAAACCGAACGTCGTTGTGTTCCCGACTTCGACCGAGCACATCGTTGGCATCGTGAAGGCGTGTAACGAACTCGGTGTGTCGTTCCTGGCGCGGGGGGCTGGGACGAGTCTCGCGGGTGGATGCGTGCTCGTCGGCGGGGGCGTCATGATCGCGCTCGCCCGCATGAAACGCATCCTCGAAGTCAACGTCCGCGACTGGTACGCGGTCGTTGAACCGGGCGTTGTGAACGTGTGGCTCACCAACGCACTCAAACCGCACGGTTTGCACTACGCGCCCGACCCGAGCAGTCAGGGCGCTTGCACGATCGGTGGGAACGTTGCGACCAACTCCGGTGGGCCGCACACGCTGAAATACGGCGTCACCGTGAACCACATTCTCGGCGTCGAACTCGTGCTTCCAGACGGGCGCGTGGTGACGTGTGGCGGACCGACCGAGGACGGTGCCGGGTACGATCTGACCGGCGCGATCGTGGGGAGTGAGGGGACGTTCGGCGTGGTGTCGAAGGTCTGGGTGCGGCTCACGAAGAATCCCGAGGCGTACCGCACGCTGCTCGGTATCTTCGAGACCATCGACGACGCCACGAGCACCATCAGCGACATCATCGGGGCCGGGATCGTGCCCGCCGCGCTTGAACTGCTCGACAAGACGATGCTCTCCGCGGTCGAGGCCGCGTTCAAGTTCGGGTTCCCGCTCGACGCGGAAGCGGTCGTCATAATGGAAGTGGACGGCCTCGCGGCGGGACTCCAGGAAGAGGCGGACCGGATCGAGGTCATCGCGAAGAAGAACCGGGCGCGCGAGGTGCGCAAGGCGAACACCGAGGCTGAACGCCTGGCGCTGTGGAAGGCGCGCAAACAGGCGTTCGGCACCATCGGGCGCTTGGGGTACCCGAGTTACTGCACCCAAGACGGCGTGGTTCCGCGGACGAAGCTCCCGGAGATCATGCGGCACATTCAGGCCACCGCGAAAAAATATGGCCTGGGTATCTGTAACGTGTTCCACGCGGGAGATGGGAACGTTCACCCCATTTTGATGTTCGACGAACGCGACCCGGCGCAGGTACAAAAGGTACTAGACGCGAGCCACGAGATCCTCGCGGAGTGCATCAACCTGGGTGGGAGTGTGACCGGCGAACACGGGATCGGCGTCGAGAAAATCGACTTCATGCCGCTGATGTTTACCCCGGACGATTTGCATTACATGGTGCGGTTGCGCACCGCGTTCAATCCCGACGGGCGGTGCAGCCCGGGTAAACTGCTGCCGACGGCCGGGGGCTGTTCCGAACCGTCGATCGGCGTCACGCAAACCAAACCCGCCCGGCGCGCGGCGGTATGACGGTTTTGCACGTGTTGATTTTGTAGCGCCCCGAGGATTTTGTGGAGGTGCTGGGCATCGAGATCTGGCTCGTCTCTGTAAACCGCCGGTTGAACCACGTGCGTGCGATTGATGTAGGTATTGATGAGAATTTGTAATGCGTGGCGGTTGTTGCTTTGGAAGTTGTTCTTCGTTGTGGACTACCAACACACAACCGAACGGTGAATTGTTGGTGTTGTGTTTTGATAAATCGAAAACGGAGTGGCTGAGCTAACGCTGGATCGGGTGCCTCGCCCCGGAACGACAGCTCTAACTTTCGGCAAGGTCAGGTGTTCTGTATTCGTGTTGGACGCGAGTGCGGAACGTCGTGATCGGGTCGGCACGAAACGTTGTCGCGCGTTTATTCGTACCGTTCTGTGTTCTATAGTTGCGCGATCGTTTTTTTGCTGCCGCGCGAACCCCGCTCCCCCGGTTCCGCGAAGACCCAACCTCGCCGGAAGGAAACCTTCTGGTTCGCCCCTCGCGTTGAGAGTCACGCATGGAATCGCCGCGCGTTGTGCTTTCACTTTCGGATAGTGGCAGTGGTGCGCCGCGCACGTGGGCGTCCGCGTGCCACTTGCGCATCGGCCGGTTACCGGAGCTGGAAGTTTCTGTTGACGACCTTTCGGTGAGTCGGCTCCACGCCGAAGTGTACCTGGCCGACGAGGGCTGGGTGGTCCGCGACCGGGGCAGTTCCAACGGGACCATTTTGAACGGCGTGCGGATCGGCCGGACCCCTCAGCCAGTAAAAATTAGCGACGCGATCCAGATCGGGAATCTGCATTTCAAGGTCGAACACGTTCACGTGCGCCCGGTGACGGTTCGGCTCGGCAACAAGACGGTCCAGGTCGAGGCCGCGGCCCGGCGCCAGGCGGGGCCGACCGAGTTCGACCCGCCGCAGGACGCGATGTCGCGCGACCTGAAGAGCTTCTTCCGGCTCGTGCGCGGCGCGCACCGGCTGTCGGAAACGGGGCGCGTGAGTGACGCGCTCCAGGCGGTGCTGGACGGCGCGGTCGCGTTCTTCGGCGCGCGCCGCGCGGGCCTGTTCCTGCTCGACGAGGTGACGGGACAACTCGCGGTCCGGTACTTTTCGGCCTCTTCCGGCGGACTGGTTCCCGCGCGGGCGCCGAGCAAGACGCTGGCGACGCTCGCGTTCCGTCGGCGCCAGTCCCTGTTGTTCAAGGACCGGACCGAGGCCGCGAAGTACCAGGCCGAGAGCGCGGTGCGCGGCGACGTGAACTCGATCATGTGCCTGGTGCTCCGCGCGCCGGACCGCGAGTTCGGGGTGCTCCAGTTCGACCGCGCGCTGGAAACGGAGCCGTTCACCGAAGCCGATTTGAACCTCGCCGACACATTGGCCGATGCGATCGCACTGGGGGTGGACCGGCAGCAACTCGTCGAGCGGAACCGCGCGCTGTTCGTGCAAACGGTGACGGCCCTCGCGCAAGCCGTGGAAATGCGCGACGAGTACACGGGGAACCACACCCAGCGCGTGACCACTTACGCACTGATGCTGGCCGAGGAAATGGGGCTGCCCGAGGACGAGCGCCGGCAGTTACAGGTCGCGACCCTGTTGCACGACATCGGCAAGATCGCGATCGACGACCAGGTGCTGCGGAAGCCCGGCCGGTTGTCGGACCACGAGTTCGCGACGATGAAGACGCACGTGCTCCGCGGGACCGAGATCGTGCAGATGATCCCCGGGCTGGCGTGGGCGCTGCCGGTCGTGCGCGGGCACCACGAGCGCTGGGACGGGCGCGGGTACCCGGACGGGCTGAAGGGCGAGGCGATCCCGCTGTCGGCCCGCGTGGTCGCGGTGGCCGATGCGTTCGACGCGATGACCTCGGACCGCCCGTACCGCGCCGGGATGCCCGCGGCCCGGGCGTTCGCCGAACTGCAGGCCGGGTCGGGGACGCACTTCGACCCCCAGTGCGTGGAAGCGTTCGTCCGCATCCGGCCGCAGCTCGAAGTGCTGCTGGAGCGCGAGGCCGCCGAGCGCCGCAACGCGGCGAGCGGGGACCACACGCTCTCGCGCCAGGAGATCGAGCGCGAGCGCGCCGCGGCACTCGCGGACCCCACCGCCTCGACGCTCCGGAACGCCTTCGCGGACAAGGCGCCGACGGACCGGCTCTGAACGCATTTCCGTCGGACGACCCAAGTTCGGGCCGTTTGACGACCGCGCGTGACGCGGTTCATACAACATT
Organism: Gemmata massiliana; assembly: GCA_000531095.1. Lineage (GTDB taxonomy): Bacteria > Planctomycetota > Planctomycetia > Gemmatales > Gemmataceae > Gemmata > Gemmata massiliana. The sequence goes on along the minus strand of HG799464.1, from coordinate 954,928 downwards.
ACGGTTGCCTTCCCACCCTCCCGGGCACTCCCGCAACCGTGGCTAATTCCATCACCCTCGACTCATTCGGCCCGTTACCCGTCGAGTGCCCCGCGAGCGCCGCGGAACTGTGCGACCTTGTGAAACGCACGCGCGCGGCGAAACACGGGCTGTACCCCATCGGTGGGCGCACCACGCTCGATTTCGGGCTCCCGCCGATCAAGCCGGGTGTCGCGTGCGACACGAGCGCCCTTTCTGGTGTGGTCGATTACCCCGCGCGCGACATGACGATCACCGCGCGCGCCGGGACCACGATCGCGGCGCTCCAAGCGGAACTGGCCGGGGAAGGGCAGTGGCTCCCGATCGACGTACCGTTCCCGGACCGCGCCACGCTCGGCGGCGCGGTAGCAACGAACGCGAGCGGCCCACGGCGCTTCGGACACGGCACGCTCCGCGATTACGTGATCGGCATCTCGTTCGTCAGTGACGACGGTGTGGAAGTCAAGGCCGGCGGGCGCGTGGTGAAAAACGTGGCCGGCTACGACCTGATGAAGCTCCAAATTGGAGCGCTCGGCACACTCGGTGTTATCACGCAACTTACGCTCAAGGTGAAACCGAAGCCAGAAGCATCCACCGTGGTTGCTTTGGGCTGTGACGCTGCTGCGCTCGGTGCCGTTCTCGATCGACTGGCCGCGTCCAAGACCCGACCCATTGCGGTCGAACTCTTGAACGCGGCCGCGTGGCGCGAAACGCGCATTGGTGCCCCTGTGACCGCGCCGTGGGTGATTGTCGTTGGCTTTGAGGAGAAAGCCACAGCGGTGCGCTGGCAGGTCGAGACCCTGATCGACGAACTGAAAGCCGTTTCGGTACGCGATGTGACTGAACTGCCCGACACATCCATCTTCGACGCGCTGACGGCGTTACAACTGCGGACCGGAACGCGGTTCCTCGGAAAGCTTTCCGTGTTGCCGAGGAAACTGGCCGATACGATCCTTGAATTGCCGAGCGATTCTCTCGTTCACGCGCACGCGCTGAACGGTGTCGCGTGGGTCCACAGCGACGAAGTGCTTCCCGAAGGCGCGACCGTTCGGCGGTGCCCCGCGGAGCGCAAGAAGGCTCTCCAAGTCGAGGGGCCGGTGCCGTCGAGTTGGGAGCTGATGCGGCACGTCAAGCAGACGCTCGACCCGGATAACGTGTTCAACCCCGGCCGTCTTTTCGGCGATATCTGAACGGTCACAATGAATACCACTCCCGATCTGGCCGACTCCGAAGCGCAGCGGAAGTCGCTGCCCATTCTCTCCGCGAACGTGCCCGCTGCGACCGCGACCGGCGGGCCGATCCCCGCGCCGCACACCTGCGGTTCCGGGTCGCACGGGCCGAACATTGATTACGAACTCGTTCTCGATTGCGTCCACTGCGGGCTGTGTACCGCGAGTTGCCCGACTTACGTGGAAACGTCCAACGAGGCAGACTCCCCGCGCGGGCGCATCTACTTGATGCGCGGTGTGATCGACGGCGCGCTCAAACTCGATAACGACGTGAAGCAGCACCTCGATCTGTGCCTCAACTGCCGCGCGTGTGAAACCGCGTGCCCGTCCGGGGTGCAGTACGGGCGGCTCATCGAGCCGTTCCGCGAGTTCATGAACGAACTCGAACGGGGGCGCCAGGTGCAATCGCTCAACGCGCTCCAGAAGCTCCTGCTGTTTCACGTGTTCCCGTACCGGTGGCGGAACCGGTTGTCACTCGCCCCGGCCCGGTTGATGCAGTGGACCGGCCTCGACTGGCTCGCCGAAAAAAGCGGCCTGATGGGACTGGTCCCGCAATCGCTCCGCAGCATGAAGCAGATGCTCCCGGTGTTGAAGCCACACTACGGGCAGTTACCGGAGGTGCTGGAACCGATCGGTAAGCGGCGCGCGCGGGTCGCGCTGTTCCTGGGCTGCGTCGCGGACTCCCTCTACCCGGACACGAACTACGCGACCGCCAAGGTGCTCCAGGCGAACGGCTGCGAGGTGTGGATTCCGCGGAGCCAGGGTTGCTGCGGCGCGCTGCACTACCACTCCGCGGAAGAAGCCCCGGCCCGTGCTTTCGCGGCCGCGAATTGCGAAACGTTCGGCGCGAACGACGCGGAAAAGTTCAAGTCGCTCGACGCGATCATTACCAACGCGGCTGGGTGCGGGTACCAGCTCAAAGACTACGCCCACATGATGCACAACACGCCCGAAGCGGAATCCGCGGCGCGGTTCCAGAGCAAGGTGCGGGACGTGAGCGAGTTCCTGATGGAACTCGGCCCGGTCAAGCCCACGCACCCACTGAACATCAAGGCAACCTACCACGACGCCTGCCACCTGCGACACGCGCAGCAGGTCTTCAAACAACCGCGTGCGCTCCTCGAAATGATTCCGGGTCTGGAACTGATTCCACTTCCTGAAAGCGAGCTCTGTTGCGGCGCAGCAGGGAGCTACAACCTGACGCAGCCCGAAATGGCCGACCGACTCGGCAAGCGGAAGACCTCGAACATCGCCGCGACTGGTGCGAAGGCGCTGTTCACGGGTAACGTCGGCTGCCTGATGCAGATCACGCGACACTTAAAGGCACTCGACCCGGACGTGTGGTGCGCGCACCCGGTCGATGCGCTGTGGGCGAGCTACAGCGGCGAAATGCCGAAGGAACTGGAAGGGTGAGATTCGGACGAGCGGAACTGCGGTTCGGGGTGTAACAACTCGTCAGGGACCGCGGTATGACTGCTCTCGCACGGGCGCGAGAAGCTGCGGATGCGTTTTGGGGAACCACATGAAACTTCGCGGTATCATCCCACCCGTCGTCACGCCGATGACCACTGACCAAGAGGTAGACCTCCCCGGTCTCCGCAAGCACATCGACCTGATGCTCGCGCGGGGCGTCCACGGTATCTTCGTGCTTGGTACTACGGGTGAGTTCTACGCGCTCGATGAGCACGAGAAGCAACAGGTCGTTGCGGCCGCGATCGCGCACGTCGGGGGGCGGGCGCCCGTGTACGCGGGCACCGGCGCGGAGACCACACGCGAAGTGATCCGTCTCACGAAGATGGCCGAGAAGGAAGGCGCAGCGGGCGTGTCCGTTATCACGCCGTACTTCATCAAGCCCAACCAGGCCGAACTCTTCGATCACTTCCGCCGCATCGCAGAGAGCACGGCATTACCCGTCGTGCTGTACAACAACCCGGCCACATGCGGTGGGCTGAGCATCGAACCCGAAACGGTCGCGCGGCTCGCCGAAGTGCCCAACATCATCGGCATCAAGGATTCGTCCGGTGACTTGCAAAACACCATCGAAATCATTCGCCAAACACCGCGCGACACGTTCAGCGTGCTGAACGGGCGCGACCGCTCATTCTCGCGGCGCTGCAAGCCGGCGCGCAGGGGGCGATACCGGCGTCGTGCAACATCGCCCCGGAACTGTGCGTCGGAATTTACGAATCGTTCGTAAAGGGTGACGTCGAATCGGCGAAAGTCTTTCAGTCGCGTTTGCACGGCGTTCGGATGGCGATGAGCCTCGGTACCGGTAACAGTGCTGTGAAAGAAGCGATGGCGCTGTTGGGTCGCAGCGCGGGGCCGATGCGTTCGCCCGTGGCGTCGTTCGCCGAAGCCCAGAAAACCAAACTGAAAGCGATTCTGGAAAAAGCCGGGTTATTGGGGTGATTTCGGGCAAATTGAAACGAGGAATGGGCAGTTAGTGGTCCGTTGGGAGTGGGTTCGCGGGCGGGTGGGGGCTGATTCTTACCCAAATTCCCCACACGATACGAACGTCGATCTGAGGCTCCGGCTGAAGAATCCGCGAAAAATCCTAGCGCGAGGGGCCATTCGTCTTGATAAAGTCTACCACAACCAACGGAGTTGTCCCGTTGACCGACGCCGAACGCTCGCTTCTCCCGCTCGAAGAGTCCTGGATCGCTTGTCGGAGAGCACTCCGAAAACCAGGATCGCCCGACAGGTGTGGCTAGCGGTGGTTCACCCACTCGCCAGTTCGTTCGTCCCCGCCGCGCGGTCCCGCGCGGGAAGTTGATTCAAGAAGCGGCCGGGGACCGGGCCGCGGGAGAGTTCGTTGTGGGTAAGAAATTGTACGTCGGCAACCTGAGCTGGGGCGTTACCGATGCGCAGCTCCAAGACATGTTTGCCCCGTATGGGTCCGTCGTATCGGCCCAAGTGATTATGGACCGCGACACCGGGCGCTCGAAGGGCTTCGGCTTCGTCGAGATGGGCACCGATCAAGAGGCGCAAGCCGCTATCACCGGGATGCACGGCCAAGTGATCGAGGGCCGCCCGCTGACCGTGAATGAAGCCCGTCCGAAGGAAGGCGGCGGTGGTGGTGGTGGCGGTCGCCGGGGTGGTGGCGGCGGCTACGGCGGTGGCGGCGGTGGCTACGGCGGTGGCGGCGGTGGCTACGGCGGTGGCGGCGGTGGCTACGGCGGTGGCGGCGGCGGGCGCCGCTACTAAAGTTCCCGATATTAGCTAAACTTTCTACGGGGCGGCGGGTGTCGCCGCCCCTCGCCCTTTATTCGGGCGCCGGTAGCCGGGACTCTCGCTCCCGGTGACCGCGTCTCACACTTCCAAGCAGGAAACCCAGCTTGCCTACCTTGTCAAGCACCAACCTCCCCAGTACCTCGCCCGAAGCCACACCGAACGAGCCGGTTCCCGAGCCGATCCTTCCGCCGCCGCAGCAGGTGTTCAGCACCGGGCGCAAGGTGCTGTCGTGGGTCACGACGTTCGTCGGGGTCACGGTCCCGCTAGCCGGTCTGGTCACGGGAATCGTCCTGGCGTGGGGGTGGGGGTACTTCGGCTGGGTCGATCTCGCGCTGCTGCTTGGGATGTACCTGATCTCCATGCTGGGCGTCACCGTCGGGTTCCACCGGCTGTTCACGCACCGCTCGTTCCAGACCGTGCGGCCGGTCCAGGTGCTCCTTGGGGCGTTCGGGTCGATGTCGTTCCAGGGGCCGTTGCTCGACTGGGTCGGGCGGCACCGGCTCCACCACCAGCACAGTGATAAGGAAGGCGACCCGCACTCCCCGTACCCGCACACGCGCGGACTGAAGGGCTGGCTCCAGGGGTTCTGGCACTCGCACATCGGGTGGGCGTTCGCGCCGATGCCGGACGGACTGAACCGCTACGCGGGCGACTGGTACCGCGACCGCACGGTCCGCACGGTCAGCGCGCTGTTCCCGCTGTGGGCGTTCCTCGGTGTGTTCATCCCGGCCGCGATCGGCTACGCTTTCGGTGAGTGGAAGGGCGCACTTACCGGATTCATTTGGGGCGGACTGGTGCGCATCCTGCTCGGGCACCACGCCACCTGGAGCGTGAACTCGATCTGCCACTTGTGGGGCAGCAAGCCCTACGCAGCCGGCGACGAGAGCCGTAACAACGTGCTGGTCGGCATCGTGGCGCTGGGCGAGGGGTGGCACAACAACCACCACGCCTTCCCGTCGTCGGCCCGGCACGGCCTTCAATGGTGGCAGTTCGATCTGAGCTGGATCGTGATCCAATCGCTGGTGCTCTGCCGGCTCGCGTGGCGGGTGCGCCTGCCTTCGCGCGGCGAACTCATCGCTCGCACCGTGGACACCGCACCGCGTGCCGCGTCGTAGTATTTGGTTGGAAGTAGGTGGGCTCCGGAAGCTCCGCGAGAATCGCGGGGCTTCTTGCGTTTAAGTGCTTTCGCACTCCGACACTTTTTGCTTCCCATCCTCGGTCAGACCGAAGAGCGAAGCGCGCCCACTGTTGAGGCGCTCGAACCATTCGTAGTTGAGTACGCGCTCGACCGCGTGGCGCGACGAGCCCGTTTCGGCCGCGATCTGTTGAATCGTGAGCGGCCCGCGCTTAGCTAGAACCTTCAGAACCGCCAGCCGGCGTTCTGTGAGCGTCGAAAATGGGTCGGGCATGAGGGCGATAATCAGATCAGGAGAGGATCATCAAGCGGCAAATGTAATAATAGTAGAACGGGAAAAGGTGAGAAGTGACGAAGAGACTTGCTGCCGCCAATCGCGCCATAACACACGGTAAGCCAACGGTTTAAGTAAATCGCTGGTGCCCGTGTGTGAAGTCGTATTGGGTTCTCGGCTCACCGCTTGTTTGTACTTTCCGTGCGATCCCACTTTCGCTCCATCATCGACACGATCTGGACCGCAATTTGTTCCGTAATCCGCTTCGAGGCCGAGGCGTTCGTTTCGCCCAGTTCCGGGAGCAAGCGCCCCGTAGCGAGGATGGTCGCGGGCTCCAGTTTTTCGGGCTCTTTCGCCTTGGGGGGGACCGGGACGTTCGGGTCGAACGGGATCGGCGGGCCGTCGAGTTCGTCGGGGCGCGGCGCGCGGCGCGGGTTGGAGAGAATCGTGCCGTCGCGCAGGTCACGCCATACCACCTCCACCCTCACCGCGATTTCCCCTTCGCGCAACTGGTTCTGCTGGTTACGGTTGAGCAACGTTTTCGAGATCGAGACGATGTTGCCGAGCAACTCGGTGTCGGCCCTACTCACGTCGGACGTGACGCGGAACGGTGTCGTTTTGCCGATCTCACGGATCACCGCCTGGGTAACGTCTTCTTCTAACCCTCGGTACGGGGTCGTTTGGAACGCCCTGTTGTTGAACGTCGGGACGAACACGGTCTTGATGTTCGGGTCGTAGAGTGCGTCCGCGCCGGCGCGATAACCGAAGATCTGGAACCCGTTCTGGCACCCGGTCGCCAGCGCGAGCGCGGCGGGGGCACCGAGCGCGAGGAACTGTCTGCGGCTGATAGCCATTCGTGTCGGGTGTTAGAGGTTGGTGGTTGTTCCCGTTTCGCACGGCTCAGGGCCGGGTGTTGCCCGTCCCGTCCGACGGCGGGGGGCCGCCCGCGGGCATCAGACTCGGGTCGATGCGGGGCCGGTCCTTCTCGTCGTCGGGCGCGGGTTGGTGCTTGTTGAACAACTCGTTCCACTTGGCCTTGGCGATCGCGAACGGGTCGTTGCCCGGGGCCGGGCGCCCGTCGTGCATGAGCTTCACCAGCCGGTCCTTCTTCTCGGTGGCGAGGTCCGAGTACCGCGTGCCCGCGTAGCGCCGGCGGACCAGTTCGTAGTAGAAGACGGCGGACCCGGGGTGCCCGGTGCGCTCGTAGTATTCGGCCGTCAGGAAATCTTTTTCGGCCTGCTGCGAGCGGATCGCGAACTTCGCCCGGGTCAGCTTTTCGGCCTTCGACGGGTCGTTCGCCAGTTCCGGGACCGTGGCCTCCGCGACCTGGATCAGGTGCAGCGCCTCGGCACACTTGCGGCCGTCGTAACTCGCGCCCCCGGTCGCGTTGTTCTTCGCCTGGATCGCGAACGCCATTGCCTCCGGGCGCAGCGGGCTGTCGGAGTGCAACTCGACCAGTTGGCTGAAGAACTGGTCGGCCTCGTCGAAGTTCCCGCGAATGAAGTTCACGTACCCGCACCAGAAGATGGCCTTGTCCGCGGTCGGCCCGGTGATGTCGTGGGTGTGGACGCGCTCCAGCACTTCCAGCGTGCGCCCCTCCTGGTCGATCGCGGGGCGGCTGCGGTCGAGCGGCTTGGGCCAGCTCGGGTGCCAGCGGAGCACGCCCGTTTCACCGGCGGCGACGCGGCGGTCCTTCTCGGTGCGGAAGTCGTTGAGCCAGAAGTCGCAGATCTCGAACATGCGGGCGCAGCAGTCGCGCCGGTAGGTGCCGGTCGGGAAGTCGAGGAGCACCTTGTGATACGTGTCGGCCGCTTCCGGGTACTGGCCGAGCATGTACCGGCACTCGGCCTGCATGTACCGGGCGCGCTCCGCGAGGGCCGCGGGGTTGCCCTGGTTGTCCGCGAGCGTGCGGAACTCGCTACGGGCCTTTTCGTACTGTTTTTCCTGGAACAGTTGCTCGGCCGCGGCCAGCTTTTCTGCGGCCCGCGGGTCGTCGTAGTGCGAGCTGAAGAGCGGAGCGGTCGCATTGGCGACGCGCTCCTTGAAGTTGCGCGCGGTGTGGCACCCCGGGGCGCACAGCAGCACGGCCGCCGCAACCAGCACACCGGTGCGCCCCGGTCGGACCCTGCTGTCGGCTGGCTTCGGCATCCTGCGCTCCCCTTCGTCCCACTCCCGAACCCACATCCCGGTGCCCCTCGGCACTCATCAGCGCGCGTCGACAAAACTCAGCAGCCGCGGGCGCCGACCCAGTACGCAGCTCACCGCGTACCCCAGAACCTGTCGCACCTCGGTCCGGACCCCGGGCGGGAGTTCCGGCCCAGCGCCCCCAGCGCTCAGCGCGCGAATCGTTTCGAGAGACTCGCCCGAAACCATTCGCCGATCGGCGACCGCCGGCCCGCATTCCGGGCACAGTACCCCCCCGGCCGACGGGCTGAAAAACGCTCGCGCGGTCGGGTTCAGTCGCTCTCGTCCACAGGTGGCACACGCTTCGAGTCGCGGGCTATATCCCAGCTCTTGGAGCCAAACAAGCTCAAACGCGGACACGCGGGCGGCGAGGTCCGCGTCTCGCGCCGGGGGGAACCTACCCCCCCATCCCCCCTCCCTGAAGGGAAGGGGGCGGAAACCACCCGCTCGTTAACACTCGCGGTTCGCCCAGAGATGTCAGACGCGTGCTCCCCCTTCCCTTCAGGGAGGGGGGATGGGGAGGTAGGTTGTGGCTGTAACCCCTCCCCAACCCCTCCATCCTTGCTCTCCGGCCCTGTCAGCGAAGCTTCTCGCGGGCCGGAGCACGGAGAGGGGCTTAGAACCGGCGCCTGCGGTGTGTCGATCCCTGATTTTGTTTCTGTTCCCCCTTCCTTCCTAGGGAAGGGGTTAGGGGTTAGGTTGCCTTTGCTCCCCTTTCCCCAACAACCGTAGCGTTTGGATGGCCGCATCGAAGAGTGGCGGGTGGGGGTCGTAGTCCTGGGTACCGTCGGCGAGCAGTTCGGCGACGTAGTACCCCGCGTAGAGTGCCGGGAGGTTCTGACGAAGCGTCGGAAACTGTTCGTTCATCCGCGCTTCAGTGAGGAGGTCCAGCCCGCTCGCTTTGCGGATGAACACGACCTCGCACACGGTGAGCAGATCGAACGCGACGTCGAAGTTCGACTTGAGCCGGCGCCCGCCCTTCGCCAGAGCACGCACCTTGCCGAACTCGCGCGTGAACAGCGTGGCGATGCGACTGGTCTCGCTCCAGTCGGTTCCGCGAACCACGATCGCCAGCGCTTTATCGGCAGCCATTTTCGGTACGTCTATGTTGCGGGAGCTTTGGACCCCGCCTCTTGGCCGGGCTAACAATTGCTAACATTCTGGGCCGGGGAGCCGGTTCCCGGGTCATAGCACCGAGCCGGGACCGCATCAATCGCTGATATTTCTGTAGCTTTGGCGCACAAATCCTTCCAAATTCCCGCCGGTCGAGGCTAACAATCAGTAAATACCGTTCCATTTTCGACCCGTATTCCCGTTCCTCGGCTAACATCTTGTTCAAAATGCGCCCCACCAAGTGAAGCGCGGCCGGCGCATGGGCAATTTACTCAAATTGTACACTAGTGTACAAATATTACAAGTGATTTTGCTACCGGGCGTGACTTTGCCTTACACTGAGCGAGTTGCGAAGAAGATTTTCACCGCAGAGGGCGCGGAGAGCGCAGAGGAAAACTGAAAGGCGGTGTGGTTGGTTCCGATGTGGTTTTTCTCCGCGTCCTCTCGTGCTCTCTGCGGTGAAATCTTCTTCACCACAGAGGCCAGCGCGCGGTTGTTGGGCGACGATCTTGTGTTTGATAGGTGCGCGCGCGGCGGCTCCTGAGTGAGATTGGAGCCGGTGTGATGAGTCGCCTGGCGATCTCTGGGGTGGACCGCCTACCCCGCGACGACGCGGTTGCGGCCGGTTTCCTTCGCCTGGTACAGGTTCTTGTCGGCGCGGGCGACGAGGGCGCTCGGGAGCAGCGGTTCGGCGGGCAGGGTGACGGCCGCGCCGACACTGACGGTAACCGAGTACGTCACACCGTTGAACGAGAACGGGGGCCGGCTCATCACCTCGCGGATGCGCTCCGCGACGGATTTCGCTTTTGCGAGGTCGGCCTCCGGGAGCACCACGGCGAACTCCTCCCCCCCATACCGCGCGAGCAACTCGTCCTGGCGGATCACGGCCTTCACGCGGGTACACAGCTCGCGCAGCGTCAGGTCGCCCACGAGGTGCCCGTACCGGTCGTTGATCGACTTGAAGTGATCGATGTCGAGCATGAGCAGGGCGAGGGGCCGGTTGTGGCGCGTGCTCCGGACGATCTCGCGGTCCAGGAACTCGGACAGGTACCGGCGGTTGTGGACCTGCGTCAGCCCGTCTAGGACGGTGAGCCGGTAAATCTCCTCGTGATACTCGGCCTCCAGGTTCCCGCCGCCGAGGAACCGGTAGATGCAGTTCCCGATTCGCAGGTAGTCCCCGTCTCGCAGCACGCCCTCGCGCTTCTGCTGGTTGTTCAAGAATGTGCCGTTCGTGCTCCCCAAGTCGGTGACGGCGTACTCGCCGTCGTCGCGCAGGGCGATCTTCGCGTGGTACCGGGAGACGGACGCATCCGTGTTCCGGACCGCGCAGTCTTCCGCGCGCCCGATGAACGCTGGCTCGGTGCCGAGTGCGTACCGGGTGCCCATGTTCGGGCCGGTCGGGTAGATGTAAACGAGGCAGGCGGCCTTATCGACGGGCTTGGCCGGGAGCGTGCTCGGGGTCCGAAACGTTTGGACCGAGTTCTCGGTCGGGATCAGTTCCGCGATCATGTACTAACTCGCTACGGGCTGTAGGGGATCAGGGCGAAACAGCTCGAACGCTTGTTATTCAGGAGTGCCGTGGGCGCGGGTTGTCGATCCTCAGTACCCGACCCGTTGTGAGGCGAGCTACAGGGGCGACCGCTCCACGCGGCTCGGTACGCTATTTGGAGACCGTGGCCGGGTTCGGCGCTCACCCGGAGGTCGGGTTACGGAGCGAACGGGTTGGTGATCGGGCCGACGATCGGCACCGTGGGCGGGGGCGTCGGGGCCGGGGTGGGCGCGGTGATCGGGGCGAGCGGCGGGGGCGGCGGAACGGTCGGGTTCTCGATGATCGGGTCGAGCGGGTCGCTCAGGGTCCGGGCCGACAGAACCAGCCCGAGCGACTGGATCGAGGAGCCGTCCAGTGTGGCCGCGTTGAACACCACCGTGTACGAACCGGACACGAGCCACACGGCCCCGGTCGTGAGCGGCAGGCCGGCACGGGCCACGGTGGTGAACACCGCGTGCCCGGTCGCGTCGAAGATGGTCATGCGCACCGCGGTCGTGGACGTCGAGGAGCCGCCGGTCGCGGTCAGGGCGAACTGTGTGAGCCGGTCCCCGGCCACGTCGATGGTGGTGTACTGGACCGCTTCCGGCTGCGTGAGCGTGTCCGACGTGACCTGGGTGTAGGTGGTCGGGGCGACGGGGGCGAGCGTGGCGCCCAGCGTGTACATGCCGAACGACGAGCTGCCGGCCGCGGTCGACGCGCCCACGCGGATGTAGTACGTCGTGCCGGTCGTCGCGTTCGCGAGCTGGATCGCGTATGACCCGCCCTCGTTCATGGTGACGACGGTCGGGAGCAACTGGCCGCTCGCGCTGTACACCGTGACCGACGGGAGCAACCCGTTGGTCGCCGTCATCGTTCCGATAAACAGCGTGCCGGTGAACCCGGTCGCGAGGGTCGGGGTGATCTTGTACCAGTCCACGTCCGTCGCGCTGGTGATGAACCCAGCGAGGGCGAACGTGTTCGATTTCGTCGAGCGCACCGCGCTGAGGGTGTTGGCCGTGGCGAGCGTGTCGTTGTTGCTGAACGGGAACTCGAAGTTGGTATAGTACGAGTTCGTAACGCTCGTGCCCGTGGTCGTGCTGCCGCCCGAGTAGTTCAGCCGGAGCACGTAAGACCCGATCGAGAACACGTCCGAGCCGGACCCTTGCACCTTGACGTAGTAAGTCGTCCCCGCGCGGTAGTTCGCCAGGCTGATCGACAGGTTGTTGTTCAGCACGTCCGAGGTGGACGCGGTGGCGACCACGTTCCCCTGGGCGTCGTACACGGTGACCTTGCCGGTCAACAGGCTGATGCCCGTGGCCTGGAGGTTGATCGTCAGACCGGTCGCGCCCGAGGCCGGGGTGGTGAACTTGTAGACGTCTGCGTCGCCGAGCCGGGTGACGTCCGCCGAAACCGCGGTTGTGTTCCCCAGGTTGTACGCGGTCGCGAGCGTGTCGTTGCCGAGGAGCCCCTCGAACTGGTCGTCCTGTCGGGCACCGTACAGGCCGCGGATGGCCGCGACGTCGTTGAGCGACAGCCCGGACCAGAGCCCCTGATAGGAGTTGAAAAGGACCGACGTTGCGTCGGTGTTCTGGTCGGCCAGTCCGAACGAGTGGGCCGCCTCGTGCAGCGCGACGGAGAACAGGTCGCCCTGGTACGAGGAGCCGATCCCGAACTGGTACAGGCTGTTGAAGATGAAGTCGCCGGCCCACGTGCGGCTGTCGTAGTCGAATCCGACCGCGTTCGCCATTGTGGAGTTCGCGCTGCCCGGTACCGAGAGCGCCCGCGCCCCGATCCGGATGTCACCGAACCGGATGTCTTCTTGCGGCGCGCCGGCCGTCCCCATCGCTTGCCCGCCGTCGGCGACGAGCCCGATGTTGAGGTTCGCTTCCACGGCCCAGGTCTGGTACGCGCGGAGGATCTCGCGCTGCCACTGGGGTTGCGACGCGGTCGCGTTCATGAGGGCGAACAGGTTGCTCTGTTTGCCGGAGATGTCGGTGCCGTCGGGCACGAAGCTGAGGGTCAGACTCGATCCGTCGAACCAGGGGGTGCCGAAAGTCGGGGTCAAGCGGTCTTCGAGGTGCTCGACCGACAGACGCTTGGGCGATAGCGACTGACTCATCTATTTCTCGGTGGTGTGAGCGGCGGTTTAGCCGCTTCAGATTGGAGAGTTCCGTGGAGTGGGTCGGTGGATCGCGGGCCGGGACCGTTTGGGATCGGAGCCTTTGGGAGCCTTTTTGGTCCCGCGTGAATACTGTGCCCGCGACGGCAGGTCACTCTGGCGAACCGTAGATGAGAATTTCACTGAGTCAAATGAAAGTGGAGAATCCCAAAATGCTGATAAGAGCGATTTACAACGCGCGCTAACTTCGTGCATACACTGTCTCGGTTCGGACACCACTTCGTTCAGAAATCATGTGAAACCACAATCGCCACGGGCAACGCTGGTGCGGTTCACTGCTGACACCGAGAAAATGAAAACGGGGTGTGTTGGAGTGGTTCCTACGGTTTTGGTTTGGTGGCCCGGGCCTCTGGCCTGGGACGGTTCCCCGGCCAGAGGCCCGGGCCACGAACAAAAGCTGGTCTGCAAGAGTTTTCTACCTGGTGAACGGTGCGCCAGGAGCACGCCGGTGAAACTGGTCAGGTTTGTGGGCTTCGGTCCGCGTTTCCACTTCCGCGCGAAAACTCAAGATGCGTCATTTCGGTGCCCCCGCGGTATCAGATTCGTGCTAGGTAGTGTTGGAACGGTCCGCACCGCGGGCCGCCGTCCTCCCACTACGCCCCGGCGATCGCCCACATGAGCGCCTGTGACTTCCCGCCCACGGCCCAACTCCATCTACTTCCGCCCGCATCTGATACTCCCGCACCCGATCCTCAACTTTCTGCAGACCCCGCGGACATTGGCACGATCCGCAACTGGACCGGTGAGGCCGGGCTGCCGCCGGAAGCGAGTCTCGAACCGGTCGCGCTGATCGACCACCTGCGGGCGTCCGATCCGGCGACGGCTGAGCGGCTGCGCGCGGCAATCGACCGGTTCCCGCGAGTGAACAGCCACTTTGCCGGGTTCGATTTGGCCGCCGTACTCGGGCGCGGGACGTTCGGTCGCGTGTACCTCGCGCGCCAGGGCGAACTCGCCGACCGGTTCGTCGCGCTCAAGGTCTCGGCCGACCTCGCGGGTGAATCGCAGACTCTCGCGCGGCTCCAACACACGAACATCGTCCCCATTTACTCGGTGCACCGCGAGGGACCGTTTCAGGCGGTGTGCATGCCGTTCTTCGGTGTCGCCACACTCGCGCATCTGCTCCACCGGTTCCGCGGGAACACGGCCGTCCCCGCGACCGGTCGGCAGTTACTCGACACTCTCAAGGGGCTGAGCGAGGAGACGGACATCCCGGCCCTCGGGTCGCGCGCGCCGGGAACGGGCGCCGGGACCGGTCCCAAGTCGCTCGGATCGGTGGCGGTCGCGGTGGACGAGGCGGAGGCGCATCTGCGTGCGGTCCGCGGACCGGTCCGGGCGGGCGGGCCGCAAGAGGTACTGCGCGAGATCACGTACCCCGATGCGGTGTGCTGGATCGGCGCGCGGCTCGCTGACGGGCTGGAACACGCCCACTCGCACGGTATTCTGCACAACGACCTGAAGCCGGCCAACGTGCTGCTCACCGACGACGGCCAGCCGATGCTACTCGACTTCGGCGTGTCCGAGGATCTGAAGGTGCGGGCTGTGGCCCCCGGCGCGCACATCGGTGGGACGCTGCCCTACATGGCGCCGGAGCACCTGCGCTCGGTACGCGACCGCGTCCCTACGACCGACGGCCGCAGCGACGTCTACGCGCTCGGCATCATCCTGTTCGAGTTGCTCACCGGGGAGCACCCGTTCCGGGTGCCTATGGGCAAACTGGAAGACGAGATCCCGCTCATGCTGACGGAGCGCTCCGCGCGCCCGCCCCGGCTGCGTGCGAAGAACTCACAAGTAGCACGCGGACTGGAGGCGATCGTCCGCAAGTGTCTGGAACCGGACCCCACCCACCGGTACCAGTCTGCGGCCGATCTTCGCGACGATCTCGACCGGCACCGCGCGGATTTGCCGCTCCGGTTCGCGCGCGTCCCGGTCCGCGAGCGCGTGCGGAAGTGGGCACGCCGGCACCCGCGGTTGACGTCTAACGTGAGCCTCGTGACCGTGGCCGTCGTGTTGCTCACGTTGTGCATCGGCGGCCTAGTCACAGCGCGCACCCGAGCGGAACGGTCCGACGCGGCCGTCGCCGCACGGCAATTCGACGACGATTTGAAATCCGCGCACTACTTGCTCAGCACGCGCGCCCCCGAGCCGGCCACGGTGGAGCGAGGAATCGCCAAGTGTACGGAGGCCCTCGCGCGGTACGGGTTGCCGGAGGACGTCCGGTGGGAACAGCGACCCGAGTTTCGCGCGCTGCCCGCGGACGAGCAGCAACGGGTGCGGTCCAAACTCGCCGAAGTCTGTCTGCTCCTCGCCCGCGGGCAATCGCTCCGCACAAATACTGGGGGCGCCACGGACGAACCGCTCGGCTCGGCCCTTCGCGCGAACGAACTAGCCGAAACGGTAACCGGGAGCGCGACCAAGGCGTTGTGGGAGCAGCGTGCCGAACTGATGCGCCGACTCGGTCGGTCTGAGGGCGCGGCACAGTCGGCCGAGAAAGCCAAAGACGCGCCGCTCGCGACTGCCGGGGACTACTACCTGTCTGGCACCGAGGCCATGACCAACGGCAAGCACCGGGACGCGCTCCCACTGCTGCGAAAGGCGGTCGAACTCGATCCGGGCGACTTCTCCGCGCACATGAGCCTCGGGCGCTGTTACGAGAACCTGGGCCGGTATTCGGATGCGTCCGCGTGCTACACCACCGCGATCGCGTTGCGCCCGGACCACTCGGGCGGGTACTACGCCCGCGCGCTAGTGGCACTGCGGACCCACGATCCGGCCCGCGCGAAAGACGATCTCGATAAAGTCGCCGAATTGCTTCCCGATACCGCCGACGTCTTCCTGAATCGCGCGCTAGCGAACCAGGAGTTGAAGAACTACCCCGCCGGTCTGCGCGACCTGGAGCACGCGACCGAACTGGGCGCGCCGCAAGTTCGAGCACTGTGCATGCGGGCACAAATCAAACACGTGTCCGGCGACCCGACCGGCGCGGCCAAGGATCTGGCCGAGGCGATGAAGTTGAACGCGGAGGATGACGTGGGACTGGTGGCTCGTGGAATCGTGCGCCTCAACACCGACCTCGCCGGGGCCATCAGCGACTTCGACGCGGCACTCGTCGCGAACCCGCGCTCGATCCCCGCGCAACAGAACAAGGCTCACGCGCAGGGCAAAATGGGGAAGGACCGCGAGGCCATTCGCACGTTGGACCGGCTCCTAGAGATGTACCCGGACTACGTTCCGGCGCAGTCCGGGCGCGGCGTGCTTCACGCCCGGTTGGGCAACGCGAAAGAGGCCATCGCGGACGCGACCGACGTCCTCAAGCGCGAGCCGTCGCCAGTGAATGCGTACCAGGCCGCGTGCGTGTACGCCCTGTTGGATAAGGTCCAGCCCGGGGCGCGAACCGAAGCGATCCGGCTGCTAACGGCGGCCCTCCGAAGGGGCTTCGGCCACGAACACGTGGACACAGACAAAGACCTGAACCCCATCCGCGACACCCCCGAGTTCAAGCGCATCGTTGAGAGCGCCCGCACACTTCGCACCGACGTCGGCCGGCAGTAAGATCGCGTCGGGGCGAACACATCCGGGAACTTTTCCCCTCGCTATTCTGCGCGATTCGCTGACACCGTTCCGGGCGCGAGGTTCCCGCCGCTGGTGAGTTCAGCGAATCCCCTGGCAATCTCGTCCGACGCGGGGCGCACGAACTGGTTCACGACCGCGCCGTTGTTCAGGAACACCAGTGTCGGCCACAGTTTAACGCGGAACGAGCGCCCGAGCGGCTTCCCCTTACCGTCTTCGACGCGGACGTGTTGCACGTTCGGGTGCTTCGCGAGTTGGGCGGCCATGTCCGACTGAATTCCCAGACAGTGCGGGCACCAGGTCGCCCCGAACTCCAGCACCACCGGCCCCTGCATCTGGTCGACCGCTTCGCGCGTGGGTTCCGACATGGGAGTGCTCCTTCGTCGTGGGGGCGATCTTCCATTCTCATCGTAGCGTGTTGAGCAAATCCCAACCGCAGCAGGGAACAAGTGGTACTGCTCTCGCTGGCGTGAGCCCGCCTAGGGAGTGCCCGGTACAAGTAATCCCATATCGCCTGCCCGGACGGGGCGTGGGCGTTGGCGCACGCGGCGGCGATCGCCCGGGTGAACGCCGCCGCGAATAGGACTACCCGCCACACCACCTCGGGGGCACGTGCGTCGCTTGGGCAGTTGGACCGCGCGACCGAGCCACGCGGTGAGCATCAGGCGCAGGTGCCGGGGGCGTCACCCGGGGTGGCGCGGGTACCCTGATAAGTGGACCGCATGGGGCTCCGGCAATGGAGGCGTGGTAACCACCATTGACCGGTAAACCCACACGCCCCGCTACTCCCAAAGCGCCCAACTTGAAAACACTGAATTCAGCGTGAATCCCCACCATAGCGGTTAATCGGTAGTGGCCCTAGTGGTCCCGAGGACCATCGCCAGCACCCGCCGGGTGCCCGCGTCCAGAGCGACCACCCCCGCACGTCACCCTTGGTTCCCACGAAGCTCCACAACTCGTCCGCCTCGATCACGACCGGGCCGGCCTTTTTTGGGGCGCTCCGGGATCACGCGGGGTGCGATCCCGGTACCGGGTGTTGACGAACCCCCCCGGAGCCACGACCGGGACACCCCGACGGCCTGGCTTCCGACCCGCTCGGCCGGGAGCCGACGGATTCGATCCTTGGTGGCCTCCGGGACCGGACCCGGCTTCGAGGCCGCGCCGAATACCTCCGGGGCGATAGGTTCACCTGTTCGTTGCTCTTTTACGGGTCACAACGAACTATTTGTTGCGAGTGAAGCAACAGAACGCACCAAAAAACACCAGGACCGAGGTAAAAACCTCGGCCCCGGTGTTGGTAACGGTCTCAGCGGTCACTGGTCTTGTAGTTCCATGTCGAACTGCGTGGCAAGTCCGCGCACGATCGGAGCGGCCGGCTTGCGGGGCTGCTGGTAGCCCAATGTCGTCTGGAGCAACTCGAAGCCCATCAACGCGCCGACCAGAGCGAAGAGCAGCGCGGGAGCGAGGAACAACACCGGGACAATGCCCCACGGCTTGGTCGCCACGAACTCTTCATCAACCGAATCCGAAGACCCGCGCCGCCCGGCCTTCGCGCCTCGAAGTGCCTTGGATACTGAGGCGTCGGACTCGTCGGTGGCCGAGTCGTCGGCCAGGTCAACATCGGCGTCATCTTCGACAACGGGCCGCTTTTTCCCCTTCGCTTGGGGCTTCCCCTTTGCCTTCGGACGAGCCTCTTCTTCGTCCTCGAGCAGTACGACTTCACTACCCGATTCTTCGCCGCTCGCTTCGGCCACATCGCTGTCGGCCATTTCGAGTTCAAAGTCGGACTGTTCGAGGTCCGTGTCCGACTCCAGCGCGACCGCCTCGGACCCGGACTCGTCCGGCATTGAGGGGATCTCGAAATCGGTCTCGAAGATGTCGCCCTTGTCTTCTTCGGCCAGGGCTTCGGATTCCAGAGCCGCTTGTTCGAGCGAGCCGCCGGAGTCGTCGAGCGTCAGCTCGAACTCGCTGTCCGAGTCGGAGTCGAGTACCAACTTGCCCGACTTCGGCGCGCCGAGTTTGGTGCTGGACGAGACCGCGGACGAATCGAGCGAGAGCTCGAAATCGACGTCCGACTCGTCGCTGTCTTCTTCGACCTTCTTCTTGTTCTTTTCGAGCGAGATCCCGCTATCGGCCGGGTCGCTGAGGTTGATCCCGCTGGCGCTGCTGCGCTTGTCGCTTCCGCTTTTGCCCTTGGGCAAGCTGCCCAGGTCCACCTCGTCGGCGTCCGGGTTCATCTGGAGGTCGAAGTCGTCGCTGTCCGCGTCGAGGCTCAGCTCGAACTCGCTGCTGTCGTTCTCCACCGGCGGCTTGCCGGACTTCCCGCCCTTGCTCTTGCTCGGGTCGAGTTTGCCGGACGAGTTGCCGCTCTTGGGAGCGGATAATTTGGCCGAACTCCCGCCCTTGATAACCGCGCTGCCGGGACCGCCGAAATCGAGCGCGATTTCTTCGGTCGGGATCGCGGCCTCGTCGCTCTTGGGTTCGGGCGCTTTGACTTTCTTGATCTTCCCGCTGTCGAGGCGCACGTCGCTGTCCGAGCTGCCGTGGGAGCTGTCGGACATACTCTTGGGGGCCTTCGGCGCGATCTTACCGGACTTCGGCGGGGCCGGTTTCGGTTCCTCGGCGAGCGAAAACACCTCGTCGTCCGCGCTCCCGAGGTCGAGCGGCAGGTCGTCGTCGGCGCTCTTCTTCGGTGCCCGATCGGGTACCTTCACCTTGAAATCGTCCGAGCCGGGCGGGTCCAACTCTTGCGTGGCGAGCGGGAGCCCGTCCTCGCTGGCCAAACCGAGCTGGCGCCCCAGTTCGTCGATGGCGGAAACTTTGAACCGCACGGTGGACCCGTCGCGGATCTGACTGAGTTTCTTGAACTCGGGGTCGGTCTTGAGCCGCTTCTTCATCTCCTCCGGGGAGATGCCGAGTCGTTCCGCGGCTTCCTCGAGCGTAATCATCTGCTGCGCCATGGGGAAACTCGTGGCGACGGTGGGATGGGAGTTTGGTGCCCCGCGAGCGCGGGTAACATTGATATTGATTGTAAACCGCGTCCGAGCGGACACAAGTGCTGATCGCACTTCGTGATGGCGCGCTGCGCGGCGCCCGCTGTGCAGGTGATACAACCGCGCCGGGCTAACCCGCACAACCACGATAATCGGTTCCGGGCGGCGATACGGTCGCGAAAATTGCCCGCGCCGGCGCGCGAAAAAGTGGAATCCGGTTCAAGTTCGCGGGCACCGAGTGTCCCCTCATTCGTCCGGCCCGAAGAACGGGAGTTGGTCCAACGAGTCCCAGTCGGGCACGCGGATCGTTCCGAGCGGGATGTTCGGGTCGATCTTGTGAACGACGTAGCGGCCCGAGCGGTACACGACGGGCTGGTTCCACGGGAACTTTTGGCGCTCGTTCGCGGGTAACCACACCGGGAGCGGGTCGCCGGGCACCCACGAACTCGGATCGTAGGGCGAATTTCGGTTCCAGGACATACGGAGCAGGTCACTAACCACGTACCGCTGGCGCGAACGAGCGACCGCGTCCGCGATTTGTTGGCGCTTGGACTTCTCGCCCGGGGGGAGGTCGGCTCTTTCACGGATTGCGAACGCGGTGCCGTAGTGCATGTACCGCGTGGCCGGGTCCACATCGAGCATCAGGTACAGCGGGTGCGTGCTGTCGTTCCAGCAGTTGAGCTCGCCCGGTCCGATGGGCGGCTCGACCGTTCTCAAGTAGTTCGCCACGTCGTTGAGTTCGCGCCACTGTGTACCGCAGTGGATGTCGGTGTACTGGCCGAGCCGGTCGCGGAGTTCCGGCGACCCGCCCTCGCTCCACGCGCGAGGCCACAACTTCATCACCGACCAGTCCGCGAGCGGGTGCTTATCAAACTTGATGTAGGGGGCGTCCGGGTTGAGCGCGCTCGCCACCCGTGCTGCGCGCGGGTCCACGTCTGCAACGTTCAGCAGCGCGCCGACCGCTACGAACCACAGTAGGTACACGAATCCGAAACACCACCGCTGGCTCGCGACGACCGCGAACGCGAGTAACAAGAGCGGCGCGTGAACGTACTCGAACCCCCGTTGCAGGAACACGGCCTGTGCCAGCCACCCCAAATACAGCGCGGCCAACAGCAGGCGCGCGGACGCGGCACCCTCACTTTCGGCTGGCGAATACCACCGCCGCGGGCGGGGCAAGCGCGCGGGCGGACCGGAAGTGCGTGACCACACTCGTCCCTCCCACAACGCGAGCACCGCGATCGCGATTGCCGGGTAGTGCAACACGCTCCACGGGCGGAAACACTTGAAGAGCGTTCCGGCCCGGTCGTTGAGTGAACCGGAATCGGCGAAGTACGCGGGGTTCCAGTTGAGGAAGATGTCGAGGAAGTGCGGCCACGCGCCGGTCCCGATCAGCCACGCGATTCCCGGCGCACCCGCGAGCAACCCGCCCGTAATTAGCGCACCCAGATCGGCCAGCACACGGGATTGCGACTCGCGCCGAACCAGAAGTACGGCGGACACCACCCACACGAGGAACGCCGGTACTACCACGTGCGGCTTCAGCCAGACGGCCGCGCCCCAGAGGAACCCTTCGAGGATAGAAGAACGGAGAAGCAACCCCTCCCCAACCCCTCCCTGTTTGCTCTCCGGCCCTGTCAGCGGAGCTTCGCGCGGGCCGGAGCACGGAGAGGGGCTTAAAACCACCTCGGGTTGTTTTGTGTCGGCTGTATTTGGTTCTGTTCCCCCTTCCTTCTTAGGGAAGGGGGTTAGGGGGTTAGGTTGCCTTTCCTCCC
>HG799464.1:932245-933658 GCA_000531095.1 Gemmata massiliana | reverse complement strand
TATTTGGTTCTGTTCCCCCTTCCTTCTTAGGGAAGGGGTTAGGGGGTTAGGTTGCCTTTCCTCCCCCTTCCCTTCCCCCGGCCCGCGAGAAGCTCCGCTGACAGGGCCGGGGAGCGCGGAGAGGGGGACGGGGGGGTAGGTCTGACTTCCACGCTTCCCGTCACGCGCCTCAATCGCAACCGGGCCGCGAGCGCCGCGGGGAGGAGCATCCACGGGTCTCGCTGAATGTGACTGAACTCGGTCGTGAACGGGTAATACAGTGCGACCGCGGCCACCAACCACGCCACCGCGTAGCTCGTCGCACCGCAGCGGCGCACCCACCCGCACAGGAGTGCGACCGACGAGCCGATCACGAGCAGATCAACCGCGCGGAGCGCCTCGTAGTTCCAGCCGAAGACCATCTTCGCCACCGCCATTGCCCATACGAAGCCGGGCAAATTGGTGTCGAAGATGTCCCGGTAGTGGACGCCGCCGTTGAGAACGTTGCGAGCCGCCATCTGGTAGAGCGTGACGTCGCACCACGGCGGCATTGACAGGAATATCGGAACGCCGCCGATGAGCGCGACGGCGGTCACGAGCCAGCCGAGGGGGCGGAACGCCAGGGGCGCCACGAGTGGGGGCGTTCGGGTTCAGTCATCGCGGTCAGTGTGGTTTCCCTTGTTCGTTATGAGTGGCATGGACGGGCGCGGAGTGCGGCGCGTGGTGAGGAATCATATACCCGGACGCGGTTAACGCGATCGCCACTGCTGCGGCTGCGAGACCGAGGAACCAGTACGCGCGCTTCTTGGTGAGGAGCGCGATCGAGCAGAGGACGAGCCCGATTTCCGCCGACAGGTGGGCGATATCGAAGCGGTCGGCCTGGTGGTGAACGTGCTCGGCTTCTTCACTCTTCTCGGCGGCCTGTTGGCGGTACTTAGCGGCCTCGGTCCCGACGCGCTCGGCATCGGCCCGCAGCTTGTTGGCCCGCTTACTCGCTTCCTCCCCCCGTTCGAGGAGGTCCGGAAGGTTGTCCTTCTGATCGTTCGACTTATTGTACTCGGCGGCCCGCTTCTTCCAGTCGTCAGCAGCTTTCGCGCGGCGCTGACCGATTTCGGCCGCTTTCTTCTTCGCGTCCTCGTCCGCGTCCTTACGCGGCGGCTCAATGGAGGGGACGAGTTCGATCAGCGTCGCGGAGGTCTCGAACTGCGACTGCCGCTGGCGCTTGGACTGGTACCACGCGAACAGATTGCTCTTCTCGACCTCGGCCCGAGCCGCTTCTGTGCCGACCCGGTTCGCGTCCCCGAGTACCCGGTTCACGTCGCCGAGCAGTCGATTCGATTCGCCCTGGAGCTGCAACACTTTGTTGTGCGTTCGGTGGCCCACCATGCTGATCGCGGCGAGGATCGCGGCGACGATGGCCATTGAAACGGCGAC
>HG799464.1:766338-931986 GCA_000531095.1 Gemmata massiliana | reverse complement strand
ATCGCGGCGAGGATCGCGGCGACGATGGCCATTGAAACGGCGACCCGCTGGTTGAACGGGTCGGAAGCGTGGTGCTCGGCGTGTTCAGCGTGTTCCAAGTGCTCGTGCGTGTTCGCCATGAACGGCTCCGGTGCTTGCTGCGGCAGCCGCGGAAGTCTATGGCGGTACGGATCAGCGTTCAAGGTTGAGAAAATTCTCAGAAATATCCCGAAAGTCGTTGCAATCGATACCAGCGGCGTATAGCATCCGTTGTTGAAAACGGATTCTCGATTCGCACTACCCGCAGAAGGATTTGCGGCCCCGTCTTGCAGATTCAGTCCGGTGTAATAACGGATCTCGTTTTCCCGCGACCGCCGGTATGCCCGTGACCGGTAGCCGCACTTTCGGTTCGGAAGCCTCGTCCGAGATCAACCCCCGAAGGAGCGCCGCGATGAACACCTGCCCGATCATGACGTCCGAACTGATTGATGCCCTGACCAGTAGTCCGCTCGGTCAACTACGCCGGGTGCGCGTGACCGAAAACGAGAGCGAAGTGGTTCTCACCGGCCAAGTGTCGAGTTATTATCTTAAACAAATGGCACAGGAAACGGTTCGGAACGCCGTGGGCGTGCGGCGGCTCCTGAACCGCATCGAAGTTTGCACCGCGGAAGCGGCCTAATACTGAGTGTAACAAACATCGCTCCCGCAGTACCCCGAATCGATTGGGTGCTGCGGGAGCTAATTTATTTGTGGGACCATTCAATTTTTGGTGATAGACGACCTACGAAAGTCACCGCTCGGGCTACTCACGCCGCACCCGCTGATGCGGAACGCCGCATACTTAGCGCGCGTGAGTGGAGCCAACTCGCTGAGCGTATGTGAAACGCACGGACACGCGGGTCGCCTGGCCCCACCGGTGAGGCGTGATCGGCCACTATCGTTACGTCTACCAATCCGTCCGCTCCCGCCGACACGTCCAGTTCCCACACACCCGGATCGACATCCACACGCACCGTGCCTTCGCTGGAGCAAATGAACCACCGCGCTCGTGGGCCGGGGGGAGCGTCTAACAACAGGCGCACTGCCGAGCACCCGTCGGGTACGCGCCCACTCGCGCGACTCGTGGCGTGACACCAGCCGTCGGTGTCGATACCGGTGGTGACCCACCCACTCGGGCCATAGTCGCGGAAGACCGGGGCTTGGGCTTCGGACGGTTCACCGGGCCACACCCACGCCGTTGATGCGGGCCGTTCCAGTCGCTCCAAACCTGCCACGCGCAAGGAACGCGACCGGCCCCCGGTCAACGGCACTTCAATGCCGCCGTTCACTTCCACCGCACACCCGCCGGGCAATTCCAGTGAAATGCGTCCTGGTCGGATGCTCAGGGGCAGAATCTGGGTTCCCGCGCGCACCTCGATCAGTGGCCAGGGGGGTATCGCGTCTGGTGACACGTCCAGATCCAGTCGCACGCCTCGTGTACCGGCGGGGGTGGTGAACCCGAAATGGGTTCGGGTCCAGCCGTCGGCGTCGATCCCCCACCCGCGCCAACCGGCGAGCCGGGTTGCGGGGGCGGGCACATTGAAATTCTGGTTCTCAACGGGCAGCGACAGGAGAGTGTTCTGGCTTTCTTCATACAAGCGGCGGAAGAACTCCGGTGGGCGCACGGAGTCGTGCCCCGCGAACCGTTCCGCTAACTCCACCTGAACCGTGCGGTTGTCGACCGGCGGAAACGGTGCCGCCGCGATACACTCTCGCTTCCCGGGCAAGTGGAACGTCGGTTCCTCCGCGTAGAAACGTGAAACTCCACCGCGCGTCACGGTTAACCCGCCGGTGGGCCAATGGAAGAAGTGGCACCCCGCCAGGACCGACAGGCAGAACGATGTCGAGAGATCGTTGGCGCAGGCGTAGCGGAACCGGCGGCACAGGTCGTACTGGCGGAACAGGAACAGCGGATC
The DNA here is from genome assembly GCA_000531095.1 of Gemmata massiliana. Taxonomy (GTDB): domain Bacteria; phylum Planctomycetota; class Planctomycetia; order Gemmatales; family Gemmataceae; genus Gemmata; species Gemmata massiliana. Next base: position 930,052 of record HG799464.1, on the reverse strand, counting down.
ATACGGGTGGCCCGACGTGACGAGCCGAAGCCCCGCGCGGGCGAACGGTTCGTGGCACCCCCGTTCCCAGTCGCGCCAGAAGATACTCACCGCCACGGGTTGAAATTCGTCCGGCAGGTTGGCCAACTCGTCCGCGAACCGAGCGCGGTCGTAGTCGGTGTTCTGGTGGGTGGTGGATTTGTCCGGGAAAACCAGTGTCCCGGTGCGGACCGGAGCTTCGTTGCCGTACCGACGGGCAAAGAGTTCTCGCATGTAGAAGAAGGCGGACCCGATGGGGTAAACGGTCCCGCCGCGGCCGCGCAGGGCTGCGGCCTGCTGTTCGGTGATCGCCAGCCGAATCGGGAGCGGACTGGTCGCGTCGGCCGAGTACGGTTCGGGGCTGCCGAAGTTGATCGCGTGCTCCATTGCCCAGGGCAGCGGCCGGTCCGCGGGCAGCCCCGCGAACTCGCGCAGCAACAGGTGCAGGCCGTACAGTTCGTTCTGAATGTGGTACTCGACCGGGAACACGGGCCGCGGTCGGCACAGCGTAGCGAGGTCGTCCTGGGAAAAAAGGAGCTTCACGCCGCCCTCCGTTCCGGAGAGGGGACGGCCCCGATCGCGCCTGCCTTCAGTGGTCCCAGAGCCAGACCCAATTCGGTCCACCACGAGTTGTCGAACGCGCTGCCCCGACAGCCCTCGAACCACGGCCCACCGGACGTGAAGTGCAGGTTGTGTAGCTCGTCGTCGGGTAGGTCCGGGCTGTAGCCGACGAGATGGTTCCAGCCGCGGGGCAGGGCACCCACTTCGTCGTCCTTGAGCCACAGGAACCGGTGCAGCTCCAGGCCCGACGCGGACGCGACGAATTCCGGGGTCAGTGCCGCGCATCGCGCGTTGTTGAACAGCACCACGCTCGACCAGTTCTTGCGCGGGTAGCACACTTGCGCCGCACCGAGGAACTTGGTCGTCTCGGACGGCCGGTGGTCGTGCTGGACCACCTGGACCGCGAACTGCGGGTCACGCAGCGCCCACAGACGGGCGATGTCGGTACGGAACAGGACGTCGCAGTCGGCGAACACGGCCCAACCCTCGAACCCACACAAGTAGGGCACGAGGAACCGGGTGAAGGCGAAATCGGTCGACTGGTTGGGATCGCGCGGCCGGTGGAAGATCCCGGCGACTTGAGTGAGCATCAGCGGCGTGATGCTGACCGGGGCGCTACTGTGCCGGTGAATGCTGTGCGACGCGACGTGAAACGCCACGGCCTCGCGCTCGTCGTAGCCGAGGAACACGCGGATCGGACTCATCGAACGTTCCCCCGCGAACCTGCGCCGCTGCCGCGTGCGAGCCAACCCCGGAGCCGTTTCCAAAGAGGGGACGGTTGTTGGGGCAATTCAAAAAGCGGTTCGGGCAGTTGAACCGGGAGGTTCACGAAGCGAACCGGCCAGTGGGAGGCCGGTCGCGGCGCGATTCGAGTGATCGAGCGGGCCGTGTTCAGCCAGACCGCCAGTGTACCGGCGCGGTACGCCACGGAACGCGCTATTCGTAGCCCGCGCGGGCTCGTCTGGTTCCGCGCTCCGAACCGCGGACGGTGACCGGCGATCGCTTCGTAAAGTTCCAGTTCGCCGCCGGGCGTGTTGTCGTCCTCGGCGGGCAGGAAGAGTAGTCCTTCCAGAATTTTATTCGGTCCCTTTACGTGTGGGCCGCGCTCGCCGACGGTTCCGCGTTCAACGGGAGCGAGTACGGCCAACTGAGCGTCGAGGAGCACGTCGCACGCTCCTTGGTCCTCGGCGTGACGCTGGCCCACACGTAGCGCTTCCAGCCGAGCGAATCGGTCCTCGAACCACGGGTACTCGCGCCGGATCGCTTCACCGAAGACGCGGGCGAGGGCCGCGAACGCTTCGGGCCGAACGTGGCGCGCGATGAGGTCGCGCAGCGGACCGGTCAGGTCGGTGAGGTGGACCGATCGGCGCAACACTTTCTTCGCGTCGGGCAGCGCCGAGCCGAACTGACTCAGCGCGGGGAAGGATCGTACTAGTTCGGCGCACCGTGCGGGATCGATCGCCCCTTCCACGAGGACGTGCGGGAAGGGTTCGTGGACTACCATTGATGAGCGGAGACGGGAGTACAAGTCCATGCCGACCTCACGATTCACGCACTGCGGCGAACGAGGCCGTTCCACATCCGGCGGATCAGCCCGCGGGTTTCGGGCACCGGTGGAGCGGCCGGAAGTGGCGACTGGCAGCGCACATCGAACACCGGACCGGTCATTTCGCCGACGAGGTTCAGGAAGTAACGCGGGTGCGGCGTGGCGGCGCGCGGGCTGACACCGTGTAACGCGCGGGGCGTATTCAGGAACAGCACCAAAGTGTTGCGGCGGTAAGGCACTGTTTTGACCAAACGCACCCTGTCGCGTGTGAGCAATCGCTTCGGGGCGAAGGTCGGTTCGGGGTCGACCGCCTCGTACAACTCCAGGTTCCCTCCATCCGAATCGTCCCCGTCGAGGCGGAGGTAGAGGAGGCCGACGAACAGTTTGTCCGTGCGGTCGAGGTGAGGGCCGCGGACCGTCGTGCCGCCGGTGAGTGCGGGCGTGTTTCCCGAGATTTGTGCGTCGAGGCCCACGGCACCGAGTGGACGCTCGGGAGCCTGACGCGGTCGTGCGACCAATCGCTCGGGATCGGCGAAGCGCGTGGCGAAGTCGGGGAACTCGGCGCGAATGAACGGCCCGAAGAGGCGCGTGACGCGGTCCAGAAACTCCTGCGACATTCCCTCGTTGATGATCTGCTTCCACAGCGGCGAAACGTCCGGAGCGGCAAGCGCTGTGGCCGCATTGAGCGTGAACCGGGCGTTGCTGCCGAGTTGCGCGCCGCCGGTGAGCGTCGTCAGCGGCGGCATCTGCCGGACGAGTTCGGCCGAGATGTCGCCATCGAGTACATCGTGCAGAACAACGTGCGGAAAGGGGGCCGGTATAACCCGCGCGCCGTCGAGACGTTGGAACATCGGAACCTTGTGGCTCAAAAGCGCTGAGCCGACCACCCGAAAAGCGGTCGTTACAAGAACATCGGCACGAGAAGATGGGGGACTCGAAGGAAATTCGCAAGCGAGCGCGTCTGAGCGCCCACCCGACGCCGGCAGTATTTCTTACGCGCCCGCCGCTTGCGGTTACCGTGTTACAGCGGTACGGTGAGTTCACTATGCGCACACTGCTCGTCACACTTTTCGCGCTGTCGCTCGTCGGAACCGTTCGCGCTCAACCCAAAACGGAGTACCCCGCACTAAAGCAGCGGCTTCAGCGCGGGAACTTCGCGGAGGCGCTGGCAGGGTACGACGAACTCGCGAAGAACGAGAAATTGCCGTTAGCGTTCATTGGTCAGGCGGCGTGTTACCGGGCGCAGGGCGAGAACTTGAAAGCTCTCGACGCCCTCGATGCCGGACTGAAGGCATCGCCCGACAACCCCGACCTGCTCGGTCACCGGGCGGACCTGCTCCTCGCGCTCGGGAAATGGGACGACGCGACGAAAGACGCCGATGCTGCCATCAAGAAGGATGCCAAGCACTTTCTCGCGCGGTGGGTGCGTGCCCGGGTGCTGCGTGATAAGGGCGATCTCACGGCTGCCGATACCGAAATGCGCTGGTTCGTGAAGGCGTACTCCGATGCCGCGGCGGTCGAGAAAGAGATCACCGACCCCGAAAAGTTGCTCATTGTCGCACAGGCGGGCATCGAGAACGCGACCACCCACAACAAACCGGATCAGTTCAAGTTCATCCTCACGGAAGTGCTGCGCGACGCGCTCAAGGCCGATGCGGACTGCTGGCAGGCCGAGTACCTCAGCGGTCAGTTGTTTCTGGACAAGCACAACCGCGCGGACGCGGCCAATTCGTTCGATGCCGCGCTCAAGATCAACCCGAAGGCCGTGGAAGCTCTGGTCGGGAATGGGTTGATCGCGTTGGAGCGAATGGACTTCGCCGACGCCGAGCGCCAGGCCGACAGTGCACTTAAAGTGAACCCCAAGCACCCCGGTGCGCTGAGATTAAAGGCCGACGTGCGATTCGCTGAAGCGGACTACCCGGGCGCGGAGAAGCTCCTGCTCGCGGCCAAAGCGATCAACCCGCGCGACGAATCGACACTCGCGCGCCTCGCGGCGATCCGGTACCTGACCAGTGATAAGGCTGGTTACGACACACTGGGCAAAGAAGTCGAAGCGTTCGATACGAAGCCCGCCACGTTCCACCTGGAACTGGGCACCATCTTCACCGATACGCGCCAGTTCGTGATCGCCGCGGAGTGCTTCGAGAAAGCGAGTACGCTGCGTCCGACACTACCCGGACCGAAGGCCGGGCTGGGATTGCTGCTGTACATGCAGGGCCGCGAGCCGGAAGCGCGAACGGCGCTCAAGGCCGCGATGAAGGCCGACCCGTTCAACGTGAAGGCCGATAACGCGCTCACCGTGCTCGACGAACTTGCCGAGTACGCGACCACCGAAACGCCGCACTTCGTGATCCGCTTCGACAAGAAGAACGACAAAGTGCTGGCCGCATTTCTCGCGGACGTGCTGGAAGAGACGTTCGCGGAACTCGCGAAACAGTACGGCTTCACCCCGCCGGGCAAGATACTCGTGGAGGTGTTCGCGCGGCGCCAGATGTTCAGCGGGCGCATCGCGATGTTGCCGGGGCTTCCGGGGGCCGTTCAGGGAGCCTGTACCGGCCCGCTCATCGCGCTGCCCTCGCCTCGGGCCGATGGCGGCACGCGGGCGTACAACTGGGCCGTCGTTGTTCGGCACGAACTGACGCACGCATTCAATCTGCTCCAAACGGGGCACCGGGCGCCCGTCTGGTTAACAGAAGGTTTGGCCGTTCGCGCGGAAAATACCAAGCGCTTCGGTCAGGTCGCACTGGTCCTGCGCGACCGGCTCGCGGCGGGAACCGCATTCGACCTCGACACCATCTCGCGCGCCTACAAGCGGTTCAACCAACCGGCTGACGTGATGCTCGCGTACTACCAGGGACTCCTTTACGTCGAGTACATTGCGAAAGCACACGGTGAAGAGGGCATCGCGAAGTTGCTGAATGCGTACAAGGTCGACAGCGACACCACAGTTGCGCTGAAGGCAGCACTCGGGGTCGAGAAGGTGGATTTTGAAGCCGGGTACCGCAAGTACATCGCGGACGTGGTGAAGTCCGCGGCCCCGCGGCGCCCGGACAAGCCGATGACCTTTGCCGAACTCGAAGCGGCGCACAAGGCGAAGCCCGACGACCTGGATCTGGCCGCTCGGCTCGCGGGAGAGTACCTTCGGCGCGACAAGCCTGCGGACGCGAAGGCGCTCGCAGAGGCCGTGCGCGCGAAGGAGAAGGGGCACCCAGGCGCATCAATCGTGGCCGCGCGGTTGCTCCGGCGCGCGAAAGACGAGGCCGGCGCAAAAGCCGCGCTGGAAGAAGCGGTGGCCGGGAACCCCGAAGACGGGCGCGTGTTGTTGGAATTCGGCAAACTCCTGTTTGAGTTGAAGGACTACGACAAAACTGCTGCAACTTTCGAGAACGGACTCAAGTTCGCACCGGGCGAAGCCGATTGGCTCGAACAACTCGTGCGCGTTTACGATACCGCCAAGAAGCCCGATGAACTCGCCCGCGTGCTTTCGGAACGGATCGTTGCGAGTCCGGACGACATCGCGCTGCACATTCGGCTCGCCAAACTGCACGCGAACGCGAACCGGCCGCAACTCGCCGAGCGTGTCGCGCGCCGGGCACTGTACATCGATGTACTGAACACCGAGGCCAGGGACGTGCTCATTACCGCGCTCGATGCCCAGAAAAAGACCGCCGAGATCGAAGCCCTTCGCAAGCGCTACGAGTGAGTTCCGGCGCTGTCCCGCCGGATCGCCATAGAATCAACCCTCGGCCCCTTCCCGGCCACCCACTCCGGAGTCCTACCCATGCGTTCTCTCTCGCGTCGCGACTTCCTCGCTGCCTCCGCCGCGGTCGGCGGCGTCGCCCTCCTCCCGCGCCTGGGGCGCGCTGCTGAACCGGCCGAACTGTTCAAAATCTCGCTCGCGCAGTGGTCCCTGCACCGCGCGCTCTTCGCGAAGAAGCTCGACGCGCTCAAGTTCGCCGAGATCACCGCGAAGGAGTACGGGATCAACGGCGTCGAGTACGTCAACCAGTTCTACAAGGACAAGAAGAAGGACGACGGGTACCTCAAGGATCTGAAGAAGGTCGCGGACGACAACAAGGTGGTGAGCGTCCTCATCATGTGCGACGGCGAGGGGAACCTCGGCGACCCGGACGAGAAGAAGCGCGCCGCGGCCGTCGAGAACCACAAGCGCTGGACGGAATGGGCGAAGTTCCTCGGGTGCCACAGCATCCGCGTGAACGCGGCGAGCGACTGGAAGAAGGGGTTCGCCGAAACGCAGAAGCTCGCCGCCGACGGGCTGCGCAAGCTCGCCGAGTTCACCGACACGCTCGGGATCAACACCATCGTGGAGAACCACGGCGGGCTGTCGAGCCACGGGGAATGGCTCGCCGGCGTGATGAAGCAGGTCGATCACAAGCGCTGCGGAACGCTGCCCGACTTCGGCAACTTCAACATCGGCAAGATCGAGGGCGTGAAGGAAACCGCCTACGACCGTTACAAGGGCGTGGACGAACTGATGCCCTTCGCGAAGGGCGTTTCGGCCAAGACGCACGACTTCGATGATAAGGGGAACGAGACCCACACCGATTACCGCAAGATGATGGAACTCGTGGTGAAGAAGTACAAGTACCACGGGTTCGTCGGGATCGAGTACGAGGGCGGCAAGATCGGCGAGCCGGAGGGCATCAAGGCCACGAAGAAGCTCCTGGAAACCGTTCGCGCGGAACTGGCGAAGGGGTAAGATAAAGGCAGCCGCGGATGAACGCAGATCACGCGGATCAAAACCGAAGAGTTTCCCGACGGGATTAGAATTTGGAATCCTGTCGATCCCGTTAATCCTGTCCAAAACTCTTCTGTGTTTTGCCTTGATCTGTGTCTTCTGTGTTCATCCGTAGCAGTTTCGATTTCGGAGCTTTTCCATGCCGTTGTACGTGTACGAAGTGGTTCTCGCGGACGGGGCCGGGGGCGAGCAGTTCGAGGTGTTCCAGAAGATGTCCGACGCCCCGCTCACGACGCACCCGGAAACCAGCGAACCGGTGCGCCGCGTGTTCACCGAGGCCAACGCGCCGCGGGCCTGGACCGACACGCAGGGCAAGGCCGCGGTCAGCGACAAGAACCTCGCGTCACGGGGGTTCACCAAATACGTGAAGACCGATAAGGGCACCTACGAGAAGGCCGCCGGGACCGGGCCGAAGAAGATTCAGCGCAAGTAGCCCGAAACCCGTTCCGCCGGCGCGCATCCAACCCGTATGAAAAGCCAACTGCTCGTTCTCCTCTTCCTCGGCTTCGTCGCCGCTTTCGTGTTCTGGGCTTTCGTGTCGCGTGGCGCGATGACGTCGGCCTCGCTTCCTGAGCGCGAAGGCAAACCCGTGGGCGGCACAAAGGTTGTGAAAACCGATGCCGAATGGCGGGCGCAACTGTCGCCGGAGCAGTACCGCGTGACCCGCGAGCACGGGACAGAGCGATCGTGTACCGGAGCGTTCTGGAACACGAAGGACGACGGCGTGTTCGCATGCGTGTGCTGCGACCAACCGCTGTTCGATTCGCTTACGAAGTTCGATAGCGGGACCGGTTGGCCGAGCTTCAAGGAACCAGTCGCAGAAGACAACGTGAGCACGCGGACCGATCGCAGTCACTTCATGGTGCGGTCGGAAGTGCTGTGCAGCCGGTGCGACGCGCATTTGGGGCACGTCTTCCCCGACGGCCCACCGCCGCACGGCCTTCGTTTCTGTCTGAACTCCGCCGCGCTCAAACTCGTTCCGCGATTCGCGGTCAATGAAAAGCGGTGAGACTACCGCCCGGTATCGCAGCCGTCGCAACGATTGACGAACCGTAACCGTGAAGAGCGGGTCTTGAACCCGGGGAAGCCCATGTCGGCTCGTGCTGCGCGCGGGCAGAAAGTTACGCCGAGCACCGCGAGCGCCAACATCGTTTTCGTGGGTTCCCCAAACTACAGGACGCGCGAACCGGTTTCACGAAGCTCACTGTTTGTACGACACGACGGCCTGCTGTGTTGTCGGTGGGAGCGCGTGGAATTCGTTGCGCGCGAACCCCGCTTGAGTGAAGATCCGCTCGTATTCCGCGAACGTGTAGGCGTCCCCGCGGGCCGTGGTCGCGAGCATCGTGAGCGCGAACGTGGCAGTGCCGGGCGGGTTGATTCGGTCGGCGTCGGGAATGAATTCCAGTGTGATCGCACGCCCGTTCGGGGCCAGCGCCGCGTGCGCTTTTGCCGCCAGTTTTGTACAGGTGTCGGCGTCGAAGTGGTGGAGGAAGTTCGTCAGAAGCACGACATCGTAAGGGCCGCCCCAATCGGTGTCGAACGCGCTCCCCGGGAGCAACGCATATCGGTCGGCGAACCCGGCTCGCTTCGCGTTCTCGTTCGCCACCGCGAGGACGTTCGACCAGTCCAGTGCGGTAATGTGGGCACGTGGGTAACTCTCTGCAACCGCGAGGCCGAACAGCCCGTGCCCCGCGGCCACGTCGAGCACGCGCAGCGGTTGTTGTCGGTCCCCGCCCACCAGCCCGGCGAGCAATTTGGCCGGGAGCTGCATGACCGGTCCCATCGCCCGGGCAAACGCGACCCAGATCGGGTTGTCGTGCGAAACGGTCCCTTCCGCCGAAACTGCCGTTCCCCCGCGTCGAACTGCGGCCGTCAGGAGCGCAAAGCACTCCTTCAGTTGGGGCGTGAGCAAAAACTCGGTGACGCCGCCGAGGTACGCGGGCGACTGACGGTTGAGGAACGTGTTCGTATCGGGCGTCAGTTCGTACCGGTCGTTTTGTTTGCGGAGGAACCCGAGGATGGTGAGATAGTCGGCCAGAATGCGGACACCACGCGGGGCCGCCTGGCAGGATTGTGCGAGCTGGTCGACGGTGGTCTGTCCGGCGGCGATGTGAGTAAACAGGTCGAGTTCGATCGCGGCCCGAAGTGCCTCGGACCGTTGGAAGGCGCTGATCGTATCAAAAAACAGTGCGGGGGACGGGCCTTGTGAGTTCATCGCGGTTCCTGTCGAGAGGGGCAGAGCGGACTCATTGCGAGTCGTCATTGTAGTCTGGTCCTTGACCCGTGCGGTTCGGTCGGTTCTGATGTGGATCGGAGGCTCGACATGAAGTGCGTATTGGGCGCTGTTTTGGTGACGTTCGCCGTTACGAACACGTTCGCGGAGGAACCGAAGTCGGTTCGCGTGCTGATTCAGACCGATAAGGGGGACATCGAGGTCGAGTTGGACGCCGCAAAAGCTCCAAATACGGTCGCGAACTTCCTGAAGTACGTGGACGGCAAGTTCTACGAGGGCGGGCGGTTCCACCGGACCGTGACGCCGGACAACCAGCCCAACAACAAGGTGAAGATCGAAGTGGTGCAGGCCGGGATCAACCCGGAGAAGACGAAGGACGGGTTCAAGCCGATCAAACTGGAGCGCACGAAGGACACGAAACTCGCGCACAAGGATGGCACGATCTCGATGGCACGCGACGGCCCCGACTCCGCGACCTCCGATTTCTTCATTTGCATCGGTGACCAGCCGGAACTCGACCACGGCGGGAAGCGCAACCCCGACGGAGAGGGGTTCGCGGCGTTCGGCCGCGTGACGAAGGGCATGGATGTCGTAAAGAAGATTCAGTCCGCGCCCGCCAAAATTCAGGCACTCGAACCTCCGATTACGATCAAGAAGATTACCCGCCTGCCTTGATAGCTCCCGCCAGAAGCTGCTGTTCCGTCTGGTACGAAGAACATTCCCGCCTCAAACTGCCGCTCTCAGGGCATCCGCATGATTCGTGCTGCGCTTCTATCATTGGCCGTGATGTGCTGGTGCGCGGGTGCGCACGCTGCGGACCCGGCACCGTTGGAGTTTTTCGAGAAACAAGTGCGGCCGGTGCTGGTCGAGAAGTGTCTGTCTTGCCACGCCGCCGAGAAACCGAAGGGCGGGCTCCGGCTCGATTCGCGCGAGGGCTTCATTAAGGGCGGGCACAGCGGCGCGGCCATCGTGCCGGGTAAACCCAAGGACGGGCTGCTCATCACTGCGCTTCTCCACACCGATAACGACCTGAAGATGCCGCCCGGAGGAAAGCTCCCTGCAAACGAGATCGCCGCGCTCACGAAATGGGTGGAACTCGGCGCCCCGTGGCCGGAAAAGGTCACACTGGCCGCCCCGGACGCAATCGCAAAGGCCGCGGCGAAGCACTGGGCCTTTCGACCCGTTCAGCGCCCCGCAGTGCCCGAGATCCGAAACCCTAAAGCCGACATTCGCAACGAGATCGACAAGTTCGTGCTCGCGAAACTCGCCGAAAAGGGCCTGTCGCTGTCTCCTCGGGCCGACAAGCGCACGCTGATTCGGCGCGCGACGTTCGACCTTCACGGGTTACCGCCGTCGCTGGAAGAAGTGGAAGCGTTTCTGAAGGACGATTCGCCGAGCGCCTACGAAAAGCTGATCGACCGGTTGCTATCCAGCCCGCGTTACGGCGAGCGCTGGGGCCGGCACTGGCTCGATGTGGCCCGCTACGCGGACAACAAGGGCTACGTGTTCTTCGAGGGGAAGGAGTACCCGTGGGCGTGGACGTACCGCGATTACGTCATCTGCGCGCTGAACGAGGACAAGCCTTTCGACCAGTTTGTGACTGAACAACTCGCGGCCGATCTCCTCGCGCCGCAAGACGCCGCAGCCCAAGCCGCACTCGGGTTCCTGACGGTCGGCGGGCACTTCATGAACAACACGCACGACATCATCGATGACCGCATGGACGTCATCACGCGCGGGTTGATGGCGATTACCGTGACGTGTGCGCGGTGCCACGATCACAAGTTCGATCCCGTTCCTGCAGCCGATTACTATTCGCTTTACGGCGTCCTGCGCAGTTCCGTCGAACCCACCGTTCCGCCAATGCTGGGACCGGCGCCGAAGGAGCCAGATAAGGCGTACAACACCGAACTCGCCGCACGCGAGAAACGCCTTGTCGATTTCGTGACCGCGAAGCACGCCACGCTCGTTTCTGGCGCCCGGAGTCGCGCGGGCGAATACCTTTTGGCGGCACACGAAGCCCGGAACCAACCGCCGGCCGACGACTTCATGCTGATCGCCGATCCCGGCGACCTGAACCCCAGCATGATTACGCGCTGGAAGCAATTTCTCACGGACACCAAGAAGCGCAAACACCCCGCGTTCCTGCACTGGCACGCGGTCAGTGAACTTTCTGATACCGAGTTCGCGGAAAAAGCTCCGGGCTTGCTCAAGGCCGTTTCGGGGGCAATAAGCTCGTGGCTGCGGCGTTTAGCGAGCCGCCGAAATCAATGAAGGACGTGGCCACGCGGTACGGCAAACTGTTGATGGATGTGGACAAGCAGTGGAAGGACGCGGCAAAGGGCACGACCCGGTTCGATGACCCCGACCGGGAGGAACTACGTCGCGTGTTGTACGGCGCGGATTCACCCGCCGACGCCCCGCTCGCACTCGATTGGGGCTTCCTCTCGTTGTTCCCCGACCGGGCGACGCAGGGCGAATATCAGAAGCACCTCAACGCGCTCGAAGAGTGGCTCGGGAAGGGGCCGCCGCGTGCGATGGTGCTGAACGATACCTCGCGCCCCTACGACCCGCGAATCTTCGAGCGCGGCAATCCCGGGCGCCCGAGTGATCCGGTTTCCCGACAATTTATTAAGGTCGCGAACCCGGCGCGCAAACCGTTCGCTTCGGCCGGAAGTGGTCGGCTCGATTTGGCACGCGAGATCGTGTCGAAGGACAATCCCCTGACGGCGCGGGTGTTCGTGAACCGCGTGTGGATGCAACACTTTGGGAAGGCGCTCGTCGGCACCCCGGGCGACTTCGGGCTTCGCGGTGACGCACCCACGCACCCCGAACTGCTCGACTGGCTCGCGAGCGAGTGGGTGAACCCTTCAGCAAATTCTTCAGAGGCTCGCGCAGAGCAGAATGCCCCTCGTACCTCTTGGAGCATCAAGCGCCTCCACAAGCTCATCATGACGTCCGCGACCTACACGCAGGACAGTCTCGATCGCGCTGACGCGGCACCTGTTGATCCCGACAATCGCTTGCTCTGGAAGCAGAACCGGCGCCGACTGGAGTTCGAGCCACTGCACGACGCAGTCTTGGCTGCGTCCGGGCAACTCGACCCGAAATTGGGTGGTCCGAGTGCGCGGCTTTTTGGCAATAACAAACGGCGCGCGGTGTACGGCTACATCGACCGGCTGGAGTTTCCTTCACTGCTCACCACGTTCGATGTGCCGAACCCGGCGGGCTTCGCTCCCGAGCGCACGAACACGACCGTATCTCCGCAGGCACTCTTTCTGATGAACGGCCCGTTCGCACGCGACGCGGCGAAGAAGCTCGTTGCGCTTCCCGCGTTCCAGAAACTTACGGATTCGGGCGAGCGACTCGATTGGATCTACCTGACGCTCTACGGCCGCCGGCCGGACGCGGACGAGCGCAAACTGGCCCTCCCGTTCGTCGCGAAGGGCGCGGACCGCTGGATCGATCTTGCGCACGGGCTGCTGATGACCAACGAGTTCGCGTTCGTGGATTGATCGGAGGGTACGGTGATGAGCGAAGGGGAATGGGAAAGTTGCGATAACCCGGGACCAATGCTGAAGTGTTTAGTCAGCAGTATGAGCAATCGCAAACTGCGTCTTTTCGGAGTGGCTTGCTGTCGGCGTGTAGAAGGGCTGATTGACGTGCATCCGCTAGGGGTGCAGATGCCCGAACGACAAGAAGATTATCGGCGCGCCATTGTTGTAGCGGAGAGGTTTGCCGATGGTGCGGCGACTGAGAAGGAACGTAACGATGCGTACTGGCGAGCGGATGACAGTTTCTTCCAAAATGAGTTCTTTGCAGATCCGTTTGTGGATGTTGTTGCCCAGACCGAGAAGCGATTCGGAGAAGTGTGGGCCAAGGTGTTGGAGATCGTAAACGATCCGCAGGCGGTGATGAACGAACTTCAGGCTCAGACGGCTCTCATACGGGAAATATTCGGTAACCCGCATCGAAGGGGTGCGATTCCTCCCGAGTGGTGCACGAACACTGTGTCAACACTCGCGCAGCAGATGTACGAGTCACGTGACTTTGATGCGATGCCGATTCTAGCCGACGCACTTCAGGACGCCGGATGTGACGACGCGGACATCCTCGATCACTGCCGAAGTTCGAGCCCACACGTGCGCGGGTGTTGGGTCGTGGATCTGATTTTGGGGAAGGAATGACCATGCTTCCGCTTTCCCGCCGTGAGATGCTCGCCCGGTGTGGTACTGGCCTCGGCACCGTCGCTCTCGCGGGCGTTCTTCGAGACGCACAGGCGACCGAGGCTTTGCGGCCAACCGATCCGCTTGCGCCGAAGGCCCCGCACTTCGCAGCGAAGGCGAAGCACGTCGTTCACCTGTTCATGAATGGAGGAGCGTCGCAGGTCGACACGTTCGACCCCAAACCGCAACTCGATAAGTACCACGGCAAACCCATCCCGACGGGCAACCTCCGTACCGAGCGCAAGACCGGCGCCGCGATGAAGTCGCCGTACAGCTTCAAGAAGTACGGCCAGTCCGGGATCGAGGTGAGCGAACTGTTCGCCAAGACCGCGGCGCACATTGATGACATGTGCGTGATCCGCTCGATGTACGCGGATGTGCCGAACCACGAGCCGTCGCTCTTGCTCATGAATTGCGGCGACGGCCGGCAACCGCGCCCGAGCCTCGGGAGCTGGGTGACCTACGGCCTCGGCAGCGAGAACCGCAATCTGCCCGGGTTCGTCGTCATGTGCCCCGGCGGGTACCCGATCGTCACGACGCAGAACTGGCGGTCCGCGTTCCTGCCGGGCGTGTACCAGGGCACGTACATCGACAGCCAGCACACGCAGGTCGATAAACTCATTGCGCACATTCGCAACACGGAACTCCCGCTCGATAAGCAGCGCGAACAACTCGACCTCGTCGCCGCGCTGAACACCAAACACCTCGCCGACCGCGCGAACGATGCGCAGCTCGAAACCCGCATCCGCACGTTCGAGCTGGCGTTCCGGATGCAGTCCGAAGCGGCCGACGTGTTTGATCTGAGCCGGGAAACGAAGAAGGTCCGCGACCTGTACGGCGACACAACCATCGGTCGGCAATTGCTCCTCACGCGCCGGCTGATCGAGCGCGGGGTGCGTGTCGTGCAGCTCTGGAGCGGCGCCGGCCAGCCCTGGGACAATCACGACAACCTCGCGACCACGCACAAGGCCCTCGCGGGGCAGTGGGACCAACCCATTGCTGCGTTCCTCAGCGACCTGAAGCAACGCGGACTGTTCGATAGCACGCTGGTGCAGTGGGGCGGCGAGTTCGGGCGCACCCCGGTCGCGGAACTCCCGGCTCTCAACGGCCGCGATCACAACCACTACGGCTTCACGTGCTGGCTCGCGGGTGGTGGAGTGAGGGGCGGGCAGGTCATCGGGGCGACGGACGATTTCGGCTTCGCGGCGGTTGAAAACAAGGTGCATGTCCACGATCTTCATGCCACAATGCTGCACTTACTCGGCTTCGATCACGAGAAACTGACCTACCGCTACGCCGGGCGCGACTTCCGCCTCACCGACGTTCACGGCACCGTGGTCAAAGACATCATCAAATAAGGAAGAACCGCAGATCACGCGGATGAAGACAGGATCAGAATCCGATCTGAACGGAATTGGTTTTGATCTGCGTTATCTGCGTTGATCCGCGGCTGATTTTCTTCTTGCCCCTAAAGGAGTTCGCGTGTCCGTTTCTCCCATTCGCTCCACGGTCGATTTCGACAAGCCGGGCAAGCAGTACGGTCACTTGTACGTGCCGTACTCGTACAACCTGGGCGGGTGGGCGAACCTGATGCTGCCCGTTACGGTCATCGGCCGTGGGACCGGCCCGACCGCGCTCGTGCTCGCGGGGAACCACGGCGACGAGTACCCGGGGCAGATCGCGGTCATGCGGTTGCTGCGCGAACTTTCGCCGGAACACGTCACCGGTCGGTTGATCCTGGTTCCCACACTCACGATGCCAGGCGCGAAGGCCGCGACTCGACTCTCCCCACTCGACGGCAAGAACTTCAACCGTTGTTTTCCCGGGAACCCAACCGGCACGCCGAGCGAAGTCGTCGCGCACTACCTCACCACGGAACTGTTCCCGCGTGCGGACATCGTGATCGATATCCACACCGGCGGCCGGAGCCTGGACTTCGAGCCGTGTGCCCACATGCACCTCGTTCCCAAAGGTCCGCAACGCGATCAGATGCTCGCCGCGACCGAGGCGTGGAACACGGATTTCTGCTTCCTGTACGCGGACGTAGCCGGGACCGGGCTACTCCCGGTCGAAGCGGAGAATCAGGGGAAAGTGGTCGTTACCACCGAGATGGGCGGCAGTGAGAACGTTACGGCCCTCGTCCATGCAGAAACGCAGATGGGGTTGCGAAACGTGCTCATGCACTTCGGCTTGCTGCCGGGCAAGGCGGTCACGCGCGAGTCGCTCGGGCTGGCCCCAACGCGCTGGGTCCAGGCGCTGAACTGGGAAGACTACCGCTTCGCGCCGGAATCGGGGGTGTATGAGAACCTCGTTCCGCTGGGCGAGGATGTGAGTGCGGGGCAGCCGGTCGGCGCGATCCACTTCCTCGAACGCCCCGACCGCGAACCGGTATACGTGCTCGCGAACGCGGCCGGCGTGCTGATCGCTACACGCGCCCCGTCGGTCGTCGCTCAAGGCGACTGCGTCGCGTGCGTCGCTCACGACGTGGACCCGCGGAAGCTATAGGCGAACGGCTGGTGTCAGCCGGTCGGTGAGATTTCGTACCACGCACGAGCTTGTTCTTACCGGCCGGCTGACACCAGCCGTTCGCCAAGAGAGTGTCATGAAGATCACGCAAGTTGTTTGTCAGATCCTCCGCATCCCGAACATCACCGCGAAGACCGCGAGCAGCCAGGACTCGGTGCTGGTCCGCGTGCGCACCGACGACGGGTTGGAGGGCGTCGGCGAAGCGGACTCGTCGCCGGAAGTGGTGAAGGCGATCATCGACGCGCCGTTCAGTCACAACATCGCATGCGGGTTGCGGAAGATTCTGGTCGGAGAGAACCCGCTCGAACACGAGCGCTTGTGGCAGAAGATGTACCGCAAAACGATGTACTTCGGGCGCACCGCGGTTGGCATCACCGCAATGGCCGCGGTCGATATGGCGCTGTGGGACTTGAAGGGCAAGGCGTTCGGCCAACCGATTCACCGGTTACTCGGCGGCAAGCAGCACGACAAAGTTCGCGGGTACGCTTCCATTTTGTTTGGGCGCGACGGCAAAGAAACCGCCGACATCGCCCGCAGGTGGGTCGAGGCGGGGTACTCTGCGGTGAAGTTCGGCTGGGAGCCGATGGGCACCTCCGAAGCAGTCGACATCGACCTCGTTCGAGGGGCGCGAGAGGGGCTGGGCAAGGCCACGCTGCTGATCGACGCGGGGTGCGTGTACGACGCTCGGACCGCATTGCGGCGGGCGCACGCATTTGCGGAGTACAGCCCCGAGTGGTTCGAGGAACCGCTGCGCGAGGATGACGTTGAGGGGTACGTTTGGCTCCGCGACCGGTCGCCGATCCCGATCGCTGCGGGGGAGGGAGAATGCGGGCGCGAGTCGTTCCGGCAACTCATCGACCGCCGCGCTCTCGACGTGTACCAGGTAGACATCTCCCGCTGCGGGTTCACGGACGCCGCGTACATTCGGGCGCGCGTCGAGGAGATCGGCGCCCGCCTCTGTAACCACTGCTATACCAGCCCGCTCACTGTGGCCGCGAGCATCCACTGGCTCTCGACGTGCCGCGATGCGTTCGTGTTCGAGGACTGCGTCGAGGACTCGCCGCTGCGCCACGAACTGACGCACGAGAAGGTTCAGTCCGCGAACGGGTGGATGGAAGTACCCGATCGCCCCGGCCTCGGCGTGACGCTCGACGAGAAGTTCGTGCAGAAATACTTGGTCGCGGAATCGAGCTGAAGAGTGAAATACAGCCACGGATAACGCGGATAAAAGGCACGATCAGAACAAGACGATTGAGAATTGGGTTTGTTCTGATCCGTGTTGTCGGTGTTGATCCGTGGCGGATTTGTCTGCTCACCGGAGCCCTCGATATGAGTCGCGCGCGGACGGAATACCGATACGAGAAGCTCACGTGGCCCGAGATCAACGACGCGGTTGATTTGGGCAAAGTGTGCATCGTGCCGTGCGGAGCGGTGGAGCAGCACGGACCGCACCTCCCGCTCGACGTGGACCTCGTGTGCCCGTGTGGTGTCGCGAACGGGACCGGGCGCGAGATCCCCGACAAGTTGCTCGTGCTCCCGGTCGTGGCCTACGGCTACACCGGGCACGTGATGGACTTCCCCGGCACGATCAACACGGACTTCGAGCACTTCATGCACCAGGTGCTCGATATCACCAAGTCGCTCGCGTACCACGGATTCAAAAAGATCATTCTGTTGAACGGTCACGGCTCGAACATGCCGAACCTCGACCTCGTCGCGCGCCGCACCAACGTCGAGACGGACGCCGAGTGCTGCGTGGTCGCGTGGTGGAACCTGCTCACTGTGGACAAGACATTTTTACCGAAGTGGCGCGAAAGCAAGTTCCCGGGCGGGTGCTCGCACGCCTGCGAACTGGAAACGAGCCTGTACCTCTACCTCGACGGCGACAACGTCCGCAAAGACCTCATCAAGAGCGGCACGATCAGCTTCAACAACGACGACAGCCCGTTCAACTGGGTCGATCTGTTCGGCGCGGGGCCGGCGACAACTGTTTCGTGGACGAGCAGCTATTCGGACACCGGCGTTCTGGGCGATGCGGAACTCGCGACCCCGGAGAAGGGGCGGCAGGCCTACGAAGAGGCCGTGAAGCAGCTCGGCCGGTACGTAACGTGGTGGAAGGACCGGCCGAAGGACGTCCGCAAGGACCGCCACCGCAAGCCGCCGACCATGCCGATTCCGTGGGGCCAGCGCCCGTTGGGGTGAAGAACGAAGTAGTGTTCACCGCAGAGGGCACGAGAGGGCGCAGAGAAGAACGAAGTAGTGAGATCACTCGATTCTCTGTTTTTCTCTCTGCGCCCTCTCGTGCCCGTTGGGGTGAACACTACTTCGTTCTTCTCCGCGCTCTCTCGTGCCCTCTGCGGTGAAACATCTTTTTTGGAGCTTTTTTAGATGAAGATCGCGGATGTTCGGCTCACCGGTCTTACCGGCGGCACGGTCGAAGGCGGGTGGGCCGAGGAACTCGCGCCGGAAGACAACGTTCACACCATCGTGGAGGTTCTGACGGACGACGGGCTGGTCGGCGTTGGGAGTACGTTTACGAGTAGTCACCTCGTCGGCGCAGCAGTGAAGTTGCTCCGTCCGTTCCTGATCGGCGAACGGGCCGATGAGCCGGCGCGCGTGAGCGAGAAGCTGCGCCAGAACACGTTCTGGCAGGGGCGCGGCGGGAGCGTCGAACACGCGATCAGCGGCATCGATATCGCATTATGGGATCTGTTCGGCAAAATCACGAAGCAGCCCGTTTCGCGATTGCTCGGCGGCAACTACCGCAACAAGATCAAGCCGTATGGGTCACTGCTGTTCGCCGAAGTGGAACCGTTGCGTGAGAAGCTCACAGCGGCTGTCGCGCGCGGGTTCAAGGCGATCAAACTCGGCTGGAAGCCGTTCGGTCGGCGCGACGCGAAGACGGACGAATTACTCGTTCGTACTGCGCGGGAAGCAGTCGGACCGGGCGTGGAACTGATGGTCGATGCGGGCGGGAGCGATGCGTTCTGGCCTCACGGTTACAAGTGGGCGCTGCGCACGGCACAAATGCTCGCGAACTACGACATCGTGTGGTTTGAAGAAGCGCTTCCTCCGGACGATATCGCGGGCTTCGCCGAATTGCGGCGCCACTCGCCGGTACCTATTGCAACGGGCGAAGTGTTCACGCGCCGGCAGAGCTTCCGCCCGCTGTTCGAGCAACAGGGCGCGGACATCGTGCAGCCGGACTGCACCAAATGCGGCGGACTCACCGAGGCGTGGCGCATCGCGTGGACGGCCTACGAGCACAACGTGCAGTGGGTACCGCACGGGTGGAACACCGCGATCGGTCTCGCGGCCGATCTTCAGCTTTCCGCCGCGATGCCGGTCGCGAAGTACGTCGAGTTCCTGTCGCCGTCGCCGTACATGGATGATCTTCTGACGGTACCTTTCCGCCCCGATGCCGATGGACTGCTGACGATACCGGATGCTCCGGGCTTGGGCATCGAACTGAAGCGAGAGGCACTGGCCCGTTTTGGTGTGAAGTAGAGGCGCGGATTTCTCTCTCAAATGACATCCAAATGAGACTTTGCCGTGCCCCGCTGATGAACCTCTAAGAAGGAACTGGACCGAGCCGTTTGCGGAGGAGTTCCCATGCCGGACGCCATTGCCGAGAAACTTCACCGGTGGCTCGAATGGACCGTGCAGGCGGGCGCCTCCGACTTACACGTGGTCGCCGGGCACGCACCCGTCATGCGGTTACACGGTGACCTCAGCGAACTCCCGGAAGCACCGATCGCTTCGGACGAGATCGAAACACTTCTGCTTTCGGCGTGCCCGGAAGACGCCCTCAAGCGATTGCAGGTGAGCAAGAACGCGGACTTCTCCTTCGAGTGTCTGGTCGCGGGTAAGGTGTCGCGATTCCGTGCGACGCTGTTTCTCGCAGGGGGCGACACGGGCGGGTGTTTTCGGGTCATTCCCGACACGATTCCCGATCTCGCGTGGGCCGGGTTCCCGGCCGATCTCGCGGGCAAACTCGTTGCCCTGCGCGACGGACTGGTGATCGTCACCGGGGCGACCGGGTCCGGCAAATCGACCACACTCGCGATGGTCGTGAACCGGCTGAACAAAACCGGCGGGTACCGTATCATCACGGTGGAAGAACCGGTCGAGTACCAGTTCCCGCGCGAACCGAACTCGGTGGTCACGCAGCGCGAGGTCGGGGCGGATGTGCTCTCGTTCGCGGACGGGCTGAAGTACGGTCTTCGGCAAGATCCCGACGTGATTCTGGTCGGCGAGATCCGCGACCGTGAAACGGCGCAAATGGCTCTGAGCGCCGCGGAGACGGGCCACCTCGTGTTCAGCACGCTCCACACGCGGGACGCGAAGGGCGCGATCACGCGGTTCCCGGACCTGTTCCCGTCGGACGCACAGCCGGCGGTGCGATCGCAACTCGCGATGAGCCTGCGCGCGATCGTGAGTCAGCGGTTGCTCCCGAGCATCAACAAGACGGAGAAGCGCCACCTGGCACTCGAAGTGATGTGGAACACGCACCCGATCGCGAGTGCGATCCGCACGGGCAAGATCGAGAGCATCGACAACTACATCCTCACCGGGCGCGAGGAGGGGATGTACACGTGCGACGAATCGGTGCGGTTGCTGCTGCGTGCCGGGAAGATTACGCGGGCTATCGCGGAGCAGAACGTCCGCGACGTGAAGTTCTTGAATCATTAAGCAAGCCCCGTCTTGCGGGGCTTCAAATCGTTCCCTTGTCGGATCCGCGTAATCTGCGTTATCCGCGGCTCTTCATTCTGTTTCTCACCCGGTAGTCTCTGTCCCCGCTCTCTCGCGGTCGCGGCTCGTCAGCCCGTGGCGGTGGGTGGCGCCACCCACCGCCCTTGCGGGCGGGGTTCACCCGGTACACTACGCTTTCAGCCGTTCGCACGCTTCCTTGTGCGCCGGGGCCGCGTAGCCGTAGGCGCTGGCCGTGACGCGGGCCAGCGCGATCAGTTGGCGCCACTTGAACGCGGACCGTGCTCGCGTGAACTCGTCGCTCGCGGTCGCGTAGTATTTCTCCGCGTGCAGCGCGCCGTCCTCGCTGATCGCGTAGGTGCGGAACAAGGTGAAGACGTCCTTCGCGCTGTTGGACGTTTCGCTGAGGCGCGCGGTGAGAGCCGCAGCGCGGGCCTGATCCTTGTCGCGGATCGCGCCGTCGAGTTCCTTGAGGAGCGAATCGGCCGGTAGCCCTTTAACCTTCTCAGAGTGTTCCGTCCGCGGGTACGCATCCCACTTCAGGAACTCGGCCCGGTTCGCCCGATCACGGCCGATCTGGTACCCGGCGAGGATCAGGCTCGTGACCTGAGTGCGCCGGTCGCCGATGCTCGCGAGGTTCCTCCAGGCGTGAATCGTGTCACAGGCGTGAACGCCGATCGAGTCGCCGTGGATGCTCCCCTCCGGCTTGCCCGCGGACACCCAGGCTTTCGGGCGCCCCTCGTCGCGGAGGATAAGTTGATTCGCTGCCAGCGAGAGCGCTTCGCCGATCGCATCCGCGCTGATGCCCTCGGCGAGTGCGGCTGCGACCGCATCGGCGGATTGGGCCGCGTCGGACTTGAAGACCGTGTCCGCGAACCGGAGCACCCAGGCGTCGTCGGCCGCCTTCGTACCGGGCTTCGTGCCGACGAGTTTGTATTGGTCGAGGAGCTTCGGCAGCAGTTCACGGATCGGGGCGTTGTACTTCGCCTGGTTCGCGTTCTTCTCGACATTCACGCAGTAGTGAACCGATTGCCGGAGCATCGTGTTCGCGCGCTCGGTACCGACGAACCGCGTCATGTCCCATGCACGCGACACCAGCACGACGCGGTGAACTTCGGTCGCGTCGTCCACTTCGACCATCAACTCGTTGAGCGCGTCTTCCGGCTTCCCGTTCGCGCAGATCGCCGCGAACGTTGCTTCGGCTGCCGCCAGATCGCCCTTGCGCGTCACTTCGCGTAGCTGTTCGCCGCCTCGGTTCGTTGCCAGTTTGCCGGGGGTAACGGCTTTCAGCGTTTCTTTTGTCGCGCCGAAGTCATTCAGGCGGGAGGCGTTCCGGTGCAGCACTTTCAGCACCGCGAGCGGCTTGAGTTCGGCCCTCGTTTCTTCCTGCGACATCTGGAACGCTGGGGCGAGGGCCATCAGCGTATGGAACCCGATGTAGTCCTCGCCGCCGAACGCGCGTGCATTCGTGAGCGCTGCCGCGGCGACGAGTTGCTTGAGTTCGGTGCCGCCCTTCAACTTGGTGATGACGGCCGACACGAGCTTGTCGGGCGGTGTTCCCTGGAGGAAATTCACGAGCGGGTCGAGAT
This sequence comes from Gemmata massiliana, assembly GCA_000531095.1. GTDB lineage: Bacteria > Planctomycetota > Planctomycetia > Gemmatales > Gemmataceae > Gemmata > Gemmata massiliana. Next base: position 907,884 of record HG799464.1, on the reverse strand, counting down.
CACCGAACGTGAGGCGGGCGGGTTCGTCCGCGGCGAAGGCGGTAGCGAACCCCAGATCGTGGGCGAACGCGGTGCCGACGCTGGCAGCAATCATGCCCCGACCGATGTCCGCGAACAGTTCGCGACGAGTGCGATTCGACATGGATAAGCTCCCGGGGAGGTGGGGCGCGGTGCGAGGCCGCGTCCGGGAGGAGGGAAAGTAGGAACTGCGATTGAGATTACCGTGCGGTGGCGGGCGGTGAAAGGGGGAAATTAGATTCGTGCGGATGTTGTTGCGTCGGACAGTGGACGTTCGCGGTCACTGTCCGAACCTGCGCTCGGCGACACGCATGAGAGGTCGCGTGATCCAGTACCGGCCCACACAGAAAATGAACATCCAGGCGATGATCCAGGTCAGAACGAGCGGGTGGCTCGGAGTTGTGAACCCGGCGCTGCAGAGGGTTAGCGGCGCAGCTATCCCCTGTGTGCCTTGGCAGTCTCAGGACGCCCAGGTACACGCCTAGCAATACCGTTCCCCGGCGGTATTCCTTCGTTGCTTCCTCGGCTGAAATACCCAACACCAACCCCCGACCGACGCTATTAATCCGCCCTCCGGCGACCATTACAGGCGCACCGATGGCGATTGCCGCGAGCACGAACACCCAGAACGGGACGCTGTAATAATTGGTGGCGATGACCATCGCTAGAAATGCGAACCCAAGGCCGAGGAAGACCAGAGCGTGCCCCAGCAACTGTAGTAGGTGACCGGTGAGTTTCGGCGGCATCGTTCAACCCCTCCCGGTCTATTCGTCGAAACGGTTCGCGGATTTCAACCGTAACGAATACACCGGTGAGGAGTTCGATTCTTCAACTGCGTCTTACTTATTCTTCTCGGCGAAGGCGTACAAGAACCCCGCCGTTCGGACGTAGAGGGCGTTGTCCGCGATCACCGGAGTTGCGGCGACGCGCTCGTTGAGCTTCGGGTTCCGGGCCACCACTTCCGGGTCATCGGCGCCGGCTTTTAGCACAGTGATCGCGCCGTTATCGAGGCACGTGAAGTAGATGTGCCCGTTCGCTGCGACCGGAGACGAATAGTACCGCCCGTTTGCGACCGCACGTTCCTGCTCGTATATCGCTTTGCCCGTTTTGGTGTCGTAAGCCGTGACCAGTCCGCCGTCCTTCACCAGCACGAACTGGCCGTCGCACACGATCCCGGACGGGACGTAGGGCAGCCCCTTCGTTTGCTTCCAGAGCACGTGCGACTTTGTCACGTCCCCGCTCCCACCGAGTTTCAGGGCGAACGCGCTGTTCTTCGACGCGGAAACGATCCGGAGCGCTTCGTCCCATTCCGCTCGGGTCAGCTTGCCGTCATGGTCGAAGTCCTGGTTGTCGAAGAAGCCCTTCAGCGGCGTTTTTTCGAGCCCGTCGCGCGTGATGTAGCCGAGCTTTTCGTCGCCCGATTCTTTCAGCAGTGCGTCGAACGCCGGGAGCTTGACGTCGTCACCGGGTGCCCACCCCGCGAAGAACAGCGTGCCGTCCACCACGACGGGGGTCGTACACGCCGCGGCCGGCATCCCGATCACGGTCCACTTCTCGTCGCCGGACCTGAAGTCGTAACCGATCATGCGCCCGTAACCGGGTACAATGATCTGCTTGCCCGCCGGGGTATCGCTCACCACTGGGGTGCAAAAAGCGGACTTCGATTCCCGCTTCTTCACCCATATCAGCGTGCCCGTGGCCGCATCGATCGTGAGAATTTTTGGGTCTTTGTTCTCGTCGCGCACGAGAACCGCCACACCATCAGCGAGAATCGGCGAAACACCGGTACCGAAATCGAACGGCGTGGAGACCGTTGGCATCTCGTGGCGCCACAATTCTTTCCCGGACAGGTTGTAGCAGAACACGCCGCATGACCCGAAGTAGGAGATGATTCGCGTGCCGTCCGTTACCGGGGTCGACGCGGCCGGGCTGCCCTCGGTCTTGTGGAACGGCTCGATCTGTTTTGCCGGCGCTTCGGCCCGCCACGCTTCTTTGCCCGTCGCGCGGTTGTACGCGATCGTGTAGAGCTTTCCGTCCTCGAACGCGGTGAGAACGAGGTTGTCCCCGGCCACGATCGGCGAAGAGAACCCGCTCGGGACCGCGACCTTCCACTTCACGTTCTTGTTCGGACCGAACTCAACGGGCGGCTTCTGCCCCTTGGCGATGCCCGACCCGTTCGGCCCGCGGAACTGGGGCCACACGAGAGCGGGATCGGCACTCATCCCCGCGCCCGCGGACAGCCCGAGAGCCAGAACCGCAAGTAGCTTCTTCATGGTTGGAACCTTAGGGATTACAGCACGCGACGTTCCGAAACGCGCGCACGCACCCGGCCGGCGCATCGCCCAATCGACGCGCTCGTGGAGTTCGGACCGGTACCGGTATCGATTCGGACTGCAGATTATTAGATTTCTGATTTACGCCGATCAAGTACCTACAATTAAGTGGGGTACCTACCAAAAGGTAAGTTTTGGGAGTTCTCAGCCATGCGCGCGGTCTACTCGTGCGGTCTTGAAGCCACGTTTGACGTGATTGGCGGGAAGTGGAAGTGCTTGATCCTGTGGCGATTGCATCCGGATGCGCGGCGGTTCGGTGAACTCAAACGCCTTGTAACCGGTATTACCGAGAAAATGCTCATTCAGCAGCTTCGCGAAATGGAAGCCGACGGGTTAGTGCGTCGGCAAGCGTACCCCGAGATCCCGCCGCGTGTGGAATACTCGCTCACTCCAATGGGGATCAGCCTCAAAGAACTGCTCGGCCCCCTTTGTGAATGGGGTAGCAAATACATCGAGCAGATGGGTGGACAACACCTCTGCGAAGATGCTGAAGCACAAACCCAATGTGTACCGGGGTGAGGGCCCAAAAGTTTGTCAGAAATAGTCAGTGGTTCCGGCGGAATTGTTTTTATTCTTTTGTATACATGTATATAATTGGATAATATATCTGTTTTGTTTGTGGTATCAGCCGGCGCCCAAATGGGTCGGTTCGTGGGAGAGTCGGCGCAAATCGCGCGGGTGTGAGCAATTGTTACCATCTTGGGTTGAGGGCACGCGGAGCGGATTATTCTCAAATCCTTGACGGGATGTTTGTTAAGGCGTGTAGTTGGAGAAGTGGACCGAGTCCGGTCCGAAGATGTTAGCATTTGTTAGCCCGGCGACGGCCGAGGCTTTGGCACGTTCGTAATCGCGTCGAGGTCCGAATTCGCGGGCGCGACGCGCCCGAGTCTTTGACTTGGCGGCTCTATTGATCGACAAAGACCCACACATGGCGTATAAGAAGAGAGCGCGCGAAACGGATCGCTGGCCGCGTTCACGGAACGTGTGACAGAATCTGCTTTTGCCGCGGTCGATCGACTGCCCATTTCGCCTACACGGTTCGGGGCGCCAAACACCCGAATCGGACTCGCACGTTCGCCCACATAGCCGTTCCGCCGCTCCCGGAGGCGCTAATGTCTACCGTTCTCGAACCCGTCACCAACGGCACCGAGATGAACGCCCTCTTGGGCGCTCTCAACGCACTTCGTCACGGGCGCTCCGGTGTTCGATTGCCCCAGGATTGGACCGGCGTCGCGGGTAAGGTGGCCGACGCCTTCAACGACGTCGTGGAGCAGAACGAGCGCATGGCCGAGGAGCTTGCCCGGCTGAGCCGCGTCGTCGGGAAAGAGGGCAAACTCAGTCAGCGCCTCTCGCTCGGCGACGTGGGCGGGTTCTGGCGCGAATCGGTCGGTTCCGTGAACGACCTCATCGACGACCTCGTTCACCCGACCATTGAAACGGCCCGCGTGATCGGTGCCGTGGCTCAGGGTGACCTGTCCAAGACGATGGCCCTCGACATCGATGATCGCTCATTACAGGGGGAGTTCCTACGAACCGCTAAGACCATCAACACGATGGTGGACCAACTCGGTTCGTTCGCGTCGGAAGTGACCCGCGTGGCCCGTGAGGTGGGTACTGAAGGGAAGCTCGGCGGGCAAGCCAAAGTGAAGGGCGTGGCCGGTACGTGGAAGGACTTGACGGACTCCGTCAACGGCATGGCTGCTAACCTGACGGCCCAGGTGCGCAACGTGGCCGAAGTGACGACGGCCGTGGCGAAGGGTGACTTGAGCCGGAAGATCACGGTGGACGTGAAGGGCGAGTTCCTCGAACTGAAGAACACCATCAACACGATGGTCGACCAGTTGCGGTCGTTCGCGTCGGAAGTGACGCGGGTGGCGCGTGAGGTGGGGACCGAAGGGAAGCTCGGTGGGCAAGCGCGCGTCGAAGGTGTGTCCGGCACGTGGAAGGACTTGACGGACTCCGTCAACGGCATGGCGGGTAACCTGACGACGCAGGTGCGCAACATCGCCACCGTGACGACGGCCGTGGCCAACGGTGACCTGTCGCGGAAGATCACGGTGGACGTGAAGGGCGAGATCCTGGAGCTGAAGAACACGGTCAACACGATGGTGGACCAACTCAGCTCGTTCGCGTCGGAAGTGACCCGCGTTGCGCAGGAAGTCGGTACCGAGGGGCAACTCGGTGGTCAGGCAGACGTGAAGGGCGTGGCCGGTGTGTGGAAGAACCTCACCGACTCGGTGAACTTCATGGCCGGGAACCTCACGTCGCAGGTGCGCAACATCGCGGACGTGACGAAGGCGGTGGCGGCCGGCGACCTGTCGCGGAAGATTACGGTCGATGTGAAGGGTGAGATCCTGGAGCTGAAGAACACGGTCAACATCATGGTGGACCAGCTCAGCTCGTTCGCGTCGGAAGTGACCCGTGTGGCCCGCGAGGTGGGCACCGAAGGTAAGCTCGGCGGTCAGGCGGACGTGAAGGGCGTGGCCGGTGTGTGGAAGAACCTCACCGACTCGGTGAACTTCATGGCCGGGAACCTGACGGCCCAGGTGCGCAACATCGCCGAAGTGACGACAGCCGTCGCGACGGGTGACCTGTCGCGGAAGATCACGGTGGACGTGAAGGGCGAGATCCTGGAGCTGAAGAACACCGTGAACATCATGGTGGACCAGCTCAGCTCGTTCGCGTCGGAAGTGACCCGTGTGGCCCGCGAGGTGGGCACCGAAGGTAAGCTCGGCGGTCAGGCGGACGTGAAGGGCGTGGCCGGCGTGTGGAAAGATTTGACGGACTCGGTGAACTTCATGGCCGGGAACCTGACGAGTCAGGTGCGGAACATCGCGGACGTGACCAAGGCGGTGGCGGCCGGCGACCTGTCGCGGAAGATCACGGTGGACGTGAAGGGTGAGATCCTGGAGCTGAAGAACACGGTCAACACGATGGTCGACCAGCTCAGCTCGTTCGCGGCGGAGGTGACGCGGGTGGCCCGTGAGGTGGGCACCGAAGGGAAGCTCGGCGGGCAGGCCGATGTCCGCGGGGTGGCGGGCACGTGGAAAGACCTGACGGACTCCGTCAACGGGATGGCACGCAACCTGACGTCGCAGGTGCGCAACATCGCGGACGTGACGAAGGCGGTGGCGGCCGGTGACCTCTCGCAAAAGATCACGGTGGACGTCCGCGGGGAAATTCTGGAGCTGAAGAACACGGTCAACACGATGGTGGACCAACTGCGGTCGTTTGCGTCGGAAGTGAGGTCTTCCGGGAAATTCTGGAGCTGAAGAACACGGTCAACACGATGGTGGACCAACTGCGGTCGTTTGCGTCGGAAGTGACTCGTGTGGCCCGTGAGGTGGGTACCGAAGGGAAGCTCGGTGGGCAGGCTGACGTCCGCGGGGTGGCGGGCACGTGGAAGGACTTGACGGACTCGGTGAACTTCATGGCCGGGAACCTGACGTCGCAGGTGCGCAACATCGCCGAAGTGACGAAGGCCGTGGCGCTGGGGGACTTGAGCCGGAAGATCACGGTGGACGTGAAGGGCGAGATCCTGGAGCTGAAGAACACGGTCAACACGATGGTCGACCAACTGCGGTCGTTCGCCGGTGAGGTGACTCGTGTGGCCCGTGAGGTGGGCACTGAAGGAAAGCTCGGTGGGCAGGCCCAGGTCGAAGGGGTTGCGGGCACGTGGAAGGACTTGACGGACTCCGTCAACGGCATGGCGGGTAACCTGACGGCCCAGGTGCGCGGGATCGCGAAAGTCGTGACGGCCGTTGCGAACGGCGACCTCCAGCGCAAACTCACGGTCGCCGCGAAGGGCGAAATCGCGGAACTCGCCGAAACGATCAACGAGATGATCGGGACGCTCGCGACGTTCGCCGATCAGGTGACGACGGTGGCCCGCGAGGTCGGTGTCGAGGGGCAGTTGGGCGGGCAGGCGAAGGTGCCCGGTGCGGCCGGGATCTGGAAAGCCCTCACGGAGAACGTGAACCAGCTCGCCGCGAACCTGACGACTCAGGTTCGTGCGATCGCGGAAGTCGCCACCGCGGTGACGAAGGGCGACCTGACGCGGTCGATCACCGTTGAGGCGCAGGGGGAAGTCGCGGCGCTCTCGAACACCATCAACGAGATGATCCGGAACCTTCGCGACACCACGCAGAAGAACACGGAGCAGGACTGGCTGAAGACGAACCTCGCCAAGTTCAGCCGCATGCTCCAGGGGCAGCGCGACCTGACGAACGTGGGGCGCATGGTGCTCTCCGAACTGTGCCCCGTGGTCGCGGCGCAGCACGCCGAGTTCTACGTGTTCGACGGGGCCACTGAGACACCGCAACTGAATCTGCTTGCGAGCTACGCTTCGGAGGGGCGGGAGTCGAGTGGTAAGCGGATCGGGTTGGGGCAGGGGCTGGTCGGTCAGTGCGCGATGGACAAACAGAAGATCCTGCTCGACAATCTCCCGCCGGAGTACATCCGCATTTCGTCCGGCCTCGGGTCGGCTTCGCCCCGAAGCGTGCTCGTGCTGCCGCTTATCTTCGAGGGCCAGGCCCGTGGCGTGCTCGAACTCGCCTCGCTCGGCGGGTTCAACCCGACGCACCAGGCGTTCCTCGAACAGCTCACCGAGTCCATCGGGATCGTGCTCAACACGATCGAGGCGAACATGCGAACGGAGGGGCTGCTGAAACAGTCCCAGTCGCTCGCGCAACAGCTCCAGACGCGCCAGGAAGAACTTCAGAAGACGAACGAGGAACTCCAAGAGAAGTCGCACTCACTCGCCCAACAGAATCAGGAGGTCGAGCGGAAGAACACGGAAGTCGAACAGGCCCGGCAAGCGCTCGAAGACAAGGCCAAGCAGCTCGCGCTGACGTCGAAGTACAAGAGCGAGTTCCTCGCGAACATGTCGCACGAGCTCCGCACCCCGCTCAACAGCCTGCTCATTCTCTCCGACCAATTGTCGAAGAACCCCGACGGGAACCTGACGCCCAAACAGCAGGAGTTCGCCAAGACGATCCACTCGTCCGGGAACGACCTGCTCATGCTCATCAACGACATCCTCGACCTCTCGAAGATCGAGTCCGGTACCGTCGTGGTCGACGCCAGTGACCTGCGGCTGGACGACCTCCAGGGGTACGTCGACCGCACGTTCCGGCACGTCGCGGAGAACAAGAACCTGGAGTTCCGGACGCACTTCGATCCGCGGCTCCCGCGCAGCGTTTACACGGACGCCAAGCGGCTCCAGCAGATCATCAAGAACCTGCTCTCGAATGCGTTCAAGTTCACGCACCACGGCGAGGTGACGCTCACGGTCGCACCGGCCGAGGGCGGGTGGAACCGCGAGAACGAGGATCTGAACCGCGCCGCGGGGGTGCTCTGCTTCGCGGTGGAAGACACCGGTATCGGCATCCCGTCGGACAAGCAACTCATCATCTTCGAGGCGTTCCAACAGGCGGACGGGAGTACCAGCCGCAAGTACGGTGGGACGGGGCTGGGGTTGGCCATCAGCCGCGAACTGTCACGGTTGCTGGGTGGTGAAATCCGGCTGTCATCGATTCCCGGGCGCGGGAGCACGTTCCACTTCTACCTGCCGCTCACGTACACGCCGTCGCGCCCCACCCGGAAGGGCACTGCGATGGGGGAATCCGGCGCTACCCCAATCGGTCCGCAGGCCCGCATCGAAGGAACGTTCGCGAGCGCCAATACTCTCGCTCGCACGGCCCCCGCATTGCTAACTGGCCCATCGGAACCGGAGCCGGAAGCCCCCGAGCAACTTGTGAACGAGTACGGGGACGACCGGGACGACATTCGCGCCGGGGACCGGGTGCTGCTGATCGTCGAGAACGATATCGGGTTCGCTCGATTCCTGCTCGACTCGGCCCGCGAGAAGGGATTTAAGGGGCTGGTGACCTCTCTCGGCGCTTCGGCCCTGGCGCTCACGCGCGAGTACGACCCGGACGCGATTTCCCTCGACCTCCACCTCCCGGACATCGACGGGTGGCGCGTGCTCGAGCGGTTGAAGAAAGACCCGGTTACGCGGCACATTCCGGTGTGCGTCATCAGTACCGACGACTCCCGCGACCGGGCGCTCGCGTCCGGGTGCCTCGCGTTCCTGGACAAGCCGATCCAGAGCCGCGAGGTTCTCGACGGGCTGCTCGACCACCTGACCGAGTACACCGGGCGCCCGGTCCGGCACCTGCTCGTCGTGGAACCGGACCCGGTACGCCGGGAACAGATTCAAACGCGACTCGCCGACCCCGAAGTACTCATCACCGCCGCCCCGGATATTGGTACGGCCCGGAGCGCTGTGTCCGACCGGCCGACCGACTGCGTCGTGCTCGGTCCGGGTGCCGGGGACGCGGTCGAGGAACTTCTCGGCGCCCGCGGGCCGTTCGCCCGCACCGATCGGGTGGCCTCGCGGATGCCCGTGATTGTTTACACGGACGGGACCGAGGGGGGGCCGTCCGACGCGACCCTCCGGCGCGCGGACGACGTCTGCACCGTCCGCAAAGCGCACTCGCCGGCCGTTCTGCTCGACCTCGCGACGTTCTTCCTCCACCGGCCGCTCGCGAAGTTGCCCGAAACCCAGCGCCACCAGCTGAGCGAACTGGACCAGACGGACAAGATCCTCGCGGGCCGCAAGGTGCTGATCGTGGACGACGACATGCGGAACATCTTCGCGCTGTCAACGATCCTCGAAGAGCACGACATGGTGATCGTGTCCGCCGACAACGGTCGGGACGCGATCCGGACGTTGCAGACCGACCCCGGGGTGGAAATCGTGCTCATGGACATCATGATGCCCGAAATGGACGGGATGGAAACGATGCGCGAGGTCCGCAAAATCCCGGACCTGAAGACCCTGCCGATCGTGGCGGTGACGGCCAAGGCCATGAAGGGCGACCGGGAGAAGTGCATCGAGGCCGGGGCGTGGGACTACCTCTCCAAGCCCGTGGACCCGGAACAGTTGCTCGCCGTGTTACGGGCGTGGTTGCACCGCTGATGTTTGGTCATTCGTCCCTGGTTACGCGGGTACGGTCCGCCGCCGGTTCGGGTGCAGATCCCGAATGTCGGTTGACCAAACTCGGGTGACCAATCACTATGGACCGATGACTATGGACCCACGACCCATGACCGCGACCGGCGAACCGACAAACGTCCTGGTGGTCGACGATTTGCCGGAGAAGATTCTGGTTTACCGCACCATTTTGGGGGAGCTGAACCAGAACCTGATTACCGCCGGGTCCGGCGAAGAGGCCCTGCGCGCGGTGCTCGCCTACGACTTCGCGGTGATCCTACTCGACGTGCAGATGCCCGGGATGAACGGGCTGGAGACCGCGTCGCTGATCCGCCGGCGGAAGCGCTCGGCCCACACGCCGATCATCTTCCTGACCGCGTTCGCCGACGAGGTACGGGCGACCGAGGGGTACGCGCAGGGTGCGGTGGACTACATCACCACCCCGGTAGTGCCTGCAATCTTGCGGGCAAAAGTGCGTGTGTTTGCCGACCTGTACCGCATGACCCAGCAGGTGCGCCGACAGGCCGAGGAGCGGATCGCACTCGCTGAAGAGCGCACGCGGCGGGCCGCCGCCGAAGAAGCCAACCAGCGCCTCGCGTTCCTGACGCACGCGGGGGCGGTGTTGGCCGGGTCGCTCGACCAGAGCGTGATCGCCCAGGACGCGATCCGGCTCTCGCTCTCGTACTTGGCCGACGCCGCAGTGCTCGTGACGGTTCCTGTAGACGGCCGGGAGTCGCGCATCCTTCGGGGGCGGAACAGTTCGAGCGGTTGCATTTTGGAAACAGATTTGGTGCGCGACGCACTGGACCGTGAACTCGCCGGTGCGGTGGATCAGGCCGTTTCCGAGAATACGACCATTCCGCTCTCGGAGACGGTTCTCGCCGTGCCGCTGCGTGTGCGCGGGCAGGTCACTGCAGTCCTCGGCCTCTCGCGCCAGCAAACCGGGCGCTCGTTCCCCGCGGCCGACATCGCCGTTGCCGAAACACTCGCGTCCCGGGTCGCGGTGGCGCTCGAAAACGCCCGACTGTACCACGAAGTTCAACAGGCCGACCGCCAGAAGAACGAATTCCTGTCGATGCTGGCCCACGAGCTGCGGAACCCGCTCGCGCCGATCCGGAATGCCACCGAGGTGTTGAACCACGACGGGATCGACGCGGAACGTATTCGGTGGGCGCACGGGGTTATCGACCGACAGTTGACGCACCTCGTTCGGCTCGTGGACGACCTGCTCGACGTGTCCCGGATCACGCTCGGGAAGATCCGGCTCGCGGTCGAACGGGTCGATCTGGAAAGTGTGGTTACGCAAGCGGTCGAAGCCGTTCGGCCCCTGGTTGATAAGTTCCGCCACCAACTCGCTGTCGCGTTTCCCGGCCACCCTGTTCACGTTCAAGGCGACCCGACGCGGTTGATTCAGGTGTTCGCCAATCTGCTCAACAACGCGGCCAAATACACCGAGCCGGGCGGACGTATCGATCTCACCGTTGAGATCAAAGCGCCTCCAGCGGGCGACGGTTCACACGTTCCCGCGCTCGCGGAGGTCCGCATCCGGGACACGGGGGTGGGAATCGCGCCCGAACTGCTCCCGACCGTGTTCGACTTGTTTACCCAGGCGAGCCGTTCCCTCGACCGGTCGCAGGGCGGTTTGGGGATCGGGCTGACGCTCGTGCGCCGACTGGTCGAGATGCACGGCGGGTTCGTGGAGGCGCGCAGCGCGGGCATCGGTCACGGGAGCGAGTTTACGGTCTTCCTCCCGGTCGCGGAAACTCCACACGCGCCGTCACCGGTCGAGGCGCCGAGTGGGGTACACAATCAAAATGAACCCGCGCCGCTCCGGATCGTCATTATCGATGACAACACGGATGGAGCCGAGAGCTTGGCCGACCTGATTGGGCTGCTCGGGCACCAGGCCCGGACCGCATACGACGGCCCGACGGGGATCGACGTGGTCCGCGCCTTCGAGCCGGATATTGTTCTGCTCGACATCGGCTTGCCGGGTATGGACGGCTTCGAGGTAGCCCGTCGATTACGGAGCGATCCAGTCACACGCGGAGCCACGCTCATTACCATCAGTGGGTACGGGCGCGACGAGGATCGCGCGCTTTCTCGGGAAGCGGGGTGCGCATACCACTTCGTGAAGCCGGTCGAGATTCGCTCTCTTCAGACGATGTTCTCGGCGCTGCGGGCCTCAATGCATAGTGGTACTCACGCGAACTAAATCGAAGTTCTCAAACCAAATGCGCCGATTTGAAGCACTCGGATCCCGTTGTGCGGGCAGTGCCTTGTGCTACACAAACTAATTCCACTCTGATTGCACACATTTGATACGCAAATTCTACGCCGTAACTTCACACATTCACACATTCACTTTTCTGATACAGCGATTACGTTTAACTGTGCTGCAATGAAGGCACTTGAGCTGCACCGGGTCGTTCGCGGCCCGCGTCCCTATTTCCGAACACCCGAGGTCAGTACATGACTCCTCCTGCGAGTCGCCGGTCGGCATTTACGCTGATTGAACTGCTGGTTGTGATCGCCATCATCGCCATCCTCATCGGCTTGCTCTTGCCCGCAGTTCAGAAGGTGCGCGAGGCCGCCGCGCGGATGACCTGCTCGAACAACCTTAAGCAGATGGGGCTGGCAATCCACAACTACGAGAGCTCTTACGGGAAGATGCCGTCGGTCGGTCAGTGCGAATCGGGTAACAGCACCACGTACACCGTCCACGGGTGGTCGGTGCTCATTCTGCCGTACATCGAGCAGAATAACGTCTATCAGTTGTTCGACACGAACTACAACCACTACGCGGACAGCAACTACCGTAACGCCACCCTTCACGCGACCGCGTCCCGCGGCCGCGCCTACGATGACCCCGCGTTCCCGTCCGGGTTCACCGCCGCCCAGACCAAGATCAAGACCTACGTGTGCCCGAGCACGCCGATCGGCAACGAGGGCCGCGACCCAGTCAACCAGCTCGGCGGGATCGACTACATGGCGGCCGCGCTGAGCGACATTATCACCAACTCCGCCAACGGTACCCTCGGTACCCGGGGCGGCGTCGCTGACCGCGTTTACGGGGCGATGAACTGTGAGGGGCGCACGATCATCGGCATCCCGGACGGCTCGTCGAACACGTTCCTGCTTCTGGAAGACGCCGGTCGCGCGCACCCGTCGGTGAGTACGTTCGGTGCGGGTAGCACCCGGTTCTCGGCCATGAACAGCCCGGCCAATCCCCTGACACTGCCGGCCAGTGGTGCCCGCCGCGTGTTCGCGTGGGCCGACCCGGACGCCGCAACGAACGGCGTGTCCGGACCGAGCCTCGCGGCCGGCGACAAGACTGCCAAGATTAACAACTACGCCAACCCGATTGGCGGCGGTACCGCCGCCACAGGGTGCCCGTGGTCAACGAACAACTGCGGGCCGAACGACGAGCCGTTCAGCTTCCACACGGGCGGCATCAACGTGGTGATGGCCGACGGGAGCGTTCGCTTCGTTCGCGACTCGATCAACTACGCTACGTTGAAGTTCACCGTTGGTGCGGACGACGGCCAAATCGTGAACCTCGACTGACCCATTCAGACAGTTTCGCACGGGCCGGCCGCTTGCCGGCCCGTCTTCGTTTCCGCACGCCAATTGGAGCTCGAATATGCGTTCCCGAATCGCGGCCGTATGCGTTTTCTTCGCCGCCGTGCTCACCGGCTGCTCGTCCACACCGCCCCAAAAGTCCGAACCGGTCGACGTGACCCTCGTCGTTCTCCTGCCGGACGGACAACCGGGGAAGGGCTTAAATCTTCTCGCGCTGCCCACCAGTGCGAACCAGAACCAGGGCGGGGGGCGGACCGACGCGAAGGGTCAGGTCGCCGCGAAACTCAACCCGGGCAAATACACGTTCGCCATCGAGGGGGCGCCAGCCGCGCTTCAGGCCGTGCCCAAGAAGTATCAGCAGAACGACTTGGCGAACGAGTTCGAGGTGCCGAAGAGCGGCCCCGCAACGATCGAGTTGAAGCTCGCTAATTAAGCCGGGGCTGGTGTAAGCGTAAGCAAACGCTCCGGCCCGGCCGCCGATCGGCCCAGTCTTTTGTGACTATCGACGTTCCGAGTGGAGGGAAGACTGACGCGGACATCGATCTGAAGTAACCTCCGCTCCGGCCGGTGGTCCGGTTGTTCGCCCTCACTCGGACGACTGGTTGTCTTTTTCATTGTGTTTTCTTGTCATTGACTCGTTCGCCCGGGTAAGATCGGGACACGAGCGGCGCCCGTCGCTCACACTTCCCAACGCCCGCGTGATCTCCGATGGACAACGAAACGCCACCGACCGGGGCACTTGCCCCGGCACTCTGGGGTTGCCGTGCGTGCCGTGTGAGCACTAGCGAGCAACCGGGGAACTGCTCGAACTGTGGGGCCGCACTCGAACGCGGCGCGTCGCCCACGGAACCGGATCTCTCCACCCGGGAGCGGCGCACCCTCACTCGCCTACTGTGGTTGGGCTTCGTGCTCGGGGTGCCACTTGTGGCCCTCGGGGTATTCAACGCAATTAGCCCGGGAAGGCCGGTATCCGCGGCGCTGGGTGAGCGCGAGTTCCTGCTCCTCCAAGCGGGTTTGTGTACCCCGCTAGTGTTTGTGTGTGCCGCGCCGATCTTCCGGCGCGCGTGGCAGTCGATCCGCACCCGACAACTCACACTCGATACGCTCCTGGGGCTAAGCACCGGGGCCGCGTTCGTCTACAGTTCAGTCGCTGTTGTGTATGCCTGGTCCGGCGCACAACCGCTACAAGCACGACCGAACACTACGGAACTCCGTCCCGAACTGGAGGGCGGCGTTCAAGCCGTTGCTCCCACCCAACATGGAACGGTCGATCCGTTCTTCGAGAGCACGGGGATGATTGTTCTTCTCGCGCTGGTGGCCCGGGCGCTGGAACTGCGAGCGCGTGATCGTGCGACGGCCGCGCTCCACCAACTCACTCCACTGGCATCGAGAACCGCCCGACTCCTGCTCCCCGACGGTATCGAAGAGGAGCGGGACGTCCAACTCGTGCGCCCCGGTGATCTCGTGCGGGTCCGTGCCCACGAGCGCGTCCCCGTGGACGGTGTCATCCGGGAAGGGATCTCCACGATCGACGAGTCGATGCTCACGGGCGAATCGACGCGCGCGGAGCGGGGACCGGGTGGCCTCGTGCTCGCCGGCAGCGAAAACGGCCTGCGCCCGATCACCGTTGAAGCGACCCGTGCCGGTCACGATACGGTCCTCGACCAGGTTTTGGGGTTAATTGGCCGTGCGCAACAGCGCCGCGCCGCATTCCAGCGCGCAACGGACCGGCTCGTCGCGTGGTACGTTCCGGCCGTGCTCCTAATGGCCTTCATCACGTTCGTCGGGTGGGCCTGTTTCGGACCCGCGGGTGCGGCTCTGACTTACGCGACCGTCTGTGCGGTCGGAGTCCTCGTTGTGGCGTGCCCGTGTGCGGCGGGGCTGGCTGGGTCCGTGGCGGTAGTGCTCGGTATGCGCCGGGCCACACGCGCCGGGGTTCTGTTCCGCGACGCTGCGGCGCTGGAGCGGCTCGGCGCCGTCGACACCGTGGTGTTCGATAAGACGGGAACGCTGACCGAGGGCAAACCGCGGTTGGTCGAAGTCGTTCCGAACATCGGTCTCTCGGCGGGTCAGGTTCTGGGACTTGCGGCCGCGGTCGAGCGCGGGACCGAGCACCCGCTGGGGCTCGCGATCGTTTGGGAGGCCGTGAACCGCAAGCTCGAACTGGTTCCGGCCGCGGACGTGGTGGGCGTACTCGGGAAGGGCGTCCGCGGGTCCGTCGCCGGGGAGCAAGTGTCGGTCGGTCGGCTCGGGTTCATCCAGGAGTCCGGTGCCCACAGCGAGCTGATGCTCGGTGAGGCCGGGACACACCGCCAGCGCGGGCACGTCGTCGTGTTCGTGGGGGCGGGGAGGCGCTGCGTGGGGTTGATCGTTTTCGCCGACTTACTCCGTCCCAGTGCTGTCGAGGCAGTTGAGAACCTTCGGGCAGCCGGAATGAGGCTGTTATTGGTCACCGGGGACCACGCCGAGACCGCGGACGGAGTCGCCCAAACGACGGGACTGGAGGAAGTGGTGGCGGACGCGCTCCCGGTCGAGAAGTTCGCCATCGTACAGAAACTGAAAGGCGAGGGGCGCGTGGTCGCCATGTGCGGCGACGGGATCAATGACGCCCCGGCCCTCGTCGCGGCGGACGTGGGGATCACGCTCGCGAGCGGCGCGCGAACCGCGATCAGCACGGCCGGGGTGACGCTGGTGCGCTCGGACCTTCGGGCGCTCGGAACTGCCCGGGAGCTGAGCCGAGCAACGGTGCGAACGATCCGCAGGAACCTGATCCTCGCGTTCGCCTTCAACGTGTTCGCGATCCCGATCGCCGCCGGCGCGTTGGTCCCGCTCGGCGGTGGGCTCATCAACTCCGTTTGGAGCACCGCGGCGATGAGTATCGGCACACTCGCGGTGCTGGCGAATTCGATGCGCCTCGCGCTCTATCCCGTTGGCAAATGACCGGTACGGCCCTCAATCGGCTCGTGCCGCGGCCACGACCCGTTTGCCCGACAGCATCCGCACGCCGATGTTGAGGAGCATCACGACCGTCACGAGTACAAATGCCGCGGTCCACGCGAGCTGGATCTCCGGCGACCCCGGCGCGTACTTCGCGAAATCGTAGATGTAGAACGGGAGGAACGGGGTCGAATCCGATGGGGTTCGGGGCATGTACTGCGACCCGCCCGCGGTCAGAATGAGTGGCGCCGTTTCACCCGCGATGCGCCCGACCGCGAGGAACACCCCTGTAACGATTGCCGGAAGCGCGGCCGGGAGGAGTACCTTCACCACCGTCTGCCACCGGCTCGCACCGAGCGCGTAACTCGCTTCCCGTAAGCTGTTTGGCACCAGTCGCAGTGCTTCTTCCGTGGCCCGGATCACGACCGGGAGCATCATCACGCCCAGCGCGAAAGCCCCGGCCCAACCGGAGAACTGGCCGCGCGAGGTGTTCATCCACACCGGGTACACGAACATCGCGTACCCGAAGATCCCGATCACGATTGACGGCACCGCGCCGAGCGTTTCGGCCACGAACCGAAGCGGGACCACGAGTCTGTTGTTCCGGTACTCGGCGAGAAACACCGCGGTCAGCACACCCACCGGCACCGCGAACGCGGTCGCGAGCCCCACGAGGATACAGCTCCCGTAAAGTGCGTGGGCGAGCCCGCGTCCGGAACTGTCATTCGGTAGCTTTGTGAAGAAGTCCCAGTTCACGCCCCCGGCCCCGCGGACGGTGATGTACCCGAGGATCAGGAACAGCGGGATCACGGTCAGTAACTGACACAGCGCCAGTACACCTCGCATGACGCGGTCCGAGCGCTGGGCTTTAGCGCGGCTGGCGGTGAGTTCTTCTGCGGTGCGAGCCGGTTGCCCGATTTGGCCCTCGGCCAGTTCGATCGACCGGTTGCGGTGGGCGTGGGGCTTCGACATCCACCGGACCACGATTCGGGCCGAAAAATTCATCACGAGTGTGATGCCCAGAAGCAGTAACCCGAGGGCGACGAGTGCCCCTTGTTTAACACCGGGTGGGGCTTCAAACAGTTCCTTGGCGATTACGCTGGGGATCGTGTCGCCGGTCCCGTTCAGCCGGAAATCGAGGTACTGCGAGTTGGCAATCACCATTGTGACGGCCATCGTTTCCCCGATCGCGCGCCCGAGTGCGAGGAAGCACGCGGCAATCACACCGGGACGGGCGTAGGGCAGCACGACGCGCCAGATCGTTTGCCACCGCGTTGAACCGAGAGCGAGCGAACCCTCGCGCTGCGACCGCGGGACCGCCTGCATAACGTCGAAGCTGACCGCGGTGATGTACGGCAGGATCATGACCGACAGCACCAGCCCGGCTGCCAGAATCCCCTGGCCGGACGCGACGTTCGGTAAACCCAGCGCATCGAAGAACGGCGCGAGCCCTTGTTTCGCCAAGAACTCGCGGCCCCAGAACCCGTATACGACGCTCGGAATCGCCGCGAGGAGTTCAAGGAGGAACGCGCACACCTTCCGTACCCGCGGCGGTGCCAGTTCCGAAAGGTAAGCGGCGGCGCCGACCCCGAGCGGTACCGCGATCAGCATCGCGATCAGAGACGTGACGACCGTGCCATAGATGAACACCAGCGCCCCGTACTCGTTGCCGTCCGGGAACCACTTGGTGCTCGTCAGCAGCCGGTACTTGCCCGGTTCGGACAGTACCGGCCACGCCTTGTACACGAGAACGGCGATCAGCGCCGCGGCGACCGAGAGCACGAACCCGCCGGCGGACTGACACAGCCAGCGGAACACGAAGTCGCCGCGGGACGGTGGGTGCGATTGGTGTGCGGTCATGTGGGCTTTGCTCGGGGTCCGGACTTGCAGCCGAAGGGCGCCGGGGCGAAGTTCACCCCGGGCGAATGGTGAGCGGGGACGTCGGCCGGTTACTCAAACGTCACTTGGCCGAGCTTCTCCTGGATCTTCTTGCTCAACTCTTCGGGGAGCGGGGCGTAATCCATGTCCTTGGCGAACTTCTGCCCGTCGGTCGTCGCCCACTTCAGGAAGTCGACGATGGTCGGCCCGGTGTCTTTGGGCAGCTTGGCGAACAGGATCGCGTAGCTGATCCCGGAGATCGGGTACGACTTCGCGCCCGCGGTGTCGGTCAGCGAGTACGTGAGGTCGTGCAGCGAGTACGGCTCCTTGTCCGGCTTCGACTTGATCGCCTCGGCCGCCGCCGCGGTCACACCGTCGGCCTCTGCACCGACCCACTCGCCGGCCTTGTTTTTCAGCTTCGCTGTCGCCAGTTCGTTCTTCCGGGCGAATAGCAACTCGACGTACCCGATGGTGCCCGCATTGCCCTTAACGAACCCGGCCACGCCATCGTTGCCCTCTTGCCCGACGACACCCTGAACCCAGTCCGGCTTGGTGCTCGCCTTAATCTTGCCGCCGCTGGCCTTCGAGAGGTACTCGGAGAAGATGTTCGAGGTTCCGCTCTTTTCGGCCCGCGCGACCACCACAATGTCCTTGTCCGGGAGCGACAGGCCGGGGTTCAGATCGGCGATCCGCTTGGCGTTCCACTTTTGCACGCTCGGGTCGCGGCGATAGATATCAGCCAGCACGTCCCCGGTCAGTTTCAGTTCTTTTCCGCTAATTTCCGGTACGTGGTAGACCACCGCGACCGCGCCCATCGTCAGCGGGATGTGGACCACGTCGCCGCCCTTTTCCTTTGCGGTGGCGAGCTGCTCCTTCGTCAGCGGGGCGTCCGAGCACCCGAAGTCCTTGGTCTTCGCGGTCATCTGCTCGACGCCGTACCCCGACCCCTTCGAGACGTAGTCGATCTCGACGTTCTTGGCCGTTTTGTACTCGCCCGACCACTTTTGCATGATCGGGTTCACGAACGTGGCGCCGCCGCCACTGACCCGTTGAGCCGGTTGCCCGCCACCGCACCCGCCGCACCCGCTAAAGAAAGGAAGCGCGAACACCAACACGGCGAAGGCAAAGTACCGGGACATCAGGTATCTCCGTGGGGACGGATCGGGGCCAGTGTGCGCACAACTTATCGTTGCCGGCACCTGCGAACAGCCCGGGTTTCGTGAAGGTTTCGTGTAGCTCGCGGGCTATGCTCGAACACTCGATCCACCAACACGTTGCCTCTCGCTTAGAGTTAGTTCCAGGGCTGATTTGCTGCAAAGGAACACTTGCTCGACGGCCAACGGCGTGATTTTCGCGCGTACCTCCATAGTCCGACGGGCGTGCTCTGCGCGCTAACAACGGTTAGCGCCAGCGAGTCAGGTTTCGGCCATTTTGTGTCTCAACTTGTGCTCATCAGCATTCCGGCGACGGCCGCGTTGATGAGCGTCGCGAGGAAGCCGATGAACAGCGCCTTCATCCCCAGCTTTGCGAGATCGGCCCGGCGCCCCGGGGCCATCGCGCCGATCCCGCCGAGCTGAATACCCACCGACGCGAAGTTGGCGAACCCCGTCAGTGCGTACACGGCGAGCAACCGGGAACGTTCCGTTAGCGGAGCACCGCTCTGCGTCCATTGTTTCAGTGTTAGGTACGCGACGTGCTCGTTTGCTGCGAGCTTGATCCCGAGCAGGCTGCCCACGCGCTCGCACTCCTCCGGCTGGACACCGATAAGGAACGCGACCGGCGCGAACAACCAGCCGAAAATCGTTTCCAGTTTTAATCGGTCCGGCCACCAGTCCAGTTCGGCGGTGGTGAACCCGAATCCGATGTTGTCTTTCAGCCACGCCCCACACCACCCGACACCGGGCTTGATCTCGGCTAAACAGATGTCGAATAGGGCGATGAACGCGATGAACGCGATTAGCATCGCGGTCACGTTGAGTGCGAGCCACAGCCCGTCCTTCACCCCGCTCGCCGCCGCGTCGATGATGTTCACGTAGGGTGTTTCGACCGCGATGGGCGCGGTGCCGGCGGTCACCGGTTTGCCCGCTTCGGGGGAGATCAGTTTCGTGAGGTACAGGCTGCACGGGCACGCCATTACACCGGTGCAGAGAATCGCGACCGGGTCGGCCCCGTAGCTGATGTACACGGCCATCATCCCGCCGCTGATGTGCGCCATCCCGCTCCCCATGAGCGCGAGCAGTTCGGACCGGGTCATCGTCGGAACGAACGGTTTCACGATCAGTGGGGCTTCGGTTTGGCCCATGAACACGTTCGCGGACACGGACAGTGTTTCCGCGCCGCTGGTGCCCATCAGGTACACCATCGCGCGGGCCATCAGGCGCACGAAGAACTGCAACACGCCCAGGTAGTACAGCACGCTGAAGAACGACGACACGAAGATGATGGGCGGGAGCACCTTGAACGCGAAGACGAACCCGGACGGTCCGTCGACCTTGGCGAGCGACCCGAACACGAACTCCGCGCCCTTATCGGACGATGTGATGAGTGCCTTGATGCCGGCGCCGACAACTTTGAACACCTCCCGGACGGCTTCCGAATGAATAACCGCGACGGCCAGCGCGAACTGCAACCCGATGCCCCACAGGAGCGTCTTGCGGTTAACCGATTGCAGGCTGCTTGAGAAGAGCGCTGCGAGGCCGAGGAAACACAGCACACCGCAACCCGCTTGAACGCGGTACGCAATCTCGGGTTGGTTCGCCACTGCGTTCCGTCCGACATAAGCGAGCGCGCCAATTAGCAGGATCGCTCCCAGGATCGCGAGCCGCCACGTTTTCGGTGTTGGGGGAAGGGCGATTTCGGGTGGAGCGGTATTGGCGTCCGAATCAGCGGTGGTTGTTGAGCCCGGCGCAGGCGCGATCATGAGTATAACCTGAAGTGAAACGGCGACCCCGCCGGGGTCGCCGCAGAACAGACTACGTGCGCGGGGAGAGGAGTGCTACTGCTTATCGCCCAAACAGTTCCTTTAAAATCGTATCGTCGTCCTTCGGGAGTGCCCACAGGTTCAGCGCGAATCTCACGATCTTCTCGTCCTTCGCACTGGGGAGCTTTAACATTGCGAGCCACCCGCCGTTCTTGGTCGGCACGAAGCGCCACGAACTCCCATCCGGCACGCCGGCAGCATCAACGAGTGTAGCCCGACCGTCTGCGGAGAGGATCACGCGGGCCGTTGCGGGAGCCGTTACTTCTTCGGCCTTCAGGTCGAGCGTGATCGCCTTTCCGGTTGCGTCGTAGAGGCGCGGACTTGTGTTGGTTACCCCCGCAAGGAACCACGCCTGGGAACCGCCCGGAATCACCAACTCGAACTTGCGACCGAGTCCCGTGGCCACTGATCCCTTGAGCGGCGCCGGTGTTTCGGCCACGGCGAGTTCCGGTTGCCCCTTCAGCGTCTCGTCGAGTCGGTAGCGGAACGTCGGTTTGCCGTCTTTATCCAGGCTGTAGCCATCGAACTTCACAGCCATCGGGCCGTCGTAGATACGGGCCGGTTCGAGCGGCATGGGTAACCCGAATGCGGGGTTGTTCGCACGGGCGAGGAAGTCCGGCGGTGCCGCGCCAGCTTTCGTTAATCCCCACGGATGGCCGGGTGGGGCGGTCCAGAACTTTTGGCCGAGCAGTTTCGCCGGATTACCCCCGCGGTTCGCCCACACCGGGGACGCATCAAGGAAGTTCCCGCCCCACGCATACGCGGTGCGGCACTGGTCCGCGCTGAACGCGACCGACACGTAACCCGGGTACCCCACCGCGACAGCCTTACTGCCCGCGTCCGGCATGAACGTGCGGAGCACTTCCGGCCGATCCTTGACCGCGACCACCACGCCCCGCGGGGGCTCGAGGCCGTCCGGCAGCGGCAGATCCGGCCCGAGTGCGAGGTACGCCCACATTGCTTCGGCCTGCAAGTGCGGGCTGGCGTTGAGCATCGTTGTGAGCGTGGATTTGCCGTCCACGAACGCTTGCGGCATTCGGGTGCCAGGCGCCATCCGGAGGGGCTGGCTGAGCCAGCGCTCGTACCACTCGTAGCGCACGCGCTGGTCGATCGTGGCGAGGTTCGGACCGCGCGTTCCGGTGTTCGTGTACCCGCCGATGTCGTGACACGAAATGCACCCCAGCCCGCCTTTGCCGATGATTTCGCGCCCGGCCGCGACCTTGGCCGCGGTGCGTTCGACGACGTGAACCTTGTCGTCCGGTACCGTGCCTTCGAGCGCTGCGACCGCTTCGGGTAGGAACCCGACGTTCGGCTCGCCGTACTGCGGCATGCGGAGCTGCATCCACGGCCGAGCCCGGCCGCTTTGAGTGAGAACCGCTTTCAGCCAACTCGTTCGCGTTTTATGACCGACGCCGGTGAGCATCGGCGGGCGCACATCGTCCGCGTTCTCGGCCTTTTCAAGCTGACGCATCTGATCGGCGAGTTCGGTCGGAATCCCGCCCTCTCCGTCGCGCTGGTGGCAGTTGAGGCAGTTGAATCTGCGGAGCGCAACCCGTGCCTGGAATGCAGGGGCCGGCGCGCCGTCGCCCTCAAGACCGGCCCGGACGAACGCCGCAACGTCCTCGCGTTCCTTCGGATCGAGTTTGTAGGCCGCCGCTTTTGTCGCATTGGGCTTCTCGGTGAGGCAGCCCTTCGTGCTCGCCTTTTTGATCTGATCGAGTGTGGGCGCTGCATCTGTTTGCAGCGGCTGGACCGGCTTACCGTTTTGCTCGATGCTGTGGCAGTTGACGCAACCCTTCGTGAGCGCGAGTTGCGCGCCCAGTTCAACCCACTGTGCTTGCGGTTTGAGTCGTGCGAACCGCTTCTGCTCTTCAGCGGTGAGCTTTGGAAATACGGTCGGAAGAAGGGCAATGGGTGTGGACTCGGGTTCGGGCATCTCGGGCGTCACGTTCTCGTCCGGCACGCGACACAAGTACCGCGCGAGATCGATGGCCTCGCCCGCATTGAGGTTCATGTTCGGCATGCGCCCGTGCGGGTTCGTTTTCAGCGGGTTCACGAGGTACGCCGCCAGCGATTCCGGGCGCGTCTTGCTGCCCAACCCGCCGAGACTGTATTTGGGAGTGGGGCCACTCAGCGTTCCGAGGCCGTACACGAAATCGATCGGGGCGAGCGGCTCCTTTTCCTCATCGTCGTCTTTTTTCTTCTTGGGAAGGGGGTCCGAGTGGCAGGCCGCGCAACCGGCCACGCTGTACAACACGCGCCCGCGGTCCATGCTTTGTTTGATTTGGTCCGAAGGGATGGTCGGCAGCTTGTAAACGTCGAGCGGTTTACCTGCGAGTGAGATCAAGTATTGGGTGACGGCGAAACGCTCCGCGGCGCCGGTGGCGTCCTTGCTGAAGGTCTGCGGCATCGTCGTATGGGTGCGGAGCTTCGCGGGGTCTTCGAGCCAGGTGTAGATCCACCCCGGGTATGCGCGATTGGCGATTTCGGTCAGGTTCGGTCCTGTGTGCTCGACAAGTCCCCGGGCCATCTTGTCGTCGGCACTCGCACGGTGGCACTTCACGCACCCGAGTTCCTCGAACTTGAAGCGCCCATGTTCGAGTGCCGCGTCGGACGTGAAGTGCTTGGGCCGGTCTTTCGCCAGGTGACCGAGGAACTGGTTCGGGAGCGGTTCTTTAATGAACCCGGCTCCCTGCCAGAACAGTTCGACGCGGGCCGTTGGTTCGTTTCCGCGCACGAACCGCGCTTCAAACGTTTGAACCCCGCCTTCCAGGTTCACGACGTCTTCGGTAGTTCCTTGCGGACCGGCGGAAGCGACTTGCTTCCCGCCTACTTTCACCGTTAGGGCGCCCCCGCGAACCAGGGCCGAAAACGTGTACTTCCCCGTGCGCGTGATGTTGATGTATCCGGTCCACTCCGTGACCGCAGTGACCCCCAATTTGGGGTGAGCGGATTCGCCCGCGTTGAGTGCGAACGCGACCGTCGGTTCGAGTCGAGTAACGGCCGCGGCCTTCGTTCCCGGGGCGTTCGCGGGGGAACTGAACGTGGCGACGAGTCCGGGTTTCAGGTCCGCGGGTTCGATCGCGCGGGCGGATTGCGCAGGCAGCAGCGCGGCGAGCGCGAGGAGGAGCAGGCGGTATCGCATTGGGTGGCGAGTGCGGGTCTGGGAGGGCCGGGGAGTAGTTGATTATCCCGATGCCGGTGGCGGTCGCAAGGGGAAACGCTAGGTTAGCCGCGACTCAACGCAGTGCGCCAGGAGCCACGATACCATGTTCGATTTATCCGCCGTTCAGTCCGCGATCCGCGAAGCCGGTTTTGATGGCTGGCTGCTGTACGATTTCCGCGGGCTGAACGTCCTCGCCCAGCGCGTCGCGGGCGTCGGTCCCAAGTTGTCGCGCCGGTGGTTTTACTTCGTCCCCGCGACCGGCGAGCCCAAGAAGCTCGTTCACGCCATCGAGCCGAGTTCGCTCGACCACCTGCCCGGCGCGAACAAGACCGTGTACCGCAAGTGGCAGGATCTCGAAGCCGGGGTCGGGGCACTCGTAAGCGGGGCGAAGCTCGTCGCGATGGAGTACAGCGAACGCAACGCGAACCCCTACATCGGGCGAGTCGACGCGGGCACCATCGAACTCGTGAAGTCGTTCGGCTGCACGGTCGCGGCGTCGGGGGATCTGATCCAACAGTTCGAGGCCGTTTGGGACGACGATCAGGAGAAATCGCACTTCGAGGCCGCGAAGCTGTGCCGCGAAGCCTACGACGTCGCGTTCAATTTCATCGCGAGTGAAATTAAGGCGAAGGGCGGCGTGCTGGAAACGGCGGTTCAGGCCCGCATCATGAAGCACTTCGCGGACAACGGCATGACGACGTACAGTCCGCCGATCGTGGGCGTCGGGCCGCACAGCGGTGACCCGCACTTCGATACGGCCCCCGAGACGGACGTCCCGATCCAGCGCGGCTCGTGGGTACTAATCGACCTATGGGCGAAGATGAACCGCCCGCGCTCGGTGTACGCGGACTACACCCGCACCGCATATGTGGGTGAGACGGTGCCGGAGCAGTACACGAAAATCTTTAACATCGTGGCCGCGGCACGGGACGCCGGGATCAAGAAGGTGAAGGACACCTTCGCGAGCGGGAAGCCGCTTTTGGGTTGGGAAGTGGACAACGCGACCCGGGCCGTGATCGAGAACGCCGGGTACGGGGAGTTCTACACGCACCGCACCGGGCACAACATCGGTCAGGAAGTTCACGGCAACGGCGCGCACATCGACGGTCTCGAAACGCGCGAGGACCGGCGCATCATCCCGCGGACCTGCTTCAGCATCGAACCGGGGATCTACCTCCCCGAGTTCGGCGTCCGGAGCGAGGTAGACGTGTACATCGACAAGGACGGCAAGGTCCACGTTACCGGCGGGGAACCGCAGACGGAAGTACACCGAATTTTGGTGTAACAGTCATCGCGGGGGAACCGCGAAGCGGGTCGCGTCGGCGCTTTTGTCGGACTTGCAGTACCGCGTCCACGATGAAGATGCCGATGGCGGCCCACACGCACGCGAACGCGGCGATGTTTTCCGGGGTGAGCCGGTGCTTCTCGCCGAGCCAGAAGATCGCGATCAGCATTTGCGCGGTCGGTGAGAGGAACTGAATGAAGCTGACCGCGAGGAGCGGCAGCCGGCGGAGCGAAAGAGTGTAGGTGAGCAGCGGGACCACGGTCACGATACCGCTGAACGCGATAAGAGCGTTCAGCCCCCAATCATTCGCGGACATGTGGTTTTCACCGCGAACCGAGAGGTAAATCAGGAACCCGAGTGATACCGGGAGCATCAGGAGCGTTTCGATCGTTAAGCCCGTCATGCTTTCGACGGGGGCTTGCTTCCGCATCAGCCCGTAAACGCCGAACGTGATCGGCAGCGCGACCGCGATCCACGGTAAATAGCCCACCGCGACGCACGGGATCGCCACGCCAACGAGAACAAGCACAAGGGCAGGGTAGTGCGCGGGGCGGAGACGCTCTTTGAGATAGACCGTGGCGAACGCCGCGTTCACGAGCGGGAGGATGTAGTACCCGAGGCTCGCGTCAACCACGCGCCCAGTTACGGTCGCGTAGATGTAAATGAGCCAGTTGAGCGCGAGGAACAGCGCGGACCCGAGGAGTGTAAGGACCAACTTTCGCGAGCGCAGGACGCGAAAGACATCAGTCCAACCCGCGGCCAGCATCGTCAGCAGGAACATGATCGGCAGCGACCACGCGATCCGATGCGCGAGGATCTCCCAAGCGGGCACCCCGAATTTTGCGAGCGCGGCGAAGTACAGCGGCACCATTCCCCACCACAGGTACGCGACCAGGCCGTAGGTCAGACCGGACCGAAACTGTGCCGCGTTCGGATCGGACACCGAAAACCTCCGTATGTGGACAACCAACTGGTGCCAGTCAGCGCCCAAAGTGGCGAACGGTCGGCACGAGCCGACCGTGTGGGCGATTCCTATATGATGGGCGAATCGACAGCGTGCAGCCCGTACTCAGAGCCTGCTTATACCGGTGGGCTGCTGTGTTGTTGCAGCACGCGCCCCAATTTCGTGTGAAAGTGATGGGCCCCGTTCTCGCGTTTCACACTGAACCGCCCGGTCGTGAAACTGCGGCTGTGCAGATTCCGCTGGACCTCTTCGCACACGCCGATGTCTTCGATCTGTACCTGCTCCGCGACCTCGATACTTTGCCGCTTGAAATCATCCGGTAGCGATTCGGCAAAGTAGAAGTCGAAGATCACGCGGCAGCGGTCCACGCTGAGTGGCAGAACCAAATTGGTATCTAGCACACCTTCGTAAGAATTCAGCATGAAGTTCGGGTACAGCCACCAGTAAGCCGCGTCGCCGGTTCGCGTGCGGCCCGCGTCACCGTCCGCGGGCTTTGTCGGGGCACTTTGCAGGACCGCGTTCCCGTCACAGGTGGTGCGGTACTTCGTGTAATCGAGCGATCCCGCCAGTGCCGGGTGAACCGTGTTCACGTGGTAGCCGCCGTCGAGATAGTTGTCGGCATACACCTTCCAGTTACACGCGAGATCGTAACTCTTCCGGGCGTACCATTTCAGTCCACTAAACACCTGCTGTGATTCGGCCCACGCGGTTAACGGACCCAGGAACTCCGTCAACGGTTCGCGCGGTTCCGTGAGATGGACCCAGACGAACGCACCCCACTCTTCAACAGCAATAGGAGGGAGCCCATTGTCCTCGCGGCGAAAGTTTTGAACGCCATCAAATTCCGGCACGCCGCGAAGATTCCCACTCAGGTCGTAGGTCCAGCCGTGGTAGTGGCACCGGAGCTTTGTCGCCGTGCCGCACTCGTCGGTACAGAGTCGAGCTGCGCGGTGGCGGCACACGTTGAAGAACGCGCGCAACACGCCGTCTTCTCCTCGGACCACGAGCACCGGTTCTCCCGCGATGTCCGCGGTGAGAAACTGCCCCGGTTTTGCGACTCGCTCCCGCAAACCGACCATCTGCCACGTGCGGGCGAACACGAGGTCGCGTTCGAGGGCGTACACTTCCGGCGACGTGTACCAAGTGTTTGGGATCGTGCTCCCGCGCTCCAGCGGCACGTCGGGATCGAATGCCGCGAGCAGACTGTGAAGTGTACCGGTCGGCATGGGGCACCTTACGAGAGTACCACTGAGCCACAGGGCTTCCGCCCTGTGCTACGGACGCCGGTCGCTCCGCGGCGTGAAAGGCATCAAGGGTGTTTGCCTTCGCCCCGGTAGGGGCCGACTGACGTAGCACAGGGCGTAAGCCCTGTGGCTCAGTGGCTGCAATCACTTCTCGTCAAAGATCTTGCCCAGTTCCAACTTCGTGGGCGGGAGCTTCGTTGCGGGACCGGTGCCGTAGGCGAGGTGAAGGACGCGGTCGGCCGGCTCGAACACCATGCACTGGAGCGTGTGCGTCCCCTGTTGCACCTTGGCCAGTTCCGTGAACACGTCCTTCACACCCAGCTTCGGTGCGTCCTTCTTTTGAAGGGGCAGAAGCGCGTCGTACCGCTCACACTTGTTGTCCACACACAATTTTTCGCTGCGGAAGTGATTCGTGCAGCAGCACACGCCGTTCTCGTGGGTGCGAACTTCCAGGTTCTTCGGCGTCATCTCGAACACCGCGCCGCCGGTCTTGTCGCAGATCGTCATGCAACAGGTCGAGGTGCGGGGCATGTTCCGAAGGAGCTTTTCGGCCTCGGCAACTGTCCCGCACTCTTCCAGCACGCGACGGAAGCTCAGGAGCAGCGGCGTACCCTTCCAGTTGAATTCCGGGGTGTCTTTGCTCTGTTTAATGCTGATTTCGTTGATCGTGACGCACAGCCCCGCGTCGTTCATGCCGCTAATCACGCCCTCGATCGGGGCGACCGTAACCGCAGCGAACGCGCGCTTGCCCTCGCCCTTGTAGACGACGACGAGCGTGTGTTCGGTGATCCCCTTCGTGGGTACCCAATCGAAGTTGCGGCCGAAGATCGGCGAACCGGTTTTGCTCCGGTCCTTTTCCACGATGACCGTCGAGCACCCCATTCCACTCGTGAGGTCCGCGACGGTGTTCGCGAACAGGAGGAACCCTTCCGTGCGCCCGGACGCCTTCGCGACCGCTTCGAGTTCGGTCGCGATGTGCGGAGGGAAGCTCTGCTTCAGCCGCTTCGCCATGATCTCGATGAACGGGTACTTTTTCGTTTGACCCGCGTCTTCGAGAAACTGTGCGTGAAGCTTCGTGAGGTTCGGTGCGTTCGCGACAGCGAGCTTACCGAACTGTTCGCCCATCTCCGTCGGTTTTCCCTTTACGACGAGGACCGGAACCTTCTCCACGAACTTCAGTTCACCCGCACCGTGCTTCGCGGCCGGGAACGATTTCGGCTCCTCCGCTCGTGCGACGGGGACGATGGCAATGAATAGCGCGGAGAGCAGGAATCGCTTCATACCGAGTTCCTCTACGAAATGACTCAAATGGTGACATGGCCCGAAGGCTGTGCCACCAGAGTAGGATAATCTCCGTCACATCCGGTGCCGAGAGCGAATTGCGCGACCCGAAACTCAGCTCTCGTTCGGTTGAGCGGTGCGCCCGAGCGACACGTCGAAGTCGGTCACGAGCGGGAACAGCATCGAGAAGATGGCGAACCCGAACGCGGCCCCGAGCATGAGGAACGGGATGAGCGGGTCGCCCGATTCGTCCGTGCCCGGCTTCCCACCGATCAGGACGTTCACCACGCAGTAGAACATGGCGAGCGGGCACATCACACTCGCGATCGTGAGCGCGGTGGCCGGCCGATCCGCGCTGAGCACGTAGAGCAACCCGCCGATGCCGAGAATGAGGAACGAGATGAAGCTGAACCACTGGTTCCCGAAGCTGCCCCCGTTGATGACGATCAGGTAGATGCTGATGAGCGTGCCGACCGAGAGGAAGAAGACGGTTCCCAGTGTGTGTGCGATCGCGAGCCGGCTCTGCACGATGCGGAGCGAGACGTGCAAACCGAGCGTAACCGCGAACCCGAACAACACGATCAGCGCGCCGCACACTGCGACGAGCGGGCCGAGGTTCGTGGCGAGCGCTTCGCCTGTGGGTGTTCCCGGTGGTGTCCGCGTGAGCGCCCCGCGGATCGCGTAGAAGCCAGCGAGCAGCAGTGGCGGAATGATGTATTCCTTTGTGTTGTAGAGCACACCAAGGAGCTTGCCGAAGACGAACTCTTTCGGCGAAACGTCGGTCACCAGCAGGACGTCGAGCGCACCGCCGTCGCGCTCGGACGTGATCGAGGTGACGGCCTGTGCCGCAACGAGCAGGAGGCTCAGCACGGCGACCGGAACGAGTCCGTAAGCGGCGGCGAAACTGGGGCGCCCGCCGGGGCGGTTCAGTTCGCTCACGGCGAAGTACAGGATGAGCGCGAGCACGATTCCGAACGCGAACTTCACGAGCAGCGGGCGCCGACCATAAGCGAGCGTGCGGGTTTCGCGCCACAGGATCGGGTTGGGCCACACTTGTCGGACTTCGCCCGGCGCCGCGTGTGCTTTTGCCCGCTTCTCGGCCGCGATTGCCACGTCCGATTCGAGGTCTTCGACTTCCGCCGCGCCCTCGCGCTGCATGATCGGTTCGCCACTCGGGTTCCACTTCCGCAGTTTCCAGATTCCCACGCCGTTCATCGCGGCGCACAGCACGAACATTACCACCAAGAACCCGTAAGCGGGGGCAATTCCCTGCCAGCCGTCGGTCGGCGGTTCGAGCACCGACTGCATCGCGATAAACGGGTCGAGCCACGCTTGCGCGCTGGCCCAATCCACGTCGCTCGAAACGAGCGGGCCGACCGACGTGACCCCCTGGGTGACGCAGACGTACAGGACGAGGAACAGCACCGAAAGGGCGAGTGCCTGATAGGTCTTCTCGCGCCACAGTGCGATCAACCCGCCGAGCGAACCGGCCGCAATCGCCGACGAGAACAGAACCAGAACCGCTTGAAGTACCTGCTCGGGACTGATGCCGCCGAGTAACAGCAGCATGGACAAAACGGGCGCGCTCACGAATAGCAGGATCAGAATCGGCAACAGCGCACCGACGAGTTTTCCGAGCACGATTTCGTAATCGCGCATATCCGTGAGCAGGAGCAGCACGAACGTCCGGCGGTCTTTTTCCTGCGAAACCGCGCTGGCGGCCGAGAGGGTTGCGAAGAACAGCGTGAGGAGCAACTGGACGAACGCGACGATCTGGAACAGGAGCAATCCGACGTTCGCAGCTTCACCGAGGGTCGCGTCGCGTGCGAACCCGATTGTGGCCTGCCAGGTGGTGATACCCAGAATCCCGAGCAACCCGACGAGCGCCATGCGCTGGGCATAGTGGCCGCTGCGGCGCGGCACGGTCACGAGTTCCCGCGAAAAGATCGGACCGAGCACGCTGAACCTCCCGTCCTGATACGGACCCCGCTAGCTTATCATCAAAGACCGCAGAGAATAGTCTTCGCGAACCTACTCGCACCCGGAAGAATCCGTCTCGTATGAAAGTCATCTTCTTCGCACTGAACGGGTGCCCGGCCAGTTGGCTGGGCGCTTACGGTAACGATTGGGTCGGCACCCCGCACCTCGACCGCCTCGCGTCCGAAGCCGTCACGTTCGACCGGCACATCAGTGACTGCCCCGAACCGACCGCCGCGCGCCGGGCGTGGCTGGGGGCAGGTTGTGGCTCGAACCCCTCCCCAACCCCTCCCCTAAATGGAGAGGGGCTTAAAAGCAGTGAGAGCGGCGTGGCGCCGGTTGCGTTTGGTTCTGTTCCCCCTTCCTTCCTAGGGAAGGAGGGTAGGGGGTTAGGTTCTGCTCCCCGATCCATTCTCATTCGCGCGAATCACCCCGATACGGACGCTCCCGACTGGTTCTACGCCGGCTGGGACGAAGTGTTCGACGCCCGACCGCAAGCGACCGATGATTCCCCGCTCGAAGCGTTGCTCCGCACGTTCCCCGCGATCCTCGATCGACTCGCGGACGTTCCCGATTTCCTGCTCTGGGTCGAGACCGATCGACTCATTCCGCCGTGGGACGTGCAACAGGACGTGTTTGAAGCGTACTTGGAAGACACGGAGGAGCTGGAACCCGAAGAGGATTCGGACCACCAAAGCGAGGATGACCCGGACAACGCGGACGAAATTGACGGTGAGGGGGAAGTCGCTGAACACGAAACTGAGGATCTTGAGGAGCCGGACGTTGAGGTCGAAACTGATCCTCAGCCATTGCCCGAAGAGGAACCGGTAACACCGTTCGCCGACCCGCCTACCGGACCATTCGACCGGGGCGATCTCGACGCCTGGGACTGGCTGCACCGCACATTCGCAGCCGTCGTGACGAAACTCGACGCCGAACTCGGTGGCCTTTTCGAGCACCTGCGCGAGCGCGGGCTGGACCAATCCGCAGCGTGGGTCGTGACATCGGATTACGGTCACCCGCTCGGCGAACACGGGCAGATCGGGTTGCACCGCCCCTGGCTTCATGAAGAATTCGTCCACCTGCCTCTTATCATGCGCCTCCCCCAAGGGAAACAAGCCGGGCGCCGTGTGTTGGGCTTCACGCAACCGCCGGACGTGTTCCACACCCTTCACGCACTCTTCGGGACTACTCCACCTATCAACTCTCGCGGTTTCAGCCTTCTCCCGCTCGCGCACGGCGAAGCGGAATCATCGCGCACCTTCGTCTGCACGAAACTCGAACTCGGTGACGCGGCCGAAATTGCCATTCGCACGGAAGATTCGGCCCTGTTGGTGCCGGTCCGCGTGCCCGAAGGTGATGCTCCGCGCGAGCCGCTGCTGTACGAGAAGCCCGATGATCGCTGGGAGGTCAACGACATCCGCGCGCGAAACATCGACCGGGCCGACGAACTCGAAGCGAAATTGCGCGCGGAACTGCAGAAATGAAGAGCCGTAAGGCAAGAAGGATGGGGAATAACCACCCCGCCTTCCTGACACAAGATTCAGCACAAGCCCCCTGCAACTGCGGGCCGCGGTGTTGAGCCAAGACGACCGGCTCCCCCGGTTCTTCGCACTACTGCCGGGACGCCCGTTCCTCAAACGAGACACGCTCAGCCACGAATCAGAGAATGCCCCGGCGCAACCTCGTTGGGTTCTCGTTGTTGTGTAATTCCACCCCGCGCGTTGACACGCACGGGTGTGCCCCATACCTGCTCACTTTCACACGTTAAACGGCCCCGTCGGTGAGCGAAATCTCTGTTATTTCTCTTCCTTCTCGGCTTCCTTCTTCACGTAGTCCTTGAACGCGGCCATGTTGTAGCTGATGAACAGAAATGCGTGGTGCAGCGCCTGATACGTCTCGTCTTCGGGATCGTCGGCGTAATCCTTACGCAGCGCATAAAGCTTCGCGAGCAACTGATCGGAGTTCGGCACGGGTCGGTCCTCGGGCACTGGAACTGAGCGCGGCGGTCGCGCGGTGTCGATGGGAATTCTACCCATCTTGACGCGGCGCGGCGCGGGTGCTACCGTTTCGGACCGCGCGCCAAGATGGCGCCGCAGAATGGAAGGGCAGGGGCGCCCGATGGTTCGCCGTGTCAGTCAGTCGCTCGTCGCTTGGTTCTTCGTGTGGGACGTCGTCCTCACCGCGGGAACGTGGCTTGCCGCATACTCGGTGCGGTTCTACTCCGGACTGTTCACCGCGCACCGGGGTGTCCCAGATTTCACCCTGTATCTGCGAACGCTCCCACTCATTATGCTCGTGGCGGGGATCGCGTACCGGTTCGCGGGGATGTACGAGGTCCACCGGTTGCGCCGGTTCCGCGAGGAGCTTGCGGCCGCGGCGCGCGGCGTCGGGCTGATGGCCCTGCTCGTGATGGCGACCAGTTTCGCCCGGCAAGCCCAGTACGAGTCCCGCGGCGCGATGGTGATGTTCGCCGTGGGCACCCTCTGTTCCCTGCTCATCGCCCGGCGCATCAGTTGGACCGGGATGCGCCGGTTACGCGCACGCGGGGTGAACCAGAGCCACGCGCTCATCGTCGGGACGGGTCGGCTCGCGCGGCGCACGGTCCGCACGCTGCGCGCGGTGAACTGGTCCGGCATTCAACCCGTGGGGTATGTCGAGGACGAAGGGCACCGCGGTTCCGGGGCCGATTTGCCGCTCCTCGGCTCGCTCGCGGAACTGCCGCAACTCGTCGAGAAACACCACATCGAACACGTTTTCGTCGCGCTCCCGCTGAACCGCTACGCGGACGCGCGCCGGGTGTTCACGGCCCTGTCGCAAACGGTCGTGGACGTACAACTTATCGCGGATCTTCCCGCCGTGGCGGGGATGACGTTCACCACGACGCAGATCCACGGCATGACGGTGGTCGGGCTGCGCGAGAACCCGCACCACGGGCTGAACGTGATCGTGAAACGCGCGATGGACATCGTGCTCGCGCTCATCGCGATCACGCTGACCGCTCCACTGATGGCGCTGATCGCCGCTCTCGTCAAACTCACCAGTCCCGGTCCGGTTCTCTATCGGCAAGAGCGGTGCGGTCTGAACGGGCGCTCGTTCATGATGATGAAGTTCCGTTCGCTGCGAGTGGACGCGGAAGCCAACGGTCCGCAAATGACCGCGAAGAACGATCCGCGGCGCACGCGCCTGGGGGCCGTGCTTCGGGCCACGAACATGGACGAACTCCCACAATTCTTCAACGTATTGTGGGGCGACATGAGCATCGTCGGCCCGCGCCCGGAGCGCCCGGTGTTCGTGCGGCAGTTCGCGAAGTCGATCCCCAACTACAACGCACGTCATGCGGTGAAGGCCGGTATCACCGGGTGGGCGCAGGTAAACGGCTGGCGCGGCAACTCGTCGCTCCGCAAGCGCGTCCAGTTCGACCTCTATTACATCAGTCACTGGAACCCACTTTTTGATCTGCGGATCGTGTTCCTCACGGTCTGGCGCATGCTCTTTTCAAAGCAGAAACACGCATATTGATGAAATGACTCCGGTGTGAAGACGTGATAAAGCCCGTTGGTGGGTGTTGGCCCCGGCGCGCGCTTCGCGGTATTATCTCTGGGACCGGCGGCCCCGCACGTCTCGCTCTCGGAGTTCTCTTATGCGCACCCGTCTCGCGTTGTTTGTGCCGCTCTTGCTTGTTTCGGCCACGGCACCCCCGGCGATCTCACAGCCGCCTGCCCAGGTTGCGAAACCAGAGGCACTCGCAGGGGTTCCCACCGACTCGTTCGCGTTCTTCACGGTGAACGTCGGGAAATTGTGGGACAACCCCGACTTCAAGCCGCTCCGCGACTGGTTCGTCGCACAAAAGTCCGGCCCCACGGAAGACGCGATCGGCGTGCCGATGGGCGACATCGAGCGCCTGACGGTGTTCGTACCGGCCCTGATGCGCGATCCGGAACCTTTGCTGCTCGTCACGACGAAGAAGCCGTACAACGAAGCGAAATTAATCAAACTCTTGAACGGCGAACGCGAATCGCGAGCGCACAGCAACGTCATTCGCACCAAGGGCGGCGCGTTCTCGCTGATCGTGTTGGCTGATGACCGCACCGTGCTGTACGTCCCCGAACGCGGTCAATTCACACTCGCCGGACTGGTCGGCCAGCTCGTTGCGAAAAAGACGGACGGCCCGCTGGCGGTCGCACTGGCCGACGCCGCGAAGCACGACATCGCGTTCGCACTCGACGCCCGCCCGCTCGCTGAGTTCGCGCGAGCCTCTGAGATCAGAGAACTGGCACCCTATGTTTCCCTCCTCAAAGCACGCACGGTGACGTTCGCGGCGGATTTCGACAAGACCGCGCGAGGCGCGTTGAAGATCACGTTCCCCAACGAGGCGAGCGCGCAACGCGCGGCACCTGTCCTCAAGGAGGGGGTGAGTGAGATCACGGACGCAGCCGAGAAGGGGCTTGCGAGCCGCAAGGAGAAAGAGGACTCGGCCGAACACGCGCTGCTCGGAGTGTTTATCGCGGTCCTGAAAGCGGCAAAGATCGAGGCCAACGGGGTTGATGTCTTCGCGACCGCCGACCTGCCCTACCAGGACGCAATCGCGAAGATCGCCACGGCGCTGCCCAAGTCCTACGCGGCCGCCGCAAACAGCGCACGCGGGCTCAACAACCTCAAGCAACTCGCGCTCGGGATGTACAACTACGAAAGCGCGTTGGGATTCTTCCCGAGTGACGTGTATCCGTTCGGCGATAAACCGCCCGCGTGGAGCTGGCGCGTCCAAATCCTCCCGTACATCGAGCAGGACAATTTGTATAAGGTGCTCGACCTCACGAAATCCTGGGACGATCCCGCCAACCTGAAGAAGCTCGAAGCGATGGAGATGCCGAAGGTGTTCGAGATCCCGGGGCGCCCGGCCCCGAAGGGGCACACGTACTTCCGCATCTTCACTCTTCCAAAGGGCGCGAAGGGGACCGATCGCCCGTTGCTCACGGAAGGACAAAAGGGGCCGCGAGTTACTGAGATCACCGACGGTACGAGCAACACGTTCATGATCGTCGAAGCCGGTGAAGCGGTGCCGTGGTACAAGCCGGACGTGCTCGCGTTCGACGGCAAGATCCCGTTCCCGCAACTCGGCGACAAGGACGCGGACAAGTTCATCGCTGCGATGGGTGACGGGAGCGTTCGTATCCTCCGGCCGAGCAAGGTCGGGGAACAAACGCTCCGCTCACTCGTCACGATTCAGGGCGGCGAAGTCATCAACCTGCCGTAATCGGGTGCGGCGGTCAACGTGAGCCGCCGCTTCACACTCAACACCGACCTCTTCCCGAGGTGTTCACCGTGATCCAGGCACGACTCCTGCCCGGGCTGGCGCTGATAGCCGGGCTATCCCTGTACGCACCCTCGACCGCACAACAACCACCTTTACCGGGAAGCGGACCCGGTGAGGCGTCACCAGCGGCTTCCGCACTGCCGGTCGTGCCGAAAGTCGGCCGGCGCGTTCGTCACGCTCAAAGGTTTTCTGACCTCGCGCGCAACCCCGATTTTGAAAGGCCGTACTTCGCGCAAACTCGCGAAAAGCAACCGGACGCGCTTCGCGGGGCTGACCGAAGTGATCGGTGTTTCGCCGATGGAGATCGATCGCGTCACGCTGTTCTGGCCGCGCCTCGTGCCGCACGGTGGGGCGGAGCCGATCCTGGTCGTGACCACGACCGCCCCATTCAACGAAGTCCGCGTGCTGAAGAACCTGAAGGCCGAACCGGTATTCGAGAGCCATTTGCTCCCCGGTCAGCGTGCTTTTGGTGGTGCCCCGCCGCGAATCGAGGCGAAGTCGCCTACTCCCGTCGAGCGCCCGGTCGAAGTGGTTCCCGATCCCAAGGACGCGGACTCGTGCTCGGCGACTGCGGACGGTGGAGACGCGGAACCGTTGTGCTACTCGCTCGCACGCAACGTGTTCTCGGTGCTGTTCCTGGTGGACGACCGCACGCTTGTGTTTCTCCCGGGGGAGCGGAACGGCGAACTCACACGGTTGGCCCTGCTCGGCGCGAGCCTGAAGAAGAACGCGACCGGGCCGCTCGCCGACGCGCTCGCGGCCGCGGGGAACCACACGTTCGCGGCGGGCGTTCACCTGTCGCCGCTGTTCCGCGAATTCGATCGCCACGTGCCGCGCGATCTGGTGCCGTACACCGCGCTCCTGGCGGCGCGCAACGCGGTCATTACGGGCGACCTCAACGAGTCCGCGAAACTCAAACTGACGCTCACGTTCGACGACGCGACGGCTGCGAAGAGGGCCGCGCCGGTGCTCGAAGAGGGCATCGGGACGGTCGCCGAGAAGCTGAACGAGTGGGCCGCGGAGATGAAGGAGAGCCGCCGGCCGTTCGAGAAGTCCGCGGCGCCGATCGTGAGCACGTTCGCCGCGAGCTTGAAGAAGGTCAGCGTGAAGACCGAAGGTGCGGCTGTGCTCGCGAGCACCGAGGTCGATGCCGGTCCGGTCGCGTCGAAGGCGTTCGGTGATTTGCTCCAGGCCGTTCAGAGCCGTAAGAAGGCCGAGCAGCGGATGAACAACCTGAAAATGATCGGCATCGCGCTTCACAGTTATCACGACGCAAACGGCCGGTTCCCTACGAACGTCTACGGGCCGAAGGGCGAAGTGCTACTCAGTTGGCGCGTTCACCTGCTGCCGTATCTGGAACAGGACAATCTTTACCGGCAGTTCAAGATGGACGAGGCGTGGGACGGCCCGAACAACAAGGCGCTCATCGAGAAGATGCCGAAGGTGTACCTCGCGCCCGACCGGGACCATGCGAAGGGCGAGACGTTCTATCAGGGATTCATTGGTTCTGATCCGCAAAAGGGGCAGCCAAAGGGAATTTTCGGGCGCCCGTGGCTGCGGCAGGGGGAAAAGACTGGTCTCGCGATCACATCGATCCACGACGGCACCTCGAACACGCTCGCCGTGATCGAAGCCGGTGAGGGCGTCATCTGGTCGAAGCCCGCAGACCTGCCGTTCGGTGGGGCGGTTCCTCCACTCGGCGACAAGGGCTGGGACCGCACCCCAGCGCTGCGCTTCGACGGTAGCGTGAGCTTGTTCCCGACCAACCTCAAACCGGAATTGTTCTGGCCGTATGTCACGATCGACGGGGGCGAAGTGACCGTCGATCCCGAGGACGCAGCAGGCTCCAATCGCCCGCCACTCGGGGCGCGCACGGCTCCTCCGCCGGCCGTGAAAGTAGCGCCGAAGTGACGTCTTTCTCTGGAACACGAACGGTGCAGTAACTAAACACAAGGGCGGACGAGAATGGTCTCGTCCGCCTTTTTGGTGAGCTTATTGTGAGAGCATGATCGCGGGTTTTCGCCCGCCGTCCCAGGATCACTGGCAGGAGCAGTGCCGAGTGTTGCGCACTTCACCGCTCACTCACCGCCCTTGAACTGCGCTTTGTCGATTTTATACTGGGCAATCTTGTCCGTGATGCTGCGGCGCGACAGCCCGGTGATCTTCGCGCACTTACCCACGTGACCCCGCGACCGCTTCAGCGCCCGGCGAATGTACCGCTCCTCGAACGCCGCGACCAGTTCGGCCAACTGATCCGGTAGCTTACGGGTCAGGTCGACGTGGAACGGGTTCTTCCCGCCCTCGGTTTTGCGCCCCACTTCCGGGGGTAAGTCCTTCGTGCGAATGACGCCGTCGCGCGCGGTTACGCAGGCGCGCTCGATGGCGTTTTCGAGCTGGCGCACGTTCCCGGGCCACGGGCACTTCGTCAGCATCGCCAGCGCTTCCGGGCTGACCGTCGGCGGCTTCTGGTTGATCCGCGCGAACTTTTCACAGAAGTGCGACACGAGCACCGGGATGTCCTCGACGCGCTCGCGCAGCGGCGGCAGGTCGATTCGTACCACGTTCAGCCGGTAGTAAAGGTCTTCGCGGAATTTCCCGTCCTTCACCAACTTTTCCATGTCCTGGTGGGTCGCCGCGACCACCCGCACGTCCACCTCGATCGGCTCCGTGCCACCCACGCGCTCGAACCGGCGCTCTTGCAGCACGCGGAGCAGTTTGATCTGCATCGACATCGGCACGTCGCCGATTTCGTCGAGGAACAGCGTCCCCTTGTGGGCCAACTCGAACCGCCCAATGCGCTTGCGGTCGGCGCCGGTGTACGACCCTTTTTCGTGGCCGAATAGTTCGCTCTCGAGCAGGTTCTCGTTGAGCGCGCCACAGTTGACCGCGACGAACTCGCCGGGCCGGAACGCGGTGGACGCCTGGTGGATCGCCCGCGCGACCTGTTCCTTCCCGCTCCCGGTCTCCCCGCGGATCAGCACCGTCGAACTGGTGTCGGCAACGTTGCCGATCAGCTCGAACATGTCGTACATCTTGGTGCTGCGGCTCAGCACGTTCTGGAAGGCGTGGCGGTCGCCGAGTTCGCGCCGCAGGGCGGCGACCTCGTCCCGCAGCGTGCGCTCGCGCAGCGCGCGCTGGACGATGAGTTGGAGGTGCTGCGGGTCCGGCGGCTTGGTCATGAAGTCGTAGACGCCCATCCGCATCGCTTCGACCGCGTCCTTCACGTTCCCGTGGCCGGTGGTGACGATCACGGTTACGGGGATCTTCTCTGCTTGAATCGCTTCGATCAGCTTCATTCCGCCGACCTTCGGCATCCGCAGGTCAGTAATGACCAAACTGTACGGCTTGCTGCGGAGCAGCGTCAGCCCTGCGGCGCCGTCTTCGGCGGTGTCGACTTCCAGCCCGAGGCTCATCTGCAAGAGTTCTTGGAGCGAAGTGCGAGTGTCTTCCAGATCCTCGACGACCAGGACTCGTTGCGCAGGAGAGGGGGCGGGGGCTGGCACGGAAGGTGCAGGAGTCGTGTCGTTAACCATGCGCTGTTCCCACGTTGATTGTCTGCTCGTGTATTCTACACCCCGGACTGGTCCTGTGGAACACACCCGCACTTTGACCCGAGTGTTTTCGGATCCGTTGCGTTCCGAATTCTGGGTCGACACAAATAAGAGCAGCCGCGCCCGCCGTTCGGCGTCACGGTACACGGAGTGTGCCGGTTGCGCCGACCCGTTCGGCCCTTCGCCCGACCCAGGGGAGCCATGTTCGAGGTACTCACCGGCCTGTTCGACCCCGCGGACTTCACGCGCCGCGGGGAGGGTGGAAGCGGTTGGACCCCCGCCCTGATCTGGCTGCACGCGACCAGCGACTTTTTGATCTGGTTGGCCTACGTTTCGATTCCGCTGGTGCTGTTCTATTTTACGCGGCGCCGCGACCTGCCGTTCCCGCGCCTGTTCGTCCTCTTCGCGCTGTTCATCCTCGCGTGCGGAACCACGCACCTGATCGACGCGCTGCTGTTCGAGTACCCGGTGTACCGGTTCGAGGGGGTGATGAAGGCCGTCACCGCGGTCCTGTCGTGGGTCGCGGTGGTGGCTCTGATCCAGGTGATCCCGCGGGTCATGCCCACAGTGGCCGAGGCCGTGTCCGTGGCCGACACCGGCACCAAGTTGCACCGGCCGCTCACCCGAGGTGCTGTGCGCGGGGTGCCCTGGCGCGCTTACATCATCGGCATCCTGGTCGGGGTTCTCGCGCTGCTCGTGCGCGGGGTCGTGGACCCGCTTTTGAGTAGTGACCAGATCTTCGTCGTCGCGCTGCTCGGGGTCGTGTACGTGAGCTGGCAACACGGGTTCCGGCCCGCGCTGGTGACCCTGATTATCAGCGTAGTCGGGTACATGTACTTTTTCTTGGCCCCGCGGGGGACGCTCTTCATTACGGGGTTGGGGAACCAGTTGGCGAGCGCGCTGTTCTTCTTCTGCGGCGTGGCGTGTGCGGCGCTGGGGGAGTCGCAACGGGTTGCTCAGCGCCGGGCGCGGGCCGCGCTCGCGTCGGCCTTGAACCGCCAGGAGGAGTTAGAAT
The DNA here is from genome assembly GCA_000531095.1 of Gemmata massiliana. GTDB lineage: Bacteria > Planctomycetota > Planctomycetia > Gemmatales > Gemmataceae > Gemmata > Gemmata massiliana. The sequence continues at coordinate 867,359 of HG799464.1, read as the reverse complement.
CCGAGGTGGTCCGGCGCCGGGTCGTGGAGGCGGCCTTGCGTCAGAACGAGAGCGAACTGACGGCCGCGCGGAACCAGGCCGCCGAAGCACTCGCGCGGTTGGATGCGTTCTTCGACAACGCGCCAGTGGGGATCGTGTTCTTCGATCCCGAGTTGCGATACGAGAAGGTGAACACGTACCTCGCCGCGGCGAACGGCAAGCCGGTGAGCGAGCACTTGGGGCGCAAACTCACGGACGTACTGCCCGATTTCCCGAGCGACGTGGCCGAAACGTATCGGCTGATCGCGACCGGCGCGATCGGCGGGTTTTCGGGCACCCTTCAGCGCCCCAACCACGCCATCGAGAACGGCACGCTGGCGTGGCACGTGACCGCGTTCCCCGTGCGCCGCGCGGACGGGCGGACACTTGGGGCCGGGGTCGTGCTCCACGACATCACGGAGCAGAAGCGCACGGCCGACGAACTGGCCGAGCGCGCCCGGGCGACCGCGCTCCGGGCGGACGTGGCCTCGGCCCTCGCGACCACTCGCGAAACGACCCCCGCGCTCCAGAATTGCGTGGAAACGCTGGCGGACGCGCTCGATATGGCGTGCGCGCGTATTTGGCTCGCCGACGCGAGCGGCGAGGGGCTGGAACGAATTGCCGGGGCCGGCTCGGACGACCTCCCGGTCGCTCCCGATCGCGTGGCGATGTCCGATTCTCTGATCGGCCGGATCGCCCGGACCGGGCGCCCGCACGTGACGAACGACGCGCGGAACGACCCGGATTTGGGTCAACCGGGAGTGCGCGCCTTTGCCGGCTACCCCCTGACCGTGGACGGGCGCGCCTTCGGCGTGTTGGAACTCGTTTCGGGCACGCGACTCTCCGGGGCGCTAATCGCGGACCTCGACCCGATCGCCGCGAGCGTCGCGCAGTACATCGACCGGCGCCGGACGAGCGGCGCGCTGAGCGAGAGCGAGGAGCGGTTCCGGACGATGGCCGACAGCTCCCCGGCCCTCATCTGGCTCTCGGAACCGGACCGGCGCCGCACGTACTTCAACAAGACGTGGCTGGCGTTCACCGGACGCTCTCCGGGTGAACTGGCCGGGTTCGGCTGGGTCGACGACGTGTACCCCGACGACCGCGCCCGGTATATGGACGCCTACAACGGTGCCGCCGACCGGCGCGAACCGTTCGGGCTGGAGTACCGCCTGCGCCGGCACGACGGGGAGTACCGGTGGGTGCTGGCGCGCGGCACCCCGCGCCACACGGCCGGGGGCACGTTCGTGGGGTTCGCAGGCTTGTGCCTGGACATCACCGACCAGCGCGACGCCGAACTCGCGGTGCGCCGGAGCGAGGAACGCTACCGGACTCTGACCGAGGCCGTGCCGCACATCGTCTGGAACGCGGACGCGAACGGCGAGATCACGTACTTCAACCAGCGCTGGATCGAACAGACCGCGCTGCAACTCGACGAGGCTCACGGGCGCGGGTGGACACAAGCGATTCACCCCGACGACCGGGACCGCGTGTACACCGCGTGGCAGGAAACCGTGAACCATGCGGCGGCCGGCACCGCGGACCGGTTCGGGGAGGAGTTCCGGTTGATGCACACCGGGACCGGCGCCTACCGTTGGTTCCAAAGTGTCGCGGTTCCGCTGCGTCACGCGGACGGGCGCGTGGACCAGTGGATCGGATCGATGGCCGATATCCACGACCAGAAAACGGCCGTGGAGAAGATCCGCGCGAGCGAGGCGTTCCGCCGGAGCGTGTTCGAGAACAGCCCCGACTGCCTCAAGGTGTTCGACCTCGACGGGCGCGTGCTGGAGATGAACGAGGCCGGGTGCCGGCTCATGGAAGTGGACGACTTCGATGCGATTCGAGGGAGCTCGTGGGCCGAGCAGTGGCCGGTGGCGAACCGCGAAACGATCCGCGAAGTCGTTACGGGCGCCCGGGCCGGAACCGTCGGGCGGTTCCAGGGATTCTGCCCGACCGCGAAAGGTACGCCGCGGTACTGGGACGTGTCGGTGGCCCCGCTCCCGGGCGCGAACGGTCAACCGGACCGGTTGCTCGGGGTGTCGCGCGACGTGACCGAGCAGCGCCGGGCCGAGGAGCAAATGCGGGCCAGCGAGTTGCGGTTCCGGACGCTGACCGAGACCGTTCCGCAAATCGTCTGGACTTCCGACCCGCAGGGCGCGGTGACGTTCTTCAACCGGCGCTGGACCGAGTTCACCGGAGCGGAACTGGAGTCCGGGCGCCAGACCGGGTTCGGGGCGAGTTGCTCCACCCGGACGACGCGGACCGGCTCCGCGCCGGGTGGCAGCTCGCGGTCGCGCAACGGGCCGACGGGTTCTCGCAGGAGTTCCGCTTGCGCCGGGCGTCCGACGGCGAGTACCGCTGGTTCCTCTCCGCGGCCATTCCCCTGCGCGACCCCACGGGGGCGGTCGGCGAGTGGGTCGGGACGCTCACCGACATCGACGACCAGAAGCGCCAGCGGGATTTTCTCGAACACGTGGTGCGCGAGCGCACGGCCGCGCTGGAACAGGCGAACGTGGCCCTGACCGGCGAAATCGAGGTGCGGAAGGGGACCGAACAGAAGGTCCGGGCGGTGGCCGCGGAACTGGAACGCAGCAACGGGGAACTGGAGAAGTTCGCTTACATCGCCTCGCACGATTTGCAGGAACCGCTCCGCAAGATCCAGGCGTTCGGCGACCGGCTCGTCACCAAGTGCCGCGAGGAACTGCCGGACAAGGGAAAAGAGTACGTCGACCGCATGCTGACCGCGGCGGGTCGGATGCGCCGGCTCATTGATGACCTGCTCACGTTCTCCCGCGTCACCACGCAACAGCGCCCGTTCAAGCAGATCGATTTGGACAAACTGGTCCGGGAGGTCGTGTCGGACCTCGACATTCGGATCGGGCAGGCGAACGGGCGGGTCGTAATCGGTGCGCTGCCCGCGGTCCACGCGGACCCGACGCAGATGCGGCAGTTGTTTCAGAACCTGATCGCCAATGCGGTAAAATTTCACCGGCCGGGTGTCCCACCCGTGGTGGAGATCACGTCCGAACTCGTGGCCCCGGATCCGAACGAGCCCGGGGCGGGCCGACCGTTTTACCGCTTCTGCGTGCGGGACAACGGGATCGGGTTCGACGAGAAGTACCGGGACCGGATCTTTGAAGTGTTCCAGCGGCTCCACGGGCGGGACGAGTACGAGGGGACCGGGGTCGGGCTCGCTATTTGTCGCAAGATCGCCGAGCGGCACGGCGGGACGATCACGGCCCACAGCCGGCCGGGGGAGGGGACCACGTTTGTGGTTACCGTCCCGGTCCACCAAACTCAACCGCACGAGGGTAATAAGACCGATGTCCGACCGGAGCAAACCGATCACCATCCTGATGGCCGATGACGATCCCGATGACCGGCAACTGACCCGGGAGGCGTTCGAGGAGAACCATTTGGCCAACGATTTGCGGTTCGTTGAGGACGGGGAGGAGCTACTCGATTATTTGAACCAGCGCGGGAAGTTCGCCGGGGAAGGAGCGGCGCCCCTCCCGGGATTGATCCTCCTTGATCTGAACATGCCGCGGAAGGACGGGCGCGAGGCCCTCCAGGAGATTAAAGCGAACCCGCGCTTGCGCAACATTCGTGTTGTGGTCATGACGACCTCCAAGGCCGAAGAGGACGTGCTGCGGAGTTACGATTTGTCGGCCGCGTCGTACATCACGAAACCGGTCACCTTTGAGCGCCTGGTCGACGTGGTGAGAACGCTTGGGAAGTATTGGTTGGAAATTGTGGAGCTGCCCCCCGATGGGAACGGATCTCAAGGCTGACCGCGCCCCCGGACTCGCCACCCGGGTACTGCTAATCGACGACGACGAGGACGACCGGTTCTTGACTGAGGAGCGCTTGGCGGACGTTCCCGGTCGGCCGTACACCCTGGACTGGACGCCCCATTACGGGGAGGGGCTTGAGGCGATCTGCACCGGTACCCACGACGTGTACCTGTTGGATTTTCACCTCGGAGCGCGCACCGGCATCGAGTTGCTCCGCGAGGCCCGCGCCCGCGGGCGCTCGGCGCCGGTGATTCTGTTCACCGGGCAGGCGCACTCGCGCACGGACCTCGAGGCACTCGACGCGGGTGCGGACGACTATCTGGAGAAGGCCGGACTCACTTCTTCACTTCTGGACCGGGCGATCCGGTTCGCGGTGGCCCAATCTCGGGCCGCGGCCGAACTGGAGCGCAAGGTCCAGGAGCGCACGGAGGAACTGGCGCGCGCGAACGCTGCTCTGCGCGAGGCCGACAAGCGCAAGGACGAGTTCCTCGCGCTCCTGGCCCACGAACTGCGGAACCCGCTCACCCCCATCACGAACGCCCTGGAAATCCTGCGACTCGCGAACGATACGGGCGACACGGTCCGGCGCCAGCGCGAGCGCATGGAGCGCCAAGTCGCGCAGCTCAAGCGCCTCGTGGAAGACCTCCTGGACGTGTCCCGGATCACCACCGGGAAGCTGCGCTTGACCATCGAGACGCTGACGGTTCAGGACATCATGGAGTCCGTACTCGATATGAGCCGGTCGCTGTTCGAGAAAGCCGGACTGGAACTGATCGTGGATGTTCCAACCGCCCCGGTGAAACTGGACGGTGACCGGGTTCGGCTCACGCAGGTGTTCGGCAACATCCTCAACAACGCGAGCAAGTTCACCGAACCGGGCGGTCGGGTGTGGCTCACCGTGAAGCCCGTTGGAGGGCGCGTGACGGTGAGCGTGCGCGACACGGGGGTCGGCATCTCGGCCGCCGTGCTCCCGCAACTCTTCGGGCTGTTCACGCAGGTCGACCGCACATTGAACCGGTCGCAGGCCGGATTGGGGATCGGTCTGGCGCTCGTGCGCAAGCTCGTGGAGATGCACGGCGGCACGGTCTCTGCACACAGTGAAGGGCCGGGTACCGGGGCCACGTTTACCGTTCACTTGCCCGTCACCCGCTCGGCCTGATTCGCAGTAATTGAAGCAGATTCGACACTTCTAACCGCGCACCTCGGTTCGCTCGACCGGGCACCAAGTTGCCGCGCGCGGTGGCACTCCCCTTGCGTGTATTGAAGCACATTTGCTGGTGCTTCTGACACGGAAGGGGACTCATCATGGCATCGGACTGGCAACGCGCTCTCGTCGCGCTCTCCGCGACGGTCGTCGGTACAGCGCTCATCGCGCTGCTCTTTTGGGCGCGCTCAATTTTCATTCCCGTAACGCTCGCGGTCTTCCTGTCGTTTGTGCTGGCGCCGGTCGTGAACCGGTTGCAGCGGCGCGGGTTGGGGCGAACCCCGGCCGTTATCGTTACGGTCGGGCTCCTGGTCCTCGTGACCGCGGGGGTCGGGGCCGCGATCACGCAGCAGGTCACGCAACTGGCCGACACGCTCCCGGACAAAAGGGACACGATCCGGCAGAAGGTCACGGCCGCGAAGGAATGGGTTGTTGGGAACGGGAATAGTCGGTTCGGGGAACTGATCGACGACGTATCGAACGCCGTGTCCCCGAAGCCTGCGACGCCCCCGATGGTGGTTGAAACGCAATCGTCGTCGTTCACTTCTCAGTTGGACGTGTACCTCGGTCCCGCGGCCGAATTCCTGGGGCAAGCGGCGTTCACGTTCATCCTGACCGTGTTCATGCTCCTGAAGCGCGAAGATCTGCGCAACCGGATGATTCGACTCCTGGGTTCCGGGAAGGTGACCACAACTACGAAGGCCGTGGACGATGCGTCCCAGCGCATCAGCCGATACCTGTTCAGCCAACTGATGGTGAACAGTGCGTTCGGGGCCATCATTACGGTCGGCCTGTTCATTCTGGGAGTGAAGTATTGTCTGTTGTGGGGGTTCATCGCCACGCTGATGCGCTACGTGCCGTACATCGGAACGTGGGTGGGGTTGATCCCGCCGGTACTGTTCTCGTTCGCAACGGCTCCCGATTGGGGCGGCGGGTGGGGGCAACCGGTTGCGGTCCTCGCTCTGTTCATCGGGCTGGAAACGTTCTGCAACAACGTGGTCGAGCCGACGCTGTACGGCAAGAGCATGGGCTTGTCGGAAGTGGCACAACTTGTGGCTGCGGCGTTCTGGGCGTTCCTGTGGGGGCCGATCGGCCTGATCCTGTCCGGTCCGCTCACCGTGTGCCTTCTGGTGTTGGGGCGCCACGTCCGGCAGTTCGAGTTTTTCGTTGTGCTGCTCGGCGACGAACCCGCACTGGAACCGCAAGTCGCGTTCTACCAGCGTCTCACGGCACGCGACCAAGACGAAGCCGCCGAAATCGCGCTGGCCGTGGCGGGAGAACACGGACCCGATACCGCGTTCGATCAGATCATTGTTCCGGCACTCTGTCTGGCGCGGCGCGACCACGACGCGGGGGATTTGGATAAGGCCGATCTGCGGTTCGTGGTCGGCGCGACGCGCGAAGTCGCGGAGGAGATCGCGGAACTCCGGGCGCCTGCTACCGGGGCGACGGACGCGCGGGTGCGCGTGCTCGTGGTTCCCGCTCGGGACGAAGCCGAGCACGTGACTGCCGAAGTGTTCGCGATGACCCTCGACGTGACCCGCTGGGAAGTGAAGGTCGCGGGCGATGAGACGCTGGCTTCCGAACTGATGGAACTGGTCGCCGAGTTCCGGCCCGCGGTGGTCGTAATCGCCACGATGCCGCCCGGCGGCGTGTCTCACGCGCGCTACCTGTTGGCCCGGATGCGCCAGCGGTTCTCGGACGTGAAACTCCTCGTAGGGCGCTGGGGTTGTGAATCGGCGGTACTCGATCCGCGCAGCGAAACCATCAAGAATACGGACGGGATCGACCGGACCCTGGGCGATACGCGCAAGCGACTCGCCGAGATGCACCCAACTCTACTACCTCAAAAGACATCGGGTACGGAGCGTCTGACGCGGGCCGGAACTGAACTGGTTGGCACGGCGGGTGCATAACGGTGTGGTGTCATCGGGAGAACGGGTTTCCCCCGGACTTCAAACTCTTAGGAGGTTCTACTGTGGCTGATCTCAAAGACCGCATGAAGACCGGTATCGATAACGCCGCCGACGCCGCCAAGAACGCGACCGACAAAGCCGCGGGGGCTGCTCAGGGCGCGAAGCAAGAGGGGCAGAACGTCGTCGACCGCGTGCGCGATAACGCACAGGGGCTGATCGACCGTGCCGGCGACGTGGCCGGTCAAGCGCGCGAAAAGCTCCAGGAGTGGGCCGGCGACGCGCGTGAAACTGTTCGGCACGCGGGTGGCAAGGCGGAACAGTGGGCGGAAGACGCCTACAGCACGGCGTCCGATTCGGTCGGTGACTTCGGGCGCGAAGTGACGAACCTCGTCCGCAAGCACCCGCTCCCGGCTCTGCTCATCGGCTTCGGCGTCGGGCTGCTCATCGGGCGCACCGCGCGCGCGCTCTGATCTCGGAACGGTGACGTACCGCAGCGGCCCCGGGAGTGTTCCCGGGGTCGCTGTCGTTTGTATCGTTGCTTTGGTAATAAGTGACGAGTGGCACATACTTTGCGATTCTGCGACGTGCGCCCAATGTCACGGAGGCCCAATTCGATGGTCACCCCTATTACTCAACGTCGCTCGAAATACGCACCATCCGTCGTCACAAAAAACGATCTGCTCGAACTACTCAATGATGATTTCACGCGCGAGTGCCGGGCGGTATACGCGCACGCGGTGTTCGCGGAGCGCCTTAAAGACACGGACGCCGCGGCATCAGCCGCCGTCACGCGGGCCGGTCAGGAAACGGTCCTCGCGTCGCTGGCACTCTGTCAGCTCATCTACGACTACGGCGGGGTCGTCGCGAATGACCTCGACGAACTCAACGCGGTGCTGAACGCCGACCGTGTGGCCGCGGCCGATTGGACCGCGGAAACGCTGCGTCGGCTCCACGAGCGCGCGGGCCAACTCCGTGCCGCGGGTGAGCCAGGACTTGCGAAGCGCGTGCGCCGGATCATTGCCGCGAAACGGGCCGCGAAGCCGCTCGCCGAACTGATTGCCGGGCGGCAGCGGAGCGGAGCGAAATGAGAACGGAATGTGACAATCGAACGTCATCGCGGCCGGGGATTCCCGGCCGCGGTTGTTTTCCTGGGGCTTTTATTGCGGGGGCAGGACAGAGCGCCAATCCGTCCGTTAACACTCGCGGTTTGTCAGGGGCTTTCTGGGCGAACGGTCGGTGTGGGCCGCCGGTGCAGGTCTCCAGTTACAGAGCAGAAGAGTTTTGACAGGATTAACAGGATCGACAGGATTCAGAAGACAATCTCGCGTTCGGTCTTATCCGATTGATCCTGTTAATCCTGTCAAAAAAATGCTTCTTGCTTGCGCCTTTCACCGACCGAAGAGGGCGCGTAACTCAAGCGGGTGCGAATGGCCCGGAAAAACAAAACCGCTCCCGAAGTTCGGGAGCGGTTCGCGTTGGGTCGAAGATCGCGAGCTCTCAGTGCGCGGGGACGATTTGCGGCGGTGCTTGTGGTGCCGCTGTGGTGGGGGCCGTTGTCACCACGGGAGCAACGGGCGCGGCCGGAATCGTGTTGGCCGGCGCGACGACCGCGGGCGGGTGTGCGGCCGCAGTTTGTTGGATAATGGCTTCGGCATTAAGCGCTGCTTGCGGGGGCAGTTCCGATTGCCGGGCCGCACGACCGAGCGGCCCGAGGATAAGACCCAGGAAAATAAATGTCGTGCCCGTAAGGAACAGGCCCGCGACCCAGAACCACTGAGACCGGTTCAACTCGTACTCGCGCGTGAAGTACCACACGAGGGTCCACACGCATAACAAGGAACCGCCGGTGACGTATCCGAGGGCCGTCCGCGGACCGAATGCCGGGTGGGAAAGCATGGGCATGATCCTGCTCCAATTCGCATGAGTTAAGGGCCGCTGGCCCGTTCCAGTTACGACCTACTGACTCCTTTCAATGCAACGCTCATGCCGCGGCGCGGGTCGGTATGGCACAGCGGTTGCGTAACTCAGTCGTACCCGACACTCCCGTCGGGAGAATCTGCTGATCCCAAGAGGACACATAATGCGCGTTTGGTATACCGCGGCCGCGGCACTGGTGGCGTTCGGACTCGGGTGCAACAAGAGCCCCGAGGGTGGTACGCCCGGGACGAACGCTTCGTTTAAACTCTCGCTGCCCGGTGGTACTAGTTCCACCCTTGCTAAAGACGTGAAGCAGGGTAATTCCGAGAGTTACGACGCAAGCATCGATCGCGGCTCCGATTTCAAGAAAGACGTGAAGCTGTCCGTCGCGTCGAAGCCGGAGAAGATCGACGTCAAGTTGAACAAGGATTCGATCAAGGCGGGAGAGGGCGATACGAAATTCACGATCACCGTAACGCCCGCGAAGGACGCGGCGATCGGCGAGCACGAAATCAAGATCACCGGTACGCCGGCTGAGGGGCAGCCCACGAGCGGCACCTTCAAAGTGAAGGTACTTGAGAACAAGTGACCGATCGGCGGCGCACGTCCCGGCCCGTCGGCACCCGCCGGCGGGCGTTTCACATGAGGAGTCCCCGATGAGCACTGCAACGCATGAAACGATGACCTGCGATACCGACGCCCTGAACTCACTGTTGCGGGGCGAGCTGTCGGCGGTCGAAACGTACACCCAGGCGATGGGCAAGTTCGACGACCCGGAAGTCGTCGCCGAACTGCAAAAGATCCGCGACGAACACAGCCGCGCGGTGCGCGAGCTGCGCGACCACGTGATTACGTTCGGCGGGGCACCCGCGGAAAGCTCCGAAGTTTGGGGAACGTTCACCGCGACCGTAACCGCGACCGCAAAAGCTCTCGGCCCCGCGACCGTGCTGGCGGCGCTGCGTCAGGGCGAAGAACACGGGATCGGCGCATACGAGGACGCGCTCCACAACGAGGACATCCACCCGGACTGCCACCGGATGATTCGCGGTGACCTGCTGCCCGCGTGCCGGAGGCACGTCGAGGGATTGAATCACCTTCTCGGTTGCAGTCACCACGATTGAGTGGTAAAGGCACCGCGGCGCCCGAAAGGATTTCCGTCATGTCTTCACTCACGTGCAATTCTGTCGGTAGCACGACCAAGCCGGGGCCGGGGTTGACCGGGGTCGCGGTGATCGTTTCCGCGACCGCTCTCGTTGGTGTGCTCGGTGGTCTTATCACCGCTCCCGCGGTGGACAGTTGGTACCGCGAACTCTCGAAGCCGACGTGGACCCCGCCCGATTGGGTGTTTGGCCCGGTCTGGGCGGCGCTGTACGCGATGATGGCGATCGCGGCCTCGATCGTCTGGGTCGAGCGCAACAGCGACGACGTGTGTTGCCCGTTGAGTGCGTTCGGCGTGCAACTGGGGCTTAATCTCGCGTGGAGCGTGTGCTTCTTCGGTCTGCACAGCCCGCTCTTGGGCTTTCTCGACATCTGCCTTTTGTGGGTTATGGTCGCGGTCACGATGGCCGAGTTCTTCCTGGTGTCGCGAGTCGCGGGGCTGCTCATGGTGCCGTACTGGTTATGGGTCACGTTCGCGGCGGCCCTGAACGCCACGATCGTGATTCACGGTGGCTGAGAAGTATGAGTCAACCTGACAACAGAGGCGGCCCGCTCGAACATCGAGCGGGCCGCTTGTGTTTCTGGTGGGAGTCCGAACCTACCCCCCCCCATCCTGAAGGGAAGGCAACCTAACCCCTAACCCCCTTCCCTAAGAAGGAAGGGGGAACAGAAACTAAAAACAGCAGACACAATACGGTCCGAGACGGTTTGAAGCCCCTCTCCGTTTAGGGGAGGGGTTGGGGAGGGGTCACAGCCACAACCTACCGCGGGGCGGCCAGCTCCTGTTCCGCACGCAACCAGAACTCGACCCCGTCACCTTCCGGTTGGCCGGCCTGTTCCCACAAGAAGAACGCTCGTGCTCGAATCTTGTCGGTGCTCACTTTCGCGGGATGGGAAGCGGGTTGCAGTGACACCGATTCCGACGCGGCTGCCGGGTTCGTGCGTTGACTGACCGGTGTGTGGTTGCTCTGCGCGGGGGAGGACGGTTTATTGGCCATGTGTTTCTCCAGATTGAGAGGCGAAGTGCGCTAGGGAATCGCCCGGTAGCAGTCGACCGGACGCACCATTTTACGCAGAGCGCGAAATCCACAAATCACGTTGGGAACTTCTCTGCTCTGAGTCGCGCGGCAAAGATAAAAATCGCGAACTCGACAAACGAGTCGCGTCGCGTGTGAAGCAGGAAAATGCTGCGATTTCTAGCGTTTGGCGGCTTGTTTGTACCGCGTTTCGCGTCGTGGGGAATTGGTGGATAGCGAATTGGCACGAAGGCTGCATCAGTATCAATCAACTCGCCGTAAGGCGGGATGATAGAACAAACTGCTGATCGAACAGATCAACAGAAACAATACAAACGACTTGATTTTCGTGTCAACCTGTCGCGCCCGACGAGGCGCGACAGTTCACCAATACTCTTTCACTCACTTACCACTAACTGGGAGATAGTCATGCTCCGCTGGGCACTCATGTTCTTGGTCGTCGCGCTGATTTCGGCCCTGTTCGGGTTCACCGATGTGGCCGGTACCTCGATGGTTGCTGCTAAGATCCTGTTCTTCGTCTTCTTGGTGATGTTCGTCGTGTCCCTCGTCTTGGGGGGCCGGTCCACCAGAGACGTTGTCTAGCGGTAAACAGTGCCGCTCGCAGTGACCCACCCAGTCCGGGTGGGTTGCTGTGTTTTTGGGCCGGTATTTGGCGCGCACGTTGCAATGGGCTTGTCACCAGCGAGGTCAAAGCAATGAAGATCACACCACGAGACACTTGGAATCTGTTGAGAGATTCCGGCTCGAAGTTCATTGAGGACAAGGCCCCGCGGATCGGGGCCGCGCTCGCGTACTACACCGCACTGTCGCTGTCGCCGCTGCTACTCGCGGTGGTCGCGATCGCGGGGCTCGCGTTCGGTCAGGAAGCTGCGCGGGGCGAGATCGTCGAGCAGTTCCGCGACACGATCGGCGTCGAGGCCGCGAGTTTCGTGGAGCAACTCGTGCTGAAAAGCTCGTCGCAGTCCGACGGTATCATCGCTACGGTGATCGCGCTCGGGGTGCTGTTCTTCGGGGCGTCGGGTGTGTTCTCGGACATGCAGAGCGCGCTGAACACGATCTGGAAGGTGCCGGGCCGTAAGCCCGAGGGCGGGGTTCTCGTCATCATCAAGGAGCGTTTGCTCTCGTTCTCGCTCGTGTGCGGGGCTGCGTTCTTGTTACTCGTTTCGCTCGTGGTGACCGCGGTACTAGCAGGGGTCAACAGCCACATCGCCGGGTGGATGCCCGGAATGGACTCACTGGCACAGGTAATTAACTTCGGACTGAACTTCGCACTCACCGCGGCGCTTTTCGCGATGATCTTCAAGTGGCTGCCGGAAACGCAGCTCGCGTGGCGCGACGTGGGGATCGGTGCCTGCGTGACCGCGGGCCTGTTCTCGATCGGGCGCTACCTGATCGGGCTGTACCTCGGGAAGGCCGCGGTCGGATCGACATACGGTGCCGCGGGCGCGTTCGTGGTACTCTTGGTGTGGATCTATTACTCGACGCAAATCCTGCTGTTCGGTGCGGAACTCACGTTCGTGTACGCCCAGCGATTCGGTTCCGGGGTCCGCACCGCGGACGGCGCGCTGGTGGAACCGCGTGCCGCGACGACGCCGGACCTCGCTCCGGCGGCCGTGAGTTAACGGAACGGTTCACGTTTTCTTTTCCTTTCGGTCGGCGGGTGCGATTGTCACCCGCTGACGTCATTCAGGAGTTAGCGCAAATGCCCGCGACGAAGCCCATCGCACGCACCCGCCCGTACCCCGCCGCAGAAGTTCGGCGCGGGCGGACCTCGACGGCGACCGTTCACCCCGGCATGGGGGCGATTCCCCACGCGACCGGGGTCGCGTTCCGCGTGTGGGCGCCGCACGCCGAGAGCGTGGCCGTGGTCGGGACGTTTAACGACTGGGACAAGACCAAGAACCTGTTCACCCGCGAGAACGGCGAGGGGTACTGGTACGTGGACGTGCCCGGCGCGAAGATCGGCGCGGAGTACCGGTTCGTTCTCAACACACCTACCGGCGAACTCTCGAAGATCGATCCCTACGCACGCGAAGTGACCAACTCCGTCGGCAACGGCGTCGTCCACGACCCGAACTTCGATTGGGGCGAGGAGTTCTTCCCCAGCCCGAAGTGGAACGAAATGGTCATCTACGAACTGCACGTCGGCACGTTCAACGACGAGAAGCCAGACGACCCGCTGCCCGCGACGTTCGAGAGCATCGTCCGGCGGTTCGATCACCTCAAGCGCCTGGGCGTGAACTGCATTCAGGTGATGCCGGTCGCGGAGTTCGCGGGCGACCGGTCCTGGGGATACAACCCGGCCCACATCTTCGCGGTGGAGAGTTCTTACGGCGGGCCGCGGAAGTTCAAGGAATTCGTGCGCGAGGCGCACCGCAACGGGTTCGCGGTCATTCTGGACGTGGTCTACAACCACTTCGGCCCGAGCGACCTCGATTTGTGGCGGTTCGACGGGTGGAGCGAGAACAACGGCGGCGGGATCTACTTTTACCAGGACTGGCGGAACGAGACCCCGTGGGGCGCGACGCGGCCCGATTACGGGCGCCCCGAAGTGCGCCAGTTCGTTCGCGATAACGCCCTGATGTGGGTCGAGGACTACCACATTGACGGCCTCCGCATGGACATGACACTCTACATTCGCAGCGTGCGCGCGGACGGGGAGCCGAACCTCCCGGACGGCTGGACACTGATGCAGTGGATCAACGGCGAGATCCGGGAGAAACACCCGAACACGATCACCATCGCCGAAGACCTGCAGCACAACGACTGGATCACGAAGCCGGTGGGGGAGGGCGGGGCCGGGTACGGGAGCCAGTGGGACGACCAGTTCGTTCACCCGATCCGCGAGGCCGTCATTGCGGCCGAGGACGAGCACCGGTCGATGGAGGCGGTCGCGGCGGCACTCACGAACCGCTACAACGCGGACGTCTTCCAGCGCGTGATTTACAGCGAGAGCCACGACGAGGTAGCCAACGGGAAGGCGCGCGTGGTCCACGAGATCGCACCGGGCGATCCGAAAAACTGGTTCGCGCAGAAACGGTCCACGCTCGCCGCGGCACTGGTGTTCACGGCACCGGGCATTCCGATGCTCTTTCAGGGGCAGGAGTTTCTCGAGGGCGAGTGGTTCCGCGACACCGTCCCCGTGGACTGGGACAAACGTGCGGAATTTAAGGGCATCGTTCGGATGTACCGCGATTTGATTAATCTGCGGTTGAACCGGGGCGGGCAAACGCGCGGGCTTGCCGGGCAACATATCCAGGTTATTCGGGCCGATGAGACCGCAAAAGTGATCGCGTTTCACCGGTGGATGGACGGCGGGGAAAATGATTCTGTGATTGTAGTTGCGAACTTCCACCGCGACGCGCGCGCGGATTTTCGCATCGGTTTTCCCGCGCCTGGGGCATGGAAGTTGCTTCTTAACTCAGACTGGGAGGGTTACAGCACGCTGTTCGGCAACCACCCTTCCTCCGACGTGACTGCCGAAGTCGGCGAGTGCGACGGGTTGCCGAACCACGCGGCCGTGAACATCGGCCCGTACAGCGTGCTGGTGTTCGCACAAGCTCATAACTCCTGAGGACGCACCATGAACCTCCGTATCACCGCGAACCGCGAGTGCCTGAAGGAGAATTCGCTCGAGAGCCGCCTCGCGTGCCTGGCGGACGCCGGCCCGCAGGCCATTTCGGATCGGATCGCGCAACTGGAGCGCGAGTGGAGCGCGGGACGGATGACGAAGGCGACGATCGGTGTGCTGATCGTGGCGGGCCTGGCTTTAACCGCGCTCTCGAACCCGTGGTGGCTGGTGCTCCCGGCCGCCGGTGGGGTGTTCCTGCTCCAGTACCTGTTCGGGCGCTCGTCGTGGTTGGGCGCAACGTTCCGCGAGATGGGGTTCCGGTCGGGATCGGACATCGACCAGGAGCGGTTCGCATTGCGGGCGCTTCGAGGTGACTTCAAGAACCTCCCGACGGTTCACGAGATCGAGAGCAAGGACGATATTTCGCGGTTGGAGGGGGAGGGCGGGATCGCCTTCGACCCGGAGGAATCGAAGACCGACGCGAAGGACGCTGTGAAGATCGTTATCCAAGCGGCCAGGCACTAATTCGTGGGGCCTGACTCGCGTGGGGGCCGACTGGGAAACTGGTCGGCCCCTTTCTTTTTTGCCGGCGCCGGTGTGCCCATTTGGGGGCACTCCCATGCGCGGCCCGAGACTTGCGGGCGCGCCCCTTATCTAGCACCGCACATCAGACGACGGTCCACACGTGCAAAACAGGGCCTGCCAGTAACCGCATGGGCGTTTCTGCCCGCGGCACGCAACGTGCATTCGAGTGGTGCATTGGTTAACAGCTCCAGGAGAACCCGATGGCTACCACCGAAGCCGTTCCTCCCAACACATACGACGGTTCCAACCGGGCCGCGACCGATCCCTCGACCTCCGTGGCCGGGCTCGTCTCGGGCATCATCAGCGACGCGCAAACGCTCCTCCGCCAACAGGCCGAGATGCTGAAGTCGGAAGTGCGCGAGGACTTCAAGCGCTCGAAACGGGCCGCGGAGTTCGGCGCGCTGGGCATCGTGTTCGCCACCGTCGGCGCACTGGGGTTAATCACCGCGCTGGCGTACTTACTGCACGAACAGTTCCACTTCCCGATGTGGGCGTCGTGGGGCATCGTGGGCAGCCTGTTCCTGGTGGCCGGCGGGGTACTCGGCTGGTTGAGCTACGGCTTGCTCGAACGATTCAATCCGCTCCCGGACAAAACCTTCAACGCGCTCAAGGAGAACATCTCGTGGCAGACCAAGTAACCCCCGCCGAAAAGACGCCCGAGGAGATCGAGCGGGACATGCTTCAGACGCGCGAGTCCCTGACCGAAAAGGTGACCGCTCTGGAGAACCAAGTGGTCGGGACGGTGCAGACCGCGGCGGACACGATCTCCGATACCGTCAGCGCGGTCCGCTCGTTCGTATCGCAGGCCCCGGAAACGGTAAGCGAAACGGTCAAGCAAGCCACGGCCGCTGTGAGCGAAAGTATGAAAGGCGCATTTGATATTTCGTCGCACGTGCGCCAGAACCCGTTGGCCGCGGTCGGGATTTCAGCGCTGCTCGGCGGGATCGTCGGATTCCTGACGGCGTCGCGGCGCGAGTCGTTCAGCGCGCTTGCTGCGGTGTCGGCCCCGGTTCCGCCGCAACCGACGCTGACCCCATCCGCGCCATCGGTGCCACAGGAGCCGGGAATCGCGGACGAGTTCATGGGGATGATTGGTGGCAAGTTGAGGGAACTGGCCGAAACCGCGCTCAACTCCGTCTCGGCATCGCTGAAAGCGAACATCGAGAGTGGCGTTCCGCGCCTCGTGGACGAAGCCGCCACTGCGTTGACCGATCGCAACAGTGCGGAATCCGACACAGCCGCTTTCGCTGCCCGGCTCGATGCCCGCAGAACTTCCGCATGAAACTCGAACGGTGATTCTGTGACCGGACACTAACGAGATCCGGTCGCGGAACGATTGAGGGGGGAGGGGACCGTGCGAATCGTGGGAATCATACTCGTTGCCCTCGGCGCGCTGGGCCTGGGCTGGCAGGGCTTCAGCTACGTCACGATCGAGAAGACCGAGGACGGTCCCAACGCTGTGTGGCGCGAAAAAGAGAGAACCGTCTGGGTTCCACCGCTCGTGAGTGGGATCGCGGTGGTAAGCGGCCTGATTCTGCTCGCCAGCAACGGGCGTCGCGAGGAAATGTAATCTGGCTTGTACTTACCACACTCACGGGCGCTGTTGTGCAGCGCCCGTAGTCATTTCACATCACTTCGCAGTATCGGTCGCGCGGCTCTCGCGGATCACAGTAACCTTAATCTCCCCCGGGTAATCGAGCTGCTGCTCAATAGACCGGGCGATGTCGCGGCAGATGCGCACCGCGTCCGCGTCGTTGGTGCGCTGGGCGTTCGCAATGACTCGCAACTCGCGCCCGGCCTGGATCGCGAATGCCTGATCTACCTCCGGGAACCCGCACGCCACTGCTTCCAGGTCCGCGAGGCGCTTCACGTACTTTTCGAGCGTCTCGCGCCGCGCACCGGGCCGAGACGCACTGATCGCGTCGGCCGAGGCCACAAGCACCGTGTAGATGTTGTCGATCGTGATGTCGTCGTGGTGCCCGGCGATCGCGTGCAATACTTCCTTGCTCGTCTCACCGTACCGCTTCGCGAGTTCCGCCCCGACCTTTGGGTGCCCGCCCTCCATCTCGTGGTCCGCGGCCTTACCCACGTCGTGGAGCAACCCGCACCGGCGCGCGATCGCGGGGCTCAGACCGAGTTCGGACGCCATGATCCCGCACAGGTGCGCGACCTCGACCGAGTGGGCCAGCACGTTTTGGCTGTAACTGGTGCGGAACCGGAGCCGGCCCAGGAGGTACACCAGCTTCTCGTGCGGCATTTGCACGTCCGCGTCGAGCACCGCCTGGGTGCCGAGTTCCTGGATGTGCTTCTCCATCTCGGCCTGTGTTTCCGCAACCACTTCTTCGATGCGGGTCGGGTGGATGCGCCCGTCCTGGATGAGCTTCGTGAGCGCGATCCGGGCCGTTTCGCGGCGCACGTTATCGAACGCGGACACGATCACCACGCCCGGGGTGTCGTCCACGATCACGTCCACGCCGGTCAGCTTCTCGAACGTGCGGATGTTCCGCCCCTCGCGCCCGATGATGCGGCCCTTCATGTCGTCGGACGGGATGTCCACCGTGCTCACGGTGGCGCCCGCGGTCTGGTGGGCGGCGTAGCGCTGGATGGCGATGGTGACGATCTCGCGCGCGGTGGCCTCGGCCTGCTGCTTCATCCGCTCGTCGTGCTGACGGATCTTCTTCGCGATCTCGTCGGAAAGCTCTCGCTCCAGGCGCTCAAGGAGCAACTTCTGCGCGTCCTCGCGCGACAGCCCACTGAGTTCGTGGAGCTGCTTCGTCTGCTTGTCGATGAGGCCGTCGAGGTGGTGGGCCTTCTTATCGAGCGCGTCCTCGCGCTCGGCGATCTTCTCTTTCAGCCCGTCCACGTACTTTTCTTTGCGGGCGAGTTCGCGCTGGTGCTGCTCGACCGCGTCCTCGCGCTTCTCAACTCGGCGCTCCAGGTCGCGCACCTCGGACCGGGCGGTATCGAGTTCGCGGCTCAGTTCCTCGCGGCGCCGGACGGCCTCGTCCCGGGCTTTCAGTTCGGCCTCGCGCACGATGCGCTCGGCGTCGCGCCGGGACTGTTCGACGAGTTCCTCGCCGCGCGCTTCGGCGCGGCGCATCACTTCGGGATCGGGGGGGCGGGTTCGCGGACGGTGACGGGGGGCGATCGGCGCACGACAAGGTACGTGCCGCCGATGCCCATCAGGGCAGCGACGACGACGAGCCCGCCGATCAACAGCGGTTCCATGATGAGGGCCACTCCAAACCGGTGGCCCGTCGAAGCTCGGCAGCGGGGCCGGGACAAATACCACACGCGGCGCCCGACCGGGCAGTCGGGTGCGCGTCACGAGTCACGAATCCAGTCCCGAACCCCACATGATCGGACAGTCGCGGTGCGAGCGATCGCGGGCCGCGTTCGTCGGTGTCAAGTCCCGCCTCCAGCGCGGGTCCGAGGTGCGACGGGCGAACCGGGGTCTTTATTTAAGTAAAACGGAGCGCGAGCCGTCCGTGGTAGACCGGCGGCGGTACATCCGCGACCGGGATAATCCCGCGCGGTCGACCGTGACCGTGCGAGGCTTGAGGCTCATTATGGCGAGAGCAAAGTAGCTCTGCAACGGAAACGTCCAGTTCCTGTTCGATGTTCTGCTTTTCACGCGCGGTTGTTGCGCTGAAGTGGCGAGTTCGGGGGGCCTCACTTTGCACTGGAAGCAGAAAGTCGACGGGCGTGGGTAAATTTAATGGATTTTAGTACACTAATCGGCTAAAATTGAGTGATGCTGGTGGTTCGCGCGCAGGCACGTCGGCAGCAACCGCGTCAGAGGGACGAAGGAAACGGGGACGAATTGTGTGCGAATGTTAGTTGCGCGCCCCTCACGCAAGGCCGTTCGAGGTGTGAATATCCACTAACTTGTAGCCATTCGCTCCGATTTTTGAGTGATTCTGCTACGCGCCGGGGCAAAAGGTTAGCAAATGTTAGCCTCGCCCCGCGAGGGTAGAGGAAGCCATTTCGAGCCACCGCTGGTGTGCTGGGTGGGCGGGGAACAAAAATCCGGTTCGTGAAATTCTGTACGCGCCCGCAGTGAGGCGGGCAATCTCAGGTTAGAGACGCGAACCCAGGAGTGGCGGTGAACGCGATCCTCACCAAGTTGAATCGATTATCGACGGCCCCCGGTGCTTCTTCCGACGGGGCGTTGCTCACGGCGTTCCTCGCGGGTGACCAGAGCGCATTTGCCGTGCTGGTTCACCGGTACGCGGGGCTGGTTTTCGCGTCCTGTCAACGCATTTTGCACCACCGACAGGACGCAGAAGACGCGCTCCAGGCCACGTTCCTGGTTCTCGCGCGCCGAGCGGGAGACATTTGGCCGCGTGAAGCGGTCGCGTCGTGGTTGTTCGGCGTGGCGCGCCGAGTTTCGCTCAGGGCTCGGGCGGTGCGTACTCGGCGCGCCACACGCGAGTGTCCGCTCGAAGACGTTGCCACGACTGAACCGGCCCGACCCGACTCCGATCTCGCAGAAGTGGTTCACCGCATCGTGTGCCGACTGCCGGAAATCTACCGTTCGGCTGTTGTCGCGTGTGACCTTCAGGGGCTGAGCCGAAAAGAGGCCGCGGAGCGCTTGGGGTGGAGCGAGGGGACGCTCTCCGGCCGACTCTCTCGTGCGCGCGAGTTGCTCGCCACGCGGCTCAGGCGCGTCGGGCTTGTGTTACCCGCGGGCGGACTGGCGGCCGTGTGTGCGGCACCAGAAAGTGCGCCGGCCGCGACAATTCAATCAACAATCGATCTCGCGATCGGAGCCGGGCCGGGCGTTTCGGCGCCCGTCGCGGCTCTTACCGAAGGGGTGGTTTCCAGTATGGCGCTCTTCAAGCTCAAAGCAATGACGGCGGTCGTGTTCGCGGCCTGCGCGCTCGGCTTCGGCGCGTTCGCGGCTTCCGGCTCGGGCCGTGGCGACGGCGCCGGCACGCAACCGGGCCAGAGTCAGAAATCGAGCGCGCCGGTTCCGGTGGCCAGGAAACCGGGCGAGCCACCCGCGAAGGGAACCGTTCAACGCGGCCCGCGGTTGGGCCTCGCGCAAGAGGAACTGCTAGTTCTGATCGAGGAACTAAAAGCCGCAAACAAGCAGAACGCGGACCCCGAGGCACTGGCCCGGTTGCGGGCGCGGATCGATGTGATCGGTCGGCTGCTCGACACGAACGACGGGATGATGCCCGCGGACCCACCCACGAAGCCCGGGGCCGATCTCGATCCGCTTCAAGGGTCGTGGCGCGTTACGAGCGTGAAGGACGGGAGCAAGAATTTGAAGATCGAGCCGGGCGACCCGTGGGTGATCGAAATCAGCGGGAGCACCATGAAGATGCCGTACCGGGACGCGACCGGTGCGTGGAAGCAACGTGATTACAAGATCGCGGTCGAGTTCGCCCTACAGAAGCCCGACTCCATCATGCAGCGCAACACGATCGACCTGATCGCCCCGCGCGAACCGGTGGGCCGCGGGATCTACGAGTTCACCGCGTCGGAGTTCGCGTGCATGCAGTGCCACAAGGCAAGCGACAACTTGCGCACCCTTGTGGCCGGGCGGTTCCCGAACGAGAACGCCTTGTGTGAACCGGCCCTCAAGGACAAGGCACCGAAGCACGCGGTCGGTTTGCGGCTGGCGTTCACGATCGACGGTAAGCGCCCCACGAAGTTCGGTGGGGAAGGAGTCATCGTGTTCGAGATGGCCCGTGCCGATGCGAAGCCCGTAGGCACCGACGACGAGCGGTGGCGCGAACTGAAGTCTCAGTTGGCTGCGCTCGCCAAGAAAACCGGTGACGACCGAGTGCGCGACCTCGCGCTCGCGCAGCTCTTGGCGCTTGTCGAGAACACTCAACTCGAATCAAAACAGGCCAAGCTCGATCTCGCTCAGGCGACCGCGCAGCTCCAGATCACGAAAGAGGCCGCCGACCTCGCCGAGGCGCGGTGG
This sequence comes from Gemmata massiliana, assembly GCA_000531095.1. Classification (GTDB taxonomy): domain Bacteria; phylum Planctomycetota; class Planctomycetia; order Gemmatales; family Gemmataceae; genus Gemmata; species Gemmata massiliana. The sequence continues at coordinate 846,224 of HG799464.1, read as the reverse complement.
GCCGGGGCGAACCAGCGGTGGCAACTGGCCGTCCGCGAGTACGAGGACGCGAAGGCGGCACGAGCGGCTAAAAACAAACCGGTGCCCGCGGTCGCGCCGGGCGGTGTCGCCCCCGCGGGTTCGGTGTTCACGGTCCACATCCGCACGCTCACCGCGGCGGAGAAGGTCGTCAACGTGAAGGCGACCGGCAGCGAATGTGTCATTGACGGACTGATCCACGCGATCGACGATGTTCCGATTATGACGGGAACCGTGAGCACCTGGTTGGTTCGCGGCAAGGAGGTTCTGCCGATCGATCTTCCCGGGATCAAAAACGGCGTGACGCACACCAACTATCAGCTCAAGGCGGGCGACCAACTCTTTGTGCAGGTGAAGGCCGAGAAATAATCCGATTCTTCGCGGTGATCGAACGGTGTGGTACTTACCAGGCTGTTCGATCGCGATCAGATCGAGAGAGTTAATGCGGCATGTGAATTCTTGGTGATAGATGAATGTTGTGGCTCGCGAACGACTCATGTTTATGGGCAAGCTCTTTGGTGAGTGGATTGGCCGGCCAATCACATCAAATGTCCTCAAAATTCCTTCACTATTTCCTCATCGTGTGGCGTAAGTCATTTTCCGTAAACGATTTGTCGTTTTTGCAACGCCCTTGAATGTGGAATGTCACTGAAGAAACTGTGAAGCACACTTCGGCCGCTTTTGCGGGGGTAGATTGGGTGTGTTGGGATCGTGTGTGCCATTGATTTGGTGCTCGTTCTTCCCGCCTTCGCCCCTCTCCCCAAACCTCGCCCCGCTTGCCCCTAATCTTCTCGAGGCTCCCTCGGATGACGCGACAAAACGCGCCACGTGGATTCACTTTGATCGAGCTGCTGGTTGTTATTGCAATCATCGCCATCTTGATCGGGCTGCTGCTGCCCGCGGTTCAGAAGGTGCGCGAGGCCGCCGCGCGCATGAGCTGCTCCAACAACATGAAGCAAATCGGGCTCGCGTTCCACAACTACCACGGCGCCCAGAGCCGGTTCCCGAGCGCCGGGTCCGATGGCCCGGGCGGTGGCACTCCTCCGAGCACCGCGCCGTGTTGTAGCGCGGGCTCGTACCGCCCGGGGTGGACGTGGCTCTACCACATCACCCCGTACATCGAACAAGATAACGTTTACAACAACCCGACCGACACGGCCGTTGCGATGACCGCGATCAAGACGTATTACTGCCCGTCCCGTCGCTCCCCGACCGTGTACTCGAACGGGGCCCGGGCCGACTACGCTGGGAACGGCGGGCGGGACATGGACGGTGAGGGGCGCGAGGGGATGCTCGTTCGGCAGTGGAAGTTCAAACCCACCTTCACCGCCAAAGCCGCGAACGCCCCGATCGAGCAGACGCGCACCCTCACCGACGTGAGTGACGGCCTCTCGAATACCGTTCTGGCCGGCGACAAGCAGTGCCACCCCACCGTGCTCGGTAGCTCCGGCGGGGACAACGAGGTGTGGAACAACTCCGGCTGGGACCAGGACCACGTGCGGTTCGGTGAGGCCGTTCCCGACTCCGACGCCAACCACCCGGACGCGCGGTCGGCCTCGTTCTGGTCGGTTCGGTTCGGCAGCTCGCACCCGGGCGGGTTTAATGCGGTGATGGGCGACGGCTCGGTCCGCTTCATGCGGTACGGGATCGACGCCACGAACTGGATGCGCCTGTGCCTCATCAACGACGGCCAAGTGATTAACGCCGATTACTAGTCCGCACCCACCGGTCTCCCACCGGCGCTGGGCCGGCGGGCCTCTTTTAAATATTCTTCGAGGTTCCACATGACCGCTCACGCGAGCCCGCGCCGCGGGTTCACGCTCATTGAATTGCTCGTGGTGATCGCGATCATCGCGATCCTGATCGGGCTCTTGCTCCCCGCGGTGCAGAAGGTGCGCGAGTCCGCGGCGCGCATGAAGTGCCAGAACAACTTGAAGCAGGTCGGGCTGGCGCTGAACAACTTCCACTCCGCTTACGGGTGCTTCCCCCCGGGCGGGCTGTCCGGGGCGACCGACAATGTTGCGCTCTCGGCCGCGCGCCGGGTCGGGGTCACCACGCCGGGCGTGATCCACAGTTGGTCCCCGTTCCTGTTGCCGTACATCGAGCAGGACAACGTGTACAAACAGTACTCGTGGACGGTCAACTGGAACAACTCGGCGAACCAGGCCGCGATCGCCAACGTGATCCCCGCGTTCCAATGCCCCTCGACCCCGGGCGCCGGCACCCGCGTGTGCACCGGGGGCGGGGTGAACAACCCGCCGAGCGACTACGCACCGAATAATGCTTACTCGAACGGGAGCGCAAGCACTCTCGCGGGTAGTGGCCTTTGTGACGTAGTGGCGGACTATACGGGGGCCATGCAAGTGAGCCGGACGTGGACCATTCCCGAAATCGTCGACGGCACCTCGAACACGTTGATGCTTTCCGAGTGCGCCGGGCGCCCGGACCGGTGGGTCAAGGGGAAAATGGTGACCGCCGGCGGCGGGCAGGACGGCGGGTGGGCGAACCGGGACAACGAGTACATCGTTCACGGGGCACTGGCTTCGGACGGGGTCACCGCCCCGGGGCCGTGCCACACCAACTGCAACAACGGCAACGAAGTGTACAGTTTCCACATGGGTGGGGCTAACCACGTGTTCGCGGACGGGTCCGTTCACTTTATCAGCGTGAACATGGACATCCGTCAGTTCGTGAAGTTCATCACCCGTCGGGCCGGGGACATCCCCCCGTCGGACTACTAACTCGGAGGGCCGGATATGCGATTTGCATTAGCCCTCGTCCCGTTGACAATTGCCCTCGTGAGCGGGTGCGGAGGGGAGGGTACTGAAGCGCGAGCGATCACGGCGCATCCGGTGAGCGGGCGCGTGATTTACGACGGTAAGCCCGTTGCTGGGGTGTCGGTCGTTCTCATTCCGACCGATGCACCGATGGTGCCGAAGATCCCTCAGAATCCTTACGGGACGACAAAGGAAGACGGTACTTTTGCCATCACAACTTTTAAAGAGGGTGATGGTGCGGCAGAGGGCGGGTACCAGGTGATACTCGCGTGGCCGTATGACCCGGCGGAACTCGCTGCAAAGGGCGAAACGTCGGACGCGGCGAAGGACATGGATCGGCTCATGGGGTGGTACGACACCGGTCACTCACCGGTCAACGTCCGCGTGAAGCCGGGAGCGAACGAAGTTCCGACCATCAACATCCCTAAAATCACGCGCCCGGCGGGTGCGGTGCAGGGGATACCGGGGCGGAACTGACCGCTTGATAGTGCTTTGGTGCTAACCCTCACGCGGTGCCGGTTATTCCGGTGCCGCGTAATTTTTTTATGTCGTTTGTGTTCGTGTTTGATGAATGTGATGGAACGATGAGCACGGCGCTCAAGTGCCATGTGTAGATGTTGAGAGTTGTGCGAATATTGGTCGGATGCCCTGGAGGAACGCGGTGGAGGTTGCCAATGTTAACCCACGTTCGCGGTGTTCATTTCCGTCGCCCACTCTCGGAGTACTTCGATGGGTCATAGGTACCGGAACGGTTCTCGGTCGGCATTCACATTGATCGAGTTGCTCGTCGTCATTGCGATTATCGCCATTCTCATTGGGCTCCTCCTGCCCGCGGTCCAGAAGGTCCGTGAGGCCGCGGCCCGGATGCAGTGCTCCAACAACATGAAGCAGATCGGGCTCGCGTTCCACAACTTCGAGAGCGCCAACAGCCACTTCCCGCAAGGCCCCTACGACGGCGACCCCCGGTTGCCGGGTATGGTGTACAACGAGCCGGTCGGCGCCTACGAGAGCGGCACCACCTGCTGCAACGCCGCGCACCCGGACGGCTGGAGCCACTGGTTCAAGATCCTGCCGTACATCGAACAGGACAACGTTTACAAGCTCGCCAAGTTCGACCTGCCCCCGATCCACAGTGGGCGCCCGGCGAACTACAACGGCGAAGACGACGTCGCCCGCGCCCTCATCAAGACCTACTACTGCCCGTCCCGCCGCGCCCCTACGGGCTACGGCTCGGGGCAGTTCGGCCGGTGCGATTACGCCGGGAGCGCCGGCTTCTACCAGGGCGAAGTGCATGAAAACCAGGGGGATATCCCGGCCCCGCCGATCGGGATGACCCCGCGGCGCAACGAGCGTACCCCGGAAAACTTCGGCGACTACCCGGGGCGCAAGGGGATGATCGTGTGGTCCGCTCAAGGGGCCAAGCGCCGGATCACCGACGCGACCGACGGCCTGTCGAACAGCGTGCTGGCCGCTGAAAAGGCCCTGCCCCCGAGCCGCCAGGGCGCCGACGGCGGGGACAACGAGCGCTGGAACAACGCCGGCTGGGACGAGTGCGTGATCCGCTACCACTTCCCGCCGAAGCACGACACCGACCCGGCTAACATTCCGCTGAACCCGGACGGCACGAACACGTGGCGCCGGTACTTCGGTTCGGCCCACACCGGCGGCCTGAACGCGGTGTTCGGTGACGGCTCGGTCCGCTTCGTGCGGTTCAACGTTGATCCGGTCGCCTGGATGCGGGCGTGCGTGATCGACGACGGCCAGGTCATCGACGCGAGCCAGTTCTAATCCACTTACCACGAGAGGTATCGTGCGGAACTATATTCTGATTGCGCTCGTGGGGGCCGCTCTGGGGCTGAGCGGGTGCGGGGCGAAGACGACGATCAACACGACGCCACTGACCGACGAGCAGAAACGACAGATCGCCGAAGAAGACAAACGGACCGCCGACGAAGAGAGTGGCGGTACCGCGGGTAAGACACCGCCCAAGAAGGGCGGCAAGAAGTAACCCCGACACCGACGCGCGGACGGACGGAGCCAGAAGGCTCCGTCCGTTTGCACTTACCGACCCACATTTATTGAAGGTTTTTAAATCATGCGCCTCTTCACCTTTATTTCCCTGGCACTCGTTGTCGTTTGTACGGCCGGATGCGGCGGTAGCTCTGCCCCACCCGCGCCCGGCGCCGGCGCGGTGACCGTGGCCCCCAGCGCGGCTCCCGCCGGGCCGATGTTCGACACGCTCGAGTACGCGAATTGGAAGCGGTTCCCGGTGGGTACGACGGTCAAGCGGAAGTCGGTGACCTCGACGGAACGCTCCACGAACAAAGTCACGAGCGTGAACACCTACACGCTCCGTACTGTCGGCGCGGACGTCATTGAAGTGACGCGCCAGAACACGACGGACCGCGGGGACGGCACCGCGCCGGCCGTGAACCCCGGTGAGACCAACCGCTTCAACCGGCAGTTCGCGATCCCGAACGGGATGACCGCGGACGATTTCAACAAGCCCTCGCGCAAGGCGAAAGTGACCGGCGAAGAGGACGTGACCGTGCTGGGGAAGAAGTACAAGGCGACGGTCTACTCGTGGAGCGACTCGACCGAGGCCGGGCCGCTCGAAGTGAAGCTCTGGCTGAGCGAGGAAATGCCCGGGCGGATCGTCAAGCAGGTCATGAAGCAGTCCACGCTGGCGAACACCACGAACGAAGAAGTGGTTGAGGTCACCATTCCGAAGAACTGAACGTGTGAAGGGCACCCGCTGCGTGTGGTGCCCTCACACGTTCAGTTCAGCCCTTAATCACGCCGAGGGGCCGCATCCGCGCGACGCGGCGCGACAAATCGGCTTCGTGGACGACGTCCACCACATCGTCCACGTTCTTGTACGCCTTCGGTTGTTCCTCCGCGAGCCCGTTGCGGCTGCTCGCCATCGCGATTACGCCCCGGTGTTCGAGTTCGCGATCGATCTTCCGCCCCGCCCCGTCCTTGAGCGCTGCGGCGCGGCTCATCGCGCGCCCGGCCCCGTGGCACGTGGTGCCGAAGGTTTTCTCCATCGCGCCCTGCGAACCGACCAGTACCCACGACGCGCGGCCCATGTCGCCCGGGATAATCACCGGCTGCCCGACCGCGCGGTACTTCTCGGGTACTTCCGGGTGTCCGGCCGGGAACGCCCGCGTCGCGCCCTTGCGGTGGACCCAGACCTTCTTTTTCTTCCCGTCCACTGTGTGCTCTTCGAGCTTCGCGATGTTGTGCGCGACGTCGTAGAGCTGCTCCATGCCGAGGTCTTCCCACGACCGGCCGAACACGCCCGCGAACACCTCGCGCGCCTGCTGCATGAGGAGCTGCCGGTTGCAGAACCCGTAGTTCGCGGCGGCCCGCATCGCGGCGATGTACTTGCGGCCCTCGGGCGAATCGACCGGGGCGCACGCGAGCTGTCGGTCGGGCAGCTCGAAGCCGTACTTCGTCGGGCAGTTGCGGAACGCGGCGAGCGAGTCGTCGCACACCTGGTAGCCCAGCCCGCGGCTGCCCGAGTGGATCATCACGCACACCTGGTTCAGTTCCAGGCCGAACACCTTCGCAACGTCCGCGTCGAAGACGCTGTCAACGACCTGCACTTCGAGGAAGTGGTTCCCGCTGCCGAGCGTGCCGCACTGTTCCGCGCCGCGCTTCACCGCGTGGTCGGAGACCTGGTGCGGGTCCGCGTCGTTGATACGGCCGTTCGCCTCGGTGTGGTCTAGGTCGCGCGCCACGCCCAGTCCGCGGTCGATCACGAAGCGCGGGCCTTCGCCCATCAGCCGGCGCGTCTCGGTGGGGTCGAACTTGTAGCGCCCGGTGCGCCCGGCCCCGCTCGGAACGGTGTAGAACAGCGCCTTCACCAGTTCCTTCATGTGGTGCTTGACGTCATCGAGATAGAGATTGGTCTTGATGAACCGGACGCCGCAATTGATGTCGTACCCGACGCCGCCGGGCGAAATGACGCCGCCCTCTTCCGGATCGGTCGCGCAGACGCCGCCGATGCAGAACCCGTAGCCCCAGTGGATGTCCGGCATCGCGATGCTCGCGACCTGGATGCCCGGGAGCATCGCCACGTTCGCGACCTGGTCCGGCGCCTGGTCCTTACGGATGGCTTCCAGAAGCTTGTCGTTCGCGTAGATGTGCCCGTCCACGCGCATCCCGGCCTTGTAGCTCTTCGGGATGCGGTGGCAGCAACAGCCGATACTTTCCAACGGACCGGCAAATTCACTCTTCATGAACACAATCCAGAAGAGCCGCAGATGACACCGATAACGCAGATCAGAAAGATCAAATTCTTCCGATCCGTGTTATCGCTGTTATCCGTGGCTGATTTTTTCAAATGTCGACAATGACTTCCGCGAGCCACGCACCATCAACTTCGACCACCTTCAACTCGTGATAAGTGATCGCCTTCACTTCGTGCGCGAACGTGTGCCGATCCGGGTCGAACGGTTCGCCGCGAACGGTCGCGGTTAACCCCGTTTCGCCGATGCGCACGTCGAACGCCGCGAACAGTATTCGGTCGGTCTCGAACCGGAGCAGGAGTTCTTTGAGCCAATCGAAGAGCAGGAACTCGCGGTCGGTTCCCGCAATTTCGATTTGCAACTCCTGCGCCGGCTGGACCCGCGCCGGGTCTTCGACCATCGCGGAAACGAGGCACGCGGCCACCTCCGCGAACAGCGCGTCGAGGGCCGGTGCGGTCGCCCGCAGTCCGAGGTCGGCAGTGTGTTCAAATAACTCGTGCATCGGCGGTGTTACGGACACGCGGGGAAGGGCGGGGGTTCGGGGGCCACGAATTCTCAATTGTCACCGTCACGCGCGATGTCAATCTGCGTTGTCGGGCCGTCCGGGGACGGCTGGACCGTGACGCGCAGGCGGAACCGGCGCTCGTGAACGCGGATCACGAACGCGCCCGTTAAGAGTTCCATTCCGAAGGGTTGAGCGAAGATGTGATTGGGGTCGATCTGGCCCCTGAGCGCAAGGCGGGTTGTGATCGGGTTCAAGAGCCGAATCGGTGCGGGATCGCGTTCAACCCACTTGCCGTCGATGCGGTAGCGAATACCAAGGGCTTCGATATCGGGGTAGAGGAGTATTCGATCCGCGCGAAGGTTAAGTGCTTCAGTTAGTATCAGATTTACGAGCGCGACGATGGGGGGCGAGGTTTCCGGTGCGAGTTCGAGCGAACTGCGGTACGGAAAATAGTCCCACACTGGGTCCGCGAAATCGACTAGGACGCTATCAACCGATTCCGTCTCGGTCCGTCCGTAGTCGCGGTTGATAGCGTCTTGAACGTCGGCGCGGAGCGCGCCGACGAACACAATGTCGCGGTCCAGAATAAATTCGAGCTTCTGCGCGGTGTCGCAGTCGTGCGGATCGGCGGCCGCGACGAGCAGCGTTCGCTCTTGAGCGTCGAGTGGTAAGACGAGATTCTCGCGGGCAACTGACTCCGGCACGAGCTCGAGAACCCCGCGAGGAATCGTGTAGTTCGTGAGGCGGACGGTGATGTTCGGTGCGGGGAGCAGTTGAACAAGTGACTTGGGGTAACCAACGAAGAGACTCGCGGCAATGGTGAGCTGCGCGCGGATCTTCGGCACGTACTTGTCGGCTTGCCGGAGCAGTTCGAGGCGCTCGTCGCTGTCGGAGCCGTAGCGCTCGGCCTCATCACGCAGGCGAATGAAGTGCGCCCACGCCGCGTTGTGCGAGACGCCGGTCTCTTCGAGCCAGTCCGCGAACACGAGCCGAAGGGTGGCGTCCGTGGGCCGGGTCAGGTATTCGCGAACGAACGCATCGGCGTCGGGGTGCTTCTGCATGACGTGCCCCGGTGGTGCGGTCTACTCGTCTCCGCTGTCTCCATCAGACTCGACCCCGAAGCGCGCCGCAAGCGATTCTGCAAACTCTTCCTCGTCGTATGCGTTGTCTTCTAGCTCGATCCTCATGGTACGGGGAAGAGTTTTCGACGCGAGGAGTACCCGGATACTCTCGTCCGTGAGTTCGTTGAACATGAGTCCGAGGGCTTTGAGCGATGCAAATCTTGGCGAGGTCGCGAGAAGTTCCACCGCGCGCCCTTCATCGCCACTGTCGTCTTGTAGTGCTTCGTTGAGCGTCAAGGATTCGAGTTTGAATGAGGCCGGTGCGTTCACAACGGCCTCAATGCCGTCCGCCCCGAGTGGCTCTTGAAAAATGTCGATCTCACGCAAGTTAATGAGATACGGTGATTTCATCAGCCGCACAAACCGTTCCCTGCCGAACCCGCCCTGGCTCGATATTTTTGTGACCGCGCGAAGATATGGGTCCGAAGCAAACTCATCGATTTCTTCGAGAGTGACGGCGGAATCGTCTTCGTGTTGGCCGACGAGGTGAATAGTGACTGTGACTGGCTCGACTGTCAGCAGTGCCTCAGCGAGTATAGGGAACAGAGTGGAGAGAAATTCGAGCTTGGTAAGGAAGCCACATTCGTACACGCCCCTACGTTGGTCGATGCCGACGGCCGCGCGCCAAGTGGCTCCGTGTACGGCCTCAACCCCCGTGGTCCGCGCGCGGAGAGCGTTTCTGTGGTGTTCGGACGTTGGTGATTTATCGGCTTCGATCTGCAAGCGGATGAACTCGGCTCGTTCTCGCTCACCACGTTCTTCCAGCCAGTCTGCGAAAACGAGTCTCGCAGTATCGTCGGTTGGGTTGTCGAGAATCGCGTTGATGAACGCGGTTCGCTCGGACATGGGCAGTCCCTTTGCTCACCACCGGATGACGGCCGTACCCCAAGCGAGGCCGGCGCCGAAGCCGCTCAGCACGACGTAGTCGCCGGATTTGAGGCGCCCTTCGGCCGCGGCTTCGTCGAGCGCGATCGGGATGCTGCCGGCCGAGGTGTTCCCGTAGCGTTCGAGGTTGTTGTAGACCTTCGCGCGGGGGATGTTGAGCGAATCGATGGCCGCGTTGATGATGCGGATGTTCGCCTGGTGCGCCACGAACAGCCCGATGTCGTCGACCGTGAGTTTCGCCGCCGCGAGCACTTCGCGGATCGTGTCACAAAGGATGTTCACGGCCCACTTGAACACCGCGTAGCCGTCCATGTACATGAAGTGCTTGCCTTCGGCGATCAGCTCCGGCGTGATCGGGGTGCGGCTGCCACACGCCTCGCGCTGGAGCAGCGGACCGCCCGAGCCTTCCGACCCCATGCTGTACGCTAGAATGCCGCGATCCGGTCCCGCGGGTTCGACGAACACCGCACCGGCTCCGTCGCCGAACAGCGGGTACGTCTTGATGTCGGTGGGGTTCAGCACGCGGCTGTTCGTATCGCCGCCGATGACCAGCGCGCGATCACTCAGACCCGCTTTCACGTAAGCCGCTGCGGTGATGAGCGCGTACATGAAGCCGGCACACGCGGCTTCCACTTCGATCGCGGGGCCGACTAATCCGAGGCGGTCTTGGACGAGGCACGCGGTTGACGGGAAGGACATGTCCGGGGTGAACGTACCGAGCACGAGGAGGTCGCACTCTTTGGCTGTGTGCCCGGTCTTGGCGAACAGGTCGTTTGCGGCTTCTACGCACAAATCGGAGGTGGCCTGGTTCGGTGCCGCGTGCCGCCGTTCGAGGATGCCGGTGCGCTTCACGATCCAGTCGGAATCGAACCCGAGGCGGGCGTGGAGGTGCTCGTTCGCGACGACCATGTCCGGGACGTACTTACCGGTACCGACTACGCGGACGCCCATCAGTGACCGGCATTTCGGTCGCGTCGAAGCTCGCTCGCTGCTCATCGGTTCGGAATCCGCACTAAGGTCGGGTCGTATACCCGCAAACCGTAAGTAGGGATTATAGGAACCGCCCGGCTCCGCGGTTCCAGAGTTCCCGAGCGGAGACGCGGGGAAGCCGAAAAGTAGACACATCAAAGGCGCATGCCTCGTGACTTGCGGGAGAAACAGCATTGTTCTCGCGCGAGTTCCGAGGCACGTTTGTGTTTTCGAGCCGCTGAAATTACCGCTCCGCGCCACACGAGAGGAACCGCAGGAGGCCGGTCATGGCACTGGCGGTCGCATCAATGCGGAGGTTGCCATCGGTCGGCGACAGGTGGAACGCGCCCATCAGCATCTTCGCGCGGAAATTGTCCTCGAAGTGCCGCGTGTTCGTTTCGAGGAATTGGAGCCCGTAGAGGAACTGCACCGCGGACGAGAGCGCCGGGCGGTACTTCTCCTCGTGCGTCAAATCGCCGATGACGCGGGTGAGTTGGTACGCGCACGCGAGGCTGTGGATGTAGCGCCCGGTGTCGAATGAGCTGGGCGGCGCATCGACCGCGCGCCCTTCCACGACCGAACGGAACCCGCCGGCCCATTGCGGCATGCGCGTGTCGTTACCCGTAATTTGCAGCGCACAGAGCCAGTCGTTCATCTCGAACGCGGCGGTCGCGGCCTCGGTTGCTTTCGTCTGGAGGTACAGTTCGGTGGCGGCCGGAGTTACGGCCGCGACCAGAGCGGGGTGCGGTTTCGCGCGGAACGCGGCGTGGTAGTACGCGACGCCCTTCTTCACCGCGTCCTTTTTCCAGTCCGCCGGGCGCACGCGGTTGCTGGCCGCCAGTGCGTGGAGGGCAAGCCCCGGATACTCGTTGAACCCGGCCGGGTCGAGCTTCGTGGGGTCGTCGGTGGGGGTGTCGGTGTAATGAACCGAGCCGTCGGTGCGAAGTTGTGTGCGAAGGAACACGCACAGGCGCTCGGCGTCGTCCAGGAGTTTGTCGCTCGGGTTCGGGAGTTCGACGATCGCGAGCACAACGAGGGACGCAAACCCGACGCGGTTACACACGAACGACATCTGCACCGGAACGCGGCAGTTCGGGTCGTTCGCGTCGACCTTCGTGGACGCGAGCATCGCGAGAACCGCCTGACTCGCAATGGCCGCGTGCTTTTGATCGCCGCTGAATTTGGCAGTTTGAGCCATCGCGAGTGTAGCCTGGGCCTGTCGCAGATCGTGATCGCCGTTCATGGGCTGGCGGAGCGCCGGCAGGTAGCCGTGCAGGAACCGGCCGTGCGGCTGACCCATCTTGGCCAGCCATTCCGCCGCCATGAGCGATCCGCGAACCGCGAACTGCGTGTTTTGCGGGAACGTTTCAATGTGCGCGAACTTGCTGAGCGGCGCTTCTACGGCAGCAGCGGGAACTGTGGGAGCAACGGAAGGCCCACTCGGGGCACCGGGGAACGGCTTCGGCGGTGCAGGCGGTGTTGGGGTATTGGTTGCCCCCGGAGGAGCGATCGACGGAACGCCCGGCGGCGCCGTGGGTGTTGGTGGAGTAAGTGGAGGGGCCACCGGCGGTTGAGCGGCCACTACGACCACAACGAGCAAAACGACAATTCCGGACGCAAAAAGTGTTCGCCGCATGTTGTGCCCTCCGTGGCTGCGAAGCGATCGGAGCGACACTGTAAACGAACTCGCCGCCGTCACGCAATGCGAACGTGACGGCGGCAGAATGTTGTTGGCTTCCGGGTGAGCAAAGTGCGGTCACTTAGCTCGCGGATTCGCCGGCCTTCAGGATGTGGGTGATCTTCACGCGCACGTGCGGCTGCGTGTGGCCCTTCAAACGCCGCGACGCCTTGCGCCGGCGGAACTTCTGGGTGATCGTCTTGACCCGCGGGAAGTCCACGACTTCGGCCAGAACTCGCGCGCCTTCCACCAGCGCGAGCCCGATCAGCGTGTCGGCCATGCTGGACAGGAGCAGCACCTTGTTCAGTTCGAGCCGCTGGCGAAGTTCGGCTTCGCGGTGGTCGATCACAACCGTGGACCCGGCTTCGACGCGGTACTGCCGCGACCCGTCTTCAAAAATCGCGTACATTGGCTCAACCCAAAACAGAATACGAAACGCACAAGCGAAGAATTTTATAATAGGAAGGGATTGCCCCCGCGACCACCAACTCTTTAGCGAAACTCACGTTCCAGTTCGGAATTGCAGTGCCGCGGGCTCTTCAGTTCGTCGTCGCGAGTTCCTCGTTAGCCGATTACGCTTCTTCACTTTTGGCCACTGTAAAGCTCCCGTTGGTGCTCCGTAACTCCTTTGTTATTTGTGTCACTTCGGCGAAAATGTTCTAAACGCAAGTGAAAGACGTGCTCTCGATAGAGCGTAACACTAGCGAGAGTGACATTTGGTCTCTGCGGTGATTTTGCTAGACCGCGAGAACCGGTCGCGTTGATCGCGCGAATCGGCCCCGGGCCTCGTGCGGGTCGGGTGGCCGTCCCAGTGCGCTGGGTGCCGCGGCCCGCGATCGAGTTTGTCCCAGTTAATTATTGGGGGCGGTTGCCTGATTTGGCACATCCGGCCAGGCACCTGCACCCGACAAATCGTCCGTCACCACACAACTGCCTCTCAACAAATAACTCCGCGGATCATCCGTGGGGTCAGAAAGGTCGTCATGGGAAAGTTAACGGTGTACAAGAACCGCCTCGTTCACGGTCTGAAAAACTTCAACAAGGACAACCTCGCCGGGCACGTGGCCGGGGTCGGGGGCATCTGGTCCGGTTACAGTTACGAGGTCGCAAAATTCACGCTCGACGATTCCGTCTCCGATACCACGGTACACACCGAAACGAAGTTCAAGCAGTGGCTCGACATCGTTATGCCGAAGATCGGTCCCGGGCACAAGAACTTGCGACTCTACCTGTGTCTCACCAAGTCCCCGTGCAAGCGGTGCACCGTCGTCGCACTCAAGTACATCGCGGAAACATACGGTGCCCGTTTTGCGGCCATGAAACTGGGGTTTCTGAACATCTACACGACTACCAGCGACGCCAAGGGATCATTTAAGGACGAGAACGAAGCGAGCGGGTACTACCTTGCGAACCTCAATTCCGCCTGGAAAGTTACCTGGTTTTCATACGACGAAGGGAAGCTCAGGCTGATTGCGGACAAGCGCGTGACAACTATTGTTAAATGAGCGGCAATTAACGTCGGCAAACGGGCAGCGGGGCGTGAAACGTCCCGCCCGTCGACACACCGGTTCGTGTGATTCGACGGCCCGACGTTGCATTAAACGCTGCGCCACCCGAAGTACGGGCGCGGCCATTTTGACCATGCCCGTACTTCGGGTGGGGGGGGCGGCTTTAAATCGACGCCCCCGAGCATGCCCTATCAAATTCGGGTGTGACCCCTGGTAGCTCGGGCGATTTCACATCGACCTCGGCCCCTTGGAATCGGGGCTCGACTGCTTGTCCGGCTTGGAGGGCGACGGCTCTCCGCCTGCTTTTGCGGGCGTGGCTTCCAACTTGATGACAGAGACGTCACCAACGTAGAGACGCGAAAGGAAGCCACCCAAACAGAACTTGTGCCCCCCTTTCAGTGGCTTGTCGTCGTGGTATTTCAGCAGGATCTCGCCATCCACGGCGATCGTGTAGTCGCCGCCCACTTTGGTAATCACCAGAACGAACGGCTCCTCGGAGTTCCCCTTCCGTTCGACCTTGACCGCGTCGCCTGCGCCCTCCTTAGAGAGGATCAGCAGTTCGTGGCTGAACTCCACGAGGCTGCCCTTACGTTCCAGGATCATCGTCTTGGTGTCCGGGCTGTCGAAGCGGACACAGAGGGTTCGCAAAATGGATCGCTGCGAGGGCTGGAGTTGCTGGTTACCCTTCAGAAACTCGATGCGGCATTGGACAACCAGCTGGAAATTTTGGGGCAATGGTTCCTTGCTCGTGATCCAGTAAGGGCCTCCATTGTTGTCCAGGACGAGTGCCCCCTTGTGCTCGCGCAACTCACCGGTTGTCGCCTCCCAGTTGTCCTTCTTGGGAGCAATGCCGGCGATGACCGGTAGGGCGGCGGGATCGAGCGGCCCGGGTACGGGCTTTACGCTCGCAGCCTTCTTCTCGGCCTGCTCCGCCGCGGCCTTGACCTCACCGAGGTTTAAAGCGAAGCCGATGTTATTGGCGTTCCCCTTCTTGAATGTGACGACCCCGACCGCCTCCCCATTCTTGTTCAGAAGCGGTCCACCCGAGTTGCCGGGATTGATGGCGGCATCCGTCTGATAGAACGACCGGTCCCCGATCCGAACGCGGGTAGCCGAAATACTGCCCTTGTTGAACGACAAGTTGGGCTGATTCTCCTGGACGTATGGGTATCCGAGAACGGCCACATCGCTCCCGAGGTCGAGCTTGTCGTAGGAGAGCGGCAGTGGCCGGAACTTCGGCCCGTCCTTGCGGGCTTCGATCTTGAGAACCGCGAAGTCCAGGTTTTCTTTCTTCTCCGGTGTGTAGACGGTTTCGGCTCGGAAGTAGTCGAGTACATCAGGATCTTTGACGGAAGGAACACCGACCAGGGTGATCGACCCCTTGATCCCCTCATCGGACGGTAGGGCCACATGTCGGTTGGTGAAAATCAGGCCGTCGTGACTGACGAGAAAACCAGACCCCACCGCCGGCCCCAAGCCCGGAGTGATACGCTTGATGTACACGACACTTTTCCGGGCTTCCGCGGCATTGAACGCGGGTGGCGCGGCGTGCAGCGAGCTCACGAACAGCATCGCGGCAACCGCCGACAGAAGCCAGCGGGGGTGGAACGCGGGCGATCGCAAGAAGTACGGGCGTTGCATACAAATTTCCTTAAGAAACATCACGCAATCGGAGAGTCGACCGAGTTAATGTCGGCGACGTGATTGTAGCGGTCCGGGGAAGGTTGGCCTCACGCCACAAGAGCGTGACCGGCTAGGGGCGGGACACTCGAAACGCAAATTGCATCGGCTCCAATTGAGTGAACCCACGAGTCAAGGGCTCAGTATTGTTTGGCTCGCTCCTGAGATCGCACTTCCCACCCGCTGCGTTTTGAAGTGTTAGAGCCACCTACCGCCCTGGCGGGTGGGTTCACCGCCGTTCGCCCGTACAAGGCTACGCCAGGATTTCGTTCACGATGCGGCCGTGGACGTCCGTGAGGCGGAAGTCGCGCCCGCTGTAGCGGTAGGTGAGCTTTTCGTGGTCGAGTCCGAGCATGTGAAGGATGGTCGCGTGCAGGTCGTGAACGCTGACGCGGCCCTCCGTCGCCTTGAACCCGAACTCGTCGGTGGCGCCGTAGGTGGTGCCGGCCTTCACCCCGCCGCCCGCCATCCACACGGTGAACCCGTAATGGTTGTGGTCCCGGCCGTCGCCGTTCTCCGACACCGGCGTGCGCCCGAACTCGCCGCCCCAAACGACCAGCGTGTCGTCCAGAAGCCCGCGCTGGCGCAAGTCCCTCAGTAGCGCGGCGATCGGTTGGTCGATTGTACCGCACAACTTCTTCAATTCGTTGTTGATCCGGGCGTGGTGGTCCCAGCCGCCGATCGAGAGTTGCACGAACCGCACGCCGCGCTCGACGAGGCGCCGGGCGAGCAGGCACCCGCGTGCGAACTCCCCGTTCCCGTAGGCTTCCCGCACGCGGACCGTTTCGCGGCGAATGTCGAACGCTTCGCCGGCCGCGGACTGCATCCGGAACGCCGTTTCCATCGCACGGATGCGCGCTTCCAGTTGTGGGTCGTTACCGTTGGCCGCGGCGTGCGTGCGGTTGAGAGACTGGAGTGCTTCGAGCTGGCGCTTCTGGTCCTCGGAGCTGATGTTCGGGTTTCGCAAGTGCCGGATCATCTTCTCCGGGTCGGTTTCCGACGCCGCCACGC
The DNA here is from genome assembly GCA_000531095.1 of Gemmata massiliana. Taxonomy (GTDB): domain Bacteria; phylum Planctomycetota; class Planctomycetia; order Gemmatales; family Gemmataceae; genus Gemmata; species Gemmata massiliana. The sequence continues at coordinate 829,819 of HG799464.1, read as the reverse complement.
GGGTCGCTTGGAACTGACCGGGAAGGTACCCGCTCCGCTCGAACCCCGCTTGACCGAACCCGCCCCCGAGCGAGACGAACCCGGGCAGGTCCGCGTTCTCGGAACCCAGACCGTAAGAGACCCACGACCCGATCCCGGGGTGGACCGCGTCGATGCGCCCGCTGGCCAGGAAGTTGGCGGCCGGCGAGTGGTTCGGGTTGATCGCGTGGACGCCTCGAAGCACGCACAGTTCGTCCGCACACTCCCGGATATTCGGGAGCAGGTCGCTCACCGGCAGGCCGGACTTCCCGCCCGGTTGGAACTTGAAGGGGGAGGGAAGTAGTCCGCCCGTCACGCGCTCGGTGCGCAGGTCGGCCGCGCCGGGGCGCTGACCGGTGTGTTTGGCGAGCACCGGTTTCGGGTCGAACGTGTCGAGGTGCGACGGCCCGCCCGCCATGAACAGGAAAATGACGCGCTTCGCACGCGGCTTAAAGTGTGGCTTCCCCAACGCGACCGTTGGCACCGGGGCGGCCGATGGTTCGGTGGCGCGCAGGTAGCTCGCCAGCCCGAGTAGCCCCATGCTCCCGCCGAGTTCGCGGATGAACTGCCGGCGAGTCGGTCCGAACGGGTCGGTCAGATCGGGTCGGATCATCGGAGGCACTCGCGGTCAGTTGAGGAACAGGAACTCGTTGCTCGCCAGAAGTGCCTGGGCGAGCAAGTCCCACGCGGGCGGGGCGCCTTCGCGCGCGGGCCGGATCAGGCGCTTGGCGGTTTCCAACTCGTCGGCGGTCGGGTCGCGTAGGAGCACGCGCCGGAACAGCGCGCGAACGCCGAGGTCGGTCGATCGCACCGCGGTCGCGGTTTTGGCCAGTGCCGTGGCCGACTGGCGGACGAACGGGCTGTTGAGGAAGTAGAGCTGCTGGACCGGTGTGGTCGTCGCGTCGCGCTTCTCCCCGTGGGCTTTCGGGTCGGGCAGATCGAACAGACGGTGAATGTCGGCCGGGCGCTCCCCGCGACTCACCTTGCCGTAAACCGTTCGGCGAGCGCTCCGCGGGCTGTCCAGGTTGTCCGAGGGTCCGCCGCCGGTGAGGTCGAGTTGGCCGCTGACCTGGAGCGTCGCGTCGCGCCACGCTTCGAGTTCCAGGCGCTTGCGCGGGGCGCGCCACAAGTATCGGTCGTCCGGGTCCGCCGCCGCGAACTTCTCGTTGTGTCGGCTCGACTGGCGGTACGTCGTGGACGTCACCAGTTCGCGGACCAGCCACTTGATCGACCAGCGATTGGCCACGAACCGGCCGGCGAGGTCGTCGAGCAGTTCGGGGTGCGTCGGGCGGTCGCCGAGCGCGCCGAAGTTGCTCGGGGTGGTCACGATGGACCGGCCGAACACCCACCCCCAGGTCCGGTTCACGAACACGCGGGCGGTCAGCCCGGTCGCGTCGGAAACGATCGCTTCGGCGAGTTCCTTCCGCCCGCTGCCTTCGCGGAGTGCGCGCGGTTGGCTCGGCGAAAGCGCGGTCGGGAACCGGCGCGCGACGATCGCGCCCGGTCGGGCCGGGTTGCCGCGAATGAATACGGGGAGGTCGCGGTACCGGCCGGGCTTGTAGTCGATCACCGTCCAGTCCGGGTTGTCGCCGTTCACCCACGTCCCGGCGTCCCGGACCACGTTGGCAATCGTCCCGGTGTCGAGGGCCTTTTCCTTCTTCTTCAACTCGGTGACCCGCGCATCGAATTGCTTGATCTGTGCATCGAACGGCGTGGGGTCTTTCTTCTCCTTCACGGCCGTTCCGCGCATCTCCCGCGCGTATTCCAGCCGCAGGTTCGCGTCCATCAGTTCGAGCCGGACGGTTGTGAGGCCGTCCTGACCCGCATTGGCGTTGGGCTTCAGCGGGCGCTCGGCGAGCTGCGTGTTCGCCATCACGCCGGCGAGGGCGTAGTAGTCTTCCGCGGTGATCGGGTCGAACTTGTGGTCGTGGCACCGCGCGCAAGCGACGGTCAGCCCGAGGAACCCGCGGGTGATGACGTCCACGCGCTCGTCCCACTCGTCGGCAACGAACGCGGAGATCACGTCCTTCGAGAGCTTGGGCTCCTTGTGGTAGACGGGCGAAAGCCCCAGGAACCCGAGCGCTGCGAAGTCTGCGGGCGGGGTATCGGGGAGCAGGTCTGCGGCCAATTGGAGGCGAATGAAGCGATCGAACGGGACGTCGGCGTTGAGCGCCCCGATGACCCAGTCGCGGTAGCGGTACGGGAATCGTGGCGGGCGGCACGTCGATTCGCCGGTGGAATTGTCCTCGGCATACCGGGCCACGTCGAGCCAGTGACGCGCCCACTTCTCTCCGAATCGCGGCGAGGCGATGAGTTCATCGACCAGTCGCTCGTAGGCATCGGCCCGGGTATCCGCGACGAACGCCTCGACCTGCTCGATCGTGGGCGGAAGTCCGATGAGGTCGAAGTACACGCGGCGAATCAGCGTGCGCCGGTCCGCGGCCGGGGCGGGCGCGAGTTTCTGTTCGTCGAGCTTCTTCAGAACGAAGAAGTCGGCTTTTCGCGTCGGCCACTTCGGGTCCGAAACCGTCGGGCGGGATTGTTCAGCAACAGGCTTGAACGACCAGAACTCGCGTGCGGAAGCTGTGGTGGATGGCGCCTGAGTTGCGGCCGGGAGCGGCGCCCCCATTTTCACCCACCGCTGGAGATCCGCCACGGCGGTGGCCGGGAGTTTGCCCTTCGGGGGCATCGCGGGAAAGTCCGGGGCGTGCGCTACGACTTTCAGGAGCAAACTGTCTTCGTCTTTGGCTTTGACGAGCGGTCCGGATTCCCCGCCCTTGCGAATGCCAGCGGTGGTATCGAGTTCGAGACCGCCTTTGGCTTTTTTCGTGCTTACTGCGTGGCACGAGTAGCAGTGCTCGGCCAGGATCGGGCGGACTTTCTTCTCGAAGAAATCGGTCCCGTCGTCGGCGCGGCTATTGTGCGGTAAAAGGGCAACGAGCATGAGGGCTGTGGCCCGCCACGTCCGGCTGCAATGCGACACGGCCGCCCGCACGAGAGCGGTCGGGATGCTTCCGACGTGCATGACCGTCACCGGGGGTGAGTGCGGAGAGGGACCGTAGGCGGGCTGAACGAAGTTATGGTAAGTCGAGCCGTTACCTTCATCTAGCCCAAAAATCACGTCTCCAGTGTCGGGCAGCAATTCGGCAGTAGCGACGGACTACCGTTTTGGGTTCGGCTCCCAATGGACCGCCCAAAACACAGCCGTGAGTTCCGATTGTTACAAATGAATCGGTTCGTGCCGTCTGAGGAGGTGGGGCGGACTGATGAGGACTTTCTGCGCTGCGCGGGCGCGTAGTCCGAAATTTCTTCACCGTCTACCCTCGACGCAAGAAATTTCAGATTTCGCCTATTTTTTCTTCAAATGCCGCGTATAGTCAAATCAGCCTCCGGGGGCGGACCCCGGACGGTTAGGAAGATTTTGGACAGGTCTTCGCGTACTCGGTCTGGTATTTCGGCGGATCGGCTTTGAAGCCTAGAGACAGTTCACGACTGCCTTGCGGACGCTCCCAAGCTCGTCAAGCTGGCCTGTTCCACGGTACGCCCCTCTTCGTCGGTGGTCCCGTACTCGCGACTCAACCCAAACACGTTCGCGGCGGCACCCTCGTGTCGAGCGGTGGCTTGTTCACACACGTCTTCCCGGGCGCGATGTCGCGTTCGGTTCAGTTGAGTTCCCGAACGGGTCGGTGAAGAAGCCCGCTCGGGGAGGGATGACATGGCCAGCAAGAATCTTTACGTCGGCAACCTGCCGTTTACGACGACGCAGGCGGATCTGGAACAACTCTTCGGGCAGTACGGCACGGTCACCAAGGTGCAGGTGATCTCGGACCGGGAAACCGGCCGGAGCCGCGGGTTCGGGTTCGTCGAAATGTCCAGCGGGGCCGAAGAAGCCGTCGCCGCTATGAACGGCGCCGAGTACCAGGGCCGCCGGTTGACCGTCAACGAGGCCAAGCCGCGTGAAGAGCGCCCGCGTGGGGGCGGCGGTGGTGGTTACGGTGGCGGCGGTGGTGGTTACGGTGGCGGCGGCGGTGGTGGCGGCGGGTACGGCGGTGGCGGCGGTCGCCGGGGTGGTGGCGGCGGTGGGTACGGTGGGGGCGGCGGTGGTGGCTACGGCGGCGGGTACGGTGGTGGCGGTGGCCGCGGCGACCGTTACTAAGCGAGCCGCACACAACATCAACTGATTGAACAAATCACGCGGCCGACCCAACTTGGGTCGGCCGCGTTTTTTATTGCCCGAGCGATGGAAATGAATCGCCCGGCTGAGAATTTTACTGTATTTTAGTACACATATTGCGTATAATGCCCAGAAATGAGCCATGCCTCGAAATGGTCGCGCGCCGAAACGTGATAAAACGCGGTACTTGGAACGCAGTTGCACGATTATGTAGTTGTGGGCGCGGACCCGCGCAAACGAGCCATTCGGGAGATAGCGGTGGAACCGAATTACGCGGACATTCTGAAGAAGTTGTGGCGGCGCATCAGGGCGCGCGAGGCCTCGATTAGGGGCGACGCGGAGCTGATCGCTCTCTCTTCCGTTGCGAGCACAGAGCGCGCGATCGTGGACCGGATGTGGGACCGGTTGCGTCAAATTAAGGAACGCAATTTCGCACGGGACGCAGAAACCGCCGTGGACCTGGACGCGATCGAGGTGATCGTGAAGAGCGGCGTGCTGGATCGCGGCCGTGTTCTTGGTGCTCGGGGTTAGTCGCCGGCTCGATTTCGTGGCGAAATGTTAGCCGCGCGATCGCATTTTCGCTTGGAAATGTGGGTGTCGAGCCGGCCGGCGCGGGGAATGTTAGCAATTGTTAGCCACCGGCGGACGGGTCGGTCGGTGGGCGCGCGTAACTCGCGACCGGCGGTTCCGTAGCATACCTCCATCTCGCTCTCGCATTTGGAGGTTTGGCATGTCTGCTACTCTCCCAGTGAAGAACCGCCAACTGTACATCGACGGCGCGTGGTGCGACTCCTCGACTGGCAAGAAGCTCGGGGTCATCAACCCGGCTACGGAAGAGACGATCGCGGAGGTCAGTTTCGGGAACCGGGCGGACGCGGCCCGGGCCGTCGCCGCGGCATCTGTCGCACTGCCGGCGTGGATGAAGCTGACCGCTTACGATCGGGCCAAGGTGCTGAAGAAGACCGCCGATCTCATGCGCGAGCGCGCGGATGCGCTGGCCCGCGCGATGACGATGGAGCAGGGGAAGCCCCTCGTTGAAGCGAAGGGCGAAGTGATGCACTCCGCCGACACCTTCGAGTGGTTCGCGGAGGAGGGGAAGCGGGCTTACGGGCAGGTGATCCCGCAGACGAACCCGGCCAAGCGCCACATGACCATCAAGCACCCGGTCGGCGTGGTCGGGGCCATCGGTCCGTGGAACTTCCCCATCACGCTCCAGGCGCGGAAGATCGCGCCCGCACTCGCGGCCGGCTGCACCATCGTGTGCAAGCCCGCGAGCCAAACCCCGCTCTCGCTCATCGGCGTATTCGAGTGCCTCATCGATGCGGGGCTGCCGACGGGCGTCGCCAACCTGGTGATCGGCTCGGCCAATGAGATCAGCGACGAGTTCATGCAGAACGAGGCGGTCCGGAAGATCAGCTTCACCGGCTCCACGGCCGTCGGCAAGCAACTGATGAAGCAGGCCGCGGACCAAGTGAAGCGACTCAGCCTGGAACTCGGCGGGCACGCCCCATTCATCGTGTTCCCGGACGCGGACCCGGAGGTCGTTGCGAAGGCCGCGGTGCTCGGCAAGTTTCGCAACAACGGGCAGGTGTGCATCAGCCCGAGCCGGTTCTTCGTTCACAAGGACATCGAGAAGCGCTTCACAGAGGTCGCGGTCGCCGAGGCGAAGAACCTCAAGTTGGGCAACGGGCTCGATGAGGGCGTCGTGGTCGGGCCGATGTTCGAGAAGAAGGCGCTGGAAGAAACGCAAGCTCTAATCGACGATGCAAAGGGCAAAGGCGCAAAGATTCTGACCGGGGGCGGAAAGTCCACGCGGTTCGATCGCGGATACTTCTTCGAGCCGACCGTGCTGTCGGGTTTGTCGCAAGACGCGCGGATTCTCACGGACGAGCCGTTCGCGCCCGTGATGCCCGTTTTGGACTTCTCGAAACTCGACGACGTAATTGCCGCCGCGAACAACACGAAGTATGGTTTGGCGGCGTATGTGTTTACGAACGACTTAAGTGTCGCGTGGCGGATGGCGGAGGGGCTGGAAGCCGGGATCATTGGCTTGAACGATCCGGTTCCCGCAACACCTCAATGTCCCTTCGGGGGGATGAAAGAATCCGGCATGGGGCGCGAACTCGCCCACGAGGGGTTGGAAGCTTATCTCGAAACGAAGTACGTCTCCATGATGCTTCGCGGATAGTGCGATTTCTCAAGGAACATACGTAACAGAACTGCGCTGAGTACGCTTTATTTAGGGTAATGAAGCTCTGCGACGTTCCGTGAGTTGTTGGAGTGTGTTTGGAGTGAGTAACGGGGAAGTAAAAACGGGCCAAAAGTCGGGACCGGTAACTTCGGAATGGCCCGTGATCTCCGAAAAAACTCTACCCAAGACGCGACGGACGTGGTAAAGATGTGGATGGTCTGTTACGAATAGTATTAGTAACGCCCAAGCAACGGGGCGCGCCTCGTTAGGTATTTCGCCATGACCCGTATGTCCCGTGAGTTCTCGCTCGTTCTACTCGGCGCCGGTCTGATGACCGCCGGGTACTTCGTGTGGCCGGAACAGAACTACGACAAAGAAGTCGACAAGCAGGCTGAAAAGCGCGTCGGCGGCCGGTCGCGGAGCGGCGGGGGCACGTTCATCTTCATCGGACACATCGGTGGCGGCGGCCCCTCGTCCGTGAGCGGTGGTGGGCGCTCCCCTGCGATGGCCAGCGTCTCGAAGGGCGGCTTCGGTTCCGTTGGCGGTCGCGTCGGCGGTGGATTCGGTGGCTGATCCGCGGTTAGCGGAGTGAACAGTCCCAAAGGTAGAAGGGAAAAAGGAACCTAGCCCGCACACGCGGGTGTTTATTCCTTTTTCTCTTTTACCTTTTTTATTTCCCCTCACTTTCCAGAAGGTGGACCGTGCGCCGGGTCACCGTCGATCCCCGACCCAACTGGCAGAAACGGGTCGAAGAGTTCGGGCTGTATTACCACACCCTCCGCGGCGAGCCGTACTGGGACGAGTCCGCGTTCTACCAGTTCACGAACTACGAAATCGACGTCATCGAAGAGGCGACCAACGTTCTTCACAAGATGTGTCTCGACCTCGTCCAAGAGGTCATCGACAAGCGCCTGTTCGGGCTGTTCCTTATCCCACAAGAGTTTGAAGAGTACGTTGTTCGGTCGTGGGAGAATGACGAGCCGTCGGTGTACGGTCGGTTCGACCTCGCTTACGATGGCGTCGGCTCGCCCAAGCTACTCGAATACAACGCGGACACCCCGACGGCGCTCGTGGAAGCGTCCGTTGCGCAGTGGATGTGGCTCAAGGACGTGGACGAGCGCGGCGACCAGTTCAACAGCATCCACGAGCACCTGATTGACGCTTGGAAGGAAGTCCTCAAGCGCGACGGTGGCCCGATCCATTTCGCCGCGATGACCAAACTGGACACGCCCGAGGACTACATCACCGCGGAATACATGCGCGACGTCGCGATCCAGGCCGGTGCGAAGACCTCGTTCATCGACGTCACCGACATCGGGTACGACCGCCCGCGCCGCGTGTTCGTGGACAACACCGGGTTTCCGATCAACCGGTGCTTCAAACTGTACCCGTGGGAGTGGATGACGAAAGAGGAGTTCGCTCTGCACCTCCGCACGGCGCCGACCAAATGGGTCGAACCGCCGTGGAAGATGATCCTCAGTTGTAAGAGCATCCTGCCGCTCCTGTACGAACGGCACCCCAACAGCCCGTTCCTGTTGCCGGCCTCGTTCGACCCGTTGACGGATGGGAGCTACGTGAAGAAGCCGATTCACGCACGCGAGGGGGCGAATATCGAGGTCGTCGTCGGCGGGCGGGTTGCACACAGCACGGACGGCCCGTACCAGGGCGGGCCGTATGTGTACCAGGCGCTTGCGAGCCAGTTGAAACCGCACGACGGGCGCTACCCGGTGCTCGGGAGTTGGGTCGTGAACGGCGAGGCGTGCGGCATGGGCATCCGCGAAGACGTGTCACTCGTGACCGGTAACACGAGCCGCTTTATCCCGCATCAGATGGTGGGGTAGCGTTGTAGTCGGATGTCATTGGGTCGAACGTCGAAACCCGAATGTGCCCGATACCTGCGCCATCGAACAAGGCCGCAGGTATCGACTCAACGCATCTAGAACACGCGATTTGGGACTATCGGAGAGGTGGAATGCCCAAGACGTTTATTTTCGAGGAACTCGACGACAGAACTCGCGAGTACCTGACCGCGGTTCGCGAAAACGAGGGCGTCGGGTCGCCGGGCGTGTTCGTCCACACTACCGACGCGCTCCCCGGGTGCGGTTGCATCGCGGGTCCGATCATCATCATTACCACGTTATTGTTAACGCTCACCACGTGGCTCGGGATCATTTACAACGATCCCATTGGCGTCGCGTTCCTGCAAACCGCCGGGTTGCTCGTTGGGAGCTGGCTCCTGTTCGCGAAGTTCCGCGGACGGGGCGCGAAGAACGCCGGGACATGGGTTTATGTCGACCCGCTGTTCATGTATGAGGCGTACCGCGAACAGGTCACCGTTACGCGCGTCGATGACGTGGTCGACGCGAACTACACGCACAATTACGACAGCAACGGGAACTACCAGAACAGCGTCGTGAACGTCATGCTGGGCGGGCGCCGGAGCGCATCGGTCACGCTCAAGCACGAGGGCCGCGCCGAGCACATGGTGACGTTCCTGAACTATCTGGCGTGGGCGCGCAGTCCGGAGGGCGGGGCGCGCGGGGAGATCGAACCGGCCGACCTCGGTGGGCTGGCGCGGTACGTGGCCAAGAACGGCGACGAGCCGAAGGACGCCGAGGGGAACGTCAACCTGCGGCTTATCGAACTCGACATCACCGAGGTGCCCGACGAACCCGCGCGCGAGGGGCACTCGCTGCCCGCGCTGTTGCCCTACGTCTTCATTTTCCTCGGTAGCGTCATGTGCTTCGTGGTCATGGCGTTCGTCATCAACCCGGTGGTTCGCGACGACGCGCTCTACGACCTCGTAACGAAGGAAACGAGCCCACCGTCGTTAGAGCCGCGGTTCCTCCGGGCCTACCTCGTGGACTCGCGCAACACACTCCACCGCAAACAGGTGCTCGAAAAACTCGCGCGGTTCTACGACCCGGCTATTACGCACGTGCAGAAAAACGCTGCGGACCGGCGACTCGGTCAGGGTATGGCCGATGTGCTCAAGGGCCTCAGCACTGCCGACCAGCCGGTGGTGTCATTGCGGGTCACCGAAACGCGCTCGCCCGCGGGCAAAGCGGGCTCGAAGGGGACGCGCGAGAACGCGCTCCGCACGCAGTTCGCGGACGGGGTGAATACCACGTTCGCGGCGCAGTCGTGGGGGCAGCCGATCCAGCTCCCGGCCGGGTTCGTGGCCACGGAAACGCTTCCCCCAATCGGGCACCAACTGATCGCGTTCGTCGAACCGCCGGACGACGCGAAGGCGGTCCACTTTGACATCGCCTACGCGGTGGAAGATGTGGCTAACGGGCAGTTCCAGGTTGTCGTGAACGTGACGCTGCGGGCGAACATCGAAGACCCGGCGGAAGTGAGTGGTCAGTTCAAAATATCAGGGGCGTTCAATGAGGCCGAACTCGACGGGACCGGGATCATTCGCATCAAAGACGAACTGATCCGGAACCTGATCGGTACACCAGGTTTCGTTGGAGTTCCGGGCGGGGGACTGGTGGTTCCGCAGCCCGTCCTCCCGTAAACGACAACGCGAACGGCGTGAGCCGGCTGGTAGGAGTGATTTGCTCATACCAGCCGGCTCACGCCGGCCGTTCGCCTCAAGGCTGCAATTCGTTACACGACAACAACACCTACCAGCACGTCGTACCCCGCGTGGGCACCGACCGCGATTCCGAACCCGCGGGTCACGAACAAGAGCGTGAAGTACAGCCCGGCTGTGGTGCGGAACACGAAGTAGTCTGCTCGCATCGGTTCCCCGTAAGGACCGATGTGGTGCGCTGCGGCAAAGGCTGCCGCAGCAGCGAAGGCGGCCACCGGGATGGCAACCATCCCCGGAATCCCAATGACACGCAACACGAGTACCAGCCCACCAAACAAACCGAGACGGAACAGCACTTCTTCGTAAATACCCGCACCGATGAACGTGAGGATTTGAGCAGCGGGGGCCGTGCGGACGGTGATCTGGAGCTTGATCCCGAGGCCGTCGATGATCGGCCCGAAGTTCCGGCTGAACTGCCACAACACGACCGCGAACAGCACACTCTCGAACGCCATTCCGAACCACGCCGTCACCGGGTCTTCCGGGCGGTCGGCCCAGCGCCACCAGCTCCAGATGAGCATCACGCCCAGCACGATGGCTGGGGCAATCAGAACGTGGCCCGCGCCGAAGACTTCCAGTGCCCAGCGGAACCACGCATCGGCCCCGTTACGGAACCGGACCGCCTGGTCGCCGCCGAGCCAGAACAGCCCGCCTTCGTAAGCCGCCAGGAGCGGGAGGAGGAACAGGAAACACACCCACGGGTGGCGCGTTGCCAGGAGGTAGGACTTCATGAATTGGAGGGCTGAAGTCCCGGTCGGGAAACGGGTACCGGGGCGGACCATCGGGCGATCGACGGTTCCGGCCCCGGCTCCTGCTTACCGTCGTAGGACTTCTAGACCAAATCGGGGTATCGGCTCCCCAGGAGTTCTCGGCGCCGTGCCGCGGGGACTGCTTTCACGATGCTGCCGTGGTCCGCGGCGGACAAGTCCAGGTGCTCGACGCGGGGAAGCATCCCGCCCTCCGCGTCCGTTAGAACCGCGACGACCGGGCGCCCCGGCGTGCGCGGGTCGAGTCGGTTCGGGTGGTTCGCGACGACGAATGCGACCCGCCCGTCGGTGAGTTCGACCACCGTGTTCACCGGGTAGTACGACAGGTTCAGCAGGTACTCGGCGAAGTCGCGGTCCACCTCACCCTGTTCGGCCGCCATGAGCACTTCGGTGAGTGCGGCACGCGGATCGGCTGCCGAGCGGTGTGGGCGGTCCTCGTTCAGCGCCGCGTACACGTCCGCAACCCGGAGCAGGCGCCCGAGAGGGGGCACTTGCGACCCGGCCAGTCCGCCCGGGTACCCGGTCCCGTCCGCGCGCTCGTGGTGCGTCGCGATGGCCGCGGCGAGCGGGCCGGCGAGGTTCGGGAAGCGCCAGAGCAGCAGTTCCGCCCCGAGCTTCGGGTGCGCTTCCAGCACGCGGCGCTCGTCCGCCGTGAGCGGGTCCGTTTTCATCAGAAGCGCGGACGGCACGGTCACCATCCCGCAATCCATGATGAGTGCCGCGACTACCGGTGCGAGGGGGCGTGCGGCCCATTCGTAGTCGAAGGGCACGACCCGTGCAATCACTTGCGCGACGTTGATCGCATGCGCCGCGACGAACCGGGCCGGCACCGGGAACGCGACGGTCCCGCCGGGACCGTGGGCCGAATCGACCGGCGCGGACACGAACCGGATCGGCTTCGCCAGACGCGCGTCTTCGAGGATCTCCTCCGCGAGCGCGGCGACCGTTTCCAGTGTGGTCGGTAGGTTGCAGTGGATCGAGGCGAAGAACCCGGCGAGCCGGTCGATGCGTTCAACGTCCGTTCGGCGCTGCTTCAGGATTCGTTCCTGGACTGCGAGTCGGTCCATAACGACCGCGACCAACCCAGTCAGCCCTTCGCACATCTTGAGTTGCGCACCGGCCGAGTCCGGGAACGCCTGGGCGAGTCGCACGATCGAATCGAGCACCCCGACCGTTTCCCGGTGGTAGTCCACCAGTGCGTCCGGCTTGCCAGCGCTCGCGAACGCCGTGAACAGTGGTTCGTCCGTGAACTTCCGCTGGCGATCGAGTAGTTCCTTGGTTCGCGCGAGGAGTCGTTGGGCGCGTTCCGTGAATTGCAATTGCTGCGGGCGCGGTTTGACGATGGCTTCGGGTTCGCTGCCGGCGATGCGCTTGAGGGACATCCGGAACGTTTCGGCCTCGGAAACGACCGAGGCGCTGTCCGCGTCGACCGGGAACGCATCCGGGATCAGTTGCGGGGTCGCGTCGAGCCGTTGCCGGAACGCAGAAATTCGATCGAGCAGGCCTCGCGTATCGCTCACGGCACTTCTCCCCGGTCGCGCCACCACAGGCTCGGCTCCAAGAGCCGGCTCCGTTCCCCCATCGCTTGTATTCGACCGGACGGGGCAGGGGACTTGAGCGATTTTGCCGATTGTGATGGTGCGAGGCGCGAAGTTGGGCGAACCACGGGACCGCTTGGAGATAGGTAGCTGGAGAAAGTTACTTCCGCTGGTTGTTGATGATGTTGTGGACCTTGTTGCCCTTCGCGGCGTCGAGAATCGCGGTTTCGACGCCCCAGGGGACGACTTTGTCGATGTCGAGGAGCATCTCCTTCCGCCCGGTCGTGTTAATGATGTTCTGCATTTCAGTGAAGACCTGATCCTGTGTCACTTCCTTGCCCTCGATCTTGATGATGGGGCGCTCGCCGTCCATCTTCACAATCACTTTGAAGATTCGGTCCTTGATGTCCTTAATGTCGATTTTTTGTGGCGCGCCTTTTTCGTCGGCCGTGTCTGGCGGTACGTCGAGCGCGCGCTCGATCGAGGCGTAAGTGATAGTGAGGATGAAGAAGATGAGCAGCACGAGACACACGTCGATCAGCGGGTTCATGTCGAGGTGCGTGTCGTCGGCCACCTCTGGTGGGGGCGGGTCGATGTACTCGGCCGCTTCCGCGAACGTAGGGTGAACCTCGATCGCGCACCACGTCGCGTCGGTCGGTCCCCTTACTTCGTCGGTGGGGAGGAAGTTCCCGTCACGCAACCCGGTGAGCACCTCCACCGCGGTCGGCAGGGCGAGCACCTCCGGCGAACCTTCCTTGCGCACGTACCACGCGCTCATTTTTCGGGTGCCTCAACGACGGTTGCGACGGTGGAGTTGATGATGCCCTTTTTGCGCAGCGGTTCGAGTTCGCGCCGTAACTCGTAGACGCGCTCGCGCGGCAGATCCTTGCGGCACGCGATGCGCACCTCGGGGGGGCGCGTGACACCGACGAGAACTTCGTTGAGTGCCTTGAGCGCCTCTTCCGGGGTGCGTAGTTGGTCGTGGCTCGGTTTGGGCGCCACGTTGCCGACGCGGACCGCGTAGTACACGTCCTCGGTGTTGAGCTTCTCGATGGTGATCGTGACCGCGTCCGGGTCGCTGGTGAGTTGGCCCGCGTACTTCATTTCCGGGACGTCTACGGGTGCGAGCGCGCCGGCCGCCTGGATCATGATGAAGAAGACAAGCAGCACCATGCTGATGTCGATGAGCGGGATCATGTCGACTTCGTCATCGTCTTCCGGCCGCCGGATGCGTTCTCCTGGCTCCGGGTCCGGGAGTTCGACCGGCGCGGGTTCCGCGGGCAGTGCGCTCGCGGGGGCCTGATCGTCTGCGTCGGGGATCGCGAGCGGAGCAGGCGCGGCGGTCGCGGGGGACGGGCGCGCGAGGTAGTCGGCGAGCAAGTCGTAATCGCTGATCGCGACCCACGCCGTCGTGGTTCCGGCCGGGCGCACCTTGTCGGTGCGCGCGAGCCGGCCCTGTTGCGTCCAGTCGGCGACGACGTTGTACGGCACGGCCTTGTAGACCGTGTTCGCGGCGACGAACCACACGTCGAACGCCTTCGGAATCGCGGCCATTGGCGGAACTCGCAAGTGATCTCGGGGCCGCGGGCGATCCGCCCACGGGAGTGCGGCGAGCATCGCCGCACCAGAAACACTTCACCGGGATAACGTGGCGTGATCGACGGGCGTTGGCTCGGACTTCAATCTGCTCGTGCTTTGCGCTTCCGGCGGGCGCGGTCGTTTTCGTCCTCGTCCTCTGCGTCTTCTTTTTCGGGCTGGTCGAGCAGTTTCGGGTCTTTCTTGTAATTGGTGACGAGTGTGATGAGCTTCTGCGACGAGGCCTTGACGCGGATCTCGAACTTCGCGATCCAGTCCTTGAACAGCACGTGGCTGAACACGAGCGGGATTGCGGTGAACAGCCCGAGCGCGGTCGCGAACAGCGCGAGGCCGATCTTGGAGGCGTGCCCGCCGATCTCCTTCGCCTTTCCGCTGGACGCGCCCTCACCGATCGCGTTGAACGTGTTAATCATCGAGATGACGGTGAAGAACAGCCCCACCATCGTTGCGATCTTCGCGATCGCGAGAATCGGTGCGAGCAGGAAGTGGAGCCGCGGGACGATTTCCAGTTCGTTCTCGTTCGCCATACTGCGACGCATGGCCGCAGCCCCCTGGTCGGCGGCTTCCAGACCCGCAATGAAGAGGCGACTCGGGATCAGCCCCTTTTCTTCTCTGCACAGACTCACCGCAGCTTTGACCCCGCCCTTTCGTAGCGTCTGCTGGAACAGTGGCAGGAAGTCGTCCATATCCGTGTTCGCGGTGTTGTTCAGTAGCAGGCGCCAGATGACCAGCGCCGCCGCGATCAGCGACATGATGACGAGCGGGATGGAGAAGTACCACTCTTTGATGAAGAAATCGTAAACCGCGTTCATGCGGGTGCTTCCCAGGGTGCGCGCGATGTGAGGTACTTCTAGGATTATCGGCGACGGGTGGGGGCTTCAACAAGTGTTTCGTGCGACCGCCCCCGGTGGGCGCGCCGCCGGCGCGGGTTGCGCTGGTGGTGCGCCGCCGGGGGCGGCGGTGCGAGGCCTGTTTCTGTTACTCGTCTTCAACGTCCTTGAGCTGCGACCGACTCACGATCTGCTGTTGCACGTTCGCGGGCACCATTTCGTAGTGGCTCAATTCCATCGCGTATGACCCCTGACCCTGCGTCATGCCGCCCAGTTGCGCGGCGTACCGGGCCACCTCGGAGAGCGGTGCCCGCGCGTAAATGACAGTCATGTCGCCGGGTAGACTGTCCTGGTTCTCGACGTGTGCCCGCTTTGTTGGCAGGTCGCCTAGTACGGCTCCGGTGTACTTGGTCGGGACCGTGATTTCGAGCTTCACAATCGGTTCGAGCAGTGACGGCCGGGCCACCATGAACGCCTTCTTGAAGGCGTGGCGCGCGGCCGTCTTGAACGCGGCTTCCGACGAGTCCACGTCGTGGTACTTACCGAAGTGGACCTCCACGGCGCAGTCCTGGATGCGGTACCCGGCCAGCACCCCGCGCTCCAGCATTTCTTTGCACCCCTTCTCGATCGCGGGGAGGAAGTTGTTCGGGATCGAACCACCCACAATGTGGTCGATGAACGCGAAGTTGAACGCGGGGTCGTAATGCACGCTCCGGAGCTTCTCGAAGCGGCTCTTATTGGCGAACTCGGACTCGCACTGAGCCTGGTCTTTAATCTCGCGCGACAGCGGGTAAATGCGCATGTGGACTTCGGCGAACTGCCCGCGCCCGCCGGTCTGCTTCTTGTGTTTGTGGTCTCCCGCACCGTCGCCGTTGATCGTTTCGCGGTACGGGATCTTCGGTTCTTTCGTGTTTATCTCGACGCCGAACCGGGCTTTTAGGCGCTCGCGGATGATGTCCAGGTGCAGTTGGCTCACGCCGCTGATGACGAGTTCGTGCGTTTGGGCGTCGTGCGTGACCTTTACGGTCGGGTCTTCGGCCGCGAGTTTGTGCAACCCGACGGAAATCTTCTGCTCGTCCCCGCGAGTCTTGGGCTCGATCGCCAGCCCGAACATCGGCGTGGGGAAGTGCGGGAGTGGGAGCTTCGGCGCGTGGTTCGTGTACGCGATCGTGTCACCGATTTCCAGCCCCTCGACTTTCGCGATGGCGACGATGTCGCCCGGTCCGGCCTCGTGAACCTGTGTGGTCGTTTTGCCCTGGGCTTCGAGCAGGTGCCCGATGCGGAGCGTTTGCCCGCTGCGCAGGTTCACGACGTTGTGGTTGTGCTGGAGCTTCCCGGCGAGCACGCGGACGAAGCTCAGGTGCCCGACGAACTTGTCGTTGACCACCTTGAACACTTGCGCGACGAACTCTTCCTGCTCGGTCGGTTCGAGCTGGTGCGCGGACCCGTTCGACCCGACCTGCAACCCTTCGAGGCGCTTGCGCGAGAACGCCGGCGACAGCCCGTAGCGGCTGAGTGCGTCGAGCAGCTCTTTGACGCCCTTGTCCTTCTTCGCGGACGCGCAGAAGATCGGGATCAGTGTCCCCGAGTCCATCGCGCGGGTGATGTCGGCCTCCAGTTCCGCCAGCGTGACCTTACCTTCGCTCAGGTACTTTTCGAGCAGCGCTTCATCAGACTCGACGACCGCTTCGATGAGCTGGCTCCGGGCTGAGGCGGCATCGACCGGTAGGGACGGCGGGAGGATCTGCCGCGGGTCGAGCAGGCAGTAGATCTCGCGCATCCCGGGGCCGGTCCGGTCCGGCACGTTGAACAGCACGCAGTTCTTCCCGAACGCGGTCTGGATGGTATCGACCAACCCGGGCAGGTCGACGTTGTCGGCGTCGAGCTTGTTGATGACGATCGCCCGCGACAGGCCCAGCGCGGTTGCTTCCTGGAACATCTTCCGCGTGTTCATCTCCACGCCGTTGACGGCCGAAATGACGATCACCGCGGTTTCAACCGCCGCGAGCGCTTCGAGTGCGGCGCCGATGAAGTCCGGCGAGCCGGGGGCGTCCAGGATGTTGAGGTGTTTGCCGTCGTGATCGGCGTGGAGGACGTGGGTGTCGATGGAGAAGTGGTGCTTGTGTTCTTCGTCGTCGGCGTCCGCGACCGATGTCCCATCATCCACGCTCCCGAGTCGATCGACCGCGTGGGCATCGAAGAGGAGGGCATCGGCCAGGCTGGTTTTGCCCGCGGCGCGGTGCCCAACGAGTGCAATGTCCCTTACGTTTTCCACCACATGTTTTACGGCCATGACGTGAACTCCAATCGGAGAGAGGAGGAGAACACTGGCGCGTTAAGTGGTCGCCTCTACTGAGGTGGCCGCGTCAGTGCGAGTGCGGCTGCGAGGTCCAGACTCCCTTCATAAAGTGCGCGGCCGATAATGCAGCCCGGAATCCCTTCGTCAATCAGTCGGCGCACGTGATCGAGAGTACAAACGCCTCCACTGGCGATGACGGGGAGCGGAACCGCGGCCTTCATCTCCGCGAGCCCGGCGAAGTTCGGGCCGCTCATCATCCCGTCCTTTGCGATGTCCGTGTAAACGACCGCGGCGAGCGGCGAATCGCTGACCTGCTTCGCGAGATCGACGGCTTTGACCTGAGAAACTTCGAGCCACCCCTCGGTCGCGACGAACCCGTTTTTCGCGTCCACGCCCAGAACGATGTGATCCGGGTAGCGCTTGGCGACCGTGCGGGTCCAGTCCGGGGACTGAAGTGCTTTGGTACCGAGCACGGCCCACCGCACGCCCCACCCGAAGACGGTTTCGAGGTCGGCGTCGGTACGCAACCCGCCCCCGAGTTGAACCGGAACCCCTACGGCCTCGACGATCGCGCGAATAACGGCGCCGTTGGTGGGCTTACCGGCTTTTGCGCCGTCGAGGTCGACAACGTGGATGCGATCGGCGCCGAGTTCGACCCACCGCCGCGCGACCGCGGCCGGGTCGTCCGAGAACTCGGTCTTTTGCGAGTAATCGCCCTGCTTCAACCGCACGGCGCGGCCGTTAAGGAGATCAATTGCCGGGTAGATGAACATGAATCGGTCCTTACACTCCGTGGTCATTCTTCACGGAGCGCGCGAGGAAAGCAAGGGAATTGAAGGAATCGTGAAGGACGAAGTCGGTCACAGTTTTGGCAAGATCAAAGAAACCGTGGGGATCGGCCACCCAAAAGCGCGGCGGGCACGAAAGAAAACCGAAGGCCAAGAGTGGAATTACTCCAACTCTTTTCTTCGGTCTTCTTTCGTGCCCCGTCGCTTTTCACCGATCTCCGCGGTTCTCGTGTTCGTTAGCGAGAGAGTGCGGGGAGATAGTCGTTGTCGAGTTGTAGGATCACGAGCGCGACGGCCGTAGAATAGCTGGGGCCGAAATTGACATCGGCCCAGCTCCCGTCTTTGGACTGCATGTCCTTGAGGGTTTTGAACAGCTTTGTGCGCGTTTCGGACCAGCGGAGGAGATTTTGGTCCGCCGTTTCTGTGTCGATCTTGCGGTGCCCGTTCTCACCCAGTGCGAACGCGACTCGCGCGAGCTGGTACTGCTGTAGCATCGCGTACACACCGCCGTCGCGGAGGAAACGGAGCTGCTGCGGGGTGTTCGTGCTGTTCGCGTTGTTGACCCACTTCGCCAACTGTTCCGGGCGCCCGCCGTCCTGCATGAGCACATCGGCCGCGGCCATCGCGCTGAACATCGGTTGCCCGTCGTTACCCGCCGGGAGCATTCCGTTCGCAATGCTGTAAATGACCCCACCTTCTTTATTGGTCGCCCGGGTCAGGTACCGCACTGCCTTATCGGTCGCAGTCTTCGGTACGCTGATCCCGACCTTGCGGGCGGCGATGAGAGCTTGAAGCACGATCCCCGTGGACTGACTGTCGTCGTACCCGCCGTTCTCGCCCGGGGCAACGAACCCCCACCCGCCGCTCGTGTTCTGGCGCTCCAGGAGGAACTTGGTGGCTTTGTCCAGCACTTTCGCGACCCGCTTGCGCCGGTCGTCATCGTCGTCCGAGTCGTAGGCGCACGCGAGAAACAACAGTGCGTGGGCGTGGCTCTGGATGTACTGGTACATCTCGTTCATGGAGTTACTGGCGAGTAACCCCTTGTCGTTCGTGTTCGCCTCGAACCAGTCGATCGTTTTGCGGATGTGCGGTGCGTAGGTTCCGGTCTTCGGCGTGCTGCCTTCCATCAGGAGGGCGAGTCCGGCGGTCGCGGTGATCGTGGTGGGCGAGATACCGTTCAGCCCCTCCCACGTGCCGTCGGCTTTCTGCTGGGCGGCGAGCCACTTCAACCCGGTCCGGACGGTTTCGCTCGCACCCTTATTGGGTGCCGGCGTTGCCAGAACTGCGAGGGCAATGGCTGCGGCTGCGGCGTGCATTGGCGGCCCCAGGTAAGAGCAAACGTTCCTTACCACTATGGACGCCCCACAGGGGCAAGATCAACAAGGAATCCGGATCGGACACTCTTTTCGGTTTTGGTACCGGTTTTAATACGGCGATGGGATAGCCGCTGCTTGGGGCGAGGCGATTGGGGCCGAAGTAGTGTGACTCGACTCCGGCGTAGGGAATGGATCACACCATTATCGCTTGATGCCTTCCCCGCTGAACGATTACGCTCTCCAGCCCAGCTCACACGATGAGCTACGAACCCTAAAAAATCGTCGTGCGGGTCGGGTCAAGTGCGGCGCTGGCTCGGCCACTGCGAAACTGCCCAGAGTGTGCAATGAGTCTACCGTCGCCTCGTGTCCCACGGCCGAGCCGAACGTGCTCCCTCGTCGTCGCGGTTGTCTTTATCCACGCGCGAGCGGGATCTCACTCGGCGGGGCTTGCGCGTACCCACGGCCACGAACAGGGCACCGCCGCCGACGCACATCAAGCTACATGGAGCACCACCGACCGCGTTCCAGAACCGTTGGTCCGCAGGTACGTTATTACGTGCAGCTTGAGCGTTCACCGCGCCCGTTGATACGCCCGCCAACGCTCCGAACGCGATCAGCAGCACGCCGCCTACCAGAGCCAATGTTCTCATCCGATTTCCTTCACCCTCTCTTGCCGAACCAAGCGCTGCACCTGCCCGGCCCGCTCGATGAGCTACACATCTCAGAAAGTCTGCATGCGGGTCGGGGTACGCGCAGCGCTTGGTTCGCCTAATGCGTCTTGCTGCGGAACGCCCGCCGCACCTCCGGACGGTTGAGCGCCGTTAGCGCCCAGATACCCAGTACGATCCCGATGAAACCGCACGAGAGGGCGAGCATCATCAGGATGGCCGACGCCATCGCCCACGGGTACGCCCGCAATTGCCGCATCCGCCACGCACCATACAAGCCGACGGCCGTAGCTAGCGGGTAGCCGAAGCCGAGGGCGAGCATTATCGGCTGCTCCTTCTTGGCCCCCGGCGACAGTGCCTCCGGGACAGCGAGTGTCCATACGGCGATCGCGAGGAACGCGAGGGCGAT
The DNA here is from genome assembly GCA_000531095.1 of Gemmata massiliana. Classification (GTDB taxonomy): domain Bacteria; phylum Planctomycetota; class Planctomycetia; order Gemmatales; family Gemmataceae; genus Gemmata; species Gemmata massiliana. The sequence goes on along the minus strand of HG799464.1, from coordinate 809,627 downwards.
GAGGCTGAGGAAGCACCACCCGACGAGGAGCGCGACGGCTGGAGCCGCGACCGCGCGTCTGGCCAACTCGACATCGATGAATCCGTCGTCATCAGGCCTCTCGCGGCGCTCGCGCCGCGGCGGTTTCCAGTCTTCGTCAGCATCCAGTTCGTTAGAGCTCAAGTCAAACTCTGCAGCCGAATTTAGAATTAATTTGCTGGTAAATGTTTGTATTTATTTGCCGTCCGAAGCAAACGAATACAGACGTTTGCCTGTAACCGTTGGTGTAACGTCCAGAAGGATAAAACATTTGCTACCGCGCTCAAACGGGAAGTGGCCTGTGCGATTTTGCTTCGGTTAGCAAAGGTTTTTCACCGCACTAGTGCGAACTCAGTTCGCGCTCGGCCGTGGTGACCGCGTCACGCATGAGTTCGGGAAGCGTCGCGATTAGCCGTTTTTGACGTTCCCCACCCCACCCCGCGACCAGGAAGGGCAGCCGCGGGTTCGTTAGCGGGTTGTAGTTCTCGGTCGTTCCGCCGCACTGGAGGTGGTTGGCCATGTGGTCGGCCGCGGCCACGAGAGCCACGAGGCGCGACCCCGCGCCAGGCGGGCGCGGCGTGTGGTGGTGCCGGATCACTTCGACCAGTTCCGGCGGCAAGTTACTCAGTTCGGCGAACCACCCGCCCAGCGCACAGTGATCGGCACCGATCACGGCGCGCTCGCGCGCGAGCAGGTCGCCCTCTTCCCGGAAGTCCATCGCGCCCGCGAGGGCGAGGCTCTCCGGGTCGGCGAGTGCGATCAGCACCCGGCCGAGGTCGTGGAGCAACCCGGCCGAATATTCTTCCCCGTGGAACCCGAGTCGGTGCGTGCGGTTGAGTTGCGCGCAGATGGACGCGGTCACGAACCCGTGGTGCCACAGCGTTCGGCGCTCGAATTCCCCGGTGGTTGCACGCCCGCGGAGCCGTCCGCGCAACCCGATCGCAGTGACCATACTTCTGCACGTCCACAACCCGAGCCTCACCACCGCTTGATCGAGCCGGATGGTCGGCGCACCACCGGCGAAGAGGGCACTGTTCGCGACGCGGAGCAACCCGGTCGCCAGCGCCGCGTCCTCCCGGATCAGGTCGGCGATGGCGGCGAGGGAGACGTTAGGGTCTTCCATCAGGGCGAGTGCCCGCGTTGCCGTGACTGGCAGCGGCGGCATCTCGTCGACGAGCCGGCGGATTTGCTGTTCGAGCCGAACGGCGCGCTCCGCCGCAGACGGGGCTGCGGGCGCGCTCGATGTGAACATCGAGCGCAGGGCGTCGGAAAATCGCTTCAGGAGTGCCACACCGGCCCCTTTTTGCGGCAGGTATGCCGGACGTGCCGGGTCACAGACCCAGGTTGTCCAGGTCGTCCACGAGTCGGTCCAGGTCGTCCTTCGGTCCCGCAGGTTTGTCCGCCTGACGCTTCGGGATGCCCACGCTCATACCGACCGCGGCGCGCCCGTCGTTCTGCAACTCCCGGTCGCGTTCCTGGACCGCGGCGCCGAGGGCGTCCCCCATGTCGCCACCGAACAGCCGGCTCAGGTCGATCTTCAGCCCGCCGACCGCGGCGCCTGTTTCCGCGCCGGCGATCGCAGGAGACTTGTACTCGGGGAAGATGATCGCCTGCTGCGGGCACACGCGACTGCACGCGGGGCAGCCCTTCTTGCACTGGTCCTGGTTCTCGACCAGGATGCGTTCGATGGAATCGACCCCATAAACCCCGAACAGGCAGAAGTCGAGACACTCCAAACAGTTCGTGCAGCGGCTGTAGTCGATGACCGGGTACCACCTGCGCCCCGCGGGGGCGAGCATCGCCTCGGGAGTGAACGCGCGCTGTTCGGGCGGCAGTTCCGGTTCGGGTTTCGAGAGCGACAGCCCGAGCTGAAGAACCGGGGCCTTGTTTGCGGCTCGTTCGCGCGCCTTCGTGTCGCGCCGGTCGCGGCACTCTGCAGTGATGCGCTTGATTTCCGCGACGAACGCCTCGTGCTTGTTCGAGTCCCTCAAATCGAGCGTGTAAATGTGCCGGTCCGGGATCTCTCCGCTCGGGCCGATCGCTTCGGGTTTGTCGACCGGCGTGTCGGCTTCCGCCTCGTCATCGTCGTCCGAGGCCGCCTTCAGTTGCGTTTCGCCGAAGTGCCCCTTGATGCCGTCGCGGTCGAGCAGCCAGAACGCGGCGCGCGGGTACAGCCACGACAGCACGACCATGTCGCCTTTGACGCCGCCGAGGAACAGGCGGCCGGAGTGGTCGGGACCGAGGTCGTAGAGGTTGGGGACGACCGAAACTTCCAGGTCCGGTTCGAGTAGGAGCGCGGCGACGACGCTCTCTTCGAGCGCCCGCTTCGCCGGGTGCTTTCCCGGTGCTTGCGAGAGAACGACGGTAACGCGCGAACGACTCATGCGGGCTCCGGTGGCGATGGCGGCAGCGGCGGTAACAGGGCGGACGGTGGTATCGAGGGAGGTGTTATCTTATCGGCCGGGGCGCGCGTTTCAGCGGACGGTGGCACGAGTCGGGTCGATGACCCCGCGGGGAAGCGCTCGGCCCCGATTTCCAGACCCGAGAAGAGCACGTCCTCGTCGGGCACCCACTCCGCGACCGGCGTCACTTCCTCCACCGGTTCCCCCTCGTTCTCTACCGACGGCGCGAACACGACTAACTCTGATTCCGACGGAATGGGGAGCGGTTCGACGTCTGCGATCGGGATGACTTGCACGGCCGGTTCGATGACCGCGGCGACTGCTTCACTCGTGATCGCTGAAACGTCAACGATTTCGGACGCGGGCACGTCCACCAGTTCGGGTGCTTTCGGGGGTTCAGGGTGAGGAGGTTTATCGAATAGTTCACTATCAAAAGCGAACGGGTCAACGTCGAGTGCCGTAGCTTTCTCCATCGGCGCTGAATTCTCCACGGAGTCTGCTGCGGCGAACTCGGCGCTCTCCTCTGTCGGGGCGGTTGCGTCCGGTTCTAGAATCGGTACCAGTTCGGTTTCGTCGGAGGACTGGTACACGCTCAGAATCGTGGTCGCGATCTCCGGGAGCAGTTCGTCGGTGAACGGACCCGCTTCGATCGCCGCGACGAATGCCTCGGGTTGGATCGGCTCGGGTACGCCTTTTTCTTCCAGCCGGATGGCGAGGAGTTTGAGCATGATCCCGAGCACGGCCCAGCGAATGTGGCCCGGTTCCGTGACATCGGGGTGGAGCGCGACGCGCTCGTCTTCTTCCAAAATCGCGTGCGAGAGACCGAGCAGAGTGAACGCGCGGCGCACGTGCGATCGGTAGTTATCAACGCGCATGTCGTCTTCGGTCGCGTAGAGCCGTTCGAGGAGCTGCCCGCGCTGGAGCGTTCCGGCCCCGCCTGCTGTGGGGTGGAGTGCGGTGAACGTGTCCGCGCACACGCGCTCGATTGATGGCCAGGGCGTCGGGTGGATGCGGGTATGTTCCGTGTCCGTACCCTTTGCCCCACCTTTTTGAAGCAGTTTCCGGTACTCGTCCGGTGTGTGAACGCCGCTCACCTGCGACGGCTTGGATGAGGCAGGTGGGGGCGCGAACTCCGGCTCCGCGAGGGCGGTAACGATTTCCGCAGTTGCCTGTTCGATTGCGGTTCCGGGGTCGAACGCCGCTGAGAGTGCTTCCGCCCGGATCGGTCCCTTCACCCCGTTTTCGGAGAGCCGGCAATTCAGCACGTACACGACGTACCTCAACAGCTTCTGCCGGATCTCGTCGCCGGTCGTTTCCGTTGCGAGCGTGTAAGCGCCACCCGGGACCGACGGCACCGGGAGTGAGCAGCGGACGGCCGAATGAATCAGCGCGACGTGGGCCGCGAGGTCGACGATTCCCGTTATGCGGGCGGCGGCCTGAAGCCGGGCCATGAGGTCGATGGACGTTGCGGGGCTGCCGGTGGGTGGTGCCAGGGCTGTCACAACCGCGTCGCATACCCAGACAAGGGCGGTCCACGGAACGGTCAGCACGCGGGCTTCGTTCGCGTCCGTTCGGCCGCTCGCGAGCAGGTACTTGTAGTGTTCGGCGGTGTGCGGTTCCAGTGTCGAGCGTTCGGCCGGTGCCGGGCGCGTGCTCGTTCGTGTTGCGCTTTTGAACCCGTTCGTGCCGTTGGATTTGGGCGGCTCGCTCGCAACGGGCACGCGCATTCGGCGTTCCCCGCTACCTGCGGGGACGAGGCTCTCGAACAACTCGAACTTATCAGCAAACCGTTGGATCAGATCGTTGGTCGCGCCTGTAACCGCGATCACTGAAACCGTGTGCCCGCGGCGCTTCAGTTCCAGAATCACCGGGATGAAGTCCGCGTCGCCGGAAACAAGGACGAAGTGTTCGAGTGGAGCGCCCGGGCTGAGTAGCGCGACCGCGTCCATCGCGAGCTTCATGTCGGCGGCGTTCTTGTTCGCGGACTTCCCGGACAGGCGGAACACCTGGACCGGCTCGACTCCTTGGCGCATTAGGTCTTGGGGTTCGACGCGCAGAGATTCAAAGTCGGCATACGCGCGCCGAACCGCGAACGGAAGCCCGGTCATGCGTTGAGCGTGTCGGACCAGGTTCTTCATGTCTTCGGCGAACGACGGCCGCTCTTCGACCCGGATGCCCCTGTTGTTGAAGTAATCGACCCGGCTCAAAAAGAAGTTTTCAAGATCTATCAGTAGTACGGCTGATGGCTTCATGGGCGCCTCGTCCGTCAGGTGATCTGGTAGATCGTAACACCCGCGGGGGCGCGGAACAACCGGTTCAATCGTCGCTCGCGTTGATCTGCCCTTTGAGCACCCGCTGTGTGGCCTCCCAGCCGGCTTCGAGGTGGGCGAAGTAGGCGCTCGGGTCGAGTGTGTCGGTCAGCTCACCTGTGAGTTCAAAGAGCCACCCGCGACCGTAATTGTCGAGGTTGATCGTTCCCGGGTCTTCCAAAAGTGTGGCATTGAACCGCGTGATCCGCCCCGCGACCGGTGCGTACAGTCCGGACGTGGCTTTCTGTGTCTCGATGAAGCCGATCTCCTGTTTCGCGGTGACGAGTCCCGGTTCGATCCGCCATTCAAGGAAGTAAACATCCTGCATGAGCCGCACTGCGTAGGATGTGAACCCGAAGACGTGAACCCCGTCCTCACCGGGCCGGCACCACATGTGGTTCTTGCAGTAGCGCAAGTCGCCCGGCACCGGTGCCGGGTGTTTGCCCATCATGAACGTGAGCGGTTCGGACATGAGGCGTTTCACCGAGGGTGCGGAACCGCGGACGGCAGCAGAAAACATCAGTCGCGGATAAACGCAGATAGACGCGGATCAGAAAGACAGATTGACCACAAAAAAGACACAAAGGCTTTGGTTCAGCCCACCCGGGGTTGAACCAAAGCGTCCGTCTTCTGCCTGATCCGCGTTATCTGCGTTTATCCGCGGCGCTCCTAAACTTTTGGCGCTTACGTGTACCGCGAGCTAATGTACTGCGGGTCGAAGAACGCGGGGAGGTGGCGGTCGATCTGAATGAGGCCGTCCGGCGTGCAGTCGATGCTCTCGCCGGTCACGCTGAGCCAGCCGTCGCTCTCCAGTTTCTCGAACGCGGCGCGGAACTCGTCGCGGATGTCCACGTTGTACTTATCGCGGAAGTACCCGACGTCGAGGTGCCCGGTCTTCAACAGCAGCACGACCTCGCGAATGAGCCGGTCGCGCTCGGCTGTGGGGAACGCGCGCCCGAGCGGGAGTTCGCCGGCGTCGAGGCGCGCGACATAAGCCTCCCAGGTGTCGACGTTCTGGATGTGGACGCCGTTGACGTGCCCGAACGACGCGACGCCTGTTCCGAACATATCAGCCCCGCGCCAGAGCGCCTCGCGGTACACGAATTTCGTCGCCGCCTTGTTTTTCACCGCGGTCGTCGCGCTGGAGATGTCGTAGCCCGCTTTCACCAGTTCATCGAAGGCGTACCGGGTCCAGGCGCGTTTGGTCGGCCAGTCCGCGACCGCAAGGGCCGGTTCGTCGTTGCCGAGTACCTTGAGTTCCTTGGAAAACACCGTGTTGTACGGCAGCTCCATCTGGTAGATCGTCACGCAGTCGGGAGCGAGCTTGATCGTCTTCTCGACGCACTGCTTCCAGTTGTCCCAGTCCTCGCCGACCATCCCCGCGATCAGGTCAATGTTGATTTGTGGGAACCCGAGTTCGCGCGCCCAACCGAACGCGCGGTAGATCTCTTCTTCCAGGTGCGCCCGGCCGTTGTACTGGAGGATCTCCGGCTTGAAGTTCTCGACCCCGAGGCTGAGCCGGGTGACGCCGTGCTTGCGGAGCATCTCCAGTTTGTGCTTCTGGAGCGTGCCCGGTTCGCACTCGAAGGTGATCTCGCGGGCCGAGTCCCACGGCATGATCTCGCGGAGCCGGGTCATCAGCCCGTCGAGCTGCGTGGCACTGAGGTAGGACGGTGTCCCGCCGCCGAAGTAGACGTAGTCGAGCGGGCGGCCCCCGACGCACGCGGTCTTGCTCAGCAGCTCGACTTCTTTGGTAATGGCGTCGAGGTACACCGAGATGTCGCTAGCGTTCTTGTCGGTGTAGACGCGGAAGTAACAGAACTTACAGCGCTTCCGGCAGAACGGGATGTGCAGGTACAACCCGAGCGGCACCCCCGGGCGCGGCGGGGAGTTTATCGCCCGCTGCGCGTCCGGGAGGTACGAGTTGTTCCAGAACGAGAATTGCGGGTAGTTCGCGATGAAGTAGTTGCCCAGCCCGGTCTTCTCTTGTTCGGCAGCGCTTACAGTCATGGCAGAATCACTCGTCAAACAGTGTCGGGATCAACGCCGAGTTCGCGGAGTCGGGCGGCGAGCTTTTCGGCACGGTGCCTCTCGGTTTCAGCGCGTTGCTTCTCGGCCTCGGCGCGCTTGTGTTCTTGTTCCGCGAGTCGGCGGGCGGCGTCCCAGCGCTCTTCTGCGGTGGGGAGCAAAACTCCGTTACGGTCCCAGACCCGTAACCAATCTGCGGTGTACCCGTGGTACTCGCCGCGCCAGGGGCCGATGCCGACTTCCATTTCCGGAATCCAGACTCGACCGGTCGAGTCGGGCGGGAGTAACTGGTACCTCCCGCGAACCAGTTCGTGGACGTCGAGTTGTTTTTGGGCAGTGTCCCAAATCGCGTAATAAACGGCTGCGATACCTCGCTCGTACACCCAGAATTTTCCGGTGAACGGCGTGTCGTCCCGTTCTTCGGCCCCGCTCCCGGACACGTACTCCATCACGATCAGGGGGCGGATGCCCTCTTGCCACAGGACGTATGATCGACGGAACTCACCGTCGAGCGTCCGCGGCACATTGGGGACGTAATACCAGTCCGGAGATTTACACCCGGTTAGTGGGTCCGGCTTCGTGTGGTGCCAGTAGATCCCCGTATCAGCCCCAACGAAATAATTGTCGTCGGGGTGGAGTCGATTCAGAACCGGGAGCAATACGTCGGAGAGTAGAGCGCTCTGTGGGTGCTCATAGGCGTTCTCCACGGGCTTGCCGTCCGTATCGGGGAGGTCGAGGTGCGTCGGGAGATCTACCTCGACGGGCGCGTCCGCGATCGACATCCGTTAGCCTCCCAGGGCGTTTACTTCTTCCCCAGGCAGTACACGACACCCTTGTCGGTGCCCACGATCAAACAGTCCGGCCCGACGGCCACGGAACCGGAGACGGCCGAGTCCAGTGTCAGTTCCTGGAGCTTCTTGCCGGTCTTCAGGTCGAGAACGTAGAAGTTCCCGTCGTCGTTCAGGCACCCGACGAACACTTTGCCGTCTACAATCACCGGGGAGGCGTCCACTTGACCCTCGGTGGTGAAGCTCCATGCCTGCTTACCGGTCTTCGGGTTGAGACCGTACACCTTTTTGTCGCGGCTCCCGGCAACGACAATCTCACCCGCCGCGGCGGACGCATAAAACGGCTGCTGCCGCGTGGCCGCCTCGAACGACCACATCTTCTCCTTCTTCTTCAGATCGACCGCGACAACGGTGTTCGCCATCGTTCCCACGTAAGCGACGTCGTTCAGGATCGCCGCGGTCGCGGCCGCTTGACCGCCGAGATCGACCGTGCCGAGTTCCTTGCCGGTCTTCGCGTCGAGAATGTGGAGGACGCTGTCGCAGCCCGCGACGAAGGTCACGTCGCCGATCACCGCCGGGGTGCCGTTCACCGGACCGTCCGTCTTCACGTCCCAGATCTTCTTGCCGTTCTCGTCGAGGCAGTAGAGCGTGGAGTCGTGTGAACCGATGAGGACGTTCGTGCCGTGGAAGTTGCACCCGGCCATGATCTCGCCGTTGGTCTCGAACTCCCACACTTTCGAGCCGTCGGCGGCCTTCAGGCAGAAGAGTTTGCCGTCCAGGTTGCCCACATACACGCGGTCGCCTTTCACGCTCGGCGACGCCTTCATTGCACCGAGTTTGACCTTCCATTTCTGTTTGCCGGTCGCGAGATCCAAGGCGTACAGGTGCTTGTCGAGCGACGCGACGAAAACCACGCTTCCGGCGATGGCTGGTGCGCCCTCGATACCGCCCTGGTTCTTGCCGTCGCCGGTGTTGAACGACCAGCGCTCTTCGAGCTTCTCGGGTAGCTTCGACTTGCCCGTTCCGGTCATGAGCGGGTCGCCGCGAAATACCGGCCAGTCACCCGAAACGAACGCGGGGGAGAACATGACCGCGACGAGCGCGGCGAGCGACAGAACGCGAGACATGGTGGGCACCTCACGAGTTACCACGCGGCCTGATACACCCTGAGAATGTCGGCTTCGGTCACCGGGCGGGGGTTAAAGCGTGCCGTCCACTGTTGATTCGCTTCTTCGGCGAGCAACTGGAGGATAGTGTTGCTGACCCCACATTCTTTCAGCGATTGTGGCAACCCGGCCGCGGCCGTCAGTTGCGACACGCGGGCGGCCAGCACTTCGGCCGCGGGTTGGCCGTTCGTAAGCCCGCGCTCCGCGACCAGTTCTGCGTACAGGTGTCCGGCGGCGGGGGCGTTAAAGCGGATCACGTGCGGGAGCATCACGCCGATCGCGACACCGTGGGTGATGCCGTAATGGGCCGTCAGCGGGTTTGCGCAACTGTGACACACTCCGAGCATCGCATTTTCGATCGCCATGCCCGCGAGGTGCGAGCCGATCTGCATCGCGGAACGCGCGGCGAGATCTTGCGGGGAGCGCAGCGCGGTCTCGAAGTTCGGTTCGAGGTGATTGAACGCCGCCCGCGCGCACATCGCAGAAACCGGGTTTCGCTTGGTGCAGACGTAGGACTCGATCGCGTGGGCGACTGCGTCAATACCCGTCACCGCGGTAACAGAACGGGGTTGAGAGAGCGTCAGTTCGGGATCGAGGATCGAGACCCGGAACGCAGCTTTCTTGTCACCGCACGCCATTTTGAGGTGGCTGCGTTCGTCGGTGATGAGTGCGTAGCTCTGGGCTTCGCTCCCGGTCCCGGCGGTGGTGGGGACGCCGACCGAGGGGAGCATCGGCTTGGTCGCCTTGCCGTGCCCCTTGTAGTCGATCATCCGACCGCCGTTCGTGTGGATGAAGTTGATCCCCTTGGCGCAGTCCATCGAGCTACCGCCGCCGACGGCGACGATGCAATCGATTGTGTGGGCGCGCGCGAACACGACGCCGGCGTCCACCTCGCGCTCGGTCGGGTTCTCCTTCACGCCGTCGAAGAGGAACACCTCCAGGCCGGCCTCGCGCATGATCTTCAGCGCGCGCTGCGGGTGGCCCACGTGTTCGAGACCGGGGTCGGTCACGAGTAACACGCGCGTGCCGCCAACAGATTGGACCGCGGCGCCGAGTTGGGCCAGCGCGCCCGGCGCGAAGATCACGCGACCGAGCGGCTCGAAATCAAACGGCGGCGGGCTTGCGTGCGTGCTGGAGTGCGCGCTGTTTGTAGAGGTGTGTAAAGAGGTTGCCTTCATGCGGCTGGTCCCAGGTCAACCGGTTGGTGGGTAGCGGCCCGATGTTCAGTCGCTCGATGTTCGCGCACGCCATGCACTCCGCGATGAACGCCGGGTCGTCGGTCAGGGCCGTGGCCGCGAGGGTGTAACCGATGCGTTTCAGCACATCGTATTGGGGGTATTCTATCACGCTGGCGTAGGGGAACAGGAACTCCTTGTTCGCCAGCGGGTGTTCCGGGCCGTCGCACCGGATGATCGTCGGCAGCAGCCACGCGCACCGGCCCTCTTTCACGAGCCGCGGCGTGCCCCGCAGTTCCTGGGTCACGTCGCGTGCGCCGGGCGTTTTCAGCCCTTCGTCGACCATCGCGTTAATCGCTTCGGCGACTTCCGGCTTGGCGAACGCGCTGATTTCGCAGTTGGGGTCGTCCCAGGGGCGCGCTTTCACTCCGGCGAGTCGCTGCACCAGCCCGGTGGCAATAGCGTCGGCGTTGCGCGGCGTCCAGATGGCGCTGGCGTTCACGCACGCGCGCCCGCCGTTCGCCGCGACCGCTTCGACCAACAGGTCGAGGTGCTGTTCCCAGTTGTCGGCCTGGTCCTCGCCGAAAATGATCTTCGAGTACCCGGTCCCGTGGATCTCGACGCGGTGATCGTTCTTGTACGGGGCCATGCTCCGGTCGTCGCCGAACGCCATGCTACGCCCGCACAACCGGAGGATGTCGGCCGAGCCCGCGTGGTCGGTCGGGAGGAACCCGAGCACGCTCGCGGGAACGCCGGCCTTGAGGAACGCTTGCAGCACGCGGTACGGCGTCCACGGTTCCTCGCGCCCGGGCTTGAGTAGCAGCGGAATCTTGAACGCTAGCGTCGGCACCCACAGTGAGTGGACACCGGGCGAGTTGGACGGGAGCACCGCGCCGAAGACGTTCGTGGTCGGGTAGAACGCCTGCATCCGCCCGCCCGCGGTGGAGTACCCCTGGTCGAGCACCTCGATCGGCATCCCGCGCGTCAACCCGCCGATGACTTCTTCGATGTTGTCGAGGACGTAGTGGACTTTGCGCGCGTTCCGGTCGCAGAACACCAGCGCGCTGCCGGTCGTGGCGGAGAGGTTCCGCGTGTACTGATCGAACGTCAGTTCGGTGTCGCCACAGGGCAGGGCGGCGTTCAGGAAGTAGTCCGCGGCCTTCTTGTACATCGCGAGGATGTCGCGCACCGGGATGGCCGCGAGTTCTTTGTGTGCCCGCTCCATGTTGCTGACGTCGCGGGCGATCATCGAACCCGTGACCTGACTCACTTCCGCGACCGGTTCCCCGGTGACGTGGTGAACCAGGGTCGCTTTCTCCAGACTGGTGTACGTTTTGCCGAAGCGGAGAGCGGGGATCTGGATCATGTGGTGCGAGCGGGGTGAAATTGTTTCGCGGGCGGGGCTGGCCTCAACCGAGACATACCGGATTCAGGTCGCCTCCTAACGACATTATGGCGACAGAGCACTTTTGGCTCCAGTACCGACCCCCGAATCGCCCGCACCGAGGGTACGAACCCGGTTCACGCATTTTTCAATTTGCCTCAACCCCGTTTCCGTTCCAAAGTCGAAGCAGTACGCTTGCCGCCCGCCGATCACACCAACGGATGTTGAAGTTTCTGTGCGAATCCCGCCCCTCAATCCGGTTCCAGTCAGCGAAGTATCCGGGTCGTTCAGTACCGAAACGAACAGTTAATCCGCGGTTTCCACATCGGAACCAGTTCGGTGGGGCCGTTTTAAAACAACTGAGAGACACAATGCGCCCAACTCCTTTCCGCAGAGGTTTTACCCTCATTGAACTGTTGGTAGTGATCGCGATCATCGCGATCCTCATTGGCTTGCTGCTTCCCGCCGTGCAAAAAGTGCGCGAAGCCGCGGCCCGGATGTCGTGCAGCAACAACATGAAGCAACTCGGGTTAGCTGCGGCCAACTACGAAAGTTCGTGTGGCTACCTGCCGCCCGGCAACAACAGCGTGAGTGCGATCGGCACCTTCGGCTACCTGCTGCCGTTCGTGGAACAGGACAACATTTACCAACTGATTGAACCGGCAAAGCTCGCGATCCCCGGAACCGGTGTTTGGTATTCTGGGAACTCGTGGGTGGCCGCGAACTACCGGGTCAAGATGTTCCAGTGCCCGTCGGACGGGTCGGACAACGTAACTGCTTCAACTGGTGTTTGGGCTTACATTTACGTTAACGGTCCCTCGCCGAGTGCTGGTTCGTGGTCGCCGACTGCCTACCCGACCCTCGGGAAGACTAACTACGCTCCGAGCGCCGGGTACCTGGGTGCGGCGAACACGTCGCTGACCGGCCCGTTCTTCACGAACTCCAAGACGACAATTACCGCGATTTCCGACGGCACTTCCAACACCATCGGCTTCGGCGAGTACCTCGGTGGTCACAACCCCGGCACCCGTGACTACGTGAGCACGTGGATGGGCACCGGTGGGCTTCCGACCGCGTGGGGATTGACCGAAACGAGCGAGTGGTATCAGTTTGGGGGGCGGCACACGGGCGGCGTGCTGTTCGCGTTCTGCGACGGCTCCGTTCGCTCGCTACGCCGCGGGATGGATTCGAGCGCGTTCGTGTTCCTGTCGGGGATGAACGACGGGGTCGTTGTGACCAACGTGGACTGAGCCATACTCGTTGCCCTCACTCTCTTTGGGGGCCAGAGCCGACAGGAGATCAGCAATGCCTCGAATTCTCACCGTGGTTCTGAGCGGACTGGTTCTCGCCCTCGCGACCGGTTGCGGGGGTGGCACACAGCCGCCTCAAGAAGTTCCTCCCGCGCCGGGGAAGGGGGCTGCGCCCAACAAAGCGGCGCCAGTTCCGCCTCCACCCGCGCCGCCGAAGCGGAGCTAAGTTAAAAGACACGCGCCCCGCCAACAGGCGGGGCGCGTGTCTTTTGCAGGTCGCAGTTACCGATCAATACACGCCGACAACGGTCCCGCCGGCGAGTTCCGCGAACGGCCGAACGCCGCTCACGCCGTCCCACGGGTACTTCTCGAACGGCTTCTCCCGTTCGCCCTCGTCGCGTTCCGGAAACCGTGGTACGAAGAACTCCTTCGTGAACGTGCTCAGGAGCACGCGCCCGGTCCCGCCGTAGGGCACCACTTCGTCGTAGTTCTTCGGGTTCACGACCTCGATCACGGCCCGCGGTTGCGGGGCGTAGTAGCTGATCTTGAACCCGTCTTCCGGGCCGATCGGCTTCGAGCACGCGAGGCCCATCAGCGTGTTGCCGTAGGTCGGCGTCATGTACACGTCGCCGTTGTCGAGCATCTCCTCGTAGGCTTCGCGCGTAAATTGTGGCGTGAACTCGGTACCGCCCGAGAAGATGCCGGTGAGACCCGCTTGCTTGATCGATCGGATACCACCCCGCGGGACCGGCTTGCCGAGCGACCGGTATTTGTCTTCGAGCTTCCCGCCGCGGAGCGCTTCGTCAAGGGCCGCGAGCAGCTTCGGCGTGGTGAACATGCACTTGATGTCGTGCCCGCCGGCCAGGATCGTGAGCGCCTGGTCGATGCAGTGGTCCTTGTAGGCTTGCGCCTCCGCGATCTTGCGCTCCTTCAGGCACTTCACGACGTAACGCGGGTCGAGATCGATCGCGAAGCAGATGCCCCCACGGTACTGCGCGAGGTGCTCGATCGCGAGCCGGAGGCGCCGGGGACCGCTCGGCCCGAGCATGAGCCAGTTGGCCCCGCGCGGGAAGAACTGGTCCGGCAGCGTGTCGGACATCATCTCGTAGTCGATCTTGAAGTCGTCGATCACGATGCGCGACTTCGGCAGCCCGGTCGTGCCGCCGGTCTCGAAGACGTACACGCCGCGGTCCGCGAGGCCCTTCGGCACCCACCGGCGCACCGGGCCGCCGCGGAGCCAGTCGTCCTCGAAGATCGGGAACTTCTTCACGTCGTCCCACCCGTTCACGTCGGTGAGCGGGTTGAAGTTGAACGTCTTCGCCTTTTCGAGCCAGAACGGGGTACCGGTGGCGGGGTCGAAGTGCCACCGCACGATCTCGCGAACGTGCGCGTCGAGCGCGGTCCGCGCGTTCTTGATGCGCTCTTCGAGCGTGGTGCCGGTTACAGGGGCCGGCTTACCTGGCGTGTCTTTCACGTCACCTCCCGGAAAGGGTTTGTCCCTCAATACGGGTAGTTAATCCCGTACTACAAGAATCAAATTACTCGTCTTGTTCGCGCTGAGCACGTAACTTCGTATAATGTATGCTATACGAAGGATTACGGAAGTTCCCGAGTGCGCGATTCTGTCACCGCGCGGTCCGGACGATACGGGCGGCTTTCATCTCGAATCGAGGTAGGCTGCCCGGCGCAGCAGCGGTCACGTCCACGCGGAAGAACAACTCATCGCGGATCGCCCGGCCGATGTTGTCCGCGAGGCTGTTCCCGTCGCCGGTCGCGGGTTCCACTTCTAATCGCAGGTCCGCGAGCGGGTTCGTGTGATCCACGTGAATCCGGTACTCGGCGACCGCGGGGAACCGGCGGACGATGGCCTCGATCGCGCTCGGGTACAAGTTGTTCCCGCGCACGTGGAGCATGTCGTCTGCACGCCCCAAAATGCCCCCATCGAGCCGGCGCCACGAGCGCCCCGTCGGGTCGGGCGAAGTGGCCACTCGTACCATGTCGCCGGTCCGGTACCGGATGAGCGGGCTCCCCACGCGCCCGAGGTTCGTCAGCACCAGTTCGCCGCTTTCGCCTTCGGCGACGGGCTGCCCCGTTCGCGAGTTTACGACTTCCGCGAGGTAGTCGCATTCTAAGAGGTACATCTCGCCCGGCCGACCGGCCGCTTCCACCGCGGTTGGACCCATTTCGGTCATGCCGTAGTGGTCGAAAACGCGAGCGCCCCAAACCGCTTCCAGGCGCTGCCGTGTCGCCGGGATGTTCCCGCCCGGTTCACCCGCGACCACGATCGCGCGCACCGCGCTGTTTGCCAGATCAACTCCCTCTTTCGCTGCGAGTTCGGCCAGGTGCAGGGCGTAAGTGGGAGTGGCAAAGAGAACGGTGCAGTGGTGTTCGAGCAGGAACCGGAGCCGGCCTGTGCTGGTCATCCCACCGCCGGGCATCGTCAGGAACCCGGCACGCGATGCGGCCTCGAACGCGCTCCAGAATCCGAGAAACGGCCCGAACGAGAACGGGAAGAACAGTCGGTCTTTTTGCGTCAGCCCGAACAGTGCGAAGTTCGTGTGCCAGCACCCGATGAGCCACTCCCACGACTCCAGTGTGTCGAGCCAGTGGAGCGGGCGCCCGGTAGTGGTGCCGGAGGTCTGGTGGAACCGGGTGTAGCGCTCGATCGGGAACGTTAAATTTGAGCCGTAGGGCGGGTGTTCGGCTTGGTTCGCTGTGAGTTCGGCTTTGGTGGTGAACGGGAGCCGCGCGAACGCCTCCATCGAGTCGATTTCGCGCGGGTCGCGCCCCGCGAATTTGCGGGCGTAGAACGGGTTCCCAGGTATTACCGCCGCGAGGAGCCGGCGCACGGCCGCGAGCTGAGCGGATCGCAGTTGATCGGCGGGGGTGTCGAGGGGGACCGTCGGCATCGGACACTCGGAGCCGGTTGGCGGGCGGGTTCAGCGAGGTCTGCAGTATACCCGAATCGGCAGGATCGAGCCGGGTGTTGAGGGCATACAGGTATCGGTCTGGCCTCTTACAGTCCGCGTCGGGGCGCATCTCGCGCACGCGGTCAAACGGCGCGAACGTGTGCCACGCTTTCTGGCGTCACCACGCTCACGAATCCGGCCGGGTCTTCCAGTTCTAGACCGCCGAAGCTCATGTCGCGCAACCGACCGGTCGTACTTGCGCCTCCCAAATGTTCGATCACGACCTGCCGGCCGAGTAACCCGGTCCGGCGCTTCCACTCCGTTTCAACCGCACTGCTCTCGCCGGCACAGAGGCGGGAGTATTCGCGGTCGAGTTTGCGAATCACCACGCCGGCAGCGGCGCGGGTGTCGATGGCTCCCCCCGAGATGATTCCTAGAGATGTTGCCGAGGGCAAGTTCGCTTGGGCGAATTCTTCGGCCGTTTGGGTGAGGTTCAAACCGGTCCCGGCGATAGTAGTCAGCGCGCCCGCGCTACTGCTCTGTTCGATGAGGATGCCACAGATTTTCTTCTCGGTAACGAGCAGATCGTTGGGCCACTTGAGGCGGGCTTGCGCGCCCGTGAGGGTCTTGACCGCGTCCGCGATCGCGACCGCGACCCACGCGGTCAAGATGACCGGGCGCCGCAATTCGGTGGGCGGGCGCACAATGACCGACATCAGCAGTGAACTTCCGGGGCGGCTCGTCCACGTGCGCCCGTACTGCCCGCGCCCGGCGCTCTGGTGGTCGGCGATCAGTACCAGCCCGTCCGTGTCTTCTTCTGATGCGGCGAGGGCCGCACCGAGCGAAAGGGTGCTGTCGACGGAGTCGTACACCAGTACGCGCCGCCCGATGAGCTCGGTGTCGAAGTGCCAGGTTTCGCGCGGGGTGAAAGAGTCGCTCACGCTGCGTAGTCCAGTCCGATGTCCAGTGCGGGGGCGGAGTGTGTGACCGCGCCCACACTAATGCGGTCCACGCCGGTGGCCGCGATGTCACGGATCGTTGTCAGGTTCACGTTGCCCGAGGCTTCCAGCAGCGTGGCCGGGCTGACCTCGTTGCGCCGATTAACTGCCGCGCGCAGTTGGTCGAGCGACATGTTGTCGAGGAGCACGATGTCTGCTTTGACCGCGAGCGCGTGTTCGAGCTGTTCGAGGGTGTCTACTTCTACTTCGACCGGCAGCCCCGCGTTCCCGGGATAGGTCCGGGCCGCCTCGACGGACTTGCGCACGTCCCCGTTCAGCCCGGCGATGTGGTTGTCTTTAATCAGTATGCCGTCGTACAGCCCGATGCGGTGGTTCGTTCCCCCACCGGCGCGAACGGCGTACTTTTCCAGGAGCCGCCAGCCCGGTGTCGTTTTGCGCGTGTCGAGCACCTTGGCGGTAGAACTGTGGGCCGCATCCACGAACCGTCGCGTCAGGGACGCGACGCCGCTCAATCGCTGTAGGAAGTTCAGTGCGGTCCGTTCGGCCGCGAGGATCGCCTGGAGCGGTCCGGAAACCGTCGCCAGGACGGTTCCGCGCTCCGTGGCGGTGCCGTCGGGGACTGCAGGGGTGAACGTGAGGTCCGCGCTAACCGTTCGACACACGCGATCCGCGACCGGCAACCCGGCGACTACGCCCGTTGTTCGGGCGACGAACGCGGCCCGGGCACGTGTGGCTTCCGGGATCGTGGCGAGGCTCGTGCGGTCGCCGGTCGTTCCGAAATCTTCCGCGAGCGCGAGCCGAATGAGCGCGTCGGCTGCGTCCGCTTCGGCTGCGGTGAGGGAGGAACTGCTCATGCGATTACCGTAACCGGTCGGCCCTCTGGCGACGAGTCTTCTGCGAAAAAACGGGAGAAACTGTGCCAAGCATACGGCGAACAACGCGAACCGTTTAGTTTCTGGTGCGCACTCCCGGAGCAATGACCCACCAGCCACCGGCCGCCGCGGGAGCGAGGTGGAACGATTGATTGGGAGCGATCGCTTGAACCCGTTGCATCGGGCACGTGGGGCGCGCAACCGGGCAGCAGAAGCTCGCGGGCAAGAGGCCACAAGCCGTGACGGCCCGCGCTGCCGGCTCGATTTGGCACATGTGGTAAGTGCGAAACACAACAACTGCTCTCGACAACAGGACGACTTCCTCGTGCCCCGATAGGTATTCGAGCCAGTCATCGATCCAATCGGCCATTCGCGCGGAATCATCGTGCGGGACGAAGCGCCCGCCGGTCACTGTGGGAAGATTTTCCCACGCATCGGGAAGGTCAATGAAGGCGGATTGAGGAGTAAAGAAATGCTCTTCCCGGCGCGAATCCCACAGTTCTGACAGTTCGCGCTGTTCGGTTTCGGTGAGAGTAGCCCACCACCGTTCAACCACCGAATGCGCATCCTCTGGAACCGCACTGAGGAGATCCAGAGGAGGAGAGGTACGCGGTGGGATTTGCACAGTTTCTCAGGGGATCAGCGGCGGAGCCGGGATCGGTTGCGACATTCGACCGGTCGCGAGTTCCTGGGCCTTGTCTGCCGCGATTTCCAGTTGGAGCGTCGTGTCCGATTCGAGGAAGTGCGGGCTGATGCCGCCCCCGCTAATGGGACCGCTCGGAGCGACCAGCTTCGCGATCGTTACACGCACCGTGCCGGTCTTGCTCACCTTCTTACCGGTCGCGGGATCGAGGTCATCGAGCGTGACGAGCTTGACAGGGCACTGGACCGTGCCTTTTCCGAAGCTCGGCATCCCGACGAGCGTGGCGCGGTTGTTGTCTTTCAGGGCCGCGGCCAGAACTTCTGCGGCGGACGCGGTTTCGGCGTCGATGAGGATCACGATGGGAATATCGTGAGCGCTCATTCCGCTCGCGGAACTGAAGACCTGGTTCGCGACGTCGCTCACTTGTCCCTGGGTAGTGACGATTAACCCGGCGGGTAGCAGACGGCGGGCGGTTTCGACGCTCGCGAGGAACGAACCGCCGTGGTTGCCGCGGAGGTCAATGACCACTGCCCGGGCACCTTTGGACTTCAGTTCGGCTAGGGCTTCGTCGAGTTCCTGTG
Organism: Gemmata massiliana; assembly: GCA_000531095.1. Classification (GTDB taxonomy): domain Bacteria; phylum Planctomycetota; class Planctomycetia; order Gemmatales; family Gemmataceae; genus Gemmata; species Gemmata massiliana. The sequence goes on along the minus strand of HG799464.1, from coordinate 791,143 downwards.
GGGTACTCGTCTGAAAATTACCGATGCGAACGTAACCGACCGGCTTGCTCGGAATCATCCCGGTGCCGTACACGGACGGAATCGTAACCGGAATGCGCACTTCGATTTTGGCGTCGTCGCCGGCGCCTTTAATATCGAGTTGGTGGGCGCCGTCGGTCGGGTTGCGAAGCGCGTTAATCGCACCCGACAGTCCGGCCGCGTCCATCGTGCGGTTGTTCAGACGAGTCACTCTGTCTCCGCGGCGCAGTTGCGGGTAGTTCAGTGCGACCCAAGAGTTCGGGACGATCCCATCGATAACGAGCGCGTTCTTCTCGATACCGAGATACAACCCCGCGGCGGAAAGGTCCGGGATCTGTGATGCGTCGCTCCCGGCGCTCGGGGCGAGGAAGACCGTGTATTCGTCCAGTCCACTGCACGCACCGCAAGCGGCTTCGATTGCGAACGCCGCCGGAACCCGAACCGTGAAGTGCTCCTGGGCGGCCGCGATCAGGCGCCGGAGCCCGCTACGGGCCTCTTTGTGGTCTGCGATACTGCGCTTGGCCCATTGTTGGCGGAGCGTCGAACGGAACTGGTCTACTTTGTCGATCCGCGGGGCGTTGAGGAACGCTTGTCGAAATGCTACGTTGCCCAGAGCGCGATCCAGTTCTTCGATCGCGAAGGCCCACAGATTCTGCACAGTAGCTTTCTCGCGGTCCGCATAGACCACCGGGAGCTTTTGGAACACTTCGTCGAAGAGATCCAACCCGCTATCGAGTTGCACCCCGTTAACAAATTGCTGGAAACTCGGGTCGCGGTACCGGCGGAGTTGCTGGGTGTACCGAAGAGCAACGTTGAGCTTGTCGCGCAGTTCGGGTGACGAACGGTCCGCGACGAACAGGTGGCAATAAGCGTTGAACGCGGCTTCCCAGTCCCCGTTCTTTTCCGCTTTCTCCGCGATCTCGCGCAGTTGAGCGGGCGTCGGTTTCGCCGGGCGGACGGGTTTGGGTTCGGGCGTTCCGCTAGCCGGGGGGGACGTGAACACGAACGCGCTCAAAACGAGTGCGCCCGCGGCTCCGAACCGGCGGATTGTTGCCCACGCGGTCATTGCGTCTGTCTCCGATGGTCGATTCGCGAAGGACGCTGCCGGCGTGACATTCGAGGAGAGAAGCGAATGACCACCTCTGGAAAGATAATAACCACACGGCGCGGGGCGCGTCAAACGAAAGTTATGAATCGCGTTACAGAAGAGTGACGTAAGGACCGACACGTGCGACTCAACCCCGTGTGCTCTGGGCTATTTCTGCAAGATGGGCAGGTAGTTGTTGGGCAACTGGAGCACGATGAGGCTCATGGCCGTCGCATACGCGGGGCCGTGGTAGGTGTCGGTCCAGGTGCCGCCGCTGGCCCGGGCGCGCCCCAGGAGTTCGTCGCGGATCGCGGGGAACCAGGTGCGCCAATAGTCCCCGCCGGCCGACCACATCGCCAGGGCCGCGTAATACTGGCCGTAGTAGTAGTGCGCCGGGGGCAGTTCGCGCTGGTTGAACTGGCGGTTGGGCATGAACTGCTGAAGGTACCGGAGCCCGCGCTCGATGGCCCCGTTGTTGACCTTCTCGTCCTCGGGGATGCTCGCGCTGTACAGTCCGACCACTGCCGCCGCGGTGCGGGCGAACGCGGACGGTCCGTTGCCCTTGAAGTAGCTGAACCCGCCATCGGCCAGTTGGCACTCGCGGATGTACTTGGCCCCGCGCCGGACCACGTCCTTGCGCACGAACACGCCCGCGTTCCGGGCCGCGCGCAGGGCCATCATCATTGCCACCGTCACCGACACGTCCGCGAACGGCGCGTTGGGTTCGTAGCGCCACCCGCCCTCGCCGTTCTGCGCGGCCACCGCGAACGCGGTCGCCTTTTCCAGTACCGCGCGCACCTTTTTCTGGCGCTGCACGTCCGGGAGCATCCCGCACACTTCGGCCAAAAACAGGCCCGCGAACCCGTGGCTGTACATCGCGCTGGGCTGGTTCCCCATCCGCCCGAACTGGTTGTCGCTCAGGAACCCGGGGTTGGTGCCCGTGACCAGCCCGGTGACGTAATCGACGACGCGGCTCGCGTTCCGCCCGTACTTCCCGCGCCCGGGCTGGTTCCCGGCCCCGAGCAGGGCCAGCCCGCTCAGCCCGGTGATGCCCGCCGTGGCCCCACTGATCCGGTCCCCGAACGACCCGTCGGCCGACTGGCTCTGCGCGAGCAGCCCCAATCCCCGGTCGACGGCCGATTGCGTATCCGGAGTGATGAACTCCGCACCCGTGTCCGACCGCGGGGCGGTCTGTTCGTCCGCGCGCGGCCCGCCCTGTTGGGCGAAGCCGGCTAGGTGGAGCGCGCCAACCGACCCGCCCACCGCCGTTGTCCGGAGGAAGTCGCGTCGCGACACGGAACGCAGGGGATTACGCATGAGTCGGAGCTCTTGGGGCGCTCGTTTTCGATTCGGAGGTCGGCACACGGGCGTGCTTCGGTCAACTCGTAAACAATCAATCACTTTCGCGGCTCGCCGGGTTTCGTCCCTTTTTCCGAGAGCGATGAGTAGTACAGCCGCAGCAGCTCCGCGTACTTCGGGGTGAAATCTTCTTTGTAGTACTGCGACATCTGCTGGCGGAGCTTATCCGGGAGGTGCCCCCAAACGTCCTTCGCGACGTCTTCCTCGAACGGCATCGACGGTTTACCGGGTTTCATCGTGCCCATCGGGTTACCGCCGGTCTTCCCCGGCGTGCCCTTGGGTTCCTGCCCGCCCTTCTTTGGTTCGGACTCGGGTTTGTTCTGCTCCTTCGCGCCGCTGTTTTGTTCCTTCTTCGTGTCGTTCATCGGGTCGCCCATGCGCGGCTTGCGTCCCATCGGTTGCGACTCTCCCATCCCGCCCATCGGGGGCGGATCACCCATGTTCATCCCGCTCATCGGCATGTCGTTCTTCATTGCCATGCCCGGGTCCATCATCGGGTCTTTCTTATCGCTCTTGTCTTTATCCTTGCTCTTATCCTTATCTTGGTTCTTGTCCTTATCCTTGTTCTGGTCGGGTTCGTCCTGCGGAGGGCTCATGTCGGTCGAGCAGCGGGTCTTTCGACGATCTGTTTCTCTCCTTGCGAGGCATCCTTATCTTGGTTCTTGTCCTTATCCTTGTTCTGGTCGGGTTGGGGCGGCGGAGGGTTCTCTTGTTGGTTGATGAGTGCGTCGATGTCGGAGAGGATCTTGTTCTGTTTCTTGCGAGTGTCGGTTCCCGTGTCCGTTTTCGCGAGCTTGTCGCCGACGTCCTTCGAGTTCTCGATGATGCGCTTCACGGTGACGGCCGGGTTTTCGCCCGGAGCGGGTGGCTCCGATTGCGGAACGGGATCGCGGGTGCCGTCGGGCCGGATCTCGCGCGGCGGGGGGGCGACCGGGCGCTCGGCCGCGGCCCGCGCGTTCGTACACGCGACCGTAACGGCGAACATCGCGAAGAACGAAATGCGGTTCATGCGTCACCCCAGTAGCAAGATCAAGAAGGGGGGGCGGTGTCACGGTCCCTGTTTCTCTTTTGCGTCCCCGCCCCCGGCTTTCTCGCTCTTGTCCGTTTCCTTCTCGGCCGACGGGAACAATTTCGCCATCTGCTCGAACAGTTCCGTAACCTCGCACTGGGCCTGCTCCAACTCCCCGAGTTCTTCTTTCTCGCTGTCCGTTAGTTTATCCGGTTCCGGGTGATCCTTCGCGAACTGTGCCGTGCGCTCGTTGAGTTCCGCCTGGAGCGCGCGGAGCACCTTCAGTTGTGCGAGCGGCGGAACCACGTCCGGTTCGCCCCCGCCATTGGGGTTCGCCGGCGGGTTCGGCGCTTTGGGCGGGTTCTCGGGGGCATTGCCGTTCTTGGCGGGCGGCTTCTTGTCGTCGGGTTTAAGTGCGTCGGCGAGTTGTTCCAGGCGCCGGAGTGCGAGTTCCATTGGCCGCATCACCTTGCGGTCCCCGAGGGCTTCGAGGTCCGCGTCGAACGCGGCGGCAAGGTCCGCGTCGTCGCACCGCGTTTTGATCTTCTCGCGGGCGGTATCGATGGCCTTCGCGGAATCGGTGAGCAACCGGGCGAAAACAGGGAGCGGCGCGAAGTCCGCTTCGGCCAGCTTGCGCACTTCGATTGCGATGTCCTTTTCGCGCACCGTGTCGATATCGGAGTAGCTCGTGAGGAGCAGCTTGTCCCACCCCTTTTGCTTCGCCACTTCGCCGTGAATGCGGGTCGCCTCGGTCACCGCCGCGCGCTGCTTTTCGAGCAGCGCGCGGACCTGATCGGCGAGTTTCCGGCGCTTCTCGTCGGAGAGCTGCCGACCGCCCTGTGCGGCGGCGAGATCGAGCTTGTCGCGCGCCGCGTCGAGGCGCTCCACCGCTTCGCGCTGGGATCGGGTGTTCGGCTGCCCCTTTTCCAGATCGTCGCGTGCGGATTCCATCCGGTCGAGGGCGGAGCGGAGGTCGCGGGCGGCGTCTTCGGCCTTTTCCGCGGTCAGCTTTTGCAGCATCTCGCGCCCGCGCTCGACGAGTTTGTCCTGTTCCTGGCCCAGAATCTTGAGCGTTTCGGCCCGCTGAGTCGGGTCGGGGAGCCGGGCCGCGGCCTCGACGCGCTTCTGGAGGCTGTCCACGTTCCCGGCGAGCGCGTCCAGTTGGTCGGCGGCGCGGCGCTGGACCTTCGGCTTGGCGAGTTCGGGGATCGCGTCCACTTCCTTTTCCGCGAGCGCCTCTGCGAGCGCGTCGAGCCGCCCGCCCGCGGACCGCAGGGCGGTCTCGGCGCCACTTTGCTTGTTTTTGCGGAGCAAATCGGCGGCGCTGCGGAGCCCGTCGGCCAACCCCTGACCACCGGTCGCCTCGATCCCCTTACGGAGCGCCTTGGCTTCGGCCTCGGCCTTGTCCGCCGCGGCCTTCATGTCGACGGTGCTCGCCGCGACCCCGTCGGCTTGTGCGCCGAGCGAGGACCGCTCGACCGGGTTCTCGGTGGCGGCCGCCTGGCGCTTCAGTTCGGCCGCTTCTTTTTCCTTGAGCGCGGCCTGGGAACGGAGGTCGCCCGCCTGCTTGTCTTTTTCGGCCGCGAGGTTCGCCGCGCGCCCGATCAACTCGCGCGCCTGGTCCGCGGACTGGTCGGCCCGCAGCGCGGCGCGATCGAGTTCGCGCTGCTCGTCGCCGGCGGGGTTCTGCTTGCCCTCTTTGACGCGCTCCTTGAGGTGCTCGTTGCCCACGATCTGGCGCAGGATCATGTCCTTCTGCACGCGCGCCTCGCTCCGGATCTCGCCGGCCCCGCCCCACAGTGCGAGCAGGTCGAGCAGTGAGGTCGCGGTGTCCTCAATGTTTTTCTGGCTCCGCCCGGCTTTGCGCAGGTAGTCCGTCAGTTCCTTTTCCTGGCCCGGTTTGGGGAGCTGCCCGGCGAGCCGGAGCGCGTCGGCTAAGTTCTGTTGCGCGGCGCCCAAGTCGCGGTCGGCGGTGCGCCCGAGTTCGGTCGCGACGATCTCCACGCGGTCGGTCGTGTTCGACTTCGGCAACCCGTTCGCGCGAACCGTTTCGCGGAGCAGGTCCGCTTTCGCGCGCAACCCCTGAGCGGGGTCGGCAATCTTACCCGTGACCTGGCGCTGGCCCAGGTCCGCACCGACGAGCCGGTCGCGGTCGGCCGGCGCGAGCGTGCCGCCCGGCAGCGGGAGCACCTCGATCGTTTTTTGCTTCGCGTCGCGCTGTTGTTCCCGGATGCGAACGAGTTCCGGGCGGATCGTCGCCAGTTCCCGCTGGAGCCACGCATCAATCGCGTCCGGCGCGGCGATGCGGATTTCGACCTCGCCGATACTGCGCCCGCGCCCCTTGAGTACCGCGACGTCGTCCCAGTCGCCGGCCGCGGCCCGGAGCACAATCAGATCGCCCTCGCGCACGGGCGCCCCGTCGTCGCGGAGAAACGCGGCAATCGGTACGCGCGCGAACGCTTCCAGGCTTGCTGCGGGCGGAGATAGTACCACGGCCGAACCGCCCGCCGCGCCCGCGAGGGCCATGATGGGCTGGTTCCCGGCCGCGCCGAGTGGGATCGAACGCACCGGTCCGTCGCGGCCGACCCGGTATTCGAGGTACGCGCCGCGCACGCCGTATAGCGGGTCTTCCGCGAGGGCGTTGACGAGCACCGAGGCCGCGAGCGTGAGGTAGGACGGGTCGCGCCCCGTCACGGGCTGGTTGAGCGTGACTTTGGGAACCGGGTCCGGTGTGAGGTCGATCTTGATTACCCGCGTACCGGTCAACCCCGTGTCGTCGGTCAGTTTGAGCGCGTAGGGACCGGACAGCAGCGGAACGAACGTGGCGGAGAACCGCATCCCGTCTGCGGAAACGGTGAGTGGAATGTCGGCGGCCATCTCGTTGGCGAGAGCCTGCGCGCCGATAGCCGCGATCGGATCGAACTGTCCGAGGTGCGCGAACGGGACCGCGTTCGTGACGGCCGTTTTGTCCCCCGCGAACGTGAGGACCGCGCCCGAGAGCTTGACATCGGTCGCCGCCCGGAAATGAACCGCGGTTCCGGTCGGGATCTCGATCGCCGTTGCCCCGGCCGGCAGTTCGACCGCGGGCAGGCGCGTGTACGCGGGCGGGGAAACGTGGAACTGTGGTGAGGGGCGCCCGTCGAGTGGTACCAGGCGCGGCGGGGGCACTACGGTGACCGTTTGCCAGTCGGTTACCGCGTCGTTCGAGGTCACCTGAACCTCGAACGTGCTGGAAACGCGCGACGGATCGAACCGGGCCGTGACGACTGCGGCGCCGGGCACTTGCGGGTCGTTGTTGCGCGCGAGCGGGAACGGGTCCTCGAACTCGCCGCCGTCCTTCACGCGCACGGAGACGGTCGCCGGCCCCACGAGTTCGCCTCGCACGGCGAACCGGAGCTCGAACGCTTCGCCCTTCGGGATGCGAACCGGGAACTCTTTCGGTGCGAGGAACTCGATCCGCGTTTTGGTCGGCCAGGGGTGCGCGCCGAACGGGTCCGCGAGGCGCGCGAACGCGACCGCGGCGCGGTCGGTATCGAATAATGCGAGTGGCAGCGCGACGGCGAGCGCCGCGCCGCACGCCCAGGCGTTCCACCAGCACCGGCCGGTCGGGACGATGTAATCGAGCGGCAAGCGCCCGGCCCGGCGCTCCGCGACTCGAACCGCGGACGCGGTGAGTCGATTGGAAACGCCCGGTATCGCAGGTGGAAGTTCGTCGGACGCGTCCTCGCCGCGGGGCTCCAGGAACGAGACCGCCGACGCGAGCGCGTCGTTGAGCGAAGGAAACTGGTCTTCGAGTTCGAGTGCGACCGTGAGGGCATCGGTCCGGTAGCGTTGTGCCCGGCTGATCCCGCGCACCCAAACGATTCCCCCCGCCGCCAAGAGGGTAACAAGCGCGAGTGTGCGAACGAAGGGGGAGAGGTGAACGGCCGCGTCGAGCAGGCCCGAGAGGGCCGCGATCCCGACGACGGTCCCGATGAACCCGAGCGCGCCCGCGGCGAGCGCGACCCGTTTCCGCGTGCGCCCGAGTTCGGCGAGGCGGTCCGGGAGCGATTCGCGCTCTTCCGGCGGGCGCAGGAGCAGTGCCATACGGAACCTCTCGCCTCAACGAACCGGGGCACTCACCCCACGGGCCGCATCGCGTGCGGTCGGTTAGTCAGCGCCACCCATCATAGCAGTCGCTCGCGCTTCCGCAAAAGCCACTCACCGAGGAGAAGTGACAAAAGCAATACATACAGGAACGGGTGGTTCCACAACGGGACCGGCGGGCACGGCTGGTTCAGCGGCACGCGCTGGAGGTTCTTGAGGTCGTTGAACACGTCCGTGGCGTCGGCGAGCGTGTAGAACTTGCCCCCGGAATTGGTTGCCGCGGCGCTGAGGTCGGCGCGGTTCAGTTCGGTGCGCTCGCTCTCGTTCATCGGCGGGAGCACGCGGGCGGTCGCGAACGGGCGCGTGCCCTGCACTTCCGGGTCCGCCAGCTCGAAGCGGTACTCGCCCTCCGGGGCGCGTGCGAGCGTCGTCTCGAACAGTACCGTCGGTCCGGGCGTGCGAGGGAGTGTCAGCGTTGTCGTTTCGGTGGGACCGGGGCTCGGTGTGCCGTCGTCTTTCAGGACCGGGCTGCGCGTCATTGTTACACGCACGGGTGCTGAACCTGCGGGGGCGGGCGCTTCGACCGGGAACCGCACTTGCACGGTCACCTTTTCGTCGCGCCGGAACTCGGTCTTCGGCTCGACGCGCACTTCCGGGCGCCGCACCCGCGAGCGCGAGAGCACCCGTATCGTCTGCATCCAGAAGCGGTCGAAGTTCTCTTCGTCGTTGCGGAACCGCCAGCGCCAGGTGTCGTCGAACCCGAAGAACAGCACCGGGCCGTTGCCGACGAACTGCTGCACGATCAGCGCGTGGTTCTCGTCGGCCGCGCCGCCGTCCGCCCGGCGCGCCGGGTGCGTCGCGAGTACCCGTGTCAGCGGCTTCGGTCGGTACCCTTTCGCGAACCAAAACAGTTCCTGAAACTGATTCCACACGCGATTGGATTCGCCCTCGTCCGGCGAGAGCAGGAAGAGTGGGTGCTGCCGACCGGTTGCGGTCCAGCGCGGGCGGAACCCCTCGACAAGCGGCTGTTCTTCGGGCGGGCGGGTAGCCACCGGCTGGTCACCGGGAATCACGGGAAGCACTTCCGCGAGCGGCGTGTCCGTGTAGGCGTTCGGGGTGCCGTGCTCCCCGGAGAGGAAGAGTAACCCGCCGCCCTTTTCTTTCACGAAGTCGGCGAGGTCACGGAGCGCGATCGCCGAACGCGGCACCTGTTTCGGGTCCACGTCGCCGAGTACGACCACGTCGTACCCGAACAGTTCCGTCCGTGTGGGGAAGTCGCCGCGGAACGCGGACCGGTCGGTTTCCGCCCACCCCTTCGAGGCATCGAGCAGAACGACGTGAACCTCGACCGCCTTACCGCCGATGGACTTGTCCGACTCGCGCTCCAGCATGACCTTCACGAAGCGGAAGTCGTAGCGCGGGTACCCCTCGACGTACAGCACCCGGATGCGGCGCGACTCGGTGACGAGTACCGTGCGCTCGATTTTGTTGTTGCGCGCGTTGGACTCGCCCGGCACCGTCGGGACGCTGAGAATGAACGTCTTCTCGCCGACTTCCATCGGGATGTGTGTGACCGTTACCGGGACCGGGTTGCCGTTCGGGTCCGGGGTGACCGTCACGCGCCCGCGGTCTTCCAGTTTGCCGTTCGGGAGGCGCTCTTGGAGGAACACCGTGACTGGGTTCGGGGGGACGTCGCCCTTTGCGGTCAGGCGGGCCTTAAAAACGAGCTGGTCGCCTTTCCCCACCACGTCTTCGGCCTGAATATCGGTGAGCGCAAGATCGGGCGACTGCCACGGGTCGCCGGTGCCGATCAGGAACAGTGGCACCCCATCGAGGGACGCCGTGCGCGCGGCTTTGGGCAAGTCGGGACCGGCGGTGGTGACCCCGTCAGTAAACATGATGACGGCCGACAGCGTGCTCCCGCGAAACGTTTGCAGGATTTTCTCGACGCCGTCGCCCAGTTTCGACTCGTCGCCCGTGGGTGCCTGCTTCAAGAGGGCATCGCGCGCGTCCGTGAGTTGACTCTCCTCCTCGACGATACCGATCGGCCGGAGCTGCGTATCGATCGCGTACAGGTGGACCTTGACCTGCTTCTCGTGGAGCAGTTTGTCGAGCCAGTCGGCGTTCTTGCGCGTGAGGAGCATCTGCGCGAGTTTGAGCCGGCTCGTTTGAGACAGATCGGTGGTGCCGGCCAGTTCCTCGGCCTTGGCGCGCACGGCGGGGTCTTTCAGCGCGTCCCGCGTGTTCATGCTCGCGGAGGTGTCGAGCAGGATGGCGATCTCAGGCCACCCCTCGCGGTCGAACGCGAGTCGGAGTTGGGCCAGGAGTACGAACAGCGCGAGCAGGAACGTGACGGCCCGCAGCAGCGCCGGTGCCGTGACCCGCCCGAGTCCGCCCGCGGCCCGGCGCTCGATCCAGTACACGCCGAACGTGAGCAGGAGACATGCGCACGCGAGTCCCGTCACCGCGCGCCGGTCCGCCGCGCTATTTTTGAACAGTGCCGGGAACCATTCGAGGCGCCAGCGGGTTCCTTCACCCGGTCCCGCGACGGGCACGCCGGCCGTATTCTCAATGCTCGAACGCAGGCCGTGCGGGAGGAACCCGAGTGGGTTCCCGGTGCGGTCCGCGTGGGCCACCGAGAACAAGATGAACGCCCCGACCGCGAGCGGCACGAGCGCGCCGAAGAGCACAAGGAGCCGCCCGATGCGGGAGCGTGCCGGGGCAGTTCCCCCGCCTCCGCTCCGTGACGGTCCGAAGCGCCACGCCAGGATAATTTCGGTCACCAGGAACAGCACTGAGAACAGTGTTGCGGCGCGCGAGATCCGAGGGCCGTGTGGTTTTGGTGCGGTCGTCATAACCGCGCCGCTCTCGCTCGTAGGCTTCACCTCGGCAGGGTCCGTCACAAACTGCACTGCGCCGAACGACCGGAACTCGCGCTGATCGATTTGCCCGAGATCGGATTCCGTGGGGAAGCCGGCGACGACTTCCGGGACGTTAACCGCGAACACCCGGTCGCGCGAGCCGTTCAGCCCGACGCGGTACAACCCGCTCGCCGCGGTGTTGGCGAACGTCGCGACCCCCGCCTCGTCTTGCATCAGGAGCGGGATCGTTGCAGAAAGCCCGTCGGGACCGTTCAGCCCGGCGTTCAGCCCGGCTGCGGCCGCGGGGAAGAACTCCTCGATCGCCTCGCCGACGCGGAGCGTGTGCCGATCCGGGTTCGCGGCAGAGTGTTTGAGGAACTCGTGCCAGAACACGAGGTAGGTTTGCATCGCCGCCCAGTCGTTCCAGTCGCGGTTGAACGAACTGGTGAAGACGTAGGCGCGCCCGCGGTGTTTGCTCCACTCAAGGAGCGCCGGATCGGGTTTCGCCGCGGAAGTGGTCATGGGGGTCGGACCTGTCCCGGCGCGCGAGAAGGTCATGAGCCGGTGTGCCCGGCCGTCTGCCGGGGCGTCGATCCGCACGTAACTGCGGAACGGCTCGTTAACAAGTTCGGCTCGCAGTTTGTCCGCGCCGAAGATCGCGAGCGGAGGCTTGCGGTACTCGTCCTCGTCGGCCGCGAGCCGGAACCCGGGATCGTCCGGACCGGACGCAGCGACGACGTCCCCGAGCGCGCCGGGCAACACACCGGCCCCGTCCTTGTAAAGTTCCGCGTTATACTTCGCGCGGCTCGCGGGCGATGCCGCGTTCGGTCCCAGCCCGATGACGACTGTGCCCCCGCGCCGCAGCACCGCTTCGAGCTTCGCGGCCATTTCCGAGGTCGGGTTCGGCACGTCGCAGAAGAACACGCAATCGACGTTGGTGAGATCGCAGGACGGATCGACGAAGTCGCCGGGGGTGATCACACGCGGACGGTTGGGCGTGTCGGTGTACTTGGCACCCGGAGGGAACAGCGCGCGCTGGAGGTACGTGGCCCCGCGCCGGTTCACGTCCGGGTCGGCCCGGCCGTCAACGAGCAGCGCGTGAAGCCCGTCGCGCACTTCGACCGCGAGCGCCCGGCTGTCGTCGGCCGGGAGGTCGTCGGTTTCAACAATTTTGGCCTGAAGAACGTGAACACCGCGGCTGCGGAACCGGTGCTGGTGGTTCAGGTCGAACCGGACGGTCTGGCGGCCGCCGGGCGGGATCGGCTCCACGAACTTCTGCTCGACGGACACGAGCGCCTCGCCACCGGCTGAAGGGCGCCCCATAAGTAACTCGACGCGCACGCCCTTGCGCTCGCCGCGCCCGAGGTTCGCGACCGTGACCGAAACCGTCACCGGCTGGTCGACGAGCGGCATCGGATCGACGAGGACCATGTCCGCGATCGCGAGGTTCTCGGTCGCGTGCCCCGCGGTGTCCACGATGGCCACGTCCGAGCGCGCGACGATCCGCTGCCAGACCTCGCCCGTGCTGTTCTCGGTGCGCGGGACCGCATTCGCCCACGACGCCCGCTGGAGGTCCGTGAAAAACGTGAGCTGGCGCCGCGGGTACGCACGCGGGGACCGCGTGAGGACGTCCGCGACGGTCGCGAGCGCGGCGGTGTGATCGGCGGCGCCGTGGGTCGGTTTGATCTTCCGCAGCTCGGCGACCACCTTTTCGGGGTCGTTGGACGGCCCTGGCACGAGCGGTTGTAGCGCGGTCGTGAGAACGAACACGGTGTACCCGTCGCCGGGGTTCCCCGAGCGCACCAAGTTCTCGGCCTGCGTGATCGCGCGCTGGAACCGGGTCTGGTCCCCCTCCGCGCGCGCGGTCATGCTGAGCGATGCGTCGATTACGAGGACGTGGTGCGTTCGTGGGACGTTCGCGATCGTTTCCGTGGTGCCGGGGCGGACTTTTTGCCACAACTCCTCGGCCCACGTAGTCGTGGCGATCATAGCGAACAGGAACAGCAGAAGCGCAAGGGCGCGCAGCGCGAGCAGCAACCACTGGTCGATGCGCCGCTTGTGCCGGCGCTCCGCGACCATAAGGAACCGGATCGCGGCCCACGGCACGATTTGATACCGCTTGCGGAACAACAGGTGGACGACAAGCGGCACGCTGATCGCTGCGACGGCTGCACCGGCAGCGAGGGCGGGAGCGAACACGGCGAACAGGGGGTGAATCATGTGGTTCGCCGGGCGATGCGGCGCGGCGGATCTGTGCGTTCGAGCAATAACGGTCAAACCAGCGGCGACCGCCGGTGCCCCTCAGTATGACGGGTGACGATTCCGGTGGCAACGGGCAGAACCGTCGAGTCGTGTGCCAAGTATCCCGCGTGCCGCAATCAAAGCCCTTTGGTAGCTTCTGGCACAATGTGAAACGCGAGCCAGATTGTAGGCCGCGTCTCGTCCGTCCACTCGACGCGGTGCCGGAGCCGCGCCGGGAGGAACACCCAGTCGCCGGCGCCGAGTTCGCGCGGGACGAGCTCGCCCTCGATTCGCAGGCGCGCGGCACCCGCGAGCAGAACCACCCATTCGTCGGTCGTTTGGTCGAACCACTCGCACTGCGGGGTCGCGTGGCCCCACGACGTAATGCGCTCGATCTTCCATCCCGGGCGCTGGGTTAGCACCTCGAACAGTTCGTCTGCCGGCGGTTGTGCGGGCAGGTTGGTGAAGAGATTTCCGGCCGAGGGCTTCATTGCGGTCCCCTTTTGATTACAGACCGGGCCGTTCGTAGCGTCCAGTCGCGATCCGTAACACACGGGCGCGAACGCGAGCACCTGTCGCGGTGTCCCTTCGCCCGTAACATGGTCGGTGATGGTGCGGGAGGTTGCGGCTGTACGTCCGCGTGCCACGCCCATCAGAACAGGACATCTCCAATATGGCTACCGAAGCAGAGCTCAAGGCCGCGGCCGAGAAACACATCCCCAAAGATTATCCCGCTCCGGACCTCTACAAGCCTCGCCACTCGCTTGCGCACGTCCTGGCGCAGGCGGTGGTCGAGAAGTTTCCGCAGGCGAAGCCCACCATCGGACCGCCCAACGAGTACGGCTTCTACTACGACTTCGAGCTCGACGTGAACCCGACCGAGGGCGAGCTGGAGTGGATCGCCAACCGGATGAAGCAGATCATCAAGGGCAGGCACGTCTTCAAGGTGCGCGAGATTAGCGCCGAAGAGGGGCGCCAGATCTTCAAGGACAACCCTTACAAGCTCGAACTGATCGACGGGCTCACCAAGGGCCAGGACGAGTACGGGAACGCCTCGGCCGACGCGCCGACCATTACCGTTTACCAGCAGGACACTTTCTCCGACCTCTGCCGCGGGCCGCACGTCGAAACCACCGGCGACCTCGACGCGAAGGGGTTCAAGATCCAGCAGGTCACCGGGTCGTACTGGCGCGGCGACAGCAAGAATAAGGCGCTCAAGCGGTTCCACGCGACCGCGTGGGCCAACGGGGACGACCTGAAGGCGCACCTCGCGCGGCTCGAAGAGGCGGCCAAACGCGACCACCGCAAGGTGGGCCGCGAGCTGGAACTGTTCGCCAACGAGCCGGTGTTCGGTTCCGGGTTCCCGATGCTGTTGCCGAAGGGCGCGACCGTGCGCCGGCTGCTGGAGACCTTCATCACCGACTACGAGCGCCGCGCCGGCTACCTGCACGTGTTCACCCCGGACATCGCGAAGAAGGAGCTGTACAAGATCAGCGGTCACTGGGACCACTACAAGGACAGCATGTTCCCGCCGATGGACATGGGCGAGGGCGGGAACGACGACGAGGAGCTGTGCCTGCGGCCGATGTGCTGCCCGCACCACATTCAGGTGTACAAGAGTAAGGCACGGAGCTACCGCGATCTGCCCATCCGCATCGCGGAACTCGGCAACATGTACCGGTTCGAGCGCAGCGGGGTCGTCGGCGGGCTGTCGCGCGTCCGGTGCATGACCCTCAACGACGCGCACCTGTTCGTCCGACCCGATCAGGTGAAGCAGGAGATCGCGGGCGTCCTGAGCCTGATGAAGAAGGCCTACGCCGATCTGGGCATCACCGAGTACCGGTTCCGGCTCTCGAAGAATGGCGACCCGGACGGCCCCGCGACCGACAAGTACGTCGACAACCCCGCGATGTGGGAGAGCAGCACCAAGATGCTGCGCGAGGTGCTGACCGAATCCGGGATGCCGTTCTTCGAGGCGTGGAACGAGGCCGCGTTCTACGGGCCGAAGATCGACGTGCAGGTGAAGGACGTGATGGGGCGCGAAGAGACCCTCAGCACCATCCAGGCCGACCAGCACCTGCCGGCGAAGTTCGAGCTGGAGTACAAGGACTCGGACGACACCCCGAAGCGCCCGGTGATGATCCACCGCGGCGTCATCTCCACGATGGAGCGGATGATGTCGTACCTGATCGAGCTGTACGCGGGCGCGTTCCCGGTGTGGCTCGCCCCGGTGCAGGTCGCGATCGTGCCCATCGGCGACCGGCACTTCGAGTTCGCCCAGAAGCTCGGCGAGCAGTTGCTCGATAAGGACCATCGCGTCGATGTGGACCTGAGCAGCAAGCGGATGCAGGCGAAGATCCGTGACGCGCAATTGCAGAAGATCCCGTACATCCTCGTCATCGGCGACAAGGAGATGGAAGCGAACGCGGTGGCCGTGCGCCTCCGGAGCGGCGAAGACCTCGGGGCCAAGCCGGTTGCGGAGTTCGTCGCGATGCTGGAAAAGGCCATTGCGACTCGCACCCTAAAACTGATCCCGGACGCCTGATCGGTTCCCGGTTTGTAAACACGGGTTGCTCAATAGCCGCGTGGCATCTCGATGGAGGTTCGTTCGGGCCATGTCTCGGAAGGTTCCGCCCAAGGTTGCTCAATAGCCGCGTGGCATCTCGATGGAGGTGCCACGTGGCTACTTTTTTGTGCGCATGGGTGTCGCGTACCGGTGATTCGGGCGGAATTTCGGAGTGCCGATAATCGGAAGACAGCGCCGGTCACGAATAGGTTCATTCGGGCGGTTTTCGGCTCATTTCTCGCGGTTTACGGGAGTAAATACCTCCGGTAGTGCGTTGTACGAGTGGCGGGGTGAGCGCGACCCGCCGGTGACTCCACTTCACTTCGAGGAGGACGCGAACGATGATCGTTCCGCAACCGTGTGCCCGGTGCGGCGGGGAGATCCCGCCCGAGCGGGTGGAGGCCATGCCCGAGACGATGGTGTGTGTGGCGTGCAGTCAGGAGATGGGCGGAGAGTTCACGGTGATCATGACACCGGAACGAATCAGTAAGGAAGGGAGCCTCAAGAAGAACTACGGTGGGTACAGCACGCGAAAGATCAGAAAACCGATCCAGCCGAAGAACAGTGAGTGGAGTTCCTCACGAATAGTGGACAGCGTTTAGCGGTGGGGTTGGTTGTGCGCCCGCTCGTACTCGGCTGGGGCGACCAACCCGCTTGGCTCACGGGCGCGCGTGGAACAGGAGCGCGACGACGGTGTACAATCCGAACAGGCACGGGGCCGCGCGCAACACTGTCTTCTCACGCCACCCGCGGGTCGTCTCCAGGCCCAACTCGGCCCGCATCTCCTGGAGAACGTGGTTTCGATGTTCCACCGGCCGCAATAGGCGGCGATCACCGCCGTCGGTGTCAAGTTCGGGTCGGTGGTGAAGAAGTACTCGTCTTGGTGCGTGCCGCTCATGTCACGGACGAACACCCAACGAACCGGAACCAACCCGCATCCGCCCTTGTACCAGTGCCCGGTGCCCTCAAGGGGCTCGACGGTCCGTTTCCCTCCTCCGTACCGCCCGACCCCCAACCGGGTGATGGTCGTGGCGGCACCGACGGCCTGGCGCGGCTTGAGCCGGCGTTGGCCCTTGACCCGGGGCGCCCCTTAAACCGGTGTAGTGGTTCGTCTATCGCTCGATGTCGGGTAGTGTGGGCAGCGACCGCTTGGCGCGGCTTGGGCACCGGTCGCCCTTGACTCGGGGCCGTCCCTTGCCGGTGTACGGCGAGGGCGGGTCGAACAGGTTCGCGTCCGGGTGTAGCTTGCTGACCAACGTCAACCGGTCCCGGTGCCGATGACAGAACCGGGCCACGTCGTGGGTTCCGTACCCCGAATCCCCGGCGAACACGAAGGTCCGGTCCGGGAACCGGATCAGCAGGAGCCGCAACAGGCTGCACATGATTCGGGCCGGGGTACGGTGCGGTCGGTTCCGCTTCCGGTCGTCATCCGCGGACCGGTACAGGTCGATGAGTACCGGTAGCGCCCACGGGCGGGTGGCGAACGGGAATTTCACCAGCACGGCCAGCACCACCCACTTGTGCCCGTACCGGAACGCGGTGTACGAGTGGGTCGAGCGCACCGGGTCCCGGTGCCGGGCCTTGCCGTACACGTGCGCCCCCTTGTGCCCGTCAACCGTGTCGTCCCCGACCAACCGCACCGGACCGTCCGGAACGATGTGATCCAGCACGAACCGCATCAACGCGCACCCGAGCGCGAGCCCGGACCAGGGCGCGCGGGAGAGCACCCGGCGGTAGTCGGTGGGGTGCCCCGGGGCCAGGTGCCGGAGCGTGCGGAGCAGGTTCGCCACGGTGCGCCGACCGGTGCTCACAAGGGCACCGACCAACAGAACCGAGAACCGTTGGTACGTGGGGCTGGTGAAGTTGAGCGCGAGAACCTGGACCAGCGGGTGCGCTTCCGTGGGTAGAATCATTGCGGTCGTCCGTGGGCGAGGGCCACGAGAGCTTCAACGACCCTCGTGTTACCTCACCACGGACAGCGCCAGGGCGGGCGCACTATGTAAGTGCTGAATCCGTAGGAGATTATGGAATTTGAGAAGCGGAAATTAAGGCCATTCTCGGCCCTCGTTTTCTGCAACCCTTTGTTTCCCAGACGTTTAGATAGTGCGCCTGCCCTGCAGGGCATCGCTGACAATCGACACCAGTCGAGCTGAGATGACCCAGAAAGGCAACCCGCCCGTGCGGCAAACGTTTTGCCACACGGGCGGGTTGGATAGCGGAGAGGGAGGGATTCTCTGACCGCGGCCCAGATGCCGGCTCCCGGCTGGAGCAACTGCCTAAATCATACATTGATGATCGCGAGCATCAAGAGAATTGGCGCGACGGAGACCAATGAAGATGCTGAACACTGCCACAAAACTGCCACAACACGCTCCGGCGGCAGAGAACGCGACGAGGTGAGGCCGACCAAGGGTTCGCAAGAGCTGCCGACATCGATCCGCGGATGCTGACGTTCCCCGTTGCGATTTGCGCTCCCCCCGCTGATTCGCGATCCAACGGGTCGTGATCGGTCGGAATCACGGTCAACTGTGCCCGGCTACGGGTGCCGAAGTCGCCGTCCGCTGACCGCCGCGCTCGTCTGACGAGACCCTCCTCACGGGTCCGTCATGCTTCTACTCCAATGCGGGTTCGTACATCGTTCCTGCCTCATCTTGGGGGAACACACACACGACTCGGCAGAACCGCGGCACGCGACCGCAAAGCAACCCCCTGCACACCCGCGACGGCAAACCTGAAGTGATTGCCAGTCGCGCGGGCACGGTCGCCGGCTACGCGGCCGACACCGGCAAGTAACTGTGGAAGCTCGACAATGCGGTCGGCAAAACGCTCCCCTCGGCGTCGGTGGGCGGTCGCGTCCTCTTCGGCGGCGGGGGTGAGCCGGCCGAAGGACGACGCCCCGGCCGGTGCGAAGGGCAACGGCTGTTTGAAGCTGATCGCGAAGGACGGGAAACCGAGTTCCGTGGCCGCTGACCGCGAAGGTGGGCATCTCCAACTACGCGACGCCTCTGGGGTACGAGGGCGTCGCGTACTTCGTGAACCAGGTCGGCGTGGTGTACGCCCACGACCTCGCGACCGGGAAGGAATTGTTCGCCGAGCGCATCGACGGCGCGTGCTGGGCGTCGCCACTCGGCACGGGCAAGCACGTCTACTTCTTCGGCAAAGACGGCACCACGACGGTGCTGAAGGCGGGCAAGGAGTTCGACAAGGTGGCGTCGAACAATCTCTGGGACGCGAAACCGAAGCCCGCTGGGGGTGAGGGCACCGGCGAGAAAGGTCCGGCCCCGGAGTACCTCGACCCGATCGTCTACTGCGTGGCCGCGGCCGACGGCACGTTCTTCATCCGCACCGGCACGCGGCTGTTCCGCATTGGGAAATGATCCCGTGGGCAAGCGATGTCCGGCGACCGCTTGAGAGTGCCGGAATTGGCCACAACATCGACGATGGCCCCGGACCGGCCGAAAGTAGCCTCGCGCGCGGGTGAGGTGAACGCCCCCGTGCGGGGAGCGACTTCTCATCTCCGGGAAATCGGGCTGCGACTGGTGGGCAACGCTTGGCTCTGGCGGCTCCGCGCCGTTTCGTTCTCGACAAGACGGGCGCCGTCTCCACATCACGCCCGAATCAGGCTGCCCCGACTCCGAGTCGGTGCTGATGGATAGGTCGTTCGGCAATTGGTGCCTGTCAGCGCGGAGTGGTATGGGAGTGACGAAGGTGACCGCGGGCTGCTCACGCCGCGCACGCCGCCAACCGTAGACGCACCTGCGGGTCTCGCGCCAGCCGTAACTCGGTCGTCTCGACAGTGCCGCGTTTCGTCACTCTGCCCTCTTCGCGCCGTGGGCTGTTTCAAGACCTGTGCAGATCCGCGAGCAGGTTCGCGATGTCGTTGGCCGAATCGGTCGGCATCCAGCGCGATCGGGAAATGATCGGGACGATGAGCCTGCGGGAGATCGAACGCGGTGAACGCACCTGCATCGACCGGGGCGACGGCCGTCCGGCGTCCGAGCGCGGGTCATTGCTTTCGGCCGGCCGGGCCATTAATATTGCCTTTGGGCCGAGGTTCTGGTGTTCTGTTATGCGCCTTGTTGTCAACATCGTTCTGGTTGCTCTGACGGCCGCAGGGCCGTGGGTGTGCTGCTGCACCACCGCCGCCCTCTCGCGCGCCGCCTCGCAGTGGTCGTCGGCGGTCGCGCACAAGCGGCAGCCGGCCCGGACGTGTTGCCACCAGACCCCGCCCCGCAAGCCGACCGATCATCGCTCCGCCCACAAGCACCACCCCGCGGGAGCGGCCACAAAGCCGCCGGGATCGCACGACCCCGCGCCGCACGACCGGACGTGCCCGTGCCGCGACCAGCGGCAGGAACCCGTTGCGATCACGGCTTCCGATGACTCCCGGGCGACGCCCGGATCGCGAGACATCTCGTCGCCGACCGGGTTCTTCCTCCACAGCGCGATTGCACTTCGCTCCCCGAGCGGCAGGTCGTGCGCCGCCGCGCCGCCCGGCGCGCTATCGCCGTTCATGTCCACGGACGATCGCCTCTACGCGCACCACGCCCTCCGCTGCTAACACCTCGCTGACCCCTCGCGCATTCTCGACGCCCCGACTGTAACCCTTGCGGCCCCGGACTCGGTCCAGCCGCGTCCCGCTCCCTCTTCGTTGGTTCGCTGCGCAAAAAGTGTGGCGCACGCTGCCTCGCTTCGACCGCGGCCGAAGCGGTCGTGGGCCGACACGGCGCGGCCTCGTGTGTGGAGACCCGGATATGGCACGAAAACAGAACCGCCCGGAGCGCCCGCGAGCCGACGGAGCGCGCACCCGCCGGTGGCCGCGAGTCCTCGCGATCGCCGGCGGGGTCGTGCTGGCCCTTGCCGTATGCGTCCTGGTGTGCCGGCACTTCATGCTCGACGCGATGGGTCCGCGGCACGCCGAGAAGGACCACGACCACCCGCCGGGGCCGCACGGCGGGACGGTGGTCGCGGTCGGGACGGAGAGCCACTTCCACGTCGAGGCGGTGTTCGAGCGGTCCGGGCAGGTCCGGGTCTACACCTACGGCGGGGACGAGACGCAGGTCCACCCGATCGACTCGCAACCCGTCCCGGCGACGGTGCGCCGGCCGCCGGACGGGACCGAGTTCAGCGTCCTCCTGTCCCCAGAACCGCAGCCCGGGAACCCGCCGGGCAAGGCGTCGCGGTTCGTCGGCCGGCTGCCGCGGGAACTCGACAGCGGGCGCGTCGAACTGGTCGTCCCCGCGATGAACTTCGGGGGCGAGCGGCACTGGTTCTCGGTGAAGTCGGGCGGCGAGTGGCACCGCGACCCCATGCCGGAGAAGGTCAGCGCCGAGGAGGAGCGGAAGCTCTACCTGACGCCGGGCGGGAAGTACACAGAGGCGGACGTCAAGGCCAACGGCGGGGTCACGGCCTCGGAGAAGTTCAAGGGGGTCAAGGCGGAACACGACGCGAACCCGAAGCCCGGCGACCGGATCTGCCCGGTCTCCCGGACGAAGGCGAACCCCAAACTCGCGTGGGTGGTCGCCGGGAAGGAGTACCAATTCTGCTGCCCGCCGTGCGTGGACGAGTTCGTCAAGAAGGCCAAGGAGAAGCCGGACGAGGTGAAGGTTCCCGAGGAGTACGTGCAGAAGCCGTAACTCACCTCGGGCGCGAGGCGGCACGAGACGTGCATTGAGTAGTGGAGATCACACAACTCAGCAGGCGTGTGTGCGTATCTGTCCCAATCGCTCGGGGAGCGAGTGCGGAAGTGTGCGGATGTGGCATGGGGGCGCGTCCAGTCTTCCCGACGAGTTCGCCGCGGTGCTGACGGACATCCGGCTGCCGGGTCCGGACTGCGTGTGGGTAGGTCGCGGGCGTCCGATCGGCCGACCCGCGAGTCCGGCGGTTCC
Organism: Gemmata massiliana; assembly: GCA_000531095.1. GTDB lineage: Bacteria > Planctomycetota > Planctomycetia > Gemmatales > Gemmataceae > Gemmata > Gemmata massiliana. The sequence goes on along the minus strand of HG799464.1, from coordinate 770,028 downwards.
CGATGTCTGGTAACCCCGGGCGTACGACCTGACCGAACCCGGTCGCGCCGGCGCGGGCCGAGCGTTCGACATGCACGCGCTCCGGATCGCGGTCGCGAACCGGAGCGGGGGCGAATTATTTGGAAATGGGGCTTGACCCTGAAGCATACCCCGGGGTTTAGACTGCGGAGGAGACCGTGAGCACATACACGATCGGCCAATTGGCTAGACGCGTCGGGTTGAGCGTCGAGACCCTGCGGTACTACGAGCAGGAGGGGCTGATCGACGAACCCGACCGCTCGTTGTCGGGATACCGGCAGTATCCCGAGGCCGCCGTCCAGCGGCTGCTGTTCGTGCGGCGGGCCAAGGACTTTGGGTTCACGCTGCGCGACATCAAGCGGCTCCTCGACCTGCACGAGAGCCTGTCTGCCTCCCGGGGTGACGTACGGCGGGTGGCGGACGAGCGGATCGCCGCAATCGAGACCCAGATCTCGGAGCTGCGGGCGAACGAGGGCGTGCTGACCAAACTGCGGGCGCTCTGCGCCGGGGACGGCCCGGCTCACGGGTGCCCGATCCTGACGATGATCGCCGGCCACTGTGGCGACGAGGTGCAGGGCCCCGACCCACACCGGGTGCCCGATCCTGTGCCCACGGCCGGCACATGAGCCGACGCCGGCGCCTCCGGCCCCGCGGGGCGGTGGGCCGCCGGTGCGTCCGGGGAGCGGGCTCGCGCGGCGAGCGGGGACGTTCCGGCGCGGCGCGAACCCGTCCGAACGTTCTAACTGGGGACTGCGATGAACCGTCGTGACGTGTTGACCGGGATCGGGGCGGGGGCCGCGGTGCTGGCCGGGGCCGGGTCGGTGTTCGCGGACGACAAGAAGGGCGACGACCACCACGCCCACTTCGCCGCCTGCGCGAAGGCGTGTGCGGCGTGCATGCTCGAGTGCGACATGTGCTTCCACCACTGCGCCGAGAACCTGGCGGCCGGGAAGAAGGAGCACGCGGCGACCCTGCACACCTGCATCGACTGCGCCGAGTGCTGCAAGACGGCGGCCGCGCTCGTGGCCCGCCACAGCCCGTTCGCGGCCCACGCCTGCGAGTGCTGCATCAAGTGCACCGAGGCGTGCGCGACCGCCTGCGAGAAGTTCCCCGACGACAAGCACATGGCCGCCTGCGCCAAGGCCTGCCGGGACTGCGCCAAGGCCTGCAAGGAGATGCTTCAGCACCTGAAGCACTGACCCGTCCTGCGTCCGCGGGCGGCGCGATGTGTCGCGCCGCCCTTCCCACTCGCCCGGAGGTTGCATCATGAACTGGTTTCAGTCTGCCCGCAGTCGGTACGCGGCGGTGGCCGTCGGCTCGGCGGTCCTCGGGTTCCTTGTCGCCTGGCCGGTCTTTGCCACGGGTCAGGACAAGAAAGACGCACAGCCCGATCCGAAGCACGCCCAACCGGCGGGCGCGCCCGCCGACCCGAACAAGGAACTCGTTGAGCAGATCAGGCTGCTCCAGGCGAAGGTCACCCGACTCGAAGCGACCGTGGCCAAGATCGCCCCGCCGGCCGGCGGCATGGGCGGCATGCCGGGGATGGGAAGCGGCTCGGGCGGCTCTGGAGGGGGCTTGGGGATGATGGGCATGGACAACATGATGGGCGGCATGAGCGGGAAGAAGGGCGGGATGATGGGCATGGACAACATGATGGGTGGCATGGGCGGGATGAGCGGCGGGTCCGGCGGGATGGCCGGCATGAGCGGGTCGGGCGGCGGGATGATGGACGACATGGACATGATGGGGATGATGGGCATGGGTTCGATGGGCGGGACGAAGGGCCAGAAGATGAAGATGACGGCCGCCCTGCCGGGGTTTCCCGGCGCGTCCCACGTTTACCACATCGGGGCCACCGACTTCTTCCTCGACCACCCCGAACACATCACCCTCTCCACCGAGCAGCAGGTCAAGCTCAACGCGAGATGAACAGAAGGCGGTCACCGACAAGGCGAACGCCCAGCGGAAGATCGACGAGGCCGAACAGCAGTTGTGGGAGTTGACGGCGGCCGACCAGCCGGACGCGGCCAAGATCGACGCCAAGGTGCGGGAGATCGAGAAGTTCCGCGGGGACCAGCGGCTCGCCTTCATCCGATCGGTCGGCGAGGCCGCCAAGGTGCTGACCGACGACCAGCGGAAGATCCTGCTCGGGCACGCCCAGCCGGCGGCCAAGACGGCCCCCGACCCGGCCCACGTCCACCCGAAGACCCCGTGAGAGATCACACGCGGCCGCCCGACGAACTTCACGGGCGGCCGGCGAACTGAGCCGAAACGGTCCGACACATCGACCCGAGTCCCTGACCTCAAACGCCTGAAGGAGGCGATCATGTTCGCGAACGTCCGAGTTCCGGTCCTGGCCGCGCTGGTGACGGTCGGGCTGCTGTTCACGTCCGGATCCGCCGAGGCGCAGTACCGCCGGGCGTACAGCGGGTACTACGGCGGCTACACGCAGTCGTACTACCACGGCGGCTACGTTCCCTCGTACTACTCCACGCCAGGTTACGTTCACCCGGCGGCGGGGTTCTACTCCGGCGGGGTTGTCCCTGCCTATTACCAGCCGTACACGGTGCATACCGGGACGGTGTACACCCCTTACTACCACGGTGCCTACTACCACGTCGGCCCGGCGTACTACCCGGCGAGCGGGTACTACCGCAGTTCCGTCATCCGCCACTGAGCCGGTGTCATCGCCCGCGGGCGGCCGAGGCCGCCCGTGCCACCCCTCAATTATCCGAAGGTTGTCATGAACAAGACAGCGACGAGTCCTCACGGGCACAAAACCCGCACCCGGTTCGCGTGCCGTGCCCCGGACGCCGGAACGGTGTTCGTGGCGGGGACGTTCAACGGCTGGAACCCCACGGCCACGCCGATGACCCGCGAGGCCGACGGCACCTGGGCGGTCGCCATCCCGCTCGCGCCGGGGCGGCACGAGTACAAGTTCGTGATCGACGGCCGGTGGTACTGTGAGCCGGGCTGCGAGACGGCCCGCCACGGCTGCCCGAAGTGCGTCCCGAACCCGTTCGGCACGATGAACCGCGTCGTCGAGGTGCCCGCGTGATGACCCATCGTCTCGCACGGTTCGGGCTGGTCCTCGCCTTCGCGGTTGGCGCGATCGGCGTTGCCGTCGCCGTCGCGCAGCCGGTGTCGCCCGCGGATCACGCCAAGCACCACCCCAAGGACGGCGGGGCCGCCCCCGGCGCGGACAAGGCGCCCGGGATGGCGGGGATGGAGGGCATGGGCGGGATGATGGACGCGATGCACCGCCCGCCGGCCCGCGAGCCGTTCCCCGAGATGATGAACACGCCGAAGCTCGACGCCGAGGCGCGGGCGCGGCTGAAGGCCGCGGGCGACGAGCGGGTCCGCGAAGGGACCGCGATCATCGCGGACGGGCTGGAGCGGCTCGCCGGCGCGGCCGAAGTCGAGGACTGGCCCGGGATGCAGGCGGCGCTGGCCCGCATCCGGGAGGGCACCGCCCGGATGGAGTCCGGCATCGCCATGCGGCGGGTCGCGGCCGGTCAGTCCGAACCGCCCGCGGCCGCGGCGGACTGGCTCAAGCGCGAGATGAACCTCGCCCCGCCCCGACCTCGCCGACGTCCCGGAGCGGCCCGTTCGGGCTGTCGTGGTTCCACTTCGTCGTGATGGCCGCCCTGATCGCCTTCGCGGCGGTGATGA
>HG799464.1:762300-766067 GCA_000531095.1 Gemmata massiliana | reverse complement strand
GTCGCCCCCTCGGAGCCGTCACCGGGGCCTGCCGTCCCGGCGACGGGCCGGTGGTCGGGCCGGCTGCGGGTCGCCCGGGTCTTCCAGGAGACGCCGGACGTGAAGACGTTTCGGCTGATGAACCCCCTGGGCGGCGTCCTCCCGTTCACCTTCCTGCCCGGCCAGTTCCTGACGCTCACCGTCTTGACTGATGGCAAGCCGGTCAAGCGCCTCTACACCATCGCCTCGTCGCCCACCCAGCACGACTACGTCGAGGTCACCGTCAAACACGAGGCGGGCGGGGTGGTCTCGGGCTACCTCCACGACCGGGTGAAGGAGGGGGATCTGCTCGACTGCTCCGGCCCCACGGGGTCCTTCGTCTTTACCGGCCGGGAGTGCAAGTGCATCCTGCTCATCGGCGGCGGCGTCGGGATCACGCCGATGATGAGCGTGATCCGCTACCTGACCGACCGGGCCTGGGCGGGCGACGTCTACCTCATCTACGGCGTCCACGCCCCTCGGACATCATCTTCCGGGAGGAGATCGAGTACCTCGCCCGCCGCCACCCGAACTTCCGCGCGGTCGTCACCGTGTCGCACTCCGAGGGCACCGACTGGGCGGGCGAGAAGGGACGGATCACGAAGGAGTTGATCGCCCGGTCCGTGCCCGACCTCCCGTCGCGGTACGTCCACCTGTGCGGTCCGGTGTCGCTCATGGAGGCGGTCAAGAAGGAGTTGACCGAACTCGGCGTCCCGAGCGAGCGGGTCAAGACCGAGGTGTTCGGCCCGGCCCTGGGCAAGCCGGTGCCCGAGCCGGCGGCCGTCACCCCACCACAAACCCCGCCGGCCGGAACACCGGTCGCGCTGCCCACGGTCTCGTTCGCCCGGTCGCACAAGGCGGCCCCGCTCCCGCCGGACAAGACGGTGCTCGACGCGGCCGACGCGGTCGGTGTTCCGATCGACAACTCCTGCCGCGTCGGCACATGCGGCCTGTGCCGGGTGAAGCTGCTCTCCGGCACGGTGACGATGGCCGTCGAGGACGGGCTGGAACCCGGCGACAAGGAGAAGAACATCGTCCTCGCCTGCCAGGCGAAGGCCGCGGCCGACGTATCGGTGGAGGCGTGAGATGAAAGAGCGCGAGCCACTGGTGGCCGGCGGATTGGTCGCCCTGCTCCTGGTGCTGTGGCTGGGGTTCCTGGTCCACCGGGACCCCCGGTTCGCCGGCAGCGCCTGGGGCGGGGTGCTCGGGTGTCCGGTGCGGCGCTCATGGTCGCGTCTCTGGTCTACTCCGTCGTCAAGCGGGTCCGCCCCGTCAAGGCGTGGGTCACCCGCCGGGTGTCGATGCGGGCCGTCCTCGGCTGGCACATGTACGCGGGGCTCCTCGGTGCCATCCTGGGCCTGTTGCACACCGGCCACAAGTTCGACAGCCCGCTGGGCGTCGCTCTGACGGCCGCGATGCTCGTCGTCGTGTTGAGTGGGTACGTCGGCCGCCACCTGATGAAGCAGATCGCCCTGGATGTCAACGAGAAGAAGGAACTCCTCACCCGGCTGGAGTCGGTCTACCGGCAGACCGCCGGGGACTTGGCCGCCCACCCGGAGCAGGCCGCGCTGGTCCGCCCGTGGTCGGGGTTCTGGGGCCGGCTGGCGGCCGCCGTGTCCCACCTGTTCCCGCGCACCGCCCCGGCCCCGCACCCGGCCTCGGTCCGGGCGCTGGAACTGGCGGAGTCGATGGCCGACCTGGAGTACGCGATCAAGACCGACGAGACGTTCCGGTGGTGGTTCGGCTTCTGGCTCCGGGTCCACGTCGTCGCGAGCGTCCTGATGTACGCCCTGCTGGCCCTCCACGTGTGGGCGGACATCCACTACGGGCTGAGGTGGTTCGCATGACTCTCACGGGCTGGATACGAGGCTGTAATGGCCGCGGTCGTGCTCGCGGGGGCGGCCGGGGTCTGGGCGCTGGCCCGGTACACCGCGCTGGGCCGGGCCACTACCTGGCAGCGGCAGGCCCGCCCCGGCGACCTGTCGGCGGCCCACGCCTTCCTCGCGGACAACTGCGCCGCCTGCCACACCCCGGTCAAGGGCGTGACGGCCGACAGGTGCATCGCCTGCCACGCCGACAGTCCGGTCCTCCATCGCGAGCCGACCGCGTTCCACGCGACCGTCGGGACGTGCCGGGAGTGCCACCGGGAGCACCAGGGCGTCGCGGTCCGCCCGACCGCGATGGACCACGCGGCCCTCACCCGGATCGGGTTAGACAAGGTCGCGTCCGGGGACAAGCAGGCCGCCGACCGGTTGCGCCGGTGGCTCGCGGACGGGAACGCCGGCCCGCACCCGGGGATCACCCGCCCGGAGGCGGCGCTCGACTGCGCGACCTGCCACGGGACCAAGGACCGGCACCGGGGGCTGTTCGGGAAGGACTGCGCCCAGTGCCACCGGACCGACAAGTGGACGGTCCCGGAGTTCCGCCACCCCTCCGCGCAATCGACGGAGTGTGCCCAGTGCCACCAGGCCCCGCCGAGCCACTCCATGATGCACTTTCAAATGGTCTCGGCGAAGGTGGCCGGGCAGCCGCACGCGGGCGTGCGGCAGTGCTTCCTCTGCCACCAGACGACGGCGTGGAACGACATCAAGGGGGTCGGCTGGTACAAGCACCACTGACCGGAGGGCGTCCCGCCGCGACAGGTTGATCGAACCGGACCGACACCGAGGGCATCATGACGAGCGCGAGCGCACCGGCCGACACAGAACTCCTCGAAGCGCAGGTCCGGCAGTGGCTGGCCGGTCGCGGCCACGTCCGCGACCTGCGGGTCGTCGTCCTGGAGGGTGGTGTCATCCTGGAGGGCCGGGCGGCGACGTATTACGCCAAGCAACTCGCCCAGCACGTGGTGACGAAGGTTCTGGGAATGTCGCTCCTGGCCAACCGGATCGAGGTGGAGTGAGTCGAAAGAGGAGCCACGCGGGCTCCCAACGTGTTCCACCTCAAAAAAGGAGACGTCCGATGCGATCGCGCGTTCCATCCCTCTTGGCGGTCGTGGCCGTGGTCACTTTGGTCGGGCTGCCGCTGCTGGCCGCGCACGCCAGGGCCGCGCCGGATGCCCGCGAGTACGTTCTGACCGTGGAAGGCATGACCTGAGCCGGCTGAGTCGCGAAAGTGCGAGACGCACTTCAAACTCTACCGTGCGTGGAGGCCGGTTCGGTCAAGATCGACAGGGAGAAGAAAGAAGCCCGGTTCGCCGTCAAGAAGGGCGGCAAATGCGACGTGGACGCGGTCAAGAAAGTTTTGAAAGAGGCGGGATTCACCGTGTCGGCCGTCGAAGCGAAGTAGGAGGCGCGCCGCCAAGGAGTGGGGCACTCCCGGCGCCATCGAGGCCGACCAGAGTTTCCCGCGTGCGGCGATGGAACCCCGCGGGCTGCGGATCCGGGCTCACGAGCCCGAAGTGCGCCGAGCCGCGCCAGGACACATGGAGATCCATGTAAACGGAAGGCGCTTCACAAGGGAGCCGCGTGGGCTGCCCTGGCACCTTCCGATCCGAACGAGGAGCAACCCCGATGATGTCTCGCATTCCGTTCGTGGCGGTCGTGGCCGTGGCGCTGGTCGCCCTGGTCGGGCCGTCGCTGCGTGCCGCCGACGACAAGGTCCACGAGGCGACGGTCGTCAAGGCCGGCGACGGCAAGATCACCCTGACCTTCAAGGGCGACGACAAGAAGCACACCCACGACGTCGCCAAGGACGCCAAGATCACGCTCGACGACAAGAGCGCCAAGCTCGAAGACCTGAAGGAGGGCTTC
>HG799464.1:754257-762280 GCA_000531095.1 Gemmata massiliana | reverse complement strand
CGTCGCCAAGGACGCCAAGATCACGCTCGACGACAAGAGCGCCAAGCTCGAAGACCTGAAGGAGGGCTTCCCGGTCAAGGTCGCCTGGGACGACAAGTTCGTCATCACCAAGATCGAGGCCACGGCGAAAAAGAAGTGAACGACCCGCGGGGTGCCGGGCCAGCGCTGACCGCTCTGACCCGGCACCTTCGGAGGCCAGCCGAGAAGATGAGGCTGAGGGGCTGTGTCGACCGAGACTCGAAGTACCCCAACTACGATTGGAACATGTCATGGAAACGCTCAGGTTGTCGATTCAGGGCATGAGCTGCGGCGGCTGTGTCGGCAAGGTCACGACCGCGCTGAAGTCGGTGCCCGGCACCACCGTCGAGACCGTTACCGTGGGGTCGGCGCGGGTCAAGTTCGATCCGAACAAGACGACGGAGAGTGTCCTGATCGCGGCCGTCAACAACCTCGGGTTCAAAGCCGCCAAGGCGTGAACCGTCGCGCGGGTGCCTCGGGTGCATGAAAGGAAGGGGAACGCGATGGAAGCCTCATCGGTGATTCCGGCCGGGCCGGTCGGGGTGGCGGCCCCGGTTGCTGCTCCCGTGCGGGTCGCGGAGCCGTTCACCCTGGTCATTTTCGGGGCCACGGGCGACCTGACCGGCGGCAAGCTGTTGCCGGCTCTGTTCCGGCTGTGGCGGGGGAACTACTTCGCCGAGCCCTTCGCGATCGTGGGGGTGGGCCGGCGCGACAAGAACGACGCCCAGTTTCGCACCGAGTTGCGCGAGGCGGCCGAGGCTCACGACCCCGGGCGGCCGGCGGCCGACGAGCCCTGGGCGCGCTTCGCCGCGTCGATCTTTTACCACCGGGCCGATTTCAACCGGGCCGAGAGTTACCCCCCGCTGGGCGAACGTCTGCGTGCGCTGGAGAGTCAGTGCGGTCTCGGCGGCAATCGCCTCTTCTACCTGGCGACCGAGCCGGACTACTTTCCCCAGATCGTCGAGCAACTTGCCGCGGCGGGTCTGCTGTCCCGCGATTCGGACACGCCGCGGACTCGCGTGGTGATCGAAAAGCCGTTCGGCAAGGATCTGGCGAGCGCCCGCGCCCTCGACCAGCACGTGTTGCGGTTCCTGCGCGAGGAACAGGTTTTTCGCATCGACCATTACCTGGGTAAGGAGACGGTCCAGAACCTCCTCGCGTTCCGGTTCGGCAACGGCATCTTCGAGCCGCTCTTCAACCGCCGGTACGTCGATCACGTCCAGATCACGATGGCCGAGGCCGACGGGATGGCCGGACGGCGCGGGGCGTACTACGACCGGGCCGGTGCCCTGCGGGACGTGGTCCAGAACCACCTGCTCCAGCTCCTCGCCCTGGTCGCGATGGAGCCGCCCGCGTCGCTCGCGGCGGACGACGTCCGGGCGGAGAAGGTGAAGGTGCTGCGGAACCTCGTCCCGATCCGAGAGGCCGACGTTCCCCGGCAAGCGGTTCGCGGGCAGTACGGTCCCGGGCTGGTCGGCGGTCGGCCGATCCGGGGATACCGGGAGGAGGAAGCCGTCGCGGCCGACTCGGCGACCGAGACGTTCGTGGCGCTGCGGGCGGAGGTGGACAACTGGCGGTGGGCCGGGGTGCCGTTCCTGCTCCGGGCCGGCAAGCGGCTGCCCCGGCGGGTGACCGAGGTGGCGATCGAGTTCAAGCGGCCGCCGACCGGGTTGTTCACCGCCCCGGTCCGGGGCGGCGGGCTGTGCGACCGCGGGTGCGACTGCGGGGCGACGTGCGAGTGCTGCAACGCCGGGAGTCAGACGAACACGCTGGTGTTCCGCATCCAGCCCGACGAGGGCATCAGCCTGTCGTTCGCGGCGAAGCGGCCGGGGATGCGGCTCGTCCTCGGGCCGGTCGAGATGGCGTTCGGCTACGCGGGGTCGTTCGACGAGCCGGTCCCCGAGGCCTACGAGCGGTTGCTGCTGGACGCGCTCCGGGGCGACCCCACGCTGTTCCTGCGGTCCGACGAGGTCGCCGCCGCGTGGGGCTTCGTGGACCCGGTCCTCGCCGCCTGGCGGGAGGGCCAGCCGCCGGCCTTCCCCAACTACGCCGCGGGAACCTGGGGGCCGCCCGAGGCAGACGACCTCGCCGGCGGATGCCGGGCGGGGTGGCGAGAGCCGTGAGGGGCCAGAGGAGGGGCGGCGGATTCAATCGACTCAAACGGGGGCTCCGAAATGAAGACGATTTCACTTCTCCTACTCCCGGCGATACTCGTGGGTGTGGCTGTCCCTGCGGTGCGGCTGGCACAGCCGGCATCGGCGGACGATCCTCGACCCCAAGAGGACGCCCTGAAAGTTCCCGAGGCGCTCCGACTGCGGCACGAGGCGTTCGTCGCCGAGTTCGCGCGGGCCGCGAAAGATACCGGCAAGGTGGGCGACGCGGCCCGGTCGATCGAGAAGCCGGCGACCGCCCACTTCGCGAAGGGCAAGGAGGTCTTCAAGCCATTGGGCCTGTTGCCGGTGCTGGCGGAGGGTCGAGTCCCGCCGGGGCACGCCAAGGCGCGGGAGATCGCGGAGTCGCTGAGGGAGAACCTTCCGCAGATCCGCCGCGAGCACCGCGACCTGATCGCCGGACTCGAGAAGTTGGCGGCTGCGGCCAAGGAGGAATCCAAGCCCGAGTACGCGGCCTTCGCCGAACGACTGATCCTGCACATCCGGGAGGAGGAGGAAGTGTTGTATCCCGCGGTGCTGCTGGTCGGCGAAACCTTGAAGCAGAAACCGGACAAGAAGTGACGGGTCGGGCTCCGGCGGCCGATCGAGCGGAGGCCAGGAAGGATGGGTGAAGGGATGGAGGAATACTCCCGAGCGGCCGCGCTGCACCTGGCGGCCGGGGTCCAAATGGCCGCCGCCGGGATCGTGACCCTGGCCTGCCTCCGGGCGGCGGTCCGGTCGTTCGGCCTGCTCCTGCGGTCCGGCGACCCCGGAACGGAGACCGAAGCGGCGCGGCTCCACCTCGGGCGGTGGCTGGTCCTCGCGCTGGAGTTCCAGGTGGCCGCGGACATCCTGCGAACGGCCGCGACCCCGACCTGGACGGACCTCGGCCAACTGGCGGTCGTCATCGTACTCCGGACGGTGCTGAACTACGTCCTCCGGCGGGAGATCGCGGAGTCGGCCGCCCGCGATCGGGGCGCGACGGACTCCAGACCGCCGCCTGCCGGACCGGGCCCGACGGTTCCGGGCTGACCGGGGTGAGTGGTTCGCGTGAACGGAAAGGAACGAGGGACGATGACCGCGGAATCGGGGAACCCGGCCCGGCCGGGGATGGCGCTCAAGGTCGGGGTGATGGGCGGGGCGTCCGGGGACATGGCCCCGGCCCACCTGGCCGCGGCCGAGGCGCTCGGGAAGGCGATCGCCCGGGCCGGGTGCGTGCTCGTCACCGGGGCCTGCCCCGGGCTGCCGCTGGCCGCCGCCCGCGGGGCCAAGGCCGCCGGCGGGACGGTGGTCGGCATCTCGCCCGGCCTGAGCCTGGACGAGCACGTGTACAAGTACCGTTCCCCGGCGGAGCACCACGACATCCTGGTCTTCACCGGCAGCGGGCTCATGGGCCGGGAGGTGGACAACATCCGCACCTCCGACATCGTGGTCATCGTCGGCGGCCGGAGCGGGACGCTCGGGGAACTGGCCATCGCCTACGACGAGGGAAAGCTGATCGGCGTCGTCACCGGGACCGGCGGGATCAGCGATCTGGTCCACGACATCCTGGCGGCCTGCGCGAAGGACACCGGCGCGCGGGTTCTGTACGACCCCGACCCGGAGCGGCTGGTCGCGGAGTTGCTCCGCGTGTACCGGACCGAGCACTACCGCCGGCCGTCGTGCTTCGAGGGCACCTGGCGGTTCGGGGAGGGGGCGGGGAACCCGGCCGAGGTCCTCGCGGACCCGGTGTGCGGGATGCGACTGCCGGCCGCCGCGGCCTACGCCGAGCGGACGCACGCCGGACGGCGATCTGTGTTCTGCTGCCCCGGGTGCGCCGCCGCCTTCGACGCCGACCCGGACAAGTACACCCAACAAGCCGAAGGAGAGGTGGTCCGTGGGTGAGACGCCGACCGTTCAGTTCCTGGGCGCGGCCGGGACGGTGACCGGCTCGCGGCACCTGGTCCGGGCCGGCGGCCGGGCGGTGTTGCTCGACTGCGGGCTGTTCCAGGGGCCGAAGCCGCTCCGCCGACGGAACTGGGACCCGTTCCCGTTCGATCCCCGCTCGCTCGACGCGGTCGTCCTCAGCCACGCCCACCTGGACCACTCCGGCGCGCTGCCGCTCTTGGCGAAGGCCGGATACCGGGGGCCGGTGTTCTGTACCTCCGGGACGGCCGACCTGCTGGGCCCGCTCTTGCGGGACGCCGCCCACCTCCAGGAGGAGGAGGCTGCCCACGCCAACCGGCACGGGTACTCGAAGCACCGTCCAGCGCTGCCGCTGTTCACCGCGGCCGATGCCGAGGCCGTGTTCCCACTCCTCCGCCGGCAACACTACGGGGAACCGTTCCCGGTTGCCCCGGGGTTCGCGGCCACCCTCCGGCGGGCCGGTCACATCCTCGGCTCGGCGTCGGTCGAACTGCGAATCGCGGCCCCCGACCCGGTCACCCTGGCGTTCTCCGGCGACCTGGGTCGGCGGGGCCACCCGATCCTCCGGGCGGCGGACCCGGTGCCGGAGGCCGACGTGGTGTTGATCGAATCGACCTACGGGGACCGCACCCACCCGCCGGACCCGGCCGGGGAGGTGGCCCGGTTGGTCCGGGAAGCGGTCGCCCGCGGCGGGGCGGTGCTGGTGCCGGCGTTCGCCGTCGGCCGGACCCAGGAGCTGATCTGGATGCTCCGGAAGCTGGAGGACGCGGGGGCGATCCCGTCGGTCCCGGTCTACATCGACAGCCCGATGGGGATCGACGTGACGGACATCTTCTGCCGGCACCCGGAGGACCACACGCTCGACATGGCCGAGTTGATGGACGCCGGCCGGTGCCCGCTCTGCTGCCGGCAGTACCACCTGACCCGGACCCCGGCCGAGTCGAAGGCGCTGAACGATCGGACCGGGCCGCTGGTGATCGTCGCCGGGAGCGGGATGGTGACGGGCGGCCGAATCCTGCACCACCTGCGGCGGCGGCTGTCGGACCCGCGGACGACGGTGCTGCTGGTCGGCTACCAGGCCGCGGGGACCCTCGGGCGGACCCTCCAGGACGGGGCGGAAGCGGTCACTGTTTTGGGGGACTGGGTGCCCGTGTGGGCGAAGGTGGAGACGGTCCACGGGCTGTCCGGGCACGCGGACCGGTACGACCTGTTGGGCTGGCTGGGCGGGTTCTCGCGCCCCCCGCGGCAGGTCTACGTGGTTCACGGGGAGCCGGGGCCGGCCGCCCGACTGGCCGAGGCGGTGCGGGATCGGCTCGGCTGGGACGCCCGGGTCCCGGCGGACGGGGAGACGGTTCCCCTGCCGTGAGGAACCCGTCGCGGGCGGGCCGGAAGACGGGAGCACGGTGACGCGAGGTGACACGACCCGGTCTCGAACGAACACGCAGGGCCAAGACGGACGGAGATATCGACCGATGACGACGGCCACGATCACCGACCCGGTTTGCGGCATGCCGGTTACCGGGGACAGGGCGTTCTCCGCCGAGTACCACGGGCGGCGGTTCGCCTTCTGCTCCGAGTTCTGCCGGGACACGTTCCTTGCGGCACCGGAGACCTACGCGCTGGCCCCGGTCAGCGGCCTCGCCAGGGCCGACGCCCCGCGCCGGGTCGCGTACTTCTCGATGGAAGTGGCCGTCGATCCGGGCATGGCGACCTACAGCGGCGGACTGGGCGTCCTGGCCGGGGACACGCTGAAGTCCGCTGCCGACCTCGGCCTACCGGTCGTCGCAGTCTCGCTCCTGAACGCAAAGGGGTACTTCGAGCAGACCCTGGACCCGTCGGGCAACCAGAAAGAGCGGCCGTCGGTCTGGGACCCGGCCCGGTTCGCCCGCCCGCTCCCGGCGCAAGTCGGGGCCGACACCGAGCGGCCGGTCGACCCCGAGGTCGAGGTCGCGATCGAGGGGCGGGCGGTCAAGGTCCGCGGCTGGCAGTACGACGTGATCGGGGCCACCGGGTTCACCGTCCCCCTGATCCTGCTCGACACCGACGTGCCGGGGAACGACCCGCGCGACCGGGAGTTGACCGCTCACTTGTACGGCGGGGACGACCGCTACCGGCTCGCGCAGGAGGTCATCTTGGGAGTCGGCGGTGTTCGCATGCTCCGGGCGCTGGGGCACACGTCCATCAGCCGCTTCCACATGAACGAGGGGCACGCCGCCCTGCTCGTCCTGGAGTTGCTCGGCACGAGCCGGTGGCCGCCGGCGTGGGACTTCCACGGGACCCGGGCGGAGTGCGTGTTCACCACCCACACCCCGGTCCCGGCCGGCCACGACTCGTTCCCCTACGACCTCGTCCGCCAGGTTCTCAGCGCGCCGCTGCCCGAGCCGGTGGTCCGGATGCTCGGCGGGGCCGACCGGCTCGACATGACCCACCTGGGGGTCAACACGAGCCGGTACGTCAACGGGGTCGCCAAGCGGCACGCCGAGGTGTCGCGGGAGATGTTCCCCGGTCAACCGATCGGCGCGATCACCAACGGGGTCCACTCCCGGACCTGGACCTGCGACAGCTTCAAGGAACTGTACGACCGCCACGTCCCCGGGTGGGGAAACGACCCGGCCGCCCTCCGCTCGGCCCTTGGCATCCCGAAGCCGAAGGTCTGGGAGGCCCACGCCCGCGCCAAGGAGCGGCTGATCGACGAGGTTGTGCGGCGGACCGGGGTAAACCTCGCCCGCGACGCTTTGACCATTGGCTTTGCCCGCCGGGCCACCGCCTACAAGCGGGCCGACCTGGTCTTCCGCGACCCCGAGCGGCTGGCCGGGATCGCCCGGGAGGTCGGCCCCGTCCAGTTCGTCTTCGCAGGCAAGGCTCATCCGAAGGACGAGGGCGGTAAGGACGAGATCCGCCGGGTGTTCGCGGCGGCGGAGCGGCTCCGGGATCGGGTCCGGGTCGTGTACCTGGAGAACTACGACCTGACGCTCGCGGGGCTGCTGACGGCCGGCGCGGACCTGTGGCTGAACACCCCGCGGCGACCCTTGGAAGCGTCCGGCACGTCGGGAATGAAGGCGGCTCACAACGGGGTCCCGAGCCTGAGCACCCTCGACGGGTGGTGGGCCGAGGGGCACGTCGAGGGCGTGACCGGGTGGTCGATCGGCCCGGTCGCCGCGGACCCCGACCGGGACGCGGACGCCGGGGACGCGGAGGACCTCTACCGGAAGCTCCGCGAGGTCGTGGTCCCGCTCTACTACCACGACCGCGACGGGTGGGTCGGGGTGATGCGGCACGCGGTCGCGCTCAACGCCTCGTTCTTCAACACCCACCGGATGGTCCAGCAGTACGCCGCCAACGCCTACGTGTGACCGGCCGCGCCGGCCGGGGAGCCGGTTCGACCGGACAAGAACTCGAACGGGAGGTTGACATGCGAACGACAACGATTGCGGTCCTGTTCGCGTCCGCCCTCACGGTCGGAGGGTGTAACCGCCCTGCGGCCACCGCGCCATCGACGGGACCCAACGGCGGCGACGTGGTGCCGATCCAGAACGGCACGGCCTACGCCGAACTCCTGGCCAACGCCGACACCGGCGAGGTCATGGTCCGCACCTGGGACAAGGATCTGAAGAGCCCGAAGCCGATCGAGAAGGAGCCGATCACCGTGGGCAGTGGCGACAACAGCGCCGAGCTGATGCCCCACCCGACGAGTTCCGACCCATCGGGTACGTCCAGCCGGTTCTACGGGCACGCCGACTGGGCGCGCGGCGGGAACGTCGGCCACGGCTGGATGGCGATGCGGAGCGACGGCAACCAGCGACACTCGTTCGACTGGCGGGGGTGCTGGCAGGGCGGGAAGGCGCACGGGCGGATGTGGGAGGAGATGGGCGACCACCGCCGCATGGGACCGGGCATGGGACCGGGGCACGGCCCGGGTCGCCCCGGCGAGAAGGGCGGACGCGAGTGAG
>HG799464.1:750809-754232 GCA_000531095.1 Gemmata massiliana | reverse complement strand
CGCCCGGCCCGGTGGCACCGGCGGGAGAAGGAATGATCGGGCCGTGCGAGACTCCGGGCGGGTGTCGTCGGCCCGGACGGGGCGGGCTCCCCGGCGCCCCGGCCGCCCTCGGAGTCGGCGGGCGCGACAAGGGCGCCGCGCCGCCCGATTGATCAAGGCGTGCGATCGATCCGTACCGTCGAACAGGAGAACCCGATGGGCAACCGGTCTTCTCATTCCCGGCTCGCACACCTGCTGTGCCTGCTGCCGGTGCTCGTCATCCTCGTCCTGACGCTCTTCGAGGTGCAACTGCCCCTCCTGCTGGTCCCGGTCCTGATGCTCCTGTGCTGCCTGGCGATGGCGTACGTGATGGCCGACGCCTGCGCGCACGACCACCGGCCGGTGCCGGACCGCGTCCCCGAGTCGCCCCCGGCCCCCGACGCTCCCGAGGCGATGACCGACGTCGTCCGGGTCGAACACGTCCGGCGGGTGGGGGACGCGACCGTTCTGGAGGGGGAGTTGCTGGGCGAGCCGGGTGAGGTGTACGAAACCCTCAAGCGGCGCTACGAGGGCAGCGGCACCGTCCCGCTGCTCCAGGAGGGCGCGGACGGCCGACCGGTCGTGGTCCTCGTCCCGCGCGGAACGGAGTCGGGTGACGCGGCCGCCCCGGGCCCGTGGGTTCCCGTACTCCTCCTCGTCGCCACGCTGGCGACCACCACCTGGGCGGGGGCGGCCCATGCCGGGGTGGACCTGCTCCGCGAGCCGGGCCGGTTCGCCGCCGGCCTGCCGTACGCGCTGGCGCTCTTGCTCATCCTCGGGGTCCACGAGTCCGGGCACTATCTGGCCGCCCGCGCGCACGGGATGCGGGTGAGCCCGCCGTACTTCATCCCGGTCCCGTTCGGGCTGGGGACGTTCGGGGCGTTCATCCAGCTCCGCTCGCCCGCGGAGAACCGCCGGGCGCTGTTCGACGTCGCGGCGGCCGGTCCGCTGGCGGGGCTGGCCGTCGCCGTCCCCGCACTCTGGATCGGGCTGCACTACTCGTCGGTCGTGCCCGCGCAAGGGGCGGGCGGGCACGCCGGGGGTGTGAACGTCGGCTCGTCGGTCCTCCTGGCGGTAGTGGCCAAGTTGTCGGTGGGGGACGTCCTGGCTCAGGGGCACGTCCTGGTGTTGCACCCCATCGCCTTCGCCGGCTGGTTGGGGCTCTTGATCACCGCCCTGAACCTGGTTCCGATCGGCCAGCTCGACGGCGGGCACGTCGCCGACGCGATGTTCGGCCGCCGGCGCGGCGCGGCCGTCGCCACGGCGGCGGTCGTGGCCCTATTCGGACTGGGGCTGTTCGTCTGGACCGGCCTGCTCGGCTGGGCGCTCCTGGTCTTCTTCATCGCCGGCGCGAAGGGGCTCCCGCCGCTCGACGACGTCTCCCGCCTGGGGGCGGGGCGGCGGGCGCTGGGGTGGCTCACGTTCGCCCTCTTGGTCCTCATCCTGGTTCCCGTGCCCCACCGGCTCTACAGCCCGCTCGGACTCCACTGCCCGTACCTCTGACCAGACGGGCTGACCGGGGTGGATGTCAGGGGAAGATGTCAGTGGGGAAATGGGTGCCGGGGGTGGTGAACCCGGCACGACTGTTGCCGAAACGGGGTTCACCGCCCGTGTTCCGACCGCGCACCCGGGAGGCCGTCATGTCCCTATTCGCTCACGGCGCCACCGCCCCGTCCCCGGTCGGGCCGTTCCCGCCGTGGGAGGCGCACCCGGCCACGGTCCACTTCCCGATCGCCTTCCTGGTCGGTGCGGTGGCGCTGGACCTGTACGCGTGGTGGAAAGGCCGGGCGAACCTCGCCCGCATCGCGACCGGGCTGATGGCGGCGGGTGTGGTCACCGGGGTCGCGGCGGTCGCGACCGGGTTGCTGGCGTTCTTCACCGTCCCCGCGCACACCCCCGAGGCCCACCGCCTCATGTACTGGCACCTCGGCCTGATGGCCGGGGCGGTGACCGTTTTCGCCGGGGTGGCCGTCGCCCGCCGGCGCGACGAACCGCCGATCGCGTGGGTGCGTGTCGCGGGCCTGCTCGGGGTCGCGGTGCTCCTCGTCGGGGCCTACCTCGGCGGCAACATCGTTTATCGCGGCGGGGCCGGGGTCGATCCCGCCATCCTGGCCCCGGAGGTCCGGGGCGGACACGGGCACGACCAACAGCCCGGAACTCCCCGACCGGAAAAGGACGACCCCCACAAGGGCCACTGACCGCCCGGTGCGAGTCAACCGGCCCGTTCACGAATCGTCGGTGCCGGTCGCGGGCGACCGCCGGCACCGCATCTCCACCCGGTCGCCCGACGCTTCACCGAAAGGACGGACGCCATGACGCGCCTCATTTCCGCCGGACTGTTCGCCGCGGTCCTGGTCTTCCTCGGAACGGGTACGCCCGCCGGGGCGGACGAGAAGAAGGATCACGTGCTCGAAGGGGAAGTGCATAAGGTGGCGGACCACAAGCTGACGGTGGTCGGGTCCGACAAGAAGGAGCACACCGTCGAGGTGCCCAAGGAGGCGAAGGTCACCCTCGACGGCAAGGACGCCAAGCTCGAAGACCTCAAGCCGCACAGCCCGGTCAAGGTCACCATGAAGGAGGAGGGCGGCAAGCACCTCGTCACGAAGGTGGAGGCCACCACCAAGAAGTAGCCGGGGCCGGTTCGGACCGCGTTCCGGCCGGGTTCGCCGAGGTCCGGTGTGTTCGGCGTCGCCGGCCCGCCGTCGAGTACCTCGCGGCCGTGAAGCCCTCGGTGTCACGGCCCCCCGACCGGGCATGACTCCGCCGACGGCCGGCCGGTCGGGAGCGGCAGGGCTCGCCGGCGCCCGTATCTCTCCGCCCGTGGAGGCGACTACGGCCCGCGGCGTAGCCTCCGCCGCGCACATCTCGTAAAAAGCGCGGCAACACCAGACCAGGCAGGGCGCGCGGAACCGGGTTCACCGAACCCGCGCCCGACCTGCTCTCCCGGAGGATGAGTGATGACGAAGTTCGTTGTGCTGGCCGCCGCTGTGGCGCTGCTGGCTTGGGCTGCCCCGGCGCGGGCGGCCGAGACGAAGGTCGAGTTGAAGAGCGTCCACATGTGCTGCCCCGGCTGCGCCGAGGCGGTCGGCGACACCCTCAAGAAGGTCGAGGGCGTGACGGGCGTCTCGGTCGAACAGAAGGCCAGCACGGCGCGGTTCACCGCGGCGGACGCGAAGGCGGCGCAGAAGGCGCTCGACGCGCTGGCCGCAGAGGGGTTCCACGGCGACACGGGCGGCGCGAAGGACTTCGCGTTCAAGGACGACAGCGGGGTGAAGGCGGGCCAGGTCAAGTCGCTGACGGTGACCGGATTCCACAACTCCTGCCCGGGGTGCGTCAAGTCGTTCCGGGCCGCGATCAAGGACGTGAAGGGCGTGACCGGCGAGAACGCCAAGCCGCGGGTCAGTA
>HG799464.1:749236-750346 GCA_000531095.1 Gemmata massiliana | reverse complement strand
AACTGGTCAAAGCGCTCAACAAGGCCGGCTTCCACGTCAAGGTCAAGTAACGACGGCGTCGCGTCGAGACACGCGCGGCCGGCCCCGAAGCTCGGGCCGGCCGCGCGTGTTTGGTGCCCGCACCCCACCAGGGGCCGGCCGGACCTGATCGCGGCGCGGCCGCCGGGGCGTGTCTTCGCTTCTTCCCCCACCCGACCGGCACCCGATTTGCCGCATTTTCGACCAACCGGCTGGCGGGCTCGGTTGCGCCCACGTTTCAACTCACCAGTCGGAGGATCGCCACGTGTCCCACCAGAACCACCAGTCGTGTATCGAGGCGTGCGTGCGCTGCGCCGAAGAGTGCGAGCACTGCGCGGACGCCTGCCTGTCCGAGGCCGACGTGAAGATGATGGCGGAGTGCGTCCGCCTGGACCGCGACTGCGCGGAGGCGTGCTGGCTGGCCGCCGCGTTCATGAGCCGCGGGTCGCAGTTCGCCACCGACGTCTGCCGCGTGTGCGCCGAGGTGTGTGACGCCTGCGGTGCCGAGTGCGCCAAGCACGAAGCGGAGCACTGCCGGCGGTGCGCCGAGGAGTGCCGCGCGTGCGCCGAGGAGTGCCGCAGGATGGCGGGCGCCGCGGCCTGACTCGCAGCAACCCGCGCACCAAAGAATCGCCGAACCCGCCGGGCTCTCTTCGCGAGTCCGGTCGGGAAGCGATTTGCCCGCCCGCGGGGCACGCCACGTTCTTGTCCCTGCCGGGCCCCGGCACCGTCGTTCCACCCGCCCCACGCTCGGCCGCGACGTTGACGAGGAATCGCCGGAGCGCCGGGGCAAAGGCACGAGCGAAGTCATCGGCCGTCGAAGTTCGGTCGAGGGCGCCACGGCCGCGCGGTGCCGTTCGGCGGGACGCGGGCGGGTGCCGGCGGTCGATGCCGGGATGACCGGGTCGGCGCGGCGACCCCGCGAGGTTCTCGACGTTGCGGAACGAGCGGTCGCGGCCGATGGCCGCCGCCGCGACACTGGCCGGGTCGGAGCGCGGGATCTCCTCCCGCACCAGCGCGCCGATGACCGGGGCCGGGTCGGGCAGGACGGGCCTCCACGCGGTCTCGATCCCCCGTCGGCCCGCGCTCGGC
>HG799464.1:740154-749151 GCA_000531095.1 Gemmata massiliana | reverse complement strand
GGGCGAGCGGGATCGGGCCGCGGTCCGGGCCGTGCAACAGGACGACCACCGGGCGGTCGCCGCGGGCGACCGGGCGCTCCGACCGGTGAACTCGGCCACGGCTTTCCGTTCGCGGTGCGAGGGCGCTGATTGCCGCGCCCGATTCGGTCAGCCCCCGCGTTCTGTTGACGGGACAGGCGGTACGGGGCGGATTTTCGGACCGACCGATACCACCCCTTCCGCTGAACGCACTCAGCCGCGATCAGGGTCTGGCTTTGTGCCGCCCTCGTGGGACAATGGCCGGTAGAGGCTGGCGGGCCTTTCGACCCCATTCACTTCTCGACAAAGGTGAGAGCGATGGACCAAGACACGACCCGCCGGGCCTTCCTGCGCGGCGGCACCCTGGCAACAGCAGGGGCGCTGGCCGCCGGCGCGGCGCAGCCCGCCGGGGGCGCGGAGGAGCCGAAGCCGAAGGACGAACACGCCGGCCACGGCGCGGTCGGCGGGCCGCACGACCGCGGCAAGCTGGTGGCCGGGCGGCGGAAGCCGGGCGAACCGCCCGTGCCCGTCGAGACGCCCGACGTGCCGAAGCTGAAGTGGGAGCTGAAGAACGGGGCGAAGGAGTTCCACCTCCACGCCCAGCACATGAAGCGGGAGTTCCTCCCCGACCAGTGGTTCGACGTGTGGAGTTACGGTGCCGAACCCGGTTCAAAGGGTGCGACCTCCATGCCCGGGATGCCCGGAATGGCCAAGGCGAAAGAAGGAAGCATGCCCGGGCCGACGATCGAGGTCGTGGAGGGGGACAAGGTCCGGATCGTCGTCCACAACGAACTCCCCGAACCGACCAGCATGCACTGGCACGGGATCGACGTTCCCAACGTCATGGACGGTGTCGAGGGCCTGATCCAGGACCCGATCATGCCCGGGAAAACGTACACCTACGAGTTCACCCTCGAACAGAACGGCACGTTCTTCTACCACACGCACATCGCCATGCAACAGGGCATGGGGATGGTGGGCCTGTTCATCGTCCACCCCAAGGTGGCCCACTTCCCGCCCGTCGATCGCGACATCGCCCTCGTCATCCAGGAGTGGGCCATCCTGCCGGGGGCCACGATCCACAACACGATGTCGATGGAGTTCAACCTGTTCACGCTCAACGGCCGGGCGGCCCCGTACATCACGCCGCTGGTCATCAAGCAGGGCGACCGGGTCCGGATCCGGCTGGTGAACTTCAGCGCCATCGACCACCACCCGATGCACCTGCACGGGATGCAGTTCTGGATCACGGGGACGGAGGCGGGCCGCATTCCGGAGACCGCCTGGATCCCCAGCAACAACGTCCTGGTGGCGGTCGCCCAGTCCCGGGACATCGAGTTCGTGGCCAAGAACCCCGGCGACTGGGTGTTCCACTGCCACATGTTCCACCACATGATGAACTTCATGTCCTCGATGGCCGGCCCGATGGGCGGGCACACCAAGACGGGAATGCCGGCGGGCACGGGGATGGGCACGAGCATGGGGATGCTCACCCGCGGGCCGGCTCTGAACCCGGAGTTCGGGGCCGCGCTCGGCCGCGGGCTGGGGGAGAACACCGGCACCGACCGGGCGGTCGGTAACGGTCCCCAGATGGCCAACTCGGGACAGCCCGGCCACGAGGGACACGGCGGGCCGGCCAAACTGGTGCCCGGGTTCCCGCAGAGCATGGCGGGGATGGAGATGTACACCGCGGCGCAGATCAAGAAGCTCCAGAAGCCCGAAACCCGCGGCATGAGGAACGGCTGGTTCGAGGGGGTCGAGGGGTTGATGACCGTGGTCCGGGTTCTCCCCCCGGACCTGTACGACAAGGTGGTGTCGGGGAAGGGCGAGGTGGCCCCGGGCGCCAGCGTTCCGGGGGGCACGCCCGGCAAGGCGGGCACGGGCCACGAAGGGCACGAGATGCCGAAGAAGGATCCGCCGCCCAAGAAGGACGAACACGAGGGGCACAAAAAGTAGTCCCGCGGGTGCGAATCCGGGGTGGTAATTCCCGTCCGATCCGATTATCTGCCCCGGACGCTGGCGGGCGTGGAGTCGTGAGCCGCCTCGGCGGCTCACGGGGGAACCACTCAAGGGGGAGACGACTCATGTCCGCACGGAAGTGGATCGCTCGACTGTTGGTACTGGCTCTGGTGGGCGCCGCCCTCGTCGGCGGGGCCGCGGGGTGCGAATCGCTCGACGGCTCGGGCCGCTCGGTCGGGAGCGACGGGCACGCCGGTCACAACCATTAACACGTCGGAGTTCGGAACGGACCGGGCGGACCCACCGCGAGCGGTCCGCCCGGTCGATCAGGCACACGCCTCCGTCACCGCGGCTTCGGGGTGGCGTTGATGTGGCCCGGCGGGACCGGCTCCCGCGGTGCGGTCAGGCCGTCCACGAGGAGCAGCCCGCGGACCTCGACCTCGGCCCGCCGGAACTCCAGCAGGGACCGGTTGTAGTCCTCTTTGAGCTGGAACACGGTCCGCTGCGCGACGAGCACCTGCGGGAACGCGGCCCGCCGGTTCTTGAACTGGTCCACGTACAGGTCGTACGCCTTACTCGCCTTGGGCAGGGCCTCGGTGCGGAAGTTCTCGACCTCGTCCCGCGCGGTCTGGTAGCGGGTGAACGCGTCCGAGAGCCGCCGCCGCAGGTCGAGCTGGACCCGGGTCACCTCGGCCCGGGACCGGCCCAGGTCGGCCAGCGCCTGGCGGACCGTCCCCTGGTTCCGGTCGAACACCGGCAGCGGCAGCGTGAACGCCGCGTCGGCCGTGTTGTTGCGGGTCTCGAAGTTGTACCCGACCCCGCCCCGGACCGTCACGTTCGGGATCGGCTCCCGCCGCTCGCGCCGGACGATGATCTCGTCCTGCTCCACCTTCGCCAGTGCGAACAACAGCTCCGGGCTTTCCTGGTACAGGCGGGCCAGCGCCTCGTCCTGGGTCAGCGGCGGGCCGTCCGGCTCCAGGCCGCCGGCGAGCGGCTGCTGGGGCAGGTCCGGGACGCCGACGACCGTGGCCAGTCGGACCCAGTCCTGGCGGAGCCGGGCCTCGGCGGTCCGCAGCGCGACCCTGGACTGGGACGCCTCGACCTGGGCCTGGAGCAGGTCCTGCTGGTTCCCCTGGCCGACGTTGACGAGCTGCTCGGTGGTCTTCACCGCCGCCTCGGCGTTCTCCGCGAGCCGCTTGTGGTTCTCGACCGACCGCTGGGCCGCCAGGACGCCGAAGTAGGCCGACGCGATCCCGTTGACGACGCGCAGCCGCTGGGCGTTGGCCTGGATCTCGGCCAGCTCGGCCTCCTTCTGGTACTTCAGCCGGCTGAGCCGGAGCTTGCCGCCGGTGACGATCTGCTGCTGGAGGGTGAACCAGCGGACCTCGCCGGCGGTGTTCCCGGCCCCGATCTGCTCGGCCTCCATGCCGATGAGCGGGTTGAACGGCAGTCCGGCCTGGGTGGCCTTCCCCCGCGCGGCGTCCACGAACGCGGCCGCCTGGACGAGAGTGGGGTTGTGTGCCAGGGCGAGGCGTTCGAGGTCGGCGACGGTCAGCGGGGCACCGGGCGCGACGGCGTTCGCGGCGACCGGAAACTCGCCCGGGGTCGTCGGAGTTGCCCCGGGCGGAGCCACGCCACCAGCCGGGACGACCGCGCCGACGGGGGCCGTGTCTTTCGGCACGGCCGTCAGGACCGCCGGCCGCAGTTCCGGAACGGAGTGTGGAGGTCGGCTCGGCGGGTCGGGCGTCTGGCACCCGGCCAGCCCGACCGCGGAAAGGGAAACGCCCAGCACGAACGTGCGGGCACCGGTGAAGGCGCGCATGCGAGAACTCCCAAAGAGCGGCCCGAGGTCCGTGAGCGCCCGCCAGCACTTCCGGTCATTGCTCTGAATCGGCCGGGGGGATTCGGAGCTTGAATACGTTTGGCGCGAATACGTCGAGGAAGTGGAAGAAGGCGAATGGCCGTCTCGTGCGGGATGCACCGGATCGCACGAGTTGGGGAACTTGGCGGCGCTGCCGCCTCTCGCTCGGGGTGCGTGTGGCCGGATTCAGATGATTCGGGTGGACTTGATCCTTGACCGCGCCGATAGTATGTATACGAGTCGGAGTATGCTGTTTCGGGGGTTCGAGACGATGTTGCGGCGGGCGTTAACTTACCAACTGATTCTCGCCGTGGCGGTGGGGCCTCTGCTCTGCTGCTGCACGGTCGGGAAGTCGTTGGCAAGTCCGCCCTCAACGCCCCACCATTCGTCTCCCCGGACCCCCGCGGAGCGGGTTTCGCACTCGTGCTGTTCGCACAAGCACGGCCCCGCGAAGTCGGACTCCGATCCGAAACCCGCTCCCACCAAGCCCGGCCACCCCACGGACAAGTGTCCGTGCAAGGACGGTGGTTCCGAGCCCCAGACGACTCAAGTCGAACCGACCCAGTCCGACGTCGCGACCTTCTTGCGGTCGCTCACGCTCGACACGGTTGCGCCGTTCGACGTCCCGACCTCCTTTGTTGATGTCGTGTCTGGCCTCGGTGGACTCGACCGTCGGATCGACATCGGCGCCCCGACCCTGACGACGGCCGAACTTCTCTACGCGCACCACATGCTGCGCTGCTAATCCTCCTCACCCTTCAAATCCGCACCCGCGCCGCTCCGGGCGTGCCGTGCCGGATCGCGTCCGTCGGCTCCCCGACGCGGCGCCCACCCCAGTAGCTCCGTTTTCGCTCGACGTGGGGGCACCTCGCGCAGCGCGACTTCTTCCGCTTCCACACGCCGTGTCGGCGGGTTCGGACGGGTTCGCCCGCCGACCGTGCGACACAGGAGGATCACCATGTTCCGCAAGTGGATTCTGTTGGGCAGCCTGATCACCGCCGCCGCGACGCTCGCCGTGGTCGGGTGCGGCAAGGCGCAACCCACCGCCGAGAAGCCGGCCGCGCCGCAACCCGGCGGCGACCAGAAGGACAAGGGCGGCGACCACAAGGATCACAAGGACGGCGACCACAAGGACAAGGGTGGCGAGCACGGGCACAAGCCCGGCGCGCACGGCGGGACCATCGTCTCACTGGGCAAGGACAGCTACCACGCCGAGGCCGTGTTCGAGAAGGACGGTGTGGTCCGCCTGTACATGCTCGGCAAGGACGAGGCCAAGGCGCAGGAGGTCGATGTTCAGGAACTGACCGGCTTCGTGACCGTTGCCGGGAAGACGGACGCCCCCGTGGAGGTGAAGTTCGCCGCCGAGCCGCCGAAGGGAACCGCCGCCGGGAAGACGTCGGTGTTCGCGGGCAAGCTGCCGCACGAACTCCACGGGAAGAAGCTCAAGGTGACGATCAACAACATTCAGATCGGGGCCGAGCGGTTCCGGATCGAGTTCTCGAACGAGAAGAGCGAGAAGGGCGGCCACGACCACTGAGCGGCTACGCCCGCGCGGGCGGGCGGCACGAGGGCCGGCGAGACGACCGCGCTCGCCAGTCGTTCCGTTCGCGTCCGTCGCAGGTTCGCCCTGGGGTGACGCGAGGCGTTCCGACCACACACGAGCCGTGTCGGCGGGCGAGCCCGCCGACCGTGAACACAGGAGAGATTTCCATGCTTCGCAAGTGGGTTCTGTTGGGCGGCCTCGCCGCCGCCGCGACCGTCGTGATCGTCGGGTGCAACGACTCGTCGGCCCCGCCCGAGTCGAGCAAGGGGGCCGACCCGAGCCCCCTCACCGGGCCGGGCGGCGAAGGAAGGCGCGCCGGTGCCAACAACGCGGGGGGCACGGGGAAGACGGAGGACGAGCACGGGCACAAGCCCGGCGCCCACGGCGGCATCCTCGTCTCGCTCGGGAAGGACAGCTACCACGCCGAGGCCGTGTTCACCAAGAACGGGGCGGTCCGACTCTACATGCTCGGCAAGGACGAGGCCCGCATCCAGGAGGTCGAGGGTCAGGAACTGGTCGGCTTCGTGACCGTTGCGGGATCGACGGACGCCGCTGTGGAGGTGAAGTTCGTAGCGGAGCCACAGAAGGGCGACGCTGCGGGGAAGACGTCGCTCTTCGTCGGCAAGTTGCCGACCGACCTCGCGGGCAAGACCGTGCAGGTGACGATCAACAACATCCGGGTCGGGTCGGAGCGGTTCCGCATCGCGTTCTCGAACGAGGCGGCCGCGCACGAGGGCGACGCGATGCCGGTGAAGAAGACGACCGAGGAGGAAGCGAAACTGTTCCTCACCCCCGGCGGGAAGTACACCGCGGCCGACATCGCGGCGAACGGGAAGACCATCCCGGCGGTGAAGTACAACGGCGTCCGCCCGGTCCACGACTCGCACCCGAAGCCCGGCCAGAAGATCTGCCCGATCTCGGAGACCGTCTCCAACCCGAAGTTCGCCTGGGTGGTCGGGGGCAAGACCTACGAGTTCTGCTGCATCCCGTGCATCGAGGAGTTCGTGGCCGCGGCCAAGGAGAAGCCCGACCAGATCAAGGACCCCTCGGAGTACGTCAAGAAGTGACCCGCCCCAGCGGCGGCCGGTCCGCGGGCCGGTCGCGAATCTCGCCCGATCTTTACCAGAACCACGCCGGCCGAGTTCGGCCGGCATTCCCGGAGGACGGAACGATGGTGACGAAAGCGATTCTCGGACTGGCGGCCGTCTTCGGGCTGGCCGGCGTCGGACTGGCCCTGGCCGAAACCCGGACCGGGTGCTGCTACCCCGGGGCCGACTGTTGTTTCCCCGGCTCGCCGTGCTGCGCGGACGACTGCTGTGCCCCGGGTTCCCCGTGCTGCGTGACAGGGGCCGGGTGTTGTGACCCGGTGACCATCCGGGCCGACGTCGCGCCGGCTCCGCAGCCGAAGGCCGAACGGAAAGCCGGCTGCTGTGGGGCGGGGTGCTGCGCGGCCGACCAGCCGGGGCAGCCCGCGAAGGCCGCCGCGGCCACGAAGATCGCGGTGGACGGGATGACCTGCGCCGGGTGCGCGAAGACGGTGGGCAAGGCCGTGTCCGCGGTCGAGGGCGTCGAGTCGGCCGTCGCCGACGTGAAGACGAAGACGCTCACGGTGACCGCGAAGAAGGGCGCGACCCCGTCGCCGCGGGCGATGTGGGAGGCGGTCGAGAAGGCCGGGTACGCGCCGACCCGGATCGAGGGCGCGGCCGGGACGTTCGACAAGAAGCCGACGAAGTGACGCAACGCCCCCGACCGGGCGTTTCGGCCGGGGCTTATTTACTGACGACCACCGGGTGTGCCATGAGTCTGCGAACCAAGATCGTGGGGCTGTTCCTCTTGGCCGGCGTGGCGGGCGGCGGGATCGCCGCGGTGCAGTACGCGCGGAACACCGGGTACGGGGGCGGCGAGTCGTGCTGCCACGCCGGACCCCGGGCCGACGGCGATCCCAACGCCGACCGGCCGCTGGTCGAGCCGGAAGGGGACGACAAGAAACTCGCCGACGCCCAGGGCTACTGCCCGGTCATGCCCGACACGAAGCTCGGCGAGATGGGGCCGCCCATCAAGCTGATGGTCAAGGGCCGGGACGGACGGGAAGAGCCGGTCTTCGTCTGCTGCAAGGGGTGCAAGCGGAAGGCGCTCGCCGACCCGGACAAGAGCCTCGCCGCGGTGGCCGAGCGGAAGGCCGCGGCGGCCAAGAAGTGACGACAACACGCCGGCGCACGGACGCGCCGGCCGAGCCACGGCCCGACTTCGGGCCGATTCAGGGAGGAGGAACGGCTGTGAAGACTGTGATCAAGCAGTTGCTCGTGACAGTGGTGGGTGGGGTGGCGGTGGCGCTGCTGGTGCCGCTCGTCGCCGGGTGTTCGAGCCCCGGCGGGTGCCGCACCTGTCGGAAGGAGTCGCCGGCGCCCCCGGCGCTGCCGGCCGCCAACCCGACGGCCGGTGCCGGCGCGCCGGCACCAACCTCCGGACCGCCCGGTGTCCCGGCCGCGCCCTCCGGCGGGCAGAAGACGTGCCCGGTCACCGGCGAGGAACTCGGGTCGATGGGCAAGCCCGTCCCGGTGGCCCTGAAGGGCCAGACCGTGTACGTGTGCTGCCGCGGGTGCGCCGCCAAAGCCCTGGCGGACCCCGACATGGCGCTCGCGGCCGTCGCGGCCGACCGGGCGCGGTAGCACAAACGATCTCGGCCGCAAGGCCGGGAGCCTCGCGCCGTCCCGGGTTTCGGGCACATGTGCCCGCCAGCCGTTGCCCGGGCCCGGGCGGCCGGGGGCCCGATCAACGTGGTTCGATCAACGTGGGGGAGGACCATGACACCTGTTCGACACGCCCGGGCGTTCGCCCGCGGCCGGTGGGGCGCGATCGCGGCCCTCCTGACGGTGGGGGCGGTGGTGCTCTACGCCCACGAGGGGCACGCCCCGCTCCCGACGAAGGGCGCGCAGGCGGACCCGGAGACGGGCCACCTGCTCCTGACCGCCGACGCCCGCTCGGCGGTGGACGTGGACACCGCACCCGTCGAGACGATGGTCGTCGAGGACCGGGTCCTCGCGGACGCGACGGTCGCCGCCCCGTGGCGGAACCACGCCTACGCCACCGCCCGGCTGCCCGGCCGGGTCGCCCGGGTGGCCGTCTCCCCGGGACAGGTCGTGAAGGCCGGCGACGTACTGGCCGAGGTCGAGAGCCTGGAACTCGACGCCCTCCAACTCGACCTGCTCGCCGCGCAGAACGACATCGCCCTGTCCGAGAAACTGGTCGCCTCGCTCAGGAAGTCGGCCGACCAAGGCGTCGTCTCCGGTCAGGCGGTGATCGACGCCGAGAGCACGCTGGCCCAGAACCGCAACGCCCTGGCCGTCGCCCGCGCCCGGTGGCGGACGCTCGACCTCCCGGCCGAGCGGCTCGACGAACTGCTCCGGGCCGGGAAGCCGCTGGCCGGCCTGACCCTCCCGGTCCGCGCCCCGGTGTCCGGGACCGTGATCCACGCGGAGGTGACCGCCGGCAAGGTGGTCGATGTGAGCGAGCACCTGGCCGAGGTGATCGACCTCTCGACCGTCTGGGTCAAGGTCGGGGTGCTGGAGAAGGACCTCCACCGGGTGGCGGTCGGCCAGCCGGTCGAGGTCCACCT
>HG799464.1:694885-740012 GCA_000531095.1 Gemmata massiliana | reverse complement strand
GCCGTGCCGTGCTGAACCGCGTGATCGCGTTCTCGCTCCAGAACCGGGCGCTGGTGCTGATCGCCGCCGTGGCGGTCGCCGCCGCGGGCGCGTACCAGCTCGCCCGCACCCCGGTGGACGTGTTCCCCGACCTGAACCGGCCGACCGTGACGATCATGACGGAGGCCCCCGGGCTGGCCCCGGAGGAGGTCGAACTCCTGGTCACCCGGCCGATCGAGTACCAGGTGAAGGCGCGACGGGGGTAAAGCGGGTCCGATCGGCGTCGGGGATCGGGCTCTCCGTCGTGTGGGTCGAGTTCGACTGGGGCACCGACATCTACCAGGACCGGCAGGTCGTCTCCGAGCGGCTGCAGCTGGTCCGCTCCCGGCTGCCGCAGGACGTGAACCCGGTCATGGCCCCGATCTCGTCCATCATGGGCGAGGTGATGATCGTCGGCCTCCGCCCGGCCGAGGCGCCGAAGACCGCCGAGGAGGCCCTCAAGCAGGGGATGGACCTCCGCACGTTCGGCGAGTTCACCGTCCGGAACCGGCTGTTGGCGATCGACGGCGTGTCCCAGGTGTCGGTCATGGGCGGCTACCTGAAGCAGTACCAGGTGGTCACCGCGCCCGAGCGGCTGGCCGCCCAGAACGTCACCCTCCAGCAACTGACCGACGCGGCCGAGAAGTCCAACGTCCTCGTCGGCGGCGGGGTGATGGAGCGGGGGCCGAAGGAGTCGCTCATCCGCATCAGCGGGCAGAGCCTGACCCCGGAGCAGATCGCCGAGACGCCCGTCGTCTGGCGGGGGGACCGGGCGGTCCGGATCAAGGACGTGGCCGACGTGCGGCTGGCCGGCCCGGTCCGGCGCGGGGACGGCAGCACCCGGGCGAAGGAGGGCGACCGGGTGGCCGGCGGGCCGTCGGTCATCCTGACGGTGCAGAAGCAGCCGGGGGCGAACACCCTCGACCTCACCCCGCGGCTGGACGCCGCCCTCGACCAGCTCCAGGCCGACGCCCCGCCGGGCGTGGTCGTCGAGCGGCGGGTGTTCCGCCAGGCCGATTTCATCCACACCGCGATCGACAACGTCGTCGAGGCGATCCGGGACGGGACCGTCTGGGTGTTCGTCGTCCTGCTGCTGTTCCTGGCCAGCATCCGGACCTCTGTCATCACCATGACGGCGATCCCGCTCTCGATCCTGGTCACCGTGCTGGTGTTCAGCCACTTCGGGGTCACGATCAACACGATGACCCTGGGCGGGATCGCGGTCGCGGTCGGGGAGCTGGTCGATGACGCGATCGTGGACGTGGAGAACATCTTCCGCCGGCTGAACGAGAACCGGTCGAAGGCGAGACCGGCTCCCGTTCTGAAGGTGGTGTTCCGGGCGTCGAGCGAGGTCCGCAACTCGATCGTGTACGCCACCCTGATCGTCTGCCTCGTGGTGCTCCCGCTGTTCGCCCTCTCCGGCCTCGAAGGGCGGATGTTCGCGCCGCTCGGGCTGGCGTACCTGGTGTCGCTCATGGCCTCGCTGGCGGTGTCGCTCACCGTCACCCCGGTCCTGGCCTCCCTCCTGCTCGGCCGCCAAAAGGAGGCCCGCCCGCACCGGGACGCCCTGCTGCTGCGGTGGCTCAAGTGGCTCGACGCCCGGCTGCTGCGGCTCACGCTCCGGTTCCCGTGGCCGGTCGTGGTGGCGTCCCTGGTCCTGTCCGCGGTGACCATGCTTTCGGTGTTCGGGATGGGCTCGGAGTTCCTCCCGCCGTTCAACGAGGGGACGGTGACGGTCAACCTCCAGCTCCCGCCCGGCACGGGCCTGGAGGAGAGCGGGCGGGTCGCGGCCCGGGCCGAGCAGGCGCTGCTCGGCATCCCCGAGGTGGCGTCGGTGTCCCGGCGCACCGGTCGGGCCGAACAGGACGAGCACGCCGAGGGGGTGAACACGTCCGAGATCGACGTCCGCCTGACCCCGCACGAGCGGCCGCTGCCGGGGTTCCGGGCCGCGGTGCTCCGGGCGGTCCCCGGCCTCCACCGGTACGGCGTCGAGACCTCCGGCCGCCCGCCCGAGCAGGTGCTGGCCGACATCCGGGACCGGGTGAGCAGCATCCCGAACGTGAAGGCGAACGTCGGCCAGCCGATCAGCCACCGCCTCGACCACGTCATGTCCGGCGTCCGCGCGCAGGTCGCGATCAAGGTGTTCGGGTCGGACCTCCAGGAGCTGCGGAACGCCGCGATGGAGATCCAGGACGCGGTGGCGAAGGTGCCGGGGGTGGTGGACCTCCAGGTCGAGCCGCAGGTGGAGATCTCGCAGGTCCGGCTCCGGGTGAAGCGGGAGGAGGCGGCCAAGTACGGGCTGGCCCCCGGCGACGTGGCGAAGCTGTTGGAGACGGCGTACAAGGGCCGGACCGTCTCGACCGTCCTCGACGGGGAGAAGTACTTCTCGCTCGTCGTCTGGTACGACGAGAGGTCCCGGTCCGACCCGAGGGCGATCGGGCGGACCATCCTCGACACGCCGTCGGGCAAGCGGGTCGCCCTCGACCAGGTCGCCGAGGTTTTGGACACGACCGGGCCGAACACCCTCAACCACGAGAACGTCGGCCGGCGGATCGTGGTGTCGTGCAACGTCCAGGGCCGCAGCCTGGGGGACGTGGTCGCGGACATCAAGCGCGCCGTCCGTCCGGTCGAGGAGAAGCTGCGGACGAAGGGCGGGGACTACCGTGTGGAGGACGACGGCCAGTACCGCGCCCAGCAGGAGGCGAACTCGCGGCTCCTGGTGTTCGGGGCGGGGGCCGTGCTCGGGGTGTTCCTGCTCCTCTGCCGGTGCCTCGGGTCGTGGCGGGCGGCCGTCATGGTGCTCGGGGTGAACCTCCCGCTCGCCGCTCTCGGGGCGGTGGCGGTGCTGCTCCTGGTCAACCGCCCCGACCCCGCCGCCCTGCACGCGGTGCCGTGGTGGAAGTGGCCCGGGGTGTGGTTCCAGGCGACGACGCTGTCGGTGGCCCACTGGGTCGGGTTCATCACGCTCATCGGGATCGTGAGCCGCAACGGGATCATGATGATCGCCCACTACGTCCACCTGATGCGCGAGGAGGGCGAGGCGTTCGGCAAGGACATGATCGTCCGCGGGAGCCTGGAACGGCTGGCCCCGGTGCTGATGACCGCGGGCGTGGCGGTCATCGGCCTCGTGCCCCTGGCGCTGGGGGCCGGGCAGACGGGCAAGGAGATCCTGCACCCGCTGGCGGTGGTGGTGATCGGGGGTCTGGTCACCTCCACGCTCATGGACCAGGTCGTGACCCCGGCCGTGTTCCTGCTCTTCGGCCGGAAGGTGTACGCCCCGTCGCCCCCGTCGGTTGACGGAACGCCCGTCGGGGGTTGGGACGACGCCTGGCTGACTGAACACCCGGAACCCGTGCCGCGCCCGGCACCCGCAACGCCACTGACTCCGGCTCCGGTCGAAGTGCTTCCGGAGCCACCGGTACCTGTGGAGACGAACGGCCGGCACCCGCCGACGGGTGGACCCACTGGCCCGACGCCGCCCCGCGAGCCGGAGCCCGCGGCACCGCGATTGCCCGAGCCAAGGCCCGCGCTTCTCCCCGACCCGCGGGAATGAGAGACGGGCCGCGAAACACGCCGGGGTTGTCACAGGTCGTGGTGTCACAACCCGTCCCCGGTGGTGCGGTAGGTGTGGCGGCCGAGCGCCGCCGAGGAGTACGTCTGATGACGAGATTCGTGTTCGCCTTGGTTGCCGTCGCGGCTTTCGCTGCGGTGGGCGAGTCCGCCGTGCGGTCGCGCGGCGTCCGCGGGGGCTGCGGGTGCGGCACTCCGTCCGCCACGCCGGCGATGCCGGTCGCGTACCCCGGGATGCCGGTGGCGGTACCCAGGCCCGCCCCCCAGTTCGCCAGCGCGAACTGCCCCCGGCGCGGTCCGTGCCGGGGACGGTCGTCCCCTCCCCTGCGCCGGCGGGTGCGCCCGGCGGCCACCAGCACAACCACGGCCTCCTCACCCCGGCGGCCGGCCCGGGCGGCGTGGCGCCGGTGAGCGCAACGGTCCTCGCGGCCGACAAGGCGGAACCGGCCAAGGAGGTCAGGCTGACCGGCACGCTGGTGTGCGGGAAGTGCGCTCTCAAGGCCACGCCGAAATGCAGCAACGTCCTGCAGGTCAAGGAGGGCGACAAGGTCGTGAACTACTTCCTCGACGACAAGGGGAATGGCGAGCCGTACCACGAGGGCGTCTGCGGCGGCGACAAGGTCGAGGGCGTCACCGTCGCCGGCACCGTGACCGAGAAGGACGGTAAGAAGTACGTCAAGCCGACGAAGGTCGAGACCAAGAAGTAGCCGCTGCGGGAGCCCGCCGCGACCGGATCGCGACGGCACCGGGCCGTGGCCGCCTCCCGCTCACGCGGCGAGCGGCCTCGATCCGCGACTCACCACTCACCCGGCGCGGGCGGGCCGCGCCCTCGGGTCGTCGCCCCTGCGACCCGGGTCGGACACTTGGG
Organism: Gemmata massiliana; assembly: GCA_000531095.1. GTDB lineage: Bacteria > Planctomycetota > Planctomycetia > Gemmatales > Gemmataceae > Gemmata > Gemmata massiliana. The sequence goes on along the minus strand of HG799464.1, from coordinate 735,556 downwards.
GGCACGAGGACCACCGATGAGAGGCACCACTCTGTTGTTCGGAGCCGCAGCGGCGCTGTTCGCCGACGTTGGCACCGCGCTCGCCCAACCGGCCGTCCCGGTCCCGCTCGCGGGCGGGTTCGCCAAGTGGGACAAGAACAAGGACGGGTTCCTGGACGCGGAGGAACTGGCCCGGGCGTTCCGCGGACCCAACGCCAAGCCGATCACGGACAAGCCCGGCGCGAAGGAGGCCCACCCCGACCACCTGTTCCTGGCCGCCTGGGACGCGGACAAGGACGGGAAGATCAGCCGGGACGAGTACGAGAAGTACGAGCTGAAGCTGATCGCCGACCTGCGGGCCGCGGCCGCCCGCCCGGCGAACTACACGCCGAACCGCCGGGCGGGCTACCGCGCCCCCTACGCCCACCGCGGCAACTACGGCCGCGGGTACGCGCGGAACTACGGCACCAGCCCGTACACGGCGATGCTCCGCTACCAGCAGCGGGCCTACCAGCAACAGCGGGCGGCTTACGCCAACCTGCTCCGATACGGCGTGTACTCCCCGTCGCTCCGGGGCGGGTACCGCGGGGCGATGACCCACCGCGGCTACACCGGGCGGCGGTGACGCGGCACTCCCCCCGGCGGGCACCTGCCGGGGTTCCATCTCCAGGAGAATGCGATGAGATGCACTGCGTGGGTGTCGTTGGTTGTGGTGGTGATCGGCGGGGTCGGGTCGGCCGCCGACCGCCGGGCGGACGACGAGCTGAAGGCGCTGGTGGCCGACCTCAAGAAGCCGGACGCCGAGACCCGGCGGAAGGCGGCGCAGGCGCTCTCGGACCTGTGCAAGGACGGCGACATCGACCCGGCCGGCGTGGTCTCCGACCTGATCGAGGCCCTCAAGGACAAGGACCCGATCGTACGCGGGGAGATCGCCGAGGCCCTCGGGTTCATTGGCACCGACGCGAAGGCCGCGATCCCGGCGATCCAGGCGCTGCTCAAGGATCCCATCCCGGAGGTGCGGGCGAAGGCCGCGTTCGCTCTGGGCGGGTTCGGGGACGACGCCAAGGGAGCGGTGACCGACCTGATCCCGCTCCTCAAGGACAAGGACGGCCCGGTTCGGGCGTCTGCGGCGGCCGGACTGGGTGAGATCGGGCCGACGGCGAAGGCCGCCGTCCCGGCTCTAGTCGCGGTGTTGAAGGACAAGGATCCGGAGGTCCGGCTGAACGCCGCCGCCGCGCTCGGCGGGATTGGCAAAGACGCGAAAGCGGCGGAGAAGCCGTTCGTCGGCCTTCTGAAAGACGCGGTGTTGAAGGACAAGGATCCGGAGGTCCGGCTGAACGCCGCCGCCGCGCTCGGCGGGATTGGCAAAGACGCGAAAGCGGCGGAGAAGCCGTTCGTCGGCCTTCTGAAAGACGCGGACGAGGGGGTTCGCGGGCAGGCCGCCGTGTCGCTCGGCAGGATCGTGGCCGACCCCAAGTTGGCCGTCCCGGCACTCGCGGCGGCGCTCGCGGACAAGCACCCTGGGGTGCGGGGGGACGCGGCTCACGCCCTGGCCAAGTTCGGAGACGACGCCAAGCCCGCCCTCCCGGCCCTGACCAAACTGCTCAAGGATCCCGACCACGGGGTCCGGGTGTACGCGGCCGACGCCGTCTACGAGGTCACCGAGGACGCCAAGTTGGTGCTGCCGGTACTGCTCGACGGGCTGAAGAACGAGGACCCGTTCGTCCGCGGGGACGCGGCCCACACGCTGGGCGAGATGGGGGCCAAGGCGAAGTCGGCCGTGCCGGCGATGAAGGCCCTCTTGAAGGACGAGAACCACGGCGTCCGGGTCCACGGTGCCGAGAGCCTCTACAAGATCGACCCGCAACTCGGCCCAGAACTGGTGCCGGTGCTGACCGACGGGCTCAAGAACGAGGACAAGGCGGTCCGGGCGGAGGCCGCGGAGGTGCTCGGTCAGATCGGCCCGGCGGCCAAGGCCGCGCTCTCGGACCTCCAGGCGCTGGCCAGGGACCGGAACAAGGCCGTCCGGGCGGCCGCCACCGAGGCGGTGAAGAAAATCCAGGGCAAGTAACCGACGGGTCGGGGTTGGTCTTGACCGAATGTGTCACGATGCGGATCGCTCGTGGCCGACGAAGATCGGAAGGGTCAGGATGACGGTTCCACGGATCGGGACTATTTTACCAGAATATGGAGGTAACTCCATGACCGGTTTCCTCAACGTCCAATGGCTCGCGGCTCTGGCCGTCGCGATCGCCACCACGATCGGGGCGGGGTGTTCGTCCAACCGGGGATGCCGGGGCTCTTGCCCCGCCAACGCCTCCGGCCGTCCCGCCCCGGTCCCGGTCGCGGGTACCCCGGCCTCACCTGGTGTTTCAGCCCCCACGCAGCCCGGACCGACGAGCCTTCCCCCGGCACCAGCCGCGGCGAAGTACGGCGGACAGAAGACGTGCCCGGTGATGGGCGACGTGCTGGGGGAGATGGGCGAGCCGATCCCGGTCGCAGTCAAAGGCCAGACCGTATACGTGTGCTGCCGCGGGTGCGTGGCCAAGGTGCAGCGCGACCCGGACAAGTACCTGGCCATCGTCGCCGCCGAGCGGGCCGGCCGGTGAGCGGATCGACCGGCGGTTGATTCGGGCGGAGCGGGCGTGTAGAATCCCACGCCTTTGTTCCGGTATCAATGGGGGCAGTCGTGCGGTCGGTTGTCGTGCTTTACCTGACGTTCGCGACGGCGGTCGGCCCGTGGCCGTGCTGCTGCTCCGCGTCGCCGGGTTCGCATCCCCCGACCGCCGCCGATCCGTCCGGCTCGCCCCGCCCGCCGACCTGTTGTCACGGCGCCAAGCCGCGGCCGGCGACTGCGTCGGCCGGTCCGGCCCACACAACCGCCGGCAAGGGCCTGACCGGGGAACGCACCCCGCCCGCGCCGCGCCCGTGTGACCGCCACTGCTGCGCGGTGAAGGCCCGACCGGATCAGACCCGGCCGAACACGGCCTCGTCCTGGGCCCTCGAACCGTCGCCCGCGGACGGGGTGTTTGTCCCGACGTCTCCGCCCGCCGCGGCCAGCCCCGCCGCCTGGGCCTTCGACTCCGCCCGCCCCTTCCTGTCCGCCGCCGACCGGCTCTACGCGCACCACGTCCTGCGCTGCTAATCACCTCTCGGCCGGAACCGTCATCCGGCCGTCTCCCTCGTGATCAAAAACCATTCCCGAACCGCTCCCGCCGGGAGCCGGGTTCGGTCCGTGTGCCGCACCGATCCCCACCGACCACGGGTCGAGGCGGGATCGCGTGGACTCAGACCCCGAAGGAGGTCGAAGGTGACGACCATCGAACGCTGGCTCCTGGCGACCGTGATCGCCTTGCTCGTCGGCCTGTGGCACGCCCGGGCCGCACGCGCGCCCAAATCCGGCCCGGGCCGGACCCCGACCGACCGACGGCTCCGCCCCGGCCGCGACCTTCCTTCCGCCGCACGACCCGACGGGCGGCTCTGGCCCGGAGGGCGCCGTGACCCAGTCCCAACCGCGACCCGCGGTGCCGGCCCGCGTCACGGCCGGCCGTCCGCCGGCCGTCCTCGTCGTCGATGACGAAGACGTCCTCCGCCTGGTCCTGTCGCGGGAACTCCGCAAGCGGGGGTTCGTCGTGTGGGCCGCGGCCACCGGCGGCGAGGCGGTCGAACTCTACCGCCGCCTGCTCGGGCGGGTCGATGTCGTCCTCGCCGACGTGAACATGCCGGGGATGACCGGGCCGGAGGTGCTCGCCGCCGTCGGCGAGATCGACCCGCTCGCCCGCTGCTGCTTCATGACGGCCGACGCCCGCCCGGAAACCCGCGCGGCGCTCTTCGCGTGCGGGGGGCGGGACGTTCTCACCAAGCCCTTCGGCTCGCTGGCCGAAGTGTGCGCGGCGCTCCGCCGACTGATCGGTGGCCCGCCGACAGGGAGTCGGAGCGGCCGGCGGGTGCGCCCGCGTCCTGATGGCAGACGCTTTCTCGCGGCCGCGGCGCTGTCGCCGCGCCGCCAAACCTCACGGTGGACGATGGACGACGAGAACACCGCGTTCGTTCCCGGGGCCGGGTTCCACTGGCTCACCCCGCTCTACGACCCGCTCGTCGCGCTCACCTGCCGCGACCATACGGTGAAACGAAGCCTGGTATACGACGCCGATTGTCGGCCCGGTCAACGGGTGCTCGACCTCGGGTGCGGGACGGGGACGCTCACCCTGCGGGTCCATGAGGCGTGCCCGGAGACAGTGGTGAGCGGGATCGACGCCGACCCGCGGATGCTCCGGTTGGCCGCCGCCAAGGCCGCCCGCCGGGGGCGGGAGGTGGCGTTCGTCCGCGGCTTCGCCAGACCCTCCCGTTCCCGGACGGCGCGTTCGACCGGGTGGTGTCGGGGCTGTTCTTCCACCACCTCGGCCCGGACGCGAAGGCGGCCGCCCTCCGGGAGGCGTTCCGCGTCCTCGCGCCCGGCGGCGAGTTGCACCTGGCCGACTGGGGCCGCCCGGCCGGGCCGTTGATGCGCGTCCTGTTCCTCGGCATCCGCCTGCTCGACGGGTTTGCGAACACGGCCGCGCACGCCGCCGGTGAGTTGCCGGGCCTGATCGCCGAGGCCGGGTTCGCCGGGGTCCGCGTGCGGCAGCGGTTCGCGACGATGTTCGGGACGCTGGAGGTGGTCTCGGCGGTCAAGCCCGCCGACACCCCGCCGCCCGACCCGGGACGGGTCGGTCCTTCAACGTAACCTGCAAGCCGTCCGCCGCGCTCGGGTGCGGCCGAGCGAGTTCACGAGATTAGGGGGGAACGGACATGGCCGGTTGCTGCGGGTCGGACGGGCGGTCCCGGACCGGCAAACTGATCTGGGTCGGGGTCTGGCTCGGCATCGCGGCCCTCGTCGTCGGCCTCTGGGTGTGGGAGCGGCCGCCGCACCACCGCCACGGCGAAGCCGGGCCGCACGGCGGCCACTGGCCGACTGGGGCGACGGGGCGTTCCACCTGGAGGTCGTCGCCAATCGGGACGACGAGACGGTGACGGTCTACGCCCTGGACCGGTGGGCCAAGAGGCCCAAGCCGATCGACGCCAGGCCGCTCACCCTGACCCTGAAGACCGTCCCGGAGACGGTGGTGCGGGTGGACCCGGCCCCGGACGCGGGCGACCCGCCCGGCCGGTCCACTCGGTTCGCCGCGCGTCACCCCGTCTTCCGGACGGAGGCGCGGCTCGTCGGGACGGTCTCCGGCACGGTCGGGGGCACGGCGTACTCCGGCGACTTGAGCCAAAAGTAGCCCGCCGCGCAAATTGCGGGCGCGAGGTCGTTCCACTACCGGGCGGTGCGGGTGGCGGGTCGTTCGACTCCGCCGCCCTCCGCTCACCACGAGGAGTTCAGCCATGCGTGCGTTCGTTACCGGGTTCCTGGCCGCCTTGGCCGTCGCCTTCTCCGCCGGCATCGCGTCGGCCCAGTACGGCGGGGGTCACGGCGGCGGCCACATCGTCGTTTCGGGGCACGGCGGGGGTCACGCCCCGGTCCACTACCCGCCGACTCATTACCCGCACGGCGGGTACGCCGTCCCGTCCGGCGGGTTCGGCGTCGGGGTCTACGCGGGACCGACCTACGGGCCGCCGGTCGGCGTCTACTCCGGCCCGGCGGTAGTTCCCGCCCCGTACTACCCGGGATACGGCTCCGGCCCCGGCTACGGCCACCACCGGCCGCATCACCTGTTCCACCACTGATCCCAATTCGGGATCGCGCGGCCGAGAAGGCGGGTCTGGACCGACGGGTTCCGCCCCGCCGGGCCGCTCGACGGACGCGCCCTTCTGGAGACCGACGGACGATGAGCGACGACCCTCCGGCCCCACCGGCCATCCCCCGCCACGGCATCGGGTTCCACGCCGCGGTGGCGGTGAACGTCGTGCTCTTCGTCGGCGTCGCCGGGTTCCTGGCGTTCGACGCCGCCCGGGAGACCCGTCAGCGGGAGCGGGAGAAGGTCGCCGCGCTCGACGAGGAAGCGATGACGCTCCACCAGGCCGTCGCCCACCTCGCCCACCACTCCCCGGACGAGGTCCAGGCGTTCGTGGACGGGGTCTGCGCGCGGATGACCGACGCAGCCTCGCCCGGCCACCACATCGTGGCCGAGGCGGGCGGCCGGGTGTACCAGGCCCGCGCCCACGGGCGGGACTCGGACGACACCGCCCGCGCGGTCCGCGCGGCCGCTCAGGTCCCCGACCGCCGGTGCGCACTCCAGGGGGAAGTCGTCGTCGTCGGGACGCACGACGAGGGCGGCGTGCGAGTTTTCGTGGCCGAGCGGCTGGACACCCTCCGCCGCGAGGTCCGCACCCAGGTCGCCCTCCGCGCCGCCGGGGTGCTGGCGTTCGGGCTGGTGCTGGCGGCGGCCGTCAACCTCACCGTCCACCGGCTGGTGACCCGCCCGCTGCGGCGGCTGGCGCGGACGCTCGGGGCGATCCGGGCCGGGGAACTGGGCGCGCGGGCGGGCGCGTACCGGAGCCGGGAGCTCGCCGTCCTGGCCGCCGCCGTGAACGACATGAGCCGGGCGCTGGCCGCGGACGAGGCCCGCCGCCGGGCGGCCATCGCCCACGCCCGGCGGGTGCAGGAGAACCTGCTACCGAGGCCCGGGCGGGCCGTCCCCGGGGTCACGATCGCCGCCGTCCACCACCCGGCCGACGGCGTGGCCGGGGACTTCTACGACGCCCTCCCGCTGGCGGACGGGTCGGTGCTGGTGTGCGTGGCCGACGTCGTCGGGCACGGCGTCCCGGCGGCGATGGTGGCGGCGATCCTCAAGGTGCTGGTGCTGGACGCGGCCGAGGCCGACCCCGACCCCGGGCGGGTGGTGCGGCGGGTGAACGCCCGGTTCGCCGCCCTCGGCATCCCGGACGGGTTCGCGTCGCTCCTGGTCGCCCGCTGGTGCCCGGGTCGGCAGACCCTGTGGTACGCCAGCGCCGGCCACGAGCCGGGGTTTCTGGCGGCCGGGTCGGACGTGCCGGTCGCCCTCGAAGCCACCGGGACACTCCTCGGCGTGTCGGAGGAGGGGGAGTGGGAGAGCGTTGCCGTGCCGGCCGACCCGGGGGCCACCCTTTTGCTCCTGACCGACGGGGTGACGGAGGCGATGGACGCGGCCGGCGCCCAGTTCGGTCGGCCCCGTTTGAGCGAGGTCGTCACAACCGTCGGCGGGGGAGACCCGGAGCGACTGGTCGCCGCGGCGGACGCGGCCGTGCGGGGCCACCTGGCCGGCCGCCCGCCGGCCGACGACTACACTCTGGTCGCGGTGCGGTTCGGGTGACGGCGAGTCTGGGGTGAGGCGAGCCGCGAGCGTCTGCGGACGCGGCGGGTCTGATTCCGTCGGTGGAAGACGCCCGAAGCCCGCGGACCGCGCCCTCCCTCCGTCCTTGCCCGGCACGGACGCCCGCGTCCGTCGTCACCGACACGACCGATCACCGGGGCTTCTTCCGGGCGATCTTGAGGAGTGCGGTGTGGTCCGTCCCGAACTTGCACATGCCGTCGCAGTGGGCGCACAGGTCCGAGAACAGAATGTAGTGGATCTCCGGCACCCCTGCACCCGCGAACGACGGGCGGCAGAGCTGCGCCTGGATCTCCTTCTCCCGCGCGTCCGGAGCAACGAGGTAAAGTTGGTCCGGACGGACCGCGGCCGAGCGTTCGAGGTCGAGCAACCGGAGGATGCCGGAGTAGATGGACGTGCTCTTCTCCACCTCGAACGCGCACACCACTCGCCCGCCGGCCGGGTCGAGCCACAGCACGTCGATCAGGCCGACCGTCTGCTCGACGTCGCCCGGCAGCCCGAGCGGCGGCAGCGACTCGACCGCCAGCGAAGAAAGGGGCACGCCCTCCCACACCCTCGTCCGGTCGTTGGCCGCGACGTGGACGAGGTAGCCGAGGGCGCGGCCCGCCTTCGCCAGGAGGAACTGCATCTGGAGGTGTTGGTTCTCCTCTGCCCGATCGGCCTCGACCTCTTGGTGCCGCTTGCGGGCCGCCTTCTCCGCCGCCTCCCGCTCCTTCGCCAGCACCTCGGCCGCGGACGCGGACACGACCTGACGCCCGGTGCCGACCTCGAACAGCAGTCCGGCGAACGCGCCGAGGTCGGTCGAGAGCGGGAGGTCGAGGGCGGCGTTGGTCCGGCGGATCGCGGCCCGCATCTCGCGGTACGCCGGCCACGACCCGAGCGGCTTCTTGTCGCCGAACACGGCGTTGAAGCCCTTGACGATGGCGGTGTTGAACGGCGGGAACAGCGTCGGGTGGAGGAAGTAGAGGATGTTCGCGACCGCCGGACCGAGGCCCTTGATCTGCCGGGCTTCCAGATCGGCCACCGCCCGGTCCAGGCGGTCCTCGTCGGCCGTGGCGAGGACACGGTCGAGGAAGTCGGCAAAGGCCCGCTTGTTGTCCTCGCTCTCGTAGATGTCGGGGATGCGGAGCTTGGGCTTCCAGTAGAAGGCGTGCGCCGCCCCCTGGAACACCTGCTTCTGCTCGGTCACGCACTCCATCACCGTTTCGAGCGGCGACCCCTTGTAGTCGCTGCCGAACGTCCCGGCGCGGACCGTCCGTACCACCTCCTGCACGCCGCGGCGGATCGACCGGAACGCCTTCAGCCGGGCCGCGTCCTGGAGGAACCAGGTGTTGTAAACGGACTCCGGGTCACCCCGGTAGCGGGCGACGAGTTCGCGGAGGTCTGGGGCAGGCTCGGCCATCGTGACACCGTGCTGTCGTGCGGCGTGGAGTGTAGAGGGGATGCTACCCGCGACCGACAGCCGCGGGTAGTCTCCGCCGCTTTCCGCCCGAATCTCGGCCCCGCCCCTTGACTCCGGACTACGGTACGGCGTTTATACTTCCCCCCGAGGCAAACCATGTTGACGATCGGTCAACTCGCCAAAGAGGCGGGCGTCGGGGTCGAGACGATCCGGTTCTACGAGCGGGAAGGGTTGCTCGCCGAGCCGCGCCGATCGCCTGGTAATCGGCAGTACCCGCCCGACGCGGCGGGACGGGTTCGCTTCCTCCGCCGCGCCCAATGGCTCGGCTTCACGCTCCGGGACGCGCAGGAGTTGCTCGCGCTGCGGGATGACCCCGACGCCGACCGCGCCAGCGTCCGCGAGAAGGCGGCAGACAAACTGGCCGACATCGACGTCCGAATCGCGGACCTCCAGGTGATGCGGGCGGAACTCGCATGGGTTCTGACCGCCTGTCGCCAAAGTGATAACGTCCTGACCGGCGAGATACTTTAATATCTTTCGACAAGTGCGGACTACTTACCCTCAAATCCGACACGCTTGCGCACAACCCGGCGGCAGTTGCCGCGACTGAAGTAGGCACCGGGCATTCAATCCATTTTTGCCGTGAAGCTGTACCAACTGTGCGGCTTCTGGCGGGATTCTCTCTGCGACTTTTTCCTCTCCGATATAACTCATTCCACCCAAACCGTCCGAAGTATTGTGTGTCGGTGGCAGGACGTCCCGACCGGCGGCTTCTCCCCGAGAATCCCGCTCCGCCGCACGCATGCAAATGACAAGGATGGAATATCGTGTTTCCGTCGCTGCTACTCGTTTCCGCCATGACTGCCGGCCAGCCGCCAGCGCCCCCATACTACCTGCCCGGTGTCCCCGACCCCTCGGACGTTCGCCGGGTCGCCCAGCCCGCCCCCACGGCGCCCGTTCCGGGCGGCATCAAAGGCAACGGCGCAGAAGCCCCGCCCGGCGACCCGGCCGCGGCCGAGAACATCAAGACCGAGAAAGAGGAGCCCCCGGCGCCGACCAAGTACCTGCTCGAACGGTCGCTCGCCGAAACCCGGTTGGGGCAGCTCTTCGACACCCGAGGCATCAAGGTCTACGGGTGGACGCAGATGTCGTACAACGCGAGTTCGGCGAGTCGGACGAACTTGCCGCGCACGCTGGACGACCGGGCCAACGAGTTCCTGCTGAACCAGAACTACCTCATCGCCGAGAAGGGCATCGACACGACGAAGAAGGAGTTCCAGCTCGGCTGGGCGATGAACTGGATCCTGCCCGGATCCGACGCCCGGTACACGGTGGTCCGCGGGCTCTGGGACGACCAACTGCGGAAGAACAACGGCGGCCCGGTCGCCTACCCGATCGACCCCTACCAGTTCTACGCCCAGGCGTTCCTGCCGGGCGTCGGCCCGGAGGGCACGTCGGTCAAGGTCGGCCGGTTCGCCACCCACTGTAGCTACGAGGTGGTCCAGGGCGTGGACTCGCCGTTCGTGTCGCGGTCGTACATGTTCCAGTACAACCCGTTCACCCACACCGGCGTCTGGGCGACGACCCCGCTCAACGACACCTGGACGGCCTCTTACGGGCTGGCAACGGGGAGCGACACGTTCATTGACCCGGCCAACCGGCTGACCTTCATCGCCCAACTCCGGTGGGCTCCGCCGGAGGGGAAGACGAACATCAACCTCAACGTCGTGGTCACGGACCCGAAGTACGACACGAAGGAGGCGTTCCCGTTCTACAACTACTACGGGATGGTGCTGACCCACAAGTTCACCGACAAACTGACCTACGTTCTGGACACCGCGTACTCGCACATCTACAACGCTCCGATCCCCGCCGGCGGGACCGGGTTCGCGGACTGGTACGGGGTCGCGAACTACTTCACCTACGCCCACACGGACAAGGTGAGCAGCACGGTGCGCGCCGAGGTGTTCAACGACTCGACCGGGTTCCGAACAGGGTTCAAGGGGGTGTACACCGAGGCGACCTACGGGGTCGCATGGAAGCCGGTCCCGGGACTCATCCTCCGGCCGAGCGTCCGTTACGACTACAACGGGAACAGCCGGCCGTTCGAGGGGGACCACCACCTCTGGACGGGCACGATGGAGTGCATCGTTCGCTGGTAACAGTCCTGCATTAATTGTGGGCGTGGTGCGGCCGCCTGCTTGGGCGTCCGCCTCGTTTTACGGCGGTGATCAACCAACGGACCGGCTGCCCACATCCGCCGCAACGCGCCCGGCGCGGGCGGCAGACCTCCACCCGACAGGAACAAGTCTCGGCCCACTGATACCAAGTCTGGCTGATGCGTAACCATCAGGCGGCAACGGCCCAGTGGAACCCAACCGCACCGGCAACAACGGTTGGGTTGTCGGTGAGCCACTGGCATCGGGTCGTCAGCACCTCGGTCAGCTTCGGGAGCGTGTCGAACACCCGGTTCGCCAACCCCTCGCGCACCAGGGGCCACAGGTGCTCGGCCGGTTGCAACTCGGGGGTGCAATTGGGCTGCCGGTGCAGCACCACGTTGGGCGGTACCGCGAGCTTTTTGGCCGTGTGCCCGCCCGACCCGTCCACGATCAGCACCAGCACCTTGCGCCCGTCCGGGTCCGCCCAGCCTGCGAAGTCCCCGAGCGCCCGGCCCATGCACTGGGCATTGGCCTTGGGGAGGATCAGGAACCGGCTGCGCCCGCTCTTGGGGTGCCCGAACCCGTACACGAACACGCTCTCGAACTTGTGGCGCCCGTTCGAGGGCGGTCGTGTCCCCTTGAGCGCCCACACGCGCCGCACCACGGGCTTCAAACCCAGCCGGGCCTCGTCCTCGCACCACAACTCGACTTCTTTATCCGGGTGCTGCCGGCGCAACTCGGTCATCCGCTCGTGGAGCCGGTCAAAGCCACTCCTTTTGCTTCTCGGGAGTGGCCGCCTTGGGGTGCCGGGGGCGCGGAACCACGAGCCGGAACCCCAGGTCCTTGAGCCACTGCCACCCGGTCTGGGGCCACACCTGGACCCCGAACCGATCCTTCACAAAGGCCGCCACCTTGGGCCCGCTCCACAACCCGCCGTCGGGCGGTTCGAGTTGGAGCGCGGCGAACAGTTGGGACCGTTGCTCGGTCGAGAGTAACGGGTCGGTGCCGTTGTCGCGCCGGCCGTCGAGCAGGGCGTCGGGGCCGTGCGCGTTGTATCGCTTGAGAATGGCCCGCCCCCACGCGGGGGTGAACCCGACCAGTTTCCCGGCGGTGGTCGCCGAGAGCGGTTGATCGGGCCGTGTGACCAGCCACAGCACGTGCCAGCGGCTCTTTTGGGCCGCGTCGATACAACTCCGATAACGGCGGTCGATCTCCTCGTGACTCAGGTGACCGACCACGGGTAATCGCTTCATGGTAAATCCTCCCAACCTTGGAGAGGGTTACCCTTCAGCCAGATTCGGTATGACTTCCTCCGGGAGTGCTGGAGAAATCGACCGCTTTTGGGCTTGGCAAAGGTGGCTACGGTCGCTAAGCGGGTGACTGAACTATCCGTACCTCACCGCCTCACGAGCCGGAACATCCCCGGCTGCCGCGGTCGTGAAGTTTGGTCGCGGGAGCCACGGGCATGCGATTCCTTCCCCAGTTCGCCCTCCTAACCCTTCTGATCGCTCTGGGCGTATACGCCGCCGTGGTCGCACTCGCGCGGGCGCGCCAAGAGGCGGTCACCGAGGTCACTCCGGCCGCGGATCCGCCGGGCGAGGCACCGACACGAATGCCCGAAGCCGTCGCCACCGCCCCGAGTACACCCTCACGTCCCCAGGAAGGATCCGCCCCAGAAGTGATCCTCGAACGAATCAAGATCGCGGGTGGCGGGCCGCTGCTCCTCGTCCCCGTCGAGTTCAAGGGGAAGACGTATCAGTTCGTCCTCGACACGGGGTGCTCGAACGGCGTCTTCGACTCCTCCCTCGCGCCGCTCCTCGGCGACCCACTGTCGTTTCAAGACCTCCATACGACAGACGGTGTTACGCGCGTGCCGGTCTTCCCGTCGCCGGATGCGAAACTCGGCGGGTTGAGCCTCCAAACGGGCTCACCCGTGGTCGCGAAGGATCTGCGCCGCATGCGCGAAGGCCTCGGCGTGGAGGTCTACGGCTGCATCGGGATGGACTTCCTGGCACGTCGCGTTTTCCGCGTCGATCCCGACGGCGGAGAGATCGTCTTCTTGCAGTCGCCGGGGGCCGACCCCGGGCGGCGCCTGGACGCGACTGTTGAGAACAAGATTCCGTACGTCCGGATCCGCCTGGCGGGACTGCCCGAGCCGCAACCGTTCCTAGTCGATACGGGCTGTGTGCCGGGCGGGGGAACGGGCTTGCTGCGGGCCGACACCTTCGACGCCCTCGCCGGGCAGGGCAGGGTCACGCCCATTGACACCGTGTTGGCCGGGTCCCTGTCCGGGCCCTCGATGCGGCGGCGGGGGCGCATGGCCGAGGTGGAGGTGGCCGGCCACCGACACTCCGACCTGATCTTCAGCGCCTCGCAGAGGAACATCCTCGGCGTCACCTACTGGTCGCGGTACGTCGCGACGTTCGACTTTTCCGGTGGGGCCATCTACCTGAAAAAGAGCGGCCGTTTTGACCAGCCCGACACGCACGACCTGAGCGGCCTGAGCGTCGTCCGGGTCGGGGGCCGAACAGTCGTCGTTGCGGTAGACGACGCAACCCCGGCGGCCCAAGTCGGCATTCGCCCCCAAGACGTGATCCTGAAGGTGAACGGCGTGAGCGCCGGCGACATGGCACTCGTGGCCGTGCGCAGCCTCCTCGCTATGAAAGGAGCGAAGGTGACCGTCCTCCTCGGCCGCGGAAGTCAAGAACAGGAGACCTCATTTACGCTACCTAACTGAGGGCGACTGTAAGTGGCTATCCGGAAAGTGATCTGTTGGGAATGCCGGGGTTTTGGGAGCCTATCGACCCCAACACCCTGGAGCCGCCGCGATGGACCGCGCCACCCCTCGGAAAGCGTACCCGAGCGACCTGACGGACGACCAGTGGGAACTGCTCGGGCCGCTCCTGCCGCCGGCCAAGGCGGGCGGGCGACCGCGCACGACGGACCTGCGGGAGGTGGTCAACACCATCCTGTACGTGAACCGCACGAGCTGCCAGTGGGCGTACCTGCCGCACGACCTGCCGCCCAAGAGCACGGTGTACGACTACTTCGCCGCGTGGCGGGATGACGGCACCTGGCCGCGGGTGATGGACACCCTCCGGGAGGTCGTCCGGGAGTGCCACGAGCCAGAGAAGGAGGCCACCCCCAGCGCCGGGAGCGTGGACAGCCAGACGGTCAAGACGACCGAGTTGGGCGGGGTGGCGGGATACGACGGGGGCAAGAAAATCAAGGGGCGGAAGCGGACCATCGCGGTGGACACCCTGGGCCTGATCCTGTTCGTGGCGGTGACGGCCGGGAACGTAGACGACGCCAAGGCGGCCGAGCCGGTCCTCGGTCACCTGACGGGCGAGCGGTTCCCCCGGCTGGAGGTCCTCTGGGCGGACTCGAAGTACCACAACCACGACCTGAACGCCTGGCTGGCGATGAGGCCGTGGCTGCGGTGGCGGCTGGAGGTGGTGAGTCGGCCGCCGGGGTCGAAGGGGTTTGTCCTGCTGCCCAAGCGGTGGGTGGTGGAGCGGACGTTCGGGTGGCTGGGGCGGGCGCGGCGGCTGTCGAAGGACTACGAGGTGCGGACCGATTCCAGTGAAGCCATGATCCGCGTCCGGGGGATCCAGATGATGTTGAACCGCCTGTGCCCCAAACCGGCACCCGAGTTCAAATGTACTTGTTTAGCGCCTCTCCCGACCCGAGTGCGGTCGACTGCCGGCAGATCTGGTAGCATCGCAGCATGGACGAGCCTGCATGTCCCGGCTGTCGGGATCTCCTCCAGCGTGTCGCCGAACTCGAAGCCCAGGTCGCGGCGTTGACCCGGAGGCTCGACGAGGCCGTTCGCGCGGGCAAGCGTCAGGCGGCCCCGTTCCGCAAAGGGTCGCCCAAGTCTGACCCAAAGACTCCCGGCCGCAAGTCGGGCGATGCCCACGGCACCCACGGGCACCGTCAGCAGCCACCACCCGAGCAGGTCGCCGAGTGCCACGAGGCACCTCTGCCCGGCGCCTGCCCGCACTGCCGGGGCCGCTCGTGGAAATCGGGAACCCAGACTCCCGGCCGCAAGTCGGGCGATGCCCACGGCACCCACGGGCACCGTCAGCAGCCACCACCCGAGCAGGTCGCCGAGTGCCACGAGGCACCTCTGCCCGGCGCCTGCCCGCACTGCCGGGGCCGGCTCGTGGAAATCGGAACGGCCGACCAGTTCCAGACCGAGATCCCTCGCACGCCACTGATCCGCAAGTTCCGCGTCCACATCGGCCACTGCGCGGAGTGCGGCAAGCGCACCCAGGGGCGGCACCCGCTCCAGACCTCCGGCGCGTTGGGCGCGGCGGCCAGCCAGATCGGTCCCGATGCCCAAGCCGCCGCCGCGCTCCTGCACACCCAGATGGGTCTGTCCCACGGCAAGGTCGCGTCGATCTTCCGCATCCTCTTCGGCATCACCCTGACCCGCGGAGCCAGCGCCCAGATCGGCCTCCGGGCCGCGACTCGCTTGGAGCCCGACTATCGGCTGATCCTTAACGAGGTGCGCCGGTCCGAGCACATCGCGGCCGACGAGACGGGCTGGCGGGTGGGAGGGCGGCCCGCCTGGCTCCACGCCTGGGTCGCTGACCGGGGCACGGCCTACGGCATCGACTCCCAGCGTAGTGCCGAAGTCTTGGAGCGGGTGATCGGGCGGGACTGGTCGGGCGTCCTGAGCCACGACGGGTTCGCCTCGTACGAGCGGTTCGAGGCGGCGATCCACCAGCAGTGCGTGGCCCACGTGCTCCGCCGCGCGCGGGAGTTGCTGGAGGGCGCCACGCGCGGGGCCGTGCGGTTCCCGCGCCAGGTGATCGCGCTGTTCACCGAGGCGATCCACTGGCGCAACGGGTACGTGCCGGGGGCGTGGACCGACGACCAACTCGACGCGCACCGCGTTGCGTTCGACGACCGCCTGCTGGAATTGGTGAGCCGGTCGCGGGCCGTGCCCGAGTACGTGACGCTGGCGCGGCACCTGCGGAACCACTTCGAGCAGTGGTTCGCGTTCGTGTTCGACCCCCGCATCGAGCCGACCAACTGGAAGGCCGAGCAGGCGATCCGCCCGGCGGTGGTGAACCGCAAGGTGTGGGGCGGGAACCGCACGCCGGTGGGCGCGAGGGCGCAGGGCGTGTTGATGTCCGTGTTCGAGACGTGCCGCCGCCAGGCGCTCTCGGTCGTGGATCACGTCAGCCGGACGTTGCGCTGGTTCGGCGACCAGTTCCTACCACGCCCGCTGATGTTCGGGCAATAAACGAGAACTGCCTTCGGCCCAGCTACACCGCGCTAACGCGGTGGCCGCTTTACCTCGGGTGCCCTTGCCCCCGCTCAGCCGAAGTCGTTATGCTCGGGCCGTCGTTCCCAGGAGGAGCTCCATGCTGTGCGCAGTGCTGGTTGCGGTCCTGTCGATCCCCCAGGCGAAGGAGCCCGACCGCGTCGGACGCATCATCATCGAGGGGAATGTCGACACGCCGGATCGGGTCATCCTCTCGGCGATGGGCCAAAGGCCGGGCCAAGTGCTCGATCGAGCCAAACTTGAACTGGCTGAGCGACGGCTGGGCAGACTGGGGCTGTTCCGTTCGGCGACTGTTGAGGCGCTCCCGAACGAGTTGGACTCCACCTTCAAGGACATCCGCATCCGCGTCGAGGAGCGCTCCTGGGTGTGGCTCACGTTCGCGTCTGAGGATCTCGTAATCGGAACCTTCACGCTCGACGAGATGCGGCTTCAGGATACAGTCGAGCGGCTTCGTTACCGATTCCGGGGAAAGGCACGCTAACGAGGAAGCTTTAGCCGCACTCGCCATCCGAAGTCTGGTTTAGTGCGTTTTCAGGAATGGTGTAGCGGCCTTTCGGAGCCGCGACCGTGAGGGAGCGGCCACGTTTGTCGCTCCCTCACGGTCGCGGCTCCGAAAGGCCGCTACACATTTTCCGAATCTGCTCTAACGGTCCGGTGACCAAGACCCGACACAGTTCGACGCGCTAAACAAGTATAGTTCAAATACCCCAAGAAAGCCAAGGCAACCGTTTCCGGATAGTCACTAACAGGCTCTGACATAACCTCCCGGCACGGGTTTTGTTGGTTGGCAGTGTAGCCCGCTCGTGGGAGTACTGCCGTGGCCGCGGCCAACATGCCGGACGAGTTTTATGAGCTGGTCGCCCACCACCTGCCGCCCGAGCCGCCGCGGGTCGGACCCCGGGGCGGGCGGCCCTGGATTCCCCACCGGGTCGCGGTGCGGGTGATCTGGTTCGTCCTGGCCACCGGGTGCCGGTGGGAGGACGTGCCCCGCGAACTGGGGTGCTCCGGGCGGACCGCCCACCGCCGACTCCGGGCGTGGGAAGAACTCGGTATCTGGGACCGGGTACACGCCGACCTGCTGCGGTTGCTGCGGGAGGCGGACAAGCTGGACCCGGGTCTGGTGGTCGTGGACGGGGTGATGGTCCGGGCGTTCGGGGGCGGGGAGCGGACCGGCCCGAGCCCCGTGGACCGCCGGAAGCTCGGGACCAAGCACACCCTCCTGGTCGACCGGCGGGGCGTCCCGCTGGCCATCCGGACGGCCGGGGCCAACGCCAGCGACCACACCCAGATCATCCCGGTCGTGATGGCCTTCCCGCGGTCGGAGGGAAGCCGGGGCGGCCGAAGGAGTTGCCCGACGAGTTGTACGCGGACCGTGGGTACGACTCGCAAGCCACCCGCGGGATCCTCCGGTTCCTGGGGATCGAGCCGCACATCGGCAAGCGGGGCACGCCCCACGGGAGCGGGCTGGGGCGGGTCCGGTGGGTGGTCGAGCGGACCATCAGTTGGCTCAAGGGGCTGCGGCGGATGCGGGTCCGGTACGACCGGCTCGGGGTCATCCGAGACGCCTGGACCAGCTTGGCCGCCAGTGCCATCTGCTTCAACATCCTCACTCACGACACGATGGCCGCGTAGGTTGTGTCAGAGCCTTTAAGAAGTGATATATCTAAATCTGTAGTTTCCGCGATTCCCTGAGGTTCAAGCGGCGAGGTCGAGCAGCCGTTCGGCCAGTTCGTGGATTCTCGCGTGTTCTGTGCCGACTGGCAAAACGGCATCAATGTCCCGGGCCAGCAACTCGCGCCGCCACGCGCGGCGCTTGTCCGCGTGGCTCGGGCGGCGCGGCCGGTCGTCCCACGGCGACGCACGCCGGTGGGCCACCAGCGCATCCTCATCCCGGTTCCAGGCCCACGCCTCGGTCATCGTGAACGCCCACAGGCACACGTGGAACGAGCCCACGCTCGCCCACACGTGACGCACCTGCTGCTGACCGGCGCCGACGATCTCCTTGCAGTCCCGGAAGCACGTCTCCAGGCTGAACCGATCGGCCACCAGTCCCAGTATGTCCGCCACCGTCGCACTCACATCGGTGCAGAAGAACGCGACCCAACCCGTCGGCTCGTCCACCAGCACCACACGGATCGCACCGCCCGTCGGGCGCCACGTCGCCTCGAACGTCTTGTACCTCTTCTCGACCGTCTTCCCGTACAACTCGAACGTCCCGTTCGCCCAACCCCGCTTCTGCCCGGCCCGCTTCGCCAACGCGATCCGGCCCTCCCCGTACTTCCGGGGGCGACCGCGCCTCCCCGTTCGGGCCACGGGGACGGTCCACAGCGCCGCGTCCTTGCGCAGGCGGCTGACCACCACGACGCCCATGCCGATCAACGGCCTGAGGAACGCGGCCTTGGCGTACGCCCCGTCGGCCACCACCCACAGCGGCGCGGCCACGAAGTCCAGCCACCCCTTCGCCCACCGCACCAACTCCACGGCCAACTCCAACTTGGTCCGGAACTGGGGTCGGTGCGTCTTGTCGATCGCTGTCAGGTCCACCTTTCGGACGTACAGACGCGCCAATAGCGGAAGGGCGATCACACCCCACAGCGGGTGCGCGACCAGCAACCCGAGGACCACCCACACGTGCCCGTAGACGAACGGGCCGCCGGCCGGGCCCGGCGTCGGGTTGTGGTGCACCCCGGCACCCTGGACGTGCCGCCCGTAGCGCGCCGTCGGCGTGTCGTCCAGCGCCAGCACCAGTCGGCTCATGCCGGCCAGGAGCGGCTTGACGACCTCGTAGACCAGGCGGACGGCGATCCGATCGGTCCTTCTGCCCGCCGCCGCGACGGTGGTGTAGCACGGTCGGAACTCCGGCCCCAACCCGGCGCCTCGGATCCAGCTGGTGACCGTGCGCCGCCCACGAGCGAGGATCGCTCCGAGGAACAAGCACGCCAGGCGCGGAGCGGAGCGCGCGTCGAGCGGGGCCGCGAGGGCGGAAAACCAGTGGCACAGTCGGCTCGCGATGTGCGAGGATGTCATGGCCGCGCTCGTTCGGGTCGGATGAACGTGTGGTAACGCCATCCTCCCGGACGGGCCGGCACTCGTCTACACCCCGCACCTCAGCCGCGCAGTCCAAGGAAATCACGGAAACTACAGTCTAAATGCCGAGAGGTGTCAATTTCAAGCTCCGGCTGCGCGGGCAATGGACGGCACGTCAATCCCGCGCCGTTTCGGGAACCGTCAGTGGCTGGTCGCCTCCCCTGGCGACTCCGACACGGATTCCGCTTGACCCCGGACCTGGGTACGACCCGTAAACTGGTAAGACGGTCGTGATGGGCGACTGTCAATGACGGGAGGGGGCTCATGAGCCACGACCACACGCACAATCCGGCTGAACCACCAACGGCGGCATCACGACACACGGCAACCGACCCCGTGTGCGGGATGACCGTTGACCCCGACGCAGCGGCAGGCTCGGTCACTCGCTCGGGCACGACTTACTACTTTTGCAGCCGGCACTGTCAGCAGATGTTCGAGGCCGATCCGGGGAAGTACACCGGACCGTCACCGACAAACGCTGGCGACTCGTGTTGCAGCGCAAAGGCGGCAAACCCGTCCAAGGCGCCACCTCCGCAGCCCGCCGGCGCGGTGAAGTACACCTGCCCGATGCACCCGGAGATCATCCGTGACGGTCCGGGAACGTGTCCGAAGTGCGGGATGGCTTTGGAGCCGATGACCACGCAGGCCGGCGAGGCCGAGGACGACAGCGAACTGCGCGACATGACCCGGCGGCTGTGGGTCTCGGCGGCGATCACTCTGCCGGTGCTGGTCGTGGCAATGGGACCGATGGTCGGTCTCTCGCTGCCCGGCTGGCTTGCCCACGGGCGCAGCAACTGGCTCGAACTCGTACTCGCGACGCCCGTGGTTCTGTGGGGCGGGCGGCCGTTCTTCGTCCGCGCGGTGCAGGCGCTGCGGCACGGCACCGCGAACATGTTCACGCTGATCGCACTGGGAACCGCGGCGGCCTGGGCGTTCAGCGCGGTCGCGACCGCTCGCCCGGATCTGTTCCCGACCGACTTCCGAGACGCCCACGGGGGCGTGCGCGTGTACTTCGAGGCCGCGGCGGTGATCGTCACCCTCGTCCTCCTCGGCCAGGTGCTCGAACTGCGCGCCCGCCGGCAGACCGGCTCGGCCATCCGCGCCCTGCTCGGCCTTAGCCCGAAGACGGCCCGCCGCGTCCGGCCCGACGGCACCGACGAGGACGTGTCGCTCGGCGACGTACAGGTCGGCGACCGGCTGCGGGTCCGACCCGGGGAGAAGGTGCCGGTCGATGGCGAAGTCGTCGAGGGCGGCAGCGCGGTGGACGAGTCGATGGTGACGGGAGAACCGATCCCGGTGACGAAGCGCGTCGGCGACGCGGTGATCGGTGGGACGGTGAACACCACCGGCGGGTTCGTGATGACGGCCACCCGCGTCGGCAGCGAGACGCTCCTCGCGCGGATCGTCCACATGGTCGGGGAGGCGCAGCGGAGCCGCGCGCCCGTGCAGAAACTGGCCGACGCGGTGGCCGCGTGGTTCGTCCCCGCTGTTGTGCTGGTCGCGGTCGGCACGTTCGTCGTGTGGGCCGCGTTCGGCCCGACCCCGGCTCTGGCCTTCGCGCTGGTGAACGCGGTCGCGGTCCTCATCATCGCCTGCCCGTGCGCGCTGGGCCTTGCGACCCCGATGTCGATCATGGTCGGGGTCGGCCGCGGGGCGCGAGAGGGTGTGCTGGTCAAGAACGCCGAGGCGATCGAGCGTATGGAGAAGGTGGACACCGTCGTCGTGGACAAGACGGGCACGCTGACCGAGGGCAAGCCGAAACTGGTGACGGTCGAGCCGTCCGCCGCGTTCACCGAGGCGGACTTGCTCCGGCTGGCGGCGGCGCTGGAGCGCGGGAGCGAGCACCCGCTCGCGGCCGCCGTCGTCGCCGGCGCGCAGGAGCGGCGCGTCGAGTCGGCCGCGGTCGAAGGGTTCGAGACCGTCTCCGGCAAGGGCGTCCGCGGCCGGGTAGAAGGGCGGAACGTCGTGTTGGGCAATCGGGCGATGCTGGCCGATGTCGGGGTTAGCGTCGCCGACGAGTTGACCGCGCGGGCCGACGCCCTGCGGGCCGAGGGTCAGACCGTGCTGTTCCTTGCGGCCGACGGGAAGGTCGTCGGGTTGCTCGGCGTCGCCGACCCGATCAAGGCGACGACCCCGGAGGCCGTAGCCCGCCTCCACGCGGAAGGGCTCAAGGTCGTCATGCTGACCGGAGACAGCCGGGTCACGGCGGAAGCAGTGGCGAAGAAACTCGGGATCGACCAAGTGCTCGCCGAGGTGCTGCCGGACCAGAAGGCCGAGGCGGTTCGGAAGCTCCAGGCCGAGGGCCGGAGGGTGGCGATGGCCGGGGACGGGATCAACGACGCACCGGCGCTGGCGGCCGCCGACGTGGGGATCGCAATGGGCACCGGCACCGACGTGGCGATGGAGTCCGCCGGCGTCACGCTCGTGAAGGGCGACCTGCGCGGCATCGCGAAGGCCCGTGCCCTCAGCCGCGCCACGATGCGGAACATCCGCCAGAACCTGTTCTTCGCCTTCGCCTACAACCTGCTCGGCGTGCCGGTCGCCGCCGGCGTCCTCTACCCGTTCTTCGGCGTGCTGCTCAGCCCGATGATCGCCGCCGCGGCGATGAGCCTCAGCTCGGTGTCCGTGGTCGCCAACGCCCTCCGCCTCCGCGCCTCGGACCTGTGACGATGCCGTGTCCGCGCGGACTCGACGACGAAAGGCGAACGAACCTCTCGCCGAACGCCCTCTGTGAAGTGATCGCAGCAGCCGTCCAAGACCCGTCGAAGACGGAGAGCCGGTGAGTGATACCGAATCCGGTTGATCCGTAACCCTCTCCAACGGTGGGAGGGTTAACCATGAAGCGACTGCCTGTCGTTCCGCACCTGAGCCATGAGGAGATCGACCGCCGTTACCGGGGTTGCTCGGGCGGGCCCGAGAAGAGCCGGTGGCATGTGCTGTGGCTGGTCACCCGGCCGGACCAGCCGCTCTCGGCCAGCAAGGCGGCCGAGTTGGTCGGGTTCACCCCCTTGTGGGGGCGGGCCATCCTCAAGCGGTATAACGCGCGCGGCCCCGACGCCTTGGCCGACCGTCGCCGCGAGAACGAGGCCGAGCCCAAGTTGACGGCCCCGCAACGGGCCCAGTTGCTCGCCGCGCTCCAAGCCGAGCCGCCCGACGGTGGGTTGTGGACTGGGCCGAAGGTCGCGGCGTTCGTCAAGCGGCAGTTCGCCGTCGAGGTCCGCAAGCAGACCGGGTGGCAGTGGCTCAAGGATCTCGGGTTCCGGCTGGTCGTCCCGCGCCCCCGGCATCCCAAGGCGGCCACGCCCGAGGAACAGCGGGTGTGGCTTTGACCGGCTCACCACGCGGCTGGCCGACCTGCGGCGGGAGCACCCCGACCGCGAGGTCGAGCTGTGGTGCGAGGACGAGGCCCGGCTCGGGCTCAAGCCGGTCGTCCGGCGGGTGTGGGCGCTCAAGGGCAAGCGGCCGACGTCCAACGGGCGGCACAAGTTCGAGTCGGTGTTCGTGTACGGGTTCGCCCACCCCAGGAGCGGGCGGAGCCGGTTCCTGATCCTGCCGAGGGCGAGCGCCGCGTGCATGGGTCAAGCGCTGGACGACTTCGCCGGGTGGGCCGACCCGGACGGGCGGAAGGTGCTGGTCGTGATCCTGGACGGCTCGGGCAGGCACACGGCCAAGGGCCTGCGGGTGCCGCCCAGCGTGGTGCTGCACCGCCAGCCGCCGTGTACCCCCGAGTTGCAGCCGGCCGAGCACCTGTGGCCGCTGGTTCGCGAGGGGCTGGCGAACCGGGTGTTCGACGGCCTGCCGGGGTTGACCGAAACGTTGACCAAGCGGTGCCAGTGGCTGGCCGATCAACGAGCCGTCGTCGTCGGCGCGGTCGGGTTCCACTGGGCTGTCGCCGCCTGACGGTTACGGATCAACCAGACTTCAGTAGTTTCAAGTTGAGGCTCTTGGTTGAGGTTCGGTCGTTTGTCGGGTGAACGTGACGAGGATGTCCAGCAACAGGACGAGCCGAGTTGAGGCGAACGACCACGGCCGTGTCTCGGTCCGGTTGGCCCATACCCAGGCATTGCGGAGGATCAGCCCGAGCGCCACCCACAACAGCCGCACCACCCCGTCCCGGCACGCGGTCCGGGGGCGCGCCTCGCCGAGCTGGCGGTAGCTGCTCTCGATCCCGAACCGGGTCCGGTACAGATCCCGGATCGCGACCGGACCGCCGCCCACCCGCCACGTCAGGTACAACAGCTTGCGGGTGTGCCGCCGCCCGGTCCGGGCATGCCGGTACGTCTTGTGGGCGACCACGACCGTGACTCGAACCGATTGCCCCCGGTCCGCGTGGGTGTAGTCGTACCGCCCGGCACCCCGCCGCCGGACGGCCCGCAATCCGGCGGCCGGCACACCCGGCCGGGGCTTGCGCCCGCGGACGACGGCCGGGATCACGAACGCCAGCCGGCGGGACTGGAGCAGGCGCATCACGGCGATCGAGAAGAACGCCCGGTCGAATGTGTGACCCGATTGAAGCGCGACGTGTGTGCGAACTCGCCCAGCGCGCGGGCCTGATCGCAATTGTGGAAGACATTCCTGTGGACGGCGGTCAGCCCGAGGGTGTACCGCCCCGGCCCGCCGACGACGCACGCGGTGGCGTACGTGTGGAACGTGTGGGTGCCGGCCGACGACTTGGCCCGGGTGGTGTTCCGGTCCGGGGCTCCGTAGTACGGGATGCGGTGGTAGTCGAGCGCGACGCGCGCCGCCTTGGGGCGCTTCGGGAGCGGGGCGTGGAGGGCCGGGAGGAGCCGGCGCTCGAGGGTCCGGCGGCGCCTCGGGAGGGCGGCCCGGAGGGCGTCCCAGACGGCCTGCCCGACGGCGGCCGGGGAACGACTTGTCGCCGGGTCGCCGGGAGTCGGATGGCGTCCGACATCCAGGCCGTCAGCACCACCCGCAGATGGCGGGTGGCGGCGACTCGATCGCGGGGAATAAACTGGGGCGCGGGACGCATGGGAGCTTCCTTCGAATGGTGGTGTGGCGACCTCCATCTCAAAGGGAACCCATGCGTCCCGCTACTCCTCAACGCCGAACTTGAAACTACTGGACTTGGTATGAGGTGTTCATGTCGAAGCCGATGCGGGAGCGGAGTGAGGTACGACGTGCTGTGCCGACGCGGTTTGGAATCGCGCAGGGTTTGGCCAGACCGGGAACGGATTATCGTTCACCTCCCGTCCAACGGCAGCCGATGAATGTAACGGTTGTGGGGATTGCGCCCACGAAATCTTCAGCGCTGGTCGCGATGTTCTGGTCGGTTTTGTCGTGGGCACTGTTGACGACCTTCCTGGCGACCCTCCCGGTCACCGCGGCGGGCTCCTGTCCGTTTCGGCTAGTCGCGGGACTCCGCGGGCCGACGCCTTCGGCAGGCCCGAGCGACCGCTCCGCCGAAGTCGTGCGGGTCTGTTGCCACGCGCCCATCGACCACACGTCGGCCGACGCCGGGGTGGCCCGAACCGAGTCGCCGCGGCCGCCGGATCGTCCGGCCGAACCGCCGTGCGACCACCGATTCGCGTTCGCCGCGGCGCCGACCGGCGCGTCGGGCGAACGGCCGAAAGAGGGGCACGGCACCGGGGATTCGGCCGCCGCGTTCGGGGTGGCGTCGAGCCCACCGTACTTACCGGCCGCGTCTTCCGACTCGTCGATGACCGCACGTACGGTTTCGCGCGCCTGCTGGTATTTGCCGGTGCCTTTCCGTCGGGAGGTCCGGTCACGCCCGCCACGACGGGACAACGCACGAGGGTTCGTCATGTCGGGGTCCGTCATCCGAACGATCCGAAACCGAACGGTACTGCGGGCGGTCGCGGCGGCCGCGCTCATGGGCGGGTGCGCGTCGCCCGAAATCGGCTCGCCCCTGTCGCCGACGCCGACGCCGGGGTTGCTCGACCGGACGCCGCCCGCGCCGAACCCACTCGCTTACCCGCAGCCGTCGATCCGGGACGCGCCGAGCGCGTACCGCCGGCCGCCGGACGGGCCGGTCCAGCGGGCGGCCTATCAGCCATCGCCCGGCGAGCCGGGCCGGTTGCCCGCACCGACACCCGTTCCGGCACCGGCTCCCGCACCCGACCCGGCGCCGGTCGGCGTCGACGACTTCGTCCGACTGGCGGTCGAGCGGAACCCGCGGCTGGCGCGGGCCAACCTCGCCATCGAGGCGGCCCGCGGGCGGCACCTCCAGGCCGGCCTGTACCCGAACCCCGATGTCGCGATCAACTGGGACGAACTGGGCGACAAATCCAGCCCCGACCGCCTCGGCATCCTCACCGCCCCGCGGGTCTCCCAGACCATCGTCACCGGCAAGAAACTCACCCTCGCGCAGGCGGTCGCGGCGCGGGAAGTCGATCAGGCGACGCTCGAACTGCTCACCGAGCGGTACACCGTCGTCGGCACGGTCCGGGCGGCGTTCTACGAGGCCTACGCCCTCCAGCGGCGGGGCGAGATCCTCACGGAACTCGTCAAGCTCGCCGACGACGCGGTCGCCAACGGGAAGAGCCTGCTCGACGCGAAGCAGATCGCGCGGCTGGACATGGTCCAGTTGGAGGTCGAGCGGGAGCGGTTCCGGGCCGAACTCCAGTCGGTGAAGCGGGAACTGCCCGGCGCGTACCGGCGGCTGGCCGCCGTCGCCGGGCAGAACGCGCTCGTGCCCACCAGCGTCGTCGCGACGTTCGACGGCCTGCCGGACTACGACCCCGACCGGACGCGGGAGGCGGTGCTCGCCTACCACCCGCAGGCGCGGGCGGCGAAGGTCGGGGTGGACCGGGCGCAGGCGGCGGTCAAGCGGGCGCAGGCCGAGCCGATCCCGAACGTGACCGTCTACGCCGCGTACATCCGGCAGTTCGAGAACCGCTCGCACGACGGCGCGGTGGGCGTCAGCATGCCGGTCCCGCTGTGGAACCGCAACCAGGGTAACATCCGCGCGGCGCAGGCCGAACTGGGGATGGCGATCCAGAACGTCGGGCAGGCGGAGAACGAGTTGGCGGCCCGCGTCGCCGCCGCGTACCAGACGTACGCCGCCGCCCGCGAGCGGGCCGAGGTGTACCGGACCGAGTTGATCCCCCGCGCGGAGGAGACGTACAAACTGGCGCTCGCCGCGTTCAAGGGCGGGCAGTTCGAGTACCTGCGGGTGATCCAGTCCCAGCGCAACGTGGCCGAGGCGCGGCTGGAGTACAATCGCTCGCTCGGCGAGGCGTGGCGGGCGGCGGCCGAACTGTCCGGCCTGCTCCTCGAAGAGTGGTGGCCGGAGCCGCCCCCTGCACCGCGCGGGCCCGGCGCGGGTCCGGTGATGGCGCCGCCCGCCACGCCGGGCAAGCCGAAGGCGCCGTGAGGCCCAGGGCGGCGCGGGCGTTCCCGATTCGTTCCCGGTGGTTTACTCCGGACGATTCGGGAGCGGCCCCTTGACGGTTGCGGCGGGCGGGGCGAGATTGACACCGCTCCCACGGTTCCGATCCGTTCCGGGATTCAAACGCCCGAGTCGCCGCAACTTCCCCGCCCCACCCTTCGGAGTCGAGACGATGTCCAGTCTGTTCGCGCACCACGCCGAAGCGTTCATCGCCATCGAGATCAACGGCCGCGACTACCCGGACGGGATGACCGAACACGTCATCTTCTTCGCCCTCGCGGCGACCGCCCTGACCCTCATGACGTACGGCATCTACGCCGGAATCCGCGACTTCCGGCGGTGGAAGCGCAACCCCGCCGTCGCGAAAGCGTAATAGAATGGGCGAGGGCGGGTCGCGGCAGGCAGGGCCGTTCCGTTATTCACATTGAGGGATTCCGATAAGCTTCCTGGCTTGTTCAGGGTGGAGTTGGAGAATCTCGATGGCTTCCGGGCGGCTCTTGGCATCAACCTCGGTCAACAGGTGGATGACTGCGTTCCGCGGTGCTGCCAACACCTGCGGAGCCGTGCCCGATCGCACTCGGCACGCATCCTCGCCCAGGGTCACGTCCCGGACGTAGTGCAAGCCGTTCTCGATCTGCCAGTGGCTCCGGAGAACCGACAGAAGTATCGCCGCGTTCGCTCGACGCATCGAAAGACTTGTGATCCCGTACACCACCTCTACCGACTTCACGCCCTTTACCGTCCGCTCACGTGTGATTCGAAAACCCTGTTTGAGCCCCTTCCACTTCTGCCCCGACGTCACGATCGGCGTCGTCTCCAACGTCCGCTTCTCGATCCGCCCGTGTCCCTTCTCCAACGTCGTGGCGACCCGATCCGCCAGAGCCGACCGAGTGTGTGCCTCACGGGGGAATGGCCGCCGCGATCCCTCGGGCGGTCTCTTCGAAGGCGAATCCCGCCCGGATGTCGATCTCCAACCCCGGTTGGTTGTCCTTCACGACCAGGAGGTACTCGCCACCGGCACCGACCACCTGCTCAGCCAGGTCCCGTTGGCAGAACATCGCGTCTCCGACCACAACCTTCCCTTTCAGCGGTAGGATCCCGAGCCGTTCCAACGCGGCCTTGTGCTCGTTGGTCTTGGAATCGACGCGGATCTGGGCCAAGACCGCCTCGACGGCGGGAGCGTAAGCGGCGACGAGGTGTTGGCCGGGGACATCGCCGTCACGACTGCCCCGCAGAGTCTTGCCGTCGAGCGAGATCTGCTCGATGGAGTCGAGATCGATGCGAGCTCGGATCCAACGCGACAGAGCGTTTTCAAGTTGTTGTGCGTCGACGCGTCGGAGGGTGCGTGAGAGGGTGGAGGCGGAGGGCGTCTTACCACGTCGGAATCCGAGTGCGTGAGCGAGCGGAGCCTGGTGTTGCCGCCCGAATCGGGCAATGCTCTTGAGGCTCTTGCGTCCCATGAGCAGGGCGAGTGCGACGAGCCCCATGATGGCGGGGAGAGGGTGGATGCAACCGTGGCGGTCGCGGGGATCGGGGAGCGTGGCAAGAGCCTCGTAGAGCGTGCAAGGGAGCATCGGCCCCTCAACTGGTTGAGACCTGCCCCAATTACTCAGACCAGTCAAACTCCACAAGATGAAACACGGAACGGCCCTGCGCCGAGCGACGACGACGCTCTTTGCGCGGCACGAAGGTCGGCGAGGTGTACGAGGGGCAGAAGCGGTTCGACGTGGTCGTCTGGGGCGTGCCGGCGTGCCGGGATGACCTGGCCGCCCTCCGGGCTCTGCCGATCGACACCCCGGCGGGCGTCCAAGTGCGGTTGGGGGAGGTGGCCGACGTGCTGGTCGTGCCGATGCCGAACGAGATCAAGCGGGAGGCCGCGTCCCGCCGGCTGGACATCACCTGCAACGTGAAGGGCCGCGACCTCGGGGCGGTGGCGACCGAGGTCGAGCAGAAGGTGCGGGAGGTGAAGTTCGACGCCGGCTACCACCCCGAGTTCCTGGGCGAGGAAGCGGCCCGGCGCGAATCGAGCCGGCGGCTGTACCTGCTCGGCGGCCTGGCCCTTGTGGGGGTGATTCTCGTCATCTACTCCGACTTCGAGTCGTGGCGGCTTACGCTCCTCACGGCCTTCACTCTGCCGTTCGCTCTGGTCGGCGGGTTGGTGGGCGTCGGCCTCACCGGCGGGGTGGTGTCGCTCGGGTCGCTGGTCGGGTTCGTGACGGTGCTGGGGATCGCCGCCCGCAACGGCATCATGCTGGTCAGCCACTACCTGCACCTGATGCGGCACGAGGGCGAGGGGTTCACCGAACACATAATCCTCCGGGGCAGCCTGGAACGGCTGTCGCCGGTGCTGATGACGGCGCTCACCGCCGGCATCGCGCTGATCCCGCTGGTGGTCGTCGGGCAGGAGCCGGGGCGGGAGATCCTGTACCCGGTGGCGACCGTGATCCTCGGCGGGCTCATCACCAGCACGTTCTGCGAGTTCCTGCTCCGCCCGGGACTGTTCTGGAAGTTCAGCGGCGGGGACGCCGAGAGGCTGGCGAAACTCGACGAGCGCGCCGACGGGCTGGACGACCCGCCCGCCGCGGCGCACGAAACACACCCGCCGCACGGCGCGGCACCCGCGGACACGGCCCCGGCGACGCACCCGCCGGCGGCCACTGAGGACACGGCCCGGAGCGGGCCGTGAGGACGGTTTGTCACCTTCGAGGAGGATCGACGATGAGGACGATGTTCGGACTGGCCCTGGCCGGGCTGATCGGCGGACTGGCGACCGGGTCGGCGCGGGCCGACGACCACGTCGGCCCGCACAAGGGGATCGTGGTCGAGTGGGGCGACGAGGAGTACCACCCGGAGATCGTGGCGGACGCCAAGACCGGCGCGGTCACCGTGTACGTGTACGGCAACCACGACGACCTGCACAAGAAGAAGCTGAAGGCGATCGACTCCAAGAGCCTGACGCTGGTGCTGAAGACGACGCCGGCGACGACGGTCAAGCTGGAGCCGGCCCCGGCGGACGATAAGGAGCGGAAGGACGACCCGAAGGGCTCGTCCACGAAGTTCGTCGGCAAGAACGACGTGTTCACCAAGGACATGAAGTGGGAGGGCACGATCAGCGGCAAGGTCGGGACCAAGCCGTACTCCGGTGACTTCAAACAGAAGTAGCCCGTGGTCCGCGCCCCGGTCGGATGGGTCCACCTCAGGGCCAGTTTCCGCCGGTCGGCCTCGTCGGCGAGCGTCCGGCTCATCTCGTTCACCGCGCCGGCGAGTCGGTCGAGTTCATATATCCCGAGCGGGCCGGCCGACTGGGCGAGCAGGCCGGCCCGGACGGCGTCGATGGCCCGGACGAGTCGGCGCAAGGGTCGGGAGACGATCCGGTGGATGAGCGGGTTGACGCCCAGCGCCAGCGCGGCCCCGAACACCAGGAGGCCGACCGAGCGGACGACGACCTGCCCCCGGACCTCCCGGCGGATGTCGTCCAGGCGCTCGGCGATGTAGACGGTCGCGCCCGCTTCCGTGTGGACGCCCGCCACAAGGTCCGCGCCCCGGTGGGTCGCCCGCCGCTCCGGCGCCGCGGCCGCCGTTCGGATCGCCGCCGCGACCTCGTCCGGCTCCAGTAGTTTTCACGTTGAGTTTCTTGGTTGGGTGTCGGTCGTTTGCCGGGTGAACGTGACCAGGATGTCCAGCAGCAGGATGAGGCGGGTCGAGGCGAGCGACCACGGCCGCGCTTCGGCCCGGTTGGCCCACACCCTGAACAAGGCCCGACAGGTCCAGCAGAATCTGTTGCCGCGGCCCGGTCAGGTCGCTCGCGGGGTGGAACTGGCGGCGATCCACCGCCCGGCCGAAGCCGTGGCCGAGGACTTCTACGACGTGCCCCCACTGCCGGACGGCACGATCGTGTGCTGCGTGGCCGACGTGATCGGCCACGGCGTCCCGGCCGCGATGGTGGCCGCCGTCCTCAAGGTGCTCATCCTGGACGCCGTCGAGGTGGACGCCGACCCTGGACAAGTCGTCCGCCGGGTGAACCGGCGGTTCGCCGCGGTCGCCCCGTCGTACTGTTTCGCCACCCTGCTGGTCGCCCGGTGGTGTCCCGCGCGCCAAACCCTCTGGTTCGCCAGCGCCGGGCACGAAGCAGGGTTGCTGCTGATCGGGTCGGACCCGCCGAAGTCACTGGGCTCGAGCGGCACGATGCTCGGGGGTGATGCAGGACGGCACCTGGGAGACGGTGACCGTCCCGGCCGCTGCTGCTTCGGTGCTCGTCTGCCTGACGGACGGGGTGACCGAGGCGATGGACGCCGACGGGACGCAGTTCGGCCGGAACCGCCTGGGCGAAGCGATCGGCAGCGTCGGTGCGGCCGCGCCCGATCGGATCGTGGCAACGGTCGATGAGGCCGTCCGGCGGCACCTGGTGGGATGCCCCCGCCGACGACTACACTCTGGTCGCGGTGCGGTTCGGAATGTGACAGTACGCACTGGCGGCCCGACAGCGGGCTACTGCGGGAACAGGGCGAGCCGGTGCCCGGCCCGCCCCCGTTCCGCGAGAGTGGCCCAGAAGTGGATCGGGCAGGCGGGCGAACACGTCGTCGTAGTAGCGGCGCAGGGCGTCGCCGTGCAACAGCGTTCGGTCGCGGTGGCTGACGGGGGTGAGGAACTCGACCCGCGGGTGTTCGTCGGTGTTCAGGCGGTCCGGCCGTCGCGGCTGCCAGTGGCCGAGGTAGAGGCCGAACACGTCCCGCGCCGCCCGGATCTCGCCATCGACCGGGACCACCCTTCACAGTCGTCCGAGGCGGTCTTCGACCGAGGATGCGTCCGCCGTCATCGACGCGTCGCCGCCGACCAGCGCCACGATCGGGCGGTGGGGGTCGAGGTGTCCCCACCACAGCGACACGTCCGGGAAGGCGGCGGCGAAGCTGTCGGCGATCATCTCGAACTCGCGCGGCCCGAGCTGGTACACCGGCAGCCACTGGCAGAAGATGCCGCCCAGCTTGAGCCTCCGCCTCGCGGCCCGGTAGTTTTCGACCGTGTACAGGTAGCCGGTCTCGCTCTCCCACGGGACGAACAGGTCCGAGACGATCACGTCGAACCGGCGGTCGGTCGCGTGCAGGAAGTGGCGGGCGTCGCCGACCCGCACCTCGACCTTCGGGTGATCGACCACCCCGCGGTTGGCGTCGGCGAGGAGGCGCGCGGCGTCCACCACCTCGGGCACGAGTTCGACGACGACCGCCCGCTCGACCTCCGGGTGCGGGAGCGCCCCGGCCGCGGTCAGCCCGGTCCCCAGCCCCAGGAACAGCACGTCCGCCGGGCGCGGGTGCAGGAGCAGCGGGAGGTGGGCCTGCCGGTATGCCCGCGGGGCGTCGAACCCGGTCGAGCCGAACCGGTAGTGCATGTTCTGCCGCACCTTCATCGCCCCGACCGGCGACCTCACCACGTCGACCCAGCTGTAGGCCGAGGCCCACCGCCGCACGAGCGCCTCGTCGTCCGGGGCCGTCGCCCACCGCTCGGGGCCGGGCGGGCTCGCCAGCGGGACGGCGAGGAAGACGAACACCAGCCCGACCAGGACCGCCGCGAGCGGCCGACTCCCGGTCAGGGCCACCACGGCGGGGAGCGCGAACAGTCCGGCAACGAACACGAACGACGCCCATAGCCCGAGGCGGGGCAGCAGCACGAAGTTCGCACACACCGCCCCCGCCGCGGCGGCCAGCGTGTTCGCGACGGTCGCCCGGCCGACCGCGGCCCCCGCCCCGGACCCGCCGCGCGGGCCGCGGTGCCAGACGGCGGGGAGGATCGCCCCGAGCGCCGCGACCGGGGGGAGCACCACGAGCGCGACCAGCCCGAACGCTCCGGTCATGTACGAGGCGAAGCTGTCGCCGGCCCGAAAGTATTCCAGTCCGGTGACGCGGGCGAACGCGACGACCGACGCGACGGTCGCGACGCCCCCCGCCCACGCGGACAGGACGACCACCGAGCGGGGCGTCATGACCCGGACGGCCCGGCCCGCGATGAGGGAGCCGAACGCCAGGGCCACGAGTACCGAGGCAAGCACCGCCCCGAACGTGTATGTGCTGTTGTGGAAGACGAGCGAGAACAGACGAGTGTAAAGGACTTCGAGAGCGAGAATACCGAACCCCGACAGCGCGGCCGCAGCCAGCTTCCACGCCGCCGGGTGTTCAGGTTCGACCGGCGCATCGGCCGGTGTACCCGTGGCGCGGCCGCGCCGCCGGTCGAACCGGTGGAGGGCGAGCGCGGCGAGGCCGCAGGCGGCGGAGAGGCCCGCGGCAAGAACCCCGACCCGACCACCCCCACGTTCACAAGGAGCCAGGCCGTGGCCCCGACGACGCCGACGAACGCCCCGAGCGTGTTGGCGGCGTAAGCCGATGTGACCCGGGCGTCGTCGGGCCGCCCGGCCGGCGACAGCCACTCCGCGACCAGCGGCAGGGTCGCCCCGAGGGCGGCCGTCGCGGGCTGTAGCACCAGAAAGCAGAACGCCCATCGGAGGGCGAGGCGTGCGCCAGGAGCTGGGTGATGCAGGAAACCAGACCCGTCGGTTCCGGCCGCCGCGAGGAGGAGCGGGACGAGACACGCCCACCCGACGGCGACGAACTCGGCGACCGCGTACCCCTGTAGCGGCCGCACCCGCCGCGCCAGCGCGGAGCCGGCCGCGGAGCCGACAGCTAGCCCGGCGAAGTAGGCGGTGAGAACGACCGCCGCTGCGTGGGCGGTGTGTCCGAACAGCAGCCCGACCTGTCGCGCCCACGACACCTCGTAAACGAGAGTCGCGGCTCCGGATAAGAAGAAGATCAGGTACGCCGGCGCGGAGGGGGGAGTGGGCGCCCTCATTTCCGGGTGGTCGTCCACTCTCGTCCTCGGGGATTCGGTCTGCTCTCAATTCCGGCCCTTGACTGCCCAGCCTACGGCGCTCGCACCGGCCCGCCCAGGCGAACACGCTGCGCCGTGCGGCCGTGCCTGGTCGGCTCGTGTCCGGTCGAATCAATCACAATCGCGTTAGTCGCACTTACAATGACTAATGTATTTTGAATCGTCCTGGGGCCGCCCGATGATCCGCATCTCGTTGTCCGACGCGGAGGTCGGCCGACTGGAGGAGTTCTCCAGACGACCGCCGATGCCAAGCTGCGCTATCGGGCGCAGATCGTTCTGCTGGCCCACCGAGGCCTCCACCACCCGGACATCTCCGAATATGGGCGTGGCAGCGCCCCGCCGACACCGGCACCTCGCACCGGTCCGTCATTCGGTGGTTCAACGCCCACCTTGACCGGGGGTTGGACGGGCTGACCCCGCGAATGGCCAAGGGGCCCACACCCAAGCTGACCGCCGACCTGACCCCGCTCCTCCGTCAGTGGGTGTTCGTTCATGGTCTGACACCGGTGGTTCTGGGTGACGGCCTTGTGCAACCGCCACCACACGCTTGATGGGGTTCGTGTCCGGGGAGTACTT
Source organism: Gemmata massiliana (assembly GCA_000531095.1). Taxonomy (GTDB): domain Bacteria; phylum Planctomycetota; class Planctomycetia; order Gemmatales; family Gemmataceae; genus Gemmata; species Gemmata massiliana. Next base: position 701,523 of record HG799464.1, on the reverse strand, counting down.
CGGCAGGTAGTGGACCTTTACCCGATGCCCCCACTCCTCCAGGTATGCCCGGACCAGCTTCGAGCACTCGGCCGTGTGAGTCCCGGCGTTGTCGCACACGACGTGGATCACCTTGAGGCTTGTACCCGGCAGAGGCTACGTTCCTGAAAAAGAACAACGGAGTTCTGTACCACCCAGAGCGGGGCAACACCACGCTGGTCCTCATGTTCAAGGACAAGCTTGATGTCCTCAAGGACATGGCCTGCAAAGCGAAGGACTACTCGGGCGAGATCGTGTTCTCCGAACTGCGTTGCCAGCGCCTTCTGGCGTGGGGACTTCTTTCGGGGTGACGCGTACTTCGACGCCGCTAGAGACTGCCAGAAGTTCTGGGAGGACTACCTGCTCGATCCCAAGAACACCCGGCCCGCGTATTTCTCGACGGCGATCGGCAAGGACGACGAGGCGAAACGCCCCGAGATGGTCCGCGCGAAGCTGGATTCACTCCGAGTTCTGGACAAGGACGGCAAAGTGATCGGGGGATATCGGGTCGGCCCGTGAGTCATCTTCCGGAAACGCATCGGCGCTGACCGCACAATCGCCGGCTCAGCGTGTCCGTGAGGCGAGCGCGGCTTCGTCATTTGGTTCCGCGCTCACTTTGATGGGTCGACTACCGACGAAGTGCGGCCTGGGCCTGTAAACTCTGTCGGAAAGTGGTTGCGTATGCTGGCGGGTACATGACCATGTACCCGGCGGGATACGCAACCACTTGTTGCTTCAATTTGCCTCTTTCAATCGTGACCCAACACTATACCAAACAACACGTTGCGTGACCGATAGCTAAAAATGAGCGTGGGGTGCGGCCCGCCAACCGGCGGGCCGCACCCCACGCGAATGGGTTACAGTTGGTACGTTACTCGACTTCTGGCCCGGACTGCGGCGGGGGCGGCTCGGCTGGCGTTTCCGTCGGCCCCGTCCTGTCGGCCGCGATCTTCAGCGCGGCGCGGATCAGCGGCTCACTCACGTCGAAGTGGGCGGCCAACTCCTTCATCGAACGCCCCTCCTGCCGCAGCGCCCACACCGCGTCGGCGTGCGAATCCTGCCACCGGGCGCGGGGCATCTTCCGCGGCAACGGGGCGAGCCCCGGCTCCGACGCGGCGGCGATCTTCAGCGCGTGGCGGATCGTCGGGACCGACACGTCGAACTGGGCGGCGAGTTCTTCGTGCGTCTGCCCCTCGGCACGCGCCCGCGCAACTGCGGCGGCGTTCGCCACGGCCCAACTCGGCGCCCGCTCCACCGTGACGTCCTCCGACCAGAAGAACGCGTCGGCCAGACCGGCGAACCGTTCCGGGTCCATGCTGGTGTCGGTGTCGGCGGCCGCGCCGGCGTCCGCCGACAGGTTCGGCACCCGCAGCCGGCCGCGCCGGCGCGGCGTGACGACCCCCGAAGCGGACGGCGCCGGCGTGTCGCCCGCGGTGCGGCTGAGCAGGTGGACGGCGCCGTCGAACACACATTATACGAAGTTATGCGCATTTCGATCCGCCCGTCCGGGAAGCACAGGACGTGCTCGACGTGGCGGCTCAGCTCCAGGTTGCCGAGCGTCGGGTTGTGGCCCGCGAGAACGTCCCCGAGGCACCGCAACTGATCGACGACCACGCGCGGGTCGAGGGCGCGGCCGAGGTGGTCGTCCAGCGCTCGGTCGCCCTCGGCCTGCGCTTCCAACTCCGCCTGCCGGGCCTTCGCCTGTTCGTACCGGGCAGTGATGTCGGTTCGAACCGCAGCCGGCAGCTTCGGGTCGCCGAGGGTCATCACCCACCCCGCCAGCCGCTCGCCCAGTTCGCGCAGTTCGGCCGCCCGGATCGCGACACGGTCCGGTTCGGTGGCGCGGTGGCGCTCGAGTTCCTGGCGGACGCGGGCAACGAGGTCGGGGAACCAGTCGGGCACCCGGTCGGGCTCGCCCGGCGGCGGGAATAGCCGCGCCCGCAGGCGGCCGATGACCGCAGCGCGCAGGTGCTCCTCACGCACGTACCGGCCGTTCTCGCACCCGCCGACCCCGGCCCGCGGGCAGGCGTAATGCACATACTCGTATTTCTTGCCCGTCTCCGTCTCGTGCCGGGACGAGATCGCCCGCATCGACGCCCTGCACCGTCCGCACCGTACCAGCCCGGTGAGCAGGTACTTCAGCGTCAGCCCGCGCCCCTGCGGGGCGATCAGCTTGTCGGGCTCATCCGTCGCGTCGGCCCGCTGCCCCCGGCTACGCTCCGAGCGGGCGATGCGGAGGCGCTGAACCCGATCGAACACGGCCGGATCGACCTGCGGCGGGCAGTAGTCGGCCACGGTGACGAGCGGCCCGTCCGGGTTCTTCTCGATCACCCGCGTGTCGTTCACCACCCCGGTGCAGTTGCCGCCCCACTCCAGCGTGCCGGCGTAGACCCGGTTTCGCAGCACGTAGCCGAGCGTGTACGCGCTGATCGGCTTGAGCTCGTCCGGGATGTCGGGGCACGCGTTCCACCACTGAGCCAGTCGCGACGGGCCGTGACCGGTTGCGTCGGCGCGGGCGAAGGCCAGCCGGACGGCGGCGATGTGGGCCGGGATCGGCTCGAGAACGCTCTGCGCCCGCGCCGGGGTGACGGACTCGTCCATCACCGGCTTGAGCCTGAAGCCGAGCGGCGGCGGACCGCCCGGCCACCACTTCAGCTCGGCCGTCTTCTTCTTGCCGCGGCGCACGTTGTGCGCCTTGACCCGCGTGTCCTCGGTGGCGCGGATGTTCTCCACCAGCCCCAGCGCCTTGCCGCTCGGCCCGGTCGGGTCGGCGAACCCGCTGTCGGCGGTCAGGACCAGGATCCCGTGGTCGGTGAACAGCTTGCGCCGCAGCTCGGCGATCTCGTCGGCCCGGCCGAGCCGCTCGAGCGTGTCCACCAGGATCAGGTCCACCTTGACGAGGCCGACCTCGATGTCGCGGAGCATCGCCTGGAAGCCCGGCCGCTTCTTCAGGAAGCGGCCGCTGATCCCGTCGTCGCGGTACGTCTTGACGTGCACCCACGGGCGCCCGAGCCGGGTCCGCAGGGTGTCGATGGTGTCGAACTGCTGGTCGGGGCTGCGCGGGTTCTGCTTCGGGTCGCTCATCCGCCCGTACCGGAGATACCGGTACGGCTGGGTCGGGTCGTACTTGCGGGTCAACATGGTACTCAGTCCTCGCTGTTGGGTTGCTCCGGCGGCCGCGCCAGCCGCCCGGCGATCGCGCGGGCGACGAGCCGAACCAGCCGGTCCCGGAGTCGAACCCGGACCGCGTCGGCCAGGGCGGACCGGTCGGGCTCGCCGAGGTCGGCCGGGAACTCGTCCCGGCCGTCGGCGATCCGGTCGGCCCACCGGGCGATCTGCTCCGACGTGAGGTCGGCCGCGGGTTCGTGCGCTCGGGGGGCGGGGCGTAGGCGCGGTTGGAAGTTCGGGTCGGACATGCGTCGGCCCTCTGTTGGGGTGCGCGTGCCGCCCGCGAGCCGCGCCGTGCGGCTCGTCCGGTAGGCATTCGCGCCGGGAAAATTGGTTGAGATCGGCCGGCATCGTCCGTCACGGAAGTGTTTCACTCGTAACGATTTCCGGTGAAGACAGCACGGAACGAAGCGATGTGAGGTCGGTGTGCGAAGTAACGAAATGGGCGTGAGCGGTTATGTTCGCGACAGGTGCGAGACGGTCTCGTCGAACGGGAGCGGATCGACGCGCACGCTCGCGGTCAAGCGCAGTGGGGCTTGAGTATCAGATACTCGGACACCGTCCGAGCCGCCGGATGTGGGGAATCGCGACCGACGCACCGAAAGGGCCGGCTCGGTGTTACTCGGCTCGGAGCCAGTCGAGCAAGTCGTCGGTCGCCACCGGGTGCGTGACGGTCCGGCGACATGCGCGGCAGGTGAGGTATGCGTCGAACGTGTCCGCCTCCGCGCTCACAGATTCGGCTGATCGGAGTTCCACTCTGGCCCGGCAGTGCGGGCACTTGACGCCCCGTGCCGACAGGAAGTCGCGGAGCGGGCCCAGGTCGTCCCCGCCCTCGCCCGCGACCTGCGGCGCCAGGGCGTCCAGCGAGACGGCCGCGCGCGTCCCGCGTCCGCGCTCCTGCCGGTCGAGGGCGTTGCGGTACAAGTGCGCCGCCGTGACGATCGCGCCGACCAGGTCCCAGTACGCCTTCGACGAGCCCGCCTTCCCCTGAGCCAGCGCCCGGTCGTGGGCCGCGGTGCCGAAGAACCGACCGGCCACGGCCAGCAGCGCCGGGTCCTTCATGAAGAACCCCGACAGCGGGTGCAGGGCCAGCACCTGCCCGTTGAACGCGTCGCGGCCCTCCGCCCCGCCCGTGGAGGCGTTCTGGTGGTGCCAGAAGCGGAGGAACCGCTCGCTCACCGCGTCCAGCCCGCGGTGCTCCTTGAGCCACGGGATCAGGTCCACCCAGGCGTTCGCGTAGCAGGTGTAGAACGACACCTTGCACTCGTAGGCGAACAGGTTCACGAAGTGGCGGACCCACGGGTTGCCGCCCTTCTTCCGGTACCGGGCGATCCATTCATCGACCTCTCTGAAGAACCGCACGAGGCCGTCGTTGCCGGACCGGCGGAGTTCGACCACCCCGCAGCCGACCCACCGCCGAAAAGCCTCCTGAAGGAACGGCATCATGTGCGCGGGTGGCTCGAACCGGCCGAGGACGTGGTCGAGTTCGGCCCGCACCAAGCCGGCGTCGCGCTCCCGGACGACCCGCCGGACCCGTTTCCGCGCGTCGTCCGACAGGCTGTCCGCGGTCGGGTTCGTACTCCTGGGCTTCAGGTACGCGTCCTTGTACACGTCTTGCAAGCTCTTCGCCTCGGCCACCAGCGGGTAGCACTGGGCCGCAACGTAGTGGACCTCGTCGTCGATGTCCCACGCGCCGGCCGCCCGCATTGTCGTCGCCCAGTGCCCGAGGACGTCCCGAAAGGCGGCGAACGAGGAATCCGCCTTGAACCGCCGGAACAGGGACGTGTCCAGCCAGTAGTACAGCACGCGGATGCCGCGGCCGAGGTCGAGCGGACGGGCGTGGAGCCGGAACTCGAACTGCTGCCCGCGTCGGGAAACGGGCACGGTCAGCGTTCGCGTCGAACTCGCGGTCGTTTCAGCCATGTGGAGGTACCACGGGCGGGGAATTCACCACAAATCAGTGTACCCGAACGACCACACTCGACGCCATACCGACACGATGCGGCGGGGTGCGTCACGCCAAGCGGGTCCGTTCAGCGGGTCAGCGACACCCGGACGATGGCCGGTTCCGGAAACGCCCGGAGCGCGGCCCGGACGGCCCGGTGTAGGCGGCTCATGAAGTCGACGCCAGCGAGCGTCCGGGCGATTCCTTCGGCCCGCTCGTCGGGCAGGCCGCGGGGGATGCGAATCGTGAGGTGAACCTCGTCGATCACGACGGATTTGGCCATAGCGGCGGCTCCTTCGCGGGTCTGGACGGAAATCCCGGCGCGGGGCGAGCGTGTCAGTGCTCGCCCCCCGTCGGCTCAAGAACACAGCAGGGCGATCAGGATGACGGCGAACAAGTACAACACGGCGGTCTCCGGAGGTCGGGTTGAGGGGACTAAGCGTCAGCCGAGTTGGGTCGGCGGGCGGGGGGCAGCCGGTGAGCGGATTCGATTGGGAAGATCGCACGGGCTGACGCACGCGCCTCGGGTGCGTACTCGACCGGCCGACCGCCCCACCGAACGCGCTCACGAGACCGGACCCGGCCCGCCGCCTCCGGTCAGCTCACGAGGCCGATGCGGCGGGCGGCCCGCTTCAGCCAGCTCCCCGTCTGGACGGCGGCGGTCGTGGCCGCCGCGCTCACCGCCCCGACCGCCGCGGCGGCCGTCTGCGGCATCACCAGGCACACCACGCCGACCGCCAGCCCGACCCCGGCGGCCACGGCCGCGATCCGCACCAGCGGCACCGCCTCGCCGGCGGCCGTGCCGACGGCGGCCACCGCGTCGCGCGCGGCCTTGTACTTGGCGGCCACCGCCGCCTTCGCCTTCGCGGCCCCCCCGGTCACGGCCTCCCGCACAGCCACGACCTTCGCCTTCAGCCGGGTCCACAGACCGGGCTTCTTCGGCTTCGGCGCGGCGGCCTCCGGCTGCGGGGCGGGCGCAGGCGCGGACTCCGGGCGCGCCGGGGCGAGCATGGCGCGGAGTTCGGGGTTAGTCATGATCTCGACGATGGCGTCTTTGACGGCCAGTCGGGTGCCCTCGCGGGCGGCGTCGATGACAGCTTGGTTGAGCCCGTCGGCCAGGGCGTCGATGATCCCGTCGAGGCGGTCCAGTTGGTCGGACAGTTGCTTGCGCTGCGGCTTGCCGTTCGTGATCGTCGCGGACATGGTCGGTTTCTCCGGTTCAGGGTATTGGTTCTGTTGGGTTGTGGATTATCGGGAACACGTCATCGGTCGGTCGAAACGCGACCTCCCCGGCTACCCTCCGGCCCCATCGAGGAGCGGAGGGTACGGGCGAGGTCGCGTCGAAAAAGCGGATGACGAACGCGGTTTGCGTCAAGACGGATCGAGGCGGGCGAGAGCGGACTCGGCGGCGAGGAGGTCGGTCGTGACGGCGAGCACGGCGAGGGCGGCGTGGGCGGCGGGGCCGCCGACCAGTCCCAGGACGGTGGCCAGCAGTCCGAACCCGACG
>HG799464.1:688481-694852 GCA_000531095.1 Gemmata massiliana | reverse complement strand
CCAGCGCGGCGCGCAACTCCTCGGCAGCGAGCAGCGAGTCGGGCGCGTCGCCCGCGGGCGGGTCGTGCCGGCTCCCGTGCGCGGTGCCGGTGGTGTCGTTCGGTTTCACGGTCGTGCTCCTTTTCGGGTTGGTGTCGGGGTCGGGAGTCGGGGCGTGTGGGCCTGGCCTGGGTGTGACGGCCAGTTCCGGGTCGAGCGGCGCGGCCAGTACGGTCACGCCGTCGCCCGTGCCGACCAGGGCCTTGTCGGGACTGATGCGCAGCGCGGTGCAGCCGAGCGCGAGGACGCGGGCTAGTGCCCGCCGGTCGAGGGGCACCCGTGCCGCCGGCCCGGTGACCGGCGAGCGGGCCAGTCGCACCTCCCTCACCGCGCCGGTGTCGTCGCTTGCCCGGACCGTGAGAATTCCGTCGGCGCACATGGTGACCGGCCGCTGATCGTGACCCCGGCCCGGCAGGCCCGACAACTGCGGGAGGAGGTCGGCCACGTCCCCGCGGTCGAGAGCAACGGTCGTCGGCGCGTACCGGGGTACGGCCGCGGCCACGTCCGGGTACTTGCCGGCCGGCGCGACCGTCAGCCACGCCGTCCAGTCGCCCACGGAGACGACCAGGTACGTGTCCATGCGGCCGACCCGCACGTCGCCCGCGGCGCGCACCTCTGGCGCGCCGAACGGCGGCACCGCGGGGACCAGCACGTCGCCGGCGAACGGGAGCGCGAACGGGCCGAACACGACCGCCAGCTTGCCGTCGGTGCCGATCACCTGACCCGTCGCGCCGCGCACCTGGACGCGACTGAGCGCGTACCGCCCGTCTTCCCGACTGGCCGTGCGCGCGGCCTCGTGGAGCGCGGCGAGAAACCCGCCCGGCACCGGCTTCATCTCCGGTCGCGGGAGCGGTTCGTGCTGCCGGCCGGGCAGGACGAACGCGACCGGGACCGAGCCGGGGCCGCCGGAACCGGCCCACCGCGCGACGCCGGTGAGGTTCTCGCCGGCCTCGAACTCGACCGGCTCGTCGGAGTCAGCCCCAACGGCCTCGAGCGCGGCCATCGGCACGACCAACACCTCGGCACGGCCTCGCACCGGCGGGGCCGCGCAGGTCAGTTCCAGGGTGACCTCGGGTAACATCGCGACGAGCGTGACGCGGCCGTCTGCCTGCCGGATCACGACGGGCGGGGCCGGGCCGCGCGGGCGCCCGGACGTGCACTTCGCGCACGCGGCGCGGAACCGCCGGGCGACCCGGCGGGGAAACGCGATCATAAGTCTCCTCGGTGTTGAGTGAACGGTTTCAATCGACGAACCAGCCCGCCCCGGCCAACTCCTCGGCCGTGTCGAACGCCTCGCGTGGGAGGGCGAGGAACTGGTCGAAGTCGGCGGGCAGGAGGAACAGGTTGGTGAAGAACACCGTGGCCGAGTACCCGGTCAGCCCGGCCGCCCGCGCGTCGAACACGACGCCCAGTTCATCTCGACCGCGGGCGCGGCGCACCACGGGCAAAAACGGCCAGTGCGGCCAGAGAGCGGGGGCGCTCAGGAACAGTACCGTCCGCTCCCGCGCGCAACCAACACACCTCGCCATCACGACCTCCGTAACGTGGGTCAACAACAACGCCGCAGGCCGGCCCACCGCGAACCGGCCCGGCACGCGAACGACGCGTGTTCACACGGCGGCGGGTTCGGCGGCGATCTCGGCGACCTTCGCGCGCAACTTGCCCTCGGCGTCGGCCACCGCACGGTCGAGCCGCTCCTTCTCGCCGACCAGGTATTCGGCGTACGTCTGTAACTTGAACTTGGTGGTGCGGATCCGCTCGGCCGCGCGCTCGAGCGTGTCGGCCCGCGTGTCCGTGCCGAACTGCGCCACCGCGGCGCGGTGCTCGGCGACGACTGCGGCCAGCCCGTCGGCCACCGCCTGCGTCACCGAACGGTCGCCCTCCGCGGTGCCCGCGGGTACCGGGAACCGCAACAGTCGCCCGCCGACGCGGTTCAGCAGCTCCTGAATCTTGTCGGTGAACGCCGCGTGCCGCTGCGGGACGAAGTACGTCCCGCCGGCGGGGCGAATGGGGAACAGGTCGGCCTGCCGCTCGAACAGTTTCTGGATCACGCGGGTCACGTCCGAGCCGGTGCGGGCGGCGATGCACCGGTCCAGTTCCTCCTGTGCCATCGCGGCCAGGCCGGGCAGCTCGCAGGTGACGGCGCCGGTCTGCTTGTCGAGCGTCAGGGTGGTTTCGAGCCGGTACTCGTACCGGTCGCCCTCGCGGCTCTCTTGCGTGAACTGGAACTTCACCGTCGCGGCGTCCTCGCTCACGGAGCGAATGATGCGCTGGTCCGACAGACGTTTACAGGCGCGGGAGAATGCGTGCCGCGGGGCCAGTTCGCGGGCCACGCCGGGGTCGAGGTCCGCGTCTTCGAGGGCGCGCACCAGGTCCGAGTGGGTGACGCTGACGCCGGGGCACGCCCAGGCGATCACCTCGCCCAGGAGGTGAGTGGCGGCGACCACGGGCGACGGCACGGGAGCGGTCGGGGGCATGAGAGGAACTCCTTCGCGGAAGTGGAAACGAAACGACCCGGCGGACGGTCCGCCGGGTCGGGCACGTGCGGTCGTAACGCCGCGGTTCAGAGGGACAGGACCCGGCCGACGGCGTCGGCGGCGGGGTCGAGGGAGCGGACGGAGTGGACCTCGTCGCCGACAGCGGCCAGGTCGCCGGCCGGGTTGTCGATGACGAGGGCGACGACGCGGGCCTTCGCCGTCCGCTTCCAGGCGGCGAACCGGTCCTTCAGTTCGGCGGGGATGCGCGCCCGCGCGTCGGTCACCATCACGACGTCGGTGACGCCGGCCGGCGCGCCGATCTCCTTGTACATCCGGGGCAGTTCCTCGATGGGCAGATCCAAATCCGACCCCTGTCCGATGAACGCCGAGAGCCAGTCGCACAGGGCGATCTCGTCCCACCGCCCCGGCGGCAGCGCCAAAAGCCGCTCGCCGGACCGGCCGCTGTACGCGATGAGGCCGCACCACCGGCGCTGCTGCCGGGCCACCCAGGCCAGCGTCAGCGCCAGCGCCTTCGCGGTGTGAACCTTTGCGCCCTCCATCGACCCGCTCTCGTCGGTCACGACCAGGATCGGCCCCTTGCCGACGGGCTCGACGGCGTGGTGCTCGCGGCACATCGCGTGTCGTTCGACGATCCGGCGCAGGGTGTCGAGTTCCAGTTCGGGCACCGCGAGCCGGACGAGTTCCGAGGGCAGCAGCCGACCGATGTCGCCGCCCGGCTCGACGCCGACCACGTCGTCGAGACCGTGCGACACCTTCTGCCGCTGCTTCGACTGCGCGACGCGCCGGAACCGGCCCGCGAGTTCGCTGATCCGCCGCAGCCCAGGGTCGTTGCGGACCCGCCGGTACAGTTCCGCGATCGCCCGCGGGTCGTTGCTCCCCGCCTCACCCGGCCCGCGCCCCATCGCGGCCGACGCCTCCCGCAGTTCGCTCACATCCTTGCTCGCCTCGACCACGGCTTTCCCGACCGCGCGCAGGGTCGTCATCTCGCGTTCCAGGTCGCCCGCGCCCTCGATCCCGGTCGATGCGGTGCCGCACGTCGCGTCCTTCGCGTCCTCCGTCTTCAGCTTGGCGAACTGCTCGGCGAAGTGCCCCGCGGCGATCGCGGCGGCGGTGTCGTCGAGCCGGGTATCGGCGTGCAGCGCCCGGTACTCCGGCGTGTCCAGCAACTGTGCCAGGAACCGGTGCCGTTGGGGATCGACGCACGCCGCGGTCAGTTTCGGTTCCGGCTCGAACCCGGCCGCGAAGAAGTCCGCGGCAGCGAACGCGTCGGTGCCGGCGTTCCGGAGGCGCTCGCTCTCCGCGATCAGGTTCCGGCCGCGGCGCAGCCCCCACTCATCGACCTCCAGGGCGGTCGGGCTCGCCGGCTGGGACTTGGGCACGATGGCAGACGCACCGACGGGCGCGGCGACCGGGGGTGGCTGGGCCTTCAGGTCGAGCAACCGGAGCAACTCGTTCGGGTCCATAGGTCTCCTCGGAGGAAGCGGGGCGGGTCAGTCGCAGCCGCCAAACAGCGGCAGGTCATCGAGGTCGGCCAGGAAGTCCGCCCACGCGAACGACCGGCCCAGCCCGACGACCGAGGTGAGGTTGGGTCGGGCGTTCGCCTCAACGGCGAGTGCCCGCTCCAGGAGTTCCGGGTGGTGCTCGCGCAGCCAGACGATCTCGTGCTTCTTCGACGCCGGGCAGAACCAGCAACTGCTCTTGGGCGGGACCGGCAGTCCGGCGTCGCGGATCGACCGCTCGCACGCGGCCCGGTCCATACCCCAGTCCATGAGCGGGTAGAAGTACGCGAAGAAATCGCGGTCGAGCTTCGCCTCCCGCGACAGCTTGCGGTCTTCCTCCCCGGCCACGGGTTTGGCCCACGTCAGGCGGTGGTTCTCGCCCGCGTCCAGGCCCACCGCCTTCACGACACCCGCGAACGTCCGCCGCTCTTCCGACGCGTCGAACCCGATCGCACGGATCACGCGCTTGCCCTTCACCTCGGCGGGCGGAAAACAGCGAAGGATGTAAGAATCCTGGGGCTGACGTTTCCATTTTGCCGAGCATGAACGCCCGCCGTACGCGAGCGACGGGAGCGTGCCGGTGTGCAGGCACTGGCCTTCGAGCGTGCGGTACGGTGCGGTCTTCGGCTCGTACCGGACGGTGACGACCGGCGGGAACTTCACCTCCTTCAGGTAGGCGTCAATGACGGGCAGGTACCGGTAGGTTTCGGGCTTCTCCCCGCCGGTGTCGGCGAACAGGATCAGGTCCGGGCGGATGTCGCGCTTGACGAACTCGACGAGCACGGCGGTGCTGTTCACCCCCAGCCCGTAGGCGACGACGAGTGGCCAGTCCGGGTGGGGACGCGGCGGGTCCATGACGAACTCCTCAGTGGGTGGAAAAGAAAAACCGGTGTGGCGACCCAGTTGGGGTCGCCACGCCGGTCACGGTTCGGACGTGGGCGTGCTCAGACGGCTTCGATGCTGGCGAGCTTGAGCCGCTTGAGCTGATCCTTCAGGTACAGCCGGGCCTGCTCCAGCCGCCCGCCGCCCGACAGCCCGGCGAGCTGTCGGGCGATCTCTCCCAGTTTCGCGGCGGCCTTCGCGGCGTCGGCCAGGTTGCGGACGTCGGTCGCGGCCAGCACCGACTCGACCTCCAGCAGCAACTGCGTGACCCGCATCCCCGCGGGGTTGGCGACCTTCGCGATCACCTGTGCCACCTTCGCCGGCTGCTCCTCAGGCGAGTCCCACAGGCAGTGCTGGGCGACCTCCAGATGCTCGGGTCGGACGTCGTCGGCGCCGCTCAGGTACGCGAACGCCCGCACCGCGCCGACCGTCTTGAACTGCCGCCGGTCGCCGGGCCGAATGCCCTCCCGCGCCAGCTCGCTCAGCACGGTCCCGAGCGCCTCCTTCGCCCCGGCCGACCACGGCAGCGCCTGCGCCGCCCGACGCCCCTCCTCCACCTCGGCCGGGCTGATCGTGGCCGAAAGCCGGGGCGTGTGGTCCGCCGCCCACAGGAGCCGGTCGCGCCCGCTCCGCGACCGGATCGGACTCACCGACCGGCGGAGCAGGAAACGGTCGCCCAGCGCGGCGAGTTCCTGGCCCGTGTCGGGGCTCGCCCACTCGTTGCTCGCTGCCACGCACAGCTTCAGCGGCACCTTGCGGACGACCCCGTCGCCGGCGTCGAAGGTCCGCTCGTTGAGCAGCCGGAGCATGACGTTGAGGATCGCGCTCGACGCCTTATACACCTCGTCCAGGAAGGCGTAATCGGCCTCGGGTAACTTGCCGCCGGTGACGCGGACGTACCTGTCCTCCTTGAGCGCGCGGAGGCTCACCGGCCCGAGCACCTCCTCGGGCGTCGAGTACTTGGTGAACAGGATCGAGAACTTGTTGCCCCCAGTCCACGACAACAGCGAGTCGAGTAGCAGCGACTTGCCGCAGCCGGGCGGGCCGACCAGGAGCACGTGCTCGTTGGCCAGGAGCGCGGTCAGCACGAGATCCACTTCCTCGTCCCGCTCGATCAGCGCGGACGACAGCTCCCGGCGGGCGGTCGCGAACTTCTCGCGGACCGAGTCGGACTTCAGAGACGAACGGGACACACTCATCGGTCGATCTCCAAGGCGAAGGCGGGGCGTACAAGCCGCACGGCCCGCAGGATAATCCCGCGGGCCGTCACGCCGAGGGCAGGGCTAACCGGCCCCTCATATTATATTGACGTTTTTTTGATCGTTATTTAGACCGCGCGGGCCGCGTCGAGGGCGCCGCGCACGAGCGCGAGGGCGTCGTCCAGGAACGACTGACCGAGCACCCACCGCAGGTACCCCGGGTCCTCGGCCGCGATCTGCACCAGCGGCCGCCC
>HG799464.1:687212-688456 GCA_000531095.1 Gemmata massiliana | reverse complement strand
GCCGGCAGCCCGTACCGCCCTACCTGGGCGTCAAGCACCGCCAGCGCGTACCCGGCGTCCGCCAGCGCCGCGTGCGCGCCGGTGCGGTCGGCCGCGAGGTAGAACCGCACCGCCGCGGTCAGGTCGCGGGACTCGCGCTGCCGGTACACGGCCAGCGCGTCCAGGACCGCGCGCCCGCCCACCCGGAACGGCAGCCCGGCGCGGGAGAACTCGTTCACCAGCAGCGGCACGTCGAACGTCGCGATCCCGAACCCGGCGAGGTCGGACCCGACGAGCGCGGCGAACAGGTCCGGGGCGATCGCCGCGAACGGCGGCGCGCCGGCCACGTCGGCGTCGGTGATCCCGTGCACGGCGCTCGCGCCGGCCGGGATCGGGCGGCCCGGGTTCACCCGCCGGGCGAACGGGATCGCCGCCCCGTCCGGGTACACGGTCAGCACGGCGACCTCGACGATCCGGTCCGTCCGGACGTCGGTCCCGGTCGTCTCCAGGTCGATCACGCTCAGCGCCCGGGTCAGCGCGAGGTGCTTCAACTCCACGGTCACGGTCACCTCCTGCGCGGCTCAAGGGGCGGTCACGGGCCGGGTTCGACGACCGGCAGCGGGAACCGACCGTCCGGGTTCGGGCGCCAACAAATCCCGCAGCGCTCGCACGTCACCGGGCGGGGCCGCGGAACCCCGTCCTCGGCCGGGCACACGCACGCGCCGAAGGTCGGGGCGACCGGCCGCAGCCGACGGACGCGGAACACCAGGTCGGTGCCGGGTGGAGGCAGGTCAGCCGGGTCGGTCATCAGCCATGCGACCCGGACCCGCGGCGGCACGCACGCGGGCACGCCGGTGTCGCGATCGGCCGAGTACCAGACGCGGCAGTTGGGCAATTCGGCCATCCGGTCGACCACCGCCTTGATCGCCGGCACCCGCCACGACCGGGTGTAGAAGTAGAACCGCACGCGCGGCGACCGGCGCATGATGCGGAGCCACTTGCGGGCGTAACACGCGGCGAAGAAGTCGCCGCCGACATGGATGCGGACGATCCGGACGGCGTGGGCGACGAGGAACGCCCGCACCCGCCGGACGAAGTCGCGCCGCCGCGCCAGCGCGAGGTTGCGTCGGTACGCGGCGGCCGCGGCCGGCCGATACCGCGCGAAAGCGACGGCGTAACAGTCGCCCGCGCACGCGGCGGTCATGCCGGCGCACGTTCCGCCGGGGCCGGACGGGAGCGAGAAGCCCCAGATCCGGCGCCGGCCC
>HG799464.1:630475-687189 GCA_000531095.1 Gemmata massiliana | reverse complement strand
GGGAGCGAGAAGCCCCAGATCCGGCGCCGGCCCAGTTTGTGGTTGCCGCAAGTCAACATGTCGAACCTCCTCTCAAAAATGGAACCGCGTCGGTCGGCGTTGTGCCGACCGACGCAGAACGGGTGTGCGACCGTGGGACGCTCCTCGGCGTGAGGTCGCGAGAGCCGGAAGGCCTGGGTGTACCACGGCGCACGAAAAGCGCCCGGCTACCCGGACGATGCGGGGCCTGGGATTCACAACAGTTTTGCCGTTACTGCCCGTTGGGCTGGGGCTCGAACCGGTCTCGGTGGGCGCGATTGCCTTGTACTCGAAGTGAAACGAAAGATTCGGCCTGTCATGCGATTGATCGTTGGCACTGTGCCGAACTCTCTCGGCGTCGGGAGCGGTCCAGTCTGCGATGGCACGCCATCACGGATTTTTGCCGGCGCGGATGCCTACGGGGCGAACCCGCGGCACTCGAACGGTTCGGGGGCAGAGGGTGGGTACGGATGCCTTGTGATGTCCATTCCCGGCGAAACACCCGCGGTCGGGTCGCCGACCCCGTCTTGGTCGGAGCGGTACGGCGACACGCACCGCTGGCACCGGTTCGTCGCCTTCCCGACCGGCATCGCGCCGCCGCAGAAGGTTCGCGTGTACCAGCGCGCGGGCCACTTCCTGCTCAACTGGTGGGACCCCGGCGCGAAGAAGAACGTGTCTGAGCGGATCGTCGGCGACCTGCTCGCGGCCCTGACCCGCGCCCGGGAAATCGACGAGCGGATCGGCACCGTGCGGACGGCCGGTGCGGGCCGTGCCCGGCGGGTCGGCCACGCGGACCTGGTCGGGCACTACCTGGCCGACCTCGGACGGCGGGCCGACGCCGGCGAGGTCGATCCGAAGACGGTTCGGCGGTACGAAGGTGCCCTGCGGCACTACACCGCCTTCACCGCTCAACCCCAGGTCGTCAAGAGGTACTCAGCGGCCGGAGCGGTCGACCGCGCGTTTCGGCTCGAGTTCGCGGCGTTCCTGACGACCCGCGAGGTCACCGGCAACGGGCGGCCCGGCGCCACCCGGCGGATGCGCGGTACGCATTTCGTGACGGACGCGGTCCGCGCGGTGTTCGCCTGGGGGTGCGACCCGGACCGCGGCGGGCTGTTGCCGGAGGGGTTTCGCAACCCGTTCCTCCGATCTGGGCCGAGGACACCAGTACTCAAGGGCGACCCGCTCGCGGCGCCCGACGTCACGCTCCCGATGGCGGTCGAACTGGTGCGCGCCTGCGACGCGTTCCAGTTGCGGCTGTTCGTCCCGGTTCTCGTCTTCGGGCTGCGCGCGGCCGAGCCGTGCGCGCTGTTCGCCGATCACCTGCGCGACGGGTGGCTGTCGGTGCCCTGCGTGCCCGAACTCGGCCTGCTGACCAAAGGCCGACGGGACAAGCGGTTCCCGCTCCTGGAAGGATTGGAACCGTTCTGGGAACTGTTCCGCGCCGGGAAAGAGAAAGGACTCGTCCTCGAGCGGCGGTCGGTCACCGAGGACCGGGAGACGATGCCGCTTCGCGGGGCGTCACTCGCGGAGTTGATCGGCGCGTACCAGACGCGGTGCGACCGGACGAACGCGAAGACGGCGGTGGAACGCGCCCACGTTCGAGAGGGGGTGTTCCGGGACGCGGGCGGGTTGGACTACGACCACGTGCGGGGCGAGTTCGCGAAGGCGGCGAACGGCTTGGGGTGGCCGGCGGCCGCAACCCTCAAGGACCTGCGCCATCTGTTCGCCACGACGCTCAACAACGCCGGCGTGCCTGAGGCGTACGTGCGGTACCTGATGGGCCACGCGCCCGGGAAGGCGGCGCTGGTCGCGTACACCCACCTCGACCAACTCCGCCGGCACTACTCCGCGGCGCTCGAGCGGGAGTGGGAACCACTGCTCGACGCCATCAACCGGCGGGTCATCGCGCTTCGAAGCGGTGCCGATCAGTAACGCGGCTTTGTACCAGCAACGGAGCCACGGATTATTCGGACGGTCAGGGTGGGTGAGGGATAAGCCGCTCCCAAGTATAGTGCCACGTTTTTATCAGATATTTAGGCGACAAATATACCGATGCCAGCGGTCTACTTTCGGGTAGATGTGGCCGTCGGACGCTTGGCGGGCGTCGAGACGTGCTGTTTGAGTTGATGGGGCGAGAGCACCCGTTCTTCGACCGGAGTACTACGAGGCTACTTGGTCAGCGCGGTGAGCCGGCGCATGATGTAGCCGATAATGTTGCTCAGGAACGAGCCGGGCGCGTCACGCTTGTGTTCTTCGTGCAGCAGCAGTAAGTATTCCGTCTCGCGCTCCGCATTCCCGCTAAGAAGTCGTTTCACAACCGTCGAGTGAATGGACGGGCCATCACTACAGTAGGGAGGATTCACGGAGGCCGGCCATGGCGAAGAATCTTACTCCCGACCTGACCGACGAGTTGTGGCAGGCCATCGCGCCGTACCTGCCGTCGCGTCCCGCGTACCGCCCC
Organism: Gemmata massiliana; assembly: GCA_000531095.1. GTDB lineage: Bacteria > Planctomycetota > Planctomycetia > Gemmatales > Gemmataceae > Gemmata > Gemmata massiliana. Next base: position 684,710 of record HG799464.1, on the reverse strand, counting down.
AAGGGCGGGCACCCGTGGTGCGACGACCAGGCGGCCCTGCGCGGCATCCTGTACCTGCTCCGCGAGGGCTGCAAGTGGCAGTCCATCCCGAGCAAAGCTCTGGACGCCCCGTCGGGATCGACCTGCTGGCGGCGGTTCCGGGTCTGGACCGCCGCCGGTGTCTGGGCCAAGGCCCACCTCCAACTACTCGACCTGTTGGGCGAGGAAGGTGTTCTCGACCTCCAGCGGGTGATCGTCGATAGCGCCAGCGTCCGGGCCCAAAAGGGGGCGCGCACGCCGGTCCGTCCCCGGTCGATCGGGGCAAGAAGGGGTGCAAACGGCATGTGCTGACCGACGCCGAAGGCATCCCGCTGGTGGTGCAGACGGGTCCGGCCAACCAGCGCGACGACACCAAGCTGGAGGATCTGCTGGAGGCGTTCCCGGTGCTGGCCGACGGCGACCGGTACGGGACGGTCCACGTGCAACCGGCGGTCCTGCTGGGCGACCGCGGGTACGGGTTCGGGTACCTGATCGAGATCGTGCTCCTGTACGGGATCGTGTCGAAGTTGTCGCCCCGCGGCAAGGTCCAACCGCACGGCAGCGGGTTGGGGGCACAGCGGTACGTGGTCGAGCGGACGATGAGCTGGTGGACCCACTTCCGACGGCTCAACCTGTGCTACGAGCGGACGGGGGCGCACTTCGAGGGCCTCCACGGGCTGGCCGCCTGTGTCATTTGTGCCAACAAACTGCGAACCGCACGTGCCCAGAAGGCGGAGGCGGCTCGACGGTTGTGAAACGACTTCTAATCCTACAGCCGTAGTTGCTACAACAGCTTTCGCCTGGATTTCTGGAGGAGGCGAGGGATGTCAGGACGACCGACACGCGAGCAGGTGACGGCTTGGGCGGACGAAGTGGGTGTGGTCGGCGAGCGCATCGGTCGCCACTTCGCCCGGAGCGAACCGCGGCGCCGAGCTGTTGGGTACGTGCGCGGCCTTCTGAGCGGCACGGAGCGGAAGAACGGGTGGCAGCTGGCCGAGCACCTGGGCGACCCGACGCCCGACGGCGTCCAGCACCTGCTGGCCCGGGCCGACTGGGACGCGGACGCCGTTCGCGACGACCTGCTCGGGTACGTCGCGGGGCACCTGGGCCACGCCGACGGGGTGCTGGTCGTGGACGAGACCGGGTTCCTCAAGAAGGGCACCAAGTCGTGTGGGGTTGCCCGCCAGTACTCGGGCACCGCCGGGCGGATCGAGAACTGCCAGATCGGGGTGTTCCTCGGGTACGCAACTAAGAAGGGCCGGGCGCTGCTCGACCGCGCCCTGTACCTGCCCAAGGAGTGGGCCGACGACGCCGAGCGGCGGGAGGAGGCCGGCGTTCCGGAAGAGGTCGCGTTCGCTACCAAGATCGTACTGGCGCGGCGGATGATCGATCGGGCGGTGGAGGCCGGTGTGCCGGCGAGGTGGGTGACGGCCGACGCGGTGTACGGGTCCGATTACCACTTCCGCACAACCGCCGAGGGCCACGGGCTGGGGTATGTGGTCGGGGTGCGGTCCGACTTCGCCGTTTGGGCCGGGTTCCGCCAAGTGCGGGTCGGGGCGCTGTTGGCCGGCATTCCGGCCGACGCCTGGCACCGGCTCAGTTGCGGGAGTGGGTCGAAGGGGCCGCGCGTCTACGACTGGGCGCTGACGCCGACGAACAGCCCCGAACCGGACGAGTACGCGCGGTGGGTGCTGATCCGGCGGAGCGTGTCGGACCCGAGTGAGGTGGCGTACTTCGCCTGCGGCGGACCGCCGACCACGACGCTCAACGAGTTGGTGCTCGTCGCGGGGGCGCGGTGGGCGATCGAGGACCTGTTCGAGTTGGCCAAGGGCGACTGCGGGCTGGACGAGTACGAGGTGCGCGGTTGGGCCGGGTGGCATCGGCACGTGACGCTGAGACTGCTCGCGCTGGCGGTCGTCGCGGTGATCCGGTCGCGGGTCGCCAAGCCGGCGCAAAAGGGGGCGCGAAGCTGATCCCGTTGACCGTCCCGGAAGTGCGGAAGCTGCTCCTGCGGTTGGTGTGGGATCGCGTGCCAGAGGCCGAGCAAGTTCTCGCGTGGTCGCAGTGGCGGCGGGAACACCAGCACCGGGCGCGGCGCTGCCACTACCGCACACGCGGAGCGAGACCACCAAATTAACTACGGCTGTAGGACTAAGCCGCCAGACGAACGAGCTGTACATGAACAGTTCGCCCAGTTGGCCGCGCGCCCTGATGGCCGTGAGGTATCGCCAGTACACCTTGTGGCACCAGTCGAAGATGTTGGACATCCGCTGTGAGTAGGCGAGCTGGTAGCTGTAGAGGAGATCCTCGCGGTCCACACCCGTCAGATCGGCGGCCCGCCCCGCCCCGAGGAGCGTTTCGACGCGGCGGATCGTCGCCCGGACGAAGTTGTACGTCATCTCCCGCCGCGACTTGATCTCGTTGAAGGCTTTGAGCTTTTCCTCGGTGTTGTCGCTGTCGGAGGCGATTTCGAGCATCACGTTGTCGGCGACGGTCAGGTGCCCGAGGTTTTTGGCCCTGCTCGCCAGTTTCTTCAGGTAGCGGACCGCCGCGGGTCGCTCCATCGTGATCTCGGCGAGCGTCGCCTTGGCCTGTAAACAGTCTGCGCTGTCCTTCGCCGCGACTTTCACAACCTCTTCCGCAGCGACCCGGGCTTCGGCCTTCCGGTTGAGGGACAACAAGGCCATCGCGAGGTTGACCAATGCACTCGTCAGCCTGTCTTTGACCTCCGAGGCGCGGACGGACGGCATCGCCGTTTGCAGGTACCGCACGCACGCCTCCCGCTCGCCCACCATGCGTGCGCACTTGGCGGCTTGGAGGTGCATGTGGTACACCGCGCCCTTGTCGTAGACGCCGTCCTTACCGTCCACGATGGCGAGCGTGTCCTTGGCGGCCTCGTACGCCTCGCCGAAGAACCCCTTCGATTCGAGCTGGCTGACGTAGCTGAGCGCGAGTCGGAACGCCACCGCGGGCGACTCGAAGTACACCTCCGGCGATTGAAGCAGGCTCTTCAACACGGCCAGTTCGTTGCCCGACTGGTGCGTCGAAATCTCGGTGCCGACGGCCAGCCGCCGTCGCATGCGGACCACACCGGTCCGCCAGTCGTCCGAGAAGTACAGCTTGGCGACGCTGCGGACCGTGTCCTCGCGCTCCTCCCTGGTCATGACCGAGAGCACGTAATCCCGCACGAGTCGCGGGATGCGCAGGATCTTGTCTCCCTCCGCGGCGTGCGGCGTGCGACCCGAGGCACTGAGCCGCGATGTGACCGTCACGGACTCCAGACATCCCCTGGTCTGCAGGTGGGCGGCGTTTTTCGGCCAGATCGGCGCGCGGGGGGACAGGCGCTTGAGCGACCCGAGCGACTCGCCCTGTTCGAGGATCGTCAGCGTCCACAGCAGCGCGCGGGCGCGCCTCATCTCGTCGGCGGTGCAGTCACGGAGGTCGTTGATTTCCTTGACGATCGACTCGTGTAGGACGGCCCCGGTGGCGGCCGGTTGTGCGTCGGCCTCCGCGATCGCCCCTTCGAGGTCGGTCACGTCCAGGGCTGCGACGAACGCATCGAGGTAGATCGGGATGCCGCCAGTAACTCGATGCACCCGCGTGTAATCGAACGGGGAGGAGAGTTGAACCGACTTGGGTGCCCTGTTCAGGTAACTGCGGGTGTCCGCAACGTCCAAGCGGCCGATCCGAACCGGGTTGGCCGTCGCCGGACACGGCAGCGCGGTGACGCGGACGACCGACACGTTCGGGCAGAAGTCTTGTATCGTCTCGATCGTTTCGTCGATCGTCGGCGGCTCGGGCGACGAGCCGGGCGTGGCGTAGTCCAAGTCGTCCAGTACGATCAGACACTCCCCGTTCTGGCGCAGGGCGTTGCCGAACACGGTGGACGTCGCACCCGACGCCAGTTCGATAGCATTCTGAAGCTGCCGCCCGTTGGTGACGCCGGCACAGCGGAAGTGGAGCGCCGGAAGTTCGGCGTCCTCGCCCGACCCGCGCAACTCGTTGATGACGCAGGCCAGGAATCCTTCGTACTTCGACCCCGGCTCCTTCTGAATCACCAGCCGGTGTTCGGTACGCAGCCGAGAAACGGCCGCGTCAAGTTCGCTCTGGCGGATGGCCAAATCCTGGCCGTTCGGGGTGTACTGGAACCGAGGGGCGTTCGAAAGGATCTCCGTAGAATCGCCGCCCGTCTCGGGTTGCTCGTCCGACTCGCCGGAAGCCGTCGCGGAGAGCCCCTTGAGTCGCCCTGAGGTGCCGCCGGCGTTACGGTCTAGTTTTTTTTTAACCGGAACGTGCCGACCCCGTCCGCGGTGTCGTAAAGGTTCCGGTCGAGGATCCACCGGCCGCTCTGCCAGAGGAACGTCGAGACGCGAAGCTCGCTCAGGTCGTCGCTCACGTCGAGAATGCTGAACCGGTTCGGCGCCTCGTGGGTGTCGTGCAGGGCGCCGGCGGCGAGTTCCAGAAAGCCGCCGGTGTTGGTCATCCGTTCCGTGGCCTCCGCCTTGTGCAGGTGGCCGCGGAGTACGACGTCGGTGTTCTGCTTGAGGTAGTCGGCCGTGTTGCTCTCGTCGAACTCCATCAGGTCGGCGAGCGGGTGGTGCATCAGCGTAATACGGACATTAGGCTCGCCGTGGGTCTTCACCGCCTGCGCGTGTACCTTGATCAACTCGGTGAGCTGAGATTGCCCGACGAGCAGTCTCCGGTGGTCGTCGTCACCCCGGCAGAGCCAACTGGTGTTCAGGCCGTCGACACGGATTCGCCCGCCCGTCTTGGCCTTGAACGTCTGCGACCAGCAGTGGCCCGGCGGTGCCGCGTCGCCCAAAAAGGTCGCGCAGAAATCGAAGTAGGCCGCGTGCCGTTTCAACAGCGCCTTCTTTGAATCGCCGTCGTCGTAGAAGTTGGCCACCGCGGCCTCCGTCGTCGCCTTCTTCAGCACCTCCTCGATCGCCCCGGCGGTGGGCCCGATCAGTTTCCGATCGACGTCGTGGTTGCCGGGCACGAGCAGGATTTGGCCCTTCTGCAGGTTCAGGCCCGACGTGCCCAGGCACAGATCGTCCAGCCACGCCTGTGCGATCGCGTACTCTTCCTTCTTCCCGCTGAACGCGATGTCGCCGGTGAAGACCACGAGGTCGATGTTGACCGCGTTGGCCTGCTCGAGGATGGTCTTTTTCGCCTGGCTCAGGATCGGGGTCGTGCTCCACGCGCTCGTTTCCCTGGCGTGGAGATCGGACAGGTGCAGAATGCGGAACATGGACCGGCTTCCGTTGGGTGCGAGGCGAGTTTCGTTTGAATGAAAAGCCGAGGGACGCGGGTTATGAGATTTCGCCTCGGGCCGGCGGTTCGAGGAGGGGCGCGACAGAGGTCGAGAAGCCGCTGATGTTGATCGCGAGGAGCGAATCGAGCACCTCATCGTCCCCTGTGCGGTTGGGCATCCAACGCCCGGCGCGGCCGCGGAGTGGGACGAAGCGCTTCCGCTTCATCGTCTTGACGTACGGGGTGCCGCTCAGGAACAGGACGCGGTGGAACGCGCCCGACAGGCGGCGCAGTTGGGTGCTCCCTCCGCGCACGACGAGCGTCAGCGGACGGGCCACGCGCTGCGCGAGCCGCGTGAGTTGGTCGGTGTGCCAGCGGCCGCGGCCCCGGTACGCCGCGCCCGTCGCGAACTCGAAGCTGACGGCGGTAATCTCGGGGTAAGCGATCAGAAAGCTCGTCCACCGTTCCCAGTCCCGCGCGGTCCGCGCGTTCAGGTGCAACGCGGTGGGTATCTTCCGCTCGGCCAGTTCCTGCCAGCAGATCGCAATGCGCTTCATCGCGTGCAGGTTGTCCTCGCGCGGCACGTTGTTGAACAGCGAGAAGTTCGGGACCGTAACCAGGTCCGGCTTCGCGGCCGCCAGCCAGTCCAGGAACCCGGACGAGCGGGCACACGCCCAGTACCGCTCGATCGGGCGGTCCCGGCCGACGCCCGAAAGCACCAACTTGCTGGTCGCTCCGATCCGGTAGTGGCGTCGCAACTCTCGGACGTTACAGAAGCGGGGCCGGCCGTCGCGGGCGTAGAACACCTTTTCCAGGGGTACCGCGACGGCCGGCGCCGGGATCGGCTCGGTGAGCCCGGTGTTCCCGTACACCAGCGGGACGAACGCGGGCAGGCACGCGACGGGGGTGAGCGGCGCGTGCGGCACGGTCGTGAGTTCAAACCCGCGAACCTCCCGTTCCCGCCGCGCGTACACGTCCGGGTTGTTGCGGCAGACGACGGAACACTTCGACCGGTCGGGGCACGTGCAGAACGAGTCGCAGTCCCATACGCCGGCGTCGGTGTGAAGTCCGCCGCAGGTCGGGAGCGTCTCACAGGTGAGGCAGCCGATCGAGTGCGGCCGGTTATCCTGGTGCGCCAGCGCCAAGCTGATGCGGCTCATCGCGTTCGTCCTCGGTGACGCCGAAGGGAATTAGTTCACGCGCACGTCGAAGTCGCCGCTGCGCTGGTACGTCTTGGTGATCGTGCCGGTCGCGATCCCGCCGCCCTCGGCGCGGAGCCGATCGGTCAGAGACGACGGCGGGTTGCGGATCACGCCGACCGGGGTGCGGCCGCGGACGACGGACACCTCCGCGCCGCACAACCGCACGAACACGGTTTCCCCGGGCTGCACCGCCTCGTTGGCGGCCGCGCGGCAGGTGCGGCTCGCCTCGGTCGGCATGTCGGTGAACAGGTCGGCCGTCTGCACGTCGGCGAGGCCCGCGTCCCACCCCTTGGTGAAGGTCGGAGTGCAGGTGGTCACGAAATCAACGCCCAAGGGTCAGGCCCTCCACCGCGAGACGGTAGGTTTTGGTTCGGCCGCGTCGGGTCTCGCGGAGGATGCCCTTCGCGGCGAGTGAGGCCAGTCTGTTGTTCCAGCCGGTCACGCCGATCTTGTCGGGATCGCCGTCCTGGCGGGGCATGCCGGCGAGGGTGGTTGCGTCGGTGGCACCGACCTTCAGGACGGCGGCGAGCGTCCGGCGCTGGGCGTCCTCGAGCACGCCGAGGAGGAAGGGATTGGCGGGAGTCTCGTCGGCGGCGAGCCGACAGCACAGGACGACGTCCCGCAGCCGCGACAAGAGTTCGCCGAGCTCCTCGGACACCAACTCGCTCGCGTTGGCGACGACGACCGAAAGATTGCGAGAGCCGAGTTGGTCGGAGTCGCGGAGGCCGAGGACAGCCTCCCGGAGGAACGACCCGGTCGCGGCTTCGATCCCATCGAAGTCGAGAAACACGCTCTCGTCGGCCAGCGTGCCGGTCTCGGCAATGGCACGGGCGCGAACGGCGGAACCGAGAGTTGCTCCTGCAACGAAGGTCGCACCAGCGAGTTGGGGAACAGAAAGCCGCACTCGTAATTCCTCACGTGATTCACGTGAATTACCTCACACCACCGTTGGAAGTCAAGTTCGGTCGCACTTTTTCACGGCCGGCAAAGAACGGAAACGAAAAAGCCTTGGAAATGTGTTGTCTGGAACGTGCGTTGTTCGCGTGTCGTCGGCGAGGTTCCGTCGAGGGCGAGGCCGTGGTCGCCGCTGCGAACACGAATCTCGCCCCACATATTGGAGAGATTGGCCAACATGTTTCGGTAGCCGTCCCCGCGTCCGGTCCGCCGCCCGTATTCGGTTCCGCTGAGCGAAAGTGCCAGCTCGAGCGCGGTTCCGGCGTCGGTCAGGTCCGAATACTCGGCCTTCGCATTCATGCTCGCGACGACGCCGATGCCGCGGTCTGCGATCGTGAATTCGAAGACGCCGGTCGCGGTCCGATAGCCGACGAGGCCGGTAGCCGGCGCCTTGCTGTGCTCCCAAAGGTTATCGGCCAGTTCCAGAAAACTGGCCGCGAGCTTCCTGGCCGTGTCCGTGTCGAAGCCGGCCCGCGTCGCCGCGTGCTTCACCCGCTGGACGAACGCGACGAGGTGGGGGTCGGAGACGTCCTTTCGACCCGGCACCCGACTGAACTCGAATGGCCGAGAGTGCATCGAGGTGGCCTTGTCCGCTTGTGCCGACCAGCGTCTCTTGAGCACTTGCTCGAGTGCGCTCGCCACCTCGGAAGTGGCCACCTCCGGCAACGAGGGGAGCACACCTTGCGACGCGGCGGCCTGAAACGCGTACTCCACGAGCGGTCCGATCGCGACGGCACGACAGCCGACGAGTTCGCTCCGTAAAGCGCACGTCGCGGAGGTCACGCCGGGCAGCACGTCGTCGAGCAACTCGTAATCGAGATCGGTCGGAGATTCGGGCTGCATTCACGACTCGGTTCGTTAGACGCGGCAGGTATCGCGTTCGGCAGGGGTTATCGCCTTGGCGACGATGAATAAATCGACGCTCGTCGAGCGCCATCATCGTCGAACCGTCCGGCTTAACTTCAAATTCTAACGAGCTCCGTCTTCCGGCGCCAAGCGCTGCAATGAAGGTGAATGCTCGCGAGCCGTTCCATGTCCCGGAGCGAATAACCCAAAAGAAGTGCAATGAGAGGAAGCGCGAGCCACGCTCAGCCCACGACTCGTTGGAAGGGGTGCCTCAGATCTCCAACCGTCACAATTCCGCTGATGGGCTCTGGTAACGGAAGAACCGACGGTGGTAGAAGGCCACCGCCGGTCGCACTCCTTGTGTCCTCGCCCACAAAGGCACTTGTCGGCCAGAACTGCGTTGTCCACGAGGTTTGCGATAGCTATCCGGCCGCACCTAAGTATCTTGACGCGTTTTGATCGAATATTTATACATCCGGTCGATTGTGGCGGACGAACCAGTCGCGCGCGACCGCGAGCGCGGGTCGGTCAGCGAGCGCCGCGAGGAGTTGCTCGCGCACGGTCTCGGGCCGCGTGTGCGTGTACACCGCGGTCATCCCCAGCCCGTGCCCCGGTGCCCGCGCGCCGGCCGCGGCGTGCCCCATGAGCAGGTTCCGCACCAGCGGATCGACTCGGCCCTCCTGCAGCACCGTGGCGAACTGGTGGCGGAACACCTTCGGGGCCGTCTGGCCGACCAGCCCTGCGGCCCGCGCCGCCCGGATGAACTCGACCCGCACACGGTTTTCGTCGACCGCCCCGATGTCGCACCACAGCCGACCGGCCAGACGCGCCCGAGCACCCCGGTGGGACGAATCGCGAGTTGCTTCCCACTCGGTGAACCGGCGCGTCAATTCCCGTTCGAGGGCCGCAGCGGAAGACATATCGAGCCCGAGCCGGTCGTCGGCCCACGTGCGCCGCCGGAACACGGGGCCGCAGGTGCGGCCCGCGAGGTGAACCCGAAGCACGTCCACCAGCGCGGGCACCAGCGGCACGTCGCGCTGGTTGCGCGTCTTCACCTGCCACCCGAGCCGCGGCTTGTTCCGCACCCGCACCACCCCGGCGTCTAGGTCGAGGTCGTCGGGGAGCAGCAGGTGGCACAGTTCGCCCGGTCGCAAGCCGGTCAGCAGGAGGGTCAGGAACACCGGGAACTGCCAGTCGTCGCACGTGCTCAGGAGCCTGCGTTCCTGCTCCGTGGTGAGCAGTTCTATTGGGCGGGCGGTTTCCACCGGGATGCGGTCGATCTCGATGGCAGCGAACGGGTTGTCGGCGTACGGGGGCAGGTGCCGCCGCTTGGCCGCGTGGTTGAACAGCGCCCGGCAGCACTCCAGCACGTACCGTACCCCCTTGTCCAGGAGTGGACGTTTGGGGGTGTTCGCGTGCCCGTTCGGCGACACTCGCAGGGAGCGCAGGTGACCGACGAACGCCGCCGCTTGGGCCGCGGTGAACTGGCCGGCGTGCCGCACTGGGTGCTCGGCGAGGTACCGGAGCAGGTGGTCGGTGGCGGTGCGGTAGCGGGCGATCGACTGGACCGACGACCGCCGCACCTGCTCGTGGTGCTCGAGCCACCGGTCCCGCAGAGCAGGAACGCCGATCGGCTCGAACGACATCGCGGATGGAGCACCGGTCTCGAGCTGGGAGTTGACCTGCGCCGCCAATTGGCGGGCGGCGTCGCGCTCAGCCCCGGCGCGGGGGCGGCGGCGCTTGCCGTTCTCGAAGTAACAGAGGTACCAGACGCGGCCGCGGAGGTAGCCGCTCACCTTGCCGACGCGGAACGAGTTCGCCTTGGACATGCCATCCTCAGAGATCCCTCCTGCCACAAACTGCCACAAAAACTGCCACAAACGGGATGCTCTGGGATGTTCCAGAAAGGCAAAAGGCCCGTGTGGCAAGCACTTGCGCCACACGGGCCGACAGGACAGCGGAGAGGGAGGGATTCGAACCCTCGATGCCCTTGCGGGCATATCGGTTTTCGAGACCGACGCATTCGACCACTCTGCCACCTCTCCAAATACTGACTTTCCTAGCGTTTCAGACTCTTTCGTTCGCTAAAAACTAACTAAATTTACTACCGTTACATTTGGCGGTAGTAAATTCTCATTGTGGGAAATGACTGCCACGAGGCACGCCAACCCAGCACGGTCAATGACGCATAGACAAGTCTAGTGGTTTGCCGCATCCGCGAAAAGCCCCCAACCGACCGAAGAAACCGTACCCGAGTTCCCTCCCCACACACAGGGCATCTGAAAATTATGGGAGCGGTGGCAATCGCCGGAGTATGAGGTGGATCATGGTTTCGCTGGTCTCGATGTGTCACTCGCAGGGTTCACGCATCTTGAACTCCTGACGCGGTAACGGGATAGGCATACACCGTCGGTAGCCCCTGGGGCGCCGCGATGTCGAAGCCCGAGATGCGTTGCGCCCGTTACTTTGCCGACCTGCCCGATCCGCGTGTGGATCGGACCAAGTGGTACCGTCTCGACGATATTCTGGTCATCACCCTGTGCGCGGTGATCTGTGGGGCCGACAGTTTCGAGGAGATCGAGCGGTTCGGGGACGCCCGTGAGGAGTGGCTCCGGACGTTCTTGGCACTGCCCAACGGATCCCCAGCCACGACACGTTCAACCGGGTGCTCTCGGTGCTGGACCGGGACCAGTTCTCGGCGTGCTTCGGGGCATGGATGGCGGACCTGTGCGAGGGCACCGGGTTGCGGGCCATCGCGATCGACGGGAAGGCGTGCCGGGCCGCGCCCGGGGACACGTTCACCGGGTGCCCGCACCTGGTCAACGCGTGGGCCACCGAGAACAACCTGTTCCTGGGCCAGGTGCCGGTGCCCAACGGGTCCAATGAGATCGCGGCCGTGCCTGAGCTGCTGAAGGTGCTGGACCTCAGGGGCGCGTTGGTGACGCTCGATGCCGCGTTCGGTCAGAAGGATGTTGTCACGCAGATCCGTGAGCAGGGCGGGGCGTACCTGGTGACGGTGAAAGGGAACCAGCCGACGCTGCACCGAGCCGTTGTCGCGGTGTTCGAGAAGGCGGCCGAGGCGGAGTTCGCCGGGTGCGACATGGCCTCGTCGGTGGAGGACGGTCACGGGCGACACGAGGAGCGGTATGTGACCGTGATCCGCGATCCCGAAGGGGTGCCGGAGGAGTGGGCCGGTGTGGGTGCCGTGGTCGCGGTGTGCCGGGAGCGCCGGAGGAGTGGGCCGGTGTGGGTGCCGTGGTGATGGTCAGTCGGGAGCGCGCGGTGAGCGACCGGAACGCCAGTTCGGCGCACTACCTCACCAGCCTGTGGGCCTCGGCCGACGAGTTGGCCCGTTACATCCGGGGCCACTGGGGCGTCGAGAACGGGTTGCACTGGTGCCTCGATGTGCCGTTTCGTTAGGGCGCGAACCGGACACGGAATACTAACGCTGGAGCCAACCTCGGGGTCATCCGCCGAGTCGCGGCGTCGTTGTTCAAGCAGGATGGTGGCAAGGGCAGCAGCAAGGCCAAGAGACTCAATGCCGCACTCGATCACAAATACCTGTTGCGCGTCCTACAAGGATTCACAGAGAATTATTACGGCGGCGTGAAAGATGCTCAATAATGGCTGTTGACTCGGCTCTCACCCGCCGGGCCGTGGATCTGAGAGATCGGAGGTCGTTATGGCTTTGACCTTACCCGACACCCGCCAGCTACCCGATGGCGTGCTTGACGCCCTGCGGTTACGCGCGTTGCGTGCGTGCGAGCGGGGATTCACGCAATTCGATGTCGCCAGCATCTTGGGCGTCGCTCCCGAAACCGTGTGCCGGTGGTGGGTGGCCTACTCCGGCGGCGGATTGGAAGCCATTCCCCACGAACGGACCGGGCGACCGCAAGGCTCGGGAGCGGCTCTTTCCGACGAACAGGCCGCTCAAGTTCAACAGCTCATCGACACCAAAAGCCCCGAGGAGTTGGGGATCGCCTCCGCGCTGTGGAGCCGGCGCGCGATCGGCGAATTGATCCGCACGGAGTGCGACGTGGTGCTGGCGGTGCGGACCGTTGGCGAGTACCTGCGGCGCTGGGGATACACGGCCAAGAAGCCCGCGCGGCACGCCGAGAAGCAAGATCCGGAGGAGGTGCGGTTGTGGCTGGAGTACACGTACCCGGCCCTCAAGGCCCGTGCCCGCAAGGAGCGCGCGGAGGTCCACCAGGGCCATTCCTTGTTTCACCTTGTGGGTTTGGGTTGGTGTAGGTAATTGGGGCACCTCGTTCCCGACGGTTCCCGAGATAGCCCATGCCGGCTTGCACACTCCACGAAGCCTTCGCCGCCCTGCCCGAGCCACGCGGCACCCACGGACTCATCCACCCGTTACCCGCGGTCACGGGGTTGGTGGTTCTGGCCATGCTCATGGGGCGCAAGAGCCTTCAGGGGATCGCACGATTCGGACGGCAACACGGAGCACCACTCGCCCACGCACTGGGCTTCCGGCGGGGGAAGACACCCGCCGCGTCCACCCTCTCCCGGACGCTACGCCGCTTCGACGCACCACAACTCGAAGCCACCATCTCCCAATGGATTCGAGATCGCATCGCGCCGCGCGCGTTCGAGCAGATCTCCATCGACGGCAAAACCCTGCGGGGCAGCCGAGATGGTGACGTGCCCGGCCAACACCTCGTTGCCGCTTACGCTCCGGCTGTTGAAGCCGTACTCGCCCAGGTTCGCGTGGGCTCCAAAACCAATGAACACAAGGCGGCTCTGGGGCTGTTGGGGATCCTGCCGCTCCAGGGCCGGGTCGTGGTCGGAGATGCGATGTTCTGCCAGCGCGACGTGGCGGAACAGGTGATCGACAGGGGCGGCGAGTACCTCCTCGTCGTGAAGGACAACCAACCCGGATTGGAGGCCGATATCGAGGGCGGGTTCGCCTTTGAAACCGCCGCCCGAGGGATCGCGGCGGCCACTTCCCCCTGAAGACGTCCGCTTCTCGGCACCGGCGGACCGAGTCGTCACGACATCGGAGAAAGGGCACGGCCGGATCGAGAAGCGGACGTTGGAGTCGACACCGATCTTGACGGCAGGTCAGAAGTGGAAGGGGCTGAAGCAAGGTCTGCGAATCACGCGCGAGCGGACCGTGAAAGGGAATAGGACGGTGGAGGTGGTGTACGGGATCACAAGCCTATCGATGGAGCGAGCAAACGCGGCGACACTTCGGGCCATTCTCCGTGACCACTGGCAGATCGAAAACGGCTTGCATTACGTTCGGGATCGCCTCCGCGCTGTGGAGCCGGCGCGCGATCGGCGAATTGATCCGCACGGAGTGCGACGTGGTGCTGGCGGTGCGGACCGTTGGCGAGTACCTGCGGCGCTGGGGGTACACGGCCAAGAAGCCCGCTCGTCACGCCAAGAAGCAAGATCCGGAGGAGGTGCGGCAGTGGCTCGAGCACACGTACCCGGCCCTCAAGGGCCGTGCCCGCAAGGAGCGTGCGGAGATCCACTGGTGCGACGAGACCGGGATCGTGGCCGACCACTGTTCGGGGTACGGGTATGCTCGCAAGGGACAGCGGGCGACGATGGAGGTGCCCGATCCGCACGTCGGCATCAACATGGTGTCGTCGATTACTAACGAAGGGATGCTGCGGTTCATGACGTACCCGGGGGCCATGACGGGCGAACGATTCGTCGTGTTCCTGAGCCGCCTGCTGCGGACCACGACGGGCAAGATCTTCCTGATCGTGGACCGACTGAAGGTCCATCAGAGTAGCGTGGTGACGGAATGGGTGGCGGCGCACGCGGACCGGTTGGAACTGTTCGAGTTGCCCCGCCGGGCGCCGGAACGGAACCCGGACGAATATCTCAACAACGACGTGAAGAGAGCCGTGACGGAGGGCGGGGCGCCGGACTCCAAACCGGCGTTGCGCGCGAAACTCCAACACGTCATGCGGAAGCTCGGCCGCCTGCCCAAACACGTCGTCAGTTACTTCCTCCAACCCTGCGTGCTCTATGCCGCTGCCACATGTTGATTAATGAGTATCTTTCATGCCGCCGTAATAAGTGTGAAGTTGTAAAGGAGTTGTGGGAGGTCACCCGTGCCACGGGCACCAAGCACTCGTTCGCAGAGTTGGGCGGCGGACCAATTCGGCCAAGCGGATTTAGGCGACGCTCGGCGAACGGCGCGGTTGGTTCATTCGGCGGCCTGCATCCACGAACACCCGGGCGGTTCATTGCCGGCGAAGTTCCACGACCCGGCCGCGCTCGGGGGGTACTATCGGTTGGCCAACGAACCCGACGTCACCCACGCACACATCATCCGCGCCGCCCCACGCACGTGGCAACGGATGCGAGATGAGACGGGCGTGGTGCTCGTGTTGCACGATACCACCATCGGGGATTACTCGGGCTTGAGTATCGAGGATCTGGGGCAAATTGGCGACGGCCACGGGCGCGGGTTGTACATCCACAACGCCTTGGCCGTAACCCCGGACCGGCGCGTCCTGGGGTTGGCCGGACAATGGCTCCACAAGCGCCGCAAGGTGCCCAAGAACGAAACCAAGGCCCCGCGCCAACGCGCGCCGGATCGGGAGAGCCGGTTGTGGAAGAGGGCCGTCGAGCAGATCCCCCATGCACCGGCCGGTCGGTTGTGGGTCGATGTTGCCGATCGCGGGGCCGACGTCACCGAATTCTTGGCCCACGAGCACAAGGCACAACGGGCGTACCTGGTACGGTCCCAGCACAATCGCACGGTGCAACAGGTCGACGGGTCGGGAGCCGTCGCGAAGGCCCGGTTACACGCGCTCATCCGCACCCACACGTTGATGGCCCGCGCGTGCCGCACTCAGGAGGTCCAGGAGGCGCCGGGCCGTGGTCCCCGCACGGCCCCGTTAGCGCTGGCGTGGGCGGACGTGACGATCGTGCCCCCACGTCAGCCGCGCGGGGACCACGACGCGCCCCCGTTGCCGGTTTGCGCGGTCCGCGTGTGGGACGTGGATCCTCCGGCCGGGCAGAAGGGGATCGAATGGATCTTGCTGACGAACGTTCGGGTCGCCACGGAGTCGGACGCGTGGGCGCGTGTGGATTGGTACCGCGCGCGTTGGGTGGTGGAAGAATATCATAAGGTGATGAAAACGGGCGTCGAGATCGAGTCGTTGCAGTTCACCACGCGCGGGGCCTTGGAGGTGACCATCGGTGTGCTGTCGGTCGTGGCCGTGTCGCTGTTGGAACTGCGCGACCTCGCGCGGGATCCGCAACGGGCGTCGGAACCGGCCACGCACCACGTCCCGCGGTTGTGGGTGGTCGTGTTATCGGCGTGGCGCCACGCGCGGGCGCGCGGATTGGACCGTGCGCGAGTTCGTGATGGCGCTGGCGCGGCTGGGCGGGCACCAGAACCGCACACACGACGCACCACCGGGGGGGATCGTGCTCTGGCGCGGATGGACGCAACTCCAGGCCATGCTTCAAGGTGCGGCCGCCGTCGCCCGAGAGTAAATGGGCCTAAACTTAAGTTGTTAACCACCCGGTTGGCCCTTCACGGATTGGCCAGTGTGCGCCCGCGGCCTTAAATGGTAACGATTGACGTAACGTTAGCAGTACAGCGCGGGTTTGGCACCGTTTCGTACATCGGTCGTGCTCCCCGATGAACAGCTACGGAGCAGGAAATCGTGGAGTTGTAGCCGGCGTTCGGGGCGTATCTGCGTCGGTTCCGTGGCGGTTTCGGCCAGAACCGGACGGCGGGCCACTTCGATACGTACTGCCGGGGGTTGTTGTCCGATCGGCCGCGTAAGAGTATCGAACCGATCGCTCTGGCCGCCGGGATCGCGCCGTCCGCACCCTCCAGGAGTTCTTGGTGACGGCCCACTGGGACCAGAACGACGCCCGCGACGCGCTGCAGAAACATCTCGGGTCGGTGGTAGCGAGCCTACCGTCTGATGGGATCGGGACGGTCGGGGTCATCGACGAGACCAGTTGCCGCAAGTGGGGCGACCACACGCCGGGGGTACAGCGCCAGTACCTGGGGTGCGTGGGAAAGGTCGATAACGGCATCGTGACGGTCCACATCGGAGTCACGAAGGGCACGTTCCAGGCCCTGCTCGACGCCGACTTGTTCCTCCCCAAGGCCTGGTCTGACGACCGGCTGAGGTGCCGGGCGCCCGGCATCCCGGACGCGGTCCGGCACCGGACCAAGTGGCGACTGGCGATGGGCCAGTTGATCCGGTTGAGCGCCAACGGGGTGAGGTTCGACTGGCTCACGTTCGACGAAGGGTACGGGGGCGGCGGTCCCGTTCCTGAAGTTCCTGAACCTGGTGGACCAACCGTTCGTGGCCGAAGTGCCGGTGAACTTCCGCGTGCGGGACAAGGCCGGCGCGAAGACTCAGCGCGCGGACGCGCGGTTGCGTGCGGACGACGCCCGGGGTGGGACGCGACACCGGATCGCGCACCGGACGGTGCGGGCCTCGTTCTGGCGCGCGGCGACCGCGGCCGTGTGGGTGGCTGATCGGGAGCACACACGGGTGGCGGCGATCAACGAGGGCACCGGGGAGATGAAGTACTTCCTGAGCAACGCGACGACCGCGTCGGTGACGCGGGTGCTGGCCGTGGCGTTCCGGCGGTGTACGGTGGAACATTGGTTCCGCTTGGGGAAGCAAGAAGCGGGACTGATGGGCTACGAGGGTCGGAACTACACCGGGCTGATACGGCACCTGACCCCGTCCCTGATCGTCCTCGGGTTCGTCGCCACCCGCACGGAGCGGCTGCGGGGGGGGAAACTGGCGCCGACGGCGGAACAGGTGTGCCGGGCGCGGAACCAGCGGTGCCAAGCGGTGTTCCGCCGTCAGCGCGGCGTGCCCGAGGTACGGCACACCAGCGACGTGATCCGGTACCACCAGAAGCGCAACACCCAGGCCGCCAAGTCCCACAAGAAACAGCGGCATAAATGCATCATCTAAACCCGCACTGTATTGTTAATAACAATTATATGATAATATTTATATAGTTTTATTTATGTTATTTTTGCCTATTCGATCGCAATGTGTTTTCTCATCGTGGGCTTTTCGTGTTCGCGTTCC
The DNA here is from genome assembly GCA_000531095.1 of Gemmata massiliana. Lineage (GTDB taxonomy): Bacteria > Planctomycetota > Planctomycetia > Gemmatales > Gemmataceae > Gemmata > Gemmata massiliana. The sequence goes on along the minus strand of HG799464.1, from coordinate 667,381 downwards.
TATCAGTGACGCTACCCTTCCATTGAGACGCCGCCATGCCAGCAAACACTTACGAAGCCATCATTATCGGGGCCGGGCACAACGGACTCGTCACCGCCGCGTACCTCGCGAAGGCCGGGTACAGGGTGTTGGTGCTGGAGCGCCGCGAGATCGTCGGCGGGTGCTGCATCACCGAGGAGTTGTGGCCCGGCTTCAAGGTGTCCACCGCGGCTTACGTCAACAGCCTGTTGCGCCCCGAAATCATTCGCGATCTGGAGCTGAAGAAGTACGGCTTCGAGATGCTCCCGCGAAGCCCGTCGTCGTTCACGCCGTTCCCGGACGGCCGGTACCTGATGATGGGACCGGATAAGGATCTGACGTATCGCGAGATCGCGAAGTTCTCGAAGAAGGACGCGGAGGCGTACCCGAAATACGAGGACATGCTCACGCGCGTCGCGGACTTCCTCGAACCGATGCTAACGCAGACCCCACCCGACCCGTTCGGCGGGCTCGGGAGCCTCTGGAAGCTCGGCAAACTCGGGCTCGGGTTCCGCGGGTTGGGTCGCACGACCGCCACCGAAGCGGTGGAGATTCTCACTGGCGCCGCGCGGCCGATTCTCGATCGGTGGTTCGAGTCGGAGGAGTTGAAAGCGACCATCGCGACGGACGCGGTCATCGGCGCGTTCGCGCCGCCCTCGCACCCCGGTACCGCGTATGTGCTGTTCCACCACGTCATGGGCGAGTGCAACGGCGTTCGCGGTGTGTGGGGGTACGTTCGCGGGGGGATGGGCACGATCTCGAACAGTATTGCGTCCGCGGCGAAAAGTTATGGGGTCGAGATCCGCACGAACGCGGACGTGGGCAAGATTCTGGTCGCCGACGAGCGCGTGATCGGCGTCGCACTCAAGGACGGCACCGAATTTCGGGCGAAGCGGGTGGCTTCCGGCGCAGACGCTAACGTCACGTTCCTGAAGCTGATGGACGCGAAAGACCTGCCGCCGGAATTCGTCGCGCAGGTGAAGAAGATCGATTACTCCAGTGCGACGGTGAAGATCAATGCCGCGCTGGACCGCCCGCCGAACTGGAAGGCGCTGCCGTCGGACGGGAAGGTCGGTCCGCAGCACCACGGTACGATGCACGTGTGCCCGGACCAGGACTACATCGAGCGCGCCTTCGATGACGCGAAGTACGGGCGCTGCGCACGCGACCCGATGCTCGAATGTACGATGGCGACCGCACTCGATAATACGCTCGCGCCCGAAGGGAAGCACATCCTGAGTATGTTCGTGCAGTACGCACCGTACCATCTGAAGGACTCGACCTGGGATGTTGAGAAGGACCGGTTCGCGGACCGCTGTTTCGACATCTTGGAGGAGTACGCACCGGGCTTCAAATCGAGTGTCTTGCACCGGCTCGTGATCCCGCCGCCGGACATGGAGAGGATGTGGGGCATTACGGGGGGGAACATCATGCAGGGCTCGATGAGCCTGTCGAGCATGTTCAGTTTCCGCCCGGTTGCCGGGTACGCGAACTACCGTACCCCGGTGAAGGGGCTGTACATGTGCGGCGCCGCCGCGCACCCGGGTGGTGGCGTTATGGGCGCCTGTGGTCTGAACGCTGCGAGAGAGATGCTGAGGGACGGGTGAGCGTCGGCCAGTCGCCGGGTTCGCTATTGAGGACTTGCCAGTCTCTATCAGGTTTCTCGGCGACTGGCACTGTGTCGAATTTTCTTTCACAATTTCGAGCCTCTTTCTTTCACAATTTGGCCCGATTCGGGTGCACGAGATGCGGTGACTCTGGGCAGAATGCTCTCGTGTACGGTGGCGGAATTGGGGCGAAATTAATGAAATCAAGGCGTTTTTGTTGAGATTATGTATCGAGAACGTGCGGCACGCACCTTGCTTTGAGTCGATTGGATTCGTCGTGAGAACTCGGTTGGTTATTGTCCGGGAGAGAAATTGTGAAAATTGAGCGTTGACAACCTCAGACCGGTCGGCGATTATCTTTGGGTAGATTCAGATTCGCGGGATGGAACTGACAACTTCGCGGAAGCCTTGCCCGCGAAGTTGTTTCATTTACGCGAACGCAGTCCGGGCGAACTCTCTTCCTAGCGTCTCGGTTTGCCTTATCGTTCGACGCCCACCATTCGTTCCGCTTCATTCAGTCGATGATCGGCCGGCCTACGGTACGCGCTGCGCCGAACGATCGTCTCGGGGGTGCTTCAAATGCTGCGGTTCCGTCCACCTCGAGCGGGTTTTACGCTCATTGAGTTGTTAGTGGTGATCGCGATCATCGCGGTTTTGATCGGGCTGCTGTTGCCCGCGGTCCAAAAAGTGCGCGACGCGGCGGCGCGGGCGCAGGGGCAGAACAACTTGAAGCAAATTGGTCTGGCGGCCCAGAGCTACCACGACGCGAACAACAAGTTCCCACCCGCGTGCGGGTGGACCCCCACCAAACCCACCGGAACCCCGGGTGGTTCCACCCCCTATGGAACTCCCGGGGGTGTGGACGGGACCGCCTTCTTCCACTTGTTCCCGTACATCGAGCAGAACAACATCTTCACCGCCAACACGGGCGCGTTCAGCCAGTACAACTACAACTCCAAAACCACCACCAACTACGTTTCCGCGACCTACGCCAACAAGGGCGCGAGTTCCGGTGGGAGCTACGACTACAGTGCTCCCTCGGTGAAGGTGCTGATTGCGCCGAACGACCTGACCGCCTATGACCAGTCCCCGGCGGTGAGCTACATCACCAACAGCGACGTGTTCGACGGGAAGCGCACGATGCTCGGGATTTCGGACGGGAGCAGCAATACGATCGGGGTCGCCGAGGGGTTCTCGTACTGCTACTCGTCCGGGGCCTCGAGCTCGTCCCAAGTGGGGAACGTGATCACGTACACGTATTCCTACGGGTACCGATACGGGTATTGGGCGATGAACGTCGAGGACGCTCAAATCCAGACCTCTAGCTATACGTATTCCGACGGAACTATCACGTACAACTACAACTATACGTTCACCAACGGGGCCCCGGCGTTCGCTCGGGTGGCAGGGAAGACGTTCGAGAGCAAGCCTCAAAGCTACTCCTGCGATTCCTCACTTCCCCAATCGCACTCTACGGGCGTGATTCAAGTCGGGCTCATGGACGGGAGCGTCCGCGGGGTCCGGGCCGGGGTCAGCAACACGACCTGGGAAGCGGCTCTGACTCCCGACGCGGGCGATATTGTTAACGACCTCTAAATCTGGGAGGTCGGCCCGTGGTGACGCGCACCTCTTCGTGTTTTGCGGTACTCGTTTTCGGTACCTCGCTGTTGGCGGGGTGCGGGACCGGACCACCCGAAATCAAAACGGCTCCGAATGACAAAGAGCACCCCACCTTCGGCATCCCCATCGCCAAGAGTGGAACGTCTACCGTCTCGGGAAAAGCGACACTGAACGGCGACCCGCTCGTGGTCGGTCGTGTGCTGCTGTTTACGTCCGACGGACTGGTGATGTCCATCGGGACGATCGACAAGACCGGAACCTACAAACTGACCGGTGCCCCAGACGGTCCGGCCGCGGCCATCGTACTGTTGGACCCCGACGGCAAGATGCCGTTTCCGACCGGCGGGAGTGTTTCTGCCGGTCCGTCGGCTAAGGGTGGACCTCCAGGAAAGATGGCCGCGCCGATGAAGGGGCCGGGTGGCACTCCCGGCCCTCAAGGAAAGGGAGGCGGGTTCGGTATTCAGCCATTACCGGCCCCGTTCCTCGAACAGTTACGGTTCACCATTCCCGCCAAGGAACAGGCCAAGTACCGAGCCGCTCACACCAAGTACGGTCAGAGCACCACGGCGAACCCTCTCAAACTGACGGTTGCCGGGGATACGACCTTTGATCTGATTCTCACCAATTGAATTGCGCCTTTATAACCGCGTTTGCGGCTCTACTCGGGAGACGCTCATGAGTCGGAGATCGACCCGTGCCGGGTTCACACTAATTGAGTTGTTGGTGGTGATCGCAATTATTGCGATCCTTATCGGATTGTTGCTCCCCGCCGTCCAGAAAGTCCGAGAGGCTGCCGCTCGCACTCAGGGGCAGAACAACCTGAAACAAATGACGCTCGCGGCGCACAACTACGAGAGCGCGAACAAGAAACTACCCAGCTCGTATGGCGACTCGCTGTACACCGGGAAAGACCCGTCCCAAACCTACTACTACACCTACGGCGCCGGGTACGTGGGGAACGTGTTCTACGGCTTGCTGCCCTACGTCGAACAGGACGCGCACTTCAAGTCCGGCTCGTATTCCGGGACCGGGAACATTTACCAGCAGGGGAAGTACACCCTTGGATCGTTCACGGCTAACGTCGCGTGGAAGGCGCCCGGGGGCAAGGTGAAGACGTACATCGCCCCGAACGATCCGACTATCGACACGGACCCCAAGAACAACAGTCCCGTCAGCTACCTCCCGAACGGTTCGTCCCTGTCTTCCTCGAAGTCGCTCACGAAGTTCAACATTGGCACCTCGAATGTGGTGATGTTCACCGAGGGGTACACGGTCTGCCAAACCCGGTTCTCGTATTACTGGGATCCGGGTACGAAGTACAACTACATCCGTCAGCAGGCTTGGAACTTCGGGGACTATTACTCCAAGGGCGAGCCGTATACGCCGGACCCGTATTACACGATGACGCTCTACGTCAACCCGTACACCTACGACTACTCGAACGATCAATATTGGACCAAACCCCCGATCGGCCCGTTCCAAACACGGCCCGCGGCCGCCGATTGCCGGTACGACTTGGCACAGAGTTTTAGTGCCCTGGGGGTACTTCAGGTCTCGATGAGCGACGGGAGCGTGCGCGGGGTTCGTCAGTCGGTTGGCCAGTACGCTTGGTACGGGGCCGTTTACGACTGGGACTACGGAGGGGGAACCAACCTCGACTAAGTGCGGGTAATCCGGGCGAATGTCGAGTTGAGGTAGCGCGAGTCGGTTTCACCTTCGTTACTTCGAGGTGAAACCGATTCATTTTTTACACGGCGCGATTTGAAACCAGACTCAATTCCCGATCAGGTGGGTTTTCGTGAATTGAGGAGCTTCCACCCGGATGCCGGTTTTGCGGTTTTGGTCGGAACGTGCGGTGGAGGTTCGTCTTCGGTGCTCTCTTCGTCCTCTTTATCCAACTCCGTTGCCTGTTCGGGATCGCGCGTCGAGACCGCTTGGATCAGGACGCCGAGCACAACGAACCCGACTACCACGCCGTTCAGGGCCGCGACATTTTGTGTCACCCAATCGCCGGCATTAATGCCCCAGAACTGTTCGATTAGCAGAGTACCCGCGTGTCCGGCGAGGAGCACTCCCATGAGGCTCGTGAGGAGCATGGTCCAGAGACGGTAGAGAAGCAGCCCGAACAACCCGCCGCAAAAGAACACGGCCCAGAGTTCCTGGGCTTGTGGGAGCACCCACTGGACCGCGAGCCACGCCCCGCACCCGCCGGCTACAAACGCGAGCACTTTCGCTAATTCCAGAGCGAGCAACCCCGCTGAAACCGCGACCAGAATCCCGATCGCCATCACCTGCGTTCCGCCGGTGGTCCGGCCCGCGTTCAGGCCGATCAACCCGGCAGCGAGGGTGATTCCGGCCACGACCCAGAACCGGTGCCAGCGCCAACCGAACAGCCACAGCGCGAAGCCGAGCACGGTAATGGTCCCGGCCATTGCGCCGGTCATCCCGCGGGCTTCGGCCAGGATGTCGGGAGCGATCAGTTGCACATCGCACCGTGCGGGACGGAATTGATCGAGAAGGTCCGTGTCCAGGCTATGGCCGGACGGTAAACAGTGTCAAGCGAACTGACGCTCCGCGCGACCGAGAATTCGGCCCGCGCTAACCGATGTTTCCGGTTGTTTGCAGGTTCCTTTCTTGTGGGCTGCTACAAAAGAGTTTAGTTCGCAGTTTTCGTTGTTGCTCCACGCCGAGGTGCTTTCGTGCCGCCGATTCAGTTCGTTGTCGATCGCCGAGAGGCCGGGCAGACGCTCGCCGCGGTGCTCAAATTGCGGTTCGGCATCCCGTGGGCGCGGGCCAAGCGCCTCGTCGAGGGGCGGCACGTCAAAGTGAGCGGCCAGGTCGAGACCGACGTCGCCCGGCGACTGAAACTCGGTAAGCGCGTGGAACTTGCTACGGGTACGGTCGAGATGAAGAAGACTCCCGGGGGCAAGGATGGCAAGACGCCGGATCAACAGAAGGGAATCGTAACTGGGAATAAGGGCAAGCCGGGGGAAAAACGCTCACAGGCCCCCGCGCCACACAAGACCACTAAGACCGCGCCGAAAACCCCCGAGCGCAGACGGGACCGAGTTCCCCCCGCGCACCCGTTGGCTCCTTCACTCGAACTCGACGCGATCGTTTACGTTGATGATGCCGTGGTCGTAGTGAATAAGCCGGTCGGGTTGACGACGATGCGACACAAGGACGAGGCCGACGAGTTCGGTGAACACGGTCAGCGGTTCCTGACGAAGACGCTCGCCGGGATGCTCCCCGTCTTGTTAGGTACTCCCGATCGGCCGGTGACGGCGGTCCACCGGCTCGACCGCGACACGTCGGGCTTGGTCGTATTCGCCCGAACCAGCGCCGCGGCCGAAAACCTCACGAAGCAGTTCCGCAAGCACACGACCGACCGGCGCTACCTCGCGCTGACCCGTGGGGTGCCGAAGGCGGCGCGGATCGCGTCCGTACTCGTGCGCGACCGCGGCGATGGTCGGCGCGGGAGCACAACGGACCTGATCGCGGAAGACGGCAAGCGCGCTGTCACGCACGTATCGGTGTTGGAGTCGTGGGGCGATTTCGCTCTCGTGGGGTGCCGGTTGGAAACGGGGCGCACGCACCAGGTGCGCATTCACTTGGGTGAAGCCGGCGCGCCGTTGTGCGGGGAAACGGTCTACGATCGGCCGATCAACGGGAAACCGCGCCCAGACGAGAGTGGCGCGAAGCGCCCGATGCTGCACGCGACCCGTTTGGGGTTCACGCACCCAGATACGGGCGAGAATGTATCTTGGGAAGTGGCGCCGCCGCGAGACTTCGGGGACCTGCTGGTGAAACTGCGCGCCGGGCAGTGAGCGAAGGTGGTGCGGTCTACCGTGCTCGGGACGCGGGTACTACAAACGAGTCGGTAACTCACCCTTTCTGATGAGCGCTGCGAGTCCCGCGACGTGTTTACAGCGGCCCCACCTTAAAAACCCCAGGCATTCACAAGACGTGTTTTCAGGTGCCCCCACGCGGACGTGGTACAACTCTCCCTGACCGAGTCGGTGGACCGCGAACCCGCGCCCACCGATCTCGCACCGGATTTCGAGGAACGTGTAGAACTGGCACTTCCCGTCGATGTCGAGGCAGAAGACGCCTACGCCGTCCGCATTGGGTGGGCGGACGAGCCGAATGGTTCGCGTCGGGGCCTTCACGTTTTCCATAACGGGTATTATCGTCGCGCGCCCGAGATTCTTGGTAGGTCGGGTAGTGAAGAGAGGCTGTTCAGCGCGCCCCGCCGCCTTACAATTGGGGAATACATCGGAGTACCGGTATGCAATTCACGAAGATGCACGGCATCGGCAACGACTACGTCTACGTCGATTGCGTGCGTCAGAAACCGCCCGCCGACCCCGCGGCTCTGAGCCGCGCGGTCAGTGACCGGCACTTCGGTATCGGTTCGGACGGACTTATTTTGATCTGCCCCAGTGAGCGCGCGGACGCCCGGATGCGGATGTTCAACGCGGACGGTTCCGAATCCGAGATGTGTGGTAACGGGCTGCGGTGCGTGTCGAAGTTCGTACACGACCACGGCATCGCGACGAAGCCCCGGCTCGCGATCGAGACCGGGCGCGGCGTCTTGACCGTCGATCTCGAAGTGAAGGCCGGCAAAGTTGCTCGCGTGCGCGTAAATATGGGGGAGCCGATCCTCGAATCTGCGAAGATTCCGACCACGTTGCCCGGCGACCCGCCCGTAAGCGTGCCGATCGCGTTCGATCACCCGAAGGAGCGGCTCGAAGTGACTTGCGTGTCGATGGGGAACCCGCACGCGGTCGCGTACATTGACGACGAGTGGTTGCACGTCGGTGAACGGGATCTCGTGGCGGCCGTCGGACCGAAGATCGAGAACCATGCGGTGTTCCCTCGGCGCATCAACGCGCACTTCGTGAAGGTCCATTCGCCCTCCGAAGTCACCATGCGGACGTGGGAGCGCGGAAGCGGGATCACGCTCGCGTGTGGCACCGGGGCGTGTGCGGTGTGTGTGGCCGGCGTGCTGACCGGGCGCACGGGGCGCAAACTCCTCGCGCACCTGCCGGGCGGGGATCTCGAACTGGAATGGTCCGAAACTGATAACTGTGTGTACATGACCGGTCCCGCCACTGAAGTGTTCACCGGTGAGTGGCCGACCGCGTGACTTCTCCCTCATCCCCCTCCGCGCCCGAACACGGTTACGTGATCCCGGCCCGATTGTGGGCCTGGGTTGGTGCGCCGTGGAGTTTGGCCGCGATTCTTTGGATCGTTGTTCTCGTCACGAGCGCGGTGTTCCTGTACCGCGCGTTTCAGTGGCTCGGAAACACGCCGGGCGCCCCGCCCGAGCGCCAGCGCGCCGACGGGAACGGCGGGCACGCGCAGATCGACTTCGGCGGCCAGTGGCTCATGGGGCGCATGCTGGTGACGGGGAACGGGCGCGCGCTCTACCACCGGCAGCGGCAGTGGAGCGTACTTCGTGACGGGTTTCGGGACGAGTTTGAATCGCAGGTCCAGCGCAACGGACCCGTGTTCGGGCGCCCGAGCGACACGGTCGCCCACGACGCCGACAACCTGATGGGTTGGTTCATGGGGAACGAGAACGACCCCGCTCAGGATTGGAAAACTGTGGGCGGGGCCGCTGCCGCCCAACTCGCTCAACCGCTCACGGGTAACCCGCTCGTTGCGGCGGCACTGGAGAGACACGCGGCCGATTCGGTTTCCCCGCGAGTTGCTGAGTCGGTGAACAAGCCTTCCATTGGTGGGCCATTGTACCCGCCCGTTCACGCGCTGTTCTATGCCCCGTTCGGTTTCATCGATAACCCCCAGTACGCATACCGCACGTTTCAGGTACTCAGCCTGTTCGTGATTCTGGCGAGTGGGTTGGGGGTTAAGCTGCTCACGCGGGGGCGGGTCTGGTGGTCGATCGCGACGCTGTGCATCCTGTATTTTCCGGGCACGCGCGGCGCGCTGGACCTCGGTCAGAACCCGGCCCTGTCGTTGTGCATCCTCATTTGGGGGTGGGTATTCGCGAGCCGCGGGTACCCCGTGGCAGGTGGGATGGTGTGGGGGCTGTTCGCGTTCAAGCCCGTTTGGGGAATGGCGTTCTTTTTGGTGCCGCTCTTGGTGCGGAACTGGCGTTTCTGTGTCGCAATGGTTCTGACGGGAGCGGCCTTCGGCGCTCTGACACTTCCTTTGGTCGGGTTAGAGAGCTGGTTCAACTGGCTGGAAGTCGGGCGCTCAGCGGCCGACCTTTACAAAGTGAACGACAACTGGATTCACCTGAGTCGTGACTTGCACGGTATTCCCCGCCGTATCCTTCACGACTTTGGCAAACCAGAAAAAGAGCGCGAAACTCAACTCGCGAACGGGCTGGCATGGGGATTATGGGCCGTAGTTTTCGGTGGGACCACGCTGATCTACCTGTTGCGAGGTGACCGGACTCGCGCGACGGGGTTGAGTGCCGGGTTACTCTTCCTCGGCGCGTACCTCACGTGTTACCGGTTCATGTATTACGACGTGCTCCTCGCGGCCGTTGCTGTGGCGGTGATACTTGCCGAACCGCGCCGGTTCTTACGGACGGGGACGTTCGAGTTGACTCCACGAGAGCTCGAGCCGAAAATTCCAAGTGAACGCGAATTAGCTACACCTCCAATCGCGCCAAAACCTTTTGGCGCGCGGATGCTCGGTTACGTGAACTCGTTTCCGTTCACAATCTTGGTGCTGCTTTTCTTGCTGGAAAACACTCTTAGTGGAATGGCAGTGGAGGCGACTCTGGGGTTCGGTTATTTCGCCACCCCGTCAACGGAACTGGGTGGCGGGGCCACGCCGCGACTGAAAGCCGATACGGGAGTGAAGTACCCCCTCGACACGTTCCTGTTACTCGCGCTGTGGGTGTGGTGTGCTTGGCGTGTGCTGCGCGGTGACGAGCGACGAGACGGGGAGGGGGCACTCTCGACCGCACGCCCTCCCAGCAAAGCGCCGACCTGATCCGGACCGGTCGGCCGATGTCCGTTACGGAAACCGTAAGAACGCTTACTTCCCGCGAAGGGTATTGAGTGCTGCTCCGATGTCCTCGGCCCGCATGAGTGATTCGCCCACGAGTACCGCCCGCGCGCCGGCCGAACCGAGGCGTGCAAGGTCCGCGTGTGTCTTGATACCACTCTCGCTCACAACGATGCGGTCAGCAGGGATCTTCGGCAGCAAATCCAGCGTGTGTTCCAAGCGCGTTTGAAATGTCCGCAGGTCGCGGTTGTTGATCCCAATGATCTCAGCGCCCGCATCCAACACGCGCGACAACTGGTCGGCGTCGTGCAATTCCACAAGCGTGTGAAGTCCCAACGCGGTCGCCTGTTTTTGGAGTTCCGCGAGCCGCGCTCCGGGCAAGCACTCCGCGATGAGCAGCACCGCGTCCGCGCCGGCGCAACGGGCTTCGAGGAGCTGGTAGCGGTCGAGAATGAAGTCTTTACGAAGCACCGGGCACGCGACCGCGGCTTTGACGTCGGTGAGGTACTGTAATTGGCCCTGGAAGTAGTCGCGGTCGGTCAACACGCTGATCGCCGCCGCGCCGTGTTGTGCGTAAGTGGTGGCAATGCGAACGGGGTCGAAATCGGCACGGATCACGCCCGCGGACGGCGAAGCTTTTTTCACTTCCGCGATGACGGTAACTGATCCCGGTTGGCTGAGCGCACTCTTGAAGTCACGGGTCGGTGCTGTGTTGGCCGCGCGACGCTCAAGTTCGGTCTCGGGTACTGCGGCACTTGCAGTCGCGATCTCGCGGTGCTTCGTTTCAACGATCCGGTCGAGAATGCTTGGCATGTGATCGTTACAATTTCGGGTCGGTTTTCTGAGGGGGAGCATTGGCGGGTCGTACCACCCTTGCTCCGCGCTGCGGTCTGCTTATCGACTATCAATATACGGACAGAGTTAGTGGATCGCGCGGACTTGAAAGGCAGTCTGCCATCGATCTTCACTTCAGGAGTCGCTGCAAAGAGGTCATGCCGAGTTCGGTCACTTGTGTGGCCTTCAGCGACCAAAGGACCGGGTTCATCAGTTCCAGCGAAACGGCGCCCGTGTACCCGATCGCTTTCAGCCTTTGCACAATTGATTCGAGGCGGAAGTCGCCCTCGCCCGGCATCACGCGATCGCTGTCCGTCATGAGTTCGCGTGGCACACCGGCCACGTCACACACCTGAACGTGAAACAGGTTCTGCGCGGTCAGCCGGTCCAGGTCTTCGGGCTTGCTCGGACCTTTATAGTAGTGGAACACGTCCAAACATACGCCGACGTTCGGCTCGCCACACTGCTCCACGAGCGTGAGTGCCGTGTCAAGGCACGAGCAAAATGGGTCCGCGCCTCGGAATTCGAGTGCTAGCCGCACGTCGAAGCTGGCGGCCCACTGTGCTGCTTGAGTGAGTGACACGAGTGCGCGACTGAGTGATTGGGCGTCTGGAGCGGCACCAATCGAAACCGAGCCGAAATCCGTGACGAGAAGAAGGGTGGGGATCGCGAACTGCTGGCAGAGCGCGAGCCGGCGCTTGAAGTGCTCGAAGTGAGCCTTGCGCTGCTCGCCCTGGGACAAGAGCAAACCGCCCTGATACGCGGCCGCGGTGAGCGTAATTCCGCGATCGGTGAGGGCGCGGCGCGTGTCGTCGGGTGAGACGGCGTCGAGGTGCTTTTCCAGTTTCGTGAGCCACACTTCGATAGCGGAGCATCCGCCGGCTGGGTAGTTCGCCACGTCGTCCGCGAACGACCCGGGGAGCGTTGTTACTTGCGAAATACAGGGAATCATGCGTTAGTTCAGGATTTCTCGCGGGGCTGCTTCGTTTTCGGTTTCTCTTTTTCCGGCTCTTTCTTTTCGATTGGGGCCGGACTTGAATCGAAGTTGATGTATCCGCCGAGCCAAGCCACGAGCAGGCCGAACGCCGTCAGGTGCATACACAGCCCGATCACGATCAACAATTTTGAGCGGGTTTTATCCTTCTTGGACAGCCCTTTTCGGCGCGTTGGTTGTGTATCGGTTGCGGACGTGGCGTCGGCAAAAGCGTCAGGGTTCACTCCCCACCCGTCCGGTTCCGGGGGTGCGACCGGCACCGCCACGGGCAGCGCGGCGTCTCGGACGACCGGTACGGTGGTCACTGACGACACCGGTACGGCCATTGGGACCGCTGGAGGCGGGGGAAGGATGCCCGCGCGACAGAACGGAGCCAGTTCGTCTTGTACTTCCTGAGCGGTCTGGGGCCGGTCCTGCGGCTGTTTGGCAATCATCCGCATGACGAGCGCGGCGAGTTCGGATGGGAGGTCGGGACGCAATTTGGACAGCGGAACCGCTTCGGCGGAACGGATCTTGGTCGCGAGTTCGTTCGAGGTGTTGGCAGCGTGTGGTGCCCGACCCGCGAGCATCAAGTAAAGTGAGGCTCCCAAACCGTAGATGTCACCGCGCGCGTCGCAACCGTTTTCGCCCACGCTTTCGGGGGGAAGGTACGCCAAAACGTCAGGTGTGGGCAAATCCCGTGCGGTCTGCACACGCGCCGGGATCAGGCCCGTTTCGGTCAGTTTTGCGGTCGCGTTGTGAGCGGGTCGGCGCTTAGTGGTTCCGTCGGGGTAGGCTTTTGCGGTGAGCGGGCCGACGATTATTAACCCGGGCCGAACTTCACCGTGCCACCCGCCGCGCTCGTGAATCGTGCGGAGCGCGGACGCGATGGCCCAGCCGTATTCCGCCGCGAGGAACCCCGGCATGGCCCCGCCAATTTCGACTAGGAGCGAGCCGAGGTCCGCCGCGTCCGTCGGCTGATCAATCACCGCATAAGCTTCCCCACGGTATTCCCCGGCATCTAGGAGCGGGAGAAGGTTGGCGTGGGGGAGCATCCCGAAGGTACGCGCGCGGTTGATGACACCCGAATTGGACGAGTTGTTGCCGAAAGCGCTTGTGTTCAACCGCCGCAGGACGACCGGCGTGCGGAGCGACGGGTGAAGGGCGCGGTACGCGGTTCCCCCCGGGCACGGGCCGATCTTGTCGACCACGGGGTAGTTGGCGAAACTCAAATCCTGTCCGCGCCCCTCGCGGATCGCGTCGGCTTGGTACTGAGTAAGGACGCCTTTTTCGAGCAAGTACGAACACAGTGCGGTGAGATCGGTTTGGGGAGCGTCGGGTTGGCGAATGATCTGCTCCACCTGATCGGGGAACAGCACACGGTTTGCTTTTGCGTCGTTGAAAAAACTGGCAATTGAATCGGAGGGCATCGGGTGACCCAGGATGAGCGGCGCAGGCAGGTATAAGTTATTCTAGCGTGCGGAACTGACTTCAAAAGTCAAAATAGGCAAGAACGTCGCTACCAACGGGCCACCCATTCGGTCCAGGTCACCCGACGGGCGAGCACCCCGGCACCTTGTTCCGGCCCCGCGTCGTTAGTGCGCTCACGGGTATCGAACCGTGCGGCTGCGGCCATGTCCAGAAGTCCCCGCAAGGCGAACGCAGACACCGCACGCTGGGTTTCCGTGAGTTTGTCGGCCCAACCCAGGTGCGGGATACTCGCTTCGATCGTGCCGCCGATATTCTCAAACGCGATAACGAACGGATCGCGACCCAGCGCGGGCGCTCGCAGTTCGATTTCCGCGCGCTGGCACCCGAACCGGATCGCGCCCACCTCGACGGCGATTCCGCCCCAATCTTTGTTGCCGGACAGAAGAGGAAGGAGTTCGCGTTCGATGAAGCGGTGAACGCCCTCGGCCGCGTGCTCCAGTTCGTGGTGCAAGCGGGCAACTTTGGCCTTGTCGCTCGCGTCGAGTGCGTGTCGTGTTTTGCGGTGCAATTTTGGAACGGTCCCGGAGTGGAACCCCGGGCGCAACAATCCGCGCATCGATTCCCCGTGTGAACCGAGCGTGACCGGTTTCAAATCGGGCGACCGGTTCGCGCGGTACAACCGCCAGTTCTCCTTTAACTCCCACGCGACGAACCCGAACACGCCGGGGCACCCGTTGATGATTACAGTGGCGGGCACGAGCCCAATTTGCTCGGCCAGTGCCGGCAGTGTCGGCCACACGACCTTGTGGCCGACTGTAACGACCGGGAAGTGTTTCACCGGGTTTACTTGCGGTTCCAGCAGCAGGTAGAACGCGAATCGCGTTACGTAGGCGATCGGGAACCAAATCAGACCGAGAACGGCTTTAAGGGCGAGTGAACCTTGCGAATCGCCACCGCGGAACCGCATCCATTCGTCCACGGCATAAAGTTGCCGTTCCACCCAGTTCGCGAGTGTGCGGAACAGATCGATGATAGTGCCGATCAAGCCGGGCACGAGATTGGAACGGACGAGGCGCCACCAATCCGACAGAGCCTCTGCAACTTGGTCCTGGAACATCCACCCGAACGGCAAGTTGTACAAAACGGTCAGCGCTGTGAACCAAGCCAACCCCCACCCCAGCAGATACCGGGGGGCCAATCCGAGGATGATGAAGATTCCGACCAAAATGAGGCTCAAAAGCAGTGGGCTGAAAAAGTGGCGGTACAGGAACCGGGTGGTTCTACTGTGCCGAATCGCGCGCAAAGATGGTGACCGCCAAACCGCGCGGGGCAGACCCCAGAGCAATCCCCATATCGCTCGCCACACGAACCCCAAAACCGTTACGACCACGCGCCGGAACGGAGGTGCGTGGAAGATCAACAGTAGGAAGATCCCCAAAACCAGGATCGCCGGCCACGTAATCAGGCTCGGCTCTGCCTCATAGAATTCGAGCGTTTCTGGATCGAACTCCCACACCGTGTGGCCTTTCGGGGCAGACGATGTGAACACGTTTGTCACAAGATCGACACGGGCTTCGACACCCTTCTCAACGAACTCCAGTGTGTCTTCGTCGAAATCGGCCGGAGTAGGCACCTCGTCTTCAAAGAATTCCAGCGTATCCTCGTCGAAATCCCATTCCCATTGTGGCGCTCCTCCCGACCCGCTTCCAGGAGCGCTCGACGCAACCGACGTTTTCGGCTTCTCGAACGATTTGCTGATTAATCCGACTACTTTCCCGCCGATGTGCCGCAATTCCTCGGCGAACATCAACGCACCGAAGGCGCCACCGAAGGGCAGGAGCAGGTACAGCGTGAGCACCCGGCCCCACGGAGTGCCGAAGAAGATCGAGCTGAGTCGTTGGATCGTTCGGAGGTAGATCTCACCCCGGCGGTAAACACCGTCGAGTGCGTATGCGAGGTTCCGGTCCGCGCGCAACAAAGGGTCGCCGGTCAGGAATTCCTTGATCCCCGCGAGATCGGCGAGTTTGAGCCGATTACGCGCGACCGCGTCGCGCAGATCGCCGATCCGGAGGAACCCGCGGTCGCAGATGCGGTCGAGTAGTTCTGCAACGAGCTTGTCGCGCGCGACTTCTTCGACCCGGTTGGTCGGCACCACTCCCGCGTCCGTGAGAGCGTGGGTGATGATCGGCTCGAACTCGTGCCGGATCGCGTGCGCGCGCCGGTGAACCTCGTGGTGCATCAGCCGGTCGAGACGCAGTTGTTCCTGTTCGTCCAATCCTGCGCGGAGCAGTTGCTTGTGCGCCTTATTAAGCGCCATCAGCAACATGACCGGGCGCGCGTGTGGGAGGTGTCGGCGCACCGGGCGCCGACCGAGCGTGCGAATGTACTCGGGCAGGTCCACGGCATAGACTTCGCGCGCGAGGTCTGCCGGGATGCGCTGGAGTTCGTACAGACAGCGCGCAGCGCGGGGCCAGATGCCCGTTGCCGCGAGGGGGAGTAGCGGACCGAGTGCCTGGCGCCACTCTTGGCGCGTTTCGTGGTCCCATTCCAGCACGTCGCCGAGCCGGTCCACCAAATGTCCGAGGGCAGCGATGGCTCCCGCCACGGCCCGCTCGCAGTCCTCCCCGCGACCGATCTCGGCCGCCTGTGTGCGGAGTATCGCCGCGCGAACGAGGTTCCCTTTCTGTTCGGCTTCAAGTGCCTTTTGGAGACGTCCGTTCGTGTCGCCTGGAGAACTCGTACTTGCGGCTGCTCGCGGTGAACAAGGCGCACACCAGCGGTCGTCCGGGGACGGATCGCGTTCCGGGTCCGCAGCACCAGCGGGTCGCGACCGCGTCACGAGTTCTGTAATCGCAATCCCGTCCGAAAGGACGTCTCGAACGCTGTGACCGTGGGGCAGGGCGGGGAAATATTCCTCCGCCGCGTGGGTCGTGAAATGGTCGAGATCGAGGTACACGGCCGCGAACACACGGTAGCGGTCCGCGTCGCTCGCTTCGGGGGCCGCAAGGTGCTCGCACTCTAGAACGTAGCGGATCTCGCGTGCCGCGCTCGGGCCAAAGGCATTCAGACGCGCGGAGCATGTCTCAGGACTGAGTTTCCCGGACGCGAGTTGGTCATCGATCGCCCGTATTACGGCCGCGCGGAACAGCACGCGCCAGTAAGCACGCAACTGTTCTGCCTGTGGCTTTTTCTCGATCAATCGGTCGTTCGGGTCGGTCACGAGCAGCAGACGCGGTTCCGTCCCTTCGGCAACCGCGCGGGGAAGCACGTCCGCAGCAACAAGCTCGGCCCGGCTGAACCAGTACGGCAGATCGGAGCGCGAGGGTAGCGCGTGTCCGCGATCGGCCAGGTAGTTCAGTACCTGGCGCAAGTGCCGTTCGGACACGAGCCGCAAGGCCGGTTCAACGGCGCGGAGGATCGGTTCGAGGCTCGAATCGTGCGACAACGCCGGCTCCTGCGATTATCAGGTGTACCTATCACGATCATCCGAGAACCCGGGCGCCGGTCAAGCCTCTGCACCCGAAGTTCGGGCGCCCGGGACCGCTCGCGGCCGTCAAACACCGAGGAGTCACGCGCCAGTGGCCGGGGGGCGTATGATTCCCCATAGGCGGACGCGATTTACGTTCGGCCGATACCGGAGCGGCTCACCATGCCCGAGATCCCGAAGTTGACGCACCCGTGGTTCGTGGCCGTGTGGCCCGGGATGGGGCACGTGGCCCTGAACGCGGGCGTTTATCTGCTCGCCAAACTCGGCATGACCGCCGTGGCCGAGTTCGAGGCCGGGGAACTGTTCGACGTGGCCCAGGTGGAAGTCAAGGACGGCATAATCCAACCAGCGCGCCGCCCACGGAACCGGTTCTTCGTCTGGATCGACCCGAACAAGCGGCACGATCTCGTCGTTTTTCTGGGCGAAGCGCAGCCGCCGGTGGGCAAGTTCCCGTTCTGCCGACAGGTGATCGATTACGCACGCGAACTCGGGGTCGAGCGGGTAATTACGTTCGCAGCGATGGCAACGGAGATGCGGCCCGAGCACCCCTCGCGCGTGTTCGGCGCCGCGACCGATACGGACGGCGTGGCGGAACTGCGGCGGCTCGATGTGACCATTCTCGAAGAAGGCCACATCGGGGGGCTGAACGGGGTACTTCTGGGAGCCGCTGCCGCGAGCGGGCTGCGCGGGAGCTGCTTCCTCGGCGAAATGCCGCAAGTCTTCGCACAGGTTCCGTTCCCGAAGGCGTCGCTCGCGATCCTCGAAGCGTTCACCGTGATGACCGGCGTCGAACTGGATCTCGACGAACTCGCGGAACAGGCGCACGCCGTGGAGGAGCAGTTGGGCGAACTGCTTGCTCGTGTCGAGGACCAATACGAGAGCCCGAACGAGGAAGCCGAAGAGGGCGCGGGCGACGATGAGGGCGAAGAGTTTTCCAGTGATGAAGAAGAGTCCGAGAGCGAAAGTAGCTCCTCGCAGCAGGAGGGGATCGGGTACCGGTACGACGGGCCGGACGAACCCGTCTCGCAGACGGCCGTGCAGCGAATCGAGGAGCTGTTCGCGCGCGCCGCTACTGACCGCACCAAGGCGTTCGAGCTGAAACGCGAACTCGACCGGCTCGGGCTGTTCAAGCGCTACGAAGACCGGTTCCTCGACTTGTTCAAGCACTCCGACTAAATCTGAAGGCAAGAACCGTCCTCCTCGCACGGGACTCTTGCTATGCTTCGCTCGCTCGCAGCCTTTATTGCGGTCGGCTCCGTTATTGCGCTCGCGCTGGTGCCCAACGCCACCGGCGCAGCGCCGGCCGAACCCGACATGCTCAGCCCATTCCCGCACCCCAAGGGCTACGTTTGCTACCGAGCAACAAAGCCAGTTGTCATCGACGGCGATCTCAAGGACGTGGCCTGGGATGCGGTCCCGTGGAGCGACCCGTTCGCGGACATTGAGGGCGACAAGCGACCCAAACCGCGGTTCCGCACGCGGGTGAAGATGCTCTGGGACGACGAGGCGCTGCACATCGCCGCGGAACTCGAAGAACCGGACGTCTGGGCCACGCTCAAGGAGCACGATTCGGTCATCTTCGCCGACAACGATTTCGAGGTC
Source organism: Gemmata massiliana (assembly GCA_000531095.1). Classification (GTDB taxonomy): domain Bacteria; phylum Planctomycetota; class Planctomycetia; order Gemmatales; family Gemmataceae; genus Gemmata; species Gemmata massiliana. Next base: position 648,822 of record HG799464.1, on the reverse strand, counting down.
TTTCTCGATCCCGATGGCGACAACCACCTTTACGGCGAACTCGAACTGAACGCGCTGAACACGACCTGGGATCTGCTGCTTACGAAGCCCTACAAGGACGGTGGAAATGCCATAAACGCCTGGGAAATTACCGGTCTACAAACGGCCGTGAAGGTGAACGGCACGATCAACGATCCGCGCGACAAGGACACTGGCTGGACGGTCGAAATCAAGTGGCCCTGGAAGGGCTTAAAGGAACTCAGCGGGCGCCCGATGCCGCCAAAGGACAGCGACCAGTGGCGCATCAACTTCTCGCGCGTCGAATGGGACACGGAACTCGTTGGGGGCAAAACGCAGAAAATCAAAGGCAAACCCGAACACAACTGGGTATGGTCCCCGCAAGGGCTGATCGACATGCACCGGCCCGAACGCTGGGGGTACCTCCAGTTCAGCACGGCCAAGCCGGGCGAAGCGAAGTTCAAGCCCGATGCGGATTGGGACATCCGCGATACGCTCCATCGCTGCTACTACTCGCAGCGCGAGTACCACAAGAAGAACGGCAAATACACTTCTGTCATTGCAGATCTCGGCTTCAAAGACTTTCCGGGCAGCGTACAAGCACAGGTGACTCGAACCGGTTTCGAGGTGTCGTGGATGGGGCGCGAGGGCAACCCGCCCAAGCCGGTTTACACCATCACGCACGACGCACGCATTCGCAAAGAGTGACTTTCCCTGGGATCGTGGACTTCGCTTGTATGCTTTACGCGTTCAAGAGTGACACATCGTTCCAGGTCTGGAAGTTGTGGGTCATGAGTGTCGCGCGTTTATGTTGGTGCTTGGTCGGCAGGTCGGCCCGGCGCCCATCGATGGCCTCTCGGAACATCTGAAAGTTCTGATGGGGGCTGTTTGAAACTCCCAGCGGTTGGTAGACAGCGAGAAAGCGGTGTATTCTCTGAATCATACCAAATCGCGTTGAATCGTGGCGCATCAGCAACCTTGGAAGTCGTTTAACGCAAATAACTTCCGAGACGGCCTATGGATACTGATCAACAGGATTCGGTATCAGAGGAGGCGCACCAATGGCTGGTAAGCGCAAGACGTACACGGCCGAGTTCAAGTTGGCGGCCGTGAAGATGATCACCGGAAGCTCTCCGTCGCCGAGGTCGTGCGGCGACGTGGTGTCGGCGAGAACCTGCTCCACACGTGGAAGAAGGCCATTGCCAAGGATGGGGCCGGCGCCTTCCCCGGATCCGGCCACCTCACCCGTCGAAGAAGAGAACCGCCGACTCGAGGCCGAGGTCAAGCGCCTGACGGCGGAGCGCGATATCCTAAAAACTAGACCGGCAAACGTGACTGGATGAGCTTGTTTCCGAGGGCTTTGAGGTAGGCGTCGGGGTCGCGTCGGAAGCGCCTTCGTTCGACCCACGGGCCTGTAAAGATTCTTGTGTCAGGTAGGTCGGGCACATCGGTTGCTGTCAGCCTGTGGGCATGCGTCCCTCGAACACGATGGCGAAGTGGTTGAGCGCGGCCTTCCAGCCCGCGGTGGGCATGATCCACTTCTTCGATGCCTCGTGGATCGCCAAGTACACCAACTTCAACGCGCTCTCGGCGTTCGGGTACTGCTTCCGGTTCCGGGTGAACTTCCGAATCACGCGGTTCACCGACTCGATCGCATTGGTCGTGTAGATCGCTTTGCGGATCGGTGCCGGGAACTCGAACGGGGTGATGATGTCCGTCCACTTCAGGCGCCACTGCTTGGCGATCGTCGGGTACTTCACGTCCCACTTCGTCGCAAATTTCTTCAACGCCTCTTCCGCTTCGAGCACCGTCGCCGACTGATAGATCGTCTTCAGGTCCGCAGCAACTTCACGACTGTCTTTGTCCATCACGTACTTCAACGCGGCCCGCACCAGATGCACGATGCACAGTTGCACCTTCGTGTGCGGGAACGCCGCCCGGATCGCTTCCGGGAACCCGCTCCGCCCGTCGACGCACACCACGAAGATGTCGCTCACACCGCGACTCTTCAGGTCCGTCCGGCACGACAGCCAGAACTGGGCTCCTTCGGTCTCGCTCAGCCACAAGCCCAGCAGTTCCTTGTGGCCCTGGAGATTCACACCGATCGCGACGTACATCGTGTGCGGCGACACGCGACCGTTGTCGCCGCGCATGTGTACCACGATGCCGTCGAGGTACACGATCGGCCAGACCCCATCGAGACGCCGGGTGCGCCAGGCGGTGACTTCGGCATCGAGGTCGGCGGTGATCTCCGAGACGAGCGTGGGCGACACCTCCACACCGTAGAGTTCTTGGACCAGATCCTGGATGTCACGCGTCGTCATGCCCTTGGCGTAAAGGGTCAGAATCTTCTCGTCAAAGCCGTCGAGCCGGCGCTGCCCCTTGGCGACCAGTTGTGGCTCGAACGTGCCGTTGCGGTCACGCGGGGTTCGCAGTTGGATGTCCCCATATCACCGCTGACAGTCTTCTGGGAATGTCCGTTGCGGTGGAGGTGGAGGTGGAGGTGGAGGTGGAGGTGGAGGTGGAGGTCACGCCGCGGTTTGCGCGGAGGACATTCTCTGATCTGGCAGATTATTGCAACTCGCTGTTCGGTAATGAGTTGTGAAATCTGCCCTCTGGGTACTTTGGAGCGACAGCTCGTAACTTGTCCCCACGGTTCCAAAGCGTTTCCCGCATTCTCAGGGGCTTTCTGACGCGAGCGCGCAAACCGCGGCTTGACCTCTTGGAGGTCGTTGGGACGTTCTCGGACCCGCTCGTTGCTTCGGCGTTGTGCGTCGTGTTGTCGTTGGTGCCGACGGGTTGTGCCCGTCGCCCGAGATGAACATCCATCTCGGTGTTGAGCATTCGTTCGAGTGCGGTCTTCATCATGGCCCGCATCAGACCGTTGAGGTCGTCCAGAGTCGTGGCTTGCGTCGCCATCTCGCGTGCGAGTTGTTCCGCTTGGCTCTTGAAGATCGCATCCATTTGGGGAATCTCCGTCAGGTACGAGGACTGGGTAATAGCCAACCCGTCCCACTGACACAAGATTCAGGACAAGCCCGAAGAACGTGGGCACGGGGCACTATTACCTCACCAACTTGCGTATGCGCGGGCGGAACTGGCCGGTTACATCCGCAACCACTGGGGCATCGAGAACGGATTGCACTGGGTGTTGGATGTGGCGTTTCAAGATGACAGCCGCGCCCGAACCGGCCACGCGGCAGCGAATCTGGGGATGTTGAGGCGCGTGGCCGTGTCGCTGTTGAAGCGCACCGAGGTCAAAGGCAGTATCAAAACCCGGCGCATGAAGGCCGGTTGGGATGACAACTACCTGCCGCAAGTTATCCCAGGAATCACGGCACAATAAAGTGCGCACGCCCTGCCGAAGACGTGAGGCCGCTTTGGGCGCCTCACGTCTTCGGCAGGGCGTTAGTTGCTTTCCGGCACGGGCGTCAGGATCTCCAGCACTTCCACGGCCGGGCGGTCGCCGGTGTATATGACACCGATGCGCCCATACGTTTCGCTGCCCGGTGGCACGCGGAACCATTCGGCCATCGTCGGGCTGAGCGTCACCCGAATGTACGCGAGCGGTTCGATCCGGCGCAGCATGTTGTGCTGGATGAGTACGCGCCCGAGCGGGGTCTTCCCCTCGACGATCGCGTTGCGGACCGCTTCCGGGCACACGCCCAGATTGATGCGCACGAGCCCGAACTGGACCACGCGGTCCGCGTCTTCGCGGAGTGCCAGCAGAATCTTCCGCGCGTACTCGTTACCGGCGCGGCAGCAACTCAGTACGCGGACATCGACCGGAGAGCCGTAGAACTCTTCGACCGTCACGGTCATGTGGTGCGTGTGGACGAGCAGCTTGTAGTACGGCTCGGGCACTTCACTCGCCGGCACCTCGACCGCTTCGGGGCGGTCCGGGGAGTCCGGGAACAGGTGATACAAGTGCTCGAACGTTGGGGCAGTCGTCAGCAAATCGGCCCCTCGCAGCGGGTACACGGTCGGAGTAATTGGCAGGCCGGAGAGATACCGTCGCAGGCGGGGAGAGCTTTCAGGCGAACGGCCGGCGTGAGCCGGCTGGTGAAACCCGGATGAGACGTACCAGCCGGCTCACGCCGGCCGTTCGCCTATTTACCTAACTCCACAAATTGTACCACGCCCTGGCGCGGGAGTTCGGGCTTCTCCAGCACGCTGTCGACGAGATAGTAGAGCAGTTCGCGGAACTCGGTCGGTTGCACTTCGTCGGCGAGCGACTCGGCCTTCGCGCGGAACTTGTCCACGAGCTTATCGGCCTTCTCGAACACCTTTGCCGCGAAGTACAGGTGCCGGACCCGGGCCACGATCTCTTCGCTGTCCGCGCCCACCGTTTTGGCGCTCGCGATGAGGTGGAGGAGCTCTTCGCGCTGAGCGGGAGTGGAACCTTCGAGCGCGAGTGCTAGTAACAGCGTCGGCCGGGCGGCGAGCACGTCCTGTCCGGAGACGAGCTTGTTGTCCTCGTCGCCGGTCCAGTCCTTGATGTCGTTGAGGATCTGGAACGCGACGCCGACGTTACGGCTGAAGTCCGCGATCATCTTCTCGCGGAGCGTTGCGTCGCCTGCAAGTCGCACGCCGGTGTAGAGCGCGGCCTCGAACGCGGGCGACGTCTTCAGCGCGTAAATCTTCAGAGCATCGAGCGTCGTGAGCGACTGGTCCTTCGCTTCGCGCCAGAGGAGTTCCGCGCCCTGGCCCTCGGAGAGCTTGATGTGCGCGTCCGCGAGCTTATCGAGGATGTCCGCGGCGACCTCGGCACCAAGAATTTTGCGGTCGCGTGACACGCTGCGGTAGCCGAGACCGATGAGGTAGTCGCCGACGTTGATCGCGGTGCCCACACCGTGAGTGCGGTGTAGTGTCTCGGTGCCGTAACGGTAGGCGTCGTCGTCCTCGATGTCGTCGTGGACGAGGCTCGCTTTGTGGAACGTCTCGATCGCGATGGCCGCGCGCTTCACCGAGTCGGGAAGTTCCCAACCGCTCTCCGCGAGCGTGGCCGGCGCGCCTTTGAGTGCATCGTAGCTGGCGAGCGTGATGAACGGGCGCGATCGTTTTCCGCCGCGCGCGAGGAAATCGTAAGCGATCGTTTCGTGCTTGCGGAGCGGATCGGTTTCCGGTGCCGTCGCACGCGGGCGCGGAACCAGGCGCGACAGTTCCGGCTCGTCGAACATCGCGTTCGCGGCGCGCATCAGGTGCATGTACGTCTTGGTCTTCGTGTCCGGCGCAGGGGTGTGGAGAGCGATCGATTCAAACACCCAGTCGTTGTCCACCGACGTGTTCTTGCAGTTGCTCGACAGGAGCGGGGTGGCGATGCACGGGATGCCCGCGAGCAGCACCTTGTCGAACGCCTTCTCCAGCACGTTGAGGCACGCGACCCCGACGATCGCGTCGACGTGGCCGCTCACGATGATCTTCAGAACGATCGGCGTGCCCTCGCTCACGAGCACCTTGTAACCGAGTTCCTCCGCCTTCGTGCGGAAATCACCGACCTCGCACGCGCCGCACTTCTTGCAGTCCAGTCCGAGTTCGTCGTACTCGGCCGGGCACCCCTCCGCGTTCTTCAGACAGTGCGGCAGGAGCATCAGCCGACGATGGAACGGGATCGCTGCGACCTGCTCACGCCAGAACTCGTTCGTCAGCATCACCATCGTGAAGCCGAGGCACGATTCCCCGAGGCCGAGCGTTTTGAGCACGCCTTCGGCCATTTCGCGGGTCGATTCGCGCGTGAGCGGCTTGGACTTGTCCAGCGTTTTGCAGAACTTCTCGATCGCGGCGCGGATCGAATCCCGGACCGCGCGCGATTGGGGGACTTCCTTGAACGCGGCGGAATTCAGTTTGGGCGGCTTGGTCGGGGCGCGTTCGTTCGTGGCTTCCGTCAGGACTTCGGCGACAGTCGTCACGGTTGATCCCTTGGCTACGGCAGGGGCAATACGAGTCACGGCTCTTGCGGGAGCGCGCAGAGAGAAGATACTGGGCGGCGGGTGTCACAACCAGTTTGGCCACAACAACCCCGCGACGCAACTGAAAACAGCGCTTGCGTTCCGACTTGCGGCGCGTTTTCGTGTAGTCGCCCGGTACCACCCGCCAGATACCCGCCCCCGACTCGGAGTCTTTCACACCATGACGCGATTCCTCTCCGCACTGTTGCTGTTAACCCCATTTATCGGGCTTCGGGCCGACGAACCGAAGACCGATCCTTATGACCAGTCGAAAGTTCCGCTCGAAGTCGAGCCGCCGGCCGACTTTAAGGGAAAGCGAATTCTGATCGTCGCGGGCCAAGCGAGCCACGGTCCGGGCGACCACGAGTTTTTCGCGGGCAGCGCGATCCTTGTGAACCTGCTCAAACAAACTGATGGCGTGTTCCCGATCATGGCCCGCAACGGGTGGCCGAAGAACGAGAAGCTGTTCGATACGGCCGATTGCATCGTGATGTACATGGACGGCGGGGGCAACCACCCCGCAATCAAGCCGGAGCGTATGAAGATCATCCAGAAGCAAATCGACCGCGGGGCGGGGTGGGTCAACATGCACTACGCGGTCGAATACCCGGTGAAATCTGGTGACCGCGACATTGCAACGCCGGTCAAAGGGTGGCTGGGCGGCTACTACGAAACCGGCTATTCGATCAACCCGCACTGGGACGCGAACATCCGGAGCCTGCCGAAGCACGAGATCACACGCGGAGTAAAACCGTTCACGCTCAACGACGAGTGGTATTTCGGGATGCGCTGGATCGACGACATGAAGGGCGTTACGCCGATTTTGCAGGCCGTCCCGCCCGATGATTCGCGCCGCACGCCGCACACGAAGGCGCGGAAGGGCGAAATCGAAACGATGGCATGGGCCTTCGAGCGCGCGAGCGCGGGACGCAGCTTCGGCTTCACCGGTGGTCACGCGCACCGCAATTGGGACGATGAGAACTTCCGCCGTGTGGTGGTGAATGCGATCCTCTGGGGAGCGAAGGTCGAAGTGCCCGAGAAGGGCGCGAAGGTGGACTTCGACCCGGCAGACCTGAACAAGAACCTCGACAAGAAGAACGATAAGCCGTTCGTGCCGATTCTGCCGCCAGGGGCCAAAAAGTGATTGGCGAACGGCCGGTGTAAGCCGGCCGGTGTGACTGCATTAGATAGCTGGCGCAAGTATATCGGCCGGCTTACACTGGCCGTTCGCCCCGGCATGCCCGTCCCAATGCTGCGACGGTGAAGATGATCGGGTACAGCTTCTCGAAGTACCACAACTTTGCGAAGTAGAACCCGATCGGGCTGGCGTCGCGGAACCGGTCCGATTCGACCGCTTCTACCAGCCACGCGACCCCGCGCTGAACGGCGTCTCCGGGCGCCAGGTCGAGCAGCATTTCTACTGCGAGCGCCGTTTCCTCCACACTCGACGGGCAATCCTTCGCTCCACCCCATCCCCCATCCGCGTTCTGCACGGACAGCAGGAACTCGACCCCGCGCCGGCACTCCGGCGAATCTTTTAGTTTCAAGTCGCGATACGCGGCGAGCACGCGCGCGGTGCCGTAGACAGGGTTGATGTCGTCCGGCGCGTGCTGGTTCCCGAACCAGAGGGGGAGCCACGATCCGTCGGGGCGCTGTTGCTTAGCGAGGTATGCGAGGCCGCGGGAGACAGTTGCGTGGTACTTTTTCCAGGTCAAACCTAGGTAGCCAATAAGGAATTGATACTTGCTCTCTGGCTCGGCAAGCCAGCAGTGGTGGTCGTGTTCAAAGCGCTTGGACCAAACTGCGAGCGCGCGAAGGGCATGTGCTGTTAAATCCGCGCCGCTGCGGTCGAACGGGAGCGTACCCCACCCCCGACAAAACGTCGGCCATCCACCATCGGAGTTTTGTAATCCAATGACCCAGCCGACGCTCTCTGTGGGGTAGTGGCTGTAACCCATGTGGTAGAGCGCCAGAATTGCTCCGGGCGTATCGTCGCAGTCGGGTACTCCGCCGGGAAGATCGGTCCACGCCCAACCTCCGGGGTCTGCTCCGGTATACGGGTGCCTCTCTCGGTATTGCTGGCCCATCAGCCAGTCCCAGAGTGAGCCGCCTTCCCACTTCGGAGGAGCCGGTATCGACGGTGTATCGCCAACTGCAACGAGTGCGTTGATGGAGAGTGTCGTCACCCATGTCGCGAGGTTCGTATCGATCGGCCAGCTTCCGTCGGGGCGGACCGAGTTCACGATGAACCGCACGCCTTCATCAATGACTTGGGCTTCTGCAGCAGTACGTTTGCGACGCATGGAAGAGAGTGCCATCACGACGAAGCTCGTCAGTGGTGTGGCTTCCAAATACCCGCCGGTCTTTGGCTGAATGCGCCGCAGGACATTCAGGGTGCGGTTCCGGACGAACCGGCGCACGGCGTTGCGGATCGGGTTGTGCGAGCGCCGGTGGTGGTGGATGCACTGACCGATGGCGATGAGCGCGGGAAGGGCGTAACTCACCACCGGCATCTTCGCGAACCGGTACCAGCTTTGCGGGAGGTACGCCGCTTCAAACGGCAGCCGGGGCACTTCGTCCCAGGAAACCAGCCCCGCCAGCGCGCACGTCATCAGGATCGGTACGGAGAACGTGTGGTCCTTACCGTACCGGTGCCGGATCGCAGCCGCCCGGCGCGTGGGTAGAGCGCCCGCTTTCAGCGTGAGGTAGTCTTCGACGCGCCGGATCGTTTCTCCCTCTTCTTTTGCCCCGGCCAACTTGAACGCGGCCCGGCACAGCATCGTCGTCGAGATGTTCGAGAAACTCTTGACCGTGTCGCCCCACCCGCCGTCCGCGTTTTGGTGGTCCGCGAGCCACTTCAGGCCCGCGTCGATCCGCGCGCGGTGCTCGAACGGGTTCGCCAGGTGGAGCGCCATGACGGCGGTCGCGGTCGAGAGGGCGGACGTCGAAAGTTCGCCGACCCAGTGACCTCCCGGCACCCGCTCCGCGAGGAGTGCGTCGCGTGCGGCGAGATATGCGGCGCGGAGGCGGTCTGCGGGGATCATGCAATACCCATTTGATTCAAGCGGGCGGGGGAGCGGCGTCGATTGTGGGGAATGAGTAATCCCTGCACGTTCGGGGCGCCCCATGTCCGCGATTCATCCTATTAACCTCACCACCTGGGGCGGCCAACTCTCCGAAACGGAGCAGAAGCTTGCCACGGACGCCCTCGAAACCGGGTGCGTCTTGTTCCTGCCCGAATTGCGCTTCGCGCTGAGCGAGAACGAGCGCGAGTTCCTGACGCCGGACATCGTGGGGAGTTCCAAGAACGTCAGTTACGAGCCGAAGAGCGGTAAGCTCGGCGGGGCGAACGTCGCGGCGATGAAATTCCACGATCTCCGCGCGCTCATGGACCGGTTCGCGACTGGATCGCGTGCGCTCCTCGAAACGCTGCTCCCGCACTACGGCGCGGGGCTTCACCAGGCGCGCACGAGCCTCCGCCCGGTGGAAGTGGCCGGGCGCAAACAGTCGTGGCGCAAGGATGATACGCGGTTGCACGTGGACAGTTTCCCGAGCCAACCGAGTAACGGGAAGCGTATTCTGCGTGTGTTCAGCAACGTGAACCCGGACGGGCGGGCGCGGGTGTGGAAAGTGGGCGAACCGTTCGAGACGGTGGCGCGGAAGTTCTGGGCGCACCTGCGCTCGCCGTTGCCCGGTGAGCGCCGATTGCTCGCGGCCGTCGGCGTGACGAAGGCCGTTCGCACGCGGTACGACCACTACATGCTCAAGCTGCACGACGCGATGAAACTCGACCCGGCCTACCAGGAGCGGTTCGCGAGTTCGACGCACCCGTTCCCGGCCGGGAGTACGTGGGTGTGCTTCACGGATCAGGTGTCGCACGCGGCCATTTCGGGTGCCCACCAGTTGGAACAGACGTTCTGGGTCGATGTCCGGGCGCTACGGAACCCGAACTCGGCGCCGATCCGGGTGCTGGAATCGCTCGCGGGCCGCAAACTCGCCTAATGGCAGAACCGGGTTCACGTCGCGCGTTCTGAATGATCGCGCGGCGCCTCACGCATTTCCAGCTCGCAGAACTTGCATTAAAACCGTCGCGGCCTTCGCACATTACGCACCTTCCGTCATTGGACACCTCGGTACGAAGCACGTCAGCGGCTCGTCTGGATTCTCGATTCCGAGCGATTTATAAACCGGGCCGCTCACACCGGAGTCGCCCGGAGGCACGTCACATGTCAGTGCGACGGTGGGTGGCAATCTTGGCCGTTTTCATGGCACCGGCAGTTGGGGAAGCGGAGGAGTTTTGCGCGGACCAGCGCGTGGTCGTGAAGCGGGCGCGCGTCTCGTTCGGGTACACCGAAGAGGGGAAGTGGGTCAACGCGGGTGAGGTCACCGAGGTGGTGGTGACGGTTCGGGAGCAGCGGGGAGATTGGGTGCTGATCCGCTCCGGGGGGAAACGCGGGTGGGTGCGCATCGCAGAGGTCGTTTCACTCGCGGACGCGCCCGCGTACTTCACCGGCATGATCGAAGCCCAACCGCGTGTCGGTTCGCACTACTTGCGTCGCGCTGCGGCACTGGCAGAACAAAAAGAATACGCAAAGGCGGAACGAGACTGGACGGAGGCGCTGCGGTTGTCTCCGAGTGACCCGGCGGCCCACTACGGCCGAGCCGTTTCTCGGCATCTGAATAAGGACTACGCCGGTGCCCTGGAGGACTACGGCATGGTCCTCAGGCTGTCGCCGAATCATGCGGGCGCCTTCGCGGGTCGGGCGTGGCTGCGTGCGACGTGCTCGGAGGGGAAGTATCGGGACGGCGCTGAAGCGGTACGCGATGCGCGGCGCGCGTGCGAACTGACCGCGTGGAGCGATCCGGACTGCATCGACAACTTGGCCGCGGCTTACGCCGAAAACGGGCAGTTCGACGAGGCCGGGCGCTGGCAATCCAAGGCGCTGGAGTTCCCAGCGTTCCAGGGCCAGAGCCGGGAGAACGCGCTGGTGCGGGTCAAGCTCTACAAGGACGGTAAACCGTATCGCACTGAGGGGCGCGAGTAGGCACCCCAGTTCAGGCGAGAACGTCCTTCACGACGCGCCCGTGAACGTCGGTGAGTCGGAAGTTGCGGCCCGCGAACCTGAACGTCAGTTTCTCGTGGTTCAGCCCGAGTTGGTGCAGGATCGTCGCGTGCAGGTCGTGGAGGTGGACCTTGTCGGTCACCGCCGCGGCGCCGAACTCGTCGGTCGCACCGAACGAGAACCCGGGCTTGAACCCGCCGCCCGCGAGCCACACTGTGAACCCGCCCGGGTTGTGGTCGCGGCCGGTCCCGTTCTTCTCCGCGTAGGGCGTTCGGCCGAACTCGCCGCCCCACCACACGATCGTGTCTTCGAGCAGTCTGCGGCGCTTCAGGTCTGCGAGTAGCCCGGCGATCGGCTTGTCGACCGCTCGCGCGTGATCGGCGTGCTTGGGCAGGTTCGAGTGCTGGTCCCAGGCCGGGTTCGCGGTGTTGTCGCCGTAGGTGACCTGCACGAACCGCACGCCGGCCTCGCTCAACCGACGGGCCATCAGGCACTGCTTGCCGAAGTTGTCGGTTTCCTTCGTCCCGATGCCATAGAGCTTCTGGGTTTCCTTCGTCTCCTTTGCGATGTCCATCACGTCCGGGGCGTTCTTCTGCATGCGCCACGCGAGTTCGTAAGACGCCGCCACCGCTTCCAGTTCCGCGTCGCCGGGTTTAGCTTTGAGTTGTTCGGCGTTCAGCTCACGCAGCAGGTCGAAATGCTCTTGCGCTGAGCCGGAGGGAAGAGCGGAAGCGAGGTTGCGAATGGTAGCCTCGCTTGCGGGACCACCCGCGCGCCCGACGGGAGTGCCCTGATAAATGGCCGGGAGGAAGGCGTTACCGTAGTTCCGCGCCCCACCGTTACCGCTTGATGGTGCGATGCTGACGAACCCCGGCAAGTTCGCGCTCTCGCTCCCGAGTCCGTAGAGCACCCAGCTCCCGAAACTCGGGCGCACGAAGCTCGTCGACCCGCAGTGCAGGAACAGTGTCGCCGGGCCGTGTGCCACGCCCTCGGTGTGCATCGAGTGGATGAAGCACAGGTCGTCGATCACTCCGTTGACTTCGGGGAACAGGTCCGAAGCCCATTTCCCCGATTGGCCGCGCTCGGCGAACTTCCACAGCGGTTTCATTACCCGCTGCGTGCTCCCGCGCATCCCGGTGTTAGCGACCACGCGGGCGTCGTCGAATTTCAGTTGCTTGCCGTCTTCTTTGTCGAGCAGCGGCTTGTGGTCGTAGGAATCGACGTGCGAAACGCCGCCCTGCATGAACAGGAAGATGACCCGCTTGGCTTTCGCCGGGTGGTGTCCCGGTTTTGCTGCCAGCGGGTTCGCGAGAGCGTCGGCGCGTGCTCTTTGCGTCGCGAGGCCCGCGAGTGCGAGCGCACCGAAGCCGCACCCGGTGCGAGCGAGGTAGTCGCGGCGAGAGAGGAGTGGCAGCATGGTCGTTCTCGTGCCGTGTATCAGGCGAACTTAGCGTTATCGATTTTGAGCCGATGGAGCGTCAATTCACGTACCGGAACTCGGCCGATGCGAACAGTGCGTGGAACACCGCGGTCCAACCGTCCCGGTCGGATTTGCCCTTCAAGAACCGCTCGGCCACTTTGCGCTCGCCCTGTGTGGGGTCGCGACCGAGCGCAAGTCGATACGCGCGCGTGAGCCGGGCTGCGTCGTCGGCGTGCTTTTCGCGCAATAGTCGCGTTGCGGAATGCTCGGCCTGTTCCAGAACGAACGGGTGGTTCATCATGAACAGCGCTTGCGGGGCGACCGTTCCGCTGTTCCGCTTGCCCGTCGTGATGCTCGGGTCCGCCGCATCGAACACTTCGAGCATTTCCGGCATCGCGTTCCGGAATTGGGGCAGGTACACGCTTCGGCGAGTTGAATTGGTCTTGTAGCCGTAGTCCGCGGCGAGGGAATCCGGGAACGTCGGTCCGCCGCGAGTGGAGTCGAGTTGGCCGCTCACAGTGAGAATCGTGTCGCGGATCTCTTCGGCTTCGAGGCGTTTGCGGTTCGCGCGGCTGAACAGTTGATTTTCCGGGTCCGCAGTTACCGTTGCGGCGTCCCCAGTTGTGGACTGACGGTAGGTACGGCTGAGAACGATGTACCGGACGAGCTTCTTCGTACTCCATCCCATACCGTTCGCGTGGTCGGTCGGGGTCTGAAACAGAATCGCTAGGTGATCGAGCAGTTCCGGATGGCTGGGGAGTTCGCCGGTCGTGCCGAAGTTGTCCACGGTGCGAACCAGACCCGCGCCGAGCAACCAGTGCCACACGCGGTTCACCGCGACGCGGGCGGTCAGCGGGTTGTCTTTCGAGGCGATCCAATCCGCCAGTTCTGCTCGCCCGCTGCGGTTCTTGGAAACGGTTGGCGGTGTGCCGTACAGTGCGACCGTCAGGAACCCGCGTGGGGCGACTTCGCCCAAATTGTGGACGCTCCCGCGAACGTGAACCTTCGTGTCTTCGATCACCGGTTCCTCGACGACCGACATCGCCATCTCGCGCTTCGGTCCGGTTGCCTGGAGCTTCTTCAGTTCGGCTTCGAGGGTTTTCAGCGTGTTCGTTTCCGCTCGGGCGGGCTTGTTGCCTTGTTCTTTCTTGTCGAGCGACAGGAACACGACCGCGTCGGCCGTCACGTGCCCCTTTGTCCCTTCATTCGAGATCATGACGTAGGCTTGCCCGCCCTTCTCGAATCGGTACTCGCCCAGTGAGACGAACCGGCCGTCGATTGCCGGAGTTTTCGTCATATCAACGCCGATCTCGGTTTCGCCGTCGGCGCTGAAGACGTGGACGGTAACTTTCGCGGCCCGGTTCGTGCCCGGCGAGTACGCGAGCCGGACCTCGAACTTGCCCGGGGGAACTGCGTCCGGTTGGAACGTCAGCGTCTTTTGACCCTTCCCCCATCGCTGTCGTGAATGTAGCCGGCACCGATGAACGTTTTGTTGAACGTGGACGGCACCCAATCACCGACCTTCTTCGCCTGAGTGTCGTCTACCACGATTCCGGGAACGTCCTTTACCGCGAGTGCGCCGGCCGCTGTGGTACCCGCTGCTTTCTTTGCAGTCGCGATCTTCGCTTGGAGCGACGTGACCGCGGATTCGTGTTCCTTGAGCGCCAATTCGGTCGCGGGAGCGGCCGGGAGCGGTACCTCGATCCACTTCGATACGTTCGCGTGCTCCATCGCCTTGACGTTGCGCAGGATGCCGGCGAGGGCGTAGTAATCCTTTGTCGGGATCGGGTCGAACTTATGGTCGTGGCACCGCGCACACGTCACGGTTTGTCCCAGGAAACCCTTCGTGATGACATCGAGCTGTTCGTCAACGACGTCCATCCGGAGCGCCTTCTTGTCCTGTTCTTCGAGGTTGGTGTTTCCGAGTTGCAGGAACGTCGTCGCAACGAGTTGGCGCTTTCGATCGTTCGTGGTAGTAGCAGGGAGGAGATCGCCCGCGAGTTGTTCCCGAATGAACTGATCAAAGGGCACGTCCGCGTTGAACGAGTCGATGACGTAATCGCGATAGCGCCAGGCGTGCGGGTAGACGAACCCGCGCAGCGTGACCGATTCCGCGAACCGGGCGATATCGAGCCAGTGGCGCCCCCACCGGACACCGAACTCCGGAGACGCGAGCAGCTTGTCCACGAGTTTCTCGTAAGCATCTGGGGCTTTGGCCGCCACGAACGCATCGACCTCTTCGGGCGACGGCGGCAGCCCGGTGAGGTCGTAGTAGAGTCGCCGAACGAGTGTCGCGCGATCCGCTTCGGGGGCGGGCTTCAGTCCCTTCGCTTCGAGAGCCGCGAGGATGAATGCGTCGATCTCGTTTCGGACTTCCCCCTTCGGGTTCCGAACGTTCGGCACGACCGGTCGGGCGGGGAGCTTGTACGCCCAGAACTTCCGCCCCTCTTCGATGGATAGCCCGACTTGTTTCTTGGGGCGCGCTGATCCGCCAGTTTGTGGGGCCGGGGCGCCCATCGCGATCCATTTCTCGAAGTCCTTCAGGACCGTAGCCGGGAGCTTACCCTTGGGGGGCATCTGCACGTCCCCGTCGTACTTCATCGTCTTGAGCAGGAGGCTATCGGCCGGTTTGCCCGGCACCACTGCGGGGCCACTATCGCCGCCCTTGAGTATCCCGTCACGCGAGTCGATGAACAGCCCGCCTTTGAGCTTTTTGTTTTTCTCCGCGTCGGCGGAGTGGCACGCGGCGCAGTGCTCGACGAGTACGGGCCGGATTTTCTTCTCGAAGAATTCGAGTGCGGCCGGGTCGGTGGGCGGATCGGGATTGGCCGCGCGGACGGTTGCAGGTTCGACGGGGGTGAAGAGCACGAGGGCGAAGAGCGCGGGCGCGGAGAGGACAGCAAATCGCATCGCGAGCACCCCGGCAGCGAGAGTGGTAGCCCGGGAATCAATTATGCCGATTCACCCAGTGAACGCACCTGGAATCTGTTCGCGTGGGGCAGACGCCCGTGCGATTGTTCCGGGCGCGAAGAATTGAGCCGCACCGAAAGGGGTTTTGAAAGACGGCCCGAATTCCCCAGTAGAAACTGATGCGGGTACAGAACCTGCTCTATTGGATTGACGGGCAGCCTGTGATCGGCTCTCATGACCGTCTGAGGCAGGGCGTGCGCACTTTATTGTGCCGTGATTCCTTGGATAACTTGCAATAGGTAGTTGTCGTCCCACCCGGCTTTCATGCGCCGGGTCTTGATGCTGCCCTTGGTCTTGGCACGCTTCAGGAGCGACACGGCCACGCGCCTCAACATCCCCAAGTTCGCGGCCGCGTGTCCCGTTCGGGCGCGGCTATCATCCTCTCGGAACGCCACATCCAATACCCAATGCAACCCGTTCTCGATGCCCCAGTGGTTGCGGATGTAACCCGCCAACTGCCCCGCACCCACCTTCAGACTGGTAATGTAATAATGCCCGGTGCCTTCGTTCTTCTGACCCTTCACCCGGCGCTCCCGGCACACCAGCGCCACCGCACTCACACCCGACCAACCGTCCGGTAAGCCCTCGGGGTCGTGAACCACGGTCACATACCGCTCCTCCGCGCGCCCGTGTCCCGCACCGACCTCGCCCGCCATGTCGCACCCGGCGAACTCGTCATCCCCGGCGCGGTCGAACACGTCGGCCACGGCGTCGTGCAACCCCTTCTGGTTCCCCTTCACGCACACCACGTACTCACCGCCCTGCTTGCGGATTTGCTCGATTGTCGCCTTCTGGCACCCGGCCGCGTCCAGTGTCACCACCGCGCCGTTGAGATCCAGGGCCGCCAGCAGGTCGGGCACCGTGGTGATCTCATGTCCGCCCTCGGGTAGACATAAACTCCTACACCGTCAGCCGTTCATAGTGCGCACCCCCTGCCGTCTGAGGAGGCCTGTCGTGGAACAAAACGCGAAGTTCGTGGTGCGCTTGGATGAAGCGGAGCGCGGGCGGTTGCAGGAGATGGTGGATCGGGGCGAAGGCTCCAAAACGATCCGCGACCGGGCCTTGATTTTGCTGAAGGCCGACGAGGGCGAGGGCGGTCCGGCGTGGGCTGGCGCGAAGATCGCCGACGCCTTCGGGGTGGGTGTGCGGACCGCCGAGCGCACGCGCCGGTTGCTCGTGGTCGAAGGGTTCGAGGCGGTGCTCGCTCGGAAGCCCTCGACGAACCGTCAGTACCGCAAGTTCGATGGCGCGCAGGAAGCCGAGTTGGTGAAGTTGGCGTGCTCGAAGCCCCCGGCGGGACGGGTACGATGGACCTTGCAGCTGCTGGCCGACCGACTGGTGGAACGGAACGTGGTGACGTCGATCGGGCGCGAGGCGGTGCGCGCGACGCTCGAAAAAACGCTAGGCCGGCAAACCTCGCTGGTGAGGTCGCAATTCACCGGTGAATCGCGTGAGTGGACGGTTGCTCATGCGATCTATTTCAAGCCGGTTTCGATCGTCACCAGCGAGGTTTGCCGGCCTAGAAAAAACGACCTCAAGCCGTGGCTCCGTGAGCACTGGGTATTACCCCCGGAAGCGGACGCCGAGTTCGTGTGCGCGATGGAAGATGTGCTCGACGTGTACCACCGCCCGTACGACCCGAAACGCCCGCAGGTGTGCCTCGACGAGACGAGCAAGCAACTGATACCGAATCCGATTGATCCGTAACCCTCTCCAATGTTGGGGAGGGTTTATCATGACGCGACTACCTGTTGTTCCGCACTTGACACACGAAGAGATCGATCTGCGATACCGGAGTTGTCCCGACGGGGCCGAGAAGAGCCGGTGGCATGTCCTGTGGTTGGTCACACGCCCTGACCAATCGCTCTCGGCTACGGCGGCCGCACAGTTGGTCGGATTCACGCCCGCCTGGGGTCGTGCCATCCTCAAGCGGCACAACGCGCGCGGACCCGAGGCACTCATTGACCGACGCCGGAATAACGGGGCCGCCTTCAAGTTGACGCCCCCTCAACAAGCGGAGCTGTTCGCCACGCTCCAGAAGCCCCCTCCTGACCACGGGTTATGGAGCGGGCCCAAGGTCTCCGCCTTCGTCAAAGACCGGTTCGGCATCGCGATCGTCAAGCAGACCGGGTGGCAGTGGCTCAAGGAACTGGGGTTCCGCTTGGTGGTCCCACGCCCCCGGCACCCCAAGGCGGCCACACGTTCCCAGCAACGGGCGTGGCTTTGACGAGCTGGTCGGTCTCATGGCTGAACTGCGCCAGAGCCACCACGACAAAGAGGTCGAACTGTGGTGTGAAGATGAGGCCCGGCTTGGGCTCAAGCCGGTGGTGCGGCGCGCGTGGGCACTGAAGGGAACGCGCCCGAGGAGCAACGGGCGGCACAAGTTCGAGTCCCTGTTCGTGTACGGGTTCGCCCATCCCAACAGCGGGCGGAGCCGGTTCCTGATCCTCCCGAAGGCGAACGCCGAGTGCATGGGTCAAGCCCTGGCGGACTTCGCGGGGTGGGCGGACCCGGATGGACGTAAGGTGTTGGTGGTGATCCTCGATGGATCGGGTGGGCACACGGCCAAGGGATTGCGGGTGCCGCCCAACGTCGTACTCCACCGCCAGCCCAGTTGCACCCCGGAATTGCAGCCCGCCGAGCACTTGTGGCCGTTGGTCCGCGAGGGCTTGGCCAACCAAGTGTTCAACGATCTCAACGGGCTAACCGCGACGCTCACGACGCGGTGCCAGTGGCTGACCGAACACCCGATGGTTGTCGGCGGGGCCGTTGGGTTTCACTGGGCCGTCGCCGCCTGACGGTTACGGATCAACCGGATTTGGTATGATCCGGGAGACCCGAGCACCGATCCCGGTGGAACCGGGGCAACCGGAGCGCGTGGACTACGAGTACGTGCGTAACGGGACCGCGAACCTGTTCATGATCTCCGAGCCATTAGCGGGATGGCGG
>HG799464.1:595480-630395 GCA_000531095.1 Gemmata massiliana | reverse complement strand
CCACGGCGGGAAGTCGTGTGGCAGGAACCGCCACGGGGCGCCGGTCTTGAGGACCCAGCGGAGCGCGTCGAACACGTCCCGCAGGGCGTACTCACGCTGACCCGCGCCCTCGCACAACAGGGTCAGGTATGGGGCTGCGAACGCCCACTCGTCGTCCGTCACGTCACTGGGGTACGATTTTCGGGTTCCCATGACCCATTAGATTCCCCTGCCACGAGTTAGGTTCATAACAGGCTCTAACCGGAGGCCCAGTTTTCGGGGTCCACTATAGAGTCCGGCCCAAGAGTTGTCCCGAGGCCATTGAACAACTTCAAATACACCCCGAACAGGCGCAGGCGCTTATCGGCATCCCGCAATGTGAATAAAGGAACGGCCCTGCTCTCGGTCGCGGGTCCGGCCCGGTTGGGGTCGAAACGCGCGGACGGGGCCAGTATCTGGTCCCGGGATCGATCCAAGCGAGCACCCTTGATACTGCTTTCGTTGCCTGTGACGGGGACGTACGGAACGTGATTCCCGAGTTCGAGCGGGCGCCGGGCGTCACCACTTCAATGAGTGTCGTTGTGTGTCGCGGTAACTTCACTGGCTCCGGTCGCATTAGCGGATCGATGCTGTTGGTCGACGGCAACGTCGATCTGTTGCCAACCCACAACATGAGGAACAGCCTGATCCGCGCGTCGGGCGAGGTGCACTTGCCGCCCAATGACCGTCCGGTGAACTGCACGATCGAGTCGCGGGTGAAAGACGCGACGTCGCCGTACCGGTTCTTCGAGGTGCGTGACACGGGCCTGTTGGTGGCCGACGACGAGGAGGGATTGGTGGTGACCGGGACCAAACCTGGCACCCCGTTCGGGACGAGCGGGATCGCGAAAGGGGATCTGATCGGCGCGCTCGACGACGTGAGGGCGGGGCATTCGGAGTCGTTCCGCAAGCTCCTGCGCCGGGCCGTGGTGCGCCAGGGGGACTGCTTGGTCACCGTCACCCGTGGGGACAAGACCGTCGACATCCCCGTCTTCTTCCCAACACCCAAGTAATCGCGGGTCACTGGTGGCTGCTCAGACGTGAGACGGGCAGTCACGAAGAACAAGACGTTCGCGGTCGGCCGCAGATTTGGCCGACCGCAAACTGCGATTTCAAATTACTCCCGGCGCTTGGCAATCGATGGCACGATCTTCAGCCACCGTTCCGGGAGTTCGAGCTTCTTACCGGGTTCAATGCCGGTCGCGGCAAGCACATTCGGACCCGCGACACGAGCTTGAAGCAGAAGCACCGAGGCCCCGCCCGCGAACGCGGTCGCGACACCGGGACCGCTCGCGGTTTGTGCGCCGAGCGCCAGCGCGTTTGGACCGAGCACATCGGGCTTACCGCGAAGTGTCAGCCCCGTTCCTCCCCCTACGAGCACACCAGGGGCATCGGTACCGACGGTGATCGCGCCGAGCGCGTCGCCCGGGGTGCCGACACCCGCGGTCGGTGCAGTATACGAGCGGAACACGACTTTCGGGTCGCTGGCGGAGGTGCCCAGCGTTTCGATGACGATGCGCGGGTAAATCTCGACCTCGCGCTGAAGGGCCGGGAGGAGCGGTTCGGCCGCTGCTGCCGAGTCCAGTGCGAGGGCGAAGCGCCCGGCCGCGGGCACGGTGAATTCCAGCATCTGCTCGAATACCAGGAACGTCGAGGTGCGGTAAATGACGTTCGGCACACTGACCGACCGGGCGTCTTCGGCCATCTCGTCGCTGGAGCGCTTCTCGCCGTTGGGATCGATTTGCCGCAGCACGCGGATCGTGAGTGGGCGGACCGGGATGTCTGCTTCCGGGAAGTTCGGATCGGCCGGTTCGCGCCACTGTACGGTGAAGCGGAGCTTCGCGCCGGCAGCGAGTTCGGGTGCCACCGAGCCGTTTGCCGCACGAATTCCCAGGAAGTTCAGCGCGGGCGACCAGTTGTCCGCGGGCAACTTCGTCTTCGGCGGAACGAATTCCATCAGCCCGTCCCGGTTGGCGTCGAGGAACGGCCCGCCCCAAACGGACGCGCCCGCGGCGCTCGCGGACTGGACCCACACCAGCGGCGGCTTGTGTGGTGTGAGCGGCTTCACGATGCGCGGCGGCAGGTCGGTCGCGAGCCGGTCCACGATCCCCGCGAAATCGCTGATCGCGTCGAGCGGGTACCCCGACTCCCACACCAGCGTGTTCACGATGACTTGTGCCCCTTCGAGTCCCTTCGTGATGTCTTTCTGGTAGTTGTTGAACCGGTCCGTCAGTTCTACCAGTTCTTTTTCTTTCTGAATGAACCCATCGAGATCCGCTTTAGCCTTCTTGCGAGCGGCCACCGCGACCTCGTTGTCCGTGAGGTCCGAGAACGCGGCCTTGTACGCGGCCACGGCCTGCGCGCGATCGGTGTCGAACGTCTTCGTCCGGTTCGCGAGTTCGTTCAGGCGCACGAGCAGCGCGTCCGTGTACTGGATCTCGCCGCGTGTCAGGCGGATGACCGCGTTCAGGTGGAAGAAGCACCCCGGATCGATCCGCACGAGGATCAGGTCCGCGTCGGGTGCGACGGCCGCGAGTGCCTTGGCCGCAGTGGTACCGGTACCGGCTCGCAGGGGATCTGCGGGGAAGGGGAGTAGTTCCGGTGTCAGTTCGGTCGTGAAGTCGATGATTTTCGTTCGCTTCGGCAGTTCGGTGCCGATCAGCTTGTCCGCGCCGGTGAAATCGGACCCGATGAGCACGACTTTCACGCCCGCCCCGGTGTACCCGCGCTTGTGCAGTTCGTCGAGGCGCGCGGCCTTGATCGCTTCGGCCGGTGTCGTACTCTTTCCGGTCGCGGCGTTCACGATCGTTTCCGCACCCTGGCGGGGAAGGCGTACACCCAGAACCCCCGGCTCCTGGGAGATGCCTTCGACGTAAGACGCACGCGGCAACCGCACGTGAACGATGTTCCCGATGATGCCGTCGACCGAAGCCCCTGGGAACCGCCCCAGGAACAGCGTTCTGACCGCGTCGGGGTCGGTGATGCGGTTCTCGAAGATCACTTCCACGCGGAGCGGGGCGTTCTTGGCCGTGGCGTTGCTCAGTACCGCTCGCAGATCGGCAGAGTACCGGAGTTGGGCGGACACAACGGGGGCCGGGGTAAAGGGCACTGTGACGTCCGCGATCGGCAGCACCTCGGCCCAGCGGACCGGGTTCCGGTCGCGCAGAGGAGAGGGGAGCTGTTCCGGGCGAACGAGCGGCAGGAACCACCCGCTCGGCTCGGTCCGGAGGTCGCGCACGAGGAGCGGCACGCTCTTGGCTTGGATCGTCCCCCGGACGAGTGAGTACCCCTGCGTGTCGTAGCCGAGCGCCTCCGCGAACCCCATACTCGCGAGCTGAGCGACCACCTGGCGGTGCAGCTTCTGTTGGGTCAGGGGTACGTAATCGTTGCGTAGCCCGAGCTTGAGCGCGATGGGTTTGTCGGCTTCGGCGGGGAGCGTGAACCCGTCCGGCGCGAAGAGGATGTTCAGGACGCGCGGGTTGTTCAGGACGTCCAGAACCTTTGCGCTGGGGATCGTGCCCGTGAAGCGCTCCGCGCTGGAATCGAGGATCTCGAGGTCGTAGTCGGGTTCGTTCTTGCGCGTGTCCTCGAACCCGAGGTTCGTGAGGAACTTTTGCAGGTCGAGGTACTGGCGCACGCGCTCGTCGCGGTCGGCGCGGATGCGGTACCGGATGTCGAGTTTCACCTTTTCTGTCCGCGGGGGCTCCTTCACCTGCGCCGGCGCGAGTGCCGTGGCGCAGAGGAACGCGGCCGTGACCAGACCGTAGCGAGTGAGTGCGTGCGTCATGGATGGCGTCCAACTTCGGGCGCGCGGAACCTGTTCGTATTCATCGTGACCGGCAAGAGCGAACTTGCCAAGTCACTGGGCCAAACAAAAAGTGGTTAGACCGCCGCAGGGTGCGAACAACCGGAACTGCGCTCGCGGCGAGAAGTGGGGTCGTGCCGAGGGGGAAAGCCCGGTGAGATGTCGGGCCGCAGTAGAAGACAGAATGGCCACAAAAAAGCACAAAGGGCACAAAAGGAAGAGAGAGCAGAACAGAAAGAAAAAGAGCCGCGGATAACGCGGATTACGCGGATCAGACGTACGCTCCAGCCCCGGCTGCTCGCTTCCGCCCCTCACGGGGCTTAAAACCGTTCTTTTGTCTGATCCGCGTAATCCGCGTTATCCGCGGCTCTTCATTCTGATTTCTGACTTCTATCCGGCTCTGCGTTCAACCGCGGCGGATTTTGTTTTCCTGGTCACTTCACGGTCGTGGGCGTAAGTTTGCCCAGGTTGGCGAACAGCCCGACGAGCGAGGCCATGAGCTTCTTGAAGTCCCCTTCGTGCAGGCTCTCGTTGGGGGCGTGGGCGTTGCTCGCCGGATCTTCGATACCCATGAGCAGTGCGGGGGCGCCGCCGAACAGTTCCGAGAGCGGACCGACGAACCCGATGCTCCCGCCGCCGCCGATCGCGACCGGGTCGCGGTCGAACCCAGTGCGCATCGCGGACAGTGCGGACTCGAACGCGGGGCCGTTCGGGTCGGTCATCCACCACTTGACCGGCGGACCGGCCGGCGTGACGGTCACCTCGCAGCCCCACGGCGGGTTCGCGGTGAGGAACGCCGTCAGCGCCTTGAGAACGTTTTCCGGCGTCTGGTCCGGCACGATCCGGCAACTCACGATCGCCGAGGCTTTCGGCAGCACCTGATTCGAGGCGCCCTTGATCGAACTTGCTTCCTGCGCGATCACCGTGATGGCCGGTCGGCGCCACGTTTGGGCGTAATCGCTGAAGCCCTTCTCGGTGGAAAACCGCGCTCCGGGCACCATGCCGATGGACTGCCGGACCTTCTCGGCGTCGGCGGGCAGCTTGTTGAACCCGGCGCGTTCTTTGTCGGTGAGCGGGCGTACCTCGTCGTAGTACCCCGGGATCGGGAGCGGTCCGTTGTCCCAGTAGAGGCGCCCGAGGATCGCGTTCAGCGCGATGGCCGCGTCGGGCAGGGTTCCGCCGCCCATCCCACTGTGAACGGGGATCTTCGCCGTGGTCACATCGACCCGGACCGCGACGATTCCGCGCAGCGAGTAGGTGATGCTGGGAATCCCGACCTCGATGTTCTCCGTGTCGCACACGACGATCACATCGGATTTGAGCCGGTCGCGGTGCGTTTCAAAGAACTTGAGCAGGTTCTTCGAGCCGACCTCTTCTTCGCCCTCCACGAGCATCTTGATGTTCACGGGGAGCGTGTTGCCGGTTTTGCGGTACGCGGCGATCGCTGCGAGTTGAGCCGAGATCGCGCCCTTGTCGTCGGCAGAGCCGCGGGCGTAGAGCCGGCCGTCGCGCCGGGTGAGCTTCCACGGGTCGCTGAGCCACTGGTCCACGAAGTTCACCGGTTGAACGTCGTGGTGCGCGTAGAGGAACACCGTCGGCTTACCTGGGGCTTCGAGCCACTCGCCGTAAGCGTAGGGCAGTGACTGGCCGACTTTGAGGACGTCGACGTTGTGCAGCCCGGCCTGCCGCATCTGGTCGCAGGTGAGTTTCGCGGTGCGGTCGATTTCGGGGTTGTGTTCGCCGTCGGTGCTGATGCTCTGGATCGCGACCAATTCGGCGAGTCCCTGAACGATCTCTTCGTGATTCTTGTTCAGCCAGTCGAGTGCGGCTTGCATGAGGGTAGCCCCCGTATTTAGGTGCCATCACTCTACCGGTCGGGTGGGCCAGGGTAAACCCGCGCGCGATATGCTAACCGGACCTGGTACTCGTTCGGCGAACTAATCACACGCGCACAGCCCCACGAGGTCGCATATGTCTATGACCCCGCCCGCACTGGCCGCCGAACTCGCGTTCCGGGCGAAGTTCCTTCGCATCGCCTGCCTGGTCAACATCGTGTTGTTCGTGCTGCTCGTCGGCGGCGGAACCGTGCTCATAACCGCGGTGGCGCGGGCGACCGGGGCCAGCACCGCTGCGGGCGACGAGAAGGAAATCCGTGCGGTGCTCGAAGCACAGGCAACCGCGTGGAACAAGGGCGATCTCGACGGGTTCATGGGCGGCTACTGGAACGACGACCAACTGACGTTCATCTCCGGTGGCGACATTACCAACGGGTGGAAGAAAACGAAGGAGCGCTTTGAAAAGCGCTACAAGGCCGACGGCAAGGAAATGGGCAAACTCGCCTTCAGTGAGCTTCATGTGGAAACGTTTAGCCCGAACGCCGCGATGATGCGCGGGAAGTTCGAGCTGACGTTCGAGAAAGAAAAGGACGACGCGAAGAAGACCGCACGCGGGCGCTTCACGCTGATTCTGCGCAAGACCCCGGACGGCTGGAAGGTCGTTCACGATCACACTTCGGCCGAAGAAAAGAAGTGAGCGGCGCGGGTGCCGCGGGTATCATCGCTGGTACCGTCATTTCTCCGAGGTCGGTGCGATGGTTCCTTTGCCCACGATCGATGCGCTGGATTCGATCACGATTCCCGTCGCGTGTCCCGTGCCGTGGGACGCGATGCGCGGCGACCACCGCACCCGGTTCTGTGACAAGTGCAGCCAGAACGTCCACGACGTGAGCGAACTCACGCGCGCCGAAGCCGTGCAACTGGTAACCAGCGAGAACAAGCTCCCGTGCCTGCGTATCTACCGGCGCCCCGACGGGCGCGTGATGACGGCCGACTGCGCGACGAAACGCGAGCGCGTTTGGAAGTGGCTCGACCGGCGCTCGGCGTGGGCCGCGGCGCTGTTCGCGGTCGTGTTTATGGCGGGGTGCGATCGATTTCCTGGCGCGACTGTTGGTGAACCCTGCCTGTACCAATCACCGTCAGGACACACGGTTGAAGCGAGCGCCCAAAGCATCGTGGAAGGAATCGTGTTGGAAGCAGCACGACACCATGAAACCGAGGAGGGGAAATAACTCGTCCTTCCGTATAACGTTTGCATGTCAACACCAGCCCTGCCCGCGCCGGAAGAATCCGACGACGTTCGCACCCTTCACAAACTCGGGTACGCGCAGGAACTCGCCCGCGTGCTCGGCGGGTTCTCGAACTTCGCCATTTCGCTCTCGATTATTTGCATTTTGGCCGGGGGGATTACCTCATTTCACGTAGGGTTCTGTTCCGTCGGTGGGGCGTCCATCGGGATCGCGTGGCCGCTGGTCGGACTGTTCGCGCTGTGTGTCGCCGCGACGATGGGGCAGATCGCGTCCGCGTTTCCGACGGCCGGCGGGTTGTACCACTGGGCCGCGATCCTCGGCGGGCGCGGGTGGGGGTGGGCGACCGCGTGGTTCAATCTCGCGGGGCTGGTCGCGGTTCTGGCGGCGATCAACGTGGGTACGTTCCGGTTCGCGATGGGTGCGTTTCTACCGGATGTGAAGCCCACACCACTGATGCAGGGAGCGGTGGTCGCGCTGATTACCGTGTCGCACGCGATCATCAACCACCTCGGCATTCGCGTAACGCGCGTCCTCACGGACTTCAGCGGGTACTGGATTTTGTTCGTTTCGGTCGTGGTCACGATCGCGCTGGTCACGGCCGCGCCGAGTCACGACTTCGAGCGCCTCTGGACGTTCACGAACTACAGCGGATTCCCACACGCACCAGTGCCCGAACCCGGCGCGGAGGCAGAAACGGTCGATCCGGTGTGGCCGGAGCAGCAATCGCTCGTGTGGTTATTCGCACTTGGTTTCTTGCTCCCCGCGTACACCATCACCGGGTTCGATGCGTCTGCACACGTTTCCGAGGAAACGGAAAACGCGGCGCGCAACGTTCCGCGCGGGATCGTCCGGTCCGTGTGGGTGTCCGCGCTCTTCGGCTGGTTCATGCTGTGCGCGGCGGTGCTCGCGATGCGCGACCCGACCGCGGTGGCAGAGAAGGGGGAGCAGGCGTTCGTGTTCACAATGGGCGACGTGCTCCCGCGCGGGTTGTACCTCCTGCTGTGCGGTGGCATCGTGCTCGCACAATACCTGTGTGGACTCGCGACGGTCACGTCGACGTCGCGCATGGCGTTCGCGTTCGCACGTGACGGTGGGCTGCCGTGCTCGAAGTGGGTGCGGTTCGTGTCTCCGCGGTTCCGCACGCCGCCCGTTTCGATCTGGCTCGTGGCGGTACTGGCCGTGCTGTTCACGCTGTTCGCCGAAGCCTATGCGACCATTGCTGCGTCCGCGGCGGTGCTGCTGTACATCTCGTATGTGCTACCCACCGCGATCGGAGTAATCGCATACGGGCGGTGGTGGACAGCGATGGGGCCGTGGACCCTCGGCCGGTGGTTCCGCCCGCTCGCGGTGGTGAGCGTTCTCGGGTGCGGGCTGCTGCTCGTGATTGGGGTTCAGCCACCGAGCCAGAAAGCCGCGTATGTGGTGGGCGCAATGGTCGTGGCACTGGCCGTAATGTGGTTCGCGGTGGCCCGATACACGTTCCCCGGTCCGCCGCACGGTATCGAAACCCGGGCACAGGCCGAATCGATCGCGGCGGCCGAGGCCGCGGTTCACGAGGGCGAAAAAGGAGCGGCGCCGTGAGCGACAGTTCGCCGGTACCACAAGAACCGCTCGATCCGGTCGAACGGGCGCTGGCCCAAACGCCGGCCCGCGTACTGGTCGGGCGCGCGGGACTCGGCTACCGCACGTCGACCTGGCTCCGGCTCCGCGAAGATCACGCCGCCGCACGCGACGCGGTTTATGCCGAGGTCGATTTGGAACGCGACTTCGGCGCCGAGCGAGTTACGCGCTTTGGTCTGTTCGGTGTGGAAACGCAGGTGACTTCCAAGAGCGAATACCTGCGCCGGCCCGATTTGGGGCGAAAATTCAGCGATGCTTCGCGCGACCGTGTGCGTGCCGAGTGTCCATCAAAATGTGAGTTTCAGGTTGTCATCGGTGACGGGCTTTCCGCGACTGCGGTCGCAACGCAGGCGCCGGAACTGCTCGATCGGCTGCACGCGGCAGCGACACAACGCGGGTGGTCGTTCGGCCGGCCGTTTTTGGTGCGTCACTGTCGCGTTGGGGTGATGAACGACGTCGGGGATTTACTCGCGCCGGTGGTGGTCGTGTTGCTCATCGGCGAGCGGCCGGGGCTGGCGACGGCCGAGAGCCTGTCCGCGTACATGGCGTTCCGCCCGCGCGGGGGGCATACGGACGCCGACCGTAACCTGATCTCAAATATTCACGCACGCGGAGTGGGGCTTGCTGAGGCCGCGCAGCGAATCATCGCGCTCGCAGAGCAGTTCCGGGCCGTCGGACGCAGCGGCGTCGGGGTCACGGAAGTGCTGGACGCTCGCGCCTTGAGCAATCCTGCGTCGATTTCCGGATCAACATAAGCGCGTTGATATCCGGCACCTGGATTCATGTCGTCGAGCGGGGTACCATTGAGCATCTCTTCTTCGGAGGTGTCGCCATGCTCCGCGCGTTCGCCCCGGTCCTCGCCGTCGTGATCCTCGTCGCTGCGACACAAGCCGCACCCGTTCCCAAACACCTGATGCCGAAGAACGAACCACTGTACTTCCCGACTACGGTCGGGACGAAGTGGGTCTACGATCACAATGGCCAGGCGGAGATAACCAACGAGATCACGGCCGTTGAGGAGAAGGGCGGCGGTAAACTTGTGACGGTCAATGGGAATTCCGCCAGGCCGACCCGCTGGCACGTGTCGCGTGCAGGGGTGTATATCGTGTCGATGGGCGACGAGGAGTGCAAACCGGCCATTCCCATGCTCCAGTTGCCGCACGCGCCGGGAGCAACGTGGACCACCGAGAGCATGCACGGGGCCAAGCTAAAGGGGCTGTTCGCGTCGCACGGGCCGGAACTGGTCGAGGTCGGGGCTGGGAAGTTCCAGACCATTCGGGTCGAGGTGGAGTGGGTCGGGAACAACAAGGTGACGTTCTGGTACGCGCCCGACGTCGGGGTCGTGAAGGCCGCGGGGGGCTTGCGGAAAGAGCTGAAGTCGTTTAAGCCGGGTAAGGGGTGATATCGGCGGCCGGACCGCATCCGGCCACCGTGTTTTTCCCCGTTCGCAGAACCGTTCCGAATCACTTCTTGGATTTCGCTTGGGAGAGTGCGTTCACCATCTTCGTGACCTGGCTCGCGATCCCCTGAACCACGAGCCGATCTTTTGAGGGTGTGATTGTACCGAACGGTCCGAGTACCTTCTTCAAGTCCGCAAGTAACTTGTCATTCACTCCCCATTCGACCAGAACCTCAACTCGAACCAACTCGGTTTTGCCGCACTTTTCCAGTTCCCCACCTGAAACGGCTCGGGCCAGTGCCGGGTCCACTTTCTCGTCGGCCGGGATGAGGGTGAAACTGTTCCAACTGCGAACGATGAGGAACCCTTCCGGGATCAGGGCTTCGTTGAGGAGGTCCGTGATTTCTGCAAGGGTGTACGTCTGGGCCGTCTTCGGCGGTGTGAATGTGAACGTGCCCTTCGGCTTGGAGCTGATGTTGGCGCGAAGGCCCGTTACGGCCGCGTAGGTGGCGAGCACTTCGGGCCAGGGGGTGTCTTTGAATTTGAATGTGAGCGGCTTTGATTCGGGCGAAACCGTGCGCGGGTCGATACTGTGCTGCGCCCCACCACGCGGGTCGAATCCGGGCGAGTTGGCAGGGCTTTTCGCGGGCCCGCTCCGCCCGGTGCGCCAAAGGGATTGGGCTTCGCATTTAGGGTAGCTTTTTCGATGTCTCCGAGCGTTTTGGCGATCCGCGCGACGTTCCCCGCTGTATCGCAGACGATGATGCGGTCCCCTTTGGCGAACACGAGCACGCCGAACGGGGTCAGGAGCTTGCGGATTTCGTCTTTAACGTCTGTCGCGTCCAGAGAGCGGAGCGGAATTGTCGTCTGCACAAACTCTGTTCGCCCGTACTCACCGAGATCGTTCAGGTCGATCTGGTGGATCATTTTCGCGTCGAGTCTTTCGTCCGCGGGGTGAATGAAGAACGTGAATTTCCCGCGAACGAGGATCATTTTCTGCTGCATCAGCCCTTCGTTGATGAGGTCGGTAATCTCGTTGAGGGTAAACTTGCGGTCCCCCGGGGTACACGTGAACGTGCCGGTGGGCTTCACGGCGGTGACGAGCGCGAGACCGGAGAATTTCGAGTACGCATCGAGCACCTCGCTCCAGGGCACGTCCTTCACATTGAAGGAGAACATCTTAGCGTTCGGCAGAACCATGTGCGGATCGACACCGGGGTCGGGGCGCGAGGGGGTGTCCGGGCGCACCGGCGGCAGTTTGTCGGCTAATTTCTCCATTTCAGTGGCGAGCCGGATGGCCGTTTCGAGCGCGTCGGGTGGACCGACGAGGATGATTTGATTTTGTGCCGGCAGTGCAATCACCTGTAACCGTCGTGGTGCTACGAGCGCCTGAATGACGGATGCTACTTCCTCGGCTTTCCGATTTTTCAGCGTCAGCACTCGCGTGGTGGATTCCGCACCTGCGGCGGGTTCGACTGCGAGCACCTTCGCGAGCAGTTTCTGAACGGTCTGCGTGTCCGGCTCCGTCGCGTAGACGAGGAGCACGTGGTCGTTCGGGACCGGGACGATGGTCACACGCGATCTGCCGAACGCTTCCGCGAGTGTTTTGGCCGTTTCGACACAGTCCGCTTTTTTGTCGAGCCGGAACACGCTCGTTTTCCTCGCACCCAACTCTCCGAGTTTCGCGAGTACGGTTTCGACCTGTTTTGTCGTCTTCGCGTCGGCGTAAACGAGCAGCGCCTTATCTTCCGGGACGGGCGCGATCATTGTGGTTCGTGCGTCGAACAGTTTCGTGAGCATGGCGGCGGTTTCTGTGCAGTCGAGCTCGCGCAACGGAATCACGGTGAGTACCTTCGGCTCGCTCGCCACCGGTGGGAGAGGCGGAAGGTTCGTCGTTGCGAACGGATTCAGTGGGGCTTTCGGTTCCGGTTTGGGTTGCGCGTTCGCGCTTGTGAGATGGAAGAGCCCCACCGCGCTCGCGAGCACCAGCCCGCAGCACAGGACCGCGGACGCGACGGTCCGGACGTTCTTGAGGAACATGGCTCTCAATACTCCTTCGGTTGTGTCCGCAACGCGGCGCGAGATCAGCCCCCTGGCCGTCGCGCGCACGAGGTTATCGATTGCGACTGCGCGAACCGTGTTCGTCACCATTGCAAGGGATGCCGCGCTTGACGTGCGGTCCGTGAGTACTGCCAAGAGCACCGCGGCAGCGGGCGCGCCCACACGGGCCGTGAGCCGGGCGGCGAGCATCTCGCGTGCGCGGGCCAATCGCCCCGCGACCGTTCCCTCGGGGCACGCGAGCCGGTGCGCGACCTCTTTGCGCGTGTGGCCCTCCAGGTCGCACAGCACGATGAGCGCCCGGTAGCGCTCGGGCAAGCGACTCAGTTCGTCGTCGAGGGCCGCGAGCCGTTCGTTGTGTTCGTTCGGGAAAGGGGCGTGTGGCTCAGGTGCTTCTGCGAGCGGGCTTAAGCGCGCGGCCCGGCGCGTGTTCGATTGCCGGAGCTTCCGGGCCGTGTTGTACGCGACGCCGTACAACCACTGCGCGAGCGGGCGCCGGGTGTCGATGGCCGTCGCCCGGCGCGCGAGGACCAGGAACGCGGCCTGGAACGCATCCTCCGCGTCGGTCGGGTTACCGAGTACGCGCCGGCACACGCCCAGGACCATCGGCCCGTGCCGGCGCACGACCGTCGCGAACGCATGTTCGTCCCGCGAGCGCACGAAGAGATCGAGTAATTGACCGTCCGTGCGCTCGGTCCGGGCCGCTTCGTCGGCGATGGTATCGAGGATCTGAACGACGGTGTTCACGTGCCCTCGCAGTTGCTTTTCCGCGTTCCACACCCATTACTTCCCGCACCACCTCCGTTTGATACAAACCGCGATGAGATTACAACCAAAGGATTGATGAGAAGTGTAGGTGAAGCGACGCGGGTCGAGGGACTTCCCCCTCGACCCGCGTATTCTGGAATCGTTTCAGCGGAACGCGAACGTTCCGCTAAAGCCGATCCGTGTTCCCGTGTTGTCTACTATTCGACTTGAGGCGCGGAACGCTCACGGCACCGCCGGTACGTCGAACAAGTTCGATATTGCGGAACCGCGACCGACGGGGTTGATCCAGACCGCAATATCGAACTTGTTCGACGTACCGAAAGCGGTGCTGGAACAGCGGTCCCCGCGATGAGTGAGAGGGCAAGCGCTCGGACGACGCAACATCGTCCTGGTGCAAAGCACCGAGCTAAACTGACCACGAGAACAGGAATCGAGCATACCTCTGTTGGATGCGAATCGCAACACGTTGATCCGCGCCCAACAGAGGTGGGGTAAGTACGTTTGCGCCCGTTACTTGGTCTCGGGCATCGGGGCGATCTTGATCGACAGCGGTTCGACCCAGTGCTTGTGGTCCGCGTCGTAGTACAGGTACCCGCGGCTCGCCGGACCGCGGTACGTGCCCGGCACGTCGCACACGAGGTCCACGGACAGCGCGATCTTCTGTTCCGGCGCCAGTTCGCGCCAGTAGAGGATCAGTTCGCGGTCGCGCGTCTCGAAGTAACTGATCTGACTCTTCTCGCGCAGGTCGGTCAGTTGCTTCATGTCGGTCGGGACTCGCATCCCGGCCGGGAGGCCGACGATCGCCATCGTCATGCCCTGACCTTGCTTCTGGCGGTTCTCCAGTGTCACCGCGACCGGGACGGTATCGCCCTCGGTGGCCTCGCTCTTGGCCAGTTTCGTGGAGATCTGCACCGCACACTTCTCCGCACTCAGCGGGGTGAGTGTCGTGTAGGTGTAGCTCAGAGCGATCGGGTACGGGTGCTTCGCGGTCGTTGTGATTTCCAGCTCGGTCTTGGCTCCGAACTTGAAGATCGCTTCCGGGTTCGGGACATCAAGGGCGATTACCTCGACGTCCTGTTCGGTGAACTGCCGTGAGCAAACCGCTGTGCCGCCCACGAGGATACCCAGGTCGCCGCTCTCGGACGGGTGCGCGTTCTTCTTCGCGAAGAGTGCGAGTGCCTTCAGCGCCATGATGGTCGACTGCGTCGAGCCGAACCCACCGTACCCGCCGCGCTGTTGAGCGATCCACTTTGTCGCGTCCTTGATTGCGGTGCCGTAGGCCGGGTCGTTGGCCCGCAGCCAGCCGAGCAGCGCCAGGGCGGTCACTTCGATCTCCAGGTCGCGCCCACCGGATCGGGTGATGCTCGTTTCGGCCCCCGTGACGGCGCCGTTCTTGAAGTGCTTCTCCTTCAGTCGGTCGAGCAATTTGTGGGCGGTTTCGCGGTCGCCGCGTTGGAGCATCACATTCGCCACGAGTGCCACGAAGTACGCATCCTTACCGCCGGCCGAGTTCTCGTTGAGTGCTTCGGCCTTCAGCGTGGCGATCTCAGTCTTGAGGTCCAGTTTCTCCTGATCGTCCGGGTCGCTCTCGACGAGTGCCCACACGATGTAAGCGTCCACCGTGTGCTTGGGGGCCGAGCCGAAACTGTGCCCGTCCGGTCCGCGCTTGAAGCCGCCTTTCCCGTCGCGCCGGGAGAGCAGGTACGCTTGCGTCCGCTGAATTAAGACCGGGTCGACCGGGTGAACGCGGGCCATGTCCTTGAACTGGAGCAACCCGTAAGCCGTGAGCGCTTCGTGCTGCCGGTCCGCGGCGCCGAACCACTCGAAGCCGTGCTTCGTCCGTTCGGGCGTGTCCGGGCACTCGAACGAGATCAGTCGCCCGTACCCCTTGTCGAGCAGCCCCTTCGCCCTTGCTGCTGCGGCCGGGTTGGTTTGGTTCGTTTGGTTCATGTAGTCGAGGATCAGCGCGTTCGGATAGTTCGTGGTCGAGGTCTGCTCGAAGCACCCGTAAGGTTCGCGGAGCAACCCGTCCAACCCCTTCACGAGATCGGCCATCGTGGTCGGGTACATTTCGAGCCGCACCCGGAGCGACCCCGGTACCACGTCCTTGGGCAGCGTGATGCTCCCGCGAACGCGGCCCTTTTCGAGCATGTCACTGACCGAGCCGACTCGGGGGAAGCCATCGGGTACTACGCGAATCATTCGCCTGATAACATCCGGGTCACCGCCCGCGCTCCGGCCCTCGATCAGCAGGCTCGCGTCACCCTGGAGTTGATCCGCGTTCAGGCGCAGGAGCTTGCGGCCCTTAGCGTTGGCTGCGAGTTCGATCGTCTCCTGGAGCGGCCCCTTGGTTTTGAACCCGGTGGCCGTCGTGTTGAACGTCACGCTCCGCGTAACGTCGCTGTCGTTGGTCACGCGGATCGGCGCGTCCACGGTGTCCGTGTGGGAGATTTCCAGCGGCAGCTTCGGATCGACGCTGAACGGCTTGCGCGCTTCGAGAGTCGTGGTGATCGCCCCGATGCGCCCGTCAAGTGTGTGCCCGGCGACGAGCACCTGGTACCGCGCGATGTCGTCGGAGAGCTGGAACTCGATCGTGGACTTGCCGTTCTCCGGCAGCACGAGAACCGGGTGCCAGTACACCGTTTCGGTGAAGTCCGAGCGCACTTCACCCAGTTGCGGGTCGCGCTCGTGGGCGTACTCGCGCACCATGAAGGGCATAATCACGGGTAGAGCCGACCTACGACCGTCGCTTTTGTGAATCAACCCTTCAGGCATACGATCAGCGAACCCATCGGGCGATCGTAGTGACCATGAGCGGAGCGCGGCACGGGTCTTGTCGCTTCGCGCGGAACTCAACCGTTT
This sequence comes from Gemmata massiliana, assembly GCA_000531095.1. Classification (GTDB taxonomy): domain Bacteria; phylum Planctomycetota; class Planctomycetia; order Gemmatales; family Gemmataceae; genus Gemmata; species Gemmata massiliana. The sequence goes on along the minus strand of HG799464.1, from coordinate 614,780 downwards.
CTGGACATCTCCGGTGAAGGTTCCATCGTGATTCGGGAAGGAGGTTCCCCTGCCTGCGTCCGGCTTCGGTGAAGGCTTGCCTCCCCTCGGGGGGGCTCCGCCGGCCCCAGGCATCCCTACGGTGGGCGGACCCGGGGGCGACGCTTTAGGGCCTGCCGGAGCGCCCGGGGGACGTAAAGGATTGTCCAAGTCGGGCATCGAACCGGAATCGTCTATCGGTCTAGGTGTTCGTGTCCCTCGGCCTCCTTCCACAGTCCCAAGCCGTGGCACTGGTCCTGAGACGGTTTGGTCGACCATGCCGCCCGGAGGCTTGATCGAGCTTCCCACGAAGGAGAAAGTCGAGTTGGAATTGGAACCCATGTTGTTCACCAACAGCACCAGCATTCCGCAAATAGCCAGTGTGGTGATGCCTGCGATGAATGGGCGCAGGCGCCCGGCCGGTTTCGTTGCCGTCGCGGACATCGCGCTCGATACGACGATGAAGATGAAGATCGCCACCAGCGCGGCTGCCAGCAGCGGAACCAGCGCCGCACCGAACCTCTGGTAGCGCTCCTTGTAATCCGACAGCGCGCTTTGCGCTTCGGTCTTCAGTGCTTGGGCCGCGGACACGTGCGCCTGGGCTTGAGCCAGCTTTTCGGTCAGCGCGGCGGGGATGGCGCTCCACTGAGCTTCGGTCGTCGCGACCTGGATGCGGGCCATTTCCAGGCGCGGGGTGAACTCCGCACTCACGCGCTGTTTTTCGAGTTCGAGCAACTGGAGCGGGGCGGTCGGGCGTTGACCGTGCGCGACCAGCATGGTGTTCACGTCTGCTTGGTCCACCGGTTTGGCCGGGGGAACGTCTTGTTCCGCGAACCGGCGCCAGCCCTGCGTGCCGAGGAGGAGATCGAGAGCCACGGCCGCCTTCGGGTGATCCGTGAGCAGGAAGTCCGCGTGCTCCAGTTCGGCCGAGTTCTTCACCTCGCCCGACAGGAGGAAGTGCGTGGGGAGCAACCGGTCGTGCTTGTTGTCCGCCATCGTGATGACGCTGCGGTTCACCACGCCCACCATCAGCACGGCGGGAGTCGGCGTACCGGTTTCGGTGGTCGCGGACAGGTCGAGACGAACTTTACCGCTGGGAGTGTACCGAAGCCGATCCGGGTTCGCGTTCAGCACCAGGTGCTGGCCCTGACCGCGAAACACGAGCCGTTCGGATCGCGGAAGGAGTGCGGTTTGGCCGGCATCATCGCGCCGTTCCTCGAACACAGTAATTCGCGTGACGCCGCCCGCGGTGTCGTCGCTCTTGAGCGAGATTTCGGTGGACTGGTGCGCGTTCAGAGTGACCTTCTGTTGAGCGATGAGTCGTTCGCGAACATATGCCCCCACGTGTACTGTCTTCGGTCCGCGTGCGGTTTGTAGGCGCACGCGGATCGCGCCGCCTTTTTCGGTTGCAGCATCGAGCGCGACGCCATCGGCCTTCGCTTCGGGCAGCGGGAAGCCGTCCTTGGTCGGCTCGGTGATGCCGTTGGGCGAGGTCAGCTTGAGGAAGTACTGTGTCCGCGCTTTCGGCTTCAGCGTGAACACGCCGTGCCCGCGGTTGACACCGGGATTCTCGGCGTCCGTGAGCGTGCTCACTTCGGCGAACGTCGTTGTGCCGTCGGTGATGACGCCTTTGAGATCGGCGGGCTTTCCATTCGGCGTGCGGACCATGAAGTACACGCGACCGGGCACGCCTTCGACCATGTCGCCGCCTTCGGGGAAGAATTCGACGCGGAGAGTCTTTGTCACGAGCGGAATCGGTCGGACGATCGTCTCGGAATCGCTGCCGTCGCGAATGTTCACGCTCAGCGTCGCTGCCGGAGCCGCACCGGGGGCGACTTTCTCAAAGACCTCAGCCGAGAGCTTGAAGCGCACGTCTAAGAAGACTTTCCCGGTCGAATCAGTGGTGAACCGCGAGTTCGATTGCTGGAAGAAGTCCGAGCTGCCCGTTGAGGCGACGACGTTGGCGGTCGCGTTCTTCATCGGCCCGCCGGCGGTGCGGGAAACGTCGATCCGCGCCTGCACGAACTCGTTGGGGCCGTATGACTTGCCATCGAACTCCAGTTTCTTCTCGAACGTGTCCGGGACGTAACGGTTCACGATGAACTTGCGCGTTTCGAGTAACACTTCTTTGCCGGTTTCCGCACTCGCCTCGAACAGATCGAGCTTGTATTCACCGCCGGGTGCGTCCGAAGCCAGCGTGTGTTCGCCGACCCCGATCCCGCGGAGCGGCTTGTTGTCCGGTCCCAGGACCGGGCGGATTTCCTGGAGCAGTCGGCCGTTGCCCTCGTCGAGCGTGGTGACGGCGTCACCCGGGTCGCGCAGCCGGAACTTCAGGTGCGTGTCGGTTGCCGGTGGGCGCAGCGTCGAGCGGTCCAGCGTGAGCGAGCGGAACCGGATCGTTTCGCCCGGCTTGTAGAGCGGCTTGTCCGTAACAAGGTGCGTGACGAACACCGGGCGCGCGAGCGGTAGGCGCTCGGCCAGCACGCTCTTGCGGTCGTCGGTGAACGCGGTCACTTCGAGGAACAGATCGGAACCCGGTTTCACCTTCTCCCAGAACGCGACCGGGAGTTCGAGCGTCGCCGCGCCGACGGGCTTGTCGTGCGTCTGGCGCAGAAGTTCCTGGTCCTTCGCGTCCTTGACGACCACGTCCATTTTCTGCGGTCGGCCGACCGCGCCGTGGCGCAGGGTTTCGATTTGCCACTTGTTCGGCGCGCCGGGCTGAATGTGCGCCGGGCCGGTCAGCCGGACGACGAAATCCTTGTCCTCGATCGCCTTCCGGGCGCTCTCGTAAGCGGCCTGATACTCCGCTTGGAGTGCGTTTTCCGCAGCAAGTGCGGCTTCAATGTGCTTGCGCGATTCCCGTTGCGCTTCTGCTTTTTCGGCTTCGGCGCGGGCGACTTCTTCGAGTTGGATCTGGAGCGCACGTTGCTTCTCGGCGACGTCGTGCGAGCGCGAGTACCAGCCGTAACCTTGTGACCCGACCAGTGCGCCGAGCGTGCCGAAAACGGCCAGCCAGACCACCGATTTGAGGGAACGCGGGCGGCGCATAACGTTCTCCTGCTGTTTGGGAGAGGGATTAGGTGACACGTGCGCGGGCGACACTTCGGCCGGCGCGCGCGGAACGGGCGCCGGCCGGGTGGCGGGCGCTGCGACCGATTCGGGCGGCGCCTGGGCGAGCGCCTTGGGTTCGGGGAGTCCCGCCACGTGGCCGATGAGGTCGGCGAAGAAGCTCATGAACCGGATGTAGTGCTCCTCGGCTTCCGGGTGCATGAGCACGAGTTCTTCCAGCCGGCGAAGTTGGTCCGGCGAAATGACTTCTTCGCAGAGGGCGTCGAGCAGCGGCTGAAGTTCCGCAATAACGTTGGATTCGGGGTTCACGCGCGGCCCTCCTGGGTGAGCGTTTTTTGGACGCACTGCATGAGCGCTTCGCGGACCTTGGCCAGTGCCTTGTACACGGCGTCCACGGAGCGCCCGAGTTGTTCCGAGGTGGATTGCGTGGTCGCGCCGTCGGCGAACCGGCGGGTCAGCAGGTCGCGCGCCGAGTCCGGGAGCCTTTCGATACACGTTGCGAGCGCCACCCGGCGGTCGTCGAGTTGGAGCGCGTCCGCTTGCCCGGCCGCGGTTTCGGCGATGCGCTTCAGGAAGATCTGACTCAACCGGGCCTGGGTGCGGTTCGACTTCTTGTTGAAGTCGAGCACCTTGTGATAGGCCACGCGGCGCGCCCACGCCAGGAACTCCGTGGGGGGCGCGTTCGCGTCGAACTTGTCCCACATCGTCAGGCTGGTGTCTTGCAGCACGTCGTCCGCGTCCGCGCGGTTCGGGAGCAGCGTGAGGACGTAGGCGTACAGCCGGCGCTGGTTCTGGAGGAACAGGCGAAGGAACAGCCGGTTCTTGTCCGCGGCCGGGCGGTCGGTTTCGTCCGGTTCTACGGGTGAGGCCGGTCCGTAGTCGGCGTCCACTGCCATAACTGGAGCCCTTTTGGGGAGAAGGAAGATGGTCGGCACTGGTCCCCAAGCGCGCAGAAGCACCGACCGTTTCTTTACCAGAAAGCGGACAATGCCCCGAACACCGGGGAGGGGCGGCCGTGCGATCCGTATCCGCTACTTAGTTGACACGAGAGCCGCCGATTGGAAGAAAAAATTCCCGGTTCGAGTGCGGGGCGCTCAAGTCATTTCGCGTTCCGTTTGTTCCGGCGACGCAGACTGTCCGGGTGGCGCCAGCGCGCCGTGAAATTGACGTGTGCAGCGCACGGCTCTGCCGCTTGCGGTTCGTGGTCCCGACTGGCACTCTATCGCTCGGGACCGAACCGGGAGCGCTCACTATGGTCGGGCAAGTCGGCTTGAACGGTGTAACGGTGTACGCATACGTCCTCGCGGACGCGAACGAGATGCGGGTGCGCGTGTCCGCAGACGACTGGGAGCGGCTCGGTTTGTCGCCCGGTCAGCGCGTGCGGGTGGAGCGGGGCGGGCAGGCGGAAGCGCCGTTGCTCCTGGCCGCGGCCGAACAGAACCCGCCCGTGGTGTGGTTGCGGCTCGTTTCGCTCGCCGCCCGCCGCGCGTCGTGATTTTTGACGTCGGTGATTGTTGCGTCGACTCGCGAACTCGGATAGCCTGCTTTTGTTTCCGTGAACGTTTAGCTCGGTGCTCTGCACAAGGCTGATGTTGCGTCAGCCGAGCTTCTACCGCGACATTCGTCTCGGGGACCGCTGTTCCAGCACCGCTGTCAAGTTGTTGGCGATCGCGACGAGGCAGGTCTGGAACAACCCCGCGGACGTGGTTCCTGCCTCGTCGCGATCGCCAACAACTTGGCGGTGCCGCGAGCGTTCCGCGAACCGGGTCGAGAAGTAAACCAGAACGGAAACGACGCCACGATCCGGAGCGTGATCTCCGGATCGTGGCGTTTCGTGTTTATCACCAAGAAATTACAAAAAATTGCTGCGAAACGGTCGTTGGCGCCGACTTTCTCTCGGCTTTCGGGTAAAATGAGTTGAGTAACCGAAACTGCAATCGATTGCGTACTGTCGAGATATTTCGTGAGTATTTTGGGGCCGATAATTGAGGGTCCGTCACCGTTTCAAGTCGCCGCCGGTTTATGCGAGATGGGTTTTTCACAAGTCGCCAAGTGGCATATTGTTACGGCAATTGGTTAGCAAATCCTCACCCCGAAAATGTTAGCGAATGTTAGCGTTCGGTTCGCCCGCGTGGTGCGGGTAAAACGGCGTTTGAAGCCGCCGATTTTCAAGAAATTCATACACTAAGAGATTACGCTTGTTGGATCTACAACCGGGGAAGGACCACATGGTCGAGACGATGGCAGAAACGACGGCGACAGTGACGGTGTCGGGGTTCGCGAACTTGGGTTTGGACAATCGCCTCGTTGATGCACTATCCGGTCTCGGCTACGAAGAGCCGACCCCCATTCAGCGCGAAGCGATTCCGCCACTGATCGAGGGCCGCGACGTCATCGGCCAGGCGGCGACGGGTACCGGGAAGACCGCCGCGTTTTCGCTCCCACTGATCCACCGCCTTTCGACCCTCACTGTTCGTACCCGTCCCACCGCTCTGATTCTGGTTCCCACGCGCGAACTGGCGATGCAGGTGGCGGAATCGGTCGAGCGCTACGGTAAGCCGCTCGGGATTCGCGTTCTGGCGATGTACGGTGGCACCGGGATGGACACGCAGTTCCGCGCGCTGCACCGCGGTGTTGACGTGGTCGTCGCGACGCCGGGGCGGGCGCTCGATCACCTGCGACGCGGATCGCTCGTACTCAGCGAAATCGCGGCCGTGGTGCTGGACGAAGCCGACGAAATGCTCGACATGGGGTTCGCCGAGGACATTGAGGCGCTCATCACCGCGACCCCGGCGACCCGGCAAACGGTGCTGTTCTCCGCGACGATGGCCCCGCGCATCCGGGCCATTGCGGGCCGGCACCTGACGAACGCGGTCGAAATCGTGATCGCGCGTGCCCCGGTCGCGGCCGGAGCCGCTCCGCGTGTGCGCCAGACGGCGTACCTCGTTCCGCGTGCGCACAAGCTGGCTGCTCTTGGTCGCGTGCTCGATGTGGAAGCACCGAAGGCCGCGCTGATCTTCTGCAAGACGCGGTCGGAAGTCGACCAACTCACCGAAGCGCTGGCCGCACGCGGGTACCGCCCCGAAGCGCTGCACGGCGGGATGTCGCAGGACCAGCGCGACCGCGTGATGCGGTTGTTCCGGTCGGGTCAGGCGAACCTGCTCGTGGCGACCGACGTGGCCGCACGGGGGCTGGACGTCGATCACCTCACGCACGTCGTCAACTACCAGTTGCCGCTCGGAACCGAGGCTTACGTTCACCGGATCGGGCGCGTGGGCCGGGCCGGGCGCGAGGGTGTGGCCCTCACCGTGGCCGAGCCGCGTGAGCAATCGGCGCTGCGAGCCATCGAGCGCGTGACCGGTCAGCGGGTCGAGTTCGCACGAGTGCCCACGGCCGCGGACCTCAAGGCGCGCCGGGCGGAACGCACGAAAGACGCAATCCGCGCGACAATTGCGGAAGGCGAACTCGACCAGTTCCGCACGATCGTTGAGTCGCTGGGCAGCGAGTTCGATCCGACGGCCATCGCGCTGGCCGCATTGAAGCTGGCTCACCGCGCGGAAATCGGCGACACCGCGGACGAACCCGACATCCCCACCACCGTGCCGGAACAGTCGCGCACGCCGTTCCGCGCACGCGGGCAACAGCAGCACCAACAGCACCAGACGCGCTCGCCCGGTCCGCGCCTGGCTCGCATCTTCATCAGTGCGGGCCGCGAGTCCGGGATCGCGCCGCGCGACCTGGTTGGCGCGATCGCCAACGAGTCGGGCCTCCCGGGGCGCGACATCCGCGGGATCGAAATCACCGACCGCTTCTCCATCGTGGAAGTGCCCGAAGACGCGGCCGAGCACGTAATCGAATCGCTGAACGGCGCCCGCTTGCGGGGCCGCCGCGTCAGCGCTCGCCGCGATCGCCGCGAATGAGTGTGATTGGCTCCTGAAAAGCAGGAGGGCGTGGCAGTTTACTGCCACGCCCTCCTGCTTTTGCACCCGACGACTCACATCGGGCACATCAGTTACCAGTCGCTCGGGACCGGTTGGCCGTCGGCCGGGTCGATCGCGAGTAACCAGGTGTTCGCGGTAATGCTCGAAGATACTGTGCGGACGCTCCCGTCCAGCAACCCGACGACCATGCCGCCGGTGTGAGAGCTGCTCGGTCGGGAGTAATCGGCCATGTTCGGCTTCACCCCGACTTGCGGAACCCCGGTCGAGTACTTGCCGAACATCGGCGCGGTCGTGTTCGGGTTCGCGTACTGGTGGGACGACGGCCACCACCACAGGGTGCCATACGCGGTGCCGGCCCCGGCCCCGCCCTCGGTGATGCGTTCGGCCGTCAGCACCACGTTCGAGGTGCCGTCCGGAACGTTGCCGATGTTGTACTGGGCCTTCCACGGGTACAGGGCGTTGGCGCTGCGGGTCGTATCGTTACCGTTTACGGTGCCGAGCAGCAGGTAGTTCAGGATGTAGCTGCCGGAGGTGAACCCGGCGGCCGGGGTCGCGGTGACCTTGCCGTTGTTGGTGGTCGAGTCGGACGGGCACAGGTACGCCTGGACGACGCCCTGGTTATAGATGTACCCGCCGTTCATCACGCCCCACCACGTGTCGGTCGGGTTGCCGGAATCGGGGTTTTGACCCGCACGGAACAGGGAGTCCTGTTCGATGTAGGGCAGCAGCAGGTGGAACGCGGACGCCCGGTTCCGGCCGCTCGTGTCAACGTCGTACAGATTGGGCAACCGGTCGTTGTTCGCGCCCGCGTAGTTAGCCACGGCCAAGCCGAGTTGCTTAACGTTGTTCTGGCACTTGAGCCGCGCCGCGGCCTCGCGGACCTTCTGGACCGCGGGCAGGAGCAGCCCAATCAGGATCGCGATGATCGCGATCACCACCAATAGTTCGATCAGCGTCACTCGCGGACCTTCTGGACCGCGGGCAGGAGCAGCCCAATCAGGATCGCGATGATCGCGATCACCACCAATAGTTCGATCAGCGTAAAACCGTGCCGGTTCGTGCGGGTCGTCCCAGTCGCCATTCGTCGTCTCCAGGTGAGTAACGTGTTGAAGCAAGTTTGTTAGAACGGAGAATGCGGTACCGGTGGCTACGGAGCGGCCAGCACGGTGTCGAGGTACGTGGTGACTTTGTCGGCCCAGGCGCGTCCGTGAGCCCGAAGCCCCTTGGGGCTGAAGTGAACTCCCTTCCCGTCCTGGTCCCGGTTGTCGCCGGTGAGGGTGTCGGTGTCCGGACCTTCCAGTGCGATTCCGGTGTCCCACAAGCGCTTCTGACCGGCTCGAACTCCTTCCGCTTTGGGGCGGTTGGGGCCGAGGTACGAGACTTGTGCGACGAACCACGGAACCTGGCGCTCGATGGCTTTGCGCGAACCGTCGATGACCGTCGTCAAGGAGGTCGCGTACTGGTCCGCGGTGAGTGCGGCGTCGGACTCGCCCTGGTGCCACAGGACAGCGCGGAAGCCGTCCGACCCGAGCTGCTTCATTCGCTTGGTGGTCCAGTTGAACAACTCGCTCCCCGGGCGCCATTCGGCTGTGGTGGACGGCCCGTGCCCGGTCACCGCGACTCCGATCGGAACCTTGTACCGTTCGGCCAGTGCGTCCCCGAATGCCGGCCAGAAGCTCCCGCTGACACTGCGATCGTGTGTGCCGGGCTGCGGGTCGTTCGCCAATTGCCACTTGGTCCCGTCGAACGAGGACACGAGGTCTGATTTCAAGCGCGTCGGTTCGGCTCCGTAGTTGGTCGAGTTCGATTGGCCCGCGCCGACGAACACCTCACCGACACCGACCTTGGGAACGGCTTCTTCTGCGAGCACTTGGTTGTTAGAAAGCGCCCGAACGGAGACCTTGTACCACCCGCCCGCGGGGGCCGAAACGCGCGCGTCGAACGTGCGTTCCTGAGCGTTCATCGGAACCTGGCGCCATTCCGTGGACAGCACGCCTTCGAGCGGTTGCCCTTCGAGTTTGACCTCGACGCGGTCCGCACCGACTGGTGCCCGACCGGTCACACCCACCCAGCCATTGGTCCGAGAGGTCCGCTGAAATACCTGCCAATCGAGCGGCGCCGTCAACCCCATTGGCCCGCGGCTCGGTTCCAGGCTGGCCGTGGGGTTCGTAGCGACTTTCGCAACCTGGGTGGCTTCGGCCGCAGTGACTTCGCCGGGTTCCAGCGTCACGGTGCGGATCGCGCCCGCCGGGAGCGAGAGTTGCCACACCTGGCAGGTATCGTCCAGGTCCGTCCAGGCACCGCGGAGCAGGGTTCCGCCCGTCACCTTGAGCTTGGCACGCCCCGCGAACCACGTCGTGTTCGGCCAGTCCCGTTTGACGAGCGGTCCGGCCCACTCGCCGGCGTCGTTGGACACCGCTTGAACCGCTTTTCCGTTGAAGATCATGAAGTACATCCCGTCGCCAGCTTGCTTGTTGGTGACGGTCAAGGCCATGCGGTCCGCGAAGAACTCGTAGCGCACGGAGGCCGCCGGACTTTCGCCGAGGAACACCGTTGGCGATTGCTGGGTGAACGTCGGGAACTGGAGCGCTGCGTTCCGGCTGCCGTCGTAGAAGTAGGCACCGCGGTAGACTGTCAGGTTCCGAACGAACTCCTGTCCGCGAATCTGCAGGGTCTTGATCCCGGCCGCGTCCAGGTCCACCTCGTACTGCCCGAGCGCAACGCGGTGACTCGAAGCTGGTTCGGCTTGTGGTGCCGGAGCGGGAGTTGGTGCCGGCGCCGCTGCTGGTGCGGCTGCGGCGGGAGCTTGAGGTTTGTTCGCTTTCGCGTTACCCGCTCCGGTTGCGGGTGATTCTCCGCGCCCGCCCGCGAACGCCGCAACCAGTCCGGCGATCAGCAGGACGCCGACTGTGGCCGCAACTGCCAGTTTTCCCTTGCGCCCGAGCGGTCGAGCGCTGCGTTTTGGCGCGAGTCCGATCTGAGGTCGCTTGCTGGCCATGCTGGTCGTGCTGCTCGCCCCAGTAACAATAGCCGTCACCGCTTCCATCGCACTCTCGCGGCCGTCCGGCCCGGTGCTCGACAGTCCGGCGACCAGTTTGCCGGTGGGGTTCAGCCACGGCGTGAGCGCGGCAATCAGGTGAGCCGGGGTCTGGTACCGGTCTTCCGGGCGCTTCGCCAGCGTCTTGGCCACGACCTCGGCGAGTCCGGGCGGGAACGTCTTGTCGATTCCGCTCAGGCTCGGCGCCGGTTTGACTTGGTGTTGCAGCAGCTTCTGAGCAGTCGTACCTGTGAAAGGGGGCTTTCCTGTGAGGAGCGCGAAGAACGTCGCCCCCAAACTATAGATGTCGGCCCGGATATCGACCGCGGCGCTCATCGCCTGCTCGGGGGCGATGAAATCGGCGGTGCCGACCACCGCGCCGGAGTCCAGCATCTCGGTCACCTTGTCGGCGTCCGCCGACGACCGGGCCAGACCCATGTCCAGAATCTTGATCGTCCCGTCCCGGGTGAGCATGAGGTTGTCGGGCTTTATGTCCCGGTGAACGAACCCCTTCTCGAAAGCGTGTTGCAGTCCGGCCGCGGCCTGCGCGACGTACTCCATCGCGCGGCTACACGAGAGCGCGCCACTGGTTCGGACGATTTGCTCCAGTGTTTGCCCGTCCACAAACTCCATCGCCAGGTAGTACACGTCCCCCTGCTGGCCGACGTCGAAGATCCGGACGATGTTCGGGTGGTCCAGCGCAGCCGCGGCCCGGGCTTCGCGCTGGAAGCGTTCGACCGCGACCCGGCGGTTGGCGTCGCCCGCGCTCAACACCTTGATTGCCGCCGGGCGGTTGAGCGTTTCGTGTTCGCCCAGGTACACGGCGCCCATGCCGCCGCGCCCGAGCGGGGAGCGGATCACGTAGGGACCGAAGCGGAACCCCCGGAACTTACCGGCCAGGAGCAGTTTCGCCTGGAATTGAGTGAGCAGCCCGTTCTTGACCAGCATCACCGCGGCCCGGTTTGGGTCGTCGGGCAGCTCGTCCAATTCCCTCAGCGCGGCTTCGAGTTTTCCCGGGGCATGAATTCCACTCTTGTGGACGAGGTCCAAAAACTCAGCGGCGGTCGAGTGCGCAGACATGGTGCGTCCGCTTGCCACGGCGGCCTCGGTGTCGGAATATTCGGTGGCTCTTCGTGAGAGACAGCATGTCTGTAGAACTACTTCTCGTGAAAAGGTGCGAAAGACCGGAATAAACCGACACTGGCAACAGGTGCAGACAGGTTTTCTGACAGTTAGTCGATGGGAACTCAGGCAGGAAATGAAGACATCATCGAGAGAATAAGGATTGTGATGGAATCGTCAAAATAGTCCGGTCGTCTCACCAATAAAATCGGGCTCTCGGGCGGGGGCGAGCCGATAGCCGCTGTGAATTGTGATTTGTTGTATCAAAATACCCCGTTCGTGCCCCCCGTTCGTTCGGACCCGTCATTCTGCTAAATTAACGGCTCCCCCCAGAGGCCCGGCGAATGAGCGCGTCCGACAATCGGTCCGATCTCGCGACAAAGTACATCGACCAACTCCCCTATCCACCATACCCGGTACAGGAGGAGGCGCTGCTCGCGTGGTTCACCGCGGAGCAGGGGGTGATGGTCTGCGCGCCGACCGGGACCGGTAAAACGCTCATCGCACACGCGGCGCTGTTCGAGGCGCTCCACACGAACACGGTCGCGTACTACACCACGCCGCTCATCGCGCTCACCGAGCAAAAGTTCACCGAGGTGCAGGCCGCGGCGGTTCGGTGGGGGTTCAAGGCCGAGGACGTGGGGCTGGTGACGGGGAACCGCCGCGTGAACCCGAACGCGCGCGTGCTCATCGTTGTGGCCGAGATCCTGCTGAACCGGTTGCTGCACGCAGAAGGTTTCGATTTTCAGCACACGTCCGCGGTGGTGATGGACGAGTTCCACAGTTTCGCAGACCCCGAACGTGGGATCGTGTGGGAACTGTCGCTCAACATGCTCCCGAAGCACATTCGGCTGCTGCTGCTCTCCGCCACCGTCGGCAACGCGGTCGAGTTCACGAACTGGCTCGACCGGTGCCACGGGCGGCAACTCGAACTGGTCGAGGGGCGCGAGCGGAAGATCCCGCTGACGTACCGCTGGGTGCCGGACCAGTTCCTCAACGAACTGCTCGTGGACATCGCGAAGGGCGACGACGCGACGCGCAAAACCCCCGCGCTGGTGTTCGCGTTCAACCGCGACGAGTGCTGGAACGTGGCCGAGCAGTTGAAGGGGTTGGACCTGATGAACGCGGCGCAGAAGGCCGCGCTCAACAAGGAGTGCGATAAGCTCGACTGGCCCAACGGCGTCGGGCCGAAGCTCAAACAGATGCTCCGGCGTGGCGTCGGGGTTCACCACGCCGGGTTGCTGCCGAAGTACCGCCGCGTGGTAGAGGAACTCTTCGAGAAGAAATTGCTCAGTGTCGCACTCTGCACAGAAACGCTCGCGGCGGGTATTAATCTTCCCGCGCGTTCGGTGGTGCTCACGTCGCTCGTGAAGGGGCCGTTCGGCAAAGAGAAGCTCATCGACCCGAGCACCGCGCACCAGATCTTCGGCCGCGCCGGGCGTCCGCAATACGACACCGAAGGGTACGTCTTCGCGTACCCGGAAGAGGACGACGTGCGCATCCTCCGGTGGAAGCAGCAGTACGACCAGATCCCCGAGAACACGAAGGACCCGGGCCTGCTCAAAGCGAAGAAGGCGCTGCTCAAAAAGAAGCCGACGCGGAACTCGCAGAAGAAATACTGGACCGAGGCCGACTTCGAGCGCCTGAAGAGCGCCCCGGCGGGCCGCCTCTACAGCAAGGGGCCGCTCCCGTGGCGGCTACTCGCGTACCTGCTGAAGGTGTCGCCGGACGTCGAGAAGATCCGCAGCGTCGTTCGCAAGCGGTTGCTCGATCAACCGCGCATCGAAGCGGGAATGAAGCAGCTCACGCGGATGCTGACCACACTCCACGAGAACGGGTTCGTGAAGCTCGACCCGGAACCGCCGGCAAAGGAGGAACCTGTCCTCCCGCCTCCCGCTCCTGAAGGGAAGGAGAAGAAGGCGGTGCTCGATCTCACAGTCACTAATAAAGGAGCCGCCCCCTCGCCGCGTCCCGAAGTCCCACCGTATACGCCGCTCACCGCGACGCCCACGCCCGAACTCGACAAACTGCTCGTGTTCCGTGCGTGTCACCCGTTGTACGGGGCATTTTTGATTGATCTGCTCGGAGTTGCGAACCGCGAAGAGCGCCTGCAACTGCTCGAAAGCGTCCTCGAACTCCCGCGCCCGCTGCTGAAGTTCGTCCGCGTGCCATTCGATCTATCCCCTGGGCCGCTACAAACCGAGAAACTCGACCCGGAGTTGATCGCGAAGGGGCTGATCGTCGCGAAGCCGCCAAAAGAAGAGGGCGAGGAAGAAGAGGAAGAGGAGTGGGTGCCGTGGGACGAGCGCCCGCCGGTACTGGCGGACAAGGCGCGGATGCTCTTTGACGCGAAGTACCCCGAAGTGGGCGACTTCATGACGCAGGGCGTGTGGGCCGCGAACGAGGTGATGAATTACGGCAACTTCAACACCTACGTCACCACCAAGGATCTCACGAAGCAGGAAGGGTTGATCTTCCGGCACCTGCTGCGACTCATTCTGTTGACACAGGAGTTCGAGCAGCTCACCCCACCGGGACTCACACCGGAGGACTGGAAGAAGGAACTGGCCGAGATCGCCGACAAGCTCACGGAGATTTGTCGCACGGTGGACCCGACGAGCACGGAAGAGGCCATCAAGCGCGCCCACGGCGCCGACGTGGTAGAGGGCGAGGAGCACGCGAAGGTCGTGACCGCGAAGACCCCCGAACCGGCCCCACCGACCGGTATGACCGTGGAGGAGGAAGAGGACTTCAGTGCGGGACTCGCCGATTAAACGGGCGCCGGCGCGTTCAATCGGCAGGGAATCCGGTACGCTCGCGCCGGCCCACTTTGATAGACTGCTGGCTGAAATTGATTGCGAGTTCACAAACCCGAACGCCGTTCGCGATTCCCATGAAGAACACCGCCGTTCTGTTGATTACCTGCCCCGACCGCAAGGGGATCGTCGCCGCGGTCGCGGAGTTCCTTTACAAGTTCGACGCGAACATTCTTCACGCGGACCAGCACCAGGACGCGCAGGGGAAACTGTTCCTGATGCGAGTGGAATGGGATCTCGCGGGGTTCGCGCTCGACCTCGCGGAGTTCTCCCGGCGTTTCTCGCCACTCGCCGACCGGTTCGAGATGCGCTGGCGCCTGGAAGACTCGCGCCAGCCGTTGCGGGTCGCGCTGTTCGTCTCGAAGTACGACCACTGCTTGATGGACCTGCTGTACCGTCACAAGACGGGCGAACTGCCCTGCGACATCCCGCTCATCGTCGCGAACCACCCGGACGCGAAGAAATGGAGCGACTTTTATGGCGTGCCTTTTCACCTGATCCCCGTACCACCCGGCGCGAAAGACGAGGCCGAAAAGCAGCAACTGGACCTGCTCGCGGCGGAGAAGATCGACCTTGTGGTGATGGCGCGGTACATGCAGGTACTGTCGAAGAACTTTGTCTCGAAGTACCCGCACCGGGTGATCAACGTCCACCACTCGTTCCTGCCCGCGTTCGTGGGTGCGAAGCCGTACCACCGCGCGTTCGAGCGCGGGGTCAAACTGATCGGCGCGACGAGTCACTACGCGACGGAAGACCTGGACGAAGGGCCGATTATTGAACAGGACGTGGTCCGCATTTCGCACCGCGACGGCCTCGAAGACCTGCTGGAGAAGGGCCGCGACCTGGAGAAGATGGTCCTGTCGCGTGCGGTGCGGTGGCACATCGATCACCGCATCCTGATCTACGACTGCAAAACGGTCATTTTCGACTGAAGCGTTGGATGTTATCGCGACAATATGGCTAAACCGCGAACCGAACTCGTGACGCGGTCTGTCCCTTCGCTTATCATCGTCCGCCATGCAGCACACACAACCGCAGTCTCTGCCGCGCGTGATCGGCCCGTGGATCGCGACCGCGATCATCGTCGGCACGGTCATCGGGTCCGGCGTGTTCGTGAAGGGCCGTAAGGTCGCGGACAACGTACCCGAGTTCGGACTCGCGATGGGGGTTTGGGTGCTCGGTGGGCTGCTCGCCTTACTCGGTGCGCTCGCACTCGCGGAGATCGCGGTTCTGTTCCCGAAGGCTGGTGGGAACTACGTGTTCTTGCGCGAGGGGTACGGCCGGATGGCCGGGTTCCTGTGGGGGTGGGTCGAGTTCTGGATCATCCGCGCGGCATCGGCCGCGGCGCTCGCCACCATGTTCACCGAGTCGTTTCATGACGTGCTGCGCCAGACGCTTTACCCGGGGCAGACGGTCGAAGTGCTGTCGTTCTGGTTGCGTCAGCTTCTGACCGCGTCCGTTATCATGGGACTCGCGGTCGTAAACGCACGCGGGACGCTGCTCGGTGGGCGCGTTCAGTTTGCGATTACCGTGCTCAAAGTGACTTCGCTGCTATTCATCATCGTGTTGCCGTTCGCTGTGTACGCGATGGTCTCCGAGCCAACGCACCCGCCCAAAGTCGCGCACCTCAGCCCCACGTGGCCGTCGGACCCGTTCGGCATCAACTGGAGCGGGTTCGGGGTCGCGCTGGTCGGGGTGCTGTGGGCGTACAACGGCTGGATGAACATCGCCCCGGTTGCCGGGGAAGTGAAAGAACCGCACCGCAACATCCCGATCGCACTGATGGCCGGCGTGTTCATCCTGATCGCGCTCTATTGCGGGGCAAATTTCTCGTACCAACTCGTACTGTCGCGTGACGAAATCATCGCGAAGAACGCAGCGGGCGAACTCTCGAAAACGCCACTCGCTACCGAATTCTGCGCGGTCCTGCTTGGACCGTTCGGGGTGCTACTCGCGTCCGCGATCGTGATGACGTCCGTCCTCGGCGCGCTCAACGGGAACCTGCTCGTCGGTCCGCGTCTGCTTTACGCGATGGGCGAAGACCGGCTCGCGCCCGCGAAACTCGCTGCGATCCACCCGCGTTACCGCACACCCGCACTCGCGACGATTGTTGTGGCGAGCTGGTCCGCGCTACTCGTGCTTTGTGTGGGCGCGCTGACGCAGTATCGCGTTCCTGTGTTGCCACTCGGATTCGCCGAACTGGACCTCAACGTCCCGCCCGGGAAATCGCCGTTCGACATCATGACGGACTTCGTGATTTTCGGCTCGGTCACGTTCGAGACACTAGCGGTGGCGACGATCTTCACGTTCCGCCGACGCATCCCGGTCACGGCCGAAAATCGACCGTATCGCTGTTGGGGTTACCCGCTCGTTCCAGCGCTGTACGTCGCGATTATGGGGTTGGTGCTCCTCAACTTCTTTGTGAACCCGGAATCGCGGACGGAAGCGCTGGTCGGTATGGGCTTTATTGCGAGCGGGGCCGTGGTCTACGGGTTGTTTTTCCGGGGTCCGAAACAGTGACGTGGCGCGAGCAACTCGAAGGCGACGGCTTCACGTTTCTTCGCGGTGTATTCGCCTCCAAAACTGTCGCTGCTGCGCTCGCGGAATGGGAGACGATCACTCACCGGCACGCGACCGATGAGGCCGTTCTGACGGGCGAATCCGGACCGGCTTACGGTGCCCGCAACCTGCTCGATTTGTGGCCGGGCGTAGTGGACCTGCTTCGCGTCGAACCGCTGCTCGGCGCGTTACTCGATGTACTCGGTGCGAACGCGGGTGTGGTGCGGGTGCTGTACTTCGACAAGCCGCCCGGTCATTCGTGGGCGCTACCGTGGCACAAGGACTACAGCATTGCGGTGCGCGCGAACGGCCCTACGACGCTATTTACCAAGCCGACGACCAAAGCCGGTGTGCCACACGTGATCGCGCCGCAAGTTGTGCTCGACCAGATGGTTACGGTTCGTATCCACCTCGACGATATGACGCCCGATAACGGGCCGCTCCGGGTGATTCCCGGTTCGCACCGCTTCTACAGCCAAACCAACGACGAGCCACGCGATCCGGTGACGCTCGAATGTCGTGCGGGGGACGTGTTGCTGATGCGCCCGCTCGTCACACATGCGAGCGGGCACAGTAAGATCGACGCCGGCTTGCACCGGCGCATCGTTCACCTCGAATGTGCCGCGGACGCTGTACTGCCGGACGGGTACGAGTGGAAGTGGTACTCGCGAGTATCCACCTCGAAGCCCGGATGCCCGTAGCCCGGAGTTGGCTACGGGCATCCGCGCGATCACTTCTTCTTTTTCTTGGGCGACTTGTCTTCGGGTTTCTCGCTCTTGTTGTCGGGCTTTTCTTTTGTGACCAGCTTACTCTTCGCCGGGGGAGCGGTCGCAGATGGGGCGACCACGAAACCCGCGTCCTTGAGCGGGGCGATGAGTTTTTCGGCCTCTGAGCGGGCCTCGGGACTGTCGACGTGGGCTAGGGCGATCACCGAGTACCAGTAGCGCTCGCGGTCGCGTGGGGAGAGCGTATCCGGATCGGCTCCCGCTTCGCGCCCGAGTTCGGGGTCGTAGCGGAGCGCTTTGAGGAGCGCGGCGAGGGCGCGCCAGGTGACGCCGGCTGAGACTTTCGTCCCGTCCGGCTTGCTGATCGTGCGCCCGATGGCGATGTGAAGCAGCCCACGAAACCGGCCCGTCGTAAGGCCGGCCGCACGCGCCGCTTCCAGCAACTCTCGGATGCCGTCCATTCCGTGACCCCGTACCCGGTCGGTGACCCGATCCCGCTCTGACCCGGGTGTGATGATCCGGGCCGCCCCCGGAATTACACTCGGTGGTACAGTCGGATGCAATTCGCCCATTTTACCAACTCAGCGAGTTTATACCCAAAGGTGCTATCTCGCCGCATCTTTTCGTCTTGCTGAGGGGGAATGTTGCAGTCCGGCTTGGTGATCCTCCGGCTTTTTCTCCATCGGCCGCGTTACAACCCGCGGCCCGGTCGTGAGTTAGTCCGGAAGTGCGGCCTTCAACAGTCGGGCCGCTTGTTCCGGTTCGTCCGCGGTCGAGATCGCCGAACTGACGGCGATTCGTTTCGCCCCCACCGCGACCACCTCGGCGATGTTCGTGGAACTGATCCCACCCAGTGCAAACGCTGGTATTGAAGACTCCGCGCTCGCTGCGCGAACAAATTCTAAACCCGGGAAGTGATCGAACGTTTTGGTGCGCGATGGGAACGTCGGCCCGATGCCGATGTAGTCCGCGCCGTCCAGAACCGCTTGACGGAGTTGTTCGATCGAGTGCGTACTCACGCCGATGAGGGCGTCCGGGCCGACGATCCGGCGCGCGTCCTTCACGCACAGGTCGTCTTGCCCCAAGTGAACGCCGTCCGCCTCGCACAACTTCGCGATGTCGGGCCGGTCGTTCACGATGAAGAGCGTGCCGGTTTCGCGCGTCCACTGGCGAACGTTCCGGGCACACTCGATCAACTCGCGGTCCGACAGCGTTTTTTCACGGAGCTGGAACACGTTCGCCCCGCCGCGTGCGGCCTCGCGGATCGTCCAGTCGAGGGCCGAGACGCACTGTGATCGTGTGAGAAGCACGTACAGGTTCGCAGCCGCGAGGCGCTCCCGGCTCACAGCGCCGAGCGAAATCGCTCGTTCAAGCGTGTAGCTGCGGTAACGTATCGCTTCGAGTTCGCGCCCGAGTTCGGGGCCGAACACTTTCCCGAACTCTTCGAGGCTTCGGAGCGATTCCTGGAGCCGCTTCAGGTTCACGATTGCGACGTGGGCGGGCGAAGTACGCTCGTACTCGTTCCCTGCGGTCGCGGTAGTGCCTACGTCGCGCAACGTTTCGCGTGCGGCGAGCAGTGTTCGTTGCGGAAGTTTCTGTGACGCAGACGCAAGGCCGTGGCGCAGTTGCTTCACCTGCTGTGTCAGGAAGCGATCATCGAGCACGAACCGGCAGTAGTCCTCCAGCACGCGGGCCGCTTCGCGTGCGCGATTGAAGCTCGCGTCCAGCACGCGGCCCGCGTCCATTTCGGCCGTTGCACCGGGTACCTCGAAGACGGCCAGTTGTACGTCCGGTTCCTGGGCGTCGGGTGCGGTTTTGGTCAGAATTCGTTCAAGTCGATCCGGGCCGAAGCCGGCAGTTGTGACTTCCGCACGGAAGACCGGGTGCGCGTTCAGTACAGCGATCAGAAACGCATCGGTCAGAAACTCGGGATCATGTCGAAACGTGATCGACCACGTGCGGGCCGCGTTGAACAGTACGGAAGTATCGGGCGCAACAGGACTTCGTCGCTCG
>HG799464.1:593097-595466 GCA_000531095.1 Gemmata massiliana | reverse complement strand
CCGATGTGTTCGAGTAGCACCGCCGGGCGCCCCTCGTCTTCTTCAAGTAGCGCCAACACAAAGTGCGCGAGGCGCACCGGTTCCGAACCGAGCCGATCGGCCCATACCCGTGCTCCCGCGACTGCTCGTTCCACACCCGGACTGGTCTGGTGCATAGCTCCGTTCTCTCGTGCGACCAGCACATTGTACCACTCCAGACGTTACAGCCGGAGCGACCCGACGCTTGTGGGCGGATCGTGTCGGTTCGTGGGCTGTCGCGGTCCAGCCCGATTGGACCAGGGACGATGAAAGTGGGGACGAACGGACTCGTCGCCTTTGAAGTGCCAGGGGACGGACATGCAACTGCCAGCACGAACTCCCAAACTCGCCGTCCGGCTGCTGGCCGGTATCGCTCCACTCTCGATCGTGGTCGGCGCGACGCTGAACGCCCAACCCAAACAGAATCCGCTGCCGGCCCCCGCTCCGCTCCCGGTCCAGCCGGAACCGGCGAAGAACGGGGCCGACAAGTTCGTCGAAACCGGACCGGAGCTGGCGCTCGGCGAGTGTATCGCGATCGCACTGGAGCGCCAGCCGTCGCTGAAGGCCGTCAAGGACAGCGCCGCGGCGACCGAAGCGGGGTACCGCGCACTCACGAACTTCGGCACCGCGAGTACCCTCATCAGTCCGGATCTCGACATCCGGAAGCAGCAGGCGAAGCGCGGACTGATGGCCACCTCCGCGGAGTACCAGAAGCTCCACAACGAGGTCGTGCAGGACGTTACCCGCCTCTACTACACCTCGGTCTACGCGAAGCAACAGCTGCAACTCGCGGACCGTGTCGTGTTTCGACTCAATAACTTGGTCGACATCGCGGAGGTATTCCTCAAGGAAACCCCTGCGAAAGACCTCGGGGATTTCAACCTCGGCAAGCTCCAGGTGATGAAGAGCGGATTGCTCGACGCGAAGAAGCTCCAGACATCGGCGCGGGTCGGACGACAGAAGGCGCTCGCGGCGTTGCGCGAGGTGATGGCCGTGGACGCTCGCACGTTCCCGTTCCGGGTGAAGGACCAGGAATTGCCGATCATGAGCCAGAAGGAGCCGCTGGACGCGGACCGCGTAAAGGAACTCGCGCTGGAGCGGCGCCCGGAACTCGTGCTGGCGGCGGCTGGGGTAGACGCATTCCGGCTCGAAGTGTACGCACAGGGCCGGATTCCCTTCAAGCGTGTGGTCCCGACGCTCGCCTCGGGCGCGGACATCAAATCGAAGGAAATTCCGCAAGCGAACCGTGGTACAGATTATCGCCCGGGGGGGATCATCCCCGAAATGCCGCCGCAACTGGTCGGGAGCAAGTTCGACCGCGTGTGTCGGGCGATGGCCTTCGCCCAGCGCGCGGAATCGGTCTACGACAAGGCGCGCAATCTCATCATTCTCGAAGCTGACAGTGCGTACTCCGACTTTGAAGAGGCGTCCGAGCGGCTCGGGTACTCGATCCAGCAGTTCAAACTCAGCAAAGAGATTCAGGAAAACGCCCGGGCATCAGCAGAGATCATCAAGGCGAAGGACCAACTCGTTCAAGCCGAGGTGATTGCGGCGCGGGCACAGTCGGAATACGTCGAAGCGGTGTACAAGTACCTGCTCGCGCTCGCCGCGCTGGAGCGGGTCACCGCCGGCGGGATCTTCCCGACGTTTCCGGATCGTTAATCGCACAAGTCCGAGTTCCGAGTTCCACCTCAAGCGAAGACACCACTGCGGAGCGGGCGCCGGAGAACCGGCGCGGGCGGACGTGGCGCAGAGCCTGAAACACTGAGAATCTGGGATTGGTCGCTTGGGGCTTGGGGCTCGAAACTTTTGACAAAGGGGTGTCACGTGGGGCGCGCTTACGGGTCGTTACTCGGGTTTCTGCTACCGGTCGCGGTGGCGGTGGTTTCCGCGGCGCCGGTCGCGCGTGCGGCCGAACCGCAGCCGCTGAAGATCGGCTTGCCGGAGAGCATGTTTAGCGGGTTGCCGCACGCCATCGTTCAACGAGCCTCCCGGCCGTTCCAGACGATGTTCGAGAAGCAGTCCGGGCTGAAGGGCGAGATCGCCGTCGGCCGCGACTACGCGGACCTCTCCGACCAACTGCGGGGCGGCAAGATCGACGTCGCCGTGCTGCACGGGTTCGAGTACGCCTGGGTGAAACAGCACGCGGACCTCGTGCCTCTCGTGGTCACGGTGCCCGGGAACAAGATCCAGGCGGTGCTCGTGGTGAACGCGAACTCGAAGATCAAGTCCGCAGTCGACCTCAAGGGCGATTCGGTCGCGATCCCCGTCGGCACGAAGGCCCACTGTCGGCTCTATCTCGAGCGCCTCAAACTGACGCTGCCGGACGGCGCGTGTGGCGTGGCGGCGCT
>HG799464.1:250840-592790 GCA_000531095.1 Gemmata massiliana | reverse complement strand
AAGAAGCACCCGCACGGCGAAACAGACGGACGGCGCCAAACTGTTGCAATCCGAACCGCAACCGGTCGCGGACGACAAGAAGCCGGACCCGAAAGGCTGATCCGCAATCCACGCAATCACAGGAGACTTCTCATGTCGTGGTGGTCGCGGTGGAAGGGGTTGCGGGCGGCCGGGGTGCTGCACGGGTTCGAGTACGCCTGGGTGAAACAGCACGCGGACCTCGTGCCTCTCGTGGTCACGGTGCCCGGGAACAAGATCCAGGCGGTGCTCGTGGTGAACGCGAACTCGAAGATCAAGTCCGCAGTCGACCTCAAGGGCGATTCGGTCGCGATCCCCGTCGGCACGAAGGCCCACTGTCGGCTCTATCTCGAGCGCCTCAAACTGACGCTGCCGGACGGCGCGTGTGGCGTGGCGGCGCTCAAGGGCAAGTCGGTCGAGGACGCGCTCGACGCGGTCTCCGACGACCTGTGCCCGGCCGCACTGGTGGACGCCGCGGCCCTCGTCACGTATCAGAAGCTGAAGCCGGGTGCGGGGGCACAGTTGAAGGTGCTCGCGCAATCCGAGGCGTTCCCGTCGGGCGTCGTGCTGTACCGGAAGGATGCGTTCGACGCCGGGACCGCCAAGAAGATCCGCGACGGGTTGATTAAGGGCGTGGACACGGCCGAGGGGCAGTTGCTCACGAGCCTCTGGCGGCTCAAGGGGTTCGAGGAAGCGACCCCGCAGTACCAGGCGGAACTGGAGAAGTGCCTGAAGGCGTACCCCGCGCCGAAGCAGAAGTAGCCCTCTCCTTGCACGCAACCGCGCACGTTCCACCAAGCCCCACGTGCGCTCCAACCGCTACGCCAGGCGCCCCCTCTCAACCCTCGCACCCGCGGGGGTTGTTCGCGCTTTCGGGGAGCCTTCCAACCTTCCGCTTTTTGCCGATTCGGATATATTACATTAAAGTGGTCGGGTGTTCAGTTTATCCCGAGAGCTTATTTATTCCCCCTCCCTCACCATAAAAGGCGGGAGCCGAACCAGAGGGCTTCACCCCAAACGAACCGCGGTTTTTGATTCCTCCCGGAGTTGAAGGAGGGGTCGGGGAGAGGTCTCGGAGAGCGCTATGGCCGAGTCGATCGAAACGGTTTCTATTGCCAGCGAGGTGCGGACCCGGTTCCTCACATACGCGATGTCCGTGGTGAGTGGACGCGCGCTGCCGGACGTGCGCGACGGCCTCAAACCGGTTCAGCGCCGCATCCTCTACGCGATGTCGAACGACCTGAACTTGAGTTTCGATCGCAAGGCGCTGAAGTGTGCCAAGATCGTCGGCGAGGTGATGGGTAACTACCACCCGCACGGCGACGGCGCGCTGTACGAGGCGCTCGTGCGCATGTCGCAGAGCTGGGTGCTCCGCGTGCCGCTCGTGTACGGGCAGGGGAATTTCGGCTCTGTCGATGGTGATCCGCCCGCGGCGTACCGGTACACGGAGGCGAAACTCACGCGCCAGGCCGAGATGCTGCTCGACGAACTCGGGCAGCAAACGGTTGATTTCAACCCGAGTTACGACGGCACGCGCCAGGAACCGAGTGTGCTCCCCGCGCAGTTCCCGAACCTCCTGGTGAACGGGACCGCGGGCATCGCGGTGGGGATGGCGACGCAGATCCCGCCGCACAACCTCGGCGAAGTGCTCCGAGGGTGCGTGCTCCTGATCGACAACCCGGACGCGAGCGTCGCGAACCTGCTCGACAAGATCAAGGGGCCGGACTTCCCGCTTGGTGGGAAGATCCTCGCGGACCGCGCCACACTGCGCAAGATCTACGAGGAAGGTACCGGAACAATCAAAGTTCAGGCCGAGTGGAAAGAAGAAGAGTACGAGCGGGGCAAGTCGCAGATCGTCGTCACGTCCATCCCCTACGGCGTGAACAAGGGCGATCTGGAAAACACCATCGGCGCGATCATCGACCAGCGCAAGCTGCCGCAACTGACGGGGCAGGCGAACGAGTCCAACGAGAAGGACGGGTTGCGGCTCGTGCTAGAGGTCAAGGCCGGCACCGATCCCAACTTGGTGATGGCGTACCTGTACAAGCACACCGAGTTGCAGAAATCGTTCTCGTACAACGTGACCGCGCTCGTCCCCAACGAGGACGGCACGCGGATGGTCCCGAAGGACGGCCTGAGCCTCAAGGATCTGCTCCGACACTTCCTCGATTTCCGTCTCGCGACCGTGCGGCGCCGGTTCGAGTACCAACTGCGCCAGCTCCGCAAGCGGATTCATATCCTCGAAGGCTTTGCGATTATCTTCAACGCGCTCGATCGCGCCATCAAAATCATCCGCGAATCGAGCGGCAAGCCGGACGCGGCCGAGAAGCTGAAGTCCACCTTCAAGCTCGACGACGAGCAAGTGGGCGCGATCCTGGACTCGCAGCTCTACAAGATCGCGCAGATGGAGATCAAGAAGATCCTGGACGAACTCGCGGAGAAGAAGAAGCAGGCAAAGGAGATCGAGGCCATCCTCGCGTCGGAAAAGAAGCTCTGGGGCGTTATCAAGGGCGAGCTGGAAAAACTGATCGAGAACTTTCCCGAGCGCCGGAAGACGCGGATGGCGTCCGACGAGGACGTGCTTACGTTCGATGAAGAAGCGTACATCGTGCGCGAAAATACGAACGTGGTACTCACGCGCAACGGGCGCATCAAGCGCGTGGGGCGTCTGGCCGCGGTCGAGAGCACGCGCGTCGAAGAGGGCGACGAGGTTGTCGCGGTAATCCCGGGGAGCACGCTCGATCACGTCGCGTTCTTTGCCGATGACGGCGCAGCGTACACGATGCGGATCAACGAGGTGCCCGCGACCGCGGGGTACGGCGAGCCGATCACCAAGTTCTTCAAACTCGGCGACGGCGTGAAGGTCGTGGCCGCGGTGAGCACTGATCCGCGTTTCACACCCGCGGACGCGGCGGCCCGGGGTGACACCCCCGGCGGCCCGTTCCTGGTCGTATGCACGCGCAACGGGTTCGTACTGCGGCTCCCGGTGACCGCGTTCCGGACGGAGTCCACGAAGGTCGGTCGGCGCTTCGTGAAACTCGAAACGGGTGATAAGGTGGTGATGGTGCGGCTCGTGGGCGCCGAAGAGGGCCTGATGCTCGCAACCACCGGTGGGTACGTCACACACTTCCCGTTGGATCAGATTTCGATCCTCTCCGGCGCGGGTAAGGGCGTGATCGGGATCGAACTGGACCGAGGACGATTGTTTGGGCGGCGTTCTGGTCGGTGGCCGGTTCGACAAACTTGTCGTTGAAACCGAGAACGGAAAGACCCAGGATTTCGGCCCGGGTGCGATCAAGAGCCGGAAGCGCGGGGCGAAGGGCGAAAAACCCGGAGCGCGGACCAAGTTCACGCGGGTCGTCCCGCCGACGATCGAGTTGGCCGACTGGGACGCGGTCGAAGGGAAGAAGCCCAAAGACGACGCGAAATCGGACTGATACGAACTGATCGGGCGGCACGCGCTGCCCGTTCCTCATAACGGTGGGCCACGCCCACTCCACAAGACACGCAACCGAGTGGGGATCGAATCACAATGAGCGCACTTACCGCTGGTCGCGCGGCGGCGTACCGCACCGAAGACATTCAGGTTCTCGAAGGGCTGGAACCGGTCCGCAAGCGCCCCGCGATGTACATCGGCGGCGTGGACGGGAAGGGGCTGCACCACCTCACGTGGGAAATCCTCGACAACGCCGTCGACGAGTACATCAACGGGTTCGCGGACCACATCACGATCACGCTGCACAAGTCCGGGCATGCGATCACCGTGACGGACAACGGGCGCGGCATCCCGATCGACATGCACCCGAAGCACAAGAAGACCGGCTTGGAACTTGTGCTCACGGTGCTGCACGCTGGTGGAAAATTCGGCGAGTCCGACAGCGGATATATCAACTCCGGCGGGTTGCACGGCGTCGGCGCATCAGTCGTGAACGCGCTCTCGAAGAAGCTCGTCGCCACCGTGCGGCGCGACGGATTCGAGTACCGCCAGGAGTACGCGAAGGGCACGCCGCTCGCGAAACTGGAAAAAGTGGGTCCGTTCCGCGGGCACGGCACGAGCATCTACTTCGAGCCTGATGATACCATCTTCAAGACGGTGCGCTTCGACCCGGACGTCATCAAAGCCCGACTGGAAGACACCTCGTTCGTCCACAGCGGGCTGAAGATCACGTACAAGAACGAGGTCAGTGGCGAGACGATCGAACTCGCGAATCCCGGCGGGTTGCCCGCGTTTCTCACGAAGCTCGTGCGGGACGGGCAGAAGCCGACCGTGACCGAGGCCGCGTTCGCCGCCACGCGCGAAACCGGCGACCGGATCGAGGTCGCGCTTCAGTGGACCGAATCGACCGACGAAGTGTACCGGTCCTACGCGAACGGTATCCGCACGCCGCAAGGCGGCACACACGAAAACGGCCTCAAGAGCGCGCTGCGGAAGGCGATCACCAGTTACATCGACACGCACGATATCAAGGTGAAGGGGCTGAAGATCACCGCGGACGACATCCGCGAGGGCGTG
Source organism: Gemmata massiliana (assembly GCA_000531095.1). Classification (GTDB taxonomy): domain Bacteria; phylum Planctomycetota; class Planctomycetia; order Gemmatales; family Gemmataceae; genus Gemmata; species Gemmata massiliana. The sequence goes on along the minus strand of HG799464.1, from coordinate 588,259 downwards.
GTCGCGGTGCTGTCGGTGTTCCTCCGCGACCCGATGTTCCAGTCGCAGACGAAGGACAAGCTGACGAACACCGAGATGGAGAACGCGGTCGATAACTTCGTCCGCCCCGCGCTCGAAGCGTGGTTGAATAACAACAAGACCGCGGCGGACGCGATCGTCGGGCGCATCGTGATCGCGGCGCGCATGCGCGAGGCGTCGCGTGCGGCGAAGGAAGAGGTGAAGCGCAAGGCGCCGGGCAGCAAGCGCCTGAGCCTGCCGGGGAAGCTCGCGGACTGCAAATCGACCGACCGCGACGAGACGGAACTGTTCATCGTGGAAGGTGATTCGGCCGGTGGATCGGCCAAACAGGGCCGCAACAACAACACGCAGGCCGTTCTCCCACTGCGCGGGAAGATCTTGAACTGTGAGGGGTTACCCCCTGCGAAAGTGCTGACCAACCAGGAAATCGCGGACCTTGTCACCGCGATCGGCACCGGGATCGCCGACAAGTTTAATTTCGGCAACCTGCGCTACGGCAAAATCATTCTGCTGATGGACGCCGACGCCGACGGGTGTCACATCACGACGCTCATGCTCGACTTCTTCTTCCGCATGATGCCCGAATTGGTGAACAAGGGGCACGTCTATATCGGCCAACCGCCGCTCTATCGCGTGAATGTCGGGAAGGACATCCACTGGGTTCAGGACGACACCGCGAAAGAAGAACTGCTCGAAAAGTTGCAAAAAGCCAACCGCAAGTTCGAGGTGACGCGGTTCAAGGGCTTGGGCGAAATGGACGCGAAGGATCTTGCCTCAACGACCCTCGACCGCAGAACGCGGACACTTTTGAGGGTGAAGGTCGAAGAGGGAGATAACCTTGTAACGGACCGGACCTTCGTCGACCTGCTCGGCAAGGACGCGGCGGCGCGCTACAAGTTCATCATGGAAAAGGCCGAGCAAACGGTCACAGAAGAACTGGACGTGTGACGCGCGGGACGAGGGCTCATTTCGAGCGAACGCTCGACAGGCCGCCGTCGACACTGATCACCTGACCGGTAACCCACGTCGTTGCCGGGTCGAGCAGCCACGCCAGCACGGAAGCCACGTCGCCGGGTTCGCCGATGCGGCCCAAGGGGTGCATCGCGGTGGACGCTTTCAGGGTGGCTTCGCTCGAGGTCAGCCGCTCCGCGAGTGGCGTGCGGACCAGCCCCGGGGCGACCGCGTTCACGCGAATGTTCCGGGCCGCGTAGGTCGCCGCGGCGGAGATCACCAGCCCGTTGATCCCGCCCTTCGCCGCCGCGACGGCCTCGTGGTTCGCCAGCCCGATCTTCGTAGCGACGGTGGACATTAGGACCACCGACCCGCCGCCCGTCAGCGCTTTCGCCGCGGCCCGCAAGACGTGAAACGCCGTGAGGAGGTTCACCGCGAGCGTGTCACCAAATTCCTTATCCGATGTCAAGTGAGCCGGCTTCAGCAGGATCGACCCGCAGAGGTTCGTTACGCCGTTGATCGTGCCGAAAGTGGCCGACGCGGCGGCAAAGAGGGCATCGACGGCGCCGGAATCGGTCGCGTCCGTGACGCGGGTGACGATTCCCGCGCCCCCGTTGATCGCGCGCAGTTCGTCCGCCAGGCGGTCCAACTTATCGGGATCGCGCGCGGCGAGCATGATCTGACACCGCCCGCGCGATACGAGCCGCCGGCACAGATCGGACCCGATTCCGCCGGACGCGCCGACGATAACGTAAGCGGGAGCATCGGACATGGTGTTACTTCGCCTCGCGTGAAGTTAAGTGCGCCGGGTGCGTGCGGCCCTTCCACCCGACCGGCTTGCCGGCCAGCGCACGGAAGATCGCGTACCACTGCACCGCGAGCAAAAGCAGGATCGCGACGGGGTGCAGCAACAATCCGAGCCACGATTGCCGGAATCGAATGGTCGCGTGGAGGCGGGGCTGAAGCGACACGAACCACGCCTTGCCGAGCATTGTTAGAAGGAACGGGCGGATTGCTTGTTCGATTACCCGATCGAGAGGATTGGTGGCGAATTCAATGCCGCAAATGGCTGCTGTAGCCACCACGACAAAGAGAACGGGTGGGAGCACCTGTCCGCAGATCAGTACGACCGTCCAGAACCCAATTTGACCCGTTGCGGCCATCCCCTCGCGAGCGTTCTTCGCCAGTCCGAACCAAACTCCGCTGGCCGAACGGTACATCCGACACGTCGCGAGGTTCGTCGCGTCGCACACGTCCGTCCAGAAGCCCGCTTTACGATACGCACGCGGCAACGTGAGGCCGTCGTGGAACGAGGTCTTCACCGCGGCGTGCCCGCCGACCTTTTCGTAAGCGGCGCGGGTGGTCATGAACCACTGCCCGCACCCGGCGCCGAACGCGGACCAGCGGAAGTGCCGCATGCCCCACAGCGGCAGGAAGCAGAGCAGCAGCCAGTTGATGAGCGGGATGAGCAGCTTTTCGAGGAGCGTGCCGGTTTCCTGTTTGGGGAACCCGCTGACCAGATCCGCGCCGCTCGCGCGGAGGAACAGGGCCATTCGCGCGAGTGCGTCCGGTGTGAGTCGCACGTCCGCATCGAGAAAGGTGAACGTGTCGTAATTTGCCAGTTTTGAGAGCGCGAAGCAGGCTTGCTGTTTGCCCGACCAACCGCTGAGAAGCGATGGCGCCGCTTCGATTCGCACGCGCGCGTCGGTCGTTGCGATCGCGCGCACAAGCTCGGCGGTGCGATCGGTACTTGCATCGTCGAGCACGATCACTTCGAGTTCGACGTGTTGGGACGCCAGTACGGAGCGCACGCAGGCTTCGATGCCGAGTTCTTCGTTTCGGGCCGGAATGAGCACGGAGATTGGTGGAACCGTCGTTGTGTCGTCGCTCGCGGGTGGTTCGCGGAAGAGAATTATGTTCCACAGAAAGTGCAGGGTGGGGACCGCCGCACAAACGAGCGCGACCCACGCGAGCGCGAGCAGAGTCATCACGGCTTCGTCCCCGGTTCTGCGTCGCGCGCAGTTTGATCGTGCGACGGGTCGAATTTCCGTCCGTGAACCCACGACTTCAATCGGCGCCACACATCGTACACGCCGCCGATCCCCGTTTTTCCTGCGAGCAACTCCGTAAACGCACTCGGGTCGCGCTTCATCGTTTCGGCGTTGAGGACGTCGAGATTGTGCGTGAGAGCGGCTTCGATGCGGGCCGTCCATTCTTTGCCACTCAAGCCCGGGTGCTCCGCTACCTTGAGCGGTTCGCCGACGCGCACGAGCGCTTCTGGCGTGCGCTCGGTCCAGAAAGCGTACTCGATTGCGATCGGGAGCACGGTGGCCGTGTTCAGGCGCGCGGCGAGGTGCCCGACTCCCGATTGCAACCCGAGCGGGCGCTCGCGTGCATCGGTGAATCGACCCTGTGCTGTGACCCAGAACACGCGACGCGGTTGAGAAAGAATCGCGGCGCCGGTGCGGAGGAACTCGGCCGCGCCGCGGAGCGACTTGGTATCCACGCCGACGAACCCGACGCGCTGGAAGAAACGGTACTGTTGCACCGCGACCGTGTCGATGGCTGCGAACTGGTCGCGGTCCACGAACGCGCAACTGAGCACGATCCCAATGAGCGGATCCCACCACGAGGGATGGTTCAGCACGACGAGCAGCGGGTCATCGCCGACTGCCAGCGTGTGCCCGGACTTTGATAGCCGCACCGCGTGGAAGTTCTTGCGCACGAAGCGGCAGGCGTACCGGCGGAACCCGCGGATGAGCCACGGCCAGCGGTGCGGAAGGGCGGTACTGCCCGCTGCGTTACCCCGACGCATATCACACCCGCGCCGGCTCGGGCTTCTGCGTCGGGGGAACGCTGTGCGGATTGCCTTTGGGCGCAACAGCATCCTGATCGAGCACATCCGCCGCGATCCAGCCGGACATCAGCACCATCGGCATTCCGGGGCCGGGGTGTGCTGCGCCCCCTGCTAGGTACAGCCCTTTAACGTCCGGTGACCGATTCGCGGGCTTGAACGCTCCGTTCCATTTCCCGTGACTCGCGAGGCCGTAAATCGCGCCGTTCAGCACGCGGTACCGGTCGTGAATGTCCTGCGGCGTGAGCGCGGATTCGTACACGATGCGGTCTTCGATGTCTGGCATTTGCCCGGTCGTCTTCAGCTTGTTGATGATGACGTTTCGGTATTCCGGGAGCATTCGCTTCCAGTCGTGGTGCGGGCGCAGGTATGGTGTGTGAACTAGCACGTACAGTGCGTCGCCGCCGGGCGGGGCCGTTTCGGGTTCGGTACGGGCCGTGGACGCGATGTAACACGTCGGGTCCGCGGCCGGTTCACCCCGACGGTAGATGTCGTCGAACTCCTTGTGCGGGTCCGCGGAGAACACGAAGTCGTGGTGCAACAGGTGGTCGTAAGCCTTGTTCAGCCCCAGGTAGAGCACCACACCGGAGCACGCCGGCTCGTAGGTCCGGCGCTTCTCGAAGCGCTTCGTGGCGCGAGGTGCCGTTTCGGGAAGGAGCTCGCGGTGCGTTCGCGCGCTGTCCGCGTTTGAGACGACGGCCGCGAGTTCGATCACCTCGCCACTCTCGGTTTCCACCCCACGAACGCGCCCCCCGTTCTCGTCGGTCAACACGCGCCGAATGCCCGTTTCGGTGCGGAATTCGACCCCCAATTCTTCCCCGAGTTGCACCAGCGCCTCGGGCACCGCGCGCGTTCCGCCTTTCGGGTACCAGATCCCCTCGGTCGTCTGCATGTGGGCGATGCCGCACAACACTGCGGGCGACGACTCGGGGCACGACCCGACGTACTGCGTGAAGTGGTCGAACATCTGGGCCGCACGCGCGTCCGGCACGAACTTTCGCACCGTGCCCGCGACCGACCGGCCCATCCGCATGTTCAACACGTCGCCCATCAGTTGCGCCGAGAACCCGGCGCGCCAGTCGATCATGTCGCGGACGCCACCAATGGACTTCCAAAAATAGTGGCGGTTAGAAATCTGGTGCAACCGGTCCGAGAGTGCGTGGAACCGGCGGTAGCCGTCCGCGGAGTTGGTGCCCGGCGCGTAGGCATCGAGTTTCGCGGCCATCGCGTCCACGTCTTCGACCAGATCGAGCAACGTGCCGTCGGTGAAGAAGCACCGCCATTGCGGGTCGAGGCGGATCAGTTCGAGGTAGTCTTCCATCTGCCGGCCGGCTTCGCGGAAGATGCGGCGCAGCACCGACGGGATGGTGAGGATCGTCGGCCCCATATCGAAGCGGAACCCGGCTTCGTTCAGGACGGCTGCCTTACCGCCCAGCCAGGAGCTCTTCTCAAACAGCGCCACGGCGTACCCACGCGCGGCCAGTACGCATGCGGTGGCCAGCCCACCCAGCCCGCCGCCGATCACGCCCACGCGATTCCGTTCGGTGTTCTGTGTCATAACTTTCCGTTGGTGTGATTCGTGTTCTACTACCTTCATAAACGGGGCGGTGGGTCACCAATGCGCGACCGGCGCGGGTAACTCTGCGGCCCCCGGCGCGCCGAGCCATTCCGTGTCGTGGGCGAAGTCTTCGAGCAGCAAGCGACTCGTGATGCGGGCGGATTCGTAGATCACCGGGAGCCCGCTGCCGGGGTGCGTTCCGCCGCCCACGAGGTACACGCTTTCGAGTTCGTCGAACCGGTTCCGCGGGCGCAGGTGGAGCATCTGCCCCCACGAGTGCGCGAGGCTGAACGTGGCGCCGCGGTACACGTTGTACGTGTGCTCCCAGTCCGCTGGCGTGACGATCTTCTCGAAGCGGATGCGCTTCTCCACACCCACCAGCCCGACCTTCTCCAACTGCTTCAGCAGCTTCGCGCGGAACGCGGGCGTTTCCTTCGCCCAATCGACGTTCGGGTGCTGGTGCGTGACCGGCGCGAGCACGTAGAGCGTACTCATGCCGGGGGGCGCGAGGCTCGGGTCGGTGGGCGTCGCGTTCTGCACGTAGAAGGACGGATCGTCGGACAGGACGTGCCGCTGCTCGATGTCCGCAAGGTTCTGCACGTAGTCCGCGGCGGTATGAATTGTGTGGTGCGGGAGGTCGTCGAAACGCCCCTCAACACCGAGGTACATCATGAACGTCGAGCACGAGAACTTCTTCTTCTCGATCTTCGCGTCGGTCCACTTCCGGCGCAGGTGGTTCGGCACGAGCTTCGTCATCGCGTGGGCGAAGTCCGCGTTGATGATGAGAGCGTCCGCTCGGTGCTCGCCGCTCTGCGTGCGCACGCCAACGGCCTTTCGGCCGTCGAACAGCACCTCTTTCACATCTTCGTTCGTGGTGATACGCACGCCCATTTCGCGCGCGACGCGGGCCATCCCGTCGGACACCGCGGCACACCCGCCCATCGGGTGCCACACGCCGTACTCGTATTCGAGGAACGAGAGGATCGAGAACAGACTCGGGCAGTTGAACGGCGACATGCCCAGGTACTTGGACTGGAACGAGAACGCGAGCCGGATGCGCTCGTCGCTGAAGTACCGGCCCAGTTCCTCATCGAGCGAGGCCCACGGGCGCAGCGTCGGGAACAGCTTGATGAGTTGCCACCGGATCAGGTCGCGCCAGCCCGAGAAGGGGCGCTCCAGGCACGGCCGGAACTGCTCCATCTTCACGCGGTTGTCGGCCAGGAACCGGCGGACGTTCTGCGCGTCGCCGGGGCTGAGGCGCGCGACTTCGGTTTCGAGCTGTTCCAGGTTCGGCGTGCAGTTCAACTCGCCGCCGCCGCCGAACGCGATACGGTATTGCGGGTCGAGCCGGACCATCGGGATTTCGGTTCGCAGGTCGCGCCCGATCAGTTTGAAGATGCGATCCAGAACGCGGGGGTAGAGGAAGAACGTGGGGCCGAGGTCGAACCGAAAGCCTTGTTCTTCGATCGCGGAACACCGCCCGCCAACGTGCGACTTGCGCTCCACGACGTGAACGTCGAGTCCGGCTTTTGCCAGCAGGAGTGCTGCGGCCAAGCCGCCCGGCCCCGCGCCGATGATGAGAACGGAGTTGGGTTTGCGGGCGCGGGGCGAATGGTGTGTGCGGGCCGGGGCCGTATCGGAAGCCGTCGAGATCATGCGCGAATCCTTGCGGTACGCCGGCCGATCCGGTGGCGCGTCGGTGACAGTGTACCGGATCGGGCGTGTCCGCCAAACAAATAGCCGAACGGGACGCGGGGCGCCTTGCTCTGAGCTAAACGTTCGACCGCACATTGCGTGCGGATTCAACGCACGAACCCAATTTTGGGCCAAGGCAGTTCCGCGGGCTTACCATGACACCACACCTTCTGGCTCGCGGAGACGTGACCATGCCCGATCCGATACTCACCCCGGCGGACGTGCGCGCGGCGGTGGCGCAATTGCCCCGCGAACGGCTCGCCCACCTGCCCACGCCGCTCGAAGAGTTGCCGCGCTTTGCTGCCAAAATCGGTGGGGGCGTGCGCGTCTTCATCAAGCGTGATGACTGTACCGGGCTCGTGCTCGGCGGGAACAAGGCGCGCCACAACGAGTTCCTGCTCGGCGACGCGGTCGCGAGTGGCGCGGACATGTTCGTGTGGGGCGCGCTCGTCCAGTCGAACAACTGCCGCCAGACTGCGGCGAGCTGCGCGAAACTCGGATTGGAGTGCCGGCTGTATCTCTCGAAGGCTCATCAGAAGACGGAACCGCAAGGAAACCTGCTGCTCGACTACCTCGTCGGCGCGCAAGTCGAGTTCACAGACGCGAAGATCGGGCCGGAACTGAACGCGCTCCTCGCGTCGAAGGCCGAAGAGTTCCGGCGCGCCGGGCGGAACCCGTATTTCTGGAACCCGCCCCGCGTGGTCCCGCTCGCGGCTGTCAGTTACGCGCTGTGCATGGCCGAGATCGCGGAGCAACTGACCGCGCTGAACGTGAATCCGGCGGCGTTCTACGTGTCGTCCGCGGGTGCGACCGGGGCCGGGGTCGCGCTGGGCCGAGCTTTACTGGGGTTCAAAGGCCCCGCCCGGCTCATCTGCCCGATGCCCTGGCCCTGGCACATCCCGACACAGATGGCCAGTGACGCGAACGCCGCTGCCGAGCGATTGGGACTTCCGCACCGACTGAAGCCCGAAGATTTGGACGCCGACGAGTCGTTTATCGCGCCGGGCTACGGGCTCCCGTCCCGGGCGGGTCAAGAGGCCATGCACCTGCTCGCCACGACGGAAGCCATTCTGACCGACCACGTCTACACGGCGAAGGCACTCGCGGCACTCATCACCGATGTGCGTGCGGGCAAGTACCCGCGCGGGTCGTCGGTGGTGTTTATTCACACGGGCGGCGTGCCCGCAATTTTCGCCGAACCGGATAAGGTGTTGCCTGGGATGTGAGCGGTCGCGTACTCTTGAAGACCTTCCCGCAACGCGGAGTTGGTCTCATGATTCGCCGAGCCGTGCCGTTCGCCCTTTTATTGCTTTTGCTCACGGTTTCCGACCGCGTTACTGCGCAACACAAGTACGCGGACCCGCAACTCAAAGCGAAGGACCGGGCGCACTGGTCCTTCAATCCACCTCAACGCCCGCCGGTTCCCGAGCTGCGGGCGCTCAAAAACGAGTCGCGGAACCCGATCGATGCGTTCGTGCTCGCTCGGCTGGAGAAAGAGGGGCTAAAGTCATCCGCACCGGCCGACAAGCTCACGCTGCTGCGCCGAGTGACGCTCGATCTCACGGGGCTTCCGCCCACGCCCGCGGAGGTCGATGCGTTTCTGAAGGACGATTCTCCCGGCGCTTACGAGAAGGTTGTGGATCGATTGCTCGCGTCGCCGCACTTCGGCGAGCGCTGGGCGACGCACTGGCTCGACGTCGTTCGCTTCGCGGAGAGCAACGGTTACGAACTCGACGCCGAGCGCCCGCACGCCTGGCGCTACCGCGACTTCGTGGTGAACAGCTTCAACGCCGACAAATCCTACGACCAGTTCGTGAAAGAGCAGATCGCGGGCGATCTCATTTGGCAAGACGAACGGCAGCGAACAGTGGCCCGCGCTTCCGGCTGGTCCAAGCTCTCGGCGCTCGTTGCAAAACCATCCTCTCCCGACGCACTCATCGCGACCGGGTTGCACCGCTGCGGGCCGGCTCACGTCGTGAGTGGGAACCTCGACGCGGACGTGCTCCGGCAGGAAGCGCTCACCGAAATGGTGAACGGCGTGGGCGCGGCGTTTCTGGGGCTCACGTTCGCCTGCACGCGCTGTCACGATCACAAGTTCGATCCAATTTCGGCCGGAGACTACTACCGGCTGCAAGCGTTCTTCGCCAACTCCAAGTACACCGAAGTCCACTTTGCGACGCCCGCGGAGCGCGACGCCCACGACAAGAAAAAGGACGAGATCGACACGAAGACGGCGCCAATCAAAAAGCAGATCGCGGAACTGGACGGCCCGGTCCGGACCAAAGTGAACAAGGACAAGCGCGAGAAACTGGAGCCGAAATACCGCAAGGCGCTTGACACCCCCGCTGACAAGCGGACCGAGGAGCAGAAGACACTGGCGACGCAGGCCGGCACGCTCATTCACGTGAGTTGGGACGAGATCCTCGCCGCGATGCCGCCCACGGACCTTGAGAGACGCGCGAAGCTCCGCGAACAGTTGCACGCACTCGAAGCACAACTCCCACTGCCCACAGCGGCGGCCTGGGCCATTGAGAACCAGGGCGACGAGAAGACGTTCGTGCTGAGTCGCGGGGAGGTGAGCCAGAAGGCACTGGAGGTGCAGCCCGCGTTCCCGCGAATCCTGGTGCGCGAGGGCGCTCCGGTCCCGACATCGCGGCGCGAACTCGCCGAGTGGCTCACGAAGCCCGATCACCCGCTCACGTCGCGCGTGATGGTCAATCGGGTGTGGCAGCACCATTTCGGGCGCGGGATCGTCAATACGCCGAACGACTTCGGCACGCGCGGCGACAAGCCGACGCACCCGGAACTGCTGGACTGGCTGGCATGTGAATTGACGAACCCGTCTGCGGGGCAAGAACCTCTCCCCAACCCCTCCCCTAAAAAGGGAGGGGCTTCGGGCATTGATAGTGCGGGTTCTTCGGTATTTGGTTCTGCTCCCCTTCCTTCTCAGGGAAGGGGCCGGGGGTTAGGTTCTTCCGCCAAACCGACGGCTTGGTCGCTGAAACACATTCACAGACTGATCGTGACGAGTTCCACGTACCGCCAGTCCACAACGACCGCTCACGGTGCGAAGACGGACCCCGACAACAAACTCCTCTGGAAGATGAGCCGCCGGCGCCTCGAAGCCGAAGCGATCCGCGATTCGGTACTGACCGCGTCGGGTGCGCTGAACCGGCAAGTCGGTGGGCCGTCGGTGAAGGTACCGCTGGAACCCGAGGTGTACGACCTGATTTTCACCGAGGGCGAACCGGACGGGCTCTGGCCGGTCACCCCCGACGTGAAGCAGCACACGCGCCGCTCCGTGTACCTCTTCAACAAGCGCAACGTGCGCCAGCCGATTCTCGAAGCGTTCGATCAGCCCGATACGCTCAACGCCTGTGCCGCGCGCCCGGTGAGCACGTTCGCGCCGCAAGCGCTCATCCTGATGAACAGCCCATTCGTTCATGAGCAGGCCAAAGCAATGGCGGTGTCACTGCTAACCGAAGCGGGTACCGACACCGAGAAACAACTGAACGCACTGTATCGTCGGACCGTGGGGCGCGTACCGAACGCGACCGAGCACAAACTCGCGACCGAGTTCCTGAAGGACCAAATCGCCACCATTCGCGACCGCGTTCGTGCGAAACAAGACATCGGTATTGATGCCGCTTCACTGCCCGCCGGCACAGACATCGCACGTGCTCGCGCGCTCGCCGACTTGTGTGTCGTGCTGTTCAACACGCACGAATTCGTCTACATCCCGTGACACTTCGGTCTTTGGGTCAACGAGCCGCGACCGCAAGGGAGCGGGACAACGGCTTCCTGTAGGTTGGATTGTCGCTGAGCGCGCGTTGCGCCTCCCGCTCACTTGCGGCCGCGGCTCGTCCCGGAAGGTGAACCCCGCCCGCCAGGGCGGTGGGTGGTATCGTCACTGCACGCACACCCACCGCCCTGGCGGGCGGGGTTCACCTACTCGATCACGAACGTGGCGAGCTTGTCCAGGTTCACCTGATCGGGCGGGTAGTCCTTGCGGGTCGGCATTCGGGGGTAGACTTCGGGGAAGGCGTAGCGGCCCGCGGACCATTCCAGCGGCCAATCGTCCGGTAGTTCTGATGCGGTGAAGCGCTGTTCGCCAGCGGGTGGCACCTTTCGGCCGTCCGCACCGCGGAGGGGCGTGCCGACGAGCACGCGCCCCGCGCCGGGTTCGGTGGGTAGTGCCTTCGTGGATACCACCGACGACACGTTGAAGAACTGGTGCTGCAACCCGTCGCGGTCGGTGGCGAATCGCTCGACCATCCGGCGCGTGAGCAACTGCATTCGGTCACGGTCGAGTGGGTGAACGAGGTCCAGTTTCGGCGCCACGAACGCGAGCCGCGTGATCCACCCCGGGCGCCACTGGTGCGGCAGGAACACTTTGCTCAGCCCGCGTGCGACCGGGCCGAATAGCTTGTTTTCGCCGGGTGAGAGCACGTCGAAGAGGTCGCGCACGATTTGCCGGTTGTCGTCGTACATGCCCACACCGCCCGCCAGCAGCATCGTCACATCGACCAGCACGATGAGGGACGTACACGAACGGTACGCCGCAATCGTGGGCACCACTACTTGCTCGACGTACAGGTTGTAGCGAGACGAAAATGACTCGAACAACTCGGTCCCGCTGTGCCGTAATTCGGCGGGCAGCGGGCAGAACTGGTTCTGCTCATCGACACCACAGTGTCGGGCGGCCGCGAGTTCCTCGGGCGCGGCGGGGCGCGCGGGTTGGCCCTTCAGATCGAGTAGGAACGTGGAGGGCGAAATGAGCGGCTTGAAGTTCAGAATGAGGTTCGCGAGCGACACGCGGTAGGCCGTCAGTATCTCGGTTTCGGTCACGCCGGGTTTCTTGATCGCGTCCAGGAACGGTGCCGAACAGGTGCGATACGTGGTGTCGTTCACGAACAGGTTTAACATCCGCTCGGACCACGCGGTGAAGTCGCGCCCGAGCATCCCGGCATCGGCAATGCGCTCACCCGGCAGGTCGTACAGCTTCAGGAGGCAGTCGCTGAAGGTCCAGTCGGAGCGCTCGAACTGACAGACGAACTGGGCGCGGTCGGTCGTCTTGGACGGCCACCGGCCGTAGTTCACCAGCGCGTCGCGGTGGCCGGAATAGTTGAACGGCGCCCACCCGCGATCGGGTTCCTTCACGGTGAATTTGCGCAGGTGCGTGCCGGGCTTGCCGAGCGGGAACCGGTCCGGGTCGTGGTCCTGGAGGTGATTGATGAGCGATGTGAGCAGCACGGTTTTGCCGGCACTGTAAAGCCCGACCACGCCGACTCGGGCCTCAGTCGTCTTCACGCGGAACACGCTCATGTGACTCGACCCTCTCGTAACGCGCCGCAATTTGGGGGAGAAGCGACACGCAAAAGCCCGGCTCCCTCATTTTTAGGGAAGAGTGCCGATTCTTCATTCGGGACCGCCCACGAAGGCTATTCGCCCGCCACACACCGAACATTGTGGTGTTTCCGAAATTGTTTGGGCCAAAGTGTGATGGTTGTGTCACTGCAACCGTGGCGTAGCGCTCAATTCGAGCGATTCGGCCGAGCCCGATGAGGTCGACCGTCGGGTCGCAGTTAGTAACTCAAGTCAACGTCGGCCTCATGACGAAGTGACTGCGATCGTGTTTTTCGATCGAGATTGTAATGTTGCAGATTTGTGGGAATAATTGTTCCCCGGGTCGATACACAAAACACGAGTTGTTGAGGGGCGAATGCTCGGGATCATTATCGGTGCGGCGATTCTGGGGATCATCATTGCGGTCATGGAGCAGGGGGAGTTCCCCGGGTGGGGAGCGATGGTCATTTGTGTGCTCGCCGGGGGCATACCCGCGGCTATCGTGAATGTGTTGCTCCCGCCGGAGTTGTTTTTCATCGCTCTGGCGGTCGGAGCCGTGTGCGCGGGATTTGCGATTTCTGCCACTTGCGGAATGAGTTTCAAACGCTCCTGCATAGCGGCGGCGATCTATTTCGCGGCTCAGACCGTGATTTCGCTGTTGTTCAGGGCCATGTTCTCGTAATCCGCGGTGCTGCGAGGGGCGTGCGATGTCGGGCTTGAATGTCACCCAACTCGACCACTGTTCCGTGCTCATCACGGACCTGGCGAAGGCGCGGGCGTTCTATGTGGGCGTGTTGGGGTTACAGGAGATCCCGAAACCGAAGACGTTCGATTTCGTCGCGCTATGGTTCCAGCTCGGCGACGGTCAAACGCTGCACCTCTTGCAGAAGCCGCACCCCGACACGCGGAGCCCGCGGCACTTCGCGCTTCGCGTGCCGGACATCGGGCAAGCCCGCGAGCACTTCCGTGGACACAAAATTGACATTCAGGAAACCGGACCGATTCCGCACTGCGACCGGTTCTTTGTGAGTGATCCGGACGGAAACCGGATCGAAATCATTCAATGGCTTGAACCTTACGATCCGACGATAAGTGGCGCCGGACAATTCGACACGTAACCGCTCCCGGTTCGAGTTTCCGCGGATGGTGTGGCGGATCGGATTAATCGTCCCCTTTGTTTTTGTGTCGAGGGCATCCAGTTTGCTTTTTCCTCACGAGCGCCCCGCTCACATGAGTGAATCCGACCAAAGATTCCGAGCGATAACTGAATTCTTTACCCGGTAATGAATCCAGCGATCGCAGTTGGGAAGGGAACTGCGCAATGGTGGCACCATTCGTGCGCGATCGCATGGCTGAAGAGATTAAAATGACGTGTGTTTGCTGTCACTGCCGGCGCGAGCGAATGACCGCGGAGGAGTGGCGCGACCGCGTCCCCGTGGCCGGGGAGCGCCTCACCCACGGCATTTGTCCGGCGTGCTTGTACGAACTTTACCCCGATCTCGCTCCGCTCGTCCGCCCGCGTTCGTAACTCCCTCCAATAGCGTGGGAAGATTTGCCGCCATCGGGTACAATGCGTGTACCCCTGTTCCGGTGGACTCTTCCCATGATCGAAGACCCGATTCCGCCCGTCAGCGAGCAAACGCCGGACCCACGCGACCCGGCCGCGAAGGTCCGTGAGTTCCCCACCACGTCCGGCGTGTACCTCATGAAGGACGCGGGCGGGAACGTTATTTACGTGGGCAAAGCCAAAAACCTGCGCGGCCGGGCCTCGTCGTACTTCAGCAAAGAAGCCCTGAACGATGCCCGCATCCGCGACTGGATGCCGCTCGTGAAGGACGTGGACTTCATCGAGACCACGGACGCGATTCAGGCCGTGTTCACCGAAGCGCGGATGATTAAAGACCTGCGCCCGAAGTTCAATAAGGATCTCAAGGACGATAAGACGTTTCCGTACTTGCAGATCCGCACGCGGGAAGAGTTTCCGCGTGTCGAGATCACGCGCAAACCGCGGCGCAAGGGCGTGAGGCTCTACGGACCGTTCACGAGTACGAAGCCGCTGCGGATCGCAATGGACGTGCTCCAACGGTTGCTCCAGTTCCGCACGTGCACACTCGACATCAAGACCGGCGAGGATCGGTGGAAGTGGTTCCGCCCCTGTCTGTTGCACAGCATCCGGCGCTGTACCGGGCCGTGTAACCTGCGCGTGTCGCGTGAGGACTACCGCGCGCAGATCAAGAAACTCATTTTCATCCTCGAGGGCAAAACCGCGAAGCTCGTGCGCCGCATGGAGCGCGAGATGATCGCCGCGAGCGAAGAACTGAACTTCGAGAAGGCCCGGCGCATTCGCGACGAGATCGCCGCCATTCAGAAGCTCGACATGCGCGGCGACGCCAGCAAAGACGTGCAGCCGGAAGTGTTCCCCATCGACCCGAAGAAGGGCCTGATCGGGCTGAAGAAAGTACTCGGGTTGGCGAACACGCCGCGCACGATCGAGGGCATGGACATCGCCCATCTCAGCGGGCAGGACACGGTCGCGTCGCTGGTGTCGTTCCTGGACGGGGTGCCGTTCAAACCCGGCTATCGGCGGTTCAAGATCAAGTCGGTGGAGGGCGTAGACGACTTCGCCAGTATGCGCGAAGTGGTCACGCGGCGCTTCCGGCGGTTGCGCGACGAGGACGAGGTGTTCCCTGACATCCTGCTCATTGACGGCGGGAAGGGGCAACTCAATGCCGCGATCGATGCGTTTCAGACGCTCGGCATTACGCCACCGTGCCTCATCTCCCTAGCCAAACAGGAAGAAGAGATCTTTCGCCCCGGCGCCGAGGAATCGATCAAGCTCAGCAAGCACTCCGCCGCGTTACGACTGCTCCAGTACGTTCGCGACGAGTCTCACCGTTTCGCACAGCACTACCACCACATGCTCCGGCGGAAGCGGTTCACGGAAGATTGATGCTGGTTAGTCACGCCCCGGTAGCGCGCTCGAAGCACCACGCGAACAGCAGTTCCCATTCGAGGTGCTGGACGCGCTTCGCGGTTTCCTCGTCCGAGTTACCGGTTCCGCGTGTGCGCTCGCAGAAGTCCACGAACGCCTCCGCTGTGGTGAACGTGTATCCCACTTCTGGTGCGTATTCGCGGAGTTGATCCAGGACGGGGTGCGGCCCGACCCGGCGCCACCAATACTTGCTGTTCCAGGCGTCCGGTTCGCGGCGGTGCATGATGGCGTGCCAGAAACTCCCCTCGGGGGTGTGGATGTTCTGGCTGATGTCGTGTGACTCGTCCAGAAAGTTGAACGCGATCCACAACCCGGACGTGCACGCGGCGGCCATGTCCCGGTCCCCGACGCGACCGAACACGTCGTCGTTGAGGGCCGCGAGCTGCCCCCGGACTGTGTGGTCGGGGGTGCCGGGACCGAGGGGCACAACAGAACGGGCCGCGAGTAAATCGGCAACAACCGGCGGGTACGCTGAAGGGATGAGCACCTGGGTTCCTCTCGTAGTGGCACTCCCACCCTACGAAATTCGCCCAGGTGTTCCCAGCGCTACCAGCCCCTTGGCAGTGGTAACTCCGTTGGCGGAATCTGGTGCAACGAATCCGGCTTCGGTTTCGTTGCGCGTGGGGGCGAGTCCGGTGGTTGTTGAAGCTCGCTGATCGGCTTCTTCAACCACTCCAACCACGCTTCCTCCAAATCGTCGATCGACTCGAACCCGTAGACCTCTTTGGCAGCCTTGTTCCACGACTCGGCAGTGTTCCCCTGGGTGCCCACATGCAGGAAGGTCAAGAGCCGGCGGCGCCCTTCGTTCTCCGCGTTCTTTTTAAACAAATCACCGAGTATCGGGACGTCCATGAGCACCGGTACCCCTTTCGTCCGCCCGGCCAGGAACCGGGTCAGTGAGTGCCCCTGGGCGTAAAGGACGATCAGATCTTTGGGGTATTCGGTCATGCGCACGAGCACGCGGAGCCGAATCCCGCGCCCGGCGTTGAGCAGTTCGCGAACACGGACGTCGTGGTTGAACTGTTCGGTCGCGGATTCCGCCAGCAGCGACAATCCTTCGTCCGCCCACCGCGGGAGCGGTTTGCCGAAGAATGACGCCAAAACGGTGTGTGTTACTTCGTGTGGAAGGGCATTGGTCATTACAACCAAGAATTCCCCACTTAGGGCCATTTCCATCGATGTGACGGTCGGCACCCCGTTCGCGCCGTCACCGAATGTGAAGGTGGTTGCCCCGCCGCCGGCTTGTCCCAAAGCGAACCGAATGACACACGGTTTCGACCACGCCGGTAGTTCCTTACCGAGCCACTGGAGCGCGAGCACGCGCCGCTGGTGTTCGGCCTCGGCCGCGATCGCCCGGGCCATGACCGGTGTTTGCGCGTGAACCACGAAGTTGGCAGTGTGTACGTCCGCCTGTGGCACGTAGCCCGTACCGAGCGACGAAGGGACCAGCAGCGTGGGCGCGGGCGGTGGTTCGATCCGCAGAGGGGGTTGTACGGCCGGATCAACGGGTTTGAGCGGGTCTTGGGACCACACAACCCCAAAGCACACCAGAATCCCCGCTGTGGTCGCCACGAGTGCGGGCAGTTTGAACCGGGTCATATCGTTCACGACTCCTTTCGCGGCGACGGTTGCGACCGTGGTAGGTGCTCCGCCGGCCAGGAACTGAAACACATTCGACACTGTTCGGCGCACAAGCTCGGGTTCAACGGCGGTGACGGCTTCCCCAACGCCCGCGACGAGTGCGGTCGCGACCGTCGGAATGACACCGCGCCGTTCGAGCCGGGCGCAGAGTAGTTCCTTCGCGCGATCCAGTCGACGCCGTAACGTGCGCACGCTGCCACCGAGGTCGGCCGCGGCCTGTGCGTGGGTCCGCCCGCGGATCAGGCACAGCACCACCGGGGCACGAAGGCCGTCCGGGAGTTGGGTGAGTTCGTCGTCCAGGACGGCTGCGAGTTCGCGCGTGTCGGGCAGGGGAGTAACCGCTTCGGGCTGGCCCGCAGCTTGTTCGTGACCTGCCCGACAGCGCTCCGCGTTGCGCATTTGTCGGGCGACGCGGCCCGCGACACCCGCGAGCCAGCTCCCGATCGCGCCGGGCTTGCGGACCCGCTCCGGGCGGCACGCGAGAACGAGGAAGACGGCCTGAAATGCGTCGTCGGCGTGTGCGGGAATCAATCGGCGGCAAACGCGGTGGACCACCGGTCCGTGCCGGCGCACGAGTTCGGCGAAGGCGACTTCGTCCCGGTTCGTGGTGAACCGGGCGAGGAGGTCGGCGTCCGATGCGATGGTTTCCGCGGCCGGGCAGAGCTTGAGTATCGAAACGGGCATCCGTGGCCCTCACGAGTCGCGAGCTACCTTTCACCCGTTTAGTGTGGTCTCGCGCCGGTGGGTGGCCAACTTTATTCGGAACGAGCGGATTCGGCGGCTCCTATTACCCATCCAAACCAACTTAACAGACCGGAAAAATCGCTTAACTCGTATGGCGCCGATTGGCGCGCCAAGAACGCGCCCGCACAATAGTCCAAAATAACCGCGCGCCACGGACCGGCACCACCTACTCAGAGGTCCGCCGTGTCCACTCAGCCCGTTTCTGTTTACACCGCCGTTCGTGAAATCCTGGTCGCCGACGGCACGCTCTCCACAGATGAGATCGTGACCCGCGCGAAGGCTCGGGGGGTAACCAAGCCCGACGCCGCGATCCGCAAGGTCGTCAACAAAACGAAGAGCGAGTTGAAGCTGAGGAGCCAGAAGAACAAGAAAGTGGGCCGCAAACTGATCCAGCCCCTGTTCCCCTCACCGTACACGGTGGCGCGGGACGTTCTGGCTGCTGATCCCGATCTCCCGAGCGCGGTTGCTCTCAGTCTGATCAAAGCCCGCGGTGTGAGTCGGTCGGATTCCGAAATTCTGGAAGCGATCCGGAAGACGCGCGGCGTTGTGCGTCAGAAAGCGAAGGCGGTGCCGGCCGCGGCCCGCGAAACGACTGCACCCGAGTCTCAGAGCGAGCAGGCTGTGTTCACCGGACTGGCTCTGGTCAACAAGACGGCTCACCTGTGCGGTGGGGTCGCGAAGGCGCGCGAGATCGCCGAAGCGATCCGCTCGTGCGGGGGAATTGATACGTTCCTGAAGCGCCTGGAACTCATTGCCGAGATCCTGAGTTCCGACACGGACCTGTGACATGACCGGCGCGAAGGCACGATACTTCGCGCGTGAACGGTCGGGAGTTGTTGCTGAGGCTGACCCACCTCGGCTACACCATTTCCCACGGCTGGCGCGGGCGCTTGGACCGGCGCGAGGCTTCAGCCATTTCACGCAGGAACTGCCACACAGCGAAGCCGACGAACCCGATTCCACCGGCCGCGAACACCCACTTTAGTTTGTTGTCCAACTCTTCCTTGGCCTTCTTGCGCGCGGCGACCGCCGCGGGATCTTCCGGGGCGTCACACCCGGTCGGCCGTCACCCGGCCTTTGCGCTCGGGATGTTCCACAGCACGGCAGCGGACACGACACACGCGGCGACGAGCGATTTCATGGGGCGACCTCAAAGTCGTTCAGGTACCGGTGAAGCACTGCTCACGCGGCGCGAATCTGCTTAGTTTTCCAGTTAATCGCGCCGAAGGGGACACACCAGTATGTCGCACGAATGCGGCGCAGATTGGCCGCATTCCGCAGAAATGTCGCCGAACTATTCAGAGTGGCAAGCTGACGTGTGGCCGTTTGGAATCCGGTTGATCCTGTGAATCCTGTCCAGAACTCTTCAGCGCTCGACTACCGGGGAGGTTGTGGCGCGCGGCGGATGCCGTTGTCGGCTGCGGGTTCGCGCCGGCCGACCACTTCTTGAGGTCCGGGGCGCCGATCGGTCGGTGTATTAACCGGTGGGGTAACTGGTGGCGGAGTGACTGGTGGGACGACTGTTGGCGCGGTCGGTGGTGGGGTCGGTTGTACTTTCGGTGTTGTAGAGGTCTTGAGCGACTTGATGTACGCGACAACTGCGTTCATGTCTTCGTCGCTGATCTGCTCCGCGTTGTACGCGGGCATGATCGGTACCCATCCGTCGACGACCTTCACACGCGGTTTGCGGATCGACTCAACAAGGTAAGCCTCATCGACGAGCTGTGCCCCGCCGTCTTTGAGTGCGACCTTGGTCCCGAACAACCCTTCGAGTGCCGGTGCTTTGGCGTTTGTTGTGGCACTGTGGCAGTTAATGCACTGGTTCTTGAGGAAAAGCTGGCGCCCTTTAAAAGCAAGTGATCCATCCGTTTCAACGGGCGGCTTTTTCTCACCGTCGTTCTTCGCGAACCGTTCGTACTCAGAAGTTTCGGTTACGAACGCGGTCCCGATGCGCTCGCGCGAGTTCCACAGCGCGAATGCTCCGGCGCGGATGGTTTTGAGGACGGTTGTCTTGTCGAGTCCGGCTCGCACCGAAGCGGTGAGCGGGAACGCGGGGATCTCGAAACGTTCTCCCGAGGTCGAAGCCGAACCTTCTTTTGCTTGCGAGAACGAAAACTTCACGGCCCTGCTCACGGGGAGGTGAAGTTCGTTGCGCTCGCGCTTCCCGCTGGGGTGCTGGAACGTCCAGGTGCCGTTCTCTCCAACGATAGCGAGCACATTTAGCGCGTTTGCGGGTTCCGCGTCGATGACTTCTGCGGCCGGGGGAACGGGGCGCGGTGCGGGGATCGTGTCGCTAGCGGGGATCGTGTCGCCACCGACTTTGATGTCCGGGAACGTCATCGCGGTCGAGGATTCGGGAATGACGAACGTTGAGCCGGGGGTTGATGTCGATGCGGACGTGGGTGATTGTTTGGCGCACGCCGGAACGAGGGCCGACAGTGTGAGGAGTAAGAAAGTTGGTTGGAGCCTGTTCATGTCGCGCTCCTCAAGAACTCCACAAATAAAGATAGCCCCGTTACTTATAGCACGCAACGGGGCGTCGTAACCCTTTTATCCTACTTCTGTTCCTTCTTTTCTTCCTTTTTCTCTTCTTCGTATCGTTTGACTCGGGTCTCAATGTCCGATTTTAACGGTCCTTCGGCATTGGCAACGGCTTTTGCCCCGAGTTCCTTGGCTTTGGCCTTGTCGCCACTCAGGAAGTTGGCTTCGGCCAGGAAGAACAGGGCAACCGGGTCTTTTTCACCGGCCAACTTCAGCCCGGCTTCGGCCGACTTCAGCGCGGTCGGGTGCAGATCCTTGTTGGCGGTCGCGTCCGGGAACAGGACCAGTGTGCGGGTGACAGTGTTGGCCAGCCCGACGTCGTCGGCCTTAAGCGCCTTGGCGATCAGCGCTTCAGAGACCTTCTTCACCTCGTCGGTCTTCTTCATCTTCACCAGCGAACCGAGGCGCGCGCTGTGGAAGTACGGGATCGCGGCGAGTTCCGGGTGCTTCGTCTCGAACTCACGCAGCGCCTTGAGGAACACTTCGGGGTCTTTATCGCCGGTCGCCTTGAACACTGCTTCCACTTCCTTCTCAATCGCGTCGATACCGGCGCGGTCGCCTTCGGTCCACTTCCCGTCGACAACTTTCGGCAGCACCACGTCGAGGTACATCGGGTGGCCGATGTAAGCGATCTTGCCGGCCTTATCGACCACGAAGCAGCACGGGATACCGCCCTGTCCGGCGGCCTTCATCCAATCGTCGTAGGTCTCGCGGTTGTCGGCGAACGCGAAGGTGTAGCCCAGCTTCGGGCCGCGCTTCTCGACGAGCGCCTGGACCTTTTCGAGCGTGTTGTTCGGGTCTTTCGCACTGAACCCGATGAACGTGACGCCCTTATCCTTATACTGCGATTGCAGTTCGCCCATGTGCGGCATCATGACGATGCACGGGCCGCACCACGTGGCCCAGAATTCCATCACGTAGGTCTTGCCGGCCGCGAATTCTTTGACTTCGGCACCCTGGAGCCACTTGGTGGCTTTCACGGGGGGCGCCTTGTCACCAATTTTGAGCGTCGCTTCTGGCTTCTTGGGCGGATCAGCCTTGGGCTTCGTGTCTTGCCCCGAAGCGGGAGCAACTAGCCCCGCGAGCATGGCGAGAGCGAACAGTTTGCGCACGATGCACTCCTTGGACGTAAATCGGGAGAGGGGCGAGAGTAAGTTTACATCAGATGAAGGCGCGGGGAAGGTCGAAAGCAGTGGCCGGACCGGCGCGGGTCCACAAGCGCGCGGAGAGGAAGCCGCCCAAACGCGATACCTCACTCGCGCACGCGAAGCCCTCAGCCGCGATCAGCGGCGCCGGGTCGATGAGTGCGCCGGCGGGGAGTCGCGTAGCGAGCCGGAAGAAGGCGTACATTCCGGCGAGTGCCAGACGCGCGACGGGGCGCGCCCACCCCGTTCGCGGAACGCGGAAGTCCCCGTCCACCCACATCGCATCGGGCGCGCACGCGCTCGCCAAGCGGTGGACAACAATCGCCAGTTCTGGTCGGCGGAAGCAATCGAGGACGAAATTCGTAACGACGAGATCGTACCCGGTTGTGGGGAGTGCGTCTGTTCGGGCGTCGGCCACCACGAACCGCGCCCGGGGCGCAGCGCCAGGAATCGTTGCGATTCGCTGTTGTGCGACCGCGATCATTCCCGGGCTGATGTCGAGGCTGTCGACTTCGACGCTCGGGTTCGCGCGCAAGAGGTCCGCGAGGAACCGGCCGTCCCCGTCCCCAACGATCAGCGCACGTCGGCGCTCGCGGAGGTGGTCCAGGTGTGCCGTTCGGCACCAGTGGAGCAGCCCACCGAACGTGAGCCGTTCGAGGGTTCGGTAGACCGGCGCGAGCCGGTCGAACGACGGGCGCGGGGTCACAGTCCCACCGCCACGAGAATTGGGGTGAGCAGCACGGCATCGACCAGCACACGCTTCGCCCGGTCCGATAGTCGTGCCCGTAAGAGGTGAAGTGCCGCCAGTGCCACGGTGCTGGCAACGATTGCGGTGGCCACCGGCGTCGGTGCGCCGAGCGCAACACCGACTGCCAGTCCTCCGACGACGATTGCGAGCCACAACGGGTGCCCGCGGTCCGCGCCGTCTTCCCAGCGGCTAATGAGCGCACAGTTCAGCCAACACAGCCCGGCGAACGCGATCACGCCGGGCAACCAGTTCGTGTATGGCTCCGCGTCTGCGATCAGCGGAATCGCCACCCCTGCTGCGAACACGACACCGACGGACGCTTCCTTGAACCCGCGCCCGAGGATCTTTTTGGCCCCGCTGAGGTGAACCGCGGCGAAGTAACTGACCGCCGCTCCAAGAACAACGAACCCCACCACGATTTGTGTTCTCGGGAGTGCGGTGAAAGTTAGTGCGACCGCACCGACCAGTGCCGCACCCGCACCCACCATCCACGCGACCGGGTTTCGACCCGCGGCTCGGTGCCGGTCGGAGCCGTCCGCGCCGCGGTGGGCATCGAGTCCGCGGTCAATGAGGTACGCGCTCCAAACGACCAGGGCCAATACGATCGACGCAGCGAGTGGAACGGCGATTCCGGCAACAGACGCGAGGAACACTTGCCACGTGACCGCGACCGCGGGCGCGTCGAGCGACAGCACGTTCGGCCACAGCCACCACGGACGGGAATCGTTCACCGCAGGTCACGCAGGAGGAGGGAGCGGGCGTATCGGTGAATGTACGACGGAGCGCGCCGGGGAGAAGATGAGCCATTTAGTGGTGATTGAGGTGCGTCGAAGTCCGCCAGGGTTGCGCTACCGCTTCACCCCCTGGCTACCGTCTGTCGCCCCTATCGGGGCTTAAAACAACGCGCGCTCTGCTCGCCAGGGGTTGCGCATGCGCTTCACCCCTGGCTACGCGCTTCCGCCCCTACCGGGGCTTAGAATCTGTGTCGTTCCTGATCTTTATGTTTCTGCTTTCTGTCCTTTGGATCTCTCTTCTGATCTTTGCCTTGTGTTCTTTTTACTTCTGATCCGTGTTATCTGCGTTTATCTGCGGCGCATGCTGGTTTTTACATTGCTGCGCCGTTGACCGCGCCCAAGTAAACGCTGGCGATGCGGAAGATGAAGAAGATAATCATCAGCGAGACCATCGCGTAAATGGCGTACCCGGTGACCTGGGCCGCGGTCTTCATCTTGCGCTCCGCGTCCTCGCGGTAGCGGTCCGCGAGGCGCTCCATCACTTCGGACATGTTGCCCGTTTCTTCGCCGGTAACGAGTGTTTCGCGGAACTCGCGCGGGAACGGCGCCCGGGATTCGTCGAGGGCTTCGACCAACTCACCCCCGTGTTTGGCCACTTCCACGGCCCGAGCTTCGCCGGACTGGAAACGCGAGTTACACGTGGCGCGGAAGCAGTAGTGCAGGGTCGTTTCGGCCCGTAACCCGGCCTCGGCACACATCCGCAGCGCCACCGCGAACCGGAGCACCGCGAACGCGAGGAGTGCCGGCCCCCAACCGGGCACGTTCAGGAATGTACCTTCGAGTTTCGCGCGGAACCGCACGTTATCGGCGGCCATTTTCATCACGAAGATGACCCCGCCCACGAGGGCCGCGCCACAGAGGAGGAATGTGAGTGCTCCCTGCGTGCCCGTGAGTCCCATCCCGGTCGGGTCCATCTTGATACCGAGTATCCCCAAAATGAAGATCAGGCCGCTGATGATAAGCACGGCCGCGATGTACTGGATCGCGGGGTACGCCATCTGTGAGCGGAAGTTCCGTTGGGTCGTCAGTGTGGCCGAGTAATACTGCTCGAGTTCCCGAAACGTGTCTTCCAGGCGCCCGGTCTGTTCGCCCACCGCCACCAGTTCCACGAACAGCGGCGGGAACGTGTCGCGGTGCGGTTCGAGTGCGTCTTCCAGTGATTCCCCGGACGCGAGCTTCTTCGCGAACTCGCCGGCGAGCGACCGCAGGGGGCGCGGACCGGACTTCGCCTGTTGCTTGAAGATCTTCACCGGGTCGAGGCCCGCGCTGAGGCTGAACCGGATCGCCCGGCACCACTCCACGAGCGCGGGGAGCGGGCATTTCGAGGAAGAAAAGAGCATCGGTGTGGACCGGTATCGGGTGACGGTTTCGGGTATCGTGATGAAGACGGCGCCGGCGCGTGGCGATCTCGCGGCGCGGATGATCCTTTCGGTATACCCGATGTCCGACGCGCCCGACATACCCGACCCGCGGTTCCTGGCGGGAGTGGACCTGTTTAACCGGCGCGAGTTCTTCGACGCGCACGAGGTTTGGGAAGACCTGTGGCACGAGTGCGCGGGGCCGGACCGCCGGTTCTACCAGGCGCTCATTCAGGCCGCGGTCGCCGCGTACCACTGGGAACGCGGTAACGCGACCGGGGCCGCGCGCCTGTACCGCTCCGGGCGCCGATACATGGAACCATTTCGCCCGGTGAATCTGGGGCTGGCGGTTGATGCGTTCTGGGATCAGATGGCCGCGCACCTTGCAGGGGCACTCGGCGATACGGCCGCTGCGTCAGTGCCGCCACCCACGATCCGACTTGGTGAGTGACACTTCGCTCCTCGCGGCTTCGTGGGTTGCGGAGCGGCTTGGGCGCGATTTTAGGGAGAAATTCCATTGTAGCCCTCGGTCGCCTCTGATATTATTTGTTTACTTGTATCCATTTGTTCAATTGTAGTGCCGGTCGGTTGGAGACAAATGATAACAGGGTGCGATCGTTGATGTTTGTGTAAACTGTTTGATTGATAGATTTTGTGGCGAATTAACTGCGTTGGTGCGGTCCCGGAATGTTAGCAAATGTTAGCCGCCGCCACCGGAGTCGAATTCGTGTCGGGGAAGGGTGCCGGGTGATTCGCCGAGTTCGGATGGGCGGATACAACATCCGCTCCCGATCTTCCCGAGACGAAACTACCGATGCGCGTTGTTGAACTTGAGGTCCGGCACGTTCGCGTCGCGTTGCGGCGGAAAGTCACGCACGCGAGTCATGTTCGCACGGAGACGGATAACGTCGTTGTGCGGTGTAAGCTCAGCGACGGCAGCGTCGGCTACGGGGAGGGCGTCCCGCGCGACTACGTAACCGGTGAGACGATCGATTTCTCGTTCGACCTGCTCAAGCGCTCGGATGTGGCGAAGCAACTCGACACCGACGCCGAGAACTTCGTTCAGGCGGTTCACCTTGCGGAGCGACTCAAACTCGCGGTGGAACCCAGTGACGACCGCGGGATTCTCGGCAATGCGGCCCGCTGTGCGCTGGAACTGGCGGTGCTCGACGCATTCGGCCGAGCTTTCGGCGAACCGCTCACGCGGGTCACGGAACTTGTGGCCCCAGAACTCTACAAGTTCCGCGATCGCGTGCAGTACAGCGGCGTCATCGGGAACCCGCGTGGCTGGAAGAAACGGCTCTACCCGCTCGTGTACCGGCTCGCGGGGTTCAAGCAGGTCAAACTGAAGGTCGGGATCGAAGGCCAGGACGATGTGAAGCGGACGAAGACGATGCGCCGCTGGCTGGGCCGCAAGATCGATTTGCGCATCGACGCGAACGAAGCCTGGGCGCCGACCGACGTTGCTGACCGTATCCGCGAACTGGAGCCGTTCGGCATCACGAGCGTCGAACAGCCAGTACGCCACGAGGACGTCGCGTGTCTCGCGGACGTGCGCAAGCAAGTGAAGACGCCGATCATGCTCGATGAATCGCTTTGCGGCATGGTGGACGCCGAGCGCGCGGCACGCGGCGGGTGGTGCGACCTGTTCAACCTGCGGCTCTCGAAGTGCGGCGGGTTCATTCCCAGTTTGCGCCTCGCGCAGTACGCGAAGCAGCACAACCTCGGTTACCAACTCGGGTGCCAGGTCGGTGAGACGGCGATTCTCAGTGCGGCGGGTCGGCACTTCGCGGCGAGCGTGGCCGACATTCGCTACCTGGAAGGCAGTTACGACCGGCACTTGGTGTGGGAGTCGCTCGCGGTCGATGACCTCACGTTCCAGCGCACCGGGTGGGCACCCGCGCTGATCGGCAGCGGACTCGGGTTCGCGCTCGACCCGGCCCGGCTCGATTGGGTCACCAAGCGCAAGGAGACGCTGCTTGGGTGAGCAAAGGCAACCTAACCCTCTAACCCCCTTCCCTAAGAAGGAAGGGGAACAGAGTCAACCGCAGAAATTGGTGCATCGCAACCGCCAGTTTTAAGCCCCTCTCCCTTTGGGGGAGGGGTTGGGGAGGGGTTACAGCCACAACCTACCCCCCCGCCCCCTCCCTGAAGGGAAGGGGGCGCTGGCGCGCACAGTCGTTGGGGTTGAGAATACGTCAGCCGACAGTTCTTTCTCCCCCTTCCCTGACAGGAGGGGTTGCAGGGGGAACCCGCAGGGGGGCCCCCCTCACAAGAAGCGAGGGGGGTAGGTTCCCCCCAACACTCGGCCTCTTCCCCGCCTCGGACGGCTATTCCTTCTACTTCCGGCACTTCGCGCCGGGGGGTACGCCGCGGGCGCGGATCGTGGTCGCTCATGGCATCCGCAGTCACGGCGGGTGGTACACGCGGTCGTGTCAAGCGCTCGCAGAAGCCGGGTTCGATGTCTACTTTTTGGACCGGCGCGGGTCCGGGCTGAACACAGCTCACCGCGGGGATTCGCCGAGCTTCCGGCGGTTGATCGACGACGTGGCGGAGTTCGTTCAGCGCCTCCGCGAGACGCGCGGGTGGCTGCCGGTATTTGTCTGCGGCATTTCGTGGGGTGGGAAACTGGCCGTTGGGTTACCGTACCGCAAACCGGGGCTTGTTGACGGGCTGGTTTTGCTGTGCCCCGGATTGGTGCCGAAGGTTGCACCGCCGATGCCGCAGCGGGCACGGATTGCGGTCGCACGAGTGTTCCGCCCGTGGAAGTTCTTCCCCATTCCACTGAACGAGCCGGATCTGTTCACCGCGTCCTCGGAATGGCGGCACTACATCGACTCGGAACCGCACGGTCTTCGGCTCGCGACCGCGCGCTTTCTGTTTAGCAGCTTTTCACTCGATATCTACCTGAAGCGAGCGGCGAAGCGCGTTACTGTACCGACGCTCCTCGCTCTCGCGGAACGCGATCGAATTATCGATAACTTGCAAACCGCGAACTTCGTGGCGCAATTCCCGGGACCGACCGAAACGATTACGTACCCCGGCGCGCACCACACACTGGAGTTTGAGCGCGAGGATCATCCCTGGTTCGCCGATGTAGTGCGCTGGGTGAAGAAGCAGTTGTAGTGCTCGTTCCTGAGACAGCATTTACATCAGCGAGACGACCAGCACTACCACCAAAAGGACGATCAGCCCACTCGCGAGGAGCGCGATCGGAAGTTTGGACCGGCCGCGCCGGGACGCTTCGCGTGCGTGTTCCTGGATCTCGTGCTTGTGCTTCTTACGGGCCTGTTCGTGGTGCTGCTTCTTCGTGCTGTGGTTCATTGGCGAACCTCACCGTTTTGGAGAGGCCGCGACCGCCGGAATGAGAAGGTTTGTGCGGTGCCGCGGCGCGAAAGGTGTGTGAAGTGTACCGCATAGGGTTGCGGCTTGTCGAGAGGGTAGTGGGATTCGCACAGCGGAAACAAAAGCGCCCGCCCCCAATTGGGGGCGGGCGCGAGTACGGTGCGGATGAGGTGTTATTTGCGCTTGTGGGCCGCATCTTTCGGCTTTTCGAGCCCGGCTTTTTCCATGAGGGACTGCCCGAACACGTTGTCCTCTTCCTCGAAGATTTCTTCGAGCTTCACACCGGGGCCGACTTGGTATTGAATGATGTACTTGTGTTTGGCGATGTCGATTTCGTCCCCGGGGCGCAGTTTGCGCCGAAGGGTGCGCTCGCCGTTTACCTTTACACCGTTGGTGCTATTTAGGTCGCGCAGGTACCACATACCGTCGCGCAGGGACAGTTCGCAGTGTGACCCGGAGATGTTCTGGAACCGTAAGCAGATGTCGCACGATTCGCGCCGGCCGATGGTCATCACGTCGTTGACGAGCGGGATCGCGTCGCCGCCGCCTACCGGAACGAGTTCCCCGAGTTGGCTCTCTGCCATAACCGTACCTCGCCGAGATTGGAATAGATTCTGAAGGTAAATAGAAGGCGAACGCCCTTATGACGTAAATCCATCGTAACTGGTTCCGGCTAAGATGCCAGCGCCAACGTCCTTCCTCGTACTCGGCCAAACGAGAACCGCCGCTCGAACCGGACATCCGATGCGAGCGGCGGAAATGTGTGATCTGGTCTGAACTTAGCGGCCGTGCGGGGACGGCATTTGTTGCGGGATCGCGGGGGCTTGGTAGCCCGGGCCGCCGCCCGGGAAGTACGGGTTCACGGGGAAGTTACCGGTGACCGGGGGGCCGTAGAACGCGCCGTTCACAGGGGCCGGCGTCATGAAGTGCCCGTCGTAGGGCCAGTACAGGTACCACGGTGCGGCCTGGAACGCCGGTTGCTTATGGCCGATGCCGCCGAACAGCGTCCGCGGCGGGCCACCAGCGCCGATGCCGCCGCAGTTGGAGCACCCCTTGGGGCCGCCGGCGAGAGCGTGGTCCGCGGTGGCGCTCAGCGCCAGACCGACGGCCGCGGCAATAACGAACGAGCGGAACAGTTTCATCTCGGGATCCTTTCCTTGAGTCTTCGTCGCGCTCCGAGAATCAGAGCGCAACGAGCGAGGGTCGAACCAGTCCGGGGGCGACCGCGAGGTCGCCTCGTCGGACGACCGGGCGCACGTCCGGTGCGCCCGGGGGAGTCACTTCGTTTGGCCGGCGGTCGGCACGAGGTCCAGAACCGGGTTCAGCGTCGGCGTCGCGGAGTAGAAGACCGCGGACTGTGCCGGTGAACCGACGCCCGAGTAGCGGGCGAACACGTCGCCGGTCGGTTGAGCGGGCGTTGCGACCGCGACCCCGCCGCACGACGAGCACGACGGCTTGTGGCTGTGGAACAGTGACCCGCTGTTGTGGGTCCAGGTGTGCCCACGGAACCAGCCGCCTTGCAGCCACGAAGCGTGCCAGAAGCCGCACGACGAGCACGAGGATTTGTGGAACAGCCCGCGCGAGTGCCCGCCGCCGTGCGCCCAGCCGTATGCCCCGCCCGCACCTGGGGTGCCGTAGAAGTTCGGGTCGTAGCGCAAGTACTCGTCCCAGGGGCCATACGGCTTGAACGGGTAATAGCCGTAGTACGGGCCGTAGTTGAACAGTGGCCCGTTCTGGTGAATGCCCTTGAACAACCCGAGGCAGAAGTCGCCGCACCCGAACCCGTAGTGCGTCGGGTTCGCCGAGGCTTTGTCCGGTGTGGCTAGCAACAGGAAGGGCACCGCCAGAACGGCGGCAATCGAAAGGCGTCTCATCGGCGCGAATCCTTGCGGTGCTGCCCGCGGCGGGCCGAGGCCCGTCCCCGTCCGTGCTGCGGGCACCGGTAACGTGCCCCCGAAACGCCCCTTGTGCCAACGAATGTGGTCCGAAATGATCAGCCGGAATCGCTCAGTCGGGCGCGTGATGCAAAAAACTGGAACCGCACGCAGAACGGGGCGCACTTTAACGAACGGCGCATCCCGCGCGGTCGCGGAGCACGGACAATTCCTCAAACGTGATCGCGTGCGATCCGATGCGCCGGTGTGCGGGGTCCGGGCCGTGACAATCGCTCCCACCGCTAATCGCGAACCCGAACCGTGCCGCGACCTCGCGCAAGCGCGATACGGGCGAGTTGCGGCCCCACGGGTACACGACTTCGAGCGCGTCCAGACCGAACTTTCGCAGCGCGTCGAAGTGATCGTCGGTGAGGTGTGGGGGAGGGTGGGCCAGCGACGCGACGCCACCAGCCGCGTGAATGAGGGCGATCGCATCTTCGAGCGGAACGAGCGTTTTGGGTCGAGTTTTCCGAATGAGCGGGTTCACGAACCGGTGAAA
This sequence comes from Gemmata massiliana, assembly GCA_000531095.1. GTDB lineage: Bacteria > Planctomycetota > Planctomycetia > Gemmatales > Gemmataceae > Gemmata > Gemmata massiliana. The sequence continues at coordinate 558,096 of HG799464.1, read as the reverse complement.
CGCTTCCGTGCGAGTTTTCGCGACCCCGCTCGCGACGACCAAACGTGCGGCGTGGCGCCGACCGAGACTCGCGGTGGATTCCTCCAGCAGTCCCGCGCGGTCCGCCTGAATTTTGACGCCCGACTCGCGCAGGAGAGCGACGAGTTCGCGGAATCGCTCGCGGCGCGATTCACACACGTTGGCGAGTGCGGCATTGAGTTCGGCGCAATCGGTGCGCACGAAATAACCGAGCAGGTGGAACTCGCGCCCCGCGAACGTGGTGCTGATCTCCACTCCCGGCACGAAGTCGATCGCGGTACCGGCAGCCGCCTGCGCTTCGGCGACGGACGCGAGGGTGTCGTGGTCGGTGACCGCGACGGCCCGCAGCCCCGCCTGTCGAGCGAGTGCGACGACCTGCGACGCGGTATATTCCCCGTCGCTCGCGGTCGTGTGAACGTGCAGGTCCGCCCGTGCCGGGGCGTCAAGTTGCGCGAGCCGGCTGCAAACGAGAGTGAAGGGAGAGTGTTTGGGCACGAGAACCGCGCGAACAAGAGAAAACGGCACCGAAAGGCGCGGCTTTACGCCTTCCCAACTTCCTATAGCATCGCCCCTACGCGGTCAAGTACGCCGTTCACGAACGCAGGGGAATCTTCGGAACCGAACCGCCGCGCGAGTTCGATGGCCTCATTGATGACCACTTCCAGCGGCGGTTGGGTGGCATCGAAGAGGAGCTCGTAGGTGCCCAACCGGAGCACGTTCCGGTCCACGGGCGTCATGCGCGACAGGCGCCAGTTGGTCGCGGCGGCTTTCAGGTTCTCGTCGATTTCCTCTTTGCGCGCGACGACGCCGTCGACGAGCTTGAGGGTATACGCCTCCATCTCGGCGTCGGCGAGCAAGCGATCGCGGACGAACGTCTTGATCGCCTTGCGCGGAACGGGGGTCGGGTTCTGGTCCCACTGGAATAGGAGCTGCAGAGCCACTTCGCGGGCGCGGGAGCGTCGGGCCATATTGGGATCATCTCGGTAACCGGGGTACACCCATCATGCTAGTAGCTTTCTGCCGCGCGCGGATATAGAACGCACTCATCCGCCGGTCTCACTCCGAAAAGTCTCCCCGTTTCGAGTACCCCACATGCCCCGTTTCCGTGTCGTTGTTGCGGATTTCTTGGCCGATGCGCTCAAACCCGAGCACGAGTTGTTGGGCGACATCGCCGACGTCGTTGCCCTGAACGCGACCTCCGAGGCCGATATGATCGGCCACATCGAGAGCGCCGACGCGGTGATGCTGTACCACAACATCGCCATTACGAAGGAAACGATCACGCGGTTGCAGAACTGCAAGCTGATCGTGCGGTGCGGGGTCGGGTTCGATAACGTGGACCATCGGTTGGCCCGCACGAAGGGCATTCCGGTCGCGAACGTGCCCGACTACGGCACGGAAGAGGTCGCGGACTCGGCCATCGGCATGATGCTCACGCTTACGCGCGGGATCAACTTCTTCAACAACCGCCTCCAGCGCAAATCCGGCGACTGGAGCTACATGCAGGGGACGCCGCTGGTGCGCCTCCGCGGGCGCGTCTTCGGGGTGATCGGTCTCGGGCGCATCGGAACTGCCGCAGCGCTCCGCGCGAAGGCGCTCGGGATGGACGTTGCGTTCTACGACCCGCACAAACAAGACGGTTACGATAAGGCCAACGGGATTCGCCGCGTGGAGAAACTCGACGACCTGTTCCGCCAGTCGTTCGTGCTCAGCGTTCACTGCCCGCTGACCGAAGAGACCCGGCACATCGTGGACGCACGCGGCATCGGACTCATGCCGGACGGTTCGTACTTGGTGAACACGGCACGCGGCGCCACTGTGGACGCGACCGCAATTCCGGCCGCGATTCGGTCCGGTAAGCTCCAGGGGGCGGCCATCGACGTGCTCCCCGTCGAACCGCCGCCCGCAGATCACCCCTTACTGGTGGCGTGGCGCGACCCCGCTGATCCGTGCTACGACCGCGTCATTCTCAACCCGCACTCCGCGTTTTACTCGGAGGAGGGGCTGCTCGACATGCGCGTGAAGGGCGCCCAAGCGTGCCGCCGGGCGCTACTCGGCGAACCACTGCGGAACATTGTGAACTGAGGTTGGGTATTGAGTCCTCCGGACCCGGGGCGGTACGCTGTTACCGTTCCTCGGGTTCGACCCACTTCGTCGTAGGTTCCGCCGGTATCCACGAAGTCAGTTTCGTGAGTAACTCCGGTACCGTGTCTGCGACGAGGAGAAGGGCGCGGTGCTTCGGCTTGAGTAAGCCTTCCGTCACAACGTGGTCGAGCCACGTGAGTAGCGGCGTGAAGAACCCGTTCGTGTTGAGGATCGCGACCGGTTTGCGGTGGATGCCGAGTTGTCCCCAGGTGAGGATCTCGAACAGTTCGTCGCAGGTGCCGTAACCGCCGGGGAGCGCAACGAATGCGTCCGTGCGGTCGGCCATGAGTGCCTTTCGCTCGTGCATCGTGTTCACTACGACGAGTTCCGTGCAGTCTTCCTGAGCGATTTCTTTTAGTGCTAAGGAGTGGGGAATCACACCCACGACAGCGCCCCCAGCAGCCAGTGCCGCACTCGCGACTTCACCCATCAGCCCCACGCGCCCGCCGCCGTACACCAGAGTCAAGCCTTGAGCGGCGAGCGCGCGCCCGAGTTCGCGGGCCGTGTCCGCATAGACGGGGTTGTTGCCGGGGGACGAACCGCAAAACACACAAACACTTTTCACGGGAGAATACCTGATTTTCGTGTTAACGAAATTGCTCCGGTTGCGTTCTTCTTATCGCTACCGGGGAGGAGCGTGCCGAAAGGAGGACACATGACCGCCGTACTCGTGTTCGCCCTCATCGCACCAACCACGCAGCCGAAGAGCCCGCCACCCAAAACGTCCGATCCCGTCGGATTCGGTCTTACGGCCGATTCCGAGTTCTACTGGCCGTTTTACATCACCAAATCGCCGGACGTGCAGAAGGAATTGAAACTCAGCAAAGAGCAACTGGCCGCGTTCGACGGGGCCGAAGCCGATCTCAAGAAGTCCGTTGTGGATCTCGGCGGACTGAAACCGGCACAAGCGAGGGCTTACGCCGCGAAACTCACGAAGTGGGCCGATGAAACGGTGGCCGCCGTCCTTAAGGCCGAACAGCAAAAGCGGCACCGTCAAATCGTGTGGCAGGTTCTCGAATTTACGGGCGGTATGCGCGCGCTCGCGGCGAACCCCGTGTTCGCGAAAGAAATCGGGCTGACGGCTGATCAATTGAAACAGGCCAAGAAGATCGATGTCGACTACTTCGCTGGTTGGCAGAAACTGGTCCGGGCGAACCCGCTCGTGGGTAACGGCCCCGTACCGGGTGAGGAGGCACTTGCGAAAAAGAGCGAAGAGGCGGCTCTCAAACTGCTCAGTGTCGAACAGAAGAAGAAGTGGAATGAGGCTCTCGGTGAACCGTTCGTGGGCGAGGTGAAGCAATTCACCATTCCCGGACTGCGCCCGGTTATCTTCAAAGCACCCGAGAAGAAGTAGGCGATTCCATTCCGTGAGCGCGGGGACTAACGGACCGCGCTCTGCACCTTCTCTGCGCCCGCTGTGTTCTCGGCGGTGAAATTTGCGCCCAGAAACCCACTGCGTGCGATCGGTTCCTCGATCTCTGTTCCTTTTCGGAGCCAGAGCAGTAGCGGCGTTGTGAGAATGGTTGTCACCAGCGCCATGATGACGAGCACACAGAATAGGCTGCGCGGTACCACTCCCAGTTCATAACCGAGGTTGATGGCGATCAGTGCCATCAGCCCGCGGGCGTTCATCATTGCGCCGATGATCCCGGATTCTTTCCAACTGAACCCACTCAGCCGGGCCGCTAACCCGCACCCGGCCAGCTTCCCCGCCATCGCTGCGATTGTTACTGCGCCACAAATGATCCACATCGCAGTGCCGTGTAGCGCCGTGACGTCGGTACGCAGTCCGGTGTAGGTGAAGAACACCGGCACGAAGAACGACGTGACGATGTCGAGCAACTTCGCGTGCGCGGCGTGCCGGAGTTCGGCCTGGTCTGACAGCACGGCACCGAGCAGGAACGCGCCAAACACCGCGAAGATGCCGATCAGGTTCGTTGCCACGGACGCGAGCAACACGCAGACGAGTAGCACAGCAAGGCCCGTCGCGCTGAGCCGTCCGCGGTTCTCGCGCAAGGAAAACGCGAAGTACCGCACGAGCACCGGGCGCACGACGAACCACATGATGAGCGCGAAACCGACTGTCAACCCGGCCATCCGGAGCGTTTCCAGCGGGTCGAAATTAGTTTTCACCACTGCCGCGACGCTCGCGAGCAGAATCCAGCCGATCGCGTCGTCCACAGCCGCTGCCGTGATGGTGATCGCACCGAGCCGCGTGCGCGTGATGTGCAGTTCCATCATGATCCGACCGAGAACCGGGATCGCGGTGATGGAAAGCGCGATCCCGAGGAAGAGTGTGAGTCCGAGAAGCGATACTGGCCCGGCTTTGGGGTGTGGTTCCAGGTGCGGGTGAACGAGTTGCGCCAGTCCCGCGCCCAGTGCGAACGGCACCGCGATGCCGGCAATCGAGATCAGCACCGCGGCGCGCCCGTGCGAGCGAACGTGCTCGAACTCGAACTCCAGCCCCACCAGAAACAGGAGGAAGATCAGTCCGAACTGCGCGATTACGGTGAAAATCTTGGGCAGCACCGCGTCCGCGAGGGGTTGTGGTACTTCGCTAAGCGCCGGACGGAAGAGGCCTGCGAAGAGGTCCGGACACAGCCACCCGAGCAGCGACGGGCCGAGCAAAAGACCGGCAACGATCTCACCGACCACGCTCGGCTGACCGAGACGCCGTGCCAGTGCGCCGAACGTTCGTGCCGCGGCAATAATCACGACTAACTGGATGAGTACCGGCAGCAGTAATTGCTCGACGTCCAGTTTGATGAGCGATTCGACGGTTTCGATTGTTGCGAACGGCATGCTCATTTCGAGAGGTGTTCCGTCTGCGGAGTGCGGAGGCGGGTATTCAGGGACGGGAACTATCGGTGGGTGCTCACACGCAGATAGTCACTTTTTCCCAGGTTTACTGGCTTTGCGTAGGTCGTCGAGGTTCGCCTGGCAGTACGGGCAGCCGATCGTTTTGAGGTGGAAGTCGACGTAATCAATGAGGTCCGGGTCTCCCGCACCGAGCACGTAGCCACCGAGCTGATCGCGGGTGGGGCAGCTCACGCGCTCGCGCCGCCAAATTGCACCGACCGTGTGTTCGCCGCGATCCTCTTGTTCGGTGACCTCGTGGTAAATTGCTCGTAACTCCGCGGACTCGCGCAGTGCCTTCTCGACCGAGGCAAGTTCCGCGTCGGGGAGCGCGTCGTTCAGGTAGTCGCGGAGCATCTGCCGGGTAATCGCGGACATGGAGGGTCTCGCGGAACGTGTTCGCCCATCAGTATATCGGCCGGACTCGCACCGGTCGAACTGAACTCATCGTGTGCGGGAGAGCGAAATCGGCAGCATGTGTTAACTTTGCGCCGATCCTTGTCAACCAATCACTACAGTTGCCCCATTTGCCCAGGAATCGTTCGCATTTTGAGGCCGTCTGTGCCTATTCTGCGGTTTACTCGGATGGAGCGAGAGGGTAGAAATAAAAAAGGTGCGTCGGATAAATCCTGGCGCCCCGCGGTCCGGAGTTACCATTTAAAGCGGCCCTTTCGCCGCAAACCGGTCACTCCCGCATTCCCTCCTTCGAGACGCCCATGAAACTCCGCCTACTTGTGGCGGTCGGCGCGGTTGCCGGGTTCCTGTTTCTGTCGCCCCGCGCGTCCGCTGAACTGATTACTCTCCAACTCGATCACACGGTTCCAAGCACAGTCAGTGTGAATTTGGGTGGGACGCCTATTTCCAATGTGGCCCCGGGACCGTTTTCTTGGTCAGACAAGAACGATCCGCCGAACTCGAGTTTCTCGTCACCGATCGCGACTTTTTGCATCGAGTTAACCGGCACAATTACTGTAGGTGGCACTTACGTTTTCGGAGTTTATGCCCCGGAAGACGCCCCGACCATCGGGAGCGCAGACAAAGCCAACGCGATCCGTGCCCTTTACGGGAACTTCTACAACTCCGCCTGGACTGACCCTTCATTCAAGGGCGACAACGAGTCGAAGGCGTTTCAACTCGCGCTGTGGGAACTGGTTCACGAGACTGACGCGACGAAGACGGTCAGTTCCGGTAATTTCCAGACTGCCAGTACAGCCGCGACGCGCGCCAATGAGATGCTCAACGGTCTGGCGGGCGGATTGGATAAGTACAACAACTCGGATTATGAACTGGTCGCGCTAATCGCCCCGGCTCCGGGCGCGAAGGACCAAACGCCCGGTCAGGATCAACTCGCCGTTCGACCCAAGTCGGTACCCGCTCCACCCGCAGCACTCCTCGCGGGTATCGGAGGCATGGTCTTTATGGGACGCTCACGGCTCAAGCTACGTCGTACCACAAACACCGCCTGAGTAGAGACAACTAGACCCGAACCCGCGAGGCCCGCACGAAAATCGTGCGGGCCTCGCGCATTTTTGTATTCCGAAGAAAATCTGCGTGGGGACGGAATAAATACGAATACTTTGCATCGTAAAGTTATCTGGAGGAGTTGGACGCCAATGAAGTGAGGAGGCGTGATGCGAGGATTCCGTGAACTGGACCGTATTCTGCGCGGCGACGCGATGCGAGTACCTGGGCCGGGGCAGGCGATATTAGAAATTCCGCTTCTACCACTCGTGTCCGTGAACGTACTGCTCGCTGCGGTGTACGGCGCGTGTATGGGGTTCTTCGGTGTGTTCGGGCGCGCGGAACCAGAAGTCCGGTTCATCGTTGCAGACGCAGTGAAGGTGCCGCTCCTATTTCTGCTCACGCTCGTTGTCACGTTTCCGTCGCTACACGTGTTTAACGCGCTAGTTGGCTCGCGTTTGGGGATGTCCGATCTCGCCAAACTCATGGCCAGCGCGCTAGGGGTGCTCGTGGCAGTGTTGGCCGCGTTCGGTCCGATCGTTGCGTTTTTCTCTGTGACTACTACAAGTTACCCGTTTATCGTGCTCCTGAACGTGACCGTGTTCGCACTCGCCGCGGGGTTCGCGATCATATTCCTCTTACGCACGGTGGATCGACTCACGCTCTCAGCGCCGGCGGCGTTTGTCGAAATTCCGCCACACGAGTCCGGCGGGTCTTCATCGGTGGCGACACCAGAGGAGACGACTGAGAGCGAGCGCCCCGTTCGGGCCGAGCGCAGGGCGCGTGCGGTTCCCGTTTCGCGCCCGGAGGAGCCGCAACCGGACCCGAAGGTACGAGCCGTGTTTCGTGGGTGGCTCGTTGTGTTCGCCATTGTTGGTACGCAGATGAGTTGGGTGTTGCGCCCCTTCATCGGTTCACCGAGCGCTGGTTTCACTTGGTTCCGACCGCGCGACGGATCGTTTTTGGAGGGGGTCACGAAGGCTCTGCGAACACTTCTCGGCGCCTGACCCATGACACACTTACTCCGATTCGTGGACCGGTTGCTACGCAGTGCCACCCTCCACAGACGCTCGCACGTACACGAGGGCGCGGGGACCGGTTTGGCGATCGTTGTGATCGGTGGCGCCGCTTACGGTGCGGTGATGGGGTGTTTCGGTGGCTTCGGATCCGATCGGTCGTTACAGATTATTTTTTCCGCGGTGAAGGTGCCGCTGCTAATTGCGGTGACGGCGGCGCTTGCGATGCCGAGCTTCTTCGTTCTCAATTCGTTGCTCGGTTTGCGTAACGACTTCGCGGAAGCCGTTCGCGCGGTCGTGGTCACTCAGTCCGCGGTGGCGATCGTGCTCGCGAGTCTCGCCCCTTACACAGCGCTCTGGTATGCGTCCACGACCGATTACAACGAAGCCTTAGTCTTCAACGCGCTCATGTTTGCAGTCGCGAGTGCGTCCGCGCAATGGGTGTTGCGCAGGCGGTATGCTCCGCTTATTGCGCGCGACCCGTTGCACCGCGTAATGCTGTGGGGCTGGCTCGTTGTGTATGCGTTCGTGGGGATTCAGATGGGGTGGGTGATGCGCCCGTTCATCGGGCAACCGGAATTGACTCCCACGTTTTTCCGTGACGGAGCATGGGGGAATGCTTACGTGGTCGTGCTTGAATCGATATGGCGCGCGTTGAGGTAGTTCACAGAACCCTCAACGTGCCGAGAGCCGAGCCACCGTTTGGTACCTCGGCTCTCGGCATTTTTCTCAGGGAGAACGGCTACTTCGTTCCGATTGCCCACAGGTAGTTGTACCCGCGGAAGTAGATTCGCCCGTCCGCAATAGTGAGACCGGCGAATACGGTGTCGGGCAGGACGTTTGTGGCAAGCTTCTTGAATTCCTTCCCTGTTTGAATCACATCCGTCGTGCCGTTCGCTGCGGGGACATAGATTTTGCCATCACCCACGGCCATGTGCCCGCGATGGACGAACTTGGTCAGAGCCTCCCGGTAAATGACCTTCCCGGTTTTCGCTTCGACTGCGGTGAACGGGCCGTCGCCGGTCAGGTATACCACGTCATCGACGCGGATCGGAGCGACGACATCCGGGGTCCGGAAGTTCGCGCTTGCAGGTACGCGCCACAACTCGGCCTTGTTGTCAGGGGTGATTTCCCCCTTCGCGCCGACCGGGTTAAATGCGACCGTCGGCCCGTCTTTGCACGATGGCACTACGATCAGGTCCGGGAGCACAAGCGGGTTGGAAACGAACCGCCACGCGCCGCTGCTGTTCGGGTTCAATCCGGTCACACGCCAGACTTCCGTTCCATCGGTCAGTTTGTGACCGGTGCAGAAGTCGTTGCCGTGTGCAACGAGGAGTGGCTCACCCTCGCCCTCCCAGATGAACGGTGAGGCGTACACGTCCGGGCTCTCGCCCTTGCTGTAACCCGGGCGGTCCTTCTTCCACACTTCTTTGCCGGTCGCGGCGTCGAGCGCGACGACGAGTTGTGCGCCGCGGTGCATTACCTGAAGGTACAGGCGGCCCTTATAGAGCACCGGGGTCCAGTGGACGCCGAACTGGATGCGGAACTTGCCGTACTTTTGAATGTCGTCTTTCCAGACCAATTTGCCGTCGAGGTCGAAGCACGCGAGGTCACCGCTCCCGGCGAACGCCCAAACGTGCTTGCCGTCGGTCGAGCAGGACGCGGACGCATCGGACACGTCGGCCCCGGACGGGTTCCGGTACTTCACCTTGCCGGTGCCGGACACTTTCTGTTTCCACTTTTCTTTGCCATCGGTGCCGATGCAGAGCAGCACGATGTCGTCGCCATCGACCGAGGTCACGAAAATCTTGTCCGCCCACACGATCGGGGTACCGGCACCCATGCCCGGCATCTTGAACTTCCAAACAACGTTTTTGTCCTGGCTCCATTCGGTGGGCAGGTTCTTTTCGGCCGAGTGGCCATCGTTCTTCGGCCCGCGCCACTGCGGCCAGTTGTCGGCAGACGCGGGCGCAGCAAGACCTGCGATCGAGAACAAAGTCACGAGGAACAAGCGATTCACGGGATGAGTCCCTTGGCGGAATTCGGGGCGGGTACTGACAGAAGGTAACGAAACTCACGGCGATCCGCAACGATCCAACCGACCCGGGAATCGCTTCGTGAGCCGGTTTTCATTTGTCTGTGGGCGGAGTTGTATGACACTCGGTGCCGTGAGTGCCGCACGCTCTTCGGAGAGCGGTTGCGGTGAATACCTTGCGTTACTGGAAGCCGAAGCGGGCCGTCGTTACAACACCCTCTGATTCTCGTTCGGAATCTCGATATCAAGGGGTGCGGCCGTGGGGGTCGTCGTTCAGAAGTTCGGCGGGTCGAGCGTGAAGGACGCGGAGAGCGTCATGGAAGCCGCGCGTAAGGCCATTCGCGCGAAACACGCCGGGAGCAAAGTGATCGTCGTCGTGTCCGCACAGGGCAGCACCACCGACGACCTGATCGCCAAAGCCGGCCAGATCACCAGTTCGCCGTCCGCGCGCGAAATGGACATGCTCCTCGCGACCGGCGAGCAGATCTCGATCGCTCTCACCGCGATGGCGATCCACGAACTCGGCGAGCGCGCGGTCAGCTTTACCGGCCCGCAAATCGGCATCGTGACTGACAGCACGCACCGCAAGGCCCGCATCAAGAAGATCGACACCGTGCGCTTGTGTGAGGCGCTCGATAGCGGGCACATCGTCGTGCTCGCGGGGTTCCAGGGCGTGGACGAACTCGGGGACATCTCCACGCTGGGGCGCGGCGGGAGCGATACCACGGCCGTGGCCGTGGCTGCCGCGGTAAAGCTCGCGGGGTACGAGGTCGAGTGCGAGATCTACACCGACGTGGATGGTGTGTACACGACGGACCCGCGCATCGTGCCTGATGCGCGCAAGATGGACGCGATCAGTTACGACGAGATGCTGGAGATGGCGAGCATGGGCGCGGGCGTGATGCACTCGCGCTCGATCGAATTCGCCAAGAAATTCGACGTGCCGCTCATGGTGCGGAACGCGAAGTCCGACGCGATCGGCACCTGGATCGTTCCCGAAGCTTCGTGGATGAGTGAAATCCCTGCGTGCGGGGTCGCGCTCGCGGCGGACGAAGCGCGGCTCGTGCTCGAGGGCGTGCCAGACCGCCCGGGCGTGAGTCACCGCGTCTTTGCCGTGCTCGCCGACGCGAACATCGCAGTGGACATGATCGCGCAGAGCGTGGGGGAGGGGGGCAAGGCCACGATCGGGTTCACCGTACTGAACACCGAACTCGATCGCACCAAGAAGATCCTCGCACCCATCGTGGCGGAACTCGGGGCGGCACTGAACGAGACGGGCAAGGTCAGCAAGGTGTCAGTGGTCGGTGCCGGGATGCGCTACATCTCCGGGGTCGCGGAGCGCATGTTCCAGGCGCTCGCGATCGAGGGCGTGAACCTGAAGATGATTACCACCGGCGACATCAAGATCAGCGTGCTGGTGGAAGAGGACGGCGCGGCCGAATCGGGGATCATCGAGGCGCCGACGGGCGAGCCGATCAAGAAGGCGCACCTGGAGAGCAAGAAGGCGGTCCGCGGGCGCCGGGCACTGCGCGCGGTTCACGCCGCATTCGCGCTACCGCTGTCACGCAAGGGAGCTGGAGAACCACCCGCGAGCGGCGAATTTAAGCCGCGCCCGAACCCGCTCATGGTCGCGGCATCCAAGGACCGCGAGGCGGCTATTGCGCGGCTCGAGGGGATGGAAGATGTTCTCGTGAGCGGCGTTCATCTGAACACCGAACAGAGCCGCGTTACGGTTCACGACTTGCCGGACAAGCCGGGGAACTGCTCGCGCGTGTTCAACGCGGTCGCGACCGGTGGAATTCTGGTGGACATGATCGTCCAGAACCAGAGCGGCCCTGCGAAGGCAGAACTCTCATTTACCGTGCCCCGCGCCGATCTGACGCGCGCGCTGAAACGCACTCAGGATGTGGTGCGCGAGATCGACCCGGCGTGTCGCGTGGTGGGTGACGGCGACATCGCGGTGCTGTTTGTGCTGGGGGTGGGGATGCGGACGCACACCGGCGTAGCCCGCACGATGTTCGGCGCGCTAGCCGCGAAGGGCATCAACATCAGCATGATTAACACGAGCGAGGTGTGCGTCGGGGTGGTAGTCGAGCGTGCCCGAGGTGAAGAGGCTCTTGCCTGCCTGACGGAAGCGTTCAAGTTAGGGTAAAACGCCAATGCCGGGTTACCACGATGTGTACGTTCTAGCCCGGGAGCGATCTGCGGCGGTTGCGAACAGCTAGCTGTAGACCGGAAGTGCCAAATCTCAGCGTACTCCAATCGCCAAATCAAGGCCCACGCGCTTTGATCGGGCACAGGACTCGGACGTCGATTACATCACGTTCGAGTCCCTGCTGGAAATCAACGGGTTTGGCAACCCGCACGGATTACTTCTTCTCGCTCAGTGCGTCGAGCAGTGCCTGAACGCCGGCCTTTGCCACTTCCGCATCCTGTTCACCGGACCCACCGCCGACCCCGATCGCACCAATTACTTGACCGTCCACGATGATGGGTATCCCGCCCTTCAAGGTTGTGATCTTTCCGCCACTTGCAGCTGCAGCGTTTTGAATGCTCAAACTCAGGAGCGCGTCCGGTTCGCCTTTAGCGGGGAGCGCCCCCGTCTCTTGGCGAAAGGTTGCGGCCGAGACTGCTTTAGTCAGTGCAGTAGACCCACTCGCCGGGCGCGCTCCGTCCATTCGGGCGAACGACAGCAGGTGCCCGCCATCATCGACGACGGCGATGTTACTCTTCAGCCCCATCGCTGCGGCTTTCTTCTTCGCACCTTCGACAGCCGTTTCTGCTCCCGCGAGGTTCAACTGAACGCGCGCGTGCGTTACCAGCGGCGGCTTTTTCTCTTGGGCGAAAGCGATCGGGGCAATTGCGGCCAAACCAATCAGAACGAGCACAATGCGGGAGAGGTACACGACGGTTCTCCATGTTGGGTGGTGCGCGAGTTTCGCGACACGAGTGCTGTTTTACTTCCACGGTGTGCTCGGGGCGAAAGCCCGGGCTGCCGCTCCAGATCATTCAACGCTTCCCGCACGAGGTTGTATTGTTGTCAAGAATCAGTCGTTACGATCACCGGCATGGGCCGACTTGAGCCTCTGGCGCACGGATTGAGGGAGGGGACATGCTACTGCACGAAAAGGCGGATCAAGCCCAGGCGCTTTTGGCCGAAACCGGGCTGGACTGTTGGCTGACCTTCGCGCGCGAGACGGAACTGCACCCGGACCCGGGGATCGAGCAGGTTGTTGGGGCGGGAGTGGTGCGGAACTCGGCGTTCCTCTTCGGCGTCGGCGGAGAGCGCGTCGCGATTGTCGCCAACTTCGACACGTCGGCCATTCGTGCGAAAGGCGTTTTCCGGGAGGTGATCGGCTACGACGAAGACATTCGTGGGCCTCTGCTGGCTGCACTTCAGCGCCTCGACCCACGAACCATCGGCCTGAATTACAGCCTCGACGACGTGACCGCCGATGGGTTGACCCACGGGCACTGGCTCCTCCTCGAGCAACTCCTGAGCGGCACGCCGTATCTCGATCGGTTGACCAGCGCTGCCCCGCTGCTGGCACGGTTGCGCGGGCGTAAGTCGTCAACGGAGGTCGACCGGATTCGGCGGGCCGTGGCTGTGACTGAGCGGATCGTCGAACAGATTACCTCGTACATTCGGCCGGGGCTGAGCGAGCGAGATCTGGCCGCGTTCGTCCACGCGCGGTTCGCCGAACACGGCGTGTCACCGGCGTGGCCACTTGAGGGGTGCCCGATCGTCAACACTGGGCCGGCATCGGACCTCGGGCACACGTACCCGTCGGAAACGGTCCGCATCGAAGCGGGGCACTTGGTCCACATCGATTTGGGCGTGCGCATTGAAGGGTACTGCTCGGACATGCAGCGGATGTGGTATGTTCGACGACCGGGTGAGTCGGGACCGCCGGAGGACGTTCGGCGCGCGTTCGAGACGGTAGTGTGGGCTATCGACGCGGGGGCTGAAGCTCTGTGCCCGGGCGTGCGCGGATTCGAGGTAGATGCGGCTGCTCGAAGTGTTGTGGTGACGGCCGGGTACCCGGAGTTCAAGCACGGACTCGGGCACGGGCTGGGACGGGCGGTCCACGATGGCGGTACCTTGTTGGGACCGCGTTGGCCGTGTTACGGGCGTAACGTGGAAGCCGCAGTCGAGGTGGGCAATGTTTTTACCCTGGAATTAGGCATACCGACCGGTTCCGGGATTGTTGGATTGGAGGAAGATGTGTTGGTCACCGCCACGGGGTGCGAGTTCCTCTCGTCCCGACAGCTCGAACTGATACTTGTGTGAAATCGGTTCCGCTTCGTAGCCGGCACCAAGAAAGGCGGATTTGATATGCTTGTTCGCGCGTTGACCGATTAACTGAGGACCGAAATGCTGCCCACTATCCGTTCTGCGGCTCAGGGTCGCACCATTGCTGTTGTTGGTGACATTTACCGATTTCTCGCGACGGGCAGTGAGACGGGCGGCAAATACGCCCTCTGGGAAGCGCTCGTGCCGCCGGGTGGCGGCCCTCCTCCGCATGTTCACAGCCGGGAAGAAGAAGGATTTTACGTTCTCGAAGGCCAAATCGCTCTGACAGTTGGTGACGAGAAGCACGTGGTGACGGCGGGCATGTTTGCCAATGTGTCGCCCGGTACTCCGCACGCATTCAAAAACGAGTCGGATCGGCCGGCCCGCATGCTCATTTCGGTCGCCCCAGCCGGTCTTGAGGAGATGTTCTTCGAGGTCGGAGCGCCCCTCGGGGAGGGAGCAACGGCTGTTCCCCCGCCAACCCCAGACGAGATCGACCGGTTGAAAGCGGCCGCTCCCCGGTACGGGATCGAACTCCTGTTGCCGGGGAGCTGAGGCCCCAATCACACGGAACCCGTTCCCGCGCCCACGCGGAATGTGTGGCCGTCGGGGTGCCGCAAGTGGAACTCGCGGACGCCCCACGGCTCGTTTGTTGGCGGTTGCGTGACGGTCATGCCGTGCGATACGGCCAACGCATGAGCGGCATCCACGTCGGCCGGGCTGTTGAGAAACCAGGACATCCACACGCCACCCGTATCGTCATCGTCTGCGTGCCGAGGGACTGGTCCACCTCGTGACCCCTGGGCGCCCAAACAGAGGAAGATTTCCACCTTCCCGCTCCCAACCGCCCCGAATGTCGGCGGCGTGCCCCAATCCCACAACTTCTTCCAGCCCAGTTTCTCGAACCACGCAAAACTGGCCGCCATATCGGACACGTTCAAAATCGGAGTTAAGCAAGCGATGTCCATTCGTTCCTCGGATGCGTTTGGGAATGGTGGAAGGGTAAACGCGGTGCAAGTTAGTCGGCAAGGTTGGTAGACGTTTGATGATTTGCGTGTCGATCCTGTGTGTTGGGACGATTCTGTTCGTTCCGGTTGCTTGGCTGGGGAATTATTGGCTCATTTCGTGTGCCCGCTACTGACCTTTGTCGGGCGCCACTCGCGTGTAATTCTTTTCGCACGCTTTCAGAGGCGCCCGATCCGGGAGCAGTTCTACCACCACTGTGGTGGTGGAAGCATTTCGCCCAAAGGAGCCAGTTATGCGGACGATCGCGGTGACGGGGGCTGTTGTGGTGCTGGTGGCGCTCGGGGCCGGGGCACGCGGCGACGACAAACCCGCCCAAACCTCGCACGCGGGGCTGGAGCGGCTGAAGAAGCTGGCCGGTACCTGGGTGGAAGCGGACAAGGACGGCAAGCCGACCGACAAGGTCGTGTCGGTCATCAAGGTCACCGCCGGTGGGAGCACGGTTCAAGAGACGCTGTTCCCCGGTGAAGCGATGGAGATGGTGTCCGTGTACCACCGGGACGGGGCCGACCTGGTCATGACGCACTACTGCGCGCTCGGCAACCAACCTCGAATGAAGGCCGACCCGAAGTCGGCTGCCAACCAGATCCGCTGGGTGTTCTCGGGCGGGACGAACCTGGACCCCAAGAAGGACATGCACATGCACGAAGGGACTCTCACCTTCGTCGACGACGACCACATCGAGTTCAGTGGGGTCGCCTGGGTCAACGGTAAGCCGGCCGAGGATCACTGTGCCACAATGAAACTCGTTCGCAAGAAGTAGTGCGAGTTTCGGAGCCGCCCCGCGTGGGCGGCTCTTGTCGTTTCGGAGAACGATGGCCTCTATTTCTTGACCGGCTGACGGAACCCGCGCTCGATTTCGTCCCTGGGATCGGTGGACACCGGCCCATCCCGCCAGAGCCAGCGCATCATCTCGGGCAGAATCGCCCCACCGAACTTTTGCCCGTGGTTGTTCATGCCCCACGAGTAGTTCACGTCGTACCCCTTCTTTGTCAAGGCTTTCATCAGGCGCACGTTCTGGTGGAACCAGTCCATTTTCTCGTCGTACTTCCCGCCCCGAAGCCCGCGGTTGTCGTTGCGCCCGTCGCACAAATACACCCGGAGCGGCTTCTTCTCGGCCTCCAGCACTTTGTCCGCGTACACGTGCCCACCACGCAAGTTGACGAAACTGCCGACGTTGCTCAGCACTTTGCGGAATTGGCTCGGGCGCTCCCACGCCACGGTGAACGCCGCGATCGCGCCCGAACTCGACCCGCCGATCCCGCGCATCTCCGGATCTTTCGAGATGTTGTAATCCTTGGCCAGCGCTGGTAGCAGTTCTTCCGTAATCACGCGAGCATACTTATCATCCAGCGAGTTGTACTCGGTCGGCCGGTTGGTGTTCCGGTCGCCCCAATCACGCGGGGTCGGCTCGGGTTGCTCCGGTTTGCGGCCGGGGTTGATGAACACGCCGATCATGACCGGGATCTCCCGGCGGTAGATCAGATTGTCCATCACGTTTTGTGCCCGCATGTCTCCCTTCTCGTCTTTGAACGCCTGACCGTCCTGGAACACCATGAGCGCGGTCGGGATTTTCGGGTCGTACTGAGCGGGCACGTAAACCCAGTAGGTGTGCTGGGTGTCGGGGTAGACCTCACACGGGAGCGTGAACGGTCCTTTGATTTCTCCCTTTGGAACTCCCTCTTGCGGCAGCGAATCCGGGCCGAGCCGGTATTGGGAGTCTGGGTTCGGGACTTGTGCGGGAGCCGGTGGTTGCCCCGTCGCATGCGCGAGAGTCATAACGGCGGCTCCGGCGAGTCCGAGGCCGATCGCACAGGTCAGCACAGTTCTCATTCGATACCTCCCGACGGGAGAGAAACGGGCAGTAGAAGTGGTGTAGAAATTCCGTTCTGCGTGGGTACGAGTGCATCACTCGAATCGCCTCGGCCTTACCGTTCCTTGTGTTCCCCAAAGAAAGTGGGAATACGCGCGCTACGTTTCGTGTCCGTTCGCATCTCGTGAGGTACACGGCTCCGGAATCGCGGGTGTAACGTCGATAGAATGACGATCGCTTCACAAACCTGCGGTGCACCCGGCACAATCGATTGCCGTGTGGCTGTGGTTCGTTCATCACAACGAGACTCCTCATGCGACACTCTCCCGTCTCGGTCGCTGCGGCGCTCCTTCTCACGGGGTATCTCTCCCCGCTGGGGCGCGCTGAAGATCCGCCCAAACCGCCGGTCAAACTGACCGCACAAGAGGATCACAAGCGGCTGATGGAACTCCTCAAAATCAAGGAGATCCGCCGCGGCGCGGACGGGAACCCGAAATCGGCCAACGCCGCCAATCTCGACGAGTCGAAGGCCAACCCTTACCCTGATCTGCCAGACCCGCTCGTGATGAAGGACGGCACGAAGGTGACCGCAGCACTGTGGACGAAGCGCCGGGCCGAGATTGCCGAGGATTTCGACCGTGAGGTCTACGGTCGGGTGCCCAAGAACACCCCCAAAGTGAAGTGGGAAGTGACCGCGACCGAGAAGCAGACGGTCGGTGACGTTCCGGTCGTCGCGAAGAAGCTCGTCGGCCACGTCGATAACTCTTCGTACCCGCTCATCACCGTGGACATCCAACTGACGCTCACCACGCCGGCGGACGCGAAGGGACCGGTGCCGGTGATTATGGAGTTCGGGTTCAATTTCGGGGGTAAGGGACCGGCGCCCAAAGCTGGCGCTGCTCCGAGCTGGCAGCAACAAGTTCTCGCGAAGGGATGGGGTTATGCGATCATCACCCCGACGAGCGTTCAGGCCGACAACGGGGCGGGGCTGACGACGGGAATCATCGGACTGTGCAACAAGGGACAGCCCCGCGCGGTCGACGATTGGGGTGCGCTGCGGGCCTGGGCTTGGGGCGCGAGTCGGGCGCTGGACTACTTCGATACCGATCCGGCTGTGGATGCCAAGCGCGTCGGGATCGAGGGACTGTCCCGTTACGGGAAGGCGGCGATCGTCGCGATGGCCTACGACGAGCGCTTTGCGATCGGGTTCATCGGGTCGTCCGGCGCGGGCGGCGCGAAGCTCCACCGCCGCGACTACGGGGAGAAGGTGGAGAACGTTGCCGGGACCGGTGAGTACCATTGGATGGCCGGGAACTACATCAAGTATGCGGGACCGCTCACCGCGAAGGATCTTCCGGTGGATGCTCATGAACTGATCGCACTGTGTGCCCCGCGTCCGGTGCTCATCAGCGTTGGTTCCCTCCAAGTCGAGGGCGGTTGGATCGACGCACGCGGCATGTTTATGGCCGGAGTCGCGGCCGAACCGGTGTACAAACTGTTGGGGAAAAAGGGGTTGGGAACCGCCGAGTTCCCCGCACAGGAGACCGCCCTTACCGACGGTGAAATCGCGTTCCGCCAGCACGCGGGCGGTCACACCACCGGTCCGAACTGGCCGACGTTCCTGAAGTACGCCGAGAAGTACATCAAGGAACCGATTGCGCCCAAGCCTTCAACCAACAAGTGATACCGCAGGTGGTCTGCCCGAGGTGAAGCGCGGCCTCGGGCTATTCACTCCGTCCCTTTGCGGAGAGAATCATTAGTTGTCTGATCTGCGTTATCTGCGGTTCTTCATTCCGCTTCTGACACTTGAGACACTTACCTGATTTCGGCACTCCGAATGCACCTACCAACCTTCGGTCTAATCGCCAGTAACAAATGCTAACGTTTTGGCCCGGCGGCGCGATTGAGATCGGATTTTCGATTCTTAAACACTGCTGTTGCAACGTGTTGCTGCGTTCTTGCTCAATCAGCGACGCACATTCGCGGTTAACATTGGCTAACAACTCTCGAAAAACCTCCCTTCTGCCCTCGAATCCGGCTAACAATCGGGTAACACTCCCGCCCAGACGACTCTTGTTATGTGGTAGCGGAGCCGTGTATGTGGTTCGGATACACCCAATTATACGCTAGTGAACAAAAGGAAAGGTGGGCTGGGCCATCAAAATGTGTTGTTTTGTCGAATTCGCAGTTTTGGTTTCGGTTTTCTGGCATTGCGTTGGCGCTTGGTAAAATTATCAAACATTGCGATATCGTTAATTCTGTCACGTCATTCGACGCGGACAGGAACCCGCACGCGGTACGGCTATTTGTCCCTTGCTCGTTGCCGCTCCGGGTGATTAGTTGAATAATGGACCGTCGTGCTACCGTGCTTTCAGCCCGCTTTTGGAGGATCGGATTTAGGAACGGTCTCATCGCCCGCGCGACCGCGTCCCGCTTCGTTCCTTCGCGCCGCTTTTGCCGGTCGAACCGCTCCGGAGGGTGGGCCGATAGCGGTCCCTCCGCTAACGAGTTTCATGCCACACACACGTACTTCTGCCGGTTCCGCGGGCCTTCGGTCGGCAGCGGAAATCGTTCTCGACGCTCTGAACGAGGGGCTCCTGACCGTTGGTCCCGGGGGCGCCGTTCGGTTCGCGAACCGCCGCGCGGGGGAGCAGTTCGGGTGCGCGCCCGGCGAACTCGTCGGTGCGCACATTGACGCTCTCGTTCCGGGGGTCGCCCCGGTCCGATCCGACCGGCCCCGGGCGGACCCCGATCCGCTCGCCCCCGCTCTCGGCTTCCACACGCGCGCCCGGCGCCGGGACGGTGCCGAGTTCCCGGTGGCGGTCGCGCTCACCCCGTTGCCCGACGGCACCGTTCTGGTGTCCGTCCGCGGCACCGCACCCGAGCGCGGGGCGCTGATCGGGGCCGAACCCAGAACTGACCGCGGGCTTATTGATTCACTGGACGTGCCGATCGTGGTGCTCGACCGGTCCGGAACCGTGACCGCGATCAACCGGGCCTGGGAGCGCGCGTTCCAACCCTACGAACCCGGTTCGGACCGGGGGGTGGGGAGCGACTACCTGGACGTCTGCAGTCGAGTAACCGGTCCCTACTCGGAAGGGGCCGCGGCCGTCGAGCGCGGGGTGTGTGCCGTGCTGAACGGGGCGCTGGGCCGGTTCACCGCGGAGTGCCCGTTCCGGGCCGACGGCGAAATCCGGTGGTACCAGATCCGGGTCGCGGCCCTGACCGGGCGCGCGCCCGGGGCCACCGTCGCGCACTGGGACGTGACCGAGTTGCGGCACGCGGAACAGGCCCTGCGGGAGAGCGAGCAGCGGTTCCGTGCGGTGGTGGAAGCCCAGACGGAGCAGGTGTGCCGGTTCCGGCCCGACGGGACGCTCACCTTTGTCAACGGGGCGTACTGTCGGTATTTCGGGCGGCGCGCGGACGAACTGATCGGGCAAACGTTTTGGGGGCTCGTTCCGGAGTCGGACCGGGAACTGGTTCGGCGGACCCTGGCTTCCATCGCACCCGAGTGCCCCGCGGCGACCGTCGAGCACCGGGTCCTGGCGCCCGACGGTTCCGTTCGCTGGCAGCAGTGGACGAACCGCGGCCTGTTCAGCGCCGGGAACCAGTTGATCGAGTTCCAGTCGGTCGGGCGCGACGTGACCGATCGCAAGCGCTCCGAAGAGCAACTCCGGCAGAGCGAGGAGCGGTTCCGAGACCTGTTCCACAACGCCCCGCTCGCGAGCGTCTGTTGGCGCGCGGACGGGGACGATTTCGTTCTGGCCGATTTTAACGACGCGGCCAAGGCCCTGTACACCGAAGGACTCACCCGGCTGCTCGGGTGGAAGCTGTCCGAGGTCCACGCGGCGCGCCCGGAGCACCGCGCGAACGTGGCCCGGTGTTACCGGGACCGGGTTCCGTTTACGGCCGAGTTCCGCTGGTCCGGGATGCCCTGGTCCGAGCCGACGGAGGGCCTGACGGACGTGCTGATCGCGTACTCGTTCGTCCCGCCGAACCTGGTCACGTCCACCCTGCAGATCGTTACCGAGCGCAAGCGGCAAGAGCGCGCCCTGCGCGAGAGCGAGGAGCGGCACCGGCGCGTGCTCTCCGCGCTGCGCGAGGGGGTCGTGTCCCTGGACCCGGACGGGCGCGTGCAGACGTGCAACGAGAGCGCGGCGCGGATCTTCGGGGAGCACCTCGACGGGCTGATCGGCGCGCCCCTGACGGAGCGGACCGGGCTCGCGCTGCGGGAGGACGGGCGCCCGTTACCCCGGCCCTGTTCCCGTGGGAGGTCGTGCGCCGGTCCGAGGCGCTGAGCGCCGGCGGAACCTTTTTGGCGTCCCCGGCGCGCGGCCCGTTCGTCCGGCTCATGATTAGTGCCCACGCGCTCCCCGCGCCCCCGGGCGCGCCGCGCCCGGTGGTGGTGTCGTTCACCGACATTACGGCCCGCTGGCACGCGGAGGAGCAACTGCGCCAGCACAAGGCCGAACTCGCGCACGTCACCCGGTGCTGCCTCGTGGGGGAAATGGCCGCGGTCCTCGCGCACGAACTGAACCAGCCGCTCACCGCGGTCATCAACTACTGCCGCGGCTCCGCGCTCCGGCTCCGCGCCGGGACCGGGGGCGCGGCCGAGATCGTGGAGGGGTTGGACCTGGCGGTCGCGCAGGCGGAGCGCGCCGCGGGCATCATCCACCGGATGCGCGAGTTCATGCGCAAGCGGGAGCCGCAGCGCGCCGCGGCCCCGATCAACGACGTCGTGGGCGACGCGCTCGCCCTGGTCGGCCCGGAGTTGCGGCACCACGGGATCCGCGTGGTCCCGCGCCTGGCGGACCAGCTCCCGCTCGTCCAGGCGGACCGCATTCAGATCGAACAGGTGCTGCTGAACCTGATCCGGAACGCGGCCGAGGCACTCACGAGTTTGCCGGTGATCGAGCGCCGGATCGTGATCGAAACGGCCCTCGCGGGTTCGAGCGTGTGTGTCCGGGTGATCGATTCCGGTCCCGGGTTCGACGCCGAGGGGCTGCGCCGGGTGTTCGAGCCGTTCTACACCACCAAGAAACAGGGGATGGGGCTCGGGCTGACGATCAGCCGCGGGATCATCGAGGCGCACGGGGGCCGGCTCACGCTCGCGCCCGCGTACCCGCGCGGGGCCGGGTTCAGTTTCACCCTCCCGGTCACCACCGACCCGCCCGTGCCGGCACCGGACGAAGGCGCCGGGTGACACCGACCGGGGCGGAAAGTTCCGCCGATCGGCGCCGAATTTCTTGCGGCGGGCGGGGGCGGGCGTGGTACAACTACGCTCACCTCTCACATTCGACCCCCGGATCTCGCGCCACAATGAACACCAGACGCCTCCGTTTCGCGCTGTTTAGCGCGCCGCTCGGCGCACTGCTCGCCGCGATCTTCGTTCCCGTCAGTGCCCAGAACTCGTCCGACCTGCGCCCGACGGCCTACGCGATCCGCGACGCTCGGGTTGTCACCGAGGCCGGGACGGTGCTCCCAAAAGCTACGATCGTCGTTCGCGACGGGCTGATCGCCGCCGTCGGACCGGACGTGGCGGTTCCGCCCGACGCCCTCGTGACCGAGGGGAAGGGGCTGACCGTGTACCCCGGGTTCCTCGACGCGGGGAGCAACCGCGGGTTCGATGCGACACTGCGCCGATCCCTGGGCGGCCCGCCCGCGGCCGAGGATATGGCCGCCGATCCGCTCGTCGCCACGAAACCTGACAACCGCAAGGGCGTCACTCCCGAGTTCGCGACCCAGACGGCGCTCAAGCTCGATGAAGAGGCCGTCGCCCCGTGGCGCCGGGTCGGTTTCACGGCCCACCTGGTCACCCCCGACGGCGGGTACTTCTCCGGGACGAGCACCTTGGTGAGCCTCAGCGGGTCCGTTCCGCGCGACGCTATCCTTCGGGCGCCGGTCGCACTCCACGCGCGATTCGGGCGCGTGGTCGGAGGGGAGTACCCGGTCGCGCTCATGGGCGTCATCGCGCACGGGCGGCAAGCGATGCTCGACGCCGGGTGGCTGAAGCGCCAGTGGGCCGCTTACGAGGCGCGCGGGAAGACGGGCAAGCGCCCGGCCGCGGACCCGTGCCTCGAAGCGCTCTGGCCGGCCCTTGATGGCAAACTGCCGGTCGCGCTCGAGGCGGACTCGGCCGACGAGATCCACCGCGCGCTCGATTTCGCCGCGGAGTTCAAACTGAAGCCGATGATCGTCGGCGGGCGCAGCGCCTGGAAGGTGGTCGACCGGCTCGCCAAAGAAAAGATTCCCGTCGTTCTCCGTCTCGATTTCGCCACTGCCCCCGAACGCGAGGCCGATCTGCCGGTGCGCGTGCGCGAGGACCGTGAGCGCGTCCGCAAGGAAGAAGTGGCTTGTGCCTCGGCCTTGCACAAGGCCGGAGTTCCGTTCGCGTTCACGACGCAGGGGCTGGCCGTCAACCGGTTCCGGGAGAACGTGCGCAAGGTGATCGCCGCCGGGTTGCCCGCGGACGTGGCGCTCGCCGCGCTGACCAGCACGGCCGCGGACATCCTCGGAGTCGCTCCGCAAGTGGGCCGCATCTCGAAGGGGCGCTCGGCCCACCTCGTCGTGTGCGACGGGGACTTCGACGCGAGCGCCACGAAGTACAAGTTCGCGTTCGCCGACGGCGTGCGCTTCGACCTGGAAGCCGCAACTCCGCCCGCAGGGGGCGGAGGGAGCGAGCCGATCGTTCCGAAGAAGGGCGGGCGCCCGCGCCCGATGACCGATCCTGACACGACCCCGGCCCCCAAGAATCCCACCACCGCTCCGTCCCCGACGCCAAAAGGCCCGACTGGGGGGAGCGGCGGACCGACCGCGGATCGGAACACGCCCACGTTCGTGGTCGATGCTCTCCGCGCGATCGTGCTGACACTCGGTTCCGATCGCGCGACCACCGAAATCGAGGCGGACCGCAAACCTACGTTCAAGACCAACGGCGACGTACTCGTTCGCGGCGCGACCGTGATTACGGGCACCGGTAAGACGCTGCCGCGAACCGACATCCTCGTTCGCGGTGGGAAGATCCGCGCCATCGGGACCGACTTGGCCGCGGAGAAGGGCGTTCCGGTGCTCGACGCCGAGGGCATGTTCGTGATGGCCGGGATCATCGACACGCACTCGCACTTCGCCATTAGCGGCGGGGTGAACGAGGGGTCGCTCTCGGTCGTGCCCGAGGTCCGCGTGCGCGACGTGATCGATTCCGAAGACGTTCAGATCTACCGCGCCCTGGGCGGCGGCGTGACGATGGCCCGGCTGCTGCACGGGAGTGCCAACGTGATCGGCGGGCAGGACGCTGTCATCAAGATGAAGTACGGTCGGTCCGCACGCGAGATGCTCGTGGCGGATGCGCCGCGCGGGGTGAAGTTCGCCCTCGGCGAGAACGTCAAGCGCACCGACGGGCGGTTCCCGAACAGTCGGCTCGGCGTGGAAGCGGTCCTCGTCCGGGCGTTCACGGAAGCCCAGACCTATCGCAAGAAGTGGGCCGATTACGAAGCGAGTAAAGGTGGCAGCGACCCGCTCCCGGAACCGCGGCGCGACCTGCGGCTCGAAGCCCTCGCGGACGTGCTCGCGGGCGACCTGCGCGTTCACTCGCACTGCTACCGGTCCGACGAGATCCTGATGCTGCTCCGGGTCGCGGAGCGCTTCGGCGTGAAGGTGCGGTCGCTCCAGCACGTGCTGGAGGGCTACAAGGTCGCTCCCGAGATCGCCGCACACGGTGCGAGTGTGAGCCTGTTCAGCGACTGGTGGGCGTACAAGATCGAGGCGTTCGACGCGATTCCCTACGGGGCCAAGTTGCTCCAGGACGCGGGCGCGACCGTGTGCCTGAAGTCCGACGACAACGAGCTGATGCGGCACCTGAATCAAGAGGCCGCGAAGCTCGTGAAGTACTGTGGGTTCACGCCCGAAGAAGCGATCCACGCGATCACCCTGAACCCGGCGAAGCAACTCGGGCTGGACGGGCGCCTCGGCACAATCGAAGTCGGCAAGGACGCGGACCTCGCGATCTTCACCGGGCACCCGCTCAACTCGTATGCCCGGTGCGAGATGACGCTGGTCGAGGGCGAAGTGTACTTCCAGCGCTCGGAGAAGTTCGCTCCGTCCGACTCTGCGAAAGCGGCGCCGGCCAAGCCGGTTGCGAAGTTCCCCGCGATTCCCGAATTGCCGCGTGGCACTTACGTACTCAGCGGTGGAACGGTTCACCAGCCCGGTAAGCCGGCGTTCGCGGGTACGGTCGTGGTGGACGCCGCGAGCGGACGGATCGCACAAGTGGTCCGCGCGGGCGAGAAGGTTGATGTGCCCGCGGACGCACGCACGGTCGACTGCACCGGGCTGCACCTGTACCCCGGCATGATCGACGCGGGCACGGTCCTCGGGCTGGTCGAAATCGATTCCGCTCGCGAAACGAACGACTCCCGCGATGGGGGCGATTTCCAGCCCGACCTCCGGGCGAGCGCCGGGATCAATCCGGACTCGGAACTGATTCCGGTGACCCGCGCGAACGGGGTGACCACGGTCGTTACGCGGCCGACCGGTTCGCTCCTCCCGGGGCAGGGGGCGCTCATCAACCTGGCGGGCTGGGTGCCAGCCGAGATGGTCGTTCAGGACCGACTGTCGCTGCACATCGAGTACCCCAGTGAGCCGGCGCCGCGGGGGTTCGGCCCGAACGTGGCGTTCGATAGCGGGGACAATTCGGCCGCGCGGTTCCGCCGCACGGAAAAGCTGGACAAGCTGAAGGAACTCTTTGAGACGGCCCGGCGCTACGACGCAGCTCAGAAGGCAGGCGCACCC
This sequence comes from Gemmata massiliana, assembly GCA_000531095.1. Lineage (GTDB taxonomy): Bacteria > Planctomycetota > Planctomycetia > Gemmatales > Gemmataceae > Gemmata > Gemmata massiliana. The sequence goes on along the minus strand of HG799464.1, from coordinate 532,648 downwards.
GTAACGACCAACCCGCGCCTGGAATCACTGCTCCCCTATGTGCGCGGCGAGAAGCCGGTGGTATTCACCGCGGACCGCAAGGCCGACATTCTCGGTGCCCTCAAACTGGCTGACGAACTGAAAGTGAAGCCGATCATCAGCGGCGGCACCGAGGCGTGGAAGGTCGCGAGTGAACTCAAGAAGCGCGACGTTCCGGTGATCCTCGGGCCGATCATGAGCCTGCCGCGTGAGATCGGGGACAAGTACGATGCGTCGTATGCTGCCGCTGCGAAGCTGCACGAGGCCGGGGTGAAGTTCTGCATCCGCTCGGCCGGGTCGAACAACACGCGGAACCTCCCCTACGAAGCGGCGATGGCCGTAGCTTACGGCTTGCCGCCGGAAGCGGGACTCAAGGCCATCACCACGGGGCCGGCCGAGATCCTGGGTGTGTCGGACCGGTTCGGCACGGTCGAGGCCGGGAAGCGGGCGAATCTGGTGATCGCCAACGGCGACGTGTTGCAGGCGTCCACGCAGGTGCTGTCGGTGTTCATCGAGGGCCGGCCCTACGAGCCGACCAGCAAGCAAACGCGCCTGTTCGACAAGTACCAGAAGCGGCTGAACGAGCGCCGGACCAGCGAGTCCCCCGGTGCGTCGAACGGCTCACCGTGATCCGATCGGATATTGAATGTCAGAGCGGCGGGGAGCCATGAAAACGGCTCCCCGCCGTCGTTTTTATGGCTCATTTCTGGCAGAGGTCGTCTTCAATTCAAGAGTTCCGCACACTATGGATTTTAACAATTTTGTGCAGAAGTTCATAATTTTGGGCGCCGATTTTGAAGAAGAGGTTCCAAAATCTCCGCTCGGTTTTCGAGTTTGTAGGGCTTCGTTTCTTATTGCGGCTGCGGAAATGCTGGAAAAATGATGGATTGTCGCCAAGTGTGACATGTGAAGAAAAAGTATTTATTCGCTTGACAGAACGAGGGTCTGAGGGGAAATTGTTAAAAATTGAGTGCGATCCGGGCCGCCTCGCCGCCGGAACGGCGAGTTCTGCCATGAAATGACCCGGTCCGGCGCTGGAACGCCGGACCGGGGAAGAGAAGAACGGTTCGCGCTCACCGGGACGGGACTCGCAAGATTCTCACCCGTCCGTCACCTCTCCCGCTGCTCGCTCCTGGTTGTTTATCCCTTCACGTAAGTGACGATCCGCGGCCGAAGGCCTAACGGCCCTCCCGCGCGCTCGTCCGGAGGACACCCGATGTCACGGGTGCGGCACGTCCCAGCGGTTCGGGCCGGTTTCACGCTCATTGAGTTGTTGGTGGTGATCGCGATCATCGCGGTCCTGATCGGACTTTTGCTCCCGGCCGTGCAGAAGGTGCGCGACGCAGCGGCGCGGGCCCAGGGGCAGAACAACCTGAAGCAAATCGGTCTGGCGGCCCAGAGCTACCACGACGCGAACAACAAGTTTCCGCCCGCGTGCGGGTGGACCCCCGCCAAACCCACGGGCTCGCCCGGTGGCGGTACCAACCCCTACGGGACTCCCGGGGGTGTGAACGGACCCGCGTTCTTCCACCTGTTCCCGTACCTCGAACAGGGCAACATCTTCACCGCCAACACCGGCGCGTTCAGCCAGTACAACTACAACACTCAGACTACTACCAACTTCGCTTCCGCGACCTACGCCAACCGGAACGCATCCGGCGGGGGCAGCTACGACTGGAGCGCCCCATCGGTGAAGGTGCTGATCGCACCCAACGACCTGACTGCTTACGACCAGTCCCCGGCCCTGAGCTACATCGCCAATAGCGACGTGTTCGACGGGAAGCGCACGATCTTGGGGATCACCGACGGGAGCAGCAACACCATCGGGATCGCCGAGGGGTACGGGTACTGTTACTCGTGGGGCGAGGGCAGCGGGTCGTGGAACGGTAACGTGTACACGTACACGTACTCCTACGGGTACCGGCTCGGGTACTGGGCGATGAACGCCGAGGACGCCGGGCTCCAGACCTCGAGCTACTCGTACTCCGACGGGGGCAACACGTACAACTACACGTACACGTTCACGGCCGGTGCCCCGGTGTTCGCGCGGGTGGCCGGAAAGACCTTCGAGAACAAGCCCCAAGCCTATTCCTGTGACTCCGCGCTCCCCCAATCTCACTCCACCGGAGCGATCCAGGTCGGGTTCATGGACGGCAGCGTCCGCGGGGTCCGGGCCGGGGTCAGCACCGCGAGTTGGGAAGCGGCCCTCACTCCCGCCGCCGGCGACATTTCCAATGACCTGTGAATCCGGGAGACACTGCCATGCGGACGTGTCTCGCCTCGGGGCTCGTGGCGCTGGTTCTCGGCGCCGCGCTCCTCGGGGGGTGCGGTACGGACCCGGCGTCCGAGGTCCAATCGGCACCAACCGACGATGATTCGTTACCCTTCGGCGCCCAAACGAACCGGGAAAGGCCGACCGCCGTTTCCGGACAAGTGGCCCCACTCGCTGGGTTGCCTAGTGCCGGGAACGGTCCCCGGATCGTGTCCGACGGACCGGGCTTTGCTATTGCCCGGGGCGGGGAATCGACCGTTTCGGGCAGAGCGACGCTGAACGGCGACCCCCTCGTTGCGGGCCGGGTGCTGTTGTTTACGTCGAACGGACTGCTCCTGTCGCCCGGTGTCATCGACGGAACCGGGAGCTACGCGGTGGCCGGCGCCCCGGACGGGCCGGCCTCGGTCTTCGTGCTGTTGGACCCCAACGGGCGCGTGGTGCTTCCGTTCGCTCAAAAAGGAGCGGGGGAGGGCGGTCTACCCCGACGGGGCATGGTGGCCCCGCGTTTGCCGGGGCCGTTTCTGGAACAGTTGCGGTTCACTATCCCGGCCCGCGAGCAGGCTCGTTACCGTGGCGCTCACATCAAATACGGCCAGGGCGGGCCGGCCAATCCCCTCAAGCTGACCGTAGCTGGGAACACGACCCTCGATTTGGTTCTCACGAACTGAGCGCGTTTTTGTTTATCACGGCCGCACGTGCGGTCCCATTCGGGAGACGTTCATGAGTCGGATATTGATTCGTACCCGTGCCGGTTTCACGCTGATCGAGCTGCTCGTGGTGATCGCGATCATTGCGATCCTGATCGGGCTGTTGTTGCCCGCGGTCCAGAAGGTGCGCGAGGCCGCGGCCCGCACGCAGGGGCAGAACAACCTCAAACAACTGGCTCTGGCGGCACACAACTACGAGAGCGCTACCAAGAAGATGCCCGACGCCTACGGGGACTACGTCTACATCGGTAAGGACGCATCCCAGACGTACTACTACCCCTACGGGATCGGGTACGTGGGGAACGTGTTTTACGGCCTTTTGCCTTATGTCGAGCAGGACGCGCACTTCAAGTCTGGGGCCACGACCCTGAGTGGGAACGTGTACCAGCAGGGGAAATACACGCAGGGGGCGTTCACGGCCAATTTGTCTTGGAAGGCGCCCGGGGGTAAGGTGAAGACGTACATCGCCCCGAATGATCCGACCATCGATACGGACCCCAAGAACAACAGCCCCGTTAGCTACCTCCCGAACGGTTCGGCCCTGTACTCCTCGAAGACCCTGGCGAAGTTCAACAACGGAACCTCGAACGTGGTGATGTTCGCCGAGGGGTACTCGAGTTGCCAGACCAAGATCTCGTACTACTGGTCCCCGGGCACGACGTACAACTACATCCGCCAGCAGGCGTGGAACTTCGGGTACTACTACCAGAAGGGCGAGCCGTACTCGCCCGACCCGTACTACATGATTACCCTTTGGATCAGCGCCTACACCTACGACTACTCGACCGACCAGTACTGGACGAAGCCCCCGATCGGCCCGTTCCAGAGCCGGCCCACCGCGGCCGATTGCCGGTACGATCTGGCCCAGAGCTTCAGTCTCGGCGGCCTCCAGGTCGTAATGAGCGACGGGAGCGTGCGCACGGTCCGGCAGTCGGTCGGCCAGTATGCGTGGTACGGGGCCGTTTACGACTGGGATTACGGTGGGGGAACGAACCTCGATTGAGGAACGCTTACGAAGTTGAGGGCCAGCGGGTGCGCTCCAGACGTGACGCCCGCTGGCGTCCGGTTGGGTTGAGCCGTGGGCGTTCGGGGAACTTTCTAAGGCCAGAATCACGTTAAAAACCGAGCCCCCGGCACAGAAGGTATCTGTGCCGGGGGCTCGGTTTTTAACGTGGCTTTATTTCAACGAACCGGACGCGGGTGCGGAGCGGGGGCCAGCGCGGGTAAGTGTACCAGCCCGTAGCCCGTTTCGCAGTCGTGACCGGTCGGGCCGAGGTCGCGTGCCCAGTTCGTCAGGTACCCGCGCACGTTCGACGCGGTCCATTCCGGGTTACGCGACAGGCACAGCACCGCGGACGCCGCACCCTGCGGGGTCGCGCACGAGGTGCCGCTGAACGGCTGGGACCGCGTGTAGCTGCCAAACGGGATCGGCGCCACCACGTCCGGCTTCGGGCGCGGCGAGTTCGGGCCGCACGCACTGAAGGACGCCCGTTTCAGGTCGAGGCTCACGGCCCCTACGGTAATTACTTCCGGCCCGTCGCCCGGGAACGGGATGCTCCCGGCGAGCCGCGTTTCGCTGAGGTACGAAGCGAGTGAGTTCAGGTGGAACTTACCGGGTTTCCCCTTCTCCTGGTGAACGCGGACCGCGAACGACTTCCCGGATTGTGGGATGAACCGCGCCACCGACGCGGGCGGATCGGCCTGTTCGCGGTAGGTCACGCCCGCGGCCGGTTTGCCCGTTTCGGTGTCAATGACTTCCAGGCGGTACCGGGCGCTCGGGTCCGACCAGCACAGGTCGAGCGCGACGCGGTCGTCGTACCACGGCGAGATCGCGTTCAGTGTTACCCCCGCGGTCCATTCGTGGAACCCGTCCGCGTTCGGTGCAAACGTCCCGGACCAGTGCCGACGGGCGGTGTTCCCCGCGCACGAGAAAAACAGCGGGTCGCCCGGCTTGGTGCCGTCACCGAGCAGTTCGCTCAGCCGCTTGTGGATCGGCCCGTTCCCCTCGCCGTCGCTCCAACTCGGCATCACCACCGAACATGTGATGACCCGCGCGCCCTGTTCGCGTGCCCATTTCACCGAGTCGAGGAACGTCTCCGGTTCCTCGGTGTTCCAGTTGGCCAGAAGGATTTCTGCGTCGGGGGCGATCGCATGGACCACCTCCGCGACGAGAATCCCGTGCTGGCTGTCTTTGAATTCCAGGTTCCGGTCCTTGCGCCCGGAGTGGACCGTGACTTTCGCCGGGAGCGATTTGCCGAGTTGTTCGCGGTACCCGCGGAACCCGGTGTCGAGAACCAGGATCTTCACGTTCTGACCGCGGTACCCGGCGTCGACCCAGTCGGGTGCTCCCAGCGTAGCCAGGTGCGCGGCGCGCGTGGCCGGCATCCGCTCATCGCGGTTCTTGGCCCAGTTCGGAATTGAAAGATCGGCGGCCAGCGCGGGCGCAGAAACAAACGATAGCGCGATCGCGATCAGCGTAATGCGCATGATTAGAAGAAGTGGTGAGGTTTAGCGGGCAGGGTGTTGGGGCGGGTAATTAGATCATATCATGAGAAAGAAGGATTCGATAGTGACGGCATTAAAATTGCCGTTTTGTTCGCTGCGGGTCGGGTGAATTACTCCCAGGACGGAGGATCAATGTTACGGACCCGACTTACCGCGTTTGCTGCCCTTGCTCTTATTCTCGCATCGGCGACCGTATTTTTTACCCGTCGGGCGACCGGCGGGGTGGACGCCGGGCCGCCGGGAACATCGGCTTGGGAAATCAGCGTGACGGTTCGAGGCGAGTTCCCGGCCAAGAACGCGAAAGACCCAAAAGCGAAGACAAATCCGCGCGTCACATTGTTCGTTCCGCCCGATTTCCGCCGACAGCACGTTTCTGATGAGTCGTGGAAGAGTAACGAACTGACCCGCCCGGAGGGGCGAGCCGGGGCGAAGGGGCCGCGCGAAAAAGCGATTTGGAAAGCCCGCCCCGAGGTCAGTACCGACAAGGGCTACCGGCTCACGTACTCGTTTCATGTCGTCCTCGGTGCCCACAATCCGTCTCTGGCGATGGGTGGACGGGCGAAGCAACTCGACGCCGAACCAAAAGATTCGGACCGCACCCGCAGGAGCACCTCTCGAATTCAGAGTGACCGAGGCGAGATCCAAGAATTGGCCAAGGATCTGGGCGTGGGGGAGAAGCTCGACCAGTTTCGTGCGTTTCACGATTATGTTAATGCACTCGCGTATCAAGACGGAGCCGGGCAAACGGCGTTAGATTGCTTACGCAGTGTTGGTGGCGACGACATCGGCAAGAGCCGGTTGCTGGCCGCGCTGTGCCGGGCGAAGGGAATTCACGCTCGCGTTGTTGCCGGGATGATACTCACCCCTAACGCTCCACCGAAGTTGCACCGGTGGGTGGAGGCGTGGGTGCCTGGGAAAGAGCGCCCGGAACCGCACTGGGTACCGGCCGACCCGACCTTCAACCACTTCGGCAACCGCCGGTGGCCGACCAATTATCTCGTCGTGCGGATCGGCGACGGGCCGATCGTGAGCGGACCCGGTTCGCCGCGCGTGAGCCTTTTCGCCCGCGCGTTGGCAGACCACCCGGCTGACGAAACGCGGATACAAGCGTTCTGGCGTGCCGTTTCGCTCGCCTCGCTCCCGCCGGCAGAGCAGCACCTCGCGCGGTTCATTGTCCTTCTGCCGGTCGCCACGGTGGTGGTGAGCTTCATCCGGGTCGTGATCGGGTACCACACGTTCGGTGTGTTCAGTCCCGCGCTGCTGGGGCTCATCTTCCGCGACTTGCGGAGCCTCGCATGGGGGCTAGGGATCTTCGCCGCCACGGTTCTCATCGGTTGGGTGTTTCGCAAGATCCTCGACCAGTTCCACTTGCTCCTCATTCCGCGTGCCGCGGTACTGCTCACGATGATCGTGGCGTTTCTATTAGTGGTGCTCGGAGTCAGCGCGAGGTACGGCGTGCAGGTGAGCGGGTACCTGTCGCTGTTCCCGCTCGTCATCCTCACGCACATGGTGGAACGGGTGTGGACAGTTGAGGCCGAAGACGGGTCGTGGTCGTCGTTCAAAACGCTCATCGGCACGCTCGGCGTGGCCGCGGTGGTCGCGCTCGTGCTCAGCCCGGACGCGGTCGGGCGGACCGTGTTCCGCTTCCCGGAAATGCTCGGGCTGGTGACCGCCGCGCTGCTCCTGCTCGGCCGTTACACCGGGTACCGGCTGACCGAGTTGTACCGGTTCCAGGACGTGATCGAACCGGCGAAGGTCGAGAGCGGCACGGCGAAACAGACGGACGGCGCCAAACTGTTGCAATCCGAACCGCAACCGGTCGCGGACGACAAGAAGCCGGACCCGAAAGGCTGATCCGCAATCCACGCAATCACAGGAGACTTCTCATGTCGTGGTGGTCGCGGTGGAAGGGGTTGCGGGCGGCCGGGGTGCTGGGGATGAACGCGCGGAACGCCGGCGTGATTCTCGATTACAACCCCCGCAAGCGGTTCCCGTATGTGGACAGCAAGCGGAAGATGGACGAACTCTGCCGCAAGATCGGGATTCCCACCCCCGACTTGTACGCGGTGCTCGTGAGCCACTCCGCGCTGCGCCACTTACCGCGCATTCTCGACAAGCACCCCGAATTCGTTGTGAAGCCGAACCGCGGGGCCGGCGGGCGCGGCGTGCTCGTGATTACCGGGCGCAAGGGACCGGATTACGTGCGTCACAACGGAACAGTGCTCCAAGCGGAAGACCTGCGCCAACACGTGTCTGGGGTCGTATCGGGACTGTTCTCTCTGGGCGGAAACGAGGACGAGGCGCTAATTCAACAGCGCGTCGTTCCCGACCCGGTACTGGAGAAGATCAGCTACCAGGGCACCGCGGACATTCGGGTGATTGTCTACCGCGGTGAACCGGTCATGGCGATGCTCCGGCTCCCCACAAAGGCGTCCGGCGGGCGGGCGAACTTGCACCAGGGTGCGATCGGGGCCGGCGTGGACATCGCCACCGGGGTGACGCACCACGCGGTTCTCAAAGACCGCAAGGCGGAGATCCACCCCGACACCAAAGAGAGCGTGATCGGGTTCCAGGTGCCGTACTGGTCCGACATTCTGGAAATGTCGCGCCGTGTAAGCCGCGCGGTCGAGATGGGCTACATCGGGGTGGACATTGTGCTCGATCGCACCCGGGGGCCACTGCTACTGGAAGCGAACGCCCGGCCGGGGCTAGCGATTCAGATTTCCAACGCGCGTGGAATCGTCCCTGAACTCGAGCGCGTGGACCGGCAACTCAGTCAGAAGTGACCCGCTGCGATCAACCGGAGGAGTTGTGATGCGCCGACTTTCGGCCCGCGCCTTAGTGATCGGGTTCGCGGCTCTTGGCACGCTCGCGCAACCGGTGGCGGTCGGTCGCGCTGTCGCGGCCGAGTCTTCGCGCGACGTCATTCTTGTGGGAACGGTGCCGGACCCGGATCTCGTTGCCCTTGGGGTGATGACCGCCGCAGCGCAGCCCGATGCCGACTTCCTACTCGATTCCGTGCGCCCGGAATCCATCATCAAACCATATTTCGACCGACTTCGACCGACCGCGGTCACGCCTGTCGGCGCGTTCCCGGATGGCAGCGTTAAACGGTGGGGCGCGGCCGATTCGGTGGTCAAACCGACGGTAGCCGACCCGGTCGCGTTCGCGTGGGCGCTGTACCCGAAGGCCGAACGCGCGATTGTCGCGCCACGAAGCCCCGTGCCCGATCTGCTCCAGGCGGCATGTCTTGCAGGAGCAGCGCGCGTTCCTCTCTTCGTGCTGCGAGAAGGCGACGACCCATTAAAGGGACTCAAAGAGTTACTTGCGGCCCGCGGGGTGAAAGAGGTCACTGCGGTTGGTGCGGCCCGCGATGCGTGCAAGAAGCTGGAGGGCGTGCGCGTCACCGAACTCGCAGACGCCGTGGCCACGGCTGCGGCGCACCGCAAGGAGCTGCTGCGTACCGGGAAGATTGACACGCTGGTGCTCGCGAACTCGGCGGATGCGAAGAAACATGCGGCGCTCGCCCCGTGGGTCGCAGTGAAGCGGCGGGCGGCACTCTTGCTGACCGGGGCCGAAGGCAAAGATGCAGGCACGGTTGTGAACGCAGCTCTCAAAGAGAAGGACACGGCCCGCGCGGACGTGCTTATCGTGGTCGCGGACACGAACGCGATCCCGCTCGTGAAGCGCGCGAACCCAGCGGCGGGGAAAGACGAGCAGATCGACGTGGAGCAGTGGATTCCGGAAACGGACGACCTCATCACGCTCTCGGCCGGGCGCCTGTTCCACGCGGACCGGGCGATTGTGCCACTCCTGCTCGCGCGGTCACGGTTACTGGAGAAGGCATCGGGACCGCCGAAGATTCTGATCGCGAGCAACCCCGGCGACGGGCTGCCGCTCTTGGAAACATTCTCGCGCAACACCGGGCGCGAACTCCAGAACGCGGGTTGGAAGGTGACGGGACGATACGGTAAGACCGAACTGACCGCGAAGGAGTTGCGCGAAGCGCTCCCCGAACAGGATGCGTTCTTGTGGGAGGGGCACTACCGCACGCTGATCGACCAGTTCGAGATGCCGAAGTGGACCGAACCGCTCCGCCCGTCGCTCATTTTCTTGCAGAGTTGCTTGGCACTGAACCCGGACGAGTCCGCGCTGCTCTTTGATCGCGGGGCCGCGGCCGTGGTCGGTACGCCGAACCGCACGTACTCCGGGTCCGGCGGAGCGCTGACGCTCGCGTTCTTCGATTCGCTCGCCTACGACGGGCGCAACGCGGGCGCCTCGATGCGGCACTCGAAGAACTTCCTGCTGTGTTACATGGACCTGAAGGCGAAGCGCCTGGGGGACGGGGCCAAGATGAGCGGCGCGAACAAGCGCGCGGCCTGGACGTTCACGATTTGGGGCGACCCGGCGATGAAGACGCCGAAGCCCGTTGCGCCGGCGGACGCGATGCCGGCACTCGCGTGCGAGGTGGTGAAGGACCGCGTCACGCTCACGCTGCCGGAAAAGCGCTACCCGCCAACGGAGGTGGCGCCGTACAAGGCCGAGATGTGGCCGGGCGGCCGGCTCGCGGGGCTGTTCACGACCGACGAGGAGTCGCGCCTGCTGGCGCCGCTCGCGTTCGCCGAAGTGTCGTTGCCCAACGCCAAAGACGGGTTTACCCCGCGGTTGAGCACGAAGGTTCCGTCGCGGAACTGGGTGTTCCGGTGGGACGCGCGGCGCCGCGTGGGGTACATCCTCGCGGTCCCGCGCGAGAAGGACGAGGGCAAGATCGAGTTCCGCGTACACTGGGACGCCGATCCGCCCCGCTAAGCGTTTGGGGATATTGGGACTGTTAGACGCGCCGGGGCCGGGCACTATTCTCAGAAGTTACCGCGCCCGGAACCCCGGATCGTCGCGCGCTCCTCGTTTCAACGGAGGCGGAGTCCCTTGCCAGCCAAGCGATCGAACCTGTTCATTATCTCGTTGCTCGGTGCCCTCAGCGTTATCAGCCCGTTCGCGATCGACATGTACCTGCCGGCGTTCGAGCAGATCGCCACGGAACTCGCGGTAGAACCGACGGTCATTGCGCTCACTCTGTCAAGTTACTTCATCGGGCTGGCGCTGGGGCAAGTGTTCTACGGCCCGCTCCTCGACCGATTCGGGCGCAAACGGCCGTTACTGTTCGGGTTGGGACTATTTGTGCTCGCATCGATCGGGTGCGCGCTGGCGCCCGACGCGAACACGCTCATCGCGCTGCGGTTCGTTCAAGCGATTGGCGGATGCGTCGCACAAGTCGCGTCGATCGCGATGGTGCGCGACTTCTTCCCGGCGAAGGACAGCGCCAAGGTGCTCTCGCGCCTGTTCCTGTTCATCGCGGTCTCGCCACTTTTGGCGCCGAGTATCGGCTGGGTGATGGTCGCGGCGGCGGGCTGGAAGTCCGTGTTTCTGGTGATGGCAGTGATCGTGGGCGTGATCCTGGCGCTGATCCAGTTCCTCTTGCCCGAGGGCCACAAGCCGGACACGAGTATCTCGCTGAAGCCCGGTCCGATCGTGGCCGAGTACCTCACCATCATCCGGCACCCGCGGTTCGCGACGTATGCGTTCGCGGGTGCGCTGTCGTTCGCGGGGCTGTTCACTTACGTGGCCGGTTCGCCGATCATCTTCATCAGCGGCTTCCGCCTGAGTGAAGGCACCTTCAGCATCATCTTCGCGGTTCTGGCGGTGGGGTTCATCGGTGCGAGCCAGGTGAACGTGGTGCTGCTCCGGTGGGCTACCAGCGAGACGATCTTCTTTCGCGCGCTGTCCGGTCAGGTCGTGACGGCGCTCGTGTTTGTGGCGGGCGCCGCTGTGGGGTGGTGGGGGCTGGGCGAAACGCTGGCACTGCTGTTCGTGTTCCTCTCGTGCGTGGGGCTGACTAATCCGAACGCATCGGCTCTGGCCCTGTCGCCGTTTACCAAGAACGCCGGGAGCGCGTCCGCTCTGCTCGGGTTCTTCCAGCTCGGGTTCGGCGCGCTGATCTCGGTCGGCATTAGCGCTGCGACGCCCCAAGACAGCTTCCCGATCATCGTCATCTTTGCAGTTACGGCCGTATGCGGGTTGGTCGTGCTGCTAGTGGGGCGCCGGGCCGCGGCTGTGATCGCGCCGGAAGCCGCGTCGACGCCTTCGGAACCGCAGGAAAGTGACGAAGCGCAAGCCGCTCCGGAGAGGTCGGAAGGAAACCTCCGCAGTGTCATCGAGCTAAGCGGTGTAAGTGCCCGGAGGAAACGAAAGAAGCCGCGAACGAATCGCGGCTTCTTCTTCGTGGCAATTTTCTTGTACTACGGCTGCGCCGCTTTGGGCGCGATGGGCTGATCGACTGTGGGAACGATTCCGGACGAGTTGTACTACGGCGGTGTGGGAACCGCGGGTGCCGGAGGAGCGACCGGCGTGACGGTTCCGTTCAGGCCGTCGATCTCTTCCTTCACCTTGTTGGTTTTCTTGGTGAGCACCTTCATGAAGGCTTGTTCCCGTTTCTCCAACTCGGCCTTTTGTGCCCGGAGATTCTTCACCGTCTCCAGTAGTTGCTCGATGGACAACTCTTCTGGGTTAGATTCGACGAGGGGTGTCAATTGGGCGGGACCACCGAATGCGGGTATCTGTTCGACTGCGGCTGGCTTCGGAAATGCCGGAGGTGTGTTTGGTCTCGTCGCAGGCGGCTGTTGAGCGATGGTCACTCCAACCACGGTCAGTAAGGCGGCACTCGCGGCGATCAGATAACGGCGCTTCATGGTCGGCCTCCGATGGGGGAACGGATTCGACGGGAGGCCATTTAGACAGCATGCGAACTTTACGCAAGGCCGATTCTAGTTGCGGTTATTCAAACGAATAAAGCCGCGGACGTCCTCCGCGGCTTTATCCTTACCGGGTCACTCGCTTACATCGGGCGCGTTTCTTCCCGCTTGGCACTACTGAGCCGTGTCGCGTCGTCCGAGCTCCTACCCCTCTTCAGGCCCTGTTCGCTTTGAGGGGCAGCGGTCTTCCCAGATTCGTCCTGGTACGGTTCCTCGTAGTTCGGCTCGTCGAGTGGATTTCCGGTACTCGTCTGGTTGCTAGCGGGTACCGGGCCGGTGTTGTTTTTCTTGGCCATGATCTGCTCTCCATCAATGCAGGCGATGGGCAGAATTACTTGGTGCAATCTATGTGCCAACACCGGCCGGTCGCGTCTCGTCGAGAGAGGCCGCGACACTTCGCTTACTCCGACTTCCCGACGAGTGCGGCTTCCTTCGTTGGCCCGAAGCCCACGTTTGCCTCGGTCTCGTACCGCACTTCGCTCCCTGTAAATTTCAAGCGCACGGTCGTGATGAACGGGGTTTCGGTGAAGCAGATTTTCGCCGTGAACGTATCGTCCGCGGTCCAGGCGCCGGCCGCCGCGCACGGTTGTTCCGGCAAACGCCCCCAGGCGGTGCGGCCCTTCACCCACGATCCCGCCCCGCACTCGATGCGCCGGTCTGTTCCCCCAACGCGGGCTACCAATGTGACCGCGCCGTCTTTTCCGTTTTCCAGCACCACGGATTCGAGCTTCCCGTCGTTGCTCGGGAACGCGAACTTCTTGCCCGCGACTTTGGGCGCGGATGCCTTACCTTCTGGTGTGCGCAGTGCCAGACCTTTTAGCGTACTCGCGAGCTTCTTCGCAGCGTCCTCGTCGGCTGTAAGTGCCCCCGATTTCATGGCAGGAAGGAGCTTGTCCCAGACCAGGTTCAGCACCGCTTGCATGTCCTTGACGCCAGAGGTGATGGCGATGACCGCGTCCTGTTCGGGGAGCACGATGCAGTATTGCCCGAACGCCCCGTCGCCGCGATAGGCCCCGTTGCGGCACCGCCAGAACTGGTAACCGTACCCCTGGTCCCAGTCGCTCTTGGGGTTGCTCCCGTTGGACGTTTGCCGGGCGGTCGCGGCCTCGACCCACGCCTCCGGCACCAGTTGCTTGCCGTTCCACTTGCCCTTTTGCAGATAGAGCTGCCCGAATTTGGCGATGTCCTCGGTCCGCACGCTCAGGCCGTACCCACCGGTCGAGATGCCCTGCGGACTCAGTTCCCATGTCGGCTTCGCAATGCCCAGCGGGTCGAAGAGGCGCGGCTTCAGGTAGTCGAGCACGGTTTGGCCCGTCGCCTGCTGCACCGCGGCCGAGAGCATGTACGTGGCCGACGTGTTATAGAGGAAGTGGGTGCCCGGCTTGAACGGGACCGACTGCGCGAGGAACGTCTTGGCCCACGATTCGCTCGCCTTGCGCGGCGGTTCGGTCTGGTGGCCGGTGGACATACGGAGCAGGTCGCTCAGGCGCATGGCTTTGAGGTTAGTCGAAGGGTCGGCCGGGGCCTCGTTGGGGAAGAACTTCAGCACCGGGTCGTCCGCGCTCAGTTTTCCTTCGGCCGCGGCCAACCCGACCGCCGTCGAGGTGAAACTCTTGCTCAGCGAGAACAGCATGTGCGGGGTTTCGGCCGCATACGGCCCCCACCACCCCTCGGCGACAACGTGACCGTGGCGGACGAGCATGAAACTGTGGAGCGCGTCGATGTCCTTGTCTGCCGCTTCGATGAACGCGCGGAGGGCCGGGGACGAAACGCCCTGGGCCTCGGGGCTGCTGCGCGGCAGGTCCGCCCCGGCCGCAGGGAGCGCGGTCAGCGCGAGCAGTGCAACGCCGGCGAGAGTTCTCATAGCGTGGGCCTCAGAAGAGAGGGGAGGGGGCGCCCCGCGTTCCGGTTGACTGAAGGCGGGACGTCATCGGCTTAGCCCCGGGAACGGACCGCGGCTAGTGGCACCACTTCAGCGCGAACCTGCTAGCCGGCGCGGTGTCACGTTGACAACTGGTTTCTTGTTTTAATGGCGGAGGTCGCAATGCAATCCCCACTCGTTCCCGAACCGGAAGCGACCGCGCCGATCGGGGCCAATTCCGGTTACGCATTCGGCCAACTTGCGCGCGCACTCACGACGAGCCAATCCCACGCGAACGCCGGGGTACGTGCCCGCGCGGTGCGCAAAGTGGCGGCGTGGACGCAGGTGTTTCAGGGGATGCTCTCGGGCGTACTCCGGATCGGCTCGCGCACTCCGGTTCCGCGAACCCCGACGTGGGCGACGCTCGAAGTGGTGACCGGTGGGTTCGCTACGGGTAAGCTTTTGGCCGGCGGCCCGCTCCAACTCCACGAGCATCGCATGCTCGCTCGGTTACCGAATGTGGAACCGGGTACCGAGCGCGCGGCGCTCAACGCCTATTTCCTGAGTGAAGACGGGCTGGCCGAACTCCGGCGCATGCTCGCGAACGGGTGCTATCGCGTCAACGTCCCGGAAGAGGGCGCGCTGCTCGCCGTTGCGTGGCTCGTTTCGCACGATCGCGTGGATGATGCGCGCAAAATTCTCGACGCGATCGGGGCTCATTTCACACAACTTCGATTCTACCCCATTCCGGATACGCGCCCGCAAACTACGGGCACTGTCGTTCACCTTCAGAACGTCGGCGCGACCGTTGCACAGTTGGAAGCGGTCGAGCCGAGTGCGCGCACGGAACAGCAGAAAGAGGCCGTACTCGTCTGGCAACCACTCTATGATCGCGTCGTGGCACTGTTCGCGGAAACGGTCGAGGGGCCGCTCCCGACGCTTCACCGCGAACTCGATGGTAAGTATCGCGTGGAGGGCGGTTGGCCCTGTCAGCACTACCCAACCGGCTGGACCGAACGCGCCAAGGAGGTGCTGAACGACTACCGGACGTTGCGTGCCACACACCACCTGTGCAAGTCGCCCGATTCGCCCAAGGACGGGTTCGCTACGCTCCGCACTCACTTGGCACAGTGCGTGAACGATCCGCGCCGATTAACTGGCCGTGATGTTGGTCGTATTCGCACGATCCTGGCCGGGATCGTTTCTCGACGCGGCGCGCCTGGTTCGGAGCGCGAACGGGAGCGGCGCGCCTTTCACGCCCGACAAGTCGCCGCTCCGGGGCGGCACGAACTGGCCCGCGTTCTCGTGAAGCGTCTGGCGGAGTTCCCCGCTTCCGAAGGTCTGCCCACGCTCGACGCGGTGCTTGCTCCTTTCACCGAGAGTGAATCTCAGCAATTTGGTGTGCCCGTAGGAGCGGGCGTGTCGGAACCGCTCGCGCGGAAGGTTCGTCGGGCGCTCGATGCGCCGCTGCCGGTCCTGATGGCGGAAGGCATTATTCCGTCGGCGGAGGCGCTCGCGCGCGTCGTCCCGCAACTCACGTCGCAGATTCGGGCCGCGGGTATCTCCGACCCGGAACTGCGCCGACTGTACGTGGACATTTACACCGCGTTCCGGCGCCGGCGGTCGCTGCTCCTTCTGAACCTTCAGAGCCAGGTGAAGTTGGAAGAATTACCGTGGGTGCGTGCGATCGATCGTTTGCGAACCAACACCGCCGATACTCAGCGCCAGGCGCGATTAGCGCTGGAAGAGTTGATCGCGGCAGCTCTCACCGGGTTCCCACAACAGATCCTGCCCAACAAGCTGTTGCAGGAGGTCCGCGCGCTGGTGGAGAGTGCGGGTCTGAAGGTGCCGATCGTGGACGAGATCGCGGCCGACATCTTCATGGGCACGTTCTCCGAGAAGTTCCTGCAAGCCGCACAGATCGCGGCCGGGGTTCTCGAAGGGACACTGTACGAGCGGTACTACGGTGTGCCGTTCGCCCGCGTGCGCGCACTCGATGACGTAAAGCCGTCGCGTTGGGGCGCGCCCACCTCGCCGGGGTTCGTGGCGCTGTGTACCGAACTGGCCGGGCCGAGTGGTTCGGGGAGTTTTGTTGCGCGGAACGGGACCATTATCGAGCAGGAACAGATCCTGACCACGCACAACCTCGCGCCGCTGTTCCAGGAACTCGAACTGGCGGGCGTGCTGCGTCCGCGTTGCCTGGAGTTGGCGCTTCGAGTGTTCGACGGGATCTGCCGGTGTGCGCGGCAAACGACGGGGCCGTGGAAGTCGCGGCTCCGGGCGGTGAAGAACGCGGCGTATGCGTGGCGGCAGATCGTGTTCTTCCTGACGGTCGCCTCCGAAGGTGCTGTGAACTCTTTCCTGGCACAGGCCCGTTCGCGGCTGGAACGCGAGCCTGAAAACGTGCGGGTGCGCCTGGAACCGGTGCTGACCGGACTGGCCCGAGCCGAACGCGGCGCACCGGTTGAGGCTCCCGCATCGCCAGAAGAACCGCACGGCGCCCGGCGGCTGCTCGGCTGGACCAGCGGTCCGCACTGGTTCCTCAAGTAATCCCAGGTCTGTTTTGATCGCATTTCGTGATTGATCCGTGAGATCGGTCACGGAATGCGATCTCGCATTTCCCGCCCGCAATCGTCTCAAATACCGACCCCACTGGAACCTGTGACTTGGACCGAAATCATTCGGATAATTTTTTCGATTTCCGTTTCGGTTCTTGGGGCGGTCGTTGGCTACTAAGGAGAGTGAAGAGAACTACACATTCGGAGAGATCATGGCCCGGGACGTGCCCCGCGGACTCGCTCACCACATCCGCGATCTGACCGGATTGTGGCGGGCCGATCCACGCGCCGACGGCGAACTGCTTTCTGCGTTCGCGACCGGCGACGAGGGGGCGTTTGCCGCACTGGTTGTGCGACACGGTAAGCCCGTGTGGGCCACGTGTTTGCGCGTTCTCGGTAACGAAGCGGACGCGGAGGATGCGTTCCAAGCCACGTTTATTGCCCTCGCGCGAAAGGCTACTCAGGTTCGGGCTGAGTCCGTTGCTGGTTGGCTTCAGAAAGTGTCGCGTGAAGTCGCTCTCAACGCACGAAAGGCCGCCCAACGTCGAGACGCGGCCCAATCCCGGTTGCACGAACGTGCCGTTCCGCAAGCCGACGAGACGCCCGATGAGGAGTTGCGGGCGGCTGTTGCGGATGAAATGTCGCGCTTGCCCGAGCGCCTCCGTGTCCCCCTCACGCTCTACTACGTCGAAGGAAAAACACAGGCCGAAGTCGGGCGCATTCTCGGAGTCACCGATCGCGCTGCCGCTCACCGTCTGAAGCAAGGTGTGAAGCTCCTGCGCGATCGGCTCGCCCGGCGCGGCGTGGCGGTTGCGGCCAGTGTGCTGGCGGCCGTTCTCGGCAACGTTCCGGTTGCAGTTGCGGTTCCGAAAGGCTTGGTCGCGCACACAACCGAAATGGCGCTGGCGATTGCTGCGGGGGCTCCCGCACAAACTACCGCGGCTCAACTCGCTCTCAGCGTGACGCAGACGACCGTCTGGACGCGATTGAAGCTGTGCGGCTTATTGTTAATTCCGGCGCTGAGCACAATCGTCGGGGCTGTCTTCCTCTCCCAGCATCCGAGTCAGGCGGCGCCCGAATCGCCCGCTTCGCGTCTCATTGATGCTGCTACCGAAGGGGCACGAACCGATCGCTTCGGCGATCCGCTCCCCCCGGGGGCACTTAGCCGACTCGGAACGCTCCGGTTCCGCATTGGTAACCCGGGCGGCATCTCGAACGTCGCGTTTGGTCCCGGGGGCAAGTTGCTGATTTCGGCTCACGCCACTGATTCGGTTCACTTCTGGGAACCGGAGACCGGGCGCGAGGTGCGCAAGATCGACGCGCCCTCGTCGTGCTGGAGCGTGAGCGCTTCGCGCGACGGGAAACAGCTGGTCGGGGTGGGAATCAAAGAGGTGTGGGCTTGGGACTTGTCCGGCACGGAACCGAAAGTGCTTTGGAAGGTTCCGTCGAAAAGCCCCGGTCCGAGCACCGTCGAGTTCTCCCCCGACGGCAAGTTGGTCGCATGCGGCGGGGATTCGGGGCGCGAGATCCGTTTGCTCGATGCAATTACGGGCGCGACCGCTCAAACACTCATCGGGCGCGGGTGTCGGTTCGCGTTCACCGCGGACTCGAAGCGGCTCGCGTCGTGGACGTGGTCGCCAATGGCCGAGGTGAGCGTCTGGGATCTGGTCACCGGTACCCGGCAGCACACGCTGACTGCTGGAGTGGATAAGGAGATCGTCAGTTCGGTCGCGTTCTCCGCGGACGGGAAAACGCTCGTGACCGCGGGGCAGGACCGGCGCTTGCGCGTGTGGGACGTAGAGAAGGGGACCGAGACCCGCAAGCTCGCGGAAGACGCTGCGCCACACGCCTTCGTCAACTTCGCGCCGGACGGTCGGACGCTGATCGAAGTCGGAAACGGGCAGATTCGCTTTTGGAACCCCGAAACCGGACGCGCCGCCAAACCCACGGTCAAGACGTCAGAAAGTGCGTGGTCCACGGCATACCGATTATCGCCGGACGGCACCCGCGCCGCGACCGCGTGGCCCTTTGGTGTTGGGCTTTGGGACATCGCGACCGGTCGCGAGCTGGGGGCGGTGGCCGGGATGCCGGACGGGTTCGTGCACCCCGTTGTGTTTTCTCGCGACGGTTCGACTCTCGCGACCGCAGCATACAGCGAGGCTGTCGGTTCGACGGTTCACCTCTGGGATACGGCCGATGGGCGGCTCCGGCGCCAGTTCTCGCTGGCGCAGCGCCAGATGGTGTGGGGGATCGATCTGAATAGCGACGGAACGCTTGCTACTTCCGTTGGCGAGTTAGTTGAGCTTCCACCCAAGCCCCCCGAGAAAATCACCCGGTGGGACGCGGTCACAGGAAAATCACACGCGGACCTGCGCCTGCCGGCCGAAACGCGCTCGGTAGCGCTCGCACCGGAGGGGAAGTTCGTGGCCGTTGCCGGGCCAACCGGCGTCGCGTTGTTCGATCGCGGAACGGGCCGCGAGGTGAAGAAACTATCGGACCAGTGCAAGGCGGAGAGCATGGCGTTCTCGGCGGACGGGAAAACGCTGGCCGCGCTCGAACAGGGCGCGACCCGAGTCACCATTTGGTCGCTGCCGGATGGTCGGGAGCGGCACTGGCCCCCGCCCCGGAACGCGAACCACCAGCAGTTCCGCTCGCCGGTCGCGCTGTCCGCCGACGGGCGGATGCTCGCGGTGGGTGGGGCGGAGCCGCAATCCAACATTCGGGTAATTGATCTGCCCAACGGAACGGATCTTTTGCCGCTCGACGGGCGCACGTTCGGGTGGGCGTTTCAGGAATTCGCCTTCGCCCCGGACGGGCGGACCCTGGCTTCGGCCGGCTCCGACGGCGTCGTGAGAGTTTGGGAAATTGTGAGCGCCCGCGAGCGCTACAAGTTCACCGGGCACCGCGCTTCGGTCCTGGGAGTCGCGTTCAGTCTGGACGGTCGGCGCTTAGCTTCGTCGAGCATGGACAGCACGGTACTGGTCTGGGACTTAACAGTGCCGCAACAGCCCGCACCGGTTGCACGCGCGACTGCGGATCAACTTTGGTCCGCACTTTCTGGGACCGATGCGGCCGCGGCGCACCGCGCGATTGCGACCCTGACCGCGGCGCCGGACACGAGCGTGCCGTTCTTGAAAGAGCGCCTGGGGACGGCGCCGGCATCGGCCGAGCAGGTTCAACAGTGGATCGCCGACCTCGGGTCCGACCAGTTCGCGATGCGCGAGGCCGCGACCAAAGAACTCGCCCAACACGCTTCGCGGTTAGAAGGGGAATTGCGAAGCGCCCTGGCCAACACGACGTCCGCAGAAGCACGCGCGCGGTTGAAGAACCTTGTTGCCGGGATCGGACCGAGTTCTCCGGCTAACCGAGCGGCCGTGCGGGGAATCGAAGCCTTGGAACAAATGAAAAACGATTCCGCAGCCAAGAAGTTGCTGCAGGAACTCGCCAAGCTGCCCGCCGACAGTGCCACCGGTCGCGAAGCCCGGTCCGCCTGCCGTCGACTCGCCGACCCGCTGCCGGGCCGGTGATTTCCTGACGTGTTCGTGTATTCGTCTCGCGCCGGCCCTTCTCTCCTGGGCCGGTGCGCTTACCCGCGGTGCGCTTGCCGCCGTGGGCGCTTCATTCCACTCGGGAGGGTTATTCGATGCTCGCGCCCAAGCGCAAAGGGTTCACGCTGATCGAGCTGTTGGTGGTGATTGCGATCATCGCCATTCTCATCGGCCTACTCCTACCGGCCGTTCAGAAGGTGCGGGCCGCGGCCGCGCGCCTCAAGTGTTCCAACAACCTCAAGCAGCTCGGGCTGGCTGCTCACAACCTCCACGACGCAGAGCAGGCGTTCCCTCAAGTGACCAAGGTCGGGAACAGTAAGGGATCGGGTTACCTGACCGCGTTCGTTGGCTTGCTCCCCTACATGGAGCAACAAGCGCTACACCAGCAGCTCTACGCCAAAGCCGTCGCAAAGGGATCGCCGATGCTGGGCGGGGTCGGGGACGGCGGGGCGAACTCGCTCGATGCGTCCGTGGTTGCTTCCTACGTTTGCCCGTCCGATGTCCTGCCCAACCCGGCGGTCGCACAGATCCCCGGCACCAACACGTACATCGGGCTGACGAGCTACCGCCTCGGGTACACGGGATTGGACCCGAGCGACCCCGAATGGGGCATGGACGGCGTGATCTGTGACCGAGTGGTACGGATCACCGACGTCACGGACGGTACGTCGAACACGATCATGTTCGGTGAGTTCTCCAACCGCGATACGAACTGGGATACGTGGTCGTCGGTCGGCGGGAGCGGCGGAATCCCGTTCACGGTGATGACGTCCGGATGGTGCTATCCGTTCTTCAACCCGCTCGGGTCGGCTTACAACCCGCTCAACGGGAGCCTACCGGCCACGATCCCGAGCGACCCGTTCCAGGCGCAGTACCAGTTCTCGGGTCGGCTCATGACTTACGGGAGCCAGCACACCAGCGGGGCGAACTTCGTTTTTGCCGACGGGTCTGTGCGCTTCATCTCGAACTCGGTGAACGGCACCCCGGCGCTGCTGTCCAAGCTCGGTACGCGGGCACGCGGGGAGGTCATCAATGGCGATTTCTAGTCCGCCTCCGCGGGGGGCGGTGGGCGTTGCCGTGCTTTTCGTTATTGGCGCGCTCGGCGGGTGCTCTGGTACCGACGTCCCGCTCGCGCCGGTCGAGGGGACGGTTACTCGGGGCGGCCGACCGGTGGCGCACGCACAGGTCATCTTCATGGCCGACGGCGACAGCAAGGGACCGCGTGCGACGGGAATCACGGACGAGTCCGGGCACTTCCGGCTCACGCTGGACGACGGCAAGGACGGGGCGCCGGTGGGGCACCACCGGGTCTGCGTGGTCGATACAACCGCCGCGGCCGAGCGGTTCGGGGTGGCGGCGAAGCGCCTCGCGCCCGACAAGGCTTTACTCACCAAACCCGTCGGGAAATCGACTCCGATCCCCGCGAACTACGGGCGCCCGGAAGAAACGCCGCTCCGGGCCGATGTTCGGGCCGGAGGGTCGCAGACGATCGACTTCCAGATCCCGTGATTCGGCGAGGCACTGGGCATCATTGCTGTGTGGTCGTGGTGTCCAGGAAGACGTCGAGTTGTTGCCCCACGAACAGTGGCGGGTTCGACACATCGAGGGCATAGATCACCTGAAGTACCCGCGTGTCGACCCGCTCGGTGTTGCCGCCTGTGAGCGACTTCTTGGGCACCACGAACGGTTCCACCCGGACGAACGAGAGCGGGAAGCGAGTACCCGGCTCCCCACGCGGCGTCGCGGACCCTTTTGCGCCCGGCTTGAACCGGGCGATGTCGTTTTCATCCACATCAATGCGGACGTGGAGCCGACCCACCGTACCCAGCACGATGATCGATTGCCCGGCTGCGGCGCTGACGTACTCGCCCGGTCGCACGCTCACTTGGAGCACGCGGAACTGGACCAGATCGCTTTCCGGAATCGGGTTGCGGGTGCGATCGGTCCCCGGTCGGCGCACGCGAGGTGCGGTCACGTGAAGACGATCGAGTTCGGTTCGCGTCTGGTCGCACTGGGCACGAGCTTGGGTGAGTGCGGCACGAGTCACTGCGACGTCGAACTTCCACGCCCCGGCCCGCGTGAGGTCGAGCGCCGCCTCGGACTGGCGGAGTTGCGCGCGGGCCACCTCGACGGCCATTTGTCGCACCTCGAACGTCTCCGTCGCGCCGACCCCGCTGTCCGTCTCGCGCTTCGCGCGCTCGAACTGCTTGAGTTTGTCGGTCAAGTTGGCTCGTGCTTCGAGCACTTTTGCTTCCAGCGGTGGTAGCTCCTCGCGTCGGGGCATTGCTTCCAGTTTCGCGAGTTGAGCGGCGGCGTTGTCGCGTGCGGATTCGCGTACCGCGAGTTCGGCGCTCATCTGCCGGTCGTCGAGGTCGAATAACGGCTCGCCGGCGTGGATCCGGTCGTCCACGCGCACGTGGACCGCTTTCACCACACCGGGAACGTGCGTGCCGACGACAATATTTTCTGTCTCTGGTTCGACGATCCCGGCGCCGGCCACTTGCTTGCCAAAGGGCGAAGTGCCCGGTTCCACCGGCGGACTAACCGGCGCCGGCTTCTGCTGGGCCTTGGTCATTTGAAGGACCGCGAACGAGAACGCCACGATCGAGATCGCGGGCAATAAATATCGGATCACCACCACACACCTCCGTTCGGTTATGCGGGCACCGCGTGCGCGCGAGTTTCGATCTTCTCAACACGCCCGTCGGCCATCGAAACGATGCGATCACCGAAGTCGTACACGCGGCTGTCGTGGGTCACGACCACCACCGCGCGATCGGGCTGAACGGCCACTTCCCGGATCAGTCCCATCACGGTGCGCCCGCTGGACGCATCGAGCGCCGCGGTGGGTTCGTCGCACACGAGGAGCCGCGGGTGGTGAACTAGTGCGCGGGCGATCGCGACCCGTTGCTGCTGCCCGCCGGAGAGTTGGTTCGGGTACGAGTTCAACCGCGCGCCCAGTCCGACTGCAGTGAGCAATTCGGCAGCACGGGCGACCGCCTTCGTGCGGCTCCACCCCGAGATCAGGAGCGGGACGCACGCATTTTCCGCCGCGGTGAGTGCAGGGAGCAGGTTGTACTGCTGGAACACGAACCCAATATTGTCACCCCGGAACCGCACCTTGCGGCCGTTCCCCATGCGGGTCAGGTTTTGGCCCAGCACGTCCACTTCTCCCCGCGTCGCATCGAGCAACCCCGCGACGACCGAAATGAGCGTTGTCTTCCCACACCCGGACGGGCCGACGAGGAGCACCAACTCGCCGTAGGGCAGATCCAGGGTGATGTCGGCCAGCGCCACGGTCTTCGTGTCGCCGGTGCCGAATTCCTTGGTCACGCCGCGGAGGGCAATTGCAGTTTCGGTTGCGGTCATGGGCGGCATCCTCGGGCGGTGATGGCTTGGGGTAACCGGGAAATCAAGCGCCGTCTGTTAGCGGAATACGACCGCGGGTTCGAGAACCAGTACGCGGCGCAGGCTCACGGCGGCAGAAATCGTGATGATGACGGCCACTGCGCCCGCAGTGATCGCGAGCACCTGCCACGGGAAGTGGAACGCGGGCGGCGCGTTCGTTACCGCGCGCTCGAAGACGTACCCGAACAGCGCTGCGCCGCCGACACCGAGTCCGTACCCGATCGTGCCCACGACGACCGCCTGGAGCATAATCATCTGCACGAGGCGCAGGTTGCTCACCCCCATCGCTTTGAGCGAACCGAACTGCTTCAGGTTCTCGACCGTGAACAGATAGAACGTCTGCCCGGCGATCGCGCACCCGACGAAGAACCCCAGAGCTACCGTGATCCCGAAGTTGATCGGGATGCCGGTCCGCTTCAGGTAGTAGCCGATGGTGGTCCAGAAGAATTGATCGTCGGTCAGTGCTCGCAGGTCGCCGGTCTGCTCCTCAATGCGCGCGCACAGTGTTTCGGGTGTCACGCCGGTTTCGGCCTTCGCCAAAATGAACGTGAGCGTTTTTCGCTCCTGGGGAACGTACTTCACCGCTTGCGTATAGGTGCAGTACAGGATCGGGAACGTCTGGAACGTCGGGTTGCACTTCGCTAGGCCGACGATCACCGCCCGCTTGTCGTTCATCTCGATCGTCTTGCCCGGGTGGAACGGCTCGTTCCCGTAGAGATAGCGCCAGCCGAACTCGTCCATGAAGACCGCGTCCGGGCGGCGCAGGTCTTCCAGCTTGCCGTGCAGCAACTTCCCCTGTTCGAGCGCCGGGGCACCCACCAGGGTCGCGTCGTCCACGCCGAGGACGATGACCTGCTGGAAGTTGCCGTCTTCGAGCCGCGCGCGGCCCATGCCCTTGTACAGCCGCACCGCCCAGCGCACGCCCTCGACCCCGCGGACCCGGTACAGCGCGTTCTCCGAGAGTGGCTTGGTGTCGTCCACGAACTGCACGTTCCGGTCCATCACCCACAGGTCCGCGCCCTGGATGTCGCGGATCTGGCTCGTGGTGTTTCGCATCAGCCCGCAGAAGATCGCACTTTGTTGGGCCATCAGGAGCGCGGCGAAGCTCACCCCGAACACGATGCCGAGGTACTTCGCCTTGTCCCCGGTCAGCATCTTGAGCGCGACCCAGTTCATGTGTCACCCGTCGGATCGTGTGCTCGAATTTCGGAACGGCTTCCGTTACTTCTTGGCTTTGGACTTGTTGGTTTTCGCCGCACCCGTGATTGGGGCGCCGATCGGGTCCGCGTGCCCCAGCGCCGCGAGCGAGAACCGGATGACGTGATCGGCGACCGCTGTCGCATCGAGTGCGGCCACGGCCTCTTTGCCGAAGATCAGCTCGGAAACCGGGCGGTTCTGTCGGTAGTAGAGGCACTGGCCGATGATGCTGAACCCGGTCATGAGCAGGTGCTGTTCGTCGAGGTGCGGGAGCATCTCGCGGAGGATCGCACGCAGTACGAACGCGACCGGCTGAATGAACTCGGACACAACGACGTGGGCCGCTTTCCCTGGATCGGCCATCTCGCGCATCATCAGCTTCATGGCCGATGTGCTAGCTGGCGTGTGCATCCGAGCGACCATTTCGCGGATGAACGCGCGCAGCTTTTCGACCGGCGGGGCGTCCGCTGAGATCGGGAATGAGTCCATCCGCGCCGCACAGACGTGTGCGCGCTTCACGGACTCGACGTAAAGCTTTTCCTTGTCGCCGAAGTAGTAATTGACGGCCGCGATGTTGGCCCCGGCCGTGCGGCAAATGTCGCGCACCGTGGCCCCCTCGAACCCGCGCTCGGCGAACGCATCCTGGGCCGCGGCGAGTAGACGCTCGCGGGCGTCGGCTTCTTCGTCGGGGAGCGCAGGCTGGGTGTCGGGTGTCATCGGAGTTCGTGGGAATAAAACAAGCGTTTCAATTGAACGCTTGAAATATATCAAACGTTTGTTTTATGTCAACAGAAAATGAGGAGTATTCGGAGCCGCTGAGTGTGGGGAAGGGTACGTGGGAAATGCTCCCGCCCGTCAACACTCAGGGTAAGTGCTGACGGGCGGTTGGAGTTCGTCTGTGAAAGAACGTGAACCGGCTACTTCTTGGCCCCGTTCCACCAGCGCCCGAAGCGCTCACCGAGCCACCACTTCGGCTGACAGTTCGGGCCGTAAGTGAGCCCGAACCGCTTCATCGCGGTGTCAGTGATTCCGGACACCACTTCGCCGGGGTTGTCCGACACGATCAGTTGGTCCAGGTCGAGTGCGTTGATCGTGTTCTCGTTGACCATGAGCCGGAGCTGGTCGAGCAACGGGCGCCAGTAGTCGACGCCCATCAGCGCGACTGGGAACTGTTCGAGCTTGCCCGTCTGGATCAGCGTGGCGACCTCGAACAACTCATCGAGCGTGCCGAACCCGCCGGGCATCACCACGAACGCATAGCTGTACTTCACGAGCATCAGCTTGCGGACGAAGAAATACTCGAAGTCGATCCACGAATCGACGTAAGGGTTCGGCTTCTGCTCCATCGGCAACACGATGTTGCAGCCGAGCGAGCGCCCGCCCACGTCGCGTGCGCCGCGGTTGGCCGCTTCCATGATGCCCGGACCGCCGCCGGTCATCACCGTGAACCCGGATTCGGCCAAATACTTGCCGACCTCACGGGCCATTCCGTAGTAGCGGTGGTGCTCGTCGAATCGCGCGGACCCGAACACAGTCACACACGGGCCGACGAAGTGCAGCTTGCGGAACCCGTAGACCAGTTCGCGGAAGATTTTGACCGCTTGCCAGAACTCGAACTTCCGCGCTTGCGGACCCTGGAGGAATTTCTTCGCTTCCGGGACCGCGCGGCCCGCGTGCCGTTGCCACTCACCGGACAGTTTGGCGGCGTCCGCCAGTTTGGTGATATCACCTTCAATCAATCGATCAGCCATTGCGACTACTCCGCCGCAGAAATAACGAATGACCCAGCGGAATCGAAGGGAAAATCGAGCAGCGCTCGTCCTCACTTCGTTGCGTGGGTCACTCGTGCCCGCGGTTGGACTCTTCCCACTACCTACTATTATTCGCGCGCGATACCGGCCTCTTGCATCAAATCCGCCGTGGCCCGATACGCTTCCGTCACCCACTCGACGATTTTTTCTGGCTCCGGCGAATACTCCAGTTCGATGCTAATCGCGCCATCGATGTTCAGTGCCGCGATCTCCTTCAAATAGGGCACGAAGTCCACAACACCACGGCCCGGAGGAAGATCACCGTGAACCTTTCCGTCGCAATCACTGATGTGAACATGGATGGCCTTACCCTTCAATGCGCGTAGCTCCTCGGGCTTGGCGCCCGCGAGCTGGAGGTGCGAGATATCGATGTTCGCGCGCACGGCCGGGTGGTTCACGTCGTCGATGAACCGCACCATGTTCGGTACGTCGTTGAGCAGTGAGAGCTTGAACGGTTCGAGTTCGAGTGCGATATCGAGCCCGAGGTTCGCAGCGTAGTCGCCGAGCGCTTTCAGGTGCTCCACGCCGGTCTTCCACTGTTCCGCGGGCGGGATCACTTGGCGCTCCCAGATGTACTCGCCGAGCACAAGCAGGAGGTTTCGCGCGCCCAGTTCGTAGCAAAAATCGAGGTACGCGCGGCAGCGCCCGAGGTGAAAGCGTTGCACACTTGGGTTAAAGTCGATCAGCCCCACCGCGACGCACGCGACGCTCACGATGGGGAGGTCGGCCCGTGCGCACTCGGTCCGGATGAGTTTCCGCTCCTTTGCGCCGGTGTCGAGCGGGTCCGCGAAGATGTCGATGGTGTCGAACCCGATGGCTTTTGTCTGCTGAATACCGAACGCGGTGCCTTTACCCGCTTGCGCCCAGGCCGAGTTGATGAGTCCGAGTTTCATGGTTGTTCCGTATTTTCGTCTTCGGAAAGGGCGGGTGCTCCGCGCGCACCCGCGCCCGGCTCGCACACACTAAACTCCGAACGCAAAACGCCAAACACAAAACGCCGAACACTGGCCCAACACACCGGTAGCGGTACGTTGACCAGACCGCCCGGCGCAACGGGCACTCCCCCCGGACGGAATTGATGCTGGAACACTTCGGCGATTACGGCTACATCGGTGTGTTCGTGGCGTTGATCGCGTCCGCGACGGTGGTCCCGTTGCCGGAGGAACTGCCGGTCATCACCGCGGGCATCCTGGTGGGGCACGAGGGCACGACGCTCCGGTGGTACATCATGCTACCGGTGTTGATGGCCGGCGTGGTGATCGGTGACGGCGCCCTGTACTGCATCGGCCGGTTCTGGGGGCGCAAGTTGCTCAACATCGGGTGGGTGCAGCGCAAGATCATCATGCCGGAGAAGCGCGAGCAGATCGAGAAGAACTTCCACGACCGCGGGATCATGATCCTGCTCGGGGCGCGCCTGCTGCCGGGCATCCGCGGGCCGATCTTCATCGTGGCCGGGATGCTCCGGGTGCCGCTCGGTCGGTTCATGCTCGCGGACGCGATCTACGCCGTCCCGCTCGTCAACATCATCTTCTGGCTCTCCTACTTCCTCACCGATCAGGTGCTTTTGGTTTTCAACAAGATCAACGAGTACAAACCGCAGGTCATCATTGCCATTCTGTCGGGGATCGCGGGTGCGATGATTCAGAAGTACGTCTTCGGGCGCCACGTCTCGACCGGCGAACCGCCGCACGTACCCAACATCCTCGCCAAGCCCGCGGTCGCGGTGGGGCACGTTGTCGGTCAGGCGGTTGAAATCGCGGTCGATACCGTGACCGGTCGGCACCACGACAAGCCACCGGAGGGGGACGTACCGTCGCCCGATGGCGCAGCGGACCAGGAGTTCGGCGTCCGCGTTCAGGAACCGAGTGCCAATGGCGCTGCGGTACCGGTCAGCGAGAAGATGGACGAAAAAGCGGGCGGGTGACGCGCGGTGAGTTCTTGGGCCGAACGGCCGGTGTAAGCCGGCTGGTGATAGGACGTAAACCGAGTGCTACAAATGGGTTCCTCTGAGGCGAAGGCAACCGACCACCGTGGTGCGGCGGTAATGAAAACATAACGGCCGTTCGCTTGAACTGTGTTGAATCCTGTCGATCCTGTTAATCCTGTCAAAATTTATCATTCCGATCCGAGCTAATTGCCTCGAACGTATCTCTACTTTGCCAGAGTGCCGTTTGTTTGGAGGCGCGACAGGTAGGTGTGCCAGTCCTTCTCGAACGCGGTCAGGTCTTTCTCCACTAGCGCCGCGAACGTCTTTTTCGGATCGCCCCCACTGTTGAGCGCGGTCAAATATTTGTTGAACTCCTGCGTGCCGATGAGCTTGCGGTCGAACGTCAGGTAGTGGGCCAGTGCCCAGCACGAGAGGTACGCCCGGTCGGACGCGACCTTTTGGTCCGCGTGTGACGCGATGAAGGCGTCGCGCCCGGTCGCGAGCAGGTCGCCGAGCGGAACGAGTGCGTTGCCGTTCTTCAGCTTGAGCCAGTCTTTCGTGCGCTGGAGCCGCTCTTTATCCGGGTGATCCGCGCGGAGTTCGCCGGCCTCCACCACGGCCGTCTCGAACACCTGTGCCAGCCCTTCGTTCAGCCACCGCGGAAGCTCACCCGTTCCTTTCCCCTCCTTGACTTCTTCGGGCTTCAGCGGTGGGTAAACGAACGTCGCGACGTAGGCGTGGAACGATTCGTGGTACAGCAGCGCGAAGAGCAATTTGCCGGTCGCGGTGTCGAACTTGAGCCCGTTGTTCACATCGGCCGCGTAAACGCGCTTCTTTTCGGCCGAGATCGTTTTCAGGTGCCGCGCCAGTTCCTCGCCCTTGTACAGTTTGCGCACGCCGTCTTCGTAGCGGTCCAGCCCGGCGAGTTGCTGTGCGTGATGAACGCGGGCCGATTGCAAATCGGTGCCGAGTCGCGTGAGATCGCTCCCACACAAGATGCGGTTGTTCGTCACGTCGAACACGGCGGGGTTCAGCACCCGCGCGCCGCCGAGCAGTGCCTTGTACTCGCCCGGATCGGTGGCGAGCATGATCTTCGTCGGGCGCCCGTTCTTGACCGTCGGTGGGAGGAACCGCGTGAACGCGGTGTAGATCTGTTCCAGGCGCACCGCGGACCGGCGCGTGAGTTCTTCGGTGCCGGTGCAGACGAGCGTAAAGTAGTCGGAATCGTACATCTTCGCGCCGCCCGGTTTTTCGGGCCAGTCGGTGGGCACGAGTTCCAACGATTCCATGCGCTTGCGCTCGCCCTCGCCGCTCGGGTCCAGTTCCGCGAGCTTTTCTTTGAGGGTCTCGCGATCCTTGTCGGAGAGTTTCTTGGTGCCGGCAATTTCGGCTTTGGTTAGGAAGCTCGTGAGCGTAACCGTGGGGCGCCCGGGGGGGCGCGATACGGACTGGAACTCGATGCCGTCCGGCAGTTCGTGCAGGATCAGTCCCTGTAACTTCGCGCCGTTGGTCAACGTAATTTCGTCGAACGACCAGTTCGACAGGCCCGCCGGTTGTGCGGGCGGTTGGGCCACCGCGATTGCACACGCGAGGACGATCGAGAGAGCGAGGAGTGCGCAGCGCATGGGTTCGTCCGGCGCGTTTGAGGGGCTTGTTAACCATTGTGCGTCGGGAACGGTAGGATTGGAAGTGCGTGTCTCGTTCGAGGGGGCTGAATGGCTGCGTCCGATCTGGTGGTGGCGTTCACGGGCGCGAGCGGATCGCCCTACGGATTGCGGCTCGTGGAGGTGCTGCTGCGCGCGGGCCGGAACGTCCATCTGACCATAAGCCCCGCCGCGGTCGAGGTGCTCGACGCGGAAGCCGGCTCAACGGTTCGACTCAACGCGGACGAATTTGATGCGGCAGCATTACTCGGATCGCGTGCGGAGGGGGTGGATCTCGCGCAGCTGCGCTATCACCACTTTCGTGACTTTCGAGCCGGCATCGCGAGCGGGTCATTTCTCACGGGGGGGATGGTGATCTGCCCCTGTAGTCTCGGGACACTCGCCGCCGTCGCGCACGGCATTTCGGAGAACCTGATCCACCGCGCCGCGGACGTTCACCTGAAGGAGCGGCGAAAACTGATCCTGGTGCCGCGCGAAACGCCTCTCGGTCTGATTGCGCTCAAAAACATGGTAGCTGTGACGGAGGCCGGGGCCGTTGTGCTTCCGGCGATGCCGGCCTTCTACACTCGGCCCCAACGTCTCGACGACATGGTCGATTTTGTCGTCGGTCGGATCTGTGACCAACTCGGGGTCGAACACGGGCTTTCACGTCGCTGGGGCGAGCCGACGGGCGACTAGCGCCCGAATTTCCCGCGAACCGTCCGAACTTTCGGCAAGTTCGGGTTTTCTGTTCTATGTTCAATCCGCGGCACCTCGCGTGAGGTGAACGCACCCCTCCAAAAACTCCGGAATCGGTGGGCTATGGCGGCCATTGCCCCGGTTTCTACTGCCGATCTGCTTGCACTTATCAAGCAGAGTAACGTGCTCCCGACCGCGCGCCTCCTCGCGCTCCCGGGACCGGACGCGCTTTCGGCCGACCCGCGCCGGGCCGCGGCCGAGCTGGTTCAAAAGAAATTTCTCACCAAATTCCAGAGCACGCAGCTCCTGGCCGGGCGCTACAAGGGCTTCCGGATCGGGCCGTATGTGGTTCAGGATCTGCTCGGGCGCGGGGGGATGGGGGCGGTTTATCTGGGGGAACACCTGGAACTGAACCGCAAGGTGGCGCTCAAGGTGCTCGCACCGGTTCGCGGAGAGGTTCAGCAACTCGCCACGGAACGGTTCCTACGCGAAGCCCGGGCTGCGGCCGCGTTGGACCACCCGAACATCGTTCGCGTCTTCGACGTGGCCCGGCACAACGACACGCCGTACCTCGTGATGGAGTTCGTGGACGGTGAAACGCTCCAGGAAACGCTCGATCGGGACGGGAGCGTTCCGCCCGAGGTCGCGGCGGAGTACATCGCCCAGGCCGCGTCCGGGCTTCAGCACGCCCACGAGCGCGGGTTCATTCACCGCGACATCAAGCCGGGGAACTTGATCCGTGATCGGTTTGGGGTGGTGAAGGTGCTGGACATGGGTTTGGCCCGGTCCGGGAGCGAAGAAGACAAACTGACCGAAGTGCTCGACCGGGGGGCGGTAGTCGGCACCGCTGACTTTATCTCTCCCGAGCAGGCCATCAACAGTCCGAATATTGACGGCCGCGCGGACGTGTACAGCCTGGGTGCGACGCTGTACACGCTGCTGGTGGGTAAGACACCGTTCGACGGGAACACGACCCAGAAGTTGATGCAGCACCAGATGAAAAGGACGCGCCGGTGGTCGCGGACCTTCGACCGGACCTCCCCGCCGGATTGCCCGAAGTGGTCGCCCGGATGCTCGCGAAGAAGCCCGCCGAGCGGTACCAAACGGCCGCGGATGTGATCGCCGCTCTCGAACCGTGGGTCGGTGCCAGCTCGCACGTGATGACGGGGCTGTCGCGGACGAAGATCGGGCAGAACCGTCAGTCCGCGATCGGGGGCTGGTCCGTACACGGTAGTTCCGGTCGCCTTGGAGTGGTGCCCCGTGGCCACGGGCCGGCCGATTCGGGCGAGTTCGACTTCTCCGACACGGGGAAGATCACAACCGCGCTCTCCAGTTCCGAAACCGCGCGGTCGCCGACACCCACGGTCGTGACGGCACCGGACCGCGACGTTCCCCCGGAACCACTGATCGTCCCGTTGCGCCGGTCCGTGCGCGGGGGGATGGGGCTCGTTGTTGGTGTCGCGCTTGGGATGCTCGTGGCCGGTGTGTTGATCGGCTGGTTGGCGTTCGGGCGCTGATTCACCTCGTCTGGTGTAACTCTGTATCCCAAGGTAGTATGACGGAGTCCCGAAACCGGAGGCTCCGTTGTGGACCTGTTTGACGATTTGCGGCAAGAGAACCGCTCGAAGGCCCGTCCGCTCGCCGCACGAATGCGCCCACGCACGCTCGACGAGTACGTCGGGCAGGGCCACTTTCTCGGGCCGGGCAAGTTGCTCCGGCGGATGCTCCTCGCGGACCGGCTGAACTCGTTGATCTTCTACGGACCGCCCGGGTGCGGCAAAACGGCCCTCGCGCACGTCATCGCGAACCACACCAAGAGCCGCTTCAAGCCACTGAACGCGGTCGCGGCCGGCATCAAGGAAGTGCGCGAACTGCTCGCCGAGGCCCGCGGTCACCTCGAAGAGCTCGGCGAGCGCACGATTCTGTTTCTCGACGAAATGCACCGTTTCAACCGCGCGCAGCAAGACGTACTCCTGCCCGACGTGGAAGACGGCGTCATCATCCTCATTGGCGCGACGACCCAGAACCCGTTTTTCGCGATCAACACGCCGCTCCTGTCACGGAGCCAGATCTTCCGTTTCGAGCCGTTGACCCGAGACGACATTCGCACGCTGATTTCGCGCGCCCTCGCGGACAAGGAGCGCGGACTGGGCAAGCAGAATGTGACGATCACCGAGGACGCAATGGCGTTCCTGGTCGAAACGTGCGACGGAGACGCCCGCCGGGCGCTCACGGCTCTGGAGATCGGCGTGAAGTCGGCCCTCGCACCGGAGAATGCAAGACCTACCCCCCCAGCCCCCCTCCCTAAAGGGAAGGGGAGCAGGCACGCGAAATCGCTGTAGGGGCTACGTCTGCCTCTGATGGTTCTACCTCCCCCTTCCCTTTAGGGAGGGGGCCGGGGGGGTAGGTTCTGCCTCCGGCATCCTGTTTGATATTACACTCGCGCAAGATTCCATTCAGCAGAAAGTGATCGAGTTCGACCCGACCGGCGACACGCACTACGACACCGCGTCGGCGTTTATCAAGAGCCTCCGCGGGAGCGACCCGGACGCCGCGTTGTACTGGATGGCCCGGATGCTGGAGGGGGGCGAAGACCCGCGGTTCGTGGCCCGGCGCCTGGTCATCTTCGCGTCCGAGGACGTGGGCAACGCGGACCCGTTCGGCGTGGTGCTCGCGAACGCGGCGTGGGACGCAGTGGAGAAGGTCGGCTTACCGGAGTGCCGGATCAACCTGGCGCACGCGGTCTGTTACCTCGCGACCGCGCAGAAGTCGAACGCGAGCTACATGGCCGGCGAAGCCGCGGCAAAAGACGTGAAGGAGGGGCGCACGCTGCCGGTTCCGTTGCACCTCCGGGACAAGAACTATCGCGGCGCGAAGGAAACGCTCGGGCACGGGGTTGGTTACAAGTACGCCCACGACTTCGAGGGCGGGTGGGTCGACCAGGAGTACATCCCCACGGACGCGGAGTATTACCACCCCACCGACCGCGGTCACGAGGGAAAAATCAAAGCGCGCCTGGAGGAACTGCGCAAGCGGAAGAAGAAACCTGGGGACGAACGACCGGCGTGAGTGAATCGTATGTGTTAGAAAATTCTCCGCGAACATCGGAACGCCGGCACGTGACAATTACGATGGCTGGAATCCGGGGCGCGCCGGATCGTGAATGGTTCCGGTCAAATTGAAGCTTGGGCCGAATTATGAGCGAAGATGAGTGGCTAACGCGGGATTGGCCAACAAGCATGTACGCTCTGGTGCGAGGTGACGACATAAACTTTGGTCGCCCCCTTCCGTGGTCGGTACAGGAACGGGAAAAACGCTCCTTGATCTTCGGGTGCGCCCTTTGTCGCAGAGTAGACCGGTTGCTTAATGCCCCGTTCCTTGCTGTGCTCGAAGCCGTGGAAGGAGTGGCGCTCGGCTTGGAGACAATAAAAGATTTCGATGCGGCCCGTGACGGGTTAGAACGTTCCCTTCGGAGCGCCAGATTCACCGGTGCGCAAGAGTACGCTGCTCGTGCCATCGTGCACCTCATTGAAGGCGCTTCCGGTGTGGATCGTGTGGTGAACCTTGCGATGTCGGCGAGCCTGTGCGACCCGGTCCGACCGGAGAGACTTGATGCGTATTGTTCGGGATTGCTCCGGTGCCTGTTCGGTAACCCGTTCCGTCCGCCGGTGAAAGAGTTTCCCCCCGAGTGGCGCACTGATACTGCGGTAGCGCTGGCGCGGCAGATGTACGAATCGTGCGACTTCAGCCCGATGCCCATTTTGGCCGACGCACTTCAGGACGCCGGGTGTGATAACGACGACATCCTGAACCACTGTCGTGACCAGCGCACACGGGGAGCTCCGCGGGTTTCGGGTGCCACTCAATTTGCTCACGCGCGCGGGTGCTGGGTCGTGGATCTGGTATTGGGCAAGAGTTGACGGGCCGCAAGCGCCGGCAGCACCAGATCAAGGATCGTGCCGATCCGGTCGTGGTCGTCGTGAAAGAGCACGATGTCGCCGGGCCGCACGAGTTCCAGCACTTCCCGCGCGCACTGGATCGCGTCGGATTCGCTGCGACACTGCCAATCGCCACTGTCAAGCGACCAATGCACGCACTTCAGACCCAAACGCTGCGCTGCGATCCACGCACCGGGCCGCAGTTTCCCGAGCGCCGGGCGGAACAGAGTCGCGTTCGGGATAAGGTTTTGGCACTTCCGCGAATCGGCGAGTGACTTCTGAATATCGAGCCAACCCGGAAGTTCGTGCTCGAACGTGTGGTTCCCCAGTGTGTGTCCGGCGGACGTGATGTGTGTCACGAGTGTCGGATCAGCGATGCGCCTGCCGACGAGGAAGAACGCCGCTCGCACGTTGAGCGCCGCGAGTCGGTCCAGCACTGCGGGCGTGTGTTCTGGGTGCGGGCCGTCATCGAACGTGAGCCACACACTGGAACCCGCTACGCGGGTTCGGCTGAAGGGGGCTAGTGCTGTGCGTTTGAGCCAACTCGTCCGTCGGGCAAACTTCATGCTGCGCGTCTCGTACTTTCGAGCGGGCGCGTGGTGCGCTGCCAACTTGAACTGCGACGCACCAAGCCCGCCAGCGTGACCCAACTCAATCGCGCCACCACGACTGGTGACTTCAACAGTAAACCGAGGCGCTTCGGCGATAGCCCCACGATCCACATCGCCCGTAAGTACAGAATCGCGATCACGGACACAATCGCAGCCGGCCAAACAACGAAGCTGCTCGCGATGCTAACTAACGTCGTAAAAGCAAGATACGCAAGCACGAGTGGCTTGCTCGCGAGCAAGCCGGCCCCGCGCCAGCGCCGGCGCTGTTGGCACAGATCCGCGACCGAGGGTGGCGCTTCACACGACACTTCTGCCCCGCCGCAATAGCGCACGCGGATGCGCGCGGCCCTGAGTCGCTGCGCGTATTCTGCGTCTTCCGTGGCCCCGAACGCCTCCCACGGAACGCGCGCGAAAACGCTCCGGCGAAACGCCATGCCGGTTCCGCGTAGTGGAACGGAAAAGCCGAGCCGGTCCCAACCCGCTGCGGTGGAATCATCGAATGCCGCCCCCACCGCGGCGACGAACCCGGCCGGGCCGTCGTCCGCGTTCCGGGACCGCACTGCCACTTGTGCCGCGTCCGCGCTGGTCGCGAACGTCGCGTCAAGTGCTTGGAGCGCATCGCGATTCAGTGAGCAGTCTGCATCAAGGACGAACACGACATCCGGCGCGCCCTTCAACACGCGCTCCAGACCGAACGCGAGTGCGTACCCCTTCCCGCGCTTCACCGGGTCGTACCGCACGAGGCACGTGACGGCCGCTTCGCGAGCGACCCGTGCGGTGTCGTCGGTGCAGTTGTCCGCGACGACACAAACTCGCACCAGTTCGCGCGGGTAATCGAGTGCGGCCAAGCTCCGCAGCGTTCGCGGCAGCGCGTCCTCCTCATTGTGCGCGGGGACGAGGACCGTGAACGTACACGTCGGCGCACGCAAGTACGTGCGCCGGCGCCGAAGCCCCGCGAGCGTGGGGACGAGATAGCCCAGGCACGCCACCGTCGCCAGGACGAGGCACGCCAGAAGCCCGGTCGTGGCGACCATGCTTCACCGAACGATAGGGATAGTTTGGTTCAGCGCGTGCAATAACGGTGTGCTTCGGCGAGAGCAAGTGAGGTTTCGGTCGAATATTTTCTCGTTGGCGGATAGCCGCGCAGCTTGGGTGATTCAGCGAAGACCGGACCGCTCCGCTTGCCCACCTTTACGCATCGAACGGCTTGTTTTCCTTTCATTTTCTGTTGACACACATCTCGCCACCGCTATACCTCGTGGCCGAAATCGGACGGCTATCGACGGGGGAAACGACCGGTAGCCGTTCACCAGTAATCACGAATCCGAAACGCCCCGGTCCGCGAGACGCTCGGCTGACAGGGCCGGAGGGCACAATGGACGCGACCACTCCGGTGGAATCGCTCAAAGACGGTATTCGCCGGTTCGCCACCGTGCGCGGCTGGGAGCCGTACCACACGCCGAAGAACCTCACGATGGCTCTGGCGAGCGAGGTCGGCGAGTTGTGCGACATCTTCCGCTGGCTGACGGCCGAGGAGTCGGTCGCCGTGGCCGCGAACCCGGCGACGCGCGAGGCGGTCGCGGACGAACTGGCGGACGTCGCGAACATCGTGTTCCTGCTCAGCGCTCACACCGGGATCGATTTGTCCGAGGCGATCGCGGCGAAGATGACGAAGAACGCGATCAAGTACCCGCCTCCCATCTAACGGGGCGGGGGCGGATTCATAAGCGGTGCGGCTCGGGGGAGCCGGGGAATGCGACGCGGAGCCGGTGCGCCGGCACTGAGTAGCGGATCGACCTGTCTGAGGGGGAGAAGGCCGTGCGTAAACGACCGATTGTGCTCACGGCCGCTGTTGCGGTCGCGGGCCTAGCCGTGCTGGGGACGGTGGTGGCCCAACAGCCGAGTAGCGGGTACACACAGCCCAAGGTGGTGCCGGCCAGCGGCACGACTTCGGGTACGACGCGCCCCTACAACGAGTGGACACCGAACTCGAACCAGCCCATCCCCTCACCGGCTGCGGGACTCGGCAACCCGAACCAACAGGGAACCCGACCCGCGGGCGGCACGTACCCGGCTTCGGGCGCTCAACCGCAAAACGGCGTGTACCCGGCCGGTAACCAACCCGTAAACCGCCCGCGGCCCGGCATCGCGGGGGCCGATCCGGTTCGCCCGGCCGCTGCGTTTGACATCCCGGCACCGAGTATGGAGATGCCCGGATCTGTCACCCCACCGACGCGCCCGCTCCCGCCGCCGAGTCTGAGCGTCGAACCGGGGGACAACAAGTTCGCCCCAGCGCCCGGTGGCCCCGCGATTCCGCCAGCCACTGGCGGCGCGCCGACTGCCCCGTCCGCTCCGCCGTTCGTTCCGGTACCGCCCGCGCCCGGGGGCTTGATCCCGCCGCCGGCCGGTCCGTCCACCCCGCCCGCATTCCCGCCCACGCCGGTCGCTCCGCCGGGAGGCGCCGTTCGGCCATCGATTCCCGCGCCGGGTAGTGTGGCGCCGCTTGTTCCCCCGGGGCCGAGTGTGTCCACTGCGCCCGCTGGCGCACCGCTCCCGAGCCGCGTGTCGCAGAGCGTGACGATCGACGCGGTCTGCCCCGATTCGGTCGTGTTCAACTCCGAATGGCGCTACGAGATCGTCGTTCGCAACACGGGCAACGTCGTGGTGCAGAACGTCCGCGTGGAAGACGACATCCCGGCCGGCGCCCAGTACATCGGCAGCGATCCGCCCGCCGAAGTGAGCGGCGACAAGTTGGTTTGGGCGCTCGGCTCGATGGACGGCGCTACCGAGAAGCGGATCGCCGTGCGGGTGCGGCCGACTGAAGAGGGCGAACTCCGCAGCCGCGCAACGGTGACGTACTCCGCGTCCGTCGACGCGAAGACCAAAGTGACCCGCCCGCGCCTCGCGGTCACCGTCGGGTGCCCCGAAGTGGCTCGTGCGGGCGAAGAGCCGGTGTTCAAGATCAAGGTCACGAACTCCGGGACCGGTCCCGCGCAACAGCTAGTGTTCCGTGCGCTCCTGTCGGAAGGGCTGGACTATCGCGACCAGGGTAAGGAACTCGTGACCAAGCTCGCGAGCTTGCCCGCGGGCGAATCGCGGACGGTCGAGCTGCAATTGAGTGCGCTCAAAGCCGGATTGCAATCGTGCCAGGTGTCTGTGGCTGCTGAGGGCAGTTCGGAAGCGACCGCGCGGGCGTCCGTGAACGTGGTCGAACCGCTGCTCCAGATCGCGCAATCGGGTCCGGCGAAGTGCCTCGTTCGGGCCGAGCCGACCTACGAAATCAAGCTCTCGAACCCGGGTACGGCCGCGACGGACACGATCACGGTTCACTCGGTGCTGCCGGATGGCTTCGACTTCGTGCAAGCGAGTGACAGCGGCGCCTTCAATGCGACCAACCGCGTGGTGACCTGGAAGCTGAACGGGCTGGCCGCGGGCGGCACCAAGGCCGTCGGTATCAAGCTGCGGGCCGGAGCCGCGGGCGACGTGGCTCTGCGGACCACCGCGACGGCCGCACCGGAAGTTCAGCCGGGCGGCGTGGCTCCTGCGGGTGGCGTTGCGGTCCGGGCCGGACGTGTGCTAGAGGCGAAGGCCGACACCGCGATCAAGGCCGAGGGCGTGGCCGCTCTGCGGTTCGATGTGGCCGGGCTCGAGAACCCTGTCGAGGTTGGCAAGGAAGCGGTCTACGAGATCCGGATCGTGAACCAGGGCACGGGCGCCTGCACCAACGTGCAAATCATGGCCGCTCTTGCCGAAGGGACCACGTTCACGAACTCGAACGGCCCGACGCAGGCGAAGGCCACCGGGCAGACGCTGGTGTTCGAGCCGATCCCGACGCTGGCGGTGAAGGGCGAGACGGTCTACCGCGTGCGGGTCCGCGGGGCCGCGGCCGGCGACCAACGGTTCCGGGTGCAACTCACCTGCGATCAGGTTCGCACGCCGGTGGTCAAGGAAGAGAGCACGCGGTTCTACAAGGAGTGACCCACAAGCGAGCGGTGAACCCTGCCCGCAAGGGCAGTGGGTATCGCAAGCAGGATAGGGAGTGCTCCGCGTGGGCAGGGGTGCCCACGAGGGGCGTGAAGAAACAGGGCAGTGACCATGCCTCCGCTGTTAATGCGGAGGCGGTAAGTCGGGTTCGCGAGAGAACCTCGGTCGTGCGGGGGCACGAGGCGAGGTGCAGTGGAAGGGAATGGCGGGGGTTGCTACAGTCCGACGGCTTCATGCCGGGTCCGCGGGATGCGCTGCGGGGCCGGTCGGGGGAGGGAGTCCGTTCATGAGCATTAGTCGTGCGCCGCGCAGGGACCGGGTCGAGACGGACGCGAACGCGATCCACATCCGCTGGATGATCCGGCGGGACATGCCCGACGTGATGGGGATCGAGCTGTCGAGTTTCGAGTACGCCTGGACCGAGGACGATTTCCTCCGGTGCCTGCGCCAGCGGAACTGCATCGGAATGGTCGCCGAGCGCGGCGACACGATCATCGGGTTCATGATTTATGAGTTGCACCGCGCGCGCCTGCAACTGTTGAACTTCGCCGTGGCCCCGGCGGTTCGCCGGAGCGGGGTGGGCGGGCTGCTCATCGGCAAACTGATCTACAAGTTGTGCAGCCACCGCCGGCAGAAGCTCACGCTCGCGGTGCGCGAAGGAAACACGGCCGCGCAACTGTTCTTCCGGTCGCACCGGTTCAAGGCGGCTCGCGTCCTCCGGAACTACTACGAGGACAGCGGCGAAGACGCCTACCTGATGGAATACAAGCCGGCGGAAGAGGAATGGGCCGAGTTCGGCGGCGAACCGGTGAACCGCGTCGCGATGTTTGAAGAGAGCTGAGAGCGACGAGCTAGCGGTCGGGCGGAGCGCATCCGCCCGACCCGTGTTTCCGGCGAACGCGACTGACCTACGCGACTAACGTGAAAGGACGCCCCGATGACGACGGAACGCAAACAGTGGTGGCGCAAGGTTGCGGCGATCGCGGTCGGCGGGAGCGTCGTTGCGGGCGGGCTGATCGGCGTTCGGGCGCGTGCCGGGTCGCAAGAACCGTCCGCGCCAGTGATCGAAGACGCGGCTTGGTCGCGTTCAGCGGCTCCCGCAGCGCCGGCGGTCGCGGAAGTGGACCGACGCGACACGCCCCCCGCATCCAGCGAGGGTGTTGTTCCGGCCGGGGCCGCGCTCCCGATCCCCACACCCACGACTCCCAGCCCGGTTGTGCCCGCCGTTCCGACCGTGCCTGCCATTCCCGCTCCGCCCGCACCATTTCCGCCGAACCTCGAACCGGTCGGGGCTGGTCCGCGTGCGCCCGAAGCTGGTGCGGGAGCGGACAAGAACCTGCTGCCTCCCGTTCCGTCACTTCCGCCAATTGATTTGCCGAAACTCCCCAGCGCGCCGACGCTGCCAGATGCGAAGCTGACGATTCCGGCCCCGCCCGCGGACCTGATGCCACCGGCCCCGGTTGTGCCGCCCGCTTCCGTCTTGCCAGTGCCGAAGCCGAGCGGCCCGAGCGCGCCGCCAGCGCTTCCTCCATTCCCGGGTGAAAAAGACAAAGCCGAGCCGCAAAAGTCGCTAATGGTTCCAACACCGCCCGCGCCGGTAGTGCCGGTCCTTCCCTCACCTGCGGGGATTGCGCCGTCGTTACCACCGGTACAAAATACCGAACCGTCGCAGCCGATGTTACCGGGCAAACCGGATTCTGGCTTGAACCCGGCTATTCCAGGGAATACGCTCAATCCAACGCCGATTGCGCCAGCGGTACCCGCAGGGTTCCCGCCCACCAGTCCGGGCGGGCGCGACGTGCCGGCGCTGCCGACCAATCAGTCGAAGCCGCCGGAATTGTCGTTCGGTTCGACTGATAAGTCCGTGTACCCGGCCCCGGCGGGCAACCCACTGAATTCGACACCACGAGACACCGCCATGCTCAACTTCAAACAGACGGCCGCCCTCGCGGTCCTTAGCGGGGCGATGCTTACCGCGGAGCAGGCCCGGGCCGCTCCGCCCGTCGTGCCGGTGATCCCGACGGTCCCCGTCAAAGCTGAAGAAACCGAGACAGAAAAACTCAAAAAAGATCTGACTGCGGCGACCAAAAGAATCGCGGAACTCGAAACGAAAGTGGAGAAACTTACCGAACTGCTGACCGGTAAGAAAGATAGTGTCGGCATCACGCTTCCGAGTGATCCCGGTGCGGTTGAGGACATCAAGCGGTTGAGGAACCGCATTGCGGAACTCGACAACGAACTCAAATCGCTGAAGACGCAAACCGCGTTGAAGCCGGCGATCGTCCCCGAAGCGAAGCCGCGGGGCATCGTGAAGGTGGTGAACGAGTACCCGGTTGAGATCTCGATGGTCATCAACGAGAAGTCGCACCGGATCGCACCGAACACGAAGATCGATGTCGAAGTGCCGGCCGGAGAGTTCACCTACCAACTCCTTCAGTCCGGCGCCGCGGCCACGCGGAGCGTCATCAAGGACAAGGAAACCGTTACGCTGCGAATCAAGTAACTCCGAGAAGCGCGGGCACGATACTCAGAACGGAAGACGATTGTCTTCCGTTCTTGGTTTTCAGTTCCGCACTCCGCATCCCGCGCGAGACATGATCGTTACTATCGACGGCCCGTCCGGGGTCGGGAAGAGCACCGTTACGAAAGAACTCGCGGCCCGCTTGGGGTTCGAGTACTTGAATACGGGCGCGATGTACCGCGCTGTCGCGCTCGCGGTCCTGCGGTTGGGCATTCGCCCCAGCGAAGAGACTGCGGTCACGGCCGCGTTGCCAGAGGTTCGCGTCGAAGTTCCGCCGGGCTGCATCTTGCTGAATGGCGAGAACGTGACGACGGCGATCCGCACGCCGGAAGTGTCGCGTGGCGCGAGTGAGGTGGCCGTTCATCGGGCGGTGCGCCTGATGCTCGTGGCCGCTCAGCGCGCAGCTGCGACCGGGCACGACATGATCTGCGACGGGCGCGACCAGGGTTCGTTCGTGTTCCCGACTGCTGATTGCAAGTTCTTTTGGTCGCTGACGCGCGGGTGCGGGCCGAGCGCCGCGCGGCCGAACTCGCGGCCAAGGGCGACGTGGTGAGCGTCGAAGACGTGATGCGCGATCAGGAAGAACGCGACCGGCGCGACGCCCTCCGCGAACTCGCTCCGATGACTCCTGCTCCCGACGCGATGGTCCTCGATACCACGCGCCTCACCACGAACGAAGTCATTAACCGCTTAGAGAACGTCGTCCGCGACCTCCGCACATGTCCGCGGCTCTGACCGCCAGAACAGAAAGCACTTCGGATATGGCAGACCGCCCGAATTTCGTCGGCCGCATGTGGTACGACACCGTCTTCTGGTCCTCGTTCACTTTCTTCACGTTCGGGTTCAGCATCCGGCGCAGCGGGTGGAAGAACATGCCGCTCCGCGGGCCGGTGCTGGTGCTCGCGAACCACCAGTCGATGTTCGACCCGGTGATGGTGGGGCTGTCGTCGCGGCGCTACCTCTCGTACCTCGCGCGCAAGAACCTATTCGAGCAGCGCGGACTGGCTCCCATTATCCGCAGCCTGAACGCGATCCCGATCGATCGGAGCATGGGGAAGGACGGCATCCAGGCGGTGTTGGACGCGCTGGGGCAGGGGCAGGCGGTGCTCGTGTTCCCGGAGGGCGAGCGCACGCAGGACGGCTCTGTGGA
Source organism: Gemmata massiliana (assembly GCA_000531095.1). Taxonomy (GTDB): domain Bacteria; phylum Planctomycetota; class Planctomycetia; order Gemmatales; family Gemmataceae; genus Gemmata; species Gemmata massiliana. Next base: position 489,481 of record HG799464.1, on the reverse strand, counting down.
GCCGCTTAAGGCCGGTGTGTCGCTGCTCATCAAGCGCGTGAACTGCCCGATCGTGCCGGTCGGCATCGCGGGGGCGTTCGCGGCGTGGTCGCGGCACATGAAGGTGCCGAAGCTGTCTCCGCTCATGCTGCCGCCGGAAGCGAGTACGATCGCGATTTCGGTGGGCGAACCCATCGACCCCCTGCGCTACCAGAACATGAAACGCGATGCGATGCTCGATGACCTGCACCGCGCGCTAGTTGCTCAGCATGCGGACGCCGAGCGCTTGCGCCGGAAGTGATTTTCAACTTCCGCGGCTGAGTCATTCTCCGATGACCTTCGCTCCACCGCGAATTGCGCCCTTCTCGATAGTGATCGGCGGGTCGCTCTCGGCGGCCTTTTTGTAGGTCAGCGTCGCGTTGTCTTCGGCGGCGGTCACCTTCAGTAACCCATCCGTTGTCAGCGTCGCAACTAACCGCGAGTTCCCGAGCATTTTCCCGGCGATTTCCAGGCGCTTTGCGGTGACGACCGTGGTTGAGCGATCCGTCAAGCGCCCGGATGACTCCAGAACAATCACCTCGCCCCCAGGCGCGACGATGGTGATTTTCGAGGAGCCACCGACGTACCGCCGATAGTCACTTTTCCGTTCGGTGCGTTGAGTTGCACGACCGCTTCGCCGTTTAGATCGCCCGAAATGACGATCTCCTCGGCCACCAAGCCCGTGGCATCGATCGAGGCTTTCCCGTTCACCGAACCGATCTTGAGCACACGCAATTTCCCCGTGAGGGTGACCCGATCGCCGGTGGCGAGGTCGGGAAGGGTGGCCGTGTCGTCGGGGTTGTCGAAGTCGCGCTTCGGCGCGATCTTGGGGTCGATCTTCATCACAATGCCGGTTGGCCGCGGGGGTTCTTTTCTCGGCTCCACGACCGCGGTGCGTTCTTGCGCGTTCTTGTCATCGGACGGGTCGGCGGGGTTGTGGGCACCCCGCTCGCTTCTCGGTGCGTTGTTGGTTAGCGATGACGGCGTGAACGGCAGGATGTGCTTCGCGACCGCACTTTCTGGTTCCGGCGTTGCGAGAGGGCGTTCCGGCGGGAGGCTTCGCGGGGGAATTTCGGGCCGTTTGAAGTAAGCGTAAGTCCCGATCGCGAGGACACCCACCGCAATCGACAGTATCAGGACCGGGAACGGGCGGCTCTCTTGGCGTTGCTGCTCGTTGAGAACGACCGGTCCTTCGAGCGGGAATCCGCACGCCGGGCATTGGCCCGTGTCCAGTGCAGTTTCGGGCATCCCCTGTCGGCACTTCGGGCAGGTCAGAGTGGTCATGGCCGATGCTCGCTCCGCGGAAGCTGGGCTGCCCCGATCATACATCCGGGAACTGGAGCGGCGAGCGCCGATTGTGCGTTTGTTACTTCTTCTTGAGCCGCGCGAGTGCGGCTTTGGCCTCGTCGCCCGGGCGCCCGCTCGTGGTCGCGATTTCACTGAGTACCGTTTGCGCCTTGGGAGTGCCGATCGCTTCGAGTGCTTGCACAGCACGGTAGAGACGAATCGAATCGCCGACGAAGCCGTGTGCGGGTGTGCTCAACCCCTTTTCTTCCATCTTGCTTAAAAGCGCCTGAGCGCGGTCGCGCAGGTCGGTGTTCTTTGATTTCGACGCGGCGGTGAGTGTGGGTATCGCGCGCGTGCCGAGATCGAACAACTGTTTCGACGCGACTTCGCGGACGGCAAGGGTTTCGGACGCGAGATCATCGACCCAACTCTGAATTTTCTGCTGCGTCGTGAGCAGATCCTTTGCACTCCGGGCAATGGTCTCGGTGCCGGCTTCACCCGCTGCCGCGAGGAGCTTCGTTGCAGGGTACCCCACGGCCGCATCGGGCGATTCCAGGCTGATCCACGCGGTGCGTAACTCATCGGCGGTTGGTGCGGGTTTCGTACTGCGGAACGTCAGATCCCAGACCGTTACGGCTTCTTCCGCGCCCGCGGACGCGACGAGCGTTCCGTCCGGGAAGACGGCGAGCCGCGAGATTCCGCCGTACCCGGTGGTGTAGCTTCGGACCAGCCCCTGCGTGGCCAGCTCCCACACTTCCACGCGGCCGGCCGTTCCGCTGGAACCAAACATCAGCAGCTTGCTGTCGGGGCTGAAGGCCACGTGGTGCGCGTAGCCGTCTTCGCTGTAGCGGTCCGCCTTGAAGACCTCGGACCCGTCCGCCGTGTTGAACACCGGAACCTGGGCCTGCGATGCTGCAGCGATTAGCTTTCCGTCCGGGCTGAATGCGAGCGCGGCGCGCTGCCCCCGCCCGATCCGGACGATCCACAGTTCCTTGGGCTTTTTGTCGCTTTCGGTCAGGCTCCAGAGTCGAACGAACCCGTCGCGCCCGATTTGTGCGAGCTTCTCGCCGGACGGGTCGAACGCCAGTGCCATGATCGACGTTGTGGTGGGTGGGAGTTCCACTCGTGTACTGCCCGTCGCGCTCGCAATCACCACTTTACCGCCATCGACGGTCCAGGCGACGCGCTTGCCATCTGGTGAAATAGCAACGACTTTCGCTCCCGCGCTTCCCTCGAACGTGACGGCCGGCTTCGAGGGTAGCCCTTTGAGCGGGTCGAAGTCGGTGAACGCGACGACCGCGTCGGGGGTGGCGATCGCGAGCGTGCTGCCATTCACTGCTGCCGAAACAGCGCGCCCGGGAAGGGTTCCGACGACTTTGGCCTTATCCGCGCCGACGGGCCACAGGTACGCGGTCTCCGTGGTGAGCAGGAACAGTGATTTGCCGTCGGCGCACCCGAGCATGAGCGCCGGGTCGGGGAAGCTGTCGTCTTCTGCGTGCAGTTGCTTGCCCGTGGTCAGATCCCACAAGCGCACACGCAGCCCGCCGTTCCCTGTGGCAACGAGTTTCGTCCCGTCCGGAGATACCGCGAACTCGCCGAACGCCCCGCTGATGCGCCCGGCCCACTCGTTGGTTTTGAGGTTGTACACCCCCGCGTCGCTGCCGTTGCCGACCGCGAGCACGTCCCCACTGATCCACGCACGCGGAAGGTTCGCGCCGGCGATTTCGGTGAGCGGCTTGGGATTGTTCTCCGCGAAAATCCGCACCGTATCCACACCCGCGGGGGTACGCGAGCCGATCGCGATGCGCTTTCCATCCGGGCTGTACGCGACGCCGGAGATGTTCCCGAGATCCTTGAGGGAGAACACCGGTTTCCCACCGGTGATGAGGTGAACTGTCAGAGTGCCCTTCGCACTGGCCACCGCGACCGCCTTGCCGTCGGGCCGGAAATCGAAGTAGTCGGCGGGAGTCAGTTCCAGTTTCGGGAGGTTGCCTTCTACCTCCGTGACGACCGCGTTGCCGGTGGGTTCGGACGTGATGACCATCGAGCCATCGGTACTGAACCCGAACCGGTGTGGGTTGGGGAACGGCACGGAATCGATTTCGCGGAGCGTCTTCGCGTCGAGTAACCGGATCACGGTTTCGGAGCTGTGGTGAACCGCGAGCTTAGTCCCACCGTGGACGTACCGGAGCGTTTCCACGCTCATGGCCGGGCGCTGGACGATACCGACCTGATCGCCGGTCGCGACCGACCACGCGCGAACGGTGCCGTCCTCGCCTCCCGTAACGAACGTCTTGCCGTCCGGTGCGAATGCGACACACGTGGGGCGCTCGGCGTGGCGCAGCCGCGTCTTTCCGAGCCGCGCGATCACGCCTTCGGCCAGCCCGTTCGGTCCCTTCGCGGGTTGTTTGGGTGATAGCTTCGGGGGCGGGGCAGGGGCGGGTGGGTCTTTTTGCCCGAACGCGAGGCCGGCTGCGCCGCACGACAACACTCCCGCTAAGATCCACGACCCGGGACGGGCAGCCATTGGCGGAACCTCAATGAAGGAGCCGGTTCGAGGCGTCTCACATTAGAAAGTAGACGCCGGACCCGCTCAACACTCACGGAAATTCTCGCCTCGAAATGGTCTTCCTGAAATCATTCCATCGCGTCACGAAAACGGCTCGTGAAGCCATTGACTTCACGAGCCGTGTGTTGCGGATCGGGAGCTTACCAGCGGTCGCGTTCAACTTCGATCCGGGCGTCGCGGCCCTGGCGTTCCAGCATCCGCACGACCCGCTGGGCGTCGTCGCGGTCGCGGTAGGTGCCGTAGGTCTTCCAGAACCCGCGGTACCGGACTTGCACCTCGAACCGCACCCCGTGGCGATCGCGATCGAAGGTGGCAGGCGCCGCGGCTTCGGCAGTCGAGGAGCCGGCGGTCAGGCCGGTCAGCGTCCCGGTGGCAATCACAGCAGACAGGATGAGCTTGCGGATCATGGTCGTTCTCCTTTGTCGCGGGCCGGGTTCTGTTCGGCCCTCGTGTGAGTAGAACGGATGGGTTCGGTGGCGTTGCGCGGGCCGGACGCGCCTCTCATCCGGGACTCACCCGCGATTCCGCGCCTGCATCGAACCTCGCGTGCCGCACGTGTGTCTGTGGACTCTCTGTTGAAAGGCCGGGGCCACCCGGTGGTAGTCCTTGCGCCGTAACGAATTCGGACTTCGCCGATTGGGGAATGAAATGGGATCGGAACCTCCGTCTCGCATCAAGTTGTTCTTTGCTTTCGCCGCGATCTACATCCTGTGGGGCTCGACCTACCTCGCAATTCGGATCGCGATCGACACCATTCCTCCCTTCCTGATGGCCGGTTCTCGACTCTTCACCGCGGGCGCGATTCTCTACGCACTTGGAGTGCGAGCGGGGCATCCGCGACCCACTCGTTTGCACTGGCGCAACGCGGCCCTCGCCGCGATCCCGTTGTTCGTGTTCGGCAACGGCGGTGTGACGTGGGCCGAGCAAGCGGTTCCGTCCGGCGCCGCGTCGCTCGTGATCGCGACTCTCCCCGCATGGTTACTGTTACTCGATTGGGGGTACGGCGGGCGGTCCGTGCCGCGCCTCGTGGAGTTGCTCGGACTCGGGATCGGACTCAGTGGCGTCGCAGTTCTATCTGCGCCGGGGGGCATCAATCCCATCGGTATCGGCGTGCTCCTGTTCGCAGCGATCGCATGGGCCGTGGGTTCGCTGCTGAATCGATACTCCGAACTTCCCCCGTCGCCGGTTCGTGTCGCGGGGATGCAGATGCTGATCGGCGGGTTGGTCATGGTGGTGCTCGGGCTAGCGCTCGGTGAGACTCAGCGCCTGAATTTGGCTGCCATATCCGTGAAATCGATGGCCGCATGGGTGTACCTCGCAGTTGCGGCCCTGGTTGCGATCCCAGCATACACATGGCTCCTGACCGTCACGTCGCCCGCGCTGGTCGGTACGTATGCGTTCGTGAATCCGGTGGTCGCGGTGTTCCTCGGTTGGGGTGCCGCGCTACTCGGTTGGGTTGTGGCCGACGAGATCGTGAGCGAACGAACCGGCATTGCGGCGGGGTTGGTTGTGCTCGGGGTGATGCTGCTCGTGTGGCCGCGGAAGAAGCCCGAAGCTGCGCAACAAGAACGCTCGACCGAGCCGACCGAAGTCGCGGCTGTTGGTGCTGGGGAGTAACTTCGGTTTTGTGGAACAGGCCGCTGACCTGTGGAGACGTCTCCACAGGTCAGCGGCCTGTTCCACAAGCAAATCCTCTCAGCGCACGAGCACTTCTCACAGAACACATCTGCGTTCTGACCGGTTCAACCCGTTGTTGCCCAACACGTTTTTTGAAACGCGACCTACGGTGATTGACCGGGTTCCGCGCGCTAGTTATATTTCCATTCGGTTATACAACTCGGAGGTTATGCACCAATGGCGACCGCCCGGCTCGACGCCACATTTGCGGCGCTGGCCGACCCGACCCGGCGCGCGATCTTGGCTCGTCTCGCACAAGGAGAGGCCACGGTCACGGAACTGGTCGCGCCCTTCAAATTGAGCCAGCCCGCGATCTCCAAGCACCTGAAAGTGTTGGAGAAAGCGGGACTGATCTCACGGGGGCGCGACGCCCAGAAGCGCCCGTGCCGGATCGCGCCCGAACCGCTGGCCGAGGCCAACGAGTGGCTGGAGAACTACCGCGCGCTGTGGGAGGCGAACTTCGAGCGCCTCGACGACCTGTTGGAAGAGTTGAAGTCCGCGAAGAAACCCAAGAAAGACTGATGGAGTGCGACCATGAAGAACAAGTTGAGTGTTACCACGTCCGGTGAGCGCGAGATCGTGATTACTCGCACGTTCAACGCACCGCGCGAGCTGGTGTGGGAGACGATGTCGAAGCCCGAGCTGCTCAAGCGCTGGCTGTTCGGGCCGCCCGGCTGGGAGATGACAGTATGCGAGGAAGATCCGCGCGTGGGAGGGAAGTTCCGCTGGGCGTGGAGCGGACCGGACGGCGCCGGGATGACGATGAGCGGCGTGTACCGCGAGATCGTTCCGCCCGAGCGGAGCGTGCGCACCGAGTGTTTCGAGACGGGGTGCATTCCGCAAATGGGCGAACAGCTCACGACGCTCGTACTTGCGGACCGAGGGGAGCAAACGCTCCTGACGATCACCGTCCTGTACCCGTCGAAGGAGGCCCGCGACGGGGCACTGGCGTCCGGCATGGAGCACGGCATGGCCGCGGGTTACGACCGGCTGGACGAGTACCTCATGGGTGTCGCAGTATAGGTGTAGTGGTTCTGTGAACCCCGCCCGCAAGGGCGGGGGTATGTGGTGTGGGTTACGCTGCTCGGCGCAATTGTGGCTCTTCTTGCTGGAGCCCCAGTACCTTGCGGTACACGCCGTGCGTGATCCGGGCGCAAGCTTCCCACGAAAATCCGGCCGCGTGCTCGATCCCGCGCCGGCGATAGTACGCCAGGAACTCGCGGTCCGCGGCGATGCGGGCCAGCGCGTCGCGCCAGCCATCGAGGTTGTTCGGGTCGATCGTGAGGGCGTTCGTTCCGACCACCTCGCGCACCGCGTCGGCGGTCGATGTCACGGCTGCGGTGCCACACGCCATTGCCTCGACCGGTGGCATCCCGAATCCTTCGTAGAAGCTCGGGTAGAGCAGGGCTTCCGCACCTGCATAGAGTGCGGGCAAGTCTTCATCGGGCACGTAACCTAGGTGGATCGCGCCGAGGGACTTGGCTTCGGAATCGAATATCGCGCGCTCGGTTTCCGTCTTCCAGCCCCACCCACCGGCCAGCACGAGCGGGCACGCTTCACGTGCTCGCGCGGGTAATGCGCAGAACGCGCGGAGGAGCGTCCCGATGTTCTTGCGCGGCTCGATCGTGCCGACGTACAGCGTGTAGCGCGCCGGGAGGTTGTGCTTCGCGCGGAGTGCGGCGATGGCACTCGGTGCTTGAGGTCGGAATTGCGGGCCGACGCCGCAGAGCATCGCGGTCACGCGGTCCGGCGCGAGCCCGAGGTGCTGTTGAGCTTCGGTGCGCACGGCCTCGGTGCCGACGATGATGTGGTCCGCGAGTTCGATCCCGCGCGCGAACGCAGCCTCGTGTGCTTTCACGCGCTCGGGCGGGTGCCACTGCGGGTACAGCAGCACCGAGAGGTCGAACACTGTGACGACGAGCGGCAACCCGGTCCGGAACGGAACGAAGTTCGGTTCGTGATACAGGTCGAACTTTCCGGTGCGTGCAACCGCCTGGAAGTGGGCCGCGAACCCGATCTTCGCGACCGCGCCGACGGTTTTCTTCGCCAGACTTTTGAGCGGGTTCGCGGACTTGCTCGCGGGCGCGCCGGACTTGTTCGCGGGCTTGAAGAACCGGCGCGCGAAATCCGCGGCGCGGGCGCCGGGGTACATCCAGAACGTGTCGCGCGGGAACGTGGAGACGAGCGCCGCGTGCAGGTTCGCCGCGGCGTGCGCGATCCCGGTCTTCGGCTTGAGGGTCGTGACCCCGTTGAACAGCACGCGCACGCGGAGCCCTCTGGGTTACGCCGCCTTTAACGCTTCGGGTAGCTGACCGGAAGCCGCGGCCGCCGCCGCGATGTACTGCTCTACGACAATTCCCGGCGCGCCCTCGGCACGAACGCGGCCGTGTTCCATCCAGATGACGTGGGTGCACATGTCCAGAATCGCGTTCAGGTCGTGGGCGACGATGACCATGAGCCGCGAGGATTTCATTAGCTCCTTCATCCGGGCCTTGGCCTTGTTCTGGAACGCGAGGTCGCCGACCGCGAGCACCTCGTCGATCAGGAGCACCTCGGGGTCGATCGCGGTGGCGATCGAGAACGCGAGGCGCATCTGCATGCCGGCCGAGTAGTTCCGCACCGCGATGTTGAGGAAGTCGCCGAGTTCCGAGAACTCCGCGATCGCGTCCAGTTTCCCGCGGATGCTGCTCGGCGTCTCGCCCTGCAGGTACGCGCGGTACATGATGTTGTCCCAGCCCGTCGCCTCGAACTCGAAGCCGAGCGTAATGTCGAACAGCGAGCAGATCTTTCCCTCGACGTCGCGCGTGCCGTTCGTCGGGGGGTAGATGCCCGCGAGCGTCTTCAGCAGCGTACTCTTACCGGCCCCGTTGTGGCCGATGATGCCGATGCGGTCGCCGTCGCGCGCGGACAGGTTGATCCCCTGCAGCGCGTGGACCCGGAGCGGCGGGTTCATCGAACGCAAGAACAGCCCGCTCACGAGGTACTCTTTGAAGCTCACGCGCTTCTGCTGGTGCGCGTTGAACGTGACCGACACGTCCTGAAGTTCGATCTTCGCCATGAAAGCGCGTCTCGGGAAGTTGGGAATATCGAATCGGCGCTCCATCCCGCGGGCGGGCACCGAGCGGCGCGGGGCCGGTTTATAGGTGGAAGATCACTTTCTTGTGCAGCCAGCTCACGACGCCGATAGCCAGCGCGCCGAGCCCAACGGTAAGTGCAATGGCCGAGAGGTACTGGGGGCCGAAGTGCGAGACCAGCGCGACCGGGTCCGGCGCGAGCAGCGGTTCGCGGATCAGCGTGAGGTACAGGTTCACCGGGTTGATGTCCGCGAGCCAGCTTAGCCCGCGGTCGTCCAGAATGTCCCGGCGGTACATGATCGGCGTGAGGAAGAACCCGATCTGCGCGCCCACTTCGAGCAGGTGCGCGGTGTCATGGAAGAACGCGGTAATGAACGCGCCGATGGTCGCCACCGCCCACGCCGCAACGAGCGCGAGTAGTAACCCCGGGATCGCGACCGCCAGGCCCATGAACGCGCTCGCGTTCCCCCGCCAGATCACAACAAGTGCGACCACTACAGAGAGCGCCATGCACGAGTGGATCGCCTGTCCCAGAACCGTGCGGAGCGTGTAAATCGTGTACGGCATTGGGCTTTGCCGGATGTAGGACTCGTTCATCAGCAGGGCCTTGCTGCCCATCGTGGCCGCGTCGCGCAGGAAGCTCCACACGGCCAACCCCGCCAGTGCGAACGCCGCGTACTCGACCGGGTTCCCGTTCCCGAACAACTGGCTGAAGACCACCGTGAACACGATGGTCATGGCGATCGGGTTCAGCAGCGACCACCCCACCCCCAGGACCGAGCGCCGGTAGCGCAAGCGCAAGTCCAGCTTGACCAGCGCGAGCAGGAAGTGGCGAGCGGTCCAGAGCGAGGACAGGTGACGGAACATCCGTGATCCCACAGGCGAACGAAACGACCCTAACGACCCTCGGGCAACGGGTTCATCAGCGGTTCGCGCCCGCGAGAACCCCGTGCCGATCGGCCCGACAGAGGGTGGAGAGAGTAGCGAGCCCGCTCCAGTCTCGCTAGCCCAACTTTCCCGCACACGTCGCGCGATCGCTACAGACTAACGCCGGTTCCCCAATTTTTCACAGTTACGGTGAAGCCGCTGTGCGCGATTGTGTTGGGCGTCCTAGCTATACCGATAAGCTAAGGGGACACGGTTGTACTCGGTACAGGTGCGGCGATGCGGACGAACGACGTGCTCGAAGGCGATTGCATTCAAGTTCTGGCCGATCTGCCGGCGGGGTGCGCGGACCTCGTGTTCGCCGACCCGCCGTTCAACATCGGCTACCAATACGACGTGTACGACGACCGGCGCGCGAAGGAGGACTACCTCGCGTGGACCGAGAAGTGGCTCGCCGCGTCCGTCCGGGCGCTCGCGCCGCACGGGTCGCTGTTCCTGGCCATCGGCGACGAGTTCGTGGCCGAGCACAAGGTCCGCCTCGACGCACTCGGGCTGACGATGCGTAACTGGATCGTGTGGCACTACACCTTCGGCGTGAACTGTAGCAAGAAGTTTAACCGGAGCCACGCGCACATCCTGTATTACGTGCGCGACCCGAAGAATTATAAATTCTTCCCAGACGCGGTCCGCGTGCCCAGCGCCCGCATGACGACCTACGCGGACCGGCGCGCGAACCCCGTCGGCAAGTTGCCCGATGACACGTGGGTGCTGCGGCCGCAGGAGAGCGACGTTCACTTCCAGTCGGGTTCAGACACATGGCACGTCCCGCGCGTGTGTGGCACTTTCAGTGAGCGTACCGGGCACCCGTGCCAGATGCCCGAAGCGGTGCTGGAACGCATCATCCGCGTCGCGTCGGAGAAGGGGGATTTGGTGCTCGACCCGTTCGCGGGCAGCGGGACCACGCTCGCGGTCGCCAAGAAACTGGGGCGCCAGTATCTCGGCGTCGAACTGTCCGAACAGTATGCGGACGGCGTGCGCAAGCGGTTGCAAATGGTCGAATTCGCCGAGGGCGTGGCCGACGCACAACCGGTGATGCCGAAGCCCGCCAAGCGCGTGGCTGTGAAGCGATAGCGTGGTCGGTCGAAGTGGGTAGAAAAGAATCAATCGCTGGGTGCTTGAGGCACCCAGCGACCCTGGAGTTGTGCAATCAGACGCGGTCGGGAGCAAAGCGCGGTTACTCACCTTCGGGACCGGATTTCGACGAACCCGGATCGGAAGTGCCCCCGGCGGGTTTGATTTCGCTCGGCTTCGCCGGGGACGCCGTACCCGAGGGTTTCGGCTTGCTCGGTTCGACCGGGCGCGAGAACGGAACCGGCACGTCGGCCGAGGGTTTCGGCTGAGCACCTTCCAATCGCGCGAGCTTCTCGCGGCAATCCTGAAGCCCCTTCTGAAGCTCCTTCAGTGACTCGTCCACTTGCTTGTGCTGCGAGTCGCGGAGGGCCTTGCGCTCCAGGTCCGAGTTCTTGTTCCGGTCCACTTCACCGGAGAGCTTCTGCAGGTCGTCGCGCATCGTCTTCAGATCGGCCGCGGTCGCCACCATTTTCTCTTTAATGGTGTCCAGGCTCGCGACGTCCTTCTTAATGCCCTCCAGAAGAACGACCCGTTCCTTGAGGATTTCGAGGGCCGTGGCGTCCTTCTTCATCGCATCGGCGGAGGTCGCGGCGTCCTTTTTGATGGACTCGATCGTGGCGTTGGTGTCGCGCTTGACGCCGTCCACCGCGGCGGTGTTCGTGCTGATCTTTTCTTTCAGCCCTTCGAGTTCGACCTTCACCGTGTCGATGGCCCGCATCCGTTCGTATTGCGCGGTCACGCGGGTGTTGAACTCGTCCTTCTTCACGAGTTCGGCCCGCGCCTCGCGCTCGTTGCTCAGCGCCGTGCGGAGCTCCGTGATGCTCGACGACATGTTGTTGAAGAGCGTGATCGAGACCAGCGCGACGATACTCAAAATGGTACCGCCGAACACGCGCCAGAAGAGCGAGATCTGTTCTTCTTCCTTTTTGGGCTCCGCGCCCTTTTCCGATGCCGGTTCGGACGCGGACCGCGTGGACTCGTAGGCCATTAGTTCGGTTGTGCGGCTCAGATCGTCCGTGTCCTGCTCGTCCCGCCTCTGAATCACGGCTCCCTCCCCCTCTGGCAAACGGCGCCCTCCAGGTTGGCGCCGCGTGATGTGATAACCTGGGTCGGCCGGTATACCGGAGTTCCCCGCCCCCTGCAATCCGACCTGACACGGTTCGGACTGTTGCGGTAACGGGTTCTTGCGCGGGATTTTCGGTCGGGAAACAACAACGCCCGGCGCGAGTGCGCCGGGCGTAACGATTGTGTCGTGGGAACGAGATCAGCCCTTTATCACGCCGACTCTCAGGACCGGGGCCGCTCGTAACCGGGGCAGGTCCGCGGTCGGAGCCTTTTGCTCGATGGGCAGGATGTTGCGTTTGATGAAGCTTTCGTTCTGCTTCTTCTTGGTCTGGTCGATGGGTGTGATCGGGATCACGAGTTCGGACCCGACCAGCACGAGCACGTCGTCGTGGAAGCCTTTGAGGTAGGTTTCGTCGGGCATTTGTCCGTCGCCGGCCACGATCGCCATACCGCCCGCGGCGAGGCGTTTTTGCACTTCGCCCCTGGGGACGAGCTTACCCTTGATGTCGTAAGCGTCGAATTTTACTTCGTTCAGGGGCTTGGGAACGACCTTCGCATCGGTCGTCTGCCCGTCGCCGTAGTAGCCGTTGCCGATGAAGCGCCCGCCCCGAATGCGGATCGCCCGGCCGCCACCGTCCCACATCACTTCGTCGTACCCGTTGTTGTTCGTGGGCTGACTGGTGGTTGGGACGGTAACTGTGCCCTTGTCGTCGGTCGTGAGCATCGTGAGTTGCGGGGCCGGGGTGCTGGGGTACGGCGCACCGCCCCACTGAATGTTCGCGTGCGAGAGGCCGTCGGCGACCATAATCACCGTCTCTGGTGCGACGGACCGGAGCCACGTCTTGCCGATCGGTTTTCCGTCCGAGGAGGCCAGTACGGTCGCGCCCTTCTTCACGCGCGCTGCGGCTTCGTCGGCTGTCAGAGGGGTGCCATCGGCCGTCGTGAACTTGCCGTTGAACTCCGACAGAGACCTGTTGAAGTACTGGTTGTTGACGACGTCGTGTTCGATCTGCTTTTGGACCTGCTGGTTCCCTTCCATCTCGAAGTAGACACTCGTGACGGTCTGCTTGATGGGCACCGTGTAAATCACGCGGACCGTGCCACTCTCGTCGGCTTTCAGCGCCAGCACGCGCGGCGCCGGGCCGGTCGCATTCGGGCCGGAGTCGCGCGGGATCGGTGCGGCCGGGGCGAGCAGTGCCGTCGAGAGCACCAGCGAGGAATACATGTGGTGTGACTCCGTCGTTGAATTGGCGAAACGGCAATCGAAATAAGGATAACCGAGCGAAAGGGACGGGTAAAGGAGTTGGTTCGCGTTCCAAAAGCGAAACGCACGCTGGCAGGGGGTATTCCCGCCGGCGTGCGTTTCGTCATTCAGTCTGTTGTGTGGCGAGTTACTTCACCGGCGCGGCCGGGACGGGGGCCGGCAGAGCGGGCGCGACCTGGATCTGGATCACGCCGGGTTGGATTTGGACACCGGGGGCCACCGGTTGGATCTGGATCGGCGGGCGAACGCCACCGGGCACCAACGGATCGTGACGGAGGTTCACCAGTTCGGGCGAAGTGAGCACGAGCACGTCGTCCTTGAACACCTTCAGGAAGGTCGGGCTAACCGGCTTGCCGTCCGCGGAGACGACTACAGTTCCGCCCTTCGCGAGTTTCTTGATCGCCTCTTCGGTATCGAGTTTCTTGCCGTCGGCGGTGGTGACGGTGAGATCCTTCACTTCGTTCAGTTCGACCTGCTTCGCGAGGGCTGCGATCGGTAGCCTGCGGTTCGGGTTGGCACCCGCGACGGGTTGGGGCTTTTCCGTTCGGGTCACTGTGACCATGATCTTGCCGTCAGCATTGGCTTTCAGTTCGAGAACGTGAGGAGCCGGGCCAGCGGGTACTGGTGGAGCGGGAGCGGGAACCGGGGCCGCGAGGGTCATCGACAGAACCAGCGAAGTCAGCATCGGCAGCACTCCGGGAGAGGGCTTGAGGGTGACCCGCGCGAGTTGCGGGTATTCATATACGACGAGATACCGGCGGCGCGAGTTTGGAGAAATCCCGATTTGTCTCAAGTACCGTTCAGGATCGTCAGAAGTTGCGTTAGGACGAGATTTTACGTTCGCAGATCAGTGCCCGTTTTCAACTTCGGGCCGGAAGCGTTGACCATCCCCATCGGGACCGCCCGTCCACGGGTCGCCGCGCATGTGGTAGCCGCCGTTTTCCAAACTTTCCCAGTACCCGGGCCGATCTTCTTCCATGAACTCGATTCCGCGGACCCACTTCGCGCTCTTCCAGGTGTACAGCCGCGGAACGACTAACCGGACCGGGTAACCGTGCTCCGGCGTGAGCGGTTCGCCGTTGTGGTGCGTGGCGAAGAGGCAATCCTCTGCAAAGAAGTCGTCGATCGGCAGGTTCGTGGAGAACCCGTACTCGCTGTGAACCATCACGAACTTCGCACGCGGAGACAGCGTGATGTGGTTCAGCAACTCGCGGGTGACGATGCCCTCCCACAAGTTGTCGAGCCTGCTCCAGCGCGTGACGCAGTGCATGTCTGCGAACACGCGGCGGCGCGGGAGGACGTTGAACTCGGCCCAGGTGAACTGCTTGATGGCGCCAATGAGTGGGGCGGGGAACAGCGAAAGCGTCCACTTCGACGGGTCGAACGGCGGGACGCTTCCGGCGTGCAGTACCGGCCACTTCTGCGTGAGAACCTGGCGCGGGGGCACACGGTTCTCGCGCTGCGTATCCGAACTGATGATCGGCTCGTCGGCCATGAGGGGTTCCAAAGATATCTCACGACCAAAGGCACTTGGGGCACGAGTCTTAAGTCAGCAAATCCTGCACCGTTGCGTCGCTCGCGGGTCGCTCCGGAAGTACCTTTCGGCGAAATTGACTGATAGTCGCCTCAGTATTTCAGCCCGTTTTTACGCACGTGAACAGTGGGCTTGCTGTCGTGGAGCACGGCCCCTGCAGTGACGCGGCCGATGATGAGAGTGTGGTCACCGACTGTGATGCGGTTCGCGACGTGGCACACGAGATAGGCGTGGGCCGCCAACAACACAGGGGGGATTCCGCGCTCGCGCGTCACTTCTAGCCCCTCGAAGGCCGGTTCGCCCGACGAGAACCCCTTCCCGAAGTGCGCGACGAGTGCCTTCCCGCCCTCCGGAACGACGTTCAGCACGAACGTAGCCCCGTCCTGCAACCAGTCGAGCACGTATCGCTGGTTGTTCACCGCGACCGATACTTGGGGCGGATCGAAGGAGCACTGCTGCACCCAGGACGCGAGCATCCCGGTTTCGTCGTCGCCGTTGCGTGCGGTGAGGACGTACAACCCGCTCGGTACGCGGCCGAGCGCGGCTGCGAGTGACTCCGACGGGCCAGTGGTCGCGTGTGTCATGCGATTCATGCTACCGTTTGAGGGCGGTTGCGTCACGCAGTTGGCACCCCGCGCGAGCGGAATACCACCCCCAATGCCGTCACATCGTTCTCACGAGTAGATTTGTCCGACAGAAACCGCGACGTGAGGTGAACACTCGTGAGACCGCGCCGCGGGGCGCGGTCTCATTGGAATTGGAGACTCAATCCAGTTGATAGGGGCTGTTCGGGTCTTTTTCGTGGCGGATCTCGTCCACGGGTTCCTGTTTGAGCCACCCGGCGTAGAGCTGGTTCGCCGCGTTGAACACCCACCCGTCCTTGTCGCCGACGTTCTTGTAGGCGTGAACGACCCCCGGCGGCACGATGAGTGCGAACGGGGCACTCTCGCCCACCTCTCGTATAACTTCGATGAGTGCGAACGGGGCACTCTCGCCCACCTCGCGCACCTCCTTCGCGCCGAACGTGGGCGAGTCCTTGCGCGCGTCCCACAAATACACCCGGAACGTGGATGGCCCGGTGAAGCAGAAGTAGTCGGCTTGGTCGATGTGCTCGTGCGGTCCGCGCGCGACGCCGGGCTTGGTCATCGACACGTAGGCCATGACCGGATGGAATTGGGGCGGCACGAGGTCGTTGCGGAACAACTCAACGAGCCACCCGCGCGGGTCGGTGAAGAACTTCAGTGGCACCCACGCGACGTCGTGGATCGGTCCGCGCTCAACGTATTTCGGCAGGGGAACGTTCATCGGGTACCCGGGGCTTGGCTACTTCTTCAGTCCCTGCTCGATCTTAGTGATGGCCCCTTCTACGGCTTGTCCGAGCATTACGAGATCGTGGTACCACGTGTAAACTTCGCCCGCCTCGCCGCTGGGAGCGAGCGATCTGTATTTGATGACCGGGAAAACTTTGCCGAACGAGTCGAGGTTCGGCACACTGAGACACGCCCCCGATTTTACTGCAGCACCCAGACCTACCACGAACTGCGTGCGAAGTGCGGGGAGCGCCGCGCTCGCCTTCGGCCCGATCTCGCCGAGTGCGTCGGCCGCGTCGGATGCGAAGAACTTGGGTTCCTTCGAGCGATCGTCGTAAGGCCAAGCACTTTTCACAGGTGGTAATTGTGTCAACAGTTCGGTGAGCACGGGCACACCGGTGGCGTTCTCCGCGCACTTCCACAGAAGGGTCGCTGCACGATACCGTGTGTACGGGTTTTCGTCCTTCAAGAGTTTTGACAGCGCGGGCGCGGCACGCGCCGCCTTGGGGCCGAGTTTTTCCAGTTGATCGAGCACAATGTTGCGCTCCGAGTTCGTTGCGTCCAGCACCTCCACCAACAGCGGGACCACGTCCGGTCCCAACTGGTGTAGCAGAGCCAAATCGATTCCGACCCCTGGGTTTTTAGCGAGTTGCTCCATTACAAATCGCTGAATGGCCGGGATCGCGTCCTTGGCAGCGGGACCGATATTACAGAGCGCTCGGTAAACAGTGTCCTGGCAGTACAGAGGCGGATCTTCGAGCAATGGGGCGAGAGTGAGAGCCGCGTCTTTTGGTTCCGGGCTGATCGCAACAAGTGCTTCGACGACATGCGTAGGCGACGTCTTCTTGTTTTTCAACATCTTCAGAAGGATTGGCCGGGCATCTTTTGCTGCCGGACCGATCTCTTTCACGATGCTGAGCACTTGCAGCCGGTACGCCTCGGAATGGTCCCAAAGCATCTCGGTGAACGTCGGCAGTGCCGGTGCCGCGTCCGGACCGAACGAGCGCAGCGCTGCAACTGCCGGCAGCCGCTGTTCGGGGGTGTCGCTCTTCAGGAACTGCGAAACCCAGTACCCGAGCGGCTTTCCTTCGTACTTCGGCTCCGGTTTCTTCGCTTTGTTGGCTTTTTCTTCGCCGAACGCGGGTGCGGCGACGAGCGCGAAGAGAACGGCAAGAACGGCACGCATGGGCACCTCCGATCGCAGACCTGTTACGGGCGGGCATTGTGAGATTCCTTCGTCAGCGCCGTCAATCGCAACTGTGGACTCCGCGCTCCCTGGCAAACGCGAAGACGTCGGGTGCGACAGCTCGCTGAACCACCGCCGCGAGTTGGGTGTCTATGCGCGCGGGTACTGTGTTGTGGACCTCGTGCTCGATTTGGCGCGCCGTTGACTCGATCTGGCGACCGCGATACCGTTGAGTACGGTCCCCAGTTTTCGAGGATTTCAAACATGCGGCGAATCGTTGTGGTGCTCGCGATGCTCGCGCTTGTGTCTCTCCCTGGTCGCATATCCGCACAAGGGGCGCTCGGGTTCCAAATCGTCGACGCGAAGGTCGAGAAGGGCAAGCTCACTTGGAGTGAAGAGAAAGCGGTTCCGGTCGCCAGGGTCGTTGAGGTGACCGTAAACATCAACGGGAAGAACGTGATCGAGAAGCGCACAGTGCTCGAGTACACGACCAGTACCGTGACTCAAGCACACGAACTGAAGAACCTGAATGCTACGGACGTGAAGGGGAAGGCGATCGGTGCCGATAAGCTCGCGGAGTTGCTGAAGGAGCCGACACCGGTCGTGTTGCTGATTGGCCCGCTCGCGGACAAGCACCGCACACTGTTCAAAGACAACACCGTGTTCGTGTTCATGCCGCTACCTTACGCCGTACCCGAACCGCCACCGGCCGATCCGAAGTAGGGCGGAGCGCTTAGAACCTGTTGGTGTCCTGATGTGTCAGTGGCTCGGGTCAAAGCGTCCGGGCCACGTTCGGAAGTGTCTAATTTCATCGCACATATGAACCTTCGTCTCGATCACTTGTTGGAAGAGTTACGCACGAACGGCGCGGACATCTTACGTGCCATCGACGCCGATCCACTCCTCGTGAAGCGCCAGTCCGGCGTGCTCGTGCTCGCGAACGCGGGCGGGATGCTGTTCACGCCGCAGTTGCCGCACCAGTTGTTCGCGAAGGGCATTGTGTACCGGCGCGACCCGTTCGAGCTGGTGTCGCTGCCGCTCGTGAAGATTTACAACCTCGGCGAGAAGGACGTGTCTGCGGCCGACCTCACGGGGATCGTGGCCGAACCCGGAAACGCCCGGCTGCACTTCCTTCACAAGCTCGATGGCACGCTGCTCCAGCGATTCCAGCACAACGGGCGCGTGTACTTCACGACGCGCGGGATGATCGAGGGCGGCCCGTGCTACGGCTCGCAGGATGAGGATGCACCCGAACGCGCGAAGGGATTCGACTTCCTCGGCACCGCGCGCCGACTCGCGGAAGTGAAGTACCCGGCACTGTGCGAGGCGCGGCCGGAGTTCGAGAACACCACGCTCGTGTTCGAGTTCATTCACCCAGAAACGCGCGTCATTACGAACTACGGTGACCGCGAAGACTTGGTGCTGCTCGCGTGCTTCGACCGCACGGACCACCGCTACCGCACCTACGCCGAGGTGAAAACACTCGCTACGGCACACGCGCTCGCACACGTCGACGAATTCACGCCTGCGGGGAACAACATCGGCGAGCAGATCGAGAGCCTATTGGCGGCCATCGCGGGAACGGACCAGGAGGGGACGGTTATCACCATCGAGCACGGGCACCGCGTGGTGTACCGTGTGAAGGTGAAGGGGCCGGACTACCTGCGCGTGCTGAAACTCGTTGTTACTTGCACGTATGACCGAACGGTCGAGATGATCGACGCGCACCCGCACTGGACGAGTTGGGCGGACGTGGCCGCACACCTACGTTCGCTTGGGCGAGAGCAAGTTCCGGAAGAGGTGCTCGATTTCTACCGCGAACACTACGACGTGTTCGCCGGGTACATCGCGAACTGCGTGCGCCTGCGTGATTGGGCGCAGGTCGTAGGCGCGGACCTCCGTAAAGAGGCCGAGGCCGAGGCCGGACTGGGGAACGACCGGCTCTTGCGGAAGTGCTTTGCGGCGCGGGCTGTGAAACTACCGATGAAGCCGCTTCTGTTCGCCGCGTTCGACGGTCGGCTCGATATCGCCGTTGTGCGCCAAACTGTCCGCACGCCCGACGAAGCAAAAGACGCGGTCGCCACTTTGCCCGGAACGCCCTGAAAAATCAGTCCCGCGCGAACCTGAAACGCCGGTCCCACATCCCTTCTTGCGTACCCGTCCTCGGGGTGTGGTGGATGCACGCGACTCTGCGAAGGTCGCAGACCAGGTTCGATTCCTGGCGGGGACACTGTTCGGGGCGTTAGTGGAGATTACGATGGCGAAGGTCGTGTTCTATCGACAGTGCCGATTAGTCAAGCGCGTCGAAAATGGCGAGTGGGTTCAGGTGTCGTGGATTCCGGAGCCGTATGCAACGACCGGTCGCGTGGTGAAGTTGCGCGAGAACGGCGTGTGGGACGACGGTTGGGTCGTTGCGGGTGCAGGTCAGAACCGGTTGCCAGCGGATCAGGTTCCGGACTTCCACGTGCTGAGCAAAGCGCACTTGCGAGCGACCGGCGACGCCGAAACCGCCCCGAAGGGTTGACAGCCCGAGCAGCAAAGACGCCGACCGACGGGTCGGGCGGGCGCCTGCAAAGCGTTCGGAGTGGGTTCAACTCCCAACGGCGTCTCTCAATAACAACGGGGCGCGGGACGATTCTTCGTCCCGCGCCCCGTTATCGTTTGCACACGATTACTTCAGCGCGGCGCGCTTCTTACCGATCAGCTCGATCAGCTTCTTGTGCGGGTCGGCGAACTTGGCCAGCCCTTCGGACATCAGCGTCTCTTCCATCTTTGCGTTGTCGACCTTCGCGTCGATGTCGGCCAGCACTTCGGCCGGCGGCATCTGATCGACTTGCCGGGTGAACACGTGCGGCGGGTTGGTCTTCGCGACGGCGTCGTTGGTTTCCGGCGGGTTCGTTTCGATGTCCGACCCGGCGAACGCGGCGACGTACTTGACCGGGTCCGGGTTGGGGTTCTTCGCGGTCTTCTTCGCGCCGGTGCTGGCGAAGATCAGTTCCTGCTTGCGGGCCAGCCCCTTGTCGGCCCAGAAGTCCTTGTTCATCTTCCAGATGCGCTTGGCGTTCACGATCCCGACCTGGCCCTGCGCCGCGGGCGAGAGGTTCGGAACGTGCTCTTCGGTGTACACGTCCACGCGGCTCACGAAGATGCTGTACACGGTCTTCACGTTCTGCTTGTCGCTGCGGCGCTGGACCCCGCGCCACGCGGCCTGTTGAGCGAGCTTGTACTGGCGCTCGCTGAAAATCAGCGTGATGTTGACCGCGACCCCGGACGCGACCAGTTCTTCGATCGCCCCCAAACCGCCCGGCGTGGCGGGAACCTTAATCATGCGGTTCGTGTGGCCCGCGGCCCACTTCTTCCCGAGCCGGATGTACTCTTCCGTGCGCTCCGCGGTGTTCTTCGTCTGGGCCTTATCTTCGAGCAGCGGGTCCAGCTCGAAGCTCACCCAGCCGTCGTCCCCGTTGGTGCTGGCCCACACGTCGGTGAAGACGTCCTGGGCCTGCTTCACCAGCTTGTCGGTCATGGCCCACGCGACGGCCTCGTCGTTGAGGCCCTGGTCGAAGAACGTCTTCATGTCCGCATCGAACCGGCCGGGCTTGCCCGCGTCCAGGTTCTTCTTGTCTTCGAGCAGCCCGGCGATGATGATCGGGTTCGAGGTCGCGCCCGTGGCGCCCTGCGACCGGTTCAACTTAATCAGTTCCGGGTCGACGGAATCGAGCCACAATTTGGTGCCGGTGGCGGCGAGTGACTGTAACGGCGTCATGTGAGGTCTCCGGGAGGGTTTGTCGGAGGCAATCTTAAGAATAACGCCCGGGCGAAGAAGGGGTGATTTGGGGGAACCCAACCGCGCGGACCCGTCCGCGCCGACGCCACCGGAACAACATCTCGACTCGATCTTTATTGACAACCGCCCCAGAAACTGTTTCCATCAACTTCCCACCACCGGTGCGCCCTCTTCCGACATTCGCGACCATGAAATACTTGTCACTGATCGCGCTTCTATTGTGCCTCGTTGCTGTGCGCGGCGCAGAACCCGCCCCGATTACCCCTCAAAAGGGAGGGATTGGAAGCACCAACGTTGGTATTTTTCCCCCTCCCTTTTTAGGGGAGGGGGCCGGGGGGAGAGGTTCTTCCAAGGCTCCGGCGCCCGAGCGCGTGATCGAGTTCAACCGCGACGTGCGACCGATTCTCTCAGATGCGTGTTTCGCGTGCCACGGGTTCGATCCTAAATCGCGCAAGGCCAAATTGCGGCTAGACGTCCCCGAAGACGCATTCGCCGCGCGCGAGGGCACGTTCCCGATCAAGCCCGGCGATTTGAAGAAAAGTGAGGTCTGGGCTCGCATCATGACCGACGACGCCGAAAGCGTGATGCCGCCCCCGCACACTAACAAGAAGCTCAGCGCCGCCCAAAAAGAGACGCTGCGTCTCTGGATCGCACAGGGGGCGAAGTACCAGAAACACTGGTCGTTTGAAACGATTCAGCGCCCGAAGGCGCCCGAGGGTCGCAACCCGATCGATGCGTTCCTTCTCAACCGGCTCCGGAAAGAGGGGCTGAAGCCGACTCCGGAAGCGAACCGCGAGACGCTGATCCGCCGTGTGTCGTTCGCGCTAACCGGGTTGCCGCCCACGGTCAAGGAACTGGACGAGTTCCTCGCGGACAAGGCCCCGAACGCTTACGAGAAGATGGTGGACCGCTACCTCGCATCGCCGCGGTTCGGCGAGGAGATGGCGCGCCACTGGCTCGATGTGGCCCGGTACGCCGACACGCACGGGCTGCACCTCGACAACGAACGGCTGATGTGGAAGTACCGCGACTGGGTGGTCAAGGCGTTCAACGAGAACCTGCCGTTCGACAAGTTCACCGTTTATCAACTCGCGGGCGATCTGCTCCCGAACCCGACGAACGACCAACTCACCGCGACCGGGTTTAGCCGGTGCAACGTGACGACGGGGGAGGGCGGTTCGATCGATGAAGAGTGGCTGTACCGCAACGCGGTCGATCGAGCCACGACCGCGACGCAGGCGTTCCTCGGGCTCACGGCCGGGTGTGCGGTCTGTCATGACCACAAGTTCGATCCGATTTCGACGAAGGAATACTACTCGCTCTATGCGTTCTTCTACTCCGGGGCCGACCCCGCGCTCGACAGCAACGTCAGCACAACCGGACCGTTCGTAAAAGTGCCGACTCCGACCCAAAAGACCGCGCTCGAAGCGGCAGCGAAAGCGGAGCAGGATGCCCGCGTCGCGCTGGAAAAGGTCGCAGGATCCGTGAAATACGCCGATCCTGCAACAACTGCTTCTGCGAAGCCCGTTGAGGTACGCGACGTTCTGTTTGATGACGCATTCCCGCCCGGCGCAACGAACCGGAACACGACCCGTAATTCGGCCGATTGGGTGACCGACCCGCCGTTCCGGGCGCACTCCGGGCGCCGAGTGCTGCGGCAAGCGAACACGTTCTTTCATGAGGACGTGATTCAGTTCCGCAGTGCGATCCGAGTGCCCGGGGCCGCGACTCTGGAAGCCTGGGTTTACATCGACCCGAAGCAACCGCCTCACGCGATCACGTTACAGCTTTCGGGCGGCAAGAAACTCTGGTGGGGGAACGAATCCACTCCTGGGAGCCTCGGAACGCGACTCGGAGCGCTCCCGAAGGCGGGCGAGTGGGCGAAGTTGAGTGTGTCTCTCGCTGATCTCGGGCTAAAAGAGGGGCAATCCGTCTCCTCGCTCACGCTCCAGGAGCACAGCGGGGTCGTTTATTGGGACGCGGTGGCCTTTAAGGGACAGAGCGTTCCGTCTACCGATGTGCTGGCGTCGTTCCAGGTGTGGTGGAAGTCGCTGAACGGGAAGGCTCCACCCGAACTCCCCGCGGACCTGAAAACGATCGCGGTCAATGGTCCGTCGAAGCCGCACGCGGAAACGGACGCGGCCAAACTCCGAGCGTTTTACCTCGCTCACGTCGCGCGCCCCGCCACGGAGGAACTGAACCTGCGCCGTGCGGAATGGGAAAAGGCGCGGGCGGAGCACTTCATCGCGGCCGACGCGATTCCGGGCACGATGGTGTTCCGCGATTTGCCCGTTCCGCGCGACGCGTTCGTGATGCTCCGCGGTCAGTACGACAAAAAGGGCGATAAGGTCGTCCCCGGTGTCCCGAATGTGCTCCCGCCGCTCAAACCGGCCGATCCCAAGAAGCGCGCGACCCGGCTCGACCTCGCCAACTGGATCACGGCTCCCGAAAATCCACTCACGGCCCGTGTCGCAGCGAATCGGTTGTGGCAGCAGTTCTTTGGTACCGGACTCGTGAAGACGAGTTCCGATTTCGGTTCACAGGGCGAACCACCGAGCCACCCGGAATTGCTCGACTGGCTCGCGAGTGAATATGCGTCCCACTGGGACACCAAGAAACTTGTGAAGCTCCTGGTGATGACCGAGGCGTTCAAGCGCGACGCGAGTCAATCCGCTGAAGTGCGTGCGAAAGACCCGGCGAACCGGTTCCTGTCACGCGGACCGCGGTTCCGACTCGACGCCGAGCAACTCCGCGACAACGCACTGTTCGTGAGCGGGCTGATGAGCAACCAGATGGGCGGGCGCGGGGTGAACCCGTACCAGCCACCGAACATCTGGGAGCCGGTCGGCTACGCGGACAGCAACACGCGATACTACCTCCAGGATCACGGCGAAGCGCTTTACCGGCGCAGCCTGTACGTCTTCATCAAGCGCACTGCTCCAGCGCCGTTCCTCACAAACTTCGACGCGACCAACCGCGAACAACTCTGCGCCGGGCGCGACCGTACCAACACGCCGCTCCAGGCATTGCAACTGATGAACGATGTGCAGCACTTCGAGGCCGCCCGCGCGCTCGCGGAACTGGCACTGGCCGAAGGCGGGAAAACGACCGAGGACCGCGTCGCGTTCCTTTACCGAACCGTGCTGAGTCGCAAGCCGGACGCGGACGAACTCAAGCTCGTCACGGAGGCGCTCGCCACGCAACGCGAGATGTTCGCGGCGAAGCCGGAACTGGCCAAAAAGGTCGTGCTCGCGGGCGAATCGAAGCCGAAGGGCATCGCGTCGGACGCGGACACGGCCGCGTGGACGATGATCGCGAACCTCGTGCTGAACTTGGACGAAGCCGTCACACGGAATTAGTCGGTGCGCCGTCGCTGTCCGCCTCACAAAACAAAGAGAACTCGAATGCACCCTTTCGACCTTACGCGCCGGCAGTTCTTCGGTACCTCCGGGTTACAGATCGGTGGGCTGGCGATGGCGCTACTCGCGGGGAATCGCGCGAGCGGCGCTGCGCCGAAGGCGGTTGCCCCCGTTCACCCACCTCTGCCCGGTTACCCGCACCACGCGCCGAAGGCCAAGGCCGTCATTTACCTCCACTTGAACGGTGGGCCGAGCCAGCTCGATACGTGGGACCACAAGCCCAAACTCATCGACCAGTTCGACAAGGACTTGCCGGAGAGTGTCCGCAAGGGCCAGCGCATCACAACCATGACGAGCGGGCAATCACGTCTGCCGGTCGCGCCGTCGATGTTCAAGTTCGCGCAGCACGGGAAGTGCGGGATGTGGGCAAGTGAACTGCTTCCACACACCGCAAAGTGGGTCGACGAGATCGCGCTCGTGAAGAGCGTTCACACGAACGCGATCAACCACGACCCGGCTTGCACGTTCGTGATGACCGGGAGCGAAGTGCCGGGGAAGCCGAGTATCGGCTCGTGGCTCTCTTACGGGCTGGGGAGCGAGAGCAACGACCTCCCCGCGTTCGTGGTGTTCACGCCGTACTGGAGTTCGGGCGCTGCGGCGCAAGCGCTGTTCTCGCGCATGTGGGCCAGCGGGTTCCTGCCGGGTAAGTACAGCGGCGTCGCGCTTCGGAGTGTGGGCGACCCGGTTCTGTACGTGCAGAACCCCGACGGCGTCAGCGAAGCGAGCCGCCGCGCGATGCTCGACACGCTCGGCTCGCTGAACAAGAAGGCGTTCGATAAGTACGGCGATCCGGAAACGCTCACGCGGACGTCCGCTTACGAGATGGCGTTTCGGATGCAGACGAGCGTTCCCGATCTCACCGATCTCTCGAAAGAGCCGGCGAAGACGCTCGAAATGTACGGCCCAGACGTGAAAAAGCCTGGTTCGTTCGCCGCAAGTGCGCTCCTCGCGCGCCGGCTGGTGGAACGTGGAGTCCGTGCGGTGCAGATCCTTCACCGTGGGTGGGACCAGCACGGCAATTTGCCCGGCGAGATCCGTTCGCAGTGCAAGGACACGGACCAGCCAACAGCCGCCCTGCTCGCGGACTTAAAGCAGAAGGGGCTGCTCGATAGCACGCTCGTTGTGTGCGGCGGCGAGTTCGGGCGCACGGTGTACAGTCAGGGCGGGCTGTCGAAGACGAACTACGGCCGCGATCACCACCCACGGAACTTCTGCATGTGGCTCGCCGGAGGGGGGATTAAGGGCGGGCAAGTCTACGGCGAGACGGACGACTTCAGCTACAACGTGACCGAGAAGCCGGCCCATGTGAACGACATCAACGCGACCGTTCTGCACCTGATGGGGATCGATCACTCGAAGTTCACGTACAAGTTCCAGGGGCTCGACCAACGGCTTACTGGCGTGGAGGAGCAGCACGTTATCAAGGATCTGATCGCGTGAGGCGCTTGTCGGCGCGCGGGTTGCTTCGTTCGTGGTTCCGTCCTGTGCCGGCATTCGGCGCGGGTGAACTGGCCCGAACGGGCGCCCGCTTACTCGGATCGATCAGACGATGAGCATTTCCACCTCGACCGGTTCCACGATAGTCCCCGCCCCGGCCGAAAACACAATCGAAGGCCCCGCGCTACCCCCGCGCGGTCTGCGCGTTCTGTGTGTAGACGATAACGTCGACGCGGCCGATTCACTCGGCACCATCCTCGAAATGGTCGGGTGCGAGGTGCTCGTGGCCCACGACGCCGCGACCGCACTCGCGCGAGTCGAGCAGTTCAATCCCCAAGTCTGCGTACTCGATATCTCCATGCCGCGGATCGACGGGTGCGAACTGGCACGCCGGCTCCGAGATCGACCGGGCAGCGAGTCCCAGCTCCTGGTCGCGCTGACCGCTCTGGGGGACTACAACTCGTTGGAGCGAATGGCCGACGCCGGATTCGACTTGCACTTCGCCAAACCGCTGCCGCCGAACGAGCTGTACGCGGTCCTCCGCACATTCGCCGATCGCGGGCGCCCGGACGCCTGAGCAATACGGAGCAAATAGCCGGGAACTCCGACAGGTCAGGAAGGGATCGCAACCAGAGAATTGGAGGCGTAGACGAATTTCTAGTTGTATCTCGTCCGGGTTCTGGCTAGATTTGCGGTGCAAGTAATTCTCGCAAGAAGACGATGATCTCTCCCTTTCTCCTCCGCCGTTGCGGGTGGGGCATTGCGCTGATCGCGCTCGCCTGCCTGTCTCCGAACCGGGCCGAAGCCCGGTGTGGGGGGCATTCGTCGGGGGGATTCTCGCCACTTCTCGAATCGAACTCGAGCTCACAAGCCGTGCCCGCCGAACGATCCGATTCGGTACCGGCACCGTGTCCGTGCCAGGGGCCGAATTGTTCCGGCGCTCCGTTGCGTGATTCGTTCCCGGTGTCGTCGGCGCCAACGACTTCGATTCAGGCTAAAGACCAAGTTCAGTGTTTCTCCCTGTCCGAAGGGGGAGCGCCAGATCAATCGTTTGACCGCGACCCGTCTTCTCCGCGACCTATCCTTCGGTCATTCTCGATCTTCCATCCACCGCGACTTGGCTAATCCCGTCAACTTTGCTCCATTGCGCGCCGCTGCGCCGATTTCGGATCGGTTTGGCCGCGCACATTGGACACTCGCCCGTTCGCGTTGACGGCAAACGTTCCCTTTCTGACTTGGAAGCCTCTCCGCGCGCCCGGCTGCCGGGTTGGGTATTCACGTGTCGATTGTTCTTCTTCATTTACTCTGACAGAGTCTCCATTATGTTGCGCTCATTCTCTCGTAGGGCCGGTTTTACACTGATCGAACTGCTCGTCGTAATTGCCATTATCGCGATTCTTATCGGTTTGCTCCTCCCGGCGGTTCAGAAGGTGCGCGAGGCCGCCGCGCGCATGCAGTGCTCGAACAACCTCAAGCAAATGGCCATCGCGCTGCACTCGTACCACGATGCGGTCAATAAGCTCCCCGCGGCCCGGGACAACAACAACTTCTCGGCCCACGCTTACATCCTGCCCTACATCGAGCAGGACAACGTCTACAAACTGATTAATTTCACCCTTCCGTATGACAACGCGGCGAACGCGACCGCCGCGGCTACGAAGATCAAGACCTTCGTCTGCCCGTCCGACTCGGGCAGTTCCGTGCCGGCCGCGTGGGCGCAGAACAACTACCGCGTGAACCAGGGCAGCGGCCTCCTCTGGGGCATGCCGTCCACCGACCCGTCGAACACGAACTACGGGTTCCCGGCGCCGAACGGCCCGTTCTTTGTCAACAGCGCGACGAAGATTACGGCCATCACGGACGGCACCAGCAACACCGCGATGGTCAGCGAGCACCCGGTGGGCAGCTTTAACGCCGGCGCGTTCTCCCCGCACAACACACAGCGGCTCGGGCAGTCGGTGGGCCTGTACCCGGCGAACGCGGACGAAGCGGTTCAGATGTGCGAATCGGTGGGCTATCAAAACGCACAGTACAACGGGATGTACAACACGGGCGCCCCGTGGATCTACGGGTACCACTCCACGACGGTCTATTTCCACGTCGGCCCGCCGAACTCGCGGTCCTGCATGTACCCGGGCGGGCGCATCGGTACGGCGGCCCGCAGCACGCACACCAACGGCGTGAACCTCGCCATGTGCGACGGGTCGGTCCGGTTCGTGAACAACTCGATTCAGCTCGCGACCTGGCGCGGGATGGGTTCGATGGCCGGGGGCGAAGTGCTCGCCAACCAGTGACCCACCCAAAGGATCAGACCATGCGCAAGTACGCGATTCTGCTGATCGCCGCACTCGGCTCGTCCGGGTGCGGCGGCTCTCAAGCGCTCCCGATGGCCGCTACGCCCGAGTCGTCCCGCACCGCACTCACCGCGGCGCTCGACGGGTGGGCGGCGGGTAAGACGTTCCAGGAACTCACCGCGGCCTCGCCGCCGGTCCAGTTCCTCGACGACGATCTGAACCGCGGGACCAAATTGCTCAGTTACAAGATCGAGGGCGACCCGCGCGAGAGTGGGACCGGCTACAGCTACGTCGTCACGCTAACCATGCAGGACAAGTCCGGGACCACGCGGCCCCCGAAAAAGGTCGCCTACGCCGTCGTTACCGAACCCAAATACGCTGTCACACGCGAGGACCGTCAGCCATGATGACTCTTACGCTCGCGCTCGCTCTCTCCGCGCCCGGGGCCGAACCACCAGAAACGTCCAAGCCCGTCGGCCTGACCCGCGACGAGGAAAAGGCGCTCCTGGAGAAGCACAAGAAGGCGACCCCGCGCTTGCCGATGCCCCCGGCCGACCCGACGAACCCGCTCGCGCGCGTTAACAACGGCGCGTTCCGGGCCTACTACCTGCCGGCCGAACTCCGTGAAACCCGCCCCGCAGGGGCGACTCCCGGGCGCGACGCGGACCCGGCGATGACCCTGGACAACACCTTCAAGGTGAAGTTGTTCTGGATCGCGTCCCGGGCGAACAACTGCTACTACTGTCTCGGCCACCAGGAGTACAAGCTCCTCGGGGCGGGGGTGAGCGACAACGATATCGCCGCGCTCGACGGCGACTGGCGCGAGGCGACCCCGAAGGAGCGGGCCGCGTATGAGTTCACCCGGAAACTCACACACACACCGCACCTCGTCACCGCGGCCGACGTTGAGGCGCTCAAAAAGCACTACACCGCGACGCAAGTCGCGGAGATCCTCGTCACGGTCGCCGGGTACAACTCGACGAACCGCTGGACCGACGGGCTGAACATTCCGGCCGAGACCGACGGCGCGCGGTTCAAGAAGGACGACATCCGGGCCGATTTCAGCACCTTCAAGACCCCGACCTCGGACAAGTACGCCAAGCAGACCACCACGGTCGCGCCGGTCAAACTGGCCGCGCGCCCGCCGCTCGAAGCGCGCGACAAGGTCGAGGCGATCTGGAAGGAAAAGCGCACTGCGACGCTCCCACTGGCTGATGCGAAAGCAACGGCCGAAGTGTGGACCAACGGCGCGGCTCCCAACTGGGCCGCGCTGCTCGCCACGTTCCCGAAGTCCACGAAGGGGCGCGTCGAGGGGCTGCGTGCGGGGATGGAGAAGGGCGCCCTCAGCGCGAAGCTGAAGGCCGAAATTGCGTGGGTAGCCGCGCGCAACGATCGCGCGTGGTACGCCCTCGCGATCGCCCGCGAACGGCTCAAAAAGGCTGGTGTGAGCGAAAACGACATCTGGAAGCTCGACGGCGATCGCAAGGATCTGCCCGAAGCGGAACAGGCCGCGCTCGTACTGGCCGAGACGCTCACCGTGGCCCCGTGGAAGGTGACCGACGAGATGGTCGAACGGTGCCGCAAGTCGTTCAAGGACGCGGAAGTAGCGGAGATCTTCTACCACACGTGCAACGCGGCGTTCTTCGATCGCGTGACAGAAGTCGCTGGGCTCCCGTTGGACAAGTGAGTCGTTCTTGCTGGTGTGATTCTTGACCGGTGTGCGGATGATCCGCGCACCGGGACTTCAGGTTATGGGTCTCATATCGATCATAAACTCATTCGGGAACGGAACATGAATCGCTCAATCTCTCGTAAATCAGGGTTCACTCTGATCGAACTCCTCGTCGTTATTGCGATTATTGCGATTTTAATTGGTTTGCTGCTCCCCGCGGTCCAGAAGGTGCGCGAGGCTGCCGCGCGCATGAAGTGCCAGAACAACCTCAAGCAACTCGGACTGGCCCTGCACAGCCACCACGACGCTCGTGGTGCGCTGCCCCCGGGCAAGGACTCGAACGGGTTCTCGGGGATGGCCTACTTGCTCCCGTACATCGAACAGCAGAACGTTTACAACCTGATTAACTTCAGCGTTAAGGCCAGCAATGCCGCGAACAACGCGGCTCGCGTGGCCGAAATTAAGATCCTGTTGTGCCCGTCCGACCCGCAGAGCGCGGTGCCGGCAGGGTCGGCCGGTACCAACTACCGGTTCAACCAGGGCTACAACATCCTGTACAGCGGCATCCCGGACACCGATCCGAGCAAGTCCAACTACGGGATGCAGCCGGCTGACGGCCCGTTCTGGGACAACAGCACTGTGAAGCTCACGGACATCACCGACGGGACGTCGAACACTGCGGCGATGAGCGAGAAACTGAAGGGCGACTGGAGCAACGCGACGGTGTCGGAGCGGTCCGACACGTTCCTCCTGAACGACTACCCGAACAACCCGGACTGGTGGAACACCAGTTGCGACTCGCTGGACATCACCGACCTCTCGCGGCAGGCGAACTCCGACATCGGTCAGGAGTGGCTCCAGGGCTCGCACTCGGACTCTTCGTACTACCACACGAACCTGCCGAACAAGCGGTCCTGCAAGAAACCGAGCGGGCGCGTCGCGACGCTGGCCGGTAGCGCGCACACCAACGGCGTGAACGTTCTTCTGTGCGACGGTTCGGTCCGTTCGGTCAGCAGCAACATCAGCCTCGTCACTTGGCGGGCGCTGGGCAGCCGCGGTTTGGGCGAAGTGATCAGCAACTACTAACACACTTCTCCCGCGCCCCGAGTTTCAGGGCGCGGGCCGTCACTCTCAACTACGAGTTCCCATGCGCTCGATCCTGCTGGTCCCGGCGATCGTTTGCATCGCCGCAATGGGATGTGATTCGTCGCTCCCGCCCCAAACCGATTCCGCGAAGGGGCGCGAGGTAATGAAACGGGTGCTGGACACCTGGAAACAGGGCGGCACCGTCGAAGAACTGAAGAACGGCTCCCCGTCCGTTACCGCTCGCGATCCGGACTGGAGCGCCGGGAGCAAGTTGACCAGTTACGAGATCGCCGACGAGGACGGTCGGGCCGGTGTGGATCTGGTCCTGACCGTGAAACTCTCTCTGACCCGCAGCGACGGCCGGACCCAGGAAAAGAAGGTGAATTACACCGTCGGCATCGGGTCGGCGACTGTTGTGGTTCGCAACGAATAGCCCCGGATCATTGACGACCTCCTCCCTCTCTTTTACCCCGAGGAACCGACAATGCGTTTCGCGCTCGCACTTTTAACGGGACTGATCTTCGTCCCGTTCGACTCCGTGTTCGCGGCCGATCCCAAGCCGACGGACGCGCCGCTGCCCATCCCGCTCACGCGCCCGGAGATGAAGCAGTACCTCGAAGACATGAAGCTCCGCAAGCCGCGCATCCCGCTCCCGGAACTGACCGAGGAAGACAAGAAGAAGCTCGGCGACCGCGGTCAGGGCTACGAGGGCCGGCTCCGCTACCACTACATGCCCAACAGCGGCGACGGACGCGGTGGCAGCGGCTTCAGCTTCGGCCCCGCGGGTACCGAGGCCACGCTGGACAACACCTTCAAGGTGCAACTGTTCTGGATCGTGTGCCGCACCAACAACTGCCAATACTGCCAGGGGCACCAGGAGAGCAAGTTGCTCCGCGCCGGGCAAAAAGAGGACGAGATCGCGGCCCTCGACGGCGACTGGAAGAGTTTCACCGAAGCCCAACAAGCCGCGTTCACGTTCGCCCGGAAGTTCACTTACGAACCGAACCGGCTCAACGACGCGGACATTGAGGGACTGCGGAAGCACTACAAGGACGCGGAGATCCTGGAAATGATCCTCTCGATGGCGGGCAACAACGCCATCAACCGGTGGAAAGAGGGCGCGGGCGTACCGCAATCGCAGGGCGGTGGCGGCTTCGGCGGCAAGGAACCGGCCGACCCGACCGCGAAGCACACCTACCTCACCCCGACCGCGGAGAAGAACAAGACCCTCGTCACGAAGGTCGCGCCACTCGCGATCGACGCGAAGACCGGCGAACCCACGCGCCAGACGATTTGTCGCCGGCCCGAACTGGAACCGCGCGACGTGGTGGAGAAGGAACTCGAAAAGGCCCGTGCCCGCAAGCCCCGGCTCCCGCTGGTGGACCAGGACAAGGCCCGTGCAATCGTGCCGGACGACTTCCCGAAGGGCGACGTGCCGCAATGGGTCCGGCTGCTCGCGACGTTCCCGGTCCAGGGTAAGGCCCGGGTCGCGAGCCAGGTGAACGCGGACGAGAAGGGCGACCTGAAGCCGCTCCTCAAGGCCCAGGTGTCCTGGATCATCGCGCGCCAGGACCGCGCGTGGTACGCGACCGGGCAGGCGAAGAAGCGCTTGATCGCGCTCGGCCAGTCAGAAGACCAGGTTTACAAGCTCGACGGCGAGTGGAAGGACTACACCGCGGCCGAACGCGCGCAGTTCATGCTCGCGAAGAAACTGGCCGCGTCGCCGGTCGTGCTGACGGACGATGACGTGGCCGCGGCGGTGAAGCTGGTCGGCCCGCGCGACGTGGTGCAGCTCATCAGCTACGTGACCACTCGCGCGTCCTTCGACCGCATCACCGAGTCCGCCGGGCTCCAGTTGGAGAAGTAAGAACGCCCCGGCGCGCGGACCGGTTCCGCGCGCCGGCGGTCACTCGTTCTTCTGGGTGACAGGCCGCGCGAGGAGCCGTATTCTGGGTGTCATGTCAATCACCGTCCTCGCACTCGCGTCGTACTTCAAGGGCAACCGGTTCCTGGAGCGCCTCAAGGCCGAAGGGTGTACGGTTTACCTGCTCACGGTTGAGTCCGCTCTCAAAGAGCCGTGGGCGCGACACGCCTGTGACGAAGTGTTCGCGGTCGGCAACTTCCACGATCGGCGCGCGCTCATCAACGCGGTCGCGTACCTCAACCGGGCGCGCAAGATCGATCGCATCGTAGCCCTGGACGATTTCGATGTGGAAGTGGGCGCACACCTGCGCGAGCACTTCCGGATGACGGACACCGGGCACGGCGAATCGGTCGCGCGTTTCTTCCGCGACAAGCTCGCGATGCGCACCAAGGCCCGCGAGATCGGCGTTCGCATTCCAGACTTCTGTCCGATCTTTAATCACGACGATGTTCGGGCGTTCCTCGCCAGCGTACCGGGGCCGTGGCTCATCAAACCGCGCTCCGAAGCGTCCGCTGCCGGAATCCGCAAACTGAAAACTGCCGACGAGGTCTGGAAGCGCATTGATGAACTGGGCGACGACCAATCGTTCTGTCTGATCGAGCAAATGGTGCCCGGCGACCTGTTCCACGTCGATTCGCTCTGTGCGGACGGGCGCGTGGTTTTCGCGGAGGTCAATGCATACTGGCGCCCGTTGCTCGATGTATACCAGGGTGGCGGCGTGTACGCGACGCGCACGGTGCCGCGCGACCGCCCGGAAGTGGACGAGTTGAAACGCGCCAATGCGCAAGTATTAGAGGGCTTCGGGCTAGGGTGGGGCGCGTCTCACACCGAGTTCATGAAGGCCCACGCGGACGGGCAGTATTACTTCATCGAGACAAGTGCTCGTGTTGGGGGGGCGAACACGGCGGAAATGGTCGAGCACGCGACCGGCGTAAACCTCTGGTCCGAGTGGGCGAAGCTGGAGACGTGTCGCGGGACGCAATCGTATGCGGTCCCGCCGTTGAAGCAGCGATTCGGTGGGGTAGTAATCTCACTCGCGCGCCAGGAGTGGCCGGACACGTCCGGCTTCACCGACCCGGAGATCGTGTACCGGATGACGTCGAAGAACCACATCGGGTTCGTCGTCGCGGCCGACATCCCTCAGCGCGTCGAGGAACTGCTCACGCAATACATGGATCGCATCACACGCGACTTCCACGCGGTTCTACCAGCTTCGGATAAAGTCTCGATTTAGAAACGTAAAAGCGCCGTGCGGGGAGGGGCAGTATGTCCCTCCCCGCACGGCGCTGCAAGTAATTCGAGGTGGGATCAGAAGTCGATCGCGGTGCGCACCGCGAACCCGTGGATCAGGCCGTCGCCCGCGCCGCCGACGGCGTTCCGCGCCGTCAGGAAATAGTTGGACTGGATCTTCATGTTCGGGTTGAGGAACCAGTTCAGCCCCAGCGTCATGTCGTGGATCTGGCCCCCGCGAACCACCTTGTCGTTCAGGTCCAGGTACGTGTATCGTGCGGCGACCTGCCACGCGCCGCACCCGGTGAACCCGGCCCGCGTCCAAGTAACTGGAGTGCGCGGGGTGACGCGGGTGAACGTGCCGGTTTCGCGGTTGTACTCGCGGTGCTCGCCGGTCAGGAAGTAAGCCACTTCGCCGTAAGCCGACTGCATGAAGACCGTCCCCTGATCGGCCAACCGCTGATTGTTCGCGCCGACCGCCTGGGCGTGACCGACCCAGCTCGCATAGTATTCGCTCTGGAACGACCACGACCCCATTACGGCCACCAGTTCGGGGACGAGGATCTGCTGGTGGTTCCCGAAGAACAACCCCGTATCGGCCACGAGCGGGGAGAACGCACTGGGGCTGTTGCGGGCGTCCAGGCGGGCGCGGAACCGGGCTTGGTCCTGGTCGAGATCGCGCGCCGCTGCACCGAGGCCGACGTGTACGAGGAGCTTCCCGTCGTCCTCGTAAATCGGCAGGTACGTGACGCGCCCGTTCACTTCCGTTTCGTTCCGCCCGACGTTGTACGCGAACGCGCTGCGAGTGTTCTTGAACACGCCCACGCCCCAGGTACCGCGCTTCTCTGCGAAGGTGTCGAACACCGTGATACCGGGCGAGAAGCCGTTGTTGAACCCTTCGGCGAACGCATCGAACCCGAGTGACCGTTCCAGGAAGGTCAGGAAGCGGCTGCTCGTGAGGTGCTCGAACGAGTACAGTTGTTTCTGGTTACCGACGCGGATGTTGCCGACCCACGGCAGATCCTTGTACGTCACCCACAAGTCGGTCGGGGCGGGCACGTTGGACTGCCGGTTGTCCGCGACGGACGTCACGAACCCGTTGACGAAGTCGATCTGTGCGTAGAACTCGATGTTCTTGTAGATCGTACCGCCCACGTCGAAGCGGAACCGACGGAACGATACGCCGTCTTCGAGCGGGTTGTTCCCCGGGACGTTGCGCCGCATCCCCGTTGTCGTGAGGTAACTCACCGCGTCGAACTGGACGCGCCCGCCGACGGCGATGGAGAACGCTTTGTCCGCGGACTCGAACCGCAGCCCGTTCCGCCAGAAATCGCTGAGCGGGGTGTTACTAGAAGGCGGAGCACTTGCCGGGGCTGGTGGCGGCGCACGCAGGGCGTCGAGTGTCTGCATCGGATCACCCGCGGGCGCAGCGCCCCCTACTGTTGGGGGAGGAGTACCCGTTGGGGGGCGACGCTCGTTCCGAGTGCGGGTGGCGTGGGGGATACGGGCAGCGCGGGACCGTCCGCTGGGCGGAGGGGCAGGACGGTTGCTCCCGGGGTCGGTATCCCGACACTTGGTGTGCTCGGAGGAAAATCTTGGGCCGTTGCCGTTGCCGTTCCCAAGAGCGCGCAGAGAACCGCACGGGTTCCGTAGCGCAGTCGGAAGAGGGGGACGGGCAATCGCATGATCGTCTCGCTCGTGTGTCGCGTTGGGCAGTTGGGTCCGGGGAATATCGGCGATCTTTAGCCGTTTCCGGATGAATATTTCGTGTAGAACGAAGTTCGCCCCTACCACCGGCACATGCGGTGCAATCGTAGTGAATGCGGGTTTCCGGACTCTTACCGGGACAGTGTCTAATTACCCAAATTTCAGGCCTATACTCCATTACGGGCATTCATATTCTGGACAGGCTCTTTACCCATCTGATATCATGTACTCATTCCTCTCCTCTCGCGCAGCCCCGCGCGCTTGCTTGTGTTGGAGAGCCTCGTTATGTCCCGTCGACCGGTAATCGGAATCGCCACGCAAACACTCCCCGGTAAGCCGGGTGAGCGGCAGCCGTGTTGGTTGATGGGGCGAAGCTACATCGAAGAACTGCGCAAGGTCGGGGCGGTGCCGTGGGTGATCCCACTCATCCCCCACGACCCAGGCACGCTCCAGGAAATCTTCGACCGGCTCGATGGTGTGTTCATTACGGGCGGGGTTGACGTCGATCCCACACGTTACGGTGAACCCAAAACGGAACTGTGCGGTACCATCGATCCGGACCGCGACGCAGTTGAGATCGCGCTCCTTCAGCACGCACTGAATCGGCAACTTCCCGTACTCGCGGTGTGCCGCGGTATTCAGATTCTGAACGTCACCTGCGGTGGGACGCTGTACCAGGACGTGAGCGCGCAGGTACCCGCTGCACTCAAACACGACTTCTTCCCCACGCCCGAGCAACCGAGCCGCAAGTATCTCGCGCACGACATCACGGTGAAGGCCGGTTCGCGCCTGGGACACATCCTGGGCGACGGTGTGGTGCCAGTGAACAGCATGCACCACCAGGCGATCAAAGACCTCGCACCGCGACTGGCGGCGACCGCGTTCGCGCCGGACGGCATTATCGAAGGCGTTGAGGGTCGGGACGATCAGTACCTCGTCGCGGTGCAGTGGCACCCGGAGGAGCTGACCGAAACGCAGCCCGGGATGAAGCGACTGTTCACCACGTTTGCTAACGCCGCCAGCGCCGCGTGAGCCGATTTTGACGAGCCGCGATCGCTCCGTCGCGGTAGGATTTCGTGGGCCGTGACCGCTCTTTTGCGGTCGCGGCTCGTTGCATTTTTGGAGCTTCCATGCGTCTGGTTACACTCGCTGCCACCATGCTTTTTGCCGCACCCGCATCCGCCGCCGATCTCGAAAGCCGCATCGCACCGCTCGCGAAGGACCACAAGGGCAAAGTCGCAGTCGCGGTGAAGCATCTGAAGACCGGTGAAGAATACTACCTCAACGCGGACGAAGTGATGCCCACCGCGAGCCTCATCAAACTGCCCGTGATGGTGGAAACGTACTGGCAGGCGCACGAGGAGAAGGTGAAGCTCGATACGAAACTGACTCTCACGAAAGACGACAAGGTGGGCGGGAGCGGTATCCTCACGTCGCACTTCAGCGACGGAGCCACGTTCCCGCTCAAGGACGCGGTGCGGCTGATGATCGTGTACTCCGATAACACCGCGACCAACATGGTGCTCGACCAGATCGGCATCCCGTCGACCAACACGCGCATGGAGACGCTCGGGCTCAAGAACACCAAGGTTCACGCCAAGGTGTTCAAGGGGAGTACCACGAGCATCGATAAGGCGCGCACCGACAAGTACGGCCTCGGCAGCACCACGGCAAAGGAAATGGTGCAACTCCTCGAACTGATCGAAGCGGGCAAAGTCGCGTCGCCGGAAGCCTGTAAGGAGATGCTCGGCCACCTGAAGGCGTGCGACGACAAAGAGAAGATGACCCGCTATTTGCCGGCGGGCACGGTCGTTGCCCACAAGACCGGCTCCGTGAACGCTTCCAAAACCGACGCCGGCATCGTGTACCTGAAGTCCGGCCCCGTCGCGCTGTGCGTGCTGACCGACGGAAACGACGACAAGCGCTGGGTAGCCGATAACGCGGCCCAAGTGCTAATCGGGAAGATCGCCAAGGAGGTCTACGAACACTACGGGGAGAAGAAGGAAGAGAAGAAATAGCCACGGATGAACGCAGAAAACACGGATCAGAGAAGAGAAATCGAGAGTGCGAACGCCACGGATGAGCACGGAAAAACACGGATCAGAACAGATTCACCCGGATCAGCCACATGAACGCGACCGACTCTGCCCCGCGCGGTGACCTCCGACGCGGCGAGATCACTGAGAAAATCATCGGCGTGTTCTTCGAGGTGTACAACGAGCTGGGGTTCGGGTTTCTGGAGAGCGTGTACCACAAAGCGATGCTGCATGCACTCGTCGATGCGGGGTTGAGGGCCGAAACCCAAGTCTATCTGCCCGTCTTTTTTCGCGGTCACCTCGTCGGAGATTTCTTCGCCGATATCTTTGTGGAACGTGCCGTGATCCTCGAATTGAAGGCCGCGGACGAGTTAGACCCCGCTCATAATTCGCAGTTACTGAACTACCTGAAAGCCTCGCCCGCCGAAGTAGGAATGCTGCTCAACTTCGGACCGAAACCGCGGTTCAATCGCCTGGTGTTCGACAACGAGCGCAAGCGGTCGCGGCCGAAGATCGAATCTGCTTGATCTGATCCGTGTTTTCTGTGTTAATCCGTGGCTCTGTCTCTGTTTTCCTTGAGGTCTCTCCAAATGGCCAAGAAACAGCTTCGCGTGGGCATGATCGGGTACGGGTTCATGGGCCGTGCCCACTCGAATGCGTACAAGCAGGTGGGCCAGTTCTTCCCCTCGCAGCACGAAGTGGTGCTGAAAGCCGCTTGCGCCCGCGACGCCGAGAAGATCAAAGCGTTCGCAAACCAGTGGGGCTACGAGTCCACCGAAACCGACTGGCGGAAGCTGATCGAGCGCAAGGACATCGACGTCGTTGATATCTGCACGCCGAACAACATGCACAAGGAGATAGCCCTTGCCGCGGCCGCGGCGGGTAAGGCGATCCTGTGCGAGAAGCCGCTCGCGATGAACGTGCCCGAGGGCCGCGAGATGGTCGCCGCGGTCGAGAAGGCCGGCGTGCCGAACATGGTGTGGTACAACTACCGCCGCATCCCCGCGGTCACGCTCGCGAAGAAGCTCATCGACGAGGGGCGCCTCGGCCGGATCTTCCATTACCGCGCGAAGTTCCTCCAGGACTGGACGATCAAGTCCGACCTCCCGCAAGGCGGACAGGGGCTGTGGCGGCTCGACGCGGCCGTGGCCGGCAGCGGCGTCAGCGGCGACCTCCTGGCACACTGCATCGACACGAGCCTCTGGCTGAACGGCCGGCTCGACAGTGTGTGCGCGATGACGGAAACGTTCGTGAAGGAGCGGATGCACAACCTGACCGGGAAGGTCGAGAAGGTCGGCATCGACGACGCCTGCACGTTCATGGGGCGCTACGAGAACGGCTCGCTGGCGAACTTCGAGAGCACCCGGTACGCACGCGGGCACAAGGCGCTGTACACGTTCGAGATCAACGGCGAAGACATGTCGCTGTTCTGGGATCTCCACGACCTGCACCGGTTGCAGATCTTCGACTACAAGGTGGAGGGGAAGCTCCGCGGCTGGTCGAGCATCCACGTCACCGACAACGGCGGCGACCACCCGTACATGCAGAACTGGTGGGTGCCGGGGCTGGCGATCGGCTACGATTCGAGCTTCACACACCAGGTTGCGGACTTCATTCAGGGACTTGAGAGCGGTAAGCCGCAAGGACCGACGTTCCGCGACGCACTCGAAACGCAGTGCGTGCTGGACGCGATCCTCGATTCGGCCAAGAGTCAGAAGTGGGTGGACGTGCCGAAGGGGTAAGTCGCTTGCAATGACCGGGGAGCATAACTCCCCGGTCGTGGCAGATGCTTGGGTTAGCGTTCGGTCGCGGTGACGGGGTCGACTTCTGTTCCTTCCGCGAGGTCGTCGCCGGGGCGCACGACGAGTTTCTCTCCGCCAGTCAATCCTTCGGTGACTTCAACGATGGTGCCGTAATCGCGGCCCACTTTCACCGTGCGGTACCCAATCCGTCCGTTCGATTCGACGACGGCCACTTTCGTGCCCTCAGCACGAGTGACGACGGCAGCCCCAGGGACGCGGATCACTTTCGCCGGCGCATCCAAATGGAACTTCACTTGCAAATACATCCCCTGCAGAAGGGCGTGGTCCTTGTTCGGCACATCGACTTCCACTCGCAGCGTGCGCGTTTGGACGTTCACGGCGTTCGTCGTTCGTCCCACAGCCCCCTTGTATTCCCGGCCCGGCTCCTCGCGCCGAGATACGGGTGCCGGCTGGCCAACATGAACCGAAGTGGCAAACGTTTGGGGCACGTCCACTTGCACGCGCAGCGTGTCAGTTTGTGCGATGTGAAACATTTCAGGCCCCGCTGAACTGTCTGCGACAACTATTGCCCCGGGGTCGTAGTTCCGCGCCGTGATGACCCCGTCGAACGGGGCAACGACCTTCTGGAACTGCTGGATATCTTCCAACAGCTTACATTATACGAAGTTATACGAATGTTGGCCTCGGACAGCCGGATCGTGGCCTCTGCCACCTTTAGTGCCGCTTCCGCTTCGTCCATCTCCTGGCGCGAACCGACGCCCGTCTCGAACGTTTGCCGCACGCGGACCAAGTTCAGGCGAGCGAGTTCGGCGCTGGCCCGATTTCGGTCCCGCGTTGCGGTCGCTTCGCCCACAG
Source organism: Gemmata massiliana (assembly GCA_000531095.1). GTDB lineage: Bacteria > Planctomycetota > Planctomycetia > Gemmatales > Gemmataceae > Gemmata > Gemmata massiliana. The sequence goes on along the minus strand of HG799464.1, from coordinate 449,274 downwards.
CTGCCTGTGCTTGGAGTAACTGCGCGTCCACTTCCGGTGTTTTGATTTCGGCGAGTAACTGACCCTCTTTGACTTGGTCGCCTTTATCCACCAACCACCGGCGGAGGTAGCCGCTCGTTCGGGCATAAACGGCCGTCTCGCGGAACGGTGATGCGGTGCCGGGAAGCACTTGCTCGACCCGCGCCGGAGCGCGCTCGGCCGTCACCGTGAGTACACGCGGCCGGTCCGCACGAGCCGCGGCCGCGGTTTCGGTACGGTCGGTCTGTTGCTTGTTTCGCGCCCGCACACCAGCGACACCGAGAGCGCCCAGCGTGGCGAGAGCGAGTACGGCCAGGAAAGCCAGTCGGAAGAAGGACGGGCGCGCCGGTGAGGCCTCTGGTCCTTCATGGTGCGCGGAATGCGCTGAGGGTGTCACACTCACGACTGGCTCCTTTCGGGGCTGGCATCAGGGCTCGCCGCGTCGCTCGACGACCGGCGGCGAAGCAGGCTGTACATAACGGGCACGAAGAACAGGGTGTACATGGTTGCGATGCTCAAACCGCCGATCACGGCCCGGCCGAGGGGGGCGTTTTGTTCGCCGCCTTCGCCGTGACCCAGGGACATTGGCAGCATCCCGACGATCATCGCCATCGCGGTCATGAGCACGGGTCGCAGGCGAGTGGAACCGGCGGCGAGGGCCGCACTGCGCCCGTCCAGGCCCGCGGCGCGCTGCTCGTTGGCGAACGTCACCATCAGGATGCTGTTCGCGGTCGCCACGCCGACGGTCATGATCCCGCCCATTAGCGCCGGGACGCTGACCGTGGTCCCCGTGCTGAACAGCGCCCAGAGGATACCGCCAGCGGCACCCGGAAGGGCGGTGAGGATGATGAACGGGTCGATCCACGATTGGAAGTTGACGACCATGAGCAGGTAGACCAACAGCACTGCGAACAGCAGCCCGAACCCGAGGCCCGCGAACGATTCGTCCATACTCTCGATCTGTCCGCGGATCGCGATCGTGCTCCCCTTCGGCAGCGTTCCGCGTGTCTCCTCGACCAGCGAGCGGATCTCGGTCGCCGCACCGCCGAGGTCGCGGTCCTGAACGGTCGCGCACACTTCGTAAACGGTCTGAACGTTGTAGTGGCTAATCAGACCGGCCGATTCCGAGCGCCGCAGCGAAGCCAGGTTGGTTAATAGTTGCGGTTGGCCGACCCCGCCGGAGGTCGTGATCGGCGTGCTTAAGAGGGCATCGACGGAGTCGATCTTCCCCTGCGGAGTTTGAACCGCGACGCGATAGTTCACGCCGTTCTTGGGGCTCACCCAGAAGTTCGGCGTGCCCTGGAAAGACGAACTCAGCGACACGAGCAGCGACCGCGCGGCTTCTTGCTGCGTCACGTTCAGCCCGCTCGCCATCACCCGGTCCACGTCGATACGCAGTTCTGGTGCGTCGGGAATCTGCCGCATGCGGACGTCCACTACACCCGGGATGCGAGCGAGCCGCTCCCGGAGTCGCTTAGCAACCGCGAGGTTCTCTTCGCGCCGAACGCCTACCACCTGGACGTTGATCGGCGCCGACTTACCGAACGTGAGTACCTGGCCGGTCACATCGGCCGGCAGGAAATCGAACGTGCAGCCCGGGAACCGCTTCGGCAACTCCTGCCGCAGTCGGCGAATGTGTTCTGCTGTGGGCTTGTGGTCGTGCTTGAGCGAAACCAGTATCTCGCCGTCGTAGACACTGACGAGTTCGTTGTTGATGTACGCCGTGTTCGTGTAAAACGGCGACACGCCCATGTTGTCGATGATCGAGTCGCGTTCCTCGTCCGGCACTTCTTTGCGAATCACATCTTCAATCTGTCCGAAGATTCGTTCCGTTTCCTCGATGCGAGTGCCGACCGGCGCTCGAACGTGAAGCCGGATCTGGCCCGCGTCGACCGTCGGGAAGAAGTCCCGCCCGATGAACGGCACGAGCGCGAACGACCCGGCCGCGAACACCAGCATGACCACGACCGTGATTCCGCGGTTGGCGAGGGTCCAGTCCAACAGCCCGCGGTACGCCTGGCGCACCCACTCGAACGTGTGCTCGAACCGGGCGTGCAGCCGCCCGAAGAACCCGCCCGATTCGTGGTGCCCGCTCGCGTACTGGTCGGCCTCGCGGCCCAACAGGAACAGCATCAGCGTCGGTACAAGCGTCCGCGACAGGAAATAGCTCGCGAGCATGGCGAAGATCACGGCCAGCGCGAGCGGGATGAACAGGTACGCGGCCGGACCCGTGAGGAACACGACCGGGACGAACACGATGCAGATCGACAGCGTCGAGACGAGAGCCGGGACCGCAATTTGGGCCGCACCATCGAGAATGGCCTCGCGCAGCGGCTTTCGCATCCCGAGGTTGCGGTGGACGTTTTCGATTTCGACCGTCGCGTCGTCGACCAGGATACCGACCGCCAGAGCCAGCCCGCCGAGTGTCATCACGTTGAGCGTCTCGCCGAACGCCCACAGCGTGACGATCGAGCACAGAACCGACAGCGGAATCGAGATGATGATGATGAGCGTCGAGCGCCACGACCCGAGGAAGACCAGGATCAGGATCGCGGTCAACCCCGCTGCGATCGCACCTTCTTTCAACACCCCGTCCACCGATTCGCGGACGAACACCGACTGGTCGAAGAGAATTTCCAGTTTCAGTTCCGGTGGCAGTTGCGCCTGAATCCCCGGCAGTGCCGCGCGCACGCGGGTCACGACATCCAGTGTAGATGCCCCCTCGCTCTTGAGGATCGGTAGTAGCACCGCCCGCTTCCCGTCGCGCCGGACCACGTTCGTTTGGACCGCGTACCCGTCCCGCACTTGAGCAACGTCGCGCAGGTACACCGGTGCGCCGTTCACCGTCTTCACCGGGATCTGATTGAACGCATCCACGACTTCCGGGCTGCTGTTCACCTTGATGTTGAAGTCGGTGTCGCCGATCTTCGCGGTCCCGGCCGGGAGAATGAGGTTCTGGGCGTTTACCGCCGCACTGACGTCGGCCGCGGACAGTCCGCGTGCGTAGAGCTGGTCCGGCTGGAGGTCCACCATGATCTGGCGCGGCTTCCCGCCGTAAGGTTGCGGCACCCGAGCGCCTTGCACGGTACCGAGGCGCTGAATGATGAAGTTGGCCGCGAAGTCGTACAGTTCGGCTTCGGTCAGCGTGTCGCTCGAAACCGCGATCTGGGCGACCGGTACGCTCGTCGCGCTATAGCGGACGATGTACGGCGGTGTCGTGCCGGGGGGCATGTTGCTCAGAACGGTCTGACAGGTCGCGGTGACTTGTGCGGTGGCGGCTTCGATCTTGGCGTTCGGCTGGAAGTAGATGCGGATCACCCCAGTGCCGGTGTACGCCTGACTCTCCATGTGCTCGATGTCGTTCACGGACGCAGTGAGCACCCGCTCGGTCACGAGAAGAATGCGCTTCTCCACGTCGTCCGGCGGCATCCCGGGGTAGAGGTAGACGACTGTTACGACCGGGATGTCGATGTCCGGGAAGTTGTCCACGGGCATCTTGCGGATGGCCACCATCCCGACCACGAGCATAAGGAGGGACGTGACGACGAACGTGTACGGCCGATCAAGGGCGAGCCTAACGATCCACATCTCCCGGCCCCTCAATCACGGGTCACCCGCAACGAAGCAACAAACGCGAATGAACCCGTTCGGTTAAGGGATACCAGCCCGGCTCAGTGGGCTGTCAGGAATTATCGATAATTGATAATTCGTGATTCGGCTTGCTGGCGGAAAGGCTGCGTGGCACGAATAATACTTCAACGACCTACTCTCCGAGGTTCGCGCGATGGCCGTGAAAAAGGCGAGCGTTCGGGATCAGGTCCGCCGAACCTTGACGGAGCGCATTCTGGCCGGTCACTACCAGCCGGGAGAGCGGCTCATTGAGCTTCAAATTGCCCGAGAACTGGGCACGAGTCAGGGATCGGTCCGCGAAGCGCTGCGCGAACTGGAAGCGACCCATCTGGTAGAAACCACACCCCATCGTGGCACGCGGGTCCGGATTGTGGGTGTGCCGGAGATCCGCGAAGCATATGCAGCACGCGGATTGTTAGAACAGGCTGCTGCGGGAACGGCTGCGGCGGCGTTTGTGAACGGCGTTGAAGAACTGCGTGTCGAGGTCGCCTGCATTCTTCGAGCGGCGGATGCGAAGGATTACCCGGATCAAGCGGCCCACGTTTACACGCTCCACCGAATGATCGTCGCGGCCTCCGGGAACGCGACGCTTCTCCGGCTGTGGGAATCACTTGCGTTCGAGACGTGGGTACGCATCCGGCTCGGATGGGGCGAGATTAATCGTAAAGTGGCCGAAACGTCTTACGCTCGGATTCTCGCGGCTCTGGAACGCGGTGACGGCGTTGCGGCCGGTCAACTCCTCCGGGAGCACGCAGAAGCCTTTGCACCTCCGGCAGAACCAACTCCCGTGAGCGGCGCATAGGGAAGGTCGAATCACGGCCGCTGAATCCGGCATCCTCCTCCATCCGACAGAATTGCCACCACCTCGTTGGGATCGGGTCGCGCAATCAGTGAGACCACAACGGTGGGTATTGAGAGGGTGACTGTGGCTGACACGATTAATTGATTTCCCGCAACACGTAGCCAGTGCACTTCGTTCGGGTCTGCGGCAGCGACGATTGTGTTTGGTGCGACCAAACAAGCTGCTCTGTAAAAGGTTGACGGGGCGGTGAAGGCGCTACGATTTTGACCTTTTTTCGTATCGTGCGCGTCGAATTCGGCCCAGCAAACTTGACCGGTCGAAGCCGCCATTGCGATCTCCAGAACCGACGGTGTCGGCGCGAGCCAATCGACGTGGCTGCCGACAGCGGGTGCGTTCCATAAGCACAGCGTGGGGTCCGTACTGGAGCGGTGCCAGATGCGCTGTCCCTCCCAACACCAGATTCCTCCGTCCCCGGTTTCTACGAGCAGATGCACCGTTCCGTCGTCGCCAATAAACGGGTTCATCAGGTCGGACTGGAGGTACGGGCCGACGAATGCAAGGTGCTCTTCGGGAGTCGAAACCACGACGCGGTGTTCGCCAGCATGAAACGTCGCGGCTGCTTGCAGGTAAACAGAGAAGCCGGCGCTTTCGTTGGTTGCGAGCGTGTACTGAGTTGTGGGTCGGAACGTACCTCCGCGGTCCGCGGCGAAACAACGGAGCCGCCACGTCCCGTCGGTGCTGGTGGTGATGGCATAAATCACGTCACCCCGCGCGGATGCCGATAGCGCTGTAACTCGCTCACTCTTTGTTGCGATCGATTGGACGATTCCATCTGTCACGCGCCAGCAGACGATCTCACCTGCCCCAGCGACGACAGCGTCAAATGTTCCGCGAACGGCAACTACGGCTGTGACAGGACCGGTGACGAGGCGCCGGTCCGGTTCCCGAGGTGGAGCCGGCTTGGGTGGTTCGGAGGGCGCTGAGCGACTGTGCGCGGCGAACGCCGCGTCTCGATGAACGGGCGCCGACCAGACACGATCGGCCCGGAACAACTCGCCGACCAGCCCACTGGCTCCGCCGATGAGGGCGTGTGTGCGTAAGTGTGCTGCGAACATTAATCGTACCCGGTCCGTGAGATCCGCGCGAGCGTCCTCGGGAAGAAACTCGGTGCTCGAACTCAGGGCGTAATTGAAGAACCGCCCCCCGTCACGCGGTCGGTCGGCGAGCGCGCTTTCGGCCTCGTTCAAGAAGTGATCGAAAGCAGATCGGTCGTTCGTGGCAGCGTACCCATCGAGTAGCCGCGTTGCACACGTAATGGATTCCGCGCTGCCGGAGTGCTGCCACCCGAGTCGATAAAGGTCCGCCGCCACGTCTCGGTGGTACGCCTTAGACAGCGCGAGGTCGCCGGCGGCCAGGAACTTCCGATCGTTGCGTAACCGGTTCGCGGCGCGGAGGTAGAACGCCACCGCGCGGTCCTCGTCACCGAGGCGCCGGAGTAAATCGCCGGCTTCCTCGTAGAGCGCTAATTTCTCAAAGAGTCGCAGCGCCTCGTCGTGAATCCCGGCGCGCTCGAACGCACTCGCCGCGGCGCGCGGGTCGTTCAGTCGGTCGCGAAACAGCACCGCGGCGTCGCGGAACAGCCCCCCGGCGACGAGCGCGTTCGCCGCGCCGCGCAGGTCGCGGAGCAGCACCCCGTACAGGTACGCGGCGCGGCGGTGGTCGCCGCGTGCGCTCGCTTCGGCGGCGAGCCTGCGGTACTCGCGTGCCAATTCCAACCACACGTCCCCGCCGCCCAACCACGCCGTTCCGCCGCCCCTGCCGGTCCCCACCAAGTCGCGGAGTGAGTACCGCGGGTCGCGGCGCGCGAGTTTTGCGTTCGTACCGACGCTGGCCGGTTGGTCGGGATCGGCTACCGCGATCGGAGCGTGCTGAAGTCCCTTCTCGATGTCGCCTGATTGCAACTGCCGCAGCACCTCGCGGAGCGCGGCTTCTTGCTCGCCGAACAGTTTCTCACTCAACCGCGGAACACGTTCGAGTGCCTTGCGCGCGAGATCACCACCGATCCGGGCCAACTTATTTGAACCAAACTGTTTGCCGAGCCACGCGAGGAACCCACCGGCCACAAGCCCGGCGCCCGCAGCAGCCCGGCCCAACATCGACCCACCCTTACGCGGCCGCGCTTCTTCGGGAACGCCCGCGTCGGCATTTTCGTCTTCTCCCGTTCCGGAATGGGGGCGCGTGCCATCAGGTGCGCCCGCGCCGAGGATCTCGATCACTGCTGTGACCGGCGGTACCGGGCGCTCGATCACCATCAGCGTGTTGGGGCGCTCGGGGCGTTCGGGATACGGACGCCAATCCGCTCGTCGCCGCGCACTGGGCTTGAGCCAACTCGTGACCGGTAGCGGGCGCGTGACATCGAACGCGAGGACGGTTCCGCCCGCCAGAATCACCAGCCCGCGGTCCCGCGTTAAACCGGACGCTTCGTCCGGGAGCAGTGCCGGGAGCAGGTTTGCGTCGGTCGGCACGAACAGATCACCGGCCAGTCGGCGCAACCGGATCGTACCGGGTAGCGCGCGCGTCTCCGAAATGCTCGGTAGGAGCAGGAAGCCGTTCTGGAGCGCGAACACTGTGGGGAGTTCACCAAACAGCGCGCAGGCTGTGGCTAACGTGCCCGCGTCGTTCGCGAACAGCAGAAACGCATCAGCCGCGCTGACCGGAGCGTCGCGCCGGACCAACCGGAACGGTATCTCCACTGGTGCCTCCCGCTTCGGAAATCGCCCGACCAATTTTTTCGGCCGCGTCCGGAGTAGTCGGGCCGCCGATCAATCGCGCATCGCCCCAAAACACCCCACCCGGAACCCACACGGCCACGCGCTCGCGCCGGACCACGAACGCCGCGACCAGTGCCCCCTCGCGCCGGAACAGCAGAACCTGTCCGAGTCGGTCAACGACTGCGATCCACCCGCCTATGAACACGGATTCGCGGATCGGGAACCGAACGGGGTCGTAGTTTGCCGGGGAGTAATAAGCCGGCGTTTTGAGCGGTTTTGCTTGCTCGGACATTTCCCAGCGGGATCCATAGTGCAGCGCGCCGGATTCGATCCGGAACTGGTGCTGGTACCCGCCGATTATGATCGTTAGCTCGAACGGGGCCGCGTTGAGTTTGACCTGCAATCCGTTGTGCAGCGCGGCATGAGTTCCGGTCACGAACGGTCGCGCGGGCGCGGCCGTGTCCGTGATGTTGACCGTATGCGACCCGTCGCACCGAGCGAGGAGCATCCCATCGGCGGACAACGCGAAGGGCTTTCCCTGGGTGTGTGGAACCTCGCCGAGAATCGCGCCGTCCGGTCCGCGGAGCAGCAGCAGATTCGATTCTGTGGCGTTCGAGTGCGACAGGGCCAGAACGTCACCGGCGAGTTGAGCGCGATTGAATTGCGCACCGGTGAGAAACACCTTGCCGTCGCGGAGCGGGGCAATTGTTTGCCAGGGCGTCGGTGGTTGTTGGATCGTTAGCGCGCCCCGATTCGTGTGGAGCACGAACGGCGCGTCCCAAACGCCCTCGCCGGGAAATCTGGTCAAGATCGGTAACTCATAGGGCGGTGAGCCTTTCGCAACGCGGTCCCATGCGTGGCGCGCGCGACTGACAATAGTGGACGGGGACGGATTGGGTTGAGGGAAAAGGCTGTGTGTGCTGAGATCCAGGGCACAGCCGGCTCCCCCACTTGTGCGCACCGTGACGGAATGGAGATCCGGGTAGGCCGACCAGCGCGCACCGCTCGAAACCGGACCAAGTACGTGCAGAGTGACGTGCCGAGTCGCCCAGTCGTAGTGGGCCGCGATCAACTGTTCCGGCAGGGGATCGTCGGACGCGCCGGAGGCCATCACCGGGGAATCGCTCGTATGCAGCGTTACGGCGTGGGGTGCCGGGGCCGAAACGGTCGGTGCGTTCAGCACCGCCATCCGACCGCACACGACCACCCCACCGGTCACGCCGAGGACCGCGTCCACGTGCCTCAGCACAATGCCGCTTCGGTACGGGCGCGGGAGCACTTCCGGCGGTGTACCGTCAAACGCGAAGCCGTGAAGCACCCCGTCGCGCCCGGCGGCGACGAGCCAACTGCAGTGCGTGGCGAACCCAAAGTGCTGCGGTTCGCTGACCACGCCCGGCCGAAACGGGAAGGGCACCGGTTCGACGTCGCCGCTCCAGCCGACGGCCGAGGGCGTCGGACCGAGTTTTGGGCGTGGGGCATCTGAGTCGGGGCGCGCGGCTTCGGCCGCGACGAGGTCGACTCGGAACGAACGCAGTGCCCGCGCGCCGTATGGCACCCACTGTGAGAGCTCGGCTCGCCCGGTTTCGTCGACGGTGACCGCGAACAATCGATCGTTGGCGGCGTGTTTCGCCGCGGCCGAGGTGATGTTCGGCTCGCGCCAGTTCCGCAGGTGTGTCAACACGATGATGTCGCGCGGTTCTCCTTCGCCCGTTTGCAGCAGTCGTTCGAGGGTGTCGCTGGGGTTCGGGGTCAGGTCGCTCGCTTCCAATCGGTCCGCGACCACGGCCGGGTTCGGGTGCAGGAGGTCGACCGCGCCGGACGTGGTGAAGAGTCGCGCGGGACCGGACCGTTTCGCGTCCACACGGAGCAAAGCGAGCGCGGCGGCGGCGAGCGCGAGGCGGACGCTCCCCCACGTTCGCACGCCCTGATCGAGCAGGATGATGCGTTCCGGGCGCACCGCTTCGTGCGGTTCCTCGCGCTTGAAGTACAGCAGCTCGCTCGCAGCGAACCGGCGCACGAACTCGTCCGGGTCGAGCGCGAATTGCCCCGGGAGCAGGCGCTCCGGGTCGCCGCGGGTCGTGACGTCGCAGTACCCGCCGAGCGGCAGGGCGTTGGGCGGCCGGCCGCGCGGCGGGAGCGTGAGGGCGGCATCGAGCGCCGACACCAGCGACGCCGCGCCGACGAGTCGCGCGCGCTTGCGGGCGAGCAACAGGAGCTGCGTTACACGTCCCGGTAGCGTTTCGGCGCGCTCGGCGAGTTGTTGCCCCGCCGTGTCGGGTGGGCATCCGTGTGAGAGCCAGTGAATCAGCGCCGCCCGGTCGAAACGGGCGAGCTGGTCCGCGAGGTGTTGCTCGAATTCGGCGCGCGTGAGCGGCGGTTCTTCGGCCGATTCCGCGCGCGCGTGCGGTCCGTAGAGCCGGAGCGAGCGGAGAGCGACCGTGATGTCCTCTGTTGTGATCCTGCCCGGAACGGGAGGAAGGGCGCGGCACAATCGGGCGATCAGCAGCCCGACGTTTCGCCCCCGGGTCGCGACCCCGCGTGTGGCAGCGTAGGCCTGGTGGAGCGACTCGAACCTGGTACCGCCGTTCGATTTCATCAGCAAAAGCACGTTCAATACAAACGCGAACGCTGGCACTGTGACGGGTGTGAGTGCGCCGTCGAGAACCGTGCGGACCTCGTCGGCGACGGCGAGCGTATTTCCGTCGCGTCGTTCGATAGCGTCGCGGCGCGACGACCACCACAACCCGCCCAGATCGGCACCGTATTGGGGCGGGATGGCGAGGTACTGTTCGGCCCGATCGAGCGTGTTCATCGTTCGGACACCCCCAACCGTATCCCCGCGCGCGTGAGCGGCTCGAATGCGCCGCGAGGGATCACGTCTGCCCCAGTTTCGTCCAGAAACAGGAACTCTTTGGGGGTCGTTCCGGTTGCCGCGAGGAGCGCGGGCGTCGGTAGGTTCGGTTCGGGCCGAAACCCGACGGGTACGAAGACGTCGCGTCCCCAGAATCGCTTGGCGCGGGGAATTGTCGGGAGTTGCTCCCCGATCAGTGCTACGCGATCCCCGGTTCGTGCCCCGCGCACGCGGGCGAGTTCTGCAGTGGTCGCGGTGTCGGCCCATTCTGCGAGTTCCGCAATTGTGCAAATAAGGGCCGTTGCGGGTTTTGGACTGCCACCACGAACCACGGTGAGAACGACGGGCGCCGGGAGCGCTGTGTTCAGCGGGATCGGCTCGAACCGCGCGGGTACCAGCACTTCCGCGATCGGCTTGCCTTCTGTGGCGGGCGGTGCGTCGTCGGTAGGGACGAGGTGCCCGAAGCGGACCCATGCCCCCGCGCGCTTGCTGTAAAACACCGCGCCGGGGACCGGGAGGAGGCCGCGCACGACTTCACTTCGACCCCCGGGCCAGCGCACCCACGCAACGCCGTCGGCCAGGAGCACGCGGACGTCCGTGAAGTGGCGGACCGCGGCGAGCGCGGCGAGGTGCTCTTGGGGCAAACGGGCGGCCGAGACACCGGCCCACGGGTCGTGTGTGGGTACGGTCATCCGAGCCTCTTCAGGAGAGCGCCCGCTTGGGTCAGAAGGTGGCTCCGGCCGGTCGCATCGGTCACCCACGAGCTTCGGTCTGCCACGGCTTGGACGCGCTCGCGCAGGCGCGCGATTTCCACGAGCTTTGGTCCGATCGCAAGTTCGCGCTCGGCCTCGGCCAGTTCCGCGGCGAGAGCCTCGACATCGACCGCTTCGGGTTGGGCCGCACGCGGGTGAGGAGTGTCTGATTTACCGGCGTGATCGAGGATACCGGCCACCAGCGATCCGAGTGGTCCAATTTGTTCCACACGGTCCCACACGTACCGAAGCACCCACAGATCCGATACGTTAGCCGTCGCGCGACCGCACATTACCGCCGATGCTGCGACCAACTTCAGTACCTTCACCGCCCGCCGGTCGGAAAGCGTGACACCGAGGTCGCGCACCTTCTCGACTGCGTCGGCGTAGGGTTCCAGTATTGGTTCGAGAACCACGTCTTTGACGAGCCGGCCCATTGCGTGTAGGTCGTCCGCAGTCAGAGCGTCGCTCCTGTCAGTAGTGGGCTTCCCGTTCCGCTCGATCGCCCATCCCGCGGCGAGCAACGCGGGCAGTTGTGTGCGGGGGAGGGCGTCGACCTTACACCGGAGCAGGAACCGGTCGAACAGTGCTTGAAGGGCATCGTCTTCCGGTAGGTGATTGGACGCCGCGAACGCACTCAACAGCGGTAACCGGTGCGTTTCCGCGCCGCGCCGGTACACGCGCTCGTTGAGCACCGTGAGCAGGTTGTTCAGGATCGCACTGTTCGCGTTGAAGAGTTCGTCGAGGAACGCGAACTCGGCTTCCGGGAGCATCCCGGTAGTGACGGTGGCGACCACGCCTTCTCGCAACCGGGCCAGATCAACGGGGCCGAACAGTTCCGTGGGTTCGGAGAACCGTGTGAGCAGGTACTCGAAGTAGCGGCAGTGAACAGCTCCGGCAAACTCGCGAACAAGGAGCGACTTTGCGGTCCCCGGTGGGCCGAACAGAAACAGGTGTTCGCCCGCAACGACTGCCAGAGCGATGAGGTCGATCACCTCGTCGCGCCCCACGAATCGTGCTTTGAGTCGATCGGTTGCCGAGTGGCGGAGGCGGTCGGCGGGCGCATCAGGCACGGGGGGCACCTTTTGGAAGTTCAACAGGGAGTTGTGTTCCGCGTTCGGCAAATATCCGCTCGGCCCACGCCCGCGCGGGACCGTCCGGTGGTATCCAGCCGGGCCGGGCCGTGACGACGAGACGTTCAGCATAAAGCAACTGGAGGCCCGCGTGCCCACCGAAATCGAGTGGGGCGGTCGCCGCGCCGTCGAGGTCGGCCAGTACACCCGAAAGGGGCCACGCTCGGAGCAGGCGGTCCAGTTCGGTGACGAGCGGGCTCTCGGGATCGCGCACCCGCGCGCGACGGTAGACGGCCGGCATGAACCGGAGCGTGACATCGGCCGAAAGGTTCGCGGCTGGTGCCTCTGTGGGTGGAAGTATGAGTGCCACTGGCTCGTTCTCTTCTGCACCAACTAGCAGCCAGCACGCACGTGCAAGGGCCGTGGCCGCGCGAAGTGCCGTGTCCGGATCGAACGCGACCGGCGGTCCTGCAACATCGAGCGCGTGGAGATTGAACGCGGAACGCAACCGACCCTCGACCGCGGTGCGTTCGGCCGGCGCGAGATGTAGGGGCGCGTCCTGAACGGATTCGCCGGAGTCGAGTACGCGATCGAGCCAATCATGAAACGGGCGCATGGGCAACCTGGTTTGGTCCCGCCATCATACCACAGCGGTACGACACCTGGGGCGGGAAGCGAGTTCGAGTTCAATTGGTTCTCGACTAGCTGATGCGATCGTGAGAAGATACGTCGTCACTTCGGAGCGAACATGATGCAACGAATTGCGATTTCTGCTGTATTGATCCTCGCAGCGACGCTTCAAGCTGCGCCACCCGACGCGGCAAAAGAGCCGGCACTGCGCGAGGAACTGCTCTCGCGGGTGAAGACTGATCAGGAAGCCCGCATGAAGCTGATTAATGCGGGGAACCCGCCCCCGAAAGAGATATTGGAAGCGCTCAAGAAAGTGGACGACACGAACCGCGCGTGGTTCAAGGGTGTGGTCGAGAAGCACGGCTGGCCGGGCAAAACACTGGTTGGTGTGGACGGATCGCACGCCGCGTGGCTGTTGGTTCAGCACTCTGATGCAGATCTGCCGTTCCAGAAGAAGTGCCTGGAACTGCTCGGCGCCGCGGTGAAGGTGGATGAGGCTACGGGGACGGACTTGGCGTACCTCACCGATCGCGTGCTGTCGGCCGAGGGTAAGAAACAGCGATATGGCACACAGCTCGAACAGAAGAATGGCAAACTCGTTCCCAGACCCGTGGAAGACCCCGATACATTGGACGCGCGCCGCAAGGAACTCGGGCTGATGTCGATGGCCGATTACGTGGTGACCGCGGAGAAGATGTACAAACTCCGGCCCGCGATCCCGGTCCGCAAACCGGACGTCGAGGCGGTGGTGTCGAAGGTCGTTCCCGCCAAAGAGTCGGACAAGGACGTGCTCGCTACCGTGTTCGTGAAGGACCGCGAGGAGGGCGTTCCGATCACCAAAGTAACGGCGATCCACAAGCAAATGGGGAAACTCGTCCCGTCGGCCGAACTGAGTGACATCAAGGAGGGGGTAAAGGTCAGTCTGTGGATCACGGACGGAAAAGCGGAGGCCGTGCTGATATTCCCGTAGTCGCAAGAGTGTGTCGCGTGTTGAGGGGAGATCCGCGTTTTAAATTTCAAACTTTAAATGCCGTGCTTGGCACTGGGGGTTCTGGTCGGGTAGGATATTTCTGCTCGCACCAATCCCCTTTTGCGGCACTCGTATGGCAGACACCACGTTTGACTCGATCAATCTTCAGGACTGCCTGACCCGGTGGCGCTCGGGGGATCGTGAAGCAGCGGACGAGCTGCTTCGCGCAACGGGTAAGCGGCTGGAGAAGCTCGCCCGGCGGATGACGCGATCGTTCCCGAACGTCCGTGCGCAGGCGGATACGGGCGACGTGCTGCAAAACAGTACCATCCGGCTCTTGCGCTCGCTCCGAACGATGCACCCGGAAACGACTCGGGATTTCTTCAACCTCGCTGCGGTCCACATTCGGCGCGAGTTAATCGATCTGGCTCGCCGGTGCCGCGGGAAAGCGTGGTTGCCGTTCGATGTGCCCGGTGATTCCCACCCGCCCGTTGAACCGGCCGCGGACGCCCCTCCGGACTTCGACCTGTGGGTGCGGTTCCACGAAGCCGTGGACGAACTGCCGGTTGAGGAACGCGAGGTCGTGGGGCTGGTGTTCTACCACGGTTGGACGCAAATTCGGATCGCGCAACTATTCCAGGTCGACGAGCGCACCATTCGCCGGCGCTGGTCGCGTGCCTGCGAGCGGATTCGTGAAATCATCGGCGACGATCGCGTTTGAATCATCCCGTAGCGGCCGGTTCTGCCAAAACACGCAGATCGCCCGCGCGCTTCGTGAGCCCGACCCAGTCCAGATACTCGCACACCGGCACGGCGAACTTCCGCGTCGTGCCGAGCAGGTCGCGGATCTCTGCGACGGTCGCGCCCGGGCCAGTTTGCAAGCGTTGGGTGACGCGCCGTCGCATTTCGGCTTCGGCTTCTGCCGACAGGTAGATCTCGTCCGTTACACGCACCAAAAATCCTTCCGCACACGCGACCTCGAAAATGTCCTTGAGCGCGGTCGCGTTCCCACCCGCTTGGTTCGCAAACTCCTTGGGTTCGGGTGGGGCGAAGCCCGCGTTGGCGTGTGCTTCAACAATCTTATCTTTCAATTTGCGCTGGTTCGCACTGAGCTTGGGTTTGAAATCGGCCCGAGCGATTCGGCGCGTGTCCCCCACAATCTTCTTCGCGCGGATGAGCCGGTCGGCGATCGCTTGAAGGAGCTGCTCGTCGCCGACGAAGTCGAGCCGGGCGAGCACTTTTTGTCGGTCGTGCGTCGTCATCAGCGGGTTTTCGGCGTGCATCGCGCCGAGTGTGTCGAGCACGCGCGATTCTAACTGCGTGACGCGCTCGGTGTGGATCAGAAGCCGACGGTTCGACGCGAACGCGAGTTCCGTGAGTTTCCCGTTTGTGGTGAGTTGCGAAACAAGTCCTTCGATTTGATTGGGTTCAACGCCGGCCGATCGCACCAGATCATTCGGTTCAAATCCTTGCGTACCCGCAAACCATGCGACCGCGAGTGCCCGTGTTTCGGGTTTGTCGGACCACAACTTTTCAATCTGTTCAATGGCTTCGATGTGTCTGCGGCGCACTTTTGCCGCGGTGGGCTGAACAACTTGCCCGCCGCCCAGGGTGTGCTCCGCGGACGAGTCGCGTAGCACGAACGGTTGCCCCCAAACCGTTGTGACCGGCTCCGAGAGGAACAGTTGTGCGAGCCCCCATTGCCCCGGATCAATTGTGTCGCAGTCGAGAAGCGACACGGTTCCCATGACTTCTGAAGTTCCAACGTGTAAGCGCACCGGGAGGCGGTGTTTGATGCCGTGCTTACCCTCGGCCGAGGCGAATAACCGGACGGTGACCACCTTGCTCGGCAGGAGATAACCGGGGCGAGCGAGTTCCTGTCCGCGGCGCACCTGTTCGTGCGGCACTCCGGCGAGATTCACAGCTGCACGCTGCCCGCGATGCACTTCCGTTGCAGGATGGCCGTGGTTGTTCAGCCCCCGCACGCGGACGAGTTCCGTCGTTCCGTCCCCGCGGTGCCATTCCAGTTCGTCGCCGATTGCGATCGAGCCGGAAACGACCGAGCCGGTCACGACCGTACCGTGCCCCTGGACCACAAACGAGCGATCAATTGGGAGCCGGAACCAGGAGGAACCGCCTCTGTGTGCGTGCGCTGAGGGGGGCGAAGAACCTACCCCCCCATCCCCCCTCGCCTCTTGTGAGGGGGAACCCCCTCCGGGTTCCCCCTGCAACCCCCTCCTGTCAGGGAAGGGCGAGAAAGAATTGTCGGCCGACATAGCCTCAAGCACACTAGGGTCCTTGTGGGGNAGGGGGGGCTTAAAACCACCGATGGTTCTGTTCCCCCTTCCTTCATAGGGAAGGGGTTAGGGGGTTAGGTTGCCTTTCTCCCTTCCCTTCAGGGAGGGGGGCCGGGGTGTTAGGTTCTTCGCCTCCCACACGCAGACACATCTCGCGCAGCGCGTCTTTCAGCTCTGTGATCCCCAAGCCCGTGTGCGCGGAGGTGGGGATGATCGGTGCGTCTTCAAGGAACGATCCGCGCACGAGTTCGCGGAGTTCGAGTCCGACCACATCGCGCGTCGTTTCATCGACCAAATCGGCCTTCGTGAGCGCGATCAGCCCGTTGCGGATGCCCAGGAGTTTGAGGATTTCGAGGTGCTCGCGCGTTTGAGGCATGACCGAATCGTCCGCCGCCACAACTAAGAGCGCGAGATCGATGCCGGTCGCACCCGCAAGCATGTTCTTCACGAACCGTTCGTGGCCGGGCACGTCCACGATACCGAGCCGCACGTCGCCGAGGTCGAGGTTCGCGAACCCGATGTCGATGGTGATTCCGCGTGCCTTTTCTTCCGGGAGTCGATCGCAGTCGATCCCGGTGAGCACCTTAACGAGTGACGTTTTTCCGTGATCGATGTGCCCGGCGGTGCCGAGTATGAGGTCGCGTGGCATATGAAGTGGCTCGCGTCGCAGGGCGTCCAACGAAGCATTCTATTCCGAGCTACGCGGGGCAGTGGGCGCGAAGTCAAATCCGTAGTGCAACGGGATTTGAAAGTGAAGTTAGTAGATATTTTTCTTGTATGCGCTAAAATTTTCTGTTAGCATTCATTTGTTCAGATTTGACGCAGGTGCGGGGGTAGGCACTTTGAGCCGTTCGGTCGTGAGTGAGACGCGAAACGGAGGTTAACATCGGGTGCGAGTTGATGAGTTTGTAACTCGTTACTGAGATGGGGTTTGCGAGGAAGATGTGGCGGCTGGCGAGCCGGGAAATGTTAGCAATTGTTAGCTTTGGACAACCCGCCTGGGAGGTCGGGCGTCATTCGTTTGACAGCGCGTTCGGGTTGTGGGCCGGGTTCTTCGTTCGGTATGGATACGGGTGGTGTCACCGCGGCGGTCGCAGCGATAGAACATCCTCATTCCGCTGCACTGACTCGACCCGACTTGGTACGCCCGCGTACCGGGGTCACGCCACCCGATCCTCTCGAACTGAGAACGACACATGCTTGGCTCGACTCTCAATCCGAAGCAGTTTCTCTCCCGCGTAGCCGAAGAACTGGGCCGCATCGATCCGGCCGAAATTCAGAAGCTCTCCGATCTGGTTCACGAGCGGTACGTTGCGGGGCGGTTCGTGTTCGTGATCGGGAACGGCGGCAGCGGGTCGAACGCTTCGCACTTCTGTGAAGACATGGGGAAGGGCACGCTCGCGCGCAAGTTCTTCGATGACGACACGAAGAAGCGGCTGAAGGTGCTGAGCCTCACCGACAACACGCCGTACATTCTGGCTTGGGGCAACGACGAGGGCTTCGATCGCGTGTTCTCGGAGCAGTTGAAGAACCTCGCCAGCCCCGGGGATTTGCTGATCGCGATCAGCGGGAGCGGGAACAGCCCGAACATCCTGCGCGCGGTCGAGTGGGCCAATGCTCACGGGCTGACTACGTATGGCTGCACTGGCTTTTCGGGCGGGAAGCTCCGCGGGCTGGCCCACTTCGGGCTGCACGTGCCGCTCGACGACATGGGCATCGTCGAATCGATCCACCTGACCGCGTTCCACTGGGTCGTGGACGATACCTATCGCCGGATCAGCATGTAAGCGAAGAAGTCCTGAGTGTTGCAGCCAAGAATTCTCCGGCACTCATAGACGTGTGGCCCGTTGCATTACGCGGACCGAGTCTTGGGCGAAGCGGCGCTGGGTTTTTCGCGTGAGCGGGTAACCTAGTCGGGCCAGCGGGTGGTTCGGACGTGAGAACGCCAGGATGTCGTACCAGACGGCGTTTCTGGCGCGGTCCCACTCGACCATGAACCGCTCTTCGCCCAATTCCGCGTGCCCTGGAAGGGTGCCGTAAGCAAATCCAAAACGCGCTACGGCGTCTGTTTCATTCACGACGTAAACGATCCGGCACGCATTGAGCCACCAGAACCCCATCACACGTGCAACGACCGCCACGCACGAGCCGGTTTGGATTACTGTGTCGGACGGTCCCGCTTCGACCCAACCGAGGCGAAAGTGCTCCCACTGCGTGAGAGCGGCTTTCGCTGCGAGAAACACACGTTCGCCCTCACCGAGCTTGGCTCGCGTGTGGTCCACGACGAAGCCGGCTGGGGGTGTGGTCGCGGTGGTGCCAACGGCCGCGTAGGAGAACTCAAGTTGTGCTTGCGCGGCGAGAAATCTCTGAATGACGTTGGGCGAGGGCTTGCGAAGTAGAGGCATGGCGGTTCTCGTTCCGGGACCGAATCCACGTAAATCGAACCGCGGATCGGCCCGGTTCGCAACGGCTGCTTACGCCGGGAGCGGTACTTTCAACTCCGTGGCAGCCTTCGCAATGAGTTCCCATGTACCGTCGGGAACCGGGATGCCGGTCACGAGGCGCTTTTCCTTCGTGAGCCGTTCCGGGTCGCCGGGGAGTGTGATTGCGCTGATTCCCGCGGTGGTTGGGCACGAACGGACGTATGCCGTCAACCCATCGGTTTCCTTCAGGAAGTGATCGGTGCCGCCAAAGAGCGCGGGGTTAAACAATACGAATACGGCCGCGTTCCCCTGACCCGCGAGCGGGAACGCGGGATTGCTACACGCTCCGCCCGACAGCCCGCCGCACAGAAGATCGAGCAGCAGACCTAAACCGAAGCCCTTGTAGGCTTGCGTGCCGCCGAACGGGATCAGGCTGCCGCGCGGTTCGTTGTAGAGCACGCTAGGGTCGTTCGTGGGGGCGCCGGTGTGGTCGATGAGCCAGCCGTCCGGCGCGGGTTCCTTCTTCTGGAACTGGGCGCGAACTTTCCCCTCCGCCGCGGCGCTAGTTCCGAAATCGATGACTACTGGCACACCCGATGTGGGTGTGCCCATGCAGATCGGATTGGTACTGATGCGCCCCTCGGTGCCACCGGGCGGCGCGACGCGGCGCCCCGAACCGTGCGAGTTCACGGCCGCGAACAGGGCCATGTTCTCCTTCGCTGCGAACTCTGCGTATTCCCCCAGGCGCCCGATGTGACCGCAGTTTCGTAGGGTGCCGGCCGCGATACCGAGCGTCTTCGCTTTGGGAAGCAGTTTGTCGAGCAAGTGGTAGGCTTGAACCTGCCCCAATCCCCAGCCCGCGTCGGCCGCAACGACGGCCGGAGTTTCGGAGATCACTGTGAGTGGCGCACCGGCCTTGTACGTCCCTTTCCGCAAGAAGTCGATGTACTGCGGAACCCGCATGACGCCGTGAGAATCGTGCCCGCACAGGTTCGCGTCCACCAGGCTGCGTGCGACCACACCAGCATCAGAATCCGGAACGCCCGCTGCTTCAAACATTGACTGAGTGAGCGCGACGAGTGTGGAAGAGGAGAACGTCGGCATCAGAAGGCTCGTGAAAATGGGAGTGAGGGGCGAGTACAATCACCTCGCGAATCGTCATTATCGCAGGGGAGTAGCATCATGGCCTTTGAAGTGCGCACAACGCAGGGCAGGGCGGGTGATCGTAGCGGTGAGGTGTATGAACTCACGAACGACGCCGGCACGGTTCGGGCTGAAGTGTGGCCGCAGTGGGGGTTCAATTGTCTCAAGTGGCAGGTGCGTCAGGAAGATAATCGCTGGGCCGACATCCTGTTTCACATGCCGGATTGGGAGAGCAACCCGGTTCCGACGCGGAGCGGGCACCCGATCCTGTTCCCGTTCCCGGGTCGGTTGCGCGACGGGCGCTTTACATTTGAAGGCGAGACGTACCAGCTCCCGCTCAACGAGTCCTCGAAGCTCCACGCGATCCACGGGTTCACCCCGCGCAACAAGTGGCGCGTGACAGACTGTAACGGCGATTCGGACTTCGCGTTCATTACGGGCGAGTTCAACCTCGCGAAAGACCTGCCCGAATCTCTACCGTTGTGGCCATCGGATTTTCGGTTCAGCGTGACGTATCGGCTCTATGCGAACAAACTGCGTGTGGACGCGCGGGTTGAGAACGTGGGGTCGGGACCGCTCCCATTCGGATTGGGCTACCACGGCTACTTCCGGCTACCCGGCATGAACAGCCCCGATGTCGCTGACTGTGTATTACAGGCGAACGTCACCGAAGTCTGGGAAGTGAACGAGAACAACCTTCCGACGGGCTGGCGTAAGGAGCTGCCGGCCGAACTCGATTTCCAACAACCGCGCGCTGTTGGGGGCACGGCCCTCGATAATGTCTTCACGAGTGTGTCCGCCAACGAAGACCGTAACAGTGGGTTCGTCGAACTCGCCCGACTCTCGCACCCGAATGCGGTGGGGAGTTTGCGGGTGCGTGCGGACGCTTCCTTCCGCGAACTGGTGCTATTTACGCCCGCTCACCGTCACGCGCTCGCGATCGAGCCTTACACGTGTTCTGCCGACGCCTCGAACCTCCAGGCCCGCGGAATCGACAGCGGATGGCGCATTCTGCCGCCGGGGGGCGAGTGGGAGGGCGCGGTCGAATACGTGTGGGAGCCGAACGAGATTTGACCCCCATTTCACCTCTGGCAGTAACCGTTTGCCGCCCGCCGGAACGCATCCTAGCCTTGCATACTTCGTTGTACGCTCGGTGGAGTACGCGGGATGGCGGGGACCACGGCGCTCGGCAAATATCGATTGCTCCAATCGCTCGGTAGCGGGAGCAACGCCGAAGTGTTCCTGGCGCAGTCGATCCAGTACCCCGACTTTCGCGTCGTGGTGAAGCGCATCCACGACCACGTCGTCACGCACCCGAAGTTCCGCCAGCTCTTCGAGGCGGAAGTTCAGTCGATGGCGAACTTCAACCACCCCTACGCGGTCCAACTCCTCGAAGCCGCAGTCGATGACCCCATCGGCCCGTGCCTCGTGATGGAATACGTGCCCGGGATCACGCTCGAAGACCTGCTCACCAAGCACCGTCGGTTATCGCCGGAACGGGTGGGTCGGTTGTTGGGGTGCTTCTGCCACGCGCTCCAGGCGGCTCACGACGCGGGGATCATCCACCGCGATCTGAAGCCCTCGAACCTGATGGTGATGAACGCGGACACGGAGCGGGAAACGCTCAAGGTTATGGACTTCGGGTTCGCCGGGTTCGCCGCGAAGCCGCACATTCAGCTCGCCGAACTCACCGGTCACGGCCCGATCTACGCCATTGGTACGCCTGGGTACGTCAGCCCGGAGATGATCCGCGGGGACCGCGTCGATACCCGCAGCGATCTCTACTCCGTTGGCGTAATTCTCTTCGAGATGCTCACCGGCCGACTGCCCTTTAACTACGACTACCAGGACAAGCTCCTCGCGGCCCACATCAAGGAATCGCCGCCCAAGTTCATCAAGATCGGGTGCAGCGACATTCCGCCGATGGTCGAAGCGGTGGTGCAACTCGCGCTGTGCAAGTACCCGAACGAGCGCCAGCAGTCCGCACACGAACTCGCGAACATGTTTGGTCAGGCTCTCAGTGACAATTATTGGGAAACCACGATGCCCGAGGGCTGGGAGCCGATGGCCGTGGAGGAACCAGAGGAGGGGGAGGTGGCCTCTCCCACCCCCGTGTTGCGGGTCCCGGCCAGTCCGTACCACGTGACACACGAGTTTGAGGCGTTTATGCCGGAGCGCCTCGCGGCGGCCAAACTCCGCGGGTTCGTTGAAGACTTCGGCGGTCAGGTGCTCACGAGCGAACCGGGGGTGATCCGGATGCGCCTCGGCGTTCCAGACGGCTACAGGGAAGCGAAAGAGGGCAGCGGCCTCCTCGGGTGGTTCTCGGCGCGCCGGCCATCAGTGCCGCGCGGACAGGAGCCGATCGAACTCGAACTCCAGATGGACAAGCCCGATCCCGGTCAACCGCGGCTGTACGTGGTCGCGGCGTTCAGTCCCCTGAAAGACTACCCGCCGAAAGACCAGCACCACTGGCACGAACGCTGCGACAAACTTCACCTCGCGCTGCGGCAATATTTGGGGGCGTAGTCTCGGAAAAAGATGAAAGACAGAATGGCCACAAAAGGGCACAAAAAGCACAAAAACAAACCGAAGAGATACACCGAGTTCGGCTGAACTCATTCCTTTGGTTTCGTTTGTGCTTCTTGTGCCCTTTTGTGGCCATTCTGCCTTTGCTTTGCATTGCGTATGATAATCCAGATGAATCCCGAAATTGCTCCGATTCCCGTAGTCACGCTGAAGATCGAGCGCCGATCGTCGCACCCCTGGATCTTCCAGAAGATGGTCGAGAAGCCCGCCACGCGCATCGCGCCGGGAAGCGTCGTCGACATCCAGGACAAGAACGGTTTGTGGGTCGCGCGCGGCTTCTACAACGGCCACTCGCGCATCACCCTCCGTGTTCTCACCACGAAACAAGACGAAGCCGTGGACGCGGACTACTTCGCGCGGAAGCTCGCCGCGGCGGTCGCGTTCCGGCGCGAGGCGCTCAAACTCGATGACGTGACGAACGCCTATCGACTCGTCCACTCCGAGGCCGACGGGCTCAGCGGGCTGATCGTGGACCGCTTCGGCGACACGCTCGTGCTGGAGTTCTTCGCGGCCGGCATGTACAAGCAGCGCAGCGTGATTATGGACGTCCTGCGCACGCACTACCCCGCGGCGCGGTTCTACTACTTCGCCGAAGAGCACGTCGGCAAACAGGAATCGTTCGATTGTCGCGCGCCCGAACCGCCGGCACCAGACGTGATTACCGAGCATGGGCTGAAGTTCCGTGTGGCTCCTGGGAGCAAGCACAAGACCGGATTTTTCGTTGACCAGCGCGACAATCGCAAGACGCTCTCCGAGTTCTGTCGCGGGAAGCGCGTGCTGGACATCTGCTGCAACACGGGTGGGTTCGGCGTGTACGCGAAGGCGCTGGGTGGTGCGTCAGAAGTCGTCGGGCTGGACCTCGACGAACAAGCGCTCGACATGGCGAAACAGAACGCCAAACTGAACGGCGCCCAGATCCGTTATGTGCAAGCCGACCTGTTCGCGTGGCTGCGGGACATCATCCCGAACGGCGAGAAGTTCGATACGGTTGTACTCGACCCTGCGAAACTCACACGCGACCGCGAGGACGTCGAGCAGGCGCTGAAAAAATATTGCGACATGAACCGGCTCGCGATGCACGTGGTGAAGCCCGGCGGTGTGCTGCTCACGTGTTCCTGCACGGGTTTGGTCAGCGAACCGGACTTTCTCGAATCGATTCGCCGGGCCGCGTGGCAAGCCGGGCGCACGATTCAGGTGTTCAAAATCAGCGGCGCGGCTTCGGATCACCCGTTCCTGTTACACGTGCCCGAAGGTCGCTACCTGAAAGCGGTGTTCTGTCGCGTTGAGTAAACGCTTCGCTGCTCAACCGTCGCCACGTTTCCGGTCGCGGACCTGACGCATCGCGTCGAGTAAGCCGCCTTTGGCCTCGGTAGGGGCGGCCACCTTTGGTTGTTCGGGAGCCGCGACGGGTGCTGCCGCTTTCTTGGTAGTGACTGGCTCGCTCGGTGCGGCAACGTGCGCCGGAATCACCACTTTTCGTTTGAAACGGAATCGGAACGATTTCGGCCGTATTGCAGCAGTGGCAGATGTGACCAGTCCCGTTCGCCTTTCCAGCACTTCGAGCAGCAAACACACGACAGCAGTAAGCAAGAACCACGGCGCGAGCGGGAACGACCGCGGGCGCCGCGGGAGATCTTTCCAGACGCCCGAAAGGTCGATTCGTTCGACTCCGCCCGTGGACCGCGCGAGCCGTTCGAGTGTTGCGCGCCCGCGGTCATCGCCCGCACCGAGAGGTGCCGGTGCGTATTCCGGTGAAAACGGCAAACAGACCGGTGGGAGCGATTGCGCTTTTTGTCCCGGGATCGAAACCGTACTGAGCGCCGTTTCCTCACCTTCCAGCGAAACGTCCGCGACCAACGTGTCGGGACCGGCCCAGACGAGAGAGACGGTTTCGGTTCGAGGGGCTTCACCGGGGCGTGCGCGTAACGTGCGAAGTTGCGGAACGCCCGCGAACGGTTCTGCTTTTCGTTCGGGGTCGAGGTGCAACTGAATCCGGTTCACCCCGTTTCGCACTTCTTGTGTCACAGCTATGCCTTCGGCCAACGAACCCGATTGCCCTGCGGTCCAGCGGGCCAAACTCGCGTAAAACTCACCGGTTTCCGGCGATTTCGCAAACGTCCCGGCGAATTTGCCGTCGGCTTCTCCGGTGTAACAGAGCACGCGCCCGGAACCCGCTTGCCACGACGCGACGACCGGCGCCTTGTACTCGTCTCGGCTCACGACGCCTAACGTGGCCTCGGGGCGCAGATAACACAGGTTGTAGCCACCGATACTGCGATCGAGCGCGAATGACCGGCCAGCCAGGGCCGTGAGGCCCGCGGTAGCTTGCACGCGGACCGGGTCTTCGAGGAAGCTGTTCCGCGCCACCACGAACGTGTCCTGTGCGAAGAGTCGAGGGAGTTCTTCCGGGCTATCGGTGATGAAGATGCGCCCACCCCCGCGCTTCGCCACGTCTTCCAGCAGTGCCGCGTCCTTGTCCGTGTTCTTACCGAGTCCAATGACGCTCACCGTAATACCGGCCTTACGAGTGTTGGCGAGCAGTTCCTTGTAGTTGCCGGGTTGCTCGGCGTCTGCGGCATCGGCGAACAGCACAATGTGCTTGGTTCCTGCTTTCGCGTGGCGAATCATGTCCGCGGATGCGGTGAGTGCTTCGTCGACGTAGATGCCGCCGCCGGAAGACTGAATCCGAAGGATCTTGTCGCGAATGCGGTCCTTGTCTTTTACCAGCCCGAGTTCGGCGATCTCGTGGGCCGAAGTATCGACCGCGAAGCACCCGAACTCGTCCAGCGGGCCGAGCATGTCGAGCACCTGAGCCGCGCCGAGGTTCGCGAGGTCCATCTTCACTCGCCCGCCGCCGGCCGGGAGCGCCATACTGCCCGAGCGGTCGAGCGCGACGACGATGGCCAGCGCGAGCTTGCGGTGCTCCTGGCGCAGCTCCATCGACACGGGCATGATCGGCTCCAGCGGCGACTTGTAGTAACCACCGGGACCGTAAGACTGTTTCCCGCCGGTGACCATGAGGCCGGACCCGCTCGCCCGCACCCAACTCGCCAGCGTCTCCATGTTTCGCGTTCCGATCTTCTCGGCGGGAACGTTTTCTAGGATCACGGCCGAGTACCCGGAAAGTTCTTCGAGCGTGAAGTTGAAGCGGTCCGCCGGCATCGCGCGAACATCGAGACCGCCGCCCTTGAGGAGCGCCGTCAGGCCCGAGGACGCGGTCGGGGTGAGGTGCAGGATCGGACGCGGACCGTTCACACCGACTAGTACGCGCGCGGTGTTGTTTTCGGGCACCGGGTCATCGGCCGCGGTGCGCACGCGGACGCGGTAATTTTGACTTCCGGGTTCGGCCGCGCGGTCGCGGAACGTCAGGCGGTTCAGCCCGGCCGTCACGCGCTGTTCGCCGCTGGCGATGACTTTGTCCCCGCGCGTCACCTCGAACCGAATAGTGTCTTCGACGGGTGATTGCACCCAAGCCGTGATGAGAAACCCCTCGCCGGGCGCGACCGCCGTGGGCGCATCGACCCGGGCCACAGCTAGATCACCCGCGGTCGGGCGACTGCGGTGGCGGTAGTCGACCGCGATGCGACGATCCGCAGCTAACCCCGCAAGAGCGGCCGGGTCGCGCCCCGTCCACCTACCATCGGAGAGCACAAGGATGCGTCCGGGCGCGTCCTTCGGAACCAGTGACAGGGCGGCATCGATCCCCTCGCCCAAATTGGACCCGTCCGCGCCGATCTCGTGCGTGAACCCGGTGAACTTGTCGCCACCCGGCGCGCGTTCCACCGCGACCGTTTCCCCGAACGACACCACGGCGAGCCGGTCGCTCGAACCCATTGCGGAGTGGAGTAAGTCGATGAGTTCCTTGTGGTCGGCGTCCGAACCGGCCGGCATAGATCGGCTGCGGTCCGTTACGACGACCACGGTTCCCGCGCGACTCGGAAACCGCAGTGCCAGCCCTGCAAGCGCAAAAACCGTCAGGAGCACGGTCGCCACGCGGAGCGC
The DNA here is from genome assembly GCA_000531095.1 of Gemmata massiliana. Classification (GTDB taxonomy): domain Bacteria; phylum Planctomycetota; class Planctomycetia; order Gemmatales; family Gemmataceae; genus Gemmata; species Gemmata massiliana. The sequence goes on along the minus strand of HG799464.1, from coordinate 423,326 downwards.
GTTCAGCAACCGGCCGGGCAGCGGGTATCGCAACAGCGCGGCCAGTAGCGGCACCGCGAGCAGCAGCCAGAGGGGTTCGAGTAGCGTCACGGATTCGCTCCCGTGGCAGGCTTGCGGGCTAACAGCCTCACGTGCAGCGTGGCGATTGCCAGGGCCACCAGCACGAACCACGCCGTCACGTCGCGGTAGTCGTTTCGGAGCGTCGTTTCGTTGAGTTCATCGCCCCAGCGCCCGGTCACGCATTGGGTCAAGTTCGACTCGTCGCGGTTCAGTGTGTTCGCCGCGAACGAGACACTCTCGGTGCCAGCATGCAGCGAATAGATCCCGGGTCGGTCCGCACGAATCGTCGCACGCCGGGCGTACACCGGTACTGTGGATCGCTCGCCCCCGGGCCGCGTGACCTCGACCGAACCGGGGGACGACGTGAGCACCCAGACCGCTTCTTCACCGACGCGCACGTTCGCGCGCTGGAGCCCGGGTTGGAACGTCGACCGCCAGTGAACCAGGTTCCAGACGAGCGCGGGCCATGCGGGTGATTGCGTCAGTGTCGAGAGGTCGGTCCGCAAGCGCAATTGAATTTCGTGTCGCCCGCTCGCGGATTCGGTGTCCGTGAGTAGCGGAACGTTCCCCGCCATGACCACTGGCGAACCGGGCAGCGGGCCTTTTCCTCCGCCCCAAACGACGCCCGTTAAAGAAAGCCCGTCCGTTAACGGGTGAGACCGATCGAGCACGAACGGTCCGGTGAACGCCTCGGCCTCGGCTTCTCGGATCACGCGGACGGTCCACGAATCTGACGCATCCGGTGCTGCTGCGGTACCGTCGACGAAAACGAGGTGCGCGTTCTCTTTAGAGGCGATTGCGGTACCGGTCGCTTTGAGTGCGCGATCGAACGCGGATTGCAACTCCTTGTCAGCGAGTTGCAATCCGTATGTTACTGGCCTGCGCTTTGTGGGAAGGAGCGACACCGAGTTATCGATTTCTAGTTCGTTGTCGTCCACGACAGCGCGCACAGTTCCTGTGCCTTCGGGAAGTTCCAGTACCAACCGCTGGGTTTCGCCAGCAGCCGCGCGCAGTTCTGATCGACGAAGTTCGCGCGCCGGCTGCACCTCTTCGAGCCGGAGCGTTGTTGAACGGGCGTCTGTGGCGAGGTTCGCGACTTCGATCAAGAGGCGGTCGCCGCGCGGTCCAGTAGTGCGGCTCGCGTTCACGAACGCCCAGTTGGGTGTGACCGAACCCAGCGCCCACCAGCGCACGCGCCCCTCTTTGGGCGGCGCGTCGGGGGCGTGGTCCGTGAGTACCAACAGTCGTGCTGATTCACCGCCGAGTTCGAGGGCGAGAGCAACCGCCGAATCGAGCCGCGCGGTGGGCGCCTGGCACGTCCAACCTTCTAGAAGTTGCTCGATCTCGCTCGTGTGCGAAACTGCTTCCCCCAGGATTTGTGGACGGTCACCCGCGAGGACGAATCGCACCGAACTTCGTGGCACTCGGCGGAGGTCATCGAGTAGAGCTTCGACCGCACGTTTTCGCGGCGAATCGGGTGCTCCGGCCCGCATCGAGAACGAATCGTCCAGCACAACGATGAGTGGACCGGCTCCCGTGGGCGCGGGCACGTGAACGCCGGCTGCCGCGAGTGCGAGGAGCGCGAGCACGAGGAGTTCGAGCCAGAACACGAGCGGCAAACGCGGGCGATCGATCTGGCGCCCGCCGTCGGGCGCGACCCGCGCGTCCGACCACAGGAGCAGGCTCGAGACGGGGTGGAGGCGCGAGCGAGTGTGCAGGTAATAGATTGCCGCCAGCGCCGGGAGCGCTGTCAGTCCGAGGAGTGCCAGTGGGGTTGAGAACACCGGGAGCATGGAGCGGCTCGTAAAACCCGGAGCACGAAACTCATTTCGGGGCACATCACCCGACTTCTAACACGCCCGCGGCAATGAGCGGGTCCAGGCGCCAGTCGCGGAGAATGTCTTCGGCTACAACCGTGACAAATATCGCACCGACCGCGCGACAGGCGTCGTGCCAGTGGCCCTGGAGCCGGGCCAAGTTCTCGCGGTACCGCGCGGCGGCCGTGGCATCGATGCGCACCTCGCGCACTTCGTCTGTCTCACTGTCGAGCAGGCGCAGGTGCCCACTGACCGGAGGGTTCGCGTCCGCGTGCGCGAGTACCTGAACCACGATCGCGGTCGAAGCGCGATCGGCCAACATACGCGCGGCTTGCCCCGGGTCCGCGTTCCACAACAAGTCACTGAGCAAAACGCGCGCGCTGCGTGGGCGCCACCGAGCCGCGACATCGGCGAGTGCCCGCACGGGACTGTCGCGGTGCTCGAAGCGGATCGCGTCCCATTCAGCCGGTCGGTGCCGGTAGTCCCCGAGTGGTGCGGCTTCGGCACCGAGTTGCCACCCCGAATGCGAGTACCCCGCGTTCGCCGCAGCCGCCGCGAAGAATCCGGCGAGGGCCAGTGTGCCTTGCAACTTCGCCGAACCCGCCAGGGCCATCGATTTCGATCCATCAATGAGCAGATCCAGGTGCGGCGCGACCTCTTCGCGGAACAACTTCACGCTCAGTTGGTCGCTGCGGGCGAACGCGGACCAGTCCACGTGCCGCAGGTCGTCGCCGGGTTCGTACCCGCGGTAGTCGCGGAATTCCAGCGAGGAACCGGCCCGCGCGCCCAGCGCCGAGCCGGTGCGGTTCGCGGGTCCGTGGCGCGGGGTGGTCAGCGCGAACCGCTGGGCCGCCGTCGCGCCTTCCTGGAGGAACGCGGACGCACTCATTCGTCCGCCTCGTATTCCGCTTCGGGCGGGCGGAAATTCATGACTTGCTTCGCGAGCCACGTGACGTTCGCCAGTGTCACGACGCCGGCCCACGCCACCAAAAAGAACCCCGTAAGCGCGACGTGCCCGCCCGAAGACGAGGACGAGACGGCGTGGCCGATCATGACCACGGGATTAGTGAGGTAGAGAGCGATGTAGTCGTCCGTGTAGTAGTACGTGCGCTCAAAGAAGGCGAAGCGGGCGATGTACGGCAGCGTACAGCCGATGCCGAAGAGAAGAGCGGTAATGATCCACGTGTAGCCCGAGCGGAACCCGGAGCCGGACACCGCGCGCCGGAGCACGATCGCCGTGAGGGAATAGCAGTACGCATAAGCGGCGATCAGCACCGCGGTCAGTAGCGGTGCCGTTTCGCGCTCGGGTGCTCCCATCCCCGCGTAGGGTGGGGGCACAACGAGGTACCAGCCGGCGAGGACGAGCGCGGTTAGCCCGGCTCCGATGACTCCGAATGCGAGTCCGCCGGCCGCTCCGCTATAGAGGAAGAATGCTGGTGCTCGGAGGACGGCCCGTCGTGGGATGCGCCGCGCGACCCGCGCCCCCCACTCGTCGCGCTCGCAACTCGCGATCACGATTTGGAGCGAAAAGAACGCGCAGCCCATTACTCCCCAAATGGCCATTGGTTCGGGTCGGCTGATGTACAGGCTCCAGATCGCGAACCCGAGGCCCTCGACCAGCCACAATCCGAGCGTGTAAACTCGCACGATGAACGCCCGGTTCGCGGCCGGCGGGCTAATCAGTGCCACGGCCCAAACGAACAGAAGCCCGATGGTCCCGAATAGCAGGAGCACCAGCCCAGCGCACCCGGCCCAGAACTCGCGCGAACTCATGTCGAAGAACGAGCGCCCCTGGAGGAACTCGGTGGTGAGCACCAACAGACCCGCACCGAGGTAACACATCGGGATGAAGCCGCCCAACCCGAGCAGGATCCGCAGGCCGCGGTTCGCGGGCACGGAAGCCAGAAAGAGCGCGAACGTCGTCCCGAGGAGTACGGTGAGGTAGTCCGCTGTGAGGACTACGAAGATGGTCGGCACGTCCAGCCCGCGCATCACGTAGGCAAACGTCATGAACGGCGCACAGGCGCTGAAGATGAGTAGCGCCAGGGCACCCGCTGCGAACAACTTCCCCGCGAGCACCGCGCGCGGCGTCAGCGACGAAATGAACAGCAGGTCCACGTTGATATCGGAGCGCTCCGCGGCGAGCCGCGCGCCCGTCATCGTCGGGATCAGGATCATGCACGCGCCGAGCAAGATGCCCTGCACGAACATGAACATGTCGCGCCCGATCCGGAGGTTGATATTGTCCGAGTCGGCTACCTCGCGGGTGGTAATCATGAGGAGCATGACCACCAACTGCACCGTGAGGAACAGCAGCAGGAACCAGGCGACGAGCCGACTGTTGACGGCCTGGCGCGTCTCTTTTACCACGATCGGATTGATCCGGTCGCCGACCCGCGTGAGGAACTCGGTCATTGCACGTCCCCCCGCGTGACGTCCAGGAAGATCTGCTCCAGGTCGGCCCGTCGGGGCCGGAATTCGAGGAGCCGGAAACCAGCGCGGATGACGTTCTCCAATAGATCGCAGCAGCCTTCGTCGTCCCCGGAGTGGTCCACTTCCACTGCTCCTTCGATCGGCCGGGCGTCCTCGACCCCCGGCAACTCCAGCACGGCTTTGAGCAACTCGTCGGCCCGATTCAGGGGGCGGATCACAACGGTGCGGTGCGATTTACCCTTGCTGTTCCGCGTGAGGATCTCTTGCAGCGTCCCGGCGCGGAGGATTTTGCCGCGCTCGATGATGACCGCACCGGTGCAGATCTCCGCCAGTTCCGAGAGAATGTGCGAACTGATGAGGATCGCCTTTCCCTGGGAGGCGAGCACCTTGAGCAGTTCGCGCAGTTCGATGCGCGCGCGGGGATCGAGCCCGGCCGCCGGTTCGTCCATGAGCAACACGGGCGGGTCGTGAACGAGTGCCCGGGCGATGCTCACCCGGTTCTTCATGCCCTTGGAGAGCGCGTTGAGGGTCTTGTCGCGGATGCCGAGCAGGTTGGTGAACTCTTCGACGCCCTCCACGGTCTTCCGGCGCTTCTCGCCGCGGATGTTGTACGCGCGGGCGAAGAAATCCAGGTACTCGTGAACCGTTACGTCGCGGTGTGAGGGCAAGTTGTCGGGCACGTATCCGATGTACTTGTGAGCCTTCTCCGGTTCCTCGACCACGGAGACACCGTCGATGGTGGCGTTCCCGGACGTGGGTTCTTCCAGCGTGGCCAGCACGCGCATCGTGGTCGATTTCCCGGCCCCGTTGGGACCGATGAAACCGAAAACCTGGCCGGAGGAGAAGCTGAACGAGATACCGTTGACGGCGTGCGTGTTGCCGTACTGCTTGCGCAGGTTCTGGATCTCAATTTCCATCGCCGCCCTCCTTCAAAATGCCGTACACCACGGTCCGCGTCTTGCGAACGGACGCACCGGGCAGGCCGTCGTCCAGGAACGGAGCCGCGTCCATCACCCCGAGGTATGTGCGCGGAGCGAGCAGCGCCGGCCCGTTGGTCTTCAATCGATCCGGCAGTGTGGCCCATTCACCGGTGTAGAGGCTGCGGAGCGTCGCTTCGCTTGCGGGCGCCGCGATCGCCGCCGGCTTCAACGCGGCGCGCCCGCCGCCCGGAATCGCCTCCGCGAAGAACACCTTGCCGTTCTCGTCCCGGTACCAGAACTGGCTCAGATCGGCTCCCAACCCGTTCACAGCTTCGGGAGAACCGTCGGCACCCTTCGAGATCGTCATGCGCTCGCGCCGCAGTTCGCTCTTGCGGAGCGCGAAGTGGGCCGGGACGCGCGGCGTCAGCCAGCCGGACGTGAAGTGCTGCTCGCGCGTCCAATCGATGCTGAGTGCGGAATTGGAAGACCCGCGGCGGCTGTACGACGACGTGTACGGGTCTTCGCCGTTCTGGTAGCACACCTCGGTTTCCGGGGTGAACCTCAGTCCGCTTCCCGGGAGCAGCGGTGTGTAGAACCCGGTCCAGCCTAATGACGACGCGCGGCGTGTGTTCTCGTCGAGTATCGTCACCCCTTCGATCCGGCTGCGACCCTGCCACCCTTCCGTCACGGCCATGTACACCATTACGGTGAGGCACGTAACAAACGACATCAGAGGGACGGTCCAGAACAGCCACAGTTTTCGCTTCTTGCGGGCCAAGACGATGAGGTTGATTGGCCCGATGGCGATCACGAACACGAACATCAGTGCCAGCAACCCCTTCACCGGGACGCCAATGTCCTCCACGACCGGGAACGTGCGGTTCGCGTCGTTCGGTGTCCGCGTGCGCTGCCACGGCGAGGCCGTACTGGACCACGATTCGAGTACGGGTGTGAGCACCCGCGCCGGGAACGGGGAGAGTTCGGTCTGGTTCGTGGCGATGCACTGTCCGAATCCCGGATTCGCCACAGAAACGGGATGCTTCGTATCGGCTTTGAGTTTCCACGGTCCGGGCAGTTGCGGGTCGCGCCCGAGCACGAACAGCGACCCACCGCACTCCACGTACTGCCCGATCGCGTTGCGGGCTTCGGTCGACATGCCGCGAAGGTCGGTGGCGGTGACCACAACGCCGCCGTACCGCGTGTAGCTGAGCCAGTTCGTGCTCCACTGGTCGGTCGACTGGTCCGCGCGAATGGTCTCCGCCGACACGTATTTTCCCGCGGACTGGAACTGGGTCTGGGAGTGCGTGACCCAGTCCGGAAACCGCGTATCAACGCCCTTGCTGTACAGCACGAGCACTTGCGTGCCGGGACCGCGGGAGGGACTCGAGGAGCCATACGAGTAGTAGCCGCGCGAGCTGCTCCCGGTTCCGACCGGCAGTGCTGACTCTTCTTCGCGCCCGTCGATGGTGACGCCCGCGCCGTTCCCTCGAAGTTCGATCCGTTCGGGGTAAGCGAGGATCACTTTGGCGCTCTCACCCGCTCCAACCGTTACGTTCTTGGAGACGGCCCGGAGGTGATCGCCCCCGTAAGAGTAGCTCGACTTCGGGTAGGTGATGCGGACTTCGTGGGCGGCTTGCGCCGACCGATTAGTGACGAGGAACTCGACCTCGGCGTACCCGTGGGTCGCCGTGCCGCGCGGCTCGCTCTTGATTGTGACTTCAATGTCGCCGTACTTGGCAGCGTGGGCGAGCGAAGAAGCGAAGAAGACCGCGAGGAACGCGGCCACCAATCGCGCGACCGATCGTCCCCGCTCGTTCAGGGCTTCACGCACGGTTCACCTCGGCAACTGTCAGATCGCGTGGGAGGTTCAAACCGGCCTCGTCCGTCTTTTCGAGCAACTCGCGCACGATCGCGAACGCATCGACCGCGTCGAGCCGGGCCTTGTAGTTGAGGATGAGCCGGTGGTTCAGAACCGCGGGCGTCACCGCGCGAACGTCGGCAAATCCGACCGTTGGTCGGCCCGCGAGCAGTGCTGCGGCCCGCGCCGCCTCTGCAATCGCGATCGCGGCCCGTGGGGAGGCGCCGAAAGTCACGTAGGCTTTTACCAGCGGGGGCGCTTCCGGTGAGCTTCCGTGTGTCGCTGCGACAAGACGTGACACGAAGCGAGCGACCGGGCGCGGTAAGAAGATGCGGTCCATAACTCCGAAGACGTCGCGCAGTTGCTCGGCGCTCATCGTCCACGTCGGTTGAGGCGGCTCCCCGCGGCGCCGCGAACTGATGATGCGGTCCAGTGTGTCCGCGTCGGCGGGGGCAACGACGAGTTTGAACAGGAACCGGTCCAATTGGGCTTCGGGCAGCGGATACGTGCCTTCGAGTTCGATCGGGTTCTGCGTCGCGAGCACGAAGAACGGATCGGGCAGCGGCCGGGTCGCACCGAGCAGTGTGACGCAGCGTTCCTGCATCGCTTCGAGCAGGGCCGACTGTGTTTTCGGCGAGGCGCGGTTGATTTCGTCCGCCAGAAGCAAGTGCGTGAAGATCGGTCCGGCGCGGAACACCATCTCGCGCCCGCTCCCGGACACCTCTTGCAGGATGTGCGAGCCGAGGATGTCTCCGGGCATCAGGTCCGGGGTGAACTGCACGCGCTTGAAATCCAGCCCGAGGAGCTGGCTGAGCGCTTTGACGAGGGCTGTTTTCCCGACGCCGGGAACGCCTTCGAGCAGGACGTGTCCCCGGCTCAGGATGCCGATCAGCACGAGGCGGTGCAGGTCGGGCCGCCCGAAGAGCATCGTGTCGAGTTGTTCCAACAGTTGACCGGCGAGTTCGGTCGCCGGCTTCAGTTCGTCGGGTTCCAGCAGCGCGGCGGGCTTCGCGGTGTCGGGCATGCGGGCCTCATTCCATTCTGGACCGGATGAACCGGACCGACCGAACTCGGGAAAATGCTTCGCGAACGCGAACCGGGATCACTTCACGGGCCGATCGAAGTAGCGACCGACCGCGCCGCGGTGCTGTGGCAGTACGGGCGCGGCGTTTGCCGAGCCTCCCCCGACCGCGGCGCCGGTCAATCCACCCGATTGCGGCGTGCCCGCGTTATTGTCTCGCTTGGGCGGCAACTTACTGACGCCCGAGAGTTGGCTCTCTTTCAGCGCCGAGAGTTCGGACGGCGGCAACGCTTCTTCTTTGAACTTCGTCCCGTCTTCGTTCGCCCGGTCGCCGAAGTTGAGGGCCGTATTTCCGGGGCCGTCGTCACCGAGTCCGCCGTTACCCTCCTGGTCCTTAAGCCCTTCCTTCAGGCTGGTCTTCTTGTTTTTCACGAGATATTTGGCCAGGGCATCTGAATCGCACTGGCCCCCCTCGCACGCTTTAAGCTGGTCCGCGTCGATGAGCTTGGCGTTGTGCAGTTTCTTGCCCATCTTCGAGATCGACCCTTTACCACTCTTGGCGGCGGCGGCGAGCTTCGCCAGTTGCTCGGACGTCAGTTTGCCTTCCTTGAGTGCTTCCGCCAGTTCCGCACCGAGTTCGCTCTCCAGAGCGTCGCCTTCCGTTGCGGCTTTCTGAGCGAGCGCGGCCAGTTCTTTCATCAGTTCGGCTGCCTCTTGTGGATCAAGGCTCGCAGCAGCCTTTTGAAGCGCTTCGGTCGCGGCATCGAGCTGACCCAATTGATTCGCCTGACGGGAGTTCTTTTCGGCCGCTTGTCGTGCGACCTGGCGCACCACGTCGTTCAGGTGGTCGAGCGCTTCGAGGGCCTTGGCGGGATCTTTGCCGGTGGACTGCGAGCGCAGTTCCTCGATCTTCTGCTTCAAGTTCTCCGCGCGATCGGGGTCGAGGATCTTTTCTTCTTGCAGCACGCGGACCTGATCCGCGAGTCGGTCTGCCGGGCGGTTAATATCGAGCGGCGTATCGTTCACCGCGAGGCTGCGTGCGGGAATCAGGAAGCCGAGTGCAACGAACACGATTGCCAGCGTGAGGAACCCGAGCGGGCGCTGGGCGCGCCAACGGAGGGTGGGCATCTCGGCCGCGGGCTTGGCCTTCCACTGTCCGAGGTCGCATTCGGCGCCGGCCATGAGCAACCCGCCGCACTCACCGCGCTCATCAAGGAGCGCCCGAACTACGTTCCGATCGGGCAGACTGCGGAGCGCCGACCACACTGCGAAACCGAGCGCGAGCGGAAGCCCGATCGCGCCCCACGCGAGTGTGGGAACGGACGTGCCCTGCGTGGCCTTCAGTACGAGGATCACGGTGCCCCACAGGAAGGCCCAAACGGTCACGGCGGCAACGGACTGACGGAGAACGAACCAACGGGTGAGATGATTGTAGAACCGGCCGACCAGTTGCTCGTCGTGTGACATGAGACGCGCCTCGTGAATCGATTAGGTTCTGTACGTATCGTTGTATCAGACCGAAGAATGATGAGGAAGTCAAGCCGCGAGTCGTGTTCGCGTTGCGACTCCTCGAACAAGTAACGTCCGTGCTCGGAACCCAATTCAACCGCCGTTTTCGTTGAACGTTCTTCGACTTTCGCTGATCGTGCGAAAGTGGAGCTACGTCACGACGCCCTACCAAACCACCCAACGCGACCGACTTGAATAATTCTCAGTGAAAGTGGGCCGCGAACCCTTGAAACACATCGACTTCCGCGGGGTGTAGCCGTCCGAGCGGTTGCACCCAAAACGCGGCGGAGCGGGCACCCGGGTGGGGGAAACTTTCTCGCCCGTTGTTTGACCGGAGAGCGACTTGGGGCAATGCTCAATTCGGTGATGAGTGCCCCGCACTTCTCCCGTACATGGAGGTCCGCTGTGAAAGTGCGTGCTCTTTTCTCGTTGACTCTCGTTGCCGGCTTGTCCGGGTCCGCGATCGCGACCCCTCCGGCTCCGCTCCCGGCTTCTGCTTCCGCCCCGAGCGCTAACCCGAACCAAACCCTCGCCGACGACGTGGCGTTCAAGCTCCGGTCCACCGGGAACGCGACGGGCGCCGACGTGTCCATCGTGGCCCAAGAAGGTACCGTGACCCTGACGGGTACGGTTAAGGACGCGGCCCAGAAGACCCGAATCATCGCGGACGCGAAGGCCGTAACCGGCGTCGTGATCGTGAGCGACAAGCTCCGGTCGATCACGGCGGGCGTGGTGCAGGTCCAAGACCTGGCACCGATCGCGCCGACCCCGCTCGGGCCGACCGGTATCCCGATGAACGCGCTGGCCCCGAACCACCCCCCGGTCGGCAACCCGATCGTGGAACCGGCTCCGCTCGGGCACCCGGGTCAGGCCGCGCCCGACATGCAAGCCCCGAACATGCCGCCCTATGCGTGGCCGACCTACGCTCCTTACGGCAACGTCAGCCGCGTCGCGTACCCGCAAGCGTACCCGTACAACGCCTTCCCCTTCATCGGGCCGTACTACCCGTTCCCGAAGGTTCCGCTCGGCTGGCGGAAAGTGACCCTCGAATGGGACGACGGCCACTGGTACCTCGGCCGCCAAGCTGCTCCGCACGACTACTGGCGCGTCAAGTTCTGGTGAGATCCAGTTAGGCCAAGTTGAGTAATTCGCGTTCGGCGGGGTTTGTAGCCCCGCCGAATGTCATTTCCCGCTACACATTCGCGCCTCCCAATCTGCTTCGGGTAACAAAAGATAACATTTCGGGTTCCAGAGCGATCTCTGGGGTGCTGACCGGCCGGTGAACTCGCTAAGCGCCGAATCAATAAGCGTTTAAGTCGTAATCAACTCTGCCTCGACACGGCCCCGAACGCTGACAACGGCTAACATTTCGCGGTCTTTTGTTAGCATTCGGTCCGTGGTCGGTTCATGTTCGGTGGCTACCCACGCAGACACCACCTCGCTACGGCAAATTATACACTAGTGAACAAAAGATTACAAATGGTTTCGCTCCTCGTTTCACGATGGCACTCGGGGTTGGCTTCGTGTAGTTAGAGGGAGTTGTGCTTCACTCCCTCCCCACACCGAATTCCCATGTCACGAGCGCTGCTACTCGCCACGATTGCTGTGTGCCTCTCTCAACCTTCGCGGGCGGCTGATAACCCACCAGCAGACCCATTCACCCGAGACAAACTCGTCGCGTGGTGCATTGTTCCGTTCGACGCAAAGAAGCGAACTCCAGCGGAACGGGTGGAGATGCTCCAGAAGATCGGGTTTAAAAACTACGCCTACGACTGGCGCGCGGAGCACCTCCCGACGTTCGATGAAGAGGTCGGGTTGCTGAAGAAGGCGAAGATCGAACTGGCCGCGGTCTGGTTCCCTGCGAACCTCGGTCCGGATGCGCAGAAGCTCCTTGAGGTCATCAAGAAGCACGACATCAAGACGCAACTCTGGGTCACGATGGGTGACCCCGCGGGGAAGGATCAGGCCGCGAAAGTCGAGAGCGCGGTGAAGGTACTGAAGCCCATTGCGGAAGAGGCCGCGAAGTGTGGATGCAAACTCGCGCTGTACAACCACGGCGGCTGGTTCGGTGAGCCGGAAAATCAGGTCGCCATTATTGACGCGCTCAAACTCAAGAACGTCGGCATCGTGTACAACCTGCACCACGGCCACGATCACTTCGACCGATTTCCGGCACTGCTCAAACTGATGAAGCCGCACTTGCTCGCACTGAACATCAACGGCAGCACGAAGGGGGGGGATAAGGTCGGTAAGAAGATCCTGCCTCTCGGTACAGGTGAGCTGGATTTGACCGTGCTTCGCGCGATCCGCGAGAGCGGGTACAGCGGGCCGATCGGCATCCTGGGGCACACGCAGGATGACGCGGCCGAGCGCCTCGCGGACAACCTCGACGGACTGGGATGGTTGCGTCGGGAACTTGCCGGCAAGGAGCCGGGACCGCGACCCACTTACCGCACGTGGAAGTGATCTGAATTGCGGTTAATGCGCCGCGGATCACGCAGATCACGCGGATCAAGACAGTAGACCAATTCCGACTCGGCCTTTGTCTTGATCCGCGTGATCTGCGTTTATCCGCGGTTCATGGCTTCTGTTCTCCCCTCTCGGCTTCCGTTACGGGGCGCTGAGCCATTTGCTGTGCATCGAGTCCGCCGTCCACTGCGAAGACGCTCCCGGTGCTGTAGCTCGCGCGGTCAGACGCGAGGAACACGTACCACCACGCGACGTCTTCCACTGTCGCGATCCGGCGAATCGGGATCTGGGCGATTACTGCTTCGCGCTCGGCCGGTGAGGATTGCAACCCGAAGTCGGTGAGTGGCGTTTCCACCAGCCCCGGCGCAACTGCGGCTGTGGTAAAGCCGTGTGGGGCGAGTTCGACTGCTAACTGCCTCGTGAGAGCGTTCACCGCGCCTTTGCTCGCGTCGTAGAGCGTGTGGAGCGGTTCGGAGCGTGTCGCGTTCAGGGAAGTGCTGAACAGGATTCGGCCCCCGCGTTTGGCGGCTTGGGCGCGTCGAACGAGTTCACGCGACAGTGCCACGGGAATCCAGACATTCAGCCGGAAAATAAAGTCGAAGTGCTCGCGCGTGATCTCGGGGAGCGGCGGTTCTTTGTACGTGCCGAGGTTGTTCACCAGCACGTCGATTCCGCCGAACGCGGCCCACGCTTCCGCAACGAGCCGTTCGGGTTCGCCGTCCGCGAGTAAATTTGCCTGCACGTACCGGGTGTGCTCGTAGTCGCTGAGCAATCGCTGCACTTCCGGGCAACTCGTGAGCGGTTTCTCCGAGGTCACGACCACCTTCGCCCCGCTCGCGGCGAACGCCTGTGCGACGCCGAGGCCGATACCCTGACTGCTCCCGGTAATGAGTGCTGATTTACCACCTAACATGTCAAATCTCCGGCTCGCCGCGGAAGCGAGTACCGCCTAACGTAGCAACCGCACCGCAACGGGAGTACCACGATGAGAAGCACCGAAGCCCGCGTGTACATCGACTTTACGGAAGAACACGATCGGTTCCTTCCCGAAGGGCCGCGCTGGGCGACGATCGGTGGTCGGCCGGCTCTGGTGTGGGTCAACATCCAACTGGATGCGAGCGCACGCGAAGGCGAGATTAATGTTCACTTCCCCGGCACCGATGGAAGCAGCGATTCGGGTTTGTCCTGTCCCGGCCGACCGGGGTTCGTTCTTCCCGCAGCGGATACGGATTGTGTTCTCGTCGGGGTAGAGAAACAGCTACGGATCTGTAACCTCGTCGACTCGACCTGGACCGAGTCGCTCGCGACCATTCCCGATGACAACCCGCGAACAATCATCAATGATGCCGAAATTGTTCCCGGCGGAAAAGCCGTTGTCTTCGGCACGAAGGACACGCAGTTCGACGCCGATGCGAAACTCGCTCAGTTGTACCTCTACACCGCCGATGACGATCAAGTAACACTGCTCGCGGATAAACAGGTCTGTTCCAACGGGAAGGTGTTCGCGAGCGACGCGAACGGGCTGATTCTGTTCGACATCGACACCCCGACGCGGAAGGTCGTGCGCTACCGACTCGACGTCGCGGCGCGCACCGCGACCCCCGACGGCGTGGCACTCGATCTCGCGAATCAGGTCGGGTTCCCGGACGGGATGTGTGATTGCGGTGACGGGACGGTGGTTGTCGCGTTCTTCAATCCGGATTTTGCGGAGAAGGGCAGGGCGGTGCGGTTTTCGCTATCCACGGGCGAAGCACTCGAAGAGTGGACCACTCCCGGTTCGCCGCGTGTTACGTGCCCACTACTCGTGAAACGACCAACTGGCGTAAAACTTCTGCTCACCACCGCGTTCGAGGGCATGCCCGCCGACATGCGGGCGAAGTGCCCGAATGCCGGCTGCCTGTTCATCGCGGATACTCAGTTCGCTGATTGCCCGGCGCCCGAAGTCGTTCAGTTGTCGTGAGTTCTGTCGTAGTGATTCAAACGAGCCGCGACCGCGAGGGGCGCGGGGCTGACAAGCTGCCGTAGTTCGTCGTAGCGATTCAAACGAGCCGCGACCGCAAGGGAGCGGGGCTGCGGCTTCCCCAAGTGCTGAAACGGTTTTCACGAAACAGGTTGCGCTTCCCGCTCCCTTGCGGTCGCGGCTCGTTATTTGAACCCGGTAGCGGTAGTCACCCTGCCAGACACTCGCGCAGGAACCGGACACCGTGCTCGATGTCGCGGAACCGGTCGGCTTGCGTGCCCACCTCGCGCTCGATGCACAGCGGACCGGTGAAGCCGATCCGCTGGAGCGCTTTCACGAACCCCTTCGTGTCCGTTTGGCCCGTGCCGAGCGGAACCTCTTCACCCCACGACCCCTTCACGGTCGGGCGCTTGGCGTCCTTGAGGTGAACGCTGCGGATGTCGGGCGCGAGCAGATCGAGCACCTTGAGCGGCTCGTCCTTGTCGTAGAGCAGCATGTTCGCGGGATCGAAGTTCACCTTCAGGTTCGGCGCTTTCAGGTCATCGAGCGTGCGCCGTAGCAGCGTCGCGGACTCCTGACCCGTCTCGAACGCCACAATCACGCCCGCTTGCTTCGCGAGGTCCGCGACCTGCGTGAGCGTGTCGAGGAACGGTTTGCGCTCGGGGGCGCCCACTTCGGGAATGAACCCCGCGTGGAGCATCAGGTCGGTTAATCCCAGTTCTTTCGTGCGCGCCAGAGCCCACTTGAACCGCTCCAGTCGCTCCGGGCGCGTGGCCGGGTCGCCGAACCCGCCGGTTTTTTCGATCGTTTGCGGGGTCGTGTAGTCCTCGCCGGGGAACCCCAGCATCGCGCCGGACATCTGGAACCCGGCCGCGCGTGCCGCCGAGGGCATCGCGTCGCCTTCCGCCCAGCTCGCGTGGTGGGGGTCGCCACACGCAATTTGCACAACATTAATTCCCAGTTTGTCGAGAAAGCCCTTCAGCTCCGGAACGTTGGTTACCTGGAGCGACCAGCTACAAACCCCGATCGTGAGCGGCGGAATCGGCATGACGAGATCCTCGAAACGTGGAGCGTCTCGCCGCGATTGTAATGACTTGCCCCGCCGGTGTCGCGAAACGAACGACACAGTTCCCGACGAGAGGCATTGTCGAGAATGTCCGTCCGTGTCGGACCGCCCGACAACCTTTGGAAACGCGCCGACAGACCCGGACAACCGAAATGAAAAATTTAAGTGCTTAAATGGCAGTTGCTTATGGTGTTTTTGAGAGGTTTTTAATCCTTTTGGCAGGCCGAATGCAATGATTCCTTTCGTTACGCAGTAGTAGCAGGAAATAAACGGCTCTTTACGAGTCTTATCACCGACCACGCTCCACGTCGCCCAGGAGCACGGGTCGGGGTTGAGGACGGCGCGTCGCCCAGGTTCGCCCTACGCGCCGTCCTCCCCCGTCCGGTTTTCAATACATCTCCGCACTTCCCACGCGATTTCTGCCGAGTACACTCGAAGCGACCGTTCGCCGCGCTGCGCGGTACGGGACCGCTCCTGGAGGTACGATGGCTGCCAAGCTCAATCGCAGAAAGTTCCTGGCTACATCAGCAGTCGCGCTGACCGCACCCTCGATCATTCGCGCCCGTAACGCGAACGAGAAACTCAATCTTGCGGTGATCGGGGTCGCGCACCGCGGTGCGGAGAACCTGAAGGGCTTAGGCTTAACCCAAGAAAACATCGCGGTGCTGTGCGATGTGGATCCGGACAACGCGAAGAAAGCCCGCGACCAGTTCCCGAAGGCGGCTTTCTACACCGATTTCCGCAAGATGTTCGACAAAGCAGCGAAGGGCATTGATGCGGTTGTGGTGAGCACGCCGGACCACACGCACGCGCTGCCCACGTGCATCGCCATGAGCTTGGGGAAACCCGTTTACTGCGAAAAGCCGATGGCCGAAACGGTGGCCGAAGTGCGCCACATGCGGGAACTGGCCGCGAAATACAAAGTCGTGACACAGATGGGCACGCAGATCCACGCGGGCGAGAACTACCGCCGCGTGGTGGAGATCGTGCAGTCTGGGCTGCTCGGCGACATCACGCAAGTTCGCGTGTGGAACAGCAGCAAGCCGGTGGGCGGGAAGCGGCTCGCGACCAAGCCGTCGGCGAAGTTCGACCTCGATCTCTGGCTCGGGCCGACCAAGGCCGAGTTCTTTGAAGCGGAGATGAACAAGTCGGGCTGGAACTTCGCGTGGCCGCACTTCCACTGGCGCTGGTGGTGGGAGTTCGGCGGGGGCACGCTCGCGGACCTCGGCTGCCACTACATCGACCTCCCGTACTGGGCGCTCGGACTCACCTCACCGACGTCCGTTTCTGCGACCGGAAGTAAGAACTATACCGGTGACAACACCACGCCGGACGTGATGCAGGTGGCGTACGCGTTCCCCGCAACGAAGACCCGCCCCGCGGTCAAGTTGTCGTGGGAACACGGAGGGACCGGGCCGAATGGTGGTAAGGACATCTACAAGGGCTACGACTCGGGCATTTTGTTTGAGGGGACGAAGGGGAAGCTCGTCGCGGACTACGGCAAGTACCTGATTCTGCCGGGCGAGTTCGCGAAGGGGTTCAAGGCGCCGGAAAAGAGCATCAAGCCGTCGATCGGGCACCACAAGGAGTGGACCGAAGCGATTAAGGGCAACGTCACCACGCTCTGCAACTTCGAGTATTCGGGGCGCCTCGCCGAAGCCGTGCTTTTGGGGAACGTCGCGTACCGCGCCGGGAAAGAGATCCGCTGGGACGCGGAGAAGGGCACGACCGGTGATGCCAGCGCCGATGTGTTCTTGAGCCGCGAGTACCGCAAGGGATGGGAACTGCCGAAGTAAGTGTTTTTTCGGGCGGGCACAGCAGGACTTACAGGAACTGCTGGCCCGCCTTGATGAGTCCGACAAGCAGCACATCCACTGCGAGCACGAGGAGCACGCACGCGACCACGCTGTCGGTCGCGGCGCGGCCCACGCCCTCAGACCCCTCGCGGGCGTTCAGTCCGATGAAGCACCCCGTCACGCCAACGACCAAACCGAACACGAGCGTCTTGAGGCCCGCCGGGACCACGTCTTGCAGGAGCAACTCGCGCACGGCTGCCGTGTCGTACTTCAAATAGGTTGTCGAACCGGTGACTTGCTCGGCGATGAATCCGCTGCCGAGTGCAGTTGCGGCGATCAAAACGTGTAAGACGGGCACCGCGAACACGCAGGCGACGATCCGCGGACCGACCAACCGGCGCAATGGGGATACGCCGAGTAGTTCGAGCGCATCGATCTGTTCCGTCACGCGCATTGAAGCGAGTTCCGCACCCAAACTCGCGCCCGTGCGCGCCGCGACAATCAACCCCGCCCCAACCGGCGCGAGTTCAAGTAGTACGGCCGCCGCGAGGAACGTGGGCAGATACTCCACAGCGCCGGTACCGGTGCGCGCGAGCACATCGCGCGTGTGCATCCAGATCACGACTCCGAGCGCCAGACCCGTGACGATCGCGAGCGGAAGCCCGCCAACGACGACACTGTAAAACGGTCGGAGCCACTGCCCGAATCGGGGAAACGCGGTGGCAGAAGTGGGCACGGCTCGCAGCGCGAACGCCACGAGCCGGCCGAATCGTTCGAGATTAGTGATCGCGTTAAGCACGCTGGGCGCCGGGAGGATCAGCAGAGCACGGGTTCACAGGCATCACAGGCTTCTTCACGCCGCTGTTGCTCTTCCACGCAGGCTTCGAGCAAATCGGAACGCAGCGTGAAATCTGCGGCTCCGTGTCGGTCCCACGCGAGAATCACAGACGACGTCGCAGGGTTCAGCTTCGCAACACGTGAGAGCCACATCACGCCGGCTTCGTGCTGGTACTTGCACGTCTGCGGGTGATTCCAGGCAATATGCGACGCGAGACAGCCCATTGGCATTGTTCGCGTGAACGCACCGTGAATTAGCAACGGGCTGCCCTTTTCCAGCAACTCGATGATGCGCGAAAGCCCGTCTCTCGTCACGTGCGGCAGCCATTCGGCCCGAAACTCAGACACGGGATCGTGAGTCGGCACGGCGACACTCCCCCGCGGAACCAAACCGCGGACCGGCGGAAACGAAACACAGTCTGTAAAAGCTTGTGTGCCGGGATGATAGGTCAAATCATTGGCACGAATCGTCTGGGCCGCCCAGGGATGACGGTGGCGGCGGCTCAGTTGAGTGAGGGCATCATAGAAGGTGGTTTTGAGGGGTGTCAATAGGCCACCCGACCGGCAATATTCTCCCGACCGTAATAGCGTCCCGGGCGTTTAGCGGTTCAGCGGGAGGGGTAAGTAGTTACGGCCGACGCCTGTGACGGATCTGGGCCGAAAAAAAATTCCAAGTTGATTGAAGTCGGTAGAATGAATTTCGGAAATCGCTTTAGTAATAATTATGTTCGTTTGTGATTATGGGGTGTCACCTTATAGTGTGGAACAACTGGGATTGCTAGGCGCTTGTAAGGAAATGGGTGCGAGGGGATAAAAACAGAGCACGGCGGGCGAGTGACAATGCGTTGTCACTCGCCCGCCGTGCTCTGTGGTCACTTGCGTCGAATCAGCCCTGGCGCTCGGGGCGCAGCGCACGCACCTGGGCGCCGGCCTTCCACATCTCGCTCTCGGCGATCTCCTTCAGCTCCTTCTCGAGCTGCTGGCGGTAGTCGGGGCGGCTGTTCGCGTCGAGCGTGCGCCGCGCCTCTTCGCCGGTCGCGACGGACTGGTACAGTTGCTCGAACACCGGCTTCGAGGCGTCGCGGAACGCCTTGAACCAGTCGAGCGCGCCGCGCTGGGCGGTGGTCGAGCAGTTCGCGTACATCCAGTCCATGCCCTTTTCCGCGATCAGCGGGTACAGGCTCTGGGTCGCTTCTTCGACCGTCTCGTTGAACGCTTCGCTCGGGGAGTGCCCGTTCGCGCGGAGCACTTCGTACTGCGCGAGCCACAGCCCGTAGATCGCGCCCATGAGCACGCCGCGCTCGCCCGTCAGGTCGGAGACGACTTCCTTCTTGAAGGTGGTCTCGAACAGGTACCCGGACCCGATCGCGATCCCGAGCGCCAGGCAGCGCTCGCGGGCCTTCCCGGTCGCGTCTTGGTGGACGGCGAAGCTAGAGTTGATCCCGCGGCCCTCGAGGAACAGGCGTCGGACGGTGGTGCCAGAACCCTTCGGTGCGACGAGGATCACGTCGATGTCCGGCGTCGGGACCACGCCCGTCTGGTCGCTGAACACGATCGAGAAGCCGTGGGAGAAGTACAGGGCCTTGCCCTTGGTGAGCAGCGGCTTGATCTTGGGCCACATCTCCTTCTGCCCCGCGTCGGAGAGCAGGTACTGGATCACGGTCCCCTTCGCGGCGGCCTCTTCCGGGTCGAACAGCGTCTCGCCCGGCTTCCACCCGTCCTCGATGCACAGGTCGTAGGCCTTGCCGCCCTTGCGCTGGCCGACGATCACCTTGATGCCGTTGTCGCGCATGTTGAGCGACTGGCCGCGGCCCTGGACACCGTACCCGAGAACGGCGACGACTTCGTCCTTGAGGATGCTCCGGACGCGATCCACGGGGTAGTCGGCGCGCTCGATCGCCTGCTCCACGGTGTCGCCGATGCGAATCTCTTTCATGGGTCTACTCGCCTGAAGAGGAAGGGACTATGCTCTCCCGAGAGGGTACGAGAAATTACCTCGACGTCAAGAAATCAAACATGGACACGACAGACGCACAGCGCCCGACCGGTTCCTCGGACCTCGGCGCCCGGGCCGAGCGCGACGTGGTGGACCGGCTCCTCGTGCAGTGGCGCGCGGCGCGCCCGGAACTGGACCCGTCGCCCCTCGGGATCGTGGGCCGCGTCATCGTGCTGGCGCAGCACCTGGAACGCAGCGTCGAAGCTAGTTTAGAGAAACACAAACTCACGCTGGGGCAGTTCGACATCCTCGCCACGCTCCGGCGCCGCAGCAAGAAGGGCGGACTGACCCCCACGCAGTTGCTGGAGAGCGTGGTCCTCTCCAGTGGCGGGATGACGGCCCGACTCGACGCGCTCGCGGAGGCGGGTTACATCCTCCGCAAACCGAACCCCACTGATCGCCGTATGGTGGTGATCGAGCTCACAGCGAAGGGGCGCCGGGCGATCGACAGCGCGACCAAAACGCGCTTCAGCGAAGCCAAGGACTCGCTCCCGAAGATGAGCGAGAGCGAGATGACGGTGCTGACGAACTTGCTCCGGCGCTGGCTCGCGGAAGTCGCGGGCTGAGGTTGCGACGGCCACCCGCTCAATCACATTCGCGGGTGGCGCAACGACCGGAACTCCACTTCCTTTCTCACTTCGCGCTCGGCTGGCGGCCTTGCACTAAACGTGGGTATGCTGTCGCGCTTCCATCTTTGACGATTATTCTGTTTCGCCGGGTCGAAGGGTGGCTCGTCGGGGAGCCAATATACGGTAGGTCGGCATTACGCCGACCTTCGGAGGCAATGGAATGCCGCAGACCGTGTGCGCAGCCGCTTTAAACCGCGCCTTGAGAGCCGTTCACCGTCCCACATCCGATGGGGAACTCGTCGAGCGCTTCGCGGCAACCGGCGATTCGGACGCATTCACCCAGTTGGTTCACAGACACGGGGCGATGGTGCTCGCGGTTTGCCGGCGCATCACCCGACACCACCAGGACGCCGAGGACGCATTTCAGGCGACTTTCCTCGTGCTTGCACGAAGATCAGGGGCGGTCAACACGTCCCGCGCGGTCGCCGGGTGGTTATTCGGAGTGGCCGTGAATGCGGCACGCGAAGCCCGGCGGCGGTCGGCACGTCGGTACAACCGCGAATCCCTCACTGCGACCCCACCCGAGACGGGTCGGTGCGAACCGGACCCGGACTTCGACACCCGCGCGGTGGTGGCCGAAGAACTCGCGGGGCTGCCCGAGGGGTACCGGTCGCTGGTCGTCGCGTGCGACCTCCAGGGGGAATCGCAGGTGGCCGTTGCTCGGCGCCTCGGTTTACCGGTCGGGACGGTTTACAGCCGGCTCTCGACCGCGCGCCGAATCCTTGCCGAACGGCTCGGCCGCCGCGGGTTTAGCGCGCCCGCGTGTCTGGTGGCTCTCGCGGCGTTCGCGCCCAATGTTGGGGCACTTCCGCCCGTCTCCGATTGTCCTTCCCCCCACGTCACGGAATTGACGGAGGCGATCATGCGCAGAGGATTTGCAGTCCGGTGGAAACTGGCGGCGTGTGCGCTCCTCGCAAGTGTCGCGGTCGCGTTCAGCGGCGAGCCGCCAAAAGAGAAGCCGATTATTGCGCCCGCGCCGGTTATAGCGGAAGAATCGCGGTTGATTCTCGGCCTCGGTGGGCACGTCCGGTTCCTCAAACCGGATGGCACGGAAGTCTCGCGACTAACGGGTGCCGAGGCCGTGAAAGCCGGGGCGGACATGCCAACGCGGTCGCTCTCTGTCGGTCTCAGTTCGGATGTCGGCCTCACGACCACGGTCAGTGAGATCTTTGGTCCGAGTGGGCGCATCGCTCCGGACGGGCGCCTCCCGCTCAATACCCGCAAGGGTCTGTGCATGTTGACACAAGGCGATCCGCTCGTGGTTAAGCCGGTGAAGGCCGCGACCGGTGAAGGAGCGTTATTCGCGTCGGGCAACGTGCCGTACATCGTGGCTTGGTCCCCCGATGCGAAGAAGGCAATCGGGTTCCGAATCAAACGCGGGTTGTTTGGTTCGGTATATGAACACGTTCTGATCGATTTGGTAGCCGGTACCACGAGCGAGCTGAAAGTGCCGAGTATGCACCGCGTGGTGGATTGGTCGCCGGACGGGTCGTGGTTCCTCACCATCCGGGAGAACAAAACGTGGGGACTTGAGGGCTTGTACGCAAAAGAACGTGTACTGTGCAAGGTTTCAGTCAACGGTAAAACCAGCCGCGCCCTCACGCCGACCGGAGGCAACGGTCCGGGACAGTCGGTTGTGGTTGAATCAGCGGTACTATCCCCGGACGGAACGCGCGTCGCATACCAACAGTGGACGACAACGTTGGCTCAGCAAGCCAAGGAAGGGCCGGTCTATTGCCAAGGGCTTGATGTCGTGGTTCTCGATCTGGATCGTGGAACGCGGACCGTCGTCGCGTCCGAACCGGGTGGAAAGGGACCGGGCGACTTTTTGCAGATGAACACGTCGTTCGGGGTGCGGTGGTCGCCGGACGGGTCGCGAGTTGGCTTCTTGTACGAGCACCGCGAATTCGGAACGCCTTTCGTTGTGGCTTGGCGGGTCGGAGTGGTGAACGCGAACGGAGGAAAAGTGAAGACCGTGTTCGCATCGGACAAGGTCGACAAAACACCCCCGACTGCACTGACGACGTTCGACTGGCGGTAAGGTGCCGGGGCTTGGCGCCGGAAATGTGATGTTGGAAATGCGCCTACTGTTAGCCAGGAATTCGCCCTGGCTAACGGGCACCTCGCTCAGTGCCGAAACCTCTCATTCGTCCACCACGTCTTCGAGCTTCGAGATCGCGACCACTTCGCTCCGCCGCACGAACACCCGCTTGCGGTTCCGCTTGATCCCCGTGGCGACCGAGTCCGCGACGTAGAGTTCCCGCGTCGTTTCTGTGTCGCGCAGATCGTGCAGGTCCGCGTTCTTTAGTTCCAGGAAGTGCTCGTCGTAGCGCACCAGCCGTCCCAGACACACATACGGGCTTACGAGGTCGATCACGACCTTCTGTTCGAGCAACTCATCAAGCATGTCCACCTCCGCGTAGGCTAACCCGATTCTACCGTCTGGGAAGTTCGCGTTCCCGGAATATGCCAACAGAATGGCGTGAGCGCGGGAGAGAAACCCGTTCTCGTGCGAGACTGGCGCTTGACCGCGGCGCCCGCTGCGCCACGATAATCTGCGAAACATCCTCGAAACTCAGGCTCGTTCCAATGCCCCGCCGCCCGGCCAAACGGCCCGCCCTGCCGGAACAACTCGTTACGCACCCGGCTCAACTGGCCGCGTGCCTCGCGCACCTCGCGGACATGCCGCTCATCGGCTTCGATACCGAGTTCGTGGGGGAAGATGCGTACCGCCCGGAATTGTGTCTGGTACAGGTCTCGACGGCGGAGCAGCTCTTCGTCATCGACCCCTTCGAGTGCGGCCCGCTCGACGAGTTCTGGCAAATCCTTCTCGACCCCGAGCGGACCGTGATCGTCCACGCGGGGCGCGAAGACGTGCGCATGTGCTACTTTCAAGCGGGCAGTGCGCCGCCGAACGTGTTCGACGTGCAAATTGCTGCGGGGTTGGTGGGAATGACGTACCCCATCGGGTACGCGGGTCTCGTTCACGACCTGCTGCACCAGCGGATGCAGAAGGGCGAAACGCTCACCGACTGGCGCAAGCGCCCGCTCACCCCGGCGCAGGTGCGGTACGCCTACGACGACGTGCGCTACCTGCTCTCCGCACACCGGAAGCTCACGGAGCGATTGAAGCGGTACAAGAGACTTGAGTGGGCAGAGGAAGAATTCGCCACCGCGGTCCGGAAAGCGGTCGCGGACGACGTCACGGTCGAAAGGTGGCGAAAAATCAAAGGTATCGGCGCATTAGATTGCCGCGCACTTGCGGTCGCGCGCGAGGTTTACGGTTGGCGCGATAAGTTCGCGGAGAAACTGAATCGCCCGCCGCGATTCCTGATGCGGGACGATTTACTCATTGAGATCGCGCGGCGCGCTCCTACAAAGGCCGACGAGTTGCACGCGGTCCGCGGGCTTCCACGCGGGCAGGAGGAGGCGATTCTCGAAGCGATCCGGCGCGCGAAGGCGCTGCCCACCGAGGAGTGCCCGGAACCGGAAACGCGCGACAACGATACCTCGAACGTCGTGCTGTTGGGGAACCTCCTAAACGTGGTTCTCGCCGATTTCGCCGGGCGGAACCGATTGGCCGCGAACCTCGTCTCATCGGGGGCGGACCTGAAAACGATCGTTCGCAGCCGCGCCGCGGGCGAGCCGCTACCCGACGTCGCGCTGTGCCGCGGGTGGCGCGCAAAAGCGGTGCTCCCGGAACTGCTTGCGATCCTGTCCGGCGACACGGCGATTCGCGTCGCGGACCCGAAGGCCGCGGAGCCGCTGGAATTGGTCGAACTGGAGCCAGAGGATGAGGAAGAACCGGACGAAGAATGAGGGAGCCGAGAAATCTGACGGGTGATCGGCGGCGTAGGCCCAAAACTGGTACCCGCGAGCGCGTCGCCGACGGTACACTATCTTGAAGTGCTGCGCGGCGAACTGACGCGCACCAGAACCGGACTCCCGATGAGCACTATGCTGAAGTGTCCGAACCCGAGTTGTCCGTACACGTTCGACCCGGCTCAGGTGCCGAAGGGTGTGGTTCTCAGTTGTCCGCGATGCACCATGCAGTTCACGCTCGGTGCTCAGCCGGTCGCTCCCACCCGTCCGCCCGCGGCACCCGCGGCTCCCCTGGAACCCGACTTCGAGGACATCGGACGCGCCGCGATCGCCGAGCGCGACCCCGACGAACTACTCCCGGGGCGCAAGACCGGTACGTACCAGGTGTTCATTCTCGCGGGCATCGTGGCCGTGATCGTGGCCGGCGTGTCGCTCACGATCCTTCTCAGGGTTCTCATTCGCGGCGGGTTCGTTGGCTCCTCAAATTCCAACGGAACGACACTGGTCGATAAGGACCGGAACTTGAGCATCGACCCGCTTCCGGCGGGGTGGGCGCAGGACGATGCCACGCGGTTGCGGACGCGCGCGCCATACGCCTACGGTTTCAAGCGCGAGAACCCCGAGGCCTACGTCATTTTCGGCTCGGTCGAGTACGCGAAGGGGCGCTCCCCACGCTCCAGCGAAATGAAGCGCGATCTGGAGGCGCCTTTCAAGAAGCAGTTGTTCAGCGAGTACGTGAAGGAGGCGGTCCCGGAGACGACCTGGCTCGGTCAGTTGATCGCCCCGGACCAAGGCTTCCGGTTTCGCGCCAAGAGTGACGACTTGCTGTGGCAGGGCGAGGCGTACACAACAACGAGTCGGGGAGTTGCCTACTTTTGGGTGGGGTGGTGCGGGGAAAATGACTTCGACAAATTGAAAGACGAGTTCGCCGCGTTCCGTAGCAAGTTCAAATTGCTCGACCTGCGAAACGACTGGCGCGAGACGGTCGCGAAAGAGATCGATTACAAGGGCGCCACGGTTCCCTACGTCTTCACGGACGCCGAGGACATCTGGAAAGAGGAACCGATCGAACCTCTCAAACAGGTGACCCCGGAACTCGATCGCCACTTGAAGATCAGTCACGCCCCGCGCACCGACCGCAAGGCCCTCACGGACGACGCTGAACTACAGGTTTACGTTCTCGACAAGGGCGCGGGGGAGCCGATCGATCAGGCGCGTGATTTCGTGAAAGCGCGCTGGGTGAATCACGTAAAGGCCGCGAACGACGAACTCCCCGCCCCCACGTTCGCCGAGCGCACGGGCGACCCCGAAGGCGATCCGCTACCGAAGGGAGAAACCCCCGTTCTTCGGCTCGAAAGTAAGGTGGTGGACCCGGCGAACCCCAAAGAAGTGATCGCCTCATCGGAATCGCGCCTGCTGATCGTGTCGGCGGCGCGCGTGGGCGACAAGACCGTTGTACTTCATTGCTGGTGCGAACTGTCGAAACGGGCGGTGTTTGAGACGCGATTCATTCAGATCGCGTCCACCCTGCGGTAACGTTTCGTGTACCGGGTCGCTGGCTTTAAGGGGCGACGCTCGGCACGACACTTGGGACCGAGTCCGGTGCGGTCGGAACCGGGGCCGGTGGAGGAATCGGCCGAGGCTTCGGCGGGCGCGGTTCGGCCGGGCGGTCGGCTTGTGGGAGCGTCATTCCCCGCTGGCGGAGCGCTTCGGCAGCAGAGAGGATATCGTCCGTGCGCGTGGGAGTCGCTTCCTGGAGTTTGAAGTAGTACCGGCGCGTGTCGCGTATGTGGAACGGCCAGAGGACTTCCGCGGCGAAGTCGAGTGGCGGGTAAGCGTACCACGGCGCCCGCACGTGGACGCGCTCCTCAATGGTTTCGTACCCGGGGTGAACAAGTTTAATCGTGTAGTAGCCGTAATACTCGAACGGGGCGTGCGCGGGGGCCGCGCCGATCGATTTGTTGTCGATGTAGACCTGGGCGTTGGGTACGTTCGATTCGATCACGAATCGGCGGTCCACGCATCCCGCGGCGGCTAGCCCGGCCAGCACTGCCGCCAGTCGCACGGTTCGCGCCGTCGTCATCCGGTTCTCCCGTGGCCCTGAACGGTGTTGCAATTAATGAGGCGTCCGCATACCAGGGGCGGACGTATCGGTCAACGCCACCCGCCCATCGCCCAAGTCGACAGTTATTTCCGCTGGTGCGGCAGCATTGTGCGCGCCGATGGCGTAGGATACGTGAAGACGAGTTATGAGGTGATCCGTGTCGGCGTTTGAACCGGTGCGATTCGCCGCCCTGACCGATGTGGGCGTGAAACGCAGCCACAACCAGGACGCTTGTGCCGCGAACCCGGCCGTCGATGCGGCCGGGTTCGCGGGTCAGGGTCACGTTTTCGTTGTCGCCGACGGGATGGGCGGGCACGCGGTGGGCGAAAAGGCCAGCGCAAAGGCCGCCCGCGACATTCCCTTCCTGTACTCCAAGCACGCACGCGACGGGATCATCCCCGCGATTCGGCGCGCTTTTCAGGAAGCGAACGCCGGTATCTACGCGATCGGGCAACAGAACCCGGAGTTTCGCGGGCTCGGGACGACGAGCACTGCGCTGGTCTTGCGCCCCGAAGGGGCGTGGATCGGGCACGTCGGCGACAGTCGCGCGTACCGGATTCGCAAGGGGCAGGCGGAACAACTCACGTTCGATCACTCCTGGGTGTGGGAGATTGCCCGGCGCCAGGGCGTGGACCCGGACGAACTCGGGGACTTCAAAAAGAACGTCATCATTCGCTCGCTCGGGCCGGACCCCGAAGTCGAGGTCGACATTGAGGGGCCGCACCCGGTCGAACCCGGCGACACGTTCCTGCTCTGTAGCGACGGGCTGACGGGGGTGGTTACGCCCCAAGAGGTTGGCGCGGTCGTGAGCGCACTGTCGCCCGAGAACGCGGTTCGGTTCTTGGTCCAACTGGCGAACTTGCGCGGCGGGCCGGATAACATCACGGTCGTGATCGTCCAGGTTCCTGACGGGCACGAGAAGAAAGCCGGAGCGAAGGGCGCGAAAGCCGGGATACTCTCCCGAGTGTTGAGCGCATGGGGCAAACGGGTGCCGTGGGCGTTCACGGTTCTCGGTGGGGGCATTGTGCTCGCGCTGCTCTCGCTCGGGATGCAATTCGCGGCCGTACCCGGCGCGACACTCCTTTTCATGCTTGCCGCGGGGCTGATTCTTGCCGGGCTATTCGGCCTGTTCCAGCACACTCAGAAAGAGGAACCGGTCAGTGCCGTCGAGATCGCCGCGGACACCGCGCCACGCGAGCTGAACGTCTACAAGAAATACGATTGTCGTGTCTCTGTTGAACTCGCGGAGCGCTTCGCGCAGGCGGAAGCGTCCCTCCTGGAAGCCATGCGCGCTCAAGGTGTTCCGGTCGATCTGAACGCCCACGCGGTGCTCGCGGAGGCCGCCAAAATCGCGGCGAGCCGCAACAGTGCCGAAGATGCGTTCCGCGCCCGGTGCGCGTCGCTCCAGTTCCTCGCTGAAGCGTTCCACAAGGCTCGCCACAAAGAAGAACTGTTCCGCCCGAGCTGGACCCCGAGTCCGTCGTCCAAGTCGTAGGCGCCCGTTTTTTCTCCCCTCGCGCCTCCCGATCGAGTACACTGACGAAACTGCCTACCGACGGACCTTCCGGGTCCGTTCCAGCCACGTTACTTGCTTTGAGGGTGCCCGTGCGTTTCCACACCGGCCCACTCGGTTTATCTCTCGCGATTCTCGTTCTGTTTTCGGCCCGCGTGAGCGCCCAACCGGTGCCGGCTAAGATCGATTTCAACCGCGACGTGCGCCCCATCCTCTCGAACTACTGCTTCGCGTGTCACGGTCCCGACGAGAAAACGCGCAAAGCGAAGCTCCGCCTCGACACCCGCGAAGGTGCTATTGCTGCGTCCGTTGTGCCCGGCAAACCGGACGCAAGTGAACTGATTACTCGGCTCACCGCAAGTCCGGACGACGCCAGTGTCATGCCGCCGTCCAAGACCGGTAAGAAGCTCGCGCCGCGCGAGGTGGAGATCCTCAAGCAGTGGGTCAAGGATGGTGCAACATACTCACAGCACTGGGCCTACGTGAAGCCCGTGCGCCCGGATGTGCCTCGCACTAAGTTCCCCACCACGAACGCGATCGACAACTTCCTCTTCGCGCGTCTAGAGGCCGAGAAGCTCTCGCCGACACCCGAAGCCGATCGATACACGCTCGCGCGCCGCGTCGCACTCGACCTGACCGGGCTTCCGCCTTCGGCCGAGGAAGTCGAAGCATTTGTGAATGACAAGTCGCCGCGAGCGTATGAGAAGTTCGTTGACACGTTGCTCGCGAAGCCCGCGTTCGGGGAACACTGGGCGCGGATGTGGCTCGATCTCGCGCGCTACGCGGACTCCGCCGGGTACGCCGACGACCCGCTGCGAACGATTTGGAAGTACCGCGATTACGTGATTCAGAGCTTCAACGCGAACAAGCCGTTCGACCAGTTCACGATCGAGCAGATTGCCGGCGACATGCTCCCGAACGCCACGACGGAACAACGGGTCGCGACCGCGTTCCACCGGAACACGATGACCAACAACGAGGGCGGAACGAGCGACGAGGAGTTCCGCAACGCCGCGGTGGTGGACCGGGTGAACACGACGTTCATGGTGTGGATGGGCACATCGATGGCGTGTGCGCAGTGCCACACGCACAAGTACGACCCACTCACGCAGACTGAATACTTCCGCTCGTTCGCGTTCTTCAACAACACCGAGGACGCGGACCGGGCGGACGAAACCCCCATCCTGCCGTTCTGGACCGACGAGCTACTCGCGAAAAAGGCCGCACTGGAGAAGCAAGTCGCGGACCTCGAAGCCGCGTTGAAGGGGAAGAAACCGGACGAGATGAAACCCGAGCGCGACAAACTCGTGGCGCTGAAAAAAGACCTCGCCGCGGTGAAGCCGCTCACGTCCGTGCCCGTCATGAAGGAACTGACCGGCACCGCACGCCGGAAGACGAAACTGCAGTTCCGCGGGAACTTCATGGACCTCGGTGACGAGGTAACGGAAGGCACTCCGGCGGCGTTTCACGCATTCCCGGAGAAGGCGCCGCGGACGCGGTTGGAGTTCGCGAAGTGGCTCGTGAGCTCCGAGAATCCGCTGACGGCGCGCGTGATCGCGAACAAATTTTGGGAGCAGATCTTCGGTACGGGGATTGTTCGCACGAGCGAGGAGTTCGGCGCGCAGGGTGAACAGCCGAGTCACCCCGAACTGCTCGACTGGCTCGCGACGGAACTGGTCGCGCAGAAGTGGGACGTGAAGAAGTTCCTCAAACTCCTGGTGATGTCCACTGCGTATCGCCAATCGGCAAAGGTGTCGCCCGAGTTGTTCGAGCGCGACCCCGAGAACCGGTTGCTCGCACGCGGGCCGCGAGTTCGACTTTCGGCCGAAATGATCCGCGACCAGGTGCTCTTCGCGGCCGGGTTGCTCAGTTCCAAAACGCTCGGTCCCTCAGTGCGGCCGCAACAACCGAACCTCGGCGTGAGCGCTGCCTTCGGTGGCTCGATCGACTGGCAGACGAGTACGGGTGAAGACAAGTACCGGCGCGGGCTTTACACGCAGTGGCGCCGGTCGAACCCGTACCCGTCTATGTCCACGTTCGATGCGCCCAATCGCGACATCTGCATTGTGCGCCGGGCGCGCACCAACACGCCGCTGCAAGCGCTCGTGCTGATGAACGATCCGGTGTACACGGAGGCCGCGCAAGCCCTCGCCCGGCGCGCTATCGAGAAGGGTGGGAAGACCAACGCGTAGATAACTTCGTTCGTGTTCCGGGCGTGTCTCGTTCGGGCGCCGAGCGAGGCCGAAGTCGAGCGCCTCGTGACGCTCTACGAAGCGGCGGAGGCGAAGTTCGCGAAGGACACGGCGAAGGCGACGCAGTTCGCGACGAACCCGCTCGGCCCGCTCCCGAAGGGCGTGGCTGTGGCCGATGCCGCGGCGTGGACCGTGGTCGTCAACGTGATTATGAACCTCGACGAAATGCTGATGAAACGCTGATGTCGGCGCTCCGGGTCTCGCTCCCGGATACTTCGTGCCTACCGAGTTTCTGAATATCAGGACGGGACGCATGCACTCCGCACTCGAACGCCTTCAGGCCGTTACTCGCCGGAACTTCCTGCAAACCTCCTCGCTTGGGTTGGGGGGGCTCGCGCTGTCGTCGCTGATGAGCGGCGCGCGTGCGGACGGGCCGAAGATCGAGAACCCGCTCGCCCCGAAGAAGCCGCATTTTCCGGGCACCGCGAAGCGCGTCATTTATCTGCACATGTCGGGGGCGCCGCCGCACCTCGATCTGTTCGATTACAAGCCGGAACTTCAGAAGCGCGACGGTCAGAATTGCCCGGACGAGTACCTGAAGGGCAAGCGGTTCGCGTTCACGGCGGGCGTGCCCAAACTCCTCGGCACACGGCAGCCGTTCAAGCAGCACGGCAAGGCCGGCATCTGGATGTCGGACGCCATCAAGCCGCTGCACGAGGTCGCGGACGACGTGACCGTGATCCGCTCGATGAAGACGGACGAGTTCAACCACGCCCCCGCGGAACTGCTGCTCTACACCGGTTTCGCGCGGCAGGGGCGGCCCAGTCTCGGCGCCTGGACGTGCTACGGGCTCGGCAACGAGAGCGAAAACTTGCCCGGGTTCGTGGTACTGATCTCCAACGGCGTGCAGCCGAGCGGCGGCAAGGGTGTTGGGCAGCGGGTTCCTGCCGAGCGTGTTCAGGGCGTACAGTGTCGCAGCAAGGGGGAACCGGTCCTGTACCTCAGCGACCCGCCCGGACTCGACCGCGAGACGCGCCGGCTCGGGCTCGATGCGATGAAAGACCTTAACGAGTTACAAGAAAAGGAACTCGGCCACCCCGAAACCCGGACACGCATCGCGCAGTACGAACTCGCGTTCCGGATGCAGCTCTCGGCGTCCGAAGTGATGGACATTTCCAAGGAGCCGGCGAAGGTGCTGGACTCCTACGGTGCGAAGCCGGGCGCGGGGAGTTTTGCGAACAATTGCCTACTCGCGCGGCGCCTCATTGAGCAGGGCGTGCGATACGTTCAACTTTTCGATTGGGGCTGGGATTTCCACGGAACCAACGCGAACGAGGACATCCGCGATGGGCTGACTCGGAAGGGTACGACCACCGCTCAATCGGTCGCGGCGCTTATCAAGGATCTGAAGAACCGCGACCTCTTGAAAGACACGCTCGTGGTCTGGGGCGGTGAGTTCGGGCGCACGCCGTTCCGTGAGGGCCGTACCGCGGAGGGGAAGATTCTGGGCCGCGACCACTACCCGGACAGCTTCTCGCTGATGCTCGCAGGCGGCGGAATCAAGGCTGGGCATACGCACGGCGAAAGCGACGACCTCGGCTTCAAGGTCGCGAAGGACATGGTTCACGTCCACGACCTGCAAGCCACACTGATGCACTGTCTCGGCTTCGACCACACGAAATTGACGTTCCGCTTCCAGGGACGCGACTACCGGCTCACCGACGTTCACGGTAAAGTCGTGAAAGAGATCCTGGTGTAGTGCGTGAACCCGGCCCGCAAGGGCCGCGGGTCGCGACTCGCC
Organism: Gemmata massiliana; assembly: GCA_000531095.1. Lineage (GTDB taxonomy): Bacteria > Planctomycetota > Planctomycetia > Gemmatales > Gemmataceae > Gemmata > Gemmata massiliana. The sequence continues at coordinate 391,523 of HG799464.1, read as the reverse complement.
CATCCCGTGAGCCACGTATCACGGCCGTGAACCGTGCGCGAACTCGCCGCGACCCGTTCGCTTGACCACCCACCGCCCGCAAAAGCTTGTTCGCCCCCAACCCCTACCCGTGTTTGTATGCGTATTACGGCACTCGCACTTTTTGCCTTAACACTCTGTTCGTCGGTACTTGCCGACGACAAGGCGCAGAAGCCTGTCACCGTCCCGACGGTCGAGCGCGGCGCTACCGCGCAGCCACCGAAAGTCGAGGTGGCGACGGTCGATTGGGCGAAGCGGTTCGCCGACGGCCCGGTCCCGTTATGGGTGTGGGGCGCGGACGCGAAGAAGGACTACCGAATCGAGAAAACGTTCGATGCGAAGGGCATCAAGGCCGCGCGACTCATCGCGACGTGCGACAACCGCGTCACGCTGTACCTCAACCAGAAGCAGGTCGCGTCGTCGAGCGAGTGGCAGGAACCGGTCGAGGTCGATGTCACCAAGTTGCTGAAGGAGACGGGGAACGTCATCGACGCCCGCGCGGGCAACGAGGGCGGCGTCGCGGGCTTCGTGCTCAAGTTGGTTCTGGTGCCCGAGAAGGGCGAACCGACGTACATCGTCACTGACGAATCGTGGACGTGTAGCACCGAGGGGAGCAAGGCGAAAGAGAACAAGCCGGTCAAGAAGATCGGCACCTACGGTGCTTCACCGTGGGGCAAGGTGTTTGATGCGAGCACAGGCTCGCAACCCGGCTCGAAGGTGCCTGCGAACACGTTCGTCGCGCTTCCGGGCTACAAGATCGAGAAGCTGTTCACGGTCCCGCGGGCCACTCTGGGTTCGTGGGTGTGCCTCACCGCAGACGATAAGGGCCGGCTGATCGCGAGCGACCAAGACGGGAAGGGTCTGTACCGCATCACGCCCGGAAAAGTGGGCACCGAAGAAGAGACGAAGGTCGAGAAGATCCCCGCGAAGGTCACCGCGGCTCAGGGACTATTGTGGCACAAGGGGGCGCTGTTCGTTGTGTGCAACGGCGGCCCCGGGAGCGGGCTGTACCGTGTCACGTCTTCGGAGAACAACGACCAACTCGATAAAGTCGAGAAGCTGAAGGCGATCCAGGGCGGTGGCGAACACGGGCCGCACGCGGTGCGACTCGCGCCGGACGGTAAATCGCTGTACGTCATTTGCGGAAACCACACTCAGCCGCCGGAAAATTTCGTTCACAGTCGCGTACCGAAGAACTGGAGCGAGGACCACATTCTTCCGCGCCAGTGGGACGCGAACGGTCACGCGCGGGGCATTCTTGCCCCCGGCGGGTACGTCGCCAAGACGGATTTCGACGGCAAATCTTGGGAGATTTTCACCAGCGGGTACCGGAACCCGTATGACTTCGCGTTCAACGCGAACGGCGAAATGTTCGTCTACGACGCGGACATGGAGTGGGATCTGGGGATGCCGTGGTACCGCCCGACGCGGGTGAACCACGCCACGAGTGGCAGCGAACTCGGGTGGCGCAGTGGGACCGGCAAGTGGCCCGCGTACTACATCGATTCGTTGCCCGCGATGGTGGACATTGGCCCCGGGTCGCCGGTCGGCGTCGAGTTCGGGTATGGGGCGAAGTTCCCGGCGAAGTACCAGAAGGCGCTGTTCATCTGCGACTGGACGTTCGGCACGATGTACGCGATCCACACCGAACTGAACGGCGCGACTTACAAGGCCACGAAGGAAGAGTTCCTGAGCCGCACCCCGCTCCCGCTCACGGACGTGGTTATTAACCAAGTTGACGGTGCGATGTATTTCACCATCGGCGGGCGCGGGACGCAGAGCGAACTGTTCCGCGTGACATATGTGGGCAAGGAACCGACCGAGAAAGTGGAATACAAAACCGCGCCGACGGCGGAACTGAAACTGCTGAAACAGATCGAAGAGTATCACAAACTCGCGGACGACCCGGCAAAGGCCGTGGAGTTCCTCTACCCACATCTGAAGCACGAAGACCGCTTCGTCCGTTACGCGGCTCGCGTGGCTCTTGAGCACCAACCGGTGAAGTTCTGGCAGGACAAAGTGCTCGCGGAGAAGGATCGGATTGCGATTCTCAATGGTGCTGTCGCTCTGGCGCGTCAGGGAGGGAAAGAGCTTCAACCGAAACTTCTTGAAACCATAGACCGGGTGTTTATCGGGATCAAGGAGCGGGGCAATGGCCTCTCCCTAGAGCAGTTGGTGGACCTCAGCCGGGTTTATTCGCTCGTATTCCTTCGGATGGGCGAACCTGATAAGGCCACCGCAGAGCGACTTTCGCAGCGGCTCGATAGAGCCTTCCCGTCCCCGGACGACGCTTTGAACCGCGAAATGGCCCAACTACTCGTGTATCTCAAGTCGCCGACGATCGTCGAGAAGATCTGCGCGGAACTGAAGAAACCGTCCAAGCCGCTCACGCAAGAGGGGTTGGAAGAGGTGTTGCTCCGGAATCGCGGGTACGGCGGGACTGTAGCGAACATGCTCAAGAACGCCCCGGACCAGCAGAAACTCTCTTATTTGTTCACGCTCCGCAACGCGACCGTCGGCTGGAATATGGACCGATGGAAGACGTATTACGGCTTCCTCGCGGAAGCGCGAACGAAGGCCGGCGGTGCGAGTTACCAGGGCTTCCTCACGAACATCGAGAAGGATGCGTTCGCCAACGCGACCGACAGCGACCGGCTCACGATCGAAGCAGGCGGGCTGCGCCCCGCGTACAAGGCCCCCACGCTTCCCAAGCCGATCGGCCCGGGGAAGGCGTGGGCGACGGCAGATCTCGTTGCGCTCGAAGACAAGCTCAAGAGCGGGCGCGATTTCAAGAACGGTGCGCGGGCGTTCGCCGCGGCGCGGTGCGTGGTGTGTCACCGGTTCGGCGGCGACGGCGGGGCGACCGGGCCCGATCTGTCGCAGGTCGCGGGGCGGTTCAACCTAAAAGACCTGGCCGAATCGATCGTCGAGCCGAGCAAGGTGATTTCGGACCAGTACAAGGCGTCGGTGATTCAGACGACTGATGACAAGACCATTACAGGCAAGATCGTGAACGATGCGGGCGGGAAGTACACGGTCGTACTCGACCCCGAAAACGCCTCGAAGGTGCTGGAACTGAAGAAAGAGGACGTCGCGAACGTCAAGCCGTCCAACATCTCGCTCATGCCCGAGAAGTTGCTGAACGAATTGAACGAGCGCGAGGTGCTCGACATGCTCGCGTACCTTCTGAGTCGCGGTGACCCGAACCACACGATGTTCAAGAAGTAGCGCGGTTGAGCAGCTTCTGAATTTGAGCCTTTCCCATGCGGCGGAGCGTTTCGACGTTCCGCCGCGGTATTTCCAGGAGCTTTTCCGGGTCGTCGTTCACCGCAGTAATGCTGTCCTCGCGTAACAGGTGGAGCATCGGGAACGGTGACCGGTTGGTGTAGTTCTCCACGTCATTCGGGCGCGTGCCGCCGAACTGGTACCGCGGGTGGAACCCCGCGATCTGGATCACGCCGGTCAAATCGAGTTCCTCAATCAGCGATTCGGTTTCGACAACGAAATCGTTGTAATCGAGGAAGTCGCCCAGAACGTGCGGGTGGATCAGGATCGCGGTTTCGACTTGTTCGGCTGGGGTATCGGCGAGCGACCGGAGTTCGTGTGCAAGAGCCGCGCGGAGTGCATCCTCGTCTGCCGCGTCGGTGACCGTGAACCGGATCAGGCCGCTATCGAACACGCGCCGGGCGAACGGGCACAAGTTCAGACCGATCACCACGTCCGAAATCCACCGGCGCGTCTGTTCGATGACGGTTTCTGTCGTGAGCACGTTTATCCTTGGTTGCACGGCGGGCGGTCGCGGGGTAGTTTATCGCCGTTGAGTCGCGTCGGGGGTTAGCACCACTGCTTTGCAGTAGCGGGCGATGTTGCGTCGCCCGAGTTTGTGCCGGGCACTGCCACGCGGGGAACGGCTGTTCCAGCACCGCAGGTGTGCTCGCCCCCAGGATCGGACCGGACCGACCGCGCCGAACGCGGTCCCGATCCTGTACTTATTTTTAGGGGCATCGCACTCCAGCGGTGCCGTGAGCCTTCCGCGTCCCAAGTTCAGAAGTAGCCCCCGACGCGACCAACATTTCTACCAAACTCCTCTCGTCCTATCCGTCTGCGCAATTCGGGCTCGAATTTCACTCATTGATACCGTGCCGGCAGGTGAGTTGGTCACCGCTGTGGGACGTCATGTAGATGGGGTACGAAACGTTCCAACGGGAGCGCTTGAATGCACGTCATCCTCGCTACCGTAGGCACCGACGGAGACGTGTTCCCGCACCTCGGCCTCGGGGCAGTGCTACGAGCGCGCGGGCACCGGGTCACGGTGGCGGCTCCGGAGCCGTACCGTACTCGAGCGGAGGCACTGGGGCTTGCGTTCGCGTCGCTTGTAACGACCGCGGAAGTCGGTCAGATGCTCGCCCACCCCGATCTTTTTCACCCGCTCCGCAGTGGTCGGATGATGGCCCGGTGGGGCGCTCCGATGATCCCACGCCAGTATGAACTCCTGGTGAAACTCGTCCGAGAACCGGATAGCGTTCTGGTTACAAATCCCGGTCTTTTGGCCGGCCGGCTCGTTCAGGAGAAAGTGCGCTGCCCGACCGCGTCGCTGCTCCTTCAGCCCGGTTTAATACCGAGCAACATCTCGCCGCCCCAAATGGCCGGCGGGCTGACGATCCCGTCGTGGTTTCCTCACTCGTTGCGGAGTTTGTACTGGTTGGCACTGGACGCGGCCGGGTACTGGCTCGTCGCCCGGTCGCTCAATTCGGTTCGGGCAACACTCGGGTTAGCTCCGGTCCGGCGCGTGTTCCGCTGGTGGTGGTCGCCGGATCTGGTGATCGGGCTATTTCCGCGTTGGTATGCGGGGCACCCGTCCGACTGGCCCGCGCAACTGCGGCTCGCCGGGTTCGGGCGGTGCGACGGTACCCGGAACGAGTTACCCGAAGATATCAGGGCATTTTGCGAGGCCGGTTCACCACCGATCGCATTTACGCTGGGGACCGGAATGACGCACGCGAGCGGATTCTTTCGCGCCGCGGTCGCTGCGTGTGAAAAGCTCGGGGCGCGCGGGCTGCTTCTGACAAAGTACCCGGAGCAACTTCCTGCTCGACTGCCGCCCACGATCCGGCACTGTGGGTTCGCTCCGTTTCGGGCGCTGCTCCCGCTGTGCGGAGCGGTAGTTCACCACGGCGGAGTGGGTACAACTGCCGCCGCGCTGGAATCGGGGTGCCCGCAACTCGTACTTCCACTGGCATGGGACCAACCGGACAACGCCGCTCGGATCACGCGATTGGGCGTTGGCGTCGCGCTCGGGCCGCGGCAACGGACCGCAGGGCACATGGCTTCTGCGTTGACCCGGCTCATGACCCCGGAGGTGCGCGTGCGGTGTCAAGAGGTCGCGGTCCAAGCGCGAGGAGATAACGGATTTGAAGTAGCCGCCGGGTGGATCGAGGAACTGGCTCGGAACAAGTCCTGAATTCGCGTCAATTCGTCGTTCAAGTCCCAGGTCTGCCCGGGGCTTTCTCGTCTTCGGCTGGTATAATCGCTGCGTTGCGAAGTTACGCCGATCGCGAGACCTGTCTCATGTTGAACACCGCCGTTCGTGAAGCCGTCATGCGGGTGTTGCCGCGTGTGAAGACGCCCGCTCAATACACCGGCGGCGAACTCCACTCCGTTCCCAAAGATCACCGCCACGTGCGCGGAAAAGTGTGCCTGTGCTTCCCGGACGCTTACACGCTCGGGATGAGCCACCACGGGTTCCAAGTGCTGTACACGATCATGAACAACGACCCGCAGTGGGCCTGCGAGCGGGCGTTCGCACCGTGGTTGGATTTCGAGGGCGAACTGCGCCGCAACCGGCTCCCGCTGTACGGGCTGGAAACATTCACGCCGCTGTCCGAGTTCGACATCATCGGGTTCAGCCTGCAGTACGAGGTGTGCTACACGAACCTGCTCACCATGATCGACCTCGGCGGCGTTCCGATGTTCAGCAACGAGCGGATGGTGACGGACCCGCTCGTGATCGCGGGCGGTCCCGGCGCGCAGAACCCGGAGCTGCTCGCGCCGTTCGTGGATCTCTTCATCATCGGTGACGGTGAAGAATCGCTGCCGTGGGTGATGGAAAAGTGGATGGCGTTGAAGGAGGTCGCGATCCGGGACGGCGACCTGACGCACAAGCGCCGGATGGAAATGCTGGCCGAACTGGTCGGCAGCACGAAGTGGGCCTACGCGCCCGCGTTCTACGTGTTCGATTACCACGCGGACGGCACGATCGCGGCCGTCAACCGCACGCGGAGCGACGTGCCCGCGCAAATCGAGAGTTGCACGATCACCCAGGATCTCGATTCGATCCCGCTCCCCACGAAGCCGGTCGTGTCGTTCGTGCAGACGCCGCACGACCGCATCGCGATCGAGATCATGCGCGGGTGCCCGTGGCAGTGCCGGTTCTGCCAGTCCACCGTCATCAAGCGCCCGCTGCGGGTGCGCTCGGTCGAAACGATCGTCCAGGCCGCTCTGGACAGCTACCGCAACACCGGGATGAACGAAATCAGCCTGCTGTCGCTCTCGAGCAGCGACTACCCGCACTTCGAGGAACTGGTCCGGCGGATGCACGAGGTGTTCGGGCCGCTCGGGGTGAATGTGTCGTTGCCGAGCCTGCGCGTGAACCACCAGCTCCGGAGCGTTCCGCAACTGATGCAGGGGTGGCGCCGGGCCGGGCTGACGCTCGCGCCCGAAGTCGCACGCGATGACATGCGGACGCAGATCCGCAAGCCGATCAAGAACGACGACCTCATCGAGGGCTGCCGTGAAGCGTTCAAGGCGGGCATGTCGCACGTGAAGCTCTACTTCCTGTGTGGGCTGCCGGGCGAGCGCTCGGTAGACTTGGACGGCATCGTGGAACTCGCGGAGGCGATCAGCGAGGTCGGGAAACAGGCGACCGGTCGATACAAGGAAGTGACCGCGAGTGTGTCGAACTTCATCCCGAAGCCGCACACGCCGTACCAGTGGAACGGGATGCAGTCGCGCGAATACTTCCGCTGGGCGGGCGACTACCTGCACCGCCAGAAGCGGAACAAGTGGGTGAAGATCAAGCAGCACGACGTCGAAACGAGCCTCCTCGAAGGCATTCTGACGCGCGGCGACCGGCGCGTGGCGCCCGGGCTCCACGAGGCGTGGCGGCGCGGCGCCCGGTTCGACGGGTGGAAAGAGTGCTTCCGCCCGGAACAGTGGTGGAAGTCGTTCGCGGACATGGGAATCGATGTGGACTTCTACCGGTCGCGCCAGCGGCCGATCGGTGAGAAGCTCCCGTGGGACCACGTGAACGTGAAGAAGGGGCGCGCGTACCTGGAAAAGGAGCAAGAACGCAGTGTCATTCAGCTCCGCGTGATGGCCGAAGCCGTGAGCGGCGAGGGCGGGGAAGGGGGCCAGAGCCCCACCGGGTGCGGGGGATAAAGGGCCGGGATGGGGAAATTTTGTGCAGGTGAGGGTTTTTTCACTTGCGAGGGCGAGCCTAATGACTGGATATTAGTCACGCTGCGTCGTTCGCAGATTCGTTTTCTCACCTGCCACCCATCAAGGGGCGCCCATGATTCGGTCGAGCTTGCTTGCCGGTTTGTTTGCTGCACTGGTTGTCTTTTCTGGTGGCCTCGTTGGCCAAGAGACCAAAAAGGACGAGAAGAAAGCCGAGAAAAAGGAAGACAAGAAGGACGACGCGACCAAGTATAAGGGGACACTCCCTGCGAACTGGAAGAAGCTGGGGCTTACGGATTCGCAAGTTCAAGAAGTGTACAAAATTCAATCGAAGCACAAGGACGAGATCACCAAACTGAAGTCCAAGATCGCGGAACTCGAAGCGAGCATGCTCAAGGAAGAGAAGGCGGTGCTCACGGCGGAACAGAAGAAGCGGCTCGAAGAGATCCTGATCGGCAACGCGAAATAGGTTTCACATGGGTTTGGACCGCGTCGTTCGATTCCCCGCCGGCGGCGTGCCGGCGTGGGACGCTATCAAAGCTCAGCTCGTTCGTGTCGGCGAATCGGCCGTGATTCGGATGATCGACGGGCTACCCGCGTTCCCGGACGAGACCCCGGAAGCCGGGTGGCGCGAACTGCGGATCGCGGCCGGTTCGGGTATGGTCACCCTTCGCCAGACTCCCGATTCCGTTAACTGTGTCGTTTGGAGTAACGCGGATGTCACACTGCTGGCCGCGCGCGATCGCGTCGCGTGGGCGTGTGCCGAGGCGGGCGGCGGGGCGATCGAAGCGGAATCCGGTGCAGTCTCGCCGTCCGACTTCGCACAACTCTCTGATATTCGCCCGGCATAACCGTCACGGTCACGTCCGGGTTCCTCGAATTCCCCCAATCTCCGCCTATCCCCGACAGCGCCGCGGGTCGATACTCATCAATGTCAGTGCGGTACCCCCGAACGGTTGGGCTTGTCTCGTCCGTGCGGGTTCGCTAACCTCCGCGAACTCCGGGCGACCGGATTTTCCGGCTCGCACGGAAGAAGGGACCAACTCCGTGAACGTCACCGTGCGGCAACTGGCCGAATGGGTGCGAGGCGAAGTTCTCGGTGACCCGGAACTTACGATCTCGAATGCCCGTACCTTGGGCGAAGCGCAACCCGGCGACATTACGTTCGTCGAGAACGGGAAGAATCTGTCCGCGTGGCACTCCAGTAAGGCGTCCGCGGCCATTGTCCCGGTATCGGTTCCCGTGAACGGGCGGCCGATCATCCGGGTTTCTGACCCGCTCATGGCGTTTGCCAGCATCGTCCGGCAACTACGCGCCCGGCCGAGTGAGGCGCCCGGTGGCGTCTCCCCCTCGGCACACATTCACCCCTCCGCGAAGCTCGCACCCGGCGTCACCGTCGGGCCGTTGGCGGTGATCGGAGAGGGCGTGGAAGTGGGGACGAACTCGACGATCTGCGCGGGTGCATCGATCGGTCGGTTCTGCAAAATTGGTAGCGACACCACGATTCACCCGCGCGTCGTGCTTTACGACGAGTGTGTGGTCGGGAGCCGTGTGATTCTGCACGCGGGTGTGGTCGTTGGTGCGGACGGGTTCGGTTACCGGACCGCCCACGGGCGGCACATTAAGGTGCCGCAATTGGGGTGGGTCGAGATCGAGGACGATGTCGAAATCGGGGCGAACTCGACGATCGACCGTGGGACTTTCGGCCCGACGCGGATCGGGGCCGGAACCAAAATCGATAACCTCGTTCAGGTCGGGCACAACTGCCAGATCGGGAAACACAACTTGTTTTGTAGTCAGGTCGGGGTCGCGGGCTCGGCCGCGACCGGCGATCACGTTGTTCTCGCGGGGCAAGCCGGGGTCTCGGATCACGTGACCCTCGGGGCGCGAGTCGCCGTTGGCGCGCAGTCGGGTGTGCCCTCGGACGTACCGGACGACCAGCACGTGTTCGGTTCGCCGGCGACCCCGGTCCACGAACAGATCCGGATGCACTTCAGCCTGCGCCGGTTGCCGGATCTCCGTGCAGAAGTCAAAGAGATCAAGAAGCGCCTCGATGCGGGGTCCGGGAAGAATGGCAACTGACGCGGCGGTACTCGGAGCGGGAAATGGGGCGCTAAATACGCGCGCCCCGGTCGGGCTACTGGCCTGTGGGGGGCGGTTCCCCGTCGTGTTCGCGGAGAAGGCCCGGGAGCACGGGATCCCCGTCGTTTGTGTGGCCGCTGCGGGCATGGCCGATCCCGCGCTCCGCTCGCTCTGCACGGAATTTGTTTGGCTCCGGCGGACGTCCCTGGGCACCATCATGCGCGCGTTCCGGCGCGGCGGGGTGCGCCAGTGGACAATGGCGGGGAAGTTCGAGAAGCGCATTCTGTTCCGGCCCTGGCGCTTGGTCCATTTCGTCCCCGATTGGCGGATGGTTCGGTTCTGGTTCTTCCGTAAGCGGAATGCGAACAACGACGATTCGATCCTGCTCGGCATCATCAACGAGTTCCGGGCGGAGGGGATGGAGTGCGTTTCGGCCCTGGACCTGTGCCCGGAGTTGCTCGTGAGTGAAGGCGTGTTGACCCGCCGGCGCCCGACGAAGAGCGAAACCCAAGACATCGCGCTCGGCTGGCACCTGGCGCGCGAAATGGGGCGCCTGGACGTGGGGCAAAGTGTAATGGTCCGCGAGCGGGCGGTACTCGCGGTCGAAGCGATCGAGGGCACGGATCTTGCAATACTCCGGGCCGGCGAACTGTGTCGCAAGGGCGGGTTCGTGGTCGTGAAGGTCGCGAAGCCGGAGCAGGACCGGCGGTTCGACGTCCCGACGGTGGGCACTCAGACCATCGAAACAATGCGAAAAGCGGGCGCGACCGCGCTGGCGATCGAGGCCGGTCGCACGATTGTCATCGATCAGGCTGCGACTGTCGCACTCGCCGAGAAGTACGGGATCACGATCACGAGCCTCGTTTCACCTCCGGCGTGAAGTAAGATTCGGCGATTTGTGGATTTCCGGCTCCAATGAACGGCGAACGCTGTTCCCTTCCGGTCGATCTTCAGGGTATAACTAAAACATTGCCTGTCGGTGGGTACGGGTCCGAATTCGCCCGTTGAGACGACACCGGGATCGGTTCCTCGCCCGTCGGAACCGTCTCGTTCTTTCTGGTTCACCACCGGAAAGCGGATTGAAATACGTATGGGGTCGATGTCCTTTCTGTTGCCGAACCCATTACCGGGCACCGCCGCGGCGATGCTGGGGGAGGCGTGCGTTGCGAGTGTCGGGTACCACGATCTCACCCCCGGCCCGACAACCGTCGAAATCACCGACGGGCGCCTGGTTCTCACGCGCAAGCAGAACGAGAGCGGTTACCTGTTCGTGCCGTGGCCGGTCGAGCCGTTCGGTACCCTCGTGGTCGGGACGACGACCCTTCGCGAGCGCGACGAACCGTACCGGCTGCTCGTAGAACTTGCACGCGGGAAACTCAACCAGGTCCGCACGCAGACCGCGGAGTGGCAGTCGATCGGGCTGCGCACCACCCCGGAATTCGAGCGCGCGATCGCGGAGGCGAGCCGCCAGTTCGGGCGCGCGGTGCTCGCTCCGATCGCGGCCGAGTCCGATTCAATGGCCACGCGCGTTCTCGAACAGGCTCACAGTCTCGCGGACCAACTCGCGCGCGAGTACACCGCGCAAATGCTCACAACGCGCCACAAAGACGAGGGACCGCTCGATACGTGGTTCGCGGCGCGGTGCTTGCGGGCGCCGCGCCGTGCTGCCATTGAGGAGTACACGCGCGCATTCACGGCTGGATCGGTGTGCTCTCGCTGGCGGGACATCGAGCGGAACGAGTCGCAGTACGATTGGGCCGAGCCGGACGCGGCGGTCGCGGCCGCGTGTGCCGCGGGACTGCCGGTTACGATCGGGCCGGTGATCGATCTCACGTCCGGAATGATTCCCGCGTGGGCCGCGGGGTGGGCCGCGGACCTGCCGACGCTGGCCGCGTGCATGTGCGATTTCCTCGAAACTGCGATCAACCGCTATAAGAGCGATGTCCGGCGCTGGGTCGTGTGTGCGGGGTTCAACCACACGGACTCGCTCGGGCTGGTCGACGACGACCGGCTCCGACTCGCGTTTCGACTGTTCGAGGCCGCGGCTCAGGTCGATTCCGGTCTCGAACTGATCCTGAGCGTGGCCCAGCCGTGGGGAGAGTACCTCGCCACAGAAGACCAGACGATTTCGCCGCTCACGTTCCCCGATGACCTGATCCGTGCGGGGGTGCGGCTCTCGGCGGTGGAGTTAGAAGTTCGTGCCGGGGTCCGCCCGCGTGGGAGCTTGCCGCGCGACCTGCTCGATACCGCACGCTTGCTCGATGTGTTCGGGATGCTCGGGTTGCCGCTGGAGGTTGTTCTGAGCCTTCCCTCGTCCGACGAACCAGATCACGAGGCCGCGGAGTTTGGCCAATCGGTGTGGCAACCGGCCTGGCGCGCCCGCCCGTCGCCCGAAGGTCAGGCCGAGTGGGGCGCATCGTTCGCCGCGCTCGCACTTTGCTGGCCGCAGGTCCGAACGGTGACCTGGGATCACTGGACGGACGCAGAACCGCACCTCATTCCGAACAGTGGACTCCTCGACGCAACCGGTCGTGCGAAACCGCTGCTTGCTCGGTTACGTGCCCTGCGTTCAGCCCACCTTGAACCGGAACGGTAAGAAAACGAATTTCTCGCGTGGATTTTGAGACCGTAGGCGTTGTGATCGGAACTGCGGTCGATTTGTGATTGACATTGCAAATTATTGCAAAAGAGCGGTTTGTGGCGACTACACTTGTGTTGGGTGTTTTATCCGTTTAGTTCCGTGCCTAAATTTTGGGCATTCACTCAGAACTCATACCATCTCTTCCGCGAGTTCGGGTATAACTTAACCCTACTGACTCGTCTATTTCGTGGGCATTCGGAACGGTCCATCCCACCCGGCGCAAAGAAACGCGCCAAATTCGCAAAAGCGCGACGAATACGGTCCGCTCGGGGCAACTAATTAGTGTCAGTTCCGCGCACCAACGCCACGGGGCCAAAATCCGTTAGAGTTGAAAGCGAACTTACTCGAAGGCGTGTAGTAACTGCGGACATTGGCGATCCGCTCTCGCAGCGGTATCAAGGAGTTTTGTGAGTTGGGTTCGGATACCCATTCGTTTCGGACTCGCTAGTCAGCTATCTCGCGATCCGTTGGTTCAGTGCTTCGGGTACCAGGAGGTGCGCCGATGACGGAGGGCGAACGCCATGCGCAACCCACAACCGCCCCCGGGCGCGTGAGCGGGGTGCCTCGCTCGGTGGCCGGGTACCGGCTGCTCCGCCAGATCGGTGAAGGCGGAATGAGCGCTGTGTTCCAGAGCTACGACGTGGCCGCCGGCCGGCCGGTCGCGGTGAAGATCCTCGCCGACCACCTCTCGGGGCAACCGGAATTCGTCGGCCGGTTCTACCGCGAAGCGCGCCTCAGTCGCGTGCTGGAGCACCCGTCGATTGTCCAGGGGATCGCCTCCGGGTACGACCCGGACGTGAGCAAACATTACCTCGTTTTGGAGTACATCGACGGCCCCACGGCCCACGGCGCGCTCGCGCGTTTGGGCCGGTTACCCGTGGGCATGGTCGTTCGCATCGGTATCGACATCGCTTGTGGCCTGGAGTTCCTCCACGACCGTCAGTACGTCCACCGGGACGTGAAGCCGGACAACATTCTGCTCCACCCCAGCGGCATCGCGAAGTTGGCCGATTTGGGGCTGGCGAAGCGGCTCAACGACGATTCGCAACTGACTTCCATTCACCAGGGCGTGGGGACGACCTACTACATGCCCTACGAGCAGGCGGTGAACGCGAACCTCGTGGACGGTCGGAGCGATTTGTTCGCGCTCGGGGCGACGCTGTATCACTTGCTCACGGGCGAGGTACCGTTCCCCGGCTCGACTCACGATGAGGTGATCCGCGAGAAGGCGCACGACTCGTTCCGCCCGATCCGGTCCGTGAACGCGGGCGTGCCGGAAGAACTCGCGGGGATTATCGAATCGATGCTCGCGTGTGATCCGCGGGCGCGCATCCAGCGCGCCGGGCGCCTCGCCGAAGTGCTCATTGCGACCCGGCTCGCGACGAAGCTCCCGGCGTTCGCTGAAGGCCAAACGCACTCGGTCGCGTGCCTCGACCCGACGCCCGAAATGCCGACCCGGACCGATCACTGCCCGCCGGTGGAAAAGGCCACGAACATTCCGCCGGACTCCCCCACACCGACGCCCCCGAAATCCAAGGCCATGAACTGGCCCTGGATCGTAGGCACTGGCGCGGTGCTGCTCGCGCTACTCGCGGGTCAGTGGGTGCGTTCACGGGCCGTTCCGAACCTTCCGCCCCGGGCGACCGTGGTACAGGGCAGTTTGGATGGCCTCCTGCCGAGTTCCCAACAATAATCACCCCTGTGGCCGGCTCACTCCGAGCGGCCACTCGAACCGTGGTGATTGATGTCGGTCGGAACTCGGTCCCTCACTTCCGCGCGGCTCTATCTCATCCTGGCCGCTGTGCTGTGGAGCCTCGGCAGCGTGTTTATGCGGTTGCTCCGCGAGCCACTCGGCCTCGGGTTGAGCGACCCGCTCCTGAACCCGCTCCAAATCGCGTTCTATCGCGGACTGTTCGGCGGGCTGGTGATGCTCGCGATGGTCCGGCGCGCGGAAATGACGTTCCGGCCGCTGATGGTCGGAATGGTGTCTGCGTTCGCGGTGATGAGCGGGATGTACCTCTCGGCCCTCGACGGTCCCGCCGCGAACGCGATCTTCCTCCAAAACACAGCACCGGTGTGGGTCTACCTCTTCGCAGTGTTAGTGCTCGGCGAACGCAGCGACCTGCGCGGCTGGCTCGCGGTGCTACTCGCGGCGCTCGGCGCCGCGGTGATTGTGGTCGGGAACTGGCCGCGCGAAGCTCCGTCCGACGTTGATGGCTCTCAGCACAATAAAGAGATGATCCAACTGCTTCTGGGCCTGGGAAGCGGCGTGGTTTATGCGCTGGTCGTGTTGTTTCTTCGCGCGCTGCGCGAGCACTCTGCCGCGTGGCTGGTGGCGATCAACTTACTTGGTTCGGCAGCGGCCCTCAGTCTGTTCGTTCTCCTGACCGAGGGAGCGCCGGCGTTTGTGGAATGGGTGACGGCCCCGAGTGCGCGCCAGATCGTGGTGCTGATGACGTTCGGTGCGTTTCAGATGGCGATCCCGTACTGGCTGTTCGCACGGGGGCTGCGCACCGTTTCGCCCCAAGAAGCCGCGCTGATTACCCTAATTGAACCGCTCATTAACCCGATCTGGGCGTACCTCATCACTCCGCACAAGGATACGCCGAACGAGTGGATGTTCCTCGGCGGTGGACTGATTCTGCTCGCGCTCGTGTGGCGGTATTTGCCTGCACGAGCGAAAAATGACTCCACCGCAGAGGGCGCGGAGAACGCAGAATTGAAAGCAGACAAGCCACCAGAGTAATGGCATAATGCGGTTCTTCGTATGCGCCCTCCGCGTTGGAACCCGCCATGCCGCCTCTCCACATCGCGACGTTCGCATGTGACGTGACCCCGCCCGAAGATCATCCCCTCTGCGGTGGGTGGATCACGCCCGTTCGAGGGGTCGACGACCCGCTGAAAGCTCTCGGCGTGGTTCTCCTCGGCGCGGGGAAGCCGGTCGTGTTGTGTGCAGTCGATTGGACCGGGGTGCGCAACGAAGCGTTCCGCGTCTGGCGCGCGGCTCTCGCGGACGCGGCCCACACCACGCCCGACCACGTCTCATTGCACTGTGTTCACCCGCACAACACGCCCTTTGCGGACCTCGAAGCCGAGAGACTCATCGCCGCGGCCAAAGCGCCGAAATCGCTGGATTTGAAATACTTCGACGAGTGCGTGAAGAAGTCCGCGGACGCACTTAAGTCCGCGCTGCCGAAAGCTGCTCGCTTCACGCACATCGGTGTTGGTGCGGCGGAAGTGAAGGACGTGGCATCCAACCGTCGGGTGCTCGGCGACGACGGGAAAGTGAAATTCACTCGCACGAGCGCAACCAAGAGCAAAGAGGCACGCGACGCCCCCGCGGGGTTGATCGATCCGAAGTTGCGCACTCTCAGTTTTTGGGACGGTGAGAAGGCACGCGCTGCACTTCATTTCTATGCGTGCCACCCGATGAGTTATTACGGAGACGGTCGCGTGAGCGCGGACTTCTGCGGGCTGGCTCGACAGAAGTTTCAGGACGAAACGAGCGTGTTCCAGGTGTACTTCAACGGGTGCGGCGGGAACATCACCGCGGGCAAGTACAACGACGGCTCCAAAGAGAACCGTCCGGTTTTACGCGACCGCATTTACACCGCAATGGCCGCGGCGTGGAAGGACACGAAGCGACACGAGGTGAAAGAGTGGGACTGGCGGTTCGAGGCCATCAAACTGCCGGCCCGGAAAGAACCGTCGTTCGGTGCGGACGAGAGCACAAAGGCGCTGAACGACGAGAAGGCCGCGGCCGCGAAGCGAAACAACGCAGCCTATCAACTCGCTTGGTTGAAGCGCAAGGACACACCCATCGAAGTGAACTGCCTCGATTTCGGGGGTAAGGTTCTCAATCTCTTCTTGCCCGGTGAGGCGTTCATCGAGTACCAACTTGCGGCCACCAAAATGCGCCCGGACGCGGTCGTGAACGTCGCCTCTTACGGTGACGACGGTCCGGGCTATATTCCGACCGCGAAAGCCTACCTCGAAGGCGGCTACGAACCGACGGTCGCGCTCGCCGGCCCGGATTCGGAAGAGATCCTCATGGCTGCAATGCGGAAGCTGCTGAAGGCAGAAGGGAAGGGGAAGTGATGAAAACGCTGCTCGCGCTCGCCGTTGGACTGAT
This sequence comes from Gemmata massiliana, assembly GCA_000531095.1. GTDB lineage: Bacteria > Planctomycetota > Planctomycetia > Gemmatales > Gemmataceae > Gemmata > Gemmata massiliana. The sequence goes on along the minus strand of HG799464.1, from coordinate 375,195 downwards.
TCTTACTGTGCCCGCGTTCGCGGCTGAGGAGCCAACTCCCGCTTACAGGGCCGGGGTTGCGGTGAAGGTCATCACGCCAACGGAACCCGTGTGGATGGCCGGGTACGCTTCCCGCACCAAGCCCGCCGACGGCAAGATTCACGACCTTTACGCAAAGGCGCTCTGCCTTAAAGATGCCGCTGGTCAGCGCCTCGTGCTGGTGACCACGGACCTCATCGGAATCCCGCACAAGTTGGGTGAGCAAGTCGCGGCCGAGGTCGAGAAGCAGCACGGGCTCAAGCGCGAGGAACTGATCCTGAGCGCATCGCACACGCACTCGGGGCCTGTGATTCGCGAGAACCTCGTCGACATGTACCCGCTCACCGCAGCGGACGCTGCGAAAGTCGATGCGTACACGAAGAAGCTCAAAGACGACCTGGTCGCGGTCATCGGTGCGAGCCTGAAAGACTTGCAACCGGTGTCGCTCAAGTACAGTTCGGGTACGGCCGGGTTCGCCGTGAACCGGCGCGAGCAAACAGAGAAGGGTGTTATCAACGGGAGCAACCCGAAGGGACCGGTCGATCACACGGTTCCGGTGCTCGTGGTCGAGGGGAAAGGCTCACAGCCGTTGGCTGTTGTCTTCGGGTACGCCTGCCACAACACCACGCTCGATTTGCAGCAGTGGTCCGGTGACTTCGCCGGCTTCGCACAAATCGCTGTCGAGAAAGCCCTGCCGGGAACCGTGGGGATGTTCTGGACCGGGTGCGGCGCGGACGCGAACCCGCTCCCGCGTCGGAAGATCGAGTTGTGCGAGAAGTACGGTAAGGAACTCGCCGATGCCGCGGTGGGTGCGATCAAAACCGCGAAGCCAGTAACCGGCAGGTTCGGGGCGAAGTACGAGAAGATCGCGCTGAAGTTCGAGTCCGTGCCCACCAAAGCCCAACTCGCGGCCGACACGCTCAGCAAGACGCCCGTAATCCAGAAACGCGCCCAGCGGTTGCTCAAGCAACTCGAAGCCAACGGGAAGGTTGATGACACTTACCCGCACTACCCGGTTCAAACGTGGGCACTCGGCGATCAGGTGCTGTGGGTGGCGCTTGGGGGCGAAGTTGTCGTTGACTACGCGATTCGACTGAAGAAAGACCTGTCCACGACTCGCACGCTTTGGGTGATGGGCTACGCGAACGACGTCATGGCGTACATTCCGAGTGCGCGCGTACTCGGCGAGGGCGGGTACGAGGCGGATTCGTCGCAGGTGTATTACGGGATGCCCGGAAAGTGGAGTACCACGATCGAGGACGCGATCGTCGGCAAGGTGAAGGAACTCACGGTGAAAGTGGCCGAGTTAGCGAAGCCGCCCGGTCCACTTTCGCCGGTTGAGGAACGAAAAACGTTCAAGCTCCCGGAAGGAATGAAGATCGAACTAGCCGCGAGTGAGCCGGACATCGTTGACCCCGTCGCGATGTGCTTCGACGAAAAGGGACGGCTTTTTGTGTGCGAAATGCGCGGGTACCCGAACGGCGGCGTGGGGACCGGCAACGAAACTCGCGGGAAGATCAAGTGCCTTGAGGACAAGGACGGCGACGGCATCTTCGAGACCGTGACGACCTTTGCCGAAGGGTTGCGGTTCCCGATGGGGTTACAGCCGTATCGCGGTGGGCTACTTGTTGCGGAGGCACCAGAATTGGTCTACCTCCAGGACACTGACGGTGACGGCAAAGCGGACCGAAGAACAGTCCTATACTCGGGGTTCAACACCGCGAACATTCAGCAGATGCTGAACAGCCTGCAATGGGGGTTGGACAACTGGGTTTACGGTTGCGCGGGCAGCGACGGCGGAACCGTGCGCTCGGTCGAGAGGCCGAATTTGCCGCTCGTCTCGCTCCGCAATCGAGGGTTGCGCTTCAAGCCGCATGAACAGGGGAGCCTCGAACCGACGAGTTCGGGCGGTCAGTACGGCCTCAGCGCGGACGATTACCAGCGGTGGTTTACCGCTACGAACAGCCAGCACCTCCGACAGATTGTTCTGCCGGATCATTACTTGCTGCGAAATCCGTACCTCGCAGTGAACGCGGTCACGCTCGACATCCCCGAGCACGGGGCCGCGGCGAAGGTGTTCCGCATCAGCCCCTTCGAGCCGTGGCGTGTCGAGCGCACCACGCGGCGCGCGGGCAGTGCGGACGCGAAGCGCTTCCCGGGTACCGAACTCGTGCCCGGTGGGTACATTACGTCCGGGTGTAGTCCGCTTATTTACACCGCGGACCTGTTCCCGAAGGAGTACCGCGGGAACAACTTCGTCTGTGACCCCGCGAATAATCTGATTCACCGCGAGATCCTGAAGGAAAGGGGTGCGGTGTTCACGGCGGTGCGGGCGTATGAGGACCGCGAGTTCCTCGCCTCAACTGACAACTGGTTCCGCCCGGTCCATCTCACCACGGGGCCGGACGGAGCGGTCTACGTCCTCGACTTCTATCGCGAGGTGATCGAAACTCCACTGTCGCTTCCCGACGACATCAAGAAGCAACTGAACCTGGAGAGCCGCGGGCGCGGGCGCATCTGGCGCGTCACCCCGAAAGAGTTTACGCCGGCGAAATTGCCTGACCTCACTGCGCTGAAGCCCGCGCAACTGGCCGATGAGCTAACCAGCGCGAACCCCTGGCGCCGAATCACGGCTCAGAGGCTCATCGTCGAGAAGCAAGAGAAGGACGCGGTCGTTCGGATTCGTGAGTTGCTTGCCACACCCAAGGTAGAAGGAACGCCGGGACGGGCGAACCTGCTTTGGACGCTGCACGGCCTCGGTGTACTGCGAACAGCCGATGTGCAGTCCGCTTTTGCTGACCCAGAGGCGGGTATTCGTGAACAAGCGCTCCGGCTGTCGGAATCGTTCTTCGCAGACGCTCCGGTTCTCTGCGCACTTGCGGTGAAGTTGGCGAGCGACCCTTCGCCGCGTGTGCGGTTCCAACTCGCTCTCTCGGCTGGCGCGCTCCCGACTTCGGACGCGGCGCGAGTGCTCGCGGTGGTCCTGGAGAAAGACGCGAGCGATCCCTGGACCGTCACCGCGGCTCTTAGCTCTGCTAGCAAGTGCGGGTTCGAGGTGCTCGAAGCGCTCAGTAAGAAGCCGAGCACCTCGAACCGAGCGGTTATCACCAAACTCGCTGCTCTTATTGGTGCAACGGGCGACACAAAGGCGATTACGAAGGCGCTTGCCCTGATCGCCGACGAAACGGCCGTGAGCGACGCTCAGGTTCTCATCTACGAGGGGTTGGGGCAGGGGATGCGAGGCACAAAGAACCCGCTCCCGACGTGGTGGGACAAGCCGCCCGCAGGGGCGGAAATTGTCTGCGACCGGCTCCGGAAACGGTACGAATTGAACGCGACACAAGTCCGGGACTCGAAGCTCGAAACGCGCGACCGCGTGCGGCTCGCGGAGATGCTCGCGTTCGGGTCGTTCAAGGCTGCGGGACCGGCGCTTGCTGAATGCCTCACCCCGACAACACCGGGAGACCTACAACTCGCGGCTGCGAAAGCGCTCTCGGCGCACACAGACCCGAAAGTGAGTGAGTTGCTGATGGAGGGGTGGGCGGGTTACGGTCCGGCTCTTCGGCGCGAGGTTCTCGACGCACTCATGGCGCACCCGGACCGCATCCTGAAGCTGCTCACCGCGGTCGAAGCGAAGAAGGTTGCTCTCGCTGATTTCAGCCTCGCACAAATTCAATCGCTCAAGACCCATCCAAACACAGGTGTGCGTGCAAAATCGGAGACGGTCTTTAAGCAGACCGTCGACGCGGACCGCGCGAAAGTCGTGAAGGAATACGCCTCCGCGCTCGATCTCAAGGGAGATGCGATGAGAGGGCAGGGGGTGTTCCGTAAGACGTGCGCCGCGTGCCACCGGCTCGACGGGTTCGGGGCCGACGTGGGGGCGAACTTACTCGCGGCCCTTCCAAACAAGTCCGGTGAAGACCTGCTCGTGGCCGTGTTCGACCCGAACCGCGAGGTCGATCCGCGTTTCGTCTCTTATAACGTGGTGACGGGCGACGAGCGCGTGCTCAATGGCGTCGTCGCGACCGAAACGCCAACGAGTATCACACTCCGTCGGGCCGACGGTAAGGAAGAGACGATCCTGCGCTCGAACATCGCGTCGTTGCGCTCGACCGGGCTGTCACTCATGCCGGCCGGACTGGAGAAGGAGTTGAAACCGCAAGACGTGGCGGACCTGTTCGCTTACTTACGCACTGCGGGTAAGTGAGTTTGTCCCTTGGGAACGCGGGTATTTCGCCGCGTTCCCAAGGGACGTATCTTTTAGAATTCGTACTCGTTCTTGACCTGGTCGTTCGGAATGAGTTGGATGTCGGTCACGTCCCCGAGCATGAGCACGGGGATGTAGCGGTCCTGGCCGGGCACTTGCCGGAACTGAACGACGCCCTTTACCCGCACCCAGTCGAAATACTTTCGGTCGACGGCTTGCGGAGAGACGATCCGCACCTTAAGCGGCACCGCGTCCGAACCGCAGCACGTCATCTTCTGCCGGAACAGCGTGAATTCCTTACCGCTACCGCCGACGATCGGGTTGAACCGTCCTTCCATGATCGCCGTTTGGCCGGCGTAAGACCTGCGCTTGTCGGCGTCGAACGCGGCCTCGGTCAGCGTGTTGAACCGCATTTCCTCGCCGCCCTGCGCGATGACCGAATACGTCTCCGTTCCGTCCTTCGCAATCATCTCCCGGATCATGAGGCCCGATTCGGTGCGCAGCGTGCGCGTGACGGCCCCGTCAGAAGCGGACGACTCTTCTTCGACCTTGGTGGTTTTCGCCTTCGCCATTTCCTTGAGCATCACCGGGTCGAGGGACACGTCCTGGCCGAGTGCCTTGCGCTGCGCTTCGCTACTCAGGCCCGAGTTCGGGATGCCGAGGCTGAAGAGCGCGATCGGGAAGACCAGGATGAGCATCCGGGCGAACATCCACGACATGTCGTGACTGTGACCGTGATCGTCCACGAGGTTCGGGTCCGGTTCCCCGCCCGGCAACCCCGGCAGGTGGTTACAGCTCGCTGTGTGAACGTGGTTCTGTTGGCACATGGGGTCGTCGCTCACGGGAACCAGCGCCCCCGCTTCGCGCCACACCGCGACGGCACGTAACACGACTAAACCGAACACCGCGATGCCACCGATCAGCACCGGCAGGTGGAACTGCGGGGCGAGGATGTGCCTCAACATGTCGTACCGGTAGAGCTGCACGGCCACGAACGCGAGCCCCCCGCACACCAGAATGGTGAGGAGTTGCTCGGTGAAGTAGTCGCGCGGCGACTGACACCCGGCGTGATTGTGTGCCACGATCGTGTCTCCTTGTTCGCCCTACGGTAATGTCGAACTGGACAAGGCACTGGGGGGCAACCCGGTCCAGCCGTTAGCTTGGTAAACGAGGTGGAGCCCGATACACAGAACGAGCGTCAGAATAACTACGGACGTTGCGATCGTGACAATGAGCCGGAGCCGGAACACGCGCGTAAACATCAGGATCAGTTTCAGGTCGAGCATCGGCCCCAAAACGAGGAACGCGAGTTTCGCCGACAGGTGCAACTTGGTGAAGCTCGCGGCCACGAACGCATCGGCTTCGCTGCACAAACACATCATAACAGCGAGGAACATCATCGCGGGGATCGCGAGGAACGGCTGGTCGCGCGAGATGACCTCGATTTCGTTTTCGGTGATGTACATCCGCGCGAACGCGGCCAGCACCGAACCGAGGATCAGGAACACCATGATGTCCACGAAGTCATGGAGCGCCGTCGCGGAGATGTTCCCCAATCGCTGCATGAACGGCTGCCGGGGCTGTTCCGCCACTGGCTCGTTCGTTTCTGCCGGCGGTGTCGCGGGCGGTGCGGTCAGTGGGGTCAGAAGGGCGTTGCCGTACTTCTTGTACTGAAGGTGAACGATCAGCCCCGTCGCGCACGCGATGACGAAGGCCATCCCCACCCGGAACCCGACCATCTCCGGCCCGATCTTGTGATCGCGGAACGCGACCCACGTACTGAAGATGACCACCACGTTGATGATCGGCCCGGCCAACATGTACGCGATACAGCACGAGAGCGGCAGCCCCTTGCGGAGCAGCCGGCGCATCACGACCACGATGCCGCACTCGCACATCGGGAAGAGCAGACCGAGGACCGCACCGATCATGACGGCCGGTAGCACGGACTTCGGCAGCAACCGCGTGAGGAACTCTTGCGGTAAGAACTCTTCGAGGATGCCGGCGATGAGCGCGCCGAGGACGACGAACGGCATCGCCTCCCACAAGACGGCGCTGAAGCGAAAGAGGAAGTCGTAAATACTTGGCTGCACCAGATCACCCGACGCGGGAACGGTGGGACACAATTAATACGCCCGAATCCCTAAGTGGGTTCGGGGCTAGGGGCATTGTCCGAACGGGTGATCGGTGCCGCAAGGGTCGTTCGGGCCGTGGAACCCGCGGAACTGCTTCCCGCCGAAGATCGGGGCGAACCGGTTCCACACTGCGACCACGACCATCGACCCGAAGAACATCCCGACCGTCACGACCACGATAACCCCGCTGGGACTGAATTGGACGTCGCGAATCGGCCCGACGGTGACCGTCCATGAACTCAGAGAGTACCCGATGAGCCCCGCGGAGAGGGAGAACGCGATCGTGAACCAGAACATCTGGCGCATGTTCCGTGAGACGTTCGTGGCGGCGGCGGCGGGGACAACCAGGAGCGCGTTGATGAGGAGCGCACCAACCGCCTGGATCGACAAATTCACGACCAGCGAGAGCAGAATGATGAACAGGTAGTTGTTGAAGCTGACGTTCATCCGCCGCGTGCGCGCGAGGCTGGCGTTAAAACTCGCGAACATGAGTTGGTTGTACCGCCACAGGAACACAAGGCACACAAGGACGAGCGCACCACACAGGTAGAGGAGGTGCATTTCGGGAATGAGAGTGAGGTTCCCGAACAGGAACGTTTCGAGGTTTTGGCTGCTGACCCGTTGCACCAACTTCGTTAGCATCGCTCCGAAACCGAGAGCGAGGGCAAAGAAGACGCCGATGACGGTGTCGTGGGCGAGATTGGTGCGGTCGCGCACGTAGATCATTCCGACCCCGACGACCACACCAAAAGCCACCATGATGAGTGGGACCAGCCACGCGGCCGCGTTGGTACCAAGGTTGCTGAGCAGCACTGTTAGAAAACCTAACGCGATGCCCGCGAACGCACAGTGGGCCATCGCGTCGCTGAAGAACGCCATCCGGTTACCGACGACCATCGCACCGACCGTGCCACACAACAGACACATGACGACGATGGTGAGGATACTCTTCACGACGAAGGGGTATTCCACCCCCGCAACGTGAGCGATCCACTGGATCAGATCCGCCATCCACACATCGGGCATGAGTTCCTCGTCTGATTAACCGAGCAGGCGGCGGGCACAGCGCTGCATCAGGTTCATCGCGGCAGTCGCTTCTTCTGTTGTAATGACGAGCGGAGGCGAGATCCGAACAACTTTCTTCGCGAGCGGACCGAGCAGGTGAATGCCGTCGGGGCACTGGCCGTCGCCCCGGTAGCATGCGAGCACGAACTCGTTCGCCCATTCCGCGGCGGTGCGGTTACCACGGTCGCACATTTCGACGCCCCAAACCATTCCGCCGAGTTCACCGCGAACGTGCGCGACGAACGGGAACTCTTTCAGCGCGAGTAGGCCGTTTTCGATGATCGCGGAGCTGGCCTTCATGCCCGCGATCACGTCGCGCCGCTCGAATTCGTCCAATGTAGCTTGTACGGCCGCGCAACAGAGCGGGTTCGCACTCCAAGTGTCGGAGCCTTCGCCGTATCCCAGAGAGCCGAAGATCTCCGCGCGCCCCACAGCGGCCGCTACAGGGATACCGTTCCCGAGCCCCTTCCCTAACACTACGACGTCCGGTTCGAGGCCGTAAGTCTCGTAGGCAAACATCGCCCCCGTTCGACCGAAGTTCGATTGCACTTCGTCGAGGATCAAGGTGATGTCGTTGGCCCGGCAGAACTGCTGCAAGCCCTGGAGATAAGCCTTTGGCGGGTGATATGAACCGCCGCCGCCGAGGTACGGCTCCGTAATGAGTGTGCCGATTTTCGCCCCGAACTGGTGGAGCAGGGCGTCCAACTCCCTCTGGTAGGGAGCGAAGTTAAACGGCTCGTCGCGCGTGGCAACATCGTGGCATTCGGCCATCGGGAACGAAATGAACCGGACACGCGGATCACGCTCGGTGTCGGTTTCGGAACCCGTTACGGCGTTCGCCAGACCTTTCTTACCGTGAAAGCCGAACCGCGTGGCCAGGATTATCGGTCGCGTGCGGTCGCGTGCGAGGGACGCCCAAAGTGCTTTCTGAATGGCTTCCGATCCCGACGCGGCCCACATCACCTGTTCCATCCGCCCGCCGCCGGGGGCTTTGCGCATCAATTCGAGCAAGCGCTTGGTGGCCCCGACTTCGACGGACGTGATCGCGTTGTAGGCCGTCATGGGTACGGCCGGCGTAAACCCGAGCGGAACCTGCACTGGCTGTACGGAGTTAGTGACTTCTCCGGTGTTCCAGTTCATGTAGCGAAAATATCCGCGCAGCCAGTTTGCGGGGTTGTGACCGAGGTTGGAAACGAGTACGCCGGAGGAGAAGTCGTAGAGTCGGCGCCCTTCGGGAGTCCAGTGGTAGATTCCCGCACTTTGGGCGAGAACGGCCTGGGTGGGAGTGAACGTGCGGAGCGAGTACGGTTCGACGCGAGCGAGTTCCGCGCGGCCGGCGTTCGAGTCCGGCTCGTGCAGGTGCTGGATCGGTGGGGGCATCTGAAATCTCCGGGTACTTTTACTGCACCCGAAGGTACTGTGGTGGAACGTGTTCGACAAGCCACACGCCGTTGGTGGAGCGATAAAAAATGTGCCCATCGGCCCGCATTTTCGCGGTATCAACCACGAGTATAACCGGTTTCCCGTGTCGCTGACCGACATTGGTGGCGGTGACGGGGTCGGCCGACAGGTGAACGTGGTGCCGGGCCATTTTGAGAAGGCCGTCGCGGAGAATGACGGGCACAGTGGTGTGTGCGGTTCCGTGAAACAGTTCCGCCGGGGGGGCGGTCACTTCGAGTTGCAGATCGACGTCCGTCGAATGGCCTTGGTTGGCGCGAATCTTTGTGCCCGTCTCGTCGAATGCGAATCGTTGTTTCTCGCACTTTGTGACAACGAGGTTCAGCTCTTCACGCGACGTGCGTGTACCGGCTTTTTCCAGTCCGGAGAGTAGGTCGGTAACGAGTACCCAACCGCCCGATTCGAGTGTGATACCAATCGATTCTGGTTCGTGACGCAGCACTTTTGACAGAAACTTGCTGAGCCGAACGCGCTTCTTTTCGTCCACAGTTACACCCGTCCTTCGTATAGGACGAGCGGTTTTGCGTTGCCGGGTTCGTAAAGAGCGAGGCCACCTGCGGAACCATTCACCTTGACGAGACAACCGGGAGCGCCCCCAGCCGCTCGCGCGAGAATTGCTTCGAGACTCTGGACGATCGCGACGCAGTTCCGGTCGGCCGTGATGTCGTTGTAGGTGAGTGTTCGCATTTGCGCGAGACGCTGATTCCGCTGTTCGCTCGGCCCATCGAACTCGACGAACGCCGCTTCCTGGAAAAACCGCTCGATGACTTCGATCCCGTAGCCGCGTTGAGATCGTTCTCCCCACGGTTCGAGAAACGTTCCGTTGTAGTGATAGTTCGGGGTGTTCTTGAGTTCGCCCGGAGTGCGATTTTCTACGGTCAATTCGACGCCGCGTTTACGCTGGTGGGCCGACCAAACTGCATTGTCGAAACGAAACTGAACCTCCTGTTCGACGTATCCCGGAAAGTTATCAGGCGTGACCCAACTTGTGTGAATGTCGAACGCGGCTTCTCGTGTATCCGGATGCCGGTAAACAACTTGAAGCTGAACCGAATCCCAAGTCGGGCCGTCAGCCGGACCAACCAGCCCGCGTTGTCCGGTCGCAGATACGCGGTCCAGCGACCAATTCGGGCCGAAAGTAAAGTCGATCAATTTGAGGTAATGGACCGCGACGTAAGTGGCCGGATTGCGGCCGGTGATCCACTCGGCGAACTGTCCACCGCTAATCGACTTGGGTTCGAGCAACGAGCAGTACCCGTTGTTGACGTGCTTCAGCACGCCGTCTCGGTAAAGGGTGCGGAGCTTTTTGTGGTCGGGGTCGGCAAGTTTGTGGTAAACGACCTTTGCCAGCACTTCATTCTCGGTCGCAAGTCGTGTCAGTTCATCCAGTTCCGAAAGAGAAAGGACTGAAGGTTTCTCAATCAGGACGTGCTTGCGGGCGCGAATCGCGTCTCGGGCGGCCTCGAAGTGTCGATCGTCGGGCGTCGCCACGCAGACCACGTCCACACCGGAAGCGAGAAGTCGCGAAACCGCGTTTGGACCGGAGAAGTTTTGAAACGACGCTTGCTCAGTTTTAGATGCGAGGTAGCGCGCCGCACGCGAACCGGTTCGCGTTGCAACGGCACAAAGCTCCGCGTTGAAAGGCGAACCGCTGAAAGAAAGAAGCGACGAAGGGCAGTGTTCAAAAACGGGGCGATAAGTCTCGTCGAAGATCATGCCAAAGCCGATCATCCCGCAACGAAGGCTCGGCACGCCGTCTTTTAGAGTTCGCATGCGGTCGTTCTAGGAGCTTTGACCACATCGAAGATCACAGCCAAAACGAAAGCCGGAAAAACATGACATTAGACACATAAGATACATTATCGGACTTAATTTATTGCCAACAATTGGTGTGGGATTGGGTTAGGTCTGATAATTGATATTATGTAATGTTCATGGCCCTGCACACTAGCTTGGGTAAAGCCAATGCGCGAAATGACTAAGCTAAGAAGCCCATCTGTCGGAACTTGTTGTAGCGACCAGCGAGAAGTGCTTCATCAGTCTGAGAAACTAGGCCGCGTAACTCACGAGACAGGTGTGTCTTGAGATTTGTCCCCATTCCCCGCGGGTCGCGGTGGGCGCCGCCGAGCGGCTCGGAGACAATCGTGTCGATGATTCCAAATCGTTTAAGATCGGCGGCAGTTAGTTTCAGTGCGTCTGCCGCTCGTGGCTTCGACTCGTCCGTCGCGACTTTCCACAGGATGCCGGCACATCCTTCGGGACTGATGACGGAATAATATGCGTGCTGAAGCATCCCGATTGAGTCGCCGACTCCGATGCCTAGTGCGCCGCCGGAGCCGCCTTCGCCGATCACGACACAGACAATCGGTGTTGCTAGCTTCGTCATTTCCAAAATACTGGTCGCGATGAGCTGGGACTGCCCGCGCTCTTCAGCACCAATGCCCGGGAAAGCTCCAGGAGTGTCGATCAGACACACAATAGGAATCCGGTATTTGGCCGCCAAACGCATTTTTGCGAGCGCCTTACGGTAACCCTCCGGGTGCGCGCAGCCGTAGTAACACTGTTGCCGTTCTGCGAGTGTCTTACCTTTCTGGTGACCGACCAGCATGATTTTCTGGCCGTCTAAGCGAGCGAAACCAGCGCGAATCGCTCGGTCGTCACCGATGGCCCGGTCGCCGTGGAGTTCAACGAACTCCTCGAACACCATATCCACGTAATCGAGGAACTGTGGTCGGTCGCGGTGACGCGACACCAGAATCGTCTCCCAGGCCGTCAGATTCGAGTACTTCTGCTTCTTCAGCGCAACGAGATCTCGGCGAACTTTCTTGATCGTTTCGCCAGTCCCCTCAGCGTCTGGGTTTGTTTCCAGACGCGCAAGTTCGATTTCGAGTTCGTGGATGTCTTGTTCAAACGGCAACGGTTCTGAAACCATTAGTCACCTTGAGTCCGATAATCACTCTGGGAAACGAATCCTTACATTTCCTCGACGTCTTTTTCCACAACCGACTTGTAGATCTGCTTGACCTTGCGCATTTCCATCAGAACTTCGTGGAAGTTCGTTGGGCGGTCGGTTTTCTTCTTCGCGAGCATTTTAAGAACAAAAGCGGAGAACTCGTCGGTCAGGTCCGAGTTGTAAGCCGATGGCGGCGAGGGTTTCTCTGTAAAGTGGCGGCCGAGCAAATCGTTCATTGAGGTTCCGCGGAACGGCGGGCGCCCGGTGGTCAATTCGTAAAGGGTGCAGCCGTAACTGTAGATGTCCGACCGACCGTCCGGCATTTCGTCCTGGATCTGCTCGGGACTCATGAAACTCGGCGTGCCTTGCGGCTTACTCTTGCGGTAAAACCACTTGGCAAAGCCTTTTGGCATCGGCTTCGAGATGGCGAAGTCGATCATCTTCGTGTCGCCGAGCGAGTTCACCAAGATGTTGTCCGGCTTCACGTCGCGGTGAACGTAGCCACTCGCGTTCATGTACGCCAAACCGGTTGCTGCTCCCTTAAAGATCTTCCGCGCGTGCTCTTTGATGAACGCAAAGTCCTTCGCTTGGACACGCAGTCGAAGGCTACCGGACGGGAAAAACTCCATGATAAAGTGCGGCGTGTCCTTAGCCTTGTTCACTTTTACGATGCGTATCACGTTCTGGTGGGTCAGCTTGACGCCGATTTCCGCTTCGTTGAACAGCGCGCGACGCTGCTCCTGGTTATCTGCAGCCTCGGGCAGCAAAATCTTCATCGCGAAGTGCCGGTTGCTCTGCAACTCCACGACCTCGAACACTTGCGACGTTTGACCAGTTTGGAGCAGGGAGCGCAAGCGGTAGCCGGCGATCGTGGTGTTGATATCCGCCATCCGTACTCCTTACCAGTATTCTTCAAAGTGAACGTTGCCCTTCAGCTTCACCGCTGCAATATCGGCTTTGAAGCCGCGTGCCTCCAGCACCTCAATCACACCAACGGGCTGCGGATACGAGAGAGTTCCGGTTTCCCGGTCTCGGTGCGGTACGCCGATCATCTTCGGGTTACCACACAAGAACACGTGCGTTTTCGCCGGGTCCAGCGCTTCACCGATTCGCTCTTCGAGTTCCCCGCTCGTGATCAGATCCTGGATGTAAACCTTTCGCGTAACCCCAGGTTCCCGCGTCGTTAACGCGAGGTAGGTGTAATTCGGGAACTGCGACATCAGCTTCTTGTGCGTGTCGTGGTAGCCGAGATCGCGACCGTAGCGCACACAGCACGCATTCACGATCTTTCCTGTGTGTCCGCGCGAGAGTAGCTCCCACGTCATGTAGTTGTGTGGCGCCTCGCCGGTGCCAGTTCCGAGGAAAATTACCGTGTCACCGGGCTTCACCGGATCGAGCGTGTAATGGCCCGTAATCCGCTCACCGATCTGAATCCGGTCACCTTCACTCAGCCCAAATAGTCTCGGCGTTAACGCCGGCACGCGACCGTCCGCGTTCTCGCGCACAAGGACAATGTAAAACTCCAGCCAGTCGTTGTCCTCCAGGCGCATGAGGTGGCCGGATTCGTCGAGGACAGAAGAGCTGATCGAATAGGCGCGGCGAACGACTTTCGTTTCTTCCCCGGCCGCGAGCGTTTCGACCTGGCACCCTTCCGTGCGCCGTTCCCAATAACCCAAACCGAGCGTGCAGTATTGTCCCGGGTGATGCGCAGGTCGTGGAAAATCAGGTTTAACTCGAAGGACCATCAGGTCCGGGTTCAGGAGCTTCAGCGAGACGACGGTCGCGTTGTACCGTCGTTGTCGGAGTTCGGTGATTTCCTCGACCGTCATTTGGGCACTTGCCTGGAGAGGTAAGCAGAGAAACCAAATACAACACCCCCGCGACCGGTTCGCGAGGGTGTATGTACGGACTATGAAGATTATACGGCGCGCACCCCTTTTAGGGCTTTCGCGAACGTTAGGAGATCTTCGCTGCGGTTTCCTTGAGGAACGCGACGCACTTCTTCATGTCGGGCGAAGGGTTATCGGCATTCGCTTCGTACTCGATTGCCAAGTGCCCGGTGAATTTCACCGCTTTGAGCGCTTTCAGGACCGCGGAGACGTCAAGAACGCCGGCCGGATCGCCGAACGGCACGTCCGTGTCTTTCTTGTTGTCGTGGTCCTTGAGGTGCAGGGCAAAGTTGCGATCGCCCATGACCTTAACTTGTTCGGCCGGATCCAGCTTTTCTCCCAGCGTGGCCATCCGGATGAGGTGCCCGGTATCGAGACAGGTACCGATGAGTTTGTGGTGATCCTTGACCGCTTTCAGAATCTGCTCGGCCGACCACCACCGGTGGCGCTTCCCTCCCCCGACAGGTCCGTGCGGGTGAATCGCAATCGCGATCTTGTACTCTTCGCACAACTTGTCGAGGCTGCCGAAACTGTCCATCGACGGGTCCGCGCTCAGATACTGCGCGCCGATTGATTTGCCGAAGTCGAACAGCTTCTTGTTTGCGTCGTGGTCTTTGCTGAAACCGACGACGCCGAAGCCCTTCGGCGTCACATCATATTCTTTGCACAGCGCGAGAATCGCTTTGAGCTTCTCGGGCGGGCTGTCGATCGGGATGTGCTTGGCGTAAAACTCACCCGACTTAAGGCCGAGTTCTTTCGTGCGTTTTAGCATCTGTTCCAGATCGAAGTTGCGAAACGTATACGTTTGCACGCCGACCGCGAACCCGGCGAAGTCGTCGGCAGCCGTTGAGGTGTGTGTTGCTAGCAGACCGGTTGCGGTCGCGGCGGTAGCCGCGAGGAACGATCGGCGGTCCATCTTTTGTGACATGGGAGAAGCTCCGGTGTGGAATTCAGGCGGCTGGATTGTGCCATCACCGAAGGTGGAACGCCACGAGAAAAGTGTGTTGAAGTGCCCTTCCCTGCTGGTCGTGGCGGCTTGGTTTAGTGGTTATCAGAATGTGGCTTAAATCATTACATAACATTTACTATCGGACGCTGATGGTCCCCGATTAAATGGGTCACCCGAACAGTCGGTGCAACCCATTTAATCGGTTTAAAGCGGTTATTTCTTAACGAACAACGCTTCGATGTCGGCGTCTTCCATCTTGTCTTTGCCGTCGTTCGGGTCGACCACCAAGGCAGTGCCGCTCGGTGTCATCCAGACGACGTGGTTGCCGAGTCGGTACACGTCCTTGATTTGCGGGTGCTTCTCCAGAATGCGGAAGTACGCATCGCTCTGGGCCTTCACCGTCACGGATTTCGTGTCGGCCTTGTACCCGTCGTCGATCCACACCCCGCCGATCTCAAGGCAGTTGCGGCCGTATACCTGTCGGTTCGCGGTCAGACTGACGCGATCCTGGTTACGCAGACCGTTCGCCGCACACGAGAGGTCCACGCCGAGTTGCCCCGTCTGGTACCCGCTCTTCCCTCCCTTGAGGGCACGGTCGGCATCGTCCCACGTCTTTTTCTGGGCCTGATACCGCATCAGTTCTTCGGTCATCTTCGCTCGGGCGGTCGGATCTTTCTCCGCCTTGACCTTGTCGACGGCCTCCTTAACTTGCTGCTCGGTCATAATGCCGCGGTTCCCCGCGAGTCCGCTCTTCCCGTCGCCCTTATCGCCAGCGGCCTGGTTCTTGGCGAAGTCTTCGACTCGTTGCGGTGCCCCGCCCGGTCCCGCCGGAATGCCCGATGCACCACCGAATCCGCCCGCGATTGGCGCTGCGGGGAGCGTCCCAGGACGCGGAAGTGGACCGCCGGGGCGCACTGTCGGCGGAACAACCGGCATCGGGCCATCCGGCACCACGAGGTGACTCGTGTAAGGGGTTGCGATCCCGTAGCGCTTCGCCAGCGCCACGACTTCGTCAATGAGTTCCTTCTTTTCGCCGTTCACGCGGATCTGATCGAGGATGTACCCGACCTTGCGCCGCGCCCACAGCGGCTCGACGAAGTCCTTCCCCGTGTCGCTCTCGGTTTTGGGCGGGAAGTTCAATTCGTACACGAACTCCTGCTTCTCCTTCCCCACCGTGCCGGTCAATTTAATCGCAGAGTGCCCGTTACCGGTGTAACGGCCGATCACGACCAGTTGCGTTCCCTGGAACAGGTCCGGGAGTTTTGGCGGGTAGATCTCGTGAAGCTGAATGCCGCCGGTCGTTGCGAGTTTCACGTCGGTCAGAACCGGGTTGCTGATCTTCCCGTACAGGCTCGCGACTTTGGCTTCGATGTCCTCGGCTTCACGAACGTAAGTCGTGACGGCGCGGGTCGCGTCCGCGAGTTGATCGAGCATCGCGGCGTTCACGTCATCGCCCACACCGAACGTGAAGATGCGGGTGTTTCCGCTGTTCTTCCCCATCACGTTCTTCACGATCTTGTCTGGGTTCGTTTCGTCCACGGTGGGCTGGCCGTCGGTGAAGAACACCATCGTGAACGGCCGCGACGGGTCGTCCGAGCGCATCCCCAGTGCGTCATCGAGTGCCGGCCAGATGGCGGTCCCACCGCTCGTTTTCAGCCCGTCGACCCACTTGTTCGCGGCTTCGAGATAGTCCTTGTTCGCTTCCACGAGTTTGTCGCGGAACGGTACGACGCTTGTGGAGAACTTCAGGATCGCGAACCGGTCTTCCGGCTTCAGTTGCGTCAGGCAGAACTTGAGCGCCTTCTTCGCCTGCTGCATCTTGATGTCCGACATGCTGCTCGACGTATCGAGCACGAGCACGAGGTCGCGCGGCACGCGCTTCTTCTCGGCTTCGACTTGTGGCGACACCAGGAACATGAAGTACCCGTCTTCCCCGGTAATCGGCTTGTAGAGCAGCGGCGTGAGGCCGATGTCTTTGTCGCCGAAGCCGTAGAAAAGCTGGAAATCCTTGTCGAGGATCGCCTGGTTGCGCTCGAACGCGACGTTCACTTCCCGGTCGCCTTTGCGCGTGGTCGTGATCGCGTGCGTCGGGCTGTACACGTTCTGGACCGCGTGCCGGGACTTGATCGTAAGGTTCACCGAGAACGCTTCGAGCGTGCGGTTGGCCTTGCCGTCGGTCTTGAGCGGGTAGATGTACTCGACGACGTTCCCGTCCTTCTGCGCCACGAACTTGTAGCTGATTTTGATCTTCTGATCGCACTTCGGCGGCACCGGGAAGACGCTCAACCGCAGCAGGCTGTTCCCCAAGTATTCGAGCAGCCCGGGGTCTTGGGTGCGCCGAACGATGTCGGTGTAGACCTTGTGCGCGTGTTTGGCGTCGAGGAGTTCGCCGCCCATCTCCTTGCCGTCCACCCACATGGTGAACTTGTCCACGGTCGCCCCTTTGGGCACCGGGAACAGGTACGTGGCTTCGAGGTTGCGGTCGGTGTGGTTGCGGAACGACTGCTCGACGGTGGTGATCGCCACTTGTTCATCGATGGCAACCGTCACCTTGTGGTTGACCATCGCCAGCGGCGGGAGCTTCTTGTCTTCGGGGATCAGTATCCCCGACGCGGACGCGGAACTCGCACTAGCGAGAGCCGCAGCGAGTACGGCGAGTGTGGATCGCAGGAACCGCATGGCGCACCTCCAACAAATGAACAGCGCGGCCCGAGTCGACGCGCCTGTCATTATGACGAGGGTTGCGGGAAATGCGCTTGAAACGCGACGGGTCTGTTACGAACGGGTTACGGGCGGAACCAAGTTTGATTCCACCCGCCAACCCATCCGCCGAACATGACTTACTTCGGTGACTTAAACGCCGTCTCTGAAATGCTCCGCGTGCTGATTGGCGAAGCTCATCAACTTGACAGTCACATCTTCTGGCACGTCGTAGTATTCGGTCGCGAGCTGGTTCATTTCGGCATCTTGTTTCGCAGACATCTTAGCCAACTGGTCGTGTCGTTCCTCCCAGTCTGTAGCCGGTCCCTGCTTACCAAAAAGGGCCACTGCCTTTCGGACGACCGCCGCGTGACCAAGTGCCCCAATTGTCTCGAACGCCAACACCGCACGGCCCGCTGTACCACCGGACGAGTTTACGAAATATTGTGCGAAGCCGCCGTTACACACCTCAGCGTCTAGAATCCAGGCGACGTAGTACGCGCTCTGAGGGGCCGTTAGCAAATCAACGTCGCGCACAGTTTCGAGACGATTCAGGACAACACTTGTCGGGTTGTTAATTCCGTTGAGTAGAGCCAAGGCATCCGCGGCCGCACGGCTAATGTACTTCCCTCCGGCCGATCCGGGCCGGGACCAACTGTTAACCTCCTCAGCCCACCGACGCGCATCATCTGTCTTCTGACGAGCCAGTTGGAGGAGAAGGTAGCCGATCGCACAGCCACCAAAATATTCATCTGCTTTCGGTCGGAGCTCTATTAAAAGCAACGAAACCCGATCCGGTGGGAGTTGAATGTCGTGTTCGTTTGCGGCCTTTAAAAGGTAATACAGTCGCGGATTATTAGCCGTAAAGCGTTTAAGGTTTAGGAACTCCGTGAGCGCCCGAGCGGGGTCCAGTCGGGCGGCGACTTTTGCGGCCGCTCTCACGATGTCGGAATCTGAACCGCTATAGTCCACGAGTTCAATGACGCGGTCGAGTGCCCCGACTGCGAACTCGGGCGTGACACGTTTCGCCGTCAAAGCGGAATCGATTCCCCAGAGCGCGTACCGTTGCACGTCCTCGTCGGGATCGCGGCTCACAGTGAGCCAAACATCTAGCGCTGCAAGGTGACCAAACATTCCGGCTACGGCACGACGAATTTTCGCATCCTTGTGAGCGGCCAGTTCGATGAGGCGCCCGAGCATCTCCGCCGGTGCGAATGGTTCCAGTAAACGAATGAGCGATTCGAGGGGAAGGCCCGGCGCGTACCGCCCCCGGTATGGTTGCAAGTATCGTGAATCGTCCAGGGCGCGTAACAGACTTGGGACCGCCCGTGCCCCGAGTCGATCGAATATCCTTGGCATCGGCCATTCAAGCTTTTTCTTGATTAGATCGCCGACGAATTGGTCGATTTTCTCCTGACTCAATTGATCGGGATCGAAAGTTTCTAAGTTGGCTTCCAGATCAGCGGCATCGTGCTCGGCCCGGCGCCGAATCCAGGGATTCTTCACCCACTGCCAGAAACCTCGCGTTGTATCCGGCGGTTTATTTGTATCGCTCACGCAATTCACTCCACAAACACCAACGAGACAACCGTTTGCTCGACTCACGGTTGGCAAAGGTACCCTGCATTACCTCGCTTTAGTGACGGAAGTTGAGCGACGCTACTGCTCGGCTGGCACAACGAGAGAGTATCCAAGCCTACAACTCACCAGCTCGCGCCAATCATTGGCTCCGGAAGTACCAATCCGTGTTCTGGAGTTGTGCCAGAAATGAGCGAAGCCCCAATTGGGGCTTCTTAATGCGTCTGATTGAGCCTGAACGGGTAGTTGAACTCATCCCACCGAGCGGATGACGATGATTGCAGGGACTGCGTTCGGCTTGCGGTTGCCGCGCTTCGAGAGGTAGTGCTTCAGTTCCGTGGACGCTGCCGGGTTTGTGCGGCCGATCGTCGGGTGCGTGGTCTGCCACGTCAGTAGGACCGCGTGCTTTTCGCCCGGCTTCGTGGATGGGGTCGTCACCGACTTCACCACGCTGTCGATCGTCCCGGCGCTCACGTGCTTGGGGTCGGACTTGTCGTGCATCTTGTCCCCCCCCTGCCCAGCGCGCTTGAACAGCCCCACGTCCGCACCCAGAATCGCCTTCAGTTCGAGTTCGTCGGAGCGCACGACCGGCCCGACGTGGAGGGAGTCGCACACCTTCGGGGAGAACTTCGCGTCCTCGCTCGAAAGCTTCGCGAACAACGCGGTCAGTTCCACGGCGGTCAGGCTCTCGGTGTAAATCACGACCGCGTGGGCCTGTTTCTTCTTCAGCTTTTCGAGCGTCGCAGAGTCAGCGGACACCGTTAATCCGCTCGCTTTCGCAGCGTTTTGGAACACTTCGGCTCCGCGAGCGGTGTCGCGCACGAACAGATCGAACTTGAACACCGGATCGGGATCGCGGCGCAATTCGTTGAGCAATTCCTGCGTGACGTCCTCGCGGGCGAGGTCAGTTGCCGAACGCAGGAACGGCACGCGCACTTCCACACGCTCGAACGGCGGGAGCTTCGGAACGAGAGGGAAGCCGATCAAATCGGGCGTCGTCGAACGCGGCTCCGGTGCAATCGCGACCTCGGTCGGTGCGGGCGCGTGCGGAGCCGGGGCGGATGGAACCGACGGATCGTTTTGCGCGATCGTGCCCGGATTCGGGCGCTCGGGTCGCGGGTCGATCGGCGACGGAATGGTTGAAGGGGTGCCGGTGTGCGGTGGAAGCTCGGTTCCCGGGCCGTTGTCCTTCGCGACCGAGGGCGAATCGCCCTGCTTGCTGAAGTACATGAACGAAGCCGCCGCCATACACAGGAACACACTCGCAGCAAGCGCGAGCGGCACCCACGCGAGCACGCCTCCTGATCGAGAACGAACGGGCACGGGTTGAATGATCGACTTCGGCTTCACGCGCGGCGCCGGTGCGAGCGCGGCCACGCAGGTCATGACCTTGGCTTTGAGGTCCGCGGGGGGGGCGACACGCGGCAACGCACGCACGCGGTCGCGGTTGGCCTGGAGCTTCGCGTAAAGGGTGCGTGCTTCGGCGGAAGTCGACAGGAGATGGTTCAGCCCCCGAGTTTCTGTCGGGGACAGTTCTCCGTCGACCGCGGCGGTAATCAGTTCGAGTTGAGCAGGAGTCATGTTCGTTCGCTTCAATCGCTTCGGCGAGTCGAGCGCGACTGAGTAGGGGGTTCTTTCTCTTCGCTCCCTGCGTTTCTGTCGGTATCGCTCGGGCGCGGGGTGTTCACATCCTCCACGCGAAACTCCCCTCGGTCGTCGTTTGCCGCACGCTCAAGCGCGGCCCGTTCGTTCGGGGGAACGAGCAAGTCCCTCAGCTCCAGTCGCGCCCGGTGCAGGCGGCTGCGGATCGTTCCGATCGGCACGCCCAGCACCTCGGCGATCTCCTCGTACTTCATGCCTTCGAGGTCTTTGAGTACGAGCACATCGCGGTGTTCGGGGGAGAGCCGGGCGATCGCGTCGCTTAGCTGCCGTTCGTCTTCGGTTCGTTCGATCGCGGCGGACGGTTTTACGTACTCCGACGGGTCATTCGGGTCGAGTCCGGTTTCCCGCGTGTGGCTCTCCAGGCTTACAGACGGCTTCTTCTTCCGTTTCAAACTGATTGCGGTGTTAAACGCAATTCTGTACAACCACGTGAAAAATTCGGCGTCGCCTTTGAAGGTGTGAAGCGCCTGGTAGGCGCTCAGGAACGTGTCCTGAACGACATCGGCGGCGTCCTCGGGGCTGAGTACCAGGCGCAAGGCGGAGTTATAAAGTCTTGCCTGGTATTGGGATACCAACTCGCCGAAGGCGTCCCACTGGCCAGCCAAACAGTCCGCAATGAGCCGGCGATCGTCGTCACTCACGACCTTCTACCGGTTCGACGTTCCGCCCAGAGCCGAAGTTCCCGGAAGCGGCCGAAAACTGGTCCAGTGCGTTACAGAAACTATATCACGCCAACAGATAAATGAGACCAGAATGAGAATCCAATCGGATTTGCGGCATGTACGAACGTTCCGAACTGTACCGCCAACCGAGTTACCCGCTTTGCCGACTTCGCCTATCCACTCCCGTTCACTAGCCATATAGTAACCATCTGTACCCCTCTCGCTCGCCCCAAAAAGCCCAGATCGCGTTCGACACTCAGGAGGAGTCTCCGGGCATGATGGACACCAAGAGCATCGTCGTCCGCGGGGCACGCGAACACAACCTGCGCGGGGTGAACCTCGAACTCCCGCGCAACAAGCTCATCGTCTTCACCGGCGTGAGCGGGAGCGGGAAGTCGTCGCTCGCGTTCGACACGATCTACGCCGAGGGCCAGCGCCGGTACGTCGAGTCGCTCTCCAGTTACGCCCGCCAGTTCCTCGGGCAGCTCCCGAAGCCGGACGTGGACTACATCGGCGGGCTGTCCCCGTCGGTCAGCATCCAACAGAAGACCGCCGGGCGCAACCCGCGCAGCACGGTCGGCACGATCACCGAAGTGAGCGACTTCCTCCGGGTACTTTATGCCCGACTGGGACAAGGTCACTGCCCGAAATGCGAACGGCCGATTACGGCCCAGACGCGCGAGCAGATCATCGGGCGCATTCTCGCGCTCCCGGACGGCACGCGGTTCCAACTCCTTGCTCCCGTTGTGCGCGGACAAAAGGGGGAGTTCAAGGACTTCTTCGCGGACATGGTGAAGCGCGGGTACGTCCGCGCCCGCGTCGACGGTCAACTCGTGAAATTGACCGATGACCTGAAGCTCGACAAGCGCATCAAGCACACGATCGAAATCGTCGTTGATCGGCTCCAGAAGCGCGCGGCGCGGACCGCCGAAGACGGGAGCTTCCGCGTTCGCGTCGCAGAAGCCGTTGAGCAGGCGCTGAATCTCGCCGAAGGCAACCTCATCATCTCCGTTGAACAGGAGAAAGCGGAACTGGAGCCGAAGGAGGCCGATTCCGAAATCCCGCGCTCCGAACTCCGCGCTCCGAACGCCGCGGACATTCTCCTGTCGGCCCACTACGCCTGTACGCACTGCAACATCAGCTACGAACCGCCGACCCCGCAGTTGTTCAGCTTCAACAGCCCGCACGGGATGTGCCCGGCATGTGACGGTTTGGGCACGCTCTACACCTTCGACCCCGATCTCCTGATCCCCGACCCGGCGCTCAGTTTCCACGAAGGCGCGATTCCGATCGTGGGGCCGCTCAAAGGAATGGGCCGGTGGCGGAAGCACATCTTCGAGGGAGTAGCGAAGTCGCTTGGGATCGACCTGAAAACGCCGTGGAGCAAACTCTCGGTTGCGCACCAAGACCTCATCCTTCAGGGGGGTGGAGATGCGCACATCGTCTGGGAATGGAAGCAACGCGGAGGGAAAGTCTGGAAGCACGGCGGGAAGTGGGAGGGGATCGTCCCGCAACTGATCGCGCAGTTCAAGAAGACCGCGGCCGGTCCGCGGCGCATGCAACTCGAAAAGTACATGCGCCGGGTCCACTGCCCCGCGTGCGACGGACAGCGGCTCAATCCCCAAGCGCGGGCGGTTCGCGTCGGCGGGCGCACGCTCGTGGAGGTCGGGCACACGCCCATCGGCGACCTGATGCCGTGGTTCAACGACTACGAACAGACCATTTCGCCCACCTCCAAGATCGTCGCCGGCGAACTGCTGAAGGAGATCCGCGCGCGGCTCGGGTTCTTGCTGAACGTCGGGTTGCACTACCTCACGCTCGACCGCCAAGCACCGTCTCTCTCGGGCGGCGAAGCCCAACGTATCCGACTCGCGTCGCAAATCGGCAGTGGGCTAGTGGGCGTGCTGTACGTGCTCGATGAACCGAGCATCGGGCTGCACCCGCGCGACAACGCGCGACTCCTCGCGAGCCTCGAACGTCTCCGAGATATGGGCAACACGGTCCTCGTGGTCGAACACGACGAGGACACGATGCGCGCGGCCGATTACCTCGTGGACTTCGGCCCCGGCCCCGGCGTTCGGGGGGGCGAGGTGGTCGCGGCCGGAACGCCCGCAGAAGTGTTCGCGGAACCGCGAAGTCTCACCGGGCAATACCTTACGGGCGCGAAGAAGATCGAGGTTCCACCCAAGCGCCGACAACCCAACGGCAAAACGCTGCGCATCGTTGGGGCGAAGCACAACAACCTGAAGAACGTCACCGCCGAGATCCCGCTCGGCGTATTCGTCTGCGTGACCGGCGTAAGCGGCTCGGGCAAGTCGTCGCTGATTAACGACGTGCTCCGCTACGGGATGCGGAACCTGGAGCGCGGAACCGAAAGCGAGGAAGAAACCGAAGAAGTCGATGAAGTTAGCACTTCGAGTTCCGAGCTTCGCGCTCAGATCGAGGGCACGGAGCACATCGATAAGGTCATCGACATCGACCAGACGCCGATCGGCCGCACCCCGCGCTCGAACCCGGCGACGTACATCAAGCTCTGGGACGAGATCCGCTCGCTGTACGCGGAAATGCCGGACGCGAAGGTGCGCGGGTACCAACCCGGCCGCTTCAGTTTCAACAAGCCCGGTGGCCGGTGCGAGGCGTGTGAGGGGAACGGTGCGAACAAGCTCGAAATGGATTTTCTCGCGGACGTGTGGGTGCAGTGCCCGGTCTGCGAGGGCCGGCGCTTCAACCGAGAAACGCTCCAGGTGAAATATCGCGGCAAGACGATCCAGGACGTGCTGGAAATGGAAGTGGCGGAGGCGCTCGGGCACTTCGAGCACGTCCCGAAAGTGCGCCTAATGGTGCAGACGCTCCACGACGTCGGGCTCGACTACATCAAGTTGGGCCAGCCGTCGCCGACGCTCTCGGGCGGCGAGGCCCAGCGCATCAAGCTCGCCAAGGAGCTCGTCCGGCGCAGTACCGGAAAGACGCTCTACATCCTCGACGAGCCGACGACCGGGCTCCACTTCGAGGACGTGCGCAAGCTGCTCGAAGTGCTCCACGGGTTCGCCGAGCAGGGGAACACGGTGCTCGTGATCGAGCACGACCTCGATGTGGTAAAGACCGCGGACTGGGTGATCGATCTCGGTCCCGAGGGAGGTTCCGGGGGTGGCCAGATCGTCGTCGCGGGGACGCCGGAGACGGTCGCGAAGTCCGCGCAGTCGTACACGGGCCAGGCGCTCGCGCCGCTACTCGCTTCCACCAAGAAAGCCACGAACGGCAAGAAAAAGAGTGCTAAAGCCGCGCCGAGCACGGGCCAGGAATACATCACGCACTTGTGCGTGGAAGGCGCCTGCCAGCACAATCTCAAGAACGTGTCGGCCCGGTTGCCGCGCGAGAAAATGAGCGTGTTCTGCGGGCCATCGGGGTCGGGCAAGTCGTCGCTCGCGCTCGACACGATCTACGCCGAGGGCCAGCGCCGGTACGTCGAATCCCTCTCCAGCTACGCGCGGCAGTTCTTGGGGCAGGTTCAGAAGCCGCGCGTGGAGCACGTCACCGGGCTGTCCCCAGCCATCAGCATCGAACAAAAGACGACGAGCAAGAGCCCGCGCAGCACGGTCGGCACCGTCACCGAGATTTACGACTACCTGCGAATTCTGTTCGCACGACTCGGCCAGCGCCACTGCCCGAACTGCTCGCGGCCCGTGGGTACGCAGACCGCGGACGAGATCGTCGATAAGGTGCTGTCGCTCCCGGAAGGGACGAAGCTCTACATCATGGCTCCACTGGAGCGCAAGGGGCAGGAGAAGTACGACACGCTGTTCGACGAGATCCGGCGCGCCGGGTTCACGCGCATGCGGGTGAACGGCAAGAGCTACACCATCGACGAACCGCCCCAAATCGACCACCGCCGCAAGCACAACGTCGAGGTCGTGGTCGATCGCAACGTGGTGAAACCCGGTACCCGGACCCGCATCGCCGAAGCCGTCGAACAGTCGCTCGATCTCGGGCGCGGGGTCATGCACATCGCTTACGTCGAAGCCGACGTCGATGAAACCAAGTGGAAGGTCGAGAAGTTCTCGCAGCACCTCGCGTGCGAGTACTGCAACCTGAGCTTCGAGCCGCTCAACCCGCACCACTACTCGTTCAACAGCCCGCTCGGTTGGTGCCCCACGTGCGAGGGATTGGGGTTCCAGCGCGGCGCGAACGCCAACCTGCTCGTCGGCGACACGAAGCTCTCGCTCCGCGCCGGCGCGGTGACCGCGTGGCCGTCGCTGGAGAAAGGCTCGCCGTGGCTGCCGTTCGCCGAAGCACTCGCGAAGCACGTCGGCTTCTCGCTCGACACGCCGTTCGGCAAACTCGACCCGGCCCACCAGCGCGCGGTGCTTCACGGAACGGGCGACGCCTGGGTCGAACTGAGCGCGGAACCCGGAACGCGGAGTGCGGAACTGAAAACCAAAGGCAAGAAATCGGCTCCCGCGGCGCAACGATCTCACGCTCCGCGTTTCCAGTACAAGGGACTGTTCCCAGCAGTAGACGAAGCCTCGCGCGTGTCGTGGGTGTACCGCCAGCGCCTCGACCACCTCGTAGACGAAGTGCCCTGCTCCGCCTGTCGCGGCGCGCGGATTCGTTCCGACGCGGCCGCCACGCGGTTCGTGGGGCTTACGCTCGGCGAACTCTGTGCAAAATCGCTCGGCGATACGCTCGGCATGTTCGATGCGCTCAAGCTGTCAAAAACAGAACGACAGGTCGCGGGCGAAGTGCTGCGTGAGATCGCGTCGCGCTTGAAGTTCCTCGTGGATGTCGGCCTGGATTACCTCACGCTCGCGCGACAGGGTCCGACCCTCTCGGGTGGTGAGGCGCAACGTATTCGGCTCGCGTCGCAAATCGGCAGCGGGCTGACAGGCGTGCTGTACGTGCTCGACGAGCCGACGATCGGGCTCCACCCGCGCGACAACGAGCGCCTGCTTCAAGCATTGCACCGCCTCCGCGACCTCGGCAACACGCTGGTGGTCGTCGAGCACGACCGCGAGGTGATTGCGGCCGCCGACCACTTGCTCGACTTCGGCCCCGGCGCGGGCGACCGCGGGGGCGAAGTCACCGCGAGCGGCACGCCCAAGCAGATCGCCAAGAGCGCGGAGTCGCTCACCGGGAAGTACCTGAGCGGCAAACTCGCGATCCCGGTCCCGACGAACCGGCGCACGGCGGAGGGGAGTAGGAACCTAACCCCCAACCCCTTCGCCTCTGCTCTCGCCGGTCCTGTCAGCAGAGCTTCCCGCGGACCGGCGCCAAAGGAAGGGGGAGAAAACCAAAAAAGCAGCGCAGGTTCCAGCGCCGGTTTTAAGCCCCTCTCCTTCTGGGGGAGGGGTTGGGGAGGGGTTGCCTTCTGTTGCCGCGCGGTCGCCCTATGGTCACGCGCTCAGCATCCTCGGCGCGCGACAACACAACCTCAAGAACGTCGACGTTCATATTCCCCTCGGCGCGTTTGTCGCAGTAACGGGCGTCAGCGGGTCCGGGAAGTCGTCGCTCGTAAATGAAGTGCTCTACAACACGCTCGCGCGGAAGTTGCACCGGGCACGTACCGCGGGCGCGGCCCACGACGACATTCAGGGGCTGGAATTCGTCGACAAGATCATCAACGTCGACCAAGACCCGATCGGCAATTCGCCGTCCTCGAACCCCGCGACCTACACCGGGGTGTTCGAGCTGATCCGCGAACTGTTCGCGCGGCTGCCCGAATCGAAGGTGCGCGGGTACCACCCGCGGCGCTTCAGTTTCAACCAAAAGGGCGGGCGGTGTGAGGCGTGCGAGGGGATGGGCCAGAAGGTGATCGAGATGCACTTCCTCCCCGACGTGTGGGTGGAGTGTGACACCTGCAACGGCACGCGGTACAACCCCGAAACGCTCGCGGTGCGGTACCACGGCAAGTCCATTGCCGACGTGCTGAACATGCGGATCAGCGAGGCGCTCGAACTCTTCAACAATATCCCGAAAATCCGGCACGTGCTCCAAACGCTCGAAGACGTGGGCCTCGGGTACATGGCGCTCGGGCAGCCCGCGCCCACGATGTCCGGCGGCGAAGCGCAGCGCGTGAAGCTCGCCGCGGAACTCGCGCGCCCCAGCACCGGGAAGACGCTCTACCTGCTCGACGAACCGACGACCGGGCTCCACTTCGACGACATCCGCAAGCTGCTCGAAGTGCTCCAACGGCTGGTCGATCTGGGCAACACGGTCATCACGGTCGAGCACAACCTCGACGTCATCAAGACCGCGGACTGGATCATCGACATGGGACCGGAGGCCGGTAGTGGAGGTGGCCAGGTGGTCGCGCAAGGCGTGCCGGAAGAGGTAGTCAAGCAGTTCGATGCAGGTGCCCCGACCCACACCGGGCGCATCCTGAAGGGCGTCATTGAAGCCGGCCCGTTCGCCGAGCGCCAGAAGTTCGACCCGAAGGCCGCGCTCGCCAAGCGCGAGGGCGACCTCGACATCTCCGACGTTGGCAAGGACCAAAAACTCCCCTGGGAAGCCGACGGCCCGGGTTGGCACACACGGGACCGCGTGACGACCACCGGAAAACCTGTAAAGTGGGACGGCGAAGCACTGTCGTGGGTGATCGACCTCATTCACGAACTCGGCACGTTCCCCGATACGAAGTGGAACCACCGCAGCGTCGTGGAGATCCCGACCCCGCGCAAGGCCGACGGCTGGTTCCTCCACGCGATGACCGGGCACGAAGCGTACATGAAGCTCGTGTTCCCGCTCCCGGGTCGGCCGTTCAAGCAGGATCAACTCGCGGCGAAGCTCGCGATCCCGCCGCTCTCCGACACACCGGGGCTGGAGGGCTATTCGCGCGATGCCAACCGCGTCGAGGTCCACAACGCATCGGGCTGGCAAACGATCACGATCACCGTCCACAAGAAGTCCGAAATCGATACGCCCGCGTTCCGCGAGTTCCTCACGCGGGCCGTTGAAATTATCCAGGGCCTCAACGACACGAGCGCGGGCGGGATCGAGGGCAACATGCCCTGGAAGAAGGACGGCGAGAAGTGGCACCTCGGCGATAAGGGGTTCCCGCCGGGTCGAGGCGCGAAGTGGGACCGCGCGATCCTCCCGCGGCTCGTGAAACTGCTCCGGGACATCGACCCGACGCTGACGCTCAAGTGGGACGTGCGCGACGCGGTGACCGTGTACCCGAAGGGGATGTCCCGGTTCTGGGTCCGCCTCAAGACCAAAGAAAGCGACGCACTCGAAGTGTGGTTCACGGGCCGGCGCGGGTCGGCCAAGGCGTCACAATTTGAGGACTTCGGCCGCAACGCGACCGTCGAGGGCGACCGCGCGGACGGGAGCGAGGTACTGAAACTGTGGCTCGTGACCGGCAACCACCTCGACACCGGAGCACTGAAGCCGCTCCTCACAGAGCACTTGAAGGCGTTCCGCAAGGCGTTCGGGAACGGCGCATCGAGCGAGAAAGAAGCGGGGTAAGTACGACTCCGGGCGAACGGCCGGCATGAGCCGGCTGGTAGTACGAGCGAGATTCAACGAAGAGTTTTGACAGGATTCACAGGATCAACCGGATAAGCTGTGCGAGGCGAACGGCCAGCGTAAGCCGGCTAGTGGTCACAGTCTCGTAACGGTTGGTACGCAGACCATCACGTTTGGAGGACGCGACATGCAAGTGGCGTATGGCGTATTGTTTCTCCTGGCGGCAACGGCCGGGGCCGACGACAAGAAGGACGAGGTGAAGAAGTTGGAGGGCACGTGGGAGGTCGTCGCCCTCGTCGTGGGCGGGAAGGAGATCCCCAAGGACAGCGCTCCCAAGAAGCTCGTCATCAAAGACGGCAAGTTAACCGGGTTCGGACCCGAGATGCAGTTAGACACGGACGCGACCAAGACCCCCAAGTGGCTAGGGATGACGTTCGTCCGGGACGGGAAAGACGTCACCGTGAACGCCATCTACGAACTAAAGGGGGACGAGCTGAAGATCTGTCTGCCGATGGCGCCGGCGAAGGACTCGGGCAAGGTGTTCGAGAACAAGCGCCCCGAGGGGTTCGACACCAAGGACAAGGCCGAAATGCTCATCCACGTGAAACGGGGGAAATAGTCGCCTTTGGGAACCGGCCCTGCCGCGCCCGCTGCTGTTCGAGTGATAAAAAGCACCTGTATTCGATTTGGCATCCTACAGGATGCTCGCGAGGTTGAGGTCCGTCTTCTCGCGGTGCCCACAATGGCGAAGCCGATGCCAGATCCTCTCCGTTTCGTTGATAGGGCTCAGTTGGAAGCCGTACTTATACTCCGCGGCAACGGGCATGCATAACTGGGGGCCGAGTCGCTTCACAAAGGCGGCAAGCCCTTCCTCCGATGCGCCCTCTTCATAATCACCGTAGTATTCCCGTGCCTCGATCCACAACTGCCGCAGGTGCGGGAGCCACGGGGCCGTCGCCAGAGCCTCAAGCGCCCGATCAGTCAATTCGAAGGCGTCCAGGCACAACCGTCGGAGATTTTTGAGGCGCGGGCTCTCGGCCAATTCGATCACCCCCGCGCTCCCAATGCGTGTGAAGCTCAAATCGAGTTCGACAAGGTTTTCGACGCCCGACCACTGAAGCAATTGATGCACGCTGGACGGCCCAAGCTCACAATCGCCACACCCCAGATGAGTGACACCCGTTAGCGAACGCGACATCGCGAGTGCCTGGAGGCCCGGCTCACCGATGTCGTGTTTGTAGCGGCCACAACTTCCCATAGTGAGTTTGCGGACGGAGCGAAGATGTTCCGCTTCCGTGAGCATCGCCAGACCCTCGTTTCCGATATGGCACCCGTCCAGGTCCAACACCGTTAACCGGTCGAGGTTCGTGGCGGACGCCAGCAAACGCATCAGTTCTCGCGCGTAGTCGGGACTCTCTTCGTAAAGGTGAAGAAGTTCCAGGTCACCGAAGCAGGGGGATGCGAGAAGGGGCCTCGCCGCGGCCCGAAAGCCCAGATCCTCACGGTAGCAAAGGCCGCGTAACCGGGCGAGGAACGGCGCATCTGCCAACCATTTGCATTCGTCTTCTGTGGGCGACGAAAATCTTGCGACCTGGATGGGGCCGCTGTTGAATGCCGCTTCGATCCGCTCCCGGGCGGTGCGTGGGCCGAACCACGTACCCGCAATGAGCCCGCGGTCATAGGCATCCGGGCACTCACCGAAGGCCGCTTCATTAACCAAACCGGACGCTTCCCAAGCGACACACAGCCGTAGCCACAATTCATCATCTGCCGGGGCGTTCACGTCCCGCCGGCACCATTCAATATGATGCCGGATGAACTCGGCGCGGTCGGGTTCGCCATGCTCCTGGAGCCAATCGGCAAACGCTAGCCGAGTGGTGTCATCGTCCGGGTTAGCGCTGATCGCACGCAGAAAGGCATCTCGCTCACTCATCAACTCACTTTAAGAAGGCTCCTGTTCTTCACTCACACTCAGCACAGGGCGCTAAACAAGTACCTGCGGCGGATGTGGCCTACCAGCCCAATTATGAATACACAATACTTGGAGCAACACGAAATGAATCCGGTGATATTGCCCCAACTATGAGGAGTTCGGATAGGCACGTGTTCCCCGGGTTCATCTCCCATCGGCGGCGCTGGGGGCGGCCGCCCCCAGCGCCGCGGTTTATCCTGTCGATCCTGTCAAAACTCTTCGTTCGATCTCAGACGTCAAACACACCATCACGGCCCGGTCTTGAGTTCCAGTTTGTTCAGGAACAGCATGCGGCGGTCGCCGCGCTCGAAGTAGTCTTCGAGGAGCACGTCGAGGCTCGGCGCGATCACCTTCGCTTTGGGCCACGCGGCCGGCACCGCGGCGTTGATCTGCACCTTCACCGGTTTCGCCCAATCGATCATGTCCGCACTAAGCCACACGGTTATGTGTTTCACCTTCTCGCACTTCAGATCGATCAGGTTCCCGCGCACGTCACCCTGCATGAGCGCCGGGACCACCGCGCCGCCGTTCTTCCCGACGACGACCTTGTCCGCCTGGAGCCAATAGAACCGGTTGTCGTGTTCGCGCAACATCGCCCACGACTGACGATTGGCGCCGAGCGCCAGCGTCGCGGTCCCGTTCACGCGGGTCTTGCGGCTCATCCAGTCGAATATCGTTGTCGCTTCCGAAGCGTACCACTCGATTCCGCGCCCCTTGTAGATCGTCATCACGGCCGGGAACCCGTGGCGCGTCCAGCGCTCGAAGATGCTCCGCAGGTTGGGGAGCGACTGGCCCGCGAGTTCGCCCGTTACGACGTAGAACGGTAACTTCTGGGCGTTGCGCCAGGTCTCGATGAAGAAGCTCCCCCACTTGGGGATGGGGGCCATCGGGATCACCCCGGCGAACAGGTCCGGGTGCGACGCGCCGACGTCCATCGCCATGTTCGCGCCCTCGCCCACGCCGCAAAGGAACACGCGGTCGTTGTCCACGGTGAAGTGCCGCACCGCGTCGCGGAGCACGGCCGTCACGTACACGTGATCGTCCGGGTTCCACTGCCAGCCCTTCCCGAACTGGTTGGTCCACTCGGGCGCGACGACGATGTACCCGTTCCGCTCGGACTCGGTCATGAGCGGCCCGAGCACGTCTTCCGGGTTCACCCCCGCGTGCGTGAGAACGATGAGAACCGGGTACGCGCGCCCGTGGTGGTACTCGGGCGGGAGCTTGACGATGTAGTCGATGCCCGCCGCGTGTCCGGGTGCGGGCATCGACTTCCGCTGGTACACGCCCCCGGGCACGCTCTTCCCGATGGAGAGCGGTTTCCCGGTACGGTTTTCGAGGTCCTCCGGTTCCGCGGGCGGGAGCAGCGAGATGATCTGAGCGAGTTGCGGGATGTCGAGGTTCGCGTTCTTCCGGTAGCGGGTCAGGGCGTCGTTCCGGCTCGCTTGCGATTCGCCCCGCTGAAACGCGAGGACCAACTGGCGCGCGGTCCAGATCTTCAGTGCCGATTCCACGTTAGGCGTCGCCCCGTTCCGGCCCATCGCCCACCCGCTAATTGCGGTGGCGACCAGTTCGTCGGGCTTCTTGGTCGGCTCCTTACCGGCCGCGCGCTCCCGCTCGGCTTGAGTCGCAAGGGTTACAAACGTTTCGATGCGAATCGCGGAATCCGGGTGCAGTTCCTCGATCACCTGCGCGCCCGCCGTCGCGAGTTCGAGCGCCTGCGAGGTGACGGCCTTCTCCGGCTTCCAGGCCCCCTGCGCCAGCCCCCCACCAACTGCAACGAGTGCGTTGAGCGGGCGCTTCCCGCCCACGTCGTCGACGAGGCCGTTCAGCACCCGGCGCGCGGTGTCGTGGCGCTCCTGACCGGTCTTCAGTTCGGCGCCCACTTTCGCGGCCCGGGCCACTTCTTTCGAGTCGGCGGTCTTCTCGGGGAAGACCGCGAGCACCTCGGCCGCGTACTTGTAGCGCCCGGCCGCGAGCGCTTTTTCGGCCTCGCGCGCCACGAGGTCGGCCGTGACGGTGTCGATGTCCTTCGTGATCTTGTCGTGCGCCTCTTGCGCGTCCTTGGATAGCGCGCCCGTGAAGTCGCGCTTGAGCCGGTCCATCTCGTCCTTGGCGAACTGGAGCCACCCGGCGTCGAGCATGAACCGGGCGAGCGCGATCCGCTTCAGGGGGTCGCACTTGCCGTCGGGTTCGGCCAGATCGGGGTGCATGAGCAGGAGCTTACGGACGAGCTTCGGATCCCACTCGTTCGTGCGGAACGAGAGGCGCCAGAGGTGCGTCGCCGAGACCATGTAAATAAAGTACGGGTCCATGTACGTGATCTGCTGGTCGATCTTCGCGTTCGCGGCGATGAACGACTTCGCCTCGATCGTTCGGATCCACTTCGAGTCGAACTCGCTGACCTTCACGGTCTCGCCGATGTCGGTGAGCGGGTTGTTCCCCTTCCGCCCCGGGAACGGCATCTTGTACGCCCGGTACTCCGGGCGGAGCTTGATGTCCGGGGAGATCGCACCGAGCTGTTTCGCGTGGGTGCTGAAGATCGTCCACTTCGGCCCCTCGTCGATCATGTCGAGCCCGTCGGCTTTCACGATCGGAATCGAGCGCCCGCTGGCCTTGTCGACGATCGAAGTGGTCTCCTTCCGCACGTCCCCCTGGATCACGAAGCCGTCCTTGAGGACGACGACGTCCGCCGGGACCGCGATCGAGGCACAGCCCAGGAACAGTGCCAGGGCGAGAGCTAAACGAGTGCGGCGTGGGGTCATGGGGTGCTCCAATCGGTGTTCGCGCCTCGGACACTCATTGTTTCCCGGGGCGGCCGGCGGATCAAGCTCCCGACCGGATTCGGACACCCGGGACCGGGCGATCGGGTATACTGCACTAACCACCCTCGTAGTCCGTCGTTGGCCGGAGACTTCGGAATGCCCATCCGGTTCCGCTGCACACACTGTACCCGCCGACTCGGGATCGCGACCCGCAAAGCCGGCACAGAAACGACCTGCCCACACTGCGGCGGTGCGATCGTCGTGCCCGCACACCCGGACGACGCGAAGACCGAGCACCTCAACCTGGACGACGTGGAGGAAATGCTCGAGAACGTGGCGACCGAGCGCATCGTGAAGCCGGCGGCTCAACTCGTGCAACCGGTCGCGGCTCCACCGATGGTGTTGGAAGATGTACCAGTAGCAAAAGCGCCAAAAGCGCGAATGGCCCCACCGCCGGTTCCGAAGCCCGCGGTAAAAGCGCCCGCGAAGTCGCCCGACGAGCGCCCGCTGTTCGAGCGCGACATGGACGAGCTTTTGGGGTTAGACGAGATCCCGAAAGAACCGGAGCGCCCCGCACCCGCGCGCGTTTCCGGCCCGGACGCGATGAGCCTCGGCGAACCTCCCCGGGTGATCGTCCTCAATTCCCAGCAGGCGACTCTACTCGCCGGTGCAGTTACCGTCATGCTCGGGATCGCGTTCGCCGCCGGGTACTTCACCGGGCGGTAAGGTCATTTCACCTTGCGGATGCGGTGACTGTTCGTGTCACCGATGTAAAGTGCACCGTCCGGACTCACCGCGACCCCGTGCGGCCGACCGAGTGTTGCGGAAGTCGCGGGGCCGTTGTCGCCGAGACCCGGCGTTTTCGTCCGGCCCTTCCCCGCGACCGTCGTGACGACTCCGGTTTTGGCATCGATCCGCCGAATCGCTTCGTTCTCTGTGTCCACGAGAAACACGTTGCCGTCTTTGTCGACGTCGATTTCTTTCGGGCCGTCAAAGGTCGCGTCAAGCGCCTTCCCGCCGTCGCCGGTATACCCCTTCTTCCCGGTGCCCGCGAAACGAGCGATCGTTCCCTTCGTAAGGTCCACGACCCGCACGCAGTGCCCGTTGCGCTCGACGATGTAAAGCCGCCCGTCCGGGGTCATCGCGACCGCACGCGGACCAAAGAGCACCGCGTCCTTGAGTGGGCCGCCGTCGCCGACCGTCGCCCCCTTCCCCGTGCCCGCGAGCGTGTCGATCGTACCTTTCGCGACGTCCACGACCCGCACACGGTGGCCGGCCACGTCCGCGATGTAGAGCTTCCCCTTCCCGTCGAGGCAAATGCCGTTCGGCTCCACGAGCAGCGCCTTGTCCGCGGCCCCACGATCGCCGCCGAAGCCGGACTTCCCGCCGGTGCCGGCCACAGTAGAAATGAACGCGGTTTTGGCGTCCACCTTGCGCACACAAAAGTTGAGTCGGTCCACAATGTAGAGGTTGCCGTCGGCATCGAGTTCGACGCCGTAAGGCTCGTTCAGGCTCGCGTCGGTGGCTTTTGCCCCGTCACCGGCGAAGCCCTTTTTGCCGTTCCCGGCAACGGTGGAAATAACACCGGTCTTCGCATCGACCTTGCGAACCCGGTGATTGAACGTGTCGGAGAAGTAGAGATTGCCGGCCTTATCGAACGCGACGTCGAACGGCTGATCGAGCTTGGCCTTCGCCGCCGGGCCACCGTCCCCCGCGAAGCCCTGTTCCCCCGTACCGACGGGGGAGGTAATCGTGGGCGCGGGGTCCGCGCCCACCGAACACACCAACAACACGACTGGCAGCATCGCGCACCCTAAAACGGGGTCACTCGAACCGGATCACTAGGTCGCCGCCCTCGACCTGAACGCCCGGGCGCACGAGCACTTCGGCCACTTTCCCGGCGCGCTCCGAGTAGAGGGTCGTTTCCATCTTCATCGCTTCGAGCGTGAGGAGCTTCGCCCCGGCCGCGACCTCGTCGCCGGGCGCCACCGCGACCGCGACCACGGCCCCGGGCATCGGCGCGGCGATGTGCTTCGCGTTCCCGCTCTCGGCCTTCGCGCGGGCCTTCACAGCCACGCCGGTGAGCGACTTGTCCGTGACCAGGATCTCGCGCGGCTGGCCGTTCAGCTCGAAGTACACCACGCGCCGGCCGTCCGCTTGCGGTTCGCCGATCGTGAGGAACTTGATGATGAGCGTCTTGCCCGGCTCGATCTCGATGCTGACCTCTTCGCCCTTCGTCATCCCGAAGAAGAACGCGGGCGTGGGGAGCACGCTCAGGTCCGAGTACTTCGCCTGGTGGTCGGCGAAGTCGCTGAACACCTTCGGGTACAGCAGGTACGAGATCACGTCCTGCTCCGTCGGCGGGCGCCGGAGCTTGCCCTCCAGGTCCTTCTTCGCTTTCGCGAGGTCCGCGGGCGGGAGCGTCGCGCCGGGGCGGTCCGTGAGCGGCTTGCGCCCGCGCAGGATGCGCGCCTGGAGTTCGGGTGGGAACCCGCCCGGGGGCTGGCCCAGTTTTCCCTCGAAGAACTCGACCACCGATTCCGGGAACGCGATCTCGCGCTTCGGGTCGAGCACCATCTCGGGCGTCAGGTTGTTCGCGAGCATGAACAGCGTCATGTCGCCGACGACCTTGGACGTCGGGGTCACCTTCACGATGTCGCCGAACAGTTGGTTCACCCCGGCGTATAGCCGACCGACCTCGGTCCACCGGTCCCCGACGCCGAGCGAGTGCGCCTGTTGGTACAGGTTCGCGTACTGGCCGCCGGGCATCTCGTGGAGGTAGACCTCTGCGGAACTCGCGAGCTGGCCCGTCTCGAACGGGGCGTAGAGCTTGCGCACCCCCTCCCAGTACGTGGCCGTTTCTTGCAGCGCGTCGAAGTTCAGCGCGGTGTCGCGTGCGGTGAACCGCGTCGCCTCGACGAGCGCGTTCAGGCTCGGCTGCGAGGTCACGCCGGCCATCGGCGCGAACGCACAGTCCACGATGTTCACGCCCTCTTCCGCCGCCATCATGTACGACGCGAGTTGCCCGCCGGCGGAGTCGTGCGTGTGGAAGTGGATCGGCACCCCGACCGCTTCCCGGAGCGCCTTCACCAGGCGCTTCGCGGCGTAGGGCTTGAGCAGGCCTGCCATGTCCTTGATCGCGAGGAAGTGCGTACCGAGCTTCTCCAACTCCTTCGCGAGGTTCACGAAGTAATTGAGCGTGTACTTGTCGCGCTTCGGGTCGAGGATGTCGCCCGTGTAGCAGATCGCGGCCTCGCAGATCGCGTTCGTCTTCAGAACCGCGTCGATGCCGAGCTTGATGTTCGGCAACCAGTTGTTCGCGTCGAAGATGCGGAAGATGTCCATCCCGGCCTCGGCGGAGAGCCGGATGAACTCGTACACGACGTTATCGGGGTAGTTCGTGTACCCGACCGCGCTCGCGGCCCGCACCAGCATCTGGAACAGGATGTTCGGCACGCGCTCGCGGAGCCGGGCGAGCCGGTCCCACGGCGACTCCTTCAAGAACCGCATCGACGTGTCGAACGTCGCCCCGCCCCACATTTCCAGCGAGAACAGGTCCGCGTGGTTCTCGGCGTAGCGGTCCGCGATCGCGAGCATGTCGAACGTGCGCATCCGCGTCGCAAACAGCGACTGGTGCGCGTCGCGCATCGTCGTGTCGGTGACCAGCAACCGGGACTGCGAGCGCGTCCACTTCGCGAACTCCACCGCCCCGAGTTCCTTGAACTTGTCGCGCGTGCCCTTCGGGAGCGACGCGGCGCTGGCGTGGGGGCGCAGCCGCGCGACCGGGGTACTGGTCCCCTCCGCGCGCGTGATTTTGGCCCCCTCGCGAACCTCCGGGTGCCCGTTCACGACCACTTCCGCGAGGTACGACAGCACCTTCGTCGCGCGGTCGCGCCGGGCCGCGAACCGGAACAGGTCCGGAGTCTCGTCGAGGAACCGCGTCGTCACGTCCCCGGCCAGGAACTGTTCGTGCGCGATCAGGTTCAGCAGGAACGGGATGTTCGTCTTCACCCCGCGCACGCGGAACTCTTGAAGGCAGCGCTCCATCCGCGTCGCGCAGTCGCCGAACGTGAGTCCGCTGACGGTCACTTTCACGAGCAGCGAATCGTAGAAGGGCGTGATGACCGCCCCGCCGAACGCGGTGCCCGCGTCGAGGCGGATGCCGGGGCCGCCACTCGAACGGTACGCGCTGAGGCGCCCGTAGTCCGGAACGAAGCCGTTGGCCGGGTCTTCCGTCGTCACGCGGCACTGGATCGCGTAGCCGCGCGTGGTGATCTCGTTTTGCCGTAAGCCGACGCGCTCGTGGCCGAGCGGCAGCCCGGACGCGATGAGGATCTGCGACCGGACGATGTCGAACCCGGTCACCTGCTCCGTGACCGTGTGCTCGACCTGGATGCGCGGGTTCACTTCGATGAAGTAAAACTTCTTCGCGTCGGTGTCGTAGAGGAACTCGACCGTGCTCGCGTTGTCGATGCCGCACGCCTTCCCGACCGACAGGGCCGCGTCGAGGATGCCCTGGCGGATGTCCTCCGGGAGATTCGGCGCGGGGGCGAGTTCGACAACCTTTTGGTGCCGGCGCTGGATGGAGCAGTCGCGCTCGTACAGGTGAACCAGCCCGTTGTGTTTGTCGCCGATCAACTGCACTTCGATGTGCTTGGCGCGCACCACGAACTTTTCGAGGAACACGTCGGTGACGCCGAACGCGGCCCCGGCCTCGCGCTGAGCGGACTCGACCGCGTCTTGCAACTTGTCCGCGGTGTGGACGACGCGCATCCCGCGCCCGCCGCCGCCCATCGACGCCTTCACGATGACCGGGTATCCGAGTTTATCCGCGAGAGCCTTCGCTTCATCGATGCTCGCGAGCGGGGTTTCGCCCCCGGACAGGACCGGCACCTGCGCTTTCTTGGCAATTTCGCGCGCCGAAACCTTATCTCCGAGTTGTTCCAACACTTCCGGACGCGGACCGACGAACGTGATCCCCGCCTCGGCACAGGCGCGTGCGAACGCGGCGTTTTCCGAGAGGAAGCCGTAGCCGGGGTGAATGGCGTCGACGCCGATTTCCTTCGCCAGTTTGACGATCCCCGGAATGTCCAGGTACGCGCGAATCGGCTCGCCCGGTTTCCCGACTTGGTACGCTTCGTCCGCTTTGAAGCGGTGCAGCGCGAACCGGTCCTCGTGCGAGTAGATCGCGACCGTGCGCAGCCCGAGTTCGTGTGCCGAGCGGAACACACGAATCGCGATTTCACTGCGGTTGGCAACGAGGAGCTTCTTGAACGGCGGGGACTTCACTTCCGGCATGCGGCGAGCCTCACGGGGCGTCAGACTTCTGGAATTACTGTTGTGATAGAGAACGCGACCGCGCCCAACAAATAAGAAAGCCCGCCTGTTGGTGCAGGCGGGCTTTCGCAGAAGTCACGAACCGAACCAGTTACTTGCTCACGACCTTCGCGGTCACCGGCACGATGATCGACGGTTGGTCCTTGTTGTCGGTCACGATCTCGACGCTGCGGGTGAACCCGCCGGCCGCGGCCGGGTTCGCGGCGATGACGACCGTGTGGACCGGCTTCGCGCTATCCTTGTCGACCTTCACCGACAGTTGCTCGTCCGCGCCCTTCACTTCGAGGATCTTGAACGGCGTGGCGCTCTGGATCGTCACCTTCTGTTCGGACGCGCTGCCCATCTTCACGCTGCCGAAGGCCACGATTTCGGGCGACGCGGCGACCGCGGCACTCACGGCCACGGTGACCGGGATGCGGAGCTTCGCGACGGCCGTGTTGGAGGTTTCGAGGTAGATGTCGGAGGTCCAGTTACCGGCCGGGCACTCCTTGTCGAGCGTCGCGGTCACGTCGTAGGTCACAATGCTGCCGCTGCGGGAGTTGAGCTTCGCTTCCACGCTCACGAACCCGCCGGTGCTGGTGGCCTTGTTCACGGTCCAGTTCGCGTCGCTCGTGAAGGTCACCTTCGTCGAAATCTTCGCGCCCTTCCCCTTCGTGACGGTGCCGAACGCGAGCGTGTCCGGCGACATCATCAGGTCGTCGCGCGTCACGGTCGTGACCTTCAGGGCCACCTCTTCAAACGTCGGCGACGTGAACGGCACGTAGACCAGAACGGTCTTGGTGATGCCCGCGTTCGGGATGCGCTTGGTGTCCATGTACGCGATCACGGCGGCCGTTTCGCCCGGGGCGACGCGGTTCGTCGTGAGGGCCGGGGTCACGCAACCGCACGACACGCGGGGCTGACCCAGCGTGATGGTTTCTTTGGTCGTATTGGTGAACCGGAAGTAGTGAACCAGAACGGTTCCCTTCGGGCTGACGCCGAAGTCTTTGTCTTTTTCCGTGAACAGATCATTCGGGCCGGCCCACGCCAGTGTGTTGAACGCCAGCACACCGACAAGGCCCAAGACGAAACGTGTCATTTCCTCTTCTCCCCCATTAAGGGGACCGCAGCATACCCCCCGGAGTGCCGCGATCCTTAACCTATTTGGTATCACACTCCGACCGGCCCCCTCAGCAGGAAACCGGGTCGGAAGCCTGTCCGATTTATGGCCGCGGGCTGCCGCTTCCGGTGCGACCCGCTGGCTCGTTACGAGCGCACGTCCCTGTTCCACTGGTCCGACCCGCACGACTCCTACCGACGGGCCAGAACCCCGATCACCACGCGATCCGCGCCGGCGGCCCGAAGCGTCCGGGCCGCCTCGCTCACCGTACTCCCCGTGGTCATCACATCATCTACCAGCAGTACCGTTTGGCCGAGTAGCCTTGCGCCGGCCCGCACCCGAAAAGCACCCTTCATGTTCGCCAGTCGCGCCGTGCGTGACGCCTGCACGTGTTGTGTCGCGTGTCGCGTTCGCACAAGCAACCTCGGATCGAACGAGACACGTAACCCCGCCGCGAGTTCGCGGGCAACAGCTTCGGCTTGGTTGTAACCGCGCGTCCATTTGCGCCACCAGTGGAGGGGAATGGGGCACACTAAATCGACGGGGACACTCGCAAGATCGGTGCCGCGGTGCTCTACGAACGTGCGCCCGAGCAAATCGGCCAAGCCCTCGCCCGCGAGCACTTTCGTGCGCAACACGGCGTCGCGCAATTTCCCTTCGTGTGGGCCGAGCCGAAACGCGCGTTCAAAACCGAGCGACACCCCGCGACACTCGCCGCACCCGTTCGCGGTATCGGTGTGCGGGCCGACCGTTTGAGCACACCAGGGGCACACCGGGAACGGGTCCGTGGTCACGGCGCGGTGACAGTCGGTGCAGAGTCCGTGCCGGAACGTGCCCGCTTCGCCCTCCCGGGCGTCGCAAATCAGGCACTCGTTCGGGTAAACCAACTGAGCGATGTTGCGGGCGAGATCCGCCACGACGCGCAACATGAACCGGCGTCCTTCCGGGTAATGTTCGATCGCGAATTGAGAACCAACACCCCGAGATTAATGGTCGGAACGCCCGCCCGCAAGCGGTGACCGGATTCAATTCAAGAAAGACGTGCCGAGATTCCGTGTTGGCTTCTTTCAGCTAATGAAAATGGCCGCGAGAAGACCCAAAGTAGTGAACCCATTTCGCCGATGAGAAAGCACAATGGCCCGCCGAAAGCTACCAACACGTCCCGGCCCGTACCTGCTCCGCGTCCAACTACTACGCGAGCGCATCACCGCTCCGGACAGCTTTCCGTACTGCTTACCCGCGATCCGCAACCTCGAAACGCTCGACCTTCATCCGAAAGTGACGTTCTTCGTTGGTGAGAACGGGGCCGGGAAATCGACTCTGTTGGAGGCGATTGCGGTTGAGTGCGGACTCAACCCGGAAGGCGGGAGCCGGAACTTCAACTTCGCGACCCGGGCCTCGCACTCCAAACTCGGCGAGGCGCTGAGACTTGCAAAATCGGTGGTGCCGAGGGACAGTTACTTCCTTCGGGCCGAGAGCTTCTACAACGTGGCGACCGAGATCGAGCGCTTGGATCCAGACCTGCTCTCCGCCTACGGTGGCCGCTCACTCCACGAACAATCTCACGGGGAATCGTTCTTCGCTCTGTTCAAGAACCGGTTTCGAGGGAATGGGCTCTATCTGATGGATGAGCCCGAAGCGGCACTATCGCCCCAACGACAAATCGAGTTCCTGGCGCTGTTACACGAGTTCTGCAAAACCGGCGCGCAGTTCGTTATCGCGACTCACTCGCCAATCATCATGGCGCACCCGGATGCTCGAATTTACGTTTTTGGAGCGGATGGTATCCGCGAGACGCCCTACACCGAAACCGATCACTACGTCGTTACCCGCGGGTTCCTGACGAACCATCAGCGAGCGTTGTCCGTTCTGCTCGACGACACTGGAAGAGAGTAAGGTTACTTCTCCCCGATCCAACACTCGTGATGCGATTCTCGTGACTTTTCCGGGATGCCGATCCTGGTTGACGCGCTCGAAAATGCGGGCTGCGACAATCAAGAGATCCTGATGCACGGCCGAGGACCAGGGCCGCATTTGAGAGAATGCCACGTCGTCGACACTCTGCTGAACAAGTCGTAGTTGAACCAAAGAAATGGGTCGTGGGTGACACCTCAACCGAGCCGATCATGGATCGATGGCGTGGCGAAAGGAATCGTAAAGCGGATCAGCAGGCAGGTCCAGCACTGGACGAGCGCGAGGCGCGTTTACGTGCCGTATGCGAGCGCCCCGATGACGATTCAGCCAGACTGGAATACGCCGAGTTCTTGGAGGCGACCGGCGACCCGGACGACGCATTACGTGCCGAATTCATCCGCGTTCAGTGCGAGTTGGCTCGCCCCGACCTGCCGAGCGCGCGGCGGTGGCAAATTAACGAACGCAAGAGTGTGCTCGAAACCAACTGCGACCGGTGGGCGAACGAACTCCCGATGCTCGACGGCGTCCGCTGGAACTCCACCAACTTCCCGCGTGGCTTCGTCTGGGATGTGTGGTGTGATGACAGCGAAGCGTTCCGCCGGAACGCGGCCGCTATCTTCGCGGCGGCTCCTATCCAAAGTGCGAGTTTCATGCGCTTGCGCGCCCTCGCGCCGGTACTGGAAGTGCCGGAACTGTCCCGGATCAAGCGGCTCATCTTGGACGGCTTTGGGCTGGGTCCGGCCGACGCCCGTGCCCTGGCCTCATCGTCATACGTGTGCAACCTGACCGAGCTCCATCTCTCGGACAACCGCTTCGGGGATGCGGGCGCGCGGGCACTGGGCAACTCTACCCATCTGACCCGGCTGGATAACCTGGACCTGGGACAAAACCGGATCGGTGACGACGGAGTTGGCGTCCTGGCGGCCTCGCCGGTGGTCTCGTCTCTTTCGCACCTCGGTTTGGCGGGGAATCCGCTGACGGATTCCGGGGCGCTGGCGCTTGCCTCGTCCCCGCACCTGGGGCGGTTGGACGGGCTGACACTCTGGAAGTGCAGAAAGATTGGGCAGAGAGGCAAACAGGCGTTGAAAGCCCGGTTCGGTGATGTGGTGTCGTTTGAAGACTAAGTCACTGGCTGCGCGACCGATGGTTGGCAATCTCCGGCATGAGCCAAGCGCACTTATTCTAAAGCACGGTTTCGGAACCGTCCGAACAGTTCATTTCCCTCATGCCTCGTTCCACGATTTTAAGAAATTTACTGAATTTCCGTACAC
This sequence comes from Gemmata massiliana, assembly GCA_000531095.1. GTDB lineage: Bacteria > Planctomycetota > Planctomycetia > Gemmatales > Gemmataceae > Gemmata > Gemmata massiliana. The sequence goes on along the minus strand of HG799464.1, from coordinate 332,103 downwards.
ATCTGGGTATAATGCCCGTTGAGACTGTTGGGGGGCGTCCGAGTCCGATCCGCGTTATCTGTGTGATCCGCGGTTCTTCCCTTTGTTTTTGTGCGATTTGTAGCCAAACGGGTCAAATTTTGGCTGGATGTTAGCCGACGACAGACACCCTGTAGCGTCCAGAGCCGTTTTTTGAAACGCAGATGCTACAAATTGGCCAAAATTTGGAGCCGTTTACGCAGTTTCCACGGCGTATTTCACAGCGGTGACGGCCCCACCGGGCCAAATTGTTATCTTTTGTTAGCAATTTCGACGGAAGTGCTTACGCGACAATGATTAACAATCAACTAAGCGGACTGACGGTCGAGGAAATCAAGTGTGATGGAGCGCGGAACAGTCACGACGAACCGCGTCAAGCCGCTCACGGGTTCGTGGCGCACGTCGCCGCCGTTTTGCCGCACGAATTGCCACGCGGTGGGTAGTCCCAACCCGCGACCGCGACCGGCCGATCGCCCGCAGTAGAACGGATCGAACGCATGTTCGAGGGCCGCCGCGTTCAGTCCCGGTCCGCTGTCCTCAATGGTGAACGTAACGAACTCTTCGTCGCTGTCGTGACAACTGATCCGCGTCCAGCCGTCGGCACCTGCGGCCTCGATGCCGTTACGGACGACCGCGACGAGAGCGTGTTTGAGTTGGGCGAGATCACAGCGAACGAATGCGTTGGCCGGAACGGTGCCGACTTCCAGACGGACGCGCTTTTCCGCCGCGAACGGCGCGAGTTCGTCGCGGACCGCGTTCACGAGATCGGCTGCCGTCACGCGGTGCGGCTTCGGCTGCGACGGTCGCGCGAACTGCATGAGATCGCGCACGATCCCCGAAATTCGCTGCGTTTGGCGAATGATGGTTTGCAACGTCGCGCCACGATCCGGGTCCGGTTCCGTGCGAGCGAGTCGTTGGGCGTGGCCCGAAATGATCGCGAGCGGGTTGTTGATCTCGTGCCCGGCTCCGGCCGCAAGTTCGGCCAGCGCCGCGAGTTTCGCGTCCCGCACTCGCGTGTCGGCTTCACCACCTACGTGAGCAACCGCGCGGTGGAGGTCGTCGAGGCGGTCTTCGAGCCGAACAACGAGCGAAGCACCGTTTCGGCGCCGGCTCTCCCCCGCCATCTTCAGGAGGTTAGTAACGAGCGGAACTTTGTGCGGGTTCGGATCGACATTCGACGGAGTCACAGTTTCCGTCTGTCGGGCTGCTGTGGCTGCGGCCCATAGTTCACCGACAGTCGCGTCGTCGAGTTTGAGTTCCTTGAGCAGCGACGCGCGGTCCGCGCCAGCCGTAAGCCCGAGCGAGTGGCCCCGGCGTTCCGTTTCAAGTGCCGCAAATTGTGCGAGAATAAAGAGATCGAAGTCGACCGCAACCGCGCGGGCCGCGACCAGCGGCAGGTTCAGGTTCCCCAGAACGGTAGCGATCCAGTCGGGCAGGCGCCAACGGTTCGCGAGTCGGCGAGCAATCGCGTTCTGGTCGAGTCCCCAGAGTTCGGCCTGAAGCTCTGGCGTGGGCAGCGAAGCGGGATCGTGCAGTGGTTCCCCGGCCGCGCCGGGATCGACAGACGCCACCGCGAGCCAGCCCAACGGCGCGAGCCACATGATCGCGGCCACTCGCTCGGCGCTCGTCCGGCGCGTATGGGCAACCAGCGCTCGTGCGAATGCGTTCGCGCGAGTGGAAAACTCACGACACCGTTTCGCAACTGCCGACTCGGGATCGGCCCAACCACTTGGTGTGGCAGCCAGATACGCAGCAGCAGTGTCTGGAAGTGCGGCGACAGAAAGTGCAGACGGACAAAACAAACTCAGTTCCGGCTGTGCAGCCGGGGGAGCGAACCGGAGCAGGAACGCGAGCAGCCCGACATCGACGGAGCCGTCGGCGGCAGATTGCCGTGCGAGACCCGCCGGGGCATCGGCGAGCCGAATCAGGCTATCTGTATTGGGGCACAGCCACGGCACTCCCGCCGCGGTCCGCCCCACCGCCTTCCCTGGCACTGAGAGACTCCTCGGTTGAGGCGAACGGCCGGTCCGTGCCGGCCGATCGTCCGGACCAACTTCAGGCCAGAACGCCGGTTTCGATATCCAGTTGGGCGCACATCTTCTCGATGAGGTGGTCCACATCGAACGGCTTCGGGAGGAAGTCGTCGGCGCCCGCGAGTTTGAGTTCCTGAACCTTGTCCTCTTCGATCATGCCCGAGATGCAGATGATCCGGACGTCTTCCATCGAAGCGTCGGCGCGCACGCGGTGGCACACTTCCTTGCCGTTGATGTCCGGCAGCATCACGTCGAGGATGATGAGGTCCGGGCGGTAGTCCTTGACCATCATGCCCGCGTCGAACCCGTTGGACGCGATCCGGACCTCGAAGCGCCCGTCGGCCTGGAGCGCGTCGTTGACGACCTGAACGATTTCCGGCTCGTCGTCCACGAGCAGCACCTTGCGCTTGCCGCTCTCTAGGGCGTCCGTGGGGATGCCGTTGTCCTTCATGAACTTGTACAGGGCCTCGCGGGGGATGCGCCGGAACTTGCTACCCGGGACGCGGAACCCTTTGAGCTGCCCGTTGTCGAAACAGCGGATGATGGTTTGCTGCGAAACCTTGCAAATCTTCGCCGCTTCGCCGGTTGTGAACACCGTCTTCATACGCGCATCCACCTGGCCGGCTCAGCCGGCTCGCATGGGGGAGATCCGCGCACGGCCGAACGACCGAGCCGGGCTGCGGACCGAAACTTTCGTCCGTGACTCACGCAGGACATCTGGCCGCGCCGTTTCCCGTCTCGCGCTCGAAGCACGAAACGGACTGGCGCAGGAGGGGGAAGACAGCCGATCGATCCGGGTGAAGCGACACAGTAGCGGTGCAAGACGGAGCGGCTACGACTGCCTCACCCCATCATACCTAAGGTCGCTGTCCGATCAACGGGTCGAGATCATCGTAATCGGGGTGAAATTCACACCCGACCCAACTTCCGACCTTTTGATCCGGACACCTTACCCAGGTCGCCCCGTCACGCGCGTTCGCGCCGGAACAAACTGCGGCTCTTGCCCGTGAACCAGACTCAGGCTCCTGCCGACTCGGTCGCGTCAATCATCGGCGCCCCACTTACCGCAGCCCACACGATTTTGCCAGCTTTCCGCGTAGCGGAGCCGGGAACCGTGAGACCTGTGCGGGTGGTGCGCGTCAGCGAGTCCGCGACCGACCCCGCGGGTGGTGCCGGTTACCCGGCTTCTCCCCAACGGGCAAGCGGCCCATAACTGCTCAATCGAGATAAAGCAACAGCATTGCTAAGTCGGCCGGGGTGATGCCGCTGATGCGGCTCGCCTGACCTAAACTCGTGGGGCGCACCCGACTCAGCTTCTCACGCGCTTCGTGGCGGAGTTGGTGAACTGCGGCGAAGTCAAAGGTGGAGGGGATGCGTCGGTGCTCCAGGCGCTGGAAGCGCTCCACCTCCGCCGCCTGACGGTCGATGTACCCGCTGTACTTCGCCTCTAGAACGACCTGCTCGACGACATCGGGCCGAGCGTCCCACTCGGCGAGGGCCGGCAAGCGCGTGACGACCGCGGACCACTCGACCTCCGTGCGTCGCAACCACGTCGCGAGGTTGTCGCCGTCACTGCGGTTCGTTTTCAGCGTGTGCTGAAGCTCAGTGATGCCTTGCTCCTTCCGCTGGAAGCGCTCCCAGTCGGCATCGCTCACGGACCCGACCCGGCGCCCCAACGGGGTGAGCCGTCGGTCGGCGTTATCGTGCCGTAGGAGGAGTCGGTACTCCGCACGCGACGTGAACATGCGATACGGCTCGTCCACCCCCTTCGTCACGAGGTCGTCGAGCAGCACGCCGATGTACGCCTGGCTCCGGTCGAGGACGAGCGGCTGTTCCCCCTTAAGCTTGAGGGCCGCGTTCAAACCAGCCATCAGCCCCTGAGCTGCTGCTTCTTCGTAACCTGTGGTGCCGTTGATCTGCCCGGCGAAGTAAAGCCCGGTGACCGGCTTGGTTTCGAGTGTCGGGTGAAGTTGCGTTGGCGGGGCGAAGTCGTACTCGACCGCGTACCCCCAGCGCATCACTTCCGCGTTCTCCAGTCCCGGGATGTGCTTTAGCATTTCGGCCTGCACGTCCTTCGGCAGACTGGTGCTGATGCCGTTGCAGTAATACTCCCGCGTATTCAGACCCTCGGGTTCCAGGAAGATGAGGTGCGAATCCTTGTCGGCGAACCGCACCACCTTGTCCTCAATACTGGGACAGTATCGTGGTCCGCGCCCGCAAATTTGGCCCGAATACATCGGGGCGCGGTGCAAATTCGCGCGGATGATGTCGTGAACAGCGGCCGTAGTTTCGGTGCTGTGGCAAACGACTTGCGGAACGGTGATCTTCTCGGTGCTGAAGCTGAACGGCCGCGGAGTGTCGTCACCCGGCTGAACGGTACATTTCGTGAAATCAATCGTGCGCCCGTTGAGCCGACACGGGGTGCCGGTCTTGAATCGGGCCAACTCGAACCCCGCAGCGGCGAGGCTGTTACTCATCCCCTCGGCGGACGAATCACCGGCGCGCCCGCCGACAGTCTTCGCCTCGCCCGTGTGCATGATCGCTTTGAGGAACGTGCCGGTAGTCAGAATCACCGCTGGCGCCAGGTAGCGCGTGTCGCCGCGCGTCACGACGCCGATGGCGCGCTTCGTTGCGGCCGAACCGGAATCGGAGAACTCTTCCAGCAGCAGACCTTCGACAAGTTCCTGGCGGAGCGTGAGGTTTTCCTGCTCCTCGACCCACCGCTTCATCGTGAATTGGTAGAGCTTCTTGTCGGCCTGGGCGCGCGGCGAGTGCATCGCCGGCCCCTTCGAGGCGTTCAGCACGCGGAACTGAATCCCGCTGGCATCGATGCACTTCCCCATCACGCCGCCGAGGGCATCGATCTCGCGGACGATTTGCCCCTTCGCCACGCCACCGATGGCCGGGTTGCAGCTCATCTGAGCAACCGCGTCCGCATTCATACTGAGGAGGCACGTTTTAAGGCCCAGGCGAGCGGCGGCCATCGCCGCCTCCGTACCCGCGTGCCCCGCGCCGACCACAACGACATCGAACCGATATTCCAGGGTGCTCACGATTGCCTCGCCAAACTCGATCGACAGACGCTCCGTTCATGATAGCGTCGGAAAATCGACGCACCTGGCCACCACCGGGTTCGATCTTCGGTCCGACTAAGTTCGTGCGGCGAAGATGAATTCCACGGTGCACATTCTTCACAGCGCCTGAGCATCGGGTATTATGTGTGGCGTTTCTTGAACCCCGAGCCACACCATGATCGCACCTGACGAAACTCCACGGCCCCGTTCGCGAACACAATCGTGCCACCTCATCTTCACCCGGCTTTGATTGAAGGAGTTGCACTCACAAGTTGCGCCAAAAGTGCGTGACCTTTCACCCAACCGCACCAGCAACCTATGCCTGACTCGAACACCGAAACACAATTCGCCCCAGACGCGGACCGATCCCAGGAGCTGCGCCGTCCAACTGAGGATTGGCTTGCGCCGGGTGCTCCTATCAGTGCCGACCTTCTGGGTGCTACGCTCCCGGCCGTATCCACCCCCGGACCGAACGATCCCGAACGGATCACGCACCCCGAATCGACCGAAAACATGGTCGCGCCGCGCGCGGCTTCGTTGCCACCGATCCCCGGCTACGTCATCGAGAAGCTCATCGGGCGCGGGGGAATGGGTGTGGTCTACCGCGCCACACACACCGCGACGGGGCGCCTCGTCGCGCTGAAGCTCACTAACCCCGGCAACAACGATGACGTCACTCGTGACCGATTCGTGCGCGAGGTTCACACGCTCGCGTCCATCAAACACCCAAACATCGTGCCCGTTTACGACGCGGGCGACTGGCACGGGTTCCCCTACTGCACGATGGAGTTCGTGCCCGGGGGTACACTCAGCGAGCAACTCAACCGCATCCGCACGGATCTTCGCGCCGCGGTCCGCCTCATGGTGAAAGTCGCGCGCGCGGTCGAGGCTCTGCACGCTGTCCGGATCTTTCACCGTGATCTCAAACCGCTCAACATCTTGCTCGGACCGGGTAACGAACCGATGGTCGCGGACTTCGGGCTCGCAAAGTGTATCGACGACGATTCCGACCTGACCTACACCGGTTTGCCCGTCGGCACGCGGCAGTACATGTCGCCCGAACAGACCCTCGGCAAAAAGGGTAACCTCACTGCCGGGTGTGACGTGTGGGCGCTGGGAGTCACCCTATACGAACTGCTCACCGGCCAACGCCCCTTCATCGACGACGGTATCACCGACGTTTATCACAGCATCCGCACCGCCGAACCGCAGCCGATCACGACACTCTCGCCGGACGTCCCGGTGGCGCTCCAGGCGATCGTATGGAAGTGTCTCGCGAAGAAGCCGGAAAACCGCTATTCGACCGCAGCGGCCCTCGCCGACGATCTCGATTGCTGGCTCGGCGGTAAGCCGATCAGCGTTCCGGTGCCAGCCCCCTCGCCGCCGACCACCGTAGTCCTCCCAGAACCGGAGCGCAACAAATATCCGCGGCGTGACCGCGTGGTACTAATGTCGTGCAGCGCGGTGGCTCTCGTGGCTTTCGCCGCGCTGTTCAGCAATCCCACGAAACTGGAGAACCCGCCGAAGACATTCGCCGAGCGCGTCGCGGGTGGGGAGAAAGTCAGATTGACCGATGAGAAGGGTAAGCTCCTCGTCCAACCCACTCACGAGCCCGGGCACGAACTACACCCCGACACAATCGACGGGTACCACTCGTTCACAAATTCTCAGGTCGGCATCACGAGTTTGGCCAACGAACCATTGTCCTTCCCGTACAAAGTGGAGGCAAAAGTGGGCGTCGCATTTCAGACGACGCTACAGGAAATTTGCGCGGGGATCTACGCCGGGCGCCGCACGTGGGACGGGCTACCGTTTAAACACGAGTCGCTAATTTGGGCCGGCCCCAGCCCCAGAACCGCCTTACCAAACCCGCCCGGTTCAGGTCCGGCAAAACAGATCCTCCAGAGCCAATGCGGGTTGTATTGGTGGCAAGACAACGAGAACGGCTCACCGGTAACGGTCGAGAAACGGGAAGCGCCTTGGGATCCTGAGGGGGAAAAATTGTTGGTCCAATTCGTCCGCGTCGTCATGGAAGTTCGACCCGATGCCGTGGATACCTGGATCGACGGCGTGCGACTGAACCGCCTCACGGATAATCGCCAAGGAATCGAAACCGGCACAATAGCAAGACTCAACCGACTGGGAGCAACGAAACTGCCACCCGCTTTCCGTGATTACAAGTTCACATCCCCGACCCTCGGATCGGGGATCGGCATCTTTTGCCAGGGCGGGCAGTGCATCGTGCGCGACCTCACCGTTTCCAAGCTCGATCCGTAACACGTTCCTCACTCTCGGAAAGGTTCCCGCCCGTGGGCAAAAAGAAACTGACAAAACCAACTAAACAGAACAAACAACTCACCCCACTATTGGCAGCGGGGCAGAGCCCGGGTGGTGTTGCCGCAGCCCCCCACATTATTAATCCATTTGCGAATTCGTTCGTTCCACCCGGGGTCGATCTCACGGTGAACATCACGACCAATCGAGGCGACCTGCGGTACAAGGTCACCTTCACCGACCTCACTCCGCCCCCACCGGCACCGCCCGCCCCGCTCACAACAAACATCCCCGCTAATGGTGGTGCGGGCTTCACTCTCGTCATCCCGGGCGCGAACCTGCAAACGAACCGCGTCTACGAGATCTTCGTCTTTGTGGACCCGGCGGACGGTGCGTCCCCCCCACACCTCGACCACACGATCAACGTCCACACCACACCACCGGTAGGGTTCACAATGGTCACAGCCGGCACACCTGCCGAGTGAATGCAGTAGTCTTCGCGGGGAGCGGCCGGTAAGTTTTCTCCGACCGCTTCTGTTCGCCGCGAGGACGCACGTTCATGGACCTTATCTCCCAAGCCCGGGCCGGGTTCGCCGGGATCGATGCCGACGCCGCACTTAAAGAGAAGGCGCTCACGAACCTCAACACTTGGCTCACGCACCCCGATTTCGCCGCGTACCGGCCACAGATTGAGAGCCTCTTTCAAGCGGGAGCCTGGTCCGTCCTGCTCGACTCCTTCTATCAGGTGATGCCGTTCGGCACCGGGGGGCGCCGCGGGGCGGTCGGCATCGGGCCGAACCGCATGAACCTCTGGACCCTCGGCGCGAGCGTGCAGGGGCACTGCGAATACCTGCGCCAGCGGTTCCCGGGTGTGTCGCCGCTCCGCGTGGTGCTCGCGTTCGACGTGCGCCAGTTCGAGGACAAGCGGAAGGTCTACAACTCCGCGCTACCGAACCCGGTTCTGCACCTCTCCAGCCGCGAGTTCTGCCAGCACGCGGCCGGGGTGTATGCGGCCAACGGCATCCAAGCCGTGATCTTGCCGCCCGACAGCAAGCGCTACATTCCCACGCCGGAACTATCGTTCACGATCCGCTACCTCCGCGCGCACGGCGGGCTGAACATGACCGCCAGCCACAACCCGCCGGACGACAACGGGAGTAAGTTTTACGACGACCGCGGGAGCCAGCTCGTACCGCCCGAAGACCAGTTGATGAGCGAGATGGTTGAAGAGGTCTCGGTCATCAAGCACATCCCGTTCGCAGACGCGCTGCGGGCCGGGAAGGTCCAACTCCTCGATGACGCACCGCACCGCGCGTTCATCGAGCTGTGTCGCCACGAGAGCGCGCTCGGGCCGCCAAAGGTCGACGAACTCCGCGTCGTGTTCACGCCGATGCACGGGTGCGGCGGGTTCTGTGCCGGCGAGGTGCTGGAAGCACAAGGGTTCCGCCCGATCCCGGTGCCCGAACAGGCGACGCCCGACGGTCAGTTCCCGAACGTGACGAAGACCCCGAATCCCGAAGTGCCGGAGTGCATGGACCGGGCCGAGCGCGTCGGCATCGAGCGCCACGCGGACCTCATCATCTCCACCGACCCGGACGCGGACCGGTTGGGCGCAATGGCGAACCGCTCGCCCGATGGTAAGGGCACGTTCCGGTTCATCACCGGGAACGAACTCGCCGCGCTGCTCACGCACTTCAAACTCGCGCAATTGGCGCGCTCCGGCTCGTTGCCCGCAGCGCCCATCGTCATCACGACGGAAGTGACCACGGGTCAGGTCACGCGGATCGGCCGGCAGTTCGGCGCGCAAGTTATTAGCGACCTCCTGGTGGGCTTCAAATACCACGCGGACGCACTCTGGCAGATCGAATCCACCGGCCAGTACGGTGACGTGCGCGGCTCGATCGCGGACTTCGTCATCGCCACCGAAGAAAGCCACGGCATCATGGCCACCGCGGGGGTGCGCGACAAGGACTCCGCGTGCGCAGCGCTGCTCCTGGCCGAAGCCGCGCTCTACCAGAAGCGCCAGGGGCGCACACTCGTGGACTACCTCGACGACCTCAACCGGCAGTTCGGCTACTTCCGCAACGAACTGTTGAACATTGTGCTGACCGGCCTGGAGGGAAAGGTCAACATGGCGCGCATGCTGGACGCGCTGCGCCAGAACCCTCCGAAGGAAATCGGCGGCCTACCGGTCACGAGTTTCGAGGATCTCCAAGACCCCGACGGCCGCATGGGGCCGTTCAAAGGCGACACCGACAAGGCCGCGCGAAATTTCCTCATCTTCCGCTTGGGTGGTGACAGTCAGACCGCGAAAGTCTGCCTGCGTCCGAGCGGCACTGAGCCGAAGGCCAAGGCGTATATCGAAGTGTCCGGGGCGCCTTGGAAGGCCGGTATGCCGCAAGACGCCTGGGACTCTTCGTGCGCCGCGATCGATGTCCGCGTGCAGAAAATCGCGACCAACTTTCTGACTAACGCCCTTGCGACCATCGGCCAGACGCCAGCGCCAGGGGCGGACAAACTGAGTCGGTAAACCCAGGTGCCCGAACGCACCAGTGGGTACTGGGACGAGGATTTTGCGAGAACACGTCTCATCGCGCAAAATTCCGTCCCAGGATCGTTGATGACAAATGCTAACATTTCCGGCCCGTGCCTCGCGCGCATAGGACGGCGAACTCCAATCGCGCCGTAAACCGTTTCACCTCAAGTACATTAGCAACTCTGTACGTTCCTGTTCGGCGTCGATTGTGGGGTAACATTCGCTAACAAATCCGCTGTTTCCACCTGAATTCACTCCCAATCACGCCACCTCTCCCAGCTTTCATCAGTATTTTGTCGACCCACGTTCGTGCTCACAAAACCGGCACAATCACCCCAAATCAATCGACCGCTAAATCCCAACGGACATGGAAACCACCACAATTACATCCGTATACTACACTATCACCCAAATTTTGAAAGGGCAAATATGTCCACAGAAACAGTAATGTCCCGCGACCCACAAATGCTCGCACTCACCTCGGAACTCGCCGCACCGTTCAACCCGCGCGACGTAAAGTTCAAGCCGCAGATGGTGAAAAACAACCGCTGCCTCGCGATGGCATACATCGATGCCCGGCTCATTCAGGATCGGCTCGATGAGGTACTCGGAGTCGAGAACTGGGAGGACGTTTACAAGATCCTGCCGGACGGCTCCGTAATGTGCCGGCTCCGGTGCAAACTCGGCGACCGGTGGATCACGAAAACCGATGTCGGGTCACCGAGCGAACAGCCCGACATGGGCGATCGGCTCAAGGCCGCGTTCAGCGATGCGCTCAAGCGTGCGGCTGTGAAATTCGGAATCGGGCGCTATCTATACCGGCTCTCGGCCCAGTGGGTGGAATACGATCCGGTGAAGAAGCAAATCGTGCAACCACCGCAACTACCGTCGTTCGCGGTTCCCAAAGCCAAGTCCCAGCCCAGCGCAAAGCCCACACCTTCCGGGTTCGTTGCTACTGAGCCGAAGAAAGAAGCGGCCCGGGCGGATGTATCCAAAATTAATGAACCGGCGCCAGCGAACATAAAGGCACCAACAGCAAAAACCGAAGCCCCAAAAACAGAAGTTCCCAAAACCGAAGCACTGAAACCGGACCCCCAGAAAGCCGATCCATCAAAAAACGCGAATCTGCCATCGAACGGCCAGGAGTTGCACCGCCGACTCAGGGAGTATGATGCGAAACTCGCGTCCCAAAAGTTGTGTTCGGTTGGGGCGCTTTTGGCCTATGTCACTCAAGCGGGGGTTAAGGCGGGCTTCACCGCGAACATGAACGAGTGGACCGGTCCGGCGATCCAACTGGCTGTCGACGCGGTCCGAGAATTCGACCAAGCCTCCCGACAGGGGAAGCCAGAACCTCGCACTGCGGCGTGATTTACGTCGATTAGTGTTTTTCGCAAATTTTCCGCGCAAGTCTTGCACCCGCCGGCGTTACTCGGGGAGAATGGCGATGCTGGCAGTCAGCTCGTCGCGCGCTGAACGGTGCAAGGCTGCTTACCATGTTCCCCCGTTGCTCCAAACTGTTCGCATTCATTGCGGCGTCTCTCGCCGTGATGACGACGTTCGCGAGCGCTGCGGACGCCGGTTGGGTAACGATCAAGAACGACACCAATAAAGCGATCGTCGTTCAAGAAGTGGTCACCGTGAACGGGAAGGTGGTTCGCGGGAAGCCGGTCAAACTGCTCGCGGGCGAATCGTTCCGCGAGTTCCAGAGCATGGCCGGCGTCAAGAGTTACGAAATCGTCGATGCCACGAACACGAAGATGTCTATCTGGAGCGGCAACCTGAACTGCAAGTCCGACATGCAGTCTTTCTCCGTGACGACGTTGCAGGGGAAGGTCGGCGTCACTCAATTGCCCGAGCCGAAGAAGCCATAGTTGCTTCGTGTCACAAACAAACCCGGGCGACACTTTTGAGTGGCGCCCGGGTCATTTTGCGCGCGGTCGTCACCGGAGCTACTTTCTAGCTGTCGCACGGCCGTCCCGGGTCTGAACCTGTTTAGACCCAGGGGCCGGCCCTAACTGAACTGCTCGACACTTCAACCCGTCCACGGCGTAGCGCCGCAGGAACCGCTAACTCAACCGGCACGACCCGACGCGCGGGAGCGAGCTTACCGGACCGAACTACCGACGGGCAAGGAGTTTTCCTTTCGCGTCACATGCGCAGTCGGCTACAGTAAGACACTTTCCCGCCGCTCTCCCGCTGGTTCTCCACATGACCGCTGCTCCCGTCCCCGATCAGGCACCGACGCGCACGCGATACTGGGTACTCTTCCTGCTCTGTCTGCTGGCCATGATTACGTACATGGACCGAGCGGCAAACGGCAGTGCGAAAAAAGCGATCATGGAAGACCTCGGCGTGGGTGAGGAGGACTTCTTCTGGGTGCTGATCGCGTTCCAGTTGGCCTACGCGATGTTCGAGATCCCTTCGGGCTGGCTCGGAGACACGCGCGGCCCGCGCTCCACGCTGCTCCGCGTTGTGCTGTGGTGGTCGCTGTTCGTCGGGCTAACCGGTTTCGTCGGAACCAGTTACCTCGGCGGTGTGTACCTCGGTTTCACCGCGCTTATCGTGATCCAGTTCTTCTTCGGTGTGGGTGAAGCGGGAGCGTTCCCGAATATTGCGAAGGCACTTTATAACTGGTTCCCGGCCGCGGACCGCGGGTTCGCGAAATCCATCATCTGGATGTCGGCCCGATTCATGGGCGGGCTCACGCCGCTCGTATGGGTGATACTCACGGACTGGAAGATCGGCGGTATCCACAAGCCGGACGCGGACGGGGTCGCAACGGGGCTGAGTTGGCGCGGTGCGATGTGGTTGTTCGCGAGCGTCGCGGCGGTCTGGTGCTTCGTATTCTACTTCGTCTTCCGCAACAAACCGTCCGAGCACCCGCTGGTAAACGAAGCGGAGCGCGCCGAGATCGATGCGGGGCGGATCGAAACAAAAGGGCCGGTTCAAGTTCCGTGGGGCAAGCTCGTCCGCTCCCGGAACTTGTGGGCCATCTGCTTCATGTACGTTGTGACGAACTTCTGCTGGTACTTCCTGATGTACTTCCTGCCTCGGACACTGCAGACCGAGTTCAAGAAGTGGACAGAAGAACCAAACGGGCGCATCCTCCTCGCTCTACTCGCGGGGTGCCCGCTCCTGATCGGGATGTTCGGGTGCTTGTTGGGCGGGACGCTCTCGGACCGTTACATCCGACGCACAGGTGACCGCAAGTGGGGGCGCAGACTGTTCGGTATGATCGGTTACGGTGGGGCCGGGTTGTGCTACTTTGCTGCCGCGGGGGTGAAACTCGCGGACCCGGACAACCTGTTCCTATTTGCGTTCTTCCTCGTGCTGATGGGGTTCATGAACGACCTCATCATGGCGCCCGCGTGGGCCGTGTGCCAGGACATCGGGCGCGACTACGCGGCCACCGTGTCCGGCGCGATGAACATGTTCGGCAACCTCGTCGGCGCGGTCTCGACGCTCCTCATCACCGGCTTACTGATGAAGAAGTACCCCGGCACGCAGGGCATTCTGATTTGCTTCACGATGTACGGGGTCGTCTACTTCCTCGGGGTCGGACTTTGGCTCCTCATCGACCCCACGAAACCGATCGCGGGCGATTCCGAACCCGCCTCACGGCCGGTTCAGGCAACCGAAGAGAGCGAGACCGTGACCGGGTGATCGACCAATTCGCCCGCGTTGAGGAGTTCGTCGGGGACTTCCTCGGTGTAAGAGCAAACGGTCACCGCGCCGTCCTGGACCGTGAGGTAGTGACACGGCTTCTCGGTCCAGCACCCGCTGTTGAAGTAGTGAACGGCCCCGCTGGTGTTCGCGACCGGCAGGTGCGTGTGGCCGCAGCACACGGCGTCGCACCCCAACTTGGCCGCGTACCGCACCGCGTCCTGTTCGATCTTCTGGGCGCACCGGAGGAACGTCTTGCTCCGGCGTTTCGCGAACTTCGCGAACGAGTGCGACTTATCGACGCGCTGGAGGAAGTTGTAAATGCGGTCCGCGACCCAGGTGATGAACGGGTAGCGCGAGATGAACTCGTCGAACCGGTGCCCGTGCAGAAACAGCAGCCTCCGGTTCCCGCTTTCGACCACGATCTCGTCGGCGCACCGCACCCCGAGCAGGTGCGAGATAACCTCCGACGAGCCGTCGTGGTTCCCGTTGATCCAGGTGATCTCCATGTGGTCCGCGAGCTTGCGGATTTCGGACAGGATCTTCCAGTGGTGTTTCTTGAGCCGACGGAAGTCGATCGAGTCGAACACGTCGCCGTTGAGGATCAGTTGTTTCGCCCGCAGTTCCCCGCGGCGCACTTCGGCGAGGAAGTGAACGAGGTACTTCGCTTGACAGTTCGGGCTACCGAGGTGGATGTCGGAGATGACAACTGCGTCGAGCACGGAAGCCTCCAACGGCACGGCGGGCGCTACTTCAACTATTGTCATAGCTGCGCCAGATTGTGTCTGAGTGTAGACCGGATGAAGGCTTTGAGAGAACAGCAATTCGCTCGTGGAATAGTCCCAAAAACCCTCCTTGTTCAACCCGAGACCGAGACTCAACTAGTCCGTGAGACTAGCCCTGATTGTCCGAATAGCCGACTGTGTCGGATAACCACGCAGAAAAAACTGACACGATTAGTTGCTCACGGGGGAAGCCCGGGGTATTATTCCAGTGTCCCGCCGGTTGGTATCTACAGTGAATGGGCGACGCTGTAGCGACCTCCGGCGGGATCTTTTTGTTTCTCACTTCAAAAATCACATTTGTTGGTTCCAAGTTAAAATCCACAAAGCCGACCAAACCTACCCGCATCCGCAAGTTCACAAACCTACCTCGGCCAAACCGTTAAATCTGATACGATTTACTCCACTCGGTGAGTTGTCCTCGCACTCGGACACTGGCTCATGCCGACTGGCAACCGTACTCGTGTGCTCCCGCTCGTTCCGTTGCTGATCGCGTTCCGCGCCAGCCGGTTGGCCCCTCCGCGTCCCGCCGCATCACCGCTAACCGTCGCGTTTCTCGACAGTGCGACCGACGACCAGCTCGCGTCGGCCCTGAATTCGATCGCGACTGCGACCCTGCCAGTCTCATTTCACGCGGAAATTCTCACGCGCCGGGTCCGGTTGATTCGGCACGCGATGAACCACCTGTTCCGGGCAACTGACCCATTACCCGAACGCTTGGCCCGGTGTGTTACTCCGGGCGAAGTTTATTTCGTCGCCGGTCTGGGACCGGGGTTCTGGTCCGCGGTCCTCGCAAGCACTGAAACAGAATTCATTCCCGTTTGGTGCCCGGCCGTCGAGAACGGCCTGCTTCGATTGGGGCTGTTGCGCGAGATCGCCCCCGATGTTCGTTCGCGCTTCGACAGTATGTGTCGCGCGAGCGAGATGGTCCGCGAACACGCCCCGGACCTCACTGCGGCCGATGTAACGCAATTCCTCGAACGGGTTGGGCGCATTGAAGGGCGCGAGTTGCCAGCAGCGGGATCACTTCCCGGCGCGCTCGCATGGGCTGCGACACCCGAGCAGATCGAGCAGGCCATCCGCGAAGTGCGTTCGCGGTTCCCGCTGCAAAAGCGCATCCGCGCAGTCTCCGAAGAACAGGCCCAGGCAATCGGCGCGTTCCTCGCTGCTGCAAGGACCGGCGACCACGCGACCGCGTTCACTGCGTTCCGAACCGCGTTCCCGGACTCGCGCTGGGAAACGGCACTCTCGGCGCTGGATGATGCGTATTCCGTCGCGTTGCCCGAAGAAGATCGCGCACGTTTGTGGGGCGAAGTCGCGATCATCCTGCGCGAACGGTTCCGCGTTCACCCGCTCGAACTCGCGGACGTGGTGCTCGCGATCGCGGACACGGAAACCTCTGAGCCGGAACTCGGTGACTTCCACGGTTTCTGTTCGGACACGTTCGCGTTCCTCGACGAACTCGCAGAAACGAACGCGAAAGACTGGATGGCCGAGCACCGCGAGCGCTATCAGTTCGTGCTGCGCGAGCCGATGATCGAGTTGTGCGAGTCGGTGGCGGAGCGCTACATTCACCCCATACTGAACCGCGAGTACGGTTGGGATCTGGAGTGCGACGCGAAGACCGGACGTGCGGTTACGAGCATTTGTAAGAACGATTTCGGTCGGAGTGGACCGTACCAGCCCGTTCAGTGGATCACGTTCTATCGCAAAGCGCAGGCGAACAAGCGAGCGGACGCACAGTTTTTCGTGCGCGTGGCCGGTGAGGGCGTGAGCTACGGGTTCCACCTCGGCCGCATGGCGCGCGACGCGGGCAAGCAGTTCCGGCGCAACATTCAGGAACACGCGGAGTCCATTTTCCGGGCGCTGCACTCCGGTGCGGCGTTCAACGAGTGCCACTTTTGGACCGGTGATGACCTCTCCGACGAAGTCACAGTGAAGTCGGCCGCGGACCTTCGCGCGTGGGCCGTTCACAAAACGATCGCGGTCGGGAAGCAACTCGAACCGTCCTCTCCCCTGCTCCGCCAGGACGCACTCACCGGGGAAATCCTGCTCACGTTCGACCGCTTGCTCCCGGCGTTCGCGTGCGCAGCGGAAGCCGATCCGCGCCCGCTCCTCGCGACGCGCGCGGGCGTACCGATTGACGCGCCGATCTATGACCCCGTCTCGTTCCACCGTGAAACGTTTCTGTCGGAAGTGTGGCTCGATCGCATTCTGAGCTTGCTGCGCCTCAAAAAGCAGCTCGTCCTGCAGGGCGTACCCGGCACAGGGAAAACGCACGTCGCCCGGTGCCTCGCGCGGTTGCTCACGCACGACCGCGCCGATTGCGTGCGCCTCGTGCAGTTCCACCCCGCGTACAGTTACGAGGAGTTCGTCGAGGGCATCCGCGCACGCGGGACCGAGGTCAACGGCAAGACGGAAGTCACGTTCCCGGTCGAAGACGGCGTGTTGTGCCAGTTCGCGGAACAGGCCGCGAGCCGGCCGAGTGAGCCGCACGTGCTCATTGTGGACGAGTTCAACCGCGGGAACCTGCCGCGCATCTTCGGCGAGTTGCTCTACCTGCTCGAATACCGCGACCAAGCGATCACCCTGCCATACTCGAAGCGCCAGTTCCGGCTGCCGGAGAACCTGTTCCTCATCGCGACGATGAACCAACTCGATCGCTCCGCGGTCGCGCTCGATCAGGCGCTCCGGCGCCGGTTCTCGTTCGTGGACATGCCCGCGGACGCCGCGATTCTCGCTTCGTGGCTGGAATCGCGCGCGGGCTCCGAACCAGAAAGCACGTCCATCGCTCCGCGAGTGGTTCTGCTGTTCGAGGAACTGAACCGCCGGCTCGCGCGCGACCTCGGGCCGGAAAAGCAGGTCGGCCACAGCCTGTTTATGGTGCCCGAACTCGATAACGAGCGGCTCACGGCGGTGTGGGAACACCACGTCCGGCCGCTGTTGCTCGACTACCTCGGTGGGCGCGAGGACCGCCTGAAAGACTATACCCCCGAGCGCCTGTTAACCGCCAGCGCAGAGAAGCGCCGAAGGCTCAAAGCGACGACCGATGCAGGAGGCTGATTTCGTGGCCGAACCGCCCGTTTACGACGTGGATCGCAGTTTCTTTGAAGTCTCAAGACCGTCCCGGTGGCGATGGGTCCGACGCATCGGCGTCTCGATCGCCGTGTCACTCGTCGGCTACGGCGGCTGCACGCTCGTGGACCGGTCGTTGGCCCGGCGCGATGGCGAACGCGCGTTGACCGCGGCTCACACTCAACTCGACGAGCAAGACCCGAACTGGTCGTGGGATCGGCTCGTCGCGACCCGGCAAAACGCGCCCGAAGGGAAGAACAGCGCAGAACTGATCCCCAAAATCAAAAAGCTGACGCACGCCGAATGGGGCAAGGAACTCGCAAAGGGCACCTGGAAGTCGCGCCTGGATGTCCAGCCTAACGTCCGTTATTCACCGTCGATTCTGAAGGAAGTTCGGCGCGAACTGGCCACCTCCGCCGACGCCGCAGCCCTCGCGCGCTCACTGAAGGACTACCCATCGGGGCACCGCGAGATCGTACTGAAGCCGAACGTGCTCGACACCGTTTTACAAGACACTCAGGACACGCGCCAGACCGCGGACGTGCTCCGCTGGGACGTCGTACTCGCGACCGAGGACGGTGACCGGTCGCGAGCCGCGGACGACCTGCTCGCTCTTCTGAATGCGTCGCGCTCGGTGGGTGATGAGCCGTTCCTCGTCTCGCAGTTGGTGCGCATGGCGGTACGCGCGATCACGGTCAAATCCGTCGAATGGCACCTCGCACAAACCGCGGACGCAGTGAAACTCAAAGAGCTGCAAGCGGCGTTCACAGAAGACGCCGAAGAGCCGATTTTGCTGTACGGGGTGCGCGGAGAGCGCGCCGCGTTCGATCGCCTGTTTGAGAACCTCGATTCGGGCGCTGCGACGCCCGCACAGGCGATCGATCGGAGCTTCCAGGACACGTGGGCGCAGCTCGGATGGTGGCACTACCGCAGCAACTTGCCCGCCGACCGTGCTTACACACTGTCTTGGCTGACGCAGTGCGTCGAGTTCGCGCGCCGACCGATCTCCGAACAGCCCGCGCTCTTTGCGACGATCCCGGTCCCGCCCAATGAGCCAACCCGGATGCTGTCAAGGCTCCTGTTGCCGGCCGTGGATCGCGTCGCGCACGCACACTGGCGCGGGGTCGCTGAAGCGCGCTGTGCGGTTGTGGGCATCGCGTGCGAGCGGTTCCGCCAGCAACACAAGCGTTGGCCCACTGCGCTCGCCGAACTGGTGCCGGCGTATCTACCCGCGGTCCCACTCGATCCTTATACGGCGGAACCGCTGCGCTTCACGAAACTCGAGCAAGGCGTTGTTATTCACTCGGTCGGGAAGGATCTGCGCGGGGACGGCGGAACACTGAATGCGCCCCCATCTCCAACCACGACTTATAGCCGGTTCCGGTTGTGGAACCCCGAACACCGGCATCAACCCCCACTCCCAGAAGAACCCGCGCCCGAGCAGGAACAACAGAACGACAACCCGTGATTCTTCGTGCGGGCGAAATCGCCGAACGGCAGAAGCGTCTCAATCTGGTCCCTCCCCACCCGAGACACGCTCGTGACCGAGATCGACCCGGACGATGATTTCGCCCCTCCGCCCCCGCACCAGCGCTTTCGGAAGATACGAAAAGTCGCCCGGTGGGGGTTCATTTTCATTGCGGTCATTGTGTTGATCGGATTCACCGGCCGGTGGCAGGCTGGGCGGCTCGGGCAGCGTCAGTTGAACGCAACGACCAACCGCCTGGACGCCGAAGACCCCGGTTGGCGCCTCGACGCGATCCTCGCCGAGCGCGCGAAGAATGACGTCAAGGGCGACGACAACGCGGCCGCATTTGTGACCGAGTGCGCGGCCGAGATCCCGCACGAATTTCGCGAGTGGCAGCGGTCCGAGGACGCGAACCGCTGGCGGGTCCACAACACGAGCAACCACCTGCCCCCGCCGGATGCGATTACGAGCGCAGAAACGATCGAACAGATCACGTCCGTCGTCCGCACAAAAGCCCTGATCCTTCGTAACAAGCGCGGCGGGACGTTCCCGCTCACCATCGGAACGGATCCGATCGCCACCCTGCTCCCGCACCTCGATCACGCGCGCCAGGTCGCGTCACTGCTCCAATACGACGGGCACCTCGCGGCCATACACAAGAAGAACCCGAGCCGCGGGATCTCGTCCGCCCGGGCGACACTGAGTATCGCGCGTGCCGTTGGTGACGAACCCGTCCTGATTTCGCAACTGGTCCGGATCGCGATCGCAAAGGTCGCGTCACAAACGGGAATGCAGGTGCTCGCGTGGAGCGAGCCAACGGACGACCTCACAGAGTTCCAAGCGGAACTACTCACCGAAGCCGACGTTCCCTGGTTCCAGATCGGGATGCGCGGCGAGCGGGCGTTTATCGATAAGGCGTTTCAGGGAATCGAAGACGGCTCGATTCCGCCCGAGAACGTATTCAGTTACGCCCAAACCAGTAATCCCGGCCCGCAACATTACGCTGCGTTCCGAGTGTACAAGGCTCTGTTACCAGGCGACCGTGCGAAGTACCTCCAGCTCAGCACGGAGTTCGTTGAGGCGTCGAAACTACCGCACCACGAACAACTCGCCGCAGTCAAAAAGATCGAGATCCCAAAGGGCCCGCCCGAAGAGTACCGCTACCTCATCACACGCCTCCTCACCCCGGCGTGCCAAAAAATCGCGGAAGCCGGGTTGCGCAGTCGCGCGGACCTACTTTCCGCTGCTACGTGTGTTGCCTGTGAGCGATTCCGGATCAAGAACGGCCGGTGGCCCAACGACCTCACCGAACTCACCCCGACCTTCTTACCAGCGGTTCCTGTCAGCCCGTTCGACGGTAAACTAATCACCTACCGCGTCTTCCCGGACCGCATCGCGGTATACTGTTTCTGGGCCAACGCATCGTTCAAACTCGACGCCGAGCACACCGACTTCCAAGGTGGTGGCCCAGGAACCGGGATCGGCTATCGGCTGTGGCTACCCGGCCACCGTGGGCTGCCCGCAGAGGAACCGCACAACCCGTGACCCCCACGGTAACGCTGACCGAACGTCGCCCGCGCGTGGTGCGCCTCCCGCGCGCGGAAATCACTTTCCTACTCGCTCACGCGCGCCACCTCATCGACGTCGTACCCACATTCGAGCGCGGACGGGTCCGGCTCACGCCCCGCGGGTTCGTCGGGTTCCTCACCGGCCCTTCCACGCGATACATCATTCGCCCCAAGATCCCGTGGCCGAACTTGCGGCTCCTGCTCGGTCTTTCTCCCGAAGCCGAAGGTACCACCCACGAACCCGGAACCGACCTGCTGGCCGTGCTCGCGACCGAGTTCGTGGACCAACTCGAAGCGGTAACCCGGCCGGGCTTGGTTGCGGGGTACAGTGAAGTCGAAACCACATCGTCGTTCCTTCGAGGGAAGCTCCGGGCGGCCGAGCAGATGCGTGACGCTGCGGCCCGCGCGTTTCCCGACCGCTTCTACATCAACGAACCGGTCTTCGATCTGAACGCGCCGTGGAACCAGATCCCCAAAGCGACGGCCATCGCGTTACTCGATCGCACAGAATTACCGCTCGCACTTCGACAGCGCATCGAATCTGCTGTTGTGCCGCTCGCCAGCGTTCTTCCCCAACCCGTCACGGAACGCACGTTCGTCCTCGCCCGCGCGGAACCGCGTGCGGAGTCGTATCGACCGCTCCTCAACGTGTGCCGATTGATCCTGAACGGACTCGCGAGCGCCGACCCGCTCGCGCACGCGGGTAGCGCGTTTCTGATCGATCTCGGTCAGGCCTTTGAGCGGTACCTCACTGAAGCGCTCACCCGTGAGTTGGCCCCACACCGCGCGTGGGGCGTCGAGGCACAGCCCGGCTTCACGCTCGGCCCTACGACCCTTGAGCCGGACATCGTGATCTGCAAGCGTCATGCCGCGCGAGTGGTGCTCGACGCGAAGTGGAAGACCACCACGCTCGACGCGAACGACCTCCACCAAGTCCTGGCTTACGCCACCCTCACGGGCGCGGAGCGAGTCGGGTTGGTGTACCCGGGCCGCACGAACGCCCGCACGCACTTCACTACCCCCAACAGCCGCGTGCGCGTGTCGCGCTACCGCGTGCGCGTGATCGGGGACGCCGCGGAACTGGCCCGTTCGATAGCGAAACTCGCACGCGACTGCCGCCGATCGTAATCACGTTCCGATTTTTGCGCGAGTATTGGATGCACAGGCTCGGCGTGAAGCCCTTGTGAAACTGTTCACGAAGAGGGCTTGTCGGCACTTGCGGGGACGAATTTCCACCGGCTATGATGGGGTAGCGACTGAACCTGTTCGCCCACTCGCGCCTCTCCATCTGACGAGTGGACCGCTCGGTACGTTGCCGACCGGCCGCGCTGTCCCACTGAGAAAGGCCGTTTCGCTATGAATGTCGGCTCCTACTCGGCCCTGGACGCGAGCGTGTTGGTGCTGAACAAGACGTTCATGGCCGTTCACGTGGTCTCCGTCCGCCGAGCGTTCTGCTTGTTGTGTAAGGATCTGGCCGAAGTGGTCAGCATGGAGGACGGCCAGTTCTCGACCTACAACTTCGAGTCGTGGGCCGAGCTGAGCGCCTTCCGCGCCGCCAACTTCCGCCAAGAGGACGACGACTGGATTCGGACCACCAGCTCCGAGCTGTTGTCGCCGCGCGTCATCCGGCTCTTGAGCTACGACAAGATGCCCAAGCAGACGGTGAAGTTCAACCGGCGGAACATCTTCGCCCGGGACCACAACCAGTGCCAGTACTGTGGTAAGCGGTTCCCGACAACGGAACTCTCGCTGGACCACGTTGTGCCTCGGAGCCAGGGCGGTGGGACCACCTGGGACAACATTGTGTGCGCGTGCGTGGACTGCAACGTCCGCAAGGGCGGGCGCACCCCGCGGCAGGCGAACATGACGCTGATCCGGAAGCCGGAGAAGCCGAAGCGCAGCCCGCTGTTGAACCTCAAGCTCACGCAGAAGAAGTACCAGTCGTGGCAGTCGTTCATCGATAACGCCTACTGGAACGTTGAACTGAAGTGAGATCGAGAGGGCGCACCAGCGTGCCCGACAAATTGATCACTACGAAGCCCGCGCGTCGCATCCGTCGACGCGCGGGCTTCGTCTTTTTCCAAGAGCGTTCGTCTTCCGTGCGGAGTGGATCAAAATCGTCGTGCCGCGCGGGTACTAGTTCGGCACTATGATGGGCACCGACGATCCGACGGAGGCGCTCGATGACAACCAGGGCCCCAGATCCGTTACTCCAGAGCGTGCGCGCACTCACGGCCGGTCGATGGGCGCGAGGAGAATCCGACCAGGAACTGCTTGATCGCTTCGTGTGCCAGCACGACGAGGCGGCCTTCGCTCTACTGAAGCGGTACGGCCATATGCTCATATTTCCAGAAAATTTGACCGGCAAGTCGGGGCGAAGATTTTCGGGGGTGTCCCGGCTGACAAAGACGTGTGGGATAAGGGAAGCTGCTGCAATGGGTCCGGGTCGAAAGCGCGCCCTACCTGCCTGGAATGAGGGGGAAATTGGGGTATGTTTCTTAACGAGTGCCCCGGTGTAGGCAAAGCGGAAAACACGAAGATGCCGAGAAAGACGAAAGTGAAGGCTGGACCGTCGTTGTTCGATTCTGTGGCTGCCACAGAAGAGACGGACGGCCCAGCCACGGACAGCTTGAAAGACACCACTTCGACCTTCGCCGATAACCTGGGTTTGGCCGTCCACCGCTGGTTCCGTTACTCGGCGGGGTTTTCGGCCCCGTGGGTCAGGGAGGTCATCGAGAGAGAGAAAGCAGCCGGTCGAAGCCGGATTTTCGACCCATTCGCCGGATCGGGAACCGTAGCCCTAGAAGCCGAACGATGCCAAGTTGAAAGTACAGGGATCGAAGCCCACCCGTTCGTTGCCCGCATCGCTCAGGCGAAGTTGAACTGGCGTGCCCCCCCCGAAGCGTTCACCAGGTACGCATTGTCGATCCTGGCTTCGTCCAGGACAGAGAAGGTGCGCCGGAAAGAGTACCCCGCTTTGATGGGGAAGTGTTTCCCGCCTGAGATACTGACCCAGCTTGAAGCGCTTCGTTGCGCCTGGAAGCGGAAGGCCGATGACTCTCCCAACTCGGCTCTTTCATGGCTAGCCTTGTGCGGCATCCTTCGGGAATGCTCGCCGGTCGGAACCGCACAGTGGCAGTATGTTCTTCCAAGCAAGAGCAAAGCCAGGGCGACGAACCCGTTTTCGGCGTTCGAGGCGAAGGTTCGCTTGTTCGCTGCCGACATGACGCTTCTGCAAAATCAGCAACCGGGGCCGCAGGCGAGGTTGTACGCCGACGACGCCAGGAAGTGCGAATCGGTCCCCGACGGGTGGGCCGACCTAGTGATTACGTCACCCCCGTATGCAAACAATTACGACTACGCTGACGCCACTCGGTTGGAGATGACCTTTTTCGGGGAGATCGAAGGTTGGGGGTGTCTACAAGATACCGTGCGCTCCCACTTGGTTCGCTCGTGTACCCAGCACGTGTCTTCGCTCACGAAGCAGATGGACACCCTACTGGATGCGAAGGTGGTTGAGGCGATTTCGACCGAGTTGAAGACCGTCTGCAAAGAGATGGCAACGGTTCGTGACACTCACCGCGGGAAGAAGAACTACCACACGATGGTTGCGGCCTACTTCAAGGACATGGCGGAAGTTTGGCTGGCGCTACGACGGGTCACGGCGAAGGGTTCGCTGGTCTGCTTCGTAGTTGGCGACTCCGCACCCTATGGGATCTACGTCCCCGTCGACCGCTGGTTGGGAGAACTGGCGTTAGCGGCTGGCTTCAAATCGTTCAGGTTTGAGAAGACACGGGATCGAAACATCAAGTGGAAGAACCGGAAGCATCGGGTTCCGCTGCACGAAGGTCGGCTTTGGGTACAGGGGTAAAACATGGCCGAAGCAGCGGGACACAAATGGGGACAGTTCGTCGGTGAATACTGCGAATCGGCCATCGAGCCGCAATTGCAGGCGTTCGCCGATAAGCACGGCCTGTTCCTGGACAAGAAGGGCCCACGACCGGCACGTTCGGGGAAGAAGCTCCGATGGGTGGATACCTTCGGCAACGGGCACGACCTGGACTACGTTCTTGAACGGGGCGGGACGCCTGAAAAGATCGGAACCCCCATCGCCTTCATTGAGAGTGCGTGGCGGCGGTACACAAAGCACTCAAAGAACAAAGCCCAGGAGATTCAGGGGGCCATCCTGCCCATCGCCGAGAAGCATCGTTTCAGTGCCCCGCTCCTCAGGCGCGTCCTTGCAGGTGACTACACACCCAACGCACTGGCCCAACTTCGGTCCACGGGCTTCAAAGTCCTTTACCTCACTTACGATTCCATCGTCGAAGCGTTCGCCACGGTCGGAATTGATGCCCGCTACGATGAAGCTACGCCCGACAAAGACCACGAAGCCAAGATGCTGAAATGGGCAAGCGTGTCAGCAACGGGTCAGACAGGGGTTTGGAAGAAGTTGATGGAGCTGAACCAGCGCGGCCTTGAAGAATTCATGCTGCATTTGGAGCGGGCCATTGTGCGACAGATCAACGCTATCCGGGTAATCCCGTTGCACGGGTCGGCAAAGGATTGCGTCAGCGTGGCCAGCGCCATCGCCTACGTCGAAAAGTACGACGAGGCAGCCCCGACCGGCCCACTGGTCAAGTACGAAGTCACCATTCGGTACGACAACGGCGACAAGATCGAAGGCCAGTTTCAAGACAGGGCCACCACCATCGAGTTCCTAACGGCCTACCAGTCGGGCAACTGGACGCCAGCGGCGAAAGACCTGGAAGCCGATGTAGAGTAGCGCCCCAGAAAATAGAGCGGCAACACGAAAGCCGGGCTGGTCCCGGCTTTTTTCGTGCGCCGACACTTATCGGTGTATGAAGATTTGGCTCATAAGGCGGTAGAGGTGGAGGCTGGTCGCAACTCGTTGCCCGACAGCATCCTCTGCTAAACCTCCACCTCTACCGCCTCATGAGCCGAAGATTTTCATCACCGGGAGGGACGGGCGGTTCGGTGCGAGTATCGCTCCGTGTTCGTTCCAAACATGAACCACGGCCCCAACATCAAAACGCGAACCACCAGCGTCATAAAGCGCTGCGGGCCACGCGCAACGTTGCGCGTGGCCCGCAGCGCTTTATGACGCAAGTCACCTACTCAAATCCGGTCGAGCGAGTCGAGCCAGTTCAGGAAGTCCTTGAAGGTCGTTTCGTCAAAGTACTCTTTGCCCGATTCCTTCATCTCGCGGAAGATCACCGGGAACCGCTTCTCGGAGAGCAGGTTCTTGTGTTCCACGATCTCCTTGATGAGCGGATCTTTGTCCCCGCCCGAGATGAAGAACGACAGCGGTTGGTTCGCGACGCTGTCCTTGGGCGCGGTGCCGAGCGTCGCGCCCAGCGTGCCGACCCCGCGGAACACGTCGCGCGCGTTGAACCCGACGTAGAACGCCATCTGCCCGCCGCTCGCCATGCCGTGGGCCACGACGCGGGCGCGGTCGATCGTGTATTGGCCGAGCACCGTTTTCACGTCCTGCATCACGAGTTCGGTTTCACTTGCGACCCAGCCGTCGGCGCCGTTCGCCTTCGGCCCCATGATGATGAAGTGGTTGTCTTCGGCGAAATCGCGGAACGTCCTGGCCATCTTCTCACCGTCCTTGCCGCCCTGCCCGGCGGCGTGGAACCAGACGATCAGCCCGTGCGACACGTTCGCGTCGTAGTTGTCGGGAATGTACATCCAGTACTCGCGCCCGAGCGCCGCATTGGTCCGGGTCACGAAGCCCGTTTCGACCTTCGGCTTGTCCTTCTTCTCGTCTTTCTTGTCTTCCTTCTTTTCATCCTGTCCGATGTCCGCGCGTACGTCACTCAGACCCTTGGGCGGGAACGGGTCTTTGGGGAACGGATCTTTGGGCGGGTCTTTGGGCTTCGGTTGGCCCTCGAGCGCCTTACCCGCGGAGGACGGCAGCGGGAGTTTATCCGGCACCTCGTCGGGCGTGGGAACGAGCTTCGCCGAAACCGTTTCGACCTTCCCGCCCTCTTTCCGCTTCACCTCGATCTTCACTTCGACGCCCGGGGCGAGCGTTTGAATCGCGTTCAGGAACGCGGTGCGGTTCTGAATCGGTTGCGGGTTCGAGCCGAACTTCATGATGCGGTCGCCGACCTTGATCCCGGCGGTCTCGGCCGGGCTTTTCGGATACACGAAGCGGACCTCGACCCCTGGACCCGGATCGTCCCGCATGGGCAGGATGCCGAGGTACGCACGCACATACGCGGTCGCGATCCCGAGGAGCTTGACCCCCTTGAACTCCATTTCTTTGTCGCCGCGCATCACCTTGAGTGCGACTTCGTCGTTCTCGTAGAGCGGCCCGAGTAGGTGCTGAAGCGCCGAATAGTCTTGAACCTTCTTCCCGTTGAGTTCGACAATCTTATCGTTGACCTGCAGCCCGGCCCGCGCCGCGGCGGAGTCCGGTTGGATCGCACCGACCACGGCCGGGTTGTACACCCCTTCGCCCTTCGGCTGCACACCGAGCAATCCGCGGCGCAAATCCTGGCCGGCTTTCAAGCGCGGGAGCGATTTGAGAATGTCTTCCAGCGGCACCGCGAACCCGATCCCGCCGTCGTACACGTCCACACCGGCCGTCTCGCCCTCAGCCCGGTTCGAGGCCGGTACGACGACACCGTACACGCGCCCCTCGATCGAAACGAGCGGCCCGCCGTAGTTCACGGGCGAAGTCTTCGCGTCGGTCTGGATCGCCTTGCCCCAAATGCGGTTGGTCGCGCTCACGATGCCGACGCTCATCGACGGCGGGTGGTCCACACTGTTGTCGAGCGTGCGGCCCAGCGTCAGCCCCCACTGACCGATTTCGACGTCCTTCTTCGGCACCGCGTCGGGAACGGGCAGGTCTTTCAACTCGACCTTCAGCAGCGTGAGCATGCGCGACTGATCGTTGGCGACGATCTTCGCGACGACACGCTCGCGCCCGGGCACGGTGACGAAGATGTTGGCGGGCTTGTTCGCGAAGTTGAACGCGCTGGAAATGATGTACCCGTCCGGGGAGACGACCAGCCCCGTCGTCGGGCCGACGCCCTTGCGGATGCCCGGCCCCGCGCCCTTCTTCTCCGAGACAGTTTCGGCCCCGCCGGCCGTTTCGATCTTCACAATTGACGGGGCGACTTTGGCGGAGGCGGCTTTCATCGCCTTCTCGGTCGCCTCATTAATGTCCGCCTGCGGTTGCGCGGAGACCGGCGCCGCGAGCAGCGCGACAGCGGCCACCGTACCCCACAGCCGCGCGGTTCGGGATCGTGTGAATGTCATCGGTGAGTTCCGAATAAGTGCGGTCCGTTAATGATTGTGTCGGTCGGGGCGCCGGCTCGAACCGGCGCCCAAAAAGTCGGTTACTTCTTCGGAGGGGTCGTGACGGTCGGCGGCCCCGGGGGCATCGGCTTACTGGGTTTGGGCGGGTGGGCTCCGAGTTCCACCTCGATGGGCTGGAGCGTCTCCCCGCGCCGTACTTCGAGCCGGATCTTGCTACCGGTCCGCGTGTGCTTCTTGATGAACTCGTCGAACGCCTTGATGCTGACGACCGGTTCGCCGTCGACGAAGCTCACGAGATCGTCGGGCCGCAGCCCCGCCTTGTCCGCGGGCGACCCCGGAACCACGTCCTCAATGAACGCGGGCGTCCGCTCGACCACGTTGGGCACGAAGACGATCCCGTGGTACCCGCCCTGCCCGATCACGTCGGTCCGCTTGACCGGCTTGTACTTCCCCTGCATCGCTAGGTTGACGAACTCGGGCATCGAGATCGTGGTGACCTTCTCGCCCTCGATCTCCTTCCCGTCCTTGTCCTTCGTGATCGTCTTTTCCTTCACGTCGACCTTCCCGCCGACCGGGATCGCGTAGTTCATCCACGTCTCGGTCAGGGTGTTCTTGATCTCGCGCCCGATGATGCCGAGCAGTTCGCCCTTGCGGTTCAACAGCGCGCCGCCTGCGGCCCCGGGGTTGTTGGTGATCGCGTCCACGACGTACACGTCGCCGGTATACGGGAACTCGAAGATCCCGCGGCGCCCGGCCATCTTCGTGTATGCGGAGACGACCCCGCGCTGCACGCTGAGCGGCTCGTCGCGGAGCGCGATCTCGAACGTGTTGCTCATGGCCAGGATCCAGTCGCCCGGCGCGGCCGGGGGGCGCTTCGCCGCGGCCTCGAAGTCGAAGTAGTCGAGGTCGAGGCCGGTCGGCTCGTCGAGCTTCTTACCCTCCGGCCGGATCTTGATGAGCGCGACGTCCAGGAACGGCTCGGTCACGATCACCTGCGCCGGGAGGCGCTGGCCGTCGTAGAGGTGAACGACCAGCGCGGTCGTATCGAGCAACTGACTCGCAACCGTGAGAACGTGCCCTTCCTTGCTGATGACGATCCCGGTGCCGTAGTTGTTGATCCGCTGGAACCCGCCGGCCCCGAAGACCTTCACCAGTTTCTTGTTCGCCTTTTCCGCCGTTTCCGCGAACGGATCGGCCGCGGGCGCGGGCGCGAGCGCACCGAGAAGTGCGACCGCGGCGAGGAACACAGAGTATCGCGTGAACATGGTAATTGTGTGTGCCGGGGTGAAGGATCAAAGGCCCGCGCGATCGGGCGCGCGGGCCTCACGGGAACCGGAATTTACTTGCCGCCGAGCGTCCATTTCGCCGGGGTGAGCACCGCGTAGCGCTTGTCCGCGTGGCGCACCTCGATGCGGCCCGGCAACTTGCGCCCGTCCACGTCCTTGTAGTCGGAGAAGTACACCTCGCACGGGTCGGCTTCGGCGTCCTTCGAGTCCTTTGCGATGTACGACTCGAACCCGAGGAGCGTGTTGTCCTTGAGCGAGAAGAACCACTTGCAGTTCACCGAGCCGTGCTTGCTCACGATCACCGCACAGTCCACGCGGAGTGACGCGAGCGACTTGGGGGCCGAGCCGTCGGCCGGGTACGGGTAAAACGGCTCGTTGCCGCCGTGGGCGAAACCGCCCTCGAAGCCCTTCTCGCCAACGGTGAGGAACCGGTGGTACTGGTACAGTGCCGCCATCAACCCGCCGCTACCGAGCGGCTGCTTCTGGAGCCCGATGTCCGACTGCTTGAGCGGTTCGAGCGAAGTCTCGACGTTCATCTTCAGCGTGACCCGCGCCGAGTCCTTGTTTTCGGCGACCTCGGCCCGCATCGCGCCCTCGCGGTCGGCCATTTTGTAAGAACCTTCGATCGTCCAGGAGCCCGCGACGTTCGAGAAGTCCCCGTGCTTCTTGAACTCGGCGAGCAACTTGTTGCGCTCGAGGGTGTTGAAGTACCAGTTCGAGTACCCCTTCTTCTCCTCGAACATTTTGGCGACCTCACCGGACGGCTTCGGCGCCGGGGCCGAGGGAGGCGGTTGGGGCGGCCCTTCGCCGGGTACCGGCGGCTTCTCCCGCTCCTTTTCCATGTTCCCCATCAACCGGACCAGCAGCTCCTTCTGCTCGTTCGCCCGGCGGATCTTGAGCGGCAGGCGCCAGTCCTTGGGATAAATTCCCAGCGCGTTCTTGTACTGGTTCGTGCTCGTCATCGCGCGCCCGGCGAATTCCAGCAACTGGTCGTTGTTCTCCAGCCCGCGCCGAAAGGCGTCGCTCTCGTCCAGGATCTGCTTCACGACGATCTGCGCCAGTGCCGCGTCCTCGGACTTGCTCGCGACGAACGCCCCGAGCGTCGCGTGGTCGGTGTCGATCCCGGCCCGCAGGTGGCCCATGAAGTTCTTGATCTGGTTGATCGAGATCGCGTACCCGACGCCCGAGTTCACGCGCCCGCGCTTCTCGAACGAACCCCGCCCGTTGATCCCGATCAGTTCGCCCTGCATGTTGAACAGCGGGCCGCCCGAGTTCCCGGGGTTGATCGAGGTCTCGATCTGGATGCAGTCCGTGTACTCCAGCAGCCCCTTCCCTTCGGGCGGCTGGTAGCGGTTCACCCCGCTGACGAGACCGTAAGTGACGGTCGGGGTGAAGTCCATCGCCAGTGAGAACGGGTTGCCCATCGCTAGCGACCAGTCCCCGCCGCGCACCTTGTCGCTGTCCCCGAGTTTCACGAACGGGAACGGCTTGCCCTTCTCCTTCGGGAGCATGCGGATCAGAGCCACGTCGCCGACCTTGTCGATGCCGCACACGACCGCGTCGTAGAGCACGCCGTCGGCCAGTCCCGCCTTCGGGAGCGGGCCGGTTGCCTGGACGACGTGGAAGTTGGTCAGTGCGTACCCCTCGGCGTCGATGAGCACGCCGGACCCGCACCCCTCGCCGTTGGGCATGCACACCGCGACCACGGCCGGGTGAACCTTCTTGATCGCGGCGATGCGCTGGGTCTGGGCGTCGAGTACGGCCTTGTCCACGTCGAGCGGGGCCGCGGGCGCCACCGGCACCAACAGGCCCGCGGACGCGACGACCGCACACGCGGCCACCGCCAACAAACGGGACGGTCGAGGGAATCGGCTCATGGTGAAGCCCCGAAAGGTGTGCGAATTGAGCGGGCCGCCCCAAGAGGCGAGTGCGACAGCCCACCCATAATTGATGATCTCAGTATCTAACCGTGCCCACGCGCGGCGTCACTTCTGGACGCGGGCCTCGGCCAGCGTGACGTAGTTCCCGTTGAACGGTGTGTCCGCTTCGACGATGACGCGCAGTTGCTTGACGCCCTTCACGGCCAGAACTAACCCCTTTGGCTTGTCCTTCCGCTTCAGTTCTTGCGTGAACACGACCTGACCGTCGGCCTCGATCGTGACCCGCGCGGCGCTCGTCGCGTTCGCGCCGTTCTCGTCGATCCCCACGGTCGCTTTGAACTGCGTGTAGTCGCCACCGAGGTTGAACGTCGCAACCGTATCGGGGGCCATGCAGACGCCCTTCGGGAACGTCTGGTTCTCCAATTTGATCGGTTCGTTCGAGAGCGAGCGGTCCTTGAGGTACGCCGCGTTGGGGTTGAGGCGCTTCTCGATGGCCGGGATCTCGGGGAGTTCGAGTTGCGGGTCGAGGTCCGACAGGTAAGCCACGTTCCCGAGTGCGTAGTCGAGCTTCACGAGCGCCGCGGTGGAGGCGTATTTGACCGTGACCCCCGCGACCGTCTTGACGGCAACGCCCGTGTCCGAGATCGCGATCTCGGTCGCCGTGAGCGCGTTACCGAACACGTCCGTCACCTTGCACAGCGTCGGCGCGATGGTCGGCGGCTGCGGTTGGTAGAACACGAGGCCCGCCGAACGCGACAGTTGCAGGTCGTCCTTCCCGCCGGCCTCTTTCTCGAAGTTCACAACGGCCCGGCCCCGGTCGTCGACCGCGCCGCCGAGGACCGTGCCCTGGATGTACGTGAAACCGGTTTCTTGCGCGATCACGTACAGGTCGCGCTTACCGCGCGTCGTCAGGAGTTTCTTCCACGAGTCGCGCACCTTCGGGTCGTCGGCCCGCTTCATCGCGGAGAAGACCGCGCCCATCGGGAGATCGAGCTTCGGGAGCGGAACGCCCTGCGGACCGGGAATCAGGTCGGCCTCGACCTGCTTGCCCTTCAGCGCGAACTTCACGACCCGGAACGTCGACCCGTCCGTCAGTTCGATCTCGGAGTAGGTGCTCACGTCCTTCGGGATCGGAGCGACCTTGTTCCCCAAATCGACCACCACGATGTCGCGCGCCGGGATCTGGGCCTTGCTCTCGCCCACTGCGAACATGACGCCCTGGGCGTCCACGCTCACGAGTTTGCCGTTGAGCTTCTTACCGGCACTGGTGGTCACGTCGTCGCCGATCGCGCCGGGCGCACCGACTGCCAGAACCAGAAACCCCGTGACGAGAACCGCGGCGCGGCGGGGGAATTGCATAGTTGAGTTCCTCGCGCTGAAGATCGGCTCGAAAGCGCGGCCAACAAAATCACCGCTCTGAACAAAGAGGCGGTGGCCGATTTCGGTCGGCCACCGCCTAGATTACACCGTCAGTGCGCGCCGACCAATCACTTCTTGTACCCGTGGATCTTGTCCAGGGACTCGAAGTAGTTCTTGATCATCGGCTCGAACTTGGCCGGCAGGTCGCGGGTGATGTCCTGGACGACCTTGGCCCGTTGCGCGGCCGGCAGGGTGCCCCACTGTTCGGCGATCTTGCGCAGTTCCTGGTCGGTAACCTTACCCGGACCGCTGCCGCCCATGATCTTGCTGTCGGCGGCTGGCTTGCTCGGGTTCAGGTTGTTACCGCTCCCGTTGCCGTTCCCCTGGCCACCACCGGGGCAGTTGCCACCGTTGCAGTTACCGCCCTTGCACTGGGATTCGAGTTCCTTGATGATCTCGTCGAGGCGGAACACGATCTTCTTTTGGATGTCCTGGGTCTTCTCGCCGCCGCGGGCGAGGTCGAGCCGGCGCCCGCTGTTGTCCATCAGGCGGCCGATGTTCGAGAGATCCTTCGGGTCGCTGGCCCAGTTCTGCATTTCAAAGAACATGAGGGTGGCGACGATCTTGTAGCGGTCCGGGGCGTCTGCCACGTCATCAAGGAGCTTGACGATCGAGCTGATCGCCGCTTCCTTGTCGCCGGTTTTCATCGCGGTCCCGTGGTGGGAAACCGCCTTGAAGAAGTACAAGCTGGCCGGGTCGACCGCGACGTCCGGGTTCACGCCCTTGAGCGCGTCGATGGCCTCTTCGTACACCTTCTTGCTGGCCGCGGCCTTCGCGAACGCCAGCGCGACGTTGGTGCGGAAGAAGGTGTCCTGCTTGTCGTCCTTCAGGATGCCCGGGACGGCGTCCGGCGCCACGGCGTCTTGCTTGCGCACGTTGGCGAGCATCGCGGCGACTTCGGAGTTGCCCAGAGCGAGGGAGTCGGCGGTGCGATCAAGAACGGTCCGCTTCTCGTCGGCCCAAACCTTGTCGAAGGCCGCCTGATCGAACTGGCCGACCGACTTCAACCACGCTTCGCACTTGGCTTTAGCGGATTCGGGGGTTGCTGCTTTGAGCGTGCTGAACCCGAACGTCGGCTTCTTGGCCGGTTCGGCAGCGAACGCCGGGGTGACGGTGACGGCCAGTCCCGCGGAGACCGCGGCGGCCGCAAACAGCTGGCGAATCTTCACGGCAAAACTCCTGGGGGTTAATGCGTTCCGAAACGGAGAGTTTTTGTGACGTTTGTGGACACGCGGCGGCCATCCCTGAGCAGTAGACGACCACCGCACGTTTTTTTCACACCTGAAGCTTAGCTTTTCTCGGGAACCGACACAACAAATTCCGTGCCGGCCGCCCGACTTCCTCATTTTTAGCTCACTGATTTTCCTTTGTGGCGATCTTGTGCAGCATCTCCTGCAGCACTTTTTGACGCGCCGCGAGCTGGTTCAGTTCGGCCTGAATCAGAGCATCCTTGGCCTGTTCACCCGGGTCTTGCTTGTTGTACATGACGGTCCGCTTGTTCACTTGCTCTTGCAGGGACCGCACCAGTTTGAGTTCGGCGAGCAGTTCCAGCAGTTTGTTGTCCGGCTTCTTCGCGTTCGGGTCGTTGGGCTTCGGCTCGCTCGGCTTGTTTTCGAGGTCTTGCCGGGCCTTTTTGAGCGCCTCTTTCATCATCTTGAGCTGCTCGATGATGTCCGACTCGATCTGCTGCGTGTCCGCACCCACACGGGCCTCGTTCAGGCGCTTCTGAACGGACTCCATATCGCCCTTGACTTCCTTCAGCACACCCGCGAACACGACCGCACTGCCCTCGCCCTCCATCAGTTTGAGCGTGGCCTCGGCGATCCCGACGATCTGGCTCTCCTTGTCGGCCTGGGTCTGGCTCTTCTGGATCTCCGCGATCGCCGGTTTGCCGCCGAGCGACTGAACGGTCTTGTCAATGTTCTCGGTATCGACCTTCACTTCCGCCTGGAGCTTGAGCATCAGAGTGACGCGCTGTTCGAGGTTCGCGAGGAGTTTGGCCAGTTCCTTCTCGCGGAGTTGCTTCAGGCGCGCTTCGAGATCCTTGAGCGCCTCTTCCAGTTTCTTGATCGCCTCGTCCTGCTTCTTGGTAGCCGGCGTCTTTTCGTTCTTCTTGATGTCCTCTTCCGCGCCCTGCTGTTGTGGGACGGCTTCTTGCACGTTCTGGGCCGCGGGATCCTTCTTGCCGCCCTGTTGCGGGGGTGGGCTGCCGCCCGACGGAGAACCGCCACTCTTGGACCCGCCGGGGCTGGGTTGCCCCATGCCCATGCCGCCCATGCCCTCACCACCCATCGGCTTGCCCTCGCCGCCCGGCTGACCGGCCGACGGCTTGCTCTCGGCTTTGCCCGCGCCCTGGGCCTTGCTCTCGCCACTCATCGGCTTGGGTTCACCGGCCATCGGGTCCATCGGCTTGGACTCGCCGTTCGGCTTGGCCTCGCCGCCCTTCGGGTCCATCGGGGCCGGCTTGTCGCCGCCCGCCATCGGCATCCCCATGCCGCCCATCGGCTTGGACTCGCTCCCGCCCTTCGGGTCCATCGGGGCGCCGCCCATACCCTCCTTGTTGTCGCTCTTGTTTTCCTTGGTATCGGGCTTGTTCTCGGCGGTGTTCTCGCCTGGCTTCGGTTCGGCCTTGTTCTCGGACTTCGCGTCCTGCTTGTCGCCCGCGTTCGGGGTGCCCTTAGCGTTCGGGTCGGCCGCCTTCGCGAGCTTGTTGGCCAGATCCTGCGTCGACTTCGCGAGATCCTTCTGGTCTTTCGAGAGCTTGTCGTTGTCGCTCTTCGGGTTGAAGGTCCGCGCGAGCAGGTTCTCCTGTTTGGTCTTGATTTCACGGATCGCTTTAATGGCCTCTTCGAGTTTCCGAATCTGCTCCTTGAGCCGGGCCGTTTCGTCGTCGGTTTGGAGGAGTTCGAGGATCTCGTTCAGCGCGGCGATCAGTTGCTTGTCCTTGCCGAGGAGCGAGTCAAATTCGCTGCCCCCGAGGTTCTTGCCATTGAGTCCCTCGATCAGCTCCTTGAACAGCTTCTCGACGCCGCGCTCTTCGGCCAACTTCAGCACGGCGCGGAGCGACTTGGCACGGTCCTTGTCTTCGGGACTGTCGCTCTTTTCCCACTTCTGAGCGAGACGCAACACCTGGTCTCTGAACGTCTTGTAGAATTTCAGATTCTCTTCTTGGCTCCGTTTCACCCCGGTCCCAGAGTCGGGCGTCGGAGGGGTCGGCTGGGCGGTGAGGAACGAGGTGAGCACGAACAGACCGACCGTTGCCGCGAAAGTTAACGGCAGGAACGTCGGCAACCGGCGGAACATGGGAAGCCTCCCTCCGAAGGGGCAGCGCGGAAAGTCCGCGCCACCGAGTGTTCATTCGTCTGCCATTGTGACGACCTGCGAAAAGGCCGCCAACAGCCTACGGGGGAAAAACCGCGAGCGATCGAGCAGATGTTACAGTCCGTTACGAACCCGATTCCGGGCTGCCCAAAATTGCGCTGCGAGGCGTTTACTTATGGGCACAATCGCTACTTAACTTAGCAGCGCCGAACTTACTCCACAGTGACTTTAACTTCGACTGCGTTACCCATAACCAGTTGGAAAGTCACAGCCAACCACCCCGTTTTGTCGCCCCACTTGTGGGTGTCATAACTTCCGCGTCGAGAGACAGTAAACAGTGCAGTTGCGGGTTGCCCCGCAACTGGCAATCAAACTGCTATATAGCGGACCACCGCCCCCGCGTTACTTGACGCTTACGGTCACTTCAACGGGGTCACCCACCGCCGGGCTCAGCGTGATCTTGTACGTTCCTTCTTTCCCCCCGGCTTTGACCTCGTACTCGAACCGGAACTGATTCGCCTCGAAATTGAGTTTCAGTTCCGCGGGCACGATGATGGACGGGTCGGACGCCGTCACCTTGACCGTGAGATCGTCCTCCTTGTACTTCGCCCAGTTAATCGTGTGGCTCAGTTTCTTCGCTTCGTTCTTCGCGAGCGCGACCGCACCAATCGGCCCGAGCTTCGGTTTGTCGCTCAGGAGCGTGTCCAAAAACACTTTCTGTAGTTTTTCAATTTGCGCCTGCACCAAAACCTGATCATCCTTAATTTTCTTAATCGACTTAATCAAGAACTCTTTGTTCTGAGACTCCCCAATTTCTTTGCGGATCTCCGCGAGCAGTTGCTCGAGCGCCCACAGCGATTGTTCGGCGTCGCTCACGGCGGCGAGAGGCGCCCAGCGCCCGGTGTTCAGAACGTTCTGGACGTTGTTCATCAGGTTCAGCGTCTTGGGGAACGCGACCGACGCCTGTGGGTCTTCGCTCAGGATGCCCTCGAGCCGCCCACAGTACCGCAGGTAATTGTTCGTCGTCACCTCGATGACACGGTTCACCTGGCACTCGCGGTGAATCCGGGTGAACTCACGGAGCACCGTCGAAACGATGTCGCGGGCCTTCTCGACGTCCTGGAAGATGTCTTGGTGGCGCACCTTGACCGCGTCCACTTGTTCCGGGGTCTCGTCCTTGAAGCCGTTCGAGTTGCGGACGAAGTCGTACTTGCGCTTGGCCGCGGCGAGCTTCACGAGCGCCTCGTCCAGGCGCGTCCCGAGCTGTTCCTCTTCCTTGCTGATTTCCAGGAGCAGGTCGCCCTCGGACACGATCCGCAACCGGATCGGCTCGCTGCTGCGAGTAACGCGCGGCCCGCCGTCCGCGTCGGCGTTGTTGTCAGTGGCCTGGATGTACAGGTCCATGCGGTACGTCGGCTGGACCTCACCGGGCGGGGCCTGAATATTAAGCTCCTTCAGGTCGAAAATGTCGTCCGCGCTCTTCAGTTCGACCTTGAGGACCGCCTCGGGGTTCGCCTCGTTCGCGGTGGGCGTTCTAAGGAGCGCGTCGACGCGCTCCTTAACCTCGCGCCGGAGCTTGTTGTCCTGCCGGATGAACTCCCCGACATGGGCCGACCCATTGAGCCGCTCGCCCGCCGTATCGAGCTGCCGGAAGTTGTCCGCGTGGAGGCGCGGGAGCAGCAGCGCGGGGAGGTACCGCGGGCCGGCCCCGGGGGCGTCGAGCAGCGAGCGCAGCGCGTACTTCGTGCGCATCCCGCGGACCACGTCGGAGTCTTCCGCGTAGTAGTTGAACTGGAACTCGACCTTGCTCAGCCCGTGGTCGTCCTTGATGAAGCTGTCCGGGTTGAACGGGATCCGGGCCACCGGGGTAACGAGGTACACGTTGCCCGATTTGCGGATCACGTCCACCCCCGCTTCCACGACCGGGGGCTGGTCCTGGGTGACCTGGATCAGGATCGACCGCGTCGTGCTCACGTTGTACTTGTTCGTGAACGTCACCTTGAACTCGACCGGGTCTTTGAGCCGGAAGTCGACATTCGGGCGGGCGTCCTTGTCGGGGTACATGCCCTTGAGAACGGAGACGGCCGCCTGGGAGAACGGCCCCATGTCGTCCCCCATGTTGCGGAACATGATGCTGAACCCCTTGCCGCCCTCGGTCACCTGGAGCGGCACGGGCGTTTGGGTCATCTTCCCGTCGTCCCCGAACGTCGCGCCCGGGAACTTCCCGACGACCGGAACCGCGACCGCGGACACGATCGCGTCGTTGTCCGACAGTTCACCCTTGTCGTCGGTGTACGCATCCGCCACGAGCAGCACCTGCGAACCGGCGGGCACCACGAACACGGACCGCTCGCCGGTGAGCGAAATGTTCTTTTCGACCACCACCTGGCGCTTGCCCTTCAGGTAGTCGAAACTCACCTCGCGGGGCGGGGCGTGGTGCAGGTACGCGGGCTCCTCCTGGATGCGGTACAACCGCTTGAGCGTGGGAGGCGGGATGAGCCGGATGCGGCGCTCCCGGGTCACGAAGTCGTCGGCCTTCACCACGAACTCGACGTCCTCCTTCAGCCCGCCGACCTCACCGGAAAACTCGTTGTTCTGCTTCGGTGTGAGGGTGCCGCCGCCGCGGAACTTGGCCCCGGCGTACTTGAACGACACCTCGACCGGCACCTCGACCTTAAACGTCTGCCCGTTCTCGTCGCGCTCCGGGGTGCCGTCCTTGTCGGTCTTGGTCACCCAGCGGGTCAGTTCGAGCTTGCGCAGCGTGCGCCCCATACTGGGCTCGTCCGCTTTCGCACCCAGGGCCTTGAACACCTCCTGGACCTCGGTGAACTTCTCGCCCAAGTTCTTCCGCAAGGAGGCGCGGTAGGCCGCGGCCTCGGGCGGGAGCGATTCGTCGGGCGCGTCGGCCGGAACGAACACCCGGCGCTCGACGGAATCGACGGTCCACTCGGACGCGCCCTTCGGCAAACTGCCCGCCGGCTCGTCCGCAAAGCGGAGGGCTTCAAATTCGAGTTCGGGCGCCTTCCGCCCGACCAGGCCCTCGGTCACGTCGGACCAGAGCATCGGGCGCCAGCCCTCGCGCGCCCCGGGATCAGCGACGACCCATTTGTAGGCGCGAACGGTCACGGGCACCGTCGCCACGTCGCGGCTCACGGTCGCCTCGCCCTCGGGGAACCCGACGAGTTCGAGGTGCGCCCGGCGCGGCCAGGGCGTGTTCGCGAGGGCGACGTTGCGCTCGAGGAAGATCCCGGTGACGTGCGCGAATTTCCACCCGAACCGGTACGGGCTGACGGCCTTCGTCGCGACGGCGTGGCTCGCGAACGCGACCGCTACCGTGCCGACGAGCAGCCCAAGGGCCAGGAACCCCATCACCCACAGGCGCCGCCAGTCGAACACCTCTTTGACGGGCACCTGACCGACCCGCTCCCGGGCCTCGGCGATCGTGACGCGGATCATCTCCTTCGAGTACCCGAACTTGCCCATCGACTCGACGTCCGCCATTTCGACGGCTGTGATGAGTCGGTCGCCGAGCAGCTTCGGGAACTTGCGCTCCAGAACCAGCGCGAGCGCGGGGTACGAGAACTCTTTCGTCAGCCGGGTAACGATCCGGAACACGAGGAACGCCGCGAACAGCGCGAGCGCGGTGACGAGGGCGAACGTTCGGATCCCGCGGGAGGCGTCGAGCGCCCAGTCCCAGCCCGAGACCTTGAACAGCACGAAATCGAGGACCAGTCCGAGTACGAACCAGGCGGCCACGAACAGGAACGCGGAGATCGCGCCCTCGATGAGAATGTAGCGCCGGATCGTGCCGCGGAGCCGGTCGAGCGGGTGGTACACCTGGGGGTCGCGCGCCCGATCGGTGCCGTCCGCCCGCCGGGTCTCTTCTACGGTTGCCATATCGTCGTCACCCAGTGTCTGTTGATCGTGTTGTACGGGTTGGTAGCCGGCGGCGCGGTTCACCTCTCTGAACGCGCCGCGCCCGGGAGCACGTTACGCGAGCCGCAGGAGTTTCCGGCCGAGCCATTCGAGTGAGAGCAGCAGCACGACCGCCAACATGACGACCGAGAGCCGCTGACCGGACCACCACGAGGCAAAGTATTTGTTGGTGGACTCGTCGGCCGGGGTCCAGGTCGGCATGTTGAACCCGCGGTCCCACAGGTCGCTCACCGGGCCGCGGTTCTGCGTGCTCACCTTCTTGGTCACCATGCACTCGGGGATTAGTTTCAGCAGTTCGGGGTCACCGACCCGGAACGCGAGGCGCTGGCCCGAAGTGTCCTTCGGGAGCCGGGCCTTGAGTTCGCCCTGGAGCTTGGGCGAGAGCCGGGCGTCGAAGTCCCGGTCCAACTCGCTCGCCATCCGGAACATGGCCGCGGGGTCCGGCTTCTTGTTGTCCATTTCCGGGTCGGCCGCGCGGATCTTGAACTCGCCGGACAGTTTCTCGGCCGAGTCCGGCACGTCGACCTCGACGCGGTAGATCGATTCCCCGGGGGCGTAGGTCTTCGGGTCGAGCAGCACCTGCCCGCCGTAGTACCCGTCGAACGCGCCGCTCGGGTTCGTCTTCGGGGACAGGTCGAACGGCCCGAACGAGCGCTTGTCGCCCCCGCCGGCCGGCTCCTGTACGATGGTGAACTTCGGCGAAGGCGCGGTGATCTCGTAGGGCTTGGCGCTCTCGTTGAGCACACGGGCCTGCACCCGGAGCGGGGCTCCGGAGACGGCCTCTTTGCCGACCAGCACGCGCCCGCGCGGGGCCTTGATGTTCCGCTTGCCGGCCATGTACTTAATCATCTTAACCCAGACGCGCTCGAAGTACTCGCGGCCCGTGCCCTCGCCCGGCTCGTACACGCGCATCTTGTAGAACTCGCCCGACGCGAGGAAGCACGTGCGCCACGCCGCGGACGGGTTGTTCGTGATGAGATAGGGGAGCTTGACGAGTTCCCCCGTGTCGCCCACGTCCGCGAACTCCGCGAGCACCGCGCTACCGGCCTTCACCCCGCCGATCCCGACGTCCGGCTTGAGCGGATAGCACGAGAAGAACCCGCGGGTCGGGAACAGTTCTTCCTTCATGTCCGCGCTCGGGGCGTACTTCTCGCGATCGGTGAAGAACCGCTCCCACCCCGCGACGGGATCGTCGGGCACCTTGTCGTCGAGCTTCAGGAGGTCCGACCCGATGATCGCCTTCGAGTTCAGGTAGAGGCGCCGCGGGGTCCGCGGGATGCCCTTGATCCGCTGGGCGATGATGTCGGCCGGTTGAACCGGGAGGACGTCCAGCACCGGGTCGAGCCGGCTGTCCTTCTCGACGCGGGCGAGTTGGAACGTGTTGATCGGCCCGGCGACGTAGATCAGCCCGCCGCCGCCCTCTTTGACCCACCGGCGAAGATCCTCGGCCTGCTGAACGGACAACTCCGACCAGTCCGGGTCGAACGCGACGATGACGTCGTACTCGTTGAGGTTGTACGGCTTCTCGGGATCTTCCTTGACCGCGGGCTTCAGGTCGAACTTGGTCGGGAACCGCGGGATCACGAGTTCGTCCTGTTCCGCGGTGAGCTTGCCCGTCGTCCCGGCGTCGTTCTGCACGAACGTGGTGAGCGACGCGCGCTTGTCGAGCACCTCGCGAACCAGGAGCGTGCGGAGGAACGAGAACTCACGGGACGGCGCCCCGGCCATGAGCAGAATGCGGAGCTTCTGCTGAACGACGTTGATCTCGCGCAGGGCGCTGATGTGTTCGGGGTCCGGGAACGCTTCGAGCGGATCCTTGGCGATCCGGGCGCGGGCGGACCACTTGCCCTCGGGCAACACGCGCTTCTTGATGGCCGCGTCCTTCGAGTCCACCGTGAGCGGTTCGGGCAACTTGGCCGGGTCGATGACGAACTCGGTCTGCCCGTGCGGGGGGTCGCCCGGCGCGAACGCGAGCTTCTGGGTGACCTGGTGGTCCGGCGGCGCGGCCTTCACGTCGCGGCCGGGCAACCACAGGTCGAGTGTCACTTCGACTTCCTTACCCGGGAGATTCACCCCGTCGGCCTCGACGATGATCTTCCACGCCTCATCAATCGGAGCGCTGTCGGGAGCTTGCACGTCGGTGATGGTGATCGCGGCCGAGGTCCGCTCCTCGCCCACGGTGACCGTGAACACCGGGATCTTCTCGCGGACCGCGCGGTCCCGGAGCTCGGCGTAGCTCGAATCCGAGCCCAGGTTGCTGCGCCCGTCCGACAGGACGACGATGCCCTGAACCATGTTGGCCGACTCGCGGTTGATCGCCGCGGAGATCGAATCGGGCACGTTGGTGCCCAGCGTAATGGTGCGGGCCACGTCGATGCGCTTGTCGAGCTTTTCGAGGTTCTTGCGCAGGGCCGCGACGTCGTCATCGGATTCGAG
The DNA here is from genome assembly GCA_000531095.1 of Gemmata massiliana. Classification (GTDB taxonomy): domain Bacteria; phylum Planctomycetota; class Planctomycetia; order Gemmatales; family Gemmataceae; genus Gemmata; species Gemmata massiliana. The sequence continues at coordinate 290,044 of HG799464.1, read as the reverse complement.
GTTCGCGAACGACTTCAGTTCCGCATCGGCCTTCTTCGCGAACCACGCCTGCGCCCAGTCCGCGGTTCCGGGACCGTCGCCCCACTCGCGCCCCTCGGTAAGTTTCTTCTTGCCGTCGTCCGAGAGCCCGCGGAGCACGAACGGTTTGAAGTCGTACTTGCGGAACGCCTCCCAGTCCGCCTTCGCCCACACCGGGTCGCTCTGGGCCACCATCGTCGGGGACTCGTCGAGCCGCGTACCGAAGGCGTACACCGCGACCGGGTTCTTCTCGAGCAGGTTCTTCATGAACGCGATCTTCTCGTCCGTGAGGAACTCGATGAGCACGTCCATCCGGGTCCGGGACTTCTTCGAGGCCGCGGACCCGATCTCGTCGGTCACCTCGGTCACGCTCGGGCTGATGTCGAGCAGGATCACGACGCGGGACTGCTTGTTCGTGTCCTCCCAGGTCTGGATCGCGGGGAGCAGGAACACGAGCGCGAGGATCGCGTACACCGTGATCCGCAGAAAGGCGAGCGGCGCGGCGAAGTACCACCGCACGGTCCGCGAGTCCCGCACGTACATGAGGGCGACAAAAAACACGCCCAGGGCGAACAGCCCGATGGTGAGCGCGTACCACTTCACGACGTTGCCGGTGCCGGTCGTCGCGAGGGTGTCGCCGGTCCCCTTGGACGGTTCGGAATCGCGGATGTTGTAGAAGTACATCCCGACCGCGACGTACCCGATCAGCGCCAGCCAGAACCCGAGCCGGAGGCGCGCGGCGAGCGGGTCCTTCGCGCCGGGTTGGAGCTTGTGGGCGTTCGCGTACCGGTAGGTGACGCGCGCGACCAGCGCCAGCACCACGAGCGCCAGGAGCACCTGACAGTAGATGTTCCCGACGAACGCGGCCGTCGCATCGCCGGTGAACTGGTCGAACGAGTCGGACAGCCGCCGGAACACGAACTCGCTCTTTTTGGTCGTCGTTGTTTCGTTCATCGCCTGCTCGCGGGTGTCCGGTCGTGTTGGTTCGTGTGTTGGTGTTCGCCCGCGCCGGAACTGTCTCGGCGCGGGTCCGAGTCCGCCGATTAAGCCGAAACCGCAGGCTCACCGGCCTGCGCCTGCGGCGCGGCCGTTGTGTGAGCGAACGCGGCCGCCGCGCTGGGTGCCAACAGCTCCAGGTCTTCCGGCTTCGCGTGGTAGCTCATCCGCACCGCCCAGGCCTGTTCCGCGATCAGCACGAGCAGGATGAGCAGGTACAGCCAGCGCCGGCTCGACAGGTCCGTCGGCTTCTGCTTGAGCTGGTCGATCCACGACAGGTCCTCGATGTTGTGCTGCGGGGCCTTGTCGGTCCACTGCCCGAGGTCGTCGGTGTTGGCGCGGGTCAAGTCGCCCTCGCGCTTCGCGTCCACGTTGAACGCGACGGCGGCGTAATCCGGCTGCTCCGCGGGCGTGCCGGGCGGATCCTTGTCGCCTTTGAGCCGCGTCAGGCTGAAGATGTACACCCCGGGCACCTTCGCGTCGGCGTAGGACAATTGGAACGGGCGCCGCGGGGCGTCCGGGGCCGCATCGACCGCGTTCGCGGGTTGGTCGAGCGCCTGGTCACCGAGCGCCTTGGGGGTCAGCCCGCCCGCGGGCTTTTCGGACTTGACGGGGTCGAACGTTAAGAGATGGCGCGCCGTGGACGGTTTGTAGCGCGTGGCCTCGAATTCCGCGAAGAACCGGTCGCCCAGCGACAGGTTCCCCTCGCCGCCGCCACCGGCCAGGTACTTCTGCATCTCGCTCACCACGACCACCCAGCCCGGGCTGCCCTTACCCGAGGGCCAGTCGGTCCACTGCTTGTTGCCCGCGTGTGTGCCCCCGGCGTCGGTGGTCATCACCGCGACGCGCCCGCCCCCGCGCCCGAATTCCTTCGTGATGTACAGCGGGTCGCCGAACTTGGCCTTGTCCCGGAGTTGTAGCGCGAGCGGTTTGATCTCGGCCAGTTCGGGCTGGTTCCAGAAGTCGCGCAGGACCGGTTCGCTCTCGTCGCCGTCGTTGATCTGGTCGCAGAGCAACTGGTCTAAGTGCCGTGCGAGGAGCGAGAGCGGGACGCCGATCTCGGCCGGGGTTTCTTCGATGCTTCTGAGGAGCGGGGTCAGATACTTGCGGGCCTTCTCGAATTTCGCGTCGCCGGACTTGCCCCGAACGGCCCGCACCAGATCCTTGGCCTCCTGCTCGAACTCCGCGATCGGTTTCTCGTTCGGCATGCAGTACAGTTCCTTCACCGATTCGTTGTCGCGCCAATTCCCGCGCCGGGCTACCGGCCAGTACGAATCGATGTTGGTGAACAGGAAGTACCGCTCGACCTCGCTGTCCTTCGCGGTCCCCCCGCGCTCGTTGGTGTAGATCGAGTACAGAGCCGGGTGCTGGCGGTTGGCCGGGCTCCGGAGGATCACGCGCTTTCCAAAGGCCTTCTCGCGCGCAATTTTCTGTTCTTCGGTCAGCGCGACCGGCTCCTTGCTCGTCAGGGGTACGGGGAAGAACCCTTTCCCCTCTCGGTACATCCGCGCCGTGTAGTCCTCCGGCTTCACGTCCGGCCCGAGGAACACACCGACACCTCCGCCCTCCGAAATGAACCGTTCGAGGTTCGTCACCGCAGCCGCGCTGAGTTGCGGGACGTTGAGCAGGTACACGGTGGAGTATGGGCGCAGGTCGATGCCGTCGAGTTTTGAGGCCTCGGTCGCGACCCAGTCGATGCCGCCGAACGAGTCGATAAACAACTTGCGCAGGTAGAAGCTGTCGCCCTCCTGCTTGTCGCGTTTATCAACGCGCCCGTCGACCACGAGCACCTGGAGCTTCGGGCGCACCTCGATGACCGTGTGGCGCACGTTGTCGGTCGCGAAATCGCCCGGTTCGACGGTCGCGAGGACCGCGGTCACGAGGTTGAACCGGTCCAGCGGGCGCTCGCGCGACCCGGTCTGCGTGAACATCGCCTGACACGACTCGCGCTTTTCCTGGTTGGCCGGAAGGGTGGGGATCACGATCGACCGGATCGTGTCCTTGACCCCGTTAAGGTAGAAGTCGACCCGGACCTCCTTAAGGTCGGTCGCCCCGAAGTTCCGGACCAGGATCTCGATGTCGGTTTGCTGGTTGATCGCGACGATCCGGTTACGCGGCTTGAGCTCGACGATGGCTACGTTGTTGTTGGACTGCGGGGACTTGCGGTCCGGCTTGCGCGCGGGACTCACCACGTCGATGAAGTGGACCGTGACCCCGAGATCCTTCAGTTCCGTGAGCTTGCCTTTGATTGTGTCGCCGTCCTCGGTCCAGTCGATGTTCCGCGTGTCGGAAATGACGTGGACCACCTTCGCGTTCGTCGGCGGGGCGTTGCCGAGCACCGCGCGGGCCGCGTCCAGGCCGTCCTTGAGGCTCTTACGCACGGTGGCCACTTGGAGCGGCTTCAGGTGCCCCTCCATCGCGTCGATCGCCAGCGCGTTCACCTTCGCGTCGTCGGTTTTGGCGGGAAACGGTTTGTCGAGTTCCGAGAGCCGCATCACCTGCATGGTCTGGTTGGTCGTCGCCTCGGCCGTGGCCGGCATCAGCTTCTCGTACACGAGCCGCTTGGCCTCGCCGAAGGCGTCGGTCGGGGTGCCGTCGTCCCGGCGCCACGCATCGGCCATGCTCGGGGTGTCGTCGAGGATGACGAGGTGCGTGGTGGCCCGCGTCTCCATCCCCTCCTTACCCCCGCACCCGCCGATGTACCGCGCGAACAAGACGCCCGCGAGGAACACGAGCAGGCAGCGCAGGAGGAGCAGGAGCAGTTGCTCCAGGATCTTGCGCCGGCGCATGCGCTTCTGCGCCTTCAGCAAGAACTCCATCGCCGCCCACTTGACGCGCCGGTACCGGATCCGGTTGATCAGGTGGATGATGATCGGCACGCTGACGAGGACCGCCCCGGCCAGGAACGTCCACGGGTTGAGGAACTGCGAGAGCATCGGTGCGGGTCTCGGCGTCGGTGGTCGGTTCGGGGTGCCGCGCGGCCCGCTTCACCGGTTTAGGGAGGCGGGCCAGTGTCCCGGGCTGCGCCGGGCGATAGTCGGTGCGTTCGGGTCAGCGCCGGGCCGGTGCCCGCGTGGACATCCGCTGGAAGAGGAACTTCGAGAGGACCGCGTCCATGTAGTCGCTGGTGCGGAGGAGCGTATAGTCGACCCCGATCCGGGTGCACCCGCGGCGCACCTCGGTGAGGTAGAGCTCTAGTTCTTCCAGGTACCCCTCGCGGAGCGAGCGCGGGTCGCACAACAGGTCCGGGAGCTGTTCGAGGCCCTCGAACTTCGTCATCCCGGAGAACGGGAACAGCAGCTCGTCGTCGTCGAGGATGTGGAACATCATCACGTCGTGGCGCCGGTGCCGGAGCATCTCCAGCCCCTTGAAGAGCCCCTCCCGGTCGCACAGCAGGTCCGAGAACACGAGCACCAGCCCGCGGCTCGGCATGCTCTCCGCGACCTGGCGCATGATCTTGACCATGTCGGTCTTCTCGCGCGGGTTCGACACGTGGAGCGCCTTGGTCACGGCGTCCATGTGGCGCACCGAGCTGCGGGGCGGGATCGCCTCGCGCACGTCCGAGTCGAACGTGATGAGCCCGCACGAGTCCTGCTGCTTGACGGTCATGTACGCGAGGCACGCGGCGGCCGTCGCGACGTAGTCGTACTTGTACAGCGTGCCCGCCTTGCGGTGCTTGTCCGCCCCGTAGAGCATGGACTCGCTCGCGTCCACGACCACGTAGGAGCGCAAGTTCGTTTCCGCTTCGTACTGCTTGATCACGAACTTATCGGACCGCTGCCACACCTTCCAGTCGATGCGGCGCAGGTCGTCGCCGGGCATGTACTCGCGGTGCTGGACGAACTCCACGCTCTGCCCGTACACGGGACTCTTGTGCATCCCCGACAGGAACCCCTCGACCACCTGGCGCGCCCGCAGGTCGAGCTGCGAGATGCGGGCGATCACCTTCGGGTCGAGGAACCGGCGCGGGTTGTCGGAGTCGCTGCGCTTGGCCATGACGATTCAGTTCCAAATGGGCCGAGAGGGTCCGGGTCCAAGTGGCGCACCAGAAACAGGCCCGGGTTCCCGACTTGGCGCGCGGAACCCGGACTCGAACCCCCACTTACGACGCGAACATCTTCTGGAACCGCGGGTCGCCGAGCAGCGCGCCCTCCTTCTCCGGCGTCTCCTCGACCAGCTTCTTGATGACCACGTCGGTGGTCACACCCTCGGACGCGGCGGTGAAGTTGGTCAGGATGCGGTGCCGGAGGATCGGGAGCGCGAGGGCCTTGATGTCCTCGGTGGTCACGTGGGCGCGGCCGTAGAGCAGCGCGCGGGCCTTGCCCCCGAGGATCAGGTTCTGAACCGCGCGGGGCCGGCGCCCCAGCTCAACCAGTCCTTGATGAACTTCGGCGTGCCCGGCTCGCCGATGCGCGTCTGGCGCACGAGCGCGAGGCAGTAGTGGATCACGTGGTCGGTCACCGGCACCTTGCGGACCAGGGTCTGGATCTCCTGGATCTGTTCGCCGGAGAGCACCGGGGTGATCTCGTCCGACACCACCCCGGTCGTGCGCCGGGCGATCTCGAACTCCTCGTTGAACGACGGGTAGTGGACGTACACTTTGAACATGAAGCGGTCCTGCTGCGCTTCGGGCAGCGGGTACGTCCCTTCCTGTTCGATCGGGTTCTGGGTCGCGAGCACGAAGAACGGGTTCGCGAGCTTGTGGCGCACGCGCCCGACGGACACCTGGCGCTCCTGCATCGCCTCGAGGAGCGCGGCCTGGGTGCGGGGCGGGGTCCGGTTGATTTCGTCCGCGAGCACCATGTTCGAGAACAGCGGACCGGGCCGGAACAGCAGCTCGAACGACCCGGTGGCCGGGTTCTTCTCAATGAAGTCCGTGCCGGTGATGTCGGCGGGCATCAGGTCGGGCGTGAACTGGATGCGACTGAATTCGAGCGACAAGCACCGCGAGAGCGTGCTAATCATGAGCGTCTTCGCCAGCCCCGGCACGCCTTCCAGCATGCAGTGGCCCTTGCTGAAGAGGGCGATGAGCAGCTCCTCGATCACCTGGTCCTGACCGACGATGACGCGGGTCAACTGCTTCTTGATATTATCGAACGCCGTCTTGAGCTTGTGAATGGAGTCGACTTCGCTCTGCGCCATTTGCCCGGGGGTACTCATCGCTGCTTCGCTCTCAGGAATTTGGGTAAAGGGGGTTGAGTGTGAGGATCACAATACACTTCGCCGGGTGATCTCGTCGCCCACAAAGCGCGACTTTACCGCTCGGGCAAAGTGTGCCGGCAGGCAGGGTCGGTACAACCCCGCCGGTCGGCACAACACGGTCAGCGCTGGTAGATGGGCAGAATGCCCTTCTCCAACTGGAGCAAGCACAAATTGATGCTCGTCACGTAGACGGGCGAAATGGAGCTCTGGGTCCAGGCGCCGCTGTTCTTCTCTTGGTTATCGAGAATTTGCGGGAAGTAGCACTCCTTGAACCGCGCCCAGGAGAGCCACTTGTCCTTCTCCTTCTGGTCCGGGAACATCTCGCCGTAGCGCTCGTCGCCCAGCGAGTACATGGCCTGACCGAAGTAGTACGTCTGGTACTCGTCGTGGGCCTGACGGCCCTTCGCTAAAAACGTGCTCTCGTGGTCCTTGCAGTACTTGAGCCAGCGCTTGGGGAGTTCGGACTTGTACTGACCCGCGCTGAACCCGCAACAGATCGCCGCGGCCGTCAGCGGCGGGCGCTCCTGACCGCGCCCCGCGACACCGCCGAGGTAGTTGTAGATGATGCCGCCGTCGGTGGTGGTGCACGCCTCGAGGTAGTTCACGGCCTTGTCGATGTTCTCCTTGGGAACCGGAATCCCCGCGTTCCGAGCCGCGCGCAGCCCCTGGAGCGCGGTGATCGTCACGGACCCTTCGTCGAAGTTCCCCCCGTCGGCCGCACTGACATAGCCCCACCCGCCGATGTCCACGTCCTTGCCCTCGGCCTTGCGGTGCTTCTTGAGGGTCTGGGCCTTGCAGATGAACTCCACCGCCTTCTTCAGCAGCTTCTCGAGCTTCTCGCGCTGCTCTTTATCTTCCTCTTCCCCGTACACGCTCGCCAGGAACATCGTTCCGAAACCCTGGCCGTACATGTACCGGGTCGATTCGGTGGGGTTGCGAGTGTCGCCGAGCATGCCGTTGGCTTGCTGGCGCGCGGGTGCGAGGAACCAGTCGACCGCTTTCTTCACTTGATCGGAGTACTTGCCTTCCTTGAGTGTGCTGCCCTCCATGAGGAACGCCATGCCCGCTAGCGCGGTCATCGTGGTCGGGTACTGACCGCCCTGCGCCTCCCAGTGACCATCCTGGGCCTGCGTCTTCTTCAGGTACTCGAGCCCCCGTTCGACCGCCTTCTCGATGGCCTTCTTCTGTTCCTTGTCCTTGTCGTCGGCGGCGCAGGCCGGTTGGGGTGCGGGAACGGCAATCACGCCGCCCACCACACACGTCGCCAGGGTTGTGAGCAACCAGCTGCGAGGCATGAAGACTCTCCCACGGGAACCCACTACTCGTTCGACCTGCGAGGGATCGTTCGGAACATGGGTTATGGGTAGAAGACGACCGAGGGGCAACGGATTAACAGCAGTGGGCAGTGATTGACCACCGAATTGGGAGAGGGGTGGAAAACGGGATACGAGCGACAGAATTTGCGCTCGGCCAAAGAAAAGCCCGACAGATCGGTTCCGGATGTTGGTGCCACAATCTGCGACACCGAGTCCGGAACCGATCTTCAAATGAGAGCGCCAACAACCACGGGCGCACTCGAATCACTTACTTTTTCGCGTCGTCGGGCTTCTTCGGCTCGTCGGCCTGGATGCGGACGGACACGTCGTACCGGTTCAGAGTAATCGTCCCGTTCTTCGAGTCCACAATTAAATTGAACTGGTTCCCGTTGTACGCGAGTGGTTTATCGAAGAGCAGGCGCCCGCGCTCCTTTTCGATCACCACCACGTTGTGGACCCACCGTCCGCCGTTCTGGTTCATCGTCACCGCGGCGGCCAGAATCACCGGCAGTTCGTTGAACTGTTCGAGGATGATCTGCTGGTTTTCGAGAACCCCTTCGTACACCCAGAGCCGCTTGGCGGTCCCGCGGTCGAATGCGTAAATGGGGCCGTTGACCCGCTGGGACCGGACCATCGAAGCGATGTTGAGCTGCCGACCGGCGTTGGAATCCTGGTCCAGAACCAGGTAGAACCGGTCGGGGTCGGCGAACACCTGCGCCCCGGTACACGACTTCAGGTGGGTCGGGACGTTCTTCTGGTCGATCTTCAGGGTCGCGATCACCTCGCCGGTCCGCACGGAGAAGATCTCCGCGGTCCCGTCGGGCGCGACGAACCCGGTCCAGTCGGGGTTGAGCGGGGACGAGATCGGGACCGCCTTCGCGTCGTACTCCTTCTTCCACAGGTCCTTACCGGTCGCGAGGTCGTACAGGCGCAGCACGCGGGGCTGGTCCCCGGTACCGGACGAGATGAGCGCCGTGCGCCCGATGATGCGATACGACTTGGCGCCCGCGAGCACGCGCCCGGAGTCCGGCGAGTTCTCGACCTGCATCCCGTCCACGGCCCGGAGCAGTTTCGTCGACACGGGCTTGTGGGTTCCGGTCGACTCGGTTTCCACGAGCACGACGTACCGCCCGTCGCCGTACATATGGGTGCGCTCCGGTACCCCCTGGCGCGTCCATAACACGCGCCGGGTCAGCGGCTCGATGGCCTCCAGCCCGTCGGACGTCAGGAGGCAGACGTAGTTCGCCTGGAGCAGCGCGCCGCGCCCCATCGGCACCTTCAGACCGGTGCTGAGGATCAGTTCGCACTCCCCGTCGGGCGTGACGTCGACCTGGTAGCTCATGTTCGGCTGGAGCGGCTCACTGGGGAGCAGGTTCTTGTTCCACAGCTCCTTCTTCTCGGCCAGGTCGAAGCAGTAGACCGTCATGCCCATCTGCACGAGCATCAGGTGCCCGTGGCCCTGGACGAACTTGGACCACGGGATCGCCCCGCCGGTGCGCGAGTACAGGTTCTGGTTCGCCATGTTCGGGAACCGGACGCGCTCGTTGCCAGTGGAGCGGTCGAACCCGCGGAGCGCCCACGTCCCGTTGCCGGAGACGTTCTGGTCGAGTGCGAACCGGTACTGGCGGTACGCGGGGAACAGGTCCGGGGGCGACTCGATCTCGAACTGCTGCCCGTAGTACGGCGAACTGGCCGGCTCGCGCTGCTCGGCCCGCACGCGGGTCGGGAGCGGGTAGCGGCTGGGCTCCAGGAACGGGAGCAGGCGCTTGTCGGTGAGCAGGTTCGTGAGGAAGTCGCTCCCGGTCTTCCCGTCGCGGATGACGACGTTCGGGTACTCCTTCCCGAGCTGCAGGTACAACCCGACCGCGTCCTCCATCATGCGGCCCTTGATCATCAGTTGCGCGAGCGCCTCGGTGGCCCGGGCGCGCACGACCGGGTCGTCGGAGACCACGCGGAGCTGCGACAGGTGCGTTTGCGCCTCGCGGGCGTCGGCGTCGTTGTTGGTCGCGGCCAGCACCTCGGCGAGCTTGAACTGGGCCTCGGTCCCGGTGTCGAAGAACGGGCCGAACACCGCGACGAACTCGCGGAGCCGCTGCAGGTTGTTCCCGCCCTTGACCGCGTCCCACTCTTTCGTGACGCGCGCCTCGAGCGACTTCTTCGCCTCGGCGGTGGTGGACCGGCGGATCATGGCCTCGATGCGCCCGCGCGCCCACACGTCGGGGCGCATGCGCACGTTCGGCTCGTCGGGCGTCTCGAGCAGCTGCTTGCCCTCGCCCAGGTTCGCGAGCGCGAGGTAATGGTCGAAGGCCTCGCTGAGGCGCCCCTGGGTCTCGCGCCCGCGCGCCAGCAGGTAGTAGTGGAGGCGCTTGCGGCGCTTGACCTCGTCCTCGCGGCGCACCTTGTCCTCCGGGGTCTCCGTCGGGACCGGCGGAACCTCGCACAGCGCCTCGTACTCCTTGAGGTACGCCTCGCCCGCGCCGAAGTCGGCCCGGAGCAGCTCGGTGTACACGATGTAGAGCTTGTCGCGCAGGAGCGGGCGCTTCTCGGCCGGCAGGTTGTTCTTCTCGGCCTCCTTGAAGTCGGCGATCGCCTCCCGGAGCTTACCGCTGTCGAGGCTCAACTCGCCCCGGGCGAGGAGCCCGAGCGGGTCCTTGGGGTTCTTGTCGAGGAGCTTGTTCATCTCCGCGATCTTGAGCTCCAGTTGCGGGTACGCCGCGACCTCCCACGGCGACTGGGCGAACACCAGCCCGTCCTGGAACACCAGGTTCCCGATCCCGTACTTGGCGAGTTCGGAGGTGTCGTTGCGCTTCCGGGCCGCGGTCTTGGAGACGATCGTGCCGTCCTCGATGTTGACGGCCCAGATTTCCCCGGCCGGGACCGCGTCGCGCCCGGCCGTCTCCTGCCGCACCGGGACGTAGAAGGCGTTGCGCCCGACGGTCCCGTGACCGGTCGGCGCGGGGATCGTAACGGGCGCCCACGCGACCTTCGGGCGCTGCGTGCCCTTGTCCTCGCCTGTCAGGTGGTAGGCCCGGATCTGGTTCGTCCCGACCACGACGACCCGGTCGTTGACCACGCCGCCGACGTACAGGTCCGTGCTCTCCTTGGGCACCTCCCATAGAACCTTACCCGAGCGCAGGTCGAGGCACTGCAAGACGTCCGAGTCGTAAGCCGTGAGGATCACGCGCCCGTTGCTGATGATCGGTCCCGACGAGCGCCACCGGTCGGTCTTGAGTTGGGGCGTGATATTCGGCATCCCGGTGTTCGGGTTGTAGGACGGTTGCGGCGGCGCGAGTTTCCGGTACCCGTGCGCCCAGAGCAGGCTCCGGGACCGGGCGTCCACCGCGACGACGACGCCGCAGTTGGTCGGGCAGACCACGATCCCGTCGCTGGCGGCGAGGGCCGCGCTCTGGTACCGGCGCACCGAGTCTGTGGGGAGCGTGTTGTTGGGCTTGCCGAGCTTCTGGCTCCACACGAGCGCCGGTTTCGGGGTCGGGTCCGGGCCGGGCACTTTTTGGAGGTTCTTCGGGTCGAGGCACAGCAAGCGGATGACGCCGGACTGTTCGATCAGCACGTAGAGCCGCCCGTTGATCGGCAGCGGCGGGCACAGGAACACGGCGTCGAGGCACAGCCGGAACACGTCCGTCGTCTTGTCGGCCTCTTCTTCGGTGAGGCGCACGGGCAGCGGCTGCCCCTTCGAGTCGTGTGAGGGTTCCTTCACCCGACCGAGTTCCCACTTGAGGTTCCCGCTCTTCAAATCCACCGCGGCCAGGCGCCCGGCGCGGACCATGTCCGCGAGGTCGCCGCTGAGCCGGAACTGCGGCCCGTTGTTGATCCCGAAGTCCGGGTTGTTGAAGACCGGGGGCGGGGTGATCGCGAGATCGTCCACGAAGTAAACGTTCTGCCCGTCGTGGGCCAGGGAGCCGATGAGGGGGTTCTCGTAGAAGATGCTGGACACGTTGATCGTTTTGTTGTTGTACGTGGTCCACCACGCCTTCACGTCGCGGGTCATGTCCACGTCGCTGGTGCCGTCGCTCTTCACCAGTTGGTGCAACCCGGCCGTGGTCTTCGAGCGCCACGCGATCTCGCCCGCGCGCACGACGCGCCCGTTCACCACGCGGTCCCGGGTCGCGACCGCGTAGACGCCGTCGTAGGTGCGGAACACGATGAGGTCGGCCGTGGTGACCGGGAACGTGCCCGGGAGCGGGACGCCCTTGGACTTGCCGTCGCGGGCGAACAGTTTTTCCAGTTCCCCCTTGATCCAGAGGTTGGCCTCGTCGTCGCCGTCGTAGAACATCGGGAACCCGAACACCTTGTCGAGGAACGGCGGGCCGCCGTCCACGATCGCGTTGCGGGCCGCGTTGCCGCCCTTGGTACCCCACTCGCCGACCACGGCGTTGGCCCGGAGCAGTTCGACGGGCCGGTCCAGTTCCGCGCGCACCATTTCCGGGGTGTACTTCTTCCGCCCGATCGTGACCCCGTCCCGGGTCGCCTTCAGGAGCTTCTCCTGGGCCTCTTTGAACAACTCATTGTGCCGGGGGTCGGGGCTGCGCTTGAACGCCAGCGCGGTCTTGAAGAGCGTGAGCGGGGTGAAGATCTCGTCCACGTCCTTGCGCGGGAGCACGCGCTCGAACGCATAGGCCGCTTCGAGGAAGTTCCCGCGCTCGAGGTAGAGCGTACCGAGGAGCACGGTGGCCTCGGCCCCGGCCCGGGTGTGGAAGTAGCGCTGCGACACGTCGGCGAGAATCGCCACGTCGCCCTTGGCCTCGATCGCGTTGTCGAGGAGGCCGGCCGCGGTCGCGCCGTAGGCCTGCTGGTAGAACTGTAGGCCCTCGGGCTGGAAGTCCGCGATGATGCGGTTCGCCTCGGTCTTCACGCTGATCCGGTTAACGCGGGTCTCGTTCCCGACCTTGTACTTCACGTCGAAGAACGAGTCGCTCGGGGCGTCGAGGATATTTTGGAGCAGCGGGCAGATGGTGTTGTACGGCGGCTCTTTGAACGCCAAATAATCGCGCGCGGCCTTGAGCTTGCTCTTGGCGTCGCGCTCGTAGGGCGGGGCGAACGGCAGGCTCTCGTCGAGCTCCGACCGATCGTCCTTCTTTTCTTTGCCCTTAACGTCCTTCTGCCCCGGGGCGACGGGTTGGGCGATCCCGGCGACGGGCTGCCCGTGGACCGCGTGCCCGCCCCACGACACGAGCCACGCGACGAGCATGACGAGCAACGCGCAGGACAGCAGCCGCATTTTGTAGCCACGCATGGTGGTTCCCATTTCTGTCCGTGACCGGTACGCCACGCACAACCGGCGCACCCGACCGATTTTGTCACTTTCCCACATGGCCCACAAGGAGAAATCTACACGCCCTTGTTTGACCGGGGAAGTGGCGCCCGGCACAACCCGTTACACGGAGAGGAGGGTCGATCTGGTATGACGAACCGCCCCGTACCACCTAACGCACGCGCCCGGCCCGTTACACGAACGCGCAGGAGACGGTTCGCACGCACCGATCGCTCGCGAGTAACATTTGCTAACATTTCGGGACCGGCCGCCTCGCAACTCAATTTTCCCCGAAGAAAACGAGGCCCGCCACTCGCAACGGCTAACATTTGCGCGCCCAGCACCTTCGGATACGCCGGGGTTTCAACGAAGAGTTTTTGGACAGGATTAACAGGATCGACCAGATTCCGAACAATTCCGCGTGCGGATTTTATCCGATAAATCCTGTTTGGAACCTTCACAATCATTCACTCACCCCGACCACTTGCCCACGGGTCCGCAATGGTGGCGCGACCCATTGCACCGCATTATACTATAATTGAGATAGTGGCATCGATACAAATAGTGTAAATTACAACACTTTTAAATTGTAAACACGATCACTCCTGTTGCTTGCCGGGCGCGAGGAGTTGTGATCGTTTCAACTTGGGTTCTTCTCCGCGTGAAAAGCTCTTCACCGCGACCGCGCGAGTGCTGGGTCGCGGATCTCGTACTCGGCAAGGTTGTGAGTCGGGACGGTTAGTCGAAGCGCCAGTCTCCCCAACGCGGGTCGTCAGTGATCGTCCTTTTTGATCCCCAATCGCTCCAGTTGCGCGGCCAGGGTCTGGTAGTTCCGATACCCGAGTAACTCGGCGGCGCGCCGTTGAACCCCGTCGGCCTCTACCAGCGCGCGGCGCAAGTAGTGGCGCTGGATCTCTTCGAGGTGCCGCTCCAGGGAGAACCGTCCGCCTAGCGGCACTTCCAGCAAGTCTGCGGGGGCCTGCCCCGGAACCTCGGCGACCGCGTCGTCGAGATCCCGCCGGTCGATTACGTCCCGTCGCTCATCACCGCGGCCTGAACCAGTGTGTTGTACAACTGCCGCACGTTCCCGGGCCACGAGTGCCCCTTCACATACCCGAGCGCCGAGGGGGACAGGCGCTTGGGCCGGAACCCCGGTTCCTGTCGGGCGAAGTCTCTATTGATCCGACCGAGGAGTCGTTCCGCGATCGCGCCCACGTCGCCGCGCCGCTCTCGCAGCGGCGGGAGCTTAATTGTGATCGTGGCCAGTCGGTAGTACAGGTCCTCTCGGAACTGGTTCTGCGCGACGCACCCGAGTAGGTCACGGTTGGTGGCGGCAACGATGCGAACGTCACTGGTCCGCGGGCGCGAATCGCCCACCCGACAGAACACCCGTTGACACGGGCTCCCGTCGGGCGGTTGCAGGACGCGCAACAACTTGGCCTGCATTGCGGGATCGCACTCTCCGATCTCATCGAGGAACAGCGTCCCTCCGTCCGCCTCCGTGAACGCCCCTTCCCGATCCCGGTCGGCGCCAGTGAACGCCCCCTTCTTGTGGCCGAACAGCTCGCTCTCCAACAGTTCTCGGGAGAGTGCCGCGCAATTGATGGCCACGAACGGCCCCTCGCGCCGCGGACTCGCATCATGAACGGCACGGGCGAACAACTCCTTACCAGTGCCACTTTCACCCAGAATCAGGACCGACACCCCGCGCCGTGCGGCCCGGCGCGCCCGCCCCACCGCGACTCGAATGCCGTGACTGTCGCCCGCCACGTCCTGGAATCCCTGCACGTCCTGTGGACTTTGGGCCGCCAGGAGCTGGAGCCGTGCGTCCGCGTCGCGCAGAACTTGGGGAACGTAGTCGACCACGAGGTCAAACGGGATCGTGGTGATCCAGGCGCGTCCATCGTGGGTCTGGTAGAAGGTGGCCGGCTGGTACTTGCTCTTCCCCAATAGCACCCAGATCGCCGTCATGGTGGGCGTACCGGGGCTGAGGTGAATGCACAGTTCCTCGTCGGCGTCCCGCGGGAGTCGGACGATCGACGTCAGTTCGGTATCCACGAGCTGGAAGATTTCGACGTAATCGGTCGGGTTGTTCACCTTGATCGGGTGGAGGACCGGGGAGCCGCCGACCCACCGGGCGTACAGCCGGTTCCGCGGGCCGGGGTGACTAGTCAGTAGGTGGACCTCGTCGAACGATTCGTGGTCGAGCAGCGTTTTGAGCGGCCCCGCCTGACCGGTGAGCGGCGTCGGCGGGTTCAGCCCGCGCAACACATCGGCCTGCTGGTCCGGCGGAAGGGTCGCGGCCAGCGCCCGAAAATCGGCGTACCCGATCCACGACACAAGCACGCGGCGAGTAGCCATAATCAGAACCATTATTTTGGATGAAGTGACAAAATATTTTGTAACCCCATCGGTACCCGAGATCAACACACCGCGAAGCGCGAACCGTTATTTCGCACGATTCTTTGCGCTAGTCGGATTGCTCCGAACTGCTGACTCGACCAGAACTTGCTCCTCCTCATTGGCCCTCGAAATCTGGGCACATTTCACTCGCTCAGCTCGCAAGAAAATGCATTTGGCACCGAGCGTGCTTTTACCATCGGCACCTTCTCCAGTCCCTTGTTCGGTCGGTCTGGTGCCGGCGAGCCGTAGGCGAAGGTTACCCACTCGTGTCCATCCGTTTGGGCGGGAGTAACGATGCCGCTGGCGGTGCCAGCACATGCGGGCTCATCCCCCGCAATCGCGCTCGGTGGGGTGGAAGTGGACTATCCGCGACCGCCCCACCGACCCCGCGGTTCACTCGTCACTCACTCATCACATTCCCGATATCCCATCCGAGGAGCGGCCTTGACCGTTCGCTACGCCGCGCACTTCGCGCCCCGTCACACGCCCCAAAACGAACCGATCCCGGGAAGCACGCAGGTCCGCAACTCCGCGGGCGGCTTCTCGTTCGCCGTTGATGACTGGACCCGGCTCGACCGGTTCCTCGTGCTCGGTGCCGAAGGCGGGAGCTACTACGCTAACGAGCGGGAACTGACGCTTCAGAACGCCGAAGCCGTGCGCCGGTGCATCGAAGCCGACGGGAGCCGGACCGTAGCTCGGATCATCGAAATCAGCGAAGCGGGCCGCGCACCGAAGAACGACCCAGCCGTATTTGCTCTGGCGATGGCCACCGGCATGGGCAGTCCAAACACACGGACACAGGCTCTCGCCGCTGTTCTGCGTGTGTGCCGGATCGGTACGCACCTGTTCCAGTTTGTGGAGGGCGTTGAAGCGTTCCGCGGTTGGGGCCGGGCGCTACGTCGGGCCGTGGGGAACTGGTACACCGAAAAGGTGCCGCGTGATCTGGCCCATCAACTCAGCAAGTATCAGCAGCGCGGTGGGTGGGCGCACCGGGATCTGCTTCGCTTGTGCCACGTCAAAGCGAGCGAACCGTCGAACGCCGCGCTCAGGTGGGCCGTCGGGAAGGGAGAGCTGCCCGACGCCGTAGACGTGAGTGATCCGCTCGCGCCGATCGTGGGATTTGAAGCTGCCAAGCGCGCGACCGATCCGGTCGAAGTGGTCCGCCTGATCCGCGAATACACTCTGCCCCGGGAGTGTGTCCCGACCCGGTGGCTGAACCGAATGGACGTGTGGGACGCACTTCTGGAGCACATGCCACTCGGTGCCCTGGTGCGAAATCTCGCGACAATGACACGAGTCGGCTTACTGACACCGGAGTCGGCCGCGGTGGATCGAGTCGTCACGGCCTTGGCCGATACCGAGCGCCTGCGCCGGTCCCGGCTCCACCCAATTACCGTACTCGCGGCACTAAGAACTTACGCGGCCGGTCGCGGAGTTCGCGGACGCGTTTTTTGGGTTCCGGTACAGCGGGTTGTGGATGCGCTCGATGGAGCCTTTCACGCAGCGTTCGGTAACGCCGAGCCGACTAACAAGAAATGGCTCCTGGCACTGGATGTATCCGGGAGCATGGGCTGGAGTGCAATCGCCGGTGTGCCTGGTTTATCAGCCCGCGACGGCGCCGCGGCAATGGCCCTGGTTACGGCCGCAACCGAGCCGAATCACCACGTCGTCGGATTCACCGGGCGCGGGTTCCAATTCACGGGTACCCAGGCAGCGACCTTCGGCGCCTGGTCCGCGTACCCGAACTCCGGGAGCGGGGTCGAGATGCTGCCGATCCGCCCCAACCAGCGCCTCGACGACGCGATCCGCGTTGTGGACAACCTGCCGATGGGTCCGACCGACTGCGCGCTACCGATGCTCTACGCCCTGGAACGGAAACTCGCGGTCGACGTGTTCGTCGTGTACACGGACAGCGAAACCTGGCACGGAGACATTCACCCGGTCCAGGCGCTTCAACGGTACCGGGAGAAAACGGGGATCGGGGCGAAATTGATCGTCGTGGGGATGGTGTCGAACGGGTTCAGCATCGCTGATCCGGACGACGCGGGGATGATGGACGTGGTCGGGTTCGACACGGCCGTTCCGCAACTGATGAGCCAATTCGCTATTGGAGACGGTCCCCGCTCGTGACCGCAAAGGAGCTGGGCGTCACCTCGTTGAGTCGGTGGACGGCCGCACTTCGTCGAATGCGTGCTCGAACGCCGGCACCTGTCGCAACTCTTCGATGACGGCGCGAACGGAATCATACTTGGCGCGCGAATGGAGCCGCTCGGCCACGAGATTCCGGGCCGAACGGGAGAGTGTCGGGATCAGCTTTTTAAGCACCGCCACGAGTTCGGTATCGTCCGGCTCCTCGAAGACGCGCCGGCACAGCACTTCGACCGTTGCTCGCTCGAACGCCGGTACTTGCCGCAGGTAAGTCAGAACCACTGCAAGGTCCGAATCTCTCCGAGCGGAATACTCACTGTTCTCAACGAGGAATTCGTGCCTCTCCGGGGCCATTCCCGGCAGTCTGTCCCGGAGGCCGGCCAGAATCAGTTCGCGTTCAACCCCTTCCGCAGCGAGGCGACACAGAAGAAGGAGCGCCCGGTCATTGGTATCCACGCGCTCCCAAAGCGACGGGAGCGCGTGTTCGCGGTAACTGCACAAGATCGCCTCGAGCGCCCGCCACCAGCACTCGATCCACTCGGTCATGCTCCGCTTGCGGGCCTCGAAGTTCGGGTGCGGTTCGCCGATGCTCTCGTAGCGCCGCCACGACTCAGGAATGACCTCCGGGCCGAACTGAAGCGGGAACTGTCGGGCCTCGCGGTTCACATCAACACGCCACGACCCGGCCGCGATCAACGCGATAGCCTCATCGAACCCCAACCCGGCCAGAACCAGTTGCGGCTGATTGGGATCGGATGCGGTCAGGAACGTTTTGCGAAACCAACCGACCAGCCCCATGTGTTCGCCCCTAACTTGATCCTCGGAACAGTAAGCGCTCCCCAAACGCATGCCGCCCTGTTCCCGCACCCCAATAGGACACGAGGTTGTCCCGTATGTTCGGGGCGGCACTTCTGTCAGCCGTTCTACTCAAGCCCGTTACGGGTACGCACATTTTCGGCTGCATCGTGTTGGGGGACCGCAGTCGCGCGGTATTGTTGTCTGGACGATAGTTGTCTGAACAGCTATTTTCACTCCGTGAAGACCGCCGCTCACTGAGGTAGCGATGTCCCAAAGCGAAGCGCTGCGTGTTGTTCGGCCGAATCCGTGGATCGGTGCGGCCGTGTATACCGGCCTGCTCGTCGCCGGGATCGGGATCTTCCTACTCATTTGTCGCGCGGGTTCGGGGCTGACCGTCCCGCCCGCATCAGACACCGCGGCTGCCGCAAGCGGGGCAATCAAGCACGAACCGGTCAACATCGTACTGCACGTTTTGGGGACGCTCGCTGCCGTTATTTTCCTCGGTTCGCTTCTCGGCAAAGTGTGCCGGCGTATCGGTCAGCCGCCAGTAATTGGAGAAGTGCTCGCGGGGATTATGCTCGGGCCGTCGCTACTCGGAGCCATTTCACCAGAAGCGATGCACGTCCTGATCCCATCCGCGACGACGGACCCCAAGGGACAGGTGACGTCCGCGCTCAAGGCCGTTTCACAGATCGGCGTCGTGCTCTACATGTTCCTGGTCGGGTTGGAACTGAACGCGGCCCGGTTGCGGAAGCAGGCTCACGCCGCGGTCGCCGTTTCTCATGCGAGCATCATTGTGCCGTTTGTGCTCGGTTCGGCCCTCGCGCTGGGTATCTACAAAACTCTCGCTCCAGCCGGCACGACGTTCCTGAGTTTCGCGCTGTTCATGGGCGTCGCGATGTCGATCACCGCGTTCCCCGTTCTCGCCCGAATCCTCACGGATCGCCGGATGTCGCGGACCGAACTCGGCGTCGTCGCCTTAAGTTGCGCAGCAGCAGACGACGTGACCGCGTGGTGTCTTCTGGCACTCATCGTCGGCGTCGCGCAATCGGAGCTGTCGAACGTGGCCGCCATCACCGCGGGTGCTGCGGCGTTCATTGCGATCATGTTCCTGATCGTCCGACCACTCGTGACCCGATTGAGTGCGCGGTTCGACGCGACCACTGCGCCGCTCCCGCCGATGGTCATTTCCGGCACGTTCCTCGCGGTGCTACTGGCTGCCATGACCACGGAAGCGATCGGCATCCACGCTCTGTTCGGTGCGTTCCTGTGTGGGGCGATCGTCCCGCACGACGGGCGCATCGCGCGCGAGTTCACCGCGAAACTGAAAGACCCGGTCACGGTGCTGCTGTTGCCCGCGTTCTTCGCCTACACCGGGATGCGAACCCAGATCGGGCTGGTTAGCAGCGGCGAAGACTGGCTGTGGTGCGCGGCGATCGTGGTTGTTGCTACGGTGGGGAAGTTCGGCGGCACGCTCGTCGCGGCGCGGCTCACGGGGCAGTCGTGGCGCGACGCCGCGGCCCTCGGAGCGCTGATGAACACGCGCGGGCTGATGGAACTGATCGTGCTGAACATCGGGCTCGATCTGGGGGTCATCAGCCCGACGCTGTTCGCCATGATGGTTCTGATGGCGCTCATCACCACCGCAATGACTAGCCCGATCGTCAGCCTGCTCGTGCCGCCAGCGCCGCAAGAAGAACCGGCCTGCTAACGAAATCCGATTCTCTCATTGCCCCAAATGAACCGACCGGCTCGCCATTCGCGCGAGCCGGTCGCATTTCAGGGCAACCGCGACAAGGTGGCAGGTTACCGCCCGGACCGGTAAGCGATCTTACACTTCGGCAGTGCCTTCTGAAGATCCTCGACACTCTCGGCTGTTACTCCCGTTTGACCCAAGTTCAGGCGCCTGAGATTCGTAAGTGCTTCAAGCTCTTGAAGCCCCGCATCCGTGATCGGCACCTTGGTCAGATCAAGATCGGTAAGAGTTTTGAGCGCGGCCAAGTCACCCAATCCCGCATCTGTGATTTTCGTGTAGCTCAAGGAGAGGTACGTTAGCCTCGGTAACGTGACGATACCCTTCAGTCCGGCGTCCGTAATTTGCGCACGATTCAACTGAAGCAGAGTGAGGTTCTTCAGAGTGCCCAATTCGTTGAACCCGACGTCCGTCACGTTCCGTGCGAATAGATCCAGCCAAGTGAGGTTCGTCAGCGCGGCGATTTCTTTTACGCTAGCGTCTGTGACCGAATCGCTGCCAATCGTAAGCGTGGTAAGGTTCTTGAACGCACGCAACTCCCTAAATCCGGTTGCCGTCACACTCGTGTGTTGCAAGCTCAGGGAGGTAAGTTTTGCGAGTGTGGTCAATTCCTTCACGCCCGCGTCCGTTAGCTTCGGGACGCTGAGGTAGAGGCCAGTGAGATTCGCGAGCGCCGCTATATCTTTAAGGCCCGTATCCGTCACCTGCGTGCGGTTTAGGCTGAGTAAGGTGAGATTCGTGAGCACCCGCAATTCCTTCACACCTGCATCCCCGATCCGACACTGGTCCAAAACGAGTTCCGTGAGATTTGTAAACGCAGCTACGTCCTTAAGAGATGCATCTGTCACCTGTGTGTTTCCCAAATACAACTTGCTCAGTTTCTTGAGCCCACTCAGCGCCTTGATCCCCTCATCAGTCACCCGGGTTTGAGCCAAATTCAAAGCAGTGAGATTTGTGAGTGCAGCCAACTCCTTCACGCCCGTATCCGTCACCTGAGTACCGCTTAGATCCAACTGCGTGAGGCCCGTGAGTGCGGCCGCGCTCTTCAAGCCCGCGTCCGTTGCCGCGCCCCCTGGAGAAAGCCGGGTGAGGTTCTTGAACACCACCAGTTCTTTCACGGACGCATCCGTCACTTTGCCGCTCAGGTGAAGTTCGGTGAGGTTCTGAAGCGGGGCCAGTTCCTTTACGCCCGCGTCCGTCACTTGAGTACCGCTCAAATCGAGTGCGGTGAGGTTCGTCAGGGCGGCCACGGCCTTGATCGCCATGTTGGTCACTCCCACGCCGGAGAGCGTTAACTTGGTGAGCTTCTTGAAGACCGCCAGTTCTTTGAGGCCCGTATTCGTCACTTTTGAATAACCGAGATCGAGCGTTGTGAGGTTCTTGAATGCGGCCAGTTCCTTGAGGTCCGAGTTCTTCGCCTTTGTGGACTGAAGGCTCACCCCCACCACCGGCTTACCCGGCACCTTCTCGTCGCGAGTGACGGTTCCGCCCAACTTCTCCACGAACTCCACCGCCCGCGCCTCGGCGTCATCGACTGGCGCCGCTGCCGCGGGCGCAGTCGGTGGTTGCAATGGTGCGGGTGCTTCTGCAATGGGCGCGGGCACCTGCGGCGCTGCTGACTTGGCACCCGCCAGCACCACCCCGAGACCCACCAACCCGAGCACGACGGCACTCGCGCCATACGCGAGTACCTTCTGCGAGAGCATGGACGTTGTGACTCCGCGTGCGAGAACCGCTACGGAAGAACACGTCGTGCTTCCCCCAGTCAGAAAATCGAACACGAGGGCCACGGTGCGATGGTTCAGTTCGGGCGGAACGGTCGCAGTTACTTCGCCCATGCCGGTAACCAGAGCCGCGGCCACCGTGGGAACCACGCCGCGGCGTTCCAGTCGGAGCCGGAGTACCGACTTGGCACGTTCCAGGCGCCGGCGCAGGGTGCGCGGGTCGCGTCCGAGTTGGGCCGCAGCGCGCTCCTGGGTATACCCCTGGAGCAAGCACAGAACGACCGGCCCGCGAAGCGCGTCCGGGAGTCGCGTGAGTTCCTCGTCCAGAATCTGGAACTGCTCGACCAGTTCCGCGGGCCGGTCGATCCACGCGCCTCCACGGACCTGAGCCGCAGCACTTTCGTAACGTGCCCGACGACCGGACCCGCGACTCATCTGTCGCGCCACGCGGCCCGCAACTCCGGCCAGCCATGCACCCAGAGCACCAGCTCTTTGAGCCGCGCGTAGTTTGGTGGCGAGAACCAGAAACGTGGCCTGGAACGCATCGTCAGCGCCCGCGGAACCGACCAGGCGCCGACAGATCCGATACACCACCGGCCCGTGGCGCTGGACCAATTCTGCGAACGCAGATTCGTCGCGTGTACGACCAAAACGGTCGAGTAATTCGCTATCCGGGATCGGCGGTTCGGCGCAGCGCAGCAGCGGGAGCAGTACGTCCATCTCTAACCCTCGTGTTCGAGGCGTTCTCTCAAATCGCGGGGTAATGCCCGCTCAGCGCCAAAAGCGGACATATTTTTCTGGGACACTTCGCGGCCCGATCTCACAACCAGTGGCAAGTGCCGCCGGTTTGTGGCACGAGCCTTCGGTCGGCGGCAATCTTCCCGCAAACCGAAGGCCCGTTTAACAAGCAAGAACAATCGTAACGCTTACCGCTTCTTCTCGACGTACTTCTTCGGTTCCGGTTCGCTCACGATCTTCAGCAGTTCGACCACGATGTCGTCGCTGCTACGGCCCTCGGCCTGGGCCTGGAAGTTCGCGCTAACCCGGTGGCGCAGCACGGGGATCGCGGCCTTTTTTATGTCGTCGATGGCGACGCTCGGTCGGCCGTCCATCGCGGCGAACGCCTGACCCGCTTGCGCGAGGAAGATGCCCGCACGCGGCCCGGCACCCCAATCCACGAGGCGCTTGATGAGTTCGGGCGCGCTCGGGTCTTTGGGCCGCGTCGCCCGCACCAGTTTCACGATGAACTCGTTCACGAACGGCGGCACTTCCACCTTCTTCACCAGCTTCTGCCACGCGATGATGCGTTCCGCGGTCAGCACCTTCGTCAGTTCCGGCTTCTCGCTACGGGTACTCATCAGAACGATGTGGCGCTCGTCCTCCAGCGTCGGGTAGTCCACCTTCACGTTGAACATGAACCGGTCGAGCTGCGCTTCGGGCAGCGGGTACGTCCCTTCCTGTTCGATCGGGTTCTGCGTCGCGATCACGAAGAACGGCTCGGGCAACTTCATCGTGTCCTGCCCCGCGGTCACCTGGCGCTCCTGCATCGCTTCGAGCAGCGCGGCCTGGGTTTTGGGCGGGGTCCGGTTGATCTCGTCGGCCAGCACGATGTTCGCGAAGATCGGCCCGCGCACGAACCGGAACTCGCGCTTGCCCTCGGCCGTCTCGTCGAGCACGGTCGTACCGGTAATGTCCGAGGGCATCAGGTCCGGGGTGAACTGCACGCGCTTGAACGCGATGCTCAGGATCTGCGCGATGGAGCTGACCATCAGCGTCTTTGCCAGCCCCGGCACGCCCACCAAGAGGCAGTGCCCGCGCGTGAAGATCGCGGCCAGAACTTGCTCAACGACCTCGCTCTGCCCGACGACCACCTGCCGGAGCTGATCGAGCATCGCGATGCGGTCGGCGGAAAACTTGTTCAGGTAGTCCGTGAAACGGTCATCGGCCACAGGTGCGGCTCCGGTGCGTGTTGGGAACGAGAGACGGCATTTTACCAATTCACGCGCGGAAATGATTGCCCCACCCGATCGCAGGCGCTGCGAGTTAGCGACGGAGTCCCTGGAGGCGCGTCCCGGCCGCGTGGAGCGTCTCGTCCTTCTTCGCGAACATGAACCGCACGAGGTGTCGGCCGTCGGCCTTCGGGTCGTGGAAGCTACTCCCGGGCACGCCCGCGACGCCCACCGTTTCGATCATGTGCCGAACAAACGACACATCGTCCAACGTGCTGAGGGCGGTGAAGTCAGCCATCGCGTAATAAGCGCCGTCCGGCGGGCGCACCACGAACCCGGCCTGTTCGAGATACGGCACGAACAGGTCACGGCGATGCTGGTAGTGATCTCGGAGGCCGTCGAAGTAAGTTTGTGGCAGAGCCAGCGCTGTGGCCCCGGCAACTTGCAACGGGTGCGGCGCCCCAACAGTCAGGAAGTCGTGGGCTTTGCGGATGCCCGCGGTGATCGCCTCGGGCGCGACGCAGTAACCCAGCCGCCAACCGGTCGCGCTGAACGTCTTCGACAGCCCGCTAATCGTTACCGTGCGCTCCGCCATTCCGGGCAGCGACGCGATGCTGATGTGCGGCCGAGTCGTGAAGTTGATGTACTCGTAGATCTCGTCCGAAATGGCGACCGCGTTGAACTCCTGGCACAGCGCCGCGATCGTTTCGAGTTCTACGCGGGTGAACACCTTGCCCGTCGGGTTGTTGGGTGTGTTCAGGATGACGGCTTTGGTCTTCGCAGAGAACGCGGCACGAAGTTCGTCGGGATCGAAGGACCAGTCCGGAGAGCGGAGCGACACCCACTTCGGAGTCGCTCCGGTGAGCTTCGCGTCCGGTCCGTAGTTCTCGTAGAAGGGCTGGAAGATGACCACCTCGTCGCCCGGGTCGATCAGCGCGAGCATGGTCGCCATCATGCACTCGGTCGCGCCGCAACAGACCGTGACGTGTGCGTCCGCGTCGACCCATTCCAGCCCGTTGAACGCCCGCATCTTCGTTGCGATCGCCTTTCGCAAACTCGCGATGCCCCACGTCACCGCGTACTGGTTGAACCCGTCGCGCACAGCCTGGCACGCAGCCTCCTTCACCTCCTCCGGCGGGTCAAAGTCTGGCATCCCCTGCCCCAGATTGATCGCCCCGTACTGCTGCGCGATCCGGCTCGTCTCCCGAATGACCGACTCCGTGAAGTGCTGTACGCGACTCGCGAGCATGTTGACCTTTGGAATGGCGATCGAAATTGTGGTTCAGGGGTTACATCGGACGGCGCACCAAAACCCCTTGACCCACAGAAGGCGACTCCGACTGCAATTATTATTTTACGAAGTCGCATAGTCATAAACAGTATCTGCCAGCCATAGTGTCTTGGCGAACGGCCAGTGTAAGCTGGCCGGTTAAGCTCCAAGCTCCACAGAACTTAGACAGGATTAACAGGATCAACCGGATCAAGAAGAAGGAGTTGAGGGGTGCATTTTGAATCTTGTCGATCCTGTTAATCCTGTCCAAACTCTTCAACTCCTGCACTCGCTGCGCGCGAAAGTGCCACCTTACACCGCCGCTGCTGGCTCCCCTGCCCCGTACCTTCCCTCGCGGATGTCACGATCTCGTTACAAATCGCCCTGGGAATTGCGTTTGCAGCACCGCAGCAAGTTGAGTTAAGATTGGGTGATGTCGAGTGGTCACGATTTGCCCTCTCCTGTTAATTTCTTACCCACTAATCGTCTCTTTCCTACACCCGTTATTCCGTGCAGGTCTGAACGGGTAGCGAAGACCTCGTGGAGAACTCCCATGCCCCGCAGTTGGTTGCTCGCGACCCTGGCGGCGTGTGTGGTGGGCGGCGTGATCGCCATCCCCGCACCTCAACCGGCCCAAGCCGCCGACGACAAGGACAAGGAACAGAAGAAGGCCATCGAGAAGGCCATCGAGAAGGGGTTGGAGTACCTGAAGAAGACCCAGGCTCAAGACGGTCACTGGGAGGCGCAGGGCGGTCAGTACCCGACCACGATGACGGCGCTGGCGGGCATGGCGTTCCTCATGGAAGGCAGCACCCTTAAGGAAGGCAAGTATTCCGATCAAGTGAAGAAAGCCGTCGATTGGTTCCTCGCACCCGCGCGCCAACAAGCCAACGGCATGCTCGGCGACGTCCGCAACCCCACCGAATCGACCCGGTACATGTACGGTCAGGGTTTCGGGACGATGTTCCTGGCGAGCGTGTACGGGGAGGAAGAGGACAAGGAACAGCGCGAGAAGCTCGAGAAGCTGCTGAAGAAGGCGGTCGAGTTTATCTGCAAGGCGCAGACCCTCAAGAAGCACCGCAAGGCCGAGGGCAAGGACATGGACATCGGCGGGTGGGGGTACGTCAGCGCCGCCGACGGGGGAAACTTCGACGAGGGGTCCGTCACCATCACCGCGCTCCAGGGGCTGCGCGCGGCTCGGAACGCGGGCATTCCGGTCCCCAAGGAGAACATCGACAAGGCCGTCAACTACCTCGAAGCCTGTACCACCACCGACGGCGGCATCATTTATAACTACACCGGCGGCGTTGCGGGGCGCGGACAGGGCCGCCCGCCGCTGACGGCCGCGGCGATCTGCTGCGGGTTCAGCGCGGGCCAGTACAAGACCGATCTCCCCAAGCGCTGGCTCAAATACTGCAAGGATAACGAAGGGAACTTCTTAGCGAAGGGTCGCCAGGCCCACGACGAGTATCAGACATACTACTTCGGTCAGGCCATGTACTCGCTGGGCGACGAGCGCTACGGCGAGATGTTCCCGGACCAGAAGGAGAAGGACAAGTGGCTCTCTTGGGCGCGGTTCAAGGACTGCTACTTCCCGCAAATCCTCGACAACCAGGAAAAGAATAGCGGCGCCTGGACCGCGGGCGGCATCGGGCCGGTATACACCACCAGCATCAATTTATGTTTGCTCCAGTTGGAGAAGGGCATTCTGCCTATCTACCAGCGCTGAAACGCACTGGATGTAACGCGAGACCACCGTCGGGCGAAGCCAATGTGCTCTACTCGACGGTGGCGTTGTTTATGGATGCGAAGCCGCGGATGGCGCAGATCACACGGATTGAGGCAACAGGCACCCAGCAAAAAATTAACCCGCCCAGGTCGGGGAAGCGAGGGCGCGGGGCGGCCTCACCCAACCTGGGCGGCGTTCCGAAGGCGAACCGGAACTGTTTCAGTGATGTTTCAGAGATTGACTACTGTCCGGCAGTCAGGAGGGCTGAGCGGTTTGGGCTAGGTGTAGTGATGATAGTAGATGTTCCGCCAGTGTGTTAAGATTTTGCCTGATTACTTCCGAACGCGAATATTTTGACCTCTGTGCGTATTTTCTGCCCACACCGCACGAGAAAAGACAACGAACTGTCCGAATCTCGGACGAACAGCAATTTCTCGTGAAATTTCGGTCCATTCTCTGTTAGCGCCCGGGGCCTAACTTTGTATCTTTCCATCAGACCGGCCGCGGTCAACGAGGTGAATGGGCGACGCCTCGACGATTTGCGGCCGGTCCTTTTTTTGCGCCACGTCTCGCGGCTAGCTTGTTCCACTACCACTACGGCGAGCCAGCATCATTTCTCGCTGAAAAATTCCCGAATCTCGACACGATTTCCCGCATGACGCAGACGGATGGCGACCAACTCCGCCTGAGCGTGGAGCTTGTACGTGCCGTGGCTCTGCCAACCTTGCGGCCCGCGGTGAACCATTACCTCGAACCGGCGCGGGAACAGTGCGGGCGGGTTCGCTTCGGCAGTGGCCGGCATCGACGTCACGCCAGCGACAGTTGCGGTGGCCATCACAGCGGACAGAATCAACTTGCGAATCATGGCTCTTCCCCGTTCGGGGTCGGCTTCATGCCAACCCTTCGGCGAGTAGAACGGTGCGAGTCCCATGCGTTGCGCTCGGCCGAAGCGACTTTGTGTGATTTTGGCGGTGAAAATTAGAGATGGGCTATGCCGGGCGAGTCTACACCCCGCAGAGAAGAGCCGCAATTTGGGACAAACCTCGGAACGTCTGACACGAGCCGACCAAATCGAACGAAGATTTTTTGACAGGATTAACAGGATTCCGAAGACGACTCGCGTTCGGTTTTCATCCTGTTGATCCTGTTAATCCTGTCAAAAAATCTTCGATGTGCGCACCAGCCGTTCGCTTTTCGATCACGTGGACCCGATTTCCGCGAACTCCAGGTGGTTCCGACAGTGCCGGTACCAGTCCGCGGACGACGCGGCCGTCGGGAGGCGCGCTTCGAGCGGCCGGTAGGGGCGAAAGTCCCCGTTCTCGTAGAGCATGATGTCGTTCGAGTTCGGCGATTGCACGGCGAGTTGTACCCAGCCGTTCTGGGTCATGGTCTTCCCCATCGGGTTGCCGTTAAGCACCTTGTGCATGATCTCGGGCGTGGTTTCGCACACGATCAGCAGGCGCACCGGCTCGTGGATCTCGACCATCTGCCACGGTAGCCCGGTACGCAGATCGCTCGCCGCGCCGTCCATCACACCCAGCAGCGCCGTGATGTTGTGCGGGAGTTTGGTGCCGCACCCGTACCCCGGCGAATCGGTGTGCGAGAAGTAGTATTCGAGGTTGATCCCCCCACACACGGGGAAAATCGCGGCCATCGTGCGCGCTAGAATGGTGCCGTTTTCGTCGTCCTGCGTCGGATCGTAAGCCGTTAAGAACGCGCGCCGATCAAGGAATAGCCCTCGCGTGCGCTCGCGGCGCCCCACGTGCGTGATGGCGTTGGTCGCGTGCCCCAACTCCGGTCGCGTTTGGGCCAAGTCTTCGCTCCGCTCCTCGACGTGACGGCGGGCTTCGGCCGGGGTCAGGTCTAAAGGGGCGGACATGAACCGGCGGCAGCGCTCGTGGGCGTTGCGGTCGAGCGCCTGTTCGATCTCGGAGCACGCCCGGTTGAACTCGGCCCGGTGCGTGTCCGGTACGCGGTCCAGGTCGAACAGCGTGACAGAATCGTTGCACGTGTTGTGGAACCCGCCGATGAACCACGTCGAATCCGGAATGGCGATCCCGTTCTGTTTGAGCCGTTGGCGCACGCGCGGGTCGTTAAGCACCTGAGCAGCCCCGCGCCCGTTCGGCGCACCCGGCGACCCACCGCACGCCCCGCAGTCGTAAGCGGATTTGTGCGGGTTGTTCAAACTGGACGAGCCGTGCCCGATCGTGAACACGAGGCGGGCGAAGTTCCTGGTCAGGCCCAGGTCGCCGAGCAGTCGCTCGGCACTCGCCACTAGTTCGTCGAGCGTGAACCCGAGACTCCCGTTCGTCGGCCCGGGCGTACACCCCATCTCGCGCTCCAACACGAGCCGCGTCCGGGACGTGGGGGATACGATCCGTCCGAACCGGTTGCGCGCCCGAGCCGTCAAGCGCGGGAACAGTGTTCGGGCCACAAGCGGGATCGAGGCGAAGAACCCGAGGGCGCCAGCGAGCACCGTACCGAGCGCCAGCGACCGGCTCCCGAGGTGCGCCTGGTGAGCGGCCCGCCCGAGCACCCGGTGCGTTCGGCGCACCCGATCGTGCGCTTGTTCCAGGCGCTCGTCGGGGCGCTCCGCGACCCAGTGTTTCGGCGTCATCACGATGGGGCAGAGCGGGATGAAGTGGGCGTCGGTCGCGCCCCTGTAGTACATCGGAAGCGCGAAGAACCCGGCGGCGCCGAACGTCTCGCTGTCCGGAGCGACTTCTTCCAGGTGGCGTCGGAATGATTCTTCGCGCTCGTCCAAACACGTCACGACCTGGAACCGAGGTGCGGTCGGCTTCCGCGATGCGTGCAGCGCTAGTGCGTCCAGAACTTGCGCGCGAAATCGGGCCTCATACGCGAGGTGGAACACGCGCCGGCGCGGGACGTCCGAAAAGCCCTCGATCTCGCGCACGAGCGTTTCCCACGCGGCCGGGGTCAACCACGCGGCCAGTTCGTCCGGGGACCAGCCGAGCACCTGAGCGAGTTGGAAGATTGAGAACGCGCGCATCTGCGGACTCGGCGGTACCCACGGCTTGAGCCGCGATCGCAAGTGCGCACGCAGTTCCGCGAGCGGTCCCGTATAGTCGAAACTGTCGCGCGCCGCGTTCTCAATGGCGAGGCGCTCCAGGAGCAACCGCACCGCGACGAACTCGTGCAAGCTTCCCGCTTTCGGGGAGTCGGCAGCCGGTCGCGGCGCTCCTCGGTCTGGTGAATCATCCCGCCCCAACCACGGAGCGAGAGTAGCGTCGAAGCAATGTACGCATTCCACTCGGCTTCCGGGACACCAAGTGCGGTCAGCGACGCACACGCCGATTCGAGCGGGGATACGTTTCCGTCGAGCAGTCGCGACAGCTCCGTGTCCAACCCGCGGAGCCACCGATTGGGCACCACAGACGACTGACGGTACAGCGTCCCGAACGTGCGGAAAAAACCCTCCTCGCGGTTCGGGAGCTGCCAGTGGGCGACCCCTTGATCGAGGAACGCGGCGCAGAACCGAGTCAGGAGTTCGTTGACCGCGATGTCAATATCCACCCCGACGACCGTCAACAGTAAGTCGCGGTGGCGGATCGGTACCGGCGGTGCGAGCGCCGTTTGCGGCACGTTCCGCACCCCTTCGAGGCAACTGTGCCACAGCGACTCCAGCGCGCACGCTTCCCACACTTCTTCGGGCAGCATGTCCACACCGTCGCTGCCGTGCTCCTCCAGCACGCGAACCAACCACGCCGGGCGCTGGTCGGTATTGTTCCCACGAAGGTCACGCATGGCCCACCGGCGGGTTTCACCGATCAGTTTGGACCGCGCCGCGGCCGACGCTTCCGGCCTCACCCGGCGCAGCGCGTCAGTTTCTTCGACGAACCACTGCAGTTCCGCCTCGCTCCGCACTTCCTGCAACGGATACTGGAGCAGCGCCAACCGCAGATCCAGCCTCGTTCCGTAGGGCGGGAACGGCTCCGATGCACGCGAACCGAGGTCGCTCGCCAGCACCGCACGCAGATCCTCGAACCGGATGCGCCCGCGCACGAGCGCGTCGCGGTACCGGTCCTCGGTCATGTACGGCTCGCACCCGAACAACTCGCCCCCGTGCTCCACCGCTTCCGAGAACGGCATGTGCTCGAATGCGTGAAGCGTGTTGTGGTGAATGAAGACCGAAATCGGCCCCTGAGCGGGCAGCAGGTGGGCGGTGTGATCGATTATGTGGCTGAGACGGTCGGCAGGCGAATCGGCCCCCGGTTCGTGAGACTGGGGGTCGGAGTGTGCGGTATTCTTGGCAGCCATAGCTCGCCGCAGTGATATTTATGGGTGGGACTATGAGAAGGCTGCAACTCAGGTGCCAACCACTTTGAACGAGCGGCTGATGCGCAAGCGACTTTAAGCACTTGCAACCCCAGAACCCGCCTCGGATATTGGTCGCGACTCGTTAAACCACTTTACCGCGATAACACCTGAAACCAGAACGCTTTGAGTCACTCTCTTAGCTGAACTTCGTTACTGCTAAACCGTCCCTAAATCAACAACAGTGCAAGAGTAATGATGGAACACGCGGAGTAGTAACAAAAGGGCAACGATCCCGCTGGTTGATTAGCGGTCGGGGTGAGCGTACAGGGGCCAATTGTGCTCGACGATATCATGAGCACGAATCAGGCGATTCATGAATACCTCATATTTGAATCGTGCGGAATCGGGTGCCAATAACAGAGATCCGCAGCGGGCCGCGAGCGATCCGAGTTCGCGCGAGTACGAACCACCTGAACCAACTCGATCGTGTCGCCATCCTTCCGGCACGAACCCACGGCCGAACCGGGAGTCATCATGCGCAAACTGGCCAGCATTCAGACGGTGAACGCCGCGGAGCCGATCCCCAACGCCGACGCGATCGAGAAAATTCGCGTGCTCGGGTGGTGGGTGGTCACGAAAAAGGGCGAGTTCAAGCCCGGCGACAAGGTCGTCTACTGCGAAATCGACTCGCTGCTGCCGGAGACAGCGGACTTCGAGTTCCTGCGCCCCAGCAGCTTCAAGCCGGCCCGGACGGACGCGGCCGGTGCGGTCGTGCTCCCCAGCGGGTTCCGCATCAAAACGATCAAGCTCCGCGGTCAGGTGTCGCAGGGCATTTGCTTCCCGCTCAACATCCTGCCCGCCGGCACGCCCACCGCCGAAGACGCGGACGTGACCGATGCTCTGGGCGTGTGCAAGTGGGAACCGCCTCAAACCGGCGCCAGTGGACGCGCACGCGGGAGCTTTCCCGGGTTCTTGCCGAAGACGGACGAGACCCGCGTTCAGGTGCTCGAAAAGGTTCTGGAACGGTACCAGGGGGTGGAGTTCTACCTCACGGAGAAACTGGACGGCACCTCGTTTACTGCGTTCATCCGCGAGGGCGAATTCGGGGTGTGCAGCCGGAACCTGCTCCTCGATACCACCGACCCGATGAGCACGCTCGTGGGGATCGCGAAGCGCCTCAACCTGGAAGAGCGCTTGCGCGCACTTGGGGCGGCGCGAGGGTTCGAGGTCGCGATCCAGGGCGAAATCATCGGCCCGGGCGTTCAGCAGAACAAGTACGCGCTCAAGGAGGTCGCGCTCCGCGTGTTCAACGTGTTCGACGTGAGCGCCTACCGGTTCCTCGACCACGCGGACGTACTCACTGCCCTCGCCGAAATGGGCCTGGAGGCGGTCCCGCAACTCGGCACGCTCGTACTGAGCCACGGGGTGGATGAACTCGTCGCGCTCTCCGAGGGCATGAGCGTGCTGAACGCGAAGGCCCAGCGCGAGGGGATCGTGCTGCGCCCGCTGCGCGAGGTGGACGACCACTACCTCGGGCGCCTCAGCTTCAAGGCGATCAACCCGAAGTTCCTGCTCAAGTACGACGAGTAGGAGCTGAGAGCGGAAAATCCGCCGCGGATAAACGCAGATAACGCGGATCAGACAGAAAGCAGAGATCAAAGGCGTTTTAGCCCCGATAGGGGCGGAAGCGAGTAGCCAGGGGTGAAGCGCGAGCGCAACCCCTGGCGGACTACCAATCCCAACTTCCGCGCCCCACCTCGTAGAGTGCGAGTGGGAGGCACGGATTCATCAGAGGTTCGTGGAAGCTCGCCAGGGGTTGCACTCGCGTGGCTCGCTTCACCCCTGGCTACTCGCCTCCGCCCCTATCGGGGCTAAAAATTGTTCTTCTGTCTGATCCGCGTTATCTGCGTTTATCCGCGGCGGATTTTTCTGCCTCCTCTGCGGCAAGTTCACACCTGAAGTACGCCCGTTTTGAACGGCTTCCCCTCGTCGATTCGAGTCGCGACCGCGAGCGCAGTCAACAGAGCCGCGCGAGTGTCCTCGGGTTGGATGATTGCGTCTACCCACAGACGTGCGGCGGCATATCGGATGTCGGTCTGTTCGTCGTAGCTCGCCTTCACCTTGTCGCGCAGAGCCGCGAGTTCGTCCGCGTCGGGGTCTTTGCCCGCCCGCTTCAGCGCCTGAACCTGCACGTCGAGCAGCGTGCTCGCGGCCTGGTTCCCGCCCATGACCGCGTACTGCGCGGTCGGCCACGCGAGGATGAAGCGCGGGTCGAACGCCTTCCCGCACAGAGCGTAGTTCCCGGCCCCATACGACCCACCGGTGATGAGCGTGAGCTTCGGAACCACGCTGTTCGAGATCGCGTTCACCAGTTTCGCGCCAGCCTTGATGATGCCGGACTGTTCGGAGTCCTTGCCCACCATGAACCCGTTCACGTTCTGCACGAACAGAATCGGCACGCGGAGCTGGTTACAGTCCATCACGAACCGTGCGGCCTTCTCCGCGGAGTCGACGTAGATCACACCACCGAACTGGAGCGGCCCGTCCTCGAACTGCGCCGATTTATCGGCCGAGCCTTTCGCGGCTGGTACGGTGGCCTTCACGCGCAACTTCTGATTCGCCACCACACCGACCGTTTGTCCTCCAAGTTTCCCCCAACCGCACACAATCGTTTTGCCGAAATCGGCCTTGTACTCGTCGAATGGCGCGTCGTCGAATACCAGCTTGAGCAGATCGCGCACGTCGTATTCGGGCTGCGTGAAGTCGTCCCATTTTGCGCCCGCCTCGACTGGCGAATTGGTAGCGCGCTTGTCTTCGGGTAGTGCGGCCACCAGACGCCGGAGCCGTTCGAGACACGCCTCGTCGGTCGGTTCGCGGTAATCGATCGTTCCGCTCACAGCCGCGTGCATCTTCGCGCCACCGAGCGATTCGGAATCGACCACCTGACCGATCGCGGCCTTCACCAGTGCCGGTCCCGCGAGGTACAACCCGCTCCCCTCAGTCATGAGGAGCACGTCGCACAGCACCGGCAGGTACCCGCCGCCCGCAACACAGTTCCCCATGATCGCGGCGAATTGCGGGATGCCCGAAGCCGAAATGACGGCGTTGTTCCGGAAGATACGGCCGAAGTCGTCCTCGTCCGGGAACACCTCATCTTGGAGCGGCAGGAACACGCCAGCGGAATCGACGAGGTAGACGAGTGGCAAACAGTTTTCCATCGCGATGCGCTGCGCGCGGAGCACCTTCTTGCAAGTCATGGGGAAGAACGCACCGGCCTTCACGGTCGCGTCGTTCGCGATGACCATCACCTGCCGACCGGAAACGGTACCCACTCCCGTTACCACTCCCGCTGCCGGCGCGCCGCCCCACTCGGCGTACATCTTCCACGCGGCCCACAAGCCCAGCTCGAACAGCTCCGTGCCCGGGTCGAGGAGTTTTGCGATCCGCTCGCGCGCGGTGAGCCGCGACTTTTCGTGCTGCCGGTCGATCGCCTTGGCACCACCGCCAAGGCGGATCGCGTGTTCTTCGGTGGAGAGTTCGGTGAGAGGTGTCATACCGGAATTATATTCCGGACCCGGCTCCTGCGCGCCGGCGCGCGATCCGGACTTGACCAAACTACGCGGCCCGACTTATAAGCTCTCGCCTACGTATTTGCACAGAGGGGCGGTGATGGCGAGTAGTCCGCGCGGGAAAGTGATTCCGCTTTCACCCGCCCGGCGGATGGTGGACGAACTGCTACACCACGCCAAACAGGTTCCGTCGCTCCCGCTCTCGCGCGACTGCCACATTGATGTGCTCGCCGACGCCCGCAAACGGGCCGGTACGCCCGTGTCGTGGACGAGCCTGTTCATGAAGGCTTACGGCCTCACGGCTCTGCGTCACCCCGTTCTGCGGCGCGCGTACATCCCCTACCCCACCGCCAAGCTCTACGAACACCCGCGCAGCGATTGTGCGGTGCTGATCGAGCGCGAATGGGAGGGCGAACCGGTCGTGCTGGGCGCGAAAGTCATTTCACCCGAAACAACGCCATTGACACTTATTGACGAGCACCTGCGACGGTTCCGCGAAGATGATGTGCTCTCCGTGTCGCCGTTTCGTCAGGTGCTCCGGCTCGGTCGGCAACCGTGGCTCTTGCGCCGGTTCGTGTTCTGGTCGTCGCTCTACTTTTCCGGCTACAAGCGCGCCAAGCGGTTCGGCACGTTCATGATGTCGAGCCTCGGCACGCACGGCGTCGAGCAGATGCACCCACTCACGCCACTAACGACTTACCTGACATTCGGCCCGATCCGGCCCGACGGCCGCGTGACGATCAAAGTGATTTACGATCATCGCGTCATGGACGGGCGCCACGTTGCGCGCGTGCTCGTCGACCTCGAACACATCCTGAACACGACGCTGGCCGAAGAAGTGCGCGGGGCGCACGCGCAGGCCGCCTGACCAATCGAATCGGAGAAGCGACCCCATGACGAAGACGCAACCCCGGAACTACTGGCGCGACGACCGCTGCGCAAAGGCGTTCTGGAGCCAGTACGAGATGCCCGCGTACCAGCAGCTCCTGGCCCACACCACGGAGTGGATGAATCCCGCCCCGGGCGGGCGCTGGATCGACCTCGGGTGCGGGTCGGGGCGCTTGTGCCGTGCCCTGTGGACCAAGAGCAACGGACAGCTCGCGGAAGTCACCGGCTTGGATGTTGCAGCACTGAACGCGAAATCGTTCACCAAGTTACGGGAATCCCTGTCTCCGCCGCCGGGCGAGCGCCTGAAGTTCGAGACGGTAGACTTCAGCGCCGGGTTGCCGTGGGACGGCGAAAACCTCTTCGACGGTGCAGTGAGCGGACTGGCGATCCAGTACGCCGAATCGTACTCGGAAGCCGAACAGCGCTGGACCACCGACGCCTACGACCAGTTGCTCCGCGACGTTCACCGAGTGCTGAAACCGGGCGCGAAGTTCGTGTTCTCGATGAACGTGCCCGAGCCGTCGTGGGGGCGCGTCGGGTGGAACGCGATGCGCGCGTTCTGGTCGGCGAAGCGCAAGTTGCGGTTCCTTGGCAAGCTCTACGGCATGTGGAGCTACGGCGGTTGGCTGAAGCGCGAGGCCCGCAAGGGGCGGTTCCACTACCTCTCGGCCGAAACTATCACCGCCAAGTTAACGGACGCCGGGTTCACGGACATCGAGTACCGGCTGAGTTTCGCGAACCAGGCCTTTCTCTTCCGCGCCACGAAGCGCTGAGGACTTCGTGGGCCGGAGCCACAGTTTGTTCAACCCGCGCGGCGCGACCCGGGTGCGGGCCGCGTGCCACGCGAAGGCGTCCGCGAGCGTTTCGCTCAGCGGGCGCGCCCGGTAGCCAAGTTCCGTTTCTGCACGCGCGGACGACACGAACCAGCACCGCCGGAACATTCGCACGAACTCGAACGACGGCCGCGGTTCCTTACCCGATACGCGGTGCCCGAGTTCAGCGCATGCGGCCAGCCCGAACCACGCCCACGCCGGAAGTGCTGGCCGAAACGATGACAAGACCGCGCGACGTAAGCCGGCCGCTTGCGCGAGTGCGGTAAACAGGCGCGTGAACCGCACGTTCTCACCGCCCAGTATGTAGCGCCGACCACTCACCCCGCGCTCGGCCGCGAGCAGGTGCCCCGCGGCCACGTCGCGCACGTCCACCGCGTTGATCCCGCCGGGTAGTGCAAACGCCACGTTCCCGCGCCAGAACCGAACGCACAAATCCCCCATCACCGACGGCCCGGGGTCGTCCGGACCGAACAAGTAGCCCGGGTTCACAACGACGACATCGTGCTGCTTCGCGGCCACCATTGCGGCTTCTTCGGCGGAGCGTTTCGCGTGAACGTAATTGACGCGCAAACGCGCGTTTGGAAACGGCGAATCCTCTGTCCGCACTTCGCCCCAACCGGCACCGACAGCCACGATGCTCGACGTGAGCACGAGCCGCGCGCCCTGTGGGAACACGCTCAATACGCTGGCGAGCGCGTCCGGGTGCGTACCCATTCCGCGCGCGATCTTTCCCCCAGCGCCGACCGGTCCAGCAGCCAGAAACACGACGCGCGCGCCTTTGATCGCCGCACGCGCGGCCGCGGGATCAGTGACATCGCCGGTCCGGTCGTCGAGGCTCGGGTGAACTTCGCTCAGCGCCGGTCCGGGAAGCGAGAGCGTGCGAACCCGCGCGCCCGCGTGCAAAAGTGCGCTCGCGATGTGGCGACCGAGGAACCCGTTACCGCCGAGCACGCACACCGGGGTGTCCGTCCAGAACGAACGCGGGGTCGCACTCATGCGGCTTTCTTTCTCGAAGCGAGTTGGGCGGGGCTGTGCCAGAACGCATATGAATGCGCGAGTGATTCGCGAAGCGGGCGCGGCGCGAAACCCAGTTCGCGCCGCGCCTTTTCACCCGTGAAGAAGAAGTACAGACCAACGAACTTCGCGCTATCGATGCTCAATTGCGGTCGGCGTTTCTTCTTGCGCCCGCGCCACTCCATGACATGCGCAACCGGCAGCGCGAGCCAACTCGGGAACGTGGCCCGCGGAATCGCGCGACCGGCCGCCCGCGCGAGGTCTTGAAAGAACCCCTGCCACCGCCGGTTCTCGCCGGTGAGCAAGTACCGCTCCCCCGGGCGCCCGCGATCGGCCGCGGCTAATACCCCGGCGGCCACGTCGCGCACGTCCACGAAGTTGTTTCCGCCTGTAAAGTGGAACGGCACCCGCCCGCGCCAGAAGCGCTTGCAGAGCGCGCCGAACTCACTCTCGCCGAAGTCGTCGGGGCCGATCACGCACCCCGGATTGACCACCACAGTCTCCAGCCCGGAACCGTTCGCAGCGAGCGCGACGAGTTCTGCGTCGCGCTTGGTGGTCGCGTAGGGCACATCGAACGCCCCGAGCGTCCATTCCGCGCGCTCGTCGCGCACTTCGGGCCACCGCGTCGCGCCTACAGCCGCCACGGAACTGAGGTGAACCACCCGGCGCACGCCTGACGCACGGGCCGCTTCCATCACCGCCCGCGTACCGTCCACGTTCACCCGTTGAATGGCCTGTCGGTCGCCGCCGAAATCGACCGCCGCCGCCGCGTGCATGAGCACCTCTGC
Source organism: Gemmata massiliana (assembly GCA_000531095.1). Taxonomy (GTDB): domain Bacteria; phylum Planctomycetota; class Planctomycetia; order Gemmatales; family Gemmataceae; genus Gemmata; species Gemmata massiliana. The sequence goes on along the minus strand of HG799464.1, from coordinate 252,096 downwards.
ACCGCGACAACCCGCCGCCAGCGCGCGAGTGTCATTGAGCGACGCGACAGCCGTCCGAACACCGATCCCCCGAAGGCGGGCCGTGTCCGAACCTTCCCGGTGGAGCGCGACCACATCGGCCCCGGCCGCGCGCAGCGTGGAGGCCAGGTGCCAGCCGACGAACCCGGTCGCGCCGGTCAGCGCGACGCAGCGCCCGTTCCACGTCGCGTTTGTGGTGTTGTGGGGTGTAGCCAAACGAAAAGCCCTCGCCGGAAGTAGCCAGCGAGGGAATGTAGTCGGATCGGTGATCGGGATCAATCGGAACCCGAAGTGCGGTGAAGAGTATTTCACCGCAGAGAGCACGAGAGGGCGCGGAGAAGAACCCAAGTTGAAACGATCGCGGCCTCTCGTGCTTTTCTCTGCGCTCTCCGCGCCCTCTGCGGTGAAATCTTCTTGCACACCCTCATTCCTTCCCCAACACCATGTCGACGACCCAGCACCCGCGCACGTGCGGACCTGGCCCGCGGCAGTGATTCAGCACATCGGCATTGTCGCATCCTGCGTCTTGGAGCGCGTCGGCCAGAATGGGCATCGCGCTGAAGTCCCGCGCCTCGTACATCTGCGCCGCCAGCGCGACCGCGGTGGAGGTGCGCCAGTCGGAAGAGAAGAGCACGAGGCGAAAGGGGTTCCCGAAGATGTCGCGGAGCAAGCCGCACTGAGCGGCCCATTCCGCAGGGTAATCGTCACTAATCAGCAACGAAGCCTGTTGAGCGTCGGCATTCTCAGGCCAAAATTGTGAACCGAATCCCTGAAGTGCGCTCTGGGCTACCCAGGTGATTTGCCAGCACCCGTTACCCCATCCGACCGCCCTCTTCTCGGCAAGTACCGAGTCCCACGCGGTGAGGACTGCATTAATGTCCACAGCGCCCTCTGAATACAGATCCGCTACTCGAAGCGCTTCCGCACTTTGAGGCAACGTGATTTTCGCCGAAACTCTCTGGCAATAGCTAATGGCTAGTAACCGTAACTTCCTGCCGCTCCCCTGAGTTTTCGCCAATGCCAGCATTCGAGCCGGGTCTGTTGAAGTCAGCCATTCCGCTTCGGTCATCGGTCACCCTCCCGCTCCCCAGCATGACCGATCCCGCGGCCGCGAGCTACGGCGTTGCGCGGTGGTCTTTGTTTTTGCCCTCTCCCCTTGCGGAGAGGTCGCCGCGCTTCGCGGCGGGGTGAGGGGTTGCTTCCACACTCGGGACGTTACCCTCACCCGGTTCGCAAAG
>HG799464.1:77718-250816 GCA_000531095.1 Gemmata massiliana | reverse complement strand
CCTCTCCCGCAAGGGGAGAGGGCAAAAACACCAGCAGACCGGGGGACAAAAAACAACCCCGGCCCGCAGTAAATACCGCGGGCCGGGGCTGGATCTCGAAGTACGAGCGCACCGGCGCTCACATGGTCGTCGGCGAGAGCGACCAGTCCTTGCGCTGGCGGCTGCTCGGGATGTTCAGCATTTTGCGGTACTTGGTCACGGTGCGGCGCGCCACCGGGTACCCGTCGGCCTTCAGCAGCGTGACGAGTTCCTCGTCGGACAGCGGGTTCGCCTTGTCCTCGTTGGAAACGAGTTCGAGGAGCTTCTGCTTCATCACCTCGTAGGCCACGTCCTCGCCGGTCTGGTTGTTGGCCTTTCCGCCGCCGAAAAACCGCTTCAGCGGGAACACGCCGCGCGGGGTCTGCACCCACTTGTCGTCCACGGCCCGGCTCACGGTCGTGACGTGGACCTTCACCTGGTCGGCGATCTGCTGCATCTTCAGCGGGTGAATGTGCTCGGGACCGTAGTCGAGGAACGCCCGCTGGTGGTCAATAATGGCCTTCGTCACCTTGAGCAGCGTGTTACGACGCTGTTCGACGGCCTTCACGAGCCAGTCGGCCGACTGGAGCTTCTTGCGCAGCTCTTCCTTCACGCTCTCGTCCAGATCCTGGCGCTTGCACAGGTCCACGATGCGCTTGCTCACGCGGATGCGCGGCACCCACTCGTCGGTGAGGCGCACCGTGTAGTCGCTGTCGTCGGCCCGCTCCACCACCACGTCGGGCATCACGTACCGCGTGCCGGAGTCGGAGAACTTCAGCCCCGGCTTCGGGTCCAGGTGCTGGATCGCGGCAATCGTATCCTGGATCGTAGAAAGTTCGTACCGCGTCGCTTTCTGAATCACCGGAATGCGGTTCGCCCCGACGTCTTCGAGGTGGTCGCGGACGATGGTGCGCATCGCCTCGGTCAGCGGCGAATCCGGCGGGATCTGAAGGAGCAGGCACTCCTTGAGATCACGCGCGGCGACGCCGGGCGGGTCGAGCTTCTGTACGACGTGGACGAGCGTGTCTTCAACGTCTTCGGCGGTCACGGTCGCATCGTAGAGTGACGCGATCTCGCTCAGCGGCACCGTGCGGAAGACGTCGCTGTACAGCTCCTCGTCGTTCTCGTCGTCGGCCTTCTTCTTCTTGGGCTTGTCCTTGTCTTCTTCGTCCAGTTCCTCGCGATCCTTGCCTTTGCGGACCTTGAGCCGCGCACCGAGGTACCCGGTGCGGTCCACGAAGCTGCAAATGTGCCGCGCGAGGCGCCGTTCGTCCTCTTCGAGTTCCAGTTCGCCGATCTGGTCCGCGAGGTAGTCCTGGAGCGACGGGGCGCGATCGGGCATGTTCGCCATCGCTTCGAGCTTCCGGTCCCCCTCCTCTTCCATCGAGGCGCGGCTGCCGCGGTGCTCCTCGTTGAAGTGATCGTCCCAGTCGCGGTTGAGTTCTTCGAGCCGGTTGAACTCCAGGTCGCCCGTTTCGTCGTGCTTGAGCGGCGCGTCCGGGTTGAAGTCCGGGGCCACCTCGTCCACCTCGCCGAGCTTTTCCTTCAGCTCGAGGAACGGGTTCTCCTGGAGAGCCTCGTCGATCTTCGTTTGGAGGTCCGTGATGGACAACTGGAGTATTTCCATGGACTGGATCATGCGCGGGGCCAAGACCTGGCGCAGGTCTTGGCGAACGCGGATGTCCATTCTCATTCCGAGACCGCTCATCGGTTCCCTCTCAAGAATCGTGCGTGGGTCGCACGCGGGGCACCTGTCGTGCGTGCCACAGTAATCTTGCTTAACTCACAACTTGCGCTTACTCGCGGATACCGGGATCGCGTTCCGCTCTTGCGGCAACAACTTCTCGAAGTTCCCCCGGTGCTCACATTCGCGCACCCGGTTGCTTGGCTTAAAACGTTCGTCGCCCGTCGAGGGCCTCGGCCAGCATTTGTGCATTCGCGAGTTCCAAGGAACTACCGCTAGGCAATCCTCGTGCCAGTCGCGTGATCGAGACCCCCGTGGGGGCCAGCGCCGTCGACGCAAATAGCGCGGTGCCGTCTCCTTCGAGCGTCGGGCTGGTCGCGAGAATTACTTCGCGCACACCACCGCGATTCACACGCGACACAAGCGCACTGAAGGTCAACCGGTCCGGCCCCATTCCGTCGAGCGGGGCCAAACGCCCGCCCAGGACGTGGTACAGCCCGCGGAAGTTACCCGCGCGCTCGAACGAGTTCACGTCGCGCGGCGTCTCGACGACACATAGAACCCCCGCGTCGCGTTTCGGGTCTCCACAAATCGGGCACAAGGTGCCGTCGGTCAGGTTGAAGCACTCGGAACACGGCCGCACCTTGTCCGCAACGGCCTGGAGCGCGTTGGCGAGTTCGACCGCGTGCCGGCGGTCGCCCGCGAGCAGAAAGTGCGCGATGCGCTCCGCACTCTTGGGTCCGATGCCGGGGAGCTTCGTTAGCTCCTCCAGCAGCCCCGCAATCACGCCTGCTTCGGACACGTCCACTCACTCCTTTGGGCGACTCGCGCCCAAGGCTCCGCCACGAAATTAGAACGGAATCGGATCGGCTCTGCTCACCGCGTGCGGAACCACGTCGCTCGGTTCTTCCGAGACGAGGTGCTCGCGCGCCACGACCGCAATCACTTCGTTCTGATCGAACAGCCCGACCACCCGGGGATTGGGACTCGCGGGCGGCCCCGCGACGACCAACTCCAGGTGGCACCCGGTACAGCGCAGTTCCTCGGCCTGAACCGTGTAGCGCCGACCGTTCCGGAGCGTGACGATGAACGCGAGCATGAGCGAACCTCGTGTCGTGATCGCGCGGGGAACTTACATCAGCCCATTCCCGGGAACCCGCCGCCCCCGAGCATTCCCGGCGGGAGCCCGATGTTCGCGGCCATCTTCGCGCTCTCCTCGGCGAGCTGCGCCCGCACCTTCGTGAGCGCCTGGTTGATCGCGGCAGTCACGAGGTCTTCGAGCATCTCGCGGTCGTTGAGCTTCATCGCGTCCTCGGAGATGCGAACGCTCAGCACCTCCAGGCGCCCGTTCACCTTCGCCGTGACGTAGCCGGCCCCCGACGACGCCTCCGCGGTGATCTGCCCCACTTGCGCCTGGAACTTCTGAATCTCTTCCTGAATCTTGCCCTGGTTCCCCAGGAGACTCAGCATCGATCCGAGTCCTTTGAACATGGTGTCACCCTTCCTCGTCGGTCCCGTCTTTGGTCTCCGCCTCCTTCGGCGGAGCAGCAAAGGGATTGAAGCCGTCGTCCACTTGCCGAATCTGTGCCCCGAACAGGTCGAGCGCCTTCTTGAACAGCGGGAGACTGGGCAGTAATTGCTTCACGTCCCCGCGCGACGCCAACGACGGTTGTGCCTCGCGGACCAGCGGCTGAGAGTTTGGGGCGCGATCGCGCTCGAACCGCAAGGCAATCGTTTGGCCGGTCACCTTCTTCAGCGCGTCCGCGAGCCGCAGCGATCCGGTCTCGGCCGAACACGTGTCGTGTGATTCACTATAACTCGAGGGGAAGCGGATTACCAGAGAATTTGGCGCAGAAATTGCATATGAACTGACTGAATTCAAGTGTTTTGCAAGGATCGGATATCTTTCCCCGGCGTAGCGGTAAAAGCGATTCCACACGTCTTGAAGGGTCGATTCGCTGAGCGGAACCGTGGACGTACCGTTATTCGGAGAACCGTTTTCAGCCGGCTTAGCCGTCAGTGCTCCCGCCAGGGGTCCGTTTTTTTTTGCGGCTTCAGCCGCCACAGGAACCGGCGCCGCCGCTCGCGTTGGGGCCGGGGTGCCCGCTCCTGTAGCAACGACAGCGGATTGTACCCCCGGTTGCGACAGAGCTTGCACCAATTGATCGAGAGAACGGAGATCCCCGAGCCGGCACAACCGGACCACAGCCATTTCGAGCAGCACTTGGGTGTGCGCACTGCCGCGCATGCGAGCTTTCGTCGCGGTCAGCACCTCAAGGCCTGCAAGGATAGTGTCGAGTGAAACGCTCTGGGCTTGCGTCTTCACTACCTCAAATTGGTTCGACGACACGGGAAGTTCACGGACCTCTGGCCCGCCGCAACTCACCAGCATGAGTGCGCGCCAGTATTCCACGAGCTGGTCAACAAGTTCCCCGATCTGAAGCCCGCGATCGACCCACGCCGCGATGAGATCGAGAGCCGCCCGCGCGTCTCCGCCAATAACGGCGCGGGCGAGTTCGATCACGCGATCGTCGGCCGCGGTTCCCAAAACGGCACTCACTTGCTCCGTCGTGAGCTTGCCCTGCGCCGAAGCGAGGAGCTGGTCGAGCAGCGATTGCGAGTCGCGCATCGACCCGGCCGCGCGCCGGGCGACGAGTCGCAGCGCGTCGTCATCGGCGAGGTGCCCTTCCCGCTCCACGATCCGCTTGAGCTGGTCGAAAATCTTGGCCGGTCCAACGTGTGCGAAGTCGAACCGCTGGCACCGCGACAGGATCGTTATCGGTATTTTTTGCACTTCCGTTGTCGCGAGGATGAACTTGACGTGCTCGGGCGGCTCCTCCAGCGTCTTCAGCAGCGCGTTGAACGCGGACGTGGAGAGCATGTGGACTTCGTCGATGATGTAAATCTTGTAGCGCCCGCGTGCGGGGCGGAACCCGACGTTCTGGCGCAGGTCGCGCACTTCCTCCACTTTGTTGTTGCTCGCGCCGTCGATCTCCAGCACGTCCACGTCGTCACCGGTCATCACGGCCCGGCAACTGTCGCACTCGTCGCACGGAGTGGCGGTCGGGCGGTCGCTCTTCATGCAGTTGAGCGCCTTCGCCAAAATGCGGGCGGCGCTGGTTTTGCCGACCCCGCGTGCGCCCGTGAAGAGGTACGCATGCGCCACGCGCCCGGACTTGAGCGCGTTCACCAGCGCGTTCGCGACGTGCTCCTGCCCGATTAACTCCGCGAACTGCTGTGGCCGGTACCGCCGCGCGACGACCGTGTACGCCGGGGGTTCGGCGCCGGGTGCGGGGTTCGGCTTCGACTTCGACATCGGCCCGTCCTGTTCCTGTCGGTTGACTCTCGACTTTGAATCTACCCGGAACCGCGGTCACGAACAATCGCGGAGGCGGCCAAAGCGTTCCGGCGTTACAGAGTTCCACGTTCCCGAGTTCCAAGTCTCGCATCCAGGGGTTGAAACCCCTGGAATCTGTGACCCCGTTGGGGTCCAAAGACCGCATCTCTTGCCTCTGGACCCCAACGGGGTCACCGGAAATAGCCAGGGGTTTCAACCCCTGGAATCTGTGACCCGAGGCCGACTGCGTAACTCAAAATAAAGCCCGGTTGTCGTTGCGCGCGGAATCGCTTCACTTGAATACACGCGGATCGTCGCGCCGAGGAGGAAGGACCGGGATGCCCCAGAACGCGAGCGCTGCTGATTCCGTCACCGAACCGGGCCGCGCCCCGGACCCGAAGCGCCCCGCCCCGGCGAAACCGCCGAAGCGAGAATGGTCGCCGCGCGTCTGGGAGGGGATGGACTGCTTCACCTGGATGCGACTGTTGCGGGACAACGGGTTCGCGGTGCAGCCGCCGTACTGGTACATCGCGGCCATCGTCTCGGTCAATTCCGTGACGAACGCGGCGCTCCGGTGGGCGCTCAACGCACGGTTCGGGGAACGGGTGCGCGAAACGGTGATCGAGAAGCCACCGGTGTTCGTGATCGGCCACTGGCGCACCGGCACCACGCTCCTGCACGAGCTGATGATCCGCGACTCGCAGTTCGGCTTCCCGGACATGCAGGACTGCTTCAACCCGCACCACGCGCTGCTCACCAACCACTTCTTCAAGCGCTACGGGAAGTGGATGCTGCCCGACAAGCGGCCGATGGACAACATGCCGTTCGGCTGGGAGCGCCCACAGGAGGACGAGTTCGCGCTGGCGCTCATGGGGCTGCCCTCCACGTACACCGACTTCGCGTTCCCGGCCCGGGCACCCAAAGACGTCGGCGCGCTCGATTTGTCGGGCCTCTCGCCCCGGCAACTGGCCAAGTGGAAGCGCGTGTTTCTGCGGTTCCTGAAGGAAGTCACCCTGCGGACCGGCAAACAGCTCGTGCTGAAGTCACCCCCGCACACGGCCCGCGTGCCCGTCCTGCTCGACATCTTCCCGGACGCGAAGTTCGTTCACATCGTGCGCAACCCGCGCGCGGTGTATCCCTCGACGGTCAATCTCTGGCGGTCGCTGGGCCGCAGCCACGGGTTGCAAACGCCGACCGATACGGGGCTCGAAGGAAAGGTGCTACGCGAGTTCCGGGTGATCTACGACCGACTGGAAGAAGCGCGCCCGCTGTTCAAGGACAGGAACTTCGCGGAACTGCGATACGAGGACTTGGTCCGCAATCCCACCAGCGAGCTAGAGAAGGTGTACGCAACCCTAAACTTGGGCGACTTTGACGTGGTACGACCGCGAATCGAAGAGTACCAGCGCCAAAACGCGAACTACGAGACGAATAAATTTCAACTCACCGACGCGCAGCACGCACTCGTGAGCGAGCGCTGGGGCGATGTGATTCGGCGCTACGGGTACGAGTAAGTCAACGGCCCTATTCGGATCAAGCACGAACGTCAGCCGCTCGTAAGCACGTGCTTACGAGCGGCTGACGTTCGTGCTCACTTCCACACGAAACGGCCTGATCGGTTAACGGTCACCCCTTCGGATCGGGGTTCACATACGGCTCCCGGCGGTACGGCGCGGGCGCCGGCTTCGGGTCACTGACCGGATGGGGGAAGTGGTGGTGCGGCCGGTCGTGAGTCGCACTACCTTGAGCATCGGACTCACCCCCAATGATGTCTCTGGCCCGGGCCATGTCGATCCGGTGGACCCACAGTTCGATCGGCTCCGCAAGCACGGAACCGACGCTCCCGACCAGCTCCGTTCCGACGACGCGGCACTCGATGCCGGCCTCGGACAGTGCCGCACGGTACGCTTCTACCAGCGCCAGCGGGCCGGAATACACCCGCAGCACGTCGTTCGGATCGCGTTTCATGGTCAACCTCCGACTCGGTTCGTTGAGAAATTTGCACCCGGTGCGGGCGCTTCCACTTCGATCTGGTTCGCGATCACGGGGAGGCCGCACCGCCGCTGCAGTTCGCACAGCGCGAGTTGCTTGCCGTAGTACGACCGCGCCACCCCACTGATGACGACGCCCCGTTGCACGGCCTTGAACCACAGTTCGCGCAAGTGGCTCCGGTGGCGCTGACATATCTCGGTCGCCCACTCTCGCAGGCTGCGTTCCAGAGGGTCTCGACACGCGAGCGCGGTGCACATCGCCACGATCCACCTTTGTAGTTTGTCGCCGGATGCACCCGCTCCAGAGGCAATAGCCGTGCCGACCGTGTTCCGGCCCGGGTTCAACCGGATTGTGGCGAATGAAAGCGCGGAAGCGTGCCCGCGTCGCACACCCGGCGCGACGCGGTGTGCCGCTGTGACACACGAGCACCACGAAACGGACGGTCCAAGAGCACGAAAACCCGGCACGATCCCTACCTCCCGATGCCGCTGCGACCGGCACCCGGATTGCGATAGCGCCCGGCACCCCATCCACTCCGGAGGCTGCGATGCAAACCGTGGTACAAGTGCTGATTATGTTGGGCTTCGGGGCCGTGCTGCTCACCATGCTCGTCGGGCTGACGCACCTCCTGTTGCGCAAAGTCCCCCCGCGCTAGTTCGCCCACCGGGTTGAAGTTCGTTGACACGCGCCCCGGTCCGTAACCATGATGAATTACGCCGTCATTCTGTCCGACACTGCGGGGCGCAGGAGCGCTGTGACCACACGTATTTCCCTCGACCAATTGGCTCAAATCCTGGACATCACCGAAGACGGCGTCGTGACCGTCGACGTGCGCCAGGACATCGTCCTGTTTAATTGCGGCGCGGCCAAGCTGTTCGGGTACGACCCGAACGAGGTGGTCGGGCGCCCGCTGGACCTGCTCCTCCCCGACCGGTTCCGCGCGCCCCACCACGGACAGGTGGAGGAGTTCGCGCGGTCCCCGGCCCCGGCCCGGTTGATGGGCGAGCGCCGGGAAGTGTTCGGCAAGCGCAAGGATGGGTCCGAGTTCCCGGCCGAGATCTCGATCTCGAAGTTCGGCACCGGTGTAGACATGCTCTTCACCGCGATCGTCCGAGACGTGACCGAGCGCAAGCGGTTCGAGGCGGTCCAGCGGGAACTGGAGCACCTCCGGGCACAGGCGGAACTCACCGAAGCCCGCACCCGTGCGGACGCGCAGCTCCACGAAACGGCCCGCCAGCGCGAGCAGGCGCTAACGGAACTTCAAACCCGAACCGAGGAACTGCGTGCTACCACGCAGCAGTTGTGGCAAGCGGCCAAACTCGCGGGTGTCGGAGAACTGGCCGCGAGCATCGCCCACGAACTAAACAACCCGCTCGGTACGGTAAGTCTGCGGATCGAGGGACTGATCGCCAAAACGCGCCCCGACGACCCCCGGCGCAAGCCCCTGGAAATCGTCGAGAGCGAAGTGGAACGTATGGCCGGGCTGGTGTCCAACCTGCTCCAGTTCAGCCGCGCCGGGCGGGAGCAAGTCTCCACTGTCGACGTCTGCGAAGAAGTCACCAAAACGGTCGAATTGATCGGGCACCACTTGCGAAAACACGGGGTCCGGGTGCAACCGGAGTTCGACCGGCTCGTCACCCCGATCCACGCGGACCGCCAACACTTGCGCCAGGTCTTCTTGAACCTGTTCACCAACGCGGTCGACGCGATGCCCAAGGGCGGGACGCTGGTGCCGCGCGTGCGCCCCGGGCGCCTGCCCGATGGGTTGCCGGCCGTGGTGATCGAGGTCACGGACACGGGCGTGGGCATCCCCTCCGAACTCAAGGACCGGGTGTTCGAGCCGTTCTTCACCACCAAGGAAGACGGCAAGGGCACCGGGCTGGGTTTGGCCATCTGCCGGCGCATCGTCCAGCAGCACAACGGCACGCTCGAGGTCGAGAGCCGCGTGAACGAGGGGACCACGATCCGCATCACGCTCCCGATTCGTCCTGACACGAACGTCGCGCGCCTGCGCGACTGACCCGCACACGAACGCACCAACGGATACAGCCTTATGACCGAAACCGGTGACAAAAAGCCGCGCGGCCACATACTCGTGGTGGACGACGAAGTCGAGCTGATGCGCGCCCTGTGCGAGTCGCTCACCGACGAGGGGTTCGAGGTTCAAGGGTTGTCGGACCCGGCACTCGCCCCGGACGCGCTCCGCGAGAACGAGTGCGACGTGCTACTCTCGGACCTGATGATGCCCGGGACCGACGGCATCCAGTTGCTGCGCAAGTGCCTGGAGATCGACCCGCACCTCGTGGGCGTCATCATGACCGGTCAGGGCACGATCCAGACCGCGGTCGAAGCGATGAAGGCCGGCGCGTTCGACTACATCCTCAAACCGTTCCGGCTCCAACAGGTGATGCCCGTGCTGGACCGCGCACTGGAGGTGCGCCGGCTCCGGGTCGAGAACGTCCGGCTCCGGCGCTTCGTCCAGCGGCTCACGTTCGAGTCCGAGCGCTACCGGATCGTCGGGAGCAGCCCGGCCGTGCGGAAGATCGTTCAGATGATCGAGAAAGTGGCCCCGACGAACGCGGGCGTCCTCGTGCGCGGGCCGAGCGGGACCGGCAAGGAACTGATCGCCCGGGCGATCCACGGCAATAGTGCCCGGCGCGACAAACCGCTCGTCACCGTGAACTGCGCGACGCTGCAAGAGAGCCTGCTGGAGAGCGAGCTGTTCGGGCACGAAAGGGGCGCGTTCACCGGGGCCGATCGCACTAAACCGGGCCTGTTCGAGGTGGCCGAGGGCGGCACTCTGTTCGTCGACGAAGTCGCGGAAATGGCCCCTGCCCTTCAAGCCAAGCTCCTCCGGGTGCTGGAAGACGGGCACTACCGCCGGGTCGGGAGTACGCAGGAGAAGCGCGCCGACGTGCGCGTGATCGCGGCCACGAACAAGCCGCTCGAAGCCGAGCAAGCGGCCGGGCGGTTCCGCGAGGATCTGTTCTTCCGGCTCAATGTAATTTCCATCACGCTTCCGCCACTAAAAGAGCGGCGCGAAGACATCCCCGAACTGATCGCCCACTTCTTGCACACGCGCCAGGTGGGGCGCGGACTCATGACCGTAGACCCGACAGCCCGTGCCGCGTTGTGTTCATACGACTGGCCCGGGAACATCCGTGAACTCGCGAACGTCCTGGAGCGCGCCCAGATTCTGGCCGAGGGCACCACGATCACCCCCGACGACCTGCCCGAAACCGTACTGGCGAGCCGCCCCACGGTCCCGGGAACCGAACCACAGCCCCCGGTTGCCACCAGCCCCGACGACCTGGACCGCATGGAGCGGTACCACGTTGCGGACGTGCTCCGGCGCCACGGTGGAAATAAGGTTCAGGCGGCCAAGGCGCTCGGCGTGAGTCGCCGAACACTGTACCGCCTGATCGAAAAGCACCGGCTCGCCGCGGAGAGCGAATAACTCACCGTTTACGCATACGTCGGGGCCGCGTGAGTTCCTTCGCGAACCGGTTCCGATGTGGCAGCCGGAGCGGGTGCGGGAACCGCGACAATATCGCGCTCCCGACACACCCACCACGCGAGCGTCACACCGATCATAGACGCGATGCTGAGCCAACCGATCGCACACATCGCAGAGATGGCAATGATTTCAGAAGCCTCAAGTCCCGTTGGCATGGTTCTTACCCTCGCCACCTCACGTGTGATGGAACCGGCGCTGAGGTGGTGCGCGAGCGGTTCCCGTTAAAATTCGCGTGGATCAAGTAACTCAAAGTGCCGACTGCGCGGCCTCCGCACGTGCGCAGCGAACGCACACGCGGGCGTAGGGCACTGCGTCGAGCCGCGCTTTCGTGATCGCGTGCCCGCACTGAGTACAGGTTCCGAACGTGCCCGCGTCGATCCGCTCCAGCGCGGCCGTGGCTTCGGCCAGAATCTGTTCCTCGTTCGCGAAGAGCGTGCGGGCCACGTCCTCTTCGGTTTCGCGTGCGGCACGGTCGGCCTCGTGCGCGGGCATGTCTTCGACCCGCTCCGTCCCCGCAGGCGCCCGCAAGCCCTCGGCTTCGAGCCGGGTCACGCCGTCGGACAGGCGCGAAACCAAATCGCGCAGTCTCTGCCGGTACGTCCGCAGCGCCAGTGTGCTCAGGTGTGTGTGGGTCATGACGGCCCTCGTTCATCAAGTTGGGGGTTCCACAGATTGATACACCTTTAGGCAACGCCCGTGCCGGAGCCGTTCGAGTGCAACAAACCGCTTAAAAACGCTAAAAAGTCGGGACTTGCGGGGATCAAGATGTGCTCACCGCGCCATCGGTGTGCGTAGGAGCCACAACAGTGTGACGACTCCGCACACCCATACAGACACGCCTAACCCACTGTGCAAAATGACAACGACCCCGCACTGCGGGGCCGTTGAGACGCGAACCAGTCAATTCCCAGAACATCAAACCGAAGCGACTTCCTGCGCCGCACGAGGGGCGGACGAGTCTAATGGCCGATGGAACTGACCGCGAACGGTGAGCACGGGGCACGGGGCCTTCCGCATAACACTTTCGGCGATGCTGCCCATGAGCAGGCGCATCAGGCCACTCGATCCGTGCGTGCCCATCACGATCACGTCCGCGCTCGTATCACCTGCGACTTTAAGGATTTGCTCCGTCGGATCGCCATCGAGCAACCGGTACTCGAATCGCCCGCCGTGCCCACTAGTGCCGAGGGCTGCCAATCGCGCGGCGGCTTCTTCCGGGTCTTCGACCGGTGCGGCGATGCCCATGCCATCCCCCGCGAAGACGTGCGGAGGAGGAATGACGTGAACGGCGATCAGAGTCGCGCCGTAATCACGGGCCAATGCACATGCCAGCTCGAACGCCGATGACGCCGCGTCCGAGAAGTCGGTCGGGTAAAGAATAGTTCGGATGGGAAGCATGGTGTCCTCCAAAAAAGTAAGCCCGAAACGCTGCGGGCTCCGTTACTTGCGCACAACGCCTGTGAAACCGGGAGCCGCGGTCATGCGCTCTTCGCGCAAGTGCTGGTGGCACCGCACACAGGTGAGCGTGAGGTCCACATACGCTAGCGCCGCGGCGTCCGTGTTCTTGTCCTTCGCCGCTTTCTTGAGGGTCTCGGACCGGCGCATGAATTCGTTGCTGTACAGCAGGTACTTATCGGTTTCGTTGATCTTCCAGGTGGCATCTTTAACGCACTCGATGAGCCCGTCGGCACCGGTATCGATCTTCTTGAAATCGTTCGTCGCCAGTCCCTCAAGTACCTTCTGGGCGTGGGCCAGTTTCCGCTGCATCACGGTCGGTTTCTTCGGATCGTCCTTGGGCTTCGGCGCATCACCGGCGCGCCCCGCTCCACCGACCATCACGGCCACAACGGTAACACCGACCCACGCCGCGGAACGAACGGGCAACTTCATCGCACTCTCCGGAAATGAAGGCGCTGCCGCGAAACGCGGGTGTGTCCCGTCTGTAGTGGTCAGCGCGCTGATGAGGTGAACTGCAACTCAGGGGCCAAAGTTAGCACAGTACGCACACAAAATGCAACTATCTACCGTGTCGCAGACTTGGTTTGGAACAGGATCGTGAAGAGAATTCGGGCGCCGCGGCTCTGAAGTAGTGTTTCGGAATAGGATACGTCCCGGGCGCTGCGACCACTCGCGGCACCACCACCGTTGAGTCGCTCCGATCCACACGGAGAACCAGTCGTGTATCGCATGTGCGTTGCCGTCACTCTGCTCGCCCTCATGGGTCCACGGGCCACCGCTCAAGAGGCCGAATGGGACTCCAAGTACATCAAGATGGAAGTCCCGAAAGAAGTGACCGCGGACCAAGTGTTCGTCGCGAAGGTGACGATGCGCAACACCGGCACCCAGACGTGGAAGGAAGCACGCGATGTAGTCCCGAGTTCGCTGCACTCGGCCGAACCCGCGGACAATCTCACTTGGGGCACCAACTTCTTCATCCAGGGACAGGGAGTGGTCGTCGCGCCGGGTCAGGACATCACATACACCTCGTACCTGCGTGCCCCGAGCGAACCCGGCAAGCAGAATTTCCAGTGGCGCGTACACGGCCCGAAGGGGGCGTTCGGCGAGACCACACCTAAACTCGAAATCACGGTACTGAAGCGTCCTGATGCGAAGGAGCAACCGCGTGCGGTGCCGGCCCCGGACCCGAACGGGAAGCGCCCGCTCACGTTCGACGACTTCGAGTACCTCGGTTCGTTCAAGGTGCCAGAAGCGGTGGGCAAAGGCGGGGCCGGGTTCTCCGAGAGCGGGCTCGCGCTCCGCACACTGAAGGACGGCTCCAAGCGCCTGTTCATGAACTACACGCACCCCGAAGCCGTGCTGTTCGAGACGGACGTCCCGGAGCCGGTCAAGTTCGAGAAGGGTGATGCGGGAGCGCTCAAAACCGCCACTGTGAAAAAGGAGTGGGGCGCCCTCACGAGCAAGGACAAGAAGTACGGGGCCAACGGCGGGTTCGTCTGGGACGACGAGCGCCAGACGATGTATTGGACGTACTACCACGGCTATTGGGCCGGAGGGGATCTGCCCGTTCTGAACGCGACGAAGTTGGACGCGGACGGCACCGTGGCGCCGGTCGGCTCGTGGATGCTACCGCGGCAGAAGTGGTTCTGGGGCGGGGTGACACGCTTACCGAAGTCGTTCGCCGACAAGTACACGGGCGGCGCAACGCTCGGGGTCGGGTTCGGAGGGTACTACAGCATCGTCGAGCCGTGCAGCCGCGGCCCTGCACTCGGTGTGGTCGCGACGCCCGACCCGGCGAAGGGCAAAGCCGAAGTCACTTCTCTACTCGGCTACCCGGGGACCGCACCGGCCCCGCGCCCGGGCGACTACTTCAACGCGAACTGCGGGTTCTGGAACGACCAGCCCAAGAGCCGCGCCGCGGGCGCCTGGACGTACTGCGATCACACCCGCGCGGGGGTGCTGATCGACCTCGCCGACAAGCAGGGCTACATCGCGTTCGCGAAGCTGGGTACCGGTCGGCTCGGGTACGACTACGGGCACATCGGGAACGCGGGTGAGGCGCAATACTGGTACTTCTACGACGCCCGCGCGCTGGGCGAAACGGCGAAGGGCGCGCGAAAGATCGGCGCGACCGCCCCGTACCTGATGCAGCCCGACGCGGAAATGAAGGGCATGGCGTTCGGCGCGTGCTTCGACGAAGAAGCGCGCACGCTGTACGTGATGCGCTGCGCCGCGTACCCGGTGGGGCGCGAGATGCACCCGCTCGTTCACGTGTACCGAGTGAAGAAGTGACCGGCGCACCGACGCGACGTGATGGCACGAGTCATTGACAACAGGTGAAGCGTGCTACGCCGGCGCGGGACGGTATACTGTCCCGCGGTCGTGCCGCTTGGATAAACTCACCGTCGGCCGACGCGAGAATCACGTTTCCCAATCGGGAGGGTGCCATGCAGGTACTCGTCGTAGGGCTGATGGCTGTGGTCGGTTGGCTCGCGCCGGCAGGCGCGATTCGGGGCGCCGAACCGGTCGCGCGGTACGCGGTCGTCGTCAACAAGGACGTCGCGGCCGGACTGTGGGGGAAGGTTGTCAAGTTCCTCGAAACCAAGCACAAGGCGAAGACGTTCGCCTACGACAAGTCTCCCGAGGATGTGCGCAAGGATGTCGGGGCGTACCACCCGCGGTACGTCTGCTTCGTGTGCCCGCCGACCGAGAACTTCCCGGCCTTTGCCGTGGTCGCGAACAAGTTCTGCCGCACGCTCGACGACGACCCGTATGTGGACGCGATCTGGGGCATCCTCACCGGGTTCGATGAGGAACACGCGCTGGAACTCGCGAAAGCGGAACCGGTGGTAATCAAGCGCGCGTTCACCAAAACCCTCGGCTCGTGGTTGAACTGGGTGCCGGAGGGGGACTATGTCACCGAGTGGACCCGGGATCGGGGTGAACTGGGCGCGAAGAAAGCCGACTCAGACTTCGCGCTGAAAACCGGCGGGCCGACGAGCGACGCGGACGACGCGAAGTACGTCCACAAACTCCTGTCCGAGGACACGTTCGACCTGATTATCGGCTCCGGGCACGGCGGGCACCGCGACTGGATGCTCATGTACCCGAGCGGCAAAGGGTTCCTCGCCGCAAAGGACGGCAAGCTCGCCATGACCGCGCCGGGCGTGGACCTGGCGCTCACCGCGAAGCGCCCCAAGGTCTACTGGGCCGTCGGCAACTGCCTCACCGGGGTCGTGAACGCGGGCCGGAACAACTTCAAGGACTCCTACGCCCTGGCGTGGATGAAGAACGGAACCCGGCAGTACATCGGCGCGGTCCAATCCACCTGGTACGAGCTGAACTGGAACATGGCCGACTGGTTCCTCAAACAGGAGGGGCGCTGGACGTTCTCTGAATCGCTGTTCCTGCTGCGCCAGTGGTCGCAGTACCTGCTGGCGGAAAACATCGTGTCCGGGCGCGATAAGCAAGGCACGGAGTTCACCGACGAAATCTTCGTGCTGTACGGCGACCCGGCACTGGAAGCTCGAGTGGAGAAGGCCCGTGAGCCGGCCCTGACGGAAACGCTTGAGGTCAGCGAAACCGGGGACAAGGACGTCGTCCGGATGACCTACAAGGTCAAGGTGAACTTCGTCGGTGAGGGGAACAAGCGGACCGCCGAGAAGTACGGCGGGTGGCGCATCTTCTGTCACATGCTGCCGTACCAGGTGACCGACGTGAAAGTCGAGAAGTCCGACTTCGCGAAAGTCGTGTGCCCGGGAGAAACGCTCATCTGGGACGCGGGTAGGGGACTGAAGGTCGGCGACGAGCGGAGCGTCACCTTTACGGCCAAGCGCGTAAACGATTGAGAGTCGTTACTTCGCTCCCGGCGTGGCGGGGCGCACACACACCTTCATCCGATCTTCAACCGCGTCACCGACGCGGTTCGTACTTTTTCTGCACACCCCTCTGGGCCGAGATGCTGCCATGTTGGACCTGTCGAACCTGTGCGCCGCGGTGCGCTCCAAAGGCGGCGCGAAACGCTGCCTGATCTCATCCACCGCCCTGGTGGTGCTCGCCACACTCACGGCACCCGCGTCGGGCGCGGAGCCGGCACGGAAAGCCGAAAATGTCATCGTTGTGACGCTCGACGGGTTCCGCTGGCAGGAGCTGTTCGAGGGCGGGGACGAGTCGTTCATGGACGCCAAACAGGGCGGCGTGAAGGACGTGCCCGGCCTGAAGAAACGGTACCTGCGCGAGAAAGTTGAAGACCGGCGAACAGCGCTGATGCCGTTCCTGTGGGGCACTGTGGCCAAGCACGGCCAAGTGTTCGGGAACCCGGCCAAAGGCGCATCGGCCAAGATCACCAACGGGCTGAAGTTCTCGTACCCGGGCTACAGTGAAATGTTCTGCGGACTTGCCGATCCGCGAATCGACTCGAACGCCAAGAAAGCCAATCCCAATCTCTCAGTGCTGGAGTTCCTGAACGGGCGGCCGGGCTTCAAGGATAAGGTTGAAGCGGTCTGCACCTGGGACGTGTTCCCCTCCATCTTCCGAACACAACAGAACGGGCTACGAATTCAGGCCGGTTGGGAACCGCTCAAAGCCGACAAACTGACCGATCGCGAGCGCGGCTTAAACGAGACGATGGAGTTGCTCCCGCGGTACTGGCCGGACAATGCGTTCGACGTGTTCACAATGGGCGCTACGAAGTCGGCACTGGAACGGCGCAAGCCCCGCGTGCTGTACATCGGGCTGGGCGAAACCGACGAGTGGGGGCACGGCCGACGGTACGACCTGTATTTGGACTCCGCGAACAAGGCCGACCGGTTCCTCGCGGAACTGTGGGACGGGCTGCAGAAAGACCCTCAGTACAAGGACAAGACCGCCCTCCTCATCACGACCGACCACGGCCGCGGGAGCACGCGGGTCGACTGGACCGATCACGGGAAGAACGTGGCCGGGGCGGAACATATCTGGATCGCGGTGATGGGACCGGACACGCCGGCTCTGGGCGAGCGCGAGAAGGTTGAAGTGACGCAGAGCCAGGTCGCCGCCACAGTTGCCGCTCTGGTCGGAGAAGATTTTGGTGCCGCGAGCCCGAAGGCCGCAGCGCCGCTTCCGGTGTTCGAGAAGAAATGACGCTCGGAGCGGGCGAACGAACTTGCCCATTCCGCCTACGATCAGAACCAATTCTCCCACGAGGTTCGTGATGGTTGCTCGGGTGATTTGTTTTGCCGTGATCTGCGGGCTGTCGGCTCCTGCATTCACCGGTGACGGTCCGGCCGGCTCGGATGTCAAAGTCATGAGCTTCAACGTGCGTTACGGCACGGCCAAAGACGGCGAGAACCACTGGGACAAGCGGAAAGAGTTCCTCGCGGACACGGTCAAGGCGTTCGGCCCGGACCTACTCGGCACGCAGGAAACGCTGGGCTTCCAGCGCGACTTCCTGGCCGAGAAGCTCAAGGAGTACGGTGTGCTCGGGGTCGGCCGGGACGACGGCAAGGAGAAGGGCGAGATGATGGCCCTGTACTGGCGCGAGGCCCGGTTCGAGAAGACGGACGGCGGGCACTTCTGGCTCAGCGAGAAGCCAATGGACGCGGGCAGCAAGAGTTGGGACAGCTCCCTGCCCCGCATGGTCACGTGGGTGCGGTTGAAGGACAAACTGGGCGGCAAGCCGGTGCTGTTCGTGAACACGCACTTCGACCACATCGGAAAGGAAGCCCGACTCAAGTCGGCGAAACTGATCCGCGAGCAGATCGCCGCCCTCGGGAAAGACTGTTCCGTGGTCCTCACCGGTGACTTCAACTCCGGCGAGGACAGCGACCCCTACAAGGCCCTGTTCCACAAGAGCGGCAACGACGAGTCGCCGGTCGTGGACAGTTTCCGGGTGGCGCACCCGAAGCGCGAAGAGGGCGAGGGCACGACAACCGATTTCAAGGCGGGCGTGAACAAGCGAAGTCGGATCGACTGGATCGGCGTGTCACGCGACTGGAAGGTGGTTGCGGGCGAGATCGACCGTACCGAAAAGGACGGCCGCACGCCCTCGGACCACTTCCCGGTGACGGCCGTCATCCGTCGGTGAGTGACAAAGTGCAGGACGGTCGGGCGTGCAAATCCGCGCGCCCACCGTCGCGGCCACTGAGAACGCGAGAGTTAGCAAACAGACGTCGCCGACGTTTGTAGAATAACTCGCCAGCCTTCTCAGAGTGGCTCATGAGTACCTCCGTTTACAAGCGACCCGCCCCGCCTGAGCCACCCGCCCGAATGTTCCGGCCGCGGATGGTGCAGCTAGCGCCCCTCTACCAGTGCAACCTCGCGTGCCCGCACTGCTGCGTGCCGATCGAGTGGCCCGACCGACTCGACATCCCGACCGCGGTCAAATTTCTCGAACAGGCCCACCACGCGGGCATCGGCACGATCGGCTTCACGGGCGGCGAACCGTTCCTGTACCCGGAGTTCCTGAACGCGCTCACCGCGCGCGCTGCGGAACTCGGGTTCCGGTTCGACAAGTTGATGACGAACGGCGTCTGGCACCGCGACGCGGAGCACGCCACGGCCGTACTGTCGGACCTCCGCGACGCGGGGTTCAGCGGCAAAATCGGTCTGAGCGTGGACAAGTTCCACGGCATGGACATCGAGAAGCTCGCGGAGTTCTGTCGGGTAACGCGCGCGGTCTTCGCACGCGACACGATCCTTTCGCTGAGTTACGCGAGTCGCGCCCCTAACAAGGGTCTGGAGCCGATCAAGCGCCTCGCGGAAGCCCTGGACGGCGTGGTCGAGTGGTCGAAGGTGCTCGGGCGCTACCTGCTCGTGAGCGACGACTTCACGATGACCGCGTGCTGGAACCACCTCGCCACTGTGGAGCGCGCTGAGGAACTCCCCGGCGATTCCTGGGACGGCACGTGGTTCGAGGAGGACTACTGTGAAGGCCCGGGGCAAGCGCTGATCGTGAACCCGAAGGGCGAAGTGAAGCCGTGCTGCGGGTTCGCTTCGGACCTGGACCAACTCACGATCGGGAACATCTACACCGACAGCCTCGAGCAGATCGTTCAGTTCGCGCGCAACCACCCGGTCGTGGGTACGGTCTTTCGCGACGGACTGACTGCCATCCGCGACGAGATCCTGGCTCACGACCCGAACGCCCTCCCCGGAGCCACGAGCAACCACTGTTACTTCTGCTGGTACGTGCTCGCGAAGGGCGTTTACGCTCAAACCACGGGCAAGCTCGAACTCCTCCCCGAACACGGCGGCTCGCAATGGGCCAAGATCGTGGCTGAAAAGGATAAAACCGCCCTGCCCCTCCTCAGCGACGACCAGGAACCGAAGGGGTGCGCAAGTGGTGGGTGTGGCCGGAGGGAGTGAAGATCGATACCCCCAACCCGGAAAACCGACACAATTGGAAGAACGGACCACCTACCTGGAGCAACGCCCTTCACCCATCGGACATTGCGAAGCCGATAGCCAGTAAGAGAAATTGAAAGACGCTTAAGATGGGCACATCCCGGGGGTGGGCGTGGTACGAGGCATCGACCTTTTCGCCAGCGCGGGTGGATTGACTCTCGGTATGAAGGCCGCGGGTGTGAACACGGTCTGCGCTGTGGAGATCGACCCACACCGTACCCGCACCTACTCTACTCACACACCCGAAGCCGAGATCATCACCAGCGACATTCAGCAGGTCAAGTTCGCCAAGTACCGCGGCAAGGTCGAGCTGGTCTACGGCGGACCACCGTGTCAGCCCTTTTCTTCTGGCGGATTGCGGAAGTCCCACACCGACGACCGCAACATGATCCCGGAGTTCATCAGAGCCGTCCGGGAGATCGAACCCGAAGCGTTCGTCATGGAGAACGTGCCGGGACTTGTAGCCGGCGACCGGATGAAGTACCTGTCCGAAGTCATCGAGAAACTTGAAGACCTGGGGTTCTCGCTGGCATGGCAAGTTCTGAATGCAACGGACTTCGGAGTTCCGCAAAAGCGACGGCGGTTGTTCGTGGTCGGGTTGCGGAAAGCACAATTCGAGTTCCCCAAGCCGACCCACGGACCGGGGACACTAAACCCACACGTCCGTGTTCGCGACGTTCTCACGGGTGAACTACTCGGGGAGCCAAACGCCGCGAAGGTCTGTTACGCCAAGAACCCGGATCTCCGCCCCAGACCCTATGATGGACACGTCTTCAACGGCGGCGGGCGACCGATCAACGTTGACGAACCCTGCCACACGATTTTGGCTTCCGCGGGCGGCAATAAGACCCACTTTTTCGACACCCTGGCACTCGTGCCGGAGTACCACGCCCACCTCATGGGGGGTGGTAAACCCAAAACAGGCACGCTCCCGGGGGCAAGACGCCTGACCGTAACTGAGTCGGCTATCCTCCAGACCTTCCCAAAGGACATGGTGTTCTGCGGTCCGCGATCCGCTCAGTACCATCAAATTGGAGACGCTGTTCCGCCACTACTGGCCGAAGCCATCGGTCGGGCGGTACTCGCACAACTGTCCGCCGAACCCACCAACCGCCCGGTCAGGATGCCACGGCAAAGGACGCTGTTCTGATGGCGACGAACCCACACGTTGAAGCTGCATCCCGGGCGTTCATCGAGCGAGTTGATTTTCACGTTGCCGGGGGCAAACTCGATCAACTCCCCAATGCAGCCCATCGACGCGCCTGCGATGAACTCATCCGCGACCAGGAGGCGAGTGTTCGCACGGCCCTAACTTGGCTCGTCTTCTACGCCATCGAGGACATGGGTTGGGACTTCGATGCCTTCCCCGCAGGCTATCGAGGGAAGTACGGGGATATGTGGGTGTGTGAAGAACTCACCCGCCGCGGCATCACGCTCCACGGTCCGGTTATCGCTTTCTTCCAAAACAGTCTCGGCAAAGGGGACAAGAAGAGTTTCCGCCTGTCGCGTGACGACCGGACAAGTAAGTTCCGGGCCGCGGTCATGGACGCCCGAGAGAACAAGGAAGAGTTGCAGCGTACCGCCAACTACTTAGCCGAGAGGTTCGCGGACTCGAAGCGGGACATCAGTCCCCTTCCTAACGTGAGCGACGACATCCTCACCTTCACGCGGGCCAAGATACTGTTCTTCCAACTCATTACCACTCCTTCAGAGGGCTACATTCAGCAGTTCTTGATTGCCTCTCTGCTAACGGAGTTCCGCAAGCGGTACGGGATCGAGGTCCGCACCCACAATCCGCACGCCTCTGACAAGTTCGACAAGAAAGCAGGAGACATTGAAGAGTTTCACGACGGGCAACTACTCAAGGCATACGAAGTGACCGACCGCCCCGAATGGAAGACACGCTTATCTGGGTTCCGGATCAAGATGGATGAGTACAACTTGTCGAAGTACATCATCATCGCGTCCGGTGTGAATACGGATGAGGAGCTAAACGTCCCGACCAAACTGGCGATGAAGCTGGATGATTACAAGCGAGACATCGCAGTAATTGACATTGAAGACGTGGTGAACTTCTTCGCAGCCGAGCTATCCCTCGCTGAACTCAAGGAGGCGATCAACGGGACGCACAGCTTGTTGACCACACAAACGCTCTGTGGCAAGGCCAAGATTATCGACGCCTATAATGAGGTTGTGAGCAAGTGGCTGGATACTGCGACCTTAGTGACGAAACCCGGAACGCCGGCTTAAAGACCAGTTTGAGGGCGACAGTTGCGGGGGCGTGACACTGGGCACCCGTCGCATGAAGTCGATTCACTCCACCAAGAACAAGTCCACTAATTCCATTAGGTGTTAAAAAGTAGGAGCGACGGCACACCGCTTGCAACTCAGTCAGAACGTGAGTTTCTTCCTCAAGCGGGAGTCGCCACTGATGGCTATTTCGATCGAATACGCCGGGCTGACGGACATCGGCCGCGTTCGCAAAAATAACGAAGACCACTTCCTCATCGCGGACCTCACGAAACAGCTCCAAGTAACGCAGACGAGCCTGACTCCACCCCATTCATATGGCTGGAAGTCGGGTGTTACAGGTCACCTGTTTGTGGTGGCCGACGGTATGGGCGGGCTGGCCGGCGGAGAGCTGGCCAGCGGACTCGCGGTGGAAACGATTTCGTGGTACGTCGCGAAGACGATGCCGTGGTTCTACCGCTACCAGGACGGGCGCGAAAAGGAGCTGGAGAACGAACTCAAGAACGCGGTTCAGGCGGTTCAAGAAGCGGTCAAGGACGCGGCCGAGCAATCGCGGTTCCGCAAAATGGGCACGACGCTCACCCTCGCGTGCGTGCTGTGGCCGCGTGTGTACATCGTTCACGCGGGTGACAGCCGCTTTTACCTCCGACGCGAGGGCAAGCTCCAGCGCTGGACCACCGACCACACGGTCGGTCAGCGCGCGGTGGACGATGGCCTCCTGACTGCGGCCCAAGCGGAAGCGTCCGGACTCGGCAACGCCCTCTGGAACTGCATCGGCGCGGGTCAGAAAAACGTGACGCCCGATCTGTACCACGCGACGCTTCAACCGGGCGACGAGTTGCTTCTCTGCACGGACGGACTTTCGCGCAAAGTGACCGACGAAACGATCCTCGACATCCTCTCCAGCGCACCGACGGCCGAACTCGCCGCGAGCGCGCTTATCACTGCGGCCAACGACGCCGGCGGCACCGACAACATCACCGTCATCGTCGCCCGGATGCAGCCCGTCCCCGCACGCGATCTCAACGCAACTCCACCCGACGGTATCCCGCTGATGGCGACCGCGGTGTGAAGACCGTTTTACCTGTTGTGTCCGCACTCACGATCTCGGTGTGAGGAGTGAGGACACGATGGGGAGAATCGCCATGAAAATCTTGGAGCAGTTCCTTTTTTGCGTTCACGGAATGTCGGCCGCGGCGTGGTTCGGTGCGATCTTCTATCGCACGCTCGTCGTAGACGGGAAAGCGTTCACGTTCTTCGACAAACGGGCCGACTACGAGCACTTCTCGACGCACCTCGCGCACAACATGCGGTACTTCGTGACGGCCGGGTTATTGGTGTGCGGGCTGTCCGGCTTCGCGCTCGTCGGGTTGAAGTGGGACGGCTCGAATATCGCCTGGCTCGTTCTGATGATCGCGAAAACCGGTGTGTGGCTCGCGGCCTGCGTGCTGTTCACGTATGTGTCGTGGGTCCACTGGCCGTGGCGGGCGTGTGCCGCACCGGACGAGTTCGCCCGCTACCGCACACAAGGTCAGCGCCTTGCACTCGGAATGGTGGCGCTAGCCGGCACCGGATTTGCGCTCGGTCAGGCGTGCCGGGCCATTGCGAGTGTCTAAACGGTTCTGGCCAAGGCTCTTTCGCTCTGACAAGAATCGCTCTGTCAATGGTACCCGCCCCGTGATACTTCCGTGAACCTGAAACCCGCCCCCGGCCGGAGCGTGTATGCTAAGTAGAGTGCGGCAACGTCGCCTCTCGTGTTGCTGCGGTCTTGTGGAGGTGCGCGGATGTCTCGGGCGGCTCACATCGGGTTGACGGGCGCGGTTCTCGCGATGGTCGGTGTTCTGGTCGGGTTCTCGGGACCGGCGCGCACGTCCGCCGCGGACCCGGACGTCAGCACGGACCGGCTCAACAAGGAAATCGAGAACGTCAAATTCGCCGCGGTCGACGGGAAGACGCCCGCGCTCCGGGATTTCGCGGGAGAAAAAGGCACGGTCGTCGTGTTCCTCTCGTTCGATTGCCCGGTCTCGAACAGCTACGCGGGCACCCTCGCGGAACTTCACAAAACCTACTCGGCGAAGGGCGTCAAGTTCCTCGCGCTCGTCCCGACGGACGACAGCGCGGAGCGGATCGCGAAGAAAGCCGCGGATTTCAAATTCCCGTTCCCCGTAGTATCCGACAGCAAGCTCGACGCGGTCGAAGCGTTCAAGGCGATCGTCACGCCGGAAGCGTTCGTCCTCGATCACAACCACGTCCTGAGGTACCGCGGGCGCATCGATAACCAGTATTACGGCCGCTTGAAGAAGAACCCCCAGGTGACCGAACGCGACCTGCGGGACGCGCTCGAAGCTCTCACTGCGGGCAAAAACGTGTCGGCCCCCGCGACGCGCGCCATCGGCTGTCACATTGACGCAAAAGAGCGGAAAGTCACCGCCGATACCGTGACCTACCACCGCGACGTGCTGCCGATTCTCCAAAAGCACTGCCAGAGCTGCCACCGGCCTGGCGACGTCGGACCGTTCGCGCTGATGACGTACAAGCAAGCGCTCAACTGGGCCTCCGACATCGTTCACTACACACAGTCGAAGGAAATGCCGCCGTGGAAGCCAAGCGCGGGGCCGGAGTTCAAGAACGCACGCAGCCTGACCGCACGCGAACTCGACACGCTCGCGTTGTGGGAAAAGACCGGGTGCCCCGAGGGTGACCCGAAGGACGCCCCGGCGCCCGTGAAGTTCCCGGACGGCTGGCGCCTCGGCGAACCGGACCTCGTAGTCGAAGTGCCCGACGATTTCCACGTCGGCGCGGCCGGCAAGGACACGTTCCGCTGTTTCGTGCTCCCCACGGGGCTGAAGGAAGACAAGTTCGTGGTGGCTTACGAGGTGAAGCCGGGTAACGCGACCGTCGTTCACCACACGCTCAACTACTTCGACACCACCGGCAAGGCGCGCAAGCTCGAAACCGCCGAGCGCGAGCGCAAGAAGCCCGCGGACGAACTCGATCGCGGTCCCGGGTACCCGGTCGCAATGGGTTTGGGCTTCATTCCGAACCAGGCCGACGCCCCGCGCCCGGAAATTCCGGCGGTCGGGTCGCTCGGCGGCTGGGCACCAGGGCAACTCGGCACCAAGTTCCCCGAGGGTTCCGGCGTACTGTTGCCCAAGGAAGCGGAGATCGTGCTCCAGGTCCACTATCACCGCACCGGGAAGCCTGAAAAGGACCGCACGAAGGTCGGGCTGTACTTCGCGAAGAAGCCGGTCGAAAAGCCGTGGACCACGCTCGTCGTTGGGGGAATGTCACCGCTCACGCTCATCCCCGCGGGCAAGGCCAAGCACCTCGAGAAAGGTTCCGCGTGGACCACTGCGGACGCGAACCTTCACAGCGTGATGCCGCACATGCACCTGCTCGGCCGGAGCGTGAAAGTGAGCATGACCCCGCCGGGCGGCGAAACCGTCGTGCTCGTGGACATCAAGGACTGGGATTACAACTGGCAGGAATCGTACTGGTTCGCGAAACCCGTGTTCGCGAAGGCGGGTACCAGGATCGATGTGGAGGCCGTGTTCGATAACTCCGACAAGAACCCCCACAACCCCAGCAACCCGCCGAAGCTCGTGCGGTTCGGCGAAGAGACCACGAATGAGATGCTGTTCGGGTTCCTCGGTGCCACGCCGGTCGGTAAGGAGCGCGTCCGCACGCTCCGCTCGGACCCCAACAAGAAGTAACCTCCGCCCGAAAGGACGGCGGATCACACAACACGCGCCCGTGGGTGAACACGATCACCCACGGGCGTTTTTATGCACGCGATCGTTCGCACCGACACCCACCGCCCTTGCAGGCGGGGTTCGCCACACTTCTCCTCTTTCCACGTGGCCTTCGTTCGGCAATTAGTCACGAGGGAGGAATATCACTTCAATATTTGTAAAAACATAACAAAATCGAGAATGCATGAATAACGGTATCGATCCTGAGTATATCCCAGACAGCTTCGCGGGCGTTTTTGACATTCGCGAACTGCGCGAATTCGAGAAGTGGTTGCATGCAAGCGATCAACCGCAAATCGTCTTTGATGAATCGTACATACGCCACATGCAGTCATTTCATGGCGGCGTTCCGCTCAAGCGATACTTCACAACATCAAGAGGTACGAAGCATGTGATTCAGCGTTTTCTTAATTTTGCTCCTCCCAACTCTTCTCCGCTAAGTAGGTACGGGGTAGCGCACACTTGGAGTCTCTTGTCAGATCGTCTGGGTTCAACGCTTATGCCTTTCGCCGAACTCTTTGCGGGGGATTTTTTGTGTTTTGATCACAGTGCCGCCGGGCGCCCGACTGTCGTTGTCTGGTATCACGACCAATCCCGTCCAGGAATGCCCCCCGTGACCGAGTCAGTTGCTTCAATTTTTGATGATTTCCTGGGCCTGCTGAAGTCCTCAATCTGATCTGATGTTGATTCGCTGTGCCTTCTCGGTGCTGGATGCAGAGAAAATCGGCCTGTACCACACTGCAATCGCCGCCCTGATAGAATCCTTCACAGTTCGTTTACTGCGGCGCACGACCGAAACTCCCCTTTGGCGCTATCGGGCGTTGAGAGGGAAGCATTATTTTTATTCAAATGACCACTAGTATACAATTTAGGTAGAGAGCAAATGGGGCGACAGGGAAAATGATGTGATAAAAGGGCTTCGGCAACACAAAACGACGGTGGTTTTGATCGCGATGTTAGCACGCTTGCCCGGAAATACGTCGAAATGTAGCAATTGTTAGCCCACAATCGCGGGCTGGCTCAGAGACTGGGAGCGTGTTTGCGTTATAAGTCCTGAATAGATCGGCATTTGGCACATGGCAAATGTACCGCAATGGTCGTGCGGATCGGTTCGGAGGGCAAAGTGTTAGCAATTGTTACTCCGCCGCCCGACGCGGACCGGCAAAGGTCGAACAGCCTTGCTATTGAAGAGGAAATGTCCAATCAGTGCCGGCCCGATCCCAATGGGACCGCGGTCGGTGTTTCCACGATGCAACTCCGGAGATCGCACATGAGATTGCGCTACGCGCTCGTGCTCGCGGCGTGCTTGGGGCTGGTGCCCCTCGCCGCGTCGCGTGCGGATGATAAGCCCAAAGCCGCCGCGGACGCGAAGGTGACCGCGAAGGCGGAGAAGTTCGAGGTGCCGTACCGCCTCACCGACACAAAGCACGTGATGGTGCGCACGAAGATCAACGGCAAAGGGCCGTTCAATCTCATCGTAGATACAGGCGCCCCGGCCGTGTTCATCACGAAAGGCGTCGCGAAGAAAGCCAAAGCCGAGGAAGGCGAAAAGGGCTGGGTCGATTTCGATTCGTTCGAGCTGGAAGGCGGACTGAAGGTCGAGAAGGCCCGCGGTCGGGTCGAAGACCTCATTCAGCTTGATGGCATGAACGGGATGGGGTTGGCCGGTGTCGAACTGCACGGCGTGATCGGCTACAACGTGCTCGCGCGGTTCCGCATCCAGTACGACCTCACCAGCGACAAACTCGTGTTCGAGCCGCTCGCGTTCGATCCGCCCCCGCTCGTTCCACTCGGCGGTAAGGGCGGCGAGGGCATCCAGTCGATGGGACCGATGGTGAAAATGCTCACGTCGCTCCTCGGCATCAAGCCGAACTTCGACATCGCGCCGCGCGGGTTCACCGGGATCGAGTTCGACGAAAAAGACGGCAAAGTCGTCGTGAAGTCGGTCCTCGCAGGAAGCCCCGCCGAGAAAGCCGGACTCAAAGTCGGCGACCGTATCACCAGCGTCAAAACGGACACCGTCGAATCCGGCAAAGACCTAGCGAAGGCGCTCGCGAAGGCCGGGGTCGGCACCAAGTGGCGGTTCCACGTCACACGCGACGGCAAAGAAGAAGAGATCGTGGTCGAACTCGGAAAGGGGCTTTAATCATGAAATTCGCACGCACACTTTCCCTGTTCGCCGCTCTCGCAATCTCACCGGTCGCAATCGCTGCACCGCCGGAAAAAGAAGCACTCAAGGCGGATGAGAAACCGGTAGTCGTTCCGTTCGAGTTGCTGAAGTCGCGGCACATGGCGATTCAGGTGAAGATCAACGACAAGGGGCCGTACCGGTTGATCTTCGACACCGGCGCGCCGACCAATCTCGTCAACAACAAGATCGCGAAGGCGTCCGGGATACTGTCGAAAGAAGATAAGGGCGGGTTGCCGCTGTTCGGCGCTTCGATGGGCGCGAAGACCATCAAGAAGCTCGAAATCGGCGACCTGAAGCTCGAAGGGATGACCACGATGGTGATGGACCACCCCACCGTCGCGGCGATCGCGGACGTGGTCGGTCCGGTCGAGGGGATCATCGGGTTCCCGTTCTTCGCGCGGTACAAGATGTCCATCGACTACGAAAAGAAGGAAATGACGCTGACCCCCAACGGGTACGTCCCCGGTGACGCGATGCAGGGGCTGATGGAAAAACTCATGGGCGCGAGCAACGGCAAGAAGCCGGAACCGAAGGTGGTTGCCCCGGCCGCGGTGTGGGGGTTCGATGTCTCCCGCGACAAGGACGACGAAGAGGCCGGCGTGGTGGTCGGTAAAGTGCTCGCGAAAAGCCCCGCGGCGGTCGGCGGGTTGAAGGAAGGCGATCGGCTGCTCACGCTCGACGGGCGCTGGACCGATACCGTCGCCGACACCTTTCTGGCCGCGTCACTCGTGAAGCCGGGTAAGGCCGTAACGCTCGTTGTGAAGCGCGACGGCAAGGAGAAGAAACTCACCGTTACGCCGGGCAACGGGTTGTGATTCTGAATGCCCGCTCTGCCACAAGGGAGCGGGCGCAATGCAGTAACGATCGGCTTCCAAACAGGGGTTCGCCCATGTTGGGATGGTTCAAGCGTCTCCGGGGTAGCGGCAGTCGCGTGTCTCAACGCGCGATCGCCGCACAGGTCCGTGCGGCCGATCCGGACGTGCGGTGCCGGGTCGCCGAGCAACTTGGCGGGATCACAGAACCGTGGGCCTGCGACGAATTGCTTGTGCTGCTCAAAGACATGATGCCCGAAGTGCGGAACGCGGCCCTCGATGCCCTCCGGCGCCAGGGGCCAAATGCGACGGCCGCGCTGATCCAAGCACTCGAATACGCCGACCCGAAAGTAGCGGTGCCCGCCGCAAACGTGCTCGGAGAACTGCGCGATCTCGACGCGGTCCGGCCGCTGCTGCTGGTGATGAAGTTCGGTTCGCCCGAAATCCGGGCCGCCGCGACTCGCGCGTTGATCTCCTACGGCCGTACAGCAATTCCCGCGCTGGCTCTCGCGCTCCAGGATCCCGATCCGTGGACGCGAACTCGCGGCGAGGAGATTCTTGCCGCGATCCGCGAATCTATCCGAGCGCAAGTATGCTATACGAAGTTATTACGGGCTCAGCCGCTGTTCGGCGATCTGTCGATGGGCGCGAAGACCATCAAGAAGCTCGAAATCGCGCGATATTAATCGGGTGTTGCTCTGCAAATTGTAACGTCGAGCCTCATTTCGGGACCGTCATGCGTGCGAAACAAGCCGCAAACTCGAGGCACAGATCCCGAACACGCCGGGCGTGGTGGCCGTCGAGATCGATGGCGGTCGGTACCAGCGCCGCCCCCAGTCCCTCGGTGCGGCATGCGCGACCCGCACTGGCGTAATGCCCCCGGCGACCCCCCGCTCACAAGGGCGGGGTTCGCCAGCCATTCACCACACGACAATCAGGAAGCGATCCCAATCAGGGCCGCGGCCAGCGCGAGCACGGCCCCTTTTGCGAGAAGCCGCGACCGCAGCATCCGGCCAAACTTCCGCGCCGCGTTCCCGATCCGCTTGCCACCAGTAACGCAAACCTGCACGCCGTACTGCTGCGAATCTTTTCCGGCCGCACGAGACGCAAAGCGAATCGTGATACCGAAGACTCGCACCGTGTTCTTTTGCTTCTTTGCCATTGCACGTCTCCCTGAATCAAGTCTGAATTTGGTGCTCACCCGATTGCCAGTCGAGTAAGCTGGAACCAATCGCGATAGACGTGGGAATGGTAAAGCGACTCGACTGGCAATCTGAAGCACAACGAACTGGCAGTCTCCTGGTAATCTCACCGGATTCCCCAATGGCACGCCCAACGCCCGACAAGCGCACCGTTGCACCTAACGGTCAGCGAATTCGTGAGTTGCGACAACTTGCCGGATTCTCACTCGAAGATTTTGCTGAGAAGTCGGGCATTTCCACCGGAACACTTGGACCGGTTGAACGTCGCAACAAACCGATCTTCGTGAAGAAGCTCCACGAGATCGTAGAGGTGCTGAACGGGACGAAGAAAGTCGCCACAACCTACCAAGAGTTGCTCTTGTCTGCCGACGAAGCGCCAAAGCCCTCCGGCTTCTCGCGTGGGGTGTTTCAACTTCCACCGTCGTTGCCAGACTTCACCGGACGCGAAGACGAACTTGCCCGGATTACGGCTCGACTTCGCGGCGCGGGCGGAATGGTCGGGGTATCGTCCGCATTGCGCGGGATGGGCGGCATTGGCAAAACGGTGACCGCCATCGAAGCGTGCTGGGAAGTGAAAGACGACTTCCCAGACGGCCAACTCGTGGTCGAGCTTCGCGGGATGTCCGAACAGCCGCTCACGCCAGTTCAGGCGATGTCGCAGATCATCCGCGACTTCCACCCCGAAACAGGCAAGCTCCCGGACGACGAAAAGGAGTTACTCCCCCTCTACCGACGGGTTCTTGCAGGCAAAAAGGCACTCGTACTGCTGGATGATGCAAAAGACGAAGCTCAGGTCAAAAGCCTGCTGTTGGTGCCGCCGGTCGCGTTCGTGGTTACGAGTCGCAATGCGCTCGCCCTCGACGGGGTGGAATCGATTCGACTCGGCGTATTGCCACCAGACGAAGCCTTCGCGCTGCTCCGCGGTATCGTCGGGACAAAGGGAACGGAAGCCGAATTGCGAACCGTCGCTGAACAGTGTGGATGGCTCCCACTGGCTCTGCGGGTAGCCGGTGACTTCCTCCGGCTGCACGAGAACTGGTCGCTGCCAAAGTACATTGCGGCATTGAAAGATGAATCCAAGCGGTTGGAGCGTCTGAAGGGCAAAACGCCGGATCGCGATGTCGAGGCGGTGTTGGGGCTGAGTGCCCGCGAACTCGTCCGTGAGAATGCAGAATTGGCGGCGCGGTGGCAGATGTTGTCCGTGTTCCCGGCCGACTTCGATTCATCCGCAGCAGCAGCAGTTTGGGATTTGATGGACGGGAATGAACCCGACGCGAGCACCGCGGTGGATGAACTCACCGCCCTGCTCGAACGCAGTCTCGTGCAATTCGACGCAGACACCGACCGCTATTCACTCCACGACCTGATGCGACCGATCGCTCGCGAGGTGTTCAATGAAGTCGATGGGCATCCGTCACACAGCGAAGCAAACCGCATCATCGCAGCCGAGCGGCGCTTCGCGGGCTTCTACTGCGGTATTCTGGCCGAGGCAAACAAGCTTTATTTGAAGGGTAACGACGGTACCCTAAGCGGGCTTAAATTTTTCGATCAAGAAGAACTCAACATTCGCCGCGGGCAAATCTGGGCGGTCAGGCACCGAACTTCAGATTGGTTTGCAGCGGAATGCTGCCGGGATTACTCCAGTGCCGGCATCTACATCATTAATCTTCGCCTTTCTGCCCGGGAGCGAATCACTTGGTTTCAGGAAGCAATCATCGCATGCCAGAAAATCAATGACTGGAGCGGCGAGTGCAGTGCCCTGGGAAATTTGGGGAACGCATGGTTCGCCTTGGGAGATGCGAAAAAAGCTATCACCTTCCACGAACAGGTTCTCGCTATTTCCCGCAACATTGGAGACCGACGCGGAGAAGGGAATGCACTGGGAAACCTGGGTGTGGCGTGGTTCGCCTTGGGGGATGCGAAAAAAGCCATTGTTTTCTACGAACAGCGGTTACTCATTGCGCGCGAAATTGAAGACTTGCGCACTGAATATAGCGCACTGGGGAATCTGGGAAACGCATGGTCCGTTTTAGGAGACATGAATAAGGCCATCGTGTTCTGTGAACAGGCTCTTACCGTTTCCCGCAGAATCGGAGACCGACATGGCGAGAGTCACGCGATGGGCAACCTGGGGATCGCATGGGCGGCCCTAGGGGACACGAAGAAAGCCATTACGTTCCAAGAACTAGCTCTCAACATTTCACGCGAAATCGGAGACCGGCACGGCGAGGGAGATGCATTGGGAAACCTAGGAATAGCATGGGCCGCTTCGGGAGACATGAAAAAAGCTACTATATTCCACGAACAGGCTCTCACCATTTCACGCGAGATTGGAGACCGACGCGGAGAATGCGCGACTCTCGGAAATCTAGGAAACATGTGGTCAGCCATAGGTGACCACAAAAAGGCCCTAACATTTTACGAGCAGGTTCTCATCATTTCTCGCGAGATTGGAGACCGACGTGCCGAGGGTAACGCATCATTCAGCACGTCACTAGCGCGGTACCAATTCGGACAAAGAGACGAGGCTATTCGTCTCGCTGAACATGCCCTAAAAATCTTTGTCGAGATCGAAAGCCCTGAGGCAGAGAAAGTTCGCCAAACCCTCGCCCAATGGCGCGGAGAGTCAGCGACCTGAGTGGTCACTTCACCCGTTGCCCCGAGGCGCGGGCGCGGTATTGTGCCGGGAACGGATTTCGCACTCCCACCGCTCCCGGAGCCTCTCTCATGTCCATCCCCACACGACCACTCGGTAAGACCGGCGCGAACGTCTCCAGTATCTGCCTCGGCGGGTGGCACATCGGGCAGCCGGCCATCGGCGACGCCGAAGCCGAGCGCATCATGCACGCCGCCGTCGATGAGGGCGTCACGTTCTTCGACAATGCGTGGGACTATCACGAGGGCCGCAGCGAAGAGATCATGGGCAAGGCGCTCGCGACCGGTGGTCGGCGCCAAAAAGTCTTCCTCATGACCAAGAACTGCGGGCGCGACGCGGACACCAGCCGCCAGCACCTCGAAGACAGCCTCCGGCGCCTGCAAACCGACGTGATCGACCTCTGGCAGTTCCACGAGATCAACTACGACAACGACCCCGAATGGGTCATCGAGCGCGGCGCGCTCGCGGCGGCCCTCGAAGCCCAGAAAGCCGGCAAGGTGCGGTTCATCGGGTTCACCGGGCACAAGTCACCGCACATCTTCCTGAACATGCTCGGCAAACACACCAACTGGGACACGTGCCAGCTCCCGGTCAACGTGTGCGACTACTTCTACCGCAGCAGCATCCACGAGGTGATCCCGGAACTGAAGAAGAAGAACGTCGCCGCGATCGGGATGAAGAGCTTGGGCGGCGGCAACATGGTGGACGGCGGGCGCATCGTCGCGGGGGGCGTCGCGACCGTGGACGAGTGCCTCCGGTTCGCGCTCTCGCAGGACATCGCGTCGCTGGTGGTGGGCATCGATTCCATGAAGGTGCTCATGCAAGACGTGGCCATTGCGCGCGCCTTCAAACCGATGGGAAAGGCCGAAACCGAAGCACTCCTCGCCCGCGTGAAGACCGTCGCCAGCGACGGCCGGTTCGAGTGGTCGAAGTCCACCCAAGCCTACGACGGCCCGTACCACCGCCGCCAGCACGGGTTCCCGGAATAAACTGATCACATCACAGCTCTGCTCAATATTGGACGAGGTAGCCCGATGCCCGAGTTCACGATCCGACTGGCGACCACGGCCGACGC
Source organism: Gemmata massiliana (assembly GCA_000531095.1). Classification (GTDB taxonomy): domain Bacteria; phylum Planctomycetota; class Planctomycetia; order Gemmatales; family Gemmataceae; genus Gemmata; species Gemmata massiliana. The sequence continues at coordinate 217,489 of HG799464.1, read as the reverse complement.
GGAACCGATCCGCGCCATTTACAACTACTACGTCACGCACTCCACTTGCACGTACCAGATCGAGCTCGAAACGGCCGAGGAACGGGCCGCGTGGATGCGCGAGCGGTCCGAAAAATACCCGGCCACGGTCGCAGAGGTGGACGGGCAGTTAATCGGCTGGGCCGCGCTATCACCGTGGAAGTCACGGTGCGGGTACGCCTGGGCCGCGGAAGCGTCGGTGTACATCCACCACGAACACCACCGGCGCGGGCTGGGTCGGGCACTGCTGCTCGACATCATCGAGCGCGCGAAGCAGGCGGGGCTGCACACCATCATCGGCGGAACGAGCAGCGATCAACAGGCGAGCCTCGCGCTCCAGTACGCGGTCGGGTTCGAGCCGATCGGCACCTTCCGCGAAGTGGGCCGCAAGTTCGACCGCTGGCTCGATGTGACCTACACACAGTTGACGCTGCCCGTTTCCGTGCGCTGATTGCGTATTCACTAGCGACGGCCGAGGAGTTGGTCCCGGCAACCGTGCTCGCGTGGCGGGAGTTACAAGGGCAGTTCGGGTTCCGCGAGGCGGCCCGAATCCAACAGCGGCGGTTCCGACGCGATCCCGCCAACTACCTTAAACGCCTGGAAAACAGGGCCCGCCAGTCAGGATTGCCGGCATAGGAAAAATGACCTCAAGCCGTGGCTCAAGCAACAGTGGGTGGTCCCACCCGGGCAAAGCGGGGCGTTCGTCGCGGTGATGGAAGACGTGATCGAGGTGTACCACCGAGCGCACGATCCCGAGTGCCCAACGATGTGCGTGGGTGAGGCGGCAAACAATTGGTCGGGGACATCCGGGAGCCGGAACCGGTCGCGCCGGGGCGGCCGGCGCGGGTCGATTACGAGTACGAGCGCAACGGGACGGCCAACCTGTTCGCGGTCGTGGGTCCGCACGCCGGGCGGTGGCACGTGACGGTCACCGAGCGGCGAACGAAGGTGGACTTCGCCCGCCAGATGAAGGCCCTGTGCGACGACATGTACCCCAACGCGGACCGGATGCGGGGTGCTGGACGACCGGAACACGCACACGCCCGGGGTCCTGTACGAGGCGTTCGCTCCCGCCGAGGCGCGACAGCTGGCGGCGCGGATCGAGTGGCACTACACGCCCAAGCACGGATCGTGGTTGAACATGGCCGAAATTGAGCTAAGTGCACTCGCGTTTCAGTGCCTCGATCGTCGGGTACCAGATACCGAGGCACTGAAACGCGAGGTCGCCGCCTGGGAGTCGCGCCGCAACACGGCGGCGGTGAAAGCCGGTTGGCAATTCACGACCGCCGATGCGCGAGTGAAGCTCAAGAAACTCTACCCAACAACTCAGGTGCAATGAACCACTAGTCAAGGCTCACAACTTGCCCATCGTTTCGGACGCAGAACAACTTGAGCATCGGTTGCGACAGAGAGTCCCGGACGAATCGCACGGCCCCGTCGCCGAGGGCGAAGTTCGCCCCGCCGGTGTGCTGGCTCCCGAACGAGTTAACTCGAAGTTCGTAGAGGGGGACGAAGCTCGCGTAGTCGGTCGGCGGGTTCGCGGGCACGCGGTAGTTGAGCGGCGCGAACGCACTCATCGTCACGTCCCCGGCCGCGAGCCGCCCGCCCGAGTTCGCCCACCAACCGACGCTCCCCATCGGGTTCACGAACTGACCGCTCGGCGGCACGACCACCGCCGCGGCCTTATCGTTGTTCGGGTCGGTGTGGCTCCGCTCGCCGAACAGGGCGGTGTTCGACAAACCGTCCATTACGTCCCCGATCCGCACCGGTTGGCCGGTCGGCGCGGTCTGCGACCCCGGGCCGATCACGCCGAACATGCCGTCGTTTGTGGCCGCGGCCGGGTCGTAGCTCCGGCCCCCGCCGTTGCCGCCGTAGCTCGTCAGCGCGTACCACCGGTTGCTCCCGGAATCGACCGGGTTCGGCCCGTTGATCGCGTCCGAGGGGCAGAGCAGGATCGGCACGAGCGTCGCGGTCTTGGCCGTCGGTCCCGGTGCCGGGAGCGTTGTGTTCACGAGCGGGTCGGTCAGGTTCCAGTCTTTGGTCAAGTTGTCCTTTTCCATGTACGGGGCGAGGTACACGAACAGCGTCACGCCGCGGAACTTCGGAGCGGAAGCGAAGGAAAGCTGGGTCACACCGGGCGGGAACTTCTCGTTGGCCCCGTGGTAGTTGTGGGCCGCGAGCCCGAGCTGCTTCAAGTTGTTCTGGCACTTCATGCGTGCCGCGGCTTCTCGAACTTTTTGGACCGCTGGGAGCAGTAACCCGATGAGGATCGCAATGATCGCGATAACCACCAAAAGTTCGATCAGTGTGAATGCGCGGCGCATCGGCTCCTCGGTCGCTATATCCGAACGGGAACAACGATCCTACATTACCCCGGGTTCGCGGAAACGGCCAGGGGATCGGGCGAGAGCGGAGCACTCGCGACCGTTTGAGCGAACCGGGCTTCCAGCGATCGGTACAAGCGGATCGCTTCGTGGCCGTGCGGGGTCACCGTTGCCCCGCCGCCCCCCGCACCACCGGTACTGGACTCGACGAGTGCAACGCCCGCGGCTTCGTTCATGTCTTGAACGAGTGTCCAGGCCCGGCGGTAGGACATCTGCATCTTCTTGGCGGCGGCCGAGATGCTCTGTTCGCGGGTGATGTGTTCGAGGAGTTCGACGCGCCCCGGCCCTAGAACTTTTCGGCCGTCGCGCTCGACCCAAATGCGGGTCTTTAAGCCCCAACGAGATTTGCCAGCGGGCATGCTCAACCCTCGGAAATTCGTGACGATTATCCCGCTTGTCATCGTACATGCGGAGCAGCGCCATGGGCGCCGTTGGTAATCTCGTTGCGGTGCCGGTAACCAAACGTAGAGGTGTCACATGATGGTGCGAAGTCTGTTAGTAGTTGCGCTTGTTTCTCTTGGTGCGTTCGCCGCAGACGAACCGAAACCGCTCAGCCCGGTCGAAGCGCGCAAACAAGTGGGGAGGGAAATCACCGTCAAAATGAAGGTGAAGACGGCCAAGGACCGGCTCGAAAAGCGCGGCGAGATCTACCTCGACGCCGAAGACGACTTCAAGGACGAGAAGAACTTCGCGGTTGTCATCACCAGAAAGGGAGCGGAGAGCTTAAAAGAGGCGGGTATCACAGACCCCGCCGATCACTTCAAAGACAAAACGATTACCGCCAAAGGGACCGTGAAAGAAGTGGACGGGGTGCCGCGGATCGAGGTCGACGAGGCGAAGCAGATCGCCGCCGAGAAGCCCTGATCCGCGGACCGGTTCTCAATTCGAGCCGACGGGGAAATACGTTCGGCTCACCCACAGCAACAGCCCGAGCAGAACCGCACCGAGGGCCAGGCTCCCGCCGATCAGCCACTTTTCAGCGGGCAACAGCGGTTCGGCTTCGACCCGGGACAGTTCGCGGGCCATCTCCGCGTCGGTCGGGGGGACGTTCGGCTTTTCCATTTCACTTTCCTCCCGCCGGTACCCCGTGAAAGAACAGCCACGAGATCGCCAGACCGATCCAGATCACGAACCCGAACAGGCTCACTACGTACACCAGCGCGAGGCGCCCCAACCCCTCGGCCCAGAGTCGGCGCACGTTCGTCGCCAGCCCGATGCTGAAGAACGTAAGCACGAAGAACAGCCGGCGAAATACGTCGGCCTGATCGGTGCCGCGCTTCAGATCGCCGATCACGCCGGGGTCCGACACGCCGATGGCGAAGAACGCGCCGAACGTCACCGCGTAGCCGAACACGAACTTGGGGAACCGCTCCCAGATCTCGCGGAGCGGAAGTCCCCCGCCCGGGCGCTTGTCGATCTTCCACGACCAGATCACGGACAGAACCAGTGCCCAGATCCCGATGAACACGTCGATGAACACTTTCACCGTTGTGGTCGTCAGTGCCATCCACTTCCGGGCCGGGTCTTTTTCGTCGGGGTAATAGAACCCGGCCGTGATTTCCCCACTGGAGAACGCGGCCCCGTCCGTTTTCACGGCCAGCCCCATCCACCCGGCGGCGACCATTGGCTCATCGGGCAGAATCACGTGTGCGAGTTTCGGGAGGACCAGCATCTCGAAGACCGCGAACACGACCACCAGCGACGATACCATGACTGGTACCACAGGCCGGGCGCGGATCGCGGCCCCCGTAGTGATGGCCGCGGTGACACCGCAAATCGAGATGCCCGAAGCGAGAGGTGCGGCCCACTCGCGGCTGAACCCGAACACCTTCCGCGCGATCAGGTACACCAGCGCCCAGTAGATGAGGTACGCCTCAATGATGGCCGCCAGCCCACGGAACAGGATCGCGGTCGCCCGGCCCGATTCTTCGGCCGCTTTCGCTCCGAGAACCGCACCGTAGATCACGATGCCGACCTTGATAAACAGCTCCGAGCGGGCCGCCTCCTTGAACCAAGCGCCCCCACGTGGGAAGAGGTTCCCGATGAGCAACCCGCCGATCAGCGCGAGCAGGTACCCGGCCTCTCCGGTCAGCCCCATCGCCCAACTGACGCCCGCCGGGAGCTTGTTCGGGTTGGCCGCGATGTAGGCGTTGTGCCCGGCCACCCAGCAGAGAAACGCGAGCAGGAACAGCACAGCAAATCGGACGGCGAAGCGCGCCGGGCTGGTGCGCAGAAATACCGCGCCCGCGGACAACACGCAGAGCAAAAACACAAAAGTGACCGCAAAGGCGCCGATCCCGGTCAGCCCCGCAAAGGCGGGGGACGACGGGGCAAGTGCCTTCGCGGGGTCGGCCCACTCCTTCACGGCCACCGACCAGCCGAGCAGGTTCGCCCCGGTGAGCGTGGCCAGACTAAGGCCGATAAGAAACACGCCGATCAGAACAGCGAGAACGTCTTCCGAACGGAACCACGATTTCATGAGTCGGCGCCTTGGGGAGAGGGACCGCGTCGAGTCTTAACGCATCGGGTCTTCGGGCAGGTACAGTTCATTCACCTTATTAATGTCGTCGGGCGGGGTACCGTCCTTCCACGTCGGGATGGCGGTCTTATCCGGCGGGTAGAGCGACTCCAGCGGCCCCCACACTTCGTCCACGTGGTCATCGAACAGGTCGCCGATGAGCAGGTCGGTCACCTTCCCCTTCAGGTGCGGGTACGTCTTCACGAACCGCCCGAAGCTGAACCCGTCGTAATACTCACATACGAGCCGGCGCATCCGGTCCACGCCCTTGTTGAACGTCTCCCCCCAGCGCCCCAACTGAGTCGCCGAGGTATCACCCGCGGCCAGTCCGTCAGCAATCGCATCCGCGGCCAGTTCCCCCGACTTCAGCGCCAGGAGCACCCCGGAGGAGTACAACGGATCGAGGAACCCGAACGCATCTCCGATCAGCACCCACCCGTCGCCGGCCACTTTCGACGACCGATAGGAGTAATCTTTCGTCGCGTAGTACCCGCCGCGGCGCTGGCCCGTGGAAAGCCGCTTGATGACTTCCGGGCAGGCATCCTTCTCCTCGTTGAACACCTGCTCGTGGCCCCCGCGCCCCTTGAACAGGTAGTCGAACGGAGCTACCACGCCGATGCTCACCGTGTTGTCGTGCTGGGGGATGTACCACCACCACCCCTGTTTGTTGGGCGTCTGGATCACGACCGTCGCGCCCTCGTCCTTGCCGGCGTCGCGGTACGCGCCCTCCCAGTAAGTCCAGATGGCTCCCTTGTTGAGTATCGGATCCCACAGCCGGAGCTTGAACTTGTTTTGGAGCATCGTGCTCTGCCCGCTGGCGTCCACCACCACCTTCGCCCGGACCTCTTCCGATCCGCCGCCCTCCTTTTGAACCTTCACCCCGACCGCGCGGTCGCCCTCGAACAGCACTTCCAGCACGCGCGCCGGCTGACGCACGTCGACCCCGTGCTGGCGCGCGTTGTCGAGCATCATGGTGTCGAATTCGCTGCGGATCACCTGCCACGTCTGCGACCGCTCGCCCGGCTTGTTCTCGTCGAAGTAGAACGGGGCCGACAGCTTCCCCTGAGCGTTCACGAACTGCACGCTGTACTTCTTGACGAACGCGCTGGCCTTCATCTTGGGCAGCATATTGAGCCGCTTGAACACCCAGTACGTCTCGGGGATCAGCGACTCGCCGATGTGGAAGCGCGGGAACGTGTCGCGCTCGTACAGCCGGACTTTGGCACCCCGCTGGGCGAGCAAAGTCGAAACCGTGCTGCCGGCCGGTCCGCCACCGATCACAATGACGTCCAAGGCGTTATCGGTACTCATGTCGGACTCCGAAGAGTAATTGGGTTACCGCCAACTGCTGTCGGCGTCCTCGTGGGGCAGCCGAGCGGTGCGGAGTAGGTCGGTCAAGTCGTGGAGCTGCGTGCGGGTCAGGTGGCCGAGTTGCCGAGTGTGGCACTCCCGCAGCGGCTCCTGGAGCTCATCGAGAAGGGCGATCCCGGCCGCGGTGATCCCGACGCGGACCTCGCGTCGGTTCGTGGCCGGACGGTGGCGCTCGATCAGTTGGCGCTCGGCCAGTTTGTCGAGCAAGCGGGTGGTGTCGGGCGCGCGGGACACGAGCCGGGTGCTCAGGTCCAGCGTGCGGAGCGTGTCCGGGCTAACAGATCGGAGCAACCGCAGCGCGTTGTACTGCTGGGACGTCAGGTCGTACCGGGCGAACAGTTCCTCTTCCATCGCACGCAAGCGGTCGAACGTCCGCCACAAGCCGAGGAACGCCTCCTGCTCGGGGGAATCGAATCGGCGCTGGGGCGGAACGGTGCGAGTAGCCATGCGGTCACAATACCGGTTTGGACGAAAGTTGTCCAAACAACTATTCCCGTCGACCGCATCTATCTATCACCGCGTGGATGAAAAAGTGATTTCGTGATGAGGTGTAAAGGTGCGAAGCGCGATCCGGTCGCGCATCGCAGCGGCACTCGGTCCCTCTCTTCGACCGGAAATGATTACGACCGGGAACGCGAAGTGAAGCCCGCCGGCTTGTCGCGACGCCCCGACTCCCAGTTTGTCCACGCCGATGTCCGCGGCAGTCGCGGCGCGGAACGCATCGGCTCCGCCCCGATCGGGGAACGACCGGGAGAGCAGATCATCGACCCGGACCGGGTACTTGTAGAACTCTCGGCGAATATCCTTGAGTCCGGCGAATAGGGGTTCCAGTTCGCTCAGTTGCAGAGCGTGCGTGTGGGACGGGTCGCGCCACTGTTCCAGTTGGTCGTAGGCCGCGGCTTGTTCCGAGGTGTTCGTGAACACGTCCGCAACGGTGACACGGCCACCCGGTTTGCACACCCGAACCATCGCGGCGAACACGCCCGCCGGATCGGTAAGTGGTGGACCGAGGACTACTTGGCGTGGGTCTGCGATCGGCTGAAGTCGGAAGGGAAGAAGGCGTTGCTGTTGGTGTGGGACAACGCGGCGTGGCACGTCAGTAATCGCGTGCGGGCGTGGATCAAGGCCCACAACCGGGCGGCTCGTGCGGAGGGCGGGGTTCAGATCGTGGCGTGCTTCCTGCCGGTGAAGAGCCCTGGCTCAACCCCATCGAGCCCAAGTGGGCGCACGGCAAGAAGGCCATCGTCGAACCGGAGCGACCGCTCGCCGCCAATGAGATCCAGACCCGCGTATACGACTACTACGGGTGTGAACACTTGGAACCAATCGCACAACTATCCGCCTGAAGCTGCACTAGTGCAGCCTAATTGCTGACCGTTTGCGAATCCGGTCGGGGTCGTATGTTGTCGGGATGAACAAGCCCCGTAAATTCGTCCGCACGCTCACGGCCGCCGAGCGGCGGGCGTTGGAGCGAGGCCGTAAGTCGGCCGATGCGTTCACCGTCCGCCGGTCGCAGATCCTGTTGGCGAGTGCCGGGCGGATGGGGCCGGCCGAAGTCGGGCGGGTGGTCGGGTGTACCGCCCAAGCGGTCCGCAACGCCGTCCGGGCGTTCGAGACCGACGGCCTGGGATGCTTGGGCGCCAAGTCGCATGCCCGCAAGGATCCCGGCCGGGTATGGGACCGGGGGCGGGACGAGGACCTCAAGGATCTACTCCACCGCCGGCCCCGAGAATTCGGCAAGCCGACGAGCCTGTGGACCCTGGCGTTGGTGGCCGAGGTGTGCCACCAGAAGGGATGGACGCCCCGGGTGCTGTCGGTCGAGCCGATCCGACAGGCGTTGAAGCGTCTCGGGGTCGGGTGGAAGCGGGCCAAGCACTGGATCACCAGCCCGGACCCCGAATACGTCAAGAAAAAAGGCGTCGGGACCGGCTGATCGCTGAGGCGGCGAAGCATTCGGACTGGGTGCTGGGCTTTCAAGACGAGTGCTGGTGGACGCGACTGGCCCAGCCCGATCTGTTCGCCTGGACGACCTCCGGCCCGCTCCGGCTCGGGGGCAACGCCCGGGATCCGAAGGCCGCGCATCCACGCCGAGTTGGTGAGCCGGGGGCACGAGTGCTGCGTGAACCTCGTGGCCCGGGTCATGCGCGAGGCCGGGATCGCCGCGAAGACCAAGCGGAAGTTCCGCCAGACGACCGATTCCAACCACGCGCGGCCGGTGGCCGAGAACGTGTTGGATCGGGCATTCGACCCGGAGGAGCCGAACGAGCGCTGGTGTGCCGACATCACCTACGTCCCGACGCGCGAGGGGTGGTTGTACCTGGCGGTCGTCGAGGATCTGTTCGGCCGCATGGTCGCGGGCGGGTCGATGGACGACGCGATGACCAGCCGACTGACGCGCTGGGGATGGCGCTGGCCCGCCGCCTCTCTCTCAAGGGGGCTTCGCCTTCGGGCCTGGCCGCGCATTCGGATCGTGGGAGCCAGTACGCGAGCGAGCACTACCAACATCGGTTACGTGAGGAGCGGATCGCGTGCCGCATGAGCCGGCGCGGGACTGCGGGGACAACGCGCCGATGGAGTCGTTCTTCGCCAGCCTGAAGAAGGAGTTGGTTCACGACGAGGACTACGCCACCCGCGACCAAGCGAGGTCGAGCATCTTCGAGTACATCGAGGTGTTCTAGAACCGCGTCCGCCGACACTCGGCTCTGGGGTACGTGGCCCCGGACGAGTACGAGCGGACGCATAACCAACCCCGCCGCTAAACGCTGTCCACTATTCGTGGGCAACTCCAGATGAATTCCAACATTGGCGTGGGGTCGGTCGCCGCAAACCATTCCGCTTCCGTCATCGCTCGCCCTCCGAGCCGCAATCAGCCGCGTCCGCACATCATCACGCGCTCGTGAGGACACGCAGTTCGCGCGGGAGCGGGAAACTCACGTCTTCTTCACGGACGACACGCGGTTCCACGGTTGCGCTGAACTTCGCACAGAGATAGTTGATGCAGTCCTGGACGTGCTCCTCGGGCGCACTGGCCCCCGCTGTCACGAGGACGGTATCGGTAGACCGGAACCATTCGTCCTTCAGTTCCGACACGCGATCGATGAGGTACGCGGGTTTGCCGTTGGTGCGTGCGAGTTCTGCTAGGCGCTGGCTGTTCGAGCTGTTCTGGCTCCCCAGAACCAACACCGCGTCGGCTTCACCCACGAGTTTCTTCACCGCGTCCTGGCGGTTTTGCGTCGCGTAGCAGATGTCATCCTTGTTCGGCCCCACGATTTGCGGGTACTTCTGCTTCAAGGCGTCGATAACGACCTTCGCTTCGTCCACGCTCAGGGTGGTCTGCGTGAGGAACGCGAGTTTCGCATCGACCGAAAGTGTCAGCGCCTCCACGTCGGCCGCGTCTTCCACGAGGACCATGTTCTCTGGGGCTTCGCCCATCGTGCCGATCACCTCATCGTGCCCTTCGTGGCCGATGAGGACGATCGTGTACCCTTCGCGGGCGAACTTGATCGCTTCCTTGTGAACTTTGGTTACGAGCGGGCACGTCGCGTCAATGGCCCGCAGGTTTCGCTCTTCGGAGTGCTTGCGGATGACCGGGGAGATGCCGTGCGCGCTGTAGAGCACCGTGCCGCCCGTGGGTACTTCGGCGATGTCGTCCACGAACACGACCCCGAGCTTCTGGAACTTCTCGACGATGGGCCGGTTGTGAACGATCTCGTGGTAGACGTACAACGGGCTGCCGTAGTGCCGCAGCGCCGTTTCCAGTGCGTCGATTGCCATGTTCACGCCAGCGCAGAACCCGCGCGGGTTGGCGAGAATGATCTTCATGCGGAACCTCCTGTGAGCGCTGTTATGCTACGCCAACCGCAACACAAGTCGAAGACCAACCCGAATCGAAGAACCTCCCCCCCCCTCCTCTGGTAAAGGGCGGAGTGATCAAAGGCAACCTACCCCCGCCCCCCTCCCTGAAGGGAAGGGGAGATAAAAACACGGACGCGGATGCAGCCTCAAACACAACAGTTTCACGTGTCTGCTCCCCTTCCCTTCAGGGAGGGGGGCGGGGGGTAGGTTGCCTTTGGTCCCCAATAAACGCTGAACGCCACCCAAAATGGGTGGCGCTGCGGGCGAGGGTTCCGGTCACCCGATTTACTTGAGTTCGACCTTCGGCGCTTCGATGTGCTTCTTCTTGTCCTTTTCGACGACCTTGCCGGTCACGGTCGCGTCCACGTCGGCCTTGCAGCACTTGCCGTGGTACTTCTCGGCGCCGCCCTTGTCGTCCAGGTAGTACTTCACGTCCTTGCCGCCTTCCTTCACGATCAGAGCGTGACCGCACTTGTCGGTTTCGCTCAGGGCGCACTTGGTGCAGGTGAGCTTGCCTTCGAGCTTCTTGACGTCCTTCTTGTCATCGGCCTTCGTATAATGTATGCCGTTCCCGCCGAACCCAACAACAACGGCGGCCGAGAGCGTGAGTGCTAACGCGGCGCGCAGCATGAGAGGAACCCTTGTGTTCGGTCATTCCGGTAGCGCTGACACCCGACGCGAGCGCCACAACCCCACCGGTCGGAGACAAATATACCTATCGGTCCGCGCACGTGCAAGAAGCGACCAAAATCGTCCGGTACCCGAGTACCCAAATGTAACGTGTTATTACGGAGATCGCGAATTCCCCTCCCCCGCCTCGTCTTATTCACGGATAATCGGCACAACCCAAATCCGGCGGAGGGATTTCATGCACCGTCTCGCGTGCGTCCTCGTGTTGGCCCTCGGAGCCGCGGTCCCCGCGGTTGGTAACGGTGAGATTCCGATCGTGCTGGGTGACGATGTCGTCCAACTCGAAGTGCTAATTCCACCTCCTTTCCCAGGGCAAGGGGGGGATCCAACCAGCGACGCGAACTATAAGGCGCCAAAAGCAGACGGGGTGGTCGTTGAGCTGCTCGACGAGGGTATTGACCCGCTACTTCCCGTGCTCATTAATGACGGCGGAGGGGAAGCCGGCACCGCCACGCGCGAAGACCGCGACGTGTTCGCGGGCGTCGAAGCAGTCCGCGTCACGCCGATGCAGAAGTACCGATCGCACATCCCCGGCTGGAACTTCAAGATCGTTGAAACTCCGAAAAAAGCCGGCGAGTTCCGCTACATGCGGTTCGCGTGGAAGAAGATCGACGGCAACGGGTTGATGATTCAACTCCACGACCCGGTCAAGGGGTGGGGGAGCCGGTTCCATGCGGGGGGCAACATTTACGGTTGGTCACCCTCGGTACAAGTCGCCACAACACCGGCGAAAGAGTGGGAGGTCCACACTCGCGACCTCTTCAAAGAACTCGGCGCGACCACCATCACGGGGTTCGCGCTCTCCCCGCTCGATGGCACCGCCGCACTATTCGATCACATGCTCCTCGGACGGACCATCGAGGATCTGGACAAGATTACCGATGCCGCGCTCGGTCGAACGAAGCCCGCAAAAATCATGGCGCGCCAGGAGCGCGACGCCCACTGGGAAAACCTGATGGGCACGGACCGCGCAAAAGCTGCGGTCGCCCAGCGCGCGTTGCTCGCGGCCGCCCCGGACCACGTCGCGTTCATCGAAACGCAGCTCGGGAAGCTATCGATCGACAAGAACGAACGAACGCGCATCCGCAAGTTGATCGAGGAACTGGACGCAGAATCGTTCGACGTGCGCGATGCCGCGACCGACGAGTTGGTGAAGCTCGGCGCGCCCGCGGCCGAAGCGGTCCGCGCACTCGAAAACAGCGCGCCCAACGACGAAGTGCGGTACCGCACCCGGTTGATTCTGCGCAAACTTAACGGAGAAAATGGGGGCGGACCGGTGGGTCAAGCGGGCCGGTTGATGCGCGCCGTTCGCGTGCTGGAACGGGCCAACACAGAAAAAGCCCGCGAACTTCTCGCGCGCTTCGCCGACGGCGAGTTCGGTGCCGAGATCGCTCCCGATGCGAAGGCCGTCCTCGCGCGCCTTCCTAAAATGCCGTAGTTCCCGCCGACCGTCATCAAATTCCCTCTTCCACGTGGTGTCGGATGGTTTCTTCGCTCGTTGCTTTTCTGCTCGCTGCGCCAGTTGCCGATGTACCGACGGAATAGCTTCGGCGACCGGCCCCACCCGCGGCCACCTTCGATCTCGCGGACTGGACACCTCGCCCCGCGACCGGGCACGCGGCCCCCTGGGAGAAGATGACCGATAAGGATTGGATCGATCCGCGGTTCCGCGAGATGAACACCGGGCCGTTCCTGAACTGCACGATGCGCTACCCGTTCGACAAGCGCCACGAAATCGTCTACAAGGCGACCGTGGTAAAACTTGGTGGCAAGAGCGACGCGGCCGCGGTCTTCGATCGCAGCACGCTCCGAATGAACGCCACGTGGACTGGTGGGTACCTCAATCACAGTGACCGGCGGTTCGGGTTGCTAAACACCCCCACCCCCAAAGGACCAGTGATCTCCGCGTCGACCTCGGCGCCGGGTTGGGCCGACCCACAGGGGAAATGGGACGCCCGCGTCCCGCGATTCACCGCGCCGATCGCGCACGAGTGGGCACAGTACCGCGGGTTGTATCTTCACGACGACCGCGTCGCGCTCGCGTACACGGTCGGACCGCGTGCGGTTCTTGAGAGCGCGGAATCGGTGACTGCGAGTGACTACCAGTTCGTGGCTTCTGCCCTCGAAGTCGGCCCAGGCGTGACGGAAGCGAAACGGTTCCTTTGCGACCTCGTGGGCGGGAATTCGACCTCGCTCGAAGTAAAGGGGCTATCCGTCGTTATCTCGGGTACTGGCGCGCGAGTGCGACTCGCGTGGGTGCGTCACACGGGCGGAATCGCCCTCAATATTGGATTAACGACTAGCGTCGTGGTCGCGGCCAGCGAAAAGCCCGTGCGATTCACGGTCGGCGTGGCCGACGTCGCGGCAAAAGACGTCGACAAACTCGTCGCAGCGCTTGCGAAAGCGCCCGAAACGGCAGACCTGAGCGCGCTGACAAAAGCCGGATCGAAGCGCTGGGGGGCACCGATCGTCACGAAACTCGATCGCGGCGACGAGAGCGGGCCGTTCGCGGTGGACACGCTCACGGTGCCGTACAAGAACCGGTTCAACGCGCTGTTCTTCTGCACGGGACTCGATTTCCTGCCGGACGGCCGTGTCGCAATGTGTACCTGCCACGGGGACGTGTGGCTCATCACCGTGGACGAAAAAGCCGGCACCTGCTCCTGGCAGCGGTACGCGACCGGCCTCTACCACTCGCTCGGGCTCAAAGTCGTGGACGGCAAGGTGATCGTGGTCGAGCGCGGACAACTCACGCGGTTGCACGACCTGAACAACGACGGTGAAGTGGACTTCTACGAGTGCGTGAACAACGACTGGCACTGTAGCGGTGGCGAGCACTCCTATGACACCTGTCTCGAAACCGACCCGCAGGGGAACTTTTACTTCTTCAAGACCGGCGACACGGACACCCCGACGGGCGGTTGCCTGATGAAAGTGAGCAAGGACGGCCGGAAGTCCGAAGTGTTCTCTACCGGGTTCCGGCACCCGATCGGGATGGGCATGTCACCGACCGGCCTGCTGACCGGTGCGGACCAGGAAGGCAACTGGATGCCGGCCACTCGCATCGACCAGTACAAACAGGGCGGTTTCTACGGCGACATGCGTGCCCACCACCGGGCCACTCCGCCAACGACCTACGACCCGCCACTGTGCTGGCTGCCGCGCGAATTCGATAACTCCGCGGGCGGTCAAACGTGGGTGCCCAAAGATACCTTCGGCCCGCTCGCGGGACTGCCGATTCACTTCTCCTACGGGCGCTGTCGGCCCTTTGTCCTGCTCCGTCAGGATTTGCCCGACGGGGGCGTTCAGGGCGGGGCCGCGGCGCTGGGCGTGCAGTTCCTCTCGGGTGTTTGTCGCGGGCGCTTCGGCCCGGACGGGAACCTCTATGCGTGCGGGCTGAACGGCTGGCAAACCGCGGCCCAAGCGGACGGGTGCCTCCAGCGCGTGCGGTACACCGGCAAAGCGCTCGACATCCCGACCGCAATAGAAGTGCGCGGGAACACGATCCGTCTCACGTTCAGCCGCCCGCTCGACACGAAGGCCATTACCGCCAGTGACAACTACCGCTGTGCGTGGTGGAACTACCGGTGGAGCGGCGAGTACGGCTCGAAGCGGTGGAAAGTGTCCAATCCGAGTGCGGAAGGGCAAGATGAAGTGCCGGTTCGCAGCGCCAAGTTGCTGGCCGACGGCCGCACCCTGGAACTCACCTTCGACGCACTCAAACCGGTAATGCAGATGCAGGTGGGCTACAACGTCAAATCCGCCGACGGCAAACCGGTAACGGGGTCGGTGTTCCTCACGATTCACAGCACCGGAAAGTGACCGATGAACGCCACACCGCGGCTTCCGTGAGACAGACGGGAGTCGCGGTTCGCCAGTTTCTGCGTAGTGCCCGGCTCGACGTCACTTTGACTATTCGGTTCCGGGGCCGGACCGAGTGTCGCGGCCCAAATCGCCAGAACAACCAGAACCAGAACCGCAACGCCGATCAGAACCCACTTGAGTGCTCGCGACATCGGTGCTTCAACGGGCGCGGGCGGGGCTTTCGCTGCGCTTCGCCGGATCGCCGACGGGCGGTTGGTTACGGCACGCACGGGAGACGGTTCGATTACCGCCAGCGGTTCCTCCAGAGCGGACGGGCGCGGTGTCTTGTCCGACGGCGCAATCTGTTGCGGGACCGGCGCCGGCTCGGGCGGAATGTCGAGTAGTGGTTTCGTACCGATCGACGAACCACTCGCCGGCGCGAGCGTGCTCCGCGGGGGGTGCGTGTCTTCAGAAAGGGCGCTGTTCGTGGAGCCGTCCGAAACGGCGATCACCGGTACCGCGGGCGCACCGACCGGGTAGATGGTGAACGGCTCGATCGCGGCGGCAAACTCGCCCGCAGTCGCGAACCGGTCCCCCGGCTTCTTCGCCATCAGTTTGGCAATCAGTTCGGCGACCCCAGCCGGAACGTCGGGCCGAACGGACTGGAGTGCCGGTGGGTGATTGGTTTGGTGTTGGATCAGTTTCTCGATCGGCCCACCGTTCGGAAACGGCGGGTTACCGGTGAGCAGGAAGTAGACCGTACATCCGAGCGAGTACAGATCCGCCCGCGCGTCCACGAGTTTGGAGTTGCGGGCCTGTTCGGGGGCCATGTAGTCGGGGGTACCGACCACCGTGTGATCGCGCGTGAGGTCGGGCGAAACCATATCGTCCGGATCGATCGCGCGGGCCAGTCCGAGATCGAGCACCTTCACCACCGCGGGCTCGGTCGCTTGCGGCAAATGCCGCTCACCGGCCACCACGATGTTGCTCGGCTTCACGTCGCGGTGAACCAAGCCGTGTTCGTGGGCGTTCTGTAGCCCCAGCGCGGCCTGACGCGCGTACTCGCACACCTCTATGACTTCGAGTGACCGGTAGTCGCGTATCATCCGGGACAGGTCGATCCCGTCCACGAACTCCATTGCGAGGTAGAATTTGCCGTCGATTTCGCCCGCGTCGTCCACGCGCACGACGTTGGGGTGGTTGAGTTTCCCCGTGGCCTGCACCTCGCGCGCGTACCGCCCGCGCACCGTGGGGTTCGTCACAAGCCCCGGGCGAATCACCTTTAGCGCGACCGTGCGGTCCAGTTGAACGTGGCGGGCGCGGAACACCTTCCCCATGCCGCCCTCGCCGATTTTGTCGAGCACGACGTAGGGGCCGACGATGAGGTCCGCGACCTTTCCGCGGAAGATTTTGCCGAGCTGATACCGGGTAACGAGTTCGCGGTGAACGATGTACCGCATCCCGCCCTGTAGGTCCGCCCCAAACGAGTTCAGGACGCGCGTCACCGCCCGGAGCTGTTCGGGAGTGAACAGCCCGCTGACCCGCAGAGCTTGCATCAGGTCTTCGGCCGAGTCCAAGTGCATTCCGATTCGGGCGGTGCCGTGATCGAATCGAGGGCCGGCGCGAATGCCGACGTGTCCAATTGAACTAATTATAGCGCGCGGACAATCGATCTGGAGCGACAAATCGGACCCCTGAGTCCGAACTTCACGTTACGGACCAACACCGACTGGAAGCCCCGCGTTAAAAAGTCGATGATGAACGGTCAGCCGAAGTGAGGAGAGAACAATGTCCCAGACCGCAAAACCACAAGTGCCCACCCCTATTACCGCGTCTGAACCGGCTCCGCCGTACCGCCGCGTGTATGCGTGGGTGTTTCAGGCGTGGCTCATCATGTTTTTGGGTGTGATTTGCTGTGCGCTACTTTCCTACCTGCTCTCCTACATCCCGAAGTAATCCGAACAGGTTAAACACTCAGAACTTGCGCAATCTCACCGCAGTTTCTTTAGCACGTCCACGGGGCTAATCACCCCCACGACGATGCCACTCGGGTCCACCACAAACAGGTGGTGGATACCGAGTTCGAGCAACTGCTCCACCACCGACCGCGCCGGTGATTCAACGCGGATCGTGTACACAGCCGGTGTCATGACGCTCGTTACCGGAGTGGTGTCGTTCGGGCTAGTACCACCCGCGTGACGGGCGTGGTGCAAGATGTCCGTCTTTGTGACGACGCCGACGGGGTGCCCTCCGGGATTGATTACCACCGCAGCACCGAACCCGCGCTCGGTGAGGAACGCGGACGCTTCCGCAACGGTCGCAGTATCGACCAGCGAAACCGGCGCCGCGCTCATCAGATCGCCAGCAGTGTTTGCGTGAAGAGTCAGCGCCGACATGATGAAGCTCCAAGTGCGAAGTGCTCTTACCGTCGCACCCGGAGCCGAAGGTGTCAAGCACGGAGCTACTTCTTCTCCACCTCCGCGGCAAAATCCCAGAACCCGACGCGGGTGTTGCCCACCCCATTCTCTTCCAAAACCGCAAGGAGCGGGTTTGTCGGGCAAAACGCCCATCGCACTCCGCTACTGCTCTTCCAGGACTTCAGCACTTTCCCGGTTTGCGTGTCCCAAACCGTCAGAATCCAATCATTTCCCGACAATGACGTCGGTTCCACAGCTCCGCGACCGGCCTTCGGGCCAGGGTTTTTCACGCTAATCTTGTAAACTCGGCGCACGGCTGCGAGTAATCGACCGTCACCGCTGAAAGCGTGCGAATCAAAATGCACTTCTGCAAGCGAGGTTCCCTCCAACCGCGGAAGCGCGGCCCCCGTATCGGTGTTTAGAACTCGGCTGTGCCCGATTCCACGAGAAACAACGAGCCGGCGCCCGTCTGGAGAGAATTTGAGAAGCTGTGGCTCGGAATGGCTCGGGATGCCTACCGTTTTGCCATCAGGGAGTTCAACGGTTGAATCGGTCGGCAATGTGGATTCCGACAACTTCTCTCCACGGTCCACGTCGTAAACAGTCACTTTCGTCATCTCTTTATCAAGAACGGCAAGTCGCTTCCCGTCTGGTGATAAGGTTGATTCGCCATATTTGACTTTCATCAATGGTTTGATGGTCTTTCCGTTCGCTGCGTCCACCTCCAGAACTTCGAGTGTCTCTGGGCCACTGATCGCCGTGTCTTCCCACGCCACCGTGCGAAATGTCTTTCCTTCGGCTGCAAACGTGTAACCGTGTGTTTCGGTGGAATCGAGTTTGACCGCCTTGGAAATGACCAGCGTTGGTTTCACCAATGAGGCTGGGCCTGGTCCCTCACCGCCCCCGCCGGGCGGTTGGTTGTTGCTTTCGGACCAGTAGGCCAAGTGGTGGTGGCCACTAATCAGCTTGTACTCCCGAAGGTCGGTAATGATACCTTTGCCATCCGGTGCAACAGCAACGAGGTGCGCCCCAGCATCAGGATGACCGGCAATTGGTTTAGAATCGCCTGTGGTGCCAAACAACCAAACAACCGGACGGTTCCCCGGACCGCCCCAAGCTCCACCGTGTTCCAACCCAGCGACCGCGAGGTGCGTGCCAGTTGCGTTCCAAACCACGGTCGGTCCCCAACCCACGGACAAGTCAAAAGAGTGCCGAAGCTTCGGTGCGGCAGCGTATGCGGTTGCCTTCTCAACTGTCTTCACTTCTTCTTTGGGTTTTGGTTGCTCCGTTGGTATCTCCACAACTGCCGGCACCTTCGGCGGATCAGGTAGTAGCGTATTTTCACGCGGGGCTGCCGCAAATACGGCTCCCGTCACCGCAACTGTAAGCGCTAACCCGAACATAAGCGTCTTGCGCACGGTGAATCCCCCTTGAGTAAGCTTGACAAGCGGACTTGGAACGGCACCGCTAGCCGAATAATCCGCAATCAGCCCACAGGTTTTCGTGAGTAACTCGTTCGGAAGCATCGTTGCGGCCTGAAGTTCGGAGACAGTCGTGGGTAAAAGCACGAACGGCAGAGCGATTCCGCGTTTCGCAAGACGCACCGCGAGCTTCTTGCGCCCATTGGCCAGCCGACTCGAAAGCGTGCCTTCGGGAACACCCAAAGCCGCAGCTGCCTCTTCGCGGGAAGCGCCGCGCAGGTCACACAAGACGATCGCCTCGCGATAGCACTCCGCGAGCGCGGCGAGTTCCTCGTCCAGAATCGGGACCAACTCCGGCATCACGCTGACGGAGTCGGATACGGGGTACTCGGGTAGGTTCGCCATCGTGACCTCCCGCGCTCGGCGCCGACCCGTCGCTCGTCGCGCCCGATACGCGATCCGGAACGCGACGCCGTACAACCAGTTTCCGAGAAGTGCGGCGTTCCGGAGCGCACCGGCCTTCTGCGCGAGCACCAGAAACGTCGCCTGAAAAGCGTCTTCGGCGTCGTGCGGGTTCCGAGTCACGCGCCGGCATACGCCCAGCACTAGTGCCCCGTGTCGCCGCACCAGAGTCTCGAACGCGACCGCGTCCTTGGTGGAAGCAAAGCGGGCAAGCAGTTCGACATCGGTCGCACCGGATTGCTCCAGTTGCCGCAGGATTTCTGCCGGTCGGGTCGCGTTCATCGGGTCACCTTCCGCCCTTTACTCCCCGCGCAGGCCGCGCGCGTCGCGCAATTTTTTCGGGAAGTCGTTCGATGATAACCGGCTGCGCTAGGCAACCGCAGCGAACCGCGTCATAATCCGGGGTATGAGCGATACACCGGTTGCGCTGAGTTACGATCGCGGCACCGTAATAGTGACGGGTGGCCCACCCGGGTTCGTCTTCAACACGCTTCCCGGCGTGGTGTTCGACCCGCGCACTACTGCCCACCGCGCTCAGGGGCGGCACTACCGGGCCATCGTCGAACAGTTGATCCGCGAGAAGATCCCCTACGAAGACACCGCACGCGGGTGGTCGAACGAACCGTCCGGTTGGAAGTTGAACGCGGAACGTACCCCGCGCGACTACCAACTGAATGCCCTAAACGGGTGGATGAAGGGCGGACGCCGCGGCGTGGTCGTGATGCCGACCGGGACTGGGAAAACGTTCGTGGCGTTCCTGTGCATCGAAAAAGTGAGTCGACCCACGATTGTCGTCACACCGAAGATCGACCTGATGGTACAGTGGGCGCGCGAACTGGAGCAGTCCTTCGGCGTCACGGTCGGCATGGTCGGCGGAAACGAGCACAACTTTCAGTCGCTCACCGTCACCACCTACGACTCGGCCTACATCCATTTGGAGAAGTGGTCGAACAAGTACGGCCTCATCATCTTCGATGAGTGCCACCACTTGCCCGGCGAATCGTACTCCCAAGCCGCGAACGCGAGCCTCGCCCCGTTCCGCCTGGGACTGACGGCCACGCCCGAGCGCGCGGACGGCGGCGAGCAGATGTTCCCGCAACTGATCGGCCCCATCTCGTACCGGCTCGACATCACGGACGTGGCGGGGGAGTTCCTCGCGCCCTACGAGACGCGACAGGTTTTCGTCAACCTCACGCAGGAAGAAGAGGAAACGTACCGCAACTGTCGCGAAGAGTACAAGAAATTCACGGCCGAGCGCGGCATCAGCATGAGCGGGCCGGACGGGTTCCGCCGGTTCCTCTTTGAAGCTAGTAAGTCGCCCGACGGCTGGAAGGCGATCCGCGCCTACCGCGAGCAAAAGCGCATCGTTCAGGCCGCGAGCGGGAAATTTAAGCTTCTTGAAGACTTACTCGTCCGGCACGCGAACGACCGCGTCCTGATCTTCACCGCGGACAACGCCACTGTGTACGAGATCGCACGCCGGTACCTCATCCCCGCGATGACGAACCAGACCAAGCCGAAAGAGCGCAAAGCGATTCTCAGCAACTTCCACGCGGGAGCGTTCAACGCGGTCGTGACGTGCCAAGTGCTCAACGAGGGTGTCGACGTACCGGCCGCGGGCGTGGGGATCGTGCTTTCGGGCACTGGAAGTGCGACCGAAAACGTGCAGCGCCTCGGGCGCATCCTCCGTAAATACGGCGACAAACAGGCGATTCTGTACGAAGTAATCGCGCGCAACACCGCGGAAGAGTTCGTGAGCGACCGCCGCCGGCAACACCGCGCATTCCAATAACCAAGAAGAGTTTTTGACAGGATTAACAGGATCAAGAGAAGAACCTGACTTGAATCCTGTCTATCCTGTTAATCCTGTCAAAAACTCTTCGCTTTGTTCCCACTCATGTTAACAGGCAAGATGGTTCGCGTGCGACACGCGAAGAACCGACTCGTCCCGCTGTACATCGAACCCCACGATGAGAGCCTTCTCGCGCTCGCAGAGCAACTACTGTTCGCGTACCGCGGATCGCCGGGTCGAACTCGAGGGGAAGTCGAAGAAGAGTTTGCCGATCTGATCCCGGAAGGGCCGCGCGGGTTGCTACCAGCCGGACTCGCGAAGTTGCTCGAAGACCGGTGCGAGTTCGAGGTTTCGGCCGACCACCCGCCGGACCAGTTGCGCGAAGCCGTCTTCAAAGCCGCCGCCACCGCTCGCGCGGAAGCCGCGAACTCAATGCGCCCGTTCGACCGCACGGGGGTCATGAAGGAAGTCGCGGAACAACTGTCGCTCACGATCGCCCCGGAAGACATCGACCGGAGCCTGTTCGCGGACCTCAAGGACGAACAGCGCGTCATTTCCTTTGAAGACATCACGGCGGAACAACTCCTCAACCGCTACAACGTTGCTCTCGCGCAGTCGATTCTGCTCCGCTGTACGCTGATGGAATTGCGAGTTTATGCCGAAACACCCGCGCGCTTTCGCCAACTGTTCCGCGCGGTGAAGTTCCACCGTCTCATTTGCACCATTCAAGAAACACCGGGAAACAGCTACAAACTCACGCTCGACGGCCCACTCTCACTGTTCTCGTCCACGAACAAGTACGGGCTGCAACTCGCGATGTTCCTGCCCACGCTCTTGCACTGCAAGGCATTCGACCTGCGCGCGAACATCCGTTGGGGCGCGGAACGCAAAGAGAAGACGTTCCAGCTCTCGGGCCTAGACGGGCTGAAGTCACATACCGCGGACTTCGGCGTGTACACACCGCCGGAACTCCAGATGTTCGCCGATACCTTCGCAACAAAAGTGAAGGGCTGGATTCTGGACACCGACCCGCACCCGATCCTGCTGCCAACAAGCACATGGGTGCCGGACTTCAAGTTGACGCACGTCAAAACAGGGAAAGAAGTCTTCGTGGAGATATTCGGTTTCTGGCGCAAGGGTGATATCGAAACACACTACAAGAATTTGGCGAAGGGCGTGCCGGGCAAGTTCGTGCTGTGCGTCTCCGAACAGATGCGCGCTGATGAAGAGTCCGAAATGACGCTCGGTAATGGTGTCTACCGCTACAAGCGCACCCCGCTTCCGGAAGAAGTGGCACGGATCGCGGGATTAGTTTCGGGGGTGTAGTTGCAGTTGATTGTGATCTTCTTGAGGTGTGCCTCTCGAGGCTCCGAGGCATGGTAACCCAATTTCGTGGTGAGCACTTCCATTTGCTCGCATTCTCGTGCCTGTCCAATTTTTGTTCAGGCTTGCTCGATTAAAACCCTTCTGCTATTGCCGCGCCAATTCACCGTTTGAGACACGGACCCGCGAGACAAATCGTGGGTCCGCGCCCGCACACGACCGGGGAGAGGTCATGGACCGTCGTCGCTTTTTCGGATTGGCCGGAACGTCGCTTGCGGGCTTTTCTGCTAGCGCCCTGTTGGGGTGCCGCGGGCAGCAAGTCGGCGAAGTGATGAAGGACAACAAGAAAGACCTCGTCGGCAACACCGCGGCCGGGGCCGAAACGTACAAACCGCTCATCGACGAAGCCCTCGGAAAACTACTCGCGCGCCAAGGCGCCGGGCTTCAGCCCGTTTCTGCGCCAGTACCCACACCGAAGCGGATTTGCTTCGTGGGCCTGGAAAACAAGTCGTCCGAAGAAATCGGCGATTTCAAAGAACAGATCATCGAAACCATCGACACGCGCATCAGCACATCGCAAACCTTCTCGCAGGTCAGCCGCAAGTTTACGGAAGCGGGTCTGCGTGAAGCTCGCCTCCGGCCGGATGAGCTGTTCCTACCTGCGAAACAGCGCCAGTTTCTCGCGGTTATGGAATCGGCAGGTGCTCCGTTTGATTACCTGCTGTTTGCGACCGTCACGTCCGGGACGACCCGCTCCACCAGCGACAACACGCAAAAAGACTACATGCTCACGCTCGAGCTCGTGAACATCCAAACTGGAACACCGGACAAGGAATCGGCATCGATCCGCAAGGGATACCGCAAGAGCCACGGACTGCGCTAACGGCCCAGTTCGCGGCGTTCGCATGTGTAGGTTCACCGGAGAGTCCGATGCCCAGGCTGTTTGCGCTCGCACTCACGACGACGCTCCTGTTCGGGAGCGGGTGTACGACCCACGCGGACCGATTGCAGGACATCCGCTCCGCCTACAACACCGGCAACGTTTCCGCGGCCAAAACGAAGATCGATACGGCGATCACGAAGAACAGCCGCGAGGCCGACGTACTGAAGCTCGACCGCGCGATGGTGCTGCTCTCCGAGGGCAACCCGCGCGAGGCCGAGACTACTCTGCGCGAGATTCGCGACCGCTTCGAGGCGAAGGAAGGCAAAGACCTCGCCGAAGGCGTGTTTTCCATGCTCACCGACGACCAACAACTCGCCTACGCGGGCGAGGACTACGAAAAGGTCATGATCCGCGTCATGCTGGCGCTCAGTAACCTTCTCGGTGACGGATCCGACGCGACCGCCTACGCGCTCCAGGTGAACCAGAAACAGCAGCAAATTATCGAGAAATCGAAGAGCACCGATAACGAGGGGAAGAACCTCAAGGCGAACTACAAGTTCGTGCCGTCCGGAGCCTACCTGCACGCCGCGCTACGCGAGGAAACGCACACGAACTACGACGACGTGACGCGGTCGCTGGAGCAGGTCGCGAAGTGGCAGCCCGACTTCACACCGATCAAACAAGACCTCGACCGCGCTAAAAGCGGCCACCACTCGCAGCGGGGAAACGGTGTGGTTTACGTCTTCACTCTGGTCGGGCGCGGGCCGTACAAAGAAGAACGGTCCGAGATTGCCAGTACCGTGGCTCTGTTGATCGCGGACCGTATCCTCACAGCGACCGGGAAGCAATCGCTCCCGCCTACGATCGCCCCAATCAAGATCCCGCGCGTGGTGCGGCCGATCAACCAGATCGCGAGCGTCACCGTGAGCGCCGACGGCAAAGCCGCAGGGCGGACCGAAACGATCACCGATATTGGCCAAATGGCCACGGAGCAGTGCGAAGCGCTGATGCCCGAAACACTCGCACGGGCCGTGGTACGTCGGGTCGTGAAGAAGGGCGTGACCTACGGCGCAAAGGAATTGGTCGGCTCCGACCAAACACAGATCTCAAGCCTAGCCCTGAACGTGGTCGGTGTGGCGTGGGAGGCGACGGAATCCGCGGACACGCGGTGCTGGGGATTGCTGCCAGATAAGATTCAGGTGCTGCGACTCGAACTGCCCGCGGGCGAACACAACATTGCCCTTCAACCACAGGGCAAGAACGGAACCGCAATGGGGCCGGCCGAAACGATCCGCGTTCAGGTCAGCGACGGGCGCAATACCTACGTGATGGGTAACTTCCCGGACGCCAAACTGGTCGGGCGCCTCAGCACCAACGGTACGAGGAAGTAACGTCGGCCGAATGGCTTTCGGGATGTGGCCGGCAGCCCTCGCGACACGAGGGCTGCAATCGCAATGGGTTGAACCGAGCCTGCGGCCGGCGGGTATTTGACCACATCCGGCCTACACGAGCAGTTGTTTACCTAAGCCTTGTTGCTTCGCCAATTCGACGACTTTCACGGCCAGAGCGATATCCTCGATGCCTAGCCCTAACGATTTGAACAGCGTTACGTCTTGAGAAGATTCGCGCCCCGGATAACGCCCGACGAGCATGGGAGCGAGTTCCAAGACGCTGCCCCACTGGAGCGCACCGACCTTCAGCGGCTCAACGAAATCGCCGGCCTCCATCTTCGCCTGGTCTTTGCTGTCGACTGTCACCACTCGCGTGCGGCGGAACACCTCGACGTCAGTTTCGGTCTTGGTGTTCATGTTCGAGCCGATCACGTTCAGGTGCTGGCCCTCGCTCACCCACTCGCCGAACAACACCGGCTCGCGCGACGCGGTCGCGGTAATAACGACGTCCAACCCCTTCGCTGCCTCTTCCGGCTTCTCAACAGGAATAACTTCGACCCCTGTTTCCTTTTCGAGTTGGGCGCTAAACGTCTTTCGGCGTTCGGCATCACGACCGTATACGAAAGCCTTCTTGATGGGGCGCACTTTGCACACCGCGAGCAATTGTGTGCGCGCTTGTTTTCCCGTACCGAACAACCCAACGGTGCTGGCATCGGCGCGGGCGAGTTTCTTCGTCGCGACCCCGCTCGCGGCACCAGTGCGGTACTGACCGAGCACGTCGGCTTCGATAATCGCCGCAATGCCGCCCTGCTTCGGATCGAACAGCGTAACGTGGAACTGCGCCCCGGCCTTCGATGTGGTGTAAGCCTTAAAACCGAGTGCCCCGAGCGTCTTCGCAGCAGCCGGCAACACGTGGAGCATCACGTGGTCGGTCTGGCACCGCTGACGCGGGTTATTAACAGCTTCTTCGAGCGCGAGTTTGCGGAACGCGGCGGATACCGCGTCGAGCGCGAGGTCCATTGTGAGCACGCGCGCGACATCGGCTTCGGTCAGGTACAGCATGGCAGCCCCCTTTGGGGGGAAGGTCGAAATACAAAGTACGAAACCCGAAAGAAACTCGATCCCACCGTTCGCTCAACGTGTCCGTACCAACAAGTCTTACTTCGGATTTCGTGCTTCGCGTCGCATTTACTTCGCGGTTGAGAGCCATTCCTTCAGTTTGGCGAGACCGGCTTCGATCGTCGCGCGGTTGGTCGCGAACGACATCCGCACGAACCCCTCCGCTCCGAACGCGACGCCCGGCACCAAGTTCACGTGCGCTTGCTCCAGCAGCGCGTTACAGAACGTGAGCGAGTCCGTGACCTGCGTAGTTCCGAACGTCTTGCCGAAGTACGCGGACACGTCGAAGAAAGCGTAGAACGCACCTTCCGGTGCGGGCAACTTCACGCCCGGAATCTGGCCGAGTAGCCCGAGCGTCAGTTCCCGACGCCCGGCGAACTCCTTCCGCATCTCCGCGACGCACTCCTGCGGCCCGGCGAGCGCGGCCACAAGCGCGGCTTGACTCACACTCGACGGGCAACTCGTTTCCTGACTCTGGATCGTGTCCATCGCTTTCACGACGGCCGCGGGCGCCACAGCCCAGCCCATGCGCCAGCCCGTCATCGCGTAGCTCTTGCTCGCGCCGCTCACGGTGATGGTGCGGTCCTTCAACCACGGGCGGAGCGTCGCGATACAGGTGGGCTTCGCAGCACCGTAGGTAAGCTGTTCGTAGATCTCGTCGCTGAGGATAGCAGCATCCGTGCCATCAAGCGCGTCCACGATGGCTTCGAGTTCGGCGCGCGTGTAGACCGTGCCAGTCGGGTTGCACGGCGAGTTCAGCATGAGCATGCGCGTGCGCGGGGTGATCGCGGCGCGGAGCTGCGCCGGGGTCATCTTAAACCCGCTCTCGGGCGTTGTCGTCACCAGCACCGGCGTGGCGCCGGTCATGCTCACGAGGTCGGAATAGCTCACCCAATACGGGGTCGGAATAATGACCTCGTCGCCGGGGCCGACGGTCGCGGCGAGCGCGTTGTGGAGCGAGTGCTTCGCCCCGTTGGACACGATCACGTTTTCCGGGCCGCAATCGAGTCCGTGGAACGTCGTGTACCACTTCGCGATGGCCGCCTTCACTTCCGCGGTGCCGGCAGTGGGGGTGTAGTGCGTTTGGCCCCCGGCCGCAGCTTGTTCGGCCGCGGCACAGATGTGTTTAGGGGTGTCAAAGTCCGGTTCGCCGAGGCTGAAGTCGAACACCTTCACGCCGGCCGCCTTCAGTTGACGGGCCTTCGTGCCCGCGGCTATTGTGGCGGACGGCTTCACGGAATTAGCCAACTGCGAAATACGGATCATGTCGCGTTCAGTCCTGAAACGAGTGGGAGTGGACCTCGAAGTTCCATCGTACCGGATTCGCGTGGCGCTGGAATCCCCCATCCCTTCGGAACGTGGAATGCACGTCGCGCAATTCGTCCAGCGGTACCCCCCGGCCCTGGGCGGTTCGGAAGCGTACACGGCCCGCCTCTGCGAGTATCTGGCCGCGTGCGGCGACACCATAAGCGTGTGGACGAGTAGCGCCACCGAGCTGAGCGAGATGTGGGGACGACCGGCCCCCCTCCCTAAAGGGAAGGGGGAGTTGGCACACGATGCCTCTGGGACAGAACACAGGCCCATCGAATGTGAAGATTCGGTCTCTCCCTTCCCTTTAGGGAGGGGGCCGGGGGGGTAGGTTCTTCCCGGGGGGATGGGGGGGTAGGTATTCACCGCTCCCCTCCCCTGCACTTCCCCGCACGCCGGTACGTCCTCAAAGCACTCTCACTGCTCCCATTTCGGCATTGGCAGTGTTTCACGACGCCGTGCAACCCGATTTCCCTCGCCATGTGGCGTGACGCCGCACGCTACGACGGTCCGCTCGACGCGGTCCACGCGACCGCGTTCCCGTATTCGTTTCCGATCGCGTGCGGGTTGAAGCTCGCCCGGCGTCGCGGGGTGCCGTTCCTGCTCACGCCGTTCCTGCACCTCGGCGACCCGACCGACCCACACGACCGCACACGCAAGCAGTACACCAAACCGCACCTGCGTTGGCTCCTGAAGCAAGCCGATCGCGTGTTCGTGCAGACGCGCGCCGAGGGCGACGCCGCGGCGTCCCTCGGCATCAAAGAGAGAAAAGTGGTACTGCAAGGTTTGGGCGTGGATGCCCGCGAATGCACCGGCGGACGACGCGAAGCCGCACGAACGAATTGGGGTGTGGCCAACGAAATGGTCGTCGGCCACTTGACCAATAACAGCGCTGAGAAAGGAACCGTCGATCTGTTGCGCGCTGCGGAAATCGCATGGGCACGAGGTCAACAACTCCGGGTCGTGCTGGCGGGACCGGAGATGCCGAACTTCCGCGCATTCTGGAACACGTTCGGGCCGAAGGATCGCGTAACGCGACTCGGCACGCTCACCGATGAGCAGAAGTGCGACTTCTTCGCGGGGATTGATTGCTTCGCGCTGCCATCGCGCTGCGATTCGTTCGGGCTGGTACTGCTCGAAGCGTGGGCCAACGGGAAACCAAACTTGGTCTACCGCGCAGGCGGACCGGCCGAACTGATTCGACACAACGTCGACGGGCTTCAGGCTGCGTGCGGAAATGTGCTAGAACTGGCAGAACACCTCGGCCGATTGACCGCAGACGCGAACTTGCGACGAGCACTCGGCGAGAACGGGCAGTCGAGGATCGGAACCGAGTTCCAGTGGGGCGACAAACTGGAACTCGTGCGGGAAACAATTCGCGAAGTGGTTACCAAGTAAAGCGATCGGGTCAACGAGTTCGTGCCTACGGAACGGTACACGAACTCGTCGACCCGATGCAATCAGCGATCTCAAAAGATTAGTTATTGTCGCTGAGCGTTTCGCCACCGTTCCGCGTCACCATCGCGGCCAGGGTGCGAATGTTGATCGACTGGCGAATGAAGCGAACCGAGCCGTCGGCGAACAGGGCGTTCGTGCCCCCGGTGTGGAAGCTGTAAACGTGACCGGTGCCGTCGGTGTTGTAGAACGGGTGCGGGTAGCTGCCGAGCGCTTCACCGTTGGTCGCGTTGATCGCACTGGCGCCGGGGAAGGTCGTACCCGTGGCGTCGGACCCACGCAGGATGTTCAGTTCCGAGGCCGGCCGGCACCAACCGCCCCCGTTCACGCGGTTGAGGCCGTTCGCAGAAATCACCAGCTTTCCGTTCCGGTAAACGTTCGGGCGCCCCGCGCTTTCGGTCAGGTGCAGCGTGTTGCTCAGCCCGTCGCTGAAAGCGCTGAAGTTCAACTTGGTCGTCTTCGAGATCGCCCCGTTATCGACCTTGCCCGTCCCGGTGGTGATGAGTCCGAGCGTCTCCAGTTCCGGGGACACGCCGTAGAACCCGCTGTAGTCACCATTGGCGACAATGTTCGTCCACGCGGGCGAGGTGTCCGGCGCGCCGTCGATGATCTGGCCGTTCGGGGACGAGGGGCACTCGAACGTCTTCAATTTGGTGCCGAACACGGCCGGCTGAAGGTGCCAGTTCGTCGTCAGGCTCACCTGCTTGTAGAGGTTGTCCTGCTCGATGTACGGGAGCAGGTACGTCGCCCAGCGCACGCGGACCGTGCTAACCGCGTCCGGGCGGATGTTGCTCGGTAACCCGTTGTTGGGGTCGTGGTAGTTATGAAACGCCAAGCCGAATTGCTTCAGGTTGTTGCTGCACGTCATGCGGGCAGCCGCTTCGCGAACCTTTTGGACCGCGGGGAGGAGTAACCCGATCAAGATCGCAATGATGGCGATTACCACCAGGAGCTCGATCAGAGTAAACGCACGGTGGTTCAGCGGGCGAATTCGGGTCGTCACAGACAGTTCCTCAATGAGTAGGAGAGAGTTCGTCGGGTGGCTGGGAGGTTCAGCGTTTCACAGTAAACGGAGTGAGTTCGGTCGGGCCGGCGTTCACGGTCGCCTTCAGGCCCGACGAATCGGGTTTCGCGTACTTGTCGGACAAGCGGTTCACCG
The DNA here is from genome assembly GCA_000531095.1 of Gemmata massiliana. Taxonomy (GTDB): domain Bacteria; phylum Planctomycetota; class Planctomycetia; order Gemmatales; family Gemmataceae; genus Gemmata; species Gemmata massiliana. The sequence continues at coordinate 188,119 of HG799464.1, read as the reverse complement.
GCGGATCGTCGCCCTTCCCGCTGCTCAACCACAGTTCGACCGTCACGCGGTACTCACCGGCCACCGCGCCGTCACCGGCTGTGTGGCTGGTCAGGGTGAACGACCCGTCCGCCCCCACCTTCCCGCGCGGCTTTACCGCGCTCGGATCGGACGAATCGACCGGGTGGAACACCACGGTCGCGTGTTCGAGCGATTTCCCGTCGGGCGTCGTGACCTTCCCGGTTACGGGGTAAAGAACCGGCCCCTTCTGACCGCACCCGGTGAGCGCGGTGCAGACCGTGAAGAGGGCGAACGAAACGGCGACGCGGGCGCGCCGGTGTGTGTAGCTAGGTGTCATTGCACTTCAGAGAAGGAAGTCGCGATCGGGCGAATCGCGCGGCGGTGGGTCGGAACACGATCAAACATCGGAGCATCAACAAAGACAACCCGGAGCCATTGGAGCCATAACTTCGGTTTCGCCCGCGTCGTCCACAGGGTCCGCGATCACACCGTATTCCGCAGCCGGCAACCGACCGGACAGGAGGCGGAAATAGCGGTCGAGTAGTCCCTCTGTCATGGGTTCGCTCCGAATCATCACTTCACAAAGCATCTTAGTCGGGCTAAGGAAGTGTATCGGCGAATTAATCACTTAACAAGTGCGAAATATGATAATTGATTTCACGAAGCCGTAAAAAGCAAAATGGCTTGTGGTTACGACCACAAGCCATCGAGTCAGAGATAGTATTCCGACAATGCCTACTGCTCAAATCGTGTATTCCGCCTCGAAGATTCGAGCAGACTTCGGCGTTACGTACACGTTTTCGTTCTGCTTCAGGGCAAGCGAACGATAACGATCCGGGGTGACGTCCACGTTAATCATGAGGCCAAAGTCTTCGGCCAAGAGCCGGACCTTCACGACCGAACCAGCCGGATTGATGTGAACGATCTTACCGAGGAGACAGTTTCCACCCTCCGCACTACGCGAGATATCGAGTTCGTGCGGTCGAATGTACGCATCGGTCCGGCCGTTCTCGTTCGCACCAAACAACTTCGCGGGCAATTCGACCGTACCCGTTTCACCCAACAGCGCCCGCCCGTCTTCAACGCGCACCGGCAGTTTGTTCACATTGCCGAGGAAATCGATTACAAACTCATTTTTGGGGTGCTCAAACACCTCAATCGGTCGGCCTTCTTGCTCGACGCGCCCCTTGTTCAGCACCACCACGCGATCGGCCACCTCGAACGCTTCTTCTTGGTCGTGCGTGACAAAGATGCTCGTGACGTGCAGTTCGTCGTGGAACCGGCGCAGCCAGTCGCGCAGTTCGGCCCGCACTTTCGCATCGAGCGCGCCGAACGGTTCGTCCAGAAGCAACACCTTCGGCTCCGGCGCCAGGGCACGGATCAGTGCGATGCGCTGCTTCTGCCCCCCCGAGAGGTTGGCCGGGTACAACGGAGCCTTTTCTTCGAGGCGAACGAGGCGAAGCAACTCTTGCACGCGGTCCCGGACGCGCTGCTCCGGCCATTTCCGCACGCGCAGCCCGAACGCCACGTTCTCGAACACGGTCATGTGCCGGAACAGTGCGTAGTGCTGGAAGACGAACCCAACGTTGCGGTCACGAGCGGAGTGCTTCGTGATGTCGTCGTGGCGGAACAAGACGGTGCCCGCGTCGGGAACCTCCAGCCCCGCGATTACGCGAAGCAGAGTAGTCTTTCCGGAGCCGGATGGCCCGAGCAGCGCGACCAGTTCCCCGGCCGGGCAATCGACGGTCACGTTATCGAGCGCAACGAAATTTCCGAACCGTTTCGTTACGTTCTGCGCAGTAATCGACATAGTTTGTTTCACCGCAGAGAACGCGGAGGGAATCAACTCTCGCTCACGTTCTTTTTCTCTGCGCCCCCTGTACCTTCTACGGTGGAACTCTTCTTCCCTTCGACCCAGACTTTCAGCAACAGCGTGACGACCGCGAGCATCGTGAGCACGGACGCGAGCGCGAACGCGGCCGGGCTGTTGAAGTCCTGAAACAGCACTTCAACTTGAAGCGGCATCGTGCAAGTTTCGCCCGCGATCCGACCCGAGACAACGTACACCGCCCCGAACTCGCCCATCGCGCGGGCATTGCACAGGATGACGCCGTAGAGCAGCCCCCACTTGATGTTCGGCAACGTGATGCGCCAGAAGATTTGCCGACCATTTGCGCCCAAACTCAGCGCGGCGAATTCTTCATCGGGACCGATCGCTTCCATAACCGGAATCAGTTCACGAGCGACGAACGGGAGCGTCACGAACGTGGTCACGAGCACCAGCGCGGGCACGGTGCCCAGCACCCGAAAACCGTTCGATTTCAGCCACGGACCGAGCACGCCCCAATCGGCGAACAGGATCACGAACATCAGCCCGACGACCACCGGCGACACACTGAAGGGCACGTCGATCATTGTGACCAGCAGCGTGCGCCCGGGGAATTTGAACCGCGTAATCGCCCACGCAGCCGCGACCCCGAACACGAGGTTCAACAAGACCGCGAGCGGCGCGACCGTGAGCGTGAGTAGCACCGAGTGGCGCGTGTCCGCGTCGGCAGTGAGGTTGGTCCAGTACGCACCCACGCCGTCGGCGAGTGCTTCCGCGAACACGCCCACAACGGGAATCACGACCAGCACCGTGAGCGCGAGTAGCGCGAGCGACGTGAGCGTGATCCGAACCCAGAGCGGGTCGGTGCGCCGGGCGGCACGACGGGTAGTTTCTGTGGGCGTCATGGGTCACCCGCTCCATTTCCGCGAACGGGCTTCGAGGCGGTTAATGAACACGAGCATCAGGAACGACGCGGCCAAGAGTACGGTCGCGATCGCGGTCGCTTCGCGGTACGAATTCGGGCGCCCCTCTTCGAGCCGGCTGACGATCAGGAACGCAGCAATCTCGGTTTTGAGCGGCATGTTGCCCGACACAAAAACCACGCTCCCGTACTCCCCCAATCCGCGTGCGAACGCCAGGGCGAATCCCGTGAGTAAGCCGGGCAACAGTGCGGGGAACGTGATTCTGCGGAACGTTTGCCACCGACTGGCGCCGAGCAGAGCGGCGGCCTCTTCCGCTTCCGCATCGAGCGCGCCCAGCACCGGCTGAAGCGTTCGCACAACGAAGGGGAACCCGATGAAAGTCAGTACCAGCACGACGGCAAAGCGCGAATAGGAGCCTTCGATGCCGAGCGGCACGAGGAACCGCCCGAGCCACCCGTTCGCGACGTAGAGGTTCGAGAACACCAACCCGGCGACCGCCGTGGGAAGCGCGAACGGCAGATCGACGAGCGCGTCGAAAATGCGCCGACCGGGGAATTCGTACCGCACCAGCACCCAGGCAATGAGTAGCCCGAGCACGGAGCTAATCAGGGCGGCGGCAAGTGAAGCGCCGAACGTCAGTGCGTAAGCGGCTCGTGCGCGCTCCGTCCACACTGCGGCGCGGAACTGGTCCCAACTGAGTTGCGTCGCGGTCACGACGCACGCCCCCAACGGTATAATCACCAGCACGCTCAAATAAACGAGCGTGAAGCTGATGCTCAACCGGTAACCGGGCAAAATTCGCGGGTTAGCCTGTGCCATCGCCTCTGATTTACGAAGACGCGGACCGATTTACAACTTCGGCCATGAACTTTGTCACCTTAAGACCGAATCGCCCTTATCCGGGCAGCTTCTTGAGCAGATTCACCATTTCGACGGCGCACACAGCGGCCTCGAAGCCCTTGTTACCGGCCTTCGCACCGGCGCGGTGAATGGCCTGCTCCAACGTATCGCACGTGAGTACGCCGAAAATGACCGGCACGCCGCTGTTCAGCGACGCTTGTGCGATCCCGCTCGTGGCTGCTCCGGCCACGTGGTCGTAGTGATCGGTGTCGCCACGAATCACACAGCCGAGGCAAATGACGGCTGCGTATTGGCCGCTCTTACCGAGTTTCTGTGCGACGAGCGGGATCTCGTAAGAACCCGGCACACGAACGATATCGATGCGGTCTTCGGCCACGCCGTGTCGCTTGAAAGCATCAATGGCACCTGCGGCCAGTTGCTCGACCACGAAGCCGTTGAACCGGGCCACGACCAACACGAACCGGCCCGCAGGGGAAGAGAAGTCGCCTTCGTAAATCATGAGTCGTCGCGTTAGTGTTAAGTGGAACGGGGTACGCGACGGTCACCGAACAAAGCGCGCCCCGAAATACTCACACTAGTTACGCCCATTAGCGCGGCCACGTCTTCGCTGGCAGGAGATCGGTCGCGTCCGGGTCACGAGTTGGCTCCGGCGGCGGTAGCGGCGGCGTGTCGTCGAGTGTGGGCGCAAGAGCCGCAAGTGCGTTTGCCAGTTCCTCCGCGGTCGGGCGGTCGATGGGGTTCCACGCGAGTGCGCGTTCGACTAGCGCCGACAGTTCCGCGGGAACCGCGCGCCGGAACCGGGACATCGGCCGCGGGCGCAGCGAAAGGGCCAAGCCCGCAGCGATCTCGCGCTCCTGCTCGGGCGCCCACGGCGACGCGCCACAAACGAGTTCGTAAAGCAGCGCTCCCAAACTGAACACGTCCGAGCGCCCGTCGTCAGCGCCCCCGCGAACCCGTTCCGGGGCGATGAACCGCGGCGTACCAACATACTCACCGGTTCGAGTCAGGCACTCGTCCTGCGGCTCGGCAAAGAACTTCGCGATGCCGAAGTCCACGACCTTAACGATCTCCTGACCCGCGGCATCGTGGTGCAGGAACACGTTGTCGGGCTTGATGTCGCGGTGAACGATACCCTGCCGATGGGCCGCACTGAGTACGTCCGCAACGGTCGCCGCAACCGTCGCAGCCCGGCGCAACGAGAGCGCGCCGACCACCACCAGTTCGCGGGCCAGCGACCGGCCGGAAAGCAGTTCCATTGCCAGGAACGCGATTCCGCCGGACGACACCCCAGAATCGAGAACCCGGACCGCGTTCGGGTGGTTGATCTGGGCCGCGGTCGCGCCTTCGCGCAGGAACCGCTGGAGTTCCATTGCGGAGTCGTTGCCGGTCGTGGGCCGAAACACTTTCACGGCGATGGGGCAGTTCAGCCCCAAGTGTCGCGCGCGGAACACGACCCCGAACCCGCCGGCCCCGAGTTCCTCGTCGAGCCGGTACTTGCCGTCGAGTACCGTACCGGGCAGCACCTTCGCGTAGGCCGCGAACACGCGGTCGGCCTGTCGGTGCGCGGCCATCAGGTTCGCGTTCGCGGCAACGAGTTGCTTGTTCGCTTCTTCGAGTTCGGCCGTGCGCGCCTTGACCCGGGCCTCGAGTTCGGTGAACACGCGCACGTTTTCGAGCGCGACCGCCGTGGTACCGGCGAGCGCTTCGAGTACCTTCACTTCTTCGTCCGTGGGGAGCCGAAGGGTGGCCCAGTACGTGCCGATCGCGCCGAGCGGATCGGCCACCCGGACGGGCACCATCACCATGCTTTTCACGAACGTGGCGCGGTACGTCTGGTGCGGGACGCGCGGGTCGGAGAACACGTCCTCGATCACGGCCGTGCTGCGGTTCACGATCGTCCACCCGCTGACGGACGCGGACATGGGGAACCGCTGCCCCTTCCAGAGCGGGCCGACGGCGTCCTCGTCGACGTAATGGCACCGGTCGCCGTCGCACAGCACGAACGTGGCCCCGTCGGCGCCGGTGAGCCGGCGCGCGGCCCGGCGCACGATGTCCTGCACGGTGGCGATGTCGCGCGCCTGCGACAACCGCTGGACGACGTCAATAAGGTCAGTCACCCGGTACGAGGTAACGGACCGCGGTTGAGACTGATTAGCGCTCATGGCACGCCCGGCGGAAAAAACACCCGATCTATTCTAACATTCGTTTTTCGTCGGCGCGCGTTACCAACGATTCGCTGTACGCGGAAGTTTTCAGCCGTGAGCACGGCTCCGGCCGATCGGGGCACTTGAAATCAACAGGTTGTGAAACCCGACGGCGTTCGGGCCGCGTCGGTGAATTGGCCCACGGAGCCAGAGAAGCTGCGTGGTTGGATAAGAACGGTCCCTCCCGGTGCGCGGGCAACATTTCGCCCGCGCACACGGGAGTGGTTCACGTCAGCGTCACACTAGTGAGGAACTCGGCGTTGGTCTTGTACTTGCTCAGTTGCTTCAGGAGCAGCTCCATCGCCTCGACCGGGTTCATGTCCGCCAGGATGCGGTGCATGATGTGAACGAGGCGCAGTTCGTCCTCACCTCGCAGCAGTTCTTCCTTGCGCGTGCCGCTGGCGTTCACGTTGATGGCCGGGTACACGCGCCGGTCCACCATCCGCCGCTCGAGGTGGACCTCCATGTTGCCCGTGCCCTTGAACTCCTCGAAGATCACTTCGTCCATCTTCGAGCCGGTGTCCACCAGCGCGGTCGCCAGAATCGTGAGCGACCCGCCCTCGTCGATGTTACGGGCCGCGCCGAAGAACCGCTTCGGCTTGTAGAGCGCGGTCGCGTCCAACCCACCGGAGAGCAACTTGCCCGACCCGGGCGACACGGTGTTGTAGGCCCGCGCCAGGCGCGTGATCGAATCGAGCAGGATGACCACGTCGGTGCCGTATTCGACCAGGCGCTTCGCCTTCTCGATCACCATCTCGCTGACCTGGACGTGGCGCTCCGGCGGCTCGTCGAACGTGCTCGACACGACCTCCACGCGCGGCCCCTTCACGGTCCGGCTCATGTCGGTCACTTCTTCGGGGCGCTCGTCGATCAGGAGCACGATGACGTAGCACTCCGGGTGGTTCTGGATGATGGAGTTCGCCATCTTCTGGAGCAGAACCGTCTTCCCGGTGCGCGGCGGGGCGACGATCAGCCCGCGCTGCCCCTTACCGATGGGCGTGATGAGGTCGATGACGCGGGTGTTGAGTTCGTCCGCGCTCGTTTCGAGTTTCAACCGGCGCTCGGGGTGCAACGGCGTGAGATCGTCGAACACGACCTTCTGCGTGAGCAGGTCCGGTTCGGCGTAGTTGATCGCCTCCACGCGGAGCAGCGCGAAGTACCGCTCGTTCTCCTTCGGCGGGCGCGTTTGGCCCGCGACGACGGCCCCCGTGCGCAACCCGAACCGGCGGATCTGCGACGGCGAAATGTAGATATCATCCGGACACGGGAGGTAGTTGTAATCCGGGCTGCGGAGGAACCCGAAGCCGTCCGGGAGCACTTCGAGCGTGCCCTCGCCGAACATCAGCCCGTTGGCCTTGGTGAGTTCGCGCAGGATGCGGTACACCAGGTCTTGCTTCTTCAGCCCGACGTACTCTTCGCGCGGAATCCCCTCGTCCTTCGCGGCCTTCTGCAACTGCGCGATCGTCATGTGTTGCAGTTCGGTGATGTACGTGTTGCCGCGCTTGATCTCCTCGTACCGAGAGTTCGTTTCGGCGTCGAAGCCCTGTTCGTTGGGGTCCACGCGCACGGGCACCGGGGTCAGGGCCGGCGGCGCAACCGGGGGCAACTCGGCGCGAGGGGCCGGCGGCGGAAGTTCGGTGCGAGGGGCCGGCGGCAGAGGGCGCTCCGCGCGCGGCACTGGTGGTGGGGCCTCTACCCGCGGTGCGGGCGGGGGCACTTCAGCACGCGGAGCTTCTCGCGGCTCCGGAGCACGCTCGCTGCGACTGCCGCGTTCGGAGCGGGTGCTCTCGCGGGCATCGGTCCGGCGCTCGCGCACTTCCTCCGCTCGGCGCTCGCGCACTTCTGGTGCGGGAGGCGGGGGCGGAACGACAGCGGGTGGCGGGGTCACCGCGGGCGGCGCGGGTTCCGGTTTTACGGGCACTTCGTCGACAATCCCCGCCGCGAACCCCTCGTCTTCGGCGACCTCGCTCGTGACCGGAGCGGGGGGCGGCGGTGGCACGGTCGGCTCTGTAGCTTTCCGCGCGCGACTGCGCGTCGGGCGCGCGGGTTTGGTGACTTCGGGCTTCGTATCAGACATGGGTAAACCCCTTACCGGCAGGCACTAGAAGGCAGTCACTGTGAGTTACGGGACCGTCGCAGACGGAAGCGCGGTCGCGCCCCTTGAACGCCAACGACAGCTCAGGCAAGAACCGGACCCGTACCCGCGAACCATTTATTGTCTTAATTACCAACATACCGAAACGAATCTCAAGAGCTTACAGCCGCCGACCATTCTCATCATGTTCTCAATATGTTTCCGAGCACGCGGTCCACTTGCTCCTGTAACTCGACCGTACCGGCGTCGTTAACGATCACCGCGTGCGCCCGAGCCTTTTTCTCTTCGGCGGGCAGTTGCGCCGATTCGCGGGCGCTCAGTTCGGTTTCGTTCCAGCCGCTCCGAATAGCGAGTCGCGCGAGTCGCGTACTTCGAGGGGCATCGATATAGACGAGCGAATCGACCAAATCGCCCCACCCCGCTTCGAGTAACACCGCCGCGTCCAGGACGACGAACGACACATTCGGGTTCGCTTGCGCGGCGAAAATCTCCTGTCGCGTGCGTTCGCCGATGTAAGGAAAAACCACAGCTTCGAGTGCGGTCCGCTGCTCCCGGTCGGCAAAAACAATGCGCCCGATGGCCCGACGGTCCAGGAAGCCATCCGCGTTGCGAATCTCCGCCCCCCACAACTTCACGAGCGCCGCAATGATTTCGGGCTGACGCAGAGCCTCGTGCCCGAGTGCGTCCGCGTCGATCACGTGCCCACCGCGGGCCGCGAAGCACTTTGCGGCGGTACTCTTTCCCGCGCCAATCGCGCCGATCAACCCGATGAGGGGCTTCGGGCCGTGTTTGAAGCCGCTCATGACCGATCCCATTACTGCGAATCCCTGATTTACACGTCCTCGACGTCCAGCCAGTTCGGGCCGGCGGCCACATCTACGCGGAGCGGCACGTCCAGCTTCATTGCGGTAGTCATTTCTTCGCGAACGAGCTTCGTCAGCAACGCAACTTCGCCCGACGGCGCTTCAAACACGAGTTCATCGTGAACGGTAAGAAGCATCTTCGCTTGCATTTTTTGCGCCGCGAGCCGCCGCTGCACCGCAAGCATGGCCCTCTTAATCAGGTCCGCGGCCGAACCCTGGATCTCGTAGTTGATCGCCTCACGTTCCGCCTGCCCGCGCCCCTGATAACGCGAGTTCGGGTTAATTGCGGCCGCATTCAGAATGCGTTTGCGCCCGAGTAGTGTGCGCACTTCACCGGTTTTGTGCGCATGAGCCAGGAGCTTTTGCTGATACTCCAGCACCTTTGGATAGCGGGCGAAGTAGGCGTCGATGAACTCTTCCGCCTCCTTTCGCGGGATCGCGAGCCGAACGGCCAGCCCGGTCGCGCTCATACCATATATGACGCCGAAATTGACCGTTTTCGCCACCCCGCGTTGGGCCTTTGTTACATCCGCCTCCGGCACCTTGAAGATTTGCGCCGCGACCGCGGTGTGAACGTCCCGGTCCTCCGCGAACGCGGACTTCAGCGTTTCATCGCCGCAGAACTGGGCTAAAAGCCGTAACTCGATCTGCGAATAGTCAGCGGTAACGAGAGTCCAGCCGTCGCGCGGGATGAACGCTTTACGGAGCTGTGCCCCCTGCTCCGTCCGCATCGGGATGTTTTGCAGGTTCGGGTCACTCGAACTCAACCGCCCGGTCTCGGCAGACGCCTGATTAAACGACGTGTGAACGCGCCCGGTCTTGTCCGCCATAACCGGGAGCACGTCGACGTAAGTGCCCTTGAGCTTCGCCACCTTGCGGTGCGCGATCAGCTTCTTGGGCAGTTCGTGCCCCAACGCGGCCAGTCGTTCGAGTGACTCCTGATCGGTACTCGGCTCGTTCTTGATCCCCGTGCGCTTTTGAACCGGTAGTTTCAGTTCCTCGAAGAGAATCTTCTGTAGTTCCTTCAGGGAGGCGATGTTGAACTCACGCCCGGCGAGTGCGTGGATGTCTGTTTCTAATCCCGCAAGTTCGGCGCCCATCTGCTCGCCGAGTTGTTTGAGGAAAGGCACGTCTACGCGAATACCGGTCCGCTCCATATCGGCCAGGACGCCGATTAGCGGCACTTCGAGCGTGTCGTAGAGTTCGCGGAAGCCCTTTTCTGCCAGTTGCGGCTCAAATATGGTCGCGAGTTGGAATGCGGAGTCAGCATCCTCGCACGCATAATCTCGGACGCGCGCGACCCGCACCGTATTCATCGTGGTTTGCTTCTTCCCCTTCCCGATCAGGTCGGCAATCGCGATGTTCTTGTGTTTGAGTACGTCGAGTGTGAGGTCGTCCAGCCCGTGAACCCGCGCGCCGGGGTCGAGGAGGTAGTGCGCGAGCATGGAATCACCCGCCACCCCTGCGAGTTCGACGCCGTTCGCGGCCAGAACGATCTGGTCGAACTTGATATTGTGGTTCCGTTTCTCGATCTTCGGGTCTTCAAAGACCGGCTTGAGGGCGGCGAGCGCCGCACTCGGATCGAGGGCCGCGTCCTCTTGCGGAGCACGCACGGGCAGGTAATAGGCCCGCTCCTTCTCCCAGCAGAACGCGAACCCCACAATCGGGTCGTGAATCGGGTCCAACCCCGTCGTTTCCAGATCGAAGACGAACGCCTTCTGCTTCTTTAACTCCGCGAGGAACCACTCGAACCGAGCTTCGGTGTCTACAGTCTCGTAACCCGCGTAGTTCCACGTATCAGTGGGAATCGCGGCTTCAACGAGCGTGGGAGTTTCGGCCGGCGGAGCGTTCTCACCGGTCTCTTCCATTAACAGATCGAACAACCCGGGTGTGGCCGGCTTCTTTGCCTTACCTTTGGGCTGTTTCGCGGGCTTGGCCGGCTGTGCGGACGCACCGGGAACGCCCCTTCCGTTGGTATCTTCGACGACCGGTGCTGGTGCGGGCGCAAGCCCCGCAGTTTCGAGTGCGTCGGCGTTCTTCTTGGCGCCGCTGTTGGTCAGAGTCTTGCGCACGCGCTCGGCGAACCCGCGGAACCCGAACTCGTGGAACAGTTCGAGGAGCTTCTGCCCGTCCCAGTCCCGTCGGCGCCACCCCTCCCAGTCGAGCGGGATCGGTACGTTCCGGTCGAGCGTGACGAGCTGCTTGCTCTTCGCGAGGTTGCCGTTGGCGATCGCGTCCTTGAGCGCCTGGCGCGTTTTCGGACCGCCCGGCGCCTCGTCCGCGTGTGCGATGAGTTCGTCGAGCGTACCGTACTGTTGAAGCCATTTCGCCGCCGTTTTCGGACCCACTCCCATCACACCCGGAATGTTGTCCACCGAATCGCCGACGAGCGACTGGAAATCGACCACCTGATCCGGCCGAACGCCCCAATCCGCGATAATACCGGCCGCGTCCAGAACCTCGTAATCTTTGCGGAGGTTCAGCATCTTCACCTTGTCGGTGACGAGTTGCCGACAGTCCTTGTCGGACGTGCAGAGAAACACGTTCAGCCCGCGCGCAGCGGCCGCAGACGCGACCGTCGCCATCACGTCGTCGGCCTCGTACCCCTTCGCGATCAGGAACGGCACCCGCATCGCTTCCATGACCTGCTGAATGAGCGGCTCTTGGAGCAGCAGATCGTCCGGCGGCGGGTCGCGGTGCGCTTTGTAGTTCGAGTCGATGGTCTCGCGGAAGGTCGGCTCGGCGTGGTCGAGTGCGGCAATGAGGTAGTCGGCACCGCGGTCGTAGAGGTTCATCAACGAGCGCGTGACCCCGAAGACGGCGTTGGCGGGCCGCCCGTCGGGTGCGTTCATCGGCGGCACGCCGAAGAACATTTGGAAGATGAGTCCGTGGGCGTCCAACAAATACAGGTTGCCCGCGGAAACCGGGTCCGACATCGGAATGGAGCCTGTGGGGAGAAAGTCACGCGGCCGTGGCGGGGAGCCGCATCGAGTACCGGCAGACCTGAACTCACGGAACAAATGTGGGGATAGTGTATCGAGAACCGCGGCGAACGGTCAAGGGCGATCGGGTCAACTTAGCCGAAAATGCTAAAACAGAACAATGACAATCATAATCGTCCGCGTCAATCCCAAAAAGACCATGAAGAAATTGGGCGCCCGCGTACCGAATCGACGGCACGCGACTCGCGGCCCAAGCTAACATTTGCTGACATTTCGGGGCGACCTCTAGCGCGCCCGAGCCGGTCGCGCCGGGGCAATCGCACCAAGTGCCAGAATTTCAGGCTTCTCCGCAACATTTCTCCCACTACACCCTCCCGAACCCGATACCGGCCGGGCTAACATTCACCAACATTTCGCAATCCCCGCACCGACCCCAAACTACATTCGCAGCCCCGCTCGCAGAGATCGACTGGTGCGGAGCGCGTTACCGGCAACGAATTCGAGTTTCGATCGCCACACGAATTCGATACCCTCACCCCGGCGCTCTCACCAAAAAACAGACACAACAAATCAATTATACACTACTATACAAAAAATCAAAATCTTTTCCCGCCGTGTTTCGGGTGAAACGAGCCGACCGATACCCCGGCAGAAGATCCGCACTATTTATGTAACGCTCCGGTCTTTCACCTTCCGGTATGCCCCGATTGGACACTACCCGAACCAACGTGGGGCCGGGCCGCCCGGTTATAATTCCGGCAAGTGTGCGCGGCGCGACCGGCGCCGTCGGCACATCCCTTCGCCCGGCGCGGGGTTACGGCCCCTTATCGAGTTGACACCCCTCCCGTGCCGTTTAAGCTCAAAGATGTGTGAAAGGTGCGGCCCGCCGCGCGCCATCAACTCTTGTGCCTGCACCACCGACGACACCGCACCGAGGAACACATGGCCAAATCGAAAGAGACAAATGTCCCACTGATCTCCGCGCTAGTGTTCTTCGTGCTCACGACGATCGCGTTCGGGGTGATGTGGTACCTCTCGTTCTCCGAAATGGAGACCCACGTCAACGCCAAGAAGACCGCGGAGAAGGATCTGGCCGGGGTCCGGAGCTCAAAGGACGAGGCCGAGCGGCTCGCGCGCGTCTACCGGATCTACCTCGGGATCCCTAAGGACGACGACGTGACCGTGATCGATTCCGAGTCAAAGGCCGGCGACAAGATCGCGAGCGAACTCAAACAGATCAACGACGCGATGGCCGCCAAAATGGTCACCACCGTTGACAAAGAGCAAAAAGAGTCCGAAGCGTTCGTCAAACAGTTAGATTCGAAGACTATCGATCAACTGCGCGCGTACATCACGGCGCGCCCCCCCTACGAGAGCGTCGCCCGATTCGTGACGTTCTGGCAGGTCGACAAGGACGGGAAGGCTAACAAACCTTCGGGCCAGGGCCTGTTGGACCAGATCGCGGGCTTTAAGAACCGGGGAGATGCGTATTCCGCGGCCGAAAAAGAGCGCGACAATTTACGGGCACAGAACGCGCTACTGGCGGCAGAAATTAAGGCGTACAAAGCGCTGGAGGGGCAATTTAAAACCGAAATCGATCAACTGCCTACCAAAATAGACGACAAGGTTAAAGCCGCCACGAAAGCGACCGAGGACGCAAAAACGAAATACGAAACGGCCGAGAGCGACGCGCGGAACTCCAACTCAGAGCTCACCAAGAATCTCGCGGCCGCCGAGCGCGAGTTGACAAAGAACAAGGACACCATCAAAGTAAGTAACGAAGAAATCAAGCGCCTCACGGCCGCAACGACTCGGAGGGAAAACGAACAATCTTACGACGATCCCGTGGGCAAAATCGTGCGCCGGGTTCCGAACTCGGAGAACGTCTTCGAGATCAACATTGGCTCTTCGGCCGGTGTCCGCGTGGGTTTCAGGTTCATGGTTCTGCCTTACGATTTCCCGGAGAAAGGGTACAAGTCGCGCGTGCTGAACTTCCGCAAGTACGACGAGAGGAAGCGGGAGTTCGTAAACGATCCCCAGTTCAAAGCGAAGGGGGCGGTCGAGGTCATTGAAGTGGTCAACGAGCGCCTTGCGCGAGTGCGCTACGAACCGGACCTGGACGGCAGGGACGACCCGATTCGCGACGGCATTATTGCGGGCGACTTGCTCTACAGTGACGTCAAAAACGGCGGGCCGCTGCACGTCGCACTCGTCGGCATTTTTGATGTGAACGGTGACGGGACGGATGACATCAGCAGCCTGATACGCGACCTGAACCGAATGGGTGTTTCCGTGGACGCGTACTTCGACCTTCAAAAGCGCACCTGGGTTGGTCAATTGACCGAGCGCACGCGCACCGTCGTCACAGGTTATTTCCCGCAAAACACCGTCGGGGACGCGAACCGCGATGAAAAAACGAAATTGATCGGGGCCATGACAAAGGCGATCGCGGACGCTCAGCAAAAAGGTGCCAAGAGCATCGATCTCAAAGATTTCTTCACTCGTAACGGTCTCAAGTACCGGCTCAACGTGTCCGAAAACAGCATCAATCAGGCCGCTATGCCGTACCTGCGCAATGTCGGGGTCGGGATGGAACTCACCCCACAGGCCCCCTGAAAACAGAGGCCACAAGGTCAAGAGAGCAGGGTTAGAAACCAAAACACTGCTGGTTCCGAAAGGACAGAGAAGCGGGGCCAGGTGAAGCGCGAGCTTTTACCAAAAGCCCAACGAGAAATCCCCGGCCCCGTAGGATCGTTCCTACGGGGCCGGGGGTGTTTTTTGCGCCAGGAAGCACTCCTCTACTCGCTCGAGGATGAACTGCGTAAGCCAGTTCACCTTGGTTACGCTGCCGCTCCGCCGCGACCTCAAACTGGCCCGTTGTCTCGAGTCGCGTAAGTTGTGCTATTCGCGACTCGGTCTTCTGATCTCTGCTCCCTTCCTTGATGGTACCCCTTGGCCTTACTTGCCCGGTCACTCGTGGTGCAGTTTCTCGACGCGCAGCGCGCCCACTCCTTCGACCGCAATGGCAATAGCGGCGTCGGTCTGAGCGGTCCATTCGGCGAGCACCCAACCGGGACCGGTAAGTTGTGGGTCGCGGACCGCGTTGACGCACGGGGGGCGCTCCGGATCGAGTTCGACGTCGAAATCCGCGAGGCAGGCGACGGTCGCCCCCGCCGCTTTAATGACGGCCTCTTTGGTGGTCCAGCCGCGAAAGAACCCGGCCCGGCGGTGCCGCTCGGGGAGCGCGCGGTACTCGGCACCCTCGGCGGGCGAAAAGTAGCGCCGGACCAGCCCGTCTTCGTTCTCGACGGTCCGCACGCGCTCCACGTCCACACCGACGCGGTGCCAGCCCACGGCGATCACCGCGATCCCGTCCGTGTGCGTGACGTTGAAGTGCAACCCGGTTTCTTCTGTGAGAACAGGCTTCCCCGAGGGCAGGTACGCGAGGGGCACGGTGCGCGGGGCGACGTTCAGACACGCACCGAGTAGCTCGCGGAGCAGCCCGCGTCCGATGGAGAACTGTTCGCGCGCTTTGGCGATCTTGTAGCGCAGCGCCCGCATTTGTTCTTCGGCTGTCAGGCGCTGGAACAGTTCGTCCGCGGGGATCGGCGGGCGCGCGAGGTCCACGGTCCACGCACGCACCTCGTTCCGGTCCGGCGCCCGATCGAACTCGGCGGGGCACGTGCCGACGAGAACCCGAACTTCAGCCATCTTTCCTGCGTTCGTCATACTCTCACTGCGGGTCACAATTTTGCACTTCGCGCGGGCGCGGCGGGACGCTATCCGACGTGGTCATGAACACACTCATTTTGCTCTCCGCGCTGGCCACCGGCCAGCCGGCGCCGGCCACGTTTCACAGCCCGGCGCCGGTTGCGGCAAAAGGTGATGTAAAAGCCGGCCCGCCGCTGCTCCACACGTTCGACCTGACGAACGCGACCGCGGGCACGGTCACGATCACCAAAGTGGAGGCCGGGTGCGGGTGTCTGCGCCAGGCTCTGGCGACCGAGGTGCTCCCGGCGGGCGAGAAAACCAAACTCGCGCTCGAAGTAAACACGCTGACGCAACCGGACGGCCCGAACCGCTGGCAGGCCACGGTATCGTACAAGGTGGAACTGCCCGGCGCGCCCGCCCAAACGGGCACGTTATTGCTTCAACTCACGGCAACACTCTCCCGAGAAATCTCGGTCACGCCCCCGCAGATCGCGTTCTCAGCCGCCGGAGAAGTCAGTAAGGAACTCGTTGTCGGCGACAAACGGGCGAAACCGCTCACCGTACTCAAAGCCGCGTCGTCCGCCGCGCACCTGACGGTCGAGATCGGGCAGGTTGCGAACGGTGCTGTGGGGCGCACTCAGCCGGTAACAATCAAGCTCGCGGCGAACGCACCCACAGGGCACCGCGACGAGTCCGTGATCCTCTACACCGACGATGCGGACTACCCAGAACTGCGCATCCCGGTTCGGGTTCTTAAGCGCGCCGCCGGTGCTGTAACGGCAACTCCAGAAGCCGTTTCCGTCCGCCTAGCGGCCGGTCAGACCGAAGTTTCTACGCTCGTGCAGCTCCGCTCGCCGGACGGCAAGGCCGTGAGCATCGCCGGCGCGGAGAGCGATTTGCCCGCCGTGCAGGTGAAGTGTTCCACCGGTAGCGGGCCGGTCGCGACCGTGCGCATCACGGTCCCCGAAACGGTCGCCGCACAACCCGGTCGCTGTACGGTACGGGTGCGTATGAACGACCAGGGGGGCGAGGTGTCGATCCCGGTATCGTGGGCGGGTAAGAAATAATTCGGAACGGTAATTAAGAAACCGCGCGGCGGTCCAACACCAAACGGACCACCGTCGCGTTCACAATTCAACTGCATGACGTGGTTCACGGTGCTCGAACGTGCGACGAAATAACCCCATGTCTCGATTCGCAGTCCCCTTCCCTCTCACCTAATCCATCGAACCGGATTATCACTCACATCCGCGACCAAGTTAAGTTCGCAGGCACCGGATCAAAAAAAGCGGTGAGGAATACAAGAATCGATAAAGGATTCGAGGTAAAATGGGTCGCGACAGCGGAACCCCGGCTCTCCCCCGAATCCCGCCGCCTGCTTTTTTGCAGTCCGTCCCCCCCGACAGGAGGTCAGCTTTGGAAGGCGTGCCAGCCGAGCGGAGTCAACGGCTCTCGCGGGCAGCGGCCCAGCGGCTGAGCCTCTATTTGCGCTGCGTGGACGATTGGACGACCGACAGCGAAAAGATCTCGAGCAGTCGCATCGCTGAAGCGGTCGGCGTGAGCGACGCCCAGGTGCGCCGCGACCTCGCCGCGCTCGGACACTTGGGCCAGCGCGGAGTCGGGTACGACGCGCGCGAACTGGCGAGCGCGATCCGAACCGCGCTGGGAATCAACCGCCAGTGGCGCGCGGTGCTGGTCGGCGTCGGTAACTTGGGCCGCGCCCTTTTAAGGTATCAAGGTTTCCGGGCACAGGGGTTCCGCATCGTCGGCCTGTTCGACAGCGATCCGTCCAAAGTCGGTCAGGAGGTCGAGGGACTGACCGTGGAAGCCGTGTCGACGCTTCCCGAGCGCCTCAACGAACTTCAGGCCGAGTTGGGCGTACTCACGGTCCCCGGGGAAACCGCACACTCGGTCGCCGAGGCACTGGTCACGGCGGGCGTTCGGGGCATCCTCAATTTCGCGCCCGTGGTGCTCAAGCTCCCGCGCCGCGTGCGCCTGGTCACGGTCGATTTGGCAATTCAGTTAGAACAATTGGCGTTTCAGGTTCAACACGGCGAGGCCCCACCTCGCGCCACAGACGAAGAATAGCTCACGGTACTGACCACTTCTCGGGGAGAGACGGATTCCGTCTTCACCCCGAAGTGCCGTTTTTCGCAGCACAGAGTGAATGCGTATTTCTACTTCGATCGCACAATTTGCGCGTCGGAAAATTTAAAAAGCACAATTCTTCCGCAAATCCGCTCAGCTAGCAGGCGCCCAAGCAATTGGTGTGCAACAATGCGAATCAATTTCTGATCACTCGCAGCCCGTCTTGGCGTGACACAAATCACTGCAATAGCTGGATATGCGCCATTAATTGTATCATTAATAATATAACGCAAATTTTTCTGTCAGTTCACGATAGATAGCAACAACAGGACCGTCCGGCGCACTTAGACCTCGCAAGGCCCGGAGAGCACGTGAGCGCCCCCAAGACCAACGACCCGAGTACACCCGTGGCCGCTACCGGCCAGTTCCTGACGTTCCGTTTAGGGGACGAGGAGTACGGGTTGGAGATCCTGCGCGTACAGGAAATCAAGGGGTACTCGAAAATCACCCCGCTGCCCAACACCCCCCGGGAAGTCAAAGGGGTCATGAACTTGCGCGGGGCCGTGGTCCCGATCATCGACTTGCGCACGCGGTTCGGGCTGCGCGAGGCCGAATACACCGTATTCACGGTCATCGTCGTGGTCACCGTGGGTACCAAGATCGTCGGGCTCGTTGTCGACGCCGTGTCCGACGTGCTCAACGTGGAAGCCAAGGAAGTGGTCCCGACCCCGGACCTGGGTTCGGGCGTGGACACCTCGTTCCTCACCGGGATCGCGCGCACCGGCGAGCGCCTCGTTTCCCTCCTCAACATCGACCGGCTCGTCGGCAACTCGACCGTGCCGGGCCTGACGGCGTGATCCGAATCAAACCTCTCCCACATCTGTTCTGAAAGACGCACCTATGAACTGGTTCCGCAATCAGACCGTAACGACCAAACTGCTCCTCGGCTTCGCCCTCGTGTGCGCCACCGTTGCGGTGTGCGGGGTGTTCGGCTACCGCGGGCTATCGAGTTCGCGGGAGGCAATGCGGGTTCTGTACGAGGACTATACGGTCGCGGGTACCGATCTGGCCAAAACTTCAATTAGTTTAGCCCGGTACCGGAGCAACATGGTCGTCGCGACGAACGCGAAAGACACCCAGACCGTCGACCGGATCCTCGACGATCAAAAAGTCCTCCGCGAGCAAATCACGGCCAGTCTAGACGCATACGCGGCAACGGTGTTGCGTATATCCCGGAGCGGGCGCGACGAGCGCAAGGATCTGGATAAGGTCCGCGCCGCCGTGAAAGAGTACATCGACGCCACACTCGTCACGACCCAGGCGATCCGTGCACAACTGACGGCAACGGCCCCCAGCGAACGGGACGAGTGGAAACAGAAGACCGCGCAAGCCCTGGCCGCGGCCGGCGGGAAATTCGATACGGCCACGGTCGCGATTGAAGAACTCATCAAGACCGTCACAATGGTGGCGAAGGACATCAACGAGGACGGGAACGCGACCGCGGCCTCGGCCCAGATGACCCTCATGGGCGGGACCGGAGCAACCGTGGTCCTGAGTATGCTCATCGGGGTGACGATTGCCGGTTCGATCACCGGCCCCCTCGGGCGCACCGTAGTGGTCCTTGAAGGTGTGGCAAAGGGCGATCTCACCAAGCGCGCCGACGTGGACTCTCAGGACGAAGTCGGCCGAATGGCCGTCGCACTGAACACGGCGATCGGCGCACTAGTGGCCGCCAAAGAAGCCGAGCGCCAGCAAGTCGAAAAGGACCGCCAGCGTGCCGAGCGCGAGGCCACCGAAACGCGCGAGCGCACCGAGCGCGAGGCCGCGGCCACCCGTGCCCAGGCCGAGCAGGAGCGCGTCCAGGCCATCGAACTCCAGCAGAAGATGAACGCTGTGGTAGCCACGGTCAGCGCGATGGCCGCGGGCGACTTCACCCAAAACGTACCCGATCTGGGCACGGATTCGGTCGGGCAGATGGCGTCCGCGCTCAACAAAGCGATCCTCGCCGTGCGCACTGCCCTGGAAGGGGTGCGTGAGGTGTCCGAACAACTCGCCGACGCCTCGGGCCAACTGTCCGCGGCCAGCGACGAAATCTCGACGGGCGCTCAAGAACAAGCGAGCAGCCTGGAAGAAACGGCCAGCACGCTCGAAGAAATCACCGCGACCGTGCGCCAGAACGCGGACAGCGCGCAGCAGGCCCGGCAGCTCGCGAGTAGTTCCCGGGACGTCGCCGAGAAGGGCGGGCAAGTCGTGGGCAACGCGGTCGAGGCGATGAGCGAGATCAACGGGGCGTCGAAGAAGATCGCGGACATTATCACGACGATCGACGAGATCGCGTTCCAGACCAACCTGCTCGCCCTCAACGCCGCCGTGGAAGCGGCCCGGGCCGGCGAACAGGGGCGCGGGTTCGCGGTGGTGGCGTCCGAGGTGCGTAACTTGGCTCAACGTTCGGCCACGTCCGCGAAAGAAATCAAGTCACTGATCGAGGACTCGGTCAAGAAGGTCGACGCGGGCACCGAGCTCGTGAACCAGTCCGGTTCCACGCTGGGTGAGATCGTGACGAGCGTGAAGCGCGTCACCGACATCATCACGGAAATTGCGGCGGCCGGTAAGGAGCAATCGGTAGGGATCGAGCAGGTCAACAAGGCCGTGTCCCAGATGGACGCCGTGACCCAAAAGAACGCCTCGCAGACCGAAGAGATGTCGGCCACGGCTCAAACGCTGACGGACCAGGCCGCCCAACTCCGCGACCTCGTCGCCCGGTTCAAGCTCGGGGGTAACGGGCGCTCGGTGCCGCGCCCGGCCGGTCGGGGCAAGTCCTCTGGCTCCAAGTCCCGCCCCGCGGTTGCTCGGACCAAGAGCACGGTCCACGAACTCGACCAGTTCGCCAACGCGGGCGACGACGGGTTCACCGAATTTTAATTGCCAGCGAAACGAACCTACCCCCATTCACTGGCGTCACTTCCGACGGTGCCAGTGAATGGGGGTTCTTCATTTGCGAATTCGCTCCGCCTCGACCGAGTGCAGCAACCGAGCAAAAGCACCTAAAAACGCAGGAATTCTCCCAAATCAGGGAGCAAGAATGGGTGAATAAGTGGGGTAGTGAAAGTCCGCAGAAATGAAAAAAAAGACCGGCCACGATGTACTGAACTGTCGCCCATTCAGTTCAGTGCTCGTGGCCGGTCTACTTACACAATACACCACGAGTATTTCCGAAGCAACTTTTAGCGACGGATTTTCCGGCAACTGTCGATTATCACTGTCGACTTTCCAGACAGCGAGAGTTTCTTAAGTTGCGTTACGGGTCTGTTACAAACTTAAAGCTCTACAGGATAAACAGTTAACATCATTAAAGAGCCGCGTCACCTTTTCGGTTTTTCGGCTGCTAGATTTCAGACGTCGCCGCAGTATTAACGCAAGAACACAGATCCTCCAAATTGAAATACGTCCCCGTCGCCCACGGGACACCGCCCAGGTTGAGTTGAGGTCGCCCACAGCCTCGCCTCCTCAACCTGGGCGGCTTTATTTCACCCGCAGTAGGTCCAGTTCATTCACCCCCCTGATCCGTCACCACCTTATCGAGCGTGATGCCGAGTTCCCGGAGTTTGGTTCGCAGGGTGGTACGGTTGATGCCGAGCAACTCGCTCGCTTGCATCTGGTGCCCGTGCGTGTGTCGCAGTGCCCGCGCGATCAGTTCGCGCTCCACGAGCGCAATCACCCGTTTGTGAACGTCCCTTCCGCCGTCCTGGAGCATCGATTCGATTGTCGCCGTCAGGTCGAAGGCCGCCGGCGCGTCGGGAGTTGAAGTGGAAGCCGGAGCAGGCGGAACGTCGGCAAGTCCCGGTAAATCAGACGGTAACAGTGTCCGGCCCGAAGTTTGGTAGACCGCGGCCTGAATGCAGTTCTGCAACTCGCGGACGTTCCCCGGCCAGTCGTAGCGCTGAAGCAGGTCCAGTGTTTCAGGGGCGAACCCGCGCAGGTCGCGATTGGCTTCGCGCGCGTACCGGAAAAGGAAGTAGTGCGCCAGTTCCGGGATATCGGCCTTGCGCTCCCGCAGCGCCGGTACGTGGATTGTGACCACTTTCAGCCGGTAATAGAGGTCGTTCCGGAACCGCCCGTTGGCGATGAGTTGTTCGAGGTACTGATTGGTCGCGGCCAGCACGCGGACGTGGGTCGCGATGGGCTGGCTCCCGCCCAGGCGCTCGAACGTCTGGTCTTGCAGCACGCGCAGCATCTTCGCTTGGGCGGCGAGCGGCATGTCGCCGATCTCGTCCAGCAAAAGCGTCCCGTCCCCGCACTGCTCGAACTTCCCGATGCGCTTACGATCCGCTCCCGTAAACGCGCCCTGTTCGTGCCCGAATAACTCGCTCTCGACGAGCGCGTCCGGAATAGCCGCACAGTTGAGCGCCATGAACGGCCGGGCCGCGCGCCGACTGTGCGAGTAAATCGCTCGAGCCACAAGTTCCTTGCCAGTCCCGCTCTCGCCCAGGATCAGCACGTTCACGTCTTGCGGGGCGATCCGACCGATCTGCTTGCACATCTCCTGCATGAGCGGCGACCGACCAATGATCCGGTCCCCGCCGGGGTCGTCCGGGAGCGCGGCCGACTCGCGCATGAGCCGGGCGGCCTCGAACGCGCGCCCGAGCACGCCGCTCATCTGCTCCAGGTCGAGCGGTTTGAGCAGGTAGTCGAACGCGCCGTGCTTCATCGCCTCAATGGTCGTTTCGGTGGTTCCGTGCGCGGTGATGAAGATGACCGGGCGCTTCGGGTCCGCGGTCCGGATGCGCTCGAACAGATCGAGCCCGGACCCGTCCGGAAGCTGAAGGTCCAGGACGATCACGTCGGGGCGGTCCTGTTCGACGCGGCGCCAGCCCTCGGCGATCGTTCCAGCCGTGAGAATCTCCACATCGGGCGCGGCGAAGACCCGGCGGAACGAGTGACAGATGATCGGCTCGTCGTCAACGACCAACAGCTTCGGCATTAAGTCCTCCCGCAGCGGGTAGAGTCAGCGTGAAACACGCCCCGCCACTAACTTGGTTGGCGGCGGTCAGCGTTCCACCGTGGTCGCGTGCGACGCGCTGGGCAATGGTCAGTCCCAGGCCCGTGCCGGTCGGTTTCGTGGTGGCGAACGGAGTGAACAGTTTGTCCGCGATGCGCGGGTCGATCCCCGTTCCGGTATCGGCGACTTCGACCGTCACGGTTCCGTTCGGTGTCGCGCTCGTGCGCACCTGAACCTCACCGCCCGGCGGCGTCGCGTCGATCGCGTTGAGGAGCAGGTTCGTGAGTAGCGATAGGAACTGGTCGCGGTCCACGGATGCGGGGGCCACGACCGGAGCCGGGGCGACGCGCAATGTTACCGGCTTCGCCTCGGCCCGGCTGCGTGCAACACCCGCGGCTTCGGCCACCAGTTCCCGGAGGTCGTACCGGTGGCGGTCGAGAGTAGGAGTCCGAGCAAAGTCCAAAAGTCCCTGTACGGTTCGCTCGATGCGAACAACCTCCTGCCGAATGAGCCGGAGGTCTTCGTCAGTAAGTGGGGTCGAGCGTGCGGGACGGAGAGCACCTTCGACCAAGAATTTGATCCCGGTCAACGGGTTACGAACCTCGTGCGCGATGCCGGCAGCGAGCTGCCCAACCGCCGCGAGTTGCTCGGCGCGAAGCAATCCGCGTTCTTGCTCCTGAAGACGCTGACACACTTCCTTCACGCGCCCGACCACGTAATCCAGTTGCGCGTCGAGGTTCCCGATCGGGCGTGCAGCTTCGACCGTCAGCGCGCCCACCTCTTGATCGAGTTCGGCCTGAACCGCCCGCACCCGAACCGACAAGTGCGCAGCGCGACGTGTCAGTCCGCGTGCGGTCGCGTACCCGCTCAGAAGCCCGCCGAACGCGCCCGTCAGCCCCAGAGCGAACAGCACGCGCCCGGCCCATGTCGTTTGTGCCTCGCTCCGCGCCAACCCCGCTTCCATCCGGGCGCGCTGGCGGTCTGACAGTTCACGGCACGGTTGAAGGAGTTCGCGCATCGGGTGCGCATCGGACCAGCGCACGAGTTCGGGCACGTTGCGCAGGGGCGGCGGTAACCCACCGGGTCCGAGTCTGCGCTTGTATTCGGCGTAGTCGTTCTCGATAAGGGCGAGCAGTTCTTCGTCGTCCGCGATGAGGTCGCGCCGGATGTTGTCGAACGCCGCTTCGACCTGCAATGTGTCCGAGCGCAACGCCGCGGCGCGGGCTTCGCTCGGGTCCGCGGCGAATATCACCGAATGGAACCGGAGGTGGCGCAGTTGCACCTGAAGTTCGTCGGCCGCGTCCATTTTGGACGCATCGTGCCGAACCGCGCGTGCGAGATCGCCCTGGAGCCGGTTGATGTACCACGTACTCGCCAAACACGCCGCCGCGACCAACCCGCCCAGGGCCACGAGCGGCCACGAGTATTGCGCGAACAGGAACTGCTTCACGGCCGCTCCCCCGTTGGAACCGGCACCCCAACAACGGGGCCAGTTCCAGCAGGCATTCTAGCAGTGCAGCTCAGGCGGCACCGGGGCACCGTTGTCACCGAATTCTTGTGAACCCAGCGACCGACTGAGCGCGGCGCGCTAAAATAGCGGGCACGGTTTTTGAAGTTCGCCTATCGAACCGTTTCTTTGCTGCATCGCCCCAACTCACGAGTTACGATGCGGTCATGCACTTCACGGACGAGCAACCGTTCCTGGACGCGGTGTTTGATCGGTTCGCGGACGACCGACCGCGCCTGGTGTACGCCGACTTCCTTGACGATTCGGGCGCACCGGAGCGTGCGGAACTGATCCGCGTGCAACTCGCGCTCGCGCGGCTGTCCGAAGATGATCCGCGCCGGCCCGCGCTCTGCGACCGGCAAGCCGAACTGCTGACCCAAAATCGCGCCGAGTGGACCGCGCACCTCGCGGGGCTGGTCGAAACGGTCGATTTTCGGCGCGGCGTACCCGATTCCGCATCGGTCAACGCGGCCACATTCCTCGAACGCGGCGAAGAACTCTTCACACGGCTCCGAATCCGCCGACTGAGCCTACGCGACGCAGCCCCCGTGATGGCGAAGTTGGCCGCGTCGCCGTTACTCGCCCGGGTCCGTGAACTCGATCTGTGCAACTGCGACCTCGGTAACAGCGGTGTGAACGTACTCGCGCGGTCACCGTTCCTGGAGAACCTCGAATCGCTCGACCTCGGGTTCAACCGAATCGAAGATTCTGGCGTTCACCTGCTCGCCCGGAGCAGCGGCTTCCCGAACCTCACAACGCTCGCACTCAACGACAACGACACAATTGGCGACGCTGGTGCCAGCGAGCTCGCCGAATCGCCGTTCTTTGCGGGCTTGACCGGTCTGGATCTCTCCGGAAACGACATCGGTGACACGGGGCTCGGGGCAATCATCACGAGCCAGTCCTTCACGCGACTGCACTCGCTCCGGGTTACCGGGAACCGCATCGGAGACGCGGGCGTGGCTCGGCTCGCGCGCTCCGCTCTGTTCGGCCGCGTCACCAAGGCCGAACCGGAACTGTCGCTCCGCGCCAATATGATCGGCACAGCGGGCGCAGCCGCACTTGCGGCTGCGCCCGCACTCGCAGCGTGTACCGCGCTCGACCTGTCGCACAATTACCTCAGCGATTCCGGCGTCGCGGCGTTACTGCGTTCGCCGAATATTAGTCGACTCCGGGCTCTGCGGCTCGGGCGCAATCAGCTCACAGATAACGGCGTAATCGCCTGTTGTGACCTCTTCGACAAACTGTTCAAACACCTTCAATTCCTAGATCTTTCCGGCAATCGGCTCACCCGCGTGGGGATGGGCGTTCTTTCGGCCCGGCTCGGTTCACAAGCGGTTCAAATCGATGTGAGCGGGAACGTGCAGTCCGCGACGGCCGGAGACGCGCCCGTTGCGGTTTCCGGACTACTCGATGGCCTGCTCGACGGGGTCGCAGAGGCCGCGCTACTCAAGCGCCGAGTGACCCATCCGCGTCATTTGTCCGACAGTTAGCGAAACCTGATGACTTCTGTTCGGTTCGCTTGCAACGCTCTTTCTCACAACTTAGAATCCGACTCCGCACACGACACGAAGAGTGTTGCTCGTGCGGTTCCATCGTTCCCGGGCCGGGTCCGAAAAGATCACGGCTCTAACTCTCAATTGACAGCAGCAAGCACTATGAACAACACATGCCCAACGTGTGGGGCACTCTACAACGTGGCCGAGAAGGACATCGGCCGGCGGCTCAAGTGCAAGAAGTGTCGCACGGCCCTCATGGTCACGGACGCCGGTCTGGTCCCGGCTGCGGGAACCGAATCGGTGCCCCCCGATGACCAGGATTTCGATACTGAGCCCCGAGAATCGTCGCTCTCACGGCGGCGCAAGAAGCTTTTCGCGGGGGAGAACCCGCTGGCCCCTGTTGGCGGTGTTCCAGGTCTTCTGTTCGGTATCGGCGTGTTCTTCGTACTGTTCTTCACGTTCATGCAGGTGCTCGCGTCGGCGTCCAACCAGCGCGCGGTGGAGTACGAAAAGAAGCTCGCGCTGGAAGAAGAGGTACGCATCCGCGAGTTGCTCCCGAAGGGCAAGAAGGACCGGTCCGAGCTGAACGCAGAAGAACAGAAAACCTACGACGAGAAGAAAAAGAAAATCGAGGACGATTATTTCGTCTCAAAGAGATCAGCAGACGAGAGTAAGCGAAGCACCGAAATCGGTAACAAGCGCTCGCGGTTGTTCGAGGGCTACGGCACGATGTTCGGCTTCATGATGGTCTCGTTCGGGTGCCTGGGCTTCCTGCGCACCCAAGAAGCACTGCTGCTCCGGATCGTCGCGGGGATCATTCTGACGGGCATGGTGCTCGGGTTGTTCCGGCTCGCACTGGGCACCGGGGCCGGGATCGGGGCCGGTGTAAACATCGGCTAGCGTGCCGTCGGCGGAGGCGGTTCGTACTCTGTCGAAGGGCAACCGCCCCCGCGTGCGCACGTCGCGCCGCGTCTCCGTACACGTCCGATCCGAACAACTATGCCCGACACCGACACTGCCGCTCCGAAGTTCAAGCGCGTTCTGCTCAAGCTCAGCGGTGAGGCGCTCGGCTTCGGTGGAGGCAAACTCGGCATCAACCTCGACGAAACGAAACACATTGCCGAGCAACTGGCCCGCGTCGCTGCGAGCGGGGTACAACTCGCCGTCGTGATCGGCGGCGGAAACCTGCTCCGCGGCGCCCAGTTCTCCGCGGGCGACGAGCGCATCAAGCCCGCGACCGCCGACTACATGGGGATGCTCGCGACCGTGATGAACGGCCTCGCACTTCAGGACACTCTGGAAGCAATGGGCGTGGAAACGCGCCTCCAGAGCGCGGTCCGCATGGAAACGGTTGCTGAACCGTACATTCGGCGCCGGGCGCTGCGTCACTTGGAGAAGAACCGCATTGTGATCCTCGCGGGCGGCACCGGGAATCCCTTTGTCACCACGGACACCGCCGCGGCCCTACGAGGGACCGAACTCCAGGTCAATGTTCTACTTAAAGCGACAAAGGTGGACGGCGTCTTCAACTCCGACCCGGCGAAGAACCCCTACGCGGAGAAGTTCGAGCGCCTCACGTTCGATCAGGTGATCCAGAAACAGCTCGGAGTCATGGACATCGGCGCGTTCGAGATGTGCCGGCTCGCGAAGCTCCCCATTCTCGTGTTCAACTACAAGCAGGAAGGCGCGATCGAGCGGGCCGTGGCCGGCCACCCGATCGGCACCATCGTCACGGGCTGATGCGCGTAATGTTCACCGGCACCTCCGGGGCGGAATCACCGCTCCGGACTATCTTTCCTACCCCCCGTCGACCTGCGACAATAGGAATTAACTAGCAGCAAGTTCACGGACCAACGACAGAGGACGTGCCATGAACGCACCACAGATTTTGAAGGATTCTGAGGACCGGATGGAGAAGGCGACGGACGTGTTCCGCAACGACCTCAAGGGGTTGCGGACCGGGCGCGCGTCCCCCCAAATGTTGGACGCGCTCCGCGTGGACAACTACGGCACCATGTCGCCGATCCGCGACGTGGCCTCGGTAACGTGCCCGGACGCCGCGACCATCGTCATCAAGCCGTACACGGCCGACAGTCTGAAGGAAATTGAGAAGGCGATCCGCGCCAGCGACCTCGGCTTGGCCCCGAACAACGACGGCAAGGTCATCCGGCTGACGATGCCCGCAATGAGCGGCGACCAGCGCAAGAAGATCGTCGCGCAACTCAAGAAATCGGCCGAAGCCGCAAAAGTATCGTGCCGCAACATCCGGCGCGACGGCAACAAGCACTTTGAAGACGCGGAAAAAGCCAAGACCATGACCGAGGACGATCGCGACAAGGGCAAGGCGAAGATGCAGGATCTGCTCAAGGCCTACGAGGGCAAGATCGACGAACTCGCCAACAAGAAGGAAAAGGAAGTGATGGAGCAGTGATCGCGTTCGGTGTTTCGCCGCCGGTCCACCCGCGAGCCGCAGGTCAGCGCGTCCCCGATGCGCTCGCCTGCGGCTCGCCCCTTCCGAAATCGCCGGGCCGCTAAAACGAAACACCCAACACGCCCCGCCGCACACCCCCGCCGAGCTGCCACATGCGATCCCTCCGTGCCATTTCCGACACATTCCCGCACGCGACCGAGTCCGGTCTGACCACCGAGCAGGTCGCCGAGAGCCGCGCGAAGTTCGGCGCGAACCGGCTCACCCCCCTGCCTCGCGAACCCGTCTGGAAGAAGTTCCTCGAGAAGTTCGCGGACCCGATCATCAAAATCCTGCTCGCCGCGTCGCTTCTCAAGATCGTTGTGGACCTGTTCGAGACGTCCCCGCTCGCCGGCGGGCTGGCGCTCGGTGCGGTGCTCGTGGTCGTCCTAGGCGTGCTTGCCGCGAAGCTCGGGGAGTGGCTCCCGGCCATACTGTTCACACTCGCGGGGGCACTCGTCGGGGTGAGTGCGGCGCTCGGTGACCCGTCCTACGAGGGACTCGCGGTCATGGTCGCCGTGTTCCTGGCGACCGGCGTGGCGTTCTTCAGCGAGTTCCGCAGTGACCGGGAGTTCGAGAAACTCAACGCGACCCGCGACGCGATCCGCGTCAAAGTGCAGCGCGACGGGGGCGTTCACGCGATCCCGCTCGAAGACGCGGTGGTCGGCGACCTCGTGCAGCTCGAAATGGGCGACGAGATCCCGGCCGACGGGCGCATCGTGCGATCGAACGAACTGCACGTCGATCAGGCGCTCATGACCGGTGAGAGCGAACCGGCGAAGAAAACGGCCCGAACCGGTGGCAACGACTCCGAAGGACCGGACCAGCCCGACTGCGTGTTCCGCGGCACGCAGGTACGCGACGGCGTCGGCCAGATGGTCGTAACCAACATCGGCGACGACACCATGCTGGGTCAGATCGCCCAGCGCCTGTCGGGTGCGTCCCCCTCGCCCGATGCGAGCACAACTCCCGAAGACCGCGCCGAGCGCGTGCAGCAGAAGCTCACCATCTCGAAGGCGTCCACGCCGCTGCAAGAGAAACTCGAAGCGCTCGCGGGCCTCATCAGCAAAATCGGCTACGCCGCGGCGATCGCGATCTTCATTGCATTGTTCGTCCGGGGGCTGATACTCGGTGAAGTGCGGCTCCCCCAAGAGGGAGAAGACGCGAGCAAGGTGCTTCTCGGGAGCGTGCGGGCGCTGCTCTCGTACTTCGTGTACATGGTGATCGTCATCGTCGTCGCGGTTCCTGAAGGGCTGCCGATGAGCGTGACCGTGTCGCTCGCGATCGCGTGGCGGAAGATGAGCCAGTCGAACTCGCTCGTGCGGCAACTGGTCGCGTGCGAGACGATCGGCTCGGCGACCGTCATTTGCTCCGATAAAACCGGCACGCTCACCCAAAACAAAATGACGGTATCGCGCGTCGGGCTGGGCGCGGCCGTCTACGAGAAGGACAGCGCGATCGTGTCGCCGGGGATGAAAAGCGATGAACCCTGGGCGCACTCGCCGCTCTTCTGGGTGATCGTGAACTCGGCCGCGAACTCGACCGCGAGCCTCGAACAGAAGAACGGCAAAACCGGCGTCATCGGCAACAGCACCGAAGGCGCACTGCTGAACTGGCTCACTGCGGGCGCGTGGACCCACCCGAACAGTTTGAATTACATCGAACTCCGAGCGCAGTACCCCGTCCTGTACCAGATCCACTTCTCGTCCGACCGCAAACGGATGACGACCGTGGTGCGCGACGCGGGCCGCGCCGTTACGCTCGTGAAGGGCGCACCGGAAGTGCTGCTCGCGCAGGCCACACGGTACCGCTCCCTCGATGGCTCCACGCACGACCTTACACCGGAAGTTCGTGCCGAAATTCAGTCGCGCATCTCCGCGGCAGCGGGTGACGCGATGCGCACGCTCGCGTTCGCACACGCGGAATTGCCCGCGGACTTCCCACGAGAGGAAAGCGCGATCCACGATCGCCGCGCGGAGATCGAAAACGGGCTGATTTTCGACGGCTGGGTCGGCATCCGAGACCCGCTCCGCGACGACGTGAAAGAAGCCGTCCGGCAGTGTCGCACGGCGGGTATCGAAGTGAAGATGATTACGGGCGACACGATCGAAACGGCCACCGCGATCGGCCGCGAAATCGGCTTGCTCGACGAACCGGGCGCCCTAGCCCTGACGCACGCGGATTTCGCCAAACTGACCGATGCGGAGCTTTCCGCGATCCTGCCGCGGTTACGAGTCCTCGCACGCGCGCTGCCCGGCGACAAGTTCCGCATCGTGGAGTTGCTCCAGGCCCAGAACCAAGTCGTCGCGATGACGGGCGACGGTACGAACGACGCCCCCGCGCTCAAGAAGGCGGACGTCGGACTCGCGATGGGCATTTCGGGCACCGAAGTCGCGAAGGAAGCGAGCAAGATCGTGCTGCTCGACGATGCGTTCAGCACAATCGTTCGCGGGGTTCATTGGGGGCGCGCGCTCTACGAGAACATTCAGCGGTTCATTCAGTTCCAGCTCACAATCAACGTGTCCGCCCTGCTGATCGCGTTCCTCGGGCCATTTTTGGGTCTGAAACCGCCGTTCACTGTTCTGCAACTGCTCTGGATCAACGTCATCATGGACACGTTCGCGGCGATCGCGCTGTGCAGCGAACCGCCCCGCGCGAACCTGATGCACCGACCGCCCAAGACCCGCAACGAGAGCATTCTCACGCCCGCGATGCTCGGCACCATCGCGAGCACGGCCATGTTCTTCGTCGTGGTCATGATCGCGTTATTGCTCGGCATGCAGCACGCCGACTGGTTCGCAGGAAGCGGGCCGAAATCAGACGAATTCCCCGAACTGACGCTCCGACAGGTCACGCTGTTCTTCACCGTGTATGTGTTCTTCCAGGTGTGGAACCAGATCAACTGTCGCTCGCTCGCGCCGGAAGAATCCGGGTGGCACCGACTGTTCGAGAACCGGCAGTTCCTGGCGATCGCGTCACTCACGGTGATCGGACAGGTGCTCATCGTCTCGTTCGGTGGTGCGGTGTTTAATGTCGAGCCGCTGAAGGCGGTAGATTGGTTAGTGGTTGCCGCCGCGACATCGAGCGTGCTCCTGTTCGCGGAAGTCGCCCGGCGCGTCCGCTTGTGGGCCGCCATGAAAAAAGCGTGACCCGCTGTTTGTAGGTCACTGAGGTCGTCACGATGGCTGTGTCGAACGAGAAACTGACCGCGGTCGCCGACAAGCTCCTGATCGGCCTCTTCCACCGGCACGTGTTCCTGTGCCTCGGCGAAGCGTGCTGCGCGGAGATCGGCGCCGACGGCGCGGAGGCCGCGTGGGACAAACTGAAGAGCGAACTCAAGGACCGCCAGCTCTCGCTCGCGACCGGTCCCGCGGCGTGCTACCGAACGAAGGTCGGGTGCTTGCGCGTCTGTGCTGGCGGACCGATTATGGTCGTCTACCCCGAAGGAACGTGGTACTCGGGCATGACCGCCGACCGCATTCCGCGCTTCGTGCAGGAGCACTTGGTGGAAGGTCGGCCCATCGAGGAATGGATCTTCGCCCGCAACCCGCTGCCGAATACGAGTAATGGCGAAGAGAAATGCGCCGCGGATAAACGCAGATAACACGGATCAAGACAAGAACATTTTGACAGGATCAACACAATTAACAGGACTAAAATCCTGTTAATCCTGTCCAGTAATTTTCTGCTCTGTCTTGATCTGTGTTATCCGCGTTTATCCGCGGCGCATTTGATTTCTCCTCCTCCGCCCACCCGTCAGTCAGTTCTTCGCTTCCGTGTACCGGTGCGTCGGGACGGGTCGCCCGGGGCGCAAGCTCTGGCTCGTGCGGAAGTCCGCGATCACGCCCGCCAGCGCGCACTGCACGGCGACGACGCGCTTGACTTCGTTTTCCAGCACGGCCGGGTCGATCGCGACGCGGGCGTTCACGATCAGGTCCGCTTCGCGCGGGTGCAGACCGCTCGGCAGCGAGAGCTTCGGTGCGGTATCGCTGCTAATCACGTTGCCGACCGCGAACGCGCTCGCGTCGTCCATGCCGATGAGTTTCAGGTGCGCGACCTCGCCGCCCAGGGCGCGGCACACGGTCGCCAAATCGCCCAGGATCGCTGTGAGCAGCGCGTCGAGGTCGAAGGATTTGTCCGAAGTGAATCGAGCGGTCGCGTTCAGCCAGCCGAGTTCGGCCTCGCCCTCGGCGTAGGTATCGTAATCGATGTCCAGGATCTTCCGCCCGAACGCGCCCGTTTGAGCGAGCAGTTCCGCGAGGGCGTCGAAACCCGCACCCGTAGTCGCGCTCACGCGGAGGACCGGCGTACCGGGGAACTGTTCGCTCACCAACCGGGAAAGTTCCTCGACCGCTGGCGGGTTGAGTTCGTCGATCCGATTTATCACGATCGCATCGGCTTCTTCGAGCTGCTTCTTGAAGATGTACGCGGCCTTCGGGCTGAACCCGCCGGACGACTGGTTTCGCAGGATGCGAATCCCGTGGCTCGGCTTGAACAGGACCGCATAAGGCGCGACCTCGAACCGGCCCGCGTACAGATCCTTGAGCGGTTGAACGACCGTCGCCACGAGATCGGTGCAACTCCCCACGGGTTCGGCGAGTATCACATCGGGCCGTTCGGACGCTTCGAGAGAACCGACGCGACTTACGAGATCATCGAACCGGCAGCAGAAGCACGCACCGGGAACCTCCTCTACAGCGATCCCCTGTCCGCGGAACGTGTTCGTATCCACGAGGTCGTGGGCCTGGTCGTTGGTGACGACCCCGACCCGCTTCCCTTGAGCTTGGTACAGGCGCGCGAGCCGGCCGAGGGCGGTGGTTTTTCCGGCGCCAAGAAATCCGCCAACCATTACAAAACGTGCAGTCATGAATACCGCCGGGTTCGGAGATTCGTCGAAGTTCCGGGTTATTTTTACGTCCCCGCGTCGCGGCCCGCAACTTGCTATTACCCGATCGACCCACCCGCTCGTTCGGCCCACCGCGGAGTTTTCGTTGGTTCGCCTACTTCGTCTGATGACCGTTGCCCCCGGTCACTTCCACGCCGCCCTCGTGCAAAAGCGCGCCCTGTACGGGATCGACCCACGCACGCACGTATACGCCCCGCTCGACGACGATACCCTCGCGCACCTCGCGCGGATCACCGCGTTCAACAACCGGCGCGACCACCCGACCTCCTGGGAGGTGGACCTCCGGGCCGGGGCCGATTACCTCGAACGGTTCGCCCGAGAACAACCCGGTAACGCGGTCGTTCTCAGCGGGCGCAACCGGCCGAAGATCGACCTGATGCGACTTGCTGTATCGAACTGCCTGCCCGTTATCGCGGACAAACCGTGGATTATTGAACACTCCGACTTCCCGAAACTGGACGCACTGTTCAAGGAAGCCGAATTGCGCGAAGTGTTCATGTGGGACATGCTCACGGAGCGGTTCGAGATCACGAACTGGCTCGTGCGCGAGTTCGCACGCGACGCGGACCTGTTCGGGTCGTGGCAGATCGGCACCCCGGACGAACCGGCCCTGTGGCTGCGGAGCGTTCACTTCTTAAAGAAACTGGTCAACGGTCGCCCGCTCGTGCGGCCCTGGTGGTGGTTCGACCCGACCGTATCGGGCGAAGCGATGGCGGACGTGGGGACGCACCTCGCGGACCTCTCCATGTGGATCACCGCGCCGGACCAAGCGATCGACTACGCGACCCAAATTCAAATGCTCGCGGCCGACCGCGCGCCGCTGCCACTCACGCGGGACCAGTTCGGCGCGGTCACGAATCTGGGAGCGTTCCCAGAAGAGTTGCGACCCTACGTTCGGGGCGGGAACCTGCACTACGCGGGTAACAACACCGCAACGTACACTCTGCGCGGTGTTCACGTGAAACTGGACACCGCGTGGGAGTTTGAATCGCCCGCGGGCGGCGACACGCACGCTTGTGTGGCACGCGGAACAAAAGCGACGATCACGATCCGCCAACAACCAGGCGGGCGGCCGGAAATATTCGTGACAGCCACCGACCCGGCCCGCCACGCAGAGATGCTAGACCGGCTCCGCGGACGGTGTAGCGTGCTCCAGCGCGACTTCGCGGGGATGTCGGTTTCCGACCTCGGCACCGAAGCGCACGTCATCATTCCGGACGCCTGGCGCGCGAGCCACGAAGACCACTTCGCCGCAGTGATGGACGAATTCGTGCGGTACTTCCACGCTCCGCGGGCTATTCCGCCGTGGGAGCGCCCGAACGCGCTCGCACGCTACTACATCACTACGAAAGCCGTCGAGTTGGCGCGACAAGCCTCGTGAACCGTTACTGGGCGCTACCGGTCGGCCATTGGTCGCGTGGCTCCCACCCCAAAAGCGTGCTCGTCGAAGTCAGGTCGTACTGACGAACTCGCACGTGCAAGCTGGTCGCGTAGACCACCGCGAACGGCGGGAGTTTCGCGACCTCGACCGTTGCCGTGAAGAACCGGCCCGCGTCGCCGGGGCTGAGGTACACGTCCGGCCCCAACTCGCTCTGGCGGAACTCTTCTTCCTGCCCCGGGCGCGGGCACCAGCCGAGCCGCACCGCGAGCACCTCGATCCCGTGCTCCTTCGAGTACACCTGCCCCAGCGCTTCGAGAAACACCTTGGTGCAGGCGTAAAGGTACCGCGGCCGCGGCGGGGAGTCCGGCGTGACCGGGACGTTTTTGGCAACGAGATGACCGTCGATCACCTGCCCCGTGCTCGCGAGAATCACCCGCGGGATCTTTAGCTTTCGGGCAGCTTCCATCACCTGATACGGCCCGACAACGTTGTTTGGCACCAGGTCGGAAATGAAGTTGTCGCGGTCGTCCGGAGCGGCGCCGCGAGGGAATCGGGCATCGTCCGGCGTCGCGGCGAGGTGAATGATCGCGTCCGCCCCGGTCGCGGCCCGGTGCAGCGCGTCCACATCTAACAACCCGGCAACGAGCGACTGTTCGGATGGAAGCCCGGGAGTCGGGAGCACGTCGAACCCGACAACGTGGTGCCCACGAGCGACGAGTTCGGCCACGGCCGCGCGACCGAGCCGCCCGGCGGAACCGGTCACGAGGATTCGTTTGGATGTGTTCATGGAGATGTTGTACTCGCGCGCCGGCATGTTACCATCGGGGCACCTTCTCCCTACTCCTGAGTGAACCATGAACCGTCGCGCCTTCCTCGCCGCTTCCGCGGCGACCATCACAACCGGTTCGTTCGCCCAAGTACAAGCGAAAGACAAAGCCATGCTCCCAGTCGTCGATACGCACCAGCACCTGTGGAACCTCGACCAGTTCAAGCTCGCGTGGTTCAACGCGAATACGCCCGAAGGGAAGATTCTCGGCCACAACTTCACCCCCACCGAGTACACCAAGGCGACCGAGGGGCTGAACGTGGTGAAGGCCGTCTACATGGAAGTGGATGTGGTGCCCGAGCAGCAGCAGAAGGAAGCCGATTACCTCATCGAACTGTGTAAGAGCGGCAAAACCGTGACGTGCGACGCGGTGCTGTCCGGGCGCCCGAACTCGGACGGGTTCGCCCAGTACGCGAAGCAGTTCAAGGACAGTAAGTACGTGAAGGGCATCCGCCAGGTGCTGCACGTCAAAGACACCCCGGCGGGCTACTGCCTCGACGAGAAGTTCGTGAAGGGCATTCAGTTGCTCGGCGACCTCGGGCTGAGCTTCGACCTCTGCGTGCGCCCGGCCGAGCTTCCGGACTACGTCAAGCTCGTGGACAAGTGCCCGGGCACGCGGTTCATCCTCGACCACTGCGGTAACGCGAACCTGAAGCATTCGCCGACCGAGCGCGACCAGTGGAAGAAGGACATGGCCGCGATCGCCGCGAAGAAGAACGTGGTCGGCAAGGTGAGCGGCTTTATTGCCACGGCCCCCGAGCGCGGGAAGGCGAAGCTCGAAGACCTCGCCCCGGTCATCAACCACACGATGGACGTGTTCGGCCCGGACCGCGTGATGTTCGGCGGCGACTGGCCGGTGTGTCTGCTCGGCGTCGAGAAGTACGGTGACTGGCTGAACGCGCTCAGGACCGTGGTAAAGGACCGCCCCGAAGACCAGCAAAAGAAGCTGTTCCACGACAACGCGGTCAAGTTCTACGGGCTGTAATCGGCCACGAAGCAGCAAAGGCAGATTGGCTACAAAAAGGCACAAAGGTACAAAAAAGAGATCAGAAAGCAGAGGACAGAGAGCAGCATTCAAGAAGGCAGAACCGCGGATCAGATCGGGAACAATTTCTAGCCCCGATCGGGGCTCAATCAATGCTCCCGGCCTTACTGTCTTCTGCGTCTTATTACTGATCTCTGACCTCTGATCTCTGCCCTCTATCTTTTCGTGCCGTTTGTGCCTTTTTGTGGCCAATCTGTCTTTTGTCTGAATCTATGTTCTCGGCGTTAATCCGTGGCTATTCCAGGCTCTCCACCGCACTTCTCCCTTGCGTCGGGGGTCGTTTTCGGGCATGAGTGGAATAAGGCCGCGTTTCTCGGCGGCCCTGGCGCTCGCGCCACGGAGAGTCCACCGTGATTACCGTAACGGCCGCGATCACCGCCCTACTGCTCGGCGGTACGACATACACCCTCGCCCCGGTTCCACCCGAACTGCGTCCCGACCCGACGGGCCGCGGATACCTCGGCGTGACGCTCGGTGAGGGCGTCGTGATCGATCGCATCGAGCCAAACGCGCCCGCGGCCAAGTTCGGGCTCCGGCAGGCCGATGTGATTTTGCGCGTCGGCACCCTGCACCCGCGCGATTACAGCGAAGCCGTCACGCACATCTGCTCGTTCCGGCCGGGTGCGATCGTCGAGATCGAAGTGCAACGCGGGAGCGAGCGCAAGATCTTCAAAGTGAAACTCGGGCTGCGACCCGCGGAACTCGACTACACCGACCGGCGCCCGGGTGTGCCGGTGATCGAAGATTGACGCAACGAAGTTTGGAACTCCGAGCGGGCCGCGCAGAAAGTTCTGCGCGGCCCGCTTTCGTTTTGCACCGCGTGCGTTCGGCGATAGAATACTTGTGTAGCCCTCCACACAGCCTCTTCCGTCTGAATCATCACGCCTCCGAGGTCAACAGGCATGACGGCCCCGCTCCGCCGTGCTGCGTGCGTTGTCTCAACTCTGCTACTCGCCGCTCCGTGCGTCGCCAATGCTGCGCCCCCCGCCGCGCCGACTAGTACGCCCGCGGACGACGAGTTCTTTGAGAAGAAGATCCGCCCGCTGTTCGCGGACCACTGCATACGGTGCCACGGCACTCCGCCCGCGAACGGCGGGAGCAAGTCGCTCGGCGGTGGGCTGAAGGTCACGTCGCGTGCGGATCTCCTGAAGGGCGGCGAAACCGGTCCCTCGATCGTTCCGGGCAAACCGGACAAGAGCTTGCTTATCAAGGCCGTCGAGTACACCGAAGAGGGCATGAAAATGCCCCCGAAGGGCAAGCTCTCGGATCAACAGATCGCCGACCTCACGAAGTGGGTGAAGTCCGGCGCCGCGTGGCCGAACGATACCGCGAGCGTGAATCCTGCGACACCAACCGGGCCGCTCTTTACCCCCGAACAGAAAGCATTCTGGGCGTTTCAACCGGTGCGCTTGCCGACGGTGCCAGAGATCCAGAACCCGAAGTCCGAAATCCGAAACGAAATCGACCGCTTCGTCCTCGCGAAGCTCCGTGACGCTCAGTTGTCGCCGACCGCCCCCGCAGACAAGCGAACGCTGATCCGGCGCGTGACGTTCGATCTCACCGGGCTGCCGCCTTCGCCGGAAGAAGTCGATGCGTTCCTGAAAGACGATTCGCCGAAGGCGTTCGAGAAGGTCGTAGACCGGTTGCTCGCGTCGCCGAATTACGGCGAGCGCTGGGCACGGCACTGGCTCGACGTGGCCCGCTACGCGGACTCCAACGGGCTGGACGAAAACACCGCTTTCGGCAACGCCTGGCGCTACCGCGATTACGTCATCAAAAGCTTCAACGCGGACAAGCCTTACGACCGGTTCTTGAAGGAACAACTCGCTGGGGATCTGCTCCCGGCCGATTCGAGTGCCGCGCGGATGGAGCAACTAACCGCGACCGGGTTCCTCTCGCTCGGGCCGAAGGTGCTCGCGGAGCCGGACAAGCAAAAGATGCTGCTCGACATCGCCGACGAGCAACTCGACACAGTGGGTAAGGCGTTCATGGGCCTGACGCTCGGCTGTGCCCGGTGCCACGACCACAAGTTCGATCCGATCCCTTGGTAAAGCGTTTCATGGGCCTGACGCTCGGCTGTGCCCGGTGCCACGACCACAAGTTCGATCCGATCCCGACGCGCGACTACTACAGCCTCCTGGCCGTGTTCACCAGCACGCGAACGATGCAGAACCTGAACACCGTCGCCCGGACGTTCGAGCGATCCCCGGACGGACCCGAGAAGCCCGAAATCAAAGCAGACCGCCAGAAGCTCGAACAACTCCGTAAGGACGTTCGCAAGTTGGAATCGGAGTTCAGCAAGCTACCCGCTACAGAGAAAGAAAAGCGCGCGGAGATCGCGGCGAAAGCCGACGAGAAGCGCGCGGAAATCAAGAAACTCGAAGCGGCGCTCCCGCCCGCGAGCCCGATGGTACTCGCCGTCGAAGAAGGCAGTTCGGGCGCTTACGGCACGCAGGGGCGAAACCTCTACGTGCAGATCCGCGGGACGTACTCGACCCCGGGCGCTGAAGCCCCCGCAGTCTTCCCGCGCATCATCGCGGGCGAAGACCAAAAGGCTTTCATTGAGAGTAAATCGAACGCGGCGGACAAGCTCGAAGCGAACAAAATCCGGTACGGTGCGCTCCGCACGTCGAGTGGGCGAAAGGAACTCGCGAACTGGCTCGCCGATCCCGCGCACCCGCTCACGGCGCGCGTGATGGTCAACCGCATCTGGCAGCACCATTTCGGCGAGGGGCTGGTGCGCTCGCCGGACAACTTCGGCCGACTCGGGGACCGACCGACGCACCCCGAGTTGCTCGACTGGCTCGCGGTCCAGTTCGTGAAGAACGGCTGGTCGATGAAGAAGCTGCACAAGCTCATTCTGCTCTCGGCGACCTACCAAATGAGCAGCACCCACGACGCGAAAGCCGCTCTCGCGGACCCGGAGAACCGCCTCCTGTGGCGGTTCAACCGCCAGCGCCTCGAAGCCGAAGCCGTCCGCGACTCGATGCTCGTAGTGGCCGGCACACTCGATCACACAACCGGCGGTACGCTACTTACCAACGGCAACTTCGAGTACGTAACTAACGACCAGTCCAAAACAAGGACACGGTACGACAGTCTCCGCCGTAGCATCTACCTGCCGGTCATCCGCAACAACGTGTTCGATTTCTTCCAGGCCTTCGACTTCGTGGAACCGCACGTCGGGACCGGCAAACGTGCGTCGACGGTGATCGCGTCGCAAGCGCTGTACCTGATGAATAACCCGTTCGTCACGGAGCAAGCGAAAGCATTCGCTGACTCGCTCCTGAAGCCCGAGGGCAACGACGAGGACCGTGTGAAATCCGCGTACCTGCGAGCACTCGCGCGCCCCGCGACCGACGAGGATGTGAGTCGCGCCGTGAGCTTCATTCAGCGGTACGATGCCGCACTGAGCACGAAAGAAGCGGACGCCGCTACCCGCCGCACGAAGGCTTGGGCCGCGTGGTGCCAGGTGCTGTTCGCGAGTAGTGAATTCGTCTACGTGAACTGATCCGCCCGTTAAAGATCCAGGGGTTGAAACCCCCTGGCTATTCCCGGTGGCCCCGTTGGGGCCGCGAGGCAATAGGTGCCGAACTCTCTTTCTTGCTGACCCCGAAGGGGTCACCGGGAATAGCCGGGGGGTTTCAACCCCTGGGTTTTGAGTTTTGAGTGACACAAACATGCCGACGTTCTGTAACGCACTCGCACCCGCCGTTTCCCGGCGCGACATGCTGAAACTGTCGGCGAATAGTTTCGGGCTGCTCGCGCTGGCCGACATGCTCCACGCGCGCGAAACGAAGTCCGCCTCCGCGCTCGCACCACGGCCCACGCACTTCGCGCCGAAGGCCAAGCGCATAATCTTCCTGTTCATGCACGGCGGGCCGTCCCAGGTCGATACGTTCGACCCCAAGCCGATGCTGAAAAAGCACAACGGCAAGCCCTACCCGGGTCAGAAGCCGCGCGTGCAGTTCGCCGCGACCGGGAACCTGCTTCAGTCGCCGTGGGAGTTCCGGCCCGGAGGCGATAGCGGCATTCAGGTGAGCGACCTGTTCCCCGAAGTCCGCAAGCGCGCAGACGACCTCTGCGTGATCCGTTCGATCCACGCAGACAACTCCGCGCACGGCGGGGCGCTCCTTCAACTGCACACCGGGAGCGACACGTTCGTCCGGCCGAGCGTCGGGAGCTGGGTCACTTACGGCCTGGGAAGCGAAAACCAGAATCTGCCCGGGTTCATCACGCTTTGCCCCACTCTGGGACACGGTGGGTTGCAGAACTGGTCGAGCGCGTTCCTGCCGGCCGCGTATCAGGGCACACCAATCGGGCACTCGGGGATTCCGGCCAAACAAGCGACCGTGAAGGACATCGCACCGGCGGCTTCGCCCGAACTCCAGCGGATGCAGCTCGATCTCTTAAAAGAGATAAACGCCACCCACCTCACGAAGAGCGGGCCGGACGCCGCGCTCGAAGCCCGCATCGGGTCGTTCGAGCTGGCGTTCCGGATGCAGGCGGAAGCACCCACGGTCACGGACCTCTCGAAAGAAACCGTGAAAACGCTGGAGAGCTATGGCATCGGTGACGGTAAACCGACGGACAACTTCGGGCGCCAGTGCCTCACCGCTCGGCGCCTGGCCGAAGCCGGCGTGCGGTTCATTCAATGCACCCACAGCTACAAGTGGGACCAACACGAAAACCTAAAGAAAGACCACACGAAGAACGCACTGGAAGTAGACAAGCCCATCGCGGCGCTCCTGGCCGATCTGAAGCAGCGCGACCTCCTGAAAGACACGCTCGTGTGGTGGGGCGGCGAGTTCGGGCGCACGCCCGCCGCACAGGGCGGTGACGGCCGTGACCACAACCCGCACGCCTTCAGCATGTGGCTCGCCGGCGGTGGAATAAACGGCGGGATGGTTCACGGCGCGACCGACGATTTCGGCTACTACGCAGTGGACAAGAAAGTACACATGCACGATCTGCACGCGACCATCCTGCACCTACTCGGGCTCGACCACGAAAAGCTTACGTTCCGGCACGCCGGACGCGACTTCCGCCTCACGGATGTGAAGGGAACCGTGGTGAAAGAACTGTTCGAGTGACGTGCAACTTACCAGTAAATATGTAACCCGATCCGTACTTTATCCAAGAGCTAATCAACACTCCGTGGTTACGGCACTGCGGTGAGCCGATTACTTTGGACATCGAATATGATTCTGCCCAGTTGTCTTCATGGGCGGAAGTAGCCGGAGCATACACAGATGATTGGGAGGCTTTAAAGCACAACCAATTCAACGAAACGATATTTAAATTATCATCAATAAATCAAAGAAAAATCAGACACTGGAGCGACCGGCTTCGCAAAATGAAACAACTCGTTGATGAACACCTATCCGAACCGGTATCGGCCCGAATCCTTGGCGCTGGGCTAAATCATTTGTTTATCGACACCATAAAGTTCGACGTGTACATGGCTGGGATGGAATTCACCTTCGCTAAATCAGGATGCAATCTGCATCGTTTTTACCGGTCAGTTTTTTCTGTCTACAGTACCGGCCACTGGCCATGTGGATGGGACGGCGGCAAATATCCAGACGGCTTCCTTGTGTTATTTTGATGTCAATCTTCGCGACATTACACAATAAACAGGTTGGTTAATTAAAATCACAACCGGTACGCAAATTCAATCACTGAATAGCGTGAGATCCAGAAAATGTTTCATTCACGTCCCAAACCGCGACCGGAGTGCCCGGCGCCACAGTGATGAGTTCCTTGCCCGTGGGGTGGAACGCGATCGACCTTACCCCACGCCCGCCGGTTTCGATGAGCTGCGTTTGCTGAGCCGTTTCGGTGTTCCACAACCACACGTGACCGTCCGGAGTACCGGCCGCGAGGCGCTTGCCGTTGGGCGAGAACGCCAAGCACGTTAGCGCCCGCTCGAAACCGGTGATCGAGCGGAGCAGTTCGCGGTTGCGCACGTCCCAAAGTTGAATGATGCCGTTGAAACCGACCGCGAGCAACCGACCGTCGTCCGAGTAGGCCAGGGCCGTCATCGGCTTCTTCGGGGTCGCGAGTGCGGCAAAACGCTCACCGGTCACGGCATCGAGCAGTGCGACCTTGTTGTTCGCGCTGCGGCCCGGCTCGATCAACCCGACTGCGAGCACACGCGCGTCGGGGCTGGCGGCGATCCCCCCCACGTTCTCGTCGAAATCGCGCACGAATCGCTCGTCCCCCGTCGCGCCGTCGAACACGCGAACCCGCTTGCTCGGCCGTGGTTCCACCAGCGCGAGCCAGGACGCATCGGGCGCTACGGTCCACAACCGAGCCTCGTTCGGGCGCACGTTGATTGCGGCATGTTCCCCGCCGTCGGGAAGCGTGCGGACCAGTACCCGGTCGTCTTTTTCGCCGCGGAACGCCACTAGCAGGCGCTTGTTCCGCGTGAACGCGGCCGCGCCTTCAAGCTTCTTCGCGTAGAAACTGAGTTCGACAGGTCCGGTTTCGGTCCAGCGCGTGAACATCCGCCCGTTCGCGGCCCAGATCTCGGAGCCGTCGGGCGAGAATATCACATCGCGGTGCCCGGGAACCGCGAATGTCTTCTTCGGCGAACGGTCCACGTTCCACGATTTCTCGATGTGAACTTTGTCGAAGCCCGCGTTCACGAGCGCCGACCCGACCCCGACCGGCACGGGCTTCGGAGCCGCTGCACGAACCAGCTCCACCTTCCCCTTCTTAATGTCCACCCGAGCGGAATCGGGACCGGCCGAAGAAACAACAAACAGCCCGCTCCGCGTGGACACTTCCGCCACTGGTGTACCAACAACCATCGGGCGATTGGCTTGGGGGGTGATTGCAGCCGTTAGCTGGCCGGCCGCGAGGAACAGTTGCGGCTTGGTCGCGTTTTCTGGTGTGCCGTCCCGGAACCGCACGACAGAATCCGGTTCGATCTCGAATCGTGACTGATCGGAGATCAAATCCACGACCGCATGGCTATCGTCTCCCACGGTACGAAGAGTGAACCCTGCGGGAAGGTCCGCCCCCTCCTCGGCAAGAATCGCGTCGCCCGCGGGATCGAGCACCTCAACGATACCCTCCTTCCGCGACAGTTTCGCAAAGGCTCGTGTTTCAAGAGCCGGTTCATCCGGTTTGGGCTGA
Source organism: Gemmata massiliana (assembly GCA_000531095.1). Lineage (GTDB taxonomy): Bacteria > Planctomycetota > Planctomycetia > Gemmatales > Gemmataceae > Gemmata > Gemmata massiliana. Next base: position 144,831 of record HG799464.1, on the reverse strand, counting down.
ACAATTTCAGCGGGCTTACTGACCACCCACACTGCAAACGCAACAACCGCCGCACACGTGGCCAGCGCCACCACGCCGGCCCATAATCGCCGGCGCACACGCGGTTCTGCGCTTGCCACGACCACCGGTTCGACTCGTGCCGCCCAAGTAGGCGGAGCCAAGTCCGCGATCTCGGCCATCACCGCGTCCGTCGTGCTTTCCGTTTGGGCGTTGCGCACCATCGCGAGCGTCGCGTCGGACAGATCAAAGCCGGTGCGTAACCCGCGGAGTTCCGCTTCGAGTTCGAGCAGTGCGAGGTGTTCCGCTTCTGCTTCGGGATCGGCCGTAATGAGCGCGTCGAGTTCAGCGTCCTCGGCGTCGGTAAGGGCGTGATCGATCAGGCGCAGGGTGAGTTCGGCGATGCGAGTCATGCGTCGTTGAGCTTGTTCTGGATACAGTCACGCAGCCGGAACCGGATGCGCGAAATCATTCGCTGAACAGCTTCGGGCGTCTGCCCCTGCTTCTCGGCAATGGCCTCGAAAGTCAGTCCCTTTTCGTACCGCAAGTTCACGAGTACGGCGTCGCGCGGTGGGAGTTGCTCCCGGCACCCGCGGAGTGCCTCGACGAAGCTCTCGGAATCGTCGCTCGTCGAACCGGCTTCGGCCCGGAGGCGTTCCGCGAGCCGTTCGCGGTACACGGCCAACCGCCGGTCCTCGCGCCCCGCGCTCCGCAGCTCTTTCCGCAAGCGGTTTCGCGCGACCGTGCGCACCCACGCGCCGAAGTCCGTACCGGGCGCGTATTGATCCAGGTGAAAGTAAGCGTCCACGAACACTTGTTGCACGAGATTTTCGGTCGCGTCGCGGTCCCGGAGCACGGCCGCGGCGATGCGCCACACGCTCTCCTGATACAGGCGCACCAGCCCCGCGAACGCCGAGGTGTCACCGGCGAGCACTTCCGCCACAATCCGGTCGGCTTCGGGAGTCGCCGGTCCGGTCTGTTCCGAGTCGCGTTCCACAATCAGTAAAAGGAATCCCGCAGCCGGGTGCGATCAGACGCGCCAATTTGCGCACCTCCTGTGATTCTGCGAATCGTAGTTTGTCGCGAACAACCAGCCTGTTGCCTAATTCGCACGAATGCGGTCGGTATTGAGCCGCGAAAGTCGTTTACTCCACACAATTCGCCGTAAATACCGTCTATAACGGCATTTCCTGCATATCACTCGGAACGCACGGTCGCGATTGACCCGATCACGCACTTCTCCTATAACCCCGCGTCGCCCCTACCCCCGAATCGGCGGGTTATCGTTCATATGGCCCCGCTCCTCCAAAATCCCGATCCCACCCACCAGCCGATCGAGGCGTGGGACCACCCGATGTCTCCCGCGCGCACCTGCACGGTGACGCTCGTCGTGCCGACGCTCAACGAGATCGACGGCATGAAGGCGATCATGCCGCAAATCCGCCCCGAATGGGTGGACCAGATCATCATTCTGGACGGCGGGTCCACCGACGGTACGGTCGAGTGGGCGCGGGGGAGCGGGTACGAGGTTCACGTCCAGAGTGAACCCGGCATCCGCCAGGCGTACATGGAAGTGCTCCCGAAGGTGCGCGGGGACGTGGTGGTCACCTTCAGCCCGGACGGGAACAGCATCCCCGACCTGCTCGTCGACCTCGTCGCCAAGATCGACGAGGGGTACGACATGGTGATCGTGTCGCGGTACAAGCCCCCGGCGAAGAGCACGGACGACGACTGGGTGACCGCGTTCGGGAACTGGCTGTTCACGCGCACGGTGAACCTGCTCCACGGGGGCCGGTACACCGATGCGATGGTGATCTACCGAGCGTACCGAACTCGTCTCGTCCGCGAACTGGAACTCGATCAGGACCGGTGGTACCAAACGCCCGAGCGCCTGTTCGGGTGCCGGATCAGTTGGGAACCGCTGCTCTCCGTGCGCGCGGCCCGTCGGCGCCTCAAGATCGCTGAGATCGCCGGGGATGAGCCCCCTCGGATCGGCGGCGAGCGCAAGCTCCGCGTGCTGCGGTGGGGCGCGTCGTACTACTTCCAGTTCCTCCGGGATTTCTTCCTCTGGCGCTGAGCGCCGAAATCACCACCTTGAGGCGCGCCACGGATGATTCGCCGACTCGCGGAATGGAGCCGTACCCCGATCGGTCGGCGGACCGTCACGGATCTTCTCGTCCTCGCTGGCGTGTTCGGGTTCGTGATGACGGCGCACGCACCCTCGTTGAAGCACCCCCCTCGGGCGGACCAGTGGTGCTACCTCGTCGATACGATGAACGATTACTCGTTCTTCGACGCCCTGCGTCACTCGTACTCTTACAACCGCACGCGGCAAATGATGCCGGGCGACACGGATCTGTTCCGGCCCGTCCTGTTCGCGCTGCTCGCGGCAGAAAAGACCGCGTTCGAGGGTAATCTCGCACTCACGCAAGGGTTCGGCATTGCTCTCCACTGCGCCACCTGCGTACTGTTTCTCGTGCTCCTGCGCCAGATCGCGAATATCGTTCGCCCGCCGAGCGAAGGACCGTCCACATCGGATAGTGGACGCGACTACCTCATCTACGCCACGCTCGCGTTCTTCGCGCTCAACCCGTGCGGTCAGGAACTCGTCATCTGGAGCCACCTGCACGGTTATCTGCTGTTCCTGCTGTTTCTCCTCGGCTCCGTGAGTTGCTTACTCCGGTACGCGAGCAGCATGCAGAATGGCCCCCCTGCGCGCGGGTACCTCTGGGGAGCATGGGTACTGACGCTCCTCTCGGCGTTCACTTACGAGTTGGGCCAGCTCTACGCCGTCCTTGCCGGCGCGTTTACGGCGGCTGTACTCCTCCCGCAAATCGGAATGAAGCGCGCGGCACTCGTGGTCGCGGCGTTCGCTTCAATCATGGTCGTCTACCAGACGACTAATCGAATCGACTTACGTGCCCACCGCGGGAACTACGTCGCCGACAATCTGGGGCCAGCCATCGTGGACCAAGCGCTCACGCGCGCGACGCTCGAACACTCCGTGCGCTACGGAAGTTACACCGCGGTCCAGCCGTTCTTCCCCTCACTGGTTCAGACGACGTACAGCGGACAGCGCCTCCAGATCGCAGAAAGCCTGGATTGGAAGATCCGGCTGCGGTTCCTGTCACCGGCAGTGGCCGCATCGATCGCCGTGCTCGGAGCAGCCGTACTCTTGGGATGTGTGGGGCTGTGGCAACTCGTTGGCACACGGGCACGGTTACCGCTGCTTACGTTACTGCTGCCGACAGCACTGTACGCCGCTTACGGTGCGATGACCGTGCTCGGCCGAATGAACATGCGCCCCACGCCGTACATCCTCAGCTCGAACTCGTACTACGCCTACACCGCACTGCTGTTCGGGCTGCTGGCGGTATCGGCCGCGTGGTTCGCGGTCGGTTCGTGGGGCGGTCGCATCCGCACCGGGTTGGTGATCGGACTTCTCGCCCTCAGCACCCTGGGGGCCGAACACATCCGCGAGGCAAACCTCACGGTAACGCAGCAAGAACAAGAACTGACGCGCGCGTTACGAGCCGTCCAAACGTTCGTGGACGCGCACCGGCGCGAACCGGGCTTCAGCTTCGAGATCGACTATACGGCGTCCGATCCCGTGGTGAAGATCCACAACCGCCGCACCACGCAGATCGTGTTTAACGAATGGATGTCCGCGCCCCAACCGCGGTATCGGGTCGTGCTCCGAGACGGGAAAGTCCAAACTCTACCCGCGTCGGTTGCGTCCGCGCCTGTCCGATAGTTTTCGAGGCGCGGCTCGAACACCGGGACACCCGTAGACTTTCGCGCCCCCGACCGGCACAATCGGGCTATTCTCCTGCCGCGAAAGCGAGCCCGTGATGCCGCTCCCCTCTTACGCGCACGGCGCGTCCCCGGTTCCGCTACTCGGCGAAACGATCGGCGCGAACTTGCGCCGTACCGTCGAGCAGTTCGGCGGGCGCGATGCGCTCGTCGTGCGGCACCAGGACTTCCGCGCGACCTACACCGAATTGTGGGAACTGGTCGCGCGCGCCGCCCGCGGATTGATCGCTCGCGGGGTGGAAGCTGGTGACCGCGTGGGGATCTGGGCACCGAACCGCTTCGAGTGGGTCGTGCTGCAATACGCGACCGCGCGCATCGGCGCGATCCTCGTGAACATCAATCCCGCGTACAAGGCCATCGAACTGGAGTACGCGCTGAACAAGAGTGGCGTCGCACTACTCTGTTTGGCCCGCGGGTTCCGACAAACGGATTACCTTGCCATTCTGAGTGAGGTCCAGGACCGCTGCCCTGCGCTCCGCGCCGCACTCGTCATCGATGACGACTGGAACGCTCTCCTTGCAGATGCCGATAGTGTCAGTGAGGAGCAATTCGCGGAGATCGAAAGCAAACTCCAGTTCGATGACCCGGTCAACATCCAGTACACGTCCGGGACGACGGGGTTCCCCAAAGGCGCGACGCTGTCGCACCACAACATCCTGAACAACGCCTTCTTCACCGCGGAGGGCCTCGGGTACACCGAGCGCGACCGAGTCTGTATCCCGGTGCCGTTCTACCACTGCTTCGGGATGGTGCTCGGGAACCTCGCGTGTACCACTCACGGCGCGTGCATCGTCGTTCCCGCGGAGTCGTTCGACCCGCTCGCCGCACTGGAGACGGTGCAACAAGAGCGCTGCACGTCGCTCTACGGCGTGCCGACCATGTTCATCGCGGAACTCAATCACCCGCGGTTCGGTGAATTCGACCTGTCCTCGCTCCGAACGGGCATCACCGCCGGCGCGCCGTGCCCGATCGAGGTGATGAAGCTGATACAGACGCGAATGCACATGCGCGAAATCACCAACGTGTGTGGCATGACAGAAACGTCCCCCGCGTCCACGCAAACCGGGCGAGACGACCCGCTCGAAAAGCGCGTCGCGACCGTCGGGCGCCCGTTCCCCACGCCGAGATCAAAATCATCGATCCCGCAACAGGCGCCATCGTTCCGCGGGGCGTTCCGGGCGAGCAATGTACGCGCGGGTACATGGTGATGCTCGGTTACTGGGAAGACCCGGGCGCGACCGCCCGCGCCATCGATTCCACCGGGTGGATGCACACGGGTGACCTCGCGGTCATGGACGACGAGGGATACGTGAGCATAGTCGGTCGGCTGAAGGACGTCATCATTCGCGGCGGCGAGAACGTGTACCCGCGCGAGGTGGAAGAATTCCTTCACACGATTCCCGGAGTCGCCGAAGCTCAGGTGATCGGCATCCCGTGCCCGAAGTACGGCGAAGAAGTTATGGCCTGGGTGCGCCTCCAGATCGGCGTGATCCTGACCGGTGACGACCTCTTCGCCGCGTGTCACGGGCGCATTGCGACGTACAAGATCCCGCGCCACTGGAAGTTCGTAGACACGTTCCCGATGACCGTTACGGGTAAGGTGCAGAAGTATCGCATGCGCGAACTCGCGACTGCAGAACTACGCGGTGCGAGCGCGTAGAGATCACTTGCCTTTCGTGGAATCACAGCCGACAATCCACCGATTCCTACCCCACTCGCTCGTCCCACTGCTCAGAGTCAGCACATGACGCCAATCGTCTTTTCCGCCCTCGTCGCACTCGCGACTGCGGCCCCACCGCCGACCGAGAAGATCGACCACTGGGTGCCCGCGACCGCGCACGCGATCCCGAAAGAAACGGCCCCTGAAGGAGAGGGCTATTTCTCGATCATCGAGGGGCACAACGGGAAGCTCTACATCGGCACGCACGCGAACGGCGTGAACGCCTGGCTCGTCGAATTCGACCCGAAGACGAAGGAGATGAAGGTGGTCGTCGATTGCCACAAGGCGATCGGAAAAGACCTGAAGGGGTTCGGTTCACAAGCCAAGATCCACACCCGGAACAACGTCGGCGCGAGCGGGAAAATCTACTTCGGTACCAAACAGGGGTACCCCGATAAGTCCGAAAAACGCGAAGACTACCCTGGCGGGTACCCGATGGTCTACGACCCAAAAACCGGCGAAACGAAGGTGTATGACATCCCGGTGAAGTACCACGGGATCAACAGCATCATCCCGGACGAGAGCCGCGGGGTCGCATACATTTCGACGTGCTCGGACGGGCGCCCTGGGCCGGGTGAAAGTTCGATCTTCCTCGTCCTCGATCTGAAAACGGGCAAGTATCGCGAGCTGATCGACACGAAGCACATTTACGGCTTCATCGTGCTGGATCACCTCGGGCGCGCCTATCACCCACTGCTGGGCGGAGGCATCGCGCGCTACGACCCGAAGACCGACAAGCTCGACACGCTGAAGCAAACTATTGATGGGAAAGAACCGAAGATCGATCCCAATCTCGTGGAACAACCGCGAGGCCACCCCATTAATTGGGACACGTCACCGGACGGCAAAACGCTCTACTGCGTGCCGATGAGCAGCAATCACCTGTACGCCTACGACCTGACCGCTTCTGGTGACACGCTCCCGGGGCGTGATCTCGGCGCACTCGTGCCGGGTGCAAAGGGAACAGATTGCCGGGCGATGTGCGTCGGACCGAAGGGCGACGTGTGGGTTTCCGTGACGCGGTCGAGCGTGTGGGGAATCAACCTGCACCACGCGGTGAGTTACACACCGGGCGATAAAGCCCCCAAAGATCACGGATCGGTTGCAATCAAGAACCCCGATTACACCGCGTTCGTGGGGAAAGACGGAAAACCGCTCCCGTACCACGCTGGTACGTTCAAGACGCCCGAAGGGGTTACGACTTCGCGCCACGTCACACTCGGCGTGTGCCAAACGAAGGCGGGTAGCGTGTATGTGCTCATGCTTGGTCCGTACACGGTTCTGGAAATTGCCCCCGATGCCGTATCGACAGCAAATAAGTCAGAAAGCAAAGACGAACTGTTCGTCGCGAAACCGCTCACGGAGAAGAACAGCTTCACTCCGGGAATCGAAGGCCCCGCATGCGACGCGGCAGGGAATCTCTTCGTCGTGAACCTGAAGAAGAACGGCGACATCGCGCGCGTCACGCCCGACGGCAAAACGGAAGTGTTCGTGGAGTTGCCGAACAAGAGCGTCGGCAACGGCATCGTGTTCGACAAGAACGGGTCCATGTTCGTGGCAGATTACACTGAGCACAACATCCTCAAGATCGACCCGAAGACGAAGAAGATCGAAGTGTTTGCCCACGAACCGACCATGAACCAACCGAACGACCTTGCCATCGCACCGGACGGTACCCTGTACGCGAGCGATCCCAATTGGGGCAAGAGCACGGGCCAGCTCTGGAAGATCAGTACGGACGGAAAGGTCACGAAAGTGGCGAGCGACATGGGTACTACGAACGGCATCGAGGTCAGCCCGGACGGAAAGTGGCTCTACGTCAACGAGAGCGCACAGAGAAACGTGTGGGCGTTCCCGATCAAAGCGGACGGGAACCTCGGTGAGAAGAAACTCCTGAAGAAATTCGACGATCACGGCTTCGACGGCATGCGCTGCGATACCGCCGGCAACCTGTACATCACGCGGTACGGCGCGGGTACGGTGGTGAAACTCTCGCCCGAGGGCAAGATCCTGAAGGAAATCGACGTACTGGGCAAGAAGCCGAGCAACATCTGCTTCGGCGGTCCCGACGGGCGCACCGCCTACGTGACGGAAGTGGAATTTAACCGTGTCGTGCAGTTCCGCGTCGATACTCCGGGGCTCGCGTGGGAGCGGGCACAGAAACTCGAACCGGGCACTATCGAACTCTTCAACGGCAAAGACTTGACCGGGTGGGGGTACAAGTCGGGCGACAAGTTCGAGTCGTTCGACGGCAAAACGGAAGCGTCCGACAAGCGATACACCGCGAAAGATGGGGTACTAATCGTGAACCCCGGAAAGGGGCTTCAACAGCTCTGGACCAGTGCGAAGTTTCCCAAAGACTTCGAGCTGCGCCTGGAGTTCCGCGCTGCGGTAAACGCGGACAGCGGGCTGTTCGTTCGCGGACCGCAATTACAGGTCCGGGACTACTTCGTCGCCGGACCGTACAAGGACTTGAAGAAGTACAAGCCGCAAGACTGGAACGAAATCGTGGTGATTGTGAAAGGAGAGGTCGCGTACTGCACGTGTAACGGTGAAGTATTGGAAGCCAAATTCAAGCTCCCCGCGACCGGTCCCATCGGTCTGGAAGCGGACCGCGGTCAGATGGAGTACCGTAAGATCCGGCTGAAAGAACTCAAGTAAAGCACCACAACCTACCCACGCTGCCAAGCGAGGCGCGGGTAGAAATCACGGAACGTGCCTCAAAGATTGCACAACGCCCGAAGGTTGCTGTAGTATTTCGATGAGGTGGAATATGACACAAACTGCAAGTGCGATTCTCGAAACGCTCCTCCAACTTCCGACGGCGGATCGCGGTGAGTTAGCAGCGCGCCTTTTGGAAAGCCTTGATGCCGGAAACGATGAGGGAGCGGAATCGGAGTGGGCCGAGGAAATACAAACGCGCGTTGAGGACGTGCGAAGTGGGAAAGTAAAAACTATCCCGTGGAGCACGGCTCGCGAGCAGATCCTGGACGACACTGATGGCGGAAGTTGAATTCCACCCGCGCGCAATCGAAGAAGCTCGGCACGCCCGCCGAAGGTACGCGCGAGTCAGTCAGCGATTGGCCGCACGGTTCATGAGCGAACTCGACGCTGGCGTAGCCGCTATCAGCGCTTCGCCAACACAATTCTCACCGTACCAACACGGAACCCGCTACTACCGCTTACCGAATTTCCCGTACTTGCTGGTGTACTTCGAGAGCGTTTCCGATGCTGTTCTCTTGCTCGCGGTAATGCACACCAACCGGCGCCCCGGGTACTGGCGCAGACGACTACCGTAGCCCGTACCGCGTCACCGCCGCGTCCAGAATCATGCCGATGAGTTCCGGGTACGTTAGCCCCATGCGGTACGCGAGGTAACACAAGTCGCTGGATTCGGGGTTCAGCCCCGGGAGCGGGTTCACCTCCAAAAAGTACGGCACTCCGGCGCGCACGCGGAAGTCCAATCGAGCGACGTCGCGGCACCCCAAGCCGGCGTAAACGGCCATCGCGTCCGCTTCGATCGCGCGGGTCACATCGGGCGGGAGTTTCGCGGGCGCTACGTAATCGACCGCGTCGTGCCAGTTCCGCTTCACTTCCAAACTGTAAACGAAGTCCGCGTTCGCCGTCTTCGGGATCACGTGCATGATGCCGATCGATTGCGGCGGGTCGCTCCCGACGAGGCCGATCGTCACCTCGTCACCGGCAATGAACTCCTCGACCAGCACCGGTTGCTGGTAGTCCTTCCACAAGCTCACCACAGTCGGGCCGAACTCCGCGGCCGTCTTGATGAGGCACCGGTTGCGGATGCCCTTGCTCGATCCCTCGCAGGTCGGTTTCGCGATCACGGGAAGTGACAGCCCGGCTTCTTCGAGGATCGGCGGGAACTCTGCAAAATCGCCGTCGTATTCGCCCGGAACCGGTGCGAGCGTGATCCCCTTCGGCACCGTTACGCCCAACGACTCCGCGACGCGGCGCGTCATGTCCTTGTCGAGCGCGACCGCCAATGCGATCGGGTCGGAACCCGTGTACGGGATGCCGAGCATCTCGCACACGGCCGGAACGCGGGACTCGCGCGAGCGGCTCACACCCGCCCCTTCCGCGAAGTTGAACACCAGATCGGGCGGGTCCTTGAGAACGGCTTCGAGAAAGGGGCGCCCGTCGCCGAGTTCCACAACTGTGTGGCCGAGCGCGCGGAACACGTCGCCGATGGCCTTCACTGTAACGGGAGAATCAAACTCTTCGTGAAGATCGTCAGGCGCCCCGGTCGGGAGCGGGCCGTCCGGTTTCAGGGTACACGCGATTCCGATTCGCATGGCGAGCACTCCGCATCAGTATGGTCCGCTCGCTCGCGAAGCGACGGAGCGCAGGATGTTGCAACCGATCAAGGCCCGTCGTGTCCGGGCTTCGTCTACTTGGATCGCGCCTTCGATTTGTTGTACGTGGTCCAGGCGCAAGATCCGTTCACAGCGACCAAGATTGCCCGATTTCGCGGACTCGTGGAGAAGAACGAGTGAAACGAAGAACCCCGGGCAACAGCCCGGGGTCGGATCAAAGAGAGTCGAGTGGCTTACCCGTTCGACGCGGCGCTGCCGTTACCGTTGTTGTTCAACATTGGGAGCGGGATGATGGGCCGTAGGGCGCCACCGTCGGTGTTGGTTTCACCCTCGCTGTCCCCCTCTCCCTCGCCGCCACAGCCGTTGCGAACGACGCGCGGCTTCCGCCGGGCCATTCGCTCGTTGTCTTGCGGGATCAGCGCGGACTTGTCGCCCTGAAGCAGCCCGCTCACCCCGCGGGTGTTCGTCGGCTGGCCGTTCACGGCGGGCTTGTCTTCCGCTTGGTAGCGGATCAACAACCCTTCGTAGTTCCGCAGAACGACCGCGTCGTCGGACATCGAGACGAGGTAGTTCGGCATCATCGGGATCTTCCCGCCCCCGTGCGGGCTGTCGACCACGTAAGTCGGGATGCCGATACCAGACATGTGCCCGCGCAGCCCCTCCATGATTTCCAGCCCCTTCCACACACTGGTGCGGAAGTGACCGGCCCCGGTTACGGGGTCGCAGTGGAAGAGATAGTACGGACGAACTTTGGCTTTCAGCAAGTTCCGCAGGAGCGACCGCATGGTGCCGAGGTCGTCGTTCACACCCTTCAAAAGCACCGAGTGGTTGTTGATCGGCATCCCGGCACGCAGCAACGACCGGCACACGCGCACCGCTTCCGGGGTGACCTCGCGCGGGTGGTTGAAGTGCGTCTGAATGTAGACCTTTTCCGCCGAACCGAGCAGGTCGATCAGTTCCGGATCGTACAACCGCTGCGGGAGCGTGACGGGCACCCGGGTGCCGATGCGGATCACGTCGACGTGGTTGATGGCTTTCAGATTTTCCAGGTAGAACCGGAGCTTGCCGATGGGCAGCGTGAGCGGGTCACCGCCGGACACGATCACGTCGCGGATCTCACGGTGCTCGCGGACGTACTGAATCATCCGCTCGTCGTCGGCACTCACGCCCTCCCAGCCGCCGCGCGTGAGCGTGGCGCGCTTGCGCGTGCAGTACCTGCAATACATGGTGCAGTTGGGCGTGGTGATCAGAAGCGCGCGGTCCGGGTACCGGTGCGTGAGACCGGGGACCGGGGAGTCCTTGTCTTCTTCGAGCGGGTCGTCGAGTTCGTACCCGGACGGGTTCTCGGCTTCGAGCGGCGACGGTACCGACTGGAGCCGGATGGGGTCGTTCGGGTCTTCCGGGTCGATGAGCGAGAAGTAGTACGGTGGGATGGTGAGTTTGTACTCGCCCTCCAAGCGCCCGAGCACTTCGAGTTCGGCGGGTGAAAAAGGGAGCAGGTTCCGCAACTGGCGCACCGAGCGGATCGCGTTGTGAGTCTGCCAGCGCCAGTCGTCCCACTGGTCGGCACTCACGTCCTTCCACAGCGGGTGGCGCCGCGGGAGACTCGGAGGCTCTTCGTCCTCGAACCCGCTCACGGTCGGGATGACCGCGTGCTCGACGAGCGGGTGTCGGGCGTCGGACTCGAACATACGCCGATTAACCTCCACGGGTCCGCGAGTCCCGGGCCGGCGCCACGCGGCGACCGGCTCGACGGGTGCGGTCCGACCGGCGGTGTGCGCCGGAGCGAGAACGCTTTAAGAACGAATCGTAACGCGAGGTCTGTGAAAAACAAGTTGCACGCCCGCCGATACTGCCCGGTTTCCGCGCTTTTTTCGCGCCACCATCATTACACCCCGGACGGTTCCGCGCGCCACGGTCGGTACCCGACCTCACATTTTCGACGCGCCCGGCGACCGAATACGATTGACGCTGCGAAATAGCACGCCTGTGAAATGCGGTCAAGAGAAAGCGCGCGACGGTTCGGAACGAGAGTCTTCACCTTGCTGCAACAAGTCGGCAGTAGGGACGGGCACCGCGAGAATAAGGACGTGAGCATTGGGGCACGGTCAACGTGTGCCCCACAACCGCAGTTTTACTGAAGGCGACAGGCACGCTCGTGTCATGGGTGATTGTCGAGTGGATAATCAGCACGGTCATGTCGGCCACACAGAGCCCGGTGCGCCGAACCGCGTGTCCGCCGGGAAGACCAGTCCGAATCGTTCGGCGAGCACACTCAGTAGCTGATCGGGGTCGGTGATCTCGAACCGTTCGATCACCTCAGCACCGCGACGATGTGTGAACTCGCGGTTCAAGATCGAGACCCGTGTCCCGTCCGGTCGCGCGCGTGCGGTAAGCAAGTTCTGGCGGAACTTCGAGTTCTTGTGACGGCTCGTCCACCAGTTGCCGACCTCGCGGTCGATATCGGGCATCTCGTCGAGCGTGAACTCGTACACGTCCGCCCAGGTGTCGCCGAGTTTCGCTTGGTGGAAGTACCGCGGCGCCGGGTTCCGCTCCTCACGAATGATGCGCCGCGTTTCGTGTGGGGTCGGTTGCTCGGCGTCGATTTGGTCGATGCGTATCGGCGTCGTTGGCGTCAGCCCACCAAGCCCCACATCGGCCAACCACGAATCATCGTCCACCTCGACACGCAGAAACAGGTGCGTTCGCGGCGGGGTGTATTCACGCGGCATCTGGATTCGCACCCGCGCAGCCAGTGGGCGAGCACTGAATCCAATGGCACTCAGCGCGCCGAGTAACAGCGAGTTCTGCTCGAAGCAGTAACCGCCGCGGCGATCCCCCACGAGCTTCTGCTCGATCGCAGGCAGCTCCAACTGGATCTCGCGCCCCAAGAGAACATCGAGGTTCTCGAACGGGATCGCACAGGTGTGTGCGAGGATGATGTCCCGCAATACGGGGAGCGTCGGGGTGCGCGGGCCGACGTAACCGATGCGGGAGAGGTAAGCATCGAGGTTCATTTGGAGTGACACTTATAGTGGTTCAGAAATCCTCGAAACTGCTTTGGAAGTTCTGCGGCGGGCGATCCGAAGTTCCAAGGCGATCTCGGTCCCAGATGTCTACCCGCGACTTTCTGTTTTCTGTCGCCTCTTTGTAGGTCCGTATCCCTTTTGAGATTATCGGCTTCTCCTATGACTGATCCGCGCGTTCCGCGTTCATCAGTGGCGGATTGATTGCGCTCGTCGAATCTGCCGCTGCAATCTGGTATGATCGGCGAGACGCATCTCAACATGCATCCACCCGAAGACCGGGCGCAGGTTCTTGCCCATGAAGTTGGTCTACACCCGCCATTACAACATCGGGTTCCTCGGGCTGGAGCGCATGCACCCGTTCGACTCGCGTAAGTACGGGCGCGCGTGGAAGTCCATCGGGCGCGCGGTTCGGCGCTTGCGGAACCGCGCGTGGGTGGGGGTTCCGCGCCCAGTGTCCGTCGCCGATCTCATGGCCGTTCACGATCCGACTTATTTGAAGCGCCTGAACGACCCGCTCGAACTGTCGTGGGCGCTGGAATTGCCCTTTCTCCGGAAGTTGCCCGCGTGGGCGGTGTGGCGAGTGATTCTGCGACCCATGCGGTGGGCCGTGGCGGGTTCGCTCGTTGCTGCGCGTGAGGCGCTCGTTTCCGGCGTCGCAGTTAATCTCTCTGGTGGTTATCATCACGCCAAACCGGACCGCGGCGAAGGGTTCTGCGTGTTCAACGACGTCGCATATCTGGTCAACAGACTGCGAGCCGAGGGGCGCCTGACCGCAACTGATCGCGTCGCGTATGTGGACCTCGACGCCCATCAGGGTAACGGCGTCAGCCACCACTTCCGTGCCGACCGCCAACTGTTCATGTTCGATGCGTACAACCCCAACATTTATCCCGCCCACGACCGAGAAGCCCGCGCTCGGATCGATTGCCCGGTCCCCCTCCCCACTCGGTGTGCGGGGACAGAATACCTGCAAATTCTGGAACGCACGCTTCCCGGGTTCCTCGACTCGATCGGGCGCAGCGAGCGCGTCGGGCTGGCGGTCTACAACGCAGGTACCGATGTGTTCACGCACGACTCCCTCGGCGGGTTGCACCTGTCCGCCGAGGACGTGCTCGCGCGCGACCTGTTCGTGGTCGAACAGCTCCGGGCACGCGGCATCCCGGTCGTCATGCTGTTGAGTGGCGGGTACAGCCGCGACAGCTACCAGCTCGTGGCGAATACGGTGATTGAATTACTCCGCCGCTACAGCAAGTAGAAGCCACGGTGTGATTCGTGACTCCGCGTGCCGTGTCGCACGAATTAGGGTTTCGCGCTCGGAACAACGGGCTGCGTCCAGGCGACTTCGACATCGCCCTTCGCGTAGGGGTTCGGGTGCGGCTTGCTGCTCGTCACCTTCGCGCGGACGTACAGTTCCTTACCCGTCAGCGTGTACGTGGGGTTCGGATCGGTCGATTGCGCCACCACCTTGCCAATGTCGGGTGAGTAGTCCCCCGTCACCGGAGTTTCTTTGCCCTCTTTGTCCGTGAACACCTTCGGCGAACCGGTCAGATCGGTTCCTTTCATCGTGGCGACGAACTCCGTCTTGTATGTCACCCCGGGTTCGGTCCGGATCGCTAGCTTCAGAACACCGCCCTCATGGGTGATCTCGTTCAGTACGACACCAGTGCTCGCGTAGAAATCGCCCGCTTCCAACCCCTTCACGACGGTTTCCGCGGTGAGGAACGGGGCCTTCACCATCACCCACCCGCGCCCCGGGTTCACTTTACCCACGCCGTACTCGTGGTACCCGTGCGAGTCGTCGGTCGCGAGCCCGTACACGACCGACAGGTTGTGTTTGCCCAGGCGCAGCGCGAGCGTGATGTCCCACACGCGCTCGCAACTCGCGTGCGCGCCGTCCCCGTAGTTCCGCACGCCCGGGTGCCCATTAAACACCTCGAAGTAGCGCAACTCGTCGGCGAGTAGCATCTCCTCCGCGCGCACGCCCCACCCGAAGTTCGGGTGGTTCAGGAACGCGATCATCGCGCGGCTGGTCTTCGTGCGCTGCTCGTTCACCTGGCGCAGGTTCACGCGAACCGTTTCGACCGCGTCCGCACCGTCCAGGGGCTTGATCGGGTCGCGCAGGTTGATGCCGTTGATGTGGACCGGGCGCTTCGCGTAAGCGTGCGTGATCTCCTCCGCGGGCACGAGCAGGAACTTGCCCGGCTCTTCAAAGAGCGAACGGAACTCGGCGAGGGGCTTCAACCGCACTTGTGCCTTGTCCTTCACGGTGCGCGTTTCGAGCCACCGATCCCCGAACCGCCGCGTGTACTTCGCCACGGCCGCCTTGCGGGTCGCGTTGGCGTCGGCGTCCACCCACTTCGCACCCTCCGCAATCACGTTGTGGTCCGTGAGCGCGAGGAAGTCGTAGCCGTGCTGTTTGTACCAATCGACGACCATTTCGGGGAAATCGTCGCCGTCGCTCCAGAGCGTGTGCGTGTGCAGGTTCCCGCGCCAGTACTTCGGCGGCGCTGTGGTGAGCGGGGACGGAACGGGCAGTGTGGGCGTCGTCGGCGCGACGTCCGTGTTCTGGAACGCGACAGCGACGGCGAACACAGAACCGGTGAGTACAACGGCCGCGAGCGGACGGGAGACGGGCATGAGGGTGGGCCTCTTGGCAGCGAGAGGAACAGTAGTGAAAGTATGCGTTTCGCGGGGGCAAAGGGAACATCTTCCCGTGCCCGTTCCGCAAATGTTCACACTTCGGGCGCAGGATTGGGTAACTTGGTGGGCCACCCAACTCCATCGGACCGCAACCATGCCGACATCACCCGGACTGTCCCGCAAGTACCCACACCACTACCTCGCGCCGCGCAAGTACGCGCTCGTCATCAGTTGCGTCGATTGCAGATTGCTCGACGACCTCGTGCGGTTCCTGGACCACGACAACCTGACGAACCGGTACTATCACCTCACGTTCGCGGGGTGCGCCATCGGGCTGAACAAGAAGGCGCCGGTCTACCACCCGACGTGTACCCAGCGCAGCGCGCACACCTGCGTCCCGTTCGACTTCTCGACCTGGAAGCAAGCCCTCTACGACCACCTGAAACTGGTGCTGACGCTCACCAAGGGCGAGGTGACGGACGTGTACGTGATCGAGCACGCGGATTGCGGCGCGTACAAGGCGTTCCTGAACGTGGACTACTACGCGGACACCGCGAACCCCGACACGGACGCCGAGCACAACGACCACCACGCGCACGCCCTGGAACTGGCAAAAGAACTGATCGAGTGGTACGACACACCGGCCGCCAAAGCACTGGCGGCGGACCTCAAGAAGCAATTCGGGCTAGAAGAGCTGCGCCCGCCCCTGGTCCGTGGGTTCCTGATGGACCTGCGAGGCGGGGTCGAGCGGCTGTTCGACTCACCGACTCCCGGCAAGCGCGCGAAAAAGGCACGCACACCGGCCGCGAGCGCCGACGACGAGTGCTACATGTGAACGCCCCCCGGCTTGCGACGTTTTCGCGCGCCGGGAACTCTTCCGCCCGACTACGGCTTTACGGTTCGAGCGAATCGTCTGCGTTTGTTTTCGGAGGTGGGAGAATCTGCTGAAGCTTCCAACCCTTGATGTTGACGAACTGGAAGTGCTTCGCCTCTACACCCGGGAGATCGATTTGCGGGTTCGTGAATTTCCACACTTCCGTGTCGCCGTTCGGCTTGAGCACATACGCCTGGGCCGGCAAGTATGAGATCTTCGCCGTGTTCGGTCCCGGACCGTAAAGGGCCAATCGCATGTGCGCGAACGCGCGCGTGCCTTCGTCCGAGCGCGGCTTCAGATCCAGATAAAGATAGTTCTCATCGCTCTTGAGGAGTTTGATGTCGAACCGCTCTTTCATCTCCTTCGCCTTCACGCCGGAAAGGAGTTCGAGTGCCGGGTTCGGGGCCAGCAGCCGGTTCCACGGCCGGTTCGCTTCTGCATTCAGTGGCAACTTGATTGCGGTGATGGTCTTGGCGAGGCCGCTGTACAAGTACAGGAATTTGCTATCGCAAATAAACGCCTCATAGTCGGTCTTCGCCGGGTCACCGATGTTATTGATCCGAAAGACTACGTAGTTCGGTTTCATCCATAGCACCACCGATTCCGGCCCGCCGAAAGAGGTCGTTTTCATGAATACCGCGTCGGTGCGGGTCAGAGACACTTCCGCGCGCAAGTTTGTGAGCCCCGCGACCTTCTCCTCCCACGCCCGCAGGTGGGGATCGAGAACGGGGTCTACGGCTACCGGAGGTGGAGCCTGGGGAACGAGATCGGCAACAGGCGCTGCCACAATCGGAGTAACTGGGACCGATTGGACGTACACGACGCGGGACCGGCGCGGTGGACACGCCGCGATCAGCAGAACGGCCAGAACGATACCCACCGGGCGCATGCGGACCTCCTTCGACCAAGTATGGGGTCGCGGTCCTATAACCCGCCCAGCGCGCGAACAAAAGTCCAACCACTGACTGTCCGGACAATCACTCCGAGTCGATTTATTTTGAGTCAAATATTTCCTGGTAGGCGAAGGGGTGGGATTGGTAGAAGAAGTGAAGTGCAGAAGAGGGGGCGGTTCACTCTCCCCGCCGAGAGCGGCGGCGGGGACTTGAGTCCTTCTTTTCAATTGTGTTGGGAAGTTTTACTCGGCCCTTCGGTCGTCTTTACCGAGCGCGATCCATAACGCGCTGATGTCGCGGGCGCTGGTGTCGCTGGTCGGGCTGTGGGGGCAGCCGTCGTCCGCCAAACGGTACAGATCGTTGCGGTCAATGCTGTCGGCTTGCATCACTCGGCCCTCGATGTGAGAAGGTTAGATGCCCGGGCAGCGTGTCCCTGCGTCCCCGGCACCCATGACTTTGCAACCGCCGTGCCGTGCCGTGCCGCGCCGAGTGAATTGTTTTCACACGCGAACAATCGTCGGTTAATTTTTCCCAAACCGCCGGGTTCGCGTCATCGCCCTCATTTTCCACTCACGCGCAAGTTCTATACGATTGCTATATCCGACACCTTTGCGACTCGCGTTATTCAAGCGATCTTTCGGGAACACTTACCCCAGGTGACGTGTTTGCGGTAGTTTGGGGACTTATTTGAGAGCAATGCGCGACCGGTGCGATGCTCGCGAAGCGGTCCGCGAGTAAATTAGCCTCGTTCCGCGCATAAACACGAGTGCGCTCGTGCTTCGGGTGTAAGTCCGCACGGGCGGGTATTCAGTTAGGCCCGGCGCCGGGCGTGGTGGTACTGGGACCGATGATTCCGTTCCGAGGGGATCGTTGATGAACCGAACACCCGAAGCCCCCCAATCCGCGCCGCGCGCGTGCCCCACCCCGGCCGAACTCGCCGCGTTCCTTTCGGACGAGTTGCCCGCGCCCACGATGGACGAGATCGGGGCACACGTATCGAGTTGCAAATCCTGCGACGCCGCGGTGCGCCGAATGGACGAGGTGACCCACTCGAAGTTCCGAAAGCCGGCGAGATCGTCTCAGAACAATGTCGGCCCGAGCGACCCTACACTGCCCGATTACCCTTACGTGCTCGCGTCGAGCCGCTCGCTCCCGCCCACACAGGTCCACTACGTCGTCCCCAAGCCCCCGGAGCGCCTGGGACAGTACCGGATCATGGAGCGCCTCGGCCAGGGTGGGATGGGTACCGTGTACCGGGCCGAGCACGCGCGCCTCAAGAAATTCTTCGCCGTCAAGATCCTGTCCGCGAGCCAAATGTGGGACCACCGCGCGGTGGCCCGGTTCCAGTTGGAAATGGAAGTAGTTGGGCGCCTGGACCACCCGAACATCGTCCGGGCCACCGACGCGGGCGACGTGGACGGGTTGCACTTCCTCGTAATGGAACTGATCGAGGGCTCGAACCTCGCCAAACTCATTAACCGGTGCGGACCGCTCCCGGTTCCCGTCGCGTGCGAACTCGTGCGCCAGGCCGCCCTCGGGCTCCAGCACGCGCACGAGAACGGCCTGGTTCACCGGGACATCAAGCCGTCCAACCTGATGCTGTCCACGAGTGGGCAGGTCAAAGTGCTGGACCTCGGGTTGGCCCTGCTCCGGTCGAACGACCCGAACCCGAACGACGACGAGCTGACCGGGGCCGGCGAAGTGATGGGAACGGCCGAGTACATGGCCCCGGAGCAGTGGGCGAACACGCACGCGGTGGACGTCCGCGCCGACATCTACAGTCTCGGCTGCACCCTGTACGCCCTGCTCGCGGGCGACCCGCCGTTCTCCGGGACCGAGCGCAAGACCTTCATGCGCCTGATGACCGCGCACCAGACAGAGGCCGCGCCGCCGATCACGACCCGCCGGCCCGAACTCCCCGCGCCACTGGTCGCGCTCCTCGACCGGATGCTGGCGAAGAACCCGGACGACCGGCCGGCGACCCCGGGAAAGGTCGCCGACGCGCTCAAGAGCCTGTCGGACGAACGCGGGCTGTCCAAGTTGTCCGGCCTGTCTGTGTCCGGTGCCGAGTCGAACGACCTCTCGGCTTCCGAGACGCCGACGTCGTTCTTCCCCGCTACGGTGAAGATCCAACCGCGCCCGAGGCGCCGCCGGTGGCGCGGGGTCGCGGCACTGGTACTGGTGCTCGGTGGGGCCGGGATCGGTGGGTACACCGCGTTCGCGCCCGCGCCGGTACCAAACCAAGCGAAACAGCCGCTACCCCCGGAAGAGCCACCGCACGATCCCAAAAAATGGCGAAACCTCCTGACCGCTCAGCCCACGGAACGCCTGTGGCGCGCCAGTCAAATCGCGTTCTTCGACTTCAACCCCAAGAAGGAACTCCTTTCGGTACGGTCACCGAGTAAATCGCTGCTCCGACTCGGGGAAACACAAGCGAAAGGGTACAAGCTCCAGGTCGGGCTCCGACAGGTAACCTGGGAAGGTGGCGTTGGTATTTACTTTGGCGGCGGTAGCCCGTCCCAGGAACCGAACGAGTTCCGGTGCCAGCTCATCCACCTCGTACACGTTGGGCTCCCCGGAAACGCGGCCAAATACTCGCTGTCGCGCTCGCGCGGCAATCTCGTCCGACTCACCGATCAAAGACCGGATCTACAAGTGTGGGGATTTTCCGGAACGCCCGTCGCGTCTCCCGGACCCAAGGAGCACCTCCTGGAACTCGAAGTGCGTCCGGAGTGTGTCTGGAGCATCCGGTGGGACGGGGCCGAGTGCTCAGAGCTGACCAACGAATTCGCACTTAGTCAACAACGACGGATGCTGCCCGACCCGCACCTCATAGGGGAATACGGGATCTACTGCAACGGGGCTGATGTGTCGGTTTTAACTGCCCGGTACATAGAAACGGAATGACCGGCTTCGGCCCGGGTCGAACCACAACCAACGGACCTAAAGGCGACTTTGCATCTGTTTCACTTGAAATTCGGAGCAACCGTGCAGATCCAGTGCCCAACGATTAACATGAACGTCCTGGTTAGCGGGACCGGTTCAGGCTCCGGCTCGTTTCCGGGTGGGACGATCTGCGTGCGCGGATCTACGGGCGACGGTGATACCGCGGGATCGTTACCGCTGACTGTGCGAGTGCGCGTGGTCGCGGGACACGTTCCACCGGTAGGATCAGCGGAGCCGAAGCAGACCTACGACGTAGACGTTACCCCCGTCGGGGGACAGTGGTGTGCGACCGGCGTACCCGTTTCCGGGTCCACCCCCGCGGGGGTGCCGCTCACGGCACTCGCTTGGCTCCGCACGGGACCGTCCTGGAGTGGGCCGGACGGCGTCTGGTTCTACGGCGGCGGCCCCAACCCGACGGGTTGCTGCCCAACGTCCCCTCTCGAACAATCCGCGCCCGTCGCCGGAGCTTTCCAGGGGTGGCCCCCCCCTCCCCCTCCGCTCCCTTCCGACATCACAGGATAATCGGCGCGTTCATCGCGGCCTCGTACCGCGCCGAACTCCCCTCCACTGCGGCACATGGTGCCGCAGGTTCGTTTTTTCTTTGCTCAAACAATGCCAACGCTACCGTATTTCGGTCTGTACGTCGTTACGTGTCCGGGGCGCGAGGCCGTTTTGGAACGGACCCTGGCATCGATCCGCGTGAGCGACTGGCCCAGCGCGCCCGTCGTATTGCGCCAGCCCGCGGACTGGCCGGTCGGGTGGCAGAGCACGTCCCGAATGTACCGAACGGTTCTCCAGCGCGCGTGGGGGGACGGGTGCTGGTGGGCCGTGGTGCTCGAAGACGACGTACAGGTGAACCGCCACTTGTGGGCGAACCTCACGCGCTGGCACCCGATCACAACGGGACAGCTCCACTGGGGCAGTCTGTTCGTCCCCGACACGATCCACGACCCGTGGGCGCGCACGTGCCCGGAACTCGGCTACCGGCTCGCGCGCCCGGCGCTAACGACCGGCCCGAACGCGCAGTGGCAGAAGGCCCGTTTGTGGGGCTCACAGGCTTACGTGTTTAGCCGCGGTGGGCTGGGCGCCATGCTCGACCAATGGGACCGGCACGGGGGCGGACAGGACGCGCGCGCGGTCACGATCGCGGGGGGCGCGGGCTGGCCGCTCTGGTACACGAGCCCGTGCCTCGTGGAGCACGTCCCCGTTATCAGTGCGTTCGGCACCCCGCCGGCCTACGCCCCGGACTTCGTTCCCGACTTCCGCTTCGCTCCCGAACCGGCTGACACATACCGGCACCCCGAAGGCGTGCCTGGGTGGTTGAGTTTCACTGAGGGGCGAGCGCTCTGGGAACTCGCGCGCGATAAACGGGTGCTCGAATTCGGCCGGTTCCGCGGGCGCAGTACGGTCGCGCTGGCGCAATCGGCGCGCGAAATCGTTTCCGTCGACGTTCTCGATTCCGCGCCTGCGGCAGGCTGGCTTGAACGGTTCGGTTGCCCACCAAACGTTACGTTCTTCCAGTGCCACTTTGCCGAACTTGATCCGCACCTCGGTCCCTTCGATCTCGTTTTTGTGGACGGGGAGCACGACGCGGCGCACGTCCGCGCGGACATGGAACTCGCGCTCACGCGGCTCGCGCCGGACGGATATCTCGCGTGCCACGGTTACCCGGACCCCGACTGGCCCGACGTGCGCCGAGTTGTGGACGAGATCGCCGCGGCGCGCGGATTGGTGCGAGTGTGCCAAGCGGATTACCTCGCGGTTTTTCAGGTCTCCGACCCCGCGCGCACACAAGAGGTACCCGAACCGGCGCCTCTGATCGCGACATCATCGATCGATTCACTTCCGATGGAGACGGTCCGCACTCCCCGCACCGTGTGGGTGTACTGGGAAGGGCCGATGCCGGGGTACATCGAGCTGTGTTGCGAAACGATCCGCGCGCACAATCGACACGTTCGCGTTGAAGTGCTCGACCGGGGCGGATTCGATGCCTTGTTCCTCCACGACCGTGACCTCCCGATCGACGCGCTCATCCTTCCTCACAAGGCCGACTTTATTCGCGCGTACCTGCTCGCCCACTACGGCGGGCTGTACCTTGATGCCGACTGCATCGTGCTGACCAGCTTGGATTTCGTGTTCGATCTGGCCGACGCCAACGGGTTCGTCGGGTACCGTGACCCGCTTGGGTACATGAGTGCCAGTTTCATGACCTCGGCTCCCGGTGGGGCCGTGATCCGGGATCACTACGAGCGCGTGTGCGCGGTTCTCCGGTCCCGGCGCGAACGGGGCTGGCTCGACCTCTCGTCGGTGCCGCTAGACCAAGCCGTCGCCGCGCACCCGAAGTGGGCACATATCCTGCCCACAGAGCGCGTCATGCCCATCTCGTGGCAGGCGAGCGAGCGCCTGAGCGAGCGCCATTCGGACGCCGTTCACGAACTTTCGTTCCGCTCCGATGCGGCGATGTACATGCTGTCGAACAACACGATCAAGAGCCGGCGCGCGACCCGTGTGCTCGCGCACATGCCCCCCGCCGACCTGCTGGTGGACAGTTACTTCCTCTCGTTCCTGTTTCGCCGCGCGCTGGGGCGCCCGCAACTGGTGCCAGAAATCAAGTACACACACGACACCGACCTCAGAGCCGAAGAGTTCGATGAAGGCGTGCTCGACTTCCTGGCGTCCCGGTTCGGGGTGCGGACGCTGATCGACGTCGGGTGCAATTCGCCCGAAACGGTCTACCGCGCCAGACGCAAAAGCATCCGGGCCGTCGGCGTGTCTGGCGACCCGCAAGTCGCACGCGACTGTCAAGTCATCATCGAACACGATTACTGCCGTAAACCACTGTTCGCGGGCGAATTCGATCTGGGTTGGTCGGTGGGTTTCCTCGAACACATTGAGGACCAGTTCGCCCCGAACATTCTGGCAACGTTTCAGGGCTGTCGCGTCGTCTTTGTGGCCGGAACTGACTCTGCGGTGGAGCGTTGGGCTGAGCTGCTCCAGCAAGCAGGCTTCACCTTCGACCCAGATGCTACGGAAGGCGCGCGCCGGCGCTCGACGATGGAAGGTGGGACCACGCGAACAACGGGCCTCGTCTTCCGGCGCGGCGAGAGCTTGGGGTGAGGGTGTCCTATCGGAGCGAAGTCACATCGCATCCGGAGGTGCCCCGTGCAAATCACGAACAGCGAGGGCTACAGCTACGAACCGGTCCGCGTCGTCGGTCACGTACCGCCGTACCCAGCGGACCTGGTCGCCAAGTCGAAGGATCTGCTCACCGCCACGTGCGGTCTCTTCAAAAAACTGGGGCCGGTCGCACACGTCGCCCCGCACGTGTTCGCGAAGTACAAGGTCCACGCGGATCGCGCCCGAACCAGTGCCGCAGTGATCGGGGTGGAACCGGTCGACCTTCTGGCCGCGAACCTGTGTTACGACCTGCTCATGGGCGCGAGCGCAATGGGGTGTTCGACCCTCGCGCTCGCGGGACCGGACGGACCGGTGCTCGCGCGGAACATGGACTGGTTCCCGGCCGAGAAGGTCGCGAAGGCGAGTTGCTTGGTGACCGAAGAGTACGGCGTGAACGCCGGCTTCCTCGGCATGTTGGGTGCGGTTACGGGTCTGTCGAGCCACGGGTTCTGCGTGTGCCTGAACGCGGCGTTCGGCGGCTCGGACCCGGACGGTTACCCGATGCTACTGTTCCTCCGGCACGTCCTCGATACCGCAACGAACTACCGCGCGGCCCTCGAAATGATCACCACCGAGCGGCTCATGTCCGGTGGCATCATTACCGTGGTGGGTACGCGAAACGAGGAACGTGCGATTGTTGAGCGCGCCCCGCGGCGCGCGACCGTGCGTGAAGCCCGGGGATCGGAGCCGTTGCTGGCGACCAATCACTTTCGTGATCTGAGCACACCGGAAGAGTGTCCGCGTTACGCACACATGGCCGCGTTCGTGGGTCAGGTCCGCCCGCTGAACCTCCTGACGAGCAAGCACGTTCTCCAGGAGATCACCGCGCAGCACGTCGTGATGTGCCCGGCCACGCAGACCGCCGAAATGTTCGTCCCCAGTCACTTGCTCCCCGAAAGCGTGTGCGAAGAAATGACACTCGCCGACCTGTACCGTTACTTCCTGAACTGAACGACCGCGATCAGTCTTGAGAAGCAATCATTCCCCGCGCGACAGCACATGCGCAGCGTGAACCCAGAACACCAAACCCGCAACACCGCACACGCACGCGGCGCTCACCAGCCCCCAAAACAGGATTTGCGGCGGGACCGGCGCCTCCCCGCGCAGCAGGTTCCACACGAACACCGGCCAGCCCACCACGAGCATCGTGACCGGGAGCAGGAGCCGGAACGCGCGCGCGTCGCTGGCGCAGCGGACCGTGAACCACGCACCCACGGCGACTACCAGTGCCATCGCGATCGCGGTCAGCCCCGCCGCAGCCAGTCCCACACGAATCCCCGCGTCCGCGATGAACGCCGTCCCTACCGCGGCCACGGCGACCGCGCCGAACACAGTTCCTCGTTCCACTTGCGCTTGAATCTTCGCGCGCAACACCGCGTGCCGGTCGAGTGTGGTGGTGAGGAGTACGTCGAGCGTTCCGCGGAACCGCTCGCCCGCGATCGCCCCACTTAGCCCTACCGCGAGCGGCAATAAGTACCGACCTCCTGCGAACACGCCGGCCCCCACCAGGAGCCAACTGCCAGTTTCCAACCCACCCGATTGCCCCGAATAGCGCTCGATCTCAGACGGATCAAAGCCCTTCGCCACGCGGGCGAGGAATATCCACATGCCACACGCGAACAACCCGATGGCGACCGTGCCCGCGACGAACCCCATGAACTTCGAGAGCGCCAGTGGTGCCCACTTCGGGCGCCAGCCCACGCACCGCTCCTTCCATAACACGGGATCGCCCGCATCGATCGGGGGCAGGTCGGGCGGAACTTCATCTTCCGGTTGGAGCAGTGGCGGCTCGGCGGGTTTAGGTGGTTCGGGATACGCGGTCGCCGGCGGTGGCCCCGCGGTGGCATCGCGCAACCGCAACGCACGCACCGCGTTGATGAGGAACAGGCTCCCAACGAGCACCTGAATCAGTGGGTACCCGAACGCCAGCCCGACGAACTGTTCGTTTATCGGCTCGCTCGCGAGCACCACGAGCACACCAAAGGGGCTGGCGAATACGAACGGCGGAACGAACGCGCCACACACGAAAATCGCGATGCGCGTGTAGGCCCGAAGCACCGCCGATCGGAGATCGGGCGCGTAACACGCAGCGCTAACACCAATCGCAGCACACAGCACAACGGTACCGGCGGTAACCGAGTAAGCCGCTGCGAGAAAGGCCGTGCTCACGCCCCCGAAAAGCTGTGTAATCATGAGCACCGGCAGACCCGCGAATAGGGCCGCGAGCACGAACGCGATCCGCCCCGCGGCCTTGCCGAACACGATCTCGCGGTCCGTCAGGAGCGTGATGAGTAGCAACGGGAGCGTCTGCTGATACTTCTCTTCCGACACGGCGGACGCGGCGAGCGCGGGCGCGAGCGCAACGACGGCCACGAGTTGCACTTCGAGCAGCGTCAGCGCGAAGGCATTGGCGAACCGGGCCAGTTCCGCCGGCGCCAGCACACCCGGGCGTCCGAAGAACACGTCGCGCGCGGGAACCTGTGGTTGGAACCAGAGTGTCGCGAACGCGATGAACGCAAGAAAGAGTGTGTAAAGCAAGATGAGGCGCACGCGCGTGGCGAGGCCGCGCCGGGCGATCCGGCGCAGCTCCCAGGCCGCGAGTGAGCCGAACAGTCCGAACGGCCACACGCTAATTATCCTGCAACCCGAGCGCGATACCGGCCTTACCGAACGGAATCCCGACCGTCGGCCACGTGTTCACGATCTTGAGTTCGGCCGAGTGGTCCCCGGACAGCCGCGTGTTCTGTCGGGCCACCCACAGTAGCCCCCACGCATGCCCGGCACGAACCTCCTTCGGTTTGTCGGCCGGGGGGAGTTCGACCCAACTTTCGTCGGCCTTGTCCTTCGATCCGGCCCCGGAGCGGGCCTGAACGATCGCCCCTCGCGCCCACGCTTTCATCCCATCGTCCGCGATGAGATTGGCCAACTCCTTCGCCAGATCGGGCTTGTTCTTCTCGGCCGCGATCTGCGCAAGCCGGAGCACGGAGAACGCCGAAATCTCCTTGCGCCCCTTGTTCGCGGACAAAATCGCTTGAGCCGCGTCGAGCGCCGGCCCCGGGTCAGCGGACCAGTCCGCACACAACGCAAGCGCCCGAATCTGCCCCTCCGGAGGGCCGCGCCGCTGTGCCAACTGGACTGCAACGTCGGGTTGGTTTTCCACCAGCGCCTTACCCACATACGCGAAGCGGCTGGATTCCAGCATCGATTCACCTGCGGGTGGCGCGATGATTCGCGGCGCCTTCTCGGGATCAACTGCGAAAAAGAGCGTTTGGGCCGAAGCCGGGGTCGGGACGCTCTTCATCAGTTCCGGCCCGCGCCCCTTCAGATCGCCCATCACCCGGCGCGGCAAATCGCTCCCCTTATCGGTACGCAAGACCTCCAGCGCGATGGATGCCTTCGCCTCGTCTTGTTCTTTCTCGTTGAAGAGCGCGAGCGGGATCATTTCGACCGCGAGAAGCCCCTGCCCCTGCTTGGTGAGTTCGCGCGAGAGTCGGCGGGCGAGGTGGTTCTTGAACTCGAACTCGGCCGCCCGCAGTAGTTCGAGCGACTGGCGCAGTTCGTCGAGTACCGTGTAGAGGCGCTCGTTGGGGCGGGTCTTCAGGTCGGTACCCGGCGTCCAGCGAATGCGGACCTGGTCGCGGGCTTGTTGTTCGCTGCCGCCCAGAATGAGGATCGCAACCGCCAGCTCACCGCCCACAGCGTTACGCGACAGGCTCGGTGGCGCCTTGCGGATCGCGTCGCGTGCCTTCGCGAATTGCTCCAGTGCCTCCTTGATTTTCGGCTCCTTGTGCCGCGCCGCGTGCTCGCCGCCGGCGATGTACAGGAGCGCGGAACACAACTGAGCTTCGGGCGGTGCATCGTTCGCCGGTAGAGCGCCGGTAGACTTGGCGAACTCCTCCTGCGCTTCCACCATCAACCGGTCTTCGCCGCGCTCGACGCGCCCCACGTAGCACGAGCGAACCCCGAGCGTCGTTCCGAGCAGCGCCCCCACGATCACGAGGGCGAACGTTACCTTTTGCTTCAGCGGGCGCGGTTCGTACTCGATGCCGTCGGCCCCGGCTTGTGTCAGGGCCTTACCAGACACGAATTTGGCGTCGGCCGCATCCTGAACATTTGCGAGCTTCTCGAAGTTCTGTTTCGCCATGCTCGGGAGCTTGCTACGCTCCTGATTCCAGGGCACGGGGGCATCATTCTTCGGTTCGGGGATCTTGACCCGTTGGCGGCACTCTGGGCAGAGGGCGTTCTTACCGGCCTTTGCGAGCGGTTCGGTCCATTTGTGGTTACAGTGCTGACACTCGATGGGAATGAACTGCGCGGCCGCGTCTTTTTCGACCTGGGCTTGTTCGTCGGCCAGCGCCGCGAGCGCCTTGGCCTCGGCCTCGGCGATTTCCTCGGCCGTCAGGCGCGGCGCCCCGCCCGCGACAACAACCGGCTGCGGGATCGTGAGTTTGGCGCGACAGGTCTTGCAGGTCGCCGACTTGCCGGCGAACTCGTCCTTGAGCCGGTATGCGTGCTGACAGTGCGGGCAGTTGAACTCAATCGCCATGTTCGGTGGTCCCGCTGCGTGAATCAGAGAACGGGAGACTTGTAGACCCATTATCCGGTGAATCGGGAACAGAGGCAATCGCGCATTCGCGAAGTGGTTTGACTCGCGCCGCTATCACTTCTCGTTGCAACACCAGACGTTGCGACCGTCCCAAAGAACGGTTCTTCGCACGCTTCCGGCACCAAAGTCATCGCGAAGCACATAGAGAGACTACAACCGCGCTCAACGCAGCAGAGGCGGCACGCGGTTCGGCTTGTTCGTGTCTCGGTGCGTGGTATTAACGTCCGGCCCGATCGGGAGAAACGGAAATGACGTCGCGTATGTGGGTGGTTATTGCACTGATCGCACTGGTCCAGGCAACGGGGTGCTGCCAGCACTGCTGTTGCCTCAGCGATCGCGATTCCCGATCACCGACACGCGACACGTACCGCGACGACCGGCCGCCCCACGTGAGCGGCGCCGATACTCTGCCGCCCGCAAACTTGCCGACCAGCCCGGGCGCGGCCCCGTCATCGGGACCGCCGAAAGTCACGGGCGCTTACGGTGGGGTTGAGTAATTGCGCGAGCTAAATGGTCACGAACCGGGATTCGAGAAGGGCGGTCGACGGAGCGTGCCGTGTGAAGCCGGCGGACCAGCCGGTCGGCGGAAGATATTTGACCCGCTTCGGATCGTGGCGGGGACGACTTTCATCGGAGTATCTGCGTCGCCGAAATCAACGCGCAGGTTGAGCGACTTCAGAACCGCCGACATGAACTCGCAGCAATTCGGGAACCGTTCCTGTGGAACCGGAGCGAGTGCTTTCAGTAGCGGCGCGCGTTCCGGCTCCGTGACGCCACTCAGGTCCGCGAACGGGCGCAGCGAAGACCGCGAGGCATTTTTGACCGGTGGCGGGAACGGGAACCGCCCGCACCGGAGCGCGTAGTACGTAATGGCGAGGCTGTACTGGTCGGACCAGTCGGTAATGGACCCGAGGAACACTTCCGGGGCCGCGTACTCGCGCGTCCCCTGGCGCGAACAGGGCGTACTCGGACCGAACGTGGCGGTTGCGAGCCCGTGGTCGGTGAGCTTCGCGGTGTCCCCGAACAGCAGAATGTTGTTGGGCTTCACGTCGCCGTGCTGGAACCCGACCCGGCGCCCGTCGCGAACGTGCTGCCGGGCGTTCAGGAAGTCCAACGCTTCGGCCACTTGCCACAAGTAGAGGCACAGCGTGGCCGGTTCGAGTTCCTGCCCCAAGTCGTCGCGGTAGACCAGCATCAGGTCGAGGAGCGTCGCCTCGGCCAGTTCCATGTTAACGACGAGGTACCCGGGGACCGACCAGACGTCGTAAGTCTTGACGATATAGGGGTGTTCGAGGCTCTGGAACGATTGAATCGAGCGCAACTCGCGGGCCGTGGTGTTCGTGTTCGAGGTGGGCATGAACTTGAGTGCCACCGGCGGGCCGGAAGGCGCTTCCGCCTCCCACACCTCGGCGAACCCCCCGCGCCCGCGCACGCACCGCAGCCGGTACCCGGGAGAGGGTTCCGCACCGACGGCGAACGCGAACGCCCCAGGCGTGGTCGAACGAATGTTGGGAAGGGCCGACAACACCACATCCCCTTTGGGCGATATCACCCGCGGACAACTCGCTCGCGGCGCGATGAAGGTGCATGTATTTCAGCCGAACTGTAGCACACGAAGGCCGCATGAAGGCGCCGTAAACCGGTTTCGTTCCGGATAGGGCGAAATTATCCGTCCCGGGCGCCAACGCAGCATTATACGCCGGCGCTGACGGTACTGTAACTCCAACTGACCGGCTTACCATTTTGGTACGGCATGACGCCGTGGAATTGGGGGGCCGAACGATCGAACACGAGGGGTAAGAAGAACCGATCGCCGTCCCACAACGGAAGTGTCGAAACGCGATCGACCTCGACCCATTCGAGCGCCCCTTCCGCGTTCGCGCTAAGCGGCGCCCCGGAAAACTGTTCGATCCGAAAAATGAAACCGAACCAGTCCTCGCCGCGCTTCCCGAACCCGGGCCAAGAAATAGTGCCGGCGAGCTGCACGGCATCGCACTCGATGCCCGCTTCCTCGCGGATCTCGCGCTTCATCCCCGCAACCACGTCCTCGCCGGGTTCGAGTTTCCCGCCGAGGCCGTTGTATTTTCCAAGGTGTGCGTCATCTGGGCGCGCGTTCCGGTGGATCATGAGCACCCGCCGACCGTCCGGTGAGAAAACGTAACCGAGTGTCGCGAGGATGGGTGTATAAGGCATGTGTTTTTGGCGAGCGACTGGTGTAGGCTGGTGACTCGGGCGAAAATCGCGTACTTGGGGTAGATCGGGGTGGGTGCCCGACTCACGGAACCAGTGCAGACCAGGGCACCTCCACCGGCCGGCTCACTCCGGCAGTTCGCTCTCATCGGGCTTCAGTCCCGCGACCACGGCGCGAACCTGCTTCAAGTCTTCGTCTGTCACTCCCTCGCGACGCGGGTAACGGCGCTCGAGGGCATCGAGTAACGTTTCCCACATCTCCCGTGACGGGTTCGTCACGGCCGCCCAGTTGGTTCGGCGCCGGAACCGGACCTTGAAGTGCCACTTGCGGGCGAACTTTTCTGCCCGAACGAAGCGCTTCTCTCCGCTCTCCGGGTCCGCATCGGTCCACTCGATTTCCATATTGGCGCCCGCAAAGACTTTGGGTGTACAATTCCAGGGTATCGGCCCGTGCCCCGAAGGGGGAAGCCGGTTCCAGTCCGCGGTAGCGGGGTTCGGGAAACATGCTGCTGTTCGAGGCTCACAAGCACGAAACGTCCGAGGTGGCTCATAAGGCCATCGTCTCGATCGCGTTCAGCCCGGACGGGTCGATCATTGCCACGGGCGGGCGCGACGGTACGGTACTCGTGCGGGACGCGGGCGGGAATGTCGCGTCGCTCCTCGAGCGCGGTCCCAAGGTGCTCCCGGTCTACTCAGTCGGGTTTCAGTCGAACGGAACCGCGTTGGTCATCGGTAGAGCCTTTGGGTGGATGATATACAAACAGGACGGAGAGAAGTGGGGCGAGTTCACCTCCAAATCGTCCTCAGTCACGTCACTTGCGGTGCTCAGTGACCAACTCATCGCAATCGGTACGGGGGATCGCACTAAAGCCAGCGGTGGTTGGTTTGAGCTCTGGGACACCATCAAAGATCGCAAGGCCCCGCGGCCCTTCTCCGAGCCTAATGGGGTCCGCGTGATCGCCGCTAGCCCGAAGAACAAGCTCGTGGCCTGGGCGACAGGACACCGCAAAGTGCGCGTGTGGGACATTACGACACCAGCACCAATCGACTTTCCCCAAGAACGCGACTGCCCCGCCATCGCCCTCAGTACCGACGGGTCCATGCTCGCCGCCGCCGGCGACTGGAACGCGAAAATCTACGACCTCAAAACGAAGCGCGAACGAGTCGTGTTAAAGGGCCATAAGGGACAGGTCTTGTCGGTCGCATTCAGCCCGGATGGGTCGACACTCGCAACCGGGAGCTTCGATTCCACGGTGCGCTTGTGGGACACGGTCACCGGAAAGGAACGCGCGAATTACCAGTGGGACATCGGCGTGGTCCATTGTGTGACCTACGCTCCGGACGGCTTCCGGCTGGCCGCGGGTGGTGATTCCGGGCGCGTCGTCGTGTGGGACACTGAATAGCGAACCCAAATTTCACGTAACGACGCGATTCAGAGTCAAAAGGCCGAGCCGCGCAAATTGCGCGGCTCGGGTGATAACTTGCGTGTCCCGGATCGAAGGGCTTGGCAGTGCGAATTCCCAGCACTTGCGCGATGGCAACGAGACTACTTCGCGGTCAACGTACCCATCGCTTCGCGTGCCAGTTTATCGCACTCACCCCGAAATTCGGTCGCTTCAGGGGAATCGCCGAACGAGCCGAGCCCGGTCTTCTCGCCCAATAGCAAACTGAGAAGTGCGTTCAGTGGCCCGCCGGCCACACCGCTTTCGCCGTTCGCCCCGCTTACGAACATGCGCTCCGGTACCAGCGGTTGGGTGCTATCAGCGAGCCGGTCCGCCAACAGCGACGCGGCGTACAATCGCGGGTCGCCATACGCAGCAACCTTACGCAACACCACCGCCGCCTCGGAAAGACCGATCTGGAGGGCCTTTTGCCCCTCGCCGCGCCCGGCCAGCACCTGCTCCTTCGCGTGAGCCTCGGCGGTCAGCACCGTTTGCTCGGCCTGGCGCTTCGCTCGAGCCAGTTCCGCGTCCGCCGTAACGACCATCTGTTCGGACTGTTTCCGGGCGCGCGCCAGCTCCGCTTCCCCGCGGCTCTCGGCGATCTGGATCTCGGCCCGCGCGTTCGTGAGTTGCACCTGAACAGCAGCTTGAGCCTGGGCCTCGTTGAGCGTCCGCAACTTCTCGGCAGCGGTGCGCTGGCGCTCGTAGGTTTCGAGTTGCTCGATGGACAACTGTCGCAACCGCAACTGTTCGAGCAGTGCCTCGATCTTGGAGTCCTTCTCGTGCGCGACGGGTTTGCCGATGAGAACGTCCACGCACTCGACGTCGAACTCGCGGAACCGGGTCCGCAGTTCGGCCCGGGCCTCGGCCTGGATCAGATCCCGCTCGTGGAGCAACTGGAGCATCGTCTTCTTGTGCGCGACGTCGCGGAAGTAGGCGCTGAGCATGGGGTCGATCGACTGCGTGATGAGCTTCTTGACGTCCCCGAACCGCTGGATCACGCTGGGCGCTCGTTGGTAGTCGATGTGAACGACCACGGAGAGCGGCAGCAGTGGTTCGTAGGCGTCCCGCGTCACCAGATCGATGGACCGCAGCGCCTCGTCGAACTTGTGCGTCTCGGTTCTGCCCGTCACCCAGTGCAACACGAAGTTCGTCGTCGGTACCAAAATCACCTGCCCCGCATAGACGTTGAACGGGTACTTCCCCGGGCCGAGGGGCCGTTCCCAAACGCCCCGCTCGCCGTCTTGCACTCGCTCGCCGTGGCGGAACCCGGTACCGGAGACGTCGCGCCCGGCACGGCCCACGTAACTCACGACCACCCCCACGTGACCGATGGGCACGACAGTCTTGGCGACCAGTTCCACCGACGCGAACCAGCGATTGATGAAATACGTGCCGTCCGTCAGCGGGGCGGACTGGCGCCCGCGGCGCCCCGCCGCCTTCAGGAACGCCTCGGAGTCCTGGTAGTTGTTGTGGTAACTGGCGCCGTCCGGCTCGGTCCCCACAGCCGGCGCGATGATCTCCCCCGGCGGCAAACTGGGACCGTCGTGAACGGTAACGACCCCGATCAGGTCGTCGTGGACTTCGGTTTCACCGGTCTTGCTCGAGCCGCCGATCACGACCGGCTGGAACCCGCCGCACGCGGTCAACTGCTCGTGCCACGCCCCGATCGCGTCCGCCTCCTGAGCTTCGAGCAGGTGCGGGAGGCTATACGCCCCGTTCTCCGTCATAACGACGAACGCAGCAGGGTTAATGGCGTAAACGCCTTCCCGGAGAATCGCCCGCTGGCGCCCCCGCTGCCCGTAATCGGCCTCCTCGCCGACGCGCGCCAGGAACACCTGGGCGTCCTGAAAATTGTTACACTCCACCACGCGCCCGAGCGTCTGACTGGGTGGCAGCGGCTGCCCGTCGCGGGCGTACACGTATCCGATTTGCCCCTGCGAAACCGTAACGAGCGGCGCGACGTGAATGCGGTACTGCCAGCGCCAGTACCCGAAGTGCAGTCCACCGCGAAGGAGCGCGGCTTGGTACCCGGCCTCGTCGTGAAGCGCGATGATCCGGCCGTCCGTCACCGATCCCTTCGGCGACCAGAGTTTTTCGACGACCCCGACCTTGTCGTTGGGGATCACACGAACCGTCAGCCACCAGAACACGATTCCGCCGCACAAACCTGCGACGGCCAGTAGCCCATAAAGCGCGGCGGGATTCGGGACGTCGCCCGTGGCAACAAGCGCGAGCACATCAGCACCGTGGGTGCGGAGAATGGGCGCGATCGTCCGAGATGATTCGACGAGGGAGCCCGTTCAAATAGCGGCGGGAGACGCTCCCGCGCCGGCCTACGAGGTTAGCTGACGGGCTAGGGCTTGAACGTGCCCCGGTGGGTGTACCCACCTGCGCCCCGGGGAGCGTCTCTCGTCGCTCCCAGTGGTTCCCCCGCTCCCGCTCTTTGCGAACGGGACTCGGCTGCTTCTCAGAGTTTCGCACGCCGCATTGCAAAATTCAAACAGGATCGGACGATCTGCAAAATTGTTACCCTGGCCGAAAGAGCCCGCTGCGGCGCGGTACCATGCGACACTCTTGCCGCCGTCCGTGTACTGCTATATTGGCTACTGGAATTCATCTGCTGGCTCATTAAAGGCCGGACGCATGCACCGCACTCTCCCCCTCTCGCGGGTCATCGACCTCACCGACGCCGCTGGTAACCGCGTCTACAACATGACGGTGGACGAGGCGCGCGAACTCGTCGCCACCGGAGACGCGGGCGCGGTCGGGCGCATCGAGGGCGAGTTCGCCCTGATCGGCCAGCGCGGGCGCACGATCTTCTTCGCGCGCACCATCGGCCGGCTGCTGCGGTACTTCATCGCCAAGTGGCACGACGGGCCGATCCTCATCGTCGCCGACCGGATCGACGCCATCCGCGACCAGTTGAACATCTTGGGCCTCGGGGACCAGTTCCACCCGTCCTACACGCGCATGGTGCCCGCGCACCACGTGATGCGGCTCGAACTCGTCGGCTGCCCGGACCCGAGCCCCACCTGCGACCGCTTCTTCGCCCCGACGCGGAACTCGCTCCCCGCGGACCCGAATACCATCGGCGAGCGCTACATCGGCGCCGCTTACAACGAGATCGTCCGCTGGCTGGACCGCGTGCCGGCCCGGGAGCCGATCGGGGTCTGCTTCTCCGGCGGCGTCGATAGCGGCTCGGTCTTCCTGCTCACCTACCACGCCCTGCTCCAGCGCGGCGACAGCCCGTCCCGGCTCAAAGCGTTCACACTCGAAGTAGACGGCGGCAGCCCGGATCTCGATCAGGCCCGCGAATTTCTGAGTCGTCTCGGGCTGGAACTGTTCCTCGAACCGATCTCGGTCCGCAGCTCCGACGTAAAGATCGAAGACGCGATCCGGGTGATCGAAGACTACAAGCCGCTCGACGTGCAGTCCGCGGCGATGGCCCTGGCGATGTGCCGCGGCATCCGGGCGCGGTACCCGGAATGGAAGTATTTGCTCGACGGCGACGGGGGCGACGAGAACCTCAAAGACTACCCGATCGAGGATAACCCGGAACTGACGATCCGGAGCGTGCTGAACAACCTGATGCTGTACCAGGAAGGGTGGGGCGTCCAGGCGATCAAGCACTCGCTGACGTACTCGGGCGGGCAGAGCCGCGGATACGCCCGGACCTACGCCCCGCTCTCGGTCACAGGGTTCACCGGTCTCAGTCCCTTCGTGTGCCCCTCGGTAATTGAAGTGGCGGAGGGGATTCCGTTCATCGAACTGACGAACTGGGACCACGAGAAGCTCTATGCTCTGAAGGGGCAAGTCGTTGCGGCGGGCGTTAAAGTCGTGACCGGTCTGGACATGCCGGTGTTCCCGAAGCGCCGGTTCCAGCACGGCGCAACGACCAAACCCAAGGATCTCTTCCCCGCGAGCCCGGCCGCGTACCGCCGAATCTTCCAGAGGGTCTATGACGCCGGTGCCGCTCTTCACGGATGACTGGGTGCTGGCCCGCCGGCCGGCCCGGAACGCGCTGACCGCGGGCCGCCCGTATGCCTGGCTCGTCGAACCCGAACCGGCCGCCGACGGGCGCCTCGTGAACGTCGCGACCCTGTTCCTGACCAACCGCGAGTGCCCGTTCCGCTGCGTGATGTGCGATTTGTGGAAGAACACGCTCCCGGAATCAGTCGGTGTCGGCCAGATCCCCGAACAGATCCGTTGGGCGCTGGCGCAACTGCCGCCGGCCCAACACCTCAAGCTCTACAACGCCGGGAGCTTCTTCGATCCGCGTGCGATTCCGCCGGAGGATTACCCCGAAATTGTCCGGCTCGCGGCCCCGTTCGAGCGCGTCATTGTCGAGTGCCACCCCAAAACGATCGGTAAGCGCTGTGAATCGTTCCACGCCATGCTCGCGAACCAAGGGGTGAAGCTGGAAGTCGCCCTCGGGTTGGAAACGGTCCACCCCGAGGTGCTGCTCCGACTGAACAAGCGGATGACCACAGATGACTTCGCGCAAGCCGCGCGCGCGCTGCGGACCGCGGGGGTTACGGTGCGCGCGTTTATCATGGTGCGCCCGCCGTTCCTCACGGAAGACGAGGGGCTGGAGTGGGCCAAGCGCTCGATCGATTTCGCGTTCGCGCACGGGGCGGAATGCTGTAGTCTGATACCCACGCGCGACGGCAACGGGGCAATGGAAGAACTCGCACGGGCCGGGCACTTCGCCCCGCCCGCCCTGGAGACGCTCGAACGCGCCCTGGAGTACGGGCTTGCACAACGTGCGGGCCGCGTGTTCCTCGATTTATGGGACATCGGCAAAGTTTCTCCCGACGCCCCCGATCGCGAGGCGCGAGTAGCACGTCTCGCGCGAATGAACCTGTCGCAGCACCTCGAGCCCTAATGCGGAACCGGTACCGTGACCCGATTCGACTGTGATCTCGCGATTCTCGGCTCCGGGTTCGGTGGCACGCTCCTCGCCATCATCGCCCAGAAGCTCGGGTACTCGGTCGTACTACTCGAACGCGGCCGGCACCCGCGGTTCGCTATCGGGGAATCCTCGACCCCGCTCGCCGACTTCAAACTCGCGGACATCGCGAACCGGTTCGGACTCGATTGGCTCCGGCCCTTCGCCAAATACGGCCCCTGGAAAGCAACCAACCCGCACCTGCCGTGCGGTCTGAAGCGCGGGTTCAGCTTCTTCCGCCATGAGCGCGGGCAGCCGTTCACCCCGCGAGACGACAACGCGAACACCCTAATCGTCGCGGCCAGCCCGAACGACGAGACCGCAGACACGCACTGGTTCCGGGCCGAGTTCGATTCGCACCTCGTCGACCGCGCGGTGGAGGCGGGGGTTCCGTATCTCGACAACCTGGAAACGCATGCGGTGCGCCACGACTCTCGCGGGTGGGAACTGGACGGCACCCGGGGCGACGAAACCGTCGCGGTTCGCGCCGGGATGCTGATCGACGCGACCGGAACGGGGCAAGTGATAGCCAGCGCACTCGGTATCGAATCCGTTGATCCCACACAGCTCCGGGTCAAATCGCGGGCGTTGTATTCGCACTTCACTGGCGTCGCGCCCTGGCAGTCCGTGCTCGAAGAGCAGTACGGAACGGCCGCGACCGCCGGGCACCCGTTCCCGTGCGACGCCGCCGCTCTCCACCAGATCATCGATAACGGTTGGATGTGGGTGCTCCGCTTCGAGAACGGCGTCACCAGCGCAGGGTTCTCCCTCGACCCCAGCGCGCACCCGATCGTACCCGGGGAATCTCCCGAAGCGGAGTGGTCGCGGTTGTTGAACACGTACCCGTCGCTCGCGCGGCAGTTCGCGCGGGCGGTGCCCGTGCGCCCATTCGTGCGCACCGGACGATTACAGCGCCGGCTCTCCCGGGCCGCTGGCGCGGACTGGGCGCTGCTCCCACACGGCGCCGGGTTCCTGGACGCCTGGCTCAGCCCGGGTATCGCCCAAACACTCTTCGCGGTCAACCGGCTCGGGCGCATCCTGGCTGAAGAGCGCGCTGGTCCCGGGCGCGAACGCCGCCTGAACGAGTACGGCCAAACCGTACTGCGAGAGCTCGCGTGGGTGGACGAGATCACCGGGACGTGTTTCGCGTGCTTCGATCGGTTCCCCGTACTCGTGTCGGTCGCGGCGCTGTACTTCGTGGCCGCGATCTACTGCGAGGAGCGCGAGCGAGCCGGCCTCGCTTCCCCCGACGACGCCTTCTTACTGACCGACCACCCGGAATACCGTGCGGTCGCCGATCACATTTTCCGAAAGGGCGCCGGACTCCCCGCAGCGGACGCGGATGCGTTCGCGGCCGAGGTCCGTGAGCGGCTCGCGCCGTACAATTCGTGCGGGTTGTGCGATCCCGACCGGTGCAACATGTACCCGTACACCGGCTCCCTCTCCCCGCTTCGTTGAGTTTTACCCGTCAACGGAAGTGTCATGGCTTCGTACTTACACCGGCACCGGTCGAAACTGATTGCCGCGGTCGTTGTTCTCCTCGTGGCGGCCGGGGCCACGGCGTTCTTCGTGTGGAAGCGCCAGACGCGCCTGCCCGGTCCGGGCGAGCCGACCTACGAACAATTCGTTGAAGTCTTTGAGCTCGGGAGCGCGGCCCTGGACGTGGACGTCTGGGACGTCGCGGAAACGAATCTCAATCAGGCCGTCGTACTGGTCCCGCAAGAGCCCGCGGCCTGGGCGAACCGCGCGCTTTTGAACTTCCGAACGGCCCGGTTCCCGGACGCCGAGCGCGACCTGAAAGAAGCGGAGCGGCTCTCCCCGGACAACCCCGACATCGCGAAACTGCGCGGCGTACTGGAGGAGCGGGGTGGGCGGTACACCGAGGCCATCGCGAGCCTCCGCAAAGCGACCGAGAAGGACCGCGACGACATTCAAGCCCTGTTCTTCCTGGCTCAAACCATCATCAAAGAGCAGAAGCCCGACAGTGACGCCGAGTACCAACGACTCCTGGAACAGATCCTCGCCGCCCGGCCGAACAACCGATACGCCCGACTCGAACTGTTACGCGCAGCCGTTCGGCGGGCCGATCGTACCGCTGTGAAAGATGTTACTGCACGGCTGAAAGCGGAAATCCCGAGCTGGACGTTTGAAGGCGGTGATAAGATCCGCGCCAGCTTTGAAGAATGGGAAAAGGCTTCGACCGGGCCACTTGACGACAACGCACTATTCGCGCTCACACCGTTCGCGAACCTGTACCTCGCCGCCCCGGGGTACGCACAGGACGCGACCGATATTAACCCGCGCGGGGGGTACCGCGGGTACCCGCTCCGAACGTTCCTCCGGCTCGCACCCGTCCGCCCGTCATTGGCCCCGGCCGATACCGAACTGACATTCACGACCGAACCACTCGAAAACGCTCCCGCGGGGCGCTGGGCCACCGCCGTTCCGGTCTGGCTCACGGGTGAGGGGAATCCCGTTGTATTTTTGGCAGGAGCCAGCGAAGTGCGGCGCGTGGGGGCGCCGAACGCCCTGCCCGCTCTCCCGGCCGCATCCGATGGTCTTGTTGCGCTCGACTGGAATAACGACTTCCGCACCGATCTCTTCATCGCCGGCCCCAAGGGAGTGCAGTTTTACGAACAGGGGGCAGAGGGCAATTTCACCGATGTGACCGCGAAGACGAAACTCCCCGCGGACATTCTCAAAGGCGATTTCGCAGCGGCACTCGCCGCCGACGTTGATCTGGACGGCGATCTGGACCTCCTCCTCGCGCGACGAACGGGCGCGCCGGTGCTGCTCCGCAACAACCTGGACGGTACGTTCACCGCGCAACCGATTTTCCCCGATGTCGATAGCGGGCGCGCATTCGCCTGGGCCGACCTCGACCACGACGGGGCCGCCGATGCCGTGGTGCTCGACGCACGCGGGCGGTTACACGTTTTCGCCAACGAGCGCTCGGGAGTTTTCAAGCGCTGGCCCACCGCTCTGCCGGATGGCCAGTACTTGGCCGTGAACATTTCGGACGCTAACGATGACGGCACCTTCGATCTCATCGCCTTGCGAGCCGACGGTGCGATTCTCCGGATCTCGGACCGAAACAAGCGGGCGTCGTGGGACGTCGCCGAACTCGGGCGGTGGGACAATTTGGCCGGCTCCGAACCGGGTTCCGTCCACCTGCTGATCGCGGACCTCGACAACAACGGCGCCCCGGACCTGATCGCGTCGCGTGCATCGGGCAGCGCGGCGTGGTTGGGTTCCGGGAACGGGAAGTTCGAGCGCCTGTCCGCGACTCTACCTCCAAACGTCGTTGCAACCGCGGACCTCACAGGGACCGGCCGGCTCGACCTACTCGCGCTCGACGCGGAAGGGCGCCCTACCCGGAGCCGCAACGTCGGCAAGAAGGAGTATCACTGGCAGAGCATTCGGTTCCGCGCGGCCCCCGGGCCGGCCGAGGGCGACAACCGCATCAACTCCTTCGGGGTCTGCGGGGAAATCGAGTTCCGGACCGGTACTCACGTCGTGAAGCGCCCGATCACCGGTCCCGTGAGCCACTTCGGATTGGGCACCCGAACCAAGTGCGACGTGCTCCGTATCCAGTGGCCCAACGGCACCCCGCAAATCGAGTTCGCGCGCGCCATCGACCAAACCGTGGTCGCCGAACAGCGATTGAAAGGGTCGTGCCCGTTCCTCTTCACCTGGAACGGCGAGCGGTTCGTCTTCGTCACCGACTTCATGTGGAGCACCCCGCTCGGCATGTACATCAACGCCCAAGACAAAGGCGGGTTCCTCCAAACGACCGAGTGGGTGAAAATCCGCGGTGACCAGCTCGTCCCACGCGACGGGCACTACGAGGTCCGCGTGAACGCCAACCTCTGGGAAACGCACTACTTCGATCACCTATCACTGCGCGTGATCGACCACCCACCCGGTACGGAACTGTACGTCGACGAGCGGTTCGCCCTCGAACCGTCCAAACCCGCGTTCCACCTCACGCAGCCGACCCGACCCGTGGCCCAGGCGTGGGACCACCGCGGCGCGGACGTAACTTCCGTCGTGCGCGCGGTCGACGGTGAGTACCTGGACCGCGCCGGGCGCGGATTGTACCAGGGCATCACGAACGATCACTGGGTCGAGGTCGATCTGGGGGCCGACGCCCCGCGCGAGGGACCGGTCTGGCTCGTCGCGCACGGGTGGATTCACCCGACCGACAGTTCGGTGAACTACGCACTCGAACAGGGGCAGAACACGCGCCCGCGTGCGCTAACGCTGGAAGTGCCCGACGGTAAAGGCGGCTGGAAAGTGGCCCGCGACAAGATCGGCTTCCCGGCGGGGAAGAACAAGAGCGTACTCTTGCGCCTCGACGGTCTGGATGGACCAGGGGTCGCGCGCCGGTTCAGGCTTCGCACGAACATGGAAATCTACTGGGACGCACTACACTACGCGCGCGGCGCCGGTGACGCCCAGATCGCCGAGAAGGAGCTGCATCCCACTGTTGCGGACCTGCGGTTCCGTGGTATCGTGGCTATGACACAGGCCAATCGCAGTTCGCCCGAGTTGCCCCATTACGATCAACTCGTAGCCGAGGGGCAACCGTGGCGCGATCTGATCGGCTACCACACCCGATTCGGGGACATCCGCGAGCTGCTCGCAAAAACCGACGACCG
Source organism: Gemmata massiliana (assembly GCA_000531095.1). Lineage (GTDB taxonomy): Bacteria > Planctomycetota > Planctomycetia > Gemmatales > Gemmataceae > Gemmata > Gemmata massiliana. Next base: position 103,558 of record HG799464.1, on the reverse strand, counting down.
GTACGCGATCCTGACCGCGGGCGACGAGATCGTTCTGCGGTTCGCGGCTCTGCCCGCCCCGCCACCGGGCTGGACACGGGACTTCGTTTGGGTCAGCGACGGCTGGGTGAAGGACGGCGACCTCAACACGCGGTTCGGGAAGACGGTGCTGCCGCTCCCGGCGCACAACATGGCGAGCTACGACGTGCCGCCGACCACGCTGGAAAACGACCCGGTGTACCGCCGGTTCCGTAAAGACTGGGACGTCTTCCACACGCGGTACGTGACCCCGAACCAGTACGAACGCGGGCTCCGGAACTTCAAGCGCCGAGGGGAACAGCCGTGAACGCGATCAAGCAATTTATCGTGACCGTCGCGTTCATCGGCATGCTGGTGCTGGTGGTCGTGCTGAACCGCTCCGACAGAGCCTCCGAGAACAACCTTGGAGCGGACGAGTCACTCAAGCGCTACGGTTTCCACCTGGCCGAGTCCTCGAAACAGTGCGGGATCAACTTCCAGCACGAGTCCCCGGTCCTCGATCCGAAGTTCAACCACATCATGCCCGTCGTCGCCGCAATGGGCGCGGGCGTCTCGATCGTCGATTTCGACGGGGACGATCTGCTCGATCTGTACGTGGTCAACAGCAAGGAGGGGAAGTCGAACCACCTGTACCGCAACCGCGGCGACGGAACGTTCGAGGACGTGGCCGGCGCGATGGGCGTGGCCGATCTGAACCGCGCCGGTACCGGCGCGTGCATGGGCGCGATCTGGGCGGACATGGACAACGACGGCTACCCGGACCTGTTCGTCTACAAGTGGGGCAAGCCCGAACTGTTCCGCAACAAGCAGGGTAAGGGGTTCGAGCGCGTCACCGACCGGGCCGGGCTGCCGCGGTGGGTGAACGCGAACTCCGCGTGCTGGCTCGATTACGACCGGGACGGGTTACCGGACCTGTTCATCGCCGGGTACTGGCCCGAGAACGTCGACTTGTGGAACCTGGAAACGACCAAGGTGATGCCCGAATCGTTCGAGTACGCCAAAAACGGTGGGCGGAAGTACCTGCTGCGCAACCGCGGTGACGGCACGTTCGAGGACGTGACGGAGAAGGTCGGCATCAAGAGCACCCGCTGGACGCTCGGCGTGGTCGCGGCCGATTTGTGCGGCACGGGGTACCCGGACCTCGTGCTCGCGAACGACTACGGCGTCTCCGAGTTCTTCGCCAACAAGGGCGGGGAGCGGTTCGAGGAAGTCGGCGAGGAAACGGGCATCGGGTTGTCCCCGAAGAGCGGGATGAACGCGAGCCTGGGAGACGTGCTCAACAAGGGCCAGCTCGCGGTCTACATCTCCAACATCACCGAGGCCGGGAATCTCGTTCAGGGTAACAACTTGTGGGTACCGGCGGGGAAGACACCCAACGGACGCCCCCGTTACCTCAATCAAGCCGGGTCGCTAAACGTCGAGCTGGGCGGCTGGAGTTGGGGCGCCAAGTTCGGCGACCTGAACAACGACGGTCGGCTCGATCTGTACTTGACCAACGGTTACATCTCATCGGCGAAGGGGAAAAGCTACTGGTACGATTACGGCAAAATCGCGGGCGGTCTGAAGGGGCTGATCCGTGAGGCCCAGTACTGGCCCCCGATCGGGGATCAGAGTCTCAGCGGGTACCAACAGAAGTGTTTGTGGATCAATCGCGGTGGCAGTTTCACGGACGTGGGCACCGCGGTCGGGGTCACGGACACGTTCGACGGCCGGGCCGTTGCACTGGGGGACTTGTTCAACCGCGGGGTCGTGGACGTCGCCGTCGCTAACCAAAGCGGTCCGCTCCTGCTTTACAAGAACACCGTCGCCCCCGGTCGCGACTGGGTCCAGTTCGCGCTCACGGGCGGCGCCCGCCCGGGGCGCGAAAAAGGGTGGAGCAACCGGAGCGCGATTGGCGCCCAGGTAAGATTGTCGTGGCGCCAGGGTACCGGGCCGCTCCAGGAACAACTTCAGGTCATTACCGCGGGCGACGGCTACGCCTCGCAGAACATGTTCCGCCTGCACTTCGGCCTCGGGACCGACGCCAAGATCGAAAAAGCCGACATCATCTGGCCCTCGGGCCGCACCCAGACGATTCATTCTCCGAAGTCCGGCATTACCCATCGCGTCGAGGAATCTGGACCATGACCCCCTCTCCCGCCCCGATCGGTCCCCTTCCGCGCGCGTCGGATCAGTCCTGGTCCGGCACAGTGTGGCGCCTCCCCGCGACCGCGGCCCTGGTCGGCGTGTTCTACGTCGCGCGCGGGGCACTGTTGGGTCAAAGCGCGGTAGCCGTCGACCCGGCGACCACCCGAGTAGCCGCGATCACGCTCCTGCTCGTCTCGCTGCTCGCCCTCTGGTGGCGGGTCGTGGCCCGCGACCCGCGTCTGCACGCGCCGATTCTGATTACGGCCATTCTCGCGCTGAGCGACGCCTCGTTCGGGCTCCTGGAGAACCACCCGGCCCCGCCGTGGCTCGTGTCACTGACGAACGGGATGGTGCTGGAATACTCACCGACGTTCGTAACGATGACCGTCACGGTGCTGTGCGAGCTGGTCATCGGCCGGTTCATGTGGGGCAAGTGGCCGAACCTCGCGAGCGCGTACATCTCCGGCATCAGCGCCGGCATCCTGGTGAAGTCGTCGCTCCTGTGGCCGTTCATCATGTGCGGGCTGATCTCGATCACCTCGAAGTACGTCCTGCGCCTGCACAACCGCCACCTGTGGAACCCCACGAACTTCGGGATGACGACGATGCTGTTCCTGGCACCGGAGCACGTCGCCAGTCTCAGCGTGCAGGCCGGGAACAACGGGTGGGCCGTGGCCACGATCTGGATCTTGGGCGGCCTCATCATGTACAACCTCGGCCGGTTCCACATGCCGTTCGCGTTCGTGCTCGCGTTCGTGCCGCTCGCGTTCCTGCGGAGCGGGGTCACCGGGCACCCGTGGCAGGCGGAACTCGCACCGATCACCAGCCCGATGTTCCAGCTCTACATCTTCTTCATGATTACCGACCCGAAGACGACCGTTCGGGGGCGGTGGAACCAGATCGCCTTCGTGATCGTCGTGGCCGCGGCCGAGACGTTCTGCCGGCTGGTGTTCAAGGACGTCCACTCGCTCTACCACGCGCTGTTCTTCGTCGGCCCGGCGGCCAATCTGGTGGAAATCTACTCCGACCGCGCCCGGAAGCGGCGCGCTACACGAGCGACCGCACTTCCGATGGAAGAAGCGCCCGAACCGGTGCCGGCTGGCGAGCCGGCGGTCCTGACGAAGACGTGATCGCAGCAAAAAGAGCTACGCGCCCGGGATGAGCGGTTCCTCGATTCCGCCGGTGAGGTGGAGCAGTTCGAGGAGCCGGGCGCGGTGTTCGAGGAACCGGCGGTCGTTGCGCTGCCGCGGGCGCGGGAGGTCGACGTCCAGAATGCGGTCGATCCGCCCCGGGCGCGGGGTCATGACCGCGATCCGGTCGCTGAGGTACAAGGCCTCGTCGATGTCGTGGGTCACGAGGAGCATCGTCGTCCCGCGCGCCTGCCACATCCGCAGAATTTCGTCCTGCATGCGCATCCGGGTGAACTGATCGAGCGCGCCGAGCGGTTCGTCGAGCAACAGCACCCGGGGATGATTAATCAGTGCCCGGGCCAGCGCCGCCCGTTGCGCCATCCCGCCAGACAATTGGTGCGGGTAGGCGTTCGCGAACCCTTCCAGCCCGACCAGGCGCAGGTACTCGTCCACCTCGTGGCGCTTGCTGCGAAGCACCCCGCGGGCCACCAGACCGGACTCGATGTTGCGCCGGATCGTCAGCCAGGGGAACAGGCTCGGATCCTGAAACACGACGCCACGTTCGGCGCTCGGCCCGGTAATCAATGTCGAGCCGACCCACAATTCGCCCTCGGTCGGCCGGTCCAGTCCCGCGACCAGGCGCAGAAGCGTGGACTTCCCGCACCCGCTCGGCCCGACCAGCGACACCAGTTCGCCGGCACCGACGTCGAGCCCCACCCGGTCGAGCGCGACCACGCGGGCACCCTCGGTGGTGGCGAACGTCTTACCCACCGCACGAGCGCGGAGGGCCGCCCCCTCCCCCGCCCCGACCGCGTCACTCACCACTTGATGACCCCCTTTTGCCACTTCAGAACCCGGTCGCGTGCTTGAAACAGGAGCGTCATCAGGGTGGAGAAGAACACCGCGCTGAGAACCAGCGCGCCGTACATCTTCGCGTACTCCATGTACCCCTTCTGCCAGCTCAGGTACCACCCCAGCCCGGCCGGGACACCGGCAGTTTCGGCGACGATGAGCGTCAGGAACGAGGCCCCCAGCCCCATGAACAGGCCGATGAAGATGTTCGGCATCGCGGCGGGAAGCGCGACGCGGAAGATCAGGTAGAACCGGCCGGCCCCGAGCGTCCGCGCGACGTCGAGGTACGACAGGCGCACGTTGGCGATGCCCGACGACGTGAGGATGGTCATCGGGAACCAGACCGCGAACCCGATCAGCGCGACCGCGCAGGTGAACGAGTCCTTCCAGATGGTCATCACGAGCGGGATGAGCGCGGTGGCGGGAATCGGTCCGATGAACTTGAGCGCGGGCATGGCCCAGTACCGCACGCGCGGGAACCAGCCCACGGCGATGCCCGTGACCAGCCCCGCGGTGGCCCCGACCGCGTAGCCGGCGAGGAGCAACTGGAGCGAGTGCCACGCGCTTTCGATCAGGATCGTGCGGTCCTCGATCATCCCCCCGAGCACCTCGTTCGGGCCGGGAAAGAACGGCTGATGGAGCCAGTTCAGCTTCGTCGTTACGAGTTCCCACACGGTCGCGCCGCCGACCGCGCCGGCCACGAGCGGCGCGTTGTGGCGCACCACTCCCCGCAGCGCCGGGACCGCGACTTGCGCAAGCGCGACGAGCACGGCCGCGAGCGCGACCAGGACCAGAGCCACGGGATACGGCTGGCGCCACGCCGGTAGCGAATCCAACCACGTGAGTGGCGCGAGCTGTTCGGCGGGAAGGAACCGGTGAACCGCTAGCGCCGCGGTAGCAACGAGAACCGGGGAAAGAACCTGGAGTGTCGGGCTAATAGTACCGGTGCCGGGTCGGGGAACAACCGGCACGGCAACACCCGCCTGGGGGTCGGCGAGGTTCGAGGCCATCAAGCTATCTCCGCACAAAAAGCAGGATGAGACCGATCACTCGATGCAGCAGCGGGTGCAGCAGAGACAGTTTCCCTTGCCGCCATCGAACAGAGCCGCGAACAGATCGGGCCGGAGGCGCGCGGGGCGGGCGCCATCGATGCGCTCGACGGCTTGGGCGGTGACCCACTCGTCGGTAACCCCGTCGAGATCGGCCCACGCCCGCTTCGCCAGTGCCGCCGGGTCCGTGGACGCACTGAGCAGCTTGGCCTTCTTCATGTCCTCGGCCGCCTGCTCAACGCTCCGCTTGCCCTTCGCCACGCCCGGGACGTACTTCAGTTGCATCAGCGCCTGGGTGTTAATATCCACTTTGGCCGTGATGTACTTCTTCTCGACCCCCAGTTCGGCCGCGGCCTTCGGGTTCTCCTGCACCCACTTCGCGCCCTTCAGAATCGCCTTGGTAACCTTCGCTGCTGCCGCCGGGTACTTGCGCGAGAAATCCCCGTTCACCACCACCGCACAACAGTATTCGTCGGCGTAGGGCTGGTCCTTCGCTTGGTCGGCGATGGTCCGGACGACCTTGTTCCCTTCCAGAATCGTGCCGATCGGGTCGGACGTGGCGATCGCGTCGAGTTCGCCCTGTTGGAGCCGCGCCCCGAGTTGGACCGGGTCCATCGCGACCCAGGTGACTTCCTTCGCTTCGACCGTGGGATCGATTCCGACGGCCGCGAGGGTGCGGCTGGCGAACATGGCCGGCGGGCTGCCGATGTTCGACGGCACCCCGATCCGCTTCCCCTTCAGTTCCGCGACGCTCTTGATCGGCGAATTCGGGGGCACCTGGACCCGCAAGCAGCCGGTGTGGACGCCCGCGGTGATCTTGAAGTCGCTCCCCTTCTCGACGCCCTTGAGGATGTACATCACGAGCGTGTGGTTCGCGTGGAACTGCCCGCTGGCGAGTCCCTCGCGCAACCCGTCCCAGTCCGTCCGGACGACCTCGACGTCGACGCCCTGTTCGGCGAACATCCCCTTTTCCTGGGCGACGAAGATCGGCGCCTCGCAAGTCAACCCGAGGTACGCGACCTTGATCTTCCCGGGGTCGTCACCGGTCTGGCCGCTCTTACCGCACCCGACCGGAAGGAGAGCGAGAGCGACCGCCCCGAACAGCCCCGCGACAACGAACCGGGTGCGCGGTCGGCGGCGCGCTGACGTACTGGTCATCTGAAAGCCTCGTGTGGGCGGCCGTTGAGTTCTCGTACCATGATACCGCCCGCCGGCACGGTTCCGGCGGGCGAGAGCGGAATCACTTCTTGAGGATCTTTTCCTGGTTCGCCAGGATCGTTTCCTGGTTCGCCAACATCTTGTCGAGTTTCGCTTGATTGGCCAGGATCACCGCTTGATTGGCCTCGATTTTCGCCTGGTTGGTCAGGATCTGCTGCTGGTTCCCTAGAATCGTTCGTTGGTTCGCGAGCACTTCGTCGTTCGCCATTGCCAATCTCCTGGTGAATATGCTCTCCCGGCGGATCGGCCCGCGAACACCGCGGACCTCACCCGATCCGGGATCGGAGCCAGTACCCAACTCAGACCGTTTACGTGACCTGCGTCGCGCCGGTTCAGATTTAAATTCTCACCGCGAGCGGGAGTGCGGGCCGGTCCGCGCCGATATCGCACTCGAACGTTACTTACTCGGGGCCTCGGCCTTCGTGTCGGCCTTCGGCGCCTTCACAGGGGCGGATTCGGTGAGGCTCATCACGAGCGCCTGTTCCATTTCACCCGGTTTGAAGCCGAACGGCCCGCGCCCGCTCTTGTACGCGACCTTCCCCTTCGCGTCGATCACGTAGAGGCGCGCCGGCATCCCGCTATAGGCGTTACCGACCGGGTCGCTGATCTCGTCCACGAACACGGGCAGCCCCGGGTTGAGCTTCTTACGGAACTGGGCGCACACTTCTGCCCGCTCCGCGGTGGTCGTCGGCTGCTTCACGGCGACGCCGAACCGGGTGTTCGATTCCATCTTCCACCCGTCCGTCGGGTGAGCTTCGCGCACATAGACCATGATGAACGTGGCCTTGTCTTTGTACCGCTCGAAGAGCGCGTCCACGTCCGGGTAAAGGGCACGGAACGGCCCGCAGGTGAAGTTCCCGAACACCAGCACGACCGGGCGCTTACCGGTTTCCTTCGAGAGCTGCACCGTCTCCTTGCCGTCCACCGACTTGAGCGTGAAGTCCGGCGCCGCGGTGCCAACCTTCGGACCTTCCTGAATGGACCCGATCTCGCCCGCGTACAGCCCCTTCACCAGTACCGGGACCGTCGGGCCGTCCCCCGGGGAGAACCCGGCCGGTCCCCGCGGGATCATCGCGCGGCGGAAATCGTCGGCGGTGAAGTAGTCCTTCCCGTTCGCGAGCCGCTTGAACACCTCATCCAGTTCCTCGCGCGTGAGGCGCCCGTCGCCGGACATGTCGAACCGGCGGAACATGCGCGTGAGCATGTTGGCCTGTTGCACGTAAGGGCTGCGGTCCGACCAGTCGAGGTCGGAGGGCGTGATCTTCCCGTCGCCGTCACGGTCGAGGGTGTCAAACAGCGCGGCCGACCCGCGGAACTTTTCGCGCGGCACCGCGGTCACCTTCGGATCGAGTTGGTTGTACTCGACCAACCACTTCCAGGTGTACCGCGACTCGGACGGACCGAACCAGCCGTCGGTGCCGTTCAACTGCGACCCCTTAAGAATCGCGACCAGCATCCGCACCGCTTCGGGCTGTGGTGCACCCGCAAAGTGTTTCTCAACGAGTTCGACCGCGGCGGCAGCTTCTTTCGGGTCGCTGAGCTTTTCCGGGTCGAGCTTTGGCAGCACCACCGGTTTCGGCGCGTCCGCGGCCGGCCCCGGTGCAGTGAGCAGCGCGGCCAGAACCGGCGCTGCGAAGAATCGAGTCCGCATGGGATGAACCTCCGGGTGATCGAGACGAACGGGCGCGGTCATTCCATCGCGCGGAACACCGTCAGTTTGGGATCGGTGCCGACGACGTAGGTAACGGTCTTGGTCGCAGTACGCCCCTGCGCGTCGCGAACAGTGAGTTGGACCTGAACACGGAGGTTCGCGTCCTCGGGGGTTCCGTCGCTCAAAAACTTGTACTCCGTGAGCTTCGCCCCGGCCATCCAGTCGAAATCCTGGGCGACGATCGGCGGGTTCTCGTTCCCGAGAGACTCGATCTTCTGCCCCGCTTTCCAGGCATCGAGCGCGGTCCGAAGGGTCGCGAGCGCCTTACCCGGTTCCACCGGCGCGGCCCGGCGCGGCCCGTCCGAACACCCGACCGTGGTCAGGCACAGCATAACAGTTCCCACGAAACGGGTCAGTTTAGAAGTCACCGAGCACCTCCCCAGTCGCCCGCGTGCCGAGCCCGCGCCACGTTTGAAGATCGATGCTGTCGCGAACGAACCGCACCCCACCGTCGCCCAAAAGCACATTCACCCCGCCGGTGTGCCGGCTGCTCGGGGGCATGGTCGATTTGCCGACCACGAAGAACCCGCACGAACGGCCGTTGGGCGGCGAAATGTGCTGGTAGCGGTGCTGGTGGTGCATCCACGGCGCCCCCATGAACAGAGGGAACTGATTGGCGAGGTTCGCCGTGTCCACACCCAAGCACGTGGTGTGGGCCACGTCCGCGTTCGCCGGATCGCTGGGATTGAAGAACACGTCTTCGATCGGGCTGACGATCCCGTTGCTGCCGTCGGCCAGCAGCCGCTCGCTGAAGAACGCGGTGTTACTCGTTCCGTCGGTGATGTCCCCGAACCCGACGGCCGTATTCACGTAAAACACGCCGTTGTACAGTGCGGGATTGGGGATCACAAAAAACGGCATGGTGCCCGTGTTGGCCATATAGTTCGTCGCGGCCCCGGACGCGGGAATCGGGTTGTCGCGGTCCGACGGGCAGCGGAACCCGCCGATCGTCGTGTTGCGCGCGGTGGTATTCGCCGCGTCCGTCGGCGGTACGCGGAAGTCGATTAACTTGTACACATTGTCCTGCTCCATTTGCGGCAGGATCTGGGTCAGTGCAGAGAACTGCGAGCCGGACGTTGTAGTCGGTGGCAACCCGCCGCTCGGGAACTTGTTGTTGGAATCGTGGAAATTGTGTAGTGCCAACCCGATCTGCTTGAGGTTGTTCTGGCACTTCATCCGCGCAGCCGCCTCACGCACCTTCTGCACGGCCGGGAGTAACAATCCGATCAAAATCGCAATAATAGCCATAACAACGAGGAGTTCAATCAGCGTAAAGCCCGCGGAGCGGGAAGATGAACGATACATGATGAGGGCTCGGTCTTGGGAAGAATGCAAACACCGGTACCGCGAACGCGCCCAAAAGCGGGCGCACTAAATTGGCAGTGGCTCGGCACCAATAAAGGTGCCACCAACGGCTGTCAAAGCGGTCACCTGATTCGCATCGGCACTGATCTCGGATCAGTACGGCGCGCCGTGTGAACGCAGTTGACAGAATCAGCCGAGTCGCGGGGGGTGAAAGACCGAGGACGCCCGGAGGATCGGGCGTGGAGACGACGAATCACGTTCAAACAACGGCGCCGGTGCACGGCCGTCGGGCAAGGTGATGTGCGGGATTTGGCCCTTGATCTGCGTTGGCGCAGACGAAACGGGAGGAATCGGGAACGAATCTCGTAGAGGAGCGCCCGAACAGTTCGGCCCCTGACACGGGCACGGCACCGGATCGGAACGATCGGCCAATTGAGACCGCGGCGCGTCCGCGTTCGATTCGATGAGCGGCGAGAATCCCCCCGACGAATGCCCGCTACACCGGGCTTCGGCCCGGTTGGGAGACAAGCAGGCAACCGCGACGAGCGCGACAACCCACCCGCAACGGCGGATGAGGGGGGGAGAGAGCATCGGATCCGCGTGTAAAACCTGAACGTCCCAAACTTACACAAGCGTCCCATTGGAAGCAACAGAAATCACCGCGCCGCGAGACAGCGCGCTACGAGTTGCGTTCGCGAACCGGCAGATCAATCAGAGCGGCCAGTGCAGGTTCGGGTCCGGCTCTCGAGCACGAACGCTAACCCGACACCGGCCAGTCCCGCTACGCTCATCGCCGCAACTGCGGGCGGGTTCGACGCCCCGCGTGAAGCGAAGAGGGCAACGGCGATCAGCGGTACGGCCGTCGCCGCGGCCCGGAAGTACCCGAGCGCGCGATCGACGCGCCGTAAGTTTCCGCGGTCTTGTGGTTCGAGTCCGTTCGTGCCGAGAAGCGCGGGGAACAGCACCGTCACGGACAGGTGCGTCACCAGAAAGTACGGGTACACCGACGCCATCAATCCGCAAACGATAAGCGAAAACAGGAAATGGACATACGCCCCCTCGCCTTGCGGCGGCGGGCCAGCCAGTGCGTGCAAGATGATAGGCCACAGTAGCCCCGCAACCGACCAACATACGACGCAGATCCCCGCGGTCGTCGCGCCGAACCGGAGACAGCACCCGCGAACCCGTTCATCTGATCCGGGCGAATTCCCCTGACGGATGCGACGCAAGGCGCGCAACACGGGCCGAAGTGCTAACCAGGACGCGACCATCCCGAGCGGGAAGAACACCCCGTTCACGACCAAAATAACCTGATCGAACGCGCTCTCCGCGGCGGACCATTGTGCGATGATCTCGGCCCGGTTGTACGCGATGTTGAACGCCGATGCCAACATGTTCGGGATCACGGACAGCAAGTAGGTGGTGAGCAGCGGGTGCGCGCGAACGATCTCGCGCCACCCACCGGGTTCCGGTCGGACCAGTTCCCGCGCGGCGGGGCGCAAGCACAGTTCGAGTTCCCGCCCCAATTCTCCCACAGTTGCGGGGCGCCGATCGGGATCGGCTTCCAGACACGAGAGCAACACTTCGCGCAATCCCGGCACAGCCCCGATCGGGAACGCGGCGACGGCCTCCGGTGTGGGTCCGCTCCGACGCAGCGCCACCAGCCCCTTGACGGTCTCTTGTCGATCGGCCGTTACCCGCTCCGAACCGAACGGGCGGTTCCCAGTAGCCAGTTCCCAGAGCGTCACAGCGAGGCTGAACGCATCGGCCCGCCCGTCCAGAGTTTCCGGTACGCGAGGGTGCGAGGGATCGAACGCTTCCAGGTGCTCCAGCGCCATGTAGCCCAAACTGCCGCCGAACAAGGCAATCGCCCCGGCGCCATCGAGCTTGGAACAGCACCCGACGTTAAAGTCCGCCAACAACGGTTCGCCGTCGGCCGCCAGCAGCACGTTCGCGGGTTTCACGTCCCGGTGCAGCACCCCGTGCCGGTGTGCGTAGTCGAGGGCCGCGGCCAGTTTCGCGCCGATCGTACACACGGTCGTCGCCCAGTCGCGTTCGGCCCACTGCGCGCGGACGGGCGATGCCGCAGCCGGCACCTCCCCGCGCCGCATCAGAATCGCGTCGATCGCGTCGAGGAGCGTGCGCCCGCTGCGCTGACCGGCGGGCACCGTGCGAACGTGTGTAATCACGTCCTGGAGCGTCCCGCCCGGCAGGTACGGCATGTAAACCAACTGGAGGCCGCGTTCGCTCAGCACGCGCTGGTCGTACACCCGGACGATGTGCGGGTGGTCCAGTTGGGCCAGGGTCTGTGCCTCCATCCCGCGCGACGCCGTCACCTTCAAAGCCACGAGCCGCTGCATGGTCAGTTGGCGGGCCATAAACACCTTCGCGAACTGCCCCTCCCCGATCAGCGTGAGCAGGTCGAAGTCATCGAGCCGGCTACCCGCGCGAACCGACACCGCCGCCCGCGACGCGACGATCGACGTCGAGCGGGCCACGGCGGTGCCCCCCAGGAGCCGCGCCAGTTCGTCGGCGCGGTTCGGGAACCGGTCGAAGTAGTCCCTCGGTCGGGGATCGCGCCCCGCGCGCCGGCGCAGGTGGAAGTCCTCGTACAAAAGATCCGCGGGTAAACCGGTCGATCCCAGTTCGGGAAAGTCCTTAACGTAGTCCTCAAGCGCGCGATCGAGTCCGCGCTGCAAACGCGATTCGAGATCGAACTTAATAAGCTCTACCAGAAGCAACCCGCGAACGTCGGGCGCCCCCGCGACGAGAAACGCCGCGAGTTCGGGCGGCCCACCGGCCGACTCCCATTCGTGAGCGAACGCCTCCAGGCGCTCCGTAATCACGGACCACATTTGGGTCGTTGAAGTCGGTGACGGCGGCCGGGTTGGTGACTGCATGTGTGAGCCCAGATCGGCGCCGCGGCGCGGGTGAGCGGTTACAATACACCCGATCGCCCCGGCGAGAAATGGCCGCGAACTGCCCCGGAGCTTCCGCAATGAGTGACGTGCCCCGCTCCGACGCCTCGCCCGACCCGGCCGCCTTCGCCGCTTTTCTCGAGCACCGGCGCCCGGGCCTGGTCGCGTTCATTGAAGGGCGCCTCGGCGCCACGCTGCGCGGGAAGCTGGACCCGCAAGATATTGCCCAAGAGGTCGCAATTAAGGCGCTTCGGGAACTGCCCCAAACCGATCTCGGGGACCGTGACCCGTTCGGCTGGCTGTGCCACCTGGCCGAGCAGTGCGTGATCGACGCGCACCGACACTTCACGGCGTCAAAGCGAGCGGCCGAGCGCGAACAACCTGGGAATGTTCCGGCCGGCGAGGGAAGTGCGGATCTGATCGCGCTCCTCGCCGCCAGTATCACCACCCCGACCCAAGCCGTCGTTCGCGACGAGCGCGAGGTCCGACTCCGGGAGGCAATCGCGACTCTGCCCGAAGAACACCGCGAAGCACTCCGCTTGCGCTACGTCGAGGGGCTTGCAACAAAGGACGTGGCCGCTCGTTTGAATAAGTCGGACGTTGCGACACGGGTTCTGCTCACCCGTCTCGTCCACCGCTTGCAAGAGTTGCTCGGACCGGGCGAAGGAGCCTGACCATTATTCAGCAGCGTGGTTGAACCTTGAAAACACCGCAAACCCTTTCGGGCACGCGACCAACGAGTGCTCCAACGACAAAGCGGCGACCGGAATCAAATCGGGGTTGATACGCGATGAGAATTCGATGTAGCTTCTGACGGCCGGCTGGGAGGCGAGTTCAGTCGGCAGGCGCCGGTGTGGGTCGTTCCCGCCGGCGTCTTTCGTTGACGGCAGCGCCAGCCCTCCGTTCTCGATACGTAACCAACCGCCCGCAGCTACGACACGACCCGAAGGCACGGGATCAAAAGCGGGTCACGAGCTGGACTTGGCAGAGTGAGTCACCTTCGCAATACTGCCCCCACTAACCCAGGAATCGAGTAATTTGCCGAAGCGAGACGCGACAATGTTCAGGCACGGACTGCTGCTCGTGGTCGCGATCGCGTGCGAAACGATCGCCACACTGCTTCTCAAGCGCTCGGACGGCATGTCCCGGCTCTGGCCCAGTGTCGGGATGCTCGTGGGTTACGTTGCGGCACTGTTCCTATTGTCCCTCGTACTGAAGTCACTCCCGGTCGGACCTGTCTACGCTGTGTGGTCCGGCCTGGGAACCGCACTCACGGCCTTACTCGGGTACATCGCGTTCGGAGACCGGCTGCCGCCCGGGGCATGGGTCGGTGTGGCGCTTGTTTGTGCGGGGGTGGTGTTTCTGTCGGTCTACCTTCCGCGAACCGATTGAACCCGCTGTCGTTTCCTCACATCATCGAATCCGTCCCACACAATCGGCTACGTTCGATCGCGGGCCACCGGATCTCAATACTTGAACTCCAGTTGTCCCGAGATGAATTGCCCCGGGGCGAGGTCGGTCCGGTTCCGGCCCCGGAACGACAGCCCGCGGTTCTCGACAAAGAACCGGTCGAATGCGTACCCGGCGACGAGCTGAAAGTCCAGTTGCTGGTAAATCCTGTACCCTACCCCGCCCTCCAAGCGCTTTTCATAGAGGAACAGTTGGTCCCGATGGTCCGCGCGCTTGGCCCGGAACCAACTCTGGTTCGCCCACTCGAACCCCGTGAACACGCGCGCCTCATCGGTCGCGTGATAACTGGCACGTGCCTGTAAATCGGTGAGGGCCGCGTAGATGAGTTCGAGCTGGATCTTCCGATACGGGTGGTAGTCAATCGATACAAACGGGAACCCGATGATCGTCGTGAGCCGGTCCGTGTGGTATTCGTAGGCCACACCGGGAACCGGGATGTTGCGCCCCAGTTGCCCGTTGGACGTACTGACGACGTAGAACAACCACGCATTTTGGTCGCGTGCGGGTGCCCGGAGGAACGCGAGGGCCGAAATCGTCGCTTCGGCCAAGCTGTTGAACGGGCGGTCGCTCGCGGTGCCGAAATTGAGCGTTGTGCCCCAACTCCAACCGCTCCCGAGCTGACCGACGTACCCGCCCCCGGCCTGGGCGTCCCACAGCGCGCGAGGGAACCGTACCCGGTCCGTTGGAAGGCGCGCGTTCGAGCGGAAATCGAGCGCGCGAACGGACCCGTTGCCGAACACGAGATCATCGTCGGTGGTGTAAAACGGCACGGTGGCACCGAACTGGAAGTTCGAGAGTGCCATCTGTGCCCGCTGCCCCCGGACCGAAACACTCGGGTACCAGGAATGCCCGAACCCGTCGGGCACCCCGCTACTCGCGCCGAGCGCGTCGAGCGTTGAACGTAGAGCGTCCGGGACACGCGACGCGCGCCCGCCGGTGGGCGCGGGCGCGTCGGTTTCCGGTTGGTCTTGAGCGGTCACAGCGGGCGACAGCACCAGCGCGACCGCGATCGCACAGTACAATTGTGGCCGGAACACGCGGACGTCCGTGGTGGTGGAACGGGAGAGTCACCCCCGACCGCCGGGGGCGAGCCGGCGGAGTCACTTTACGCCGTTCAGCTCCAGCACCACCTTGTGCCCGTCCCACTTCATTTCCTGGCGGATCACCCGACCGTTCGCATCGAACCACCACTCGGCCGCAACATCCTTGCCAGTCAATTTGTATCGCGCGCCCTCAATGGTCTTGCCGTTGAGGGGAACGCGGCACGCGCCGAGCGGTTCGACGCGGACCGCCGTCTCCGAGCCGTCCTCCGCGTCGAATAGAACTGCGTCCCGGGCCTTGTCCGCGGCCGGCACGCGGACACCGGTAGCCGTCAGCACGGTGCCGGCGGCCTTGCGGGTGTCCTTGTCGACAGTCACCACCAATCCCTGTTCGTTTGCGACGGCCTTAACCGCCCGCTTCTTGCCGTCGTCGTTCGATTTGGCTTCCAGCGAAACGAGTTGCCCCTTGCGCCACACCTCGACACTATTGAGGTGGTACGTGTACGAGAAAAGCCCGGCCTTCACTTGTACGTCCGTGGTAACAGCAACCGTCTCGGTCCCGTCCGCGGCAGTCGCGGTGGCGATCGCGCACGATCCACCCGGTTTGCCGTCTACGAGTACGGTGAATGTCCTCACCTCATCGGCCCCGGCGAGCGGCACGCCAGCGAAGCCGACCGATCCGACCGCCAAAACCGCGGGGCGCGGGGCCAGCGCGCGCCACAGGAGCCAGCTCGCAACGGCTACCGCGAGTCCGGCCCCGGCTTTCAGATTGAACACACGGACCATTGCCGCCCTACCCTTCGGTGTCGATTAGGCATGGCGACCCGGTAATACGCTGTGCCCCCGAACCCGCCAAGCCCAACCAGTCCGCCCAACCACTCGGGCTTGTAGCGCGGCAGTCTATCGGGTAAATGACGGGCATTCGCCGGTTTGGTGTTTTGAACCCATGCCCCCCGGCCGCCCGCCGGGACCGCCTTCTGCTGCCAACACCTCCCGGACCAGCTTGTGATCGCGCCGCGCACTCAACCGGTTCCGCGCCGGGCGCCGAACGTCACACGAGCCGATCCGGATTCGCCGAACGTGATCGAGGCGGTACTCGCACCGCTCCTCGACCGCGCCCGGCACCCCACCCTATTGGGCGGGGTAAAAAGGGAGTTGCACGGATGCGGTACAGTATGACGCGGTGGAGTAACGTACTCATCACCGGAGTAACGGGGCTAATAGGCGGGGAGATTTTGCGCGGGCTCGCGGCCCGCGGACACCGGGGCAAGGTATGGGCGCTCGTCCGCCCGACCGAGCAGCACACCCCAGAAGAACGGTTGCGCGAGCGCCTCCGCCGGAGCGACGACTTTTCCGAGGGCTGCGCGCGGGCGGTGGCCGGTGATATCCTGCGACCCGATTGGGGCCTGACCGGGGCCGAATACGACGAAATCACCGACTCGGTTGACGTCATCATCCACAACGCCGCGGATACCTCGTTCGCGGCCCACCGGAACACGTCAACGACGAACGTCGAAGGCGTCCGCCGGCTCATCGACTTCGCCCGCGCGTGCCGCCGGAACCCGCTGATCGCGTACATGAGCACCGCGTCTAACGTCGGGCGCGTGAGCGGCCGGTGCTTGGGCGAGGACGACGGGTGCCGCCCGTCCAACGCACACTTCAACGAATACACCCACTCCAAAGCGATCGGGGAACAAACGCTGCGCGACAGTGGGTTACCGGTGCTGACGCTCCGGCCCACCATCGTACTCAGCGCCGGGCTACCAGACCCCGTGTTCGCACGCCAGATCCTATGGTTCGCGCCGCTCACCCGCGCGTTCGCGGCTCTGCCACTCGACCCGCACGCGCGTCTGGACATCGTCGATGTTGGGTTCGTGGCCGAGGCCGCTCTCCGGTTGCTCGAACACCCCCAACGCGCGCACGACTGCTATCATCTCTCGGCCGGCGCGAACGGGTGCGTAACGATCGATGTGCTGCGCGAAATGGTGACCCGTGCTAGTAACCGGCGCACCCCGTTACGGTTGGTTCCACCTCCGGAGTGGACGCGGGCACTGCACCGCCAGTTCGTAGACACCCCGCGGCGCCGACAGGTCTTCCAGTCGCTGCGCCACTACCTGCCGTTCCTGAATATGGACGTGGTGTACGACGACGCCCGGCTCCGTGAGGTGGTGTCCACAGCCGAGTTACCGGTCCTGCCACCGGCAAAATATGTTCCCGAATTGCTCAGCTTAATCCGACCGAAAGCGGCTTTGGAAGAAGCCTGTCTGCCCTGATACGACACCGGTTCTCGTTCCGAAGTACGCGAAATCGGAACGAGAACCACGGAACCGTTTCTTGTGAACACGGCGAACACGGCTCTCGAATCGCCGCACCGCACCACCAGCGTCACCGCACGAGCGATTGGCGCCACTCCTGATTGAGTTCCTCGACCGTCTTACCGGTCAAGGTCTTCCACGCCCCTACGTTGTACTTCCCTTCGCGCATCAGCGCGTTCAACTTCGTGACCAGTTGCGAATCGTACTTGTCCGCGACGAACGCCAAGAACGCGGCCGAGGTCCGGTAGCTCGCATCGAACTTGGCCCGCTCGGGGTTCAAGCGCCCGGCCGTGCCCGGCTCGAACTTCCAGAACCGCACGTAGTCCGCGATCCCCTCGACCAGCCACCCCGGTAGCCCGCGCGCCCGGTAGTTCTGCACGCAGTGCGCGGTTTCGTGGACCATCGCCCCGACGTCTTCCGGGTGAGATTTGAAATACTTCACCGAGCCGGTGATCCGCCCGCCGCCGGCCTCGGCCACGCCGTTGTAGCTCGCCCGGAACGTCATGCGAATTTGGGTCGGCGGACGAACCCCTTCGCTCGCCAGCAGGTCGCAAATCATCGGGTACTGGCGCTCACAAACCCGGACCACCTTTTCGGCCCACTCGCGCATTTCTGGTGCGTCGGTCACGTCCAGCGTGAACTCGACCGGGTACCGGAACGTGACGACGCGCGGTTCCGTATTGATCGTGAATTCGCGAACCACAAGCGGTGCCTTCAGGTCCGCGGTCGGCCGGACGCGAACCGCTTTGACCGACCGGCCCACATCGGCGGTGGCCTTCCCCTTCTCGAAGTTGGCGGCGGACTCGAACGCGATCCCGTCGGCCGACACTTCCAGTACCCCGTCGGTGAGTACGTCGTCACCGTTCGGTCGCCCGGTCACAACTGCGACCGATTTCAGGGTAACAGGGCGGTCGAACGTCAGCGTGAGGTGATCGGTCTTGGTCGGGTTGCGATCGGACGCGAAGTACGTGGCGGGATCGGCATCGAACGCGAACTGGCGGATTCGCCCTCCCGCAGTGGGAAGCGAGGATTCAATCGCGGCTTGCACTACCGGGCGCGGTGCGGGTGCCGGAACGGGTGCGGCGAAAGTCGGCAGCGTCAGAAGCAAAGTCGCAGAAACAGAAAGCAGCGTGCGCATTCAGAACCTCGAGGCGAAGGTGCATCCCTCGTTTTTAGCCGGTTTGCGATCATTGAAAACCGGTGAGTCGCGTCTTCCCATGACTTTCTCACCAATCACAAACACCCTGCGTAGCTTTAAATAGCAGGCCCATTCTGGTTCGTGGAATTCCACGTATTTGTGCCGTTTGAAGGTCGCGGACCCAAAAAGCGAATTGGAACATGACCGATGCGAGAAATAAACATATTGCCGCAAAATATATCGATCGATTGACTAATCTTCACCAGATGCCGTGGCAATTGGCAGTTGCGGTCTTGAATGCGAGAATTGCGAGCAACTGAAGCACAACAGTTCGCGAACACAAAAAAATATCGATACTCGAAACCCAAACACCGCAATCACTTACAACGAATCTTCCGGATCGCGTAAGATCTCGGCGCGGCGGCTGCATTTACTGTCGTTCGTTACGAGCCGGTTCGTCGTGGAGAGCGAGGGGAGAGGCGTTCTATACGACCGGATCGGTCTCAAAAACGAAGCCGTCGAATCTGCCTGTATTCAGGTGATTCCACGAAAAACACCACCCGGATTTTGTGACAGTAGGGAGAGACTGTCACAAGTCCGGGTGGCGTAATTTTACGGTCCGGTGAGAGAGTTCCCGGGCCGTTCTGTTCCCGATTCCACACTCGTGTTATAGCGAAGTCATCGAGTTAGTGGCGCTAGTTTCCCCTGCCCGTTGAGCCCTGTCAATACCCTTCGCGCGAATTCGCACAAATTTCGTCCAAGAACAACACCACCCGCGTTACCTGCGTGCCCCTATCCATTGGAAGCTCCAATAGAACCCGCTGGCAATTCCGCTCACTGTGGTCAGACAAATGGTCTATAATGCATTCTTCAGGCCCCATCTGGACCTCTCCCATGACCGAGCCCTCTCACTACCGCCAAGCGATCGACGCACTGCCTCAATTGGTCTGGGTCGCCAGTCCGGACGGGACACTGGAGTACCTCAACCGCCGGTGCGCGGAGTACTCGGGCCTTCCGATCGATGACCTCCTCGGATGGGATTGGGGGTGGGTGGTTCACCCGTCCGATCTCCCAGAAACGCTCGAAACGTGGACGGCGGCCGTGCGCGCCGGCACCCCGCACCAGATCGAGCACCGGCTCCGGCGGCACGACGGCGAGTACCGGTGGTTCCTGATCCGCGCCGAACCCGTGCGCGACTTCGACGGGCGCGTCGTCCGGTGGTTCGGCACCTGCACCGACATCGATGAATGGAAGCGCACGACGGAACAGTTCCGGAACACTCGGCAATTGTTCCGGGGCCTGGTGGAGCGCAACTCGGACGGCGAAGTTCTTGTCGGGGCCGATGGCACCGTGCGGTACGCGAACCCGGCCACCGCACGCCTGATCGGACTTACGGCCGACGAGCTTTCGGGCACGGATTTGTGGGGCTCAGTTCACCCGGACGACCGAAAAGACGTGAGCACCTGGCTGGAACGGGTTCTGGCCACGCCCGGCGAGCGCCTCTCGATCAATACTCGCTTTCTTCTTCGAGACGGGAGTTCCACCCGAATTGAGGTTCTCGCTACGAACCTGCTCCCCGACCCCGACGTGCGAGCGGTGGCGGTCCAACTCCGGCCGGTCGAAGCTCCGATTCCGAACAACCCACCTGCACACGATCAGTCGCGTGCATCCTGCTCGTAAACGAATCGCGCGGGTCTTTAACCAGACGTACTCGTGCGATCGCGTTCACTTCTCGCCTCCCGTCGAGTAAGAGTTTTGCTCCGGCGCGTATATTGCTTCTCAGGGCGAATCGCTCCCGGCCGGCTGAGCCGATTCGGAAGTCACATTCCCTGGGGGGCGGATGCAGCATTTCGCACCGACCGACCGGCACGCACTCGCGGCTCGCTATCGGGCTGCTCGCGCAGCGACCGAGAAGCTGTGTGCGCGGTTGGAGCCGGAAGACTACCAGCTCCAGTCGATGCCCGATTGCAGCCCACCGAAATGGCACCTGGCGCACACGGCGTGGTTCTTCGAGACGTTTGTTCTCGCCCCACACGTACCTAATTACCGCCCGCATCACCCGCAGTTCGGCTACCTGTTTAACTCCTACTACGACGCGGTCGGCGACCGGTGGCCGCGCGCCGCACGCGGACTGCTCTCGCGCCCCACCGTCGCCGAAGTGTACGCCTACCGTCACGCGGTCGACGAGCACGTCCTGGCACTCATCGAGTCGGCCGAGGACCGTACTCTCACTGCGATCGCTCCGATCATGGAACTCGGGGCGAATCACGAAGAGCAGCACCAGGAACTTCTGCTCACCGATTTAAAACACGCCTTCGGGCTGAACCCGCTGCGCCCGGCCTATGCCCCGCCCGATGTGCCCCCGAAAGAGGCCGCGTGCGCGCTCGAATGGGAATCGCACTTACCGGGCGTGCGCCAGATCGGTCACATGCGAAACACATTCGCGTTCGACAACGAGGGTCCGGCTCACAACGTATTCGTGTCCGGATTCCAGATCGCGTCCCGGCCGATTACTAACGGAGAGTTCATGGAGTTCCTGGAAGACGGTGGGTACGACCGCCCGGAATGGTGGCTCTCCGACGGCTGGTCCGCGCGCCAAAAGAACGGTTGGACCGCGCCGCTCTACTGGCACCGCGAAAGAGACTCATGGGAGCAGTTCACCCTCCGTGGCTCCCGATCACTCGATCCCAACGAACCGGTGTGCCACGTCAGTTTCTACGAGGCGGATGCGTTCGCGCGCTGGGCGGACGCGCGATTACCGACGGAAGCTGAATGGGAAGTCGCAGCGAGTTCGCATGAAGTAGACGGCATCTTCCTCGACTCGGGCCACTTGCACCCCGTGAGCGACCGCGCGATGTACGGCGGCGTGTGGGTGTGGACCGCCAGCCCGTATGTCGCGTACCCGGGGTACCGTCCCGCAACTGGGGCGCTGGGCGAGTACAACGGGAAATTCATGTGCAACCAGATAGTGCTCCGCGGCGGGTCGTGCGTCACCCCCGCGGGTCACGTTCGATCAACTTACCGCAACTTTTTCCCGCCCGACGCCCGTTGGCAGTTCTCCGGTCTCCGACTTGCGAAGGACTCTCCCACATGACGAACACCCCGTGGCTCGCGTGCCCGAACCGCCGGTTCCGGGCTGATGTGCTCGCCGGCCTGTCCCTTCCCCAGAAGCGGTTGCCGGCCAAATACTTCTACGACGCGGTCGGGTCGCGGTTGTTCGACGAGATCACCGAACTGGACGAGTATTACCCGACGCGAACCGAACTCACCATCATGACCGCGCACGCACGCGAGATGGCCGCGCGGTGCGGACCGCGGTGCCTTTTGATCGAACTCGGCGCGGGCAGCCTGACCAAAGTGCGATTGCTCCTCGATCGACTCGACCAACCGACCGCGTATGCCCCCGTCGATGTGTCCGGGGAGCACCTGCGCGGGGCCGCCACCGCACTCGCGGTCGACTACCCCGCGCTTGACATCACTCCGGTCGTTGCAGACTTCACCACGTCTTTCGACCTGCCATCGGTACCAGCCAACCGGCGAGTTGTGTACTTCCCGGGTTCGACTATTGGCAACTTTGATCCGCACGAGGCCGACGCCCTGCTCCGCCGCGTGGCGCGAATCGTTGGCCCAGGTGGAGGACTGCTCCTCGGGGTCGATTTGCGAAAAGACGTCACCGTTCTCGAACGGGCGTACAACGACGCGGCGGGCGTGACGGCCGCTTTTAATCGCAATCTGTTGGTACGAATCAACCGTGAATTAGGGGCGAACTTCGTTCCCGACACGTTCCGGCACCTCGCGTTTTATAATCGTGACCAATCACGGATCGAAATGCACCTCGTGAGCACAATCGAGCAGCGCATGCGCGTCGGGTCGGCGACGTTCGATTTCCGCGCGGGTGAATCGATTCACACCGAGAATTCGTACAAGTACAGCGTGCCCGAACTGGCCGCCCGCGTCACTGCGTGCGGGCTGCGGTTGGACGAAACGTGGACCGACGCGCAGAACTATTTCGCCGTGCTGTACCTGACCGCACAGTAACACGCGCCCATAATCCCGGAGTCGGCACCATGAAGGCGATGTGGAACGGAACCGTACTGGCCGAATCGGACCAAACCGTTGTTGTCGAAGGGAACCACTACTTCCCGCCGGACGCGATCCATAAAGAGCACTTTGAGCCGAGCACCACGCACACCGTGTGCTCCTGGAAGGGGACCGCGAGCTACTACACCGTTGTGGCCGGCGGCCAGCGGAACCCGGACGCCGCGTGGTACTACCCGGAGCCGAAGGACGCGGCGAAAAATATTGCCGGTTACATCGCGTTCTGGAAGGGCGTAACGGTGACCGCCTGATGTTCGCGCTGAACGACGTCTCGAAGGTGTTCGCCCGGCGCGCCGCGTTGGGGCCACTTTCACTAAACGTACCCGCCGGGCAAACGACCGTGCTCATCGGCCCCAGCGGGTGCGGAAAGTCCACGCTGTTACGACTCCTGATCGGACTTTTCGCACCGGACACGGGTGCGGTCTATTTCGATGGTGAGCGCGTCACACCGGCTACAGCGCGTGCGATCCGCCTGCGGGTCGGGTACGTCATTCAAGACGGCGGGCTGTTTCCGCACCTGACCGCGCGCGGGAACGTCACGCTGATGGCCCGGCACCTGGGCCGACCGCGGGACACAATCGAGGCCCGCGTAAACGAGCTCGCCGAACTCACGCGGTTCCCGCTCGACGGCCTGGACCGTTACCCGCACCAACTCTCGGGCGGTCAGCGCCAGCGCGTCGGGCTGATGCGTGCCCTGATGCTGAACCCGGACGCGCTCCTGCTCGATGAACCCCTGGGCGCACTCGATCCGCTCGTTCGTGCCGAACTCCAAGCGGAGCTGCGAGACATCTTCCGCGCGCTCGCCAAAACCGTGGTCATGGTGACACACGACCTGGGCGAAGCGACGTTCTTTGCGGACCGCGTCGTACTCTTGCGCGACGGGCGGATCGTTCAGGAAGGCAGCCCCGCGGACTTGTGGCACCGCGCCGCGGACCCGTTCGTCACCCGGTTCGTGCAGGCCCAGCGCGGGCCGGAGGTGCCCGCGTGAAGTGCCCAAAAGCTCTCTCTCCGGCGCTCGTGTGTGCGGCGCTCGCGACCGCCATCGCTCTCGTACCGGGGTGCGCGCGACCAACACATAAACCGGTCGTGATCGGCGCGAAGAAGTTCACGGAATCGATCATCCTCGCGGAAATGGGGGCACAACTCGCGCGCCACGCAGGTTCCCAGGCGCGCCGCGACGACCTCGGGGGCACGCCCGCGCTGTGGCTCGCGCTCAAACAAGGAGACATCGACGCCTACGTCGAGTACACCGGCACCATCACGCGACAGATCCTACAAGACGATCCGCATGATCTCGCCGCGGCGCTCGCCGCACACGGGATTCGCGTCAGCCGCTCGCTCGGGTTCCGAAACAACTACGCGCTCGGTATGCGGAAGGATGTTGCCGCTGCGAAAGGC
The DNA here is from genome assembly GCA_000531095.1 of Gemmata massiliana. Taxonomy (GTDB): domain Bacteria; phylum Planctomycetota; class Planctomycetia; order Gemmatales; family Gemmataceae; genus Gemmata; species Gemmata massiliana. The sequence goes on along the minus strand of HG799464.1, from coordinate 79,771 downwards.
ATATCGAAGATTTCGGACTTACGCGCGCATAAGGGATTGAAGGGCAGATTCATCCCCGAGTTCCTCGACCGCCCGGACGGGTGGCCCGGCGTCAAACGCCACTACAGTTTGCCGCAAACGGACGTGGCCGGCATGAACCACACGCTCGCCTACCGCGCGCTCGTAGAGAAGGCGATTGATGTGACCGAGGTGTACACCACCGACGGCGAGATCGCTCAGTATGACCTTCTGGTGCTGGAAGACGACCAACACTTTTTCCCCGCGTATGAAGCCGTGTGGCTGTACCGCGCGGACCTCGCCGAACGCGCCCCGGCCGTAGTCGATCAGCTCCGCCGGCTCGAAGGGCGCATTTCGGAACCAACGATGCAGCAGATGAACGCCGCGGTGCAAGGCGCGCAGAACAAGCGGAAAGAGGGCGCTGTTGCGAGTGAATTCTTAGAGTCCGAGTTCAACCTCAGCACCATTTCTTCGGACGGGACGCGCGCCGAACGCATACTCGTTACCACCTACGAGCACCTCAAGCTCGTCGTCCCGTCACTCTTGGCCGCGGTGCTCGTCGCGGTCCCGCTCGGTGTTCTCGCCGTGCGCTATCCGATCTTGGGGAAGGGCATCCTCGCTACTACCGGCGTACTCCAGACGATCCCCTCGCTGGCACTCTTGTTGTTCATGATCCCGGTCATGATGTGGCTCGTTGGTAAAGGAATCGGTGCGCCTCCAGCAATCGCAGCGCTGTTTCTCTACAGCCTGCTCCCGATCGTCCGCAACACGCACGCGGGACTGATCGGCATCCCGGGGCCGCTGCGCGAGTCGGCCGAAGCGCTGGGGCTCCCACCGTTCGCGATTCTGTGGCGCATCGAATTGCCGCTGGCGGCCCCGACGATCCTGGCCGGTGTGCGGACGGCCGCGGTCATCAACGTTGGAACCGCGACTCTCGGCGGGTTCATCGGGGCCGGTGGGTACGGGCGCCCGATCCTGCGCGGGATCGACAAGTTCGATATCCCACTCATGCTCGAAGGGGCGATCCCCGCTGCGCTCCTCGCGGTCGCGATCGAAATGCTGTTTGGGGTCATCGAACGAGCGGTGACGCGGCACCGGCAATGAACAGCGCTCCACGATCCTTCCGTTATTCCTTGCCGAGCACCAGATCGACGACCTCGCACCGGTGGTGGCCTTGGCAAACGAGTCGCGCGAGTAACGTGCGAGTTTCAGATGAGGTTACCAGGACGGGCCAAATGGGAGCTTCTCGGCATCGAATTACCACAATGAATCCGGGTGGGTAGCACTTTAGTTGGTGGACGTTTGTGTCAGGCGGCGGTGGATCGTCTCCAGAAGTCGGTCCACTGGCTGTGTTCACTGCGATACAGGGCGCGGACGTGGCAGAGTGCGTGTGCGCCCTCTTGGCTCCATCGCATCCCCGATCCCTTCAATCGTTGGCCCACCACCGTCTTGCACGCGCTCTCCACCGCACCCGATCCGATGTACCAGCCGTTGGCTTCGTAACTCGGATAGTCCATCCGATGCACCTGATTGCCGAAGTAACCCAGCACCTCCGCACGGACCGCCGGCAGCCCCTTGCGATTCGGCCACTCCCATTCTTCCAGCACCCTCATCATCACTTCGCCGCCTTCATCCCGTAGCACACGCGACCACGACGTCGTCTGCGCAAGCGCCGCTTCTTCGTCGGTTGGGTGCAACGCCGCCGCCAGTTTCGCCAGATACTCCGCCGCGTGATAGAAGTCCAAGATCACCGCTTCCACGCGCGGGAAGTTCAAGCGGACGAAGTCCTCCAAACCCGCGCCGCCGTCGGTGATCGCCACCCACACCTCCGCGTGACCCAACCCCACTTGCGCGCCTTGGCGGCGTAACAGCGGTCCCATTTCCGCCAATGGGTACAGCCCGCTTGTGTACCGGGCACGCATCGACTCGCCCGGCTTGGGCAAGCCCTCGAACACACGCTCCCGATCCGGAAGCGGATTGAAAATCAGCTCGACGACCGCCATCGCGCTTCGCCGTTTGGTCCCTGTTGCCGAACGCCGGTCGCGTCGATCTCGAT
>HG799464.1:39588-77692 GCA_000531095.1 Gemmata massiliana | reverse complement strand
GCCTTGATGCGCGCGGCCAATTCTTGGGCTTTGGCTTCGAGTGTAGGTTCAAGCGGTTCGGACATAACGACCTCCTGCCCGGGTAAATTCCCCACGACGCTCAAAGCTACACCGAACTGAACACAGTTCCCACCAACTTCCCCGATGCCTACCCAATGAATCCGGTCCGTTCTCTCGCTCGTGGCGTGCCCGGGCACGCCGCGATACACTGTGGGAACCGTCCATTCCTTTAGTCGCGGAGGCCGCTGTGGGTCTGCCCAAGATCAAGTGCCCGGAGTGCAACGCCGGATTGAAATCGGCCGCCGGCTTCACGGTCGGACAAACGGTGTGCTGCCCCAAGTGCGAAACGTACTTCACGGTCGAGGAGCCCGAAGACGATTTCGAGGAACCCCGGCCCGCGGCAAAGAGCAAAGGCGCGCCCGCGGGGAAGAAACCGGTCCGGGCTGCGGCCGTGGACGACGATGAGGACGACGAAGACGAGAAGCCCCGGAAGAAGAAGCGGAGGCGGGTCGACGACGAAGAGGGCGACGAGCGCTCGTACAAGAACTCGCCCGTGCGGTTCGTCATTCTCGGAGTGCTCATCGTCGTCATGCTCGTGCTCGCCTACTTCCTCTACGAGAAGAAGCGGAAGGAAAGCGAGGCCGCGGCCACTCCAGGTTCCTTGAAGCCGATGGAGGTAGCGGATCGCCAGAAAGAGTTCATCGGTCCACAGGATTTTGCCCCGCAGAACGCACCCGCCCCCCAAATAGCACTCAACCCGCAGAACGGTCCGAAACGGCCCGCGCCTGTACCGGGTGCCGGAGCGGGTGCCACGAACACGTTCGGAGCACTAATTCCGGCAGCGGAAGTCCAAGCACTTACGCAGAAGCACACGACCGCGCTCCTCGGTTCGTGGACAGCAGACCTGGGTGGCGGGGTGACGGAAGAACTGACCTACAAGGCCGACGGAACATTCAGCGCGAAACAAACCGGCTCTGGTGCCAAAACCGCGACCGGGAAGTACCGGGTACAAACTGTTGTGGGTACGAAGGTTTTGAAGCTCGAACTCGACACCGACAACACCCCGCGCACGATCACGGCCGTGTTCGAGGACGGTGAGCTCTTGCACCCCAGCCTGCAACCCGGGGTGACCGCGACTTTCCGCAAGAAGTAGATGCTATTTCGCCAGCGGTGACTCTTCACCCGGCTTCACCAGAGTGATCCGGACCGTAGGGCGCTTCGCTTTGAGCGCCTTCGTGCCGAATACGACGGGCGCTCCCGCACCGAACGCGCCCTTGTCGGCGGCCGCCGAGTTCGCGCGGGTCCGCGCCTCCGCCTCGGCTCTCAGCGCATCGGCTTTGGCCTTTTCCGCCTTCAATTTGATCGGATCGAGCCACGCGGTCTGGTTGACCGGTGGCTCCCCTTCCCCACCCACCGGGGGCGCCACTTCGGTTATAGCCCCCAGTGCGGGCATTTGTGCTGTTGGGGCACTTACGAACGGGTCCGTATGCAGCGCGAAGACGTCCGCGGACGGGACCGGAGTACCGGGGGCCAGAGCGTCGAAATCGAACACGTTCGCTTGCCCAACGATGTCGACCGGCGCCGGTTCTGTTTTCGGCAGCTCGGGTGGTGGTTCGGGAGGGAGAATGAACTTGGTCTCAACCGCTTCGGCGTCAATGACCTCAGCATCGACCACTTCCGCGTCGATGACCTCGGCGTCAATCACTTCCGCTTCAATAACTTCGGCCTCGATCGGTTCCGCGTCGATGACCTCGGCGGGAATCGGCTCGCGCGCGAGTTTCCAATTCGCGACGATCTGCTCCTGAAGCCGCAGGACACCGCTCACGCTCTTGATCTGGAGCTTGGAGCACTTCTGGCGCGCGCCCTGGAGTTGGGTCATAAACTTACTGACCCACCCCTTCGTGTAATCGGGGGGCGGTTCCGCCACCAACTTGTCTTCGAGGACGTAGTTCGCGAGGTCGGCGCACTCCTCGAAGTATTTCATCGCCGGTAGGTCGGTCTCGTGCGCGTCCTTGATAACCCCTTTGAGGGCCTTCCACGAGTCCCGGAGCACCCGAACCACTTCGTCGACGAACTCCGACCCGAGTTCAATTTCTTCCCGTTCGTTTTTGCCGTGAGCGACGATGAAGGCGTCCGCCTTTGCGAACGCGGCGCGCACCTTCTGGTAGAACCGCTGGAGTTCTAGGTGGAGCCGGTACCGCTCGACCAGTTCTTCCCGCAGCTTCTTGTCTACCCGGTTGGCCATTTGCACGTGGAGCAGGTACACGCGGCGGTCGAGCGCCTCGAACCACTCGCGGTTCTCGGCCCGCTGCTGCTCCATGGTCTCGATCTGGCGCTTCAGTTTGGGCGACGAGCGCCCGACGCTGCTCGCCCGGAGCCGCTGTACCTGTTCGTACAACTCGTCGTGCTCTGTGGCGCGTTTGGCGCACCCGTCGTAGAGCTTCTCGAGTACCTTCTCCATGCGCTCGTCGGCCCACGGCGACTCGCGCGCGGTGCGGTTCAGTTCGGCCAGGTCGCCGAGTTCGAGCGCGCGGCTCCCGTAGGCGCCCTGGTACTCGTCGGGCGGGAGGTCTTCGGTTTCGCGTTCTCTCGGCATGGCGCCCGCCCTGCGTAAGGGGAATCGGTATGTATTCTTAGACGATGGCGGGGCTGAAGGCGTCTGTCAACCCCGTGGGATTATTGTGGCGCCCGGAGTGCGGAATGAGCAACGAAAGTCAGCCGGTCCCGAACGCGAGCGCGGCCCCCAATTGGGGAGCGGCCCGCGCCCAGATCATTCTCGATCCGACCGTCACGATGCTCAATACCGGCTCGTTCGGTCCGCTCCCGCGCCCGGTGTTCGACCACGCGACCGCGCTGCGGCTCCGGCTCGCGGCCGGGCCGACGGACTTCTTCGTGCGCCAGGTGCCCCCACTGTTGTGGGAAGCGCGCGAGCGCACCGCCGCGTTCCTCGGCACGAAACCGCACCGGCTCGTGTTCACCGCGAACGTGTCCGCGGCGATCAACCTGGTCGCGTCAGGGCTGAAGTTGAACGCGCCCGGCGAGATCCTGATGTCGGACCACGAGTACGGCGCGATGATCTGGTGCTGGGAGCGCGTCGCGCAGCGCCAGGGGCTCACGATCCGCACGTTCCCGCTGCCCACAATGGCGACCGATCCCGGCGCGATCGTAGAAGCTGCCACACGAGCAATGTCCCCGCGCACGCGGCTCCTGTTCTTCAGCCACGTCCTGTCACCGACGGGCCTGGTGCTCCCGGCGCAAGAACTGTGTGCGGAAGCTCGTAAGCGCGGAATTATTTCGGTCGTGGACGGCGCCCACGCGCCCGTTTACATCCCGCTCGACGTTTCCAGTGTGAACGCGGATTTCTACACCGCGAACCTGCACAAGTGGCTGCTCGCCCCGAGCGGCGCGGGGTTCCTCGTGATCGGCACCGGGAACGAAGATCGGTTGCAGCCGCTCCACGTGAGCTGGGGTTACCACGCGGACAAATATCCCCTTGGAGCAGCCGTGAAGCCCGGCTCTGCGGGCGACAGGTCGCGAGACACAACGAGCGAGGTGGCCCGGTCCGATGGACCGGACGCGCGCGACAACTACGGCAGTACCCCGCGGACCCGGTTCCTGGAGTTCGAGGGCACGCGCGACATCTGCCCGTGGCTCGCAGTACCCACCGCGATCGATTTCCAAACCGAACTCGGGTTCGACGCCGTGCGCGGGCGCATCGCAGAACTGGCCGCGTACACGCGCCGGGTGATCGGCGCCACCGGGTTACCGCTCGCGACCCCGGCGCGGCCGGGCATGTGCGGGGCGATGACCGCGTTCGAGTTGCCGCCCGGCCTCAGCGCCCCAGCGCTCCGTAAAGAGTTCTGGGCGCGCCGCGTGGAAATCCCGGTGATCGAGCGCCCGAACCGGTTACTGGTCCGGGTGAGCCACCACTTCTACACGACCGAGGGCGAAATCGACCGGCTGGCCGAAGTGCTGCCCGACGTTCTGGCCGCGAGTCGCGTTTAACCGGTCTCATGCTCGGCTCAAAACCGAATCGACCACCCAGCACCCGCGCACGTGCGGGCCGGCGGGATCGCGACAGTGGTCGAGAATATCGTCGTTGTCGCACCCGGCATCCTGAAGTGCGTCCGCCAGGATCGGCAGTCGGTCGAACGCCCTCTCTGCGTAAATGCCTTGCGCGAGAAGCGTCGCATTGGATGTGCGCCAAGCCGGATCGAATTGGATCGCGCGAAAGGGATTCCCGACAACGTCGCGCACCACGCGCGCTTGATTCAACCGGTTAACGGCGGGGTTCGGGGCAGGTCCGAAAGGTGATCGAGCGCACTGGAAACGCAGTCGTGGAGCGCTTGCAAATACCCCGGAAAGTCCGGGTCGAGGGCCACCACGAGTTCGTGAACGGCCCAGGACGCGCACCACGCTTCGCGGGTCCGGTAGCGCCGCGGGATCGAACCCATCGTTCCGGTGGCCATGTCGCGCGCGTAGTTCGCTGCGCGGTACCCTTCGGCCATCTCAGTCGCGCTCGCGACCCGGTCGGCAATTCGATCCGCGACGTCCGCCGCGGTCCGGCACTCGGCGAGCGCGAACGGGCCGACAACGTGACAGCACCCGCACCCGATGAGCCGCAATTTGCGCTCGGTGAGCCGGCCGCGCAGGAAAGCGAGTAACTTGCGCGAGGTGCGGCACGCCAGCCACTCCGTTTCGGTCACGGTCGCTTGCTCTCGTGGGGACTATCCGCTCACTTCAGGTTAGGCCGGACGCGCCCGATGTGGAGTTCGGCGCGAGTTGAAGGGACGCGCGTCGAACCGACCGGAACCGGTCCAGTGTGGCCCGGAGGGTTGCCATATCGACGGGTTTGACGAGGTGAAAGTGGAACCCGGCCAGTGCGGTCGCGGTGCGATCCTCCCAGTCCCCCAGCGCCGTTGTTGCGACCAGGAGGAACATGTGGCGCCCGGCCAGCGCACGAGCACGGGCCGCGACCTCCAGTCCGTTCACGTCGGGCATGCTCAGGTCAAGAAGTAGAACGTCCGGTACTTCCTCCGCGAGCGCCTTTAGCGCCGCGGTACCGCCGTAGCACACGCGCGTTTCGCACCCCAGAAGTTCGGTGAGCGCGGCCAGCGCATCGGCCGCGTCCACGTTATCGTCCACCACCATCACGCGCAACAGGTCGGGCGCCCGATCGTCCGCAATGTCGAGCGCGGGCGTGGGTCCGGTCGGGGCAAATTGCGGGCGGTCGGTCCTGACCTGGAAGGCGGACCGAAACTGGTTGGTTAGCGGATCGTAGTGATCCGCGCCGAGTGGCTGATCGTCTGGGGGTAACATAGACGGACCCAGTTCCGTTGCGGGCGACGCATTTCCGTGCGATTCGATTGTAAGCGATTCGCGGGCCACACAAGTGGGATTTCGCTCCCGTGAATCCCGAGTTCTCGAACTCAACCGCCCCCTAATCGGACTAACACCTCGTTCGGAATGTTCCGAATGAGCCAGAACGGACCTCGTGCGAATGAGTAGCCGTCATATTTCACGTCTGGATATAAAAATGCGATGGTGCGCGAATTGCAACAGGTCGGCCTTCGATTGTAACCCGATCTTGAATGGAGCAAAAGCCTGATGACAGTCTCTCCCGACCCCGCGGTGTTGGTGGTGGACGATTCGTCGGCGGTTCGCGCCGCTTTGGGCGCAATGCTCGTCCACCACGGCTACAACCCGCGCCCGGCTCGCAGCGGGGCACACGGTGTCGAGATGTACCGGGCGGGCGGTGTGGTCGCGGCCATTTTGGACGTCCAGATGCCGGGCATGGACGGCCCTGCGACCCTTGATGCGTTACGCGCTCTCGATCCGGATTTGCCGTGCGTGTTTGTAAGCGGCGATACCGCACCGTACACCGAGGCCGAACTATTAGCCCGCGGAGCTATTGCCGTGTTGGGTAAGCCGGTTGATTTGCACCGACTCGGAACCATGCTTGCGGTGATCGCTCCGCGTGCAATTCCGCCCGACGGGAACACGTAAGTCGGCACTGCGCTCGGTATTTCTCAATTTTCTTCCGAGCGCGCACATCTTCCGGGGGTAATAGAACGCGGGTTGTAATATAGCGGGCCGCCGGTATCGTACTGTTCGGTCTGCTCGACGTTCTGACCGGAGGAGTTTCACATGCTGACGTGCCTAACCCTCTCCCTGGTTCTCGGCGCTCCCGTTCCACCCGCTGGCACTCCCGCCACGATGGGGCCGCTCCCGCGCCTGCTCGAAGTAAAGCCGGACACCGACGGCAAGATCACTGTCCCTGTGACCCGCGCCGAAAAGCAACAGCAACAGGGCGGGGTGATTGTGATCGGGATCAACGGGAACCCGAACGGGGGACAGGCCCAGCTCGAAATTCAACAAGACGTAGCCAAGTCGGTCCCACTGACCGAAGTGAAGGAACTGAAGGTGTACACCGCCGACGGGAAAGAAGTGACCGTGGCCGACGCGACCAAGCGGCTCGCGAAGGGCGGTACCGTGGTCGTGTCGGCCGACGGGAAGAAGGTCGATCCGCGCCACCTGAAGCTGTTCCGGGACGACGTGCTGGTTTTCGTGTCCCCGGAACTGGCAGCCCCCGGTCCCAACGCGATGCCGGGCGGTAACGTCGTGTTCCCCAACCTGCAGTTCCAAGTAGTTCCGGCCCTCCCCGCCGCACCTGCGGTTCCCGCAGTTCCACCGCCCCCCGCGAAGTGAACGTCACACGCACACCAACGCGGGCCGGGGTCATTTGCCCCGGCCCGCATTATTTTCGGCACCGCCCATCGCGATCTAACATTGAGCCCGTTAAGCGCGCCCTACGAACTCACATTCACGCCGCGAGGTGCGCGGGTGGCATTCAACGACAATTAAGTGGCAAGTCTACTGAATAGGGCGTTGGAGTAGGTGGTCGCACCGACAGACGTGGAGAGGAAATCAAAAGTATACTGAAGGTGGGCAATTTTTGGGCGTTTTAAACAATCAATCTTAACGACCGAACGAGTGTCGCATAGCGTCTGCCCGCGGCAGCGTTTTGCGTACATGCGCGTCCCACTCTACTCAGCCCGACTTCGGGCGCGGAAAGTTGCTCAGGCTCGGCTTCGCGGACGGGGGCGGCGGCTTGGGAGCGGGGTGCTTGGAAACCGGTGCGGGCGCCGTTTGAGGCGCGGCCGGCTTCGGCGCACTTTCACCGGAACCACTGGGAGAAGTAATGCCGTTTGCTGCCAGCCACGCGCGGGCTAATGCCAGCGTGAGACCGTGCGGACCGTCACCGACCGCCTCGACCGTTTTCCCCTCCGCAGACAACGTACCCGCCCACGTCGCGTCCGCTTTGCGCGTCAGCGAGAACTGAGCATTGGTGGGGAGGAGCTTGAACGCCTCGCCCTTCTTCGGCACTACCGAGGCGGCCTGGCGCTGCTCCTCGTTGAGCTTCGCGACACACTCTTCGCAGCGGGTCTTCTGGAACTTCGCCAGCCGCTGCGCCCGGTACCGATCTACCGCGTAATGTTGGAACTCACGCAGGCACCCGCACGCGCGTGCGACCATCGGCCGCGCGACGACTTCACCCGTCGGCACACCCATCTGACAACCTCCGATCGCTGGGCACAGCGTAATCCCATCATACAGCATATCTGGGGTGCGTCAGCAAGTGGCTGCCGGCGGAAAAGCCGACTATCCGTGACCGCGTGACGGACGAATCGCTCAGACCGGTTTGATTGCAACCGCTCGACTGACACCACGGAAAACGAGAACCGAAACGACAACCCCGGGCACAAAAATTCCGGCTAAAAGCCAGGAATCGTGCCCGATCCCCGGGTGCTCACCAACCACCTTCCAAACGGCCCTCCAGACGATCCAAAACCCGATGAGGCCCGCTCCGATCCCGGCGAGAAGGGCAATCGCGGCCCGTAAAAGAAAGGACATTAGCTCGGCACTCCGGTTCACACTTGTGAGAAAATGAACCCCAAACGTGTGAAACGTAGTACACGCGACTAACACAGCGGGTCGTGCTCGATGTGCGATCTATTCGTGCCTGCGGGCCGATAGAGGCGCGGGCGCCTCACGCGCCTGGGCGTGGCTCGCGCAAATCTCTTCGGCCTTCGCGCGGGGGAACAACTTTGCGCGCTCGTCGGCGTATTTACGAAACCACGACGATACGAGGAGTACGCTGTCCACCGCGACGTCCGACAGTACCGCGGGCGTAGGGTGATCGGCGAACGTGGCCGCGAGCAGCGCGGATACGGACTCGACCGAATCAGGTGTTGGAGGTGCAGCGACCGCCTGCACCTCGCCACGGTGGATCAGGTACCAGCGTAGGCGCCCGTCGGTACCGGTGAGCGGGTACACGAACGAATTCCGGTCGCGCGCCGTGCGTAACAGGCTGAGCCGGTCGTCGAGCCACTGGAGCGCCTGGAGTTTGTCGCGAAGGGACATCGCCCTCTCGAACTCGAACGCGGCCGCGGCCTCTTCCATCTGATTCTGGAGCGTGCGCAGGATCGACCTATTGCGCCCGTCAAGGAACGCTTTCACCGCGCGAACCCCGTCGGAGTAATCCTTCCGCGAACACGCGCCCACGCACGGACCGCGGCACGTGCCCAACTCGAACCGCAAGCACTTCGCGCCTCGATCCGGGTCGAACAGTTCTCCCTGCTCCGCGAACGATAGCGCCACCGTTTGCGGGCAATCGCGCAGTTTGAACCAATCGTTCAGCCGGCGCGCGGCGTCATCGGACCGGCCCCACTTCACGAGGGGGCCGTATGTTCCGAGTTCTTTCCCGCTCGGCGCGGAAGTGACATAAACATAGGGAGCGGGTGTGCGCCCCACGCAGATATAATGATGGCGTTGAAAGCCCGGTACCCCCAGGACGTTGTAACGCGGGCGCAGGCGCTGAATGAGTTCGAGTTCACGGAGCAGCGCTGCGAACTCGTCGCCGCACTGCTCCCACACGAGCCGCTTCGTTTGCTCGATGATCTTCCCGGCCTTCGGGTCGCGACTGTTTTCGCGGAAGTAGCAGAGTAACCGAGCGCGCAGGTTCTTCGCTTTGCCGACGTAGATGAGCCGGTCGCGTTTGTCGAGCATGCCGTACACGCCGGGCGCTTTCGGGGCGTTCTTCTTCGTCCCGCGCTTCAACCGGCTCAAGCGCTTGCCCCGAACCTCGAACACGGGAACAACTTCGTCGATCGGTCGGAACCGACTCGGCCCGAACCCGTCGAAATCGTCCGCGAAGAGCCGCGGTTGTTTGCGCCCGTCCCTGGGAGTGCGACTCATATTGAACGTTCGCGCCTTGCTCGGGGTGGTGTACGCAGGTATTCTAACACTCGATCCGCCCGCGCGCGAACTCCAAAAAAAGTCCAAAACCACCGGGAGAACAGTTTTGATGCGATCCTCCCAACTCACCGCCAGCACCCTCGTAGCACTCCTTGCACTCGCGTTCCCCGCGCGCACGGCCGACACGGGCACGATCTACGACACGCTTACTGCACGTGACGGGCACACGGTTTTGGCCGTAGCTGCGAAGGAGGCGGCCGAGGTCGCCGCACTCAAAGGCGCGACGCAGTACACCCTGTTCGCACCGCTCGATTCGGCGTTCAAAAAACTTGACGACACCACCATTGGGGAGATCGCGACCAAAAAGGACGTGGTACAACGGCTCCTCCGCTCGCACCTCGTTGCGGGACGGTACACAGCCGCGGATCTGAAGAAACTGGACGGCAAGGAACTAAAAACGGTCCACGGAAACATGCTGAAAGTGGAGGACATGAAGGACGGATTGCTCGTCGGTGGAGTGAAGATCGTGACCGCCGACATCGTGTGCAGCAACGGCGTCATTCACACAACCGATTCAACGCTTCCGCTCCCGAAGGAGTGATGCACCCACCGCTCGCACCCCTGCACGCGGGTGGAAGCGGGCAGCTATATTTCTCGCGGAAGGGTGGACCGCCCACCGAACTTGTCTGCCCACCACAGCAACCCAAACCGAAACCGACAAAGCCCACACAACTTATCTTCTGAACGGGTTGTGCACCAATCCGTGCATCAAAACCGCTCTTGCCTCACCGTTTGATCCCGTTGAGCGTCTCCAAAGCCATTAGCAGCGCGTGCGTGCCTTTGCGCCCAAACCCTTGTGCACGAACGGCTTCGTAGAGCTGCTTCGCTAGCCCCAGCCCCGGCAGCGCGAGGTTCATCTTCTCGGCCTCGGCTAGGGCGATGCCCATGTCCTTGATGAAGTGTTCGACGTAAAAGCCCGGCTCGAAGTTCCGCGCCAGCATGCGCGGCCCGAGCACTTCCAGCGCCTTGCTACCCGCGGCACCGACGCTCACGCTCTTGAACACTGTTTCGAGATCGAGACCGGCCTTGTACCCGTACAGCAGCCCCTCGCACACCGCGATCATGTTCGAGGAAATGAGGATCTGGTTCACCATCTTGGTGTGCTGACCGGACCCCGGAGCGCCCTGGTGGACGATCGTCTTCCCCATGCACTCGAACACCGGTTGCACGGCCTCCACCACATCCTTGTCCCCGCCGATCATAATGGAGAGAGCTGCGTTCTTTGCGCCGACGTCTCCTCCGCTGACCGGTGCATCGAGTGCGGCGACCCCTTTCGCCTTCGCAGTTTCGTAAATTTCTTTCGCCAGTGACGGTTCGCTGGTCGTCATGTCCACCAGCACCGCGCCCGGTTTTGCCCCCGCAAGTGCCCCTTCAAGGCCTAGAAACACCTCGCGAACGTCCTTCGGGAACCCGACGATCGCGAACACGATGTCGGCTTGTTCCGCGACTTCCTTCGGGCTACGAGCGAGCTTCGCGCCGGCTTCCACGAGGGGTTGAGCCTTATCCGCGGACCGGTTGTACACCGTCGCCGAATAGCCCTTCGTCATGGCGTGCTGGCACATCCACCGACCCATAACACCCGTGCCGATCCAGCCGATACGGGTCTTTCCGGGTTGCGCGACGGAGATTTTCATTGCGTGGGTCTCGTTAAGGAAGTATGTGTATTCTTTACAGTTTTCGCAGTGGTTGACCGTGCCGGGACAAATTCACTTCCCTGGCAAGAAGCCAGCGACTGGCGCTCATGTTAGTGAACCCGCCTTCACGCTGACACAACCGGACGCGAACGGAATACCTTCCTGCCTTTTGCTTCTTCTTTAGAGGCAAAAGCGGGTTGTTACATTCATCGAAGGACCGCCCCGCGTGATCGCGAACGATATCCCCAAACTCAGTGCTCCCGTCGTGCTCGTTCACGGTCTGTGCGGGTATGACCGCGTGGTGGCTTTCGGGCGGACGCTCAAGGACTACTTCCCGGGCATTCGGGAGCAACTCGAAGCGGTTGGGAACCGCGTTCTTGTGCCCCGGTTGAGTTGCACACTCGGCGTGTCCGCTCGGGCAGGCGAACTGGCGCGGTACATCCAGAGACACGTTCCGACGGGTCCGGTCCACGTGATCGGGCACAGCATGGGCGGCCTCGACGCCCGCTACATGGTGAGCCAGCTCGGGATGGCCGATCGCGTCCGGTCACTCACCACGGTCGGTACCCCGCACCGCGGGAGCGCGTTCGCGGATTGGGGCGTCGGCCGGTTCGGTCGGCTCCTCGCGCCGTTCTTTCAGTTCCTCGGGCTGTCGTATCAGGCATTCATCGACCTGACTTCCGCCGCGTGCCGCCGGTTCAACGAAACGGTGCGGGACGTCCGCGGAGTGCGGTACTACTCCGTCGCGGGCGTGTGTGAGGGGCAGTGGATCGGCCCGGAATGGCGGTTCCCGCACGGTATCGTGAGCCGCGCGGAAGGTCCGAATGACGGGGTCGTATCGGTCGCATCGGCTTCGTGGGGCGAACACACCGACGTGTGGGACGGGGATCACCTGAATCTGGTCAACTGGCCGAACCGGTTGGCACGGAAGTGCGGAGTATGGGACTCGTTCGCCCCGGATTACGGCCGCATCTTGCGCCGGGTCGCGTTGAGCGACTAATGCGTTCCGCAGGAACGGGTTCGCGGGAGGAAGCCGACCGACCGCTAAATCTTACCCGCCCCGCGCGCTGTGTGGAAGCGCCCCGTGCGCTGTGACCGCGCTAACACGAGCGCCGTCGACATTTCTCCCGTCGCACTTTGACGTTTCTCAATGTTCAGCGCGTGGAACCCTCCGATGGAAAGGTAGCCGCCACGGAAAGCGGCACTCCACCTCGGAAGGGTCTCCACCAATGCGTAAACTGTTTCTCGCGGCGCTGGGTGTGTTCGCTCTCGCAAGCGCCGCGACCGCACAACAACCTCAGTACCAACCCGCGCCCCGATACCCCGCCACCGTACCCAGCGCGGCCGCAGCGACCCCGCTGCAACCGGCTTCGGGAGCGACCGTCATTCAAGGGAGCGGCGGCTGCACGAACTGCGGGACCGTTGGCCCGGTGACCCGCGGGTTCAAGATGTCCAGCATCACCGGCGGCAACTGCCAGTACGGTGCGCCGTGCCAGAACGGGTGCGGGAGCGTGAAGAGCGATCTCGCGTTCCACTTCGGCTCGTGCAAGCAGTTCTTCTCACCGTGCGGTCCGACTGGCTGTGGGATCACCCCGATGGCTCAACCCTACGGCACCGGCTTCGGCTGCCCGCGCGCCTACGACAGCTACGCGAACCACTAAAAACGGTCGCGAATCCGAGGTCGGCTTCTAACAGCCGACTCGGATTCCGCGATTATCGTGCCCGAGTCCTTGTAGGCTCGGGCAAACACCCGGCCTCACCACGTTACTCTGCTGGCGCGGGAACCAGTTGCACATCATCCAGTTCGAGTTTGCGCCCGTCCTCGGCACGCAATTCAAGCCGAGCACGTTTCCCCTTCTTGCGATCCACGAGCGCGAACTCGGACTCCCCGCACCCCCACTGCCCCAGCGCGACCAACACGAGCAAGAGCCCTCTGCCCTTCTCCGTGAGGACGTAATCCTTGTACGCGCTCCCGTCGGACGCGGGGATCTTCTCAAGCACCCCATCGTCGACTAGTTTCTTGAGCCGCACCGTGAGGATGTTCTTCGCGACGCCCAAGCTCGCTTGGAACTCCCCGAACCGCTTCTTCCCGATGAAGGCATCGCGCACGATCAGGAGCGCCCACCAGTCGCCCACCGTGTCCAGCGACCGCGCGATCGGGCACTCCTCCTTCGCGAAACTTGTTCGCTTCATACCGCCCCCTCAATAGTCTTGTATCAAGTTGCAATGTGCAACCTCTCTGGAATTGTACCTGTTTAGTTGCAAATTGCAACTTCCTTCAAAGGATGGCCAAGTGACTTCGTTCAAGGCGGTCCGTGTGAGACAGGCGCGGATCTTGTCGGTTGAGGTGCCGGCGGCTATATTCGTAATAATCGTGCTGTCCACTTTGGAAACGAATTGGGGATTGGTGTAACGGTAGCACGAGTGACTCTGACTCACTTAGTCTAGGTTCGAATCCTAGATCCCCAACTCAATCAAACCCCACGATTGTCTTGAAATCGTGGGGTTTTTCATTTGTCAGCCCCAAGTCACTTACACTCTGTAACCAAATTGTCACCAATCGCCTTTCTGCTCCTTAAACTGTAACCGACTCAAAAAAGTTCACGAACAAGTTTGCGTAATTTTTACATATTTGCGATGTCCTTTTGCTCGCCCAAAGGAGTTCCACCTTCGAGGAGGTTTCACGATGGCATCGAATAACTTAAAGTCGGGCAGCGAGTGCGAGGCGCAACGGTGACCCGGCGTGACAAAGCATGTTGAAGCGCACTCCCCGCCCTTGCGGGCGGGGTTCGCCAAAACACGATCGATTCCGACTGCCAGCGCTTCGCGCCGGTCACATCTTCGGTTAGCATCTCGTCCGTTTCCCCCGCCGAGACGGAGCTTCACGCCATGTCCTCTCCCGACCGCCGCACGTTCATCGCGAGTTCGGCCGCAGGCGCCTTCGCACTTGGAGCACCCGCCGTTCACGCCCTCGGAGCCAACGAGTGCCTCAATATCGGCCTCATCGGTAGCGGGAACCGCGGGCGCACGATCAGCACCGAGTGCGTGAAGGCCGGGCACAACATCGTCGCGGTCGCGGACGTGGCCAAGTTCCGCCACGACTTCATCATCGGAGAACTGGCGAAGGTCCGAGGCCCGAAACCCGCTATTTACGACGACTACCGCGAGTTACTGGACCACAAGGGCCTCGACGCGGTCATCATCGCCACCCCGGACCACCACCACAAAGAGCAACTCCTCGCGGCGATGGCCGCGGGCAAGCACGCCTACTGCGAAAAGCCGCTCAGCCACAGCATCGAGCAGGGCAAGGAGATGGTCGCGGCCGTGCGGAAGGCGAAGAAGATCGTGCAGGTCGGCAACCAGCGGCACAGCGGCGAGCATTGGGCGCGCTGTAAGGACGTGATCCAGTCCGGTGATTTCGGCGATCTGGTGTGGGTCAAAGTGTGGGACTGCCGCAACTGGCTCAAGCGCGACCCGTTCGCACCACCGAAAACGTTCGACGAAGCCCAGCAGAAGGGCGTGAACTGGGAAGCGTTCCTCGGCACCGCGAAGAAGGTACCGTTCGACCCGGTGCGTTACTGGGCGTGGCGCTGGTATTGGGACTACGCGGGCGGGTTGCTCACCGACATCGGCGCGCACCAACTCGACATCGTGCAGTGGCTCGGCGGGGTCGAGATGCCCAAGAGCGTGACCACCAACGGTGGCACTTACCACTTCAAGCACTGGGAAACACCGGACGTGGTTCACGGCGTGTGGGACTACGGCAAATTCACGGCCACGTTCGCGGTCGAGTTCATCAACGGCTACGACGGAGTGGGCGCCACGTTCTACGGCACGAAACAAACGCTCCAGTGCGACGCGGACCCAGGCGGGATGATCCGGCTCTACGATACCATCGACAAGTTCTCCCCCACCATGAAGCCGAAGGCCGAGTGGAAGGTGGAGAACGAAACACCGCTCCACGTCCGCAACTGGCTCAGCGCGGTGAAGGACAACAAAGACCCGAGTTCGCCGATCGAATTGGGGCACCGCGTCATCACCGCCGCGCACCTCGCGAACGTCGCGTACCGGACCGGCAAGAAAGTGTTGTGGGACGCGGCAAAAGAACAGATCGTCAGCGGGTGAGGCCCATGTCCGACGAAGCCGCGTTTCTGGCCGCGCTCAAGGTGGACCCCGCCGATGATACGGCGCGGCTAGTCTATGCTGACTGGCTCGATGAACACAACGAGCCCGTGAGGGCGGAGTATTTGCGGCTCGTGGTCACCACCGCCCGGAACGAAGGGAATCTGGCTGCGGCCCCGGGTGCGGAACGATTCGTGGGTTTCGGTGTCGCACTCGCAGAAGAATGGCGAAAAATAGTCGGTTCGCGATTCAGCCTCTTACTCGACTGGTTCTCGGACAATGTAAAGACCACTGCGTTTGTTCGCGAACTGACGGGTTGGGGCTTTGGCGAAGCGAAAACAGTTATTGGGGGAAATCCACCCCGCGCACTGTTATCGCAGATTCTGTTTGAGGATGCTTCGCGTGTGTGCGAACGTGTCCGGGATTGGGACTTCCTTAAACTCAGCATCGCCTCGTATCCGCCTACTCCCTCTAACTGAATCGTCCCCATGTTCATATTCGAGAAAGCTCCCTTCCCGTCTTGCCATGCCTCCACCATCGTGGAGCACGAAGAAGGCAAGTTCATGGCCGCGTGGTTCGGCGGCAAGGACGAAGGCGCGAAGGACGTGCAAATCTGGGCCAGCACCTTCGAGGGGAAGGCGTGGAGCGAACCGAAGGTGCTCGGTACCGAACCAGGGCAGCCGTGCTGGAACCCGGTGCTTTTTAAAACCGCGAAGGGGACGCTCTTCCTCTGGTACAAGGCCGGTCCGAAGCCGGACAACTGGACCGGGTACGTCCGCACTTCGACGGATAACGGTAAAACGTGGACGAAGCCCGAAACCATGCCCAGTTCGTTCGTCGGCCCCGTGCGTGCGAAGCCGATTCAACTCGCGAACGGCACGATTCTCGCTGGCACTTCGTGGGAGAGTTATCGCAACTGGACGCCGTTCGTGGATCGCTCCACCGACGAGGGTAAAACCTGGAAGCGCTCGAACCCGTTCCCGGTGCCGGAGAAGTTCCACCAGATTCAGCCGACCCTATTTGAAACGAAGGACGGGAAGATCGTCGCGCTGATGCGATCGAGCAACCCGCGTATGATTTGCCGGGCGGAATCTGCGGACGGCGGCGCCACGTTTTCACCGGCCGAGGAAACGAAGCTCGCGAACCCGAGTTCGGGGATCGACTGCGTGAAGACAAAAGAGGGGGACATATTCCTGATTTACAACCCCACCGCCCTGCTCCGCACGCCGATCAGCCTCGCCCGTTCGACCGATGACGGTAAAACGTGGGCCAAGGTCGTGGACCTCGAAACCGAACCGGGCGAATACTCGTACCCTGCCATCATTCAGTCCGCCGCGGGAACGCTGGAGATCACGTACACGTGGAAGCGAACACATATCAAGTACCACAGCGTGGACCCCAAGAAGTACCGGAGCTGACAACCGTCCGGATTCTTCCCACGCAGACGGAACAGGCCGAACTCGCGATCATCCGAGCTCTGGCGAAGGTGATGGACGAAGCCGTCACTCTGCCCAACACGAACCTCAAGGTCGGACTCGACGCGCTACTCGGACTTCTGCCCGTTGTGGGCGACCTGAGTAGCGCGGCGATCGGCGCGTACATTCTCCGCGCCGCCACGCGACTCGGGGTGCCGTCGGTCGTTATCGCCCAGATGCTGCTCAACTTGCTGATCGACGCGGTGCTCGGGATGGTTCCGATTTTCGGGGATTACCTCGACGTGCTGTATAAGGCGAACGTGAAGAACGTCGCCCTGATCGAACGGGCCATCGAGAACCGGCGGACGGCCGCGGCATCGAGTTGGTTCAAGCTGATCGGCACGTTTGGGGCGTTCGCCCTGATCGTTGGTGGAGGGATAGTCGGTACCGTGTTTGCTGTGAAGTGGTTATGGAACGCGATGTGACATCAGCAGTTACGGCGCGGCCAAGGTCTGAGCCGCGCCCCGACGAATTGGATGTGACGATGGATTCTCGTCGCTTTTCCCAATAGACTAACGTTCGGTTTTGGGGCGGTGCGAATCCACCTGTAACTGCCCCTTCTCACCGCTCGCTGCCCGCGCCCGTCGCGCGGGCTCGCTCGCGGCACGCCTCCCCCTCAAATGAGCGATCAACCCGGTGCCCACGCGGAGCCGGCCAAACCGCACCACCAGTCCTTCTGGCTGTGGGTGATGTGTCTGACCGGCGTCGACTACTTCTCCACCCTCGGCTACCAGCCGTCCATCGCTTACGAGAACGCGGGCCTGCTCGCGCCGCTCGCGACGATCGTGCTCGTCCTCGTCACGCTGTTCGGCGCGCTGCCCATCTACTGGTACGTGTGCGGGCGCTCGCACGGGGGTCAGGGGTCGATCGGGATGCTCGCGAAGCTCGTCTCCGGGTGGGGCGGGAAGGTGCTCGTCCTGACGCTGCTCGGGTTCGCGGCCACCGACTTCGTCATCACGAAGACGCTCTCGGGCGCGGACGCGGCCGTCCACCTGATTACGAACCCGAACTGGCCGCTCGCGGTCCCCGACGACGCCGAGAAGACCCGGCAAGCGATCTACGTGACCGGGTTCCTGCTCATGCTCCTCGGCGCGTCGTTCATGCGCGGGTTCCGCGAGGTCATCGGACTGGCAGTCGTGATCGTCGGCGCGTACCTGCTGTTGAGCGGGATCGTGATCGGAGCGGGCGTGGCGCACCTGGTCAAGCACCCGGAGGCGTTCCACCAACTGATCGAGCACATCCGCGCGGGCGAGTGGTACCTGAAAGAATCGGAGCGCCCGCTCGCGGGCACCGGGCTGTTCACGATCATCGCGATCAGCCTGATTATTTTCCCCAAACTGGCCCTCGGCCTCTCGGGGTTTGAAACGGGCGTCGCCGTTATGCCACTCGTGAAGGGGCGCCCGACCGACGACCCGAAAGACCCGAAGGGCCGGGTCGCGAACACGCGCAAACTGCTCATCACCGCGGCCGCGATCATGTCCGTTTACCTCGTCTGCTCGTCGGTCGTGGTCGCGTGCCTGGTGCCCCCCGAACACCTCGTGAAAGTGAACGCGGCTGGGGCCGAACGGGACGGGGTCGCCGACAAAGAACTGAAGGCCAAGGACCGCGCGCTCGCGTACCTGGCGCACGGCGAGAACCGGGCGGGCAAGTTGCTCCCGTTCTTCGGCGACGAGTTCGGGACCGTCTACGACATTGCGACCGTCATCATTCTGTGGTTCGCCGGGGCGAGCGCGATGGCGGGGTTGCTCAACCTCGTCCCACAGTACCTCCCGCGCTACGGCATGGCCCCCGAGTGGACCCGCGCGACGCGCCCGCTCGTGCTGATGTTCACGGTCATCAACCTTATTGTGACGGTGATCTTCAGAGCGAACGTGGACGCCCAGAGCGCGGCCTACGCCACCGGCGTGCTGGTGCTCATCACGAGCGGTTGCGTCGCCAGCGTCATCGACGTCTGGCAGCGGCGCACGGGTCGGTGGTATTCGCGGTTGTGCTGGCCGTTTTTGCTCATCACGCTGGTGTTCGTCTACACCACGATCGCCAACGTGTTCGAGAAGCCGGACGGGATTAAGATCGCGGCGTTCTTCATCCTCGCGATTCTGGTCACGTCGTTCTGGTCGCGCTGGGCGCGGAGCCGCGAGCTGCGGTTCGCCGGGTTCAAGCTCCCGGACGCGGAATCGCGCCTCATGTGGGACACGATCCGCGACCTGGAACTGACGGTTCTGGTGCCGCACCGCCCCGGGCGCCGGAGCCTCGCCAACAAGGAAGGCCAGATCCGGCGCGAGCACCGCATCCCGCGCGACCTGATGATCGTGTTCGTCGAGGTGGAACTGGACGACACGAGCGACTTCGTGAACGAGCCGGAGCTGCGGGTCACGCGCGAGGAGGGGCGCTACGTGGTGAAGATCACGGGGGCCGCATCGATCGCGCACACGCTCGCGGCGCTCGCGCTGGAAATGGCGAAGGTCGGGCGCCCGCCAGAGGTCCACTTCGGGTGGACCGACGACAGCCCGGTATCCGGCACGCTCGGCTTCCTTCTCTTCGGCGAGGGCAACGTGCCGTGGATGGTGCGCGACC
This sequence comes from Gemmata massiliana, assembly GCA_000531095.1. Taxonomy (GTDB): domain Bacteria; phylum Planctomycetota; class Planctomycetia; order Gemmatales; family Gemmataceae; genus Gemmata; species Gemmata massiliana. Next base: position 58,569 of record HG799464.1, on the reverse strand, counting down.
TGATTCGCCGCGCTCAGCCCGACGAGTCGAAGCGCCCGCTCATTATCATCGCGGGCACTGCGTAAGTGTGGAGGTACCACCCGCGCGTGCCAACGCGCGGTTCGCCAAAATCCTCCGGGCGAACCGCGCGTGCCAACGAGCGGGAGGGCTACGAGAACTAAACAGCTTTGGATATTAAGACTTGTGATCTTGCGGCTTTCGCCCGCAAGACTAGTCTCGTTTCGAGATCCACGTAGCGACCAAACGAGACCGCAAGGGAGCGGGCTACCTGTGTGTGGAACCGCGACGATAACGGGGGCGCCTCCCGCTCCCTTGCGGTCGCGGCTCGCTACAAGGAAACTGAAACGGGACTAATCCCGGGTATCCCACACCGCAATTTGGCCGTCCCCGCCCGTGACCATGAACTTGCCGTCGGCAGAGAATTCGATGGCGGTCACAGGTGTGGAGTGCCGCCGGATCACGAACAGATCCTGACCCGTCTTCAGATCCCAGAACGCGACCTCGCCCGTTGCGTACCCACTGACGAGCGTGCGCCCGTCGGGGGAAACGCCCAAGCCGGTCACGCGCCCGACGTGCCCGAGCAACCGCATCTCCTCTCGACCGCTCACGGACCACACGATCAGCCCGCCGTCGCGCCCCGCGGTCACGATGCGGTCACCACCGGGAAGGAAGTGGAACACCGACCGCTCGTCGGCGTAGATCGTCGTGAACTGCCCGGGCGTACCGAGCGCCCACGCGCACACACCGACAGGGGTGCGCGTCGCAACGAACCGGCCGTCGTCCGAGGCGACCAGGTCGCGCACCGCGTGCCGCGAACCGGTATCAATCGTCTCGATCACGGCCCGGTCCGTGACCGACCACACGGTAATGTGACCCGAGTCGTCACCGATTGCCAGTCGCGCGCCGTCGGGCGTGAGCGCGACCGCGGTTGGTGCCCCGCGCCCGGGTACCGTGACCCGAAACTGTTCGCGTGACGTGCTCGTGGTAAAGTCGGATACGACGACCAACTTCCCCTCGAATGTGACCGCGCGCGTGGCTCCGGTGCTGAGGGTCTGAACCGCCCGTACCGCACCGGCAATCTTCACCCGCGGCCCAGTCCCGTGGCGATGGACGGCGCGATCGGTCGCGACGACGAACTCACCACCCGCGGACGAAACAGTAATCGAAACAACCCGTCCCTCGCTCCACGCAGCTCGCTCGGACAAATCGCGTCCCATGTCCCACGACCGAACGGTCCCGTCCTCGCTACCCGTGAAGAACGTCTTACCGTCGGGTGAAAATGCCCCCGCGAGGACCGCACCCGTATCACCCGTCACGAGGTCCGCGCCACCGATCCGCACGCGGCCCGCTTTCCCGTTCGCCGCGATGTTGGTCCCACTGACGGCGACCCAAGAAATGCGCCCGCTGCCCGCGCCCGAAGGTGCCGTACCCGCAACGAATACGCTGCCACCTTCGGTCCCAATCACGGGGGCACCGATCGCGTTCGCCGCGACTGCGGTGACGTCCGCGCGTGATACCGGAGCGGGCAGCGATTCTTGTTCCAAATCGGCGGTCCGACGGCACGTGATCCCGCTCGAATCGGCCACGAGCACTTTCGCCCCATCCGGGGTGATCGAAACGGCCACAATCGCGGCCCCGCTCACGCGGCCCGGGACCACGAGCCGCGCCTGCGGATTCGCGAACTGCACTTTCACTAAGGAACCGCTAGGGCCGCCGACGAACACGGCCTTCCCGTCGGGCGCTACGGCACAACAGGTGACGTCAGCGATAGCGACGCGCCGGCTGCCCGATTCGGGGGCCACGATCCCGGCCCGTGTGACGCTCCACGTGGTCAAATTCGAGGAGGAATCATCGAATCGACCGACGGTCACGATTACGGTTCCGTCCAGGCCGAACGCGACGTGCGTTACAGCGCCCGCGTGCGCCTTTAGCGTCCCGAGCTGGTTCCCCGTCGCGCGGTCCCACACGGTGAGCGTCCCGTCGGCATGGCCGGTGGCGAGCCGCGTCCCATCGGGCGTAACCGCGAGGGCAGTCACGGCTCCCGCAGGGCACTCGATGTGGAGCCGCTCCGCTTTGACCAGGCGCGCGAGGTAATCAAGCGGGAAGTCCGTCGACTCCACGAGCGCGCTCGCGGCGCGCCGGGCCGAATCAAGCGAGTCGGTCGCGACTCCGGTGCTCCCGCCCCGCCAGGCGTAAAAGGCGTCGCGCACGTGGCGCGCGTACTCCCGCTGCTGATCGAAACGGTTGCGCTCGGCCTGACTACTGAGGACGTCGTTGAGTTCCTTGTTGTGGGTACTGCGGAGGTTCCGGTTCTGCCACGAGTTCCACGTGCCGAGGAGCGTGACGAACAGGGCGACCACCGCGAGCACCGCGATGGCCACGATCTGGTCGTTACGGCGGAGCCACCGGATCGCGCGCCCGGACCACGCCAGCGGGCGCGCGATCGTCGGGCGCCCGTCGAGGAACCGGCGCAGGTCGTCGGCGAAGTCGATCGCGGTACGGTACCGTTCGGTCGTGGTCCGGGCCATCGCCTTGAGGCAAATCGCTTCCAGGTCGCGCGGGAGATCGGGCCGGAAGTGGCGCGGGGGCGCGGCCTTTCCCTCAACGGACTGCCGGAGCACTTCCACGTCGCTCGCGCCGTCGTAGGGGGCGCGCCCGGCGACCAGTTCGTACAGAACGACCCCGAGCGCGTACACGTCGGCCGGCGGGCCGATGTCCTCGCGCCGGGCCTGGGCCTGTTCCGGCGCCATGTACTTCGGCGTACCGAGGATCTGGCGCGTGGCGGTTTCCGAGGGGCCGCCGCGCTCGGCCAGTTTCGCCAGCCCTAACTTCGTATAATGTATGCTATACGAAGTTATTACGCCCGCGCATCTGAACGCCGCCCGCCGGCGCCTCGTCGTTCTCCTCGACCTTCACTTCCTGGAGAATCACGTTGTTCGGCTTCAGGTCGCGGTGCAACACGCCGCGGTCGTGCGCGTGCTGAACCGCGTCGGCGACCGTGGCGACCAACCGGGCCGCTTGCCGCAAGGGAACGGGAAACGCTTGCCGGTCGATCCACTCCGCGAGCGTCAGACCGGGGCAGAACGCGGTCGCGATGAAGCAGAGCGGGCCGATCTCACCCAACTCGTAAACCGGCACGAGGTTCGGGTGATCGAACTCCGAGGCCGCGAGCGCTTCGAGCTTGAGCCGGCGCTTCGCGTCCAAGTTGAGGAGCATCTCGGGGCGCGGGATCTTCAGCGCGATCTCGCGCCGGAGCTTCGGATCGTAGGCGAGAAATACGATGCCACAACCGCCCTTACCGAGTTGCCGGCGCAGCTCGAACCGGCCGATGCGGTGGGGGTTACCAGCGAGAGAGGGGGGCGGTGTAAGCGACGAGCGCCCGCCCCGGTATCCCGGGTCCGGGAGCAGTTCGCCGAGCGAACCCTCGTTCGGTGCGTCCGGGCGCATCGGGGTTACCGGGCGCTCGGTGGTAACCGAGGACGAGTTGGCCGGCTGAAACGGGACATTGACGGTCAGCGCGTCCGTGTCCCCGCCCTCGAGCCCCTGGTCGTAGGCGGCCAGAAATCGCGCGAGGTTCTCGTCAATTTTCAGCGAATCGGACGAATCCATCAGCGAGTAACCAGACGCGAGTGGACGATTCGTCAACCAGATTGTGCTCAGTTTACCATAGGTAATCCGGGCGACAGAATCGTGAATTCCGTGAAAACCGCTTCGTGCCCACCAAAATCGCGCCCGGGATGAAGCACGAAATTGCGAGCGGCGCGCCGTTTTCTTCACAAACGGGTTGTCTTCCGTAGCACAGGTCGAAAGCCGTGTCCCGTCGCCCGAGGAACAATACCTTGAAGGCACTCGTCATCCAACCCACGTTCGGATTAGAAAATCTCGCTGTTGTAGACCGGCCCGATCCGACCCCGGGACCGGGTCAGGTGCTCGTCCGCGTGCGAGCTATATCGCTGAACTTTCGTGACCTGTTGCTCGCGAAGGGGCTGTACAACCCCAAGCTCCAGTTCCCCCGAATCCTCGGTTCCGATGCTGCGGGTGAAGTTGTCGCAACTGGCAGCGGCGTGACGCGCTTCAACGCGGGCGATCGCGTCGCGAACTGTTTCATGCCCGACTGGGAAGACGGACCGATCAGCGACGCGGCGGCGAAATCGACGTTCGGCAGCGACCGCGACGGCGTGTTCGCCGAACTCGTAGCGGTCGAAGAGCGTGCACTGGTGGCTACTCCCGCCCACCTCACGTTCGAGGAAGCCGCGACACTCCCGTGCGCGGCGGTCACCGCGTGGAACGCACTGACGACCGCGGGCACGAGTGCCGGAACGACCGTACTTTTGCAAGGAACCGGGGCGTTTCCATCTTCGCGCTGCAACTCGCGCACGCACTCGGCGCACGCGCACTCATTACGTCCAGCAGCGACGAGAAGCTCGCTCGCGCCTCGGCACTCGGTGCCACAGCGGGCATGAACTACCGCACGAACGCGGGCTGGGATAAGTGGGCGCGTCAACAGACCGGCGGAGCGGGTGTGGATGTGGTCGTGGAAGTCGGCGGCGCGGGAACGCTGGAGCGCTCGGTCAAGGCGGTCAAAACGGGTGGGCACGTCGCGCTGATTGGGGTGCTTTCCGGTATGGGAGCGTTCAACCCGTTGCCGATCCTGATGAAAGCGGTCCGGCTTCAGGGTGTGTTCGTCGGCTCGCGCGCGATGTTCGAGCAAATGAACTGCATAATTGCGGAGAAGCAAATTCGGCCCGTCATCGACCGCGTATTCCCGTTCGCCGAAGCCCCGGCCGCATTCAAATACTTGGAAAGCGGCTCGCACTTCGGCAAAGTCGTCATGAGCGTGTGAACACAGCGGTTCAAGACGGAGCAAAAGCAGGAAAAGAGCCGCGGATAACGCAGATTACGCGGATCAGACAGAAGACAGTCCGCTAGGGGTTGCGCTCGCATAGCTCGCTTCACCCCTGACTACTAGCAGACTGTTGAAAGTGCCGATGTTTGGGGCGCTCGTAGCTCAGCAACGATCTGTGCGTCGGTCGGGCGGGCGATCGCTTCGCCCGCCCGACGCACCACCGCGGCTCCAACCGCCGGGAGCGGTCCACATCCACAATCGATGTTCAGAGCGAGTTCGGGCACGGGTGCCGGGTCACGATTCGGCTGCCGCACCCGCCGGTCCACATAATGACAGGAAACGAAGTACGCACAGGAGAAGCACGATGACGCGGCGCCGGTTTCTGGCACTCATGGCCGGCACGACCGTCGCCAGCGGGTCGCTCCTGGCGTGGGGCGTGGAACACCACACCCGGAACTTTCACACAGTCGAACCGGGTGTGCTCTACCGCAGCGGCCAAACGACTCAAACCGGGCTGAAACTGGTTCTGAGCGCGTACCACATCAAAACGGTCGTGACACTGCGCACCGTGCGTAACCCCGATCGCCCGTTCCCCGATGCGTGGGAAGAAGATGTGTGCGCGGCGCACGGCGCCCGACACATGCGTATCGTCCCGCGCTCGTGGTCCGTGGATAAGAAGGGCGAACTTCCCGCCGAACAGGTCGTCAAATCGTTCCTGGACATCGTGAGCGATCCGACCAACCAACCGGTACTCGTTCACTGTTTCGCGGGCATTCACCGGACCGGGACCATGTGCGCGCTCTTCCGCATGGCCCGCCAGGGATGGAGCGCGGACCAAGCCATCGCGGAAATGCAGAGTTACGGTTTTAAACCCGGGAGAAGCCGCGAAGAGATCGAGCGGTACTTGCGCAACTATCACGCCGAAAACCGCGCCGCGGCGTAGCTCCGGTCCGCACCACTGTTTTCTTCCGGATTGCGATTCTCCGCGCAACAAACTTCCAGTCGCGCGGACGAACTCCGGACATTTCAGGAACGTAGAATCCTGTAACCTCCGGGCACATTTTCGCCGCGTCTGCGGCCCGGGTGGACAAGGCATCATCGCTCAATTTGCTCCCACTTGTGTCCCCCAACCGCGCGCAAGTCGAGAGCTGCCGTTTCTCACAACACAGGAGTTTCCCCACGATGTCCGGTATCCGAATCCGCACCGGCGCAGCAAGCGCTGTGCTCGGGTCCGCTGCGTTGGCCCTCGCGCTGGGCTTTTCGATGTCGCACGCGGACGAGCCGAAGGCTCCCAAACCACCTACCCCAGAAGCACTCCCGAAAGAAGGGAAGTCGCCCTTCTCTGCCGATCTCAAAAAGGCCCAGGAACAGATGTTCCGAGCGGTGGAAGCCCTGGCCAAAGACCCGAACGACGCGGAAGCCCGGAAACAGTTGGACGAAGCCCGCGCCGCGCTGATGAAGGCGCTGGCAAGCGGGGCGAACGAGATCCCGCGCCCCGGACCGGGGTTCCCGGGATTCAGCCTCGGTCGTGCTTCTGATCGCGCGCGACTGGGAGTTCAACTCGAACCGCTCACGCCGCTGGTGGCGGATCAACTTAGCCTCGATCCAAACTCGGGCATAGCCGTCGCTGGTGTGCTCGAAGGTTCGGCTGCAGCAAAGAGCGGTTTCAAAGTTCACGACGTTGTGATCGAGTTCGCCGGAAAGCCCGTCAGCAATGATCCGCGTGATTTCACCCGCCAGGTGAATGCGGTGAAGCCCGGCGAGAAGGTGAACGCGGTCGTCGTGCGGAAGGGGAAGAAGGTCGAGCTGAAGGGGATCGAGTTGCCCGCCCCGGAAGTCGTTCCACAACCCGAGGCCCAGAGGCTCCCCACGAACCCCAAAGCGCTCGAAAACAACAAAGCCGGTGATTCGGTTTCTGTGTCGATCAACAACGGGAAATTCGTCGTCAAGGCGACGCAGAGCGGCGTGAATTTCGTAATCACCGGCCAAGTGGGAGCCGACGGAGCAACTGCGGACAAGGTGACCATCAAGTCCGGCGACGAAACGATCGAGGTAGCGAGTCTCGACAAGGTGCCCGAGAAGTACCGTCCGACGGTCGAGAAATTGCTGAAGAACGTCGGGCCGTCTCGGGCGAAGGTTCGGGATTAACCACGACTGAACAACCGGTTTCGCTCCGACCCGTTTGTTTAATCGGGCCGCGGGCATCGCCTTATGGGGTGCCCGCGGCCCGATCGTTACTGAGTCGGTGCTTGCAATTCTCCGCGCGCTGCCGCATTCTGCACGTCTGGCTATTCGCACGGAGTCCCACCATGCGCCTCCTCGTCTCGCTTTGCGCACTTCTCTCCTGCGCACCGTTCGCGTTCGCCGACGGCCTGACACCCGAAGAAGCCGCGAAGCGGTTCAAACTGCCTGAAGGCTTTTCGGTTCGCACGATCGCGGCCGAGCCGATGATCCGGCAGCCCGTGAGCATGAGCTTCGACGCACGCGGGCGCTTGTGGGTGCTGCAATACCTCCAGTACCCGAACTACGCGGGACTCAAGCCCGTGAAGCAGGACCAGTACCTGCGCACGATCTGGGACAAGGTACCGGAAGCGCCCCCGAAGGGACCGAAAGGGTTGGACCGGATCACCATTCTCTCCGACCCGGACGAGAACGGTGTGTTCCGCAAGTCGAAGGATTTCGTGACCGGGCTGAACATCACGAGCGGGTTCTGCATCGGTAACGGCGGCGTGTACGTTGTGCAGCCGCCGTACTTGCTTTTTTACCCTGATAAGAACGAAGACGACGTGCCCGACGGCGACCCCGAAGTGTTGCTCTCCGGCTTCGGCATGGACGACACGCACTCACTCGCCAATTCGCTCCAGTGGGGGCCGGACGGTTGGCTCTACGGCGCCGCGGGGAGCACGAGCACGTGCAAGATCAAGCCGCCGGTGCCATCTGCTACAGGTGGTCCCGAGTTCATCGAGTTCCAGCAGGGCATCTGGCGCTACCACCCGAAAACGAAGCGGTTCGAGCTTTTCAGTGAAGGCGGCGGGAACACCTACGGTCTCGACTTCGACAGGAACGGCCAGATCATCGCGGGGACCAATTGGGGCGGGTTCGCGTGCCTGCACCAGATGCAGGGCGCATACTACGTGAAGGGTTTCAGCAAACACGGCCCGCTCCACAACCCCTACACTTACGGCTACTTCGAGCACGTCCCGTACAAGGACTTTAAGGGCGGGCACGTCACGTGTGGCGGCGTGCTGTACGACGCGGACCGGTACCCGGAACAGTATCGCGGTCAGTACATCGCCGCGAACCTGCTCTCCAACGCGATCCACTGGCACAAGCTCGAACCGCACAAGTCGTCGTTCACGGCCGGTCACGGCGGCGAACTGATGACCACCGACGACTCACATTTCCGCCCGGTCGATTGCCTGCTCGGGCCGGACGGGTGCATCTACGTCGCCGACTTCTATGACCGGCGCGCGGCGCACCTCGACCCGGTTGACAACTGGGACAAAGCCACCGGCCGCATTTACCGCATCGACTACAAGGGGCCGCCAAAGCAACAGCCGTTCGACTTGCGGAAGAAGTCCACATCCGAACTCGCGGAGTTGCTGAAGCACCCGAACAAATGGTGGCGTACTGAAGCGCGCCGGCTCATCGCCGAGCGCGGCGACGCGAGCGTTCACCCGAAGTTGCGGAAGTGGCTCATTACCGAGAAAGGTTCGCTCGCACTCGAAGCACTGTGGGCGCTCGCCTCCTCGGACGGGTGGGTGGAGCGGGACTTCGACAACGTCGGTGAGCACCCGAACGAACACGTCCGCGCCTGGATGATTCGGCTCATGTGCGACGAAGAAACCGTCTCGAACGCGACGCAGGTGGCCCTGGGGGGCATCGCCGCGAGCGAAAAGAGTTACGCGGTGGTGGCGCAGATCGCGTGCTCCATTCGCCGGCTCGCCCCGCCGCAGGAGTACGACATCGTTTCCGCACTGATGATGAACCCACTGGTGGGCGACGACCCGCAGTTACCGCTCCTCGTGTGGTGGGCGCTCGAAGACTGCAACCGCCGCGACACGACCGACATGGTGCGCTTCCCCTACGCTAACGAACCGATCCAAAAGCTCGCGGACTTCTTTAACGAGCGCGTCGCGCGCCGACTCATGTCCGGGAACGTCACCCGCGGGCGCGAGCGCATCGGCACGCTGTTCGGCCTGACCACCGGCGCCAACGACGACATCGCGCCCGTACTTCGAGGCATCGCCACCGCGCTCCGGGCACAACCGCTCGATGCGATCCCCCCTTCCCTCCAACCGCCACTGAATCAACTGCGACAGCAGCGAAAAAAAGACCTGCTTCTGCTCGAAGTGCTGGCGCGGATGAAAGATCCTTCGGCCCGGTCCGCCCTCCGCGACCTCGTAATCGACGAATCGATCGGCGATGGGAACCGTCTGCGTGCGATCGCTCTTCTGCGTGACGTGCGCGACCCGCGTGCGGAAGAACTGTTCCTCGAGCAACTATCCGTGCAGAAGTCGGATAATTTGCGCACGGGTCTACTCGATGGTCTCGAAGCGTTCGAGCACGCCTCTATTGGCGAAAAAGTGCTCGCGGGTTACTCGGGTTACACCCCGGCCGTAAAAAAGCGCGCGGTGCAACTCCTGCTCACGCGCCCGGCGTGGGCGCTCATGCTCCTCAAAGAACTGGACGCGGGCAAGTTCCCCAAAACCGACGTGACCGTGGACAACGCCCGTACCGCGACGAACCTCAGCGACAAAGAGGTCACAACCCTCGTCGAAAAGCACTTCGGGAAACTCGCGCCCGCAACGGCGGGCGAGAAGCAAGCTCGTATCGCGTGGCTGAGTACCGCACTCGGGCGGGCAAAACCCGGCGACGCCGTGAACGGGAAAGTGCTCTTCACCAAACACTGCGCCGCGTGCCACCAACTGCACGGCGACGGCGGCAAAGTCGGTCCGGACCTGACCACTGCGGACCGCAAGAACCGCGGGTACATGCTCACGCAGATCGTCGATCCGTCAGGCTACATTCGTCCGGAATTCGTCGTTCACAGCGTATTAACCAAGGACGACCGCAAGCTCTCCGGGATCGTCACAGAGACGGGTGAATCGATCGTCGTCACGAACGTTGTGAACGATCAGGTCACGAAAACGACGCTCGCGAAAGCCGACGTCGCGGACCTGAAGCCGTCACCGGTGTCGCTGATGCCGGAGAAGCTGCTCGATACGCTCACGGAACCACAAATCGCGGACCTGTTCGCGTATCTGGCGAGCGATGCGAAGAAAGAAGAAAAGAACCTAACCCCCGCCCCCTTCCCTTGAAAGGAAGGGGGAGCAGAACCACCGACTGGATCTGGCCCCTCTCCCCTTGAGGGAGGGATTGGGGAGGGGTTCTTCGGAAGCACCCAAGCCCAACGCGAAGGGCGCAAAAACGTTGAAAATCGCTCTCGTGTCCGGATCGTTCGAGTACAAATCGGACGATTCCCTGAGCGCGTTTCAGAAGTACCTGGAAGCGAATTACTCGGTTGAGTGCGTGCTGATATCGGCGAAAGCAGAAAAGGACACGTCGTTGTCGGGTTTGGAGCAGTTGGAAACGTGCGACGTCGCCGTCTTCTTTACGCGCCGGCTCCAGATCGACGGAGATTCGCTCGAACAGGTGAGGAAGTACGTCAAATCCGGCAAACCGATTGTGGGCATCCGCACCGCGAGCCACGGGTTCCAGAAGTGGCTGGAAATGGACAAGAACGTGTTCGGCGGTGATTACAAGGGACATTTCGGCGCCGGCGCCGCCGAGATACACGCGATCGAGAAAGTCAAGGATCACGCGATCCTGAAGGACGTAAAGCCGTTTAAGACGAACGGCAGCCTGTATAAAAATCCCAACGTCACGGACGACGTGACCGTTCTCCTTCGGGGGACAATGGGCAAGGAATCGGAACCGGTCGCGTGGGTGCGGGAGAAAGACGGCCGGCGGGTCTTCTACACCTCTTTGGGCCACCCGGACGACTTTAAGGACGAGAACTTCACCCGGCTCCTCGTCAACGGTCTGGCCTGGGCAACAAAAACCGATTTTAAACCAACGAAATGAGACCATTGATCGTCTGTATAGTAGGCGAGAATATCTCCACCAAACCTATTCGCGGCACACAGAGGGATGAGTAGGTAGTACAGACGAGAAGAATTTTGACAGAATCCACGGAATTGCAAACAAAAGGGTAACAACCTCGTGAAGAATGTTAGCCGTTGTTACCCTTTTCGGCGATCGAACAGAAGGCGAATCGTTGTGAAACCCTGGCAATTCCAGCCTTTGGTGCGGAGGAGCCGATTCTGCCTCCGAGAACGTTAGCAAATGTTACTGCTGGCCACCACCAGCATCGAAAGCGCTTCCGCAAACTGAATAGCAATATCGACTATTACCCTTACCCTTGTAAAGTCCCGATCACTGCCGCTCCTAAACGACGGCAACCCCGCGGAGTAGCCCTTTGGCTCGACAAACTCTCCTCGCTCTCGGCGCGTGTTTCGTTCTGACGGTGGGCACGGCGACCGCAGCGCCGACCGATGTCGCGGACGTGTTCCCGCCGAACACGTCCGCGTATGCCGAACTGCACAACCCCGCGGAACTCGGCCCCCAACTCGCCGCAGTCTTCAAAGGCACGCCGCTGGAAGACAGCATCCCGTTCATTCACGGCAAAAAGGACGGGGCCAAGACGCTCGCGGAACTCAAAGCGAAACAGGAACTCGCGCAACTCGCGCTGTTAATGTCGCCCGAGGTACTCGGCGAGTTCCGCAAACTCGGCGGGGTCGCGGTCGGGCTGATCGGCTTTAACGAACGCGGCGATCCCGAATTGGCGGTCGCGGTCCTCACGGGTGATAGCGCCGCGGCCGGACTCGCCGCGCGCGCGTTCGTCACCACGAGCCAGGATCTCCGGCGCGTGGGCGAAGTCGGAAAGGTGCCCGTGTTTCAACACCGCGCGCCGGCAACCAACTACGACCCGAGCAGCAACCCCGAAACTCGCAACCGACAAACTGGTGGAGGGGACATACGAGCCGACGTTCGCGTATGTTCCGGGGCTGTTCGTCGCGGGCACGAGTAAAACCGCGATCGCCCCGATCATCGCGCGGTTCCGCGGGGACGAGAAGGACTCGCTCCGCGCGACCGAGGGCTTCAAGACCAGCGCGCCGACCTACCGCAAACCTGGTCTGTTCTTCTACGCCAACGCTCCGGAATTCTTCACAAAACTGGACGCGGCCGCACGCCTCCGCGGTGCGCCGATGGACCTCGATTTCTTCGCCTGGCTCAAGCTCGTCACCAACCCGAAAGCACTGAAGACCGTGGCCGGGTGCGTGCAGTTCCGCGACGGCGGATCGTCACTCGTGATCGGCACGCGATTCGACCCCGCACAAAAAAGCCCGCTACTTGATGCCTTCTCCGGCCCCGCGGTGAAGATCGATGCGCTCCACCACGCCCGCAAGCCCGCATCATTTGCCGCGACAATGAACCTACCCGAAAAGGACCGCGCAGCGGCCGTCCTCGGCCTGCTGGACGCACTCGTAAAGGGGAGCGGCGAACTCGGGCGCTTGCCGAGCGACGTGGTGAAAGACCTCGACGCGAAGTACAAGATGTCGGTGAGTGACGCTCTCCTCTCGAAGATCCGCACAGTCACCGTAATCGTGCCCACGAAACAAGAACTAGCGAAAGGCGCGAAACCGATCCCGATGTTCGTGGTCCACGCAGAAGACGCGACCGCAGCAACCGAACTGGAAGCGTTCATTCCGAAGTTAGTTGCGGAAATCGCGGGAGATAAGGACGCGGCGCAACCTTCGACGGAAACGACGGGAGACGTGAAGATACTCTCGCTCGCGGGTACCGGTTTACCGTGGAAGGCCGCGGTCCACTACGCGCGCAAGGACTCGGTACTGGTTTGGGGCCTGGACCGTAAGCTCGTGGCCGCAGCTACCGCACCCGACGCCGCAAACTCCGTCGCGGGTAACAACAAGGAAGCGCCCCTCCCCTCCGGCGGTCTCGCACTCGTCGGCACCCTTAACATCGGCGACCTCGTCGCATCGTTCGAGACGAAGCCCGTTGCCGGCGGCCCCGTGCGCCCGGTCGAACCGCTCCGGCTACCCCCAGGCGGCGGCAACGTGGCCGTTCACGAGGCGCTTCAGAAAGACGTGGAAAAGGCCCGCGTCGCGTTCCAAACCTCGCTGAGCGAATTGCCCCCCGCGCTCCTGACCGCACAGCGCACCGGAGACGAACTCCGGTTCGAGTTGTTTCAGCCGAAGGTCCAGAACGGCGGGCTGGCTCCGCTCGTTAGCGCGGGGATGGACTGGTTCGACAAGCTGATGAGCATGCGCGACCCGAACCAGATGAACTCCGGTTACTACCCTCCGGGTCGGTTCCCGCGGTGAGGTTCAAACGGACCGGGGCAGCCATCCGTGCGCCAGCCCCAGAGTGACAGCACAATCACCAGTACATCTGCACGGTCGGCTTGATGACCAGTTCCGGGATCGACACGCGGGCCGGCAGGCTCGCGACGAAAAGTACGGCTTCGGCCACGTCCTCGGGCTTCAGAATGACGGCCCGTTGTTCCTCACTAACCGGCTTCGGACGGGCAGCGAGAATCGGTGTGTCGATCTCACCGGGGTAAATGTTGCTCACGCGGACGCCGCTGTCTTTTTCTTCGTTGGAGAGAACGAGCCCCAGTCCCCCCATCGCGAACTTCGCCGCAACGTATGCCGCACCGCCCAGGGGGTTCGCCCGCTTCCCGGCGACGCTGACGACGTTCACAATCACCCCGTCCTTGCGGTCGAACATTTGCGGCAAAACGGCCTTCGTGCAGTAAAATGCGCCGTCGAGATTGGTACGAATCATCATGTCCCACGCTTCGGGCGTGAGTTCCCGCAGGGTGCGGTCCTTGATGTTCGTGCCCGCGTTGTTCACCAGAATGTCCACCCGGCCGAACGTCTTGGTGGCGAAGTCGATGAGTGCTTGGCACTGTTCGACTTTGGTTACGTCCGTGGGGAGGGTGCGGAGAGAGTCACCGGCGTTCAGTTCTTTCTCCACCGCCGCGAGCTTAGCGCCGTCGCGCCCAGCGATTACGACCTTCGCCCCTTCTTTGAGGAAAAGCGCGGCCGCCGACTTGCCCACGCCGGACCCGCCGCCCGTGACCACGGCGACCTTGTTGGCCAATTTGCTCATTGTGCGCGCCTGAATTTGGGAGGGGTTCCGCGTCGTCACCACCGGGCAACACGTCTTGCTCTTCTGGCTCTGAACCCTCTTCGATATGCTACTGTCTAACTTCACGTGTGGCCGTGTGGCCGCACCTTCCGAAGGGTAATGCGATGAACCCGGACCTGCGCCGCCGAACCGACGAACTCTGCACCCGCCTCACCCAGTTGCGGGACTCTCTTTGACGTGCGCGGCAAAACCGCCGCGCGCGACCAACTGGAAGCGAAGCAGGCCGAAGGCGACTTCTGGAACAACCAGGAGAAAGCCAAGGGGGTTATCTCGCAACTGAAGGTGCTGAACTCGCTGCTGAAGCCCTACGAGGAACTCACGGCCGCCGCCAACGACATCACCGCGATGGCCGAACTCGCGGACGAGGACGCGGCGTTCGAGGCCGAACTGGAACCCGCGCTGGTTAAAGCCGAGCACCAGTACGAAGCGTTCGAGCTCCAGGCGATGATGAGCGGCAAGCACGACTCGTGCTCGGCGGTCGTCTCGATCAAGCCCGGCGCCGGCGGTACCGATGCGTGCGACTGGGCGAACATCATGTTCCGCGCCTATCAGCGCTGGGCCGCGAACCACGGGTTCGACATCCCGAAGGACGAGATCGACATCGAACCGAACCTCGAAGCCGGGGTTCAGAGCGTGTCGTTCAAGATCGTCGGCCCCTACGCCTACGGGTACATGCAGTCCGAGATCGGCGTCCACCGGTTGGTGCGCATCAGCCCGTTCGGGGGCGGCGACACCCGCCAAACCTCGTTCGCGGCCGTGGACGTGCTGCCCGAACTGCCCGACGACATCGAAATCGTCGTCAAGGACACGGACTACGAGATCCAGACGTTCTGCACCGGCGGCCCCGGCGGTCAGCACCAGAACAAGACGCAGTCCGGCGTGCGACTGATTCACAAGTCGGGGGTCCGGGCCGAGAGCCGCGTCGATAAGAGCCAGCACAAGAACAAGGACAACGCGCTCAAGTTGCTCAAAGCGCGGCTCTACGCGATCGAGGAGCAGAAGCGCATCGGGGACGCGGTGAAGAGTTACGACGCGAAGGGCGAAATCGCGTTCGGCTCGCAGATCCGCAGTTACGTCATGCAGCCGTATACGCTCGTGCGCGAGGAACGCGACGGCATTGACGTGAAAACCCCTGCCGTCAGCGACGTGCTCGACGGCGACTTCGACCAGTTCATGCACGCCTACTTGCGCCACAAGACGGCCCGCGCGAACAAGACGAAATCGAAGTAAGAATCAGCCACGGATGAACACCGATAACACGGATCAAACGAAAAGCAGTGTTTGAGCTATCTCTTGTCCGATCTGTGCTATCGGTGTTCATCCGTGACTGATTGCCCTCCATGACTCACATCATCGACATCCCCGATCTCTCAGCAACGGAAGCCTTTGGGCGCCGGCTTGGGGCCTTGCTGTTTCCCGGTGCAGTGATTGCCTTAATCGGCCAACTCGGAGCGGGGAAGACGCACCTCACGCGAGCCATCGCCGAGGGGCTGAACGTGAAGAACCCGGCCGCGGTGAACAGTCCCACGTTCGTGCTCATCCAGGAGTACCCAGCGCGCTTGCCCATTTACCACTTCGACGCCTACCGCCTGAACGGGGCGAGGGAGTTCGCGGAGCTGGGCACTGACGAATACTTCCACGGTGACGGCGTTTGTATCGTCGAGTGGGCCGATAAGGTGGCCGCGGCTTTTCCCGTCGACCATCTGCGCATCGAAATCGAGATCATCGACGCGAACCGGCGGCGGTTCCAGGTTCAGGCCACGGGCGAAACTTACTGCAATCTCCTTAAGCGGCTCGATTAGAACCACTTCGGCCTACCCCGACCGTCTTGCACTCCCGGCATTTGCACCGCATTGTTGAGTGCGATACTCCGTTTCGACGGACGCGGGAGATCCGAAAAGAATGTCCATCACCATTCGCAGCGACCGACACGGTTTACCGGACGGCGCGGGTGCGGGTCGGGTCGTGCTGCCCGAATCCGCTACGTTCCCGTTCCTCCGCGCCCCTGCCCTGCCCGGCGAACTCGGGCGACTCGGCAACTACCGCGTGTTCCGGCTCATCGGTTCCGGTGGCATGGGTAAGGTGTTCTTCGCCGAAGACATGACGTTGCAACGCGACGTCGCGCTCAAAGTGATGTGTCTGCCGCCCGGCGAGGACGTGGGGAGTTGGTGGGAGCGGTTCCTCCGCGAGGCCCGGGCGCTGGCCGCGATCAAGCACCCCAACCTCGTGACCGTGTACCAGACCGGCGAAGACCGCGGCACGATGTTCCTGGCGATGGAGTTACTCAAGGGCGAATCGCTGGAAACGCGGCTTCGCAACAAGACACCTCTGGAGTTCGACGAGTTACTCCGAATCGCCGAAGAAACCGCAACCGGGTTAAGCGCGATTCACGAACGCGGACTGATTCACCGTGACATCAAACCGGGCAACATCTGGCTCGAAGCCGAAACGCGCGGACAAACGACCGACTCGGCTTCGTCCCTCACTCCTCGGGTAAAGATCCTCGATTTTGGCTTGGTCCGCGACATCCACGAAGACACGCACCTGACCGAAGCCGGTGCCGTCGTAGGCACCCCCGCGTACATGTCCCCGGAACAGGTACGCGGGTGGGCACTCGACCAGCGCACGGACCTGTTCAGTTTCGGGTGCGTTCTCTACACGATGGCTACGGGACACCAGCCCTTCGCGGCCATCAACCCGATCGCACAGGCCGCGGCACTGGTCGCGGACACCCCGTCCCGCGTGCGCAAGTTGAACCCCGATATCCCCGAACCGCTCTCGAACCTGATTGCCGAACTGTTGTCGAAGAACCCCTCCGACCGACCCGCAACAGCGGCGGCCGTAGTCAAGCGCCTCCAGGACATCCGCGACGGCTTCGACCGCGACTCCGACACCGAAGTGATTGAAGCGGCCCGTCGCTCGTTCTGGCGCCGGCACCGAACCGTACTGGCGCTCGTCGCATGCGTGTGGTTCGTAGCGACCGGGGTGATACTCGGTGCAGCATTGACACGCGACCGCGGGAAAACAGCCACACCTACTAACACACCCGTCGCGAAAGAAACGGCCCCGCAGTTCATCTCGGAACTGCCCGTGTTGGACTACTACGAGTTTCCGCCCCCGGGTCACCTCCCGCCGCACGTCGACGGCAAGGTTCGCGTCCGCGGCGTTCTGTCACCGCACGGGCTTTTCATGCACGGCGCCCCTTCGTTCGGCCAACAGATGTTTACCTCGTATTCGCTCGATAAAAAGTACGCGCGGTTTCAGTCCGAGGTCGCGATGATCGACTCCTCCGATGAATGGAGCGGGCCGCTCGTGTTCGTTGTGACCGCCGACGGCAAAGAACTCTGGCACTCGAAGGTCATGGGGGTTGGTACGCCAAAAGAAGCCTGCGACCTGGATGTGATTGGAGTCAGTGTACTCACCCTCGGATTGCGCACGGCTGGGAATCACAGAGGCGCTCACGGAGGCTGGATCGAGCCGCGTTTAGTAAACGCACCACCGACTTCAGGCGGTGGCTTCGAGTAGCGGACTAAAAGTCCTGTTCCGACCGGAGGTCGACTGAAGACCTCCGGCTGAAGCTACTCAGCCCTTCGACCCCGAACTTTGCACCCCCCGGACCGGCCCTGGTTCTCGATGCACTCCTTCATCACCTCATCGGTCACCGGCCCACTGCTCCGGCGGACCCGGACCCATAGGTGCCGACCCCAGAACGGCTTCCGCACGTGCGCGGACCCACCCAGCAGTGTGTACACGGTCTTCCCTTTGAGTTTCTGCACCACTGCCACCTGGCGGCGGGATCGGCAGAGGTCAAAAGGTCAGTGGGAGCCCGGCGACGTTCTTGATGATGAGGGTGTGCCGACGGCGCGGGTTCCGGTATCGCTCGGCCGCGATGCGCCACACCTTCATCTTCCCGATCCCGTGCTCGACCACGATCCGACGCCGCGACACCCGACGGTTCCCCGCCTTCTGGCGAGGGATTAAGGGCCTTCACGACGACCGAGGCGTGGGCCTGGAACCGATCCGAGAAGGACTTGGTAGGGCACAGCTGCGCGTCCCCTTGGGACGATAAGTCACGGCGTCCTAGTCACGCCGACAAGCGGCGAGCATGGCGGCGGGAGTTACTGGGAAATGAGATCCAGGCCGTTCTACGCGCCGGGGTAACCGAGCGGGAATGACAAGTGGCTGCGGAACGCCTGCTCGACTTGGCGGCCTGATTGCGATGAGTTCACGCAAAGAGCAGGGACTTCCTCGGGTGCGCCATGACGTCGGAGGTCGGCGCCGGGCACGGGCGCGACGAGCGGTACGTGACGGTAGTTCAGAATCCAGCCGGATTGCCGGACGGGTGGACTGATGTCGGTGCGGTGGCCTTGGTGTGCCGGGAGCGCGCGGTGAACGGGACGAGGACCAGGGCACAGCCCACTACTACCTGACGAGCCTGCGCGTGGGCGCGGCGGTACTGGCCGGCTACATCCGGAACTACTAGAGTCGCTGCACAATAGTGGCCGGGTGCGTAGGTTTGGTGTATGAGCCACACGAGTCGGTTGAGGCGAATGCCGGACACGTTCCGTCAACTGACCGGGATTACCCCCGATGCGTTCGACCAACTGTTGGCCGAACTCGAACCGCGTTACCCGCAGGCCGACGCCAAGCGGAAGAAGCGGCCCTCTCGTCAGCGGAAGCCGGGTGCGGGGCGCAAGTTCGCGCGCCCGTTGAGCGACCGATTGCTGATGCTGTTGATGTACTACCGGACCTACACCACCCACGCCTTCCTCGGGTTCTTGTTCGGCATCGACGACCGTTCCGTGTGCCGCAACATCAACCCGCTCCAACCGCTGTTGGCCGGGATCTTCCGGATCCCGGAACGCCGCATCGAACGGGAGCCCGACGAGATCCGCGAG
>HG799464.1:14059-39530 GCA_000531095.1 Gemmata massiliana | reverse complement strand
CCCGCGAGTCGCTCCGCGCCCCGGTCCTTCCCGCGTAATAACTTCGTATAGCATACATTAATACGAAGTTATACGAACCGATCAGCCGCTATTGTGCAGCGACTCTAGTATCCAGACCCGGCGCATGAGGGCCGGGTGGGACGACGATTACCTACTCAAGGTGCTACAAGGGATCGCCGCCAAAGATAGTGCGTGAGCCCTGCGCTAACCCCAATAAACACTACTTCCGGTTCACCAGGAATTCGAGCAGGTCCGAGGCCTCTTGGGGCGAAAGGCCGCTCATCTGACCTTCGGGCATCAGCGACACGCGCGCGGGGCGCACCGAGTCCACGTTGTCCCCCTCGATCGTGACCTCCTTGTTCTCCGCGTCGCGCAGGACGAGTTGTTTCTCGTCGCGCTTCACGATGATCCCGGTGTACGTCTTGTCGTCCTTCGTCTTCACGTTGTACGCGGCAAATTGCGGCTCCACGCGCGCGGAAGGGTTCAGCATGCTGTCGAGCAGTTCGGGCCGCGTGCGCGCCTTACCGATCGCCGAGAGGTCCGGGCCGAGCGCCGTTCCGCGGTCGCCGACTTTGTGGCAGTTCGCGCACTTCATTTCTTTGTTGAAGAACAGTGCCTCGCCGTTCTTCGCGTCGCCGGTCAAAGCCAAGATCGGCGCGGGGCGCGCGTTCGCACCGAGCTTGCGCCCCTTCGGGTCCGCGGGCGTGTACCCCTCGAACAAATCGCGCACGGGCACGGCCCCGTGTTTCACCACCTCCGCGGGCAGGTTGCTCGTACTCTTGCTATCAATCTTGCCCAGCGCGAAGGCCCGCGCGAAGGGCCATGCAGTCGAGAACGACCCGTGTGCGAGGTCCGGTCGGTTCACGTTCGGCAACCCGGTGCCCCACTCCTTCGGCGGGTTCGAGAGGGACGCGATCCACTGCCCGACCACGTCCAACCCCTGCGCGTGCGGGAACTCGGACCCGATGTGCGGCATGCGCCCGCGCCCGAACTTCGCCATCCGATAGAACAGCACGCTGCGGTACGGGTCGCCGGGGGCAACGATGCGCGCGTCCGCCAGTCCGAAATCACCCTGCTTCGGGCGCACGTCGAAGATGCCGGTTTCTTTGAGTGGTTTTGCGGCTTCGAGTTCGATCACCACTTGCCCCCCGCCGCCACCAAATCTGTGGCAGTGGGCACAGTTCGCGTGGAGGTAACTGCGTGCCCGTTGGTCGAGCGGATCGTCGCCGATAAGGGGGACGAGTGCGGGCTGTTTCTTGATGGAGTCCGCGTCGAACGGCGGAAGCTCCTTGTCGTCCGGCCCCACGCGGCGGGCGTAGCCGTGCTTCATCAGTTTGACGAGCTGATTGGTTTTGTCCGTGCCAGTAAACAGTGGCACACGATTGAGTTGTGCGGTATTGAACGCGAGCGAGTATTCGGACCACGCATTGTGGCAACTGAGGCACTGCGTGCGGCTGTGGAACGTCCACACTTGCTCGCGCTTGCCAACGGGCACCCAGGCGCCCTTCTCGATCTTGCCGCCCGCGGCAATCGGGAACGTCTTCTCGGCACCGTCCGCAGGGACGAGATCCGCATCCGTTTGGTCGTCGCGCCACGCATAGGAATACCCGCGCCAGTCTTCGCCATCGAAGTGGAGCAACTGTGTCTCGACGCGCGTTTCGGACGGGCCTCGATCGGTCGCCACATCGAGCGCGAGCGTTTTGACCAGCACCGCATCCTTCGGGAACTGCATCTTGAACTCGTGCCAAAACACCTGCCCCGGGATCGCACGCGGCTTCTCAAAGAAGCTCACGGCCGACAGCCCCGGCAGCGCGAGCAGGTAGTCCGCGGTGGCGCCGTCCTGCCACTGCCGGGCGCTCGTGTAGAACGGGATCACGCCCGTGGCCGGCTCCAGTTTCTTCACGTCCGCGAACAAGCCCGTGTCACTGAGCTTGGTGGGAAACTTGGAATTGGCCGCGCCCCCATCGTTGCGCTCGAACGTGTAAATCGACCCGTTGTCGTAATCGCAGAAGTAAATTTCGCCCGCGTTGTCCTCGCCGAACGCCGACGGGCGCACGCTCGGTTTCACGATCTCGGGCATTTCCTTGACCCGATCGCCTTCGACTCGCGCGGCCCAGATGCGGCGCGTCTCCCAGTCGCCGAAGATGTACGCGCCAACCAGTTCGGGGAACTTCTTCCCGCGGTAGACGTACCCGCCCGTAATGCTCGCCGCGATCGTGTGCGGCAGTTCGATGAGCGGCGGGCGGATCGGGGTCGGCCCGATCTTCTGGTCCGGGCGCACCGGTTGCCGACCCTCCACAATACTCCACCCGTAGTTCCCGCCCTTTTCGACCCGGTGAACCATCTCCCACAGCTCCCACCCGACATCGCCGAGCCACAACTCACCGGTCTTGCGATCGATGCTCATGCGCCACGGGTTGCGGAACCCGAACGCCCAGATCTCCGGGCGCACGTCCTTCACCCCCACA
The DNA here is from genome assembly GCA_000531095.1 of Gemmata massiliana. Lineage (GTDB taxonomy): Bacteria > Planctomycetota > Planctomycetia > Gemmatales > Gemmataceae > Gemmata > Gemmata massiliana. Next base: position 37,062 of record HG799464.1, on the reverse strand, counting down.
AAGGGGTTGTCCTTCGGGACCGCGTAGTTCTTCCCTCTATCCTTCTTGTTCACGTCGATCCGCAGCACGGACGAGAGCAAGTCGGAGCAATCCTGACCGGTCGTGGCGGTGTCCGGCGGGTTGGGGCCGGAAGCGTCGCCGGTCGAGATGTAGAGGAAGCCATCGTGCCCGAAGTGCGTGTCGCCGCCGTTGTGCCCGCCGCCCACGAACGTGATGACGATCTCCTCGCTCGCAGCGTCGAGGCGCGGGGGATCGGCGTCGGTCACCTTGAAGCGCGACACGCGCGAGCCGTCCGGGAACCGGCCGTCCTTCGGTGGGACTTTCGCGTTCAGTGTGTAGCAGACGTAGCAGTACCGGTTCTTCGCGAACTCCGGGTGGAACACCAGCCCGTACAGTTCGCCGACGCCGCCCGCGCCGGGCGTCTTGTCGATCGTCTTCAGTTCCTTTTTGAAGTCGAAGAAGAGTTCCTTCTTGGCGTCCGGCTTATTTTGAACCGAGTACAGCACGCCCTCTTGTTCGCCGATGAAGAGCCGCTCCGATCCCGGGCAGCGCACGATCAGGAGCGGGTGGTGGAACTTCGCTTCCGGGAACGCGCGCACCGGCTTGTACTTCGGCGGTGGTTCCGGGCTGCCCGTCACCTTCGAGGTCGTCCACGATTGCCGCACGTTGGGATCGACTTTCGCCTTCGGCGGGTCTTTGTCGTCCGCTGCACGCGAATGCCAGTTGATCTGAAGGATCAGAGCAAGGGCCGCGAACCCGATGATCGCGGCGCCGGTCCGTGCGAGGGGGAGAGATGACATGACAAGCTCTCATGAAAACGTGAAGCCCGTGGGCTGCGAGTATACACTCGAATCGGGAGGTTCCACCATGATTCCGCTATCCGTGGTCGATGCGTTCACCGATACGCCGTTTCGCGGGAACCCCGCGGCGGTGTGTCTCCTCGGCTCCTGGCCGTCGAACGAGTGGCTGCAACTCGTCGGGCGCGAGATGAACCTCGCCGAAACCGCGTTCCTGCGGCACCTGGCGGGCGGCGAGTACGAATTGCGCTGGTTCACACCCACGGTCGAGGTCGCACTGTGCGGCCACGCTACGCTCGCCGCGGCTCACAGCTTGTGGGAATCGGGCGCTGCGACACAAGACGCGCTCACGTTCTCGACCAACAAAAGCGGCCTGCTCACCGCGCGCCGGCTCCCATCGGGCGAAATCGAACTGGACTTCCCGGCCCTACCCGCAACTGAGTGCGCTCCACCCGCAGGATTACTGGAATCGCTCGGCGCGAACGCAATTGCCGTTGCTCGCAACAAGTCCGACTACCTCGTAGAAGTCGCGACCGAAGCCGAAGTGCATGCCTTGGCTCCAGACCTCACGCGGCTCGCGCGAATCGAGTGCCGCGGGGTGATCGTCACCGCGAAATCCGATGACACCCGTTACGATTTCGTGTCGCGATTCTTCGCCCCGCAATCCGGTATCGACGAAGACCCGGTTACTGGCTCCGCGCACTGCTGTCTGGCGGTGTGGTGGGGGAACAAGCTCAACAAGACGGAACTGGTGGGCCATCAGGCGAGCGTTCGCGGCGGGGTGGTTCGCGTGGTTCGGGCCGGGGACCGGATTAAACTCATTGGCCGCGCGATCACAATCTCGCGCGGCCAGCTCCTTGCTCTACCGACGTAGTCTCATCCGGCACGCGGTCCAGCCGCACATTCGGCCGGACCCGCCGTATCACTCTTCGTTCAGTCGGAGCGACTGCTTCGCAGCGAGTATTGATTGCGTCTCAACACGCACCCGACTACATTATAGTTGTTCCCGTAATCGGTTTCGTCGGCGCTGGGGATTCGGCACCGGTACAGGGGTTTTGTCGCTCGTGCGGCTCGCCTCCTGATGCGGCTCAGTCGTGGTGTTGCAGTGTTGAATTGATGCGTTTGGTCTTTTGTTTGGTGGCACAGGCCAGAGCAGTAGTTGCCATACTCATGCCGTCGTCGGTGGTCGTGGCAGTGGTTGAGTTTGTGTCTCGGGCTGGTGTGTGTCAATGGGAACGGGTGTGAGGATCAGGATTAGGTTCCAGCGGATCTCCCCCAGGGTGACACCGCGGGCCGCGATCCACCAGGCCCGGATCAACAGGCTCACCCCGACCAGGAGCAATCGGTACACGGGGACGGCGCACGCGGACCGAGCCAGGCGCCAACAGGCACCGGGCCAGGGCCACACGGGTCACCCCGGTCCCGTCGCGCAGGTGCAGGATCTGGGCCAGGACCTCGGCCCAAGCGTGTTGGCTCAGAACCGTTTGCGGGTTACATTGACAGCGGCGCATGGGGGCTCCGAACCGTGGATTGGTGGTACAACCCATTGTCACGGAACCCCATGCGCCACTCAATCGCCTTGGCAACTACTGCTCTGGCCTGTGCCACGAACACAAACACAAGCTTTCAACGCAGCATTGTGGTTAAAAAGCGAGTGCCATGAAATATTGGGTCGCAAAGCTCCTCGAAGGCTCCTGGCGCTCGCCTGTGCCCTGTTGAGTTCAGCAACCGCGGCGTACTCGCGAACGATGCAATTCGAGGAGCGGGCGTTCGGGTGCGATCCGTTCGGCTACCTGTGTATGGCCAAGGAGGTCCGGCGCGCTGCGGCCGAGGGGCGGTTCCCGGACTACGCCATTGACACGCCGCACACGCGGGAACTGATCGAACACCTGAAAGCGCAACCGAATCTCCCCGGTCCAAGCTGGTACACACTCACCGGCCCGCACGCGCACCACTACCAGCACCGAGCGGGGCGCGTCGGTCCGCAGTACCCTCCTGGCACCGAGGCGATGCTCGCGCTCTTCCCTCGAGGCAAAGCGCTCCACGGGCTCTCGATAACAGTCATCGTCGTGTTCTCGATAACGGGGCTCGTCGCGCTGGGGTTTGCGTTCGTGAAGCGGAGGTGGGCCGCGGTGGGGGCAGTCGTACTGGTCCTTCAAACGGGTTTTGAAGTCATCAGCCGGCACGGAGACGCGAGTTACTCGATCATCGCGGTCGTTCTGCCGCTCCTGGTCACGGTCGTAAGACTGGTCGCGGCCCGGCGCTGGGCTATCGACCGACCTCGGTTGTCGCGTGTGGCAGCGTTTCTGGCCAGCTTCGGCTTCGCTGTGCTGGTGCTGTTTCTCCTACCGGGCGTCGCGATTCTTGTAGTCGGAGCGGTGCGGTACGCATTCGTTGATTCCCGCATCATCGCGTTCGGGCTGGGTGCGGCGCTTTTCGGTACGCTGCCGCTCGTGCACCACCAGCACCGCGTCGCGGGAGGCTGGAACGTCTCGACCCACGGGACGGATGACGCCGCGCCGCCGTCGATGAAGCCGGTTGACGAAAACATCCGCTACTACCTCTACGAGTCCCGCGGAGCCGAGCAGAACGTGAACCTGCGGGTCGCGCTCCTCGGCTTTCTGGGCGTCGTGCTGTTGCCTGGAAAACCGGTTGTGGCTGGACCGACTCCGTCTGCTCGCGCCCGCAGCCACGGTGTGGGGGCTCCCGATGGCCTACTTCCTGACGCACGCCATCAGGATCGACTACTACCCCGCCCCGGGGATCTTCGCTGCTGCTGTGATTCTCGGCGTGGGCGGGTTGTCCCTACGAACCCCGAAGGCAAGCGCCGAAGCAAACGATGCCGGTGCGTTTCGGCCGATCCACGCACTGGTACTGGTGGCGGCGCTCGTCCCAGGCGCTTTTTGCGCTCAAGACCGGTTGGAATGCGTGGCCGAGGACGCTCTCGGTCAAAGCCAACCCCACACCAACCATCGAGTACCCGCCCGAATTGACCGACCCGCGTGCGTGGGTCTTCGGCGACATCCAGACGGGTTCGGTGTGGTATTACTCCGGGCAGACGGCGTTCAAGCTCCCGTTCGCCGACAAACAAGCGCGGGCGGTCATTTGGCAGTTCGTGGCCAGCCGCGGGGAGCCGGTGTTCCTGATCCGAGATCACGACGGCATGCAGCCCGCGATCTCCGATCTCGAACAGTCCGGCGGCCAACTCGAACACCGGGGGCTTGTGATGGGCATGCCGTACTACAGAGTCACCTGGCCCCGCCGATAGCAGCGTCGGGCACCAGGTGCGGTGAGTTATGCACCCCCTTTGTTGCGTGGAGCTATTGCGCCGCGGGCTTCTCCTGGTGCCCGCCGAAGGCGTGCCGCATCGCGGAGAGCAACCGGTTCGCGTACTCGTCCTCGCCGCGCGAAGAGAAGCGCTCGAACAGCGCGGCGGTCAGAACCGGGGCCGGAACGCCCTCTTCGATCACCGCGGTGACGGTCCAGCGCCCCTCGCCGGAATCGGACACGCGGCCCGCGAAATGCGGCAGATCCGGGTCCGACCCCAGAGCCTGTGCGGTCAGATCGAGTAGCCAGGACGAGACGACACTTCCCCGGCGCCAGACTTCGGCGATGTCGGCTACGTTCAGATCGTACTGGTAGTGTTCTGGGGCACGGAGCGGGGTCGTTTCCGCATCCGCCGCGTGCTCGCGCCGGCCCACGTTCGCGTGCTTGAGGATGTTCATGCCCTCCGCATACGCGGCCATGATCCCGTACTCGATCCCGTTGTGAACCATTTTGACAAAGTGCCCGGCCCCGTTCGGCCCACAGTGCAAGTAGCCGTGTTCGGCGGGGCGCGTCGGTCCTTCTTTCCCGGGAGTGCGCGGGGCTGATTCGATCGGCGGAGCGAGCGCGGCAAAGATCGGGTCGAGGTGCTTTACGACTGCCGGTTCGCCGCCGATCATCTGACAATACCCGCGGTCCAGCCCGAACACCCCGCCGCTGGTCCCCACATCGACGTAGTGCAGCCCCTTCGCGGACAGTTCCTTGGCGCGGCGAATGTCGTCCACGTAATACGAGTTCCCGCCGTCGATCACAATATCGCCCGGTTCGAGGCGCGAAGTCAGATCGGCCAGCACGCGGTCGACAATAGCGGCCGGAACCATGAGCCACAGTGCCCGCGGTTTTGCGAGCTTCTTCACCAGTTCGTCGAGTGTTGTGGCACCAACTGCGCCCTCTTTGACCAGGGCTTGGACGGCGTCGGGGTGCGTATCGAATGCGACGCACTCGTGCTTACCGCGCATGAGTCTGCGAACCATGTTCGCACCCATTCGGCCCAGACCGATCATCCCGAGTTGCATGAGGAACTCCCGCGTGGTGAAGAACCGGAGCTGATCGAGAGAGGTTGAGGGCAAACAACGGGCCGGAGCCGGCGATTGACCCTCCGTGCCTTCTATTTCGCTCGTTGGGAGTCGCCCGCCGGCGCTCATAAGAAAAGAAAGATGACCACTGACTCACAACCGCCGGCCGGCGGCATGCTGTTCGGTCGCCGGCCCTACGTTCTCTTTCTGACCAGCCGATTCTTTAGCACCCTGGCGACCGGTTCCCAGGCGGTCACGATCGCGTGGGAGGTGTACGAAATCGCCCGCCGGACGATGGACGTCGAGGAAGCCGCGTTCGCGGTGGGGATGATCGGGCTGGTTCAGTTCCTTCCGCTCATTTGTCTGACTCTGGTTGCGGGGGAAACGGCCGACCGGTACAACCGCCGGCTCATCCTCGCGCTGTGCTACATCACGCAGTTGCTCACGGCCGCGGCGCTCGCACTGCGGTCGGAACTGGGAACCGGTTTGTGGCCGGTCTTTGTGCTGTCGGCTCTGTTCGGGAGCGCACGAGCGTTCTTTCACCCGGCCGCGAGCGCGCTGGGGCCGATGCTGGTGCCGATTCACTTGTTACCGCGTGCGATCGCAACGAACTCTCTGGTGGCGCAACTGGGGAGCATTCTCGGCCCGGCGCTCGGCGGGCTGCTGTGTTCGATCTCTCCGGTTCTCGGGTACAGCGTGAGTGCCGGCTTGTACGTGGGTTCGACTATTTGTTGCTTGCTGATTCGCGCGGACACCCGGCCGCCGTTCGAGCACGGGCGCTCGCGAGCGGCACAGATTCGTGAGGGGCTCGGGTACGTGTGGCACAACAAGTTGGTTCTGGGTGCGATCTCGCTCGACTTGTTCGCCGTACTCCTCGGGGGCGCTACCGGGTTGCTCCCTGTATTCGCCCGTGACGTGTTGCACGTGGGGCCGGAAGGGTTCGGCATCCTGCGTTCGTCGCCGGCGATCGGGGCGCTGGTGGTGGCCGGCGTTTTGGCCCTCCGACCGATTCGGAGTGGGGCGGGGGTGAAGATGCTCCTTGCGGTCGCTCTGTTCGGGGTGATGACGATCGTGTTCGCGTACTCGCGATCGTTCGCGCTTTCTGTTTTCGCGCTGGCCGTGTTGGGTGGAGCTGACATGGTGTCGGTGTTCACGCGGCAAAGCCTCGTGCAGATCGCGACGCCGGACCGGATGCGCGGGCGGGTGTCGGCGGTTTCCACGCTGTTTATCGGGGCATCGAACGAACTGGGCGAGTTCGAGAGCGGGGTCGTTGCTCGCTTTCTCGGCCCGGTTAGTGCGGTGGCCTTCGGAGGTTTTGGGTCACTGTTCGTAACGGGCCTCTGGACGTGGTTGTTCCCCACGTTGCGGAAAGCGGACCGTCTCACGTGATTGAGCGCCGTTCGGCACATCACTTGCGGCGATTCGAGGGTGGTTGTGAATCGCCCCACCTCTCAGTGCTGTGGAGGCTCATGATGAAGACCGTCACCATTCGTCGGTGCCCGACCTGTCCCAATATTGGAAGTCACACCGATCAACTCACGTCCGCGCTCCGGAACGATCCCAATCTCAATGTCCGGGTCGTGGACGGTAATAAGGGTGAATTCAACGTCGAAGTGGACGGTCGGAGTATCAACGGAACGAGCGGCGCATCGCTGCGCACGCCCGAAGAAGTGGCTGCCGAGATCCGCGGAGTCGAGGTCGCGTCCGCGGGTTAGAGCCTGTTATGAACCTAAGTGCGTAATTGGGGTCCAGCGGTGAAGCAGGAGGACCAGGAACGCGACCCAATGCCACCCCGCGAGGGTTGTGGACAGTCGCTCGTAGTCCCGGGCCAGTCGTCGGAACCGGCCCATCCAGGCGAACGAGCGCTCCACCACCCAGCGCCTCGGCACTAGCACGAACCCCTTCTTGGCCCCGTTGTACTTGACCACCTGGAGCGTGATCCCGTGAGCTCCCGCGTCAGCAATCGGTTGGTCCCCGGTGTAACCTTGATCCGCATACGCCAGGGTCACGGCCTGCCCGGTCGCCTCTTGGACCGCCGCACCCAGGTCCGCGACCTGGTTCCGCTCCTGCTCCTTGCCGGTCGTCACCCGCAGCGCCAACAGGTGCCCCAAGGTATCCACGGCGATGTGGATCTTGGACCCGTTGCGCATCTTGTGCCCGTCGAACCAGCGAGTCGCTTCCGCTCTCTGGTAACACCTCGACGACTTCCACGCGCGATTTCAGCGCGTCGTGAATGTTCGCGAAGAAGTTGCTGTCCCATCCCCGCCCGCCCAGAATGGGCGGACCGATGACGACGATGCGTTGACCGTCGAGCGGCGGGATGCTCAACGGGGACTCTTCGACCGGAAGGGAGAGCAGGGTGCCGACCGGATTTTCGATCGACCCGGACCAGATGTCGAAGTGGAACCGCGCGTGATCGGACAGGAGGCGCGGGTGGGGGCTTTCGCCGGTCGCGATCGCCATCACTTCTGCGTCGATCGGTTCGCCCGCGAGGTGCCCACCGCCGATGAGTGCCCCTTGAATCAATGTGAAAAGGTGTGCGTTGGTACTGACCGCTTCGAGGGCGAGACGGAACCCCTTCCGCTCTTGCGGGGCCAGGACGAGGAAGTCGAGACCGTCGGCGAGATTGAGCACCTGGGCGACGAAATCGGCTTCGGGGTAGTGTTCTCGAAGCGCAAAAATATTCTCTACGATCTCCGCATCCGCACGAAGTGCTTGCCGGTACTCGGCCGAGCGACAAATCACGGTCATCGTCGCGAGGAGGAGATACCTCAACCCGCCGGCCGATTTCACGGCGTCCGGGTCTTCATCGAAGAGTGTGCGCGGGGCGATGTCTTTCTTGTGAGCGCGTTTGGCGAGATCGAGGTGACGCGGAAGTTCGCCGAGCAGGTGCGGGAACACCAGACCGGGATCACCACCGATTTCAACGAGTGTACCGCAATTCAACGCGACCGTGCTCCCGCGGAACGGGTCCGCGGCGCGAATGAACGGCGCCAGTTCCGCGAGGAGTGCGTTGAGTTCCGCTCGCGAACCGAGCGTTTGCGTGAACTGCATCAGGGTCGAAAACGGCGGCCCGCCGAAGACCTCGGCCGGTTCCGAGTGAACGTCGTGCTTGGTCGCGAGTTTCTGCGTGTACTTGGCAAACGCATCGAGAATGGCAGTGCGGTCGAGCATGGTGACATCCGAAACTACTTGCGCGTGAACCAGTACGCCCACGCAATGAACAGAACCTGAAACGGCAGCCGTACCCACCATACGGCGGGCGGCAGATTGGGGAACAGATCGGCGCCGACTTCCGGGTTCAGCGCCATGTGGATGTTCGCGGGGAACACGGCAATGAGTAGCGCGATCAATCCCCACGCGGCCGGAACCGTGAACCGCGGAATCAGAAGCCCGATCCCGCCGAGGATCTCGAACACGCCGCTAATCAGCACGAGTTCGTGGGGCCACGGCAGATACGGTGGCATGATCCTGGCGTAGAACTCGGGCTTCCAAAAATGGTTCAACCCCGCGGCAACGAACAACACACCGAGTAGCCACTTCAGAGCGATCTTGGCGGTTCCAGATTTCACGTTCCAGGTTCCGTTTGGCATCCGAGGGAAGAGCTGTTCCTTGCTCAAAGTTGAGTCTCACGCGCCTCCGGAACCTGGAACACAAACTACTTCTTCGGTGCCGGAGCGAACGGGTTCTCCTGTTCGAGCGGCAACTGGAACGCATCCGCGATCCGCGTCATGTAGTTGCACCACCCGACGTAGTAGATCAGATCGATCGTGCGCTCGCGGCCGAACACTTCGACCAGTGCGGCCCGGTCCGCGTCCGTGATCGACGCCGGGTCTTTGCTCATCTTGTACGCCAACCCGAACGCCGATTGTTGCGCCTTCGGGAACGAGGACCAGTCCCCGCTCGCCAGCTTCTTCGTCAGGGCCTTCACGTCTTCCGGTTTTACGCCCGCGACCGCGAGCAGCATTTCGCTGTGGCCCATTCAGTAGAAGCAGTCGTTGGTTCGCGTAACCACCCAGAACATGGAATTGGTGAACACTCGGTCGACCTTAGACTCCTCGTAGTACGCGGATAAGCACGCGAACCACGCCCGGGTGAGTTCCGGCTGGTACCCGGCGCTCACCGTGTTCCAGAGGATGCGCTTCGCAGAATCACGCTCGCGCGGCGGTAATTTGTCGATCGCCGCATCACTCGGGAGCGGAACGCGGAGTGTGCGCTCTTTTTGTCGATCCATCGCTGCGTTGACTTCTTCGAAGCCGTCTTTCCCCCACTCGACCCGGACCGAAATCCCGCCGGCCTTCACGGACTTGAGGTCGTCCCACGACGGCCGCTCCGGAGCCTTCACCTTTGCGGCATCGAGATCGAACTGCGTGGCGACTGGCAGCGCGATCGGGGCTTCGCCCTTCACGCCGAGTGCAAGCGCGATGCGGTTCTGGAAGTTGGCACAAGCGACGGTATGAACGATCGCGGTCACCTGTTCCGGGGTGAATCGCTTGAGCAGCGCTGCGAACTCGCTGTCGGTGATGGCGTGTCCTTCGAGCGTGAGTTTCTTCGCGAAGGCGAGAGTCGCCGCCTCGTCTTCAGTAGGCGGGCGGGCAACCAGTTCGGCGCGGTCGAGGTCGGCCTTCGCCACAGTGCGCCCGTACTTGCTGTCGAGCGCGTCTGCGACGGTCCACCGGATTCGGGCCGCGAGCCGGGCACCGAGCGGGTTCTTCTCGCGGTGCAGGTAATCGAGTTCGAGCATCTTCGCGGTCGTTTTGGGTAACGGACCCGCGAACACCTTCGCCCACTCGGGCAGCGGGGGCTTTTTCGGTGGAGGGAGCTTCTCCCAGGCGCCGCCATCGGGCAACGCGGGGAGCGGTGAAGCGGTTTTTGCGGGCTGTGCCGACGCGGACAACGCGCACGCGAACAAGAGTAAACCGGGAACGATAAACCAGCGCATAATGAACCCCTGCGTTGGGGCGGGAGTGGGCGTATGAAGCATACCGAGTCGGGTCGAAAAGCGAAGCAATAAATCACTTCGGATCAGACGATGCGAGGTGGGCGCTTCATGCAACAGTCGGGGTGCAAAATGGACAAATTTGCATTATTTTCGCACAGCGGGCGAAGGTTCTCTTCCGGACTCTATTTGAGGGTGTTAAGATAAGCTCATGATTGACGCGCGTATAGATTCGGTTGGGCGTGGATCGAACCTCCGACCCGTTAGCCGGTTCGACAGTACCTCGAAGGTGCTGGCACTCGACGTGATCGATCTAGACTCAGACGACATTGCCGCGCTCTCGAACCCGGCCACGGAGTTCATTCCGGACCGTACCAAATCCGTCATCTCCGAGAACGACAGCCCCGACGTCGGCTTCCGGTACAGCTTGAACCCGTATCGCGGGTGTGAGCACGGCTGCTCGTACTGTTACGCGCGCCCGACTCACGAATACCTGGGCTTCAACGCGGGTTTGGGGTTCGAGACGAAGATCGTCGTGAAGCACGACGCCCCGAAGCTGTTTCGCGCGTTTCTGGCGCGAGATGCGTGGGTGCCCGAGCCGATCGCGCTTTCCGGGGTGACCGATCCGTACCAGCCGTGCGAGCGCCGGTTCCGGCTCACGCGCCGGTGCCTCGAAGTCGCGGCCGTCTCGAACCAGCCGATGAGCATCATCACCAAGAACGCGCTGGTGGTGCGCGACCTTGACCTGTTCGCTCCGATGGGCGCCGAGGGACTGGTTCACGTGAACGTCAGCATCGGGACGCTTAACGCCGCACTCGCGCGGTCGATGGAACCGCGTGCGTCCGCGCCGCTCGCCCGGTTGCGGGCGGTTCGCGAATTGTCCGCGGCCGGCGTGCCCGTGCGGGTTTTGGTGGCGCCGATTATTCCTGGGCTGAATGATGCAGAGATCCCAACCATTCTGGAGGCGGTGAAGGAGGCGGGCGCGAGCGCTGCGGCATACACAATGTTGCGGTTGCCGTGGGCCGTTGCGCCGGTCTTTATGGACTGGATGGCACGGACGTTTCCGGAGCGCGTGGAACGTGTCGAGGGGCGCGTGCGCGACGCGAGGGGCGGGCGGCTCAACAACAGTGCGTTCGATCAGCGGATGACAGGAACTGGCGTGTACGCGGAACTCATACGGCGGGTGTTCAAAGTGTTCGCGCGGCGGTTCGGTTTGAACAGCGGATTGCCGCCTTACGATTGTTCAAAATTCCAGCCGCCGCCCGATGCGAACGGGCAGGGGCGGCTGTTTTAATCGGCCGTATCAATCGAACGGGTTCACCCGGCGTTGGCGATGACACACCGATACACCTTCGGCGTGTGGGCCTTCTGGGACTGTTTCCGTTGGTAGTGTTCGGCGCAGTAGAAGCGATCGCCAGCCAAGCGAACGGCCGGTTGGTTGCACCGTGCGCACACGTGACCCGCGAACAGTTCGGCCATCCGCGCCTTGGTTTCCGGAGCGAGCTCGAAGCTGGCGTATGGGTTGACGTCGTACATGGCCGGAGTCCTCGTGACTGATGTGAGTGGGTGAATGGGCTTTTAGGCGGCCGGTCCGAAGGCGGTACTCAGCACGGGTGTGAATGCTTCTTCGTCTGCGTCGTCCTCGGCGAGCGCCACCAGCAGTTCGACGAACAGTACCTTCGCGAGTTGGTCTTCAGCATGGGCAACGGACATGGGTCGTTCCTCTCTTCGGCACCGTGTCGCGTGTGCCGCACTTGAGAGTTAAGCAACGACGGTGCCGTTCGCGCGAGAATGAGTGTCGAGACACAATTCCGCTGCGATTCTGGTGGGAATCTGGTGCGACTGAATCAGTTATTCGGCTGATTCAGAGGCGAGGTCGGAGTACGTGAACGGATCGGTTGGTTGTTGATCGCATTCGGGGCGGTGCGATGGGAGGTTTTTGAGTTGCCAGATTGAGAACTTGGGGACCGTGCGTGCTTACGGTGCGCGATATCTTGCGCGAATTCGGGCCGGAATTGCCCTAGCCGCGTGCTTCCTTTCAACGCGGGTTGGTGTTTTTACCGCCGTTGGGCATTTGTTCAGGAAGAAACTGCACCGCGGGGGCGCAATACCGACCTTGTTTTCAGTTACGGTATCGCTTGTCCGTCGGTGAGGGCCGCGGCCGGGGACGCGAACTGTTCGGAGCCGGTTACGTCGGTCCAGTCGTTGGCCGCGGACTTTTTGTACCGGCGAACTTGAGTGAACTGACCGTCGCCCTTAATGAGTTGGACGGTTACGCGGGCCGTATTCCCGCCCTCGACCGCGTACATGACCGCATCGTCGCCGGATTTGCCGACCGCCGCCGCCGGGACCGACCACGCGGCCGGGAGTTCGATCGTCAGTTTCGCGTGGACGAACATTCCCGGTCGCAGTGCTCCCACTTCATTGGGGAGGTCGATCTCGGTCCGTAGGGTGCGCGATCCCGGCTCCAGTGACCAAGACGTGCGGACCACTTTCCCCACCTGCTCCGGTCCCTGGAGCGCCAAACGCACGTCTTGACCGACCGCGACCTGTCCGGCGTCGGCCTCGGGTACGTTTACCACCACTCGCACCGGATCGGTTCGGGCCACGGCGAATAGACCGGCCTTCTCGGTCCCGCTAACCAAGTCACCGGTGTTAACCGACCGGCGGGTCACCACCCCGTCGAACGGGGCCTTGATCGCCGCGTAGCTGCGGAGCGCGTCCAACCGGTTAACCTCGGCTCTGGCGACTTCCAATTTTGCTTTCGCGCCGACCACATCGGCCACCGCCTTTGCTTCGTCGGCTACGGCCTTTTTCACTGCGGCGCGAGCAGCAGTGACGCGCGCGGTCGCTTCCTTCTGTCCGGCTTCAGCAGCCCGGAGTTGGTTCTTCGTCTCGTCTAGCGTCTGGCTGTCGCCGACCCCGTTGCCGAGCAGTTTCGCGATCCGGTCGACTTCCTTTTGCCAGCGCTCGTACAGAGCCTGCGAGCGATCCACCCCCGCCTCGGCAACGGTGACCAGTGATTCCGCGGCCGTGACGCCGGCCTTCATCGCTTCTGCCGCTTTCTCGGATTGTACCACTTCTGCTTCGGCCTGTTTGACCAGGGCGACCTTTTGCTTCCACTCTTCGTCCAGTTCCGGCATGGTCAACACGGCCAGAACCTGCCCCGCCTTGACGCGGCTCCCGATATCGGTTTGCCGGTCGTGGGGCGGGCGGTTCGCTTTCTCCGGGTCGTCCGCGATCCTCCCGACGAAGCCGGGGAGCTTCGCGTGCAGGACCGTTTCCTCGAACGCCGTGACCGTGCCGGGCTGCTCGATGACCCGTTTGATCGCGCGCCGCTCCGGTTTGATGACCGTGATCGGTGTCGCGGGGGCCGGAGTGCTCCCCCGGGAGGAGTTGATTTCTGATTGCACCCGACGGCTGGCGTGAGGCCGAGTGCGGCAGTGAGAACGAACGACAGGTCACGGCGCATGGGAAGCCTCCCGCGAGACGATCTCGGCGTTCGGGACGTAGTGCGGGCTGTTGGGGTCGAACGGGTCGAGTGACGCGGACGCCGTACCGGCGCGTCCCAGGAGCAACGCGAACGCGGCCGGCAAGACGAATAGCGTGGTGAGCGTGCCGGCCGCCAGTCCGCCGACCACCGCTCGACCGAGTGGCGCCGTTTGGTCCCCGCCCTCGCCGAACCCGAGTGCCATCGGGACCATGCCTGCAATCATCGCGCACCCGGTCATCAGGATCGGCCGTGCGCGGGTTCGCGCGCCCTCCGTACCGGCATCGCGTGCATTCATTCCACCAATGCGGGCGCGCTCGGCGAACGTGACGAGCAGGATGGCGTTAGCGGTCGCCACCCCCACGGCCATGATCGTTCCCATGAACGACTGGAGATTGAGCGTGGTACCCGTAACCAGCAGTATCGCCACCACTCCCGTGAGCACCGCCGGTACCGGGACCACCGCCGCGAGTGCCAGCCGGACGGACTGGAAGTAGGCCAGGAGCAGCAGGCCGATGACGACGACCGTAATGATCAGACCGATCCCCAGCCCCCGGAACAGTTCGTTGAGCGGGGCGACCTGTCCGCGCACGTCCACCTTCACCCCGGCCGGATGCGGACCGGCCGCTTCGACCGCCTTCGCCACCTGCCGCGCGACTTCGCCCAAATCCTGGCCCTGAACGTTGCCGGTCACGCTCACCACGCGGCGCATGTTGTACCGGTCGATCTGGCCGGGCATCGTGCCTTCCTTGATTCGACCCACGTCGCGGAGCAGCACCCGTTCCGATCCCCTCGTGATGACCGGAGCTTGTTCCAGATCCTTGACCGAATTGACCAGTGTGAACGGCACCTCGACCTGCACCTGATAGCCGACGCCGCTGGCCGGGTCGCGCCAGTAGTTCGGCACGGTGAACCGGCTCGACGACGTGTAGGGCGTGAGTGCCTTGGCCGCGTCGCTCATGGTCGCTCCGGTGCCCTGGAGCTTGTACGGGTCTACCTCGACCCCGAGGGTCGGGTAGTCGAGCGCCTGTCCGTACCGCAGGTCCACCACCGCGGGCACCTTTGCCAATTCCTGGTATAGTTTTTCCGCGTGCGCCCGGTTGTCGGCCATCTTGGGGCCGCTCACGGCCACTTCAATGGGCGACGGCGAGCCGAAACTCATCACCTCGTTCACGATGTCGGCCGGCTCGAACGACAGCCGGAGGTCGGCGAGCCGCGCCCGGGCGATGTCGGCGGGCACGCCCTCGCGCTGCCACTTTTCGGCGGCCCACTCGCGCAGGTGAGCCGGCAGCTTCTCGCGCAGCCGGGCCTTCAGAGCCTCGACGCGGGCACTGCCCGATTTGAGCGCCACCCGAACGACGGACTCTTCCGGTCCGCCCATCCAAAGGTAGACGGTGTTGATCGGGTACGACGACGGGACGATGCCGACGTACCCGAGGCTGATGTCCACCGTACCCCCGGCGTCGCGCACTTCGTGGTCGATGAATCGCAGCGCTTCCTGCGTGATCGCTTCCGTTTGTTCGATTCGGGTACCGGTCGGGGCCTTGAGCCGGAACTGGAATTGCCCCGCGTCCACTTGCGGGAAGATTTCCGTTCCCAATTGGCGCCCCGCGAGGAGCAGAACCGCCCCCGTAACTCCCAGGTAAGTCGGTACCAGCACCCACCGGCTTGCGACGCCACTCCGGGTGACGCGGGCGAACGCGCGTTCCACGCGCCCGGGCGAGTGCGACAAACTGGCGTGACTGCCCGATTTGTTCTTCAGCAGCCACACGCACAGGACCGGCAAGAACGTGCTGGACAGGACGTAACTGGCGATCATCGAGAACCCGACCGCCAGTGCCAGCGGCGCGAAGAGGGCGCGTGCCGTCCCCTGCATCAAGAACGACGGGATGAACACGGCCAGGATGCACAGCATCGCCAGCAGGCGCGGCACCGCCGTCTCCGTGTTCCCCAGCCGGACGGCCAGCGCGACGGACTCGTGCCGGGCCATTTGGGTGTGGATGTTCTCCACTTCGACCGTGGCCTCGTCGACCAGGATGCCGACCGCCAGCGCCAGTCCGCCGAGGGTCATCAGGTTGATCGACTGCCCGGTGAGCCACAGTGCGACGAGTGCCGCTACGAGCGCGAGCGGGATGTTCAGCACGACGACCACGACCGACCGCCAGTCGCGGAGGAACACCAGCACCATGAGACCGACCAGACCGGCGGCGAGCAGCCCCTCGAACGCCACCCCGCGCATCGAGTTGGTCACGTAGGGGGACTGGTCGAACTCGAAACTCACCTGGATGTCGTCCGGAAGCACGGCCTGCATCTCCGGCAGGTTCTTCCGCACGTTGCTCACGACGTCGAGCGTGCTGGCACTGGCCCGCTTGGTGACGAGGATGTAGACCGCGCGCTTGCCGTTCACGAGGGCGTAGCCGGTCGGGACGTCGCTGGCGTCCTCGATCAGCGGCCGGTCGGTCAGCTTGTCGCGCAGGCACACGTCGCGCAAGAACACCCCCGGCTTCACTTCGAGCGCGCCGAGTTCGTCCGGCCGGGTGACCATCGCGTTGGTCGGTACCAGCGGCATCCGGGTGGCGTCGCGGATCTGCCCGGACGGGGCGATCGTGTTGCCGGTCGAGAGCGCCTGAACCACCTGGTCGGCGGAGAGCCCCTGTGACTGGAGTTGCTTCGGGTCGGCCCGGACGACGACCGTTCGCTGGCTGCCACCGAACGGCGGCGGCGCGCTGACGCCCTCGATCGCCGCGAACATCGGCCGCACCTTGAACAGCGCCTGGTCCTGGATCTGGCCGACCGTCTTGGTTTCGCTTTTGAGAACCAGGTATCCGACCGGCACGCTGCCCGTGTCGAACCGCATGATGAACGGGTTCACGGTGCCCGGCGGCATGAACGCGCGCGAGCGGTTCACGTACCCCACCGTCTCCGCCATCGCCTGGGCCATGTCGGTGCCGGGGTGGAAGTAGAGCTTCATCAGGGACGCGCCCTGCGTGTTCTTCGACTCGACGTGGTGGATGCCGTTGATGTAGAGGAAGTGGTACTCGTAGTAGTTCGCGATCAGCCCCTCCATCTGTTGCGGGTCCATGCCGCCGTAGGGCTGTGCGACGTAGACGACCGGCAGGTCCAGCGCGGGGAAGATGTCCACCTTCATCCGGTCGGCGGCGAGCAGCCCGGCGAAGGCGGCGCCGGCGACCAGCACCATGACGGTGACCGGCCGGCGCAGCGCGGCGGTGATCGGGTTCATGCGCGGGTCCGGTGTGAGGTTGGCGCGGGTTCCGTCTTCAAACTACCGCAGTGACGCGACCGGGTCACGGGGAAGGAGCTGAATTCTTCTTGATCTCGGTCGGCTCGAACTTATTCGGTGGCGGGACCGGTTCGGCGGCCCGGTCGGGCACAGGTACCGGTGCGGGCCGCGCAGGGCCGGGAACCACTGTCCCTGGTAGCGACGCTGGCGGAGCGGCCGCGTTTGCAAGGCACTGCGCGGGGTGCCCGAGTGCGCGATACAGCCGGAACTGCGCGCGGTTGTGATCGCCTACCGCTGCGTAGTAGTCGCGGTACGCCTGGTCGAGTGCGGCGACCGCGGCGACGGCTTCCTGCGGCCGGAACACGAGGGCCAGTTGCTCGCCGACGCGCTTGCCCGGCACCAGCCCGCGCAGGTTCTTCTCGGCCGTCTCCGCGGCGTTCGTAACGCCCTCTTCGGCCGCTTTCAACCGGTTCGCGGCGCGGCGGAGTTGGGCGTGCGCCTGTACCACTTCGGCCGTCACGCGGTCCTGGGTGCGGAGCAACTGGAGCAGCGCCGCGCGCTGTTCGGCCTCGCGCTCCCGGACGTTCGCGCGGTTGCCGAATCCGAGGTTCTGCACCTCCCAAACGGCTTGCAGGTCGAAGCTGAACCGGCCGCCGAAGTTGCTCAGGTTGTCGTTGATCCCGCCGCCGAACACCCCCCCAGCCAAGCCCGGCACCTGTGACCCGACCCCGCGCAGGGCGACGTTGGGCACGAACGGCCGCATTTTCTCCTGCTTCAGTCGCGCGAGGGCGGCTTGAATCAGTGCTTGGTCCGCGGCCAGTTCGGGCCGGTGTGTAAGTGCCACCGGAATAAGGTCATCGGGCACGGAAGTCGGGGCGATCAGCTCGACGACCAGCGCCGGCTCCTCGGCCGGCTCGACCAGCGTTCCGGGTTCGAGGCGCAGCACGCGCGTCAAGTCCGCGCTGGACGTCTGCCACCGTTCGTATGCCGCTTCGACGGCTTGCCGGCGGCGAGCGACTTCGGTCTTCGCGCGGTTTACCTCGACCGTCGGCGCAAGGTCCGGTGCGACCTTCTCGGTCAGCTTCACCAACTCTTCCGCGCGCCGGAGGACGTCAATGGAACCTGCTACTTCGCCGCGGGCTTGTTGAACGGTGAAGTACGCTTCCGCGACACTGAGCGTCGCATCGTTTCGGGCTGCCTGAGCGTCTGCTTGTCGCGCACGCAGAACCTGTCGGGCGGCGAGCGGCGCGTAAACGGCTTCGGTCACCGGGAATACCGCGGTGGGACCGGCCCCGACGAGGAACGAGGAGCGACTGGTAGTGAAAACTCGCCCGGCGATGTCCTGAATCTGTCCGTCGTGGCGGTAGTAGTCCACGCCGACGCCGATGTTCGGCAGCCACATCACTTTCGCCCGATCGAGTGCGGCGGACGCGGCCCGGACCCGTTCGCTGGCGATTTGCACGTCGAGCGGGGCGGCGCTCGTGAGGGTCAGCGCGGTCGGCAGGTCAATTGGGAGCGGTTTACCCTGCGTCGCGGCGGACGGCACCGCCGGGAGCGCAACGCTCTTCGCGGGTGGCACACTCTTTTCGCCACCGTCCGCGGGGATTTGTGCGCTCGTTTGAACCACAGCCTGTGTAGGTGGTCGGCTGGGTATCGGTCGCACGGACGTTTGGAGCGTGTGCGGTAACTCGGCGGGCTGTTCGGTGTTGGGTGTGGCACAAGCCGGAAGTACCAACGCCCCGGCGCCGACAATCCACTGAGTGGCCCGGTGAATTCGGCTCCTGGTCGCCACTTCAGCCTCCAGACACTCGGCGCCGCGGCCCCACGGAACCGACCGTGACGGACCGTAACGTGAGTATCGGTAAACTCGGCTGTTGAGATGATCTGTGGAATGTGAAATTTCGGTTTGATGCCAGACTTCTGCGTAGGGAACTTCTTGTGCGAAATCAGCGCGGTCCGCACGTCGGCACTCGTTTTCTACCGCAGGGCCGTTCCGTTATTCACGCTGGGGTATCCCGATAAGCTTCTGGGCGTGCTCGGGGTGCATCTGAAGCCACTCAAGAGCCTCGGGGCAACTCTTGGTTGGCGCGGTAGCGAGCAGGTGGACCACGGCGTTACGAAGCGCGGCCAGCACTTGAGGTGCGACCCCCTTGCGCACCCGACACGCATCCTCGCCAAGGGTCACATCCCGAACGTAATGCAGTTGGTTCTCGATGCGCCAGTGGTCCCGAACCAGGGCCAGAAGTGCGGTCGCGTCGGCCCGCTCGGGTGACAAGCTGGTAATCCCGTGTACCACCTCGACCGTCGTTACCCCCTTGATCGTCCGCGCGCGGGTTACCCGGAACCCCTGCTTCAATCCCTTCCACCCCGAACCCACCGTCAGGATCGGGGTCGCCCGCAGGGTTCGCTTCTCGAGGCGCCCGTGCCCCTTGTCCACCGATGTGGCCTGGCGCCCCAGTTGTTCCGGCGTCGGGACCGGCTCAGGGGGAAGTGGCCGCGGCGATCCCGCAGGCCGCGTCCTCGAACCCGAGCCCGGCCTCGATATCGGCCACCCGCCCGGGTTGGTTGTCCTTGGCCACGAGCCAGGGGGTGCGCACTATGAACGGCTGACGGTGTAGGAGTTTATGTCTACACCGAGGGCATCCGGAGGATACCCAATGCCCCTTTCGTTGACCGCCGTGTTCGCGGACGTGCCCGACCCCAGGATCGAGACCGCGAACAAGCTGCACCCGCTGACGGATATTCTGGTGATCGCCACCTGCGCGGTGATTGCTGGGGCCGACGGGTGGGATGAGATCGCGGAGTACGCGCGCACCAAGGAGCCGTTCTTCCGCCGGTTCCTCGAGCTGCCCAACGGGGTGCCGAGCCACGACACGTTCGAGCGCGTGTTCGCCAAACTCGATCCCGATGCGTTCGCCGACCGGTTCGGCCGATGGGTGGGCGCGTTGTGCGAATCGACGGGCTTGGTCCACATCGCCATCGACGGGAAGAGCGCACGGCGTTCGGCCCAAGGCACGTTCACCGGGTGCCTGCACGTGGTCAGCGCATGGGCCACCGAGAGCCGGTTAATCCTGGGCCAGCGGTCGGTGCCCGAGGGCGGGCACGAGATCACGACCGTTCCTGACCTGTTGGCCGCGCTGGACCTGCGCGGGGCGGTGGTGACGCTGGACGCGGCCGGGTGCCAGAAGGCCATCGCCGAGCAAATTCGCGCGCAAGGCGGCGAGTACGTGGTGTGCGTGAAGGGGAACCAGAAGGGCCTGCGCGACGCGGTGGGCGACGTGTTCGACATGGCGGGCGAAGCGGGTGTGGGTCACGGGCGCGAGGAAGAGCAGTATGTAACGGTGGTCCAAGACCCGGATGGTTGGTCGGATGTGGGCGCGGTGGCGCTGGTGTGCCGGGAGCGCCGGGTAAAGGATCAGAAGAACGAGGGCACCCAGGGTTGCCGCACTATGAAGTGGTGACAATGTAGAGGTTTAGGGCTACATCGTGGGTATCACGGAGGAACCCCGATGCCGATGCCCCTGCTCGCCGTGTTTGCCGACGTTCCTGATCCGCGTCGCGAAACGGAGAACAAGCTCCACCTGTTGGGCGATGTGCTCGCCCTCGCCACCTGTGCCGTCATCGGCGGGGCCGAGTCCTGGGATTCGATCCAGGCGTATGGAGAAACCCAGAAGGCGTTCGTCCTTCGCTTCCTGACCCTGGCCAACGGGATCCCCAGTGCCGACACCTTCGAGCGGGTGTTCGCCAAAGTCGATCCGGCGGCGTTTACGCGGGCCTTCGGTCGGTGGATGCTTGCGGCGTGCGAGGCAACGGGACTGATCCCGATCGCCCTCGACGGCAAGTCGGTTCGCGGGTCGAAGAAGGCCACGGCGACCGGGTGCCTGCATCTGGTGAGTGCGTGGGCAACGAGCACTCGGCTGACACTCGGTCAGGTGAGCGTCCCGGAAGGGTCCAATGAGATCGCCGTGATCCCGGAGTTGCTGACGCTCGACGCGGCCGGGTGCCAGAAGGCCATCGCCGAGCAAATTCGCGCGCAAGGTGGCGATTACCTCTTGGCCGTCAAAGGCAACCAGCCGACCCTCCTCGCGGCGGTTGAGCAGGTGTTCGCCGATGCGTGTGAGCAGGACTTTGCCGACGTGTCTCACGACGGCGACTCGACTGTGGAAGAGGGTCACGGCCGTCATGAGGAGCGATACGTCACGGCGATCCAGAACCCCAAAGGCCTGCCGGAGGGTTGGGCGGATGTTGCGGCCGTGGTGCAGGTGAATCGGGAGCGTGAGGTTGGGGGCCGAGGCACCAGCAGCACGCACTACTACATCACCAGCCGTCGCGAGCCGGCAAAGGAGATCGCCGGTTGGATTCGTGGTCACTGGGGTATCGAGAACGGGTTGCACTGGATTCTCGATGTGGTGTTCCGAGAAGACGACAACCGCAAGCGAGCGGGGCACGCGGGGGCGAACCTAGCGATGATCCGCCGGGTCGCGGTGTCGCTGTTGAAGCACGCCCCGGGCAAAGGAAGCTGCGTGACCAAACGGCTCAAGGCGGGCTGGGACGACGACTACCTACTGCAAGTTCTACAAGGAATTACTGACGATATAGTGCGGTAACCCTGCGAGGGCACCGGGCACTATTACATCACCCGCCTGCGCGTGAGCGCAGCGGTGCTGGCCGGTTACATTCGGAACCATTGGGGCATCGAGAATGGGCTGCACTGGGATTGGATGTGGCGTTCCGAGAGGACGACAGCCGTGCCCGAACCGGCCACGCGGGGGCCAACCTGGGGATGCTCCGGCGCGTGGCCGTGTCGCTCCTGAAGCGCGCCAAGACCAAAGGCAGCACCAAAACCCGGCGCATGAAGGCCGGTTGGCATGACAACTACCTATTGCAAGTTATCCCAGGAATTACAGCTCAATAAAGTGCGCACGGCCTGGGCCACGAGCACATAATCCCCGGCGCCCGCGATCACCCCGGTGGCCACGTCCCGCTGGCAGAACATGGCGTCCCCGGTCACCACCTTGCCCGCCACGGGTAGGATCCCGAGCAACTCCAGCGCCGCCTTGTGCTCGTTGGTCTTGGAATCAACCCGCACCTGGGCCAGCACCGCACCGACGGTCGGTGCGAACGCGGCGACCAAGTGTTGGCCCGGCACCTCACCATCACGGCTCCCGCGCAGGCACTTGCCGTCGATGGCCAGATGTCGGAACGGGCGCCGAGGCGCCCCTGGATCCACCGTGACAGGGCCGCCTCGAGCTGTTGGGCATCGAGTCGGCGTAAGGTGCGGGACAGGGCGGACGCGGTGACCGTCTGGCCGCGCCGAAACCCGAGCGCGTGGGCTAGTAGTTCAACTATTTTGAACTGCGGGGTAGAGCCGCCGAAGTTTGATACGGGCGTCGGCTGTGGTGAATCGCCAATTCACTCCGATGGCCCGATCGTTCCGCTCAACTGACCACGGCTCCAGTTCCTTCAGCAGCTCGTCAATGGATTCGATCCGCCGGTCCAAGCACTGGCGGGCCAGTACACTCAGCTCGATTTCGGCCACGTTCAACCAGCTCCCGTGCTTGGGGGTGTAGTGGACCTCGAACCGTTCCGCGATCCGACGAGCTTGTTCGGGAGGGAGCGCCTCGTACAGGCTCGCCAACTTGTGCGTGCTCAGGTTGTCCATCACCAGCACGATCGCGTCCGCCTCCGGGTACACGTCCTCGGCCAGCCACCGCAGCACCTCGGCGAAGTCCTTCGCCGTCCGACGCTCCGTCACCATTACGTGCCGCCATCCCGCTAATGGCTCGGAGATCATGAACAGGTTCGCGGTCCCGTTACGCACGTACTCGTAGTCGAACCGCTCGGGCTGTCCAGGTCCCGCCGGGATCGGTTGCACCACCTCGCCCACCAACTGCTTGCTCGCCTCATCGGGGCACACCTGCGGGCGCTTCGGATCGAAGGGGCGGTGGTACACCTCCAACACGTCCTCCATCGCGCACACGAACCCCGCGCTGGCTTCCGGCGGATGCACCACTGCTCCTTCAGCCACGGCTTGATCTCGTTTTTTGCAACGCTTGGCGCACCGTCTCCGGGCAGATCGAATCCACGACCTTCAATTCGACCAGCTTGTCGGCCAGCATCTCCGCACGACCCGCGCCGGCAACCTTCGAGCCACGCCAGGGCGATCAGGCGCGCCTCGCCGGCCCCGTCGAGTTTA
>HG799464.1:9740-13945 GCA_000531095.1 Gemmata massiliana | reverse complement strand
CGTGGCGACCAACGTGCCCAGGGATTCACGTTCCTCGGCGGTCAGGGTGACGCGGTATTTCTTCATGGCGGACTCCTTCGGGTCCACACATCAAAATCGTACCGAGATCACCCCGCAACACAAAACAGTTGAACTAGTAGCGGTGCCCCGTGCTGGCGCCCGAACCGGGCGATCCGTTGGAGGCTGGTGCGCCCCATCAGCACGGCCAGGGCGACCAGGCCCAGGACCGCCGGCAGTGGGTGGATCAGCCCCTGCAACCCGCGCGGGTCCGGAACCGTCGCCAACTCGTCGTACAGGGAACGCGCGCACATGGAGCACCTCCGACCGAAGGAGCGCCCCGTCTACCCAACAAACCCACTCACGCCAAGGTGAGATGGGGAATGGCCCTGTTTTCTACCGTACCGAAGAGCCCCTTCGGTCGAGCAGGGCGCGTACTTTCCGGGCCAGGCTGTGGGGCGTAAACGGCTTCTGCAAAAACGTCTCCGCCGTTCCGAACACGCCGTGGCGCCGAATGGCCTCGTCCGTGTACCCGCTAGTGTAAAGCACGCGGACGTGTGGGTGTAAGAGTGTGTTTTGAAACCGGTCTGGAGGGTAGGCGTCGCAGAAGTTGGTGCGAAATCTGTTCACTTCGGTGTAGTTTGGAATGAGGCGGTGAATTTACCCCGCCAGGAGGTTCCCATGTCCGAACCATTGTCCGCCGAACAGGAAACAAAAGCTCAAGAGTTGGCCGCACGCATCAAGGCCCGATCCGCCGACGCGATCCTGGAGATGGCACGTCGACTTGTTGCCACCACGGACGGCACACTGTTCGGCGACACCGAGTTCGCACTGCGCGATCGGGCACAGGGCATCGTCGCGGATGCCTACGCGGAACACCTCCCCCCAAAAGTGGCTACACCACCAGCGCCATCGACTGCCCCCACTGCGCCCACCGCGCCTCGTTCCACGGGTACCGCGAGAAAACGGTCGAAACGCTCGGCGGGCCGGTCACCTGCAACCGCGCCTATTACTACTGCGGGCTCTGCGCCAAAGGCTCCTGCCCTTGGGACGGGCGAGTCGGATTGACCGCTGGGCGTCTCTCGCCGGCGGTGGAACGACTCGCCACGCTCTGCGGGGCCGTCGCCGACAGTTTCGAGAAGGGAGCCGAACTGTTGAAGGAGACCACCGGCGTTGTGCTGAGTGCATCGACGGTGCAACGGACCACCGAAGCGACCGGGGAACGAATTGCCGAACACCTTCAGAAGGGTCGCACCTTCGGCGGCAAAGTGGCGTGGGACTGGTTCCGCGACGCCTGTGGCCGGACCGTGGGTTACATCGAGATCGACGCGACCGGCGTTCGGCAACAGGGACCAAACGGCGAAGCGACCGATGGGCGGATGGCCGACGTCGGGATGATTTTCAATCCGCTTCCGGATCGGGAGCGTGTGTTCGAGGGCTTGCCCAAGCCGGGCGAGTCGATGCAGGCTCGGTACATCAGCGGGCTGTACCCGCTGGCGGAAATGGGTCCGCTGATACGCCGCCAGGGTGCTCAAGTGGACTTGGACCGTGCGGAGGTGTGGGTGGCGCTGACCGACGGCGGCGCGGGCTTGGAGGACTTCGTGCGGCTCAACTTCCCGCGTGTGGAAGCAGTGATCTTGGACTTCTATCACGCGGCGGAATACCTGGCGCAGTTGGCGCGTGCGTTACACCCGACCGACGAAGGCGCGGCACTTGCGCAGACGAAGTCGTGGTCGCGCCTGTTACGAGACGAATGGGGCCATGTGATGATCGGGGTGCTGGAGGGTTGGGAATGGCCGAGCCGAAAAGGGTTGGCGACGGTGCGGAGTGAGGTGCTGGGTTACTTCCGCAATCAGGTGGATCGGATGGACTACCCGAGTTACGAAGCCGCCGGCTGGTACATCGGTTCGGGTGCCGTCGAGAGCGCGTGCAAGACGGTGGTGGGACAGCGAATGAAGGGATCGGGAATGCGGTGGAGCGAACCGGGCTCCCATGCGGTCTGCCATGTCCGCGCGTTGTATCGCAGCGAACGCGGTCAGCGGACCGACTTCTGGCGACGGTCCACGACCACATGAAACAAACATCCACCAACTAATGTGACGCTTACCCCGGTCTGGATTTTGACGCCCCAGGTCGGCTACTCATGGCGGCCATGAGTAGGAAACCGTATCCGACCGACCTGACCGACGAGCAGTGGGAGCGTCTGGCCCCCCTTCTGCCGCAACCGAAGTCCGGTACACCCGGGGGCGGTCGCCCGGCGACCGTCGATCGCCGCGAGATCGTCAACGCCATCTTCTACCACCTCCGGGCCGGCGGCGCATGGCGGATGATCCCACACGATTTCCCGGCGTGGCAAACGGTCTACGGCCTGTTCCGCGACTGGCGCCGGGCCGGGGTTTGGGAGAAGGTCCACTCCACACTCCGCGAGGAGGTCCGCATCGAGGCCGGTGCCCCGCCCACACCCGGGACGCTGCGGGTGGACAGCCAGACCGTCAAGACGACCCACCGCGGCGACCCGAAAGGGTACGACGGGAAAAAGGTAAACGGGCGCAAGCGGTTCATCGGGGTCGATTCGCTCGGGTTGATCTGGGCGTTGTCGGTGGTCACGGCCGACGTCCAGGATCGGGACGGCGGGCGTTGGCTGTTGGGCGGGGCTCGCCACGTGTTGCCTCGGGTCCGTGAGGTCATCGCCGACAGCGGGTTCTCCACGCGGTTCCAGGAGTTCGTTCGGAGCGTGTGCCGGTGGGCGGTAACGATCACCGCGAACGCCAAGGACGGTTTCAAGATCCACACCCGACGGTGGGTCGTGGAGCGAACATTCGGGTGGTTCGTGAGGTATCGGCGCCTCATGGTCGATTACGAATACCACACCGAAACCACCGAAGCGGTGATCCAAGCCGCCATGATCCACCGCATGCTCCGAAGGCTCCACCCGAACCCGTAGGTTTCAAAACACACTCTTACGGTGGACCCCGAGGTCGGTTGCGATGTCCTGACGCGCCCGGCCCCGGTGGGCCATTAGCACGATCTGGAGGCGCACCCGAAACTTGAGGTCGTCAGTCGAGCGGAACAAGGTGTCGAGGCGGTCCGCCTCGGTCGCGGGCAACTGGATGCGGATCACAGCGGTGGCCTCAAACGGAAGGGATTACCTCACGTTGGAGGATGAGACACACTCGGCGGGTTCATGTATGAGAACCGTTTTCTCCCGTTCTTTTTTACGGACCGGGAGCCGTTCTCCCCGCCAGGGTTCTTGAAAGTTTCACACTGGTGAAGTTAGGAGGTCGATCGCTTCGTGGAATCGGGCAGCCCGCCTCCGTATGGCTCGCGCGTGGTTGTCAGCATCGACCTGTGCGAGCAGATGAACGCCCACGTTGCGTAATGCGGCGAGCACCTGCGGTGCGGAACCGCGACGAACCGGGCACGCATCCTCACCCAACGTCACATCCCGCACGTAGTGCAGACGGTTCTCGATCCGCCAGTGCTCGCGGACCAACCCCAGCAATCGTTTCGCGTCGGCCTTCTCCGGCGGCAGGCTCGTGATCCCGTGGACCACCTCCTCATACGCCTTGCCCTTGCGAATCCCCCACCGACGCACCCAGAACCCCTGCTTCAGACCCGGCCACTTCTGATGCACCGTCAGGAGCACTCATCTCGGGTAAAACGACGTCGGCGATCAGAAGGTGAATCGGTCCCGGGTGCGCGCCGGCGGTTCGGAGCGCGGCGGGACCGGAATCCGCTTCCAGCACCTCGTACCCCTGGGCCTCCAGAACGATCCGCGTGAACGTGCGGACCCCCTCCTCGTCTTCCACAATCATGACCGTTTCCGCACCCGCAGTGGGCGCGGCGAGCGCCGATTCATCGTCCGTGATCGCGTCCGGGACGACCGGTAGGAGTATCGTGAACGTGGTTCCCCGACCCGGGGTGCTCCGGACGCCGATGTGCCCCCCGGCCTGATACATGAACCCATTGCGGGTGTCGCATCCTCCAATAGTTGGTACCCCCTTCTGTTGGAGACCTCACCCTGATCCACGTCCAGTTGCCGCCGACCGAGGCCGAACGCCTCGAAGCCCTGTTCCGCTCGACCGAGGACCGTAAACTCCGGGACCGCCTCCAGATCGTACTGATGGCCCATCGGGGACGCGCCCGCCAGGACATCGCTAGCGACCTGGGCGTCGATCGACGCACCGTCACCCGAGGGCTCAACGCGT
>HG799464.1:0-9725 GCA_000531095.1 Gemmata massiliana | reverse complement strand
CCCTTTCCGGGTTCTTTTGTGGTGAAGAAGGGCTCGAAGATCTTGGCGCGAACTTGCTCCGGCATGCCGGTTCCTGTGTCGGTCACGGCCAGTCGGACGTAGTCACCGGGGGTACAATCGGGATACTCTCGGGCGTCTTCCGGTCCCCGGTTCGCGTTCGCCGTCTCGATGGTTAACCGCCCCCCTCTCGGCATCGCGTCGCGCGTTGACCGCGAGGTTCATGATGACCTGCTCGATTTGCCCCGGGTCCGCCTTCACGTGCCCCAAGTTGGGAGCGCGGTTGATGACCAGGGTCACGTCCTCGCCGAGCAGCCGCCGCAGCAGTTTCGCAACGGCATCGATCACGCGATTCAGGTCCAGCACCTTGGGCTCGATGATTGACTTGCGGCTGAACGCCAGGAGCTGTGCGGTCAACCTGGCCGCGCGCGTCCCGGCTTCACGGATCTCGGTGAGTGCCTCCTGCCAGTCTTCGGCCCCGGGCGCCTGAGTGAGTAAGAGGGCGGAGTACCCGTTGATGACGGTGAGCAAGTTGTTGAAGTCGTGTGCGATCCCGCCCGCGAGTTGCCCGAACGCTTCCATCTTTTGCGCCTGGCGGAACTGCTCTTCTAACTGTTTGCGGGCGGTAATGTCCCGGACGACGACCATGAAGTAGCGCGTGCCGTCGAGGTGGAACTCGGACAGGTCCGCGGGGAACGCGGTCCCGCTCTTCCGGCGCCCAAGCACCTCCCGGCCGACCCCGAGGAGAGCGGGCACGTCCGGAGAACGGTCGGCGAGTGTGGGAAGATCAACGAGTAGTGCATCGATCGTTCGGCCGAGCAGTTCAGTCCCGGGGTGCCCGAAGATGCGCGCCGCCGGGTTCGCCGATTTGATGTGTGCGTGTTCGTCGAGGGTGATGATCGCGTCCGCGACGCTCTGCATTACGGTGGCCAATGACGCCTCGGCCTGTCTCCGCTCGGTCACATCGACCGCGAACCCGACCACCCCCACGATGTGCCCGTTCTCGTCCCGCGCGTACCGGTCTGCGTGAGGTGATCCGAGTTCGGCGTCCGTTCGCCCCTCGAGGCTCTCTCGCGGGCAGCACACGTTCCGGACCACTTCCCGGAAGCGCTTGGAGAATCTACTGTCGGCGATGACCTCACGCACCCGTGGTAACAGGCGACGCACCGCGCCCAGCAGCCACCGCCCGCCGTCCCAATCCTGGACGTCGGCCGTGAGTACCGACGGGGCCCTGACCAGCCCGAGCGAATCGACCCGATGAACCGCTTGCGCCCGTTCACCTTTTTCCCCCGTCGTACCCCGAAGGGGCGCCGGTGAGTCGTCTTGACGGTCTGGCTGTCCACTCGCAGCGTTTCGGGAGTCGGCGGAGCACCGGCCTCGATGCGGACCTCCTCGCGGAGTGTGGAGTGGACCTTCTCCCAAACCCCGGCCAGGCGCCAGTCCCGGAACAGGTCGTCTGCCACGCCGGGAAATCGTGTGGGATCATCCGCCACGCGCCGCCGGCCCGCGGGCGGTAGAAAATCGCGTTGACTACCTCCCGCCGATCCACGACGACGGGATGCCCGCCCTTGGGCGTGCCGGACTTGGGGTTGGGCAGCAGTGGGTTCAGACGCTCCCACTGCTCGTCGGTCAGGTCCGTCGGATACGGTTTCCTATTCGTGGCGGCCACGAGTAACCGACGACGATTTCAAAATCCAGACCGGTTTCAAAACGCACTCTCGGGGCCGACTTTGATCCCGTTTTCTTCCTGGATTTGCAACCACTCTCACTCTGTTCCCGTCCGAACGTGACCAATTGACAAACCGACGGCGGGTGAAATTCGTCCGCGTGAACCCCATGAGGAGCGTCGGTGTCGTACCGTCATGAGCACCGCACAATGGCGAACCGAACAGCAAACCGGTGCTCAAGATCCACGTTCGTCGGGATAATTGAGATCGTAATGAAGTAGCGGTTCCCGCTCCGACGCAACCCGATAAAATGCCGCAACGGGTCTGAAGCTCAACGGTCGAGCAGGGTGCTCATAACACCTTGGAAGTGGGTTCGACTCCCACCGGACCCACTGGTTCCTAAGTCCTTTGCCGAACGCCATTTACAGCGTACCTGTCCGACGTCGGACAGTGCGGCCCGCAACCCAGGTTCCTCCGTACCATACGGAGCTTCCCGGAAAGGTCGCACCGAATGCCGCGTCAACCCTCCGTTCCGAAACTCTGTCACCACAAAGCGTCCGGCCGGGCCGTCGTTCGGCTCAACAGTGCGGACCACTACTTGGGGGTGTTCGGAACCCCCGAAGCGAAAGACGCCTACGATCGGCTCATTGCGGAGTGGCTCGCGAACGGGCGCAAACTCGCGCGCCCCGCGGCACCGCCGGCCCCGCCCACCGTCGATGAGGTGCTCCTCGCGTTCTGGCACCACGCCGAGCGCTACTACCGGCTCCCGAGCGGGGAACCGACCTCCGAGATCGTCGCCGTCCGCAAGTCGCTCAGACCGGTTCACGAACTGTTCGGTCGGGTTCCGGCCACCGAATTCGGTCCCAAGGCGCTGGCCGCCGTGCGCCAACAGATGATCCACGCGGATCTGTGCCGCAACGTCATCAACAAGCGCATCGACCGAGTGAAGCGCGCCTTCAAGTGGGCTACGGCCGAAGAGTTGGTCCCGGTGTCCGTGTACGAAGCGCTCCGCACGCTCGCGGGGCTGAAGCGCGGCCGCACCGAGGCTCGCGAGAGCAAGCGCGTGCTGCCCGTTAATCCCGAGCACCTGAGCGCCACGCTCCCCCATTTGGACCGGCACGTGAGCGCGATGGCCACGCTCCAGCGCTTCACCGGCATGCGCCCGGGAGAGGTGTGCGCGCTGAAGTTGGCCGAGGTGGACCGGTCCGGGGCGGTGTGGGTCTGGAGACCGGACCAACATAAGACCGCGTGGCGCGACAAAGACAAGGTGATCCTGTTCGGGCCGAATGCCCAAGCGGTCGTTACCGCGTTCTTGCAGGGTGGAAATACGCTCGATCACGGGGAGTATCTCTTCAGCCCGCGCGCGGCACGGGAGGAGCGCTACGCGGCACTGCGAGCCGCGCGCAAGAGCAAAGTTCCGCCCTCTCAAATCAACCGCCGGACCGCTCGGCCGAAGCGCGCGCCCGGCCCGCGGTACTGGCAGACGGGATACGCCCACGCGATCCAGCGCGCCGCGGAACGGGCCGGGGTTCCGCACTGGCACCCGAACCAGATCCGCCACCTCTTCGGCACCGAGGTCCGGAAGGCTCACGGCCTCGAAGCCGCACAGGTGCTCCTGGGCCACGAGCGCGCCGACGTCACCCAGGTCTATGCCGAACGCGATTTGGCCCTCGCGATGCGGATAGCGGCTGAAATCGGGTAGTGCAGAGTTACACCGGAAACGAACCGTACCGGGCCGCACCCACCCACCGGTGGGTGCGCTTATGGGCGGGGGCGCGATATAGCGCGAAACTGGCCCGTGTGCCTCTGATCGACCGACCCAGATAGCTCTCATGGGTGGGGTGGCGAATGGGGGCGAAATGCGTGGACCATCAGTCCCTAATGGCACCTTTGGACCCGCACTTTTGGCCCACGAACCGACACCACCACCTGACATTAATGCCCATAATTCACCTCGGTGCGGGCCATTTGGGACCGGTGGCACCTTTGCACCCGATGTCAGATGGGGAGCAGCGGGCACACTCCACGCCGACACGTGCCATAACCGTCTCTGGCGCTCCCCCTGGATGTCATGCCACAGCGCCGCGAAAGGTTTCCAGAGGAACCCGGCCGACGCACGGAACAGCCGCTGCCGGGCAAACGTTGCGGGTGGCAGCTCCGCCTTCCGGGACGCGCGCTTGGTGTGTTTGAAGATGTACCGAGCGGCACCGATCTGGTTCCGCACCGGCTTCACGCTGACGAGCAGACCGACCCGCCGTTTCACATCCCGCACCACGCGCCGAGAGAGCCGACCGCGCGCCCGGACCAGCGCGTGGGCGTGTCGCCGACCGCTCTTCCACTCGTTCACCACCAGATATTCGAGCGCGGACGAGCGCTTGCGGAGCAGTGCGAAGAATCGCGTGATGGCTCTGGTGAAAGCCGCGTCGCCGACCAGTGCGAGACCGGGCCGGAGCGTCAGGAAATGAGTAGCGGGCAGATCACGGAGGGAGCGCGCGAGGCACTGAGACTGCTTCCACGCCCACTGGTCCCGACAACCACGACTGCACCGCGGGTTCCCACAGCAGCGCCATATAGCGGGTTGGGTCGTCGAAGGACCGGATCGGGCAGCTCGCGTGCCTGAAGAATGATGTCCGTTGGCAAAGCGAAAAAACGCGCCGGCAAGTTTACCGGCGCGTTTCACCATCCTGTTACGGCCACGGGTTCTCATGCGTGGACGTCACTCCACGATCTCAGTTGGTATTGCCCCGACGTTGCAGATCGGCGTGTATAGATCGAGCTCCTGGTTTTTGGATTGAATGGACACCATCAGGCAATATTTCGCCGGTTGGTTGTACCGATCGAGTTGCTTCCTCTCGCGCCACCAGCCGCTGACCGGATAAACAACGATCTTGCCGCACCGAGCCAGCGTTGCCGCGGTCCCTGTCCACCAATCGGAGTGCAGTGAACCGAGGCTTCGGGTGTCCTCACCGACGACCCACCCACGCGTCTCTTTGACGTTAGTTGGCCGCTTCGAATTATCCCAGAACGCCCGAGAGATGCGTCTTCTAAAATCATCCAACGATTCCGTCGGCCGGATGACGTCAAACCGTAAGCCGTGAGACGCGTAACGGTGGTTGACGCCCCAGCCGACGTTTCCGGGGCTTGGCTCGATGAAGTACGAGAGCGTCACGCGCATCGTGATCGGCTCCTCGCCGAGCTCTTGAAGAACTTCGATCGGCCAGGGCAGGTCGTGAACGTCCATGTGGTTCGTCTTCACCTCGCCGCCGTCGAACTTGAACGGCTGTAGCTCACCCTGGTGGACCATGGTCACGTCGTTTCGAGCGCTGCGGAGGGCGTGCGACAGGCTCGGCACCCCATACCCGTAGCAGCGCAGGCGCTGGAGGATCGTACCTTTCTGTTCGCCCGGAAATCGCTCCAGCATGGCCGGGGTCCAGTGCGCTGAGTGGACCATCAGGGCGCGAACGGTCTCCGGCCAGAAGCTGGGGTAGTGGCTCCAGATGATCGCTGCCATCCGGGCCGCGAGTGCCGTCGCGGGGCTGGTGTCACACATGCCCGTCAAAAGCACGCCGGGCTTCAGATAGGTAGTGAGCAGCGACAGGTCGTCACACTCCAGTGGCGGCTGCCCCGCCTTGCGTGCGCGGTTGCCCCCCTCCATGACCAAATCGGGTTTGATGGGCCAGCCGTCCTGCCTTCCCTCCGGCCACGCAAGCGACGTGCGACTCGTCGGGCAGAGGCCGCCGCTCTCTGCCATCGGTTCCCACTCTTTAAAGGTCGGATGCCGGATCTCGATCTTTTCTGTGAATGCGCCGACCGTTAACGTATTCCACGCTTGCCCGGGATCTTCGACTCCTCCCCGAGTGCAGTTCCAGTCGTGGTACGCGAAATCCTTCTCGCCGATCTCCACACGCATGTTCCCGGCCGAAATGAACATCAGCCGTCTAGTGCCGTCATGGCCTCCCGAACACAGGTCGTCCACGGCAGCGGACCAGAGAGAAGGAACTCCGCCGTCTCGGTGGTCGGGCGTCGTTACCGCCATGCAAATCGCGCGCTTGCGATCCGGGGCGTTGGTGTGCGCGAGCGTGACGCCATTCTGCATCCGCCTCCCGTAGTCCGGCGGCTCGGTTTTGTCGGGAGGAATTGGAAGGATCTTAACCGATTCCAACCTGTGTCGAAGCCGCACCTTCCCGGTCTCGCGCATGACCTCCGTGAGGCACCCGTACAGAGAAATTCCGGCCATCCCCGTCCCGTGCTGATATTTGTGGTCATGGTCGTACACCCCCCACTCGTCTTTGACGGTGTGCTGGTCTGCTTCAGCCAATGCCGGGCTCAGAAGTGGATGCGCGCGATTCACCCCTGCGTCGAGAACGCAAACGCAGGCCGCGTCGGCCCCTGGAAGGATGAGACGTCCGACGACGTCGGCGACGAAGGCTGTCTGATCGGTACCGCCCATGTCCACATAATAACCTGCCAGTTCCTTCCCCTTTCTGAGTTCGCCGATCATCGCGAGTAGGTCAACGGACGACGAGAGCTGGACGGAAGTGGCGCGGGCGTGAACAACGACGCGCTCGGGGAACGCAACGAAGAGCTTACTAACCTTATCGATCCCAACGACGCCCGCGAGCTTGGTGAATTTCTCGTGGTAAACGGCCGCGTTACCGCGATTACCCCGGAGCCACACTTCCCACCAGATTTCCTCGTTCGGCTTCGGGAAGTCGAGCGTGTCTTGCCAAAAGTCTTCGATGATGGCCAGTCGCACTGAAGCGATGCTTTCGACGAAGTCTTGGTTCGGGCGATCTTCCGACAGCAGCACGGCTTCGTTTTCGAGTTTCTCTTTGAACTCTTCGGCAGCGGCCTCTTCGACGACAAAGCGGATCTTCTTACGAGGCGATTCGTCCAAGCCGGCGGCGGTCAGGTCTTCCGACTTCGCGTCTCGAACGGGGCCACGGAACTTGCTCCCCTTTTCCGAGTCGGCCATACCCACGATCGTTTGCTCGCTCTCCGGATCGCAGAGATACGTGAGGACCACGCTGTCGGAGTACGCGTCGATGAGCTTCAGGAAGACGTTGACTTTATCGTGGGGAACGAACACCCTCGCGATCTGAACCCCGTTCTCGACCTTGACCCCGATGAGTTCGCTCTTGGCTTGGTCCCTTTCGAGTCGGTCGATGCTCAGCTCGAAATTGGGGTCGCTTCGGAACGTCAGGATGACACCGCCCGCCTGATAATCCACCAGTTCGGGGTGGTTCGCGACCTCTTTAGCGCGCTGAGATTTGACCGCGTCTCCGACGCCCTTTAGCTCCGCACTAATTTTTTTGGCGTGGGCGGCGGGTTGATTTCGCTTGGGTCGATCGAATGTTCCGCTGCCTCCACCGCCTGCGTAAACATAATCCTCCGCTGTCCCTGTACCGTCCAGGCGGAGATGGGGCTCTTCTCTCATCCCTTCAGTTTCTTTCGTGGCCGAGATGGACGCATTCCGCTGCGGTTTGCAAGAGCTTTGACAAGGCTATCGTGGAGGATGCTCTGCTCGTTTGCCAACACGGCACCGCGCGCGGCGTCATCGCAAGCGCGAGCCACCTCGGCATGGCTAAGGCCGCGCGCTGCGAGACCAATTTCCGCCCATTTTACGCTACTCAAGTCAAATGTGCTAAGACGATTTTCAATCAGACGGCGCACGAGAGTCTTATCTGGCAGCTCGTATGTGATCACGTCGTCGAACCGACGGAACAGCGCGTCATCGAGCATGCCAACAAAGTTCGTCGCGGCGACGATGATGCTCTCTGAGTCGTCGCGTTCGAGGAACTGGAGAAACGAGTTCAGGATCCGCCGGGCCTCGCCGACGTCGTTGCTCGCGGTCCGCGTCGCGCCGATGGCGTCGAACTCATCGAAGAGGTAAACGCCCCGCGTTTCGCACATCGAATCGAAGAGGACGTGCAGCTTCGCCGCGGTCTCGCCCATGTACTTCGTGATCAGTGAGTGGAGCTGCACGAAAAGCAGCGGCAGGCCACACTCCTTCGCGAGAACAGACGCCGTCATCGTTTTTCCACACCCCGGCGGCCCGACGAGCAGAATTTTGCGCTTCGGCGACAGCCCGTGGTTTCGGAGGAGATCCTTCTGGCGCTGCTGGTGGATGAGCTCCTCGATGCCCCCGCGAATCGAGTCCGCGAGGACCATTTCAGAGAGGCGGATTGATGGGTAGGACGCCTGAACCATGCCGGCGAGTTCGCCGACCGGACGGGTGATCGGGACCGCGCGCGGACTACCCGTCGACTGTTGCCCGCGTTTTGCCGTGGCAACGAGTTCGCGGAGGCTGTTTGCGAGAGAGTCGTTGCCCTTCGTCGCCTCGTGGGCGGCGATCTGAAGAGCCACCGAACGGAAGAGATCGTCGTCTCCCGACGTGTGGCTTCTCAGCAGTGCTTTGATTTGCTCGGCTGTCGCCACGGGGGTACCCTGAGTTCTGCGGTTTCGGTTCCTCCGACCTGGACGTTCGGCGCGTATGCTCTGCGCCACCCCATCGGGTGTTCCGTTCATCCTACTCGCTTAAACAAGAGGAAGGAATGAGCGAACCGAGCTTGTCAAGGTCAGTTGATTTGCCGCTGCCGCGGGCCGCCTTCATCGCAGAATTGCTGGTTTGGTCAAGCCCGATCGAAGGCTCGCGGGTGCCCCTGTAGGTTTTGGCAATGTTCAAGCGGCGGTCCAGAAGTCGTGCCAGTCCGGGGTATCGACGATTGCCGCGAGTTCGACCAACGGGCCGACGTGTTCCACACGCCACCGCGCGCCGGTTAGTTTCATCCGGCGGTTTACCAACTGCTTCACCGAACCCTCGATTAACCCGCTGCCGATGCTCCGACCATTCGCCAGCCGGTCCGCATAACTCAGTCGGGTCGGGTGCGAACTCAGGTAACTCGCCAACTCCCGCAACTCGTCACCGCGGGATCCCGTTGGCAACTCGCCAAACATATCCGCGATCCACCGCTCGATCCCCGTTTTCCCGCTCGTCACCACGGCCAACAGCCCGCTTTGCCGACGACGGGTCGCCTCTGCCGATTCACCCCAGATCGCCTTCACCGCAGCCCCGATGTGCTCGATCGCGTGGTACACGTCCAGCACACCCGCCGCTTGTGGCAGCACGTCCGCAGCCAGGTTCCAGATCCACTCCGCACCGTCACCCAATACCGTCACATCGCCGGCGGTCGTCACCTTCAGCCGATCCGTCTCCGCGCGCACGCGCGTTGCGAAAATGCTCGATTCCTCGACGTTGGCGACCACGCTACGAACCGTTGGCGCGGGCAACACGCGGTTGCTCCACTTCTCGGGTGTTGCTGATTCCCCCCGCTTCCGCTTACACACCACGCACAACTTGATGTCGCGCCATCCGGTCGTGGTGTTCACCTTCCCGGCGTCGATTTGCACCTCGACCGCACCCTTGGCCTTCGCGAATCGGTCGTCGTCGGTGCGATGCTCGCGGGAGGCGTTCAGGCGTTTCGCGGCCGTGTGGGTGAGTTGGCGAATCACCTCGTCGTCTAACTCCCAACCGGCCAACTCGCGCAGCATGACTTCGGCCCGCGCGAACGAGTCCCGCGTCCCGGCCAGCACCGCCAGGCGCTGTGCCGCCGCTGTTACGTACCCCTCGACCCCCCAGAACCGCATCGGCCGGGAACCGTTGGTCGTCCGTGGCGACGACGTACTGGCGCCGGAGTCGAATGCGCCCCAGAGCGGTCAAGAGCCAGCGGGGGCGTTGTCCTTTGAGCCGTGTGCCCGACTTTTTTTGGCCGCATCGGTAGTGTCTGCGCGGCTCTGGACTGCGGATGCCAGAGTATCGCGGACGAGCTTGCGCCCCGAGTCGAGGGCAACTCGTTCACAAGCGGCCAGTACCGTACCATCGGGAGCGGTGGCGCCGACCTGCCGCATCTGAGCGAAGAACGCCAGTGCTTGCTCCAGAATCAGTCGTTCCGCCTCGGTCTGGTACTCGATGGTCAACGTCGGCATCCGTGCCTCCAGAGGCAAAAGGGCAAGACACCACAGCCTAACGACTAATACCTGCCAAAATCTACAGGGGCACCC
>HG799463.1:1184544-1263687 GCA_000531095.1 Gemmata massiliana | reverse complement strand
ATCTCCGCATATCTCACTTAAGCATCAGTAAGCTGTGAACTTGTTGCACGTCGGAAAACTGGGAAATATTTACACAAAATTCGTTCAAAAACGATTCGAGAATGCTTGCGGATTACGCCGCCTGTTGGCCGAATCAACTCAGTGAACCGTGTTGACAGAGGCGGCGGACATGAAGCGCTTTGGGGTAAGAGCGATCGGTCTGGGGCTGACGCTAACCGCGGGGTCGGCCCTGGCCGCCGACGGCGACTGGCGCTCGGTCGGCGCAGCCGATCCGCCTTCGGGCGTGGTGCCGGCCGGGACGCCCGGGCTGTTACCGCCCCCGATGCGCAAAGCGCCCACGAAGGACGAAGGCCCGATCTGGCTCCCAGCTCGGCAGCCGGCGGCGCCCGTTCAGCAGGTGGGGGCGCGAACTGAACCAGCGCCGGTCGCTCCACCGTCCGTACCTCAGACACAGCCATTGCCGCTGCCCCAATCGGGGGCGATCGGTCCGCGCGTGAGTAGTGTGAGTGACGGCGGCCCGGCACCCGCGCTGCCGCCGATACCGGACGTCCCGGAACAGCCCCCGATGCGCCCGGTGACACAACCGCCCGTACCGCAGCCCGATGAACCGCAGGCGAACCCGCTTCCCGCGCCGCGGGCAAGCGACCCGCCGCCGATGCGCCAGCCGCAATCGCCGTTCAATCAGCCGTCGTGGAACGGGGTCAACCCGCAAGCGAATCCGCTCCCCACCCCGCGCCCGGTGGACCAGCGCCCGATCTGGCAAGAAGAACAACCGGCCCCGTTCCCGGTACTCCAGCCCGCGCCCGCGGAACTGATGTACCCGGCCGGAGCGTTCGAGGTTTCCAAGCACAACACGTTCGGCTCCCCGCCGATCCGGATCTCGCGCGACTACCCGTCGCTCAGCGAACTGACCGGCCGCAATTCGCGCGACTTGAGTGTCGTCGATGACGGGGCGAACGGGGCGAACGGGCCGATGAACCGGTACTTCGTGCGCGGCGAGTACTTGCTGTGGTGGATGCCGGGCTTCGCGACGCCGGTGCTCGGCACGACCAACGCGAACACTAACCTGAACGGTTACCTCGGTGAACCGGGCACGACCTCGCTCCTCGGCCCCGGGGCGTTCCTCGGCAGCACGCGCAGCGGGTTCCGCATTCGCGCCGGTGCGTGGTTAGACGAGAGCCAGTCGTGTGGCATCGACGGCGGGTTCTTCTTCCTGGGGAACAAGTCCGCCTCAGTCACGTTCAGTCCGGACCAGTTCCCGCTCATCACGCGCCCGATTTTCGCGCCCAACCTGATCCCCGGCACGGACCAGCCGTTCGGTGAGAACGGTGAAGCGGTCGCGGTGCCCGGGATCTTGCGCGGGTCGCTCGGCGTGCAGGCGGACAGTCGGCTGTGGGGCGCGGACATGAACGCCCGCTGGTGCTGGAAGAACACCTGCGATTCGCGGTCCGAAATCTTCGCGGGCTACCGGCACCTCAACCTGCGTGAGAGCCTCGCGATCACCGAGAACATCACCGTGATCGGGTCCGGCGGCGACCGGCTCGTCATTCCGGACCCGATCGGCACGCAGATCGTCGTGCAGGACCGCTTCGTCACGCGGAACCAGTTCCACGGTGCGCAAGTCGGCGGTGCGTACGATCGGCGCTGGGGCCGTTGGGACTTGGAAGCACGCGGATCAGTCGCGCTCGGTGCCACGCACCAGATTCTGGAGATCAGCGGCTTTCAGACGCGCCAGCAACCGGGCGGCCCCCAAGTGGCGTTCAACAACGGCGGGTTGCTCGCGGGCGGGTCGAACATTGGTAAGTTCTCGCGCGACCGTTTCAGTGTAGCGCCGGAACTGACGCTGAACCTCGGATACGCCGTCACCCCGAACATCCGCGTGTTCGCGGGCTACAACTTCCTCTACTGGTCGAACGTGATTCGGCCGGGCGACCAGATCGACCACGTGGTCGACCTCACGCTCGTGCCGAACGCGCCGGCTGTGGGTTTCTCGGGCCAGTTCCGCCCGCGCCCGCTCTTCAAGCAGTCCGATTTGGCGATCAACGGGGTTCAGTTCGGTCTGGAATTAAAGTGGTGACCCGTGGTGGGAACGCGGCCTGTCACAAAGCACGGGCCGCGTACCGATTTCACTTCTTGCCGAAGCAAAACAGCGTATTGACCCCTCGAATGAAGACCCGCCCATCCGCGATGGCGGGGCTGGCGAACACGCCCTCACCGAGTGAGACCTTCGTCGGCTCCTCGAATTCCTTGTCCGCTTTCACCACGGCAACTTCACCCTTCTCGGATACCGTCAGGATCTTGTCGCCGACGAGGACCGGTGACGCGGTCACGTCTCCAACAAACACGCGCTCCGCCCACGCCGCCTTACCGGTCTTCGCCTCTACACAGGTGGCAATACCCTTGTCGCCGATCCAGAACAACCGGTTATCCTTCACCAACATGCACGGTACGTAGGGCGTCTCTTTCTTCAGTTCCCAGACCTTCGTGGGCTTCTTTGCTTCGATGTCTATCGCGCATGTATAACGGGAACCGCCGCCGTCGCCGCAGTACACCACGAGTAGCCCGTTCACGTACACCGGGTGCCCGATTACGCGGAGCGGCGCGTCGCCCTTCGCCCACACCATCGTGTACTCCCAGTTGACCTTACCGGTCGCGGGGTGGTACGACGTGAGCGCTGTCGTGGTACCGAGGATCAGTTCTGCGGGCTTCCCCGGGCGCTCGAGCAGGAACGGGGTGGGGTAGCTCGCCCGGACGTGTTTCCGCTCCGCGAACCACTTCTTCTGGCCCGTCTTCGCGTCGAACGCCACCAGTTCCGCGTGCTTGTCGTCGTCCACGTTCACGAACACGAGCCCGTTGTGAATCATCGGCGAGAACCCGGGACCGTGCTGACTCACGTAACTGCCGAGCGACTGCTGCCACAGTTCCTTGCCGGTCAGGTCGTAAGCGGCCAGACCCACCGCGCTCCCGTCCCACCAGGCGCAGTAAATCTGCGTGCCGTCACAGGCCGGCGTACCGGATGCGAGCGAGTTCTTCGCGTGCGTCGATGCCTTGTCGCCGGGCAGGTCTTTCGTCCAGAGTGTCGTGCCATCTGTGGCACTCAAACACATCAGGGACCGTGTCTTACCGTCGGCGGAGGCCGATTGCAGGTACACTTTGCCGTCCACGATGATCGGCGAACTGACGCCCTTTCCGCCGGGCACTTTCACGGCCCACAGCGGGTGCGCCGGGTCGATGTCGGGCAGCGTCCCCGAAACCGTGCCGGAACCGTTCGGCCCGCGGAACCGCGGCCAGTCCCCGGCGTGGCCGAGCGCGAGAGCGAATAGGCTCGCGACTAACGACAAGAAACAGATGCGGCTCATGTGGCGGCGTCTCGGCGAGGGGTGGGGCCGGGCGGGAGGTTGACAGGGATTATCGCAAACCGGCCGGCGGATGCAACCGGTCAGCGCTCGTGGGGCCGCGCTCCGCCCCATCACTATTGCCGTCTAGGGCTTGCATGCGTACTTGGTTTCGGTGACACTATTCCGCAACTGACCCAGGTGGCCCACTCAGGTTCCCGCTGCTTCGAGGAGTTCCATGTTCACCCGCACCGCGCGCATGTTCGGGTTCACGCTCGCCCTGTTCACCGCTACCGCCGGGCTGACGACGCTGTCCGTCAGCGCCCAACCGGACAAGAAGGAAGAAAAGAAGGACTCGAAGAAGGTCAAGTCGAAGATCAAGATCACGGTCCCGCAGGACGACGCCAAGCTGAAGATCGAGGACAAGGACACCAAGCCGACCGGCGTCACCCGCGAGTTCGAGACGCCCGACCTGGAAGCGGGCAAGTTGTACGAGTACACGTTCTCCGTAACGTGGCAGCCGAACAACTACACCACGCTCACCCGCACCAAGTCGATCGAGTTCAAGGGCGGCGACGACATCGTCGCGGACCTGACGAAGGTCGACCCGAAGGCCCCGGACAAGGCCGTGATCCGCTGGGTGCCGACCCCGGACGACATCGTCGAGGAGATGCTGAAGCTCGGTAAGGTCGGGAAGGACGACGTCGTGTACGAGCCGGGTCCGGGCGACGGCCGGATGCTCATCGCCGCCGTGAAGAAGGGCGCGAAGAAGGGTGTCGGCATCGAACTCGACCCGAAGAAGGCGGAAGAAGCCAAGGACGCCGTCAAGAAGGCCAAGCTCGATAAAGAAATCACGATCATCGAGGGCGACGCGCTGAAGGACCGCGACTACAGCGAAGCGACCGTGGTTCTGCTGTACATGGGCAACGAGTTCAACAACCTACTCCGTCCGGTTCTGGAGAAGCAACTCAAGCCGGGTTCCCGCATCATCTCCCACCGGTTCGTTCTCGGCGACTGGGCGCCGGACAAGACCATCAAGGTGACCGGGGCCGACGGCGAAGAGTACGTCCTGCACGTGTGGACCGTGAAGGAAAAGAGCAAGAAGTAAGTTAAGACAGGCGTTCTGGTGAACCCGGCGCGTGGTCGAATGGATTCGTTCCGTTCAACTGCACGCCGGGTTCGGCGTAACACCCCGGTTCGGCGCGCGGTATTATTGCAGTGTCGCGTGTCTCTCATTCCCGGAGAAACTAGATGATCCGTAACGTGTTGGCCGCAGCGGTGGTCGCGGTTCTGGGCGGCGCGGTGGTGGGCGCGGACCTGAAGTCCGGTCCGCAAGTCGGCGCGAAGGTGCCCGGCGCGTTCGCGCCGTACAACGTGACCGGCGAGGACGCGGGGAAGACCGCGTGCCTGTACTGCCGGGGCGGTAACAGCCCCGTGGTCGCGATCTTCGCCCGCACCGGCGACGACGCGATGACCCAGAAGCTTATCAAAGCCGTGGACGCCGAAACCATCAAGAACGCGAAGGTCGAAATGTTCAGCTTCGCCGTGTTCAGCGGGGACAAGGCCAAGCTCGAGCCGCAACTCAAGGACGCTGCGAAGAAGGTCGAACTGAAGACGACCGTTCTCGCCATCGACGACAAAGAAGACCCGATCCCCGAAAAGTACGCCCTGAACAAGGACGCCGACGTGACGGTGATCCTCTACGTCGACCGCGTCGTGAAGGCGAACTACAGCTTCGCGAAGGGCACGCTTACCGACAAGGACATCGCGTCCGTGGTAAAGGACGTGACCAAGATCGTCACGCCGTGATCGAAAAATCCGCGCGTGAGCAATACTGCTGACTGGACGCCCCGACAGTAACTCGGGGCGTTTTTCGTTGATCTGCCCGTTCTGTGTGCACATCGCCTCCCTTCACGCCGACTGCATATTTCGCCGAACTGTTTCATTTCATTAGACTTAT
The DNA here is from genome assembly GCA_000531095.1 of Gemmata massiliana. Classification (GTDB taxonomy): domain Bacteria; phylum Planctomycetota; class Planctomycetia; order Gemmatales; family Gemmataceae; genus Gemmata; species Gemmata massiliana. Next base: position 1,258,392 of record HG799463.1, on the reverse strand, counting down.
AAAACTTCTTCGTGCCATTTCTGAAGTGTGGCACGCGCGATGCTTTACCCTCAGATACCCTCCCTGCCGCATCTCCGGCGGTCCTCCACCCCAACTACTCTCAACATCGATCCACGGGCGCGGCGCCCGCGGTGGGTACTGCTTTGATTTTGAGGAGCGTATGGTGCAGCACAGCACACCGAAGTTTGGCTTCCTGATCGATATGGACGGGGTTCTTTATCGCGGTACGGATCTGATTAATGGTGCCGATCGGTTCGTGCGGGAACTCCGGGACCGCGACATTCCGTTCCGGTTCCTGACGAACAACAGCCAGCGCACGCGGCGCGACGTGGTGGCCCGGCTCGTGCGCCTGGGGCTCGATGTGGAAGAGGAGCACGTCTTCACCAGCGCGATGGCGACGGCCCGGTTCCTCGCGCAGCAGAAGCCCGGCGGCACCGCGTTCGTGATCGGCGAAGGCGGGTTACTCACCGCACTGCACCAGCACGGCTACGCGATCGTCGATCACGACCCGGATTACGTTGTCGTCGGCGAGGGGCGGACGTTCAACCTCGAACTCGTGGAAGTCGCGGTGCGGATGATCCTGGGCGGCGCGAAGCTGATCGCGACGAACATGGACCCGAACTGCCCGACGCAGAACGGGCTGCGGCCCGGGTGCGGTGCGCTCGTCGCGCTGCTCGAAACCGCCACCGGCGTGAAGGCGTTCAGCGTGGGTAAGCCCAGCCCGGTCATGATGCGGGCCGCGCGCAAGGAACTCGGGCTGACCACCGACCAGACGACGATGGTCGGCGACACGATGGAAACAGACATTTTGGGCGGGGTGCAACTCGGATTTCACACGGTGCTCGTGTTGAGCGGTGGAACCAAGCACGAAGACCTGCCGCGCTACACTTACAGCCCGGAAACGGTGGTCCCGTCGCTGGCGGAACTGACCGACCTGCTCGACGCGAACGACTGGCAGCCGCCGTGGCGCCAGGCTCGCATGCGCGTCCCGGCTCGAGTGTGATAAAAGCTCTCCGCTCGTTGGCACTCACGGTTCGTCCGGCATCTTTGGTGAACCGTAAGTGCCAACGAGCGGGTGAAGTTATTCCGGGGCCGGTGTCGCGCTAGGAATGGTCTTTGCCGCTTTCGCCGGTCGATCGCGTCGGAACTGATTGAGATAGGCCGCCACCAACAAAAACACCCCGCTGATCGCGGTCTGCCACAAAGGACCGTACAGCGGGTTCTCGCGTTTCCAGCGGTAGTAGGTGAATGCGTCTTCCAGCCCCATCGAGTCCGGTACCCGGTCCCACGCCGTTAGCGGCCCGCGCCGGTGAAACTCATACGACCACGTGCCGTCGCGCCGAACGGTCGGCCGGAACGTCAGTGTGACTTCGGACGCCAGCCAGTGATCCGGCCACCCCAGACCGAAGTATGTGCGCTCGGTGTTTTCGGTCGATTCGTACTGTCGCGTGGGGATGAGCCACAGAACGAGCACACCGAGCGCAGCGAGTCGCAATCCCCATACTGCGATGGCCAAGCCGATCCGCCAACGAGTTGCCACATCCCCTCCACACACGCACCTTACGAATTCAGCGTCCACGTAGTTGGTACAACCGCCTTCGCCTGGTTTTCAAGCGGAGACGAGCACCGTCAGAACGACCGACACGTGAGCAGGTCTTGGCCCGGGCCAGTGAAGTGAACGCGGTCGGTGTGCCGATCGGTCACCGCTTCGCCCGGAGCGAACCGCGCGGGACTCGACACCCGACAGGGCCAGAACCTCTTGGGTCGCGCCGAACCGCAAAACGTCGCGGCGGTTGAGGCTTCGGCAGGAGCGAGATCGCGTTGACACGCGGACGTACTCCGCACGGGTAACAATTGCTAACATTCTTGACCCGGCGCGGTAGAAAAGCTCGTTTTCGCCGACGAAATGCGAATTTTCACGGGCGCGCGGCTAACATATCGATCGATATTCGAGGCCCCCACTGTCGGAACTCGTTTCCAGAACGGGTAGTTGGTGTTCGGAATAAAATTACTGTTCGGATGTTTATTTTATTTCGGGAAGTGTCCAGAAGCAAAGGACGATACATGGTCGCAATCCCTCGCCCTCGGGATTGCGACCGCCCCGGATCGTTTTGAACGGTTACCGTTTTCGTTCAATGGCCTCGACCGGGGCGTCACACCAACTCGCTGATGACGTCACCGTGGGGCAGCATCGGGATGGGGCGCCCGGTACCGTCGGTGAAGTTAATCGCTTTGAAGTCGATGTTCAGGTGGGTGAACACCGTCGCCCACAAGTCGTTCGGCGTGAGCGGGCGGTCCTTCGGCACTTCGGCCCTCGCGGTGGTGCTGCCAACGGTAATACCCGTCTTGCACGCACCGCTGACCAGGATGCTCTGCGCCTGCGGCCAGTGGTCGCGGCCCGGCCGCCCGGTCGTTTTGTCGTATTCGAGGCGCGGCGTGCGCCCGAACTCGCCCGTCACCACAAGTAACACGCGCTTGTTCAGCCCGCGCGTGTACAAGTCCTCGATCAGTGCCGAGATCGCCTGATCGAGGAAGCCGAGCTTGTACCGCGTGTCCTCGAAAATGTGGCAGTTGACCGCGTGCGAGTCCCAGTTGTACGTGTGGTCCTTCTTGAGATCCTCGCCCGGTGGGGTCGCGTTCTCCATTACCATCGTGACCCACGACGCGCCCGCTTCCACCAGCCGCCGGGCCAGCAGCGCCCGCTGCCCGTACCGGTGCATCCCGTACCGGCCGCGCGTTTTCGGGGACTCTTTCGCGAGATCGAAGGCGTGTTTCGCGGTGCCCGTTGTGATGAGATCGAGTGCGCGGGCACGGGCCGCGGTCATTCCTTCCGCGCGGCCCGCGAGATCCGGGCCGATTAGCGGTGCATCAAACGTGTCGAGCAGCGCGAGGCGGTCTTTTAACTTCCCTTCGGTCTCCGGGAGCACCGAGAGATCTTTCACCTCGAACTTGTTGTCGGCCGGGTCGCCGGGAACGAACAGCGGGTGCGATTGCGGCCCCAGGTACGCGGAGCCGAAGCTGAACGTGTCGATGTGCTGGCGCCCGCCGTCGACGCCCGCGATGTAGTTCGGCACCGCGGCCCGTTTCGACTTCAGCACCTCCGCGACCATCGACCCGACCATCGGCGTGTCGTTCACGAAGCCGACCTGTTGCAGCGGGTCGCGCCCGGTGAGGAACCGCTTGTGTCCGCCGCCGTGGTCCGCGAACGTGTGCGCCACCGAGCGGATGATCGAATATCGGTCGGTCACCTTTGCGAGGTGCGGCAGGTGCTCGCAAATCTGGGTGCCGGTGACGTTGGTTTTGATCGGTTTGAACGCGCCGCGGTACTCGTCGGGCGCGTCCGGCTTCATGTCGAACGTGTCCTGGTGCGGCGGGCCGCCGGGGAGCCAGACGAAGATGACGGCCGGGTCGTTTGTGGTCGCGTCGGCCGCTGGTGCCTTGTGTGCGCAGAGGGGACCGAGGGCCGCGGACGCGAGACCGACCGAACCGAACCGCAGAACGTCGCGGCGATTGAGGCCTCGGCAGGAGCGGGGTTGTGTTGACACGCTGACGTGCTCCGCGCGGGTGGGAATTCGCGTTCACGCGAACAGTTCGCGAATCGGCTTCCCGCGGGCAATCGGCAGCGGGCGATTCAGTTTATCGCGGATCTCGGTTTCCGGGTCGATCCCGAGCGCCTCGAACATCGTTGCCGCGAGGTCTTCCGGGCGCGCCTGGCCCACGGTGGAGTACGCGCCGAGTTTGTCGCTGGCGCCGTAAACGAACCCGCGTTTCGCCCCACCCCCAGCGAGAACCGCACAGTAGCACTGCGGCCAGTGGTCGCGGCCCCCGTTGGAGCTGATCTTCGGCGTGCGCCCGAACTCGCCCACCCACACCACGAGCGTGTCGTTCAGCATCCCGCGGTCTTCGAGGTCGGTGAGGAGCGCGGGCAGCGTCTGGTCGGTCATCGGCAGCAACTCGTCGAGCCGGTCCGTGACGCTCTCCTTATTGAACCCGTGGTAGTCCCACCCCTGACCCTTCCCGCCGATCGCGCGCGAGAAGTACACGTTCACGAACTTCGCCCCGGCCTCGACCACGCGCCGCGCGAGCAAGCACCCCTGACCGTAAGTGGTGCGCCCGTAGGCGTCGCGCGTCTTCTTGCTCTCTTTTGTGAGATCGAAGGCCTGTTTGAAGCGCGGGCTGGTCAGCATCGCGACCGCCTTTTGGTAGCTCTCGTCCAACCCCTGCGCGACCAGCGACGTTTCGAGCAAGTCGCTCTGTTCGTCGATCAGCTTCAGGATGTCCTTGCGGTTCTCCAGACGCTCGACGCTCAAATTGTCCGGCAGCGTGAGTTCCGGGAGCTTGAAGTCGGACCGGTTCGGGTCTTGGTTCACGAACAACGGGCTATGGGCTTTGCCCAGGAAGCTTGCGTGCTGCCCCGGGGTAATGGACCCGTCCGCGATGACGTGCGGGTACGCGACAAATGTGGCGATGCCTTTCGGCGCCGGCGCGAGTTTGTCCACGAGGGAGCCGTAAGCCGGGAACAGTTCGAGCGAGTCGCGGAGGCGCTGGTCGTCGGTCGGCGGCGCGACCCCGGTGAGGCTGTAGTACCCCGCGGAGTTGTGGTTCTTCATCGTGTGTTGCATGCAGCGCACGATGGTGAGTTTGTCGGCCATTGCCGCGATTTTCGGGATGCGCTCGCCGAAGATCACGCCCGGTAGTTTCGTCTTGGTGGCGCCGTACCACCCGCGCACGTTGTCCGGCGCATCGGGCTTCGGGTCGAACGTTTCGTGCTGCCCCGGTCCGCCCCACTGGTGCAGGAAGATGACGCTCTTGGCCGTGGCCCGGTGCCGGGCCTTCGGCGCGTCCGCCGCGCGGAGCATTTCCGGGAACGACAAACCCAGTAATCCCGCTCCGCCGACGCGGAGAACGGCCCGACGAGAGGGAAACGAAGTGTTAGGCATGGCAGCGCCCTTGTCTTCAAGCCCCGTAAGGGGCGGCAGATGGTAGCCAGGGGTGGAGCAACGCGCAACCCCTGGCGGAGTGACGCACAACCCCCGGCGGGCAGCGCACCAGGGGTTCCACCCCTGGCTACCATCTGCCGCCCCTCAGTGACTCAGATCCGTCGTCGTCTCAGCGCACCAGGGGTTCCACCCCTGGCTACCATCTGCCGCCCCTCCGGGGCTAAGATCCGTCATCGTCTCAGCAAGAACTCCTTGCTGTTCAGCAGCGCCCAGAGCACGTCTTCCCACGCCGCGCGCCGGTCCTTTGCGGTCGCGATGTGCGCGAGTAGCTTCTTTGCTTCGGTCGAAGCTGGTGACCGGCACAGCGCGGCGAGGTAGAACTCGTCGAGCATTTCCGCGTCCGTTTTGCCCGCGGAGATCATCTTGCCGAGCCGGTTATCGGAATCCCGCACCAGTGCGTTCATCAACTCGCCCGTAATGAGCTGGAACGCCTGGAGCAACCCCGGGTCGTCGTTGCGTTCGCACTCGCAGGTGAGCAGGCGGTCGGGCTTCCCGAACGTTTTCAGGAAAGCGCTTCGCTCATCCCCTCGAAAACCCGCGCCGGCCGGATTGGGGCGGGGGCCGGGATCTGGTTCGCGCGCAATTTTCCGAGCGGGTACCCCTTAAACGGCACCGCCACACCGGTCACTTGTGCGAGGGCGTCGAGTAACTGTTCGGCTTCCAGTGGCGTTACGGTCGCGTGCGAGTGGTGAAGATCATCGCCCATTGTGGCACTGTCGCGCACGGTCGCGCTCAGTTGGTACGTGCGACTCTGCATGATCGCCTTCACGGTGCGCTTGAGGCGGAACCCGCCTTTGGCGAAGTCTTCCGCGAGCCAGGCGAGTAGTTCCGGGTTCGTCGGCGGGTTGGTGGCGCGGAAATCGTCGTTCGGGTCGACGAGCCCGCGGCCCATTAGGTGCAGCCAGATCCGGTTCACCTGTGCCTTCGCGAAGAACGGGTTACTCGGGTCCGCGATCCAGTCCGCGACCGCGGTGAGCCGGTCGGCGCTTTCGCCCATCTCCGGTGTGGAGGCGCCCAGGAAGCGCGGTTTCGCGGACTGCTTCGTGCGCGGGTTCGGCATCTCCGACGTGCGGTTCTGCCACACGACCTGCTCGCCCACGAACTCGTGCTTGTCGAGGTTGTCCTTCTTGTTGTTTTCCAGAACCCGGTAATCGACGCGGGCGAACAGCGCCGCGAACCCGTAGTAGTCGTCGATCGTCCACCGGTCGAACGGGTGATTGTGGCACCGCGCGCAACCGACGCGGATGCCGAGGAACACCTGTGCGACCGACTCCGAACGCATGAGTGGGTCGCGGACCGCGCGCCAGAAGTTCGCGGGCGGGTTCGCGTAGGTGCTCCCACGGGCCGCGATGATGTCGCGTGCGAATTCGTTGAGAGGACGGTCCGTGGCGAGTTGGGCCGCGATCCACCGGTAGAACACTGCGACGCCCTTCTTGTCGAGCGACTTCTCCTCGTTGCGCAAAAGATCGGCCCACTTCTGTGCCCAATACTCGGCGAACTCGGGGCGCGCGAGGAGGGCATCGATCAGCTTCTCGCGCTTCTTCGGATCAGTGTCATCAAGAAACGCGCGCGTTTCGGTGGGTGTGGGCAGAATGCCGAGCGCGTCGAGGAACGCCCGCCGCAAGAAGACGTGATCCGGAGCCAGTTCCGCGGGTTTCAGGCGCAGCTCTTTCAACTGCGCAAACACGAGCCGATCGATTGCGTTGTTGGCGGGGAAGTGAACCGTGTCGGGAACCGGGCGGTCCGGCAGGAAGACGATGCGGACCGGTTCGACGTGCGAGAGGTAACGCACGAGTAATACGACTTCGCCGGTCTGTTCGCGGATCACTTCGCCCGCGGGCGTGATCTTTGCGACCCCCACCGCGGTGAACTCGAACGCGGCGAGCGGAGTGACGTCGCGCGTGGTACCGTCGGAGAAGTGCGCGATCGCTTTGACCCGGAATCGGTCGGCCGGGTCTACCAAGATTTGATTCGTAGGAGTGACGACGAGTTTGGTAAGAGCGGCTCCGTGAGGCGCATCGAACTTGGCCCCGCGCGCGACCCAGTCGCGGAGGACCGCGTACTCGGCGCTCGCCCGCGCGAACCGGGCGCCGCCCTCGTGCGGTACCTGCGCGGTGGCCTTCTGAAGAATGAGGCTCTCGTCGGGCCGGATCGGATCAATTCGGCGCGCGAGCATGTCGCGTGTGAGGACGCCGAAATCCCCGACTGCGTCCTCGCCTTTGAGTGAGAGCTTCAGTCCGCCTTTGCCGTTCAGGTTGCCGTGACACGCACCCGCGTTGCACCCGGCCCGCGTGAGTACGGGGAGTACGTCGCGCTCGAACGACACCTCAGCGGCGGACGCAGTGAGTGGGAAGGCGAGTACCAGCAGCGTGGCGAGAAACCGGACGGGCATTAGCGCACTCCGGGGAGCGGTCGGCGGGTGGTCTCAGTGTACCACCCTGATTACGGGAGAGCGAACACGAACGCGCGCGGATCGACGTTCAAATCGATTTGTAACGAACGTGTCTCACCCTTGCTTATCGAGCCGCGCCGTGTTGAACTAAAGGGGACGTCATCGCGTGCGTTCAGGAGTCCCACCATGTTCCGTGCCGGGAAATGGGCCGCTACTATCGGGTTCGTGGGGGCCGCGGTGTGGCTCGGGTTCTCACTTGTCGCACAGGAACCGAAACCGTTCCCGGTCGGAGACGCAAAACAAGTCGATTTGACCGCTCTGCGCGAAGCCGTTACCGCTGCAACCAAGCGCGGTGAAAACGTGGACGACGTCCTCAAGGCGCTCGAAGCCCTTGAGAAAGCCTCACCAGCCATCAAGTCGGGTCGCGTGCCTCCGGAGTTACAAGCCCTCCGCGACGCGGTCGATGCCGCCGCGAAGAAGGGCGAGAACGTCGAGGCCGTGCTGAAGGAACTCGCCGCGGTCGAGATCGCGGTCACGGGGCGCTCGCTCGCGAAGCCGCGGCCGGACCCGCGCCCCGAACTGCCGCCGAATCAGTTCAATCCGCCGGCGCTCGACGTTCCGTTCCAGGTCGTCCCGTTCCCCAATCCGGGCCGAATTGACCGGGACGCGATCCAAAAGGCGATGGACCTGCGCATGAAGGCACTCGAAATGCTGAAAGCGAACCCAGAAGCCCCCGAAGCAATGAAGCTGCTCAAGGAAGCACACGAACTGATGATGAAGGGGGTACAGGGCGGGGACGGGGAGGTACTTCCCGCGTTCCCGGGGTTACTGGACGCCGGGCGCGTTCCTGATCGCGCCCGGTTCGGCATCCGCATGGAAAAACTCAACGCGATCACTGCCGAACAACTCGGACTCGAACCGAACGTCGGGATCGCGGTCGCCGCGGTCATGCCCGACTCGGCCGCGGAGAAGGCCGGGCTGAAGGTTCACGACATCATTCTTGAGTTCGCGGGCAAAGTCGTGAGCGACAACACGGATGATTTCGTGCGCCTGGTGAGCGCAGTGAAGGTCGGTGAGAAGATCGATCTCGTCGTGATGCGGCGCGGCAAAAAGATGGAAATGAAGGGAGTTGTGCTGCCGGACGTCGGGCGCCAGATGGCGGTTCCGCGTCCGCCACTCCCGGTCCAACTCCCGAAGATGGAGCAGAAGTTCCAGAACCTGCAACCGATTGCCCCACTCACCCCGCTACCGAAACTTCAACCGCTCGCGCCCCGGCCGAAAGGCGACTGACGGTCACCTTTCGGTTTTGGAGCTGGCGACAAACTTACCGTTGCGGGTCGTACAGGCGCACGCGGAGCGAGTTGTTCCTTAACGGCGTGTGCTCGTAGGCGCTCGGCAACCCGGACACGCACGCCTCGGCCTCGAACGATTCCGATTCTGTTTCCGTTTCGGATTGCAGTTGCCCGTCGGCCAACTCGAACACGCGGTCCGCGAAGGGTGTGAGGCGCGGGTCGTGCGTGACCACGAGCACCATCGCGCCGTTTTCGCGGGCCGTTTCGGTGAGCAAATGGATGACCTGTTCGCCGTTCTCCCAGTCGAGGGCGCTGGTCGGTTCGTCGGCGAACACAAACGACGGGTTCTTCACGAGCGCGCGACCGATGGCGACACGCTGCTTCTCCCCGCCGCTCATTTCAGCGGGACGCAGGTGAGCCTTCTTCGATAAGCCGAGCTGCCCGAGCACGCGGTCCGCGCGGCACCGGGCCTCCCGCGCCGAGCACCCCTCGCCCCACTTCAGCACGATCTCCAACTGTTCGCGCGCGGTCAGTGCGGGGAACAGGTTGTACCCCTGGAAGATGTACGAGCAGTGCCGGAGGCGGAACCGCTCCATTTCGTCTTCGCCCATCCGCCACACGTCCCGTCCGAGGGCGCCGACTGTTCCCGAATCCGGGCGCAGCAACCCCGACAGCACCGCGAGCAGCGTGGACTTCCCGCTACCGGACGGTCCCATCAGGAGATTGAGTTCACCGGGCTGGAAATCGGCGGAAACACCCTTGAGGGCATAGGATCGCGTGTCGCCAACGCCGAAAGAGCGGAACAAATCTGTCCCCGCGAGTGCCGGTTCGGGCCGGCAGATTACCGCGGGTGCGTCTTGAACGAGCGAGAGTCTCTCCCCACTTGTTTCTCCCCGAAGTAGGCGCCCCAAGTATCGGGAAAGTGGAATCATCGCGGCATCGTCCTTGTGTCGTGGTTGGGGTGCAAAATGGTGGCGGGTGGGTTGAAGCCGGCGATACGCGCCGGTTCAAGAAGGAGAGGTGCTCAAACTCCTTTCGGTGCTTTGAGAGATCGGCATTCCTGCCGCGCAGCTCGCGTTAAGTCACGCGAATGGGGACGAATTTACCGAGGGCCGAAAATTCGGCTTATTCGGATATTGGCAGCGATTAGGAACTTTATGCGATCCGAATCGGCCCCTGGCAACCCTTTAACCCTGTATTAACCGACATTTCTAACCGGTCTATTTGGTGTAACTCTGGCAGAATTGGCACCTTTCGTCCGCTGAAGCCTCTGCTTCCCTTCACAAGATTGCCGCCCATTATTCGCCCGAGGGTTAGAGTCGGGCCAACGTGTCGGGCTGTTCACACCCCTCGGCTTCCCGGTAAGATGGGTGATTGAAGGAGAATGTCATGACGACGGCCGCTGTCGCAGCGCCGGCGGATGCCGGTTTACGCGCCCTTCCCAGCCTCTTGGAAAAGACAGAGGGCTGGGCCGAACTGCGCGCCGCGCTCCTCTCCGGGCGGAGCGGAACCGTAGACGGCGCGTGGGGATCGTCCGCGGCGCTGGCCGCGGCGACCCTCGCAGCCGAAACGCCCGGCACGTTGCTCGTGGTGGTTCCCAACCCCACCGATGTCGAGCCGTGGCAGGAAGATATCGCGTCATTTACGGGTACGCGCCCCGTACTGTTTGAGGCGTGGGAATCGTGGCCGGTGGCTCCCAATAAGGGGAAACTCGACCCGACGACCACGTCGCGCCTGCGGTTGCTCCAACAACTCATGTCGAGCGCGCCCAAAATCGTTGTGTGCGGCGTCGCGTCGGTGTGCCAGCCGGTGCCGGAACGCGCGGACCTGGCCGCTCGAGGACGCACGATCAGCGCGAACGAGATCGTGGAGCCGAGCGAACTGGCCGAGTGGCTGGTCACGAACGGCTACAAGCGCGTGGACGCGGTCGAGTACCCGGGCGAGTTCAGCCGCCGCGGGGGGATCTGCGACGTCTTCCCACCGGATGCGCCCGACCCGTACCGGTTCGAGTTCTTCGGCGACGAAGTGGAATCGATCCGCTCGTTCGCGGCCGGCTCACAGCGGAGTTTGGAGAAGAAGAACAGTGTCGTGCTGTTGGGAATAGAAGACAACCCCTCCCCAACCCCTCCCCTAAACGGAGAGGGGCTTAACACAGAAAAGGGTTCTGCTCCCCCTTCCTTTTTAGGGAAGGGGTTGGGTAGGTTCTGCCCGAAGTCGCCCGCGGGGGCACATCGCGGATTACCTGCCGCCCGATTCGTGGGTCGTGCTCGTCGAGCCGCGCGAGCTGAAGGAGCAGGCCAAGCACTTCTACGAGCGCGTCGCGACCACGGAAGGGCTGCACTCGCCGGAACAGGCGTTCGCGCACCTGATGAAGCGCCCCAGCGTGGTGCTCTCCGCGCTCCCGCGGCCTAGTGTGGAAGCGTCGGTTCACCTCCGCGTCGAGTCCGTGAATCGGTTCAGCGGGAGCGTTCACCGCGTGCGCGACGAACTCGATTCGATCGCACACAGTTCCTCCGCGCGCGTACTGATCGCGTGCCAGAGCGAAGCGGAGGTTCACCGGCTCACGGAGGTATTGAAGGCGGGTAAGCTCGCGGAGTCGCACCGGCTCCAACTCGTGACGGGGCACGTCCGCGGCGGGTTCCGTCTGGTCGAGAGTGGGACGATCGTTCTTGGTAGTCACGAGATCTTCCACAAGGATCTGCTGCCGCCCGGCGTGAAGGCACAAACGCGCTCCAGCCGCCAAATCGAGTCGCGCGCGATTGACTCGTTCCTCGACCTCAACGACGGCGACTACGTCGTCCACGTCGCCCACGGGATCGCCCGGTTCCGTGGGATGCACATGCTCGAAAAGGCCCGGGGGCAGGACACCGAGTTCGGTGAAGAGGGCGCCGAGCCGAGTTCTTCCCGAAGGGCTGAGTCCCGAACCGCCGGTCCCGCGACGGAAGAGCACCTCGTGCTCGAGTTCCGCGACGGGATGTTCCTCTACGTCCCGGCCACGCGCATCGACCTCGTGCAGAAGTATGTGGGTGGGTCGCAGTCGGAACCGGCGCTGAGCAAGCCCGGCGGTACCTCGTGGGGGCGCAAGAAGGAAAAAGTGGCCGAGGCCGTGCGCGACATGGCGGCCGAGATGATTAACATCCAGGCCGTGCGGCAAGCTGTCCCGGGGCACCAGTTCCCGCCCGACTCCGACTGGCAGAAAGAGTTCGAGGCCGCGTTCCCGTACCAGGAAACTCCGGACCAACTTTCCGCGATCGTCGAGGTGAAAGGCGACCTGGAAAAATCAAAGCCAATGGACCGCCTCATTTGCGGCGACGTCGGCTACGGCAAAACCGAGGTCGCGATTCGGTCCGCGTTCAAGGCGGTCGATAGCGGCAAACAGGTCGCGATCCTCGTGCCCACGACGGTGCTCGCGGAGCAGCACTACCGCACGTTCACGCAGCGGTTCGCCGAGTACCCGTTCGTAGTCGATGTGGTGAACCGCTTTCGGGGCGGGGCCAAACAGAAAGAGACACTGAAGAAGCTCGCAACGGGTGAAGTGGACGTGATCGTCGGCACGCACCGCTTGCTCTCGAAAGACGTAAAGTTCAAAGACTTGGGCCTCGTGGTGATCGACGAGGAACAGCGGTTCGGCGTCGAGCACAAGGAGCGACTCAAGCACTTGCGCGCGATGGTGGACGTGCTCACAATGACCGCGACGCCCATTCCGCGCACGCTGCACGCCTCACTACTCGGTATCCGCGAAATCAGCAACTTGGAAACACCCCCCGCGGACCGCCAGCCGGTGGAGACTCACATCACGCGCTGGGACGATAAACTCATTCGTAACGCGATCTTGCGCGAAATGAACCGCGGCGGACAGGTGTACTTCGTTCACAACCGCGTGCAGGACATCTTCGACATCGCGACAAAGGTCCGGATTCTCGTTCCGGAAGCGAAGGTGACGGTCGGGCACGGGCAGATGGACGCGCACGATCTCGAAAAGGCGATGGTGGGATTCGTGCGCAAGGACGCCGACATCCTGGTTGCGACCACGATCATCGAAAGCGGCCTCGATATTCCGAACGCGAACACCATCTTCATCAACGACGCGGACACCTACGGGCTGGCAGATCTGCACCAGTTGCGCGGGCGCGTCGGGCGGTCGAAGCACCGTTCGTATGCGTACTTCATCGTGAACCCGCTGAAGCTACTCAATCCCACAGCACAGCGGCGGTTGAAGGCGATCGAGGAGTTCACCGAACTGGGGGCCGGGTTCAAGATCGCGATGCGCGACCTGGAGATCCGCGGGGCCGGGAACATTCTGGGTGCGGAGCAGAGCGGGCACATCGCGGCCATCGGCTACGAACTGTACTGCCAGCTCCTCGAAAACGCGGTGCGGGCGCTGAAACAGCAGGCGCCGAAGGTGTCGGTGGAAGTCACGGTCGATCTGCCGTGGCCCGCGTACTTGCCGCGCGACTACGTGCCGGGCCAGAAGTTGCGCATCGAAGTGTACCGGCGGCTCGCGCGACTCCGCGACCCGGCGAAGCTCGCCGACTTCCGGCAGGAACTCCGGGACCGCTACGGCCCGCACCCGGACCCGGTCGAGTGGCTGCTGCGCACGACGGAAGTTCGGCTCCTGTGCGTGAAGTGGCAGGTCGCCAGCGTTCACCGCCACGATCACAATCTGGTGTTCACCTACCGCAACCCGGACCGCGCCAAGCAACTCGTCGCCGCCAGCAAGGGGCGGCTCAAGATCGTGGACGAGAAGAGTATCTACCTGCGTTTGAAGAACGAGGAGGACAATCCGGAGGGGTTGTACAAACTGCTACTCGGTGTGCTGAAGCCGGCCCAAAGTACGGGGAAATAACTCCAATATCGTCGGTCGCACCGCTGATCGGGTACCGCGGAAGTGCTTCACAGAAACGGACTAAGCGCGGCCCAACCCTCGTCGGAGTAATCGGATCGTGTAAGTTATCTCCCGCCCGTTGCGCGGAACCTCCGCGCCCTCCCAGGAGACACAGCGATGCCGCAAGTACCCCCGATGCCCGCCGTGGACGCCGCCGAGTGGACGAAGCAAGCGTCCGGACTGGAAATTTGGGACTCGACGGTGGGTGAAGGCGACGCGGTGAAGCCCGGCGCCACCGTTACCGTTCACTACACCGGTTGGCTCACGAACGGCAAAATGTTCGACAGCAGCGTGGCCCGCGGGCAGACGATCTCGTTCTCGCTCAACCAGGTCATTAAGGGTTGGCAGGAAGGTATCCCCGGTATGAAGCCGGGCGGCACCCGCCGGCTCAAGATCCCCGCCGCCCTCGGCTACGGGGCCACCGGCGCCGGGCGCGACATCCCGCCGAACGCCGTGCTCATCTTCGAGGTCGAACTGATCTCGTCGAAATAAGCTTGATAGTTCTAAGTTTCGGAGTTCCAACAGTTCTAAGTTGAAGACAAGACGGCGCCAACGCTCTTCATTCTCAACTTGGAACTGCTGGAACTTGGGACTCTGGAACTTGATCTACCGCCTCAGTAGCCGCCACATCAGCAACACGCCGACGGCACCCATCACGATGTCGGCGGACCAGCACCCGAGCCAGAGCGGTACTTTCCCCGTTTTGCCCACATCGGACCCGGCCAGGAGCAGTGGGTAGTACACGAGTAGTGTGGGGATGAAACAGACAACGAACGTGCTGAGGTAGTCGGCCCGGTTCGCCCAGATACCGACCGGGCAGCCGATGAGCGCGAACACGAGGCAACTCACCGCCAGTGCGGGTCGGGCGTGTACTTCCGCTTCCAGGTTCCGGACTTGCCGCGTCTTCGCGTCGATGCCGAACTTGAGCCCCTTCAGTTCGTCCATCCCCTGCGTGCGGACTTTGATGTCGTAAGATTTTTCGACTTCGGCCTGGTACGCGTCTCGCTGCTTTATGAGTTCGTCCCGTTCCGCGCGAACCGCCGCGATCCGGTCGGGGAGCTCGTCCCACGTCAGCGCGCTGATGCGCAACCGGGCGTCCTTCCCGCTCACCGAATCGGGCAGGTCCATCTTGAACTCCGTGCTCGCGCTGCTCCCGTTCGCGTTCGCCCCGTCGAGAACGAACCGGTCCGGCACGATCGACATCGTACCACTGTCCGCGTCCACGCGGAGCTGAGCCTCGTGCATGCGCGCCACGAAATCGTAGGGGCTTTCTCCGGGCTTCGCGTCCTTCCGCTTCCGTTTGACGACCACGTCGATGAGGCGCTTCCCCTGCACGTCGCGCGCGAACAACACATACGGAAGGCTCTGGTGTACCAGGCGCCGGTCGCGGCGGATCATGTTGTAGAGCACCTCCTCGGGGTCCGCGAGGATCTGCCCGTAGAACATCTGCTGGGTCCGCGGGATCGTGGTGTGGTACAGCGCCGCGGTGGTGCCGGTGGCGAGCACCCCGAGCAGGATGGTCGGCTTCACGATACCGAACAGGTGAACCCCGGCCGCCTTGAGCGCGATGACCTCGTTGTCGTGCGCCAGGCGCCCGTACACCACGCACGCCGAGAACAGCGTCGTCGCGGGGATCGCGATCGGCAGGATGCTCGGCACGAGGAGCGGGATCGAGCGGATCAACTGGGCCAGCGACAGCCCGAGCTGCGCCGCCTGCTGGACCGACATGACGACCAGAACCAAACCGGTGAGGGCGCCGAGCGAGAGCAGGAACACCCGCACCAGTTCCCAGAAGATCATCCGGTTCAGGGTACTGCCTAACACACCGCCTCCTCGCCTGTGACAGAGTTACAGCGTCGATAACGCGAGTTTTCTGCTCACGTTTTGTGCGGGAGGCTTGCGTTTTCGTGTTGGTGGCACGGGCCTCAGGCCCGTGGAAGCGCGCTCACAGGCCAGAGGCCCGTGCCACCAACCCATGAACTAAACACGGCCTTCCCGAACTATTTCCCCGTTAACCACCCGGCCCCGCGCTTCAGTCGGTCGAGCACGGCCTTCGTCGGTTCCGTCACGAGCGGAACCGGCTCCGGGCGGTACTTCAGTTCGCCGTTCTCGCGCGACATCTTGATCGTGAACAGGTTCTTGCTGAGGAACTTGTTCAGGTCGCCCACCGGCGTGTTAATCATCTGTTTCAGCAGTTGCGACCAGACCATGTAGAACTCGAACTTTACGTAGTCCCCGCTGCTGTCGAGTTCGCCCGACCCGCCGAGGCAGATGGCCTTACCGATCAGGTCGAGCTGATCGACCTTGATCCGGTCGCCGCGCACGCGGAACGCGACGTGGGCCTGCTCGAACGCGGTCTTGTCCGGCACCGATCCGCGGAACAACTTCATCAGGTCGAGGAGCACCGGCAGGTTGTACATGCGACCGGTGGGCACATCGATAGTCCCCTCTCCGTCGACGACCTGTCGGCCCGTTTTGGGGTCCAACTTGTTACCCAACAAGAGTCGGGCTTGTGCGATCCCCTTGAGGTCGGCGTCGGAGCCGAGGTTGTAGTGGCGGGCCGCTTTTTCCAGGTTCACGTCGGTCGCCACGAGCCACACTTTGTAACTGGTGGACTCCGTGAGCACGACCGCGGCCTCGCCGATGAGCTTTCCACTGAACAGATCGCTGGACACGTTGAGGAACTGGAGCGTGGTGGGCAGGTACTGCCCCGGTCGGGCCGGGTCCGGTTTCTGTGGCTCGGCCGTCACCTTGCACCGCGCTTCCGCGACGGGCACGCGGGCGACCAGGGCACGGTCCAGCCACACGGTCCCGTCGAGCGCCCCGAGGTGCGTGCCCTCGTAGCGCCCGCGGCACGTGATCGAGCCGAAGGCGTCCTGCCACGTCACCCCGGTGTCGAGCGACGCGCCCAGCAGTTTCAGTTCCGCGTTCCAGTACACGATCGGGTCGGGCGGGGGCCGGGGCTCAGGCTCGGCCCGATTTTCAGCGACGAATTCGTGGCGCCATTTACGCTCGGTAGCAGTCCGGGGGGAGGGCGCCCGGCGGCTGACTGTCTGGAGGCGCGCTCACGACGAGGTGCTTGACCAGCAACTCCGTGTTGCCTTTGAGTTGTATTTCATCGAGCGCCGGGCCGAGTCTGCCGGGCAGCGCTTTCTTGAGTGCCTCGTCGACGATGCACGGTTTCAGTTCGATCCCGCCGAGGTTCGCCCAGGCCGCGCCGTTGGGGTACAGCCGGATCTCGCCGGCATCCAGTTTCATCCGGCTCGGTCCGTGGTTCGCGGACATACGCGCCAAATCGACGCGGTTGTTCTTGTATTCCAACCACCCCGCGAGTTCGGTCAGTTCGTAGGGGAAGAACTTCGGCGTCACGGTCGGCCCGGAGAACTCGAACGTCACCTTCACATCGGTAACTGGGTCCAACGGGGGATCGAAATCGGGGCGGGCGGCAGTCGGCCCGCGGTCCAATACGTCCACGACGGCCGCGAACGTCATGTGCCCGGTGGGGGAGAACGTGGTCCAAACGGTGTCCGCCTTCACCGTCCCGAGCGCGGTGCGGAGGTCTTTATCGAGCGGTACTTTGGTCCCGCCGACGTGGATCACGAGTTTGTGGTCGCGGGTGTTCGGGATCGGGCGCCGCGAGCCGTGCATCCGCACCAGCGCGCCGGCGTGGACCGCGGTGAACTCGTCGAAGATGACCTCGTCGTTGTCGGGCAGCGGGCGGATCTGTTCTCCCGGGCGTATCGGGCGGTCCGTTTCGGTCGCGTTCGAGTGGATTACGAGCCGGCCCTTGAGCTTCTCCAGCGGGTACGGGAACGCGGTGTAGTTCAGCTTCCCGTCCTTGACGTCGATGCTGAACTCGTTCTCGGTCATGTTCACGCCCGCGCGCTGGGCGATCTTGGCGACGAAGTCGCCGCGCCCGGTGGCGCGGAAGTCGCGCACGATCGCGGCGTACTTGGGCGGGAGCGCGGTGAATAAATTGTCATCGATCGGAACGTTCGTCCCGGCCACGCGCAGGTTGATCTCGGGGTCCGGTCCGGGGCCGTTGATCTGCCCCTTCACCGAGATCGACTGGCCCGCGGCGGTACCGTTGAGATCGATGAGGGTGGTCTCGGTGCCCGTGTGGGTGGTCGTGCGCTTGATCTGCCCGCCCACCTCGGTCACCGGGTAGCGGAACTTTTCGTAGGTCATCCCGGCCTGTTTCGGGCGCACTTCCAGTTCGCGCTTCCAGCCCGCGCCTTCGCGCACGAACTTGTATCCGGCGTCCACCTGTCCGGTGGGGGAGAACATCCGGCGCCCCTTCTTCAGGCTTTCCGGGAGCCGATTAAACAGCGCGTCGTTGAGCGGCACGCCGGCCACCGTCACGTCGAGCCGCAGGAGTTGCTCCTCGAACCGGCGCATCGGGTCGTCGGCTGGAGGTGCGCCGGGGGTGGGTGGCGGCGGTGCGTCGGCGCGTGTTTCGAGCGATACGCTGAGCTTCGCCGATCCGACCTCCGCGGTCGCGTTCTCGACCTTCACGCGCCCGTCCACGCTGCGCACGGTGGCGATGATCTTCTCAATCGGCCAGGGCAAATCGGGGTGCTCGAACCGCGCCCCTTTCACGTCGAACCGGACGTCGTGGCGCCACTGCGGGATCGATTCCGGGGCGAAATTGAGGTCAGCTTTCACGTTGGCGACCGCGCTGAGCTTCGCCAGGTGCGGGGCAACTTCCGGGGCGAACCGCTGGGCGGTCGAAACCGCCGCGGCACCAACTGGGAATTCGGCCAGTTCCACCGAAAGAGCCAGGTGATTATTGATTCGATTCAGACGCCCGCGGATGCTGACCGGGCCGTATTGCTTTGCCGTACCGGTGGCCTGCACGCTCAGGGCGGGGAGCGTGTCGTTGAGGAACGTCCCCTGGACGTCGGTAAACGTGGTCGGCGGGAACCCGACGGTTGAGTGGTCGATGACCACGGCCGTCGCGCCTTGGACTGTGAAGGTTGGAACGGGTCTGTCCGCGGGGCCGGGTTTCAGGATCTCCGCGACGTTCCACTTCCCGTCCGCGGACCGCTCGACGCGGATCGTCGGGTTATCAAGTTGGACTTTACGGATCACGAGGCGCCCGCGGTTCAACTGCTCCTTGTCGTGGAACAGGATCGCGTTGGGCACCACGAGGAACGGCTGACCGGGCGGGTCGCCGCGGCGCGTGAGGCGCAGGTCGCTGACCGCGATGCCACCGAGAATGCGCATGCGGGCGGAGCCGACGTGAACGTCCACGTCCTCGAACTGTTCGGCGAGGGTGGCGACGACCTTCTCGCGCACCCGTTCCGGGCTGACCCACGAATTGGCGAGCCACCCGAGCGCGACCAGAGCCGCGATCCCGGCGAGGATCAACCCGCGGATAAGCCAACTGCGAACGCGCATCCGTGCCCGTCCTGGTGTGTCGCTGCGCCGCCGGCGACTAGCCGGGAGGGCGCGGAGCGGTGGGACAATACGCAGAGCTCACGCTCTGGTCAATTCCGAGTGCCGGGGGGCGGAACTCGTGGTGCGGATAAGGGTTGTCTTTTCCGCACCGTTCATTCATCGTGGGGGTGATTCTCTTTGGAGCTGCCGCATGTTTTCCCCCCGATTACTCGTTCTGGCGCTCGTTTTCGCCCCGTTAAGTCCGCAATCGGCACGCGCTGATTCGGCAATCCCGCTGTCGCCCGAAAAAGCGAAGGGCGCGTTCCTTAAAGCACTCGACCGGCCCAAAGTGCCGGCCGACGTGCGCGAAGCGGGCAACCCGGTCGAAAAAGGCAACCTCGTGTACTCGCGGTGGTCGTTCGCCAGCGAAAAGAAAGCGGACGACACCGTAGAACGTGTCCCGGTGCTCATGGTTGCGCCGGCCGGTGCAAAAAATAAGTTGCCCGTGATGATCGTGCTGCACGGTACCGGCGGGAACAAGGAAAGCGCCCAGCCGTGGCTCGAAGATTTCGCGAAGCGCGGAATCATCGGGATCGCGATCGACGCCCGTTACCACGGCGAGCGGAGCGGCGGGAAGAAGGGTTCCGAGGCTTACGTCGCGGCCATCACGAAAGCGTGGCAAACGCCCACTGGTAAACCGATGGAGCACCCGTTTTATTACGACACCGTTTGGGACTTGTGGCGGCTCGTCGACGTGCTGGACGCGCGTAACGACGTTGACCCGAAGCACATCGGGATGCTGGGTATTAGCATGGGTGGCATTCAAACGTGGCTCGCGGCATCAGTGGACGATCGCGTGACCGTTGCGGCCCCGCTCATCGGCGTTCAAAGCTTTAAGTGGAGCCTGGATAACGACAAATGGCAGGGGCGTGCGAACACCATCAAGCTGACGCACGAGGTCGCCGCAAAGGATCTGGGCGAACCGGCCATCAACAAACGGGTGTGTCGCGAACTGTGGTCGAAAGTGATCCCGGGCATTCTGGACGACTACGACTGCCCAAACCTGCTGCCGCTGTTTGCAGCCAATTCCCGGGCGCTCTTCATCGCGAATGGCGACATGGACCCGAACTGCCCCGTCGAGGGAGCGAAAATCGCAATGCGTGCTGCGGAGATCGCTTACGCGAAGGCCAACGCAAAAGACCGGCTCGTGGTGCGCGTGAACGCGGGTGTCGGCCACAAGGTCACCGACGACGACCGCAAGGCTGCCATCGAGTTCTGTACGAAGTGGCTGAAGTAGCTGCTTACTTCCGCGGACAATCGCGGGTTCCCCAACCTTTCACGCCGAGATCCCGCGTATGAACCGGCTCCTGCTACTCGCACGCGCGGTCGTGTGACTTAGCGCGCCCGCGCGCCACGCGGACTTCCCCAGTCCACCGCCGGGCGAAACGATGAGCGCGCCCGTAAAGGAACGCGCCCCACAACGCGGATTTGTTCCGACTACAGATCGGTGCGGTACTCGGCGCCGTAAGCGGACTCGCGCATTGAGGACTGCGTGCGGATCAGGCGTGCCAACAGTGCCTGCCCAACGGTCGCGGTGACCCCGGGAAAGGTGATGTAGGCGTACTTCGTAGGCAGTTTCGCCGCGGTGGTGAACCCCAGGCCACCGAGCGACACGTCCCGGCACCGGCCCTGAACCGCTGTATCAATGCCGCCGTCGCTGTGGACGGGGTAAATCGTGATCGGCGAGCCGTACTCGACTCGCGGGCTCCGTCGCCGGTCCTGCACGTTCGCGAGCTGAGTGCGGATGTCGACGAGCAGTTTCGGCATCAGGTCCATCGAGTCGCGTGCGAACTTCAGGTCGGGCGTTCCGAACAATTGCGCCGTGGCGGTCATTTCTCCGACCGCGCGGCCGACTGGCGGTAACACGATCCTGGCCTCGAACCCGAATTTCTTTCCGCTAAAGAATCCACCGCCGCCCGCGGTGCGGCGCATCACGACCAAGCCCGCTTCCGGTTGTTCCAGCGACACGCCCCAGCGCTCGCGAACAACGGCCAACTTGAGCGGTACCACCGCTGAAGGAACGGTGGAGGGGAACAGGCACACCCACGAGCCGTCGAGCAGGCGCCCGATGTCCCCCGGAATGTGCGGGACGTACCCGCCCCCGCCGGCCACGTTCACAATGGCTTCGGCAAAGGTTTGGGGGTTCAGGGGTAGCTCGTCGGACTCCATACCCAAGAGCTGCCCGACCGGAACGACCGAGTGAATCGAGTCCAATACCACCAGCCCGCGTTCCGCTTCTTCAACGGGTGGAGGCGTTTCGACAATTCGCGGCGGCGGAGTGGGGACGGAGCTGGACCGGCGGGTGCTCGCCGGGATTGGTGCCGGCGCGGGGGCCGGCGCTTGGCGCGTGCCGGACACGAGCGGCGGGAGCCCGCTGTACTTCACGCCCGGTACGGTCAGAGGCGCTTTCGGGAGCGTGAAGCTCTGGGTCGGTGGGGCGCAGCGGCTCTTGGGTGTTCCGGGGTGGGTCAGGTCGTTCTGTGCACTGATCGACGAGTTGTTACCGGGGTACTCTTCACCGTTGTCGATCGCGACGTGCATTTCGGCAACGGCGCGGTCCACGCGCGAGCGCCGAATGCTCATCCCGGCGTTGGGAATCGCGGTCGAGTTCTCGGCCATCATGAGGGCCTGAACGAACGCGAGGCACGACGGGAACCGGTCGATTGGTCTTTTGGCCAGCGCGCGCTTCACGGCCGGCTGGTCGGAGGGCGGCAGCCCAGACAGGTCCGGTTGCCCGGAAACGTGCTGGAGCATCAGCTGCTGCGGCGTGCGCCCCGCATACGGGAACTCGCCGGTGAGCAGTTCCTGGTACACGAGCGCGAGGCTGTACTGGTCGGAGCAGCTACTCGGTGTGCCGTGGAGCACCTCCGGCGCAACGTACCGGGGCGTCAGCCCGCGATTGCCCGCGTCCGCACCCTCAAGTTGCGCGACCAACCCGTAGTCGCCGACTTTCACGTGGCCGGACACGAGGAACAAGTTGGCCGGTTTAACGTCGAGGTGCTGGAGGTGGAACTTGGCCGAAATCACGTCCAGGGCTTCGGCGGCGTCGGCGAAGTAGGCCAGTAACTCGTCGCGCGGGATACCGGGCAACCCGCACGTGCGGCACTCGCGGAACCGGTCCTGGAGCTGCCGGTCGGCGAGTTCCATGACCATAACGAGTTCGCGGTCAATTTGCTCGACACGTTCGAGGGTGAGCAGGAACGGGTGCCGGATTGTTTTGATTTGCTCGAACGCCGCGAGTTCCTGACTAAATCGTTCGTCCCCGCGCCCGTCTTCGGAAACTGACGAGACGAACTTGATAGCCTTTTGCAACCCGCCGGGGGCTTCACACTTCCAGACCTCGCCGAACCCGCCCCGACCGAGGGGCGAGAGGAGCGTGTAACCGGGCAGCGGCTCGGTGCCGGCTAGTTTCGTGTAGGAACGGTAAGTACCGCTGTCGGCGGTCGGAGCAGGCGGCATGGGGGTGCCAGCGCATGTGGATTCGTGGGCGTTAAGCAACCGTAGGCCATAATCGAATGACGTGTGTCAAAAAAACCGTCATTTCGGTTAGTTGAAAATTCAGCCCCGGTGAAGGAGACTTGAAAACGGCTTGCAAATGTGCCCCGGGCTTTTCCCCCATCTCAAAATGTTTCCCGATGGTTACTGTTCGCCTTCGCCGTCTTCATCGGGTGCGGCATCGTCTTCCGTAATATTGGTCTTCATCACTTCGGCGAGAAGCACGGTTGCGTAGCTGCCGGCGGGGAGCGCGAAGCTGAGTCGCAAGCCGTCCGGCTCCCACGCGGACACGAGATCGTCGAGGTACACCAGATTCTGGCGCCGGGTGCCGAGCACGAGCTTGCCGAACCCGCCGAACGATGCGATCGACAGCCCGTTGTCGCGCAGCACGACCGCCTCGCGCTCGGCCGCAATGCCCTCGGTCGGGAACGTCTTCTTGCCGAACATCGGACCGGCGGTCACGGTTTCGCGCGTATCGAAGCGGGCTTGCTCCGCGGGTACGTCCTTCGCAACGAACATGCCGCCGAACGGCCACTTCGTCATCACGTCGCCGTCGAGCACCGTGCGGAACAGCCCGTCCTTCATCCGGCGCGCGAGGTAATCGTTGAAGAGGAGCGACTGCACGCTCGAAAGTGCGAACCGGAACAGGAACGGCCGGATGCGCCGAGGGGCTTTCCCCGCGAGGCACTGGAGCCCGAGGTCCACGGTTCCGCCGTCGCGCCCGAACCGCTGCGGACCGTAGTAGTTCGGCATCCCCTGTGCGCGAATGCGATCGAGGATCGCGTCGACGGGCGCGGTGCGGTCGGCTTCGCGAATAAGAATGTGGAACCGGTTGCCCCGCAGGTGCCCCGGCTTGAGCTTG
Organism: Gemmata massiliana; assembly: GCA_000531095.1. Classification (GTDB taxonomy): domain Bacteria; phylum Planctomycetota; class Planctomycetia; order Gemmatales; family Gemmataceae; genus Gemmata; species Gemmata massiliana. The sequence continues at coordinate 1,235,027 of HG799463.1, read as the reverse complement.
TTCGAGTGCAGCCCCGTTTTCAGAACGCGCACGCCCTCGTCGTCGATCTTGGAAACGCGCGGTTCGCACTCCTTCGGCACGGACACCCACTGTCGCGTGACCGCGTGCCGGTCTTTGAGGCCCGCGGTACCCACGTTCCCGGGGTGCGTACCGAGTCTTCGCGCGATCGTCTGGGCGAAGAACTCCGGCGCAACGCCCTTCTTTTCGATCCACAGGTAGAGGTGCTCCCCGGTACCGCACGGCTCATACGACGGCACCTCTTCGACCTCAAAGTCCTCGTCGTGCGTGCGAATCCGCCCGCCCGTGCCCGGCAGCTCGGCGGTAAACAGCGGCGGATTCATCGCGGGGTGTTGCATAGCGGAAGGCCTCAAAGGAAGCGTCATTCTACCGAAGCAGGCAATGCGGGATTGACCACTTCGCATTTTGCGAAGTAGTATTTAGTCAGCGCTGGTTGTCCTCTCGCCAGCGCCATAGTGGGAGTCGGGCAGACTGGCTCCAAAGGGTCCGTGCGCAATGCACATCATCTCCAAGAAGAAGCTCCGGGAGTTCTGGGAAGAACACCCGCGAGCACAGGCTCCGCTTGAAGCGTGGTATCAGACCGTCAGAAATGCAGAATGGGAGAACTTCGCCGATATCCGCCGAACGTTTAACACAACGGATCAGGTTGGAAAGTATACGGTGTTCGACATTGGTGGGAACAAGTACCGACTTATCGCGGTAATTCACTTCAACCGCGGGAAGTTATACGTTCGCCACGTGCTGACCCACACTGAGTACGACGAAGGAAAGTGGAAGAACGAATAACTATGGCACACGCGCGAGACACGACTTCGAGCCGAGCGGTGTACGGGAAACGCGAAGACCGATATCTGGAACTGGTCCGCCAATTCCCCCTCCGACCGCTGCGTACCAACGCCGACCTTGATGCGGCCGTTGCCGTCATTGATTCACTTATCGACCGGGACGAGTTGTCTGCACCGGAACAGGATTATCTCGACGTGTTGAGCGACTTGGTCGAAGCCTACGAAACCGAGTCCGTGCCGATCAAGCCCGTGGGCGACGCGGAGATGCTCCGGTTTCTGATTGAGCAAAATGGCATCACTCAAGTCGAAGCCGCGAAGCGGGTTGGTATCGCGGAATCCACCATTTCGGAGGTGCTGGCCGGTAAGCGAAAACTGAATCGCACACAGCTCGGCAAACTCGCCCGTTATTTCCACGTTTCGCCGGGCGCGTTTGCCGAGTGATTGTGTTCGTTCAGTCCTTGCCCCATAGTTCCAACCCGATGGTGGCGATTGCCCCGCCGTCGTCGTAGTTGTTCCCGCCCTTGTCATTGAACCGCTTGCCGAAGATGCCGCCCACGAACGAGCCGTCGCCGCTCCGCATTGCTCCCGATTCCGGCTTGCGCCGCTGTTCGCCGTACCAGTCGCTCGTGTAGGCGTCGGTCGTGTCGAGGCGATTCTCCCCCCGACGCATGAACGTAAAGCCGATCCCCTCGAGCGCGCCGCCGCCCGCGACCACGATCCCGCCGATCGCGTAACCGTTTTTGGCTTTCACTGTCACCACGGGAGCCTGGGTCCGTCCGTAAGCCTCGCCGAACTGCTCACCGGTCGGCGTCAACCAGATCGGGCGCAGGTACGCAATGATGTCCGTATCGAACACCTTCCCGAACCCGATCTCGAAACCGATCAGCATTACACCGTTCGCCCGGGATTCGCGGTAATTATTGTTAGCGAACGCGCCCCCAACTGGGGTCGTCTCCCTCCGTCCGGGAGCCGGCCCGGACGGAGGAGGGGGAGGAAGTGGTGTCGGCGCGGGACCGGTCGGTGCCGGCACGTTCGGGCGCGGATCGGGAGGTGGTGCGGGAAGCGGCGTCGTGCGCGGTGGGTTGGGAGCGTCGGTCTCGCTCGCGGGCGGGGGGCTGCTCGCTTGTTCCGTGGCCCTATCTCGCCCTCCCAGCAAGAGCATGCCCCCGGTTACACCAACGAGAAGGAGCCCGGCTACGGCCGCGACGATTCCTCCAATCAGCAGGTAAGACTGATTTTGCGATTCGTGATCCCAGAACTGTTCCCGCGCCGGTCGGCGCGATCCGCGGGTCGGTGAAGCGCTGAGCTTTAAAACACCCGCCCCGGCGAGGCACAGCCCGATCAGACACACGCACCCGGCAAACACGGTCGCGGCAATCTGACCACCCCCATAAGCTCCGGCCGCCAGCGGTTGCATCAGACCGTATATCGTTGCGGCCCCGCCCCAGAGTGCGAGCAGTGGGCCTACCACAATGCGCCACATTCGATTTCTCCCGTGCTTTGCACGCGATCGGTCCTGAGACCGTCTGTGTATCACTCGCGAGACGTAAAATCGACCCGACCCCGCGCCGCACGTCGGTCGGACGCGGAACTACGCGAGGCGGAGAGCAAAGCGGGCCGGCTTCCTGGTGGTAAATACCTTACAATACTGGTAAGGCCTCTTCCATTTGGGAGTTTACCGCGATGTCCGCGATGACGATGACCGAGAAAATCCTGGCCCGCGCGAGTGGCAAGGGCAGCGTTGCCCCCGGCGAGAACGTCTGGGCCAACGTCGACGTACTCATGACCCACGACGTCTGCGGGCCGGGCACGTTCGGCGTCTTCAAGAAAGAGTTCGGGCCGGACGCGAAGGTGTGGGACAAGGAGAAACTGGTCCTCATTCCGGACCACTACATCTTCACTCAGGACGCGATGGCGAACCGCAACGTGGACGTGTTGCGGCAGTTCGCGAAAGAACAAGACATCAAGTATTTTTACGACGTCGGCACCGAGAAATATAAGGGCGTGTGCCACATCGCGCTGCCCGAAGAGGGCCACACCCGCCCCGGCGAGGTGCTGCTCGGAACCGACAGCCACACCTGCACCGCGGGCGCGTTCGGCGAGTTCGCCACCGGCATCGGCAACACTGACGCGGGCTTCGTGCTGGGCACCGGCAAACTGTGGCTCAAGGTGCCGCCCACCATGCGGTTCGTCTTCCACGGCAACCTCCCGCCGTACCTGATGGCGAAAGACCTCATCCTCGCGGTCATCGGTGACATCGGCGTGGACGGCGCGACCTACCGCGCGATGGAGTTCGACGGCGACGGCGTGTACGCGCTCAACATCGAAGAGCGGATGACGTTGTGCAACATGGCGATCGAGGCCGGTGGTAAGAACGGCATCATCGCGGCGGACCAGGTCACGCTCGATTACGTGAACAAGCGGAACGCCGGGAGCAAACCGTACAACGTGGTGAAGACCGACCCGGGCGCGAAGTTCGTGTTCGAGAAGGTGTACGACGTGACGAAGATGGAGCCGGTGATCGCGAAGCCGCACTCGCCCGACAACAAGGCGACCGTGACGCAAGTAAAGGGCACGAAACTCGACCGCGCGTACATCGGCAGTTGCACCGGCGGTAAGCTCACCGACTTCCGTGCCGCGGCGGAACTGCTGAACGGCAAGAGCGTAAAGATCGACACGTTCGTCGTCCCCGCAACGACCGAAGTCGCGCGCGGGCTGGACAGCGAAAAGATCGGCGGCAAATCGCTCCGCGACATCTTCCTGGCGTCCGGCGCGAAGATCGGCGAGGCGAGCTGCGCCGCGTGCCTCGGCGGGCCGAGCGACACCTTCGGCCGGTTGAACGCGCCCATTAGTTGCATCAGCACGACGAACCGCAACTTCCCCGGGCGGATGGGGCACAAGGAAGCGCAAGTGTTCCTCGCCAGTCCCCTGACCGTGGCCGCCAGCGCCCTCGCAGGGACCATCGCGGACTGCCGCGATCTGGTATGATGGGGCGAGTTTGACGGGAAACGAACTCGGCGCCGGAAATCTGAGATCCGGCGCCGAGTTCGTCTCTCGACTAACGGAGAGCTGTTTATGGGCCGTCCGTTTTTCGCCGCGTGTGCTCTGCTTTTCCCCGCACTTGCGGCCCTCGCACCCGCGGCGCCAGACACACCCAAACCCGCAGACTTCGTCACCGTTCAAAAGGGCACTCTGCCTGTCATCATCTCGGCGCCGCACGGCGGGCGCAAGAAAGTCCCGGATGTCCCCGAGCGCGTCGGAATGGGGCTCGCCAATTTCCAATCTGTGCGCGACGAGAACACGGCCGAGTTGGTCGAGAAGCTCGTGGCTGAAATCGAGAAATCGCTCGAAGCCAAGCCGTGGGTGGTCATCGCACGGTTCGAGCGCAAGTACCTCGACGTGAACCGCTCGCGCGAGCAGGCTTACGAGAGCAACAAAGCCAAGCCATATTACGATGCGTTCCACGACCCGATTGCCGCGGCGTGCAAGGCGGTGAAGGAGAAGCACGGGCACGGAATCCTGCTCGATATCCACGGCCAGAGCGTGTACCAGGGATCGATTTGCCGTGGGACGCAGAATCTCAAAACCGTGAAACTACTCAAGGACCGCGAGGGGCTGGCCGCGATCCGCGGAAAGAACAGCGTCCTCGGACGCATGGAGAAGGCCGGGTACAAGATCATGCCGCCCGGTGACTCGGAAGAAACGGCCAAAGAAGAACCGCAGTTCACCGGCGGGCATATCGTTGCCAATTACGGCAGCCACACGGCGTTCGCGATCGATGCGATTCAAGTAGAACTCGGTACCAATCTGCGCGCCAGAGACCAGTACGCGACCACCGCCAAAGACCTCGCGGACGCGATCGGCGCGTTTTACAATGCGTATTTGAAAGACGCTAAGAAATAGCGCCGCGTGTGAACCAAACCCGGAGCACGTCCTATGATGGCACTCGTTTCGCGCCGCGCGGCACTCGCCACCGGTTTGGCAGCGACGGTCGGAGTGCTCGGTGGATCAGCAGCCCCGGTGCCAAAGGGCGACAGCAAGTCGTGGGTCGGCAAAACAGTTCTACCAAAAAAGCGGACCCGATCGCCACCTATTACGAACCGGTTCAACCCGGTAAAGACGACTTTCAAGCACTGCCACGTGCTCTTTATGCCGCGTCGTGGGAAGTAAAAGCAGAGAAGGACGAGCGCATCCAGGTGCTCGACACGGACGGAACTCAGTGCTGGATCGAAAAGAGCCGGGTCGTTCCGCTCGCGGACGCGGTCGACTTCTTCACGAAGGCGATCCAGGACAACGAAAAGGACGTTTACCCTTACAATTTCCGCGGTTGGGCCAAGTACCTGCTCGGCAAGCCGGACGACGCGGTGAAGGACTTTGACGAGTTCCTGAAGTTGGCCCCGGTCGGTCCCGGCCCTGGTCCCAATCCTTACCACGCGGTCGGATTCAGCAATCGCGGGCTGGTGCTCGCGGAACTCGGGCGGTTTGATGCAGCGATCAAAGACCTCAATGAAGCGGTGAAGCTCGGTCACGCCCCGGCGCAGCTCAACCGCGGTTGGGCTTATGAACTCAAGGGCGAGTACAAAAAAGCGATCGCAGATTACGAAGTGCTGCTCCGGCTCGGCCCCGATCTGCCACAAGTGCTAAACAATTTCGCCTGGCTTAAAGCAACGTGTCCGGACGCGACGTTCCGCGACGGCAAGAGGGCCGTTGAACTCGCGAAACGCGCGTGCGAACTGACCGGCAACCGCGAGGGCGAGTACCTCGACACACTGGCCGCAGCGCACGCAGAATCCGACGACTTCACGGCCGCGGTGAAGGCCCAGAAACTCGCGCTCGAAGACAATGGGTACGCGAAGAGGTACGGCGAAGACGCACAAAAGCGGCTGAAACTTTATCAAGACCGAAAGCCGTACCGCACGGAACCACTGAAACCGCAGTAGTCTTGGGACCGTGGACGTCCCGTCCGCTGCTTTCGCCAATTGGTGCAAGCAGCGGACGGGACGTCCACGGTCCCAGGAGCGAACTACGCGCCGCGCTCGACCTTCGTGTTCTCGTCGATGCTGATCGAGGTCAGCTCGCCGTTGGGCTTGGTGAAGCGGACCACGGGCACCACCAGATCGTCCTCTTTGACGCGCTCCGTGGTGACGCCGGTTTGCAGGTACGCGAGGCCCCGGAACTCGCCCGTGGCCTCGGCGTTCCACTTCTTGGCGCCCACGCGGACTGCCTGCGTGATCTTGATCTTGTCGCCGGGCTTCAGCGCCCGGAGCAGGTCCGCGACGGCCGGGTCGAGCCTGCGTGTCGGGAGGATGATTTTGGGTGGTGCGGTTTCCAACTCAGGTTCCCTCCGCCGCGACCGCGGGCTTCGCTTCCCCGCGCACGAGCGCGATGCGCCCGGTGCGGGCCAGTTCCAGGATGCCGTAGGGCCGCATCAGTTCGATGAACGCCTCGACCTTCCCCTCGGTCCCGCTGATCTCGATTAGCACGTTGTTGTGCTGGATGTCGACCACCCGGCCGCGGAAGCTCTCGGACAGTTGGAACACTTCCGGGCGCTGCGCGGAGGCGCACTTGACCTTGATGAGCATCAGGTCGCGCTCGACGAAGTTCTCCGAGCTGATGTCGTCCACGCGGACGACGGTAACGATCTTGTCGAGCTGCTTCCGCACCTGGTCGAGTACGTTGTCGTCGCCGTGTACGACGAACGTCATGCGCGAGAGGTTGTGCGTCTCGGTCTCGCCGACCGCGAGACTGTCGATGTTGAACCCGCGCGAGTGGAGCATCCCGGCGACCGTCGCCAGAACCCCCGGTTGATTCTGCACCAGAGCGGAAAGCACGTGCCGCATTGGGGAAACGCCCCCTTCGTGGAAGAGAAAGTACCGGTAGTTGATGATAGAGAGCGGCGAAAGGGCTTCAACGCCGGGTGAGGACAACCCTCACTTCCCGAATGAAGAATGTCCGATCCGCGCTGATTTGCGTTCACCCGTGGCGCATCCCGCTTTCTTAACTCAGCCCCTCAAATAGTGTTGTTCCGATCCGCACGAGCGTCGCGCCCTCTTCAATCGCGACCTCGAAATCGTTGCTCATGCCCATTGAGAGTTCGGTCAGCGCCAGTCCCGTTCGCATTTGCAGTGCGTTACGCATTTCGCGCAGCGTGGCGAATGCGGGCCGCGCCAGTTGCGGATCGTCCGAATACGCGGCCATTGTCATCAGTCCGCGAACGGTGACGCCGGCGAGCGCTGGCAACTTGTCGCCCAGCGGAATAAGGGCGTCCAGCGCGAACCCGCCCTTACTCTCTTCGCCGCTGCAATTCACTTCGATCAGCACCGGGATCGCTGATCCCCGTTTGCGGCCGAAGGCGTCGAGTGCTTCGAGCACACGGTCGCTATCGACGGAGTGGACGAGCGCGACGAGCGGTATCGTGCGGTCGATCTTGTTCCGCTGGAGGTGGCCGATCAGGTGCCAGTTCACGTTCGGCACGGCTTCGGTCTTCTTCCATAGCTCTTGTGGCCGACTTTCGCCGAGGTCGCGTACCCCCAATTCCGCAACGACCGCAGCGACTTTCGGGGAAACCGTTTTCGTCACCGCGACGAGCGTGACGCTCGCGGGAGCGCGGTTCGCACGCGCGCAGGCTGCCGCAATGCGCGCCCGCACGCTCGCGACGCGCTCGGCCAGTACGGAACGCAGTTCGGAATCGTCCATGTTCAACCGGGGGGCCAAGTCAGGTCGCGGCCACCGAGCAGGTGGACGTGGAGGTGCGGCACCGTTTGTCCGCCGGCCTCGTTGCAGTTAATGACGAGCCGGTACCCGTTCGACAGCCCGAGTTCCTTCGCCAACTTGATCGCGACGAGGTGCAGGTGCCCGAGCAGCGCCTGGTCCGCTTCCGTCGCGTCGTCGTGCGTGCGGATCACCTTTTTGGGGATGATGAGCACGTGGACCGGCGCCTGCGGTTTAATGTCGTGGAACGCGAGGCACTGGTCGTCTTCGTAGGCGATCTTCGCGGGGATCGTCTTATCGATGATCTTCAGGAAGAGGTTGTCGGCGAACACGTCGGTTCCTCCAATCGGGGAATGCCGTTACCATACGCGCGAAGAACCTAACCCCCCAGCCCCTTCCCTAAGAAGGAAGGGGAGCAAGAACCAAACACAACAGACATCACACCGCCCGCGGCGGTTTTAGCCCCTCCCTTCTTAGGGGAGGGGTTGGGGAGAGGTTGCTTATGCCCTGGGTGGTCGGGATCGATGAAGCGGGCTACGGGCCGAACCTCGGTCCGCTGGTGCAGGCCGCGATCGCACTGAATCTGCCCGAGGGCGACTCTGCGGGGTGGAACACGCTGAAACCCGTGGTTCGGCGCGCACACGAGAAGGCCGACGGCCGGCTCCTCATCGATGACTCGAAGAAAGTCTACACTCGCGGCGGAATCGAAGCGCTCGAGCGCGGCGTGTGGGCGATCGCGACGCCCGATTCGCACACGCTCCACGAGTTCCTCTGGAGCAGCGGCGACGTACCCGCGTGGGGCGCGGAACTTTTGGCGGAATCGTGGTTCGACGGTGCCGCAACGGTTCCGCTGCACATCGATTCGGGCGCCGAGTGGGACGCCTCCGAACCGGTCCGGGCCGCGATCAATAACCAGTGGTGCGGCGATTATCGCCTCGTGCCCGCGCCGCGGTTCAACCGCATGGTGGACGAGTACGGGTCGAAGGGCACGATCCTCGGCCGCGGGCTGATCGAGTTGCTCGCCGCGCTGACGGCCACGGTGCCGGCCGACGGTCAGCCGCTCGTGTTCGCGTGCGACAAACAGGGCGGACGGAACTTCTATGCCGGCCTGTTGCAAGAGGCGTTCCCAGACGGGTGGGTGGTTGCCGAGCGCGAATCGGCCGAAGAGAGCCGGTACCGCATCGAGCACCTGTCGCGTGATATTTCGATCACGTTCCGTCCGCGTGCCGACGGCGACAGCGTGGCCGTGGCGCTCGCGTCGATGCTGTGCAAGTACCTGCGCGAGGTCTGTATGAAGCAGTTCAACCGTTTTTGGGCCACCCACGTTCCCGGTATCGCGCCCACTGCCGGTTACCCGGTCGATGCGAAGCGGTTCTTTGCTCAGATTCAGCCCGCGATGGCAAAACTCGGTCTTACCACCGACCAAGTGTGGCGGAAGAAATAGCCGGCTAATCCAGATCCCACACCACCATGTCACCGTGCGCGGAGCCGACCGCGGCGAGCGTTCCGTCCGGGCTAATCGCGACCGCACTGAGCCGGTCGAGGCGCCACGAATAGCGGTTCACGCGCTCAAGGGCGTGCGTGTCGAACACGTGAACAGTTTCGTCGTTACTCGTGACGAACAACCGGTGCCCGGTCGGGTGATACGCGAACGCAGTGAAGTGCTTCTTGTTGTCACTGCGTGCCAAGCGCGGATCGCCGCCTTCTGGTAGCGACCACGCCAGTAGCGTCGCGTCGTTGATGCCGACGATCTGCTTGCCGGCCGGATGGAACGCGAGTTTCCCCGCGTAGCTGTACGGGTACGTGCCGAAACTCTGCGCGGCGGACGTGGCCGCGTCGCGAATTTCCAGCCGGTGCTCCTGTTCCCACCACCGGTCCGCTTCCGTGGCGCGGGTGAACATTGCGAACCGGTCACCGGCCGGCGCGAGCGTCACGCTGCCGACGGACAGGTCGCGCGTGGACATCTGCCACTGGCGCACCCACTCCTCGTCCTTGTGCTTCCAGCCCGCGAGCACGTGGTCCGGCAAGCCGTGAACGGAAACGAGGTGCGTACCCTCGGCCCCGAGCTTCCACGCAGTAGCCGTCGCGAGCAGCGCCGGGTACTCGCTCGTGGCGTCGCGCGTGTCGCGGTCGTAGGTGCGCCGACCATCAAACAGTTGCCACGATAATTGCCGCCCGTCGGCGGAGAAACTCAGACCGCCGGACCGGTACTTGCCCCCGAGTTCCAATCGCACGGGGGCGATGTTCGGTGAGTCCAGGTTCCACAAAAAGACGTTCTTCGCTTCGACCACCGCGGCAACGGCGCGGCTGTCCGGGGTGAACGCCACGTCGAGCACTTCGCCCAGAGCCGTTTTTAACACCCGCATACGCTTCCCCCATCGGGGAAGAATAGCTCGCGCTGCGCCCCCGCGCCAGTCGACCGAACAACAAATGCACGCGACATTTGGGCGTTCTCGTGACGGACCAATGCGTCGTAACGAGTCTTCCGGACTTGAGGCATCGTGCCGCGTCGGTCGCTTGGGTTTGGAGGGGGTTTACGTCCCTTCGCCGGACGTGTACTCCACCCGTTCATTGGCGCTCGCCGTTCGCCTTGGCCCCTCGCGAGGCGAGGCTAACAATTGCTAACACTTTGGACCGGACGGTGCCTAATTCGTGTTTTTGCCGAGAAAATCGAGGTTTGCCGCTATTAACGGGCCGACAGTGTCAGCCATTCTCTCCCAATTTCTCCAAAAAGAGTCGCGTGCGCATCAAATCAGCCGTTCGTAATTCCCAGATTGCGTGAGAATAAGGTGACTATACCACAGTTGCGTTTGTGCCTTCAATGGCATATGTGGATATTTTTGCACTATTTTCGATATTGCTGGGCGCCAGAAGTTAGGTCTTCTCGATTGCTTTTAGCCCTTCGACGGCGGGGCCGTGTTGCACGTCGCCTTTGCAACTGAACCGCGAGCCGTGACACGGGCAGTCCCAGGATTTTTCGCCCGGGTTCCACTGCACGACGCCGCCCAGGTGCGGGCACACCGCGGACATCTCGTGGACCTGCCCCTTGTCGTCCTTGTAGACCGCGCTCTTACTCAAACCGTGTCGGATGATCGCGCCGTGCCCGTTCGGGATCTCGGTTGCCGATTTCACCTCACCGCCGGTGAGCCAGTCGCCGTATTGGGCCGCGAGGTTCGCGTTCTCTTCGAGCAGCGTTTTGAGCGCACCGGGCATCCAGCGCGAGGGGGAATATACCCCGGCGAACTCGTTCGTCCGACCGAGAATCAGATCGGACACGAGCCGCGCTCCCAGCGTGCCGTGCGTCATTCCCATTCCGGAATCGCCAGTAATCACATAGAGATTGTCGCGGAAACCCGGTGCCCGGCCGATCAGCCCCAACCCGTCGGGCGTCTCGAACACCTGCCCGGACCAGTGGTGTCGAACGGGGCCGGCTTCCGGGAACCGCTTTCGCGCCCACGTTTCGAGCCGCTCCCAGCGTTCTTGTTGGTCCTGTGCTTGGCCCGTCTTGTGATCTTCGCCGCCAACGATGAGAAATTCGGTATCGGTTCCGTGTGCTGTGCGGACGTAGTGGTACGGGTTTTCGGTGTCCCAGAAGAGTGCCGGAGACACGTACCCCGCGGGCATTTGCAGTGCGATGGCGTAGGTCACATAAGCCGCGAGCTTGAAGTGGAGCGACAGCCCCGCATCGAACGGCGTGTTGGTCGCGATGACGATCGCGTCCGCGGTGATCGTGTGGCCCGATTGTGTGTGCGCAACGCAGGGCGAGCCGTTCTCCACCTTCACCACTTGCGTATCGGTGTGAATTACGCCGCCTTTTTTGCGAATCAGCCCGGCGATGTCGCTCAGGTACTTCAGCGGGTGAAACTGGCCGTTATCGGGGAACCGGAGTGCCGGGCCGGTCGCAAAAGCGGGGAGCGGAACGTGGTCCACGTGCTCGAAGATGAGACCGAGTCGCGTCAGTGCGAGGACTTCGTCGCGAATGATTTCGTTGCCATCGACTCCGGGAAACAAAAAACCGTCTGTTCGCCGGAAATCGCAGGCGATGTTTTCGCGTTTGACGATTTCTTCAATGAGATCGATTGCCGCCAGATGACTTTTCGCCGCGAGTTTTGCCGTTTCGTCACCGCGAATGGAGGCGACGCGGGCGAACCGGTCGTCGATGACCCACGAGAGATGGGCGGTGGTGAACTCTGTCTCGCCCCCAGCGACAGCGGGTTTTGCGTCGAGAACAACGACTGACTTACCTTCGCATGCGAGCAAATACGCGGTTGTTAAACCGGCGATACCGGCGCCGATCACGCCGACGTCGTAGCGCGTATTGCCAGCGAGCGGGGCGCCAGTCCGAACGGGATTATCGAGTGACCAAACGGAACTCGTAGAGGTAGGCATGGCTCGCGATCAATGTGAGAACAGGAAGGAGAAGGGCAGAAGTGTAACGGTCCGCAACCACTGTGCCGAATAACGTGAGAGCCGGGCACAAGTTCGCTCCTCCAACCACGGAACCGAATCCCGCGGAACGAGTACGAACTTGTGCCCGGCCCCGATTACGGTGACGAGCGCCCTTCCCAATCACGAGACGATGACTTCCCGGCGCTGAACCACGGTGTGCACGCTCGGGATCAGTCGGAACGCGGTACCGCGCCCACACATTGCGCCACCGATTGCGGACGCCATCGAGAGCAGCACGCCGACCAGTGCGGCCCACGACGCGCCGACCGCGGCCTCTTCCGCACGCTTCTGTGCGACCGGGTCGTTCGCGATCTCGCGCGCCCGGTTCGGGTCGATCGCCGCCTTCGCCGCGTCGATGCGCTCTTGCGACACCCCGGCGTTGCGGGCCGATTCCTCCCAGTTCTGCACGCCCGGCGAATGCTGCGCGACCATCGCCCCGCCCACGAACGCGAAATACCCGGCCCGGGCGCCCATGCCGACGAGCGCGAGTGAGAACCCGACGACGACGGCCCACGTCAGGATGCCGTACAGCACGGATTCGCGTTCCGTTTCGCCGGCGGTCATCTGCGTGCTCACCCACCCGCCGACGAACAGGGACACGATGATACTCAGGAGGCACGCGATGAGAGCGCCGGTGCCCACCGCGTTGGCGCGCACGCCGGCTTCGGCCACGGTCAGCCCGATGGCCGCGAAGAACAAGGTGAGCACGAGGTTGGTCGCGACCGCGACGACGGCCCCGGCAAGAACAGCGGGCCATGAGATCCGGCTGCGCACGCCGGCGACGTCTTCCATCTTGATTGGCTCAGTGGTGGCCATGTGACCTTCTTGGGTGTGTAAGGTAGGAGTGACGAGGGCAGTCTGTGACCATGTGGTCGCCCGAAAGCTCTGCACGAGCCGTGCCATCGACCGGAGCGGAATTGCCGGATCACTGGTACCAAATTCGCTTACTGCACGCGCCGGGAGCGACATTCGACGCGGGAGATTCTCATGCGAGTATGGCCGGGGCGCCCGTACCCACTGGGAGCGACGTGGGACGGGGTGGGGGTGAACTTCGCCATCTTCAGTGAGAACGCGACCGGGATCGACCTGTGTTTGTTCAACGGTCCGGGGCTGGTGGAGCAGCGCATTCCTCTGCGCGAGCGCACGGACCAGGTGTGGCACTGTTACCTGCCCGATGCGCTCCCGGGACAGCTCTACGGGATTCGCGCCCACGGTCCGTATGAACCGGAACGAGGCGCGCGGTTCAACGCGAACAAGCTCCTCTTTGATCCCTACGCGAAAGCCGTCGGGCGCGAACTCACGTGGCACGACGCCCTTTTCGGCTACACCATCGGCCAGGACGACACCACGTTCGATAACCGCGATAGTTCGGCGTTCGCCCCGCTCGCGACCGTCATCGATACGGCTTTTACGTGGGGAGCCGATCGCCGCCCGGCGCACCCGTGGCACGAGACGCTCATTTACGAACTGCACGTGAAGGGGTTCACCAAGCGGATGCCCGGCGTGCCCGATCACATGCGCGGGACATACGCCGGTATCAGCGCCGAGGCCGCACTCGACCACCTGAAGAAGCTCAACGTGACCGCGGTGGAGTTGCTGCCGGTCCACTACCGCGCGGACGACCGGCACCTGATGGACCGGGGACTGTCGAACTATTGGGGGTACAACACGCTCGGGTTCTTCGCGCCGGACCCGCGTTTCAGCACGAACCCGCGCGACCCGGGCGCCGCGGTGCGCGAGTTCAAGTCGATGGTGCGCTCGCTGCACTCGGTCGGGATCGAGGTGATCCTCGACGTGGTGTACAACCACACCGCCGAGGGCAACCAGATGGGGCCGACGCTCTCGTTCCGCGGGCTGGACAACCCGAGCTACTACTTCCTCTCGCCCGAACACCCGCGCTACTACATGGACTTCACCGCGTGCGGGAACAGCCCCAACATGCGCCACCCGCGTGTTCTACAACTCGTCATGGACAGCCTGCGGTACTGGGTCGAGGAGATGCACGTCGACGGGTTCCGCTTCGATCTCGCACCCACGCTCGCGCGCGAGCTGGCGGAGGTCGACAAGCTCGGCTCGTTCTTCGACATCATCCACCAAGACCCCGTGCTGTCGCGCGTGAAGCTGATCGCCGAGCCGTGGGACATCGGCCCGGGCGGGTACATGGTCGGCAACTTCCCGGTGGGCTGGACCGAGTGGAACGGCGAGTACCGCGACGCGGTCCGCGGGTTCTGGGGCGGTCGAGATGTCCCCACGCGGCAACTCGCGCACCGGCTCACCGGGTCCGGCGACCTCTACGAGCGCACCGGGCGCCGGCCCTACGCGAGCATCAACTTCGTGACGTGTCACGACGGGTTCACATTGCGGGATCTGGTAAGTTACGAGCAGAAGCACAACCTGGCGAACGGCGAAGACAACCGCGACGGGCACAACGACAACCGCAACTGGAACTGCGGGCACGAGGGGCCAACGGACGATCCCAAGGTGGTCGCCCGGCGCGCACGCCAGCGCCGAAACTTGTTCGCGACATTAATGCTGAGCCAGGGCGTGCCAATGATTTTGGCCGGGGACGAATTCGGCCACACGCAACAGGGGAACAACAACACGTACTGCCAGGACAACGAGCTAACTTGGCTCGACTGGGACGCCGCGGACGGCGAATTCCTGACATTCGCGCGAGCCGTCGCGCAAATCTGGCGCGCCCACCCCGTTCTCCAGCGGCGAACGTTTTTCCAGGGGCGCCCGATCCGCGGCGAGGGCGTGGCGGACGTGTCGTGGTTCCGCCCGCACGGGCACGAACTGACCGACGCCGAATGGGAGGAGCCGCACAAGTCTCTTGGCATGCGATTGGCTGGTGACCTGATCCGCGAGACCGACGAATACGGCGCGCCGATCGTCGGGGACACGCTCCTGGTTCTCATGAACGCGGGGCAAAAAGCGGTCCGGTTCGTGCTCCCCGCAACCAACCCGGAGCACGTGTGGGAACTGATGTTCGACACGGCCGACGATAACGCCCCGGCCGCGACCCACGCCGGGGGGACGAAGTACGAGTTAAAGGACCACACGCTGGCGGTATTCCGTACCAGGCCGGAACCGGCCCCGAACACGGAAGTCGCGGCTCTCCACAGGGCCGCCCGGC
This sequence comes from Gemmata massiliana, assembly GCA_000531095.1. GTDB lineage: Bacteria > Planctomycetota > Planctomycetia > Gemmatales > Gemmataceae > Gemmata > Gemmata massiliana. The sequence goes on along the minus strand of HG799463.1, from coordinate 1,219,928 downwards.
GCGTATAAGGAGACGTGATGGAAGACGGCGGTGTAATGACGCTCCGGGCGCGCGACACGGAGCGGCGGGGTGTGCGCGGCGCGGAAGTGGTCCCGGCCCTCGAAGTGATCGAAGTCGCAGCCGAGGGTCCGATGGCGACGCCCGAAGTTCCCGATTACCGGCCGGTTCTCGACTACATCACGGGGTTCTGGGACCGGCTGTTCCGGTTCCACCCGCACGACGAAGGGACACTCATCGGGTTGCCACGCGCCTACCTCGTTCCGTCCGTGGACCCGGTGCGCCCGCTGTTCCAGGAGATGTACTACTGGGACAGTTATTTCAGCGCGCTGGGGCTGGTCGGCACGATGCACGAGTGGCTCGTGTTCGACCTCGCCGAGAACATGGCCGCGCTGGTCGAGCGCTTCGGGTTCGTCCCGAACGGCACCCGGTACTACTTCACCTCGCGCAGCCAACCGCCGTTCTTCACCAAACTCGCCAAACTCGCGTATGACATCAAGGTCGCGCGGGGCGACGCGGACGCGGACGAGTACCTGCGCCACATGACGCGCCTGGGCGTGCGCGAGCACGAGACGTGCTGGCTGGGCGAAAAGCACCCGCACGAGCGCCGGAAGTACCGCGGGCTCTCGCGGTACCACGACATCAACTACAGTCACTTCCTCGCGTCGTGCGAGAGCGGCTGGGACCACTCGACGCGGTGCGACGGCGACCGCCCCGGGTCCGAGGCCGGGCGCTGGATGGACTTCCTGCCGGTGTGCCTCAACAGCATCCTCTACACGCGCGAGCGGGACTTCGCCGAGGCCATGACTCGCCTCGGAGCGACCACGGAAGCGAACTACTGGCGCGAGGCCGCGGACGCACGGGCCGCGACGATGCGCGAGCTGATGTGGGACGCGGACCGTGGGTTCTTCTGCGATTTCGACTGGAAGGCCGAGGTGCGCTCGCCGCTCCCGACGCTCGCGGGGTTCTACCCGATGTGGGCCGGGCTCGCGACCCAGGACCAGGCCAACGAGATGGTGTCGCGGTGGTTCCCGCGGTTCCTGCTCCCGGGCGGGCTGGTCACGTCGCTGGACTCGTTCCCGGGCCGGCAGTGGGCGTACCCGAACGGCTGGGCGCCGTTGCAGTGGATCGTGGTATCGGGCCTGGACCGCTACGGGTTCACGGCCGAGGCGAACGAGGTCCGGCGCCGGTGGTGCGACACCTGTGCGCACGCCTTCGCCACGTCCGGCACGCTGGTGGAGAAGTACAATGTGGCCGAACCGCACCGCGAACCGGAACACGGACTGTACGGGCTGATCGAGGGCTTCGGCTGGACCAACGGCGTGTTCGTGGACTTCGCCCGCGCACTCCAACGCGGCTGAGTGCAAGGGCGACATCAGCAAGGGATTCCTCACCCGCTCGTTAGCACTCGCGGTTCGCTTGTCTCCTGGAACCGCGAGGTAACGAGCGGATAGCTTCTTTCTCCGCCAGAATCGCATCCCGCCTTACAATACCCCGGCCCATGTCCGGAGCCGTGACGGTGTTCTTGTCCCGCTTGCACACACGCGATCGCATCCCGGAATTGATGGACGACCCCGCCATCGACCCGGCCGAGCACCGGCGCGCGCTCGCGGGCTTGGTCCGGCTCAATCGCTTCAGTAACAGCGTGGGCGTGCTGTGGCCCGCGCTCGCGGCCCTATCGGGAAGACTCAAACGCACGGTCCGCGTGCTGGACGTGGCGACGGGGAGCGGGGACGTTCCGCGCAAGTTGCTCGCGCGGGCCGAACGCGCGGGCGTTTCGATCGAAGTGGCCGGGTGCGACGTGAGCCCGACCGCGATCGAAGAAGCTTCGCGGCACCCGGGCGCGGCGCGGTTCTTCGTTCACGACGCGCTACGCGACCCGTTGCCGAACGGCTTCGATGTCGTCACGTGTTCGCTCTTTCTGCACCACCTGAGTGAAGACGACGCCATTACCCTGCTCGCGAACATGAAGGGCGCTGCGGGCGCGCTCGTGTTAGTGAACGATTTGCTGCGCTCGCGGTTCAACTACTGTGCGGTATGGGCCGCGTGTCGCGTGCTCACCGGTTCGCGGGTGGTGTGGTTCGACGGCCCCGCGTCGGTGCGCTCGGCGTTCACCCCCGCCGAAGCACTCGCGCTCGCCGAGCGCGCGGGGCTTCACGGCGCGACCGCACGCAGCAAGTTCCCCTCGCGCTTTCTGCTGTCGTGGAACCGCTCGGATGGAAATTCGGAATCCGAAACTCGAAATCCGAAATGAAGGCGCGTGGTGGCGATCGGTGAACTCCACGAGTTGTGACGATGGCGGTTTCTTTGTTCGGATTTCGAGCTTCGGATTCCGAATTTCCATCGTTTGATGTGGTGGTCATCGGCGCCGGACCCGCGGGCGCGGTGGCTGCACGCGAACTGGCGCGCCGGGGGCACTCGGTTCTGTTGGTGGACAAGGCGCGTTTCCCGCGCCCGAAGGTGTGCGGGTGCTGCATTAATAGCGCGGCCATCACGACCCTCAAGCGACTCGGACTCGGGCACGTCGTGGAGAGCGGCGTTCCGCTTCGCAACGTGACCATCGGAGCGGGGGCGCGTTCAGCGTCGGTGAACTTGCCCGGTGGGGTGTCGCTGTCGCGCGAAGTGTTCGACCTCGCGCTCGTGCGGGAAGCGGTAAAGGCCGGCGTGCAGTTTCGCGAGGGCGCGATCGCAAGAATCGAGAGCACGTGTCCGGAATACGCAACGGTCACGGTACAGGACGAGCAACCGGTTCGCGCGAAGGTCGTGATCGTTGCCACCGGGCTTGCGGGCCGCGAGACGACACCGGAGGCCGGTTCGCGTATCGGGGCCGGGGTGATTGTCCCTGCCGACCTCGTTCCAGTGCAATTCAGACCCGGCACAATCTTCATGGCGACGGGGCGCGGGGGGTACGTCGGACTGGTGCGCGTCGAGGACGGGCGGCTCGATGTCGCGGCGGCGTTCGATGTGGCGTTCGTGAAGTCGCGCGGAGGACTCGGCTGTGCCGCAGCGAGCATTTTGAACGAAGTCGGTTGGCCGTGCGTACCAGGAATTGCGGATCTCCCCTGGAAGGGAACTCCGGCGCTCACTCGGCGCGCCAACAAGCTATTCGGTCAGCGCTGGTTCGCGATCGGTGACGCGGCGGGCTACGTCGAGCCGTTCACCGGTGAGGGGATGGCCTGGGCGGTCGCGTCTGCAGCGGCGGTTGCACCGATCGCGGCACGCGCCGTGCAGCACTGGAGCGACTCGCTCGGCCGAGAGTGGGAACGCGCCTACCGCCGCGTGATCGGTGGGCGCCAGCGCGTGTGCCGAATCGTTTCGCGCGTGCTGCGTTCGCCCGCACTCACCGGAACCGTCGTGCGCGCGCTGACCGCGTGCCCCGCGCTTGCCCGTCCGGTCGTCTGGTCCCTCAACCGGTCTTCTGCCCCGCTCTCTCACGGTGCCCACCTATGAGCTTCGCGATTCACGGCATCGGCACCGCGCACCCGCCGGACGCCGTGACCGCAGAGGAGGGGCTCGCGCTCGCTCGCGTGCTCGCGGGGCCAGACGTTCGCACTTCGACGTGGCTCGGGCCGATCTACTCGAACAGCGGGCTTCGACAGCGCTTCCAGATCATCGGTGGCAGCGCCAAACGCGACGCGCTGGCCGGGACGAACGACAGCGGATCGCCGTTTCTGCCCACGCCGGACAACGAGGGTACAGGTCCGACGACCGGCGAGCGGATGGCGATCTACGCACAAGAGGTCGGGCCGCTCGCACTTCGCGCTTCGGCGAGTGCCCTGGCCGAGAGCGGGTTCGCCCCCGACACGATCACGCATCTCGTGACCGTATCGTGTACCGGGTTCGTGGCGCCGGGCGTGGACTTCGCGCTGATTACCGGGCTGAGGCTCAAGCCGACCGTCGCGCGCACGCACGTCGGGTTCATGGGGTGTCACGGTGCGCTGAACGGGCTGCGCGTGGCAAACGCCTTCGCGAGTGCCGATCCGTCCGCGCGCGTGCTGGTGTGCGCGGTGGAACTGAGTAGCCTGCACTACTACTACGGCAGTGCCGCAGACAAACTGATCGCGAACTCGATCTTCGCCGACGGCGCCGCGGCCGTGGTGGGGTGCGGGAGACCGGGGGCAGAACCTAACCCCCTAACCCCCTTCCCTAAGAAGGAAGGGGGAACAGAACCAAGAGCAGAAACCCATCATCGATGTCATTGGCGCGGGGTTCTTACCCCCCTGGTCCCTCGTCGCATCCGGGTCGTGTCTCATCCCGAACTCTGCTGCCGATATGGGCTGGGTGGTCGGCGACCACGGGTTCGAGATGTCGCTGTCGCGCCGGGTGCCGGGGCTGATCGCGGCGCACCTCAAGCCGTGGATCGAATCGTGGATCAGTGACAACAGGATGTCACTTGCGGACGTGCGGAGCTGGGCCGTTCACCCCGGTGGGCCGAAGATCGTCAGCGCGGTGGGAGAGGCGCTCGGGCTTTCGGCCGAAGCGCTCGCCCCGTCGCGGGGCGTTTTCGCCGAGTACGGCAACATGTCCAGCCCGACCGTGCTGTTCATCCTGCGCAAGTTGCGCGCGGAGGGCGCGCCGCGACCGTGTGTCGCGCTCGGCTTCGGGCCGGGGCTGGTGGCCGAGGCCGCGCTCTTCGTGTGACCGGTCGGCCCGCACTTACTTCTTCTTGCCCTCGACGGGCGTGTCGTCCGAGTTGCCCCACTCGCCCCAACTCGGGTAGTAGTTGCGCACGCTCTTGGCGCCGGCCAACTCCAGCCCGAACGCCAGCACCGCCGCGCGCCCGCCGCCCTGACAGTACGTGACGGCCGGCTTGTCGAGGTCGATGTTGCGGTCCTTCACCAGTTTGATGAGGTCCGCGGGCGGGAGGAACTTGTCCGTCTTCGGGTCGAGGAGTTCGACCCATTCGAGGTGAGTGGCGCCGGGGACGTGCCCGCCCTTTTTCGCGAGCGCCTTCTCGCCGGTAAATTCTTCCTTTGTGCGCGCATCCACGCACGTGCTCCCGCCCTTCAGTTGGTCGAGAACGTGCTTCTTGTCCGCGAGGCGGTTCGGGTCCGGCTTCCAGTTGTGCGGTTCGGCCGTTGCTACCGTCTCGGCCTTCTCCTCGGGCAACTTCGCAGCCGTCCACGCCTTCCAGCCACCGTTCAGGATGCGCGCGTCCGGCACCCCGGCCAGTTTCAGCATCCACCACGTGCGCGCGGAGTCGCGCACGTCGTCCGAGTACACGACCACGGGTTTCGTGGGTGTTGCGCCGACTTTGGCGAGTTCGGCCTTCCAGAACTCCGTGTCCGCTTTGTTCGCGAGAACCGCCTTCGCCCACGGTCCTGCGTCCGCACGCACCGCGCCCGGAACGTGCCCGGCTTCGTACTTCGCTTTGGCCCGCGTATCGAGTACGCGGAAGTCCTTCAGCTTCGGGTCGTTTACTTCGATCAGCATGTTCGGCGTCGGGTAATTCGCGGGTGGTTCGGCCCCCACGAGGTGGACAGCGAGCAGCAGTGTCGTCATCATGCGCAAAATCCTCTACGAATAGCCGTGGCCGTGCCCACCCTACAAGAACTTGGTGAACCATGTCCACCGATATTTCCCGCCGCGCGCTGCTCGCTGGTGCTGCTGGGGGGCTTGCGATGAGCGTGAATGAAGCCGTTGCAGACGCTCCAGCCGCGTCGAAACACACGTTCGGGTACTGCTTGAACACCAGCACCGTGCGCGACAAGGACGGGAAATCGCGCCCGATCACCGACCTGATCGAGATCGCGGCGAAGGCGGGTTACGATGCCTTCGAGCCCTGGACATCAGAGGTAGAAGCGTACATGAAGGGCGGCGGGACGCTCAAGGAGTTGCGGAAGCGAATCGCCGACGCGGGGCTCAAGGTGGCCGACCTGATCGGCTTCTCGGAGTGGATCGTCGAGGACGGCGAGCGCCGCAAACGCGGGCTGGAGCAGGCGAAACGCGACATGGGGTGGGCGGCGGAAATCGGGTGCCCGCGGGTCGCGGCCCCGCCCGTCGGTGCGACCGGCGGTACGAGCAAGCGCGACGACCCGAAGTTCACGCAGCCCATCATCGATCTCATCGCCGCGGCCGATCGCTACCGGGCGCTGCTCGACCTCGGGCAGAAAATGGGCGTCACGCCCGTTGTGGAGGTGTGGGGCTTCTCGAAGACGCTCCGGCGCCTGGGCGAAGCGCTCCTCGTCGCGGTCGAGTGCGGGGACGCACGCGGGTGTGTGCTGCCGGACGTGTACCACCTCTACAAGGGCGGGTCCGATTTCTCGGGACTGCCGCTCCTCTCCGCGTCCGCGATCGGCATCTTCCACGTCAACGACTACCCCAAGATCGAGCGCGACAAGATCAACGACGCGGACCGCGTGTACCCCGGCGACGGCATCGCCCCACTGAAAGAGGTATTCGCGGCGCTGCGCAAGATGAATTACACCGGCTTCGTCTCGCTCGAACTGTTCAACCGCGACTACTGGAAGCAAGACCCGCACGAGATCGCAAAGACCGGCCTCGCGAAGATGAAAGCGGTGGCCGGGTGACCCCGCCGGAATCGCCCCGCGGGTTGACCGCCCGGCTCACCGTCGCCCCGCGCTGGCTGTTCGCGCTCTACGCGGGCGGGGCCGCATTCACCGCATATTTCTGCATGTACGGGCTCCGTAAACCGTTCGATACCGTCACGTTTACAGGCGAGAAGTTCCTCGGCACCCCGATCGATCTGAAGACCGCGTGCGTGCTCGGCCAGATCCTCGGGTACGTCGTATCGAAGTACGTCGGCGTCCGGGTGTGCGCGGAGGCGGGCCGCTCGCAGCGCACGTGGTTACTGTTGGGCGCGGGCGTGTGGTCGGAACTCGCGCTCGTGGCGTTTGCGTTTGCCCCCGCTCCACTGCGACCGTTCGCGATGTTCGCCAACGGGTTGCCGCTGGGCGTCGTGTGGGGCTTCCTCGTCCGGTACCTCGAAGGCCGGCGCACGAGTGACCTGCTCCTGGTGATGCTGAGCGGGTCGTTCGTCATCGCGGGCGCGGCCACCAAAGATTTCGGGATGTACCTGTTTACCGTGCGGGGAGTTGCGGAACTTTGGGTGCCCGCATTGGCCGGCGCGGTGTTCCTCGTGCCGTACTTGATCGCCGTGCGGTTGCTCCACGCGCTTCCCGTTCCAAACGCGCACGACGAACTCGCACGCAGCCCCCGCCCGAGCCTGAACGCGGCCGGTCGGCGGGCGTTCCTGGCCCGAATTGGGGCCGGGTTCGTGTTCCTGGTCGTCGCGTACTTTCTGCTTACCGCGTACCGCGACTTCCGCGATCACTACGGCCGCGAGATCCTTCAGGCGATGGGCTACGAGCGCTCGCCGGGCGTGTTCGTGCGCACCGACCGCTGGGCACTGGTGACGACCCTGTGCGCGCTCGGGCTGTTGAACCTGATCGGCAATCACCACCGGGCGATCGCCGCGGTCTTCGCGCTGATTCTGACGGGGTTCGCGGTGATTGCCGGCTCGACGCTCGCGTACCGCGCTGGGCACCTGGACGGGATCGAGTGGCTGTCGGCCGTCGGGATCGGGCTGTACCTCGCTTACGTACCGTTCGGCACGGTTTTGTTCGAGCGCGTGGTGGCCGCGGCGCGGTTCCCCGGCACGTCGGTGTTCGCGGTGCAACTGGCGGACGGAGTCGGGTACACCGGATCGGTTCTGTTGCAGCTTTACCGGGACTTGGTCCACGCGGACATGGACCGGCTCGCGTTCTTCGTCCCGCTCTCACTCGTCGTGGCCGCGGTCGGTGCGGCGTGCGCGGTCATCGGTGGGCTGGCTGTTGGGCGGAGGCTGAGTTGAGTTGGCACGCGCTTGAGAGCGTGCTTGTGTCTTGATTGCGTGGCCATTGCGTTCGGGGCTTCTATAGCCGGCATCTAGAACGAGGTCTACCACTCGCTCATTTGCCCGGCGTGAGAGCGATCGTCACTTGTAGCCCGACGAGCCGGCCCGCGTCGCCGGCGCCCGCGTCGTCGAGGTGAACGACGACCTCCACCACGCGCCGGTCGGCGTCCTCACGCGGCCCCATCGCGAACACCTGGTTGCGCGCGATCATGCGCGCGATATCGGACTCCGAACGAACGACGCCCTTCAGCGGCTTCGGCAGGGCTGGGTTCGTGACTTCCGCCGTGACCGGCCCCGACCGCACCCAACCCGTGAGCCGCTCCACGTCGCTCTCGTACACCTCCGCCACCGCCGTCATCTTGCTGAGGTCCGCGATCTGAAGGATCGGTTCCACGCCCGTCGGTTGCCCGGTGCGCCCGATTACCTTCAGCACGGTACCCGATATCGGAGCCTTGATGATGGTCATTTCGGCCATTTGCTCGGCGAGCGCGACCTTTTCCTCGGAAGACTTGATCGGCGCGCGAGCCAGTGCTTCTTCCAACTCGGCCTTCGCCGCGTCGATCTTCGACTGCGCGGCCTTCTCCGTTTCCTCGTAGGTGATTCGGGTTTTGTCGCGTGTGGCTTGTGTCGCGGCGAGTTCGGCGTCGGCCTGCGCCTGGAGCAGTTCGACCTTCTCGACGTCCTCATCAGCCACCGTCGTGACTTTACCCCTCAACCCCTTCAGGCGATCGGCCTGCTTCGCTGCGGTCTTCGCTTGCAGGCCGACGGCCTTCAGTTTGGCGTCGAGCGCGGCGAGGTCGCTGACCTTGTTCGCTTTGGCCTGGTTCAGTTCGGCTTCCGCGGCCTGAATCTTCTTCTCGCCCGCGCGCTTGCTCGCGTCCCGGGCGGCCGTTGCTTCGGTGAGTTGTGTTTTGGCGACCTGAACTTCGAGCAGCCGGTCCTTGCGGCTCGCGAGTTCGGCGATGGGGGCGCCGGCCGCGAGTGGCGCACCGGTGGGAACCGGGTACATTTTCGCGATGCGGTCCCCGGGCGGGCCGTACACCGGAACAACTCCGCCCTCCGGCTGGAGGCGCCCGAGCGCGGTGACGCGGTCGCGCGAAGCGGACTCGCTGTTCGTGCCCCCGTCGGAGGCGCCGCCCGACTTGTTAGCGCGTCCCGCGAGGAAATAGCCCGTGATTCCGCCGACCACGAGGGCCGCGGCCACGGCCAGCGCGGTGGTCGATGCGCCCCCGGGGCGGCGATTGGCGTGCGGCATGCTTAGCCCCCGATCGGCTTGACGACCTCGCCCGCGACGAGTCCCCACCAAACGATTTTACAGGTGACGTGAACGGCCTGATCGACGTGCAGCGAGTACCACTTCTCGCATTTGCCGTAGTCGGTGATCCAGTGAATCACGGTTTCCGCCAGGGCGACGGCCACGACCACGTTCCAGTCGAAGTTCATCCACCGGAAGATGACCCCGACCGCGGCCCCGTGCAGGAGCGCGTGCGACGTGAGCCAGTAGTACCACGGCACACTCACCGCGAGCGGGCTGGTGGACTTCCGGCACTTGCACACCGCCATCGAGTCGTTCTGCAACGAATAGTCCATCAGCGCGTGCCCGGCGATCAAAAAGAACAGCAGCGCTAACAGCATGACGTTCGACCCGTAGGGGTGCCCAATTCTACCACGTTGCCCAGTATCTCACTCCCCGGGCGCGACTGAAACCGGCTTGCGGATTATGCGGCTCGCCACTACAGCCGTTACGAGCAGTCCCGCCGACAGGTAGAACGCCCCGTCCCACCGCTCGGTCGCGTCCTTGATGACACTCGCGATCTGCGGGACGAAGAACGCGCCGCCCCAGCCCGCGAACACCAGCCCGTAGTTCAGGCCCAGGTTCTTCGGGCCGTAGTAATCGGCCGTCAGCGCGGGGAGCACCGCGAGCGTACCGCCGTACTGCCACGCCATAACCCCGATCACCACAAACAGGAAGAGGACGTTCTTTTCTGCAATCACCCACGGCGCGGCGAGGAGGCACGCGGCGGACACCAGCCCGTTCAGGGCGTAAGCGTTGAGTCGTCCGATGCGGTCGGAATACTGCCCGGTGCCGATGCGCCCGGTCGCGTTCACGACGCCGATAAAGGTAACGAGGAGCCAGGCGTTCCGGGCGAAGAACCCCGTTTTACCGGCCGCGTCCGTGAGGAGCGACTTTGCGTTGGCGATGACGAGCAGCCCCGACTGCGCCGACCCGATGAACAGAAACACGAGCGCGTAGAACTGCCAGGTGCGGAGCATCTGCCCCGCGCCGAAGTTGGTGGTGACCAGCTTCGGTCCGTCAACAACGTGGGCCGGGGCCGGCGCTACGTACCCGGGCGGCGGGGGGCTGAGGAGCAGCCCCGCAACCACCACCACGACCGCAAAGAAGATCCCCAATCCCACGAAACTACCTGTTAAACTGTAGTTCGTGATGAGGTAGTCCGCGAGCGGCGAAATGTAGACCGCCGCGGCCCCGTAGCCCGCCACGACCAGCCCGACGATCAGCCCGCGCCGGCTGCTGTGGAACCATTTCACCGCCGCGGGCGTGGCCGCGGCGTAACCGAGGCCCATACCGATCCCGCCCAGCACACCGAAACCAAGGACCAGTCCCTCGTAGCTCTTCAGCAGCCCCGCGACGACGCACCCGACCGCGAGGAACAGTCCGCCGAGTGTCGCACCGATCTTCGCGCCGTAACGGTCCTGGAGCCGCCCGCCGGGGATCATGAACAGCGCGAACACGGCGCCACAAACGGAGTACGCCCAATTGCCTTGCGCGTTGGTGAGGTACGTCCAGCCCTCGTTCAGCCCGGTCATCGGCTGACCGTAGAGCGACTTGTCCTGCGGCACGAGCGCCGCTTTCCACACGCTCCAGCCGTACAGAATGCCGAGACACAAATTCACGGCCGTGCCCGCAGCGGTCACCGCCCACGCCCGCGCCGGACCTGCCATGCGCCGATCTCCCGACCGAACCACAAAGAATGTCGATGAATGGCACGATAAAGACGGAAAGCAGATTGGCCACAAAAAGGCACAAAGAGCACAAAAAAGAGAGCAGAGATCAGAAGGCAGAGGACAGAAGGCAGGAGGACAGAAGGCAGAGATCAGAAAACAGAAGGCAGAGTAGAAAGAGCAGAAGGCAGAAGGCAGAAGGCAGAAGGAAGAGCCGCGGATAACACAGATTGCGCGGATCAGACAAGGACATGATTTCGAGCCCCGGTAGGGGCGAAGGCGAGTAGCCAGGGGTGAAGCGTAGCGCAACCCCTGGCGGACCGGCGCAAGCTTCCACCCGACTTGTGTACCGAGGAATCGCCCCACTGGGGTCGCGGAAGCCCGCCAGGGGTTGCGCGTCGTCTTCGGCTCGCTTCACCCCTGGCTACGCGCCTACGCCCCTACCGGGGCTAAATCCGTGCTCTCTGTTTTCCGTTCGCTGTTCTCTGCTTTCTGAACTCTGTCCTCTGTTTTCTTTTGTGGTCAATCCGTCTTCTGTTTTGATCCGTGTTTTCTGTGTTCATCCGTGGCGGATTTCCCGTCCCCTCACTTCAGCAGTAGCCACCCCACCAGGGCCACCACGCTGAGCAGCCCCATCGCCGCACCACCAACCACGAGCAGTTTCGCGCGCTTCTTGGCGCGTACTTTCTGCGGCACGAACACTTCCGGGCGCCCGAAATCGTGTACTTCGATCTTCGGTAGCGGCGCGGCTTCTTCGGGATGGCGCTGGAAGTGTGCGTGCATGTAGCCGAACGACAGCATCAACACGACGGGCCGCGCGAGCGTGCGCGTCTCGAACGCTGTGAGGCGCGACACGGCATCGCGGAAAAAGAACTCCGCGCGTTCGAGGAATCGCCTCTTCTCGGCGCCGGTCGCGTGCTTCGCGGCGAACTTGAAGACCTCGCTCTTGCGCATGTCCTGTGCGGCCCAGGTTTCGTTGGGGTATTCGAGGATTTCCGGGCGCGAGAGCGTCGGCACTTCGTGGTCCGCCATCCAGCGCGCGTAGTGCAACAGGCTCGCGCGGGCGTAAGCGTACATCGCGTCGAGTTCGCCGCGCTCGATTTTGTGATCGAGGTATTTCCCGAGCGCCTGAAGGAACATCGTGTAGAACCAGCGATTCTCCACGTCGAGCAGGTTGTGCTTCGGCACGTTATCGTTCGGGTGGATGCAGCGGCGAACGAGCTGCTCCGCTTTGTTGAGGAACGCGACGTCGCCACTGAGTCGGTGGCCGTCGACCAGTGCTGACAGCGAGTTCCCCGACCCGCGCCCGGGGCCGTGGTAGCTCGCGTCGCGGCTCTGGCTCGCGTACCCGGTGTCGCCGCTCGCGAGCCAGCGGAACACGGTCTTGCTTCCGTCGTCCATGTCGATCACCCACCGCGCCAGACCGAGCGCGGCATCGCGCGAAGCGGCACTTCCCGTCAGGAAGTAATGGAGCATCAGCCCGGTGGTGTAGTTGTGCTCGTTCGCGGGCCCACCACCGAGCGCGTACACGCTCTTGGAACGCTGGGCCTTCGGGTCGTTTGGATCGAGCCCCGGCATCCCCTTCAGTTGGAGCAGTGAACGCGGGTACGATCGGTGCGTTCCTGTGTCCGCGTCGACGTAGTGGTAGGTGTGCCAGAACAGCCCGCCGTTGTACGCGGACTTGTCCTGCGTGGTGTGGTAGATGTCGATGTCGATCACGTGGGCCGCGAGTTCTTCCATGTGCCGCAGCCAGCGCGGGTCGCCGCTGCGCATCAGTTGGTACGCGAACCCCGCGACCGGGTCGTACTGGTTGTTGTAATGCGACACCATCGGTTGCGGTCCCGCGTGGTAAACCGCTTCGTGATCGCCATAAATGTCGCCGAAGTGCCGCCAGCCGTACTCGTCGATCTTCTCGCGCTTGGCGTCGAACGTGTCGGCCCCTTCGGTGGCTGCGTCCACGAGCTTCAGGTAGTCCGCGTTCGGGTCATCGGCCTTCGGCGAAAGGTAGGGAATCGCTCCGCTCTCGCAGTACCACTTCGGCGACGCGAACGCCCGCGCCGGCTGCCGGAACCATTCCAGCGCTTCCGAAGTTGCGTCCGGCCCGAATGCGACTGCGAACGTCCACGTCTTCTGCTCCCCGCCCTGTAGTTCGTGAACGTCAACAGATTGCATCGGGAGCAGGCGCAGCGTGAGCGAATCCGACGTTGCTTCGACCGCTTGCGGGAAGTTCTGCCAGAAGTGCGGCACCGCAACACCGATCGCGTCCGCTCCACGCGACAGTGTGACAATCGGTGTCGCGCGAAGCCCGGTTCGTTCCGATTCATCGGACTTCAACTTGTACCCGCGAAACGCGACCGGCAGCTCGTGCTTGCGATTGAGGTGATTCGTGCTGCGCCAGTTCTCGCCGCCGCTCGAATCCTGATACAGCTCGAACGGGGCCGCGAAATCTTCCACTAGAGTTCCAACTTCGGGCGAACACCGGATGCTCGTTTCACCCGCCGGAAGCGCGAATGTGAACGAGGCGTCCTTCAAGAAAATGGACCCGGAATCGCCCAAATCCCAGAGGCCACCGGGGTGAGCCGAGCGCCGCGGGTTGCGAATGGTGAACTCGAACCGCACCGTCGATGAACCGGCGAAGAAGTGCAGCCGCGCGCCGAATTCAACTCTTGCTGGTGCGTGACGTCCCTCCATCGTCCCCCGAAGGAGCGCGCACGCACGCACCGCGCCGGCCTCCTCCGTGCTGACGAACCAGAGGTCCGGTTCAGAAACCCGTTCGCCCTTGACCGCGAAACAAGACGGTTCTTCCCAGTACCGAGCGCCCGCGGTCTCGACCACTCGGAACGGAAAGGTGAGGTCGGCTGTGTGGTAGAGCTCGAACTTTGCCGCGCCGGTATCCACAGTGATTAAGCCGTCGCGCTCCTCCACCTTCACCACCTGCCCCTCGACCGCGACCGGTTCGCCGACGCCCACACGGTACGGCCCGGCGTTCGCTTCCGCGATCCAGTCGAGCAGCACCCACCGCACCGAACCGTCCGGCCAGCGATCGGTCGCACGCGATTGGAGGTGCACGGCCTTCCCGGAAGCGTCGCGGAGCACGAGCTTTCGCAGATCGACCAGTGCCCCCCGCGGGAACGGGAGGCCCGTGGTGACCGGTCCGCGCCCGATGGCCGGTGCGACGACGTTGAGTTCGGCGACGTGTTCCAAGCTCGTGCTTCCTGGTGCGGGGCGCGGGGTGGGCTTCCCCGTGTGCTATGAAAAATGGTAGAACACCCGGGCGCGCCCGGGTGGGGTGCGCGTGCGCCGATATGATACTCGCAGGGCTTGGCGTCGCGGCACGAGCAGGTGCCCGTGCTTCGGGAGCAACCCGATGCGCCCACCGCGACCGGGACGGATCGATGAAGCAGTTCGCGCTCATGGCGCTGATGATGTTGACGGGGACGGCCGGCTCGGTCGTGCTCTCGCCCGTGTACGGCATCGCCGTGTATTACACGTTCGCCGTGCTCCGCCCGCAAGCGATCTGGGACTGGGTCGAGGTGTTCGGGCTGCGCATGTCAGAAATCAGTTGGTCGCTGCCGGTCGCGCTCGTCACACTCGTCGCAACGGTCGCGTGGCGCATGAAGGTGTGGACCCCGCTCGCGATCTCACAGCCCCCGTGGTACGGCAACCCCCGGTTCGGTCGCAGTCACTACCTGTTCCTCGCGTTCACCGCGTGGATCAGCGCCACCTACTTCACCGCGATCAACCAGACCGTCGCGTGGCCGTACTTTTTGGAGTACGCCAAGATCTTCGTGATGTTCTTTTGCGCCACGCTCGTGCTCCGCACGGTCCGCGACTTGTGGGTCATCTACTACGTGATGATCGGCTGCGCGGTGTACATCGCCTACGAGGTCAACTTCTTCTACTTCGCGTGGGGCTGGCTGATGCTGGCCACGCGCGGGTACGGCGGACTGGACAACAACGGGGCCGCACTCATCTTCGCGATGGCCGTGCCGCTGTGCTTCTTCGCGTGGGAGGCGCACACCGGCCGGTGGCGCTGGGCGTTCCTCCTGGTGATCCCGGTGCTCCTGCACGCGGTGCTGCTCTCGTTCTCGCGCGGGGCGATGCTCTCGCTGCTCGTGACATCGGTCCCGATGTTCTTGCGTGCACGCAACAAGCGGTTCGTCGCCGCGGTGTACCTGGTCGGTGCCGCGCTCGTCGTCGCGATGGCCGGGAAGGAGATCCAGGAGCGGTTCTTCTCCATCGGGCAGCACGACACCGACGCGAGCGCCCAGGCCCGGTGGGTGACGTGGGGCATCGCGGTACAGATGGCCAACGAGCGCCCGATCTTCGGCATGGGCATCCGCAACTCGAACCTGTTCACCTTCCAGTACGGAGCCGACATCGAGGGGCGCACGATCCACAGTCAGTACCTCCAGACCGCGGCCGATAGCGGCTGGGTCGCGCTCGCGCTGTACGGCGCGCTGCTCCTCTCGGCGTTCATCGGGTTGTGGCAGGCCCGGCGGTTCATGCGACGGTTCACGGACCCGGAATCTCTGAAGGTGCGATCGCTTGCCGCGGGGGTGGAGTGCGCACTGATCCTCTTCTGCTTCGGCGCGATCTTCCTTTCGCTCGAGCACTTCGAGATGCCATACATCTGTGTCCTGCTCGCGGTGCAACTGCACGCGATCACGCGCGCGATGGAGGCGAAACTCAGCCCCAAACTGTCCGGTGTACCGCACACGCGACCGTCCTCGTACCCGCGGCCCGCGGCGGTGCCGTCGTGAAGGGGCCGATCCGCGTCGCGTTCGTCGTCCACTTAATGCAAGTGGCCGGGGCTGAAGTTCTCGTGCGCGAGACGATTCGCCGGCTCGGGGACCGCATCCGGCCGACCATTTTTTGCCTCGACGCGGTGGGGCGCATCGGTGAGGAGCTGGTGGCCGAAGGCGTCGATCTGGTCTGTTTCCACCGCAAACCGGGACGTGATTGGAAGGTGAGCCAGCGCGTCGCGCGGGCGATCCGAGAGCGCGCCATCGAAGTCGTTCACGCGCACCAGTACACGCCGTTCTTCTACTCGGCACTCGCGAAACCGCTGTGCGGTTTCCGGCCTAAAGTGATTCTCACCGAACACGGGCGCCACTACCCGGACCGCGTGTCGCCGCTGCGCCGGGCGGTGAACCGCCTCGTTCTCGATCGGCTCGCGGACTCCGTGACCGCGTGTTGCCGTTTTAGTGCTCAGGGGCTGTCGCGCACGGACGGGTTCGCCGGTGCGCGCATCGAGATCGTCGAGAACGGGATCGAAATCGAGCGCTACGGTCCGCCCGCGGACAAAGCACTCGCTAAAGAAGACGTGGGGCTGGAACCCGACCGGCGCTACCTGATTCACGTGGCCCGGCACCACCCGGTGAAGGACCAGGCCACGCTCGTGCGCGGGTTCGCGGCGGCCGTACCCGATTTACCGGGCGTGGACCTGCTGATGGTCGGCGACGGCCCTCTCCGTGCGGAGTTGGAAAACCTTGCGGTGGACCTGCGGGTTCCCGATCGGGTGAAGTTCCTGGGAATTCGCACCGACATTCCCGAATTAATGCGCGCCGCGGACGTGTTCGCACTCACGTCGCTGAGCGAGGCCGCGTCGCTCACGCTGCTCGAAGCGATGGCGAGCGGCTTACCCGCGCTCGTGACCGCAGTGGGCGGCAACCCGGAGATCGTGCGGCACGAGCGCGAGGGGCTGTTGTTCCCGCGGGGGGATGTGAGCGGGTGTGCGGGTGCGATCCGCCGACTGTTCCGTGATCCGGAATTTGCTGCAAACCTCGGCGCTGCGGGTCGCGAACGCGCGGTCGATCGCTATCAATTAGATCGGACCGTTGAGGAGTATTATGCCATGTACTCCCGCTTGGCCGGGAGGTACCCGTCATGAGTTCCCAGCTCGTTATTCACGTGCCGCCCACGGAAGATGCGTCCGTACTCAAGAGCGCGATCAAGCGCGCGGCCCGGTGCGCGGCGCTCGTCGGTGTGGCGCCGGTGCTCGCATCGTTCTGGCTGAGCGCGGCACTCGTCGGGCGCGGGCGCGCGCTGGAATCGCGCTCCCAGTTGCTCTCGCTCTGGCCCGGGCTCACGGGGCAGTACCTCCGGCGCGCGTTTCTTCAGCAGATACTCGCGCGGTGCCACCCCTCCGCGACCGTCGAGTTCGGCACGTTCTTCTCGCAGCCCGGCGCGATCCTCGACGAGAACGTCTACGTCGGGCCGCGCTGCAGCCTCGGGCTCGTTCACCTCGAGCGCGACGTGCTGCTCGCGTCCAACGTGCAGATCCCGTCCGGCGGGAAAACGCACTACTTCGACGACCCCTCGAAGCCGATCCGCGAACAGGGAGGCGAGCGCAAGATGGTGACCATCGGCGCGGGCGCGTGGATCGGCACCGGGGCCATCATCCTGGCCGGTGTGGGTCGGGGAACGATCGTCGCGGCCGGGTCCGTGGTGACGAAACCGCTGCCGGACAACGTGATCGCAGCCGGCGTACCGGCGAAGGTGATCCGCAACCGGTTCGAGTCGGTCGAAACGAGCGCGAGCGATGCCTGACCCCGCCCCGCTGATCGTGTTCTCCGACGACTGGGGCCGGCACCCGTCGAGTGTCAGCACCTCATCTCGAAATTGCTCCCGCACCGGCACGTAATCTGGGTGAACACGATCGGCACGCGCCCGCCGGGGCTGAACTGGAGCACCGTCACGCGCGGAATGGGCAAACTGCGCCAGTGGGTGAGGGGGGCGGAACGAAGGCAACCTAACCCCCTAACCCCCTTCCCTAAGAAGGAAGGGGGAACCGAGCCAAATACGACAGACGTCACGCAATCTGCGCCGGTTTTAAACCCCTCTCCGTTTAGGGGAGGGGTGGGAGGTTGCAGCCACAATCCCCCCTCGTTCTCAATCCCAAGATGTGGCCGTCGTTCCGGTCGCGGTTCGCACGCGGACTGAACCGGCGGCTCCTGACGCGCGCCTTGAAGTCAGTCGCAGATGCGATGCCCGAGCCGCCGGTGGTCGTCACCACGATACCGCTCGTCGCCGATCTCGTCGGGCACTTTCGGGCCGCGCGTTGGGTCTATTACTGCGTGGACGACTTCTCCGTGTGGCCCGGCTTGGACGGGCGCACGATGCGCGACATGGAAGCCGAACTCGTCCCGAAAATGGACATCATGATTGCGGTAAGTGAAACGCTCCAGACGCACCTCGCGCGATGGGGCAAAACCGCACACTTGCTTACCCACGGGGTCGATCTCGATTTCTGGTGTGCGCCTCGACCAAGTGACGCTCCCGCGTCTCTCCGCGAACTGGCCACGATGCCTGAACCGCTTGTTGTGTACTGGGGCGTGATTGATCGCCGCACGGACCTTGCCTTCGTCAAGCACCTCGGCGAAGCGATGGCCGTCGGGACGATCCTCTTTGCCGGTCCGCACGACGCGCCCGATCCGGAACTGCTGCGGTTACCCCGCGTGCGGAGCCTCCCGCCGATCCCGTTCGCGGATTTACCTGCGCTTGCGGCCCGGGCGTCTGTGCTCATCGCGCCTTACGCTGATCTCCCCGTTACACGGGCCATGCAGCCGCTGAAACTCAAAGAGTACATCGCGACGGGCAAGCCGGTCGTGGTTCGGCACCTCCCCGCGACCGCGGAATGGGCCGATTGCGTTGACGTGGTGGAGTCGCCGGAAACGTTCGCCCGTGCGGTGTTAGCTCGCCTGACAACCGGAACACCCGAAGATCAATTGGTCGCCCGCGCACGCCTTAAGAGCGAGGGATGGCGCGCGAAGGCAGAACAGTTTGCGCAGTGGATCGATGGGAAATGATATGGCCTTGGCTTGATGGTTTTCTGTAGTTGGCTTCTGTCAGCAGGTTTCAATCGTCACGTGCTACATTGTCGGCTCGAATCGGCACGCCACCTTCTGCAGTACCGTGTAAATTACCTTCCGGAGTTCGCGTTCCCTGACGCACCTCGCAGTCGATCGCTCCAGGCGCAAGGTGTCACGGGATGCGAACTTTTCTGCGCAAACCACTGTACGTATTCGGTCTCCCGGATTGGAATTAGTTGACTGTGGCCGGCTACAGAAGACTGCTCATTCGCGCGATTCGGTACGAGGTCCAGCATCAATGCGCCGCTCGCTGTGAGCGGGCCACACTGAAGGCACCATGACCCCCATTCGGCTCGCGTGGGCGAACCTGGTTCACAAGCGCACGCGGACGCTCATCGCCGCGGCCGGGGTCGCGTTCGCGGTCGTGCTCGTGTTCATGGAACTCGGCATGCTCGGCGGCGTCGGGCGCACCGCGACCATGCTCTACGACAAGCTGCAATTCGATTTGCTCATCACGTCGTCCGAGTACCTCGATTTGAGCCGTGCCCCCGAGTTCCCCCGCACGCGGCTCGCCCAGGCCCGCGTTGAGGGTGTCGCGGACGTGCTGCCGGTGTCGTTCGGTGTCGCCGGGTGGCGGGCGCCGCGGCAGGAATCGCTGTTCGGCGGGTCCGAACCGGGCGGGCAGTTGAGTATCAACATCGTCGCCGCTCCGCCGGACCAACTCGCGAAGGTGTTTGTTACGGGGGGTAGCGGAGTGTTCGCATCGGAAGAAGAGGCGGGCCGGGCCGGGGTCAAGCTGAAGCGACTCGATACGTTCCTGCTCGATCGTCGGTCCAAACCGGATTTCGGCGACGTGACCCGTCTTCAGAATTTGCCGCCCGACGGACGCGAGGGGGAGGCGGTTCGCGTGAACGGTCAGCGCGCCAGTGTCGTTGGCGGTTTCGACCTCGGCACCGGGTTCAGTTGGAACGGGATGTTGCTCACCAGTGAAGAAACTTACGCCCAGTTCGCTGCGCGCCCGCGCGACGTGGTTCACTTCGGGCTGGTGCAGCTGAAGCCGGGCGCCGATCCGGTCGCGGTGCAGAAACAGTTGCGCGCCACACTGCCGCCCGACGTGAAGATCTACACGCGCCCCGAGATCAACGCGGCCGAGCGCAACTACTGGTTGCGGCTCACGTCCATCGGGCAATTCCTTTTGGTTGCCGTGGTTCTGGCAATTGTGGTCGGCGTCATTTTCGTGTACCAGATGATGGCCGCAGACATCCGCAACATGCTGCCGGAGTACGCGACGGTGAAGGCACTGGGTTACCGCCCGCCGTATCTCACGGGCGTGGTGCTGTGGCAGGCCGTGTTGCTCGCGGTCTTCGGTTACGTTCCGGGGTTCGTCGCGGCGCTGGGACTGTACTTCGTGGCGAGCAACTACGGCGGCATCCCGACCGCAATGACGTTCGGAACTGCGATCGGGGTACTCGCGCTGACGTGCGTCATGTGTCTCGCGTCCGGACTACTGGCCGTGCGGAAGGTCCACACGGCGGATCCGGCGGATCTGTTCTGAGTGTGGTCCGCTCGCTCCGCGAGCGGTTCAGGTTGCGAGTACCGTTACGATTCGTTCCCAGCCATTGGCTACCGCTCGCAGAGCGAACGGACCACACTGAAGACCACATGCCCCGATCCGCTCCCATTCCTCTGGCCTGGAAGAACCTTGCCCACGACAAGGTGCGGTTCGCGCTGTTCGCGTCCGGGATCGGGTTCGCGGTGGTGCTGATGGGGGTGCAGTACGGCATCATGAACGCAATGCTCGACAGCAACACGGTGCTGATCGAGAAGTTGAAGGGCGACCTCGTCCTTATTAACCCGAACAAGGCGTCGCTGTTGTTCCGCGAGGGCGTGTCGCGCCGACGGATCGCGGAGGCGGAGGGCGTGACCGGTGTGAAGAGCGTGTCGCCGGTGTTCGTGGAGTATTCCATTGCCGCTCTGCGTCACACCGCAGCCGACCCGTCGGCACGCACCAACACGCGGCGGGTGCGCGTGATCGGCGTCGATCCGAACGCCGATGTTCTCGATCTGCCCGGCGTGAGTGCCAAGAACTGGCAGGAACTCAACACGCCCGGAACCGCGCTCTACGACCGCAAGAGCCGACCGCACCCGGACCAGGTCAATCACCCGGGCGAGTCGGTATTTGGGAAACTCGAATCCGGGGCCAAAACTGAACTCGCGGGGCGCGACATTCGGCTCGTTGCGGGCTTCGAGATGGGCTTCGACTTCGGCACCGACGGCAGCGTGGTGGTGAGTGATCGCACGTTCGAGAAGTGGGTGCGCGAGCCGTATTACCCCACGAACCCGATGGCGGAAGCGGATATCGGTGTGGTGAAACTGCTCCCGGGAGCGGATGTGAGTGCGGTGAAGAAGGCACTGCAAGCGAAGTTCGCGGCCGGGGGCGATGTGCTGGTTCTCACGCGCGACGAAATGGTGTCGCGCGAGAAAAGCTTCTGGTGGACGAACACGCCGATCGGCTTCGCGTTCGGGGCGGGTGTGCTGTTGGGATTCGTCGTCGGGATGGTGATTTGCTACCAGATTTTGGCGAGCGACGTGGCGGATCACCTGCCCGAGTACGCGACGCTGAAGGCCATCGGCTACACGAACCGATATTTGAGCTGGGTCGTGGTGCAGGAGTCGCTGATTCTTGCGGCGGCCGGTTTCGTCCCGGGCATACTGGTAACCTACGGCACGTACCTCGTTCTCACGGATATCACCGGACTGCCGATGCTCCTCACGCCGGCCCGGTTCGCGCTGGTGGTGCTGCTGACGGTGGTGATGTGTGTCGCGTCCGGGTTGCTCGCGGTGAGCAAGGTGAAGAAGGTGGACCCCGCCGATGTCTTCTAGCGCCGAAGAACCTAACCCCTAACCCCTTCCCTAAGAAGCAAGGGGGAACAGAACCAAAAACAGAAGCCGGCGCACCGCAGGCACCGGTTTTAAGCCCCTCTCCCCTTGGGGGAGGGGTTGGGGAGGGGTTGTCTTCAGACAGAGACTCCCGTCTCCCCCCGCCCGGTCAACCGGTGCTCCGCATTCGTGGGGTGAACCACTACTTCGGGACCGGCGACACGCGGACACAGGTGCTCTTCGATAACACGCTCGAAGTGATGCCGGGCGAACTGGTCATCATGAGCGGGCCGTCCGGGTCTGGCAAAACGACCATTCTCACACTCATCGGCGGGTTACGCACACTGCAGGAAGGCGAGATCGAGGTTTGGGACGCGGATCTGGGCGACTACCGCAACTTGAAGGGCGTGCCCGAACCGGAACTGGTCCACGTGCGTCGGCTCATCGGGTTCATCTTTCAGCGCCATAACTTATTTGATTCGCTCACGGCGGTGCAGAACATTCGCATGGCGCAGCGCCTGAAGGACACTGGCGCCACCGATCTCGACGCGGACGCACGCGACGTGCTCACGTACTTGCTCCTGGGTGAAAAAGACCTGGAGGGACGCGCGCAGAAATCGCGGTTCGACTACAAGCCCGCGAAACTCTCCGGCGGTCAGCGGCAGCGTGTCGCCATCGCCCGTGCCCTCATCAATCGGCCGAAACTCGTGCTCGCGGACGAGCCAACGGCTGCCCTTGATGCAAACAGCGGACTCGCGGTGGTTACGCTCGTGCAGGAACTCGCGCGCCAACGGTCCGAGGAAGACCTCGGCAAGCTCGTGCGCCCACCCGCGGAGGCCGGTGAGAACGGGCGGCTGGGGGCGTGGCAGATCCCGCTCCTCAAGAAAATCGCCACCGAACACGGCACTACCAGCCTGATTGTCACGCACGACGCGCGCATTATGAACTTGGCCGACCGCATCGTTCACATGGAACGCGGTCGGATCGAGTCGAATGTGGTGGTCGCGGAACGCTTATTCGTGCGGGAGGGCTTGCGCCAGAGTCCGGCGTTCGCCGCGGTCCTGCCCGAAGAACAGGAGAAGATCGCGGATTCGGTCCTGATCGGCGTTCACCCGAATGACCCGGTTCGCCCGGACCAGATCGCCGCAAAGCCTGGTTGTGTCGAGGTCTACGAGCCGGGACAGGTGATTGTGCGCCAGGGCGACGCGGTGAACACGGACAGCAAGTTCTACCTGATCCGACGCGGAACGGTAGAGGTGTCGCGTGAGGTAGACGGGGTGACCCAAAAGCTCGCCGAACTGAGTGCTGGTAGGTACTTCGGCGAGGTCGCGCTCCTCATGGATCAACCACGGAACGCGACCATCCGCGCGCTAACCCGCGTGGAGGTGTACACGGTAAACCGTGCAACCTTTGACAAGTTCCGGTCGGTGAGCCGGCCCTTCATCGAGCGCGTGCTGGCGAACTTTCGCGCAGGCGACGGCACCCCACGAACGTAACGGGCTTCTGCTGCTGAGAATTGTGACAATCGAGGTGCATACCCGGTTGGCGTGCGAGTCGCCGGGTTGGGAGAGAGGATCGCAGACCGTCGGTGTGGTCAGGAAGCGGTCACGGCCGGTTGCGCGGCGAGCAATTCGCCGATGACGCGCCGGAGCATTTGCCCGGTGGTCATCCCGCGCCGGCTGGCCGCGGCTTCCAGTTCCATCGCCTGCCACAGCGGTAGCAGAAGGGCCAGTTCGACGACCTCTTGGTCGGAACGGACGGCGTTGGGTGATACGGCATCGAATAGCGGTTGCACGGCGTCACCTGCCCTGGAAAGCGTGTACGGCAGCTCCACACCACCGAGGTCACGGGCCATAACAAAAAGTCCATCGGCCCCGCGCAGGGGCATCGTAACCGTTGGGTCACGCGACGGCAAGGCGCGACCACTGAACACCCGCACGGTCCCGGCCCGTTCGGTGAACACACGAGTTCAGTATCGGTCAGTTGTTGGGACTGAGGACTGGCCGTCAACAAATACGAATGCAACCTGAATGCCGCTCGGCGAAATCACACTTTAATTTCAATTATTGCAAGGGAAATGAGCGATTCTCGTCTCGGAATTTGCTGGCTTCAAACGGAATCGCATGGTACCGACGCCCAGTCCGCGCGCACTTTCTGTCAGATCGCGAGCACCTCGCGCGAAATTGTGAGTTCCTGAGAAATTTCAGAAAATAGGTCGAGTGGCGGGCGGGCGCGAGACCGCGTGAGTTGCTCCCGATCGGGCAGACCGGGCCTGTTTTTTGCAACACACTACCTGCGTGCTAGAGTCGATGACCGGACCAATTGAGGCCCGGTCGCTCGCAGGGTCGGAAAATGTCGTTCGCCGAAATGCTTGAAGGGACCAGAGTTTGGGTCACGGGTAACCTGCCGATCGTAGTCGGTGGGGGCGTCGCGCTCGTGGTGCTGACCTTCTTGGCCGTGGTTGCAGCGCGGCGTCGCGGGGCGCTCGATCCGTCCAAACTGGCTACCGCAAATGCAAATGCCCTTACGGGTGAACGCGCGCTAAACTGGGCACCACCGGAGCAGTCCTACGCGGACCGCCGCGGAGCGGTGCGTCGGGAGGGGCAGCCCGTTCGCGTGCTGCTCGCGTCCAACACGTTTCGCAACGGGGCCGGCGACGGGTACGTCGTCGACCGCTCGACTGGCGGGTTGAAGCTCGCGACGCAGTCCGCGGTACCGCCGGGCACGACAGTGCAAGTCCGCGCGATCGACGCGCCCGATACGATTGGGTTCGTCACCGTGATCGTGCGCAGTTGCCGCAAGAATACGGATTATTACGAACTCGGGTGCGAGTTCGAGAAGACACCGCCGTGGAACGTTCTCTTGCTGTTCGGATGATCCTTGTGAACGACCGGCAGGTGCCGGTCGGTCGTCGTTTTGGGTCCACGTCTCGGTACGTTCAAGCCACTCCCACAGGTTCCCGTTGAGTTGATATGGCTTTCCGTATGGGGAGCGTGCGCCGACCGAGTTGCAGAAGTCCGCGATCCAGCGTCGGGACACTCGACCAGGTTTTGTCGGTCAGGGCGGGGCAGGTGGCGCATTTGGGGAGTAGCTTCTGCTCCCGAATGTTTCGGCGGAACTTCCGGTACAGTTCGCTGTTCCACAGCGCCAGGAACCCACGTTTGCGCACGTCTCCCAGCCGGATGTCGATCCAGCACGGGTACATCTGCCCCCACGGGTCGATCCGCGTCGCCAACCACGGGTGGAAGCACTTGTTGACGTGGACGAATTGCGGGTCCGTGTACTGTCGGTGGATCTGATCGGCTTCCAGTTCCGGCATGAACTTGACCAGCACCTTACCCGCTCCCCGCGATGCCTTGATGCGGGCGATGCGCTCCACGAGATCGGCCGTGTCTACCGCGACCACCCGGTCGGGTAGCTCGGGTTGCTTCAGGTGCATGATCGGGCCGTCGACCAGGCGCTCGGTCGCGGCCTGGCGCTCCGCGGTGCTGTAGTGCAAGTGGCCGATGTTCAGCATGTCGACTTCGTAGCCCTCGAACCACGCCACTAAGTTTTCGAGGTCGTGCTGGTTGACCGCGGACACGGCGCAGGAGACTTCCAGCCAGGGGCGCCGGGCGGGGTTCGCTTTCTTCGCATCAATGATGGTTCGGACCGCGCGCACGGCCTTATCGAAGCTCCCCTCGCGCCCGCGCACGTGGTCGTGAACCTCGCGTGTACCGTCCACCGAGATGGTGATGGAGTCCAATCCCAGGTCGATCAGTTCGCGGTACACTTCGGGCTTGCCCGAACCGTTGCTAATCAAGCTCAGGTGAATGGGGTACTTTTTGATCGCTGCGACCAGCGTGGCGATGTCGCGCCGGAGCGTCGGCTCTCCCCCGGTGAGGGACACCGCTTTGACGCCGGCGCGCCCGATCTGACGGATGATGTCGAGGTACTCTTCGGTCGAAATCTCGCGCCGGAGCGTTCCGTCCGCTTCGCGCAGTTCCGGGTTCCGGCGCTGGCCCTGCGGGGTCACCATGTTGCCCTCGACCAGCGAGCACATCTTGCACCGCAAGTTGCACAGGTAGGTCAGTTCGAGGGTTACGGTGAGCGGCGCCCACGCGGTGCCGTCGGCGTACAGGTGGTAGGGGATCCAGGCGTAGGGGATCTTGAGGTGGTGTGCTTTGACCCCGGTCAATCGACGGGCAAGTCGGGCCAGCGGCCGTAGCAGCGCACGCACGGTTCGTCCTCCCTGATGTTGGGGTGGCTCTCGGGGCACGGTCCGATCCACCCGGCGCGGACCCATGTTGTACGCCCGCGCCGGATTTGTTTGCAAGACGGACCGCTAAGCAGCACGATCTCACGAAATAACTGGAAGAAATGCGAGTGCGCGACGACAGCGAACTGCTGACGCCGAACGAAATCAATTCAAATGAAAATACGGATACAGAAAAATCATGAGTGCGGGGAACTCATTAATCTGATGTGTGGTCGGTAGTTGGGAAGGCGGAGGTGCTGGGAGACTGCGGTTGGGGCACCTGAGCTGGTTCGGCTTCGGTGCCATTGTAACAAGCCGTGACCGCAAGGGAGCTGTCGCGGCTCGTTCTCTACTTGAGCAGAATCATCATCAGGTCGATTCCCGCGATCAGCCACGCGACCAGCCCGACGAGGCTGGCCGCGGTCGCGGCGACATTCAGCGCGACCGATTCGCCGCTTTGCCGGGCCGCGGACCAACTCCGAACGCTAATAATCACCGCGATTAGACCAAGAATTGCGACGCCCGTGGTTCCGATCAGTCCGCCGTACTGGGCGAGGTCGCGCGGGACGTCGACCAGTCCCCGGCCGAACAGGATCACGTTGAACACCATCAGCACGCACGCAGAAATCAGTAGCGTGCAGCCGATCGCCAGCCCCGCGAGCCCGCCGCCCGTGCCCGGCGACAGCGCGAGCGCGGAACTGGTCGAAGGTGGAACGAAATCGTCTTCGGACATCGCACACCTGTTCGCGGTTTAGTCGTTCTTCTTCTCTAACTGGATCGCGCGCGAGCCGATGCGAGCCAGGAACCGCGCCTTTTGCGCCGCGGTCAGTTCTTTAGTGTACCGCGCCCGGACGGCGTCCACCCATCGCACCTTGCGCGTGCTGTAGTCGGTGAGCACGCGAACCAGAACCGGTCCGTCGTGGCACACCGCGCCGCGGAGCTTCGGCTCCAGGTCTGCGTGCGAGGTCACTTCCACGAAGGCCACCCCGAACGCCTGTGCCAGGGCCTTGTAGTCGAGCCGGGTGAGGATCGTGGCCGTGGTCCGCAGGTACGCGGGCTTCTGCAACATCTGCATGTAGTGATACGCCTGGTCGTCGAGAATCACGAACTTCACCGGTAGGTGCTCGCGCGCCGCGGTGGTGATCTCCATCGCGCTCATGAGCAGGCACCCGTCGCCGGTGAGCGTCGCGACCGTCTTCCCGTAATGCACGCGCTGGGCGCCGAGTGCGGCCGGGACGCTCCACCCCATCGCCTGATTGTCGACCGGGTTGAAGTACGTGCGTGGTTGGCACACGCGGAAGTGCTCGGCCGCGAGGTGCTCCGTCACGCTCACGTCGGTAAAGAGCATCGCGTCCGCCGGGAGCACCTTGCGGAGCGCGGCGACGGTCGCGAGCGGGTCGACGCCGCACTTCGGTTGCGGGATGTTGCAGAGTTCTTTCGCGGCGTCGGCCTTCAGCGTGCGGATGTGATTCACGAGCCACTTGTCTTCCGCGCGCCGGAGCGTGTCCCCGCACGCGAGCAGGCGCCCCAAGAAGGTGCCCGCGTCCGCGTGGACGCACACGTCCGTCTTCAGAATGCGGCCCAGGTTGCACGGGTTCGCGTCGACGTGAATGACGTGCTTGGGTTGCGGGTTACCGTAGTAACCGGTGGAGACTTCGCTGAACTTCACCCCGATCGCGAGGAGCGTGTCAACGCCCGATTTCAGCGGGTGCTTCTTTTCGCCAGCAAACACCGTTTCCGCGACCGCGCTGGCGTGCGGGCCGAATCCCCACCCGACTGCGAGCGGGTGTGAGTCGCTAATGACCCCGCGCCCCGAGACGCTCGTGGCTACGGGAGCCTGGAGCAGTTCTGCGACTGCGGTGAGTTCCGCCCCGTACTCCATGCACCCGGCGCCCGCGTAAATGCCGACGCGGTGCTTCTTGTCCGCCAGGAACGGCAGCGCGCGCTCGAACGCAGTGTCATCGAAGGGTGGTGCCGGAATCGCGGGCGGGGGAGTGCGGAAGTCGTGTGCTTCGATGAACAGGTTGTACGGCACCACTACCGCGACCGGTCCCGGTTCGCCCTGAGTGGCGGTGATGAACGCCTGGCGCACCGCGGCTGCAATCTGCGCGACCGTCTGCACCTGGTACACGCACTTGCACACCGGCTTGAGCAAATCGACCTGATTCAGCGCGTGAACCTGAAACGGCTTCGCCTTCTCGCCGTTCGCCACATCGCCGACGATTGCCACGAGCGGCGAAGAGTCCAGCAGTGCTTCGCCCAATCCGGTCAGTGAGTTAGTCACTCCCGGACCGGGAACGACGCACAGTACGCCGGGCTTCCCGGTGCTGCGTGTGTAGCCATCAGCCATGCACGCGGCGGAGAACTCGTGGGTGACGAGCAGGTACGGAATGCCTTTTTCTTTGAAGGTGTCCCACAGTTCGTTTTCTTGCGCGCCAGGAATGCCGTACACGCATCCGACGTTCTCCGCGAGCAGTGCCGCGCACAGAGCTTCGGCGCCGGTCATGCGGCCGAACACCCAGCCCGGGTGCCGCGCTTCGCGGACGTGCGCAATGGGGCCAGCATTCGCAGCGCCGGCGGCCAAAGCTCCGCCCACAGCGGCCGCACCCTGCATCAGCCCACGACGGGAGAACGCGAAGTCCATTTCGCACCTCAAAAGACACAATGTCCAAGGTGTATCGGCTTTCGGGGGCGGGCGAATTCGCGCGGAATGCGGGACGTGCGGATTTAGCGAAAGGGCGTGGGGAGCTTTTGCGTCGGCACGCGGTCGCGGCGTCACAGCTCTGAATAGCGGATCTTATTTCAGGGCGAGGGTTTGTAATTATTCGTGCTACGGAGCTACCGTTACTGGCACATGACGAGCGCCGCTGTGAGCGAAATGATTCCGAACAGGATGCCCGCGATCATCCCGGTGACGGCCCATCGCGTAATGCGCTGCGCCCGGGCGAGCGCGGCGGCGGTGTCGATCGCTTCGAGGATCGGCGCTACTTCCAGCCCGGCCGTACTTTCTTGCACAGCGGCCGCGGCGAGCGGCGGGAGCTTCCCGGACGCCATCCCGCGGCGGTCCGGGGTGTTCATGAACGGCAGCAGCGCCTGAACCGCTTCGGCAGCCGTTTGGTAGCGGTCCGCGGGGTCTTTCGCGAGCATGATTTCGACGACGTTGGACAGCGCTTCGGGCACGTCGTCGCAGATGTCGTGTGCCGGCGGAACGGGCGACAACTGGTGCGCGATCATCTTCGCCGCGGTCGTTCCTGTAAACGGTGGCTGGCCGGTGAGCAGGTGGTAGAGCGTGGCCCCGAGGTTGTAAATGTCGGCGCGGTGATCGGCAGCGATACACCCGCGGAGCTGTTCTGGGGCGACGTAGTCCGTCGTGCCCATCGCGTTGTTGCTCGCGCCGAGTTTCGTGCTGGAGTCTTCAAAAAACTCCGCGAGTCCGAGGTCGAGTACCTTCACGATCCCGTCGCGCCCGACGAGCAGGTTCGCGGGCTTGATGTCGCGGTGGGCGACGCCCTTGTCGTGTGCGTGCTGGAGCCCCGCGGCGGCCTGAACCACGTAACTGACGGCCTGGCCGACGGGCAACCGCCCGCGTGTGGCGAGCAGCCGATCGAGGGTTTCGCCGTCGATGTACTCGAACACGAGGAAGTGCGTACCCCGATCGCACACGACGTCGTAAGCGTGAACGATGTTCGGGTGGTCGAGGGCGGCTGCGGCGCGGGCTTCTCGGTAGAACCGCTCCACGTTGGCCGGGTCGAGCGACTGTTTACCCGGTAGCACCTTCAGTGCGACCTTTCGGCGCAGTGCCGCGTGCTCCGCGAGGTACACGGTGCCCATTCCGCCCGCGCCGATCTGGTTCAGGATGCGGTACGGCCCGAGTTTGAAGCCCTTGTGCTTGCCCTGGAGGATCAACTTGGCTTGGAACGGCGTGAGAATGCCCGCCTGGATGAGCCGGGTGGCCGTATCGGGCGCGGTGGACGGGATCGGTCCGGACCGCGTGAGAAACCCGGTGAGTGCATCGTCGTCCGCGACTTCTGCGCGCCGCACGAGTGCGAGAACGGCGTCGCCGGTACGAGGGGGTTCGGGCATTCCGGGAACCCTGAGGTGATAGCTGCCGCGCGAGTTTCGGTTTCAAGCGCTTCGGGGGAGATGGTATTGCCGAAACGCCGACCCGCCAACCCGCTGTGGCCCTATTTGAATTTTGAATGTTGGGCGGGCGGAATGTTGAGCCCGCGTAAAAGTCAGGATGCCAGAACCGGGGGCCGGTGTCAAACGTTAGATGTGAGAACCGCGCTGACTTTCATCTTTTGTTCGCGCGGGGCCAAACTTCCGCCGCCCTTTCAAGACGCATTCATCATCGGGACGCGGTTCGCAGTGGTGGTTGCTCGAATTGGCCGCGACGTTTATCCTCAATCCCATGAATGAGATCACCCGCGTTCTGGACGACGTTCGGGCGGGCCGGGCCGGGGCCGCGGAACTGCTCCCGCTCGTGTACGACGAGTTGCGTCGGCTCGCGGCGGCGAAGCTCGCGTCCGAGAAGCCCGGGCACATGCTCGAAGCCACTGCGCTCGTTCACGAGGCGTACCTGCGACTCGGGCACGACCAACAATTCGACCACCGCGGGCACTTCTTCGCGGCCGCGGCCGAAACGATGCGCCGGATTCTCGTCGATGCCGCCCGCAAGAAGCGGACCGCGAAACACGGCGGCGACCTGAACCGCCTCGACGCGGAAGACGTGCCCATCGCCGCCCCGCGCCCGGACGAGGATCTGGTCGCGCTCGATGAGGCGCTCAACGAATTCGCGCTCCTCGACCCGCAGAAAGCCGAACTCGTGAAACTTCGGTACTTCGTGGGAATGACCATCGAGCAAGCGGCCGACGCGATGGAGATTTCCCCGGCCACTGCGAAACGTCACTGGGTGTTCAGCAAGGCGTGGTTGTATCAGCGGATGAGCGGGGAGTTGCCGCAACGAGAAGAGGCGAACTAGCGCTGCACCATCGACAATCGTGGCAATTTTGCCTTTGTTGCGCAGTTGTGTTGCGGGATTCCGAAATTCTGTGAGCCACCTTCGACCCCGTTCTCGCATTGAGGGTGCCTCGCTCTTTGTGGGAATCCGCCATGACCGATGAAACGATCTTCGCGGCCGCGCTCGAAAAGACCGATCCGGTCGAACGGGCCACGTATTTGGTTGGCGCCTGTGCCGGTGACGTGAAACGCCGACAGCGGATCGAACGGCTGCTCAGCGCACACGAGGGCGCTGGCTCCTTCCTCGAACACCCCGCGGTCGCTGCGCCCGATCCGGACCGCGCCGATGCACGTACCGTGGCGCACGAGGCCGTTGGCCTTGCCGACACAGACGAGGCGCTCCGGTTTCTCGCACCGCCTACGCGCCCCGATTCACTCGGGCGCATCGGGCACTACGAGGTGCTCGAAGTGTTGGGGCGCGGCGGGTTCGGGATCGTGTTCCGCGCGTTCGACGACGTGCTGCAACGGGTGGTCGCGGTGAAAGTGCTCGCGCCGCAAATGGCGACCACGTCGCCGGCGCGCAAGCGGTTCATCCGCGAGGCCCGGTCGTCGGCCCAAATCCGACACGAGAACGTGGTCCAGGTCCACGCGGTCGAGGAACTCCCGCTCCCGTTCCTGGTGATGGAGTTCGTGCCCGGCGAAACGCTCCAACAGCGCCTCGACCGCGCCGGACCGTTGGACGTGGCGGAGATCCTGCGGATCAGTCGGCAGCTCGCCGAGGGACTGGCGGCCGCACACGCACAGGGGCTGGTTCACCGCGACATCAAGCCCTCCAACGTGCTGATCGGCGGCCCGAACCAACACGTGAAACTCACCGATTTCGGCCTCGCGCGGGCCGCGGACGACGCGAGCATTTCGCAGAGCGGGATCGTGGCCGGGACGCCGATGTACATGGCCCCAGAACAGGCACGGGGCGACACCCTCGACCACCGCGCGGACCTGTTCAGCCTCGGGAGCGTGATCTACGTGATGTGCGCCGGGCGCCCGCCGTTCCGCGCGAGCGGGACGCTGGCCGTGCTGAAGCGCGTCTGCGACGAAGACCCGCGCCCGATCCGGGAGGTCATTCCCGAGATACCGGAGTGGCTGTGCCGGATCGTGGAGAAGCTGCACGCGAAAGACCCGGACCAGCGGTACCAGAGCGCGAAGGAAGTGGCCGCCGTACTCGCCGACTGCGAGCGCCAGTTACAGGAACACAGCACGTTAGTGGACGTCGCGCGCATTCCCGCCGGCAAACTCGCGCCTACCGCGCCCTGGCTCGCAATGTGGGCCACGGGTGTGATCGCCTTCGCCATTCCTTTAGCCGCGCTTATACCGGACCCGGGGCTGGCGTTGTCAGTTTTCACCCTTCTCGTGTGCGCGCCGATCGCGCTTCGCTCGGTTGGGTCGGTTCCCTCTCCCAAGTCGCCGGGGCCTGTACCCGCGGGGGCACCGGTCAAACACGCGCGCCCAAAAACACCGGCGCCGCGGAGCTGGGTTCCTTTCGTAGCGGCTTTGGCCTTGCTAATCGTGTGCTCCAGCGTTGTTGAGTTCGGTCCACTTGCTTTGTACGTGGGCAATCAGGGCGAAGTCGAAATCGTCCCGGACCCCGAGCTGGTGTCGGTGATTGTTCACCAGGGTGACGACGCGGTCACCGACTGGTTCGATGTGAGCCAGCACCCGAAGATCAAACTGCCGCCGGGCAAGTACAAACTCGAACCGGGGTTCGCCTCACTCAAGCGGACCGCGGAGCACTGGAAGATCGCGACGCACGGCGTGCTCACCGGTCACTCGTCGCGGACGAGCGCCGACCGCGCACCGGGGTTCGAGATCAAGCGCGGCGAGCGGGTCACCATTCGGGTCGTCATGCGCGACAACCCTCAACGCACCGATCACATCGCGGACCCCGAACCGTCGCCCGCTACTGCCCCGTTCGACGCGATTCAAGCGAACGAGCACCAAAGAGCCTGGTCGCGTCATCTCGTTCTGCCGGTCGAACACACCAATTCCGTCGGTATGAAGTTCCGGCTCATCCCACCCGGGAGCGTACAGGAGGGCCGCAAACCCGAGCCAGTTGCGACTGCACCTGTGCTCAGGATGGTAGACCCGGAGGAGTGGGAGCATCAGGAGATCCAACGTGAGGCGCCCGCCAAGGTGATAACAATTGGCGCCCCGTTCTATTTGGGTTCCCACG
Source organism: Gemmata massiliana (assembly GCA_000531095.1). Lineage (GTDB taxonomy): Bacteria > Planctomycetota > Planctomycetia > Gemmatales > Gemmataceae > Gemmata > Gemmata massiliana. The sequence goes on along the minus strand of HG799463.1, from coordinate 1,186,992 downwards.
AAGTCACGAGCGAGCAGTTCGAGCTGTTCGTGACGCAAACGGGCTACGTCACGACGGCGGAAGCGAGCGGCCGGGGCGGTTGGGCCTGGGACAAAAACACTGGCCGGGACGTTCAGAAGCCCGAATACACCTGGAAGAACACGGTGTATGTGCCCTCGCGCAAGCACCCGGTCGTGTTCGTAACGCTGGCCGACGCGCAAGCGTTCTGCGCCTGGCTCAGTCAGAAAGAGGGCCGGACCTACGTCGTCCCGTCCGAGGGGCAATGGGAGTTCGCGTGCCGCGCGGGGACCACGACTCCCTGGTATTGCGGAGCGGAACCCTCGGCGCTGGAAACCTACGAGTGGATCAAGACGAATTCTGACGATCGGAGCCACGCGGTGGGCGGAAGGGAACCCAACCCGTTCGGCTTGTTCGATATGTTGGGCAACGTTTCGGAACTTGCGCTCGACTCGAACCGTGAACTGGTTCACCGCGGCGGTACGGCCGTGTCCTCGTACTGGCTGTCTCGTTCCGCGGCGCGCTACCGGATCGGCAAAGCGGGGTACAGTCACGCCCGCAGCGGGTTCCGGGTGGCGATTAGTAACTTGAAGGCGAAATCCGAGGAGCCCAAATCGGCGCCTGCCTCCGAAGTCGTGCAACCGCTGCGCGACGCGGTGGCGGCCAAAGGGCGCGCTCTGGAATACGTGAAGAAGCGGTTCGAGGGTGGCCTTGCCAGCAAGCTCGATGCCCTAGTTGCGGAGGCCGAGTGGACCGAGGCACGTATCAAGTTGGCGGAAGCCGAGGGGGACAAGCCGGCTGTGATCGAACGGCTCGAGGAACTCGTGAAGCAGCGCTCGGAGGAACGCGAACTGGTCGCGTTTCGCGTCGAACTTGGAGCCGATCGTCGGGAGCTACTGGACCACGCCGACGCGCGTCTCGCGGAGGCCAAGTCGCGTCTGGCGCGAGTCAAACCCGCCCCGAGTGGGCTCCCGGTCGCTCCGACACCGCGCCGCGTGCCGACCCCGGCTCCGGACCGCGTTCCGCTTCGCGACAAGGCGGACCGGTTCCTGTGCGCGGTCGGGTGAACGGAACGTGAGGAACCGGCATTGGTAGTGTCGCTCGCGGTCCGGCAATGATACCATGAGCCGCGAACACTGGACCTTTGCCGGAGCCGTTCGATGTCCTCTCCCGTTATTCTCGCAATCGACCAGGGAACCACCAGTTCGCGCGCCGTGGTGTACGACGCAAAAACGTTCGACGTGCTCGGCACCGCGCAGCAGGAAATCGAACAGCACTACCCGCACGACGGTTGGGTGGAGCACGAACCGGAAGACATCTGGTACTCGGTCGCGCGCACGGTGCGCGAGGCGCTCGCGCGGTCGGGGCGCGACGCCAGGTCTGTGGCCGCGATCGGGATCACCAACCAGCGCGAAACGGCGGTCGCGTGGGACCGGGCCACCGGGCGCCCGGTTCACCGTGCGATCGTGTGGCAGGACCGCCGCACCACCGACTTTTGCCGCGAGCACGCGGCCGATCAGCCGATGCTGACCGCGAAGACCGGGCTCGTGCTCGACCCGTACTTTTCGGGCACGAAGCTCCGGTGGCTCCTCGACCGCGCGCCGCTGCTGAAGGTCGTTGCGGACCGCGGGGAACTGGCGTTCGGCACGGTCGATTCCTTCCTCATCTGGCGGCTTACAGGTGGCACAGTTCACGCCACCGACGCGACCAACGCGAGCCGCACGCTGCTGTTTAACATCCACACGATGCAGTGGGACGACGAACTGCTCCGCTACTTCGGTGTACCCCGCGCCGCGCTGCCGGACGTGAAGCCGAGCGTGGCCGAGTACGGCGTCACGAAGGGGTTGGACTTTCTCCCCGACGGCGTACCGATCCGCGGCGTCGCGGGCGATCAGCAGGCCGCGCTCTTCGGGCAGGGCTGCTTCACCCCCGGCGAGGCGAAGTGTACCTACGGTACGGGGGCGTTCTACCTGCTCCACACGGGTGAAACCGCGGTACAGTCGAAACACAAGTTGCTTACCACCGTGGCCGCGATGACCAACGCACGCCCCAAGTACGCCCTTGAGGGCGCCGTGTTCATCGCGGGGGCCGCGGTGCAGTGGCTCCGCGACGGGCTTCACCTGTTCAAGTCGTCGGCGGAAGTGGAGCGGCTCGCGAAGGAATCGAACCCCGCGGAACCGGTGCTATTTGTACCGGGGTTCGTGGGCTTGGGGGCGCCGCACTGGGTTCCCGAAGCCCGCGGGGTGATCTTCGGACTGACACGGGCGACGACCGCAGCCGATTTGGGGCGCGCGGCACTGGAAGGCGTCGCGTTCCAGGTGGCGGATTTGATCGACGCGGCCGAACGGGGGCAACCTACCCTCCCAGCCCCCCTCCCTGAAGGGAAGGGGGAGCAAAGACAACCTAACCCCCTAACCCCCTTCCCTAAGAAGGAAGGGGGGACCGAACCAT
>HG799463.1:1108542-1184285 GCA_000531095.1 Gemmata massiliana | reverse complement strand
GGGAGGGGTTACAGGCACAACCTAATTCACCAGGGGGGACGTGCGGAACGGGCCTCCTGCGTGTGGACGGCGGGATGGCGCGCAACGACTGGTTCTTGCAGTTCCAGGCCGATGCGCTCGGGCGCCCGGTCGCTCGGGCGGCCCAGAACGAGTCGACGGCTCTTGGGGCCGCGTTCCTCGCGGCCATCGGAGCCGGGCACGCCGACGAGTCCTCGGTCGGCGCGCTGGTGTCGGCCGCGACCCGGTTCGAGCCGAAGTTACCGGCCCCTGATCGCGCGAAGAAACTACGGGAGTGGCGACGGGCCGTGCGCGCGGTGATCGGGTTCTACTCCGCGGAGTGAGCGCCGGAACCGTGGTGCGTCTCTAATGTGATCGAGAGTGTATTCCCCGCGAGAGCTTCGGTTTCATGCTTCCTGCTGATGTGCTTCGCCAGGTGCGCCGGCTGCACCTCCGCGCCCGGCGGCTCGTTCAAACGCTCCTCGGCGGCGAGTACCACTCCGCGTTCAAGGGGGCCGGGCTGTCGTTCGAGGAGGTGCGCGAGTACCAGGCCGGCGACGACGTGCGGACCATCGACTGGAACGTGACCGCGCGCGTCGGGCACCCGTTTATCAAGCGGTTCGTCGAGGAACGCGAGCTGACGATGATCCTCGTGGTGGACGTGTCCGCGAGCCAGGGGTTCGGCACGCGGCAACTCACGAAGCGCTCGGCCGCGGCGGAACTCGCGGCACTACTCGCGCTGTGCGCGGTGAGCAACAACGACCGTGTCGGGCTGCTCGCGTTCTCGTCCGAGGTGGAGCGCTTCGTTCCGCCGAACAAAGGCCCGCGCCACGTCCTCCGGCTGCTGCGCGACATCCTCGCGTTCGACCCGAAGCACCCGGGAACCGACCTCGCCGCGGCGCTCGACTACCTCAACAAGGTGCAGCGCCGGCGGGCCATCGTGTTCTTCATGAGCGACTTCATCGGGAAGGGGTTCGAGGGTGCGTTCCGCCGCGCCGCGCACAAACACGACTTGATCGCGGTGCGCACGAGCGACCCGCGTGAGCGCGTGTGGCCCGCGGTGGGGCTGGTCCGGCTCCAGGACGCCGAAACCGGTCAGCAGGTACTGGTGGACACCAGCGATCGGCGCGTCCGGGACCAGTTCGCCGCCGCCACCAAAGCACGCGACGAGGCGTTCGCCAAGCTCGCACGGGGTTGCCAGGCCGATCTGATCGAAGCGGGAACGGACGGCGATCACTTCGACGCGCTGTTGAACTTCTTCCGCAAGCGCGACCGCCGCCGGAGGCACGGATAGAGATGCTGACCCAGACGGGAATCCGGGCCGCGGTGCCGGCGCTGGTGCTTCTGTTCGTTGGTGCAGCGCTGGTTCGGGCGCAGCCGTCGGACGTCGTTGCGTCCGCGCAAGTGAACCAGACTCAAGTGAAGCTGTCGCAGTCGGTCCGCGTTACGCTCGCGATCGAAGGCCCCGCTCCTCTGCGCGGCGCTATGGAACTGCCGAAGTCGCTGCTCACCGCGGACGCGGACGCGAGCTGGCGCATCCGGCCCGATGGCGAGGCCGAAATCAAGCCGCTGTCGAACGGGCGCGAACGGTGGCAGCAGGTGTACCGGCTCGATCCCTACGTGCCGGGGAAACCGCTGCGCGCGACGTTCAACCCCGTGACCGTGAACCGTCAGTCGGTGACGTGGCCCGCGGTGGAAGTGACGGTCGAGCGCACGAGCAGCGAGTCCGCGCCGCTTCCGGAACCGCACTCGGTTACGGCTGTTGAAGACATTCCGGCCGTGGAGCGGCCGACGTCTTCGGATCGGGCTTTGGTTCCGTGGATCGCGGGCGCTGGCGTGCTCGTGTGTGCGGTCGTGGGGCTCGCCATTTTGATGCGCCGGCGGGGGCGTCGACCGATTCCGCCGACCGAGTGGGCGCGGGCCGCTCTCGCGCGACTGGAGGCCGGCGACATGTACGGCGATGTTGTTGCAGAGCGGGTCGCGGCGATCTTGCGCGAGTTCGTGGAGCGCCGGTTCGCGGTCCCGGCGACCAAACTTACGACCACCGAGCTTTCAGCGGCGACGGCTCAGCAGGGGTGGCCGGTCGAACAGTCCGAGGCGCTGCGGGCGGTGCTCGACGAGTGCGACCTGGCCAAGTTCGCCGGGAACACGCCCGACGACGACGGGTGTCGGAGGCTGATTCGCACCGCCACCGATTGGGTGGACCACGTGAGCCTCCCCGCCGGGCCAGGCTGACGGCGGCTTCGGCACGTCCTTCCCCCCAACCGACCAACCCACGACTGGTGTCCACTGTGCGGGCGGCGCCCACCCGTCGAGCAGCGGCGGGTGCCGATCGATGTACGGGTTCCGCGAGCGGTTCGTAAAAGAGGTCTGTTCGGGTACGTGGCCGACAGGCGGCTCGCTCGGCGATCGGCTCGCTTCGGTAATAACTTCGTATAGCATACATTATACGAAGTTATACGAAAAGAAGTTATGCGGGTACGAGCCGTGGGGTGATCGTCCGACGATCGATGACCTTCGCGAACACGAGCGCTTCGAGAACGGCTTGCGTGCAGAACACCGGGTGCCCCGGTCCGCGTGGGCCGGGCGCGAGCGCCGTGCGGATCGGCCCGCGCGGGCTGAGTGGGGTGATTTGCGCCGCGAACAGCCCCACCGCGTACCGCTTGTTCTCCGCCGAAACCGCGAACGCGGTGAGCCGGGCATCCTGGTCCGGCGTGAGCGGAACGTGGCGCTGGCGCACCCAGATGTAACCGGGGAACTGTGCGAGCCGGTAGTCGAGCGGTGTAAGTCGGGTCCAGATCGTGTCGTTGAATCCGGCTTCCAGTACCCCGAGTTTCCCGTCCGGCATCGTCACCACGAGGGCCGAGTGCCCCGGGCGCCCGCTGAACACGAGTCGGTACAGGGTCGTCCAGAACGGCGTGGTGTCGCTCAGAAGCAGCACGTCGCCGGCTTTTGGCGCGTATTGAGTGGCGGGTAAGCGGACCGCGGTGCGCACGTCGTAAGTGGGCTGGTACAGATACCCGCTCGGTGCTTCGACCGGAATGTAGACGGGCGGGTAGCGCTTCGGCCCCACCGGATCCCCCCCGAACCCGGGCGACAGTGCCAACGACAGCGCGGCGATCTGAAACATTGGCGGCTCCGTGAACCCGGCGCGGCGGCCACTTCTCAATATGTCTCAAGGGACACTGCGGGCCAACTGGTCCCCGCAACAGTTACTCCATCGCCAGAGTGTGCGGTCCCCTTCATCGAAACAACCGACACAGGCGCCCTGAACGGACGACACATGCTCCTGACTGTAACGACGACTCGTAGCCCCGCGACCGACCTGGGTTGGCTGTTGCACAAGCACCCCGACAAGGTGCAATCGTTCGATCTCACGTTCGGGCAGGCTCACGTCTTCTATTCCGAGGCGGCCGACGAGCGCTGTACCGCGGCTCTCGTTCTCGACGTGGACCCGGTCGGACTCGCGCGCCAGCGGCGAAGCACTGGTAACGAGCTTCTCGCGCAGTACGTCAACGACCGACCCTACGCGGCGTCCTCGTTCCTGAGCGTCGCCCTGTCACAAGTGTTCGGCAGCGCACTCAACGGGAGCTGCAAGGCGAAGCCGGAACTCGCCGAGACCCCGCTACCCCTGGTCGCCCGGCTCACAGCGCTTCCGTGCCGGCGCGGAGGAGAGGGCTTCCTGCGTAGACTTTTCGAGCCACTCGGATACGACGTTTCGGCCACGCGGCACCCGCTCGACACACACTTCCCGGAGTGGGGTGAATCGCCGTACTTCACGGTCGAACTCTCGGCCATGGTTCGGCTCGCGGACCTGCTCTCGCACCTCTACGTCCTCGTCCCCGTGCTCGACGATGAGAAACACTACTGGGTCAGCACCGATGAGGTAGACAAGCTCCTCCGTCACGGCGGGAACTGGCTCGCCGCGCACCCGGAAAAGGAACAGATCGCGGCCCGGTACTTGCGCAGACAGGGCAAATTGGTGAAGTCCGCGCTCAGTTCGCTCGGGCGGGACGAAGTGACCGACCCGGATGAAGCCGCGGCTGCACAAGACCTGGCGGAAGAACGGTTGGAAGCCCGCGTGAGCCTGCACGAACGGCGCCTCGCAACTGTTCATGCCGCTCTGCGCGCGAGCGGTGCTAATCGCGTGCTAGACCTCGGGTGCGGGGAGGGGAAGCTCCTCCGGCTGCTCGCGACTGATCCGCAATTCAAGGAAGTGGTCGGCGTCGATGTGTCCGTGCGGAGCCTGGAAATCGCGCGCCAGCGCCTCGACCGCCAGCGCCTGCCCGACAATCTGGGCGACCGCGTGAAGCTCCTGCACGGTGCCCTCACGTACCGCGACGCCCGGCTCGAAGGCTTCGACGCCGCGGCCGTAGTGGAAGTGATCGAGCACCTCGACCCACCGCGGTTGGGCGCCTTCGAGCGCGCGCTGTTCGGTGCCGCACGGCCAGGAGTGATCGTGCTCACGACGCCGAACCGCGAATACAACGTGCGGTTCGAGAACCTGCCGGCCGGCAAATTCCGGCACGCGGACCACCGCTTCGAGTGGACCCGCGCCGAGTTCGCGTCGTGGTGCGCGGGCGTGTGCGCCACCCACGGCTACACGACCCGTATCGACCCGCTCGGCGACGTGGACGCAGAAGTCGGCGCGCCGAGCCAAATGGCGGTGTTCACGCGGAACGCCGGAGGCAGCGGCGCGGTGTTGAATTGAGGCGCGGAGTATTTGGTTTGGTGGCACAGGCCTCTGGCCTGTGGAGGCGCTCACACAGGTCAGAGGCCTGTGCCACGAACACAAGACAAACTTCAACACAGCAAGGCAGTGTATGAACGCCGGTTTTGATCCGACGTGGTCGACGGACGAACTGATTTCGTTCGCGCTGTCTCATCCGCCGACGGATGAAGATGGTGATCCACATTGGGAAGTCATCCGCATACTTCACGGGCGCGGAACGCGCGAGGTGTTCGACACCGCAACTCGTTTGCTCACCAGCGCATGCCCAATGGAACGCGCGCTCGGTGTGAACATTCACGCTCAACTCGGTTACAAGCAAGATAAACCGTTCGCGGTGGAATCAGTTCAACTGCTTGCGAACTTGCTAGGAACTGAGAAAAACGAAGACGTTATTTACGACGCGCTGATCGCGTTCGGGCACCTGCACCAGCTCGAATGCTTGCCAAGCGCCGTGCGATTTGTGGGCTATCCGGACGACCACATTCGCTACGGCGTCGCCTATGCGCTCGCTGGTTTGGACGATGAACGGGCCATCGCCACGCTGATCGCTCTTACCAGTGATACGAGCGAATTGGTTCGCGATTGGACTACGTTCGCACTTGCGAGTCAGACGGAGTGGGACAGCCCGGAACTTCGTGCGGCGTTGTGGGCGCGTACTGCGGACGTAGATGACGTAACGCGCGGTGAGGCACTCAAGGGTTTGGTTCACCGCAGGGACGCGCGCGCGGCCGAAGCCATTATTGCCGAACTGGACGGCCCGGACCCCTATCTTACGACGATCGAAGCGGCTGAAATCCTTGCCGATCCCTGCGTGCTACCCGCACTCGAACGGTTGCGCGTGCGGCGCCCGGGAGACAGGGACGTCGAGAGTGCGATTGCAGCGTGTGCAACGAACGGCTGAGGTTCACTTCACCGCGAACTTCACGTCACTCACGGGCGCGCCGAAGTTGTGCGTGCGTACCCACGTGTTCCAGCCGAGCCGAGGGCCGGCGCGCTCGTCGTACTCCAGTGCGGTGACCGGTACCGCGTCCGGTTCGATGACCACCTGGATCTCCGCATCGAACTCCAGGCCCAGATACAGGCGGACCATCTCGCACACCGGCCCCCGGGCGTCCCCACCGGGGAGCAGGCTGCGGAACGCGCGCCCGTCGAGCGGCCCGACCACGACGCGGACGCTCCCCTGCACGTCCCACACGCGGCGCCCGATCACCACGTCGCGCCCGAGAGTGCAATTCAGCCCCGTGTGCCCCTCGCGCGGGAGCTCCGCCTTGTTCTCGGCGTCGAGGTAGAGCCACTGACCCGCGAACTGCTCTACGCGGACCGGCCAGCCGAAGAAGTCGCCGAGAATCTGCTCTAACCCCGTCGCGGTGCTCGGTTGGCGCGAGAGCAGCCCCGCGTAGAAGACGGGCACGTCGCCGGGGAGCTTCAGCCGCTCGCGCAGCCCGCCGGTACCGAATCCCGCGACCGAGAACCCCGCGCGCGTGGCGGCGTCCTCGCGAGTCGCGCCCTCCGCACGCTGCCGGTCCACGACCGCGGCCCATCGGTTCTTCTCCCACGCACGTGTAAACAGCGACAGGAGTCGGTGGTGGAACATATCGAGCCAGTCGCGGAGCGTGTGGTCCTTGAGCCGCGACCGGCTAATGAGGAGGGCCGTGTAGTGCTGCGGTAGAATCCCGTCCGGCCCGGTCAATCCGCCGAATGTGGTAACCAGTTCCGGCGCCCCGTCGCGTTCGGGCGCGACCTTTGACACCGATCCCACCGGGAAACGTAGCGCAGGCAGCACGCGGAATGACACCGCTTCCTGCTCGGGCGCGGTGTCACCCCCGACCGCGGCTCGGTCCTCGGCCGAAGCAAACCGTTCGAGCAACCGCACCGCCTGGAAGAAGTCGAACTTCCCCGGTGCGGCGAACAGCGCGGCGAGCGGCGAGCGGGGGTGGGGAGTGGAACTCATCTCAGCACACGATCTGTTCAACGAAAATAACGCGCACGACGCTTTTGCCGGAACTTACAGCACGATCTGGTCGCCAGCCCGGGACGGGAAGCGCTTGTAAACGCCCTCCCTTCGGGCGACCGTTGCGACGGTACGGGTGAACGTGTTCACGCTCGCGTACAGGGTGAAGAAGCGGTCCAGTACGCTCGCAAACAGGTACATCCCGTTACCGGTGTAGCGGTCCTCATCGAACTCGATGCCCACTTCCACTCCGCGACACACCGCGCCGTTCGCGCGCCCCAAAACGCGCTTCCCGCTCACGCCACGCACGCCCTCGATCTGCGCGCGGGTCGCGGCAGATTCCGTGAAGTCGTACAGTGCGAGGATCTCGCGCAGTGCGTCCGCACCGTCGGGGCCGTCGGTCAGCGACAGGTGGTTAAGTGTGAGGTGCGACACCAGTCGCCACAATCCTTCTTCGCGCAGGTGCGTTCGGACCGTGGGCGTCGGGGGCGTGAGGCAGGTGATCCGCGTGACGAGTCCGCTGCCTTCGGTGAGTTGGAGTTTCGGTTGCCCGCCCCCGAACGGGAGCCGGGCCGGGAGGTCGCGGTTCGTACAGGTACACTGCACGAACACCGTCCGGTCGATCGGCGCGGCCGGGTTGAAACCGATGTCCACGAACGACAGGTACATCTCGGTGCCGTGATCGACGGCCGTCGAATCGGGGCGCGGTTCGGCGGCGTCGGCCGCGGGGCGGCGGGCCGAGTGCCAGTATGGGTGGGCGGCTTCCCCCGCGCCGGCCGCACCTTCGCGCCGCGAACCCGAACCGCTGTGCTTCACCGCGAAGAACGGGGCGTATTCTGTCTCGCGCCCGTCGGCCGCGGTCGCGGTCACTTTGTTGACGGAATAGACCTCGTGCGCGAGCGGACGGCGATGGTCCGGCACTACGCGGTACTCGAACTGCTGCTGCGTGAGCCGGATCGGTTCGGCCGGTTGCTCGTACAGGTTCACCATCGGCGCGCACCCGAGCCGGAACGTGTCGGCCGTGATATTCGGTTCGAGGTCCGCGGCCTGCCGGTTCAGGAAGACGAACAGTTCGAGGACACCGTCGGTGCGTGCGAGTGCGGCTTGCGGAACGGTCACGTCGAAGAACAGGAACTTTTGCGGGAACGTGAAGTACTCAGTGAGCAGCCGGTAGCCGATGAACGACCGTGCCGGGTACGGGAACAGTCCCTCGTCGCGTGCGAACCCGACCGGTTGGATCGCCTCCGGGCCGACCGCGATCGCGCCCTTATCGTCGGGGCGCTTCGCGAACGCGACCTCGACCGCGTGGTTGAGCAGCAGTTCGTAAAGCCGCTGGGTGTGTTGAGGTTGTCCGCGGAGGAAGAACCGGAGCTTCGTCATCCCCGCGAAGTTGGCGAACCGCACGTTCGCCGAGCGCGTGCCCAAACCGATACGGAGCACAGCGAGCGCGGAGTTCGCGCGCGGCGTGGGGGGCGCGGTGAAGGGCGCACTCGCGAGCGACGCGACCCGCACATCAATGGGGAAAAGCGTGACCGGGTACGCGGTGCGGAACCGGCACGGCTCGCCCTGAATGGGTTCGCTTTCGAGCGCCTGGGCGCGCGGGACGGTGAGCCCGCTGGTGAGCTCGTTCTGCCCCGGATCGAGGTCGAGCTGCACTACCGCGCAGCTCGGGATCGGTGCGAGGTAGTGCGGGTACAGCGTGCCGATGAGCGCCTGGGTGATCTCCGGAAACTCGTCGTCCAGTTTGTGGCGCACGCGCGACGTGAGGTACGCGAACCCTTGCAACAGGCGCTCGACGTGCGGGTCTTCGCTGCCGTCGGGTCCGAGGCGCAGCCGGGCCGCGACCTTCGGGTGCGCCTCCGCGAACCGCGCCGCGTGCCGGCGGATGTACGACAACTCGCGGTTGTAATACGGGAGCAGGTCTTCAGTCATTGGCAGGTCCAACAATCAGCCACGGATGAACACGGATCAGCCGAGAGATAGTGTTAAAGGCACATTCGACGGAGCTGAAGCATCTATTTTGCTTCTTGTTCGATCCGTGCTTATCTGTGTTCATCCGTGGCCGTTCTTCTCCCCTGTCTTCTCAGCCACCCTGCACGGCGAACTGGTGCGTGGAGGGTTCGAGCGTGGAGTCGAACACCACCGGTTCGGGGGCCGGGTCCGCGCGGAGCAGGGCGTCGATACGGAACCGCAGCGTGCGGTCGGCCGTGTCGACGTCGCCCGCCAGAGAGACGCCCACGCGGAGCAGGCGCGGCTCACCCTGGACGAGGACCGTTTCCAGCATCCGGCAGAAGGCGTTGCGCTGGTCCTCGGTCGCCGGCCCCGCACCGCTGAAGTCGGGTACGCCGTAAGTGAGGAGCGAGTTCGCGAGTTCGGACAGGCCCGGCGGGAGCGTCACGTTACGGCGCCGGGCGTTGAGCAGGCTCTCGATGTCGCGCCGGACCGAGAGCTTGAGTTCGCGGAGGAGCTGCGAGCGGTTGCGGGGCGGTTCGGTGCTGACGCCCGGCTCGTCGTCGAGCAACCGGTCGAGGACCGAGGGCACCAGTGGTTGGTCGGAGCGGATCGGCGGCACGGCTACTTCGCCCCTTCGATCTTCTCGATTTCCAGCACCGTCTTGGACCCATCGCCGACGAGGAACTCGCGCAGCCCGCGCCCGCGGTATGGCTCGGTTTCACCCCCGAGCCAGTCGGTTCGGCGCCCGAGTTTCACTTCGTCGTCGGGCGCGGTGTGCGAGCCGAAGTAGAGCGCCGGGACGTACACCACGCCGTCCGGTCCGTCGCGCACGATCAGGCGCGCCGGGCGCCAGTAGAGATCGCGTGCGCGTTCCGGCTTGTGGAACTCCAGCGCCTCGACCGCTTCGAGCGGTACCCAGTAGTAGTTGCCGTTCGCGGTAATGACTTCGAGTACGGGCGCGGTGAGGTCATCGAGATCGCGCCAGTCGTCGAACGCGACACCGTCGCACGACCCGGCGACCGCGGGGCGCTGTTCCTCTGCTTTCGCGAGCAATTCCGCGGCCTCGCCCGTCTTACCTTCGCGCACGCGGATGAGCGCTTCCAACCGTAACTTGAGCGCGTCCGAAGGCTGTGCGAGGAACTCGGGCACGCGGCCTTGGGTGAAGACCTCGCGCCGGGCCGTTTCCCCGCGGATGAGTTGGCGGAACAGCGTGAGCTGGATGATGTCCGCGGCGTCCGGCGTGAACAGCACGTCGAGCTGCTTGTCGGCGCGGTCCAGGTCGCCGCTGAAGCAGCACAGTTCCGCCAGGAACAGCCGCTTACCGCGGTCCGTGGGAGCGCTGCGCACTTGTTCGAGTGCCGCGGAGACCGCGTCGCCGAGTTTGCCGGCTTTGTAGGCTTCGGTCGGTGTCATTGGTGGCCCTTCTGGGTGCCCCGTCCTTGCGGGCGGCGCCGTCACGTGTCCGCTCGTGTGCTTAATTGCGTCGTCAACCGGATCCCGGCGGTCAACTGATCCAACTGGAAGTGCGGGCGGAGGTAGATCGTACACTGGTAGCTGCCCGGCTTACCCGATACCTCCCACACCCGCACGTTGCCCTCCCGTAACGGGTAGCGGGCCTTCGTTTCGAGGCTGGCGTCGTCGTTACTGGCAACGTAGTTCGCGAGCCAGTCCGAGAGCAGCCGTTCTACTTCCGCCGGCGAGGTGAACGCGCCCACGCGGTCGCGCATAATCACCTTCAGGTAGTGGGCGAACCGCGACACGCACAACATGTAGTGCAGCATCGTGGAGAGTCGGGCGTTGGCGCTCGCCCCCTCGGTGTCGAGGGCTTTTGGCTTCTGCGTGCTCGGCGTCGAGTAGAACGCCGCCTCGGGAACCCCGGGCATGTGGCACAACGGGACGAAGCCCAGGTCGCTCAGCTCTTTCTCTCTCGCGTCGGTCAGGTGCGCGTCCACCACGCTCCGGGCCGTTTCGCCGTGCCCGGTCCCGTACCCCACGTTGGGCAAGCCCATCACGCGCCCGCCGTTCGTCGCGTCCGGGCGCGCCCCGCGCACGTCGGCCAACCACGACGACTGTGCGAACGCCCGCGCCGCGACTGCCGCGAACGCGAAACACGGATTGCCCCACAAGTACCCCCTGCGGGCGGGATCGGCCGTGTCTTCCTGGAACGCGAACCCCGGGCCGCTCCCGGGATCGTCGCCGTAGGGCCGGCGGTACAGCACACGCGGCAGCAGCAGACCGGAGAATCGTGCGTCGTCGGTGTCGCGGAACGCGCGCCACTTCAAGTAGTCCAATTGGGCCAGAGTTCTTTCTAAATCGAGCGGGATTTCCAGTTCGGTGAACGAATCGAGTTCAAAGAACCGTGGATCGATGCCCGTGATGAACGGCGCGAACGCTGCTGCCGCGACCCCGCTGATGCCTCGCAGCGCGGCGACGTCGTCCGTCGGGTGGTCCGGGTACGCGCGGTGCGTCAGTTCGTAATCACCGACGAGCAGCCCGAACGGTTCGCCGCCGGGCGTGCCGAACTCGTCGCTGTACACTTTGCGGAACAACTGGCTCTGGTCGAACTCCAGCGCGCGGTCCTGGTCGCGCACCAGATCCTTCCACGTCGCGGGGAGCACGCGCACCTTCACGTTCGCGCCGTCGGGCACCTGGTCCACGAGGTACCGCAACCCGCGCCACGACGCTTCGAGCTTCTGGAACGCGGGGTGGTGGAGGACCGCGTTCAACTGGGTGTTCAGTAACTCATCGACGCGGGCCACGTCGCGGTTGAGTGCGCGTGTGATCTTTCCCTTCAAATCACCGGTCCACGCCTCCGGAATCGTACCGAACCACTCGCGGAGCGATTCGCCGAGGTCGGTGGCCGCGAGGAACCGGTCGAGCCGGCCCACCGCGTGCGGCGCGGACCGAGCTTCGTTCGAGCCGGGGATGTCCCCGGTGGCCGCGAGCACCGCGTCGAGCAACGAGGGCGCTGCGGCCGGCGCCGCGGGGGCGTCGGCGAACTGCGTCTCGTAGGTGAACGCGGGTCTGTTCATGAGGTGCGAGCGACAAAGTGAACCCCGTCCACAAGGGCGGGGGTGTCAGCAATAACCCCACTCGCAATGCGGGGCATCGGCACTAATTCGGAGTCCCCGTCCTTGTGGACGGGGGCACCTTCTCACCCGATCTTCGGGATGCGGGCGACCATGCGGAGCGAGGTGGTAAGCTCCTCGAACTGGAGCCACGGGCGCAGGTACGCGACCGCGTTGTACGAGCCCGGCTTGCCCGGGATCTCGGCCACGGACACCTTCGCTTCGGCCAGCGGGTACTTGGCCTTCATCTCCTGGCCCGCGTTCGGGTTCGAGTTGACGTACTGGCTGATCCACTGGTTCAACCAGTCCTCGCAGTCCTTCGTTTCCATGAAGGAGCCGATCTTGTCCCGGGCCATGACCTTCAGGTAGTGGGCGATGCGCGAGCTGGCCATGATGTACGGCAGGCGCGCCGAGATCGCGGCGTTCGCGGTGGCCTCCGGCTTGTCGTACTTCTTCGGCTTCTGAGCGGTTTGCGCGCCGAAGAACACGGCGTAGTCGGTGTTCTTGTAGTGGCACAGCGGGAGGAACCCGAGGTCGCTAAGTTCCTTTTCGCGGCGGTCGGTGATGCCGATTTCCGTCGGGCACTTCAGGTCCGGGTCGCCGTCGTCGCTCTTGAACACGTGGGCCGGCAACCCCTCCACCTTCCCGCCGCCCTCGGCCCCGCGGATCGCCACGCACCAGCCGTACTTGGCGAACGCATCGGTGAGCTTCGTGCCCATCACGTAGGCCGAGTTCATCCAGCAGTAGTTCGCGTGGTCCAGGGCCTTCGGGGAGCCGTTCTTGTCGAACTCGCCCTCTTCGTAGCCGAACGCTTCAACCGGTTTGGTGGTTGCGCCGTAGGGCAACCGCGCCAGCACCCGGGGCATCGTGAGGGACACGAACCGCGAGTCGTCCGAGTCGCGGAACGACTTCCACTTCGCGTACTCGGCCGAGTCGAAGACCTTGGACAGGTCGCGCGGGGTGGAGAGGTCCGTCCAGCCCTTGTCGAACCCGAACAGCTTCGGGTCGGCCGCGCTGACGAACGGGCAGAACGCCGCCGCCGCCACGTTCGACATCTTCGACAGGAGCTCGATGTCTTCGGGGTGGTTGGTGAACTCGTAGTCGCCGATGAGCGACCCGTAGGGTTCGCCACCGGGCGTGCCGAACTCGTTCTCGTAGAGCTTCTTGAAGATCTGCGACTGGTCGAACTCGACCGCCTTGTCCACGTCCTTGAACAGTTCCCGCTTGGAGACGTTGAGCACCTTCAGTTTGAGGTTGGTGCTGGTCTCGCTGTTCATGACGAGGTGGTGCAGCCCGCGCCACGAGCCCTCGAGCTTGAGGAAGTCCGGGTGGTGCATCACGGCGTTCAGTTGCTTCGACACAGCCGCGTCGATGGCCTTGATCGCCTGGTTGATGGTCACGGTCACGTTCTTCGAGTAGGCGACCGTGCCCTTGAGCGCCTCTTCGGTGAGCGTGCGGATCAGTTCCTCGGCCCGCGTCCGCTCGGTCTGCTTGGTCGCGGTCAGCACTTGGTCGAGCAGGCTGCCGGCCTCAACGGTTGTGGTCGCGCCCGCGGCCCCGGCCGCTTGTTGTTCGTTGGCCATTGTTTGTGTCCCGGTTAAGAGAAGGGGAAATTATTATGAACGGGTGAAGGGTGAGAAGACGGGGGCGCTGGGGGTGCCGGGCGCCGGGATTTGACCCCGATCCGCCCCACCCTTCGTCCCGGGCTTCTGCGCCAAAGGCCCTTCTCTTACTGCCCGTCGGCTGGTTGGGCGCCGACCTGATCGGCCAGCTTCTTGAGTTCTTCGGTGTTCGAGAGCACCTTTTCGAGGAGCCCTTCGAGATCCTCGGAGCGGTCGACCTTCGTGAGCAGGTCGCGGAGCCGGTCCCGGGTTTCGATGAGCTTCTTGACGGGATCGACCTGCTGGGCGACCTTCTCCGGGGAGAAGTCGTCCATGTTGCTGAACTTGAGTTGCAGTCCGAGGTCGGACCCGTCGTCCTTGAGGGTGTTCTTCACCTTCAGGTTCAACCCGGGCGTCATCCGGCTCATCACGTCGTTGAAGTTGTCGCGGTCGATCTGGATGAACTTGCGCTCCTTCAGCGGCTTGAGCGGCTCGGTCGGCTGGCCGGAGAAGTCGCCCAGGACGCCGACCACGAACGGCAGCTCCTTGACCACCAGCGCGCCTTCCGTCTCCACGTCATACGTGATGTGGACCCGCGGCTTGCGGACCCGGTCCAACTTCTTCTGCAAGCTCTCGCTACCCATGCGGCACCTGTGGTGAGGGGGATTCGGGCACGTGACCGGTGTCACCCGGTCGGCGAGCGTTCACCGGTGGTGGCGCTCTCGTTATTGTTGCGCTTCGGCCGCGGGCGCCCGGCCGCATCAACTGTCGTTGCGGATGCCCACCTGCTTGAACAGCGCGCGGCGGGCGGAGTCGTCGTCGATCAGTTCCGTCATCAGTTCCGGGAGCGGCATCCGCGCCCACCGCACGGCCTGTTCGAGCGCGTAGGGAACCATCGAGTGCGGTTCGGTGCGCCGGAAATAGTCGCTCAACTGGAGGATCGCGTTGAGGGCGTCGTCGCGGGTGCGGACCGTCGGGAGCCGCTCACCCCCCGCGCCGCTGTCCCCGCCCGTGCCCGTGTTGGGTTGGCCGCCCGCGTCCGTACCCGAGGGGGCGTCACTCGTCGGGGCCGCGGCCGTTGCGGTGACGGCGAGTTTTCCGCGTGCCACGTCGTTGATCGCGGCCAAAACGCCTTCGAGCCCGTTGCGGATCGCGGATGAGGGCGGGGCGAATCGGCCGCCTTTCTCGTCGAGAACCGCGTTCAGCTTCGCGAATTCTTCGAGGGCCGCGGTCAGGTCTTCAACCAGCGTGCGGTAGAACGGTGCCGGCGTCTCGTCGACCGCCTTTTGCACCATCTCCATGCTCGGCGAACCGGCCGCGATCCGGCGCTCGCGCGCCTCGGGATCGACGATCTTCGCCACCGCCACCGCTTGCAGGTACACCGCCGTGGTGAGTTTCCCGAACGAGGCCGAGTCGGTGATCGCGATCCGGTTGATCGGCGCGATCAGCGTCCCTTCGGCGTCGTCCCCGTTCAGTCCGGCCAGCGGCCCCAGCGTGGTCGCGAGTCCGTCTTCGTCGGGCGCGGGGAGTAGCCCGTCCCAAAAGTTCTCTGCCAGTCCGCGGGCGAGTTTGAACCCGTCACGAATGCCCGCGACGCCCTGCGTGCGGCACAGGCCTTCGATCAGGTACGCGACCAGTTCGAGGTCTTTCGTACTCTCACCCAGCGCTTTGGTCGCGGCCGTGACGACCGGCTTCCAGTCCGGGGGCGATTCGTCCTGTCCGCCCTCGATTCGGCGCTCGGCGGCGCGGGCCGCGCTCCGCCCGTCCTTCACCTGGTAATAGGGGGAACTCGGCCCGGCGTTGACCCGGAGGTCCACCCCGGTCGGCTTCTCGCCGGGGATCGGTGCGAGTAACTTCTCGAAATCCAGCACGTCCGCGGACGGCATCGGCACTCTCAAAAACGGCTCGGGGGTGGCTCTCAGATTGCCCGAGAGCCGATGCCGACACAAGCAAAAAGCACTGTGTTCGGGGATGGTTACTGAACGCGGGCCGAGATTATTTCACCCGAACCGAGAAGAGCGGGCAAAAGCGGCGCGCAAGTTCCGAGCGCGGGCGGCGTTCCACCGGCACAACAGGCACGAACGGAGCAACCCACCATGACGCCGCTACTCTTGTCGCTCGCGCTGACCAGCCCGGCCCAACCGCCGGTTTACACGCCGCCCGTCACACTCGCGCCGCGGGTGACGCTGCAACCGCAAATTACGCCCGCTCCCGTGTACCGCCCGGTGGTTGTGGTGCCGGTTCCGGTCGTGGTGAACCCGGTGGTGCCCGTTCCTGTGGGGCCGCGAGCGGTGACGCTGAGCGAGTTCTCGCGGTTCTTCACTCCGACCCCGGGCCAGCACGACGTGTGGATCATCCACCCTGCAACGCGGCAGCCGGTGCGCGTGTGCTTCGCGCTGCCGAACGGCACGCTCCGCGACTTCGAGGTGGACCGCCGGTCCATCCGGTTCGAGTTCCGGAACGGGGTCGTGGACATCGAGTTCCGCAACAACGGCACAGTGGACGTTCGCTACCGCGATTGAGAACCAAGTGAATAAACGGAACCGGGGAGGCCTCAGCCTCCCCGGTTCCGTTTTTCGCGGTCATTTCCCCAATACAACTCGCTCCCACTCAGCGAGCAGGTCCATGAACGCCGGATTGGGCCTTGTCACAGGGCGCTTGCTCCGCACGAACTCCAGCGACTGTTCCCGCGACCAGCGGTTTTTGTGCATCAGATAGGCCACGACCACCATCCCACTGCGACTCACACCGTTACGACAGTGAACGAACACGCGCCGACCCGCGCTCCGTTGGGCGCCGATCCATTCGACTTGTCTTTGTAGCCATTGGAGGTCGGGTGCGGGCGCGGCGTCGGGGATGGGCTCCCAGACGTGTACCTCGCTCTCGTAGGGATCGGCGCTCTCGCTCAGGTTGAGGACCGCGTGCGTGCGCCAGGGGGGTGAGGCGACGGCCCCGCCCTGGTACAGCCCGTCCTCGATCCGCGTGTAGTTCGGAGGTTCCGATGTGAGAATTTGAACGGCGAAGTGAACGCCACCGGCGACGGCGAGTGCGGTAAGGGCGACCCAAACGATCCGCGATCGCAGCCACTTTCTGCGCATGATCGCTCACGGGTTGGGTCTTAGTGCGGTTCCTTTTCCAGTACGACCCGTTCCCACTTCGCGAGTAGGTCCATGAAGGCTTCGTTCGGTTGCGTGATCGGGCGCTTGCTCTGAACGAAGTCCAGTGATTGTTCCCGCGACCAGTGGTTTTTGCGCATCAGGTACGCGATGATGACCATCCCGCTGCGACTCATGCCGTTGTGACTGTGAACGAAGACCTGGCGCCCGTCCCGGCGCTGGGCGTCGACCCAGTCGACTTGGCGTTGGAGCCATTCGAGATCGGGTGCGGGTGCGGCGTCGGGGATGGGCTCCCAGACGTGTACCTCGCTCTCGTAGGGATCGGCGCTCTCGCTCAGGTTGAGGACCGCGTGCGTGCGCCAGGGGGGTGAGGCGACGGCCCCGCCCTGGTACAGCCCGTCCTCGATCCGCGTGTAGTTCGGAGGTTTTGAATTGGCGACTGTCACGCTGAGGTAGGCAATACAGGTCACGATGAGCGCCACGAACGCCACCAGCGCAACCTGGGATCGCCACCAATCTCGCGTCATGACCCACCGGGCGAGGCTCGAACGTGTCCGGGGTGTAGTTCCCCGGACACATCAATCTTATCGCTGTCGAACGCCGCCGGCCGGTTGAACCGCCGATTGCGGTTGCGGCGGGCGGGCCGCGTAACCGGCGCCCTGTGCGGCCTAGACGAGCGGCTCGATGCGGACGTCGTCGAAGTACACGATCCCCTCACCGGTGAGGGCCATCGTCAGCGCGATCTGTCCCGATTGCGGCACGCGGCGGTACAGGTGGAACTGCTTCCATTTCTTTTCCGTGTTTGTGAGCCGCACCGCGAGCGGTTCGCCGCATACGTCGTCGTAGAACAGCACGCCGTCGGCGGTGAGGCCGATGCTGTCCGGCACCTTGATCCACGCGCTGATGCGGACCAACGAGCCCGGGGGCAGTTTCACCGACGGGCTCTCGACCGCGAGGAACGTGCGCTCGAGCGGGCGGGCGATCGCTTCCGCCGGTTTCCCGTCTCCCGCGAGATCCACGCGGCGCTGGACCTCGAGCTTCAGCACCCCGCGGCCCAGTTCCGGGGCCGGAGGGACGTAGCCGTCCTCGGGCCGCGCGATCGGGCGGCTCGGGAGGTACATTCTCGGCCCCTCGAAGGCCGGCACCTTCGGCTCGGCCTTGTCCGCGAGTTTGGCCGCCGACACCACCCCCGCGGCCACCTTCACGCGGTCGAGCGTCCCGAACCGCGCGCTCCACCCGGGGACCGCGTCGACCGGGTACCCGCCGTCCGGAACGTCCGCGCGCCCCGGCTCGAACGACCCGCCCGGGAGCACCGTGGTCGTGGGCTTGCACGACTGGACTTCGCGGAACATGTCCCAGTGTTGGGGGAGGCTGAAGAAGCTCACCGCTAACGGGCTGGCGCTCGGCGTATCGAGGGTGGCGACGGCCTTGTCCCAGTGGTCCCGCATGATGACGCGGAGCGGGCGCAGCGCCGCCTGTGCGTGGGCGAACGCTTTGGCGTGGAGGCCCGCGGCGTTGTCGCGTCGGGCGCTTTCGTGGGCCTTCGCCGCGTTTTGGAACAGGCCGTCCGCGTCGCGCACGTGCACGCCCATTTGGGCGAGGCGCGAGTGAACGATGTAGGTCTTTTCGTACTCCTCGGCCGCGAGGTCCATCGCCCACCGCGCCGCGCGCGGCCCGTTCTTGCGGTTGAAGTCCTGCCACTGCGCGACCAACCCGTCCTGCTGCAACTCGTTGGTGAACACGATGGGGGTCACGAGGTCGAACTCGTTGATCGTGAGCTCGGTCCCGCCCGTTTTCTTGACGGCGCTGTTCCGCAGGCACTCCACGTTCGCCGGGGAGATGCGCCACGGGTCCGCGCCGTCGGGTACGAGCGGAACGGTCACCTTAATCGAGTTGACCGCGCCCTGACCCGGTACGTACTGGCTGCCCTTTCCGAGCCAGAGCGGGAGCAGCAGCGACCCGCGGGTGCCGCGGATCAGAGCCGCTTTCACGTCCTTGTGGTCCGTGTCGAGCCACAGGACGTTTTTGGAGCTCCGCGCGAGCAGCACCGGCGCGAGCATCTCCAGTTCCGCGTTGAGGATCGCCATTCCCTGGAGCCGGTCGCGCCCGAAGTGGCTGTCCGCGAGGAACTGGTCGGACCAGAACCCCAGCCCCTGGCACCCGCACGCGACGCCGATGTAGGCGAGGAGCCGCACCTGCTCCGGGTGCGGGCCGATGGGATCGGTGAACTGTTCCTTCCGGACCCGGGCCACGTTCTCGACGTACCAGTCCGGCGCGTGGTTCTGCACCCAGGTCCAGAACACGGCCCGGGTCGAACTGAGGGCCATGCGCTGGGCGATCCAGTCGCGGTACCCGGAGAGCTCGAGGCTGGTGAACAGGGGCCAGCGGTGCGCACCAACAGCACCGAGGAACGTCGAGTAGCCCTGGAACCCGTCCCACACGTCGGCGCTGAACGGGCGCTTCCCGTCGAACTTGCGGATGTAGTCCTGGGTGCGCTTGACCGCGGGGGTCTGCTCCTGGACGCGCCCGCCACCGAGATCCCAGAACAGCACGTCCGAGCCGGAGAACTTGCGGAAGTACTTGTCCAGCGCGGCGACCTCCGCCTCGCTCTTGTCGGCCACCGACGCGGGCAGCGCGGTCGGGATCGACGGCATGACCAGCCAGCCCTCGCGGTTCGCCTCTTCCATGACGCCGTCGGGAACGTCCGCGGGCACCCACAGCGCGTCGAATCCGGCGTCGCGCAGCACGTGCAGCGGCGCCCCCGTGTGGCGCACGGCCCGGAAGAAGAACGGTTTCCCGTCCACGAACAGTTGCCCGCTGTCCAGTTTGGAGATGCGCCCGCGCGCGTTGCTCGCGGGCGCATCTGTCTTCGTCTTCTTCACCGGCGTGCCGGGCGCCCCGCCCGCGGCGTCGGGCGATTTCACCGGGCCGATGTCGAGGTCGTCGATGTAAATGTGCGCGGTGCCGGGCCCGGTGTAGACGTTCAGCACGAGCCGGTCGATGTACGCGCCGGTACTGTTCACGGCCCGCCCGATTTTGGTTTGCAGCACCGGCAGGTGCTTCCCGATGAGCGCGGGGATCTCGGTCAGTGTGAGCTTCTGCCACTGGCCCCGCTCGGTGTACGTGTCGCCGACGATGAGTGTGGTGAGCGACGACTCGGGGTGCGCCGGGTCTTGCTCCTTCGGGAACACGACCCGCGCCCGGAGCTGGATGCCGGGCTTCGTCGCCTTCACGTACACGCCGGCCGAGAGCGCGGCCGTGACCGGCGCGTGGGGCGTGTCGTAGTGGTAGTGAATGAACGCGGAGTCGCCGGTCGCGAGGTCGGCCGCGAGCAGGAGGTGCTCGCTGGTCGGGCGGCTGTGGTACGAATCGTTCGAGACGTCGTGCTCTTTCTCCTCGACCTTGACGTTCGCGTCCCCGCGCACGAGGACGGTGTTCTTGTTACCGAAGCCGAACCGGTGGATCGTTTCCCCGTAGACGGGGACCAGGGCGAATCCCGCCCCGATAACGACCAGCATGACGATCGCGAGTACGCACCTGCGATTGGGCCACGGTATCACGAACGGCTCCTTCCGTTACGGAACACGGGCCGGTCATATACCCCGCCGTGTTCCGTAACGGAAGCTCAACCGGGGTTACAGGGCTTCCGTTTTTCGTTTGAACGCAGTATCTTAAGGCCGTTGCCTTTACGAACCGCCGGGTCGCCCATGCGGTACGTCCCCGTCAAAGATTTGAAACCGCTTCAAGGGTCTGCGCACGCGAAACCGCGGCCCGGTCTCCGTTCACTCTCGGACGACGAGTTGCTTGAAAGCGTCCAAAATCCGAAAAACGCGGACTACTTGACGGAGAACACCAAAACCGGCAGGCTTGTGGACGGAAACGGCCGTGCCCACGAGCTTCAGCGACGCGCGGGAGATTCGAGTAGCACTATTTCTCCGGACGCGCTCGTACCCGTGTTCCCCTACACGCCCGATCTGTCCATGTTTCCCGACCTGGATTGACCCGATGACCACAACGAAATCCGCGGCTGATGTTCTGTACCGGCTCTTGTACCGTGCACTTATCGAGATCCGCGAACAGGGGTGGGATACGGGGAACAAGGCCGTTTTTCACCTCGCCGATTTGTTCCACACAACCGCCTTGGAGTTGGGACAGGTCGCCGCTGGGAGCGAGTCCCACGAAGCGGTTCTCCGCCACCTCGAAGAAAAGGCCGCCGAGAAGGGCGTCACTCGGTGGTTACAGAACGCGCTCTCCGAGATCGACACACAGACGGCCACCCCCACGAACTGACCGTGTGTTTCTCGTGAACCGGTGGGCGGGGGCGGGGCGTTCCGCTACTCTGGCGACGACGGCCCGAGCCGTCACACTTCCCCGTCTCAAGGAGTTCTCCATGTTCCGACTTCTGGTGGCCGGTTGCGTTCTGGCTCTCGTCGCGTTCAGTGCCGGCGCCGAAGACAAGAAAGCGGACAAGGCCGCGACGTGGCTCCGCGAAGCCAACGGCATCGACCTCAAGTTCGAGTTCGGCAAAGACACCGCGACCTTCAACGTTTTCAGCGGCGATAACGGCATCATCGTGAAGGCCAAGCTCACGAAGGAAAAAGACGTTGTGACGGCCGAATTCACCGACGTAGAAGAGAAGGGGAGCTTCCCCAGCAAGCCGAAGAAGGGCGATAAGATCAGCTTCAAGTGGGTCGTGAAGGACGCTGTCGCGACGCTCTCCGAACTGAAGGGCGCTGACGAGGCGAAGGACGTACTCGAAGGCGAGTACAAGCTGAAGAAGTAACCACCGAACGAAATGCTCGAAGGCCGCACGCGAATTCGCGTGCGGCCTTTATTTTGATTTATTCCGAAGCAACGACTAAACGTTGACCTTCTCGAACGGCTTCACCTTCACGGGCTTCACCACCAGCCCGCTGCGGATCGCGGAGGCGGACACCCATACCTTCTTCACCACGCCGTCCACGACGCAGCGCATCTTTTGGAGGTTCGGCTTGAACTTCCGGCGGCTGGTGCCGAGGATCTTCTTACCGACACCGCCGAGGTACTTCGCCTTACCGCGGTACTTCTTGCGGTTCCCGAAAACCGCCTTCTTGCCGGTGAAAACGCACGTCTTGGCCATGACCGTGATCCTATAACATTGCCCCGGTAGTCCGAGGCGAACGCGGAGCTTCCAAGTCTCAAGGCGCCGGTCGTAAGTGCTAGAACCGAAGACGTTTAAATTACCGGTCTTCGATTTTATGGCTTGCGACTTCTGGGCTTTATGACTTTTTTACTATAGTGGTCGGTCCGGCTGTGGCAAGGATTCCAATCTCGCGATATACATGGCCCGCACCCACTCGCGGAGCCGTCATGCCCGAATCCGACTCGCCCCAAGTCCGCCGCGACCGACACAGCGCGCTCGGCGCGGCCGTGCTCGTGTGCCTCGCGGTACCCGCGCTGGCGGTCCTCGTGGTCGATGTCCCCGCAGACGTGCGCCGAGCGAACGGGCTGTGGTTCGTCGGGACCGCGGTCTGGTCCGCACTGCTCCCGTTCCTCTACTGGTCGCCGTACCGGGCACTGGGACTGGTACCGCTAGCTGCGATCGCGTGGTTGGCCGCGGTCGGGCACGGTGTGTATTGGGGCGAGTGGCCCGGCTGGGCACACGGCGCCCCGCTCGGACTCATCATCGGCGCGCTCGCACGCGGGCGCCGAGGGGAGGAGCCCTGGCCAGAAACCGCCGTTCTCTTCGGCGCGGCTCTCGCCGGAGGGGGGATCGCGTGGGCGTGCGTGGAACGCGGGCGCCCGTTCGATGTCCCGCAGGGGTTCGTTTTGCTCGCGTCCGTAGTGCTCGTCGGTTGGTCGTGGGGGCGGCTGTTCCGGCCGCTGTTCGAGTTGGTGGTGGAGCCCGTCTTGTGGGTGATGTACCGCGTTCGGCGAGCCGGTCCCGGTTTCACGGACTTCCCGCGAACCGGCGCGTGTCTCGTGATCGCCAATCACGCCTGCTGGCTCGACCCCATTTTCCTGGCGAAGGTGCTCCCGCGCCCGCTCACGCCGATGATGACCGCGAAGTTCTACGATCTGCCACTTTTCCGAAAGCTCATGGCTGCGTTCGGCATTATTCGGGTACCGGAAAAGGCGCTCAAGAAGGACGCGCCCGAACTGTTGGAAGCGATCGCGGCGCTGGACCGCGGCGAGTGTGTCGTGATTTTCCCCGAGGGCTACCTGCGCCGGTCCGAGGATCGGCCCCTGCGCCGGTTCGGTCAGGGCGTGTGGCAGATCCTGAAGGCGCGCCCGAACACGCCCGTTTTTGCGGCGTGGATCGAAGGCGGTTGGGGGAGCTACACCTCGTACTTCAACGGCCCTCCGACGAAGAACAAGAAGCCGGACTTTCGCCGACCGCTGGGAGTGGGGCTGGCGACCGCGGTCGTTATTCCGCCGGAGGTGCTCGAAGCGCATCTCCTTACGCGGACCCGCCTCATGAACCTCGTGAGTGCGGCGCGGGAACACTTGGGGCTCGTGCCGCTTCCCCCGTTCGAGCTACCCGCGAAAGCGGACGACGCGGAGAACGAGCCGGGGTGAGACCACGAGTTCAGTGAAGAAGATCGTTCTGCTGTGAATCCGCGTGAAGTAGAATGGCGGCGCGACTCGCCGTCGCCGTTCGACCTGCCACCGTTCCCGCCTCCATCTCTCTCTGGGAGCACCAATGCCTCGCGTTCTCTTTGCGTTACTTCTTGCCGGTCTTGTGTTTGCCGTACCGGTGATTGGGGCCGACGACTGGCCCATCTTCCGTGGTGCGGACCGGACCGGCGTGTCCAAGGACACCGGGTTGCTCAAAGAGTGGCCCGCGGACGGCCCGCCGCTCGCGTGGCAGACGACCAAGATCGGGGTCGGGTTCTCCAGCGTGTCCGTGAGCGGCGACAAGGTGTTCACGATGGGCGACGCGGACAAGGACTGTTTCCTGTTCGGGATCGACCGCAAGACCGGCAAGAAGTTGTGGGAGCTGAAAGTGGGCAAGACCGGCGGGAACTACCAGGGGCCGCGCTGCACGCCCTCGACCGACGGCGAACTCGTGTTCGCGCTCGGGCAGCACGGCGATCTCGTGTGCGCGTCCGCGAAGAGCGGGAAAGAGGTGTGGCGCAAGAGCTTGCCGAAGGATTTCGGTGGCGAAGTCGGTCCGTGGAACTTCGCCGAATCGCCGCTGCTCGACGGGGACCGCCTCGTTGTGACGCCCGGTGGTCCGAAGGCCGCGATGGTTGTTTTGGAGAAGAAAACCGGCAAACGGGTGTGGGCGGGGTCAATCGACGGCGGCGACGCGGCCGGGTACTCGTCCGTGGTGATCGCGAACCTGGGCGGGGTAAAGCAGTACGTTCAACTGATGGCCAACGGGCTGGTGTCGTTCGACGCGAAAACGGGCAAAATGCTGTGGCGGTACGGCACCAAGAGCGACCGGTTCGGCGGGAACACCGCGAACATTCCGACGCCGATTGTGAGCGGCGAGTTCGTGTTCGCCGCGGCCGGGTACGGGCGCGGGGCCGCGCTCCTCAAGGTGACTAAGGACGGCGACCGGTTCGCGGTGGAGGAGGTGTACTGGAACAAGGCGCTGACCAACAAGCACGGCGGCGTGATCCTGGTCGGCGACAAGCTGTTCGGGGACCGCGACGATAGCGGCAACCCGTTCTGTGCGGACTTCAAGACGGGGCGGGTGCTCTGGACCCGCAAGGGCGGCGAGGGGCGCGGGTCCGCGTCGCTCACCTACGCCGACGGGAAGCTCTACATCCGCTACTCCGACGGCTGGGTCGCGCTCGTGGACGCGACCGCGGACAAGTACACCGAAATCAGCGCGTTCAAGGTTCCCAACGGGAAGAACAACACCTGGGCGCACCCGGTCGTGGTCGGCGGTCGGTTCTACGTTCGCGAACTCGATACGCTCTGGTGTTACGATGTAATGGCGAAGTAACTATTTGGGGTGCCAGGGTTTATTTTCGATGAAGGGGCGTGTTGCCTGGGCCGGGAATTTGACACCGGCCGGAACGGGTGCTTCATTTGGAGCGCCCATTCTGAGGTAACTTATGCTCCGGCACCTTCTGCGCGCGGCTTTTGGCGCTGCGCTTCTTTTCCCCGTCGCCGCGTGCTCGGGACCGGCCGAGGCCGGACCTTCGACGATGGCCGTTCCGGAACCACCGGCTCCGGACCCGGTTCAGGTCGCGAAGGACAACGAGTACCGCGAGCAACTGGAAGCGGGACAAAAGGCGATCGACGCGAAGAAGACCGACGACGCCATCGCGCACTTCGAGAAGGCCGTAACCGCGAAAGAAAGTGGCTTCGAGGCGCAACTCGCGCTCGCACGGGCGTATGCCGCCAAGAAGAGCGACGAGAAGGCAATCAAGGCCTACACAGCCGCCCAAGCCGCGAACCCGCGCTCGAGCGAAGCCTATCTGGAGTGCGCCGCGCTCCTCGAACGGATGGGCCGGCTCGAAGCGGCACGCACCGAATACATGCAATTGATCCACCAGGAACTGGAGCCCGGTTTGACCGCGAAAGCGTACTGGCTCCGCAGCGAGTTGTCCGACCGACTCAACAAGCGCGAGGACTACCGGCGCGACCGCGAGCAGGCGCTCAAGCTCGAACCCGATTACGCGGCGCGGATCAAGGGCGGGGATGTTCTGGTGGTTAACAACGGCGGCTCGCCGTTCGCGCTTAAGGTCGACCAGTACGAAACGCCCTTCGGGACCGAGGGCACGCTCCCGAAGGGCTACCAGTTCCAGATTTCCGGCAACACGTCGGTGTACCTGACCTATCAGGGGAAGCCGATCACCGCGCGCTCGATCCGCTACACCATTATGGCAAACGGGAAGTCGCGGCAGTACACCATGAACTACGCGAAGGGGCTGACGCTCGAAGTGCCCGTCAACGACGCCGATATCCCGCGCTAGAGTAACCACGTTGTCTGTTAAATCGAGCCGGTCTTTACCGGCTCGATTCGTTTAACACATCTGTTCCCGCTCCGGTCAATCGGACACCGTTGCCGCCCGGTACACTAACCGCAGCGCCCCGTCCGTGCGGGTGTGCTCGGCGATCGCGCGCACCAAGTAGTTCGCGTCCGTGGCGCAGGCCTCCGCCAACTCGTCCGGGTCGATGCGCTCGGTGATTAAAAGCCGGATCAGAGACCCGCGCACGATAATGTAGTCGTGGTCGTGCGGACCGCGGTTCGCCAGGTGCCCGCGGACCAGTCCGCGGATCAAGCCGGGCGGGAACTCGGGTCCGGTCGGCGCCGAGAGGTGCTTGGATTCCAGTACCCGCGCGAACGCGACGAGAATAGCGACCCCTTCGCCGGTCACCTGGTCGCACTTCTTGAGCGCCTCGTCCGGGGCGGCGGACGCCCACGCGGACGCCGCTCGCAGCGGC
Organism: Gemmata massiliana; assembly: GCA_000531095.1. GTDB lineage: Bacteria > Planctomycetota > Planctomycetia > Gemmatales > Gemmataceae > Gemmata > Gemmata massiliana. Next base: position 1,158,483 of record HG799463.1, on the reverse strand, counting down.
CCGCGCAAGTCGGTCCCGCCCCACGCCGCCGCGACCGCCCGACGGATCGGTTCCGGAACCTCCGTTGCCCGCTGCCACACGCTCGCCGCCGCCCGGTGCTCGTCGACCCGGTCGAACGCCCACGAGTGCCGCAACTCCAGGTGCCTCAACCCGGCCAGGAGCGCCTCGCACCGGGCGGCGACCGCCGGGCGCTGGTACGCGGTGCGCCCGGCGAGATCCACGAGGTAACCGAGCCACTGGACCTCGTCCAGTTCGGCCGCGCGCGGAACGAGTGCCGCCAGATCGAGTTCGACTTTCGCCCACCGCCCCTCGGGGGCCGCGGCCGCGAGCCGCTGACCGGCCAGGGCCAACAGGCTCACTCCGCTCGCCCCGGGAATTTCGAGCAGTTGAGAATACGGCCCGTACAGAGCGGTTTGAGGGTCGGTAACGAGTTCGCGCTGGTACAGTTCGGCGGCCGGGCCGCTCAGGTGCGCGCGGGCGAGTGCGGGCGGCGAGCCAGTCGTGTCGGGTACGACCGTCGTCCAGTGTCGGGCGGAGTGCGAGCAGCCAGTACAGCCGCAGTGGAAGGTCCGCCCGGTTTGGGTGCGCGTTCGCGAGCGTCACGAGCGCGAAGTATGCGTCCGCCCAGCGCCCGGCCGCGGCATCGGCCCACGCCTCTTCGACCGGGTCGACGACCGCGGGGCGCACCGGCGGATCGATTTGTGTTTCGTGCGGTTGCCCGGGCGCCTCACCCGTCCCGGCTTCCGGAGGTACTGGTGAGGCACTCGGGCCGAGCGTGAAGTCGCGGAACGTGTCCCGCACCGGCGGCGCGTCCCGGTACCAGCGGCTCTGCTCGACGGCCGATTCGTAAGCCTCGCGGACGCGGCGGAACTCGTCCGGCGCGTGTTCCGGTTTGTACTTCCGAATGAGTCGCGTGTACGCGCGCTTCAGATCGGCCTCGCTCGCCGACCGCGGAACGCCCAACAGGGCGAACGGATCGGTCGGCCAGTCGCGCGGGTCGTCGGGCAGGGGCGGGGCGTCCATCAGTTCCGGTCCGTGGGGAGGGTGTAATCACCGGGTCGGGATGGTCTCCCGGCTTTGACCCAGAACTCGTAGAAGATCGGTTTCGAGCCGGCCATCGTTCGGTCGTACTCTTGGCACGCCCGAATGAGCGCGGAGTCGAACGAAAAGATCGGGCCGGCTGGTTGCGCGGGGCGTGAACCTTCGGCCGGGCGCCCCGCGAGCGTCCACAAGGTGTAAGCCGGGGGCTGCTCGACGTCGCGCCCTTTCGCTTTCTCTTGTTCGTACTGCCGACATGCCGCGACTTCCGCGGCCGTGAACGTCTGGTTGTGGGATGGTTTGGGCGCCGAGTGCCACGAGTTCGGGCGCTCCGGCGCGCCCGCGGGGCGCCCGGCGAGCTTCCACAAAGCGTAAGCCGGGGGCACGGGGTCGTTTCGCCCCACGACCTGTTCCCGTTCATACCGTTGGAACTCGTCGACCTCCGCGAGAGTGAACGAGCGCGTCGCGGCCGACGGGTTCGTGGGTAACGAGTAGTTCTGGAAGTTCATCCGCGGAAGTTCGGGGGCATTGGAACGGCTCGGAGAGTTCGAGGAACTGCCCAGGGCCGCTATTAGCCTGATCCCGATGAACAGCGCGATCAGCGCCCCGCTACCGAGCACCCCGCCGCCCTTCCACCCGTCATTGGACTTGCGGCGCGGTTCGTATGCGCGCGTCACGCGGTCCGTGTAAGTGGGAGGGGATTTCAGTGGCGCTGTGGTGGCCCCCTCGACGAACGCGGCCAGGGCGGGAGCAAAATGAGCGCTTAGTGCGGTCCGCAAGCTCGGTTCCAGTGCGAGCAGAGGTGCGGAATCGCGCTGTACGACCGCGAGCGCCGAGCACCAGCGGCCCGCGTCGGCCGCGTGCTCCAGGAGCCACGTGTTCCGGCGAATGGCGCGCTCGCGCGGCGGGAGCACGAACAGGGTCCGGAACACCCCCGCCAGCTCCTCCGCGACCGGGTCGATCAACCGCGTCACGGGGACGTCCAGGCCCCGTTCCAGTTCGCGCAAGCGCGTCGGTGGTGCCCCGCGGCGCGACAGTTCCACCCAGGTCGTTAACCGTTCCGCCGGGGACAGTTCCCAGTAGTACTCCGCGAACGCTTCCACTTCCGCGCGGAGCATTTGTTCGGCGGTTTCGTCGGGAGCGGTCGGGAGCGCGGTTTCTGCCAGTGCGTTGACGGCCGCGACCCGTTCCATCCCCGGAACGAAGTCGGCGCCGGGCAGCGCGCGGAGGAACTGCGCGACCGCGGCGCCGGGTTCCGCGCCGGCGGGAACGGAGAGCAGTTCGGCCCATTGAGCGCGTGGGTCGGTGGCTGTCATTGCTCGTCCTTATTCGGGGCGTCCCCGTGCGGGTCGTAGAGGGTCAGGAACCGTTCCAGTTCTTCGCGGTGCGAGGCGATCACGGCCGCGTCCTGTTTCTCCATCGCCGCCTCGAATACGTCGAGCAGCTCCCCGAGTACGTCGCGCAGTTCCGCGGGGAGTTCTTTGAAGACGCGCTCGGCGCGGAGCAGGACGAACCGATTGGCTTCCTCGTCGCGCGGGTGCGTTTTGAGCTTCTCCATTGCTGCGACCGCGGCGCGGATCTGGGCGTCGCTCATCCCCTGGGCGTGGCGGGCGACCACGTGCGACACTTTTCGTTTCGTCGCCACAATAGTCGCCTCGACCTCGAGAACCCCGTTCAGGTCATAGGTGAAGCGGATGTCCACGGACTGGTGGGCCGGGCCGGTCGGGATACCGCGGACCTCGAACTCACCGAGTGCCAGGTTGTCGTCGGTCCGGCGCGACTCGCCCTGGAACACGCGGACGATGATACTCGTCTGGCTCGGGTGCACGGTGGAGTACCGCTTCACGCGACTGACCGGGATCGTCGTGTTGCGGTCGATCACCGGGTCGAAGTACCCGTCGCGCATGTCGCCGCCGAACTGCTTGGAGATCGCGACACCGAGCGTGAACGGGGCCACGTCCGTGACCACCAGTTCCTCGACCGCGGCCGCGCGCCCGACGAGCCCCGCCTGCACCGCGGCGCCCAGCGCAACGACCTCGTCCGGGTTCAGCCGGCGCCGCGGGTCTTTACCGAGTAGCTCGGTCACGCGCCGGATCACGAGCGGCATCCGGGTCGCGCCGCCCACGAGGATCACTTCGTCGATTTGGTCGCGGGTGAGTTTCGCGTCACCGAGTACTCGGCGGATCGGCAGTTCGGCGCGGGCCAGGGTGGGGCCGACCCAGGAGTCCAGTTGTTCGCGCGTCACAACCACTTCGGGCGCGTCCGGTGGGAACTCGCCCTTCGCGTCGGGGATACGCACGGTCACGCTCTCGTCGCGGCTCAGGACGCATTTCGCGCGCTCGCACTGTTGAACGAGCCGCGACACGCGCTTGGGCGTGCGGGCCTCGGCCTGCTCGTAGGACGCGCCGACGGTACCGAGGAGCCGCGCGGCGAACGCGCGGGTGAAGTCCTCGCCGCCCAGCGCGCTCTCGCCGCTCGACGCCTTCACTTCGAGCGTGCCCTCGAACAGTTCCACTACGGACACGTCGAACGTGCCGCCGCCGAGGTCGAACACGAGGAGCTTCTTGTCCGCGCCCGCGTCGTGGAACCCGTAAGCGATGGCCGCGGCGGTCGGCTCGTTCAGGATGCGCTCGACCGTCCAGCCCGCGATCTTGCCGGCCGCAATGGTCGCTTTCCGCTGGCGGTCGTTGAAGTACGCGGGCACCGTGATGACCGCGCGCGCGACCGGGTGGCCGAAGAACGCTTCCGCGTCGGCCTTCAGCGCACGCAGTACGAGCCCGGACAGTTCTTCGGGGGTGAACTCGCGCCCGGCGGCGGTGAGCTTGTGATCGGTACCCATGTACCGCTTGAACAGATTGGCGCAGCGATCTGGGTGGAGGACTTGCAGCTCCCGGGCCGCGGCCCCGACAAGCACCTTGTTGGACTCGTCCACCCCGACGACCGAGGGGGTGAGGCGCCCACCGAGGGCGTTCGGGATGATCTGCGGCCCGTCCGGACCAAGGAACGCGGCGGCGGAGTTTGTCGTGCCGAGGTCGATGCCGATGACCGGGTCCATGCGGGCGTCCGAGTGTGGTCGGGGCGGCGTACCTCAATCAAGGGACCGCCGGTTCCGGTCGAAGGTTCGACCGCGAGTATTATCGCTGACGAGAAATGATCTGCCAAGCAGCGAATCGTTTGAGCGCCTTTCTCTGCTTTTCCTGGGACCGCTGTCCCGAGAACGGCGCGCGTTCCGATTTTGCGGGCACGGTTTTCACCTTTGCGTCCACTACTGGACTTGCGGACATATTTTACCGGCCGGGGCGCGGGGAGGATGGGTGCGTACCGTTGTTCCGTCGTTCCGTTGTTCCCGTTCCTGACGCCCGAGAGGGATGCACACCATGTTTGAAGTCCGCAAAGCAAAACGCCAGCGCCGCCCGCTGAAGATCTCGCTCGAAGGGTTGAGCGGCTCGGGCAAGACGTTTACCGCGCTCCGGCTCGCGTTCGCCCTCAAACGCGCGGGCATCGGCAAGAAGATCGTGATCGCCGACTCGGAGAACGAGTCCGCCGGTCTCTACGACGGCGTCCAGATGGACGGCGAGAAGTGGGAGTACGAGGTGTGCCCGATCCCGCACGAAAAACAGCACCCGGCCGGCTACGCCGAGTGCTACGAGTACCTCGTCGGCGCCGGGTTCGACGTCGTCATCTTCGACTCGCTCTCGCACGCCTGGCACGGCGCGATGGAACAGGTGGATGCGTTCGCCCGGGCCAACAAGGGCGACAAGTTCGGCGGGTGGGCCAAAATCACCCCGGAACAGCGGAAGATGCTTACCACGCTCACCGACCCGCGGGCGCACTGTATCGCCACAATGCGCGTGAAGAGCGAGTACGAGCGCATTGACGACGGAGGGAAGGCCAAGATCAAGAAGGTCGGGATGAAGACCGACCAGCGCGAGAACACCGAGTACGAGTTCGACGCGGTGATCCGGCTGGAGGTCGAGAACCACGCGGCCCGCGTCGAGAAGGTTCGTGGGTGTACCGCGATGGACGGGAAGACGTGCGATCACCCCGGCCCGACATTTTGGAAGCCGCTGTTCGACTGGTGGCTCTCGGCTGAACCGGTCGACGCAATTTCGCCCGAGGATCAGCACCGCCAGAAGCTCAACGCGGCGAAGACGCTCACGGACCTGGCCACGGCCTGGAACGCGATCCCCAAGGGGCTTCAGGCCCGGCTCGCAGACGACAAGGATCGGCGCAAGGCAGTTCTGGCCACGAAGATGAAAGCCAACGGACCGGCCCCCACACCTGTGGGGGTGGGGGCGAAGGCACTGCCGGGGTTGCCGGACGATGACGATGAACTGTTCCCGACGGCCTCGCGCTCCGGGATGTCGGACTGATTGCCGGAGCAGGTGATCGCGTAACTTCTGCGGGTGTGTGCGGTGCGCCGAACGAATCGGACGCCGGGCGCTCCCGCGATTTCGTTTTTAATTGTGCTCGCGGCGGTGGCGCGCTCAGTTCAGCATCTTGATGAGCACCTGCGAGTTGCGCCGGTTCTGGTCGTATTTCTCCCGTCGCGCGGGGGGCAGATCGTCCGGCGTGCCGAGTTTGTAGCCGCCCTTCTGGATGAAGTAGTTGATCGCCTGAGTCGAGAGGCAGAACAGTTTCGCGATCCCGCGCGCACGGGCTACGCCCTCGGTGAAGTGAATCAGTTTCACCCCGATGCCCTTGTTCTCGTACCGGGCGTCAACGAACACGCTCGCCAGTTCCGCCATGTTCTGTTCGGGGTACACGTGCAGGGCCGCGCACGCGACCGCGTTCCGGTCCACCTCGAACACGAAGTAATCGCCGATGACCTTTTCGAGTTCGGCGCGCGTGCGCTTCACGAGTTCGTCGTTCTGCGTGCCCTGCTGGATCAGCGAGTAGACCGCGCGCACGTCCTTTTTCTGGGCCGCGCGGATCGCCTGGTACTCGTTCGCGTAGATCAGCGTGCCGATGCCCTCGTTCGAGAACACCTCACCGAGTAACCCCTCCTGCTCGCGGCCGTCGATGATGTGGACGCGCTCGACGCCCTCCTTGCAGGCCCGGAGCGCGTGCGTCAGTTTGGTATGCGGCAGTTTGGCCCCCGGCGGAAGGTCGGGGCGGCTCTTTTTAAGGAACGCATCCGCTTCCTGGATCGTCATCTGGCGGATCACGCCCTTCGCGTCGGAGACCCCGCCCTCGGTGTTGAGGTACACGAGCTTCACCGCGCGCAGGGATTTTGCGATTTCCACCGCAACCGCGTCGGAATTCAGTCGATACGATGCCCCGGCCCCGTCGATACCGATGGGCGGGACCACTGGCAGGATGTCGCGCTCGAGGAGCGTCTGGAGCAGCTCCGTGTCGACGCGCTCGACGCGCCCCGTGAACAGTTGATCGACCCCGCCGAGGATGCCGGCCGGGTGCGCGACCACGGCGTTGGGGCACGCGGCCCGGAGGTCGTTCGCCGACAGACCCTCCAGGATCTCGTGCGTGACGCGGTTGGCCGCGCTGATCGCGACGTTCAGCGTTTCGCGGTCGGTGATGCCGGTGCCGTCCACGTCCGACGGGGTCATTTTAATGAGTTCCGCGTACCGCCTCACCTGGTGGGCGGCGCCGTGGACGAGCACGACGCGGATGCTCAGGCTGCGCAACAGCGCGATGTCGAGCAGCAGGTTCGGGAAGTTGTCGTCCTCGACGACGGCGCCGTCGATCGCGATGACAAACACCCGGTCGCGGAACCGGGGGACGTAGCGGAGAATTTCGCGGAAGTGGGTCAGGCGCTCGTGCATCAGTGGAGGGTTCGGGGGTTCGGGGTGAATTTTTTCTGCTGTTGGCAGACGCCGATGGTTCGCCTATGCAACGCCGATTCAGACATAGTGCCGTGTCCCTCTAGAATAGCACGACGGCTCCGTGCGGCGACACCGACTCCGTTGGATGGCTGCGGCCCGCGAAGCGACTAACACCAAACACCCAAAACTCCTCACCCATGCCCGAAAACGTCATCATCATCGGTTCCGGTCCGGCCGCGTGGACGGCCGCCATCTACGCCGCCCGCGCGAACCTCAACCCGCTCGTGTTCGAGGGGAACCCCTACGACAAGAAGAACCAGGAGAACGGCACGCTGCCGCTCGGTCAACTCGCGCTCACGACGGAAGTCGAGAACTTCCCGACGTGGCCCGCGGGCGACACTCGGCAGTATCTGAAGACCGCCCTGAAGGAAGACGACCAGCCGTACTGGGTGACGGCCAACAAGGAGCAGCCGACGCACGGCATCAACGGTCCGGAACTGGTGGCTCTTGCCCGGCAGCAGGCGCGGAACGTGGGCACCCGCGTCGAATCGAAAGACGTGGTGAAGGTCGACCTGAAGAACAAACCGTTCACGGTCACGCTGCACGATGGAAGCACCGCCCAGGCGCACACGCTCATCATCGCGACCGGCGCCCGGGCCAACTACCTCGGGCTGCCGAGCGAGGACAAGTACAAGAACCGGGGCGTGTCCGCGTGCGCGGTGTGCGACGGGGCGCTGCCGCGGTTCAAGAACCAGCCGATCGTCGTTGTTGGCGGCGGCGACACCGCGGTGGAAGAGGCCGGGTACCTCACGAAGTTCGCCAGCAACGTTCACCTGCTCGTCCGGCGCGACGTGCTCCGCGCGAGCAAGATCATGGCCGAGCGTGCGGCGTCGAACTCGAAGATCGGCATCAAGTGGCACACGGAAGTCGAAGAAGTGATCGGCGACGACAAGAAGGGTGTGACCGCCGTTCGCGTGAAGAACAACAAGACCGGTGAAAAGGAAGAACTCCCCGCGAGCGGCCTGTTCCTGGCGATCGGCCACACGCCGAACGTCGGGTTCCTCGGCGACCAGTTGGAACTGAACGCGAGCGGTTACATCCAGTGGACGACGCTGGCTCGCACTTACACGAGCGTGGAAGGCGTGTTCGCGGCCGGGGACGTGGCCGACGATTACTACCGCCAGGCCGTTAGCGCGGCCGGCACCGGGTGCATGGCCGCACTCGACGCCGAACGCTACCTGGGGCACCACGGGCTGATTTGAACATCCGCGGGGTACAAAAACGAACGAGCGGCGACTACAAGGTCGCCGCTCGTTCGTTTTTGGGCGTCCATTCAACGAGCACCACATGCGGACTGAGAGCCAGCCCGCACAGACTTGTGCAAATTGTTGCTCAGTCAGATAACCGGCTGAACCGAGCGATTCTGCCCGCGGCGGAACTGGCGGAACATCATCAAGAACGGCGCCCCACTCAGCAGCAGGACCGCGGATGCGGGGGCAGGGGCGTGAACCACACTTCCGCCGCTCACTTGCACACCGTCGCCGTTACCGAGACCATCAACCACAACCGTTTGGCCGAGGTTGTAATCGTTCGATGTTGACGGGAACGAGCCGCTCGACGTTCCGGAGCTTTGGCCCGGCGACAGCGAGACGTCGGGCGTCGACCCTCCCCCCGAACCGCTTCCGCTAGTGGCGGTTGTGGCGAGTGACACCGTGCCCGAGGTGGAGTAGCCCGGGATCGAATCCCGGTTCAGTTGGCTGACTAGATCGTAAGTCCCAAGTCCGCTTCCCGGAAGACTATAGGTGTCCGAAAGCGTGATCGTCAGCGGGCCGGTGGGGTTGTCTCCAATGACCTGGAGATCCAGGAGATCGATTCCGGCTCGGTATCCACTGCTCCCGCTTCCACCACCACTTCCTCCCCCAGATTGGGAGCGAGCCTGAAGCTGAATCTTGTACCCATTCACGGTGCCGGCGAACGTCACTTCGTGACCGGTCGGGTTCAGGTCACCCGCACCGCCATCGATGGCGACTACTGAGCCATTAACCGTAACCATGAATGCGGCACGGGCTTCTCCTTGAGTCAGGAAAGCCACAAGTGCAGCGCCCAAGACGAGTTTGAGACCCCGGCAACAAAGTGTGTTCATCATCGTGATACCCTCCGGGTTTAGCGGAGCGGTAGAGGGGCAAGTTCCAATGGAACCGATACAGGGACGACCCGTGAACCAACTACTTGCACTCGAAGTCGACACGCGATTGCGATTCGGTGGTTCGAGCGGTGCTCGGCCACAGAATGACGGTTGCAAATACGTGAACAGACAGATTCCGCATCAGATTCTGACGCGGACCTCAAAAATAAGCTCAAGCGCAAACAGATACGGAGGCGGGACTACTCAACTATAACGGGTCGGATCGCAAGGTGTGTGCCGGCTTTTGAAAGCCGGCAATTTTCTGTCAAGTGTTTACTGTAAGGCGAAAACTGGGAGGTGTTCTACGGTAGGATCAGAACCGGGGCGGCTCTTTACGCACCAGTTCGTTTGAATAATCAAGGCTGTCGAGAGTTCCGGCGTCAGTCCAATACCCATCCAGCCTAAAACAACCCATTCGTCCCTGATTGATGTAGTGATTGTTGACATCCGTGATTTCTAACTCATTTCGGCGGCTCGGCTTAAGTGTCTTGATGAGGCCGAACACGTCCGGCGGGTAGATATAGATCCCGACGACCGCGAAGTCACTCTTGGGGTTTTCGGGCTTCTCCTCAATTCCCACAACTTGATCGCCCTTCAATTCGGCCACGCCATAACGCCCGGGGTCCGGCACTTGCTTCAAACCGATCCATGCCCAATCCGGACGAGTGTTCGCTTTCTCCAAGAGGGGAACCAGCGGGTCGCGGAAGATGTTGTCGCCGAGGAGCACGAGCGACCGACTGCCCATGCAGAAGTGCTCCGCCAATCCCAGCGCCTGGGCGATCCCGCCGGCTTCGTCCTGGACCCGGTACGTGAGGCGGCAGTTGTGGTCGCGCCCGGAGCCGAGCAGTTCCACGAAGTCGCCCATGTGCTCGGTGCCCGACACGAGCAGAACCTCCTGCACTCCGGCCCCGGTGAGCTTCTTCAGCGGGTGGTACACCATCGGCCACGCGCCGACCGGGAGCAGGTGCTTGTTCGTCACGCGCGTCAGTTCACCCATGCGGGTGCCTTTACCGCCCGCCAGAATTACGCCGCGAATGGACATGGGGGTCTCCGGCGAACGGCCGGTGTGAGCCGGCCGGTGAGACGAACACGCACTCCGCGCTGCCCGTTCACCGGCCGGCTCACACCGGCCGTTCGCCCGTTAGAGTTTGCTGCCGTACTGTTTCTCGTAGTAGCTCATGTAGTCTTTGTTCTTGATCGTCGCGACCCACGCCGCGTTCGCCTGGTACCACGCGATCGTTTCCGCCAGCCCCGCGTCGAAACTCACTTGGGGGGACCAGCCGAGTTCGCGCTCGGCTTTCGCGCAGTCGATCGCGTAGCGGCGGTCGTGACCGAGGCGGTCTTCCACATACCGGATGAGGGACTCGGGCTTGCCGAGCAAACGGATCAGCAATTTCGTCAGTTCGAGGTTCGGCATCTCGCACCGGCCGCCGAAGTTGTAAACCTCGCCGGGCGTGCCTTTTCGCCACGCGGCCTCGACCCCGCGACAGTGATCGAGCACGTGAATCCAGTCGCGGACTTGTTGGCCGTCGCCGTACACCGGAACCGGGATGTCGTTGAGTAGGTTCGTGACGAACAGCGGAATCAGCTTCTCGGGGAACTGGTACGGGCCGTAGTTGTTCGAGCACCGCGTGATGACGGCCGGCAGCCCGAACGTGTGCTGGTACGCTTGCACCAGCATGTCCGCACCGGCTTTGCTCGCGGAGTACGGGCTGTTCGGGTGCAGTGGCGTTTCTTCGGTGAAAAAGCCGGTCGCGCCGAGGCTTCCGTACACTTCGTCCGTCGAAACCTGAACGTACTTGTTGACCCGAAACTCGCGGGCCGCGTCGAGGAGAACCTGGGTGCCGATCACGTTCGTGCGCACGAACGGACCGCTATCCTGAATGCTGCGGTCGACGTGACTTTCCGCCGCGAAGTGGATGATGTCCGTTACGTCGTGCTGGAGCGCAGCGCGCACCTGATCGCGGCTGGTAACGTCGCCCTTAATAAACGTGTACCGCTTATGGCCGTGGAGGTCTGCGAGGTTGGCCAGGTTGCCGGCGTATGTGAGCGCGTCGAAATTGATGACCGAAACGGTCGCGTCCGTTGCGAGCAGGTGGCGCACGAAGTTCGAGCCAATGAACCCCGCCCCGCCGGTAACCAGAACTGTCGGCATGAAACCCCCTTCGGGCGACACATTCGCCCGAAGGGGGTTGTAAGTCATTCCGCCGCTCGCGTCAAACCGGCACGGCTTCGACTAAGCTGTGCGGCCCCTCGGTGGGGATGACGCGCGCGAGCTTGAAGCCCGCCCCGGCGAGCAGCTCGCGGTACTCCGGTTCGGTGCGCTCCTTGCCGTCGCACACCACCATCATTTCCAGATCGAGGACGTGCGCGAAGTTCGGCGCGAAGCCCGGCGGCACCACGAGTTCCACGAGCAGTAGTTTGCCCGTTGCGGGGATCGCGGCGCGGACGCACTTGAGGATCTGCGTCGCTTTCGCATCGTTCCAGTCGTGGATGATGTGCTTCAGCACGTAGAGGTCGCCGCCCGCGGGCACCGACTTGAAGAAGTCGCCGCCCTCCGCGCGGCACCGATCGGTCAGCCCCGCCGCTTTGATTGGGGCATGTGCTCCGGCCACCACTTGCGGCGCGTCGAACACGACCCCGCGGGCCTTCGTGTTCGTACCCAGAACCGCGCACAGGATCGCACCGTGCCCGCCCCCGACGTCGACGATCGTGTTGAACGGGGCGAAGTCATACGCTTTCAGCATCGCGGCAGCGGCTTGCTGCGAGAAGCCGGTCATGCCCTCGTTGAACGTCGCGGACTCGTCGGGGTGCTTGCCGAGGTAGTCGAAGACGCCCTCACCGAACACGTGGTCGAACGCGGGTTGGCCGCTCCGCACGCTCCCGGCGAGGTCGCCCCACGCCTTCCAACTCCACGGATCGCACACGTAGGTCGCGATGGCCCGCATCGAACCGGGAACGTCGGTCCGGAGCAACTCGCCCACGGGCGTGAGCGCGAACCGCCCGCCGTCGTCGCCCTTCAATACGCCCAATCCGGCCAGGGCGCGGAGCACGCGGTAGAGGTGCTTGGCGTTGAGGCCGGCGGGACCGGCGAGTTCGGCTGCCGTTTTGGGACCGGCGGCCATTTGGTCGGCGAGCTTGAACCGGGCCACTATGGAGACGGCCTGCGTGACCACTTTGCCGAACAGCATCTGCATCAGCACCATCTGCGGCGGAAGTGGTTCCGCTTGGGGAGCCGGTGACGTCATCGAAGTACGTTCCTGTAGTAGAAAGTGCCGGGCACCCGGCCCGGCGCAAGTCCATTCGGTGGGCGAACCGCCCTGGATTCTACTCACGCCACAAAACTGAAACATGGTGCTTTGGGAGCCGTTACAAAATTCCTTAAAAAGCGGACGATTTTGTATCGCTCCGATGTGCCGAATTGAACATCGGACGGTGCGAGAGTTGCTGTTTGTAAGAGGATTTCACCGCAGAGGGCGCGGAGAGCGCAGAGAAGATGCCGCGTGGCCGTGATTGGGCCGGCTCCGCGCCCTCTCGTGCTCTCTGCGGTGAAATCCTCTTACAAACAGCAACGCTGAGTTTTTGATCGGGTGTTGGGGAAGGAGCTGCAAAGTGAGAGAAAAAGTAACAGCGCCGGTGGGGTCCACGCACCGGCGCTGTGTCGCACGTCCCCTTTACGCGCGTCAGATCAAAATTATCTCCCACCGAGAATTATTGCAATGATTGCTGTGCGTTTTTGTGACTAATTTGCGACAATTTTGCAGACATGTCAGCGGTTGCTTACACTTCGGTACACGCGAGGGCGCTTTCCGCCGGAAAATTTGCTATCTGCTTCCGGTCACTCGTTCGCTTTGTGCCACTTTTCCCACTTCGCGAACGCGGCTTTTCGGGCCGCGTCGTCCGGGAAGTAATGCCGCGTGTACGAGAACGAGAACTTGTCGGTCGACGAAGAGGTGCCGAAACGGTCAGCGAAGCCATAGTCGCTGAGCTTCTGTTCGGTGAGGAGGATCGAGACGGCCAGCGCGAGATCGCGGACCTGAACATCGTAGGTCGCGGCTTCGGCCTCGCCGGTCGACGTGACGGGGCGAACGGTGTACACGGTTAGTGTGTCGGTCAGGGCTTTGTTCAATAGTGGAAGGTGTTTCCTGCTCCCAATGGCGGCCAAACTGGTTGCGCCGCGCCCGCGCGAACTGGGGTTAATGGCGGATGTGGTGAGCAGTCGGGCCGCGAGTCCGCACGCTTGGTCGGTGAGGTCGAGGTTCTGGGCGATGTTCAGAGCCTGAGACATCTCGCGCGACTCGTCCCGCGAATCGAGCCACGCGATCAGGACCGCCCGGTACACCAGGCTCTTTTCGTCTTTCCCGCGAACCGCGCGGGTGAACCCGGATTCAGACATCAGCGAGCTGGTGGACCCTCGGCGCTGCAGCATGTACTGCGACCCCACACCGCTTTCAGCAAACAGCAACGCGGTGACGTCTTCGAGCGTCGGTTCGCGGGGTTCCCCGTCGGTCCGCACGGATCGCAGGTTGTACAGATCCAGTCGGCGCCACACAACGAGGTCGGCGAGTGCGGTGCGCGGGCCGTCCACAGCGAGTAGCAGGCGCCGGTTGGCTGAGGTGGAGACGAGTTCGGTGAACACGCGGCGCGCGGCCGCGTCGAGTTCCCGGTCCGACCACACGCTGAGCCCGAAGAAGGCCCATTCGCTCCCGACGACCGAGCGAAACGTTTTCCACGCGGGGAGATCGTGCTCGTACTCACCTTTGGTGTCGGCCAGGAACGTGTCGAGACGCGCTTTGGTGTCGAGCGCGATCGCGTGGGGCAGGAGCCGCTGGCACCGGGACCGGATTTCCGGGTCTGGATTGGTGGTCGCGCCCGCGGTGAGTGCCGCCCGCGCGAGCCGGCCGAGGTCTTCGAGTTGCTGTTCGGCGCCCTCGCGCTCGTCAAAGTCTTCACTTCCCAACTGGCGCACGAGTGCCCGGGCCTTTACCTGGATCTCGGGCACAACGGCGAGGTCCGCTGGGTTAGGCGAGGTCGCCTCCGCGAACTCGGTAGCAAGAAACGCGCACGCGAACGCGAGGCTGAAGCAGCGCATGGCTCATCCGTGTGGCAGCAAGGGGAGCGACGCCCTCTCTCTCATTGTGCGCTGCCGGCACCGGTGACACAACCGCCGGTCACGGCGCGTAACCTTTGAACCGCGTGTGCGGAGCGGCGAGTTTCCGGTCCGGCCGGCTTTTAGCAACGAGGCGGGGTCCGGGCGATCCGAATGGATCGGACCGACGGTGCCGGGGGTAAGAACGCGCGAGCTCGTGAGGCGGAAGGGGCTGCGGTAGGGGCGCGGTAGTGATTGGAACGTGACACCTCTTGAGTTCACTCGTCGGTCGCGTTCGGGCGCTCTGCGGCAATCGCGTCGTGGACATGCTCCATTACCTGGAGTTGAGCGTCTGTGGTCCGTTGGCTCTCCCGATACTGGAGCGCCTCCGGCTCGGCGACGTACTTGACTTCGCCGTGGTGCTCTTGAACCGCGGCCACGATCTCCTCAACTGTGACTTGGAAGAATTCCTTGCGAAGGTTTACCCGGTTCACGCGCCGAGACCGGAACGTATGGTGCAGCGCTGCTTCGAGGGCCGGGGCGTCGTCGCACCTAATCATCATGTGAACATCGAACGGAAACGGAACCGAGGCATCGCCCAACTCATCAACCCGTTCTTGTGGGTCTTTGCGGCGGCTCATCCCGATCTTGAACACACCGTGACCGAACGATCCGATGTTCGAGATCACGTACACGTGCCCGACCCGAGTTAGTTGAGCCAGTGGAGTTGCTCGCCTCAATCGTTCTTCGGCTACGGCCAATTGATCTCGAAGAGTCTGCAACTCGGCTTCGTGCCGTCCGGCCGCGTCCTCGACGGCACGATTCAGAGCCTCTTGAGCCGCTAAACGCGCGCGTTCGGCGTCCTCTGCTTCGCGAGTTTGAGCCTCGACTAGGCGCCGTTGAGCCTCATCCTCTCGCATCTGTTCGCGGACGCGCGACTGTTCTTCTCGCAGCGCCTGTGCGCGGACCGCCTGAGTGTATAGTTCCAGCAACCGGGCGCGAGCCGTATTTTCGTCTGATCGAGACAGATCGTAACCGGCTGCGCGGACGATCGCGGCGGCGTCCTCGATTCGCCGGGTCATGGTCGTGAAGTTTGTTGGTATGATCTGCCGGCTCGCGGTGGAGAGCACTTCGTCGAAGTACGCCCGGCCGAGTCGATCACGCTGCTCTGTGACCGCCGATGCTCCCGACCGGTTCGCGTGCTGCTGTTGCTCCAGGAATGATGTGTGGAGCAAGGCGTTCCGGAGTTCGGACGTGAGGAACTGGTTCTGGGTTACGAGTTCGTCGTAACTGATTACCCGGCGCCCGAATTCGCCCTCGCGCTGCGTCAATTCCGCGTTCCGCCGGTCCGTCGCTGCGATCGTGGCGGCCAACTGCCGGGCGCGCTCGTCGAGCCGGCGCCCGCGTTCGTCCAATTCCTCGCGCTCCAAATCCAGGTCGATTTCATCCCGCCGCAGATCCCGCAACCGCCGTTCGGCCCGGCGCCGCGGGGCGTCCATGAGGAAATAGGTGACGGTACTCCCGCCCGCGAGGGCTAAGAGGATCAGGGCGACGGCGAACATGAACTCCCCTTCAAGCGGTGTAGCGCAGGAGCACGAACGGGTGCTCGCGCCGGCACCCCGGGCACGGGAACGGGTCGAGTAGGCGGGACAGAGTCGCGGTGATCGTGTAGCCGCAACCGGAACACCGGCCGCACGCGAGGCGCCGCGGATCGCTCACGCGCTCATACTGCTGCGGGCCGTACCGTGTGCTTGGTGCCACCGCACCGAGGCGGAGCCACGTGCGCACGATCTCAAGTTCGGCAGGGTTGCGGTTGGAAACAGCGAGATGCGCGTCGGGGGCGGCGTCCAGGACCGACCACAGCTCACGGGCAAGGGTCGCACGCGAACGGGCACTCGCGATGCGCTCGGAGACGTCGGGCAGGTTCCCGCGCTCGGTCCGCGTGCCCGACAGGTACCAGCGCTCGACGGCGTCGATTGCCGGCCCCAAGAACAGTGGAGGGGCGTAACGCAGGAGCACATCGAGAGTGGGAGCGTCGGGCTCGGTCTTGAGGAACCGCTTCTGGTAGGTAATCGTCGGGTACACGTGCGGGAGACTGGACTCTGCCTCGCGAATCCCGGTTTGGAAGTCTCCCGCTGAAACGGCCCCGATCGCAATCGCGCACGAGCGCCGATATTGGTTGTACACGTGCTCGAGTTCGACCTTCTTTGCCATTCGCTTCGAGCCAAAGACAATACATCATCTCAGTTTATAGAGCGATATTGTCGCGACGCATCCAGGCCGTTTCAAGTGCCGATTCTGCGCCGGGCCGCGGCCCAGGGCGGCGCAAATAGCCCGGCGCCTTTTTGGATTCATCGGGCGGCAGGTTTGTTGCGCGTCGGCCGCCACGCACTCACGCGCCGCTCGGCGGATCGCCCCGGTTGCGGAGCGAATCGGATTGCGCCAATAAGCGCCCGATCGTCGCGCGGACGCGCGGCCCGGGGCCGCCTAGGATTCACACTCGGGAGGTGCCGATGATCCGCGTGCATGAACTGACCAAGACCTTCGGCGAGGTCACCGCCGTCGCCGGGATCACGTTCGCCGTTGAGCCGGGCGAGATCTTCGCGTTCCTCGGACCCAACGGGGCGGGCAAGACGACCACCATTCAGATGCTCACGACGCTCCTGCGCCCCACGAGCGGCACGATTGCCATCGACGGCCTCGACCCCGCGACCCACCCGCTGGAGGTCCGGCGCCGGTTCGGGATCGTGTTCCAGGATCCGAGCCTCGACCACGAGCTGACCGCGCGCGAGAACATGGACCTGCACGGCGTCCTCTACCACGTCCCCCGGAAGGTCCGCGCCGAGCGCACCCAGACGCTGCTCACACTGTTTGAACTCTGGGACCGGCGCAACGACCGCGTCAAGACGTTCTCCGGCGGGATGAAGCGCCGGCTGGAAATCGCGCGCGGGCTGCTGCACACGCCGAAGATCCTCTTCCTCGACGAGCCGACCCTGGGGCTCGACCCGCAGAGCCGCAACCAGCTCTGGACCCACGTGAAGCACCTCAACGGCACCGAGGGCGTCACGGTGTTCCTGACGACGCACTACATGGACGAGGCCGAGCGCGTCGCGCGCCGGATCGCGGTCATGGACCACGGGCGCGTCGTAGCCCAGGGCTCCCCGCAGGAGCTGAAGCAGCAGACCGGGACCGAGTCGCTCGAGCAGGCGTTCCTCGCGCTGACCGGCACGTCGATCCGCGACGAGTCCGCCGGCTCCGCGGACCAGATGCGCCAGATGGCGCGGATGTGGAGGAAGTGAATGGCGGTGGTATACGCGCTGTGGCTGCGGGAGATCAAGCGGTACCTGCGCTCGCGGGCGCAGGTGCTCGCGTCGCTCGGCCAGCCGCTGATGTACCTGCTGGTGCTCGGGTTCGGCCTGGGGCCGGTCTTCGAGCGGGCCGGCCAGGGCAACTACCTCCAGTTCGTCGCGCCGGGCGTGGTCGGGATGACGATCCTGTTCTCCTCGATCTTCTCGGGCGCGGGCCTGCTGTGGGACCGGCAGTTCGGGTTCCTCAAGGAGACGCTCGTCGCCCCGGTGCCGCGCATCCAGATCATGGTGGGGCGCACGCTCGGCGGCGCGACGACGGCGCTGGCCCAGGGCACGCTCGTGCTGACGGTGTGCCTGATCGCCGGGTTCCGCCCCCACGACGCGACCGGGGTGCTCCTGGGCGCCGGGTTCATGGCGCTGATCGCGATCGTGTTCGCCGCGCTGGGCACCATCATCGGGGCGACGCTGAAGGACATGCAGGGGTTCCAGTTGGTCATGAACTTCCTGGTGATGCCAATCTTCTTCCTCTCGGGCGCCCTGTACCCGCTGTCGAACCTACCGGCGGCCCTCACCGTGGCCACGCGCCTGGACCCGCTCTCGTATGGCGTGGACGGGCTGCGCGGCGCGTTCATCGACCAGTCGCACTTCGGGCTCGGGACCGACTTCGCGGTCCTGGCGGTCCTCGCCGGGGTGTTCCTCGCGCTCGGCGCGCGGGCGTTTTCGCGCCTCCAGGTTTAGTGGAACTGCACACCGCTGGTAGATGAGGTGATTGGCCGTCGGTGAGCAACGGGAAACGCAATGACGCGACGATACGGATCAAAGCTCGGGCAATTCCAAGTTAGCGATTCAATTTCGCTATCAAAACGAATCGCCCGGCGCGGCAACTCGGAAGAGTCGGTGCGCCGGGCGGTTCAATGAACGTATCTAACTGACAAAATCAGGCAGACGTCGGGCGGCTGCTGCGGAACGCCTGCATCACTTCGTACAGATCGGTGCTGACGACCACTTCGTCGTCGAGGAAGTCTTTCAACCAGATGAAGTTCATCCGCTGGGCCATCGCCACGAGCGGGAGCAAGTCCCCGAGGCGCACGCGGACGTCCGGTTCGGTGCTCTGTTCGGTTTCTTCGGGCGCAGGAGTGTAGAGTTTCAGTCGTGTGGCCATGTCATCCTCCTTGGCGAGAGTTTTCAGGCACCGGTTCCCCGAGGTCACGCGCGAGTCCCCAACCCGCACGCACCGCTCCGGCGATCCAGAACGACTCACACCAGTTAATCGGCTAGTCAAAAGGCGTACTTCAACCTGAGCCGGGAACCGGGGCAGATCGAGCACACGACTAGATAAGATGTACCAGGGCGCGAACCGGCGCCATCTCCGTAGGTGGAAATTTGTACCATGCCGACCAAGTTCGCGGTGCTCGGTAGCGGTGGGTGGGGCACGGCGATCGCGGCCCTGCTCGCACAAAATCCGGAACACTCCGTTAAGTTGTGGAGCGCGCATCCCGAAAACGCGGCGCAACTGAACGCCGCGCGCGAAAATACTCGGCTCCTTCCGGGAATAAAGCTGCCCGATTCGCTCCAGATCACAGACAATCCGGCCGACGCAGTTGCGGGGTCCGACTGCTGGGTGAGTGCAATTCCTACTGCTTACTTACGCAGCACACTCGCTCCGTTCGCTTCTTTCCGAACAATCGATGCTCCTGTCGTAAGCCTGACAAAAGGGCTGGAGATCGCAACCTTCTGCCGTCCTTCAGAAATCATTCGCGAAACATTGAAGACCGAAAACATCGCGGTACTCAGCGGACCGAGCCACGCGGAGGAAGTCGCGCGAGGAATGCCGACGTCGCTCGTGGTCGCGGCGAGCGACGGCGGCCTCGCGTCGTGGGTGCAGCACCGGTTCGTCACGGACCGGTTCCGCGTGTACACGAACGGCGACTTGGTGGGCGTGGAACTGGCCGGCGCACTGAAGAACGTGATCGGGATCGCGGCCGGCATATGCGACGGCTTGGGGTTCGGCGACAACGCAAAGGCCGCGCTGCTCACCCGCGGGCTGGTCGAGATGACGCGGTTCGGCGTCGCACACGGCGCGGAGCCGGCGACCTTTACCGGTCTGGCCGGGACCGGCGACCTGATTACGACGTGCTTCAGCCCGCACGGGCGGAATCGGCGCGTCGGCTATCGGCTCGGGCGGGGGGAAGCGCTCGCGGACGTCCTCGCGGGTCCGCAAGTCGCGGAGGGCGTGCTCACGAGCAAGAGCGTGTTCGAGCGCGCGTCGCGGAGCGGAATCGAAGCTCCCATTATGACGGGCGTCTACGAAGTGCTGCACAACGGCAAACCGCCGCTCGCGGCCGTCCAGGATCTCATGACCCGAAGCCCGAAACACGAGCGCGTGTAGCCACTCATAGCGCCTACAAGAGGAGAAGAACGATGCTGTCGATTGCGTTTAAAGAGTGGGCCGTGATCTGCGAGGCGCTCGCGTCCGGTCGCCAGTCGCTTATTCTTCGTAAGGGTGGCATCGCGGAAGAGGGCGGCGTGTTCCGGCCCGAGCACAGCGAGTTCCTCCTGTACCCGACGCACTTCCACGAACACAAAGCCGGCATCAAGCCAGAATTCCTGCCGCTACTCGAACACGCGGAAGCAACAAAGTCCCCGATGGGTACGATTCGCTTCACGCATTTCGTGCGCGTCGAATCCGTCGCGCACCTCACGAACCTCGACGACGCGCTGGCACTGGATTCGCAACATGCGTGGACGTCGGACGTGGTGAAGCAGCGGTTCCACTACCGCACCCCGGGCCTGTTCGTGCTGAACGTCCGCGTGTTCCAGCTTCCCGAAGCACACGTCGTGACCGAGCGCCCGGAATTCGCCGGGTGCAAGACGTGGGTCACCCTCGACGCACCAATCGACACCACCGGCTCTGCGCCCGTTGCGAAGGAGTGAGCGTGAGCGAGAAGAAGGTCGCCCTTGTTACCGGGAGCGGCAAACGGCGCGTCGGGTCGTATGTCGCGGAGGCGCTCGCCCAGCGCGGGTTCGCCGTTGCGGTGCATTACCGCACGTCCGAAACCGAAGCGAAGGAAACTGCCGCGAAACTGGAAGCGCAATTCGGCATCGAGACGCTCCTGGTTCAAGCCGACCTAGCTGACGAAACCGCTGTGAAGCGCCTGGTGAGTACAACACGCGACCGGTTCGGCCGCATTGATGCGCTGGTAAATTGCGCCGCGATCTGGAACCGCAAGACTCTCGAAGACGTGACCGCGGCGGACGTCCGCGAACACTTCGACGCGAACCTGCTCGGCACCTTCCTGATGTGTCAGCACGTCGGGCTGGCGATGGTTTCGCAACCGACGGGCGGGTGCATCGTGAACGTCGGCGACTGGGCCGACGTGCGCCCGTATAAGGACTTCGCGGCGTACTTCCCCAGTAAGGCCGCGATCCCGGGGCTCACGCGCGTGTTCGCAGTAGAACTGGGCACGCGCAACCCGAACGTGCGCGTTAATGCGGTACTCCCCGGCCCCGTCATGCTGCCCCCCGAAGTGGGCGCAGCCGAACGCGACGAAGTGATCGCGGGCACGCTCGTGAAGCGCGAGGGCAGCCCGACCCATATCGCAAAGGCCGTACTGCACTTCCTCGACAACGACTTCGTGACCGGGACGTCCCTCCCGGTCGATGGCGGCCGGAGCGTGTTCGCGAACGGGTATTGATCCCAGCGCGAACACACTTACCCCACCGTAATCATTGCCTTGTGCGCGTCGGGGATGAGGAGCACGCTGCCGCCCATGTCGATGAGTCGCTGGGCTTCCGAGGGCGTGCGAATCGGCGTGGCGAACAGTTCTTCCGCCACGGAATCGGGATAGTCGCTCGCAAGAAACAGGCTCGCGGACTTGGCCGCGTACACCCACAGGCTGGCCGCGGCCCAATCCTCGGGCTTCTCCCGGGCGAGGAGCTTTTTCGCTCCGGTCGGGCCGTCGAGTTTGCGGAGCAGTTCGGCCCCCGGTCCCAGGTCCGGCGCGGCGGTCGTCAGGAGGGCGATGCGGCCGCCTTTCTTCACCGCGCGAGCCGCGGTCGCGGCGGCCTTCGCGAGGTCCGAAAAGGTCACGGTGCCAGGCTCGCCGCTGATGGACGCGATCACGGTGTCGGCTTCTTCTTCGATCGCGCCGCGCCACCGCGCATCCTGTCGGCGGATACCCTCCACTCCGCTGTCGAACAGCCCCGCAACAACATCCTGAATCGTATCACCCGCTCCCTCAATCACTTGAATCAAGAACGGGGTACCGAGCAACCACGCGACCTCGGCGGCTTCCGTTTCGCGGTTCCCGGTCGGCGCGGACGATGTGAATTCGCCCAGGAAAGCGGCCCGCGTTTCTTCGTTCGAGAGCGCCGGGAAGAGAGCGGTTTCCGCGCCTGCGTAGCCGACGTGTGGATCGTACCGGCGCCCTGCGAGCACGATCGTGAAGTCCGCTTCCGCAACCGAGCGGTTCAGGTACACGCGGCGCCCGCCGTTCGTGGTCGCCACATACATGAGCTTCGGCTCGGTGGCCGGGTCGTGCGTTTCGGCCGTCACGTCCGCGAACTCGTCGGGTAGTTCATCGATCCACATTTGCGGCGCGTTCGGCGGCGAAACGATCGTGATCGCGGTCGGGGCGATTCCCGCGGTGCCGACGTGCCGAAGCACCTCCACCAACATCTCGGTGAAGTGCGGGAGCCGGGGGTCAATAACGATCGCGACACGGTCATCCGGCGTGAGCGCCCGGCGGAGCGGCTCGAAGTTGAACGGTTTTTCGAGCGCCGCCCGAACGAGTTCCTGCGGCGAACCAGCGGGCGCAGTGACGGGCGCACGCCGAACGGCCGCCGCGCGTTCGGCCGGCACCGTCAGTGCCCACGGTTGAGAGCCAACGATCAGTTCCGTCGTTTCCGACATGAAGATTCCTCGATAATGTCCCACATCTTTGAATTATACGCAGGCCACAGAAACACCGTCATTCGCCCCGAGGGGAAGCCGTCCGAGTTATTCGCTCCGATTTCGGAGGGAACATTCGTTCGCAGCACAGGGTGGAAACTGCGAACCAGATTGGCGTAGAATGCAGCGTCACGTCGTTGAGGGGGTGAGTGCCATGACCAGTCCCGTTTCCGGCCGCCTGTTCGTCGGCGGCGAGTGGCTCGCGCCGCGAGACGATTTCGCGGACCTGAACCCGGCGAAACTCGACGAAGTGGTGGGCACGTTCCCGAACGCAACGCCGGAAGAGGTCGCGTCCGCAGTCAGTTCCGCACGCGACGCCTTCCCCGGGTGGCGCCGAACGTCGCGTATCCTCCGCGCCGAGTGCTTCGATCGGCTGGCGCAGCTCATCAAGCGCGATACCGACGCCCTGGCCACGTTGATGGCCCGTGAGTGCGGCAAGAACGTCACCGAGTGCCGCGCCGAGGTGATCGAAGGGCTGCACATGGTGCAGTGGGTGTTCGGCTCGGGTCGCACCGGCGTGTACGGCGAAGTAGTCGCATCTGAGATCGCCGAAAAGGACGCATTCACGCGCCGAAAGCCGTGGGGCGTCGTCGCAGTGGTAACGCCGTGGAACTTCCCGTTCGCGGTGCCGCTGTGGATGCTCGGCCCGAGTTTGCTGGAAGGCAACACGTGCGTGTTCAAACCGAGCGAGGAAACTCCGGGAATCGCACAACGGCTGGTCGAACTGTTCGCGGAAGCCGGGTTCCCCGGTGGGACCGTGAACTTGGTTCAGGGTAGCGGCACAGTCGGCGAAGCACTGGTGAAGAACCCCGGCGTGAATGTGGTGTGTTTCACCGGCAGCTACGCGGTGGGCCGGCGCATTCAGGAACTCTCGGCGGCCCTTCCGGACCGCATCGTCGCGGCCGAAATGGGCGGGAAGAACGCGGTCATCGTGTGTGATGACGCGCGGTTCGATTTAGCCGTGAACGCGGGTATTCTCAGCGCGTTCAAAACGACCGGTCAGCGGTGCGTCTCCGCGAGCCGCATCATCGTCCACGAGTCGTTCATGGACCGCTACGCAAAAGCGTTCGTGGACACCGCGAAACGACTGCGCTTCGGCGACCCGCTCGACCCGAAGAACTTTGCGGGACCGCTCGTGAACCGCAAAGGGGTCGAAAAGGTCTTGAGCTACAACGCGCTCGCGAAGTCCGAGGGCGTGGAGATACTGCTGGCGCCCGACCAACCGGCGAACGGGAACGGGTGCTTCCTGCCGCCGTTCGTGTACCGCACCGACGCGAAGCCGAACCTCCGCGTCACGCATGAGGAGGTGTTCGGGCCGCACGTCGCGCTGATCCCGTTCAAAACCGACGAGGACGCGGCGCGCATTTACAACGACACGGAATACGGCCTCTCGATGGCGGTCATCACCGAGAGTTACCGGCGGATGCGGTTCTTCCGCGACGAGTGCGAATACGGCATGGGCTACGTGAACCTACCGTCGATCGGCGCGGAAGTTCACCTGCCATTCGGCGGCGTAAAAAAGAGCGGTAACGGCCACCCGTCAGCTGCAGCGCTCATCGAAGCCGTCACGCACAAGACCGCGTGGACCGTGAACCACGGCACCGACATCAAGATGGCCCAAGGGCTTACGACCGCGATCGACGGAGGGCCGGCGTGAGCGGCCCGAGCAAAGTTGTCACCGTCCCGCTGGTGTGGAATGAGCACGGGTGTCCGATCCTCGATGTACCGGCCCGTGCGCACCTGGAACTATCGGTCCACGAACCAGATTCCACAGTCGCTTCGAGGTCGATTTCGTCTCAACCAAAGCAGGTGTGCATTACCGCGAATCGCGAAGGGTTGACGGCACTGGCCACGTGGCTGCTTGCGCTCGCTGCTCCGGAATCGCAACTGGATCACCAGCACTTTGATAACGAGGTAACGTTTGGGTTCTACCACTCCGCACAAGGCTGGGAAATGATTGTAGGGCGAACGAAATAACTTGGGGCTGGCGTGAATAGACAAACGGGGACGCGGCGCGAAGTTAAACCAAATCCATTCGCGTGGCGCTGGGCGGGTTTGAAGGGCGTGTACGCCTTGGTGATGTGCGCGTTCGTGTTACTCATGGCGCGCGGGCTTTTTGTCAGTTATAACATGTTCCCGACTTGGCACCGAGTTTTGCCCGGTGGGTGTTTGTGCCTGGCGGGTGTGTACACCCTTGTGGTACTTCGCAGCGCCGCTGAAGATTTGCGCCGGGCGTCCCAATGGCAGCGCGAGCGATTCGGGTTTGCGGATCGGTTCACGGCTACCCGTGAAGTTACGGCGATCCACTACCTGATAACGCTCAGTAACGCTGGGGTTCTCATCCTGGCAGGTAGCTGGGTCATTGCACATTCGTTAGGTCTGATCGGATAAACACAGTCGGGCTCAGATTCGGTTCGCCCGCGCGAGCGGTTCCGACTCGCCAATTCAACACCCACCGCCCTTGCGGGCGGGGTTCGCCTGGAGACTCTCATGTTCCAGTTCGATCACCTGACGGTGCCCGATATCCGCACGCCGCTCCCGGGGCCGAACGGGGCGGAGATGCTCGCGCGCGACAAGCTGTACGTCTCGCCGTCGTACACGCCGATGTACCCGTTGTTCGTCGACGTCGGGAGCGGGTCCGTGATCCGGGACGTGGACGGCAACCTGTTCCTCGATTTCACCGCGGGCATCGCGGTCACGAACACCGGCCACTGCCACCCGGAAGTCGTGGCTGCCATTCAGGACCAGGCCGCGAAACTGCTCCACATGAGCGGCACCGACTTCTACTACCGCCCGCAAATCGACCTCGCCGAGAAGCTCGCGAAGATCGCCCCCGGTCCCAGCCCCAAGAAGGTGTTCTTCGCGAACAGCGGCGCGGAAGCGATTGAGGGCGCGCTGAAGCTCGCCCGCTGGCACACGGAGCGGAACCGCGTGGTCGCGTTCTTCGGCGCGTTCCACGGCCGCACTTACGGGGCGATGTCGCTCTCCGGCTCGAAACTCGTTCACCGGCGCGGGTTCTCCCCCCTCGTACCGGACATTCACCACGTCGATTTCCCGCGCGCCTGTCCCGAGGGCGGAACCTGCGCCGACAAGTGCCGGCTCATCGCGAATGTCGAAGACACGATCTTCAAACGGACCTGCCCGCCGGAAGAAGTCGCGGCGATCTTCGTCGAGCCGATCCAGGGCGAGGGCGGCTACCACCCCATCCCGCAAGGGTGCCTCCCCGCGCTGCGTGCGCTGTGCGACAAGCACGGCATTTTGCTGGTGGTCGATGAAGTGCAATCGGGGATGGGCCGCACTGGGAAGATGTTCGCGGTGGAACACTACGGCGTGGAACCGGACATCATCTGCTCTGCGAAGGGGATCGCGTCCGGGATGCCGCTGGGTGCGATCATCGCGAAGGCCGAAGTTATGGACTGGCCCCCGGTAGCCACGCGAGCACGTTCGGTGGGAATCCCGTGAGTTGCCGGGCCGCGCTCGCGAGTATCGAGTTACTCGAACGCGAGTACATGGCGAACGCAACTATCCGCGGGGAACATCTCCGGGTCGGGTTGCGCGAGCTGTCCCAGAAGCACGCCGGGCTGACCAACGTGCGCGGGCTGGGTCTCATGACCGCGGCCGATCTCCCGTCGGGTGCTGCCCGGGAAAAGGTGATTCAGACCGCGTTCGAGCGCGGGCTGCTCCTCCTCGGGTGTGGCGAAACGGCGCTCCGCTTCTGCCCGCCGCTGTGCATTTCCGCGACCCAGGTAGACATCGCTCTCACGATCCTCGACGGCGTCCTCAATACGATCGAACCAACACCACTCCGGATCGGTTGTAGCACCTCCGGAGCTTTCGCGGCCTCGTGATCCAACGGTTGGTACGCTCAACCACCCACCGAACCTTCTCGATGCCGCTACCGCGGTTTGGGTTGTGGTAGATCGATCTTGCCGCAGTATCACTCAAGGCCAAGGCATAGGTCGAGCGCCCAACATCCTCGAACATGAACCTGGTTGGCGTCGCGACAGTGGGTCAGGATGTCGGCATTATCGCACCCGGCTTCTTGCAGTGCGTCGGCCAAGATCGGCATCCGCTCGAACGCGCGGTCGTCGTAAATGCCCTGCGCCAACGCGACGACATCCGCCGTGCGCCAAGCGGGATCAAGGCGAGGGGGCACGAAGGGATTGGGGAAGATTTCGCGGATGAGATCCGTGGAGCCACGCTTCCTCGGCGCGTGAGCTTCAAGGGGTTCTCCGCGACCCAACGGAGGAGGGCAAGATGCGAGTAGATCTTTCAGAACGGTGGGGTGGTGATTGTTGTTGATCCGAATACTTTGCCAAAGGTCATCGAGCGCGTCGTGAAGAGCCGTAAAATTCTGATGACCGTTCGCCATCTCTTCCAGCGTGTTACACAGAGGTTCCGCCGCTTCCGGCCAGTCGCGCAGGTAGATTACTCGATAGCACGCTGTAACGAACAGTCGCAGTTTCCGAATACTGGGGCCAAAGCCCAGGTGTGCGAATAGTTCCGTGTCTTCGGTTAGTTCGTTCCATTCACCCACTGAGGGTTCTTGTTCCGTCTTCTCAACTAATTGGATTTGCCAGTATTCTGCTTCAATATCGAGTGGTCGTCCCCAGAATATAAGTGTGACCGTCACCCGCCACGAACCAGCTTCGAGTCGCTTAATTTTGCCTTCACTCTCGTGGAATGCTCCTTCGAGAAGACGGACCGTATCGCCAACTCGGAATGCCCCAGGGTCCGGTCTCGTTGTTACCACCGGGGCATTTTGCTGCACCTCTGGAATGGTGGGCTCTTCGGTCGCGTTTCGGTACTGTGGGTAGCCAACGGGAGAAGCGCTGCGCGCGTCGTCTAGCCGGGTTTCTGGATCAATGGTGTCTTCAAAAGTTCGTTTTCGTTCCAAACTGCGTGTGAAAACTCGCAGCAGATCACCGAGGCCGGCGGCGTCAATTGTTCGCGGGTCCGATTTATTATCGAAATAGATGACCTGCCCCCGCACACCCGTCCATACTCCCTCCGTATCCACGCACAGCAGTTGCGGGCCAAAATTGACATCGAATATCGGTACCCACGCCGGGTGCCACCAACCGGGCTTGGGTGCGCTTCCACGTTCCCGCGCCAGATTTTGCCAGTTTTGCCAGTCGCGCTCCCAATATCCGCAACACTCCTCGTACTCGCTTCGGATTTCCGACAGCGTCATTGGTCTACCCCAGAACGGGCCGTCCGGTCCTTCGTACCAGCCGTTGGGTTCGAGGTGATCGGCTTTCGCGATGCCCCCGCGCCAGCGGTAGAACGCGCGGACGTCGTCCGGGAGTTGGCGGCCGATGGCGCGTTCGAGGTCGTCGAGTTCGGTGTCGGTCGCGCCGGGGCGCATCGCCGCGAGGAGCGCGGGCTGGTGCTCGCGGAGCCAGCGTTCCAGGCGCTCGAGTGTGTCGTGGATTTTGGCGCGGGTCGACATGCGGTCTCCGCGGATGGAATTCCCCTCGGAGCGGCTACCGAAGGGGGCGGTCGGCTCACTTTGCCTTGGGAACCGGCCAGCGGCGCAGAATCCCGCCCACGTCGCCGGAGTAGACCGCGTCGCCGGTCGGAGCGAACGCGACCGAGCGCACCGGTTTGTCGTGCCCGGTGTAGGTCGCGAGTTGCAGGCCGTCTTCGACGCGGTACACGCGGACCGTGTGGTCCGTGCCGCCGCTCGCGAGAAGTGTGCCGTCGGGCATCAGGGCGCAACACGACACCGAGCCGTCGTGCCCGGTGAACTTCTGGAACGTCGCCGCGCCCGGCTGCCGAATCGCCAGCCCATCACGCCCCGCCACGGCCACGCGCTTGGCCGCGAACGCGAGCGCCGCGATCGGTCCGACCGGGGCCGAGAGTGTACCCTTCGTCTTGCCCGTTTTCAGATCCCACTGGCGCACGGTACCGTCGACCCCGGACGAGAGGAGCGAATCGGTGGCCACGAACGCGACCGCCGTCACCGCTCCCGTGTGCCCCTTGATGCACGCCGTCGTCGGCCCGGTCGCGTCGCGCAACCACAGCCACACCATCTTGTCAGCGCTCGCGGCTGCGACGCCCTTGCCGTCGGGCGAGATCGCGACGCCGGAGATGTTGTCCGTCGGCCCGCGGAACCGCTTCCCCTCGCTCCCCGTATTCAGATCCCACAACTGCACACCCATATCGGACGCGCTCAAGCGAATTGCGCATGTTGCGGCCCACTTGCCGGTCGGGGCGATCACGAGGTGCTCGATCGCGCCGATGTCACCGGTAATCGTGCGGAGTTCTTTCAGCGT
Organism: Gemmata massiliana; assembly: GCA_000531095.1. Classification (GTDB taxonomy): domain Bacteria; phylum Planctomycetota; class Planctomycetia; order Gemmatales; family Gemmataceae; genus Gemmata; species Gemmata massiliana. Next base: position 1,129,851 of record HG799463.1, on the reverse strand, counting down.
TCCGGGGTGCCAGAATTTCAGCACGCTGTCGCCGCCCCCGGTGAGGAGGTACGAGCCGTCCGGGGCGGGGGCCATCGCGTTGACGCCGCCGTCGTGTGCTTTGGCGAACACCGATGAGACCGTCGGCGCGGCCTTGGCGCCCGTTTTCGGCGGTGCCTCTTTCAGGACCGCGTCGAGCACGGCCATGAGTTCGGCCGGGGTCTGGTAACGGTCATTTGGGTCGAGTGCCATCAACTTGCGGATGACGGCGTCCACCGCGACGGGCACGTCGGAGCGCTTGGCTGCGGCCGAGGGCGGTGGTTCGGTGAGCTGCTTGCGGAGCTTCGCGGCCAGCGTCTTGCCCGGAAACGGCACCTCCCCCGTGAGGCAGTAGTACATCGCCCCGCCGAGGCTGTAGAGATCGGACCGGGTGTCCGCGGCGCGCGGGTTTTCGGCCTGTTCGGGCGCGACGTAATCCGGCGTACCGACGAACACCCCCGGGAGCGTGAGGTCGTCCGTTTCCGGGTCCGAGTGACTGTTGTCAACGACCCGTGCCAGCCCCATGTCGAGAACCTTCACCTTCGGCAGTCGACCGGTGCGTCCCTCGGCCGGTGCGAGAGGGGACGGGCTGACCATCAAGTTGGAAGGCTTGATGTCGCGGTGAACGAGGTGAACCTCGTAGGCGTGCTGGAGCCCCTCGGCGACCTGGCGCGCGTAGTACACGACGTCGACCACCGGGAGTGGCCCGGTCTGGCGCACGAGGCGGAACAGGTCGATGCCCGGCACGTACTCCATCGCGACGAACGGGATCGGGCCGTCCAGTTCGGTCTGGAAGACGGTGACGATGCACGGGTCGCTGAGCCGCCCGGACGCTCGTACTTCGCGCTTGAACCGGGCGCGGGTGCCGGGTTGGTCGAGCTTGCCGGGCGCGATCACCTTCAGTGCCACGAGCCGGTTCACTCCGGGCTGGCGCGCCTTGTAGATCACGCCCATACCGCCGCGGTTGATCTCCCCGATGATCTCGTAGCCGGAGATGATGCGCCCGGGACCGATCGCTTGGGCGGCCTCGCGGCGCAGGCGCTCGGCGTTCGCGGCGGCCTCGGCGTTGGTCACCACGGTACCGGACGGGGGAGCGTCGTCATTGGGGGACGATTCGGGGTGGCGCGTATTTTCGCCCGCGATCGTGCAGGCGGGGCAGATCAGACGCACGTCGCCCGGGACCGGTTCGGTAACCGGGTGATCCCAGGCGTTTCCGCAGGGGCATGTGAGGCGTCGCGTGGTCATTCGCTGTTCCGGGGCGGAGCGAAGATTCGTATTCCGGGTTCCAGGTTCCGAGTTACCGATTGAACACCGAAGACGCCGCAGCGGGCTGGAGTCTTGTCTTCTGGATCAGGCCGAGATCGGGACACCTCGAACTCGAAACACAACCCTATTCTAACGCATTACCCCAACACACAGACCACCGGATTACAACATCGGTTGTGACTTCCGGGCGTTACACGCGAGTTACAATCGCCAGAAGGAGCAGAACCCCGGTTGGAACAGCGAATTTGATTGCCTTTTATAGTCGACTGCGCAACCACCGATAGCTCTAAATGTTTGTGACTCCTCAACTTTTGGACCGCGAGTGAACTGGTCCGTGAGGATGGTAGAGGCTTTGAGCGCCGGTGAAGAGGTCTGGTTGGATCTGGGGTCTGCGCGGCTCCGCCCTGGCCGGCGGGGGTACGTTGCGAATGGTCACTCGACTAACGAGCGCGATTTCGAGAACGGCCACCAGTCGTCCGGGAGCAGGCCCGTAACGCGGCGGTACGCAATACCCAACCAGTCCGGCATCAGGCGCGACAAGCTCGACAGTTTCGTTTCCCCGACGTAAATCTGATCGTCGCTCCGGAGTGTCACATTCGTGCGCTGGTTGCCATCGACCAGCACAGCGGCCACGTCCACGCGGAACACCTGTGGGCGCATTGCTGCTGCCACGTTCGGGCGCACCACGTAAACCTGGTTCAGTTTCGAGCCGGGCGGTAGCCCGCCGATTCGCTTCAGGAAGTCGATTACCGGTTCCGGTCCCTGGTACGGCACAATGCGTGCCCGTCCGCGGATCGGGCCGTAAACCACGACCCGTGCGCTGCGTGCAGCGGCGAGAGCGACCGTCACGCGCTCGGGGGAGCACCCCGCTAGGGCCGCGAGTTCGTCGCGGATCTCCGTGAGCGTGCGGCCGTCAGCGCGAACCGCGCCCGGCCGTTCTAGTGGCAGGCGCCCGTCCACATCAATGACCGCGACCGCGTCCCATGCGGGGTGGTCGAGGAACGTGATTTCGAGCACATCGGGGCAGCCGACCTGATACGCAGCAGTCGGTGCGGGCCGTTCGGCCGCGTGCTTCGGGTCGGGCGGAGTGGGACAGGTCCGGCGCAAGAATTGGGTGTCCGCGCAGCCCGCGAGTACGAGCGCGAGAACGAACGCGCTGCGCGCGGCCCCCGAACGGGGACGGTGGCGCAAACCGGCGGTCGCGGTGCGAAGTTCCACACATCCGTTATCGACCGCACGGTCTGCACAGCTTGACGGGAAAGCGGTTCGCGGCGCGGGAATCCTTAATTCCACAGCCACGCGAGTAACTCGTTCGCGTGCTCGTAATCGGGGATAATAATGTCCGCGCCGGCCGCGATGAGCGTTTCGCGCTTGGTCGCGTTCACCCCGCGCACCCCGGCTTCGCTGCTGGCCACGCCCACTGCAACTCCGCCTGCGCGCTTCACTTCCTGCGTTTCTACCACGCCGTCGCCGAAGCCGATCAGTTCGTCCCCGCGGACCGCGAGTTCGCGGACCGCGCGCTCGATCACGTCGCGCTTGCGGAAGGTTGCATCGTTGTCCTTCGGTGCGTGGACGCGCCCGCCGACGTGTGGCAGCAGTTCGAGCAGCTCCACCTCGCGCGAAACGTGAGCGAGATCGGTCCCGCTGGCCACGAACAGCGGAACGCCGCGCTCTTGCAGGTTGCCCAGAATGCCGTGCGCGTTCGGGACGACCCACTCGTGCGGGTGCGCGCGGCGCGATTCGATCGCGTCCCACCGCCCGTGAACGACGCTCATCAGACGGTCGATGTACTGCTGGAGGTACGCGGTCGGTTCCGCCGGGGTGCCGCCGCGCTCGGTGACTTCCACCGCGAACCGCTCCATTTGCCGAACCGTGGGGTGCCCGTTCAGGGCCATCACGAACGATTCGATGTGCGCAGCGCACTGGGCTTCCGGTTCGGTGATGAGGCGCTGTTCGCGGAGCCGGTCGAGCATCAGGTCGATCATCACGCGGGGCCACCCCTCGCGGATGAGCGAAAGCGTGCCGTCGAAGTCGAACAGCGCGACCCGGAACGCTCCGCGGCGCACGGCGGGGTTGATGAGTTCGGCGGAAGAGGGGAGTTGCATTCGTTGGTTCCGAAGTTCCAAGTTCCAGAGTTCCAGAGTTCCAGAGTTCCAGAGTTCCAAACCCGCGGCGTAAGCCTCACATCACAGGCTTGGAACAAACGGGTATTCAACTTGGAACTCTGGAACTTGGAACTCTGAAACTAAAATTCGTTCGGGGTTGCTCAGAAATCCGGGTTGCGGTATCTCCCGCATTCTACCCAAAGGAGGCGGTCATGCGGGGTCGGTGGGTCGATGCGCTGTGGCTGCTCGCGTTCGGGGTCGCGTCGTCGGCCTGGTGCCTGACCGCCGCGGCGCAGTTCGGGGCCACGTTCGACGAGCCGCTCTACGTCAAAGCCGGTCTCACCAGTTGGCGCACCGGCAGCAACAAGCTGCTTATGCGCGCCGGTACCATGCCGCTGCCGGTCGACGTTCAAACGCTGCCGGTATTCGTGTGGGAGCAGTACCGCGGGCACGAATTCGACCCGCTGTTCGAGCTGCACAGCGTTCTGCCGGTCTGTCGCGCAACGAACCTCGTTTTCTGGTGGCTCACGCTGATTTACTCGATGCGCCTCGGGCGCGCGTTCGGTGGGTCGTGGGGCGGGCGGCTCGCGGTCGCTCTGGTCGCGTGCGACCCGAACTTTCTCGGGCACGCGGCCCTCGCCACCACGGATATTGCGCTCCTGGCGTGCATGTTGATGCTCGTCTACCACTTCTCCTACTGCTATACGCCTGATGCCAGTTGGAAGCGCCGGGTGCTCGTGCCCGGGTTGTTGTACGGACTGGCAATCACCGCTAAAGCCTCGGCAATGGTGTTCGGAACGCAGGCGATGATCGTGCTCGGGTTGTGGAACCTCGCGAAAGCGGGTGTTCTCACTCCGCCCCCGGGAAGCTCGCTTTGGGATAAAGTCGCGCACCTGTGGCACGCGACGTACCAGTTCCGCAAGGATTCGGTCGCGATCGGCTTCATCGGTTTCGTGTTCGTGTTCGGTTACTGCGGGTGTGATTGGGGCACGGAGCCGACGTTTATCAAGTGGGCGGACACGCTCCCGGAAGGCGATCTGAAGCGGGTCATGGTGCCGGTCAGCCGCGAACTGAAGATCTTCACGAACGCGGGCGAGGCGCTGGTTCACCAGATCAAGCACAACGTGCGCGGGCATGGCACGTACCTGCTCGGTGAGTGGCACGCACGGGCGACGCCGGTGTACTTCCCGCTCGCCCTTAGCATGAAGGTTCCGCTTCCCGCCATCGCACTGCTCCTCGCCGCACTCGTCGTACACCCGCGCCGGCTGTTGATACCGCCGATCGGCGTCGCACTGATCCTGCTCGCGTTCACCCCGAATTGCCGCGTGCAGATCGGCATCCGGTTCGTGTTCGTGCTCATGGCCCTCACGTACATCACGACCGGCATCGCGATTGCGCGCGGGTGGGCCGACCAGCGCGCGGGCGGGAGTGGGCGCGTCGTGCCGCGCTGGTTGGTAGCGGCTCTGCTCGCCGCGTTCGCCGGGACCGCCGCGTGGGTGTGGCCGCACGGCTTGAGCTACTTCAATCAGGCGTGGGGCGGGACGCCGGTCGGGAACACGCTCCTCCACGACTCGAACTACGATTGGGGGCACGGGCTGCCCGAACTGCGGGCGTGGAACACGCAGCACAATAACGACGAGCCGCTCGCGATCTGGTACTACGGCAGTGACCCGGACATCATGTACCCGCCGCTCGTGTGGCTGAACTTGAGCTGGCTCCCGCTCGTGTCGGACGACGACATGCCCCACTACTGCCAAACGAAGTTCGTTGCGGTTTCGGTCGCTATTCTCAGTAACAATCCCGCGCCCACGCCGCAGCACAAGGTGCGCCTCGAATGGGTGCGGGCGCGGACGCCCGTCGCGCGCACGACACACTTCTACATCTATCAAGTGCGTGAGTGACGCCGGTTCTCTCATCTTCACCTGCGGAGGTTGGCGCATGTGGGCATTGATCCGCACGGTGCTGGCCACAACCGGGCTGCTCGTGTCACTCGCAGGGTTCGTGCTTTTTGCCGGCGCCGCCGTCGGGGTGTGGCGCGTGAAGTCCGAAGTGAACAAGCGAACGGACGCACTCGCGGCCCGCGCGGACACGGCCACCGCTGCGGCCGAGCACGCGGTCGGGTTCGTGTTGGAGGTAATCGGGCAGGCCGAGGAGGACTTGAAGCACGCGCGGACGAGCGCTGCGAACATGCCACCGGAGCCGGTTCACCCAATCATGCGAATCGGCGCGAAACGGGCGTCGCAGGAACTGGTTGGGTCCGTCGATCGCGCGAACGCGGCCGTTGTCATCGCGTCGGACGCGGTTGTCGTGGCGAAAACCGCGCTGGAGATGTTCGACAAGGACGAAGAGATCCAGAGCTGGTTCGGGGTTCGGCCCGAACAACTGACCCAAACCCGAACCGATCTCAGCACCGCAACTCATGAACTGAAGCGAGCACAAACGATTCTCGGGATTCCCATCGCGCCAGGAGCCACACCCACGGTTGAGCAGTTGAACACGATCGAACTGGCGCTCACTCAGGCGCACGGGTTCACCGACCAAATGGCCACCGTAGTCGCGACCGCGCGGACCCGGGTCGCGGACACGAAGCGGTCGGTCGATCTGTGGGCGTGGCGTGCTGCTGTCGGAACGACCTTCATTGGCGCGCTAGCTGCGCTCGGTCAGTTCTTCATGGCCCGGTTCTGCTGGCGCGTCCTTCGGCGCAAACCGGCGTGACGTGAATTCCCACGATATCACCGACTGTCACGATCCCCCGGCCACCGGTTCCACCTTTGCTTCTGGTTCGGGCGCCACGCGGCCGAATCGTAGTTCGGCCGGTGGTTCCTTCACGCCCCATACCAACCCCAGCCGCGCGAGTAGCCGAATGAACCGGTAGCACACGTCGAACTCGTACCACGCGAACCCGTGCCGCGCGGAGTACGGCGCCCGGTGGTGGTTGTTGTGCCACCCGTCGCCCATCGCGAGGTAACCGAGAACCAGATTGTTCCGACTGCCCTCGCCCGTGTCGAACCGCTGTTTGCCGAACAAGTGGCCGATCGAGTTCACCGCGAACGTGACCTGGAACACCAGCACCACACTCAGGCAGAACCCGTAGATCAGCCCGTTCCACCCCAGGACCGCGAAGCACGCCGCCGCCAGCAGTATGCCCGGGATCATCCACAATCGGTCCAGCCAGACCAGTTCCGGGTACTTCGCGAGGTCGCGAACGGGACGCTCGTCCGGCTTCATCAGGTCGCGCGTGAACAACCACCCGACGTGCCCGTGAAAGAACCCGTTCACGACCGGTGAGTGCGGGTCGGCGGGCGTGTCCGAGTGCTTGTGGTGGAGCCGGTGGTGAGCGACCCACCACAGCGGCCCTTTTTGGAGCGCGGTGCAACCCGCAACCGCGAGCAGGAACTGGAACCAGCGCGACGTCTTGAACGAGTGGTGCGAGAAGTAACGGTGGAACCCGGCGGTGATCCCCAATCCGGTGATCCGGGTGACGACGAAGATGGCCACGACCGACCAGACGGTGAACTCGACGAACGGGATCGCGAAAAGCGCGAGATGGACCGCGATCAGCGGGCACAGCGCGAGTGCGACGCGCGTGGCGCGGTACCAAAACGGGCGGAGCGTGCCGGTGACCGGCGGCGCGACGAGAACGGTCTGCATTTACGGATGACCGGGTCAGAGTTCCCCGGCCGTCCGGGTCGCGGGTCGTGGTTGGCGCCCCCACGATCAACTTTGTTTGGAGAATGTACTCGATGGGTACTCGCAAATCGATCGCGCTCGTGCGCTTTTGCGCATTTAGTAATCTGCGGTATTTGAGCCGGTGCGGGCGACTTGCGCCGGGCTCGGTAGGAATCACTCTACGGTGACGCTCTTGGCGAGGTTTCGGGGCTTGTCGACGTCGCACCCGCAGAGCAGTGCGATCTCGTAGGCGAGGAGCTGGAGCGGGATCGCGGTGACGATGGGCTGGAGGTACTCGGGCACATCGGGGATCTCGATCACGTCGTCGGCCACGGCCGAAACCTCGTGGTCCCCGGCGCTGGCGATGGCGATCACCGGACCGCCCCGGGCCTTGATCTCCTGCATGTTGGACATGACCTTGTCGAACACGTTGCCGCGCGGGACTAGGAACACGCTCGGGGTGTTCTCGTCCACCAGCGCGATCGGCCCGTGCTTCATCTCCGCGGCCGGGTACCCCTCGGCGTGGATGTAGCTGATCTCCTTGAGCTTCAGCGCGCCTTCCAGAGCTACTGGGTACAGGTACTGGCGCCCCAGGTACAGTACGTTCTTGGCACCCGCGTACTTCTGGGCCACGAGCTTCACCTGGTCGTGGCATTCCAGGGTCTTGCGGATCACGTCCGGGAGCGCCTGGAGGTCCGCGATGATGCGCTGGCCCTGGGTGCTCGACAGGTGCCGCGTGCGCCCCAGGTACAGGGCCAACATCGCGAGCACGGCCACTTGCGAGGTGAACGCCTTGGTGCTCGCGACCCCGATCTCCGGACCCGCGTGCAGGTACACGCCCCCGTCGGCCTCGCGCGCGATCGAACTGCCGACCGCGTTACAGATGGCCAGCGTCGTGTGGCCCATGCGCTTGCTCTCGCGGAGCGCGGCCAGAGTATCGGCGGTTTCCCCGCTCTGGGTCAGCGCGAGCACGACCGTGTTGCGGTCCATCGGCGGGTTCCGGTACCGCAGCTCGCTCGCGTACTCGACCTCCACCGGTACCCGTGCGAGTTCTTCAAACAGGTACTCGCCGACGAGGGCCGCGTGGTAGCTGGTACCGCACGCGGTCATTACCACCCGATCGATCTGGCGCAACTGCTGGGCGCCCAGGTTGAGCCCCCCGAAGTGTGCGGTCGCGTTGTCCGCTTCGAGGCGCCCGCGCATCGCGTTAGCGAGCGTCTCGGGCTGCTCGTAAATCTCCTTCAGCATGAAGTGCGGAAACGCACCCTTTTCCGCGTCGCCATCACCCAGGAAGTTCTTGATGTCGCTGACCGACACCGACACCGGTGACAGATCCTGATCGCGGACCTCCCAGTCCGTTTCGGAGAGCACGCAAATCTGCCGGTCGGTGAGGTACACCACCTTCTCGGCGAACCCGGCCAGTGCGTTCGCGTCGCTGGCGAGATAAGTGCCGTCCGCACCGACCCCGACGACGAGCGGGCTGCCGAGCCGCGCGCCGACAATCACCCCGGGTTCCGCCTTCGCAATCACCGCGATGCCGTAGGTGCCCTTCACCAGCGCGAGCGCCTGCCGCACCGCGGTCACGAGGTCGCCGTGGTAGTAGTGGCTGATGAGGTGCGCGAGTACCTCGGTGTCGGTGTCCGAGCGGAACTGCACGCCCGACGTTTGGAGCTGGTGCTTCAGCGCGGCGAAGTTCTCAATCACGCCGTTGTGGACGAGCGCGATGTCGTTCGTTTCGTTCAGGTGCGGGTGGGAATTGTTGTCGGTGGCGCCGCCGTGAGTGGCCCATCGCGTGTGGCTAATCCCATGACAGCCCGGGGCCGGGTGCCCGGAGACGACCTTGCCGAGCTCGCTGAGGCGCCCGGCCTTCTTGCGCAGGTGTAATTGGCTCCCGGTGCTCGTGACGAGGCCCGCACTATCGTACCCGCGGTACTCCAGTCGGCGCAGACCTTCGAGCAGGATCGGTGACGCTTCCCGGCGCCCGGTGAATCCGACGATGCCGCACATTGGCGTGTCTCCTTCTGCTGGGCAGAAGAGTGTAGTGGGTCTGAGAAGGAGAGTGGAAGGCCAATGCGCGTGGGCATTAGTTTTCGAGCAGATCGTCCGACAGGTCCGCGGTTTCGGGCGCGGGGTCTTCGATCGGGATGAACCCGCACGTTTCGTAGAGGGGCCGCAGGCTCGCCTTGCTGGTCAGCATGACGTAAGGCACGCCCCGCAGGAACGCTTGATTGGCCGTTTCGACCACGAGTGCGGACGCGATCCCCTGCCCGCGCGCCTCGGGGCCGACAACGACGTAGTCGATCTGCCAGTTTACCGGCGCGTTCACGAGCAGGAACCCGTCCGCGCGGTCGTCGGTGTTGCGGTGGACCGCCACGAACCGCACCCCGCCCCACACCGCGAGGAACTTACTACGGGTACGGAACTGCGTTTCGATGAGATCCCACAATCGCTGACACGCCGGTTCGTCGGCGAGTAACTCCTGCGTCGTGAGGAACTCGATCGCTTGGGCGACCGGCCGCAGGTCCGTCGGTTGACAGATGTAGTGCAGTTCGGCGTCAGAAGACATGGCACGGTTCCGAGAACGGCCTTGAGCGTCGCGGATGGCGGGGCGGAGGAATGCTACCGAGCGAAGGTGCGGGTTGCAACGAATTTGCAGGCTGATTGTCGGATCCTAATAGAAATGCTCGTAATTCGCCCCAGATTGGAATGGGTGAATGGCAAATTTCTAGGATCTGTTTCGCTCAGCGGCTGGTGATGTGGGAAAATAATGGGAATTCCGGGTACAGCTTGTTCAGCTTCTGGGGCTTGCCGTTGGGTGTACTGGCGGTAGAATTTGTATTAGACATGTGACGGCCCAACACGGGTGTTAAAGGTTGAGAGGTGAGAAAGCCGAAAGGCTCGAAAAACCTGGAAAGACAAGGATTTGGGGACGTAGCTCAATTGGTTAGAGTACCGGACTGTCGATCCGGTGGTTGCGGGTTCGAGTCCCGTCGTCCTCGCTAAACAGAAATCCCGCAAGGATAAGCACTTGCGGGGTTTTTCGTTTCCCGATTTCCGCCCGAATCTGCCCCGCCGCTGAGAATTCCCCTCAGTTCCTCCTCAAATAAAATGCTCCCCGGCAATCCCCCTCGTTCCCTGTGAGTCCCCGCCAAACTCGGCGGCGAGTGGCGACGGAAAGCCGGCAGTGAATCAACCCGCCTTCGGAACTTCGGGCGGTGCAGGTACGGTCGGTACCCGCGTGGTCCCGGCGATGGCGGTGAAGACTTCGTCGGTGACCGCCGTCTCGTCCAGGGCGATGTAGTGCGCCCGCATGGTCATCGGGTTGCACCCGAAGGCCACCGCCGCCTTCTCCAGCGGGATGCCGAGCTTCCGTGCCTCGGCCACCGACCGGCGGCGGAAATCGTGCGCCTTGACCCGCTGCCGGTCGGGTGGACGGCGTTGAAGTCGGCCAGTTCGTCCTGAAGCCATCAGTTGAGCCGGTCGAGGGAGAATTCGGGCTCTCCGACGTTTTCTCGGCCCAACGGGGAATCGGGCACTTAACCGTGGGCACGAAAATGACACACGGTCGGGAGGAACAGGGGGCTTGGTCGTTTGGCCGGGGTTGGATGGTACCACCTACGGGATTTTCAAAAAAGTTGGCTCATGAGGCGGGTGCCCCTATTGTTTGGGTCGGTTCTTGTTAAGCGGCGTTCCAGAGTAATTGCTGTGCATTTGTTTGATTGATGAATCGGAGTTTCACCAACGGGCCAGCATGTTCGACCCGCCAACGAGCGCCGGTCCGCTTCATTCGCAGATTCAACAACTGTTTGATCCCCCCTTCCACCGCCCCACTGCCGATACTTCGACCCGGCGCAAAGCGCTCCGCATAACCCGACCGCGTCGGGTGCTTCGCCGCATACGCCGCCAGGTCCAACAGCGGCTCCATTGAAGTCGCCGTCGAGAGCTCCGCAAACGCTCCCCCCAACCAGCGCTCGAAGCCCGATTTCCCCTCCCGTAGCACCGCTCGCCGCGCCGGCGCGCACCGGGTTCGGATCACCTCCTCACTCCCGCCCATCCCCTTCATCGCTCTGCCACCGTGCTCCAACAGGTGGTAAATATCCAACACCCCCGCCGCTTGCGGGAGGTGGTCCGAAGCGAGATTCCAAATCCATTCCGCCCCATCGCCCAGCACCGTCACCGAGGGGTGCGTCGTGACGTTCAGTCGATCCGATTCCCGACGCAACCGGTGCCCGAAATGCTCGGCCTCTTCGATGGCGGCAACCACCGCCCGAACGGTCGGCGACGGAAGGTCGCGTTGATCCCATTCGTCGGGCGTGGCGCCCGAACCCGGCTTCCGCTTCAAAAAAAGCCGCACTTCACATCCCGCCACCCCGTGAGCGTGTACCTTCCCCGCATCGATCAACACGTCGATCTCCCCGTCGGCCTTCTCGAACGGCATCGCGTCGTTCCGTTCGGGGCGTTGGTCCGCCACCCGTCGGGCTTCGGCGTGGGTGGTCTGGCGAATCACGTCGTCATCCACCTCCCAACCGCAGAACTCGGCCCGCACCTGTTGGGCGCGGGCAAAAGAGTGGTCGATCCCCGCGAGCGTGACCAAGCGCCGGGCGTGCCGGGTGAGTAACCCATCCACGCCCAACAGTTCATCGGCGGGGAACAGCCCGCCCTGCGCCGGATCCCAAAGGTAGGGGCGATGCACATTGACCGGCCCCAGGGCCGTGGTCGCGCCCCGGCGCGTCTTCCCTTTGGAGCGATAGTCGGGGACTTTTTGGGGGAGGTGTCGATGCGGGCCTGAAGGGTGCCCGCGAGGTTCTCGCGGAGGAGTTTGCGACCCCGTTCGAGGGCGAAGAGTTCGCACGTGTCCAGAACGGTGCCGGGAGCAGCGGTGGCTCCCAAACGATTCCGTTCCTGAACGTAGGCGATCGCCCGCTCGTACTGCAGGCGCTCGGCTTCGGTGGTGTATTCGACGGTCAGCGTGGGCTCAACACCGCCCCAAACAATAGGCACCCCGTCGACGGTTGAAGGGGCGATGGTGTACACGGACGAGTGGAACGGGTACGCCCGGTTAGCTCGGAACAACCGCGGGCGCGCGACGGTGAACCACGCCCCCGGTCAACGGGAGCGGGCTCGAGATGACGACGGGGACGGGATTCGCGAAGTGCATGACAACACGCGCGAAGGATTGTGGACCGCGCTGCGCACCTTCCGAGGGATTAGCAAGCACTACCTCGACCAGTACGTCGCCATCTTTCAGTGGGCCTACAACCTCAAAGAAGCCGTACCGGACACACTGAGAATTATCCTCCGGATCACCTCTGATGCCTCATGAGCCGCAAGAGTTAGTGAACGGCATCGAGGCCGGCGGGCTGAGGCGATGATTCCCGGTCGGAAGAACCGAACCGTGCAACGAGACATCGGCAGGGACCGGTACAAGGATCGCAACTCGGTCGAGCGGTTCTGGTCGAAGGCCAAATAATATCGCTGTGTTGTCACCCGCTACGAGAAGACCGCCCGCAACCTCCGCGCATTCGTTCACGGGATTGAAATTCGTCGGCAGAAACCGGCTACGGGAAGAATTGACCGTTCCACACGATTCGGCACGAATTGTTGCGTGCGCCGAGTCATAAAGGTGCTCGTTTTTTCGCGATCTGCTTGAGACGGGTTTCGTCACTCCCGTGGAATGCGGGCCAGCTTCCGCTTCACTTCATCAAGCCGCCCGTCTTGCCTTCCGCGTGCCGAGGGTCGGAGGTCCGCTTCGTACAGTTCTTTGGCCTTCTCCCAGGCGCCCTTGGCTTTCGGCTTCTCGTCTAACCGGAACAGGACGTCGCCCAGGTGATCCCAGACAGTCGCGTCCGTGTCTCCACCGAAGAGAGTGAGTGCCTTTTCCAGTTCGGCCCGCGCGTCCACGAACTTGCCCTGGCGGAAAAGAACCCAACCCAAACTGTCGCGGTACGCGGCGCTATCCGATTCGACGCTGCCGGACTTCCGGCGCTCGATGCGGTCCAGTTCGATCGCATGTCGGACGAGGCGCTCGGCTTCATCAAGGTTGCGCCCTTGTTCCGCCAGGTGGTAGCCCAAATCGTTGCACGCGGTCGCGTCGTCCGCGTCGTCGTCGAGGATCGCTCGCAAGAGTGCTTCGGCCTCAGTCGATTTCTTCGCGCCCCAATAGGCCCCCGATTGTGCGTACCGCACTTTCGGCCGATCGCTCGGTGAATCGAATTCTTCGGTGAGTTTTTTACCGTAGTCGATGGCGTCGTTCCACTGGCCGAGAATGCGCAGTACCCGGTGCTTCCCCAACCGCACCGCGAGGCGATCCGTGTCGGCGGCTTGCAGAATCGCTTTGTCCGCGGTGGCGATGGCCGCGCTCGCTTTACCTTGCTCGGCCAGGGCGCGGGCGAGATGGTAGTTGAAGAACACGGGCGCGATCTGGATGCCCGGCGAGTCCAATCCGTCGCGGCACACGGTTTCTACTTCGCCCGGCTTCCCCGCGAACCACAGCACCTCAATGAGCGCCGAGTACGCATCGACCTGCGACTCCTTCGGGGCGCGGAGCGCGGCCTGACGGTATTGTGCGGCGGCGAGGTCGAGTCGATGGTGCCGGCTCGCGAGTGTGCCCAGGAAGTAGTACGTGCCGTGGTTCCGCTTGGTGCCGGCGCGGAGTTCCTCGGCGGCAGCACGCAGCAGCGCGGAAACGCCGGCCGCGTCGTTTTGGAACGCATCGGCGATGGCTCGCGCCTTCTCCGCCGCGAACGCCTTCGCTTCGGCGGTGATCGGGGCTTCGGGCTTGTCTTTCTTCTTCTCTTCGAGGAGCACGAACGAGCGATCGAGGTCCGCAATGATCTCTCCCGGCCGGCGCGTGTCGAGGTGCGCGCGCACCATGACGGCGATCACTTTCGGATCGGCCGTGAGACCCGTCAGCGCCTTGAACAGTTCGTCCGCCTCGCGCCGCGAAGCCGGGTCGCTCGCCATTTCCGCCGCGAGGACCGCGACGAGCGAGCGGTTCTTTTCGTCGCGCTCGGCCAACTTTCGCAGTTGCGGAACGACGTCGTCGCTACGATTGGCGGCACGGAGCAGTTTCGCGAACCGCTGGTACGGTTCCGGCGCTTGGGGCCGCAGCTTAAGGAAATCTTCGAGGTGCTTGAGTGCGGTCGTGGCGTCACCCTGGGCCTGGAGCGCGCCCGAGAGGTTCCAGTTCAGCCGCGCGGCGCTGAGCGCGTCGTCGGCCTTCTTGGGGTCCGCGAAGAGCTTGGCCGCGTCGGTGTATGCCTCGACCGCCGAAGCGAACTTTCGGCGCTTCACGAGCAGATGCCCCAGTTGTTCGAGGCAGTCAGCGGCCTCGGAATCGGCCTCCTTCGGCGTGAACGCGGCCAGCGCGACGACCGCCGCGCGCCCCTCGGTGACGAGGCCCACTGCTTTGCGGAGCGCGGCTTCGGCCGTGGGGAGCTCCTGAGCCTTCTCACTGAGCGCGGCGAGATCGCGGAAGGCACGGACCGCTTTCTCCGGGCGCTCGGTGAGGGCTTTGCTCTGGCACGCGAGCTTGACCGCGATCAGTGCGCCTTCGGTTTCGCCCACGTTGGAGAGTAAGCGCCCCAGGAGGAGGGCGGTATCGTAGTCGTCCGGGTCTTTGTCGATGATCTTGCGCGCGAGTTTAATGGCTTCCGGGTCGCGCCCGAGTTGAGCGTAGAGTTTGGCGAGTTCCCGGAGCGGTTCGACCGCGTCCGGGTCTTGTTTGGCGGCGGCTTCGAGTTGTTTGGCGGCGGTCAGCAGGCGCTCGCGGCGCAGGTTCCAGATGCCCGCGCCGAATCGCGCGAGCGCGTCGCGGTGGGCCTCGGTCATCCCCGGCGCAGCGGGTTCGGCCGATACACACAGCACGGCACCGACAAACAAGCTCGCGACCATAGCGATTCTCGCTGCGTAGGGAACGCGCCCGCAAGTCGCTGGATAATAGCCGCGATCGGTCCGCGTGCCAACGCGAACACCGAGCGCTTCGGGCGCGAAACCCGTGCGATGAAGGAGCCGCAAACGAGCCCCTGGCGAAACCGGTCAAATCGGGGAACAATAGGGATCGCGAGAACCTCGGTGAGCGGCGCGCTTTCACGAACACATTCCGTTGTCCCGTCTCGAAGGGGCATCTAAAGTGAGCGTGGTGGAAGCGGCGCACCCCGAATGCGGGTCGTGTGTTCCGCGCATTGGCCACTTGTTCTCCCCGACCGCTTGATGCGGCCGGGGAGCGTTCCGAGCCGGATTGTTCGGTCGCTTTTGCCTTCGGGCGACACGGAAACCGGGCTTGCGCCACGGGGGATACCCGCCGCTGATATCCAGCCGCCACGCGGTTCGGAGTCCGCGGCGTCAACCCGTGCCCCCTCGCAGTACGTGCTCACGCGACCGTCGGTCCGGCTCGGCTAAAAAACACGGAATCGAACACATGATGGCCCCGATGAAGCGGACCACGTTCGGGTTCCGCAAAGAGATCACGGTGTTCGAGTTCGAGCGCGGCCTGCTCTACCGGGACGGGCGCCTCGAACGCACGCTCGAACCGGGGCGCTATCAGTTCGGGCGGTCGGAGCGCGTGGAGGTCGCCAAAATCTCACTCCGGGAGACGAGCCACGTCGTTCCGGGGCAGGGGCTTCTCACGGCGGATCGCATTGAAGTGCGAGTCACGTTGGTGGCGCAATACCGTGTCACCGATCCGGCGCTGGCGCTGCACGCGGTTGAGAATTACTCCGAACAACTGCACCAGGAACTCCAACTGGCACTGCGCGACGTCGTCGCCGCTCGGACCATCGATCAGTTGTTGGAGGGGCGCGCGGAAATCGGAACCGAGTTGCTCCGCTTGGCGGCGGAACCGGCCCGGCGCTACGGCGTCGAGCTGAGTCGCGTGGGGCTGCGGGACGTGATTCTCCCCCGTGAGGTCCAGCGCGTGCTGATGCTGGAGGTGGAAGCCGACCGAACCGGGCGCGCGGATCTCGTCAAGGCGCGGCACGAAGTGGCCGCAGCGCGGGCGCGAGCGAACACGGCGAAGCTCCTGGCCGAGAACCCCGAAGTCGCCCGGATGCAGGAACTCGACGCGCTGCTGGCTCTGGCCGGTAAGGGCGGTAACGTGGTCGTACTGCCCAACCTGGCCGATCTGTTCGCTCCGCGCCGCGACCGAAACGAGGGGTAACCATGTGGCCGATCTTCACCCCGTTTTGGCGAACGCTCACGGGCGGGCGCTCGGGGCGAACGGGTGATCGGGCTTCCGTTTCCTGTGAGGCAGATTGGGCGGAGCGGCTCGCCCGCCTCGGCCTTCCGACAGAGATGCTGCGCAACATCATCGCGGCCGACGCGCTTCACCCACACTTCCGCTACCGGCGATTCCACAAACCGAAACGCGACGGCGGCCGGCGCGCGATTGCCGAGCCGGACCCGCGTCTCAAGCGCCTCCAGTGCGAGATCGTCGCTCGGTATTTCGCGACCGAGCAACCGCACCCCGCGGCGGTCGCGTACCAGAGGGGCAAGTCCACCGCGGACCATGTGTGGGCACACGCCGGCGCGGAAATCGTAATCACCGCGGACATTCGGGACTTCTTCCCGAGTACGCGGGCCGATCGTGTCGAGATGTGGTGGCGCGAGCGCGTCGATAGCGAGACGGCCCGGCTGTTGACGCTGCTTACGACCGATTGTGGTGGACTTCCGCAAGGGGCGCCCACCAGCCCGGGACTGAGTAACTTCCTCAACACCGAAATGGACGCGAAACTGACCCGACGTGCGACAGCCTCGGGCGCGCGATACACACGATACTGCGACGACTTGGCATTCAGTTGGCCCGCGGGGTTCGACCCGCCCTCGGACTTCGAGCGCGGGGTGCGTGTGACACTTCACGAATTCGGCTACGAACTGCACCCGAAGAAGGGGTGGCACGTGAGTCGTCGGGGCGACGAGCCGGAGATCACGGGAGCGGTTCTGACTCGTGCCGGGGGCGTGCGCCTGCCGGACCGCATTCGGCAAATGATGCGGGCACTAACTCGCCGCGCGACCCCGGCCGACACCGAGCGATTGAAAGGTTACCGCGGGTACGCAGCGATGGTCGCCACGCGCCCGCCTCGCCGTGGGTAAACCCGAGCGGCGTTGGTGCTTACCCGGAATTCCTGTTGCGGATGAACTAATAATCGGCCGCGGGGAAGTTTTCCCGCGCGATTTTCCTTAACGAAGGCTCCGCTGTGTTCAACAGTCGAGCGAAAGTATTGATTGAAC
Organism: Gemmata massiliana; assembly: GCA_000531095.1. Taxonomy (GTDB): domain Bacteria; phylum Planctomycetota; class Planctomycetia; order Gemmatales; family Gemmataceae; genus Gemmata; species Gemmata massiliana. The sequence goes on along the minus strand of HG799463.1, from coordinate 1,112,566 downwards.
GGGCGCGTGAAGCGTAACTTCAACGCTGCGAGGTGCCTGCGACGCGGTTCTGCTGTGAGCGTATCGGCGCGGGACGTGAGAGGGGTAGCGTTTACAGAAATTATGATCTAGTTTGGCTTCCGGAGATCCATCCAAACGCGCTTGCGTTTGCGAGCGAGATCACCAAACTATATAAAGCTCGCTCTTCACCCCGCATCACACCTTCCACATGTCCGGAAACGACGACCTGCTGTCGCTATTGGAAGCGTGTCGGCGGCGCGACCCCGCTGCCACCGCGGAACTGGTGCGCCGGTACCTGCCGCACGTCCGGACGGCCGTTCGGCGTCGACTGGCAGCGGGCATGCGAATGCGGTTCGATTCCCAGGACTTCGCCCAGGACGTGTGGCTGTCCTTCTTCCGGGCCGCGATCGACCGAGAAGACCTCCGGGACGAGGGCGGGCTCGTCGCGTACCTGTCTCAGATGGCCCGGCACAAGGTGACCGAGGAATATCGGCACCAGACGACGCAGAAGGTCGGGCTCAACCGCGACGTCCCGGTGTCCCAGGTCAGTGACCCGACCGGCCGCGGTCCGACCCCCAGCGAAACGGTCCTCGCCGACGACGAGTGGGAGCGGTTGACGGCGGGCCTCTCGGACCGCGAGCGGCAGATGCTCCAGATGTTGCGCGACGGACACACCCACGCCGACACCGCCGCCATGTTCCAACTGTCCGAAAAGACCGTTCAGCGCCTCGTCCGGCGGCTCCTCTCGCGCGGCACCTCACCCGGGACGCCCCCATGACGCGACCCGCTCAAGCGTCGCTCGTCGTCGCCGAATCCGCCCGGTTCCGAGCTGATCGGGCCGAGGGGATCAAGGAGGCGTGGCTGGTCACGGGGTGCCCCGATGCCGCGGCCGCGCTGGAGGACAATCCGGACCTCGCCGCGGACCGTGCGGTCGCGATGGACCTCGCGTATGAGGAGTTCTGCACCCGTGAAGGGGCGGGTAAAACCGTCGACGACAGCGCGTTTTGTGACCGTTTCCCCGCGATTCGCGCGTCGTTGCGCCGGCTCCTCGCGATCCACCGGCTCCTCGACGATCACCCCGACATGCTCGACGGCGGTGCTCCCAAGCACTGGCCCGAGATCGGGAGCGATGTAGGCCCCTTCTACGTGCTCCGCGAACTGGGGCGCGGGAGCTTCGCGCGCGTCTACCTGGCCGCTGAGACGACGGCCGGGGGCGACCGGTCGCTCTGAAAGTTTCGGTGGCCAGTAGTCAAGAAGCCGCTACGCTCGGGCCGCTGTCCCACCCGCACCTCACCCCGGTACTGTCCTCCCATTTGCTGGACGAGTGGAACGTCGTTGCCATGCCGTTCGTCGGGACGGCGACGCTGGAAGACGTGCTATCAACCGCGTGGCACGGGAACCGGACCGGGCCGCGGGGGGCCGAGGTTCTGCTCGAAGCCGCCGCGTGCGGTCGGCAACCAGACGATCTACCGTTTTTCTCCTGCCCCGCGTTCTCGCTTAATTCGGGAACGACCTACGAAAAGGCAATCGCGACCGTTGCGGCCGGGATGTTCGCCGGGGTCGCGTACCTCCACGACCGAGGCATTGCGCACCGCGACCTCAAGCCGTCGAACGTGTTGCTCGGCCCGAACGGATTCCCGTACCTGTTGGACTTCAACCTCGCGTCCCACACCGCCGATCCGTGGCGGCTGGTAGGCACGCTCCCGTACATGGCCCCAGAACAGCTCGCGCTGATGAGCGGCGGGCACGCGGACCAACTCCCGGACGGGCGCCCCGGCGACGTGTTCGCGTGCGGGGTGCTCCTCTTCGAGTTGTTGACCGGGCGGCACCCGTTCCGTGATCCGGATGACCTTCCCACCAAACTCGGGCGCGAACAAGCGGCCGCGGTTTTGCTCGACGCACAGCGAACGGGGCGCCCGAACCTGGCCGCCCTCAACCCGCGGGCGCAGCGCGCGGTCCGTACCGCGATCGAACGCTGTTTGGCTTTTGACCCGCAGGCGCGCCCGACGGCGGCCGAATTGGTCGAGCTATTCACGCGGGCCAGCGCTCCCCCGCGTCGCCGGTTCCTTGTTCCTGTTCTCGTCGGTGCGGGGGGCTTGGCGCTGGTTTTGAGCTGCGCATTACTTCGGCCGTTAGTCGCTCCTGCGAGCCCATCTGGTGTTGTCGCGCCTCCTCGGTCACTTAGTCCCTTTGAACAAGCAATGGAGTGGTATCGGGAAGAGAAATACGACTTGGCAGCGGCGGGCTTCGGGAAGATCGCTCAGACGGAAAATGACGGGCGGGCCTACGGTTACTGGTCCCACTGCATGTCTGCACTACAGGTTCCTAGTGGTGCGATTGATGCCGCGGATAAGGCGACCCAGTTGGGTTACTGCGAGGCCCCGGTGTACGCGAACCGGTCTTACAATCATTTACAAACGGGTAGGCTAGAACGAGCGAAGGCCGACTGCGACGCCGCGCTCAAGCGCGATCCGAATCTGCTCGCGGTCCGACTCACTCGCGCCGAAGTTTATCTTCAGATGTACCTTGATCTGGCGAATACCGGCAGGAGAGCGGCCATATCACCCGAAGCGGTTACGGACATCGATCAGGTGATTTCAGGCGCTTCGGATCTTCTGGACCTCCCAGACACTTGGATCGTCGCCGCGCAGATTCACCTTCTCGCAGTTGACGGAAAAGGCGGCCCCGCGGTACACGGCACCGCGATTGAGGAGGTACGAAAAGCCATTTCTCGTGGTAGAGACCCCAAGGCGACCCGGCGGAATCCGATATTGCGAGTACTTAAGGGGCACCCCGCTTACGAGGACGTGCTGGCTACTTCCCCCAATCCCGTTGCCGCACCTACCAAAAATCTGCGATTGGTGCTCCCACTTCCTGAGTAAGCTCAACGCCAGTTCACACAGGCGCCGGACGTAACCCTTTTGCCCGTATCACGATCGATCGCATTCAGTCAATTCGCCCCAACAAACTATTGGGACGAGGGGCCGTTTGCCGAAATTCATGTCCAGTACCGCAACCGAATCGCAACTCCCTGAGTGTCCCGCCCTCAGCGGTACCGAGTGGCAAGTACCACTCGCCTCCTAGCGCTCATCGGGATCAGGTCATGCGGAGTTTGCGCCAAGCGCCCGTTGGGGGGGGCACCCGGGTCCGGTTGACGTTGGAGGCTCTCGACGCGCGGTTGTCGCCGTCGTCTTTGTTCAGCCCCGTACTCGACAACAACCTCGGTCTATCCCCCGCGCCGGTCCCGGTTGATACGCCGGACCTGATCGCGCTTCCCAGCGTCCCCCGGTCCGACGACCCGACGGTTGTTGCACTCGACGGGGGCGAAACACAACTGATTCCCGCGCCGGCTCCGACCGCAAACGTTGTCCCGTGTATCGTCAATTTCCGGGGCGTTGAGGTTATGGGGGGCGTGTGGCGGTTCACGGGTGACGTCGTCAGTACCGCCCCCGGGGGACTCACCATCTCGTTCGGTGGGGAGCCCAACACCCTTCAGGACAAGAGCACAACAACCGACACCAACGGCCACTTCGACAAGACCTATCTGATGAAGAGGGACGGGAGCGATAACGGGCTCGCGACCGCACAGACGGTCGCGAACGGGTTGGCCTCGAACTTGGCCATGTACGGCATCCGCCCGGCGTAAGTGTTCGGCCCGTTGGCTCAAAATCGGAGGTGACCGTGGAACCGGCTGGTTCAACACTAGTGGCCCGCCCGGGCGACGGGGGCGTGCTCCGCCGGTGGGCGGAGCGGACCCTGGGCGGGAGTCAGCTCCCGCCCGAGAAACTCGCGGCCCTTCTCCTCCCGATGGTGAGGCGGGCCGTGCGCACCGAGCGCGGGCCGAGCGCGCTCGTCGGCTGGCTCCGCCGGCGCGCCGCGCGCGAAGATTGGCAGGCGGAGCCGACCGTGCAGGTTCTGACCGAAGACCTGGTGCGTGCCCTGGGCGCCCCGCTCGGCGCGCCGGACGACACACTCGACGACGCATAGTGCACGAGAGAGGCCGAGACCCGCGTCGGACTTATTA
>HG799463.1:1040007-1108271 GCA_000531095.1 Gemmata massiliana | reverse complement strand
GGACGAGTTCTGCCGATTGCTCGACGCCACCTCCGACCCAATTGTCATTGCGGACGAGGCGGGCGGGATCGCGTTCGTGAACGCGCGCACCGAACGGCAGTTCGGGTACGCGCGCGCCGAACTACTGGGTCGGCCGGCCGAGGTTCTCGTTCCCGAGTGGTCCCAGATCGAGGACCGCGCCGATTTCGGTCCCAAGGGTCCGCGCCCCCTTCTCGGGCGCCGAAAGGACGGGACCGAGTTCCCGGTGCGCGTGAACCGCGGCCCGGTCCGGCTCGACGGGCGGTTCGTGTTCGCGGTGGTTACCGACGTCTCGGTCCGCGCGAGTGCGGAACCCGCATTACACGGCGGTGAAGAACTGTTCCGGGGCGTGTTCGAGCACGCCGGGGTTCCCACCGCACTCACCGACACCGAGAACCGCTTCGTCCGGGTGAACGCCGCGTTCGCCCGGACGTTCGGGTATTTCCCGTCCGATATGGTCGGGATGCCGGCGGCCGAACTGATCCACCCGGACGACCTCCACGAGACCCTCACGACGGGCAAAATCCTGCTCGCGGGCGGGCGCCAGCAGATCCAAACGGAGACGCGCTACCGGCACCGTAACGGGCACGTCGTTTGGGGGCTGACAAGTGTTTCGCTCGTGCGCGGGCCAGGCGGGCGCGCCCCCGTGTACCTGAACCAGGTCCAGGACGTCACCGCTCAAAAACTGATCGAAGAAGAGGCCCGGCTCAGTGCCGCGCGGTCCCGCGCGTTCTTCTCGGCGGCCGCGGTGGGAATGGTCGAAGTGGCCGCCGACGCCCGCGTCCTTTGGGCCAACGATGCGTTCTGTCACATGATCGGCTATTCGCTGCCGGAACTGAACGAGATGCCCGGAACCGAGGTGTTTTTTCCCGAGGACCGCGCCGGGATCTTGGCCCAGTACGGTGAGGTCGCGGCGGAGCGGGTGCGCTCCTACGAGGCCGACCGGCGGTACCGGCGGAAGGACGGCTCGGCGCTCCGGGCGCGGGTCAGCGTCATCGCACAGACGGGCGCCGGAGGGCCGGCGCGGGTCGCCGTCGTGGTTATCGAGGCGGAGCGAAAAGACGTCGGCGAACCGGTTCCCCCTTCCCCAAAAGCGGAGTCGGCGGAACAGCGCGTCGGCGGCCTCGCGCACGACCTCAACAACCTGTTGACGGTCATCAACGGGTACGCCGAAATGCTCGCCGACCGGATACCGAGCACCGACGCCACCTATCAGCTCGCACAGGGGGCCGCGTCCGCGTGCCAGCGCGCCGCGAACCTGACGCGGCAGCTCCTGGCGTCCAGCCGCCGGGCGGCCGTCGCGCCGAAGTTCCTCGATCTGAACGAAGCGGTGCTCCATTCCACCCAAGTCCTGCGCCACCTCGTCGGACCGGGCGTGGAAGTGAGCACCAATTTGGCCGGCCACCCGAGCAGCGTGAAGGCGGACCCGGCCCAGGTGGAGCAACTGATCCTGAACCTGGCCATCAACGCGAAAGACGCGATGCCCCGGGGCGGGCAACTGGCCATCGAGACGCGCTGCGTCCGGGTGCGCGACGAGGACCGCGGCGCCCGCCCCGATCTCGCGCCGAGCGAGTACGTGCAGTTGACGGTGTCCGATACCGGCGCGGGAATGACGGACGAGGTCAAGGCCCGAGCGTTCGAGCCGTTCTTCACCACCAAGGAAGTCGGCAAGGGGACCGGGTTGGGGCTCTCGGTCGTTCACGAGGTCGTCAACCAGTGCGGCGGGTGGGTGGGCGTGGAGAGCGAGTTGGGCGTCGGGACCGCGTTCAAAATCCTGCTCCCGGCCGTGGCGCCCGTAACGGGTTCCGTTCGACTCGTGTCGCGCCCGACGGGGGCGGTTCTGCTCGTGGAGAACGAGAGCGAGACGCGGGAACTCGCCCGACTCGTTCTGGACGGACAGGGGTACCGGGTACTCGAGGCCGCGGGCGGAGCGGACGCACTGAGGATCGCGCAGGAACACGCCGGACCGATCGAGCTCCTGATAACGGACGTGGGGCTACAAGAAATGAGCGGCCCCGCGCTGGCCGACGTCCTGCGCGGCCGGCACCCCGCTATCAAGGTGCTGTACGTCGCCGGCCCCGCGGACGACCCGGCGGCCCGGCGCAACGCGATCGGAGCGGGCGCGACGCTCCAGAAACCGTTCACCCCACTTTCCCTGGCGCACAAGGTGCGGACGGTTCTCGGCAGTACGGCTTGAGGTTTCACCACAAGTGACCGGTGAACCGGTCCGCACTTCGCTCGCGCGTCCCAGAACGAAGACCCGGCACTCGGTTTTTTGATCGCATTGCCCCTGTGAATCCTGTCAAAGCTCTCCTCGCGGTGGGCGGTAGCACCGATCCTCGGCACAACCCACTCTGTAAAAGTCGTTAACTTTTGGCGGTCCTCGCGTCTTTCCTTACAAGCGGGCGCGTCCGCATGTTTGGGTGCTCTACAACAAACCGAAATCTCGGTCCGGTTTGGGGCGTTCTTAACATTTTCTCGTCGACACAATCTGTGCAATCTATTGCACTTGCTTGCGTGTTCGACCGTTTCTGCATTTCTGCTCGTGCGGTGCCGGCCGGTTCCTGTTAAAATCCCCCGCTAGTGTTCTTCTCCCGAAGCGGTTCGCGGTCTCTTCAAGCCGTGAGTCGTTTACTACACCGGTATCCCGCACGGGGTGCCGCTCTCGTCCGAATCCCGTCGAATCGGCGCGCGTCCGCATTTGCTTTATTGCGGTCCGTCGGTCCGGTTCCTTGCAACGGGTGGTGCGGGCCTTCAAGTCCCCTCGCACCGGGCGGGAACCTCACAGGAGGGCCGATCATGTCCGCGACCGTTTTGCCCGCGCACCGCTCGCTCGCAACCAAGTCACAACTCCTGACCGAAAACTGGCTCCGTAACGTTTTCTCGCCCGACCTGTACACCGTCCTCGGGCGCGAGACGAAAGCGGGCGCGCCCGAGGATCACACGCCCGACATCGCGGTGGTTCGTGCCCACCCGAAGACCGATGCCGAACGCGACCCGATTCTCGTAGTCGAGTTCGAGGACGCCGATACCGCTTACGACATCGCGGACCAAGCGGGTCGGAACGCGGCCGCGGGGGTAACCGACTACTGGGTGCTCGATGTGGTGGCCCGCAAGCTCACGATCTTCCGCGTTCCCCAACCGGACCCGGACGCGCCGCACGGGTTCTCCTACAAACAGACACGGGTCTGCTCGCCGAACGCGCTGGTCGCGCCGCTCATGGCCGAACTGCACCTCGTGCAACTGATCGACCTGTTGCCGTAACGTTCTTCCCCGGTCGGCACTATGAGCGAAGACGAGTGGCTGACCGGGACCGACCTCACCGCCCACGTGCGGTTCGCGCTCGATCGCCTCTCCGCGCGCCGCCAGCGCTTGTTGGCGGCCGGGTTCTGCCGCTCGGCACTCGACCTCTTTGATGACCCCGATTTAATCAAATCACTCGATGTGGTCGAGCGGTTCGCCGACGGACGGGTTCCGACCGCCGAAGTCGAACGCGCCCGGAAGGTGTGCCGCGAAATCGCCCAACAAGCTTACGATACTTACGTTCGTCGGATCGATGATAGGGGCGAAAACGGGGGCGCGCTGCGCGAGTCGGTTCGATCCGAGTTCGCCTGGGCGCTCGCATACGCCGCCACGACCCCACTCCCAATTGAAGACGTTGGCCGGCGCGTGATCTGGGCCGCGGCCCAGGTCCGGGCCGGGGTCGTTCAAACGATGCCGTTCCCCTCGACGGCGCTGGAAGCCGCGGACGCGGAACAGCACGCGAGTGCGGTCGCGGTCGTGCGCGAGGTTACGGGCAACCCGTTCCGCCCCCCGCTATTCTATCGCGACTGGCAGACCGCAACGGCGGTGGCGCTCGCGGCGCAGATGTACGAGTCGCGCGATTTCAGTGCGATGCCGATCCTCGCGGACGCGCTTCAAGACGCCGGCTGCGATGACGAACACGTCCTCGCCCACTGTCGGGGCGAAGGGCGGCACACTCGCGGCTGTTGGGTCTTGGATCTCGTGCTGGGCAAAGACTGAGGCCGCACTCACTTGAACAGCGAAATCGGTCCCGGTGCGGCGAGGCGCTTCTCGGCCGCGCGGAACAACTTCTCCGCTTCCGCCTTTTCCCCGCTGAACCACAATTCGTAACCGAGCAGAAACTCGAGCGCCGCCTGACCGGGATTGTCCGCGACCGCTTTCTTCAACGCAGCGAGGTGCGTCGTGAAGCGGTCCGCGCGCCCGTCGTACATTTCCGCCGGGTCGAACGCGGCGGTCGGCCACTTCGCGTCGCGCGCCAGCCCGTCGCGAATTCGGGCCACGGCTTCTGCGAACTGGCCGGTCGCGAATCGCGCCTGGGCTTGCAGGAAGTACGCCCGTGCGTCAGCCGGGTCCGCCGTGATCGCGCGCTCGAAGTGTTCCGCAGCGCGCCCGTAGTCGCCCAGAGCGAATGCCGTCCGCGCGAGTTTCACGAGCCGGGCCGCTTCCTTTTTCGGGTCCGCTTCGGGGTACTCCGCGGCCACTTTCGTGACCGGCTTGAACGGGTCGAACGCGCCCATTGGCGGCGGTGGCAACGGGGGAGGAGCGACGCGGGTGACTTCGGGAACCGTGGTTCCCTTTTTGGGCGAGATCACGATGAAGTCGGTTTCTTTCGCCCCGCGCGGGAACACGACCGCGTCGTTGCGCGGCGGAGGGACGTTATTGGCTGCCGCGTCCGGATCGGGTGCGTCGAAGTTCCCACCGACGATGATGGGTGGCGGGGTGACGATTACTATCGGTGGCGCGACGCCCCACCTGTTCCAGTACGCCGGGCCACTGAACCCGACGGGACCGAGAGGCGCAACCGGGACCAGTGGCGGGTAGAACACGGCCCGCGACACGAACCCACCGCCGAAGCCGCTCACGCGAACGTGCGGTCCGCCGAACGAGAACCCGAACCCGCCCCGATACGAGTACCCGCCGCCGAAGCCGTAACCCGGGCCGGGCATTGACCCGACCACGAACTGCGCTCGAACCGGTGCCAGTTCGGACAGCCCCAACACCGCGCAAGCGACAACGAAGAACCGCATCATGGCTCGCCTCCGTCGCGTTCTGGTGGATCGACGGGGCAATTATCCGTTACAACTGCCACCACCGCAACCGTAGGTTGAAACGAGCGGCACGAGGTTTCGTTGGGTCGCAGCGTTCTCTGTTCTCTGCTCCCGGCGCCTGGCCCGCGTCACTTCGCGATTCCCGCGTTGTCCGGGTTGTGTTGGTGCTGCCGCCATTTCGTCAATGTTTCTTAAGTCTGGCAGCTTTCCCGTGCGCTGGCACCCTGTTAGCATCCTGACATGCGGCCGGCTCTCCAGTTCGCCCCGGCCCGTCTCGTTTTAGGCCCGTTTCGAGGCTCTTCCATGCGATCCGTCCTGGCGCTCATTCTGGGCGGGGGCCGCGGCACCCGGCTGTTCCCGCTCACAAAAGCCCGCTCCAAACCCGCGGTCCCGGTCGCGGGCAAGTACCGGCTCATCGATATCCCGATCTCCAACTGCATTAACAGCGAGCTCCACAGTATCTACGTCCTCACGCAGTTCCTCAGCGTCAGCTTGCACCGGCACATCGCCAATACGTACAAGTTCGACATGTTCAGCAAGGGGTTCGTCGAGGTTCTGGCCGCCCAGCAGACGAACGAGAGTGCCGACTGGTACCAAGGAACCGCCGACGCGGTGCGGCAGAACATCTCGTACATCGAGCGCGAAGACCCGGACGAGGTGCTGATCCTCTCCGGCGACCAACTCTACCGCATGGACTTCCGCCACCTGTTCGAGACGCACCGCTCTACCCGGGCCGACATCACGATCGCCGCGATCCCCGTGCCGGAAAAGGACACGGCCGGGTTCGGCCTCCTCAGCATGGACGCGCAGAGCCGCGTGACGGGGTTCGTGGAGAAGCCCAAAACGCCCGAGGAGCGGCAGCCGTACTACACCTCGGCCGACTGGATCGAGCGGCGCGGGATCGAGTGCCGGGGCCGCCACTATCTCGCGAACATGGGCATTTACCTGTTCAAGACGAGCGTGCTCCTCGAACTGTTGACCGCCAAGCCGCTCGCGACCGACTTCGGCAAAGAAGTGTTCCCGCGGAACTACAAGACCAAGAACATCAGCGCGCACCTGTTCGACGGGTACTGGGAAGACCTCGGCACCATCAAGAGCTACCACGAAGCGAGTCTGGCGCTCGCCAGCTCGACCCCGCCGTTCGACTTCTTCTCGGCCGACGGTGTCATCTACACCCGCATGCGGAACCTTCCGGCCAGCCGGATCAACGGGGCCACGCTGGAACAGAGCGTGGTGGCCGACGGGTGCGTGATCGGCGCGGACTCGCGCATCGAGCGGAGCCTGATCGGGGTCCGGAGCCGCATCGGGACGGGCTGCACGATCCGCGACACGATCATTATTGGGTCGGACAAGTTCGAGACCGACGCCCAGCGCGCGGCGAACCGCAAGGTCGGGCGCCCGGACCTGAACATCGGTGACAACGTGGTGATCGAGAGCGCTATTCTCGACAAGGACTGCCGCATCGGGCGCGGTGCGCGGCTCTGCAACCGGGAGAACAAGCTCGAAGCGGACGGCCCGAACGGGTCGTACCACATTCGCGACGGCATCATCTGCGTCCCGCGCGGGGCCGTCATTCCCGAAGGGGCCGTGGTCTGATCTCTCAGTAGTCCCGGGTCATAAGGTCGAAAGTCGTAAAGTCGAAAACATTGATGATTTTACGACTTTCGACCTTATGACTCGGGGCTCGACATCTCACCGACCCGCGGTCACAGTCACCTCATTGGTGACAACGATGATCTCGCTATTCCGGTAGAAGTCGTAGCGCCGGGCAACGATCCGTGTGGGCACCGCGACCTTCGGCTCCACGAACTGCTCCCACGTCTTCACGGGAACGAACAGGTACCCCGGCGTCGGTACCGCGAGGAACTCCGCGGCCTGTTCCACCGACTTCAAATCGGCCACTTCGCGGTGCGCGTAGAACACCACACTCGGTTGGAACCAGTCGATGTGCGCGAGGCGCATCTCGCGAGTGGGGTCATCGACGCCGCTTGCCCGCACCAACTCGCGCGGTGCCTTGTAAACGTCTACCTTCTGCGCCGGAAACGCGGCGGTCAGTCCGGTGAATGCGATCGCACCGAAGGCCATCACACGCACGAACCGCGCACGATCGTTTGCCCGCAGCGCCCACGCCATCGCGCCCGCGGCAATCAGGGGAACCAGCCCGACGACGGCCCACGGTCCCAGGCCGGGAAACACCCGCCCCCCCGCCGGGAGCACCTTCACCGCGTCTCCCGCAACGAGCATCCCACCGCCGACCACAATCGCCGTGAACACGAGCGCTCCAACCGCCAACGGCATCAGCCACTTGGGAAGGGTGAGTTCGCCGGTCTGCCAGCGCGTCAGGAACCGGGCCGTGAGGATCGCGAGCGCCGGGTACACCGGTAGCACGTAGTTCGGCAACTTGGTCGCCGCGGCCGAGAAGAACACGAGGTACGCCGCGAACCAGCAGATCAAAAAGCGGAAGGGGCGATGGGAAGCAAGACAACCTACCCCCCGTCCCCCCTCCCTGAAGGGAAGGGGAGAATGAACTGTCGACTGACGCAGTTTCAAACCCAGCGGGCTCACGCGCCAACTCCCCCTTCCCTGTCAGGAGGGGGTTGCAGGGGGAACCCGCAGGGGGTTCCCTCTCACAAGAAGCGAGGGGGACGGGGGGTAGGTCTAGCCGCCTTTACGCTGTACCACAGGACGCCGAGCAGGAACACGCTCCACGGAGCGAACAGCACCAGCAGTGCGGCCGCGTGGTAGAAGAACGGCCCGCGGTGGTTCTCCATCGGGGTCGCGAAGCGCTGAAGGTTCTCGCGCCCGAAGAACGCCTGTGCCCACGCCCCCCGCGTTTCGGCCGTGACGAGTCCGTACCACGGCCCGGCGACGAGTAAGAATACCAGTGCGGCCCAAAAGAACTTGCGGTCCAGCAACCGGCCGAGTTCGCGGTTCCACGCGAAGTAGAGAAGAATCACCAGTCCCGGCAGCGCGACCCCGACCGGCCCCTTCGTGAGCACCGCCAGCCCGCACGCGGCGGCCGTCGCGGTCCACCACCGGCGCGAGTCGCCTTCGTGTCGTGTCCAGAACAGGTAGTAGGTGAGAACGGTGAACAGGAGCAGTGTCGCGTCGGGTGTGGCGGCGTGCGCGAGGACGCAGACTTCCAGTGCGGAAACCAGCACGATCCCCGCGAGCACCCCCGTGGCCCGGTCGAACATCCGGCGCGCCAGCTCGTACACGAGCAGCGCGGTGAGCCACACCGCCAGAACCGACGGCAGCCGCGCGGACCACTCGCTCACGCCGAACACGGAGTAACTGGCGCGCTGGAGCCAGTACAGCATCACCGGTTTCGCGGTGCGCAGCTGGTAGTTGAACGTCGGGATCACCCACGTGTCGTTCTCGCGCATCTCGCGGGCGGCTTCGGCGTTCACCCCCTCGTCCACGTCCCACAAGCTCGTCGCGCCGAGGTTTGGCAGCGTCAGCGCTGCGGCCACGGCCACAAGAACGGCGTAATCTCGGTATCGCCCGGACATCGGTTCTCCTCCCAGGGCGGGATAGTAGCCCGATCGGGCCGATCGCGGGAGGCCAATCCGGAACGGTGGCAGGGGGCAAAAAAGAACACCGCCGGGAAATGTCCCCGGCGGTGCGCGCGTTTCGGATCAAACGCTTACTTCTTGTCGAACGGGTTGAACTCGCCCGGGGCGCCGGGGGTACCGGCCGCGCCCTTGTGGGCTTCAACGGCCTTCAGCCAGTCGGACCACTTCGCCGCAATGTCCTTGCGCTTTTCGTCGCCCTCGTCCACCTGGCTGCTGCGCACCACGAGCTTACCGTCCTGGCGGACGATGAGCATTTCGGTCGCGACCTCTTCTTCAAACGTCCGGGTCCGCGCGACCACGTTTCCCTTTTCGTCGAAGGCTACCGGGGACCGGCCCTTAATCCGCCCGCCCTCGAAGTCCACCAGAATCGACTTGGTGGAGAAGTCCACGAGCCACCCCTTGGGTTGCGGTTGCTCCTTCCCGTTTTTCGGCGGGATGACCTTATCGGCCACTTCACGGAACTGGTACTGGTGGCTCTCCGAGGACCACAGCGGGAGTTTGATGTACTGCTTGCGCCCGATGTACTCGCCGCGCCCGACCGGGATCTCGGTAACCACCCACGACCCGACCGGTTCGTGCTTGCTACCGGTGTCGGCCCGTACCTGCTCCATCCAACTGGACAGTTGTACGACAGCCTGGTTGTCCTTGAGCTGCATCCGGTTCAGCAACTCGCGCTGCCCCTCGTAGGCCGCAGCGGTTTGGTCACGGTACGTCTTCGTGTCGTAAGCGTAGAGGAACGACTCGTTCGGCACGGGGATCGACGTCGGCAGGTACATCCACTTGCTGTAGAGCGTCTTGTACTTCTCCTTGACGAACTCCGGATTGATCACGGCCTTGGCGTCCTGACCGTAGTTCGGGTTAATCATGCGCAGGCGAATCCGGTACGCATACGTGTGACCGGGCTTCACGTCGCAGTCCACGAACCGGAGCAGGTAGTTCTCGACGTCGTCCGATGCTTCACTGCTCCCGTATGGATCGTACCCGTCCGGCAACCGCGCTTTGGAGCCGACCCCCGACCCCGGCTTCGCCCCCCCCGGACCGGGAAGCGGCCCCCCCATCGGGCCGGGCGCCCCGGGCTTACCACCGCCCGGGGGTTGGAGCCGCGGCCCGCCCCCGAAGTTCTCGCGCTCGTAACCGAAACCAGCGGCGGCGTTGATCTTCGTTCCGTAAATGCTGTCCCGTGATTTCTTACCAGAGACCTTGAGAGCGAATTCCGAGGCGCCGATCTTCTGGGTGTTCTTCTCTTCGAGTTTCTTGATGTTGTCGAGAATCGGCTTGAGCGTGATCTCCGGGTACTTGGCGTTGAGATCTTTGGCCAACATCGGCAGCGGCATCGAGAGCATCATGTCGGGCTTGAGGAAGTACGGGAAGTACCCTTCGTCGATGTGATCCGCGACTTTACGGGTGTCGATCATGTCGATGTACTTCTCCTCGAACTTGTAGTTCCCCTCGGTGCTCGTCACGTCTTTCGGGAGCTCGACCCACTCCTGGATCACTTCCTCTTTCCCGTTGGCGAGTATTCGCGATTCGCGGCGCTGGATCTCGAACCCGTCGTAGAACGGCCCCCACGCGCGGGCCTCCGCATCGCTCGTAAGGCGCAGCGCCTTACGGATTTCTTCGAGTTGGGCCTTGTACGGAACAACCGCGTGGATGGTGACCATACGGACCGGGATCACGGTGAGCGCGGGGTGATTCCCCTTCTCAATGGCGGCATCAATATCTTTGAGCGAGACGTATTTGATGACCTTACCCTCGTCCATGCGCCGGGCATTCATGTTGTACCCGGACCCTGGCATTCCGTATGGGCCACTCATGCTGCCGCCGGCCTTACCGCCCCCCGGCATCGTGGGGGCGCCCGGACCACCGGGGGGGAACCCGGGACCGCCTGGAGGGAACCCCGGGCCGCCCGGGGGTTGATTGTTTTTGGGCAGCGAGCTTTTGATCTTGTTCAGGTTTTCCTGGCCGCGCCGGGTAGTGGCCCGGAGCGTGGCGAGGGCCGCTTTCATCTTTTCCCTATCGAGATCACCTTTGACCACGTTGGTGAGAACCGCGATCATCGGATCGTCGCCGTCGTAGATGATGTCGTAACCGGGCATTGCGCCGCTCACGAGGTCGATCTGGAAGTCCCCCACGTTGAGTACGAGCGGGTTGTCTCGCTTGGTGCTCGGCTGCGCGGTGGGGTCGAAGATCGGACCGCTGACCGGGAAGTCGGTGGTCCGGGCCGGCGTATTGTCCTGGGGCTTGATGATGAACTCGGCCGGCTGAATGGCTTTCAGGTCTTCTGGACTCGGCTTGCCGGTGGCGATGTTCGTTTTGACCTGTTCGGACTTCTGCGCGAGGGTGCGAGCAATTGTGGCCGGATCTTCGGCGCTGGCCCACTTGGTCACGCCCCAGAAGAGCAACGCAACCAAACACACACCGGCTACCCCCATCACCAGGATCTCCCCCTTGCGAAGTAGGAAGTCCTTTGCGTCGAATTTGGCTTTGGCTTTTGCCACTGTACGTCCCTCGGTTCGGGTCTTCGTTGGGGCCGTCCGCCGCTACCAGAAGAAACGGTTCACGGCTCGCGGTGTTGGTATTTGGTTAAGGGCCGTTACGCGCCCGGACTCGTTCACGGTCGCGAGGGGCGGTTCGATCGGTCCGAACCGCCCCGATTCAGGACCGGAGATCAAACTCGAGCGTACCGGCGGCGCATCTTCGGAGGCGTAGTCGTGTTCGGCGCGGGGGCCGGGGTGTTCGGCGCGGGGGCCGCCGGTTCCGGCGCGTTGGTCGGTGTAGTCGTCGTGGCGGCGGCACCGTCCGCCGGCTTCGGCGCCTCGTACTTTTCGTAGAGCGAGACGATCCCGTACACGCTCAATTCGACGAGTCCCGAGGTCACTTGGGACTCGGACGAGACTGACGAACTGCCGCCCGGGGACCCGCTTCCGGGTACCCCCCGGGGTAACCACCGGGACCGGGCATGCCACTCGAGGAGCCCGGGATCGGGCCGATACCGCCGGGACCGGGGCGCGGCGGCCCCCCCATGCTCGACCCGCTGCCCGGGAACCGCCCCCCGCGCTCGTCGGGGTCTCCGCCGCCGAAATTGAGCTTCCCTTCCCGACCGTACCCCGAGTCGATGCCACCCCCGGGGCCGGTGGCCAAGCTGGAGCTACTGAGCCCGTCGAGCGACCCGCGGAAGCGGTTCCACGTGACCTGGGTGATCTGGAAGCGCAAGGGCGAGTTCGACAGCGCGAGCAACACGTCCTGGATGTACGACTGGTCGACGATGACCACGAGACCGACCGGCATCCGGCGCACCTGCTCGGTGGCGGCGATGTACCGCTTCTTGTTCCCGTCGACTACCGCTGTGAGTGTCCCGCCGCCGAATCGTTGTCCGGTAACCCCTGCGCCACCGAAGAGCCCGCCCGGTCCACCGAGAGGCCCGCCCGGAGCCCCCCCCGGGCCTTCGGCACTTCCCGGCATCGGGGGGCCGCCCGCCGATCCGCCGGGAAGCGGGGAGCCTTTGCCCCCCCCGTATGCCGCCCCCGGCCCGCCACTCGATCCGTCGGTCGAACTTTCGGCTGCCGGGTCGCCCACGAACTCCTTGCTGAACGGGGGCGTGCGTGGGGGCACCAGGGTCGGCTGGGCGGCGTTGCGGCTGTCGAGTTGGCCCATAACGAGGGCCTCGATCCGCTTGAGCGGCACGGTCCGGATATCGAACACCTGCTCGACGCGCGCGATTTCCAGCTTCTCCAATTCGGTCCCCGTGGGGAGCGTGTGGCTCGGGAGCGGGTGAATGGGGAGCACGTTCGCGGGCACCATCTGCACGGTCTTTCCGTCTTTGTCTTTAAGGGGTTTCATCGCCCCCCTCCCGGGCAGTAACTCCTGCATGATCGGGAACGTCAGCGGTTGGGCGTTCGGGGCCGTCGAGAGCCACACGTTGAGCGTCATCCGGCCGTTGGCGCCCATGATCTGTAAGCGATCGGAAATGTTCGTGAGGGTGCCGGTGATCTGGTACGTGTTGCCCTCGGGTACGATCTCCAGGGTCACCTCCCAGTTGCGACTCCGGAACAGGCGCTTCGTCTTGTTCTGGACCGTCGACCCCTTCGCGGGATCGTCGATCACCTTGCCGTCCCGCTCGTACCGGACCCGCTCGAAGGTCGCGAGGTCCGTGTTGACCGTGCGGAGCCCACTCAGGAGTGACCGCTGGACCCACATGTCTTCGAGGATCAACCAGACCTGGTCCTTGTTTACGATCACTTGGCCGAAGTTGTCGACGTAGCGGAGCACCCGCTGCCACCCGTCCTTGAACTGGGTCGGGGCCATGAGGTCGGCCATACCGGTGCCGGTGCCGCTTCCATCCCGACGGATTGATGAGTATTCGTACAGGTATCTGTCGGCCTGTTGGAACTCGCCGTGGACCGCCGTGAGGTCCGGGATCGGGTCGCCGAATTTCAGCCCCTTGTCTTCGAGCGCCTTAAACACCGGGGAGTTGGTCGTGCGGGGCCACGTGAAGAGGGCCTTCTGGCGCTCCCAATTTTCCTTGTGCAAATCGGTCTGCTTTTTTTCCACGACGGCCAGGCTCTTGTCCAACTTGGCGAGTAACTCGTTCGACTTTGCGTTCTTTTTAGAGTCGATGTCTTTATTCGCTTTGTCAATATCGGCCTGGCGCGCGTCGATCGTGCCCCCGACCTTGGAACTCACCATGAGCACGCCGATCAGCGTGAGCAGGGGAACGAGGCCGAGGAGTATCCAAAAATGGTGCTTCTTCGCGGGGCTTTCGGTCTTCATAGCTTAAACCCTGTTCGGGTGTGCGGTCGGCAAAGGGCCGCGGTCCCCCGCGGCGCGACGGTGTACGCTGGGCTGACCCGCTCGAAACGGGTCCGGACGGTGAGCGCGTCGGCTCAGGGCGTGGACCCCGCGGGCGGGGTGGACGGGGTCGGTTCGCGCCAGAGGAACATGACGACGAACTCGTACCGCGTCCGGCCGGTGTCCTCGACCTTTTTCCCTCCCCCGCTACCCACCGTCGAACCACCGGGCATACCGGGCATACCGGGGCCGGCGAAGCCCGCCGAGCCTAAACCCGCGTTACCACGAGCAGCGCCGGCGGTACCCGTGGTCCCCAATCCCTGCCACGTGGGGGCGAGCGCCGCGACCTCGGTGCCCGAACCCGAACCTGAACCCGAACCCGAAAGACCTGGCGGCCCCCCGGAACCCCCGCCCGGGATAAGGCCGCTGGGCGGCCCGCCCTCTTTACCGTCCCCCCCCGGCCCTCCGATGCCGGTGCCACTTCCGCTGCCCCCGATCAGGCCGTCGAGGTACGATGTGGCGGCGTACTGAAGATTCGGTTGTGGGTCATAAACGGGCCACACGTTGTAAACGAATGCGTGGCTCACCTTCCCTTTCACCGGGTCCGGTACGCCGACGATGTACCGTGCGACCTTGTTTTCGTCCTTGGCGAACACGTCGGTCCGCTGAAGGTTGCGGATGAGCGACTGTTCGATGAACCGGCGCCCGCCCTTGTGGTCGGTGTACCCACGGATCTCGACGACCCACGCCCCGCCCTCGGCCGCTTTGGGCTTCGACCGGGGCGGCGTTTTAGTTTCGTCCTTCTCACGCTCGTCGTCCTTCATCCAGTTCGCGATCGGAATGTTGAACCGGGCCTGAATCTGTTCGTCGGCGGCCGTGAGAAACGCGCTCGCGTTGGTGATCCAGCGAGTGTGAACGGTTTCGACGTTCACGTATGCAAGGGCTTTGGGGTAGTCCGAGTTAGCGTCCGCGAGGGCGTTCTCGATCGGCACGCCCTCACTCATCCGGCGGAGGAACCAGTCGTATGCGCTCTGCCCGGCGTTCCCCTCGCCCCTCCACAACTTGTTCTGGTCGAACTCCGGGAGGTCGGTGTTCACCTTCGCCTTTTCCTCGTTCAGGTTGCCGTTTTCGCCCGGGCGCGGGAGGCTCGCGGTGAACACTTCTGTCAACCGGGGCCAGTTCAGGCGCTCCTCCGCGCCGGCGATGATGAGCTTGGTTTCGTCCTGTTTTTTCTTGGAATTGCCCACCCCCTGGTTGTACTTGCTCTCCTGGCTCGAGTACGCGGAACCCGCGGACTTGGTCATCTCGATGCCCTTGTCGATGTTCTTGTCGGTGATCGCGGCGTAGGGACCGGAGAATCCCATCGCCATCCCCCCCAGACCGACGAGAAGGGCCGCTGCTGCCGCCGCCGCGTAGGGCTTCTTGGACCGGATGATTCGGTCCACGCGGATGCCCTGCGGGAGCAGGTTCGTGGTGAGCCGGGCCTGCCCCAGGCCCTGGAGCGCTAGCCCGTAGGCGATCGGGAACGTGAGCAGATTTTCCTGGAACAGCGGGTCGTTCAGCACCGCGTCGCCGCTCAGCCGGTCGAACTTCGTGGGCTTCTTCACCTCGAGCGAGAGCTTGTCCGCGAGGTACTTCTGGAGCCCCGGGAGCTTGAACGCGCTGCCCAGTCCCACCATGTGCGCGACGTGCGCGTCGCGGTGCGTGTTGGTGAAGTACCCCAGGGACCGCTGGACCTCGCCCACGAAGTCGGTGAGGACCGGCTTGATGGCCTTGAGGATGCTGGCCATGTCCGGGCTCTTGGCCGCGTTCCGCTTCAGGTGCTCGGCCTTCGCGAGCGTGAGTTTCAGTTCTTTGGTGAGAGCGCGGGTGAAGTTCATCCCGCCCAACGGGATCGGGCGCTGCCAGATGATCTTCGCGCCGTCGGTGATGATGAGGTTCGAGGCGTCGGTGCCCACGTCCATCACGACGGTGCAGCGCTTCTTGCCGCGCGGGATCGGGTCCTCTTCCGGCTCGCCCTCGAGCGGGTCGACCTTCGGCTTGAGCAACTCGTAGGTCGCGAAGTTGACCAGCGCCAGCGGCGACATCTGGATGAGGTGGACCTCGATCCGGCTCCCGGTGAAGTACCCGAGGTAGCGAGAGATGATGTCCCGCTTCATCGCAAACAGACCGATCTCGGTCTCGAGGGCGAACCCGTCGACGGCCTCGCCGCCGCCGATCTTCTGGAAGTCCCACTCGACCTCGTCGAGCGGGAACGGGATCTGTTGCTTCGCCTCGAACTTCACGATCTCGGCGATCTTCTTCTCCTCGACCGGCGGGAGCTTGACGAACCGGGCCAGGCCCGACTGCCCGGCGATGCCGATCGCCACCTCGTCGGTCTTGACGCTGTTGCGGGAGAGGAACTTTTCGAGCGCCTCGCGGATGAGCAGATCCTGGTCCGCGTCGGGCTGGGAGAGGATCTTCGCGTGTTCGACGTAGTCGAACGCGGTCGCCGTGGGCTTCCCGTCGATCATCTCCAGGCGCAGCGCCTTGAGGGCGCACTGCCCGATGTCGATGCCCCAGTAACCTTTCGTAACGGCCATAATTGCGGTTCTCCGGGTGCGGGCGGAATCGCCTGCGGACTCCAGGTTCGGCGGTCGGTACGGGATCAGATAAACGGTCGCTGAAGCCCGGACAACAGAAGTGAGTGCGACGGCCCGCGTGCGCGGGGTCTCCCTCGTTGTTCAGACTCCTGCGCTCCAGGGCCGGTATCCCGTCTGATTCCGCCCGAGCGGAAGGTCTTCATTTTGAGGGCGCGAGGACCCGTGAGATTCACGGTATCACCCTCACACTACTACTGTCAACGAACTGAACGGACCGCCGGGCGAAATGTTGGCGCAAGTCGTGCGGTTGGGCACGTTCCTTAATTTCACCCGAACTACACACGCACCTCGCTATACTGCCGCCGTAGCACAAAACGGGCATCAGTCCAGCTTTTGTATAGTACACATTCCCTAACCCCGGGTGCCTCGTGGCCAAAACATGGGTGAAAGTGGGAGGGGCCGGCGCGTGTACCGTCGCCGTGCTCGCGTTCCTGCTCAACCAGTCAACATCGGCAGCACCGAAGCCGGACCTGAAGCCGTCCGCGCATTGGGTGTTCGACGCCGACGCCGTGGCCGGCAAAACGGTCACGGACCGCGCCGGCAAGTTAACGGGCACCCTGCTCGGGGCACCGGCGCTCGTGACGGAAAGTAACGCGGGGGCTTATTTGCATCTTACCGGCCCGGATGACGGCGTGATGATCAAAACGCGCGTCGCGCCCGATGCCCCGTTCCTCCCGAAAGAGGCGCTCTCGGTGGTCGCGTGGGTGCGGGTCGACGAGCCGACCGAGTGGACCGGGGTTCTCGGGTGCTTCCAGGACAACGGGCCGGCCGAAACCGGCTTCATTGTCGGCACAAACAAGAAGAAATTCTTCTTCGGCCTGTCGACGAAGGGCGCCGACGACGGGGACGGCAAGATGACCTACCTGGAGTCGAAGAGCGAGTTCGCACGCGGGAGGTGGCACCACATCGCGGCCGTGTACGACGGCAAACAGATGCAACTGTTCGTGAACGGACAGTTGGATTCGACGAGCACCGAACAGTCCGGCCCCGTTTTGTACTCGAAGTCCGCCCCGCTCGTGATCGGGCGCTACAAGGACGACAACGAAGACTACCCGCTGCACGGCGCGATCAAGGAAGTGCTCCTCTGCCCGCACGCGATCGCCGCGAATCAGGTGACCTCGCACTTCCAGGCGGACAAGGCACTCGTCGACGTGCCGTCGGTGGTTCCCGAGGGGCCGCGGTTCGTGGTCGAGCCGTACCTCCAGTACGTCACGCGGACCGGCATCACCGTGATGTGGGAAACGGAAGACCCCTGCACCGCGGTTCTCGAATACGGCACCGCGCTCCCGGCGAAGCAGCAGGTGAAGGTCGAAAAACCCGACACGATGGGCGAAGTGGCACTCACCGGGCTGGAGCCGAACACGAAATACTTTTACCGCGTCGTGTGCCAGGACGCGCAGGGGCGCAAGCTCGAAGGCAAGCCGCTGACCTTTATGACCGCGCCGGGGTCGAACGATGCGTTCAGCTTCACCGTCATCGGCGACACCCAGCGCAACCCGGTCGTGACCGGGAAGGTCGCGAAACTGATGTGGGAGCGCCGACCGAACTTCGTCGTCCACTGCGGCGACGTGGTGGACGACGGCGCGTCGAAGGCCCAGTGGACCGGTGACCTGTTCAAGCCGTGTCACGAGCTGTTCGGCCGGGTTCCGGTGTTCCCGTGCATCGGGAACCACGAGAAGGACCACCCGCACTACTACAAGTATTTCTCGCTGCCGAAGCCCGAGTACTACTACTCGTACACCTACGGCAATGCGGAATTCTTCGTGCTCGACACGAACTCGAAGCGCAACCTGAAATCGGACGGTGAGCAGTACAAGTGGCTGGAGAAGGCGCTGGCCGCGTCCACCGCGAAGTGGAAATTCTGCTACCACCACCACCCGGCGTACTGCTCGGACGACGACGATTACGGCAACACCTGGAAGGGGTCGAGCACCTACGGCGACGTGCGTGTGCGGAACTTCGTCGCGCTGTACGAGAAGTACAAGGTCGATGTGGTGTTCAACGGCCACGTCCACGTTTACGAGCGCACGTGGCCGATCCGCGAGGGCAAGGTGGACCAGAAGAACGGTATCGTGTACGTCACGAGCGGCGGCGGCGGTGGCGGTCTCGAGAACTTCGCCCCGACCCCGCCGTTCTTCAAGCAACAATTCCGTTCCGACTTCCACTTCTGCTACGCGAACATCCACCAGGGCACGTTCGACCTCAAGGCGTTCGACCAAGAGGGGCGGCTGTTCGACCAGTTCACGATCAAGAAGGACTGAGAACGCAGCAGTTCACAACGTCCCCGTGCGCGGTTACTCACTTCGCACGGGGGGATTTTGAGACAATCGTGTGAATTTTGCGAATGCCGGCTCGCATTTTGTAGCACAGGCTGCGACACTGTGCTACACGCTGCCAGGCGCCGGAGATTGCCCCCAATGAGCGCGTTGAACGGGTTACCCAAATACGTCGAGGTCGCCACCGCGCTGGAGTTACAAATCCGCACGGGGAAGTGGGACGGCGGGCGCATGCCCAGCGTGCGCGGCATCGCCGAGGTTCACAAGGTGAGCGTCGTGACCGCGTCCCGGGCGCTCCAGATCCTGCGTGACAAGGGGCTGATCCAAACCGTTGAGCGGTCCGGGAGCCGACGGGTCGCCCCGCCATCGGCCGAGCGGTGGGCGCTCGTGCTGCGCCTCACACCGGGGCCGTGGCAGCGGGCCACGCTCTCACTCTCGCGGATCGGCTTCGAGGCCGTCGCGCGCCGGGAGCCGATGCACATCGAACACGACGCGATCCAGCTCGCGGTGCGCATGTCCGAGAGCGAACTCCGGACCAGCGTTCGCAGGGCCAAGGACGCGGGCGTGAACGGTGTGTTTTGCATCCCGTCGCGCCACAGCGTCGAGGAAATGCAACTGGACGAGCGGTTCCTCAGCGCTTGTGGCGCGGAGGGGCTGCCGGTCGTTTTGGTCGAGCGCAACCTGCGCGGTTACAGTCGCGAACTGACGCACGACCTCGTCGCAGTAGACGATGTGGACGGGTCCGCGCGCCTGACACGGCACCTACTCGAGTTGGGGCGCCGGCGCATCGCGATCGTTGTTGCGTCCCCGACCAGCAGCCACAACGACAAGGTCGCGGGCTACCTCTACGCGCTTCACGCGGCCACCTTCGACCCAGAACTGGGCGTCACCCCGGCACCGGTTGTGCTCTACCAGAGCCACGATTTGTCGTCGCGCGAGGCCTACGCCCATCTCGCCGACCAGGTGCGGGAGCGGAACCTCGACGGCGTAGTCTGTTTTCAAGATTACACCGCGATGGGACTGATCTTCGAGCTTCTGAATCGTGGTATCCGGGTGCCCGACGAGGTGGCCGTCGTCGGGTCCGATGACCTGCCGATGGGCGACCAGTTCGCCATCGGAATCACGACGTATTCGTACCCGTCCGAGGGACTGGCGGAGCAGGCAATTCGGCTGATGCGGGAGCGAAGGCAGAACCCGGACCGCCGCCCGTTGAAAGTGGTCGTTCCGGGGCACTTGATTGTGCGCGAGAGTTCGGTCCGTGCGACCCCCTCGCGATCCGATGGAGGTTGAGCGTGGGAACCGAGCGCCGAGCGAACGTTGCGATTGTGGGCGGGGGCATCGTGGGGCTCGCGTTCGCGTGGGAAGCCGCGCGCCGCGGGCACTCGGTCGTAGTGTTCGACCGCACGACCAAGCCGCAGGGCGCGTCCGTGCGCAACTTCGGCATGGTGTGGCCCATCGGCCAGTTGCCCGGAGAATCCTACGACCGCGCCCTGCGCAGTCGCGCCCGGTGGCTGGAACTGAAGGCGCAAGCGGGGGTATGGGTTTCGGAGTGCGGGTCGCTGCACCTCGCGCACGAGGAAGACGAAGACGCTGTGCTGCGCGAGTTCGCGGAAACGGCCGCGCCACTCGGGGTGAAGTGTGAATACCTGTCCCGCGCCGAGGTACTGAACCGGTTCCCGGTCGCGAACCCGGCCGGCCTGCGCGGGGGGCTGTACAGCCCGACCGAACTGGCCGTGAACCCACCGGAAGCAGTGGCACGTATCCCGCGCTTCCTGGCGGAAGCCCACGGCGTGCAGTTCCGACTCGGCGAGACGGTCACTGACATCACAGCACCGCGCATCACGACGGCGAGCGGCGAGTCGTGGCGCGCGGACCGCGTGTTAGTCTGTTCTGGGGCCGACTTCGAGACGCTCTTCCCAGAAGTCTTCGCGACGAGCGGCATCCGCCGGTGCAAACTCCAGATGATGAAGACGCGCCCGCAATCCAACGGTTGGCGGATCGGCACGCACGTCGCCGGCGGGCTGACGCTGTGTCACTACAAGGCGTTTGAAATGTGCTCGGCGCTACCCCAATTGAAGCGCCGGATCGCGGAAACGATGCCGGACTACGTGAAGTACGGCATCCACGTTATGGCCTCGCAGAACGACCGCGGCGAGGTGGTGATCGGCGACTCGCACGAGTACGACGCGGACATCAGCCTCTTCGATAAGGTCGAGATCGACGAACTCATCCTCAAGCAACTGCGCGTGTTAGCGGACCTGCCCGACTGGTCGATCGCGGCGCGCTGGCACGGTATCTACGCGAAGCACCCGGAAAAGCACTTCGTGACGGCCGAGCCGCAACCGGGCTGCGTGATCGCCGTCGCCCCCGGTGGGCTGGGTATGACCATGTCGTTCGCGATCGCCCAGGATTGGTGGAACGCAAACGAGTGAGGAACCCAGTTTTGGGCTCACCCTCGGCCCGAACTATTTGAGATGGTTCGGGCCGCTAACGGATTATTGCTAATCAAATTACACGACCTACTCGTTCACTTCGCTCCACCTCTTGCGCACGAGTTCCGGGGGCGCGGTACCGGTCACGCCGATCTGCTGAATGGTGATCGACGCGACCAGGTTCCCGAACGCTGCGGCCTGCTCGTGCGTTGTCCCGCTCACCATCCCCGACGCGATCCCCGCGGAGCAACTGTCACCGGCCCCGCAGATGTCGATGGGACCGGACACGGGGTAGGCCGGAACGCGGACCCGACGCCCGGGCGATTGAGGGTCGAACAAGCTGATCCCGCATTCTCCCTCTGTGGCGAAAAGAACCCGGCCGAGGGTCGAGGTTCGTTGCCACACTTCGAGGTCCAGAGCTTCTTGGGTCGGGGACAGTCCGCCCCGATCCCGCGTCGAGTAACACTCACGGGCGTTGGGTTTGGCGGCCACGTTCCGGAACTCCCAGATCTGCTCGCGGCTGTCGGCCATCACGAACTTCTTCGGGTCGCGTTCGGCGAGTTGCGCCAAATGGTCGCGCACTTTTGCTGTAACGACTCCGCAGTCCGTTTCGCTCACCTGATCGAGCACGAGCAGCGCGTCCAGTCGGGACCACGCTTCGTCCAGTAGCGCGATGACGCGGTCCTGAATGTCTTCCGGGGTCGGTGTGCGGTTCTTGATGTCGAGCCGGTTGAGTTCCTCCTTGCCCAGCATCGGCTTCGTGTAGGTCGGCGTGCGCCGCGCCGCGGACAGGAAGATCCCGCCCTGTTCGACCGCGGGCATTTTGCCCAGCGCTTGGCGGAGCTCGTACCCCTCGCCGTCGTCACCGATGCACGCGATGGGGTAAACGTGCCCCACCCCGAGGGCCGCGAGGTTGTTGATGACCGTGCCCGCGGCGCCCGGGTAGCTCCGCACGCCGACGACCTGGTACGCGGTTAATCCCGTTTCCACCGATGGTTCGTTCAGGGCCGGGTCGATATCCAGGTACCGGTCGAGGAACAGGTCGCCGAGCACGCCGATCGTGCGGTTCGGGATCGTGGCCAGAATGTGGTCGATGAGTGGAGAAGTGAGCATGGGTAGGCTCGGCTCAACGGCCGGTCCGGAGACTATTTTGGGACGGTTTCTTATTGCTTTTTCAACGTATCGCTACTATTCAACGCCGAACACAAAATCTGTGCCGTTTATTCGCGAAGAAGGATAGTCGGCACTCACTGTGCGTGTACTTCGACCGAATGCGCTTGCTCGCAACGGTTCCGACGACCTAGAATTGTCGTGTTGTTTCCCGATTTGTAGGTGCCAATGCCCCGCCTCGGTGCGATTTTCCGAACCTTCATGCTGATTGCGTGCCTGGTGCCGTTCACCAGCGCGCAACAAGCGGCGGGGGCTCTCGCAC
This sequence comes from Gemmata massiliana, assembly GCA_000531095.1. GTDB lineage: Bacteria > Planctomycetota > Planctomycetia > Gemmatales > Gemmataceae > Gemmata > Gemmata massiliana. The sequence goes on along the minus strand of HG799463.1, from coordinate 1,086,036 downwards.
CGATCTTGCCCGTTGTCCCCGTCGGCAACGCACCCGTTGCCCCGGTGAACGAAGAGGACGACGAGCGGGAGGTTGATGGGAAGGAGCGCGTCTCCTCCCCGTCCCGGCACTACTCCCCGGTCCGCGAACCGGTCGAACGCTTCGCACCAGCACACGCATCGAATCGCTCGCACCTCACGCGCGCTCGCGCGGTCCCGCCCGTCTCCGAAGACCCGTTCCGCAACGGTCTCGGCACTCCCTATCGCTGTTAGGCTCCCCCGGTCCGACTACTGGCGCGTTCGCGCACTCCTAATCAACCGACCGGTTCTCGGCCGCAGGGCGCCATTGCGCTCGCGCCGTCCCTAACACCACGCTCAACGATTCGGGAGACGGTACCCTTGGAAAAGCTCATCAGCGGCATCCACAAGTTTCAGTCCGATGTGTTCGCACCCAACCGCGCGTTCTTCCGCAAGCTCGCGGACGGCCAGTCCCCGCAAGCCCTGTTCATCACGTGCTCCGACTCGCGGATGGTCCCGGACCTGATCTGCCAGACCGACCCGGGCGACCTGTTCGTGCTCCGCAACGCGGGGAACATCGTGCCGCCGTACTCGCCCGGGGCGCCCAGCGCCGAGGCCGCGACGATCGAGTACGCACTCCGCGGGCTGAACATCCGGCACGTCATCGTCTGCGGGCACACGCGGTGCGGCGCGATGCACGCCGTGCTCCAGCCGGAATGCACCGCGAACATGCCGCGCGTGAAACAGTGGCTCGACCACGCGCAAGCGAGCGCGGAAATCGTCTGCGCCTGCTACTCGCACCTGACGGGCGAGGCGCGGGCAAAGGTGCTCGTCCAGGAAAATGTGCTGACCCAACTGGAGCACCTGCGCACGCACCCCGCGGTTGCAACGGCACTCGCCGCGGGCGAACTGAAGCTGCACGCCTGGGTGTACAAGATGGAAACCGGCGAGGTGTTCGTTTACGACCCGGAGAGCGGGCAGTTCACGAACCTCGGAGCGGAGGCGATCCCGGCGCACCCGCTGATCCGGCGCGGGCCGGTGAACCACGCCGTCCCCGCGGGCGTGTGACCCACTCGTCCCCCGCCCCTCTCGATCCGGGAGTTCCGATTTCATGGTCAGGGACGAACTCAAACCTGCGCCCGAGTCGGGCCGCGCGAGCGGCTCGGCCGTGGCCGACTTCCTCGCATCGCTCGTCGTGTTCATGGTGGCGCTGCCGCTGTGCATCGGCATCGCGCAAGCGTGCGGGCTGCCCCCGGAAGCCGGGATCATCACCGGCGTCGTGGGCGGGCTGGTCGTCGGGTTCCTGGCCGGGAGCCCGCTCCAGGTGTCCGGCCCGGCCGCCGGGCTGATCGTTCTCGTCATCCAGTTCCTGGACGACGCGAAGGCGCAAGTCCCGGACACGAACCCCGTCGTCCTCTTGGGGCTGGCGATCATCATCGCCGGAGCAATCCAGCTCACCGCGGGGGTGTTCCGCATCGGCCAGTGGTTCCGCGCGGTTTCGCCCGCGGTGGTCGAGGGGATGCTCGCCGGGATCGGCGTCACCATCATTGCGAAGCAGTTCCACGAGATGGTGGACGATACCGCGCCCAAGAAGGTGCTCGACGGTTTGCTGACGATCCCGCAAGCGGTCTGGAAGGCGTTCGATCCGCCCACCGGCGCGAGCGCGAATCACACCGAAGCCGCGGTGATCGGGCTGCTCGCAGTTATTGTGCTGGCGGTCTGGAAGCCGATCGCACCGAAGCGCCTGAAGATCGTTCCGGCCGCGGTCGTCGCGGTGCTAGCAGCGGTGCTGGTGAACGAGTTCGGGCGCCCGATTTTCGAGGGGCTGGGAGTGCAAATCGGCCCGGCGGTAGACAACCACGGCGGGATCGGCGTCGAACGGGTGCAAATTTCGGCCAGCCTCGTCGATTCCCTCAAACCGATGGGGCGGCCCGGCTGGGAGCTACTCACGCTGGGCCTGATCTGGAAGGCGGGCCTCACGTTCGCTTTGATCGCGAGCGCGGAAACGCTCTTGTGCGCCGTGGCGGTGGACACCAAACACAACGGCCCGCGCACGAATTTCGACCGCGAGCTGATGGCGCAGGGCGTCGGCAACACGATTTGCGGGTTCGTCGGGGCGCTGCCCATGACGGGCGTGATCGTCCGCAGCGCCGCGAACGTGGAAGCGGGGGCGAAATCGCGGCTCTCAACGATCCTCCACGGCCTCTGGCTGCTCCTGTTCGTTTCGCTCCTGCCGGGGCTGCTCTCGCGCATCCCGGCCGCGGCGCTCGCGGCGATCCTGGTTTACACCGGATGGAAACTCCTCAACTTACCGGGGCTGTGGGCGCTGTGGAAGGAGAGCAAGAGCGAGGCGCTGATCTTCGTCGCGACCGCAGGGACCATCGTCGGGGCCGATCTGCTCGCGGGCGTGGTTCTGGGGGTGGTTCTCTCCGCGCTGAAACTCCTCATCCGCTTCTCGCACCTCAAGGTGCGGCGCGTGGACGAATCCGAACACAAGCGCGTTCACTTGTACCTAGAGGGCGCGGCCACGTTCCTCCGCCTGCCCGTGCTAGCGGAGGCGCTCGAAGCTGTCCCACAAGGGGTGAAATTGCACGTTCACCTCGACCGATTGCAGTTCGTCGACCACGCCATATTGCACCTGATCCTCACGTTCCAGAAGCAGTACGAGGCGACCGGCGGGAAGATGTTTATCGACTGGGACCGGCTCCACGCGCGGTTCAACGGCACGCACAGCGCCGAGCGCCCCCAAGAAGAAAAGGCGCGGGAAGAAATCGGTGCCGCGCCGTAGCGAGTTCGGGGCTTGAAGTGCGATCGCAGTCTCATTTCGCCCTGCGTTGTAGCGTTGGTACTCTTGTGTCCGTAGTGTCGGGGGTAGCGCCGGACGAGTACCGGCGCAAACGCATCTCGTACCCGACCCAGGACGCTCCACAATCTGTCCGATGGTTCGCTTCCCAACAGCTCGGAGCGGACCCCTGAGTCTGGAGAACACCAACGCGATGAGGTTGAAATCGGGGCTGTACTGCGAAAGGTACCGCCCGCCCGGCCCCTCGATCGCCTGTTTCACCGCACCGCCTGTGACCGACCAGATTGTTCACCACCGCATCGCCGGCCCGCCACGTTGGGACCAGCGCCTGTCGGCCGATGGCCTCGATAGTTGTTGACGGGACGATGGGCGACCACCATTCGTCGGCGAACACCAACCGGTCCGGGGTCAACGGGCTGGGCCGTCTTCCACCCGTCCCGCTTCGGTTTCACGTCAGCGGTCCATTGCCCGGTGGACGTTCTTCACCGTCGGTTCGCCATTGCCGCCGGGGGCCTTGGTCCCCAGCCCGCGCCACAATCTTCAATCGCGCGCGTCCACAAGTACGTTGATAGTGCTTTCGTGGCACCCTCTATCAAATACCTCCGGAGTACCCGATTTCAAATCCTAGCGCCGTGCTACACGGATCTTGAACAGACATTAGAATGGACCGCCCGGTGTTTAGAAGGAGCTGCGCCGGGAGTCGGACCAGCGGCAGCAACGACGGATCGAGTACCAGCAGTTCTGACCCTGTACCCGAAAGCACTCGAAAACGGACTCAGTCAATTACGCCCGCCAGCCTAACTTTTTCCTGTTTTTTCTGCTACGCGAAATCGCCCTTGCCGCGCCTCGACATTCGGCTCTCGCCGCAAGGAACAGCTCGGAATCGTCGGTTTTTTCAGCATCTTCGGGCGGTCCGGTTGCATCGATCCCGTTTGTAAACTTTGATTTAGTGTGGAAGCGCGGTCGAAACTTTTCCGCAACGGTCGAGAGAAATCGATCACCCGAGCGGTAGAAGCTGTATCGGCTCTCCATTCGGACCCGTGCGCGGCGCGCGGTCCCGGTTCGAGTTGATCGCGGTTCGTGCCCGCACTCCGCACGGACCCATCGGCTCGAAACGTGGCTCGCGTGCCGCGCGCATCCGACATCGCCCCGGTCGCCGCGCGCCCTTGTGGACGCTCCCGGCGCCGCGCAGATCGTTTGCGGAGCTTCGCCACCTATGGGTTCTTCCCGCCGGCTCGTCATTGTCGCACAGGACCAGCGCCTCGCCTCCGTGGTGCAAAGCCACCTGTACCGGGCCATCCAAGTTACGGCCCCGATCGTTCGCTACGAAGACGTCCCGAACCTGCTCACGCCCGAAACGGACGGCGATCTGCTCCTGCTCGCCTCCGACCCGGCCGACGCATCGGCCGTCGAAACGGTCGTGCGCGAAACGAAGGTCCAGCACCTCCCGGCCGGGCTGTCCGTTCTCGAAACCGACGCGGTCCGCGCGAGCGGCAAGCTCGACCCGCTAAACCCGTACATCGCCGAGCGGTTCGCGTGGCCGCACCACCCGCGCGAGCTGACCGCCTGGGCGCACCGCGCGCTCGCAGCCGGTACCCCGTTCGCCGACCCCGCCACCGAGAGCGCCGCCGAGACGATCCGCCGGCGCCTCATCAACCACACGCCCTCGCTGACCGCGATGGTCGAGCAACTGTGCATCGCCTCCGCGCACGACGTCACGGTGCTCATCGAGGGCGAGACCGGCACGGGCAAGACGTTTCTCGCGAAGCTCGTTCACGACTGCTCCGCGCGCCGCGCGAACCGGTTCCTCGTGGTGTCGTGCGGCACGCTCTCGGGCAACCTGATCGCCAGCGAGTTCTTCGGCCACGCGAAGGGGGCGTTCACGAGCGCCGACGCGGTGAAGGTCGGCAAGTTCGCCGCGGCCGGCGAGGGGACGATCCTGCTCGACGAGATCGACACCCTCGGGTTAGAGCACCAGGCGAACCTGCTGCGGGTGATCGAAACCGGCGAGTTCGAGCCCGTGGGCAGCAACGAAACGCACGTGTGTCGGGCGCGCATTGTGGCCGCGACGAACTGGAACCTCGCGGACGCGGTCGAGCGCGGGACGTTCCGCCGCGACTTGTACTACCGGCTCCACGTGCTCAGCTTCCACCTGCCGGCCCTGCGCCACCGCCCGGAGGACATCGGCCCGCTCGTGCGCGGGATGGTCGCAAAGTACGGCACGAAGTACAGCAAGCGACTGTTCAGCGTGTGCCCGGAGGCGCTCCGCGCCCTGGAAGCGTTCCCCTGGCCGGGCAACATCCGCCAACTGGAGAACGTCGTTCAGCAAGCGGTGCTCACGAGCGCGGGGAGCGAACTGAAGGTCCACCACCTGCCGCCGCAAGTGCTGAGCCGTACCGACGCACCGACTGTAATGATGCCCCTGCCGACCGGGTTCGACGGCACTCTGAAGCAGACGCGCGAGGCGACCGAGCGCGCGAACATCCTGCGAGCCCTGGAAAAGGCCAACCAGAGCCGCACGCGGGCCGCACAGATGCTCGGCGTGAGCCGTGTGACGCTCTACAAAAAGATGCGCGCGTACAACCTTTTGAAGAAAGACGCCCCGATCACTTACCCGTTCGATGAATTCAACCAGCGCGCCGGCAACGCTTAGGAGTTTATTCTGACGCGATTGACCCAGTTAGCGAAATCTCTTGAAATGGCCATGATTTGTAACCATCCTGAGAAAGAGGTTACGCGGGTGAGCAATTAGATCAGATGACCTGAAGCGTCCCGCGTGTCACACCGAGTTGATTCAACACGCGGAGCTGGCGCCAGGTTTCGTGCCCGTCGTCGCGCCCGGCGATCACGCGAGCGTAGCGCTCCAGAAGTGAGACGACTTGCGCGGGCGTTTCGCGCAGCAGATCGACGCGGAACGTGCGCAGTCCCAACTCGCGCATGCGCCCCACGTACTCGGCCGCGCTCTGGGCCACGCTGTTGAACACGGTGTTGCGGCACCCGGTATCGGGCAGCACCGGGAAGTTGGCGCCGACGCGGTCCCGGAGTTCGACCTTGTGGACCTCGCACGGGCGCCCGCAATCGCGGTGGTCCTTGCCCGTGCTGAGGAACGCCGCGAACACGCAGTGCTCCATGTGGAACATGGGCCAGTTTCGTGTGATTTCGCTACTAAGCAGATCCTGCCAAAAACCGTTTCGACCGTTGCTTTTCTCGAGAGAGACAATGCCGAAACCTACGTACCTCGATCCAATCGCAACTTTCGCCACCCGAGTGAACGAGCGCGAAAAGCGGTCCCGTCCCGACAGGCTTCGTCACGCTCGACAACAGGGCGCCGACCTGCGAGAACTGAGACAAATGGTAAAGGAGAAAGGGCTAAAGTGGGAAGAGTTCGTCGAGACAAACCTGACGCTGGGTCTGACGCAGACAAAAGCTTACATTCGATTCGCGGAATCATCGTCGGTTACCGACGATGAGGAAACGCAGTGGAAGGCTCTTCAGCAAGCGCAGGGTAACCGTTCGCAGGCGTCATTACGGAAGTCCGGCGCGAACCAGCGAGAGAAGACAGAAGAAGAAGAGGTAGACGACGCTCTCGTTAAGTTCATCCTTCCCCCAGAAATGGCAAACGAACTCGAACCCGTCCTTAAAGACCTTCGGGCTCAATGGGGTGTAGTCTCCGCGACCATCGAGGCCATTCGCCAAGCTGGGAAGGAGGTGGCTCGTGGTTGAGTGCGTTGTAATCTCCAAACGCGTCTCAAGTCGACTAGTCGAGACGTTAAAGGGGCGACACCCTGACGAGCGACACTATTCCAGTGTGATCGGAGAGCGGGATGCGGATGTGTATTGGCCGGACGGTACGCTGCTGCTCTCGTACCGCAAAGGTGTGGTACCTGCGACTCTTCGTAACCTGTCTAGGAAGTCGCTGGAAGTAATGGCGAAGCCAACCAACAAGCGTCCAATTGCGGCAGGCGAAAATGCGGTGTTCCACAATAACTTCGCGGGTTTCTATGAAGGTAAACCCGCAGCGTTCAATAGTGGACATCCCGCCCACTGGAGGCACGTGCTTCCGCTGCTGCGATTGCTCGATTTGACCTTTCGGGAAACGCGTCCGAATGAATACGCCACGCTTGCGGCAGCTGCAGGAAGCATTTCAACGGGACGCCTCATTCCCGATACCTCCTTTACGACGGTGACGGCAAACCTGTGCGCCACGGGGATCCATCAAGACCCCAACAACTTGGACGGCGGATTAGGCGCTCTTACCGCAATGCGTTCTGACGGATTCGTTGGAGGCTTGTTGGTTTTCCCCGCCGCCGACCTCGCGGTGGATCTTTACCCTGGCGACGTCTTGATCGCGGACAACCGCGAGTATCACGGCAATACTCGGTTCTTGTCGGGAAGCCGCGCTACTGCTGTCGCTTACTTTAACGCAAGCAACCTCCGGTACTAGCAACGCGTCTAGTCCTTTGCGCCCCCAGTCAAATGCGCCGGGGGCCTTTACCACGTGAGTTGCTCCTGGGAGAAAGCTCAATTATCTGTCCGTGTGTCTGTATCGAATCCAGATCTACCCGCCGATCCAGCGCGCGTTACTCTAACACTTAACCGGATCGGCCCGAGTAACGGCTTTCGCTGCTCAGTAGCCCGACGGTTCGGAGAACTTGTAGGTGGCGAATTTGGTTCCGAAGAAGGTCACTTTAATGCCCCAGCGTTCGCCCGGTTGCGGATCACGGGTTCGCTAGAGCGGACTCGTCCCGCGACTCCTTCGCGCGACAGGCCATCGCTTCAATTACCTTTTTCGTCCGCGCGAGTTATCTTGACCGTGAACCGCGCGACCGGTCTGGGTAAGAGCGGCGGGAGGACGTGTCCCATGCCCTGCGGCTCGATGTAAGTTTCTCCCGGCGCAATTCCGGCGTCGTCTTGAGGCACGGCGTAGATCGTATAGTCGCGCGCCGCGTACAACTCTCTGCCGCGACTATCGAACGCGATGATTGTCGCGTGCACCGCACGCACGGGACCGTTCCCCGTGTTCTTCCAGTCCGTGTATACCATCCGGGTGTTGAGCCCATCCGCCGTGCGAAACGGTCCGTCACGCGCCTGCAATAATTCCACTGAGATTTGTGGCTTTTCGAGCTCCTCGCGGCGTCGCTTCGCCTCGGCTTCGGCGCGTTCCTGGTCACGCCGAGCGGCTTCTTCCCGCTTTCGCTTGTCTTCCGCTTCTCGTGCAGCGCGCTCCTCGGCCTCGCGCCGTTCTCGGGCCGCACGCACCTGCGCAATCAGCTGAGTTAACGCCGGGCTCCCGGGCGCGATGTCGATCTTCTTGTCGAGTGCCTTCTCGATCCGCGCCCGGGCCGCGTCCTTATCGCCCCGTTCGAGATCCTGATCGATCACGCGCTGGTACACGACGGGCTTCTCGGCCGCGGGCGGGAGGTCCGAATAGTCCCGGTCCAGAACCCGCGCGTACTTGCTCGCCGCTTCTGCCTTGTTTCCCGCGTCCCACAGTGCGTTTGCCTCCGCGAGTTCCTTCTGCGCGGCCTCGCGCCTCGCCCCGCTGGAGTAGATGAGCCCACCGCAGCAGGCGACCACGAACAGGAACGTAATGGCCGAGAGGATGCCTCCGGCGAACAGGAGCGGATGCGCCTGGATAAACGAGGGACGCACGGGGTATCGCTCGCGCCCCTCGCGCCGGTTCCTTCTCCGATCCTCGGGGCGGGGATCTCGACGTTCGGGCGGTGGAGGTGTGGACGAATGTGAAACCGGCGCGAGGATGCGGATAGGTACGCCTCGGTGACAATGCGGGCACGTGTACCCGGGCGCGGTCCACGGGTCCGGAAGGGTAACGGAGTTGGAACAGTGCGGGCAGGTGACGACGGGCATCGGGACTTGCTCCTGCGGGGATCTAACCGTGAAGAACTGCACCTCAGCCCGTTCGGACCGGAGGCGCGCCGCAGAAGGAGTTATATGAACATTATCATGTTCAAATTCTTAGTGTGCAAATTTATCGTGTGTAGACCAAGATGCACACTATCGGTTGCACTAACTGCTTTCGTGGAGTGGGAGCAGAAGTGGAGTCGATCGCGAAGAGGTTCGGAACCGTGTTACGCCGATACCGAGAGGCCGCCGGGGTATCGCAGGAGGCGCTCGCGGCCCGCGCCGAGCTGCACCGGAACTACGTCGGGCTATTGGAGCGTGGAAAGCAGGTGCCCACACTTCTGGTGGTCGAGAAGCTCGCCGTCGCACTCGGAACGACGATGTCCTCGATCATTCGGGACGTTGAAAAGGAAGACGGAAAAGCAAAGTGAGCGCGGGACTACAGAAGTCTTTTCTCCTCGAGCGGGATAGGAGCGACAGGCTCGGCAAGCTGTCGGAATGAAGCCTCACGACGCGCTCATCCTTTCGTCGGACGCCTTATTTTATCTCCGCACCTACGTTGTTGCGAACATCCGAGCCAGCATGCCCCAGAGCGAGGCCGTGCGGGTGTTTGCCGTCTACCGGTCAGCTGCCAACCGCTTGTATCGGACCACCGACTCCGACTGTGCCAACGCCGTCGGGGGCCGACGACCGACCAGCAGGCTGTTCGACCCGTCCCAGATAACTGAACAGCTCGGCGCCAACCCTCCAAACAGAGAATCGCTCAGTTCCATCGAAGTCCGAACCCCAATCAACTCTGAGAATTTGGGTTGCAGGGTGGTATACTGGGAAAGGTCGATTCCCATGATACCCATGCTTGAAATCGTTAGGTGAAACACTGACAACAACATGCTGTGCTGACGGCAAGTCATTTCGGAGTAAGGTTTTAAGTCAATTAATCTTGATAAATGAGCCAACTCGGGTTGACGGAAACAGGGCAGTTGGGAACAGTGCTTCGCCCAAACGGCTGGGCATTCCGGATTGACAGGACCAGCTGAAGGACGAGGAGGCCGAAAATGACCCGGCATGATTGGGCCGAATGTACAGATCCTGAAGCTCTTCTTCAGTTCATTGGCACCAACCCCGGTGACCGCAAACTGAGACTCTTCGGATGCGCCTGTTTCCGCCGAGTATGGGATCACCTCGCCAGCCCAGATGTCAAACAGATTGTCGAATTCGCTGAACGTTATGCAGACGGCCTAGAGTCGTCCGACGGCTTGCGCTCGATGTTGAAGCGTGCGATCGAAATCGAAGCTCGCCTACCCCAACAAATCGGCAAGGTGCGCGAGCTCGTAGTCGAGGAGGCGAACTGGGTAGCTCACGAAGCTCCGAAGGAGGCCGTAGCGGAGCGCTCGGTTCGGGCGATGTTCCCTCGGGAGATCTGGCGGGAGGAGCGACAGGCTCAATGTGCCGTCTTGCGTGACCTGATCGGCGATCCTTTCGCTGAACAGATCGACTTTGCGCCTTGGAGAACTGACCGGACCGTCGGAATCGCCCTTCAAGCGTATGAAGAATACCGTTTTGACGTCCTGCCGATCTTGGCCGATGCCCTCGTCGATGAAGACTGTAATAACTCGTTTGTTCTGGCTCATTGCCGCTCGGGACAGCAGCACTTCCGTGGCTGTTGGGTGGTCGACGGACTGTTGGGCAAAGCCTAGAAGACGGGTAAGCCTCTGGTGGATGGACTGCGATGAAGCAATATTTGGAATTACTCGATCACATCATCCGCCTGGGGGAGCTAAAACCCACCCGAGCGATGCTCCAATCCACCGGAGAGCGGATCCGGGCTCTCAGCGTTTTTGGCTACCAGATGCGGTTCGACTTGGCGGCAGGTTTTCCCGCTGTCACAACCAAGAAACTGGCGTTCAACTGGGTTGTCCACGAGTTACTCTGGTTCCTGAGCGGGTCAACGAATATTGCCTACCTCAAGGACAAAAAGGTCACGATCTGGGACGAGTGGGCGGACGCCGAGGGCGAACTCGGGCCGGTGTACGGAAAGCAGTGGCGGAGTTGGGAGACCCCAAGCGGAGAAGCGATCGACCAGATTGGCCAGCTCCTCGAAGGCATTGAGGCAGTCAAAGCCGATCCAGCATCATCAATCGCCCGCCGACTCATCGTGTCTGCTTGGAATCCCGCTGACGTACAGCGCATGGCTCTGCCACCCTGCCATACACTTTTTCAATTCAGCGTTAGCGGCGGGTCACTCTCATGTCAATTGTACCAGAGGTCAGCAGATGCTTTCCTCGGAGTTCCGTTTAACATCGCCAGCTATGCCCTCATGACACACGTGATTGCACACCTCGCGGGATTAACCCCCAAGTGGTTTGTGCATACCTTCGGAGACGTCCACGTTTACGAGAACCATCTCGACCAAGTCAGAGAGCAGCTTTCTCGGAGCCCTCTGGAGCTACCCGAATTGTTGATTGATCCGAGCGTTCGGAGCCTCTCCGAATTGAAGCACGAGCACATCAAATTGCGAGGCTATCGGCACCATGCGCCACTTCACGGCGAGGTCGCTGTCTGAGGATTGAATGATAATCAACATTATTGCTGCTGTTGACCGAAACTTCCTAATCGGAACCGAGTCCGGATTGCCCTGGAAGTTGCCCGCCGACCTCAAGCGGTTCAAGCTTTTAACTATGGGTAAACCACTGGTAATGGGAAGAAAAACATTCGAGACGATCGGCCGCCCTCTACCAGGACGAGAAACTATTATCCTGACCCGCTCTGCCGAGACCGAATTCGATGGCTGTGCGAAAGCGCGCAGCGCAAAAGAGGCGCTGCAAATCGGGAAACAGGCCTGCCAGCGAAGAGGCACCGACGAACTAATGATTGCCGGAGGCGCCGATGTCTACAGAACATTCCTGCCACTGTGCGAGAGAATTTGCCTCACATTCATACACGACATTTTTTCTGGTACACATTATTTTCCAACTCACTTCCGCTCACGTTACGACTGGAGCGTTTCCAGCATTGAGGAAATTCCCCCAGGGATTGGAAACTCCGCGCGAATGAGTTTTTGTCAGATTGACGCTCGTCAAGATTCGGAACCTTTAGGTGCGGAAGAACGATTGGTTGATCTGCCGTACCTATTGAAGTCGGTTGGGGTTAGAATTGCAACTCGTTCGGCTTAGCAATGACTTTCCATCGTTATTACGTCTAAGGGCGTTGGAGTGAATTAAAGCTGTGATTGAGAAGGATTGAGTGGCTAGTGATCTCGCACAAGTGGGAGGGGAAGAGAGTCCGAGCCCACGTGCCGGGGATAGTGCTGGAGCGGACATGTTGAGCCACAACGGGAGCAGCCCGCCTGTTCCTGTCCTGAGACGCAGGTCCGGTCAGCCGAACGGTGCCGAGCCACGTCTCGGTCAAACGAGTCATCACCGTTCCACTCTAAGTCGATGATGCGTGCTGCAACCTGCGCCGCTTCAACAGCTTCCAGCGTAGAGGCGACGGTGGGAATTCCTCCCGTATGCTCTTCCCGTGTAACTGCAGCGAGGATGTGGGCACAACCCTCAAGGCCGAGTAAAGTGGCGCCGATGGCGGCCGAGATGTGATCTTGTCCGACCGCGGCCTCAGTTGGGATTGGTCCGAGCGGCATGATTGGGAATCCGGAGGCACGAAGAGGGACGGCCACTCGGCGAATGTCGGAGGGGCGGGCATGCCCAGGAGATTCGATGATGACGCCGACTCCTTCTCCGGCGATCAACTTGGCAAGGTCGATTTGCTGCCGAATTTCGGCCTGTTGAACTTGGTCAAAGCTGTCAAAGATGGTGCCCGATCGATAAGAGGCTCCGAGGCTGATTACAGTGCCGTAACGCTTAGCAAACGCGAGAAGCTCGGGAAGAATCTGCATATAAACATTTTCCCCCCGCCAGCTGCGGACGGCAAGGTCCGTGGCGACAATGTTCCCCCCCCGCGAGGTGCAGGGAAGTGCTCGCGACAGTGACATGGTGTGGAGGTCGAAGCACGGAGTCGGGTGGATAGTAATTAGGCCGACGCCTCCCTCGATCTGTTCAATCGTTCGCTCGAGTAGCTCCGCGGGATCAACCCGCCCGTGATTCACTCGGACGGAATAAATTGGTAGCGTTGCGGCGACACATGACGTGTCGTTGACTACACGTGGCCAGAGCAGTTCCTGCCTGCCACGGAGTTGGCTTAGATCTGCGATGACGTCAGGCCCTCTAGGGAGAGCGGTTAACCGGTCAATCTTTATGACCTGATCAGCTCGCTCTGCCTCGGCATTCATTCCAATCAGGACCATGACACGGGTGGGATAGCCGGGACCGGCCTCCACCCATCCCCTTCGTGATTTGAGCCTTGCAATCATATTGCCTCCACCTGCGAAGCCAGCATCGAGCCAACAGCTTCGGCAACATCGTCAGGCTTCAACCGCCTTCTTCTGGCCTTATTCAAGTATCTTGGGCAGATCGTCATCAGGTGGCTTGAGATACCACTATCCTGTAAAAGTTTGGATGCTGACCCGCCACTTAACCGCGGTACCGGGAGAATATGGCACTTGTATGCGCGGGCAAGGCGGACCTCCGCGTCGGTTCCAATCCCTCCATCGAATGCTACGACTACTTGTGTTCTCTTCATCAACGGCGCCCTTAGTCGCTCAAGCTGTGGGAGCAAAGAGGAGTCATCGGAAAGTTGAGGGTTAAGAGAATATGGATTGGTGTAAACATCGATGTGACGGCGAATATCTAGTCGATGATGTATTAGCCTGCTGGTAAAGGCCATTATAATCGAACGGCTCAGGCCCGTCGATTGACCGTCCATGACAATGGGCGCTTCGAGGACTTGCCCTCGGCTGTCCTTGTAAATTTCCGCTACTCCCTTGCCGACAGCTTCGCAAAAATCATGTGTGGTATCCGACTGATTTTTGTGAGATCCAGTAAAATACACGGTCCTTCCTACCGATTTCTTTGCGATGTTAATCAAGATTCGTGGAAGCTTATCGTGGCTGGCAATTTCAACAACTTGGATGCCAATACGCTGAAGGTCTTTGTGCCAGAGTGAAGTGCGTGAATCGGCCTCCATGTCACGCGTCTTGATCATATAGTGAGTCTGCGTTGCCGTACTCTTCAATCGACGAACAGTAGTGAGCACGCTTGCGATATCAGGATCGCTAAACGAATAACCGATGAATAAAAATGAGTTGCTTATCAAGTCGTGCTGAAGACGCTGAACTGTCGCGGGGCGTTTAGCGTGATAATCCTCATAATCCTCAAGTGAAATGACTATATCATCATGACATGATCTATCGATGCATCCATGCGCCTTGATGATCTCAATATCAGCCGACGGAACAGTCCACGTGACATTGTCATCCGTGTGGCGAACAGTGATATGCGATCCGGCGAAGACATCTTCCAGCATTGTATCATAGTTTGTGGTCCATATCGTCTTCAGATTCATCAATGATATGGCTTTATGATTGTCGTTTTGATGAAGTGATCTATGAAAGATGTCCCTCAAGCTCTTGATCAATGGGCCGCGGTTACCCGATGCATCATTCACTAAAAATTGGGCGATGAGTGGATAATTGTCCGTCTTACTGAGATCAATAGAAAGACGCGATTTAGTCAGGTCGGCCAATGCTCCCCGCCAGTCGGGCAGGCCTGATCCAGCGGACACGCCTGATCCCACAAAGAGACACCCCGCACCCTTCGTTAGGGCGGCAGCGAATTCACGTATTAGATCCACTTCGGTCATGTTATGCGTTGGATTCTTAGGTGCCAGGAGCCTTAGATACTGTCGATACGATTCGCGATAGATATAGGCTAATTATTTGTCAAGCGAAACAATCCAAAGATTCTTTCTGTGAATTAGTTTCCCAAAAAAAAGTGTCCTACAACCCGTATTTTTCCGCCAGCAGCATCCCTCGCCCCTTCCGCCTCTCCTAATCGTCCCAGGTGTTACAAATAGACCTTCCCCGCAACGGTCTACTACCCCAGTCTTCAAAAAGGACGGATGGTTACGTATCCATTTTCTTCTTAACTTGCTTAGCCGCTTTGGAGGCCACACTGTTTGTTGCTGGCGGAAGTGCCAGAATCCCAGATGAGGTAAGGGCCGGTTTCGACGGAGCGACGGCGATGGTCGCACTCGTTGTCACAGGCAGTGTGGCCACAGGTTCTCTTAGCGAAGACGGGAGGTACTTCTCGTGACGCTCGCGGAGATATTTCAGCCCATCATCAGCCGTCAGTTCTACCTCTAATTGGTTGAGGAAGAACTCGTACCGGCGTTTCGCCGCGGAAATAATTTCCGACCACGTCTTCACCCACACTTGCATACCGGCACGGTTCGCGATCAGACCAGGCGGGCGGTCCTGGGACATTCTACGCCCCTCAGTGTATTCATCGCATTCGACGCCGATCAGCATCCAAGTCCACTTCGTGCGATTGTTATCAAACCGACTGTCCTTCCCGACGGTCAGTGCGTAGCTCTCAATTTGGGCCAACTCTTCGCTCCCGAGTTTTACGGAAGATCGCTTAAGCTCAATCACTAGATGCTCAAATTTATATGGATCCGTGCGGGCGTAGGTGCTGTTCAGCATGACGTCCAATCGACTCTTCTTGCCGTCCCGGATGTTGTAAATCGCACCTGTGTTCGGATCGAATGACTGGCCAGTATGCGCGGCGTGCACCTCAAGCGCCTTGACCAAATAAGCTTCCTGTCGACCGTAAGCGAACTCGTCGCCGAAGAGCCACAGCTCCTTGAGTAGGATTTGTTGGAGGTGGTGCGGCTCGTTCACCTCGTCGGCGCGGTCGCCAAAAAACAGGTGCTCGGTAGCTTCGAGGAACTTGAGCCGGTCGAGCACTGTTTTCGCCGCGCTGATCACAGCCCCGAGCCGTGCACTCTTCAGAATGCCAGCCAACTCGTCCTGCTGCTCCTTCTTTAGCGACAACACTTGCTCGAAAATATCACAAAGAGAGCCGGTGTCGGTCTCAACAGCCTGCTTCAATAGCCGGAACAACAACTTGCGGTTGGCCTTCGATCCCTGTTGGAAGCTCGGAAGTAGTTCATGGACCGTCTGGGCGCAAATGTCGAATACCTCGCGGCTAACCTGCTCGACCGGGGTGGTGGTAGTTTCGGGGTACGGATATATGCCATCTTGACGCCATTCGGCAACTAAACCGCCCGCGAGCGCGGAGAGCCGGGACCGGAAGTGGGCGTCAAGGGCCTTGCGAGTTTCCGACTTGAGGTTCTTCACTTCCTCGCTCAGATCACCGAGGCCGATGACGTCAGTCGAAATAAGGCGATTCACGAAAAGCGATTGGGCGTAGACCGTGTACGAAAATGTTTTTCCAGCGGGAATCTCGAGCTTCTCCCATTCATGCTGCGCAACCCCTTCTGCGTCACACAGATATACCGATTTGGCAGGAATGCCGTTCCACTCGATGACCGTCAGTGACACTTGTTGTTGCACACCGTACTCGTCGTTAACCCCGACGGACAGTTCCTGCCGGTGGGAGATGAACTCTTCTGGGTTCACGAGAACGCCGTCGAAGCGGATCTCGACGGGGTGATGAAAGAGGCCGAGCGCCATCCGTTTGGACAATTCCCGAACGACGTGAGAGGGATCAAGCAGTTCCGGGCAGGCTCGATCGATAGGCCCGATGACTACTTCGACACCCGTGCCGCCCGCCGCGGGCTGTGGTTCGGTGGCCATGAAAGGTTGAGGCTTCGACTTGTCGCCGTGGATAGTGAATTCTCGTACCTCCGAACCCTCTCGATAACGGCTAACCCACTTAACGGATTTCGCTAGCGCGAACGCCTTAAACCGCCCTCGGCCTAACCGCCCACGGGGCACGCGCCCTGCGGGGGTAGCGCGCACTCTAGCCTTCATCGAATCTCCGATTGTCTCGAAGGTCTTATCGAGTAGCCCGTAGGGGATCGCGGCGCCGTCGTCTTTGATGAGCAACCACGCCACGCCGAGGCCGACGTTGTCCCGCTCAACCGTAACCGTGATGCGGTTGGCGTCTGCATCGAAACCGTTCCAGAGCAATTCCTCAATCGCTTGGATTGATGATGCCTTCGAGAATTTCTCTATTTGATCTGTGCCGAGTCGGACGCCGAGCTGCTTCATAGCCATGGACAATCCCGCGGGAGGGCTGGGGTACGGGGATCTCACGATTTTACTCACCCTGCGCCCAACCGCTAGTCAATCTCGCCCTTTGGACGCCGGCTTCACAGCCCAAGTAGACCAGCCTCATTCCTGCATTCGCAGTGTCTCTCAATTTCTTGGGACGGCATTGGGTGAGTGCTGCTGCAATCCAGTGACAGCACCTTCCGCCACTGCTAACGCGCTCATTCCGTAACGTACCTCTCGCTCATCATGACCACACACCGGCGGGATTCCTGGGGGGAAGGTGACAGAACCATCCGCGCCCCGATGAAGCGCCTTCAGTGCCAAAGCGCGCACATTACGAACTCCGAGCGATCAGATCTGACTGGACGCAGCTTCCCGGCATAACCTTCAGCCCCCGAGTGCCCGCCGAAGTGTCGCGACTATTTTGGTCAGTAACCGAAGGACGAGACCCGTCGCACTTTCACGGGTCGGTCGGGCGCGAAGTCGGGCACGGCGTGGTTTCGGTTGGCCCGCGATTTGCCGCCCGTTCCGGCTCTCGCCCGCCTGATGTTCTCTGAGGTCGCGTCATGTCCCGTGCCCTATCTGCCACCGCAATCGTCGCCGGACTGTTGTACCTCATCGGCCCGGCCCCCGCGCAAGACGCGAAGATGAAGTTCGAGATGTACAAGGGAAAGGACGAGCAGTTCCGGTGGCGCCTCAAGGCCGCGAACGGAGCGATCCTCGCTACCGCGGGTCAGGGGTATAAGGCCGTGGCTGACGCCCGGCACGGGGTCGAGTTGGTTCAGAAGGCGGGCACTGACGACAAGGAGAAGTTCGAGGTGTACGAGGACGAGAAGAAGGAGCATCGCTGGCGGTTGAAAGCGGCGAACGGTCAGGTCGTGGCGACATCCAGTGAGGGGTACAAGGCCAAGGCCGACGCCGAGAAAGCGATCGCCGCGATCAAAGCCAGCGTGTCCAAGGCCGAAGTCGTCGAAGTGATGGAATGACTTCCTTCGTCACGGGCGCGTATTCCGAGTTGTGCCGGCGCAGAACTCCGCAGAAGGCGCCCTACCGCTCGCTCCTGGGGGAGAGTAACAGACCTAAACTCGTGTTGATGGAGTTGCGGTAGGCGCGAGGGGTGAATGATTGCGCCCGTCGCTGCGTAACTGGGCGCAGAACGTTTCAGCTTCTCGAAGCGTGTTAGCGCCTCATTTCCGCCGTCGAGACGCTCGTCAGCGTTCCCATCCCAATACCCCCGTCCGTAAAGTACCCGTCTCCCTCTCCGCGTTGTCGGTGAGATGTGTGTACTGGGGAACCGAGCCCAACCCACCACTCGTTCGGGGCATCCTCACGCCCGAACCCGAAGTCAGTGGCGAGACGTGAAATCGGTCCATCGATCCGTCGTCCTCTCCGTGAGGAAGAGGCCGTCATAGCTGCTCTCTCCGCGTGGAGAAAACCCAACCCGTCGCCTCAACTTCCCTTGGAAGCGAGTACGTTTGTTGATTGTGGAACACCGACCAGCGCCGCCCCTACCACCCGAACGCGAGCCCGTGCCGTGATCGATCCGGACGACGACTTCGCTCCGCCCCCGTCGCTCCTCCGGTTCCGCCGCTTGCGGAAACTCGCGTTCTGGAGCCTGGGCCTCTTTGCGGCAATCGCGTTCTCGCTGTTCCTCGGCCGATGGCAGATGAGCCGGCTCGGCCAGCGCCAGTTGACCGTTACGACCAACCGGCTCGACGTCGACGAACCCGGGTGGCGGCTCGACGCGATCCTGGAGGCGCGGAAGAAAGCCGAACCACCACCAAACGAGAACACGGCCCCGCGGGTTCTCGAAATCGCCGACCGTGTGCCGGACGAGTGGAAGACGTGGCGCGGCTCCAGGGAAGCGGCACCGTGGGAACGAATCAGCGATAACCGACTGCCGCCACAAGATGCTATCGCGTCCGCGCGCAATCAGGCCGTTGCAACGTCTCGTGTGCGGGCAGAAGCTCGCGGCCTGAGAAGCACCCGGGGCGGCCAGTTCGCCGTCGCTCTTGAACCCGATCCGCTCGGTACGCTCGTTCCGCACATCGAAAAATGCCTGACGGTCACGTCCCTGCTGCGGTACGACGGCCATCTGTCCGCTCTTGATAAGGAACCGAACCACGGGATCTCGTCCGCACGCGCCGCTCTCGCTGTCGCGCGGGCCATCGGTGACGAACCGTTCCTCGGCTCCCAATCCGGCCGCATGATGTGTGCGACGGCCGCGGCCCAAACGGCCATGCAAGTGCTTGCGTGGGGCGAGCCGAACGAGGGGCTCGCGGAATTGCAAACCGCGCTCCTCGCGGAGGCAGAAGTCCCGTACCTCCGGACCGGGCTGCGCGGCCATCGCGGCATGGTCGACGCGCTGTTCCGCGGCCTCGAGGACGGGACGATCCCACCGGAGCACTGGTTCTGGATCAAGTTCGCCAACATTGCCGAGGTCGGCCCGGAACATGCCGCGGCGTTCCGAGCGTATCGCGCGCTGCTCCCAGGGGATCATGCGAAGGCTCTCGAAATCCTCACCGCGTACCACGAAGCGACGAACCGACCCCCGCACGAACAACTCGCCGCACTGCGCGCGGTACCGCCCCCGATGGGACCGCCGAACGAGTTCCGGCACGTCATCACGTGGCTGGTCGTGCCACCTTACGAGAAATACGCCCGGGCCGAGCCACAACTCTACGCCAGCGCGCTGTACCTCTCGGAAATCGCCGAGGCGGGATTGCGGTGCCGCGCGAACCTTCTGTGCGCCGCCACGGGTGTCGCGTGCGAACGATTCCGCCTAAAGAACGGGCGCTGGCCCGGCGCCCTTACCGATCTTGTGCCAGCGTTCCTGCCGGCCGTCCCGCTGAACCCGTTCGACGGGGCGCCGCTCGGGTATCGTCTGTTTGCGGACCGTGCGGCCGTGTACTGCTTCTGGCCGGAGGCGCCGACGAAGACCGAATTCCCGGAGGAGTTCCGGCACGGCGCCGCGCCGGGGATGGGCATCGGGTATCGCATGTGGAACCCTGACAAGCGTGGGCTGCCAGCGAAAGAAAAGTAAGGGCAGCCAGCCAACCCCGGCCAACCCATTCCTTCGACATACTGGCAGGCGAATCACGTTGTCCGTTTTGCGTTCCGTGCGGCCGGGAGAGTTCGGCAGTGACGCTCTCCTGCGAGCTACAACATCCCGGGCTTGAACTTACGCCGGTAGCTCTTGTTCTCGCCCGCGATCATGAACACCCCGTCCCCGCGGTAGTGAACCGTCCTCGGGTACTTCGGGGACGTCGCGAAGTGGGCCCTCACGCACTCGAACACGAACAGGCTGTACGCATCGGCCTGGCTGTCATCGACCAGCCGGCACTCGAAGTTCGCGAAGCACTCGGCGATCAGCGGCGCCCCGACCTTCTTCGCCTTCGCCGGAGTCAGCCCGAACGCCTCGAACTTGTCCACGTCCGGCCCGTGCGTGTTACCCACCCCGATGATCGCGTCGATCAGCTCGAACGAGGGCACGTTGATGACGCACTCGCGGCTCTTCCGAATCAGTTCACGGCTGTGGTTCTGGTCCCAAATGTAGCACCCGACGTGATCGTACCCGAGCATCATGTGCCAGCCCATCGTCATGATGTTCCGCTCGTCCGCGTGGGCACTACTGACGAGCACGACCGGACCGGGTTCGAGGAACCGGCGGATCTTGTCGACGTCGAAGGCGGCTTTCTTGTACTTCTTCATGGGGACTCCGAAATGACGAGGCGCTCGCAGGAGTGCAACTCTCGCACCGCGTGGCCGTACCAAGAATTCGGAGGTTGAGTATGCCCGATACGCGCAAGCACCGCGGTCCCGGTCCGCAAGATCCGATCTATTTCGGCCCGGACGCTCGCGCGGACCTGACCGCCGCGGTGAGTGATCTGTCCTGGCTGTTCTCCCGCGGGTACGCCGACGCTTCGGCCCTGAAGTTGGTCGGGGACCGGTACAAACTGGTTGAGCGCCAGCGGATCGCGGTACTCCGCTCGGCGTGCTCCGACGCGGCCCTTGCCAGTCGCCGATCGCGTGAGATCGGGACCGCAGCACTCCGGGGCCAGGCGCTGCGGATCGACGGGTTCAACCTGATTCTGACGCTGGAGTCCGCGCTCGGGGGCGGGGTGATCCTGTCGTGTCGGGACGGGAGCTACCGGGATCTCGCGAGCGTCCACGGCACGTACCGGAAGGTCGACGAGACGCGCCCGGCGCTGGAACTGGCGGCCCGGTACCTCGCAGAGTGGGGTGCGGGACCGTGCACGTGGTTGCTGGATTCGCCCGTGTCGAACAGCGGGCGGCTCGCCGGACTGATCCGGGAAGTGAACCCGGACTGGATCGCCGAGGTCGTCCCGAATCCGGACGCGGTCCTGGTGCAACCCGGCGATCTCGTAGCGTCCGCCGACTCGATGATCCTCGACAACTGCGGTGAGTGGGTGAGCCTCGCCCGTGCGCTCGTAGACGCCGGCGTACCGGACGCATTCGTTACCGACCTGCGGTATTAGAAGAGTCCCAAGGTGAGCTGTCGAGGGAAGTGTGGGACAAAGAGCGGCGTACCGAATCGTGTACATTTCACCTGATCGAGCGTTGATCCGGCGCGACATCCTTGCGCGGTTCGACATCCGCGTCCGGTACCTCTTTGCCCACGATCTCGTCCCAGTTGGTAATCGTGTTGTCCAACGGGACCGGGATTGGCACCGGGTCGAGCGCGCCGATCATCTTCAGTCGTAACTCGACACACTGGAGAACCTGTTGAAGGAACCGAGCGTCCCCGTTCTCCTTGCGGCTCGAGCGCGTCCGCGTTATCCGCACCGGGACGGTACAGCGCGCGTTCGGGCTGGGGTTCGATGCCTTCCCCCCAGGATTCCTCAGTTCGGTTTCAACCTGAGACGTTTCCGCATCCTCGCACGAGCTTTTCCATGCCTGCCACGCGGTGCATTCGATCAGTTCGAGCCGCGCGAGTTCCTCACCGCGCATCGCGTCGAAATCCCGGAGCCCTGACTCGCGCCAAGCCGCGCGGAGTTTGGCTAAGTCCTTACTCACGGTCATTTGCGACACACCCACTTCACACGCGATCGCCTGCTGGGACTTCCCAGCAAGGTACAGCGCGGCAACTTTCGCCCGGCGCGCGTCGATCCGGGCCTTGTCATTTTGCGCGTTCTTCGGGAGCGGCATCTAAAACCCCTATAGTCAAAACCCAGCCGTCGGTATTCGGCTTACTCCGTTATACCCGGGCCGGTGTGTCTCGGGTTCTCCTCGCGGTGTATTCCGGAACCCGAAATACGACGTTACGTCGTATTTGTTACGTAGAATGTCGACGAAACCTTCTCCGGCAAGGCGAGGTTCATAATGAAGGGCTATCTAAGGAAGTGGTGATGGTTACGCGTTACGGCGCACTCGGCCGTGAACCGGGCGAAACCAAGAAGTGGGAGAATTGTCTCTCCTGGCATAATAAAAGCCACCTCGCACAGAGCTATTTAGCAAGGTGGCCGTAGAAATTCGGTGGATCGAGCACTAAAGTGTGCGAAAATACACGCAAGTACTCAACAGCCGCCCGACCCATTGTTATTTAAAATCTCCCTAAATGAAGATTCAAATTCTCTTGAATTCAACAAATCATCTATCGTATCAAATATCAGGCTGGGCCTAATTTCATCAATAATAATCATCTGACTAGACCAGAAATACTTACCATGCAAACACTCTCCAGTTTCTCTATAGCGATTCATGATCGACTCGATATTTTTGATGGTGAAAAACGTGGCAACAAACCGCCTTCCGTCTGTCAGTGTAACCTCAACATCTACATTATCATCTGCGACATTAATCTGGTCGCCAAATATTTTGAGGGAATAGGTGCGAGTTGCGTTATTTTCCGCCATATAGCCTCAACAGTTCTGCGATAACAGGATCCTGATTGTCCTTATTGGATTTTCCGAGGATCTCTATGGATTTTTTATCGGGTGACATACGGAAATAGATTCTCGCCCCATCGCGAGCGCGCGCTTCTGAAATACCAGCGCCAATTGGCC
The DNA here is from genome assembly GCA_000531095.1 of Gemmata massiliana. Taxonomy (GTDB): domain Bacteria; phylum Planctomycetota; class Planctomycetia; order Gemmatales; family Gemmataceae; genus Gemmata; species Gemmata massiliana. Next base: position 1,063,218 of record HG799463.1, on the reverse strand, counting down.
TCGTTCCAACTCCAGGATTGAGATTACCTTGTCCAAGTTTTCTTACTAGATCGTCTAGGCTTGCTTGGTGGGATTTTCCGGCGACCTCAGCTTCACGTGCGAGCTTAGTGCTGCTTCTCACTCTAACTACTATTGGGAGCGCAGCGGAAGCAAGCGGGCCGGTAATATACGTGTCTTTATATGCGTCAGTAGCTTCCCTTCGGCAGCCTTCTACCGTTCCATATACATCTTTGCCGAATTCCTGCTTAAAACCACTCGCGTAGGTTGAGCTAAAATCAGTCGTTTTATTCGCTTTGAACCAGTCCATATGCTTGTTGCGATCGTTCTTCCATTCCTTCCAATTATCCAGCAGTTCCGTGTCGACTTTTTCTTTCGGAACATAGTGCCCAGCAAATTGTATATATGTGCGGCCGTTAATCTCTACCTGATCGCCGAGGTAGATGCTCCAGTTGCTTTTCCAGCCTGTTATATGATACGTTCGGGTGAAGTAGTATTGATCCGATCCCTGGCCACTACCATACCAGAAGTGATCCAATCCGTTTGGATCAAGCCTGTTAACAGTGCTGTTCCCTTCCATTCGGTAGAAATTGACATCTCCCGCAACGAAACCAAGTGGATCGATGCTTACCCACCGTCCGAGCGTACCGGAGTAATCTCGATTGCGGAAATGGTACAACCCACTCGCCTCATCCAATCGGCCTCCTTGATACAGGTAGACCCAAGCCACGTCGCTTTTGCCGTCCGAATCTGCTGACCAGTTGGGGTCCAATACCGCCATCTGCCCGTACGAATCGTAAGTGTAGCGTTCGATCACGACACCGCTGCTGTCAACAAGCGAGGTCACGTTGAAATTGGCGTCCTGCTGCACCCACAGGCGCTCCTCCAACCCGTTGCCTGCATTCCCGTCCGCGTCCCGGTCCCGCAGGACCATCGCGTCCACGTACACGGGGCTCCACACGTACCGGGTCTTCGTGGCGCTCCCGACCTTCTCCTCGAGCACCTGCCAGTCCTGGGAGTAGAACAGGTCCGTCGTGGTCCCGCCCGCGGTCTCGGTGATGCGCCGGTTGAGCCCGTCGTAGGTGTACGTCTTGAGCACGGTCCCGCCCGAGTTCTTGACGGTCACGAGCCGGTTCCACGAGTCGTACACGTACAGCTTACCGGTCTCGTCCTTGGTCATGTTCCCGTTCGGATCGTACGTCGGCGTGATCGCACCTCCGCTGATGGTCGCGATCTCGTTCTGCTTGTTGGCCGTGCGCGTCTGCGCCGTGCCGTTGGTGGTCACGCTGTCGAAGTTCCCCAGCGCGTCGTAGTCCCATCCCTGAGTCCGGGACGCGGTACCCGTGATCCCGGTCTTGGTCCCGTTGAGCGTGCCCCGACTGTATCCGGTCAGTTGGTCCAGCGCGTCGTACGTGTACACCTCCCCGAGGGCCGCGTTCACCAGGTTGTCCTGGTACTTGCGGTTCCCGGCCTGATCGTACCCGTACTGGAACCGGTCCGTCGCGGCACCCGTGCTCGGGTTGAGCCAGCGCTGATCAACCACGCGCCCGAACCGGTCCAGGCCCGTGTACTGGTCCCCGGCGTCCCCGTTCGATTCGCCCGTGCGCTTGATGTAGCTCAGGTCCAGGCTCGGACCCGCGTGGGCGCGCCGGACCACGGTACCGACCCCCAGGTAATCGTAGCTCTCCACGGCCCCGTTCGGGTCGCTCAGCGAGGACACCCGGCTGACCGCGCTGTTGATCCCGGACGAGTAGTTGAACGTGAGCACGTAGCCCGACGGGTACGTGATGGACGTGAGTCGGGACTGGTTCGTGGTCCCGTTCCCGTTGAAGTTGTACGCGTACTGGACCTTGGGCGTGCTCCCGGTGACCGCGCCCGAGTGCGACTGCCACTCGGCCGTCAACTGACCCAACCCGTTGTACTCCCGGGCGACCTGGTTCACGATTGCGTTGGTCGCGTCCCGGCTCGTGACCAGGGACACGTTCCCGAGCGTGTCGTAGCTCGTCTCGATCATCCCCACGTTGGTGCCGGACGCGGTCACCGAGTCGCTCACCACGCGCCCGAGCACGTCATACGTCAGCACGTGGACGTTCCCGTTGCGGTCCGTCGTGGTGACCGCCTGGCCGAGCGCGTTGACCGTTACCGACTCTTGCTCGGTCGCGCTGGCCGCGCCGGAGGTCGGGTCGGCCCACTGGGTCAGGCGCACGATCTCGTTGGACTCGACGGCGCTGCCGGTCGCGGACGAGACCCCGTACACGTACCCAGTCGTTTGTACGCCCCCACCCGTCAGGTACGCGATCACGCTCGTGACCCCGGCCCCGTTGTACGTGTACCCGGTGGCCTTATCGTCGACGTCCGATACCACCCCGTCCACGAAGTTAGCCGTCGTCCGCGTCGTGCGCCCGAGCGCGTCCGAATACGTCCGGGTCACGCGTGCGGCCGCATCCGTGACCTCGGCCGCGCGTCCCGCGTCCCCGCCCGCGTTGATCGTGGATACGGAGGCGGACGGCGAGATCCCGCCCGTGAGCCCGGCCCCGTTGGCCGCAATCGCCGACTGGTACGCGCCCGCCTTGGTCCCGATGAACCGGATTTCCCAACCCCCGCCCGCCGCGGCCGAGACCTGTACGTTACCGGCCCCGATCGACGCGAGCCCCGCGAGCGCGGTCTGCACGGTCGCGGCCGACGCGTTGTACGCGATGGCCCCGGTCGTGTTCCCACCGAACGTGAGGGTGAACGTGCCCCCGGTCGGGCTGCCGGTCAACTTGATCACCTGGACCGCGTCGGTCGCGTACTTGTTCGAGGTCACGAGCACGGTCGCCGAGCGGCTCGGCACGGTGCCCGGCCGGGTCCACGATGAGCCCCCGTTGGTGCCCACGTCCACGGCCGCGATCGTGCGGTCCGCGAGGTCGTAGTAGTACCCCATGTAGCTGACCCGGGCCGCGATCCCGGTCGTCGGGGTGCCCAGTGCCCCGGTCCCGCTCGCGTCGTGGAACCGGTCCCGCGTGGTCACCTGACGCACGTTCCCGCTCGGGTCGTAGACGTACTCGACCTGATTCAGAACCGTGTCCCCGACCACGTCGTCCGCGTCCGCGTACCCGGTATCGTTACCCCAGTCCCCGGTGTACGCGGTCGTGACGCGCCCGGCCCCGTCGTACGCCCACTTCTGCACCAGCCCATTCGGCGCGGACGTCTTGATCATCAGCCCGCGCGCGTCGTACCAGGTGTCGGTGGCCAAGCTGTTAGTGCTCACGGCCCCGGTGGCCGGGTTCACACTGAACACCCGGGTCCGAAACACGCGCCCCAACTCGTCGAACTCGGTCGTTCCCTGTGCCCGGAGTAAGCTCGCGGACAACGGTTGCGGCACCCCGCCCGTCACGGTCGGAGTGACCCCGTCCGCGTCGTACACCTGGACCATCGTGACTTGGTCCAGATTGTCGTAGGTGTAGTACACCAGTTGCCGGTTCACCGAGGTCGACTCACTCGCCTCGATGCCGCTCTTGACTGCGACCTCACGGTTGCGCCAGTCATACCACGTCTGGGTCACGCGTGCCGCCGCGCTCCCGCCCGGGTACTCGGACACTTTGGTCAGGTTCCCGTCCCCGACGGCGCCGTTGTCGTATTGGTACTCGCGCACCTTCACCAAGTTGGTGCCCGCGGTGTTCGTCGGGGACCAGTACCCGGTCGTGGGCGTGTCGTCGGTCCCGACCCACTCGCTCACGACTTCCCCGAACCCGTTGCGCACGTAACGGGTGATCGTGCCCTGGGGCGTTTGCACCCGCTTCACCTGCCCGGTGTTATCGTACTCGTAGCGGGTCCGGTAGAAATTCACGCCCTCGGCCCCGAGCGCACCCGAAGTCGAGTACGCGAGCCCGGACAGATTGAAGTACGAGTCCGTGTGGGTCAACTGACCCGCCTCGTTGGTGTAACTGCGCGACAGCGACTGCACCTGCGAAACGGACTCGGTCCCGGTCGGGCGCCCGCCCGACACGGTCGGCGCGGCACTCATCGTCAGCGTTTCGGTGTACCCGTTGACTCGGTCCAACCGGACGACCGTGGTCGGCCCGGTGGGCCGATTCGTCGTCGCATCCCACCCGACGTAGTAACGCCCCTCGTGGGCCGCGTCATTAAACACGGTGTAGTCGATACGCCCGTTCGGGTACGTGGCCTTCGTGGTTCGCCCGAGCGAATCCACCTCGTACGTCGTCACGAGGTGCAACCCGCCGCCCGTTGGCGTGGCCCACCCACTCGGCAAGTTCGCGAACGCGCCCGTCTGCGTCGTGTCCACGTCCGTGATCGTCTTCACCACCGCGCCGGTCGCGGTGTCGTACTGGGTGTACGTGATGAACCCGCTCTGGTCTTTGGTCCACACCGGGCGCCCGAACGCGTCGTTAACGACCGTGGCCGCGGTCGCGCTGTTCGACCCGTTCTGCGCGGTAGTCACCGTCGGCAGCGTGGCCGTAACCGTGGCCGGTTGGTTAGTGCCCGACAGGAACGTGTACGTGTAGTTTGTCGTCTGCGCGCCGGTCCCGTTACCGTTCCGGTACACAGTGTCCGACGCGAGGTGGAAGAAGTTGATTCCCCCCACCGTGTTCATGATGTACGTGAGCGCTTCTTGGGGCACCGCGGTGCCCGTTTCCCCCTGCCGGATCGCGACCGCTTTCAGGTACCACACCGCGTCCCCGGGCACCAGCGTCGTCGCCGTGGTCGAAGCCCCGTACGTGTACGCGGTCACCAGCCCGGCCGCATCGCTCAGGTACTGGGCGTTGCCCGACACGAACCGCACCAGGTCCGGGTACGCGTCACTGTACCCGGTCACGGCCGACGGGTTCGCGACCAGCACCACCCGCGCCATCGCGTCGTACTGGTAGTACGTGAGCGACACCAGTCCGGTGGCCGCGTCCGTAAACGCCGTGAGCATCACCCCGCCGAACGCGTTCGTATAAACGGTGTCTGTGCTCCCGTCCGGGCGCGTCTCGACCGTCTTCGTGGCCCACGAGTTGTGCCCGATCGCGTTGGAGCTGGTCGTGTACGTGTACGTGTACGTGCCCTGACCCGCCGAGCACGAGGTGCACCCGGCCCCCGAAACCGTCTCCTTGCTGGCCCGGTGCTGGGCGTCGTACTCGAAGTATTTATCCGCGTAGGTCGCCACGGTCGCGTCCGCGGTCGTCTCGACCGCCGCATCGGTTCCACCCAGAGCAGCCTTGAGGCGCGCGTACGCGTCCGGCCCCAGTTCGTACTTGATCCCGCCCCGGTACCCGATCTGCGTGGCCCCGTTGAACGTGTCGCCGGTGTAATAGCGGTAGTACCGCTGGTCGAGCACCGAACCGGCCGCGTCGCTCACGGTCAACCGTTTGAGGTCGCCCCAGTTCCCGTTGGCGTCCCCCGACACGTAGTACGCGTACGCGACCTGTTGGACCGTGGCCCAGCTCCCAGTACCGACCTTGCGGCGCAGAGTCACGGAGGCCAACTTTCCGGCGTTCGTGTCGCCCGAGCCCAGGTACGCGTACAGGTACGATTCGGTCGTCGTCACCCCGCCCACCGTCTGGGCCGCCTGGACCTCGAGCGGGCGCCCGTCGGTGTCCCGAGACGTGACCTGAGTGACCTGGCCGCCCGGGTCCGTGCGCGACTGGAACGCCCCGCGCGCGGCGCTCGACCGGGCCGACCCGAAGTCCAGGTACCGGTACGCGGTCCCGTCGTCCGTGGTGATCACGAACTGATCGTTGGCCCCGTCGTAGGTGACCGTGGTGTTGTAAAAGAAGCGAGGGGTATACGTGGCGTAGTTCCCGTCCGCGTCCGGGGCGCCCTGGCCGTCGAAGAAGTACGCGGTTGTCGCATCCGTCACCAAGTAAAGGACCGATCCGGCGCGATACAGTCGGGCCTGATCCCCGGCCACCCACCCGTTCCCGGCGCTGGTCCCGACCGAGTAGCTCAAGTCGTTGGACCAGGACAGGGTCGTGCCCCACCCGGCCCCGAACCCGGTGGACGACAGCCCCGGGGCAACGACCATGTTGACCCCGTCCACGTATCGGATCGGCTTACCGGTTGCCGGCGGGGGATTGGGCAGCGGCGGCGCGGGGGTCGGGTTAATCTGGCCGTTGAAACACGGCAGGCTCACGACCGCCAGAGATTTCGGTATCAACGCGGAGAGCGGGGTACCCGGACCTGCGAACGTGAAGCCGGTACTGCTGTCGAGCGTGATAAGTGCCGACACGATGGCCCGGGGCGCGGTCGTAAACGAGAACCGGCCCGTCCCGCCCCCCGTCGGAATCGGGTTCGGGGCGCCGGGTATCATGGACCAACCGACGCTGGAATTGCTGCCATTAGCGGGATCAAGCCACACGCGATCGTTCGCGATTCCCGAGACGCTCACGGTACCCGAGAACCACACCGCGAAATAAGCGATCTGAGAACTACCCCAGAACCCGTTGTTCGTGACCTCATAGTCCCACCGATAGGTTCCATCACCCATCAGTGTAACGGTGAGATCGACGATCGCCCCGTGGTAATCGTCCGAGGTCGCGCTGAAGATCACTTGACCCACGGGCGGGTCGTTACTCGCGCCGACGAAGACCCCAGCCTCGGACCCGTCGAACGGGACGTACAAGCCCAGCGGCGCCTCTAGCTGTGCGCCCGTTGCCCCGCTGAACACTTTAATTTGAGACGGCGCCCCGGGACCGGAGCCCACAACGATGTCCGCGCGGGTATCGTTGTCCGCGTAGGCCAGCGCGACCCGCGCCCCTCCCGTGAAACTCGACCCGAACGGCTGGAAGTCGTAGAGCACGTCCCCGGTCGCGCCGGAGAACACCTTCACCTCGGCCGCGACACCCGCGCCCGTTCCGACGACGATATCCGGTGTCCCGTCACCATCCACATCGTTCGCTAACGAATCCGAGTTTACGAACACGCTCCCCGTGTAACCGGTTCCAAACGCCCGGAAGCTGCCGAGCGGCCCGGCGAGCTGCGATCCGGTTGTGGGATCGTAGGTCTTCACCCACCCGCCCGAGCTCCCACCCAGGATCACCTCGGCCTTCTTGTCCCCGTTCAGGTCCGCGGCTCCCACGGTCACCCCGGAGCCGAACCCCGCGCCGGTCAGGTTCCAGTTGAGGAGCATCTGCCCGGTGGTTCCGCTGAACGCGCGCACCCGGGTTCCGAGGAGCGAGTCAGCGGCCGTAATCACGTCGGCCTTGCCGTCGCCGTTCACGTCCGCCGCGGCCACGTGCACGCCGCTGGCATTCAGAGCCGAGTACGCGAGGAAGTGCCCCAACGGGCCGTCGATTTCGTTGCCCGTGTTCCCGTCGAGGACACGAACCAAGGGCACGATCCCGGCGCCGGGAGACACGACCGCGTCCGGTATACCGTCCCCGGTAAAGTCCGCGGCCGTGACCCGAACCCCGCCCGCGAAAGCCGGCCCGTACACGTTTTTGGTCCAGCGCAGGTTCCCGGTGTCGGCATCGTACGCCTTAACGACGGCCGTTTCGCCGACACCCGATCCGGCAAAAATAACCGGGTACGGCAACGGGCGCCCATCGGGCACCAAGCGCTCCTCCATCGGCTCCATGTTCAACTTGATCGATCGCACATCCGCTCGCGCGACTGAACGAAACATCGCCGTTGCGCGCTCGCGGAGGACGGCCAAGCGGGTGAACAGGGTGAACGGAGACGGAAGGCGGATGGGTAGAGAGCGGATCAAGGGCGTCCCCAGGAAAATCAAAGGAATCACGTCCGCAGCTCGTTGTTTTGAGCCGGCACAGACGTACCAAACGGAGTCTAGCAAAAGTACATGCCAATTCGGCCGGCGAGATGCTCTCATCCCGTGCCATTTTTGTCAAACTCTGTTGTTAAATAATTGCTGATTTTATTCAAGTCTTCTGCGGCCCAAATTTTTGCGTACACATGGATTCAAGATTTGAGCGTTCAATGGTAGCGAATCTAAATAAGGTGCCCGACGTCCAATTCGACCGGGGACGAAGCGTGAAACCACTTGAACTGGGTGTCCGCCCGGCGCGCGGCCCTGTGCGTACGTCGTTCACGGTAGCTCATAGGCGAACGAGGCGTGCCGGTGGCGCAGTGCCGGGCGCCAAACTAGAGCTGGCAGAAGTTTGACTCGTGCGCGTCACCGAACATCTGGTGGCTCACGAGGATGGGCGCGAACCAGTTCCGGGTTGTCATCGTTGAGGCTGAGCAACGGGAGCTGGTCAGGTTATTGACTGTTCCACAGGGGTTCTTTTTCAGTAACGTGTTGCCCCGCCAGTGCATCGGGCCAACTCTGTTCGGGTCGTAGCGTATGGGATGCGGACTCTACAATACCCGAGCGATGTGACGGACGAGCAATGGGTGTTGGTCGAGCCTTTGATCCCCGTGTACCCCGGCGGACGGCCCGCAAGACCTCGACCCGGGACGTACTCGACACCATCTTCTATGTGCTCAGGATCGGGTGCCCGTGGCGCGAATTGCCCAAGAAGTTCTCACCCAAGAGCACGACCGTGTCCGAGGTGAGATTCGACGGCCAGAACTCAAAAGGCACTCCAGAATGCGGGCCGGCCGTTCTTTCGAGCACATCGCCCGCTGAACGATTCTGCCTTATTGTCGACCGATTGCTCCTCCGTCCTCGGTTATGCGCTTCCACACCGCTCCTCGCGTACTCCGAGCCATCACCAACACAAGGGCACGGATTTGGACGCGGTAAAGTCTGTCTCGATCGCCACACCGCGTCGAGGCTCCTGGGGGAAGGTAGAATTAGCAATTCGTTTCGACGCATCTTCCGAGCGGGCTTATCTACGTCGGTACGTAGCAACGCATACGCGCAGTCGCTGGAGGAGCATCGCACGCGACAAGGCGCCGCGAGTACAGCCTTACTCACCCGCCGGTTTCCTGTGTTGCGATCGTGAACCCGGTTCCACAGATCGGTACGCGGCAATTCGATCGCACTTTGTCGGTTCGCCTCTTTCCGTAGTGTCCAATGAAACGCCGAAGCAGCGTGGTACGTCTGGAGTGCGAACGCCTATCGCCCTCACCAAATGCTCCCCTCGTGAATTGACAGAATTTCAGCTTCAAGCATACAATTAGCCGACTTAGATTATCGTCCGGCAACCCCAGACTTAGTGATAGACGGTCTCGGACGTTTGCAGCCGCTACCAATCATGAGCAGAGGATCTCGCATGCTTCGCCCACGGCTACCGATCCCGGTGTTCGCGCTTTGCTTCGCGGTACTCCTCGCGTGTGGGGGCTGTGCGGGACGCGAGGATACACAGAAAGAGTTCGGCGCAGCCAACGCTCAATGGGACAGCGGGGACAAAGTCGGCGCGGTACGCAAGTACAAAACCCTTTACGCGAACCGGTGGACGACCGCCTCGGAGAAGGAGCTCATCCTCGCGCGCATCGTTGACTTAGTGTTAAAGGACGGTGACACCAACGAGGCGAGGATGTGGATCAACCGCGGGCTCGATGACCGGGTGAACGCCGAGTACAGCGCTCCCGGTGCAAAAGACATGCTGGTGGCGATACGCCGGGAGCGCGAAGAAGAATCCAAGCGAAAGGAAGGGGAGCGGGTCGCGGAACTCAAGCGGCAAGAAACTGAGCGGGAGGCCGATGCCCAGAGAAGGCGCGAAGAACGCGAGTCGGAAGCGAAACGGAAGGACGCCGAGCGCCAAGAGGAAATCAAACGGCGCACCGAGGTCTGGCGAGCCGAGCTCGAAGAAAAGGCGGACGAACTCGCGAAAGAAGGTGACGCGAAAGAGGCTCGCCTTGCGGAGCGCGAGGCCACGTACAAGCGCCGCGTGGAGATGGGCGCGCTCGACTACTCGACGAAACAGGAGATCGAGAAGCTCAAGAAGGAAATCCCCCCGATTTGGGAGGCCCTCGCGAAGTTAGAGGATCGAATCGCCGCCGGGCCGCCGGAATCGGTTCTCGCGGGCGAGAAGCCGCCTGCCAAAGAACCGGTTTCGCCTTCTAACTCCCAGGTTGGGGGCTCGACTTCATCGGGAGGCGGCCCGGCACCAGTCATTAAGCCCCCCTCGAGTAGCGTAACTGTCGGGGGCGCATCGAGCGCGCCTCCGAAGACCGTCCACGTGAGCGGGTACACGAGGAAGGACGGAACCTACGTTAAGCCCCACACGCGCTCGTCCCCCAAGCGCTAGACGAAGTTTCCTGAGCGCGGCCTAACCCGTAACGCCGGCGACCTCCGAACCGGAAGAGATCTGCCTTTCGTTCCTCTGCGAAATAATGCGCCTGATCGCCCCCACGCAAACAAGGGTTCCGGATCGGGTCGACACGCTCGTGTAGTTTGAGAGGAGACGGGCAGAAACTGATGGTTTCGGACCGGGTAAATTTGCGTCAGAGGCGGGAAAATGTGGGTAAGTGGTGGGAATACAGTGGGAGCATGGTGGGAGAGATACGTCCTCTTTCGGACTGGGTAGGTACCTGCTTCTCGCACCGATCTCCGGCTCCGGTCGCCAAACGAGGTATTTAGTGGAAGCCCTTTTGGGCGAGACGTTTTACGGCCGAGAGCGATACCTTGTGCCGATTCGCGATTTCCCGGTACGGGAGCTCCTTCGAGTTGATATCTTCCAAGACCTTGTTCGCGACGTTGTAGGGTACGACCGATGGGCGCCCGCCGCGGTTCCCCGCCGCCGCTTGCCCCCGCTTGATCGCCCGACTATGCACCTCGGACGGGAGACTCTCGGGCGGCTCGAGCGTCGCGAGGAATAACACACCGTCCGAAAGAGCGAAGAGTAACTCCAGTTCTTCCGCTGTTGGAACCGCTGTCCAATTCTCGACTTTGTCGAACGCCGAGGGTCGAATCAATCGGGACAGATTGACCGCAACAATTCCGGCCCGGTGCCGACGCGCGGCCTCGATCGCGCGCAGAAGGTGGGGGCGGGGTTCGTTCAGTTTGCCGCGTTCCTGTTCGGCTACGATGTTCCGTAGCAGGAACCCGCGCTCTCGAATCCCGGTGAGCAAGATCTGCTGCTGCCGCCGGAGCGAGCCCTTGCTCACTTGCCCGGCCTCGGAGACGCGTGCGAACCCGACGACGCGGGTGCCCCGATCGAGTTCGTCCGCAGCTATAATAGACGTTGGCACGATGCCTCCTTTAAACCCTCCGGCGCTCGCTCCTGAGAAAAGCGCGCCGGAGGGTTTTCGTGTTCGTAGCCGGACTCCGATCTTAACGGCTCGGCGACCCGACGGGACAACAGCCGCACCGGGTTATTGAACCGTGGGCGCCGTGAGCGATTTGGTCGCTCAAGGCACACGCGGCAGATCCAAAGAGTTTGGCCTGGAGTACCTCGCGATGACCCGCGTTCGGAACGTTAGGGCACTTACCACTTCGCACATCGAGATCACGAGAGCTTCGAGGACGCGCAACTAAAATTTATCTGAAAAATGCTTGAATAAATACGAAGCTTCTTGTACGCTACTCCTCTTATTCATCCAGATCGAGAGGTTCCCGTGCGTCACCTCGCTACGGTCACTGTTCTGGCACTCGGGTTTTGCTCCCCCCCGAGCCCGGCCGGTACTCCCGAGCGGGCTCCCATGCCTCGAGCGAGGATCGACACAACGAGGAGCCCGGCCGAGCAGTTCAAGGCTCTCGTCAGCGCCCAGCGGCAGGGGCAACGGGACTTCAGTGACGCTTATCAAGCGGCAAAATCGGACGAGGAAAGGAAGCGGGCCTCAGACGAACACGGCCGGCGATCGAACTCGAGCTACTACGCCGGGGCATTCCTGGCCCTCATCAAGGCGTACCCGAAGGATCCCGCCGCCTTGGAAGCCGCGTCCTGGCTCTTCTACCACGCAGCTCATGACCCCGAGGCCGAACAGGCCGCCGATGCCGTGATCCGCGACTGGATCGAAGATTCTCGCCTCAAGGGTGTGTGTGCGTCGGTTCACGCCTCCTCACCTTCGGGTGAGCGGGTGCTCCGGGCCGCGATCGAAAAGAGCCCTGATCGGGACGTCCAGGGGCTCTCGCGGTACGCGCTGGCCCGGATACTGAAGGCGCGCGCGGACCGCGTGTCTCCTGAAGATCACACGAGTCGCGATGCGGGCGAGCAATCGGCGGACGAACTGCTCCAACAGGTGATCGCCCGCTACGCCGACGTGAAGCACTTTACCACACTGGGCGAGGAAGCCGAGCGGCTCCGGTTCGAGATGCGCAACCTGGGCATCGGCAAGACCCCGCCGAACCTCGAGGGGGAGGACTTGGACGGGAAGTCACTCAAACTGTCCGGGTACCGCGGGAAGATTACGCTGATCGTGTTCTGGGCCGGATGGTGCGGCCCGTGTATGGGTGACGTTCCGCACGAGTTGGAACTGCTCAAGCGGTACAAGGACAAACCGTTCGCGATCCTCGGGGTGAACGGTGACAAGGACCGGGCCGCGGGGAAAGCTGCTGTTGAGAAGGCCGGGGTCACTTGGCACTCGTTCGCGGACTGTCAGAACGGGAGCGGCCCGATCGTCAAGCAGTGGAACGTTTCCGCGTGGCCCACGCTGTACCTGCTCGACGGAAACGGAACGATCCGTTACAAAGGCGATCACCTCCGAGCGATCAGCGCGAGGGCCGGGAAGGACGGGAAGTATGAGCAGTACTACTTCTTGGATGATGCCGTTGAGCAACTCATCAAAGAGGCCGAGAAGAAGCCGTAGCTCAATCAGGGCGCCGGGGCATTTAGAAAGGCTCCGCCCCGAAGCGGACCGTTTTCGAGGCCGTTGTGAGGGACGGGTCGCCGATACACACGGGCGTTTCTGGGCGCAGTCACACCTCGGCTGTCATCCGATCAGATCGATCCAAATTCTCCTCACATCACTTGCCGGGTTGCGGTCGAAGGGCCCGGTACCCGGCCAATTGAAGGTTCAAGACGAAATCCCCCCAACACGCAAGCACTGATAAGTCGCGTGCTCGCCACTGCCATAAAGATCGCCGCCATTCTTGATCGCTCACCGCAACCTGTCGAGTTCCTCTTCACGAATCCCGCCAAGGGCTCGTTTAGCGCCTGTGGGTCTCCGCTGCGTCTCGTTGACTTGACCGTTAATTCACTAACGGTTCGGCCTCCCACCGCCCGCGCTCGCCACGGATCGCCCGCGGCAGCTCTGCCAGAGGACACTCCAGCACCTCCGACAGCGCGCCGCGGATCCGGTTCGCCTCGTCCGGGCTGACCCTCGCCGCAGCGAAGAACAGGTGGACATGGTAGTTGGCCGTTCCCTCACCCGCACGTTCCGCGACCATTCCGCGTCACGGCTCCTGGGGAAGGAAGCACTCGACACGCTCATGACGCGTTACGGGCGGCTTACCTTCCCAATCAACGTCCGTGCTGGAATCGCCATTGATGCGATCGGCGCTTTGCAGCCGGATAGCGACTAGCCTTCTCACTTCCCCGCTGGTCCCAGAATAGCGCCCGAGGTAACGGCGTTGACGGCGGCAACTCGCGTTTACGTTGGGCCTTTATCCCGCGTCGAGACACCACCGCCGTACACCAGCTCGTTTACATGTTGTGAGGGCTCGTATTCCGAGGGAACGCGCGCGACGACAAAGAGCGCGTCTGCGCCGTTCTCCCCTCGGCACTTTCCTCGCCGTTTAGCACGGCGAACTCCTGGCGAAGGTAGAGGCGGGAACTGATACTGAGCGCTTCTGTGACTTCGTTCCACTCACGCGGTGAGAAGCTGAGCTGAAACCGCACGTCTCTTGCGGGGGCTTGAACCTCGACTACCCATCTCGCGTACTGGAACTACCCCTGCCAGACGTGCCCGAGCGTCTCCCTCGAAGTTGACCGTGGAGAACAAGATGCCCCTGCTCGGACTTCGAGCCCTGACCTTACTCGTCGCCCTCTCCGCTACCGCCACCGCCGCCGCTCAGGACAAGAAACCCGAGCCGAAGGCCGCAAACGGCGAGGCCGTGTCGGAGCTGGGCAAGAACATAATGTACGTCATGCAGGCGAAGAACGATATCTATTGGTTTGGAAGCAACGACAGCGGCGTGTACCGGTACGACGGGAAGACCTTGGTCAACTTCACAACGAAGGACGGCTTGGTCAGCAATCAAATCCGGGGAGTGCAGGAAGACAAGTCGGGGAACGTCTACTTTACCACCTACGAGGGCATCAGCCGGTTCGACGGGCGGGCGTTCACGACACTGACTGCTTCGGAAAAGGCGGACCCGAAGGAGTGGAAGCTCCGGCCGGATGATCTGTGGTTCGTAGGCCCCCAGGATTCCGGCGTGGTCTTCCGGTACGACGGCACGTCATTGCACCGGCTGGCGATTCCGAAGACCAAGATCGGCGAGGAGTGGCTCGATCGATTTCCTCGGACCAAGTTCCCCAACGCAAGATCGAACCCTTACGACGCTTACACCATCGTGAAGGATCGCAAGGGCAATCTCTGGATCGGTACCGCGAACGCCGGCGCGGGCCGATTCGACGGAGGCTCCTTTCGCTGGCTGTACGAGGATCACTTAACGAACGTGAAAAACGGCGGCTCGTTTGGCATCCGCTCCATCCTCGAAGACAAGAGTGGAGCCTTCTGGATCTGCAACACCCGGTATCGCTTTAGCGTCGACGCGAAGGACGCCCCCGAACCGGAAAAGGGCATGCTGAAGTACAAGCGGGAAAAGGGGTTCGACGTGAACGCCCCGGACGGAAGCGATCGCGTCTACTTCATGTCCGTCGTCGAAGATGCGAAGGGGGTGTTGTGGATGGCGAGCTACAACGCGGGGGTGTGGCGGTACGACGGCGAAAGGGCGACCCGCTATCCCGTCAAAGACGGGGCGAAGGAGACCACGCTGTTCGCCGTTTACAAAGACAACTACGGCGACCTGTGGCTCGGCACGCACGAGGCGGGGGCGCACAAATTCAACGGCAAGACGTTCGAGAAATGGCGACCGTGACGATAGAGTGGCCCCCGTTGAAGCCCGGCACAACCAGGGGGTGTTAGCAGTTGGATCGTGGCGGAGACTCAGGACCGTGCCGTCTGGAACATCGTGCTCCGACTGGCTGCCTGCCTCTCCCGTCGCCCTCGAACGCGGTCCGGGGTGAGACTTGCGCCGCCGAAGGGTGGCGCCCTGCTACATTCCGTCCTGGGACCGGGTAAGCTGGTCCGAACGTTTCGGTCCACGATGAGAGGGGGATGCCATGCCCGAAGGAACTGACGGTCACAGTTTACCCCGCCGAGAGTTCCTGATTGCCGCAGCGGCCGTGGCGACGGGAACCGCCGTTGCCGCCGACCCGCCGACCCGCGAGGTGGACGTCGCCGTTATCGGAGCGGGGCTGTCCGGGCTTACCGCCGCTCGTGAACTCCGCCGCCGCAAGGTGAAGGTGTGCGTGATCGAGGCGCGGGACCGGGTCGGCGGCCGAACGCTGGACCACGCCATTGGCGGCGGGCACGTGGTCGAGGGCGGCGGGCAGTGGGCCGGGCCGACGCAAACGGCCGTCCTCGGACTGGCGAAGGAACTGGGCGTCGAGACGTTCCGGACGCACGAGAAGGGCAAGACGGTCGTTCATTTCGGTGGCTCCCGCCTCACCGTCCCGGCCGGGGACCACGCCAGCCGGGACTTGCGGAAGGTGAAGGACAAGCTCGACGCGATGGCCCGTGAGGTGCCGCTGGCCGACCCGTGGGCGGCGAAGAGGGCGAAGGAGTGGGACGCGGTCACGGTCGCCGACTGGCTGAAGGCGAACACCAGCAGCGCCGAGACGCGGGACGAGTTCGGACTGGAGGTAGAAACGGCCCTCGGGTCCGCGGAGAAAACGTCGCTGCTGTGGTTCCTCTTCTACGTCCACTCGGCCGGCGGCCTGCGCGCCCTGAACGTCGGGGCACAGGAGCTGCGGTTCAAGGGCGGTCCGCAGTCGCTGTCGAAGAAGCTCGCGGCCGATCTGGGCGACGACCTGGTGCTGGCCTCCCCGGTCTCGAAGATCGACCACGGCGACGCGGTGGTGGTCGAGTCGAAACTGGTCCGAGTCAAGGCGAAGCGGGTGGTGGTGGCGATGATGCCGGCCGACACGGCCCGGATCGCGTTCACCCCCGCCATGCCGGAGCAGCGGGCCGGATTGGCGAAGAATTGGGTCGGCGAGCCGGGGTTCAAGGTGAACGTGGTGTACGCCAAGCCGTTCTGGCGTGATTCCGGGCTGAGCGGACTGGCGGTGAGCGACCGCGGTCCGGCCGGGGTGACGTTCGACAACTCCCCGCCGGACGGGTCGAAGGGTGTCATCGTGGTGTTCATCGACCCGAAGAAGGCCCCGAAGGGTGCGGCGGCACGGAAGAAGGCGGTGTTGGACGATCTGGTCGCCTTGTTCGGGAAGGGAGCGAGCGAGCCGATCGAGTTCGTCGAGCAGGACTGGGCGGGGGAGAAATGGACGACCGGGTGCGTCTCCCCGCTGCCGAAGGGCGTATTGACCGCGTCCGGTGCGGCGTTGCGGGTGCCTGTCGGGAAGATCCACTGGGCGGGGACGGAGACGTCCGAGGTGTGGTGCGGGTACATGGACGGGGCGGTCCGGTCCGGTATCCGGGTGGCGGAGGAAGTTTGGAAGGTGCTGTGACTGCGTTGTAGAACGTGCCTCGGGGAAGTTCCCTTTTTGGGGTTAACTCCCTTACCGCCGGATTCCTTTAGGCGCCGCTTCACTGCCTCGGCGACGGAGGCAGGCGTAATACCGGTTCCTTACCCTCACCGAACCGAATCAGTCCGGTCCGGCGATGCCCTTTCCACGACTTCCGCCCCCTGCACAGGCCTCACGTCACGCGGTCGCCCTCCTCGTCACGCCCGAGCCACCGAGGGCACACGATCGGGGTGACGGATGGCGCTTCTCTCACCCGCGCGTTCCTCGGCCTCTACGCATCACGCGTTCCTGGGGGAAGGTAAGAATCGACCGGCTCGCTACGAGATGCGTTCGTCCCGACTTTCCCCAAACAGCGCCGGTGGTGAAATCGGCGTTTCCGCGTCCGCATTCGACGACTTCCTCAGTCGAAGAACGGCTGATCATTTCGACCGCTCATGTCGCCTGAATTGCGTCCGAGAGGCGCAAAACTAATGACCGGCCGCCGTCATTCCGGGCTCCTCTTCGACTCCGCCGTACCCAGTTCGTTTACGTGTTGTGAAAGTGCGTGTCGGAGGGAATATTGAGAGCATCTCCGGGCGGCGGGTGAATACCGGCATAACGCTACCCGTTCCGAATGAATCCCTTACGGACAAGAGCGGCGTTACGAAGCGCGGATCGAACCGAGCGAGACTCGCGGCCCCCGCTAACCCCGAGACGTATACCCCGGGTTAACGGTTAACGGTTAATAGTCCAATAACCAAAGTCCGTACTAGCGCGCGCCTAGGGAGAAGTTCCCTTTTCGGGTTAACTCTATTAACCCTTAACCGCCGGGGTCGTTTAGGTTCCGCCGGAGTGCCGCGGCTACGGGAGCGGGGATAGTACCGATTCCTTCCCCCACTCCCTCCTCGGACCGAATCATCCCGGTGCGGCGCAGTCCTTTCCACGTCTTCCGCCCCTTAAACGGGCCGCTCGTCACGTGACCGCTCTCGTAACCGCGTTCCGATAGTTCCCGGCCGAACGCCGTCTGCGAGAGGTCACTGTCGGGGAGGGCTTCTTTAAACGCCTTAAACAGTTCCGAGGCGGTGTCGGAGAACGTGTCCCCGATCTCACAGCGCTCCGTGATGAACCGTCCCACTTCGTCCTGTTCGGTCGCATACGTCCGGGTCGCATTCCGGACCGATTCGGGTTCGCGTAACCCGTCCCGCTGCCATTCCAGACACCCGCGCACCATCCACGCGAGAATCCCGGGCGCCTCAGCTCTGAGTTTATCGGGCAGTGAGGTGTCGATCGCCTGCCCCTCGAAGCGCACGCGGAACTCGATCAACTTGAGGCGGCGCCACACGGCGTGGTCGGTCCCGCGCACGAGGGGCTTGTGGTTCGTACAAAGCATCAACTTGTGGGTAGGGGTGAACGAGCTGAAGTTCTCGTACATGCCCCGGCCCGTCACCTTATCGCCCCCGGTCAGGTGCTTAATCAGGGCCTCGTTCAGCCGGCAGTCCGCGTCCGTTTCCTGCGCGATCATCAAGCGCCGGCCCTGGAGTGTCATGAGTTCGGTCGGGTGGCGCTCGCCGGACCGGGACGCGACGAACAGGGACCGGGGAGGTGTGCCGCCGTAATCGTCCCCGAGCGCGCCCAATACCGCGTTCACCAGGGTCGATTTCCCGTTGCTCCCCTTCCCCCAGAGTACCGGGAGCACCTGTTCGCGCACGTTCCCGGTCACCCCGTAGCCGAGTAACCGCTGGAGGTACCCGATCAGCTCCTCGTCACCCGCGAACACGCTGCCGAGGAACGCTTCCCAGACCGGGCACGACGCGTCCGGCTCGTATGGGACCGGGCACAACTTGGTGAGATGATCGGCCGGGTCCGCGGGACGCAGTTCTCCCGTGCGCAGGTCTAGCGTTCCGTTCGCGCAGTTCAATAGCCACGGATCCGCGTCGAGTTCCTCGGCCCGGACCGCGAGCGTACCCTGCGCAAGCTTGATCATGTTGGCGACCCCCTTCGCGGAATTGCTGGCAGTGACGAACGCGATCGCTTGCTTCCGGAGCCCGTCTTCGGTGATACCGCGTACCTCCTCCCAAAGCCCCCGAGCGACCATAGCTGCTTGATCCTGCACCTTGACACTCCCCGTATCCCGCTTCCACCGGCACTCGTCCCACACCAACCACTCGTTCCATTCCACGGTGTAGCGCAGCGCCTCGCCGCGCTGGTGGGCGAGGCGAATCGCATTCGCGGCCTCGGTTCGGCCCTCGGCGTGCGTTACAGGTGGCGCAACGGCCGCGGCCGACACCGGCGTTGAGCGCGCGACCAGTTCTCGAAAAGCGTCTGGACCGTGGGTCACGAGAAAATCGTCGGCGCCCTGCTTCGTGCCGTCTGGTCCCGGGGGAAGTTCGACACGATACACTTCACCCGCACCGGCACTCTGGAGCGCGCAGGCGAGTCGTTGCGTGGCGGCAAACACGTTCCAGCGTGTGTTCGGTTTGGCGTCGTAGTCGAACACGATGTAGACCGGGCGCCCGCTCCACGGTACCGCGCCGAGATCATCGATCAACTCCCTGGTCCCCTTGCGGCACCCGCACCAGATGCCCCCGAGCCCAACGGCAGCGAGTTCCAACTGCGACAGGGCCAGCGCTTTCTTCTCCCCTTCTGTGAGGTAGACCGGGCTCGATCCGTCCCGGAGCGGGTTTAGACTTGCGATCGGGAAGTACGCACGGAGCGGGGCGTTCTTCGGTTGCTCATATTTCACCGGTTGCCCGTTACTCATGCGGGCAGAATGCGGGCGCACCCGAGCGAGCCCGTTGAGACACCCATCCAAGTCGCGGTAGGGGATCACGAGTCCGCCAAGGCAGCACGGCTTGGAAGGCGACTGGTTCAAGATCCGAGCTAACTCGTTCGCGTCGTACTCGGTCCGCAACCGGTTCGTGCGAATGGTTTCGTCCGTTAACCCGGACTCGCGCAAATTCGTCAAGTCGATGGAGGAAATTGTGAATTCGAGCGCACGAAGGTACACGGGAGATGGCATGAAGCTACTCCATATCGGAAGATCGGTAGTGTTTGGAAATCTGATTCGGGACGAGCTGAGGGCGAGATCTGGGTTGGACGATTAGGTGGCGGTTAATTGCCCGCGTCTTCGACGACTGGAGCCAACGCTCCGAGGCGCTGAAGCACGCGCCGGTATGTTCGCGCGAGGTCGAGATGCGGAGGCAGCCGCACGCCGGGCGGAGGTGCGATCAGGCGCGGTTCCCCGACGAGTACGACTACTCGGCGCCCCTCGGCGAACGCGACTTCGAGCTCCTCGACACTGTGGCCGGCGACGAACCGGGCCACGAGCGCGGCGTACCCCTCGGTTCGTGCCACCGGATCACCTCGCCCTACGGCCGCGGCATACGTAACGGCGGTCACCTGGATCGGGGACCACGCCCGGTAGCGCCCGGACCCCGCGGCCCCGTTCATCGGGGTGAGCATCCGCTCTCGGATCCACTTCTCCAGCACGTTGCGATGGAGTCCGCTGACCTCGAGCAGTTCGTTCGTCGTTAAATTCGCGATACTCATGAATCAATCCTCCGGGAGATCATCTTCTCGCCGGGCGTATCCTAGAGATGATCTGACCACTGAGTCTAGAGTCAAATATAAATACTCGGATTTGTTTTTAGCTTAGTCGAGACCAGCAGAAATGAAGCCGCCCCGCACTCCGAAGGAAGAGGCGAGGCGAAGAATCGAAGCCACTGCCTTCGACCATACGCGCCAATCGAATTTATTTAATCATTCACGTCAATACCCATCGCTAGGAATTCTTCGATCTTTTCCCGAGGGTATTCCGCAAGCCATTCAGGAACAAATACCTTATCAACACCGTCGCGAAGGTCGTAATTGGGGGCCGACTCCCCATCGTAGCCTATTCCATCACGGTTAGAGCTGAACCAAACTCGACCAGGTCGTTTCACACGGTGGTTTGACCGGCCAGGGGAATAAATGATAAAGCAACCGCGTGAACCGCCACTGCGGAAATAGACTTGGACCAGTGCCAAGCGATAGCGTCCAACCCCGTTAAAAAAGCAGTACACTGCAGAAACAGTTCGTCGGATAGCGGCTCGAAGACGAGTGCGGAGCTCGTCGGTGTCGTCGGTTGGATTGGTTCCTGCGAGGGTGCGGACGGCCGCCCAAGCTTCTGTAGCCGGGTTGGCGGCTTCGCGCTCAACACTTTCCATTTCAGCAGATACTGCCCGCAGTTCAGTACTGAACTCAGCCAGCTTTGTTTCCACGCTATCCGCGATAGCAAGATTACCCATTTTACCTTGCCAATAAGCGATTAGCTTCTCTAACTCATTTTTTCGCCCCCTGAGCGCATCGATCCGAAGCGATGGTGAAACGTCTTCACCTATTTCTTCGGTTCTCACTTCGACCAGTACGGATCGCAAGGCGCGTTCAAGCGGTGCTGCTGGATAGGATGTCCATGCAGTTTGCTTCCCTTTTTTAGCGTTCACGGGAACAAGAATGGGTGAGCGTGTATCAGAGTGTTTATATGTAAGAGAACCGCCATCTAGTGCGTCAATCAGGAGGCCGGCAAACAAATTAACATGATTCCCGCGCCGCCCCGCTCCCTTTCCACTTCGCCCCTTCCCGCCTCGACTTGCAAGTGCTGCTTGGGCTGCAAAGAACGTTTCGCGAGTTATCGCGGAAGGGTAATAATTGGAACGAACTTCGCCAACTTTCACGCGATTCTTTCGCTTGCGCCCTCTCCCGGGCTGATATTCGCCAAACGTTGCCCGTGAAGTGAGGATTTGGTAAACAGTGGTTTCATTCCACGTCACCTGATGAATTCGATAATTTTCGCCGTGTACTTCCTTTCCTAGCCAACCGCGTTCTTTAATCGTCACTCTGCCCATCGTTGGTATTTTGTTTTCGTTCAGCTTCCTCGCAATACTTTGTACGCCGCTACCTTCAATGCATTCCGTAAAGATACGGCGAACAATCACTGCCCGGTCTTCGATCAACTCAAAGCGAACCTCACCTGGTGCCGTGTCTTTCATCTTTTTTCCTTCACCACCGACGGCACGAATCCACCCCGGCGACCTTCGACTTGCTATTTGATTTTTCAGGTTCTTCCGCTTGTTCTCCCATGCTCCCGCAATGCGCTCGGACTTGAGGTCTGATTCAGCTTTTCCTCGCTGCAGCTCGAGGATGGCTTGCATCAAACGAAACGGTTCGCGAGAAATTTCGTCCTCACTAAACACTGTCACAGAAGGAAGCAACTGAACAATAGTCACTCCTTTCTCCAGGATTTCAAGAAACAATCTTACCGCTACTGTAATCTTTTCGCGTGAGAGACGATCGAGGTTTTCAACCAACAAGTAAGAGCCGGATTTGATTGGCCCGCCGATGAGTTTGATAAACTCTGCTAATGCATAGGTATCGAAATTATCGCGGTTCCATCCGGATTTGCCTGCGTCAGTAAGGCAAAGAGAGTTGTCGAGATTTACGTTGGGATTCGCCTTAAGCCATTCTTCGCGTTTTTCGCTCTGCCGACGAAGAGTATCACCAGAGGCTTGCTCTGGGCTACTAAATCTGAGATAAGAGTATGCAGTTGGCACGAAAAGCTCCTAGTGACTTGTGAACGGTCGATCACTAGGAGTTTAATTTGGTATGGGTCAGCTAGGTAGCGAAATCTCATGAAACAGTCGCATGCTTTGTAACTATCTTACTGGAAAGGAGGTTACGCAGTTGAGCAATAAGATCAGATGACCTGAAGCGTCCCGCGTGTCACCCCAAGCTGATTGAGCGTGCTTAAGTCTCTCCACGTTGTGCGTCCGTCATCCAATCCGGCGACAACGCGTGCATAGTGGGTAAGGAGTCGCTCAACTTGATCTGCGGTTTCTCGCAACAGGTCAATGCGAAATGTGCGTAACCCGAGTTCACGCATCCGTCCGACGTACTCGGCCGCGCTCTGTGCAATGCTGTTGAACACTGTATTGCGACATCCCGCGTCCGCTACGACTGGGAATTCCGCGCCAACGCGATCTTTCAGCTCAACTTTGTGTCGGTCGCAAGGACGCCCGCAGCTAGTATGGTCTTTGCCGTTACTTAGGAAAGCTGCGAAGATACAGAATTCATTGTGGAACATGGGCATGTGCTGGTGAACTACCGGCTCGAACCAGTCCGCGTGCGCGCGCCGAACCATTGACGCGAACTGATCCCAGTTGAGATCGTAACTCGGTACGAGGCGCTCGAAACCCGCACTCATCAAGACACCAGCGGTGAGTTCGTTCGCCACGTTGAGGCTGAAGTCACCGATGAGCCGCGCGTTCGGCAATTGCTCCCGGAAGTAACTGATCGACGCGAGGTTCCGCACGAGGACGATGTCGGGTTCCGCGCGAGCGACGAGCGCCTGAAAACCGTCCTCACCGGGCTTCCACACGCGCACCGGGGCCAATCCGATCGGCACGCCTGCGGCCCGCGCCTTCGCGACCGCGTCCTTGTAGCGCCGCAGATCCTCAAAGTCTGCGTAGATCGCGGACGGCTTCGGCAGCCCGTCACCCGGCGCCCACGCGAGAACGGCGTCGAGCTGTTCGAGATTGCGAACGAGAACAGTGAGACGGGTAGGTTTTGTCTGCAACCCCTCCCCAACCCCTCCCCTAAACGGAGAGGGGCTTAAAACCACCGCGAGTGGCGCAACATCTTCTGTTCTTGGATTTGTCCCCCCTTCCTT
>HG799463.1:948669-1039987 GCA_000531095.1 Gemmata massiliana | reverse complement strand
GGCGCGACATCTTCTGTTCTTGGATTTGTCCCCCTTCCTTCTTAAGGAAGGGGTTAGGGGGTTAGGTTCTTTCTCCCCCTTCCCTTCAGGGAAGGGGGATGGGGGGGTAGGTCTCCCCTCCCGCCTCAACTCACTCAACGCATTACCGTCCGCAACTGCGTGTTTGCGCGCTTCGATTCGCTGTTCTGCCAGCGCGCCCGCGGCCTGGCGCCGGAGGTCGTTTAACACGCTGCGAGGAACCATCACGCCCGCGGGCAGGTCCACGACGACATTGCCCAACTCGAACGGCGTGTCACCGAGTCGAGCGAGTTGGTCCCGTATTTCGGCTTCGGACGTGGGTTGTTTGCGCGCCAGTTCGAGCGGACCGGCCCACGACGCCCGTACCTCGCGTTCGCCATCGGATAGCGATAGCGTCAGCGCGCCGCCGAGCGTACCGGACACGCGCCCGGTGATCGGAACGCGCTTCGCGAGTTTGTCCTGCGAGTAACTCTGTTCGAGGCGCTTGCGCAGCGCGGGGTCGTCGGTCTTGTACACGTCGCAGCCGATGGGAATCTGCGAATAGTCGAGCGCGCCGACCTCAAATTGAAGTTCGGCTGCGCCGTGCGAGGGCACCACGCGCCATACTCGACCGCCCGGCTCTTGCTCCTGCGGTTTCCCAATGTCGAACAGCACGCCATCGCCGGCTTTCACCAGATCATCGAACGCCTCGCACAACTCGATCCGCACGCCGCTCTTGGCGAAGCTCGACACTCGCCCGATGCGCACCCCGCGACTCTTCGGGAACCGCCCGCGAACCAACATCTGGTGGTTCACGCCTTCGAGGAACCCCGGCGTTAGTCCGCGGCTGAACGTCTGCGCGAGATCGAGTTGTTCGCGCCGCGGAAGAGTGAAGTCGTGGTGCGTGAGCTTCGCGTCGATAGCTTTGCGGTAGGTCTGCGTGGTCGAGGCCACGTAGGGGCCGCCCTTCAGTCGGCCCTCGATCTTGAAGGAAATCACCCCCGCGTCGATGAGCGGGTCGATGAGATCGAAGGCCGCGAGGTCTTGCGGGCTGAGCAGGTACGCGCGGTCGCCGAGTTCGCGCTTCGCGCCGTCCACGATCATCTCGTAGGGCAACCGGCACGCCTGCGCGCACTGGCCGCGGTTCGCGCTGCGCCCGCCGAGCGCCTCGCTCGTGAGGCACTGCCCGCTGTACGCGACGCACAGCGCCCCGTGAACGAACACCTCCACTGGGGTAGATGTGTTCGCAGTGACTTTCCGGATGTCGTTCAGTGACAGTTCGCGCGCCAAAACGACCCGCTCGACCCCGAGGTTCGTGACGAACTCGATGCCCCGCGGTTCGGTCAGCGTCATCTGCGTGGAGCCGTGGACCGGGAGCGTCGGCGCGATGCGCTTGATGAGCCGCACGAGCCCAAGATCCTGAACGATGACCGCGTCCGTACCGGCCGCCGCAACGGATTTCACGAACTCCGCGATCGCTTCCAGTTCGTCCGAAAAGATCAGCGTGTTGAGTGTAACGAACCCGCGCACGTTGCGTGCGTGCAGGAACGTCATCACGTCCGGGAGTTCGGACGGCTCGAAATTGGTGGCGCGGGCGCGCGCGTTGAAATTCGACAGGCCGAAGTAGACCGCATCGGCGCCGTTCGCGACCGCGGCGCGCATGGCCTCCCAGTCACCGGCGGGCGCAAGGAGTTCGGGCTTGGTGTGTAATGAAGACATGAGGGAATTGTAGCAGACGCGATTTCGCGCGGTCTGCCTTCCCCCACAGAGCACGCGAACCGCGCCGAAATCACCGCCAGGCGTCGTAAGCGACGACGGCGAAATTGTGGACGAAGTGCAGGATCATCGCGAGCGTCAGTCCGCCGTACACACGGGCGTAACCCAGGAACGCACCGACCAGAAACAGGTACGGCATCCCCAAAATGTTCCCCAAGTGCGCGCCCGCGAACGCCGCCGCCGTGATCCACACGGCCAAATGCACGTTCATCGATTTCCGCAGCACGCCCAGCGTCATCTGGCGGAAGAACAGCTCTTCCACAATAGCCGGCTGCACGCAGATCAGCAGAACGGTGGCCAGCGTCATCTTCATCCGCTCCGGCTCAATCACGCCGAGCGGTTTGAGTAGTTCGCGCAGAACGGTGAAGAACAGGAGGTTCAGGCACAGTAACGCGAATAGTACGGGTACGGACGTGACCCAGGCGAGCGCCATTGTTCCGTCGGGCACTTTTTGGCGCGCCCGCGACCACACGAGCGCAAGTGACCCGAGCGTGAGCAGCGTGCTCGCGACCTCGACGAACGCCTGGGCTTCTTGAATTTCGTCCGGTGTGCTCGCCCCGCGCACGGCAACAATGACCGCGCACATGATGAGCGTGCCGAGCAGCGCGGCGTAAGCGAGCACCACGATCACGACCGGCGGGATCAGGTACGGTCGGCGCACCGGGATCGCGTACCGGGGCGCGTCCGTGTGCCAGTCGTCTTCGGGGTCGTCGTCGATCGACAGAACGGGTTCCGGTTCGCGCCGCGGGGGCTCGCCGTCGGTCCAGGTGTTGCACCACGGGCACCGGCCCGCGACCGGGGCTGCGGTCTCCCCACACCGCCAGCACCACTGCGTCGCGACCGGGTACACGACGGGCACTGTGTCCGGGTCGTAATCGAGTTCCGGTTCCGCCGCGCTCCAATCGCCCGCGCGGGGGCGCAGCGCATCGGTGTCGGTGGGTTGGTTGTATTCGTCGGGTGGCATATTGAAGGCGACGGTTTGAACGTTATGCCCGGCGGGGCGTGAACAAATTGTAGCAGAGGGGTCGCGGGGACACGCAACAGTTATCGCGCTGCAATGTGCCACTTTTCTGAAACTCGCGCCCGGAACGAGAAGTACCTCCGGACGAAGCTACCCCGGAGATTTGGCATGATGCGCTTCGCACTGCCGGCACTCGCCCTCGTGTTCGCTGCGAGTTCGGCGCGGTCCGCGGACCCGCTCGATTGCGTTCCCGCTTCGGCGCAACTCGTACTCGCCGCGGACCACCCGCGCAAGCTCGCGGAGGCCGTCACCGGGCTAGAAGCCTTTCAGAAGGCCCAAAAGCTCCCGCAATACCGCAACGTTTACGAATCTGCTGTGGCCAAGCGCGCGTTCCAACTGCTCGCGATGTTCGAGAAGGAACTCGGTGCGAAGTGGCCCGAACTGCTCGACCAGCTCGCGGGCGATGGCATCGCGATCGGCGTCCAGTTCGCGAACGATCCCGCGCCGACTATTTTCGTTTTGCAGGGGAAGGACGAAGCGCAAGTCAAGAAAGCGATGGACCTCGCGCTCAAAACGGTCGAAGAGGAACTCGCCCGACAGGGAGCGAAAGACGGTATCAAGCGGTTCAACATTGCGGGACAAGACGCGATCAAGATCGGTGATCTGTTTGTGGCTCGCGCCGGTGCAACGGTGCTGATTTCCAACAACGAGACAATGCTGAAAGCGGGAGTAATACTCGCGATCACTGCCCGCGCCAAGTCGCCCGGGCACAAATCTCGCAAGGACACGTTCAAGCTCCTCCCCAAAGATCCGCTCGCGTGGCTGTGGCTCGATTTCGCGTCCGTGAAGCAGTCCAAAGCAACGAAAGACTTCTTCGACGCGACCCGGCAGGACTTCCTGCAAACGCTCGTCGTCGGCGGAAGCATCGATTGTTTGAAGCGCGCGGACTTCGTCGCGGCCGGACTGTACAAGGAGCAGACGGGGTTTCGGCTCTCGGTGCGCGTTCCGGCCGGGCGCAGCGAGTTCCCGCCCGAGTATCAGCTCCACGTTCCGCCGAAGGGCGAGCCCGGGTCGCTCCCGCTCCTGGAACCGCCGGGCACGCTGTACACGCACAGCCTCCACCTCGATATCGGCTTTCTCTGGAAGAACCGCACGAAGTTGCTCGGGGACGAGATCCGCGGACAGTTGGAGAAGGCCGAAAAAGACGTGTCGAAGGTGATGCTCGGGAGCACGCGGATGGGCGAGCTACTCGAAATGTGGGGACCGTATCACCGGATCGTGGTCGCGAATCACGACACCCCTCCCTACAAGAAACAACCCGGCCAGCAGTTTCCGGCGTTCGGCTACGTCGCGACCGGGCGCGACCCGAAGTTCGTGAAGTCCATCGACCCGATCCTGCGCTCCGCCGCGATCCTCGCGAGCCTGCAATTCGACCTGAAAATGACGGAGCACAAGCACGAAGAAGTCGCGATCGTCGCGTACCGGTTCCCCGAGAACAAGGAGCGCCCGGACGACCCGGACGGCGTTCGCTTTAACTTCGAGCCGTGTTTCGCCGTCGTCGGCAACGAGCTAGTCGTCGCGACCACCGTTGAACTGTGCAAGAAGCTCATCACGGAACTGAAGTCCCCGCAGAAGGCGAAGCCGAGCGCCGCGGTGGTTCGCGGAGCGTTCTCCACGAAAGCCGCGTCGGACGCGCTAGCCGCACTCCCGGACCCGTTCATCACGGACGCGGTACTCGCACGCGGCATCGGTCTGGAAGACGCCCGCAAGGAGGTCGCGAGCCTGGTCGCGTGGGTGAAGTCGCTCGGTACCGTGCGCGGGGAACTCGACATCACCGAGTCGGAATACAAGTTCGATCTGGTGTGGGATCTGGCGCCGCGCAAGTAAACGACCGCTCGCCCGGACCAGTAGCCGCACCGTTCGCTCACGAGGCTCACATGCTCGATTCCAAAAACGCCTGGCAACCGCACACCCCGAGCGCCGAGAACCCGTGGGACCGGAAGAAGGTCGGGCACCTCTACCGGCGCTCGGGGTTCGGCGCGACGGAACGCGAACTCGACGCCGGGGTGAAGGACGGGCACGCCAAGGCGCTCGATCGCGTGCTCGCGGGCGAGGCGGAAACCGAAGACTTCACCCGCACGTCCGCGTTCATGGCGTCGGAGCGGAGCATGCCGCCGGGCGCACCGCAAGGGCGGCTCTCGGCGTGGTGGCTCGATCGGATGCTGAAGACGCGACACCCGCTACGCGAGAAACTGACGCTGTTCTGGCACAACCACTTCGCCACGAGCAACGCGAAGGTACAGAACGCGCGATTCATGCTCGCGCAGTACCGCCTGATCCAAGAGCACGCGCTTGGCAGTTTCCGCACGCTCCTCACGCAGATGGGCGCGGACCCGGCGATGCTCGTGTGGCTCGATACGAACACCAGCACGAAGGCCGCGCCCAACGAGAACTACGCCCGCGAGGTGATGGAACTTTTCTCGCTCGGCGTCGGGAATTACACCGAAACCGACATCCGTCAGGCAGCGCGCGCGTTCACGGGGTACGAGATCAAAGAAGGTAAGGGCACGCTGAACCGGCGCCAGCACGACGCCAGCGAGAAAGACGTGTTCGGCAAGAAGGGAAAATTTACCGGGGAGGACATCGCAGGACTGTGCCTCGACCACGAGGCCTGCCCGCGGTTCATTGTCCGCAAACTCTACAAGTTCCTCGTTAGCGATGCCGACACGCCCGGCGCGGACCTCATCGACCCACTCGCGGAGCAGTACCGCAGGTCCGGCTTCGATACCGGCAAACTCGTTTCGATCATCCTCCGCTCGAACCTGTTTTTCAGCCCCGTTGCGTACCGCGCGAAGATCAAATCTCCGGTCGAGTTCGCGATCGGAAGCGTTCGGGCGCTCGAAGGCGTGATCGGCACGCTCCCGCTCGCGGAGGTGCTCGACGGATTGGGACAGGTGCTGTTCGCGCCGCCGTCGGTGAAGGGCTGGGACGGCGGGGAAGCGTGGTTGAACGCGCAAACGCTCCTCGGCCGGAACAATCTCGCGCTCGCGATCACCGCGACCGACAGCGCCCGCTTCGGCACGCGCTGCGACCCGGCCGTGCTCGTGGCGAAACACGGCGCCAAGACCGACGCACAGTTGATCGATTTCCTCCTGGGCCTGTTCCTTCAGAACGACGTATCCGACGAGGCCCGTACCAAACTGCTCGATTACCTGAAGGCCACGAAAGACGTGAAGTACCCCGCGTACTGGTCCGAGGACGACATCGCGAACCACCGCACGCGGGCCGTCACGCACCTGGTCCTGACGTTGCCGGAATATCAACTGAATTAAGACCACCCGTAAGGCGGTGGGCGCGGTGAACCCCGCCCGCAAGGGCGGTGGGTACTGGTGCCACCCGATCGAAGACAACAGTCTAATGAGTTGACGAAAACCCACCGCCCTTGCGGGCGGGGTTCGCCAGGAGTTCCCCATGACCACGCGACGCGACTTCCTCAAGACCTCCTCGCTGATCGGGTTCGGCTCCACGGTGCCGGCGTTCCTGGGGCACACGGCGCGTTCGGCCCCGCTCGCCGACAAAGCGGGGGCCAAAGACACCGTGCTCGTCGTCGTGCAGCTCACGGGCGGTAACGACGGGCTGAACACCGTTGTGCCCTTCACGAATGCAGACTACTACAAGCTCAGACCGACCATCGCCATCGCGAAGGATCAGGTCAAGAAGCTCACCGACGACGTCGGCTTTCACCCCGCGATGACCACGCTCGCGAAGCTCTACACCGACGACAGCGCGGTGTGCGTGGTGCAGGGGGTGGGCTATCCGAACCCGAGTCAGTCGCACTTCCGCAGTATGGACGTGTGGCACGCGGCCAGCGCCGCGGAGGCGCTCACCACCGGGTGGCTCGGTCAGTCGCTCAAGAAGCGCCCGGTGCCCGCGTTCCACCTCGCGGGCGGGAACGAACCGGCACCGCTCGCGCTCACCGGCGCGCCCGTTCGTGTGCCGAGCATCACCTCGCTCGATGATTTCAAACTCAAGACGGTTTCTGTGACGGGGGCCGACGCCACCGCGCAGAAGAACGTGATTACATCGGCTGCAACGGTTGCGGGGGGAAGCTCGGGGACATCACTTCTAGACTTTGTGGCGCGCACGCAGATGAGCACCTACGCGAGCAGTGAGAAACTCGCCAGCATCGGCAAGAACTACGCGCCGAAGGTGCCGTACCCGACTTCGGCACTGGGCAACAAGCTGAAGCTCGCCGCACAGCTCATCGACGCGGACATCGGGGCGCGACTCTTCTACGTCTCGATCGACGGGTTCGACACGCACGCGGGCCAAGGCGGGACCACCGGCGCGCACGCGAACCTGCTCACGCAGGCATCGGACGCGATCTCCGCGTTCTACCGCGACCTGGCCGGGCGCGGGCACAAGGATCGGTTGTGCGTCATGACGTTCTCCGAGTTCGGCCGGCGCGCCTACGAGAACGGCAGCAAGGGTACCGACCACGGCGCCGGGGCGCCGATGATCCTGGTGGGCGGTGGGGTCAAGGCCGGTGTCGTCGGTGAGCACCCGAGCCTCAAAGGGCTAAAGGAGGGGAACCTGGTTCACGGCACCGATTTCCGACGGGTATACGCGGCCGTACTCGACAAGTGGCTCGGAATCGACCCCAAGCCCGTTCTGGGCGACGGGTTCAAGCCGGCCGAAGTGTTCGCGAAGTGACGGGGGAAGTACATCAACGCGGCGAAGCCCCGGTGTTGTGCCGGGGCTTTTGTCTTGCTGTCTCGTCGCGCAGCAACTTGTCCGCAGTGCGCGTCCCGGGTAGGCTGCAATCACCTCTTGAGGGACCACCATGTTCCGTCGCGCGGTTGCTGCGTTCGTCGTGTTACTTTTTGCGGGTTACGTTAGCGCCCAATCCGGCCCGCAGTTGCTCACGGTGTTCCCGCCCGGTGCAAAGGCCGGCGACACGGTGGAGGTCACGTTCTCGGGCACCGGGTTCGACGGCAACGAGAAGCTACTCTTCAGTGCGAAAGGGTTCACGGCCGAGCGAGTTGGTGCGGCCCCCACGCCCGCGCCCAAACAGCCGCAACCCAATCAGCCCACGGCCGCGGTGAGGTTCAAAGTCACCGCTCCGAAGGACGCGAGCGGCATGTACGACGTCCGCGTCGTGAGCAAGAGCGGGCTGAGCAACCCGCGCGCGTTCGTTGTGAGTGGTACGACGGACATGGTCGAGGTGGAACCGAATAACGACGTGAGTCAGGCCCAGAAGATCGAAATCGAGACGACGGTGAACGGCGTCATTAGTGCGCCGACCGATGTCGATTACACCGCGTTCAAGGCGAAAGCGGGGCAGAATATCGTCGTGTACTGCCTGACAACGAGCATCGATAGCAAGATGCAGGCGGATCTGATGGTGAGCGGGCCGGACGGCAGGCCGCTCGCCTCGAACCGCGGGTACCGCGGTGGCGACGCGGTTCTCGACTTCAAGGCACCGACCGATGGGGAATATCTCGTTCGCGTGTCGCAGTTCGCGTACACCACCGGCGGCCCGGACCACTTCTACCGGTTGACGGTGACCGCCGGCGGGTGGGTCGACGCGCTGGTCCCGCCGCTCGAAACCGACGCGGTCATGCCGTTTACCCGAACCGGGCCGGCAGACAAGATCGACACCAAGGGGCGCGACCTCGGAGGCAAACTGCTATCGAGCCGGCTCACCTCCCCGACCGCGGCCATGATCGACGCCGTCGATCACCCGCGTTCCGCACCCGGTGGGAACCTGCTCCTCGCGCCCCAAACGCCGGTCGTTCTTGATAACGAGAAAAACGGCACGGCGACCGACGCGCAAGAGGTGAAGGCGCCGTGTGACATCGCGGGGCACATCACGAAGAAGAACGAGCGGCACTGGTACAGTTTCGCGGCGAAGAAAGGGGAGGTGTGGACGCTCGAAGTGTTCGCGGAGCGCATCGGGTCGCCGGTCGATGCGTACTTCCTCCTCACCGATGCCAGGGGTAAGGTAATTACCGAACAGGACGACGGTGCGGACACCCTCAGCCCGAACCAGTTCTACACCAAGGGCGACGACCCCGCCCGCTACCGCTTCAACGTGCCCGCGGACGGCACATATAGGGTGATGGTGTCCACGCGCGAGGCCGGCGTGCAGTTCGGGGTGCGCGACCAGTACGTCCTGCGCATCGCGAAGGAGAGGCCCGACTTCCGGATCGCGGTGATGCCGTTCTCGACGCACCTTCCGGACGCCGGCACGCTCACGAAGGGCGGCGGCGCGGTGTTCGCGGTGTTCGTGTTCCGCTTCGACGGCTTTAACGACGCGATCGAGCTGAGCGCGGGTGCGCTCCCCAAAGGGGTGAAGTGCCCGAAGCAAGTGATCGGCCCGGGGCAAACTCGGGGTACGCTCGCGCTAACGTGCGAGAAGGACGCGGACGAGTGGGAGGGGTTCATCACGATTCACGCCACGAGCGGCGCGCGCGCCTACACCGCTCGACCGTTCACCGTAACGTGGCCCGCGACTGGGCTGCAACCGAACCAGGTTCCGAACACCCCGATGATTTCTCGCATGGACCGCGGCGAAGGGCTCGCGCTCGCGGTTCGCGGGGAGGCACCGTTCACTCTTACACCGGTCGAATCGCAGGTGTCCCCAAAGGGCGGTAAAATCGAAGTAACGCTGAAGGTGAACCGCGACGCCAAGTTCAAGGACGCGATCCAGATCTTCGCGGCCACGCCGAATTTCGGTCCGCGCCAACAGGGGAACCAGCCGCTCCCGGCGGTCGGCGCCGCACAACCCGCGAGTACCGAAATTAAAATCAGTGTAGACGTGCCGCCCACCCTGCTCCCGGGCACGCACACGCTGGTACTTCGCGGGCAGAGCGCAGCGCCCCAACCGAAGCAACCGGGTAACGTCGTGCCGCGCGCGGCCCCGACCTACGCGGCGGTACCTATCACGATAGTCGTGGAGGGTGCGCCGAAGAAGAAGTGACCCGGCCGCGTGTAAAATCAGAAGTCGCGGGTGTAACCGGCCGTCCACCCGCCGTCCACGGTGAGGATGTGACCGTTCATGTAGCTGTTCTCCGGGTCCGCGAGGAACAGCGCCGCGACCGCGATCTCGTCCACGGTGCCGGGACGCCCGAGCGGGACGTGGTCGAGCATCCGCTGAACGGACTCCTTGAACAACCCGTCGTCGCCGTAGAAGAGTTTCCGCGTGCCCTCGGTGAGCGTCGAACCGGGGGCGATTCCGTTCACCAGAACTCCGTGCGACCCCAATTCCAGGGCCATTGCGCGTGTGAGGTTCACCACGCCCGCCTTCGCCGCAACGAACGCGCACTGCAACCGCAACGGCACCAGCCCCGCGATGGACGCGATGTTGATAATGCGCCCGCGCTTGTGCTCGCGCATCACCGCCGCGGCCGCTTTGCTCATCTCGTAAAGACCGGTCAGATCCACCGCGAGAATGCGGTCCCACTCCTCGCGCGGGAACGAGTCGATGGTGACGCGATGCGCCATCGTGTTCACGCCCGCGTTGTTCACGAGGACGTCGAGCCGCCCGCACTCGGCTGTGATCTGCTGAACCACCGACGCGATCTCGGCGGGCTTCGTGACATCGAGTTTGAGCGCGTGCCCGTTGGGTGTCGCTGAGGCAGCGGCTTGTGCTTCGGCGAGCACGAGATCGGTGTAATAGACCACGCTGCCGTTGCGCGCGAGTCGGTCCGCGATGCCCTGCCCGATGCCGCGCGCCGATCCGGTCACGAGGCTCACCGTCCCGTTCAGGTCACACTTCATCGATTCGTCCTCAACTCGATACCCACGGGGCCGGGTTCTCGACGCACTGCGCGAGTGCTTGCAGGAAACGAGCGGCCGGAGCGCCGTCGACGATTCGGTGGTCGAACGTGAGGCTCAGCACGAGCAGATCGCGCCCGACGACGCGGTCGCCGTCCATCACCGGCCGGCGCTCGATGCGCCCCATACCGAGAATCGCGCACTCCGGCGCGTTGATGATCGGCGTGAACGCATCGATCCCGAACGCACCGAGGTTCGTGATCGTGAAGCACCCGCCCTGCATGTCGCGGGTGGAAAGATTGCCGCGCCGGGTGCGGTCGATCAACTGGCTCGTTTGCTCCGCGAGTTGCCGCAATCCGAGCGCCGGGACGTTACGAACGACCGGCACGAGTAAGCCCGATTCGGTATCCACAGCGACGCCGATGTCGATGCTCGTGGCGGGCACGATTCCCGCGCCCGCCCATTGTGACGCGAGCGCGGGGTGCTTCTGAAGCGCGAGCGCGGCGAACTTCAGAAGAAAATCGGTGTACGACGGGACTCGCTCGCTCCCGGCCGCTTTGAACTGTTCGCGGAGGTTCACGAGGTTGGTCGCGTCCACTTGCGCGGTCAGCGTGACGGGGGCCGTCGTCTGCCGGCTCTCCATCATCTTGGCCGCAATCGCCCGGCGCGTGCCGGTCAGCGGGATCGTGTCCCCCGAGGGGGTAGGAGGGGGAGCAACTGCGGCGATGTCGCGTTCGCGCACGCGGCCGTTACGCCCGGTTCCGCGCACACGCGACACATCCGCCCCAAGTCGTGCAGCGAGTCTGCGTGCGCGGGGTGTGATTGCTGTTAGTGCGGGGACGGCTTCGGTGTGACCTGCCTGTGGAATGAGTGGTTGGGCAAGTTCGCTCACTGCGGGCGGATTCTCAATAACCTCTGCAGGCGGCGGTGCCTGTTCGATTTCGCCGTTCGTGGGCGAGGCTCCCGTTGGAGGGGCTTCACCAGTTTGCAGCAAGTAGCCGATCACGGCACCGACCGGGAGCCGGTCGCCCATCTTCGGGCCGGTCGCGGGGATGTGAAGGGTGCCCACATCAAGGCTCTCGATGTCCTCGGTGGCTTTTTCGCCTTCGAGACGAAACACCGCGTCGCCGGACTTCACGGCGTCGCCGTCGGCCTTGAGCCACTCGACGAAGACGCCCTCTTCCATGTTCCAGCCGAGGCGCGGGATCGAAACGGGAATCGGCATGAGTTTACTCGGCAAGTAGGTCGCGAATCGCGCGCGCGATGGCGTCCGCGTTCGGTACCACCGCGGCTTCGAGCGGCGGGCTGTAGGGGGTGGGGGTGTGCAGACCGTTCAGGCGCTTGATCGGGGCGTCGAGTTCGTCGAAGAACCGATCCGCGATCTGTGCGGCGATCTCCGCGCCGATCCCGTACAGCCCGAACGCCTCGTCCACGATGAGCAGCCGACCGGTCTTCGCGACCGATGCGCCGATGGTCTCCGTATCGAGTGGCGCGACCGTTCGCGGATCGATCAACTCGACCGAAATTCCTTCGCGGCCGAGATCGGCGATCACGTCGAATACCTTGCGAACCATTCGACCGATCGCGACCACGGTGACGTCGGTCCCTGTATTCACCACCGCGGCTTGGCCAAATGGGATCTCGTAAGGCGCTTCCGGTACCGGCCCGGTAAGCGACAGAATTTCGCGCGGTTCGAGGAACATCACCGGGTCGTCGCAGCGGAGCGCGTGGTGCAGCAGTCCCTTCGCGTCGTAGGGCGTGGATGGGATCACCACGCGCAGACCGGGGAAGTGCGCGTACATCGGGTAGTAGTTGCCCGAGTGGTGCGTTGCGGCGGAGTGACCGATGCCGATGCAGCCGCGCAGCAGGATCGGCATTTTGAGCCGCCCGCTACTCATGTACTGCATCTTCGCGATCTGGTTCACGATCTCGCCCACACCATCGAGCACGAAGTCGGCGAACATGAAGTCAATGACCGGCCGCGTGCCGGTCATGGCCGCTCCGCCCCCCAGCCCGACGAACCCGCGCTCGCAAATGGGCGTGTCGCGCAGGCGCTCCGGGCCGAACTTGTCGTACAACCCCGCGGTCGTCTTGAAGTTCCCGCCCCGAACGCCGATGCCCTCCCCCAGAACGAAGATCGCAGGGTTCGCCGCCATTTCCGCCCCGAGTGCTTCGAGCGTGGCTTGCGAATAGCTAATATCGCGCCCCGAATCCGCGGGTGGAGGTGGGGCCGGTCTGCGTGCTTCGGCGTAGATGTGCGTGGTGGCCGTTGCGGGGTCGGGCCACGCACTCGCTTCGGCCTCGCGCTGAGCGGCTTCGATCTCACGCTGAACTTCGGCATCAATGGCATCGAGGGGCGCGAGATTCGCCGAGAACGCTTTGCGGAGTCGATCAATAGGGCACTTGGTCTTCCAGTTCTCCACGTCCTCGCGGGTGCGATAGGTGTAGTCGCCCATGCCCTCCGCGTGCGGGCGGGTGCGGTAGGTCTTGCACTCGAACAGCGTCGGCCCACCGCCACTCCGCGCCCGCGCGACTGCTTCCCCCGCGGCCGCGCGAATCGCGACAACGTCGTTGCCGTCGAGTTCGATCCCGGGCATACCGTAGGTCGCGCCGCGTGCGGCCACGCTCGGGTTCCCCGCGGCGTAGGCGAACGGCACTTCCGTCGCGAACTGGTTGTTCTCGCACACGAACAGGACGGGCAGTTTCCAGATGGCGGCGAGGTTCAGCCCCTCGTGGAACGCCGCGTTGTTCACCGCACCGTCGCCGAAGAACGCGACCGCGACGTGGTCCTGTTTCAGTAACCGGAAGCTGTACCCGGCGCCGGTCGCTTGCAGGATGCACGGGCCAACGATCCCGCTCGTGCCCATCATGCCCACTTCGGGCGAGAACAGGTGCATGCTCCCGCCGCGCCCCTGCGAGCACCCCGTCGCGCGCCCGTACAGTTCGGCGATGAGCTGCACCGGCGGTACGCCCTTCGCGAGCGCGTGCCCGTGCCCGCGGTGCGTACTGAACACCACGTCCTCGCGCCGCAAGTGCGAGCACACGCCGACCGCGATCGCCTCCTGGCCGACGTAAGTGTGGCACGCGCCGTGAACCAAACCGCGCTGGTGAGATTTCGCCAGTTGCTCTTCGCACCGGCGGATGAGGAGCATTTGCCGGTAGAGCCGGAGCAGTTCCTCGGTGGGGCGCTGCGTCTGCGGGTCAGTCATTCGGTTCCTCCACGGGCGGCGCGACCCGTACCAGTGCCACGAACACCGCGCCGAGGACAAAGCACACCGTTACGAACGCCATCGAAGCCTGATCGCCGAACCCCGCGTCCCTCAGCGCGCCTAGGAGGGGCGAGCCGATCGCGCCGGCAATGTTTCCACACATATTGATGACGCCGATCGCCACCGCCGCGGCCGACGAGGTCAGCGTGAGCGTCGGAAGCACCCAGAAGGGCGTGAACCAGAACATCGAGAAGAACCCGGCCAGACATAGCCACGCGAATACCGCGCCCCAGGGCTGCCCCGGAACAAGGGCAAGCGCGAACGTCACCCCCGCGCCGATCTGCCCCGTCACGCAGTGCCACTTGCGGTCGCCGGTGCGGTCGGAGGACCAACCCGATACCAGCACCGCGACGAACCCGCACAGGTACACGCACCCGGTCCAGTTCAGCACATTGGTCGCACCCGACCCGCGCCCCGTAGCCGCGAGCAGCCCCTCGACCATCGTCGCGAGCCAGAAGACGAACACGTATCCGGCTATGTTCGTGGCGAGGATCGCCAGCGCCAGCAGCCACACGTTCCGCATCCGGAGCGCCTGCTTGAGCGAAACGGTCCCGGTCCCGCTGGCCGCTTCGCGCTCCGCTTCCAGGGTGTTTTCGAGCCAGTCGCGTTCTTCCGGCGTGAGCCACTTCGCGTTCCGCGGGCGGTCCGTGAGCAGGAACGGCACCACCGCCCCCAAGAGCACGGCCGGCGCGCCCTCGACCAGGAACACCCACTGCCAGCCCTTGATGTCGAACCAGTTCTGTTCGAGCAGCACCGCGGACACGCGCGCCCCGAGCGCGAGGCTGAGCGGCACGCCCAGCAGCATCACGGACATCGCCCGCGCGCGGTCCTTCCGCGGGAACCAGTGGGTGAAGTAGACGATCACGCCCGGGAAGAATCCGGCCTCCGCGAGGCCCAATAAAAAGCGGACGGCGTAGAACTGCGCGGGCGTTTCGACCAGCGCCATCGCCATCGAGCAGAAGCCCCACGAGACGAGGATGCGCGCAAACCATTTTCGCGCGCTCCAGTGTTCCACGAGCAGCGCGCCGGGGATTTCGAGGAACAGGTACCCGATGAAGAACAGCGCGACGCCGGCACCGAACACGGTCTCGGACAGTCCGAGATCGTCCTTCATCTTGAGTTTGGCGAAGCCGACGTTGGCGCGGTCGAGGTACGCGATGATGTAGAGCAGGAACAGCAGCGGCAGGATGCGCCACGCGACCTTGTACCGGGCGCTGCGCGCGACCGCGTCGGGGGCGTCGGGGGTGAGTTCGGGAGAGGGCATCGGCACGGTGATCCGGGGAGGTGTCGCAGCGTACCACGACCCGCGCCCGACCGCACGCGGAAAAATCGCCCCTTTTTGCCGCGGGTCGAATTAGAGAGCCGAGGGCGTTCTTAAGTTGCGCGCGGGTGGCACGAGGGCCTATTGCTTCTTCGGTTGCGTCACCATCTCGCGCGAGGCACGGAACAGGGTCGCGTCCGCGAACCCGAACGGGCGATGCCGCGCCTCAACCATCCGTCTCCACGGTCTGGTCGAATTGCCCGGCCTTCAGGTCTTCGGTGCGGATGTACCAGAACAGCTCGTGACCATCTCCCCAACCCCACCCCAAGTCGCGGTCCGACTTGAAGGAGATCAGTTGCTCCCACTCGGGTCCGGGGATCGGGTCGCAGTCGATGTGCCGGGGGCGGGCGTACCCGAACAGCACGTGGGCGACGGCCCGTTGAGCCCACAGCAGGCTCCAATACCGGTTTAAAACCTCCCAACGATCGGCCGCGGCCTCGTTCGGTAGACCGATCCGTTCTTCCCACGGCTCCATCGCTTGGGGCAGATCGAGCGACTCGCGGAGGGTGAATGTCGCGGCCGGACCGGGGCGCCCCAGATCCTCGTCCAGATCGTCCGGCGGGTCCAGCCGTTCCAAATCTCCCCCCGGTGGGGTAAAGATGACACGCGGGCCGCCGTGTTGGTCCTCCGGTGCGTTTTGGTAAGTGAAGAACGAGAGCAAACCGGCTGCGGGAAGTGGCCGGCCACCGGTGGTCGAGTGCAGATCGGCCAGGTCGAACTGGGCGAAGAATTTGAGCGGACCGCGGTCCGACCGGGGCCATTCCGCCCCTCGTGGCAGTGCCGGCCGCCCGCCGAGTTTCGAGCAGCCCGGTGGGAACAGCGTCTCGTCGACCAGCGTTACATCGTTCAATTCGAGGACGGGGCGCGCGAGTGCCAGCAGCCGGTCGCGGTACGGTTCGAGGTCGAACTCCCGGACCCGCTCGACGAGCCGGAGGCCGACCATCTCGCACCACCCGGCCAACAGGCCGTCGGTGGCCGGCAACGGGTGACCGTCCTGCACGGCCCGGACGAACTCCCGAAGGACCGGTCCCCGGGGGTCGTTGTGCTCTTCCAGCCAGTCCGCGTACACCAACTTGGCTGTATGGTCGGCCAGGTTCGCCACCACCGCCGCCAGTATCTCGCTCTCGCCCGGCAGCACCGCCGCCGGGTCGGGCACAATCGTGTGTTTCCGCATTACTTCCTCTGGTCTGACTCACACCCAGTATCCGCCTTACCCCGGTCGACCGCCAGGCACTCCTCGGCTACTGCCACTGAGACGCCGGACCCGAGGTTCGGTGCCCGCATCCGGACGTCGCCGGTGGCGCGGTGGCACTCGCTTTTCCGCCGAGTTCCACTTCGTCCGTGGTCGCGCAAGGCGGGCCGCAGCCCACCACGAGTGCCAGGAGTCGGCGAACGGCCGACTCACGCCGACCGTTCGCCGGTACCAGATTGCGCCTATTCTTCCGCCATCGGGATGAACGTTGTGGGTCGGCGGCTCGGCGCTAGGGTCGAGCCGTGCGGCATCGGCGCGACCGACACAGTGGCGACGGCCACGTCCACCGGTGCTCGTGTGAGCGG
Source organism: Gemmata massiliana (assembly GCA_000531095.1). Classification (GTDB taxonomy): domain Bacteria; phylum Planctomycetota; class Planctomycetia; order Gemmatales; family Gemmataceae; genus Gemmata; species Gemmata massiliana. The sequence goes on along the minus strand of HG799463.1, from coordinate 1,023,327 downwards.
AGTTGCTCCCGTCCGATCCCGCAGTTACGGCTTCTTCGGTTGCGTCATCATCTCGCGCGAGACACGAAACAGGATCGGGTCCGCGAACCCGACGGGTGCGCCGTCTAGATCCAGGTCCAGGTACTCGGCGGCCAGCGTCGACCGGTCGAATTTGAGCAAGATGAATCGTTTGAGTTCAGGAGTGACCGGGCCGGGGCCGTAGGCCGCACCGTCTTTGGGCACGTCCGCTTTCCGCATGGCCTGTTCGATGTCGTCGGGGATCGGGATCAGTGGGTACCGTTTACCCTTTTCGTCTTTCAGGGTGATTTGCTGCGGTTTGGACCAACCCGTGAGCTGGAGCGGCTTATCCTTGTTGCGGTTCCGAACCACCACCATGAGCGAGAGGTGCGCCGGGTCCGCGCTGTCGGACGCTAGAACCGAGACCGTGACGTCGTCCCGGACGACGCGCCACCACTGGGCCAGCAGTCGGTTCGGGTACCCGCGTCCCTCACCGTTCTCCTCGCCGAGCCGAATTGATCCTGGGGCTTTGTCCGCCCCACTGTCTTGTGGCGGGGGTGGTTGAACGGGTGGCCGCGGGGCGGGGCCGGTGTCTTTGGGTTTCTTCCCGCACCCCAGCGCGCCCAGGGCGACCAACAGTACGATCGAGCGCAACATTCGCGGAACCTCTTGTAATGGGTGGGAGAGGTTCGGGGCCATTATTGCCCCTTCGATCGGTATGTCAACACGGCGTTGGTTACGCACGCCACGCCCACGGCGCCCGGGGGCGATCGTGGCCATCGTCTCGCCCGAGATGCGGAACCGAACGGGTTCGCGAACCCGACCGGGGTGCTTTTCCGGTTCAAGTAGAGGCCCCGCAGCGCGGGATCGAACCACCGGAACGCGACCCGGGCGCGGGCGATTATCACGAAGCGACACAGGCGCGAGACCTCGGTCCCACGGGTTCCACGCTCGGTGCAGCGCACCGCCTCATGTTCCACGACCTCGCGGCCGAGTTTCTGCACGCCTTCTTGGTCCGCCAAAAGCGCGTGCGCGAGAACAAGACCGATGCCGTGAAACAGGACCACCCCTACAGGGACCAATACCTTCCTGAAAGATCAGGGGCACCGTTCCGTGTCTTGGGCACTCATCTCGACATCAGCGCCCACAAATTGACGAGGCCCGCGCACAGAGCGAGGGTAACGTACACCTTCATCGGCGTCGGCATTTCTTCCCAGGTTCGGGGTTTCCCGCGACCGTACTTCCACCGTTGGGCATCAAAATCGTGCGGGAACAGAATGCCACCCAGCCCCAGAACAGCAGCGAATGGGAAAAGAATTGCGGGCACAAAACGGACTTCGTTACCCCGTAGCGCCTGGTGCCAGAGCCACATCGTTCCAAAAGCACCGGCCCCCACCATAAGTAAGGCGATGAGCCGCTGGCTCAAAGGAGATTCGATGAACGCGTTTCCCGGCGGCTCGAATTCTTTGGATACTGGTGGTGCTTGAAAGAACTCTTGGGCGCGCCGTGCAGCGAACAAAAACTGCCTCACCACCAAAACAAAAAACGTAACGATAAGGACCAGGAACGCGCCCACGATCAGAACGGTCTTTATTTCCCACATGATTACTTCCCGGCCCAAACCTGGCACAACTCCAGTACGACCTTCACCGCAGACTCCATCTCTTCGAGGCACGTCCATTCGAGCGGGGAGTGCGGGTTGTGTTCGCCGGTCGAAATGTTGGGCGTCGGTAACCCCTTCTCCGTGAGTTGCGAGCCGTCGGTGCCGCCGCGGATGATCTTGAACTTCGGCTCCAGGCCCGCGCGCCGCGTGGCTTCTTCCGCGAACTTCACCGCGTTCGGCATCTTCGCGATCCCGTCGCGCATGTTGCGGTACTGCTTCCGCGTCTCGACCTGCACTTTCGCTTGCGGGTACTCGCGCTCGACCTGGCGCGCGATCTCGCGCAGGAGGTCCGCTTGCACCGCGAGCTGCGCGGTATCGAAGTCGCGCAGCAGGAAGCCGATTTTCACCTGACCGGTTCCGCCCTCGATCGTCAGCGGGTGCAGGAACCCGTTGCGCCCGTCGGTCGTTTCGGGACTCATCGTGCGCTGCGGAAGGCGGTCGATGAACATCGCGGCGAGCCGCACCGCGTTCACCATGCGCCCCTTTCCGATGGACGGATGAATGTTGATGCCGGTGATCGTGACCGTTGCGGCATCGGCGGAGAACGTTTCGTCCTCGATCTCGCCCGACGCCATTCCGTCGAGCGTGTACGCGACCACCGCCCCGATCTGGGCCGGCTCTAAGTGCTTGACGCCGAAGCCGATCTCCTCGTCGCACGTGAAAACGATCCGGACCGGGCCGTGTGGGATCTGCGGGTTCGCCATCAGGACGCGGGCGGCTTCCATGATGACCGCAACCCCGGCCTTATCATCGGCGCCGAGTAGCGTCGTGCCATCCGTCGTGATGATCGTCTTCCCGATCAGGCCGTTCAGTTCCGGGTTCTCGGTAACGCGGATCACCTTCGTGGGGTCTTTCGGCAGCGTGATGTCGCCGCCCCGATACCCGCGAATCACCTGCGGGTCCACGTCCTTGCCCGAGTTCTCGGGGTTGGTGTCGACGTGCGCGTTGAACGCGATGGTAGGCGCACCGGGCACGTTACCCGGCACGGTGGCGAACACGAGACCGTGTTCGTTCTGGACCGCGTCCGTAATCCCGAGTGCGAGCAGTTCGTCGCGGAGCACCGCGCCGAGCACGAGTTGGCCCGGCGAACTCGGATAGGTGGTGGATTTCTCGTCTGCTTTGGTGTCGATGCGAACGTACCGCAGGAACCGTTCGAGGAGCGTGTGCGTGTCAATGGCCATAAGAGTTTCCACCGCAGAGAATGCAGAGCGCGCGGAGAAGAACAAAGGCTTTATTTACTCGGCGACTTTCTCGGTGCCCTCTGCGTTCTCTGCGGTGAATCGGTTTTCGTGTTCTTCTTCCGCTTGCGCTTCTCCGCGAGCCCCTTCACGCCGATTTTCGGACACAGGTCCGCGATCACGCATTGTTCGCACCGCGGCTTGCGCGATAGGCACACTTTGCGGCCGTGCATGATGAGCCGGCCGCTGAAGTGCAGCCATTCTGATTGCGGCACGATTTCCGCGAGCGCGAGTTCGACCTTTACGGGATCGCGGTGGCGCGTCAGCCCGAGCCGGCGCGAGAGCCGCCCGACGTGCGTGTCCACGGTGACACCGGGCGTCTCGAATGCGTGCCCGAGGATCACGTTCGCGGTCTTGCGCCCGACCCCGGGGAGCGTCACGAGGTCGTCCAGGTTCGTGGGCACCTCGCCGCCGAAGCGCAGCACCATCTCCACGCAGCACGCACGAATGTTCTTGGCCTTGTTCTTGTAAAACCCCGACGGCTTGACGAGTTGTTCTAGTTCCTTGATGTCACATTCCGCGAGTTCGCGTGCGCTCGGGAACCGTGCGAAAAGTGCGGGCGTGAGTTGGTTCACGCGCTTGTCGGTGCATTGGGCCGAGAGAATGACTGCAACAAGCAACTGGAACGGGTTCTCGTAATTCAGCCCCTCGAACTCCGGGTACAGCGGAGCGAGTCGGTCGTTGATCGGCACGACGCGATCGCGTGCGGGCGGGAGCTTCGGCACGGAAGTGAGGTCGTCCATGTTACGCGGCCCGCCGAACGGGACGTGCGGGTTCTCCTGTTGTGGTTGCGGGCGCGGGCGCCGACGGGGTTCGGGCACGAGCCTGTTCCGCTTCGAGCGGCGTGATAAATCCCCGCGCGAGCAGTGTATCAGTGTCCGAGGGAACGCTAATCGTCGCGTTTGTAGAGAGAGATTTCAGAGCCGCGAACGCGCGCCGCTCCTGTGCGAAGCCGGTTTCGTCGACTTCGCGTTCCGGTACGCGCGGTGCGCATTCGAGTTCGTCGAGGAACGTGCGCAGCTCGATCTTCGCGCGCCGGGCACAGAACGCGCGGTCCACCAACCCGAGGTCGCGTGCTTCACGGCCCGAGAGCGTGCGTCCCGATTCGATGAATGCATCCGCGCGCCGTCCCATCACCTTGCGCAGTTGGTTACTTCCGCCGAAGCACGCGAACCGCCCCGGGAAACCGAGGTGCGTCGTGGGTGTGGCAACACACAGACGGTGATCACACGCAAGAGCCAACTCGAAGCCGGCCCCGAGACACGGGCCATCAATGAACGCGACCGTTGTGAACGGCAGCGCGCTCAGACGCGCGAACGTGCGCTGCCCGCGCGCCGCGAAACTGGCCCGGTCCGTGACGTGCTCGACGTCAGGGCGAAGCCCGGCGCAGAACCCGAACGGCTTCGCCGAGCGGACCACCAGCGTGTTGATGAAGACGTTCGTTTCGATCCGCGTGAGCGCGGACTCGAGTTCGTTCAGGCGCGCGGCGTCGAGCGCGTTCACCGGGTCGCCTGGGAAACCGAGCCAGAGCGTCGCAACGCCGTACTCGGCCGTTACACGAATGTGTGCGGACTCAAACAGCATGCCTGAGATGTTCGCGAGTCGGGGGCGAGAAATCAACCCGAACTGCGCAGCGGGGAACTGGAGAAAGTTTGACGGAATTACGAGTGCGGCGCCGGGCACCGCACTCGGCCGTTTAATGTCAGTAATCCATATTGCGGAACTCGTAGGCCGCGATCGACAGCACCCCGAACGCGAACGCGAGTGATGCGAACACCGACAGCTCCGGTCGGAACGCGCCTTTTTGCTTCACCGCATCGAGTTCCGGGATCGGGGTCGAGTACGTGCCCGCGTCCATCAGATCGAAGAAGATCCCGCTCAGGTCCATCGGCTTCGGCAGCACCCAGTACCCCGCGTCCACCAGGAACGCTGCCATCGGGGTGATGCCCTGGATCGGGGAAGCGGTCAGACGCAGGTACGTGAAGTTCATCGCCCAGCACAGGATCCAGAACAGCAGTGTGCCGAACACGCTCACGACCGTGCTCCGCGTACACACCGCGAGGAACGCGCTGAACGCATAGAACACCGCGAAGTTCGTCACGAGTAGCGGCACCGCGAGCCAGTACCGCACGTCCCACACGCCGGTCGCGAACCCCAACCCGAGCCACGTCCCACCAACGAAGAGCGTGGCGTGCAGCGCGACGAACAGTACCACACCGAAGTATTTCCCAGCTAATAGCGCCCACCGCGGCGCCGGTTTCGCCAGTAACACGGTGACCGCGTGCGGTTCGAGGAACGTCGGCAGGAACCCGGCCGTCCACAGGAGCGCGAGCAACACGCCCGCGGTGTCGGCCAGAATCCCCGCGAGCCACAACTGGAGCTCGCGCACCGAGTCCGCTTTGTTCTTCGCGATGGCGTACTCCATCATCCCGAACCCGACGGACACGGTCCCGTGCGGTTCGTCGATGCCCTCGGCTCCCTGACCCTTCGGCATGCGCAGCGGGAGCTCGGCGGGGTGGCGCTCGCGCTCTTTGGCGCCGGTCACCGTCACGCTCGCCGCGAACAGGGTGCAGAGCGCGGCCAGCCCGAACATTACCCAGAACAGCCGGGACGCGAGGGACTGGCGGAACGTGTCGCGCACCATCCAGCGGACGGTGCGAATGGTCGCGGGCAGCGCGTTCATGCGGCCTCCGACTGGTACAGGCGCTGGAGGGCGGTTTCGAGGTTCCGCGGCGCCCCGGACTTCGGGTCGCGCATCAGGTCCGGGAGCGCCCCGTCGAACACGATCTTCCCGGCGACCAGCACCGCGGCGGAGTCGCACAGTTCTTGCACTTCGGGGAGCACGTGCGACACCATCAGCACGGTTTTACCCGCGCTCTTGCGCTCGCGCACCACTTGCCGGAGCAACTGCCGCCCGGACAGGTCCAGGCCCTCGGTGGGTTCGTCGAGTATGAGCAGGTCCGGGTCGTTCAGCAGGGCTTGTGCCAGCCCCAAGCGCTGAACCATGCCCTTACTGAATCGCGCGATCGGCTCGTCCTTGCGGTCCGCGAGTCCCACCTGTTCGAGTAGCGCCGTGGTTCGAGCGGGTAGCGCTTCGGAGGGGAGCCCGGACAGTCCGCCGTAGAACGTGAGCAACTCGGACGCGGAGAGGTAGCGCGGGAAGGCGTGGTTCTCGTGCATGTACCCGATGCGCCCGAGGGTGCCGCGGTCGGAGATCGGCGCGCCGAGCCGGGTGATCGCACCGGACGTCGGGCGAACGAGCGAGAGGAGCAGTTTCACGAGGGTCGTCTTGCCGGCCCGGTTCGGACCGAGCAGCCCGAACACGCGCCCGGCCGGTACGGTGAGCGACACCCCGCGCACCGCGGGTACGCCGCCGCGCCCCAGTAACCCCGTGGGGTACGTCTTGACTACTTGATCGAATACCGCGGCTGCGGTCACGGTGAACTCCATGCGCGAGGTTTACACGTGTTGCCGTCTGGAAACATAGCTTACGATCGGGAGCGAAGAGTGAGCACGGGTGATAATGAGTAAGGCTCCCACTTCGTGCTGCGGAAGGCGGTCCCTTGGGACCGCCTTCCGCAGCACGAAGTGGGAGCCTCGTGTGCTGGATTTACCGCACATTTACTCGATCAGTACCACGGACACTCCGCTCTGGAAGATGCGCTCGAGGCAGTCCCGCATACGGGTGATGCGCTGGTCGTAGGGGCCGGTGATGGTCTGCGCGTCCGGGAGCGCGGTGGCCCCGGCCGTACCCGTGCCGCCGTACTCCGCGCACTTCGCGAGAAACGCCTGGGCGTCGTCGCGGTAGGTCGCGCTCGGGGCGAGTTGGGCGTCGAACAGGTCGCCGAACGCGATCGGGTACACGCGGGCCTGGGCGTTGGGCAGGCTCAGCCCGCTGTCCGCCCCGGTGCCGGAGGTGGTCGCGGTCGTGGCCATCTGCTTCACGGTCTGCTTAATCACGTTGTAGGCGTAATTGATCCCGGTCGTGTTACCGTTGCTGGCGCTCGTAACACCGCTGAGCGTGTAGTACGAGTTGTACCCGCGCTGGACGAACGTCGGGGTGCGGTAACTGTTCGGCACCCCGTCCGTCTCGAAGATGATGATCTTCTGCGCCCCGCGGCGCCCGTTCCCGGTCCCGACCGACTGCGCGGCCGAGATGGTGGACGGGGACAACACGTTGAAGGCGTAAGCCAGCCCGGTCTGCGGGTCGGTGCTGCCGCCCGCGTTCGGGATGTCGGCGTCGTCGTGCCCGGTCAGCGAGGACGTCGTGTACGGGCGGACCTCGGTCGTAACATTCCCGCCGTTGATCGTCGTGAGCAACTGCTTCGGGTAGAACAGGGCGTTCTTGAGAGCCTGGTAGTTCTGACCGAGCGGCCAGCGGACCCCGTTGTGCTGCGAGGCCGCGAAGAACACGAGCCCGGCGAAGTCGTTCGGGTAGTTGTTCTTCACGTCATCGAGTACCGAGTTCATCCCGGCCTTGAGCTGCCAGCAGTGGGCCTCGTTGGATGTCCCGGGGAGCCAGTTCCCGATGGACGAGGACACGTCCCCGAGCGTGAGGAAGTTGACCATGCTCAGCGGCCCGAACCACATGTGCAGGCGCGGGCGCCGCGGGCTGTCGGTGTACCGCATGTACGGGCGCGAGCCGGCGACGAGTTCCCAGGAAAACTTGTTGTAGGCGGTGAGGTCCGAGGTCGTGACCGAGGCCGTATTGACGGACCAACTGTCGGCCCCGCCGTACAGGTTCCCGGTGCCGGTGTAGCTCCCGATCCCGAGTACGAAATCGATGTAGCTCTTCCAGAATCCCTTGTCGAACTTCTCCTGGGTGGTGCCGTTCGCGGTATTCACGTCGTCCGGGATGGACGAGTAGTACAGCACCCGGCCCGCCCGCAGGTTCGGCGGGAGCACCTGGGGGCCACTCTTGATCCACTTCAGAATGGCCGTGTAGTTTACCTGGGTTCCGCTCGTCGCGGTGAGCGTTTGCCCCGACGTGCCGGTGTTCAAGATGACTTCGTTGATGGCGTCGACGTTACCGGACCCGTTCCCGTTGGACGAGTTGTTGTCGCCCTGCGAGTTGAGTGCCCCGCCGCTCTTGTTGTAGAAGTACCGCTGGCGCCAGTCGCCGGCCTGGTAGAGCGCGTCGCCCGGGTTGCCGACCGGTGCGCGCGGGTCGGGCGGCCAGATGTAGAACGTTTTACCCCAGTATCCCGGCCCCATCGAGTAACCCACGAACCGGTCTGCGGTGGGCACCAGAATGTCTGTCCAGGATGCCGAGGCCGTTGACGGCCAAGTAGGTGACCGGGTTCATCGGGCCGCCCGAGCCGCGCGCGGTCCGGTACTTGTTGATATCGAGGTCGTATCCGTAGGTCTCCCAGAGCGGGTCGCGGAAGTCGAGCCAGCCGTTCGCGAACGACGGCGACGCGGACGGCGGGTTCGTACCCGTGCCGTACCCCAAGAGGTCGGCGGCGTGGTACGCGGCCCGCGTCGCGGTGGTGCCCGTGGACCACGTCGTTTCCGTCTTGTCGATCTTGCCGTCGCCCCGGCGCCACCGGTCGCCGGAGTACGTGATCCCGTTGGCATCCGTCATCGAGGCGTAGAAGCTCGGGGCCGGAGTCGGACCCCGGGGGGGCGACTCGTTCCCCTTGTGCATCGGGTTGTAGTTGTCCCAAGTGTACGTTGGGGCGACGTAGTTGGTCGAGTCGGCGCCGCTCTCCGCCGGGGACCAGCGGTGGAACGCATTTAAGAGGTTCGGGCTGCCGTCGGCCTTCGTCGTGAGCGGGTAGGCGACCGTCCCGGGGGAGTTAATGTTGGTCGGGTCGAAGTAGAAGTTGCGGATGATCGGCGGGCCACCGGGGGTGGCGATGCTGTAGTTGTTCCGCGGGATCGCTTCGCCGCTGCCGTTGGCAAGGTTCGTTGAGGCGATGAGGACGCTCTGGCGGGACGTGTAGTGGCCCGCGACCGGCACCAGCGGGTCCGGGTTCATCGACTGACTGTTGTTGTTGAACGTGCTGCTGTACCCCATCGACCCGGTCATGTCGAGCACGAACGCGATGTCGCGCGGGCGGTAGACCGCGGTGGCCGTGGCTCCGGTGGGCATCGAGGTCACACCGAAGACCCGCATGAAGTACGTGGGCTGCGGCACGCTGATGGTGACCCGCAGCGCGGTCCACGACCCGGTGGTCGGGCTCGACCCCGCGCCGGAGGTCACGGTCGACCAGCTGCTCACCTGGAACGTCTGGGTCGTCGGGTTGTACAGGTACTGGCCCGCTTCGACCTTGGTAATTTGGCTGCTGGAGAAGTTCCCGCTCAGGTACGGGTTGCCCGTCGTCGAGGTCTTGGTCGCCGCGACCGCCGCCGGGAGGTTATTGTAAAGAACCCCGTCCTTGTTGTTCAGCGTCCGCGTGCCCACTAGCGCGGCGACGTCGGCCGCGTTCTGGCTCTGGGTCCGCGCCACCGCCAGCATGCCGAGGTCCACCGCCAGCGCGACGAACCCGAACAGACCGATGAGACAGACCCCCAGCATCGGCAATATGGACCCGCGCCGGTCCGTTCGGTGCCCGGAATTCGCGATTCTCATAACGTGGCGCTCCCGACCGCAGGCGCGGCCCATTGAGGCATTATCAGATGTGGGCACCATAGTTCACGCCCGACCGGGGCGCCGAACCCGCCGCACGAAAAACGAGGATTCTGAGAAGCGAGTCGGACGAACGAGGGAGATTCGGACAGTCGATTAACTTCCCACGGGGAAGTGCAGGTTCAATTCGCGCAGGGCGAAAATAGTACACCGGTTGCACTGTGCTCGATCCACGACATGAACTTTGGAAAAAGGGCGCTGCCGGTGCGGACAACCTGATGATCGATTTCCTCGGCGGGATGGAGGCCCAAGACGTGAAGGCGCGGTTCGACGTCAATTCGTACAAAACCGACGAAGACTATATTTACCTGGACATCAAACCGCGCCTGGGCAAGGACCAGCGCGAGTTCGCGCGCCTGCTGTTGGCGCTCCACGGTCCCGAAGCGCGCGTACCTGCCGGCTCAAGTGCGCATGTTAAAGCCGAGCGGCGATACCGGGGTGTGGAGTTTCGCGGAACTGGAGCTGGGCGCCCGTGGTGTGGACGCGAAGCAGTTCCGGTACGAAGAATTGAAGGGTTGGAAAGTTCAAGAGGCCCCACCGGCGCCCGAGGGCAACGGCGGGAGCGTCCCGCCCGGCGGTAAGCGGTAGTTGGTGCAACCGGGGCGCAACCGCTCTCAGCCGTACAGCGATTCGGCCCGGTTAAACATCACCCACGAAGTCAAGATCCACTTGTCGCCCGACAGCGGAACGCACCCCTTGTGCGTGTGCGTGAACCCGGCCGGGGCGATGACCATGCGGCCGCGCTGGGGGCGAATGGTTCGGTTCTGGTGGTAGAACGCCGTCTCCCCACCGTCCGCGACAGTGTTCAGATAAAACATGAACAGCAGCACGCGGTGGAGCGTCTCGCAGGCGGCGTCGCGCGGGTAAATTTCTGAGTGCCAGTGGTGGTAGCCGCCGACGCCCTTCAGGTACTTCTGCGCGCTGATCTGCCCCGGCCGGTAGAGCTTCATCATCAACTGACCGGCCTGGAGTTCGGTCAACTGGCCCGCGGTCAGGGCGACGGGCTTCCCGGTCGCCGGGTCCGTTCCGGACGCCGCGATGCTCCCGACGAGCATGGTCTGGTACTTCAGCGCGTACCGCACGAGGTACTGGAGCGTCGCGTCGAGCACCCGAGCGTGGAGGGCGGCGAACTCGGGGTCGGTGGAAATGTTCAGATCGAGACTGTCTTTTTTGGTCACATCGACGCCGCCCCCGGTGCGCCCGCGCGCCTTGCGCCCGCTGCGCTCGAACGCGGCGACGATCTCCTCGCACAGCGTCGCGTCGAGGGCGTCGTCGTAGATCTCGATGAAATCGTCCACGGTGCGGCTCCGGTGGCGTCCGAATAACGGTTCCCCGGAATTCTACTGTCGAGTGGGCAACCGGATAAAGACGGGTGTGCGGGGGCGCTCGCGATGTGAAATCGGCTGGGTCATCCCTTGTGCCCGGCCGTCGGGCAGAGGCCCGAGCCGCTCCAAGGTGTAGAAGCGCTCGGACTGGCGCGGTTGCGGCCGGGAGCAGTTCCCGTGCGGGACCGCCGGGTACTCACGCCGGAACCCATGACGGTGGCCGATATGCGCGGCCTGTCGCCCCGTCACCGGGCGGGCACTTAGCCGCGAGCATTTGAGCGAACTTTGGCGCCGGCGCCAAGAGGGGAAACCCTTGCCGGAGCGCTTGGCACAAGCGGCAATCGCGGGCGTGGTCAACCACGTGTGTGCATGGAAACTCTTGATATGTGAAATTTTATGGCGAGCACACGCGCAAGTGAGATCATCTCCGTGAATGAACTCCGCTGCCGCAGGGCTGCCTGGCGGGTGGATGAGACTCTGCACCTTTCTCGAACGCGCCTTAATCCCAATAATGTGACCAACCACCAGAGCCCTCCTCCCAACGCTCACCACCCAGGTGCTCCCGTGTACCGCGTCTTCTGCCTCGTCGTCATTTCGCTCGCTGTGGGTTCGCTCGCGTCGTCGCAAGACAAGAAACAACCCGACGCGAAGAAAGAACCCGCGCCGAAGGTGCTTTACGCGATACCACTCGTCGCGAAGCCGGGCGAGAAGCAGAAACTCGTGCTCCGTGGGAAGAACCTCGCCGCGGTGAAAGAGGTGAAGGTCGCCGGCGCCGAGGGCGCAAAGGTCAAAGTGCTCGGCGCGAAGGCCGTGGGCGTGCCGAATAACTACCCGGGCGAGCGCGTCGGCGATTCGGAAATAGACCTCGACCTCGACCTCCCCAAAGACGTCAAACCCGGTGCCGTGAAGCTCACCGCGGTGAACGGCGGGGGCGACTCGAACGCTTACACGCTACTCGTTCGCGACGACCTCCCCGCGGTTGCCGAGAAAGAGGACAACGACGGGTTCGATACAGCACAAGCGCTGCCGGTTCCGTGCGCGGTGGAAGGGACGATCAAAGGGGAGAAAGACGTTGATGTGTTCAAGTTCGAGGGTAAAAAAGGCACGAAAGTGCGCATCGAGGTCCAGGCCGCACGCTTCGGCTCGCCCGTCGACGGGTTCCTCACACTTTATGATGCCGACCACAAGGTGATCGACTCCGCCGACGATGTGAACGGTTCATCAGATCCGATTTTGACCGTTACCCTTCCGAAGGACGGGGTGTATTTCGTCGCCCTCATCGACGCACACGACCTCGGCGGCGCTAACTTCGGTTATCGTCTCGTCGTGAAGGCCGAGTGAAACGCCGCTACAACCCGAACGCGAACCGAATATCCCGTTGACTCTGCGTTTGCACGCTCTGGGTAGCGGGGTATAATTCGGTAAGCGTGGTAGTTGTCCTCTCACTACCGCGCACCTTCGCCGGGGGACGTTCATGCCGCACCCCAAGCGCCCGAGTCCGACGCCAGCCAATTCGTTTCCACCCGGTTCGATTCTCGGGCTCCTTGCCGAGCGAACGCAACTCGATTTTGAACTCGAGTTCTTTGGGAAAGTCCTGTCTTCAGTGCCCGACTTCGCCGACGTGCTCCGCGCACAGGCGTGCAACCTGACCATGAAGGGCCGGTTGCAGGACGGCCTCGCCGTGGACCGGCAACTCGTCACGGTCCGGCCGCACGACCCGACCGCACACTACAACCTCGCGTGCCGGTACGCGCTCCTCAAACAGCGCGAAAAGGCCCTGACGGCGCTCCGCCAGGCCGTTGAACTCGGGTACCGCGACTTCGAGTTCATGCGCGAGGACCACGACCTCGACTCCATTCGCAAAGACCCGCGGTTCCGCAAGTTGGTGAAGGAATACGAGGGGCAGTAGCGAATAAAGGCCCCGGAAGAGAAGGGGTGAAAGTGTGAGCGGGCGAAGGGGTGACAAGCGGCCCGGGGCATGATATTGTCCCTCTGTCTTTTTCACCCGTCACCCGACCACACTTTCACCCCTTCATTTGCATGGCCGCTCCTCTCTTTACCTCTCCCGCGTCCGACGACGCCCGGGCCGCGTTTGCCGCCAAGCCGCGCGGTCTGGTCGATAAGGTCATGACCGTGTCCGAGGCCGTCGCGCGGTTCGTGCGCGACGGCGACTACTTCGCCACGGGCGGGTTCGGGGCGAACCGCATCCCGACGGCCGTGTGTCACGAGATCCTGCGCCAGCGGAAGCAGCATCTCGGGTTCTCCGGCCACACCGCTACACACGACTTCCAGATCCTGTGCGCCGGGAACCTTACCGGGCGCGGGCAGACGCTCGCCCGTGTGGACGCGGCTTACGTCGTCGGTTTGGAGGCACGCGGGCTGTCGCCGCACGCCCGGCGCGTCATGGAATCGGGCGCCCTACAAGTCGCGGAGTGGTCGAACTACACGCTCGCGCTGCGCTACACCGCGGCGGCGATGGGCGTTCCGTTCGTCCCGGCGCGCTCGCTGTTGGGCACGGACACGCTCGGGAACTGCCCGGCGAAGGTCATCACCTGTCCCTTTACCGGCGAGAAGCTCGCGGCCGTTCCCGCGCTGTACCCCGACGTCGCCGCGATCCACGTTCACGAGGCCGACCGCTACGGGAACTGCCGGTTCACGGGCACGTCCGTGGCCGACATCGACCTCGCGCGGGCGTCCAAGCGCGTCATTATTTCGTGCGAGCGCCTGGTCCCGCACGACGAGATGCGCCGGAACCCGCACCGCACGCAGATCCCCTTTTTGTGCGTCGACGCGGTGTGCGAAGTGCCGTTCGGGAGCTACCCGGGGAACATGCCGGGCGAATACTTCTCGGACGAGGACCACCTGAAGTTGTGGATGGACGTCGAGAAAGACCCGGCCGCGTTCTCGCAGTTCCTCGAGGACCACATCTTCGGCGTGCGAGACTTTACCGAGTACCTCGACCTGTGCGGCGGGCTGCACAGATTACAGGCGCTCCGACAGCGGGAACTTCTACTGCACCTGGGGAAGTGAAGGTCGGTGGCGCCGGTTTCTTCCGCGCATCCGAAAACCGGAATCGTCAGAGGCGGTTTTACTCAGTAATCACTTCGCTACCGTTTCGCGTACTGAATCCGCGCAACACCAAAAGTGTTGTGGAGTTACTGAGAAACCGGACGCTGCCGTCGGTGAAAGTTGTGTTCACACCGCCGTTGTGAAGGCTCCCGTAGGCCCCGATCCGCGCCCACCACTGGAGCTTGAGACCGTCCCACGGCACCGGTGGCGGTGGGGTTGGTGGGAACCCCGGGAGCGGCGGGGGAGGGGGCGTCCATACGGTGCCGTGCCGGTAACCGATCGCGGCTTCACTGCAGAGGAGACTGCCCGCCGCGTTCGGGCCGGGGGGCGCGGCCCACAAACAGTAGTTCGCGCTCGGTTGGATCGCCGGTGAGGGCGTCGGGGTGATGACCCCGGCCGGCGCGTCCAGGAACGAGTCCAGCGCCGGGTCGCCGATGACCCGTTCGCCGAAGAGGAGCGTGTTCGCTGTGCCGTCGGTCACGTCCGTAATGCGCACGCCGGTCTGGTTCGCACGCGGTTCGGACGCCGGGCCGGTGGTGTGGAACATGCCGTCGACCGTGGCCCGCGAGGGCGGGAACGCAATGGTGCCGCCGTTCCCGCCGTAATTGCTGAGCGCGGGCGAACCTCCGCCGTGTTGCATCGTTTGCGACGGGCACACATAAACGGACAGCACCGTCCCGGCACGCATCGGGGAACCGGAAAAGTTCGTCCCCGGGTTCACAAAGTCCCATTGCTGGTACAGCGGGGTTTGCTCGATGAACGGGAGCAACTCGACGAACAATGACGAGGTCCGTGGGCCGGTCTGAATTCCGCCGGGGAACCGCTCGTAAGCGTCGTGATGGGCGTGGGCCGCGAGCCCGAGTTGTTTGAGGTTGTTCTGGCACTTGAGCCGTGCAGCCGCTTCGCGCACTTTCTGTACGGCCGAGAGCAAAAGCCCAATCAGGATCGCTATAATCGCGATCACCACCAGCAACTCAATGAGTGTAAACGCGCGACGAACAAGCTGCATGTGAGTCTCGCGAGTCGGGCCGATGTGCTCGGGCTTGTTTTATCATCCCTTTCGGGGGCGGGGCGGTCCACTCTCAAAGTCGGGAGATTTCTGGTTCGGAACCGCCGAGCCCGGATGCGCGTCAAACTCACCGCGTTGTTCCGACCCGGTCCCGTTTCTTCGATTCGGTTGGTGCTTTTCGAGACGCGCGCGAACCGCTAAACTGTGTCAGGCGTCCCCTTTGCATAAAGGGCGCTGCGAGTATTTGGAAGGGTGGCAGAGTGGTCGATTGCACCGGTCTTGAAAACCGGCAACACCGAAAGGTGTTCCAGGGTTCGAATCCCTGCCCTTCCGCTGCAAATCTCAACGAGTAACTGCACGGCACGAACGAGATCAAATCGCATTCGGGTCGCTTCCGGTGTCGAACAGCACAGTTCGCTTGCCGGACTCACTCGGTGGGCGGTAGGTTTTAGAAACGAATCGGCGAGCCAGGTGCCGCGCTGTTGGGAACCCGGACGGGTTCACGTTCGTGCCACTTTCCGGGCCGTGCGGCGATAAGATCCCGGGCAATCAAAATGAGCGCGATTGGGTGCCCGTGACTGCCCGCCACATCAACACGAGCAATCCGGAGACAATAGAGTCGCTGCACAATAGTGGCCGGGTGCGTAGGTTTGGTGTATGCGCAGACGACTCGGTCAAGACGCATGACAAGAAGGTGTACGACGCGACCGCCGTGGTGTGCCCGGACGGGGTGCGGCGCACGGGCGACACGGCGTACCTGGGAACCGGGCTGTGTACCCCGCGCCGGCGACCGCCGAAGGGTCAGCTGACGGCCCGGCAGAAGGCCGGCAACCGGCGCGTGTCGCGCCGTCGGATCGTGGTCGAGCACGGGATCGGGAAGATGAAGGTGTGGCGCATCGCGGCCGAGCGGTACCGGAACCCGCGCCGCCGGCACACCCTCATCATCAAGAACGTCGCCGGACTCCACAACCTCATGTACGCATGAGGTCGAACACCCGGGGCAGCGCATCGACTTGAACCGATCAGCCGCTATTGTGCAGCGACTCTAATAACTCACCGGCCGCGGCTCCAAATGCGCGGCGACGGCACGCGGTGAGCAACGAGAAGCAGATCTGATCCGACTGCCCGGTCCGGTGCAATACCGCGGTCGGTGCTTAGTACAACTCCTCCACCGCCGAGGCTCCGCCTCTCCAGTGGCTCACTAACGGTATGCAAGCCGGCCAGTGGCGCCGGGAACGTCGGCGAGTGCCGACCGTTCGCCGGTACCAGATTGCACTTACTCTTCCGCCATCGGAATGAGCGTTGTGGGTCGGCTGCTCGGCGCTGGAGGTGGGGTCGAGCCGTGTGGCATCGGCGCGACCGGCACTTGGGCCGGCGCGGTGGCCGGCGCCGCGCTCGGCGCGGGCGTACCCACGAGGCCGGCCTTGGTCCTCTTCCACTCCCGAACGTCGAGGGCCACGACGTCGACGGCCTTGAGCAACTGGCCGTCGATGCCCTTCGCCCAGTCGTCGGGGGTGACTTCAACGGGCACGTCCGGCTGCACGCCCTGCTTCTCCATGTTGATGCCCTTGTTCGTGTAGACCCCGATCCGCGGGAGCCGGAACGACGAGCCGTCGATGAGCCGCGTGCTGCCGGTGCCGATCACGAACCCGCCGGTCGCCTGACCAACGACCTTACCCAACCCCAAAGCGCGGAAGGCGTGCGGGAAGATTTCCGCGTCGGAGTACGACCGGTTGTTGGCCATGACCACCATCGGCTTCGTCCACTTCCGGTCGGCACTGCGAAGTACAAGTCCCTCGCCGCCGTCGCGCTGCTTGAAGAACGTGTGCTCCTTCCCCGCGAGGTAGTTCAACACTTGGTCGTGCGTGAACCCGCCCCCGTTGAACCGCACGTCGATGACCAGCGCCTCTTTGTCGAAGTGGTCGGAGTACAAAGCGCGGACGAACGTATCCAGCCCCGGTTCGTCCATGCTCGGGATGTGGATGTAGCCGACCTTGCCGTCGCTGACTTTCGCGACCGCGTCGGCGTTCTGTTGCACCCAGCGCTCGTACATGAGTTGCGAAATGCGGGTGCGGCTCGCCGCGACGATCTCGATCCGGCGCTTCGTCTTCGCGTCTCTCGGGTCACTGGCGATTTCGAGTTGCACGCCCTCCCCGATCTTGTTGTTGAGCAGCCTCGAGACGTTCACGTTGTTGGTCAGTTCCGTGCGGTCGATCGAGAGCACGATGTCCCCCGGTTTGATGTTCATCCCGCGCTTGTCGGCCGGGCCGCGCTTGAGCACTTCGGTGATCTTGTGCCCCGGTCCGCGGTAGGTGTCGTCGAAGATCAGCCCGAGGTCCGCGGTCCACTCGTCCGGCGTCGGCATCTTCCCGCTGATGCCGAGGTGCGAGGCGTTCAACTCGCCGAGCATCAGGCTGACGAGCGCGTAGAGGTCTTCGCGGGTCGCGGTGTGCGCGACGAGCGGCAGGAACTTGCTCCGCACCGCGGACCAGTCCGCGCCGTGGTGCTTGGAGTCGTAGAAATTGTCCGAGAGCGCCCGCCAGCACTGCGCGAACATCTCGGCGAACTCTTCGTCGCGCTTGATCGTCATCTTCGCCGAGAACGCGACCTTGCTCGGTTCGGGCGGCCCTCCACTGGTCGAGTTAAACCCGAACCCGGTGCGAACGAACCGCAGCTCCCCAGACCCGTTGAGGAAGTACACCGTCCCGAACGACGTCTTCTTCGACCACTTGATCCAGCTCGGCACCTGCCCGCCGGACGTCATGCGCGTGAGGAGCGCGCCGTTGCTGCTCACGATCCACAGGTCGTCGCCGTTGGACAGCGAGCGGAACGCGACCTGGGTTCCGTCGGGCGAGACGGTGCCGTACTCGGCACTCATGTTCGTGGGGCGCTCGACGCGGAGGTGCAGGTCTTCCCAGTCGATCTGGTCCGCGGGCGGCCGGGTGCTGCCGTCGGCGAGCGGCTTCTGGAGCGAGACGACGTGAACGCCGTATGCGTTCCGGCGCTGGCCCACGAACGCGAGCTTCCCGTTCGTCTGGCTCCAGGACACGTCGCTGTTGAACGTGGCGTGCCGGGACACGTTTACGGGCGCGCCGGTGCCGTCGGTCGCGGAGATGTAAATTTCCGCCGAAAACGAACCATCCATCCGGCAGTACGCGACGTGTTTCCCGTCCGGTCCCCAGTCGTAATCGAGTACCTTCTGGGCGCTCACGAGCACCCGCTGGTTGCTCCCATCGGGCTTCATCAGCCAGAGCTTCCCCTCGCGGATGAACGCGATCTGATCTCCCTTCGGGCTGAACGTCGCGCTGATCTCTTCGGACCCGGTGTTCGTGAGCCGGGTCGTTTTGAACTTGTGAGCCCTGGTCAGTTCGGGGTGCTCGGCGTCGTCCGCTTCGAGCACGTACAGGTCCGTGGTGCCCCCGCGATCGGAGGCGAAGAGGATCTTTTTGCCGTCGGGCGACCACGTCGGGTTGCTGTCGGCGAATGCGTGCTCGGTGAGGCGCGTGCATTTCCCACCGCCGGGAATCTTCGTCAGGAACAATTGCCCGTGGATCACGAGCACCGCGTGGTTCTCGTCGGGCGAGAGCGCGTACTCGGTCGCGTCGCGGGTGAGGGTGACCGTGCGCTCGGTGTTCGACTTGTCGTCGGCGTTCACTTCAATGGCGAGCTTGCGCGGGGACCGGTCGCCCTGCGTGTAGGCGACCCACAGGTCCGCGCCGCACTCGTACACGATCCACTCGCCGTTGCCGGAAACACGGGCGTGGCGCACCGTGTCGTCCTCGTGCATCGTGAGCCGCTTGACCGGACCCGCGGGGGTGAAGTCGGACGAGAGCGTCTGGCACACGAGGTTCGCGCACCCGGACCTGCTGCCGTTCTCGGTGACGTAGTAGAGCTTCCGCGCGTCCGGGCTGAACATCGGGTAACTGTCCTGCCCGTCGAACGTGGTGACGCGCCGCGGACTCTTGCCGTCCACCTCGCTCACCCAGATGTCGTCGTTGCTCGACCCGCGGTACCCGCGCCGGTACCACATGCCCGGCCCGCGCACGAACGCGACCACGTTCCCGGAGGGCGAGAAGTGCGCTTCTTTGGCCTCGAACAGGTTCAGTTTCCGCTCCGCACCGCTCTCGACTGACACGGTGAAGCACTCAGAGTTGGACGGGTACGCGGTCGAACGCGGCGAGGTGAAGACCACGCTCTTCCCGTCCGGTGCCCACCCCGTCACCATGTCGGGCGCGTGGTCGAACGTGAGGCGCTTCGGCTTCCCGCCCACCGCGGAAACGACGAACACGTCGTACTGGCCGAACCGGTTCGAGCTGAACGCGATCCACTTCCCGTCCGGGCTGAACATCGGGTTGATGTCGTGGGCCTCGTGCATCGTGACCGGCCGGGCGACGCCACCGATGGCCTCGACGGTCCAGATGTCGCCGAGGTAGCTGAACGCGATCGTCTTGCCGTCGGGCGAGATGTCGGGGGTACGGGCGAACCGGATCGGTTCCTGGCCCGACGCGACCGACGCGGACAAAAGCAGCACGAGCGGCAGCAGGAACCGAACGAGGGCGCGCGGGGCGGGTACCGTTCGTGGTCCCCGGGTTCTATTTCCTTCGCCGAAAATCGGGGCGCAGAAGTGCGTGCGCATGGGGTAAATGGCCCTGGCAAAAGAAGGATAATTGGCAGGTTCCGAACACCGCTCAGTTGGGTCGAGGCGGGTTTTCGGCTTCACGCGCCGGTCACGCGGAATTCATAATCCACTTTACCCGACTGGTGCGACGGGTTCAAAAAGGAATGACGGACGAGGTCGCCCAAGCTCACACACGAGATTTGGTGGCGCGTGTTGTCTCCGATGCGCCGGCTTTGGCGTTTAACAAGTACACATTGCGCTCGTTGACCAAACACAAAAACGGGCACATTCATTTCTGAAAGTAAGGTGAGACTTTCGCGAATGCCCCGTGACTTGTTGGGGCACTTAGGGTTAGTATCACCATTGACATATGCTGCCCATTTTTGGGGTATCGCCATGTGGAAGAAGTGGCTCGCGTTTTCCGGCATGCTCGGTCTGATCGTCCTCCTCGACCCGACCCCCACACCAGCTCAACCCGGCGGTGGTAAGGGCGGAAAGGGTGGTTTCGGGCGGGATAACGGCGGTGGCGGCGGCTTCCCGGGCGGTGGCGGTGGCGGGTTCCCCGGTGCCGGTGGCGGTGGCTTCCAGGGTGGGGGCTTCCCCGGCGCGGGAGGTAGTGGCTTCCAAGGCGGCCCCGGTGGAGGAGGTCGCGATCGCGGTAACGGCGGCGGCTTCCAAGGCGGTGGTGGCGGGTTCCCCGGTGCGGGAGGCGGTGGATTCCAGGGTGGTGGCATGGGACCGGGCGGTGGCGGGTTCCCCGGTAGCGGAGGTTTTCCCGGTGGTGGGTTCCCGGGTGGCTCTGGCGGTGGCACGGGGCCGGGTGGCGGACGCGACCGTGGTAACGGTGGCGGGTTCCCGGGTGCCCCCGGTGGTGGCGGGTTCCCGGGTGCGGGCGGTGGCCCCGGTAGTATGGGGCCGGGCGGCGGGCCAGGTGGCGGCGGCGGAATGGGCCGCGGAATAGACCCCGAACGTGGCTGGTCGATGCTCCAACGACTCACGAACAGCACCGGCGACACCGTTGATCTCGGCGCGATCCCCCCGCAAACGCGCGACTTCCTGAAAAACATGACCGAACGCATGGGCGGCCGACCGCTGCCCGAGAGCGGCACCATGTCGAAAGCCCAGTACCTCGAGTATCACGCCGCGAACGAAGCGGCACGCGCGGCGTCCGCGGGTAACGGCGGCGGTCCGGGGCGCGGCCCCGGCGGTATGGGTCCGGGTGGCCCGGGCAACTGGGGCGGTGGCCCCGGTGGTTTCGGGGGCAGTTTCGGCGGATGGGGCGGTGGCGAGAACGGTTGGGGCGGTGGGGACCAGCGCCAATTCGAGAAGCGAGAAACCGAAGAAGAGAAGCCGATCGCGATGCGCTACGGCAAGTTACCGAAGGATCTTCCGTCGTGGTTCGAGCAAGACGACACCGACAAGGACGGACAGGTCGGCCTCTACGAGTGGCGCAAGGCCGGCAAAGACATCCAAGATTTCATGAACATGGACCTTAACAACGACGGGTTCGTGACCGCAGATGAGTACTTGCGGTTCACCCGCCAACAGAGCATCGACGCGAAGATCGCAAACTACGAAGAAAACGGCACTCGCCCCGCCAACTGGGGCATCGGTTCAGTGGCCGGCGGTAACGAACCGAAGGGTCCGGGACGAGGACCGGGTGGCTTCGGCCCCGGTAGTTTTGGGCCGGGCGGTGGCGGTCCGGGTATGGGTGGCCCCAAAGGTGGCGATCGCGGGGACCGCGGCGACCGGGGGAGCGAAGAACGGAAGGGCGAACGGAAAGGCAACCCCTTCAACAAGAAAGGGTAACGTTTCCTTCTGAAGTCTAAAACGATGCGGCCCGCCGAAAGATCGGCGGGCCGCATCGTTTCAAAGCGTCGCTCGCTCTATGAGTGAGTAGCTCCAATGGAGCCGGGACATCAGAAGCTCAAGCCCGCTTACGCGGCGGTACCTCTAAGCACCTCACCACGCGCAATCCGTCGCGGTTCGTGTATTGAGAGCTTGGGTTTTGGTTTGGTGGTACAGGCCCGAGGCCTATGGAAGTCTTCCACAGGCCTCGGGCCTGTACCACCAAACCAAAGACCACGGACTTCTCCGCGAGGCTCAGTTCAAACCCGCAGCTCGTTTGCGCCACTGGATGAGCGCGGTCTTGTCTGGAGCTTTGGCGTCGATCGCGTTCCACGCACTGATCGCCTCGGTCAACACGTCGCCCGGTTTGGTCCCCGTACCGAGCTTCCGGACCGCGTTTCCGCCCGCTTCGGTCAGGGGCGCGCGGTCAGGGCCGCGAAGCCCGTAAGTCGGGTTCTTCACCGTTTGGCCGACGTAGTGCCGCAGTGCGTCTTGAAGGGTCTTCGAGCGCTCGGCGTCGAACCCGTAGCCGAGCCAGAGCAAAATGTGATCGGGGGTCAAATGGGCGCTGCGGGTCGGTCCGGCGCCAAGCCCCGGTGTGCTAATCAGTTCGGCGCTGCGGGCCGGTCCGCCGAGTTCGGCGAGTAGGTCGAACGCGACCTCGGGCGTCGTGCAGCGCGCGCGAACCACGCCGAGGCGCCCGCCGGAGAAGTGCGGGACATAGTTGGTGCCCGGTGCCGGGACGTCGATGTGCGTGCTCTTCGCCGAGACGAAGTACCGGGACGAACCGGGTACGCTCGCCAGTCCGAACCGCGCGGGAACGGCGCCGTTCTCACGCGGGAACCGGGCGAGTTGGTCGAGTGACACGAGCGCGAGGACCGCCCGGTTCTCGGCGAGTGCGGCGACGGGATCGTCCGAACCGCCCACGGGCAGGCCCCCCGTCGCGTGCAGGCCCGCGAACCACTCGGCGGCGGCCTCGAAGCCGGGCGCCTTGAGCCGCGGGGCGCCGGTCTGCATGGCGAACTGAAACGCCATGCGCTCGGTGTCCTTCGGGCCGTCCAGATCCTTTTCGCTGAACGCGGGCCGGTCCATTGACGACGCGACGCGCGAAAAGAAGTCGAGCGCCCGGGCGGGATCGGTCGAAAGCGGCGGGAGGCTCGGTTTCTTGTCGCGCTTCGCGAAGAACTCGGCGATAACGGCGAATTCCTGCCACGTCGCGGGCGGGGCGAGCGGGCGCCGGAACTGGTTCACGAAATCGAGGCTGGTTGCCTGATCCCCGAACCGGTCCGCCCGGTACACCACGAGGTAACCGTCGCCGGTGAGCGGGATCGCTTGGGTTTTCGCGCCCCACTCGGCGAGGCGGTCGGCCGAGTCCGTCAGGAACCCGAACCACTGGAGCGGGTGATCGCCCCCGCGGAACTTGGTCGGGAGCGCCACCAGGTGCCCCGGTTCGGCCCACTCCCCGAGTTGCCCCGCGGAAATGACCGCGAGGTCGGCGTAATCGGTCGGCGTCATGGCGTCGCGCGTGAGCGCCACTTTGGCGCCGGTTCGCGCTTCCCACGAGCGGACCATCGGCTCGATCGCGCCGGCGAACGCGGCGTCCGGGCAACTGAACGTTAACTTCACGCCGTCGTGGGGTTTAGGTTTCTCATTTGTGGTGGGCGGCGCATCACCACACCCACTTAGGGATATAATGCCCGCGGCGAGGCCCAAAATTGACGCAATTGTGGCAACGGCGTGAAACTTGTGCCGGTTGCGCGGAATCGGGTGAACTGGCTGTTGCATCGCACTCGCCCAATAACGTAGAATAACGATCACAGCCACCAGGGTTAACCGATAAACCCATCAGCGACTCGTAGTGGCTCGCACAATCTGAGCGTAGCCCAGCGAGGGTTGACGGCAAGTCGGCAGCAACAGACGCGAGCACGACATTTGTCGTGCCGTTTGGCGCTTCCCCCTTCCGCGGCTCTTCACCCCCGTCCCGTACCGGGCGGACTAACGGCGAAGGCGGACAAAATATGAAGGTGAGTTTGGTCGTTGCGGCGGGAGCTCACGAGGGGCGCGCGATTCCACTCACAGGCGCGCAGTTCCTCATTGGCCGTGACCAACAGTGCCACCTTCGCCCGGCCAGTCCCGCGATCAGCAAGGTTCACTGCGCGGTGCTGATCCGTGACGGGAAAGTGTACGTCAAGGACTGCGGCAGCACGAACGGCACCCTGGTCAACTACGAACTGATCCAGTCGAAGGAAGTCGAGATCCAGGACGGTGCCGCGCTGCAAGTTGGCCCCCTCGACTTTCGCGTGCGCATTGCGAGAAACGCCCCTCAAACCGATGGCACCCCGCTGCCGGGCGGTTCGGCGGAAACGGCGGCGGCCCTCGCCGCGGTGAAAGCCGCGACCGCGGCCACGGCCCCGAAAGCCCCGGTCCGCGACACCACCCCGGCCCCGGCGAAGTCGGGCGTAACGGCCCCGGGCGCGCCCAAGTCGGTCCCGGCGACCAAGCCCGCACCGTCGAAGGAAACGCCGGCACCCAAGCCCCCCTCGAAAGAATCGCCGGCGCTCACAACGTCCTCGGAAACGACGAGCGACGACGATCACGACCGCATCGCGGCGATGCTGCTCGGAATGGACGACGACGGCAACGGTAACGTTCCCGAAGGGAGCACCGTAATGGAGATGCCGTCCCCGCTCGCGGGCACTGGCGAAGGCTCGAAAGTCGAAGAGAAGAAAGATCCGAAGAAAGTCCAGAGCCGCGAAGACATGACGAACGCGGCCAACGACCTCCTTCGCCAGTACATGCGCCGCCCCAAGTAGCCTCACGTTTTCGATCACCATTTCTCATCGCGAGTTTGAAGTGAGTGGCGCCCGCGCTACACGCTTCAAACTCGTGCGGCTTTCCCCTCCACCCCCGGCCTAACTTGGAACGCGGAACGCGGAACTGGGAACTCCCCGAAGGCTGGTCCGGCCGCACGCTCACCGGCCTTCGCACCAAACTCCTCAACTGGTTCGACGCCTACCAGCGCGATCTCCCCTGGCGCCGCGATGCGACGGGCCAACTCACGGCCCCGCGCGACGCCTACCGCGTTTGGATCAGCGAGGTCATGCTTCAACAAACGACCGTCGCGGCTGTGGTGCCGTACTTCGAGCGCTTCATGGCCGCGCTGCCGAACGTCCGCGCGCTGGCGGCAGCCGACGAGCAGCGGGTGCTGAAGTTGTGGGAGGGGCTGGGCTATTACCGGCGCGCCCGGCACCTGCACGCGGCCGCAAAAGAACTGGTGGCGAACCACCTTCCGGCATCTGAAAAAGGCGGGGCGGGTGCAGATCACCAGCTTCCCGACGATCCCGCGGTGTGGGAATCACTGCCCGGCGTGGGGCGGTACATTCTCGGCGCGGTGCTGTCGCAAGCGTTCGACCGCCCGTTCCCGATCGTCGAGGCGAACAGTCTGCGTGTACTCGCGCGGATCTTCGGCTATCGCAAAGACCCACGCGAGGGCGAGGGGAAAGTGTGGGTGTGGTCCGCGGCCGAAGCCGTGTTGCCTCAAAAGCGCGCGGGAGACTTCAATCAGTCGCTGATGGAACTCGGCGCCCTGATCTGCACTCCCACCGCGCCCGCGTGCGACAAATGCCCGGTTTCGGCGCACTGCATCGCGAACCGCGATAACCTTCAGGACGTGATCCCGCCCAAGAAGAAGCCGGTCGCGATTACGGACGTGGCCGAGGTCGGCGTGGTGATTCGCGACGGGGACAAACTGCTGTTGTGCCAACGACCGGCCGACGCGGGGCGCTGGCAGAATATGTGGGAGGTGCCCCACGCGCCGCGGACGGAAGGCGAAGACGTCAACTCTGCGGCCGTGCGTGTGGCAAAGGAGTTGACCGGTTTCGACATCGAACCGGGGGCGGAACTACTCGCCATCAAGCACGGTGTGACGCGCTACGCGATCACGCTCGTGTGTCTGGAAGCAACTCGCACCGGCGGCAAATTCGTGCCCGGGTCTTACGCGGACGCGAAGTGGGTATCGCCGACCGATCTCGCGGACTACCCCGTCAGTTCCCCTCAGCGCAAACTGATGACCGCGCTCGCCGATCCGAAGCGCCAACCGCGATTGTTCTAAACGCGCTACTTCAATTGCACGCGGACGAACGTGGGCCAGTACAGGTCCGCGTTGTTGATGACCGGCGCCAGGTCGAACGAGTTGACGACGTAGGAGATCACGAGTTCGTTGCCGGTCGCGAGGTGGGCGTGGGACTTACCCGCGTAGGAGAACACCTTCTTGTCTTTCTTCATCTCCGGGCACGTGTAGAGGAGCACCGGCGCCGACCACGGACCTTCGGGCGCGGACGCGAACCGCCCCACGATACGGTCCGACAAACCGTCGTCGGTGGAAACGAGCACGTACCGTTTCAGCCCCGGCAGGTAGCTCACGGAGAACTCGGTCCCGAGGCCGCTCGTTTGACCGGTTGCGTCCTTGGCGTCGGCCTTCCACGCATCGTTCGCGAGGAAGCGCCAGGCGTCAAAGTCCGCGAGCTTGTTCGCCCGGACGCGGGCCGTGAGCAGCTTCCGCGTCGGGAACGGCTTGCCCGGCTTTTCTTCGTAGCCGTAGACGTAAGCGTGCTCGCCGACCGTGAGTACCGAGGAGCCGAACGCGAACTTGCGCCCGCCGTCGAACGCGGCGAACGGGACTTTCGCATACTTCGTCTTCCACTTCAGCGGGTCCGCGTCGGGCTTTTCGACCGTGCCGAGCCACAGGTCGAGCGCCTTGAAGCCGAACGCACCGGGATCGCTTGTCTTCTCGAAGCGCGGTAAGAACACGTGCAGTTTGTCGTCCGCGAAGTGCCCCGCGAACTGCCAGAACCACCCCTTTCCGTCCGGCGGGGTGAAGATTGCGGCGGGTTTACCGTTCGTTCCCTTTTGAACTGCGAAAGTGAACTTCGCATCAACACCCGTGCCGTCTTGAACGCCGACGGTATTGTTCACCATCGTTACGTCTTTGCGCTTGCCGTCGCGCACGGTACCGACCCACGTGTCACTGAACAACCACAACGCTCGCTTGTCCGAAAGCGCCACCGAGAACGCGCCGTCGCCACCGACCCAGCCGTCTTTGAGTCGGAACCGGGAGTTGAGGGCCGCGTCCGGTTCCGCTTTTACGACCGTCGGTGGTTCCGGCGGCGCAGTGAGGCAGGTGAGCAGCACGAATGCGGTCGCGTTCACGTCTTCGGTTCCTTGTTGACAAGCGGATCTGGCCGATCCTGTCAGTAGGGGTGTTGTGCAATAAGTTCTGGTTCCGTCGGGCGGCGGTCGGGTAGGTTCTGAGCGGGTAACAGCGGCCCGCCGATCCACCAACGGGCCGCCACTCGAAGCGCCCGAGTGTGCCGACCGAATACGCCGCGCGACATCTGCCGCGGCACCTGGAACTGGCTCAACTGGGCCTTCACGCGCTCGCCCGCACCAGGGGCACCACCGTCTGCGTGCCGGTGTTGGCCCCCCGATGTACTCCTTGTCGGCATCACCCCGGTGCCGGCCGGCACCGGGGTGATGCCGGTCCGTTACTTCGCGCGTTCGGTCCAGTATGTCTGCTTATGGCCGCGTGCCTCGAACTCGGCCACAACGCGATCGGCCTCGGTCCGCGTCAGGTGCTCGCGCACGACGAACGTGTTGCCGTTGTCATCCGTGCGACACACCGCCCACTTCTCTTCTGGTGGCGCGAGCGGGAGCATGATCGCTCGTTTCTCTTGATTGGAACGGTAAATCGCGCTGAACAGCTCCACCACCGCGCGCCCGTCTTCGCCGGTCACGAGCGGCGGGCGGTTCTCGCGGATTGCCTGCAAAAAGTCGCGAATCTGGAGCATGTGGTAGTAAACCGTGGCGTTCACGCTGGTGAAGCTCGCCCGGTCTTGCATCTGGAACTCCGCGAGTTGCTTTTCCTCGCCGGGGACCGTCCACAAATCGGTGAGCGGCGGCTCCATTATCTCGGATACGCCCGCAATGAACGTCGCGCCGCGGTCCGTTTCGACGCCGACTGATGCTCCGAGGGAGCCGTGAATGTGGACCTTCGTGTAAATGCCCGGTTTCTGCGAGAGGCTTGTGATGATCGAACCCAACCCGCCGTTCTTGAACCGAATCGATGCGACCGCGGTGTCGTCCACTTCCACGGTCGGGTGGTTCAGGTTCGCCCAGTAGCCGCTCACTTCGGCGACCGGTCCCATCAGCCACAGGAGGATGTCGAGTTGGTGCGGCGACTGGTTCACGAGCACGCCGCCGCCCTCGGTGTCCCACTTCCCGCGCCACGGGTCCGAGAGGTAGTACGCCGCGTCGCGCCAACTGTACTGGATGAAGACACCGAGCGCCGGCTTCCCGATCTTGCCCTCGTCAATCGCGCGCTTCATGCGCTGCACCGGCTCGATGAACCGGCGCTGGCTGATGACGCCGAGCGTGGCCCCGCCCCGCTTCGCGGCCGCCAGCATCCGGTCGCAGTCGTCGAGGCTCGCGGCGAGCGGCTTCTCGACGAGCACGTGAACCCCGGCTTCCGCCGCTTGGATCGCGGCTTCCGCGTGTAGGGGGTGCGGCGTGCAAATGATAATCGCGTCCGCTCGAGCGTCGCGGAGCATCGTACCGAGATCGGTAAACGGTTTGGCGCCGTACTTCGCGGCGAAGGCGCCCGCGCGGTCCGCGCTCACGTCGCATGCTGCAACGAGTTCCGCATCGGGTATCGCCGCGAGTGCCGCCGCGTGAATCCCCGCGACCTTCCCGCAACCGACGAGAGCAACACGCATTGGTGTCATGGGAGAGCTTCACCACAAGTTGCAATTTCGATCGACAAGTTCGCCCCGGACCGCCAGGCTAACATTTGCTAACATTCTGGCCCGGCGAGGCACTTTTCCCGCCCCGATTGCACAAAACACCGAGGTTTTCGAGGTCGGCAACGAGCTTTCGCTCGGTATTTGGGGATAAAATGCTAACAGTCGCATTCTGTGAACACCGATTGCGCCTGCCACCAACTGGCTCACACCGGCCGCTCGATTACACCTTGCGTGTATGCGCAACGAGCCAATTGTGAAATCATATCCAATAGTGAACTAAAATACAATTAAAATCTGTAGGCGAACGGCCGGTGTAATCCGGCTGGTAGGGCCACTCACAAACGACCGGTAGGTTGCCGCGAATACACTGGTCTGTTCTGATCTGGTTGATCCTGTAAATCCTGTCAAAAACTCTTCGCGGTTCTCACCGGCCGGCTCACACCGGCCGTTCGCCCGATACAGGCACTTACTGGCATTACGGGAAATACTTCGCAGTGATCTGCCGCAGGAACGCAAGCGATTCGGCCATTTCGCCCATGCCGTTCATGCCGTCTTCGATGCTCACCCACCCGCGGTAGTTGTGCGCCGCGAGAATGCGGAAGATCGCGTCGAAGTCGTTCAACCCCTTACCGGTGACGCCGTGGCGGAGCTTGTCGAAGTAGCCGATGCTGCCGTCCGCGGCGCGGAGGTCGTCGAGCGTGGCCCCATCCGCGAGGTACCGGTCGCTCGCGTGCATACTCACCACGCGGTCCGCAACGGCTCGAAGTAACTCGATGGGATTGTCGCCGGCCACGACCGCGTTCGACGGATCGTACTGCACGCCGAAATGCGTCCGGTCCGGGATCGCGTTCACCAGATCGAGGAACACGTCCTTCTTCTGCGCGAACTCGGGGTACTTCCAGAACCCGTCCTTGTAGTGGTTCTCCAGGCCGAGAATTACATCGCACTCGCGCGCGACGGGAAGCACCGCATTGATGCACTCGATCACCCACGCAAGCCCCTGTTCGCGCGAGACGTCCGGGTAGCGTGGGCCGCTGAGCACGCGGCACACAGTGCCGGCGCCGCCGAGCCGCCGCGTGACGCGGACCATCTCGATTTCTTTGTCGATGGCGCGTTTCCGGGCGTCCGCGTCGGGGTTGGTGAAATCCGGGGAGCAGCAGAGCATCGGCATCGCGCGACCGGTCGCGCGGATCGCGTCGCCCACGGAATCGAGGTAGCCCGGTTCGAGACTGGTGAAGAATCCCTCGTACATCTCCAGGCCGTCGCAGTCGAGCGACTTGGCCATTTCGATCCACTCGAAGACGGTCATGCTCCGGTGGCCGGCGATCGCTTCGAGGTAGCACTTGGGGAACGCGGAAATGCGTAGCGGCATGGGTCGCTTCAAACCGTGGGGGAGGGTTTTCGACAGGATAACAAGATCGAGCGTGATCGGGATCAGGAAAGTGAATTTCCCCGTCGCGCTTCGACTCGCTCCGCTACCCGTCGCTCCGCGGTTTTTGTGCGTGTGGATTTTGGTTTAGTGGAACAGGCCTCTGGCCTGTGGAAGCGCTTCCACAGGCCAGAGGCCTGTTCCACGAACAAAAAAGCAAACGCGCGTTACTTCTTGAATTCGCTGTCGTCGAGCTTCTCGAAGTACTTTGCTTCGAGGATTTCGGCGTCGAGGAAGTCTTTCCCGTCGTGCTTGACCGTGATCTTCTTGGGGATCATCAGCCCTTCCTTGTTCTTCGCGTAATCGCTGGGCATCCGCTCCTCGGTGATCTCGTTCCCGCTCGCCTGATCGATGGTGCGGTGCTCGATCTTCGCGATCAGGAACGTTGCCTTGTCGAAGTACAGGCTCACGTCCTTCTCGCCCTTCTTCGACACGCGGACGCCCACCACCTTCTTGTCGCCCACTTTGTCGTCACCGATGAGGCTCAGTTCGTACCCCTTCTCCCGCACCGGCACCAGACGGGCGACTTCCATCATGTGCCCGATGCCCTTCAGCGCGTCCTTCACCTTGTCGCCCGCGCCGTCGATCTCCTTGCCGTTCACCTCGACCGTGACCTTGTCGCCGTTGATGAGCGTGAGCAGGCTCACGTTCTGGCCCGCCACCTTGAATTCCAGCGATTCCTTGATCTTGTCGGGGATCATGAAGGCAGTTTCTTGTGTGAACTCGACCTCGCCCACACCGGGGATGTTGAGCTTGCCCTTCGTCTTCAGTTGCGCGGCCTTGTTCTTCGTGAGAACGTCCGCGCCACCGTGGGCCTTGATCGCCTTCTCGATGATGTCCTTCGGTTCGTCCGCGGCCCGCGCCCCGGCGGGCGCGAACGCGACCACAAATGTGGCAGCGGCAGACAGGAGCAACAGACGTGAGCGAGACATGCGGCACTCCGTTCGGGATGGGCTGGGCGATCACTGCTATTCGGGACACAGGTGAGAATATTTCTCGCAAATTGTGACGACAGTCGACTGGGCGCATTTCACCCGGGACCGGGGTGTTGGGGTCGGTTGGTCCCAACTCGTCGGTGAACCCCGCCCGCAAGGGTGGTGGGTTGTTCGCCGTCTACAGCACCCACCGCCCTTGCGGGCGGGGTTCACCCAGTTGCGGTGAGTCCGGTCGCTCTACCGGTCTGGTTTCCCAGGAATCACCGCACGCGGAACAGCAGTTCCTTCCCCTCCAGGCCCGCGAACAGATTCACGACCGACAGTTCCGCCATGCGCCGGCGGGTTTCTTCAGTCGCGCTGCCTAGGTGCGGGGTGATGATGACGTTATCGAGTTTCAGGAGCGGGTGGTCGCGCGGCAGCGGTTCCGGGTCGGTTACGTCGAGCGCAGCCGCAAAGATGCGTTTCGCCGATAGCGCGTCCGTGAGAGCGTCTTTATCAACGACGGCTCCTCGCGCGACGTTCACCAGCGTCGCAGTGGGCTTCATCTTCGCGAGTTCAGCCCGACCAATGAACCCGCGCGTTTCGGATGTCAGCGGCACCGTCAACACCACGAAGTCCGATGCCGCGAGCAGTTCGTCCTTCGTCGCGTACCGGGCCTTCAGCGCGACTTCGGCCTCGTCGCTCCGGTTACGGTTGTGGTACAGTACCTTCATGCCGAAGCCGTTCGCGCGCATCGCGACCTGTCGACCGATGCGCCCCATCCCGAACACCCCGAGCGTGCTCCCGTGGACCTCGCGCCCGAGCATGAACGACGGGTCGTACCGCGTGAAGTCCGGTCCGCGTGCGTAGCGGTCGCCCTCCACAATGCGCCGACCGGCCGCGAGAATGAGCGCGAACGCAAGGTCCGCCGTCGCACCGTCGAGAATACCAGGCGTGTTCCCAACGGGAATGTTGCGCGCGGTCGCGGCTTTCACATCGATGTGATCGACGCCCACCCCGAAATTGCTGACGACCTTCACCCCCGCGAAGCGGTCCATCATCGCCGCGTCGACGGTCGGGTGACCGTAGGTGTAGATCGCGTCCACGCGCCCGGTCGCGTTCCAGGGCACGAGATCGACGCGCCCGCCGAGCAGTTCCAGCACGGCCGATGACACCGGAAGATCGGCGAGCACGCGGGGAAGAGGCATCGTGAATCTCTCTTCGGTCCTTGTTTCCGGGGGCGATCATTTCGTGACTGGCCCCCAAGCTATGAGATACTACCCCTTCGGAGTAAAAATCAAAATCCGCCACTCCCGGCACGTTTGTTTCCCGCACCGGCCGTCTCCACGCTATCATTAAAAGATAGAACCTCCCGCCCGCCCCACGCTTTTGCTCCTAGTTCACACGGCACAAACGCATGACCTCCTCCCTGCCGAAGTTCGGCCCGGCCGTCGTCGCGCTGCTCGCCTTCATTCCGCTCGCGAACGCCCAAGAGAAAAGCGGCGAAGTGATCTACCGGCAGATGTGCGCGAAGTGTCACGGCGCGAAGGGCGAGGGGGGCAAAAGCTACCCGGTACCGCTCATCGGCGACAAATCGGTCGCGCAGCTCGCGCAGGTGATCGACCTCACCATGCCCGACGGCGCGCCGGAACTGCTCGACGCCGCGGGGTCGAAGCGCGTCGCTGAGTACATGCACGACGCCTTCTACTCTCCCAACGCGCAAGCGAAACTGAACCCGCCCCGAGTGGAGTTGTCGCGCCTCACGGTCAAGCAGTACCGCAACAGCATCGCGGACGTAATCAGCAGCTTCCGTGGGCAACCAAAACCGGAAGACAAGCAAGGGCTTCGGGGCGAGTATTTCAACGCACGCGGGTTCCAGGGCAACAAGCGGCTGATCGACCGCACTGATGCCGAAGTGAAATTCGACTTCGGCAAAGAGGGACCGGTCGTGGCCCCGGACGCGAAGGAAAAGTTCGACCCGCACACGTTTTGCATCAAGTGGGAAGGCTCGGTGTGGGCGCCCGAAACCGGGATGTACGAGTTCGTTGTGCGCACCGATCACGCGCTGCGTTTGTGGGTCAACGACAACCGCAAAGCCTCTATCGATGCCTGGGTGAAGTCCGGTACCGACACCGAATTCAAGGTGAACGTGTTCCTCCTGGCCGGGCGCGCGTACCCGATCCGGCTGGAGTTCTCGAAGGCCAAGCAGGGTGTCGACGACTCGAAAACGAACCCGAACCCGCCCGTTAAACCCGCGTTCGTCTCGCTCAACTGGAAGCGCCCCGGGGGCGCAATCGAGGTGATCTCGGCAAAGCACCTCACGCCTCAGAAGTTCCCGGAAGTCGCGGTGATCGAATCGCCGTTTCCGCCGGATGACCGCAGCTTCGGCTGGGAACGCGGCACCACCGTCTCGAAGGAGTGGGAAGCCGCGACCACTGAAGGGGCACTCGAAACGGCCGCGTACATTGTCGCGAAACTACCCGAATTAAGCGGCGCGCAACCCAATTCAGTCGATCGAGTTGCGAAGACCAAAGCGTTTTGCCGGACGTTCGCGGAGCGCGCGCTGCGTCACCCACTGACGGAAGCCGAGAAAGCCCTGTACATCGACCGGCAATTTGAAGCGGCCGGCGACGATGTGCAGCTCGCGGTGAAGCGCGTCGTTCTGATCGTGCTGAAATCGCCCCGCTTCCTCTACCCCGACGCGGCTGAGGCGCCCGAACAGTACACGATCGCCTCTCGGCTCGCGTTCGAGTTGTGGGACTCGCCGCCCGACAAGGAACTGCTCGACGCGGCTGCCGCAAACAAACTGGGCACGCGCGCCGAAATCGCCAAACACGCTGAACGCATGCTGAACGATCCGCGTGCGAAGGCCAAGCTCCGCGACTTCTTGCTCGCCTGGCTGAAACTCGATCAGGCCAAAGAACTTCCGAAAGACACGAAGCGGTTCCCCGATTTCGACGCGGCCCTCGCGTCCGACCTCCGCACGTCACTGGAACTGTTCCTGGATGACGTGGTGGGAAGCCCCAACGCCGACTTCCGCCAACTCTTCCTCAACGAAGAAACGTACCTCAACGGCCGGCTCGCCAAGTTTTACGGTGCGAAACTGCCGCCGGACGCGCCCTTCCAGAAAGTGAAACTGGAGGCCGACAAGCGCTCCGGCGTCGTCACGCACCCCTACGTTCTCTCGTCGCTCGCGTACACGGGGGAGACGTCGCCGATCCACCGCGGCGTGTTCGTCGGGCGCGGGCTACTCGGCATCGGCATCAAGCCGCCGATGGAAGCGTTCACGCCCCTCGCACCGGACCTGCACCCCAGCCTGACCACCCGCGAGCGTGTCTTGCTGCAAACGAAAGCTCCCGCGTGTGCCGGGTGCCACACGATCATGAACCCGCTCGGGTTCGCGCTGGAAAACTTCGACGCGGTCGGCCGGTTCCGCGAGCAGGACAACAAAAAGACCGTGGACGCGAGCGGCAGTTACGACACGCGGGCCGGCGCCACGACCAAGTTCACCGGCGCGAAGGAACTGGCGAAGTTTCTCGCCGCGAGCGAAGAAACGCAGTACGCCTTCGCGCAGCAAGCGTTCCACTACTTCGTGAAGCAACCCGTCCGAGCTTATGGGCTTGCGAAGCCCGAGGAATTGCGGAAAATATTTGCCGATAACGGCCTGAATATGCGAAAATTGGTAGTGGAGATTGCCGTAATCGGTGCTATGCCTCCCAAGAACGAGAAACCGCCGAAATAGTGTGGCCCACGCTTAACCCGCGTGAATGCTATCGCCCGCGTGCCACACCTACCTAATACTCACCCGCCTCGGAGCCAAGCCATGTCCCTCACCCGCACCCGGCGCGAGTTCGTGCGCGACCTCGGCATCAGCGCCGCGGCCGTGCCGTTCCTGTTGAACCTGCCGAGCCTCAGCTTCGCGAACCAGGCCAAGCGGAAACAGCGGATCGTCTTCATCTTCAGCCCGAACGGGATCGTGCCCAAGTCGTTCTGGCCGGACGAAGAGGGCGCGAAGTTCACGCTCAAAGAGATCCTCACGCCGCTCGAACCGTTCAAGGACAAGGTGCTCACGCTGCACGGCGTCTGCGACCGCATCCGCGGCGACGGCGACGGTCACATGCGCGGCATCGGCTGCTTGCTCACGGGCATCGAACTGTACCCCGGTAACGTGCAGGGCGGGTCCGACACGCCGGCGGGCTGGGCGAAGGGCATCTCCATCGACCAGGAGATCAAGAACTTCCTCCAGAAAGACGCGGCCACCAAGACGCGCTTCGGCTCGCTCGAAATGGGCGTGATGGTCCCCGACCGCGCCGACACCTGGACGCGCTGGAGCTACGCGGGCGCGAACAAGCCGATCACCCCGATCGACGACCCGTACCAGATGTTCAACAAGCTCTACGGCCGGGCGAAGGACAACGAGGCACTCGCCAGCGTCCTCGACGACATCAAGGACGATCTGAAGAAGGTCGGCGACAAGGTGGGCGCGGCGGACAAGCGCCTGCTCGACGAACACGCCGCGTTCGTGCGCGACATGGAGAAGGAACTGAAGGAGCAGAAGGCCGCGGCGAACGTGGGCCACGCGGTGCCGAAGCTCGAAGCCGGCATGAAGAAAGACAACGACAACATGCCGAAGATCAGCAAGGCGCAAATCGACCTGCTGGTGAACAGCTTCGCGGCCGACTTCGCCCGCGTCGCGTCGTACCAGATCACGAACTCGGTGGGCGGCGCCCGCATGAAGTGGCTGGGCGTGGAGGAGGGGCACCACGAACTGTCGCACGAGCCGGACACGAACGAAAAGGCCCAAGAGAAGCTGGTGAAGATCAACAAGTGGTACTGCGAGCAGGTGGCCTACCTCGCCAAGCGCCTGGCCGAAACACCGGAACCGGGCGGCACCGGCAGCCTGCTCGACAACACGCTGATCGTGTGGACGAACGAGCTGGGCAAGGGCAACTCGCACACGATGGATAACATCCCGTTCGTGATGGTCGGCGGCGGGCTGGACTACAAGATGGGCCGCTCACTGAAGTACAACAAGGTGCCGCACAACCGCCTCCTGATGTCGCTCGCGCACGGCTTCGGGCACAACGTCAAGACGTTCGGTAACCCGAACCACTGCGCCGCGGGCGCGCTCACCGGCCTCGCGTGAGACGAGTAACGGGAAGCCGTTCCGCACCCACAACGCCGACCAGTGGTCGGCGTTGTGCTTTATGCCGGCTGCTTTGTGGCGAGCGGCCGGTTTGTCAGCGGTTGGGGCGAACGGCCGGTGTCAGCCGGCCGGTGAAATGCTGCAAATGGCCTGTCGGTTCTTGATCGTGTTGATCCTGTAAATCCTGTCCAAAACTCTTCGTGGTTCTCACCGGCCGGCTCACACCGGCCGTTCGCCTGGCCACACAATGCCGGCCGGGTCGGAGCGTTTACTTCCTGACCTGGAGTGTGGAAGGCTCACGGCACCGCCGTTTCATTTGGCACCTGAACCGCGGTGGCACCACGATTGGCGGGGTAGCACCAGACCGCCGCGGTTCAGGTGCCCCAAATGAAACGAGAGCGGTGCTGGAAACAGCCTTCCCCACGACGCACGGACCGGCAAGCGCTCGGAGCGACGCAACATCGCCCCCGTGCAAAGTACGGAGCTAAACGCAACCGACCCGACCGACGCCAGTACGATAACACTCGCGCTCGACTCACCCAACACAAAACACTATCGCCCGAGCAAGAACCGCAGCGCGGGCTCCAGGTCCGGGTGATCGAACGTGAAGCCGTTCGTGGCGAGTTTCGCGGGCCGGGCCTTCATGCTCGCGAGCAGCGCGTCGTCCGCGACGCCCCCGAACACCGCCCGAAGCGCAACTCCCGGGAGCCAAAAGAACGCGGGGCGGCTCAGTACGCGCCCGAGCGTCTTGGTGAACGTGCGGTTCGTCACCGGGTTCGGCCCCACCGTGTTGACCGGCCCGCGGATCTCATCGCTCATCAGCGTGTGGTAAATCGCGCCGACCACGTCGTTCACCGTGATCCACGGCACCCACTGTTTCCCGTCGCCGAGTACCGCCCCTACGCCCATCTTGAACGGCAGAAGTTGCTTACCGAGTGCTCCACTCTTGGGGGAAATGGCGACCCCGATCCGCATGTATGCGGTGCGCACGCCGGCGTCTTGTGCCGGAACACAGGCGTCCTCCCACACCTTCGCCACTTGGGGAAAGAACCCCTCACCGGCCGGCGAACCCTCGGTCAGTTCCTCTTCGCCGCGGTTCCCGTAAAAGCCCACCGCCGACGCACACACAAACACCTTCGGCCGCCGGTCTAATGGGAGAGCGGCGATAGACTGAGCGATC
Source organism: Gemmata massiliana (assembly GCA_000531095.1). Classification (GTDB taxonomy): domain Bacteria; phylum Planctomycetota; class Planctomycetia; order Gemmatales; family Gemmataceae; genus Gemmata; species Gemmata massiliana. The sequence goes on along the minus strand of HG799463.1, from coordinate 986,463 downwards.
GCCCGCGTCGGTCCGGTGCGACTGTCGAGGATCTTCTGCTTCTTGGCGTCCGTCCACCGCCCCTCGGCGACGTTATCGCCCGCGAGGTGAATCACCGCGTCGATGCCGTCGAAGGTGTTCGCCGCGAGGGGTTGATCCGGTTTCCACGCCACCCACTTCGTGCCATCGTCATAAGGCGGAGTCGCGTTCCCCGTGAGTAAACGCACGACCTTGTGTCCGCCGGTCGTGAGGAACGGGACCAGTTCGGAGCCGATCAGCCCGCGCGACCCAGTTACTGCGATCGTGAGACGCGGTTTGTGGGCGAACTTCGCGTGCCGGCGCAGATCACTCGCGGTGATGAAGTGTCGGTACGCGAACATCGCCGCGAGCCGCTCGCGCACCATTCCGCCCGCCAGTGCGCGACCCGCGATCCCCAGCGGCAAGCGGTACTCGATCGTGTCTTCCAGAACGGAAGTGCCCGCGTCGCCGGGCACCATCAGGTGCGTGTGGTGCCAGGACGCGAACGGCCCTTCAAGCGCCCGGTCCTGGAACCGCGACCCGGGCTGGAAATCGAATGCGTCCGCGACCCACGTTCCCCGTAGCGGCCCAACGGTTCTGGTACGGATCGTAATGCGGAACCCGTCCTTACCGAACGTCCCCTCTTGCTTGATGATCCGGGCGTCTTCCCACGGCGGCTGAAGGCGCTGGAACGCGAGCGGGCGCGCGTGCCACGCATACAATTCTTCGGCCGACACCGGCATCGGCGATCGCAGGGTGAACGTCTCGTTGGGCATGTCGATACCTTAATACTGGCGAACGGCCGGCACGAGCCGGCTGGTAAAGGGCGACGGCGCCCGTTTAATCATCTCACCGAGCCGGCTCACGCCGGCCGTTCGCCCGGAGCTAACCGAATGAGCGCGCCGCGAATCACCGTCCGCAACCTTCATGCCGACCTCGCGGCGAGCATCCGGCACTTCGCGCGCGACACGTCCGCGGTCGAACGGAGCCGGGCGCGAGTGGAAGTCGCGCTCGCCGACGGTCACCCTCATTACGGCATCAACACTGGCTTCGGTGTACTCGCGAACAAGCGCGTCCCGGACGAACAACTCGCGGCCCTTCAGCGAAATTTATTACTGAGCCACGCGGTCGGCGTGGGCACCCCGGTGCCGCCCGAAATCACTCGTGTCATGCTCCAGTTGAAGGTTCACGCACTCGGTCTGGGTTACTCCGGCGTATCGCTCCCGGTGTTCCGCCGGCTCGTCGAGTTCGACCAAGCGAACCTCCTTCCCGTGGTCCCGAGCCGCGGAAGCGTAGGGGCGTCCGGCGACCTCGCTCCCCTCGCGCACCTGTGTTTGCCGCTCATCGGTTTGGGCGAGTTCTGGGACGACGACCGGCGCGGGTACGTCCCCGCAGCCGACGTACTTCGCGCACGCGACCTTGAGCCGGTCGCACTCGCGGCAAAGGACGGGCTGGCACTCATCAACGGCACGCAGCTCATGGCCGCTTACGGCGCGTGGATTTTGGAACGGTGTTCGCGCCTCATAGATTTATTCGATCTCGCCGCCGCAATGTCGCTCGAAGCACTCCAGGGGAGCATCGCGCCGTTCGACTCGCGCATTCACGCGATCCGCCCGCACCCGGGGCACGGTGTCGTCGCGTCTAACGTGCGGTTCTTGTTGCAAGCGAGCGAGATCCTGGAATCGCACCGCAATTGCGGGAAGGTGCAAGACCCCTACTGTCTGCGGTGCGTGCCACAAGTTCATGGAGCGAGCCGCGACGCGCTGAACTACGCAAGTGGCGTTCTGGAAACCGAGATCAACGGCGTGACGGACAACCCGCTGGTGTTCGAGGCCGGCGACATCGTGAGCGGCGGGAACTTCCACGGCCAACCGCTCGCGCTGGCGCTCGACTTCGCCGCGATCGCACTCGCAGAGTACGCGAGCATCTCCGAGCGCCGGATCTACCTCTTGCTCGAAGGGCACGACGGTTTGCCGAAGTTGCTCATGCGCGAAACGGGCCTCAACTCTGGGTTCATGATCCCGCAATACACGGCCGCGGCGCTGGTGAGCGAGAACAAGGTGTTGTGCCACCCGGCGAGCGTCGATTCGGTTCCGACGAGTCTCGGTCAGGAAGACCACGTAAGCATGGGAAGCATTTCCGCGGTGAAGTTGCTCGCGGTGTTGAAGAACGTGGAAACGGTACTGGCGATCGAGCTACTGACCGCGGCCCAAGCGCTCGACTACCGCTCCCCGCTGCGCCCCGGGCGCGGGGTAGAATCCGCGCACCAGCGCATCCGCTCGGTCACCACACACCGCGAAACCGACTACCTGTTCCAGGACGACTTGCGCCGCATTACGGAACTGCTCGACGACCGCGCGCTCTTGGACGCGGCCGGTCTGCGAGAGGGCGCTACTGCACCTTGAGTAGCGCGTCCCAATCTTTAGCAGACAATACCTTCATCACAATCCGATCGAGTCGATCAAGATCCTCGATCGTAGCTAATTTGTTCTTCTGCTTCTCGGTCGGCGTACCGAATTTGGTTGATCCCTGTCTCAAAATCAGTTCGCGCATGTGCTTGACGGCGCCTTCTTCGAGGATCAGTTGGTAGGTTCCCGACTCTTGCATGGCGATTACCTTGTTGAAGATGCCTCGCGCGACCTCGGGTGCGACGTGCATCGCGGACAAGATGTACGACGCGGTGAGCAACTTCCCCGCGTCCGGTTTGGCTTCGCGCTCGGCCCGTGCCGCAATTTGCTCAACGACACCCCGAAGCGCCTGTTCACGAGACTTCCCGGGCGGAGGTTTACCCAAAACGGCGAGTGGTAGGAATCCCACACCAGCCTTCAGTAAATCCTCTGCGGGCAGTTCCCACGCTCGCACGGTCTCGAACCGGAACCGAAGCTCACTAGAACCCGGGGCCGGAGCGTATTCGACTCCGCTTATCGGCCCGCTCCCGACCGCCTTCGAGCGGAGCAACACAACGATCGAACGAACCGGCAACCCGGTGTGGTGGTGAGCCAGCACATTGTACAGCAACATGCGCCGCGCCAGGAAGTCGTCCGGCCCGCTCTCCACGTCAATGTGAACGACCAGATCACCGACCTTGAGAAGCGTATCGGCTGATGCGGTCACCGTAGACAGATCGGCCGACAGAACTTCGGGCGGGTCCGTGACCGGCACACCGAGTTGAGTGAGCCAGTCTTCCGGGTAGGAACTGATGAGTTCCTTCAGCGTCGCGTCGAACGGTTTGGACATGACGCGAGTTTACCGCACCGCTGAAGGTTTCGGTACTCAACACCCGCCCGCCCCCCGCGCACGCCACACCACAGAATGGCTGCTATACTGTTCCACTATCGAGTTAACCGAGAGGTTTGGGATATGGCAGGCCACAGCCACTATAAGAACATGGTCCGCCACAAGAACGTGGTGGACGCCAAGCGGGGCAAGCTGTTCAGCAAGCTGAGCCGGTACATCATCATCGCGGCGCGCGCCGGCGGCGGCGACCCGACAATGAACCTGAAGCTCCGCTACGCCATCGACAAGGCGCGCTCCGTTTCCATGCCCAAGGACAACATCGAGCGGGCCATCAAGCGCGGGACGGGGGAAACCGAAGGTTCCAGCTTCGACGAGATCATGTACGAGGGCTACGGCCCCGGCGGGGTCGCGGTGCTGGTCGACGTGCTGACCGATAACCGCAACCGCACCAACGGCGAGATCAAAAAGATCTTCGAGCGCGCCAACGCGAACGTCGGCGTCCCCGGCAGCGTCAGCTACATGTTCGAGCGCAAGGGGTTCTTCGCGGTCGAGGCCGCGAAGCACGCCGACGAAGACGCGCTGATGGCCATCGCGCTCGAAGCAGGCGCGGATGACCTAAAACGCGAGGGGGACGTGTTCGAGATCACCTGCGACCCGTCCAACTTCACGGCTGTGTTCGAGGCGCTGAAGGCCGCGAACATTGAGGTGGCCGAGGCCGAAGTGAAGTACCTCCCGAAGATGCAAAAAGAGATCGACGTGGAGACCGGCAAAAAGGTCATCAAGTTCATCGACGCACTCGACGATCACGACGACGTGCAGAACGTCTACACCGACGCAATGCTCACCGAAGAAATGGCCGCGGAGTAAGAGCGGGAGCCTTACCCCTTACTACCCAGCGGTATCACCCCGTCCCAACCCGGGGGCGGGGTGCGGTTGTTTTTCAGGATGAACTCCGTCAGCACATCTTTTCCCCGATCGTCCGGCGGAACGCGGTGCAGGTGCTTGTAAGCCGCGTTCCAGTCCCCGCGAAGAAACGCATCGAGTGCGGCGTCGTAAGCGACGAGGTCCGCGTCCGAAAGCGCGCCCTCAGTTATTTCTGCGCCCGGGGCAGGAGCCGGCGGAATCAGTTCCGCGACCACGAGTGGCGTTTCCAAACCGTAGGGTCGAACCTTCACCATTCGGCGCACGCGACCGACGTCGTGCGGGAGCTTTTCACGGACCGCGTCAGCGGTCGGTTCGTCAATGAGGATCGGTACGCGGAGCAGTTTGGTCATGTCTTGAAGGCGCGACGCGAGGTTCACGACCGGACCAAACACCGTCACTTTAGCTTGTTCCGGCGTGCCGATACCGCCCGCCACCGCGCGCCCGCTCGCGATGCCGATACCGACCCGGAACCCGTACAGCGGGTGCCCCGCGTCGCGCCCGACGGCCTCAAACGCGGCGCGAATGCCCAGCGCCGCGCGACACGCATACTCCACCTTCCCTGGTTGCTCCAGGGGCCAACCCCAGAAGCCCATCGCCGCGTCACCGAGGAAATCCGCAATCGCCCCGCGGTGGCTAAGGATGTTCTGCGTCATCAGCCCGAGGGCGGCACTGACCCGCGTGAGCACTTCGAGCAACCGGTCTGCTCCCTCTTCCACCTTGCGCGAGAACCCGCGGAGGTCGCAGAACAGCACCGTCACGTCGGCCTCACGCGGTTCGAGCGCACGCGGGGCGTCGCCACCGGAGAGCACGTTCATTACTCCCGGCGAAAAGAATCGCCGGAAAACGCCCTGGCGCTCTCGGAGCACCTGCACCTGCCGGAGCGCCCCGAGGATGTCGCCCACGAGTTCCGTGAACTTCACGTCGTCGCGGAGTTCGTTCGATTCCCACGGCGCGAGTAACGTGGCCGGTTCCGCCCCGTTGAACCGCCCCGCCACGTACAGCCCCCACCCCGGGCACGCATCGCAATGCACCGGCGTGCAGAACGCCCAATCGAACCGACCCTGGAGCGTGAACGGATCGTCCCTCAGTGAGCTACCCGGTGTCGCCCCCATACGTGGAGCACTGTTTGCTTCTGTTCCGCGACCGCGGCCGTGACGAGTCGCTTGCTCGGCTCGAAATCCCCCTCGCCCGAGAGACGCCGGTCCCAGTGCAACAGTTTCAGGCGCTCGTGGGCCGCGTCCGCCCCGGCCGGGAGTGAGACGATCGCGACCGCGTCCGCCCGGCGAATCCCGGCCAGGAGCATGTCCACGAGCCGGCGGAGGAGGTCCGCGTCGTCGGTGGCGCTGGAGATCACGTCCGGGAGCCGGCTCAGCACATCGAGCCGGTGCGGAGCGTCGCGGAACGCGAGCCGATCGAGTTCGTGGTGCGCAACGGTCCGCATGTCTAAAAGCGGGGGCTCGTTCCCGGGCGAAACCGGTTCATACGCGGCGTCACCGAACGTGAACGTGGTATGCCCGATCACGAACGAGCCGCCGGGGAGCAGGTCGAAGTGATCGACGGACCGGCCCGCGTGGAACACCGGGTTGGACGCCCCGATGATCTTGCGCACCTTGAGTTTCGCGCCGCGCGCGGTCAGTTCCGCGTGGCGCCGCGCGAGAAACGGTTCCCACGGCACGGCCCATTCGGGCGAATCGCGCCCGAGAACGACGGGAACGTCGTTCGGCAGTACGCGGCGCCAGGAATCGAACGGGGTCGGACCTTGTGCGATAAGAATCATTGCGCGGAACGAGAGGGTGGCACGCGGGCGAATGGAGTGAGTGTACCACTTGGGCCTCCCGGTGCCCGGCCCGTTCTCCAGCTTACCGCGCCGGGGGAGTTCGCCAAAACGGGCCATTTGACGCTTGACCGGGCACACGGGTGCTGTTATTTCCGCCCGGCTCAGGCCGAACAGACTTTGGGGGTGGCATGGGAACCGGCTCGTGCGAGCGACGGGGGTACGCTCGAAACGTGCACTTGTTCGCACTGATGACAGCGCTGGTGCTGGCGGTGTTGGTCGGGTGTACCGGTCCCCGGGTTCAGAACCCGGTCCCGGACGCGCTCGCGACGAAGGCCTGGACCAACGAAAAGCCTTCCGCCGACTACCACGACGCCGATGCGGACACGGTGGCCAGCCTCGCCACCGCGCTCCGGGGAGCCGAACCGGTGCCCCCGCCCGCCGCGGAGAAACCCAAGAACATCCTGTGCGTGTCCGGCGGCGGGAAGTACGCGGCGTTCACGGCCGGTGCGCTGTGCGGGTGGACCGCGTCCGGCACGCGCCCGGATTTCGACGTCGCGACCGGGGTGAGTAGCGGCGCGCCGACCGCGTTCATGGCGTTTCTCGGGCCGAAGTACGACGACGAACTGGCCCGCACCTTCCTGAACCTGAACCGCTCCGACCTGTTCCGCTGGCGCCCGGTCCGCGGGCTGCTCACGGGTCGCGGGCTGATGACCTCGCACCCGCTCGAAGACCTGCTCGACAAGCACCTCAACGACGCGGTGATGGCCGACCTGTGCGCGGCCCACAACCAGGGGCGCCGGCTGTTCGTCGCCACGTCGAACGTGCTGTCGCACCGGCTCGCGATCTGGGACATCGGCGCGATCGCGTGCTCCGGGCGCCCGGACGCGAAGGTCATCATCCGCAAGGCGATCCTCGCCGCGTGCTCGATCCCCGGACTCGTGCCGCCGGTCGAGTTCGACGTGACCGTGGACGGCGTGCGGTACAAGGAGCTGCACGCCGACGCCGGGAACCTGACGCAGGTGTTCCTGCGCACCGCCGGCCCGATCCCGGCCGGCTCGAACGTGTGGGTTCTCTCGGCCGGGAAGACGCACCCGAACCGCGCGGAAAAGTGCCCCGGCATCTTCGAGACGATGGTGACCGCGGTTTCGACCACGCTGTACGCACTGTTCCGGGCCGACATGGTGAAACTGTACGCCTTCTGCGGCACGACGCACTCGCGGTTCGGCCTGATCGCCCTCCCGGACAGCTTCCAGGGGCGGTCGAGCAGCATGGTGTTCGACCCGGACGAATCTCAGCGCATGTACTTGGTCGGGTACCAGATGGGGTCGAGCGGTTCGTGGGAACAAGTCCCCCGATACCGCGCCCGGTGCGGTCAGCCCGCCGCGCGCCGGGCTGGAGTTCACCACTGGGAAGTAGAAGGGGCTGCGGCCGAGCCAGTGCGCCAGGAATTGCGCTAGCGCGTCACCCCTGGCCGCTCGCTATCGCCCCTATCGGGGCTAGAAAATCACCTTTTTGTCTGATCCGCGTAATCTGCGTGATCCGCGGCTCTTCCTTCCGCTTCTCGCACGGTGGCCGCAGCAACAAACCCGAACCGGAATTAGGCGAGCCCCAAGTCCTTCATCAATCGTGCCGAACGAACGACGTCTTTCTCATCGAGACTACCCGCGCCCACGATGCAGACGCGCACCCCGACAAAAATCTGCGCCTCGCGCCACGCGCTCCCGGTGCGCTCGGGCGGAAGTTGCCATTCGGGGTGGTAACGGGCCACGTGATCGACGAGATCCCAAACGGTGACGAAACCGTCCGGTAAGAACCAGTGCCCCTGCTCGAACTCCAGCGGCGGAATGTCGCACGCGAGGCGCCGTTGGATCGCGGTCCACTGCCGAGGGGTAATTGGGGCGGCGAATTGCTCTTCTAACCCGGTCGCTGTGTGGACCGGTCGGAAACAGTAGCGAGCGGCGTGAACGGCCGCCGCGACCTCATCGAGAACACGCATACTTCGCTCTCCGTTCGCACAACGGTGATCTGCGAGTCGTCGCGTTACTCCAACTTGTATTTCGCCAGCAGCGCCCGGTACTTATCGAGTTCGATCGGGTGTAGGGCGTCGGCCGTCAGCCCGGTACTCTGTGCTTTCTTGAGTTCCCTCACCGCCAGTGCGCGGTTCGCTTCCAGTTCGTTGAGGTCATACGCCCAGGCCAAGTGGAAGTGGTACGTCGGGCGGTCGAACTGAACGAGGGCCATTTCGAGATCCTTGATTGCCCCCTCCGGTCGGCTGCTCACGAGGTACGCGACCGCGCGGGTGTCGAGGAACGACGGGACCGGTCCGCGGATCGCGATCAGGTCCGTCATCATCTTCACCGCGTCGCTCGCCCGGGCCGGCTGGTACAGCGCGAGGAGCATACACAGGTTGTTCACAACCATGTCGTTGCTCCCCTTCGGGCCGGCGACGCGCGCGAACGTGGCGACCGCGCGCTCGTACTCCTTGATCGCGTTCGCGTACTCCCCGCGTGCGTCGAACAGTTCGGCCTTCGCCCCGATGAGCGAGGCTTCCAGTTCGAGGTTACCGGCCGCCTTAGCGAGCGCGCCGTCGAGCCACTTCTCGACCTTCATCTCGGTCGTGACGTCCGGGCGCTTCGCTCGCACCGCTCCGGTGAGTAGCCGGGCCGTCACCGCGACGGGCGCTTTCGGTTCGTGTGCGAACGCGAGGTCGATGGCCCGGTCCGGTTGTTTCTGCCGGACGTACAGGATCGCGAGCGCCTGGTGCGCGCCGGGCGCGGAGTTCTCCGCGAGGTACTTCTTGTAGAGGGACTCCGCGTCCGCGATCATCCCGAGTTCCTCGAAGAGAGGACCGGAGCGGAGCGTTGCGCTCGCACCCGCGTCCCAACCGGGAAATTTCTGGATCGCACCGCGAGCCTGTTCGAGCAGGCGCTTCGCCTCGTCCGGCTCCAATATGGCCCGGTCCTTGCTCTTGCGAGACAGCACCCTCGCCGTCTCCCGCGTGGCCTCCCAACTGTTCGAGAAATTGCCCCGCAGGCGCTCCAGTGCGGCTTCCGCGAGGTCCACGCGGTTGAGCGCCAGGTACACCCGGACGTGGGCCGCGAGGTGCTCGGGGGTGACGCCCGGGCGCAGGCGCGCTGCGAGCCGGAAATACTTTTCCGCCTGAACGAACTTGTCCCGGCCCTGGTCGAACGCGAGCCGCCCGAGCAGGTAGAACTCCTCCGGGGCGAGGTCGCCGCGATCACCGTAACCTCTCAACACCTCGACGCCCTTTTCGCGTGTGACCGGGTCGAGCGTCCAAATCACGGCTCGTGCCTTCACGTCTTCCGGGTCGTCCGCGGCGACCGCCAAGTTGCGCTCGATCAGGTCCAGCGCCTTTCCCCGCAGCGTGTACGCATCGGAGCGGCTAATCATGGTCATCGCGAGGTGCCGTCTGGCCCACCGCGCCACGTCCGGCGTGGTCGCGTCCTTTGCCTGGTTCAACCGCTCCTCGGCCCGCTCCATCTGCCCGGTGCGCTGGAAGAACTGGACGAGTTGTCGCGTCGGGTTGAGATCCCGCGGGGCGATCTCAACGGCCGCGTTGTAGTAAGCGAGAGCAGGTTTCAGATCGCCCACCACCTCGTGCAAACTGCCCAAACCGATCTTGAGTTCGGCCTTCCCTTCGGTCGTCGGGGGAACGGGGGCATTCGTGAGCGCTTTCTCGGCCTGTGCGACCGCGCGCTTCGCGTCGTCGAGCTTGTCGGCGCGGATCAGTTGCGAAACCAACCCGCCCCACGTTTCGGGCAACTGGTCGTTCAGTTCGACCGCCCGGCGAAACGCGACCAGCGCCTCCGCGTCCTCGCGGATCGTGGCCAACAGCGACCCGCGGAGCAACTGGAGTCGATAATCCTTGCTGTCGACCGGAGCAATGCGATCGATGGTCGGGCGCGAGTTCTTGGGTAGTTCTTGGGCCAGCAGCAGGTTGCGGATCGAGCGGTACCGTTCCAGGTCGTCCGGGAGCCGGATCTCGGTACTCAGCTTGTTCAGCGTGCCGACGGCATCGTCGTCCTGCTTCTTGGTGCGGTACAGGTCCACCGCCCGGCGGATCACGAACTCCTGGCGCTCGCCCTTCTTGATGGCTTCCGTGTAGTTCGTCAGCGCCGCGTCGTTCAGCCCCTCGATCATGTCGAGTTCCGCGAGCGCCACGAACACGCGCCCCCAACCCGGGCGCAAGTCCCGCACGCGCCGGGCCAGATCGCGCAACTCTCTCACGGCCGCTGTGCGCAGCGGGCTATCGGCCATCTTGCTGACTTCGGGCAACTTGATGGCGATGTGCCCCAGCGCGCCGACCGGACCGTCCTTCCCCTCGACCTCAGCAATGTCCCGGAGCGCCCGGGTCACGACGTCCATGTTTCCGCCGGCAATACCGTGGTCGAGTAGCGCCGCGTGGCACGTCAGATCTTTCGGTTTCAGGTCCGCCGCCGCCCGCAGGCACGTGATGGCAACCGCGCGAAGCCCCTGCGCTTCGGCCGGTTTCTGAAGGTCCGCCACCCGACCCGCGACCTGACCCAATCCGTACCAGAGCCGAAACTGCTCGCTAGGCGGGAACTTCGCCGCGCCAGCCCCGAGCGCTTCAAACTCGTCGGGGGCGGGCACCTTCGGGCGCGCGGCGAGCAACCCGGCGCGGGCCAGCCGGAAATCGACCGCGTCGCCGATCTTGCTTTCGGCCTCGTCGAGCACCGAGCGGGCGGATTCGGTCCCTCCGCCGTCCTTGACCCGCGCGAGCGCCACGAACACACTGGCCGCCTTCGCGTGCTTCGGGTTCGCGTCGAGCCACCCGCGCAACAGCTTCGCGGCCTCGGCGGGTTGGTTACGGGCCACGAGCGAATCGGCTTCGAGAACGTAAATCTCCGCAGCGCGCCCCTCGACCGGGCCGAGGCTCTCCTGGAACCGGCTCCAGTTCCGTACCTCGGCCTCGACCGGTTGGCCGAGCACGTCGAGGAGTTCGAGCCGCACCAGTTCGGGCCGGTAGTCGAACAACTGGAAGGCGCTCACGAGGGTGCGGTACCGGCGCAGGGCGGCCTCGGTTTTGCCCATCTTGGACAGCGCTTCGGCCTCGCCGATGATCGCGAACGCATAGTTCGGGTCGTCACCGAGCGCCTTCTGGCAGTATTCGAGTTGCTTGTCCGGGTTCTGCACGTTCGCGTAGCACGTGGCCAACCCGACCATCACTTTCTTGTGGAACGCGCGCACGCTCGCGACCTTCGGGGCGGCTTCTTCGAGCAGTGGTTGAGCGGTTCGCCAGTCCTGTTTGATGAGCGCGAGGCGCCCGCGGTAGTACGGTACCAGCACCTTGTGCGACGGCTCGGCCGCGAGCTTCTCCACCAGTGCGGCCGAGTCCGTCTGCTCGCCCAGATCGATGAGCCGGTCCACGATCATCGCGAAATCGGGGTCCACCTTCGGGAACAGCTTGGCGGTCGCGCGCAGGAGCTCGATCCCCTCGGCCTTCTTGTCCTGCCGGGTCAGCACGTCGGCGAGCAGCGTACCAGCGGCCAGGTTCTTCGGGTCGCGTTCGCGTGCGCGGCGCAAGTACCCTTCGGCCTCTCGGAGCTTGCCCGGCGCGTCCTGGATCGTCTTGATTTCGGCCACCGCGAGTTCCGCGGCGGCGAGGAGCGCGTCCGGGTCATCGGCCCCGCCGGGGGCCTTCAGCGCGTAGGTGATGTTGGTCCGCGCGTTCTGCAACTCGCCCAGGAAGCGCTGGAATTGGGCCACCGCGACGCGGGCCGCGACGTCGTTCTCGAACCGGGGGCTGCGGAGCAGCGTTTCCAGTAACCCGGCGATGTTCGCGTTTTTCTGGTCGGACGTGCTCGCGAAGTTCAGTTCCAGCGCCCGCTTGTATACTCGCACCGGCGCCGTTCCGGTCTTGATGGCCGCGTTCAGGTACTCGATGGCCTTCGTGACATCGCCCAGGCCCTGTTCGCACGTCGCGGCCAGCTCCAGCAGTTCGATATCGGATTTGTGCCCCCCGCCGGCCGCGAACAGCATCTCGATGTGCTGCCGGGCGCTGGTGAACTTGCCGCTCTTCACGTACAGTTCGGCCAACTGCCGGCGCTCGGTCGCGTGCGCGGGGAACGCGCGCAGAAAGCCCTCGACCCCGGTCACCACGCGCTCGGCTTGAACGGGATCTGCTTCAGCTTTGCCCTGCTCGAACAGCAGCGCGGCGTATTTCTGGTACGCCGATTCGTCGGTCGGTCGGAACTTGAGGTACTTCGCGTACAGCGCGATCACGTCTCCGCGCTTGGCGGAATCACTGCCGATATCGGCTTCGGCACGCTCCGCGGCCTCCCTGTAGACCGAAACCTGACTTTTGATTTGAACCCGGTGAACGGCGAAGACGGCCCCACTGAGAACGAGAAACACGGTGCAGACGATCAGAAGGCGCTTCCAGTACAGCGTTCGACGCACAGGCGTGATCCTCGGTGGGCGGCCGGAAAAACGAAAACGGGGCAACTATTGTTGCCCCGTCCAGCGTAGCACACATTAATCACAACGAAAACCCGGCGCCCGGTCAGGTCGCAGCGCGTTTGCGGAGCGCGCGGCGCAGCCCGAACAGCGGGAGCGCGATCAGCCCGAGGGCCAGGCCCCCCGGTGCCGGAACCGCACGGGTGGTCGGGTCCACGCGGGCACCGGCCGAACCCGTAAACGTGCTGTTCGGGTCGATCGAGCCGTTCTGGTTCTGGCTCACCGAGATCAGGATCACCTGTTGAATCGCGTAGGGCGTATCCAGGCCCGAGACGTTCGCCGACGTGATGCGGGCGTTCGTGGGGTCCGAGGGCAGCGAGTCGGTTGCGACTCCGGTCGGGCCGCCGAGCGTCGTACCGTCCGCCAGCGTGCTGGTGCTGCTGGCCGCAACAGCACCGGGCGCGGTGGGGTCGTAAATGCGGCTGAACGAATCGACCTGGATGCTCCCGCCCGCGAACCCGAGAGCGACGCCGGCACTGTTCTGGAGTACAGCGGGGGCACCGTTACTGGTGTACTTGTCGTCGGTCACGGTGATCCGGAGCGTGTGCCCCTGGGTCGGGTCGAAGTTGCTCGTGAACCCGGCCGTGAAGCTGGTCGAGAGCGAAGCGTTCAACGTGCCCAGTTGACTATTCGTCCCGGTCGTGCCGCTCAGGGTGAACTGCCCCGTGGGGCTGGAGTAGCTGAAGTTCTGGAAGAAGGTCGTCGCCCCGGTCGGGCTACCGACGGTGTAGGCGCTGCTCCCGACAACGGTGCTGCTCGCGTTGAGTTCTTCAACGAGGATCTGGACTTCGGCGCTCGACCGGGCCGGGGCGAAGCAGATCACGGCGACGGCCGCGCAGCCCGCGACGATCCACCGCAACTGACGCTGAAGCATAACGGGCAGCTCCTAATTGGAGACCGAGTGGGCGTAACAGTCCGAATTCCGTGGGTCGCGTTCCGATGCTCCTTGATGGAGTTCGGTCCGTTGGGAATCGAGGGGCGTTCCCGAGCGGGCGCGTTGCGCGGATTCCGCAACCTCTTGCTAAGAAAGCGAGAAGGCACCCGCGCTGTCAACCCGATTCCGCACACAACCGAGAATTTACTGTGCAATCTCAATGCCGGCCGAACTGACCGAGCCAAGTGAACGTAACTGCTGCTGGATGAGGAGTTTCGCGTATTGGAAGCAGGAACGCGGGCTAGTTCGGTCGCTCTCTGTCACTCAGTAGCATTTACTAAGGTAGCGAAGAGCTTACACGGCGATGCGAAACCTTTACGGATCGGCATTTCCAAGACCCGTCTTGAGTCGAACTCCCAAAAAGTGCTACCCTTCAGCGCCACGCCCTGCTGAACCCGTCCGGCTTCCCGTTGGAAGACCGATATGAGCGCAATGCGAGAGATCGTGCAATCGCCCTACCGCCCTCTGGGGGCCGCGAGCGTGAGTGCGGGTACGAGTACCCCGACTCGCTCCGGACACTCCCCGGCCGTTCGCGTGGCAAACGTCATCAGCTTTGATGTCGAAGAACACGACCGGATCGAGGCCGCGGTGGGATTGCCGTGCTCGCCGGAACTGAAAGCCAACTACGCGGCCCGAATGGAAGCCACCACGCGGCGCCTGCTCGACCAACTCGCCGCCGCAAAAGTCACGGCCACTTTCTACATCGTCGGCGAGATCGCCCGGAACCACCCGAAGCTCGTGCGCGACATCTTCGCGGCCGGTCACGAAATCGGGTCGCACAGTTGGGACCACCGCCGCATCCACCAGTTCACGCCGGCGAGCTTCCGCGAAGACCTGCGTAAAAGTAAGGACGTCCTGGAACAAACGATCGGCGCAACAGTATTCGGGTTCCGGGCGCCGACCTTCAGTTTGATGCGTGAGACGTGGTGGGCGATTGACGCGCTCGCTGAGTGCGGCTTCGAGTACGACAGCTCCATTTTCCCGGTGCGGCATGACCGCTACGGGCTGCCGACCGCGCCGCGCGTGCCGTTCGTTGCACAGGGCCGCGAGCGCGAGATCCTCGAACTCCCGCCGCTGACGTACCGCGTTGCGGGTATGAACCTGCCGGTCGCGGGGGGCGGGTACTTCCGCCTGTTCCCGCTCGCGGTGATGCGTGCGGGGTTGCGACAAGCGGCGCGCTCCGAAGTGCCACAAGTGGGGATGCTGTACTTCCACCCGTGGGAGTTCGACCCGGACCAGCCGAAGCTCCCGCTCGGGCGCCTCGCGCGCTGGCGCACTTACGTCGGAGTCGGGCGCACAACGGACCGGCTCGCGCAACTCCTGGGCGAGTTCCGGTTCCGCCGCGCGATCGACACCGTGCGCGAACTTCGCGCGAACAGCGACGATCTGCCGCGGTTCCAGGTCGATGCGACTGATTGTGAACCCCGACCGCAAGGTCGGGGGTAACAGCCAAAAACCAGCGCCACCGTCGGTCCTAACAGTCCGCGCCACCCCCGACCACAAGGTCGGGGTTCGCCATTTAGGGGCCGAGGTTTCTTACTCCGGCTTCTTCCCGTCGCGCCGGCGGAACCCGTAGCCCGCGGCCGCGGCCAGCCCAATCACTCCACCCACGATCGTACCCGGCTCCGGCACCCCACACGGCGGGGGCGGGCACGTCGGCGGTACGATCACCGGCGGCGGCACGACCGGCGGCACGATCACCGGCGGCGGGGGCGGCGGCACGAACGGCGGTGGGCTCACCGGCGGTACCACAATAATGGGCGGCGGGCTCACCGGCGGAACCACCGTGACCGGGGGGCTACCCCACACCGGCGGGAAGAACGCCTGTGCCGACGACGACCACACCGCGAACGGGACCGTGGTAAGCGTCACGGTCACGGCGGGGATCAGTTGCTTCATCTTCTTCTTGAGTCGCGTGCGCCGAGTTGCCACGATCGCCCTCCTTGGCATCTTCCCCGAGAAGCTTCAGTTTGTGCGGCTTCTGACGCTTACTTCGGTCCGCGTACCGGCGCCACTTCAGCCATTCCCCCCGAGTAACGCGGTCCCCGTATCTGCGCTCCCGGCGCGGGTGAGTACGAAGGCGCGCGAAAATCCGTTGAGTCCGGCGCGCCGGGAAAAGAAGTTGCGCCGGACGGCCAGTGAAGTTCCGTGTGGCGCGGGAATTTGGCCGAATGAGAGATGTGACGTGACGCATTCCGGGCGGCAGGAAACCGACCCGACAAGCGTGTCAGGGAGGACCACTTCACATGCGCCGCATTCTGCTCGGCGGTCTGGGAATCGCGCTGGGCGTGTTTGCACACCCCGCGTTCGCTCAGCAGCCGGCCCCGACTGGTACGAAGAGCCCGCGCGCCGCAGCGTTCGGGCGCCCGAGTGCGATTCCCGACCCGCAACCCGATTCGGGCATCACGCAGACCGGGTTGCGCAACATCACATCCCGGCCGACTACGACCAGCGTGCCCGGCAGCTACCCCCCGAGTAGCTCCTACGCGCCCGGCAACTTCGGTACGCCCACACCGGTCATTTCGCAGCCGCCCACGGGCGTCGTGATGGGCGAAATGCCGATGACTCAGCCGATGACGCCCGGCGCTCTGACGCCGCCGCGTGCCGTTCCGGGCACACCGAGCATCACCGAGTCGCGCGACCCGACCGGGCGCATCCCCACGGGCAGCCTTCCGAGTGAGGGCGTCGTGGTTCCGTCCGTTGTGCCCGGCTACGACTGCCCGGTGGGGACGGACGATCCGTTCTATAACGCGAACCAGCAGCACGGCCCCTTCGATCGCCTGGCCAGCACCCGAAGGTCGTGGTGGTTGACCTCAGAAGTGCTGCTGTGGTGGAACCGCAGCAGCCAGGTGCCACCGCTCGTGACCACCAGTTCGCCCCAATTCAACGGCATCGTCGGTCAGGGCGACACACGGGTGCTGCTCGGCGGGTCGTTCGGCGACACTTACCACGTCGGCGGGCGCATCGGGGCCGGCTACTGGTTCGGCGAGAACGAGTGCCGCGGGATCGACGCCCGCGTGTTCTGGGTCGCGCCGACCACGGCGACGTTTTCGGCGAACACCAATCAGTTCCCGCTCCTGGCGCGGCCGTTCTTCAACATCAACGGCACGCTCTCGGACCCGAACTTCCCCTTCGGCCAGTCGTCGGAAGTGATCGCCGGTCCCGGCGTCGCGGTCGGCAGCGTGACTGCCGCCATGAAGAGCACCGTGTGGGGCGGGGAACTCAACTACCGGCGCTACCTCATCGGGGACTCGACCGCGCGGATCGACCTGCTCGCCGGTTACCGCTACTTGAACGTCACCGAGCAACTCACGATCACCGAGCGGTTCGCGCGCACCGCGGACTCGGATCCAAACGTCGGCATCCCGGCAATTTCAGGCGTGATTAACGACTCGTTCCGCACCGAGAACCAGTTCCACGGTGGTCAGATCGGGATCACCGGAACGTTCCAGCGCGGGCGCTGGTCGCTCGATCCGCGTGCGACGGTCGCGTTCGGTACGGTTCACCAGACGGTGGAAATTAATGGCTCCCAGGCGCTGACGTTCGCGAACGGTCTGACGACCACGACGCCCGGCGGGTTGCTCGCCGTGCCCGGGGCGAACATCGGGCGCTTCAGCCAGGACAAGTTCGCGGTCGTGCCCGAAGTCGGGCTGAACGTCGGGTGGCAGGCCACGGAGCGCCTGAAACTGTTCGTCGGGTATAACTTCCTGTACCTGAGCAGCGCGGTGCGCCCGGGTGAGGCGATCGACACCCGGCTCGACGCGGCCCGCGTACCGAACCTGCTCCCGCCGGGGTCCGGGGCGCCGCTGGTCAGCCCGATCCGTCCGCAGCCGCAATTCAGCACGAGCGGCTACTTCATCCAGGGCATCAGCTTCGGCTTCGCGTTCAAATGGTGAGCCAGTAGAAAGGTTCGTCACCCGGCCCTCTCCCAATTGGGGGAGGGCCGGTGCATTTCATCTCCCGAGCAGCCGCCCGATAGTTACTTGCGACAGCCACACTTTAAGAAATCCCCGATCGCGCCCGAAACGGTCTTTACACGCGCGGTTCTCATTGGCATAAGCCGCCCACTCACTGCGAATAGTCACCCGCTGAAGACGTGCCGTTGGGGAACGCGCGGATCACGGGCTGCCGCTCGAGCCGCGCTTGCGGTACTGCGGGAAATGGGGGGAACCATGAGCCGACTACGGGCTTGGGGGGTCGCCGCTGCGCTGGCGGTCGGCACAACGACGGCGACACCGGCGATCGCGGCCGATAACGGGTCCGCGACCGATACGCGGCCGTGGTACAAGAAGGTCTTCAGCGCACCGAAACCGACCGGCCCGACGGTTCGCAGCGGACCGGTAATGGGCGGTCCGCGCCCGGCGGCCCCGCTCCCGCCGGACGTGGTCCAGGGGGCCGTACAAGCCGAGGCCGAGGCCCTGCTCCGCCGGCTCACCGTCTGCACCGAACTCCGCCAAGCGGCCCTGGAGAAAACTCCGGTCGACGAGGCGCTGATGCGGCAGGTCGACGAGCTGGAGCGTCAGGCCAACGCGATCTACCAAACGCGGGTCGCGGCACTCGGCGTGTCGAAGAACACGAAGGCTCCACTGCCCTCGAACAGTGTCGCGTCGTTTGATCTCGCTCCGGAGAAGCCGCTCGACGCGAAAGCGGCTGCGGCGAAACTGGTCGCCCCGGCCGCGCCGGTCCCGGTAACGGGCACCGCAGCGCTCGGCGGCACCTCGGCTCCCGTGCGTCCCACTCAGGAAGTTCGGGAGGTGAACCCGTGAAATCGCTCCTCTTCACGCTGGGCGTGTGCTTGCTCGCCGGGTGCAACACGTTCAAACCGGTTGGACCGTTCGCCAAGGACGCGCCGCTCTCTCAGCAGGGCAAGCCCCTCGCAAGTGTGCCCAGCATCGACCCGACGCCGCCTCCGGCTATTGCCCCCACGCCGCCGACGATGCTCGTTACGCCGAGCGACGTGAAGGGCAATCCCCAAGAGGCCGCGAACAAGCTTTCGAGCGAACTGGGAATCGATAGCAAGCCGTCAACGACTGGCCCGGTCACCGTCGAGGTGTCGCGCGTTAAGGGCGGGATCAAGTAAGTAATGGGTACGAAAAACGACGCAGCCGGAGAGTGTTTCTCTCCGGCCGCGTCGTTCGCTTATTGGTCCGAGTTACTCGTTCTCGTCGGCGAACTCTTCGAGCCGGCACGAGCGCGTCGGCTGGCGGAGTTTCAGCAGCCCGCGGGCCTCGATCTGGCGGATACGTTCGCGCGTGATGCCGTACTGCTTGGCCACTTCGTCGAGCGTGCGCGGGGTACCGTCCTTCAGACCGAACCGCAGTTCGATCACCTCGCGCTCCCGGGGCGCCAGGCTCTTCAGCACTTCGCCGATACGTTCTTTCAACAAGTTCGCGTCGACGTGTTCGCCGGGGTTCGGGATCTGACCGTCGCTCAGGAAGTCTTCGAGAGCGCGTTCGCCCTCTCCACCAACTGCGTCGTTCAAGCTCACCGGGTGCCGGCCGACGATTCGCAGGCTGCGGGCGTCCTCGGGCTTGATGTCCAACGCTGCGGCCAGTTCTTCGGTGGTTGGCTCGCGACCGGTTGCGGCCGTGAGTTCCCCTCGCGTCTTCTCCATACGCGACAGCAGGCTGATCTGGTGGCACGGCACGCGGACCGTCCGGGCATTGTCGTGCAGTGCCCGGGTGATCCCCTGCCGAATCCACCACGTTGCGTAGGTGCCGAATTTAAACTCCAGCCGCCACTCGTACTTGTCCACGGCCCGCATCAGCCCGCGGTTGCCCTCTTGAATGAGGTCCGAGAACGGCAGCCCGCGGTTGCGGTAGTTCTTGGCGATCGAGACGACGAGCCGGAGGTTCGCTTCCGCCAGTTCCTTCCGCACCGCCTGGTACGCCAGCCGCCGCTTCCGCAGCACGCGGATCAGCGCCGCCAGTTCGTCGGTCGTCATCGACGCACCGCACTCGGCGTCGCGGAGCAGTTTGGTTTGTTTAATGCGGTCGGCCGGGCACCCGACTTCGCTCTGCGCGATCGCCAAATGCTTCAGTTCGTCCGCGAGGTCGTTCAGTTCGTCCGTCCAGCGCTCCAGGAGCTCCGTTCGTGGCGACAGTTCGCTCACGAGTCGACGGCACTTGGCGAGCCGGTGGAACCGGTCACGCTGCCACGCGCTGTGGTCGCCGCGGAACTCGTCCCGCACGCCGGCCGCGAACACCACGCTGTCTTGACCGAGCAGCACGCGGAGCGTCGGGAGGTCGGTGCCGAGGCGTGCAAGAATCTGCGCCCGAGTGAGACGCAGGTCCGCGGAAGAGTAAGCGTCGATGTTCGGGTCGATGGGCGTTTGGCCGGCCGCGATCTGCTCGAACTTCTCCAACACCCGGACGAGCAAACGCGGGCACAATAGTGCCGCACTGCGGAACCGGTTCCGGTGGTGCTCCAGGCGCTTCGCCAGTGCGAGTTCCCGTTCGCGGTTGAGCAGCGGAATGGAACCCATCTGCCGGAGGTACAACCCGAGCGCGTCGTCCGGTCCACCGGCATACTCGTCTTCGCTCGCGGCCTCGCTATCGCCACTCGCCTCTTCTGGTTCGAGTGCGGTATCCTCGTCCGATTCCTCACTGTCGTCGGCCAAATCGTCGTCCGAATCCTCGCGCTCGTCCTGCGGCACACGTTCGTCGTGTGGCAGTTCGTTCACGGGTTGGTCGTTCAGTTCGTCGTTGTGCGTCATACGGTTCATATTTCAGTCCGTTCCGTCCGGTGAACCCCGGTCGGCAAAAGTCGTGTGCGTACCGTATCGCGATACGGGTCTACCGGGGCCTGATCGCTCCGAGTCCCGTGCCAACGAATTTGTCTTGATGGGGGTCTCGCGCGTCAGTGGTTCCGGACACTGGCCCGCGATGGGAACAACAGCTTAGGTCGCGATTGTGGGCGGAACAACCCGCCCCAGAATTTCGACGGTCCCGAAGAACGAAAGGTTCACGGTTCGCGCCGATTCCGTTCGATCCCTCAGTATTATACCCGACCTTCCAAGGCCGGGCGCAGATTCGGCCGGTAAACTTTCGCCCCCTTCACTAATTACACTTCCGCGCAAACCGCGTGCCCAAATCTACTGGCGCGATCGGGACGAACTCGGTTCACGCTTCCCCGGGAGCCAATTACGACATTGCGCAGTTCGTTACAGATGGTCCCGTTCAACGTGCTCAACGAGTCAGTAAGTTCACGTTCCGGAGAGGTACTCATTTCCTAAAACGTCCCTGTGGAACGAATTGGGGCAGAAATCTCTGGTTTTCGTCGGGAATGGCTCTCATTCCCCGTGTCTCCGGGCGCGCCGCTCGTGATCTTCCTCACCGGCACGGGCGGGACCGCGGAATGGGCCGACCGCGAAACAGGTTGGTCGGAACTCGCCCGGCGCGAAGGCTTTGCGCTCGCTGTTCCGGAA
This sequence comes from Gemmata massiliana, assembly GCA_000531095.1. Taxonomy (GTDB): domain Bacteria; phylum Planctomycetota; class Planctomycetia; order Gemmatales; family Gemmataceae; genus Gemmata; species Gemmata massiliana. The sequence goes on along the minus strand of HG799463.1, from coordinate 965,670 downwards.
GCACTTCCCCCGGACCCGACTAAACCGCCGTCATTTCTTGCGAATCCGCAGCGCTGGAACGACGCTTCTGAAGCGAATAACAAACCGCGAGCAATCGAAGACTCAGGCACCGAATCTTCTTCTAATTCCGACTCGCCCTTCGCGCCGCGTTCTTCGGCTTTACCGGACGATGTTCGTTTCCTCACAGCGGTCATGGACGACGCGATAATTCGTCTCCGCGCTGACGCGCGCAACATCTTTGTAACGGGCTTCTCGAACGGGGCCGGGATGACATTTCGTCTCGCGGCAGAAGCGGCGAACCGTGTGGCGGCCATCGCCCCTGTTGCGGGATACTGCTGGCTACGCGACCCGCGCCCCGCTCGCCCCGTCCCCACACTCTATACCGTCGGCGCGCGTGATTTGTTGCTCCCACTCCGCGGGGGCGATGTGCGGTTGCCGTGGCGCAACCGACTCGTGCGCCGGCCGCCCATTACAGATACGCTCGAACGCTGGGCGCGGGCGCTCGGGTGCGCCGAAGCCCCCGTACTACAACAAGACGATCAGACAGTTAGGGTGGATCGCTACCGCGGACCGGTCGTCTTCGACGCGGTCACGGTCGAAGACCTCGGCCACCACTGGCCCGGGGGTGGAGCACAACTGAACCCGCGTGTGGCCGGACCGCCCTCGAACGCCGTCAACGCCACCGAGATGATCTGGGCGTTCTTCAAAAGTGTCATGAACACAGGCACTGGAGCCGCTCCCTTATAAGAAGCGGACTCCTCAATTCTGAGCGCGTCACTCACCCGGTTTCGCCAAATCGAGGAACACGACAATCGACGGGTTACCAACGGGCGTGTAGTGCCCCGTAAAAGTGAGTCCGCCGGTCTTGCGGTCCACGCGGAACACGGTGACGTTGTCCGCGCGCTGGTTGCAACAGTACAGAAACTGGCCAGTTGGATCGAAACTGAAGCTGCGCGGGTAGTTCCCACGGGTCCATTCGTCGGCAACGTGGGTCAGCGTTCCCTTCTCACCGATGGCAAAGATCCCAATGCTGTCGTGCAACCGGTTGCCCGCGTAGACGAATCGACCGTCGGTGGAAACGAGGATCTCGGAGCAGAAGTTACTGCCCGCGAACTTGGGCGGCAGCGTGGAGATCGTCTGCCGGGAGGTCAGCGTGCCGGTCGTGCCGTCGTAGTCGAACAGCACGACCGTGGAGCCTTCCTCCTGAATGGAGTAGAACCACTTGCCGTTGGGGTGGAAGTGAAAGTGCCGCGGGCCGTCGCCGGGCGGTAGCGAAACCGCGGGCGGTTCGTTCGGTGTCAGCGTGCCCTTCTTCTCGTCAAACTTCCAGACGAAGATCTTGTCCAAGCCCAGGTCCACGTGCAGCACAAAGCGCCCGCTCGGATCGGCTTCGATCATGTGCGCGTGGGTCCGGTCGTGGCCACTAAAAGCGAAACTCCCGGGCGGGGCATGGGTTGCCTTGGTGGGGCCAACCTTCCCGGCGTCGATTTTGGTGTCGGTGGCGTCGCCCAACCGACCGTCTTCGAGGATCGGCAGTACGGCAACGGACCCGCCGAAGTAGTTGGCCACCAGCACAAACTTCCCGGACGGGTGGATGCTCACGTAGGTGGGGCCGGCGCCGCCCGAGTTCACCGTGTTGAGCAACTTCAGCTTGCCGTCCGCCCGGTCGATCGCGAACGCGCTGACCGTGCCCACCTTGTCCTTGCCCACGCGGTCGGTTTCGTTGGCCGAATACAGCCGCGTTCCGGCCGCGTTGACGGCTAGGCAACTCGGGCTCGTGCCCATCTCGTGAATGCCGGTTGCCGTTAGCGCCCCGGTGGTGCGGTCCACTTTGAAAATGTGAATGCCGCGCCCGTTCCCGGGCGGCAGATCCACCTGAGTCGGCAACACGTCGCGCAGCGGAGAACTGAACGTCCCCACATAAGCAAGGAGCGGCTTGTCGGCTTTGTCCGCTTCCGCGCGAAGGGTGCCGCCCATGAGGGGCGCGGAACCTACCAGCGCAACAGAGTGCTTAACGAACGAACGGCGTGAGTGTTCGTGTGAGTTCATGGTGTGGGAACGGCGTGTCAGGATGAAGGCGGGACCAACTCGAATCGAGGTGCTTATCATCGCCTTTTGTGCGCGGCCGTCAAGCACACAGGGCTTCCGCCCTGTGCTACGAACACCGGCCCCTCCGGGGCGGAAAGGCACTGGCCTTCACCGCCACATTGCAGATGAGATGAAGGTGACCGGGTGACCGAGGGTTCGGGTTTTCGCCCCGGAGGGGCCGTCTGACGTAGCACAGGGCGGGAGCCCGGTGAAGAAGTCGGGGTTAGTTCGCCTGGGACTGGGACCACTCCAGCGTGCGGCGCAGCCCCTCGGCGAACGGCACCGTGGCCGCGTAGCCGAGGTCGGCCCGGATGCGGTCGATCTTCGCGCGCGAGTGCCGCACGTCGCCGATGCGAGAATCACTGTGGGTCGGGACCGCGGTCGTGCCGAGGATCTTGTTCAGCTCCGCGATCAGCATCAGCAGGTTCACGCTCCCGCCGGTGCCCACGTTGTAAACGCGCCCGCTCACGCCCGGCGTTTCGGCCGCGAGCATCAGCGCCTTCGCGACGTCCGAGACGTACACGAAGTCGCGCGACTGGAGCCCGTCGCCGTGAATGGTCGGGGTGCGCCCCGCGGCGAGCAGTGCCGCGAAGATCGCGATCACGCCCGAGTACGGGCTGTCCGCGCGCTGGCGCGGGCCGAACACGTTGAAGAACCGGAGCCGCACCGTTTCGATGCCGTAAGAGTGCGCGAACGATTCCGCGTACAACTCCCCGGCGAGCTTCGCCGCGGCGTAGGGCGAGAGCGCCATGAGCGGCGTGTTCTCGTCCTGACCGGCCTCGTCGGAGGCGTTCCCGTAGGCGCTCGCACTCCCCGCATACACGATGCGCCGAACGCCGGCCTTGCGCGCCTGGTGGAACACGTTCAGCGCCCCCGTTGCACAGGCCGCGTGCGACGCGAGCGGGTCTTCGACGCTTTTCGCGACCGACGCCAGGGCCGCGAGGTGGAACACGACGTCGCACCCCGATACCGCGCGCTCGACCACCCCGGCATCGGTTACGCACCCGCGGATCAGTTCCGGGGCGGGCGAGATGTGCTCGAGGTTACTCGGGAGCCCGGTCGAAAGGTCGTCGAGCACGCGCACGGTGTAACCCGCTGCGGTGAGTGCTTCCACCAAGTGCGAGCCGATGAACCCCGCCCCGCCGGTCACCAGACACTTTCCCGCCATCGCAAATTCCCCGTGGAAGAGGTGGAACGTGAAACCGGGAGCCCCACAAACACAGCAACCCGACCGGGTCGCGGTCGGGTGCGGGCGACGGTCCTCGGTCCTCGGCTTAGCATACGATCACGGATTAAACTTGCTGCCCGGAACCGGCGGGATCGGCGGCAGGTCGCCGGGCTTCTTGGTGTCCGTCTTCGGCTCGGCGTCGCTCCCCTTCGGGTTCGTCCCCTTCGGGTTCGTCCCCTTCGGCTCGACCGGGCGCGGCGGGTTCAGTTCTTCGCCCGGGCGCGGGGGCGTCATGACGGGCGGCTTGGGGGCGTCGCTCGCGTTCTGCCCCTGGTACGGGTACGGGCACACTTCGTCCCACTTCCGCCATTGCGTTTGGAAGTACCCGAAGCACGCGCCGGGGGCCAGGGTGACCGGGTACGGCTTCTTGTTCTTGTTCGGGAAGAGGATCGACTTCCCGCACGTGGTGCAGCTCCCCTTCGGGGTGCCGTGCTGACAGGTTTCACAGCCGGGCGCACCGAGAGTGACCGGCGCGCCGACCGCCACCGGGACCGGCGGCGTGACGTCCGCGGCGCGTGCGGACGAACCGGCCCACGCCACTACCCCCACGGCCGCGACCTTCGTCGCGAGCCGGGCGAAACACGAGCAAATACTCATACCGAGACTCCTTTCACGGTTGAGAGCAGAATTCGTTCAAACGAACCATTTTACGAGCCGCGACCGCAAGGGAGCGGTGCAACGGCATCCAGTAGCGGGCACGATTCCGAGAACCCTGGGAGCTTCCCCGCTCCCTTGCGGTCGCGGCTCGTAAACACACGTCCTCACGGCGCGGTTCGTTACGTGCCCGAAGCAGCGCAACTCGGGTCTTCAATTCACCGACGGAACGAGCCGACCGCGGCCCCCACGCCAAGTGCAGTTCCACCCACGGAATTCAGCAAGCCGCCCGATCGGGCCGAGTTGCCCACCGTCGGGCCGACGCTCCCGCCGGGACCAAAGGTGCCGTTCCCGCCGCCGTAGCCCAACACCCCGCGCCCGTTCGCGATCCCGTTCGGGTACCAGTGGCCGTAGCTCCCCGTGTTCCCGCCGTACCAGTGCCCGAGGTTGTTGAACGAGCCGACGACGCCCGTGGGTCGCATTTGTGGGTCGACGGCGGTCGGGCCGTTGAGACCCTGGGGGTACAAAACCTGACCCGGGTACGCGAACCCGGGCACTTGCGGACCGTTCGGGTTCACGACCGGTTGGTTCTGCCCCAGGAACCCCTGAGCGGGATTGGCCACGATCGGGCGCCCGCCGCCGAAGACGCTCTGAAACTGCGTGTTCCGCGGGCGGACGGGGGCCTGCGGTTGTGCCCCCGCTGGGTTGAGCGTCGCGAACTCCAAAACGATGACAGCGGCGATGATCGCGGACACTCGGAACGACATACTGGGACTCCTTCAGAAGAGGGTGCGCGAGGCCGTTCAGTTTAGCACGACCCACTTCCGGCTGCCGCAAACGACATCGGCGCCGCGGAACGCGCCGAAGCAGGCGCCGCACCACCGATGTCCATGTTCCGCACGGTGACCGGCGGCACGACCAGAAGAACCGGCCGGACGTGCCGATTCCTCAATTCGAGCCACCAATGACAAATGACAAAGGTCGTAGGGTCGAAAGTCACAACGTCGGAGACCGCAATCGAGCGCGGTCTCCGACGTTGTGACTTTCGACCCTACAACCTTCGATTCAGACGGTCCCGTTTTAAGGGATGATCGGGGCCACGATCCCGACGTTCCCGTTGTTCCCGTTGTTGCGGAACTGGTTGTTCACGCTCCCGGCGAGCAGCGCCACACCGAGCGTGCGCTGGACCGGCGACAGGACGCGGGCGAAGTACGTGTCGAACTTGCTCAGCGGCTGCGACAGGATGTAGATCCGGTCGGCCGGCATGATCTGGTAGTTCGTCTTCACCTGCCCCTTACGGGTGATCCCGCACCAGTCCACGGGCAGGATCTGGTCGTTACCGGCTTCGGTCGGGGCCGGGCGCGCCACCCAGATCTTCTTGCTCGACACCGCCGACAGCCCGCCGATGAGCGACACCGCGTCGAGCACGGTCTCGTTGCCCGTGTGCGGCAGGCGCGTCACCTGTTCGCCGTTGCCCGCGAAGTCGGTGATGACGTAGTAGAACTTGCTGTTGTACGAGTACACGTCCACGGACACTTCGGGGCGCACGAGGTACTTCGAGAGGTGCGCCTCGATCGCTTGCTTCACTTGCGCGAGGCTCAGGCCCGCGACGTACACGCTCCCGTAGGACCCCAGCCCCACCGTGCCGTCGGGCCGGACGATGTGCTGCCCGCTGATCTGTTGGACGCCGTGCGACTGCGCCAGCGACACGGTCACGCTGACGTTCTTCGCCTTGATCCGCGCCTTATCTTCGATGGCCTTTTGAGCCTCTTCGACGGTCATGTCCGCGACCCGGAGCGCCCCGCCGTAGCGCGGCCCCAGGTTGATGGTGCCGTCCGGGTCCACCGGGTACAGCCCGGTGAGCTTGTTCTGGTCGAAGTCGTTCTCCGCGCTCAGGTAGAGTACGTCGAGCGGCTCCAACCGGAACGGCGGCAACGGGATCACCCGGATCGCTTCGATCTGAAGGACGTCCGGCGTCTCCACGATGTATGCCGGGAGGCTGACCTTGTTCAGTTCCTTGGGAACCGGGACGTCGGGGATGGTGCAGCAGTTAAACTGCGGCGGCTTGCAGCAGTCGCGTTCCGCTTTCAAATCGTGGGCCGACCGACACCCGGAGCCGCCGAACGAACCGGCGACCGCGGCCAACGCCACCCACACTTTCCAGAAGCGCCGGGGCGCCATGATACTCTCCTTATCCCGATCCTTGGGACTACGCAAACAGTGCGGACGACCGGGACCGCTCCGGTTCCCCGGTCCGCCACGCTCGCCTGTCTAATCGGCGTCCCCCATTTCCCGGTCCAATAAAAACATTCCCTCCCATCCGCCCTTTCCGGACCTACCCATCCTAACCCCACCTTTAATCCTTCCGCGCCGGGGCCAAATCTTCCCGACTGCCTTGACAGGTGCTCTTTCCTATCCTGGGTTGCAGAGATTACACTGTGACGGACCAAACGAAAGTGTCGTAAACTCCGGCGAAAATGGCGCGGACGTCGGTAATACCTACGCGGCACCATTCCGGCGCGAACCGCGGAACCGCAACCGCGCCCCGGCACCGCGGCAAAACCGCTGCCGGAACTCCAACGACGGTAGTTGTTTGCGATCGCTCAGCGAGAAGCATCGCGGCCACCGGAACATCCGGCGCGCAGCGTGCTAAGGTTTTAACGGGGTTGAATTTGCGGGTCGAATCGGTCGCCCCGGATAAACCAGCCCCGGTCCCGGCTCCGGGTTCGGCCCGAGCCTGTCCGCACGCGGGACGTGCGCACGCACCCCGCTCCGAGCTTCCGCGCCGGAGACCCCACATAATGGCCCGTCCGATCGCCGGTGACCCACCCATGATGCAGCCGCCGTACCAGGTCCCGCAGAGCGGGGGGCCGGTCCCGGTCGCGCTTTCGCCGTTTAACTACACGAACCAGCCCAACATCCCGGGACCGGCGGTGGCGGCCACTCCCACCCCACTTGGGTTGCTGAACGCATTCCGACGGCGGTGGGTGCTGGGCACGTTTATCGGCGGTCTGGTCGCGGTCGCGGTCGCGGTCGGGATCTGGCTCGCACTGCCCACGGGCAAGCACCAGGTCCGGGCGCTCGTGCAGCTACAACCCAAGCAGGTCGAGTTCGTCAACAAGACCCAGGAGGACTTCGAGGCGTACCGCCGCCACCAGATGTTCCTGCTGAAGTCGCGCGACGTGTTCACCCGCGCCCTCGCGGACCCGGCCGTATCGAGCCTCGACACCGTCAAGCAGTCCGAGGACCCGGTCGCGATGCTCGAGGACACGATCCGGGTCGCGGTCGCGGCTCCGGAGATCCTCGAAGTCACGCTCACCGGCAACAACATCGAGGACATGAAGGTGATCCTCGACCACGTCGTCCGGCGGTACGTGGACGACGCCACCGTCCTCGACCGCAAACAGCGCGACGACCAGAGCGCCGCTCTCCAGGCCACGCTCACGAGCATCGAAAAGAAGCTCAGCGACCAAAAAAGTAAGCTCGAACTGGCCGGCCGGACCAACGGTACCACGGGCGCGGAGGCCACCAGCAACGCCCTCGCGCTGCTCCAAAAGCAGCACGTCGAAGCCGACGCGCTGTTCGTGGGGGCCGGGCGCGAGATCGAGAAGGCCGAGGCCGAACTCAAGGTGGTGCAAAAACAGTTAGAAGACAAGGATCCGAAGACCCCACCGGACCCGGCCATCGTCACCCAACTCGTGGCCGCGGACGTGCGGGTCAAGGCGGCGAAGAGCGCCTACACCGCCCGCAAGGAGTACGCGGACAAAGAGGCAACGAAGGCCACCAACCCGGACCTCGACGACGGGATCGCGACCCTGCGGGCCGAGGTGAAGAAACTCGAAGCCGAGGTCAAGGGCGCCGAAAAACTGGCCGCGACCGAGGCCCTCGAGGTCGCCCGGGCGATCGACACCGCGAATAAGAAAAAACGCGCCGAGGAACTGGCCTACACGATCGAGGTCAAGAAGGGGGTGCGCGAAAAGCACCGGCTCGAGCGCGACGGGCTGCAACGGGTGATCGCGACCACCGCCGCGGGCGGGCTGAGCATCGACGAGGACCGCAAAAACCTTCAGCCGCAGCGCGAGATGCACGACAAGATCCAGTCGCAGCTCATTCAGTTGCAGGTCGCGGCCCTGCAGAGCGGGCGCGTGAGCGCCCGGGGCGGCGCCGAGAAGATCCCGAACAACAACCAAAACAAGAAGATCGTGCTGTCCTCGGCCGGCGGAGCCGTGTCCTTCTTCGGCGTGATCCTGCTCGTCTCGTTCCTCGAATGGCGCTCGCGCCGTGTCGACGGCGTCGACCAGGTGGTGAACGAACTCGGGATGCGGGTCATCGGGACCGTGCCCGCGTTCCCGAACCGCGCGAGCCTCCAGGCCGCGACCGAGGCCGGCGGCGCGAACTGGCGCTTCGTACTCAACGAGTCCATCAACTCGACGCGCACGATGCTGCTCCACACCGCGAAGGCCCAGGCGATGCAAGTGGTGATGGTGACTAGTGCCACGCAAGGCGAGGGCAAGACCTCGCTGGCGAGCCAACTGGCAACCAGTATGGCGACCGCCGGGATGCGCACCCTGATCGTGGACTGCGACTTGCGGAACCCGTCGATCATGAAGCTGTTCGAGCTTCCCCTCGCGCCGGGCGTGTCTGAAGTGTTGCGTCAGGAAGTGGACGTGAGCGACGCGGTGCAGGCTACCGCGGTCCCGAACCTGTGGGTCATCCCCGCCGGCCACTGCTCGAACGCAACCATCGCCGCGCTCGCGCAAGGGAACCCGCTCAAAACGTTGTTCAACCGGCTCCGCGGACAGTTCGACTTCGTGATCGTTGATAGCTGCCCGGTGCTGCCGGTCGCGGACGCCCTCTTAATCGCGCAACACGTGGACGGTGTTGTATTTTCGATCATGCAGGATGTAAGCCAACTGCCGAAGGTCGTTACCGCATCGGAGAAACTGACGCAGTTGAATATCCAACTGGTCGGAGCCGTGGTGAACGGCATCAAGCAGGACGTGTATTCCTACGGTTACAACTACGTGAAACAGCTTCCCGCGTAACCATTTTTCGGATAGAGACTTATGTCGCTATCGATTTCGCAAGGCGAGCGAATTTAAGCCCTGCTCACCTTGCGAAACCGCAGTTCGATGCGAATAGTGCCCACATGAGCATTCACCCCCACCAAATCGCGCCCGCACTTTCGCCCGGAAATGCCGGGCGTGCGGTGCTTCGCAAGTGGTTGGTGATTGTGCTTGCGGTGGCGGGGCTTGCGGGAGCCGCGATAGTTGAAGGAACGCGGTCGAATCGATGGGGACCGTCTGAAGACGTTCGCGCCGCATCTGAAAAGCTCGCCGGTATTCCCACAAATTTCGGAAACTGGACGAGCTCAGAATACCAGATGTCTGATAAGGTGTTGAAAGTAGCTGAAGCGACTGGGCATTTGTCAAGAATTTATAAACACAGAAAGACCGGAGCAGAATTCAGCGTACTGATCTTGTGCGGTCCTAGCGGTCCTATCGGCGCCCATACCCCCGAGGCTTGTTACGCCGGTAGCGGTTATACAATGGCAGGAGAGCCGCAGAAAAAAGCGGTGGCACTGCCGGACCAGTCGCCCGCGACCTACTGGTCGGCTCGATTTGATAAGATGGCCCCACCAGCCGAGTCGCAACGGGTTTGCTGGATGTGGGGATTGGGTGGGGATTGGGAAGCTTCCACAAATGTCCGGTTCGGTTGGCAGTCTGCGCTATACAAAATGTACGTGACGCGACCCGGACCAGATGCGACCAGCGCCCACGACCCGATCCACGAATTCCTGACGGACTTTTTGCCCGAAGTGAAAAAAGCGCTGGCCCCCCGACCGTCCGAATCGAAGTAAGACCCGCTGCTTCGCCCGTAACGCGAGCGGGAACCCGAGAACGTTTAACGCCTCGCCCCGAAGCCGGAGAACGGACTCCTTATGAGTGCTGTGCCGACGCACCCGCCGACACTGCCGACCCCCGCCCAGTCGCCCGAACGCGAACCGTGGCCGGAGATCGATTGCCTCCCGTCGGACGCGGTTCTTGAGATCCCCGTGAACTTGGGCTGGTACGCCGCGGCGAAAATCGTGTTCGACTACGCCGCCGCACTCGCCATGCTCCCGTTGGCTCTCGTTCTCATGGCGTTCGCCGCGATCGCCGTCAAGATCACGTCGCCCGGCCCGGTGTTCTACACACAAACGCGCGTCGGGCTGAACGGGCGCAAATACAAGATCATCAAGATCCGCTCGATGCGACTGAACTGCGAGGCCAGCTCCGGCATTCAGTGGTCGCAGAAGGGCGACACGCGCATCACCGCCGTGGGCAAGTTCCTGCGGGCCACGCACATCGACGAACTGCCGCAACTGTTCAACGTGCTGCTCGGGCACATGAGTCTGGTCGGCCCGCGCCCGGAACGGCCCGAAGTGATCCAGGCGAAGGGCCTGAACCAACTTGTCCCGGGCTACCGCCACCGGCTCCGCGTGAAGCCCGGCGTGACCGGCCTCGCGCAGTGCCAACTGCCGGCCGACTCGGACGTGACCAGCGTGCGCTACAAGGTCGTGTACGACCTCTACTACGTCGAGAACCAGAGCCTGTTCCTCGACCTCCGCTTGATTGCGGCCACTCTGTGCAAAGCGGGAGCAAGCCCGAACGCGCTCCGCCGCCTGTTTTTCCTCCCGAACCGCGACGCCGTGGCCGCCGGGTTCGTCGCCAACGTTGTGTCGATCCCCGACGACAGCGAAACGATGCCCGCTCTCATGCCCGCGTGATGGACCGGTCGCTACAAGAACCCGCCCCGCGGGTTCTTTATCTCACGCACCGCGTTCCCTACCCCCCAGATAAAGGCGACCGCATTCGCACGTACCATCTGCTCCGGCAGATGGTGACGCGCGGCCGCGTCTGGCTCGGGTGCCTCGCGGACGAACCCGTTCCGCCGGAATCGCTCACCGCACTCAATGATCTCTGCGAACGGGTCGCTGTGATCCCAGTCGGCCGCGTGTCGCGTTGGGGCCGGGCCGCGTGGAGCCTCGCCACCGGCGCGAGCCTTTCGGAAGGGTTATTCGCGTCGAGCGGGCTGGCCCGCGTGTTGAAACAGTGGGCGGCGGAGACGAAGTTCGATACCGTTGTCGCGTCGTCGTCCGCGCTCGTGCCGTATCTGCGCATCCCCGCTCTTGCTGGTACGCCCGCGGTCGTCGATTTGATCGACGTGGACAGCCAAAAATGGCTCGATTTCGCGGCGGTCGGTCGCGCGCCCAAGAAATGGCTGTACCGCCTCGAAGCGAAGCGGGTACGAAAGGCCGAACGCGCGATAGCCGAATTCGCGCGGGCCGCGAGTGTAGTAAGTCGGGCCGAAGCGAACGTCTACGATTCGTTCACCCACGCGGGCGCTGCGACGGTCGCGACCAACGGCGTCGATTTGGACTACTTCGCGCCGGTGCAGTACGAAACACAACTGGCGTGTGCGTTCGTCGGCGCGCTCGATTACCTGCCGAACGAAGACGCCGCGATCTGGTTCGCGCGTGACGTTTGGCCGGCGCTCCGTGAAAAATTCCCCACCGCCGAGTTCCGCATTATCGGGCGCAAACCGACGGCCGCGGTGCAAGCGCTCGCCGCGATCCCCGGTATCTCTGTTATCGGTCAAGTGCCTGATGTGCGCCCGTTTGTGGCTTCGGCCGCGGCCGTAGTGGTTCCGCTCCGGCTCGCCCGCGGCGTGCAAAACAAGGTACTGGAAGCGATGGCAATGGCGAAAGCGGTGGTGGCCGCGCCGCCGGCGCTGGCCGCACTGGGCACGGAGAGCGGGGTTCACCTGCTCTCGGCTTCGACCCCGCAAGAGTGGGTCCGTGCCGTCAGTGCATTGTTCACGGACGCGCCCCTGCGTCACGCGCTGTCGGGTGCCGCTCGGCAATACGTCGAGCAGCACCACCACTGGGAACACTGTTTACAACCGCTGCTCGCCGCGATCTTTCCGCCCGCTTGATCGTGCGCTTCTCCTCACGCGCGGGCCGTTCTCGACCTACACTTACTCCAACCGACCCACGCCGTGGACACCGCCGGCTCACTCATTCACCCGCCCGCTCTGTTGTCCGATTCACCGGAAATCGAACGAGGCGCTGAACCGACCACCAAACCGGTGATCCTGGACGCGCGCGTCGTGACCGGGGCCGGCGGCGGGCCGGAGAAGACCATCCTGAACTCGCCGCGGTTCCTGGAGCCGCTCGGGTACCGGACGGTGTGCGCGTACATGCACCCGCCCGGTGATCCGGGGTTCGACGTGCTCACGCGCCAGGCCGCGAAGTACCGCGCGCCGCTCACCTCCATCCCGGACCGCGGAGCGTGGGACTGGCGCGTCGTGACGCGGGCGCTCGCGATCTGCCGGCGCGAAAACGTAACCGTGTGGCACGGCCACGATTACAAGACGAACGCGCTCGGGCTGCTGCTGAAGCGCCTGTGGCCGATGCGGTTGGTGACGACGGTTCACGGGTGGGTCCGGCACACGCGCCGGACGCCGCTGTATTACCGCATCGACCAGCTCTGTCTCCCGTACTACGAGCGCGTGATCTGCGTGTCGGACGACCTCCTCGATGCGTGCCTCGCGGCCGGGGTGCCGGCCAAAAACTGCGTGCTGCTCGAAAACGGTATCGACACCGCGGAGTATTCGCGCGTACAAACTTTGGCGGACGCAAAGGCCACATTAGATTTACCCACAAACTCCCCCGTGATCGGCGCGGTGGGTCGGTTGTCGCCCGAGAAGGGATTCGATGTTCTAATTCGCGCGGCTCACGCGCTCGTCGCGCAAGGGCACGACGTTCGACTCGTCATCGTCGGGGAGGGGGACGAGCGCGCGAACCTCGAGCGCCTGATTCGCGAACTAGACTTGGGCGCCCGCGTGCGGCTCGCCGGCTGGCAGACCAACGTGCGGGCGTATTTCGAGGCGATGGACGTGTTCGCTCTGAGCAGCTTGCGCGAGGGGCTCCCGAACGTGGTGCTCGAAGCGATGGCGCTCGGCGTGCCGGTCGTCTCGACGCGCGTGAACGGCGTCCCGCGGTTGATTCGGGACGGGCACAACGGCGCACTGGTCGAACCGGGTGACCTCAATGGCTTGACCGCGGCGCTGGCCGAGTTACTCCGGAGCGATTCCCGACGGGAACAGTTCCGCGCGGCCGGGCGGAAAACCGTCGAGACACGATACAACTTCGCAACGCGAATGCAGCGCCTCAAGTGCCTCTACGACGAACTGCTGGCACGGTGAATCGGAAACGCCACAGGAGAACGTTGATTCAGGCACGATCAAAACAGAAAAACGGGGCTGGCCACAGAAGGGCACCAGAAGCACATAAAGAGGACCAGAAATTACCTAATTTACGGATGTGCCCCCGGTCCATTATCCGTTTTATTTCTTGTACGATCCTGCGTCTTAGTTTTTCTGGCCGTGATTGATGTGCTCCCCATTGTTCGCTGCCGGTTTTTGACCCTCGGTAATTCGTGATGCATCGCCCCATGTCGCCCGTCCCACCACCGCCGCTCGTCACGGTCGCCCACTCGCGCGCCGCGATCTCCGGCCGGGTCGCGGACCTCGCGGCGTTCGTGCGGCATTCGGCCCCGGAGGTTCCGCTCAGCAAGCACCCGCTCTGGCTCGACGTGCTGCGCACCGGGTTGGGGCACGAGGTCTACGCGCTCGAAACCACCGCCAGCGGGCGCACCGTCGGGTTCCTGCCGCTCGCGTGCGTCAGCTCGATGCTGTTCGGCCGGTTCCTCGTCAGCCTGCCGTACCTGAACACGAACGGCGTCGTCGCGCATTCCGCCGAAGTCCAGGCCGAACTCGTCGCGCGCGCCGCGACGCTCGCCGAGGAACTCAAACGTCCGCTACCTCGAACTGCGGCACGAGGCCCCGAATCGCGCACCCGGCGCTGAACGCCTCGCTGACCAGCAAGGTTTCACATGCGGTTGCCGCTGCCCGGGTGCCCGAGCAGTTGTGGAAGGGATTCAGCCCCAAGGTGCGCAACCAGATCCGCAAGGGCGAAAAGGGCGGGTTCTCGGTGCAGTGGGGCGGCGCGGAGTGCCTCGACGGGTTCCACGACGTCCTGTGCGCGAATATGCGCGACCTCGGTTCACCCGTGTACGGCAAGGAGCTGTTCCGTGCGATCCTGAACAAGTTCCCCAACGACGCGGAAATTTGCCTCCTGCACGCCGGCGACCACCCCGTAGCGGCCGCGCTCCTGCTGCACGGTTGGGGCATCACCGAGGTGCCGACGGCCTCGGCGCTGAAAGAACAGAACCCCAGCAACGTGAACATGCTGATGTACCACCACCTGTTGCGGCGCGCGATCGAGCGCGGGCAGCGGGTGTTCGACTTCGGCCGCTCGACCGTCGCGAGCAGCACGTTCCGGTTCAAGAAGCAGTGGGGCGCGGTCCCGCACCCGGCCACCTGGCAGTACAGCGTGCTCCAGGGCGAGGTCGGCGACATGCGCCCGGACAACCCGCGGTTCCAGCAGGTCATCCGGTTGTGGCAGCGGCTCCCCGTCGCGCTCACCCGTCTCGTCGGCCCGCTCATCGTCCGCGGGATCCCGTGATTGGTCCGCTCGGCAGCGATTGCTCCGTGATGCGGGCGGGGCGGCCCGCACGGGTCGTTGCCGGCGCCGCTTTCCCGGAGCCGCTGGACCATTAATCGCGCTCGCGGGTGGGCGACTTCGCCTCACGAGGAGGGGGGGCAACGGGTAGGGGGAAGCGCGCGCGAAACGGTGGCCCGAATTGTTTCGGGTCGAGGCGCACCGCTTCGGCAAACGCCGCCCGCCCGGCCCCCGCGTCGCCCGACTCCAACAAGGCCAACCCGAGCGCGGCGTGGGCGCCGGCGTGCCGGGGAGCTAGTCGGATCACCTCGCGGTACGCGGCAACGGTCCCCGGCAGGTCGCCGGATGCCTGTAGTAACGGCGCTAAACTGGCGTGAGCGGGGAGGAGGTCGGGGTTGAGCCGGAGGGCCCGTCGGTACGCGGCGATCGCCCCCGGCGCGTCGCCCCTCGCCGTCAGCGCGAGGCCCAGGTTGTAGTTGGCGGACACGTGTTTCGGATCGAGTCGCACGGCGTCTTGGTAGGCGCCAATAGCGCCCGGCAGGTCGCCGGCGGCTTTCAGCGCGACCCCGAGATTGTTGTAGGCCGGGGCGTACTTGGGGTCGGTTCGGACCGCGGCCCGGTACGCGGTGACGGCCCCCGGCAGGTCGCCGGCGGCTTTCAGCGCGATCCCGAGGTTGTTGTGCGCCGGGGCGAATGTGGGCCGGAGCCGGATCGCTTCTCGGTACGCGGTGACGGCCCCGGGTGCGTCGCCGGCGGCCTTCAGGACCAGTCCCAGGTGATAGTGCGCGTGCGCCTGGCTCGGGTCGAGTCGGACCGCTTCCTCGCACGCCGCGGTCGCGGCTCGCAGGTCGCCGGCCTCGCGGAGCGCGTTCCCGAGGTGGGAGTGGGCCGGGGCAAATTTCGGGTCGAGTTGGATCGCCTCTTGATAGGCCGCGATCGCACCCCGCAGGTCGCCCCGGTCGCGCAGGGCCGTCCCCAAGTTGGATCGGGCCGGCGCGTACCGCGGATCGAGTCGAATCGCGTCCTCGTAAGCACCGATCGCCCCGTCCGGATCGCCCGCCTCGCGCAGGGCGCTCCCCAGATTGGAGCGGAACGGTGCGTCCGCCGGGGCGAGCCGAACGGCCTCCCGGCACGCCGCGACCGCCGCCCGCGGATCCCCCGATTCACAAAGGGCACTCGCCATGTTCGAGTGCGCCAGGGCGAAGTCGGGTTTGAGCCGAACGGCTTCCCTGAAGGCCGCGAGCGCCCCGGGCAGATCCCCCGCGTCTTGCAGGGCGTTGGCGAGGTTGTTGTGCCCGAGGGCGTAGCCGGGGTCGAGTCGGACGGCATCCTTGAAGGCGGCGGCGGCGCCGGGCAAGTCCTTTGAATCGCGCAGTGCGTTCCCGAGGTTGGAGTACGCCACGGCGAACTTCGGATCGAGTCGAATGGCTTCCCGGTACGCGGTGATCGCCGACGGGAACTGGCCCAGGGTGTGCAGGGCGTTGCCGAGATTGTTCCAGGCGGGGACGTTGCGGGGGTGTACTGCGATCGCGGCGCGGTACCACCCCACCCGTTCGGCGGTGCGCTCGGTGCGCTCGCCCGGGCGCACCGCCGCGAGGTCCATCAGCACGTGGAAGTCGTTCGGCTGCCGCTGGTAGAGGGTCTGGAGGATCTGGTCGCGCCTCGCGGGCGGGAGCCAAGTTTCGCGGGCGAGCAGGAGAGCGAACCGGGCCGGCTGGCGGAGCCCCTCTGGTGCTCGCGCCAGTTCGTGCAACCGCGCCACGTTCTCGCCTCGCCGGGCCGCGCGGACGTCGTTGCGGTACCCGTCGGGGTCGGCCACCCGGAGCAGGGCCAGCACCTCGTCGGACGGTTGCGTCCAGAACCAGTTCTCCAGCGCCCCGAGCACCTGCTCGCGGGTCATTGCGTCTCGGATCCGGTTCGCCGTCTCGTCCGACGGCATCGAACTCGCGGTAAACCCGAGCGGGCGCAGCGCCTCGGACCAAGCGGCGATCAATCGCTCCTTTTTGGTATGTTCGCCCTTGATGACCCCCCACTCCAGATCGTGGACGCGATCGAGTTCCCTGAGCAGCGCGAGTTCGGCTCGGAGGCGGCCCCGGCGCTCGTTGGCGCCGGCCGCGCCGCCGTCGGCGAACCGCTCTTCGACTCGGCGCAACACCTCCTCGGCCCGATCGGCGTCGCCCTGCCGCAACCGGTCCTCGCAGTGCGCCAGCAAGTCGTCGAGCGCCGCCGCGTTCCGGTCCCGGCGCTCGCGCTCGGCGAACTGCCGGCGCTCCTCGTCGCGCTGCTGGTCCGCTACCCGACGGTCCTGCCACCACGCTCCCGCACCGACCGACCCAACCAGGGCGACGACCGAGGCGGCCAGTGCCAGTTGCACGCGCCGCTTCTTCCGCTGTTCGGCCGCGCGGGCCTCGGCGGCGGCCCGCTCGCGCTCGGCGCCTCGCAGTCGCTGTTCGAGGCCCGCGCGGTAGGCCGCGACGGCCCCCGCGACGGCCCTACCGTATAGCATACATTATACGAAGTTATG
>HG799463.1:879421-948644 GCA_000531095.1 Gemmata massiliana | reverse complement strand
CTCAGCAAACTGCTTGCACAGTGAAAACCAGCCCCGCGTCGGCGGCGCAGGAATCGAGGCGCACGAAGGCGGGGGCGATGTCGCCCCGTGCCGCGCGCCGGATGGTGTCGTGGACGGTGTCGCCCTCGAACGGCGGGCGCCCGGTGAGGACGGCGCACAGGATCCCGCCGAGCGCGAACACGTCGGTCGGCGGGCCGAGGCACTCGCCGCGCGCCTGTTCGGGGGCCATGTACGCCGGCGTGCCCAGCGCCAGGCCCGTTTCGGTCCGGACGGGGTCGCCCGCTCCCCGGACCCCGGCGCCCCCCCACTCGGCCGCCGGACCCGCGGTCCGCGTGCCGCTCCCCGGTTCCCACACCTCTTTGGCCAGCCCCCAATCCATGACCTGCACTTCACCGAAGGCCCCCACCATCACGTTCGCCGGCTTCAGGTCGCGGTGGATCAGGGACTGCGAGTGGGCGAACCCGACGGCTTGCGCGACCTGCTCGAAGATTTGCAGGAACCGCGGCAGATCGGTCGTTCGGTCGGCGCGCGCGAGTTCGGCGGCGAGGGTGCACCCGCGGACGAGTTTCATCACCAGGAAGGGGTTCCCATCGGGAAACGTGCCGAGTTCGTAGACGGGAGGGATTCCGGGGTGCGGGAGCCGGGCCGTGATCTTCGACTCCTGGACGAACCGCCGGGCCGCGTCGTCGGACCCGCTCCCGGGGAGCAGCACCTTGATGGCGACGTCGCGGCCGAGCTTCGGGTCGCGCGCCGCGAGGACCATTCCCATTCCGCCCCGGGCGATCTCGTGTTCAACTTCGTACCCCGGAACCCGCGGGACCGCGGGCCGCGGTCCCGCGGGTTCCGGGCCGGCGCCGGGCGCGCTCCCAATGACCCGCGTCGGCAGCAGCGCCGGGGCCGGCTCCCGAGCCGCACCCGCGTGGACCGGACCCGGTTCGGCAGACGGTGCCTGGGGGACCGTGTGTGCGGGCTCCCAGATCAGTGCCCCGACGTGGACGGTATCTTCGGTGGGCATGGGCGTTCCAACGGAAAGGGGTACGACCGCTTTCGCCCGCGCGGTATACCTGCGGAACGGGCGCGCGGGGCTCCGGTGGTGCGGTCTCCGCCGGGAGTTTAGTTCACAATTCTGTGGCGGGCGAAGCACCCGCTGTGGCCCCTGGTGGCTGAGTGAACTGCTGATCCGAACGCACCGGTGGGCGCGTTGGGCCACAAGAACGGATTGTGAGATGATTAAAATCGCACGAATAACAACTGGATACGCCGTTCGCGCGCGCGGTCAAAAAATGCGCACGCGCGCCGGGTGCCCGAACCTCTGTACGTCGAAAATCCGCCGGAAATGAAAGTTCACACGCGGAACCGGGCTTGGTCCGACTTTTGCCACATGTATTCAGTTTGACCCAACTGAACCCGAGTTTGCTCCGCTCCGGACGCCTCTCCGTCCTGCTACGCAACTCCTGATGACCACCGTTCTCTGTGGAGTGGCTCATGAATCGGCGCACCCGCCGCGGTTTTACGCTCATCGAATTGCTCGTGGTGATCGCGATCATCGCGATCTTGATTGGGCTCCTCTTGCCCGCGGTTCAGAAGGTGCGAGAAGCCGCGGCCCGCATGAGCTGCCAGAACAATCTCAAACAAATCGGCCTCGCGATGCACAACTACGAGTCGGCCAACGGCGGGTTGCCCCCGCGCCGGAACCTGACCGCCGGGCAGCGCCGCGGGTGGGGGCCGGCGATCCTGCCCTACGTCGAACAAGCCGCACTGGGCGGGAACTACCGCCTCGACCGGGACTTCTACGCCCCGGAGAACGCTGCCAACATCACCGTGCCGCTGAAGATCTTCACCTGCCCGTCGGTGCCGAACAACCCGCGCACGATCGAGGTGAACTACTCCGGCGTCATCTCGACGGGCGCGGCCGGCGACTACTTCGGCCCGAACAGCTTCCAATCGGCCCTGTACGGCAACCAGTCGCTGAGCGGGAACAACACCTGCACCGCGATGCACGACGGGGTGAACCGGAAGTTCACCGAGATCACCGACGGCACCTCGAACACGCTCCTGGTGAGTGAGCAGGCCGGGCGCCCGGGCTTCTACATCCTCGGCAAGCAGCAGGCCAGCAACACGTCGCAGGCCGCTTACAACCAGTGGGGGCCGTGGGCCGCGTACCAGGTGACCCGGGTCCAGCAGTTCGGGTCCGACGGGATCACCGCGGACGGCACCGGCGGGCCGTGTACGATCAACTGCAACAACAGCCAGGGGTTCTACGCGTTCCACACCGGCGGCGCGCCCGCGGTATTCTGCGACGGCAGCGTGCGGTTCCTTCGAGTCGGCCTTCACCCGAACACTCTGTTTGGAATGATTACCATCAACGGCGGCGAGATTTTCTCTGAAGACTTCTAACACCGCATGCGTACCGGACTGAGTCGAATAGACGCATTGATCGTAGGGCCTCGGCGTGCTCGTCGTCGGGCTAATTCTGCCCTGGGTGCGGGCTGCCGATCGCCTCAAGTGCGGTGACAACCTGCGAAAAATAGGCGCCGCCTTCGCCGAGTACGAGAAGGCCAGCGGCGGGTTGCCACCGCGACGCACCGGGCTCAACAACGGCGAACCCTACGGCGGAGAGCTTACCGGCGGGTACTAACCCAGGGCCGCACGCGACAGTAAACGAGCGCGGGCGCCAGTTACGACACAACCACGGAGAGGCAACCACCTCTTCGTGGTGGCTCGAAATCTCAAACCCAAAACGGGCCTTTGTGCCCACGGCGGTCTCGGTCTGGTGCTTGCTTTGATCGAGGGAACTACCCCTCAGAATTTGCTCCGCTCCGGACACCGTTACCGTCTCGCTACGCGGCTAATGACACGGGGAGTGTGAACGATGCGCAGAGGATTCACTCGGATCGAACTCGTCGTAACGGCGGGCATGCTCTTCCTGGGTGCGGGCCTGCTCCTACCGCGGTTGCAGGCCGCCCGCGCGGACGCGGCCCGGACCCAGTGTACGGACAACCTCCGCAAGCTCGGGCAGGGGTTCTCGGAGTTCGAGAAAGTTCACGGCGGGCTGCCCCCGCGCCGCGGAGGGTTCAACAACGGCGCCCCGTACAGCGGGTGGGGGGCGTACATTCTCCCGTACCTCGGAGAGGAAACGGTCGCAAAAAAGTACAACCTCAAGTACGACTTCTTCGACCCCGCGAATAAGGCCGCGGTCGAGGCGCCGGTGAAGCCGTTCCTGTGCCCCGCGGCGCCCGGCGCGCGCACGATCACGATCCAGTCCCAGGCGTCCACCAAGTCCGAGAACGCCGACAAGGACACGGTCTACACCACGAAGGCCGGGGTGTGCGACTACATCTCGTCCAACGGGGTGCTGATGACCCGCGGCGGGTACGGGCTGAACGCGAACACCACCGATCAGATGATCGGCAACCAGCGCCAGCCGATGGGCGACAACGACTTCGTGCCGCTCGCGAAGGTCACCGACGGGCTGTCCTGCACGCTCCTCCTGATCGAACAGGCCGGGCGCCCGGACGTGTGGCGCGCCGGGAAGAAAAAGGACGGCGACGGCCAGTTCGGGCTGAGCCCCAACGCGCGCGGCGCGTGGGCCGGGTGGGGGTCGATCGCGTTCGGCCCGGCCGACGCCAAGACCGGCGAGAACCCCGGCAAAGGTGATTCCACCGATTGCAGTGTTAATTGCAACAACTGGTTCGGCATCTATGGGTTCCACACGGCCGGGGCGAACGTACTCTTTTGCGACGGCTCCGTGCGGTTCGTCGGCACGAAGCTCGACCCGCTCACGTTCGCGTACCTCACGCTCCGCGACGACGGGCACCTGATCTCCCCGAACGACTACTAACCCGATCCCCCCACATTGACGAACCGGAGATCATCGCACCGATGCGATACCACCGATACCTGCTCCCGCTCGTCGCCGCGGTCGCGTGGCCGGCCGCTCTCGGCGCGGCCCCACCGGACCCCACGCAGCTCGCGGCACTGATCGACGGGCGCCTGAGTTCCGAATGGCAAAAGGCCGGCGTGAAGCCCGCGCCCGTGATCGACGACGCGACGTTTCTGCGCCGGGTGACCCTCGACCTGAGCGGGCGCGTCCCCACGACCGCGGAAGTGCGTGAGTTTCTTGCGGACACGTCCCCCGATAAGTGCACGAAACTCATCACGCGACTCATCGAGTCCGGCGGCCACACGCGCCACATGGCAACGTTCTGGCGCCGAACCTGGGTGCCCCAAGCCGACACCGCCGAGTTCGCGCGGCTCGCGGACGATTTCGAGTCCTGGGTCGCGGCGCGAATCCAGGAAAACGTGCCCTACGACCGCGTCGTGCGCGAGCTGCTCACGATGCCCGAGTCCACGAGCACCCGGCGCGGGGGCGTCAGCCCGGTCGGGTTCTTCGCGGCCAGTGAGAGCAAACCGGAAAACCTTGCGGCGAATGCCACCCGCTCGTTCTTGGGCGTGAACCTCGATTGCGCGCAGTGTCACAACCACCCGTTCGCGCGCTGGACCCGCGACCAGTTCTGGCAAACGGCGGCGTTCTTCGCACCGCCGACCAAAGACAAGTCCGGCAAGGCGGTGCCGCCGGAATTGATGATCCCCAACACGAAGAAGTCACTGGCCCCCGAACTGCTCGACGGCGGCGCGGTGAAGTGGCCCGAGGTGCTGGCTTCGGACACCGGGCGCACGTTGCTCGCGGACTGGTTGACCGCGAAGGAGAATCCGTACTTCGCCCGGAACGCGGTGAACCGGCTCTGGGCGCACATTTACGGCACCGCGCTCGTGGAGCCGCTCGACGACCTGAGCGGCGACAGCGGGAGCACCGGCTACCACGCGGAGCTGCTCAAGGAGCTCGCCGATGCGTTCGCGGCCAGCGGATTCGACCTGAAGTACATCACCCGCGCGCTGGTGCTCACGAAAGCCTACCAGCTATCCGCGCTGACGCGCGAAGACGCCCCCGCGGACCCAAGACTCTTCGCACGCATGCCGGTTCGCGGGCTGACGGGCGAGCAACTTTACGACAGCCTCCGCACGGCCGCAGGGCTGCCGCCGGAGCGCGCGGACACCGGCCGCGGGTTGGGGCTTGAGGGGCGTAAACGGTTCGCGTCGCAGTTCCACGTCGAGCGCCCGGTCACGGCCGAGCGATCGATCACTCAGGCGCTTTCGATGATGAACGGGCGCCTCACAACGGACCTCACCGACCCGACAAAGAACCCGACGCTCGGCGGGGTGGCGAGTGCCCCGTTCCTCGATACGAAGGGGCGGATCGAAACGCTGTTCCTCGCGGTGCTCGGGCGCAAGCCGAGCGCGAAGGAATCGCAGACGATGGTCGCGTTCGTCGAAGGTGTCACCGAATCGGAACGCGAACGCGCCCTCGGCGACGTGTTCTGGGCGCTGGTCAACACCACCGAGTTCAACACAAACCACTAGCGGGACGCGGGGCACTTCGGGCGGATTGATTTCGCCCGGAGTGCCGCGAACCGTAACCGAATCAACAGGAGGGGTCCATGTTCTCACTCCGCGTTTCTGGCTCCGCGCTCCGTGCCGGGCCGTCGCGCCGCGACTACTTGCGCCTCTCGGCGCTGGGCGCTATCGGCGCGTCCCAATCGGGTTGGTTGCAAGCGCTCGCGGCCGATGCAACGGCCGGCACGAAGCGCCACAAGTCGGTCATTCTGCTGTGGATGAACGGCGGGCCGGCCACCATCGATATGTGGGACTTGAAGCCGGGGAGCGACAACGGTGGGCCGTTCAAGGAGATCGACACGGCCGCACTGGGAATGAAGTTCAGCGAGCACATGCCGAACCTGGCGAAGCGCGCGAAGGACTTGGCCATCGTCCGCTCGATGGCCACCCGCGAGGGCGATCACGCCCGCGCGCGGGTCGTCAGCCTGACCGGGTACACCCCGCAGGGCGCGATCCAGTTCCCCGCGCTCGGTGCCCTCGTCGCGCACGAGTTCGACGATCCCAAAGCCGATCTGCCGGGGTTCGTGAGCATCGGCGGGCGCACGGGCGACATCGGCGGCGGGTTCCTCGGGCCGCGGTTCGCGCCGCTCGTTGTGGGCGGCGACCGCGGTTTGGGCGTTCCGCCCACCGAACTGAAAGTGCCCGACCTGGAGCGGCCCGCTGGTGTAAGCACCGAGATCCACGCGAAGCGCCTCGACCTGCTCTCCGGGCTGGAGAAGGATTTCGCGCCCGGGAAGGGGCACCCGGTTGCAGAAACGATGAAGGCAGCAACCGACCGCGCCGTGCGCCTCATGCGCCCCGAAGCGGCCGCCGCGTTCCGGCTCGAAGACGAGAAGGCCGCGGTGCGCGAGTCTTACGGGCGCGGGACGTTCGCCCAGGGGTGCTTGCTCGCCCGGCGTCTCGTGGAGCGCGGAGTTTCGTTCGTGGAAGTCACGCTGGACGGCTGGGACACGCACGCGAACAACTTCGACCGCGTGAAGACGCTTTCCGGCACGCTCGACACCGCGTTCGCGGCGCTGCTGGCCGACCTGAAGGATCGCGGGTTGCTCGATAGCACGCTCGTGGTGTGCCAGGGCGAGTTCGGGCGCACGCCGAAGATCAACGGGCAGACGGGCCGCGACCACTGGCCCACGTCGTGGGCCGCGGTGCTGGCCGGAGGTGGGATTAAGGGTGGGCAAGTGGTCGGCAAGACGAGTGCGGACGGCACCGCCGTGGAAAGCGAGCCGACACGCACGCCGGACCTGATCGCGACCGTCATCAAGACCATCGGCCTCGACCCGATGAAGCAGAACATGTCGAACGTGAGCCGACCGATTCGCCTCGCCGACCCGAACGCCAAGCCGATCAAGGAGCTGCTGTGATTCGCATGACTTTGTGCGCGCTGGGGCTGGCGTTCGCCGCGTTCGGGTGGTCCCCCGCGGCCGATTCTGCTTCCCTTAAAGGCGCCGCCGTACCAGTACAGTTCGTACTGTTGGGCGAAGAAAAACTCACCCGCATCGACCTCCGAGCGGAAGTTGACGGCGTCGCAGTCTCCGCGATCTGGGACGAAACGTTCGCCAAGCTCTTTGCGTTCTTCGACCGCAACCACGACGGCGCGCTCGACACCAAGGAAGCCGCGCAGCTCCCCTCCGTGCGCTCGTTGCGCCAAGCAATGGGTAACGGGTTCACACCTCCCGTCGGCGCCGCGCCGACATTCGCAGAATTGGACCGCAACGGCGACGGCAAAGTCACCCCGGACGAACTCGCCGCGTGCTACCGCGCGGCCGGCGTCGGGAACGTGCAGGTCGGCGTCGGCCGGTTGCCCGCGAGTACGGAACTGGCTGCTGCGCTGGTCAAAAACCTGGATACCGATGGCGACGGGAAGGTGAGCGAAAAGGAGTGGAGCGCGGCCGCCGATGTGCTGAAGAAACTCGACAAGAACGACGACGAACTGATCGGTGCGGGTGAACTCGTGCCGAAGGCCGTTTATCCCGGTGCAGCGGGGACCGTGCTCCTTGCTCCACCAGCCGCGGACAGCGTGCAGCCCGATGTACTCGCGAAGCTCCCGCTCGTGCTGCTCCCGTCCGACCCCAAGGACACGCACTGGGCAACGGAAATCGCCCAGCGCAACAAGCGGTTCAAGGCCGCGGAACTCCCCGCATGGCGAGTGCAAGAGCCGGGCACGTCCTGGGTCGTGAAGCTTTCCGACAAACCGGGCACCACGAACCGGTTCGCGTTCGCGAGCGGGCGGTTCCGCGTGGACGGGTGGGGCGCGAGCGGGAAAGTGAATGAAGCACTGGCGGCCGCGCGGAAGCAGATCGTGGCTCAACTCGACGCCCCACCAGAAGAGGGCGCCGGCGCCCGGCGGCGCGGGGGTAATTTGGCGTGGCTCGCGCCGATCGCCGACCTGAACGGCGACGGCACCCTCGACCGTAAGGAACTCGATGCGTGGCTCGATCTCCAGGCGCAAGTAGCACGCGGTCAGGTGCTGCTCACGGTGCTCGATGGCGCGGGGCTGTTCGAGATTCTGGACACGAACCACGACGGCGCTCTCTCCCCGCGCGAACTCCGCGGCGCGTGGGAGCAGTTAAAGGGTGCGGGGTGCGTCACCAGTGGTGCGTTCGACCCGAAGGCGTTGCCGAACGTGCTCCTCGTCGCGGCGAGTCGCGGGTACCCTCAAACACTGGCCCTCGACGCGCGCCGCGGACCGGCGTGGTTCCGCTCGATGGACCGTAACGGCGACGGCGACGTGTCCCGGCGCGAGTTCACAGGCCCGGCCGACGTGTTCGACAAACTCGATCTTGATAAGGACGGGTTGTTGAGCGCGGAGGAAGCAGAGAAATCGGAGAAGGCCAAGAAATAGTAAGAGCCGTGCGGCGCGGACGAAACGAAGCACGGACGCTCTCGAATCGCCCGCGCCGCATCACTTCTGCCGTTGGTCCGCCCCCAACGGCAGAAGTGACCGGCCCGCCCTCACCGCCACCGGTAAGGGCCAAGACCATTCACGAACACCTCGCGAATCCGTGGCACTTCCAGATCGAATGCGCGAATCCAATTACTTCGCGTCGGCGCGGCGCACTTGAGCCGCGCGGGGGATTTTCCTGACGCGCGCTACCCGCGGGTGCGCGCTAGGGTTGGTTGTCTCAACGGAAGATCGAACCGCACGCACTTGAAGCTCGAGTTCCTTGCGAAGCTCGGGCGGTGTGGCACCTGCCGCGCGCCACTTTGCCCGCGCCCTTATGCGATGCCCTCGTCCTAATTTGGTGATTGGGCCATAAGATTCGCCGCCTCGCGCGAATTTTGACATTCCTGCCCCGTAGGAGGCGCACGGCGCGGATGCGGTTCTAGTGTTGCAATGCTCAAAGAATATTTACAGGAAATAGCTTATAAAGAATCGACGATTTTATGTTATTTAGTGCATTAAGCGCGCTCCTCACACCTCGACTGACTTCAACCGGTTCGTGACGACCACCGCACGACCGGTGCCCCGGTTCGCCCGCGCCCGAACGTTCACCCGAGCCGCCCGCTCGCCATGCCGCCACCCGATTTAGGATACGCTGTCCATGCCGAGCCAACTCACGGAGAAGTTCAATAACCTGGGGATCGGTACGCGCCTCGTCGGTGGGTTCCTGGTGCTCGCGGTCGCGTGCGCGGCCGTCGGGCTGTGGGGCGTTCGGTCCATGACCCAGATCAACCAGTCCCTGGAGAACGCCAACGGGAACCTGCTCCCGTCGCTCCGCGCGCTGACCGACCTGCGCGGGCACCTCAGCGCCGTTCAGCGCACCGAGCGCTCGCTCCTCGTGGCCACGCGCCGCAAGGACGAGACCATAAGGACCCAGGCCTCGGGCGCGCTGGAAACCGCGGTGGTCAAGGCCCGCGAAGCGGCGAAAAAGTACGAAGCGCTCCCGATGGTCGAGAAGGAGAAGAAGCTCTGGGCCGAGCTCCAGCCGCGCGTGGCGGAGTTCTACCGGGACCACGAGGCCATAATGGGGGCGCTGAAGAGTGGGGATCTCGAGCGCGCGGAACAGGTGTGCTTCAACTCGATCCCCAACGCGCTCAAAATGAACGCGCAACTGAACGAGATGTGCGACCTACAGGGCGAGATCGGAGAGGGCGAAGCCAAGGACGCACGGGAACTGTTCGCGTCGTCCAAGGCAACCATGTACGCGGTCATCGGGGGCGCGGTGCTCGTGGCCATCGGGCTCGGGATCTTCTTCCGGAACCTGATCGTGAACCCGTTGAACACCACGGTGGAGGTGCTCCGGGCGGTGTCCACGGGCGACCTGACGCAGAAGGCGACGGTGACCTCGGCCGACGAGTTCGGGCAGATGGGCGCGGCCCTCAACGCCACGGTCCAGGGCATCCACACCGCGCTCCACCAGGACAAGGTCGACTGGGACGCCGTGGGCAAGCAGCGCGCGGAGAACGCGGACTTCGCCGGCCAGATCGCGGCCATCGGGCGCGCCCAGGCCGTGATCGAGTTCAAGATGGACGGGACCGTCGCGAGCGCCAACGAGAACTTCCAGCGCACGATGGGCTACGCCCTCGCGGAGGTTCAGGGCCGGCACCACCGCACGTTCGTCGCCCCCGCGCTCGCGTCCGGCCCCGAGTACCGCGAGTTCTGGGCCAAACTGAACCGGGGCGAACCCGTAATCGGCGAGTTCCAGCGCGTGGACAAAGCGGGCCGGGCCGTGTGGCTCCAGGCCTCGTACAATCCGATCCCGGACCTCAACGGCAAGCCTTACAAGGTGGTCAAATTCGCGACCGACATCACGGCCGCCAAGAACATGGAACAGAAGGTCAAGGAGGACGCGGCCGAGTTGAAAGACAAGGTCGCCACGATCATGACCGCGGTGCGCGCCGTGGCCGCGGGCGACTTCACGCAAGAGGCCCCGGACCTGGGTACCGACCAAGTCGGGCAGATGGGGGCCGCGCTCAATCGGGCGATCGTCTCGGTCCGGGCGGCCCTGGAGGGGGTGCGCGAAGTGTCCGAGCAGCTCGCGCACGCCTCGAGCCAACTGTCCGCGGCCAGCGACGAGATCTCGACCGGCGCCCAAGAGCAGGCCAGCGGCCTGGAAGAAACGGCGAGCACGCTCGAAGAGATCACCGCCACCGTGCGCCAGAACTCCGACAGCGCGCAACAGGCCCGCCAGCTCGCCAGTACCTCGCGCGACATCGCCGAGAAGGGCGGTCAGGTGGTCGGCAACGCGGTCGACGCGATGAGCGCGATCAATCAGTCGTCGAAGAAGATCGCGGACATTATCACGACGATCGACGAGATCGCGTTCCAGACCAACCTGCTCGCCCTCAACGCCGCCGTCGAAGCGGCCCGGGCCGGGGAACAAGGCCGGGGGTTCGCGGTGGTGGCGAGCGAAGTGCGCAACCTGGCCCAGCGTTCGGCCACGTCCGCGAAAGAGATCAAGTCGCTGATCGAGGACTCGGTCAAAAAAGTTGACGCGGGCACGGAACTGGTGAATCAGTCCGGTTCGGCGCTGGGCGAGATCGTCACTTCGGTGAAGCGGGTGACGGACATCATCACGGAGATCGCGGCCGCGGGCAAGGAACAGTCCGCGGGCATCGAGCAGGTCAATAAGGCCGTCACCCAGATGGACGCCGTAACCCAGAAGAACGCCTCCCAGACCGAAGAGATGTCCGCCACGGCCCAAACGCTCACCGACCAAGCCGCCCAGCTCCGCGACCTCGTCGCACGGTTCAAGCTCAGCGAAAACGGGCGGGCGCCGAGTGCGGTTCGGGCCAAACTCCCGGCGACCAAACCTCGCCCCGCGGTGGCCCGGGCGCTCAAGAACGGGCCCCCCAACGGCAACGGGCGCTCCCACGAACTCGACCGGCTCGGGAACGACGATCACGGCGGGTTCACCGAGTTCTAGGGCCGCTCCGGGATCGCCCGAGCGGTGAGTTCCGGTACGGCGGGGAATTTGTTGTATTCTTTTGTTCACTTTGTTAGAATTAGCAAATGGCTGCCGTCGCCCGCGGATTTGACGAACGGTAGGTGATCGGCAGCCGTTACCGGCGAACAGCCGGTGAGAAGTGGAAGAGTTTTTGACAGGATTTACAGGATCGACCGGATTCGGAACAGGCACTCGAGAGCGCGGCTCGTGAGGCCGTGTTCAACCGACTTTGGGTTCTGATCCCGTTCATCCTGTAAATCCTGTCAAAACTCTTCCACTGCTCACCGATTTCCACCCAAAATGAGGTGCCGTGTTAGCCGAAAATCGCGGTTTTTGGAGGATTGTTAGCACCCGCTGCTGCGCGTGTGGGGCGAATGTCTTCCCAAAACCTTAAGGCGCAGACAGTTAGATCGCGAATATAGCGAATCAGAAACCGCCCGCGGACCAAAAGGTTAGCAATTGTTAGCGTGGTGCGGAGCGGGTATCGAATCCGCGAGTGGGAGTCTCATGGGCTTTCGCGGACCGGTGGCGTATATTACTCCGACGGCCTTTTCCATCCGGTAACAACTCAGGAGTCCTGCGGATGTTGCGCGCGATCCGTTTGGTTTTGGGTGCGGCGGCGGTAATGTTCGGCGGCGCGGTACTCGCGCAACCGAAGGACGCGCCACAAGCCGAAGGGTACTTCCCGCTCAAGAAGAACACGACGTGGACCTACAAGGTCGGTGACAACGAAGTGAAGGTTGTGGTCGTGAAGTCCGACAAGGTCGGCACCGAGGACCACTTCCAGGTCGATACGAAGGTGGGCACCGAGTCGAAGATGTCCGAGGTGTACGTCATCAAGGCCGACGGCGTGTACCGCACGAAGGTGAAGGAAGACAAACTCGACCCGCCCGTGAAGGTGCTCGCGCTCCCGATCAAGAAGGACGCGACCTGGGAGGTCAACAGCAAGGTCGGCACGCAGACCATCAAGGGCACGATGAAGGTGGTCAACGACAAGGAGAAGATCAAGACCCCGGCCGGCGACTTCGAGACGGTGTACGTAGAAGGTAAGGACATGGACGTCGCGGGGGCGAAGACCACCGTGCGCCTGTGGTTCGCCAAGGACCGCGGCATCGTGAAGGAGGAGTTCGTCCTCCAGTCCAACGAAGTCGTGAAGCTGGAACTGAGCAAGTACGAAGAAGGCAAGTAAGTTCGCTTTGAGCGCCTGGCCGGTTTATCTCGATCGGGCGCTCTCGGTACCGCCGGCTCGTGTCGGCCGTTCGCCCGGCTTTTCGGGGCTTTCGCATGCGTACCGCGATCGCTCTTTTGTGCGTTGCCGCCATCGCTCCGGTGGCCGCGGCGCAAACCTCCTTTCCGATGATTACGCACGTGTCGCCGGTCGCGGTCCAACGCGGCACCACGGCGGACGTGATTGTCGAGTGCCGCACCAGTTCGCTCGCAGGCGCGTACAAGGTTCTCATAGAAGGCGCCGGCGTCAGCGCGGAAGTCGCACCGAACAAAGAACCCGCGCCAAAAACACCAAATCCGAAGGCGCCGACCAACCCCAATATCCTTTCGGGCACACTGAAAGTCACGGTCGCGCCCGATGCGCCGCTCGGCGTGCGCGAGTTCCGCATCGCGTCGACGCTCGGTGTCTCGTCGCTTGGGCAACTCCTCGTCGTTGATACCCCCGTTGTGAGGGAAAAGCCCGCACCGTCCACGATGGCGAAGCCGCACCCCGTTCCGGTGCCGTCTGTGGTGTGCGGGCGCATCAAGACCCCCGAAGCCGTCGACTACTATTCTTTCCGCGCGCGGGCCGGTCAGCGACTCACGCTCGAAGTGACGTGTGCCCGGATTCAGGACAAGATCCACGATCTCCAAAAACACGCGGACCCGCTCATCGCGATCTACGACACCGAGGGGCGCGAACTCGCGGCCGCGGACGACGGGTATTTCGCCGACCCTGTGCTGACGTTCACCGTGCCGAAGGACGGCGAGTACCGCGTTTCGGTGCGCGACGCGAAGTACGACGGCGATCCACGTTGGGCCTACGCGCTCTCGATCACCGATGCACCGCGGGCCGTGTGGTCTTTTCCACTCGCCGTGAACCCGGGCCAGTCCGTGAAGGCGCAACCCGTTGGGAGTGCGGCCGTTGCTGGGAAGGACTGGCTCATCACGGCACCAACTGCAACCGGTATTCACACCGCGCCGCTGAAGCTCAACGGGACCGAAACGAACCCCGTTCCCGTTGTGGTGACGCCCGTTCCGCTGATCGAGGAACAAGAGCCGAGCGACACGCCGAAGCAAGCGACGCGAATCGCGATTCCGGGCGGCGCGAACGGCCGTATCGGAACGAAACGCGACCTCGATCACTTCGTTTTCACGGCCCCGAAGGGACGCGCGGTTCGCCTCGAAGTTTTCGCCCGGCGCTTCGGTTCGCCGCTGACCAGCCAACTCGATTCTCAAATCGACGTAATGACGCCCGAGGGCAAGATTCTCGCGTCCAACGACGACCTCAACGGCAAAGACGCGGGGCTGACTTTCACACCACCGAGCGACGGCGATTACGTCGTCCGCATGCGCGACCTGAACAACAAGGGCGGCGACGGGTTCATCTACTACCTCGAATGCGACTTCGCGAAGCCGGACTTCGCCATCAAGTGTGATCCCGCGAAGGCCATGATCGGCCCTGGCTCGCGCACCGCGTGGTTCGTGCAAGTGACGCGAGCAAACGGTTTCACAGGACCGGTGAAGGTGGACGCGCAGGGGTTTCCCGCCGGTATTTCCGTGAATGCCCTCACGATCCCCGCGAATATGACTCAGGGCTTGCTCGTGGTAAGCGCGGCGAAAGACGTGAAACTCGATGCTTCGGTCGTGAAGGTCACTGGCACGGCGACTGCAACCAACGAGCGGGGCGAAGCCGTTCAGCTCACACGGCCGGCGGTCGCGGTGGAGGAGATCTACCTTCCCGGTGGGGGCCGCGGACGGTTCGACGCGGGCACGATCGCGGTCGCGGTCACCAACCCGTCGGACCTGCTCGAAATCAAAGTGAAACAGCCCCGCGTCGCGCTGAAACCGGGCGAGGAGGTGCGAATCGATGTCGAAGTGGTCCGCGGACCACAGTACACGAAGGACGTGACGCTCGACGTGCTTTTGCGGCACCTCAACACGGTTTACGGCAACCCGCTCCCGCCCGGTGTGACAATGGTGGAGGGCAAGAGCAAAACGCTGCTGGGCACTGGTAGCACGGGTTACATCACGCTCAGAGCCGATCCGAACGCTCCCGAGTCGACCGACGTACCGGTATGCGTACAGGGATTCGTCGCGATCAATTTTGTGGTGAAAATCGGGTACGCGAGCGACGTGATCTGGGTGACCGTGAAAAAGTAGGGATGCTTCTACGGCAACAGGTCGAGTGCGGGGCAACTTCCTGACTGGCACGGACGGGGTTATCAGCGCAAACGTACTCCATTGCCGCCCTTAAGATACCGTTCCCGTTTACGGGACACGAGGTCAACAATCCGTGTGCCGTGCACGAAATGAAGCCGCGGCGCACATTGTAATTACTGTGAGGCTTGAGGATCGGGTACCTGTGCTGATAATGGCTGTTCGCCCCGCCCGCGTGTTGCACTAATGGTCGTAACCTGCCCCCGCTGTCACCGCTCTCTGTCGTCCGTCTCCGCGGACGCACAGCCGATGTTTTGCATGTACTGCGGGCAGAAACTCACCGACAGCGCGCGCCCGCCGTCCGAAACACACACGCAGACGTTCACCCCCAATGCCGATCAGGTCTATTCGGGGATCGATGACGATCTGCCGCCCGCCCAGGAACCGGCCCCGGAAGAGGTCGGCGGGTACAAGCTCGTGAAGATGCTCGGCGCCGGCGGAATGGGCACCGTGTACGAGGCCGAAGCGCCCGGTTCCGGGCACCGCGTCGCGGTGAAGCTGCTGTCGTCGCGGCTCGCGTCCAACCCGTCGTCGGTCGAGCGGTTCCGCCAGGAGGGGCGGCTCGCGAGCCAGCTCACGCACCCGCGCTGCGTGTTCGTGCTGGCCGCCGATACCGAGAACGGGCGCCCGTACATCGTAATGGAGCTGATGCCGGGGCGCACGCTCAAGGATCTCATCGACGAGCGCGGCCCGCTGTCCCAGCACGAAGCCATTACTCGAACGCTGGACATCATCGACGGACTGAGCGAAGCGCACCGCGTCGGCATGATTCACCGCGACGTGAAACCGTCCAACTGCTTCCTGACGGCCGACGACCGCGTCAAAGTCGGTGATTTCGGCCTGTCGAAGTCGCTCGCGGGCACCGGGCAGAACCACCTCACCCAGACCGGCGCGTTCCTCGGTACGGTGCTGTTCGCGTCCCCGGAACAGATCCGCGGGGAGCCGCTCGACTACGGTTCGGACGTGTACTCGGTCGCGGCCACGCTGTACTTCCTGCTCACCGGCCAAGCACCGTTCCACCACGAGAGCGCCGCGACCGCGCTCGCCAAGGCGATCTCCGACCCTCTACCGCGAATCCGCACCAAGCGCCCGGAAGTCACCGCGGAACTCGAAAGCGTTCTTCTGCGAGGACTGGAGCGCGACCGCACGCGCCGGTGGCAGACGCTCGACGATCTGCGCGAAGCGCTCGTCGATCTACTCCCCGAGCGCCAGCGCCCCGCCCGGCCGCGGGTGCTCGCGGCCGCGTATATTCTCGACCGCATCCTGCTCACGTTCCTGATTTTCCCAGCGGAAGTACTCCGCATCTGGCTGGAAGGCTCGCGGACGGGCAAAATCGACCTCTTCGAGCTGCGCTGGCTCCCGGTCGGGTTACTGACGGCGTACTTCGCCCTGAGCGAAGGGTTGCTCGGCGCCACGCCCGGCAAGTGGCTCCTCGGGCTGCGAGTCTCACGCATCGGGCAGACTGGCCCTCCCGGGGTCAGCCGCGCGCTGGTGCGGGTGTTCGTCTTCCACGCACTACTCGCCGGGGCGTTCTTCATACCAGAGGAACTGATCCACTGGTTCGGTCCCGGATTGGGTGGGGTGCTCGGTACCGTCGCGTTCCTCGGCAGCGCCACGGCGATTTTGCTCCAGGTTCGGAAGAAGTGGTGCTACCGAGGGATACACGACTTCGCGAGCGGGTGTCGCGTCACGCAGCGGCCCCTAGGCGCGCGCAAGCTGCGGCTCGCGGTGCGCCAGCCGACCCCGCTTCAAACGCTGCTTCCGCCCCCCGCGGATGCGCTGCCCGAAGTCGTCGGTGGGTACGTCGTGCGCGGGCGCCTCTCGGTCGAATCGAATGACGAGCAAGTGTGGCTCGCGGAGGACCGGTCGCTCGGGCGCAGCGTGCTCCTTTGGCTGCGTCCGTGGGGCACGCTCAGCCTCAACACCGACCCCGGGCGCCCGACGCGCTTGCGCCGCGTGGGTCGCGGGGCGATCAGTTGGGGCGGAACCGGGTTCGACTGGACCGCGTTCGCGGCGCCGCTCGGCGGACCGCTCGTCGAAGCGGTTCGCCCCGGGTACCCGATGCCGTGGGCCGATGCCCGCTATTTACTCGAACAACTGGTGGAAGAGTTCCGCGTCGCGGAGACCGAAAGCTCGGTCCCCCCGCGTCTCGCACTCGATCACGTTTGGGTCGAGCCGAACGGCCGCGTGCAGGTGCTCGATTTCCCGCTGTGTGCGTCGCATTACCGCCCCAACGAGCCGCTGGCCGTACTGCGCGAGGTGACGTCGCTCGTACTGGAAGGCCAACCGCGATCGAACAACGGCCCCGTGCGTGCGCCGCTCCCGGCGCACGCGAGCCGCGTATTGAACCAGCTCTTTGAAACCGAGCCCCCGCTCGTGGAGTTTCAAAAGGAACTGGCCGAAACGCATGCCCAGCAGCCGGAAGTCACCGCGCAAGTGCGGGCGGCGCACCTGGGCATCCAGGCCGCGCTGTTAGCCCTGCCCGTGGCGAGCATGTTCGCGATTGCGTTTATGCTCGCGCTGTTCATGGCGTTCGAGTCCACACTGCAAGCTCAGCGCGCGAAGCAGGCCGCCGAAGTTCTGGCGCACCCAGAAACGCTAACTCGACTTCCGGACGCGGTCACCCCGGAACTTTTGTCCGCACTCAGCAACCCGAACGCGAAATCGCGCGTGAACGAACTCGTCGAGCGCACCCAGGCGGAAGCCGAACTCCGGCACGCACAGTTGTTCCGTCCACAGCGTCTCATACTGGAACGTTCGGGCGCGGACCGCACCGTGTTCTCCCCGAGTGCGGTGGAGCCCGTGCTCCTGTGGGCCGGTGCGCCGGCGGGCTCCTCTCAGTCTCGCTCCCGCGCGCCGTGGGTTTCGGTCGTGCCAATCGTATCGATGGTGTTCGCGCTCGTGCCGGTCGGGTTGATGCTCTTCGCGGGTGTAACTCGGCGTGGGGTATCAATGATGCTGGCGGGTATCGCAATTATCCGTGCGGACGGGCGCCCGGCGTACCGTCGACAGTGTTCGTTCCGGGCCGGACTGGTGTGGTTCCCGATTACGGCGCTGTTGCTCGGTTCGATTCTGTTGCAGGTCTATTTGCCCGACGCAATGTATCTGGCGGCCGTGCTGTGGCTCCTCGCAGCGGCACTATTGCCCATATACGCGGTAATCGCACTGCGATTCCCGGCGCGCCCGCCGCAAGACCGGCTCGCGGGCACGTACCTCGTTCCGGTATAGCCAATAAATCCAAGAATCCAGGGGTTGAAACCCCTGGCTACTACCGGTGACCCCTTCGGGGTCCAAATGCAAAAGACCGGTGGCCCCGTTGTCTTTGCGGCCGCAACGGGGCCACCGGTAATGGCCAGGGGTTTCAACCCCTGGATTCTGTTGGTTCCCAATAGATTACTTCAGTTCTTTGATCCACACGTTGCGGAAGTCGACGCGGATGTTGTAGCTCTGGAACCCGATGTGCCCCTTCGTGCGCTCCAAGCCGGGGTGCTTATCGAACTTCTTCTTGTAGTCGTCAAGGGTCGCGTTCACCAGTTCCACGTCGTTGTGAACGACGGTCACCTTGCGCCCGTCACAGACGATCTTCACGGTGTTCCACTCACCGATCTTCTTGTTCTTCGCCTCTTTCGCGGGCTGCACATCGTAGATGGAGCCGGTGTGCTGGTAGCCGGCCAACTTCGACTTGTTGACCGATTCCCAGCCCTCGTCGTCGATGAGTTGGATCTCCATGCCGGCGTAGGCCGGATCGCCCTTTTCCGGGGTGCGGATGCCGACGCCGCTATTGCCGCCCGCTTTCGCCCACTTGTACTCGCACCGGAACTCGAAGTTGGCGTACTCTTTTTCGGTCAGCAGGTACCCGCCCCCGCCACTTTTGCACACGATCGTGCCGTTTTCGGTGCCCCAGGCTTCGGCCTTACCGCCGCTCACCTTCCACCCGTCGAGGCTCGTGCCGTTGAAGAGGCTCGTGAACCCGGCGGGCGGCGCGGCCGGCTTTTCGGGGGGTTGGGCTTTCTCGTCCGCGCGCAGGCTCGCGGCGCACACCACGACCGCGAGGGCACCGAATTGTAAAGCAATTCGCATGAATCAGGCTCCTTTATAGGTGTCGTCCGCACGACATCTTACCCGCTGCGCGTAGAATGGTCAGCGAAATGCTAACGGATCGCGAGTTGGGGATCACATGCGCCGATTCATGATGAAGTCGAAACTGCACCGCGCGACGGTGACGGAAACGAACGTCGAGTACGAGGGCAGTCTGACGATCGACACCGACCTGCTCGAAGCCGCGGACATCCTGCCGCACGAGCAGATCCACGTGTGGGACGTGACCAACGGGACGCGCCTCATCACCTACGCACTCGAAGGGCCGCGGGGGAGCGGGGTGATCTGCGTGAACGGGGCCGGTGCGCACCTGATCCGCACCGGCGATATCGTGATTATCGCGACGTTCGCGGAGTACGAGGACGCGGACGCCCGCGTACACCAGCCGCGGGTCGTGTTCATCGACCGCGGGAACACGATTAAGGGCACCGTGTCGTGAAGCCGGGTTCGTCCTGTCGCGCGACCGGTGCGGGGCAGTGCTCCCCCGATTGCAAGGAAGGCGAGAGCGGGAGCAGCTCCGGAGCGATTGGCCCCAGGAGTACGAGTAGCGCGAACGCCAGCGCGCCGCCGGGGCGGTAGAAATCGAGCACCGGGCTTGTGCCGTTGATAGGGATCGTCTGAATCACCAGGAATAGCACGGCCGTCCAGCCCCACACCAGGCGCCGGGCAGCGAACAAATCGCGTATCCACGGCACGGCGATCACGAGCATCAGCAGCTCGTACACCAATACCTGACTGCACACCACCGCACCCGAAACGGCCGCCGCGCCCGCCCACGGCGCGGGCGGGCGCCGACCTGTCACCGCACACCGACCGACCACCAGCCCGCCCCATACGAGGTAGCCGGCGATCGTCGTGATCGCACTGAGCTCGATGGGTGGACCGCCGCACGAGATGAGAAGGCGGTTCCAACTCGTGATTTGTGGGTTCCGTTCCGCTTGGTTGTACAGAACGGCCTTGTGGCCGGTCGGGAGGTAGTCGAAGTAATCCTTCAGGAACAGTGGCGAACCGCCCATCACTGTTGCACCGAGCAGGTTTAAACCGGCTACTAAAGCGACCAGGATCGCGGCAGGTTTCCAGCCACCGAGGTACCAAGCCAGTGGAATAAGAGGCAGAGCGACGTGTGGCTTCACGAACACCACGGACCACAGAACCGCGCCGAGCACCGGTCGGTTGTACGAAATGCACCACAACCCCACCACCACGCACCCGACCGAAACGACGGTGACCTGTCCGACGATTGCGATTGCCAGTGCGAGCGGGTTCAACACGAGCGAGAACCGCACGATGAGCGATAGAACCCCCGTTCGTATCGGCGGCTCGGCACCGGACTTCTGAAACAGATCCGGTAACGAGGCGATCCCAGCCGCGGCGAAGCCGATCACGATCCCCCAGGCGACCTTGGCTGCCGGCCACGCGAGTGCCGCGAACGGCGCGAACACGAGTGCGGCCATCGGTGGGAGAAAGTACCCACAATTCAGGATGAAACTGTCTTCCTGTGGGCTATCGTCCGGGAACTGGGCCGATGTGATCTGTCGAATGAGTGCGATGTTGTAAGGAGACTCGCCGCGCAGCCCGAGTTCCGAGCCGGCGCGGTAGATGAAGAGGTCGGGAAAGTGGTTCGTTGCCAGAGCCTGCTGAACACCCAGCAGGCCGAGTAACACGGCCGGCGCGAACCGTAGTATCCACGTTGTACCGCTGCGATCAGCCACCGAACGTCTCCGGCAGAAGCAGCACGGCCGGGGTCTGGAGGTAGCGCGTGACGGCGTTGCCGAATGCGGCCCCGATCGCGCCGTCCACAACACGGTGATCGAAGGAGAACGACAGGTACACGATGTCCGACGGTTTCAGCGCGCCGTTGGCGTCGTAGAGCGGGCGCTTCACCACTTTGCCCACGCCCATGATCCCGACTTCCGGGTGGTTGATAATCGGCGTGGAGATCAGCCCACCGATCCCCCCCACCGACGTAACCGTGAACGTGCTGCCGCGCAGGTCATCGAGCTTGCTCTTGCCGCTTTTTGCGTCGTTGCCCAGGCGCTCGATGTCGGTGGCAATGGTGGCCAGATCTTTCTTGTCCGCGTCCTTGACGACCGGCACCATCAACCCGCTCGGGGCCGCGACCGCGATGCCAATGTGATACTTGTCGTGGAGCACCACTTCACCCGCGGCCTCGTCGTAAGTGCTGTTGACGATCGGCACCTCCTTGAGCGCCCGCGCCACGGCCTTCACGAAGAACGCGAGGTAGGTGAGCTTCACGCCGGCCTTGGCGAGTGGCTCGCGGAGTTGGGTCCGCAGCTTCACCGCGTCGGTGAGATCGCACTCGTCGATGTACGAATAGTGCGGGATGTGCTTCTTCGATTCGACCATGTGCTCGGCAATACGCCGGCGCAGGCCGATGAGTTTCTGTCGCGTGCCGGCGATGCCGAAATCGAGTTTCGACGTGTCCGTTCCGCTCGGCGCGGACGCGGGACGGGCACCGGGGCTGGGGCGCGGAGTAAGGTACGGTGCGAGGTCGTCGAGCAGGATGCGCCCGTGCGGGCCGCTCCCGCGAACGAGTGAGAGGTCGACCCCGAACTTGCGGGCGAGCATGCGCACGGACGGTGCTGCGGGCGGAAGCGTCGTGGTGTGGCCGTTGGAGGTGCGAAGACCTACCCCCCGTCCCCCCTCCCTGAAGGGAAGGGGGAGACAGAACTCACACCCGAGGGAGACACTGACCCAAGTTCAGCGGGCTCGCGCGTCAGCTCCCCCTTTCCTTCAGGGAGGGGGGCGGGGGGTAGGTTTGTCTTTCGCGCTCCCATCGCCGACCGGGGTGTAACTCAGGATCACCTGACCAACTTTGATCTTCGTGCCCGGCGCGGCACTCAGCGCGGTAATCGTGCCCGCGAAGGGTGCCGGCACCTCCATACTCGCCTTGTCGGACATCACCTCGGCCATCGCTTGGCCCCGCGCGATCGCGTCGCCGGGCCTCACGAGCCAGCGGGTCAGCTCGACTTCGAGCAGCCCTTCGCCGACCGGCGGGAGAGGAAAATCCATGTGTTCGCTCCGCTCGCGTGTCCCGTGTGGGCTTTTCGTTCGACCGGGAATCGGGTTCTTTTAAGTGGCCTCGGTCGCCAGATCCCACAGCGCGCTGCGAATGTCGCCCAACTGCGGGACGCTGTTGAGTTCGTAGTTCTGGTTCATGCCGATGCCGGGCACGTGTTTGCCCATCAGCGTCCGCGGGCGCACCGAGAGATCGTAGAAGTGCTCGTCCACGATCCGGCGGAGCAGGTGCTCGCCGAAGTTCGTGACCTCGGTGTCCTCGTTCACGATCAGCACGCGGCCCGTTTTCAGCACGCTACGGGAGATCATATCCCAGTCGTAGGGGAAGATGCTCCGCAGGTCGATCACGTCGAACGTGCGGTGGTGCGCGGTCGCGAGTTCGTCCGCGGCTTGTGCGCACAGCGGCAGCAAGCGCCCGTAGCTGATGACGGTGCCGAACGTGCCCTCGCGAACCAGTTCGGCGGTACCGATCTTCACGGTGTGGTCTTCGAGTTCCGGCCAGTTCGGTTCCCACTCGGTGCGGTCCCCGATCGGCGCGTCGATCATCCGGCTCAGTTCGTCCGCGTCGGCCGGTTCGCCCGGGATGAGTCGCGTGTCGCGGGCGCGGAGCAGCGCTTTGGGGAGCAAAACGAGGACCGGGTTCGGGTCTTTGATCGCCGCGAGCACGAGGCCATAAGCGTCCAGTGCGCTGGACGGCATCACGATTTTCCAGCCCGCGAGCCGGCTCGCCCAGCTCTCGAAGCTGTGCGAGTGGTACAGGCTCCCGCGGATGCCCGCCCCGTTCGGCGTCATCACGACAATGGGCATGTCGTACCCGCCGCCGCTGGCCCACCGCTGGTTGCCAGCGAGCTTGAACATGTCCAGAACGTTGAAGGCGTAGTCGCAGAACTGGATCTCGCAGACGGGCCGGCCGCCGGCGTAGGCGATCCCCATCGCGGTGCCGATGATGCCGCGCTCGTCGAGCGGGGTGTTCCACGCGGTCTTCAGCCCCTGGGTCGCGGTAAACACCCCGCCGAGCGGCGGACCGACGTCTTCACCGAACACGTCCGTCACACCGAGGTGCTTCTCGCCGTAGTGCAGTGCCATTCGCACCGCTTGTGCCATGTTCGCCATCATTGCTCCTCGGCGAAGTTACAGGCCGTAAAAGCCGTTCACCACGGGGAGCGGGATTTCCGATTGCGGATTTGTGATCGAAGATTGAAGGTCGGGTTAGTCCCCGAGGGCTTCCAATCACCAATCGCAAACCCACAATCCGAAATCCGGCCCTTCGTGGTGATGTCTTACTTCGCTCCGGGAAGACCGGTGAAATCCTTGGGATAAACTGCGTCCACCTCGCTCGCGGCGTAGGTGAAGGCGTACACGTCCTCGCGGGTCGGTTCATCTTCTTTCATTGTCGCGACGACGGCCTCGTCCGCTTCCGCCTTCGCCTCGTCCTTCATCGCGCGAACACCGTTGATGTCGATCGCGCCCGCGTCGATGAGCTTTTGCTCGAATGCGTTCAGCGGATCGACTTCGTTCCAGTTGCGCTGGGCGCCGCTCGAAGACGAGTGCCCGTGCAACCGGCTCACCATCGCTTCGAGCAGGAACGGCTTGCGCTCGCGCCGGCAGTACCGCATCGCGCGATCGATGCCGTGCCACGCCGCGATCGGGTCGGTGCCGTCGATCGTCTCGTGGCGCACACCGTAAGGGACCGCCCGGTCCGCGATCGGCCGGTGCGTGTGAACGGTATCGAGGTCGGTCGAGATCCCGTACCGGTTGTTGGTCACCAGCATCAGCACCGGCAGTTCCATACCGGGCCGCGTGCTCCAGTTGAGGCAAGTCTCGAAGTCGCCTTCCGCGGTACCCGCTTCGCCCCCCACGACGACGCTGATCCCCTCGCTCTCGTGCGGGTTCTTCAGTCCGTGGCGCTTCTGGACGAGCGCCGTACCGGGCGCCATCGCGAACTGCACCTCGATCACGCTCGTCACCGGAACGACGTTCCACTCGGGAATGCTGTAGTGGCCGACGAAGTTGCGCCCGCGAGAGTGCCGGTCGGTCCACCGCATCGCGAGTTGCCGCGTGTGCTCGATCATGGGCATCCCCATCGCGAGCATGACCCCGGCGCTGCGGTAGTGGAGGTGCAGGTAATCGTGAGCGGGACCGCGGCCCTTGTTGATTTGAAGTCCGAGGCAGACGTTGAAGGCCTCTTCGCCCGGCCCGCCTATCCAGAAGTAGGCCTCCCCGGACTTGGACATCTTGATGCTGCGCTCCTCAAGAGCGCGCGTGCGGAGCATCTGACGAAAAACCGTGAGCGCGACCTCGACCGACATGACGTCGCGACCCGAGCGGATCGCGGACGGTGCTGCGGTGCGTGTGCCGCGCCGCAGCAGCGCGTCCTCAATATCGGGCGGATCCTCGTTTGATTCCGGCATGTGGAATACTCCCGGCAGAGGTCGGTTTTGGAGAGGAGGGACCGACCAGGGTCCGAAAACGACAGTGATCCGGGCTTTCGTTGATATTAAGTGTTTCGGCAGCGATTGTCGGGGGAACGCCCACAGCAGGAATCGGGCCGAAACGCAAAATACCAAATATCAAGCACCAAACACAACGCTGAAGAAATCCTAGACGACGGGCGCGTCGCGCGATTCGGCAAACTGTGCGGAATACGCGAGCAGGGCTGTACTGTTGCGAAATCGAAACGCGCCCCGCTAACTGTCTATCGACATTATACACCTCGGGCTGCTGCGCCGTCGGGCAGATTGCGGTTTCCGAACGCGGCCGATAGGAGATAAAAACTGCCCGTCACGCACAAGAGCAACTGGAACCGAGACCTTCCGCGGTGTTAGTTCCGAGTGCACGGGCGGGCCGCGAAATGCGTTGAAAACCGCGCTAAGATCCCGCCCGTGAACATGATCGATACAAACTCTAACGCGCATCCACCAACAACTTGCACTGCCGATGCCCGCCGAGAAACAACTTCGGGTAGAGCGTGCGCCGCCCGGACGATTTACGAACCGTCCGGGGCAGCGGACGCCCTCTCTCCAATACTCACTAGTTAGACGTGCCGCAGGTGAACGCGGCACGATCGTTTTTCTTCTGCTCTCACTTCTTCGGCGGGTCTTTCGCTTTTTGATCGAGCAAGTACGCGATGATGTGATAGAAGTCGACTTCGGGAATCACATCACTGAAGTTCGCGGGCATTGCGGAGAGCAACGTTTCGCGGTTCAGCGTGATCTCTTTGAGTGGGATGCGCTTCTCCTTGCCCTCCAGGTCCGCGACCACCAATACCTCGCCCTCCACTCGAAGCATCAGAGCGGTGATGGTACGGTCGTCGCTCGTGGTGATCGACCGCGCGCGGAAGGCCTGATCGACGTTACGGTTCGGGTCGAGCACGTCTTCGAGCAGGCGCTCCACCCCTCGAACGCCGATGCCATCGAGCTGCGGGGCGATCTTCCCGCCCTGGTCACCAATCTTGTGACACGCGGCACAGTGTTTGGCGAACAGCTTCGCGCCTTCAACCTTATCGGCCTTGGCGGACGCGAACCCGGTCGCGCGCTTCTTGATAAGTTCCGCGAGCCGCTGGTCCGCGGGCGGAAGCCCCTTCGTCAGATCCGCGACCTGTTTCTCCCAGTTCGGCACGCCAGACGCTTTCAGCCGTTCAAGCACGGCTTTTTCCTGGAGCAACCGCTGCGGTGCTTGCCCCTGCTTGACAGCAGTCAGAAGAATGTCCGCGCCGTCCTTTGTGCCCGCGAGGTTCAGAGCGATCTGCACCGCGATCCGATACGGCACGCCTTTCATCCCGTCACGAGCTTCGACTTGCGCCCCGGGAACGTTGGACGCTGCGAAGGCAATTAGGAACCCCGCGCGCACGGACTCGGACGTGGTCGGTTCCGCCAGTTGCTTTCGCACCGCATTAATACTCTCCGCCGGCGCGTACCGGAGCAGCACTTCCGCCGCCCCGATGCGGATCTCGTCCGACACCTTCGGGCTGGCCACCGCGGACGCCAGGGCCGTCACGGATTGAGGCGCCAATTTCGGTCCGTTGGCTCCGCGTTCGGCAACGGTGGGCAGGGCGTTAAGCACTCGCAGCCCCCAGACCGCGCGGATAACACCCGCGGGAGGGAGGCCCGCCGCAAAATCACTCGCGTGAACCGCGCTCTGCGCGTGCTCCAACAGGCGTTTCGTCGCATCGGCGCCGAGTTTTGCTCCACGAGCCTGCACCCCCTTAAACGCGGCAACGACCGCGTCCGCGTTCGGCGGCGACGACAGCGACTTGAACAGAGTCTCTTCGTCCTCAGTGCCGCCGTAACGGGCGACGTGTTCGGCCGCGGGCGGCAACCGGTCCGCAGACAGCTTCCGCGTGCTGATCTGAGACAGGAGGTACTTGGCTGCGTCGCGGCTGGTGATCGCGAGGGCCATGTCCGCGTAAACGGCCTTGTACTCCGTCGGCCACCCCTTCGGGTCGTCGCGGAGGCAGTTCCGCAGCGCGATCCGGGCCGCCTGCCTTAACAGCACGTCGTCCGCCGGGCACTTCCGCAGCACCTCGACGAGCGGTTCCACGAACTCCGCGTGCGGGTGCAGGGCTACCGTTTCGACCGCGGCCCGCGTTTGGTGAGCCGAGTCGGACGATTTGAGAGCTTCGAGCAGGATCGCGCGTTCGTCCTTGTCCCACTTCGGGCGGCTCGAAAGCGCGCGAATCAGGTGCCCGGTCTGTTGATCGGATTTAACACCCACGTCCTTGTGAATCGCCCGCAGCAATTCGTAATCTTTTGCCGCCAGCGGTTGCGGGCGCGCCTCGGAGATGAACGCGCTCCAGCCGATCACCGAGGCCGCGAGTTCCGGGTTCTTTGCCAGCTTGTCGCCGGGGACGCCCCCCTTCAGATTTCCCTCG
Source organism: Gemmata massiliana (assembly GCA_000531095.1). Lineage (GTDB taxonomy): Bacteria > Planctomycetota > Planctomycetia > Gemmatales > Gemmataceae > Gemmata > Gemmata massiliana. The sequence continues at coordinate 921,869 of HG799463.1, read as the reverse complement.
GTCGCGCGGCGCCGGAGCTGGTGCCCCGCGAAGAACCGCACCGCCAGGTTCGGGTGGAACAGGTCGTCCATCAATTCCGCGTCCGTCGCGGTCGTGAAATCGGCGCGGTGGAACTTCGGCGCGGGCGCCTTCTTGTCCTTGCCGGTCCACACGATGCGCCAGATGCGTGCGCGGTCTTTATCGCGGCGCGGGTCTTTGAGGTCCACTTCGTAGTGACCGATGATCTTGTTGTAAAAGTCCGCCACGTACAGTGCGCCGTCCGTGCCGAGCTTGATGTCCACCGGGCGGAACCACCGGTCCGTGCTCGTCAGGAAGTCGGGCTGCTCGATCGCGACCGGGGTCGATCCCTTCCACACGATCTTGTCGGAGCTGATGCAGTTGCTGACCACATCGCCGAGGAGCATGGTGCCCTTGTACTCCGCCGGGAACTGGTTCGCGTCGTACCACACCAGCCCGCACAAGCCGGTGCTCTTGTGCGGGTGCGCGGTGACGTGCGGGGTGAACCCCAGCCCGTCGTGCGGTTTGCCGAAGCTCTCGTAGTACGCGCCCGGAACGAGTTGCGTGATCGGCTTCGAGTGGCAGTCGGCCGTGTAGAGGTTGAACCACGGGTCGACCGCGATCCCGAACGGGTTCACTTGTCCGCGGGTCCAGACCTCGAGCCGCGAACCGTCCGGTCGGAACCGGAACGTGTTCCCGGAGTTCATTTTCACCTCGTGCCCGTCCTTACCTCGCACCGTACTGTCGTTCGCGAACCCGTGGCAGGAGTACACCCACCCGTCCGGCATGAGCGTGTACGAGTTGTACATCCCGTGCGTGTCGCGGGAGCCGAACCCGCTGAACAGCACCTCCATCTTGTCGCCCTTACCGTCGCCGTCGGTGTCCGTGTACTTGCGGATCTCACCGACGCTCGACACGATGCAGCTCTTGCAATCCGGGAGCGGCAGAATTCCGATAGGGATGTTCAGATCGTCCGCGAAGACCTGCACCTTCCCGGCCTTGCCGGTCTTCGGGTCGAAATCGGAGAGGACGAACAGTTTGTCGGTGGGCTTGCCCTGGGGCACGAACGGGTAGTGGTACGAGGTCGTCACCCACATCCGGCCCTTCGCGTCGAAGGCCATCTGCATCGGCTTCTGGATATCGGGTTCACTGGCAACGAGTTGCACATCGAACCCGGCGGGCACGGTGAACGCCTTCCGCTCCTCCGCGGGTGTGAGGGCGTCGGTGGGGGCCATCAGGTGGGGGGGCAGGTCCGGGGGCTTTGGCTGCGCGAGTGCCGGCAGCGCGAGTACGAGTAACGAGGCCACTGAGAGAGGGAACCGCATAACGTCGGATCTCCGCGAAAAGTGCTAACGAGGAAGACCCAGATTAGACCACCTCGCGTCTCAGAACAAAAGCCCTTCCTGCACAGTTCCAACACGGTGCGACGAAATGGGGGAGTGGGTAATTTCGACCTCCGAACTCGGAACTGTTCAACCGAGAACTTGAAGCCTCACGGAGCGAAGTGTGATTTTCGGACCGGCAGAAAAAATCAGTGATAGGATCACGCGGGCCGGGCCGTAACTTAGGCATCCAACGCGGGCCACGAGTCAACGGCCCGAAAAAACAAACGGTTCGAGTCCGGGGTGCTTCACCCCACAACTGAGGAGAAGGTTATGCCGGTTTACGTCAAGTACGGGAAGATCGTCGGGAACGTGACCGAGACGAATCACAAGGATTGGGTGGAAGTGAGCAGCTTCCAGTGGGGTGTGGGGCGCGGGATCGGGTCACCGGTCGGGAAGTCCGCGAACCGCGAGGCGTCCGCCCCCTCGGTCAGCGAGATCGTGGTCTCTAAGGAAATGGACAAGTCCAGTTTCGCCTGGCTCCAAGAGGCGCTCACCGGCAAGGGTGTAGAATGCACCATCCACTTCTGCTCAACTGACGGTAAGAACCTCCGCATGTACGCGGAATACAAACTGACCAACTGTATGGTGAGCGGGTACTCGTTGTCGAGCGGCGGCGACCGGCCGACCGAGAGCCTCTCGATCAACTTCACCAAGATCGAATACGCCTTCAAGGAATACGGCCAGGACAACTCGGTGACCGACAGCCCGCGCGTGTCCTACGACCTGGCGACCGCGGCCGCCGCGTAAGCAGGTGGTGCCGAGTCGAACGTCAGGAAGGTCGAAAGTCGTAAAGTCGAAGGTACCAACCACATTGGTCTTCGACTTTACGACTTTCGACCTTCCTGACGTTCAATCGCCCGGCCACGCGACTCGCAGTGCTCCCGATTTATGACGTTCGACCCGGCAACCGATTTTACGACTTGCGATTCCGAAAGATTGGGACGCGGAACGACATGCCCCTCACACAGATGCGCCGACTCGTCACGCTCACGACCCCGCTCGGGGCCGATGCGTTCGTCGTCACCGGGTTCCGCGGGCGCGAGCGCGTCTCCGCGCCGTTCGAGTTCACGCTCGATCTGGTTTCGGAGAACCTGACGGTCGCGGCGGCCGATCTGGTCGGTAAGGCGGTCGGGTGGACCATCAACATGCCCGACGATTCCCCGCGCCCGTTCCACGGGTTCGTGCGGAAACTGGTCGCGGGCGAAACCGCGGACCGCGGTTTGCGCCGGTACCGCGCCGAAGTGGTCCCCTGGCTGTGGTTCCTCACGCGCACCACGGACTGCCGTATCTTCCAGAACATGACCGTGGACGCGATCATCACGAGCACCTTCGACCGGCTCGGGCTCACCGACTACAAGAAGAAGCTCCAGGGGACGTACCCGACGCGCGAGTACTGCGTGCAGTACCGCGAGACCGCGTTCGCGTTCGTGTCGCGGCTCATGGAAGAGTACGGGATCTACTATTTCTTCGAGTTCAAAGAGGGGCAACACACGCTGGTCCTGGCCGACTCGAACTCGGTCACGTTCGACTGCGCCCCGCACGGCACAGTCGAGTACCGCCCGGACATGCCCGGCGCAGAAAGCGTGTCGAGTTGGGACCGGCGGTTCGCGTTCCGCTCGGGAAAAATTACCCACACCGACTACAACTTCGAGACGCCGGACACGAACCTGCTGAAGGACGTAGACACCAACCTTTCGCTCACCGGCATCGGCAAGTTCGAGCTGTTCGACTACCCGGGCGGGTACCCGGTCGCGGGCGACGGTACCGCGCTCGCGAAGTCGCGTATGGAGGAAGTGGAGGCCGGGTACGACACCGCGACCGGTTCGAGCCGGTGCTCGTCTTTTACTCCCGGGGGCAAGTTCACCCTGGAGAAGCACCCGTCCGACAACGGCAGTTACGTGTTCCTCGAGGTGGAGCACAACGCGAGCGAGGATTGGGCCGGGGGCGGCCCCGGCATGGCCGATTACTCGAACTTGTTCGTCGTTATCCCTACGGCCCGGCCGTTCCGCCCCGCGCCAACGACCCCGCGCCCCCGGATCTCCGGGGCACAGACGGCCGTGGTCGTCGGCATGAGCGGGGAGGAGATTTACACCGACAAGTACGGCCGCGTGAAGGTGCAGTTCTTCTGGGACCGGCTCGGCAAAAAGGACGAGAACAGTTCGTGCTGGATCCGCGTGTCCGAGATGTGGGCGGGCAAGCAGTGGGGCATGGTCTTCACGCCCCGGATCGGCCAGGAGGTGGTGGTCGAGTTCCTGGAGGGCGACCCGGACCGCCCGCTCATCACGGGCCGCGTGTACAACGCCGAACTGATGCCGCCCTACGCGCTGCCCTCCAACATGACCCAGAGCGGTTTGAAAACGCGCTCCAGCAAGGGGGGCGGGACCGAGGACTTCAACGAACTGCGGTTCGAGGACTTGAAGGGCAAGGAGGACATTTACTTCCACGCGCAGAAGGACTTCCACCGGTTCGTGGAGAACGACGACGACCTGAAGGTCGAGCACGACCAGTTCATTCAGATCAAGAACAATCGCACGCTCACGGTGCAAAAGGGCTACGAAAAGATCACCATCGAAGAGGGCAACCGCGACCGAACGGTCTCGAAGGGCAACGACACGCTGCTCGTGAGCAAGGGCAACCGCAGCGTCACGGTGTCCGAGGGCAACGAATCATTGACCGTGAGCAAGGGCACGCGCACCGTCGACGTGAAATCCGACTACACCGTGACCGTGCAAGAGGGGAACCGCGGCATCACGGTGTCCAAGGGCAACGACACGCACACGATCACGAAGGGCAACCGCGTGGTGGGCGTCGACACGGGCAACGACACGTTGACCGTCGCAAAGGGCAATATCGGTATCAAGGCGACCGCGGGCAGCATCGAGATCCAAGCCGGAACGTCGATCACGCTGAAGGTGGGCGCGAACAAGATCGTCATCGATTCGAGCGGGGTTTTGATCGACGCCGCAAAGGTGACGCTCAAAGCCAGCGCGGGTTCGGTGGAAGTCGCCCCGGCCGGCGTGACCGTGAAGGCGCCGAACGTGAACCTGAAGGGCGACGCTCAAGTGAAGGTAGAAGGCCCAATGGTCGCGGTCGAAGGCGCCGGGGTAACGACCGTGAAGGGCGGTCTCGTGCAAATCAACTGAATCTTCCGCCCGCGACTGCGCCCAAGGCGCGGGCGGGGCCGCATGGAAATCAACCTGCTCCGTAACCGGCGCGCCGGTTCGCACTATCGAGAACGGGTTGGGTTGTTTGTGCCGCTCTCGCGATACGGTCCAACAGCAGTTGGTATCATTTCCACACCGGTTCGGGCAACTTCACTCCTCGTGCGGCTTGTCCCACCTGACCGGCATCTTTCAGTGGGGCGATCAGTTTCGGGTCCGTGACCGCTTTTCCGGTAGCCTTCCACGACGCCTTCTCAAGCAGCGCATCCTGACCCGCAACGTATCCCTCCGGTGCCAGGGACACCCACGCGCCGTCCGCCCCCGACCACAATGTGACCAACAGGCGCGCGTCGGTCGCGTCCCACAATTTCACCACACCATCAGCGCCACCACTCGCGATACGTTTCGCGTCGGCGTCCACCGCGACCGCGAAGACCACCGAACCGCTTTGCATCGCCTTGATTTGCGCGGCGGTCTTCGGGTTGAGCGTGCGAATCGTGCCGTCCCCGCCGGCTCGTTACGACGAGCGCTCCCTTCGGGTCGATTGCGATCGAGCACCCAGCGCCCGTAATAACTTCGTATAGACGCTCGGACGTTTAGGGGTCGTACCAACTCACGAGCGGATCGAGTCCCGCGGCCATGACTTGTCCGTTTGTCGGGTTGACCGCGACCGCGAGCACCTCCTGGTCGGTACTGCTGAGCGTGAACAGCCCTTTCCCGGTGGCGGCATCGACGATGCGCCCGGTGCGGTCCTTGCTCGCGGTCGCGTACCAGGAACCGTCCGGACCGAAGCTGACCGCGTGTACGAAGTCCGAATGGCCGGTGTAAGCGTGGAGTTGCTTCGCTTCTTTGACGTCCCACAGCCGGACCGTTTTGTCGAAACTGGCGCTCACCAGTTTGTTGCCGTCCGCGGAGAACGACACACTCGACACCGTATCGAGGTGCCCGCCGAGTGCGTGTAAGAGCTTCCACTCGGTCGCATCGAAGAGTCGCAAGTCCCCGCGCGCCGAGGGCTGCCCGCCCGCGACCGCGAGTAGTTTGCCGTTCGGCGAGAACTTCAGGTCGTTTACCGCGCCGAGAACGTTTGTGAGTACCTTCGCCGGCTTCGCGCTGGCGAGATCCCAGATCGTGACGCGACCGTAAACGCCGCTCGCGAGCCACTTCCCGTCCGGGCTGAACGCGACGGCCGCGACCGGCGGGAGCGGCCCGACCGGGAGCGTGAGTTCGAGCGGCCCCGGCAACTTCGCGGTTCGAGGTAGTGTGGCTTTCGTACTGAAAACGACGTCGATCTTGCGCGTGAGGCGTGCCGGCCCCGTTGTGGCCGTTCCCGCGCTGTCAGCGGGCTTCGTGCCCTCCGGGGCGCCGACCGCGACCCATTTGCGGATGGTCGCGATCTCGTCGGCAGACAACGGATCCGCATCCAGCGGCATCGCGCGCTTTTTGTCTTTTGCAGTGAGTAGAGTTACGATCAGTGACTCGTCCGGTTTGCCCGCAACGAGCACGGTCACCTTGCCGCCTTTGCCGCCCTTCCGAATGTTGTCCGGCTTGTCGAGCGCGAGGCTCGCGGAGAGGTCCGGTTCGTCGAGCCGGCGCTCGCTGTGACACACGACACAGCGCTTGCGCAGAATGGGCCGCACGTCCTGCCAGTACGTCGGGTCCGCGGACCGGGATTCGCCACGAAGGGCACAGAGGACACACACCACAAACAGGAACCGGAGCATGCGTGCTCCTTCGGGGTGATAACGGCGTGCGGATATTGGCGGTCGGTATCGGCTCGATGCCTACTTGGTGAACCCCGTCCGCAAGGGCGGTGGGTGAATTACAAGGCGCGAGCACATGCACGGTTGAACAACCCGCCGCCCTTGCGGGCGGGGTTCACCACCTCAACCCGCGCCGGTAGGCCATCACCGGCCGGCGTCCAGCAACCTTATCGCAATCGCCGGTTCGATGCGCCCCCGATTTGCGTTCAGTTCCGCTCCAATACCAGATCGAGCACCCAGCACCCGCGCACGTGTTCGCCCGGCTTGCGGCAGTGGTTCAGGATGTCGGCGTTGTCACACCCCGCGTCCTGGAGCGCGTCGGCCAGAATCGGCATCGCGCCGAAGTCCTTCGATTCGTACATCTGGCGCGCGAGCAGCACAGCAGTTTCCGTGCGCCACGACTTGTCGAACATCCACCCGCGGCGCGGGGTGCGTTTGCGTGCCCGACCGAATGTAAACGGGTTGCCGAACACCTCGTGCAGCGCCCAGATCGCGCGCTTCTTTGCCGGACCGCCTTTCTTCCACCCCGCGGGGGCACGAAGGGTACTCATGAACCCTTCCCGGACCCGGTGGTTGAAGAATACGAGCGCGAATCCTCGGGCGGCGTCGGCCGGGTACACGCCACTGTCGGCCCATTCCTCAACGCGCGCCGCCCGACTGCGCAGCAACTCGCGCTGGGCATCTGTTTCGAGCCGGTGCGACTGCCAACTCCAGAACGCGGCCATGTACAGCCGCAGCACCCGCGCGCTAGCGCGGCGCTTCGCCCGCACGAACTCGCCCATCATGGCGGGGTCTTTTGATTTCAGCCATTCGGCTTCGGTCATGAAGGAACCTCACGCATGACCCAATAGCGAATCTCTCGCACGCGAACCTGAAGGGGCGAAAACGGTTCAGAACTGTTACCACGAAGAGAGGTACTTGGTCATTCGCCACCCTTTGCCGAGTATTAGGGCCGAGCACCAGCAACAGGAAAGGTGCGGGCCAGCGCCTCGCAGGTGGTCCAGTATCGTGCCGTCCTCGCACCCCGCGTCCTGGAGCGCGTCGGCCAAAATGGGCAGCACGGAGGCATCGCCGGAGTCGCCCGCTCGGGCCAGTGCGAGCGCGGTGGGCGTGAGCCACTCGGGATCGCAGGTGTGCGCATGGAACGGGTTTCCCGCAGCGCACCGCAAGGAGAACACTTGCTCGCGGACGACGTGTTCGGCCACCTCCCAGAACTGGAACCGGAGGTCGTATACGGACCTCGCGCTGGCGGGCGTGCGCGGACCGTACACGCGGTCCTGGGCGACGGCGCGTCCCGCGACCAGCGCCGCGGTCGTCCAGTCGTTGAACTGGAGCGCTTGGGCCGCGTCCTCGGCGTGATTCGCCGCACTGCCGTGCGTGAAACTCGTACTGAATCCGGGCGAATAAGCGTACCACGTGTGCTCGATCACGCGCCCCGGTTCGGCGGCTTGCACCCGGTACTGTTCGACGCCCCGGCGGGTCGTGTCGGTCAACAGGTGGAGCGTCTGGTCGACCCAAAACAGTGCGTAGGAGCAGAGCCGCCGACCGCTCACCCGGCGCCGCGCGTAGTCGAGCAGCCCGAACAGGTGCGTCGATTCGAGCCACTCCACTTCGGTCACGCGGATCCCCTCAATATCACTCCTTCCCCAATAGTAGGTCAACAATCCAGCACCCGCGCACGTGAACCTGCTTCGGGTCACGGCAGTGGGTCAAAATGACATCATCCTCGCACTCGGCCTCCTGGAATGCGTCGGCGAGAATCGGCATCGCGCTGAAGTCGCGTGAGTCGTACATTTTTCGCGCCAGAGCGATGGTAGTTGACGTGCGCCATTCCGAAGAGAAAACGCACGGGCGAAACGGGTTAACAAAAATGTCGCGAAGTAGCACGCAATGGCGCCGGCGCTCCTGCAGCCCTTCGATATACGACCGGCGCTGAAACGCAATCGCGACATTTTCCGATGAAGCGAATGAAGGTGAGTTGGCTGTCAAAACTGCTCTCGCTGCGACTATGCGAGCCCCCCGGAGCGGATCATCTCGACGACGCCACAAGTGTCGGATCGCGTCTCGTACTGCTTCTTCCTCACGATGAAACGACCGAAGCGTATTGCGCCCCCCGTCCGCCGTGTGCACTTCCAACTCTTCGAGAAAGTGCGTACACCGCTCGTCATCGATCAAGTCACGGGCGCGATCGACGCACGCGAGATTAAAGTGAATCCAGCGGCGGGGAGAATAGCGCCCCAAGCCCTTCAGCATGCGGCGCATGTGAACCCTAGAACCGCACGTGAACCACTCCGCTTCGGTCATTCTCTCACCGCCCCGCCAGTTTCGCCGCGATCAGGTCCGGGTCGTACACGCAGCCGCCCCACACGCCGCCGCTCGCGTGCTGGAGCGCGGCCCACAAGCGGGTGTCCGCGGGGAGCGCCGGGTCCGGGGCCAGGTCGGGGCGCGGGGCGCGCGCCTGGAGTTCCGCGCTCCCCCATAACGGACCGTGATTGCCCGTCGCGTCGCCCACGAGGTCGATCGTGCCTTCCAGTTTGTTGCGGTCGACAATGACCTGCACGAGATCGCCGTCGCGCAGTTTGCCGATCGGCCCGCCCACGAGCGCCTCTGGAGACACGTGCCCGATGCACGCGCCCGTCGAAACGCCACTGAACCGCGCGTCCGTAATCACCGCGACCTGCTTCCCCCACTTCAGGTGCTTCAGCGCGGACGTCACCTGATACGTTTCTTCCATTCCGCTCCCCATCGGCCCGCGGCAGCACAGCACCAACACGTCGCCCGGAACGACCTTGCGCTCGCCTTCACCCTTGATCGCCTTGATCGCGTCCTTCTCGCGGATGAACACCTTCGCCGGGCCGAGCTTCCGGTACACGCCGTCCTTGTCCACCACCGAAGGGTCGATCGCGGTCGATTTGATGACACACCCGTCCGGCGCGAGGTTCCCGGTTGGGAACGTGACCGTGCTCGTCAGCCCGCGCTTGCGGGCCGCGTCCGGCGACATGATAACGGTGTCCGGGTCGACCCTATCGCGCGTGCGGAGCAGCTCGCGCAGCCGCGTGCGGCGCTCGGACTTCGCCCACCAGTCGAGGTTGCTGCCGAGCGTCTCGCCGCTCGCGGTGAGGGCGTCGAGTTCGAGTAGTCCGAGTTCGCGCAAATGGAGCATGACTTCTGGCACGCCGCCCGCCAGGAACACCCGCATCGTGGGGTGGTTCATCGGCCCGTTGGGGAGTGCGTCGACGAGGCGCGGAACTTTACGGTTGTAGAACGTCCAATCTTCGATCGTGGGGCGCTTGATGCCCGCATGGAACGCGATCGCCGGTGTGTGCAGGAGAAGATTGGTGCTCCCTCCGAACGCCGCGAACACCGCGAGGGCGTTTTTGAACGCTGCTTCTGTGAGAATGTGCGGCGTGCGAATACCGCGATTCGTCATGTTGACCAGCGCGCGGGCGGACCGCGTGGCCATGTCGAGCCAGATCGGTTGGCCCGACGGTGCGAGCGCCGAGTGCGGTAAACTCAGCCCGAGTGCCTCGCCGATGACCTGCGACGTGGCCGCGGTCCCGAGGAACTGGCACCCGCCGCCGGGCGAGGCGCAGGCGTGGCACCCGGCGTCCGCGGCTTCCTCGATGGTCATTTCGCCGTGCGCGTACCGCGCGCCGATCGTCTGCACCTTCCCCGTGTCCTCGTGGTCCGCTTCCCCCGCGAGCATTACCCCGCCGGGTACCAGAATCGTGGGGTGATCGTGTTGCGACGCCAGCGCCATCATCATGGCGGGCAACCCCTTGTCGCACGTCGCGACGCCCATCACCCCCGCCCGCGTCGGGTGCGAGCGCATCAGCCGGCGCATCACCTGACTCGAATCGTTGCGGTACGGCAGGCTGTCGTACATCCCGGCCGTGCCCTGGGTGCGCCCGTCGCACGGGTCGGTGACGGCGCCCGCGAACGGGACGCACCGCAGTCGGGCGAACTCTTCGGCCGCGGCCTTCACCAGCAACCCGACCTCCCAGTGCCCGGAGTGGAACCCGAGCGCGATCGGCGTGCCGTCCTCGGCCCGCAGCCCGCCGTGCGTGCTGAGGATGGTGAACTCTTTGCCGCCGAGCAGCGCCGGGTTCCAGCCCATCCCGACGTTCTGCGTCCACCCGAACAAGTTCCCGCTCGGGGAGTGGCGGAGGAGTTCATCCGTGAGCGGCAGCGCGCCTTTCGGTCCGCTCCCGGTGGTGACGATTTGGTACGCGGACTCGGGCGTGTCGAGGACATCGGACGGCATCGAAAGCTCCAAAGCCAGCGGCGGCACAAAAAGCACACCGGGCTACAAATGGGGAGACGCGAGCGTTCAGTGTTTCATTATGCGTTTTTGCGCTTCTTTGGGACCGTTCTCTGGCTCCGTTGGTGAGGTCGGATACCATGTCCCCACCCCATCTCGCTTCCGGAGGACTCATGCGATCCACTCTCCCCGCTCTGTGTGCCACGCTCGCTCTCGCTGCGAGTGCATACGCTCAGCCCAAGGCCGGCACCGGGCCGGCGTTCGAGGAAACCAAGTTCGGCGCCATTCCCGCGCCCGCGGACAACAACAAGAAGGGGCCGACGAACGTCTCCCAGTACACGCTCACGAACAAGAACAACGTGGTGCTGAAGTGCATCGACTACGGCGCGATCATCACCGAGCTGCACGTCCCGGACAAGAACGGTAAGTTCGCCGACGTGGTGCTCGGGTTCGATAACCTCGACGGGTACCTGAAGGGGCACCCGTACTTCGGCACGAACGCGGGGCGCTGCGCGAACCGCATCGCGAACGCGAAGTTCACGCTCGAGGGCAAGGAGTACAAGCTGTTCGCGAACAACGAGCCGCACACCCTGCACGGGGGCAAGGAGGGGTTCGACAAGAAGGTGTGGCAGGGCAAAGCGAGCCTGACCGCGACCGGCCCGAGCGTGACGTTCAAGCGCACCAGCCCGGACGGGGAAGAGGGCTACCCCGGCGCGCTCGCGGTCGAGGTGACGTACACGCTGACCGATAACAACGAACTCGTGATCGACTACCGCGCGACCACGAACAAGACGACCCTCTGCAACCTCGCGCACCACAGCTACTTCAACCTCGCGGGCCACAACAGCGGCGACATTAAGGGCCACGAGGCCACGATCGCCGCGAAGAACTACACCCCGGCCGACGAGACGCTGATCCCGACGGGCAAGATCGCCCCGGTCGCGGGCACCGCGTTCGACTTCACGAAGGCCAAGACGATCGGCGCCGATCTGGAGAAGGCCGGCGGGAAGCCGGTCGGGTTCGACCTGAACTACGTGCTCGACAAGGGCACCACCGGGCGCCCGGAACTGGCGGCCCGCGTGGTCGAGCCGAAGAGCGGCCGCGTGCTCGAAGTGCTGTCCACCGAACCGGGCCTGCAGTTCTATACGGGCAACTTCCTGGACGGCACGAACAAGGGCAAGGGCGGCGCGGAGTACAAGCAGTACAACGGGTTCTGCATGGAAGCGCAGAAGTTCCCGGACTCGATCAACAAGGCGGAGTGGAAGGACAAGTCGAACGTGGTCCTGAAACCGGGCGAGACCTACAAGCAGACGACCGTGTATCACTTTAAATGGTGAGTAACTCTTCCGCCCGGAACGCCCCGAAAGACGGGGCGTTTTTACTTGTCAGGGCTATCTGTGGCGGTTTCCCAAAAGCAATTCAATTTGCCGCACTCGCGCGCCCGGCGCTTCCAAGCACGCCGTGACACTTCGACCAGTTTCTGAACACACTTGACCCTGGGGCCAGTGCCTGCGATTTTACACCCCCTCTCGAGCGCTTCGCGTGAAATAGCGGGATCGTAGCTATACGTCCCAGGCGCACCGGCTTGCCCACCCCCGTTTTAACCACCGGGCCATGAGTTCCGGACGAGAGGTCACCCGGAAGTGCCGGTAAATCCTCTGGACGTATTCGCTGACCGTGTGCCGGCTGATCCCGAGGCGCGCCGCGATCTGCTTCTCGCTGTCCCCTTCGAGGAGGCTCCGGAGCACCCGGCGGACCGCCGGCGTGAGGTCGGTCGGGGCCGGGTCCGCGAACGCGGCCAGTGCGCCGCCCACGAGCGGAGCGATGAGGTCGTGGGACGCCTGAATGAGCGCCTTCTCGCGGGCCGAAAAATCGGGCGCTCCGATGGCCCGCATGACCAAGATCGCGCTGTGCTCGTCGGCGGAGGCGGGGCCGATCCGGTGGTTGCTCCACGTCAGGTGGTTGATCCCGATGACCCGGCAGATGTCCTGATAGTCGGGCGAACGGTCCCACTCCCGGTCCGCCATCACGTCGGACCGGGCCAGCGCCTGTTCGCCCTCGGCTCGCACTCGGTCCAGGTACCGGGATTCGGCCGGGGAGTAGTCCGGGTTCCGGGCGTAAGCTTCGATCGAGCGCTCCCACCCGGTCGGGTCGAACCCGTGCTCGAAGCCCCAGGCGGCCACCCCGATGGTTCTCCCGGTCCCGACCAGAACCCCGGCCTTCTCGCCGCCGCAAACGAGATCCGCCCCGGTGAACCGCGCTAACAGGGCGAACCAGTGCGCGCGCCACGTGGTCGGGTCGTCGCCGAGGTCTCGGCACTCACCAGCGATCCGAAATAAGGACCGAATGTCGGACGAGCGAAGGCGAGCGGATTTTCCCATGCCCGATGAGATTTATGTGGGTGCTATTGAACACTACCTACATCAGGTAGCCGCTTTGAAATCTGGTGTAACAGCTCGTGGCGCAGTGCAACCGCACGTCTAATTGGGAGAGTATTGCCAAGAAATAGAATTACCTTGTCGTAGAGGCACACACAAGTGCAGAAATGAACGAGCGAATGAGAAGTATTGATCCGTAATTGGTTACATCCCGCACGATCCGGTTCTTCCGGCACCGGTCACCCCGCAATGAGTCGGCGTGAGGTGTTCGGGAACTGCCCTACTTCACGCTGCCACCCCGTTTCGCCTGCCGTTTATCGGACCGGGCGGGCGCGCTTCTGCGCCCGCTCCGCAGCGGGGGAAACCCCGGTACGGATACATGTTGCGCTGGCTACCCCTTAATTACGGGGGTCGACAGAAAACGTGATGGCGGTGTAATGTCCCGTAGCTTCACGGTGTGCTGCCGACTCGCGCAATAAGACGGCAGATTCGACATGCTTTGAGGACCGAACGTCACGTTTTTATCTCCGTAATTTGTTTGCCCCTGTGCGGTAAGCGAACTTCGTGTTCGCTTCCTACCCGAGTGTCGGCGGCTTCGCCCTCGCCGACGGTGCGGTCGCGCCCCTGGGGTTGTCCCGGGGCGCGACCCACCCCGAGCCCACGGCACCGGTGGACTCGGCAAGCGGCTTCAGTTTGTGCTCGGACGGCTCCGGTTCCGAGCGCGAGTGAATCGGTGATATCGGCCAGGAAAAGCACCCATACACGAATGATCGCGGTGAGCCGCGGTCCCATTACGTCCGCGCACCATTCTCGGAGTGGTCATGCGTTTCGCCCGTGTTTGCCGCCCCCGCGTGCTGCTCTTCGCATGTGCCCTCGTTGGGTTGGGGGCACTTGCCTGGGCGCTCCGCAATCTCGCGTCCGGCTCGTATGGGTCGGGTCCGGAGCCGAGCCCACCGGAACCTCGGTTCGTCGAGGCCACCCTCGCGATCTCGAACGTCACCGTCGTTGATGTGGTCGCCGGGCGTACCAAACCGAACATGACCGTGGCCGTGCGCGGGGAGCGGATCGTCGCGGTCGAGCCCACGGGCACCGTTCGCGTCCCCGACGGCGCGGGCGTCGTGGACGGGACGGGGCAGTTCCTGATCCCCGGGCTGTGGGACATGCACGCCCACGTCGCGGAAGAGGCGTCGGCGGCCGAGTTCCTCCGGTACGGGGTGACCGGGGCCCGGCACATGTTCAGTCTCAGTGCCGGGGTTCCGGACCCGAAGTTCGCGTCCCCGCCCGGCGCACCTCGGCCCCGGTTCGTGGCCACGTCTCACATGCTCGACGGCACGCGCACCGTGATCCCCTTCCCGCTGAACTTCCGGGTCCTTCGGGCCGACACCCCGGAGGACGCGCGCAAGCAGGTCCGCGCGCTCAAGGATCTCGGTGTTCCGTTCGTGAAGGTGTACCCGATGCTCCCGCCCGAGGCGTACTTCGCCGCGCTCGCCGAGGCCAAGGCGCAGGGGCTCCCGTTGGTCGGGCACGTGCCCCGAGGGGTGACCGCGACTCGGGCCAGCGCCGCCGGGCAGTACACGATCGAGCACCTCGACGGGGTGGCCGCGATGTGCTCCCCGATCGAGGACCGGTGCGCGGTCCGACTCCGGGAGTCCGTCACCGCCCCGAACCCGGACCCGCACGTTCACTGGAAGACCGAACTCGAGGCCCTCGACGCCTACGATCCCGCGCACGCGGCGACCGGGTTCCGGGTGTTCGTGGAGAACGGCACGTGGCACGCGCCCACGCTCGTGCAGACGCGCGGGCTGACCCGGCTCGACGACCCGAAGGCGCTCGACCCGGAACTCGAGAAGAAGCTCCCGGCGCTGGCGAAGTTCCTCTGGGTGCGCAAGTTCGAGCCCGACGGGGTGCGCCTGGTCAACGGACGCCGGTGGTACACGCACCAGGATCTGGCGCAACTCCGGCGCCTCCTGGATGGGGAGATCAAGCTCGTCGGGCGCATGCACGCGGCCGGGGTCCAGCTCCTGGCCGGGACCGACACGCCCAGCCCGCTGGTGCCCCCAGGGGCGTCGCTCCACGATGAACTCGAGCTGTTCGTGCGGGCCGGGCTGACTCCGGCCGAGGCACTGCGCACCGCGACCGTGAACCCGGCCCGGTGCCTGAAGCGGACCGCGGACCTGGGCACGATCGAACCGGGCCGGTACGCGGACCTGGTCCTCTTGACCGCGGACCCGTTGGCCGACATCCGCAACACCCGCGCGATCGGGGCCGTCTGGGTCGCGGGCCGAAAAGTGCCCCGGTGATCGATCGGACTACGACAGCTTGAGGCACACGTTCTTCGGCTCGGTGAAGAAGCGGAGCGCCTCCCAGCCGCCCTCGCGCCCGACGCCCGACTGTTTGACCCCGCCGAAGGGCGTTCTCAAGTCGCGCACCATCCAGCAATTCACCCAGGTGATCCCCGCGTGCAGGTTCGCGGCGACGCGGTGGGCGCGGTCGAGCGAGCGCGTCCACACCACGGACGCGAGGCCGTAGGGCGTGTCGTTCGCGAGCGCGATCGCCTCATCTTCGGTCTTGAAGCGGTACAGCGACGCGACCGGGCCGAAGATCTCTTCCTGGCTCGTGCGACAGTTGTGCGGCAGCCCTTCAATGACCGCAGGCGAGAGGAACCAGCCGTTCGCGCACCGACCTGGAGGAGAGATCACTTCGCCGCCACAGAGAACGGTACCGCCCTCTTTGCGCGCGAGGTCGAGGTAGCTGCGCACCTTCGCATGATGCTGCTCGGAAACGAGCGCGCCTTGTTCGGTCGTCGGCTCCAGTGGGTCGCCGACGCGGAGTTTCTTCGCCCGCGCCACGAACTCGGTTTTGAAGCGCTCGTAGATCGCGTCCTGCACGAAGATGCGCGACCCGCACAGGCAGATTTCGCCCTGGTTGCTGAAGGACGAGCGCAGCGTGGTCGCGAGCATTTCGTCGAACGCACAGTCGTCGAAAACGAGCACCGGGTTCTTCCCGCCGAGTTCGAGCGAGAGTTTCTTGAATAGCGGCGCCGCGACGGAGGCGATCCGGGCGCCGGTCTTCGTTCCCCCGGTGAACGAGACGGCCTTGATGGTGGGGTGCGTGCAGATCACTTCGCCCACATCGGGGCCGGTGCCGTGAACGATGTTCAGCACCCCCGGGGGTAACCCCGCTTCGCCGCACAGTTCGGCGAACATCGTCGCGGTTACGGGGGTCATTTCGCTCGGCTTCGCGACCACGCAGTTCCCGCTCGCGAGCGCGGGCGCGATCTTCCACGTGAACAGGTACAGCGGGAGGTTCCACGGCGAGATGCACCCCACCACGCCGAGCGGAGTGCGGAGTGTGTAGTTCAGCACGTCGGCGGACGTCGGGTGGCACTCGCTCGCGAAGTGCTGAACCGCCCCCGCGAAGAACCGGAAGTTCGACACCGCGCGCGGGATGTCTACGGCCCGTGCCAGTGACACCGGCTTGCCGTTGTCTTTCGATTCCGCGCCGGCGAAGCGCTCGATTTGCGCTTCCAGCTTGTTCGCGATCGCGTCGAGGATCACAGCGCGCTTCTCGACCGGCGTCTCGCGCCACCCGCGGGCCGCGCGCTCGGCCGCGATGCACGCGGCGTCCACGTCCGCCCGGTCGGACGACGCGACCTCGGCGAACTGGCGCCCGGTCGCGGGTTCGTAAACGGGCAGGTACTCGCCGCGCACGGGTGCGACGAACCGGCCCTCGATGTAGTTCTGCAGGCGCTCGCGCTCAGACACAGTGCAACCTCCCGCCGTCCACCGGAACACTCACGCCGGAAATGTACCCCGCCGCGGGCGACGCGAGGAACGCGATCACGGCCCCGATCTCGGTCGGTTCGGCGAACCGGCCGGCCGGGATCTCCGCGCGCATGTGGGCTTCGATTTCTTCTTGCGGTTTGCCGCTCGCGCCGGCCTTCCGCTTGATGATCGCCTCCAGGCGCGCGGTCCGCGTGGCGCCGGGGAGCACGTTGTTCACGGTCACGCCGAACTTGCCGACCTCACGCGACAGCGTTTTCGCCCACGACGCGGTCGCGCCGCGAATGGTGTTCGACACGCCCAAGCCCTCGATCGGCTCTCGGACGCTCGTGGAGACGACGTTGATGATGCGGCCGTACCCCTGGGTCTTCATCGCAGGAAGCGTCCACTGCGTGAGGAGGTGCGCGGCGAGGACTTGCTGTTTGAACGCCGTGAGGAACTGTTCGGACGTCGCGTCCACAATGGGACCGGGCGGCGGACCGCCACTATTGTTCACGAGAATGCTGAACGCGGGCGCCGACTGTAACTGACTTTCCAGCGCGGGAATGAGAGTTTCGATCTGTTGCAGGTCCGCACGCAGAAACGCGAACTGATCTTCGCCCGGCGGTTCGGAGCGTGCGAGCACGGTGACGTCCGCTCCGCGTGCTGCGAGTTCCCGCGCTGCCGCGAGGCCGATGCCCTGCGAGCCGCCGCACACCAGTGCCTTCTTACCGGCGAGATCGTTCATGTTCGCTCAGGGCCTGTCTGAATGATTGGTGGTGGCTGACGGATCGATCCGCAGGAAGCTGGGGCGAATGAGTGAAGGGTGCCGCCAAGTAAAATATCAGAAAATTCGTTATGCTCCAATTCTGAACCCTCCCGTCGCACGCAGCCTCTCTCCTATTCACCTACCGAGGGACACAATGAGCAACGAAAGCGAAATTGTCGTGCGATACGAGATAGACCGAGAAGGTGTGTGGGAGAAGATCAAGAACCGGAAAGTCGTGTTCTTGGATTCCAATATCTGGATAAACATGGCTGACGGGAAACCCGAAGCCCAATCTCTCAAAGTGAAACTGCAAGATCGCGTGAGGGCGGGAGCTGTATTCTGTCCGCTCTCGGCTCCGTTGATTTGGGAACTCTACAAGCAAGAATTCTCCGAGTTGAGGACCGGCGCGCTCATGGAAGAACTCAGCCTGAACGTCACCTTTGTCCAAGAGAGAGAAGTTTATCAGTGGGAAGTGGAGCGTTTCGCCAAGTGTCTCGCCAAGCAAGAAGACGATAGGTGTCCCCACAAGAGACTGTTCGCACCCGCGCTAGCATACCTCACGTCAGCCTTCACTCTTGCATTCCCGATCAACACTCCGGATGAGATGATTCAGAAAATGGGAAATTTGGTACTAGAACGGGCGAACGCCGTAACCCTGACGGAGCTTCTCAGATTACGAAATGGTCAGATGCGCGATTACGTTCAAAACCTGCCCTCGAAACCCTATAAACAGGCAGTTCAAGAGCTACACAAAGCCACCGGTGGGGATCGAGAAAAGATATGGGAGCGAACAGGGATGACAGTATTTGAACATTACTGGCAGCCGGCATTTCGATCACTGCCCATCTCTCTAATGCCGCACATTGCGAAGTTCGGGGAAGGTATTAAGGATGAACCCATCGGTAAGCGGCTTCGCGCACTTTTCGGTGAACTGCCTGCCATGCACAACTACATTGAGGTCATGGCTCGCGCTTCAGAAGACCCAAATCGGAACGACAAGCCAAGTGACTTTTTCGATTTGGAGATGATCCCTATTCCGTTGGCCTACGGCCACACTTTTCTGACTCTTGATAAGTGGATGCGTGCTCGGCTTCTTCAACCGGCCAACTTCATCAAACGGAACAACTGCACATTCTGTGCATCGTATGCGGAACTCGAAAGCTGGCTTGATGCTGCTTGAGTGCGGCCATCCTGAACCACTGCCGTGCCCCGAATCAGGTTCATGTGCGTGGGTGTTGGGTCGTAGACTTGGTGTTGGGCCGAGAGTAACGAATTACGCATTCCGCCGTTCCGCGAGGACCGCACATGATCGCCTGTTGTTGGCGCCGGCTGATTCTCTCGTGGCTGGTTCTTGTCGGGGCGGCTGTGGGAGCGAGCGCCGCCGACCCGGAGAAGGCCGCTGCGATCAGCCACGTGCAACACGAACCGGTCGCGCCGAAGCCCGGTGCGTCGGTCCTCGTCACCGTGCGGTTGGCGGAGGGCGTAACCAAACCGGTCCTGAAGCTCCAACTCGTCGCGCCCGGAAAGTACATCCGCAAGGCCGACGCCGAATACGAGAAGAACTGGTTCGACCTGTCGATGCGCGACGACGGCAAGGAGGGGGACGCGAAGGCCGGCGACGGCGTGTACAGCGCGCGCGTCCCGGCCACGTACCAGAAGCACCGCTGGCTGGTGCGGTACCGCGTTACGGCGGCCGGCCGGGACGGCAAAGCGGTCCAGGCGCCCGAAGCCGACGACACCTGCCCCAACTTCGCGTGGTGGTGCGACGCGGGTCCGGCCATGTGGTCCGGCTCGCGCGAACCGGGCAAAGCCCCCGTCGTGAAATTCCCCGCGGCGTTCCTCGGCACGCTGCAAACCCTTCACCTGCTCGCGCGGGCCGAAGACGTCGCGAAAAGTCAGTGGGACGGCAACTTCCACAAACAGAAACAACAGGGCACGCTCGTTTACCACGGCGTGGTGTACGACCACATCCAGTACAGCAACCGCGGCCAGGGGAGCGCCCACATCGCCGGCAAGAACAAGTGGGGGCTGAAGTTCAACCGCGGGCACGAGGTTCCCTTCGCCGATCACGACGACAAGCCGTTCCCGGCCGCGTGTCGGGGGCTCGACCTCAACCCGGGCCAGTCCACCCCGTACCTGCCGGTCCACCGCGGCATCGCGGGCATGGACGAGGTGCTCTCGATGCGCTCGTACCGGCTCGCGGGCGTCCCCAGCCCGCCCGCGACGTGGGTGCAGTGGCGCGTGGTCACGGGCGCCACCGAGGTGCCGAAGGACCAGTTCTCGGGCGACTTGTGGGGACTGTACGTGGCCCTGGGCGACATGGAACCGAAGCTGCTCGCCGACCGCAAGCTGCCGGACGGGTTGACGGTCAGCACGCAAAGCGGAATCAAGCACACGCCTAAAACCATCACCGGCGATCAGGCCCAGAAAGAGTGGGAGACGTTCCTCAACGGGATGCGGTCGAACCCGAAGGAAGAGTGGTGGCGGAAGAACCTCGACCTGCCCGCGTACTACAGCTTCCACGCGCTGAACCGGCTGCTGGGCAATGTGGACCTGCGGCCCGACGGGAACCACGGGTACTACCGCCACCCCGACGGTCGGTGGGCACCGATCCCGTGGGACATGGACATGACGTTCGTCCCGCGGCACCACCAGCCGGGGCACATCGAGGCCATCGGGTGCCTCAACCACCCCGCGATCGCGATCGAGTACCGCAACCGCGCCCGCGAGATCCTCGACCTGTTCGCGGCCGACGGCACCGACCGCGGCGGGCAGGTGGGGCAACTGGTGTCGGACCTGAGTGCGGCTCTCACGCCGAAGAAGCACGATGTCGACTGGCCCCGGCTCGACGAGGCGCGCTGGAATTTCTCCCCGCGGATCAACCCGAAGGGGGCGTACTTCGTGAACCCGTCCAGCGCCGATCACTTCGGTGGGAAGTGGACGCGAACGCTGGCGACCAACGACTTCGCCGGCTTTCGCAAGTACCTGATCGATTTCTGCACCGACTCGCGCCCGACGAAGAACTACGCCCCGAACGACGGCGACCAGCGCGGTTACGGGTGGGGCTACCTGGCCCACGAAGCCAAGGACGACAAGATCCCCGCGAAACCGACCGTCGAGCGGCCCGACGGGAAGTTCCGGTTCGAGGCGGCGGCGTTCACCTCTGCGGCCGGGCGCAAGTCAGTGGCGCTGGAGTGGCGCGTCGGTCGCGTGGGGCAACTCGGCTGGTACGAACTCGACGACCACTGGCGGAAGGAAGAGGGGGCGGGCCGCACGATCGACATCCCTCCGGACGTGTTCAAGGCGCCGGGGGAGTACCGCGTGCGCGCCCGCTGGCGCGACGACACGGGGCGCTGCGGGCACTGGAGCGCCCCGGTCGAGGTCCGCGTGAAGTGACGCACGAGGCCCGGCCGCGGTGGGACAACCGGCGCCGGGCTTAAAAAAGCGATGCTGTTGTGCTGAGGGCCTGTGTTTTTGCGTTCGTGGCACAGGCCTCTGGCCTGTGTGAGCGCCTCCACAGGCCAGAGGCCTGTGCCACCAAACGAAAAGCAACACGTACAACACAACAAATCGCCGCCTCAGTTTTCCTGGTATATCACGACCTCGGGAGGCCACCCTACTACTCGCTGCCACCACGCGGCACGCGGGCTATTCCCTTTGGGATACACCACGATTCCGTAATGAAAATGTCCGCCCCCGTACTCGATCCGGAGCGGTGAGCCAACACCAATCCATCCCCGTAAGCCGGGATAATCCTTTGGTGGGGGCTGCTCGGTATCGGCCTTTCCGGATTCGCGCTCTGCCTTCTGTTCGTTCATCACATCTTGTGCCCAGTCGTTGAGCGCGTTGGGACCGCCGGCCCAGTACACACTGGCGATCAGGTGCAGTTCCACCGTCACGCCCGGAGCGCCAACAAGGACCGTCACGCACCCCAACATCAGAAACAGCGGTAAGGCTCTCGTCTTCTTTGCCCGGCGAACCGCAAGTTGGTACGCGAGTACGAGGGTGACGACTGCCAACACCGGAAGGGTGAGGCACCCGAACGCGAACAGGAACAGATGGGGACCAACGAGCACGCACAAAACGAACCACGCGCCGAATGCGGCCACGGTCGCGTACCCCCACCAGGCGCCGGCGGGTACGCCGCTCAACCGCTCGCGCAAAGTCATGGGGCCGTCCTGGTAGTACGTGAGTGAGTCGATGTGACACGGCCGCTAAACGCCTGAAAAGCATAGCGCTTTGTTACCAGGGTAATCACAATCAGTCGCCGGCACAACAATCGGCTTCGCCCCTCCGGTTCGTTACGCACGCCGCACACATAATCAATCGTCTAGACGAGAGACGGGCGGCATTTTCGCGTGCGTGCTGGCGGGCCGAATAGCGGTTTGATAGGCTTTACCGCACCGCCCCTCTCCGGAGTCCTTCATGCGCTCCCTGTTCCTCTCCGCGGTCGTACTGCTCGCGCTCGTCGCGGTGCGGCCGGTTCGGGCCGACGAGAAGCCGAAAACCGGCTTCATTGACAAAACATTCAAGAACGCGGACGGCAGCACCTCACCTTACGTGGTGTTCGTCCCCAAGAGCTACGACGGCACGAAGGAGTACCCCACGATCCTGTTCCTGCACGGGTCCGGCGAGACCAAGGGCGGGAAGAAGATGCCGGTCGAGGTCGGGCTCGGGGAGGCGATCAAGAAGCGCGAGGCGACGTTCCCGTTCATCGTCGTGATCCCGCAATCGGAGAAGCGCACGTGGAGCGCGACGTCCGACGACGGCAAGCGGGCGCTGGCGATCCTCGACGCGGTGCAGAAGGAGTACAAGACCGACCCGAAGCAGCAGATCCTCAGCGGGCTGTCGATGGGCGGGTACGGCACCTGGAGCATCGCCACCGCGCACCCGGACCGCTGGGCCGCGATCGTCCCCGTGTGCGGGGGCGGCAACCCGAAGGAAGCGGACAAGATCAAGAGCATCCCGTGCTGGTGCTTCCACGGGGACGCGGACACCGCCGTGAAGGTCGATCGCTCGCGCGAGATGATCGACGCGCTCAAGAAGGCGGGCGCGGAACCGAAGTACACCGAGTACCCGAAGGTCGGTCACAACTCGTGGGACATGGCCTACGGCACCGACGAACTGTACAAGTGGCTGTTAGAGCAGAAGAAAAAGTAGCGTCGTCCCGCCAAAGATTTGTAATTCTCCGCCTCCAAAGTCCCGATTTCAGTGTGGTGGTTGGTGACCGGGTTCGCTGCCACGAGTTTTTGCGGTCGCGAGCCGCCTCACTGGAAACACTAATCCTCCCTCCTCAAGGAGTGCTTACCGTGTCGAAGTCCTCAGTGAACCGCCGGGCGTTCATCGCCGGCAGCGCCGCGGCCGGGGCCGCGATGAGCCTGCCCGCCGCCAGCTACGCGAAGATCAAGGCCGCGAACGAGAAGCTGCGGGTCGGCTTCCTCGGCGTGGGCGGCCGGTGCCAACAGCACATCGGCGTCATCCTCCAGATGCAGAAAGAGGGCAAGGCGGTCGCGCCGGCCGCGGTGTGCGACGTGTGGGACGGCGAGGTGAAGAAGGGCGTGATCCAGGGGCGCGGGCTGTACCCGTCGGCCGATAAGTGCGGGCTGGACAAGACCGACAAGAACCACGTGTCGAAGGACTACCGCACGATCCTCGAGCAGAAGGACGTGGACCTGGTGTGCATCGCCACCCCGGACCACTGGCACGCGCGCATGGCGATCGACGCCATGAACGCGGGCAAGGACGTGTACATGGAGAAGCCGATGACCAAGACGATCGCCGAAGCGATCGCGGTCGTCGACACCGCGGCGAAGACGAACAAGGTGGTCACCGTCGGCGTGCAGAGCATGGCCGACCCGACCTGGCTGGCCGCGCACGAGTACGTCGCCGCCGGCAACATCGGTAAGGTGATGCAGGGCCAGACCAGCTACTTCCGCAACAGCTCGGTCGGCCAGTGGCGGTACTACCCGCTCACCAAGGACATGAGCCCGAAGACGATCGACTGGGACATGTGGCTCGGGCACAAGTTCCAGAGCGTGGACGGCGCCCCCCTCGGGCCGACCCCGCAGGAGCAGGCGTTCGACCGGGCGATCTGGGCGCAGTGGCGCTGCTACTGGCCGTTCGGCGGCGGCATGTACACGGACCTCTTCGTCCACCAGACGACGCACATGATCGCGGCGATGGGGCTGCGGTTCCCGGCCCGCGTGGTGGGCGCCGGCGGCCTGTACCTCGAGTACGACGGGCGCGACGTGCCGGACGTGGCCACCGTGGTCGCCGACTACGACGAGGGCTGCCAGTTCATCGT
Organism: Gemmata massiliana; assembly: GCA_000531095.1. Lineage (GTDB taxonomy): Bacteria > Planctomycetota > Planctomycetia > Gemmatales > Gemmataceae > Gemmata > Gemmata massiliana. The sequence goes on along the minus strand of HG799463.1, from coordinate 898,093 downwards.
CGGCGCGACGATGTGCAACGACGTGCAGTTCGGTGAGATGATCCGCGGCCACCTCGCGACCATCAAGTTCGACGGCGGCGGCGACTTCATCAAGGGCTTCTCGGTGTACGGGCAGAACATCGCCGGCGGCCCGGCCAAGCCCAAGAGCAACAACGGCGAGGACAAGCCGGTCCACGTGTTCGAGAACCCGAAGAAGGGCGACGCCACCTACGCCCTGTGGGAGAACTTCCTCGAGTGCGTTCGCACCCGTAACCGCACGACGCTCAGCACCCCGGAACTCGGCGCCGCGGCGTTCGCGACGGTCAACATGGGTGTGCAGAGCTACCGGTACGGCAAGGCGCTGTTCTGGGACAAGGAAACGCGCGCCCCGAAGGAAGCGGACGCGAGCTGGGCGAGCCGGTGGGAGGCCCGGAGCAAGAAGCGCGGCAAGCCGAACCAGGTTCAGGGCTGGAAGGCCGGCGACAAGGGCAGCCTGCTGGAGGCGCCGGCGTACCAGAAGCTCGAAGGCCCGTGGGTCAACGGCAAAGACCCGGCTGGCGAGTAGTTCGTCACCCGCGAACGGTCGGTGAGCCGGCCGTTCGCTCCCCGCGCTGAGCGGTGAACACGAAATCCGAACCGCGGACTCAACTATTGGTCCACGGTTCGGATTTCGTGTTTCAGTCGTTTCGGATTTTCTGCCCGCCGGCACATTCCATGCTCTAAGAGAATGAACAGGCCGCCCGATTCGGTTGGTTCGCTATTTCGGCGAGCGGGGACGGAACTCCCTTACTTACTTTTTCACGCTCGCCCGGTTCCCGACGCGCATGACTCCCCTCGCGGACACCCACGTCCATTTACTTGCTGGTCTGGACGACGGTCCGCCCACAATGGACGTCGCGGTCGCGATGTGCCGGATGCTCGTGACCGAGGGCGCGCGCCACGCGACCGCGCTCGCGCACCAGAACCGCAACTACCCCGACAACACCGCCGACCGACTGCGCTCGTCCGCCGCCGCGCTCGCGGCCGTGCTCAGCGAGAAGAAGATCCCGCTCTCGGTGTACCCGACCGGCGAGGTCATGCTCTCGAACACCACGCTCGACGAGTGGCGCGGGGGCACGCTGATGTCCGTGGGGGACCACAAACAGTGGCTCCTCGTGGAGATGCCGCACGGCGCGTTCGTCGACGTGCTCCCGCTCGCGGACGCACTACGGGGCGAGGGCGTCCGCCTCATCATCGCGCACGCGGAGCGCTACGCGGAACTGCTCGACGATCCCGCCCTGACACAATCGTGGGTCGAGGCGGGGTGCCTGATCCAGGTGACGGCCCGCGCGATCGCGGAGCCGTGGGCGCCCGAGTTCGAGGCGGCCCTCAAGCGGTGGGCGCGGGACGGTTGTATTCACCTGCTCGGGTCCGACGGGCACGGCATCGAGCGCCGGCGCCCGAAGATGGCCGCCGGTTTCGCGCGGCTCGCGAAATGGGTCGGGCGCAAACACGCGGCGCGGATCGCGGGCACGTGGGGCGCGGCTGTACTCCGGGGCGAACCGGTCCAGGTGCCCGCGCCGCGCCCGAGCGGTCGCAGTTGGTTCTCGCGCATGTTCGGGGCGTAACGGCGTCCCGTCTTCGTAGCTTCTGTTCGCCCCTCCCGCACATCTCCACCGGGAACGACCCGCGGCCGGTCAACCCGAGGCTCCGCGGTACGGCGGGCCGGTCCCTTCTGTTCGCACTTCCGCCCCGCAAATAAGCTAATGGCTTCTCGCCGCACACGTACCCTCCCGGAGATTCTGTCAATGGCCAAGATCAAGGTGAAGAACCCCGTCGTCGAAATGGACGGCGACGAGATGACCCGCATCATCTGGCAGAAGATCCGCGAGAAGCTCATCCTGCCGTACCTCGACATCGATCTCAAGTACTACGACCTCGGTATGGAGCACCGCGACGCGACCGACGACAAGGTGACGTTCGACTCCGCGGAAGCGACGAAGAAGTACGGCGTCGCGGTGAAGTGCGCGACCATCACCCCGGACGAGGCCCGCGTCAAGGAGTTCAACCTGAAGCGGATGTACCCGTCGCCCAACGGCACCATCCGGAACATCCTCAACGGCACCATCTTCCGCGAACCGATCATTTGCGCGAACGTGCCCCGGCTCGTGAAGCACTGGGACAAGCCGGTCGTGGTCGCGCGCCACGGGTTCGGCGACCAGTACAAGGCGAGCGAGATCCTGTTTCCTGGCGCGGGCACAGTGAAGCTCACCTACACCCCGGCCGACGGCGGCCCGGCGATCGAGAAGGAAGTGTTCAAGGCGCCCGGCGGTGGTGTCACGCTGGCGATGTACAACCTCGACGACTCCATCAAGGGGTTCGCGCGGGCGTGCTTCAACTACGGCCTCGGCCGCGATTACTCCGTGTACCTTTCGACGAAGAACACGATCCTGAAGGTCTACGACGGCCGGTTCAAGAACCTCTTCCAGGAGGTCTTCGACACGGAGTTCAAGGCGCAGTTCGACGCCAAGAAGCTCACCTACGAGCACCGGCTGATCGACGACATGGTGGCCGCGAACATGAAGTGGACCGGCGGGTACCTGTGGGCGTGCAAGAACTACGACGGCGACGTGCAGAGCGACACCGTGGCGCAGGGATACGGCTCGCTCGGCCTCATGACCAGCGTGCTGATGTCGCCGGACGGTAAGACGGTCGAAGCGGAAGCGGCCCACGGCACCGTGACGCGGCACTACCGCGAGCACCAGAAGGGCAAGCCGACGAGCACGAACCCGATCGCGTCGATCTACGCCTGGACCCGCGGGCTGATCTACCGCGGGAAGATGGACGACACGCCGGACGTGGTGAAGTTCGCGGAGACGGTGGAGAAGGTCTGCGTCGATATGGTCGAGGGCGGTAAGATGACGAAGGATCTCGCGATCCTCATCAGCGACAAGACGCCGTACCTGACCACCGAACAGTACCTCGACGCGGTGGACGCCGAACTCAAGAAGCGGATGGGCTAATAGCACGCACCGCGCCCGGCTGGCTTCTTGTGGGAACCGGGCGCGGTAATCACTTCAGTGCGGCCTTATGCGGGGGAACGGCATGGACGATTTCCGCGCGATGGCCCGTAACCCCGAGTTCCGTCGCAAGTTCGAGAAACTACTGTACCTCGCCGCTCTACGTGGTGACGCGGATCTCGTCGCGGAGCGGCTCTCGTGGGGAGTCGATCCCAACTGCCGCTCCGCCAAAGGCACCACTCCGCTCATCGCCAACATTCGCAGTTCGTGCCCCAACGCCGCCACGGTGCGGGCGCTTCTCACCCACGGCGCTGATCCCCACGCGACCGACGGCGCCGGCCTGACCGCGCTCGATTATGCCCGCCGCAAGCTCATGCGCCTGCAAACCAAGCGGCGGAAACCGCACAAGTCCCCGTCGCTCGACGAAAACAACCAGCTCCAACTGGGTGCGGACGAACAGGCCGAACTGGACCGAATGCGCCAGGAACTGCCCGACGCGGACCCCGAGTTCTTCCGCATCTGGTGGCAGGAACGCCGCCGCGCCGCGCGCCGCGCGTTCAACGACCCGGGGCAGGTGGAAGAGATCGTGTCCGTACTCGAAGCAGCCAGTAGCCAGGGGTAGCCAGCGACCGGTTCGTGCGGACCGTGGCCGTTTGAGGCGAACGGCCGGCTCGAACCTCATAGCTGGTCACCAACAGCTCCTGACAAGGGGCTGTAGATTTTGGCGGATTGTCGTTGTTAGGCTAGAGGAGCAGGGCCACGAAAAAATTCAATCGCTGTTCTGGCGAGAGTACGGCATTCGACATTATTCCGGGCGCTTCAGACCGCGACGCACGGGAATCTTTGATGGGAGAAGTGCCGGTCCTTATTGGTAGGGCGCGGGCGTTTCACCACAACCGACGGTCCGTGCGCGTGTCGGCCATGAGTGCGGGGAAGTCCACTCCGTCGCGGCGGTCGTTGGCGTGAACCGAGTACACGCGGTGAACGCGATAACCGGTGCGGGTCACGAACTCGATCATGCGGTCACAGGAGCGCACCCGCGCCTCGACCGGCACCCGCTCGTTCACCGTGCGCACCGTGTTGAGTTCCCAGTCCCCGGTGCAGGCCGCGCCGCGGAAGATCACCATCGTGTCGGTGTGACTGTGTTTTGGGGCGTGAACGAGGTGCAGCGGTTCGCCCCCAACGAACAGCGTAGCTCCATCATCGAAGTACCGGGGGCCGGAATCGCCGGCGAGTTGCCGGAAGCCGCTCTGCAAGACCGGGGCCGCTTCCGGGAACCGCTGGCGCATCGCGTCGAACGTGCGGGTGCTGAAGTGGTCGTGGTGCGCGTGCGTGCAAAGGAGGAATTTCACCGCGACCCCGAGTTCGTGTGCGACCGCTGCCGCGTCCGCGGCCGGACCGGGGCCGAATTCGACCCCCACGAGGCTGGTCGGCGGGAGTTCCAGTACCGCCGCTTCGCCGTTGTGAGCGAGTACCCACACGCCGGTTTGCAACCAGTTGTACCGGCCGACCAAATACACCCCGTCGAACCAGCGGTTCATGTGTGCCCCCATTCCGACCGAACCCGGCGCGAACGGCGGTCGTCCGTTTCTGATGTCGTGCGCCCCGAATGAAGGATACCGCGGCCCATGATCGCTCTAAAAATGGTCACGCGCCAACCGGTTACGCACATCGTTTTTAGTCCGGACGGGAACACGATCGCGGTGTCTCAACCGCACTACGGCGTCACACTCCTCGATCGCGCAACTGGTCACACGATCGCGGTATGTGCCCAACCGCGGCGCGACGTTCTCCGAGGACTTACGTTCTGCGCGGGCGGACGATTCGTTGCGACCGGGAGCGCGAAGTGGGTCGAAGTTTTCGACGCAACGACGGGGGAACTTCTCAGCGCGAGTTGTCACTGGAACTTGCTCCTGACCGCCGACGACACGCGCACGACGGGGATCGACCCGTACTGCCGGGTGGTTCAGTGGGAGCCCGATCCGGTTACGAATCCGCGTTCCCGGTGGCGCGGGTACGGGCACAACGGATCGGTCGCCGTAGACGCGCTCTCGCCCGACGGTCGCTTCGCGGTTCTCGATACCAGGACGCGACCGACCCGTCAGAATGTGGTGCTCGATCTCCGCACCGGAAACGTGATCGCCACGGTCCAGCACGACGAAGAGAAACCGAAACACTTGTGGCCGGGTTCGGTGAAATTTTGCCCCAACGGGCAGCGGTTCGCGGTTCACGAGGGGCCAACACTTCGCGTGTACGAGATCGGCGAACACGCGGAACCGGACGAAGACGAGTCTCCGGCGGACGCCGCGCGTGTCCAGCGAGAGAACGGCGCGAACCCGCCCGCGCAAACGACGACCGCGGCTCCGGTACCACACGTCGTACTTGCTCCGGTATCGACCTTGCAGGTGGAGGACGAGCGCGGGAACTGGGACTGGCCCGGGACGTTTGCGTTCGTAGCCGACGGGCGCGGGCTTCTGGTGAAGCGGCCGCGCAATCGCATTCAGTTGTGGGACGTGCCGACCGGAACTCTCATTAACGATTGGAGTTGGCAACTCGAGTGCGTGATGTGCGTTGCGGTGTCGGCCGACGGGCTGACCGCGGCCGTCGGCGGGCGCTTCGGGCGCGTCCTGATCTGGGATCTGGGTTAGAACCCGGTTGTTTTAAGCGGGTAAAAACCCGAATAAAATAGTCCGCTCTCGGAGATTGCGTTTGCGTTCCCGTGCGGGTAAACTCTTCTCCATTCACTCGAATAACTCGCGCTCACAACACACTATGGGTACCAATCCAATAACGTGTCCGCAGTGCTCGCGCCTGATTCTGCCCGAATCGGGTGACGGGTGCTCGGTTTGTGCGAGAACCCGGCGCGTTAACCCGCGCGCGGAAACGGACGTACCGGAGATTACCGAACCACGTGCGCGCGTGCGCTCGACGCCTCCGGCGCCCGAAGTGCTCCCGCCGAACCCGCCGGGGTTAGTGTTTTCCCACCTACTCGGGCGCGGCGGAGTGGGCGCGGTGTACCTCGCGCGCGACGTCGAAACCAAGCGCCAGGTTGCCGTCAAACTGCTCCACGTGCCCGGCGATTCCGGTGCCGTTGGTCGGCTCCAGGTCGAGGTTGAAACGCTGGCTTCGCTCACGCACCCGAACGTCGTTACCGTTTTTGCCGCAAAGTTACAGCAGAACCCGCCGCACTACACGATGGAGTTCGCCTCGCCCGGAACGCTGTCCCGGTTCGTTGGTGCCCGCGGCCCGCTCGCTCCAAAGGATGCCGCGAAGTTAATTCAGGCCGTTGCCCACGGAACCCACGCGGCCAATCAAGCGAAGATCATTCACCGCGATATTAAACCGGGGAACGTGCTCCTACAGTTCAAAAACGGGACCGCGGACTCGAGTGAGGCTGCTGATTTGGCGACCCTGCAGTTGACCGATGTCGAGCCGAAGTTGTCCGATTTCGGTCTCGCCAAACAACTCGACCGCACGGTCAGTGTTACGCAGGGTACCGGGGTCTTGGGCACGCCGGGCTTCATGGCGCCGGAACAAGTTACCGGAGCTTCCGTTGTTGAGGCTACGGCCGATGTTTACGGCTTGGGTGCGACTCTCTACTACGCGCTCACCGGACGGGCGCCGTTCAAGGAGTCCGAACTGCACAAGATCGTTAGGCAAATCGAGCACGCGGAGCCGACCCGCATTCGCACCGTGCGCCCCGAAATCTCCGTCGACCTCGAAGCGATCGTCCACAAGTGCCTGGAGAAGGAGCCGAGTGCTCGGTACGCGACCGCGGAGGAACTGGCTGCGGACTTGGGCCGCTTCCTTGAGGATAAGCCCGTTCTCGCCAAGCCGCTCACGCCCTTGCGCCGGGCACGGAAGGCGGTGCTTCGGAATCGCGGTTCGCTGGCCGGGGCTGCGTTACTCGTGTGTGCTCTCGTGGGTGTGTTTGTCCTCGGTATAAGCCTTAGTACCTGGCCGCCGGCCACTGGCGCCCCGCTTCCCCCTCCGCCCAAGCCGCTCTCGTATATAGAGGCAGAACTTCTTGCCGGCCGCTCGGTTACGCTCGTGAAAGATTCGGGGCGGCCCGTGTGGTCCGAATGGGCGTTCGGCTCGGCGGAATTTGTTCCCGACAAGGCCAATGCTCCGTGCGCGTTTAGCACGCAAGACCTATCAATGCTCGATCTACTCCCCGATACGACGATCAATCGTTATCGCATCCGCGCCGATCTGTCGCAGGCGGATGTGATTCGTACCTCAGACGGTCGATCGCGCAGTCCCGGGGGGCACGAAGTTGGGCTGTACTTCGGCCGGCAGACCGCCCTTGGCGACAATAATTGGCGGTCCCAAATTGCGTTTTTGGTCAAGTTCACTGAATTCTCTACTCCTCCTCCTCCCCCCGGCTTTCCTCCCCCGGGGCCAGAGGGGGCTAGCCTCGTCCATGTGTGCCTTCCGAAATCGCCAACCGTTTCTTTCGGTCTCCGTTACATGGGTTTGGCTTCTGTTCCGTTCACTCAAGCGAATCAAACTCCGGGGCCGTGGCGCACGATCGAGGTCGACGTGACCCCGGCGGGTATTGAGGCCCGGTGGATTCGATCGGGTGACAATACGTCACGGTTTAGGCCGTTACCCATTGCCGAAGTTCAGGCGAAATATTCCAAGCCGCACGAAGAGCTGAACAATTTGATCCCCGACAACGGCATCAAATACCCCGCGTGGAACGCGCGAGGCGCGATCGGAGTTTGGGGGTACCGATCGGTGGTTGCCGTCCGGAACGTGACCCTTACCCCCTTCCTTGATTCCGGAGTTAGGAACTCGAATGCCCACACCCTGGATCACGATTTCTCAGCCGACCAATGGAGCAACAGTAGCTCGCTCGTTTACTGTGAGCGGCAAGTGTGAGGCGACGGTTACTTCGTCGCAAATTAGTGTTGTGCTAAAAGATTCCGGTGGTGCAACGGTGGCAACGGGAGCTCTCGTCACGGCTGTTAGCGGGGACTGGTACTCGAATATCAGTGCCACCCAAGCCTACACGGGAGCCTCGGTCGTCGCAACGGTTAGTGGGACGGCGTCCGATTCGGTGGGTTCGCTCACCGTGAGTTGACGATTGGTAGTGGACGGTTCACATCCTTCGGGTGACCTTAAGCGACGGACCCTTCCGCGACTTTCTCGTTGCCCCGATCACCTTTCGATCGCGGGGCCGTCCCTATCTATAATCGTGACCACACGCGCCGCCCGGCGTTAAACCCGGGCGCGCGCCTCATTTGTCAAGGAACTTCTCATGGCCGACGTGATTACGCCCCGCGCCCGGAACTACTCCCAGTGGTACCTGGACATCGTCAAGGAAGCCGGGCTCGCGGACAACTCGGACGTTCGCGGGTGCATGGTCATCAAGCCGACCGGGTACGCCCTCTGGGAAAAGATGCAGCGCGCGCTCGACCGGTTGTTCAAGGACACCGGGCACGTCAACGCCTACTTCCCCCTCTTCATTCCCATGAGCTTCCTGGCGAAGGAAGAACAGATGGCGGAGGGGTTCGCGAAGGAGTGCGCGGTGGTCACGCACTACCGCCTGAAAGCGGAACCCGGCAAGCCGCTGCACGTCGACCCCGCGGCCGAACTCGAAGAGCCGCTCATCATTCGCCCCACGTCCGAAACGATCATCTGGAACACCTACAAGAAGTGGGTACAGAGCTACCGCGACCTGCCGCTACTCATTAACCAGTGGGCGAACGTGGTGCGCTGGGAGATGCGCACGCGACTGTTCCTCCGCACCGCCGAGTTCCTCTGGCAAGAGGGGCACACCGCCCACGCGACCGCACAAGAGGCCGAAGCGGAAACGCTCCAGATGGTCCGCGTGTACCAGAAGTTCGCGGAAGAGTGGATGGCAATGCCCGTGCTGGTCGGTCCCAAGACCGACGGGCAGAAGTTCCCTGGTGCGGTGTACACGCTCTGCATCGAAGCGATGATGCAGGACGGTAAGGCGCTCCAGGCCGGAACGTCGCACTTCTTGGGCCAGAATTTCGCGAAGGCATTCGATGTGAAGTTCAAGGACAAGGAGAACAAGGAAGAGTTCGCCTGGGCGACGAGTTGGGGCGTGAGCACGCGGCTCATCGGCGGCCTCATTATGACGCACTCCGACGACAACGGGCTCGTAATCCCCCCGCGGCTCGCGGCCACGCACGTCGTTATCGTACCGTTGGGCAAGAACGATGCGGAGCGCGGCCCCTCGATCGCCGCTGCGGAAAAGCTCGCGACCGAGCTGCGTGCGCTGCCCCGCGACGACTTCTTCGGCTACGAGCCGATCAGCGTGAAGATCGACACGCTGTTCGACAAGCAACCCGGGTTCCGGTACGCGGAGCACGAGGTCCGCGGGGTGCCCGTTCGCGTGGAGATCGGGCCGAAGGACATCGAGAAGGGCGCCTGCGCCGTGGCCCGGCGCGACGTACCCGGAAAAGAGGGGAAGCAGTTCGGCATCCCGCTCACGGGTGCGGCCGAGCACATTGCGAAACTGCTTCGCGACATCCAGGCATCGCTGTACAACCGGGCGAAGGCGTTCCGCGACTCGCGCATCGTGACCGCGAACACGCTCGACGAGTTCAAGGCCCTGTTCCCCGCGCGCGAGGAGGCTGCGGAAGCGGGCACGGAGCCGCTGAAGTTCGTGTACGCCCACTGGGACGGCACGCGCGAGACGGAAGAGAGTGTGCAAAAGGAGTTCGCGGCGACGATCCGGTGTCTACCGTTCGACGGCCCGCAGGAAGCCGGGACGTGCATCTTCACCGGTAAGCCGTCCGCGCGCCGCGTGGTGTTCGCACGGGCGTACTAGATCAGGCCGGGGGGATCGGTGGAAACACGCCCTCGGCCAAAAGTGCGGCTCGAACGACGCGGGCCATCGCGTCGTTCATTGCCAGAACAACACCCGTCGTGCGCCCAACGGGTGTTCGGCTAGTGAGGATGTGACCGGACCATTCAGAGTGATCGTTCCAAACATCTACGCGCGGGTTAAACAGGCGCGTCAGCAGGCCGGTCGCGGGATCGAGTCCGGCGATGTTTGGCCCCTTATGTAAGTTGCAGTGCCCGCAAGCGTAAGCCAAGTTGTCGTCGCGATCGGACCCGCCGTGCTGTCGGGCGATGATGTGTTCCGTCGTGTAGGGGCCGGGATACAGGGCTTCCGGAAGGCGACAGTATTCGCATACCGCACCGGCCCGCGCACGAACGAATTCATGCCGCGGGTGTGCCATTGTTGCTTATTGAGCTGGGCGTTCGTATCGCAACGCGGGCCTTGGACTGCAACACTGAGGAACGCGGTTGCGTGGCAGTAGGCTTCCAGTTCCGCACGCTCATCGATCGAAAGTGTCCCGGCTTGAGACTTCTCAGACAATTCCCCGTTTGGCGGGAGGGGGTGTCCCGTTGGGCTAATGAGTCGGCTCCAGAGAGACAGGATGGGATCGTCGGCCATGAGTGGTTCCGGTCGGAAGTGGAACTCCTAACCAAATATTACCGCGTCCTACACCACAACGGAAGCTGATACTCTCAACAAACGAACCGGCCCGCGCGTCAGTACGCGCGGGCCGGTTCGTTTGCGTTCCTCTCGGATTGTTTTAGCCGATCGCGGTGGCCGTCGCGTCGTCGGGCAGCACGTTGATGCGCTTGCCGCCCTGGTCGAAGTACACCTTACCAGCCACCAGCGCGAAGATGCTGCTGTTCTTCGCGAGGCGCACGAACCGACCGGGCGAGTACCGGGTGCCACACTGCGTCACGATGATGCTACCGATGGTGACCGCCTGGCCGCCGTAGGCCTTCAGCCCGCGGCGCTTCGACAGCGAATCGCGACCGTTGCGGACTGACCCCTGACCCTTTTTGTGTGCCATGACTCTATTCTCCTGAATTTCTGTTTTTTACGCAGGATGGAGTATTGTAGCGGTCCTACGGGGGTGGGCAAGGCGCGAGTACGGGAGGTATTCTTGTGGATTTTTGTCCACTGCCTGGCGTATAATCCCAGGTGCGGCTTTGCAACCCATTGATGCGGGTACATACACCGGGGAAATGTTGGTGATTGTTAGCCGCGGGCATGGGGCTGTGAGATCGTGTAATTTTACTATTTGACTGGAAAAACGAGTGTTTTTGCTCGGTTGAGGGGTCCGCGAGACTCTGCTGAGCCGGAAATGTTAGCAAATGTTAGCGGTGGTCAATCACGTGTCGGGTGGCGATCGGAAAACGCCGAGGCCGGCGCTCGCTGACCACGTACTCGCGTCCGCGGCGCGGGTGCCATTCGTCCGGGCGAAGAAGAATCCCTCTTCTTGGTCCCGAAAGTCGGCCCCGCGTCCCGCGCAGAAGGTGGTCAACACGCTTCGCGCGGTGCAGAAGGGAGTTCGTAGCCAGTGAGCGCCGGCCCACGGGCGTGATCGGTTACTTAGTAGCGGCCACCGCCGCTGCCGCCGCGCCCGCCACCGTAGCCACCGCCGCTGCCACCGCGCCCGCCACCGTAGCCGCCGCCACCACCGCCGCCGTAGCCACCACCGCCGGTGCGGGGGCGCTCTTCGCGGGGCTTGGCTTCGTTCACGGTCAGGGTGCGGCCGCCGAGTTGGGCGCCGTTGAGGGCCGCGATCGCTTCGTCACCGCCGTCGTGCATTTCGACGAACGCGAACCCGCGGCTGCGGCCGGTTTCGCGGTCGCTGACGATCTGCGCGCCCAGCACGGTGCCGTACTGGGAGAACGCTTGCACCAGGTCGTCACTGGTGGTTTGGAACGAGATGTTACCGACGTACAACTTCTTCGCCATTAGTCTTCTTACTCTTGGGCCGGTGGCCCGATAGAACGCTGCGCGGAAGCCCCCCGCGCTGAGGACAGGACTGACGAGTGGCTGGGGCCGCAATCACTCACGAGGAATGATCGTGTACCACAGTTCCTCTGCAACGATGCTGGCTTGACTGTCTTGGAGGCTGTGAGGGTAGCTCAGAGTCGAAAGACCAAGAAGTGTCGAAGCAGATGGCAGCAAAGCGATTCGTAGCTCCTGGACTGAGTGGCACCCGCCACATCAGTGTGAGGAATAATACACCGCGTTTACAGAATAAAAAGAGCAATTCTGCGGGAACCTGAAATGTTCTTCCTCGGAACTGTGTAGTTCACAGTCCCGAGGAGAGGCGATTAGCCGCGTACCGGGCTGGGGTACTCGCCGGGCACCACCGCGCGTTCGACCCGGCGCCCCTCGCGCAGCACTGCGGCTTTCGCGGGGATTCCGACCGGGAGTTGCGTAAGCGCGCGGTGCAGGTCGTCCACACTTGCCACGGTTTTGCCGCCGAAGCCGATGACAATATCGTCGATCCACAGCCCCGCGTTCTGTGCCGGGCCGTCCTCTTCGAGCATCAGGATCTCGACGCCGCTCTTTTGCTCCAGCTCGAACTTCTCGCGAAGTTCTGGCGCGACCGGTACTTGCCGCACGTGCAGCCCCAGGTACCCGCGGATCACCCGGCCGTGTTTCAGCAGTTGCGGCAGGATCGTCTTCGCGGTATTGATCGGCACCGCGAAGCAGATGCCCTGCGCGGGCTGAATGACCGCGGTGTTGATGCCGATCACGCGGCCGTGCGAATCGACGAGCGGTCCCCCGCTGTTGCCGGGGTTGAGGGCCGCGTCCGTTTGGATGACGTTATCGACCAAGTGGCCGGACACGCTGCGGAGCGTGCGCCCGAGTGCGGAGATCACGCCCGCGGTCACGGTCGATTCAAACCCGAGCGGGCTGCCGATCGCGACGGCGAGTTGGCCGACCTTGATCTTCGCCGAATCGCCGAACGTGGCGAACGGGAACGACCCGCCCTCCGCTTGTACCACCGCGAGGTCGGTCCACGGGTCGTTACCGACCACGCGACCGCTCATTTCCGCACCGTCGCTGAGGCGCACGCGGACTTTTTCGTGCCCCTGGACGACGTGGTGATTCGTGAGCAGGAAGCCGTCTGGTGTGAACAACACGCCGGACCCGCTCCCACCCCGCATTCCCTTACCGACCCGGAGGTTTACAACGGCCGGGCGGAGTTTGTCTGCGACGCCGACAACGGCGCGCGAGAACGCATCGAGTACGTCTTCCAGCTCGGGAGTCGATTCGCGCTTCGGTTCGCCGGGCGCGTCGGTATCCTCCCCGCCGTTCGTAATGAAGTGCTGCCAGAACCGCGACATGGCACGGACCTTTCTCGTTCGAGGTGCCCATTCTATCCCGGTCAGGCAAGCGGCAGGCTGGCGCGGCCGGACTACCCGGCTAGGTTTCTTTCCCGGGGGCCGTTATACTCCGGGCGCGTGAACGCCCGAAGGTTGCGGTCCGGTTCCCATGTCACACCTTGTCGCACTCGACACTTTCCACGGTCCGCTCGACCTGCTCCTTTATTTGGTCAAGCGGAACGAGGTGGACGTTCTCGACATCCCCATCGCCGAACTCGCTGACCAGTTCCTCGCTTACGTTCAAGCCGTCAAGGATTTGGACATCGAAGCCGCGGGCGAGTTCCTGGTGATGACCGCCACGCTAATGGAGATCAAGGTCCGGTCGCTACTTCCCGTTGACGAGCACCACGCTGCCGACGACCAACCGGACCCGCGCCGCGAACTCGTGCGTCAGTTGCTCGAATACCGGAAGTTCAAGGACGCGGCAGCGGCGCTCGAGGCGAAGGCGGAAGAGGCCGGTACGCGGCTCTCGCGCCTGGAGCCGCCCGAACCGGCGCGCGAACACGAGCCCAAAGTGCGCCCGGTCGAGTTGTGGGACTTGGTCAGTGCGTTCGCCCGGCTCATGCGCGAAACACAGGCGCTCCAGCCGACCACGATCGCGGTGGATGACACCCCGCAGCACGTGTACGAAGCGCAACTCATGGAGCGCGTGACCGCGTCCGGCGGTCGGTTGCCGTTTCGCGAAGCGTTCCCGCCCCCGCATTACAAAGCGCGACTCATTGGCATCTTCCTTGCGGTGCTCGAACTGATCCGGCACCGTGGTTTGGGTCTAGAACAGCCCGAACTCGACGGCGACATTTTCCTCGTCACCCTTCCCGACGCACCGGCAGAGGTCGAGCCGGCCGCGGACCCTATCCTGTCTTGAACGAGCCGGTCGATTCGTGTGACGGACCGCTCGAAACGTCGTTCGTCACACCACAACGAGTACCGTTATGTCCACGCCACCGTCCCCGCGGCCGGTCGCGCTCGTCACCGGGGCCAGCGCCGGGATCGGCGTCGAGCTCGCGCGCCTGCTCGCTGTCGATCACGATCTCATTCTCACCGCGCGCCGGGCCGAGCAGCTCCGCGCGCTCGCTGACGAACTGAAGCAGAAACACGGGGCTGCGTGTCACGTGTTTCCTGCGGACCTCGCGGACCCGGCTGCGCCGCGCCAGTTGTTCGCCGCTGTTCAAGGGGCGGGAATTACGATCGACGTGCTGGTGAACAATGCCGGGTTCGGGGATCTTGGCCCGTTCACGAAATCGGATCTCGGTAAAGCGCTACGAATGATTCAGGTGAACATCACCGCGCTCACTGAACTGACCGGGCTGTTTCTACCCGCGTTCGTCGCGCGGAACAGTGGGCGCATTCTGAACGTGGGTTCGATCGCGGGGTTTCAAGCCGGCCCGTTCATGGCCGTTTACTACGCCACTAAAGCCTTCGTGAACTCGTTCTCCGAAGCGCTCCACAGCGAACTACGCAGGACCGGAGTTACGGTAACGGTGCTGTGCCCCGGACCGGTCGCGACTGAATTCGCGGCAGTTTCGGGCATGCAAACGACGCGCGTGTTCAGTGCGGGGCAGGCGATGGGACCGCGCCCGGTGGCCGAGGCCGGTCTGAACGCAATGAAAGCGGGCCGCCGGATGGTCGTCCCCGGTTGGCGGAACAAGGTGATGCTGTTTTTGGAGCGATTCGTCCCGCGCGGTGTGGTGATTCGTGCGGTGAAGTGGATGATGAGCCGGCGCCTTTGAGGATGGGGCCTCGGTCCAATCAAGCGTGCCGTGCCGGTCGTACCCGTTCCACTACCCGCGCGAGAGAATAACCCCGTGTGCGACGGCCGGTGCGGAACAGGCGCGCGGTACCGGCCGTCTCAATGTGCGTTACTTCTTTTCGCCCGCGTCGGGGTATTTCAGCTTGCGGTCGGGGTCGAGGAAACGCGCGTAGACCGCGTTCGGCCCGCCGCCCTTCACCACCACCGCGAGCGTGTGCTTGCCCGCGGGGACCGTCACGTCGAAGCCGTCGCGGTCCGGGCGCGTCTCCTTGCCCGCCCCCCGACCGGTGCCGATCACCTTCCCGTCGAGCCGCACTTCGTAATCGGCGGTCGAGCCGACCAGCACCCGCGTCTTTAGCTCGCTTGCGGCTGTCACTTCGGCCTCGACTACCGCCGGCGCGCCCTTCGTATCGGGGAGTACCACCCGGCCCGGCGCGCCGACCACGTGCTTTGTGCCGTTCACAGCAACGTCGGTGACGAACGGGTTCGCCATCAGGTACCGCACGAGGTCGCGGAAGTCTTGGGGCGTCATGTTGTAGCCCAGGCCTTCGGGCATGAGCGACTTCTCGGCCACGCGGACCGGTTCGGCGAGATCCTCCTTCTTGATCTTCTTCAGCACCGCGTTTTCGAGTTTCAGCGTGATGGTCTTGTCGTCCTCTTCCGCGAGCAGGCCCGAGAACACGGTGTCGTCGGTCAGTCGGGCGGTGCGGAGGAAGTACGGTGCGCCAATCACGCGGTTCGGGTCGAGCACGTTGCCGAGGATGTACTCGATATCGCGCCCGGCGCCGTCGAGCGGCGGGCCGACTTCAGCGCCCTTGCCCTCGAACTTGTGGCACTTGCCGCAGTTGTTCTCGAACACCTTGCGCCCGCGATCGAACGAGGCCGGCGCTTCGTACAGCGATTCGCGCGTCTTGTCGATGAGCTTCGCGAGGTCCGCGGGCGTCGTCCGTGTGCGGCCCCACGCCTTTTCGATGAGCGCGTTCAGGTCTTTGTCGTTAAATGCCTGAATGCGGAGGATCGTGTTGTCGGTCACTTCCGCGCGATCGATCTTCTTGTCGGCCATCGCGTTGAGCAGGGCTTTCGCCCACTCTTTGCGCGTCGCAAGCGTGTTGATGATGTCCGGGCGCACGGTCTTCGGGTAATCCTTCCAGCCCGCGAGCAGATCACCCCCGAGCTTCGGGACGTCGAACCCCGCCAGCGCGCGAACGGCCTCGCTGCGCACCGCGTCGGACGTGTCCGTGCGCACGATGGCCAGCAGCAGCGCGACCGTTTCCGGCGCCCGGATCGAGCCGAGTTGCCGCGCGGCTTCAGCGCGCACGTCGGCGGCCAGACCGGTATTCGCCACGATATCGACCGCTCGTTTGAGCGCGGCCGGGTCGCGGAAGACCACCCCGAGCTTGTTCGCCAGCGCGACGTGCTTGGGGTTGTTCTCCTTCGCGATCTCCGCTTGCAGTGCTGCCCACCCTTCGGGCGCGTTGATGGATTGCTTATCGAGCGCAATCGCCAGCCCTTCGAGCGCTTTGGCGCGGGCGTCCGCGTCCTTCAGCTTCGTGACGAACTCGACGCACAGCCGCAGGTCGCTCGGCTGTCCCGTCGCGACGAGCCGGCGCATCACCTTCGGTACGATCTGGTCGCGCACGAACTCGTTCTTGGGCGCCTCCTCCGCGAGCCACCCGAGTTCCTTCTCCGCGGGGGTGCTGGCCCCCTCCTTCTTCGCGATGATCCGCTCGTATGCGAGCCACACGAGTTGCGGAATGACCGGGTCTTTCGCGTCCTCTTTGTGGGCCATCAGTGCGCGAAGGAGCGGCATTACGTCGTGCTTGTCGGACAGGCGAATCGCAGTCGAGGCGAGTTCACGGCGCACCACCGGCGAAGCGTCTTTCTTGGCTTGCTCGACGAGGTGGCCGAGGCGCTCGGCGACCAGTTTCTCAGCCACAGGGTCGCTGCCGAACATGCGCGGGTCGTTCTGCCCGGTGAACCGCGCGGTGGTGGCTCGCATCGCGGGCGGTTTGGTGTCGAGGAAGCCGTCTTCCGTGTACCGCATGTCGTACAACCCGCCGGACACGTCCGACGCCCACAGCCCGCGGATGCGCAGGTGCGCGTCCGCGATGCCTAGGCCCGTGAGGACGCGGGCGCTGTCGCGCTGCTTCTCGGTGATGCCCCCGCTGCGCTCGGACAGCAGCCGGAGTGCCGTTCGGTAGCGGTACGGGTTGTCTTCGCGAATCAGCACGCCGTTGAGAATCTCTTCTGTCGTCAGCTTCGACATGTCCTCGGCCTTCTTCGCCTTCGTGCCCTTCAGTTGGATGCGGTAGACGCGGCCGCGCTCGTAGTCCCAGTCGTCGGGGTTCGTTTGGTGACACGGATTCTGGTCGTGCCAGTCGATGAGGTAGATGTCGCCTGCCGGCCCCCACTTCATGTTGATCGGGCGGAAGTTCTTGTCGCCGCTCACCAAGAAGTCATCGCCGCGGCTCGCGGTGTACGTGCTGCCGTTGGGCTTCAGGATATTCTGCTTGATGCTGCACCCGTGGATGCTGCCGAAGATCACGCTGTTCTGGAACCGCTTGGGCATGTGCGGTACGTCGAGCGAGATGAGGCCCGCGTGCGCCCAGCCCGATTCCTTGTGGAACGTGTGGTCACAGATCTCGTTGAGGTAGCTGTAAGCGTGCGGGTTGAAGCTCGCCCCGGCCTGGCGCTTGTAGACGCCCCCGGGAACGATGTGGTACAGGTGCGGGATCACGCAGCACGCGAGGATGAACTGCCCGTCCGTGTTGCGCCAGTCCATGCCCCAGGGGTTCGACGTGCCCTCGGCGAAGATCTCGAACTTCTTCAGCTTCGGGTGGTAGCGCCAGATGCCGCCGTTGATGCGGGCCTCCGGGCCGTCGAGCTGGTCGCCCGGCTTGACCGCGGAGTTCGTGAAGATGCCGTGCAACCCGTACAGCCAGCCGTCCGGTCCCCACTGGAACGTGTTCAGCGTTTCGTGCGTGTCCTGGCTGCCAAAACCCTTCAGGAGCACATCGAACTTCCCGGCCTTATCGTCCTTGTTCTCGATGAACCACAGGTACGGCGCGGCCCCGACGAACACGCCGCCGTGACCGACCTCGATGCCGGTACACAGATCGAACGCGCCCAGACCGGCCTTCTTTCGCTCTTCCGTCACGGGGAAGTCCTTGCCCTCGGCGAACACGGTGCGCTTGTCGCACACGCCGTCCCCGTCGGTGTCTTCGAGGATCACGATGCGGTCGCGCGGCGCCTTGCCCTTCGGCGTGCGCTTCGGGTACTCGAAGCACTCCACGACCCAGATGCGCCCCTTCTCGTCCACCGTGAACGCGACCGGGTTCACCACCTGCGGCTCGCCCGCGAACAGCTTCACCTCGAACTCGTCGGGCACTTTGATCTTCGCGACCGTTTCGTCCGGTTTGAGGTACGGCTGCCCCGAACCCTTCTGGTTATCGAACCCGAACTCTTTCTGAGCGTGGAGGTGCGCGGGAGGAGACAGTCCGCCGAGCGATACGAGCAAGGTGAGTGCAAACGCGGGGGAGAGACGCGGCATGAGGATCGTCCTTCTGACTGATAAGAAGCCGGAAGGATGATGGTATTCGGCCAGCGAGCGAGATGCAAAGAGAAGAACCGTCCCGCAGTGGCGCTCGGGTGAAGGGCGCCCAGGTGAACCCCGCCCGCAAGGGCGGCGGGTGGAGCGCACGAGCAACTACCCGGGTGAACCCCCGCCCGCAAGGGCGGCGGGTGAAGCACACGAGC
>HG799463.1:708131-879416 GCA_000531095.1 Gemmata massiliana | reverse complement strand
GTTCGCCTGCTGCCTACCGCTGAAGTGAGGTGAGGATTTCGAGCATGATCCGACCCTGATCGGTGTCACTCAGGTAGACCTTTTCGGACTCGCCATACTCGCGGATATAGGCGCTGACGATCTTCCGCAATTCGGTGATTTCGAGCCGCGTCACGTCGTACACCTTCAGCGCCGCGAACTTGGAGAGCAGGCGCTCCAGAATCCGAACGCGGTGGCGCGCCAACGGGTCGCTGATCCCCGACGCGGGCGGCTCACTGGGTACGCGAGTACCTGGCAATAACGTGGTGCCGCTGTTGGAGCGCGGAGGGGTGGTGGGGGCGGATACCGTTTTGAGCGTCCCCTGCGAGGTCGAGCCGGTGGCCGGCAGTCCGGGGAACGCGCCGCTCGCGTCTTTGGGGAGCATTCCGCCCGGGAGCGGCGATTCGCGGAGGAACGAGGCCGTTGCGGGCTGATCGAGGGCTTCCGGCGGGATCACCGCGATCGCGCGGAACCCGTTGGGCAGGCGCATATCGAACAGCGCGATGCTGGTCATGACCGGGCCGATCGGTTCGGCGTGCGTCGCGATCCGGTCGAGCGTCGCGCGGACGTGGGCCTCGTCACGGAACTTCACGCTCGTGGGGAGCCACTGCCCGTGTTCGCGGCGCGCGATCACCGTACCGGGACCGGTCAACATGACTTCGCGCACGTTCACATCGTTGAACAGCTCTTCGAGTGGCCCGAACCCCAGTATCTCGGCCAGAGACTCGTCAATCAGGCGGTCGCGGTCGGCCTTGGCAAATCCGCGTGCTTCCTGATCGGTAATTTGCTCGGCGTGTTGTCTAAGGCTCTGGCGCAAAAGAGATTGCGGCATCCGCTTCGACGCGCTCATGTCGAGCCGGTCTTCGAGCTTCGCGAGCACCCGCCGCTTCACCGCTTCATACGAAGGGGCCGGCGCCCCAACGCCGATAACACGATTCACGGGGTGAGCAATCGATCCCGACGAGCGCTGCGGCAGCATAGCGGCAACTTCCTGTGCGGAGTGCGGCGATCTGAGCAACAACGAGCGTAGAACGGATTCCGGACCGGTGTAGGGGTGAGGCAAAATTCCGTTCCGAACCCCTGATCTGGTACGGTGAAAGGCACAATTCGCCCAAATCCCCCTCTTGACGCACCCGGAATCTTCGTTTAACGTTCGCTCTCAGCTTAAAGTGCCCGTTGACCGCAAACCGCGGGCGCTTCTTAATTGCCGGCAGCACGGACTCGATTCGCACCCACGGATGGGCCGCTCCCCTCGCCGGTGAGTTGCCCCGACACCAATGACGCGCTCAAGCGCCCCGACTCCGCAAGCGGACCCGCTACCGGTCCATCCGGCGTTTTTCGCCGGGTCGGATGCCGTCGTTCTTGCCGCACCCGCAAAACTCAATCTGTTCCTGGAAATCCTCCGCAAGCGCCCGGACGGCTACCACGACCTCGAATCCCTTATGGTCGCGGTGAGCCTGTTCGACACGCTCGAAATGCGTGCCGCGCCGAACGGTGAAATCACTCTTACATGCGATCCGGCGACGCTCTCAACCGGCCCGGACAATCTCGTTCACAAAGCGGCAGCCGCCCTGCGCACACGGGCCAACCGACCCGATCTCGGGGCCGTTATTCACCTCACGAAGCGCATTCCCACGCAGGCCGGTTTGGGCGGCGGATCGAGCGACGCGGCGGCCGCGATCGTGGGCTTGAATCAAATCTGGAAATTGGCGCTGACACGCGAAGAACTTGTCGCTATTGCCGCGTTCATTGGTTCGGACGTGGCGTTCTTCCTCTCGCTGCCGGCCGCATGGTGTACCGGGCGCGGGGAGATCACGACACCGGAACCGGTTGATCGCGGCGCGGGTGTGGGGCCGTACTTCGTGCTGGTGTTCCCTCCCGTGGGGATCAGCACGGTGGGCGTGTACCGGCGCCTCACGGTCCCGCAGGAGCCGGTGAGCGGCGGGCGCGTGCGTGCGGCGTTCCGGGCGCGCGACGCGGCGGCCCTGGGCGCGGCGATGTTCAACCGGTTGGAAGAACGGCCTCAGCCCTTTAACCGGAGTCCCTATGGCAAAAGAAGAAGCCATTGAAGTCGAAGGTCGGGTCAAAGAAGCCCTTGCGAACACGCAGTTCCGCGTGGAACTGGACATCGGCGGCGAAGTTATCGCCCACGTTTCGGGCAAGATGCGCAAGAACTTCATCCGCATCGACGCGGCGGCCCTGGGCGCGGCGATGTTCAACCGGTTGGAAGAACCGGCCTTCGCGATCGAGCCGGTCGTGGGCCGCATCCGGGAGCGCCTGGGCCGCTTGAACCCGGCCGGGGCGATGATGTCCGGCAGCGGCTCGACGGTCTTCGCCCCCTGTCGCGACGCCCGTGAAGCACACAGTGTGGCCGCGGCCTTTACGGACTCGCGCCCGGCCGACGAACCCGAATCTCGCGTACTCGTAGTTCACGGTTTTACCCCCTGATCCCGCTGAAGGAGACGTGCGGTGGTCATCACGGAAGTTCGCATCAAGTTGTGTGAGGAGAACAACGAGCGCCTGCTCGCGTTCTGCTCGGTCACCTTCGACAACGCCTTCGTCGTCCGGGATTTGAAGGTCATCGAGGGGACCAAGGGCGTGTTCGTGGCCATGCCGAGCCGCAAGCTCACCGACCGGTGCTGTCGGTGCAGCGGCAAGAACCACCTGCGGGCGCGGTTCTGCAACCAGTGCGGCACGCGGCTCGACGACCAGCGCGCGATGCGTGCTGTTGACGGGCGCGCGAAATTGCACGCGGACATCGCGCACCCGATCCACAGCGGCGCCCGCGAGCTGATCCAGGCGGCCGTGGTGGAGGCCTACTCGAAGGAGAAGGAGCGCTCGAAGCTCCCGGGCTACGTCTGCACCTACGACGAGTTCGACTTCGACGACGACGTCCCCATGAGCTACGGCGGCATGGTGACCGAGATGGGCAAGACGGTCAAAGCGCACGGCCCGCACGCGGCCCCGAAGGGCACGCACTTCCACGGCGCCGACGCACCGGCCCCCGTCGCCAAGAGCGGACGGCCCGACGATTTCGCGTCCGGGATCGTGTGACTTGCAGATGTACAAAAACTAAAAGCCCCAGGTAAAACCTGGGGCTTTTGCGTTTGAGTTGTGGTGAGGTCTACTATTCGACCTGGATTGTGGAAGGCTCACGGCACTGCCGCCCGGAGGGGGAATTCCCCTTCAGTGGAACCACGACTCGCGGGGTTGTCCCAGACCACTGAAGGGGAATTCCCCCTCCGGGCGAAAGCGGTGCTGGAACAGCCTTCCTCAAGCCGCATTCCTGACCATTCGCTCGGCTGACGCAACATCAGCCTGGTGCAAAGCACCGAGCTAAACACACACCAACAACACCCCCGCAGCGTACCCCGATGCGCACTCATGTACAAGCACCGTAGCGGGATCGCGGCAGAACTTTCGCTCCGCTCTTTTCCTCTCGTTCGTGAGAGGCGATCATGTCTTCAGCCATGCTCCACACGAACGACGATTTCCTAAACGCGATCCGGGCCGAACCGCACGAGCGCACGCTGCGCCTCGTCTACGCGGACTGGCTCGACGAACACAACGACCCGCGCGGCGAACTGATCCGCGTTGAAGAGGAGATGCGGCAGGTGCCGGTGTTCGCAGACCGCTTTTGGGAACTGAAACCGCGCCGCAACGAACTTCGCACAATGGCCGGCGCAGAATGGTGCGCGATCATGAAGTACGGCACCGAGTGCGAGCCGGTGTTCCGACACGGCATCCCGGACGGCTGGCGCGAGCGCTGGCGACTGATCCGCGAGTTCACAGAACGTTGGTACCGTGTTCCGGTGCCGGATATCGGCGGCCGACAGACTGAGATAGCTGGAGCGGAATCGCACTTGGGGGCAGGGTGGGCGCACGGCCCGTGTTGGGTGGGAACATCGGCTCCAGTACCGCTCATTGCCCGAATGTGGGATCCCTACTGTGTGACTTACGCGGCGGGCTCATGTACGGCATGAATTTCTCCGAAGTTGTTCATGCTGAAAATCTTATGGAATCTTGATTTCCCGTGTAGGCTCTGGGGGAAACTCAGCCCATGCGCATAGGACTACATCTGAATTGCCCCTCTCCGTTTTGGTATGGTCAGACTGTGTGTGGTTGTTTTGCCGCAGTGCTTGTGCCTCAAAGTCGATGGGATTATGCTGGTCTGACAACGCGAGTTTGTTGCGGCGCTTTTTCGGGAGTCGAGCGATGATTCGTTTTTTGGTGCTATTTATCAGCCTTATTACAGTCACTTCGACAGTACTCGCCGACGACAAGGACGTTGTGAAGGAGAAACTGGTTGCCGCAAAAGCCATCTATGATTCCGAAATGCGCGAGTTCCAGAAACTGGTAGGCGAGTGGCTCGACCAAAGAGAGGAAGCGGCGCGTAAAGCCGGGAATAAAAAACAGGTCGACCAAATCAAGACCGAACGAAGTGCGTTCGAGGAATCCGGAGAGCTATCAAAACTCACGCCTGCGTCCATCCGCCAGAGGCCCGTGCTTGCGTGGAAGGCACTAGAACGGGCTCACGTTCAGGCGATAAAAGAGTACACGAAGCAGAAGAAGGACGCCGAGGCCACGGCTATCGAAGAGGAATGGAAAATCCTCGAGTTGGTAAGGATAGGAGTGCCCAAACAACCCGTTCCGGCGAAAATCGGGACCACTGTTTACGATGCGTTTCCCGCCGCGGATCGCCCAAAGCTAATAAAGGACTGGGAGAACGAACTGGAGGCTCTGAAGCGGGCCATTAAGGGCGACGAGGAGCGGTTGGCCCGCTCCACCACAGCCAAAGATAAAGCCCACTTCACCCGCTTGATCGCGGATTACAAGGAGAAGCTGCGGAAGCACGAGATTAACGACCCACCTTACATCCAGAAGAAATAGCTCTGCCGCCTCTTATCTCGCGCCCTGGTCCGATCGTCGGGGTGCGGGAACGAATTGTGCCAGTGTTTCGACGCGAGGGGGGACTGGATAGAATCGTCCCTTCTAAAAGGCACTAACTTATTGAGGCTTTCCTGCAAAAATCAGTGAGAATTGCAGCCCTGTGCTTCAAAGAGTTAGTGTTTCTAATTAGCGGGATCTGGAAATAAGACTTTACTGTCCACTTTCGTCTGCTACACTTCCTTTGTACCTGCCGAATCGCCCTCCTGCCTGTTCGCTCTTCCGCTTCGAGGTCGGCTCATGCTCCGACTCACGTTCTCGATTGTCGCCACGTGTGTTGTTGCGCCGCCGGTGACTGCGCAGATTGATGAACTCGAACGCGAGCCGATCAACTACAAGACCGCACGGGCTGAGAACGCCGTCACCGCACTTCAGAAGCGGATCACGGCCGGTCAGGTGAAGCTCAAGTTTGCGGAAGACCACGGGTACTTACCGGCGCTCCTCAAAGAACTGAACGTGCCGCAATCGTCACAGATCCTCGTCTTCTCCAAGACCAGTTTCCAGCGCGAGCGGATCACGCCCAAAACGCCGCGTGCGCTCTACTTCAACGACGACGTTTATGTCGGCTTCTGCCTGCGCGGGGACGTGCTCGAACTGTCCGCGGTCGATACCAACATCGGCACCGCGTTCTACACGCTCGACCAGGAGCCGGAACCGGACGGCAAGGTCGAGTTCCTCCGCCAGCGCGACAGTTGCCTCACCTGCCACGCCTCCAACGCGACGGGCGGCGCGCCGGGGCACCTCGTGCGCTCCGTGTTCACCGATCGCGTCGGGATGCCGCTCCTCAACGCGGGCACGTTCCGGACGAATCACTCCAGTCCGTTTGCGGAGCGCTGGGGCGGGTGGTACGTGACGGGCACGCACGGGAAGCAGAAACACATGGGCAACTGGGTCGTCGAGAACAAGAAAGACCCGGCGGCCGAAGGAAACGCGACCGGCCAGAACGTGACCGAACTGAAGTCGCGGTTCACGGTCGCGAACTACCTCACCCCGCACAGCGACATCGTCGCGCTGATGGTCTACGAGCACCAAACGGAGGGGCACAATCGCCTCGCCCGCGCGCTGATCGGCACCAAGCAAGCGCATCACTACGAAGAAACGCTGAACAAGAACCTCGGTGAACCGGTCGGTCACAGGTGGGAGAGCGCCCAGCGCCGGATCGCGTCCGCGGGCGACGAATTGGCGAAATACCTGCTGTTCAGCGGGGAGGCGAAACTGGAAGGCCCGGTCGAGGGCACGTCGGCGTTCGCGAAAGAGTTCGCGGCGCGCGGACCGTTCGACAAGCAGGGGCGTTCGCTCCGCGAATTTGATCTCAAGGCCCGGCTATTCAAGTACCCGTGCAGTTACCTCATTTACTCGACGGGTTTCGCCAAACTGCCGAAAGAAGTGAAGGACCACACTCTGAAGCGGCTCCACGACGTGCTCACAGAGAAGGATACCTCCGCACCGTTCGCGCACCTGACCGCGGCCGATCGCGAGGCAGTGCTCGAAATCCTCCGCGACACACTCCCGGACTTGCCGGATTACTGGAAGAAGTAACGCAGGCGCTCACCCTGTTGCTTCGCGCTGCCACGAAGTGCCCCACGGCGGCGCGACACCCACCCAGTTCCAAAACGCTTCTGCGATCCGGCGCTGGATCTCGTGTTCCATGTCCGTATCGCCCAGCGCGCGGTCAACGTGATTCACCAGCCCGTCGGTGCCGACTTCCAGTGCGACCCATTCGCCCGTCGGTTTCTGGAGTAAATCAACGCACCCGAACGATTCGAGTAGACCGGTCGCATGCAGTGCGGCCCGCGCCACCGCGATCGCTGTGTCTGGCGCAGCGCCCGCACGCTCGTACTGCGCCCCGCGAGCGTGTGCCACCCACGGCGAAGTGGTCGCGCCGGCCGGGTATCGGCGCGCCATCCAGCCGAACGTTGCGCCCCCAGCAGCGTAAATCCGGTACACCTCCGGTCGCTCTAATCGCACGAATTCTTGCACCACGAACGGCGCCGGCCACCATTTGGGCGGTGCCGCGTCGGTCAGCATCCGGTGCCCGCTCGCGCCGCTCGCGGTGGGAAACTTCAGGCACCACTCTGTGTCCGCGCGAGACGCCCGGAATTGCTGCACCGCGCCCCACGTGTCGAAGAGGTGCGTTTCGGGACTCGGCACTCCGTGCCGAGCGAAGGCTTCCGCCGCCCGGCGCTTGTCGCCCGCAAGCGCGATCGCATCGAGCGGAACAAACGACGCGCAGCCGTTCGGTAACGGAACGGAATCCGCAAAGAGCACGTAATTGAACCGTCGCGGCTCGGGTGACACGTCCACCCACAGCGCGGCAGCGAGTTCGCGTGCGAGCGGCTCGAACGCCCACGCCCCGTCCCCACCACACAACACGCAACAATCAAACGGTGTCATAACCGAACCATAACTACCGATTCGTGAAGTAGTTCCCACGAGTATAGGGGCACGGGTTTCACGGCGGAAGCACTCTACAGGGCGGTTTAGTTCTCGCGTAGCGGGGTGCGGTAGTGGAGTAGTCGGAGTGCTTCACAAGGGGTAGATCGTGAATCGCCGAAGTGCGGTCGCGACGTTGGTAATTTGGGCGCGCACGTGGTTTGAGACGTTCCGGTGCGCGCTCGGACGTGCGGATTGTTCCCACACCGAATCCGGCCCGCGTCCTCACCGCGGGTGACGTCGCGGACCCGGTGTCGGTTGTTCTCAACGGGCCAATGGTTGCGGTTCCGTTGCCGTCGTCGAGCCGCGCCGGGGGCCCACGGGTGCGGACTGGTGATTCCGTGGCCGTCTCCTGTTCGGTGTGCCCGTCCGAGAACCGGCGCATCCGGTGGAGTTGGAACACTTAGGCGAGGTCGGGCAGGGGACTGTCAGGGTGCGGGCCTAGACCCGACCGTGTCCCTTGTTGGTGGCGGTATCCCTGCTCAGCGGCCCATCGGGGCTGTTGGTGGGGAAAAAAGCCGACGACGCGACGAACGTACAGGCGATGTCGTCGTGCAGTGTGGGCTGGTTGTCCTTGACCGTGAACGGGTACTCGCCCTCAATTACGGCGCCGCACGTCCTTTCAGACAGAACATGGTGACCACGGCGCCTCGATGGCAAGACGCCCAAGAGCCCAGCGCGGCCTCGCACAGCGAACGCGCGGGCACCGGACACTTCGGGCCGAAGGAGCGCCCCGTCTATCCAACAAGCCCGCTCGCGCCAAGGTGGCACGAGGAACGCCCCTGGGCTCTAAGGGAATGGCCCTTGTCGCCGCATTCAAAAACAAAAACTGCCCTGGACGGGACGCACCGTTTGTGGCATGGGCGACACACTTCCCGCGCAAAATTTTTGAAGAGAGATGCTCCGGCCATGTCCCTATTCCGGTGCGGTATCGTGTCGCGATCCGCGTAGGGGGCAAGCATCGGGAACCCGCTATGAAATCGCTCGTGTCCCGACTGGCCCCGTTCGTCAGTCTCGGGTTCGTGGTCGCCTACGGGTGCCACACCACAAAACCGGCCCCCACCCCGCGCAATTCGGCGCAGCAGTTCAACCTGCAAGCCACGAGGGTGGATTACGTCGACTCGGACGCCTTCGACCTGCTTTTTGAAACGACACTGCTCAACGCGCCGCCGGTCGTCGTGGTGCAGACCGACCACGACAAACCGGAATGGGGGGCGCGACTCAACGCCTGGATCGCGGCCTGGAACGCGGGCCGGCGCACCGAGGGCTTCCGGATTCGAGGGCAGATCCCCGGCGCCCCGGGCGTGGTCGTGGACGGTGACAGCATTCGGGAGTTCCGCTTACTGATCGACGGGTTAATGAACCGCGCCGAGGAATCGGCCCGAACGGGAACCCGCTGGTGGGCCGAAAAGCACTTGCGCGACCGCCGCGTCGCGCTGCTCAAGCCGTACAGCCTCCGGTTCCACCTCGACGCCAACGAGCGCATCCAACTCATCTTCTTCCACGGCGATTTCGCCGCGCAACACGAAAGCGTCGTCCGCGCGCTGGCCAACCCCACGGGGGACGAATCTTTGGAGTGGGCGCCCGATTTCTACTGTTGCTCCCGAAGCAAGGAATCGACGAAGAGTAAAAGGCTCACGAGGAATTAGGACGAGCGCTCTAAGACCGTCTTTTCACCCTTCTTTTTCCGGACGGAGTCAGTTCACGGCCATCGCGAGCGGGACGAATTCGGTGGTTCTGGCCAATTCGTCTTCGGCCACGACAACACGAATCGCTTCGGCCACTTCGTTATCGTCTGGTGCGATGTGGGTCAGCACCTTTGCACACCGAGAGCGGAAATCGGCGTCCGCGTTGCGCAGACCGACCAGGAGCACCGGGACGGCTTCGTTCCCGATGCGCTTGAGTGCGGTCGCGGCCACCACGCGGCTGCGGGTTTCCGGTTCGGATAACAGGTTGACCAACCCTTGCGCTCCCGGGCCGGCGGCCGGCCCGAGGCGCCCGAGTGTCCCGGCGCAGTCGCGGCGCACGCTGGTATCAATGTCTCGCAGACCGATCACGAGGGCGGGAACGGCGGGAATGGCCTGAGCGCCGAAGTCCCCCAGCGCCCGAGCCGCCCGGCGCCGAACGCGGGCCGAGGCGTCGCGCAGCCCCTTCGCTAGAGCCGTGACCCGCTTGGGAGCGGGCACCGGTAACTCGGCGAGCGCGACCACGGCCAGCTCGCGCACTTGCGGGTTCGGGTTGTTTTGGGCTTCAAGGAGCACATCGTAGGCCACGTTCGTCTGCGCGTCTGGCAGCCCGTGGACGAGGATGGTGAAGACCAGCTTGTGCATCACTTGCGGCGTGAGCGGTTCCATAATGTGCGCTTCTGGGCGGGGCGACCAGCGGGCGATCGCAGGGGATGTTCCTTCTGGCAACCGTAGATCACTACCGAACGAAAGAGCGCCCCGACTCGAATGATTTGCGCCCCGAAGCGCGGGTAGTTAACACTCTGGGATCGGCGCTAACACACGTTAACGTCTTCACCTGTCACAACCTGGTGCTATCGGTACAACTTGTGGAAAGTGTTTGCTATTTCGCGTTTCGCGGTTTGTATTTCGCTCCCCGCACCGTATTTCCCGGGAGCGGGATGAAGGCTACACATGAAATCCCGGCGCGAAATACGCACATACATAAACGCAGTTAACTGAGGCAATAATGGCCGCACAGGAAAATTTCGTCGGTTTAGACGTGGGCGGAACCACGATGAAGGCCGCCGTTGTAACGAGCGACGGGCGCCCACTGTCCGCGCCGGTGGTGATGGACACCAATCCCGAGCGTGGGCAGGAGGAGGGGCTGGAAACGATGTGCGCGACGATCCGCAAAGCGATCGAAGCCGCCAACCTCACTCTCGCCGACATTACCGCGATCGGGGTCGCGACACCGGGGCTAATGGACATCAAAGCGGGTCTGATTCTCGACCCGCCGAACCTGAAGCCGTGGAAGAACGTTCCGGTGCGGGACCACGTTGCGAAGGCATTCAACAAGCCGACCGCATATCAGAACGATGCGAATGCCGCGGCCTACGGCGAGTTCTGGGTGGGGGCCGCCAGTGACGCGAAAAGCATGGTACTGTTCACTTTGGGGACCGGCGTCGGCGGGGGGATCATCCTCGATGACACAATCATTGAGGGCGAGCACAGCCACGGCGGGGAACTGGGACACTTGCGGATCGCGATGCCCGACACCGGTCGGCAGTGCGGGTGCGGCGCACGCGGGTGCCTCGAAGCTTACGCGAGTGCGACCAACGTGGTGCGCCGGGCGCGCGAGGACATGGCGTGCTGGCGCGGCCCAGCAAGCAAGTTGCGCGACTACTACACGGCCAATGATGAGGACTTCACCGCGAAGGTGATCTTCCGGCACGCAGCCGAGGGCGACGAACTGGCCCAGAAGGTGGTGGACGATACCGCGTACTACCTAGCACTCGGGGCGTGCGCAGTGATCGCGGCCGTGGACCCGGAGATGATCGTGTACGGGGGCGGAATGGTCGCTGCGGGCGAGTGGTTCCGGTCGAAGATCGATGCGTATGTGAAGCGCTTCGGCCTCCCGTTCCCGACGAAGAACGTGAAGATCGGATTCGCGAGCCTCGGTTCGGACGCGGGGTTCATTGGTGCCGCGGGGTGTGCTCGCTTGCTGGTTCTGCGAAAAGCGTAAGGCGTCGGCCCCTCCTCTCCGAAGGGTTAATAGGTGCTGTCCCTACTCTCGTCGGGTGGGGGCGCACAATGTGGGGAGTGAACATGGCCGCGTGGGACGAGTTCGACCGGCCGAGTTACGAGCGCCCGGTCGAAGGGTTGAAGCGGATCGCCCGTTACCACCGGTGGTTGATTGCGGTCGTGCTGGCACAACTCGCGCTGTGGGCCGGGTTCATCGCGCTGACCGTCCTGGCACGGGGGCGCGAACCGGACATGCAATTCCCGTTCGTTCTCACGCTCATCCTCGGTGGCGTCGGCGGGATCTTCGTTTTCCTGTTGTCGTGGGAATTGCGGGGCGCGTTTGCTGCACTCGTCTTCGGTTTCGCGACAGTCGTGCCCTGTATGGGGTTACTCGTCCTCACACTGGTGAGCGGGTACGCGACGGCCGAGTTGCGCAAACACGGAGTGAAGGTCGGGATACTCGGCGCGAGTCTCGCCGATATCGACGAGCGCCCGTCGCTCTACGACGACGAGGACGCGGGCTGGTGACCGTCATTTCTTTGGCTTTTGCGCCGTAATGAGCGCCTCAATGTCCCAACGGTAACCGAGGCCGGTTCCACCGAACGTGAACGCGCTCTTCCCGTCTGAACTGAACGCGACGCCGTCTATCTGGAAACCGTTCTCCAATTTGGCAAGCCGTTTACCGGTGCGGGTATCCCAGAGTGCCACGAACCAGCCGTTGAGTGCTGCCGCGAGTAGCTGCTTCCCGTCTGGTGAAAGGGCCAGGGCGCGAATCGAGTGCCCTCTGCTGCGCCACAAAACGCTCTTTATCGCGTCGGTAGCGTTCTCGGAATGCACGTCGAATCGCGCGCGAACGGTGCCGTCGAGTGGGTTGATGATGCAGACGTGATCTTCGGGTAACGTCGTGGCGAGCGTTCGGTTATCGGTGGCCCAAGCGAACAGTGCATCGCCGACGCGCCGCTTGTGCTCCCTTTCTTCGGGATCGACCTCGATACGGTGTTTTTCTTTTCCGGTGGCCACGTCGAGTATGAGGATCTCACCGTGTTCGTCGGCCGCGAGCCACCGCCCGTCCGAATTGGTGACCGCGCGGAAGCTCTTGACCGCTAATTTGGCGTGCTCTTTTCCGGTCCTGGTGTCCCACACACTGGCATTTTCCGGGTACCGAGCGATGACCGTCCGGTTCGCGGTTGTGAACCCCAGCGGCCACACGGACCACGCCGTTTTTTCCCGGGAATCCCAAGGGCGCGACCATTGCTCTTTTCCGTTGGGTATCTCGAATGCGCGGACCGCGGCGCGGTGTTTGGTCTGTTCGTTTTGGTAGTCACCTTCGCCTATCCCGAGTGCCAAACTGTCCGGACTGAACACCAGCTTCAGTACCGGTTCACCCTTTTCGCGGATCGTGCGTACCGGCTCGCCGGTGGTCGCATCGAGCAAATCGAGCCGGCCGCTCGAATCGCCGACCGCGACAAATGCGTCATCCGGCGAAAGCGCGAACGTGGTCGCGTCGTGGTACCGGTTTGGTACCGTTCGCTCCCGCCCGGTGTGCCGGTCGAAGACCCGCACCCAGCCCGGTGAACAGGGAACGAGAATGGTGCGCTGGTCCGTTAGTGGGAACAGTCCGTTCGTTACGAGATTGTTCCGAGCCGTTAACCGTGGCCGTTCTTGAAACGTGTTCATGTCCCACCGGATAATCTCACCACCCGGGACTTGGAACCACACTTCGTTACCGTCCGGTGTCAGGCCGCCGCGGTGCTCGGTCAGGGTCGCGGTGGGTTCTGCCGCGGGTACGCGGAATCGTTTCACGAGTGCGCGCTTCGCGACGTCCCAAACTTCGATCTCGGTAGTGTTCACTGGGGCGAGCACGAGCCGCTTTGCGTCCGGGGTGAACGACACCCGCGGCCACCACCCAACGTCGGAACTGAAGGTGTGCAAGTCCGTTCCGGTTACCGCATCGCCCAGTACGAGAGCCGGCTCGGTTCGGTTGAGGTGACGGACGAAATGCTTCGCATCGGGCGACAGGGCAATCGTGCATGGTGCGGTCACCGACCGCTTCTCGTCGCCCGTATTCGGGTCAAAAAAGCGGAGCTTTTCCTTGTCCGAGAGGGCCAGCAACCCGTCCGGGGTGAACGCGCAAAATGCCTGCCACCGCCAGCGATCGCGGCCGTCGAATTGGTGCATCAGTTTGTCACTCTTCAGATCCCAAACAAATGCGAACCGCCCGTTCTGGGTGTAGGCGAGCTGGTTGCCGTCGGGAGAAAATACGAGGACATCTCTGTAAGCCCACGTCCCGCCGGCCCCATCGGTGGGGAACGTTTTCAACAACCGCCATGTTGCCGTTTCGTAGATTTGAACGCCCGCCCCGTTGGCAACGGCCAGGCGCGCGCCGTCCGGCGATAGAGTGGCGCAGTCGATGCCGCCCAGTGCGCGGAAGCGCGTACCTCCGAACCGGGCCGTAACACCTGCTGGTAGCGGAACGTTGGGGCCGTCTAAGAGGGAACCCGGTACGAGAAGCGCGTGCGGGGGAGGGGCAATTTCAGGTGGCGCGTGTTCGGCCGACACGAAGGCAAGGCCGCACGCCGCTACGATTGCGGTGGTCGCGAACGACGCTATTCGCGACACGCCGGCCGTGCGTGGACCCGTTCCTTTTGCGGTTTTGATCGCAGCCGCCGCGAGCGATCGAGGAACGTCGGCCCGGAGGCCATTGGGCACCAGAACCGCAGTCGCGGCCAATACGGGAGCCAACCCGCGGCGCGTGAGCCGTGTACGGAGCAATTCACGGCCCACACCGAGTCGGCGCTTGAGGGTGTTCAGCGACGTGCCGAGTTTCGCGGCGGCTTCGTCCTGTGTCAGCCCGTCGAGCCAGCACAACACCACCGGTCCGCGGAACTTTTTCGGCAGTGCGTCGAGTTCTTCGTCCAGCACGCGGCGCACGTCACCCCACGACACGTTGGCGAACGGGTCGGCCGGGTCCGCGGGTTCGCTCGCAGTGATTGTGACGATTCGCTCCGACGCGCGTTGGGCAAGTGCCTTGTGTGCGGTGCGCAGTGCGACGCGGTGGAGCCACGCGGGTAGGGCGCTGGTATCGCGAAAGCAGTTAGCTCGCCGCGCGAGTGCGAGGAACACCGTTTGAAATGCGTCGTCCACTTCAGCGGTCGGCCCGAGGATACGGCGGCACACGCCCAATACGAGCGGCCCGAACTGCTGAACCAGTCCGGCGAATGCTTCCGGGTCGCTCGTCTTCGCGAACTGCGTCAACAGTTCTGCTGGGGACCGGGCGGCAATGTGATCGGTCAGGGCACGGCGGGCGATCTCGGCGGGCGTCGTGGGCATGTGGCACCTCGGAACGGCGAGTTACCTGACAGGTGCTCCGCGCCCGTGACAGTAGCCCAAGAAAATGGCGCCGAGTGCCACACGGCGTTCAACTTCCAGCCGGCTTGTCGCGCGATTCCGGCGCTCGCGGTTTCAACGGTTGGTGGGTGCCGGACTTGTTCGGCGCGCTGACCGTGCGCCGGCGGGCGAGCTTCAGCTTCGGAACGGGTACGTCGTGCTCGTCCTCGATGTCGCCTACGATCTCTTCTAACACGTCTTCGAGGGTAATTAGCCCCAGCACTTTCCCTTCCGCGTCGCGCACGATCGCCATCGGGCGGTGCGATTTACGGAACAGGCGGAATGCGTTCGCGACCGGTTCGTCGGGGCTGAGGAACGTGGCCGGGTACAGTGCGTCTTCGAGCACTACCGCGCCGGACGTGCTGAACAGGAAGAACAAGTCCTTTGTGTTCACGATACCGACGATTTTGTCCGGCGTGCCGTCGAACACCGGCATGCGCGTGTGGGCGCCGAGCCGGGCGATTTCGAGCACCCGGTCGGGCGAGGTGGACACATCGAGCGCGGCCATCTTTTCGGCCGGCACCATGCAGTCGCGCACCACCTTGTCCGCGAGCGCGAACACCCCCAGCACCATGTCCGCGGCGTCCGGGTCGATCTCACCCGCCTCTTCGCTGTCTTCGACCAACAGGCGCAACTCGTCTACGGTGTGAACTTCGCCCTCTTCACCGTCCCCGTGGTACCCCAGGCGCCGGAGGAACCAGCTACTCGACCCGTTCATGAGCTGAATCAGCGGCGACATCGCCCGCCCGAACAGGTACACCGGTCGTGCCACCCACAACCCGACCCACTCGCTCTCTTGCAGCGCGGCGAGTTTCGGCATTTGTTCGCCGAACACGACGTGCATGTACGTGATGAGTGACAGCGTGATGAGAATGGAGAGCACCCGCGACCACTCACCCGGCAGCCCCGACAGGAGCGGATGAATGAGCCGGTGAATGGCCGGTTCGCTAACGAACCCGAGCGCGAGGCTGGCGACCGTGATCCCGAGTTGGCACGCGGCCACGCTCCGGTTCAGGTCGTTCACGGCCGCAAGTAAACCAGGGGCGCCGGGGCGCCCCTGGTTCACCAGTTCTTCGACTCGCGTTTTGCGAACCGCGACGAGCGCGAACTCGGCCGCGACAAAGAACCCGTTGATCGCAACCAATAGCGGTATCGCGACTAACCCCACGACCAGGAGCGCCTGGCTCATCTCGCCCTCGGCGTTGGCCAAAAGTGCGAGAGAATCAGCGGACCACGCAGCCACTTTGGAGGTTCCCTAAATCTTGAAGCGGCCCGGAACCGCACAGTGCGGCTTCGGGCGCTGAGTATTCTATCCGCGCCCGGCGCAGTGACCGAAACAGAAGCCGGACCGGGAGAAATGTCTACAAAACTGGGTCGCACAGGTTGGCACCGAGCGAAATAATGCCGAGGAACACTCCAAAAACGGTCGATATCCCATCTTGACTCGTGAGCGGAACCCGTTCCGCCACTGGCATAGGCGCGGGTGGTGCGGCCCGCGTAGACTGCGCTGGTGGAATCGCCACGGAGGACGAACTGGAGCCGATGACCAGCTCGCACGATGCACTGTACCGCGCCATTTGTGCGCACCCGGACGAGGACACTCCCCGCCTCGCCTTTGCCGATCTCATTGATGAGAACGGCGAGAGTCGGCGCGCGGCGTTCATCCGCACGCAGGTCGCGCTCGCCCGCCTTCCCGTCTACGACTCGGGTTGGGTGAACGTGCGCCAGCACGACCCTGCCGTGGCGACCGGTTGGTGCATGACTGAACAGCTCCCGAAACCACCGTCCCCCGGGTGCGAGTGGAATCGGTTCGAGTTCCGCCGCGGGTTTCCGTGGAAAATCGGCGTGCGGTCGCTGGCCGCGTTCCTGGAAAGCGGCGACGCGGTGTTCGATATGGCCCCGATTCAGGCCATTGATTTGGACCCGCGCGACCGCCCCGACCTTGCCTCACTCTCCGAATGGCCTCACCTGACCCGACTGCACCGGCTCACGTTTTCTACCGGTTGGTTCGGTCCGGCCGATGTCGCTCGACTCGCCGAGTCACCGCACACAAGCAACGTCACGGAACTCGGGTTCGAGGGAGATGCTCTCGAACCGGAGGGGTTGAGTACGCTAGCCGCGTCGCCGCTGTTCGGTCGCCTGAAAGCACTCGAATTGAGCGCGAACAATTTCCCGCCTGCCCTACTGATCGACGCGCTTGGTGCGGCCCCGAGTGGAGGGGAACTATCGCGGTTGTCACTTCCGAACAATCGCGTGGACCGCAACGACGCCGAAGCTCTATTTCGGCTCCCCGCGCTTCAGGATCTTCAACACTTGGATGTGAGCGACAACCCGCTCGCTGGGGAGGGAATCAGGGAACTCGCCGAGAGTGGAATCGTTCGCGGCCTGCGCACGCTGAACCTCAGCCGAACGCGACCCGGCGTGCCCGGGGTGAAGGCACTGACAGAAGCCGGTGGACTGGCCGGATTGCGCCTGCTCGACCTATCCCACAACGCACTGGGGCCGACTGCCGTGAAAGCGGTGGCTGCGTGCAGCGGGTTCCGCGGGCTGCGCGTACTGAACCTCTCGAATAATCACGTCCGCGACTCCGGGGCCGTGAGCCTCGCCGGATCGGGTGCGCTGGCGGGGTTACTCGAACTCGAGCTGTGCGAAACGGGAATCGGTGATATGGGCGCCCTCGCACTCGCCGAATCGCCGCACTTGAACCACCTGATTCGGCTCGACTTGCGCACCCGTTCCGGCCGCGCGTTCGGTGACACCGCCCGCGCCGCACTGATCGAGCGGTTCGGGGACCGCGTGTGTTTGTAAGGCGGGTGAGTTTTCGATGGATAGTGGGATAGAACAGAATCAAAGCCGCGCGGTGTCCTGAATTCATCGCGTTCACGTTGTCTCGTCGGACTCGTTCCGTTTTGTCATGAATGACCGCGATGCACTTTACCGTGCCGTTCTCGATAACCCCGACGACGATACGCTGCGTCTGGTCTACGCGGACGCGCTCGAAGAGAGCGGTGACCCGCGCCGGGCTGCGTTCATCCGCACGCACGTCGAGCTGAGCCGCATACCGGAATACGACCCGGCTTCGATCCGCGCGCGGTATCACGATAAAAAGCAGAAATCGGCGGGCGGGCGGTGGATCGCCGAACTTCCCCCACTTCCCGACGGGCTTTCATGGGCGCGCGACCCGTTCCGCCGCGGGATGCTGGGTGCGATTCAAGCAAAAAACGGGGCCACGTTCGTCGCTCATGCCGACGAACTTTTTGAGCTGTACCCCATTGAATCGCTCGAACTCTCCGACACGCGACTTGTGGACACGGCTGAATTTGTCGCGTGTCACTGGCTGAACCGAATTCGGCACTTGGCACTTGTTCAAGGCGCGAGCGGCCCGGCCGTTCGTCGGCTCCTCGATTCGGAACATTTCGAGCGGCTAACCGCGCTCCACCTCGGCCCACAGTTGACGACCAGTGCTACCGTTGCGGCCACTGTGCGGAGCCGTGTTTTCGGCCGGCTCACGGATCTGAGCGTTCACGAAGACCGGCGTGGGGGTGGTTCACTTATCGGGGAGTTGTCGCGACTCACGACGACGCCAAAACTCAAGCAACTCGATCTGTCGAGTAACCGGCTCACAGCCGAATCTCTTGGGCGGCTTACCGCCTCGGTCGCTCTCCAATCAGTTGAAGAACTCAATCTGGGTGACAATCACCTCGGCGCTGAGGGGTTGGCCGCGCTCGCCGGTGCGACGCTTCCCAATTTGCGCGCCTTACACCTTTTGCGAACTCGACCAACCGTTGATGGCGTCGCGGCACTGGTCGGCGCCGGCTTCTTCCCCGAATTGCGGAGCCTTTCGCTCGGCGGCAATAATCTCGCTTCGACGGCCGCGACGTGGATCGCGGGAGCACCGGCCGCGAACCTTCGTGTCCTCAGCTTGCATGATAATCGCGTCGGGGACCGTGGCGCGGAGTCGCTTGCGAAAAGTGCGAATCTTGTGGGATTACTGGTGCTCGATGTCGCGGAAGCACACATTGGGGACGCGGGTGCCGAAACACTGGCTCGCAGCGAGCACTTGAGCAACCTGATGTACCTCAATCTCTACGGTAACGCGATCGACCCCGCTCCGGTGGGGCGCTTGCGGAAACGTTTCGGCGACCGCGTTTTCCTCTAACGTACACCGCATTCCATCCCGCGAATGACCGATCACGACGCTCTACTGCGTGCGATCTGCGCGAACTCGGCGGACGATACTCCGCGCCTCATGTTCGCGGACTGGCTCGACGAGAACGCGAGCGCGCTCCCTGATCCGGTCGGCGCGCGTGACCGGGCCGCGTTCATTCGCGATGACATCGCGATGTCTCACCTCGATGAGTTCGCGCCCGAACGCCTGCGGTGGGGTTGATCGAGAAACCGCGCCGCGAGGGAGATGGATGGGTACGCCGCCTTCCGTGGGTTACTGAGCTGCTGAACGGGCCGCTCTTGCGACGCGGGTTCCCGTGGGGCATTCGCTTGAACCCGCGGCAATTTCTGGCTCAAGCCGACCGCCTGTTTGCCGAAACTCCGGTCGCGACACTCGCATTTGCAAGCAATGACGGTGCGGCGGGCGAATTATTCCGGTTGCCGCACTTCGCCCGATTGCGGGGGCTGCGAGTGCATCGCGCCCACCTCCCCGAGCGCGTAGTGGCCCGACTCGCCGATGCGCCGGTCCTCGAAGAACTGAACGCGAGCGACAATGGACTGTCTCCCGATGCGGTCGGCTCGTTACTGCATTCTCCTTTGTTTCCGCGACTCACGCGCCTGGAACTGGATAGCGTGGCGGGTGGGCCGCTCGTCGTGCGCGCGATCACAGATTCCGCCGGGCCGGTTCGCCTTCGCGAGTTGTCGTTCGCCCGGGCCGGATTGACCGGCGAGGACGTTCGGCGCCTACTTACGGCATCCGCGGTTGCTGGTGTTGAGCGTTTGCGACTGAGCGGTAATCGATCGGGCGCTACGGGTTTGCACGAAGCGGTTGCCCGTTTAGCGCTCGAACGCCTGCACGATCTCGATCTGAGTGAAACTGCGGCGGGACCGGCCGGGTTGCGCGTGCTGTCGACGTCGCTTACTTTGTCGCGGTTACGACGGCTCGTGTACCGGCAAAACGGTGTAAACGCGGTGCTCGCTGCCGAACTCGCGAACTGTTACGAAGTGAGTAACCTGCGCGTTCTTGATCTGGCCTCAAATGCTATCGGAAACGCCGGCGCGATCGCAATCGCCCGGTCACCCCACTTCGCAGGGTTACTTGTTCTGAATCTCAGCTACTGCATGGTCGGGGACGAGGGCGTGCTGGCAATCCTCGAATCTCCGCTCGCCAACGGGTTGGTGTTCCTCGATTTGACCGGTTCACCCGCGTCCGGAGAGTCGAAGGAGTTGCTCAAGGCGAAAATGGGCGACCGCGTGCGTGTGTGATTTTTGTGCCGTGTCGCGAGTAAAATGCCTCCATGTCTGACCGCGACGCGCTCGTGAGCGCCATCTGTGACCAGCCCGATGAGGATACCCCGCGACTCATATTCGCGGACTACCTGGACGAACACGACGAACCCGCGCACGCGGCTTTCGTCCGCGCGCAGGTCGAACTCGCGCACACCGCGCCGTGGGAACCGTTCGCGGTCCGGTGCAAATGGCGCGAACCGAACGTAGTGACTGGCGAAGGGTTTCGCCCCGCACTTCCGAAGCTCTCGGTGGCCGTTGAATGGGCGCCGGCCCCGTTCCGTCGCGGGTTCGGTTGGTGGGTCGAGGTGCTTATGGCCTCGGAGTGGGACGCGCGCATCGCTCCGCTGTTCGATCGCGCACCGATTGGGAAGGTGACCTTGCGCGGCGCCCTTCTCGACGACTGGCGCCATGTAGCAGAGTCCGATCGCTTGAGCCGTTTGCGGGAGATCGTGTTCGCTATCAGCCCCATTGAGCCATTGTTCGCCATACGTGATGCGGTGGGTATCGAGCGTGTCACAGATCTGCATTTCAACCGCGCGAGTGGTGCCGGAATGCCGGAGGTCATCGAAGACCTGTTTCGCTCGTACCTCGGTCGAGCTGTTCGCGGGCTACACTTTCACATGGGATACGAATCGCGCGACGCACTTCTCGACGCGCTCAACACAGGCGCACCGCTTGAGCGGCTCTCGTTCTCTGTTATGGGACTCGCGGCAGACTCTCTGCGCAGGTTGTTCGATGGCCCGATTGCGCACAAATTGGCGGAACTCCATTTTGTCAATGAACCGCTGTCGGACGACGGGCTGCGTGTGTTGGCCGGTACGCTCCCACCCGGGCTCCGCGACCTCACGCTCATTAGCGTCGGGATGCGCCCGGACGGATTAGAGGCGTTCGCACGCAGCGACCGCCTCACGAACTTGCGCCGACTGACGCTCCACGGGAACGCGCTCACCCCACGCGCGGTGAAGGTGCTCTCACTGACGCACTCGTTGACCGCGCTGCGTGCGATCGATTTGTCTGGGTGCCACATCGGAGACAA
Organism: Gemmata massiliana; assembly: GCA_000531095.1. Lineage (GTDB taxonomy): Bacteria > Planctomycetota > Planctomycetia > Gemmatales > Gemmataceae > Gemmata > Gemmata massiliana. The sequence goes on along the minus strand of HG799463.1, from coordinate 858,449 downwards.
GGGCGTTCGGCACGTTACGCAGGCGAAGTGGTGGGAGAATTTGGTGGAAGTGGTCCTGCGGCGGAACTCGCTTTCTCATATCGGTGTGAAGCACCTGCTCAATGCCCCGGTGCCACCGGATCTGACCGCCCTTGTGCTCGACCGAGACGCACTGAGCCCCGAGAGCCGTGCCGCACTGGTGAAGAAGTTCGGCGCCGCGGTTGTGTTCGTGGTACCCGATCCGTTCGGTTGACCCGCGCCCGTGCTTCCGCGAGTATAAGGGCATGGGCATGAGCATGAAGAAGTTCGCGGCCGTCGTCCGTCGCGCCATTGATTCGCTGCCGGACGAGATCAAGGAGCACCTCGAAAACGTCGTCATCGACGTGGAAGAGGAGCCGTCGGTCGAGTTCCTGCGGGACGCGGGGTTCACGGACGAGGAGATCGAGGCGGGCGATTCGCTGTACGGATACTTCATGCCGATGGAGGGCGTACAAGCCAGCGAAATGCTGGAGAACCCGAACCGCATCCTGATCTTCCGCAACCCGCTCGAAGACGATTTTCCCGACTCGCACGAGTTGCAGATCGAGATCCGGAAAACCGTCGTTCACGAAATTGCTCACCACTTCGGCTGGTCCGACCGCGATCTCGAACGATTCGACGATAACCCCGACCCGTTTGGGTAATGCGGAATGCGGAATGTGGAACGCGGAGTGAAAGCCGAAACGCTGTGCCTGTTCCGATCACGCTTCTTTCCCCCGTCTTCCGTTCCGCATTCCGAACTCCGCGATTCTACTTCTTCCGGGTCGCACTTGACCGTCTCCTTTGCGCACGATTAACCTCCGCGCGGTCTAACCGAGGAGGTGAACGTGAGCACCCGAGCGCTACTCGTGTCGGTCGGCTTGCTGTGCGTCTGTGGTGAGGTGCGTGCGCAGCAACCGGCGCCACAGCCGATCCCGAACCCGGGCAGTCCGCTGATCCCTCCGACGGGACTTCCGTTGCCCGGTTCCTCGCCGATCACTCTGCCGCCGATTCCGGTAGAAAAAACGGTCGACGACCTGATTGCCGAACTGGAGCGCCTGCACGCACAAAAGGCCGATTTGGAGAAGAAGGAACAGGAACTGAAGGCCGTTCTCCGCAAGAGGCTTCAGTTGCAAACCGAACGACTTCAGAAACTGGGTGTTACACTGAAGGATGTGAAGCCCAGAGCGCCGGATCGCGTGGGGCGCATTCTTCTCGAGGGGACCGCAGAGAAAGACGAGAAGAAAATCCTCGACGTGATTGGCATTCGTCCCGGTGAGGTGCTGCGCTACCCCGTGTTGGAAGAGGCTCGCATCAAACTCGAAAAAACCGGGTTCCGTGACGTAGTTGTTGAGGTCGTCTCCAACAAACAGGATGCTCAATTCAAGGACATCCGCGTGCGCGTCGAAGAACTCAAACGCTGACCGGCGCCGTTCGCCTTGCAACTCTTTTGACCCGTCGCTATTCCCCGGCTACCAAAGCTTCTAAGCCGGGGTTCACACATGCCGCTGCCGGTGGCCCTTAGCCTCGTTGATGTGACCGTGCGCTACGGCGCGCGCACTGCCATCGAGCGCGTGTCACTCGACGTTCGGCGCGGGGAAATTGTCGGTCTGCTCGGCCCGAACGGGTCCGGTAAGAGCACCACGCTCGCGGTCGCCGCGGGTGTGCTCGATCCCGTGTGTGGCACGGTTACAGTCGACGAGCGCACAAGGACTGCGGACCCGGTCGGGTTCGCCCAGCGCGTTGGCTTGGTGCCGCAAGAACCGGCCGTTTACGAAGAACTCACGGCCGCGGCCAATCTCACGTTCTTTGGCCAACTGTACGGCCTGACCGGTCACGACTTGCGCCGGCGGGTGACGCGGGCGCTCGCCCGCGTGAAACTCACCGATCGTGCTCAAGATCGCGTTTCTGCGTTCTCTGGCGGTATGAGACAGCGCTTGAATCTCGCAGTTGCGCTGCTCCATGATCCGCCTGTGTTGCTCCTCGACGAACCGACCGCGTCACTTGATCCCGCGAGCCGCGACGCGCTTTTCGCCGATCTCACACGCTTCCGAGACGACGGTCACGCGATCCTGCTCACCACGCACCACATGGATGAAGCCGAAACGGGATGCGATCGCATCGCGGTTTTGGAAGGGGGGCGGCTCGTCGCGAACGGTCCACCGTCGGAACTGCTCCACACGCACCGAATCGATCGCGCTGTTTTGTACGGGCACCTCCGCACGCGCCCGCCTAAGTACCTCGAACGGGCGATCCGTCAGCGCCTCAACGCGCGCGCGGAACTGGAGATTACCGGCCGCCGGTTGCGCCTTTCTGCGGACACGAGCGAACAACTTGGTACTGCGCTTGCGGCGCTGTTGGTGGAAGGTCTTGAATTGGAATCGTTCCGCACGCCCGCCGGCGCGCTGGAGCGGGCGCTGCGTTCGGAAGAGTGCGAAACGGGAGAGCGGGCGTGAGGAGCAAGGTATCACTGGCGCTGGTGCTCGCCCGCAAGGATTGGTGGCTCTTTTGGGCCGACCGGCGCGCGGCCGCGCTGTGCTTCGTTGTGCCGGTGCTGCTCGCGTCCGCGTTCGGTACGATCTTTTCTCGGCCCGTATCCGGTACCGCAACGAAATTGCCCGTGGTTATCGTCGTCGAGGACGACGGGCCGTTCACGCGCCAGGTTGCCGACGAACTGCTTGCTTCGCCGCGTTTGGATGTCAGGGAAGTCACTCGTTCGGAAGCCGAATCTGCGGTTGCTGAACGCAAGATTGTGGCCGTCGTACTCCCAACCGGTTTCGAGCAACTCAAGAACTGGCAGCCGGGTGTCACCACCGAACAACCCGAGCTTCTCTTGCTGTGTCACCCGAACGCGACCGCCGAGCGCCAGATGGCGCAGGGGATCGTCACCGAAGCCGTCATGAAGCGGGTCACGCGCGAAGCGTTCCGTGACGTTCTGAAAGACAGCACTGAGGACGCACTTGCCCCGCCATTCAGGATCGAAACGGTGACCGCGGCCCCGTTCGCCGGGGCACAGTTCAACTCCTATGCGCACAGTTTCTGCGGAATGACGTTGCAATATCTGCTGTTCTGGGGCATGGAGAGTGGGCTGCTTTTGCTTCGCGAGCGCTCGCGGAGCGTGTGGACCCGCGTGCGGGCCGCGGCCGTGCCCCTCTCCTGCGTGGTCGCGGGTAAAGCGCTCGCAACCGGGATGGTTGCGCTGTTGCAAGTGCTAGTCACGTTCGGTGTCGGCTATCTCGCGTTCGGTGTGAAGATCGACGGCTCCGTGATCGGCTTCGTACTCCTCGCTGTGGTCGCGTGTGGACTCGCCGCGTCCACGGGATTGCTTGTGGCTGCACTCGGCGGAACCGAGGCTCGGGCGCGGAACGTCAGCATTTTGGTGATTCTGGGTGTATCGATGCTCGGCGGGTTGTGGGTGCCGGCCTTTCTGCTGCCCGAATGGGCGCGTGACATTTCGCTGGCACTTCCGACGACGTGGGCGCTACGCGGATTTGAAACGGCCACGTGGCAGGCCGGTGGCTTCTGGGCTGTCGCGCCCAACATTGTGGTCGTCGCCGGTTTCACAGTGTTGCTGCTAACGATCGCCGCGATGCGATTACGGTTCGCGGAATTGCGTTTGCGGCAAGGAAAAATCTAGCGGGGGAATCCCGATGAAGCGATTGATGTGGACCGGGTTCGTCGCACTGATCGCCGTCGCGTCGGTTCACGCGCAACCGCCTGCCGCGATGCCCGGACCGGCTCAGAAAACGGTCGAGCTTGCGCTCGAAGACCAATTCGACCGGAAAACGGACGTCGCGGACCTGCGCGGGAACGTGGTCGTCGTGGTGTTTGGTGACCGCAAGGGGAACGAGGCGTGTCGCGCTCTCGGTGAGCAACTCCACGTGTACTGGCACCCGGACGCGAAGGGCCAAACGCCCGCGAAGGCCCAAGCCGCGCCGGTCGCGCCGCTCGAAGGACTGAAGCCGGGGCAGGTGTCGCCGAACGTGATTGTGGTGCCGGTCGCGTGCTGTGGGAAGGTGCCCGGGGCGATCCGCCCGGCCATCAGCAAGCAGATTGCAAAAGGTTCGCCGGACGTCGTGGTGTGGCTCGACTTCGCGGACAAGATGAAGGAATCGTTCGGCCTGACGGCGGGCGAAACGAACGTGATCGTCCTCGACGCGGCCGGCAAACTGCGGCTGAAACTCAACGGCGCGCTCGACCAACTCACAATGGACAAACTCGTGAAGACGGTTCAGACGGCACGATACGAAGCCGTGCGCTGAGTTGTGATCGTCGGTTGGTAAACCGGAGGCCGTCGCGCGACGTGCCTCCAATCGTAAATCGGCAAGCTCCGATCTGAACACTCACCCCGTCGTCAGCCGCGCAGCAACCGCGGCCCACACATCTTCGATCACCTTTTTAGCGGTGCCTTCGAGTAGTCCCTTCGGCACCATCTTGAGCAACCCAGTAACGGCCACCAAATCGCCGGCCCAGTGGACGAGTGTGCCACCGTTTTCGCCGTCCTTGAACTCCAGTTTCGTCTCTACGGTGCTGCTCGCGCCCATCGTCTTCGTGTCGATCTTGTACGCGACCGACTTACCGGCGTCGCGCGCCGTTACGGTCGCGTCGAGCGTCAGACTGCCCGTGAGGAACGACAGCTTCGGCTTGATCTTGCCTACCGAGTGATCCGCGGTCGCTTCGGACACCTGCGCGTCGGGGACACAATTTGCGAGGAACCCCGCGTCGGAGAGTTTGGCCGCGACTTCGGCGGGTGGCAGGGGAATAGCTTGGTTACCTTCAAAGTGAATCATGAGGCGCTCACTGAAGATTGCTCGCGGGCGGGGTGCCCGCGGGGATTTCGCCCATTGTATCCACGTTGCACAATTCCAGATTTCGTGCGAGCATTTGCCACCTGTGAGTCCTATTTTACTTTGGACTCGAACCGGCACTCACGCCCGGACACCACGGAGCCGCTCCCATTTCGACCGCCGCACCGCAATCGGGCGTCGTTCCCGCTCTGCAAGTTCCCACGCTCCCCGCGCTGAAACTTCCGCGCCCGCCGGTCGGCTGGTACGCGCGGCTCCGGGCGATCCCGTTCATCGGACTGCACGTCGCGGCGGTAGTGACGCCGTTCTTCGTGCCGATCACCTGGGAAGCGGTGGGGTTGGGGCTACTGTTCTACGTCGTGCGGATGTTCGGCATTACGGGCGTGTACCACCGGTACTTCGCGCACCGGGCCTACAAGACGAGCCGGTGGTTCCAGTTCGTGCTCGCGTGGATCGGCTGCGCCGCAATGCAGAAGGGGCCGCTCTGGTGGGCCGGGCACCACCGCCACCACCATAAACACTCCGACCAAGAAGACGACCCGCACTCGCCGATCGTTCGCACGGTGTGGTGGGCGCACGTGGGCTGGGTGATCTCCGGTCGTTTCCGTGACGCCCCCGCACTGAAGGACTTTGAAAGGTACCCGGAACTGCGGGTGTTGGACACGTTCTTCACCTGGGTGCCGGGGCTGGCGCTCGCGGTCCTGTGCTACGCCCTCGCCGACTGGAGCGGAGTGGTGTGGAGCTTCCTGGTCGGCACCGTGCTGCTGTACCACGCGACGTTCCTGGTGAACTCCGCGTGCCATCTGTTCGGGACGCGCCGGTACGAGACGACCGACCAGAGCAAGAACTGCTGGTGGGCCGCGATCCTGACGATGGGCGAGGGCTGGCACAACAATCACCACCACTACCAGAGCTGTGCCCGCCAGGGGTTCAAGTGGTGGGAGATCGACATGAGTTACTACATCATCCGCGCGCTGGGCGTAATCGGGCTGGTGTGGGACATCCGCGAACCAACCGAAAAGGCACTGAATAGCAAAACGCTCGCGGCGGAAGAAGCGTGCGCCGCGGATTAGAAGAGCAAATCGGCCACGGATAAACACAGAGAACACGGATCAGAACGGACGAGCTTCGGTCGAATAGCAGAATCAACATGATTCTGATTTCGGTCTTGCTCCGGTTCTGATCCGTGTTCTCTGTGTTTATCCGTGGCGGGTTCTTCTGTTTGCCTTTCTCCCTCTACGCCAGGATGTCTTTCACCACAGTGCCGGCTACATCCGTCAGTCGGAAATCGCGTCCGTTGTAGCGGTACGTCAGCTTCTTGTGATCGAGCCCCATCAGGTGCAGCACGGTCGCGTGGAAGTCGTTGACGCTCACGCGGTTCTCTGCGGCCTTGAAGCCAATCTCATCGCTCGCGCCGTAGCTCGTTCCGCCCTTCACCCCGCCACCGGCCATCCAGTAGGTGATCGCGTGCGGGTTGTGGTCGCGGCCGTTGTTGCCCTTCTGGACGATGGGGAGCCGCCCGAACTCGCCGCCCCAGATGACCAGCGTGCTGTCGAGCAGTCCTTTGCGCGCGAGGTCTTCGAGTAGCGCCGCGATGGGTTGGTCGGTTTCTTTCGCGAACCCGCCGTGATTCTTCGCGATGTCGTTGTGCCCGTCCCAACTCAGGTCGTTTTCCATGCCACCGCTGTAGACCTGAACGAAGCGCACGCCCTTTTCCACCAACCGCCGCGCGATGAGGCACTGCTTCGCGAAGTGCGTCGCCTTCGGGTTATCGATGCCGTAGAGCTTCTTCGTCTCCTCCGTCTCTTTCGACAGATCGAGCGCGTCCGGTGCGGCCATCTGCATCCGGTACGCGAGCTCGTAGGACTCGACGCGCGCGGTCCAGTCGGCCTCGCCGGGGTGCTTGTCCGCGCCCTTCTGGTTCAGCTTCGCGAGCAGGTCGAGCTGACCGCGCTGGCGCTCGGGGGTGATGTCGGTCGGGCGCGTGAGGTTGTCGATCGGGTCGCCCTGCGGTTTGAACGCGGTGCCCTGATAAACGGTGGGCAGGAAGCCCGCACCCCAATTGAGCGAGTGCCCCTTCGGGATGCCGCGCCCGAGCGTGTCGTACATCACGCAGAACGCCGGCAGGTTACGGCTCTCGCTACCCATGCCGTAAGTGACCCAACTCCCGACGCACGGGAACCCCATACGTGCCATTCCGGTGTTCATCTTGAACAGCGCCGGGGAGTGGTTGTTCGAGTCGCTCCAGAGCGAGTGAACGAACGCCATCTTATCCACGTGCTTGGCCATGTGCGGGAACAGGTCGCTGACCATCTTCCCGCACTGCCCGTGCTTCGCGAACTTGAACGGCGATTTCATGAGTGGCCCGACCTGACCGGTGAAGAACCCGGTGTTCGGGTCGAAGCCCTTCAACTCTTGACCGTCGCGCTTTTCGAGTTCGGGCTTGTAGTCCCAGGTGTCCACCTGGGACGGCCCACCGTTCATGAACAGCCAGATGACGGACTTGGCCTTCGCCTCGAAGTGCGGCTTCTTGGCCGCGAGCGGGTCTTCGGCGCGGGCCGTGGATTTTTCTTCCGCGCGCAGAAGGTCGGCGAGAGCGAGCACGCCGAAGCCGCCTCCGGCGCGACTCAAGAACGCGCGCCGAGAGGGGTACGCGGCTTTCGGTGACGCGAACCAGCGGGGGAGGTCGAGCATGAGGTTCTCGCAGTGGCGGGGTCAGGCTTGCGGTTGCGACGGGAGCATGTTGCGGAGCATGTCGAGATCGGGTGCGCTTTCGCCCGCGTTGAAAAACACTTCAACAACACCCGGATCGGTGAGCTGGCACACTTTAAGTGGGCAGTCGCTCATGTCTCACTCCACGTACAGGAACTCGTTCAGGCAGAACAGCACCTGGCACAGGTCGGCCATTGCGGTTTCACGAGCGGTTCCGGTGTGGCCCTTCAGGAACGCGGTCGCGTCGGCGAGTTCGTCCCTGGTCGGTTCGCGACACAGCGCGAGCTTGTACGCCAGTGTGACCGCGTCCGCGTCACTGGTTTTGCTGTCGGCCGTTGCGCGCTTGGCCAAGCCGTAGGCCGCCGCACGCACGTGCGGGTTGTTCATCAGGTGCAGGGATTGCGGCGCGACCGTTGTACTCGGTCGGTCGCCCACACCCGTCGTGCCGTCGGGTGCATCGAACACGACCAGTGACGGGATCAGCTTGCTCCGTTTCATAGTGAAGTAGATGCTGCGCCGCGGGCTTTCTTCGCTCAGCGTGCCGGGGCCGTACATGGTCGTGTTCAGTCGGCCACCGACGGCCAGGATGCTGTCACGGATCACTTCGGCTTGCAGCCGGCGCACCGGCTGACGCCACACGAGCTTGTTGTCCGGGTCGAGACGCGCCTTTTCCTCGTCGCGTGCGGAGCTTTGCTGGTAGGCGGCGCTCGTCACGATCAGCTTGTGAATCGGTTTCAACTTCCAGTTGTTGCGGATGAGTTCACCGGCGAGGTAGTCGAGCAACTCGGGGTGGCTGGGCGGCTCTCCGCGAACACCGAAGTCGCTCGTTGTAGTGACCAGTCCCTTACCGAAGTGCTGCGCCCAAAGGCGGTTCACGATCACGCGAGCGACGAGGTGCCCGGCCCCGTTTTCCGCGTCCGTCATCCAGTTCGCGAACGCGGTGCGCTGGTAACTGAGGCGCGAACCCGCGGGCGGGGGCTTCACCCACTTGGCTTGCGCTTCCGCGTCGGGCATCAACGTTTGCAGGAACGCGACCGATGCGACGCCCGACTTCTGGGCCGGGTCGCCGCGGCGCAGGAAGTGCGTTTCCTTCAGGTAATCGTCACCCTGAGTGTGGAGCCGAATCGCGGGCAGGCCCTCGCTCGATACGAGCGCTTTGACCTTGTTGGGTTTCGGTGCGGTCGCGAGGTGGTCGCGTTCGGCCTTTTGGAGTTTTTGGAACTCCGCATCTTGTGGTGCGTACCACGCTAAAACAGCCGCGATTTGTTCAGGTGCTCGCTTATCGGCGGAGAGAGCGAGTGCCGTGCGCACGATTTCGCTCGTCGCACTACCGGTGAGGTCGGGCTTCTCGTTCGCGCTCAAACTGATGCGCGGCCGCCCGATTCCGTGGCCCGTGTTGTTGTTGAAGGCCAGCGTGATCGTAAGTTTCGTTCCGCCCGGGAAACCGACCGGTTTCTCGAACGTGAATGCCGCGGCGTGATCTTTGCCAAATTGCGGGTCAACAGCCCACGCGGTCGTCGTGTTGTCGTCGATCGTGTTCGCGACTCCGAGGCCCTTTTGCTCGAAGGTGGCGCGGGGGCTGGCGAGTTTCACGCGGACCGCTGGTTGCGATCCTTTCTGTTCGAGCGCCTCTGCGAGCACGCGGATGTCGGACAGAGCGAAGTTGCCGTTCGCAGCCCGCCCCGGGCCGTTCTTCACGAACGATGAGTGCGCGAGCGCTTCGAGTCGCAGGGACTTGATGCTTTCCAGGGCGGTAATCACCTCAAAGGTCAAAGTTTCGGTGGTGGGATTCTTCCCAGAAAACAGCACGCTACCATCGGGTTGTGCAGTGAATGTGGCCCCACCCGCGGACTTGCTCGCCGTGATCTTCGGTAGCACCCAAGCATCCGCGGGAACAGCTTTACCGTTCCTTTCCTTTTCCCAGTTCGCGAACCGCGCCGGCAGTTGGTCTTTCTCGAACTTCACGAGTGCGTCCGTGAACCGCTTGTGGTCCGCATCAAACGCCGCCTTTGCCTTCGCATACCCCTTTGGATCGAGATCAAGATCCACCTCCGTGCGGACGGTTGTGGTGAACGCCGCGAGCATCCGGTAGTAGTCGCGTGCGGGGATCGCGTCGAACTTGTGGTCGTGGCACCGGGCGCAGCCGACGGTGAGCCCCAGGAATGTGGTGCCGACGTTCGCGAGCACGTCGTCGAGTTCGTCGTACCGGTGCTTTTCGACCTCATTTTTCGTGATCTGCGTACTGTGGACCCCGGCCGCGAGGTAGCCGGTCGCTATCATCGCGAGTGGGTCGTTCGGCGCGATCTCGTCGCCCGCGAGTTGCCACTTCGCGAACGTGTCGAACGGCAGATCGGCGTTCAGTGCCTTAATCACGAAGTCGCGGTAGTGGTACGCGGTGGGGCGGTCGTAGTCGTGCTCGAAGCCGTGGCTCTCGGCGAACCGCACGAGGTCGAGCCAGTGCCGCGCCTGTTTTTCGCCGAAGTGCGGTGACGCGAGCAACCCGTCGATCACCTTCGCGTAGGCTTGGGGCGTTTCGTCCTTCAGGAACGAGTCGACCTGTTCCGGCGTCGGTGGTAGCCCGATGAGGCCGAGGTAAGCGCGGCGAATCAGTGTTCGCTTGTCGGTCGCGGGGTTCGGTTTGATGCCCGCGGTTTCGAGCTTCGCCAGTATGAACCCGTCGATCGGGGTTTTTGCGTCCGGTTTGGGGTTCTTGATGTCCTTCAAGAGCGGTTGGTAAGCCCAGTGCTCCTTTCCCTCTGCGGGCGTGACCTTCTTGGTCCACGCTGTCTCATCGATCGCGACGAACGGCTTGTCGTAGGGCGCGCCTAAGTCGATCCACTCCGCGATTTTGGCGATGTCCGCGTCCGCGAGCTTGGCCCGTTCGTAGGGCATGTGCGGCTCTTTTTGGTGAGCCGTGAGCTGATACAGGAGGCTCTTCTTGTGATCGCCGGGCACGAGGGCTGGTCCGCGCTCGCCTCCCTTCATTGCGAGTTCGCGGGTGTTCATGTCGAACCCGCCTTCGAGTCGTTCCCCGCTATGACACTTCACGCACTTCGCTTGGAGAATTCCACGCACGCTCGTTTTGAAGAGTTCCGTGCCCCTCGCCATCTTCGCGACGTGATCGGGATCAACCTTTTCCTGGCCTTTGTCTTTGGGTTGTGTGACGGGGGTACCGGCAACTGGGGCGGAGATCGCGCGAGCAGCGAGAGCGAACACTACCACGAAAAGCGCAGCGCGGAGGGAGGTCGAAATGCGCATCAGCGGATCCTCGGCAGGCGGGATATTCACAGAAGTTACCAACACGCGGCTGTGAAGGGAAGCGACGGGCGCCCTTCGGCACGCGCGGTGCATCTCCTTGAGCACCTTCGCCCCGAGCACGAGGTGCCCTGATGAGCACGAAACAGGTGCGGTTCGCGGTGGTCGGGACTGGTTGGTTCGCACAAGAGGCCATTCTGCCCGCGTTTCCGAACGCGGAGAACGCGAAACTCGCCGCCATCGTTTCCGGCGATCCGGTGAAGCAGAAGGAGGTCGGCGAACAGTACGGCGTCCCGGCTTACGGGTACGAGCAGTACGGTGATCTGCTCGAAAGCGGTACCATCGACGCGGTGTACATCGCGCTGCCCAACTCTATGCACAAGGAGTACACGGTTCGGGCTGCAAAAGAGCACATTCACGTGCTCTGCGAGAAGCCGATGGCCGCGACCGCGGCCGAGTGCCGCGCGATGATCGACGCCTGTAACGACGCCGGCGTGAAGCTGATGATCGCGTACCGGCTGCACTTCGAGTCGGCGAACCTATTGGCCATCGAGCACATCAAGAGCGGCAAGATCGGCGAGCCGCGCGTGTTCAACTCGGTGTTCACTCAACAGGTGCAAGAGGGCAACACGCGACTCGATGCGGACCTCGCCGGTCACCCGCTCATGGACATCGGGATCTACTGTATCAATGCCGCGCGCTACTTGTTCCAGGACGACCCCATCGAAGTCACCGCGTTCAGCGCGAGCAACCGCGAAACACGGTTCCGTGAGGTGCCGGAACTGGTGACCGGGGTGATGCGGTTCCCGAAGGAGCGGCTCGCGACGTTCACCTGCGGGTTCGGCGAGGCCAACGTGTCCGAGTACCGCGTCGTCGGCACGACAGGTAACCTGGGAATGGAACTCGCCTACACGTTTCGCGGCGACATCACCATGCGCCTCACGGATAAAGAAGGCAAAACGAAGGAAGCGCGATTCCCGGAACGCGACCAGGTTGGGGCGGAAATTGCCTATTTCTCCGACTGCGTTTTGAATAACCGCGAACCGGAGCCGAACGGCCTTGAAGGGCTGACGGACATCGCCATTATCGAGGCCATCGAGAAGTCGTGTGCGACCGGCCGAGCAGTTCGGCTCGATCCGGCCCCGTCCAAACCGCGCCCGTCACTCAAGCAAGAATACAAGCTACCGAAGATCGAGGCGCCGGAGTTGGTCAACGCCTCCTCGCCGGGTGGGTGAACGAGGCGCACTTCACGTGGCTAACAATTGCTAACATCTTGGGACGGGTGACGCCTAATTTGATTTTTCGCCGGAGAAAATGACCAGCGCCACTAACATTCGGCTAACATCGTCGCGTTGTTTGCGGTTGGCCGAAGAATTCTAGAATCGCCAAAGAGATTAATCTGATACTGGATCAGCGTGTTTATTTTAAACACGTATAGGGAAAAGTCAATTTCGGTAGGTCGCGAACGGGCATGTGTCTTCGGACGTGAGCCGAACTCACATTACTGCGGTGGTCGGTCCTGTTTCACGGCGTCCGCCTTGTTCTCGCGCGTGCGCTTCTGGCGGACCAGGAAGGCGTGCAGGAACTCGGCCGCCAAACCGTGGAGCATGAGCCGGTGGGCCGCGCCGAGTGTGGAACTCGGGACGATCGGGTGCTTGTTGTTCACCAGCCCCAAGTACCGGTGGTCGTTCAGGAGCGTGGTCGCGTAGAGTGCGATCGTCTCGTCCAGTTGGAGCGAGTTGCACGCGCGCCAGAAATCACTGTCGGTCAGGAGCAGTTGGTACATCGGCGTGTACATTTCGATCGCCGATTCGAGGTCGATAAAGTTGAACCAGCCGTGCGGCATGTCCTCGATCGGGAACTCGCCGTCGGTGATGCAACTGAAGTCGAGGTCGCCCTTCGGTTGGAGTTCCAGCCCCTGCTCGTTGAGCTGCCGGTTGATCTCGATGATGAAGTTGAAGATGTTCAGGTCGTGTTGCAGGAACACGTTCTGTGTCAGGTCGTGCAGCTTCTCCGGGCGCAGCCCCACGAACTCCATGTTCACGCCCTTCGCGTTCTTCGCGATAAACTGGAGCAGCTCAGTGCCGATGTGGAAGTGGCGCATCACGAGGTAGTTCGCGTAGGGCGACACGAACCACTTCAGCCCCCAGTAGATCGAGTGGTGCAGCAACCACGACGACGTGAGGAACCGCGGCATCACCGTTTTCAGCACCTTGAACCCGCAGATCGTGAGCCGGCAGAACGGCCGGATCATCGGCAGGAACCACTGGCGCGACGTGGAGGCCACGTCCACTAGGAAGTTCGCCTTCGCGACCGCGTGGAGCGGCACGCTCGTGTCCATGTAGAGCGCGAGCCACGGGTTCGGGTCGAGCGGGTTGTGCTTGATGCTCTGGAGCTTCTGCGTCGCGTCGGTGGGCGGCATCGTTAGAAGTTCCCGATCTCTTCGAGTTGCAGGACGTACAGCCGGGCCACCACCTTGGCGGCCGTCACGATCTCGTCGACCAGCTTTTCGGTCAGGATGCCGGACTGCACCGCGGCGTCGAGGCGCTCGAAGTGGACGTCGTCGCTCGCGGAGTGGTACGCGAGAAACGATACCTGGCGCGGGTCGAGGTTCAACTGGGTGCGGATCAGTTCGGCCCAGCGCGCGGCCACCCGGCGCCCCAAACCCTCAATAATAAACATCGCGCCGATCAGGTCGAACGGGTTCTCGCGGCTCGCGCGACTCAGGATGTACTCCGAGAGAGCCGTGCTGCCGATGTTCTTCTGGCCCGCGCGGATTTCTTCCGCATTTCCGCCCACCGATACGTAATCGCGTTCGATCATCTCGAAGTCGCGGTGCTCGTCGCGCGAGTGCCCGATGAACGCGGACCGGATCGGGAAGTGCTCGCGCGTCACGTTCGACGCGGCCCGCGAGATCCACCGCGACCCGTCGATCACCTGCTGCCGCAAGTTGAACAGCAGATCGCGGTAGTCCTGAAGCGTTACGCGCCCGTCGAACATCTTCGCCACGATCGGCGCGCGGTTCAGGCGCGTCTCGAACGCGGTCCACACCCCTGCGAGTTGTCGTACCAGTGACTCTTCGAGGGGTGAACCGCTGGTCTTGATGTCGGGCGGCTCAGAGACAGTGGGAACGACCGCGGTCGGGCGCACATGGGGGCTAGTGCTTCCGACGACGCGCAGGATCACGTAGCCGAACATGAACCGGCCGCTTTCGGGCACGATACACACGATGCGCTGACCGGGTTCCAATTTTCCGCTGCGGAAGAGGTCGCCGAGCATCAGCGGGAACGACGCGGACCCGACGTTTCCGCTCGTGTAGAGGTTCGTGAACACGCGCTCGGGATCGATCGTCAACCCGCCTCGAACGAACAGCTCGTTCGCCTGCTCGCGGAACAGGTGCGACGAGTAGTGCGTCACCCACCAGTCGACGCCCTTCGGGTCGAGTTTGCCCTCCTCGATCAATTCAAATACGCCGTTTACGCACAACCGCACCACGTCAGTGAGTAGCTCGGTGCTTTGGTGCAGGTTAATCGCCCCCGCGCGCGACGCGGTCTCATAATCCGGGTGGTCCAGCCAGCCGACTTGCGGGTCGGCGAGCACCTCGTCGCGGTTACCGACGAACATGCATGGCGGGAACTGGCTCGCGTAGGATTTCAGCGCGATCGTTTCGATTTCGAGCGACGGGCCGGCGAGGGGCGGTTCGTTTGCCAGGAGGAGCGCCCCCGCACCGTCCGAGAGCATCCACCGTAGGAATTCGGTCTCGAAGGGCAGGCGCTTACCTTCGCCATAACCTTGCGCGCGAAAGCGGGACGCTTTCAGGAGTCGACTGGCGAACTCGCTAGCGACGCACACCGCGTTGGGCACTTCCCCCGACCCAACGGCGAGCGCGGCGTGCCGCAGCGCGACCACGCTACTCGCGCAGATGCCGTGGATCGTGGCGATCTCGCACGGCGGCATGTCGAGTTCGCCGTGGACCATGCTCGCGAAGCCGGGGAGCGGTAAGTCGCCCTGCGAAGTGGCTGCAACGAGGAGTCGCACGTCCTTCAGGTCGAGCGTGCTGTGGGCGATCGCATCGCGGACGGCGCGAGCCGCCATTTGCGCGTTGGTGTGCGTCGTGTGCTGGTTGTCGTCGATCGCGTAGTAGCGCTGCTCGATCCTGTTCTGACGCAGCACGCGCTCGCGCAGGCCCGAGGGCTTGGGGCCGATTTGTCCCAATCGCGCTTCCATCTGTTCGTTCGTGACCGGTTCGCCGGGGAGAAACTGCCCGACCGAGGTGATGAAGCAGCGGCGTTGCACCGGGGTGTCCTTGTGAATGACGGGCGCTCGCCGCGTCCGCCGCGGGCGATTCGCCGCACTACAAGAAGACGTTCCGAGTGTGAAAACTCGCCGGTTGTGCGACGGAAATGACAGTGCTAACCGAACGGAACGCGGGAGTCAACGGGCAGCGCGGGTACGCCGCCCGTTGGGGCATTCGATCACCCGTCGTTACCAAGAACTTCACCGCCCTGGGAGGTACTCAGGGCGCGCCACGTCACCAGGCTGATCGAGTTCGGCACGAACCGGACGCTCCCGTCGCACATGGCCACGGTGACGCCGTTGGTGTGCCGGCTGCGGGCCACCTGCATGCGCGGGCGCGAGGCCGTGGAGGTGGTGGTGCAGGGGGCGTTCGGGGGTGTGCTGTTGCACCCGGCCCCGGTCAGCACGTCGGGGTCGGTGCTGTTCGGCTGGCTGTACGCGGTGAACCCGGCGGCCCCGCCCCACCACGAGAACCCGCGGTAGTCGCCCCCGCCCTGCCCCTGGCAGACCTCCGACGCCATGAGCGTGTTGCTCGTGCCGTCGGTGATCTCGGCGATCTTCCGCGGGCGCCCGCAGCGCCCGAAGGCCGGGTTGCCGGCGCCGTAATCCACGGGCGAGGAGTCGCCGCCCGCGGCCAGGGTCGCGGGGTCTTCGTACCACCCGAACGGGGCGCCGCCGAAGCTCGTACACGTGGTGCTGGTGACCGACCCGCCGGTACACCCGATCGGGATCTGTGACTGGTAGAGGCTGGTGTTCCCGGCGTTCAGCACGTAGTTGTGCTGCGTAATGGTTCCGATCACGCTCGGCGTGTCGCTCGGGCAGGTGAACGTCGGGATCCGCTTGTTCGCGACGTCCGCGTTCCCCCCGCCCGCGTACCGCGGGCCGGCGTCCAGGCCGCCGAAGTTCGTGTAGATCTTGAAGATGTTGTCCTGTTCGATGTACGGCAGGATCGGCACCTGCCAGGTGCCCCAGCAGCACCCCGTGCGGCTGACGCCGGGGATGAACGTGCCGATCGCGCTCTCGTGACTCATGTTCCCGAGACTGATCTGCTTGAGGTTGTTACTGCATTTCATGCGCGCGGCGGCCTCGCGCACCTTTTGCACGGCGGGCAACAGCAGCCCGATCAGGATCGCAATAATTGCGATCACCACCAACAGTTCGATCAGTGTGAACGCGCGCGTCCGGGGCGCCCCGCGACCGAGGTAATGAGAACGGGACCGGAGGTACATGAGCGTCTTCCTTTCTGAAAAAACAGAAATGAGAGAGGACAGACGGAAAACCCACGGCGGAACAAGGAGAAGGGCGATTTTTAAGGAATTTCGATGTCGAACCGGTTCGGGCCGTCCGCGGCGACCGTGCGCTCCTGCTTGGATTTCACATTCCAGTCGGCCGGGATTAGTTCCTTGGAGATGATGTTGGTGCCTCCACCGGGGCCGGGCGGCTTGTCGGCCTCGACCGGATTAACCGCCGTCTTGCCGTCGCCCGCCGACACGCGGAGCAGGTACCGGCCCGGTACGAGGCCGGTCGGTCTGGGGATCGTGAAATCCCCCGCGGTCAGCAGCACGGTCGCGCGGGTCGGTTGCCCGTCGAGCGGCTCGAACGACACCGTGCCGTCCTTGAGCGGTTGGCCCTTGAATTTGACCGCCCCGGAGATCTCCTTCCGCCCCCCGTGCGGGTCGGAGCACCCGGCCGAGAAAACAATGAGGACAAATAATGGGACGAACCCGCGGAACGAGAACATGAGAGCCTCTAAAGATGAGCGAGAGAGGGGCAATGAAGAACTCGTGAATATATCTCACGTATCCGCGTTTCAATCAAGCGAAAATTGTCAAATTACGTTCGAGAAATGTGGAGGTCGATGTGTGCTGTAATATGCGTGTGCGCACTGGACCGGCATCCGTCAGTGAGACGGATTCGGGGGGTCCGGGTGAGGGCTACGCGCCCCGGGCGAACGGGCGAACGGGCGATTGGGGAGAGAAATGGGCGTGCCCCGTGCCAGAGGGGCGGGAGAGCGTGTGCGTGGGCGGGAGAGTGATGCACGGGTGCGAGGTCCGTGCGAAAATTCACGGTCTCGGGCGCTACTTCTTCTCGAAAACCATAAGTAGCGCCTGAGCAGTTGCAGAAGTTTTGAACTCTTTCGGGCGGTTCGCGGGATCTTCGGATTTCGTGGCACAGATCGTGAGCTTGTCACCTTCGAGTTTACAGACACCGTACATCTTTTCGGATTGGCCGTTCGGGTTCGTTCCGCTCATGTCGATTTCGTTGGGGCTTTTCGAGGAATCGAGCGTGTAGCTCAGCGGCGCCTCCTTATTGCCCCCGGGGAACGTTAACTGGTTCGCGGTGATTTTGACCGTCTTTTCCCCTTCCGGCATCGCGCTAACGTACTTGTCCTGGACCGCGCCGCCGGCCTCCAACCGGACGAGGAGCCACGCGCCCTCGATGCTCTCGTTGCGCGGCGGATCGGCTTTTTTACCACACCCAATCGCGAGCACGAGGAGCGCAGTCACCAGCCCGCTGCCAAAAGGTCGACGCATGACTCCGTCTTTCGCGTTGGCTCCCGGGCGCGAAGCGCACAAATGGGATATTAGCGTAATCGTTCTCGGGAACGGATTCCAGACCTGTCGTGCGATTTGTAAGTTCGACCGAACCGGGGCTTCAGCCGCGCGAGAAGAGCGCGATGACCGCCTGCCACCGCGTGGCGCGCTCGTGTTGGAGCGCGTGGAGCCGGTCCAGACTTTGTGCCGGTGCGGGTGTCGTGTCGAGGCTGCGCGGGATCGGGGGATCGGGAATGGGGGTGCGCGCGGACGGTGGCACCCACGCTTCCGGGCGCGCCGCGCCCGGGTCCGCGGGCGGGCGGGGGAACACGTGGCCGTCGGTCGAGGGGACCGGCACGCCGTCCGTAGTGGCGCGGGCGACCACCTGGCGCGAGATTTCTGACTGAAGGGATGTGATTTCGATCGTCAGGGCTTCGATCCGGTTCAGCTCGGTCTGAACGATCGACAGGTGCTCGTGCCTCACCCGACCGAACAACCGGGCGACCAGGCGCAACCACTGCTCGAATTCGCCGGACATCCGGGCGTGGAGATCGGCCATTTGGCGCAAAATTGGTGCGAGCGACTCCTGATCGGTCGGTTCCAGCCCGATCGCGCTGAATAGCCCCGCCAGCGGCACTTCGGGGAGAACGGGCGCGGCGGTGGTCGGGGGCGGGCCGGAATTGGAGACGGTGATCGGGTTCGAGGCCGGTCCGTTCCCTCCGGCCGGCAGCCGGAACGCATCCGCCATGATGTGCGAGTTCGGCAGATCGTCGGCCGATTCGGGCGTGGCCCCGAGTTCGACTTCGTCTTCCGTTCCCTGGGCCGGTTTCGGGGCGGGAGTTTCGGACGGGAGCACCGGCGAGTTCTTCGAGGTCGAGGCCGAGTTCATGACCCCGTGGTCGCCGGGGGGCGCACCCGAAGAACCGGCGAACGGCGGGGCCGAGGCTTGATACTGGCACCCGATCAGGAACCGCCCGACCCACAGTTCCGCGCCGTTGGTGAGCGGCGCGACGCGCATGCGCTCGCCGTTCACCACGACCCCGCGCCCGGACAGGTCCACGACCCACAGGCCGTCGCGCGTGGACACGAGGCCGCAGTGGTACAGGGAGATGTCGTCGGCCGTCAGGTGGATTTTGCAATCGGGCGAGCGCCCGACGAGCGTGATGAGCCGGTTCACCGCCCAGCGGTCTTTGGCCCGCTTCCCGTTCCGGAACTCCAGCGACACCACCGATCGCGTTTTGGCGCCCGTATCGGCCGCGAGCGGGTTGTAGTCCGGGGGGAACGTGCTGGGGCGGTCGGTGACGGGCACGCGGAGCCGGAGCAGGAACGGCCCGACCTTCGCGGCGACGCCCGGAGCAGGAACAGCCCGACCTTCGCGGCGACGCCCGCGTCGAGCCAGCCGGGCCCGCGGGTGCCGCTCGGCCACACGAGCCCCGTGCGGCTCCCCAGATCAACGGCGAACACGCGCCCGCCGAGGGTCTGGAGCCAGGCGTGCCTCGGGTTGATGTCGGGGTCGGAAAGGGTGACGTCGCAGGAGTCGTCGCGCCCGACGAGGGTGAATGGTTGGTCGACCGAACCTTCGGCGAGCAGGCCGCCGCCGGCCAGATCAACGCGCAGGTCCAGCGGGGCGGTCGCGCCGCAGGCGCCGGCGAACCGGGCGATTAGAGGATCGTTCACGGACCAAAGCCCTGCCGGGACGGATGCGGGGCAAGTACCGGAGAGGAGGCGCTAGTGAGTATACACCCCAATCCGACCGATAACCATAGTTTACGCTAACACACTTCGCACACTCCGCGGGAACTTTGTGCGCAAATCGCGGTCCGCGAACGTGTCCTACGGTTGCAATCGCCCCGGAAATCGGCCTGCCCCGCAGTCTGATTCTGGTATATGTTGAACTGCCCACCGCTTGCCCGGAGACCGCATCCGTGAGTTCTGCCCCCTCCTCTCCATCGCGGTCCGGTTCCGCTCTCGCCGCCGAAGTGGTTCGCACCCCCGGCTGGATCGCGGCCCTGGTCGCGCTCGTCGGGGTGCTGGTGTTCGTTTACGCCGCCCTGTTCCGATACTGCTATGGGGAGTGGCTGAAGCCGGACTACTCGCACGGGTTCCTCGTGCCGTTTTTCGCGGCGTATCTGGCGTGGCGCTGGCGCTCGTGGGCGCCCGATCGCGTTCGCTGGCCGGAGCCGTGGGGCCTCGCGTTCCTCGCGGTCGGGGGCGGGCTGTTCGTCGTGTTCGGCGACCGGAACGTTGGTAAGGAGTGGATGCAGGGGCTGTCGTTCGTGCTGAATCTGTGTGGCGTGACGCTGCTTTTGGGCGGATGGAAGGCGCTGAAATGGCTGTGGCCGGCGCTCGCGTTCCTGCTGTTCATGTTCCCGCTGCCCTGGCGAGTCGAGCACGCCCTCGGCTGGCAGCTCCAGAAGGTCGCGTCGATCGCGTCCGAGTTCGTACTTCAAACCATTGGCTACCCGACGTACCGCGAGGGGATCATCCTGCACGTCAAGGACCACGTGCTGCGGGTCGAGGAGGCGTGCAGCGGGCTGAGCATGTTGCTCACGTTCGCCGCGCTCGCGACCGGGATGGCGGTGCTCGTGCAGCGCCCGTGGCTCGACCGCGGGCTGATCCTCGTTTCGGCCGTGCCCGTCGCGGTGCTCTCGAACGTGTTGCGGATCGCGCTCACCGGGGTGCTGTATAACGAAGCCGGTAAGGAACTCGGGGACCGGGTGTTCCACGACTTCGCGGGGTGGATGATGATGCCCCTGGCGCTGGCCGTGTTGTGGGGAGAGTTGAAGCTCCTGGACTGGGTGTTCGTGGACGAAGGTGGGAAGGCGAGCCGCGAGGAAATGCTCAAAATGAATTCGGCGAACCCGGCGTACCTCATCATGACCGCACCCGTACCGGGGAAGGGCAGCACGCGGGCGCCCGCCGCACTCCCGACTGCGGCACAGCCGGCAAAGCCCGCCGCGGTTCCCCAACCGGCCCCGTCCGAGGGGGCGAGTCGGTGAAGTCCGTGCGCGGGGTGTATGCGTGGGTCTTGGTCGGGGTGGCCGCGTTCATCGTGTACGGCAGCCTCGTGCCGTTTCACTTCGGCCCGCGCACGAACAGCTTCGGGCGCGTCCTGACTGAAGGGGTGAAAATCACCTCGCGGTCCGACGCGATCGCGAACGTGATGCTCGGAACGCCCCTCGGCTTCGTGCTCCTGGGACTAGTGGCCGTCGATCGTTCGTGGCCGCGGCGCAAGGTCGCGGGTCGCGGGGCGCTCCTCCTGCCTGTCTGTGTGCTGTTTTCCAGCGCAGTCGAGTTCACGCAGCTCTACACCGTCGAACGTACCTGCTCGGTATCGGACATCGTGGCGCAGGGCTTGGGCGCTCTCGCGGGAATGGTGGCGTGGGTGCTGTGGGGCCAGAAGCTCACGGACCACGTTCGCCTGATGTGGGCGCGGGCCGATGTGAACGCCGCTGGAAAAGTGCTCATTGCGTATCTCGCGCTGCTCGCATTCATTCAGGTACTCCCGCTCGATCTCAGTGCGAGTCCGGCCGAACTGTATCGGAAGATACGCGACACGGTTCGGTTCGTGCCGTTCGGCACCTTCGAGGGGCTGAACGCCGCGGAGCGGTGGGAGCAGATCGCGAAGTTGGCCAAACTCGTGGGCCTGTACTTCCCGCTCGGGGTGCTCGCGGCACGGCTCGGGGGGCGGGTACAGTCGTGGAGCGTAATTCGCGTTGCGCTCGTGGCCGGGGCTGTTGCGCTGTGTTTGGAATCGGCCCAGCTGGTTGTGAAGTCTCGCACCCCGAGTACAACGGACGCGGTCGTCGGCACGCTGGCCGTGATCGCCGGGTGGTACGCGGGGCGCGTTCACCACGAGGGGCTCGCGATCCCGTTCGCGATGAGTTGGGGAATCGTGTGGTTCGCCGGGATGACGCCCGTCACGCAGCCTCCTGCGAATACCCCGCGACTCGAAGTTCCGCGCCCGTTCGACTGGATGCCCGGGCGCCCGCTCGAAAGCGGTGATCCGCTCTTTACGCTCGAAGAGATGCTCACGAAGTTGGTGCTGTTCGGGCTGCTCGGCGTGCTTGTTGCAGCCTGGCGTTTGCCCCCGCGCTCCCGACGTGGTCCGCACGGATCGGTTAGCGCCGCTGTGGCGATTGCCGTCATTTTAGGGGTGGCCGTCTCCGCGTTCTTCGAGAACGGGCAGCGCTGGTACGACACGCACACGCCCTGCATCACCGACGTGCTGCTCGGCGGCCTCGGCGCGGCGGTTGGTGTGGTCGGTTCGAGTTTAACTTGTGTGCGAAGCGGCAGTTCGCCAGCGCGAACGCCCCGCCCCGTGTGCTAAAGGTAGGGTATGGTGGTTACCGATGCGCAACCCGAAGCCGATACTGTGCGCGGAGAGATTCCGGAGCTGGTAGCGGGTGCTTCTGCGCCAACAGCCGAGACCGAACCGCCCCTCACTGTACTGGAACCGCAACGCGGCTGGGCGCTGCCCGACGTGCGGGAACTCTGGCGCTACCGCGAGCTGTTGTTTTTTCTCGCGCTGCGCGACGTCAAGGTTCGGTACAAGCAGACGGTCCTCGGGCTCGGCTGGGCGGTCGCGCAGCCGCTCGCGACGATGGCCGTGTTCGTGTTGTTCCTCGGCAAGATGGCCGGAACGTCGAACGGGATCGAGCACTACCCGCTGTTCGTATTCGCCGGGATGGTCGCGTGGACGTTCTTCGGGGGCACCGTGACCACGGCGGCTGGCAGCGTGGTCGCGAACGAGCGGCTCGTGACGAAAATCTACTTCCCGCGCCTCGTGATCCCGCTCAGTACGGTCGGCGTCAGTGTGTTCGATTTGGTCATTGCGTCGGGCTTGCTCGCGGTTATAGCTCTGTCGTTCGGCGTCGTGCCCGGGTGGTCGATCCTCGCGATGCCGCTCGTAGTGCTAATGCTTGCGGTCGCGTCGGCTGGAGTGGGCGTACTGCTCGCGGCGCTGATCGTGTCGCAGCGCGACTTCAAGTACGTGCTCACGTTCGGCGTGCAGTTGTGGATGTTCGCGACGCCGAGCATCTACTTGCCGACCGAAGCACTCGGGCCAACAGCTCAAACTTACCTCCCGCTGAACCCGGCCTACGGGCTGGTGCTCGCGTTCCGCCAATCAGCGCTCGGTGGGGCAATCGACTGGTACGCTTTCGGCGTGTCATCGGCCGTAGGCGTACTCTTCGCGGTTGCGGGTGTGCTGTACTTCCGCCGCGTGGAGCGATCCTTCGCGGACACGATTTAGCAGACGCAGAGTCGTGCCGGTCGCTCCGGGTGAACGGCCGGTGTCAGCCGGCCGGTAAGAGACTGCCGGATTATTCACTGCACCCACGCTCGGCGCACCCGGGCGCGTTGCGCCGTGTTGAATCGATAGGTTTGGTCTTTTGTTTGTGGCACAGGCCTCTGGCCTGTGTGAGTGCTTCCACAGGCCAGAGGCCTGTGCCACAAACAGAAAGCATAAGCGCTCAACACAGTAACCGGCCGGCTGACACCGGCCGTTCGCCCGGTACCGTTGTTTGGTATTTGCGTAAGTGTTCCGGCCTTGTGGACGAACAGTAGTTGAGGCCATGCACCCGGCGATTCGTGTCGAAAATCTGACGAAACAGTTCCGGTTGGGCGGTCGGCCGAAGGGCGGGCTGAACCTTACGGAGTGGCTCGCGTCCGCGCTGCGTTCGGGGGGCGCTTCGACCTCATCCGAAGCCGAGGATTTCTGGGCGCTGAAGGGCGTTTCGTTCGAGGTGAAGCGCGGTGAGGTGGTCGGCATCATCGGCCGCAACGGGGCCGGTAAGAGCACACTGCTGAAGATCCTGTCGCGGATCGCGGACCCGACCGGCGGGCGCGTGGAGCTGCGCGGGCGCGTCGGGAGCCTCCTCGAAGTGGGCACCGGGTTTCACCCGGAACTGACCGGGCGCGAGAACATCTTCCTGAACGGCAGCGTGCTCGGGATGAGCCGCCGTGAGATCACCCGGAGCTTCGACGCGATCGTCGCGTTCGCGGGCGTGGAGGGGTTCCTCGACACGCCGGTGAAGCGGTATTCGAGCGGCATGTACGTGCGGCTCGCGTTCGCGGTCGCAGCGCACCTGAACCCCGAGATCCTCATCATCGACGAGGTGCTCGCGGTCGGCGACGCGGAGTTCCAGAACCGGTGCTTGGGGAAGATGCGCGAGGTTTCGGCCGGTGGGCGCACGGTGCTGTTCGTCAGCCACAACATGACCGCGGTGCAGAACCTGTGCTCGCGCGCCATTGTGTTGGCTGAGGGCAAGGTGGTGACGGACGGGCCGCCGGCGGAAGCCGTTCGCGCGTACCTCACGCAGCGCGGCGATCTCGCGGCCGAGTGGACCGACACGCGCGAACCAAGTGCGAACCGGCGCGTGACGCTCAAAACGGTCCGCGTGCGCCGGGCAGACGGGACCGTTGCGCCCGCGCTGCTCCCGGACCAGTCGTTCGCCATTGAGATCGAGTACGAGGTGGCCGCGCCCGCGAGCACTCAGATCGCGTTCCGTTTGAACCGCGACGACGGGCAAACGGTGCTCACTACCGCGGACAACGACACGAAACGCGCGTTCTGCACCGCGCGCCGGCCCGGGCGATTCGTGGCGCGCGTGGGGTTCCCGGCGCACCTGCTCGCGCCGGGCCGCTATCACTTGCTCGTGGCAGCGAACCAAGTCGGTGACCGCGGACACGACCTGCTCGAATCGGTGCTCGACTTCGAGGTGTCCGCGATCGGCTCGCTCCAACAGATCGAGAACCGGCTCGGCGTGGTGATGCCGCTGCTAGAGTGGACCGAGGAACGAATCGGAGATTGACCCGGGTGGAGGCCCGATGTCGGCGATCGTGCAAGCGTACCAAACTCTGGTCCCCGCGTTCGTGCGCGGCCCACTGTACCACTGGCGCGCGTGGGCCGCAGCGCTCGTGACGACCCCCGCCGCGCGCGGTGAGTGGCTCGCGCGCCGGCTCGTGTCGCTGGGGCGTGCCGTGCGAACGGTGCGCGTGCCGCACGGCCGGTTGTGGGTCGATTTGCGCGACTTCGGGGTGGGGCGCCGGATCTTCATTCACGGCCGCTACGAGGAACCGGAGGCCGCTACGCTGCGCGCGCTGCTCCGGCCCGGGATGACGTACCTCGATGTGGGCGGGAATCTCGGATACCTCGCCACACTCGCGGCGAAGCTGGTCGGCGACACGGGCCGCGTCATTGCGATTGAACCGGAGCCGTACAACTTCGGATTGCTTCAGAAGAACTTGAAGCTGAGTACACGCGGGGGAATCGCCGTGAACGTCGCCGCGGGCGGCGCACCGGGAACCGCGAAACTCTTCAAGTCGGTCGGTAACCTGGGCGACCACCGGCTCTACGCCGATGGCGATTCCGCCGGGCGCGCGTTCGTGGAAGTGCCGGTCGTGCGGCTCGATGATCTCTTCACTGCAAACAACTGGCACGCGCCGGACTTCATCAAGATCGACGTGCAGGGCTACGAACCGCACGTGGTCGCGGGGCTGGACGGCCTGATTCGCACGGACCGCCCGCGAGCGATCCTCACCGAATACTGGCCCATCGGCATTCGCAACGCGGGGGGCGACCCGGCCGCGTACCTGGAATGGTTCCGCGCCCACGGGTTCGAGTGCTCCCTGATCGGCGCGGATTGCGGCCTGACTCCCGTGGCTATCGAGCGCGTGGACGACCACCTCCCGCCGCTCAACCCCGCCGTGCCCGATGCCCAGATGCTCAACCTCCTGTTCCGCCGGTGACCGCGAGCCGCGCCATGCCGATCGTTTCCAACTGGCCGAACGTGCGGATCGAGAACCGCTATCTCGACCTGTACTACGGCGCACTGGCGGCACACGGGGTGACTCTCGGCCCCGGGTGCGAAGTGCGCGACGACTTCTTGCGCGCGTGTGCGGGCGCGATCGACGCGATCCAGTTTCAGTGGGCGCCGGAGCAGATCTGGCGCTGTCGCGGAACCTCGTTGTGGGCGCGCGCACGCGGACTGGCCGGGTTTTGGAAGTACCTGCGCCTCGCGCGGTCGCTCGGGATTCGCATCGTCTGGACGCTCCACGATGTGGAGCACCACGAGGGGAGCGGGCGGCTCGACGAACTCGGCTATCGGCTGCTCGCGCGGTTCGCGGACCTGTGTATCGTTCACGACGAGTGGGCCGCGGACCAGTTCGTGCGGCGGTTCGGTGGCTCGCGCGAGCGCGTGTGCGTCATGGAACACGGGAACTACGACGGCGTGTTCCCGAGCGCTGCGCCGCGTGCGGAAACGCTCGCCCGCTTTGGAATCGATTCGGCGCGCCGCGTCCTGCTGTGCCAGGGGAACATCAGACCATACAAGCGCTTCGATCTGGCCATCGAAGCCATAAAGCACCTCGGCACGGAGTACCACCTCATCGTTGCGGGTCGCCCACCGGACCCGGCCTTCGCGGACGAGCTGCGCCGGACCGCGGCCGGTACTGCAAATGTGACGCTGCTTCTGGAGAGTCAGTCCGACCAAGTCGTGAGCGATTTGTTCGCGGCCGCAGATTGCTTCCTGCTGCCCTACGCGAAGATCACCGGGAGCGGGAGCTTGCTCACCACGGCGACACTCGGGCGCGGGTTCGTCGCGTCGGAGCTACCGTACTTTCGGGCCGCGCTCGCGCAGGAACCGGACGCCGGGGTGTGCTTCCCGGTTGGCTCGGTTGAGGGGCTGTGCGGTGCCGCGCGTGCGTTCTTTGCTGGTGACGTACCCGCGCGCCACCACGCGGCCCGGCGAATTGCGGACCGCGTGCCCTAGGGTGAGGTCGTGCGCCCGGTCGCGGAGTGGTTCCACCGGGTGTGCCCCGCGCGTGCGCTGCGAACCGCGGAGGTCGGCACGCCATGAATCAACCTTGCTCGCTGACCGTCATCATCCCGACGTACAACCGGTCCGGGTACGTGCGCGAGTGCCTTGTCGCGCTGCGGGCGAGCGGCGTACCGGACCTGGAGATCATCGTTTCCGACGACGGCTCGACGGACGACACGCGCGAGGTCGTTGCGGCCACGAACCCGGACGCGAAATACTTGTGGCAGCCGAACAGCGGAACGCCCGCTACCGCGCGCAACGCGGCCTTCGCGGTGAGCCGCGGGCGCTATGTGGGCTTCCTCGATTGCGACGACGAATGGCTCACGGGAGCGCCGGCCCACGCGGTACGGTTCCTCGATGCGCACCCGGAAGTGGATGCACTGTTCGCCGAATCGAAAATGGGCAACCCGCAGGAGGGTTACGTTTCGTGGATCGAGTCCGCGGGGCAAGAGGCGTTCTTCCGGTTGCCGCATTCGGAACCGGAGCCGGGCTTTCGCGTTCTGGAGCGCGGGCCGTTTTTCCGCCGAATGGCCGTGCGGAACCCGGTGTTTATTGGCGCGACGATCGTGCGGCGCGAGGCGTTCGCTGCGATTGGCGGTTTCGATCCCCAACTTTGTGGCGCTGCGGACTGGGAACTGTGGTTGCGGATGGCGCACCGGTTCACCTGGGCGTACATGGCCGAACCGCTCGCGAAGTACACGCGGCACCTCGATAACATGTCGAGCAACCACGACAAAATGATTGCCGAGTTCGTGCAGTCGCTCCGGAACGTGTTGGTGAAGTGCCCGCTCTCGTCGTTCGACCGACGGTTCATCCGCATCCAACTTCGCGCGCACCTCTTTAGTCATGCTTATCTCGCCTACGATTGCGGTGACATCGCGGAAGCGCGTAAGCGATTCTGGCGGTCCGTGAGTGCGGGTGATGTGCGCCCGGCGACGCTCGCGCTCGCCGCCTTCTGCCAACTCCCGGGCGCACTTGCCCGCCGGGTACGCAGACTGAAGCAAACGGCCGCACCGGGGGGCCGCGCGTGACCCCGAACGTGTGGATCGTACCGGTCAACTACAACGGAACCGAAGATACGCGGAAGTGCCTGCGCTCGCTCGCGGAACTTTCGGCCCCCGCGCACGTGGTCCTCGTCGATAACGCTTCGCACCCGGACCCGACGGCCGCACTTGCAGCGGAGTTCCCGTGGGTCCACGTTGTTCGTAACACCGAGAACCTCGGTTGGTCCGGCGGGAACAACACCGGCATCCGGTACGCACTGGATCGCGGTGCCGACTTCGTGATGTTGCTGAACAACGACACGACCGTTGCGCCCGACATCGTCGCGCGCCTGCTCGGCGCGTTCCGGGCACACCCGCGGTTCGGCGTGATCGGTCCCGTGATCCGCTACATGGACGAGCCCGATGTGGTGATGACCGACGGTGTGACGTTCAACCCGCCGCACTTCCCCGGGTTCTTCCAGCGGAAGGTGGTCCCCGAGCGCCGGGCCGATCCGCCCGCGGTGGACGAAACCGACATCGTAAACGGCTGCTGCATGATGGTGCGCGCGGACGTGTTCCAGCGCGCCGGGCTAATCGACGACCACTTCTTCCTCATTCACGAAGAAGCCGATTTCTGCCTGCGGGTGAAGGCGTCCGGCTTCGGGTGCGGTGTGTTGGCCGAACCGCTCGTGTGGCACAAGGGGTCGACCGCGTTCAAGCGCGCGGGGAAGAAGTGGCAGCGGTACTACGACACGCGGAACCTCGCGCGGCTCATACGGAAGCACCGACGGGAAAGCGGGCGCGGGTTGTTCTCGGCGTATGCCACTTATCTGCGATATGCGTACCACCGGTACTGCCACGAGCGCGAGGCCTCGCAACGCGACGCGGCCGACGCGGTCCTCGAAGGGCTCATCGACGCTGCAACGCGGCGCACGGGGCCGTACCGCGCCCGGAACCGCTGGGGCGTACCCGCGCTCCGCGGCGCGTTCGAGTTGGCCCGCCGGTTGAAGCGCGGCTAACGGCGTTTTTGTTCACGAAAGATGGATTTGATGTCTCTCCGATTACTATTCGTCAAGGACTCGCTCTCCTGGCCGCGTTCGAGCGGGCACGACGTTCACTGCTTCCACATGATGCAGGCGCTGGCGAAGCTCGGCCACGAGGTGGGGTTGCTCACCGCAACCGAACCGCACCCCGAAGCAGTCGCCGGGTTGCCGCTCGCGTTCCAGCGCGTGTTCCCGAAGCGAGGGGAGCCGGCGGTCGGCCCCGAACCGCAGTTCCGTTGGCTGCAGCGGAAGTTCCAGAGCTATTGGGGTGTGGACGAGAACCGCGTGCGCGCGGTCGGGCAAGCTGCGCTCGATATGAAGGCGGACGGCGTGGTTGTGGTTGGGTTGAACGTGTTGCCGTACCTCGGCGCGGTGAAGGACCGATTGCGAGTATGGTACGCGGCCGACGAATGGGCATGGCACCACGTCTCGCAGGTGCGCGCGTTCCGCCCGCGCACGTGGGGCGAGGTGAAGGAGGCGCTGATTAAGGGCATCTACGAGCGCGCGTACCGGCCGATGCTCGACCGCGTGTGGGTCGTTACCGACGCCGACAAACGGGCGATGCGTTGGGTCGCGGGTGTTCGCGGAATCGATGTGGTGCCCAACGGCGTGGACGCGGAACACTTCCGCCCGCTTGATGCGCCGCAGCGCGAACACAGTTGCACCTTCTGGGGGCGACTCGACTTCGGGCCGAACGTGCAGGCGCTCGAATGGTTCTGCGGGCGTGTGTGGCCGCGCGTTCGTGCCGTATACCCGAACGCATCCTTCGCGGTCTACGGCTTCAGCCCCACGCCCGAGGTTCGCGCACTGACCGGGCGCGACGGAATCGAACTGGTCCCCGACCTGCCGGACCTACGTGCGGCGGTGGCTACACACCAGGCGGTGGTGTTCCCGTTCGTGAGCGGAGGGGGCATCAAGAACAAGTTCCTCGAAGCCGCCGCGATGGGCAAGCCGATCGTGTGCTCGTCCGTGGCACTCAACGGCCTTCGCAACCCGACCGAAAGCGGCGCGATCGTCGCCCGCTCGCCCGAAGATTGGGCGCGAGCGCTGGGTGCGTTGTGGTCGGACGCGGCCCAGCGCACAACTGCCGGTGAATCGGTCCGGCGGTGGGTGATCGCGCGGCACAGTTGGGACGCTGCTGCCCGCACCGCGAGTGAGGGGCTCACGCAGTCCCTGAGCGCGAAGAAGTAAGTCAGCAACTCGTTGCATCCGCGCGGTGGTCCGGTACGATGAGGCGACTTCGCCGATTCGTCCCTACCGGAACACGCCACATGTCGCAATCACCACACACCCGGCGCGACTTCCTCCGTGCCACGGCAGCGAGCGCTGCCGGCCTCGCTCTGACCGGCGCGGCGAGCGGAAACGCAAATACACCAGTTGCACTCGGTAACGCGAAGAGCTGCATCTTCATCAACATGGTAGGCGGCCCGGCGCACCTCGACACGTTCGACCCGAAGCCGAATGCGCCGAGTGACGTGCGCGGACCGTTCCGGCCCATTCAGACCGCGACCCCGGGAACGCACCTGAGCGAACTGTTCCCGCAACTCGCGAAGTTGACCGACAAGTTCAGCCTGATTCGCTCGATGCACCACGACGCCCCGCCGGTTCACGAGTGCGGGTTCCAACTGCTGAACACCGGCCGCCTCTTCCGCGACGGCCCCGAATGGCCGAGTGCGGGCGCGGTGATCGATCACCGCTTCGAGCGGAAGTGGTCCGATATGTCGAGTTGGATAGTTCTACCGAACGCAACTGTCGACACAGGCATTTCCGTTAGTCACGGGCAGAGCGCTGGTTGGCTGAAACGCGGAGGGGTAGTTCCGGCAACCATGCACCCGCTCTATTACTCCGCGACACCATTTAACGAGTGCTGTGGCTTGGCTCCCGCGATGAGTGAAATCGGGTTTCGGTTCCTCACCATCAACCAGTTCTCTACCGTTTTCGACTCGCCTTCGTGGGATTGCCACGCGGACGGCGGTTCGCTCCGCACGACGCTCGGGGATGTTCGCGATACGGTGGCGCCGAGTTTCGATGCAGTGGTCGCGCGACTCATCACGGATCTCGAAGCTCGCGGGTTGCTGGAATCGACGCTGGTGGTCGCGACGGGCGAGTTCGGGCGCACCCCGAAGCTGAACTCCAACGGCGGGCGCGACCACTGGGCCGGGTGCTGGACCGCGCTGGTCGCGGGTGGCGGGGTGAAGGGCGGGCGCGTCATCGGGGCATCAGACCGCATTGGGAGCGAGCCGACCGACCGACCGGTTTCGCCGCAGGAACTCGTGAGCACCGTCTTCCACGCGCTCGGCGTTCCGCACAACGCGACCATTCCGGGGCCGGATGGTGCGCCCGTCGCGGTGTACCCCGGGGCGCCGGTCACGGAACTGTTCTGAGCCAAGGAACCCTGCCGCAGATAACGCAGAGCGAAGAAGGATCAGACATGAAGCCCGCATTCCATCGAGTTCTGTTCCTGATCGTGTCTTCATCCGCGTTATCCGCGGCGCCTCTTTTTGCTGCCGATCCGGTCGCGCTTCCCAACACCAAGCCGCTGGGGGATGAAGGAAACCTGTCCGAAAAGATGGTCGCGGGGATGCACAAGTACCTCGACCGTGCGCTGAAGAACGCCCCCGCAGTGCGAGACGAATTGTGGAAAGCTGATCTCGCGTCGAAAGACGCACTGGTGAAATCACAGCCCGCGAAGCGCGAGCGTTTGCGGAAAATGCTCGGCGTGATTGATGAGCGCGTGCCGCCGAAGCTCGAATATGTTGCGGAGCCGGGACGGGCGTCGCTGATTGCCGAGGTCGATGGGTGCAAGATTCACGCGGTGCGCTGGGCCGTACTGCCGGGCGTGGATGCCGAAGGCTTCCTCATTGAGCCAAAAGGGAAGCCCGAGGCGAACGTGGTCGCGATACCCCACGCGGACCAGTTGCCTGAGATAGTCGCCGGGTTAACCGCGGGCGATGGCTTTGGGCTTCGGTTGGCTCACAATGGGTGCCGGGTCTTGATTCCCACGCTCATCAACCGCCGCGATGACCTATCAGGAAACACCAAACTCAAGCGACTGACGAATCTGCCGCACCGCGAGTTCCTGTATCGGATGGCCTATGAGATGGGTCGCACACTCACCGGTTACGAGGTGCAAAAGGTGCTCGCCGCGGTCGATTGGTACAAGGCCCAAGACGACAAGCTGAAGGTCGGGGTGATCGGGTACGGCGACGGCGGAATGATCGCGCTGTATTCCGGCGCTCTCGACGAGCGCATCACTTCCGTTCAAGTGGCGGGTTATTTCGATCAACGGGAGAAACTCCACGAAGAACCAATCGACCGCAACGTATGGGGCCTGCTCAACGAGGTCGGTGACGCCGAACTCGGGGCGATGATTTACCCACGACACTTCGACCGCGAACTACATTACGAAGCTCCCAAATGGGACGGCCCGGTTCAATACAAGTCGGGCCGGAGCGGGGCCGCGCCTGGGAAACTTGGGGACAGTTCTGGAGACTTTGTCGAGGATCACCGGTACCGCAGCTTCTTTGACCCAGCACTGAAGAAAGACGTCGCTATCGTAGGCGGTGGGTTGTCTCATGTATCCATCGCGGTCGGCGGACTCCTGTATGGACTCGGAATCAAGCGACAGGACTTGGAGCCAGTTCCGAAGCCCGACGTGAAATTCCCCGATCCTGCCGCGCGACACAAGCGGCAGTTCGACCAACTCGTTACCTACACGCAGAAGCTCTGGCGCGACTCGGAGGCGGTGCGGAAAGAGTTCTGGAAGAAGGCCGATGCGCGTTCGCCCGAGGCATGGGAGAAGTCGTGCGACTGGTACCGCGATTACTTCCACACTGAGGTGATCGGCAAGTTACCCGACCCGAAGGGGCCGCTCAATCCGCGCACGCGACAAGTCTATGATGAGAAAACGTGGACCGGGTACGAAGTGGTACTCGACGTGTACGACGACGTGTTCGCATACGGCATCCTGCTCCTCCCCAAAGACCTGAAGCCCGGCGAAAAACGGCCGGTCGTGGTGTGCCAGCACGGTCTCGAAGGCACCCCGCGGCACACGATCGATGTCGAGCAGCGTACCGTTTACAACCACTTCTCGCGCCGGCTCGTGGAACTCGGTTACATCGTGTACGCGCCGCAGAACCCGTACTACGGCGAGAACGTGTTTCGCCAGCTCCAGCGGAAGGCGAACCCGCTCAAACTCTCGCTGTTCAGCTTCATCATCCGGCAGCACCAGCGCACGCTCGACTGGCTCGAAACACTTCCGAACGTGGACCCCAAGCGGATCGCGTTCTACGGGCTCTCCTACGGCGGGAAGACCGCGATGCGCGTGCCGGCCGTCGAGAAACGCTACTGCCTGTCCATCTGCTCCGGCGACTTCAACGAGTGGATCGGCAAGAACGTGTCGGTTGATTTGGACCGCAGTTACATGTGGACGCGCGAGTACGAGATGTACGAGTTCGATCTCGGTAACACGTTCAACTACGCGGAAATGGCCTATCTGATCGCCCCGCGCCCGTTCATGGTGGAGCGCGGACATGACGACGGCGTGGGGACGGACGAGATGGTGGCTTACGAGTTCGCCAAAGTGCGGTACCTGTACGCGAACCGACTGAAGATCCCCGATAACACCACGATCGAGTTCTTCCCCGGGGGCCACCAGATCAACGCAAAGGGGACGTTCGCGTTCCTGAAGGCCAAACTCGATTACCCGAAGTAATCACCCGCGGCTTAAGAGGGCAAACCTCAGCCCGTTACCGTGCTATCGCGGACCACGAGCCGGCCGGCGAGCATGACCTTCGCGAGCGGGTCGTTGGGGTGCGCGATGCGGTTCGCTATGACGCGCAGCGCCGTCCGCGCGATGGCTTCGGACGGGTAGCTGTAGGACGAGACTCCGAGCGCGAAACTCTGGCCGATCGGGAGATCGTCGCACCCGACCACAGCCACGTCGCGCGGGACGTTCAGCCCGCGGCGGAACAGTTCCAGCATCACCCCGACCGCGACATAATCCTGATAGCAGATCACGCCGTCGACCCCGATCCGGACCAGTTCGTCCGCGATCCACGGGTACGCCTCGCGCGCGTCCAGGTGCTCGGGCACCCGCACGACCCGCGGAGAATAGCCGTTGCTCACTTTCTGAAGTGCGGAGAGGTACCCCGCGAGCCGGTCGGTGTGGGTGCTCGTCGGGGACGCGATTACGCACGCCACGTTCTTCCGCCCCAACCCCAACAGGTGTTCGGTACAGCGCAGCCCGCCGTCGAAGTGGTCCGACGCGACGAGGTCGTATTCGAGGGGGCGGTCCACACCGCGCAGGTTGCGGTCGAGGAGCACCACGGGTAGTCCGACTCTCCGGCACCCGGCCAGGAACCACTCGTCCTGTCGGCACGCTTCTTCCGAGACGCGCGAGGGGAGGAAGAAGACGCCTTTCGCGCCGTTGTCCGCGATGCGCCCGGCGATCAGTTCGGCTTCCACGCGCCCGCTCCCGGGTGACAGTTCGAGCGGGTGAACCGCGAACGAACCTTCCGTCGCCACGCGCTCGAAACCGACCTTCACCACTGCCTCGGACGCGCTCTGCCACGGTCCCGGGGACACCCGCGTGACCACCGCCCACCGGCCTGTTGGTGTGGTCGGGGGAGGGGCGGAACGCTCGTTCGCGACATACGACCCGGACCGGTCGCGTGTGACCACAAGTCCGCGGTCGCGGAGCAACTGCAGCGCACGCGACGCGGTGAACGAGGACACGTCATACGTCCCGGCGATGTCGCGCACGGTCGGCACCTTGCCAAGCCCCCATTCGCCGGCTTGCAAGCGGGCGGCGAGTTGCTCGGCGAGGTGAACGTATTTGGGAGACGAGTCGTCGGGCGGCGTTTCAGAACGAGACACAGATCGCTCCGGCGGGAAGTCGGCTGTCTGTACCATTCAATCGAAGTCGGCAGGATTGTCTCTGAGCGAGCCAATTGCGAGACAGATCCGCCTCTTGTAAGGGAATTTACCAGAGTTTACGCGGTGTGCAACCGCTTTTGTAGAAGGCAAGAATTTATGATTGCTACAGATTCGATCAAATTCGCTGTTTCTTAACACAGATCGAATGGCAATTACTCTTCTGTATCGTTATTGTTCCCTCACAGACGGGCTATCTGTTCGGACACTCTCATCCAATCCCGTGGAGTAACGTCATGGCGCACGCACGCCAAAAGTCGAAGGCCGGAGTTCCGTCCGGCTTCACGCTCATCGAGTTGCTCGTTGTCATCGCCATCATTGCGATTTTGATCGGGCTGTTGCTCCCCGCGGTGCAGAAAGTGCGCGAGGCCGCGGCCCGCATGACGTCGCAGAACAACCTCAAACAGATGGCGCTGGCGACGCACAACTACCACGACGCGAACAACCAGTTCCCGCTCGCGTGGAACGACTGGGACGGCAGCGATTCGGCCGCGATGTGGAACAAGGCCGGGTCGGCGCTCTTCTACATCCTGCCGTACATCGAGCAGGACAACCTGGCGAACCTGGCGAACAAGGGCAGCACGAACTATTTCTGGTCGGTCTACACCAACTACGGCGTGAAGTCTTACGTGAGCCCGTCGGACCCGTCGTGCCCGCCGAACGGGTTGTACAACGACGCCGGCTGGGGCAACTACGGCGTCACCAGCTACGCGGCCAACTTCCAGGCCCTCGGGTGGTGGTTCAAGACGAGCAACAACAAGGTCATGCGGATGACCTCCCTCACCGACGGCACCTCGAACACGATCTTCTACGCCGAAAAGACCGCGGTGTGCCTGAACAACGCGATCCCGTCGGGCTACAGCGGGGCGAAGTACAACATTTGGGCCTACGGGCGGACCTCGTGGAACGAGTGGAACCCGGTGTTCGGCTACCAGATCACGGGCTCCGCGTCCAAGTTCCAGGTGAACCCGACGTGGGCGGCGACCAACTCGAACTGTGACCCGCGCCTGGCCAGCTCGCCGCGCTCGGCCGGTATCCTGGTCGCGCTGGGCGACGGGAGCGGCCGGATGGTGTCCGCCGGCGTCGACCCGAACACGTGGTGGTGGGCGTGCACCCCGACCGGCGGCGAAGTCCTCAGCAGCAACTGGTAACCCGACCCGGAGTGAACCCATGCGAGCGATCTTCTTCGCGGCGGCCACGACCGTCGCGGTTGTTCTGGCCGGGTGCGGCGGGGACGTGCCGCGCGGGCGCGTTCACGGGACGATCAAGTACCAGGGCAAGCCGCTCACCGGCGCCACCGTGATCTTCATCGCCCAGGACTCCAAAACGCACGTGCTTGACCTCAAGCCGGACGGCACCTACGACGTGAGCGGCGTGGCCCTCGGCCCGATCAAGGTGTCCATCCAGACGGTAGCGCCGCGCTCGGC
The DNA here is from genome assembly GCA_000531095.1 of Gemmata massiliana. Taxonomy (GTDB): domain Bacteria; phylum Planctomycetota; class Planctomycetia; order Gemmatales; family Gemmataceae; genus Gemmata; species Gemmata massiliana. Next base: position 822,641 of record HG799463.1, on the reverse strand, counting down.
CGTGAAGGGCGAGTTCGACCCGCCCAGCAGTCAGGCGAAGGGCGTCACGGACGAGAAGGCCGGCAAGAAATCCTCGTCCGCAGAGGTGAGTAAGGTCGCGGGACCGATGCTTCCCGCGCGCTTCGCCGACGCGGACAAGTCCGGGCTCTCGTTCGACCTGAAGGAACCCGACCAGGAGTGGTCGGTTGACCTGAAGTAAAGCCTTCGGTGCGGGCCAAACCTTTTTGCGAACAGTCCGGCGTAAGCGGTTGGTGCTTCCTGTAAGTACCGGCCGGCTTACGCCGAGCCGTTCACCATCCTCTACGCAATTCGGTGTTCCATAATGACTTCTCCCTCCCGACGCGATCTGTTCGGCGCGGCGATCGGCGCCGCAGCGCTTCCCGGCTTCATCTCCACGGCACGAGCGGCCGACCGTAAGCCGGTGCTGCGGGCCGCGCACATCACCGACGTTCACATCACGAAGGACCGTGAAGCGCCCCAAGGCGTGGCCGCGATGTTCTCGCACATGGCGAGCCAGAAGGATGGCAAGCCCGAACTGATCCTGAACACCGGCGACGCGGTGATGTCCGTGGACGGCAAAACGACCGGCGCGAAGGCCGCGGAACACATCGCTGTGTGGAAAGAAGCGGTGAAGAGCGCCCCGGCCCCGATTTACTCGTGCCTGGGCAATCACGACGTGTGGGACGGCAACGAGCCTACCGACGCGATCCCGGCCGAGAAAAAGGGCTTCGCGCTGATGACCGGCGTGCTCGGGATGCCGGCACCGTACTACAGCTTCGACAAGAACGGCTGGCACTTCGTGTCGCTCAACAGCATGTGCAACTGGCCGAAGTACGCCACGCTCTCGCCCGAACACTTCGACTGGCTGAAGGCCGACCTCGCGAAGACGAAGCTCCCGACGGTCGTGCTTAGCCACGTGCCCATTCTGAGTGTCACGTCCCAGGTGTACGGCGATGGGTGCCGCAAGAACAACGACAACGTGGTGCCGGGCGTGTGGCACCACGCGGACTGCTGGGCCATCAGCGAAGTGTTCCGCAAGAACCCGCACGTGAAGCTCTGCCTGAGCGGGCACATGCACACGTGCGACCGGTGCGAGTACCGCGGGGTGTGGTACATCTGCGGCGGGGCCGCGTGCGGCGCGTGGTGGGGTGGCAGCGAGTACGGGTTCCCGCCGTGCTACGGCAAACTCGACCTCTTCGCCGACGGCACCTTCAGCTACGACTTTGTTGACTACGGGTGGAAGGCCCGCAAGTGGCAGGGTAAGGAACTGAAGGACTGAGCGCGGCCACATTTACGAGTCGGGCGACAGAATCATTTGCCCATTCACGGCGGACGGGATACCTTCGGGTTCCCCCGCCGTTTTTTGTTTGAGGGTTCTGATGACCACCCCGCCTCGCGCGCTCGAATGGGTCGACCGGCTCGCCAAACTCTACACGCCCGTCGTCGCGGATGTTCTCGACAAACTCGGGTACCGCAACCAGTGCATGAACCCCCGGGTGCGCCCGCTGTGGCCGGAGGCAAAGGCCGCCGGGTTCGCGCTCACCGTGCAGACCGTCCCCGCCCGTGACGTGGCTCCGCCGCACCCCTACGCGGGCGAACTCGTCGCGGTCGATTCGCTCCAGAACGGCGACGTGCTCGTGGTGTCCGAGTCCGCGTGCAGCTTTTGGGGTGAACTGCTCTCGACGGCCGCGACCTACCGCGGGTGCCGCGGGGTGGTCCTCGACGGCCCGACGCGCGACTCGCTGGCGATCAAGGAGATGGGGTTCCCGGTGTTCCACGTCGGTTTCCACCCCGCGGACAGTCTCGGGCGCCTGGACGTGGTGACCCACAACGTCCCCATCTCTTGTGCGGACGTGCTGGTGTACCCGGGCGACCTGATCCTCGCCGATCACGACGGCATCGTGGTCATCCCGTCCGTCGCCGCGGAAGAGGCGTTGCGATTGGCCGAGGAGAAAGTGAGCGGCGAGAATCTCGTGCGGAAGGCGCTCGCGGGCGGAATGACCACGACCGAGGCGTTCAAGAAATTCGGGATTCTGTGAAGACGTGAAGAGTTTTGGACAGGATTAACAGGATCAACGGGATGAAGAGGAAACTCGATGTGAATCCGTTTTGAATCCTGTCGATCCTGTTAATCCTGTCCAAAACTCTTTACCGCGTCACTTGTTGAAGTGCCCGGTGAACGCGCCGGGGTTCGCGACCAGCGGGCCGTACATTTCCGGGCGCCGCCAGTTCACGCGGTCGATCTCGTATTCGCCGGCGCACGTTACCACGCGCTTCTGGGCCGCGGCCGCCGGATTCACGTCGATCGTGAAGATCGCTTCTTCGCCCTCGGGGGCGAAGTGGAGCACGTTGCCCGTGTAGTCCGCGGCGGAACTCAGGCCGATGTAGCGGAACCCGCTCTCGTCGCCGACCCGGTTCACCGCGAGGTAATAAATGTGGTTTTCCCACGCGCGCGCCGCGGACACCAGTTCGGCCATCTTGCGGGCGTTCGTGGCCCAGTTCGTCGGGAGGACGACGAGGTCCGCCCCGAGGAGCGTAAGAATACGGGCCGATTCGGGGAAGCTCCCATCAAAGCAGATGTTCATCCCGATCTTCAGCCCGCCCAGGTCGTGGACCGCGAGCGGTCGGTCGCCCGGATCGGTGAACCGGTCCGCTCCGAGGCAGGGCAGGTGTAACTTGCGATAGCCCGCGACAAAACCCCGCGGCCCGACCAGCGCCGCGGCGTTGTAGAGCTTGTCGCCGGGCGCGCTTTCGAGCAGCCCGAAGACGGCCCACACGCCGAGTTCGGCGCACGCCTTCGCGACGAACTCGGTGCTCGGGCCGGGGAGCGGTTCCGCGGCACTAAGGGCGTGCGCGCGCGACGTGAACCCGTACCCGGAGAGCACGCACTCCGGGAACACCACGAGCTGCGCCCCGCGCTCGGCGGCCCGGCGCAGGTTCGTGACGAGCGCGGCGCGGTTCGCTGCGCGGTCGCCGAGCGCGCAGCTCATCTGCACGCCGGCCACGGTCCAGTTCGACATGAGCACCTCGCCCGGCGCACGCGGGGCGGTTCCGCGTGCGCCGACTTACGGTTTGACGGCTTTCTTCTCGGCCCGTTCGATCAACAGGAGGTACTGATCGGCGAGCGGTGAGTGCGTTGAGGGCAGCCCCCACCCTTCGGGGGGCTTGCGGAGCGACTCCTTGAACCGCTCTTTCGCGGACGGGACGTCGCCCTCCAAAAGGAACAGGACGCCCCGGCGGGTGAAAAAGTGGCTCTCGGAAGTCAGGTGCTCGAGGATCCCCCGCTGGATCATCACGCGCAACGAGTCCCACGTGTTGAGCCAAATGTGCGCGTGGAGCACCTGGTCGTGCCCCGGAATCATTGAGAGCGGCGGGGCGAGCAGCCGCGGGGGGAACTTCTCCGGGTTCTTGGTGAGGCCCGCGGCGACGATGACGCGCTGCACGTATTCCAGCGGCAGTTCGGGGCCGGGCGGCTTCTTGAGCTTGTCCAATTGACCGATGTTTCGTATGAGCGCCTCGAGGGTATCGCCGGCCGCCTTGTACTCGCCGGCAATTATGAGGGTCTGATATTTGAGAGCCTGTATGGATTCGAGTGCGGGCAACTGTTCGAGCTTCTTGGCGTTGTCCGGCTCGGAGAGCCTCTTGAGCCTTTCCGAGGCGTTCTCGATTTGGCCGGTAGCGAGTTCGAGTGCGATTTGTAGGGCCGTGAAATACCCGTCTTTGTTGGATTCCGGGTCCAGTTCTTTGTTGTTCAGGAGGTTGAGCGCCTCGCTCGGCATGCAGTTCCGGATCGCGCTGATAACGAGGGCGGGCAACTTCGGCGAGAGCCCTTTGGTCGTCTCGTACCGCTCCTTGTACCGGATCAGCAGGTTATCGACGGCGGTTTTATAGGTTTCTATTTGCTTGGCGAACTTCTTCTGCTCGTCGCTCTCGTTGGGGAAATCGATCGGGGCGTATTCGAGGGCCGTCTGGAGCGCCTCGCGCGCCGTGTCGAGTGGGAGCAGGAACGGTAGCCCGTTGTACAGAGGGGCCAGGGGCGCGTTGGGCGCGTTAAAAGCCGCGCGCTGGTACGCCTTGGTCTCAACGTTTTGGAAGACGGGTTGCCCGATCCCGAGCCGGTCCCGGAACGGCGCCACGTCGACCGGGAACCCGGTGAACTCGATCGCGTTCCGGCCCCGTTCCGACCACGGGAGCCGCCGCCCGAGGTACGTTTGGGCCAGCTCAAAGGCGACCTGCGACGCCCGCGCGGAGAACTGCCCGCGCGCGTACCGGTCGGCCTTCGGGTACCGGCTCAGGCACTGGCGGTACGCGACCACCATCCCCAGCGACCGCTCGCTCTCGCTGAACGGGAGGTCGGTGTCGCGCAGGGCGTGGGCGAGGGCGTAGTAGCCGTCCGGGTGGTCCGGGTCCTCCGCGATGGCCCGGCGCGCGGCCCGGAGCGCCAGGACGGGCAAGGCGCGCATCGCGGCGGCCTCGGTCTCGGCCCCGGCGTACTGGGGCACGATCTGGATCAGCTCCAGGGCCCCCGCCGTGCGCAGGGCGAAGTGGTGCCACGTGTGTTGGCCCGCCAGCCAGCCGACCGTGGCGGGGTGCACCCAGTTCTGGCGGATGACCTGGCGCTGGAGCAGCGCGTTCTTGTAATCGAGCCACCCGAACGCCTCGACCGCCCCCGCCGGTGCGGGGCGCGGGGCGCGGACGAAGGCCTCCTCCCAGCCGGCCTGGACGAGGAGCTGTTGTACCACCGGGTCCGGTACCTTCTTCACCCCCGGTCCGAACGCCTTGAGCGCGGGGTCCAGGTGCAGGGCCGCGAACGAGGGCCGGCCCCCGGTCGGTTCCGGGCGCCAGCCGAACACCGCGGTGCGCCCGTCCGTGTACCACTCGGACCACGTCCCCCACTGCTGGTACAGCACGAGGATGGGAACCTGGGCCGCGAAGCGCGGGTCCGGGGCGCTGCTGCCGGGGTTGACGGAGGCGGACATGACCACGTACTCCGCGCTGTGGCGGGCCAGTACGTCGGTCGCGTCCCGTTGCTGGGGCAGTTCATTTTCGGTCGGGACCAGCCCGAACCCCCGGCGGAGCGCGATGTAGTCCGCCAGCTCGCGCCGGTGGTGGTTGAGGCGCCCGTTGATGAGCACCCTCTCGGTCGGCGCGAACCAGGCCGCGTAGTTCGCCAGATCGATGTTCGTGATGATCCCGCGGGCCTCGGCCGGGAGGTCGCCGCCCTGGCGCCACGTGTTGAGCTGCTCGGCCGCCTGAACCAGCCCGCGGTCGGGCTCAACGGCCCAGGCCACGCGCCGCGCGAGCGCCGGGGTGCTCGCGTCCGGGTGGACCCAGCCCGGGTACGCCAGTACGCACAAAATGCACACGCCGAGGACCGAGAGGACGCGCCCGCCGGACGACGCGATCAGCAGCAGCCGGGTGCGCGGGTCGCCCCACGTCTTGAGTTCGGCGCGCGCGCCGAAGGCGTTCAACTGCGCCGCCACGAGCGGGACCGCGACCAGCACGAAGAACGGAACGGCGTACACGCTCAGGAGGCTCAGGACCGCGAAGCCGAACCACAGCGCGACGTGCGAAACGCGGACCCGGCCGACGCCCAGGCTACCGGCCAGGGCGACGACCGTGGCGCCGAGTACCAGGAGCAGAACGTAGCACAACCCGTTCGCGTTGTACCCGAGCTGCGGGTTCTCGGCGTAAAGGCCCATGTCGTAGGGGGCCGAAAGGAGCAGCTTCATACTCGGGTCCGAGGCGGCCCCGGGCGCGCCGACCAGCTCGAACGGGAGTTGCCACACGCGGACGTGGTTCGGGGTCAGGGTGCAGGCCAAGAGGCCGATCCCGAGCGCCTTCGCGAGCGCCGCGGTGCCGGGCAACCGGCCGAGCGCGTCCGCGTCGGTAGTGCCCTCGGGTTCGTCCGGCGCGTTGAAGCCGTACTTCTGGATCAGGTCGCCGAGCAGAAGGAGCGCCAGCGCGAGCGGTCCGACGAAGAACCACTGGTCGCAACTCGCCCACAGCCAGAACGTGACCCCGGTGGCGATCGGGAACTGCTTCGAGCCCTTTTTGTGCGGCACGCGGAACAACAGGAACAGTGTGGCCGCGAAGAACAGCATCGACGCCACGAGCGGGCGCAGTGTGAATTGGGGGGCCGCCGCGAGCACCCCCACGCACGCGACCGCGGCCCACGGCCAGAGCGCGAATTGGGGCCGGCGGATCGCGATCAGCAGGCCGAACGCGAGCGCGACGAGCAGCGCTTTCGCGGCCACGAGCACCACCCCGTCCCCGCCGTACAGCAGGTACATCACGGGGGCCGCGAGCCAACTGTGGTTCACCCAGGCGCGCCCCTCGGCGCTGTAGCTGAACGGGTCGCTGCCGCCGGGGACGTATTCGCCCGCGAACAGGCGCTTGCCGGTCGCGAGGTGGAGCCACAGGTCCGAGTTGCGGGCCGCGAACGACGCCGCGACGAACGCGAACAGCACCACCAGACCGACGAGGGCCACGTCGATGCCGCTGAACCAACTCGGCCACACCGCGGGCTTCGATTTCGGAGCGCCGGGGGCCGCGGGTTGCTCGACGGGCGCGCTCGCGGTGGCGTCGGGCTGTTCGTTCGGTTCCTCGGGGGAGCCCGCCCCCGGGGTTCCGTCACTGGGCGGCGGTGGTGGCGGCGGCGGAACGGACAGCTTCACGACGACCTCATCGATGATGGCGCAAGGACGGACGTGGTATCACGCTAGGTTCTCCCACATGTACGGTCAAGCAGGGGCTGCAGTTCGGTTCGAGGAGCGCTCTTTGAGGGGCGCGGTACACGGCCGGTGAACCGGCTCTGTATTTTGGTACCCCCCAGAATCCACCGTGATGTGAAGAACACGGAAGCCCTTAAAATTGGAGAGGGTTCATAAATGGATGTCAGGGCCCAACTTGAATCGCCGTCATTTTTGGCTCCGCGCAGTTCGGCTTGTCAACGGTCCCGGAATGCGTTCCAATCTCCATAATCTCTGAATCCGCACGCTAGGACGGCGCGCCCGGACCGCTCTCCGGGAGGGATGGAACCTTCACCATGATGGCCCCGCTGCCGAACCCCGCACCCGGCGACCGGCCCGACCTTCCCAAGGTCCGGCTCGACGCGCGCACGGGCATCGGGCGCGCGGTTAGCTACGATTTCACGGGCGAAGAGTTCCTCATCGGCGCCGCCGCGGGGTGCGATCTGCGGTTGACCGTTCCCGGGGCACCGCTAGTTGTGGTGCAACTCACGCGCAAGCCCGACTTCGTCGGCATTCGCCGCGTAACGGCCGCGATGCCGGTATTACTCAACGGCTCGCCGATTCAGGCCGGTGCGGTTTACCCCCTTCAGCACACGGACACTGTTCACGTCGCGGGCGTCGTGGTCGTGGTTCAGATCCCGGCGCAAGCGGTTCCCGAACCACCGGTTACGTACATCGCGCCGAAGTTCGCTTCGCTCGATGAGGTGCCGCTCGCGTCCCCGGTCGACGACGAGCCGGAACTGCCCGCGCCCGACTTCACGGCGGAATACGAGCGCCTCGAAACTCGTAAACGCGCTCTGGATGCAGAGGAAGCCGATCGCCGGGCGTCGTGGGAGGCACGCGACGCGGAACTGATTCGCCGCCGGCGCGACCTCGACCAGTTCGCCGAGGAACTCGAAGCGGATCGCGCGTTGTGGCACGACCGCCGGCGCGCGATCGAGCAGGAACTGGCCGACCGCCGGGCCGAAGAAGCCGCGGCGCGCGAGGCCGAACTCGCTCGCACGCGCGACGAACTGGTCGCGTTGAAGCAGCAGTGGACGGACGAATGCGGCAAGCAGCGCGAAGAGTTGGCCCGTCGGGGCGAACAGCTCCGGACCGATCGCGAGGCGTTCGAGGGGGAGCGCACGGCTTTTGAACCGCAACTGCAATCTCTTCGTGCCGAACAAGCTCGCACCGCGGTGCAGATGCAAGAACTGTCGCGCCAGCGCGAACTGTTCGCGGCCGATCGCGACATCTTCGAGCGCGCGAGCGACACGTTCGAGGCCCGGCGCGCGGCCGAGACGGATCGCCTGACGTCGTGGGAAACCGACCTCAATGTGCGCGAGCAAGTGGTCACGCACCGCGAGGGATTGGTCCGCACCGCACGCGACGAGTACGAATCGGAACGCGCCCGATTCCAGGAAGACCTTGTTCGGCTCGAGCGCCGGATGGCCGCGGCCGAAGAACTGGAACGCAACCTGACCCTCCGCACGCAAGAAGTGGACGCGCGGCTCGACCAACTGCGTTATGACGCGGCCGAGTGGGAAGAAACTGTCCGGCTCGCGGCGAGCGAACAGGAACGTTTGCGTGCCGAGGCCGAGCGGCTCGACCGCCAGAAGGCGGAACTCGACACCCAGACCGCGACTCTGGCCGAGCGCGCCGGGCAACTCGAAGCGCAACAGGCGGTGGTGGCAGTCTTTCGCGCGAAGCTCGACCGCAGTCGGCAGGACATGGAGCGCGAAGCGTGGCAACTCGCGGCCGCCCGTGCGCGCGAAGACGAGTCGATGGCCGAACTGCGCCGGCGCATTCAGGAAGCGGAAGAGGTTCGCGCCGCACTCAATGCGGTGCAGGAGAACGCGGACCAGGAGCGCCAGCGGCTCGACGAACGCGATTCGCTCCTGACGGCCGGGCTGGAAGAGATCCGCGTGCAGAAAGAGGCGCTCGCGGCCGAAGCGACGCGGATTCAGGAGCGCGAAACGGAACTGGACGTCCGATCGGCCGAGTTCGCGGAACAGGCCGGGATGCTCAAGGGCCGCATGACGCAAGCGGTTGATCTGCAAAGCCGGCTCGAAGCCGATCGCGTGGCGGTGCGCGAGCGCGAAGCGGCGATGTCGCAGTCCGAAGAGGCCCGGCAAGCGCTGCAAGAACAACTCCGCCGGCGCGCGGAAGACCTGAACACGCGCGGGAAGGCGCTCGACGATCTGGCCCGTCAAATGGCGGCCGAGCGCGCGTCCGTGAACGAAGCCCGCGCCGCCCTGGAAGCGTCCCGTCAGGCGGCCGAAGACGAACTCGCGTCGCGCCGGTTGGAACTGGCTGCGCAGGCCGCGAGCGTGGAACGCCAGGCCGTCGACTTCGCCGACAAGGAACAGGCGCTCGCGCGGCAAGTGGGCCGGCTCAAGGACGTGGGCGCGGCGGTCGCGGCGGAACGCAAGTCGCTGGCTGCGGCACGGGCGACGTGGGAGGCCGATCGCGCCGCGGCGCTGGAGGCCGACCAAGCCGCACGCGACCAACTGGCGCGCTTCCGCACCGAGGTCGAAGCGGACCTCGAAGCTCTTCGCACCCAGGCCCCGGAACTCGACGAACAGGCGAAACTGGCCCTCGACCGACTCGCCGGCGCACGCGACATGCTCCGCGGACACCTCAATGAGTTGAACGAGTTCGCCCGCACGAGCCGTACCGATCTCGAAGCAGCCCGCGCGCAGATCCGCGAAGAGAGCGAGCGCCTGCGCGAGAAGAACGAAGAACTCGACCGCGCGAAGGACGAGCACCGGCTCGCGGTCACCGCGTTCCGACAGCAGCTGATCGAATGGCAGGGCACCGTGGCCGAGATGCGGCGCCTGCTGAGTTCGAGCGAAACGCGGCTCGACGCGAAGCAAGCCGCCGCCGCCGAAGCCGCGACCGCCGCCGCTGACGCGACGCAGAAGCTGGCAGAAGAAACCGACCGGCTCCGGCGCGAGCGCGAGGAGTTCACCGCTCGACGGACGGAGATGGAACGCCACCTCTCCGACATGCGCGAGTGGTACCGCAAGAAGTTGCGCGAACTCGCGCGCGGGAACGCCGAACGCGGCGCGCGGGGCACCGAGTCGGAACCCGAACCGGCGCTCCCGCGTCTGGCGGACACAGGTGACAGCACGCCGCTTCCCACTGGAGTAGTGCCGCGCGGAGCCGAAACCGTTCTCGAAGAACTCGAACCGGGCGACCGGCAACTCGGCGAACTGCTGCGGTCGTCGGGGCTGGTCGATCCGGACACACTCACCGCGCTTTGGGAAGAGGCCACCCGCCAGCGCCGGACACTGCGTCAGGTGCTACTCGCGAGCGGCGCCATCACGCTGTACCAGCTCGCACTTATCGAGGCCGGGAACCTCGACTCACTCGTGCTCGGCCGGTTCCGCGTTATCGACCGGCTCCGCGTTGCGCCCAAGGAAGCGATTTATCGCGTTCACGACCCGAAGCGCACCGGCGAGAAGTCCGGCGGGCTGTACCTCCTGCGCCACCTCAGCGAAGCCGAGATGCAGGACGCGGTTCACCCGGACGAGTTCCGGCAGCGGTTCTCGGCCGCACGCGACGCCGCCAGCCCGCACCTCGCGGGCATCGTCGAGGTGCTCGACATCAACGGCCGACCGGCCGTCCTTCAAGAGTGGCTGACGGGGCTGTTCAGCGCGGACTGGCCCGCGTTCGCCGCGCACCCCGGGTGCTGGGTCCGGCTCGCGACGATGGCCGCCGGCGCCCTCGACGCGGCCCACCGCGTGGGGCTGGCACACGGCCGGCTCACGTCCGATTCGTTCGTTCTCACGTCCGACGGTGTGCTGAAGGTGACCGGCTTCGGCGAACCGTCGTGGTTGATCGGTCCCGCCGGTCCGGAAACGAGCGACGCCACGTTCGCGGCCGACTTGCGAGCGTTCGGGCAGGTCGCGTTCGGGTGGTCACAGCTCGCCGGTCGGAAGCGCGTGGCGAAAACGAAGGGCTTCCCGGAATCGCTGTGGGCCGTGATCCGGCGCCTGGAAGCGGACGCGGAACCACCGACGGCGGATACGGTCGCGGCGGCGCAGCCGTATCAGTCCGCGGCCGAACTGCTCGCCGACCTCCAGCGCATCGCACGCGACACGCCTTTCAGCGACGATGCCTGGGAGAAGTTGCTCAAACACGTCGCGGACAACGCCCCGGACGCGCCCGCGGGGCTGAAGAAGGCGGGGTAGGGCGGGAGCGCAATCAAAGATAACGTGCTAGCGCGCCAGGGGGTTCGCGTTGGTATCGTTGATTGCGTAGCCCGGTTTCGCGTGGGGTATTGGCCCGTCGGGGAGGGGCGCGTTGGTACCGTTGATTGCGTGACCCATTCGCGTGATCGCGTAGCCCGCCAGGGGTTTCGCGTTGCTCCACCCCTGGCTACGCGCCTGCGCCCCTACCGGGGCTGAAGAGGGGTATTAATCCCAAAGGTCTTCCTCAGCAAATTCATGCCCGTGTTTGGTGAGCAACGTGCGGAATTCGTCTTGGAACGTTCGGTGTTTGTGATGCTCTTCTTGGTTCGCGATGTACGCTGCAACCTTATCGATCCCGGAGTGGCTCACGGTGAACGCGCCGTAGCCGGTTTGCCACCAGAAGTTATCTACTTCTGGGAACATATCGTGAACCCAACCTGACGAACCGGCCTTGAGGTGACGTAGTACATCCGAAAGTGCTGGCTGTTGACGGAGTGTAACAAGCAAATGGACGTGGTCGGCGGTCCCACCAATTGCCACCGGCACTCCGCCTTCCTCACGAACAATCCCACCCAGGTAGTTCCACAACCGCGGGCGCATCTCGTCGGTAATCACGGGCATGCGGTACTTGGTGCTGAATACGAGATGGTAGTGCAGGCGCGTGAATGATTGCGGCATAAACCCCTCTTCAGCCCCGGTAGGGGCGCAGGCGCGTAGCCAGGGGTGGAGCAACGCGAAACCCCTGGCGGGCCTAACGCGAAACCCCTGGCGGGCCTCAACGCGAAACCGGGCTACGCGATCAATGATACCGGCCGCGCCCAACGCGAATGCCCTGGCGCGTTATGCGATCACGCGGACTGGCCACGCAATCAACGACACCAACGCGAAACCCCTGGCGGATCAGCGCGATTGCATGGTTGACCTCTCGCCGTTACGCCTTGTTACATTCGCCCCGCCCCGCCCTTTCCGCTTGCCGTTGCGCGCCGGGCGCCGATACCATGCGTTGGTGCCTTCTCTGTCTCCCGGCATTTCGCCAATCGGTTCGGGGTCGGTCGTCGTCTAGTTGGTAGGAGGATATGGCCAAACCCGGCGCGCCCCCGATTTCGCGGCCGATCGCGGGCTCGGACCCCGCCCCGGACGCGCCCGTCGTCGGTCCGCCCACATCGGCGGACCGCCCCAGCGACGACACGCTCGTGGCCACCTTCAACCAGGTACGCGACGAACTCTTGAGTACCCTGCTGTACCTGCTCGGGAACGCCGACGACGCGCAGGACGCGGCCCAGGAAGCGTTCCTCAAGTGCTGGCGGGCGCGCAGCTCGGTGCCCGACGTGCAGAACCTGCGCGCGTGGATCTTCCGCGTGGGGCTGAATGCCGCCAAGGACTTCCAGCGCAGCGCGTGGAACCGCAAGAGCCGACCGCTCCCAGAGGACGACGTGATGCTGCCGACGCGGGACGAAGCGCCGGGCCGGGTCGCCGAGGACCAGGAAGCCCTCGACCGGCTCCGCCAGGCGATCTCGCAGTTGCGCCAGGACGAAAAAGAAGTGTTCCTGCTGCGGCAGAACGGCGATCTCACTTACGAGCAGATCGCCGAGATCCGGAGCGCACCCGTGGGCACCGTGAAGACCCAGATGCGCACCGCTCTCATTAAACTCCGCAAGGTGCTCAATCCGGCCGGGGCTACTGAGGAAGAGCCATGTTCGTGAGCACAATCCGGGGCACTTTTGCGGCCCTCTTCGTTGTACTTTGTGCTACGCCCGGGGCCGCTGCCCCGGTGCCGGCCGAACGTGCTAAAGCTGAGAAGGAACAGGCGGCTGTGGCCGCGAAGTTACAGGGTGAATGGCTCGGCGGACCGTGCGACGGCCGCCTCACGTTCCGAGCGGATGGGACGTATGAGTGGAGGGGGGCCGGCCCCGTACCGAATGTTAGCAGAGGAAAATGGGCGATTCGCGGGGACGCACAAGCGCCGGTTTTGGTTTGGAAATGCGCCGAAGCCGACGACGAGGAACTTATCGGGAAGACGGTTGAGATGCCGCTCGTGAGGTTGGATGGGGCCGTTCTCGTACTCAAGTGCGCGGAACCCCTCGAGCCCCGGCACTTCGAGCGCGTCAAGAGCTAGCGGAGCCTGTAGCTAGTCGGAATGGTTCGCGAGTGCTTTAGACTGACGGTTCGTAGACGGTATCAGTAACGAGCAGGGAGCGCGTTGGGAGGGAGGCCCTGGAGGGCCAAATTGTTAGCAAATGTTAGCCACCAGCGGCCGGGGGTGAGACCCGACCCAGGCGCGTGACACGGACAAAACAGACCCGACCCGCCCGCCGGGACGAGACGACGATGAACTGCGAACACTGCCAGACCCTGTTGCTCGACCACCTGTACGGTCTCCTCGAAGGGAGCGAGGCCGCGGAGGTCGATTCGCACCTCGCGAACTGCCCCCAGTGCAGCGACGCGCGTGCCGAAACCGCTCGCGTTCAGGGATTGTTCGCGCGAGCTGCGAAGTCCGCGTTCCCGAACACGAAGTTCGAGCCGCCGGCCCCCGCGCCGCAGAAGTCGCACACCCGCACGCCGGCCCTCGCCGCCCCGTCAGTCCCGCTTTCGCAGGCGCCCGCCGACCATCAAAGTGGCCGCATGTTGCGCCGGCTGGCCGTTGCGCTCCCGTGGGCCGTTGCCGTCGCGGTGCTGATCGCGATCCCGGGAACCGTCGTGCCGGTTCTGAACATTCACGAGCGCGCCGCGGTCGCCCAGCGTAGTGCAGAAGTCGCGGACCGCGAAGCGGACGACGCCAAACTCGCGGTCGCCAGCGCCCAGAACGTGCGCGACGGCCGGCTGAAGGAAGCGGAACTTAAACTCACGACCGCGGAACAAGGGCAGGCCGCGCTCCTCGATAAATGGATGGACGCGCAAAAGGCCGCGGTCGAAGCCACGACCAACCGCAAACTCACGATCGACGTGCAGAAGCCCGCGACCGTTCAGCCGGGCGCGCCCAACGACTTCTTCGTCGTCGTGCGGGACGAGCGCGACGTGTGGGCGTCGCGCCGGAAGATGGTCGCCGAGGTGCGCAGCAGCGACGCGGTCCTCTACACCCAGGAACTCGACCACGAGAAGCGCGGGAACCGGCACGAGATCCGGCTCCCCGCCAGCGTGTGGACGAAGGTGAAGCCGGACGACGACCTCACGCTCGTCGTCGCGCAGGTGGACGAGAAGACCAACGTCCGCACGCCGATCCAGGAGGTGCGGCTCGCCGGCCCCGTGTTCACCACGCTCCTCGTGACCGACAAGCACACGTACCGGCCCGGCGAGCGCCTTTTCTTCCGCTCGCTCACGCTCGACCGCGTCACGCTCCGGCCACCGCAGCGCGAACAGATCCTCCGCTACGACCTCGTTTCCGGGAACAACCACTTCGGGCGCCCGCTCCCTGGTCTGGTTGCGATGGGCTGCACCGACCTCGTGCGCGTGACCGGTGGGGCGAACGGGCGCGTCGAGCCGATTCGTACCGCCGACGGGCGCCCGATCCGCGGCGTCGGGTGTGGCGAATTCGTGCTCCCCGCGGACCTCGCGGACGGCGACTACACGCTCGTCCTCCACGAACTCCCTCAACCCTCGGGCGGGTTCACGCCCACGCTCCCGATGCCGGTCACTCGCACCGTGAAGGTCCGAAACGGCACGGCGGACCACTACGGTAAGCTGATCGGGTTCGCGGGCAAGTCCTTCTGCCCGGGCGACACGGTGGAGGCGTGGGCGGACCTGAGTTTCCAGGAAAAACCCGTCGCGGACGCAGAAGTGGCCGGGGTCGCGGTCGAAGTCGACGGCGTCACTCTTGATGGGGTGGAGGTCGCGCCGAGGACCGACGCTCAAGGGCGCGCGCGTGTCCGCTTCGCGCTGCCAGAGGAGTTGACCAACGGCGACGTGCGCCTGAAGGTCGCGTTCCGGGCCGGCGGGCGCAGCGAAATGGTCGCGGACCGCGTGCCCGTGGTCGGTCGGCGGCTCTTCGTCGAGTTCTTCCCGGAGTCTGGGGACAAGATCGTCGCGGGGGTGCCGTGCAAGGTGTACGTTCGCGCCACCACGCCCGCCGGTCAGCCGGTGGACATTAGCGGGATCATTACCGACGGCAGGGAAACGCTCGCGACCGTCAAAACGCTCCGTGACGACGGGACGCCCGGCGCGAACCGCGGGCTGGCCTCGTTCACTTTCATCCCGCAAGCCGGGATCCGCACGTGGTTGAAACTCGACGCACCGAACACGGTTTACGCGCCCATTGTAGACGGACCGGTTCACACGTCGTCGGTCGCCCTCGTGGGCGGGGCGGGCGCGGTTGCCGCACGGACCGGGTTCGTGCTCCCGGAGACGCAACTCGAAGGTGTGGTGATGAGCGTGCCGGACACGATCACGGCACCGGGGCAACCGATTCGCGTTCACCTGCGCTCGGTCGGTGGCTCGCGCACGCTGGTCGTGGGGGCGTACATCCGGGGACGACTCTGCGACACGCAGCGGGTGACGGTCGAGCCCGAACAGCTCACGGAAGTGAAGCTGATGGCCGGTACGGACCCGCTCACCGGCGGGCGTGGCGGCGTGGTTCGCATCACCGCGTTCGAGGAAATGGACCCCAAGGACGTGAAGGGCGGCGACGAGAAGCCCGACCTGAAGCCGGTCGCGGAGCGCCTCGTCTTCCGGCGCCCCGGTGAGGTTCTCAACTTGGCCCTCGGTGTCACCCCCAGTTTGCAGACGGGTTTCGCACAAGCGGCCCCTCAGAGCACGGCGAAACGTGTGGTCGCCGCGGACGACAGCGTGACTTGCACGATCTCGGCGACCGACGAGAAGAACAATCCCGTGGCCGCGATCCTGTGGGCGGCGGTGGTCAACACGGGCGCCGCGCCGGGCGCGAAGGACCGCACGATGCCGACGCACTTCCTGCTCGCGGGCGACGTGAAGAGCCCCGAAGAACTGGAGTTCGCCGACTTCCTGCTGACCGATCACAAGCTCGCGGGCGAGGCACTTGACCTCGTGCTCGGCACACAGGGCTGGCGCCGGTTCGCGGAGCAAGCGAAGGTGACGGGCAAATCCTCGCCCCCACCGCCGCGGAACCAGGAACTGACCCGGATGATGGTGCAGAACGGCCAGTACCAGGTATTCGCCGAACCGACCGCGGCGCGCGAGTACCGCAGGATCGCCGAGACGTATGCCCCGCTTTACGAGAGCGCGGTTCAGGCCGTCGGTCGGGCGCGGACCAGCTTGAAAGCGGCCCACGAGGACACCCGCGACACGGTGGTGGTCCGCGAAGCCGAGCGCGCCGCGACCTCTGCGGCGCGAACCGCGGACGAGAAGCACGAACGTGCGGAAGGCGCCCGCGAGCCGATTCGACAGTTCCGCTCCGCGGTGTGGTACAGGGTCGCCGGGTTCGCCGCGCTCGCGCTTTTGTGCGGTGGGGTGGCTGTGGCGCGGCCCCAAACGCGCTTCCCGCTCGGGGCGAGCACGATCGGTTCTTTCGGGCTGGCCGCGTTCCTCTTCGTCGCTGCGGGATGGGGGCACGAAGTGCAAGCGAAGCCGATCCTACAGACAGAAGCGGCTCGCCTGGCTGATCCGGTGGTTGACTCGACCGCGGACGCACCCGTCGCCCCCAAACCGCACATGAAGCTGGCCCCGCACTTCGACGCGGCCACTGTAGTGGCCGCACCCACGCAGTTGCAGAACTTCGGGGCGAAGAAAGATGATGGCTCCGAGAAGTCGAGCTTTGCTCCGCCCGGAACGGCTGTTCCGGCGAGCGGGGGTTCCAAAGTCGAATCGTTCGGGGGACCGCCGCCCAAGTCGGCCGGTTTCGCGCCTTCGCCGCCGAATCCGCCTTCGGGTTTGCCGGGTGCTCCCCCGAGCATTGGGCGCATGCCCGATCCGAGGGGGGATACGGGGGCGGTGGGCCGGGGGGCCTAACGACCCCTGTCCCTCTGCGCCCGGAGACGCGCCCCGAAGCGAAACCGGGGGCGCCGAAAACACTTGCCGGTGGAGCAACCGGTTGGAACCCGATGAGCCGCAGTGGGGTTACGATCGGGGATCTTACCCAACACCGTCCGATGGGGACCGTGGGGGGCTTCGTTGGCGGGCCGACGGTGTACAACGAGCGCGTCGATTCTCTGAGGAAGGACAACGACAAAGTTGCGCGGTACACGAGTGAGCGCCAGCGGGTGATTACCGAGTCGCTAGATGCGTGTCTGGCCGCACGGGGGGCGGCCGGGGCCGCGCAGGACAACATGATGGCTCAAACCGCGCAGGACGCATCGCGCGTCGAAGTGCTCGCGCTCCAACAGCTCCGGGCGTCCGCAACGCCGACCACGCCGCTCGTCGTGCGCGAGTTCGCGGCCCCGCGCCCCGGATCCGCTTCGTTCTCCGACTCGATGATGGACGCGCCGGACACGATTCTCTGGCAACCCGTCATCGTTCTCCCGGCGGACGGGCGGACCACGCTGAACTTTCAGCTCGGCAACGCGCCAGGCGGCTACCGACTGATCGTCGCCGGGCACACCGCCGACGGGCGGCTCGGGGAGGCCCGCATGGTCATCCTTACCCCGTCCGCACAAACGGTAAATGCGCCCACGAAGCTGGCACCGGATGGACCAGCCGCACCGCTCGCGCCGGCCGCGCCGACCGCGCCGCCGAAACCGTGACGCCCCGCCGAACTTCCGGTTCCCTTCGACCCGCCCCTGAGCGCAGCGCTCGCGGCGGGTCGAATCATTTCAGTGGGGAGCCGGAAGGAGCAACAACTGTGAAGATGCGCGCGTTCGGTTTGGCGGTCGCGGCGTGCCTGGTGCTACCCAGCATCGGGAGCGCCCAACACGTCTTCCTCGGTGTGGGGGTGACCCACGGGTACCCCTACGGTCCACGGGTCGCGCCCGCGTGGAGCTACCCCGGACTTTACGGCGGCCCGTTCGTCGGGTACCCCCCGCCCCTCCGCTACGGCTACGGCGGGTTCGCCGGCTACGGCTACGGGTACCCCGGCTTCGGGTACGGCTATCCCGGGTACTACGGGTTCGGGTACCCGTACTTCGGCTCTCCCGGGCGCGCGGGGAGCGTGTGGTCGAACGGGCTGAGCCTCTACGGTCCGCCGGTGCCCGTGTACGGCCCGGTCCCGGGGGTGTTCGGCAACAACGACCTCGTGCGACAGTGGCGCGCCACACCCGGGTTCGCCGGGTACGGGTGGGTGGGGATCTACGCTGCGTCGCCGCGCCCGCGGCACCTGAACGTGTCCGTGTGGCCCACGGTGGAGCAGTTCAGCAGCGGACCGGTCGCGCCCGTGCCCGCGGCGAAGAACGGCGGGAGCCTCATCCTGTCCGTGAAGGTGCCGCAACCCACGGCCGACGTGTTCGTGGACGGGAAGAAGACCGCGCAGACCGGCACCGACCGCATCTTCGAGTCCCCGCCGCTCGAAGCGGGGCAGGCGTACAAGTACACGATCACGGCGCGCTGGCTGGAACGCGGACAGACGGTGGAGATGTCGCGCGAGGTGACCGGTGCGCCGGGCGAAGTGGTCCGGGTGGACTTCGGCAAGTAACCGGCGTGAACCCCGCCCGCAAGGGCGGCGGGTGCCTCCTACCCCCGCTCTTGCGAGCGGGGTGCACCCTACTCCTCACGCGGCCGTTCCTCTTCCTCATGCCAGCACTTTCTCGATCAGTTCGCCGTGGACGTCGGTGAGGCGCATGTCGCGCCCGCCGAACCGGTAGGTCAGCTTCTTGTGGTCGAAGCCGAGCAGGTGCAAGGCGGTCGCGTGGAGGTCGTGGACCTGCACCTTGTCCTTCACCGCGTGGTACCCGAAGTCGTCGGTTTCGCCGTAGATCGTGCCGCCCTTGGTTCCGCCGCCGGCCATCCACATCGAGAACCCGAACGGGTTGTGGTCGCGCCCGTCGCTGCCCTGGGCGACCGGCGTGCGCCCGAACTCGCCGCCCCAAATCACGAGCGTTTCGTTCAGCAGCCCCGTTCGCTTCAGGTCGGCGAGCAGCCCCGCGATGGGCTTGTCCACGGCCCGGGCGTTCTCCTCGTGCCCGCGCTTCAGGTTCGAGTGCTGGTCCCAGCGGTCGTGGCCGAGGTTCGGACAGAGCAGTTCCACGAAGCGCACCCCGCGCTGAACGAGGCGCCGGGCAACGAGGCACTGGCGGCCGAATATTTCCGTCTTCGGGTCGTCGAGGCCGTAGAGCTTCTGCGTCTCGGTGGTTTCTTTGCTCAGGTCCGCGAGTTCGGGCACTGCCGTTTGCATCCGGAACGCCAGCTCGTAGTTCGCAATGGCCGCATCGAGCGGGTCGCTGTCGCCGAACTTCTCCTTTGCTGTCGCGTCGAGCTTGCGGAGCAGGTCGCGCTTGGCGGTTCGCGTTTTCGCGCTCTCGCCGCCGGGCGGGGTGATGTCCGCGACCGGGTGCGCGCCGTTGCGGAAGATGGACCCCTGGTACGACGCGGGCAGGAACCCGTTGCCGAAGCAGTCGACGCCACCGGGCGGGATCAGCCCGCTCCCGAGGACGACGAAGCCGGGGAGGTCGCGGCTCTCGCTTCCCAAACCGTAGGTCACCCACGAGCCGAAGCTCGGGCGCCCCTGCTGACCGTGGCCGCTGTGCCAGAAGTAGTTCGCGTTGGTGTGCTCGGAGAAGTTGGCGACCATCGAGCGGATCACCGCGAGGTCGTCCGCGCGGGCGCCGACGTGCGGGAACAGGTCGCTCACGGGCATCCCGCACTGACCGTACTTCTTGAACTTCCACGGGCTGGCGAGCGTGTTGCCGACGTTGTTGAACTGCGTCGGTTCCACCTTCGTGGGGAACGGCTTGCCGTGGTACTTTTCGAGCGCCGGTTTGGGGTCGAACGTGTCGACCTGGCTCGGCCCGCCGTCCATGAACAGGAAGATGACCGACTTCGCCTTCGCCGCGAAGTGGGGCTTCTTCGGGGCGAACGGGTCGTTGGGGGACCGGGCCGTGTCAACGGCGCGCCCGTCCTGCTCCAGCAGGGCCGCGAGCGCGGCGGCGCCGAACCCGTTGGCGGTACGGAGGAGCATTTCGCGGCGCGAAAGGGGGAAGTGCATGGGGTGGGACTCGTTCGGAGGGCACTCGCAAATCGAGCGAAGCCCGCGACCGGGCCGCGGGCTTCCACAAAGTTTAGCCGATACCGAGGCGTCCGCAAAGCGAACACTTACCGGTGGCAACGTGGCACCGAATTACGAGCCGCGACCGCGAGGGAGCGGGACGGTGGCCTCCCGTGCCGGATGCGGCCATCGAGAACCCGGATGCGGCCATCGAGAACCGCGGGTGTCTCCCGCTCCCTCGCGGTCGCGGCTCGTAATTCGGAAGTCGGGCTATTCCTTCTCGTTGATGACCTCGCCGCCGTCGCGGGTGAAGAACGCCTTGAGCGTCTTCTCATCGACCGCCGTGCTGATCGCGCGGACGGAGCCGTCGCCGAAGAGCGCCTGGAACACCTTTTGGGCGCCCACCGGGTTGATCTTCGGGAGCGCCTTCTTCGGGTCGAACGGGTAGTCGCCCGGCTTCGCCCACGGCACCGCATCGTTGGTCTCGATCACCATAATTGTGTTCGAGGTGCCGTCGGTGAAATCGGTGAGTTTGAGCTTCTTGCCCGCCTCGAACGCGGCGCCCGGGCCGCTCACGGCGCGGTAGTGCGTGAGCCCGAATTCGGGCTTATCGGGAAAGGCGCCGTTCGGTGAGACGAAGGTCTTAATCATCACCTGCGAGAGTGGCTTGTTGTTGGCACTATCCCACGGCTCGTCGAGTTTGAACTGGTTGTAGAGGTTGGTTTGCTCGATGTACGGCAGGATCGCGACGCGCCAGCTCAAGATCGGCTTCCCGTTCTTGTCCAGGATATCGTGCGGCAAGTGGCCGTTGGCGTCGTGGTAGTTGTGGATCGCCAGCCCGAGCTGCTTCAGGTTGTTGGAACTCTGCATGCGCGCCGCGGCCTCGCGCACCTTTTGCACCGCGGGGAGGACGAGCGCCGCCCCGAGCGCGACGAACCCGCTGCCGACGACGAGCAGTTTCCTTTGGGCAGCGGCACCGCCAGCGCGAGTTCCGTGTTGTTGCGGGTGATGAACTTCGGGTCGGTCAGGATCTCGTCGAGCCGGTTGATCGCGCCGAGCCCGAACACCGTGGCCATCGCTTCGGGCAGGTCGCTCGGCGGGCGCGGGGACTTGATCTTCGGGTCGTAGAGCTTGTCTTCCAGTTCCTTCTTCGATTTCGCCAGTTCCTTGCGGCCCAGTTCGGCCAGATCCTTCACCGCTTTCTCCGCGCCCTGAGCGGCGGCGACGTCCGCGTAGGTCGCGCGCAGGTCGACCCGGGCGTCGGTGCCGAGATCCACCGCGAGCGTGAGTTGCTTTGCTTGCAGGATCGCGCGGCCCTCGGGCGGGACGTCCTTGAAGGCGTTCGGCGGGATCGGCAGCGCCGAGATATCGGCCGACGCGACCAGCACCTTGCCGGACGCGGCGAGCTTGATCGCCGGGGCCAGCGGCCCGTCCTTCGCGGGTTCTTTGGAGAGGTAGTAGTTGAGCGACCCGCCGTAGCCGACGACGATGTGCTTGTTGTCGGGGAAGTAGAGTTCCACCTCGTGGTCCGGCGCGCGGTACACCGTCTTCGAGCCCACCTTCTCGGTGGTGTTGTTGGGCAGGTACAGTTTCACCACTTTCGCCGGGTCGAACGCGGCGGAGAACGCCAGGATGCCGACCGCTTGCGGCTTCTTCTTGTCGTCGAGCATCACGAACGCGGTGCCGCGCGAGATCGAGGACGGCGCGGGGATGAACTGCGCGTCGAGGGCGGAAAGGGCCTTCGGCCCGGCCTTCTCCCACGTCTTGCGGAACCCGTCCATCACCTCGTTCTTCCACAGTTCCGCGAGCCCGACGTGGACGAACCCGACCGCGTCGGCCGGGACGAGCGCGAGGTCCGCCGGGAGGTCGCCCGGTTGCGCCGCGGCGAGGGAGCTCGATTGCGGGGCCGCGTCGGGCTGTAACGCGGTCACCGCGGCGGCCAGTGCCGCGACGACGGCGAAACCGCCGGTTCGGAGTGCGAATCGCATTTTCAGGGTGCTCCTTGTGGTGGGCGAACGGCCAGTGCGAGCGGACCGGGGTGTTCCACTCGATTGAGCGAAACACGTACCAATCCGCTCACGCTGGCCGTTCACCGGGTGGGTGAGGTTAGAAATCGTTGCCGATCACTTCGCCGCCGCTCCGGGTGATGAGCGCGTTGAGCGTTTCTTTTGCGGGGATTTTTGACAGCGTGCGGACCGAGCCGTCGCACATGGCGACCTGGGCCTTGCCGTTCACGACCAACCCGAGCAGCTTGCTGTTGTCCTTCTCCGGGTCGAATTCCAGTTCGTCCGGCTTGGTCCACGGGACCGCGGTCGCGCCGGTCGCACACATGAACGTGTTCGAGGTGCCGTCGGTGATTCCGACGAGTGACGTGCCCATGAGCCAGTCGAAGCTGGCCCCGTTACCGACGAACACGCGGTAATACGTGTCCGTGTCGCCCGGCTTGGACTTGCCCGGCATCGCATACACCTTGGGCATTTTGGCGATGAGCTTCTTGTTGTGCTCGCTGTCCCACGGCTCGTCGAGTTTGAACTCCTTGTACAGCGCGTCTTGTTCGATGTACGGCAGGATGAGGACGCGCCAGCTCAGTTGCGGCTTGCCCTTCTTGTCGCACACCGCGGCCGGCGGGAACGCATTGTTCGCGTCGTGGTAGTTGTGCATGGCCAGCGCGATCTGCTTCAGGTTGTTGGCCGACTGGCTGACGGACGCTTTTGCTTGGAACGCTTGCACGCCGGCCGCGTAAGCCGTGGCGAGCGGGAGGCCCGTGAGCGGGAGCGTCGCGGTCATGCGGGCCTCGGTGTCGTCCACCTCGAACTTCGCGCCCTTCGCGGCCGCCACGACCGCTTTCAGCGCCTTCACCACGTCCTTCAAGCCGTCGTTGTCGGCCGCGCCTTTTTCGAGGTTCGGTAGCTCACCCGTGAGTTCGTCGCCGAGCAGTTTGGCGAGCGCGGCAAGCGCCTTCTCCGCGTCCACGGCCTGGGCCGCGCGCTTGGTCCTCACGCGAACGTTGAGGTCGAGGGACTTGCCGAGGTCGACCGTGGCGGTGAGTGCGGTGGCTTGGAAGATCGGTTGGAACGGGCGCACCTGGGCCGGGAGATTGTCCATCCGGATTTCGTCCGGGAGGCTGCCGAGAGCGGTGCCCACAACGAGCGTGTGCTTGCCGCTCGCCGCAGCTTTAATGGCCGACGAGAGCGGGCCTTCGTCCGCGGGCAGGCGCGGCTTCGCGTACTCGTCGTCGAGCCCCACGAGAACCAGTGCCGTCTTCTCGTCCGGGGCGGACACCTTAGTTTTCGCGTTCTTGAGGAACAGCTCCGCGAGGCCGTCTTCCAATTTCTTTTTGTCGAACGCTTTGGTAAAGGTGAGGACGAATCCGACCCGGTCGGTGTCCTGCGGTTGCTTGAGGTTCGGGTAAAACACTACGACGTTTTTGAGATCCGTGATCTTCATGCCGGACACCTTGGTCGCGGCACCTTCGAGCAGGCCGAACGTGTTTTTGTCCGCGTCGCGGAAGCTCTTGGTCGCTTCGTGGGACCAGATTTTGGCGGCATCCGCGTACAGGAAGAAGGCCGCGTCGTTCGGGACGTACCGCAGTTCGATTGGGAGCTGGCCGGCGGGTGGTTGGGCGGCGGCGGGTAGCGTTGTGCCGAACGGGGCGATTGTAACGATAGCTGCGACGAGTAGGGCGAGTGACGCCCATTGGGTCGCGCGCCAGCGGAAACCGGGGGAACGACTCATGTTGAATCTCCGGATCGAGTTCCGGTCGGGGCGACCGGGGCGGACCTGCACGGGAAATTCGATCGAAATTCAAAAGAAATGCAAACCATTTCTGGGGTTTCCCGTTACACTCCCATAGACGCCTCACCCGGCCGGTGATTTCACCGACCCGGATTCACTCTCCCCGAGCTGCTCATTCGCGTTTCCCGAACGCGCGGCTCGGGGAGTGAATTTGGGTAGGCGTCGGCTCGCACAAGTGCTGCACTGCGAACGAAATGGCGGCAAAATCATTCGCCGGGAGTTTTCACCGCGACCCCCGGCGAACAGGACTCGCGCGGAACACCTCTACTGAGGCAGGCGGAACATGGTCCGTTCGTTGTACCGGTCTCTGGTTTGGGCTACCTTTGGCTTGTCCGTTCTCGCACTCCTGCCGTTGACGCAAGTCCTGAAAGCGCAGCCGCCGAACGGTCGGTACCGCGCGCCCGCGAGCTTCTCTTACGTACCGCAAGGTGCCTGGCGCCCCGCGGGTTCTGTCCTGGGCAACAACCTGGGTAACATTGGGAACAACGGCGGGAACAACCAGGGTAACATCGGGAACCAGGGTAACACCGGGAACCAGGGTATCCAGGGTAACCAAGGCGGTATCCAGGGCGGCGGTATTCAAGGTGGCTTCGGTGGCGGCGGTATTCAGGGCGGCTTCGGCGGCGGTGGTATTCAAGGTGGCTTCGGTGGCGGTGGGATCGGTGGCTTCGGTGGCGGTGGGATCGGTGGCTTCGGCGGTGGGATCGGCGGCGGTGGTTTCGGTGGTGGTGGGTTGGGCGGCGGGATTGGTGGTGGGATCGGTGGGATCGGCGGTATTGGTGGTGGGTTGGGCGGTGGTATTGGTGGCGGGATCGGCGGTGGGATTGGTGGGATTGGTGGAATCGGCGGTAACATTTCGCAGTTCCCGACGATCGGTAGCTACCTCGGTGGGGCCGGTGGTGGCGGGATCGGCGGCGGCATTGGCGGTTTCGGTGGTGGTATTCAGGGCGGTTTCGGCGGTGGTATTGGCGGTATCGGTGGCGGCATTCAGGGCGGCTTCGGCGGCGGTATTGGCGGTATCCAGGGTGGCTTCGGTGGCGGGATCCAAGGTGGTTTCGGTGGCGGTATCCAGGGCGGTTTTGGCGGTGGTATTGGCGGCATTCAGGGTGGTTTCGGCGGTGGTATCCAGGGTGGCTTCGGTGGCGGGATTGGCGGTTTCGGAGGTGGTATTCAGGGCGGTTTCGGCGGTGGTATTCAAGGTGGCTTCGGTGGCGGTGGCTTCGGTGGTGGTAAAAACATTGGCTTCAGCGGAAACGCGGCTTACTAAGCCACTTCATGCAGGACTTTGAATTGCGCACCGCCGACCCGATTTTTCGGGTCGGCGGTGTCGTTTTGATCGCATCTTTACGGAACCGGATGGCACGCCCTCCCCGGCAGAATAATTCAAGACAATCACTGCATTTCCCCGCGATTACTCCGGTGACTCGACTCGGTGTCACATCCGCGCTACCGGATATTCTTTCCGATCACTCGCGCAAGTTCCCCCAATCAGCGCATTTAGCACCTAACGTGGGCGCCGATCGAAGTGGTCGGTTCGAGGCGCTCGCGCAGCACACCGGGTGTCTGGCACCGGCACGTCCGGCCGGTCGAACCTGCGCCCCGCGGATTCTCTTCATGAGGTGAGCGTGCCATGTTTGGATCTCTCCAACGGCGGCTAACTTGGCTGGCGTGCGGCTTGGGCGTGCTCGCCCTTTTGCCCCTTTCGGGCGTCCTCAAAGCGCAACCGCCGGGTGGCCGGTACCGGTCGGTCGCCAGTTTCTCCTACGTTCCCCCGGGCGCGTGGCGCGCGCCGGGTGGCACTCAGGGAAATAACCAAGGCAACACGGGGATCACCGGAACCGCGGGCAACACCGGGAACACCGGTGTGAACGGCGGGAACGCCAACGGGTTCACCGGTCAGTTCGGTCAGAACGGGTTCTCGGGCCAATTGGGGCAGTCCGGTCAACTCGGTCAGTTTGGTCAATTCGGGCAGACGGGTCAGTTCGGTCAGAACGGCTTCAATGGTCAGTTCGGCCAGAGTGGGAACGCCGGGGCCGGGACGAGTGGGTCCATCATGACGTACCCGACGATCGGGAGTTATCTGGGGACCGGAACCGGTGGCTTCGGCCAGCTCGGGCAGATTGGAAACAGTGGCCAATTCGGGCAGATGGGGTTCAGCGGCCAACTCGGGTTCGCGGGTCAGTTCGGGCAACAGGGCCAGATGGGTTTCAGTGGCCAACTTGGTTTTGCGGGTCAATTCGGGCAATTGGGCCAGTTCGGACAGGGAGCGTTGGGGCAGTTCGGACAGAACGGCTTCAATGGTCAGTTCGGCCAGTTCGGGCAAACCGGATTCGGAGCCGCGGGGCAGTTCAGTATGTTCGGCCAGGGGGCGTTCGGTCAGTTCGGGCAGATCGGGTTCGGTGCCGGTGGCCAGTTCGGTGCGGGGGGGAAAGCGTTCGGATTCAGTGGCGGATCGGGTTACTAGTTGATTTCTCTACCTATAACGAAAATTGAGACGCGGCCCGTGGCTCCGGTCACGGGTCGCGTTGTTTCGTGCATCCGCTGGCGCGCACGCGACGAATGGTGTCGCGTCTGGCGCGCCGCGGGCCAGGGGGCGGATCTGGTGACGGACAGCGTGCTCCCACGGATCGCGGCCGGCGACCCGGCCGCCGTGCCGGACTGCATCGCCCGCTACGGCGGGCTGGTGTGGTCCCTGGCGCGGCGGTTTCTGGGCAACCCCTCTGACGCCGAAGACGCCGTTCAAGACGTGTTCATCGAGTTGTGGAAGAACGCGGGCCGGTACGATCCCTCCCGTTCGTCTGAGCCTACTTACGTAACCATGATCGCACGCCGCCGGTTGATCGACCGGAAACGACGGACCGGCCGCGCCCCGACCGCACAAACACTGGCCGACGAGCCGGTGGAGCCGGTGACGGTCGCGCGCATCGACATTGAGGACGAGGCCGCGAAAGCCGCAGCCGTTCTCGCCGAGCTGCGCGAGGACGAGCGCCGGGTGATCCAGCTCGCCGTTTATCAGGGACTCACGCACGAAGCGATCGCCGCCCAAACCGGGCTGCCGGTCGGTACCGTAAAGACACACATTCGCCGCGGGCTGATCCGCGTGCGCGAGCGGCTCACGGCCGGGGGAGGGGCGTCGTGAATACCGATCCCCGACTCGACCGACTGGACGACCTTTTGGCTCGTGAAGCCACTCAGGGGTTAACGTCCGACGAGACAATGGAACTGGACGCGCTACTCGAAGCGTATCCGGACGAAGACCCGGACGCGCTCGAACGCGCGGCGGCCGCGGTCCATTTGGCGTTCATCGACACTCCGGACCCGCTTCCCACGCATCTGGCCGAGCGGCTTCAACTTGCGGCGACCGTGTTGACTCCGGTCTCGCCCGCAGCGGCCAAACCGACCCGTTCCCGTTCCCGGTCCGCATGGGGAACGTGGGCGGGCTGGGCTGTGGCCGCGTGCTTGATCGGTGTGCTCGTTTACACGCAGTGGCCCAAAGACGTGTCGGTAGTGCAAGGCCCGGAAGAAGAGCGGCTGAAACGCGATCGACTCACCAAAGACGCCACGGCACAGGCCGCGAAGTTCGCCGGAGAGCAGGCCGGGGCGACCGGTGAAGTCGTGTGGAGCACGGCCAAGCAGGAAGGGTACCTCGAAGTTCGTGGCCTCCCGCCCCTCGACCCGGCCAAGGAGCAGTACCAGCTCTGGATCGTGGACGGTGGGCGCGCCAAGAAGGAGCCGGTAGACGGCGGGGTGTTCGACGTGAAGCCCGACGGTACCGTCCTCGTGCGTGTGCGTAACCCCATTCTGGTCAAGGACGCGAAAGCGTTCGCGGTCACTAAAGAAGCGGCCGGCGGCGTGGTCGTCAGTGACGGCCCGATGCTTCTGGTGCTCACGCCGAAACAGGGGTGAGTGCCCCGCAGGTGCCCCCTGCATCCGAAACTTCCCCCACTCGTTGGCACTCGCGGTTCGCCAAAAAGCTCAGGCGAATCGCGAGTGCCAACGAGCGAGTGGTATTTATTGTCGGTGGGTTCACTTCACCCGTTTGCAGCGCACATTCTGTAACGCGGATTGACTCAACTCCCTATAATCCCAGACCACACCATTTCGCGCCTTTCGCCACGGAGCCGCCATGCAGGACCGCATTGCGTATCAGGGGATTACATTCGATGACGTGCTGCTGGAGCCGGGGTACAGCGATCTCGTGCCGAAAGATACGGACGTCCGCACTCAACTGACCCGGAACGTGCGAATCAACGTTCCGATCATTTCCAGCCCGATGGACACCGTCACCGAGAGCGAGCTGGCCATCGCGCTCGCCCAAGAGGGCGGGATCGGGATCATTCACAAGAACCTCACCGTCGCTCAGCAGACCCGCGAGGTGGACAAGGTGAAGCGGAGCGAGAACGGGATCATCACCGACCCGATCACGCTCCCGCCCGACGACACCGTCGGGCACGCGCGCAAGATCATGGAGGATCACCACATCAGCGGCGTGCCGATCACCGTGAACGGCGTCCTGAAGGGGATTCTCACGCGGCGCGACCTCAAGTTCCTCGACGACAACGAACAGAAGCTCGAAGAGGTGATGACGAAGCGGAACCTCGTCACCGCGCCCGAAAACACCACCCTCGACGCGGCCGAAAAGCTGCTCACGAAAAATAAGGTGGAGAAATTGCTCCTAGTAGACGATCAATTCAGACTGAAGGGATTGATCACGATCAAGGACATCGACAAGACGCAAAAGTTCCCGAACGCGGCAAAGGACGCGCGGGGGCGGCTGAAGGTCGGGGCGGCGATCGGGGTCCGCGACTTTGAACGGGCCGCGTCGCTGATCGAGGCCGGGGTGGACGTGCTGGTGGTGGATTCCGCCCACGGGCACAGCCGCAACGTGATCGAAACGGTGCGCGAGCTGAAGAAGCGGCACTCGATTGACGTGATCGCGGGGAACGTGGCGACCACCGAGGGCGCCCGGGCGCTGGCCGAGGCCGGCGCCGACGGCGTTAAGTGCGGCATCGGGCCGGGGTCGATTTGTACAACGCGGATCGTGTCGGGCGTGGGCGTGCCCCAGATGTCGGCGATCGCGAACGTGGTGAAGGGGCTGGCCGGGACGGGCATCCCCATTATTGCGGACGGCGGCATTCGGTACAGCGGCGACATCACGAAGGCACTCGCCGCGGGCGCGTACTCGTGCATGATCGGCGGGCTGTTCGCGGGGCTGGCCGAAAGCCCCGGGCAGCTCATCCTGTACCGCGGGCGGTCGTTCAAGCAGTATCGCGGAATGGGTTCGCTCGGTGCGATGATGGCCGGCAGCGCCGACCGCTACCAACAGGGCGGGGGCGGCGGGTCCGGTCAGCCGACGAACGGGAAACTGGTACCCGAAGGGGTCGAAGGGCGAGTTCCGTTTAAGGGCCACCTGGCCCCCTTTGTATACCAGTTGGTCGGCGGCGTGCGGGCCGGAATGGGGTATTGCGGCTGCAAGACGCTCGATGAGTTGCGGACCAAGGCCCGGTTCATTCAAGTGACCGCGGCGAGTGTGCAGGAGAGCCACCCGCATGACATTGCTATCACGCAGGAAGCGCCGAACTACAGTTCGGTTGATTACGCCGGGGACAGCGGGGGCTAAGGCCGCTCTGTTCTTGGCGCTGGTCGCGGGGCCGGCCCTCGCGCAGCCGCCCGGCACCCAGCCGCAGGCGCAACCGTCGAACACCCAGCCGGGGGCGCTCCCGCTCCCGCCCGGGTACCGGCCCCGAACGCCACCGCCGCAAGCGCAACCACAGCCCGCGCGCCCCGCGCCCGGGGCGACGCCCGGTTCAGCCGGAACCGTGATGTACTTCCAGAAGGCGGCCGACGCGCTCACCGCGACCGGTGGCGGGCTGCCGAGCGCGACCGAAAACTTGGGCGTCGCGCAGTTGAAGGACAAGGAACCGGCGCGCGGGTCGGCGATTCCCGACGTGCCGGCGGTTCCCTCGCTCAACCTCCCGCCGCCCGAGCGCACGTTCGCGCCGCCGGTTCAACCGTCCACGGTCCCGACCGGGTTCGCGGCTCAGCCCGGCCCCAAGGGGGGCGGGTTCCTGCCCGAAAAGAAGGTGGGGAACCCGATCCCGCCCGTCGACCCGCGCGAGATCCAGTTGCCGTCGCGCGACAAGATCTTCACGGTCTACAACGACCCCGAACTGGAACGGGCCATCATGTTCCAGACGATCCGGGACCGGATCGCCATTACCGAGAAGCAGATCCGCGAAGAGAAAGATCCGGGGGAGATTCAGAAGCAAGAGCGGACACTGCAGGAACTCAAGGCTATCAAGGAGCCGAAGGACAGCGGGTACCAGTTCCCGCCGCTGCCGGTGATTTCCTCGCCGGGCGTGGCGTACCAACCGAAGACGGCGGCATACGCGCCGCACACGATGTACCTCGAACCGGGCTACGTGGTTCACCGGCGCCTGCACTTCGAGGAGCGGAACGCCGAGCGCCAGGGCTGGGATCTCGGGCCGCTCTCGACCCTCGTGTCCGCGGGCACCTTCTACCGCAACGTGCTGTTGTGGCCGCAGAGCCTCGTGTCCGGGTGCCGAACCGGGTTCTGGGACACCAGCGCGGGTAAGTGCTTGCCCGGCAGCCCCAGCCCGTACTACCTGTACCCGCCCGGCCTGACCCTCACGGGCACCGTCGCGGAAGCGGGCATCATCACCGGGGCCGCGTTCCTGTTCCCGTAAGGACCGGTTCCGAGTTCGGGGTTCCAGAGTTCCAAGCTAAAAACAGACCCGGCGGGTGTTTCCCGACCGGGTTTCTTCGTTTCTGCTAACTTGGAACTCTGGAACTTGGAACTCTGGAGCTTGGAACTTTGGAACTTGGAACTCTGGAACTTCTCGCTCCCTGGCTCGACCCGCGGACCGCTTACATCCACGTCCCGTTTTGCGCGCACCACTGCGGGTACTGCGACTTCGCGGTAACCGCGGGACAGGATCACCTCATTGACCTGTACCTCGACGCGCTCGCGGCCGAACTCGCGACACTGGGCGCCCCGCGCCCGGTCGAGAGCTTGTTCATTGGCGGTGGAACGCCCACGCACCTGTCTGCGAATCAGTTGGAACGCTTGCTGGAGGCGATCACGCGCTGGCTGCCGTCGGCACTCGAAGGTACCTCGCGCGAATTCTCTATTGAGGCCAATCCCGATTCACTCACCGAAGAGAAGGCGGCGGTGCTGGCGGCATTCGGCGTGAACCGCGTGAGCATCGGGGTGCAGTCGTTCCGGCCCGAGTCGCTCGCGGTTCTGGACCGGCGTCACGCGCCGGAGCATATCGGGCGCGCGGTCGAAGTGACGCGAAAGCACATTGCCACGGTGTCGTTCGATTTGATCTTCGGGGCGCCGGGTTCGACGCTCGCGAGTTGGTGCGCTGATTTGGACGCCGCGCTCGCGTTCGCGCCGCAGCACGTTTCCACTTACGGGCTGACCTACGAGAAGGGGACACCGTTGTGGAAACGGCAGCACCGCGGGCAAGTCGCGCCGGTGCCGGAGGACGACGAACTCGCGATGTACGAGCGCGCGATGGACCGGCTCGCAGAAGCCGGGTTCGAGCACTACGAGATATCGAACTTCGCGCGCCCCGGGTTCCGGTGCCGACACAACGAGCGGTACTGGGCGAACGAGGCGTATTACGGTTTCGGTGTGGGAGCCGCGCGCTACGTACACGGCGCACGCGAACTGAACGTGCGCGACACGAAGCTCTACATTCGCAAAGCACTGAGTGGAGAGCCGGTCGCGTTCCAGCGCGAAGAACTGGAACCGCGCGCGCGGGCCTTCGAGACGATGGCGACACAACTCCGGCGCGCGGACGGGATCAACCGCACGCGCTTTCACGAGCAAACCGGCTTCGCGTTGGACACACTGGCTCCTGCCGCACTCGCGCTTCTGCGTGAAAACGCTCTCGTGAGCGACAACGGATCGGACGTGCGGCTCACGCGCCGCGGGAAGTGTGTCGCCGATGCCGCGGTGTCGGAACTGCTGAAGGAAGCCTGATTCGTAGGTCGGGCCGTGCCGACAGCGTTTGACTACGAAAGCAACACACCCGCTCGTTAGCACTCGCGGTTCGCCACACGCCGAGGCGACCCGCGAGTGCTAGCGAGCGGGTCGTCGATCGAACTCCGGGCACAACCCAACCTACTACGCAAACCACATTACGCCTTCACCAGAATCGCGCCCTCGCCGTTGCGGAGCGTCACCGACGTGACGTACTGGCCCAGCGTGCCGTTCGAGTTCACGATGCGGTACGTGCCGTTCAGTTGGTGCGTCGTCGCGGTGTTGTCCGCGGTCGTGCCCTCGCCCTTGCCCTGGGCGTAGGAGAGCGGCTTGTACAGCACGAGGGCGTTCTCGTACTCGCGCGAGAGCACCCGGTAGGTGAGGTCCGTGTTCGCCGGATCTTTGCCCGTTGCGAACGTCTTCATCGTGCCCACCGGGGCGCCGACGTCCACGTTTACGACCGGGGTCCAGTGCCCGGACCACGAGGTGGAGGGGCTGTCGCCGCCGTAGAACATCAGGAACGTGCGGTCCGGGTCACCGACCAGGTAGTAGTAGGCGAGCGTCGCGACCTGCGTGCGCGAATCGAACCGGCTCCCCCCCTCGGGGCTGCTGTCGATCACGAGGTACGGGTTCCCGGTTGTACCCAGGCGCCGGTTGATGAGCGCGACCGCGTCGCCCACCTCGGACCAGTTGGCGCTCATCGGGCGGATCAGGAACTCCTCGAACGCGCCGCCCGAGTTCGCCACGATCGGGTCCGCGGTCGTCGCGCCGCCGGCCGTGTTCGCCAGCACCCACTTCGGGCCGATCGCGCGGGACACGGAATTCATCAGCGCGCCGGAGTCCTCGCTGAAGGTTCCGGTCGGCTCCAGGACGCTGACGCCGGGGAACGGGAGCTTCCCGGTCGCGTTGTCCATGAAGATGCCGTCGGCGTTCGGGTACCCGGCCAGCAGGCGCTGGTGGTAGTCGGCGGCCCAGTGGCGCACCGCCGCGGACGACGGGTTGGTGACGTACCGCATCTGCCCGTAGTACGGGTAGAACAGCCGCGACTCGTACACGAACCGCGCGTCCATCCCGGCCTGCCGGTTGGCGTACTCGGCGTCGCTCAGGTACCCGTCGTGGTTCGCGTCGGCGGAGTAGTCGAACGCGGGGATGGTGCCGGTCTGCCCGCCGTTCGCGTTCACGTAGTCGCGCCCGAAGACGGTGAGCAGTTCCGCGCCGTTGGCCGCGGTCCCGCTCGTGACGCGGAACCGGACCGAGAAGAGCCGCGCGCCGCCCGGCGTCATCGAGGAGGCCACCCAGTCGCTCGGCGGGTCGAAGGTGATCTGCCCGGAGGCCGTCAGCCCGTTGGTGCCGTCCTTGTTCAGCGCGAGCGTCTTCCACGCGGTCGGGTTGCCGTTCGCGTCCACCGCGGTCGCGTACTCCCACGTTCCGGACCACCCGCTCGACGCGCCGCGTGCGAGCGTGATGTTCATTTCGCGGAACTTCTCCACGAACCCGACCGAGGTGGACGTACCGGCGGCCCCGAACTGCACGTTGGACGAGCGCCCACCCCGCGCCGCGGAGGTCACGTCCGTCGGGGTGGCGGTGCCGTTCGACTGGTACACGCCCCAGAACCAGGTCACCGGCTGCGACGACGGGCTGGTGCCCTGGAACGCGGTCGCCTTCGTCACGTGGTAGAACGCGAGTTCGCGCGACGCCCCGGTGCGGTCCGCGTACTGGAGCCAGTCCGTGAGCAGGCCCTGGTAGAGGTTGCTCACGTTACTGTAAATGAGCTGCGGCGTGTTCGGTGAGGCGCTATTGATCGTGTTCAGGTAGCTCGGGTTCGGGATCACGAGGTCGATGCTGTTCTTGAGCAGGTACTGCTCGAACGAGTCGCCGACGGGCGTCCCGCTGTACGCGAGCATCGCGAGGCGGATGTAGTCGTAGTGCTTCGGGATCACCGGGTCCGGGAGCGGGTCCATGTTCGGGTTGGACACCGTGAACGTGAAGTCCTCCTCGGCGACGTTCCCCGCCTGGTCGAACACGCGCACGACGAGCGTGTACGTGCCGTTGACCACGGTGGTGCTGTCGAACGTCCAGTCGGCCGGCCCGGTCGCGGAGATCGCCCGCACCACGTTGTTCAGCCGGAACTCGATGCGGTTGAAGTCCCCGGTGACGGTCGCGCGGAAGGTGACCTCGCCCGTCACGTTCCCGGTCCCGTTCACGCGCGTCACGTCGACCTGCGGCCCGCTCGCGGCGCCGATCGGCTTCGCATCGAAGTCGTCGACCGTCAGGGTGCCGGAGACCGCGGCCTTGCGCCCGACCCCGGCCTTCCCGCCGCCGGTGATGCTCGAATCGCTGAGCGTCACGGCGAAGTCCGGGCTGTCGGACCAGGTGCCGTTCGGCGTGAGCCACTGCCGCGTGTCCGGGCGGTACAGTTGCACCTTCAGTTGGTTGCCCTCGACGGTCAGGCGTGCCCGCACCCATTGTCCGCTGAGGTACGCGGAGGACTTGACCGACGCGAGCACCGTTTCGGTACCGTTCACCACCTTCACGAGCTTGGCCTCCAGCCCGCGCGTGAGGGTGATCGCGTAGTAAGTGGGAGTGGAGCCCTGGACGTTCGTCCCGCGGGCGAAGATCTGTGCGGGGATGAGGCTGTCCAGGTAGATCGCGGCGGACACGTCCACGTCGGCCGGTAAATCGGTGTTCGACCACGCCCGGGCCGTCGTGTTGGAAAGCCCGTTGGAGGCGAAACCGTTGTCCGGACTGAGGGCGCGCGTGAGCGTCGTCTTGAAGCCGCCCGTGGAATCGGAGGCCCAAGTGTTCCACGTGGTCGGTGCCGACCCGACCGGGGTGGTGTCGAACGTCTCCGTGACGCTCGGCGCCGTGCTGAACCCGGAGAAATCGTCGAGCTGGACGGCCCCGAAGTACAGCCCGTTCCGCCCGACCCCGATCTTGCCGCCACCGGTGATGGCCGTGGTGGTGGAAATGACGCTCGTTTGCGCGGCCTGCCACGTTCCGTTGGCCGCGAGGTACTGCCCCGTGTCCTGGCGCACGACCTGGACCTTAACGCTGCTGCCCTCGGGGACCAGCGAGACGCGGACCCACTGACCGGAGAAGTACGACGAGGTCGGCGAAGAAACCGTCCCCAGGACGCGCGTGCTCGCGCCGTTGACCTCCAGGAGCTGCACCTTCAGGCCGCGCGTGACGACCGCGGCGAGGTAGCTCCGGTCGCCCGATTCGAGGTTCGTGCCGCGTGCGAACACGTACATCGGGACGAGCGAATCGACCTTGAGCGAGACCTCGGCGCCGGTGTCGGCGTCGAACGTCGACGGGTACCACGTCATCGAGGACGTGCGGCTCCCGGCGCTCGACACGAGACCGGCGGACCCGTCCGCGCCCTGACCGGTCGCGCTCGTGAACGTGGTGGTTCCGTCGCTCGCCCACGACGACCACCCGCTCGGGAGGGCGGGCGGCGCTGTGGTGTTGAAGGTTTCGGTGAAGAGGGGGGAGAGGTTCTCGCGGACTTCGAGCGTTTCGAGCGAAAGACACGTGCGCGGTTGTGACATGGTGCGGCGTTGCTCCTCAACGTTGTGTGTCAGCCCGCGAACGGGTGGCCGCGAAGCGCTGGTGAGCCAGCGCGGTTCGGGCCGTTCGTGACCGTGGGTCGTGTTGTCTCCTAAAACTCGGTCGCCGGTTGAGGTGGCGGAGAAGAATTGCGCGCACGATGTCGGAAGCCGCCGGATTCGTGCCGTTACCGCACCGAGGACGGGCGCGACACGCACGACACGAACGGTTTCACATGGGAAGTAGTGCGGGCAGAGACAGATGTGCGGGCGAACTTAGTCTCTAAGCGATTTCATGAGAAGGAGAGGAAGGCGACCTACCCCCCGTCCCCTCCCTAAAGGGAAGGGGAGAAAGAACGGTCGTTCAACAGCCATGATCTCTACGATTTCGTATGCCTGCACCCCTTCCCTTTAGGGAGGGGGACGGGGGGAGGTCGCTCCCCTCTACGGCTCGCAGGACGTGCCGCCTTCGCCGACGCGAACGACGCGGACCGTGGGGAACCGCGGGCCGCCCGCGATCGGGTGCCCGGCGAGGATCACGACGCGCTCGCCCGGGGCCACCGTGCCGGCTTTGAACGCATCTTCCACAGCGGTGGCCATGCGGTCCCCGCCCGGCGCGACCGGTGTCATACGCACGGGCGTGATTCCCCACACGAGCGCCAGGCGCTGTAATATCGCGTCGGTGGGCGCGACCGCCACGACGGGCGTCCACGGGCGGTTCCGCGTGACCAGTTTGGCCGTGCGCCCCGAGAGCGTCGGTGTCACGATGGCCGAGGCGTTCACCTCGTCGGCGAGCGAGCACGCGGCCAGGGTGATGGTGTTGTCGATGTCGTCGCTGGCCGCGTCGAACGACATCGTGTGGGGCGTGCGCGAGTGGCGCAGGTGCGATTCGGTTTCGACCGCGATACGGTGCATGCACGCGACCGCCTCGATCGGGTACGAGCCGACGGCCGTTTCGCCGGACAGCATGACGGCGTCGGTGCCGTCGAAGATCGCGTTCGCCACGTCGCTCGCTTCGGCGCGCGTCGGGCGCGGGTTGTTCCGCATCGAGTCGAGCATGTCCGTCGCGGTGATGACCGGCTTCCCGGCCGCCCGCGCTTCGGCGATCAGCCTCTTCTGCACGGTCGGCACGCGCTCCAGTGGCAGTTCGACGCCCAAATCTCCGCGTGCCACCATGATCGCGTCGAACGCGGCTACGATCGCCCCCGCGCGCCCGACCGCTTCGGGGCGCTCGATCTTCGCGAGGACCGGAACGTTCATTCCCAGAGCCGCACACGCGGCGCGCACTTCGTCCGCGGCTTCCGGCCCGCGCACGAACGAAACCGCGACCCAATCCACCCCCGCGCGCGCGGCCACAGCCAGCGCGCCGTGGTCCCGTTCGGTGAGCGCGGCCATCGTGAGCGGCGTGTCCGGCAGGTTCAGCCCCTTGTTCGGGTGGAGCGTGCCGCCCACCACGACCCGGGCGACGACGCGCCCGTCGCTGATTTCGCCCGCTTCCAGTTGGAGCCGCCCGTCGTCGAGGAGCATCCGGTGCCCGGGGCGCACGTCCGCGAGCATCTCCGGTTCGGTGATGACCAGGTCGGAAACGTCGACCGGCGTGCTCGTGAGCGAGAAGTGGACCTTGTCCCCCGCGTTGAGGAAGCGGAGCGAGGAAATCTTCACGCGGAGCTTCGGCCCGGGGAGGTCGGCGAGGACCGCGGCGAATTTGCCCACGCGCTGAGCGGCCGCGCGGAAGTTCGCGACCCGGCCGATGTGTTCTTCTGGTGCGCCGTGGGAGAAGTTGACGCGGGCCACATCGACACCGGCCCGCAGGATCGCGTCCAGAACGTCCGGTGAATCGGTCGCCGGCCCGAGCGTGGAGACGATCTTCGTTCGGCGACTCATTGCGCACTGCTCCGTCGAGTAAACTGGGGCTGCTGAGTACAAGGAGAGGAGAGGTGATGTATGGCAGAAGCGGAGCGGGTTCAATCGCATCCGGCTCGTGGAACGGGTGTGATCGTGCTGCTGAATTGCATTCTGCTTGCTACTAACGGGCTTCTTTCGCTGTTCGGCCCCGCACAAATGAACCCCCAGCACCCGGCGATTCAGGAAACGGCGTTCGGGGCGGTAATGGGGTGGGTAACGGGTTTCCCACTCGCGTTCGCCCGGCGCTGCGGGGAACCGGCAACAATTTTCGTGCGCGCCATCTACACGTGGGGCTGCGCAATGTGCGTGCTTCACATAGCGGTCGCGTTCCACCTCGCACACGGGTGGTCGCACGAGGTGGCGTGGGAGCACACGCGCGAAGTGGGCGGATACGGTAACGGGATCTTCGTGAACTACGCCTTCGCGCTGGTGTGGGTCGCAGATGTGGTGTGGGTGTGGGTCGCGTTCGATTCGTACCTGAGCCGCCCGCGTTGGATCACGTGGGCGGTTTACGGGTTCACGGGGTTCGTCGTGTTCAACGCCAGCGTCGTGTTCAACACCGGCTTCACCCGAGCCGTTTGTGCTCTGCTCTTCATCGCCCTTGCTCGAATCACCTGGAACGATTGGCGGACCCGCGGGTATTCGCAACAAGAGGCCAACGCGGAGGACCGGGTCGGTTCGGAAGCTCAATGAACTTTCACGCAACGAACATAGCGGCTCTTGCCCGTGCTGAATTTTCGGCCCCATGCCCAATCCAAAGTTCGCGCACAGTCAAAACGTAGTGAGTCGGTTGCCGCATGGTGAGGGTGAGCTAAGGTTGTCAGTGGTTGCCAGGAGTCAACCGCTCGGTTCCTGTGGTGAGCGACGGAAGCGTGCAACAACCAGGTGCGACCGCCGACGATCCGCTGCCCGCACTCGTTCGTGCGCTGCGGAGCACGAACGTGGTGGACCGGCAGCGTGCGGCCAAGGATTTGGGGCGCCTGGGGTGGCTCGCGCGCGACGCGATGCCCGCCTTGGTTCGCGCTCTCGACGACGAGAACGCCAAGGTGCGCGAAACGGCCGCCCACGCGATCGGCGGAATGGGGCCGGACGCGCTCGGGACACTCGTCCTGATGCTCGGCCACGCCGACAAGTACGTTCGGCGGAACGCGGTTTGGGCACTCGGGAAACTCGGCCCGCTCGCACGTCCCGCTCTCGAAGACTTGTGTAACTCGCTCAAAGATCCCGATCCGCGAACCGCGTCCGGCGCGGCTCAGGCGCTCGGCAATATGGGGGCGGACGGCGCGGAGAGCGTCCCGCTTCTGGCCGAAGCGATGCGCGGAACGAACATCGTGCTGTGCCGGCTCGCGTCCAAGGCGCTGAGTCAGATCGGTGCGCCGGCGCTCGCGACTCTCATTGCACACTTGCAACACGCGGACCCGTTCGTGCGGGCGGAATCGGCCATCGCCATCGGCTGGATGGGCGTTTCGGCCCGGTCCGCGGTCCCGTTCCTCGCTCGTGTGCTTCGCGGACCCGAGTGCCCGCTCACGCGCACGCCGATTTCGTCCCTCACGCCGACGGCCATCGAAATGCCGAACAGCGAGGCGCTCACCCCGGCTCAACTGCCGGTACCGGACCCGACCTCATCGGAAATGACCTGCCGGGTCCACGCAGCACAGGCACTGGGGCGGATCGGATCTGCGGCCTCGGGGGCGCTGGTGGATCTGCGCGAAGCGGCCCGCAGCGGCGCCGAACCTCTGCGCCAGGCCGCGCAGCAGGCGATCCGGCTGATTCAGGGAGCGTAACGAAGTACGATCGTGCCCTGCGGAAAATGGTTTCCCATCTTTGCCCCGCAAGGGCTATCAGCCACACATCTCGGCCGCCCGCGTAGTCGGCGGCGCAGCATCGGATCAGTAATCTGTAGCGGATTGCTTGCTAGTTGCGTCCGCCTGCTCCTTGGAGTGGTCGTTCGAGGAACCCCTGCCACACTTTGTCGGTGCCGTTCGTTCCGAGAACGAGTCGCTTTGCCGGTCCCGAGAACTTGGAAGGCTCGAAGTAATACTCGTTGACCTGACCAAGCCCGGATGGGTCCGCGAACCGCGCGAGCGCGATCTGTCCCGCGCGCACCGGCTCTTTTTGGGACTTAACTTGCGTGCGAACCGTTCCGTCGGGCTCGATGGATACGGCGACCGTGTCCAGGCGGAGCGCGACCGGCGGTTGGAGAAGGTACCCGTCCCGTGTTTCGAGCATCCCGTCGGTGTTGACATGAAAGCGCCCACGCCGTGTGAACCGGCGCTCGCCTGCGGGCGTTTGGACCTCGAAGAACCCTTGCCCCTCGATCGCGAGGTCGAAACACCGAGCCGTGGGAACGAACTGACTCTCCGGTTGCAGCGGAATGTACGATGTCCGGTCGAGGTAACCCTGGCGCACGATGCCCACGTTCCGTGAACCGGGGTCGCTTTCGATTGCTGCACCTGACTGTTTGGACTCCTTATAATACGACCCTTTCGCTTTCACCAGATCGCCCGGATTTGGGAACCGAGCGACTGTGAGGTAGCCGACAAGAACCGCTTCGTTGAAGTCCTCGCGAACGACAGCCGTGACGGTCCCGTCGAGACAGACCGCGACGCCCCCGACTGGATTTAGCGGCACGGCAAGTTGCGGCTTAAGGTGATAGCCTTCGGCGGTCACCAGTAGGCCCTTTGCGTCCTGCTGAAACCGACCGTATCGGGTGAACAATGTCTCGCCAGCGGGGGTAGTGACTCGGAAGAACCCTGCGCCTTCGATTGCCAAGTCGAACTGTTTACCGGTTACTTGCAAAGTCCCTCGTTGTATGCGGGGGAATGTGGTAATCGGGGGAACGTTAATCGCGCGCTGACGGAACTTCCCCGCGCCATTCTTGCCCGGTTTGCTCACCTTGGGTGGGCCGGATTCGTGGGTTTCAACCTCGTAGCCGCGCTCGAACGGCAGCAAATGTTGCGGGTGGGCGAACCGGTAGAGGAGAATTTGGCCGAGCGGTTGGGGCTTGTGATTTGGCACAAGCGCGTGAACTAG
The DNA here is from genome assembly GCA_000531095.1 of Gemmata massiliana. Lineage (GTDB taxonomy): Bacteria > Planctomycetota > Planctomycetia > Gemmatales > Gemmataceae > Gemmata > Gemmata massiliana. The sequence goes on along the minus strand of HG799463.1, from coordinate 782,385 downwards.
ACCGTCACTGGCAACCACAACCGCAGTCGCTGTTTCGGGCACGGTGATCTGGGGGGAGAGGAGATAACCTTCGCTTGTTTCCAAGCTGCCTTGAACATTCCGGTGCAACCGTCCGACGCGCGTATACAGACAGTCCCCACAAGAGTTCGTGGCTTGGAAGTACCCGTCCCCTTCGATCGCAATGTCGAGCATTCGGTCTGTCGCGACTAACTTTTCCTTTTGAAGAATCGGGAGAAATGGGCGAGCGTGAGCTTCTTGCGTGAATGCGAGAAGTGCGAAGGTTACCAATCCCATCGGGATCTCCTCCCCGAGTTTTAGGGTTGAAATCCCTCCGACAGTATCGAGTTGAGGTGACCGAAGCAAGGGCGTGTTAGTTCAAGAAATGGCTTAACGTCTGCTCTCTATCAGCATTCACAGCCTTGTTCTCGCTGGTATGTCGGGGAACAAGGCTGCGCGTTCTTCACATCTACTTAGGCTGCTTCAACTTGCTGATGGGAAGGGGCGGAGACACCACCGACGGGAGGTCCGGCTGGAACGGAGGGAGCGTCGGCACGTATTCGGATACTGTCGGTACGGGTACGTGCTGAACGAGCGGCGGTTCTGGCGTGTGCTTCGGCGGCGTGCTCATCGTGACGGCCGGTACCGCGGGCTTCTTCGCCAGCGGCGGTTCGTCCCTTGAAACCACCAGTGGCGGGAGGTTCAGCGCCGCGCGAACCGCGGACCGCGGACCGGGCAAGATGTTCGGCCAGAACAGCCGCGGACCGGGTTGTGGCGTGGGGCGGGCTGCGACCGGCGGGAGCTGCGGGACGGGCGTTGCCGCGATGGGCTCCGTTGGAGGCGAAGCCACGGGCACGGGCGGCGCAGGGATGAAGGCCACCACCTGGCGCGGACCGGACGGGCTGGCAATGGGCGGTTCGATCGTCTGGTTGCCGGTGCCGTCCTCGTTCTTCGCGGTACGGTAGCCGTTCAGGTGATACACCCACAATGCCCGCTTCGCTGCGAGGCGCACCAGCGGCGACGGATCGTTATCGAGAGCCATTTCCAACGCGGCGCCGGCTTGCGGAACCACTTCATTTAACTGGCGGAGCGAGTTCGCGGCCTCGGCCCGAACCCCAGCGGACGTGTCTTTGCGGAGTGCGGTGATCAGAGTGGGGGCCGCGTCCGGGCACATGCGCGGATCGGCGCCGCCGAGTTCATCGGCCGCGGTTTTGCGATTCTTTTCGTCGGGATCGCTCTTCAGCGTTTCGATCAAGGCGCGGGCTTTCGCCTCGTCCACCGCTTTCGCCTTCCGAACAAACAGACTGTCGGCCTTGGCGTCGGCCGCGCTGATTGCGGAGAGCGCGAAAAAGAACGTGAGTAGGAACCGGGTGCGCGACACGAGGGAGCTCCACGAATGGTCTCCCCCCGTGGGCGCGGGCTTCGAGGGAAGAACTCAAATAGGAGATCGTCCCGGTGGCGGCTATGTTGCCGGAGTTTTGGGAAAATGGGAGGGCGCGGGGATTTGCCGGACCGCTACGCACGGCAAGCCGGTCGTAATCGACCGGCCCGCCCGCTCGTGCAATTAGAATTGGCTTGTTAATCGGCGAAATCACTAGAACCCACCGAGCCCGCCGCCCCCGGTCCGCCGCCCTTGTTCCGGTCCCGGAGGTTCTCTTCCTTCTTGGGAGTGGGCGGCGGGCGGTACGTCGCTTTATCGGGTTCGTTGTAGCGCGTCTCGTTCGGCGGGAGCTGGTAGTCCTCGCGCTGCGGACTGTTCACGTTGTACTTGTCCTGGTAGCACCCGACCGCCGCGCACGCGACGACCAGGGCAAGTAGCGCCCGCATGTCTGCACTCCCACGTTCGTGTTTCGGCCCGGATATAGCCGGATGAACCTGGGATGCAAGGGGAATGTTTCCGCCCCTCGCGTGAACACGCGGTTCGACTCAGTGGGCGATCTTCCCGTTTCCGTTCCCATTGCCGTTTCCGTTCCCGTTGCCGTTGGACAGGGAACCGTTGCGGAGCAGCCACTTGGTCGGGAGGCCGCCGGTGCGGAAGACGTCGGTGAGCATGAGCCGGGCGGTCGCGTCGCGGACGGTTGCTTCCATTGCGCCCACCGTTTCTTCGATCGCGTACTCGATGCGCTTCAACTGCACGTCGTCGCCGTCGATGATCGCGTAGGAGGCGTGCGGGTTGCCGTCGCGCCCGATCCCGACGCTGCCGGGGTTCACGACGAGCGTGTTGCGCACCCGGAGCGTGTAGGGCACGTGCGTGTGGCCCGTGAGCACGTAATCGACCTTCAGGCCCGCGAGCCGCGGGTACCAGAACGCGGGATCGGCCGGGGCGTACTCGTCCATCGGGTCACGCGGGGTGGCGTGAACGAGCAGGAACCGCTTGCCGTTGAGTGTGAACATGCGGGACGTGGGCAGTTCGGCGAGGTAGCGCCGTTGGTCGCCCGAAAGGGTCGCGACCGCAATCGGGCGCGTCACCGACGTGAGAAAGCGGAACCCGCCGGCGCCCTGGATGTCGACGTTCTGCGCGACACCGTGGTCGTGGTTCCCGCGCACGCAGTAGGTCGCGTTCTGGCGCACCCAGTCCACGCACCACGCCGGCTCCGGGCCGTAATCGACGATGTCACCGACACATAGGCACACGTCGAACGGCTCGCGGATCGCCTCAAGCGCGGCCCTGTTGCCGTGGATATCCGCGACCACCAGAACGCGCATGCAAACGGCCTCCTATCGCGAATTCTAGAACGCGAACGGGCGGGTGATGTAAAACCGGGGGTGTAAAGCGTAGGGGCAGTAGACAACGTAGTCAGCGGAGATCAAGACCAAAGATCAAATTTGAATATTCTCGGATTTTGTCGCGTGGGCGATTGGATGAGGGTGTGGGGACGCGATTGACCCAGCGAACTCGAAATTTCGCAATAAGTATACTTGCGTCCAAAAGAGGAGTGTGATAATCTTCGTGTACGGATGTGGCCAGCGCGATAAGAGGGATCGAGTAGTGAGAGTTGTTGTAAGTTGCTCGCTGCACTAAATCTGTAGTTCGACATGTTTGGCGGATTTTCGCAAGTGATCTCAGAGAAAGCAATTGCGGCAATTTGCTAACAATCCGGTTCCGGAAGATGTTAGCAAATGTTAGCCGGAGTCGGCACGGACGCCTCTGAAACCGGCCCCATTTTATGGTGGCCGAGACCTGGTTTCAGAGGGCAACAGTGTCAAACAGCCGTCACTTCACCAGCTTCGGGTCCACCGCGACGCGGACCACGCCCGATACCTTGCGGGCTTCCGCCACGAAGTCCACCACGTCGGTGATTTGCGCCGCGGACCCGCTCACGAACAGTCCGCCGTCGGGCTTCAGTTCGGCCGTCAGCTTCGCGAAACGGGCGTCCGTCGCGCGAATCGCCGCGACCGCAGTGAGGACGTCCGACGGCTTCGCGCCCGCGGAACCGGTCAGCGCGCCCGGAGCCGTCGAGGGGGCGCTCGGCGTCGGTGTTGGTGTTGGTGTTGGCGGCACCTTAGCGACAGTGTGCGGAGCCACAGGCGCTTCGAGCAGGCCGACGACCGGCGGACCGAGCGAGGTCGGGTGCTGGGCGACGACCGTCTTCTGCACCGACGCGACGAGGTCGGTCGGTTGGGGCGGCGGCACCGGCGGGATGTACCCTTCCGGGGCCGCGGGCGGGATCGAAACGCCGGGCAGGGGCGTGCTGCTGATGGTCGGTTTCGTGCCGGGCTTCATCCGGTCGGCCACGGCCCGCATGAGCGGGTCCGGGTCGGCTTCGATGAAGCACGTGTTCTTCACCGACTCGATGCCGGGGATCGCACGCACAACGGCTTCCGCACGCTTCTTCACCGATTCGCTGGTGACCGGGCCGCCGATCACGGCCCCGCGGTCCACCACACTCACGAAAACGTGAGCATCCTTCAGCACCGGGTCCGCATCAAATGCAGCAAGGGCGGCACGCGCGAGTGCGACGTCCGAGATAGAAACCGGCTTCGCCGCCGGAGCGACAAGTGGTACCGGTGAGGAAACCGGCGCACCCGGGGGAAGTGGGTCTATTGCGAACAGTGTTCCGACGCCGACCGTGCCCGCCACGCAGGTAAACCCGGCGAGCGTGCGAAGCGTTGTCGATGACAGTAGGTGCGCGAACATGGTGAAACCTCACCGGCGGGCAAGGTGCGTAACGATTGTTACGACTCGCAGCGCCGCGGGGGCGTGCTTCTATTCTTTGTCACGGTCAGTTGTGATGAAATTGCGCGTGTGTCATTTTTACAAAATCGATGTGGCGAATCGTTCCGCAGGGACCGTGTAGCGAACAGTGTCCGGTCAGCGAAAGAGGTCTGGCTGGGTAAGATGTGCGGTCGCGTGCTCCCGATTCCCCAGCCCGCGGAACCCGTCGTTGCGGGCACCCGTATTGGCGTATCACCCACGAAATCGCAGGGGAATCGCCCGTTCGGGTGAGTGTGGATTCGTGCCTGTGATGGTGGGGTAATTGGGGGTGAGTAAGGTGCCGGTATCGCCCGGCGCCTGTGAGGGCGTGTTCGCCCCGGTGCGCTATTCTTCGAGGGGCGGAAGGACGGGGAACAACCCGGTAGCGGCGTTCGCGTCGCCGGTGAACGCGGACTTCATTGGCAGGCGGATGGTGAACTTGCTCCCCTTATCGATGACGCTCTGAACGAGGATGTCGCCGCCGTGTTCGCGGACGATCTTGCGGCTCACTGGCAGGCCCAAACCCGTTCCGCGGCTGCCCTTCGTGCTCACGAACGGGCGGAAGATGTCTTCGAGCTTGTCCGTCGGGATACCGGGGCCGTTGTCCATCACGATGATTTTGGCCCAGGTACCGTCCGGTTCGAGGATCGCTTGTACCGAGAGCTTGGCGCTCGGGTGGTCTTCGAGGGCATCAATGGCGTTGCTCACGAGGTTCAGTGCGGCGCGGTGGATGCCCTCTGTGTCGCACGGGACGACGGAAACACCGACCCCCGGGCGCCACTCGATCGCGACGCCGCGGTCCGTCGCGCGCCCGCGGATGATTTCCAGCACGTCCTCGCAGAGCTTGTTGAGGTCCGTCGGCTCGACTGCCGGTTCGCGCTCCTTCGAGTAGCTCAGCATGTCGAGGATGAGTTCGTCGATGCGGCTCTGGTTCCGCTCGACCAGCTTCCAGCCCTTACCGAGCAGGTCGGTATCGGATTCCTTGATCGCGGTGCGGACCATATCGGCCCCGAACCGGACGCCCTGCATGATGTTCTTGATGTGGTGCGAGAGCGCCGCGATCGTTTGACCCACGGCCGCGAGGCGCTCCGCGTTGACGAGCGCCTCGTGGTACCGGCTCTCTTCAACTGCGATCGCGGCTTGGTGCGCGATCGCGCTGGCGAGGTGCAGGTGGTCCTCGGTGAATTTGCCCGTTTCGAGTCCGCGGGTCACGAACTGTTTGAGTGTAGATTGGGTATCGAGGAACAGCACCCCAACTACTTCGCGCCGCCCCTTCATGGGGACGCAGATAGCCTCGCGGATGTTGTGCCGGTGGAGGCTCTCGACCCCGCTGAACCGGTCGTCGTTGTGGACGTCCGACACGAGAACGCCCTGCTTCTCCTTGATGACGTGATCGACGATCGTGTGGCTGACGGCGAGTTCTTCCTGCCGGTTCGTGCCCTCGCGGTACCGCACGGCCTTGGGGATGAGGCGCCCGCTCTCGTCGCGCACCATGAAACACCCGTGGTCCGCGTCCACGGACTTGAACACGAGGTTCATGACGGCGTCGAGGAGCTGATCAACGTCGAGGATGTGGCTGACGACCTCGGCGGTTTCGTAAAGGGCCGCGAGGCTCGCGAGGCGGGTGCGGACCCAGTCGGTCGCGACGGACGGGCGCGCGAGGATCTGGCTGCCCGCGTCGGCCGCAACGGTGCGCACGATAGCCGAGTTGAGATCCTGGTCCGGTTGCGCCCGGAGTCGCACGCGCTCGGTGAGTTCGTTACCGAGCGCGGGCATCTCGTTGCGCCCGACGGTGAACATCAGCACCGACTGGCCGATGGTGATCGCGTCGCCGCTCCGCAGCGGGGCGACCTGGACGGGCTGTCCGTTCAGGAGCGTGCCGTTCCCGCTCCCGAGGTCGACGAGTTCGTACCCGTGCGCGCCCGCCCGCACTTCGAGGTGCCGGCGCGAGACCTGTGTGTCGTGGAGCGATACGGCGTTCGCCGAGTGCCGGCCGATCGTAACGGTGGCCCCGGTCAGCTCGAACTGCTTCCCTTCATCAACACCGCGAATGACGATCAGCCGGGGCACGCGCTCCTCCGCGCTTCGATTCTGAGCGACAGGGGATACCGTACCACGGGAACGGAGATGAGGCAACCACCGTTAGGGCGCTGCGTGCGGATCGAGCAAGACGCGGTTCTTGCCGATGAGCTTACTTCCGCTGAAACAGCACGAGTTGGCTCTTGTTCGTCCACCCCTTTTCCGGCTTCGGCTTCGGCTGCCAATCCTTGCTGACGCTCAGGACCAGATCCTGATGCCCGGCCCGGCCCCGGTCCGCCACCGTGAACCCCTCGTACCCCCACCCGTCGGACTGCGCCGGGGCCGTGAGTAACCGGACGGGCTTCTCGAACCGCGGTTGCCCCTCACGGGACGTGTTCCGGCACCAGTAGAGGTCATAGAGCCACCGTTTATCTGCGCTCAGGTACCCGCCGGCGAATAGCACGTCGAACACCCCGTCGCCGTCCCAATCGGCGAACTGGAAGTCGTAGGGCTTCCGGTCGGCCACCTCCGGCAGATCGAACGGCCTCACGGTCACCTCGGACTTCCCCTTAAGTGGGCCGACACCCACCAGGAGCTTCCAGCTCTGTGAGTCGGCGAGCACCAGGTCGGTGCGGCCGTCGCGGTCCCAGTCGAGCAGGTGTGGCTGGGAGTGACCGCGCATGACCCAGGCCCGCTGCTGGGGCGTCATGTCGGACCGGACGAACGTGATCTCTTGGCGGGCAGCGAAAGTGCCGTCCGCTTTCCGCAGGAACAGGTGAACCGTCCAGGGATCACAGCAGTTGGACCCGGAGACCAGGTCCGCTCGGCCGTCGCCGTCGAAGTCCCCAAACTGGGGAGTGAACAGTCCGCAGCTTCACCCGGCCGGGATGCGGCCCGACGGTACGGCGTCGTCGAACCACGTCGGCTTGGCATACTCGGGCTCCGCGTTGGTTCCTCGATTCCGGTAGACGAGCAACCGGTCCCAGGCACCGACCAGCAGATCGATCTTCCCGTCGCCGTCGAAGTCCGCGTAATGGGGTTTGAGTCGAGCTGCGTATTCCGAGCCGTCCAGGATCACTTTGGGCGGACCGAACTCGGCCAGCCGTTCGGCGGGCCGTGGGTCGGCGTGAGAGCGCCTCGGCACTCCAACAGCCACCAGCACCAGCCCGATGGCACCCAGCGCTACACGCGAGCGGATTCGCATTCCGAGACCCTCCGAGGGCGACGGCCCCCAGTACAGGGGCCGCCGGGCCGTTCTGCATCTCAGAATCAACTACGCCCCCCGACTCGCTGTGGTTGATCGCATGTTACATTGCGCGGGCCAAAGTGGGGAAGGCGGCCGAGGTGCAGCAGATGTGCGCAGGTGGTGGTAGCCCATCAAGGCGGCCGTGCTCGTTGCGGGCCGGCGTTCGCGCTTGCACCGGGCGCCGGAGCGGTCATGCTGGGAGTGGTTCCAGGAGACAAGCCGTGATTGAGGCTGAGGAATGGGATCGCTCACCGGACGCACTCCTGCTCTTAGTATTGCTGAACGAGCGGACCACGTGGTGGGAGTCGCGGCCGTTCATCGCTGGGAGGCCAAGGCCGGCCCGGTTTGATGTGCTCCTCCCTGAACTCAATCGGGGAACGGCGATAACTTGGGCGAGCGCGCGGGTCGGTACAGCCCCGGCCGACGCTTACCCCGAGCACCCGTGGCACGCGGCCTTCCAGTCCGCTTACTTCGAGTACCTCAAACCAAGGGCGGACCTGCTGCGCTGCCTGCTCGCTAATCCGTTCCGCCCGGTCATCTTCTCCCCGCAGTGGCGCACTTCCACCGCGGTCGCAATCGCCGCGCAGATGCACGAATCGCGTGACTTCGACGCGATGCCGATCCTGGCCGACGCGCTCCAGGACGCCGGGTGTGACAGTGCCGATGTGCTCGACCACTGCCGTGGTCCGGGGCCGCACGTGCGCGGGTGCTGGGTCGTCGACTTGGTGTTGGGGAAGGAGTAGTGGGAAAGACACAACGATGGTATTCTGGATCACCATCCGGTGGCCTGCTTCTCCTGGAGGACTGCCTGTGTTCCGAATCGCCACGGCAACCGCACTACTCCTGACCGGCGCCAGTTTCTCAACGGCAGCAGACGATGTGGCACCGGTGCTAAAGTCCGGAACCTGGTACGTCGACGTGCGGGCAGTCGTGATGGGAACTCGCTACGAATACACTTTCCGCAAGGACGGAACGTTCAAGGTCGAGATCACTAACGACGTGGCGAACCCACCGGCTACCGGGACGTGGAAGATCGAGGCCAAGGACGGTAAACAGGTACTCGTACTCGACACGAAGGGCAAGCAAGGCCACGCTCTGCCAAGCGAGTCGGAGGTGAGTTTCGACCGAGCGAAGAACGTATTAGTCAGCCGCGACAAGGGCGGAGCGGAAGTGGTGTTGAAGTTCCGCAAGGGTCGCTGACCACAGAGCCTGCGTTGCGGCTAAGCTGACTCCAATTTTCGCTCACGCCCGCACTTCGATTAGGGCGCTGCTGATTGCCGGTATCGCGCTGTTCACCTCGATGTGTTGATCGCGAAGTACGAAGTCGGGCGGTGGTTGGCGTGAGTGCGCGACCGGATCTCGCAGATCAGCCTGCGCGCGCTGGCCAAGGTGAAGGCGGCTATTGAAGAGCGGGACGGGGCTCTTTCAGCGCGATGATCGAAAATTTCGAGGCTATTAAAGGGCTGAAACCGAGCCTGCTCACTGTCGTCATGTGTGCGTGCCCCGGCCTGTTCACCGCGAGGTGCCCGTGCTGGGGACGGAGGTGATCAATGACCGAAGCGGAACAGGCGACTGATAAAGACAAGTTGCACGCTGGGACCGCTCTCACGACTTTAGTTTTCTACGCGAAACACGTGGTATGGTTTGTGGTCGCATTCGGCGCGGCTTACACAGCCACGTTCTTAGCGTTCTGGTTTGGGTCCGGTGTGGCCGCAGAAATTAGGGAACAGTTGCCCTCACCACTCCCCGAATTGCAGATCCCCAAGCTACCCCAAATCATTCGGGCATTGGTGCTTCTCATCGGCCCAGGTATTTTCGCCGGGATTGTGGCTGTGGCCTGCCCCCGGTGGTGGAAGAGCCTCATTGCCGGTCCCGGGTTCGGCGTACTCGGGGGAACCCTCTTTTATCTCTCGCCCGCCGAACGGCTGGAGGCTTCCGTCATCATTCCAGTTGCATGGACTATAGCTGGGCTGATCGGTAGCGCCATCGTAATCGTCAGGCGAGCTTTCACTGTGAGCGCCGCGCGCTGGTCGCGAAGTGCGAGGCGATCCACTGGGCTCGCCGAGTTCCGCGACCGGAGCAGGGCTTCAGCCTCGCGAGCGAATTGATAATCTGTGTACGGTAAAGGTCGAGGGGCTCCACCGTGCGCATCGTTTGCATTTCCGATACTCACGGCTGGCACGACCGCGCGGACGTGCCCGAAGGTGACGTCCTCGTTCACGCGGGCGACATCACGCGACATGGTTCGCTCAAGGACGTCGAGGACTTCGACCGCTGGCTCGGGGCGCTTCCACACAAGCACAAGATCGTCATTTGTGGCAACCACGACTGGTGCTTCCAGGAAACGCCGGCGGAAGCGCGTGCCCGTCTCACGAACGCGACCTACCTCGAAGATTCCAGCTGCGAAATCGAGGGGCTGAAGTTTTACGGTAGCCCGTGGACGCCGTGGTTCTCCGACTGGGCGTTCATGCTCCCCCGTGGTTCGGAACTGGCGGCGAAGTGGGCACAGATCCCGAACGAATTGGCCGTGCTCATCACGCACGGCCCGTCGGAAGGCATTCTCGACCGCAACCGAATCGGTGAGTGCTGCGGTTGTCGTGACTTGCTCTATCGCGTGCTGGAAGTGAAGCCGCGCCTGCACGTGTTCGGCCACATCCACGAAGCGGCGGGCCGAGCGGACATCGCGGGGACCATTTTCCTGAACGCCAGCACCCAGATGGGGAAGGGGCGCGGCGTTGTGATCGAACTGGGGAACGGAGCCTGACGGTCAGGCGACTAACACGCCGCCTGCACCATTCGTGGCGTCGGCTGCGACAGCAACGCACCGTATGTCTTTAAAATCGGCCGGGGCAAATACCCCCCGGCCTGCGACGTTGGGAGCCACTCCCAGTAGCTCGCTCTAACGGTTAGTACCGGCGGCCACCGCCACCACCGTACCCACCACCACCACCGCTGCGGCCACCACCGCCACCGTAACCGCCGCCACCACCGCTGCGGCCACCGCCACCACCGTACCCGCCGCCACCGCCACCACCGCTGCGACCTTCACGTGGCTTGGCTTCGTTAACGGTCAGGGACCGGCCGTCGAGCTGTGTCCCGTTGAGTGCTGCAATAGCTTGGTCCGCACCGCTGCTCATTTCCACGAACGCGAACCCGCGCGGGCGCCCCGTCTCCCGGTCCATGATGAGCTGCACTTTGGTCACCGTGCCGTACTGAGAGAAAACCTCTCGGAGTTGATCCTCGGTCGTCGAGAAGGACATGTTGCCGACGTACAGATTAGTTGCCACGGTCGTAAATCCCCAGGCCCGGTTGGGCCGAAAATTGAACACAGGTGAGGTTGTCTCACCTGCTACCATCGTACCCGCGCCACACCGGCAAGCGACATTTATTCCGCACCAATGTACGGATTAAGTGCGCCCGCCGCTACTTTTTGGGAGAATTGCTTTTCTGCTCGTCGCGCCAGTACCGCGGGTTGCGGTTCGGGGGCGTCGGAATGATCTGATCGAGTGCCTTGAGTAACTCCGGTGAGAACGTGAGCGTACCGGTGGCCCGGTCGTAGGTGGCCGAGAGGGAGTAATCCTGCGGGTGGACGAGTACGTCGGAGTAATCGTCCCGCCACACCCAACCGCGGTCCAACATGGACTGGACCTGCTCTTTGGCGGTAAGTCGCTCGGCCATGTGGAACCTCTGGTGAGTGAACGGGGTTCAAATCTGTCGAAGTTGTCCGAGCTCGCGCAGCCAGCGGAAGTGGGAGGTGATGCCCCCCCAGAGCGTGCGGTGGGCCGTGTACCGGACCCCGAACTCGTGGCACGTGGCTTCGACGATCTGCGCCAGCGCCGGGTAATGGATGTGGCACACGCGCGGGAACAGGTGGTGTACCACTTGGAAGTTCAGCCCGCCCAGGAGCCAGCACAGCACCCGGCTCTCGCGGGCGAAATCCACGGTCGTCTGGACCTGGTGGACCGCCCACGTGTCCCCCATCCGGCGCCCGCCCTCGATCGGTTGCGGGAACTCGGCTTCCCCGACACAATGCGCCAACTGGAACACGACCGTGAGCACCACGCCCACCACCGCCGTCACCACCGCGTAGAACACCAGCACCACCCACCACGAGTGGACCAGCATCGGGATCACCAACAGTAGCCCGATCGATACCGCCTTGCCCGTCAGGAACACGACCAAGTCCCAGCCCGTGGGCCGCGGCACGCGGTGCGCCCCGATGGTGCCGGCGATCACGTCCCGGAAGTCGCCGTACAGGTGCCACGCGGAGGCGGTCACCCCGTACAGGGGCCACAGGTACAGGTGCTGCCACCGGTGGAACCAGAGGCGCGGCTGCTGGGGCGCGAGGCGCGCGACGCGCCCCACGTCGATGTCGGTGTCCTGCCCCGCCACGTTCGGGTACGTGTGGTGGTAGACAACGTGCTTCCACTTCCACATGTACGAACTGGCCCCGATCAGATCGAGCGTGAGGGCCGCGAGCCGGTTCACCCAGGCGAACTGCGAGTAGGCGTGGTGGCCGCCGTCGTGCTGGATGCTGAACCCGACCGCGGAAATGGCCAGCGCGAGGGAGATCGAGAGCGGGGCCGCGAGCCACACGGTCGGTGCGGCGAACACGAGCAGCGCGTAGGACGTGGCGAGCCACGCGAGGATCACCGCGGTCTTCAGGTACATGCGCCAGCAGTCGCGCTCGCTGCACCCGGTCTCCGCGAAGTACGCATCGGCCCGGCGCTTCAGTTCGTTGAGGAACCCGGCCTCGTCCTGGATTTTGGGGGGCGTGGCGCCGACCAAAATTACAGATCGTAGCGACATGAGGAGTTAAACTTACGGGTACCTGGGCGCCGACCAAAAATTCAGATCGTAGCGACATGAGGAAGTGGTCTCCGTGAACCGGCCGGGTACGGCGCGGCACACGAGTGAAACGGCTGCGCGAACGGGCACCGGCTTTGGAGTTACGAGTCGAGCCGGCCGCTCCCGGGCCGTAATCGGCCCAAAGAGTTAATCTTACGTCGCACTGGGGAAAAGACGAACCGAATCCCGGGTTGTATGGGCACGCGCGCCACGTCTCGCGAATAAATACGAAGAGCGCGCACCCCCATCGCGCGCGGTACGGGTAGTATCAGCGCAGCGGTCATTTGGCCGCTCCCGAACCCGAACCGAGGTACGTGCGATGGCGAAAGGCAACAACTCCCAGGGGCGAGAGAAGAAGAAGCCGAAGGCCGCGAAGGGGGCGCCCGTGAAGACCGCACCTCCACCAAAGAAAAATGATCCCGTAAAGGCGGTGCCCGGGGAGCCGAAGTGGTACGGAACCCGGCACGAACTGGGTCCGTGATTTCTGCATCCCCGCGGACACCGCACCGCCGCGGTAAGGCGGCGCTATTTCGGAATAGTCGAACGGGGCACTGTCAACTCTGCTATGATCGACCCGCCGCGGCACTCAAACAGGGAGACATAGTGAGCGATGAACTAACCATCGATTTCTTGGAGTGGCTGACCGAGAGTGGGCGGGTGCGGCTGCGGTATCAATCCCAAGAGGGCCGCTCGGACGAGCTGTGGCTGGGTGCAAAGCAGGTGACCCCTTCCGACCTCGCTCGGGTCGCGCGGCACTGGTCGGGTGGGGGCAATTTGTCTCCGGAAACGGCCGGAGTGTTGGTGGGGCTAGCGCTGGAGAAAGTATCAACGTCCTTGGGACGCGAGTGGCACTCAGCCAGCTAAAAGACGTGCAGCGAACGGGGGCTTCGGCCCCCGTTTGAGTTTTCCCATAGCGCAGAACTCCCCGCACACGACCCTATGGTGAAGAACGGTACCTGGTGGCGCCTGGCCTACGAGCGCTACTAACCACCTCAAGATCCGAGCGCCTTACAACTTGTCGCGGCGCTCCTTGTTTCGCTTTCGGCGCGTGATCGGCTGTTTGCGCACCCATTTGATGAACGCGACTAGCTCGGGCGCTTTTCGCAGCGCTTCGATCGTCGGGTACACGGCCGCGAGCGTCGCGTTGGTGTAGGTCGCGTGGACCATCCCGTGGCACTGCGAGCAGATCATCGCGACGTCGTCACTCGTGCCGCCCTTGGATTTCGGCAGGCAGTGGTGCTGCGTGAGAGCGGGTTTGGGGAACCCGCGCCCGCACAGGCCGCAGGGCATTGGCTTCGGCTCGTTCATACCACGTGCCCGCTCGCGGTGAGGCGACAGAACGCCGGTGTACTTCCCACTTCCAGGAATGATACACTGAAGCACGATTGGTTCGCGCTTACCCGAAAGGACACGCCGCATGAACGTGCTCTTGCTCTCCCTCGCACTCAGTCCGGCGGCCCAGCCGGACGACTGGAAGGCCGCAGAAACCGCACACCTGAAGAACATCAAACAGCTCACGACCGACTTCGTGCGGGCCGGTGAGGGCTACTTCGCGCCGGACGGCACGAAGATCATCTTCCAGGCCGAAGAGAAGGACACGGGGAACCCGTTCTACCAGATCTTCATCATGGACCTGAAGACGGGCAAAGCCACTCGCATCAGCCCCGGAGTCGGGCGCACCACCTGCGGGTACTTCCACCCGGACGGCAAGAAGGTTCTCTTCGCGTCGAGCCACGGCGACCCGGACGCGAAGAAGCACCAGGAGGCCGAGTACAAGCAGCGCGAAGAGGACAAGAAGAAGGGCGTGCGCCGGCGGTACTCGTGGGACTTCGACCCGCACATGAAGATCTACGAGGCCAACCTCGACGGGACGGGGCTCAAGTGCCTCACCCCGGACGCGAAGGTGTACACCGCCGAGGGCAGCTACTCCGCGGACGGCAAGCGGATCGTGTACAGCGCGGGCAACGCGGGAAATGTGCAATTGTTCACAATGGGCACCGACGGCACGAACGCGAAGCGCGTCACCGACGCGCCCAACTGCTACAACGGCGGCCCGTTCTTCAGCCCGGACGGGAAGAAGATCGTGTTCCGCGCCGACCGCAAGGAAAAGGACCGGCTCCAGCTCTACGTCATCAACAGTGACGGTACAGGTGAGAAGGCGCTCACGGCCGATGACAAGTGGGTGTTCTGGGCGCCGTACTGGTACAAGGACAACAAGCACATCATCTACACCGGCGCGGACCACTCGAACCCGCTGGCCCCGCCCAACTACGACCTGCACTGGATGGACACCGAGTCGGGCAAGAAGGCGCGGATCACCTTCGCGCCCGGCCAGGACGTGCTCCCGGTGTTCAGCCCGGACTACACGAAGGTGATGTGGACCTCGTCCCGCGAGGGCGGGAAGGCGGCCCAAATCTACATCGCCGACTTCACCCCGCCGAAGGAGTGACCGGTGTTGTGACCCTTCGCAAATGAGTAAATTCCGTTGCTTGCGGAACGGAGCGTTTGCGGTTAGAACCGCAGTTAACGTGTCGTAGCCTGCGTTTAGCTCGTGGGCTTCCCACAGGACGATGTTGCGTCGTCCGAGCGCCTGCTCTTCCACTCGTCTCGGGGAACGCTGTTCCAGCACCGCTTTCGACCGCGGTGACCTCATCAGTGAGGCGGTCGGGAGCAACCCCGCGGATCGTGGTTCCGCCTCACTGATGAGGTCACCGCGGTCGGCGGTGCCGTGAGCGTTCCGCGAACCAGGTTCAGAAGTAAACGCAGTGATTCGACACGCACGAACCGGGGAAGCGCTGGCGCTTCCCCGGTGTCATTTTGCTTTGTCGGTGCGATCGGTATTCGCGCGGGTGCGGCCGCAAGGTAACGCCGGGCCGCACGCATTTGTTGCGAACCGGTGCTAGAATGAGGTCGCGTTAGAGCAGGTTGGCTCGCCCGGTGGAACGGAGAACAGGGGCGAAGATGGCAGACGCAAAAGACCGGCGCGCGGCCGAACGAATGGCCGTGAACGCCGGAACGGGGTGCGGGTTCGTCGGTCCGGTCGCGGAGAACTTCGGGCCGGCCAAAGTCCGGGACGTCTCGCTGGACGGCATCGGGCTCGTTTTGACGCGCCGCGTGGAGATCGGAACGCTCCTGGCCCTCACGCTCACAAACGCCACGCAGAAACTGTCCAAGACGGTCCTGGTTCGGGTCGCACACGTCACCGCGTCGCACGGCGGGTTCCTGGTCGGGGGAACGTTCGCGGAACCGCTCACCTACCAGGAATTGACGTCCTTCGTGATGTAAATCGCTATTTGAAAGCGCGTTTCACCGCAGAGGGCACAGAGGGCGCGGAGAAAAGCGAAGGCCGAAATGCTTTGCTTTTCTCCGCGCCCTCTGTGCCCTCTGCGGTGAAATCCTTTGTACCTCAGCTAATCAGCCCACCAGTTGGCGGGGACGGGCTCAGTTCTTCCCACTCCTCGCGCACCTTTCGCAGACCGACCGCGCACACCTCGAACTGGTCGCTCAGTCGGCGGAACAGGCCGGCTTCCGCGTCGTGGTGCTGTTCTTCTTCCAGTCGGCTCGTGAGCATGTACCCGCGCTTGCCCTGGGCCGTGTAGTTGACGAAGGCGTCCTTACACATCCGCGACCGGATGCGCTCGACCGCTTCGGGGTAGATGCCGGTCCAGAACAGGGCGAAGTCGCCGATGTGCCGGTAGTAATCGCGCTGCGTCTTCCCGCCGGTCGGCAGGCGCTCGGCTTCGACCACCATTTCGCTCAGTTCCGTGAGCGGCTGCCCGGTGGCGCCGCGCAAACGGTACACGTCGTCGTTATGAATGAAGCGCGTGAGCAGCACGGAGAGGTAATCGGTGAGGGGCGGGTCGGCCACGCCGAGATGGGAGAAGAAGGCGTGTTCGGCAAGCCCCGCGAACATCCGCCGCAGCGGGTGCTCAGGGGGTGGGGTCCACATGGTCGCTCGGTCCTCCGTTCGGTCGCCGCTTGAGATCGGGGGCAAATCCCCTACCTCAAACATGACGCACGACTCTTAGAAAATCAACCGCAATGTGGCAAGGTTAAAAATTGAATTATTATTCAACTACCCGAATCGGGCGCAACGACCGGCGGGCGTACCGGCGTCGAAGGGAGCGGCGGTTCCTCAATCACGGTCGGTAAGCGGTTCGCACCGGGTACGGGAACCGACGTCCATTCTTGCACGGGCAACGGTTGGGCGGTGTTCGGTGCTGGTGGAACCACAGACGCCGGTGGCGGTACCGGTGTGGGAGCCGCCGCGATCGGTGCCGCGGGCATTTCCCCTGCCACTTGGGGAACGCTCGCAAGTGGCGCCGGTTGCGCGGACGGCTTCATTTCTGGCGTGGGGCTGAGCGGCATCGCGGCGAGTGGCGCTTGCGGAACGGGGTTGGCGAGGCACTGGTTCGGGTGCCCGAGCACGCAGTAAAGCCGGAACTGCGCCCGGTTGTACTCGGCAACCGCCGCGAAGAACTCGGTATTGGCTTGCGAAAAGGCCTGAAGCGCGCTGGCTATTTCCTGCGGGCTCGCGTTCTTCTGCGCACGTTCGAGCGCAGCTTTTAGTGCCGGCTCCGCAGTGTTCAGTCGTTGTGCCGCGGCGCGCACTTGCGCAAACGCCGTGGCTACTTCGGTCGCGATGCGGTCTTGTGCGCGGAACAGATCGATTGTCGCGCCTTCCAGTTCGTCGCGCCCCTCGTTCGTTTGGGGCTTGTCACTGAAAGCGACCGTCACGAACTCGCGGAGTTGCTGCGGGGCGATGTCGAACCGTTCGCCGGAGGTTTCCGGATCGCGCGCACTGGTGGGCACGCTCCGCACGGCGAGGCTCGGCACGAGTGGGCGGAGTGATTCTTGTTTCAGGCGCGCGAGTGTCGCACGCACAAGAGCCCGGTTCCCGGCCAATTCCGGGCGCGTTGTGAGTGCAACGGGAACGAGTTCGTCGAGGTTGATGATCGGATCAATAACCGCGATCGGCAGGAACGCGGGTTCGGCCGGCTCGACGCGGGTCGCGGGCGGGAGTCCCAGAGTGCGAACGAGTTCGCTGTTGGCCGTGCGCTCGCGTTCGCGTGCGGTGGTGACGGCTTGCTTTCGCCGACCGAGTTCCGCGCGTGCGTCGGTTGCATCGGTCGCGCTCTTGGCAAACTCTTCCGCACGCGACTCAGCGGCAATCGCGCCCGCCAAATCGCCGCGTGCCTGCTGCAGCGCGAAATACGCATCCGCCGTTGCAATCGCGGGATCGTTTACAGGTGAAGTCGCGCGCTGTTCTTGGCGTGCGGCGAGTGGGCTGTAGATCGCGTCCGAGAACGCGAACAGCGCATTGGACCCGGTTCCGACCGTGAGGGCGTTTCGGTTCGCTTTCCCAGTGGTTGGCAGTGATCCGGAATTTGCGGGGTAGTCCGCTCCCAGTGAGACGTTCGCGAGCCACAGGACGCGCGCCCGATCGTAGATCGCAGCGGCCGACGTGACTTGCTGTGCGGCAATTTGCACATCGAGCGGGCGCGCGTTTGAGAGCTTCAGCGCGGTCGCGAGGTTGATGGGCAACGGCGCAGGTTCGGTTGTTTGCGCGGAGTTGGTAGCGGGTTGCTTCCCGCTCGCGAGTGAAGCGGGCGGAACGGGCGTGGAACTGCGCGGAGCGGGGCGCGTGGGCTGTTGGGCGCGTACCGTTTCCCGCGGCCCGTCGGAGGCGGCGTCCGTTGCGCACCCGGTCGCGGTCCCCAAACCCGCAACGGCCCACGCGAACAGTGCGCGGCGGAATCGCTCCATCCTGAACGTCCCCCGTCTCGACTCGTCCGAACAATGTTTCGGGCCGGCATACCCCCGTCGGTGCCCGGGTGCAACCGCAACCTCCGGGGCACTTCCAGTGTTCGATTGAATGGATAAACTCACGGTGCCGCGGGCGTTACACGGCCCGCGCCCGGTTCGCATTTGTGAGACACCATGCTCCACATCCGGATTCTCTCCGCCGGGGTCGCGTTCCTCAGCGCGCTCTGCCTGGCACTTCCCGGTAACGGTCGGTCCGACGAAAAGGCTCCCCCTCCCAAATCCGTCCTCGTTGATCGCGAACAGGTGCGCAAGGAGCTGGAGGCAAAGCTCACGGGGCGGGCGCCGGCCGAAGTGGTCGCGTTCGTGGAGCAGTTGGCCCGGGAATGGGTCGTGCGGAAGGGGGCCTATGAACTGGCTCACCGGCGCTTCACATCGCAGGCGGCGGAAGTGAGCAAGGACCGACAGCGGGTTGATGATCTCAAAGCGCCGGCGCCGGTTCCGCTGGTGTTGCGATCGGCTGATGTGGAAGCCGCGCTCAAGGCCGAACAAGCCGTGGTGGACCACCATGCGAGCCGCGTGAAGCATCTCGAAGCATGGAATGGCGCGGCGGCCGCGCTCGCCGTTGCTGGGGCCGATTTCGACCGTGCCGCGCGTGCCGCGGACGATCACCTGTTCGCGATGCGCACGGCGTCCGCGTTTGCCGCGAAGGTCGGGGCCGGCAAACTGCCCGATGCTGTTGAAGCGAAGCAACTCGATGATGCGGCTGCACGAATCAAGGCGCTCGGTTCCGAGGTTCGAGCCGCGCTTGAGAAAGCGACGAGTGATTCGGCCGGTGTCGAGAAACAACTCGTTGACGCGCGGGCCGCATCCGACGCGGCCGCGGCGAAACTCGAAGCACTGAAGGGCGCCCAGGCGGATACGCTCGCGGCGTTCCGGTTCGAGGAACAGGCGCGTTCGATGGCACCTGCCCAACTCGTGGACGAGTTCGCCAAGACGCGCAAATCGCTTGCGGAAAAGACGGGTGCCATCAGCGGGGACGCGGGCGATTACAAGAAGGCGGTTGCGAGCGCGAGTGACGCGCGACATTCTCTCAATGCGGTCAAAGAGCCGCCCCCGCCGACTCGTGCGGAAGTGCCCACCTCGTTGGAGCAAACGACGCGGGCGCTGGCCGGCGTTGAGGCTTATCTCACGGCCCGGGTGCGGAACTCGGCCGAGCGCGAGGAAAAGGCCAACGCTCTGATTTCCGCGCTCGACGAATTGGAGCGACGAGCGGTCGCGTACTCGACGACGCTCGATGACGCCCGGCGTCTCGCGGCTCAGGTCACGGCGTTCGCGACCGAGACCGAGCGCCGCGTGGGAAACGGGGATCTCGACGCGGCTCAAGTGCCGGCCGGATTTGGAGACACGAATCGTGCGCAACCCGACGGTGAATTGCGGGCTGTTACGCTCACCATCCAGCAACTTCGCCAGGAACGCGAGCAACTCCGCAAACCTGATCCGGACGCCGAAAACATCAAGGCGCTGACGGGGCACCTCCTCGCGCGAGTGGACGAGCGGCTCAACTTGCTCGCCGATTTGAGGGCACTCGCGCACAGCTACGCCGTCCCGTACAAGGACCGACCCGAAGCCGAGCAGAAGCGCCTCGACCAGCGCGTTACCGAGCGCGTGAACGGGGAGGCCGCCGAGTGGGACTGGCTCCTCGCGTTCGACCGATCGAAGGCGAGTGCGAGCGCCGCGGAGCTTCTTTCGGCTGACTACCGGGAACTCATCGATTTCGACGACCAGGCCGACACGCTGAAGCGACAAAAAGAGGCGCTGGAGAACTTGGTGGACCTCGGCCGGCGCGAAGCGGCCGACATCGCGAAGTTGCGGACCGTGTTGGAGAAATACGAAGCAACTTCCGAAAGCACGCGGACGTGGGACGAGTGGCTTCGCTTACGGACCGCTTCGGGCGGGTTGAAGGCGGAAGAAACCACCTACCGCGATGAAGTATCCCGATTGAACGCGGTCTCGCTTGCGACCGCCCGGCGCGTCGAAGCGCTCACCGGTAACAGCGCCACGGACGCGAACAAGGTCACCGAGCAGACCAAGCTCCCGGCTGGTGGTGGCGAGATCGGCAAGGCGCGAGCGGAACTGCGTGCGGCACGGATTCGCGGGCTGCGCGAAACGGGGATTCGGATCGGGATCGTTCTTCTGTGCGCGTTCATTCTCCCGCGAGTAATGATCTTTGTTCTGGGGCGCGCGATTCGAGGCGGTACGAACGAGGCCGGTAGCCCGTCACCCGTGCTCGCCGCGCTTCGCAGAGTGTTGAAGGTCGGGGCGTGGGCCGTTGCGCTCGTACTCGTTCTGAACATTCTCGGCTACGATGTGACCGCGCTCGTGATGGCTCTGGCGATCGGTGTGCTGGCGCTCGCGCTCGCCGCACGGCCGATGATCGCGGACGTGCTCGGGTCGGTCGCCATTTTCGCCGAGCGCCGGTTCAAGGTGGGCGACGTTGTGCGACTGGGAACGGGCGAACCGGCTCGCGTCGTCGGGCTGACGTGGCGCTCGACCGCACTGAAAAATGCGACCGGGCTGATGCTCAGCGTGCCCAATCGCAAAGTGACCGAGTTGACAGTGGAGAACCTCTCCCGGGGTGGCGAAACTTACGACGCAATCGCGGTGACGGTCAGCACGGATAAGGACGCGGGGAAGGTCGTGACCGTGCTCCGCGGCGCGGTGGGGCAGTGCAAGAACGTCTCGGCCGACAACGGCGTGGCCGTGGTGCGGTACAGCCAGAAGGGGAACGTCAAGGTCGTGGAGTACCGGTTCTGGTGGTTCTTGAAGGACTACGAGGCGCGGACAAAAACCCGTGACGAGGTGTTCGCCCGCATCGCGCTCGGCCTCTCGCAAGAGGACATGGCGGGAATCGAAGTCACCCTGGGGTGAACCGGGGCTGTCAAAGTTACTTGTTGCGTTGAATGGGGCTTGTGGTTCTGGCTTGGTGGCACAGGCCTCTGGCCTGTGAAAGCGCTCACACAGGCCAGAGGCTTGTGCCACGAGCAGAACGCACACAACACCGCAGAAATTACTTTGAGTCCACGTCGAACCAGGCGGTGATGTCGAGCCGCGTGTGCGGCGAGCACTGGTTCGCGTCGGGGATCGCGTCGTAGGCCGCGGCCGCGGCCGGGCCGAGGTGCGGGAGCGCGGCCAGCGGGACCGAGGTCCACTCGCGGTAGATCGTGAGGTCGTCGCAACTGTCCGTGATCGGCAGCGCGGCGATCGGGATCGCGCGCCGCGCCAATTCCCGCAGCGCTTCGCCCGATGTCCCCCCGGGGCACGAGAGCACGGACACTTCCGACGCGGCCCAGGGGCCGTTCCCGGCCCACGCGGGCTCCGCTTCCTGATACGCCTGTTCGATGGCCCGTTCTGCCTGCTGCGGTGTGCGGAACCGTTCCGCGAACATACTCGCCAACCCGACCTCGCCGAGCCGCTGGTCCAGGTGCGCGCGGGTTTCTTCAAACACGACCGCGATCACGTCTTCGACCCCGGACGACGAGTTCAGGCACACCTGGAACAGCCCGCCGGTCTCCGGTTCGAGGACCGATTGTACGCGCCGGTCGATGTCGGTCAGGTCCGCGTCGGAAAGCACTTTGAGGAACCGGTTGACCGCGTCGCCGATGGTTGGGCACCCCGGCGGCATGAGCCGGCGGAGCGACGCGGGCGGTTCGGGCGGCGCATCGGGCACGCTCGCGCTGGCGGTCGCCATGCGCTGCCGCGCCACCGCGACGTCGGCGATCTGCATCGAGAGCACGTCGCGCACGATCTGGTACGCGGTGACCATTTGCCGGAACGTGATCGCCTGGAACCGGGCACGCGGGTACTGGCGCAGCGCGTCGGTCAGTTCCGCGGTCGACGGCTTCCACATGCCCTTCTGGTAGTGCGCGTACCGCGAGAGGCACTCGAACCCTGCGACGGCCTTGGAATCGAGTTCGACCGCCAGGTGCGTGTACCGGTCGATGAGCCGGTCCGTGGTGGCGAGGAACTGGCGGAACAGCTCCTCGGTCCCGGCGAGCCGGAACTCGGCGTCGTCCACGAGCACGGGTGCGAGCGTGCGGAGGTCCAGCGCGAACGCGGAGCCGGCGTCCGCCGCGGCCCGGGCGACTTCTTCTTCCAGCGGCGTCTGCGGGCGCTTCACGGACGCCGCCGGCGGCCCGAGCAACCGGTTCAGGTCGTTGAGGGCCACGTGAATTTGGGTCGGTTCGGGGAGCCGATTGAGCCACCCGCGCGGCACGAGCGGTTCGGTGATCGACTCCACCAGCGTGTCGACGCGCCGGCCCGCGCTCTGGTCCGCGGCGCGCTGGAGGCGCTCGATGATTGTTTCGGGGTCGAGTCCCAGTTGGGTCCAGCGGCTCTCGGCGATCCCGGGCATCACTTCGCGCACGCGCTTCAGATCGGGTGCGGCCCAGCGCCGGAGAATCTCGCGCCCCACAGACGCCGCGGTCCGGCTCACCACTTCGGCGCGGGGCCAGTCGAACGTCGCCACGCCGAACGCGGAAACTGTAACTGGTCCTGGGTGTTCGGTGACTTCCTCGGCCGCGCGCGTTTCGTCCGCACAGCGCCCGATCGGGGAGAACAGGTCGAGTCGGATGCGCTCGGCCGCGTCGCCGTATGGCTTGAGCGCGGCGGCCGCGGCGCCCGGGTCCGGGGTCCGCTGGGAGCCAAGCGCGCCGAGTGCGACGATGCGCGAGCCGGGCTTCTGAACGCCCCCGGACCCGAACCGTGCGCGCGAGCCGGGATTCGGGGTACCCGGCGGCGGGGTGATTCCCACACCGGATTGCGGTACGACTCCGGACGCCGAACCGGGCAGTAAGTAGCACCGGGTAAACGGCGCGTCCTGTTCTTTGACGTAGCCGCTTCGCTCGTCAAAGTGCGCGGTGAACTGCGTGTCGGACCGGCTGTAGTGGTTCAGTTCGGTGAGCGCGGCGAAGGTGTTGCCCAGCGCTTGGGGCGGGGTGAGCGTCGCGTCCGCGGGCGGCAGGACGAACAGCCCGATGATCTCCGGGCGCTCGTACCCCATGCGCTTGAGCCGGTTGCGCACGGCGAACGCGAGGTCGAGGAACATGCCGCCGCTGGTACCGCCGGCCAAACTGCCCGTGATGTACACGCGGGGGCGGTTCGTGCGGCGCTTCAAGCCGGTGCGGGCTTCGGTAAGCAGCAGCGCGTCGGGCGCCACAGCCGCGTCGAGATCGGCCTGCACCTTCGTCATCAGTGCGCGGTAGTGGTCGAGGAACGCGAGCCGCCCGAGCGACCGGATTCCCAGAGTTTGGGGCGCGCGCGGGATCTTGTAGAGCAACTGCGCGTCGAACCAGCCTTCGGTGAGGCTGCGCCCGTTGAACCGCGGCTTCAGGTAGTGCCCGGCGCGGTTCAGTTTGGCCGCGAACACTTCGTCGGCGTCGAGCTTCGCCAGTCGGTCGGCGGGCCGCTCGCGATTCGCTTCATCGATGGCTTCGGAATCGGTGTCGATGTACAGCGTGCGAAGTGCCGGCGTTAAACCGGAGCGCCCGTAACGCTCGTTGAGGTCGAAGCGCAACCGCTGAATGACTCGCAGTCCTGCGTTGCCGAGCCCGAGCACGAGCGCCGGTTGGAGCGGGCCGTCGCCGGACAGTTCCGGGGGCGCGGGGGTGAACACCGGGCCGTAAGTTTCGCCGCGCTGGGGCGTGTCGTCGGTCAATGACAATGACGAGAACACGGACCCGGGCGCGGGTGGAACGCTAATCAGGTTGGGCGTTTCGGATTCGGACGTGTTGAACCGCCCGGGCGCGGAGATGCCGCTCAGGGGCGGGGCGCCGGCCAACGCGCGCACGAACGCGGAGACGCTCGGCCACCGGTCCTCCGGCTTCTTGGCCAGTGCGCGTGCGAGCGCGGGCCGGTCCGCGGGCGGGCTGGGGTCCAGGTACGGCGGCAGGCTCAGGTGCTGCATGAGCAGTTGACTCATGCTGCTGCCGTCGAACGGGCGCGCCCCGGTGAGCAGTTCCTGGTACACGCACGCCAGGCTGTACTGGTCGCAGTAGCGGGTAATCACGCCGTCGAACGTTTCGGGGGCCGCATAGACCGGCGTGATGCCGCCGGTGACCTGGGCCATCAGCCCTTGCAGATCCTTGACCTGCCCGAAGTCGGCCACCTTCACGTGGTTGTAGAGCAGGAACAGGTTCTGCGGCTTGATGTCCAGGTGCTGGAGCTGGAACTGGTCGTTGAACAGGTCCAGCACCTCCGCGATCTCGGCCATGTACTGGAGCAGCTCGTCGCGCGGGATGCCGACGAGTCCCGCCTCGCGGCACGCGCGGAACCGGTCCCAGAGGTTGCAGTCGGCCAGCTCCATGACGATCATGAGCCGGCCGTCGATGATGTCGAAGCGGTCGAGCGCGAGGAGGTACGGGTGTCGGACCTGCTTCACGCGCTTGAGCGATTTGAGTTCCTGCTCGGCGTAGCGCACGAGGTCACTGTCTTTGGACCGCAGGTCGCCGTGGATGATCTTGACGGCCTTGAAGATCCCGCCGGGAGCCTCGCAGCGCCAAACTTCTCCGAACCCGCCCGCGCCGAGGCGATCGAGGAGCTTGTAACCGGGGATCGGCTCGACCTGGGCTTCGGGACGGACGAACATTCGGGCGGCCCCGGAACGGAGGGGAGCTTGGGTGCGGACGTACTAGTGGAACCGTAGCACAGTATTTCCGGCCGAGTCTGAAGAACCCGCGGGATGGGAGGAGCTGAAATTTCGTGCGGGATCGAAACCGAGTGGCTTAAAGATGGGCGATAGTTAGTTCGATTCCCTAACTATGTTGACTCCCGGTTACTTGCGAACGAGATGGTGTCGCCCGCCTGGGCGATGTTAGCCCCGCTGCCCTCGTGGGCGGGGTTCGCCTGACTCACCCATCACCGTGCTTCGGCGTCCTTCTGCCACACCGCGGCGAGCAGGTGCAATCGGCGAACGATGCGTTCCGCCAGACCGACGCCCGCGACGCCCGCACCGATCAGGCCCGCGACCAGCACCCGGAAGCCCAGCGTAAGCGCGGTATCCGCGAGGGTCAGTAGCAACACTGCACCCACGAGCGGAACGCCGCTCGCCAGCGTTACCATCGCGCCGAAGGGGGCCGTCAGTGGGTAGACCTCGTTCCAGCCCTTTGTCGGGGTGTACGTGTCCGCGTTCCCCAATTGCGGGTACAGCGCGCGGAGCACCACGTAGGCGATGCTCAGGTAGCTGAACACGACCCCGATGAGTCCCCCCAGCGAGAACGAGATGAAGTAGTGCGCGTACAACTGCCACGGAATCGGGCCGGCGCACGTGTCGATAACGATCGGGAAGATCAGCGCGCCGGGGAACCAGCCGATTGCGCCGAGGGCCGCCGCGCGCCAACACAGTTGACACACCTGTCCGCGGAATGCGTCAAGCTCCGGGCCGGACATGGTCGCCACTTTCGGGAGCTGGCGCTTCACTTGCCGGAACAGGTAGAGCGCGGTGCCGCCGAAAACGGGATACGCGATCAGGTTGTACACGATCACGAGCCACGCGAACACGGTTCCTTGCTCGGTGGTCAGGCGCACCTCGACCGTGTTGTAGCTGATCTGCACCAGGGACGCGATCACGTGCGGGAGGATACCCGCCACGGCCAGCGCGTAGAGCGGGAACGCGGTTGCCCACCGGCCGATCGGGGACGGCGCGGGAAGGGTGCGCCGCGCGGTCAGTAACTGCCGCGCGCTCGCCAGTGCGGTCGCGAGTTCCGTCGCGGTCTGGTACCGGTGGGTCGGCTCGGGATCGATCGCCCGGCAAATCACCGCGGCCAGTTCGCGCGGCACGTGGATCATCGCGTCGGGGACCGTTCGCACTTCGGGCAAGGTGGCACGGGCGGGCACGGTTCCCTGAGCGACCGTTTCTTTCGTTTCGGAGACGTTGTGTTGGAGCGTGGGGCGGGTGCCGGTCGCGAGTTCGTACAGCACCACGCCGAGCGAATAGACGTCGCACCGCTCGTCGGCCTTCCCGCCGGGCAGGTTGAGCATCACCGCGCGGTACTCGGGGGCCATGTACGCGAGCGTCCCCCCGTACCGCGTGTCTTCGGGGTTGTGCCGCGTGCGGTCAAACGCCACGTTGAAGTCGGCGAGCATCGGCCGGCCGTAGGGCGTGAGCAGGATGTTACCGGGCTTGATGTCGCAGTGCAGGATGCCGTTCGCGTGCGCGAACGCGAGCGCTTCGGCCATGCGGCCGCCGAGCCGACACACCGCTTGCGGGAAGTCGTCGGCTTCGAGCGCCTCGCGGTCCCGGAGCGCGGCCGGGTCGAACCCCGGGTCGCCGCGGCGCAACTGGTCGAGTGCATCGAGCAGCGCCCGACCCGATTCCGGAACGCGCCCGCCCTCGAAGACGCGGCGGATGATGACCCCGAGGTCCGCGCCGGGCACGTACTGGAGGCACAACCCGCTCAGCCCGCTCGGTGGGTCGAGGAACGCGGAGTAGACCTTCACGATGTGGTCGTGTTCCAGCCCCGCGAGCACCTGGCCCTCGTTGTGCCCCGTCGGTTCGCCGTCCATGACCTTGAGTGCGACGTGGCGCTCGAGTGACACTTGGCGCGCGAGAAACACCTGCCCGAAAGACCCCTGACCGAGTTTGGAGATGACCTCGAAATCGCCGAAGCGCTTCGGGACCGCGTCCGCGTAGGTCCACGCGGGCGGCCCGGTCGCGGCTTTCGTTCCCTCTTGGTGCGGCCGTTCGGGGAGCGTACTCATCGATTCCCTTGTACGGACGGTTCCGAAAGATTCCGGTCACCGCTCACCAGTAGTGTATCCCACCGCCGCCGTACCGTGGGGCCGGTCGACTGTCGGAATCTGTGTGCACCGCTCTTATCTACGATGAAATTTCGCTCGCGAGGCGGCAGTAAGGAATAAACCCAGGGCACTTGTTGATTGTCCCCACTAAATCGGAGCACGACATGAGCCTCGAAGATGCGTGGAAGGGGTTGAGCGGCGTACTCAAGAAGCAGCGCCAGGGCACCTGCGGGGTGTACTCGCTCTGGTACGCCACGGAGCTACTGGCCAAACTGGGCGGCAAAAAGCCCATCGTTTACCCGCGCCGGGGCGAGATGCCCAAAAAAGCAACCGGGGAATCGGCCCGCCACTTCGCCAAGCAGAGCGCGAGTTCCGGGCAGGGCGAGGTACTCAGCGAGGCCGAGATGACCCTCATCGTCAAACACTTCGGGTACACGCCCACGTGTTACGCCAGGCAGAGCACCGACAAGCGCAAAGAGTTCATCACCGAGCACCTGAAGGCCGATCGCCCGATCCTGGTCGCGTACCTGATGCAGAACAGTCCGGTCACGTCCACTTCGGCTACCGGAACGGCACAGGACGACTACGGCGCGCACTGGTCCCTCATCATTAACGAGGACGCGACCGAGTACCGGTACCTGGAACCGAACAACCCCAACAAGATCACGACGTGCAACAAGGACATCATGCTCGCGTCGAACGCGGACGTGGACGGCGTCATCTACGACCGGTTTTGGATGAAGCCGTCGAAGAACAAGCTCCAGCGCATCGGCGACGTTTCCTGGGTGAGCGCCCGGTTCACGGCCGGGTTCAGCACCTTATACGACCTCGGGTCGAGAGACCGGCAATCACTCAACTACGTTTTGATCGCGGTGAGCTGAACCCTCGCGCTCGGCTCTGGAATCACTTCTTGAGTGCGGCGCGCAGGCGCGGAACCCACTGGCCTGCGACGGTCTCCTCGATGAACTGCGCGGCGTTGCGCTCGGTCGAGGTCTTGTACTTGTAGGACTTGTCGTCGTCCTCGTAAGCATCCGGCACACGCCCGCCCGGGCGCCGCATGATGATAATGGCCGAGCACCAGTTCTCGCCGCGCGCGGCTTGGTAGCTGACGTGGACCCGGTCCCCGATCCGGAGGTCGGCGATGAAGTGCTCACCGCGGTTGCGGCGCCCGACCCAGACCCGGTTGGCGGGCAACCGAACCCCGTGGAACGTGAGCAACCGGTCGGTGAACATGAACGTCTTGGGCAACTGGTTGTTGTCCTGCTCGTAATAGAACTCCTCCCGCATTCCTTCTGGGGTGAATCGGGTGAAATCGATGCGCAGGTACCCCTCGGGCTTAACGGTGATCCTCTCGGTACTGAGGGCTTCGATCCGCCCGTCGAACTCAGTCGGCTCGTACCACGCCCCCACCGGTTTGGGGGGCGGTTTAGGTGGTGCGGGTGGGATCGGTCCCGCAACAGCGAGCCCGGTGGCAAAACAAAAGATGAGTGGGATAGCGCGCAAAGAGTTGTCCCCTGCACAGAACGGTAGCCTTCGTCAACGTTTATCCGAAGGCTACCGGAAGTTATCGAGACGCGAGTTCAAGTTGTGGGTGGGGCGCAGGTCGGGAATCACTTCTTGAGTGCGGCTCGCAAGCGCGGAATCCACCGACCCGCAACGGTTTCCTCGATGAACTGCGCGGCGTTGCGCTCGGTCGAGGTCTTGTACTTGTAGGACTTGTCGTCGTCCTCGTAAGCATCCGGCACACGCCCGCCCGGGCGCCGCATGATGATAATGGCCGAGCACCAGTTCTCGCCGCGCGCGGCTTGGTAGCTGACGTGGACCCGGTCCCCGATCCGGAGGTCGGCGATGGCGTGCTCGCCGCGGTTGCGCCTTCCGACCCAGACCCGGTTGGGGGGCAACCGAACCCCGTGAATCGTAAGCAACTTGTCGGTGAACATGAACGTCTTGGGTAACTGGTTGTTGTCCTGCTCGTAGTACCGCTCCTCGCGCACGCCCTCCGGTGTGCGCCAGGTGACATCTTCGCGCAGATACCCTTCGGGCTTGACGGTGATCCTCTCGGTGCTGAGGGCCTCAACCCGACCAAGGAACTGTGTCGACTCGTATCCAGGGTCGACGGGTTTGCGTGCCGGTTTGAGCGGTGCGGGTGGGACTGGCCCCGCGAGAGTAGCTCCAGCGACCAAACAGAGGACGAGTAGGATGTATCGCAAGGAATTGTTTCCTGAACAGAACGGTAGCCTTCGGTAAACGTTGACGAAGGCTACCGGAAATTATTGAGCCACGATTTCAAGCCACCGACACTGCTGGAGCGGTGCAATCCCGTTAACTATGATCCAGAGCACGACTATTTCTTCACCTGAAAGAGAGTGCCGGGCACATTTTTAAATACAGTGAAACCACTATCTTGGGGATCCGGGTCGGGACTGAGGGCGGCGAGAGTGCCCCATTTGATACTGTTCCAGGTTCCTGTCAGTTGGCCCGCAGGAGCTTGATAGGTCACAGCTTTGATCGATGGGGTATTGGCCTTAACGGGATTCGCGGTGATCGTGAGTTTGCCCGTGATCATCCACAGGTCCGCATTGCTCTCACTGCCCAGGTTACCCATAGCCCCACCCCGCGCATCCACGCCCGGCACCCACACACCACCCGACCAGTTTACGTCACCGTCCACTTTGAA
Source organism: Gemmata massiliana (assembly GCA_000531095.1). Taxonomy (GTDB): domain Bacteria; phylum Planctomycetota; class Planctomycetia; order Gemmatales; family Gemmataceae; genus Gemmata; species Gemmata massiliana. The sequence continues at coordinate 752,844 of HG799463.1, read as the reverse complement.
CGTGTACCAGACGGGGACGCCAGTGACTGTCCCTACGGTCGTTGTTAATCGGTCAACGAGCCCGGTCCCGAGGGCACCGGCGGTCATCGTGTAAGTACCCTTAACCGTCGCGACCTGATTCGTGATGCCGACGAAATTTTTGTTAGGCATCACGAACACGAGGCCGCCGTTGATCGCTACGCCCTTGCCCGTGGTCGCGTCCAGGGTGCAACTGCCGAAGATCAGCAGCTTAGTATTGGTGTTCCCGGTTTGGGTGTACTCGTAATTGTTCGCGTTGCTCGGGGTCAGTTTGAGGATGATGTTCTTCGTGCCCGTCTTCGGCATCCCGACGCCGAAAAGCCCACCATTGTTGACGACGCGAATTTCGTCCGTCCGCGTCCCTTCGCCGTAGTACGCCCACTGCGCACCGGTGTTGAGCGTTAGCACTTTCTTATCTGAGGACAGTCCCTTAATCGCGGCCGGGTTATTAACATTCGTAACCTCGTTCTGAACGTCGGCGTTGGCGTACACGTTGAGGGCGTATTCGTCCGTGCCAGCGAGGGTGAGGTTCCCAGAGCCGCTGATGGTGGTCGTCTTCACGGTCCCGTCGGAACTGGCGAAGTTGAGGGTGCTCCCGGTGGTGAGCCCACCGCTCGGGGTCGTGATCGTCCCGCCGCCGAAGATGTTGACGCTCGCGCTATTCAGCGCGCTGTTCAGGACACCGCCGGTCCAGGTAAACAGCCCGTAGATGTCGATGGGCGTGCTGTAGGGGCCTGGTTGAGCGATCGCACCGCCGGCGAGGGTGAAGGTGTTGGTTGCGAGTACGCTGTCCTGAGCGACGGAGACGGTTCCGTTGAAATCGGCTGCCAATGTAATCGAGTTAAAACCGTAAGCCGTGTCTATCGAGGAGAGGTTATTACAGTTGTGGGCGCCGGGGGACATGGCCCCGAAATACACGTCGTCGCCGTCACCCGGGGTCCCGTAGATGGACCAGTTGTCCGGGTTCATCGCGTCCGTGTTCACCGCGCCGGTCCAGGTGAACGCGGCCGGCACCTCGCGGGCCTCGAGCCCCTCGAGCCCGAGGCGCGGCCTGCGCGGCGTCCCGTGTCGCCGGGCCGGTTCTCCGGCGGTGAGACGTTGATACAATTTCGATGCGATCGATCGAATCATTGCGTTCATAGTTCGTTACTGGCTCTCGTGTGATATGTCGCACTGGATCGGGCGGCGATACGATAGTCCGGTCGCAGCGCGGTGTCAATGTGGGCGAATTCGTCTTCTTGATTTGTTCTTGAGATTTTCATGTCGATTTTTCGTGTAAAATATTTACTGGACAAGCACAGAGATGATAGTCAGTAAATTGCATCGATTCGATGCGAAGACGTGGGGCGGTTACCGAGATTCAGAAGAGTCGGCCCGACGGTTGCGCGTCACGAGACGTGCGGGATTTTGCCTTTATTTTCTCCCGCGCGACGTGTATAGTGTAAATATGTTTTAGGCGCCCGCTTCGGGGACAAGATGGGTATTGAGAGCCCGAATCGCTGGGCTAACAATAATTACAGTGCGCCAAGTCGTAAAATGCTTTGCAGTGCGATCTTGCGTCGAAATGAGTGGCAGGCGGGCGGCCCGGGAATGTTAGCAAATGTTAGCCGCGCGTGTCCGCGACCCGGATGTGTGCGGGACTGCACGCACAATCGCTGACGAATGAGCGGAACCACTCCCGGTCACACGTCAGCGGTACCGGTCCAGTTTTTCCTTTTTCCTTTACCCTTGTTGACGCTCAGTCTTCCAACTCCGCCGGGTCGTCGAGTTTGGCCGCGGCCTGGTCCGCGAGCTGGTCGAGTGTGCCCTGGATGTGGCTCATGCGCTCGGGGCGCTTGGTCGCGTTCGGCTGAAGGCACTCGTGGATCAGGTCCGCCAGGTCTTCGGGCACCATCGGGTTCGCGGTCCGGACCGGTTTGAGTTGCTCCTTGAAGATCTTCTTGTTCATCGGCAGCGCGTTCTCACCGGTCATCCAGCACGGCGGGAGCTGGAGCGTGACGAGCCGGTACATCGTGACGCCGAAGTTATAGATGTCGGTGCGCTCGTTCACGATCTTGTGTTCCACCGTTTCGGGCGCCATGTACTCCGGCGTGCCCTGCACGCGGTCCTTGCCCTCGCCCTTGATCCAGGCCAGACCGTAGTCGAGCACCTTCACCCGCGTCCCGCGCTCGTGGATCAGATTGTTCGGTTTCATGTCGGCGTGGTAGACGCCCTGTTTGTGCATGTGGGTGAGGCCGTCCGCGATGCGCTCGAGCATCCGGAGCAACTTTGCCATTCTTTGGAGCGGGAGCTTGTCCATTGTCTGGCCGGGTACGTATTCCAACAGTAGCTTTGCTTTTTTCGGCCCGGAGAACCACCCGGCTTCCGTTTCGAGCGCGTGGACCTTCACCAGACTGGGGTGATTGAGCATCTGCCCGACGCGGAACTCGTGCTTCGCTTGTTCCAGGTACTTCAGATCGTCCTTCCCCTCAATGGGGACGAGCTTCAGGGCGTACTCTCTTTCGTCCTCGGCGCGCCGGACGTGTAAAATGCTACTGTTCGCACCGGTACCCAGCGTACCCAGTACCGTGAACTTGCCGATTTTGTCGATCACCATCGGGCACCGCTCGTCAGGTGTATTGCTCGGGTGAATGGTACACGGTCCGGCGCCGAATGAAAGCACTCCTCCCCACCTATCTCCCTTTGGGGCAGGAACTTTGATTCTCCCTCCTCTGTTTTGAGGCGGGGCAAGATCCGATTCATAACGACCTTCATATGGCTAACGACCTCGACGAACGTACCAAGCAATACGGCCGCGAAATCTTCGCCCGGCTCGACCGCCAGGGGCCGGTGCTGTTCACCCGCGCCTGGCTCGAAGACAAGCTCATGGGTTTGGGGATGCACGACCCCGCCCTCAAGGTGCAACTGTTCCGCTTCGTGGACACGCTGCCGTACCTGAAGCAGCCCGCTGAGGTGTCGCGGCACCTGCGCGAGTACCTGAACGAAGCGAAGGACGAGCTGCCCTGGTGGGTGCGCTGGGGTACTCGGCTCATCCCGAACCGCGGCGTGCTGGGTCAGGGGCTGGCGTTCGCGTCGCAGCGCGGCGCGGAGCAGATGGCCCGGAAGTTCATCGCCGGGTCGAACGTGGGGGAGGCGGTCGAAGCCGTTCGCGCGATGCGCGACCGCCGGCTCGCGTTCACCATCGACCTGCTCGGTGAGGCGACCATCACCGAAGTCGAAGCGGACCACGTCCAGAAGCAGTATTTGGACCTGCTCACGGGCTTAACGCGCGAAGTGAATGCGTGGCCCGAGGAGCCGACGATCGACCGCGACGACCGCGGACCGATCCCGCGCGTGAACGTGTCGGTGAAGCTGTCCGCACTGTTCAGTCAGTTCGACCCGATCGACCCGGAGGGGACGTCGCGTGCCGTGTGTCGGCGCCTGCGGCCGATCCTGAGCCTCGCGAAGCAGACCGGCGCGTTCGTCAACTTCGACATGGAGCAGCACAGTTTCAAGGACGTCACGCTGAAGATCTTCCGCGACATCCTCACGGAGCCGGAGTTCCGCGACTGGCCGAGCGTCGGGATCGCGATTCAGGCGTACTTGAAGGACACCGAGGCCGATCTCCACGCGCTGCTCGACTGGGCGAAGAACGTTCGCAAAACGCCCGTGTGGATTCGCCTGGTGAAGGGCGCGTACTGGGACTACGAAACCGTGATCGCGGCGCAGAATCACTGGCCGGTCCCGGTGTTCACGAAGAAGTGGGAATCGGACGCCAACTTCGAGAAGCTCACCGAGTTCCTGCTCGCGAACGTGGACTGGCTGATCCCCGCGTTCGGGTCGCACAACATTCGGAGCATCTCGCACGCGATGGCGGTGGCCGAGAAGCTCGGCGTGCCGCCGCGCCGGTACGAGTTCCAGATGCTCTACGGCATGGCCGACGCGATCAAGGAATCGATCCAGTCGCTCGGCCAGCGGGTCCGCATTTACACGCCCTACGGTCAATTGCTCCCCGGTATGGCGTACCTCGTCCGCCGGCTGCTCGAGAACTCGTCGAACGATTCGTTTTTGCGCCAGGGCTTCTCCGAAGGTTTGTCGGAAGAAGTGCTGCTCACGAACCCGGCGGCCAACCGTCGTGCGCTGCCCGCCGAATCCCCCAACACTCCCACTACTTCCATGATCGCTACGCACTCGCCCGCACACGCCGAGAGTCCCGCACCCGCGAGCGCGCCCGCCGCGTTCATCAACGAGCCGCTCACCGACTTCTCCGTGGAAGCCAATCGCGTGGCGATGAAGGCCGCGCTCGATCAGGTCCGCGCGGAATTCGGCCGCACGTACCCCATCGTGATCGACAACAAGCCGCTGCCGGTCACAAAGACGCTCGACCGCGAGAACCCGTCGCGCAAGTCGGAGCTGCTCGGTAAGGTCGCGATGGCCAATGTCGATCAGGCGAAGCTCGCGGTGAAGTCGTGCCTCACGGCGTTCGACACCTGGCGCGACACGAGCGTCGAAACGCGCGCCAAGCTGCTCCGCGACGTGGCCGAACAGTTCCGCAAGCGCCGGTTCGAGCTGTCCGCGTGGATCGTGTACGAGACCGGCAAGCCGTGGCGCGAGTCCGACGCGGACGTGGCCGAAGCCATCGACTTCTGCGAATACTACGCGGTCGAAATGCTGAAGCTCGGCGCGACGCAGCACCGCGACGTGCCGGGCGAGGACAACCGGTACTTCTACGAGCCGCGCGGCGTGTCGGTGGTCATCGCGCCGTGGAACTTCCCGCTCGCGATTCTCGCGGGCATGGCGACCGCTGCGATCGTTAGCGGGAACACGGTCATTCTCAAGCCCGCGGAACAGTCCGGGATCATCGGCGCGAAGCTGATGGAGTGCCTGCAAGCCGCCGGCGTTCCCCCGGGCGTGGCGAATTTCCTGCCGGGGGACGGCGAAGAAATCGGACCGACGCTCGTGCAGCACCCGGACGTGGCGCTGATCGCGTTCACCGGGTCGCTGAAGGTCGCGCTGCTCATCAACGAGCAAGCCTCGAAGACGCCCGGCGGTCAGAACTTCGTGAAGAAGGTCATCGCCGAGATGGGCGGCAAGAACGCGGTCATCGTGGACTCGGACGCGGACCTCGACGAAGCGGTGAAGGGCGTAGTCGATTCGGCGTTCGGCTTCGGCGGGCAGAAGTGCTCGGCCGGGTCGCGTGCGATCGTGCTGGACGGCATCTACGACCAGTTCTTGAACCGCCTCGTGGAAGCGACGAAGTCGCTCGCGGTGAAAGCCGCAGACGATCCGGGGTGCTCGCTCGGCCCGGTCATTGACGCCGAGGCCCGGGACCGCATCCTCAAGTTCATTGAAGCGGGCAAGAAAGAGGCGAAGCTCGCGCACCAGACCGACCTCGGCGCGCTGATGGAGCAGGGGCACTTCATCCCGCCGACGATCTTCGCGAACGTGCCGGAGAACGCCGGGATCGCACAAGAAGAAATCTTCGGGCCGGTGCTGTCGGTGATCCGCGCGAAAGACTTGGACGACGCGCTCCGGATCGCGAACGGCACGCGGTACGCGCTCACGGGCGGGTGCTACAGCCGCAGCCCGAGCCACCTCGAAAAGGTGAAGCGGAAGTTTCGCGTGGGCAACCTGTACATCAACCGCAAGTGCACCGGCGCGCTGGTGGACCGCCAACCGTTCGGGGGCTTCAAGTTGAGTGGGATCGGCTCGAAGGCCGGCGGACCGGACTACCTGCTCCAGTTCGTGCTCCCGCGCACGATCACCGAGAACCAAATGCGCCGCGGGTTCGCCCCGGAAACGGGCACGGGGGAGTGAGCGGACCGAGCCCCGTGCCTTGCACCCGAGGCACGGGTACTAGAAGACCGGTGCCCATTGCACCCACGTTCCGAACTGCGTGCGGATTCGTTCGCGAAGTTTCCAGTCCGCAGGGAACCAAGGAAGGATCAGCCGGTCCGGAAGGTGCGGCCATTCGGTACCGGCGAATACTTCAACGTCTGCGTTCTGGAGTGATGCATTTCTCAAATCGATTTCTTCGATCCGTCGGGGGCCGAACGCTTTCATGACCGCTAGCAGATCGACGGAGCCGGAGATCGCTACACTCCGGAGCGGTACGCGATCGTAGGCGTTCAGAAAATCGGCACAGTCCCGAAAGTGGGCGTGGTGGATGAAGCCCCGAACGAATCGGACTTGCTCGGAACCCGGAGCTTCGTTTTTCCACTCCCGCGTTCGTAGCAGCAACTTGACTTCACGCAGCCTGAGTTGTGCTTCTTTGCTCGGCTGGAGCGATGCCCTGTCGAGTGCGATCTGCACGCGGATGAACTCGGCCCGCGCTTCGTCGCCGTGCTCCTGGAGCCAGTCGGCGAATACGAGGCGCGGCGTATCATCGTCGGGGTTGTCGCAAACCGCGCGTAACAGAGCTTCGCGCTCGTTCATCTCCGCCTCGGGTGGATGATTTCCAGTGTGAGGATCAGGCGGTCGCCGAGGATCGGGCGCAACACTCGTTCCGCCTCCGCAAGACCGCGAGCGTCTCCGATCAAATGCACCGCACGCAGGCGGGATAATTGGGGGTAATCCAGGAACGCCGCGATCTGGGGTCTCGCACCCCATCCCCATTCCTGATTCAGAGTGTTGCAAATGACTTCGATTCGGTGGAAGTACCGGAAGCTCCGGAACGTTCCCCGAGAGTTGGGGATTTTCGACCGGCCGATATCGATTTCCCGAATCGGGGTCGTTGCGAAGATCCGGTCCTGGTCTTTGAGAAACAGTGCGATACCCTCTTCGGTAATCCGCACCGATTCGACAAACCCGCGGCGAAATTCGCCCCACTGAAGACCCGGTGGAACGTACCGGTGCTGCGTCGAGTACATGACTGAGCGCGGCATTTGAGGGAGTTCGTACTTCCAGTCCGAGCCGTGTGTCCGGCGCAGGTGTTCTGCCCGTGCGCTCATTGCTCGAAACTCGGCGTCGGGTAAATCCGGGGTTCGCATCGCGCAACTCACGCGGATGAACTCCGCTCGCGCTTCGTCGCCATTTTCCTGGAGCCAGTCAGCGAATACCAATCGCGGCGTATCGTCGTCGGGGTGTCGCAGATCGCACGCAACAGAGCTTCGCGCTCGTTCATTAACACCTCTGCGGAGTGAGATTTCGGACAAAGTAACCGAATTCGGCGGCGAGAGTAAATCTTTCACCGGTCGGAGCGAATACGATTGAGTGCGGGCCGGGAATGCGGCTACATTTTCAACAGACACACCACCCGACAACGGGTTCGATCATGGTAGACGACTACGACCGTGACCGCGAACGACGACGCGGGGAAGGTAGCGAGCGCGATCGGCACCTCGCCCGGCGCTTCGAGCGCGTCCGCCGGCGCTACGACGACGAGTGCCGCACCCCGCGCAGGGGGGCGAGCACTCTCGGCATCATCGCGTTCGTGGGTGGACTTCTCGCGCTGGTTGTCGGCCTCATCCCGCTCTTGGGTGCGGTCGCGATCTTCGCGGGCGGACTCGCGCTGGTGCTCGCGATCGCGTCCGTTCTGATCGCCCGGAGTTCCAATCAGAAGATGGGTTTTCCCGTCGCGGCGACCGTGGTGAGCGGAAGTGCGGTCGCCCTCTCGTTGATGTGGATCGCGGTCATTAGGTCTATGATGGGTGACGGCGGAACTGCCAAACGGCCAGCTCCGCCGCCGCTCCCCGTGCCGCCTCCCGCACAGGTCCGAGGGAACGCGAACCCGCCTCCCAAAGCACCGAGCGAGAACAAAGTCGACGAGGAGAAGTTCCAGAAGCAACTGCTCGAAGACCTCGCGAAGGACCGCATCAAAGAAGAGATCCGCAACGGCCCCGGCACCCCTGTTAGTGCCGAAACGCTGGAAACGGACTACCTCACGAACGTGGTTTCGGCGGAGCTGCGGTACAAGGACAAGGTGCTCGCGGTTACGGGGAAGGTGGTGCGCGTCATCCGCGAGGAGGGCAAGCCCTACGTCCTGGAACTGGAAACGGGCGAACCCACCAAGACGATCAACTGCGAGTTCGCCGAACAAAAGAAGTACCCGCTCGCCTCGGTCAAGCGCGGCCAGGAAGTGACGGTCCGCGGGCTGTGCGCCGGGCGCGTCTCGGATCTCGTGACGCTCAAGGATTGTGTTCTGGCGAAGTAACTTGTCAGAACACCAACTCTGCTACTCATTCACCGCGGGCGCTTCGAGTGCCCGCGGTTTGTGTTGTGGGGCGATCGCTACCACCGGCAGCCCGAGCAGGCGCTTCACCGGGATGAACTCGCCCACGTCGTTCCCCTCGATGCGGTGGCCGATCCACTGGAGCAGATAGCCCCCTACAATCGCCCCCACTCCCCAGTACCACTCCGCCACAAACAGCAGCGGAATGCCCGCGAACGCGAGCGGGATGCCGAGCATGTGAATCCAGTAATTCGCGGGGGTCTGGTGCCGGTCCAGCCAGTTGCGCCGGGCGCGGCCCGCCAGCGCCAGTATGTTGCGCGCGATCGGAAAACGGTAACTCATGCGATCAGTTTCAAATTCCCGGTTGCAAGTTTCAAGTTGTTCCGCGCCGCGACTTGGCGAACCCGGCCGGAACCGACAGACTGATTGAAACGCGGACCCCTGGAACCCGGAACCGGAACTCCTCCCAATGATCGCACCTTCCATTCTCGCCGCCGACTTCTCCAAACTCGGCGAACTCGTGCGCGAAGTCACAAAGGCCGGGGCCGACCGCATCCACGTCGACGTGATGGACGGCCACTTCGTCCCCAACCTGAGCATGGGCTCGGTCGTCGTGAAGGGGCTGCGCCCGGTCACCACGATCCCGCTCGAAGTTCACCTGATGGTCGAAGACCCGGGCCGGTTCCTCGACGGGTTCGTCAAAGAGGGCGCGGACACGCTCATCGTACACCTGGAAGTGCTCGCGGACCCGCGCCCCATGCTCGAACACATCAAGAAGGCGCTCGGGAAGAAGGTCGGGTTAGCGTTCAACCCGGACATGCCCATCGAGCGCATCGAGCCGTACCTGCGCGACATCGACCTCGCGCTCTGCATGACCGTGTTTCCCGGCTTCGGCGGCCAGGCTTTCATTCCCGACAGCCTCGAACGGCTGAAGAAGCTCCGCGCGCTGGTGAACGAGCACAACCCGGCGTGCGAGATCGAAGTGGACGGCGGGATCGATGCGCGGACGATCGGGAGCGCCGCCGGCGCCGGTGCGAACGTGTTCGTTGCGGGGACCGCGGTGTTCGGCGCGCCGGCCGGACCCGCCGCGGCCGTGAAGAACCTCTCGCTACTCGCGAGCGAGCAGATGTCATGGTGAGCGGTGGAGATCAAAACAAATTCAAGAAGAGCCGCGGATAAACGCAGATCGCGCGGATCAAGACAAAAGCAGAAGAGCATTTGACAGGATTAACAGGATCAACCGGATTCGGAGTCCCAATCCTGTTAATCTTGTTGATCCTGTCCAAAATTCTGTTTTAGTTTTGATCTGCGTGATCCGCGATTCTGCATTTTTCTGGATCAGTGGCGCCACTCGAAGCCGAAGTTGACCGACTGCGTCCAGAAGTCATTGAGTACAAGTCCGCTGTTGGCGGGGGTGAGGGCGTCGCCCAAGCGCCCCGCGCGACTGAGGTACTGGAACGTGTAGCCCGCGAAGACCCGCGTGCGTGCGCTCACTTGGCGGCCGATCGACAGGTTCAGGACCGGCATCACCGCGAACTCATTCTTCTCGGCCGTAGTGAGTGCTCTCAGTGCCGTGAACTGCGACCCCACACGCCCCTCCGCACCCGCGAAGAGCCCGGTCGCGGTCACCTCGGGCGTCACCACCCCGAACGCGACCTTCGCGGCCCCGGAAGCGTACCAGCCGTTTTTGCGGACCTCGCCCGCTAAGCCGACCTGCGCGCCGTGGAACGGGTTCGCTACTGCCGCGCGGTTGCGCTTGTAGTCGCTGTTATCGTCCGGCACTTCGCCGAGGTACAACTCGTCCCGCAGGTACGCGAAGCGGTACCCCACGAGTGCGTCGAGCCGGGCGTTATCGGTGCAGAGCAGCTTGCGCCGGTAGTTCACGTCCACCGTGGTGAAGAACGTCGAAAGCGTGGACGGGAATGTGCCCAGGATTCGGTCCCCGAACGGTTCCGGGAACGCGATCACTTGTGGGGTTCCGCGCCACGGTCCCTCTGGGAACAGTACCAGCATTCCGGGCGTGACGCCGCCGAACGTGTTGTCGGCGCTACGGATGAAGAAGCTCGCTTCCGCGCCGTTGGTGTGCGACTCGTCGAACCAGTGACCGAGAACCAACCCCAATGCCGCCTCGAATTGTCCGGCCGAGCGCCCGGCCACCGGGATCACCGGGCCAGGGGCCGTGTTGCCAAGCCCGTCCGAGAGGCGCAACCGAACGCTCGCCGGCGGGCGGACCGACGGCACCCAGGAGAGTTCAAACGACGGCGTGACCCACCACCGCCCGCCCGGTCCGCACTCTTCGGGTCGGCGCGGGCGCTCGGGTGCTTTTTCTGGCAGGTACAGGTAACCCTGGTCGTAATCGATCCCGGGCGCGGTCCCCGGGCGGGGTACTTCCGCTAACGGGGCATCGGGCGGCGGGGGCGGGAGCAGCGGCGGGAGTTCGGTCGGGCCGTTAGAAGCGGGAGGGACCGGAGGTGGAAGTGGCGGTTGAGGTTGCGCGCTCGCCGAATCGAGACCGAATAGCACGATACTGAACGCGATCAACCAGCGGCTTCGCATCTCGCCCCCTCGTCCCCGCGCACTGCCCCACAAACACGCGCCAAATAGTCATGGTGCCGCACAAGTTCAACTGGAGTTTCTCCGCGTCCCGGTCGAACAGAGGAAATACGCAGTTCGCCGTCACTTCCGTAACCGGGGCACTTCAGATGGCTTACGCTCTCCGGCGCGCGGTCCGCGCGTTGTTCCCGTTCTTCGGCCCACGTAAACTGTCGGGGGACGCGCCAGTTGCCGCAGGAGGAAGGAAGATGTCCCGCCGACTCATCGTCGTGATCGCCCTGCTCGCGTTCCTGATCGGTGCGGGGTTCGTGGGCTACGATCGGTACTTCAGCGCCCCCCCGCCGGCGGTCGCGCCGGTCCACGTCGGTGAAGGCGAACTCCCAACTCAGCCGGAGTTCGACGAACTCGCCAAAGCGGACCCGGTGAAGATGCTCTCCGCCTGCCTCACGCGCTACGAGCGCGAGGTACAGGGCCTGCACTGTACCCTGGAGAAGCAAGAGCGCGTGCAGGGGAAGCCCAAGCACCCGGAAGTGCCCGATGCGGAGGTCATCGACCTGTGGGTGCGTGGCGACGTCCCCGGCGCCCAAACCAAGCTGACCGCGATCGAGGTCGTGATGAAGTGGCGCGCCGGTGCCCGCCGCTCTTTTGGCGGGGTCGAGGTCCGGGGCACGTTCTTCAGTGAAAAACCGGTCCCAGAAGGGTCCGACAAGAAAATCGTGACCTGGCGCCCGGACGCCCGCGCGTTCAAGCTCGGGCCTTCCATCGACCCGGGCAGTAGCGTGGCCCAGGCACAATCACGGTACTGCATCCGCGACGCGGGGCTTTACCGCAGCATGCTCCGCACGCACGAAGCTTGGAAGGGGCGCCAGACGGCCGGCGAGTTCAAGTACGAGTACCTCGGTACGAAGGCGGTCGAGAAGGCCGACGGGCGCGAGTGCCACGTGATCCGGCGCATCTGCCCGCGCACCGAACTGGATGCGTTCGAGTTGGGCGGGACCGCGTCCACCGACCCGAAAATTGTTGCGGCCGAGGGGTTCACCGAGGTCGTGATTTACATCGACCGCGAGCGGTGGCTCCAGGTTGGGACCGAGCAATACCGCACCGAACCCGACGGTACGCGGGTCACGCTCGGCACCTACTTCTTCCGCGACGTGGTTCTCAATCCGACCTTTGCGAGTGACACGTTCACAACCGACGGGTTGAAGAAGTGAGGTAACGTGCGACGAGCCCACCCGCTCGTTGACACTCGCGGTTCGCCAAAGACCAAGGCGAACCGCGAGTGTCAACGAGCGGGTGGAGCTTTTCACCCCTTCTCTTCCGTCAGGCGCCGCACGATGTTCATCAGGTCTTCGGGGTGGAACGGCTTCTGAAGGAACTCGGTGTGGGCGCCGAAATCGGCCGTGACGATGCGCTTGTCCGTGAACCCGCTCACGAGGATCGCGGGCAATTGGGGCGCGAATAGCCGGAGCGTCTTGAGCACCTGATCGCCGGTGACCCCCGGCATCATCACGTCAATGACGGCCACCTTGATCGCGTCGCGGTTGCGGTGGAACTGCTCGACCCCGGACGCGCCGTCCGCGGCCAAAATTGCGGTGAAGCCCAGCTCTTCCAGCGTCGAGGCCGTGACTTCACGGACGAACATTTCGTCGTCAATCACTAAAGCCGCGTTCGTGGTGCGCGAGGAACTCGGGTTGGCAGCAGGAACGGACGCGACCTGCTCGACCGGTCCCGGCCAGTACATGGTCACGGTGGTGCCCACGCCCGGCGCGCTCTCGACGCGGATGCCCCCCTTGTGGGCGCGGACGATCCCGAGTACGGCCGCCAGGCCCAGCCCGCGCCCGGTGAACTTGGTCGAGTAGAACGGGTCGAACATCCGGCCGCGCACCTCGGCCGACACGCCGGGACCGGTGTCGCCGACCGCGAGGCACGCATACCGTCCCGGCGGCGGGGCGAGGTGGAACGTGCCGTCCGGCACCCCGGCCGGTACCTCGGCGGGGTAGGTGCGCACCACGATCTCGCCAGAGGCGCCCGCGAGCGCTTCGGCCGCGTTCGTGACGAGGTTCACCAGCACCTGCCGGACCTGGGCGGAGTCGGCGTGCGTCAGCGGGAGGTCGTGCGCGAGTTCGTACCGCACGTTGTGCGGCGCGGCCGGTCCCGCCAGGAGCGGCGCGGACTCGCGGACCAGGGGCGTGAGGTCGATGCGCGCGGCGCCCCCGAGGTTCCGCCCGGCGTATGCGAGCATCTGCCGGCACACCTCGGCCGCGCGCCGGCACGATTGCTCGATCTGGTCCAGGTACGCCGCGGCGGACGAGTTGGCGGGCAGCCCGCGCCGGGCCAGGTTCGCGCTCCCGAGCACGACGGTGAGGATGTTGTTGAAGTCGTGCGCCACGCCCCCCGCGAGCACCCCCAGGCTCTCCCACTTCGCCGCGTCGCGGAGCTGCCGGTTGAGCGCCTCGCGCTGCTCCTCTCCGCGCTTGAACTCCGTGATGTCGGAGGTCACGGCGATGATCCGGGCCGCTCTCCCCGTGGTGTCGCGGAGCACTTGTCCGCGGGTCGAGAACCACCGCGGGAAGCCGTCCGCGGTCGGGGCGCGCCCGCGGAACTCGTACCGCATCGGCTCGCCGGTCTCGATCGCCCGCTGGCGCCCGGCCGTTACCAGGGACACGTCGTCCGGGTGGACCGCGTTGAGCGCGAGTTCGGGGTTCGAGTAGTCCGGCCCGCGGGGGGCGCCGTAGAAGTCGGAGATGTCGATCGTGGTTTCCCACGTGTTCGCGACGAGGTCCATGTCCCAGGCGAGCATCTTCGCCCCGTCGAGCGCCGCCCGGAGCCGGGCGCGACTGTGCTCCAACTCCTCGGCCGTGGCCCGGTACGGGGTCACGTCCAGTGCCAGGGACAGCGTGGAAACCAGGTGCCCCGCGTCGTCGAACATTACGGAGGTGTACCACTCGCACCAGACGAGCCCGCCCCCCTTCGTGTAGTTCGGCGTAACGACCACGCGCCGGGCCGCGCTACCCGCTTGCCGGTCGCTCGTGATTTGGCGGGCCAAATCGCGGTTGTCCTCGTGGACGAACTTCCATTCGAGCAGCCCCTTGCCGAGCACTTCGGCGGCGGCCCAGCCGAACACGCGCTCGGCCTGGGCGTTCCACCGGGAGACGCGGGTGTCCCGGTCCCACTCGATCACGATCAGCGGAGTGTTTTCGGCATGAGCGGTAAGTTTCTGGTGTGCGAGCCGGAGCTGGCGCGCGGCTCCTGCGCCGGCGTCGTCGGGGGGAACGGTGGGAGCGGGCGAATCGGGCATCGGCTGCTCTGGGCGTGAGAACGATCGCCAACAAGAACTTCCGCGGATTATAGGAGGTCGCCCCGAGGAAACCGCGCCTCGGGTCCATTCAAGCGTAATTACCTTCGTGCAAAAACTAACTCAAACCGCCGGCGCTTGGAAGGTCAAATTGTTGCCGGCGCTTTGGTTCGGCGGACCGTCACGGCCGGTCCGCGCCGGCCAGGGCTTCGAGCCGGTCCAGTTGCCGGCGCTGGCCCAGGGCGATCAGCACCGTTTCGGGTTCCAGGACCAGCTCCGGCTTCGGGTTGTAGAGCAACTCGCCCCCGGGCCGCATCACCCCGACCACCACGACGTCGAGGCTCTCCCGGATCTGTGCCTGGTGGAGCGCCCGCCCCGCCAGCGGGCTGCCGGGCGCCACGCGGATCTCCTCGATCTGTAAATCCAGGAGTTCGGGCCGGGCGGCCATTTCCATGAAGTGCAGGACGGTGGGGCGCAGGGCCGCTTGTACGGCCCGGTGCGCCCCCGCGAGGTACGGCGAGATCACCTTGTTCGCCCCGACCTTCCGGAGCTTCGATTCGGCGTCCTCTTCTTCGGCCCGTGCCACGATCAACAGTTTCGGGTTCAGGAGCCGGGCGCTGAGCGTGATGTAGAGATTGTCCGAATCCGAACCGACCACGCTGATGAGTGCCCGGGCGCGCTCCACCCCCGCTTTCCGGAGCAGCTCGTCCGCCGTCGCATCACCGACCAGCGAAAGCCCGTAGTGGTACGGGGCGTCTTTGAGCGCGTCGGGGGCCTTCTCGACGAACACGAACCGGCGCTTCTGGCGCTCCAGCTCCGCGCACACGATCCGCCCCATCCGGCCGTACCCGCACACGATGAGGTGCCCCGAGAGCGTCGCGAGTTGGTCGTCCACCCATTGCCTCCCGATCACCTGCCGCAGTTCGCCCGTGACGACCGAGCGGACCAGTTCGGACGCGAAGTACGCGAGCGTGAAAATGCCGCTGTACGCGAGCACCACTGTGAACACCCGGCCGTAGTTCGACAGCGGGTGCGTCTCACCGTACCCGATGGTGGTGAGCGTGATGGCCGTCATGTAGAAGCCGTCGAAGTACGTCCACGGGTCGCCCTCGATCCACCGGTACCCGACCGTACCCGTAGCGAGCAGGAGCCCCGGTGTGACGACCGCGAGCCACACCCGGCGCGGGACGTGGCTGTGGACCCACCGGTAGAGCTGGCGCCCCCGGTACCGCAGGTGCGCCGCGAATCGCCGCCACCGCGTCACGTGCCCGCCCCCAATTTTTGCGCCGCCTCCGCGCACCGGTCGAGCAGTGCCTGTTTCCGCTTGGGATACACGAAGCGGCCTTGAGTCTCGATCCATTCTTGGGTCTGTTCGATCAACCCCTTCAGCGCCGCGACCGCGTCCGGCTTCCGGCTCGGTGAACCCACAACTACCGGCGACGTGTGCGCGAAACCCGCGCTCCCCGCCGCACGCGCTGTGACCCACCCGGGGGCGCTGATAGTCGCTTCTGCGTGTTCACCCGACGCCACGACCTCGCCGTTTGCGACGATTTCCACTCGTTGCGTACCGAGGGGCGAGCGCGAAGTGGCGCTGACGCGCGAGCCTTTGACCGTGAGCGTGAGCAACGGACCCGCGGTGACGAACGTGCTCCCCGTGCGAACAGCGTCGAGCCAGGAAGAACCTAACCCCCCGCCCCCCTTCCCTAGAAAGGAAGGGGGAACCGGACCCGAAACAATAGATTCTCTATTGTCTTCTGTCCGAAGCCCCTCTCTGTTCAGGGGAGGGGTGCAGTAAGAACCCGGCGGGGGTTCGCCCTCACGAGAGGCGGGGTCGCTCGGATTGGGCTGTCTTGCCCGCGCGTAGGTCCGCATCGCGCCGAGCGGAACGGTGTTCGAGTCCTTTCCGCTCGCGCCAACGAGGGGAACCATCACCCCCGCGTCCCAGAGCCGGTACACCCACGGCATCAGAGGCGATTTTCGCGGCTTCGCACAGACCTCGATCGCGTCGATCTTCCCCAGAATCGCAGCGACGAGCGCTTCGCCTCCGGTGATCCCGCCGGCCGGCTCGAACGCATCGACCCACACCACCAACCCGCGCTTGCGGTGGCACTGGTCGCACCAGTCGCAGATGCCCCAGTCGTCCGAGTCTTCGCCGCCGAACGTGAGCGGGAACACCGGGCGGTGTGAGTTCAGGAGCGACACCTTCCCCAGCACCGGGTGCGTGTTGAAGGTGTTCACCACGACCGCGTGCCCGTCGCGCTCCAGAGCGGGGACTTGCCCGCTGAACGCGAGCAGATTCGGCGTGGTGCTGTACGTGTTGGCGTCCAGCGCGAGCACCGGGAGGGGCGTCGCGAGCACGTTCGCGGATGTTAGATCTTCGGCCTGTGCTTCCAGTAGTGCCGCGTGCGGAGAGAGGAAATGGCTCCGCGCGTCGAACGTTACCCAGCCTTCGGCGCGCGTATCGACCCAGCGCTCGATGGTGAACCGCAGCGAGATCTGACCCGGGCCGAGCGTCGTGGTCGCGTCGAGGGGCGTCCATTCCGGTCCCTTTGCGGCCTGCACGCGGAGCGGAACGCCGGCCGGGAGCGGTACTTCGCACGCACCGTCAATGTAGAACCAACGCTCGCGCCCGAGCTTCAGGTGCCCGCCCACGTCCTCGCTGCGCCCGCTGGCGAATTCCGCGGGTCGGCCCAATGGCGCGTAGGGCGTGCCGTCCGGTCCGGTGATGCGCACGCGGACGGGAACCGGGCGGTGTGTGGTCGCGTCGGTGATCCGAAGGTGAACGTTCAGCATGATGAGAAACGTGTTCCGACACAAAGAGACCGTGCTCAGAGCGATCCCGTTTCGGGCACTACGGGTTTGCGCTGGCGTTGTTACTGGCCGATGTTATACTTGCGTAAGACCTACCCGCCGAAAGATCCCGCCGCGCCCCGACATCCTACCCCACCAGGAGCACCCTTCATGCGGCTCCGTTTGCTGCTGCTCGCAGCCGTTTGTGTGCTCGTACCCGTAGCGACCAATGCGGCGGACCGTGCACCGGCACCGCGAACCGTTGAACCGTCTCCTATCCCCGCTCCGCGTGCCGTTGAACCGGTTCACGTTCCCGCTCCTCGCGCGCTCGTCGCGTCCGGATTGCTCCCCATTGAGCGAGTCATTGACCAGTTCGTGGACGCCGCGATCGCCGAAGCCGGTATCGCGACCGCGGAGCAGGCCGACGACGCGACCGTGGTTCGCCGGCTCACGCTCGACCTCGTGGGGCGCATCCCGACGACGGGCGAGGTGGAAGCCTACGTCAAGTCTACCGACCCGGACAAGCGCGCGAAACTGGTCGACCGACTGATCGCGTCGCCGGGGTTCGTCCGGCACCAGGCGGCCCTCTTCGACGTCATGCTGAACCCCGACGGCGAGCGCCGCGGCGGAGCACTTCGCGCGTACCTTGCTGATGCGCTGAAAGAGAACAAACCCTGGGACCGGATCTTCCGCGAGGTGATGCTGCCCGACGAGTCCGACCCCAAACTAAAGGGCGCTGCGGAGTTCTTGCGCGGCCGCCTCGCCGATGCCGACAAGCTCACGGCCGACGTGAGTGTCGCGTTCTTCGGGGTGAACGTGAGTTGCGCCCAGTGCCACAACCACCCGCACGTCGAAGATTGGACCCAGGATCACTTTTACGGGATGAAGGCGTTCCTCGCGCGGACCTTCGACAACGGCGGGTTTCTCGGTGAGCGCGGGTACGGCACCGTGAAGTACAAGCCGACCAAAGGCCCGGAACGCACTGCGAAAATGATGTTCCTCACGGGCGCGACCATCGAAGACGCGAACGCGAAAGAACCGAGCGCCGCAGATCAGAAGGCCGAGAAGGACGCGCTCGACAAAGCCCGGACCGCGAAGGCCCCGCCGCCGGCGCCGAAGTTCAGCGCGCGGGCCAAGCTCGTTGAAGTCGCCCTCAAAGGGGAGAACGCGGACTTTTTCGCCCGCTCGCTCAGTAACCGCCTGTGGCACCGGTTCCTCGGCACAGGGCTGGTGAGCCCGCTCGACCAGATGCACAGCGAGAACTCCCCGAGTCACCCGGAACTGCTCGCGTGGCTCGCCCGGGACACCGCCGTCAACGGCTACGACATCAAACGCTTGGTGCGCGGGATCGTGATGAGCCGGGCGTATTCGCGCAGCAGCCGCTTCGAGGCGTCCGAGGCCGCGCCGCCGAGCAAGATGTTCGCGGTCGCGCGCCTCAAACCGATGACGCCGCTGCAACTCGCCACGTCCTTGAAGATCGCGGCCACAGACCCCGCGACGTTCGACAAACTGAAGCCCGATGAATTCGAGAAGCGGATGGAACAGATCGAGTCCTCCGCACGCGGGCTTGCCGCGCAACTCGCACAGCCGACCGACAACTTCCAGATCGGCGTCAGCGAAGCGCTCCTCTTCAGCAACGGCGACCGGCTGATGAGGGAGTTCCTCACGGACGCGCCGGGTACTACGCTCGGGCGCGTGAAGCAGATGAAGGAACCGAAGGAAGCGGTCGAGTTCCTCGTGCGGACCACTTACGGGCGCCCCGCTACCGAATCCGAAACCACGGCGCTCGTTAGCTACGTCGAGAAGCGCAAGGGGCGCGAACCCGAGGCGTACCGACAAGTGCTCTGGGCGCTCGTGACCGCGCCCGAGTTCCGATTCAGTTATTAGCCCCCGACCACGAGACATTCACCCCCGGTCGTAAGGTCGGGGCGCTAAACGCGAGGCAATTATGGCTCGTAACACGTTTTGCGGCTCCGCGGCTCATGCCGTCGACCGCCGCGGATTTCTCGGTGGGCTTGCCGCCGCGGGCGCGGCCGTCGCTGCCGATATGACTGCCCTGAACGCGCTCGCCGCTCCCGGGGTGAACGGGGCGCTCAAGAAGACGCAGAAGCGTGTCATCCTGTTGTGGCTGGCCGGTGGAGCGTCACAGCTCGAGACGTGGGATCCGAAGCCGGGCGCGACCACAGGCGGCCCGTTCCGCTCGATCCAGACCGACGTGCCCGGATTGCGCATCTCGGAGCTGATGCCGAAGATGGCGGCGCGGATGAAGACTACGTGCCTGATCCGCGGGCTGAACACCAAGAACGGCGACCACGGGAGCGCGGCCCAGACGATGATGCGGGGCCGGCGCGACGAAGCGGCCCTGCGCTACCCGGACCTCGGCGCGGTGATCGCGCGCGAAATGGGCCGCGCGGACAGCAAGGTTCCCGATTACGTCACGTTCTACACGCAGACCGAGGGGCGCAACATGGCCCCCGGTGACGCCGGGTTCCTCGGCGCCCGGTACGCCCCGATGGAACTCACCACGAGCAACTACCCGGAGTTCATCAAGCGGCTCGACGGCATTACCGACCTCGACCACCAGGAGCGCGGGGAGCTGCGCGACCTGCTGGGCAAGCAGTTCGGCCGCGGTCGCAGTTCCGAAACGATGAACAGCCAGAACGAAGCGTACCAGCGCGTCCGCGGGATCATGGCGAGCGAGAAACTGTTCGACGTCACGCAGGAGCCGCAGAAGGTCCGCGACCGGTACGGCTCGACGCAGTTCGGCGAACAGGTGCTGATCGCGCGGCGCTTGGTCGAGGCGGGGGTGCCGTTCGTGCGCGTCGGGCGCGCGTGGTGGGACAGCCACGGGCAGAACTTCGAGACGCACCAGGAGATGGTGCCCGAACTCGATCACGTCATGGCGACGCTGATTGACGACCTCTCCGAGCGCGGGATGCTCGACGACGTGATGATCGTCACGCTCTCGGAGTTCGGGCGCACGCCGAGCATCAACTCGAGTTTGGGGCGCGACCACTTCGCCAGCGCGTGGAGCAGCACCATCACCGGGTGCGGCATCAAGCGCGGGTCGGTGTACGGCAAGACCGACCCGAAGGGGCAAACGGTGGTGTCCGAAGAGGCGGACGCGGGCAGCCTGTTCGCCACGATCTACTCGGCCCTCGGCCTCGACCCGGACAAGAACTATCACGTCGGCAGCCGGCCGATCCCGCTCGTGAACCCCGGCGTGCACCCGATCTCCGCAGTGTTGGGATGAAAACGAGCGCGGTATCATGGTCACGGGTGTCCGTGACCGGAGGTAGCACATGACCCGCGAAGAGCACCGCGCTGTCAACGAGGCCGCGTTCCCGCAACTGAAGTCAACGATCGACGCGGCGTACCCGCCCCGGCAGTTCGTTGCGATCGCGGGCGGGAAGATCGTTGCCGACGACGCGGATTTCGAGAAGTTGCGCGAGAAGCTGCGGTCCCTCGGGATCGATATTTGGAACGTGCTCGTTGAGCGCGCGGGGGATGATACCCCGGATTACCTTGAGATTCTTTAGACACGGGACGCCCGATGCCCGAACAGCGCAACCCCTACCGCGGTCCGCGGCCCTGGCTCCGGTTGGGGTTCCGTGCCCCGGACCGAACCGTCATGAGTCTCGACCTGGTAGCGGACACCGGTAGCCCGGCCGGGATCATCATCCGTAGCGACCTCATGAACCGCGCTCCGCGTCGCCCCGTCCCGGAATCGTCAGAGCAATTTTGGCGAACTCGAAGGCGGTTGGATTCAGTGGCACAATCCCGATCTGGGGATCGTCGAACTGGTCCTTGCTTTTGGGAACGATCGGGCCGCGACCGCAGCCGCGCGATCCCACCCCGACTTCGTGGGCCTGATCGGGCTTCCCTTGCTCCGGTTGGGCGAATACGGCGGCAACGCTACCGACTTCTGGTTCCGGTACCCACCCACCCCAACTCCCACTTCGTTGCCATGAAAGCTCCACTGCCGGATACCCTCAAGTCGGTCAAGGACTTTTCCCGGCCGACGATCACGTTCGCGATCGCGCGCGCGAACGGGTTCGACGCCGCGTACATCGGGTGCTCGGACTTCAAGGTGTACCGGGCCGACTTCGCCGCGCCCAAGTTCGAGCCGAAGGAAATGTACTCCCACGAGAGCTACGTTACGGGCGTCGCGCTCTCGGGCGACACGCTCGTGAGCGGCAGTTACGACGGCAAACTGACTTGGTTCGATACGGACGAAGGGGACGTGTACCGCACCACGGACGCGCACGCGAAGTGGATCCGCAAAGTGATCGCGTCGCCGGACGGGAAGCTCGTCGCGAGCGTGGCCGACGATATGGTGTGCAAAGTGTGGGACGCCGCTACCGGCCGGCTCGTTCACACGCTGAGGGGGCACAAGGAGAGAACGCCCAACGACTTCACCTCCATGCTCTACGCGGTGACGTTTTCCGCGGACGGCAAGCTGATCGCGACCGGCGACAAGGTGGGGCACGTCGTCGTGTGGGACGCGGCGACCGGGAAGGAACTGGCCGTCTGCGAAGCGCCCGTCATGTACACCTGGGACAAGGTGCAGCGGCTCCACTCGATCGGCGGTATCCGTTCGCTCGCGTTCTCGCCCGACGGCAAGTCACTCGCGGTCGGCGGGATGGGGCAGGTCGGGAACATCGATCACCTCGAGGGCAAGGCGCGCGTGGAGGTGTTCGACTGGAGGACCGGCAAGCGGACGGCCGAGTTCCCGGGCGACAAGTTCGCGGGGCTGGTGAACCGGCTCGCGTGGGCGCCGGACGGCTCCTGGCTCGTGGGGGCCGGCGGTGCGAGCGAAGGGTTCCTGTGCTTCTTCGACCCGGCCGGCAAGAAGACGCTGCGACAGGAGAAATTGGCGACGCACGTTCACGACTTCGCCATCTCCGACGCGGGCGACCTCATCACGAGCGTCGGCCACAACCGGATCACGGTACACAAGCTCGGGTAAATTGAGTTGCGTAGCCCCACCCGCTCGTGTTAACGAGCGGGTGGGGCTACGCACGCGAGTTTCTGATTTGTGACTTTCGACCTTCGACGGTTTCAGGACGCGATTGCTGTGTTCCGGCTCTCGGCGCTCGAACGGGTCTTGGTTAGCGTAACCCGGTTGCCGGCGGTGTTGTACCGCACGTCGGTCATGAACGAGCGCATCAGGAGCAGCCCGCGCCCGTTCGGGCGGTCGAGGAGCGCCGGGTCGATCGCGTCGGGTATGCTCGGCACCTCGAACCCCTTGCCTTCGTCGGTGATGACGAACGTTGCTTTGGCCGGGGTCACGCGCGCCAGCACGCGGACGCGGCGATCGACGAACGGGGGCTGGTGTCGGCGCGCTTTCACCAGCGCTTGGAACGCCTCGCCGCCGCTGTTCTTCAGTTCGCCGCCGATCTCCAAATTCCCGTGGTAGATCGCGTTCAGGAGTGCCTCTTCGAGTGCGATCCCGACCCGGGTCGCGCTGTGGCGGTTGCACACGTCGAGGGCCAACAGCTCCTCGCGGAGCTGAGCGACCAGCGGGCCGACCAAGCGCGGGTCGTTGTCGAGCACGAACCGGCTCGTGCGCCCGGTCATCCCGGAGAGCAGGCGCGTGCGGTCCGACGCCGACTGCGCGTTCGCGAGCACCCGTTCCAGGATGCGCCCGAGGTCGGTCACCATCGCCCGTTTCGGCACGTAGTCCGCGGCCCCCGCCTTGAGCGCGTTGACCGCCACTTGTTCGCTCCCGTGCCCGGTCATCAGGACAACGGGAACGCTCGGGAACCGGTCGCGGACCTGTTCGACCAGCGCGAGCCCGTCCATCTTCGGCATGTACACGTCGGTGAGGACCAGGTCCGGTTGGTCTTTCTCAATGTGCTGGAGGGCCGCGACCCCGTCGTTGGCGTGCGCGATCTGCCACGAACCCGCGGCGTCGAGCAGCGTGTGGACGATCCGGCGCTGCACGGACGAGTCGTCGACCAGGAGAATCGTCGGGGGAACCTGCGCGATCGATTGCGGTGCGCTGGGGGACGCGGGCGGAGTATCTACGGGAGCACTTACTTGGGCAGGCATGTCGGCGCACCTTCCACGGCTTCGGCCGGATCGGACCGATTGAGAGTACAGATTTCACCGTAGAACAGGGCCGGTCGGCGCGCGGAGCGGGCGCCGGGGTTGCCGGGTATTTCTCCCGCGGAACACCCGGGGTTCCGCATTAGCGCGAATCGTTTGCGCCGGCGCGAACACGCGGTCAGATCCGGACGAAGATTTTGTGCCGGTACATCCACCACAGAACGAGCCAGAACGTGGCCAGGAACGCGAACCCGCTCGCCAGCGATTCATACGATCCAGCCTGCGCGAAGATGTTCGCGCCGAGGTGGGTTTTGAACGAATCGAGTACGAACCCTTTGATTAGGTGCTCACCGGCGTAGGCCACGATCGAGTTCGCGCCGATCACTTTCAGTGGAAACGCCCAGCCGCCGGGTAACCCGGTATCGAGTAGCGCCGAGAACAGCGCGAGCAGGAGGAAGCACCACCCGGCGCTGAACAGCACCCACGCGGGCGTCCAGATGCGCTTCACGTTCGGGCAGATGCCGACCGCATCAAGGCCCCATCCGGCCGCCAGGAGCACGATCCCCAACCCCACGAACCGCCCGATCTTCGCGCCCGGTGTGCTCGGAGCGCGCAACCACCCGCCTGCAATCAGCCCGAGGACCATCGTTGCGAGCGTGGGGATGAAACTGAGCGTCGCGTAGCCGCCGCGGTTATGGGTAAACGGTGTTTCGCGCGGGAACAGGTTGAGGAACCACACGTCGAACGCCCACGCCGCGTTGGTGTTCTTGTCCCAGTGCGCTGCGAACCCGGTCGGGCGCTCGGCTTCGGGTAGTCCGCTCACGGCCCGATAATCGAAATCCGGTGCGGGGAGCGGGTACAGCGCGAACGCGGCCCAGTAGCCTACGAGGAGCGCGCCGACCGCAACCCACTGCCACACGGGGCGCACGCGCCCGAGCGCGAACAGGAACACGTACCCGAGGCCGATCTGCGAGAGCGTGTCTTCAAACGTGAAGTTCGTTTGCGCCTTCCCGACCGATCGCAAGAACACCCCGAGCGCGACAAGCAGAAACGCGCGCCAGAAGGCGTGCAGCCAGCTCACCCACGGCGCTTCGACCCGGGCCGCACGCGACGCGAGCGAGAAGGGCAGGGCGACCCCGACCAGGAACGAAAACGATGGCTGAATCAGGTCGTGTAGCGAGCACCCGCGCCACGCGACGTGGTCCTGGTGGTGCGCGAGAAAGCTCCAGAACTCGGAGCCCGGGAACGCTTTCTTCATCGCGCCGAAGCGCAGCACCTCGGCCATCATCAGGAACATGACGAACCCGCGGTACGCATCCACGGACGCGATGCGCGCCGCGCGCGGGGAGTGTTCAGGCGACGACATGGCGCTCCCGGAGAGTGAAAATGACGAGTGGGGAGTGAGAAACCGGGGTGCATCCCCGATCCCTCACTCCCCACTCTATTCGTCGCTACCCGTTCGTGTCAGTCCAACCGCTTGTTGGCCCCGGCGGAGAGCAGCGGCAGGCGCCACTTGCGGGCGCTCTTGTCCCAGCTCGCGGAGTACACCGACCGGCCGTCCGGCGCGAAGCACACGCCCTGAACGCCGTCCGCGTGGCCCTCCAGCTTCTTCAGTTCCTTGCCGCTGTCGAAGTCCCAGATGCGGACCGTCTTATCGTAGCTCGCGGACGCCACGAGCTTGTTGTCCGGGCTGAGTGCGATCTGGTACACCTGTTCGGTGTGGCCCTTGAACCGGCGCTGCTCCTTGCCGGTGGCCACTTCCCACACGTGAACGTCCTTGCCGCGTGCGCCCGACAGCGCGGTCTTCCCGTCGGCGCTGACGACGATGGTGTAGACCATCATCCCGTCGTGCCGGTCGTACTTGCTCACCACGTCGCCCGTTTTGCCGTCGTACACGGTGATGACGCCCGCGTCGTTACCGGCCAGCACGAACTTGCCGTCTTGGGAAACCGCGACGCTCTCGACCGATTCCTTGCCGTCGCCGTACCGCTTGGTTTCCTTGCCCGTCTTCAGATCCCACGCGCGGCAGGTCTTGTCGCTCGCGCCGGAGATCAGCGTCTTCCCGTCGGCGGTGAGGGCCAACCCGCGGATCGCGACCGTGTGGCCCTTGATCTGAGCCGTTTCCTTACCCGACTTCAGATCCCACACGCGGATGATGTTGTCCCCACCGGCGGTCACAGCTTGAGCGCTGTCGGGCGTCAGAACCACGCTGCCGACCCAGCCCGTGTGCCCTTCGAGCACCTTCAGGCACTTGCCCGTCCGGGTGTCCCACACGCGCACCGAATTGTCGTTGCTCACCGTAACGAGCGTCTTGCCGTCGAGCGTGGCGGCGGCGGTGGCCACGGCCCCGGTGTGCCCCTGGAAGGACAGGTTGAAGAGGGCCGGGTAGTTCTTCTCGATGTCCTTGACGCGCTCGTTGCTGGCCTTCAGTTCTTCGTCGTTCGCCGCAACCGCGACTGCCGCCGAGTACCACTCCCAGGCGCGGTCGATCACGCGGCGCTGTTCCAGGCCCCGGAACTCTTGTGCGAGTTTGTACCACGCCTCGCCGACCGCGGCCCGGTCCTTCGAGGTCTTGGGGTTGGCGAGGTCCAGGGTCGCGGCGGCCGCGAGTTCCTTGCGCGCGGCTTTTTCGAGGTACTTCAGGCCCACGTCCCAGCGCCCGCGAGTGAAGGCCTGGTACCGGCCGAGGGTCTCGCTCGCGGCGGGGTCGTTCGGCTTCGCCTTGATCGCGCCCTGTGCTGCTGTGAGCGCCTCGGCTTCGCGCAGGAGCCGACGGGCTTCCAGCGTGGCGTCCGGGTCTTCGGCTTTCTTGGCCGCGGTCGCGAGCAACTTGCCGAGGACGACGGTGGTCGTGAAGTCTTCGCGCTCGAACGCGGACGACGCGGCTTCGGTCGTGAGCGCGATCAGCCCGGTGTCTTCGGTCGAGGCGAGGGCCGCGTCGCCGAGCAACTTGATCGTGTCCGGGGCGAGGTTCTGGTCCACGCCCGGGAACTTGGTGCTGAGCGCCACGAGCGCGTCGAGCGTGAGCCGGACGTCCCCGCTCACGGCCGCGAGCTGGCGGGCCTCGTCGTAGCTCGCGTACTGCATCGCGGGCGTCTTGCGCTTGGGGGCCTCGGTGTACAGTTTCTTGGCGAGATCCTTCTTCGCCTTGGCGTCCATTTCGGCCGCCTTGTAGTGCTTCTCGTAGGCGTCGCGCAGCGCGTCAACGGACTCCTTCACGTCTTTGGGAGTCGGCAGGTCCGGTTCGCTCGCGGCTGTCGCCAGCCCGAAGGCTGCGAGTGCAAAGAGCGCCGGTGCGACGATCCGGAGCCGGGTAACTCGAATAGACATGAACGGTCCCTCTGGGGAGCATCGAGTGGTGGTACCGTACAATTTGGGGGAGGCCGCGGAATAAAAAGCCGAATAGTATCCGCAACTTACCTAGTACTCGCATTCTACCCCCGCGTAATAGCCTCGCAAGCAACGGACCCGCGAGAAGGCACGATGACTCAACTTCCCAGAATCGCAATCACTACAGGTGATCCAGCCGGTGTTGGCCCTGAATTGTGCTTAAAGCTGCTGCGCGACGAGCGCGTGCGGGAACTGTGTGTGCCGGTGGTGATCGGGGACGCCGACGTGCTCTCGCGAGTCGCCCGGCACCTCGGGTGGCCGGAACCGGAGCGGGTGCTCGACCGCACCGAATGGGTGAACTTTAACGGTGCCAGCAATGCGGCGTGTGTTCTCGACCTGAAGGCGATCGACGCCGGCATGGTGCAACCGGGCACGGTGTCTGCGGCGTGCGGGAAGGCGGCTTACGATTATGTGAATTGCGCCATCGATGAGGCTCTTGCCGGGCGCGTGGACGCGATCGCGACCGGCCCTCTCCATAAGGAGGCGCTACACGCCGCCGGCATCCCGTTCCCGGGGCACACGGAGATCCTCGCGAGCCGCACGAACGCGGACCGCTCCTGCATGATGCTCACGGCCGAAGCGATCACGTGCAGTCTCGTCACCGTTCACGTCGGGTACCGCGAAGTGCCCGCTCTACTCACCACAGGGCGCATCCGCGACACGATCGACCTCACGGCAGAAGCCATGCGCCGCATTCGTGGGCGTGCGCCGCGGCTCCTGATGTGCGGGCTGAACCCGCACGCGGGCGAACACGGGTTGTTCGGCGACAGCGAGGAGGAACGCATCATCCTCCCTGCGATCGAGTCCGCGCGGGCTGCGGGCATCGATGTAGACGGGCCGCTTCCGCCGGACACGGCGTTCCTGCCGAAGTACCGCGCGAAGTGCGACGCCTACGTGTGCATGTACCACGATCAGGGACTGATCCCGCTGAAAGCGCTCGCGTTCGAGGAGGCGGTCAACATTACGCTCGGGCTGCCCATCGTGCGCACGAGCGTCGATCACGGGACCGCGTTCGACATCGCGTGGAGAGGCGTCGCCGACGTGTCGAGTTTCGTGCAGGCGGTCAAGCTCGCGGCGAAACTCTGTGGGCGCGCGAAGTGATGGGGCACTCGTCACGAAGGTCAGCAGCCAAGCGAGGCCGCTGACCTCTTTTGAATTACTTCACTTCTTGGCCGCGAGTCCCTTGAGCACGTCCTGGAGCTTCTCGTTGAACTCTTTCGGCTTCTCCAACATCGGATAGTGGCCGACGTCCGAGATGGTGACCGCGTCGTAGTCGGCGTACTTTTTGTTCGTCTCGACGGCCGTCGGGGTGAAGAACTGGTACCCGCCGGCCGAGTTGATGCACCGCACCGGCACCCCGGCTTCCTTGAACACCTTCTTTTGATCGAGGGAGAACAGATCTTTCATGAGGGCGATGGCGATCGCGGGTTCCCGGCTCGCCGCCTTGTCCCCGAGCCAGTCCTTCAGTTTGGCATCGGACTTCTCGGCGAGCATCGCGCCGAACATCCCGCCCACCATCCCCTTGAAGTCTTTCTCCAAGCCAGTGGTCAGGGATTTGACCAGTTCCTCGGGGCGCTTCATCTCGGCGTCCTGGAGCGTGTCAACACCCACCACCGCGACGACCGTACCCGGCAAGCGCTTGGCGGCCAACAGCGCGACCGGCCCGCCCATCGAGTGGCCGACGAGGATCACTCGCTTGAGCTTCAGGTCTTTGACCACCGCTTCGACGTCGCCGGCGAGGGCGTCGACGGTCCACACCTTGCGGTCCTTGCCCGATGCTCCGTGGCCGGCCTGGTCGACGGTGACGACCGTGTAATCGGTGGCAAAGGCATTGGCCTGATTCTTCCAGTACTCACGGTCCCCGCCCCAGCCGTGCAGGAAGACGAGGGTCGTGTCCCCCTTGCCGCGGACGTCGCAGGCGATGCTCAGCCCGTCACCGGCCTTGACGGTCTTTTTGACCGGCTCGTCGCCGACGGCGGTCGACGCCAGAAATAGGCAGGCGATCGACGACGCAACTCCGATGAATCGCAGGTTCACAGACAAACTCCTCTGGGCGAGAGTGTTTTCGGCCCGCGTGTCCCACGCGGCCGCTGCTCTGGGGACACAAGTGGTGTCCCCAGAGGAGACCATTTTAGGGCGACCGCTTCACACCGCGGACCGAGTTTTGGTAAGGCGGAGCTTTGGGGAACTTGCTGGCGTTCTGGCCGCTTATTTGTTGGAGTGTTTCTGTCTCGCCAGCGAAAGATCGTAGCCCCGACGAACCGCGGTGCCCGGTTCGGGCGACTACCGCGCTTGCACCCGGCGCGGGCACCGCATACCATCCTCTTCACCACACTCGGGAAGTGACGATGGCCCGTGACCGCAAACCCCCGCCCGCCGGAAACGGCCCCGATTGGGACCGCACCGTGCGGCTGTTCCAGTCGGGCGTGCCGGAATTCGTGGAGGCGATCCGCCAGCGCACGAACGCTCCCGCACTGGCCACGTTCGCCGAGACGTGGTGGACGGACCCGCGGATCGAAGCCAAGCGGTTACTCTTCAGTTACCTGGACCTCCCGTTCAACTCCCCTCGGCACGAACCGCTCGTCAAGCGGCTGTTCAAGTTCGCGGACACGACCGGCGACGACGCGGTGATGGCGCGGTTCCTCGTCGGGTTCGATCGCACCATCCGGCGCCGGCGCGCGACGAAGCAGAAGTACAACTATCGTTCGCGTTCCTACGAGTCTTACGAGTCCGTTTCGACCCCCGGTGACACCACACTCTCGCGCGACGACCGCTCGTACTCGGGGCCGTGGTTCAGCCAGAACCGCGAACAGTTCACGCGGGGCAAGTTCCTGTTCTCGGTGGCCACGCGGACCTACTTGCGCCGGCGGGCGTGGCGCTACTTCCGCAAGCTCGGGCGCAAGGAGCCGGCGCGCTACATCCCGGCGGTCTGCGCGGCGCTGAAGCTCTACACCGACGCGGACGTGCCCGACGGTCTCGCGCTGCTCGACAACTGGGGACTGGTCCACGTCCTGTTCCACTACTCGCCCACGATCGTCTCGAAGCCGGCGGGGTGGCGCGTCGCGGACGGGGGAACGCTCGCGCGGTTGCAACCGGACCCGATGTTCCGCAAATTGTGGTTGCGCAGCCCGGAGCCGATTTTCGACCTGCTCGTGACCGCGAAGTGCCGGGTGGTCGCGACGTGGGCGGTGCAGATGCTCCGCCGACACTTCCCGGACCGGCTCGCGCAGCTCACGCTCGATGAGATCCTCGCCTGGGTGACCGCGCCCAACACCGCGCTGAATGAACTCGCGATGGAGTTGCTCGAAGCGCGCGGGCTGGAAGAGGTTAGCATCGAGCAGTGGTTGCGCATCACGGACGAGGTGCGCACGGACCTGCTCGACCGGATCTGTGCGATGGTCGAGCGGAACGTGAAGCCGGAGTTGGTCACGTTCGCGTCCGCGGTGCGGCTCGCGATGCAGCGCCCGGTTCCGCTCGCGCGTCTGGGGTTCGCGTTCCTCAAAGGAAAGAAACCGCGTTCGCCGGAAGAACTGACCGCGGTGTTCAACTTGCGGAACGCCGAGGCCGAGCCGCTCCGCGTCGATCTTGTGAAGTGGGCGTGCGAGGTGCTGAGCGAGCGAACGGACTTCGACCCGTTGTGGGTGCTGGAGTTCCTCGACAGCCGCTTCGAGGAGGTGCGCGAGGTCGGCTGGGAGTGGCTCCAGACCGAGCCGCGTGCGCGCGACGCGATCCTGGTGTGGCAGCGGCTCCTGGAGTCGCCTTACGACAATATTCGGTTGCGGTTGGTCGGAATGCTGGAGGACCGGGCCAAGGAACCGACGGGGCTGACGAAGTTCTCTCCGGAGCGCGTGCGGTTTCTGTGGGCCACGGTGCTCCTGAACATTCATCGCGGGAGCCGCGCGAAGCCGTTCGTGATGCGGCAAATCATCGACCGCCTCACGGACCACCCGGACGAGGCCGGCGACCTGCTCCCGATGGTTGCGGTCGCGCTGCGCTCGGTACGCGGGCCGGAGTTCCGCGCGGGGTTGGCCGGTGTTGCGGGCTTCGTTGCGAAGAACCCGACGCGGAAGCCGCTCGTGGAAGCGGTCTTCCCGGAGTTACAGTGGAACTGAATCGTGTGGCCCGCGCACGGAGCGGGCCACACGGAAAGCTACGGTGTCCGTCGCGATCCGAGACCACCATGCTGCGATGTTCCGTCGCGGTTGACGTTGCTCGCGATTGCGTCCCCAGGTGCGTTGTTCTTGTTCGCCCGCCCCGGACCGGTCGGGCCGAACTGAATCGACCCGAGTCCTCGGCCCGACCGGTCCGGGGCGGGCGTCGTGAACGCATCTGGTCCACGATTGAAGTCGGTTGCGGCGGACACCGCAATACAAGGCGAACGGCCGGCGTGAGCCGGCTGGTGAAAGTAGCGAGGGGTTGAGACGCTAACTCGCTGTGGTGGGGCGGTGCGTTTGGTGGCACAAACTGGAGCCTCGTGCCAACGCAGTTGTGCGAGCCCTCACCAGCCAGCTTACGCTGGCCGTTCGCCAAAACTTGGGTGGTGGGTCCGAGACCTTCTCTGCGGCGCTCCGCCGCGGGTGCGGTTGCTAGCGATTGCGTCCCCCGTGTCGTTGTTCTTTTCGCCGCCCGGGGGTACCCCTGGACGGGCGGAATCAACCTGCGTTCCCGTCCAGGGGTACCCCCGGGCGGCGTTCGTGAACGACTCGGGTCCACGATAGAAGTCGGTTCCACCGCCCATGATTCCCAGGCGCCTTGCCACTGGCGGGCGCGAGAGGTCGCTGAATGCTGCTGAACACGGCGTATCGCGGGCGGAGCACCGTCACACAGACCCCCGCCGGCCTGGCGGTGTCGCTCGCGCCCAACTTGCGCCGCGACCGCGTGAGCTTCGTGGGCGTGCTGCGGCAACCGCTCCGCTTCCGCGAAGCGATGTCGGCCCTTCACGACGTGGTCATTTCGGATTTGCGCTTCAAACCGAAGGACAAGACCGGCTACGAGGAGTGGAAGAAGCAAGAAGCCGCGAAGGAGGCCCGCATCCGCACCGAGGCCGTGAAGCTCACGCGCGCGGAACTGGAGAAGGAGCGCGGGCGCCCGATGCCGCGCAACCTGGAACGGCAGTTCCAGAGGTGCCGACAGCGGTACTGGGAGGCACGCACGCGGTACGGCACGATGCTCTCGCGCGAAGACCCGGAATTGTGGCGCATGCTGATGCCGTGCGACCCGGTCATCACCGTTAGCCCGGACGTGATGTTCTTCGAGTGCTTCAGCGCGGACGAGAGCAGCTACGGGTGCCTCACGGTCGAGCGCGAAGCGTTCGAGGCTGAAACCGATGTAGCGCTCGGCACCACGAACGTCGATTATTCGTGGCGCCTTTACGAGCACTTCCAGACCATTCGGAGCTACCGCGAAACGCGATTCACCATCGACCCGATGGGCTTCGAGGTCCAAACAACGTCCGACGAAGCGGGGTACCGCGAAGAGAAGATTGATTTGCCGCAATCGTGGCTGCGCGGGTTCTCGGCGCTGCAATCGGCGATGAGTTTGCCGATGCGCCGCGTGCCCGTGAGCCGCGAAGGGATCTACGCGCTGGTCGCGTTCCTGAAGCGCCACAAGGCGAAGGCGTCGCCGCGTGCGGTTCGGTTCGAGCTGACGCCCGGGGCGCCGGTGAAGATCGTGCTCGAACCGTGGAGCAAGGAGATCGTGCTCCACGACACGCCGTACCCCGGACCGCGGAAGGAAGTGATCCGCACGTGGGGCCGCGACCGGCTCCGCGTGTTGGGGCGGCTCCTCCCGCTGCTCGACGGCGTGGACGTGTACCTGCTCGGAACGGGCCTGCCCAGCTTCTGGGTCGCGAAGATGGGCGAGATGAAACTGACGCTCGGCCTTTCGGGGTGGACCACGAACGACTGGACCAGCGGCGGCAGCGCGATCGATCAGCTCGCGCCGCCCGTTGCCCCTTCGACCGAAGTCATGAACGCGATGGCGGCCGCGTTCAAGCAATCGCCGACGTGGACGCTCGACGCGCTCGTGAGCAAGACGCGCGCATCGGCCCCGGCGGTGTCGGCCGGGTTGAACAAGCTCGCGCTTCTGGGGCAGGTGATTCACGATCTGCCGCACGGCGTGTACCGGTGGCGCCAGGTGATGCCGGTCACGCTCTCGGCGGAGGTCATCGGCCCGGAAAACGAAGAAACAGTGGCCGCACGCGACCTGAGCCGGTGGAAGTGCCGCGTCACGTCCGACAGCGTGGACGCGAAGGGCCAGCGCCGTGTTGTGGGCACCGTGGACGGGCGCGCGGAGTCGGAGGTCACGCTGGACGCGGACGATCGCATCGTGGCGGGGAAGTGCGCGTGTTCGTACTTCTACACGGGCGGCTTGCGGAAGGGGCCGTGCCGGCACCTCCAGGCGCTCCGCAACAAGGCGCTCGACATCGGCACGGACGGCGGCACGCTCGATAGCTGGTTCAAGCGGTTCACGAGTTAACTCACGGGGCGCTCTGGTGACGAAGTCGGTTCTGTTCGCGGGCGTGCTCGGGGGGCTGCTCGGTGGGTTCGGGGGGTACGCACTGTTGCGAACGCTCCCGTCGGCGACGAAGCCCGCGGGGGGCGAGAAATCAGCACCGAGCGAAACGCGCGAGCGGGCCGATGAATTGGTCACCAAGCTCCGCACAGGACAGGAAGAAGAGTTCTTCAATATGCTCCGCACGGGGTTCGTTGATCCGCTCAACGACGAACAGTTCGGTCGGCTCCGGCAAGGGATCATCGAGTGGCGGCAGAAGTTCGCGCAAGAGTACGGCGCGCCGGGGGATTTCGAGTTCGGTCGCGAAACCGTGCTCAGTCCCTCACTGGTCCGCGTCGCTTACGTGGTGAAACACGCGCACGGGGCCGTGGTGTGCATCGTGATCTTTTACAGGCCGGCGAACGACTGGCGGATTCTCGCTTTCAGCTTCAAACCGCTGGAAACCGCGTTCGACATGTTGCGCTGAGTGGATTCGGATGATTGTGGTGCGGGCGAGAGTGCTCGGCACCTAACAGACTGGTGTTGTGTTGAAAACTTGTGTTTGTGTTCGTGGCACAGGCCTCTGGCCTGTGGAGGCAACTTACACAGGCCAGAGGCCTGTGCCACCAAACTAAAGGCTACGCGCATCAATTCAACACAGCGACAGACTGACTGGAGTCAAGCGACCGGCTCCGAGACTTAAACATCCTGCGGCGCTCCGCCGTGGGTGCGGTTGCTTGCGATTGCGTTCCCAGGTGCGTTGTTCTTTTCGCCCGGATATCCGCTCCCGGACCGGGCTGAATCCACCGTCGTCCCCGGTCCGGGAGCGGATATCCGGGCGTTGGTGAACGCATCTGGTCCACGATTGAAGTCGGAGCCGGTCGCCTTGTTTTACCCACCGACCGCGCGGTCGGGGTTCGTCGTGCGAGCGCTGCCATGAGCATGTTCGACTGGATCTTCCGGCGCAAGCGCGACACAACTCCGACCCCGGAAAGTGCTCCGCCCTCTGTTCCCCCGACGCCCGACCCGCGCGGGCAGCAACCCGCACCCAAAGCCGAACCACAAACGGAAGCACCCGCCGACCCGTACTCCGCGTCGGAGTTCTTGCCCATCTCGCGGCAGGAGATCGTGGATGCGGCCCAGAAGCACGGGCGCCTGCTCGCGACCGCGTTCCAGTTCGGGCGCCAGAGCATCATCCCGCCCGTCAGCGACCCGCGGACCGAGATCATCGACCGCGCGCTCGTCACGCACGGGCTGCTCTCGCCGGAAGAACTCAACGAGATCCACCGCGTCGGCGAGGAGTACGAGAAGGTTCGTCCGACGGAGATGGGGATCGCGGCCGCGGCCGGCTTAGCGGGCAACGCGGCGGTCCAGGCGTACCGCGAAGCGAAAGAGCGCGAGAAGGCCCGCAAGAAGGCCGAATCCGCCGTCCGCAAGAAGGAGCGCGTGGAGGCCGTTCGGCGCCGCCGGGCCACGGACATCATCTTCCTGGGGCGGGGGGTATCGGGGCGGCTCCACCTGCGCATGAGCGACGAGGCGAAACTCACCGCGCTCGGGCTGCCCGTGCTCCACGCGCCCGCGGACGTCGCGAAGGCGCTCGGGTTAACAATCAAGCAACTCCGCTGGCTCGGGTTCCACACGGAGGTGGCCACCCGCACGCACTACGTCAAGTTCCAGGTGCCGAAGAAGTCCGGCGGAATGCGCACGCTTGCGGCCCCGCACAAGAAGCTCAAGGCCGCACAGCACTGGATTCTCGAGAACGTCGTCAACAAGCTCCCGGTAACCGAAGCGGCCCACGGCTTCGTCGCCGGGCGCGGGATCGTGACCAACGCGAACCCGCACGTGAACAAGGCCGTCGTGGTGAACCTCGATCTCTCGGATTTCTTCCCGTCGATCGCGTTCTTCCGCGTGCGCGCGGTCTACGAGCGCTACGGCTACTCGGGCAGTGTCGCG
Source organism: Gemmata massiliana (assembly GCA_000531095.1). Lineage (GTDB taxonomy): Bacteria > Planctomycetota > Planctomycetia > Gemmatales > Gemmataceae > Gemmata > Gemmata massiliana. The sequence continues at coordinate 718,153 of HG799463.1, read as the reverse complement.
ACGGTTCTCGCGCTACTTTGCACCGAGTGCCCGCGCGCGGCCGTTACCTACGCGGGCACGAAGTACGAGGCCGCGACCGGCCCGCGCGGGCTGCCCCAAGGCGCGCCAACAAGCCCCGGGCTGTCGAATCAGGTCGCGCGCAAGCTCGATAAGCGGCTGCTCGGCGTCGCGACCAAACTCGGCGTCACCTACACGCGGTACGCGGACGACCTCACGTTCTCCGGCAACGCGGACCTCGCGGGGAAGATCGGCTGGCTGCTCGCGAAGGTGCGGAACATCACTCGCGAGGAAGGGTTCGCGGTCAACGAGAAGAAGACCCGCGTGATGCGCCGGAGCGCGGCGCAGGTGGTCACGGGCGTCGTGGTGAACGACAAGCCGTCCGTGAGCCGCGACGAGATCCGCCGGCTCCGCGCGATCCTGCACCGGGCCAAGAGCGAGGGGCTTGATGCCCAGAACCGCGAGGGGCGCGAGAACTTCCGCGAGTGGCTCGCGGGCAAGATCGCGTTCGTGAACATGGTTCGCCCGGACACCGGCGCGAAACTGAAAGCCGCCCTGGATGCTTTGCGCTAACAGGAGATGGGTGAAGAGACTTTGACAGGATTTACAGGATCGGCGGGATCGGGCGAACGGTCGGTGTAAGCCGGCTGGTGAAATCAGAAGCGCTCCTGTCGATCCTGCTAATCCTATCTAAAACTCTGCTTGCCTTCACCGCTCAATCTCACCGCCCACGGACCGCCCCTTTCTTTGTGATGTGGCCTCGCTATCAGGAGATTTCATGCGACTCATTCTCTCCTTCACAGCGCTCGCGTTCGCGCTGCCCGCGTTCGCGCTGCCCGCGTTCGCGGCCGATGCTCCCAAGCACCCCGGGTACCGCGTGCTCGCGCAGGACAAGGGGCACGTGGTGCTCGTCGGGACCGACGGCAAGATCGAATGGGAGGTGGAGTGCAAGCACAACTCCCACGACATCGACCTGCTCCCGAACGGTAACCTGCTCCTGCACACCGCCCCTGCGACCGTGACCGAGATGACGCCCAAGAAAGAGGTCGTGTGGAAGTACGAGGCGAAGCCGAAGGAGGGGTACAAGGGGCGCATCGAGGTCCACGCCTTCCAGCGCCTCGCGGACGGCAACACGCTCGTCGCGGAGAGCGGTAACAAGCGGATCGTCGAAGTGGACAAGGACGGCAAGATCGTGAAGGAGATCGCACTCAAGGTGGAGAAGCCGGACCCGCACCGCGACACGCGCATGGTGCGGAAGCTCGACACCGGGAACTACCTCGTCTGTCACGAGGGCGACGGGTGCGTGCGCGAGTACGACGCGACGGGTAAGGTCGTGTGGGAGTACAAACTCGACCTGGGTGGGCGCAAGGCCTCGGACGGCCACGGCCCGGAGGGGCACGGGACCGCGGTGTACGGCGCGCTGCGCCTGGCGAACGGCAACACCGTGATCTCGGGCGGGAACAACAACCGCGTGCTGGAAGTGAACAAGGACGGCAAGGTGGTGTGGAGCATCGACCAGAAGGAGCTGCCGGGCATCACGCTCGCGTGGGTGACGACGCTACACGTGCTCCCGAACGGCAACCTCATCGTGGGGAACTGCCACGCGGGACCGGACAACCCGCAGCTCTTCGAGGTCACGCGCGACAAGAAGGTGGTGTGGACCTTCAAGGATTTCAAGATCTTCGGTAACAGCCTAGCAACGGCCCACGTGCTGGACATCAAGGACGTGAAGCGCTAACCAGATTGCTGCGTTTACGAGCAAGAACCCCGGAATTGTCGGGGTTCTTGTATTTCCCATCTCGGTTGCCCCTATTTTCTGGCTCATGAGGCGTCAGGGTGAGAGGGATCATCATGCGGAGCGTGTCGGGTACAGCGTGCTTAAGGTCGTAGCTACACGGGAAGACGGCGACGTATTGGTCGAGGTAGTGCGTGCTGATCCCGCGGAACGGGCGCAGGAATGTCCGCAGCGCGGCCCCCCTTCGAGGGTGTCGTGGACTTCGCGGATCTTGTCCCCGCCGTCATCGCGCGCCCACTCCCGTTGGCTCGGTGTGGGTCACGGTCGCGTGGCCCCGATTGTTTTCGGGCAACCGGTTGTACCCGTTCCATTCGTCCGTATACACCATCGCTCCCGCACTCGTGGACGATCACACGAATGCGGTCCGCGCCTCCTGGTCCGTGCGCCCGACGACCCCCAGGGTGACTTCGCCACGGTCCCGGCTGACCACGCCGAGTCTCGCGCCCGCTGGGTCCGCGGTTTGAACGAATCGATGGCCACCGCCAGCCCGGGCGTGTCCCGGAGCCGGGCCGGGACTCGCCGGCAGCGCGGGGCACCCGGTCCGGCATCCGCGTGGTGCCCCGCCCGGACCTCCAGCATTTGATCCGGAACGTGCGGTGGAACCGGGCGGGGGCGCTGTCCACTCTCGGGCGCTCGGGGGAAGCGCTGCCCGTGTGGGACGAGTTGCTCGCGGCGAAGCAGAGGCCACGCGGAACGAATTCCGGTCCCAACGGGCCGTGAGCCTGGCCGCGGTCGGACGCGGCCGCCGAGGTCACCGCCCTGACCGCGGACCCGAAGGCCGCCCGGCTCATGTGCTTCCGGGGCGCCGAAACTCTGGCCGCAGCGTCGGCGTCGGCCCGACGAGACGCTGCGATGCCCGCGCTCGCCCGGAGCGTTTGGGCCGAAGTGTACGCGGCCCGCGCGATCGAACTCTGGTCCGTGCTCGTGACGCCGGGTACCTCGTGACGCGCGACGGCAAGCGCGAATTGGCGACGAGCCCCTACCTGGTCCCGCTCCGCGAGCGCCCGGGATTCAAGCGCGTGGTCGCCGCACCCGCACCGCTGACCGTTCCGAAATGAACGACGGTCTGCTTTCCGGGCCATGTTCTCCCCGCGTACCCTCGTGCTGTAGGTCTCACCATCCGGGTTCGCGGTCCGCAATCGCCTCCGCCGCGCAGGTTTTCCCCGACGCTCGTGGGGCGGCGGGTCGGCCCCCTTAACAACCCACCCGAGTAGCAGACGCTGTGACACAGGGACGTCACCTGAGCTTGACGGCACGGCGCAAGGGGTTCGGGCTGTCACGACTAACGTCACTTCCGACCAATAAGTCAGAGACCCGCGCATCCTCTTTGTGCGTTCAGCTCGACCGGGATTTCACTTCCCCGCGTTTGCGGGTCGCGGCTACCATCGGAACACCTCTTCCGGGAACCGTGACTCATGCTCTACCTCCGACTCGCTTTCGTCCTTCTTTGCACACTCACCGGGCGGGTCGTCACGCACGCGGTCGAGCCGTGGACCGACGACAAGCTCCCCGTTACTGACGGCATCGCGTTGTGGTTGGACGCGGGCCGCATCGACGCCGCGCACAAGGCCAACAAGGAGAAATTCCCGGCAGGTGGGAAGCTCGCGACGTGGTTCGATGGGTCCGGGAAGGGGCGGAATCTGAAGCAAACGGTCACGACCGCGCAGCCGAAAATTGTGAAGGTCGGTGACGCGAGCGTCGTGCGCTTCGACGGCGAAAACAGTCACCTCCGGTTCACGGGCAGTAAAGACGACGCGAAGGCATTCACGGCTTTCGTAGTGGTCGCGCCGCGAGCCAACCCCGGCGCGTTCCGCGGGTTCTTCGCGCTCAATGCCCCCAACGGGCGCGACTACGAAACCGGCCTCGCCGTCGATATGGGACCGAACTTCACGCCGCGCTTCACCGATCTCAACGTGGAAGGCCGGGGGTTCGGCGGATGGCAGAACCTGCTCAAGCCCGGCGGCGACTTCGGCAAGCTCTATCAACTCGAAGTTCGCGGGAACCCCGAAGCCAAGTCGATTCGACTGTTCACGGACGGTATCGCGAACGGTGAGCGCTCTTGGGCACCAGTCGCGTTGAGCTTGGCAGAGATTACCGTCGGCGCGCGGTTCTACACCAACGGTCCCGGCGCACACGAGGTGCGCGGACCGGCCCGGTGCGATATCGCGGAGGTACTACTTTACGAGCGCGCGCTCACCGACGACGAGGCGAAGAAGGTGCGCGGGTACCTCGCCGCGAAGCACGCGAACTTGAAGCAAAACCTCCCGCCCGAACCGCCGGCCGCGGGGGAACGCCTCGTGCCGGTTGCGGACCCGCCCGCGGTGCAGGTCTTCGTGCCGGGGTTCACGGTAAAGCAGCTCCCCGTCGACCTCACGAACGTGAACAACGTGAAGTACCGCGCGGATGGGGCGCTCGTGGCGCTGTGCTACAACGGCGACATCTGGGTGCTGAAGGACACTGATGGCGACGGCGTCGAGGACAAGGCCGAGCTGTTCTGGGAGAATAAAGGGCGGCTCCGGGCGCCGATCGGAATGGACCTCACGCCGCCGGGGTACAAATACGGCGCCGGGGTGTTCGTCGCGTGCAAGGGGAAGGTGACGCTCATCGTCGACACCGACAACGACGGCAAGGCGGATAAGGAGATCATCGTCGCGGACGGGTGGAAGGAGATTGCGAACAACGTGGACGCGCTCGGCGTCGCACTCGACCCGAAGGACGGGGCCGTCTACTACGGGCGCGGGGCGTTCAGTTACACCGATGCGTACCGCGTCGACAAGGACGGCAAATCGCAATACTCACTCAGGGACGAAGAAGGAACGATCATCCGCGTCGCCCCCGACTTCAAGACGCGCGAAGTCGTCGCGACCGGCATCCGGTTTCCCGTGGGGCTGCGATTCAACAAGGCCGGCGACCTGTTCTGCACGGACCAAGAAGGCGCGACGTGGCTCCCCAACGGTAACCCGCTCGACGAACTGCTCCACATTAAACGTGACAGCCTACGACACTATGGGTTCCCCCCGCGGCACCCGAAGCACCTGCCCGGCGTGATTGATGAACCGAGCACGTTCGATTACGGCCCGCAGCACCAATCGACGTGCGGGTTCTGTTTCAACGAACCGGTGAAAGATGGCGGTCTCACGTTCGGTCCCAAAAATTGGGCGGGCGACGCGATCGTAACGGGCGAGTCGCGCGGCAAACTCTACCGCACGCAGTTGGTAAAGACGGACGCGGGCTACGTGGCGAAGAATCATCTGTTCGCGTGTCTGAACATGCTCACCATCGATTGCTGCATCGCGCCCGACGGTTCGCTCGTGGTCGCGTGTCACAGCGGTGGCCCGGATTGGGGCAGCGGACCGACGGGGAAAGGCAAGCTCTACAAGATCAGTTACACCGACAAGGCGCACCCGCAACCGGTGCTGGTGTACCCGGCAGGACCGCGCGAGGTCCGCGTCGAGTTCGATCGGCCGGTCGATCCGCAACTGCTCCGCGACGTACTGGCGCAAACGAAGCTCACCGCGGGGAAGTTTGTTCGCGCCGGCGACCGCTTTGAAACGCTCTGGCCGGGGTACGCGGTCGTTCAGGCCGAGAAGCTCGCCCCGCGCTTCAACGTAGCAGTTCATTCGGCCCAACTCACACCCGACCGCCAAACGCTCGTGCTGGCCACCGACTCGCTTGTGGGCGCGGTGCATTACGCGCTCACGCTCCCCGGCATGGGGCGGCCCGCAAAGGACAAGACGCCGAAGGGCACACTCCCGCAACACCCACAGATCGACCTCGACTTCGATTTGAGTGGCTGTGAGGCAACATGGGCGTCACCGGACGGCAAGGTAACGTGGACCGGTTGGTTGCCGGCCTTTGACGTGCCGCTCGCGCAGAAATTGACGGCCGGTAGCGCGCCTCACGCCGCACTCTGGGAAGAAACGAAGAAAGGCGGGGCGCTGGTACTGGAGGGGCAATTGAACCTAATTGACATGCTCCGCCCGGCCGTTCAACCGGGATCGAAAATCGATTACCAGTTACCGAAGGAACAAATCACGGTTAAACACGGAAAACTTCTCATTGCGGAAGACAAGGAAAGAGGGGTGTGGCCCGCGCGTGTCGCATCGCAGGTGGCGCCCGGTGCAAGCGATGTGCGTCCCGCGTCCGTTACTTGGTTCACCGCAGAAGACAGTCGCCCGCGCCCATTCCCGCTTCACCGCGCGCTGGTGCCGTGGGCGGATACGAAGGCCGAAATCGGGAAGCCGATCGAACTCGCGCGCCCGAAGGAACTCGACGGCGGGAGTTGGGCACGCGGGCGAAAAGTGTTCTTCAGCGAACAGGCGTCGTGCTTCAAGTGCCACAGCGTCCACTCTCAGGGTGGCAGCATTGGCCCCGATCTCACGAACCTCATTCACCGCGATTACGGGTCCGTGGTGCGCGACATCACGCAACCGAGTTTCGCCATCAACCCCGATTTCGTCGCCTCGGTGGTCGCTCTGAAGGACGATCGCGTACTCACGGGCGTGGTACGCACGGTCGGCGATAAGCTCCACATCGGTGACAACAAGGGAGCGACCACGATCGTCGATCGGGCCGATGTGGAGTCGATCAAGGCGTCGCCGCTGTCGGTCATGCCGGACGACCTGCTGAAGAAGCTCCCGCCCGATCAGGCCCGCGATTTACTCACGTTCCTGCTCACTCCCGCACCGCGCATGCCAGACGATTACGCCGGCCCTGAGAAGCGTCCCAAACCGCGCACGCTCGCGGAGGTGAACGCGGCGCTCGCGGGGGCGCCCAACCCGCCCGAGAAAACGCGCCCCATTCGTGTGGTGCTGGTGGCAGGCCCGAAGGACCACGGGAAGGGCGAGCACGATTACCCCGCGTGGCAGAAGGCGTGGGCCGAACTGCTCGCGGCCGGTGACAAGATCGAGGTCGCAACGGCGATGGACTGGCCCGCGAAAGAAGAGTTCCAGAAGGCCGACGCGATGGTCTTCTTCCAGCGGGGCGACTGGGACGCGAAACGCGCGGCCGAGATTGATGCGTTCCTCGAACGCGGCGGCGGTCTGACGTACCTCCACTGGGCGGTGGACGGGCGCGGCGACGTGCCGGGGTTCGCGAAGCGCATCGGATTGGCCGCCGATAGCGGTAAGATTAAGTTCCGGCACGGCCCGCTCGATCTCACGTTCAACACGGACGCGAAGCACCCGATCACGCGCAACTTCGACAAACTCAAACTGGTCGACGAGAGCTACTGGCTACTCACCGGAGACCTGCCGAAGACGCGCGAACTCGGCTGGGCAACTGAAGAGAAAGAACCGCGCCCGCTGTTCTGGTCGGTCGAGCACGGGCGCGGGCGCGTGTTCGTGTCGATCCCCGGCCACTACTCCTGGACGTTCGACGACCCGCTGTTCCGCGTGCTGCTCCTGCGCGGCATCGCTTGGACCGCAAAGGAACCAGTGGACCGGTTCAACGACCTCGTGTTGCCCGGTGCGGACGTGGCGAAGTGAGCCCTAGGACCGCGGGCATCTTGCCCGCATCCCGGACTGTAAGGAATCGAGGGTGCCCATGCTGATTGACGTGAGCCACACGATCGAGAGCGGGATGATTACCTATAAGGGGCTGCCCGCGCCGCTCGTGTGCGATTTCCTCTCGCGCGAGGCGTCGCGGGCGATCTACGCGCCCGGCACCGAGTTCCACATCGGCAAAATCGAGATGGTCTCGAACACCGGGACGTACCTCGACGCGCCGTTCCACCGGTTCGCGGACGGAGCGGACGTATCGCAACTGCCGCTGGATCGCGTCGCGCACATCCCCGGACTCGTGGTGCGTTTCGACCCGGCCGCGGGCCGCGCGGTTACGCGGAAGTTCTTTGCGGGGCTTGATGTTCGTGGCAAGGCGGTGCTCGTTCACACCGGCTGGGACGCGCACTGGCGCACGGACCAGTATTTCGAGGGCCACCCGTTCCTCACGGGCGACGCGGCCGCGTACCTCGCCGAAGCGGGCGCGGCCCTCGTCGGGATCGATTCGCTCAACATTGATGACACCGCTGATATGCAGCGCCCGGTCCACACGGCGCTGCTCGGTGCGGGCGTACCGGTCGTGGAGCACCTGACGGGACTCGCGGCTCTGCCCGATTTTGACTTCCGATTCTTCGCGACCCCTGTCAAAGTGAGAGGCATGGGTACGTTCCCCGTGCGCGCGTTCGGACTCGTGTAATGAACCCGCAAACCGGCCAAGTCTATGCGCGACGGCGCGGCGGAAAGGCCGAAGTGGTCCGCATTTCGGTCGTGACGGATGAGTGGGTCGAGTTCCAGTTTTTACACGGACCGGAACGGTCCCTGCGAGCCGGTTCGGGGCGCTGTAAGGTCAAAAACTTCGGCTCCGCGGGCTGGGAGCCGACGGACGAGCGCGCGGAATACACCCACCTCGACGGTGCGACACGCTACGAGACGTTCCGTGTCCTCGATACCAAGGGTGAGCCGATTTTGAGGTGCAGCGCGAAGCGGGCCGCGTTCTATTTGCGGAAGGGGTACGCTCACAAGATCGCGCCGAACGTGTTGCAGTTCACCGATCCGCAAACCGAGGACCGGCTCCGCGAGCTGTACCTGGGCGGGTTCACCGAGTTCTTCATGGAGGTGAAGAACGACCGGTGCGTGTGCTGCGGGGCCAGGACCGACCTCACGCGGCACCACGTCGTGCCGAAGCGCCACAAAAAGAGCGTGCCGCAGCCGTGGCGCTCGTGTTTGTCGAACGTGCTGTTCGTGTGCAACGGGTGCCACCGCACTTACGAGGACGCGCCCGAACCGACGATTGAGGCGAGCGCGGACTGGAGAGCGTTCGTGTGGGCGTGGCGCGATCACTTTCGGGCCGTGCTGAAACCGCAGTTCCTACCGAACGGGTGGGACATCATTTCCGTACAGAATTTCGCGGCCCTGGAAGGCTTGTGCGGTGGCTAACCCACATCGTTCTGCGACGCGCTAGTTTGTCCCTTAATTCGGCCGTTCGGCCCCGCCCCGGGACCGGTCCGCGTTCCCGTTGTACGGCGGACTTCGTGTGGCGCGTGAATTCGCCCTTCACCACCGGGCGAATTTTCGCGTACCGGGCGCGAATCGGGGGCGATTACCGGGTTCCCGCCGTCCACTTCTCCGCCATTCAGTTGTCACCACCGGAATCGTGCCGCAGGTTTGTCGCGGACCAGCTTCTGTGAGCCGGCCGATCCACGACCTGACGCCCACCTGTTATGAATCTCTTCCCCCGAAGCCGAAACGACGAGCGCGATCGCGTTCGGGAGGGTTTGATGTCGCCCCTGGTCGATGAGTTCGCGACCGACCTGGAGCTGCCCGTGATCGGGAGCAGCCCCGGTACGATGGAAGCGGCGATGCCCCCGGCCCAGTCCCTCCTCGCCCGGCTCCTGTCCGCGCAAGTGCTCATGCCCGAAGAGTGGGAAGAGGTGCCGCCGGACCACCGCGACGTGCTCACCCGGCTCACCGCGGTCGACGCGCTCCTGGCCAAACTGCTCGGGCTGCACCTGCTGACCCGGTTCCAGGTGGACACGATCCGCAAGGGCGGGGCCGACGACCTGATCCTCGGGAACTACCGGCTCCTCGACATACTCGGCCAGGGCGGGATGGGCACCGTGTACCGGGCCGAACACATCCTGCTCCGGCGCCAAGTGGCGCTAAAGGTGATGTCGCGCTCGACGGACGTCAGCTCGCGCCTGATTCACCGGTTCTATGGCGAGGCCCGGGCCGTCGCCCGGCTCCAGCACCCGCACATCGTGACCTGTTTCGACGCGGGCCGGCACTCCCGGGCCGGGAGCCAGGCGCGCGAGTACTTCGTGATGGAGCTGATCCCCGGCCAGGACCTGTTCACGCTGGTCCGGGACAGCGGGCCGCTCCCCGCGCTGCGGGCCTGCGAACTGTTCCGCCAGGTGGCCGACGCGCTCGGCGAGGCGCACCGCCACGGGCTGGTGCACCGCGACATCAAGCCGAGCAACGTGCTGGTGACCCCGGACGGGCAGGCGAAGGTGCTCGACTTCGGCCTCGCGCGGCTCCCGACGCAGCAGATGACCGAACCCGGCGTCGTGCTCGGCACGATCGGGTACATGGCCCCCGAACAGGCCCGCGACCCGCACTCGGTGGACAGCCGCGCGGACCTGTTCAGCCTCGGGGCGACGCTGTACTGGGCGCTCACGGGCCGCGACCCGTACCCGGAATCGGGGAACCCCGTTCAGGACCTGCACCGCCGGTTC
>HG799463.1:602722-707668 GCA_000531095.1 Gemmata massiliana | reverse complement strand
CCCGCGGCCGTGCGCCGGGTGCGCCCGGAGGTGCCGGCCGAAGTGTCCGACCTCGTGTCGCGCTTAATGGAGCCGGACCCGGAGATGCGGTTCCCGTCGGCCCGCACGGTGTCCGCGGCGCTCACCGGGTTCACGCTCTGGTTGCCGCACGGGGTCACGCCCGCGGCCGGGAACTCGCGCCAGGAGCGCATCGGGCGCGGGCGCGTGGTGCTGGTCGAGGACGACCCCGGCGTGCGGGCGCTCATGGTGGCGCTGCTCCAGGACCAGTACGACGTGCGCGAGGCCGAGGACGGCGAGACCGCGCTGACCGAGATCACCCGCGACCCGCCGGACCTCGCGGTGGTGGACGTCGGGCTGCCCGGGATGAGCGGGCCGGAACTCGTGGAGAAGGTCCGGTCCGCCGGGCTGGACTCCGAGCGCATGAAGGTGCTCATCACCTCCGGCGACCTGCCGGCCGAGGCGCTCGGCGGGCTGTCGGTGTCGTCGGCCGACGACTTCATCAGCAAGCCGTTCGCGCCGGTCGAGTTCCTGTCCCGGGTGCGGGCGCTCATCATGCGCCGGCCCGCGAAGTCGAGCGATTCCGATACCGTTCTCACCCCGCCCCCGGTGGGCACCACGCGCCCGGTCGCGGCCGAGACGCTCTCGCTCACCGTGTCGCGCCTGCTAGCCGAGACGCAACTGGCCGCCGACGGCCAGTGGCAGCGGCTCACGCGCTACGTGCGGGCGCTGTGCCGGGCGCTGCCCGACACGGGCTCGTACATGCAACTGAAGGACGACCGGTACGCGGACGTCCTGGCCGCGGTCGCCCCGATGTACGACGTCGGGCTGCTCGGGGTCCCGCGGCACACGCTGCTGAAGCCCGGGCGCCTGGACGCCTCCGAGCGCTCGATCGTTCAAACGCACTGCTCGATCGGCGCCGAGGTGCTGGTCGGCGTGGCGCAGGCTTACGGGAGCGAGGTCCAGGGGCTGGACGTGGCGGCCGAAGTCGCCCGCAGCCACCACGAGCGCTGGGACGGCACCGGGTACCCGGACGGGCTGATCGGCGAGGAGATCCCGCTCGCGGCCCGCGTCGTGTCCCTGGCCGCGGTGTACGAAGCGCTGCGGAGCCGGCGCCCGCACCGCCCGCCGCTCAGTCACGGGCAGACCGTGAAACTGATCTCCACCGAGTCCGAGGGCGAGTTCGACCCCACCGTGGTCGCGGCGTTCCTGAGCATCGCCCCGCGCTTCGAGCAGATCCACCTGGGCAAGTAGCCGTTCACCGCGATTGTTCTGCGGTGCCGTTTAGTACGTGAAAGTGAGCAGATGCGGGCACCCACCCGCTCGTCAACACTCGTCAAGAGACTCAGGCGAACGGTCGGTGTGAATCGCGAAGATTATTTGACAGGATTAACAGGATCGACCGGATTCCAAAGGCAACTCCGCGTTCGGTCTTATGGCCATTGAGTTCTCGCTTCGGCGACCCGGTTGGGGTGGGTAAATTGCTAACATTTGCTAACGTTTTGGCCCCGGATTAAAGCCAGATATTCGTCGCAAGTAATTTGACTAGCAGGATTTGTGTTTTGAAAGCGCGTTAGCAATCTGTTACCCGCTTGGCGAACCCCGCGAGGGTGGCGGGGCATTAAACTGGTGGACCTACAGCACGCCACTTACCCGCTGCCCTTGCGGGCAGGGTCTATCGCTTCGCTCGGCCATTTTTCCTGATCCGTCCGTGGTGGCTCCGCCACTGCACGAACTATCTATAGTGTGCACATTGACACTTTGTTTGTCAAATGAAATGCACTCGATCCCAGTTCTGTTTAATGTGTAGAAGTGGGCAGATGTGGCCCCACCCGTTCGTTAACACTCGCGGTTCGCTAAGAAAGCTCCGGGCGAACCGCTCGTGTCAACGAGCGGGTGGGGCCACGTAACTACGAGAATTATGCGGCCCTGGAGCGTTCCGCTTCTGGCTTGTGTCTCCGCGTGCGGCTCCCGATAATGGGGACACCCGCGGAGGTCTCTCCCCATGCTGCTGGTCGGTCGTCGAACTACGCGCACGTGTGCCGGGCTGAACCGGCGCGCGTTCCTTCAGGTCGGTGCGTCGTCCGTTCTGGGTCTGGCGCTCGCGGACGTGTTGCGCGCTCGCGCGGCCGGAGCCGGTGAGGGGGCCAAGGCGAAGGCCGTTATCCTCCTGTGGCTCTGGGGCGGGCCGAGCCAGCTCGACACGTTCGATCCCAAGCCGAACGCCTCACTCGACTACCGCGGACCGTTCAGCACGATTCAAACGAAGATCCCCGGTGTCCGGTTCTGCGAACTGTTCCCGAAGCTCGCGCACCTCACCGACAAGCTCTCCGTTATCCGCACCCTCACCACGCAGTCGAACGACCACGGCATCGCGGGCACCATCGGGCTGACCGGCAGCGCCGCGGGCGGCACCGGACTAGACGGCAAGCCGCTGCAAGGCTCCCCGCGCCCCGCGCTCGGCTCGGTCGTCGCGAAGGCGCTTAGCGGGACCAAATCAACGGGCGCGATCCACCCGTTCTTCGTGATTGGCGGGAAACTGCACCAGGGCAAGAAGGCGATCATCGGTGAGGGGGGCGGGCCGCTCGGCGGCGGGTACGACCCGTTCCGCCTAGAATACGACCCCGCGACCGGCACTAAGATTCCGGCGCTGCAACTCCCGAGCGACCTCACCCCGGAGCGCGTGGCCGACCGGCAGAAGCTCCTCTCCGCGCTCGGCAGCGCGGACCGGCGCGTCAGTCACCTCAGTTCGGTGGGGGCGATTGACGAGTACCACGCGCGGGCGCTGGGCATGTTGACTTCGCGCACCGCGGCCGACGGGTTCGATCTGTCGAAGGAGCGCGACGCGACGAAGGACGCCTACGGGCGCACGCGGTTCGGCCAGTCGTGTCTGCTCGCGCGCCGGCTGGTCGAGGCCGGGGTGCCGTTCGTACAGGTGAACTGGAGCGACCACGTCGAGGCCGAAGAGGATGCGGGCGACGGCGGGTGGGACCACCACTACCGCAACTTCCAGATCATGCAGGACCGGCACGCCCCCTGGCTCGACCAGTCGATGGCCGCGCTGCTCACCGACCTCCACGAGCGCCGGCTGCTCGACAGCACGCTGGTGCTCGCCGTGGGCGAGTTCGGGCGCGAGCCGCGGGTGAACGACAAGGCCGGGCGCGACCACTGGCCCGGGTGCTACAGCGCGCTCGTTGCCGGCGGCGGGGTGCGCGGCGGGCGGTTCGTGGGGACCAGCGACGCCCGCGCCGCGAAGCCGGCCGATTCGCCGCTCTCGCCCGTCGACCTGAACGCGACCGTGCTGAACCAGATCGGCCTGACGAGCGAACAGATTACGGGACTCGGACTCACCCCGGTGGGCCGCGTCATCGAAGAGTTGTTCTGACCGCGAACCGCTCCCGCACCCGCGGCGTCTGTTCGGCGAGTCTGCCCCGCCCCCAAACTCGCAAAGGCCCGCGATGGCGAAGAAGACCAAAGCCACCAAAAAGAAGAAATCGGCGCAGAAGCCGGCCCTGTTCACCCGGCTCCGCAAGCACTTCGGTACCGATCCCGCCAAACTGCCCGTCATCGAACAAACGTTCCAGAGCTACGACCGCGCGAACCTGCACCTCACGATCGAAGAGCTACTCGCGGGCGCGGACCCGGCGCTCGTCGGGGTCGTGCTGCCCAATCTGTACTCCGGCGTGTCGCTCGCCAGACTCGCGCGTCCCACGACCGGGAAAGAGTACGAAGAGGGGCCGGTCGAATTCGTCGACGTCCAACTCGCCAACGATCAGCGGCTCGCGTGCGTGAAACAAGGGTTGTACACGTTCCGCGACGACGGGCACCCGGTCGCGCTGCTCCTCACGGAAGAAGACCGGCGAGCGTTCCGCGATAGGGGGCTTCAGGTTGAGGTGATGGCCCCCGACCGCGAGGCGGCGGAGCGGTTCTCGCGCAAACTCGTGAAGGGCGTGCGCCAAGGCGCCGCGTTCCGGGGAAAGGTGCTCTCGGTCGAAGAGGGGTGCTTGGGTGGCACCACGGTCCGGTTCCACAAGTTGCCCGACGTGAACCGCGAGAGCCTGATCCTCCCCGAAGAACTGCTGACCCGGATCGAGCGGCAAACGATGGGGTTGAGCAAGCACGCCGCGAAGCTCAAGGCCGCGGGCCGGCACCTGAAGCGCGGCATCCTGATGCACGGCAAACCGGGCACGGGTAAGACGCTCTCCGCGATGTACCTCGCGGCGCAAATGAAGGGCCGCACGGTGCTGGTGCTCACGGGCGGGGCGGTCGGGTCCATTGAAACCGCGTGCGCCCTGGCCCGGCTGCTCGAACCGGCGACTATCGTGCTCGAAGACGTGGACCTCATCGGTACCGAGCGCGAGCAGCAGTCGGTCGGTGCGAACGCGCTGCTCTTCGAGTTACTTAACCAGATGGACGGCCTCGGCGAAGACGCGGACATCCTCTTCATCCTCACCACGAACCGCCCGGACTTCCTCGAACCGGCGCTGGCCGCGCGCCCCGGGCGCATCGACCTGGCCATCGAAGTCCCGCTCCCCGACGAAACGTGCCGGCGCCGGCTGTTCGACCTCTACAGCCGCGGGCTGAAACTCGAACTCACCGATCTGGACGTGTGGGTGCGCCGAACGAACGGTGTGAGCGCCGCGTTCATCCGCGAGTTGCTCCGCAAGGCAGCGGTGCTCGCGGCCGAAGCCGACGGGACCGGCCCCGAACTCGTCGTCACCGACCAGCAGTTCGAGGAAGCGATTGCCGAGCTCCTCGTCGCGGGCGGCCCGATGACGCGCGCGCTGCTCGGCTTCGCGAGCGGCACCGCGTAGGTGAGAAGTAAAAACGGTTCACCGCAGAGGGCGCGGAGAGCGCAGAGGAGACAACATGAAGCCGCTCGTTCTGCGCAGTTTGGTCACTGTTTTGTTGTGCTTCCCCCTGACTCCCCTCCGCGCTCTCGGTGGTGAAAATGCTCCCGTTCGCCTCACCAACGACGGCAGTTTCAAACAGAACATTCAGTGGTCGCCGGACGGCAAAACGCTCCTGTTCACGCGCATCCACCAGGGGAAGATGGCACTGTGGGTGATGCCCGCAGAGGGCGGGGAACTCAAGCGCCTGCTGCCGAACCACGCCGAACCGCACTTTGATGGGCACTTTTCGCCCGATGGGAAGCGGATCGTTTACGTGTACGACAAGCTCGAAGGGACCGACGGCAAGTTGCGCATCAACGTGTGCGCGGCCGACGGCAGCGACGACCAGATACTCATTCCGCACAAAGCGTTCGAGGAGTCGCCGCGGTTCAGTCCGAACGGCAAGAAGGTGCTGTGGGTGTCGACGCGGAACAAGAACCCCGACCTGTTTACCGTGGACGCGGACGGCAAGAACGAAACGCGACTCACGAACGACCCGGCCTACGACCTCCACCCCGCGTGGAACGCGGACGGGACCAAGATCGCGTTCGCGAGCGGGCGCAGCGGGAAGCAGAAGATCCACGTCATGAACGCGGACGGGAGCGGCCAGACGCGCATCACGGACGGCGAGTTCCTCGATGCGTGGCCCGTTTGGGAACCGGGGGGCAAGCGGATCGCGTTCGCGTCCAATCGCTCCGGGAATTCGGACATCTGGCTGATGACGGAAGACGGCAAGGAACTCACGAATCTGACGGAACACAAGGCGCAAGACACCGCCCCCGCGTGGCACCCCAAGGGAAAGAAGCTCGCGTTCGTTTCCACGCGCGACGGCGGTAGCGACATCTACGTGATCGACGTCAAATAACCGCACGGGCAACCTGTGAGGTCCGCGCGGTTCTGATCCGGAGTTGCGCAGTGGCAGGTAGAATCGCTTCGTCTATTTGGTAGGCGGGATGAGCCGAACGCGAGCGGACATTCCGGGCGAGAAAAGCTCCTTCGGATTCGAGATCGTGGCCCGGAACCGCGCAGTCCCCGTCTTCGGATCGACCTCCGGCGCGATCAGGTCCAGCTTCGCCTCGTGGGGGAAGCCCTTATCGCCCGCGAACCCGACCGCCACGCTCAATTTACTCGGCTCGGCCTGCCCGTCGCGGCGCAGTTGCAAAAGGATGGACTCGGGCACGTTGAATGTGACGTACATTGGGTCGGTGGCCACGACGGTCAGGATGTGCGTCTGGTCGGCGGTGACGAGGCCGCCCTCGGTGGCCGGAATGCGGCTCACCCGGCCGCTGAACGGAGCGGTGACTCGCGTCCACGACAGGGTCAGTTCGGCCCGCTCCACTTCCACCTTCGCCACGATGAGTGCGGCCGTCGCTTCGGCCTCTGCCGCCGCGTTCAGGCCCAGTTCGTCCGGGCTGATTACCTTGTTCTCCAGCAACCTCTTGGCATTAGCGGCCGCAATCTTAGCCATCTGTAATTTGGCCTCGGCGACCTTCAGGCGCGCCTGGGCTGCGTTCAGGGCCAGTCGGTACGGTCGTGAATCAATCTCGGCCAGCAGATCCCCCTTCCCGATCGGATCTCCTTCCCGAACCGCGACCCGGGTGAGGTGCCCCGTCACCTGCGCCCGCACCTCGGCAGTAGCGGTCTGCGTCCGGCCCGTGAACGCCCACTCCTTCGGAGGATCATCTGCACGCACAACGGCGGACGGGAGCGCCAGCGCCAATCCCGTAACCAGAACGCACATCGCAGCTCGCATGTGGAGAGTCTCCGGGCACGGCGGGTGAGTCCAGTATCTGCCGACCCAGCGGAATTGTCCAGCTTTCGTTTGCTCGTGATTGAGGCCGGGGTTGCCTTCTGCTAATGGAAACGTGATAGAGCACCATCGCACCCGGCAGTAACTGGTTCGGCACCTCACGAGCGACCGAGTAACAACCGGGGCGAGCCTTTGCGCACGGCCCACCACTCACCGTTGGTGTCGCAGATGATCCCACCGCAAACGTCAGCCAGGTACTCGGCCACCTGCCCCGCGATGACCAGCCCCATGTCTTCGAGATGAACCAATCCCAACTCCACGGCCGCTACTTCGACCACTCCCAACAGAGCCTTTCGGACAGCCGTCGCCCCTCGCCCCGACCGGCCCGCGAGATGTTCGTCCCGCGCCTCCGCCAGTTCCTGCTGTACCCGCTCTTGGTCGGCCCACCGGTACACGTCCAGCGGTCGGCCCCGCGCCGGCCGGTAGCGGACCCGGAACCACTCCCCGAGGTTACCAGCAGATGACCCGACGCGCAGGGCGGACGCTGCTCGCTCGACGACCGCTTCGTCCTCGATCCCGAATGTCTCGGCGAGGATGTACCAATCCACCTTCGGCCCCCGCAGATAGGCCGAGACGTCGGCAAGTGTGACGTGCTGGAGTGGCTTCGGACTGTACACGGTAAACCAAGCCGACATCCTGCGCCCTCGTGACCAATGAAGATCACTGGCCGCAACGACCGCGAGAGTTCGCACTCATGAAAAGTGCCGGTGCCGCAGCGAGTGATGAACCTCTTATCCCTCAATCGTGAGGGGCTTGCAAGTTGTCACGGCGGGCGGACACGTTTCTGCTCGACGGGAAGTACAGAACTTTCAGATGTGGGAATTGTGCGAGGTGCTGCAAAGGTCTGTTTGCTCATGAGCCGGGTCAGAAACCCGCGGGATCGTTCCCACGAGCCTCCGACCCGGCCCACAAAGACCACGCATGACGTTAACGAAGCGAACGGCCGGCTACAGAAGACGCCCCAAACGAGACATCTCGCACGCGATACCTTACCAGTTCGACGAGAGCACGTTGCCGTCATACGGGTCGCAAACGAACGTCCACGTCTGGTTGCTGACGCTGGACGACACGCCGCGCACGCTGCCGTCGCACATGGCGACGCTCATCGTGCCGGACGACATGCCCTGCGGCACCATGTCGTTGGCGATGTTGTTGGCCGGCTTGCTCTGGAACGGGAACGGTTGGGCCGGGGCCGAGAAGTATTGCGGGAGGAACACGACCTGGGACGGGGTCGCGCCGGTCGGGAACCAGAGGTGCTGGCCGTACACGTGCGTGAGTGTAGCTTGCGCCGCGGCACCGGCCACGCCGCTGTACGTGACGGTCCCGCTGCCCGTCGTGGTCACCGCGTACCGCTCCGCGAACAGAAGGGTGTTCGAGGTGCCGTCGCCCGGGGAGTTCATGCTGTACAGCTTCGCCGTGTACGACGGAGTACCCGTGTTAACGACCGGGGCGACGCCGAGCGGATTCACGATCCCCAGCACCAGCCCGTTGCCCGAGTAGCTGGTGAGCGGTTGCCCGCTGACGAACGAGGCATCGTTCGGGGCCATGAAGGTCTTGATGACCGTGGTCGTTGCGGCGTTCTTGGAGGCGTTATCCTGCTCGATGTAGGGCAGGATGTGCCACGTCCACGGCCGCACGGGGTCGCCGGTGCTCGTGGTGGGGCGCTGACCGCCCCAACCGGCGCAGAACTGGTCGGACTGGTTACCCGCGAGGTTGTGCATCGCGAGGCCCATTTGCTTCAAGTTGTTTTGGCTGCTCATACGGGCCGCGGCGTCGCGGACCTTCTGGACCGCGGGGAGCAGCAACCCGATCAGGATCGCGATGATCGCGATCACCACCAACAGTTCAATCAGCGTGAACGCGGTGCGCTTCCTTTGTGGGGCGCGAGTGGTTGTGTGGGTGTGACGAGGGGCAGAAAACGGTGACAGGGATGCGATCGCACCAACCGGCATTGTGAACCTCTCAGAACGTGAGCGGAAAAGACCGGACACCGCCCTTTGAGTGACGGTGCGAGGACGTGACGAAACCGGGGAGAAGTTTGTCGCGGGCTAGAAGGGTATACGCAATCACCGTACCGCGCTTACAAGGTAAGCGAACGAGACGCACAATTTCGGCGGCTCTAACGGGAATTTTTCGTGAATAATTCTTCGTTCATATTCTCGATTTTCATATTCGAGGCAACCACGTCTTGCCCGAATAAGGAGCGAACCAACAGCCGAATGTGCTCGCACCTTGTGCTTTGCAGGATGTTAACAAAGATTATCATAGTATAATAAGGTGCGCGAGTGACCGATACGTGCGCCCGGGCGCCATTGCTACGCACTCTAATACGAGGCTCTGCACCGTGAATACGCAGGCGACAGCACAAAAATGAGAACGAATCGCGGAGGTTGTGCACCTTCGGCAACGGGCAAGTATGACGGGTGCCATCACACGTGCGGCGCTCTCCTCTGCCGAGGCATAAAAGACAATCAAAACGAGTCCAGCAAGACACGAGTTGCCACATTGGAACGTCGCTTCCCTACAGGCGGGGCATCAGCGCGCTGGCGCGGATGAGCCGGGCCGATACTTTTGCGCATTGCGAGTTCGATCGCCGGGTTCGCGCGAGTACAATCCGTATTTGGTAGCCGAGTCGGGGTGAGTGATGCAGATTATTCAGGCGTAATGCGAGAAATGACGGCCCGCGTACCGCGAAGTGAGCCTTAAGGTCGCCTACGGTTCGCAACGGGACGAAGTGAGCGGGCCGTTTCTCGTCGCGCGTTGAGGGAGCCGTTCGAGCATGTCTCTGAGCGACCGCGAATCGCTGCTCGCCGCCATCACCGCGAACCCGGAGGAGGACATCCCGCGCCTCATGCTCGCGGACTGGCTGAAGGACAACGGCGCGCCGGACCGTGGGGAGTTCATCCGCCTGCAAGTGGAGGCCGCACAGCAGGAGGCGTTCAGCCCCCGGGCGCGGGAACTGGAAGCCGCGTCCCAGAAGTTGCTGGACCGCTACAGCGGAGAATGGACCCGGGCGCTCTCGGAACGCATCATCGGCCACCGGTTCGCGCGCGGGTTCATCGAGCACGTGGGTGTGAACGCGGCCACGTTCGTGCAAAGTGCCCCGGCGCTGTTCGCCACCGCGCCGATTCGCTCCCTTCTCGTGGAGCGGTTCGCGCGAATGGTGGACCCCGTTTCACTTGAGCCACTGTTCAACTCCCCTCAAATGACGCGGGTGAGGAAGCTCGATTTCAGTAAACTCGGGCAGCATCCGGATTACTTCGATCAACTAGCCGCGTGCCGGCACTTGGACCAACTGACCGATCTGAACTTGCGATACAATCCGGTGCCCGTTCCCTGGCTTCGGGCACTTCTCGCAGGATCGGCGTTCCCGGCACTGACGGGACTCGATCTCGCCGACAATGTGCACCTTTCCCGCGTACTGGCCGAAGCGCTCCCGTGCGCCGATCACCGACGATTCACTCGGATCGACGTGAGTTTTATCGTGTTTCAATCGGATCAGATCCAGAAGGTTCTTGCGAGCAAGTGCCTGCGTGCGGTCGAGGAGTTGAGATGTGCGTGGCGCCGGGAGTTGAGCGGCCCCGGTCCGTTGACCCGTTTGGACCTGGGTTGGACCGTTCCGTGGGACCGGCTCCGAGTGCTCGACCTCGACGGACAGGGCGTGAGCGACGCGGGTGTGGGGGAGATCATCGCGGGCACGAGTCGGCGCCCGACCCCGTCGCCGCTCCGGTGGTTGAGGCTAGCGAACAACGGCCTGACCGCGAGCGCGGTCCACGACTTGGTCGATTCGGACCCGGCGCGGCTGAAGTTGTACTACCTCGATCTGCGGAACAACTTCCTGAGCGATTCGCACCGCACCGCGCTGAAGGGCCGGTTCCCGGAAGCGGAAGTGCTTGTATGAAACATTTCCACTCAAAAGCAGAACCCCCGGGCGATGGCGCCCAGGGGTTCGGTGGTAGCACAGCGCGATCCGACGTTAGGCAACGACCGGGGTGCTCTTGCGACGCAGGGCGCGGCGGAGGCCGAGCAGCGGCAGGCCGAGGCCCGCGAGGACCAGGGTGGCCGGTTCCGGGCTGCCCACTACCGTGCCTTCACCTTTCGGCACAAAGGTGTTGGTGATGTTGTTGTCGGTGGCCCCGGTCTTGACTTGCGGGTTCGTCGCGGTGAAGAAGCTCTCCGTGGTCTCTTGATACAGCGAGGTCGCGGAGAAATTGCCCAAACCAAGCGCACCCGCCGGGATGGTCGGCCCGTTGTAGGTGAACGTCAGGTTCGCGATGTTCGGGTCGTCCTGCGGGTTCAGCCGGTCCGGGGTCGGGCCGACGTTCGAGGTGCTGACCGTCCAGTACTGCGCGAAGGTGTCGTCGGGCGAGGTGCCCGACACGCTCGCGGACCCGGCCTGGTACCCGGCGAAGTCGTAGATGGTGAAGTAGTTGCCGGCTTGCAGCTTCATGTCGGTGGGGAGCACCACCGAGTACGTCCAGCGGAAGTTTCCGGCTTCCGGCTGAACGGTGACCGAAACGGGCAGGAGCCCGGCGCTGGCGGTCCCGGTGCTGACCACGATCGCGACGGCCGCGGTGAACAGGCGGGTGATCCAGGTTCGACGAATCATGCGGTAACCCTCCGTGATAGGCGATGTCTCGACGGTCCGACGCGGTCGTTCTTGACCGTTTGGGGCAGGGTCGGTGCTCCGGTCCGAATCCGGAGCCAACCCCGTCGGTTCGTTCGGGCGGCATCTTTAAGCGAACTGCGGAAACGTGTCAACCGCAGGTGATGCGAGGGCGGTACCGCGGAATTCCTTGTGTTTTGTGACCAAACTGCGGGATACGAAGGAGAAATGTAGGCCCAAAAATGAGTAAATTGGAGTTAAAGACCGCCAATCAGAGGCGTTTCCCAACTCCGACCAACTGCGTCACCCGCACGGGTGTCTGGCACTCATCCCACTAATACCCGGGCGACCAAACGGTTCGGTGCGATACAATTCAACACCGGCCCGAATCCCGACCGACCAGCACACCACATCCCAAACAACTGGGCCACCACTCAAGTCAATGGTGACCGTCGAGGCGGTCGTTGCGTCGGATTTACGGCGGCTGAATATCGCAAATCGGCGACGAGGTGGCGTGAACAGCGATCGGGCCGTGGCAAGGAGCGCGGGCGCGTAACCGGGCGGAGGAGGAATGAACTCGTAGCGAACGTCTTTCACGACGTAGTACACCGCCGCGAGGCCCGACGCCGGTTCTGAGTGACAGTGCACAGAGGTCGCGTTGTCCCTGACGGCTATCAGCAGCACGTAAATCCAAAACCTTCGCAGCTCTTTTGACAGTTCAACTGCGTCGGCCGGAAAGTGAACGACCGCGTTGCCTTGGTCGTCAGCGGGCCACGATTCGTGGGGACCAATCAGGTCCAAGACGTGAAGAGTGACCGCGGCCACTTCAATCTCCGCAACGGGCTTACGGGGAGATTTTCAACCTGTCGTGTGCAATTGTGGCAAATTGACGCTGGAAAAAGAAGTGGGGCACGGGATTCGGTCGGGGGACTCGCATACCCCGACTATTCCCGTGCCCGTGTTTGGAGTGATGTCTTTCTTGAGTCGGGACTCGCATACCGACTCGACACAGAATAAAGCACGCGCGGTGCCAATCGCGGCACGCTCCGCACGTCTACTTTGTTAAGTCCTTATTTCTGAACGACTTGAGGGTCGGGAAAATAATTTAGCAATCTTCTCGGGGCAATACGGGACCGTGCCGGAGGGGTAATTCGCGCTGTTTCAATACAGGTGCTGTGCGATCCTGCAAAACACCTGCGTTGCGAAATCCACCAAGCACTCCCGAACGCGGTCGCGTCGCTATTTCGCGGTGACGCGGATGGACTGCTCTTCCTTCAGCGGGTTGCGGAGGTGAGCAGCCTTCACTTCCGCGGTGAATCGGGCGTCTCCCGTCTGAGTGGCGTCGACATCCACGTTAAAGGTGAGCGTTTGCCCCGGTTGCAGTTCTTCCACCGTTGGGAACACGACGCGGCCGGTGCTGTCGATGCGCCCTTCGGACGGCCCGGAGCCGCGGGCCGGCTTCAGTTCTGGCGGAGCGAGGGCAGCAACGGCGATGTTGCGAGCGGAAACGGTGCCCTGGTTCTTCACGCGGATCTGGAACCGAATGCGTTTGCCCACTTCTGTCAGTCCGGGTGGTGTGGCGAGTTCGAGCGAAAGGGCCGGCGTGCCGATCACAGCGAGCGGCGTTTCTGCCCGACCTTCGACCGGCGTACCCACCGACTTGCCGTTATTCGTCGCATCGGCGACCACGGAGACGATCACACCGGCTTGCGAGACGAGTTTGATCGCGTCGCCTTCGATCTTGAATGACTTTTGAGCGCCCGAGGCCAGTTCTGCCAGTTTCCACTCCACCGAGTTGGCCCCGATGCTCCCGCCGTCGGCCGCGCTGACTTTCACTTCGGGCGGAAGCGTGGCTCGCACCACGGCGTTCGATACAGGAGCGTCGCCACGATTAGCTACTGTCAGGGACCAAGCTACCTGCTGGTTCAGGTACGCGACTTTCGGCCCGGTGACCGTGACCGCGAGTTCGGCTTTGCGCACCTCGACCGAGAGCGCGTCGGCCGAAGCGGAGAGGTTGCCGTCGCCGGTGGCGTTGGCGCGAATGCCGTACCTACCGGTGGTTTTGGCGACGAGCGGCAGGTCGAGTGTCTTCGTTTGCCCCGGTGCCAGCGTGCCGGCGTTGAGTTCGACCGGACTGCGTGCCGTGCCAGCGAGCAATCCCTCATCGAACCGCGCCCACACGCTCACGTTCTCGGCCGTTGTCGCCCCACTGTTCGTGACCGCAATGCGCCCGGGGATGCGCTCGCCGGCGAGCGCGATCGGCGGCACTTCGAGCACCAGTTGCAGTTTCCCCTGCTCGATGCGCGTCGCGGCGCTCGTGTTCGCCGTCATCCCGTCGGCGGTAGTTGCGTCCGCGGTGATCGTGATTTGCCCCACCTTCGCGGGTTTCACCTGGAGCACGATCGACTGTTTGCCCTTACCGTTCACGGGTGGGAGGTCGAAGATCAGACCGCCCTTTTCGTCCTGGCGAACGGGCGGCGGCTCGCTGCGCGAAAACGTCGCCCCGTCAGAAAGCGTCACCCGCACGCGCGTGTCCCGGCTGTCCACACCGGCGATGTTGTCGAGCGCTACCGTGACCGGGAACGCACCCATCGCACTTGCGACCGGTGGGGCATCTACATGGAGCTTCACCTCGGCTGTGGCCCATTCGACGACCGTTTCGCGCCGACCGACGACCGTGCCGGGGCCGACGCCGTTCTCGGGCGGCTTCACGACCTCGACCGCGACGCGCGTCTTGCCCGCCTTCGGGTCGCGCTGAACGAGGCGCACGGCCGCTTCGCCGTTGGTGTCGGTGAACGCTTCGGCTTCCTTCCCGCCGCTCCCGGACAGGCTCGCGGTGGTGTCGTCTCCGGTCTTCGACACGAGGACCGCGGGCGGGCCGCCGATCACGCGGTACCGCACGCGGAAGTTCCCCCCGACGTCCGCCGAGGTTGGGTTGATGCTGGTCGCGAGCGTGGTTTCGCCCCCGATGCGCACGGTCGCGGTCTCGGGGAACTTGAACCGCGAGTCGCCCCACATCACCTTCGTGACGACGCGGCCGTTGTCCCAGTTGAAGACCTCCGGCGCGTAAGCGGTTACGACCGTTTCGCCCGGAATCGCCGAGCTGATGACGACGAACGTTTGCCCCGGTTCGACGGCTACGTCGTCCTTCGGGTCGTCGTTGCCGCGCGTGATGTTCTTCGGCACGTAAGACGTGTACGTGACCGCGTACTTGTTATCGACCTTGTACCCGCGCCCGGCGAAGAACCCGGACTCGTCCGCTTCGACGATGTTCCCCGGCCCCTCGATCATCCACTCCACGCGCCGGTCGCGGCGCGGCACGCCTTCCTTGTCGTGCACGGTCGCGACGAGCACGATCTGCGAGCCGAGCGGCGCGGTCGCGTTGCCGCCGGGTTTGATTTCGAGGCGGCACGCCTTCGGGTCGAAGTCGCGGAAGTAGCCGAACCCGCGGGGCTTCGCGTGCGTTTGTTCGACTCGCCCGGGTGGGAGCCAGTACGGGAACGTGGCGGGGTTGTACGAGCACCCGCCGATACCCGCGGCCGCAACGACGAGAACCAGAGCGGCGAGGCGTGCGAACATCGGTGCGAAACCCTCCGCGCAGGGACTCAGGCGCGCGGGGAGATACGCAGAATTTGAAAGAAGTGCAAGGTGGGTCTGTTGTGGTCCGGTGTTCAAAGGAAGAGCCGCGGATAACGCAGATCACGCGGATCAGACAGAAGTGTTTTAGCCCCGGTAGGGGCGGCAGAGAGTAGCCAGGGGTGAAGCGCGAGCGCAACCCCTGGCTTGATGAAACTACAACGACCGGGCCACTAATCGTCGTTGCTCACGCTCATGAAGATGCGGAGCACGTACCAGAACAGCAGGGCCACGGACGCGAACAGTTGCAGCGCGGCCGACACGTGCTGGTCGGTGCTGTAGTGGTGCATGATGTTCGACGTGTCGTAGATGATGAACCCGCACGCCAGCGCCACCATCAGCGCCGCGAACCCGAGCCCCAAGCTGACCCCGCCGATCACCGCGGCGATGACCAATCCCGTCCCCAGAAGCGCCCCAACCCACAGGATCGGCCCGAGGAACGAGAAGTCCTTGCCCGAGGTGAACACGGCCGCGGTCAGCCCACCGAACGCGGCGAGCGTCACGATCCCGGCCTGGAGCGGGAGGTCTTTGCCCGCGTACTGCGGGGCCTGCGTCGCGACGATCAGGATGGGCAGGAAGATGATGACTTCGAGCAGCACGTACAGCGTGAGACCGGCGTACTGCATGCCCACCGATTGGCGCGACCGGGCCATCATCTGCGCCCCAATGCCGCCCACGACGAACAGCACCATGAGCCCGATCCACGCGCCCTTACCGCCGCCCATGAAGAGCGTGCGGACCAGGTCCATCCCGAGGCCGGACGTGAGCAGGATCGCCTCGATCCCGACGAACGCGAGGATCGCACCGGCGAGGTGCGCGTAGGTCCGGCGGATGAACGCGACGCGGGCGCTCGGCGGGGCCGAGGCAACGATTTCGCCGTGGTAGCCGTCAATCAGGTAACTCATGTTTCCCTCAATGAGTTAAGTGTCTCAAATCGTCTATACTGTTGATTCGTCTTCGTGTGCTGGTAGCCGTAATTGATTGTATCCCGGCCGCACCAGTCACGCGAATCAGTTCCCGACCGTGGCGGGAAACGGCTAACAATTGCTAACGCTCTTCACCTGCTGTTCGGGCCGCTATTCGCACAGAAACCCTGCAAAACAGCCCAAAACGGCCCCACTAACATTCGCTAACATTTTCCGGAGCGGTCCGTTTGCTTCGGCCCACCCGGAAGTGTGGCCACGAACACGATGCACGAGCAATCGCCGGTAAATAACTGCCGGAAAGCTATCCATTTTACGCACATCGCGCGCCAGAATACAAGAACGCACCCGGGGGCTCAGCCCTGCTTTCATCTGGCAGGGCGTTTTTCTTGTCAGGACAACCGAATTTCGCCCCGATCTCATTTTTAACCCGACCTCGGAACGAGTCGTGCTCTACAGTTTGCATGCCCGTCACTCCGTGGAGACGTACTGCGTGTCTGTCCAGAACCGGCGAGGGTCTGTTCGCTTCGTGCCCGCTACTTCCACGTCCTGCTATACCGAGTCCGGCGGTGAGGGGGTGCTGTGGGACATCTCCGCCACGGGCCTGAGCATGCTGGTCGATACGCCCCCGCTGCTCGGGGTGACGCTGACGGTGGAGGTGACGTCCTCGTGGCGCGTACTGACCGTCAAGGCTCAAGTGGCTCACGTTAAGCAGGTGGCGGTCGGGGATTACTTCGTCGGGATGGAGTTCGCCTCTCCGCTCGCGCTGGAAGAGATCGAACCGTTCATCACTCCGACGACCGCGTAAATTTTATACAGTTGGGCCGCCACCTTTCCGGCCGTCATGTGCCATCGGACGTGTCATTGTCCCCGACGTTCGGCCGTGATTAACTGACTTGGGGGAGATCAAATCGATGCGTGTTTGATACGATCGCTCGCCCGTCTGAAACGGACGGTTCAGATAACTGCGGTTGCCTTGCCTATGTTAGTGCTGATGTCAGACGAACGTGCCAGTAGCCGCTATGCGGACCTCGAATAATCACATCGCCCCCGCAACCACATCGGGCGAGCAACTCGCGATCCCAAGAGCGAATTGAGTTTGTCCACGGTTGTCCATAGTGCAAAGATGCGCTATGGACAGCGCAAGTCGTTGTGGCGCAAGGGGCGGTCACACTGGTCATAGTGGTCACACCGTTCCTATTTGCTGAAACACTCCGCGACCTACCCGTCTGCTCACTAAAGTACATAATCGATCCCGATCTAATCTGGCAAACACAACATTACCGACAATTATCCAGTCGGCACCACCTCGCTGCGCACGAGCGAATTCCAAAATGCCGTGACCACCGTGACCACTATGACCAGCCGTTGTGGTGCAAGGGTTTACGGTGGTCATAGCGCATCTTTGCGCTATGACCAGCTATGACCACGCACTCGTGGGCCGAGCGCTTGAACACCTCGGCCCGCCTCGATCAACGGGTTCTGCCATCGGGGAGCGCGCCAGGGGGTTGCGCATGCGCTTCACCCCTGGCTACTCGCGGCCGCCCCGTTCGGGGCTACCTTGGTGGTCTTTAGCCCCGGTTTAGGGGTGCGGGCCTGTAGCCCGCAACGTCTGGCGGATTTACGGTGGTCACAAATTCGGCGATGAGAATCCGTGCTCGCCCCTTTCGCCAAGTTTACCGGGCTGGTAAACTTTCCTTCGATCAGCCCTCCTGCATTCCTGCCTCTTGAGCGAACCTGCCATGATGCGCTCGTTCGGTTGCTTGCTGCTCGCCACCGCGCTGCTCCTCGTACCGCAAACAGCCTCGTCTGCTCCACGCGAAGGTGCGGGCGCCGCAATCGCTCCGCCCCCGCGTGCGAAAGCGCAGGCCGCGAGCGATTCCACCCCGAAGATGCCGCTGACCGGCCTCGCAGCCGCGAAGCCGATGTTCGATGCGTGCGTCTACAAGTACCCCGTGGGCACCACGAACCCACAGTGTCAGGCGTTCGTGGATCAGGGGTTGGGGATGTACTACTCCTACGTGTGGATGGAAGCGGCCCGCGCGTTTGAAACGGCGCTCCAACACGATCCCGAGTGCGTTTATGCGTGGCTGATGCTGTCGCGCTCGCTGGAGAAGTGGGGCAAACCCGGCGTCACCCCGCCCGTCACCCCTTACGTGGGGCTGCTCGGCGGGCTGGTGTACGGCAAACTGCCGGACCGCGTGGGCAAGAACGCGATCGATTACTCGCTCGATACCGCCCGCCGGTTGATGCCGAAGGCCAATCCGCGCGAGCGGCTGCTGGTTCAGTCGCGGTTGCAGGAAAAAGGGATGTGGCCCAACGTCGGCCCGGACGAGCGCCGGAAGAAGGCCGCGCAGTCGCTCGACGAACTGCTGATGCTCCACGAGGACGACGAAGAGGGTTGGTTCTGGCGCGCCCAACTCGCCAGCGCGGACGGCCCGAACGCGACCGCGGTGTTTTACAAGGCGCTCCTCCGAGTTAACCCGCTGCACCCCGGCGCCAACCACGAGTTCGTCCACTTCTACGAGAACGTCCAGCGCCCGGCGCTCGGGTGGCCCTACGCCGAGAACTACATCAAGTCGTCGCCCGGCATCCCGCACGCGCACCACATGCAGGCGCACCTCGGCACGCGGATCGGGAAGTGGGGCGAAACCACGGACTGGTCCGTGAAGGCGGTCGAGCTCCAGGTCGCGTACCACAAGCTCCAGGACGTGAAGCCCAGCGAGGACCACCAGTTCAACCACCACATGGATATTCTCTCGCGGAGCCTCATCCACGACGGCCGCTTCGCCGAAGCCCGGGCGCACCGCACCCTGGCGGAGAGCTACAAGTACACGTTCCGCACCGACTGGTTGCGCATGGCGATGGGCCAGCACGACTGGGACGAGGCGCAGAAACTGGTGGAGCAGTACCGGCGCTCGGACAAACAGTCGGGTGCGTACTTCGCCGCACTCGTTGCGCTCGAAAAGTTCGATACCGAACAGGCCGGGCGCGAGGTCGATACGCTGCGCCAGCTCTCGCAGTCCAAGAAATTCGACAAACAACTCGAACGCCGGTTGTGGGAAGTCCAGGGCCGGCACCTGTGTCAGAAGGGTGACGGCGAGGCCGGGCTGAAGCTGCTCAAGAAGCTCGTGGACGCGACCAAGAACGAGTTCGGGCACCACGCCTGGGGGAACGGTGCGGTGTACATGGAATCGTGGGGCACCGGCGCGCTGGAAGCCGGCAGCGCAGCGGACGCGGAAGAAGCGTTCCAGGAAGCGCTCGCGCACGACGCCGGTAGCGTCCGCGGCGCGCTGGGGCTGTGGGCACTGTGCGACCGGTTGGGGCGCAGCGAGGAAGCCGCCCGGTACCTGAAGATCGCGCACCGCGTGTGGGCGAAGGCGGATTCGCGGGACTTCGCCGCGCTCCAGAACGACATGGCCCGCCGCGCCGCGAAGCTCGCCCGCCCCAACGCGACCGCGGCCGGGGAGTGAGGTACGATCTTCTCTGCGTTAGGTTGGATGATCTTTTGTTTGGTGGCACAGGCCTCTGGCCTGTGTGAGCGCCTCCACAGGCCAGAGGCCTGTGCCACGAACACAAAGCACACCCTCTACGTAACGCTCGAACCACGAAACCCAACACACTCAATAACGACTCACGATGACGCGACTACTTCTTTGTCTCCCGTTGGTGTGCGTGCTCACACTTCCGCTCCGGGCCGTTGACCCGTGCGTGTCGGGTACGCCGGTCGGCAAGCGCCCGAGTCCGTACAGCTTCCTCGTCGCGACCGGCCCGCAGCGCGGTCAGCAGACCTGTTACGTCTGCGAGCAGCACGAGGGGAACAAGCCGGCCGTGATCGTGTTCGCGCGCACGACGTCCGATTCGGTGGGCAAACTGGTCACGAAGCTCGACGCCGCGACGCTCGCAAAGAAGGACAGCGGGGGCAAGGTCTGGATGACGCTCCTCGCGGACAAGGCCGACCTCGATTCGCTCGCGAAGTGGGCACAGAAGCAGGGCATCAAGAACGCGCCCGTCGGCGTGTACGAGGACGAAGACGGCCCGCCGTCGTACAAGCTCCACAAGGACGCCGACGTCACGGTCCTGCTGTTCGTGAAGCAGAAAGTGACCGCGAACTTCGCGTTCCGCGCGGGCGAACTCGACGACAAGGCGATCGAATCCGTACTGAAGGCCGTCCCCGCACTGTTCGAGGCTAAACCGACCGAGCGCACCGAACCGGTTCCCCAGCCGTAACGATTGCAACGCAACCGGGCGGGGAGTCGATCCCCGCTCGGCGTTTCGTCGTATCCTGTCTCGATGAGCTTTTCCCGCCTGTTACTCCGCCTCGCGCTCGGGCGCCGACTGCCCACTACCTCCGGCGAACTCCGGGTCCGCGGAGTGTCCGCCCCCGTCACGATCCGGCGCGACAAATGGGGCGTTCCGCACATTGATGCGAGCACCGACGCGGACGCGCACTTCGCGCTCGGGTTCTGCCAGGGCCAGGACCGCGCCGGGCAACTCGAAGTGATGCTGCGTCTCGTGCGCGGAACGATGGCCGAATGGGTGGGCGCGGTCGCGCTCCCCGCGGACCGCATGAGCCGGCACATCGGGTTCCGCCGCGCCGCCGAAACGCAACTCGCCGCACTCGGCTCCGACACGCGATCGGCGTTCGAGTCGTTCGCCGCGGGGGTGAGCGCGGGCACCACAACGGGCCTGCCACAGAAGCCGCACGAGCTCGCCATTGTCGGCGGCGCGCCGAGTTCGTGGGACGCGGCCGACGTGCTCGGTCTCCTCAAACTGCAATCGTTCCTGCTCCCATCGAACTGGGACGTCGAACTCGCGCGCCTGCGCATCCTGCTCACCGACGGCCCGGAAGCTCTGCGGGCGCTCGATCCGGCAGCAGGCGGAAGAGAAGGGGTGAGCGGGAGAGCGGGTGAAGGGGCACCCGGTTCCCACGCGGGTACCCATCCCCCACACCGCCCTTTCGCTTCCGCAACGATTCTCGACACGCTCGCGGCCGATCTCAGTGTTCTCCAGGCGTATCTGCCGCGTGGAGGTGGGTCGAACAACTGGGTCATTTCGGGTGCGCGAACGGAGTCCGGCAAACCGCTGCTCGCGAGTGATCCGCACCTCGCGCCGACGTGCCCCGCGCCGTGGTACCTCGCGCACGTTCGCACGCCGGAGTGGGAGGCTACGGGCGCAGCGCTCGCCGGCGCGCCCGGGTTCGCGATCGGGCACAACGGGTTCGCGGCGTGGGGCGTGACCGCGGGCCTCACCGACAACAGCGACCTCTTCCTCGAAACGCTCGGCCCCGACGGGCGCTCCGTGCGCCAGGCCGACGGCGCGTTTGTCGCGTGCGACGTGGTGAAGGAGATCATCCGCGTGAAGGGCGCGGCGGACGTTGTGGAAGACGTGCTCGTCACCCCGCGCGGGCCAGTTCTTACACCGATCTTACCGAACGTAAATCTGGCCATCTCACTATCAGCGATCTGGCTCGAACCGCGACCGCTCGTCGGCTTCCTGCACGCGCCGCGTGCCCGGTCGTTCGACGAGTTCCGCCGGTGGTTCGCCGAGTGGCCGGTGCTCCCGCTGAACCTGCTCTACGCAGATGCCGAAGGCACCATCGGCTGGCAGCTCGTGGGCGAAGTCCCCGCGCGCCGCGGCGGAGCCAGCTTGCTCCCGCGCCCCGCGGACGTCTCCAACGCGGAATGGACCGGCACCGTCCCGTTCGACGAAATGCCGTTCCGGGTGAACCCGGAGTGCGGGTATCTGGCCACCGCCAACGACCCACCGACAGCAGAACCTACCCCCCCAGCCCCCCTCGCTCCTTGTGAGAAGTAACCCCCTGCGGGTTCCCCCTGCAACCCCCTCCTGTCAGGGAAGGGGGAGAAAGAACTGTCGGCAAACGTTGTCTCAAGCACAGCGGGCTCGCCAACCCCTCCCCTAAGCGGAGAGGGGCTTAATACCGAAGACGGTTCTGCTCCCCTTCCCTTCAGGGAGGGGGCCGGGGGGTAGGTTCTTCCCTCCACCAACTCGGGCACGATTTCATCGATCCGTACCGCGCGCAGCGCATCCGGGAGTTGCTCGCCGCACGCGACACCGGCTGGACGCTCGCCGAGTGCGCGGCGATTCAGTTGGACGTGAAGTCACTCCCGTGGGTCGAAGTGAAGGAAGCGGTCCTGGCTCTCACCCCGACCGACGAATACGCCCGTGACGGGTTGGACCTCCTGCGCGAGTGGGACGGGCAAGTCGATACCGAATCACCCGCGGCTGCGGTGTTCGAGCTGTTTGTCGCGGAGATGTGCGTTCGCGTGGCGAAAGCGAAGGCGCCGAACAGTTGGGACGTCGCGCTCGGCGAAGGCGCGCTCGGAATCCTGCCGTACAACCTGTTCTCCGATCGGCGCGTTTCGCACCTCACGCGGCTCTTGCGCGAGCAACCGTCGGGCTGGTTCGGGTCGTGGGCCAAGGAAATGGAAACGGTACTCGCCGGGATCGTGCGCCAGTTGCGCCGCGAAGCGGGACCGAGCGCGAAGTTCTGGGCGTGGGGGCACCTCCGGCGCCTCCTGTTGGAGCACCCGCTTTTGGGCAAGCACCGGTGGCTCGGACCGGCGTTTAACCGCGGACCGTTCCCGTGGGGCGGCGACGGCAACACGGTGAGTCAGGCCGGGGCACGACCGGCCGAGCCGACTGCGTTCACGCACAACATGGCGAACCTGCGGACCGCGTTCGATCTCGCCGACTTGTCGAAGAGCACGTTCGTGCTGTGCGGCGGGCAGTCGGGTAACCCGCTCTCGCCGCACCACGCGGACCAGCTTCCGCTGTGGCTTCAGGGAGAATCGTTCACACTGGCCTGGGAACAAGCCGATGTGATCCGCGCCGCGGTCGATACATTGCGCCTGCTTCCGCAATAAGCGCCCGCAAGCCGTTACCGGCGTTCGCCTTCCGATCGAAATACAATTCGCGAGAAAAAATCGCCCGCGGTGTCTGCTTCGCCGGTCCGCGGGTTTCCATTTCAGACGAGTTCGCGGCGCCCACACAATGCGCCGCGAACCGACTCTCCCGCCAACCGCCCGCAACTATTTTTCGCCCGTTCCGGACGATCCCCGCCGAGACACTGCCATGTTCTCTCGCCGCTTCGTCTACGCCCTCGCCGCTTGCTTTGTTGCCACCGGCGTGAGCCGCGCCGATGTCGATCTGCCCACCGGGGGCAAAGTCAAAAACGTGGACTTCGAGCGGCACATCATGGGCCTCGTCTCGAAGGCGGGCTGCAACGCGGGGAGCTGCCACGGTTCGTTCCAGGGCAAGAACGGGTTCCGGCTCTCGCTGTTCGGCTACGAACCTTCGGCCGACTTCGCGAACCTCACGCGCGACAACCTCGGGCGCCGCGTGAACGTGGTGCGCCCGGACGAGAGCCTGCTGTTGCTGAAGGCGATCGGCCAAACGCAACACGACGGCGGCATGCGGTTCAGCAAGGACAGTTGGACGTACAACGTGTTCCGCGAGTGGATTCGTGCCGGGGCCAAGTGGGAGCGCGGGAGCGGAGAGATTCAGGAACTCACCGTTTCGCCGAACGACTTCGCACTCCTCACCAACGCGAAGCCCAAACAACTGACGGTCACCGCGACCTTCACCGACGGCTCGCGGGAAGACATCACGCCGTTCTGCGACTTCAAAATCACCGACGACGCGATCGCCACCGTTTCGCCCTTCGGGTTGCTCACGCCCCGACAACCGGGCGACGCGGGCCTCACGGTGCTGTACCGCGGCAGCGTGAAGGCGATCCGCGTGCTCGTGCCGTCGCCGGCGCGAACCGAAGCATATCCGAGCGTGCCCGAAGTGAACTTCGTCGACACGGAAGTGTTCGCCAAGCTGAAGATGATGAACGTGGTTCCGTCGGACCTCGCTTCGGACGAAACGTTCCTCCGCCGGCTCTACATCGACGCCCTCGCGCAGCTCCCGCCCCCGGACGTGGTCCGGGCCTTCGTCGCGGACAAAGACCCGCAGAAGCGCGCGAAGATGATCGACAAGGTGCTCGCCGACCCGCTCCACGCGGCGGTGTGGGCGACAAAGCTCTCGGACATTACAGGCAACAACACTCAGGCGCTCGAAAACCCGCAGCCGACCCAGCCGAAGCGCTCACAGATGTGGCACGACTGGCTCCGCAAGCGCGTCGCCGAGAACGCGCCCTACGACCAGATCGTGCGCGACGTCCTCACGGCTACCAGTCGGGACGGGCAAACACCAGAAGAGTGGATCGAGTTCGTCAAGAAGATCGACGAACAGTCCGCGAAGGGCTTCAAGACAGACTACCCCGACAAGAAGACGCTCGACCTGTTCTGGCGCCGGCAGCAGGCCGTTCCCGCCGAGCAGTGGGGCGAGAAAGTGGCTGCGGCGTTCCTCGGCGTGCGGCTCGAATGTGCCCAGTGCCACAAGCACCCCACCGACCGCTGGACGCAGGACGAATACTGGGCGTTCGCCAACGTGTTCGCGCAGGTCACGTTCCAGAACAACCAGTTCAGTAACTCCGCGGTGAAGAAAGCGGTCGACGCGGAGAACGCCGCCCGGCGCGACGCGGCCCCGAAGGGGAACAATAACAATCAGATCCTACTCGTCCGCGAGATGTTCGGCGGCGGTCCCGGGCGCGCGAAACCGAACCCCGCGACCAACAAGCCCCCGGCCCCCAAAGTGCTCGGCGGCGCGGTCCTCAGCGTGAAACCGGGCGAGGACGCCCGCGTGAAACTCGCCGACTGGCTCACGGCGCCCGAGAACCCGTTCTTCGCGAAGAGTTTCGTGAACCGCGTGTGGGCGCACTACTTCGGCGTCGGGCTCGTGAACCCCGTGGACGACTTCTCGCTCGCGAACCCGCCCACCAACGCGCGACTCCTCGACGCACTCGCCAAAGGCTTTATCGAGAGCAAGTTCGATATCCGCAAGCTGGAACGCACGGTCCTGATGAGCCGGACGTACCAACTGAGCTACGCCACCAATGAAAGCAACAAGTTCGACAAGAACAACTTCTCGCACGCTTTCATACGCCCGCTCATGGCGGAGCAAGTGGTAGACGTGCTCAACGCCGCGATGGGTGTGGAAGAGAAGTTTACAGGTCAGGAAGAAGCCCCGCTCGGCACGAAGATGGTCGAACTCGGTTCGAGCCGACTGAACGGGAGCGTGGCTTACGCGCTGCGGATCTTCGGGCGCCCGCCCCGCACGACCGCCTGCGACTGTGAGCGCGCGATGGAACCCGCCCTGCCTCAAACCCTGTTCCGCATGACGGACGCGGCGGTGCTCGCGAAATTCACTGCTGGTGATGGCCGCGTGATGGCTCTCGCCAAGAGCAAGCTCACGAACGAAGAGTTAACCGAGGAACTGTTCCTCGCGACGCTCTCGCGCCTTCCCAAAGCGACCGAGAAGGCCGACGCGGTGCAACACCTGAAGGACGCCAAAAACCGCACAGCGGGCGTCACGGACCTCATGTGGGCGCTCGTGAACACGCGCGAGTTCATCCTGAATCACTGACCCGACATGGAAATCCAGGGGTTGAAACCCCTGGCTATTTCCGGTGACCCCTTCGGGGTCCAAAAACAACGCCCGGTGTTTGCGCCCCAACGAGCGCAATGCCTTTGTGACCCCAAATGGGGTCACCGGGAATAGCCCGGGGTTTCAACCCCGGGTGTGGACAACCCGGATTCCCGGAAAACCGACGCCCTTAAAAAACGACCCCACCCCTTTTCGGAGGCTGCCATGTCCGCGACGCGCCGAACCGACTGCGAAGGCTTCCACCGCCGGGACGCGCTGACCATCGGGTCGGCCGGTATTCTCGGGCTGACGCTCCCGGGCATTCTCGCCTCGGAAGCGAAAGCCAAAACCGCGAACAAAGACCGCGGGAGCGGTCAAAAGGCCAAGAGCGTCATCCTGTTGTGGCTCGCGGGCGGCCCCGCCACCATCGATATGTGGGACAACAAGCCGGACGCCCCCGAGGGCATTCGTGGCGAGTTCAAGTCGATCGACACGAAGGTGACCGGCATGCAGCTCGCCGAAACCTTCCCGAAGACGGCCCAAGTGGGCGACAAGCTCACCATCGTCCGCTCGCTGTACCACACGATCCCGAGCCACGGCCCCGCCGCCGTGTTCATGACCACCGGGAACAAGCCGACCGCGGCGCTCCAGTACCCGGCCCTCGGCTCGGTCGCGTCGAAGCTCCTGAAGACGGAAGTCGGCGTGCCGCCCTACGTCACCTTTGGCGACATCCGCAACGGCGGAGCCGGACAAGCCGGGTACCTCGGCACCGGGTACAACCCGTTCATCATTGAGGGCAACGGCGGGGGCGGGAAGAACGCCGGCGGGTTCAGCGTGCGCGGGCTAACGCTCAAGGGCACCTTCACGCTGGAAGACCTGGAAAAGCGGGATTCGCTGCTCCGCAAACTCGACACGGGGTTGGCCGGTCTCGATCAATCGAACGAACTCGTGGACGGGCTCGACACGTTCCACCAACAGGCGCTCGAAATCCTCAAGAGCGACAAGACCCGCAAAGCACTGGACCTGAGCACGGAAAAGCCGGCCACGCGCGACCTGTACGGCAACACGCCGTTCGGTCAGGGGGCGCTCGCCGCCCGGCGCCTCGTCGAAGCCGGCGTGCGGTTCTCCACCGTGAGCTTCGGCGGCTGGGACACCCACAGCCAGACGTTCAACGCCCACAAGACGCGCCTCGCCCCGACCACCGATACCGTATTGGCGGCACTCATCAAAGACCTGGACGATCGCGGACTGCTGGACAGCACCGTCGTGATGTGCGCCGGGGAGTTCGGGCGCACGCCGAAGGTCAACAAGAACGCCGGGCGCGACCACTGGGCGCGGTCGATGGCGTGCGTACTCGCCGGCGGCGGTTTCAAGCGCGGGTACGTCCACGGCAGCACCGACGCGAGCGGCATGGCCCCCGCAACGGAACCGGTCACGCCGGACGATGTGGCGGGGACGATCTTCCACGCCCTCGGCATCGCGCCGGACACGGAACTCCAGACCCCGACCGGGCGCCCGGTGCAACTCTTCCGCGAGGGCAAGGTGGTCGAGAAGTTGCTGACGTAAATGAGTCCCCACCCGGGGTAGCCAGTCCGCGTAGATCAGGCGCACGGTATCGTCGTGCGGGTGCTCCCAGATCGCCGCGAGCAGCGCCTTCTCGTCGGACATAGTGCCTCACGCAACGGGCCGCGCCGAGGAGGTTCCCGGCGCGGCCCATCATATATTTGGGGTCACAAAGGCATTGGCGCCCGTTGGGGCACAAACCCCGTGCATTGTTTTCGGACCCCGAAGGGGTCACCGGGAATAGCCCGGGGTTTCAACCCCAGGGTTTCTGAAAGCCCGCCCGTCTCGCACGGTATCTCGTGGTGTCACCGACGGACATGCGGTGACACCACTGGACTTACCAATGCTCACCATTCGCAAGGGTACCGACCGCGGCGTGACGAAGTACGGCGGCTGGCTCGACAGCCGGCACACCTTCTCGTTCGGTGAATACCAGGACCACAAGCACCACCAGTTCCGCACGCTGCGGGTCATCAACGATGACCGCGTCGCGGCGGGCGGCGGGTTCCCCACGCACCCGCACCGGGACATGGAGATCCTCACCTGCGTGCTCTCGGGCGCGCTGGAACACGCCGATAGCATGGGCAACGGCGAGGTGATCCGCGCCGGCGAGTGGCAAGCGATGACGGCCGGTACGGGCATCACGCACAGCGAGTTCAACCCGTCCGACGAAGCGCCGGTTCACCTGCTGCAGATCTGGCTGTTCCCGGACAAGCGCGGGCACAAGCCGGGCTACCAGCAGAAGGTGTTCACCGACGCGGACAAGGGCGGGAAGTGGGCGCTGGTCGCCTCCCCCACCGGGGAGAATGGGTCGCTCGTCATTCACCAGGACGCGCAAGTGTACCAGACGAAGCTCGCGCCGGGCGACGCCGTCCGCCACGAACTGAAGGCCGGCCGCGCCGCGTTCGTACACGTGGCCACCGGCGCAGCGACCGTCAACGGCACGAAGCTCGTGGCCGGCGACGCAGTCGCCGTCGAAGACGAAAAGGAACTGACCGTGAGCGGCGACGGCGAAGTGCTGCTGTTTGACTTGGCGTAGGAGTTGGGAAATACGCCACGGATCAACACAGAGCACACGGATCAGACGCGGACCCGCGTTCGAGCCTTCCAGGGCAGAAAATCGTAGCCAGGGGCGAAGCGCGAGCTTTACCCCTGGCTACTGTGCTATTCGCGACTTCAAACCGAATCACGCTCTTTCATCTGCGCGACCGTGCCTACTTTTTGCTGGCCTTGTAGCTGCGCAGTTCCGAGTCGAACACCCGCACCTTCGCCCAGTTCGCCTTGTTTTCGTCGATGAACTTCAGGTGCTCCTTGTCCACCGCGTACTTGTCGTGCGCGGCCTTGTCCACGAACACCAGGTGCAGCGCCACGTCCCAGTCGCGGTCGTTCACGTCGCGCTTGAACTCGTCGCCGATCTCGCCCGCCGAGAAGAACACGGTGCCCGGGTGCTCGGCCAGGTACTTCTCGCACGCCGCCACCAGCTTCTTGCGGTTCTCCGGCGTGTTGTCCTTGAGCTTGAAGTACACCATGTGGCCGATCATCGGCGGCTTCTTGTCTTCGGCGGAAGCCGGCGCGACACAGCAGGCAACGAGAGCGGCGGCGACTAACAGGCGCAACATGAGAGGTTCTCCGACGGAGGGGACGGGCGAAGGGGAATTGTAGGAACGCCCCGGCGCCGGGCACACGCGGCACCGTTCACGACTCCGAGAGGTACTTGCGGCCACCGAACGGCCCAGCAACTGGCACCCCGCGCCCCTTCGCCCGAGGGGGCGACGCTGGAATTGCGTCGTATCCACGGTTCGAGGCGCAATCCCGTTCCACTTGAATGGTTACAAAGTGATTCCGAAGCGGGTCGCGTGCCGATAGTCTGGATGGACGTTTCGTCCGCACGGGAGCCACTGAATGAACCGTCGCGCGTTCCTCTCGCTCTCGGCCTTCACACCGTTCGCGCACATGCTGCCGGCCTACGGGCAGATGCGCGACCCGGCCAAACCGGAGCGCGAACTCACGGCCGATCTGGTGATCTTCGGAGCCGGGGTGGGCGGGATCGCGTGCGCGCTGGCCGCAGCGCGTAAAGGTTTGAAGGTGATTCTCACCGAAGAGTACGACTGGATCGGCGGTCAACTCACGGCCCAAGCTGTTCCGCCGGACGAGCACACGTGGATCGAGACCCAGGGGAGCACCAAAACTTACCGGGCGTTCCGCGCGAAGGTGCGTGACTACTACCGCCGCTCGTACCCGCTGACCGAGGACGCGGCGAAGAACCGGCTCCTGAACCCCGGCGCCGGCAGCGTGTCGAAGCTGTGCCACGAGCCCCGCGTCGCGCTGGCGGTTCTACTGGAAATGCTCGCACCTCACCTCGCGAGCGGGCGCGTGAAACTGCTCCAGCCGTTCCGCGCCGTCAGTGCCCAAACGGACGGCGACACCATCACCGCGGTGTTCGGCCAATTCAAGAACGGCAAACCCATTAATCTGGTCGCGCCCTACTTCGCGGACGCGACCGAAACCGGCGACCTACTGCCGATAGCTAAAGTCGAATACGTGACCGGCGCGGAATCGAACAGCGACACCCGCGAACCGCACGCCCCGGACCGCGCCCAGCCGAACAACCACCAGGCGTTCACGGTCTGCTTCGCGATGGACTACGAAGCCGACAAAGACAACACGATCGAGAAGCCCGAGGGCTACAACCAGTGGCGCGACTACGTCCCGAAGATGACTCCCGCGTGGCCCGGTAACCTGTTGTCGTGGGACATGGCCGACCCGAAAACGCTCAAGACGCGCGCGGTGGGGTTCGACCCGACCGGAGCAGCCATAAAGGGACTGAACCTGTGGACCTATCGCCGGATCGTTGCGAAGGACAACTTCGTCGGCGGGTCCGGGCTGAGCGACGTGTGCCTCGTCAACTGGCCGCAAAACGACTACTGGCTCGGGAACCTGTACGGCAACGGTAAGGAGGGCTGGGAGCACCAACTCGCCGGGCGCCGGCTCAGCGAGTGCCTCCTCTACTGGATGCAAACCGAGGCGCCGCGCCCCGGCGGGAAGAAAGAGGGCTGGAAGGGTCTGCGCCTCCGCGGTGACGTGACCGGAACC
Source organism: Gemmata massiliana (assembly GCA_000531095.1). GTDB lineage: Bacteria > Planctomycetota > Planctomycetia > Gemmatales > Gemmataceae > Gemmata > Gemmata massiliana. The sequence goes on along the minus strand of HG799463.1, from coordinate 677,656 downwards.
GAAGACGGCGACGGGCTGGCGATGGCCCCCTACATTCGGGAGAGCCGCCGCATTAAAGCGCAATTCACCGTGACCGAGAACCACGTCGGGGTTGATGCGCGGGCCAAGCAACTCGGCAAGAAGCCGGGCGAGTTCACCGCGGAGCAGTTCAAGGACTCCGTCGGAACCGGGAGCTACCGCATCGACCTGCACCCGTCGTCCGGCGGGGACAATTACATCGATGTGAGTTCGCTGCCGTTCCAGATCCCGCTCGGCGCCCTGATCCCCGAGCGCGTCGAGAACCTGCTCCCGGCCTGCAAGAACATCGGCACCACGCACATCACGAACGGCTGCTACCGGCTGCACCCGGTCGAGTGGAGCATCGGCGAAGCGGTGGGCGAGTTGGTCGCGTTCTGTACCACGAAGAAGCGCGTTCCGCGCCAGGTCCGCAAGGACGCGAAACTGCTCGCGGACTTCCAAACAGAACTCTCGAACGCCGGGTGCGATCTCGACTGGCCCGAGAACATCGCGAAGACCGTGCGGTAACCTGACCTGTTGGCAACTTCGTGGCCAATGTGAACATTGAACGCCCGGTCTAAAGGACCGGGCGTTCAATGTTGGATCTGCGGATGTGTCCGGTCGGTTTATTTGGCGATTTGAACCTTCGCGTCGGTGAGAATCTGGTTGATCCGCTCCTGCGGTGAATCGGAGATGACCACCACCAACGGCTTTTCTTTCTCTCCAGTGTAGACGTACATCCAGCGGCACTCGAAGCAGATCAGCATGTCATACGTTTTGCCGTCGTGGGACACGCGAATACCGTGTCGCGGGGTAAAGCAGTCGGCTTTTTCGGCCTTGTCATTCAGCCCCTTCTTGAGTGCGGTAACCAGCCCCTTCGCGGCCTCACCCTTCACGCTCGTCTTCCCGATCAACCGCGTCGCGTGCCACCCGGTTTCGTCCTCATCATTGGTACTCCCGTTCAGAGAGTACACTTCGATCGCTTCGGCCTTTTCCAGTGCCGTTAGCACCGCGTCGGGCAATTTGGTCGCGGCTTGCTTTTGATCTTGAGCCGCGGCGGTGCCACCGAGCACGGCCGCGCACCCCACAACGAACCAACGAACGGCGTTCATGACCGTCTCCTGGCGGGAGGGCACAACTCTGAGTGATCGTTGGGCGCCCAAGCGGGACGGGTAACCCGAGTCTCAGAAGTCAGGTCAGCTCCGGCGCAGAGTTGGGCGTTACGGTGCGAAACAGCCACCCGAAAGGCTCGGCGTCACTTCTCCAGCTTCGCCAACGGCACTTTGGCATCAGTCAAAATCTGATTGAGCAACTCCTGGGCCGAAGCAGAAGTTCTAACCTTTTGGGGGCTCTCATCCTTGTCCGTGTAGATTTTCACCCATTGGCACTCGAAGCAGATGACGAGGTCGTAGGTCTTCCCGTCGTGTGTCACGCGGACACCGTGGCGCGGAATGAAGCACCGCATACCCTGTCCACCTTCACTCACGCTTTTCACCATAGCGGCCGTAATTTTCTTCGCATCGTCCACCTTTACGGTCGTCTGCCCCAAGATCTTGGCACCGTGCCAACCGTCTTGCGTCCTCGTGTCGCCATTCAGTGAATAGAGTTCGATTTCGGTGGCATTCTCCAGTGCCGTCAGTATCTCGCCGGGCAATTTGTTCTCCTTCCCGCACCCGGTTGCACCGAACGCAAAAACGCACAGTGCGGCACACCAGAGGCTCGTTCTCATGGGCAACTCCGGAGATCGGGAGCCACATTCTAACTGCCGAAAAGGTGCCGTTGACGCCGAAAACCGGATCGCGGTAAGTTTGCCCGAACGTCCCGTTGTCGGCTCACGGATGGCAGCCCCCATGCTGAACCGCTCTTCACTCGCGCCCCTACCCGCCGGCGCGGAAGTGCGTAACACGGTCCCGAGCGTCGCGTGGGAAGAAACTCCCTGCCCGCTCTGCGGTACCGACGCGGGCGCGCCCGTTCTCGAAGCCCCGGACCCGCTCCCGGCCGCCGGCACGGGATTGGTGTTCGCCGTAGTGCGCTGCGCGAGCTGCGGGCTGACGTACACGAACCCGCGCCCGACCGAGCGCACGATGGCGGGGTTCTACCCGATCGATTACCAGCCGCACCGCCGCCCCCGGAAGATCCGGCAGTCGCGCCGGGCGCGGCCGTTTTGGGCGCGCCTGTCGGGGCGCCCGTGCGCGGAGCGCCGCGGGGTGCTGCCGTGGCCCGGTCCCGGGCGCCTGCTCGACTTCGGGTGCGGTGCGGGAAGTTTCTTAAAGACGATGGCGGATCAGGGCTGGCAGGTGACCGGGCTCGACGCCTCCGTCGGGGCCGTCGAACAAGCACGCGAGCAACTCGGGCTAGCTGCACTGGTCGGTACGTTACCGCATGCCGACTTACAACCTGGCTCGTTCGATGTGGTGACCATGTGGCACTCACTCGAGCACGTCCACAAGCCGCTCAGCCTATTGCGAGAAGCGTTCCGGCTGCTGGTGCCCGGCGGCAAACTCATCATCGCGACGCCGAACATCGACAGCCTGCCCTACAAGCTGTTCGGCCACTCGTGGTTCGGACTGGACCTCCCGCGCCACCTCACGCACTTCACTCCGACCACGCTAACCACGATGTTGCAGAGCGCCGGGTTCCGCCCCGAACCGGTGCGCCACTTGCGGCACAGCGACTGGCTCCGCTCCAGCGCGCGCCTCGCCGATCGCAACGGCCGCAGCGGACTGCTCACGAAGCTGCTGCGGTGGAAGCCAACGGCCCGACTCGCGGCCTGGCTGTGCTACATCACCAGCGCATCGGACTGCATCGTCTGCGTTGCGGAACGGCCGGCGTGATTCAGAAGGTTGCGCTCTTTAATTTGGTAGTTGCGTAGCTCCACCCACTCGCTAACACTCGCGGTTTGCCAAGAAAGCTCCGGGCGAACCGCGAGTGTTAACGAGCGAGTGGTACTCTACTTGGTCTTCAGATTGAAGTCGTGCGGGGCATCTGCGCTCGAGTCGTAATCGATCTGTGTCGTCGAGTCCCGGTTGTACTTCGGCGGGATCACGTTCACGATCTCGTCCTTCATCTCACCGGGGCCGGCGTCCCGGTCCGGTACCTTGCGCCCGGTCTTCTTCTCGGTGACGATCTCGACCCGGTATTTGCCGCTCGTCGGCCCGCGCTCGGCCGGGATCTCGTACCGCCCGTCCTGAATGACGCCCTCGGTACTGATTCCACCGGTCAGCGCGAAGAAGCGAACCCGCCCGGCCGCGAGCGGTTCTCCGTCGACCGTGACGGTTCCGCGAATCGGTCCCCGCTTGGGCGCCGGGTCCGCGCACCCGCTCAGAACAGTGGCGACCAGGAGAGCCGCGCCAAAACTGTAGCGCTTCAGCATTAGAACTCCCCCAGCACTTCACCGCCGGCCATGCTGCTCATGCCGGCCCAGGTGGTGAGATCGACGGAGTTGTTAATGAACCGGACGCTGCCGTCGCACAACGCGGCGCTCACCCCGCCGGTGTGCCGGCTCCGGCTACCCATGAAGAAGTTCCGCGGGTCGCCCGCGGCGTCCCGGATGCACGGCCACCCTTGCTGTGGGTTGTCGATGCACTGACCGTAGTCCCCGGACGGGCTGTTCGGGGTGATCCGGGCCGAGATCTCGTAGCACGCGGAATCGTTGTTCCAGATCCGCCCGCGCCGGTCGGTTGTGTTCCCCGAGTGGTCACGCGGCGGTTGGAGCATCTCCATCAGGCACAGGGTGTTGCTGGTCCCGTCGGTCATGTCCGTGAACTTGGCGCCGAACTCGAGCCAGAACGGGGACCGGCCCGCGGTGCCGACGTTCAGCGGAGCGGGGTTGCTGGTCGGCCCGCCCTGGTCGAAGAACGCCCAGCGCCCCCAGTTTACGCCATAGTTCCCCTTGTAGTCGTTGGTCGGCGACCACGGCTCCTGGGTCTGGTCCGACGGGCACTGAAACATGGTCAGCTTCTGCGACCGTGACAGCGTGTTGTTGGCGTGATTGAAGTCCTGCGTCGGGTCGTAATTCTTGTAAAGCGCGTCCTGCTCGATGTAAGGCAGGACGTCGGCAACGAACGGTTTGCGTTTCTTAGTGGTGCTGTTGAGACCGGTCGCCGGGTCGTTCCCCTGACTACCGATCGGGAACCGGCCGTTGCTGGACTCGCAGTTGTGACACGCGAGGGCCAACTGTTTGAGGTTGTTCTGGCACTTCATGCGGGCCGCCGCTTCGCGCACCTTCTGCACGGCGGGCAGCAGCAACCCAATGAGGATCGCAATAATCGCGATCACCACCAGGAGTTCAATGAGTGTAAAACCAGTGCGGCGAGAAAAGTGAGTGTTGGGCATGGCGACTCGAAGAAGAAGCGATGATCTCGGCAGGTCCACCCAGAGTAAGCACGTGACTTGTGGAAATCAACCCCTTGGTTCGCGCTCGATTTGACAAACAAGGTGCGGCCCGTGAACACACTCCGACGCGCGAATGCCGCGAACCCGCCGCAACGTGATCCGCCAAGGTACGGGCTGTCGCGTGCCCGCGACCGGAGGCGGTAAAAAGTAATCGGGCGCCCTCGGCTCTCCTCGATCCGTGCCCCTCGGAGGCTCTCGTACAGTGCATACCTCCCGGTTACCGGTGTCGCGCCGCGGTGTTCCCCGAGCGGTCTTGGCGGGCGGATTTTTAGCTCACTGTGCTCCAGTTGCCCAACAACTACTTGCCCATCTTGCAAAAATAGTGACCACCGGGAGCCGCGCTCGACCGAAATCGAGATCCGAGCTAGTGTTATCGCGGTTCGCCGGCCCGTGGGCGTTCGATCCGCTGAGTACGGAGAATAAATTGAGGTAAAAACCTGACGCGCCATTCTTTGCCTGACCAGAAATCCCGAACTAGTGTCTGACCACCGGACCAGTACGGATCCGGATTAAGTCGATATTTAAAATAAAATTAAAATGACAAAGAAAAGCACAGGGGCGACACTCCCCCACCTCCTGGTGTCGACGTATCACATGTGGTGCCCGAGGTGCGGGCGCTGTGCGGAGGCCAGCCACGAGAGGCAGAGCCTCTCCTCGCGCACGAATCGGCCCCGGTGCTGCAACCGGAGGATGTGCCTCCTCCCCGTTCCTCGACCGGGCGTGAATCCGACCGAACGCCCCGAGTAGTTGGCAGAGAATCCACCACGATCCGAACGCGACCGGGCAGCCGCATTACAATACGGCTGTTGCCCGCCCCCGACGCGAGGATCTCTCGATGCAGAACGCACTTCTGGGAATAGTCGCGGCTCTACTGACGACCGTTAGCGTGGTCGCCGAAGAACCAGCCGCAACCAAACTCGTCTTCCCGATCATCCCGAACGCGGGCGGCGTGGTACCGCTACCGAAAGCCGCGGAGCAGCCCCGCAAAGGGGCCAAAGTCGTTTTCGACGTCACCGCGGACTCCAAACCCACCGACATCAACAAAGGACTCGAACGGGCCGCTCGGCTGCTGAACCTCTATGGTGCGGCCGGGCTGAAGGCGTCCGATGTCAAGATCGCCCTCGTGTTCCACGGCGAGGCCACCAAAACCGCTCTCACCGACGAAGCGTATAAGGCGAAATTCGGGATCGAAAAGAACCCCAACGCGGCACTCATCCGTGACTTACAGAACGCCGGTGCTGAGGTGTTCGTGTGCGGTCAAGCCCTGAACTACAAAGGGTTTAAAGAATCTGACGTCGCGAAGGACGTTTCGGTCGCGGCCGCGGCCCTGACCGTCATCATCAACCGACAAACAGACGGTTACGCATACGTACCCGTAAACTGACTCTATGCTTTTCGACGGGCCGTTCGTGCCCGTCACCGTTATATTCACTACACACTATCGCAGACGTCGTAGGGAAATTCTCTCAAAGCAATAACGAGTCGCCCGACACAAGGTATCGCCCCTGAACGACTTTACCTGCTGTGTAACACCAAAATCGACGAGAATATCCGATCGTCTTCCCTTGGCGCCTGCCCGATAGTGCTTAAGATTCACGTTCACTCGCCTTCACTCGCAACATAAATGTACCTTCATGCCGAATCGTCCGGTCTCCCACCTTCGCGTGTTGGTAATCGATGATGAAGCGGACACCGCCGACAGCTTAGCCCGGGTACTCGCGCTCCACGGATTCACTGCGGCCACCGCGACGACCGGGGCCGACGCGCTCCGCGCCCTGGAATCGGACCCGCCCGATGTCGTGGTGACGGACCTGCTCATGCCCGGCGTGGACGGGTTCGAGATCGCGCGCCGGGTTCGCTCCCTGGTCCCGCGGCGCCCGCTCCTGGTGGCCGTAACCGGCGCCGCGCGCGAAACGCTCGACGCGGCCGAAGAGAGCGGGTTCGATCTGGTCCTCATGAAGCCCGCGGACCCGGTCCTGATCGTCGGCGTGTTGCGCCGGTTCGAGCGGCTCTTTGCCGTAGCGGGGTAACGCCCCTTCGCTGACACCACCTCGGGGAGGAGACGATGCCACCCACCGGTGAACGCGCCCGGGTCGACGACGAACTCCGGCGCGCCTACGACGGCGACTGCTGGCACGGCCCCCCCCTACTCGAAGTGTTGCAGGGCATCACCGCGCAGACGGCCGCGGTACAACACCCGCAGCTCGCGCACTCCATCTGGGCACTCGTGAACCACCTCGCGGCGTGGATCGAGGTCGCGGCCCGACGAATCACCGAATGGCGCGCGATCACCGAACCCGACGCGGGGAACTTCCCACCCGTGACCGACACCAGCGGCGCGGCGTGGGCGGCGACCCTCAACGACCTCGACCGCCGGCATCAAACACTATTGAGTGTGGTTGCGAACCTCGCACCTGAGAAACTCGACGCCGTAGTACCCGGCAAAACCTACGCGGTGGCCGTGATGCTCCACGGTACGAGCCAGCACTACGCTTACCACGCCGGGCAAATCGCTCTGCTCAAGAAGCTGGTGGGCGCGTAGTCGAATCCCCAATTCCGTTGACTAGTCTCGTTTCGAGATCCACGTAGCGTCCGAACGAGCCGCGACCGCAAGGGAGCGGAAGCTTCCCGCACGTGGGATCGCGGCGATAAACGGGAGCCGCTCCCGCTCCCTTGCGGTCGCGGCTCGCTACAAGGAAACGGAAACGGGACCAATCCGCAGTCAGCTCTCGCTCGTCGTTCGCCCCGGGACCGGCAAGCGCAAGTGCAACAGCGGGAACGGCCGCCCCGCGTCGTCCACCTCCGAGCGCCCCTCCACGACGAACCCGCACGCCTCGTAGAACCGCAGCGCCGCGGGGTTCTGTTCGTTGACGTCCGTTGTCAGTTCGCCCCGAAGCTCCTGAGCGTGCCGCACCAGCCGGCGCCCGCCCCCGCTGCGGTGGAACTGCGGGTCCAGAAACAGTGCGTCCATCTTGCTCCCGGACATCCCCATGAAGCCCATCAGCGCCCCGGACTCCGCACAGAGAACCCAAAATTCGGGCTCCTCGGACAGCAGGTAATCCCGGACCAGCGGGAGCAGGGACTGGACGTCCTGTTCCGACAGGAACGTGTGCGTCGCGCGCACCGACCGCAGCCAAACATCCGCCAGCGGTTCGCGGTCCGCGGGTTCGATCGGTCGGATGTGCATCGCCATTCCCTCCCGTCCCGCACCGATGCTAACAATTGCTCACATTCCGGGACCGACAGGCTTCAATATCTCAATTTCACCGGGGAAAAGCGACGCACGCCACTCACCGCGGCTAACATTCGCGAGCGCCGGCCCCGGAATCAGGGGGGAGCACCGCCCGCGATTATCCAGGCACGCGAGCACCCGCTCCGCAATTATAAACCGAAGAAACTAGCGATATCAATATCATAAGTGAAAATTTATTCACTATGTGCACAATGGGAAGCGACCGCTACGGCGAGATGTTCCCGGGCCAAAAGGACCGGGACAGGTGGCTCGGTTGGGAACGGTTCAAAATCGCTCACTTTCAGCAACTTCTGGCCGCCCAGGATCGCACCAGTGGGGCCCGGACACAGGGCGACGTCGGCCCCGTCTTCGTGACCGGCGTCAACCTGTGTTTGTTCCAGTTGGACGAAGGCATTCCGCCCATCTACCAGCGGTAACCGGAACGAAAACAAAACGAATTTTGACAGGATTAACAGGATCGACGAGATCCCGAACGCGCGGGCGCGATTTCGCAGCGTCGAAATCGTAGCGGTTGCGAATCGGACCGGTGGCAGGCGAACGGCCGGCGTGAGCCGACTGGTGTGAATAGCAATCACTGGCGATCGGAATCTTGTCGATCCTGTTAATCCTGTCAAAATCCTCTCCCCACCGCCGCACCTCCGGGAGTAGGCGTTTACGGCAGCGGCCGGTTTCGTCGCCCCGCGAGGTTGCCGCGCCCCGCTCTCGTTCCTAATCTTCTTTCTTCATTCGGCAGAATGGAGGTTCGCGGCGATGACGTTCACGGAGGCGGTGGCGGAGTTGTGGGCCAAGTATCCCAAGGCGGACCTGAGCCCGTCGGTCAGGCGCGGCCAAGCGTTCACCCGCGCGGCCCGGGTCGATTTCAAAAAGGACAAGAGCGGGATGTACGTCGGGCGCGATACCGACGGGACAGAGGTGCTTGTGTACTTCAACGATGACGCCAAAGTCATCGCCTGCACCGAGATCGAACCCGACGAGTGATGACTACGAGGCGACGAGCGGAGGCCTTTCGACAGTTCCTCGTCGTCTTTCGCCTTCACCGCGGCGATCCCGTTCCTGAAGCTCGCGTCACCCGACGAACACGCCCCCGGGCGCGCCGGTCCCGAGCGAGAGGAACGAGTCGATCGGATCGAGCGTGAGCAAGTCGTACCGGCGCACCGCCGGGGTCGCTCCCGCACCCACACCAACAACCAGCGCCGACGCACCCGCGCTGACCCGAACTCCTCCCGCGAACCCGGCGCCGAACGGCAGGAAGCTCGCCTGTTCGGTTCCGGATTGGCTGAACACTTTCACCTGCGAACCGGCACTCGCACCGACCACGATCTTCCCCTGATCCGCCCCCACGCTGATTCCGCCCTGGAACCCCGCATCGAACGCCAGGAAGCTCGATTCGAGCGCGAGCGATGTCGCGTTGAACACCTTCACGTGCGAACCGGTGCCGGCCCCGACCACGATTTTGCCCGTATCGCCGGTGACCGTGACCCCGCCCGCGAACTTGGCATCGAACGCCAGGAAGCTCGCGATTCGAGTGAGGCCCGCGAACCGGAACACGGTAACGTGCGGATCGGCCCCGGCGCCCGCGCCCACGAGGATCTCGGCGCGCCCGTCGCCGTCGAGGTCCGCAGCGCCCACATTGACCCCGCCGTGGAAATTGGGATCGAACGCGAAGAAGCTCGCGAGTTCGGTCCCGGTCGCGCCGTCGAACACCTTCACGTGCGGCCCGGCCCCCGCTCCAGCACCAGTCACGATGTCCGGGGTGCCGTCATTGTTCACGTCTCCCACCGCGATGTGGGCTCCCCCCGCGAACCCGATGTACGGGACCAGGGTGAATCGCAAGGAACCGTCCGCGTTGTACACGTTCACCCGGGCCTCAACACCGGCGCCCGAACCCACCGCGAACAGGCGCCCGGGTACCGCGGGCGGTGGAGGCGGTGCGGGCGGCGAGGGCGGCGAGGGCAGGATCGCGAGCAGCGTGGACGCGGTATCGGTGGCGTCCGCGGGTGTGAGATCGATGACGCCCGTGGGCGGGGTCGCGGTGGCCGAGAGGGTGACGCTCGCCGCGCTAAAAATGCCCTGGATCGTGTAAGTAATTGTGGCCCCGGTGGGGAGCGTGAGAGTGTCACTCACGGCCCCCGAGCCACTGGCCTTATTCCCGCTCGCGCCACCAGTCACGGAACTGGTGAACGTAACCCCGGTCAGGCCCGCGGGCAGGGGAACCGTGAACCCGACGAGCGTGGCCGTTTGGGGGCCGGCGTTGGTCACGGTGACTGTGTAAGTGACGGTGGACCCGTTCGCGGCCGACGCCGGACCGGCAGCGGTTACCCGGACGTCCGCCGAGAACGGGGTCGTATTCTGGAACAGCGTGATGTCGTTGCTATTTGCGTTACCGGCCACGAGGTCCGGTCGCCCGTCCCCGTCAAAGTCCGCCGACACGATCCTCTGCGGTTTGGCCCCAGCGGAGAGGATCGAGGCAGCAGCGAAACTCCCGGCCCCGTTGTTGAGTACGATGCGCACGGTGTTGTTGTCGCGGTTGGTGACCGCGAGATCGGTGTCCCCGTCCCCGTCAAAGTCCGCTGCCAACAGGTCCACGGGGTGAGGCCCTGTAGTCACACCGGACGCGAGCGTGAACGAGCCGGTCCCGTCGTTGAGCAAAATGCTGATACCCTGACCGTTCGTATTGGCCGTCGCCAGATCGATGTCTCCGTCCCCGTCCAGGTCCGCCGCTACGACGCCGGCCGGGAAGCTCCCGGTGGTCGCAACGGGCGCCGCCGTAAAGGAACCGGCCCCGTTGTTGAGCAAAATGCTCACGGTGTCGTCGTTGTAATTGGCGACCGCGAGGTCGGTGTCTCCGTCCCCGTCCAGGTCCGCCGCTGTGATACCACTGGGATGGTCCCCCACACCCACAGCGGACGCGGCCGTAAAGGAACCGGTCCCGTCGTTGAGTAAAATGCTCACGGTGTCGTTGAAGTAATCGGCCGTGGCGAGGTCGACGTCGCCGTCGCCGTCGAGGTCCGCGGCCACGATCCCATACGGGAAGATGCCCGCGGTTACGGAAGACGCGAGCGTGAACGAGCCGGTCCCGTCGTTGAGCAAAATGCTGACATTGTTGCTGGCACTGTAATTCGCGGTAGCGAGATCGATGTCCCCGTCCCCGTCCAGGTCCGCCGACACGATCCTGGTCGGGCCGGTGCCGGTCGCGGCGGCGGGTGCGGCACTGAAAGCCCCGGCCCCGTCGTTGAGCAGGATGCTAACCGTGCCATCGTTGTAATTCGCGGTAGCGAGATCGATGTCGCCGTCTCCGTCCAGGTCCGCCGACGTGACCCCGAGCGGTCTGGTGCCGACCCCGATCGGGGAATTGGTGAAGGCAGCGAAGGTTGCGGGTACGTCTCGGGCTTCGAGCTGTTCGAGTCGGAGGCGGCGGGACATCAGCGCGCACCGTGCTTTAAGGTGGGGCCGGGAACGGAGTTAATTATTGTTTCCGATTTCAACGAATGCGCCGAAAGGGACGCTATTTTGGGAGAAATGAGGGATTTACGCTGTCACCAAAATCGGAACAATCATCTCAGGCAACCCACGCGATCATTGACCATCAGCGACACCCACAGGCCACAAACGCCCTCAGCATGACACCGGCCGTTCGCCGGGCACCGGGTTACACCGGCCGCAACTGACGAGGTGGTGTGCGCAAAACGGGATTGGTACGGTGTGCGGGGAGCAAGTGACGTTCGACGTGAGCCGGAGACGGAACAGTGACGATCGACCAAGTGTTCTTCGTGCTGGCACTCGTCGCGTGCCTCGGGTGCGGACTCATCGCCGGCGCGTTCTTCGCGTTCTCGACCTTCGTCATGAAGGCTCTTTCGCGACTCCCGGCGAATGAGGGCATTGCCGCGATGCAGTCGATCAACGTCGTCGTGCTGAACCCGCTGTTCCTGGGCGCGTTCATCGGGACCGCCGCGGTCAGCGTGCTCGCGGTGGTCGCGGCGCTCGCGTACTGGCACGCTCCCGGAGCCGTCTGGTTACTTGTGGGAGGAGCGCTGTACCTGATCGGCACGTTCGCAGTCACGCGGGCGTTCAACATTCCCAGGAACGACGCTCTGGCCGCGCTCCAGCCGACCGATCCCGCCGCGGCAACGTACTGGAACCAATACCTCAGCGGGTGGACGGTCTGGAACCACGTGCGGACGATCGCCGCACTCGCTGCGGCGGCTGCGTTTGGTATCGCGCTCGGTCGCTGAACGAAGCCGAGTGGTTCGGCACCAACCGCCCGACCTCAGTGCCTACCGCCAGTCGAGTGCCCCGATGGTGGTTCGCGGGGCGAACTCGGATTTGATCGACATCACCGTCTTGGGGTTCTTCCCGGTCGCGTCGCTGATAATCAGGTGCGATTCCGTCTCGGTGTTCAGCTTCGGGTCGTTCATGTTCTCGGTGTTGATCGCCAGCGGCACGCCGGGTTGCACCTGCTTCCAGGTGTAAGCGATTTGCTTACCATCGGGGGACCAACAGTACCCGATCAGGGAGGCATTCAACGGGACGTCGGCCACGCGCTTGCGGCTCTGGGCCTTGAGGTCGTAAACAAACAAGCGCCGGAGTGGGGGCGTGCCCTTAGCCGGCTTCTCGTCGGCGTCGTAGTCCTGGAAGAGGAACTTCGTTCCGTCGGGAGACAGTCGCGGGTCCGGCATTTCGTTCCGCACCTCGCACAGCTTGGTGACGTCCTTCCCGTCGCGCGAGATCGTCGCGAGGCTGATCTTCATCGCCTTGAAGTCGAACACGGCCCCCACGAACGCCTCACCGTCGGGAGCCGCGGCGTAAACGACGGTGTGTTTCGGCAAGTCGAGTTTGGTCTTCTTCTGCGTCGCAACGTCCACGCGCCACACGAGAAGTTCCGTGTCCTTGAGTTCCTTTGCGGGGATGAATTCCGTAACAAGCAGCGCCTTGCCGTCCCAATCCCACGCGAGTGTCATGGGATTGAGTTCGATCTTCACGCCGGCTTTCTTGCCCTCCACATCGCGGAAGTAGAGATGCTGTTTCCGGTTCCCGCCCCGGTCGGTCGGGGGATCGTCGTTGACGCGGAACGCCACGATCTTCCCGTCGGGCGACAGAACTGGCTCGTTGAAAATCGCCTTCTTGTCCGGGTGATCGCTGACAAAAGTGTCGCCCTCTTTTCCGTCCGGAGTGAGGAAGACGTGCTTGGTCTCTTTCCACACCAGGAGCCGACCGGGGGCAGCGGGTTTGGCCGCGGGCGGTTGCGTCGCCCGAGTCGGTACGGCTTTGAGTACGAGAGGCGGGTTCGCTTTCGGCGGCTCTTTCGCCGCGCTCGTGGACAGCGCGCCCCACGCGGCCAGACACGCGACCGCGAGCAGAGCGGCCCCGGCGGACCCGAGAGTCAGTTTGCGCAAGAACATGGTTCGTAGCACCCCGTTCGAGATCGCCGCGACGGCGCGCGGAAGGGGCGCGGTCGCGTGGAGGAGCGCGGAGGTTCGGGCCACGAGTGCCGGCGCGAGCGCGGCTTGAGTGAGAACGGCCAGCCCGACCGCGGGCGCTGCGACGCCGCGTGCCCGGAGCCGCCCGGCGAGGAGCTTGCGCGCCTTCGCCAGTCGGCTCGACAGCGTGCCCTCGGGAACGCCCAGGCGTTCGGCCGCGTCCGCGCGACTCAGCCCGTCGAGTTCGCACAGCACCACCGCCGCGCGGAGGTGTTCCGGCAGCGCGCCGACCTCTTCGTCGAGGGCGCGAAGCGCGTCTGCGTCCGGGTGCTCGACGAGTTCCGCGGCGCGGTCGGGAACCTGGGCGACAGGAACCTCTCTCGCGTGCCGACGTGCTGCCACAGTGCGGGCCTCCCGAGCGGTGCGAACAGCGACCCCGTACAGCCAACTGCGCACGGCCCCCGCCGGGTACACGTCCGCCGCGCGCCGGGCCAGCACGACGAACGCGGCCTGGAACGCATCCTCGGCGAGGTGAGCGTCGCGCGTGACGCGCCGGCACACCCCGAGCACCATCGGCCCGAACCGGTGAATGAGCGCCGCGAACGCGCCCTCATCGCGGTCCCGCACGAACCGCGTGAGCAACCCGCCGTCGGTTTCGACGGGCAGCGGTTCGGCGGCGCGCGACGCACGGGAGACGAATGCGGACAAAGCGGCCCGAGACATCGTGACCTCCGCGAGCGAACCGTTGTGGCTCGCTTCCCATTTTGGGTGGAACTGCTCCCGCGCGTCGCGGAAAAATCGACGAGCGAAAAAATGACGTGAAAACTCGGTCGAAAACAGTCGCGGTTCGATGTGCGTTACAGTTCGCCGTCGGGTTCCGCGGGCGGCCCCGCACCGGGAATCAGCGCCCGGAGTTCTTCGGCCAGTTGGCTCAATCTGGGAAACGGTTTGGTGAGCACTCGTAGTGCCCCGCGAGCAAGAAGTTCTTCGTGCGTATACTCGCCCGTGTTCCCGGACATGAACACGGCCCGCACGTCCGGGTCGATCGCGCGCAGCGCGGCCAAAGTTCGGGGGCCGTCCCAGGGCCGGGGCATCTGAACGTCGATCACGACCAAATCGATGTCGCCGTTCTGGTATTCGTCGAACGCACCCACGCCGTTGTTAACGGCGCGCACCACGAACCCGGCCCGACCGAGGGCAAGTGAGAGGAGCTGGGTGATGGCGGGTTCGTCGTCGACGACGAGGACCGTCGGGATGCTCCGATCAGGCGAACTCATTCTCGCTCCGTCGGGGAGGAGAGGTTACGCGGGGCGCAGCGCGGCACGCGGGCCGCCAACCAGCCTCACTCTATTGATCATCCCCTAATCGGCCCGTCCAAACTTTTATAGAAGTGAAACACTCAGCACGTACCGTCGGGCTCCGGTCCCTGCGCCACGGGGAGATCCACGTTAAATGTGCTCCCGCGCCCCAACACGCTGGAAATCGTGACGCGCCCGCCGATCCGCTGAACCGCCGCGAACACCGGGGCCAGCACCCGCGCGGGCTCCTGATTCATGAGCGCCGATCCGAACAGTTTGTTCTGGTCCCCGGGGATCATCCCGCGCCCGGTATCGGCGACCACCAGCCGCACGCACCGGCCCGCGCCCGGCTGCTCCGGTTCCACATTTGCGGTTTCGATGCGCAGTTGCCCGCCCCGGGGCATCGTGTCCCGGGCGCGGGCACACAGGTCCAGAAGCACCTGCTCCACGCGGGCGTGCTCGGCCCCGGTCGCCCACAAGTCGGGGGCCAGGACGACCGACACGGCGACGTCGGGGCCGACGACCCGGTCGATGATCGGGACCAGTTCGTGAACCAGCGTGTTGAGGTCGATCGGCGGCTTAGCGCGGGTCGGGCGCGCGAACGCCGCGAGCTGCTGGTTGAGCAGCGTCGCGCTCTCACCGGCGCGCCGGATCTGCCACACGAATTCGCGCACCGGGTCGTCCGGCGGGAGCCGGTCGAGGGCCAGGTCCGCGAAGCCGTTAATGGCCGTGAGTAGGTTGTTGAAATCATGGGTAGCCCCGGCGGTGGCCCGGCCGAGGGCTTCCATTTTTTGAGCCTCGCGCGCGTGATCCTCCGCGTGCGGGTCGGGGTCGGGGGCCGCGCTGACCTTCAGCTCGGCTTGGCTGAGGGGCGGGAGCATGGGACTTTTCAGGGAATGGGTAAAGTGAGCGATCTGGCAAAAGTAGCATAAACCCGGTCCGCGCCATTGGGATGTGAAAAATCGCACGATTTGCAATTGCCACTTTCTCTTGGGCCGCGTGCGGGCGCACGGTTACCACTTCCGCCCCCGACTCCGTACCGATAACCCGGCGCCTTTCCGCTGAAGACCGACTGTGCCGTGTGCCCGCGGTGACCGAACGGAGGTTCCATGTCCAGTGCCCGCCAGATCCTCACCGACCCCGTCACCGCGCACATGCGCACCGACCCCACTCGCATCCCGGCCGGCGCGTCCGTGGCCCAGGCGCTCGAATACATCCGGGACCACGAGATCGGGGGCCGGGTCGTGTACTTCTACGTCGTGGACGACGCGGACCGCCTCGTGGGCGTCGTCCCCACGCGGCGCATCCTCCGCGCGGCCCCGACCACCCCGATCACCGAGGTCATGATCGCGCCCGTGGTGGCGGTGCCGCACACGGCCACCGTGCTCGATGCGTGCGAGTTCTTCACGCTTCACAAGTTGCT
The DNA here is from genome assembly GCA_000531095.1 of Gemmata massiliana. GTDB lineage: Bacteria > Planctomycetota > Planctomycetia > Gemmatales > Gemmataceae > Gemmata > Gemmata massiliana. The sequence goes on along the minus strand of HG799463.1, from coordinate 661,873 downwards.
CGCGTTCCCGGTCGTGGACGCGGAGGGGAAGTTGCTCGGGCTGGTGGACGTCGATTTGTACACCGACGAGCTAACCGACCTGGAGAAGCGCCAGGAGAGCGACGACCTGTTCCAGCTCGTCGGTGTGTACCTGACCGAGGCCGAGCAGCGCCAAACGGTGCTCGCGGTGCGCAAGCGGTTCCCGTGGCTGTTGTGCAACGTGGTGGGCGGGATGATCGCGGCCGTGATCGCCGACGCCTACGAGGACGTGGCCACGCTCGCGCTGGTCACCCCGTTCATCGCGCTCGTGACGGGCATGGCGGAGGGCGTCGCGATCCAGTCCGTCAGCCTCGCGCTCCAGACGCTACACGGGCGCCGACCGACGTGGGGCGTACTGGCCCAGAAAGCCGGCCGAGAACTGTTGGTCGGGCTACTACTGGGAGCGGTGTGCGGGCTGATCGTCGGCGTGGTCGCGTTCGTCTGGAAAGGGAGCGCGATGGCCGGTCTGAGTTTGTTCATCGGGATCGCGGGCGGGGTCGCGGGGTCAGCCGCAATCGGGATCGCGCTGCCGTTCCTGTTGCGGCTCGTGCGACGCGACCCGCAAGTCGCCAGCGGGCCGCTCGCACTGGCCGCGGCCGACATGGTCACCCTGCTGCTGTACTTCAACCTCGGACGGTGGTTGCTGCGTTGATCTTCGACCGCGTTGCGACCGCATACGACGGCGATCGCACTTGCTCGGGCACCAGATTCGGTGATGCTGAAGGTAAGGAGGGCTCCCGATGACCGAAGCGGAGTGGTCGAAGTGCGCAGACCCCGAAGCGATGTTGTCACAGGTCGGAAACACGGCTCGCGATCACAAATTACGACTGTTCTCCTGCGCGTGCTGCCACAGGGCTTGGGCCGTGGTGAGGGACGAGAGATTGGGGCGGGTGATCGACATGTTAGAGAGATACGCGGACGGGACTACGGCCGAGAGACTACGGGCCGAAGCGAGGAAGCAGAGTGAGGCGGTGAGGATGGAGTTGTACGACGACGTGAAAAGGACGAAAGAAGTCTGTGTGGCGGCCGAGTTGTCGTTCGCGGCCACGAAGTCACTGCGCCGCGTCGCCCGTGATTGTGGCAAACGGGCGGCCCAGGCAGCCGCTTGGACCGATGTCGGTGATTTCGCTGCCCGCTGGCAGGCGGAGCGGAGCAATCAAACTGCACTCCTCCGCGACATCTTCGGCAATCCGTTCCGCCCCGTCGCCTTCTCCCTCGATTGGCGCACATCCACCGCCACCACGCTGGCGTCCCAAATGTACGAGTCCCGGGACTTCTCTGCGATGCCCATTCTGGCCGATGCGCTCCAAGACGCCGGATGTGACAGCGCCGATGTGCTGAACCACTGCCGACGACCGGGTGCCCATGTGCGCGGGTGCTGGGTTGTGGATCTGGTGCTTGGCAAGGAATAGCGAGGGAATGCGACAGCGGGCGGTCATACCCCAAGTAGGCTCCCTAAAAAATCTGCATGGAACCAATCACGCTATCCGAATTCACAATCGTGGCGCTGCGGGCAATCGCGCATGTCGGGTTTGCCTACGAGCCCACTAAGGATGTGTGCCGATCTGCTCGGTGGGAGCTAATCGACGATGAACTGGATCTGGGATACCTTCGGTACGATATGCGGCCGACGGGGGCTCCAGACGAGTTAGGTTCGGCCTCACTGTCGATACAGGTTGCGGAGAGCGGTTCCCGCCCGTGGGCATTCGTGCCACTGTATTATTTTGGAAACTATCGCACCTCTCGCGAACCGTTCGATCGCGCGTTCCAGATTTTGTCCAATAATCTTTCCGATGCGCTAGGAGCGGAGACACGATCGGGCGAGTACACCTACAATCATCGCTCCGGATGGCCGTATTCGTTCGTCGGATGGGCTCTGGCTGACGCCACGTTTGTGCTCGTCCAGGACGAGTTCGACATCCAGTTTGGTATGGATGTCACGCTGTGGGTAAAGCCCGCCGGGACTGCGGTCGAGGTACCGGTGCGAGCCGATTGATGCACATCTCGCTTCGACGCCTCACCTTCGCTGGTGCTGGGTCGTGGATCTCGTGCTCGGCAAGGAATAGCGAGTTGAGTGCGGTCGTGATACGCTGTGTCGAGTGTGCGGGCGAAAGGCGTGTTGATGCGTTTCAGAGGCGCGCGATGAGTTCGTATGCGGTTTGCGTGGGCATCGGGCTTCTCGTGAGCCTCTACCTCATGGCCAAACGGAGGCGCCGGATGTTCGAGGAACAGTTCCCGCCCATTTCGGACGCCGAGTTCCTGGCGCTGTGTTCGCCGGGTACCGACCCCAAAGTCGCGTTGAAGGTGCGGCGGATCGTGGCCGACCACTTCGCCGTGGAGTACGAGCGCGTGCACCCGTCGACGCGATTCATCGAGGATCTGGGAGCGGATTAACCAGTACGCAATCGGGCCACGCTGATGACGCAGCGCGGCCCAAGCGCTGTCACAGGCGCTCAACTCGTCTCACTTCCGCACCGTGACCTCGTAAACGCGGTTGGAAGTCGGCCACTGCTCCTGTCCCGGTGGAGGGGTACCGCGGATCGTCGCCCGGTTCTCCTTCACCTCGTACACGAACAGTTTGCCCGAAATCGGATCGATCGGGAGCGGGAGCTTTACCGCGTCGAGAGCGGTCGGTAACTGTCCTCCGTTCTCGGCCGCGTGCGCACGCACGGCCTCTACCACGGTCAGTTGCGCGACGAGTTGCTCCAACCGGACCCGCGCCAGCGTCACCTTCTTGTAAACCGGGAGAAGGGTACCGAACGCGCCCGGGTGCTTCTGCGTGCCGAAGTCCGCGGGGGCGCGCCAGAACGGGACGTTGGTCCATTTCATGTTGTCGTCGAGTTCGTTTTCGTACTGCAAGAAGTCGTCCATCAGGATCACCTGGAGCGGTGACAGTTTTGCCAGGGCGTCGGCCTTGTGACCGGCTTCCGTGAGCCGGGTCGTTGCGGCCGTGACCGCGTCCTTGTCTCGCGATTGCTTCGCACACCACGCACTCGGCGTGGCACTCTTGCCGTCCCCCAACCCGTTGATCGTGTCGAGCATTTTGATCCGCGCCGTCAGCTCCGGTTCCGAAACCGGAACCGCCTTCCGCAACACGTCGTACTCTTTCCCGACCAACCGCCGCTCGCCCTCGTGCCCCTTGCGCAAGTCGATTAACGGGCGCGGGAGGTCGGTGAGCGCCCAGAACAGGTTCGGCGCGCCCGGCTGCTGCACGAACTCTTCCAGTTCGGTGGCCGCGACCATACCGAGCGCGATGCCGACGAGGTGGCCGATGAGCGTCGGGTGCTCGTTGAACGTGCGGGCCAGTGCGAACTGCGCCTGGAGTGTCTGGAGCGCGGCGCCGAACTCGCCTCGCGCGATCTCGCCGCGCGCGCGGACCTTCATCACCGTGGTGAGCATCCGCATCTGCTGCACGTCCGGGAGGAGCAACTCCACGCCCTCGACCCGGGCCTGGTGCGTGAGTTCCCAGTTCACCGCGTCGAGCCGGGCCGCGTAGAACGCCTGTTTGACTGCGCCGCCACCGTAGTTCACCAGTTCTTTCTCGGTGACCAAATCCTTCAGTGGCGCGGTGTTCCACTTTTGCTGTTTGTCCGTCGATTCCTTGGCGTGGAACAGCTTGTTCTGCTCGAAGAAGCACTTGTAGAACGCCTGAATCTGGTTCCCGGGTTGCAGGTCACGCGGGTCCGGAAGGAGCCGGTGCTTGAGCGCCGGGCGCGCCGGGGCGACCGCGTCCACGGTGAACTCGACGACGTACTTGCCGTCCTTCGGTTCGATCGGCGGTTGGCCGGGCGCTGCGGGCGCCCCAACGAATACGACCGCGAGCGCAAACAGGGACCAACGGCAACGCATCAGATGCCTCCGAATGAAGTTTGGTATGTGAAATAGGGGGATCGATCGTCAGTCGATGTCACCGCGGCGCCCGGACCGGGCCGTGAGCGGTTCGTTGCCCGGAACGAGGTTCGCGATCGGCTCCATTTGCGGCGAGCGCTCCAGGTCCGTTGCGCGGAGCGTGCGGTAGCTCCACGGCTCGTCGGTTGGGGCCGGAGCGGACGCCGGCGGTGCTGGTGCCGGCTCGGGGGGTGAAACAACGGGAACCGGAGCCGCGGGCGGCGCGCTGCGCGGAGCGAACGAGAGAATCGCACCAAGTGCGATATTCGATACCACCAGCCCCGCGACCGCAACCTTCCACCCCCAATGCGTGCGGGCTGAAGCGCGCCCGACCGCAAACAGTAGCTCGGCCGCATCGATCGAAGCAGCAGGGGTGAACTGCGCGAGTTTCGCGACCGGGTCGGGGGTCATTTCGGACACGTCACACCGAGCCTTTCTCGCAGGGCCACAATCCCGGCCTCGTACCGCCGGTGCGCGGTGGTGAGCGAACAGCCCGCGACCGCCGCCACCTGCTCCAGCGTCATCCCGCCCCAGAGCCGCGCGACAATCACCTCGCGCAACTCGGCCGGGAGCGCGCCCAGCGCTGCGACCGCCGTCGGCGCGTCTAGCCCGTCGACCTCGCGCTCCGCGAACCAGCGCTCGGGCCGCGCGGTGACGCTCTCGCGTTTCACGCGGCGCCGGTCCACGCGCCCGCGGTCAATGGCGGTGGTTCGCACCACGCGGAACAGCCACGCGACCGGGTCGCCCGGGGGTACGGACTGGCGCACGAGCTTGCAAAACGCATCCTGGACCGCGTCCTCCGGGTCCGCGCACCACTGGCGGGCGAACAGCGCGAGCACGGCCGCGTGCGAGGCGATCAGTTCGGCGATTTGCCGTGCGGTCATAGAAGGGGGACGACACCGGGGTGCGGATTTTCCGCGCGCCTTTTACCTTTTTGGAACCACGAACCGCGTTTCGGGCCGCGATCCGCCCCGCAAACGGGTTATGATGTCGGTATGAGCGAACAGCCACCGGGCGCCTGCGTCAACAATTGATGCACTAATCCGGCAATTTATTTGTCGAATCGATTCCTTTTTGGGCAATCTTTCAATAAATCAATTCCGATCCAACTATCACCCGAAACGGCCGCGCTCCGGTTCACGCACCCCGGAGCCGTGATCCGCTTTCACCCGACCCACGAGTCGTACCTCCAATGGCAAAACCACCCAAAGACGCAAAATTACAAGCCGAATGGCTCGCGGCCTTCGGGGAACCCACCCGCCTGGCCCTGATCCGCGCGCTCGCCGCCGGCGAAAAGACCGTGACCAACCTGGCCCGCGAGGTCGGGGCCGAGATGGTGAACGTGTCGCACCACCTGAGCCTGCTGAAAGACACCGGATTGGTGACCGTGACGCGGGACGGGCGGTACATGATTTACGCGCTCGTCGACGCCAAAGTCGTCGGAACGACCCTGGAATTGGTTCACTCGTCCGGGTCCAAAGTGTTCCTGCCGCTGGAATAAAAAGAGAAGGAACTGTGTGCCGGTAGTGCCGTTCGGTTACCGGCGCACAGTTCCCCAGCACGGCCCCGGCGAGCGTCGGGGCTTTATCCGCGACCGTTCATCCGGTCCATCGCGTAGTGCCGCCCGAGCAGGCAAGTCGCGACCCAGGCGCCGGCGGCCAGTGCTCCGGCAATCACGTCCGTTGGGTGGTGCACTCCCAGGTACACCCGGCTCCAACACACCGCACCGGCCAGTACCGCGCACCCGATTGCTACGCCCCAGCGCCCCCACGCGCGCCACGCGCTCGCAACGGCCATTCCGCCCAGGTACCCGAAGAACCCGACCGCACGCAGCGCGTGCCCGCTCGGGAAGCTGAACCCCTGTGCCGCGTGCCGGGGAACGGGTAGCGCCGGGCGGGCGACCGCGAACAGGGGTTTGAGCACGCCCTCCAGTATCAGCACGCCACCCACCACCGCGAGCAGCGCCGCCGCGTCCACGTAACGCCGCCGGGCCACGAGCACCGCCACCGTAACGACGACCAGCGCGGCGAACGGGCCGGCATCACCAAGGGCCGTTACCGCGACCGCGACACCGGACCAGTCCGCCCCGGCGCGTGCCGCCGTGCCCACGCGCTCGTCCCAATCGCGCCATCGCTCGCCGACCACCCCTCGCGCGACCCACGCGAACACGAGAATCATCAGGGCCGCTGCGAACCCGGCCAGAGCCGCCCCCGGGGTCCGCTTCGCCAGCAGCAGTGCCCCGCCCAGCAACCCGAAGAACCGCGGCCCGATTCCCTTTTTTGGGACCGACGGAACCTCGTGCTCCTCCAGGGGCCGTTCGACCTCGGCCCGCGCACGGTACTCCGGCCCGGCGAGCACCCGGAGCGCACCGGGCACCACCTCGAACGTGAACCGTGCGCCCTCGTCCAGTTCGCCGTCGATGCTCACGGGGAGCGCCGGGTGCGACTCGATTTCCACCTTCCGGGCGAGCCGGTGGACCACGTTCTCGTCGCCGAGATAGTCGCCGTGCATGAGCCGGGCCGCGACCACCGACAGTTCGAGCGCCCCCGCGGACCGGACAACGACCACGTCCAGGAGCCCGTCCTCCGGGTTCGCGGTCGGCGCGACCGGGGTTCCCCCGCCCGCGGTGCGCGCGTTCGCCACAACCACGTTCAGGGCGTCGAACGACTCGGGAGCGCCGTCATCGAATCGCACCGTAAGCCGGTATTGGGGCGGGTTCGTGACGGTACCAACGGCCCCGCGCAGGTACGCGAGTGGACCCCAGAACGCCTTCAGGTCCGGGGTCACGTCGGCCGCCACCCGCCCGCTGAACCCGCCGGTCGCGGCGTTCACCATGAACCCGGTCCGGTCACCGCCCAACTTCGCTACGTCGACCGCGCGGGGCTGACCGGTACGAAGTAGCGCGACGGCCGCGACCGGATCGAGTGGGATCGCCATCGTGCGGCAGAAGTCGTTACCCGTGCCGAGAGGAATCACGGCCAGAGCCGCCCGCGCGCGGGCCGTCACCAGCCCGTTGATCGCGGTGTGAACCGTCCCGTCACCGCCGGCCACGGCCACCACGTCGTAAGTGGTGCCCGCCTCGCCCGCGGCGCGCCCCAGATCGTCGTCGGGTCCGAGTTCGCGCAGTGTGACACGCGGATCCGCCGCAAGAGCGGCGCGCAGTTCCTCGATCCGATCGGCTGATCCGGCCCGGGGATTAAAGAGCACGCAGACCTTCGTGGCCCCGGCGCCCCCTGGGGGTTGGGACGCCGTTAGATGATCGCATTTCATGTTCGAGCGCAAAACCGGTGAATCGATACTCGTAGTGGAACCGCCCGCGCCGTTGCCGCACGCGGGGGACATGCGCGTCATTCTTTGCGAACGTCGTGCCGAATGTGCCCTCTACCGCGTTTGCTCGGAAGGCCGGGTGAAATTGAAGTACGCGAGAGCACTCACGATTCGCGCGCCACGTTCCCGTCCGTGCTCGCGTGCGGCGGGGCGCCGGCCGTTTCCGACAAGAACTCGATCCCGCCCGTGGCCACGTCGTACAGCGCCCCCACGACCATGATCCGTCCCTGCTTCACGAGGCCCGCGAGCGTCTCGCTCTGCCCGAGCAGGTCCGCGACCGACCGGCGCACGTTCTCCCGGGCCACCGAGTTCACGAACGCCTGTTTCTCGGCCGGGGCCATGCGCTCGATCCCGCGACACACGTGCGGATCGACCGAGCGCTGGATGGCGGTGATGACGTGGTCCAGGTGCTGGCACCCCGTGGCTTCGGCCGCGGTTTGGGCCGAGCACACGAGGTCCACGGCCGCGCCCACCGCCCCGCACCGGGTGTGCCCCATCACCACGATCAGCTTCGCCCCGGCCACGGCGCACCCGTACTCGATGCTCCCCAAAATCTTCCGGCTGGTCACGTTGCCGGCCACGCGGACGCTGAACACGTCCCCCACCCCCAGGTCGAAAATTAGCTCCGCCGGGGTGCGCGAGTCGATGCAACTGAGGACCACGGCGAGCGGGTGCTGTCCGGCCGCGGTCGCCTCCACCTGGCGCCCCAAGTCCCGGGTCAGGCGCTGGCCCGTGCGGAACCGCTCGTGCCCGTCCTTGAGAACCTGAACCACCTGCTCGGGCGTCATGGCCGCTTGCAACTCGCGGGTCGAGTAGTCGACGAACTGGGTCTGGTCCGCGAGCCGGTAGCGGCTCCGGAACCCGACCCGGCTGACCGACACGCCCCGGGCCGGTCCCGTTTGCTCGGCGAAGTCGCGGAGCAGTTCCAGGACGTCCGGGTCGATGTAGTCGGTCCCGGTCGCGTCCAGCAGGACGTGCCCGCCGGCCGGCACCGCGTCGAGAACGTCGGCCAGCGCCGAGCGGTTCAGGAAGCTCACCTGGTTCGCCAGTTCGACGCGGACGACCTCTCCGCTCAGGCGCCGCTCCACGATGACCCGGATCGGGCGCCGCGCGTTGCTCCACAGGATGAACGCCGCACTGACGCCCAACCCGATCAGGACGCCGACGAGCAGGTCGGTGAGGACGATGGCGATCACCGTCGTCGCGAACGGGAGGAACTGCGCCCGGCCCTCGGCCCACATCCGGCGCACGAGGGCCGGACTCGCGAGCTTGATCCCGGTGACCAGGAGAATCGCCGCCAGGCACGACAGCGGGATCAGGTTCAACCACGGCGCCAGGAGCGCGACGCTGCCCAGGAGCAAAAGCCCGTGAACCACCGTCGACCGCTTCGTCCGCCCGCCGGCGTGGATGTTGACCGAACTGCGGACGATGACCGAGGTGACCGGTAACCCGCCGAGCAACCCGCACACCACGTTCCCGGCGCCCTGGGCCATCAGTTCCCGGTTCGGCGGGGACACGCGCCGGCGCGGATCGAGTTTGTCCACCGCTTCCAGGTTCAGCAACGTCTCCAGCGACGCGACCGCGGCCAACGTGAGAGCCGCCATGTAAACTGCGGGGCGCGTCAACTGCGCGAAGTCCGGCGCCTGAAGGAGACCGAAGAACTCGGCCGCGCTGCCCGCGACCGGCACCTGAACGAGGTGACCCGATCCGATCACCCACGAGCCGCCCAGTTCCCGGAACGCGAGGCTCAGCCCCACACCCAGGAGGACCACGATCAGCGGCGCCGGCACCAGCGACGTTTTCAGCACCTTCCACCGGCCCCAAACTACCAACAGGGCGATCGAGAGCACGCCGATGACGGCCGCACCGGGGTGCAAGTCACCGAGCACCTCGACCAGTTCGGAGAACGTGCTCTGCTGGTCCGGTTGCTGGAACGCCATGTCCCCTTCCGGGTCCGCGTCGTGCCCCACGACGTGCGGGATCTGCTTCAGAATGAGGATGACCCCGATCGCGGCTAACAGCCCCTTAATAACGCTCGACGGGAAGAACGCGGCAACGAACCCGCCCCGCGCGAGCCCCAAAACGACCTGGATCAGGCCCGCGAGAACCAGGGCCATCAGGAACGCCGGGAACGACCCCAGCGCGACGAGTTGTGCGGCGACCACGGCGGTCAGGCCCGCGGCCGGGCCGCTCACGCTCGTGTGCGACCCGCTCAAAATGCCGACCAGAATCCCACCGACAACACCCGCTACCACGCCCGCGAAGAGCGGCGCGTTGGACGCCAGCGCGACCCCCAAACACAGTGGCAGTGCCACCAGGAACACGACCAACCCGGCCGCCAGGTCACGCGGGAGTGCGGCCCCGCCGGTGGGGAGCGGGGCACCCGCCGGCCCGTTCGTCGATGTCATGGTGCGATCCCCAGGAGAGTGTCTGCGTCAGAAACGTTTTACAGCGAACGGCGGTGCGACTCGTTTTTTCTGGATCACTGGGATAAAGCCACACGCGGTCAGCGCTTCCACGACCGGATCGCGTTACGCGGGAACCCGCAGTGCTCGCCCCGCGTAACCGGGGCGAATTCTGCGCGCCCCTTACTTTTTGCGCCCGTCCACAACTTAACCCGCGCGTCGGAGCAGGGTTACCGGGTTCTCAAGACATGCGACGCGGACCGGTGCCCGGGCGCGACGTGTTCAAATTCTGGTCAATTGTTACCCGATTAAATCAATTGGCTCATGAGGCGGTAGAGGTGGAGGTTTAGCAGAGGATGCTGTCGGGCAACGAGTTGCGACCAGCCTCCACCTCTACCGCCTCATGAGCCAATCAATTATTGCCAGAAATGCGCTCCCCTCTACCGCGTGCTAGGGTTGTCGGGCAAAGCACTCGCTTGAGTCACGATACTCAATTGTCGCCCTGTTACCGTCGGGCAGATAGCCGAGGCAAAAGGAGCACACCACGTTGGGACCGGTCGCTCGGCGGCCCGGAACCGGCGCGCGCGTCCTGGCACATTCACGAGGGAGATGAGCTGTGAGTTCACTCGATACGAACGAGGCGGCCGAACTCGTAACCCACGGGAGCCAGTTCCTGGCGTTCCGGTTGGGTGAAGAGGAATACGGGGTCGAGATCCTGCGCGTGCAAGAAATCAAGGGGTACTCGCGCATCACCCCGCTGCCCAACACGCCGCCCGAGATGAAGGGCGTGATGAACCTGCGCGGGAGCGTGGTCCCGGTCATCGACCTGCGCATCCGCCTGGGCATGCGCGAGGCCGAGTACACCGTGTTCACGGTCATCATCGTCGTGACCGTGGGCACCAAGATCGTGGGCCTGGTCGTGGACGCCGTGTCCGACGTGCTCAACGTGGAGTCCGACGAGAAGCTCCCGGCCCCGGACCTGGGCGCGGGCGTCGATACCTCGTTCCTCACCGGGATCGCGCGCACCGGCGAGCGCCTCGTCTCACTACTCAACATCGACAAACTGATCGGCAACGCCGCCGAGCCCTCACTCTCCGCTTAATTGCGCACCCAACCTGCGGCCAGCGGCCGCAACCTAACCCACTCAGGTAATTAGGACGTGCTGTCATGCCCCAGTCCCTTCTCGCCTTGTTCTTGAAAGTCCGCATCGGCCCGCGGTTGATCGCCGGGTTCCTCCTCGTCGCCTGCGGGTGCGCGTTCCTCGGGTACACGGCCCTGGGCGCGCTCGGCGAGCTCCGGGTGTTCCAGGTGAACGCCGGCACCAACCTCGTACCCTCGGCCCTCGCACTGGACAACGTCCGGGCCGGCGCGCTCCGTGTGCAACGGGGCGAACGGACAATGATTGTCGCCATGAAGCGGAACGACGAGGGACTCGTCCGGACGACGCGGGAAAACATGGACAACGGGTGGAAGATGATCGACGAGGGCACCAAGGCCTACACTGCCACCCCGATGGTCGAAAAGGAAGCGGCCCTCTGGCGGGAGACCGCGAGCGCGCTCGCCGAGTGGAAACGCGACTACGAGGAGATCATGGCCCACCTGGGCCGGCGCGACCTCGAAAAGGCCGAGGACGCGACCATCCGCGAGCTGAAAACGGCCAACCGGTTGAACAGCCTCCTCGCGGACGTCTTCGCGTACCAGGCGGAAATCGCCAGGGACGAGGACAAGCAGGCCAACAGCACGTATGCGTCCGCACGGTTCACCCTGTTCGCGACCATCGCCGCGTGCGTCGCTGCCGCCATCGGGCTCGGGCTGACCATTGCGGCGTCGGTCACCGGGCCGCTCGGACAAACCGTAACCGTCCTCGAGGGCGTGGCCAAGGGGGATCTTACCAAGCGGGCCGAAGTGAACTCCCAGGACGAAGTCGGGCGCATGGCGGTGGCACTGAACACCGCGATCGGTGCGCTCGTGGCGGCCAAAGAAGCGGAGAAGGACCAGATCGAAAAGGACCGCCAGCGGGCCGAGCGCGAGGCCGCCGACACGCGCGAGCGGGCCGAGCGCGAGGCCGCCGACACGCGCGCCCGGGCCGAACAGGAACTGGCCCGCGCGACCGAGCTCCAGCGCAAGATCGCGGCCGTCACGGTTTCGGTCAACGCACTGGCCGCCGGGGACTTCACCCAGGAGGTTCCGAACCTGGGCACCGACGAAGTGGGCCAAATGGCGTCGTCGCTCAACAAAGCGGTCACCTCGATGCGAACGGCCCTCGAAGGCGTGCGCGAGGTGTCCGAGCAGCTCGCCGACGCCTCGGGCCAACTGTCCGCGGCCAGCGACGAGATCTCGACCGGCGCCCAGGAACAGGCCTCGAGCCTCGAAGAAACCGCCAGCACGCTCGAAGAGATCACCGCCACCGTGCGCCAGAACTCCGACAGCGCCCAGCAAGCCCGACAGCTCGCCAGTACCTCCAAGGACGTGGCCGAGCGTGGCGGTAAAGTGGTGGGCAACGCGGTCGAGGCGATGAGCGAGATCAATCAGTCGTCGAAGAAGATCGCGGACATCATCACGACCATTGATGAGATCGCGTTCCAGACCAACCTGCTCGCACTCAACGCCGCCGTGGAAGCCGCCCGCGCCGGCGAACAGGGTCGCGGGTTCGCCGTCGTCGCGTCCGAAGTGCGCAACCTGGCCCAACGTTCGGCCACGGCCGCGAAAGAGATCAAGTCGCTGATCGAGGACTCGGTCAAGAAGGTGGAAGCGGGCACCGAACTCGTGAACCAGTCCGGCTCGACGCTGGGCGAGATCGTGACGAGCGTGAAGCGGGTCACCGACCTCATCACGGAGATCGCGGCGGCCGGCAAGGAGCAGTCCACGGGCATCGAGCAGGTCAACAAGGCCGTGACCCAGATGGACTCCGTGACCCAGAAGAACGCCTCGCAGACTGAAGAGATGTCGGCGACGGCCCAAACGCTAACGGACCAGGCGGGCCAGCTCCGCGACCTCGTCGCCCGGTTCAAGCTCAGTGAGAGCGGGCGCTCCGTCCCGCGCCCCGCGCACCGGAGCAAGGCCCCGGCGCCCAAGCCCCGGCCCGCGGTGGCCAAGGCGCTGAAGAGCGGGCACTCCAACGGTAACGGGCGCAAGCACGAACTCGATCAGCTCGGCGGTGACGGCGGCTTTACCGAGTTCTAAACGCGGGGCGAGCGAATCGAGCAGTCACCCAATACGAGCGCAACGGGACCGCGAAATACGGCGACCCGCGGATCATCCGCGGGTCGCGTCTTTTGGCTGCCGCTCCCCCACGGCTTGGCGCGGACCCGCGCAGCAGAGCGCCCGTGCTCGCGCATCACACGGGCGTAACGATCGGGTCCGTTCGTTACGCTTGTCACCTGTTGCGGGCCGATGTGTTCGGCCCGCAACAGGTGACAAGCGGTCCGTGGCTTCCAACTTTCGGCACGAGCTCGGCGGCCAGCTCCTCGGGTACGTGATCTACTCGCGGGCGAGCGCAGCCGTGGCGAAGGGGCGCTCGAGCTGTCTCACCCGATCGGGACCAACGTGGTTCTGCCCCCGGAATGAGCCAACGTGACGAGCGACGATTCTGGTGGCTTTGTCACTCTGGATTAGGGCACGAAGCCGGGCACAACGCCAGCGCGAGACCGCCAACCTATCCATCTCTGCCTATTTAAATTCGCGAAACGAATCATGCACTCCGGGTTTATCAAAGGCCCGGTTCGTTGATGGGACACGCCTACCCGGATATCCTTCTTCCGGACGGACTCTCGGGCGATATTCCGGTGGAACCCTCAAATGACCGAGCGGCAGATCTTCCTTTCGGCGTCGGAACGGCCCGATCCCGAGGCCCGGGCCGCGTACCTCGACGAGGCGTGCGCGGGCGACACGGAACTCCGGGCGCGCGTCGAGGCCCTGCTCCGCGCGCCGGACGAATCCGGGAGTGCCATCGACACCGACGGAACCCTTCTTCCACCCTCGAACCCGTCCGCGACGGTCGTGTCTCCGACCGGCGCGCACTCGCGGCACGTGCCCGCGGTTTCGGCCGAGGACACATTGATCTCCGCGGCCCCCGCACCGGTCCCCCAAATGAGTGAGCGCATCGGGACCGTCGTCGCCGACCGGTACGCGCTCGTCGAGGTCATCGGCACGGGCGGGATGGGGACCGTTTACCTCGCCGACCAGACCGATCCCGTTAAGCGGCAAGTCGCGCTCAAACTCATCAAGGTCGGAGCGGACTCGAAGGACGTGCTGGCCCGGTTCGACGCCGAGCGCCAGGCGCTGGCCCTGATGGACCACCCGAACATCGCCCGCGTGTACGATGGGGGCACCACGAGCGCGGGGCAGCCGTTCTTCGTCATGGAACTGGTGCGCGGGGTGCCGGTCACCGCGTACTGCGACCGGCACCGGCTCCCGGTGGGCGCCCGCCTCGAACTGTTCGTCTCGGTGTGCCGGGCCGTGCAGCACGCGCACCAGAAGGGGATCATCCACCGCGACCTGAAGCCGGGCAACATCCTCGTTACCGAGGTTGATGGGCGCCCGACCCCGAAGGTCATCGACTTCGGCGTGGCCAAGGCGACCGAGCTGAAGCTGACGGACCAGAGCATCCGGGATTTCGGCGCCGTCGTGGGCACGCCCGCGTACATGTCCCCCGAACAGGCCGACCCGCTCGCGGTCGACGTCGACACGCGGACCGACGTGTACGCGCTCGGGGTGGTGCTCTACGAGTTGCTGATCGGGTTGCTCCCGATCGACGCCCAGCAGCTCAAGCGGGCGACGATCCTGGAAGCGCTGAGAATGGTTCGGGAGGTCGAGCCGCCGCGCCCGAGCACGAAGCTGAGCACGGCCGACGCCCGCCCGCTCATCGCGGCCAACCGCAGCACCGGCCCGGCCGAACTGGTGCAGGCGCTGCGCGGGGAACTCGACTGGGTGGTGATGCGGGCGCTGGAGAAGGACCGCGACCGGCGCTACGACAGTGTCGGGGGCCTGGCGCGCGACGTCGAGCGGTACCTGGCCGACGAACCGGTCGAGGCGCGCCCGCCGACCCGGTGGTACAAGGCGCGGAAGTTCGCGCGCCGGAACCGCGGCCCCGTCGCCGCGGGCGCGCTGGTTTTTCTCGCGCTCGTGTGCGGCATCGTCGGCACCTCCTGGGGGTTGCGGCGCGCGCTGGGGGCCGAGGGCCTGGCCCGAGAGCGGCTCGCGCAGGCCGAACAATCGCGGGAAGAGGCCGAGCGGTCACAGAAAGAAACCGAACGGGCGCTCGCCGATTCAAAACACGCGCAAGCGAAGGCGGAAACGGCCCAAAAGCAAGCGACCGCTACTTCCGACTATCTCGTGAATGCGTTCCGCAAGCCGGACCCGGCCGAGGACGGGCGCCAGCTCAAGGTCGTCGACCTCCTCGAGCGGGCCGCGTCACAACTTGACCGGGACAAAGACATGGCCGCCCTCGCGCGCGCCCGGCTCCGGGACGCGCTGGGCCAAACGTTCTTCGGACTCGGGTTGCCGGACCGCGCGGCCGCGATACAGGAAAAGGCCCTGGCCGACTACCAGAAGGAGCTCGGGCCGAACGCCCCCGCCGCGCTCGACGTGATGCACCGACTGGCGTTCGCGCTGGGGCAATCGGACCGGATCGACGAGGCCGTTCGGGTGAGCGAGGATTTGCTCGCGCGGCGCCGGTCGGTGCTCGGGCCGGAGCACCCCGACACCCTGATGACGATGACCCAACTCGCCGGCCGGTACTGGAGCGCCAATCGGTTGGGCGACGCGATCCCGCTCGCGGAACAGGCACTGGCCGGGATGCGGAAGGCGTGGGCTCCGGACCACGTCGAGTTCATCAACTCGGTCACGAACCTGGCGATGCTGTACCAGGCGGTGGGTCGGACGGGCGACGCGGTGACGCTGCACGAAGAGGCCGTGACCCTCATGAGGACGAACAAGGGCTTCGACCACCCCGATACGCTCCTGGCCGTGAACTTCCTGGGCCGGGCTTACGCCGAGTCCGGAAACACGGCCAAAGGCATTGACATGCAGCGCGAAACGCTGACCCGGATCGAGGACAAGTTCGGCCCGACCCACCACCGGACGCTCGACGCGATGAGCAAACTGGCCCAGACCTGCTACCAGTTCGGCCGAGCGCCCGACGCGCTGCCCGTGAGCGAGGAGGCGCTAAAGCGCGCGAAAAGCGCCAAGGAACCGAACACCGGGGCCGTGCTCACGGCTACGCAGGACCTGGCCATGACCTACAGCTACCTGAACCGGCCCGCGGACGCACTCGCGCTGCTCCGCGAGTTGGTGGACCTCGCGACCACGAAACTCGGGCCGATGCACAGAACGACACTCACCGCGACCCACGACCTCGGCGTGGCCCTCCGGGTCGCCGGCAAACTAGACGAAGCGATCCCGGTACTCGAACGGACCCTCGCCGCGCGGAAAAAAGTCGGCCCCGAGGACGACACCGGGGTGCAGCGGACGACCGCACAGCTCGCGTCCGCATACGACACGGCGGGGCGCGCGGTCGACGCGATCCCGCTACTCGAACAACTACTGGTCGTTCAAAAGGCCAAGCTCGATCCGGATCACCGCGACCTGTTGGTCACAATGGCGAACCTGGCACTTGCATACGGCTCGGTGGGGCGCACGGGAGACGCGGTGCGCCTCCACGAACAGGTCGCCACCGCGTTCCAGAAGAGGTTCGGGGCGGTCGCCCCGGACACGCAAACGGTGACACAGTACTTGGGGGCCGCGTACCTGAAGGACAACCAACTCGATCGCGCGGCCGCGACGTACCGCGACCTGCTCGCGGCCACGCGCCCTCTCCTGAAGCCCGACGACCCGAACCTGGCGCGGACGCTCGCCGGGTTGGGCGAGGCCCTTCTCGTCGCGCGCAAGTTCCCGGAGGCCGAGACAGTTCTGCGCGAGTGCCTGACGATCCGCGAAAAGAAGTTACCGGACGACTGGCGGACGTTTCAAACCAAGTCCCTGCTCGGCGCGGTCGCAGTGGGGCGGAAGCAGTTCGACAAGGCGGCCCCGCTTCTCGCCGGGGGGTACGAGGGGCTTCGCGCGCGGGCCGATAAAATCCCCGGTTCCCAAAAGGCCCTTCTGCCGGATGCGGTAGACCGACTAATCGAACTGTGCACCGCGACGAACCAACCCGCCGAACTCGCCAGGTGGCGAACCGAGCGGGCCAAGTACCCGTCCGTCGCTCCGCCCCCACGCGCCGTTCGTTGTGATTAAGCAGCAGTAATCGTTTGCGTTCGGCTCTCTCGCTGTAAACGTTGCGCTTACAAGCGCTCTAGAGGCTTTCGTGTTTCACCGGATTTTCCGGGCGAGTTCTCTTGTTATTTTGCCTGGCGCCGGAGGAAGTTCGAGCGGGCTGGCTGCTCAGCGAACAGGATCTTGCGTGCGGTATCCACTTCCTCTGTTGACCAGCGGGTCAGCTTCCCCTTCGCGAGTTCAAGAATCGTTTTCGCGGTCGTGGCGTTGTCCATTGCGTCGAAATGGCTGACCGGCGCGATCACGGCCGGGATGCCGAGCTGCTGAAGGTCTTCGGGCCACTGGCTGCGCACGAGTACCACGCCGTCCGTGTCCCCGCGCTTGAGTCGACACACCACGCACGCGAACTCGGTGTCCGCGTTGAGGGCGAACTTGTTCCCCCGCATGGCTTCTTTCCGCGCTTCGGGCGCGAGCGACTTCACGAACGGCGCCTGAACCTTCGGGTAGCCGACATTTAAGGTGGCGGCCTCCGCGCCCGCGAACGGTGCGGCGATCGCGATCAGTCGCGTCACGCCCGCGTCGGGGTTCTGTTCGACGAATTGACGCCCGATGACGCCACCAGCCGAGTGCCCGACCAGAACGATTTCGGTGTACCCGGACTTGCGCAGGTTCGCGACCGTGTCGCGCAGCCCAGGGCCTTGAGCCACTTCGTCCGCGCTGATCGTTTGAGAGTAGCCGAAGGCGAAGACGTCGAAGTCTTTCGCCAGCGCCTTCACGAGTTCGCTTTTGGGTTGCTGCCAGTCTCGAAGTTCCGGCTTGGTCGCTTTGGCCGGGCGCAGCGGGTGAACATGCAACCCGGGGATCAGCACCAGCGCCCGTTTTTTCTCGCTCGGTTTGTCGGTCACGGTCCACACCTTCGCGCTCGTTCCGGGCGCGACCTGCCAGAGTTCGGTAGACGGCTCTGGAATAGGAACGGGTGCGGACGTGATTAAAGCAATCGCGAACAGGGTGGACGTCATCGCGGTCCTCGCTGTCGACGGTCGTGTGTGTGCGTGTCTGTTGTATCGGCTCGGCCATCGACACCGCTACCGCAGTTTTGACTGGATCGGCTCCAGTGCGCGGTTCTTGCGCGTTTGCTTGTATCTCGACCGCGAAAGTAGCCGATAATCGAATGGACCCGTTGTGGAGGAAGGGATGGGCGTGCTACCCGATTGGATGATCGAGCGCGACGTGAAGATCGTGCCCTTCGCTCCGCAACAACACCGACCCGGCATCATCTCTTACGGCGTAACGAGTTACGGTTACGACGTGCGAGTGGACCGGCGGTTTAAAGTCTTCACCAATGTGTGGGGCAGCACGGTCGATCCCAAGAACTTCGACCCGAAATCGTTCGTCGATGTCGACGCGGATTTCTGCATTATTCCGCCGAACAGCTTCGCGCTCGCGGAAACGGTCGAGTACCTCGAAATCCCGCGCGACATCCTCTGCGTGTGTTTGGGGAAAAGCACTTACGCGCGGTGCGGGATCATTGTGAACGTAACGCCGCTGGAGCCCGAGTGGCGCGGGCGGATCACGATCGAGATCAGCAACACAACTCCGCTTCCTGCCAAGATCTACGCGAACGAGGGCATCGCGCAGATCCTCTTCTACAAGGGCGAGGCGGTCTGCCACACGAGCTACGCGGACAAGAAGGGTAAGTACCAGGACCAAACGGGTTTAACGCTCCCGTTTGTGCCGGGCACGGGCAACTGAGATCGCGTAATTCTGTGAGCGCGGCGAGTATCCGTTTAGGTGCTCGCCGCGCTCGTTTTATGGTCAGTTCGGAATGCGCCAGTTTTGACCGCGTAGCGGATAGTGGAATAGTGTTCACAATTGCTGTAGAATGGTTTTGGGGGTTTGTAGCGGTTGTTCCGGAGGCGCATTGGGCGCCCTGGATCGCGCGACAAATCTTGGCGGTGCCTCGGTGACTTCGTCTGCCGATCAAGTGCAGGCGACGCGATCATGAAGACCGGTTCACGGACGGGCCGATCTTTTTCGCTCAATAATCTTGCCGGACCCAGATATGCAGATCACCCGCAAATTTACCCGCGAGGGTCAAGATCCGTTCGCCGGCATCGAGTTCGCCCCCCGGAGCTCCACGATCCGCAACCCCAACGGGTCGGTCGTGTTCGAGATGAACGACGTGATGGTGCCCGCGAAGTGGTCGCAAGTCGCGGTCGACATCCTCGCGCAAAAATACTTCCGGCGGGCCGGGGTGCCCATGCACCTCACGCACGTTGTCGAAGAGAACGTGCCTTCGTGGATTCAGCGCAGCGCGCCCGAATCACCAAGTACCCCGACCGGCGGGGAATCGGACTCGCGCCAGGTGTTCCACCGGCTCGCAGGGTGCTGGACGTATTGGGGCTGGAAGGGCGGATACTTCACCTCTGAACGCGACGCGCGGGCGTTCTACGACGAAACCTGCCACATGCTCGCGATGCAGATGGCGGCCCCGAACAGCCCGCAGTGGTTCAACACCGGGCTGCACTGGGCCTACGGCATCGAAGGCCCGCCCCAGGGCCACCACTTCGTCAACCCGCTCACGGGGCAACTCGAACGGTCCACGAGCGCTTACGAGCGGCCCGCGCCGCATGCGTGCTTCATCCAGCACGTCTCGGATGATCTCGTGAACGATGGCGGCATCATGGACCTGTGGGTCCGTGAGGCGCGCATCTTCAAATACGGCAGCGGCACCGGGTCGAACTTCTCGTCGCTGCGCGGTGAGGGCGAACCTCTTTCTGGCGGCGGTAAATCGTCGGGGCTGATGAGCTTCCTCAAGATCGGCGACCGGGCGGCCGGGGCGATCAAGAGCGGTGGGACCACGCGCAGAGCCGCGAAGATGGTCGTGCTCGACCTCGACCACCCGGACATCGAAGAGTTCGTCAACTGGAAGGTGACCGAGGAGCTGAAGGTCGCGGACCTCGTGACCGGCTCGAAGTTGCTGAACAAGCACCTCAATGCGGTGATGAAGGCCATTCACGGCCACGCGGTCGCCGAGGAGCGGTACGACCCGGCGAAGAACGCGGGGCTTCGCAAGTCGGTGCTCGACGCGCGTGCGGCACTCGTGCCCGAAAACTACATCGCCCGCGTGTTGCAACTCGCACGCCAGGGGTGGAAGAGCATCGAGGTGGACGAATACGACACCGACTGGACGTCCAAGGCGTACTACACCGTTTCGGGGCAGAACAGCAACAACTCGGTGCGCATTCCCAACGAGTTCATGAAGGCCGTGGAGACGAACGGCCCGTGGCACCTGTACTGGCGCACGGAACTGGAGAAGGCCAAGAAGGAGAACCGCGCGCCGAAGGCCAAGCGGACGATTCCCGCACGCGACTTGTGGGAGCAGATCTCTTACGCCGCGTGGAGCTGTGCCGACCCCGGCGTGCAGTTCCACACCACCATCAACGAGTGGCACACGTGCCCCCTCGACGGGGACATTCGGGCGAGTAACCCGTGTGTGACGGGAGACACTCTGGTTGCCACCGCGGACGGATTGATCCAGATCGATCAACTGCTTGAACGCGCTACGGCCGTTGTCGGTGCGGATGGTGAGCTTCACTCCATCAAGCCGGCTTTCAAAACCGGTGAGAAGCCCGTGTACCGGCTCCGGACGCGCGCCGGCTTTGAAGTTAAGTTGACCGGCGACCACCGTGTGTTGACCGTGAACCGCGGGGACGTACCGGCCTGCGAGTTGACGAAGGACGACGTGGTGCAGTTGGGACGCGGCGTATTCGCGGACCGGCGCGACCCGCGCCCGGTGCACGGGTTCGTGGAACTCGATTCGCGGTTGACTGAATACCTCGGCTTAATGGTCGGTGACGGGTGCTTGATGGGTGAGCGGGAAGCCGCGATGGTGACCCTCGCGCCCGAAGAGCAAGCTGTTGCGGAGCGGGTACACGAAGACCTCCGCTCGTACCGATCCGAGTTCGCGGTCGACGGGCGCGGCGCACGCGAAACGCATGTGACCAGTCCGCAAGCGACCGTGCGCGTTGGCACCGGCAGTCGGTGTGTGGTGGACGTTCTGAAGCGGTTCGCCGTGTTAAACGAGGGCAGTGCTGCCAAGCAATTCACCAGCGACGTCTTCCGCCTCGACCGTGCCTCGCTCGCGGGTGTCCTTCGTGGCCTCTTCACCGCCGACGGGACCGTAGCCCAGTACGGTGCCAAATCACAGTACATCAGCCTCGACAGTTGTTCGCTCGACCTGCTCAGACAGGTCCAATTGCTACTTCTGTCGTTCGGTGTTAAAGCGAAGCTGTACACCAACCGGCGAGTGGCTGGGCAGACGACGGCGATGCTTCCCGACGGCCGCGGTGGGGTCAAAGAGTACCCGGTTCAGCAGGTCCACAGCCTGCGAATCAGCCGCACCTCGCGGCTCGTTTTCGAGCGTGAGATCGGGTTCGTTCCCGGTAGCCCGAAGTGCGAACAACTGGCGCGCCTCAACCGCGAGGTCACGACCTACGCCGATCGGCTCGAAGACCCAGTCGAGAGCCTCGAGTACCTGGGCGTCGAATCGGTGTACGACCTGACGGAACCCGTAACGCACCACTTCGTTGCCAACGGTATTACCGTTCACAATTGCTCCGAGTACCTGTTCCTCGACGACACGGCGTGCAACCTCGCGTCGCTGAACCTCACGACGTTCTTCGACGTGAAGGCGAACAAGTTCGACATCGAGGCGTACCGGCACGCGGTCCGCATCTGGACGATGATCCTGGAAGTCAGCGTGTACATGGCGCAGTTCCCGAGTCCGTCCGTCGCGCAGAAGTCTTACGACTTCCGCACGCTCGGCCTCGGCTACGCGAACCTGGGCGCGCTGCTCATGGTGCAGGGCATCCCCTACGACTCGCCCGAGGGCCGCGCCCAGTGCGGCGCGCTCACCGCGATCATGCACGCGGGCGCTTACGCCGCCAGCGCGGAAATGGCCGCGGAGGTCGGGCCGTTCGTGCGGTTCGCGGACAACCGTGACCACATGCTGCGGGTGATCCGCAACCACCGCCGCGCCACGTACAACGCCGCCCCCGCGGAGTACGAGGGGCTGACCGTGTTCCCGGTCGGTATCGACGCCCGGTACTGCCCGGCCGACATGCTCGCGACCGCGCGGCGCGAGTCCGACCGGATGCTCGAACTCGGCGAGCGCCACGGGTACCGGAACGCTCAAGTCACGGTCATTGCCCCGACCGGGACCATCGGCCTGGTCATGGACTGCGACACCACGGGCATCGAGCCGGACTTCGCGCTGGTGAAGTTCAAGAAGCTCGCGGGCGGCGGGTACTTCAAAATCATCAACCAGTCGGTGCCGCCCGCACTCGCGAAGCTCGGCTACGCTCCGTGGCAGGTCGAGGACATCGTGCGGTACAGCCGCGGGGCAGCCACGCTCAACGGGTGCCCGCACATCAACCCCTCAGTTCTCAAGGCGAAGGGGTTCACGGACGAGGTGCTCAAGAAGATCGAAGCACAACTCCCCGGCACGTTCGAGCTGCCGTTCGTGTTCAACTTGTGGACGCTGGGCGAGGACTTCGTCAAGAACACGTTGAAGGTGTCGGCCGAGGCTCTCGCCAACCCGACGTTCGACCTGCTCTCGCACTTGGGCTTCAGCAAGCAACAGGTCACGGAAGCGAACGCCTACGTCTGCGGCACGATGACCATTGAGGGCGCGCCGCACCTGAAGGCCGAGCACTACCCGGTGTTCGATTGTGCCAACAAGTGTGGCAAGATCGGCAAGCGGTTCCTGTCGTGGGAGGCGCACATCCGCATGATGGCCGCGGCGCAGCCGTACATCAGCGGCGCGATCTCGAAGACCATCAACATGCCCTACGACGCGACCGTCGAGGACGTGAAGAAGGCGTACCTGCTCTCGTGGCAATTGATGACCAAGGCCAACGCGCTCTACCGCGACGGCTCGAAGCTCAGCCAGCCGCTCAACTCGGTCGCCGATTCGCCCGAAGCCGCCCTGCTCGCGTCGGTCATCCCGGACGCAGAGAAGGCCGAGCCGAAGGCCGCCCCGGTGCAGGTCGCCGAGCGGATCACGGAGCGGATCGTTCACCGGTACATCGCGAAGCGGCGCCGGCTCCCGGACCGCCGGGCGGGGTACACGCAGAAGGCCCGCATCGGCAGCCACAAGATGTACATCCGCACGGGCGAGTACGAGGACGGTACGCTCGGCGAGATCTTCATCGATATGCACAAAGAGGGCGCCGCGTTCCGCAGCATGACGAACTGCTTCGCCATCGCGGTGTCGCTCGGGCTCCAGCACGGGGTGCCGCTCGAAGAGTACATTGATGCGTTCCTGTTCACGCGCTTCGAGCCGAACGGGGTGGTGCAGGGGAACCCGTACATCAAGATGTCCACGTCGATCATCGACTACATCTTCCGGGAACTGGCCATCACGTACCTGGACCGCAAGGACTTGGCCCACGTGTTGCCGGAAGACCTCCGCGGGGACTCGCTGCACGACGAGGACGACGACTTCGAGGGCGACGAAGAGGTCGTGAGCACGCGGACGGTCGATCCGAAGGCCCCGCCGAAGTCCGGTATTGCCCACCCGCGCTCGGCGCACCTGAAGCCGACCGGCAACGGGGGCAACAAGTCGGGTAGCGACGTGGTGCAATCACCCCCGCCGCGTGACACGAACGGGAACGGTAACGGGCACGCGAACGGCAACGGAAATGGGAACGGTAATGGCCACTCGAAGGCGTCCAACGGAGCCGCGGTGCTCCCGCCGCGGAACAGCTACACGCCGGTAGCCGGATCGCAGTCGGAGCGGATTCGGGCCGCGCGTCTGAAGGGGTACGAGGGCGACCCGTGCTCGAACTGTCAGCAAATGACGCTCGTGCGCAGTGGCGCCTGTATGAAGTGCGATACCTGCGGTGAAACCACGGGCTGCGGGTAATTGCGATAGGCAAAGTGCAGAAACCAAGCGAGCCGCAGAGATTTCTCTGCGGCTCGCTTGGTTTGGAGGTTTCAGCGAGACTCGGTTTGGTTTTACGCCGGCAGTGCCGAGCCGAAGAACCGGAGCCAGTTTCCGTAGAAAATGCCGTCGATGTCGGCCGCGCTGTACCCGCGGCGCGCGAGGATGTCTTCCAGCTTGTGGACGTCGGTGATCGTATCCAGGTCGCGCGGGGTTTGTTCGGTGCCGAACCCGCCGTCGAGGTCGGTGCCCAGCGCGATGTGGCGTGCGTTGCCCGCGAACTGACAGATCCGGTCCATGTGATCGACGATCGCTTCCAACCCTACCACTGCGGGTTGCGTTTCTCCTCGCACCCAACCCGGGTACATCATCCAGGCATCAAAGGCTGAACCGATCACCGCGTTTCGCTTGATGAGTTCCTTCACCTGCTCGTCGGTCAGTTGCCGGTCGCCGGGAACGAGTGCTCGCAAGTTGTGGTGGCTCGCGAGCATCGGCCCGTCGTACACGTCCATCGCGGTCCAGAACGATTGGTCCGAGAGGTGCGTCACGTCGAGAATCATCCCGACTTTCATGAACTCCTTCAGGAGCTTCACGCCCGCGGGTGTCATTGGCCCATCGACGGCCGTGCCGAAGGCGTACTGCCCCAACCCGTAGTGCGCCGGGCCGACCGCACGCAGACCCAGTCCGAACCAGTGCGCCACTTGCTCTGGCGTCACGATCGGGTCCGCGCCTTCCATGCTCAGGATGATCCCGAGCGGGGTGTTGTTCGGGTCCGCTTCCCACGCTTTCCAGTGTGCGGTTAGCTCGCTGCGGGTGTGAATGAACTTCAGGTGCCCCTGTGTTTCCAGGAGCCGGTAGTAACCGAGGGAACCGAAGGCGTGAGAGTACGCGATGTGCTGCGTGGCGTAGTCGATGTCGCCGCGCTTGAAGCCCCAGCGGGTTGCCGCGTCCGGGCCGCTGCGGGCCAACAGCGTCGCGACACAAACGGGCACGCGGCACCGCTTGAGTTCGGGGAACGTGACCGTTCCCTGCCCGCGCCCCTTGATGTCGGTGAAGCCCTTTTCGACCTCACGCAGCTTCGGGACGCTCAGGAACAGGTCGCGGTTGTAGTTGAGGGCGTTGAGGGCGAGGTCGAGGTGGGCATCGATCATCGGACGCATGTGCGGGACTCGCGAGGGTCGGGTGGTGGGGTGTCATTCTATCCCCCGCCCGCGTAGCCGCCCTCGTGAAGTGCGCGCCGGGCCATCACATCGTTCTTTTGGTGGGCGTAGCTCAGGCCGGTCGCGGATTCGAGCTTGTTCCAGTACGCAATGGCTCGTTCGTACATTTCGGGGCGCTCGGGTCCGAGGCGTTCGCACAATTTGGCCAGCGTCTCGAACACCCACGGGTCCGTTGTTCCGCGGGCTTGTGCCAGCTTCTCAATCTGGCGCAACGGGCGATAACACAGGTCTGTGAGCGCGACCGATTCGTAGAGCCGGTAGAGTTCGCGGAGCAGTTCGGGACCGTCCGTCCGGACACGAATCGCGCGGTCGAGGACCGTGAACGCTTCGTCGATGCGGCCCGCGGCCCGCAGACTCCGCGCGCTCGTCGTTTCAGGCGTATCGAGCCAGAAACGACGGAGCCGGTCGCGTTGCGCGCCGAGCCACGCGCCCAAGCCGCTTTTCGGCTCCTGTGCCGGCAGTGGTTGCTTCTTCAGCCAGTTTTCAAGCTGCTGGCCGCGTGCATGAAGCGCGAGGATGTCGAGGCTCGAACCCGGATCGGGCGTTCCCCCGAACCCGTCGGTCGATGCGGGTAGGTCTGTGAGGATGGCTGATTCGCTCAGCGGCGGGCGCTCACGCGAACCCGTTAGAGCCGGGAGCGCTGCGCGTTCTGCCGTCGAGGGACGGATCTCGATTCGTACTACGAGCGGCCCGATGAGCAATTCGTCACCGTCCGCGATTCGAGCGATGTAGTTAACGGCTTTTCGGTTCCGGCCCAGCGGCTTTTTCGAGAGCGTGTGAATGTACCACGTACCGGCGTGCGAAGCGAGAAGGGCGCTCAATCGCGAGAGCCGCGTATCGGCTAATTGAACGTGGCAAACCGGGAGCCGACCGAACAGGAGATCGTGGTCCACCGCGCGGCACTCTTCCATACCGTCCGGGTTCGTGATGTACGCGAAGCAATCGGGTAAAACGTCTTCTTCTGCCTCGGATTCGTCGTCGTCGGTGTTGTTTGGTGCAATAAACGTGAACTTGTTCTCGCCGATCGCGAGTACGTCTCCTTTTCGGGGCGTCACGCGCTGGGCCGCACGCAGTGGGCGGCGGTTGAACCGGACGCCATCGTCGGACAACCCAAACAGCGCCCAGCCGGTCAGGTACCGCACTGCGAGCGCGGCCAAGTACGGGCTGTCGTCCGTCAAAACGTCGGCGTGTTCGGCCGCGCCAATAAGGGCACGTTCCGGGGGTAATTTGACGATTTCCCCTGTACGCACGTTTTGTAGATGAAAGTCCATCTCGGCAGTCCGGTTGGGCGAAATGGAGGGTCGGCGCGGTCGTCGGGAGTTAGTCGGGGCGAAATGAGACGACTCGGATTAGTATACCTCACATCCGGCCGCGCTTGCAAAATTCACTCCTACCACACAATCCAGAACACGAACAAGGCCGCAATAAGCACAAAAACGAGCAAAACGATCGGTTGACGGATTAGCGATGCTATGCGCTCACCGAACGGGTGAGCCGTTCCTGGGATCGGGCGCAGACGTGCGGGGAGAAACACACGCTCAAAAATCGTAAGAACCGGCCCGAACACACGATCCAGCGTGCCTTGCGTCTCCGTTTCAGATGACGCCAAAGGGCGCCGAGCCGGAATCGGTGCGGGTTGGGCCGATTTCGACTTGCGCGCCGGTTTAACCGGTTTTGCGGGCGCGTCGTTCACGGGGAGAAGCTCCCGGAATTCCTCAATCAGTTCAACTGCCGTTCCGCGATCGTCCGCGCGCTTCGCCAGCATTCTCTGAAGGAGCCAACTCAGTTTCTCTGGCACGTTCGAGTTAAAATCGGTCGCCAACGGAATCGGTGCGCGGGAGTGTGCCTTCATAAACGCGACTGCGTCCCGTCCCTCGACTTCATAAGGTGGACGACCCGTCAGCGCGTAAAACAGGGTACCCCCGAGTGCGTAAAGATCGGACGCGGGGACGACTCGCTCCGCCCACTGCTCCGGCGGGGCGTATTCCCGGGTGCCGACGAACACGCGCCGGCCGCTTCTGGACACCGCCGCGCTCTCAACTGTACCGACCGCGCCGAAGTCGAGCAGTTTGGCCGCGGTTTCGTTCGGGCGCGTGCCGGCTTCCGGGGGCGGACCGAGCGGGATCACGTTCGCGGGCTTCACATCGCGGTGAATGAACCCGTTTTGGTGAATGACCGCCAGCCCACCGAGCAGATCGATGCCCCACTTCACCGCGAACTGCCAGGGGATGGGACCGGACCACCGGACCATTCGGTGAAGGTCGTTCCCGTCCACGAGTTCCATCGCGATCAGGTACTCGTTGGTCGGCTTGTTGTCCTCGTCGCGGACGCGCTCGTACAGGTAGAATCGCGCGACGCTTGGGTGTTGGATCTTCATCATCGCGCGGGCTTCCTGCTCGAACCGCGCCCGGCTGGTTTCAGTGTCGCGCGTGAGTGTTTTGATCGCGACGAATCGGGGCGGGTTCAGTTGGCGCCCGCGGTAGACCTCGCCCTGACCACCCTCACCGAGTTTCTCCAGGAGTAGGAACTGATTCACTGTCAGTTGCCGCTCGATCGGTGTTTGATCGCCTTCGAGCCACAAATCAATTACGCCGCGCTGGTACTCGCTCAGCCCCGGTGGTACCTCGCCCGTGTCTCCGGGCGTCGCGGTGTACCAGTCGGGCGGGTGCGCGGTGAGCGCGTCGAGGGTCGCGCCCGGATCACCCCCGCCGGCACGTGCAGCGCGCTCCCAGCGCGTTCGGTTGACGATCCGACAGCCGATCAACACGTTCGCAAGGTCCGAGAGCGTTCGCATTCTTCGACCGATCGAGAGGGCGCAAATGATTGGGCCAGCGGGTGTTATTCTGGCACGGGAGCGCCGAAATGCCAAATTACCCCGCGGGCGCTGTTACTTCTTGATCCCGCTCGCGTCCACAATGGTCATGGAACCGTAACCTTCTGCCCAGCGCCCCTGGAATTCGGCCGCTCCGACGAACTCTTCCGTACCGATTCGCGCCGTCCAATCTTTCTGTGCTTTGTTCGTGGAGTCGACGAAAACCTTTACCAGATATTTCCCCGCCGGGAGGGAAGGCTTACCCTTCGCCCACGATTTTGCCCGGTCGGAACCCGGTGCGGCGAGCAGCGTAACCGTATGCTGCCAGCCTTTGTCACCACATGCCCGGTCTGAAGTGGCGATCGGGTCTTTTTCCCACGCGCCGGTCTTCGCGTTCCAGGCATACACACCCACTTGGAGTAATTTCCCGTTCCAGGCCGCGGGTGTGTTGTTCAGCCGGAACCACGCCTCGGTGCCAAACTGTTTGGTTGCCACGTTCTTTGGGGGTAGGTCGGTGGCTGCTGCGTACTTACCCTTCTTGATCGCGGCCACATCTTCGGCCCATGTGCGGATTGCCTTGTAACCCTGGTCCCCGACGACGATCTTCACCCCACCTCCGTGCTTCACCTCGTTAAGTGGTTTCGTGAGAAGAAGGCTCTTTTCCGGTTTGTCGAGATCGAGCAGTTTGCTCGCGAGCAGGTAATCCATTGTGGCTTCGGGGCCGGCTTTCCGGAACCACGCGACGCGCTCACCGTACTCCTTCACGAGCTTGTCGTTCTGCGGCGTGCCCTCAGTGTGGCAGTTCATACAGCGGAATCGTAGCGACCAGATGTTTGTCTCGAACGACTCCAACATACGGTCCTTGCGCGCGTGCCGGACCACTTCGACCGGTTTCATTGCGAGTGCGGGTGCTTTTTCGGGCTTTGGAACGCTGCGCAACGTGGGATCGCTTGCGCATGCCTTGATCCACGCCGCGAACGCTTCGTATTCGGCCTTCTGGCGCTTCGCCGAGATCAATCCCGCGGCTTTCGGATCGTCCGCGCCGCGATTAATGAGCGCGAGGATCTTCGAGTTCTCGGGCTTATCGAGATCAATTAATCCCTGTTCGCGCAGTGCGAGAAACGTATCCGTCGCGGACGGCAGGATGTACTGCTTGATGTCCACGGTCGCGAGGTGGCACCGCGTGCAACTGGATGGATCTGGGGACTTGAAGATAGGCGCGATGCGTTCCTCGAACACTTTCGCGGCCGTGCTTTCGGCTACGGTGGTGGCCGGGGTGACATCGGTCGGTGTGGGCGTAGATGGTTCGTGGCAGCCGAACAGTGCCGTGACACCAACTGTAATTGCGAGCGCTGTGGAGAGGTAGGCGGGAGACATCGGGCGCTCCTGAACTCGGAGTTACCGGTCCGTTTTCGGCGTGTACATTGTTGTTGAGTCAGGGTACCCGATTTTGAAGCCGCAGTGTTGGCGGTTCGGTCGAATCGGAATTGGTGCTCGGGACGGCCGAAGTGTTGTCGGGGAATTCCGTGCGATCAAAACGCACTCGGCGGATTTGCAGCAGCCTCTCCATCTGCTACAAATCCGCCGAGTATTTTGCTTCAGATAGCGACTCACCGTGCAGAATGCCTCTCCCCTCACTCTGCACGATGAGTCACTTCTTCAGTACCCATCAGTAAAGCACGTGCCGCGCCAATATCGGGCATGGTCTGATAAAAAAATCGAAGTGCTGGAATTTCAGGCGAATTGAACGCGAGGGCTTTTCGAGTGCCTTTTCATGTTTCTGAATTGTGCCCGATCCGTGCGCAAAGCGTGCGGTGGATGCGTGCAATCGCGTCACAGGTTGAGATCCATCTTTATTCCCGGTATACTCGGCCACACACCAGGGTGAGTTGACGGAGGTGCCCATGACTGCGACGGATCTCGTTCACCGTCCGCTCGGAGGGGCGCGTGTGCTGGTCGCGGAGGGCGACGCGGACGATTCGGTCGTTCTTACTGCCGTCTTGCGGCTCAATGGTTTCGATGCGTGTGAAGCTCGAACGGCCGAGGACGCGCTAAAAGCGGCGTCCGATACGCGCCCGGCCGTTCTGATGGTTGATTTGGACTTACCCGACTTGGACGGCTGCGCGCTCATTCGTCGGGTACGGCGCTTGCCCGATCCCCCGGCCGTCGTTGTGGTGACCGGTCACACGGCCGAGAGCGTCCGTCGGGCAGCGCTGGCAGCCGGGGCATCGGCGTTCCTCCTGAAGCCAGCTGACCCGATCGAACTGACGAAACTGGTCGGGCAGTTGAGCGAGGAGCAGTTGGGACGGAAAACGGGCTGAACGACGTCCGCTCACCCGACTTAGTTTCGCTGGATGACTATTTCATAAGTGCAGGGACCGATTCCGAGCACGTACTCGACCGTGGCGCTTGTTGTAACTGGTTGGCTCGCAAACGAGTAAGGCCAAAAATCGATCAGCAAATCTGCACAACTCCTGCGGACACCACCTCGGATATCAGACGAACGGGAGCATTCCCGCAAACACTTTCCAAGTTGTGCCGTTACGTTTGGCATGGCGTGAGCGATATTCACTGCCAAAATTCCACATGCGTTTATCAACTCTGATACTTGTGCGCGTGTAGACCGGATACGATCGTGGCGGTTCGGATTCAGCGTTGGCAGCCTAAATTGCGTCTGAGTGCGGAGCACACATGCCGTTCTTTACACGTTGTCCGTACTGCCGGCGCGGGACCGATGCGCCCGACAGTGCGATGGCGGAGAATGTGAAGTGTCAGGCGTGTTTGTCGTGGTACACGGCAATTCCCGAGGAGCCTGGGCAGGAGGGTACCGCCCCACCTGTTGATGTGAGAACGCAGGCGTCCGTTCCAGCGTGGGCCGTACCGGAGCCGGCTTTGGCTCCAACTGAAACCGCGATCGCCACGGAACCTCCACCCGTCGTTGCGCCGGCGCCCGGTCCCGCTTTCCGGGTCGCGGAGAACCCGGAGCCCTCGGAAGAAATTTTGGACGGGAAGAGTGGACCGGTCCTGATCGGGGTCGCCGCCTGTTTTCTGGCCGCGGCTGCCCTCGCTACGGCGTCGTTCCAATCGACGGCAGCCTTCGCTCGCCCGCTGGCCGGTGTGGGCGTGCTCGTTGGACTTGTGGGCGCGCTTGCGGCGGGAGCGGAGAACCTATCTCGGCTCGCTGCACCAATCGGCGGAACAAGTGTATCGGGCTTAGCGCTCGTTGTCGCGTGGTTCCTACCGTCGCTACTCGGCCCGGGTTACGAGGCGAGTCGCGTGACGTCCGACTACGACCCAGAAGCGATTCGTGCCATCCCGCTGCAACTCGTTTCGAGTGGGGCCGAAGAACTCGGGCCGGGCGGGTACGCGGACGCGAGCCGGTCGGCCCTTCACCAGGGGCTCGTGCGCGTTCAGATTACCGGGGCGACGGTCGCTCCCGTTCAAGTCGTGGATTCCAAAAAACGGTTCACGAAGCAGTCGTTCCTCGCGATCACCGTGCGGGTTCAGCACCTCGGCCACGGTGATCGGTTCCGGTTCGTTCACTGGGACACGACGGGGGAGCGCCCCGTCCCGGCCGCTAGTGCCACCACCGACGGGCGGAAACTGATCGCTGCGAACACTGGCCAGGACGTTCCGGCCGGAGTCACGTTCGGTTACGACGTGTTCCCGGGCAAGTCTGTTGACGATCAGCTCCTCTTCGAGGCACCGGACGCCGTTGGCCCGGTGCGGGTCGAGTTGCCCGCGGAAGCGTGGGGCGGGCGCGGGGTGCTCCGGTTCCAGATCCCCAGTTCGATGATCGTCGTTCAGCCGGGCAAGAAGCCCCGGTAACCACTTCGAGGGTCAATCATGTTGCACGCGCGATCGCGTCGGTGCGGGTTCACGCTGATCGAATTGCTAGTGGTAATCGCGATCATCAGCATCCTCATCGGGCTGCTGCTGCCCGCGGTGCAGAAGGCCCGAGAAGCGGCGAACCGCGCCAAGTGTCAGAACAACCTGAAACAAATCGGGCTGGGGTGTCACCTCTACGAGAACGGGCGCGGGTACTTCCCACCAACGCGCTACCGGGGCGAAACGCAAACCTGGGCCTGGTTCATCCTCCCACAGCTGGAGCAGGACAACCTGTACAGAAAATGGCCGGAGGACGGTAATTCGATCGGGATCGGGCAATTATTAGACCCGGGATTCCTCAACACGCCCGTTCCCGTTTATTTCTGCCCGTCGCGCCGCACGCCTGGCCAGAACACGGCAAAAGGGTTCGTGCAACCTCCGGGCTGTGCGTTCCCCAATAGTGTTGGTGGGGCCGTTGCGGACTACGCTGCCGCGATTGGTACAACGGGTGACGACGGGGCCGATAGGATGGGCAACGATCAAGGGCTCGTGGTCCCGCCGACCGGAGCGTTCGTTGCTCTCCGCGGCGTGCGCGTGGCCGAATTCACCGACGGCACGAGCTGCACCCTGCTCGTCGGTGAGAAACACATTCCCAAGGGTTTTTCGGCCTCTTATCCCTGGGACTGTAACACTTACGATGGGCACAATAGTGTGTGCTCGACGCGAACCGCCGGTCCGGGTTTCCCGATCGCAACCGCCGACACCGATTCGCGCCTGATATTCGGCGGTCCCCACATCGGGATCTGTCAGTTCGCATTCGTGGACGGCGGCGTCCGGTCCGTTCGGTCCGGGATCGACGAGCTCACTCTGGGATTACTCTCGCACCGGAGCGACGGGCAACCGGTTCCGACGGACTACTGATTCCATCACTCGCCGCTCTTGCGCTTGGAATCGCGGTAGTCGAGCGGCGGCGGTTGGTCCTTTTCCAGCATCGCGGCGTACTTTCGGCCGTCGAGTCGCTTCGTGAGTTCGGCTTTGGCCGCCGCGCGCAGGTCCGCATCGGTGAACAGGTCATAGGCGGTTGCAGCGAGCGTGCGTGCGGCGAGGTTCATGCCCTTCTTCGCGATCGTCGTTCCGCCGCACGCGACCGCTTGCCACGAGTGACCCGGCGTACCCGGCACCCAGCATGCGGTGCCGAACCCGACCACCGGAACCACCCACGACACGTCGCCCACGTCGGTGCTTCCCCCGCTCGATTTGCCGGATACATCGAACACGCGCTCGATCTCCTCCAGCGGGGGTGCCTTGTCGGGGAACGTTTCCCTCAACCGGAGGGCGAACTTCGTTTCGGTGTCGTCGTATTTGAGGTCGTTCAGCGCGGTCAGGTTCTTCTTCGCGACCTGCGCGAGCGTGTCGTTGGGCAGGATCTCCATCGTGCCACCGAGGTACGCGACTTCGAGTTTCGTTTCGGTCGCCAGCGCGCCGGCCTGCGCGCATTTCAGCACACGCGGGTAGAGCTTCTGCACCACGTCCGCTTTCGGATGGCGCACGTAGAAGAACCCCTCGGCGAACTCGGGCACCACGTTCGCGGCCCCGCCGCCCGACGTAACCGTATGGTGCAGGCGCGTGCCGTCCGGGGTGTGCTCGCGCAGCAACTCGACGCCGTGCATCGTGAGCACCAGTGCGTCGAGAGCGCTGCGGCCCTTTTCCGGTGAACCGGCCGCGTGCGCCGGGGTGCCGTGGAACCGGAACTTCACCGCGATCCGCGCGAGACAACTCGCGTCGCCGGCGCTGTTCCGTGCCCCCGGGTGCCAGTGGAGCACGGTGTCGCAGTCGTCGAATAGTCCGGCCCTCGTCATGAACACTTTCGCGGCCCCACCCTCTTCCGCCGGGCACATGTAGAAGCGGATCGTTCCCTTCAGCTTGCCCGCTTTGATTTGTTCCGCGATGGCAATGCTCGCGGCGAGCGACGCGGTACCGAACAGGTGGTGCCCGCAAGCGTGGCCGTACCCGTTGCCGTCCTTACGCGGGCTGCGGAACGGCACTGCTTCCTGCGACAGTTCCGGGAGCGCGTCGAACTCACCCAGGATGCCGATCACCGGCTTCCCGCTCCCGAACTCCGCGGTGAACGCGGTGGGGATCTTCGCGACGCCCTTCGTCACTTTGAACCCGGCCTTTTCCGCGATCGCGGCGAGTTCCTCGGCGGATTTTTTCTCCTGGTAGCCCGGCTCCGCCCAGTTCCAGATTTTCAGTGCCGCGGGCCAGTTCACGTCCGCGTGTGCCGCGGCGGACTTGATGGCTGCGTCTTTTTGTGCGAGCGCAAGCGCGGGGAACGCGAGAAGAGCGAGCAGGGAAAGCAAACGCATGGTGTGTCCTGTGGCGAAATCGGGACCGGTGATTGTCGCCGAGTGGGGAGGGGAGAGCAACGGCGCACGGAGTGCCTACTACTATGAATTTCACAAGGGGGCACGCATGGCGATCACGTTTCTGGGCGCGGGTGAAATTCTCGGGGCCATGATTACGCCCGCGGTGCTCATCTCCGCGTCCGGTACGCTGGTGCTGTCCACGTCGAACCGGCTCGGGCGCGTGGTCGATCGCATCCGCGCCCTCGCTACGGAAGCAGAAGGGTTACCCGACGTGTCGGCGGCCCCGGAAATCGTCGAGAAGCGCATTCTGATCGCCGAGCAGATCGAGTTTCTGACTACCCGGTTGCTCATGCTGCAATCGGCAGTCATTACGCTGTATACGGCCATCGGGCTGTTGGTCGGTGCGAGCCTCGCGGTAGGACTGTCGGCGTCCGCGGGGCGGATGATGGAGTGGGTACCGATCGGGTTCGGGTTGATGGGTGCTTCCGCGCTGCTGTTCGGTGCGAGCGTGTTGGTGCGGGAATCACGGTTGGCGGTGCGCGGAACGCTTCACGAACTGGCCCACGTGCGCAAGGTCGTGGAGCGTAAAACGAGCATGCGCGCCGCCCCAGACGAAAAGCCCGAAGGTGGCCAGGGAGAGGGGTAGAGTCGTCACTTCGGGACCGGTTCCGCGAGCGTGCCCAGATACGCCAGCAGGTCGGCAATTTCGGCGTCCGTGAGCTTGTCGAGCAACCCGGCCGGCATCAGCGACACGTCGACCGGCTTTTTGGACGCGATGTCGGCCCCGGCGATGCGCACGGTGGTGTCGGCGCCGGTTTGCAGGATCACGCCGTCGGTTGCTTCGTACACGATGATGCCGGTGTAGCTCGTGTCGTCGGTGGTCGTCACGCGCACGGGGCGGTACCGCGGGGGCACGTCCTTATTCGGTTGGAGAATAGCCGTGAGCAGGTCGTCGCGCCCGAACCGCTTCGTGATCCCGAGCAGCGACGGCCCGACCGCACGTCCGCCGTCGTGACACGCGGCACACGTCGCTTTCGTAAACGCGGCGCGCCCGCGCTCGGCGTCACCTTTGGCCCACGCAATGTTCGCGGCTCGTTTCTGCCACGCGGTTGTGTCGAACCCGTCGCCGGCATCGAGTGCTTTTGCCGTTTCTGGGTGCTTTTTCACAAGCCATGCGACCCAGGCTTTTTCGGTCGGTTCGATTTTCTCACTGGTGAACTTCTGGAGCAGCGCGAAGAGGGCCGTGCGCGTTGTGGCGTCCGTCTTTGTATCGGGGAACCGGCGCAGGGCGCGGATTGCGGCAACACATACTTCCTTGGTGCCAGTAACCGAGAGCTTGGCCAGTGCGTTCGCAGATGCGCGCACGAGGCTCGGGTCGAATGCCTTTAATCCGACAATGAACTTGGGGCAATCAGCGTCGCGCGGGTCGTGGGCCAACACGCGCAATACCGCGTCTTCCAACCCGGGGCGCTCCCATAAATCGCGTAGCAGCCGGTCCACATCTGTACGCGGCACTCGAACGAGCAACTCTACGACCGCCGGCGTCCAGGCGTAGCGCTTGTCTGTGGCCGCGCTCAGGATGAACCGCCTCGTCGCATCGTCCGCGTTCAGTTTGAGTGGGCGGACGAGTGCGGCGTGCTCCGGGCGCCCGAACTCCCTGTGATCGACGACCGCTTCGTTTAACTTGTGCCAGTTGCCGCCGAACCGAGTCAGGATCTCGTCGAATCGCAGCGGCCAGTGCCGGTCCAGAGTCACCCCGCGCGATTTCACTTTCTGCTGAAGCCCGAGCAGCGCTGTGGCGAGTTCACCGGTTTCCTGCGAAGTGGTCTTGGAACTCGTGCGTGCGGCCGCGATGAGGTAATGAAAGTCATCAATCGGATCACTGTCTTTTCTCATTCGGTCGAGCGTCGCCCGGCGCGCTGGGGGATCGAATTCGCCCCCCAGAATCGCGAACAGGCGCGCGAATTCGAGGTCGACCGTGCGCGGCCCTTCGGAGAACTTGCGGACCCGCTTGGCGAGGATGTCGTGTAGCTGGTGGGCCAGCGCCCTCGGGATTTCGTTGCGGAGCGTGTACCCCTCCCATACGGTGCCCACAGCGTCTTTTGCGGTGAGATCGCCGTGCGCGAGGTGTACGATCCGCAGTGCGGCGATCAGTTCACCGGACGTCGCGTTGGTGTTATCCAGTACCCCTAGCGCGACCTTCAGTGCCCACGCGGGTTCGTCTGCGGCAACCACGAGTGCGACTGCAAGTTGTTCGGCGGTGGGGGGCTTGGTATTCGGCACCTCACCGACCGGGACCGTGAGCACGACCGCGGCTCGTGCGGCCGCAGCACGGGTCAGTGGGTCGGTGGCAGTCAGATTTGATTTCACCGCGTTGTTGAGCGCTTCGCTCCGCGGTATCTTCTCGTGGTAGCGCACCACCATTTCCAGGGCGTGCCGGCGTTTGCGCGTATCTTCGGCCGCGTGCTCTGACTTTGGCTCTGTGTCCTTGATCCACTGATCGGCGCTTGTCTTGTCGAATTCCAGTGATCGCTTCGTGGTGGGTAGCGGCTTCGGGTTCGCGTCGCCCTTATCGAACGCGATCCGATACACGCCGCCGCGCGTGCCGCGCCCGCCGATGCTCACGAACAGTTCGCCCGTTTTGGGGTGAACCGCGAGTGCGGTTGGCGCGAATCCGCTCGTCCCGCTCGCTTCGGCGAAGACCTCGGGCCGGCCCGTGTAAGTCGAGTGATTCGCAGTAAGTGGAACGTAGTGGATGCGCCCGAACGTCCAGTCCGCGAGGAAGAATCCGCCGCGGTACTTCTCCGGGAACTGCGTGTGCAGGTAACACGCAACTCCCGTGGGCGATCCGCGGCCGAGCGTGCAAATCGGCGCCACCACATCTGGAAAGTGCGGCGGTTTGCGCCACGTCTGCGAGAGTTGCGGTGAGCGCCAGCCGTAGTTCCCGCCCTGTACTAGGTGATAAAGTCGGCACGGTTCGTACCAGGGTAGACCCACGCAGCGCTCGTTGTCCGAGTCGTAGGTGAACGGCTCGCCGTCGCGATTGAAGTCGAACGAGTACGGGTTGCGGAACCCGTCTGCGACGACTTCCACGTTCTTGAAATCGGGCGAGATGCGGACCAGTGCGCCCGCGATCGGGTCGCGTACCGGGGAGCGCGATCCGGTGATGGTAGACTTCCGCACGCCGGACATGTTCCCGCATAGGAGATACAACCAGCCGTCTGGCCCGCGGCGCACCGCATGGGTATCGTGTTCCCCGGCAGCTTTCAGCGCGAGAATCGTTTCCGGCGGTCCCTTCAGCTTGTTTCGGCCGTTGTACCCGCGGTAGCGCTTCAACCCGCTGTCCCCGACCACAAAGAGCGAATCGCCCTCCGCGAGCAGCCCCATCGGGCCGTCTTTCAGCCCGTCAATGAGATCAGCCGCACGATCCGCGTAACCGTCGTTATTGTCATCGATCAGAACGCGCACGTACCCGCGCCCGGCGATCAGCACGCGGCCCGCGTCGTCGATGGTCATCGTGTAAACATCAGGCGCGATGGGATTGTCTGCGAACAGCTTCGCGCTGAACCCTGGCGCGAGTTTCAAATCGGTGACTGATGCGGGTGGTGTGGCAACCGCGGACAACAGGAGCAGGACGACAGTCATGTGTTGAGCCTGTTGGGTTCCAGGAGTGCCCCGAAATCTTTTTCCGGAATGTTGCACGACGCGCGGCGCGGTTCGCCACTAACTATGGCGCCCGCTGTTGAGGAGCCATTATGCCGCGCCTGACGCTTCGCACCCTGTTGGCCTACATAGACGATACACTGAACCCGACCGAAACGCGCAGTCTCGGTCGGAAAGTGGCGGCCAGCGACGAGGCCCGTGAACTCGTCGAGCGGATCAAAAAGGTCACCCGGCGCCGCGGACTGAAGACGCCCGTACCCACCGACGCCGACGACGAAACCGCCGACCCCAACACGGTCGCGGAATATCTGGACAACACGCTCGACTCGGACACGCTCAAGCAGCTCGAAGAGACGTGCCTAGCGTCGGACGTTCACCTCGCGGAAGTAGCCGCCTGTCACCAAATTCTGACGCTCGTGCTCACGGAACCGGTCCGTGTTCCCCCGCGTGCGCACAGGCGGATGTACGGCCTCCAGTCGGCTCCGGCTGCCACACCGGGCCGTCGGCCGAACAAGAAACTGCCCGTTGGCGGGGTGCGCACACCCGAACGCGACCGGGGGGAGCACGACGACGCGGACGCGGCGCTGCTCCTCGGTATGAAGCGCTATTCCGCCACAACCACCTGGGCCGCGCGGTTCGCGCTGTTCGGGATCGCCGCGGCGATGCTGGCGTTCCTCACAGTGGGCGTGTACATGGCGCTCCCGCACCAGCCCCCGAAGCCCCCGGAAACGACTCCCGGGTACTCGTTCGCGCAATTGACGCCCGAAGAAACACTGCCCGTTAAGCCGAAAACTCCCGAAGGGCCGGCGAAGCCGGGCGACCCGATCCCGATTGAACCGAAGCCGAAGGTCGTGGACGTGAGCGAGGCACTCGCGCTCGCTGCGGGCGGAGTTGTAGGGGAAGTCGCTGCTACTAAGTCTAACGACCCCGGACCCGGTCTCGCGGACCCGGTTTCAACACCCGACACGGCGGTTCGCGAGATCGGGCGCGTTGAAACCAGTCGCACACTCGTCGTCACGCAAGACCCGGCGAAGCCCGGTGTCTGGTCGCGCCTCCGCGTGAAGGGGGACGGCGACGAAATTGTCGTGTCGAACGCGCCGGTCATGGCGCTCCCGGGGTACAAGGCGAACGTGCTGATCGGCGCACGCGACAAACAGGTCCAAGTGTACTTGTGGGGCAACGTACCGGAACAGATCCCGTACCGGGTGTTCGAGTCGCGCGTGAAGTTCCACCCGCCCGCGGCCGGGTTCGACGCGGACCTGACGCTGCTCGGCGGGCGCATCTACCTCAAGAGCAAGAAGCCCGAAGGGGACAAGAATCCGGCGAGCCGGAAAGTGCGGGTTCGCGCTGCGAACG
This sequence comes from Gemmata massiliana, assembly GCA_000531095.1. GTDB lineage: Bacteria > Planctomycetota > Planctomycetia > Gemmatales > Gemmataceae > Gemmata > Gemmata massiliana. The sequence continues at coordinate 622,832 of HG799463.1, read as the reverse complement.
AGGTGTGGGACATCTCCCTGCCGGACGAGAAAACGGACGTGCTGGTCGAACTCATTTCGTGGTTCGAGCCGGGTACGACTTACGCCCGCGCGGGTGGGGCGCCGCCGAAGCAAGAGGGCCGGGTCGCGGTCCTGAACGGCGCGGCCAAGTTCGCCGCCCCGCGCCGGTTCAAGACGGTCGACAAGTTCGCGGTGAACACGCAGATCGTCTGGGATTCCGGTTCCGGCGCGCTGGCCGACCCGCAGCCGATCACGAACATGCAGGAGGCGACTGCGAACCCGACCCTTGACGGAGACGATCAGAAGAACATTTCGCGCATCTTCACCGAAACGGCCGATCGCGTGACCGAGCGGAACGTGGTGCGCCAGGTCATCGAGTCGCGGCTCGATCCGCCCCCGACGGTCGTCGACCGCGAAGCCGTCGCGCGCCTCACGGTCTATTCCCTCGCGGCGCTCGCCGACAACTCACCCCCCGGCGACGAAATGCTCAAAACTCTCGTGGACGTGTTGAAATCCGAGTTGCCGTGGTTCGTGCGGCAATCGGTCGTGACCGCGCTCACGGCTTGGGTCGCCCGCGATCGCGGGAACACGGCGATTTTGCGGGCCGTGCTCGTGAGCAAGGGACTCGGCGAGGACAAGGACGATGAGGACGCGGCCGACCGCTTCCTGCGTCTGATTCGGGGGTTCGTCTCGCCGACCAAGCCCGACCCGGAGCGCCTCGACGAGTTGGGGAAGCTGCTCGCGGACAAGAGCATCCCGGTGCGCGAAGCGGCCCTGTGGAACATCGCGTCGGTGGATCTGGAAACGTGGGTTCCGCCCCCGGCCCGCGCGAACGTCGGTGCGGTGGGCGCGGCGGTGAACAGCGAGGACTACAAGAAGTTCCTGGCCAACTGGCGCGGGAAGATCGAAATGCTGAAGAAGCGCACCACTCCCTTTCCGCTTCCTCGGCCCGTGCCGAAGGATGGGAAAGAGGGCAAGTGAGATCGGTTGATTTCCCGGGGCGTGGGGTTGTTTCCCGGGGCGTCGCGGTTTGTTCCCAGGGTGCGCGTCTGCGCCGCGACCCTGGGAACAAACAGGCGATTCCTGGAAACCGTTGATCTCACACCAGCGGTACCGTTTTTCCGGGCTTCAGGTCGATCACCTGAAGCTCGATCTTCTTGTAGCCTTTCCACTCGTTGATTTTGGGCGTGAAAGCCAGGCAACAGTCGCCGTTCGCGCTCATCAGTTCTTCCAAACGGTCGGCCATACCCCACGCGACGCAGCGGATCGTCGTTTCGCCCTGGCGCACGCGGAAGTCCATGTGGCGCTGGACCTCACCTGTCCCGATGAGACGCGCGCCTTCTACCTTTAGCCCGGCCGCGAGGAACTTCGGCTTCGGGTTCGCGGCGCCGTAAGGTTCCAATTTGTCGAGGTCTTTTAGCAGCCCGAACGTGATGGCCGAAAGGGGCACCTCGGCGTCGAGCGTGAGTTGCTGCGCCGGCGCGCCGCCGGGGTAATGGCCCGTGACGTAAGCGTTGAACCGCTCGCGCAGTGCCGGGATGCGCTCCGGGCGCACTTTAAGACCGGCCGCGGCCGCGTGGCCCCCGTGCCCTTCGAGTATGTCGTCGCACGCCACGAGCGCTGTGTGTAGTGCGAACCCGGTAACGCTCCGCCCGGAACCGGTGGCAATGGGTTCGTTCGGCTGCATCGCGATCACCAGCGCCGGTTTGCCAAAGTAGTCCACCAGTCGACTTGCCACAATCCCGATCACGCCCGGGTGCCAGTCCTCGGACCCGACCACGATGGCCGGGTCGTCCGCGAACTGCTCCTCGACCATTTCCTTCGCGGCCTGGGTGTATTTGCGCTCGTGCGATTGTCGGTCACTGTTCAGCGCTTCGAGCTGCTGCGCCAGTTGAACGGCCTTGGTGATTGAGGTAGTCGTCAGCAGTTCCACGGCAAAACTCGCGCAACCCAACCGTCCGGCCGCGTTCAAGCGGGGGGCGAGTTTGAACCCGACGTCCTCGGACGTCAGCACCTGGTCCGGTTTCACGCCACTGGCGTCGAGAAGTGCTTTAAGCCCCACGGAGGGGTTCGTGCGGATGCGTTCTAGTCCGTGGCGCACGAAGATCCGGTTCTCGTCGCGAAGCGGAACGATGTCCGCGACCAGACCGAGGGCCGCCAGCCCGACCGCGTCGAGAAGGATCTCGCGCAGGTCCGCGGGCACTCGTTCCGACCCGGTGGCGCGTTGTGCGACCGCCCACGCCAACTTGAACGCGACCCCGGCGCCGGACAGGTCACCGAACGGGTACGGCTCGGGGGCCGGCAATCGCGGGTGAACGAGCACCGATGCTAGTGGGAGGATCGGGCCGTCTAGCCCCATCTTCATTTCGTGGTGGTCGGTGACGATCAGTTCCAGCCCGATTTCGCGCGCCACTTGTGCTTCCGCAAGGCTCGCGATCCCGCAATCCACGCTCACCACCATCGAGACGCCCGCGCGCTGAAGTTCGCGGAGCCGCTCGCCGTTCAGCCCGTACCCCTCGGACAGGCGCAGGGGCACGTGGAACTGCACGTCTGCGCCGAGTTTGTTGAGAACGCGGAGTAGCACGGACGTGCCGGTCACGCCGTCCACGTCGTAATCGCCGTAGATGCAGATGCGCCGCTTGTCGGTGATCGCGCGGGCGATGCGATCCGCCGCGTCGCGCACGCCGGGTAGCGCCATCGGCGGGAGTAGCCCCCCGAGCGGCGTATCGAGGAACCGGCGGGCCGCCGCCGCGTCGCGCACGCCGCGGTTGATGAGGAGTTGGGCCACGACCGACGACACCCGCGCCGACCCCGCGAGCCGGTTGGTCGCGGTTGGGTCGGACGGGAGCAAGTGCCACTGCTTTTCTGCACGCGCCACGGATCGGTCCTCGGTTCGTTCGGCAATAACAATAACCCTGTATTTAGAACGGATGTCCACTGCGAGAGCAACCCCAACATGCCCGGGGCGCTTGGAGTGGAGCGCGGCGCGGTCGGTATCCGCGGCGCATCCGCTGTTTTTGTGTGGTCCGGCGCCCGCGGTGCGATCGCGCCCGCGGCGCCTCACTTTGTCACGGAATTTCTTCAAGCACTTCACGAACCCGTCACGCCCCGCCGATTCGAGAACCACGTGAGTGATTCTTCACGGCAACTCAACCCGTTCTGGAGGATAGCCATCGTGACAGCCGCGTTTCTACTCATGTCGTCGGCAGCCCTGGCCGGTGCCGACCCGGTCGCTCAACCGGCCCCCGCGACGCCGGCCCCGGTTGTGGTTTCTGGCGCCGGGTGCAGCAACTGCGGAACCCCGGCCTGTGACCCGTGCGCGAGCGGCAAGGTCGGCCTGCTCGACAAGCTGAAGGCCCGCTTCCCCAAGAAGTCCCACGACTGCTGCACCCCGGCCCCGCGCCGTGTGACCCGTGCGCCGGCGCCAAGCCCAATCTGCTCGACAAGCTGAAGGCCCGCTGGAGCAGCAAGAAGTCCCACGACTGCTGCACCCCGGCTTGCGACCCGTGCGGCGCGGCCCCCGCGGCGCCGGTCACCCCGCCGACCACGGGCGGCACGACTCCGCCGAAGGAAATGCCGAAGGGCACGACCCCCCCGAAGGAAACCCCGAAGGCCACGACCCCCCCGAAGGGCGGCGTGAGCATCCCGCTGCCGCTGCCCCCGGTCACCGGGGCGAGCGGCCTGGCCGGGAGCAGCAACCCGTACTAAGCCTGAGCAGTTTTTGATCTCGCGCCCGCCGGCCGTTCACTTAGAGCGGCCGGCGGGTACTTTTTTCCGCCCGATTACCAACTCTTCTCTTCCACCAACGCGGTCCGGCATTAGTATTGCCAAGAGACGGAAAACGCCAACGGGGTTAGCACGGATGAACGGGGCATCTCCGGGGCTCGGGGCCGAACTCGCAAACAAGATCGCGCGACTCGTCGAAGAGCGCGGCTGGAACCAAGAAGTATTCGCCCGGATCGCGCGCTTGAACCGGCACACGGTCCGTCAGATCCTCCAAGGCGGACCGAAGCGCCAGCTCCGGAACCTCACGGTCAGCCAGTGTGCAGACGCACTTGGTCTGACGGTGAGTGAACTGCGCACACTTCCACTTGAACGGCTGTTGCCGCGCATGCACGGCAAGCCGGCCGCCGACGAGGAGACGTTCGATCTTCTATACGAACGTGCCCAGTTGCCCGAACTCGTCGCGTGGTTGGAACGCAACCGCGATCGCGCGGTCGAACTGCGCCCGGACGAGGTGCAGGAACTTCTGGACATGCAGGCCCCGGGCGGGCCGCTGGTAAAACTCGGTGTGGAAACTTGCGTCGACCTGATCGAGCGCCGGCGCCATCTCGTTTGCCGGGTCAAGGAGATCGCGGGGACGGAGTATTTCGACTTCCTCGAACAGTGTGTGAAGCTCATCCACGAAAAAGTGAAGCCCCCCGGTCGCCGGACATAAGCCTCAGTCCCAAGATCGCATCTCGCGCCCTCTTTCGGCCCGACGTATCAGGTCGGTCGAAAAAGGGCCTGTTCGTTTTTAAGGTGCTGCTTTAACCGCCGTTTGCGAGACGTGATCGTGCTTGGGGAGATACGCGCTGGGGTGCTCAATTGCCCGCAAACTCGAACGTGACCCCGGGCCACTCGGACGCGAGTAGTTCGAGTACGACTTGCTGTATTGTCACGGCCCGGGCTTTGTCGAACGAGCGCCAGCGGGGGCGCCCGAGGAGCCGGGCCTCGAACGCGGTTCCGTGGTCGTCGGCCTCGATGTTCGGGAGAGTCCTGAGCCGCACCACTTCCACCGGGTGCCGGGCACAGATTGCGTCGCCGTGCACGAGCCACTCGGACGCGGGGCCGGACACCATTGTGATAAACCCACGTCGGGCGCCGGCCGCCAAAACGGATCCAGAGACTGCGCGAACGTGTTCCACATTTGAGAAGGCGAGTGCCCACGGTCCCGGCAGCAACTGCTCCCACCCGGGGCCGCCCATGAGGGCGCGTTCCCGGACCCGTAGGTCGTTCAGTTCCGCGCGATCGGTATAGTGGTCGGTACCCCAAACCACATCGAATTTGATCGCCCCCGCGTGCTCAACATCCACCACCGACCCGACGACCCGCGCGCCGAGTAGCTCAGCGCTTTGTTCGCAAGCCGCCGCCGCGACCGGCCCCACCAGATCAATTACGTCCCCGATTTTCACGGTGCGGGGGTCGGCCGCGAACCTTTCGTACCCGACCAGCACCCGCGCGCGGCGCGGTCCCGGTCTTGTTCCTTCGGTATGGTCACCGCAGAGGTGGTCTTGGGGATCGAATTCGATCTGAGTGGGCCAGAACTGGTGCGGGGGCGTCAGGTTAGCGAGTGCGAGTTGCACGCGAACAAACTCGGCCCGGGGGCCGTCACCGATTCGCGTACAGACATCGGCGTAGGCCGACCTGTGATCGTCGCGCTCCGGCTCCGCGAGGATTCGCTGGAGGGCGCCGTCGAGCGGGCGGTCATGTTCATCGAGCCAGTCGGCGTATACGAGCCGGGGCGTGCGCTCCAGTGGGGCGCACGCGACTGCGGCTCGGAGGGCGAGTTCGTCGCTCATCGTCGCTCCCGAGTGGACGGTCTCGACCGCCCGTAAAACGTGTCATCCTTGACCCGCCCGAGGTCAGAACAGCGCGTGGTAAGGTACTTGCGCAAGGTGTTCACCGAGTAACGGGACACCAGCATCGAATGGCACACGCCCGGTGGTGTGAGACTAGGGCGGTGCGAACTGCCGAACGGGTATGTTACTGGTAACACGGGTTCGAGTTTTCGCGGTTTGTGTAAACAATCTCGAACTTTATGTACGCGATGTGTATCGCATTGCGATTGGCGTGCCATTCACACGCTGCGCAAAACGCGCCCAACCGCATTCAGAGCAATTGTGTGTAACCATCGGCAGCAAAGCGGGTTTCGATGAGCCGTTTCGTGACACTCGGATGTGTTTTGGGACTTGCTTTGCTTCATCTTGCAGCGAAATACTGCGTAATATTCCGACACATTGTATGCAAATTCTGAATTTCGCTTGGGGGATGAAGTTTCTGATGCGCGTTCAATCTATTGCGAGGCCTGATTGCTACCCGCCAGGTTACTTGCACGCGGGTTCTCAGAAGTCGCGTGTAAATCATCTGCGCAGTTGAGCCTTCTGCCGCACCGCGTAGATGACCCATCTCAAATCGCCTGAACTTGTTTTCCGGTCGTGATTAATCCTCGACCGGAACTTTGAGCCGGGCCGCGGCCCGCTTAGCCGTCACGAGCCGTTGCGCCGTTAACTTCTCCGTCGCTCCCTTCAGTTTCGCGACGAGTTCGGCGGGGGCCTTGTCGGGGTGTCCGCAATCGAACGGGGGTTCCGGTGCGTATTGGAGATCAAGTTGGATCGCTTTTGCAGCGTCCGAGCCGCGTAACAATTCGGCCACCCGCAGCGCCCCGTCGATCCCGGCCGTAAGCCCGGCCGCACTCACGAACGTTCCGTCTACGACTACCCGCTGGTCCTTCGCCACGGCCCCGAAATACTTCAACAGGTGGACCGAGCGCCAGTGCGTCGTCGCGGACCGCCCCTTGAGCAACCCGGCCGCACCGCAAACGAGTGCTCCGGTGCACACCGAGAACACGCATTTTGCTCGCGCGGCCTGTTGGGTGATGAACGAGAGAACGCCCTCGTCTTCCATCAGATCTTCCTGGCCCGGGCCACCGGGTACGACCAGCAGGTCGACCGGTTCCGCTTCGGTCAAACGGGCGTCCGGCATAAGGCCCAACCCTCGGTAATCTCGCACCGGTTTCGTGTCCTTCCAGAGAAGTTGGACGGATGCGTTCGGCAAACGAGAGAGAACCGCGAACGGGCCGGTCAGGTCCACTTGGTCCATCTGGGGAAATACGAGCATCCCGACGTTCAGATGTTCAGCCATGTTCTGTTCCTCGTTCGGGGTATCTGTGGCCGGTTCGTGGCTCGTGCCACACCCGCCTGCAGCAACAGTGCCCGTTAGGGCGACACGGATGAAGTGCCTGCGAGTTTGCATCGTTTAGTCCTCGGTTTCAATTTGGGGGCGCGAACGCGGTGCGGGCGCCTGCTCCTCGGCACCGCGAAATCGCGTTCGGTAGTCACTCGGTGCTACCCGCAGCACACGCAGGAACGAGCGGCGCATGGAATCCGCGCACCCGAACCCGCACTCCCGGGCGATCTGCTCCAGTCCCGCGCCTGATTCCTCCAATCGCCGCCGCGCGCCCTCAACGCGGAGCCGCTCAACGAAGCGCGCGGGGGTGTGCCCCGTTTCGCGACGGAAGATCCGGCTGAAGTTCCGCACACTCATGTGGGTACGCTGCGCCAGTGCCCCCACGGACAGGTCGTCGGCCAGGTGCTCGACCGCCCACGTCTGTAGGTCGCGTAGGGGCTCCCGGTCCGCCGCCTGGAGCTCCAGTGACGTGCTGAACTGCGATTGACCGCCCGGCCGTCGGACGAACAGCACGAGGTTCCGGGCGACGCTCAGTGCGACGTCGCGCCCGAGGTCTTCTTCAATGAGCGCCAGAGCCAGGTCCATCCCGGCCGTAACCCCGGCCGAGGTGTACACGTTTCCGTCGCGCACGAAGATCGGGTCGGGTTCCACCCGGACCCGTGGGAACTCCCGGGCCAGCCGGTCGCAGAACGCCCAGTGGGTCGTCGCGCGGCGCCCGTCGAGGAGTCCGGCCGCGGCCAACAGAAAGGCGCCCGTGCAGATCGATCCGAGGCGCCGGGTTCGTGCGGCGCAACGCGCGAGCCACCGGAGAAGGGCGACTTCTTGCATAGCTCGATCGATGCCGGGTCCGCCGGACACCAGAAGCGTGTCGATCGGGCCGCGCCCCCCGGTGAAACCGCGGTGGGCCACCAATTGCACGCCGGAAGACGTTTCGATTGGCCCGGCCGCATTGGAAACGAGTTCTACGGAATATGCACTGCGCCCCAGTGCCCGGTTCGCATCGGCGAACACTTCACACGGCCCCGTCACATCGAGCAATTTGGCTTGTGGAAAGGCCAGGACGACGATTTTTCGGGGCGCTCGGGAACGGTGCGCGAGCCGATTTCGATTGCCCATGCGACAGCACTCCCGAACGTGTCTTCAGCACAACTATAGGCCGGCGGTGTGTGTGCCGAAATGACAACATTCCGACCATTTCGGCCAATCAAGAGCGGTTCCGGAGCGTGACCGGGAACCATTGGAGCTTCTCCGAACTCATCGCGAAATATATGAGAGCACGATGTGAGTGCCGCTGAGCACTCTTCCGATCATCTTCAAACGGCTACAACAAGTTCACATCCGTGGTCCGTCTCGCTCTCCTCGGACCGCACCTCTTAATTCATCCAATCAGGAACCGTGTCATGCGAGGAAACCGCTTCCTCCGCCGGTCGGCCGCGTGCGTCGGTCTGATCGCTCTGGCCGGGCTGCTGCGCGCTGCCGAGCCAGCTCCCGCTCCTCGTCCCGCCGGCGCTACGGCCTCGCTCGCCCCGTTGGGGCGCGAGGCTTACCTGCTGCCCCCGAAGGAGATCGTGGACGCGGTCCTCGCGTCCCGCGGGGAGATCGTTGCCCTTACGAATCTCAGCCCGGACGGGCGCAAGTTTCTGATTGCCAAGCGTGATCCGTTGCCGTCGGTCGAGCGCCTCGGAGCCCCGTGCGTTCACCTCGCGGAGATGGCCTTCGATCCGGTCGCGTGTCGCTCGCGCGAGCTGTGGGTGGGCAGTGCGGAAGCGCTCGACCTGTTTTTCCCGGCCGAGCGCCGCACCGTCCCGGTGCGGGTGCCGTCGGGGGCGCGGATCGCGAGTCCCGCGTGGTCCCCGGACGGGTCCAAACTGGCGTTCTTCGCGCTGTTCCCGGACGCCACGCACATCTGCGTCGCCGACACCGAAACCGGCGCGTGTCGGAAGGTGACCCAAACGCCGGTGCTCGCGACCCTCGTGACGGCGTTCCAGTGGTCCCCGGACGGCAAGCGCATTCACACGGTGCTGCTGCCGGATGGGGGGAAGCGCCCGGTGCCGAAGCCCGGGATCGCGACCGAGCCGAAGGTCCGAATCGCACGCGACGGCAAAGACCCGTCGCGCACGTACCGGTACCTGCTCGAATCGCCGTACCAGATGCAGTTGCTCGAACACCTGCTCACCGGTCAGGTCGCGATCGTCGGCGTCGAAGACGGCGCGGTCACGCCGATCGGGGAACCGGCGATGGTCCGCAGCGTCAGTGCGTCGCCGAACGAGAAACAGTTCCGCGTGGCGACCGTGAAGAAGCCGTTCTCGTACTACGCGCCCTTCCAACGGTTTGGCTCACAGGAGAGCATCTGGAACGTATCCGGCAAGGTGCTGGTGACACTATCCGATCGCAATCTGCGCGAAACCGAGACGCCGCCCGTGGTGACCCCGGCGACGACCCCCACGCAACCGCCGTTCCCCAAGGGCGGGCTAACGAAGGGCGCACGCGGTACGGGTGGCACCCAACCGGTACCAGACCCGACGCAACCCGCGCCCACCCCGCCGGTGAACCCGACGAACCCGGACGACTCGCCGACGGTTGCGCCCGAGCCGTTCGACCCGGACGCCAAGCGCGACCTCTCGTGGCGCCCGGACGGGAAGGGGATGTCGTTCCTGCAACTCGAACCTGGTGCCAAGGATGCCAAGAAGGACGACACCAAAAAGGACGACGCGAAGGCGGTGCGCAAGGACCGGGTCATGCAGTGGCTCCCGCCGTTCGGGAAGGACGACGCGAAGGTCGTGTACGAGTCGCCGAACCGGATCGTGGGCGCGCAGTATTCCGCCGACGGGCACTGGCTGTTCATCTCGCAAACTGTGGACGCGCAACGGCAGATCACCGCGATCGACCTCGCCAACCCGAAGACGACCTACGTGATCTCGCGCGGCGGTTCCGATTTCGCCACACCGAAGAAGGACGAACCACCGGCGAAGAAAGACGGCGACAGTGAAAACGAGGACGCCGATGACGAACAGCCCGGCGCGGGGCGCGGCGGAGCGACGGCCGGTCTTGGGCTGCTGGCCCGTCCGCTCGGCGCAGTGAACGTGGTCCGCGTGTCGAGTACAGGCACTGTTTACCTTTCGGGCACCGACCGCGCTCGCGGCGCCGGGGAGGGCACGTTCCCGAAACCGTACATCGATGCCGTCAACATCAAGACTGGTAAGAAGACGCGCGTGTTCGAGGGCAAGGCCGATGTGCTCGAAACGGTCGATGGTGTGGACGGGGACGACGTCAAGTACGTGTTCACCACGCGGCAGAAGTCGAACGTCGTGCCCAACTCCTATGTGACCGATGTCGCCACTGGAAAGGCGACGAAGCTGACCGACAACGCGGAAAAGAGCGCGTGGTTCCACGAACTGAAGACCGAGCGCTTCCGCGCGACCCGGGCGGACGGGTTCAAGTTCTGGGTGAAGGTGACGCGGTCGCCCAAGGCCGAGGGCAAGCTTCCGGCGCTGTTCTGGATCTACCCGCGCGAGTACGCGGACCAGGCCGACTACGACGCCAAGACCGGTCGCGGCGGCACCGGTCCAGGGGCGATGGCCGGGCGCTACACCGGACCGGCACCGCGGAGCGTCGCGATCCTCACGCTGGCCGGCTATGCAGTGGTCGAGCCGGATGTACCGATCGTCGGCCCGGCCGGGCGGATGAACGACAACTACGTCCCGGACCTGCGGAACGGGCTGTGGGCCGCGATCGACGAGTGCGACAAGCGCGGGATCATCGACCGGGACCGACTCGCGTGTGGCGGGCACAGCTACGGGGCGTTCAGCACGGCCAACGCGCTGGCGCACACGCCGTTCTTCAAGGTCGGGATCGCCGGCGACGGGTGCTACAACCGCACACTCACCAGCATGTCGTTCCAGTCCGAGCGCCGGCAGCTCTGGGACGCCCGCGAGACCTACCTGGAAATGTCGCCGCTGTTGCGCGCGAACCAGATCAACGGCGCGCTGCTGATGTACCACGGCATGGAGGACGCGAACGTGGGCACGCACCCTATGAACTCGGAGGCGCTGTTCGCCGCGCTCGACGGATTGGGCAAGCCCGCGGCGCTGTACATGTACCCGTATGAGGGCCACGGACCGATCGCCCGCGAAACCAACCTCGATATGTGGGCGCGGTGGCTCGCGTGGCTCGATCTGTACGTGAAGAACGCGAAGCCGAAGTAGTCTCAAAATCCTTTGGTCGCGCACTTCCAATGGTGCGCGACTGAGGGGCGATACATTCCCAATTCGCTCCGCCTAACGCATACCCGCTTCGCCGACCGCGTTTCCTCTCGTAGAGGGGGCGCGGTCGAACTCCCACACACCGAGGTTCCTGCCAATGGCCTCACGCTTTCTGGTTCCGCTCGCGCTCGCGATCGGGGCCGCCTTCCTTTATCCCGGCGGCGCGGCGCGTGCCGCAGAACCGGTTGCCCCGAATGTCACCACTCCGAAGGCACACTTCGGGTTCAATCTCGGCGACGACTACTGCCTCGCCAACTACGAACAGTACGCTGCGTACCTGGCCAAACTCGCTAAGGAGTCCGACCGCATCAAGGTGGTCGATATCGGGCGCACCGAGGAACGCCGCCCGCAACTGATGGCGGTCGTGACGTCCCCGGCCAACCACAAGCTCCTGTCGCGCTACCAGGCCATCGCGCGGGATCTGGCGAATGCCGAGGGGATCACGTCCGAGACGGCGAAGAAGCTGGCGGCCGAGGGGAAAGCCGTCGTGTGGATCGACGGCGGGTTGCACGCGAGTGAGGTGCTATGCGCGCAAGCCCTGGCCGAAACCGTTTACCAGATGGTTAGCGGAACCGATCCCGAGACGCTCCGCGTGCTGGACGACGTGATTATTCTGTTCGTCCACGCGAACCCGGACGGGCACGACCTCGTGGCCGACTGGTACATGCGCGATAAAGACGCGAAGAAGCGGTCGCTCGGCGGGCTGCCGCGGCTGTACCAGAAGTACATCGGGCACGACAACAACCGCGACTTCTACGCCAACACTCAAGCCGAGACGCGGAACATGAACCGCGTGATGTACCGGGAGTGGCTCCCGCAAATCGTGTACAACCACCACCAAACCGGCCCGCCCGGTACGGTCCTGTTCTGCCCGCCGTTCCGCGACCCGTTCAACTACAACTTCGACCCGCTCGTGGTCAGCGGCATCGACGCGGTCGGGGCGGCGATGATGCAGCGGTTCCTGGTCGAAGACAAACCCGGAGCAACGACCCGTTCCGGCGCGCGGTACTCGACGTGGTTCAACGGCGGGCTTCGGACTACCGCGTACTTCCACAACATGATCGGCCTGCTCACCGAGACCATCGGCAGCCCGACCCCGATTCGCGTCCCGTTCAACCCCGCGCTGCAACTGCCGAAGGCCGACCTGCTCAGCCCGGTCGCGCCGCAAGAGTGGCACTTCCGCCGGTCGGTCGAATACTCGGTCACCGCGAACAAGGCCGTGTTCGATTACGCATCCCGGCACCGCGAACAACTGCTGTACAACATCTGGCTGATGGGCAAGAACGCCACCGAGCGCGGCAACAAGGACAGTTGGACCGTCACGCCCAAGATGGTCGCCGCGGCAAAGGGCGCGCGGGGAGTAGATGCGTTCCAGAAATTCTTCCGCGACCCGGCGAAGCGCGACGCACGCGGGTACATCGTCCCGGCCGACCAGCCCGATTTCCTGACGGCCACCAAGTTCGTCAACACCCTCATCGGCACCGGGGTGCGGGTCCACCGCGCCACTAGCGCGTTCGAGGCGGGCGGGAAGAAGTACCCGGCCGGTTCCTACGTGGTGAAGTCGGCGCAGGCGGTTCGCGCCCACGTGCTGGACATGTTCGAGCCGCAGGACCACCCGGACGACTTCGCGTACCCCGGTGCGCCGCCGACGCCTCCCTATGACGCCGCGGGCTACACGCTCGCGTTCCAGATGGGGGTTCAGTTCGATCGCCTCCTGGAAAGCTTCACCGGCCCGTTCGAGGAACTGAAAGACGAGGTTCCGCCGCCGCCGGCCAAGGTGCTCGACGCGAACGGCGCGGTCGGGTTCTTCCTCCGCGCGCAAGCCAACGATGCGTTCCGTGCGGTGAACCAGTTGCTCGCGGCGGGCGAAGAGGTGCGGCGCCTGAAGGAGCCGTGTACCGTTGACGGCGTGAAGCACCCTGCGGGCATGTTCTTTATCGTCAAGAAGGACGGTACGCAGACGCGACTGGAGAAGATCGCCCAAAATCTCGGCACGCGGTTCGTCGGCAGCAAGGAGGCACCCGCGAAGGAGGCGGTTGCACTCAAGCCGGTGCGAATCGCGCTCGTGGACCGGTACGGCGGGGCGATGCCGTCCGGCTGGACCCGGTGGCTGTTCGAGCAGTTCGAGTTCCCGTTTACGGTCGTGTACCCGCCGGACCTGGATCGCGGCGGGCTGCGCGACAAGTTCGACGTGATCGTGATCGTGGACGGTCTGGGCGGCGGGCGCGGTGGTGGTGGAGGTGGGGGCGGCGATCAACCGCCGGAGCCGAACGCGGTGGACGAATTGGCGCTGCCGGCCGAGTTCCGCGGGCGCCGCGGGAGCATCACTGCCACGAAGACTGTACCCGAACTGAAGAAATTCGTGACCGCCGGCGGGACGCTGCTCACCATCGGTAGTTCCACTTCGCTCGCGAACCAGCTCGGGCTGAAGATCGAAAGTCACCTCGTCGAGACGGGGACCGACGGGAAGGAGAAGCCGCTCGGGCGCGACAAGTTCTACGTGCCCCCGTCCGTGCTCCGCGCGAAGGTGGACCCGGCGCACCCGCTCGCGTGGGGGATGTCGGACGAGGTAGACGTGATGTTCGCGAACAGCCCGACGTTCCGGTTCCCGACCGGCGCCGCTGCGAGCGGGTTAACGCGGGTGTCGTGGTTCGCGGGCAAGGCGCCGTTGCGGAGCGGATGGGCGTTCGGGCAGGAACATTTGGACGGCGGGACGGCAGTGATCGACGCCACCGTGGGGAAGGGGAGGGTGGTGCTGTACGGCCCCCAGGTGCTGTACCGGGCGCAACCGCACGCCACGTTCAAATTGGCCTTCAACGCGATCGTGCGTGCGGGCCAGAGTGAATAGGCGGTTGCGCCGCACGGATCGGACCCGGTCGACTCTCCCCGACCGAGTCCGGCCGTATCACGGCCCTTATTGACGCGCACCGGGGAGCACAGGCGGTGCGCGGGATAACGGAGGTGCTCGTCATGGCCGACCCGTTAGACTGGTCGAAATTGCCGTCCGAGTTGAGTTGGCTGGCCGGACCCGCCGAGCGGTTCGGATTGCTCCAGCTTGATGACCCGATCCACGACATTCTTGCGCGGACTTGATCCGGTCGGGCGAGCTGAATTGCACGCTCTGTCCGAACGGTGGGGTGACGCTTGGCCTGCGATCAGCTCGTGGCTCGACGAGTGCCCGGCAACGGCGGCACTGCGGGCCACGTTGACGGCACTTCCGTCACCGCAGGCGGTTGAACGATGGGCACCATTGGCCGGTTGGATCGTTGCTGGCGTGGTCGTTGTCGGACTGATCGCTGCGACGGTGGGTCCGTGGCCCCGACCCGACACAACGCCATCGTTCCCTTTGAAAGTACCCGGCGAGCCGATGCCGTTCGTGGCCGACGGGGTGATGCACTTTGACGGGCGGACCCGGACCGTCACCCCGGTCCAGCGGTTTGCCCCCTGCACGCTGGAGGCGTGGGTGTGGCCGGAGGAGTACCGGGACACCGGCACCCAGGCGGTGATCGGCAGCGACATCCCGACCAAGTACGGGATCGGCCTCGGTATTACGGGCGTGGTTCCGTTCGTGGAGATCGTCCCTGGAATCCTCAAGCGAGCTCAGCCTGTCCCACTGTGGAAGTGGTCGCACCTTGCGGGCGTCTTCAGCGAGGAGGAAACTCGCCTCTACCTCGACGGCAAGCTCGTGACGAAGGGACCGGCGACCAGGGCCGAGAGCGGGACGAAGTTCGTGATCGGTAACATCGGCCTCGACAATCCCATCGACTACTTCAAGGGAATGGTGCGAGTCGTGCGGATCAGCCGGGGCGAACGGTACGCCGACCCGTTCCTTCCCGTTGAACAACTGCTACCCGATGCAACGACGGTGCTGCTGTACACGGCCGAGTCAGTTCGGGGTGACGTGGTGAACGATTTCAGCGGAATGGGACACCACGGACGTGTCGAACGAGGATTCGCTTCGCCGCCATGAGGAGACGCAGCCCGAACCCGTTCGTTCCTTCACTCCCCGCCTCCCCAGACCTGACACGGCTCAAAATGCCGACACAGTTCGAGGAACCCGTACTCGTCCCAGAGGGCGGCGTAACTCATCTTGCTGCAGAGGAACCGACTCTGGAGTCTGACCAAGACCTCCCTCGTGAACGCCACGACGTGGTTCATGCCGCCGAGCCGAACGGGGACGACGACGGGCGCGTGTCGAAGCCGCTCGTCCTGGGCCGGTCCATCGGGTCCGCCGCCCCCGCCTTCCGAACTGGCGGGGCAGGCCGACTTGAATCGACCGCAAGACGGGAGGCGTCACGGTGTGATCCCCGTTTCGGGCTACGGAGGCCGCACCAGGGTCAACAGGAACGAGGCGTCTTCGAGGCACCGGACCGAGTGCGGCTCGCCGCCACCCAGGTAGAGCACCCGGCCCGCCGTGAGTTCCTGGGTCTTGCCGAGGGCGGTGAAGGCGATCTTCCCTTCCAGGCAATGCACCGTGATCTCGCCGGGGGCGTTGTGTTCCGCCAGCTCCTTGCCTGCGGCCATCACGAGGCGGATGACTTCGAGCCGGTCCGCCTTGAACAGTGTGGTAGTCTTTGCCGTTGCCAGAGCCGGTCCCAACGGGCGCACGTCGATCACGTCGCCCGGCTGCGCATGAGGAATTGCCATCGCCCGCCTCTGTCGTTCGGAAAGAACCGTCAGATCGGTTCGTGGTCGCTCAAACATTGCCGCAGTTTCGCCAGGACCGCTTCGGCGTCCAGCCCGCGCACCCGGCACGCATACCCCAGCGACTTCCCGCCGCACGAGCAGTCGATGCCCAACGCCTCGAACACCGCCAGTGTTTGCGGGTGGTCGATGATCCAGTCGGGAACGGACGTGTCGAGGTCGCACGGGGTCACGGTGCTTCCCCCTTGCGGAACGAGTGGCCCGTCTTCAGCCCGGCCACGAACCAGACCAAAGCGACGGCACCGAGGAAGAACACCGTGTCGCCGGGCACCCGCAGCCAACGGAGCGTCTGCATCGTCGGCGTCTGCATGAACTCCGGGCTGCGGGCGTACCAGTACCCGTGATCGACCGACGCCCACGTCTGCATCAGGCCGACCGGCAACAGGCTCAACAGGCACATCGCCGCCAGCCCGCCGTTGAGCGACCAGAACGAGAACTTCAGCCACCCGTCCGCCCACTCCCGGCCGGGGATCAAGGCCCGCAGGCAGACGAGCATGAGGCCGATGCCGAGCATCCCGTACACGCCGAACAGGGCGGCGTGGCCGTGCAGCGGCGTGGTGTTGAGTCCCTGCATGTAGTAGAGGGCGACGGGCGGGTTAATCATGAACCCGAACAGCCCGGCCCCGATCATGTTCCAGAAGGCGACCGCCACGAAGAAGTAGATCGGCCACTTGTACCGCTGCACCCACGGCGTCAACCGGGACCGCCGCAGGTCTTCCATCGCATCGAAGCCCACCAGCGTCAGCGGCACGACCTCCAGGGCGCTAAACACCGACCCCCAGGCCAGGGCGACGGTGGGGGTGCCGGAGAAGTACAGGTGGTGGCACGTCCCGATGATGCCGCCCGACAGGAAGATCGTTGCCGACAGGAGGGCCGATGCGGCGGCGATGCCGGGCCGGATCAGGCCGAGCCGCATGAAGAAGAAGGCGATGACCGTGGTGGCGAAGACCTCGAAGAACCCTTCGACCCACAGGTGGACGACCCACCACCGCCAGTACTCGACCATCGACAGGTGCGAGTGCCGGCCCCAGGTCAGCCCCGCTCCGTAGAAGAGGGCGATAGCGGCGCTCGCCACGGCCAACAGCGTGACCAGTTGCTTCTGCTCCCCCTTCTGTCGTAACGCCGGGAGCAGCACCCGCACCATCAGCACCAGCCAGAGGAGCAACCCCACAAACAGGGCGATCTGCCACGCCCGGCCCAGATCGACGTACTCGTACCCCTGATGGCCGACGTAGAACGACACGTCGTCGGACAGCTTGTTCTGCACGCTCAACCACTGGCCCGTCAGTGACCCGGCCACGACGACGAGCAAGGCCAGGAACAGAATGTTGACACCGAGGCGTTGGCCCTTCGGCTCGTGTTCGCTCACCAGCGGTCCGATGAACAGCCCCGCCGCCAGCCACGCCGTTGCGATCCAGAACAGGCCCATCTGGACGTGCCACGTCCGGCTGACGCTGTACGGCAGCCACTTCGAGAGCGGGAGGCCGTAGAACCCGTCCCCCTCCACGCCGTAGTGGGCCGTCACCACGCCGAGCAACATCTGGAGCAGGATCAGTGCGGCTACGACCCAAAAGTATTTGACGGTGGCCCGCTGCGACGGGGTGGCGACCCATTGACCCAGCGGGTCGGATTCGGGCGGGGCCGTCGCCCCTTCCTCACTCCGGCGGGCGGCGTACCACCAGACCATCGCCGAGATGCCCGCCAGGAGCATCATGATGCTGACGCCGGTCCAGACGACGGTTTCCCCCGTGGGCTGGTTGCCGACCAACGGCTCATACGGCCAGTTGTGGGTGTAGGTGATCTGGTCGTTCGGGCGGTTCGTGGTTGCGGCCCAGGCGGTCCAGAAGAAGAAGGCGGACAGTTTCTTCAGCCGGTCGGGGTCGGTGACGGCCCCCGCCGGGATGGCGTACTCGGCCCGACCGTTGGCGAACACATCGGAGTAGTGCGTGAGGTTCGCCCGGAACGCATCCGCCCGAACCGGGGAGACGGTGACGGTCCCCGTGCCGGGGGCGTAGGTGTTGGTCCGCATCTCCTTCGCCAGCCGCCCCCGGAGTTGCGCCTGGCGCTCGCCGTCCAGTTTGGCGTACTCGGTCCCGAACTCCGTAGTCGCCCAGCGGTCGAGGATGAAGGTCGCCTCCCGGTGCAGCCAGTCCGCCGTCCAGTCCGGAGCGACGTAGCTGCCGTGGCCCCACACCGATCCGACCTCCATCCCGCCGAGCGACTGCCAGACGTTCTGGCCCGCCCGGATGTCACCCTCGCCGATCAGCACCGTGCCGTCCGTCGTCACGACCCCGGCGGGGAGCGGCGGCTTCTCCTGGTAGATGCGTGTCCCGATCCAGCCGAGGACCAAGAAGGAAAGGACCATCACCAGCGAGAAGCCGATCCAGAGCCGTTTCATGTCATTGCCCCACAGAACGCTACTGCGTCGATTTCCGCCTCGCCTTGTGGACCAGCGGGCAGTCCTCGGTCGAGTTCTTCACCCGGCAGCGTTTCACGATCCTGCCGAGCGACCGCCTCATCTGTTGCAGGCTGCGAACCCGGCCCTCAATGTCGGCGATCTTGGCCTCGGCCCGCTGGCGAACGTGTTCGCAGGTTGAGGCGGCGAACGATAGCTCCAACAGTTCCCGGATTTCGGCCAGGGTGAAGCCGAGTTCCTTTGCCCGCCGGATGTAGTTCAGGCGCTCGACCGAGGCACCGTCGAACTGTCGGTAGCCGGACGAGCGGCGCTCCGGCTCCAGCAGCCCTTCCCGCTCGTAGAAGCGGATCGTTTCGATCCCGGTTCCCGAGAGCTTGGCAACCTCGCCGATCTTCATGAGCTTCATAAGTCGCACCGTATCACGGGGGCATCTTACAGTCTGGAGTGTACTACAGAGTCAAGCCTCTTTTCCGAAAGCCCATAGACGGGCGTGATACGACCCCGCTGGCCGCCTCGTTTCGGCCGTGCATCAAATCACAACCGAACCCCGCCGACCACGCCCAGATAAACAGGCCACCGAGCATCTTCATGGTGACCGACGTGTCAGTTTACGGCAGGACGTGGTGAGGGATCACAGCGGAAACAGGCACCATTAACGAGTGGAACGAAGATCGAAGTCGCCGCCGTGAGTAAAACGTCGGTGGGACATCATCGGGCGGAGGCAGAGATGGGCGAGAAACGAGACACGTCCGGGAAGCACACCCGTCCGAAGACGGCCCCTCGGGGCAAGCGTTACCTCTGTGCCAAGTGTCGGAAGCGCAGCCCGAGGCCGGTCTTCACCCCGGCCCCGTGGTACTGCCCGAACTGCCTCGAGGACAAGGAGTAGGCCCGATGGCGTTTGACGAATCCCTCGCCGCCCGCATCCGTGATGCCCTGGCCCGCCGTAAGAACGTCGAGGAGAAGAGGATGTTCGGCTGCGACTGTTTCCTGCTGAACGGCAACTTGCTCGTCGGCGCGTGGAAGGACTCGCTCATCGCCCGCCTCGGCCCCGAGGAGGGCGAGGCGGCTCTACTGGAGCCGCACGTCAGGGTGTTCGACATCACCGGCAAGCCGATGCGGAATTGGGTGCGGATCGAGCCGGAAGGCGTCGAGGACGATGAGCAGTTGGCGGGCTGGATCGAGCGGGCGCTAAAGTTCGTGGAGATGTTGCCGAAGAAGTGAGCGATGAATCCGGGCAACTTCGATTCACCCTTCTTCCGACAAATCGAATAGACTGCATTCACGATAAGGGTGGGGTGTTTGGTCCCCCTCCCCGTGAGTGCTCAGGAAGCGTTTCGGTGGTCGTGCATGCGGTTGACCAACCCGGCGATGGCTCGAACCCGTGCCGCGTGACCGGCTCGGGCGTGGCGGTTCACGTGCGCCACCGCGCGGAACCGGCGCAACCGCCCGATCGCGTGCTCGACTACGATCCGACGGCGGCTGAATGCCCGGTTGTACTTCCGATCCTCGGGTGGGCGCTCCTGCCCGCGCGGCTTGCGGCGCGGCGCCGCTCCCAACCCCGTCGGGTGCAACGCACCCATCCCGACGTAACCCAGATCACCGATCCCACCGACCCCCTTCGGGAGCCGCTTCAGCAGCCGTGACTTCTTGAGCCGCTTGATATCCGCCCACGGCCCCGGCACCGAGTCGGACACGTCTACGATCCGTCCCGAGCTCTCGTCCACGGCCACCTGGCTCTTGAGCGTGTGGGCCTTCTTCTTGCCCGAGTAGTACGCCCGCTG
>HG799463.1:541780-602637 GCA_000531095.1 Gemmata massiliana | reverse complement strand
CGATCGGGTGCTTCCGCAAGTGATCCAGACGCGCGATCATCGGAGTATCCACGAGGGCCAGGTTCGTACACCTACACTACGAATTCACACCTATCGTGAATGCCATCTAATACCTTGCCAGATGCGAGTGTCATGGTGACAGCACACGCACCGTTCAGAACTCGTAGCTCGTTGCCGACTTCGTAGATCAGTACATGCCAGTGCTTCACTGTGAGTGGCAAGATTTCGCCTGTTGCCAACGTGACGGAGGGATTCAATCGTATCCCATCCAGTATTTGCATGTCGCCGTCGTGGGACGGGAGTGGTCCGACATTTTTCAGGGAGCCAACGATCCGCCCCTCCACGGTCTGATCTTGATGGGAGTCATTTGCCCGAAACGTGCCACCCTTCATGGCGAACATCTCACCACTCGTCAGCCGCACTTTCCCGGCCTTGCTGTCGAGCAGTTCAATTTCTAGCCAGCGGCCGTCATCGGAGACGATCCGAATTCTGGTTCCCAGCAAGCGTTCGTCTGCGAGATCGAGGGTGTGGGTCTTCTCGTGATGCTCCATGAGCTTGTGCATCACGTCTTCAACGAACTGGCGTTTTTCGTATTCGTCCATCGGGTAGTACCTCCCGCAGTTGCGATCCTGGTCGTGTATTCTGAGAGTCTACGGCCTTGCCGCCGTTGCAAGCGGCGAGGCCGTAGTCCTCTTCTACCATCTCACTCGAACGCCATCGTTCCGGTCGTCAGTTCGATCTCGGCGGCTCGGTCCTCGACGGAGCGGAACGGCGACCCGGCGACGAGTTCGTAGCGCTCCGCACGGGTGAACCACACGGCCAAGCCGCCCGTGTTGTGGTACGCCCCGGCGGTCGTCGTCCGGGACGGCACTTTCGCCCGCACGCCGAGCGACCCCTTCCGGCCCGTCGTGCGCCAGCCCTTCGACTCCATGATGATCCGCACGACGACGCCCACGGCCTGACGGAAGCGGGTGGTCACATGCCCGTCGTTGGTGCGGAAGAACTGGTCCACGTCCTGCCGGTGTTCAAGCTCTCGCACCACCCCGGCCAAGGCCGGCCGGTCGTGGTGGAGTTCGCTATCGACCAGCCGTTGTTGGCGGGCGGCGTCCTCGAAGAACGTCAGGATCGCCGGGAACGAGATGCGGGTGTCGTTCATCACGTCGGCGAAGCGGCGACCCTGGTGATCCTGGGCGAAGTCTTGAGCGAGCGGCATGATTCTCTCCTTTTGGACGTTCAAAATCTGTAGGTTCAAATTATGCCGAATCAGATGCCGCTGTCAACCGCTTTTTCTTGATTTGCGCAGAAGTGCTTTTCTAGCCAGTCTTTACGCAAGCCACAGGGCAGCATTCTTGGCCTGTGGGGAGTCGAAGCCGTCCCAATCACTCGACAGGAGGAGGACAACGGACAATGCGGAGGAGATCGGTTTGTCGGGGAACTGATCGAAGCGGTAAGGCACTCGGACAAGGTGAGTCGGCTCCACAAGCGGAAGGTCGTGCAGGTCGCCGGAGTTGGGACTTCAGGCGATCAGCCGCTCAACCATCAGGCCGAGCAGCGTCTTCATGCTTGTCCGGTGCGTCTCCTCCTTGAACGACCGGGCCACGCACTCGAACGTGGAGTCGTGGAACCAGAAGATGAAGTGGGTCCGCTCCCGGCAGCTTTCGGGCCGGTAGCAGCGGTGGGCGCTGTTGATCGCTTCGAGTTCCTTCAACCAACGGGAGTTCACCACCCGCTGTGCTGTATAGCCTTCCAACCCTCTGCCGTTGAGCGGGTGGCCCTCGAACACTTCGTCGTTTGGCGCACCCAGCCTCGCCGAGATGCAGCCGACGAACTCGACCAAGTCCAGCGGTTCCGGCTGCTCGTCGGCGGGACTCTTGATGGTGACGTGGCTCCCGTCCCAGGCCGGGTCCGGCTCATTCAGGAGGAACGCCAGCAGCGCCCGGTTGTCGTTCACCAACAGGTGCGGCATGGGAGCGCCAGCGTCCCACTTCAGCGGGAAGTCGCACGGTTCTGCGTACTCTTCGCCCTTCGCCGCCGCCACGAGACGTTCGAGCCGAAGGACTTCTTGATGGGCGGCGTGGTACTCCTCCCACTCACCGCCCTGGTGCTTCGGGGCAAGGGCGGCAATTGCCTGCTGACGCCGTTCTTCGGCGGTCCTGAGTTGTCGTTCAAGGTTGTGGATGTCGCTCATGGATCGACTCCCCTGCATCAACCCGACTACCCGGTAAGGGCCGAGTCGCACCGTCACACGATAAAATACTCGACAACAAGGCGTCGGGTCGAAGGTGGAGTGAGCTATGGCAGTCGTTGACCGCAGCACGTTTGAGAACATCTACGCTGGGCAGCCCCGCTGGGAGATCGGCAGGCCGCAGAAGGTGTTCCTCGACGTGGCCGACCGGATCACCGGGTCGATCCTCGACTCCGGGTGCGGTACAGGCGAGAACGCCCTGTACTTCGCCAGCCGGGGCCAGAAGGTCACGGGCATCGACTTCCTCGCCGAGCCGATCCAGCGGGCGAAGGCGAAAGCCACCGAGCGTGGCGTGACGGCGACCTTCCTGGTCATGGACGCCCTGGCCCTGAGGGGGTTGCCCGAGGTTTTTGACAGCGTGATCGACAGCGGGCTGTTCCACGTCTTCGGCGACGACGACCGACGACGATACGTCGAGGGGCTGGCGTCGGTGCTGAAGCCGGGCGGGCGGCTGTTCCTGCTCTGCTTCTCGGACGCCGAGCCGGGCGAGCAAGGACCGAGGCGTGTGTCGAAGCAGGAGATTGAGGACGCCTTCGGCGAAGGCTGGACAATCGAGTCTGTCGAGCCGACCCGGTTCGAGGTTCGACCCGACCCGAAGGACATCTCGTTCAGCGAGGGTGGCCCGAAGGCGTGGCTCGTGGTGGTACGACGGGTGGGATGAACTTTGCTCTCGTCACCAGCCGAGTATCGTTCAGAACATGGGCCTCGTCATGGGCCTGAAGTTGGGCCTCAACATGTACCCCTTCATGTACCTCGTCATGTCCCCTCCAACTCGGGTGCTTTTGGGGATCGGTAGTTCCGCATCAAGCTGGCGTCAAATATCCGGGCGTCCCCAGGTCGGTACGCATCTGCCGTAAAACAAGGACTTGCGACTCTTGCCATTCGGCGACCGCCGAGGGATCGTCCTCACCAGTCAAAATGGCGTCAAATATGAGCTACGCCCAGATCGGCACACGGTTGGCGTTCCGGCGATGAGTTTCCGGGTCGAACAGCTTGATGTCTCCCTCTCGAACGGCAGCCCGATTCAGGACGTGTGTCGCACTCGCCGACCGGATGATCCGATGCCGAACCCAGGAACGGCTACGACAGAGATTCATCCTCGTCTCGACGGTCGAACTCGGCCGGGGTCAGCACCCAGGTCAGCCGGTCGAGGAGCGAGCGAGCGTTGTCGGGGTGCAACGAGAAGTTGAAGTGGCCCCAACCCGAGGCGGTGGTCGGCCGTAGCGTGAGGACAATGACTGGCCGAGCGGCGGACGAGGCCACGCCGGTCGTGACGGACAGGGCTTCGGTGACGGTGTTTTGTCGCTGGCCCTACATGGCACCCTCGGCTAAGAGTGACGGCGTAACGACCAACTGACCGGTGTCAGCGAGGATTCTTGTCGTGGGGTGGAACGAGGTGTGGTTGATGAAGTCGGAATCGAGGTGGCAAAGTGTACCGAAATTCTTACCGAATTTGTCCGCAAAAAATGTCCGCAGCAAACACTGCCGTAAGTCCTGATTTATCAAGGACTTAAAAAAGCGGGATACGAGAGTCGAACTCGTCTCACAGCCTTGGGAAGGCTGGGCACAACCGATATACCAATCCCGCGTCTCAGAGATTTTAATCCGCGTTCCGCTACGGGCAAGTCTACTTTTTGATTCTCTTCCTAGGCACCCCTCGCCCGCGGGTGGAAAACACGTTCCCCTCGTCCCGGGGAGTGCGTAGATTAGTTAAAGCGTCGTTGCCCGTCTACCCCGGAGACCGCCATGCGTCGCCACGGGATGCTGTTCGCCGTCGCACTGCCGCTCGCCGCGCTGCTGCTCGTTCCGGTCCGCGGGGACGACCCCGTTCCGGTGCCGATCAAGCGCCCGGCCCGCCCAATAGCCGGTGGAACGACTACCACCACGAACACCCAACTGACCGACGAGTCCGCGCTCAAGGAAGTCGGGCTGTCCGCGACCGAAGCGGGACCGCTCATCGACTACTTGAAGCAGCGCACGCTCACCGAAGAGGACCAGCACAAGATCGGTGAGGTCATTGCCCGGTTCGGGGCCGACGATTTCGAGGAGCGCGTGAAGGCGACCGCCGATGTCGAGAGGTTCGGCCCCGCCGCGATCGGGCCGCTGAAGACGGCCGAAAAGAACACGGACGCCGAGGTCGCGTACCGGGCGCGGCAAGCGCTCAAGCGCATGGAGAAGGTGCCGCACTCCCGGGTCGCGGTCGCCACCGCCCGCGCCCTCGCGAAACTGAAGCCGGACGGGGCCGCGGCCGCGCTCCTCGGGTTCCTCCCGCTGGCGGACTCGGACGAAGTGGCCGAAGAGATTCAGGTCGCACTGGTCGCACTCGCGGTCCGTGGCGGCAAGGCCGAGCCCGCGCTCGTCAAGGCGCTCGACGACAAGTCGGTCCTCTGCCGGTCCGCGGCCTACGTCGCGCTCATCGAGGGCGGTCCGGCCGCGGAGCGCATCCGCATCAAGGACGCCTTCCCGCTCGTGAAAGCGGCCCTGGCCAAAGAGCCCGACGTGGACGCCAAGTTCCGCGGGACGTGGGCGCTGCTGCTCACCAGTCGCGAAAAGGAGTTCGTCCCCGCGCTCATCGACATGATCCCCAAGTTGCCCCGGGGCCGGATCTGGCAGCTCGAAGAGTTCCTCCTCCAGGCGGCCGGGGACGGCAAGCCCAACGCGCGGTTCGGTAAATCGGAAGAATCCCTCACGAAGGCCAAGGACGCCTGGGCCGGGTGGTGGAAAGAGAAGGCCAACGGCTTCGATCTCGTGGCGTTCGCGTTCACCCCGCGCATCACCGGGTACACCGACATTATCGAGCAGGACGTCAACTTCGGCCGGTTCCAGCTCGTGACCCTGGGACCGGACCAGAAGGAGAAAGTGAAGATCGGCGCCGAGGGCGTCAACCAGTTGACGTACCCGACGGACGTGAAGAAGCTCCCCAACGGCAACTACATCATCGCCGAACAGAACGCGAACCGCCTCACCGAGCGCGACTCCACCGGGCGCATCGTGAAGAGCACGAGCGTGAACTACCCCCTCAACATCGACCTCGTGTCGGACGGCGGGATGGTCGTGGTGTCGCGCAACCAGGTGGTGCAGTACGACAAGAACATGAAACAGGTCTGGCTCTACACGCGCCAGCAGTACGACATCATGGGCGGGCACCGGATGCCGAACGGCGACGTGGTGTTCATCACCCAGTTCAACGGTAACAACCAGCCCAACGTCTTCCGCGTCGGCGCGAAGGACGGAAAAGAGGTCGGCAAACCGCTCACCCTGGGCCGGTTCCAACAGTACCAGTCCATCGACTCGGTGGGCGACGACAAGATCCTGGTGTGCGAGTCCAACCGCGTGTCGAGTAACGATCTAAAAACCAGCAAGGAAGTCTGGAAGTACGACACCAACAAATGCGTCGTCGTGCCAGCGCTTGCCGAACGGGAACACCCTCATCGGGTTCATGTACTACGGCAACGGGGGCTCGGGGCGCGCGATCGAGGTGGACCCGTCGGGTGAGATCGTTTGGGAGTACAAGTCGAAGGACGGGCTGCAAGCGATCCGCGCGGTCCGCCGCTAGTTGCCCTTCGGTAGGGTTCCGAGATCCGGGTCCGGGAACGGTTTATCCGGCTTCGGTCCCGGACCCGGGGGGCCGAGTTCCCACCCGGGCGCGGGTCGGGAACCGACGGGGGCGGGGAGTCGCTCTTCGCCCGGCTCGGGAAGCAGTTATCCAGGAACCCCGCGATCGGGGCGTTCGTACACCCGGTCAGTAGCGCCAGAGGCGCGCAAAGAACGAGACGTTTCATACCCCGGGCATAGCGTCGGGGCAGGGTTCAAACAACCCGATCCGGGGCTATTGAATGTGTGGAAGTGGGCTGTACCTGTCACCCACCCGCTCGTTAACACTCGCGGTTCGCCTGAGCCTTTTGGCGAACCGCGAGTGTTAACGAGCGGGTGAAGTTGCGGAAATACAAGAACCAAACAACCCGATCCCCCGATCCCATTGCGGGATCGATGAATACCCCGCCGCGTCCCGCCATCTACACAAGTGCCGTCCCCGTTTCTGTACCCTTTCCCACCCAAAGGATCGACCCATGAAGGTGCTGTTCGTCGCTGCCGTGGCCGCGCTCGCGAGTTTCACGGTCGTCGGCCACGCGGAGGACAAGAAGGTGACCGGCCCGCTCGCCTACAAGATGAAGGACATCGATGGCAAGGACCTCGAACTGTCGAAGTTCAAGGGTAAGGTGGTCCTGTTCGTGAACGTCGCCAGCGCGTGCGGGCTGACCAAGCAGTACACCGGGCTGCAAGAACTGTACGAAAAGTACCAGAAGGACGGGTTCGTGCTGGTCGGCGTCCCGGCCAACGAGTTCGGCAAGCAGGAACCGGGTTCGGACGAAGAAATCAAGAAGTTCTGTGACACTAATTACAAGGTCACGTTCCCGATGCTGTCGAAGGTCGTCGTGAAGGGCGACGGGCAGGTTCCGCTGTACAAGACGCTGGTCGAGGCCACCCCGAACGACAAGGGCAAGGTCGAACAGGTGAGCTGGAACTTCGAGAAGTTCTTGATCGGGCGCGACGGCAAGGTGGTCGCGCGGTTCAAGCCGCAAGTCGAGCCGAACGCGCCGGAACTCGTGAAGGCGATCAAGGCCGAACTCGATAAACCGGCCAAGTAAGCACCGAGGAGAGTAGCGACCGGGAAGTCACGGGCCGCACCGCGGCGCTGGCTTCCCGAGTCCCCGGTATGGTTCCGCTCACCTGGCACTTCCGCGACCGCACGCTCCACATCGGCCCGCGCCCGCTTCGTATAACTTCGTATAATATATGCTATACGAAGTTATTACGACGGCGGGAACTTCCGCGATACGGCAGCCGCGACCGCACACGCGGTCCGTGGCGGCAAGGCCGAGCGCCGACATCCTCGACATCGGCGGCGAGTCCACGCGCCCCGGCGCGGAGCCGGTTTCGCTCGCGGACGAGTTGCGCCGGGTGGTTCCCGTGGTCACGGAACTGGTGGCGCGCACCAGCGTGCCGATTTCCGTGGACACGATGAAGGCCGAGGTCGCGCTGGCGTGCCTCGAAGCCGGCGCCGCGATCGTCAACGACGTGTCCGGGTTCCGCGACCCGGCGATGATCGAGATCGCGAAAATGTTCCGCGCGGGCGCGGTGGTCATGCACATGCGCGGCGATCCGACCACGATGCAACTGAACCCGCAATACACCGACGTTGTCTCAGAAGTAACGGACTACCTCCAAGAGAGGTTGCGGGTTCTGGGGGAATCCGGTATCCCACCCGAAGCCGTGTGCCTCGACCCCGGCATCGGCTTCGGCAAGACGCTCGATCACAACCTGGAACTGCTCGCGAACCTGAATTCGCTCGCGGGTTTGGGGCGCCCGGTGTGCCTGGGCGTGTCGCGCAAGGGGTTCATCGGAAAACTCTGCGGGCGCGAACTGGCCGCGCGCGACCCGGGGTCGCTGGCGATCGCGTCCTTTGCTGCGGCACGCGGAACCGCACACGTGCTGCGTGTCCACGATGTGGCCGGCGCACGGGATGCGGCGATCCTACTCGAAGCCATCGATCAACACCGACGCTGAGGCTCTCTCGTGTCCGCTCTCCCTCCGAGTTCCGCTCCCCAAGACGAGTTAGGCGCATTGTGCCTGGGACTGGCGCAGCGCGCGAAGACCGCGGCCCGCGTGCTCGCGACGGTTTCGACGGCGGCGAAAAACCGCTGGCTACTCGCCGCCGCGGACGCACTCGAATCGCACCAGGACGAACTGCTCGCGGCGAACGCGCGCGACGTGGAGGCCGCGCCCGGCTTCGGTCTGAACGCCGCGGCTATTGACCGGCTCACGCTGAACCCGAAGCGCATCAAATCTGCAGCCGAGGGGTTGCGCCAGGTCGCAACACTACCCGATCCCGTGGGAGAGGTGCGGGAAGCCACTCAGCGCCCCAATGGGCTCCAGATACTGAAGGTCGGCGTACCGCTGGGTGTCGTCTTCTTCATTTACGAATCACGGCCCAATGTCACAGCAGATGCGGCTGCGCTGTGCGTGAAAAGTGGTAACGCGGTCATTCTTCGCGGTGGGAAAGAAGCGATTCACTCGAACACGGTGCTGCACCGGCTGTTGAGCGATGAATTAACACAGTGCGGGTTACCCGCCGACGCGGTCCAACTCGTGCCGACCACCGACCGACAAGCCGTCGGGCACCTGCTCGCGATGAGCGAATTCATTGACCTCGCGATCCCGCGCGGCGGGAAATCACTGATTCAGCGCGTCGCGGCCGAAGCCCGGATGCCCGTCATCAAGCACTTCGACGGCGTGTGCCACGTGTTCATCGATGCCGCGGCCGACTTGGTGATTGCCGAGCGCATCGTGGTGAACGCGAAGTGCCAGCGCCCGGGTACCTGCAACGCGGCCGAGAGCCTGCTCGTTCACGCGGCGGTGGCGGAGGAGTTTTTGCCCAAAATTGGTGCTACGCTTGCGAAACAGGGGGTCGAGCTGCGCGGGTGCGAACGAACCCAGAGGCTCGTACCCCACGCGAAGCCCGCGACCAACGACGACTACCGGACCGAGTACCTCGACCTGATTCTGTCGGTTAAGGTGGTCGCGGACCTTGATGAAGCGGTGCGGCACATTGAAACGTTCGGCTCGCACCACACGGACGCGATCATCACGCGCGACATTAGCACCGCCCGCGCGTTCACCCAGCGGGTGGATTCCGCCGCGGTGATGGTGAACGCGAGCACGCGGTTCAACGACGGATTCGAGCTTGGCCTGGGCGCAGAAATTGGTATCAGCACGGACCGATTCCACGCGCGCGGACCGTGCGGGCTGCGCGAACTGACGACGTACAAGTTCATCGTGACCGGGGACGGTCACGTGCGTGAGTAACGGTGGCACGACGGCGTAGTCGGCACTCTGCCGACCTACTTCGGGTGTGACAGATGATCTACGGCGCGTTGATCCTCGTTGTGGCGGGCGTGCTGTTCTGGCGCGCGTACCGGCACCCGCGCCCGCGGCGCTGGCTGTTGCCGAGCCGGGCGCTCCCACGTGCCGTCGCCGCGGTGGACCGCCAGCACCGGCACCTCCAGGCCGGCGGGTTGCTCGGCGAGTCCGCGTGCGAAAAGACGAAAACTCACTTCCGCGAGTTACTCGAAGCCGGGCGCGCCGACTTGGTCGAACGCGAATTGCACGCGGGACTGGATTTTGCCGTCCGCGTGCGCGCGCTCACGGATCTCGGAACGCCCGCGGCCGCGCGACTCCTTGAGCGCCAACTTACACGCGAACTGACGCCCGACCCCGTCGAACGTGCGTGGTACTGGGTGGACGTCGCGTCCGCCCTGCGCCGACTCAACTACGCAGAAGCACTACCGGCCGTACTCCACTGTGCCGAGGCCACGAGCAACTCCACGCAAGGCGCGGTGCTCGCATCCGAAGCGGTGTGTTTCACAAACTTCCCCGCGGTTCTGCGCCACCCGAATCGCACGCTGAGCCGTCGGGCGCTCCAGGCGCTCACCACCGCAACTCGCGCAACGCGGATGGGCGGGGTCGAGGCACCCGCACTAATCCAGACCGGATTGGGTGACATTCTCGCCGACCTCACGAGTCGCGCCGATCTGTGTGCCGACCCGTGGCTCACCAGCGCGCTGATCGAAGCCGAGCGCTACTTCCGGCGCCTCGGGCACTGGGCGCGGTTCGTTCCGCCCGACGTTCGCGCGCTGGCCGCGCGCCAGGAAGTGCGACTCGGGGGCACATCCGAACACCGACTGAACTGGCTCGGGGGCGCCTCCCCTCGCCTCCTCGCACG
This sequence comes from Gemmata massiliana, assembly GCA_000531095.1. Classification (GTDB taxonomy): domain Bacteria; phylum Planctomycetota; class Planctomycetia; order Gemmatales; family Gemmataceae; genus Gemmata; species Gemmata massiliana. Next base: position 592,609 of record HG799463.1, on the reverse strand, counting down.
CTTCGCGAGCGCGGACACCGACGAACAGGGCGTCGCACTCCGGTGCCTGTTCGAGTTGCGAACGGACGTGACGAAGCTGTTCCCGCACCTGCCGGACCGCCACGCGCCGTGGTGGGCGGACGCGATTCGCGCGTTACAGTGGTCGCGCTCGTCCGTGGTCGGCCCAGTCCTCGCGGGACAGGCCGCGCACTACTCGCGCAAAGCCCGGCACCACGGCCGCGCCGCGGTCGTTCTTACGGCGCTGCGAGGGCATGCCTGTTACGAAGCCGAGCGAGCGCTACTGCGGAACGCGACCGCCACGAACCCGGCGCTGCGGAACGCGGCCATTGGCTCGTTGGGTTGGTGGGCACCGTTCGACCCAAATAATGTTGTGGGTGCCCTGCGCGCCGCACGCGCGGATTCGGACACGGAAACGCGCCGGGCCGCGGTGTCCGCGCTGGCGCGATTGGGCGAACGGTCCGCGCTCGCGGAGATCACAACCGGTCTGGACAGTGAGGAACCCGCGATCCGCCAGGACGCTGCCGCCCGCATTGCGGCGGAAGAATTGTCGTGGGCGTGGCCGGACCTGGAAACCGCGGCCGAATCGAGCGACCCGGACACCGCACTCGCCGCTACGGAAGCTCTCGAATCCCTTCGCGAGCGTCTCTTCGGCTTCGCCCGCTGATCCGCTCAACTTCCCCAACCCCGCGCGCCGATAAATACGGAGGATTCACCTGGCGAGGCGGGGGGTCGAATGCGAATCGCAGCGCGCCTCGCGATGCTCTGCGCGGGTCTTTCGTTCGTCGGGTGCGGATTCGCGCAGAAGCCCTACACGAACGATCCGCTCTTGCGACGCGGACGGGCGGTGTGGCTCTCGCGTGATCCGGTCCCCGCGAATCCACCGTTCCAACCGTCCGTGATCGAACCACCTTCTCCACCCGCCGAGTTAGTTACTTCCCCGTGGGAGTGACAGCAGTAACTGCCACGGTCCCGTTATCGTGGCCGGTGACGACGAACTTCCCGTCGGGACCGAACGCCACGCAGTAGCCCGGGTTCTTAATCGCCTTCGTGAACTTCGGCTTGTCCGCATCGAGCGCCCACACCGTGATTTGCCCCGAGTAGCCGCACACCGCCGCCGTCTTCGCCTTCTCCGACCACGTGATCGCGTAGGGGTCGTCGGTGGTCGGGCCGAGCTTCTTCGTTTCCTTCGCGTCCACCACGTTCCACACGCGAATCGTGCGGTCCATCGACGCGGACACCAGCACCTTGTCGTCCGCGAACGCGATCGACGTCACCGGTTGCTCGTGCCCCTTGAGCTGCTTCAGTTCCTTCTGGTCCTTCACGCTCCAGAGCTTGATAAGGCTGTCCTTCCCCGCGCCCGCGGACGCGAGCGTCTTCCCGTCCGGGCTGAACGCGACAACGTACACGGACCCGTCGTGCGCGCCGAGGTTCTTGATTTCCTTACCATCGGCCGGGTTCCACAACCGCACCGACTTGTCCGCACCGGCGGTGGCGAGCGTCTTTCCGTCCGGGCTGAACGCGACCGCGTCCACGATGTCGGTGTGGCCCTTCAGCTCGAACTTGGTTTTGCCGTCGGTGACGTCCCAGATGCGAGCGGTCTTGTCCTGGCTCGCGGTGGCAACGAGCTTCGCGTCGGTGGGGTGGAACGCGACCGCGTACACCGGCCCGGTGTGTCCGGCGAGCGCCTTCTTCTCTTTGAGCGTTCCGTCCGAGGCGAGATCCCAGAGCTTCACCACGTTATCGAAACCGGCGGTCGCCAGGGTCTTGCCGTCGGGCGACACCGCGACCGAGTGAACGAGCGCGCTGTGCGCCTTTTGAGGAGTCGGTTGGGCGCCGGCGGAAGACATTGTGGAGAGAATGCCAACGAAGAAAAGTGCGAAGCGCAGGCGGGTCATAGCAGGGATCTCAGAGAGTAATTCGGGCGGGACCGACATTGTGAGCACTGCGCGCGCGGAAGACAACCCAATTCGACGACCGGGATCAGAGCCGGTCGAAATGAAACAACTAACCGGGGTTACGGCTTCTTTCCGAACGGCAGCCCGAACGGGAATATCCCTCCACCGGGCTTCGGGTTCGTGCCGGGCGCGGGCATGTTGGGGAACAACTTGCGGAGTTCGCCTTCGAGCAGATCCTTCCCCACGTCCTTCGCACTTTCGCGGGCCAGTGCAATTACTGCGTCGTTGAACGCCTTCGGATCGAGTTCGGGCTTCGTCAGCGTCCCTCTCACCGGCACCTTCACGACCTTCCCCGCGACGGCTTTCATCAAGACGGGATTGTTCTTGAGCAGCGGCATTTCCTTGGGCAGCGGCACGTCCACGATGAGGTCCAGCGTGTCATCGAAGCCCACGGAACCGTTGGTGTGGAACGTGGTGCCCGAAATGCGGATCGCGAAGTTCTGGTGGTACACCCGCCCGTTCGCAACCTGAACCGGCACGGTCGAGTCGTTCACGAGGGTCATTGTGGTGGCCTTCGCACCGAGCACCGTCGCGATTTGGGCGACCACCGGGCTGAACCCCACTGTGGCCTTGTGAATCACGAGTGAACCCTTCATGTTCGTCTGATTGACGTCCGCGAGCGAGATACGGGCGTCCTCAATGTTCGCGGAGATTTCGCCCGAAGCCTCCCCGGTGTTCGCGATGGCGGGTAGCGCGTACCCGAGCGCGCTGGCCGTTGCTTGCGGGGTGAGTTTGGCGCGGTCGATCACGTTCCCCTTCGCGAGCGTCATCACCGCCGGGGTAGTGCCGAGTTCCAGAGTCGGCGAGAGTTTCACTTTCCCGCCACCGAAGGTCGCCTCCAGCGGCGCGACCTTCGCCACCCCGCGCGCCATCTTCGCGTTCAGTTCGCCGGTACCGATGTCGAAGCCGTAAGCCCGCATCGAGTGCCAGCCGACCGCGACCTCGCCGTCCAAAGTGGCGAAGAGGCTCGGGCCACTTGGAGCCGCAGGAGCTTTGGGCGCGGGCGGGTTCGCTGTCGGTGCCTTCAGAACGATCGGCCCACCGGTCTTCGGTTCGGGCTTCGGAGGCACGGGAACGGCGGCCACCTTCTGGCCGTTCGGTTCGAGTTGCCCCGCGAGGTAGAACCCGCGCGAACCGCTACCGGTCGCGTTGAAGGTCGGGCCGACGAACCCGCGCGCTAGCGGTGTCAGTTTGTCCCAGTCGTAGCGCAGCGTGCCGTTGAAGTTCACGTCGCGCGTGTCACTGATTTTTTCGAGCTTGCCCTTCGCGTCGACGACCAGGCCGGGGCGCTCGGCCTTCGCGCTCTTGATCGTGACCGCGTCCGAGGCGCTGCTGAATGAACCATCCGCTTCGAGATGCAATGCTTGCTCGAACCAGACGTACTTGTCCTTCGGGCCGTATCCGAAGTCGGTCACGTCCAGCGTCCCGCCGAAAGTCGTCGTGTCGCCGCTCGAACGAAATCGGAGCGGACCGGTCCCACGACCACTGAGCGCGTCCGACCCATTTGGGTCGACGTACAGTTGCACGACCTTCCCGAGCCGATTCAGATCAGCGACGCACTGCCCGATGCCGCTAATCGCAACGTCACCGTTTGTTTGCGGCTCGAAGCTGAGCGTACCCCCAGTGACCGAGAGCGGGGCGGAGTTGATCGTCAGTTTGGCGATGGTTGCGGTGCTGGTGGCGCGCGCGAACGTCAGATCGCCGACCCCGTCCATTTTCGGCTCGTCGAGCGCGATCCACCGGGAGAGTTTCGGTTTCGTGAGTACAACCGCGAGCCGGTCTATGGTTACGTTGTCGGTGGTGAATTTCGCCCGCCCGCCGGCATCGATCGAACCGCTGAGTGAGAAGTCCGGGAGTTTGACGACCGCTGCGACGCGGGCCTTCCAGCGTGCGAGATCGCCCGTGAGTTTCACATCAGCGCTACCGTTCGCGAGTTTATGAATATCGCTCACGGGTTCGCTCAGCGTCAGGCGCAGTTCGTCGCCCGACGAAGTGAGAACGGCCGACGCGGTCGCGAGTTGCACCGTGCCGGTATCGGGCGCCACGCCCGTCACCTGGAACCGGAAGTCCAGCGCCGGTTCCTTTAGCCCCCTCCCCTGCCGATCGTGAACCGCGAAGTCCTTGAGTGCGACGGTGGACTCTGCATTGAACTTCCCGTCGCGCCCGCGGTACGTGCTCAGCGTCGCGTCCGCGACACCGGCGAGTGTGAAGCCTTTCAGATCCACGAAGTCCGCGAGGCGGGCGCTCAGCTTTTCCAGGTAGACAGTCGCGGCGGCGCGCAGCCGTTCGGGATTGATCTCCGCAATCACCGCGACACAATCCGACTTGCAAACGAGCCGATCGACGGTCGGCAGCCCGCCCTTCGCGTAGCGGGCGGCGAAGTCAATTTGCAGCGGCTGCTCCCACGCAATCGACTTTCCGTCGCGCACGCCCCGAAGCGTGGTCGTGTTGACCTTCCCGTCCCACACGGTCGTGTTCGCGTCCGCCCGGCTCACGAGTTCGAGGTCGAGTTTGCCCTCGCGCAACTCGGTCCCTTCCTTCAGTCGAAGTACCTTCGGGAGTTTTGCAGCCAGCTTCGCGATATCGACCTTCGCATTCACCGATGCGCCGGCCCGCGTGAGGAGCGCTTCCACCGGTTCGTCCGGGTCGAACGTCCCGCTCGCCGAAACGGTCCCCACGTCGCACGCGAGATCGAATTTGCGCACGCGGAGCCCGCGCCCCGCGAGTTCGAGATCGATCGGCAGTTCGGCCGAATCGAGGACGAGCCGATCGCCTTTGAGCCACGGCCCGGAGACCGCGAGTTGCGCCGCGTTCGCCTTTCCGGAAACGGTCAGCGCCAGGCGCCCGGCCGAATCCTTCCCCCAAGTCACCCGCAAATCGGTACCGACCGTTCCCGCGAGTCCCAGTTCGGGGTCGATTCGCTTTAAGAGCGGTGCGAACGTATCGAGTGCCAAGCCCGAAGTCACGAACTTCGCGGAGCCGGTAGCGCCGATCGTCGCCTCCGCGTTGATGCCCCCGGTTGCTGCGGTCGCGGTGATCGCGATCGGTTCGGACCGGTCCGCGGGGATCTGAACGTTCGCGTTGATGTCCTCGACGCTAGTGGTCTTGTCCGCTTCCGCGTCAACGATCGTAACCACACCGCCGACAATTTTGACACTCACAGGAGTCCGCGTCGGAGCGGGTTCCGCGTTCTCCTTGAGGTATTCCGCAAACGTACTTTCGAGAGTAGTCGTCCCCTTCTGACAAACGACGGTGATGATCGGTTTCTCAATGGTGAACTCGCCCGGTTCGCCCTGGTTGCGGGCGAGCGATATCAGCGATTTTTGCGATTCGATCTTCGCGGCGCTGATGATCGGCCGACCCGTTTCGTCCTTGATGACCACGTCGCGCAACTCGACCGACGAGAACCACCCGAGCGACGCGCCGCCGACCTCGACGGACCCGCGCACATCCGCGAGCGCTTTCCGCGCGAACCGGTTGCGCAAATCGGTCTTCGCGACGATTGTGGGCGCGAACCACGCACCGACGAGCAAGAGCGTAACGAGCGGGAGGAGCCGAACGAACCACCGCCTCCGGCGCGGTGGAGGGGGCACCGGGCGCTTCCGGGGCGGGAGCACCTTGCGAGGGGGCGGGGAACGGGTTCGGCGGACATGCGGTGCCTCCTGCGCGAGCGGGCGCAACCGTGCGCATTCGACTCCATCGGCCAATACTAAATTAAGTCGAAAGTCGAAAGTGCGAAAGCAAGAAATGTGCGAAAAATAGGCCCGGCACAATCCGAAAACCCGGTGCCGCGACTCAGTGATATCGCGGCACCGGGCAAACGATCGCTTTAGCGCCCGAGCGTATCCTTGAACAGCGCGAGCATCTTCTTCCACGAATCCTCGTCGGCGGCCTTATCGTACTTCATGCCCTTGATGTTCACCGCGTCCGCGCCGGGCACGGTGAAACTGTGAACCACGTCCTTGTACGCGACGAAGTCGTACTTGGTCCCGGCGCCGTCGAGCGCGCCGCGGAACGCCTTGATCGAGTCCTCCGAAATGAACGTGTCGGCCGCGCCGTGGCAAACCAGCACCTTCGCCTTGATCGCCTTCGCATCATCGCCGGTCGGCTTGGGCAGCGCCGCGTGGAACGTGGCAACCGCCTTTAGATCGGCCCCGGTGTACGCGAGCTGGAGGCACGTGCTCCCGCCGAAGCAGTAGCCAATGGCCGCGATCTTGTCGCCGTCCACGTTGGGCTGCGCCTTGAGCTGCTTCAACCCGGCCTCCGCGCGCCCGCGCCACACTTGCACGTTCTCGCGGACCAGCCCGGTCATCTTCCGGGCATCGTCCGGGTGTTCGGTCGTTTTGCCGTCGCCGTACATGTCCACCGCGAACGCGACGTACCCGAGTTCCGCGAGCTTCTTGCACCGGTCCTTCGCGTAGTCGTTCAGGCCCCACCACTCGTGAACGACGAGTACGCCGGGGCGCTTCTCCTTTACCGCGTCGTCGTAGGCCAAAAAGCCCTTCAGTTTCACGCCGTCGAACTCGTAGTCGACCACTTTCGTAACGACCGCGGCCCGGGCCGCGCCGCTCAACGCGAGAACGGCGGCGGCTGCCGCGATGAATCGGGTCGTGCTCATCTGGGTTCCCCACTAGGATTCGGGCGAGACGGGTCCGTGCCGGTCAGATTCGGACCGGGCCGGTGCGCACGGCGCGCCACCCGGCACTCACGTATTCTGGCAACTGCCGGGTGAGCGCGGCCAGCACCGGCCCGGCCAAGTAACCCAGCCCGGTCACAATGACCGCGAGCCACACCCAGTCCTGCGTTTGGAACGGTACCGGCGTCACGAACGGCCACCAAAGGGCCGAGCACTCGGGGACGTACCAAACAACGAACTCCAGTGCGTACCCGTCCGGAACGTACCGGATCAACCCGGACTGCTGGTACACCAGCCCGCACAACGCGACCCACCCCGAGAGCACGAGCGCGAGGAGCGTCAGCAGGTTGGCCCCCGTGCTCGCGCGCCCGGCCCCGGCGGTGCGCCGGGCGAGAACCAGGGCCGCAACGAAGCACCCGAACAGGAAGAAGCGCGGCCCCCAGAACCACCCGCCGGCCCAGCACCACCACTTGGAGTACATGAGCACGACGCCGACCATGAACCCCATCCACCCGCGGTACACCCACCGGAGCCGGTCCTCGTCGCCCGCGGGCCGGTCGGGGTCCGCGGGCAGCGGCAGGAACAGCGCGGGCACGAAGAAGATGAGCCCCTTACCGAACGAAAACAGTACCGAGAGCAGCCCGAAAAACAGCGGGTAGCTGAACTCCCACTTGCCGGAGTACGGCAGCACCGTCGGCACCCCGTGGTCCCCGTCGTACCCGGTGAACCACAAGTCGCCGCGGCGGAGGTAGTTCTCCAGGAGCCACAGACCGAAGGCGATCGGTGGCAGGGCCAGGTACCGCAGGCGCCGGGTGCGGGCCACCAGCACCAGCGCCGCGCACGCCAGCCCGCCCATCGTCCCGGGCAAGTTGACCGCACCGGCGACCATGAGCGGCACGCCCCACCACGCCCCCCGGATCATGAACGCGGCCATCCCGAAGGACACCACCACGCAGGTGAAAGTTTCACCGCCGAAAAACATAAGGTGGTGCGGGATCATCGAGACCATCGACAGAGCGACAGTAAACCGCGCGCGCTCGACAACAGATAGTATCGGCCGAAACAGCCACCAGAACCCGACGCACGCGGTCAGCAAGACGACGCGGTTAAAGTGCCACACCCACCGTTCCAGTTCGCCCAGCGCCCGGCCCAAGTAATACAGTGGGGTCGCCAACAGTGGCCCCACCATCGAGAACTTTTCCTCGGTCTTGTGACCGGTCAGAATCCGGTTCATGTCTTGGAACCGCACCACGTCGTCGCCCATGCGATCCTGGGGCAAGTACAAGACAAAAATGGCACCTACGAGGAGGACAAACGCGGCAGCGGGATGAATGCGGGCGGACGGCAACGGTATTCCCTCCAAACGAGCGCACGTCTGCTCGAGGCGTGGGGTGGTGATACGGACCGGCCCCACACGCGACTACGGGGGCCAGAGCCGCCAGCGCGAACCGCACCCACCGAACGCGCCTCCCGTGGGCGCGCGAAGCGAGCACCGCCCGCGGTCGAATCCCCCGTGCCGCAAAAGTAAATCGAGTGACTCGAAGCGAAAAAGGGCGTCGCCGCCGATACTGATGGGCGCCACAGCGACAACCCACGCGCCGACGAAGACAACGGAGTAACCCGGCACTCGGTGCGGAAAGCAAACGAACACAAAAACCGTAGCCGCGACCCGGGACAAGCGTCCCTCGGATCGCGGCTACAGACGTTTGTGAAACGATTTCCCCGATCCTTACGGAGCGAACTCACCCGGCAATATCGCCGGCCAATTTCGCGACCACCTCGTGCGTGAGGGCGAACGCGATCTGCTCGCGACTGCTCTCGGTCCGCGACGCACTAAAGCGCCGAATGTCGGCCCGGTCCAGCGCGTGCAACCGGACCTCGTAGTACGCAATGCGCTCGCCCTTCTTTGCGGGCGCCGCGCTCCGGAGGAGCGCTTCCCCGCGGGCCTCGTCCACTTCGATCAACTTGAGCGGTTCCAACAACCCGGCCGCGCGCTGGGCGACGCCCTCGGCCCACGCACGAAGCGTGAAGCCAGCGGGCGCCTCACTCGTGCGCGCGAGGGCCAGTTCCCACACCAGGCACGAAAGCGAATCGGTCTTGTCGGCGGTGAGTTGGACGGTCCACCCCGCGGTCGGGAACGACCCGCCCCACGAGTGGCGCCCGTCGCCGGCCGGGTGCCACTCACTTAGCTTTGGGAGCAGACTTTCGGTTAGCGTCATCGGTCCCTCCGGTAATTTGTTGGGTGTGTTCGGTGCCGTCGAAGCTCAGCACGGTGGGTTGCCCGTCGCTGATCGTTTCCAGGTGAACGGGCCGCGACCAGATGTACTGAAGATTGGTCAGCACGTCGCGCGCCTCGTCTACTTTCAAATCTACCCCATGATGCTCGTGTCGCAACAGCAGTTCACCGCGGTTGCGGTGGTTGCCGTCGAGCACGTAGATCCACGGTTTTCCGAAGTTCGTGAGACTGAAGAGCAGGCGCTGCTTGACCTTCTGGAACTCCCGGCTCTCGATCACGTAGTTCTGCGTCGGCTCCTGGTAGTTGAACGAGAACAGGTTGTATTCCTTGCAGAACTCGGGCGTCAGGAACGTGTCGATAAAGGTAATATCGCTGTGGATCTTGCGGACCTCGAAGATTTTCTGCCGCCCCAGCCCGAGTTTCTTGTTCCAGCGCCGCTTTTCTTCCATGTCCGTGCAGTTTTCCCACTCGGTTCCGAACTGCCCCATGTTCCACCGGCGCTCGACGTCGCGCAGCAGTTCGATGCCGACCTTGTACGGGTTGAGCCGGCGCGAGCTGGTCGCCATCGTGCCCGAGTGGTGGTCCGCGTAGTCGATCACCTCCGACGGGTCCAGCACCTTCTGCGTCATGATGGTGCTGTGCCAGAAGCTCGCCCAACCTTCATTCAGTATCTTCGTTTGAGCTTGAGGATAAAAGTAATAAGCCTCGTCCCGGATAATACTGAGCATGTCGCGCTGCCAGTTCTTCATCGGAGCGTTCTCGATGAGGAACAGCAGGACGTCCTTTTCCGGGTGCTCGGGGAACCGGGCCGCGCGCGCGGAGTTCGCCCGCTTGCTCTCCTCGTCTTCGGCCTTAAGTGCGCCGCGCGGGTTGATGTAGTCGGCCATGTACGACTTCGCCTTGAACCGCGGCGCGGCGTTCTCCTCGGCGGGGTCGTCGCCCGTGGCTTGGGGGCTGAAGTCGTACTTGGAGTGGTCGTCGCGGCGCTTGATCGCGACCGAGTGGATGTCGATCAGGTCGTCGATGGACATGCACCGGTCCATGAACGCCTCGACCTCGTCCTCGCCGAACCGCTCGACGTAGTGCCGGATGCGGGCCGCGTGGTTCGCGATCTCGTCCATCATCTTCCGCGTCGTGTGCCCGAAGTACGCATTGTTCTTGAAGAAGTCGCAGTGCCCGTACACGTGGGCCATCACCAATTTCTGATCGACGGTGTGGTTGCACCGCATCAGGTAGGCGTAGCACGGGTCATTATTGATGACCATCTCGTAGATCTTCGAGAGGCCGTACTCGTAGCCCTTCTTGAGTTCCTCGTACTGCATCCCGAAGGACCAGTGCGGGTAGCGCGTCGGGAACCCGCCGTAGGCCGCGATCTCGTTCAGGTCGTCGGCGTCCACGACCTCGAAGATGGTTTCGTAGAAGTCGAGGCCGTAGTCGCGCGCGTAGCCCTCGATCTCGTCCTTCAGGACTCGGAGGTGGGGGGGTAAGTTGGTGTTGTAAAAGCCCAGGTTCATCTGCGACTCCTTCGAGCTGTTACTCCATCATACACGAACCGCGTGGCCTTCTGAATGAAGGGAGCCGGGCTTCTCGCAAGAATGAGCCGCTCTGTCTCAGCGGTTGCCCCGCTCCGGCGCCTGCCACTTACCGCCCCAATCCATTTCGAGTTTGCGGAGGAACTGGCTCCACTCGTCCCGGGAGCGCGTCGGTGGGAACGGCCTCGGGCGCACGGGTGTTTCCGATCCTGCACCCGGCACGAGCGCAACTTCCCCACTCGGCCGCACTTTCGCCACACGAACGGGCAGCCAAGCGTGAAGGTTTTCCGGGTCGATCTTGATCCGCGCGCCGGGACCGTCGATTTCCAGCCCGCGAACCGCGTTCGCCACCGCCGACGGATCAACACCACGAGCCGCGGTAGCGGCTTTCGCCCACAAATAGACGCCCGAATAAGCCGCCGCCATCATGTCGCTCGCGGACCGATCGCTGCCGTACTTCGCACGAATCCTTTGCACAAAGGCACGGCTCTCGGGGCGGTCCACCGTCTGGAAGTAACTCGCGACCAAGTAGTCGTCGGTCATGGCACGCGGGTCCAGTCCGCGGACCTCGTTTTCGGTGATGCTGACCGAGAGTGAGGTAATGTTCGGCACGCCTTGTTTCGGATCACGCAGTTCGCGGAAGAAAGCTGCATTTGTGGTGCCGTTGATCGTGTTGATAACGACATCGGCGTTCGCGTTCCGAACGCGCGCAATCGCATTAACGACAAGCGGCGAGCCGAGTGGAACGAACGCCTCGGCTACCACTTCAATATCGGCACCGGCCGCTTTGCGCTCCGCGACGCGGTCGCGGATGATCGCGTGCGCCGTGCGAGGGAACACGTAGTCCGAGCCGACGAGCGCGATACGTTTCTTCTTGAGCGTGTCGATCACAAAATCGACAGCCGGAATGAGTTGCTGGTTCGGTGCCGGCCCTAAATATACGATGCGCGGCGATTCCTCTAACCCTTCGTACTGCACGGGATAGAAGAGCAACCCGGCGTTGCGCTCGAATACGGGGCGCACGGCCTTACGAGACGCGCTCGTCCAACACCCGAAGATAACCGCCGCGCGCTCTTCGGTCAGCAACCTCTCGGCCTGACGCGCGAATTCGTCCGGGTCGGACTTTCCGTCCACAACAACCGGTTTCAGCGGGCGCCCTAATACCCCGCCCGCGGCGTTGATCTCTTCGATCGCGAGCAGTGTCGCGTCGATGACCGGGTTCTCACTCACGGCCATCGTGCCGCTCTGAGAGTGAAGCACGCCCACAACAATCGGTTCGACCGGAGCCGCCTGAACCGGCTGATTCTGCATCGCCCGCCAGCCGATAAACGCAGACAGAGCAACGATAACGGCCAAACCCGAGCACACGAAAATCGCGCGCCGGCGGTGAACGCGATCGGTGTGCGGTTCGTAGGCAACCGGTGCGCCGAGCAGTGTGTCGCTTTTGCCCGGCGCCAGTGTATCGGCACCGATGGGCCGAGTTTTCGCGGGTGAAAGCAGCGGCGGCGGAGCCGATCCGGACAGGGTCGCGATCGCGTCATCGAGTTCCGCCACGACTTCCGCAGCGGACTGAACGCGGTCCTCGGGCTTCTTTTCCAGTAATCGCAGCACGAGTTCATCGACCGCGGGCGGTACGGTCGGGTTCTTCGCGACGATCGGGTCGGGAGCCTTGCTCGCCAGCGCGGACATTACGGCCAGCGCGGACTTCCCCCGAAACGGCAGTTCGCCGGTCAGCATGACGTACATCACGCACCCGAGCGAGAACAGGTCCGCGCGCGAATCGACCTCGTGGCCCGCGGCCTGTTCCGGGGACATGTAGTTCGGCGTCCCGACAATGAACCCCGTACTCGTCAGGCTGGTTTCGTGGTGCAGGCGCCGCGCGAGGCCGAAATCGAAGATGCGGGCGCGTTTAAATGTCCCACCTGGCCCACTGGTTTCGATCCAAATGTTCGCGGGTTTGATGTCGCGGTGAATCAACCCTCGAACGTGGGCCGCCATCAGCCCCGCGGCCGTGTCGCGTGCGATGATGAGTGCGGTCCGGAGATCGACCAGCGTCGGGCGCTCGATACGAGACTGGAGCGTTTCGCCAAACAGTAGTGGCATCGCCAGAAACGGGAGGCCGCCGGCTTCCCCGACACTCAGCACCGTGACGACGTGGTCCGACGGGATTTCGGCCGCGGCCCGCGCTTCACGCAGAAAGCGCTCGCGGCTCTCCGGGTCGGCTGCGAGTTCCGGCTTGAGCACTTTGAGGGCAACCGGGCGCCCGAGGGCGACCTCTTCGGCCTCGAACACGAGGCCCATTCCGCCGGAACCGAGTAGACGAATGACGCGGTAGTTGCCGAACCGCCCGAGTTCGCCCGCAACTTGGCGCGGTTCAATGAACTTGTACTGGCGGGCACCCGGCGACACGGTGTCGCCCGTGGGGTGCAGCCCGGGCTGCGTCTGTTCGGCCGAATCCGGATCGCTCATGGGCACTACTTCTTCGCCAGCGTGACAATCAACCCCGACGCCAGGGAGAGTACCGCACCGAGCAGCAGAACGATCAACCCCCAGCGCCGCTTGTCCCACTCCTGGTACTGAGCGACGTGGTCCTGAAGTTGTTGCTTGAGAACGGCCGTTTCTTGTCGCGCTTCGGCCAACTCGCGCCGGAGGTCCGCGTTCTCTTTCCTTAACGCCGCATCTTCGTCACGGAAGCGGTTGATATCTCTCTCACGGGCGGCGTCGCGCTCGGATAATATCCCTAACTGCATCTCCAAGTGTTGGAGGCGTTCATTCGCCCGGACCGCCGCGGCCGAGGCTGAAGCCTTTTGCTCTGCTAAATTCTCCCAAATCGAATTAGTTTCTTTCTCAACCCTTTGATCCAGGTTATCGACTCGGCTTGCTGTCTCGACCGCAGTTTTCGCGAGGTCATCGATCCGGTCGGTATTGGTTCGCGTCATGCCCCGCCCTCACCGGAAGCGGGAACCATGTCCTCGATCGATGGCTCATCCTCGCGACTGTGGAATGCCGTCCGGAGCACGCGCCCCCACAGCCACTCGAATCTCTCGCGCATAAAAGGAACCTTCAGTAGCGCGAGAGGGCGAAAGAGTTCGCGTTCTTCGGCCCGGCTGTCGTAGCTCAGCGCCACCACCACCCACTCGCCACCGTAAGCGTCCTCCAGCCGTTCCCAGTCGATCCGCACGAGTGGTTGGAGCGACTTAGGAATCACTTGAGAGAACAAGTCTGACGCCTTCCGCACGGCCTCCTCTAAGCCCGGCCATTTTGCCTGCTTCACGCTCTCGTTGATCTCGACTTCCATCGCTGGCCCCTTTGTGGAGATCGAAAACCGCCCTCCCGTTACCGCCCGGTTTTGAGGAACTCCTTGATGCTACCCAGGATCGCTTCGCGGTCTGGGATGCGGCTCACGACCACGTTTTCGTGATCGTCCACCAGTTCGTGAACGTGATCGAAGAACTCACCGCTGCCGTAAGGCGATTCCACCTGACCGTAGCCGAAGAGGTTCAGCTTCGCCAGCATCGTGTTGTTCAGCAAATCGACGCACTTGGGCACGTCGTCGCCCCAATTGTCGCCGTCAGAGAAGTGGAACGCATACACGTTCCACTGGCTCGGCGGGAACCGGGCGTCGATGATCTTGTTGCACAACTCGTAGGCGCTGCTGATCTTCGTCCCGCCGCTCTCGCGCGTGTGGTAGAACGTGTGCTCGTCCACCTCCTGCGCGACCGCATCGTGAATGATGTAGACCGTCTCGACACCCGAGTAGTGCTTCTTGATCCAGGTGTCGATCCAGAACGACTCGATCCGGACGATCTCTTTCTGCTCGTCGGTCATGCTCCCCGACACGTCCATCATGTAGATGACGCACGCGACGCTGTCCGGCTTGGGTACTTCCTTCCATGCGCGGTATTGTTTGTCCTCGCGCACGGGCACGACGATCGGGTCGACCGGGTTGTACGAGCCAGCGGAGATCTGGCGCTTCAGGGCGCGTTTGAACGTGCGTTTGAAGTGCCGCAGCGACTCCGGGCCAACGCTCCGGATGCTGGTGTACTTGTCCTTTTCGGTGACGACGTTCTTCTTGCCCCGCGGTTCGATGCGCGGGAGCGCCAGTTCTTCGCCCAGAATGTCGGCCAGCTCCTCCATTGTCAGATCGACTTCGAGGATGTGGCCGCCCGGCGAGTCACCGGCTTGCGGGTCGTCGCCCTCCTGCTGTGGAGGCGTGAGCGGTTGCCCGGGTTGCCCGGGTCCGACCCCCACCCCGCCGGAGTTCTTCTTCCCGAAACGGAATTGGGGCAGGTTGATCGACGGAAGTGGGATCGACACGTAGTCGTTCCCCTTCTTGCCGATCATTTCCCCGCGGCTGATGTATTTGGAGAGGTTGCTCTTCACCTTTCCGCGCACCAGCTTGCGGAACCGCTGGAGGTCTTGTTCGATCTTTTGTCCCACGGCAATCGTGCCTCGGGGGTGGATGGTGGTACTGTCGCAGCGCGCAGCAAACTTACCGCGCATTGTCGCGTATTGGAATCGTACCAGACAAACGGGGTCGCAGAGAAGCCAAACAGGTGTCTGGCGAGGCGATGAGGTTAAACTAGACGGACCAGTCTCGCGAGACGTTGGTAGCGTTTTCGGCCAAAAACTCGATCAGCGTCTCCCCGTAGTCGTGCGGCGTTCCGCCGTCGTGATCCCAAGAGCTGACAGTGCCCGGCCCAATGCCCCACGCCCCGAGGTCGGTCATGAACGAGAACGCCGCGATCCCTTCATAAACGGCGAACGGTACGCAGCGTGAGAGCTGCTCCCCGAACCCTTCGATCCCGTCGCCCCAAGATCCGCCGTCCGGCCCGTACCAGTGCGCGAGTTCCTTCCGCGCCACCGGCAGCAGGCGCAGCGGCAGCACGTCCCACTGATCGAGGTCTGCGCACTCGGGGACGTCACCACCGGACTTGCCGAACCACAGGCCGTCGAACTCCGCGTACAGTTCGCGGAGCGGGCCGGGGAGCGGCAGCTCAAGTGCGGCCGAGGCCGCAGCGATTTGCTCCGCGATCGGGGGCGGTCCAAACCGCGCCCAACGCCGCCGTTCGGGAGGCATTCGCGACTCGATAGCAGTCCGGTACCGGCCCATACACACCTCGGTAACGCCGCGAGCCCCGAGCACCCTAAGGTACTCGGGGCTCGTGTGTTGCGCCGCCGGGGAGTGGAAGGATGGGGGTGCCCTGAGCCGCACCCTCCAATGCTTATGGCTGCTGCTTCCGCCCTGACCAGGTTCACACCTTCAGGTCGGTCAGGCCCCACCCATCCAAACCCCGGCGACGATATTTCTTCCTTTTTCCTTACTTTTTCGTCTGTCCGCGAGCAAAGATGCTCGCGACGAAGTTCAGCACGTCCGTCGCACTCGATTCGTTATAGCCGTAATTCCGGATCAGGCGACTCTTGACGACGTCGATTTTTTCCTGCGTCGCCTTGTCCACCACGTTCGACACCAGCGAGCTGAGTTTGATCGAGTCTTTCTGGTCCTCGAACAGCTTCAGTTCGAGCGCTTTTTGGAGCCGCTCGTTGGTTTTGTAGTCGAACTTCTTGCCGTCGATCGCCAGCGCCCCGATGTAGTTCATGATCTCGCGGCGGAAGTCGTCCTTGCGGCCCTCGGGGATGTCGATCTTCTCTTCCACCGAGCGCATGAGGCGCTCGTCCGGCTCCTCATAGTTCCCGGTGTAGCGGTTGCGGACCTTCTCGCGCTGCGTGTACGCGCGAACGTTGTCCATGTAGTTGCCGCAGAGCCGGATGAGGGCGTCCTCGTCGGCCGCGATCGCTCGCTGGACCTCGTTTTTGACGATGTCCTCGTACTCCTCGCGCACTACCGAGAGCAGTTCCTTGTAGTGCCGGTACTGGTCCTCGTCCTTGATGAGCGAGTGGTTGCGCAGCCCGTCTTCGAGTTCCTTCATCACCATGAACGGATTGATGTTGTCCTCGTTCGGGTGCGCGACCAGTGCGTTCGAGATCTTGTCCTGAATGTACCGCGGGCTGATCCCGAGCATGCCCTCGTGCAGCGCGTCGCGCTTCAGCTCGATGACGTTGTCCTCGGTGAAGCCCGGCAGCGTCTTGCCGTTGTAGAGCTTCATCTTCTGGAGCACACTGAGGCTGGCGTGCTTGGGCGGGTTGAGCCGCGTGAGCACGGCCCACATCGCGGCCACTTCCACCGTGTGCGGGGCAATGTGCTTGCCGCGCACGCGGTCCGAGTTGAAGTCCTTCTCGTAGATCTTCACCTCGTCGCGCAGCCGCGTGACGTAGGGGATGTCGATCTTCACGGTGCGGTCGCGGAGCGCTTCCATGAACTCGTTGTTCTGGAGGCGCTTGTACTCCGGCTCGTTCGTGTGCCCGAGGATCACCTCGTCGATGTCCGTTTGCGCGAACTTCTTCGGCTTGATCTTGTGCTCCTGCGACGCCCCGAGCAGGTCGTAGAGGAACGCCACGTCGAGCTTCAGCACCTCGATGAACTCGACGATGCCCCGGTTCGCGATGTTCAGTTCGCCGTCGAAGTTGAACGCCCGCGGGTCCGAGTCCGAGCCGTACTCCGCGATCTTGCGGTAGTTGATGTCGCCGGTCAGCTCGGTGCTGTCCTGGTTCTTCTCGTCCTTCGGTTGGAACGTGCCGATCCCGATGCGGTCCTTCTCGGACAGCACGAGCCGGTACACCTTCACCTCGTTCGCGAGCATCTTGAGCCAGTCGCCGTCGTACTTCGCGAGCCGGGTCTTGTACTCGTAGCGGCTGTACGGGCTGAGGTCGCCCTTGATCTTGATCTCGTACTGGTACGGCTTCTGGCACTGGTCGTTGAGCATGGTGAGGATCTGCGCCCGGTGCTCCTCGGGCACCAGTTGCAGCGGCTCACCGTGCATCGGGTCTTTCGTCCAACCGGTACCGTCCTCGGTCTTCCACGAGAAGCTGAACAGCATCCCCGCGTCGGTGCGGCTGTACTCTTCCAGCCCGCGCTTTAGCAGGCGCGCGATGGTACTCTTGGCGCTCCCGACCGGGCCGTGCAACAGGATCACGCGGCGCTCGGTGCCGTACCCCAGTGCGGCGCTCTTGAACGTGTTCACGAGCTGCATCAGGGAGCGGTCGAGGCCGTAGATCCCGTCCGCGTGCTTGGTCGCGAACTCGGTGAAGAACTTGTACCGGGGGATCTTGTCCTTGTTCTCATAAACGTCTTCGGCGCCGTGCGACAGGATCATGTCGTACAGGCGCTGGTAGGCCGTGCGCGTCACGCCCGGGGTTTCGAGCACCGTGTTGAGGTAGTCGGAGAACGACCCCTCCCAGTGCAACTTCTTGTACTCGGTGGTATCGAGCTGCGTGCGCAGGGTATCCAGAATCGCCGTGGCAGTGGCCATGAGTGAAGGTGACCTCCGTGGGCGGCGCGGGGCGCCGATAGGTGGTACTCGCAACGGTAATCGACACCGCTCGTGGTCCCAGGTTCGGATGCTGGGCACCGATTGTCGGCTCGAAACGGTTGACTCAACCGGGAGCCGCAGCGGGAGCGGGAAAGGAGCGCGGGCTCCTGTCAAAGAACGGGAGCCGAGAGCGGGCGAACGGCTGGAGTAGGGTATCCCGTTCCCCCGGGGGCCGCAAGCCCGCGCGCCGCTCGGTTTTCAAAAACTACCGCATTCTACCGCCGCGCACCATCTTGCACCAAGAGAAGATGTCCGCGCGCAACTCGGCTTGCGCGAAACGATCGAGTAACGTACACTCCTCAATCAGCGCCGCGCGAGTGTCTTTTTTCCCGCGCCGCGCGAATAATGTTGAGGGACGGTGTCCCGTTTTCACGGACGAAGGAGATCGGTGATGCGAAACTTACTCGCTCTGGTCGGGCTGGCCGTTATCGGGTTCGGCGGCGTTGGCTGGTACATGGGTTGGTACAAATTGAACGTTTCAAAGGGCACGGACGGCAACATCCAGATTACAACCGATGTGGACACGAAGAAGGTCGGTAGCGACTCTTCGGAGATCCTGAAGAACGTCGGTTCGGTGATCGGCAATCACGTCGATAAGGCTGCCAAAGACGCGAAAGCGGCTGTTCCGGAGACGGCCCCCGGAACGACCCCTGGCCCGGTCACCCCGCCGCAGAACGGAACGAAGCTTCCGGAAGTCCCCGCGCTTCCGAACACGCCGACCACGCCCCCCGCCCACGGTGGAATTCCCCTCTTCGCGCCGAAGTCGAAATGAGGCGTGACGGGTTTCACGGATCACTCGAAGTCAGATGCACCAACCGAACCGGAGATTTGCGGGCACAACACCCGCGCTCCGTTCGGAAAGCAGTCGAAGATCACATCCGGTTCCATTTCCGATCACATTTTCCCATTTTGCGCGAACGTACCGCCTTTGACGGGTGTCCACTACTCCCCGCGGCGCGCTCTCGCCTCCGGTAATTGACATCAGTCCAGTTGACGAGTATACACTTCCTGCCGCGCGTTGCGACCGTTTAGACATTTCCTCACGAGGTTCCGGGCATGGAACTGATCGAGTCGCGGTCGATTTTTTCGCCCGCCACCGGGTTCATCCGGCGCGGCGGGTTCGAGTGGACGTGCAACCCCTACATCGGTTGCACCTTCGGTTGTTCGTACTGTTACGCAGCGTTTCTGCCCCAAAATCGGCGCCCGCCGAACGAGTGGGGGAAGTGGATCACCGCGAAGAAAAATGCCGCCGCGCTCGCCGAGAAGCAGGCGCCGCGTGTCGCGGGCGAGCCGGTCTACATGTCGAGCGTGACCGACCCGTATCAGCCGATCGAGCGGGGGCTTATGCTCACGCGGGGCATTCTCGAAGCGCTCCTCCCGCACCAGCCGCGCCTGACGATTCAAACGCGCGGCCCGCTCGTGGCTCGCGACATTGACGTGCTGAAGGACTTCCGCAGCCTTCGCGTGAACATGTCGATCCCGACCGATTCCGAGCGCGTGCGCCAGCAGTTCGAGCCGAAGGCTCCGCCGCTCGATCGGCGCTGGGACGCGCTCGCGCAGCTCAAGGATGCGGGCATTGCTGTGGGTGTTTGTGTCACCCCCACGTTGCCAATCGCAAACGTAGACACGTTCGCCCGCCAGATCGCGGACTTCAAACCCGACGTCGTGGTGTGCCAGGATTTTCACGACGCCGGCGGGCGTTTCGGTGCGGATACGGGTGCGGAAGCGCGAGCCTTGCTCGCCGAAACAGGTTGGGGACCGGCGGACTATCGGCGCTTCGTGAACCGCTTGCGTCTCAGCACGACCGTCTTCGAGGGCGAAACCGGCTTCTTCCCGCCGCCCGCGGTGTCTGCCGATGTCGCAGGGAGTCGTCGGTAAGCAGTCCGCGCGTAGAACTGTTCGAGTTCAGGCAAACCCCAGGACTCGTCTCATGAGCGCGTCTATTCGTCTCCGACCATTTCACCCCGCCGACGTTCCTGCGCTGTTCGCGCTATTTCGAGGCACGGTCCATCGCGTCAACAGTCGGGATTATTCACCCGAGCAAGTGCGGGCATGGGCACCCGACGAAATCAATCCGACCCGCTGGGCGACGCTCGCCGATCGGTTCGCGGTCGTGGCGGAAATCGGCGACCAACCGGTCGGGTTCGCCGACCTCGAACCGGACGGCCACATCGACCGGTTCTTCGTCCACGCCGACCACCAGGGTTGCGGAGTCGGAGGGACGATCATGCGTGCCCTCGTCGCCGAGGCCACACGGACGGGTCTCACCCGGTTGTTTGCCGAGGTCAGTATTACCGCCCGACCGTTCTTCGAGCGCCACGGGTTCGCTGTGTTGGTGGAGCAACAGGTCGTGGTGCGTGGGGTGGCGCTCACCAATTTCCGCATGGAGCGGAACCCCATCTGAGCCCCTACGAGCGCGGCATCCGGATTTAACGGCAGAACAGCCCGGCCCGACAAGAACTTGCGGAATCGTCTCGCGATCAATTTCCAATAATGAGAGAATACCCACCGCATCAGCGATGCGACCGCTTTTGGCGACCGGAACGCGGGTATTGACTTGCGCGTCCCGGTCCCCTGCCCCACCTGCTGCTCATTCCTGCCATGTACCTCCCCAGCCCCGTTCTCGCTCCGCGCCAGTTTGCGCTGCTTCTGCTGGCACTTGCCGGGTGCGCAAAACCCCCCGCACCCAAAGCGGAACCCGCGCCCGCCCCCGTTTCGGTCGCTATCGCCGACAAGAAAACAGTGGCCGTTCAGGTTCGGGCCATCGGCTCGGTCCGCACAATTTCCACGGTCAACGTGCGTCCCGCGATCGCTGGCGAACTGACCCATGTTCATTTTCGCGAGGGCGACACCGTCCGACGCGGACAAAAGCTGTTCACCATCGACCCGCGCCCGTTCGAGGCCGCTCTCCAGCAGGCCGAAGCGACGCTCGCACGAAATCTGGCGACCCTAAAGGGGGCCGAACTCAGCCTCGCGCGAGTGGAGCGCCTCGGTTCGTCGGGCATCGGTTCGGTGGTAGAAGCGGATTCGACCCGCGCGACGGTCGAAGCCGATCGCGCCGCGGTCGAGGCCGACCGAGCGGCCGTCAAACTGGCCAAGTTGCAACTCGAATACACCACGATTACGGCCCCGATCGACGGGCGAACGGGCGCGCTGCATGTCACTGCGGGGAACCGGATCTCCACGGCCGACACGAATCCGCTGGTCGTCATCAATCAACTCAGCCCGATCGACGTGCAGTTCGCGGTTCCCGAACGGGCCTTACCAACAGTCATGGCGGCGTTTGAGGGACGCGGGCGATTGCATGCGGAAGCCACACCTCGACACGGCGGTCCCAAAGCGATCGGCGAACTCACGTTCGTCGACAACGCGGTCGAACCCGGTACCGGTACGGTCCAACTTAAAGCTCAATTCCCGAACACGAATCGAGCGCTGTGGCCGGGTCTGTTCGTGGACGTGGTTCTCGACCTCAACGAGCGGCCCAACAGCGTGGTCGTCCCTCCGGCCGCCGTACAGTCGGGACAAAAGGGGCAGTACGTGTATGTCGTTTTGCCGGACCAAACGGTTGAACTGCGGTACGTCACGGTCGCCTTCGAGTCGAGCGGCGAGACCGTAGTCACATCGGGTTTGAAGGGCGGTGAAGTCGTGGTGACGGACGGTCACCTCAGACTTGCCCCGGGTCTCAAAGTGTCCATCAAGAACCCGTCGGCGCTTCCCCCAGCGGGGAGCGCGAAATGAACGCTTCCCGGCTATTCATTCTCCGCCCGGTCATGACCACGCTCCTCACGGCGTCGGTCGTTCTGGCCGGGGTACTGGGGTACCGGGCACTCCCGGTCAGTGATTTACCGACCGTAGACTACCCCACAATCGAGGTCAGCGCCAGCCTTCCCGGAGCTAATCCGGATACGATGGCCGCGGCCGTTGCGACCCCGCTGGAAAGGCAGTTCACGACCATCCCCGGACTGGCGAGCATGAGTTCGTCCAGCAACCTCGGGTCCACCTCGATCATCCTCCAGTTCAACCTCGGCCGGGACATCGACGCGGCCGCGCTGGACGTGCAGTCCGCGATCTCCCGCGTCGCCCGGTCGCTCCCACCGGACATGCCTACGCCGCCGTCGTTCCGGAAGGTGAACCCGGCCGATTCGCCCATCCTGTACCTCGTGCTCCGGTCCGACGTGTTGCCCATCCACGAGGTGAACGAGTACGGGGAGTCGTTCATCGGCGACCGGTTGTCGCTCGTGAACGGGGTCGCGCAGGTGATGGTGCAGGGGCAGCAGAAGAAGGCCATTCGAGTGCAGGTCGATCCGGACCTGTTGGCCGCACGCGGAATCGGCATCGATGAAGTGTCGGCCGCGCTCCGGAACGCCAACGTCAACCTCCCAACCGGCACGTTCGAGGGCGACCGGCGGAAGTTCTTCATCCAGGCCACCGGGCAACTGTCCGAGGCGAAGCAGTACCGCGACCTGGTGGTCGCGTATCGAAACGGTAGCCCGGTTCGACTGAGCGAACTCGGAACCGCGGTCGAGGGCGCCGAAAACAGCCGAATCGGAGCGTGGTACTCGGCGCGCGAGCGCGACGGAACCGACGGCGAAAACTCCCGGGCAGTCGTACTGGCCGTGATGCGCCAGCCGGGGGCGAATGCGGTCGAAGTCGCCGAGGCTGTGACGGCCCTCGTGCCGACGCTGCAAGCTCAACTCCCACCAACAATTAAGCTGTCTGTGCAGTATGATCGCTCGGTTCCCATTAAGGAATCGATCACTGACGTTCAGATCACGCTGCTGATCGCGTTCGGTCTGGTGGTGCTGGTGATCTTCGTGTTCTTGCGCAGCCTGCGAGCGACGATCATCCCGAGTCTGGCTTTGCCGGTGTCGGTGATCGGCACGTTCGCGATCATGTACCTGTTGGGCTACACCCTTGACAACATGTCCCTGCTGGCACTCACGCTCGCGGTCGGCTTCGTAGTCGACGACGCGATCGTGATGCTGGAGAACATCGTCCGACACCAGGACATGGGGAAATCCCCGATTCGGGCGGCTCTGGACGGGTCCGCCGAGGTCGGGTTCACCATCGTCTCGATGACCGTTTCGCTCGTCGCGGTGTTCATTCCGGTGCTGTTTCTCGACGGAATGGTGGGCCGGCTCCTCCGCGAGTTCGCGGTCACCATCTCGGTGGCGATCGTGGTGAGCGGGCTGGTATCCGTTACCCTCACTCCGATGCTCTGCGCCCTCTTCCTCAAGGGCGGTCACGGCGCGGCCCCTGGCACAGAAGGAGGCTCGCGACACGGGTTCGTGTATCGGGCGACCGAGCGAGCATTCGACCTGATGCTTGCCGTTTACGACCGCACGCTGCGCCTGACGCTCCGGTTGCGGCTATTGATGCTCCTGTTCTCGTTCGCGTTCGTGGCCGGAACAGGCTACTACCTGACGATCCTGCCCAAAGGGTTCCTGCCGAGCGAAGACACCGGCCGCATCGTGTGCGCAATGCAGGGCGCGGAAGACATGTCGTTCCAGGGCATGGTGGGCGTTCAGGAGCAGGTGACGGAGATCGTGCGCCAGAACCCGAACGTCGACGCGGTGAGCGCGTGGGTATTCGGCGGAAATAGCGGCTTCCTGTTCATAAAACTCGTTCCGCGCGACCAACGGTCGGCATCGGCCGACGAGGTGATGACCGAACTGCGCCGCACCGCGGGCGGACTGCCCGGAGTCAAAGTGTACTTCCAGAACCCTCCTCCCATTCAAGTCGGCGGGCGCTCGTCCAAGAGCCAGTACCAACTCACGCTCCAGTCGCCCGATCCGGAGGCGCTGTACGCGGCCGCCCCAAAACTCGAAGCCCGGTTGCGCTCGATGCCGGAATTCATCGAGGTCACCAGCGACCTACTGGTGAGCAGCCCGCAGTTGAATGTGAAGATCGACCGCGATAAGGCGACCAGCCTCGGCGTATCAGCCCGACAGATCGAGGACGCACTCGCCAACGCGAACGGCGCCCGGCAGGTGTCCACCATCAACGCGCCCAACGCCGAATACCGGGTGATTCTGGAAGCCGCGCCCGCGTACCAACGCGACCCGGCACTGCTCTCGAAGCTGTATGTGCGGTCGAGTTCCGACGTGCTCGTGCCGATCGACTCCCTCGTGACCGTGAGCCGCGGGGTCGGGCCATTATCGATTAACCACTCCGGTCAGTTGCCGTCGGTGACGATCTCGTTCGACCTGCGCCCGGGCACTTCGCTCGGGGACGCACTAACAAAGGCCGAAGACGCTGCACGCGAAGAACTACCGGCTGGAGTGACGACCGGGTTCCAGGGAACGGCCCAAGAATTCCAGCGCTCGGCGCAGGGTTTGGGGCTACTTCTCGTCGCTGCGGTCGTGGTCATTTACCTCGTCATGGGCATGCTGTACGAGAGCTTCATTCACCCAGTAACGATCCTCTCCGGGCTGCCGTCGGCCGGCGTCGGCGCGCTGTTAACACTGGCCCTGTTCCGGAGCGAACTGAACCTGTACTCGATGGTCGGACTGATTATGCTGATCGGGATCGTGAAAAAGAACGCGATCATGATGATCGACTTCGCGCTGGACGCCGAACGCTCTCGCGGGAAATCACCACGCGAAGCGATCCACGAAGCGGCGCTGGTCCGGTTCCGGCCGATCATGATGACGACCATGTGCGCGCTGCTCGGGGCGCTGCCGATCGCGTTCGGGTGGGGCGCTGGGGCGGAAAGCCGTCAGCCCCTCGGGTTAGCCGTGGTCGGTGGACTACTGGTGAGTCAGGTGCTGACGCTCTACTTCACCCCGGTTTACTACCTGTACCTCGACAAACTCCGCATTCGTCGCGCTCAAGCCTCGACAACTAACGACCCGATTTGACAAACCGGGCGCGAGACAGCGCCCCAGCGTCGTGGTAAAGTAATCCCTGCACCGCCCGCTACTCCCCACCCCGCAGCACGTCATGCAATTCCGAACCGCTTACTGTCTGGCAATTGCTGCGCTGATGGGGCTTATCGGTGCCACCGCACACGTGCCGGCCGCACCTCCTCAACCGGCCCCGGCCTCGCCCCCCGCAGACCCAATCCCGGCCGCTCTGGAACAAACCTTCAAAGATTCGGTCCGGCCGTTTCTTCAGACTTACTGTCTCTCGTGTCACGGCGCGGAGAAGCCGAAAGGCGACCTCGATCTCAGCCCGTTCACCACGCTACAATCGGTCGCGAAGGATCACCGCCGCTGGGCGCTCGTTCTCGAGCGCCTCCGGGCCGGCGACATGCCGCCGGAAAGCGCGAAGAAACAGCCCACGAAGCAGTTGCGGCACGACGTCATCGATTGGGCCGAAGCCGTTCGCAAGTACGAGGGTGATCGGAACGCCGGTGATCCCGGTCCGGTCCCGGCCCGGCGGCTCTCGAACTCCGAGTACAACCACACGATCCGCGACCTGACCGGGGCGGACATCCGCCCGACACGCGACTTCCCGGTGGATCCGGCGAACGAGTCCGGGTTCGACAACTCCGCCGAGTCGCTCGCGACCTCCCCGGCGCTGGTCAAGAAGTACCTGGAAGCCGCCCGCCGCGTGGCCGATCACATGGTGTTCACCCCGGACGGGTTCGAGTTCGCGCCGCACCCGGTCAACGCGGAGACGGACCGCGACAAGTTCGGTGTCAACCGGATCGTCGCGTTCTACCGCCGACAGCGAACGGATTTCGCCGATTACTTCTTCGCCGCGTGGCGGTACCGGAACCGGGCCGCGCTGGGCAAGCCCTCCGCGGAACTCCCGGAGTTCGCAACCGAGGCCGGCATCAGCGCGAAGTACCTATCAACGATTTGGTTCCTCCTGACCAGCAAGCGGGAAGATATCGGGCCAGTTGTCGCACTCCAGGCGCTCTGGTGCGAACTTCCCCAGGGAGCCGACAAACAGGACGCGGCCCGCTCCGGGAGCGCCCAGATGCACGACTTCGTTGTGGATCTGCGAACCAAGCTCGTCCCGAACGTGAAGAACCTGACCGCGCCGAAGATCAACGACGGCTCGCAACCGCTCGTGCTGTGGAAGAATCGCGCGATGGCCGCGAATCGAATGCGGTACGCGGGTGGCGCACTCGCGCTAAAAGAGCTTCGACTGCCTGCGG
This sequence comes from Gemmata massiliana, assembly GCA_000531095.1. Classification (GTDB taxonomy): domain Bacteria; phylum Planctomycetota; class Planctomycetia; order Gemmatales; family Gemmataceae; genus Gemmata; species Gemmata massiliana. The sequence continues at coordinate 566,713 of HG799463.1, read as the reverse complement.
GGTCGGACGCCGCAAAAGCCATGATCGCCCCGGCAGCCCCGGACGGGATCAAGCGGTACGAGTCCACCTTCGAGCGGTTCTGCGCGGCGTTCCCCGACGCCTTTTACGTGTCCGAGCGCGCCCGCGTGTTCCTCGACCCGAAGGGAGAGAAGGGCTTGACCGGGCGGTTGTTGAGCGCCGGGTTCCACAACCAGATGGGCTACTTCCGCGACGACGGCCCGCTGTACGACATGCTCCTCGACACCGCCCAACAGAAGGAACTCGACCGACTCTGGCAAGAGTTCGATTTCGCCGCCGATGCGTCCGCGCGACAGTACCTCTCGTTCATCTGGTACGAGCGCGCCGAGTCCAGCTACCTTCGGGACACGGTGTTCGACGAATTCCGGGCTGAAGACAAGGATGCCACGTCCGATGCCAAGATGCGGAAACTCGCCACGGTCTATTTGGCGAAGGCGGAAAAGGCCGGTGCGAGCGAAACCGCACTGACGGCGGTCCGCGACTACTTCAAGAGCATGGGGGCCACGTTCCGCTGGCTGGAGAAGGCACGCAAGGACGCGGAACCGCACCACCTTGCGGCGGTCCACCGGTTCGCCGAACGCGCGTACCGCCGCCCCCTGAGCCAGGCTGAGCGGGACAATCAGACCGCGTTCTATCGCGCGTTGCGAGAGAAAGAGGAACTCTCACACGAGGACGCGATCCGCGACTGCGTGGTATGTGTGCTGATGTCGCCGTACTTCTGTTTCCGCGTGGACCTGCCCGGGCGCGGGACCGGCGCCACCGCACCGCTCTCGGATTACGCTCTCGCCAGTCGATTGAGCTACTTCCTGTGGGCGAGCATGCCCGATCAAGAGTTGCTCTCCCGCGCTGCGGCAGGCGACCTGCACAAGCCGGAGGTACTCGGCGCGCAAGTGAAGCGGATGCTCCGCGATCCCAAGGCGCGCGGGCTGGCAACCGAGTTCGCCGGCAACTGGCTCGATTTCCGCCGGTTCGAGGAGCACAACGCCGTCGACCGCACCCGATTCCCGGCGTTCGATAATGACCTGCGGTCGGCGATGTTCGAGGAACCCGTCCGGTTCTTCACCGATCTCGCAGCGCGCGACGGTTCGGTCCTCGATTTCCTGTTCGCCGACCACACGTTCGTGAATCCCTCCCTGGCGCGACACTACGGTATGCCGGTGCCGACCGGTGGACCGGATTCGTGGGCGCGCGTAGACGGGGCCGGGAAGTACGGGCGCGGCGGTCTGCTACTGATGGCTGCGTTCCTGACGAAGAACGCTCCCGGTCTGCGCACAAGCCCGGTGAAGCGCGGGTACTGGGTCGCCCGCCGACTGCTGGGCGAACACATCCCCGCCCCGCCCCCAGACGTGCCCGAACTGCCCGCGGATGAGGCGAAGTTGGGCGAACTGACGCTACGCGAAGCACTGGCCCGGCACCGCGCCGACAAGAGCTGTGCATCGTGTCACCAGAAATTCGATTCGCTCGGGCTCGTGTTCGAGGCGTATGGTCCCGTCGGCGAGCGCCGGGCGAAGGATCTCGGCGGGCGCCCGATTGATGCAAAGGCCACGTTCCCTGGCACGGGCGGCGACGGCGACGGCGTTCCGGGGCTCACCGAGTACATCCGGAAACACCGCCAGCAGGACTTCGTTGACAACCTGAGCCGCAAGCTCCTGGCATACGCGCTCGGGCGCAGCCTGCTGCCGTCCGACGAGCAACTCATCCGGGCGATGCGCACGAAACTCGAAGCCGGGGACTATCGCTTCTCGGTTCTCGTTAAGACAATCGTTTCCAGCCCTCAGTTTCTCAATAAGCGCGGCCCCGCCGCACCGAAGTGAGGACGACATGCCCGACGCTGCCGACCGCCCCTCAACCTCGCGCCGGACGTTTTTGCGTGGTGCCGGGGTTACGATGGCCCTGCCTTGGCTCGAATCGGTCCCGGTTTGGGGCCGCGCGCCCGAGGGCAATGCGTCCGTTACCCCGAAGCGCTTCGCGGCGCTGTTCATGGGGTGCGGGATCAGCCCCGACCACTGGTGGGCGAAGGGCGCCGGCGCGGACATGGAGCTGAGCAAGAGCCTGGAACCGCTGTCCAAGCTCAAGCACAAGTTGAACGTCGTCAACGGGTTGTTCAACAAGTCCGCGACGGGCGTCGGCATTCACCCCGGGCAGACCGGCAACATTCTCTCCGGGGCCACACTCCAGAAGGGCGCCGAGCTTCGCGGCGGGATCAGCGTCGATCAGGTGATCGCGAACCACTTCCGCGACCAGACCGAACAATCCAGTCTGGTGCTCGGGTGCGAGCAGCCGACCACGGGGTACCACGAGACGAACTTCTCGATGGCGTACAGCTCGCACATTTCGTGGCAGTCGGCGACCTCGCCGGTGCCGATGGAAGCGTACCCGTCACTGGCGTTCGACAGCCTGTTCGACAACCGCGGCACGCGCCGCAATCAGAGCGTGCTGGACCGCGTGCGCACCGAGGCGTCGGCTCTCAGCGGGCAGGTGAGCGCCGACGATCGGGCGCGGCTCGACGAGTACCTGACCAGCGTTCGCGAGGTCGAAAAGCGAATCGAATCGGCCCGCGCACACAAGGACAAGGCCGACGGGCGGGCCAAAGATAGGGGGAAGCCCGTTGCGGGCATGAAGCGCCCGGACGACGGGTTGCCGGAGGACATCCGCGAGCACATGCGACTCATGTGCGACCTCATCGCCATCGGGTTCCAGACGGACAAAACCCGGGTCGCCTCGCTGCTCCTGTGCCGCGACATCTCGGGCCTGTTCTACCCGTTCCTCGGGGTACGCGACGCCCACCACGGGGCGTCCCACAGCGACAAGTCCGAAGCCTACGAGAAGATCACGCGGTTCTACGTGAGCCAGTTCGCCTACCTCGCCTCGAAGCTCGATGCGATGAAGGAAGGCGAATCGACGGTGCTGGACAACTCGTGCCTGTTGTTCGTCAACAGCATGTGGTCGGGCAGCGCACACGACTCGAGTAAGGTGCCGCTCCTGTTGGCCGGCGGACTCGGCGGAACGCTCAAGACGGGCCGCGCGCTCGACTACCGCGATAAGGGCAACGCCAACCGCAAGTTGTGCAGCCTCTACCTGTCGCTGCTGGATCGCATGGGGGTGAAGGCCGACAAGTTCGGCGACGCAGACACGCGCCTCGCGGGTTTCTGATATGACTCTGGTTTGATAGTTTTCTGTAGCCGGCCTCTGCGAGGCCGGGATGTCTTATGTTTGTGGCTCACCGGCTTCGCAGAGGCCGGCTACAGAAAACAAGTCACCTGCGCCATTCGGTGCATCATGCTGCGTTGAATTGATGCGTTTGGTTCATGGTTTGGTGGCACAGGACTCTGGCCTGTGTGGGTGCCTCCACAGGCCAGAGGCCTGTGCCACCAACACAAAACGCAAGTTTTCAACACAGCACGCAGTTCACAGACCAGCCCGGGTAACGTGATCTCTGTTCCTCGGGCCGGTTTCGAGCGAATCCACTCTTCCAAGTTCGTTTTCGTACCCGTCTTTTTGCAATCGAGCACGTTCGGCTTGTCACAATAACGGCCCGGCATCGCTAAGAACGGTATTGGGAGTGGTAAAATGGAACCCATTCTCAATCCACTGTGTTCGTTGCAAAGGGGCCGCCGTGGGCGCGGTGCTACTGCCACCAACTATTACTCCAATTGACGGTCCGCTCGTGTTTCTGGCGGGTCCGATCCAGGGTGCTCCGGACTGGCAATCGGAAGCGATCCGGTGGTTCGCGGAGCACGCACCGACGATCTCCGTTGCTTCCCCGCGGCGCCCCGGTCCCCGGATCAGCTCCGATTACGTTGCTCAGGTCGATTGGGAAACGCACCACTTGCGCCGGGCGGCCGGACACGGCGTGATTCTGTTCTGGTTAGCGTGCGAGGCGGTGAACGTGCCCGGCCGAGTTTACGCCCAGACCAGTCGGTTCGAGCTGGCCGAATGGAAGGTGCGCCACGAGCGCGACGGAACACAGATTGTGATCGGCATTGAGGATGGGTTCAGCGGAGCGCGATACATCCGACACCGGCTCGGCCAGGATTGCCCTGGGGTACCAATAGTCCCCACGCTTCTAGGTGCGTGCGCCGCGGCAGCCGAACTCGTGCGTATCGCAACGGCGGCCTGAACCGCGGAGTTGTGTGGGGCGCGAATGTTGCGAAGGACGGGAGTTCTGCGTGGCTTTACGACCTGTAATTTTTGGCTAGCGCGGGTACCTGTGACTTCATTGTTTTCCCTCGGAGCGCGAGTTTGTGACACTTTTCACTTGCAGCGATTCCGGGCACTCTGATAAATTAACTGCACGCAATCTACACACACGGGGGGAGCCATAGTGCCCACCAATCTCTTCGACCTCACGGGCCGTGTCGCGCTCGTGACGGGCGGAAATAAGGGGCTTGGTAAGGCGATGGCTCGCGGGCTTGCTGAGGCCGGGGCGGATATTGTCATCGCCAGCCGGAATGAGGACGAACTCAAGTCCGCGCTCGACGAAATCCTGGCGGGTACCGGGCGCCGCGGGGCGTACTGCGTAACGGACGTTTCTGTGCGCGAGGAGGTCAAAAATCTCGCCACATTTGCGATAGAGAAGATGGGGCGCGTCGACGTCCTCGTGAACAACGCGGGGATGAACGCCCCTCAAGCGATCGACGCCATCACCGACGACACGTGGGACCGTGTCCTGGAAGTCAATTTGAGTTCGGTGATGGCCCTCACGCGCGAACTGGTGCCGCAGATGAAGCAGCGGCGCTGGGGGCGGGTGGTTCATATTTCGTCGATCATGGGCCAGGTGTCCAAAGAGAAGCGGAACGTCTACTCCGCGACGAAAGCGGCTCTCATCGGAATGGCCCGCGCCAGTGCGCTCGATCTCGGCCCGCACGGGATCACGGTCAATTGCATAGCGCCTGGGCCGTTTATGACCGATATGCCTATGTCGGTGCTGTCCGAGCCAGAAAAACAAGCCTTTGCCGACCGCACGGCCCTGGGGCGCTGGGCACAACCCAGCGAACTCGTCGGACCCGTGCTCATGCTGTGCAGCGAGGCCGGGAGCTACGTCACCGGCCACACGCTCTTCGTGGACGGCGGGTACCTGGCCCGCTGAGTAACGTTGGGACAGAAACTTGATTCAGTCTCAACGGCGAGCTACTATTTCATTTGAGAACGTGACGCGATTCGTGCCGGCCCTCACCCACAGCCGATCGCGTAAGGTGTCGCTTTATGAATGCGTGCCCCACTCTCCCGAGTGCTACGATGGTGATGAAAAGCGTACACCACGACTGCATCGAAGAAGAGAACAAGTACCGCTGGCTGGAAAGCGAGAAGGCCGGGTACGACCTCGGTGAGGGGTGCGTTAAACGCTGGGTCAAAGACCACTGGATGGGCTACCTGCGGGCGCGGTGGGTCGAGCACCTTCAGGGCAAATGTTTTTGGATCGAACTCGCCGGCCGTGACTTCGGCCTCCTCCTCCGCGAGTTTCAAAATCAGACCGAACTACTCGACGTCATCCTGAATCAACTCAAGTCCGGCGCCGAAAACCTGGACGTGCTCAACTGGGCCATCGCCAATAACATTCCGACCGGCCCCGTCAGCGAAATTCTCGAAGCCCTCGACATCAACAGCAAGCGCCTCTCTCACCGGTTCGACGGATCTTCGCCGAGCACGTTCGCGGCCTGACGCCCCCCGAATTTTACTTTCGCACTTGTCTCTCGTTCGCTCTCATGCGAAACGAGTTCAGTTTCTATTGCCAGTCAGTTACGGCGCGAACCCCGCCCGCAAGGGCGGCGGGTGGGGCTTGTACCCAACACCCACCGCCCTTGCGGGCGGGGTTCACCTGAGAATCACACCCAACCGTACCCCGGAGGGTTGCGCGATTACGGCCGGTACCGATCAATACCGGTAGTGGTCGGACTTGTAGGGGCCGTCCTTCGAGACGTGGATGTAGGCCGCCTGCTCCGCGGTCAGCTCGGTAAGCTGGACGTTCAGCTTCTTGAGCTGCAACCGGGCCACGTGCTCGTCCAGCTTCTTGGGCAGAACGTACACGCCGACGGAGTACTTGGCGTTGTGCAGCCAGAGTTCGATCTGCGCGAGGGTCTGGTTCGCGAAGGACGAACTCATCACGTAGGAGGGGTGGCCGGTGCCGCAGCCCAGGTTCACCAGGCGCCCCTTGGCGAGCAGGATGATCCGCTTGCCGTCCGGGAAGATGACGTGGTCGACCTGCGGCTTGATCTCTTCCCAGCGGTAGTCTTCGAGCGACGCCACGTCGATCTCGTTGTCGAAGTGACCGATGTTGCAAACGATGGAGTTGTTCTTCATCGCCTTCATGTGGTCGTGCGTGATGACCCGGAAGTTGCCGGTGGTCGTCACGAAGATGTCGGCCTTGTCCGCGGCGTACTCCATCGTCACGACGCGGTACCCTTCCATCGCGGCCTGCAGCGCGCAGATGGGATCGATCTCGGTGACCCATACCTGGGCGGAGAGGGCACGCAGCGCTTGCGCCGACCCCTTGCCCACGTCCCCGTAGCCGGCGACGACGGCGATCTTGCCCGCGATCATCACGTCGGTGGCGCGCTTGATGCCGTCCACCAGCGACTCGCGGCAGCCGTACAGGTTGTCGAACTTGCTCTTGGTGACGCTGTCGTTGACGTTGATGGCGGGGAACTTCAGCTCACCGCGCTTGTGCATCTGGTAGAGGCGGTGGACGCCGGTGGTGGTTTCTTCCGTCACGCCCTTCACAGCGGCGAGGCACTTGGCGTACCAACCCGGCTGCGCCGCGATCCGCTTCTTGATGGCGGCGTAGAGGATGCGCTCTTCTTCGCTGGTCGGCTTGTCGAGAACGTGGATGTCCGCTTCGGCGCGGGCGCCGAGGTGCAGCAGCAGGGTCGCGTCGCCGCCGTCGTCGAGGATCATGTTCGTGAGGCCGCCGTCGGTCCACTCGAAGATCTTGTGGGTGTATTCCCAATATTCGGTAAGGGTTTCACCCTTGTAAGCGAACACGGGAATGCCGGCGGCGGCGATGGCGGCGGCGGCGTGATCCTGGGTCGAGAAGATGTTGCACGAGGCCCAGCGGACCTCGGCCCCGAGCGCCTTGAGCGTCTCGATCAGGACGGCCGTCTGAATGTCATGTGAGCGAGCCGGTGATGCGCGCGCCCTTGAGGGGCTGGCGCGCGGCGTACTCCTCGCGGATAGCCATGAGACCGGGCATTTCGGTCTCGGCGATGGCGATTTCGCGGCGGCCCCAGGGGGCGAGCGCGATGTCCGCGACGTGGTAATCGCTGAAAGTGGCAGGCTTTTGCGCAACAGTAGACACGTTCAAAGTCTCCTAAACGATGAACGGGCGCCGTTGCCGGTAATAATCCACCCCAACGAGCCTGGCAAGTACGCCCGTGCGTCCCGTTGCAGCGCCCCTCGAAGGAATGGTTGGATTCATCGACGTGAGGTAAAGCCCCGTCGAATGTTCATCTGTTAACTATATTCATAGAAGAACCAGTGGACCAGGGGCAAGGGTAACGGGGCCGAAATCCGGGCACTCAACACTCCCCGCGTACCCGTTTCAATACGCCGTCGTTTAACTGTTACCAGTTGGCAGCACAAGTTTGAAGCACGGCAGAAAATCACGTGTCTCAACAGAAGTGCGGTTTCTGCGTGCCCCTCGTTTCACCAGAAACTTAACCGTCAAATTTCGTAGTTCGTAACAGCGCGACACGCAGAATTACTCGGCCATTGAAAAAAGCCCGCACCACCCGAGCGAGCACAGAACTAAAAGGCCCTGGGTTCGACTGTCCCACAAGTGGGGTCAGCGAATACGACAAGTGGGGTCAGCGAATACGACCGGCAGTGGAGGTTGCTCGTCCACGTGACGGCGGGCGAGGGCACCGGTTTCTTCCCGTGACAACATCGGCTCGTGCCTCCGTAATCGAAATCGGGGCTGGGCACACCCGCCAAATTAGGTACTGGTTCGTTACACCGGCTTGCCGAGATTGGCCCGCTTACCGTGGATGAACGTGAGGTGCTCGTCGATGTGGGCGATGTAGTCCCCCACGAGCATGCCGAGCGTGACGGTCCCGCGCCGGTTGTGCTGGCCCGCCCGTGTGAACGCCGCGTCCGGCAGGCGCCGGAGCACCCGTGCCCACTGCCGGCGCCCCACTTCGAGCAGCGTGAGCGCGTCTTCCAGATCCTGATCGTGTGTGAAGAGGCGCGCGACGTAGGCCGTCTCGTCGGCGTAGAGCAGGGGCGGGTTGTCCTCGGTGACGATCCGCTTCATCCGGTCGATGCTGATCGCGTCGCTGTCCGCAATGTGGCTGACCACTTCCAAAATCGACCACGCGCCGGGACCGGGCCGCGCGGTTAGTTCCTCGCGGGTCAGCCCGGCGACCGCGGCGCGGAGCTTCGCGGGCGCGGATTCATACGCATCAATGAGGGCACGATCCATTGTGGTCCTTTCACTCGGGCATTCCGGCTTTGTCCAACCGCTCGATGAAGGACAGTTTCTTGCGGTGTAACTCGCGCAACTCACCGACGCGCCGGGCGAACTCGGGCACCGCGTCGGCCCGTTGCGCGAGGTCGCGGAGATCGGTAAGTAGTTGAACCGCGTGGTCGTACTGTTTGGGCAATTTCGTTCCGACCGCGGTTCCCGCTTCGCGCCAGAGGCTCGCTTCCTTCCCGACGAGCGTATCCAAGCGACGCGCGCGGGCTTCGGCCCGTTCGCGCGCCAGTCGCGATTCTTCGTGCGCCTTCTTCTCCGCGGCCCGTCGGCGGTTCTCCTCGGCGCCCCGTTCACGGGCCGCGAGCAGTTCCCCGACCGTGCGCCGAGCGCCCGGTGCCGGTGCGCCGCCGCGGGACTTCGCGCGGGCGGCATCGGCCCGGAACCGGCTCAGGAGGTCCACCGCCGCGGACGCGCCTTCGCCCGTGAGCAGTTGAACGAGCGCGGTGTTCTTTTCGCCCTCCGGTAACTCGGCGACCCAGGACGCGAGGTCCGCTACCGAGGGGCGGGTCGAAACTCGTGAAGCCGACGCGCGCGCGGCAATTTCGATGAGATCGGGATCGACGCGGAGGAACTCGGCGAAGTCCGTGAGGGCGGGGGAGAGCGTGCCGAGACCGGGCGGCACCGGCGGTTCGGTCGCGCCCCCGTCGATTTCGCCCGATTCGACGGCCGCCAGCCAGCCCAAATACAGGGCGCGCAGGTCGCCCGCCAGCAATTCGGCGCGAACGGGGAGCAGCGGGTCGAGCTGCCCCGCGCCCTCGGTCCAGCCGTAATCGTCTTCGGAGCGGGACACGAAATCCAGGATCACGTGCGTTCCCGTGGCCCACGCGCGCAATCCTTCCTCCGCGGTGTACGGCTCGACCGCGGAGAGCGGGAGCAACTGGACCGGTACCCGTAACATGAGCTGGCGCGTGCCCCAGTTCGCGACGTACAGGTGCGCGTCGAAATAGTTCTCCATCAGTTCGTCCGGATCGCCCCGGAAGTCGCCGTAGCTGTACTCGTTGGTGAAACTCGTGGGGGTGATCCGGGCGCGTGTGGAGAGCGCACGGAGCGCGGTCAGCGCGGACCGGTCCAGGGCGCGGTCGATCGCGCGGAACTCGTAATACTGGTACTCGCTCATGGTGCCGGTCGCTCGAACTCGGTGCCGATCTCATCGCGCGTGATGATACCCGGGGCGGTCCGCCGGGCAACTCGGCGAATTCCGGGACTATCGAAAGTTTCTAGTGGGTCAACCGGTCGGGATCGACGGGTAGAGGCGTTTGAGTTTGATGCGCGCGTCGGCGGTGGTGAACGGCCACCCGACCCGGCACGCGGGCGCGTTGCGAAGCTGTTCCCATGCGGCCACTCGGGTGAGGTACTCAATCCGGTGTGTGTCGGGCCGGGGCGCGCAACGGACACGGGTTTGGGCACGACTGCCGGTTAGATCCAGGGGAGCACTTCTGGATTACCTCGGCACTACTTTGCGATGCACGAGCGGCGTCGCCGGAGCACGGGGTGCGCAGGATGCACGAAATCGAGCGGGAATTGTGACTGCGGGCCGAGACGGGGACTGTGGTCACGTCCCGTTTCGGCCCGCAGTCACAATTCCCGCTCGATTTCCCTTCTGGCTCAAAATGGTCTTCGAGCCGCGCTCCCGGCACCGTTCACCGCTGATTCGTGAGCGCGTGCCCGATCCGACCGGTCTTCCGTCTCGTCTCGGATGGCAGCGGGAACGTGCAGGCGGACTCGACGCGAAAGTCGCCGCCCGGGCAAAAGCTGTGGCCCGACTTGCGCGACGCGGCACACGGGAGGATGCGGGCGTCGAGATCGGGCTCGCTCGATTGCCTCGCCGCCGCCGCTGCTTGCGGTACTCGCCGGGGCTCACACCGGGTTTGCGGCGAAAGCCCTCGTACAGTCGCTGGGCGGTGCCGATCCGGGCCACGAGGTGGATTCCCAGATTCGTTACCATTTTCCCCGGAACGATACTCCGGAGTGCGAGGATGGCGAGTACTATCCCGGTTACATCGCCCGAGGTGCCCGCATGACTCGCCGTCAAATTTTCGCCGTCGCGGCCCTCGCCGCTCTGTCGGTTCCCGCCGGAGCGACGGACGTGCCCGTGAAGGTGTTCGTGCTCGCCGGGCAGTCGAACATGGAAGGGCACGGGTTCATCGTCGCCGACCCGAAGCGGAACGAGGGCAAGGGCAGCCTGGAGTACGTGGCCAAGCAGCCCGGCACCGCCGCCAAGTTCGGGCACCTGCTCGGCGAGGGCGGCACGTGGACCGTCCGGGACGACGTGTGGGTCCACTACCTCGACCGCAAGGGGAAACTCACCGCCGGGTTCGGGGCGAAGGAGGACCGCATCGGCCCGGAACTCGGGTTCGGCCACGTGATCGGCGGCGCTTACGAGGAGCCCGTCCTACTCATCAAGCTGGCGTGGGGCGGGAAGAGCCTGGCCGTGGACTTCCGCCCGCCGAGTTCGGGCGGGGCGGTCGGGCCGTACTACAAGGAGATCGTGGCCCGCACAAAGGCGGTGCTGAAGGACCTGAAAAAGGAGTTCCCGGAGCTGGGCGACCGCGGGTACGAACTGGCCGGGTTCGGCTGGCACCAGGGGTGGAACGACCGCGTGAACCAGGCCTTCAACGACGAGTACGAGAAGAATCTGGCCCACTTCGTCCGCGATATCCGCAAGGATCTGGGGGTGAAGGAGCTACCGTTCGTGATCGCCGAGACCGGCATGAGCGGCCCGGAGGAGAAGCACCCGCGGGCGCTGTCGCTCATGAAGGCACAGGCGGCGGTGGCCGAGTACCCGGAGTTCAAAGGGAACGTCGCGTTCGTCGGCACCAAGGCGTTCTGGCGGGCCGAAGACGTCTCCCCCAGCAACCAGGGCTACCACTGGAACACCAACGCCGAGACGTACTACCTGATCGGCGAGGCGATGGGCCACGCCATGAAGAAACTGTGCGCGCCGCCGCCCGCCGCCAAGAACCCCCTCAGCGGTTGGAAGCACTCGGGAACGCTCACGCTGTTGACCACACCGGACGGGGCGAACCTCCCCCCGACGGCCGTCGTGACGGATTTTCCCGTGCTCGTCCGGCTGCACCGCGACTGGTTCGACTTCACCCAGGCGCGCCCCGATGGCGCCGACGTGCGGTTCACCACCACCGAGGGCGCGCGGTTGGCCCACCAGGTCGAGGAATGGGACGTGAAAGCCGGCACCGCGAGCGTGTGGGTGCGGGTGCCCAGCATCAAGGGCAACTCGCGGCAACCGCTCCGGATGTACTGGGGCAAGGCCGACGCCGCGAGCGAGTCGGACGGCCCGGCGGTGTTCGCCGCGTCGAACGGCTACCTGAGCGTGTGGCACATGGGTGAGACGGTCGGCGACGACGCGGGGGCGCTGGTCACGAAGGACCGGGGCACGACCCCGGCGAAGGGGGTCATCGGGGGCGCCCGGCACTTCGACGGGAACGCCCGCGTCACGTGCGGCGACAAGATCACGAACTATCCGACCGGGGACGACCCGCACACCACCGAGGTCTGGTTCCGGCCCGAGACGTGTAACACGACGCTCATCGGCTGGGGCAACGAGAAACCGCAGGGCAAAGTGGTGATGCAGTTCCGCGGCCCGCCCCACGTCCGCATGGACTGCTGGTTCTCCGGGGCCAACGTCGAATCCGCCGGGCCGATGAATCTGAACGAATGGGTCCACGTCGCGCACGTCTGCCAGCGCGGGGATTCGCGCCTGTACGTGAACGGCGTGCTGGCGGGGGCGTCCGCCAGAAAGGACGCGCCGCTGAAGCTCACCGGTCCCGCCGGGCTGTGGATCGGCAACTGGCACGACCAGTCCCGGTTCAAGGGGGATCTGGACGAGGTGCGGGTCTCGCGGGTGGCGCGCTCGGCCGACTGGTTGCGGCTGCAGTACGAGAACCAGAAGCCGCTGCAGACCCTCGTGGGGCCGCTCGTGAGTGCGGGAACGGACTTCTCGGTCGAAGCACAGAGCGCAACGGTCCGGGAGGGCGGGAGCGTCCGCGTGACCGCGCGGGCGGGCGGGGCGCAGAAGCTGTCCTGGTCGGTGGTGCGGGGCGACCGGGAGGAGGTTCTCGCGGTCGATCGCTCCGCCGTCGAGTTAGCGCCCGGCCGCGTGACCGGGGACACGGCGGTGAAGCTGCGGTTCCGGGCCGTGTTCCCGAACGAGGTCAAGGTCCGCGACATCGACCTGACCGTCCAGGAAGCGATCCCCGACCCGGAGTTCACCCTGCAAATCCCGGCCGCGTGGGACGGGCGAAAGGAACTCGTCCTTGAACCCGAGATCACGAACCTCGCCGCTCTGAAGGCGGCCGGCGGCGGGGCGGCGGACGTGCGGGTGGAATGGTCCGCGGGGCCGCTCGCCGTGATCCAGGAAACCGTGGCCAGTAAGCTGCGCCTGCTCCGGGCACAGAACAGCGGCCCCCTCACGGTCACGGTTACGCTCAGCAACGGCGGGCGGGCCGTCACCCGGTCCGCAACGATCGCCGTCAAGGAACCGGCAACCGATGCGTGGGTCCAGCGCGCCCCAGCGCGCGACGAGAAGCCCGAGGAGGGCCAGTTCTACGCCCGGGACGACCGCAACGAGGGCACGCTCCACTACCGCGGCACTCTGGACAAACCCGCGGACGAAGTGTTCCTGAAGGTGTACCGCGACGACAAGCCGTTCGCGACCGAGACCGGCAAGCCGGGCCGGGACCGGAGCTACGCGCTCGCGGCGAAACTGAAACCGGGGTTGGTGAAGTACCGTGTCGAATTCGGCACGCGGAGCCGTGGCACGGACACCGTGCTGCACAAGGTCGGGGATCTCGTGTGCGGCGACGCCTACCTGATCGAGGGCCAGTCGAACGCGGAGGCGCTCGACCTACCCGGGGGGACGCCCCGGGAGACCAGCCCGTGGGTTCGCACGTATGGCGGCCCCCTGGGGCGCGACACGGACGGCGCGGGGTGGGTGCGCGAGCGCACGAAACGGGCGGGCGGCAAGGCACCGAATCTGTGGACCCCGGCCGCCTGGAAGTCCAAGCCGCCCGAGCACGAGGCGTTCGTCGGCTGGTGGGGGATGCAACTGGCCAGGCGGCTGGTCGAGAGCCAACAGGTGCCCGTGTGCATCATCAACGGCGCACTCGGCGGCACGCGCATCGACGAGCACCAGCGCAACCCGGCCGACCCCGCCGACCTCTCGACGATTTACGGCCGCTGGCTCTGGCGGGTGCAACGGGCGAAGCTCACCCACGGGGTCCGCGCGGTCATCTGGCACCAGGGCGAGAACGACCAACCGGCCGACGGCCCGTCGGGGGAGTACGGGTGGAAGAACTATCACCGTTATTTCGTCGAAATGGCCGCCGGGTGGAAGCGGGATCTCCCGAACGTCCGGCACTACTACGCCTTCCAGATCTGGCCGGACTCGTGCGCGATGGGCGGGAGGGACGGCGCGGGCGACCGCTTGCGCGAGCAACAGCGCACCCTCCCGGACCGGTTCTCCAACCTGAGCGTCCTGCCCACGCTCGGCATCCGTCCGGGGGGCGGCTGCCACTTCCCAAGGGAGGGGTACGACGAGTTCGCCCGGTTGCTGCAACCGCTCATCGAGCGCGACGTGTACGGGAAGAAACCGACCAGGTCCATCACGCCGCCGAACTTGAAGCGGGTCGCCTTTGCCAACGCCGAGCGGGACACTCTGACGCTCGAATTCGACCAGCCCGTCGTCTGGAAGGAAAAGCTCGCCGGCCAGTTTTACCTCGACGGGGCGAAGGACCAGATCGCTAGCGGCCGTGTTGAGGGCTCGACCCTCACGGTGAAATTGAAGTCCCCTTCCGCCGCAAAAAGTATCACCTACCTGAAGGAACGGGCGTGGAGCCCGGACGCCTTGCTCGTTGGGGAAAACGGCATCGCCGCCCTGACCTTCTGCGAGGTGCCCGTCTCGCCCCAGAGCCGCTAGCGGCGGACGCACCGCCGTACACGCGCCCCCGACAACCGAAGAGGATGTCACATGAATCGTTCGACGCTCCGCCCACTGACGACGGCCTGCCTGATCGTGCTGAGTTCCGCCGGGGCCGCGACCGCGGCCGACCCGGCACCGCAGCGCGCGGAGATGGCCGGCTACCTGCTCGTGCCGCACGGCCGGGTGGACGCGAAGTACAACGCCGGCTTCTCGATGTACGTGGCGGCGTGGCCGCTGCTGAAGAACTACCCCGGCCAGGACTTTCAGAGCGGGCTGTTCGGCACCTGGATGTTCGCCCAGTACGACGGCAAGAAGCCGGAGAAGGCGTACTCGGACATCGAGGGCGGCCTCGGCTGGTGGCGGGACACCCGCTTCGCCACCGAGACGCCGAAGTTCATCATGGGCGGGGTGGCGCTCGAGTTCAGTGAGTGGGCGAACGGCCCCGGCGCGGGCAAGGGCCGCGACTGGCAGAAGCCCGCCGGCAAGTACGCCGTCGCCCAACTCAGCCCGTGGGTGCTCTGGCCGCCGGACGGGTTGAACCTGAAGCCGGGCACGAACGGCGAACTGCTCGGGTACGGCTACCTGCCGCTGCCGCTGACGCCGGCCAAGAAGACCACCGCCGGGAAGGACGTGCCGACCGGGAACCAGTGCTGGACCCTGTTTCTGAACACGGGCAACTTTAAGGGGCCGGTCACGTTCTTCGTGCCGTATTTTTGGTCCAAGCCGACCGTCGAGAAGCCCGATCTGGGCGGGCTGTTCCTCGACACGCGCCCGTCCGATCCGAACAAGGCCGTCCAGATGGAGACGCAACACGTCCCGGCGTACATCGCCCGGGACGCGAAGGGCACCAGTTACGCTCGCGTCGCACCCACCCAGTTCCCGGTCAGCGCCGGTACGGACGCGCCCCTGATTCACCGCATCACGGCCTACAACAAGTCGGCGCTGTGGGACGGCGTGCAGGCGTGGTTCGCCGGCGGCAAGGAGGTGTCGGGCGCCATCGACCCGAAGGCCGCAGCGGTTCAAACCTTCGAGAGCAAGGGCGGGGCGACCTGGCGGATCTACCCGCCGAACAAGGAGCGAGACAGCCGCGCGCAGGTGGCCTGGAGTTCTTTCGCCACGCCCACCGCACTCGACGAAACTACCTACGGGTACAAGTGGTCGGACGCCGTAACGAAGAGCGACGCGCTCGTCACCCTGCCCGAATACTACCGCCTCGAGAAGGACAAGAACGACAAGGAGCGGTGGGTGGTCGTGAGCGCGAAGGACGTGCCGGTCGAAACCGGACTAACTAAGGTCGAGTTCCCCCGTCGTCGCACCGCCGAGCCGCAACCCTACGTCACGCCCGACGAGGCCGGCAGCAGTTGGAAGAAGCCGGGGCCGGCGGCCGGACCGTTCGAGGCGAAACTCGGCGACGGCAGCGTGGTCACGTACTACTGGTACCGATTCGCCAATCAGCCTGCGGTGCTGAACGCCGACCTGACCGAAGTCGAGCGGGAGGCGATTCAGAAGCGCGTCGAGTTGCTGCACAAGAACTGGACGAAGGACCGCGAGTACCTCCCGCCGCCGACCGTCGGCAAGGTGGCCGACCTCGACCCGGCCGCTCTCGTCACCCCACCAAAAGGCCTAGAAATCGGGTACGTGCCGATCGTCACCCGCCAGGCCAAAGCCGGGGAGAAGTGAGCTTCGCGCCGCTACCTGTTCGCCGTCGCCACTCTGATCCCGTTGGCCGGCACCGCGTCCGGCCAGAAGGCGCCCGACGTGAACCTGAAGCCGGACGACACACCCGGAGCCGCCGGCAAGCCCGTCAAGGTGTTCATCCTGATGGGCCAGTCGAACATGGTCGTCACGGCGACATCGGTTCGGAGGCGGCCAAGGGGTCTCTGACGTAGCTGAGGCGCCGGTCGGGTACATGGCGACCAGCCCATTCCACTGCCAGCGCCACCGCGCCGGCGCTGATCTTCCTGGGTGGTGATCGGCATCGCTAAGGGGCTCTTCCGTAAAGCTGATGAAGCACGTGATCAGGAGTGACACATTGTTCCAGGTCTGGAAGTTGTGGGCCAACAGAGTCGCCAGTTTCTCTCGATGTTTGGTCGGCAGATCCGCGAGGCACCCGTCGATGGCACTCTGGAACCTCTTGAAGTCCTGATGGTGCCGACTGTTGAGCACGTCCTTCTTCACGAACTTCCACAGGCGCTCGATCAAGTTCAGGTTCGGCGAGTACGACGGCAGGAACAGCAGCTCGATCCCCAACTGCTTGGCCGCGTCCTGCACCAACACGCACCGCTGATACCGGGCGTTGTCCAGCACCAACGTGACGGGCACCGAGCCCGCCCGGCGCGCGATCGTGTGAAGCAACGCGCACACCGACGTGGCGGTGATGTACGTCGTGTTGATCTCCGTCACCAGTTCGTGCGTGACCGCGTTCAGCGCGCCCAGCACGTTGTACCGCTGCCGACCACTTGCCGCGCGCACGTGCAACCGCACGAAGCACCACACCCAACCCAGGAACGACGCCAATACGAAGTGCGACGCATCCACGAAGTACACCGACCGCTTACCGCTCCGCGCCTCCGCCAACTTCGGTTCCAGGTCCGCCTTTTAAAAAGTCCGCCTGCGCTCGGGCGTGTTCCTCGATCGTCTTCTTGGGCGGGACCGGGATCGGTGCCACCTTCAAGCACTTCATCCCCAGGTCGTCCTTGAGGAATTTGCGCACCCGCGACACTTTTCGTCGGACGCCCGTCAGCTCCTCGATCCGCCGCGCCGCCTCGTGAGCCGTGTGAGGCGGGTGCTTGCGGAACTCCTGTTCGATCGTTGCCGCGTGTGGCGTCAGGGCACTGGGTTGTCCCTTCCACCCGAACGACCGAATCCCATCGAGGCCCTTCGCCGCGAAGATGTGCAAGGTCCGCTGAACCGTGGACCGGGACACGTTGGCGAGTTCGGCGATGCGCCCGTGCGACTCGTTCTTGCTCTTGAGCCACAGGATCTCCATGCGCTCCTGAACGCGCGGGTCCGGGTGCCCGTACCGATCGCGCACAATCGCTTCGACAACCGACTCGGGGAACGAGTACGTGGGACGCATGGAGCCTCTCCCGGTAACGGATTACGGTGAGCACCGATCTTCCGCTACAGCACCAGGCTCCTCAAGGATAAATTGTGTCACTCCAGGGTACGCTGAGAATATTCTCGCCGTGTGAGGCATAACAGCGTTTGTCCCACTCCGAGGAGGTTCCGACCCATGATCCGCGTCGCTGTGCTTTTCGCGCTGTTGATCGGGTGCCCGGCGGTCGCGCCGGTGCGGTTCGCCCCGAACGCTCCACGCGAACCGCGAATGTTAATGAGCGGGCGGCGCATCCCGTACTAAGCGGACCCGAGCGCCCGACCGGTTGGGGTTGACGTTCTTGTAGGTGTTGGTGTATCGCCTCGGACCAACCGGAGGAGGTCCGACGTGCGCGGGATCCGTGGCACGTTCACGTTCGTAACGGCGGTTGCAATCATCGGCCTGCTGGTGCTGAACTGGCGCGCCCAAGTGCAGACCCAACAGAAGCTCGACGCGCTGGCCGCGCTCGGTGCGGAACGCTCGGTCGCGGTTGCAGCAACCCCGGCGCCGACCCCGACTCCCGTTCCCGCGCCGGTCGCGCCGCCCGTGGCAGTGCCCCGGGAGCTTCAGAAGATCGCGCTCCCGCCTTACGTGATCGAAGCGCCCGATCAGTTGTCGATCGAAGTCGCCGTGAAAGACCCGAAGACCGGTAAGACCAACCCGTTGCCGACGCAACCGATTTCGGGTCCGTTCCAGGTGCGCCCGGACGGGACCGTTGGTTTGGGGGCGTGGGGATCGGTCGCGCTCACCGGGCGCACGCTCGAAGAAGCGGTGTCGGCCGTTCGGAACCACGTCGCGAAGCGCGCGGAAAACGTGCCCGCGGAGAACCTCGTCGTGATCGTTGATGTGCGCGCTTACAACAGCAAAGCCTATTACGTCATCGCCGATTCCAACACGAGTAAACAAAACGTGATACGGCTCCCGATTACCGGGGGTGACACCGTTTTGGACGCGCTCGCGAACGTGAGCGGGCTACTGGACCAGGGGCACAAGCTATCGATCCGCATCGCGCGGCCGGGCAAGAACGGTGGCGTGGCGCAGATGCTCCCGGTCGACTGGGAGGGGATCACTCAGCACGGCGTGACGTACACGAACTACCAGATCCTGCCGGGCGACCGGCTGCATGTGACCCGCGATAGTGATTGACCCCAGCGCGGTCCGAATCGCGCGAAACGCCGTGCCACCGAACCGGGAACCGTCACGGTCCCGCGCTGCGACGATGCGCTTTAGTTGCATTATCGGCGCGCGGGACCGCACGGTCGTTCGTTGCAGCAACGGACGGAGAGAGTGATGCTGTTGCGGCGAGGTGGCAGAAAGAAGTTCGACTCGCCTCGCGATTCGACCCGGGGCCAATGTGTTTCGGCGGTTCGGTGCCCGCCCGCGCCCGGTCACGTCGATGGGGAAAGGTCAGTCCAGGGTGCCGTAGCCGAAGCGCTCGGACGATACCGGCGCCAGACACTTCTCGGGCAGAACCCGTGCGACCTCCTTTATTAACTCGTCCAGCGCGGAAACGGCTCGTTCTTCCTTAATGTTGAGCCCGTCCGCTACTTCATCGGGGTACGCGCGGGCGAACGCGACGAACCCGGTGGCCGTGGTCACGAACTGGCTCTCGAGGAACGTGTAAACGTCCCCGGGTACCAGCAAACTGTTTTTGTCTTCGGCAACAGAGGCACCGAATGCGCGGGCTCCTGCGCCCATGATGTCCGGCTGTACCACGAGGTCGAGGTCCGTCCGACCCGTGGGTTCATTGCGTGGCACTTTTTTATCACCCATCTTGCTCTCCCAAGCGAGCAACTGTTTGTAGTAGCGGTCGACTTCCTTGGTGACCTGCTTCTGCTCCAGTTGCTTGCGCAGTTCCTCCTCCAACTTCAACTTCTCCCGCTGCTCGTGTTCGTGTTTTTCCTTTTGCAACTTCTCGCGCTCCAATTTTTGTTGCTGCACGCGCAGTTCACTCCCCCTGTGTTCCTTTTGCTCCCTCTCCAACTTGTGTTGTCGCTCGCGCTGTTCCGTCTCGCGCCTTAACTTCTCTTGCTGTTCTCGCTCGCTCCGTAGCTGCTGTTGCGACTGGCTTTGGAACTGTTGTTGTTGCTCCCAGCGATCCCAGTGCTCCCGCACGTTCGCGGTCGTTTGTTTTAACAAGGCGTCCGCACTACCGCTACCTCGGCTATTCGGACCGCTGCGGTTTTCATTTTGAGCGGGCGCGGCGGGGCGGGTCTTGCGCCGCCTGCTTCGCGGGCGGTCGAGTACCGCGGTCCCGTCCCGCTCGTTCGGTTCGCGCGACTGGGACCGCGCCTCGCCGTCGGGCAGCACGTTCACCCGGCGCCCGTCCTGGTCGAAGTACACCGTACCTTCCACCGCCGCGTGCAGGGTGTAGTTCTTCGTGCAGTACACGTAGCGGCCGGGGTGGTACTTCGTTCCGCACTGCGTCACGAGAATTGAACTAACTGTCACTCGTTCGCCAGCGTATTTTTTCAAGCCGCGACGCTTTGGTAGCGAGTCGCGACCGTTCCGGACGGAGCCCTGGCCCTTCTTGTGCGCCACGTTTCTTCCTCCAAAGGCTACACCAGATTCTGAACAAACACTGGTCTGTCCAAAAGAAAGTGGGCCAGAAAGCGGCTCCGGACAACGGTTGTTAGCCGTTGAATCAATTTTCCCGCTTTGCCCTATTTTACCGTATTTACGACGGGTGTGTGATACAGTGCTTCACAAAATCTACATCGCGTGTCTGCTTCAAGGCTTAGGGCCGAGCAGGTCGTGGAGGGGCTGGGTCCAGTGGGCCATTGATCGCGCGTGAGTGTCCACGAAGTCCCAGGAGACGCGCCCGTACCCGGGGCAGACCGGGCCGCCGTTTTCTAGGGGCGGTGGCTGGGTCGCCCACAAACCCGAGTCCCACGAATTTTTGAACAGGAAAAAGTAGCCGCCCCGGGCGCGCTTATCGGGCGTTACCGCGATCACGCAGACGACGTGACCGGCGGCGCTAGGGGTCGGAGCCCACCGCGTGGAGGCACTCTCCATGAGGATCCCGCTCCGTTCGGTGTTCGAGTTGAACCAGAGTTCTTTGTTCGACCGGCCCCTGGTCCCCCCTTCTACTGGCAACGAGATCGCTAACGGGCCGTGTGCGTCCAGTGCGTCACACACCTGCTGGGCCTTCGGCCTGCGCGTGTAAGTCATTCGCAGGGACCGCGTGCTCGCGTCCCGGTGCATGGGGTCGGTCGGGGGCGGGTTCGGGTCCGGAGGTGGTAGGCCGGCACCGGTATACGGTTCCAGGCCCGCGGGGATGGTGGGCGCGTAGGGCCAGAGGTGATCGCCGCAGATCCCGTGGTGCTCGATGGCCTCGGCCGCCGTCAGGAGGCGGGTGCCGCCGGGCTGGATCGGGTTCGCTTCGCGCCGCTTGGCGGCCCAGAACAGGTATTGTTCGGAGAGCGGCGGGTGTTGCAGTGGGTTTTGTCCCGATCGGGACAACTGTTCCATCACGAGCCATTCCCGGGCGGCTGCCACTCCGAACGCGGCGCAGGTCGGACGGGAAAACTGGTTTTTGGTGGGCCAGGGCATGGGGCGAGCGGGGGTTCGCGTGTGTGGCTAAGATTTTTGTTTAAGCGAGTCTGGTCTGAGCGGTTCTATACGGCGCAGTAGATGCGACAAGAGTCAAACGCGCTTTTTTCTGGATGTGGTTAAAGTGGTGGAGATTGTGAGAATTCTGAGACGTGCGGGGCGACTTTTTTGCTTAATTGATTCGGCTGTTGTTGGTGTTTTGTTGCGTTTCGGGCTGCAAAGGCTCTGGCCCGTGTTCGGCGCCTGCGCGCTGTGGGTTCTGCGCAAGAAGCTCCGACCGCGCGAGCGGAATTGCGGATCTCATGTATCCGGCGGGAAATTCGGGTAGTACGACGCACCGCCCTTGTGCGCGGGCTCGCCCGTAGCTCTTGGTACGGGTGAGCAGTTCGCAAGGGCGGTGCGCCCGCGCTTCGCTCCGACGCACCGGTCAATTTCACGGCGCCTTCGGCAGTTTGTCGGAGCCGGGTACGGGCACCGGTGGCACCGTCGGGATCGGGGGCAAGTTAGCCGGGGGCTGGCTAGTAGGAGGTTGGGTAGAGGGGGCGGTCGGCGCCGGTGGCATTGTGGGCCGGCCGGCCGGGGGCATCGTCGTCCGTGCTACCGGTGCCACCTGATCGGAGAACATCGTGGGCGGCGCGGGGACCGGCTGGTTCACGTAGGTGAACGTCTTTGTGTAGGGCCACGTCACGATGTCGCCGACGAGACTGAACGGCAGGTCCACGGCGCAGAACAGCATGAGCGCCAGTTGGGGATCGCGCTCCGGTTCCATGTCCGGGTCCGCGCAGAGCCCGAGTTCCCCGTTCGCGGCCCGCTTGAGGTGGGCCATGTCGTGCCGCACCCCGCCGAACGGAGTTTTCCCGCCGTGTTCGGGGCGCGTCGTGAGCGTGTTCTTAACCGTCCCGCACCCCGTGATCGATAGGCTCGACAGTAGCAGCGCTACGCAGATCGCGCGAAAGTTCATTTCCCATCCCCCCGGAAACGGACGTATCGGGAACAGCCGGGCGCGGACGGGCAGGAAAAGGTGGCAGGGCTGCGCGCTCGGTCGGGCTATTGCTGTGTTGAATTGATGCGTTTGGTTCATGGTTTTGTGGCACAGGCCTCTGGCCTGTGGAGGCGCTCACACAGGCCAGAGGCCTGTGCCACGAACACAAAACGCAAGTTTCCAACACAGCATCGGGCTATCTGATGGTCCATTTCGGCGACACGGAATCTCGATGTGCAGTAAGAATTGATTTTTTTCACGGAGAACGGACGAAACGGATTTAATTCGAGATTTTCGCTTCAGTTCCACCCGCCGGCTCGCGCCGCGATTCTCATTAAAATTCTGCCCACGCTGAGATTTGCGCACCACACGAAACATTGTGATTCGCTGGTTTTTCCAGGCGATTGTGGGCGCGCGACGGCGTTTAAGTGGGGGGACTCGCACCCAAGATCCATGCCCCACATTAAGGGACTCGCTCATGATTAGTTCGGTTGGTTTCAGTTCGGCCACACTGTCCGTGTCGTCGCTCCAGCAGAAGACGACCAGCTCGTCGACCAGCGCCACGAGCTTCGCGCCCCAGACCGGCGACTCGGCGGAGATCTCCGGGCCGGGCCAGTTGTTCGCCGCGCTCAAGGAACTCGCGTCGGAAGACCCTGAGAAGTTCAAGGCGGTCGCTGCGGACATCGCCGCGAAGATCCGCTCCGCGATCGGCGACACTTCTTCGGCCGACAGCACGGGCAGCACCGACAGCACGAGCAGCACCGACAGCACATCGGCCACCAGTGGCCTGTCCCGACTGGAAGAACTGGCCTCGAAGTTCGAGGAAGCGGCCCAAACCGGCGACGTGTCCGTGCTCGCACCGCCGTCCGGCGGGAACCGGGGCGGGGTCGGCGCGTACAACCGGCAAGGCCAGCCGCAAGGTCCGCCCCCGCCCCGCCCACGGACTCCTCCAACGGCATCGACCTGAAGTCGCTGTTCGATTCGATCAACGAAGAAGTGAGCCAAGCGCTGAGCGCGTAAACCTGCTGTTCCCGTCCACGGCTCCAGAGAACGGGCCGCCCCCCGGCCCGATTCATCCCGGTCGTTTCGCGCTATCGGATTTGCGCTAAATAGCTCCCGTCAATTGGGAGATGTAATATTGCGTCCGTCCTACGCTACGCGAAACTAACATCCTCATTGCGGTGCGACCTCGCGCTCGCCGGCCCACGCGCGAACGTCCTGAACAAACTGGTCGAACCCCGGGTGGAACACTTCCGCTTCCCGGACTTCCATTTTTCGCCAGCCGACCGAGAAGCGAACGGCCCGGCTGCTGAACGTGTCTCGATCTTCGCCCAGGTCCGTTACCGACCACTTTTCGACCTTATCCCACGAAATGGTGAACCCACTGGGGATGGACGGAGTTTTGGAAATCCCGTCAGGGCCGACTGTCACGCGCGTTCGTAGGACGGCAAACCCACATACGGCGATAAATGCTCCGCACATGCCGGAGACGCCCGTGAGGGCCAAAGCCGACAGTGTGGACACCAACACAATCGCGGCGCCAAACATCAGAAACGGAACTGAGCAGGCGAGAACCAGCCACCCCTGGTCGCGTCGCCCTCGGTAGACGGTCGGCTGTTGCATGCGAAGAGGCTCAATATCCCGGGCAAAGGGCGCGATTGTACACCGCGAACCGTACCGCGTCACTTCCGCATTTGGTGAGGCATTTTAGCACCGGTTGCGCGGCCCGAATTCCCCTTGCCCCGCCGGGCACTACGCGGCATAGGGTCCGCATTCCAGCTAATCCATAGACTCCACCTGCGGACCGGGGCGCAAGCAATGGTGCATCACATGCGCAGTGTGATCGTGCTCCTGGCGTTCGTTGTTAGTAGTGCGGGCTGCTTGCACACTAACTCGGCGCTTGCCCCGAAAACCTCGCCGGCGCCCGAATCAACTTTACCGCAACCGTCCGGCCCTCTGACGCTCGTACCGGATGGCACCTGCCTTCACCCGGCTATGCCATTTAATCTGGCTTTCGCTTTGGATCTGCCGAGCGATCAGCGCCCGAGCGAAGCAGAAGTCGCGCTCGCGCTCGTTGATCCCACCACCGGTGCGGCCGTCCGAACGGCGCGACGGTCGGTCACGTTTGACTCGAAGGGCCGAACCAAGGAACTCAAAGACGTATTCGATTCGAGCCAGTTTGGTGGCAAACAGGGCCGCCCGCTCCCGAATGGCGTGTTCGTGCTCGTGGCGCAGTTGCGGGTCGGCGGCGCGGACCTCGAAGCGCGCCAGCGGATTGAAGTGCTCATGGGCGATTGGTGCGGCACCAGAGGTCGGTGGTCCCAATTCGCTTTTTGGCAGTGGTAATCGCAGCCGGCGTGAAAGCCAGTGCCCAGGGCCGTTCCTTTATTCACACTGCGGGATGCCGATAAGCGCCTGTGCTTGGTCCGGGTGTATTTGAAGTTGTTCGATGGCCTCGGGGTGATTCTTGGCCCGGACTCCGGACAACAAATGAACCACGGCATTGCGCAAGGCCGCGAGAACCTGCGGGGCGGTGCCCTTGCGCACCCGGCACGCATCCTCGCCCAGAGTCACGTCCCGAACGTAATGCAACGGGTTCTCGATGCCCCAATGGTCCCGAACCAGGCCCCGAAGTGTTGCCGCGTCCCCGCGCGCCGCCGAGAGGCTGGTGATCCCGTGCACCACCTCCACCGTCCGCGCGCCCTTCACCATGCGCTCGCGCGTTACCTTGAAGCCCTGTTTGAGTCCCTTCCACATCGGGCTCACCGTCAGGATCCGCGTGACCTCAAGGGTGCGCGTCTCCCGACGCCCGTGGCCCTTGTCCGTTGAGGTGGCCGACCGGCCCGACGGCGCGGGCGTCGGGACCGGTTCAGGTGGAA
>HG799463.1:475526-541638 GCA_000531095.1 Gemmata massiliana | reverse complement strand
AGGACGTACTCGCCCCCGGCTTCGATCACCTGCTCCACCAGATCCCGTTGACAGAACATGGCGTCGCCCGTCACCACCTTGCCCGCCAGGGGCAGGATCCCCAACAGTTCCAGCGCGGCCTTGTGTTCGTTGGTCTTGGCATCGACGCGCACCTGGGCCAGCACCGCCTTCACCGCGGGCGCGAACGCGGCGACCAGGTGCAGTCCGGGCACCTCGCCCTCGCGACTCCCGCGCAGGGTCTTGCCGTCGAGCGCGAGGTGTTCAAACGCGGCGGGCTCGATACGCCCCTCGATCCAGCGCGACAGGGCGCCTTCGACTTGTTGCGCGTCGACGCGCCGGAGCGTGCGCGAGAGCGTGGACTTGGTAGGCGTTTGGCCCCGTCGGAACCCGAGTGCGTGGGCCAGTGGGGTTCCGTGCTGTCGCCCGAATCGTGCGATCCCGGCCAGGCTTTTGCGGCCCATGAGCAGGGCCAACGCGACGAGTCCCAGAACGGCAGGCAAGGGGTGGACACGACCGTGGCGACTGCGTGGGTCGGGGAGCGTGGCGAGCGCGTCGTACAGGGTGCGAGGGGGCATGCGCAACTCCGGGACCAAGAGGCAACGCGCCCCGATTACCCAACCGCACTCAAATCCACAACATGAAACAAGGAACGGCCCTGAGCCAGTGCCAGGGCGCGACCCGAATTCCCCTTGCCCCGCCGGGCACCTCGTGGCATAGGGGCCGCATTCCGGTTCGATCCACAGATCCCCGCCCGCGGACCGGGGTACGAGCGATGGTGTGTCGCATGCGCTGCGCGATCGTGCTCCTCGTCGCTGTGGTCGCCTCTGGCGCGGGCTGCTTCCACGCCAACTTCGCACACTTCCTGAAAGCGCCCGCGCCCCCGAGTCCACTGGTCATCGTCACGGACGACACCGTGCTCCACCCGAGTCTCGGCGTCGACTTCGCCCTCGTGCTGAACGTGCCGGCCGACCAGCGCCCGAGCGAGGCGGAGGTCACGTTCGCGCTCGTGGACGCCGAGACGAAAGCTCCCGTGCGAACGGCGCGCCGGACGGTCGCGTTCGGGGTGGCGGGGCGCTCGGAAGACCTCAAGGACGTGTTCGTCTCGCGCTGCTCTCCCGTTACCACCACCGGTGAACCGCTCCCGAAGGGCGAGTTCGTGCTCGTGGCGCAGTTGCGGGTCGGCGGCGCGGACCTCGAAGCGCGCCAGCGGGTCGAGGTGCGGGAGTTCGAGCGCACCTTCAAGTCGGATCACGTGCCGCGCGGGTTCATCCCCGGGAAGTGAGCACCACTCGTCTACTCGCGACTTCTCAACTCGACGCGCCGCGCGATTTCGCACGCGGGACGGGTTACTCGAACAGCGACGCCACTTCCCCGCCGGCCCGAGTGATACTCGCCGCGAAGGTGCTGATGTTGACCGTTTGCCGCACGAAGTGAACGGACCCGTCCCCCATGCAGACGTTCACCCCGCCCGTGTGGAAACTGTAGAACTCGCTGTCGTTCGAGCAGTTCATGACACACGGCCCGCCGTCTTTGTACTTGTTGCTCGCCCACGTAACCCCGCTGAGGCTGAAGCCGCCGTCCGGGTCGCCCCAGCCCCACCCGTCTTTGGTGCTCTTCAGGCCGGAGGAACCGGACTGCGCCTTGCCATCGTACCAAATGGTGGGCCGGCCCGCGTCCTCGCCGAACATCATGGTGTTCGAGAGGCCGTCCGAGATCGCCGTGATTTTGGTCGGGTTCCCCTTTGCCAGCACCCCTTGTAGCGCGAAGGCGTCCGTGGTGGGGGGCGTCAGATTGTTTGCCGAGTAGAAGTCGCTCTTCACCTCGTTGACCGACCCGTAGTCCCCGACCCCCGGGGGCTCTTCTCCGGGCCAGGGGTTAGCCCGGTCCTGGGGCGCGGACGGGCAGATGAACAGTGCCAGCTTTTTTCTCACAACGGTCAGATTCGGCTCGGTCTTCCACGCGACCGTCCAGTCGTATGGCAACTGGGCCAGGGCCGTTTGTTCGATGTACGGCAAACAGATCGGCGTCCAGGAGTGCTTCGCGGCGTCATACGTCGGGCGGCTTTTGGGGAACTCCCCGTGCGCGCTCTCGTAATTGTGCATCGCGAGACCGAATTGTTTGAGATTGTTCGTACACTTCAGTCGCGCCGCCGCCTCGCGCACCTTCTGGACCGCGGGGAGTAACAGGCCAATGAGGACGGCAATGATCGCGATGACGACGAGGAGTTCGATCAGCGTGAAGGCGCGGCGGGTGGGGGCTGTGGTAGGCATGGGTGGTACCGTATTGGGATCAGTGGGGAAGAGATCGGGCGCAATAGCAATTGCCTGCCCCCGGAGCCGGCTCCGGGGGACAGGCGACTGCTAGAAGGTGCTTTTCGTTACGCTAGGTTGGCCGCCCCCGCGGTGGTCTGGTTGGTCCCGGCGGGGAAGGTGCCGAAGGTCGTGGACGCGGTCGTATCGATTTGCCAGTTCGCGCCGTCCTGCAGGCCGTCGCTGTTCCAGTCGGTGGTCACACCCAAGCGCGTCGGGACGAGCTCGGCGGCGTACCAGTTGCCGGCGACCGCGGTCGAGTTCGCCCCGGCCGCGCCCGCGACGCCCGAGAACGCCTGGGTCGTGTAGCTGCTGTCCCGAACGAGAATGTCCGGGGTGAAGTCGGCGTCGAAGGGGATCTTGGCGCCGTAGACGAAATCGCCCGAGTTTTCCTTATCGAGGTAGCCGACGCCGTCGAGGTAGGCCACGCCCGCGATCGCGTCGAGTACACCGTCGCCGTCGGCGCCGCTGCCCAGCGAGCCGTTGGTGTCCAGGTCCGCTTGCAGTGTGCCGGCGTAGGTGAGGAGCACGAAGCTGCTGGCCCCGTTTTCCAGGCCCTTGTAGCTGCTGCCGGCGGTCAGCTCGGGGATCGTGATGACGACCGAGGTCGAGGCGGCATTGGTGTACCCGTGCCCGGTCCCGGTCAGCAGGATGATCCCGCCCGCGTCGGCGATGTTGTTGTTATCGGCATCGAACTTCGATTTGAAGTTCGCGATGTCCGTTGCCGTGAGCTTGTAGGCCAGGTCCACGGACCCCGGGTCCGACGACCCGGTGCCCGGCTTTTCCCCTTCCAGCGCCACGATGTAGAGATTGTTCAACTGGCTGAGCGCGCTGCCCGCCGTTACGCGCACTTCGACGTACTCCGTCGGGCTGTCCGGGGAGCCCGGCGGGTTGACCAGAACCTCGTTGATCAGGACCGCCGGCATGATGCGGTCGTCCAGGCGATCGACACTCAACCGACGACGATTGGAGAGAGCCATCTGAGACCTCGCAGTTAGGAAAGAGTGGGCTAACGGGCGAGTGGACGTGGCGTATGCTAATTTTGCCGAACAGCTAATGCAAGTGGTCTCAAGATCGATTAACACCAACTTCATGGCTTATTCAATTTGTTTCGGACGCGATGCGGCGCGCGCGATATGAGTCGCTGATGGTGCAATGCTTTGTGTCTACGCCGAGAGCGCCTGAAGAAGACCCGCGGACCTTCACGGAACCCGGCGCGCGCCGACTTGCAACCCGCGGGCCAAGGTGCCGATAAATTCGTCGGCATCGTGCGCGGTGTGGAAGATTCGCTTAAGGCCACAGCGTAAGGCCGCGGGCGGTCCGATGTGTTCCCGAGTACGCGACAATCGTGCGGGCGCGATACAATGGTACCGCGGCCCGAGCGCTCCCATCACACCCACAATGCACCGGGCCGTTCCGCGATGCCGTTCGCCCGACCTTACCGGAGGGGCGCCATGAGCTGGGTGCGCGAGATCGCGTGGTTCGCGGCCGTCGGACTCGCGATCACTCTGGCCATCTTTCTGCTCCCGGGCACCAAGCGCCGCGGCGGTGTGGACGAGATGACCCAATCCGCCGAACAGGTGCGGTCCGGGCCCGCCGCGCGGCGGGCGCAACGGGCCGAGCGGCTCGCGCAGGTCCAGACCGACGGTACGCTAGAAACGTTGCGCTCGATCGGCCGCGTGTACCGGAACCACCTCGCGCGGGCGAAAACTCCACCAACCGCGGACGACTTCCACGAGCTGATCGGCATGTGGCGCGGGCGCCGCGACGACCAGCCGCCGGTGGTCCTGTGGGGCGTGGACCTCGCGCGCGTCCCGAACCCGACCGGCACCGCTCTGGCCTGGGAGCGGATCCCGGGCGCCGACGGTCTGCGCTGCGTGCTGCTGGCCGACGCCGAAACCGCGAAACTGATCCCGGAACCCGAGTTCGAGAAGCTCCCGCGCGCGAAGTGAGGTTAGCTCACGGTGTAGGGCGCCTCCGAGTAACGATCCAGAAGCGAACCGTCTCGCGGATCAGGTCGGTTCCATTTCCCGGCGCTACTCACATCGCGCCGGCTTTTGCCATTCGCTAATATCGCCCACCACCACACAGCGCTCTCGGCGCTGGTGAACGGCACCACACACAACTCGCGCGCAGCAAGCGCGAATCGCGGGAACGGTGTGCGCAGATTCACATTTCGGGATTGCAGCTATGCCGATGATTTCCAAACTGCGCGCAGTTCGCGCGTCCACCCAACCCGAACCCCGGACCGGCTCGCGCGAACTGCGCATCGATGCGGGCGACCACATCGCCTGGGCGCGCGGGATCGCGCGGGGCGTGCGCGCCGACTTCGGGTTCGCGATCGGGTCCGAGGAGGAGCTCGAACTGGAGGGCTGCGCGCTCGTCACGCTCACGATGCTCATGGGGCGGTTCGACGAATCCCGTTTGCCGCCCACCGGCGATCTGTTCGGCGCGTTCCGCGGGTTCGCCGCGACCTGGCTCCGCTCGGAGTGCCGGCGCGAGGCCCAGCGCCTGCGCAACGGCGGGCTGTACCGGACCACCGCGGGCTCGGCACTCACCATCGGCCCGTTGCCCACTTCGGCCGAGGGCGAAGAAGAGGTCACGGACCCGATCTCGTTGGAAGAACCCGACTATGACGGTGGGGCAGTCCCAGGGCGCGCGACCTTCAGGACGACAAAACGCGCAGCTGTTACGCCGAACGCCGCGGCCGAACCCGGGAATACCCGAGAGCGGTTCGCGGCGGTGCGCGCGCAACTAAAGAGGCGGCCGGCCGTCACTCCGGGATCAGGGACTTGAACAGTTCGAGCGCGATGTCGTCTAACGGGGTGGCCGTCCACTTCACCACGAACGCGAGCGCGGGGCCGTGAACGAGCCGTCGGAGGAACGCGCTACCGTCGGTGGCGCTGAGCTTTCCGTCTGCCACTCGTGCGGCAACCTTTTCGATCAGGTCCAGAACGGAACTATTCATTTTTTATCCTTGCGTGTGGTCTGAAGGGTAGTTAATATCTCAAACGATTCGCGGTTATGGGCGATCCGCGGGTCGCGACGCCGGTTGGGGAAACCCGCCGGCGTTGTTTTTTCTGCCACATTTCGCGCTTCAGCGCCGCGGAGCAGGGCACGTTCCCCCTGGACACGCGCTAACCGTCCGCGGGTGCAACCAACCTGTCACACTCAGCGCCGGTGCCTCAGCCCATCGGAACTGATCTCCTCCCGCACACGGACAACTGATCTCGCACGAACACGTTGGGGCAATCGGTACGGCCGGAGCAACCGGCTGAACCCGCGGTTGCGACCTGGGCACGATCAGGCCCGGTCGGTGGTCGCGGATGAACTCGCGGACCGGGCCGGCGGACACGTTCACCGGCGCGCCTGACCCGAACCCGACAGCCACTAAACACAGAACACCCACGCGCATCACGTTCTCCTCCGAACAAAAGACGTGAACCAAAACAGTGCGAACGCGCCGAACCCGAGCGCGACCCCTACCGCCGATACCGGCAGCACGCACGGCACCACCGCGGCCTCGACCAAGTACAGCGGCGCAGTCGCCAGCCCCGGGTTCGGCCCCACAAATTGCACGCGCAATCCGATGTGCGACAGAACAGCATCACCTATGCGCGCCCCGAGCAATCCGCCGAGGAAAAACTGAGAGCCGCACAGATACCCCGAAATCGCCAGACCAATTAGGGCGAGAGCGAGACCCGAGAAGAGCAGGGCACCGGCTATGTTGCCGATCCCGTGCCCGAAGTGCCGGCGGTAGTAGCCCCAGAACGGCGCGCCGTCGCCGGTCCACACTTCTTCCGCCGTGTGCAGCAACGTGAAAACCGCGCTGGCCACGAAGCCGTACCACGCGACGGGAACGAGCACGGCAACGGTGACGATCGTGACCATGTGAACCTTGCGAGATAGGGCGAGCCAAGTGGCGCCGCTCGCCGGCGAGTTACGCTAGCGACAACCCGTTGTCACTTCGGTTCCAGTTCCAGCACGATGCGTTTGACCTTGCGCCCGCCGATGGTGATGGGCGTGGCCGGGGGCGGGGTGATGATGATGCCGTCACCGGTATCGGGCGGGGCCGGCGGGTTCGGAACGGTCGGGTCATCGGCGGGCAGTAACTTTGCCGGCTGAACCAGTCCGAACCCACTGGCCGTGTCACGACCCGTAGGCGGCAGGTCCTTCGAGGTTTTCGCGATGGCGCTGGCGAAATCGGTCGGCGTCCACTTGATCCCCCGCGCCTTGCAGTGCGAGACGAAGAGGGCCGCGCACCCGGCCACATAGGGCGTGGCCATTGAGGTGCCGGACATGGTGGCGAACCGGTCGCCGGGGTAGCACGAGCGGACGTTCACACCCGGCGCGGCGACTTGCACGTTTTTGCCGCGCGACGAGAAGCTGGCGACGGCCTGGTTACTATCGACGGCCGCGACGCATACCACGCCCTCGAAGCTCCCGGGCCAACCCGCGGTGCCCTCGCGCGGCCCGCAGTTGCCCGCCGCGGCGACCACGATCACGTTTTTGGCCAGCGCGCGTTTGACCGCGGCCTCGATGCGCGAATCGGGTGCGTCCGAACCCAGGCTCATCGAGATCACGTCCGCACCGTTCTCGACGGCCCAATCGATTCCGGCCGCGATCCAGGTCGAGAGGCCCGAGCCGTTGTCCCCGAGCACTTTCCCGGCCAGCACCTTCGCCTGCGGTGCGACCCCGACCACCCCGACCCCATTTTCCTCGGCCGCGATGATGCCCGCGCAGTGGCTCCCGTGACCGTTCACATCGGAATCGCCCGAGCGTGACGCGGTGAAATCCCTGGACGCGGTCACCTGGTTCTTGAGGTCGCGGTGGGTATGGTCGTAGCCCGTGTCCAGCACGGCGACCGTCGCGCCCTTGCCCTTCGTTTGCTTCCATGCGTCGGACACGCCAATGGTCGCGTGGCCCCAATCGACCACGTCGCCGGCATCGGCCTGGATCACGATCTGGTTGGGAGCTAGCTCGCCAGGCGGGAGCTTCCACTCGCGGTCCGGCTGATCTGGTGCCCGTAGTGCATGCGGGGCAGTGGACTCGGTCTGTGCGCGGGGTGTCTTGGGCACCGGGGGTAGGGCGAACCCCACTGATATGCACGCGAGTGCGGTCAGGACGAGGGCGTAGTACGCACGCATTGTTACTCCGTTACAGGCGCTGGCGATTCATGCCAGCGCCCGGCGGATGGCACAAAACGCGAAGGGCGCACGGAATGAGATCCTGTGCGCCCTTCGCGTTTTGTGCACCCCATTTGTTATCCCAACAGGCTCGGTACGACTGTGAGCCAGGTCGTGTCGACCAGTTGGACGCGCCCGGCGATTCCGCCTGACGCAACGACATCGAGCGCGTAGCGCCGATACCCCGGTACGGCTGGCACAGTTACCGTGAACACGATCGTGGGATTGGTCGCGCCGGCATCAATGGCACCCACGGCGAACGCTGCAATCGGCCAGCCGTCAGACCTGGGATTGGCGGCATCGACGGCCGTGCGCGCGGGGCCGGAACGCGGCCACTCAGGGTCTTGGCGCACGGTGAGTGTGACGGTGCCGTAGTCGCTCAGCGACAGGCCCGCGCGGAGCGTACATTCTACGCGCACGGTCTGGGTCTGGAGTGCCGGCCATCGGTAGGCCGGGGCTTCGCGGATGAGTGGAGGCACGGGTGGCGCCCTCAGCAATCGAGATTCACGGTGAAGATCGAAACAGACCGATCGGCGCCGGCCAGGGTGACCACAGATTCATCGGCGCCACTCAGGGCAACCTCCGACCGATCACTGCCGGTCATGCAGACCGCGGCGCCCGTGATCGGGAGCGCCGGTGTACTGCTGCGGCGCGGTCCCGGTACCCGCACGGCGCGCGCGAGGAACGGGCGCACGAATGTGCTTCGGGCCACGAGCACCGAGATCGGTCGGCGGACCGACGCGCCGCCGATCTGGCGCTGGGGCGCCCCGACGAACGGCTTGCGGCGCCGGACTCCGGTGATAATCGTCGGCACGGGTCACTCTTCGTAGGTGGCCTGGATCGCAACAGTTGGTGTGCCCGTCGAGGTACACTCGATGTTGAGCGCCGTCCCACCCGGCACGCGAATTTCCATCCCCGGCGGGAGGAACTCGATCACGCCAGATTGATCCGGAACCTCCCAGATCAGCCCGGTGTCGGTCGGGCTGGTCGGCTCGACGGTCGCGTTCGCGCCAGATGTGGCTTGAAGTGCCTCGCTGTCACTCGAATCATTCTTCCCCGGCGTCGCCGCACTGAGAGTGCCGAAGTTCGCACTCGAGCGCGTCGCGCGCACCTTGACCGGCACCCCGGTACCACCCGCCGCGGCCTTCCCGAACAGCCGTAGGCTCCGGACGAGCACGCGCTGGTTGGTCGGTGACTTGATCTGCAAGACCGTCTTCGCGGTGTTCGCCACGAGCGCGACTTCGCCGCTATTAACGTGCGCAACGATTCCAGCCATTAGTTACCCCACAAATTGCCAGGTGTTAGGCGCGAGCACGCGAACGGGACCGCCCACCGATCCGCCGCCCGGGTGCTGGAGGGCGCCCACGTCCCGGTAGTTCACTCCGGCGCCGTTGGGCAGTGCGGCCGGTATCGCCAGGGCCCGGAGCAGCGCCCCGGCACCGGTCACGTTGTTGAGGTCGAAAACTCCGCCCGCCGCGTTTACGAACGGCGAACTGGTCAAAATGATCGGGTACACATCTCGGCAACTGTTGACCCGGTTCACTGTGTTCGCGTAGTCGGCACAGTTGACGAGCATCGGCTGAGAACTGTTACCGCTGAACCCGAACGCCCCGTTGAGTTCCGCGATACAGTTGGTCGCCGCGCTCTCATTGGCGTTGGAGATGGCGAACCCGTTCCGGGCGTTGTTGTAGCTCACACAGTTGTAAAATTTCCGCGACGCCGAGAACCCGTCCGTGGTGGCGCCGGTGTTGTTGAACGAGAGACAGCTCTCGCACGTCGCGACGACCGCGAACGGGGTGAAACTGTTGTTCCACGCCACGCACCAGCGCGCGTTGTAGTACGTGCAGGCCGCGACACCCGAGTTGCCCGTGAACTCGCACAAGACGGCCTCGCTGATCCCGGTCGCGGCCCCGTCTGTCGCGGTCCCGGCTGTGAACCCCTGGAACCGGCACCGCCACACGGACCCGCGGTGTGTGCACCCGGTGCCGCTCGTGATGTTGTTCCCGTCGAGAATCAGGCTCTCGATCAGAGCGGAACTGGTACTCGAAATAATGTTCGTAGTCGAGAGGCTCGAATCGAGCTTAATCGTCGGCCGGTTCGCGTCGAAGTTGCGCAGGGTCCGCGCCGTGTCGTAACCGCAGTACGCGACGCCGTTAATCGGCGCCATGCGCCCGCCGGGGGCGTTCTGCGCCGTCGAAGTAATCAGGAACGGGGTCGCGTTGTACTTGATGAAGACGTAGTTCCCCGACACGAGGTGCGCGTTCCAGGCGCCGCCCGGGGACGCGACTGCGCCGCCCACCTTGAGCGTCGCGCCCGTACCGGTCGTCAGCCCGGTCGCCGAGTCCACCACGATCGTGTTCGCGTTGGTCCGGGACAGGATTTGTGCCCACCGCTGGACGATCCCGCCCGTTCCGCCCGAGATGCAGATGCCGTTACCCAAGCAATCGCTCGGGAAGTTCGCGGACGCGCTGGTAATCGTCGTTGTCCCGTTCGTCACCGCGTCCGTGACGGACACGGCGGGGGCGTCAGAGCGCGAGTAGTCCGTGGTCCCGGTCGACAACGCGAGCAGATTGAACGCGCCCCCGTTCGTGTCGTCCCCGGTCACTCGTACTTCCCAGGCAGTGTTCGCGTTGAAGGCCATAATTGCGTCATCGAGTTAGGACGAGGGTTCGCCGGACTTTCCGGACCAACAGCCCCAAAGTGGCATTGGCCTCGATCATCTGTCGCACCACCACGAACACTCGCGATCGCGCGATCACGGCACGGTTCCCGATCACTTCTTGTTGAGTTACTGTGTCCCGTGTCCGGCCAATGGCATGCGGCCCGTCACGCGAGCGCCGCCCACTTCGGGTTCTTGCCCTTCTTCGCCAGGCCGCACGTCTCGGTGGCCAGGGGGAGTTTCGCTTCGAGCGGGCAGCCGCACGCGGCGCAGGCGTCCAGGGCGCGCTCCTCGCACGTGGCGCAGTGGCCCTGGCGCTCCTCGAGCACCTCCAGGGGGACGACCGGTGACCCTGCCGCCTTGTGCCGGATCATGGCCGCGGTGTAGTTCATCGCCTTGCGCCACAGCGATGGGAGCTCTTTCACGTCCTCGGGGCACTTCGACAGGATCATGAGGCCGTGGTTGTTCCGGTCGTGGCGCTTCACCACCCACTCGGTGTGTTTGAGGCAGAACGCGCGGAGTGCGTGCATCACGCCCGGGGTTTCGGGCTTGTCTCCCGTCTCGCCGAAGGTCACGGTGCAGTGAACGACGAGGTACTTGGCCACGTGCTCGTGGTGCGCCTCCAGGAGCGGCAGAAGCGCGCTCGCGGTGTGGTCCGTGTCGACGAACAGCAGGTCCGTAGGGGCCACGGGGGCGGACGCCGGGTCGACCGCGATGCCGGTGAACCGCGCGCCCATGAGCCGGGTGAGTTCGGCCCACTGGGGTTTCGGGCGCGGGCACACGCTGGTGAACGAGCCGGTCGCACCCAGGCCGTGGGCCATTGCTGCGTCGGCGGGTTTCGTCCACAAACTCAATTCGGTGGCACTGGTACACTGCGCGGCCAGATCCCGGAGCGTGGGAACGTGCTCGTGGAAGTCGGACGGTTTGGTCGCAGCCGCTTTTGCCCACGATTCCAGGGTGAGGTGCTTCGAGGCCTCGCACGCCGAGCACCCCGCCCCCTTGAACTGGTCGGTCGCCACGTCTGTGACGGTGCTCATGTCGCCCGGCCACCAGTGCTTCGCTTCGCCCCAGTGAGGGTGCCAGAGCGCGAACCCGCGCGGCTCGTAGCACACGTCCCCGTGCGCGGTAAAGCGCCCGGCACTGTGGTTCACGTGAACGCTCGGTGTCCCGGTGGCGCCGCTCGGGGCCGTCGGTGTGATGCGCGCCCAATCGGTTCGCGCGCCGCCGCGGTCCGGCTCCAGGATGACCACATCGGACCGGAGCGCGTCATTTTTGGCCCGCTCTTGGTTCGCCCGGAACGCATCGGCCCGGAGGGTGAGTTGGTGCAGCGGTTCGTGCCGCGCCCGGACCGCCTGCCAGCCGGTCGCGTTCAGCCCGATGTAGTCGAGGTGGCTCACGACGGGCGCGGACGGGTTTGCGGCGAGCGCGTCACCGACCCGGTCGAAGTACCCGGGCGGGTACAGGACGTCGTGCTCGCAGAACGCGACCGCGTCGAAGTCGCCGGGCGCCCCGGCCCGCTGATGGGCCTGTTCGATCTGGGCCAGGATGGTACCGTAGCCCCGAACCGCGCGCCCCGGAATTGGCCCCACCGGGTGCCCGGGCGGTCGAACGGCGCGCCGACGATTGGGTCCCAGGAGCACGCGGACACGGTCACGTCGTGGCGCAACGTTTGGGCCTGGGCCGCGATGACCGACGCGGCCGAGTGCTTCAGTAGTTCCGCGGGCGCGGTGTTGTCCGAATACCACACGGCCAGGATCTTCTGCCGCTTCACTTCCGGGCGCGGGCCGCCGAACGGTTGGGCCGCGGATGCGGCCTGTACCAGCGCGTCCCATTCCCGGGCGCCCAGTCTTTTCCCGAAGTGAGCGCGGATCTGTTCCGTCGCTTCGATACCCAGCTCCCGGTGCCCGACCAGGAGGTTCCACACGTGGTCGCTCAGGTGCAGCGGGTACGGCGGGGGCGGGTTGTTGTGCCAGCCGGACACGTCCCGGAACTTGTGGCGCCACCGGAGCGCCGGGTGGCACAGTGCTTTTCCCCCCGCGCGGCGGACGACCTCGTGCAGGTACCCTTCTTCGCCGCCGAAGCCCCGGAACAGCGGGTTAAAGCCGGGCCAGGCCTCTTTGCGCATGAGCCACTGCCCCAGCCCCGTCATGGGGATCTCGAACGGCGCGCCCGTGGCCGCGCGCGGGTCGCGCCCCCATACCCCCCAGAGGCCGGGCGGGGCGGTCGGGGTCCAGTGCGTCGCGTACCCGTGCCCGTCGTCGTAGATCATCGGCCCCTGTACCAGGTCGCGCGAGCCCGGGTGCGCGGCGGCGAAATCGAGCGCCGCCCGCACCGCGCCGGTTTCCAGGACCACGTGCGAATCGATGCACATGGCCCACGGCGTCTCGGCGAACCGGAACACCGCGTCGCGCGGCGCGCTGGTCCCCGTGAGGTCCGGGCGGTGGTAGTACGTGCCGCCCACGGCGCGCGTGATCGCCTCCACGCGCGGGTCGCGCCCGGGCGTGTTGTCCACCACGACGTAGCGGCACCGCGGGTGGTTCGCGTGCAGGGCCGTGAGCGTGAACCACACGTGGTCCGGCTCGCCCCGCGTCGCCATGCCGATCGTCAACAGGTCACTGGTCATTCTGGCCTACCTTGAATGCCCACGAGGATTCGGGATACGTGCGCAGTTCCGCGGTGCTGTTCAGGAACCGGCGCGGGTCACCCACGAGGTTCAGATCGTGCCCCATCAGGAACGCGCCGGTCTTGAGCTTGGGTACCCACGCCCTCACGTCGGCCTCGAAGCCGGCCGGGTCGTGCGCGCCGTCCAGGTACACGG
This sequence comes from Gemmata massiliana, assembly GCA_000531095.1. Taxonomy (GTDB): domain Bacteria; phylum Planctomycetota; class Planctomycetia; order Gemmatales; family Gemmataceae; genus Gemmata; species Gemmata massiliana. The sequence goes on along the minus strand of HG799463.1, from coordinate 528,666 downwards.
CGTCCAGAGAAGCACCGGCGAACGCGGCCGCGGCTTCGGGCGAGAACCCCTGGCGCTTGAGCACATTGGGGTACCGCGCCGCCACCAGATCGAAGCGCCCGGCGGCCGCGGCGATAGCGGAGGCTGGGATCTCGTTGTACCCGCGCTCCGGACCCAGCTCCCACGGGTCCACGGCGTACACGGTCGCGGCGAAGTGGGCGAAGATCGCGGTACTGACGCCCGCGAAGCACCCGACTTCGACCATCACCCAATCGGGCCGCACCAACTCGCGGCACAACTGGATCAGGCCGCCCGTCACGTTTTCCGGATTGTGGTTGTCCCAAACGCGCCGCGCCCGGGCGAGCGCGTCGAGGGCCTGGGGCGCGCTGCTCATGTGGGGGGGCCTGGTACTCGGGGGACAAAACGTGCTGATATTAGTCGCCCACGGTTGTTACGTAAGGAACGTGCTCGTTCCGGGTGGCGTTTGGCAGTTCGCGACGCAGTCGATCATCGTGTAGTGTGCCCCGATCACGGTACACACGATCACGCCGCTGCAGAAATTCGGGCTGCCGTTCTCGCACGTTTGGCAGAAGTAGGACGGCCCGCCCGGGGTCGTCGTTCCCCCGCCCCCGCTCGTTGCTGTGCTCCCGCCCCCGCCCGGGGTGGTCGTCCCGCCGCCCGAGGTGGTCGTGGTGGCGGGCGGTCCCGGGGACGTCGTGGTCGTGGTTGTGGTCGGGGCCGGCGTGGTCGTAGTTGTCGTTGTCGTCGTGGTCGGGCCGGGTGTCGTCCCGTCGGTCCGGCAGGCGAGTGCCCGGAAGCTGCCCGGGGCACACGCGCTATCGACTACGATGTCCGGGCACCCGCACCCGGCGCCGCACGCCGAGCTCACGTAGTGGTAGCCGATGCCGGTGTGGTTGCACTGGTAGGTGCAGTTCCCGCAGGTACCGGCGGTCGTAGTCGTGGCGCCCGGTGTGGTGGTCGTTACCCCGGGGACGCACGGCCCCTCGGCCTGGGAGCAGGTGCCCGTCGGTGCGCCCACCGGTGGGGCGCAGTCGCACGCGGGGCACGCGCGGAGGATCGTGTCCCACGACGCGCCACTCGAACTACCCCACAGGCACGTCCCCTCGCACCCGGACCCCGGTCCCCCCGTCGTGGTGGTGACCGCGCTGCACGGGGGGCTGCCCGTCGGGCTCCCGTGTACGTAGCACAAGGTACTAGCTTCTTCCGCGCACTCGGTGCCGTCGGGGGCCGGCCGGTCGCAGTAGCAGTTGGGCACGCCCACACCGGCGCACGAGTCCGAGAGCTTGTACCAGTAGTTCTCGGGGGTGACCCAGACCCAGCGGCACCCCCCGGCGCAGTAGGGCCGCGGGGGCGGGGCGGGGGCACGCACGGCGTGCTCGTTTCTTCGCACGAACCGGTACACGGGGTCGCGGGGGCGCCGCACGGGCAACTGCCCGCGCACCCGTTGTTCTTCAGCAGCCACCCCCGGGTCGGGTGGCAGTACCAGGTGCACCCGGCGGTACACCCCGGCCCCGGGGCGGTAGTCGTTGTCGTGCACGCGCCGCTCGTCGTAGTCGCGCCGCCGCAGAACGGGGGCGCCTGGTCCGTTCCGAAGTGCCCGCAGGCGGTACTGGTGCAGGCATCGGTCGCCGGGCAGAAGGTGGGGGCGAGGCACGCGCACCCGGTTCCGCACGAACTGCTCGCGCGGGACCAGGCCTTCGCGGAGGCCGAATAGGTCCACTGGCAGGAGCCCGAACACGGGCCGGTGGTCGTGGTGGTCGTTGGGGGGCCGGCGGTCGTGGTCGTGGTCGTGCCGCACGTGCCCTTTTGCTTGACCAGTTCCCACGTCAGCCCGCCCGCGCCGTCGGCCGAGCGGCACAGGGCGCAGTCCCCGACCTCCAGCGCCACGCCCGTGAGCGCGACGCCCGGGTTCTCGCTGCCGCCGTAGCGCCCCCCGACTTTGTCGGCGTAGGTACCGTCCGGGAGGAGCCACTGTTCCTGAAAGGCGTACTCGCCGCCCCCCAGGGCCGCGGTAATGCGCACCAGGAAGTACGGTGAGGACGGGTTCGGGAATGACGAAGTGGGCCGCATGAAGGGCCAATGGCACGCCGGCACTTGCACGCAGCCGTTCAGATCCGTCGCGAAACGGAGGTGGCACGCCCGGAGATCCGCCTCACCCGACCGACGACGCCGTGCAAAAATGACGAGGGCGATTCGGAACGGTCGCGACCGGTGCCACGATTCAAGTCGAGGAGCCGCTCGCTACCACCCTTGCCGCGGCCCGGCGACAAGGGGCGTGAACCGGGGGAGCCGAATGTTGGTTATTTTGGGGGAAGTGTGAAGTGGCTGGTCAAAGTTACGGGAGGTCTGTGTCTTCTGATGTCGATGTCCGTCGGAGCAATCCCTGCGGCAACACGGGTCGGAATTGCTTGCGTTATCGCATTTCGCCCCGGCTCGTTCGGGTCGAGGAGTGCATGTGTCGTAAGGATTGACGAGCGCGTGTTCACTTTCGGCGGCTGCCCGTTGTGGTAGTGTCATGGGTCCGCCCGTTACAAAGGAGGCCGACCCGTGCGATTGATACTGTCCGCTCTCGCGCTCACATTTCTGGGCGTTCTCGCGATGCCCGATACGCTGCCCGCGCAGGACGACAAGAACGGGACCGCGGTGAAGATCACCGTGAAGAGCTGGGACGCACGAGGGAAACAGTTCCTTAAGCCGCAGGAAGACGTGGAAGCGACCCGGATTGAGAACGAGGGCCAGGTGCAGTTTAAGATTTCAGGGAAGGTGGCTATTGGGCGAGCGCAACCGACAACCAAGTCCGAGATCACCGACGCAAACGGTACAGTTTACGTTGTCCGAAAAGGCTCGTTCGACGGGGACGGCAAGTACAGCGCATTCAGCGAAAAGAAGCCCGCCGAGAAGAAACCTTAATCCCACTGGGGACGAGCACGTACTTCATCTCGGGGACATGGAAGCGCGCGTCCTTATCCCCGACGTTCCCGGTCGCCAATCGAGCAAGCATTTCTCTTTGATCCCGTTTGGCCACCCGTTGTGGTAGTCTCATGGGCCTGCCCGTTACAAAGGAGGCCGACCCGTGCGACGAACCCTATCCGCGCTCGCGCTCACATTTCTGGGAGCTCTCGCGATGCCCGATACGCTGCCCGCACAAGACGAGAAGAAGGAAACGAAGGTCAAGATCACGGTTCGTAGCTGGGACTCAATGGGCAAAAAATTCCTGAACCCGGCCGAGGTAGACGCGCGCCGAGTGGAGTTGAAGGGCGCGGTTTACTTTTTCGTCCCAGGCAAACAGGCAATTGGCACGGGCAAGCCCCGCACGGGGAGCGAGATCACGGACGCAGACGGTACGGTCTACGTGGTTAAATCGGGAACCGACTCGAACACAGGCGAGTACCAAGCCACCTGTGAGAAGAAGAAGCCCTAAGTGGCCACCTTTAACAGCATGTTCAGGTCGCGCGCACCGGGTGTGAGTGACCGGTGGTCATCGAGCACGTCGGCTTCCTGATATTCCTTGTTGTTCACGTTGTACCAGCCCCCGTTGACCCCGCTCGGGTCGGGGAAAAACAACCAGTTCCAGCCCATCGCACTGTACGCGAACGTGAACTCGATGCGCCAGCGCCACCCTTCCGCGTTGTGAGCCCGCAACAGGGTCGGCTTCGCCTTCATGAGTTGCACGGTTCCCGCGAGCCGGCCGAAGAGCACATCTGCTATCAGGACTGACGAGCGCATGTTCACTTTCGGCTACCACCCGTTGTGGTAGTGTCATGGGTCCGCCCGTTACAAAGGAGGCCGACCCGTGCGACTGATACTGTCCGCTCTCGCGCTCGCATTTCTGGGCGTTCTCGCGATGCCCGATACGCTGCCCGCACAGGACGACAAGAACGGGACCGCGGTGAAGATCACCGTGAAGAGCTGGGACGCGGCCGGCAAGCAGTTCCTGAAACCGGCCGAGAATGTGGAAGCAACAAAGATCGAGAACGAAGGTCGGGTGCTGTTTAAGCTCTCGGGGAAAGTCGCAATCGGCACCGCCGAACCGCGCACCGGCTCTGAGATCACCGAAGCCGATGGGACGGTATACGTGGTCAAGAAGGGTAACCGGGGGGCCGACGGCAAGTACAGCGCATTCAGCGAAAAGAAGCCCGTCGAGAAGAAACCTTAGAGCCTGTTATGAACCTGGGTCAGATCGCCGCTCGGTTTCCCGGCGCTTTTGCAGTTTCGCAGGGCGGGGACATGGAAAGAGGGTCGCGGCCGTCTGGCACGCATGTGCCGTCACGCTGAAATCAAAGCGTTTCCACACGCGCCAGGTTCATAACAGGCTCTAATCCCACTGGGGACGAGCACGTACTTTATCTCGGGGACATGGAAGCGCGCGTCCTTGTCCCCGACGTTCCCGGCCGCCAATCGAGCAAGCATTTCTCTTTGATCCCGTTTGGCCACCCGTTGTGGTAGTCTCATGGGCCTGCCCGTTACAAAGGAGGCCGACCCGTGCGACTGATACTGTCCGCTCTCGCGCTCGCATTTTTGGGAGTTCTCGCGATGCCCGATACGCTGCCCGCACAGGACGAAAAGAAAGGGACCACGGTGAAGATCACCGTGAAGAGCTGGGACGCACAGGGGAAACAGTTCCTTAAGCCGCAGGAAGATATCGAGGCGCGTCGGGTTGAGCTGAACGGCCGGATCGCTTTTTTTGTGCCTGTGAAACAGGCCGTGGGCCGTGGGCAACCAACGACGAATTCTGAGATCACGGATGCGGACGGCACAATCTACGTGGTAAAGAAAGGCAGTTCAACCAACAAGGGCGAGTACATGGCTACGGCTGAGAAGAAGCCCATCGAGAAGAAGCCCTAAACCGCGGCCACGCTGAACAGCATGTTCAGGTCGCGCGCCCCTGGGGTGAGCGACCGGTGGTCATCGAGCACGTCGGCTTCCTGATATTCCTTGTTGTTCACGTTGTACCAGCCCCCGTTGACTCCGCTCGGGTCGGGGAAAAACAGCCAGTTCCAGCCCATCGCGCTGTACGCGAACGTGAACTCGATGCGCCAGCGCCACCCTTCCGCGTTGTGAGCCCGCAACAGGGTCGGCTTCACCTTCATGAGTTGCACGGTTCCCGCGAGTCGGCCGAAGAGCACATCTGCTATCAGGACTGACGAGCGCATGTTCACTTTCGGCTACCGCTCGTTGTGGTAGTGTCATGGGTCCGCCCGTTACAAAGGAGGCCGACCCGTGCGACTGATACTGTCCGCTCTCGCGCTCGCATTTCTGGGAGTTCTCGCGATGCCCGATACGCTGCCCGCACAGGACGACAAGAAAGGGACCGCGGTGAAGATCACCGTGAAGAGCTGGGACGCACGAGGGAAACAGTTTCTGAAGCCGCAAGAAGACGTGACAGCTGAAAAAATAGTAAATGGAGACCGCATCCTGTTTAAAGTGATCAGCAAAAATGCGGTCGGTCGAGCAGAACCAACCACCGGTTCAGAGATAACTGAAGCCGATGGCACGGTGTATGTAGTCAAGAAGGGTGTGAGTGGGGTTGACGGAGTCTTTAAGGCATTCTCTGAAAAGAAATCCGTCGAGAAGAAGCCTTAGACGGCCGCCACGCTAAACAACAAATTGAGGTCACGCGCTCCGGGTACTAGCGATGTGTGATCGTTGAGCGTATCTGCTTCCGCGTACCCCGTGTTATTTACGTTGTACCACCCCGCGTTTGTTCCGGCGGGGTCTGGGTAGAACAGCCAGTTCCAGCCGAGTGAACTATAAGCGAACTTGTACTCCAGTGACCACCGGCGCCCCTTTCCTGTGTGCGCTCGTTCCAGTTTTGCTGTGACGCCTGTGAACATCACTGTCCCGTGCGGGCGCTCAAAAATCGGGGAACTGTTGATGCACCCGATGAACGGTAAATCACCTTCCGTTGTGCCGTAAATTCTTTGGTACAGGTTGCTGTTCGGGCTGAATGCGTTTTCGGGTAGTTGCACCCAATTCCAGGTGAACTCCTCTTCCGCTCGGCTAATGGAAACGCCGTAAGGCACGGGCGTATTGTGCGGAACAGCAGTCCCGTCGCCGGGCTCGCGCCAGTACCGCATTGCGCCACCGGGAACGCTGATATTCTGCGCGCTCCCGGTCGATCCTCCGAAGTACGTGTATCGCTCAAATTCGGTCGCTTCCGCATCAGCGATCTCGTCGTCCGTGAGGAGGTCATACGGGACGTGCTCATAGAACACATCGACGCGCGCGTCGGGGTACTCCACCACTCCATCCTCATCATCGACCCCGGGGCCGTTGGCGCCGCGGATGCTGTCGATCCGCGTCGCCACGATCTCGGGGAAGTCCGGGTGGTGGATGCCGTACACCTCGTCGGGCAAGAGCCGCGAGAGCTTCGTGAACCCGCTCTCGACGTAGGTCTTCTGATCCCCACAGACCAATTCCACGAAATTGAACCGCTCGGCCCATTTAACGAAGAAACTCTTGCGCATCGTGTTCTCGCCGATGCGCCGTGTCTCCTCGCCGTGGGACTGGTCGCGCACGCCGAACGTGCGGATCTGCATCGCGTCGATTTCATCGTCATTGAACGGGCGCAACATTCCGGTATCGGGATCAACGGGCATTATTTGTTCTCCGCGGTGAGCCGGTTCGCTTCGCCCACCAAGTCGGTGTAGGCGCCGCTCGCGGGCACCTCGCTGTTACCCTTGATGAGCTGGGCCAGTATCTCGCGCTGGTTCTTGAGGTTTTCGCGCTCGAAGGGCGACATGCCCAAGCTCGCCATCTGTGCGCGGGACCAGTTACCGGTCGCGTTGCTGATGTTGGCCCGGGGCGCCGTGCTGAACTGTAACTGTTGCATCACCAACTGCCGGGCGCGCTCGGTTGCCTCGGCCCCCTCGCTCTTCTTCCCGCCCGTTACCCCCGGTCCCGAGTACGGGTCCGCTTCCTGGCCGAGTATCTTTTTCATCGACCAGTTTTTCGCGCCCGCGAGCGAGTTCCCAGCGATCGGCCCCAGGAACAGTGTCGCCAGGTCGTCCGCGATGCGGTGCGCGTTCTTCGCCCGCCCGATGCGGCTCCCGTCGCTCTGCGGCCCGGACGGTGTATCGTCGGAGACCCGATCGATGGTGCGGTCGAGCGCGCCGAGCATCCCGCCCCGGTCGTCGCTCATTAATCGCGTGAGTTTATTATTCGTGAGGAACGCCAGGGCCGTTGCCGCCTTGCCCGCGATGTTGGCGAGTGATTCGATCGCGGGCACCGCGCTGTTGAGCACGCTCTTGGTGAAGTCGCTCATCACGGGGATGAGCTTGCGGTTGATGACGTCGGCCCCGGCCACGAACGCGACCGACAGGGCGTACATGACGGGCATCACGACGGCCCCGAACGAGCTGGCGAACAGGTCCATCGCGCCGTTCAACACGGAGAACCCCGAGGCGCTCGAGGTGAGAAACGTGGTCACCATCCCGAGCGGGCCGAGGAGCTTCCCGAACGCCCCGCCGAGCGTCGCGGTCGCCGCCTGGAGCTTCCCGAACCCGCCCGCCGCCAGTTGCCCCGCGGCGCCCGCGACCCGCGCCCCGCGCCCCGGTGGGGCCGCGCGCGGCACGTTCAGCGGGTTGGTGGCCGTGCCCGGGACCGCGAACCCGCCCGACCCGTTGGCACTGTAGCTCAACATGGTCATCGGGTCGCGCCGGCCCGATTGGGGGGCCGCTTGCGCGGACCGGGCCGCGTTGCTGGCGACCGCGAGTGGGAGGTGCGCGATCTCCTGCCGGAGCAGCTCGATCGCGAACAGGAGTTGTCGGTCCACGGGTCACCTCCGGCGCCGCTTCGGGCAGGCCGCTTTCTTCTTCGCCTGGTGCTCGTCCCACGCTTGTTGGACGAGTTCCGGGGCGCGAATGCCGAGCAGGAAGAACCGCAGATCGTGGAGCGCCCGGGGCGAGAGCATCTTGCCCTTCGGCACCGTCAGGACGGGGCGCCCGTGCTCGTCGCGGGCGACGTCGAGGAAGACGGCCCGGAGCTGGGTGACGCTGAGCCGGCCGAGCTCCCGGAGGTCGCGCCGGTAGGGGGCGTTGGCGAGGGCGGTGACGAGCTGTGGAAGAAGTTCGGCGCCAGCCCCATCCGGTTCAGGATTGGCGCCAACTCTTTTCCCTCGGGGTCGCTCTCCAGGACGCCGAGGAGCAACTGGGCGACGTCGAGGAAGTGGCTCTGGACGATTTTCCGCGCGAGCGCCTCGGTCACGCCCTGGTCGGCGCACACGATCGAGAGGAGCTTCGCGATCCCGTTCGGGGTGCGGAGGCTGTTCACGCACGCCTCGCCGCCCCAGGCGTACCGCTGGGCCGCGATGTCGGCCTGGACGTCGCGGAGCAGGTTGCGCCGGTCCTCTTCGGGCAGCTCCGTGGCGCGGGCCGCGCTCGCGCGGGCCTCCTGTTCCATCCACCGCTGGTACTGGCCGCACTCGTCGAGCGCGGCCTCCCGGAGCTTGTACGCCTTGCCCTCGTAGACGTAGTCGGCGGGGCTGTTCAAGATTTCTGCTAGGGTGCGTGCCATTAGTTCCCGTCCGAGAAGTCGATGACGTCGCCGTTGGCCTCGATGTCCGCGTCCACGATGAACCGGTCGCGCACCTGGCCCGCGATGTTGAAATCGAACACGGTCGCGCTCTCGATCAGGTAGATCGGGGTGTCCGCGTCCTTGTCCGCGAACAGCGCGAGATCACTGAGCGTGGTGCCGGTGCGGATAAAGTTGGCCGCACCGGTCGTGATGTCGAAGTAGAACCGGATGCGGAACCGGCTGTCGATCACGCCGACGTGCTTGCGCCCGCGCCCGTTGTCGGCGCCGGTCGTCGCCTCGAGCCGGTCCCCGGTCTCGTTGGCGCTCCACTCGTGCGTGCCCGCGATGGGCGCCGCCGAGACCATTGCCGTCAGGTACTTGCCGGTGATGCTCATGGGCCTTGTTCCTCACGCACCGCCGCAATCGACGGTGTATCCGTCCGGGTCTTGTTCCTGGTCCGCGCCGACCGCCCACCAGCGCCCGGCGCTGTCCATGATCTGGTCCCCCGCTCTCGGCGGGTCGATCTGGGCTTCGGCCAACTTCGCCTGTGGCACCGTGAACGACGTCTCGGACACGCCGAACGGGTCTTCGGGGTCGTCCGGGCTCGGGAGGCCCAGGCCGGAAATCTGCCGGAACAGATCCCCGCTCGCGGTCGGTCGGCGGTAGATGGTTACGTAGGGCACGGGTCACACTTCCCGGGAGCACGCGCACGGGTACGCCCCGTCCGCGAGCGCCTCGACCTTGGTGATCGCCCACGACACCCCGGCCGCGTCGCGGTACCGGTCCCCCGGGCGCGGGCGCAGGCCCGCGAGCGGCGCGGCCCTCAGGTTCCAGGTGACGGTCGGGCCGGTGCGGTCCCCGGCCTGCGGGGTTCCGTTCACCCCGGACACGCGCTCGCGAACCGCGCCCGATGCCGCGCGCCGCTCGAACACCGGGATCCGCTTCTCTTCGCTCACGTCGCCCTCGTTTCGATCACCTCGACCTCGAACGTCTGGGCCGAGTAGTTCAAGTCCTTTGGCAAAACCGCGCCGTCGAACGGGGCCTTGCCGACCGTATCGACCTTGTTGAACCCCGCGAGCGCGGCGAACGTGGTACGGGACCGGTCGTCGATCCGGTCCTCGATCCGGTCGCGCCACTCCCGTAGCGCCTCGTCGTCGAGCAGGGCCTTGCCCCCGGCCGCGGTGATGACGACCACCGTGGTCGGGTAGCGGTTGATCTTCTGGGTCGCCGTGAGCGGCTCCGTGCGCCCCTCGGCGCCCGCTTCGCCCACGGTCACCACGATCGCGGGCGGCTCCTTGCCCGGGGGCAGTGAGGGCGCCTTGCGCTTCACCACGTTCGCGGGCGGCACCAGGTTCAGCGCGCGGATCGCGGCGACCACGCAATCGGCGATCACGTTGGGTGACGTGGGCATTAGCTCCGGCTCCGTGTCACGGGGCACTTGGCGAGCGCGCTCGGGCCGCCCCCGCCCGTCAGCTCCGCCGCGTCGACGATCCAGACCGTTCCGTCGGCCTCGGTGATCCGGTCCCGGGCCTTGGGCTCGAACCCGAGCAGGTCCGTGCGGAACCAGAACTCGGTGCCGCTGAACCCCACCTCGCCGCCCCGGGCCGGGGCCGTACCGGGCTTCGTGACGAGCCGCGCCGCGGGCACGTCTTCGGCCGTGAACCGGACGGTGGTCGGGGCGTCGGGGTCGACGCTCTCGATCGTCACGGGGCGCCGGCCCGGTGCCAGGTCCGCGAAATCTTGCCCGAAGTCGATACCGTCCAACTCGTCACTCATCGCGCGACACTCGTGAGCGTGAACACCGGGTTGGTTTCGGGCGCGACCCCGGGGACCGCGCGCAGCTCCTTTTCGCGCGCGAGCAGCCCGGCATAGTAGCGGTCCCGGTCCACCGACACGCCGCCGGGGAGCGTGTAATTGGGTTTCGGGTCCGCGAGGACGTCGGCGATCTTGGCGCACGCGCTCGCGTGGGCCGCTTTCAGGTTGTCGAGCGCCGATGGCGTTGCCACGATTCTCCCCCTTATTTGGCCCGCACCTATCCGATGGCACGGGGTCAGTCCGGCAGCTCCACCACCGACACCTGGACCGGATCGGCCCCCTCGGGCTGGACCCCCAGTCCCTCGGCCTCCAGGTAGAACGCCTCGGCCCCGGCGCGGTCCGGTGCCAGCACGTAGCGGTACCCGCGCGACCCGGCGTTTTGTGCGCGCAACTTGAAGCGCTTCAGGTCGCCCTCGGCGCGCTCGTTCTGGTGGCACGAGCGCGGGGCGTTCGCCTTTGATTTGGACTTCGCGTCTTCGTCTCTGCTCTTGGCCATAGTTGCCACCTGAATCAATTAGTAATGCTTGATCTGATCGCGCCGCATTGCTTGTGGCACAGGCCTCTGGCCTGTGCCGTGCCTTCACAGGCCAGAGGCCTGTGCCACAGAATACAGACCAAAGAATCCCACTGGTGGCTACGCGCACTTCACCATTGCACGGGGTTGGCGCGTGCTGAACGTGGACCGCTTGGACACTTTCGACTGGAAAATGATGTCGTTGTCGAATTCGAGCTGGCTCCCCGCGCCGATCGCCGTGACCGTGAGGGGCCAGTTCTCGATCTGCTCGAAGGCCCGGCCCACATCCCCCATGAACCAGGCGGTATCGGACCCGCTCCGGTTCCGGAACAGTTGGCTCGTGAGCACCTGGAGGTTGCCCACGATGTCGCCCACCGGGTTGTCGATCTCCGTGCCCGTGGGGTTCCCGCTGGTCGCGTAGCCGGGGGCGGTGCGCTTCACCATGCCCTTGAGCGCGAACGGGACCGTGAACGCCAGCGCCGGGGGCACGCAGATGTGCTTGATGGTGACGTTTTGCGGCTCGCCCGTGTAGGGATCGGTGATCCCCACGAGCACCTGCCAGGCGGTGTTGATCGAGTTGAAGTCTGTGAGCGTGAGCCCGTTCGCCAGGTTGTCCCAGGTGTGGGTGCCGCTGTTGTCCCCGTAAGTGGGGATTGACGTGTTGCGCCACTTGTACCGGTACTGGTTGTTCGCGGTTTCGCCCGCATCGATGACACAGTCAATGGCGCGCTTTTCGTCATTGACGCCCAGCCACTCGCCCAAAAAACTGAGCCGGTTCATGAACTCGCCGGTCTGGTCGAAGAACACGGCCTCTTTCGTGGCCCGGGCCACCATGCCGCGCTTCTTCGTCTCGGGGGTGTCGGTCCAGTCCTCGGAGACGCCCACTTCCGGGTACGGCTTACCCTCCTCGACTACCGCCACTTCGTCCCCGATGTGAGTGATCCCGGGCAGGCGCTCGGATTTGAACTTCGAGGGGCGCGTGGGGATGGCGTTGACGAACACGCGCGAGGGCACGTCGTAGGCTTCGAGCACCGCGGAGTACGCGAACTGTTGGGTGATGTTCAGGAACGCGGCGGTGGAGTTGGCCCCGGCCGCTTCCTCCACGCGGGCGCGGGTCATCACGTCGTGCGCGCGGCTCGCGCAGTCGCCCAGGTGCTGGCGGCAGTGGGAGAAATTGGAGTACCCGAAGCACTCGATGAAGAGCGCTCCCAGGTCCAGTTCGTGCGGCCGGAGGGCCTTGGCCGCCAGCGCCCCGTTCAGCCCCGCGAGGGCCTCGGGGCCGTGGGCCTTCACAGATTCGACGAGCTTCTTGTGGTTCATTTTTAGTCCTTCGGGCGCCGTAAGATCGTAAGGTCAGTCCGGAATTAGGTCACAAGGTCGAAAGTCGAAATGTCGCAGGTCGTGAGGATGAATCCGGACTTTACGACTTTCGACCTTGTGACCTTCGACGCCGTTGGCGGTTACCGCGCTTGCCAGCAACCCACGTAGTCCCAGAGCGAGGTTTCGAGGCTCGTGGACCCATTCTTCCCGCCCGCGAACAGGCTCGCCGCGGCGATACCGCTGAGCGGGAGCGTGTGCTTGATGGGCAGGCCGCTGATGGAATCGATGAGCAGTTGGCCGTTGACGGTGAACACCACGGTCGCGGACGCGGTGAGCACGTCCACGATTTCGATCCCGAGCTGCTGGTAGGAGCCGCCCGCGGTCGCGGTGCTCAGGCTGATGGTGACGTTGGACCCGTTGCGGCTTACGCAGCGCCACACGGTTTCGCCGTCCACCTTGTAGATGGCGACCACAGTACCGCTGGCCCGCAAGCCCGCGCCGTTGTCCGCGATGAGATCCGCGGCGACCGAACTGGCCAGCCCGAACGCGACGTTTGCGGCGCTCACGTTGGCCTCGGTGAAGCTCACCAGGGCCTCGGCGTAGAGCGGCTTGTTGGCCGCGGGCTGGAACATGGCGACCGTGGAGTACACGTAGGCCTCGTCGTTGTCCGCGACGGTGCCGTCGGAGTTGGTCAGCGTGAGGACTCCGCCCACGCCCCCGGCCACGGCCGTGCCGGAATCGGTCAAGACGCTCGTCCACTGGTGCGGGCTGATGTACCAGCCGAACTCGTCGTAAACGCCGAAGGTGTCTTTGGCTTCTTTGAGCGCGTTGGCTTGACGGAGGATGTTGGACACGTGTGCTCCTGGTTCCAGAGTCCCAAGTTTCGGAGTTCCCAGTTCCGCGGTTCGGTAACTCCAAGTAAAAACTGGCCCGTGCCAGGACTTGGAACTCTGAAGCCTGGAACTCTAGAACTGATGGTTATTTGAGCCACTCGGCGAACGCTTTCGCGTCGGTGGGGGGCTTGCTCTCGGTGGTCCGCTGGGAACCGCTCACGCGCGGGGTGATGCGCCCGCGCCCGGCGCTCGTGGGGCGCTCGTAGGCCCCCTCCTTCAGTCGCTCGATGAGGACCGCCCGGCGCTCGGCCGGGACCGCGGCGATGAGATCCAGGTCGGCGCGGGTGTAGCCCGCGAACCCGCCCTTCTCGCACGCATCGATCACCCCCCAGATGGCAGCGCCGGTCTTCTGGCGCGACTCGGGCGTGGTCGGGTCTCCGTCGGTGTCCGGGGTGCCGTCGTCGTTGGTCGCGTCGGCGTGACTGTTGAGTAGCGTGCGGATCTTCGATAGGGCCGCCCGCGCGTCCAATTCGCCCGCCATCGCCTTGTCGATTACGGCCGTGATCGCGGCCTTGAAGCTGGCACTGATGGCGTCGTTGGTGTCGTCCGTTTCGGTGTCGGTCGTATCGTCGGTATCGTCGTAATCGTCTGCGGGCGCGGGGATCGTGGTGTCGTCGGCGGGGATGCTGGAGTCCATATCGGCCTCGGTGCGGCGGACGGGTATTGGGAGCTTGGCGCCCCACGCGACGATGTGTTGAGCGCTGAACGGCGCGGACCGGCCCTCGAAGAGCCCTTTGGTGGTCGCGGGCTGGGCGACCAAGTCGACGGACTCGACCTCACGGATCGCCTCCACGACCTCGCGCCCGTTGGGACCGCGTCGGGTGTCGCACATGGCGACGTGCGAGAACCCGAAGAGGGCCGGGTTGCGCTCGGCGGCTTCCATCACCCGCTCGTACATCGGGTGACTTTTCAGACAATTGAGTCGCCCGCGCGGGCGCCGTCGGTCCGGGGCGCACGCGGGTGAACCAGCCGAACCGCCGGTCCACGGTGCTCTCGCGCCCGTGGTCGCAGTTGACCGGCTTGCCCTCGTACTTGCTGTAGTCGCGCTTGAAGACGCTGACGGGGTAGTCGCGCCCGTTGGCGCTGGCGGTGCCGCAGATGAGCACGTCGTCGATGGTGCCGGAGTCGCGGTTCACGCGCGCCCCGGCGAAGGGGGCGGCGGTGCGTTCGGTGAGTCGTTGGGTCGCCATGCCCGACCGATGGCAGAGCGGTGCGGGCGGCCCGCTTAATTCAGCCGGCGCTTGCTGCAATGGCGTCGGTTAGACTAAGATCATCCACTGCTTCAGAATGATTCGGCGGATACGAGGCGGTAATGAGCGAACCGACGATCCCGACCGTGGCGGAGATTACCGCGCTGCCGCGCTGGGCGCGCGTCGCGTTTGCGGCCCGCTGTGCGCGCCGCGTGCTGCCGCTATTTCTGCGCGATTGGCCAACTGCGCCGGCCGAGTCTGCGGCCGCCGTGCTTTACGCGGTCGCGGTCGCCACACGCGCTGCGGCAACGGCGTGCAGCCTAACCGCAGCTCGTACTGCGGCTGACGCAGCCGCTCAGGTCGCGGCGGTGGCCGGTGCACAGGGTGCTAGGGCTGCGTATGCTGTCGCCAAAACTGCGGATTATGCGGCCGATGCCGCTGGCGCTGCTGATTCGGCCCGGTCTTCCGCTTCTGCGGCAGACTATGCTTCCTCTGCTGCTCGGGCCTGTTCTTTCAGTGCGCGGCACGCCATTCGCCTCGACTATGTGGCACTCGTGGAGGCACTCGGTACAGCAGAGTGGACCGACAACACACCTGTGTCGCCGGACTTCTTTGGGGCGCTTTGGCCTTACGGCGCTCCCGCTGGCTGGCCCGCCGAGGACACACCCTCGGAACCAGCGAACCCGCAAGACGAGGCCCAGACGGTTGTGCCGTCCCCATCGCGGGCTCGCAGACAGCGCGAAGGCGCCGTCGGGGGGCCTGTGTTTGTGCCGGGTGATCGCGTGCCGCACGCCGAGATGTGGGTTCTTGTGGAATTAATCGGGAAGGGCGGATTCGCGCAGGTGTGGCTCGCGCGGCACCGTCAGACGAACGAATCGCGCGCCGTCAAGTTTTGTACCCACGCGGTCGCTCGTGAGCGACTACCGGACGTGGCTCGGCACGAGTCGAACGTCGCGTCGTATGTGCAACAGCACACCAGTACGCCGGCCGGGGGGCACCCGAACATCGTGCCTCTCTACGAGTGCAACTTGCGGGGCGAGATCCCGTGGCTGATGTACGAATTCGTCCCGGGTAACCGTTCGGTTGCGAACGTCATTAACGAGATGCAAGCACTCTCGGTGACCGATCGCGTGGCCCGTTCGGTTCCGCTGTTACACACAATCGCTTGCGCCGTCGGGCAGTTCCACCGGCTCGAACGCCAGATCGTTCACCGCGACCTGACACCGAAGAATGTGCTGATGGACGGGGACGTGCCGCGCATCACCGATTTCGGGATCGGCGGTGCTGCGGTGACCGCGGCCGTTGCTGATGCAACCGGGCACACCGAGTTCACGGTTCGCGTAGACACCATGCTCCGATCGGCGGGCACGCCCCCGCACGCCAGCACCCAGCAACTCGCGGGCAACGGCCCGGACCCTCGCGACGACGTGTACGCACTCGGGGTGATGGCGTATCAGATGCTGACGGGTGAGCTGGGCGCTCCCGGGGCCGACGCGCGCGACAAATTGGAAGAGTTGGGTGTGCCCGACGGGTTGATTCGGTTGATCGTGAAAAGCGTTTCCGATCCGTCGCGCCGTCCTGTGGATGCCGTCGAGTGGGCCGAGGCGCTGGTGTCGTTGCTTTCGGGATGTCCAGTAGCGCCTATTCTCATGAAGCGGAACGCGAACGTACCGGGCGTATGGCACTCACGTCCAGTCAATAATCCGAACGCGGAATGGGAGCGGATCGGATTCAGTACGCGCGAGATTACATTCATGCCGGATCGAGTATACCGACTCGAAGTCAATTTTGAAGTTGACGATTCTGACCTGGAAGGGCTTCGCACCTTAGCCGGAGTGGTACCTTTCTTGGATTTGTCTCTACAGGACTGTAGTGAACTGACGGACCTTTCTTCACTTGCTGGGCTCACGAACTTAAAGCGATTGGATTTGAGTTCATGTCGCAGAGTGACAAACCTTGCACCACTATCTGCGTTGCATTGTTTAGAAGAATTGGATTTGAGTTTTTGCTATGATCTGGAATGCCTTGATCCTCTTTCCAGACTTTCCAACTTGAAGAAACTGATGTTAACCCACTGCGATGGCGTGACGGACATCACCCCGCTTGCCGGGCAGACCGGGTTAGAAGAATTGGGGTTGAGTCGGTGCAATGGTGTAACGGATCTCGCGCCAATCGCGGGACTTTCTAACTTGTGGAGATTAGAACTGAACTACAGAGAAGCGGTAACGGACCTCGCGCCACTTGCTGTTTTGAGCGGTTTGGAAATACTATCCATTCGAGAGTGCCAGAACGTAGTGAATGGCGATATTCTCAGTGGCCTTCCACGCTTAAGGGGAGTGTCAGTGGCAGGCACTGATATTACCATCTCTGACGAACTCAGCCGTCGTATTGAAATCGTGAAATAATTCCTTCATTCCTATCTATCCGCGCTGCACTACGGGTGCAGCGAACAACGAGTTGCTTTGCCCTTGATGGCTCTATCGCGGAATGCGATAATTTCGACTTCGGGCCGTTTGTCGCGGGCGGGCGCGTTGTGCGTGTGATGTCTCTCAAAGCGCTGCAAGACTTCTGGGCCGATCCCAGAAGTCCGCGGGGCTCGGAAACGAGTTTGCGCGCGTGGTACAAGGTCGTCGAATCCGCAACGTGGCACAACTTCGCAGAGCTGCGCGCGGACTTTCGGTCCACCGACAAAGTGGGCGATTGTTACGTCTTCGACGTCGCCAATAACGACATCCGACTGATCGCCTTTGTTCGGTTCGCCGACGGTGCCCGTTCGGGGCTCGTGTTGGTTCGCAAGGTGATGGCGCATTCCGAGTACGACAAGAACACTTGGCCCGAAGAGTGTGGCTGTCACAAACCGCGGCCGAAGAAAGGCGCGAGATCTGTTAGACGCGCGCCCAAGAATAAGAAATAGCGCGCTGCGCTCGTAACCGGAGACGTGTAATGCCGACGCGCACTCGATCGCCGCGCCCGCGCCCCGTGCCCAAGTCGTACCTCACACTCAATGCCGCGTTTCCACTTCGCGCGATTCGGTCCGATGAGGAATTGGCGGCGGCGCTCGATGTGGTGGGGGAACTGATGCGCCGCGAACTGGACGAGGGCGAGACGGACTACCTCGATGTTCTCGTTGATATCGTTCACAAGTACGAATCTGCCGCGCACCCGATCCCGGACGCGACCGAGGCCGATGTGCTGCGGCTTCTGATGGCCGAGCGCGCGTTGAGCCAGCCCGCGCTCGCGAAGGGCGCCGGCATCGCCCAATCGACCATCTCCGCGGTACTCACTGGTACCCGGACGTTGACCAAGGAACACGTTGTCAAACTAGCCGCGTACTTCAAGGTGTCGCCCGCAGTGTTTCTGCCAAAGTTGTAACGATATCTCCCATCCGCACCACTGCCCTCGTTTCGCGCATCGCGCCGCCGCGCGTGGCGTCGGGCGCCCAGAACGTGCCCGCGCCGCCGTTGATATGACGGCACCAGAACACGTGCGTGCGCCCCGTGCGCTGGGAGCCGGCGCGATGCGCCACCGCCTCGAACCCCAGCGCCGACCAGAATTGGTTCGCGTCCAGGTCGGAGGCGCACCACAAGCACACCTGGCGCACGTCCGCGGGTAAGCGGCCCAGGAACTCGTTCACCAGCGCCGTTCCCATCTGGCGCCGGCGCGCGTCGAAACAGATCGCCGCCTGGAAGATGATCGCCACGTCCGCGCGGCGCTGGTACGTCGCCTTGCCGTACAGGTACCCCGCCGGGGCGTCGTTCTCCACGGCCAGGAGCACCCGGCGCCGGTCGATCGCTTCTTCCAGAGCCACGCGCGGCAAGTACCCGATCGCGTCGTGGTGGCGGCGCTGGAGGTGGTCCAGGAACAGCCAGTCGGACGGCTCCGCGCCGCGCAGTGTCAGGTTGGTCATTCGGGACCGGTGGTCGTGGAGCGTTCGTCCCGGATCTGGTGTTCTGGCTGCGGCGCGGTTGGCGCTTCGCCAGATTCGAGCCAGGGCAGGGGGCTACCGACTGATGACCAACGACCGCGGACACGCGACTCGCGTCGGGGAAATGAACACGCCCCGGCGGACCGGGGCGCGGAAGTGGGTAGAGGGCTTGCTTCAGCACAGGAACAGGCGGTAGACGGGGTTCGCGGTTTCGTCTACGCACGGGTAGCCGAGCGCGGTCGTGAACGCCTCGAACGCGGCCCGGTCGCCGGCGGGCACCTGGAGCCCGACCAGGATGCGCCCGTAGTCTGCGCCCTGGTTGCGGTAGTGGAACAGGCTGATGTTCCAGTCCGGGGGCATGGCCGTCAGGAAGCGCACCAGCGCACCGGGGCGCTCCGGGAACTGGAACCGGTACAGGCGCTCGTCGCGCGCCAGCCGGCTCGGGCCGCCCACCATGTGGCGGATGTGGTCTTTTGCTAGGTCGTCGTCCACCAGGTCCAGGGCCTCGAATCCCATGTCGGTGAACGCCCGGTGCAGCGCCCGGGCTTCTTCTCGGTCGCTCACCGCCAGGCCCACGAAGACGTGCGCCACGCGCTCGTCGGAGATGCGGTAGTTGAACTCCGTCACGTTGCGCCGGCCGATCGCTTCGCACAGGTGCCGGAAGCTCCCGCGCTCCTCCGGGATCGTGACCGCGAACAGCGCTTCGCGCCCCTCGCCCGCCTCGGCCCGCTCCGCCACGAACCGGAGCCGGTCGAAGTTCATGTTGGCCCCACTGGTAACGGCCACCAGCCCCAGGTCGCTTGGACCGTGCTCCTCCGCGAACCGCTTCGCCGCGGCCACGCTCATTGCCCCCGCGGGTTCCAGGATGCTGCGGGTGTCCTCGAACACGTCCTTGATGGCGGCACACACCGCGTCGGTGTCCACGGTCACGAAGGCGTCCACGAGGTCGCGCGCGAGGCGGAACGTTTCCGCGCCCACGAGCTTCACCGCGGTGCCGTCGGCGAACAGCCCCACGTCGTTTAGTTGAACGCGCTCACCGGACTGAACGGACCGGTGCATGGCGTCGGAATCGGCCATTTGCACGCCGATCACCTGGACCTCCGGGCGCACGGCCTTCACGTATGCGGCGACCCCGGCGACGAGGCCCCCGCCCCCGATCGGCACGAAGATCGCGCGGAGCGGACCGGGGTGCTGGCGCAGGATCTCCATGCCGATGGTGCCCTGGCCGGCGATCACGTCCGGGTCGTCGAACGGGTGGACGAACGTGAGGTCGGACCGGGCGCCGAGTTCGGCGGCGTGGTGGTAGGCGTCGGTGTAGCTGTCCCCGTGGAGCACGACCTCGGCGCCGAGCGCGCGGACCGCGTCGGACTTCAGGCGCGGGGTGGTGACGGGCATCACGACGACGGCGCGGCACCCGAGGCGCCGGGCGCTGAGTGCGACACCCTGGGCGTGGTTCCCGGCGGACGCGCAAATGACCCCGCGTGCGCGCTGGTCCGGGGACAGGCGGGCCATCTTGTTGTACGCGCCGCGGAGCTTGAAGCTGAACACCGGCTGGGTGTCCTCGCGCTTGAGCCAGACGGGGGTACTCACCCGGGCCGAGAGGCGCGCGGCGCGCTCCAGGGGCGACTCGGCGGCCACGTCGTACACGCGGGCGGTGAGGATGCGTTGCAGGTAGTCTAACAGTCTGGCGTCCATCCGTTCCCTTACTGTAAAGGCACTTGCGGTACGGGTAATTGTACTGCAAGCGCCGGGGCGCGGACCGGTGCGGGGAGGTGCGATTCGATCGGGCCGAAGGGCAGGGGGGCGACCCTGAACTACGGGTTAAGGCTTCAGTTTTAACTTCACATCGCTTCGTTCGTTCGGCACAATCTCAGGACGTGCTCGCGTAATCACCGCCCGAATCAAAACGAGGTCGCCCGTGGCTCTCAAGAAGACTCTGCAGAAGATCGGTGAGTGGGTCGACGACGTCAGCAAAGCGACCACTGGTACTATCAAGGCCACGCTCGAAAAGGGACCGCTGCGTGACATGATCGATGACTTCGCCGGTATCGGCGGGCCGATCGGCCTTGTATTCAAGATCGCCAGCCGACAAATCCCGGACCCGACCGCCGAGCAACTCATCGCGTCGGAACTGAGCACCACGTTCTTCAATCAAATCCAGAAGGCCCGCGTTGAGCACCACGAGCTGTGCCAAGAGGAGACTTGGCGCGCGTTTGTTAAAGATCCCGAGGGCGGTGTCAAGAAGGCCAACGAACTGTTGGCGCGGGAGTTCTCGTGGCTTTCGCTTTTCGGGCGCAGCGGGATGCGTACCAGTCGGTCGTGGCCGCTCGTTGGCGAACTAGCTGACGTTGCGGAAGCATGGTTCGCGGGGGCGTGCCGGGCCGACGGTCGGCTCACTCTGGAGAACCGCCGGACTATAGACGCGATCCGCGGGCGCACCGCTGACGCACTGGCGGAAACGGTCGAGAAATTACTCCAGAAACCGGACGTGAAGGTGCGCTTGCAAGAGGCGCTAGACGCTGCGGGGCGAAAGGGATTGGAGTTGCTCGCAGAGGAGTTGTCAACAGTCCACCAAGTCCGGTTGTTCGGCGAAGTGCCGCAGGACGAACTTTTCATTCCGCCTCGAATTAAGTGCGCGGACTTCGACGGGCGCGTACCGCAGGGCCGGACAGAGAGTGAGATTGATTGGGAGAAGGTACCCGAAATCAAGGGCTACGGAGCTGTATCGGGACACATTGCCGCGGCCCGCGCGCGACTCGTGGTTCTCTTTGGAGACATGGGCGCCGGGAAATCGTGCCTGATGCGCGTCCTCACTTCAGAAACAGCTAAGCAGTACGTTTCGGATAAGAAGCTACCGGTCGTGTTCGTGCGGTGGCGTGAAATTTACCAAAACTCGAACCTGCTTGAAGCCATCGCCGAACAAGTGCGCACCGAATACGGATTGCCGACCGAAGATCTCTCACGTCAGGATCGGGTGGTGTATTTCATTGACGGTTTCGATGAAATGAGCAGCCACCAGAACGAGATCGTGTGGCAGCTTTTCTTGAAGTTGGCGAAACTCGTTGATCGTGGGCACACAGTCGTCGTGGCAATGCGATCGGCCGTGGTGACAACCAACATTCAGACCGAGTGGCGGGAGCGGAAGGCGTTCGTAGTTCGCGTTCTACCGTTTGAGGAAGAGGAGGTGAGTGGTTGGGCGATTCGCTGGCGGATGCGCACCGCAGACGTGAGTGTGACCGATAAGCGTCTGCGGCAGCTGGCCGACAAGACTGTGACTGCCAATCCTTTGCTACTATACATGCTTGCTCGATACGTTCATCCATTAGCTGTTGGGGGGACGCGCTTGAGCCGAGCGGAAGTTTTCCGCACATTCGTGGACGAGACGATCTCAGGTAAACTCCAGAAAAGCGGTGAACAATTCCCTCTGCCGCCAGATATGAAAGACGGGTATCGGTTGCTGCTTCAGGAAATGGCGTATTTAGCCTCATGGCCGAAGTCCAATGGGAAGTGTTCGGAGGCACTACTGAAGGACATGCTCACCCCTGAAGTGTGTGAGAAACTACGATTCAAAGACGTGCGGACCGCATTCGTACTGCATTTTTTCGATCCCGGCGATGTACGCCAAAACGAATTCGAGTTCCAACCCGAGGGGTTTCGGCAGTATCTTTTAGCAGAGTGGTGCGCTCGTGCGCTATTGGAGGTACACCAAGACCCGTTAGATTTTAAACCAAGTCTATTCCGCCGCAAACGCGATGACGCGATGCAGGCATTAGCACAATTTCCGTTACGTGAGGTAGAGCGACTTCTGCTCGATGAACTAGTCACGGAACTTGGGCAATTGACAAAAACTCCAGAGAAGCTGGTGAGTCGGCTTCGAGCTTTCGGTTTCACACGCAAGCCGAAAGCAAGCGTCGATTTGATGAATCGGCTTTTGCGCGGCCTCTGGGCCGACATTGTGGCTCCCCCGTCCCACGGTTGGAAGTCAGCTAATGTTGGTGTTCCAGAAGGTCAAGTTGTCCCTGATTGCTTGGATTCTATAAGATTATTGATTAACTATTGGGATCAGTGCCTGATGGGATATTTTGGATTGTCGCGTGGCCTCAGCGACGAAACGCCAATTCCCAATCCTGATGGCGAAGGGAGTATCAATTTAGGACGATTCCTGCGGCTGCGAATCGGTGTGAGAGCGTATGGCTGGCAGACCGGCATCAATTTTTCTCGGCAAACACTCCACAACATAGACGCGCGAATGATGGCGTTTGAAGGAGATCAATTCATTGGTGCTAGTTTGGATGGATCGGATTTTAATTGTGCGTACGCTGGGTATTCTAGCTTAAGTGATTGTAGTTTGGTTGGATGTGATTTTACAGACGCGGTGTTTAGACGTGCAGATTTATCTAGATCAATTATTGATACATCAATCATGAGCGACGCTGATTTCTCAAGCGCAAAAATGATTGACTGCCGTTTGAAAAGCGTGAATCTCGATGGCGAAAATTTGACTGATGCAAACCTAACTAATGCGAATTTAGTAGATTCGGACTTGGAGAACACGAACTTAAAGGGAGCGAACTTGAAGGGCGCAAACTTAAGGGGGGCGAACTTAAAGAGAGCGAACTTGGAGGGGGCGAATTTGAAGGGCGCTGACTTGAAGGGCGCTGACTTGAAGGGTGCGAATTTAGAACGCGCAAGACTCCCGAAGGGATTTAAGCAGCCATCGGACACCAGAGGCACGCCCTTGCCGGACGAAGACGACGTGCCCGCCAACGAGAAGCCCAAGGCCCCATGAGCGGCGCTGTGGGCACGCGGGAAAGGGCGGTCAGGTTTTGGGTTGATCGCCGTTATCTTTCTGTCGCTGCGATTTTGCAACAGCGAGTTGCCGTTCCAGCTCCGCAATGGCTTCATCAGATAGTCCGTCAACCAAATACTCGACTTGTGCGAGTTTAACGGCTTCGGGAAGGTCGCTCGCAACATTCGCAAGGTGGAACCCCACGGCTTCCGGATGTGTTCCGCGATCGATATGCTCTTGAGCACTCTGGGCCGTTTTCTCAGCGGCCTGTGCTAACCGCTTGATGGCTTCATTTGCGTCCATTGTCGAAAGATCCTATGGCTTTAATTTCTACCAGTATGTGAACAAATCGCGTTATAAACTATTATGGCTGAGTAGCTTGTCGTTTGGCTTTGGCGGCCGCGAGGAGTCGTTCCATTTTGGCAATAGCATCATCGGAGAATTTGTCCACTAGCGCCCCAACTTGCGCGATCTGTACTGCTTCAGGTAGTTTGGCTGACGCAAGTGCCACGGTCTTTCCGATCTCCTCTTCCGAAACGCCGAGCTTCTTGGCCGTATCCGCCATTTTATTCGTTTCGTCAGTGGTTTTCTCTAATTGCTTGCCGGCTGCGTTGCCCTGAGCTGTGTTGTAGTTGTCGAGGTTGATGTTCTGGAGCTTCTCGAAAACATTATTGCGGAGTGTTTCGATGGCCGTCGGGTCGCCCGTTCGGAGGGCGTGGTACTCGGCACCGGTTAGTATCGAAAACGGCCCGGACTCACCCGCTTTCTTGATGTCATCATTTAACCACGAAATGGTTTGCGGGTGCACGCCGATCCGCATAGTCACACCATCGGCCGCAGCACTTCCGTCGTGTGCTTTGGGGATGACATGGGCGACGAGAAAGACCACGATCGTGTTTTCCTGTTTGGCCGCCTCGTCTAATTTGTTGCGGGCTGCTCCTGCGTCTTGGACGTAAGAGAAACTGTTCGCGCCGGACAGTTTCCCATCAAGGACGACGCGGCACGTGACGCCGTTGATAGTAATACTTCCACTCACATCGTCGGCGCTGTTACCCCTTTCACTCGCCTTCCAGCCCGGGCCGAGAATCACGGCAATCGCACGTTCCCATCTTCGTTCGGGCGTATTTGCTTTATCCCGGCCGCCCGTACCGGCTCCATCGTTTCGGATCTTTTCGATTTCCGCGTCGCTGGGCAATAGTTTCTGTGCCACCAGTTCCTTCCCGGCGGCAGCACTATCGAACGTGTCCGCTGGGGGATCTTTGTCACCCGGAGGCGGTGTGGTGGTATCGGATTGGTCCGGCTCGTGGACCTCGGAGCCGTCCGCCTTGACCCGCGTCCAGCGCGTGTGCTCTTGGCCGTTGACGTGGTAAGGACGCAGTTCCCATTTAAGCCCGTCCCCGGCGGGCGTTGTGGGTTGTGGTTTTCCATTACTGTCCGTGTCCTCCCGTACCCGGCGTGCTTCGCCCACGGGGGCCGCGTTCGGGGAGGAGCCGTCGCCGCCGGCGCTGCCCGGGGGTGAGGGGAACGGGCCGCCCGGCCCCGCCCCGCTCGGGGGTTGGTCCGGGGGCGCGAACTTCTTCTGCCACGCGAGGATGTTGGCCGCGACCACCTTCGGGTCGCCCCCGCGCTTGCGCACGAACTCGATCGGGTCCGCGCACTTTTGCTGGTACAGCGCCAGGAACGTTCGCGCCTGTTTTTCTTCGTCCGCGATGACCACCGGGCGCGCGGTCGCGATCGGTCGGACGCGCTGGGTGGTGCCGCGCGGGAGCCGGCCGGTGCGCTCGCAGAACTCCAGCACTCGACGCGCCACCGCACGCGCGAACCCCTTCACCTTCTCCTGACGCGCCTCGGTGATGCGCACGAACGGCGAGCCGGTCACCAGCACGCTGGCGAAACTGGCGTCCGCATCGCCGCTGAAGTAGCTCGGGCACCCCCACCGGAAGCCCACCCCGCGCAGGAGCAGCGCTTCCACCTGGGCGTACCCGGCGACCCCCGTCGCCACGGGACCGGGTTGTACCTGTCTGCCGGCCTCGGTGCGGATGATGGAGCCGGGCTCGTAGTTCTGCACGTCGCTGGTGCGCGTGGGCGCGCCGGGGGCCGCCTTCGGGCGCGAGTAGTCGGTGCCCGACTGGATCATCGCGCGGACCTGGGCCTCGGTCGCGGTGGGGTACTGCTCCCACCACGCGATCGCCGACTGGAGCCGGGCCACGTGCCCCATGTTGTCGAGTAGTCCGAGGACTTTGCGCAGGTGTTCGGCGACGGAGAAGAAATCAGACAGTCCGCGCTTCACGGTGCGGTCCACGTTGGCCTTCGCGCGCACGTATTCGGACGACCGGACCTCGCGCCCGTCGTCGGGGTTATCGGGCCGGCACAGCCAGAGCGCTTCTTCGCACTCGTCATCGTCGTCGGTACATTTGATGCCCCAGCCCCACGGATCGGTGGTACTGGCCCCAGGTGGGGTGCGGATCAGTTCGGGTTCGATGTGGCGCACGTGGGGCAGGCCGTTGGAGCGCGCGTCGCCCGTGAAGAACCGGAGCGTACATTCACCTTCGACGATGAGGCGCGTGCGGCACTCGGCCTCGCGGTCGTGCTCGCCCTCGCCCCACTCGGCCAGCTCGCGCCACTCGTCCCAGGCCTGGGTCGCTTCCTTCACGATGGGGTCGACGTCCGGCTCGCCGTCCCCGTCGGCGTCGATGGGACCGCTGGCGCTGGCCCCGGGAGATTGCCCCCGGAGCACGAACGAGACGCTGATCGGTCCGATGAAGTTGGCGACGTGGTCCCGGAACCCGAGTGCGAGGTGGTTGCGCTGGCACAGGTCGCGTGCGAGCGCGACGTGCTGGCGCCAGTCCTCTTCGTTGAGGTAGGTGATGGGCGCGTGGGTGCGGTCCTGGTCGCGCGTGCCGGGGCGGTTCCAGCGCCACGCGCCGAACCCGGGGAACCCGTCGCCGGCGTCGAGCCAGTCGGTAGGCGAGATGAGGTTGTCGAGGTTGAGGAGCGTCTCCTCGACGCGCCGAGTTTTTGCTGCGAGTTCGCGGCGCAGAAGGCCGAGCCCGTCCGGTTCCGGGGGCTGGCCGAGCGTGCGGAGGCGGGAATTGGGTGTGGCCGGCATAACCCGGCCGATGGCGTGATCTGCGGGGCTGCCAGGGTGGATGCGCTAATCGAACCCGCGCTCGAACGCGAGGCCCGGCCACTCGGCTTCGAGTAGGTGCGGCCAGGTGCTCTCGGAGCCGGGCGCCGACGGGGGCAGCGCCAGTACGCGCATCTTGCGCCCCCGGAACCCGAGCTGGCACTTGTGCCCGTTGCGCCACCCGTGCCGGACGTGGTCCCGCGCGCCCGCGACGTCCGTGAGGCGCACGCGCTCGATCGGGTGCCGGGCCAGGAGCGCGTCCGCGTGGGTGAGCCAGTTCGCGGCGGAGCACTGGACCGCCTTGACGAACCCGCGCTGGGTGAGCGACACCCACGGTAGGGTACCGCTCCGCGCGTACACGCACAGCTTGTTGAAGATGTCCTCGCAGGTGGCCGCGGCGTGGTCCTGCGGGACCGGCGCGAACGGGAACCACTCGCTGTACGTGGGCCAGATGAGGGCCTGGCGCGCGAGCAGCCCGAACAGTTCCGGGTAGCGCTTGTGCTCGGCCGCGGTGCGGGTGCGCGGGGGCGGGCAGAGGCCGGCGCGCGCCATGCGGCGCAAGAGGTCGGCGAGTTGCACCTGCACCCGGACGAACTCGGCGCGCACCGGCTGGGCGTGCTCGTCCAGCCAGTCGGCGAACATCAGACGGGGCGTGTCCTCGTCCGGGCGGGCCAGAATTGTAGCGAGAAGGGCGGGCTCATCGGTCACGGCATCACGCTGGGCTTGGGCATACGCGCGACCGGCGGTTCGTATCGCACGCGGCTCCTTCTTACCACACTCGTGACCCGTTTGGAACAATCAGGACGAACTTTACATAGGAACTACAAGCATCACTTGTGCGCTTAAGTTACAAGCTCCTGCATCCGCAGTACGGCGGTGGCGAGCGCGTCCGGGCCGTCGTCGTGTGCCCCGTGCGGGAAATCCCGCAGTTGTTCGGCCAAGAGCCGGCCGCCGGGCGTATTTTTGACGCGCAATTGCCCGCGCCGCAGGTAATCATTGAGGGCGCGAATCCGCACCGGTTTGGGGCGCGAAACGATCGTTTCCGTGTACTTCAGCGCGACCGGCCGGCCCTGTGCGTGGCGCTCCCGCAATAATTGTTCTGCGGCCGGTGTGAACAGGCCCATCGTGTTGTTCACTTCGGCGATCAACTCTTCCGGGCGCCACGCGGCCGCGATGTCGATCGCGCGCTCCACCCAGCCCGATTCGCGGCGCAGTTCACAATCGGCGAACAGGGTGCCGAACTGCGACAGCCCGAGCAGCACGTGCGCCTGGTAGTCGGATTTCTCGCTCGTGCCCTTCGAGGGGTCGAGACTCTGAATTTTGAACACGAGGTCCGCGGGCCACGAGTCGAAGAAGAAATCGGTGCGATCGAAATATTCGGCGGGCCACTCGGCGCCCTCGGGTACACCGGGCACGCCCTGGTACTCGGACTCGAACGCGGTCGCGCCCACTTCGGCGCGCTTGAGCATCAGTTCCACGATGGGGAACCGGTCCGGCCAGTAGACCTCGGCGCCGCGGTCCATCTCGGGCTTGTTTCGCGCATAGAAGGCCCGCGCCGTTTCGAGCTTGTTGCCGTCGGCGAGGTTGGTCGCGAGGCGCTCGAACTCGTCCCACAGGTCCGCGCGCTCGGGCCAGGAGAGGACCGCGCGGTAGGTGCGCCCAGTCCACCCCGCGAGTTGGCCCAGGCGCACCGCCACGGACTCGCGGTGCAGGGCGCTGCCCACCGCCAGGTAGTTGGTGCGCTCGTCGCCGGCCGGGAGCACGTCGCGCGTGGCCCAGTCCCAGGCGTGCTGGCGCAACTCGGCGCTGCGGATGTCGGCGTTCGATTGGACGTCGTCGAAGATGATGAGTGACGGGCGCGCGGACCGGTTCCGGTGCCCGCGGATCTTCTTGCCCGTGCCGAACGCCTCGATCACCGCGCCGTTCTTCAGGCGCAACTTGCTCTCGTTCCACTCGGCCCCCGGCGCGCACGCGGTGCGGTACACGGACGCGAGGCGCTGGTTGGTTTCGAGTTCCAGGCGGATGTGGCGCAGTTGGTTGTTGGCTTGCGTGCTGCAATCCGAGAGGATCGCGACATAGGGTTCCCAGCCCTCCAGGGCACAGCGCAGGGGGTACGCCAGGGTCTTCCAGGTGCTCTTGGCGGCGCCGCGCGGGGCGATGATCGAGCGCTTGGTGCCGCGCGCGAGGTGCAGGTTGTGGAGGTCCGCGTCGAAGTCGCGGTGGAGCAGGGCAGGGGGGTACGTGCCGAAGTAGTGCGGCAGGAACCGCGCGTTCCACTGGGCCGGGGTGAGGGTGGATGCGTCCCAGCGCTCCAGGTCCGGCTCCAGGAGGGGCAGGTCTTTAGCCCGGAGCCCCAGGGCCGCGAACAGCGCGGAGTCCAGCGAGGAGGGCACGTTTGAGGTCATCGGGGATCTTCGACAGGTCGATCGGGGGGCGGTCCGGTACGGGCACCGGTTTGAACATGCCCAGGTGCTTCGCGATGAGGGCCAGGGCCGATACGCGGGCCGCGTGGCTGGTCCCCTGGCCCTCGAACTCGGCCTCGTGCTTGAGGCGCTCCAGTACCCACTCGTGTGTGGTGTCGGACCGCGCGGCGCGCGCGAGTTGCAGCTCGGCCACGCGCTCGCGGACGCTAACATTTGCTAACAATCTGGCCGCCCCGGTGCGCGCGGCGCCAGAGGTCTTCACCTTCGGGTACGCGCGCTGGTACGCCGCGGACCCGTTCAGGTCGATGACGTATTCGAGGCAGAAGGTTTCGTGGCGCGCTGACAACATGCCCGGCGGATGTCACGTGTGGCAGCGCGAGGAGAAGGGGCGGCTGTGAGCCGACATTCTAACCGGCGTGTGAAACGGGGGGTTCAGGTGGAGCGGAAGGAAAAAGGAGCGGAAGGAAAAAGGAAAAAGGAAAAAGGAGAAACAGAAGAGAACCCGGGCGCGGGCGAACCCGCCCGTAAGGGCGGTGGGTGGCGCCACCCCTGGCGCGCCAGGGGTGGGGGCGCGCCCGGGGTGAAGGCGCGCCCGGGTTGCGCATGCGCTTCACCCCTGGCTACTCGCGGCCGCCCCATTCGGGGCTTCATAACTTCGTTTGAGCCACGTTAGGGACGCAGGCTTATAGCCAGGGGTGGAGCAACGCGCAACCCCTGGCGGACCTCCACGCACCCCGGGGCAATGACGCGCCTTCACCCCTGGCGCGCCTCCACGCACCCCGGGGCAATGACGCGCCTTCACCCCTGGCGGACGCCCACCCGGGCAATGACGCGCCTTCACCCCTGGCGCGCCCCCACCCCGGGCGCGGGCGAACCCCGCCAGCAAGGGCGGTGGGTAGCGCCACAACCAACACGCACCCGGGAACGCCTTCTTGAATTCGGCAAATCGGTCGCGTAGGCTTTGAATCGTTGGCTCGTGTGGCGTCCACCGGGCCGCGTTCAAGTGCTTGTATTGTCACTTCGGGAGCCGGGTCATGAGTCACCGAGTTGCGCTTCTGTGTACCGCTCTGGTCGTCGCCGTGTTCGTGCCCGCGCGCGCCGCCGACGAAAAAGACGACAAGAAGGCCACACAAGGAACGTGGGCGTATGAGACGCTGGAGTGGAACGGGAAGAAGATCCCCTTTAATCAGATCAAGATGACCACCGTCACGTTCGACGGCGACAAGTTCGCCATCAAGATCGGCGACAAGGTGACCTCGTCCGGCACCCACAAGTTCGATTCGACCAAGTCGCCGAAGACGTTCGACGCGACCGTCACCGAGGGCGAGGGGCGCGGGACCACCATGCTCGGGATCTACAAACTCGACGGCGACAACCTGACCGGGTGCATCAACCTGACCGGGCGCGAGCGCCCCACCGAGTTCAAGACGACCGAGAACTCGGAAACGGTCCTCATGACCGCGAAGCGCGCGAAGAAGTGAGACCCGAGGCGCGGGCGGCGCCCTGGGAGCAATTACGAGAGCAACGGGACCGGCCCCGGAGGGGGCGCCAGGCGGGTCCGACTCGGCGTCAGCTATCGGGGGCCGAATCGAGGACCGCGCGGACCTTTCGCGCCAGCCCCAGGGGGGAGAACGGTTTCTGGAGGAACGCGCCGGTCGCTTCGACGATCCCGTGGCGCACCACCTCGTCGTCCGTGTAGCCGCTCATGAACAGCACCTTCAGGGCGGGGCGCGCCGCGCGGACCGTCTCGCTCGCTTCCCGCCCGCCCAGGCCCGGCATCACCACGTCCGTTACCATGAGGTGGATCGGCCCCGCGTGCGCGCCCGCCAGTGCCACCGCCTCGCGCCCGTCGCGGGCCTCGATCACTGTGTACCCGTGCGATTCGAGAACGAACTTCGCCAGGTGCCGGACCCCGTCCTCGTCCTCCACAAGGAGCAGCGTCTCGGTGCCCCGCGCGGCCAGGGGCAACGCGGGCGCGGTGCCGTCGCCCTCGGCCCCGGTTTCGGTCGTGGTCGGCAGCAGGATCGTGAACGTGGTCCCCGTTCCGATGGCACTGGACACGTCGATGTGCCCCCCGTGCGCTTTCACGGCCCCGTACACCATCGCCAGCCCCAACCCGGTCCCCTTGCCCGATTCCTTGGTCGTGAAGAACGGCTCGAAGATGTTGGCGCGCACCTCGGCCGTCATCCCGGCCCCGGTGTCCGTCACCGTGAGCTGCGCGTACCGCCCCGGCTGGAGCTCCGGGTACGCGACCGAACCCGGAGCGCCAAGGCGCACGTCGCGCGTTTCGATGCTCAGGCGCCCGCCGCCGGGCATCGCGTCGCGCGCGTTCACGGCCAGGTTCACCAGGATCTGTTCGATCTGGTTCCGGTCCGCCCGGACGTGTGCCAGGTCCGGGGCCAGGACCGTGGACACGATCACGTCCTCGCCGATCAGGGGCTTCAGCATCTTCGTGGACAGCGCGACGACCTCGTTGAGATCGAGCACGCGCGGCTCGACGATGGTCCGGCGGCTGAACGCCAGGAGCTGGCGCGTCACCCCGGCCGCGCGGTTCCCGGCCTCCCAGACGACCCGGACCCACTCGCGGTTCGGGTCGCCGGCGGGCATGGCCCCCATCAGCACTTCGCTGTACCCGTTGATGATGGTGAGGAGGTTGTTGAAGTCGTGCGCGACCCCGCCCGCGAGCCGCCCCACCGCTTCCATCTTCTGCGACTGGCGCAACTGGTCCTCGAGCCGCTTGCTCGCGGACAGGTCGCGCACGATGCCGATGAAGTGGCGCTGGTCGTCCAGGGTGAACTGCGACACTTCCAGGTGGAGCGGGAACTCGGAGCCGTTCTTCCGCAGGCCCACGACCTCGCGCCCGGCGCCCAGGATCCGGGCCTGCCCGGTCCGCACGTAGTGCTCGATGTACGAGTCGTGCTGGCCCCGGAACGGCTCGGGCATCAGGACGCGGACGTTGTGCCCGACGACCTCGGAGGCCGCGTACCCGAAGGTGCGCTCGGCCGCGCGGTTGAACAGCAGGATGCGGCCCGTGACGTCGCTCGTGATGATGCAGTCGTCGGCGTTGTCGATGACCGAGCGGAACAGGGTCTCGGCCCGCCGGCGCTCGGTGAGGTCGCGGACGATCTGGCCGAACGCCCAGATGCCCCCGGTGCGGTCCCGCATCGCGGACACCGAGGTGAAGGCCCAGAACCGGGTGCCGTCCTTCCGAACGCGCCAGCCCTCCTCGTCCGCGCGCCCGGAACGGGCGGCCGCGTCCAGTTGGCGCCGGGGGGCCTCGCGCGCGACGTCCTCGGGCGGGAACAGGCGCGCGAAGTCGGCCCCGATGATCTCCTCGGCCGCGTACCCCAGGAGGCGCTGGGCGCAGGGGTGCCACACGGTCACGCGCCCGGACGTGTCCATTACGAAGACCGCGTAGTCCTCCACCGCGTTGAACAGCAGCAGCAGCCCCTCGACCGCGGTGTGAACGGTGAGCGACGCGGGGACGGGCAGCGATTCACCGGTTCCGTTCATGGTGCGACCTACGACCCGGGCCAGGTGCGAAGCGAATGCGAGAAGGCGTGCGTACTATTGGAAGGTTATCAAATCGCCGCATCGTGTGTCACCACTAGAGTTTATTTGTTATCCGATGGTTGAAGGGCCGCGCGGGATCTACCCCCTGAATGGGGTGCGGAAACGCGAGGTCGCGCTGGTGAAAACCCGCAGGCGCCCGGTACGAAACGGCGCACGGTCTGGAGTCGCTCGCGCCCGAGGGGTGTGGTGTCGAGGACCGGTGCTTGTGACGCAGGGGTGAAGGGTGTCGGGTGCGAGAACCGGGCGCCGGTAGACCCCGCCCGCACGGGCGCGGCGTGGCGCCCGTGCCGCCTATGCCGGTGCCCGAACGGGGCACCTAATTCCGCCCGGGGCGCGCTCTCGGGAAATAGTCGCGCGCCCCTGGAGCGCGACGCCCTCAGTTCGCGTGCGGGTCGTTGAGGCGCTTGCCGGCGTCCGGGTGCGTGTGCTTCTCGGCGCGGGTGCGCAGTGTGTTCTTCCAGCTCGCGGACAGCGTCGGTAGCGCGGCCAGTTCCGCGGCCTGCGCGTAGTCGGACTTCAGGTGGTGCATCACCCGGTTGGCGCGCTCGACGGTCCAGTGCGGTTCGGGGCGCTCGACCAGTTCCAGTGGAAGACCCGCTTCTACTACTCCTTCTTGCAGCACCCGGAAGTACCACCCGGTGAAGCCGGTCTGCTGCACGCGCAGCGCGAGATCCTTGACGCGCCACCGGCGGGCCAGCTTCCAGCACGGCTGGCGCGGCTGCGACACCTGGAGGACCGCGGCGCCGACCTTCCACACGTCCCCGATGCACACGTCCGGCTCCGCCAGCGCGCCGACCGTGAAGTTCTCCCCGAACGCGCCGGGCGGCAGCTCGTCGCGGTTGAGGTCGGCGCGCCAGTAGGCGTAATGGACCTCGGGGTACACGCAGACGGCCTTGTCCGGCCCGCCGTGGTTCACGAGATCGGCCTGCCCGTCGCCGCTCAGGTTGGTGCGCCGCAGCGCGACCGGCCCGGTCACGGGCGCCTTGATGAACCCGGTGGTCCACGGTCGGTCGGCCGGGTCCGCGGCCCCCTCCTCGCCGAACGTTTGCGGCCCCCCGACCTGTACGGACACCAGCACCGATCCGGTCATTCACGTCTCCGTTGGTTCGTTCGGGTGCGCGTTTGATTCCCGTGGGGCCTGTTTGTTCCCAGGGGATCAATCGCGGTTACGGGCTCTTACCCCACAGCTTCTTTTGTACGCGGTACGCGGTGCTCCGGTACCGGTCCACGTCCAGCGTCAGCACGGCAATCGTCGTGTCTTCAATCGCGAACGTGAGCCACACCCACGAGCGCTCCTGAATTTGGATGAGAATGTCCTTGTACTCGCTGTCGAACTCGTTATCGATGACCGCAACGGTCACGTCCTCGAACAGTCCCAATTTCTTCAGTCGCGTCTGAGCGATCGGCAATTTCGCGCGATTGAGAAGCCGGCCGGGGTACAACCCCAATGCGTACAGCTCATTTAAGATCACCGAGTCGGGGGTGTGGACGTTCCCATCGACTTTGATTCGCGCGACGCGATCCGGCCTCGGCTTCTGCGACAGGACCGGGCACACCGACAGCACCAGAGCCAACAGCGCGCACCACATGGCTTGCCTCCGGGAAAGCGGGCCGGAAGTGTACTCATAGGCACGCGCAGAGGGCAAGCGGAAGTGACCGACCGGAGAGCGTTCGACACGCACCGCCATCGGACGGGCGCTGCCTGTCTACATCTGGGGTCCGCGGCTCTGCCCTTCACCCCTTCACCCCTTCGCCCACCCGCCTGTCATCAGTTCCCGGCCCGGACCACCCCCACGAGTACGCCGATGACGCGGTTGTCCTTTTTGGGGTCGAGCTTGATGCCGGCGAGTTTCGAGTTACACGGCTGGAGCCAGATCGCGCCGCCCGCGCGCTGGCGGAACACCTTGAGCGTGAGTTCGCCGTCGATCATGGCCACCACCTTCTCGCCGTCGGCGGCCTCGGGCGCGCGCCGGACGGCCACGAGATCGCCCGGGCCGATCAGCGCTTCGATCATACTGTCGCCCCGGACCCGGAGCATGAAGACGTCCTCGCCGCCGAACACTCTCTCGAACTCGAAGTGCTCGGGCTCGCCGTCCCCCGGGGGCGGGATCGGCGCGCCCGCGGCCACGTCGCCCAGTACCGGTAGCGTGAACCCGGCCGGCGCGCCGACCAGCTCGATGCCCCCCGGCCCACCGGTGAGGCGCAGGTGCCCCTTGCGCGCGAGCTGGTCCAGGTTGTAGCCCACGGAGCGCGTGGAGGACCAGCCGCACGCGCGCGCGATCTTGGGCCACGACGGAACGCCGCGCCGGGCACGCAGCTCGGCGCGCAGGAACTCCAGCAGTTTCGCTTGAGACGGACTCAGGGGTTCGCGCTCGGCCACGGTCGCGCACCTCGTTACTAGTTTTAGTAATTCCGCTTGACACCCTCGCAGTTATCGCGTACTAAATCTAGTAATACTGAACGCGCGATCAAAATACAAGCGCGGGAGTACATTCCACCGGGGCGCTTCTGCCCCCGATTGCCAACGGGCGCGTTCCGCCCCGCCCACAGATCTTCCAGGAACCCCCAATCGTGGCGAAGAGAAGCCGCATCGAGATCGGCCGCGCGATCCTGCGCCTGGCGGCCGACGGGGAGCTGCGCCCGCTCGCGGACCTGAGCGGCGCGGCCGGTGCCCCTCCGGTGGTGATGCTCCGGTGGGTCATCGAGGGCCGGCGCGGGGCCCACCTCGACGGCGTGAAGCGCCGGGGCGAGTGGTGGACCACCCCCGCGGCCGTGGCCCGCTTCCTCAAGGCGTCCGCCCCCGCCGACGCGCCCGCGTGACGGGGCGCCCCAGTGTCTCAACACCCGTCCCTGTCCCCATCCCCAACCCCGGAGACCGAACCGTGGACGAGTACCAGCGTAAGATCACGAAATTGCTCGATGAGGCGGCCGACGATCTGGGCGCCGACGACTTCGACGAATTGCTCGACACGATCACCGACGAAATCATCGAGCGCCAGGACATGAGTGAAGACGGCGCCGACGACTTCGACGACGAGTAACCCTTCTTGCCTGAAGGGGTGAGAGTCTGAAAGGGTGAACGGGTGAAAAGACAAAAACGTAGGCGAAACGAGCCGTTTTTCTCACCCCTTCACCCGCTCACCATTTCACCCCTTCTCTTCACCGAAGTCCCCTTCTCTTACCCCGACGTCCCGATTCCCGCACCGAAGGAGAAGTGTGCCGTGTCCCAGCGCGCCACCAGTAACCGCTGCAACCACCCCCGCGTGCTCGTGTGTGTCGATCCCAACGGTACGGAGATCTGGCGCTGCCCCGTCTGCGTCACGGACCGGGTCGTACACTGGGCGCCGCCCCGGTTCGACCCGCCGGCCACGTTCCGCGAGCGCCCGTGCCACGACGACGAGGACGACCCCGCGTTCGAGAACGCGGTCCGCGCGCTCGAAGATGCGTTCCAGGACTAACCGCGGCGGTTCTGGCGAGCGCGCTTTTGGTTGGGTGGCACAGGCCTCTGGCCTGTGGAGGCGCCTCCACAGGCCAGAGGCCTGTGCCACGGACGCACGGGCGAACCCCGCCCGCACGGGCGGCGGGTGGCGCCGCTGCAATACGCACCCTGGGAACCCACGCGCCCCGGGAACCTATGGAGAACCGGCGTTTTGACACCCGTGACTACCATCGCCTGGCACGCGCGCGCGGACGACCTCGCGCGCTGGGCCGCGCTGCGCATCGTGAACCGAACCGACCGCTGCGGCGGGTGCTGGGTCGATACCGGGGGCGTCCACCGGACCACGCGCCCCGTCAAAGGCCCGAGCCCCGGGTTCGTGAACCACGAGCTGCTCGCCCGGCACTTCCGCGCACGCGGCACGGCGGACGTCATCGGGCTGCACGCGCTGGGCACGGACGGGGCCGGGAAGTGGGTCGGGGTCGACATCGACGCCCACCCGGGTACCCCCACCGACCCCGCGGTCAACGAGCGGTTCGCGCGAACCCTGTACGACGACCTCCGCGCGCTCGGGTTCGCCCCGCTCCTCAGCGAGTCCAACGGCACCGGCGGGTACCACCTGCGCGCGCTGTTCGCGGACCCGGTGGAGGGGCCGGTCCTGTTCGCGTTCGGGCGCTGGCTCGTGCGCCGGGCCGGGGAATTCGGGTTCCCCCGGCCACCGGAGGTGTTCCCCAAGCAGGCCACGCTCGACGGTTCGACCAAGTTCGGGAACTGGCTCCGGCTCATCGGGCGCCACCACGCGCGCGACTTCTGGCCGCGCGTCTGGTCCGGCGCCGGCTGGCTCGAAGGCGCGAGCGCTGTCGAACACGTCCTGGGTCTAACGGGCGAACCCGCGTCGCTGATCCCCGACGCGGCCCTGACCTATAACCCGAATCCGCCCGCGCCCCGCGCCCCCGTCCCTACCCAGGCGCCCGCCGAGGACGTGTTCGCGTCGTTCAATCGCTCCCAAACAATGGAAACAATGGCCGCGCTGCTCCAGGCCCACCGGTGGGAGCCCGCGGGCCGGCGCGGGCCGCGCTGGGACTTCCGGCGCCCCGGCAAGAACGGGGACAAGAGCGGGAACCTGATGCTCGTGTCGGGCGTGCCCATCTTCTACGGGTTCACCGACGCGGCCGGCATCCCGGACCACCGCGGCCTGAACCCGAGCCAGCTCCGCGCCGCGCTGGAACACGGCAACAACTTCGCCGCACTCGCCGAACGGCTCCGGACGGAGGGCTACGGCCCACCTCGGCGCGCCCCAATTCCCAGGCCCACAGAGGCCCGTTCCACAAGAACCAGCCCCGCAACGAAAGCCCCGGACGCGCCCGAAGCGCCCCCGCCCCAAGACCCCGTCCACGAAGACTTCCTCGACCCGCACCGACTGGGCCGGTTGCTCGTTCCCCGAATCGGGGATCTGCCCACACTGATCTACCACCGGGCCGAGTGGTGGGAGTGGAAGCGCGGGCGCTACGTGACCGTGACCGACGACGATTTCAGCAAGCGCGCCTGGACCATTTTGCGCGAGGAGTGCGAGGCCGATCACCGTGTGGCCGTGGCGAACTGGGAGGCCGACGGGCGCCGGAACGCGCGCCCCAAGGTGGTGAAGCTGGACGGCCGAAAGGTGGGCAACGCGATCCATGCGGCCGCGTCCATGTGCCACCTGGACGGGGACACGACCTGGCCCCTGATGCTCACAGCCGCCGATGCCCCGCAGCCCGGGCGCATCCCCCGGTTGCGCCCCGTCGCTCCCCAGCGCGAGTACATCGCCTGCGCGAACGGGCTGATCGACGTGGCCGAACTTCTCGCGAGCGGAACAGCGACCGTTCTACCGGCCACGCCCCTGTTCTTCACGCCGGCGGCGCTACCGGTGAAGTTCGAGCCGGGCACACGGTGCCCGAAATTCGAGGCGTTCCTCGGTCGCATCACCGACGGCGACACCGAGCGCGTCGCCGTTCTGCAAGAGATGGCCGGGTACCTGCTGCGGTACGATTCGCACTTCCAGACGTTCTTCGTCCTGTCCGGGGACGGGTCCAACGGCAAGAGCACGTTCCTGGCGGCGCTGCGCGCGCTGGTGGGCGACTGGAACTATTCCTCCGTGCCCCTGGAGGAGTTCGGCGAGCGGTTCGCGCTGGCCGGCACGCTGGGGAAACTGGTGAACGCAGTAGCCGAAGTGGGCGAAATGGACCGGGTCGCGGAGGCGAAACTGAAGAGCTTCGTGTCCGGCGATCTCATGAGCTTCGACCGCAAGAACAAGACCCCGCTCCACACGCGCCCCACGGCCCGGCTGCTCCTCCTCACGAACACCCTCCCTCGGTTCGCGGACCGCACCGAGGGCGTCTGGCGGCGCTACCAGCTCGTCCCGTTCACAGCGGTGATATCTGATTCCGAGCGCGTGCGCGGGATGTCCGAACCGGAGTGGTGGGCGGCATCTGGCGAACTACCTGGCATCCTGAACTGGGCACTGGACGGCCTGTGCCGGTTGTACCGCCAGGGCCACTTTACGGCGTCCCGAACGTGCGAAGCGGCGAAGGCCGAGCACCGCGAACTGTGCAACCCGCACCGCCAGTTCCTGGACGAGCACCTGAAGCCCGCGCCCACCGCGCAACTGAGGACCACGGAGCTGTTCGCGGCCTATGTGGAGTGGTGCCGCCAGCGGCGCTACCTACCCCTATCCGACGGGAATTTTGGCGGGGAGCTGCGCAAGGTGTTCCGTGAGGTCAAGCGGGCGCGCCCGCGAGAGGGGCGCGAGCGGCACAACATGTACGTGGGGGTGACCTGGACCGAGGGGCGCCCGGACGCGCTACTCGTCGACTACGACCGGCGCCGGCGCGACACCCCGGGCTGGTCCCCGGGCGGGGATGATGAGGACTGATCCCGGGCGGTTCAGGCGCCAGTACCGTCCAACCACCTGCCGTCCACGAACTCCCTCCGAACAACGGAAGTGGTCAAGGCGGTCAGGGTGCGAAGGTGCGCTATGACCGGCGCAAGTCGTTGCGGCACAAGGCCCGGTCAGGGCGGTCAAGGTGACCAGGGCGTTTCCTATTTGCTGAAACACTCCGCGCCCTTCCGTATGCTCACCAAAGAATACAATCAGTCTCGATTCGATCTAGAAAATACATAATTGCGCGCACTTGCCCGGTTGGATGTGCGCCACGACTTGCGCGGTCATAGCGCACCTTCGCACCCTGACCGCCTTGACCACCCGCCCGCGACCGGGCCTTATTTCTCGACGAACCAGAACCCGTATCCCGGTTCCGCCATCTGTCCGTATGCCCGGGGTGCAGGGGTGCGCGAGTGCCCGCCAGGGGTTGCCCGGGTGCGTGGGTGTCCGCCAGGGGTTGCGCGCGTCGTTGCCCCGTTGGATGTCCGCCAGGGGTTGCGTGGAGTGCGTCAGGGGTTGCGCATCTATGCCCCAGGGGTGTGTGGATGTCCGCCAGGGGTTGCGCATGCGCTTCACCCCTGGCTACTCACGGCCGCCCCGTTCGGGGCTTCATTGGTGGTTTTGAGCCCCGGTAGGGGCGCGGGCCTGTAGCCAGGGGTGGAGCAACGCGCAACCCCTGGCGGACTCTACCCCTGGCGGACCTCGCGCAACCCGGGTACCCCGCGCAACCCCTGGTGGACACCCACGTACCCCTGGCAATAACACGCACGCAACGCTTTGGCGCCCCCCGCGCCTCCCGATGAGCCTCCAACCCGCAGCATTGTCCCCTTCACCAGAGGAACCCTACTTCGTGCCAGACGCCTCCGTTCCAACGGTTCGACTCGGGAACCTGACCTTTCACCTGCCCTTCGCCGGGTTGCTCCGGCCCCTCAGCCCGCTGGAACTGACGGAACTGCGGACCAGCATTTCGCGGCACAACAAGGTGCTCAACCGCGCCGTGACCTACGACAGCGCCACCTGGGGCACGCGGTGCGTCATCGACGGCGCGAACCGGCTCCAGATCGCCGCCGAACTGGACCTGGACGTGCCCGTTCAGCACCGCGGGGCCATGCCCGACGAGGACGCGCGCGCCGAGTGCCTGGACCTGAACCTGGCGCGCCGGCACCTCACGGTGGAGGAACTGGAAGCCGCGCGCACGGGGCGCATCCTCCGGGTGATGGCGGCCAAAGAGGAGGGTCAGAGTACCCGCGCGATCGCCCGGGCCGAGGGCGTGAGCCAGACCCAGATCCTGCGTGACCTGGCGGTCGCCGCCGCGCCCGCCCCTACGTTCGCACCGGTACCTGAAACGGACGTTTCACACGACGATCAGAGCGTCCCCGAACCGGACCCGGCTCGGCCCTTGGCCGTTATGCAGCGCTCGTTCCGCCAGATCATGTACCTGAGCAAGTCCGCGAAGTCCGGCGCGCTGCCGGAGCTGCTCGCCGGGCCGCTCGGCGGGCACCTGTCGCGGATCGCCGCGCGCCACGGCGTCCCGCTCGCCGGGGACCGGTGGCCCGCGCTGGAGGTGCTCGTCGCCGTGGTCAGCGACCTCGCCGCCGAAGCCGCCCAGGGCTGGGAGTAGCGTTAGAAGGCAAAAGGGGAAAAGGAGAAAGGAAAAACGACGAAAAACAGAGAAGGCGCGGAAGCCGTAGGAGAAAAGGGAAAGCCCCGGGCCGGAAATGCTTCCGCGGCCCGGGGCTCTTGGAAGCGAGAGCACGTGGGCGACGTGCCCCGCTCCCAGATGTGCTACCCCGCTCGGCGGGCACACCAGCGGGCTACGGCACTACGCGGATAGGATGTAATCGCCCAGGCCGGGCGAGTACCGGAAGATGGCCCCGTCGCTGCGCTTGACGTAGAACAGCCCGCCGGACGACCAGATGTCGATGATGTTCACGGTCGACAGGGCGAACCCGCCACCGCTGTACCGGTACACGGCGTTCCCGCTGTTCCGCACGAACACCTGCCCCTGGGACGATTCCATCTCCAGTACGGACGTGGCAATGAGATCGAACCCGCCGGTGCTCCCGTTGTACCGGTACACGTTGTTCCCGCCGTTGAGCACGAGGAAGTCGCCCTGGGACGACCCGATCTTCACGACCGCGGAAGCCAACAGATCGAACCCGCCGGCCGCGTTGTACCGGAACACGTTGTTCCCGCCGTTCCGCACGAAGAACTGGCCCTGCCCCTGGCCGATCTCCAGGACCGCGGAGGCCAGCAGGTCGAAGCCCCCTGTGCTCCAGTTGTAGCGGTACACGTTGTTCCCGCCGTTGAGCACGAAGAACTGGTTCAGCCCCTGCCCGATCTGCAGGACGGACGCGGCAATGAAATCGAACCCGCCGGCCGCGTTGTAGCGGAACACGTTGTTCCCGCCGTTCCGCACGAACAACTGCCCCTGAACCACTTCCATATCCG
Source organism: Gemmata massiliana (assembly GCA_000531095.1). Classification (GTDB taxonomy): domain Bacteria; phylum Planctomycetota; class Planctomycetia; order Gemmatales; family Gemmataceae; genus Gemmata; species Gemmata massiliana. The sequence continues at coordinate 487,776 of HG799463.1, read as the reverse complement.
TGATGGCCAGTGCTACGAGGGTGGTCGTCCCGCCCGCCTGCCGGAACAGGTTCCCAGCGGAATCTAACGAGAAGGTGGCGCTGGCCGTGGCAGCCGTGGCCGTGATTACCGGCGCCCACCCGAGGTCCCGGAGAACGGCCGTGTCCAGCCCGCCGATCGACCGCCGGACCCCGCCCCCGATGGACGGGAACATCAGATCCCCGGACACGTTGAGGTGACTGTAATCGGCGCTCAGCGGGACCGCTCCACCGTTTACCACCTGAGCCTGGGCGCCGACGAACGCGGTCCCGGAAATCTTGGTGTCGAACGTGGTCGGCGCGACACCCGGGGGCACCACTCCGCTCGAATTTCGGGCACTAACGATCCCCAGCCCGTGCCCCATTTCGTGGAGCGCGACGCTGATAACGTCCGCTTGCCCGGCGGGAACGGTCCCGGTCCGGGCCGCCCCGCTCGGGTCGAAGAACGCGCCGACCGGGAAACTCGCGCTGGACTGCAAGTACGCGGTGTTGAACGTCATCGTGATGTCCGAGACGGCCCCGTTCGGGTCCACCCCGGTTCGGCTCTCGTACAGTGTCCCGGCCTCACTCACGCCCCCGCTCACGACCTGGGCGGTCGGGCCGCAATTCGCGTAGGTGCTGCTCCCGAGCGCGGCCGGCACCACGCGCACTTCCAGGGTGACCGGGTTCGCCGCGGCCCCGGCGATCTGGTCGGACCACAGTTGGCCGGCGGCCTGGAGGTCCGTGAGGAACAGGTTCCGCTGCGTGGTCGTGAGTCCGAAGCTCCCCGCGGACTCGTCCAGGGCGAACGTGAAGTTGACCCGGGCCGGAACCTCACGGGCCTCCAGAGCCTCCGCCATCAGCCGGGCGCGGGGCGCGCGCCGCGGCTCCCGCACCGGGGCCGTCAGCAGGCGGGAGATGCGCGAGCGCAAACCGAAAGGCGAATCCATGTGAGACACTCACTGTAGTGGAAATGGCACCGGCTTCTTACCGGCGTGGCGATTGTACACACCGAACTCACGCATCTCATATGTCGTTTTCTACTTTTTCCTTATTCGGATAACGCATGTTATTCTCTAATATGTTAATCTAATGTGGATCCTGTTGCGTGTTGTGAAACAGTTGGCTACCGCGAAGACGAAATAACCATTTCCCCTGTAGGCGTTACGGGCGAGACAGCGCGTGCGAGCCGCCTCCGCGCCGGCGCGAAAATGCGCGCGAGGGCTTAAACGGGCCTTCACGGTCGTGCGCACAAAATCTCGACGCGCCGGATCGCGGAAATGTCGGTTGCGATGGTCCGCGGTGCGGCCGAATTGTTAGCAGATGTTAGCTTCGCCGGTATCGCACCGATCCGGCCTTGACCGAACGAGACGTGATGGGTTCACCTGGGATAAGCGGGGCGCCGGCGGGCGCGTTCGGCCTGGATCGCCGGGGTACGTGGCAGCCCGCCAGGGGTTGCGCGTTGCTTCACCCCTGGCTACACGCGGCCGCCCCTACGGGGGTGAAGCAACACGGTTCGGATGTCTGATCTGTCCCCTCTGTCTCCTGAATCTCTGTTTCCTCTGATCTGCGTGATCCGCGTCATCTGCGGTTCTTCCCTTCCCCGTCGATAACCGGATTTTTCGTGACTTCCCGGCGCCGAGTGGCACGCGCGTTGCGGATTATATCGGTAGGCTTTACAGCCGCCCGATTTCGCCCGTTTGAATGAAAGGCGACCATGCGTGCATCACTTCTGACCGCGGCCGCTGCTGCCGCTCTGACTTTCACCCTGGGTACCGCGAACGACGCGAAAGCGCAGATCATCGTGTACCCGTCGGTTAACTCCAGCCCGTATGTGACGCCGGTGGGCTACACGTACCCGTCGTACTCTTACAACTACGCCTACAACTACCCCGGTCTGCGCACGTACTCTTACGGGTGGACGAACCCGTACTCGACGTGGCAATGGGCCGGGTACCGCACGTACCCGACGTATCCAGCGTATTACGGCGGGTACACGGGCTACTACGGCGGGCCGCGCTATTACGGCGGTTGGCGCGGGCGCCGGTGGTAACGTGAAGATTGAAGACGTGTCGCGCGAACCGCGCACAGCCAGCCCGGGGTTGAAAGCCCGGGCTATTTCCGGTGACCCCATTCGGGGTCGCAAAGGCACTTGGCTTCGTCGAGGCGCAAATACCGTAATTGTTCTTGGACCCCGAAGGGGTCACCGAGAATAGCCCGGGCTTTCTTCGGTCAGGTGGGCAAACCGCTGGCCGACGTGTGCCCCTTTGCGTCGTCGATCCGGCCGAACGTGTGCTCCAGGAGCCGGCCCATCTTTTCGACCGCGCCCTTCACCGAGTCCTCTGGGGTGTGGGCCTCGTTCGTCACCGCGAGCGGTTGGTGCCCGGCGGGGCGGGCCTCTAGCGCGCACCGTATGTCGTGGCCGCCCTTCGGCCCGTTCACGTCACTGAGGTGGGCTTCCACGCGGGTGAGGCGCTCGCGGTACCGGGCCAGCCCGCTCTCGATCCGAGCGGTCGCGGCAGTGGCGTCGACGGAGGTGCGGGTATCGGTGTTGACTTCAACGTGCATGATGCGGCTCCCGGGCGACGGTAGGGAAAGAAGTGCTGTCGTCCGCCTATCACAGCAAGTGCTGTGCCGACATCCTACACCCGCTTGTGGCTCGCACGCCACAACTTTTGGTGCGCCACGTGCGTCGCGATCGCACATACGGCGCGCGGGGGTGTGCGGGTTCCGGTGTGGAACGCGACGTGCCGGTACTCAAGTGGGCGGTGCGGGGCTTAGCCGACCTCGCCACGTGCGAGACCGCGTGCGATGCGATACAGGAGTATCACGGAATCGCGAGCGCAGAAACACCCGCTCACGAGTAAGGCGACCGACAGCGGCCAACTCACGATAGTCTTTTTGGCGAACCGCGAGTGCCAACGAGCGGGTGGGTGCTCCGAGCCGGCTCGCTCGCGCGCGGGGAACGAATCAGCCCTTCCCGGGCGTGAACGACTTCAGCTCCGACTTGTAGCCCTCGCCCGTCGCCTTCACGAGGCCAACGTCGGGCGCGTACCAGGTGGTGACGCGCAGTTGTTGAATCGGCTTGTCGTTCCACACGACGGTCACCTCATGAACGACGCGGACCGCGCGGAACACCCCGGCGGGCACCTTCACGTCCTCGGTGCCGGTCACCATCATGGCGCCCCGACTGTATGTGGCGCCGGGATTGTCCCGGCGGTACGACCACTCCGCGTTGGGTTCCGCCGGGCGCTGGAGCAGGCACAACGGGTTTTCGGCCGAGATCCCCCGCGCTTCGATGACAACGAGACCGCGCGGCGAAACCTCGATCTTCTGGTACGGTGACTTCGCCCCGTCGCGCACGCATTCCACCGTGACGGTCCACCCGCCCCGTGCGAGCGGCTTCACGTCCGTGGCCTCGAATTCGCAATCCATGCCGTTGTCCGTGTACACCCAGCGCGTGCCCTTCTGCACCGCGTGGTAGAGCGGTTCCTTGGGCATCAGGTGCTTGGGCACCGGTGCCGCGGGCGCGAGGCCGATCAGCGCAACGGGTGCGAACAATACAACGATTAGACGCATCATTATCCGTTACCTCCGTGTGAAGCGTCGGATAGCGTAACCGGGCGCGGGACCGGAGTCGAGGGCAGGGTGCCGGAGGTGCTCGCCGGGCGAGGGCGGTTCGTCCGGCACCTCTTGGCGAGCGGCCGGTGTATGCCGGGCGGTGGAACGTGCGGTGCCCGGTTGTGGCGCGTGTCCGAGCGAACGGCCGGTGTTTAGTCGGGAGCGACCACTTCGCCCCCGGCGCGGGTGGCTAGCGCGGCCAGTACCGAGTTGGCCCGATACGTGAGGAACCGAACCGAGCCGTCGCAAAAAGCGAAGTTGGCGCCCCCGGAGTGCAAGGACCAATACTGGAACTGGGCGCAGTCGGCCTCGGAGTTCAAATCCGGTTGCTGGTACGGGAACGGCCCGGGACCGCAACTCGTGTCCGGTACCCGTCGGGCAAACGGGTTCGGGTCATTGACTCCCATAACAGAACTGAGTTCGCCCACCCCGTTCGCGTGTGCCCCCCACCCGTAGTACAACCACCCGAGCATTAAGTTCCTTGGCGGCGGGCGCTCGCCGAACGCGAGCGTGTTGGAAGTGCCGTCCGTTACATGTAACAGAGTTACGGTGCCGTCCGCGACGATGACACCGTCCCGCCGCGCGCTGAACTCGCCCCCGTTCCCGAGGTACGAGGTGAGCGCGAACGATCGGGTGACGAGGGTCGGACGGGGGCGGGCGAGTGTGTAAACGAACTTGACTTCCCAGCTCACCGCGGTCCGCGGGTCCGACGGACAGGAGAACGGCTTCAGCGGCACCGACAGACCGCGGTGCGGCGTTGGGAATATCGCGTCCCGGTCGCGCCGAAAATCGTCCACCGCCGTCTGCCAGTTGGCCCCGAGTTCGAGGTACGGCGCGATCAGCAGCGGCCACTGAAGGTTGGGCGTCTCCGTGTCGGTTCGCCGGTGCCGGAACGCGGGCGGCAGTTGGCCGTGGGCGGACTCGTAACTATGTGTCGCCAGGGCGATCTGTCGGAGGTTCGACCGGCAGCTTATTCGCGCGGCCGCCGCCCGAGCGCTCTGCACCGCGGGTATGAGCAGCGCGAACAGGAACGACAGGAGGCTCAAGACCACCAGCACTTCCACCAAACTGACCCCGCGGCGCCGAAGCGATCGGTTGGGCTCCGTCATCCCGCGGCCCTCCGCCGGCGGATTACGACCGCGAGTACCGCGGTCACGGTCGCTAGCAGCGCGGCCGCGAAGCTCACGACGAGAGTGCTGTTGCTTTGAGCCGGGTAACTGGCCACGGTTTTCGGGCCGTCAGCAACTGCTGTTGGGGGGCCAAGCATATCGGCCGTGTACTGGCCGAGCGTGTACGACTCATCAACCTTGCCGTTCCGCCACAGCGGTAACTTGGAAGGCTCCAGGTCGGGAAGCCTGATCGCCTGGTTTTCGTTCAACCCGAAACCGGCGAGCGTGAACACCGCGGGGTCGATGGCGCTGTCGAAATCGGCGTGTGTGACCGTGACGACTTCTTCACTCCGGTATTTCGCGCCGTTGAACGAAATCGTCGTGTCGTGTTTCATCGTTTTTGGGTACCGGTGCCCTCCCGGTGTCAGTTGCCAGCTCACCTCCGCCGTTCGACTCTCGGGCTTCCCCTCGACCTCGAACTTGTCCTCGAAAAAGATCGGATGGAACCCGTCGCGCTCACTGAGCCAAACGGATTGCTGGAGGTTCGCCGGCTTCCGGGACATGGTCGCGACGAGGCACGGCACCCCGTCCCGATTTTCGTTCCTCGTCTGTACTTCGGGTCGGCCGAAAAAACCGGGAAAGTCGGTGCCGATATGAAGTCTCGAGTACCCACACATCCGGTCGTTACTCAATCCGAAATATCGCCAATCGAAAAAGGTGCAGTACCCGTCCAAATTGCGCGTACCGAGCCGAACGAACTCGACCGCGTGGAGCGTCGGGGGAGCGCCCCGCACGACGGTGGTCACGATTCCGTAACCTTCCCTCTCGCAATTCTCACACGTGATGCGCCGATCGTGGCTATCGTGATTCGGCCGCGGGGGTGTGTAGTGCGCGTCCAGGTGATCGACGCGCAATTTGTTCCCGTCGCGCCAGATGTGTAGGGTCGAGTCCCACGAGGACTCGAGCGGCGGCGGCGCGTTCGGCGTGCGCGATTCGACGCGGAGCTTCAGTTGATAGCGGTTCGGCATCCGCGACTTCTGGGCGACGACGGCCTCGGCCTTGTCGGTCGGCGCCCCCGGTGAGAGCACGAGGAAGATAATTGAGGCGAATTCCATTTCGTGCCCTCAGAAATGCCAGTTGTCCGGAAACCAGATGCGTTTGCCTGCTGAAGTCGAAATCGTTTCGCGCGGCCACCGGGCCGAGCCGCCTCATGCTGCACCAGAGAAAATTCGCTTTTACGAACACTATCGCGATTTCAACATTTGTGGCCAGCCCATTCGGAAGCGAACTGTAAACATTAAATCGGCATCAACAATCTCCAAATTACATTGAATGCCTTCGCTAACCATGATGCGTGCATCTCCGGCACCGTCCGCACAACGCGATTCAATCCTTGGAAAGTGAATGCCGTGAACGATTTGCGGAATCAGCGTTGCAGCAAGAGCCGACCGGTGGTGGTCTCCAAATACAGGAACAATTTTGACAGGATTAACAGGATCGACGGGGTTCCGAAGGCAGCGTCGTGTTCGGTCCCGATCCGGTTGATCCTGATAATCCTGTCCAAGAGTGCTTTTTGTTTTGTCCACTCACGGGCCACGCGCCGCGCGGTGGGGCGACCCGCCGGGTGAGCCTCTTCACCGGCGTTCGCCCGGTACCTTCGGCGACCGCGTGCGCAGAAAACGAGCGACGTGTGGCATTTCGTTTACTCGTTCGCGCATAATGCCAGTGTTCGGGTCGCCTCCCCTCTTCCCAAAAGGTCTCTCCCCAATGGACCGTCGCCACTTCCTCCGGACCTCGTCCGCGGCCGCGCTCGCCGCGCCCGCCGGCGGGTACTTCGTCGCGGGCGCCGAACCGAAGCCGCTCCGCGTCGGGCTCGTCGGCACCGGCTGGTACGGCAAGTGTTCGCTGTTCCGGCTGCTCCAGGTCGCGCCCGTCGAGGTCGTCGCGCTGTGCGACGTGGACAAGAAGATGCTCGCCGAGGCCGCCGACCTCATCACCGCTCGGGCCAAGGCCCCGAAGAAGCCGCGGCTCCACGCGGACTACCGGGAACTGCTGAAGGAAAAGGACTGCGACGTGGTCATGGTCGAGACCCCGGACCACTGGCACGCGCTGCCGGCGATCGCCGCGATGGAGGCCGGGGCCGACGTCTGGGTACAGAAGCCGGTGAGCGTGGACGTGCTGGAGGGCAAGGCGATGCTCGACGCCGCCCGGAAGCACAAGAAGGTCGTGCAGGTGGTCACGCAGCGGCGCAGCACCCCGCACCTCGCGGACGCGAAGGAGAAGGTCATCAAGGAGGGGAAGCTCGGCACCGTCGGGCACGTCGAGATCTGCTGCTACTACCACATGCGGAGCGGGGACAAGCCGCCGGTCACGAAGGTGCCCGAGTTCTTCGACTACGAGATGTGGACCGGACCGGCCCCGCTGCGCGAGTACGACGCGCCGTTCTACAAGGATCTCGACGCGAACCTGCCGCACCGCCGCTGGTGGCGCGCGTTCACGGAGTACGGCAACGGGATCGTCGGCGACATGTGCATTCACATGCTGGACATGGTCCGGTGGATGCTGGACCTCGGCTGGCCCACGCGGGTGAGCAGCACGGGCGGCATCCTGGTCCAGAAGAACGCGAAGTCGAACATCAGCGACACCCAGAGCGCGACGTTCGAGTTCCCGTCACTCACCGTCACGTGGCAGCACCGCACTTGGGGCAGCACCCCGGACCCGGAGTACCCGTGGGCCGCGTTCATTTACGGGGATAAGGGGACGCTCAAGGCGAGCGTGAACAAATACGAGTTCTTCCCGCAAGGCTCGAACCGGCCGACCGTCACCGGCACGGCGCTCTTCGAGGAGGACAAGTTCCCCGAGGACAAGACCGAGAAGGATCTCGAGCGCCACGTCGCATCGGCACTGCGGCGCCACTGGCAGGACTTCCTGAAGGCCCGGGAGAGCCGCGGGAAACCCGTCGCCGACATCGAGCAGGGGCACATCTCGTCGGCGAGCTGCATCCTGGCGAACCTGAGCCAGCAGCTCGGCCGGTCGATCACCTGGAACCCGGAGAAACACGTCTGCGTCGGGGACGACGAGGCGACGAAGCTCCTGAAGCGCCCGTACCGCGCCCCGTGGAAACACCCCGCCGACGCGGTGTGAGCCGGAGAGGACCGAGGTTTTCACCGCAGAGGGCGCGGAGAGCGCAGAGGAAAGGCAAAGGCGGTCCGGCTCCGCGCTCTCGTGTGCCCTCTGCGGTGACATCCTCTGCGCAACCATCAGCACGAGTTCCGGGCAATGAATGAGGGCGACGATGAACGAAGCGAAGTGGCTGGCGTCCGAAGAGCCGCAGCCTCTGTTGGAATACATCTTGGACAGCAGCCAGCGAAAATTGCGGCTGCTTGCAGCCTCCTGTTGTCGGCGCGTCTGGGACATCTTGACTGATGATCGAAGTCGTCAAGCGGTTGAAGCGAGCGAACGCTTCGCCGACAGCAGGGGGGCGGAACGGAAGCGAATGAGCAAGGAGTTGACGCAAATACGCCGTGGTGCCAAGCAAGCGGTCAGTGCCGCGACGGAGCAACCACTGGAGCTACTGGGTGGCGGAGGGACCGAAGCGGCAGCCGCAGCCCGTGACACCGTGGAGCCAGTTGTCGCCCTGGAGAACTTAGAGCGGATTCTTCGTTCGACGCGGGAAGCACGGAAATGGCGCGCGTGGGTGAGTTGGCAGAGCACGCAGGGGGAAATGGTACGGCGCACTCGTGAACGCGCCTGGGCGAAGTTAACAGCCGAAGTCTTGAAAGCCGAAAGTATCGATCAGTGTCGGCGTCTTCGCGACATCTTCGGCAACCCGTTCCGCCCGGTGCCCTTCTCCCCGTCGTGGCGCACTTCGACGGCCGTGGCGCTGGCGGCGCAGATGTACGAATCGCGCGAGTTCAGCGCGATGCCGATTCTGGGGGACGCGCTTCAGGACGCGGGCTGTGATAGCGCCGATGTGCTGGACCACTGCCGCGGTGAAGGGCCGCACGTGCGCGGGTGCTGGGTCGTGGATCTGGTGCTCGGCAAGGAGTAGCGGACATTGCGGCGGCCGTAGCGTCGTGTACACACTGTGGTCACACGAGTTCGGACCCGGGGGGCACAATGACGATCGACGACCTCATCGCCGCGCTGGAGGCGACCGCCGACCGCGCGCGCTCGCCGCTCGCGCTCCGCGTGTTCGGGCCGGACCGAACGCCGCCCCCGTCCCCCGCCCAGGTCGAAGCGTTCGAGGCCGAGATCGGCGCGCCGTTGCCCGACGAGTACCGCGCGTTCCTGCGCCGGTGCAACGGGGGGAACCTCGACGGGTACCAGTTCGACGGCCCGACGCCCGAGGGGGAGTGGACCGCGGTCGTGAGTCGCGTGGGCGGGCTGCGCGACGAACCGCACCTGTCGCTCCGGTCCGCGCGCGCCAGTTACCAGGGGTACGAGGTGCAGATCCCCCGCGCGCTGGTGTGGATCATGGGCGACCCGGGGGGCAACGCGATCTGCCTCGGGCTCACCGGGGAGCACCGGGGGCGCGTGTACTTCTGGGTCCACGACGAAGGGCCGGACCCCGATTCGTGGGACGGCGCGGTCGAGACCGCGGGCAACGTGGTCCTCCTGGCCAACTCGTTCACGGATTTCGTCGCCGGGCTGCGCGCCAGAGAAGAGTGAACCGTCCGACTTCAACGACACGGGCCAGGGATTACTCCCTGGCCCGTGGTATTCCCGTGGTGTCTACTTCCCGACCTGGAGCGCGGAACGCTCACGGCACCGCCAGGGGCGGACTTTATTCAGACGGCGGGATCGCGCTTCTCGCGGTCGAACCCGCCCGCCAAGTTTGAATATGGTCCGCCCCTGAGTCGCGGTGCTGGAACAGCGTTCCCCGCGCGGAGTGTGGCGGAATGTGCTCGGACGACGCAACATCGTCCTGTCGCAGAGCGACGAGCTAAACGCGACCACGGGAACACCCACAACATACCCGAACCCGCGGCCGGTGCAAGCATCCCCACCCGGGGTTGAAACCCCGGGCTATTCCCGGTGACCCCATTCGGGGTCACAAAGGTATTGCACGTCGGGAGGGCGCAAACCTCATTCGTTGTTTTCGGACCCCGAAGGGGTCACCGGGAATAGCCCGGGGTTTCAACCCCGGGTGGGGATGCTGGGATTGGAGCAAGCAGGAAACAGCAACGGTACCGTTCACAAGGCCATCGTCCTCCGCGGCCCGCCCGGTGTGGGGAAGCGCGCTTCTCGCGGTCGAACCCGCCCGCCAAGTTTGAAATATGGTCCGCCCCTTGAGTCGCGGTGCTGGAAACAGCGTTCCCCGCGCGGAGTGTGGCGGAATGTGCTCGGACGACGCAACATCGTCCTGTCGCAGAGCGACGAGCTAAACGCGACCACGGGAACACCCACAACATACCCGAACCCGCGGCCGGTGCAAGCATCCCCACCCGGGGTTTCAACCCCGGGAGTTCTGGGAAAGGAGCAAGCAGGAAACAGCAACGGTACGCCGTGAAGGGCCGCTCTTACGGGCGCCCTCGTGCGCACTCCTTTGAGCGTTTGGCGAAGGGGCCGTCTCTTCGCCGGCGGGGGCACGAGGGGTATTCTGTCACAGCGCGGTTTCGTGTGAGCGAGCATTCACGATTGCTGGAGCAGAAAACATGAGCACCGGCCCCGTTCACAAGGCCATCGTCCTCCGCGGCCCGCCCGGTGTGGGGAAGAGCGCGGTCCGCGACCTGCTCCGCGCCCACCTCGGGAAATCGGTGCGGTACATCAACCTCGACGCGCACTGGGGCAAGGGCGAGTGGAGGTCGGCGTACCCGGAGTTCCGGTACGCCGACCTTCAGCTCGCTACCGAGCCGGTCCTGGTGATCGAGCTGGCGTGGGGCGAACCGGACGGGCTCGCGTTCCCCGGCGCCACCCGGGGCGCGAACGAGTGGATGGGCATTCTGAAAGCCGCTAAGCGCGAAATCTTCCCGTTCTTCCTGACGGCGCAGTGGAGCGACATCCTCAAACGGCTCACGGACCGGCACGGGCACGACGGGAACCACAACGTGCTGGCGGAACTCGGGCGCGCGAGCTTCTACGAACACAACCACGCCCTGTTCTGCTACCCCGACATTCCGGGAATCACAGAGCGGACGGTCGACACGACGGGCAAAACCGCCGAGTCTGTCGCGGAGACGATCAAAAAGATCGCCGGGGTGTAACCGCGTGCGCACGCTAAACGTGTTGCCATGAACGGCCGGGTCGAAGTGAGAAGGCAATTCGGTGACGCCTGCTGCCACCGGGCTCACAGAACAGGGCGCCGGAACCGGGAATCTTCGTAAGCTGATTGGCACCGCAAAGGGTGGACGGGAAGTCGCCCGGAACTGTTGCGCCCGACGATCGGAGACACAAAGGGTTCATGCAAAAGCTGATTCAGGGCATCCACCGATTCCGAACCGAAGACTTCCGCCCGCTCCAGGGACTATTCGAGCAACTGGCAAAAGGTCAGAACCCGGAAACTCTGTTCATTACCTGTTCGGACTCGCGCATCGATCCCAACCTGCTCACCCGGTCCCGGCCGGGCGACCTGTTCATCCTCCGCAACGCCGGGAACATCGTCCCGTCCCACGGCGCGGCGAGCGGGGGCGAGGCCGCGACGATCGAGTTCGCCGTCGCCGGGCTCGGCGTCAGGGACATCATCATTTGTGGCCACTCGCACTGCGGGGCCATGAAGGGCCTGCTCCAACCCGAAACGGTCGCGGCGCTTCCCGCCGTCACCTCGTGGCTGTCCCACGCCGAAACGACCCGCCGCATCGTCCGCGATAACTACGGGCACCTCGAAGGCGAGCGCCTGGTGACCGCGACCGTCGAAGAAAACGTTCTGGTCCAGTTAGAAAACCTGCGGACGCTCCCCGCGGTCGCTTCGCGCCTGGTCCGGGGTGACTTGCACCTGCACGGGTGGGTGTACAAGATCGAAACGGGTGAGGTCTTCGCCTACGACACGTCGAGCGGACAGTTCGTCCCGTTGGCACAGTACCAGTACCAGCCGAGCGAGGCCGCGGCGCGCCGTCGGACGTCGGGAGCCATCTAACGCGCACACGCGGCGCGCCGGTCGCGGCCGTCGTGTCGGAGATCAACACAACTGCTGCCCTCTCCGTAACGGCTGCGGTCCAAAACGGGAGTTCCCGTTTCGGCGAATGTGTAAGTGTCGAATCGACTGGAAACGACACGGGCCAGGGATTACTCCCTGGCCCGTTGTGTTCCCGTGGTGTCTACTTCCCGACCTGGGGTGCGGAACGCTCACGGCACAGCCGGCGGAACTCCGGCCGGACCGCGGTTCGGACCACGTCCCGCGGGGTCGTCCCAGGCGTCGCGCGGCGCGCGCCGGCGCCCCGCCCGAAAGCGGTGCTGGAACAGCGTTCCCCGAGACGAACGTGGCGGAGAGTGCTCGGACGACGCAACATCGTCCTGTCGCAGAGCGACGAGCTAAACACGCGGAGCACAACACCACGAGATACACGAACCCACAGCCGGTGCAAG
>HG799463.1:409574-475493 GCA_000531095.1 Gemmata massiliana | reverse complement strand
CTGCCGGGGCGAGGGGCCGCACGTGCGCGGGTGCTGGGTCGTGGATCTCGTGCTCGGGAAGCAATAACATCAAAAGCTGAACCCCGAAAGATACCGGCCGCGACCGTGTGGTACGTTTCTCGTTGTGTCGCGCGAGTGGCGCGATTGCGGGCGGCACGGCCGGGCGAGAGTGCGGAGCTTTTGATGTTTGAAGTGCGGAACAGTTCGAGCTACTTCAACCGCATCGAGACCCGTGAGGAAGCGGCGCAGGCCGCGCGGGGGTGTGGCAAGTTGCTTTTAGTGGTAGCCGCGGTCGAGGCGTTGCTCGCGCTCCTCTTCGACGCGCGCCTCCTGATCGAAGCGACCCTGTACGCATCCGGTGCGTATCTCGTGCTCGCCTATCGTAGTCGAGCGGCAGCCGTTGTCATGACGCTGATTGCCGTTAGCTCATTTTTTATTGCCCTCGAAGACGCACGGGCCGTGAACCACCGCACCAACTTCCTCCGGTTCGCGATCGTACTGTGGGCGTCGCTCCGGTCGGTACAGGCGACGTTCAAGTTTCACCGGTTGCCCGAGGGGGGCGCCCCGACCGCGGTAGCGCCCCCGCTCGCCACGGCCCAGCCCCCCTCCCAAACCGCGATCCGCGCGGCCGACGCCTGGCGCGGGACGCCCGAGGGGCGCCAGCGGCGTGTGCTGTGGGTGCTCGTCGTTCTCGTGGGCGCGGTGAGCGCCGCTGCTCTCCTAACCCTGCGGTCCGCCCCGTCTGCCGATCTCGACGCCCTGCAAGGCGAGTGGGTACTGGAACGGTGCGAGGAGGGCGGCCGACCCCAGCCCTGGCATCAGGGCTTGCGGCTGACGATCACGGGCAACGAGATCCAGTACCCCGGCGCAGAAGACGTGAGGTTCCGCATCACACCCGAAAAGAGCCCGCCGTGGATCGACATCAAGCGCTCTCGTCTGTTCCCTCAGCAATGCCTCTATCGGTTGGAGGGCGGCGACCAGTGGGTGCTCTGTGCAAACCGTTACACGGACGAGCGCCCGAAACAGTTCACGCCCCATACCGGCGGGACCACACTTTGCGTCTTCCGGCGCGTGGGTAAGTGAGCGAGCGGGGCGCAATCTCTGGGAGCGCCGGTGGCACAGCGCGCCGAACAGTGCCCGGCAAAGAGTGAGGGCGATCGATGACCGAAGCCGAATGGCGCGCGTGCGAAAACCCGTCGAAGATGCGCAAGCAGATCCTCCCGAGAGGGTTTCGCGGCGCGCGTTGGTTACGCTTTCACATCGCGTGCGTCCAGCGCGTCCGTCATCTGCTCAACACTCCGGCGGTGAAATGGTTGGACACTGTGTCCGGCCTGAGCGGGGCCGGCCTCACTCACGCTTTGAAGGACGGTAAACGATGGTCCCTCAGTAGCGAGGACCATCTGCAAGTGTACGAGCTATCCGAGAGAATACGTCGTTGCCGGACGAAGGCCGCACGCCGGCGGCTGATGAATCAAGCCGATTTCGCGGCGCTCTGCGCCTTTGGGTGGGTGGGACCGTTCTGCTCGCTCGCAGCGTCGAACTGGGTCTGTGTGGCGGTGGGCCGATGCGGGTGGCCACCTGCTGCCCAGGCGGCTGCGCGAGCCGAACGGCGGGAACACGCATCACTCATGCGGTGCGTGTTCCGAAGCACCCTTTCACCCGTGCCCCTCTCTCCCGCGTGGCGCACCTCGACCGTTGTCGCGCTCGCGGCGCAGATGTACGAGTCCCAGGATTTCAGCGCGATGCCGATTCTGGGGGACGCGCTCCAGGACGCCGGGTGCGAGAGCGCCGAGGTGCTCGATCACTGCCGCGGCGAGGGGCCGCACGTGCGCGGGTGCTGGGTCGTGGATCTCGTGCTGGGGAAGGAGTGAGGGCGACCGATGACCGAAGCCGAGTGGCTGGCGAGTGACGATCCGATTTCGATGCACGGAGCCGTGCCTCGGGTGCTGGAGCACGCCGGGCACCGCGAACCGCGCGCTCGGAGGAAGCGCGAGCTGTTCGGCGCGGCCTGCTGTCGGCTGGTCTGGCCGGAGATCGTTGACGCGCGCAGCCGCCGGTGCGTGGAGTACCTCGAGCGCCAGTTCGACGAAGAGCGCGATCTGTCGGACGAACCGGCGCGGGCGATTTTTCGTTCGGCCGAAGCGGTGATCCGTGGCGCCGGTCCCGCGGGCAGCGAGTTGCAGCGCGAAGCGGCGTTCGCGGTCCACGCCGCGTGCGAGCCGGCGTATGTCATTGACTGCCTGTTGCACTTCGACGGGCGCGGCGGGACCACCGTACACGCGCGCCAGATCGCGGGCCTGTTGCGGGAGATCGTGGGCAACCCGTTCCGCCCGGTCACATTCTCCCCCGAATGGCGCACCTCCACCGCGGTTACGCTGGCGGCGCAGATGTACGAGTCGCGCGAATTCAGTGTGATGCCGATTCTGGCCGACGCGCTTCAGGACGCGGGCTGTGACAGCGCCGACGTGCTGAACCACTGTCGCGTGCCGGGTGTCCATGTGCGCGGGTGCTGGGTCGTGGATCTGGTGCTCGGGAAAGCGTAATTTTGGGTTCGGACTCAGAGCCGGGGTGTTGTCGCTCTTACGGTTTCGCGACAGCGACGACTCGGAACCCGATGTGATCGTACCCGCGTTCGGGCTCGAATTTCAACCGCAGCGCCGAGCGGCAGTACTTCCCCTCGTCGGTCCAGGCCCCGCCCCGACGCACCCGCGAGACCGAGCCGTCCCGGTTCTTCTCCCCCTTCGTATCGTACAGGTCCGGGTCTTTCCCGCCCGGCAGTTTCGAGTGGTACCAGTCCCGGCACCACTCGAACGTGTTCCCGTGCATGTCATGCAGCCCCCACGGGTTGGCCGGGTAGCTCCCGACCTTCGCTGCCCGGCCGAGGGACGGCCCGCCCTCCGCGCCGTTGTACGGCATGTTCTTGAAGTTCGCCTGTTTTGGGCTCAACTTGTCCCCGAACGAGGTGGCGGTCGTTGTCCCGGCCCGGCACGCGTACTCCCACTGGGCTTCCGTGGGTAGCCGGAACTCCCAGCCCTTCGGGAGCGTCCCGTCCTTCTTCCCGAACTCGGTGAGTTTGGCGCAGAACGCCTCGGCCCGGGCGAAATTCACATCCCCGATCGGCAAGTCGTCGTCCTCGGGTAGTTCCGCCGTCGCCTTGCCGGGGAGCGCGCCCATCACCCGCTTCCACTGGCCCTGGGTCGTTTCATACTTCGCGGTCCAGAACCCCTTGGTCAACGTCACCTCGACCGGCTTCTCGTCCGGGCGGTGGTCGGGCTCGCTCTCGGGGCTGCCCATCGTGAACGTTCCCGGCGGGCACCAGCGCAGTTTGACGCCGGCGATCTCGCGCTCGTCCCCGGCTTTCGTTTCGGCGCCGGTCGGCCGGTCCCCCTCGACCCAACCGCACCCGACGAGCGCCACGAGGCCGGCCCATATTCGGCTCATGATTCTGCCCCTCGATCCGAGTTCCCGAAACGTGAGTGTACCGGGCACCCGAGGGCGACGATTGTTGTTTCCGCGTGGTGAAATCAACGGAATCGTTGTGCCCGCGCCGGGCGGTCGTGAGGGCTCGAACGGATCCCCTCGGCCCGAGCGCCCGCGCCCATTGCCCGGCGCTTGCGCTTCGTGGGATGGTGCCCCAATCAACCCGCGCTACGGGACGCGCGGGGTACCCGCCGTGTTCGCCCCGTTCCGCACCACGTGAGCGCCCGAGCAACGCGGGCACGGTGGGATCGGAGCCCGGTTCGTTGCCGATTCGCTTATCTCGTCAGGATAGAGGCACGACACCGTTCAAGCCGCTACCCAATTACGCGGCCGGGGCCGGCGTAGCAACCGGCTCGGTGCCTGCCCGCCCCACCCGCGCGCGACGCCGAGCCAACCATGCGATTGCCGCAACGGGGACCGCGCCGAGTACAATCCACCGGCCCCATCGGGACACGCGCCCCGTCCGAGACGCGGAGACCACTTCGCCGGTGCGGACATCGAACACGAACCGGTTGCCGTCGACGGTCGCGATCGTGTACTCGAACTCGCCACCGACCCGCTCCTCCCGCTCCCACCGATAGTGCGAGACGGATCGCTCGACGCGACTTACGTTCGCTCGCCGTATCAGCGACGTGATCGAGTCGCGCCCAGCGGTCTTTTTCTGCGTGCCGTTCTGCCCCGGTTATTGGGCGCCTTGCGGCTGTCATTCGAGGTGGGCGCGGTTGGCGCGCCCGCGAGTCTCTGCGCCATGTATCGAGCCGGGGAGGTGCCGAGGGCCTTGCGGAACATGAAGACGAAACTGCTCGCGCTTTCGTAGCCCAGGTCGGTGGCCACCGATTGAACGGACCCCCCCTGCGAGAGCCATTGCAGCGCCAGGATGATGTGGAGCTGCTGGCGCCAGCGGCCGAAGCTCATGCCCGTCTCCTGGAGCACTTGCCTCCGGAGCGTGCGCTCGCTGACCCCGATGTGCTCCGCCCATTCCTGCGCCGTTGCCCGGTCGGACGGGTCGGCCGTCAGCCCGTCGGCAATCTTCCGCAAGCCGCCGTCCGAGGGCATCGGGAGGTGCAATTTCTCCACGGGCGCGGCGGCGAGTTCATCGAGCAGCACCGCCACCAAACGCGATTCCGCTCCCCGAACGGGGTACAGCGTGGGAAGTTTGGCGCAGCGGAGGAGCAGTTCGCGCAGCAGGGGCGAGACGGAAACCGTGCAACAGGCGTCCGGCATGTTCCGGGCGCGGGCCGCGTCCACGAACAGGCTGTAGCACTCGATCGCCCCGACCCCTTTGGCACTGTGCCGCGTGCCGCCGGGAACCCAGACGGCGCATTGCGGCGGTACGATCCATAAGCCCTGAGCCACCTCGCACGTCGCCACGCCGCGCGTCATGTAGATCAGTTGCCCCTTGCGGTGCTCGTGAGCCTCCTTTTCCAGCCCGCCCGTCAGTGAGTCGGCGGTGACCCCGAACGCCATCACCGGCCGGGGCACCCGGTCGGGGTCGAGGCGCTCGTCGCTCTTGTGCATCATCTTCATCGCCAGCATTCCCCAAAAACGCCGCGCACATCGCTGACCGGATTTCGATACAAGTTGGCGGACTGTCCTGATGCGGCCACGAAGGAGACGGCGTATCCTCCAACATACCCAGCGACTGCGAAAGGAATCAGGATGAATGTTACGATCATCGGCGCCGGACTCGGCGGGCTGGTACTCGCGCGCGTCCTCCGCGTGCACGGCATCCCGGCGACGGTCTACGAAGCGGAACCCTCTGTAAACGCGAGAGGGCAGGGGGGCATGCTCGACATCCACGAGAACGACGGGCAGGTCGCATTCAAGGCGGCGGGGCTTTTTGAACAGTTCCGCGAAATCATCCACCCCGGGGGGCAGGCGACGCGGGTGCTCGGCACGGACGGCACGGTCCTGTTCGATCAACCCGACGACGGCACCGGCGGGCGCCCCGAGGTGCCGCGCGGAGAGCTGCGGCGGATTCTGCTCGAATCACTTCCCGCCGACGCGGTCCGCTGGGGCCACAAGGTCGCGGCGGTGTCCGCGCTCGGTGGCGGGCGGCATTTGGTGACCTTCGCCGACGGCTCGACGGTGACGTCCGAACTCCTCGTAGGGGCCGACGGCGCGTGGTCGAAGGTTCGCCCGCTCCTTTCCGAGACGAAACCGGCGTATACCGGCACAACATTTGTTGATACCTACTTGTTTGACAGTGACAACCGATATCCGGCGAGCGCGGTGGCCGTCGGCGGCGGCTCGATGATGGTGCCGGTGGAGGGGAAGGGCATTTTCGCGCACCGCGAGCCCAACGGTGTGTTGCACGCATACGTGATCTTGCGCAAGCCGCGTGAGTGGGTCGACGGCATCGATTTTTCGGACCGGGCGACCGCCCTGGCCCGCGTCGCCGAAGAATTCGATGGCTGGGCGCCCGAACTGACGGCGCTCATCACCGAAAGTGATACCGCCCCCGTGCCGCGTGCCATTTACGCGCTACCCGCCGGGCACAGTTGGGCGCGTGTGCCCGGCGTGACGCTGGTCGGCGATGCGGCGCACCTGATGGCCCCGAACGGCGAAGGGGCCAACCTCGCCATGTTCGACGGGGCCGAACTCGGGAGGGCGATCGCCGCCAATCCCGGCGACATCGAAGCCGCGCTCGGCGCGTATGAACGGGAACTCTTTCCCCGCAGCGCGTCGGTGGCCGCGCAAGGCGCCCTCGAAGATCTCTTCGGCGCGGGCGCACCGCAGACCCTGGTCGACTTCTTCACATGAGAATGGGGATTTCACCGCAGAGGGCGCGGAGAGCGCAGAGGAACGGGAAGTGCGGTCGCGAGCATTGTTTTGGTTCTGCTCTGCTTTTTCGTGCCAGTCCCTTGAGGCTTGGGCTCGCCCTTCCGCTTCGGCATGTACTCTCGTGATAAGTGTACATGCTAGCACGAGAAGGGCGTGAAGAGAAAGTCCGGTAAGGCCCGCTTACACGATCACTTTGAGATAGAGCATTTCGGCAACGCCGATTTGATTTCCTTGAGCCCCTCGTCCGTTACCTTCGTGCCGAACAGGTAGAGTGTGGCGAGGCTCTTGAGTGCGGCGATTTCCTTGAACCCCGCGTCCGTTACCTGCGTGCGGCTCAGGTCGAGTGCCGTGAGGCTCTCGAGTGCGGCGATTTCCTTGAGCCCCTCGTCTGTTACCTGCGTGTGGTTGAGGGTCAGAACGGTGAGTTTGGTCAGCCCCTTGAGTTCCTTGAGCCTCGCATCAGTTACTTTCGTGCCACCCAGGTGGAGTGTGGTGAGGTTCTTGAGTGCAGCGATTTCCTTGAGCCCGGCGTCCGTCACCTTCGTGGAATTCAGGTAGAGTGTGGTGAGGTTGTTGAGCGCGGCGAGTTCCTTGAGGCCCGCATCCGTTACCGGAGTGACGTTCAGTTGGAGTGTGGTGAGGTTCTTGAGTGTGGCGAGTTCCTTAAGCCCCGCGTCCGTTATCTTTGTGGTACCCAGGTGGAGTGTGGTGAGTTTGGTCAGCCCGTTGATTTCTTTGAGCCCCGCGTCCGTTACCGACGTGCCACCCAGTTGGAGTGTGGTGAGGTTCTTGAGCGCGGTGAGCTCCTTGAGGCCCGCATCCGTTACCGGAGTGACGTTCAGTTGTAGTGTGGTGAGGCTCTTGAGTGTGGCGAGTTCCTTGAGGCCCGTGTCCGTTACCTGCGTGCCACCCAGTTGGAGTGTGGTGAGGCTCTTGAGTGCGGCGAGTTCCTTGAGGCCCGCGTCCGTCACTTTCGTGCGACTCAGGTCGAGGGAGGTGAGTTTCTTGAGCGCGGCGAGTTCTTTGAGGCCCGCGTCCGTTACCGGAGTGTAACCCAGGTGGAGTGTGGTGAGGTTCTTGAGCGCGGTGAACTCTTTGAGCCCCGCGTCCGTCACTTTCGTGCGGCTCAGATCGACCGCGATGACCGGTTTGTCGGGTACGCTCTCGTCGCGGGTTACCTTCCCGCCGAGCTTCTTGACGAGCGCGAGGGCCTTGTCTTCGGCGTCGTCGGCTCGAACCGGGGAACACGGGCACAGGGCCGATGCGGTCAGAATGAGTGCCGAGATCCGGAACATTGTTGCTCCCGATTGCAGTCCAGAGGGAGAGGAATTGAACACGTTCAATATGGTAAATGATCGGACGTGACATTCAATCGAAAATTGGCCTGCTGCCGCCATTCCCCACAAACGAGTCCGCTCGCACTTCAAAGTGCTTCATCGTTCCACTGAAGGCAGGGTATTTTGCGCTCTGCGTGCGCGCAAACCGTTACTGTGCCTATAACCCCGATTGTTCCCGATGGGGTGCTTTTCGACCATCCCGCCGGAAGGGTCCGTCACTTAGATCGTTTCCAGAGTGTAGAGAGGAGCCGGCGCCCGATCGCTCGCCCAGTTGCCAGAGCGTTACTCGATGCTCGGGAGGTCAACGCCCCTTCGCCTGGTTTGTATCGTGAGCGGCTACGGCTGCGCTTCAGGTGGAGGGTGAGCGCGTCACAGAGTGGCGTCAGTGCCCGGGGCGATTGACCGCGATTTTGCAACTGGGGTGCGTCGTTGCGGTTCTGATCGCTGTCGCGCGTCTGCCCGCCGTCGAAATGAGCTTCTACGGCGGGGTAGCACTCACCCCGTTCGATACTTGGTATGGAACGCCGGCGCGCATCGGGATTCTCCTGGCGGTTGGCGTGGCCGTTACTCAGTTGGCACTGGGCCGGCGCGCAGTAAGGGGCCAACCTCGCCATGTTCGACGGTGCCGAACTCGGGAGGGCCATCGCCGCCAACCCAGGGGACATTGAAGCCGCGCTCGTCGCGTATGAACGGGAACTCTTTCCCCGCAGCGCGTCGGTGGCCGCGCAAGGCGCCCTCGAGGATCTCTTTGGCGCGGGCGCGCCGCAGAGCCTGGTCGACTTCTTCACATGAGAATGGGGATTTCACCGCAGAGGGCGCGGAGGAAAGGCACGAGTGGCTCGGCTTCTTCTCCGCGCCCTCTCGCGCCCTCTGCGGTGAAATCTTCTGCACATCGCCCGTCTCGCGCCGCCTCAAATAATTTTGTTTTTATTTCCACTAGTGGACTTGATAGCGCATGCAGCGTGTGGGTATAATGCCCGGCGCGGAGGGAGTGCGCGCGGAGCCGGCGTTGAGTGCTCGCGCACGTGAGGCGCGGGAGGGAGTAAGGGGCGGGCGAGTACGAATGTTAGCCGGCGCGAGGGAGAAACAGCGTTTTCCCCGGGCAAAATGAGGGCGCGGGAGGCGTGGTCCCGAGATGTTAGCAAATGTTAACTGCGCCAGAGGGCGCGCGGCACCGGTCCGCGCCAACAGTTCGAGCGCCCCAATTGAAACGGAATGATCGGAGCGACGTCCGGTAGGATATTTCCTTCTAACGGGGGATCACCGATGCGTCGCTCGCTGTTGGTTCTGGCCGCGTGGGTCGTGCTGCTCGGGGTGTTCGTCAGCGCCCCGGCCGCCCCGGTTCCCAGTGACCCCGCCGCCGTGCGCAAAGTGCTGGACGCGCACTGGGCGGACCTGGAAAAGGACGAGCCGGCCGCGTCCAAGGCCCTGCTCGCGCTCGCCGGGCGCCCGAAGGACGCGGTCCCGTATCTGCGCGAGCACCTGAAGCCGCTGAAGCTCAGCAAGGACCGGCTCAAACAACTACTGACGGACCTGGGGAGTGAGAAAGACGCGGTGTGGAAAGCCGCGTTTTACGAACTGGAGTACCTGGACCCGCGGATCGCGACCGGGCTGGTGGACCTGATGGACCAGGTGACCGAGTCCCCGGCCCGGCAGCGGTTGGTCACGGTTCTCAGCGGGCGGAGCCTGGAGTTCCTGGACAAGTACCTGGCGAACAAGCCGGTCACGTTCCGGGCGGTCCGACAGGGCGACGGGTACTGCTTCCAGGCCGAGGGTTCGTGGTGGGCCGAACACCGGATCGAGAAGCTGAACGTCGGGGAGCACGTGGACTGCCCCAAGAAGAAGTGGACCCGGGCCGTTCGAGCCGTCGCCCTGCTGGAGTTCTTCGGCACCCCGGACGCGGTGGCGCTCCTGAAGGATCTCGCGACGGGCCACCCCGACGCGCAGCCGACCAAGATGGCCAAGGAAGCCCTGGACCGCCTCAAGGAGAAGTCGTGAAACTCTGCCGCCTAGCGGTGCTTTCGCGGGGCTACTTCTCCACTTGGAGCAGTGCGTCCGGCTTACGGCGCCGGCTTTGCCCCGGCGTACAAGCGGGCCAGTTCGACCATGAGTTTCTCGACGCGGTCGTAATACTCGTCCTCGCTGAGCCGGTCCTTCTGGTCGCGCAGGGTGGCGAGCGCGAGTTCCAGTTCGTCGCGCCGCACCCGGACGCTCACCGGGAGCGCCCGTTCCCTGGCGCTCGGGATCAGGTGCCACTGGTGGGCGCGGGTGCCGTCCACGGCCGCGCCGTCCTTCGCGCGCCGCACCGCGCGCACCCCCTGGAACCAGTCGGCCGGGGAGCCGAGTTTGTCCCCGTTGTCGTCGAGCAGCGGGTGCTCGGTAGCGAGCCGGCCCTCGCCGCGGTAGAACTCGCGCACCCGGTCGGCGGCGGTCAGAAACGCTTCCAGGAGCGACACCTGACCGTCCTTGTCCAAATCGGCTGCCGGGGAGCCGATCGCTTCGGCCAGGTACCCGCCGAACCGCGCGTAGCTCGACTCGCTCCCGCTCCGGGTGGCGGTGACGACCACGCGCCCCGGGCCGGACAGGTGGTTGATGAACGCCGCGCTCGCCGAGGTGCAGTTCACCACCGCGACCGGGCGCTTCACCGGTTCGAGCCACTCCGCAGTTCCTTGGCCGTCACGTCCGGGCCGCGGAGGTTGAACCGCGCCTCGCGCCCGTCGTCGGTTCCGTGCCCGATGAGTACGACCCAGAGCGGGGCGGAGCCGACGCGCGGTGCTTCAGCCAGGAACGTGCGGAATCGGTCGTGGTCCGAAGGGGTAGTTGTGGCGTCCCGGCCGATGCACACGAACCCCGCGCCTCCCTTCTTGGCCGCCGCTTCCCATAGCGCGGACCACTTCTGAAAGGTCGCGCCGTACTCCGGCGTTCCTTCCGCGCCGACAACGACGAGCACCTGGGGCCGGTCGACGGCGCCAAGAAGTGTCGATACCAGCGCGATCGCGAACGGCACGCTCACAGGTTGTTCCCTCTTAACACCTCAAGCCAGCCCCGCCCGGCGGCGCAGCCCCCACTCGGCCACGAGGCAGAATACAGCGATCAGGAAGTACCACCCCCGGTGCCACAGCGGGGCCGTCCAGGTTTCCATGTTGGGCGCCTTCCGGGAGGGCAGGGTGGCAACGAACCCGTCCAGGCCGTCCGCGGGGATCAGCTCGCCCCGCGTGCGGCTCGCGACGGCTTCCAATAGCTCTTGGTTCGGTTCCAGGCGCGCGAACTCGTCGGCCTCGGGCTGAACGCACCAGCCGGTCTCGCGCCGACCGACCGCGGACCCGTCCGGCGCGGTGACCGTTGCCACCGCCCGGTACGCCCCCGGCTCCCGCGGGACGAAGGTCGTCGTGTACGTTCCGGCCTCGCGGGACGCGGGTTCGGCGGGCAGCGTGATTTCGTCCCGTCCCGGCCGAACGATCCGGACCGAAACGGTCGCGTTGTCGAGCGGCAGGTACTCGGGGTCCGTGGCCCGGACGGTCACCTCGGTGGCGGGCACCGCGCCCGCGGTCGGGGCCGTTCGCATCTCCACACGGCCCGGTACGTCGGCCACCAGCCAGCGCACCGTTTGCCGCCACGCGCGCTCGAAATCGTCGGTCGCGGTCTCGCGCCGCAACCCCCAGCGCCACACGTCGCCGATCGGGACCGCCGCCGCGCGCCCCTTACCAAACGGCTGCGCGACCAGCGCGGGCAGTGCCTGGCCCTCGGCGTCGCGTGCGTGGGCCAGGACCGTGGCCCCGGGCTTGGGGGCACCCACCGCGTTGAGCGTTTGGAACGCGGCCATACCGTTGAGCCGCGCGGTCTCTTCGCCCTCCGTCTTCCGGGTCCGCACCCACGGCTGGAGCCAGCCCTCGCGCGTGAGCGCCAGTTTGTAATCACCCCCCGTGGGGGTAAGTGGACCGTCGAGGTACACGGGCAACAGGTCGCCGATCGGGGTGCGGTCGTACTTGCCGGACGCGAACGAGTCCGGCCCGCCGAGCATCAGGAACCCGCCCCCGCGCCGCGCGACGAAGTTCCGCAGTAGGAGCTGTTGGTCCGGGGTGAAGAACGCGGCTTCGAGGTCGTCCAGAACGACCGCGTGGTAGCGGTACAGGTCCGCGGCAGTTTGCGGGAACCCGCCGCGGAGTTCCGTCGCGTCCTGTGTGCCGAGACGGACGAGCACCGGTTGGTCGCGCCGTTCGGCGGTCTCGGAGTCCGGGTGCTCGAACCCCTGGAACAACTGGTTGTTCCCCTGGGTCCGCCCGTCGCGGAAGTCGAACTTCGGCTCCCGGCGCGCCACCCGCACCAGCCCGACCAACTGCACCTCGGGGTCTTCGTCCACGGCCCGCCGCAGGTACTTGAACTCCCAGTTCGGTCGGCCGCACACGTACAGCACCCGGTACGGCCCGCCGCCGCGATCGACCATGACCAGCCGGCTGTTGTTCGCCAGCGTCTGTTCGACGGAGGGGGCATCGGGCGGCGCGGCCATTTCGGTTGCGGCCCGCGCGCACACGCGATAGAACGCGATACCGGCCCGTTCCGGGCGCAGTTGGAAGCGGAACGTGATCGTTTCGGTATCGCCCGCCGGGGTCATTTGCTGCCGCACGACTTCTTTACCGGCTTCGTCGGTTACAACGGCGATCACAGTTTGGTCGGCGAACCCGTGCGCGGTCACTTCTGCTTGAAGGGCAACGGGCGCGGCCTCGAAGTTCGTCTGGTTGAGAGTGACGCGGCGGACGGCGATATCGCGCGGGCCGGGGCGGTTCGGTGGGAGCACGGGGTAGACGGGCGGAAGGGCGGCCCAGTCGATGTCGGCCGCGTCGGTGGCGTTGCCGTCGCTAACGAGGAGCACGCCGGCGAGCGGGCGCCCCTTGTACCGTGCGGCGACCGACGCGAGCGCGGTGTGGAGCGACGTTGCGGTCCCGTCGAACGTGACGGTGTCGAACCCGTCCGCGGCCCGGAGGTGCGTATCGAACACGAAGTTCCGGACGTCGAAGTCCTGGCCCAATCGCGCGCGCCAGCCCGCGTTCGCTTCGAGCAGGGACCGCACCCAGTCCGCCCGGGTGCGCTCGGAATCACCGTCACGAACCCCGAGGCTCTGACTGGTATCGACCAGCACCACGAACACGTTCGCCCCAGGTTGGGGGCGCGAACCGACCAGCAGCGGCTCCACCAGACACAGCGCGAGCGCGGTCAGCCCGACCAACTTGAGGGCGGCCGCGACCACCGTCCGGCGACTCGGGCGCCGGGCGTAGCTCCAGACGACCGCGACCACCCCGACCGCGACCAGCGCGGCCGCGGGGATCAGCCAGTGCGGGGAACCGAGGACGATCGACGGCACCGTCATTTGCCGCCCCCGAGCCGTTCGTAATACCGGCGGACGCCGTCGGCGAACTCCGGCGGGACCGGGTCGCGGTCGATCGGCACGAGTGCGTCCGGGGACTCGCGCCGCCGCACCTCTTCGGCCACGCGGTCCCGCAGTTCGTTCAGCGGCTTCACGACCATTTCTTGAAGCTGCTTCCAGTCCGGTTCCTTGGCGTGCCGCTTGAACTCCTCACGCGCGGCCCGCGCCCGCTCCCGGATGCGCGCGGCCTCGGCCCGGAGTTGTGGGTCGTCGATCAGGTCTTCGGTCGCCCGCATCCGGTCGAACCACTCGCGGAATCCCTGTTCCCGAATCGGCCCGGCACCTCCGTTCGGTTGCGCCAAGCCGCCGTTTTCTCGACCCCCGGGCTGTGCGGGGCCGTTCGGTTGGTTGGGCGGGTCGGTCAACCGGCGCGGTCCCTGGTTCCCGGGCTGGTTCTGCCCCGGTTGGCCCTGTCCCGGTTGGTTCTGTCCGCCCTGTCCCGGCTGCTGCCCGCCTTGTTTCGGCTGCTGTCCGCCCGGTTGATTCTGCCCGCCTTGTCCCGGTTGTTGTTGGCCACCCTGTTTTGGTTGTTGCTGTCCCGGTTGACCGGATTGCGGTTGCCCTTGTGGTTGCTTCCCTTGTTGGGGCTGTCCGGTCGCGGGGGGAACCTTGAGGTCTTCCTTTCCGTTCGCGCCCTTCGGTTGTTCGCCTGTCTTTCGCTGGCCGGGTTGCGGTTGCCCGGTGGCCTGAGCGACCTCGCGGTTCATTTGCTCGGCCAGTTCGTCCAGTTCCCGCTGGGCGCGTTTCAGGGCGTCGGTCTGACCGCCCAGCACGCTGTCGGCCGCCTTCTCGACACCCTTGCGGAGTTGCTCGGTGCCCTGAGCCGCTTTGCGGGCCGCGTCAGAAGCTTCCGGCAGCCCCGCACCCGCGAACCGCCGGGCCTGATCGATTGAATCGCCCACCTTCTGCTCTGCGGCGCCGCGTGCCGCATTGTAGAGCTGCTGTGCCAGAAGCGGTTCCGACTTCTCGGCCTCCTGAACGGTTTTCTGCATGCGCTCCGTGATCTTGTCGAGTTGCTGCTTCTGCTGCTCCAGCCCCTTTTGCACCTGTTCGCGGTTCGGCCCATCGGACAGCCCGCCCTTCGGGGCCTGGCGCATCTCTTCGAGTTGCTTGGTGAGCTTCTGCTGGTCCTCGTCCAGTTTGCGCGTCTGCGTGCGGAGGTCGCGCAGTTCCTCGCCGAACTGGTTCGCCGTGTCGCGGCGCAGTTGGTCGCGTACCGCGTCCAGTTGGCGCTGCGCCCGCGTGCCCTCGTTGACCGCCTGCCCCAGTTGCCCCTTTTCCAGAGCCTCGGACGCCCGGCGCACGGACTCACGGCTCTGTTCGACCTGTTGTCGCGTGTCCGCCATGCGCTCGCGGTTCTGCTCCTGCTCGGTCCGCTGCTGGACGTCTTCCGTGTCGCGGAGTAGTTGCTGTTGCTGGTCGCGGAGCCGCTTCAGTTGCTGTTGAAGCTCCTGCTTCTTCCGCTCGTCCTGGGCCTGCTCCAGGGCCGATTGAAGCTCCTTGACGCGGTCGGTCAGGTCGGCCTGTCGGCGCGCGAGTTCCTTGAGCCTGTCGGCGAGTTCCTGGTTTTCCTGGCGCTCGCGGTCCCGCTGGCCCTGGCGCTCGCGCTGTTCGCGGGCGGCGCTCTGGGTCTCGTACCGCTGCTGTTCGTCGGTCAGGTCGAGTTGCCGGAGTTGCTGCTGCGACGGGCTACGGCTGTTCGCGCCACCTGCACTCGATCGCTGACGGTTGTTGCGCCGCGTCACGTCGAACTCGCGAGCGCGCAACTTCAGCAGCGCCTGGTACGCTGCCTGTTCGGACGCGAGCGCGGCCGGCAGCCCCTTGGGGTCGAGTCGCTCCGCGATCGTGCCCAACTGCTTCTTGGCCTCACCCATTAACCGAAGCGCTTGCTGGAGGTCTTCGGCCGATGCCCCCTGGAGCCGCTGGGCGAGTGGGCCGGCCTTCTCGATGAGTGCTCCCTGCGCCTCGTGCAGGAGTTTAATATCGTCGGCGAACTTGTCGGTCGGGGTGGTGCCGGTTTCGCGCCGGATCAGCCGCCACGTGGCACTTACGATCTGCTTCTGCATTTCCGCGAGTTGGTCCGCGGCCTCGGCGTTGGGGTTCTGGCCCTGTTCCCGTTCCTGGCGCTCCCGTTCTTCCTGTTCCTGGGTCTGCTGTTCGCCCTGGCGGAAGATCTCCTCGAAATGGCGCACTTCGGCGAAGTACAGATCCCCGGACGTGCGCCGCGGCTTGCCGTCCGGCCCCAGGTCTTCGGCCCAGAAGTAGTACGACACGACCTGATCCGGCTTGGCCTTCAGCGCCTCGAAGTCGATCAGGTGATCGGGCTGAACCCGCTTCGGTGCGCCCTTCGCCGCGTTCGTGCCCAGCACGACCTCCCTGGGCACTTGGTCCGCCGCTGTGACGGTAACGCCGTACCGCACGAGGCCGAAATCGTCCTTCATGTCGGCCTTGAGCGGCAGTTCTTCCAGCGGCGATACGCGCGCGTCGTGACCGGGTCGGGGAACTGTGACGACCGGCGGGAGGTTCTTCGTCACGGTCACCGAGATGTCGGCTGGCAGTTTGTTAGCGCGCCCGTCGGTATCGGTGAGGCGCAGCTTGTACCGCTGTGATTCGGTGGCCGTGAGTGACACCGTGTAAACGTGCTTCTCGGCGTCGTGTAGTGCTAGCGGCAGTTCGTGCTTCTCGTCGGTCAGCACCGCCCGCGCGACTGCCTTACTGAGCTGGCAGTGTAGGGTGATCGTAGTGCCCTCGACGGCAGTGACGTGGCGCACGTCGTCGATCGCCTTCGGCTCCAGCCCCGTGTACGACGGGAACACCAGCCGGACGTTCGCCCGCACCAGTTCCGGGTGCTCGAACACCTTCACTCGGAACGTTTCGCTCCGCCCGCCGGTGAACTCGACTCGGTACGACAGGTCCGTGTTGACGACCGGAATGTGGCCCGCGAACGTCGGGTCTTCCAGGTTGCGGGTCATCGGGCGCGGCGCGAGATCCGGTCCGCCCTCGGGAATCAGACTGGCCTCGGCCGGTACTCCGTCCAGGAATCGGGCCGTGACCAACAGCGGCGACCCGCGTTCAAGCTCAGTGTTCCCCGGTTCCACCACCACGCGCCCGCCGACCGCGACCGTTCCCGTTTCTACGGGAGTGCCGGTTGTGTTTGCGGAGGCCGCTGGCCGTAACCCGAGCCAGCCCAGCACGGCCACCAGACCAACGAGCGCCAGACCGTGAACGAGACGTGTTGCGAGCAGCCGGCGCCGGGAAACGGTTTCGTCCCAGTCGTGCGTCCGGCTGTGCGCCACGGCCGATTCCAGCACCGACAGTTGAAGGAACCCGAGCCGCCCGTCTGGTGTCGGGTGCTGCTCGACCGCGGTCAGCAGCAGCGCCGAGAGGTCCGGGTGCTTCGCTTCGATCCGGCGCGCCACCCAGAGCGGGTCGCGTGCCGTTCGGTGCGCGACCCACCACCAGACCAACCCCGCGGCCAGGGCCGCAGTTCCGAGTGCCGGCGCGAGCACGTAGCCCGTTCTGGTCACGGCGCCCGCCACGAGCGAGTTGCCCGCGACCAGTCCGACCAGGGCACCGCCGGCCCAGCAGACCGCCAACCCTTCCCACAAACGTACCCGGCGGAACCGGCCGCCGATGCGGTCCAGTGCGTCCCGAAGTTCGATGCTGGCACTCATGGCGTTACACCCTCCTGCCGGCCGGAGCGGGTTCGCCACCCCGCCAGCCCGGTTTCGACGAGTAACACGGCGACCGCCGCCAGGATCAAAATTCGCCAAATCGCTTGGTTGCGTTCCAGTTCCGCGTTCCGCTGCTGCCGCTCGATCGCGGCCCGCTGGTCGTCCGCGCCCCGTTTGGCCAACCGACAGCCGAACTGTTCCAGTGTTTCAACCGGCAGCGGTGCGGTCAAGCTCTCCGCGGGGTCCAAGTTGACCGCGAAGGTACGAAGACCGGCCGCGGTCTCGAGCGTGTACACGCCCGGCTGGTCGGTGCCGTCGAACGACGCGGCTTCCGGCGCGAGGGCGGTGGTGGAGCCGTCCGGCTTGCGCACCTCGGTCGCCGCGCTCGACGACTGAAGCGGCACGCGGTCCCCGATCCGGTAGTTGGTGCCCACGATGGTTCGCCCGGCGCGGAGTTCCAGTAGCGCGGTCAGCATCGGAACGAACTTCGACGATCGCGCGAGCTGGCTGTCGGCCGGCTGCCAGCCGCTGGCGAAGACCACGAAGCGCCCGCGCCCGACCGCTTTTTCCAGTACCGCCGGGTCACCGTCGTCGAACCGGGCCAGCACTCGCGCGCCGGCGAGGTGCTGTTCCGTGACCCGCCGGTGCTTCCAGAAATGGACCTTTGTGAAGTCGCTGAACTGCGGACCGGACAGTGGGGCGAAAAGCGGGTGATCGAACGCGATGTCGCGGAGCATGGCGTAGCGCTCGAGGTTCGCTTCTTCGACCGGCTGCGTCCCGGCCCCGGCGAGCGCGGGGAGCGGGCGAGGGGCGGCGAGAACGGTTAGCACGGTTCCGCCGTCACGCAGGTACTTGTCCAGCACGGTGGTCACTTCAGCCGAAGGTGTGCCGGCCAGAACCACGAGCGGCGCCGTTCGCACTTCGTCTGCCGTCAGCGGGGCGTCGGGTTTGCGCGCGACCACGCGGACCGCGCGGTCCGGTGTTTCGTCCCACGCGCGTTCGAGGAAATACAGCAGCCCGGCGGGATCGGTGGGCGCATCGGCGCCGAGGAAGAACACTGCCAGTTCCTGGCGCCGCGAACCGGCCACGTGTACCGCGTTGTCGAAGTCGTGAACGTCCCCCTGGAGCCGGAGCACTGGCGTCGGGCCGGCGGGCGGGCGCGGCACCTTGACGACCCGGCTCTCGCCCGGCGGAACGTATGCTTCGATCTCCGCACCCGTGGTACCACTCCAGGCGAGCCGGAACCGCTCCTGCTTCGCGCCGGCCTCATTCGTGACCCGCACGCGAAGTGCACTCTGGCCTCCGCGCTCGGATTCGGCGCGATCGGTCAACAGGCTCAGCCCGGCGTTCCCCTGCTCGTCGGTGACCGTGCGGAGTTCCAGTTCCACCGAGGGCGGCCACTCAAACCCGGCCAGTTCCGTGAGGCGCGCTCCGCGCTGGAGGTCGCTGACCAGCACGATCTTGCTCCGCGGCGCTTTCTCGGTCGCACCGACTTCGAGGATCGCGGTGGTGGCGTCGACCAGTGCCCGGCCGAGTTCGGTGCCGCCCCACGTCGGTGTCAGCCGGCCGACACGTTCCCGCGCGACCGCAGCGCGCTGGTGCGGTTCAAGGTGGTCGGATTCGGCGAACCCCAGAACGGGCCGAACGGTGCGATCGAAGGCGAAGACCGCCACGCGATCGGTCGGTTTGCAATCGGCGAGGGCGGCATCGGCGTGCGCGACCGCTCGCGCCCACGAGTCGCCCCGTCGCATGCTCGCGCTGGTGTCGATCAGCACGACGACGCAGTTGCCCTGTTCGCCCCCGGCCGCCGCAGCTTCCTGGCGGAAGAACGGCCTCATGAACGCCAGCCCGAGCAGTATCAGCGCGCTCGCACGTAGCAGGAGCAACAGAACCTGATCCAGTCGTCGGCGATTGGCCGGAGGCGGAGGGGACGGGGACAGGAACATCAGCGAGCTGAACGGCACTTCGCCCTTCGGCCGCCGGCGGATCAGGTGGAACACGATCGGTGCCGCGACCGCCAGCAGCCCGAGTGCGTAGAGGGGAGCCAGGAAACTCATGAGCGCCCCCGGTTTTGGGGGCGCCGGGCGGGGGCACGGCCATTTTGAGCGCGTGCCCGGAGCAGGTCGAACAGCACCAGTTCCAGCGGGCGGTCGGTCGTCACCTGCTCGAAATCGGCCCCCGCGCTCACGCACGCTTGCCGCACGTCTGCTGCGTGGGCCTCGAACCGGGTGCGGTACTCGCGGGCTGCCGTGCGCGGGTCCACGAACACCTCGCGGCCCGTTTCGGCGTCCCGGAACAGGCCCGGGGCGCTGAACTCGAATCGGACCTCCTGGGGATCGAGAACCCGGAAGACGATGACCTCGTGTCCCGCCGCTCGGAGGTTACCGACTCCCGTGCGCACGGCGGGAGCCGGAACGAGCAGGTCGGAGAACAGCACGAACAGTCCGCGGCGCGGGTTGGCCGCGCCTATCTCATCGAGCGGACCGGTCAGGTCGGTGGCCCGGCCCTGCGGTTCGCGCTGGAGCACGGCGGTCAAGTGCGCCAGGTGCCCGGGGCGCACGCGCGGGGGGACGTACTCGACGACCCGGTCCTCGAACGTCACCAGCCCGACCGCGTCGCGCTGGCGCGACAGGAAGTACGCGACCGTGGCCGCCGCGGTCCGGGCGTACTCCCACTTGCTGACCGCGCCGGACCCGTAGCCCATCGACCGGCTCGCGTCCACGACCATGTGACAGCGGAGGTTCGTTTCGTCCTCGAACTTCTTGATGTAGTAGCGGTCCGAGCGGGCGAAGAGGCGCCAGTCGAGGTAGCGCGGGTCGTCGCCGGGGGTGTACTCGCGGTACTCGCTGAACTCGACGGAGAACCCGTGGTACGGGCTGCGGTGGATGCCCCGATCGAACCCCTCGACCACCGCCCGCGCCCGCAGTTGCAGGCTCTTGATCCGCACGAGCGCGGCCGGGTCCGCGAACCCCGGGCCGCTGCGGGCCGGGCTGCTTGGTTGGGTCGGTGACGGGACGGCGGGTGGCATCAGCGGGGCGTCTCCTTGACGTGTTCAAGGAGGCGATCGATCACCGAATCCACCGAAACGCCGTCTGCTGCGGCGCGGTAACTCAGCAGCACCCGGTGCCGGAGTGTGGGGCGGACGAGCGCGCGGATATCGGCGGGGGTGGCGTGGAACCGCCCCTCCAGGAGCGCCCGGGCCTTCGCGCCCAGCACAAGGGATTGGGCCGCGCGCAACCCGGCACCCCAACTGACCCACTGCGTGACGAAGTCCGGGGTTCCGGCCTGTCCCGGGCGCGTCGCGGCGGCCAGCCGAACGGCGTACCGGATCAGGTCATCGGCGACGGGCACCTTCTTGACGATCTCGTGGAACCGCAGAACGTCGGCGGCGTCGAACAGCGGCTCGATGGGCTTGGGGCGCCCGGAGGTGGTTCGTCGGACGACCGCGACTTCGTCCTCTTCGGGCAGGTAATCGACGACGACGTTGAACAGGAACCGGTCGAGTTGCGCTTCGGGCAGCGGGTACGTGCCCTCCATCTCGATCGGGTTCTGCGTCGCGAGCACGAAGAACGGTTCGTCCAACGGGTAGCGGACGCCCCCGGCCGTCACCTGGTGCTCCTGCATCGCTTCCAGGAGCGCGGCCTGAGTTTTGGGCGGGGTGCGGTTGATCTCGTCGGCCAGGATCACGTTCGCGAAGATCGGTCCCTTCACGAACTGCATCCGCCGGCGCCCGTCGCCCGTTTCTTCCAGGATGTCGGTACCGGTGATGTCGGCCGGCATCAGGTCCGGGGTGAACTGGATGCGGGCAAATTTCAGGTGGAAGATCTGGGCGATCGACCGGACCAGCAGCGTCTTGGCCAGCCCGGGCGCACCGGTGATCAGGCAGTGCCCACCGGCGAACAGCGCCGTGAGCAACTGACCGGTCGCTTCCTTCTGGCCGACGATCACCTTGTCCAGTTCGCGCTCGATCGCTCCGCGGGTGGCGCGGATCTTCTCGACCGTTAGCTTTTCCTGTTCGTATTCGGAGCCGGCATCGGTCACGGGCAGCCTTTCGTGGGCGGGCGGCGCGGGCGCGCCGAGGGATCGTGGTCACGTGGCGGGTGAGCGGGGCAGGGCGGTGGAGGCAACTCCCGGGCCGGCGGGCGCGCGTCAGTGCGTCATCGCGTACACGATCACGTTGATGCCGAGCGGGTACGCCTTCTTTTCCGAGAACTCGCGGAAGTACCAGGGGTCTTCGCCCTCGCGCTCCCAGCCGTCGCCGAGGTCGGTGTTGTGGCCGATGAACGCCATCATCCGGCCCTTGTCGTCGAAGATGCCCTTGTAGTGGACCGTCTGCACGTCCCCGTCGTGCCCGCGCTCCCAGGTGATGCCCTGGGCTTTCCCGGCCCAAGCCGCTTGGATGCTCGGGATCTGGGGCTTCTCCTTGAGGTGGTACACGCACCGGAAGATCTCGTGGTCCACCGGTATCTCTTTCGGCTCGTTGTTGGGGAACACGCGACCGATCTCGCGGCGGAAGTTCTCCCACTCGGAGTCGCCCCAGAAGTCGTCCACCATCAGGAACCCGCCGTTCGTCAGGTACCGGCGGAGCGCGAGAACCTCGTCTTCTGAGAAGGTAAGGCGCCCGGGTTCGACGATGTAAATGAACGGGTAATCGAACAGCCGCGGATCGGTGAGCCGCATGGAGATCGGGTTCGGGTTCACGCGCAGCGAGGTGAGCTGCTGGAGCCGGAAGGAGAAGTTCAGGTCCGCGTCCGGCCAGTCGGTCGTCCACGAGCCCCCGCGCCGCCCGCGGTACGAGCTGTACTCGATCCGCACGAACGTGAACACGTCCCGGTCGAAGCTCGGGTCCACCTTCCAGTTGGGGACGCCGGCCCGGTCCTCCGGCAGCGGCAGATGTTGGCCCGGTTGGGGGCGGCCGTAGGGGAACTGCCGACCGGGTTGGCGCGCGGCCGACCCGAACCCGGCGGCCGCGACCAGGGCCGCGACGCCCACGGCCGTCACGACGAACAGACGGGTTCGGGTCATCGCTTGATCTCCCGTGGGGGCGGGGCGCTGGGGGCTGATCCCGGCGTGCCGACCAACTTGAGCAGCAGTTCGTGGGCCTCACGCGCACGCGGCGCGTCTTCCAGAGCCTTTAACACCTCGCGGCGGGCCTGGTCCCGCGCGCCGCTCTGTTCGAGCAGCACCGCGAGCCGGTAATGCACGTCGGCGGCATCGGGAACGCCGAACCGGAGAACAGCGCGGTACGCGGTCATCGCCTCGTCGCGCTCCTGGAGCCGCTCGGCCGCTCGCGCCAGTGCGCGGTGCGGGCCGGGGGTGAGTGGGTTAACGGCCAGCCAGCGGCGGGCGTTCTTGGCCGCGCCGGACCAGTCCGCGGTGGCCTCGTACAGTTCGATCAACCGTTGGTGGGCGGCGGTCGCGTCGCCGTCGCGCTTGGCCCACTCTTCGAGAGTCGCCGTTTCGTCGGTCGGCCGCGTGGTCTTCCGGTACGTCGCGGCGAGCAGTTCGTAGGCGTTGTCGGTGCCCGCGAACTCCGGGTAGAGCGAGCGGAACGCGATCAGCTCTTTCTCGGCTTCGGCCCACTTCTCCTCGCGGATCAGTCGCACGCACAACCGCTGGTGCCCCCAGAAACTCTTGGGGTGTTTTTGGAGCCAGTCCCGGACCGCGACCGAGTCCGCGTCGGCTTTCAGCCCCTCCGGTTGCTCCCAGGTCACGCCCGGCGCCACCGATTTCGCCCGTTCGCGTGCGAAGTCGGCGAACTCGCGGTCCAGCTTCGCGAGCGACACACCGGTGCGCCGTTCGAGTGCCTCGTTCGCGGTCAGTCCCGCCCCGAGATCGTCCAGCGTTGCCTTGATCGTGTCCAGCCCGTACTTGCGGACCAGGAACTCGACGGCCAGGGCCGACTCGAAATAGGCGAACTGAACGTGGAGCGACGTTTTCGCGTTCATGAACGCCGTGCTCAGCCGGCTCAGTGGCGTTAGCTCGTCGCTCAAGAGCATTTCACGATACTGCGGGGTCATCCAGCGCCCCCAACCGGGGTTCTCCAGCGTCTCCTCGTAAACGGAAATCCCTTCACTTAACCAGCGCGGCATCTTGTTTCGGGTCTTGTGAAGGGTGATGGTGTGGCAAAACTCATGCCACAGGACCGCCTCCCAACTGGAGGGATCTTTCCCCTGCGCCGCCGGGCTACTCACGGTAATGACCGGCCCGAAGCAGACCCCCAGGATGCCGTCCGACCCGGGGATGCCGAACGTCCGCACGGCGAAGTCCTGGTTCCGCGGGAAGACCTCGACCGTGATCGCCCGGTCTAAGCGCACGCCGTACTTCTCGCCGAGGGTGCGCTTCGCGCGCTGGAGGATGGCCAGCGCGCGCTGACCGTACAGGTCGGCCTCTTTCTCCTCCATGCGGAGCACGAACCCGTCCGCGGTGAGCGTGCGGAACTTCGTCACGTGGTCCCGGAGTGCGACGAGGTTGTGCGCGACGACGTTGTAGCCGTCGGCCGCGAGCACCTCGGCCGCCAGTTGCCACCCCTCCGTGTCGTTCCCCAACCGGAGCAGGTCCAGACACAGTTGCGCCTTGGCCGGCAGGTAGCGCTTGTCCTTTTCCAGAGCCTTGCGCTGGTACGCCGCGCCCTCAGTGAACCGGTAGCTCCGGGACAGCTTCCGCCCGATCAGGTGCTCTACCAGTGGGTCGCCGGGCCAGCGGGCGAGGGCCGTCTCGTAGGCTTTCTTCTCACCGGCCGGTTCCGCACGCAGGTGCGCGAGAACGGCCCGGTATGCCCACGCACGCGGCTCGGCGGGATCGACGTCCAGCACCGCTTTTAGTGTGGTTTCGGCCGCGGGGTAGTCTTCGGCATCGATCTGGGCTTCAGCCCGAAAGAGCAGGCTATCGACGTGGTGCGGGTTGATCGCGAGTGCGTCCGCGACGGCCTTCAACGCGCGGGTGCGGTCATCGTCGGCGAACGCGCGTGCGAGCAGTGCGTGGTAGCGCGGTTCCTGGGCGGCTTCTTTGGGAGCCTTCTGGAGCGTTTCGGCGGCGAGTGCCCGGTCGTGTTTGTCGAGCGCCAGTTCCGCGATGGCGAAGTGGGCGTCGAGGTGATTGGGCGCCTTCTTCACGACCGCAGTGAAGTACCGGTCCAACACTTCTTTTGCGTCGGTGCCAGTGGCCAACAGGTAACGACCGAGGGCGATTTGCTCGGTAGGAGTGCGTGCGATTCGGTTCTCGATCTGCCGCTGGGCCGCAGCTAAAACCGCGGCCGCGTCCTTTTCCCGACCGCTCGCGCGGTACACATCGTGGGCGAAGAGGTGCAGCGTGAGGTCGTTTGGGAACTGCGTGCGTGCTTCTTCGATCGACTTCCACGCGGCATCGTACTTTCCGCGGGCGACCTCGGTCCGGATCTTCAGAATCCACTGTTCTGCGGTCCCCGCGCCCTTCGCGATCTGGTCAGTAACGGCCTTTTCGCACTCGGCGTACTGACCCGTGCGGAACAGCTTCTCGGCGTCCCCGTCCGCGCCGCGTGCGGCGGTAAGCCAGACGGTCATGAGGCCGACAACGAGCACAAGGCCGAACGGGTTTCGGGCACCTCGTTGTCGCGATCCGACCATAGCACCACCGACTCTCAGGAAACCGCTGCCGTTCGAGGCCGACGGCCTCGGGTGCCGGCGCGGAACCTCACTGAGCAGAAACGGACGAACTGGAGGCGCGTGAACAATGAAGGCAGTTACGAAGCTGCAGGTAAAAGGATGACGATCCGGGAACCCCGTCGCAACCGCAAACTCGGGTGAGCCGCATTTCACATGATTGTCTCAGAAGTCGGCGCGGGGCCACTTCGGGCACCGCGGAGCCGCCCGGACCGCGTCCACTCCGGCGCGAGTGACATTTGCTAACATTTCGGGACCGCAGGGACACATACCTTCATTTCGCCGGGGAAAACATCGATTGCTCCTCGCGCGTGCTAACATTCGCCTCCCGCCGACTGCTCTGGGTGGGGACTCCAAACAGCCCTCGCGCGGCGTTTCATCATCGGGCATTATACCTTGTCAATAATTGTGGCATCAAGATCAGTAGTGGAAGTTTTAACATTATTTATTCGAGGAGATGACAGCGTCAGTAATGATGCAGGGTTTCACCGCAGAGGGCGCGGAGAAGAACCCCGAGCAATCCGTCCTTGTTTTCCTCGGCACTCTCCGCGCCCTCTGCGGTGAAACCCTTGCATGCGCTCTTACTCCTTGCCGAGCACGAGGTCCACAACCCAGCACCCGCGCACGTGCGGGCTGTCACCGCGGCAGTGCCCCAGCACGTCGGCATTATCACAACCCGCGTCCTGAAGCGCGTCCGCGAGAATCGGCATCGCGCCGAAGTCCCGGGACTCGTACATCTGCGCTGCGAGCGCAACGGGGGTGGAGGTGCGCCAGGAGGGGGAGAAGGTGACCGGGCGGAACGGGTTCCCGAAGATGTCACGAACGAGAGCGACCTGCTCAGCGCTTTTCGAGGCTCGACCCAACGCACAGCTCGCAGCTTCAGTGGTTCCTCGCATCCACTGCCGGCTCATAGAGAGAGCAGGATAAGCGAGATCGTAGACGGAGAGGGCAGCAAATGCGTGGGAATGAGCCGTCGGTTCAACCATCGAACTAAAAGGGACGCCTCCGTTTTGGGCTAATTCAAAGGCAAATCTCGCATCTTCAGCCGCACGATCTAGTTCCGACCGTTCCGCATTTCCTTCCGCATAGCGTTCCACAACCTCGACGGCCGATCGGCTCGCGGGATGGATCAGGAGTTTCCAAATCTGGCGGCAACAAGCGCACCCAAACAGCCACACCTTCCGGTTCTGAGTTCTCTCCCGGGAAACGTGCATTAACGACACAGGATCAGCACACGCGAGCCATTCCGCTTCGGTCACGACTCACTCCTTGCCGAGCGCGAGCCACACAACTCCGCATCCGCGATCGAGCGCGCCGGCACTGCACGGAGCGATCTGCAGTTCATGACGGTTCCAGTTACATGCGGGATATGGCTTTCGCGATCATACCAGCGATCAGGGAAACGCCAAACACCTGGTGGCCTCACCAGCTCTCGTTGAGGGCGCCCGGCCGTTCTGCTGCATGTCACGGGCCGGGCCTATGAACGCTCTTGTGTCCTTCGGCGCGTGTGCGTTACGCTTTCGCGCCGGTCCACACAAAGGGCCGCTCCGACCGCTCAACGTTACGGTCTTGGGTTCCGGGTCGCCGTTGGGACAATCAACGTTGCGACTGTTTATCCATCCTCTCCTGCTGGAGCAGCCCTTGCTGCACTGGTCGTTAAGATCGCGGCAGCGCCAGCCAATACGCTCGTTCTGTAGATCGTTTCTCGGCGCAGGAGGAAAATGATGAAACGCAGTGGTTTTACACTGATTGAAGTCATCGTCGTTATTGCAATTGTTGCGATATTGATCGGTCTCCTGCTGCCGGCCGTGCAAAAAGTGCGACAAGCCGCGTCCCGAATGCGAGAGGGGAACAAGCTCCGTCAGTTCGCACTGGCTTGCCACTCGTTCGCTGAGGCGCACGACGGGCAACTCCCGAACGCACAAGCGGTCGCACCGTCGACCGGGGAGTCACTGTTCCAGTCACTTTTCCCGTACCTGGAAATGGGGGACTTCGGCGCCCCGCCGACGGCGCTCGACGGGCCGCCGTGGCGCCCCTCCCAGGTTCGGAGTGAGGTCGATCCGAGCTTTTCGACCTCTCACGGGGTGCCCAGCACAACAATCGGAGGCTTCGGTGGCGACACCGAACCGACGGGAGATACGAGTTACGCTTTCAATCAGCAGATTTTCCGACGTGGTGCGACGCTGACGGCATCTCTACCGGACGGCACGTCGCAGACGATCGCCATCACCACGCACTACGCGCGCTGCGGCCGGACGCCGTTCACTTGGTGGATGTCGAACCCGACCTGTTACACGTTTGTGCCCCCGAGCGGCGGTCAGCAGGTACCGTGCTGGACTCTTCCCGACGTCCCTTCTCACGCGAATACGTTTGCGGACGACACAATGGCGGACGCGGTACCGCCCGGTGTCTCGAAGCGCGGCGAACTGACCGTCAAAACGTTTCAGGTGCTCCCGCAGTTGATGGATTGCGATTACCGCGTTCCGCAAGCACTGTTCCCGAGCGGCCTCCTTGTAGCGCTGGCCGACGGAAGCGTGCGTGTGGTTCATGTGAATGTCGAAGCGGCGACGTTCTGGGGCGCGGTGTCACCTGCCGGGGGCGAGGTTCTAGGCGATTGGTAAGCACCGACAAAATGAATGCAACGGGCCGTGGGATCACTCCCGCGGCCCGTTTGCGTTGTGTCGGCATGCGGTTGGTCCGTCGTCGAAGTTGGGTCGGAGTGTGGGCTGCTCCGCCGTAAGTCGCGGGCCGGGTTTATGAAAGGGCTTGTGTCTTTCGCGGCGCATGCGTTACCTTCTCGCGCACGCCGACCGTGTCAACGCGAAGGACCGCTCCGATGCACCAGCTTTTCCGTCCCGTGTTCGTTGCGACCGCCCTGGCGCTCTCCCCGCTGATCGCGTCCGCGGGGCCGATCAGTTGGAACTACACCGGGACCGTCACGGGGAACAAGTCGGGTACCTATGACTACGGCCCGACGGCGCGGCCCGACTCGACCTCACCCACCGGCCTCCGTTACGGGGAAGTCGTTGGGCAGGTGGGAACCGTCAACGGGTCCGGCGCGCACATCGACGCGGCCCGGCTCGAACTCGGGGGGCTGCTCGACGGCACGGTCTGGACGCAGTGGCACGATACCGGCAGGCGTATGGCGTCCGATGCGCTCTCGGACCAGGTTCTGGCCGACTTGACCATCACGGACGCCGCGTCCGGGGCGCAGGGGCACTTCTGGGTAACCGGGACCGGGGATCTCACCGGCGACCCGATGCTCTCCGCGTACCAGCTCAGCCTTCTGATCGACGGTAACGCCAACCAGGAACGGACCATCGGCGGGAACCGCTACCGCGTCCACTTCGACACCGAGGTGACCGCGTCCGGGGCGATGGTCGTGGCCGACGTCTCGGTCGCCTCCGCCACCCCCGAGCCGGGCACACTCGCGCTCGCCGCGCTCGGCTTCAGCGCGTTGGGAATCATCCGGCTGCGTCGGCGCTAAAATTGGTGCAGAGTGCTTCCACACGGTCCGTAATCGCCCTCATTCCTTTCCGAGCACTTGGTCTACGACCCAGCACCCGCGCACGTGTGGACCGTCACCGCGGCAGTGATCCAGCACATCGGCGCTGTCGCAGCCGGCGTCCTGGAGTGCGTCCCCCAGAATCGGCATCGCGCCGAAGTCGCGCGACTCGTACATCTGTGTCGCGAGGGTAAGAACGGTGTCGGTGCGCCACGAGGGTGAGAGCGTCACCGGGCGGAACGGGTTCCCGAAGATCTCGCGGAGCGCGTCGCAACCGCGCGGTGATTCCTCCGGGAAGTAGTCGTTAATTAACCTCGTGAGGGCCGGGAGCGTGGGCGCGAGTTCGGCCACAATTCGCTGCACCGCCGCCAGGGGGGACGGGGCGCGGAGCGCGGCCGGGTAGAACAGGTACTCCGCGTGGATCACGGCGCCCGGGCCGTAGGGCGGACCCAATATGGTTTGATCCTCGGGCGTCGGGCACCCGTCCGCGAACCGCTCGCACCGCTCGATCCACTCCCGGTGCCCGGCCTCGTTCCCGTGACCGGATGCGGCCCATAAGCGTCGCCCGATCCCGGCCAGCGCCAAGAGCATCTGGCGCTTGGACGTGCTGCGGGGCGCGGGCCGAGGAGCTTTAAGCCACCCGCGAACCCGTCCGAGCACTCCCGAAGCCGCGGGCGGAGCAACGAATACTTGGAGCGCAGCTCGGAACCGTCTGGTTTGCAGCCATTCCACTTCGGTCATCGGTCGCCCTCACTTCTTGCCGAACACGAGCCACACAACTCCGCATCCGCG
This sequence comes from Gemmata massiliana, assembly GCA_000531095.1. Taxonomy (GTDB): domain Bacteria; phylum Planctomycetota; class Planctomycetia; order Gemmatales; family Gemmataceae; genus Gemmata; species Gemmata massiliana. The sequence continues at coordinate 446,859 of HG799463.1, read as the reverse complement.
ATCGAGCACATCGGCACCGCACAGAGCGATCTGCGGTTCATGGAGGTTCCAGTTACATGCGGGGATAAGGCTTTCGCGATCATACCAGCGATCAGGGAAGCGCTAAACACCTGGCGGCCCCATCCGCTTTCGTTTGAGTGCGCCCGGCCATTCCGCCGTAAGTCGCGGGCCGGGTCGGTGAGCGCTCTTGTGCCCTTCGGAGCGCATGCGTTACGTTTTTTCGCGCCGCCGGCCGTGCCCGCCGCTGGGCCACTCCGACCGCGCAGCGCGCGGCTCTGGGTTCCGGGCCGGCCGTTGAGACAAGCAACGTTGCGACTGTTTATCCAACTCTCCCTGCCGGACGCGGAGCCGTTGCCGCACCGGTTACCGAAGCACCTGATGAAAGAGGAGAAGGTCGCCCCCGTGAAGGTGGTCGGCACGTGGACCCCGAAGGAGCGCCCGGAACTCGGAACCGTCGAGTACACCAAGGGCGCCCGGGGTTGCGCGTTGCTCCACCCCGGGCTACACGCGGCCGCCCCGTTCGGGGCTCCCTTGGTGGTTTTGAGCCCCGGTAGGGGCGCAGGCCCGTAGCCCGGGGTGGAGCAACGCGCAACCCCGGGCGCGCCTTCGTTCACGGCACCCACCGACAAACGCCAATTCAACCGACGCGGCATAAATCGGGTTCTCTCATTTCTCTTGTTTCTTTTTTGCCGGTCCGTTACCCTTCGCCGCCCCAAGCCTCGTTCGGAGCTGCTATGAAGCGCGCACTGTTGTTTGCCAGCCTGATAGTCCTGACCGGCGCCGGTGCCGGAACCGCGACCGCCGGGCCGATCCAGTGGTCGTACTCCGCGGAGGTCGAATACTCACGCGACTACGGGAACGATTTCCTCCTGAACTGGACCAACCAGAGCGGGACCGTCACGTCCGGGGCCGGCGAGTACACCTCGCGCGACCTGTTCACGACGACCGCGTTCCCCGGCCCGCCGCGCGACGACAACGGGCAGATCGCGTACAACTTCACGGTCCGGCTGACGCTGAAGGACATCGCGTCGGGCCAGTCCGCGGTGCTCGCGTACAACGGGTGGTACGCGACGCAGTGGGACAAGAAGTGGACCGGCGAGGACGAGAACGGGAACCCGACCTGGGACTGGGACTGGATCCACGAGCAGTCGGAGTTCGGCAAGCCGACCAGTTGGGACTGGGTCACGCTCGGCGGGAACGTGTACACCCTGCGCGGCGAGGGCGGCGGAATGGGCACCACCCCGAACGGGGCGCTCGTGGTGTCCGCGTCGCCGAGCGCGACCCCGGAACCGACCACACTGGCACTCGCCGGCATCGGGCTGACCGCGCTGGGCGTCGCCCGGCGCGTGCGCGGCCGAAACACCGCGGCGCGCGTCGGCACCGCGACCGCGTGATTCCCGGTGCGTATTTGGTTGCCTGGTGCGATTGATTCCCAGGGTGCGCGTGCGCGACCCTGGGCTGTGTTATTAACGCCTTCGGGTTGCAGGCGCTCATTCCAGAGAGCAGCAACGGTGAGTGCGCCCTTGAAGGCAGAACAAATAGTTCAACCTTACTGCCCCGTAGCACGGTAGCCGACCGATCTCACTTCGGAACGACTTGCGTGCGCTCGCTCGTCACTCGGTCACGGACCGCACCCGTCGCTGGACAGACGCTTTCGCGGTCCGGGCCGACTGGATACAATCACCCCCATTTCAGGAGTGAGCGATGGCTCGCGTTATGCTTTCGTCGGAAGAGGTCGGCCCGGGTGTGCTCCCGCCCTGTTGTCTGGTGTGTGGGGCGAAGGCGGAGGGCGCCGCGCGCGCGTCGATGCGGTCGGTACCGGTGTGGTGCTACTTCCTCCTGTTCCTCGGGTTCTTGCCGTTCGCCATCGCCTACGTGCTCTCGCGCCAGGAGATAACCGTATCGGCCCCGGTCTGCTCCCGGCACCGCAGCCACTTCCTCTGGCGGCAGTGGCTGCTCCCGGCCGGCATTCTGGCGGCGCTCCTGACCCTCGTGTCCCCGGTGGTGATCCAACCGGACGCCCGGCCGTTCCCACCGACGTGGGCACTGATCGGGACCGTGGCACTGCTCGCGGGGACCGTTACCGCGGTGATCTGGCTGCGACAGACCGGCGTCCGTGTCGCCAGCATGAGCCGCGACGCGGTCGAACTCGACGGGGTGTCACCGGACTTCGTTTCCGCCTTGGAACTGGGGCGCGCCGACTACAAGCGGCGAATGCAGGAGTGGCTCGAGCGCCACGACCGCGCGCCGAGTTCGCGGTAAGCTCACCCGGCACCACGCACTCGTTCGCACCCAGGAGCAACGATGTTCCGGACCCCGGTTCTCGCCCTCACTGTATCGGCCCTGTGCCTCGGTTCCCCGGCGCGCGCCGACGACGCCGAAGACAAGGCCGTCATGTTCTACGGGGTGCTCCACCGAGAAGCGCCCCGGGACGAGCCCCCGCCCGATAAACCGGTCACCACCCTCGACCTGAGCCGAATTCAAGTAACGGACGCGAACCTCAGGGAGCTGGTTGTACTAAAAGACCTCACCGTACTAAAACTGTCCAGCACGGCGGTAACAGACGCGGGACTCAAGAACCTAGCCGCGCTCAAGGGCCTCACATCACTCGACCTGAGCGACACGGTGGTAACGGGTACGGGGCTCAAGGATCTTGCCGCGCTCAAAAGCCTGACCACACTCACCTTGGGCGGCGAAAAGATAACGGACACAGGGATCAAACACCTCACCGCGCTCAAGAACCTCAAAGAACTCAGTCTGGCCGGCACCAAGGTAACGGCCGCGGGACTCAAGGAGCTCCAAGCGGCGCTCCCGAAGTGCAAAATCGTGCAGTGACGCGCGTCCGGGACAACATCACCGACAGGGCGTCTGTGTAACCAATTCTTGTACCCCGAACGGGTTCGATTCCTCAGCCCAGGGTCGCGGCGCAGACGCGCACCCTGGGAACAAACCGCGACCCCGCCGGCCCTTGTGCGATTGACGGCCCCGCCACCTGTGGCTATGCCCGCACGCGACGACGCACTTCGCGAGGGACCGGGCCGATGATCGAACTGTTGGTGGCCGTAGCAATCGCGGTCGGCGGACCGGCAGTAACGGACGTCGAGCCGCCGACCGACGCGCAGGTTCTCGCCGCGCTCCCGTTCGCCGTCCGTAACGACATCGCGATGGCGAAGGAACTGCTCTCGACCCGGATCACCACCGCGACCGTCGACGGCCAAACCACGGTCCGGTTCGTGCGCCGCTGGGAGTGCGCCGTGTCGTACACCGCCGGACCCGGGGAAAACGGCGCGCCGCCGGCCCGGTTCCGACACGTCACCACGGTCGAGACCGTCACCCGCAAGTGACTCCGGTCCGGGGCCGCCGACCTCTCCCGGCGCCCCACTCGGCCCCTCGCGCGAACCCTTCGGTCCCACCCACCGTAATTGAGACAGTCCCGCGAACGAACCCGACAGAGGGGCACGTCTCATGCGCGCGTTCATCGGCCCGCGGCACGGTCCACTTATCCTGGTCGCGCTACTGGCCCCGGTCCCCGGTGCTCGGGGCGACGATCTCCCGGCGCCGAAGAAGCCCGCGGAAGAGTGCGTCGTCGGGGCGCTCCAGTTCAAGAGCCGCGCCGGGGCCTTCACGGGAACTGACGTCGGGCAACCGGGCCTCGCGCGCAAGTACATCTCCGGCAACCCCAATTCGACCGAGCGCGCCGTCTGGGGGTTCGACGCGCTCCCGCAAAGCGTGACGGCGCCCGCGGGCGACACCGTACCGGCCAAGCTCACGTGCTCCATCTTCTACATGAAGAAGTCCCCACCGGGCGCGCGAGTCACGGTCCGCGTGGTCAGTCACACGTGCCCCCAAGTGCCGGATCAACTGCGCGCCGAGTGGCAGTGGGCCGGCGACAAGGCCGACGCGCAGAAGGAGCAGTACGACAAAGCGGTGGCCGCGTACAAGGACAAGAAGCTCGACCCGGGCGCCGAGAAGCCCGACGCGGCGAGTTGGAAGGCGGCCAACGAACTGGCCGAAAAGTACGGCTACTACGAGGTCACGGTACCCAAAGTGTTCGACGACGCGGAAGCCACCGTCGACCTCCCGGCCGGCCTGTTCCGCAACGCGCTGAAGCACAAGCCCGAGGCCCACGCCGACGGCACGCCCAAGCGCCCGCTCGTGTCGGTTTACGTGAAGTGCGAAACGCCCGGCGTGCTCATCGGCATGACCGACGCGGACCTGTACTTGCACCTGCCGAAGCCCGTGCCGAAGTAGCTCGACCAACAGCGCGGGCGCCCCGCCATTTGGCGAACCCCGCCCGCAAGGGCGGTGGGTGGCGGCCACCACCGACGCGCGCCCGCGCGGGCGCCCCTGCGAACGAGCAGCGGCCCGCACCCCGGGACGACCCGCGCCCGCGAACAACGGCGCTCTCAGAAGCCGACGCGCGCTCGTGTCGCCGCTCACGACTCGCGCGGGCCTCAGGCGCCCCGGGCGCGCCACCACTCTTCCAGGGCCTCGAGTTGCGAGCGGAAATCGCGCTCCGTGACCGCGTTCAAAATCACGTTCCGCTCGCCCTCGGTGAGTGCGAAATTCAGCGCCACGTCGTCGCCCTGCTGGAGCTCGAACGACACGGTCGTGAAGAACTCCGGGTCGTCGGCCCCGGCGCCCGCCCGGAAGTGCGAGTTCAGCAGGTGGAGCAAGTTGTCGTTCCGGAAGGCGTGCGCGGCCTGCCGGAAGCTCCACAACCCGGTCGGCGGGCTCGTGAGCCAGTGGCTCCCGGCGGCCACCGCCGACGGGAAGGCGTCGAACACGCGCTCCCGGCGCCGGAACCCCCCGCTCACCCCGTCCCGGATCTGGATGACGACCACCCCGGAGGTGTGTTCCCGGACCCAGTCCATGTGGTTGAACAGCCACGAGGCGGCGATCCCGACCCCGTAGTTGTCGTAGTACCCGGCGTCGACCACCCGGCGCGGCGGGTTCGTGGGCAGGTACGCGGCGGGCAGGACGTAGGGGAACGACGCGCTCATCCGGGCCGCCGTAGCGAGCCGGAAGTTGTCGGCCCTCGGGAACACCTTGAAGAACTCGAGGCCCTCGCGCGAGAGGAGGCGCCGGCGGTCCCCCGGGTGCTCCGGGTTCAACTCCTCCGAGCTGGGGCCGTTCTCGCCCAGAATGAACGCCCGGTTGCGCACGACCGGGCTCAGGTCCAGGTTGCTGATAAATAACTGGCGCCCGTCCTCGACGAGCATCGGGGAGAAGATGAGCGACGGGCGCCACCCGGCGGCCTCGCCCGGGCGCAGATCGGCGAACGTCTGGTCCAGTTGGCCGTGGAGCGCGAGCTGCCACTCCCTCTCGAGCCGGACGCCCCGGTCGGTGCGGCCCAGGTGGAGCGGGGTGAGCAGCGAGAGCAGGTCGCGGCTCACCAGGGTGTGAACGATCGGCGTGAGGAAGTCCGCACACACGCCGTCGAACAGTTGCTCGTGCGTGAGCGGATCGCCCCCCGAGAACCGGCCCGGGGCGGCCGGGTCGGGGCGCACGAACGGGCGGTTCCGGTTCACGTGCCCCCGTACCACCGACGACTCGGTCGGTTCCGCGAGGCTCGCGACGTATTGCGCCGCGGCGATCATCCCGCCGGACGCCCCGGTCATCAAGCGGACGTGGTGGGGGAACAGGACCGGGGGCTTGCCCCCACCGGGGGTGGCGAAGTGGCTCTCGATCTCGAGCAGAACCTTCATCGTCCACGCGGCGGCCCGTGACCCGCCGCCGCTGACGCACACGATTGCCATCGGCGGCTTCGCCCGGCCCGCGGGCGCGACCAGCGGGTTCGGGTAGCGCACGCGCTTGTCGGGGCTGTTGAGTAGCACGGGCGGGCCGGCGTCGGCGCGCGTCTCGTTGGTTCCCGTGGCGGGTTCCGCGCGGCCCATCGCCTCCGCACGCGATGAGGCGGGGGGACCGGCGTCGGCGCGCGTCTCGTTGGCTTCCTCTACCGCGCGCTGCTCGTAGAGTGCGCTCAGTGGGACGGGGGTCCGGTAGTAGTCCCCGAGGTTCGGGAACTTCAACTTGTAACCCCGCCCCGCGGTGAGGACGAGACCGAGCACCAAAAGGAAGATGAAGTCGGCCGGGATCGGGCAGAAATAATTGAGGAGCGTACTGACGAGCAGGAGAAGGTTCAGCAGCAAGATGATGCCGACCGCGGGCGAGAAGAACGACAGCCTTCGGGGGAGCAGCATCAGGACCACCGACACCAGTGCAATAGCGCAGAAGTTGATGACGAACGCCCCGTAGATGGGGTGGTAAGGGATCAGGTCCGGCTGACCGTACCGTTCGAGAGCCATTTCTTTTTTCGTTCGGAGATCCTCGGCCTTTTGAGCCGCGTGTTCGCGCTGGTCCGGGGCCGGCTGCCAAGTCGGGTCCGATTTGCGCTTCGCGTCGATGCGCCTGTTTTTCATGAACCGCGCGAAGTAGTCGACGGCGGTGCGCCGGGCCTGCATGTCCCCCCATCCGGCCCCAGTGGTGAGCGAGAGCCCGATCCGTTCCGCGGGCGGCGGCGCGGGCTCCGGTTGCGCTTCGGGCGCACCCGCGCCGGCGTTACGCTCGCGCCCGAGCCTCTCCGCGTGCGCCTCCGCGGAGGGACTTACAAGGGCGTGTGTGAGCCCGGACAGAATCAGGGCGCCGCACAAGATCCCCCCGAGCATCGCGGGCCAGGATCGCGGGATCACCCTCGGATCGATCCCGCGGGGGTACTCGCGCGGCGCGGGCTGAAACGGCACCCACCCTATGCGCCGCCAGTAGGCCGCCGCCCCGGTGCGGTAAAGGAACCCGATTGTCGCGACCGCCGCGCCCGCGACGGCCAGCCCCGCACCCACCGCCAGGGCGTACCGCCACATGGTCGACCACGCGAGCGGGTCGTACCGGAACCGGCCCAGCACGCCCGCGAAATCGTGTACCGGCGCGTCCTCGTATGGGGGCCGGATCTCACAGAACGGGGGGCGGTCCCGTGTGAAGTTGCTCGCGAGTTCTTCAAACAGGTACCCCGCCTGGAGCACCTGCCAGATCAGTGCCCCGACGCCCATGCCGACGAGGAACTGGGCCGGGCGATTGGGCCGTGTACCGAGCGTCGGATCGGCGCCCCCCGCGGTCGGTTGGGGCTCGCGCGGGCGCCAGAACAGGAGCGGGAGCCCCAACCCGGCACCGAACCGCGTGCACAGCACCAAACCGAGGAAAATCAGGATCCCGGGCCGAACCAAAGAGACACAGAACCCGTTGATAAAAACGTCCAGAACCCACTCGCGAAACAGTGTTTCCATCTGCCCTTACCTCCGGCGAAATGGGGAACCGGGGTCGCTCGGTAAACGGAGGCGGGCGCGTGTGCGCCCGAATCGGATTTACAAAGTGACGGCCGTAAGCCTGAAAAGGTATTGACTGTATAATTGCGTTCGTTGCGACCGATTGCAATATTATTGTTGATATTTTAACGATATGGGCCAAATTGATTGTGTATGAATATTTGTTCACAATGACAGGCCGCCGGATCTCAGCAGGGCGCGGCGCGCCGGGCCGCGCACGTTTCGTCCGAACGCGGTACGCCCCTGCGGTCTGCTGGGTTCGATTGATTGGGATCGCGCTTCCGGTGCCTCGGGGGGCTCACACCGGCTCGTTTCGATTGGTGTCTGTAGCCGGCCCCCGTGCGCCCGGCTGGTGCCGCTCGTGTGAGTGGTTCTCGCCTACTTGCCCAACAGCTTCTTGAGCGCGTCCTCGTACCCCTTGCGCTCCGCGTCGCCGGCGGCGGCGATCGCCTTCTGCCCGTACTCGGTCGCTTTGGCCGTGTCGCCCGCGAAGGCGTGGGCCTCGGCGACGTGGAACAGGGCCGCGGGGGAGCGGGCGCCCTCGATCTTCAGTTCCGCCTCGGCCGCCTTTAGCGCGAGGTCCGCGTGCTTCTTGTCCGGGTTCACGAACGACGTGGACCACATGAGCTGCACGCCGTTGAGGAGCACCGTGTTCGGCGGCTCGGCCGCGGACCGGATCAGTGCTTCGCTGAGTTCCCGGGCCGCGTCGAACTCCTTGCCCATGAGCAGGAGCTGGAGCTTCTTGAGCCGGTAGTAGTAGCCGGCGGTTAATTTCGGGAACTCGGACGCGAACGCATCGAACTCCTTGAGGGCCGCGGCCGGGTCGGTCTGGGCCTTCTTCATGATCCCGGCGAACCGGCCGAAATCCTTGCGTATCTGGTCGATGTCGGCTTGGCCGCGCCAGGTGCCGGCCAGCACCTTCGGGAGCACCAGGTCCAGTTCCATCGAGTGCCCGATGAACTCGATCTTCCCCGTGGGGCCGACCACGAACGCCGACGGGATGCCCTGGAGCCCGGCCGCGGTCATGTAGGCGTCGTAGGTGGTGCGGTCGGCGCAGAACGCGAACGTGTAGCCGTACCGCTTGCCCTTTTTGTCCACGAACGCTTCGACCGCCGCGGCCGAGTTGTTCTCGTCCTTCGCGGTGACGCCGATCACGGTCAGCCCCTTGTCCTTGTACTCGGTCTGAAGAGCGGCCAGTTGCGGCATCACTCCCATGCACGGGCCGCACCACGTGGCCCAGAACTCCACCACGAATACCTTGCCCGGCTCGAACCGCTTCACCTCGGTCCCGTTCAGCCACTTGGTGACCCGGAGCGGCGGCGCGGCGTCCCCGACCTTGAGCGTTGGGGCCTTCTCCGCGGGCTTTTCGGGCGGCTCCCCGCGTGCGGCGTTGGGTGGCAGAAGTGCGCACGCGAGCGCAACAATCGGACTGAACGGAACGCGCACGGCGGTGCCCTCATCGGATCATGGGATTGGGTTGCGCGCGAACGGACCGGCGCGCCCCCGAGTATAGCACCTCGCGCCGTGGAGTGTGTGCTGTAAGCACAGCGGGCGGTTGAGCGGTTGAGCTTCGCAACGATGCCATCGTTGTTCCGACCGACGGTTGAGGGTATACTGCCGGATCATGTTAACCAGATCCAACCCCCGTGAAGCGCGGGTTCGCGAAAACTATGATCCCGCGCGAGTGGCGATGACGGACGACAACCGGGCTTTCATTGCGTCGATTGCCGCTGCCCCGGACGACCCGCTTCCGCCGCTGGTATACGCGGACTGGATGGACGACCGCGGCGACCCGCGTGGCCCGCTCCTGCGGGTGTGGGCCGATCTCGCGTGGCGGGCCTCCCATGCCGGGAGCGGGTTCCGCGCCCTGCTCGCCGAGTACCGCCGGCTGTGGCACGCGGCCGATCCCGACTGGCGGTCCGCGTTCGGGGCCGCCCGCCCGTGGGTGAGCGCCCAACTCGCAGAGGAGCTGTGCCGCGGTTACTTCCGGTACGTTAAACAGCCTTTCATTCGCGGCGAGGTTATCCCCGGTCAGGCGAACTGGTTCACGGAACCGGGTGAGCCAGACTCGCGCGGGTGGTTGGTGCGGTACTGGGCCGATTACCGGAGTTTCGGTGATCGCCGACCGCAGAGGCTCCGGTGGATGCTGTTCGTGCAGGCGGACCTGGGCTGGGTATACACGATCGCCGCGCGTGGCCCGAGATTCGAGTTGCAGCAGTTCGACGTGATCGCGGGGGAAGGGCGGGCCTTCTGAGTGTTGCGGATCGTGCCAGCAGCCCCTGCTTGTTCCCAGGGTGCGCGTCTGCGCCGCGACCCTGGGCTGGGGAATCTAACCCCGTTCGGGGTACCGGCATTGGCGGCACACATCACCGGTGCGTGGTTCGGTTTTCTACCCCCGGTTACCTTTCCTCCGCGCCCTCTCGTGCTCTCTGCGGTGAAACCAGTTTAAGCGGCTAACATCTACTAACATTCTGGGACCACAGCGGCCCGCACCCTCACTTCGCCCGGGAAAACTGCTGTTTCTCTCCAGCGCCGGCTAACATTCGCGACACGAACCGCCCGCCCCTCACGAACGCAATCGCGTTTCTGTTCGGCCCGCGCGCACCGCTCCCTCGCGGCATTATACGCGAATAGAGATTGCGATATCAAGATCAGTAGTGGAAATAAATACAAATGTAAATATCGAATCCGTCGCTCGCGAATCGATCGCCTCACTCCTTGCCCAACACCAGATCCACGACCCAGCACCCGCGCACGTGCGGTCCGGGACCGCGGCAGTGATCCAGCGCATCGGCATTGTCGCACCCGGCGTCTTGGAGCGCGTCCGCCAGGATCGGCATCGCGCCGAACTCGCGCGATTCGTACATCTGGGACGCGAGCGTGACGGCAGTCGAGGTGCGCCATGAAGGGAAGAACGTGACGGGGCGGAACGGGTTGCCGACGATGTCACGGAGAAGGTCACAGAAGAGAAGGTACGGCTCCGCATCGACATCGAGGAGTAGCTCAAGCGCCTCACGAGCTAGCGAGACGGCGACGGCATCGTCCCCACCTAGCACGCAGTGAGCGACGCTGAGGCAGCGGTACGCGGCTGCGCCCATGCGGTAGGGGTCTGCATCGGACGGCTCCCATGCCTCAGCACACTCGATTGCGCTGCCAAGCACGCGCTCGGCCCATTCGACCGCGGCCCGTTCACGGGTGCCCTCGCCCTCCATCAGCTCCTCATTCTGACGGCAGCACGCCACGATCCACAAGCCCACCTGCTTGGAACTAAATCTGGCTCGGGCGCGCGGGGGCAACTGCTGGTCGTTCGCCCTTGTCCGTTGGACGTCGAGGAGCAAGTAGGGATCATCACTCTCCAGCCATTCCGCTTCGGTCATTGGTCGCCCCCCTGGAACTGCTCCCAGCATGACCGTTTCGGCGCCCGTTCGCAAGTTCCTGTGCCCTTCGGTGGTTGCGTCGGGTGCGTGTTCGTGTATGTTGTGGGTGCCCATCGCGTTTGACCCGGCGCTCTACGACAGGCTGATGTTGCGTCAGCCGAGCATACTGCACCACACTCGCGCGAGGAACGGAATGCGGCGCCTGCGCCTCGATGCCCTTCAGCTTCACTCGGACCGATTACACCTGTGCGGCCAACTCTTCGACGGGATCGCTTACGAGGTTCGAGCCGATCGCGTGGTTGCGAACTTTCGGGTCACCGGAGGGGTGCGGAAAGGGCCGGCCGAAGCTTGGGCCGCCCGGAGGCCCCGCGTCCTGTTTCAATCGCTCGCGTTCCCGTCCGGGGAAGAGGCACCTGAACCGACAGAACACGCCACCCTGAACGGCACCCCTTTTCACGGGGTGTCCTACTCATTCGATCCGGCGACCGGCTCGCTCCTACAAGAGCTGGACCTCCACCCGACGCGGCCCGGACCGAGCCGAGAATGGTTCCCGTCCGGGCGGCCGAAAGCCGAGATCGATCGCGCGCGGCCCGACGGGACGACGGAGTCCGAAGCGTGGTACGAAAACGGGCAGCGGGAGACATACGAGTCACTCGACTTGGATGCCGGCTACACGCCGGACGGTCGCCTCAGAACGCTCCGCGTTGAGTGCGACTGTGCGGACGGGGATCTCGATCGTTTGTCTTTTAGCGCCGATTCGGTCTTGGACTTGGCCGGCCCCGGGGTGACCGATGCCGTGGTCGAGCGCCTCGCCGGTTTGTCGCACGTCGAAGACCTCGAGCTCCGGAGAACAAACGTCTCCGCGACGGGACTAATGCGGTTTTCTGCCTGTTTGGGGCTCACCCGGTTCCGGGTCAGACGAAACGCGCAGTTCGGGGAAGTCGATGTCCGGAACGTGCTCGCCCGCCTACCGAACTGTCAGTGGGACGGACGCCTCAACTGACACGCTGCAGGTTGTCATTGATTAATATGATTATTTGGTAAATATTGCGTTCCCTTTACTCCCACGTTCCTTCGGTCTGCGCCGCTTGCGTCGGGGGTGGGTTCGTGTATGTTGTGTGTTGTTCCCGTGGTTGTGTTTAGCTCGTCGCTCTGCGACAGGATGATGTTGCGTCGTCCGAGCACATTCCGCCACACCCCGCGCGGGGACCGCTGTTCCAGCACCGCTACCCGCGGGGCCTGCAATTCTTACTGCAGGCGCTGGGGCGACCCCGACGCCCGTGGTCACCTGCAATAAGAATTGCAGGCCCCGCGGGCGTTGCCGTGAGCGTTCCGCGCCCCAGGTCGGATAGTAGACAACACGGGACGCGCACGGGCCAGGGAGCAATCCCTGGCCCGTGACATTTTGGGCAACAGCCGCACAGCCGAATTACTTCTTGATTCCCTTCTGAAGCTTACTGCGGAGCTGAATCAGTTTCTTTAACTCGACCCGGTATTCACCAAGAAGGGTCGAATCTAAGCCGGATTTTTCGAGATACTCGATGGTCTCTTCGGCGTCCTTAATCAGGTACTCGGTAATCTCGAGCAACTCCCGCTGCGCGTCCGACGGTCTCGGGTTCCCCGGCTCGAAAGGAATGAGCTTCGGGACGGTGAATCGCGGCAGGGCCACATCCGTGGGCACCGCCGAAGCAATGGCGAACGACAATAGCACTGCAACCATGACGACCCCCATCGTTTTGGGACCATTAGACCGGCCCCGGATTCGTTACCCGGCTTTCGTTTCCCGCGGCCGGGCACCAGTTGGTTCGCGCCGATGAGGGCCGCTTGTTCGCGGAACTCGCTCCAGAGTAGCAACGCTACTGTTGGGATGCTACTCCTTGCCGAGCACGAGGTCCACGACCCAGCACCCGCGCACGTGCGGCCCCGGTCCGCGGCAGTGACCGAGGACGTCGGCGCTGTCGCACCCCGCGTCTTGCAGCGCGTCGCCCAGGATCGGCATCGCGCCGAAATCCCGCGACTCGTACATCTGGGACGCCAGCGCGACCGCAGTGGAGGTGCGCCACGACGGATCAATCGCAATCGGTTGGTAGCGTACAAAAGTGCCTCTGTCGCTCGTGCATTCCGGGGCGTCTACGACCCGGCGAAACGGGTTCCCGATGACGTCCCGAATAATGTGGCAATGGCTCTTCGCTGATTCCTCGGCCGGGCGCCCGCTGAAGGCGTCCGCGCGTGCGGCGCAGTACGACGCGAAGTCCGCGGCCCCCTGCTCGGCCCAGCACGCGGTCGGACCGGTGAGGAAGTCTATTTGATTGCCTACGAACCGCGCCGCGAAATACGCCTCGTGCTCGACCGTGTCCGTGCCGTAGGCGTGTTCCTGTACCACCGTCGAAATGCCGCCCCGTGCCCAAAGCGGTTGGGGATCAGCTAACCCGTCCACGTAGTGCTCGCACAATTCGACCGTCGCCCGGCTCAACTCGTCCGGCATCAGGTGCCAGATCCGCCTACAGAAGGCGCACGCGAGCAGTCGCAACTTCCGCTCACTCACTTCGGTGTGTTCCCACCGGTTGAGCTTGTTGAGGTACCACAGCATCGGGTCCGGATCAACACACGCGAGCCATTCCGCTTCGGTCATCGGGCGCCCTCCGGACCGCGATTGTACCAGCACTTCGGGCGCCCGGGTGATCCGGCTCCGCGCGGCCCGGCGCGAATGGGCGTCGCCCCCCGTACCGGTTCCTACAATCGCCCCAGGGCCGTCCGCGGCGAACGGCTCTTACCACTTCTCGGAGGTTCTCATGAAGGCAATTCTCTCGGTGGCAATGGTGCTCGGGCTCTGTGGTGCGGCGGGCGCGCGGGACGAGAAGGCGAACCCGGTCGGGACGTGGCAGTGCGAGTACGAGATCGGCGGGATGAAGCGCACGTCCACCCTGACCATCAAGAAGGACGGGGACAAGCTCACCGGCACGATGGACTGGGCGGACCAGAAGGGGGAAAAGCTCAAGGACGTGAAACTGAAGGACGGTGTGCTCACGTTCTCCGCCGTGCGGAAGTTCATGGATAACGAGATCGCCCTCGATTACAAACTGACGATCGAGAAAGAGAAGTTCAAGGGGAAAGCGGCGGCGGAGATCGGGGGCGAGAAGCAGGAATTCGACATCGAGGGGAAGCGGGAGAAGAAGGACAAGTAGTGCCGCAGACGGTTACGGCCTTCACACGGCAGGTCGCGACGGCGTGAGTCCCGGTAGCCCTTGGGTGGTCCGGCCGCGCCGTCGGTTCCACTCGGCGCTCACTTCGTTCGGTCGCAAGAGCGCCGGCCCTCGGGACGTTCCGGTCAGCCTATCGCGGGAATCCGTTCAAAAAGCCCGGATCAGGCCGCGTTGAATTGATGCGTTTGGTTCATGGTTTGGTGGCACAGGCCTCTGGCCTGTGGAGGCGCTCACACCGGCCAGAGGCCTGTGCCACAAACACAAAACGCAAGTTTTCAACAGCAAGATGATGGCCGAAATTTCAGAGGTGTGGCATGGAACACGTCGTCCGGCTCGAACAGGTCAGTAGCAAATCGCTTGCGGTCGTTCGGCGCCGTGCGGCCGCTTGGGAACTCTCCAAAATCGTTCCGGACGCCTGCGGGATCGTGTGGAACGTCGTCCGCTCGCAACGGGTCACGGGAGCCGGCCGACACGTCGCGGTGTACCTGGACGATCAGATCAACCTGGAGGTCGGCGTCGAGGTCAGTGCTCCGTTCGCGGGGCACGGTGAGGTTATCGGCTCGGCCACGCCCCCGGGCCTCACGGCCACGACCACCCATTACGGACCGTACCAGCGGCTCCACGAGGCGCACGGGGCGATTCGGCAATGGTGCGGGAGCAACGGGTACCGACCGGCCGGCCCGAGCTGGGAGATTTACGGGCACTGGAAGGACGAATGGAACAATGACCCCGCGCAAATTGTCACTAACGTCTTCTACCTGCTTGTTGCGGACGGGAGTTCGAGCTAAGAGATCCCGGGGTTGAAACCCCGGGCTATTCCCGGTGACCCCTTCGGGGTCCGAGGAATAGCCCGGGGTTTCAACCCCGGGCTGCTCGAGCACCGAATTCGCCCGGCGGTGCCGTGAGCGTTCCGCGCATCAGGTCGGGAAGTAGACACCACGGGAATACCACGGGCCGGGGAGCGATCCCCGGCCCGTGTCGTTTCACGGGTGCCTGGAGGTTCGCCCGGGGTTGCGCGTTGCTCCACCCCGGGCTACTGGCCCGCGCCTCTACCGGGGCTGAAAGCCACCAACGGCGCCCCGACCGGGGCGCCCGCGTGTGGCCCGGGGTTGGGCGTTGCTCCGCCCTGGCGCGCCTACCACCTGCCCAGCACCGAATCTACGACCCAGCACCCGCGCGCGTGCGGCCCCTCACCACGGCAGTGGTCGAGGACGGTATCGTTGTCGCACCCGGCGTCCTGGAGCGCGTCGGCCAGAATCGGCATCCGGTCGAACGCGCGATCTTCGTAGATCCCGTGCGCGAGCGCCATCACGGTGGAGGTGCGCCAGTCGGGGGGGCACGGCACCGGGCGGAACGGGTTCCCGAACACGTCGCGCATCAGGTCCGCTTGCCGGGCCTCTTCGTGCAGCGCTTGATCCGAGAACGGGGGCACCGGCGCGCGCGTTTCGGGGGCGAGCGCCGCGGCGGCGCGGCACGCGGACCGGAGCCCGATCGTAATGATGCGGGGGTAGTCCCGGCGCAGGTACGAGCACGCGGCGCCCAGGGCCGCGCTCACCTGGAGGGGCTCCAGGTCGGGGCTCTCGCTGGCGTGGGAAATCAGGGCGGAGTACACCCGGTCCCAGTCGCCCTCGGTGCCCGCGCCGTCCGCGAGGCGCTCCGCGAGTTCGACCGCGGGGCGCGTGAGGTGGTCGGAGAGCACGTGCCAGATCCGGCGGCAGCACGCGCACGTGAAGAGCCGCAACTTGCGCTCGCTGATGTTGCGCCAGATGGCTTTGAACATCAGGGGCGGGTTCGTGCCCGCGAGCCATTCCGCTTCGGTCATTGGTGGCCCCCGTGAGCCGTTTCCCGACAGGATACTCGGCGCGGGGCCGCGTTGGAACGGGATTCGCGCCGGTGGGTTCGCGCGGCGCGGGCGCTTCGTCAAAGTGTGTAAACGTGCCGGTAGACGACCCGGTCTTTCAGTTTGCCGTCGGCACTGAAATAGAGCTCGATGCGGATCTCCGCGTTGCTCACGAGGCTGTTGTTCGGTACGGTCCCCGTTAGCCCGATCTTGGAATTATTGGTCGCGTCGAATATGTCTCCCGGCTGGACGGCGTGGCGCGCGAACCACGCTTCGGCGTCCGCCCGGGAGCTGCCGTTCGGGAGCCGCTCGTTCAGATCCGCTTCCAGCCGCTCCACGCGCACGCCGTTGAACGGCCGGTCGCCGAACGCGATCAGGCACGCGGAGCACCCGAGCACCGCGAGGCCCAGGACCGCCGCGGCGGTGAGGGCCTTGTGCGGCCGGTTCGTGGGTTCGGTCATCGGGCACCCCCGGCGCGCGTGGTCGTTGTGGAGCGGACCAACGGTCCGGGGTGGGCACCTTCGGAACGTGTGCCGCTGCTGTCGCGGACCACCTTTCCGATGGCCGTGAGGTACCCGAACCCGAGCAGCAGATAGATGTGGGTGCGGTCGGTAAAGTCTGTCCGGGTCGTGTAAGAGACGGGATCGTTCACGAATCGCGCGTTTGTCGATTCCGCAACGCGAATCATTCGGTGCCGGTCGCTCTGAACGATCTCGAACTCGTAGGTGCGGTTGTTCGCGCCCGTTCCGTGCCCCTCGAAGCGCGCGTCCGCGAGCGGAGCGAGGTGCAGCTCGCGCAGTTTGAACGCGCTCCGCAGGTGCGCGTCCAGTTCTCGAAGTGAGAGCGGTCTGTGGGTGCTGGTGGCACGCAGCCACTCGCACGCACCGATCGCGAGTGCCAGTGCGAGCGCGGGCAAGAGCAGCTTGAGCAACATGGGGCGTCCTCGGGCGGAATCGCGCCACCATGATACCCGATTGAGCCGCGCGGTGCTTGTAACCACGAAAAAGGGGCAGGCCGCGCGTTCGTTAACACGCGCGGTTCGCCCGCGGCCTCTCGGCGATCGGTCGGTGTGAGCCGGTGAAAACGGTATGTGACGTACTCGAGTAACAACCGCCCCGGACGCGCCTTGAGATCGGCGGCTTCCGGGGCTCGTTGGAACATTAACGTTGTTCGCTTCCCGTCAGGCGCAAGCGGCGGCGCAGGGCGAATAACCCGCTGGCCCCGAGCAGCCCGAGCGTGACCGACGCCGGTTCGGGAGCGGCCACCGGGGGCGAGCCGACCGCTTCTCCTTGCACCCGGAACAGGGCATCGCTAATGCCCCCGAACGGGGACGCGAAGTTCAAGTTCGGCTGGTTGTTGTACGCTTTCCCACCGCCGTAGTCGCCGGGGAGGGTGACGGCGATGTTCGTTCCGATCGCGGCGCTCGTGTACACGAAGTACTGGGTCTGCGCCTGGAGTGTCACGCCCGAGTCGAATGCGTACACCCCGGCGGCCGTCGCGGTGCCCGTCGCCAGGAACCCGGGGGTGGAGGTGCTCAAATCGATCGCGCGCCCGAGGTACTCCCGGTCGAGCAGGTACAGCGTGCCCGAGGCGACCGGTGTCGTCGCCCCGCCCGAAGCAAAGAAGTTGAACGTGATGTGGTCCCAGGGGCCGCCGGTCGCGGTGGTGAACGACTGCCCGACGGCGAAAGTGGAGACCGTGTGCCCGGTCGACGGGCCGGTGTACTCGGTGATCGTGAAGCCGGCGGTGGCCGGACCTGCGCACAGGGCGGCGGTAATAAGGGCGAGAGCAATACGGAGCATGTTGGTACTCAAAGGCGCGGGCGGCGGACGGTGGCGGCCCCTGGATCGCCCGATAATCCAGTAGCCGGGTACAGGTTCAACGGCGCGAGTGCGTGCGCGCCCCGGCCCGCGGCTCACTCGGTTCGAGTGCGCCGCAGTGGTTCACGGACCGGGGCGGGCGCCTTCACGTCACGGGGGAGTGCGTTCGCGTTCGGCCGGCGGCCGGTGTGTGCGGGGGTGCGTTTGTTTCACGCATCTGGTACGTAAGACCGGGTCGAAACCTAAACCCTGTTTTCGAGAAAATCTTTTCGGGCAGCACGGCAACGTGGTCGAAGCGGCCGCGCCACGCGATCCGATCGCGAACGGGCCTCGATACTCATCGGTCCTTCGTGATTGATGTTTTTAGTGTGTCATGGGATGGGAAATTGAATCGCGTGCTGAAATAAATTTCGCCCGTGCCCCGTAGGAGGTTCGATCAAAGGGACCACTTCACCCGTTCGGTAACCGAGGACACCTCATGCCCGCGCCCACTCTCGCACTGGCACAAGAAGCTTGCGAATTCGCCCGGTCGTGTTGCGAGCTGAAATCCGACAACAAGATGAACCCCGGTATGTCGAAGGAGAAAGAGGGGCGCCCCTCGGTGAACCGGCTCGAGCGCCGGAGGGAGGCGTATAAAGCGATTACCCAGTTGCGCAAGGAGTACCCGACCCGAAACGGCGACCTCGACCTCCTCCACGCCCGCGCCCAAGCCGCGGCCGACGTCGGGGCCGGGAACTGTTTCGAGCTGTCCGCGATCGCCTTCATGCGCCTGGCATCGAAGGACGTTTTACCCTTGGAAATGGTGAGCGTAAAAGATCCCGGGGACCACGTGTTCGTCGTCATGGGGCTGGCGCGGCCGCTCGGCGAAGTGGCCCGCGACATGACCACCTGGGGGCGCGGTGTGTTCGTATGCGATCCGTGGGCAAACATTTACACGCGCGCCTACCTCTACGATAATTGGTGGCGGGTACAAATGACCAAGTGGGCCGGGAACAACAAACAGGTGGCGTACAACGGGAAGTTTGACAAACCAACTTCGGAGGTTTGGTTCACTTCGATCAACCAGGGCAAAAAGTTTGTCGATTACTGCTTGGACGACTGAACGCCGAAGGCGTTTGGTACATCGGAGGGCAGCACCGGCCGTTCGCCAATCTTTGGGACCGCGTGTTCATGAGCGCGTGGGCGCCCGTGCCCATTCACTTCCACACGAAACGGCCACCGGGGGACGCACTACATACATCTTCGGAAACGTAACATTCTGGGCCGTGCCAACGCCGGTGAGCGCGCTCGCGACGCGCTTGTCGGTGCTCCCACCTGATCCGAGGCCGCAGTGCCCACCGACTCGTCCGCCAGCGAAACGGCGCCGCACGGCTGCGCCGAGTGCATCGGCTTCGTTCACGCCCGCCAACGCCGGGCGCACGACGCCGTTTGTCTAGCGCCCGCCCCTTAACGGAGCACGATATGAGCCGAACAGCACTGGTCGCGGCGGCCATCATGTACGCGGCCGCCGCCCGCGGCGACGAGCCACTTACCATCGGCAGCCCGGCGCCCAAGTTCGAGCCGGCGGCGTTCGTCCGCGGCGAGCCGGTCAAGGGACTGGCCAAAGGGACGGTGTACGTGGTGGAGTTCTCGGGCACGCAGTGCGCGCCGTGTCTCAAGTGCATCCCCGATCTGACCGCGGTCCAGAAGAAATACAAGGACGTCGTACTCGTCAGCGTGTACTCGGGCGAACCCGAGGACGCGGTTCGCGCGTATGTCGCGAAGCACGGTGACAAGATCGGGTATCGCGTCGCGACCGACCCGACGGGGGCCGTCGATAAGGCGTGGACCGAGGCGGCCCTCCGCGTGGGCATCCCGGACGTGTTCGTCGTCGGTGCCGACGGGCGGATCGCGTGGATCGGGCGCCCGTGGGAC
The DNA here is from genome assembly GCA_000531095.1 of Gemmata massiliana. Lineage (GTDB taxonomy): Bacteria > Planctomycetota > Planctomycetia > Gemmatales > Gemmataceae > Gemmata > Gemmata massiliana. The sequence continues at coordinate 427,386 of HG799463.1, read as the reverse complement.
ATGGCCGGGCCGCTGGCCCAGATCATCGCCGGCACGTTCGACCCGCAGCGCGACGCCGTCCGCCTTAAACTCGAACAGCGGGCCGAACAGCAGGCGCGCCGCGTGCGGGCGCGCGAGGAGAAGGCGCTGGAGGCGTACAACCGCATCAACGCCCAGATCATTGCGGGGAAGCTGACCGACGCGCTGGCCGCGACCGAGGCCGCACTTAAGGAGTACGCCGATGCCCCCGAGGGCATTGACCGGTTCCGCACGACACAACTGTACCTCTGGGTGCGCCTGCCCGGTAAGAAGGCCGCAGCGCACGAACGGGCCGCGGAACTCGCGGTCGCGGCGAAGCTGAGCCTGGACGTGCGCCGCTGCTACCGGCTCGCCGGCGACCTGCTCAACGCCGCCGACCTGGAACCCCCGGCCGGTCGCGACCTCGTGCTGATCGACCTCGTCATCGCCCTCCTCGAAGACGCGAACGACTCCCTGGAGCGCTACACCCACACGCGGACCAAACAGTACGTTTCGGAAGCCCGCATCAACCTTTACTGGTGGCTGGCCCGCGCCCGCCATCTACGGGGTGACCACGACGCGGCCGTTCGCCGTGCGGAAGAGGCGGTCGAGTTACTGAAGGCCGCGGAGCCGGACCCGCGGCGCGACCCCAGCGACGCCAAGAGCGAGCACGCGGCGCGGCTCAAGAGGTTCACCGCGGACGTCGAGACGTACAAGAAGGCGGCCGAGGTGCCGAAAGGGAAATAGGCGCGGCCGCGCGTACTTGTTTCGCGCGTCGAACTATGTCGCGCCTCGGTAACCGGTAAGCCGCCTCTTCCGAACTTGTGGTTAGCCCGTCCGGGCTGTTCCCCGTGCGTGTCGGCAAGCCACCGACCCACACGCCCGCGTCCCCGCGACCACATTAACCGCGCCCGCGCCCGACGCGCGATCCGGTGCGGTTGTCACGGTTCCGGCCAGAGAACCGGTGGCTCGCTCTTGTGAACGGACCGCCGGGCGCGTACCCCGTCCGGCAACTCGCCCCACACCACCGGGTAGCTCCGACCGATGTCCCGCGCGAGTGAATCCCGTTCGGTTCGAGCGGCACCGCCCGCGCCCATTTGTTGGTGCACCAGCGCCAGGCGCGCGCGGCGCGTTCGGTATGTGGCCCTCGGGCTCGGTCGTTCCAATATCATGAACTACCCCGGTTACGGTCCGTCACCCCCGGCCCATTCCCAAGGTCGCAATGCACCCCTCCCGCATCGCCGCGCTGTTCGCGCTATTCGCGCTCGTTTCCGCGGGCTCGGCCGTTGATCCCGCCGCGGGGTCCAAGGCGGTCACGGACCCCGCGCTGCCGGACGGCACTGATGCCGCCCGCAAGCAGATCGCGACGTTCAAAGTCCCGGCCGGGTTGAAAATCGAGCTGTTCGCCGCGGAGCCGATGCTCGGGAGCCCGGTCGCCATCGGGCTCGACGAGAAGAACCGCGTGTTCGTTGCCGAGGAGTACCGCTTCAACCGGGGCACCGAAGAGAACCGCACCCGCAGCTTCCTCCTCGACGACGACCTGCAGATCCGCACCCCCGCAGAGCGCCTCGCGATGTACCGCAAGCACGCCAACAAGTTCGACGGGGGCATGGACTGGTTCACCAAGCACAGCGACCAGGTCCGGCTCCTCGAAGACACCAAGGGCACGGGAAAAGCCGACAAGAGCACGGTCTTCGCGGGCGGCTTCAACGCCCCCTCGACGGCCTCGCGGCCGGGGTCATGGCCACCAACGGCGACGTCTATTTCACCTGCATTCCGAACCTGTGGAAGCTCAAGGACACTAGGGGAGAGGGCAAGGCCGACGTGCGCGAGGCGCTGCTCACCGGGTTCGGCGTGAACTGCGCGTTCCTCGGCCACGACCTGCACGGTCTCGCCTGGGGGCCGGACGGGAAACTCTATTTCAGCGTCGGCGACCGCGGCTTCCACGTCACCAGCAAGGAGGGCGCCACGCACAGCGGGCCGCGCACGGGCGCGGTGTTCCGCTGTAACCCGGACGGCACCGAGTTCGAGGTCGTTCACCGCGGCTTGCGCAACCCGCAGGAACTCGCGTTCGACCAGTACGGCAACCTCTTTGCGGACGACAACAACTGCGACAAGGGCGACCACGCGCGCCTCGTCTACGTGGTCGAGGACGGCAACAGCGGGTGGAACATGCCGTACCAAACGATCCCGGGGCCGTACACCGGCGGGCCGTGGTTCGCGGAACGGCTCTGGCACCTGCCGCACGCCGGGCAGCCCGCGTACATCGTGCCCCCGGTCGGCAAGATCGGCACCGGGCCGAGCGGGTTCCTGTTCACGAGCGGAACGAGCTTACCGGAGCGCTACAAGAACAGCTTCGTGATGTGCAACTACACCGGCGGCCCGGAAGCCGGGTTGGAGGCGTTCCGCGTGAAGGCGAAGGGGGCCGGCTTCGAGATCGAGGACTACCACGACTTCTTCAAACCGATCAAGGCGACCGACGCCGAGTTCGGCTACGACGGCAAACTGTACGTCGCGGACTTCGTGAACCTCGATTGGGGCGGCAGGAGCCTCGGCGGGCGCATCTACACGGTGTTCGATCCCGCTAAGGTCGACAGCCCCGTCGTGAAGGGCACGAAGAAATTGTTCGCGACGGGATTCAGCACGCTGAGCACCGACGAACTCGCGAAGTTGCTGGGGCACGCCGACCAGCGCGTGCGCCAGCGGGCACAGTTCGCGCTCGTGGAGCGAGCCGGGCGCGCCCCCGCGGTCTACACAGTGTTGGGAAACGTCGCCGCGAAGAACGAGAGCCAGTTCGCGCGGATCCACGCGCTGTGGGCGCTCGGGCAGCTCGCGCGCAAGAACCCGGCTACTGTCGGTTCGATCGCGGCCCGGCTCACCGACTCGGACGACGAAGTTCGCGCTCAGGCCGCGAAGTTGGTCGGCGACGTCGGAAGCGTCTCGGCAGCGGCCGCGCTCGTTGAGTGCCTCACCGATGCGAACCCGCGGGTGCGGTTCTTCGCGGCACAGTCGCTTGGCAAGTTGAAACACAAGCCGGCCGTCAGCCCCTTGTTCGATGTGCTGAAAGCGAACAAGGACGAGGACGCCTTCATCCGCCACGCCTGTGTCGCGGCCCTGACCCGCATCGCGGACGCCGATTCCGTGGCGGCCCGGTCCGACGATCCGAGCGCGGCCGTGCGAATGGCCGTCGTGCTGGTTCAGCGCAAGCTCGCCGACAAGCGGATCGCGAAGTTCCTGGCCGACGCGGACCCACTGGTGCGCACAGAAGCCGCGCGCGCGATTCACGACCTCCCGATGGACGACCTGCTGCCCCCGCTGGCGGCACAACTCGCGAAACTGGTGGCTTCGCCGATCGCGGATAGCGACGCGCTCGCGCGCCGCGCGATCAACGCGAACTACCGGCTCGGCGGAGCCGAAAACGCGCGGGCCGTTCTCGCGGCCGTGACCTGCCCGACGCTCTCGACCGCGGTCCGGGCCGAAGCCCTCGCGGCCCTGAAGGACTGGTCGAACCCGCCCCCGCGCGACCGCGTCACCGGCTTCTGGCGGACCGAGAAGGCGCGCGACGCGGCGATCGTTCGCGGCGCCGTCGAGAACGGACTCGAAGCGCTCCTCGCCGGCACGACCGGTCGGCTCCAAACGGACGCGGTCGGGTTGGTCGTCGCGGTCGGGGCGCGGGCCGATGAAGCCCGGTTTGCTTCACTCGCGGGCGACCCCAAGGCCGACCCGAACTTGCGCGTCGCGGCGGTGCGGTTCTTCGCGGGGCACAAGTCGAAGCAAGCAGACGCGGTACTCGCGGCCGCGCTGAAAAGCAACGCGCCGCTGGTGCGGGCCGAGGCGCGCGAGCTCGTCGCGAAATCCGATCCGGCCCGCGGGGTGCCGCTGCTCGACGAAGTGCTCGCCGATGAAGGCGCCTCGACGCGCGAACGGCAGCAGGCGCTGGCCGCGGTCGCCACATTGAAGACGCCGGCCGCGGAACGAGTCCTCGACGCCTGGACGTACCGTCTCGCGGCCGGCGAGGTGCCGACTGATCTGCAAGTGGATGTGCTCGACGCGCTGAAATCGGCCCCGTCGCCGCTACGGGACCGGTTGCGGCTGAAGTTCGAGTCCGCGTTGCCACAGGATCCCGTTGGCAAGTTCAAGGTGAGCCTGACGGGGGGCGACGCCGACGCGGGGCGCGAGGTGTTCTTCAACCACACGGCCGCCCAGTGCGTGCGGTGCCACACGATCAACGGGTCCGGTGGCACGGCCGGCCCGGACCTGACGAAAGTGGTGACCCGCAACCCGGTCAAGACGCGCGAGCACTTGCTGGAATCGCTGGTGTTGCCGAGCGCGAAAATCGCGACCGGGTTCGGCACGGTCACGCTCGCGCTGGCGGACGGGCGCACGATCGGAGGTACGCTGCTGTCGGAAGAGAAGGGCACGCTCGTCGTGCAAGCGCCGGACGGCAAGAAAGTGACCGTACAAGCCGACGAGATCGAACGGCGCTCTATGGCGCTCTCGCCCATGCCGGCGGTCGATCGCACGCTGACGACCCGTGAGATGCGCGACCTGATCGAGTTCCTGATGACGCTGAAGTAGTCGACGTCAGCAGAAGTCACAACGGTTAGAGCAATCGTGCCGTCGCGGGACGGCACATCGTCTGTAGCCGGCTCGCTTTGCACCCATCGGCCGAACATTCGGCCGATGGGTGCAAAGCGAGCACTTCCGCTGCTCAAAAAACAACCGGCGACTGAAAGTTACTTGACCGCGGGCCAATTGTTTGCGAAAGTCTGAATACTCCAGCCGACCTCACGAACAGACGAACCGCGCACGGATCCTACCCACAGCACACTGCTCCCAACTGCCGGATTTAGCCTTCCCTCCCTGACCGCCCGACTACTGCGCTGAATCGCTCGTGCCGCGCTCGACCCACCGACCACCCACCGCGTCTCCCACCGGCGCCCGAGGAACGTTCATGCTCGCACCAAAGCCCCGGTCCTGTGGCGGGTTGTCGCGCCGCGAAATGCTCCGGGTCGGTGCCCTCGCGCCGCTCGGGTTCGGACTGACCGACGCGCTCCAGGCGCGCACCGACGCGGGCGCGAAGGGCCGAGCCCGGTCCGTCATCCTGCTGTTCATGTGGGGCGGGCCGAGCCACCTCGACACGTGGGACCCCAAGCCCGCCGCGCCACTCGAGGTGCGCGGGGCGTTCGAGTCGATCGCGACCTCCGTGCCGGGGCTCCGGATCGGGGAGCACTTCCCCCGACTGGCGACCCGTGCGCACCAGTACGCAGTGGTCCGGTCGATGACGCACACGGACCCCGCGCACCTGTCGCCCGTTCACCACCTGATGACCGGCCGGATCGCGCCCAAGCCCAACTCCGACGCCGACGGCGCGAGCCGGGGCGACGCCCCGTGCCTCGGGGCCGTCGTGCAAAAACTGGTGCCCGCGACCGGGGCGATGCCCTCGGCCGTTACGCTCCCCTGGGCGGTGTCCCACCCGTCCGCGCCCGGTGGCACCGCGCCGGGCCAAAACGGTGGGTGGCTGGGCGCCGGGACGGACCCGTTCCTCGTCACCGGGAACCCGAACCAGGAGTCGTTTACCGTGGCCGGCTTGTCGGCGCCCGGCGATGTGTCCGCCGCCCGCCTCCGGAGCCGCGCCGAACTGTCCCGGCTCTTGGACCGGACCGGCGGACCGGGAGCGGGCTTTACGGGGTTGCAGGGCAAGGCCCTCGACCTGCTCCTCGCGCCGGCCGTTTCGACGGCGTTCGATCTGGCGCGCGAACCCGCGCGGGTCCGGGACAAGTACGGGCGCCACCCGCACGGGCAGAGCTGCTTGCTCGCACGCCGGCTGATCGAGGCCGGTACCCGATTGGTCACGGTCAACTGGCCCGACGACGGTCATGCGTTTTGGGACACCCACGGGGACAATTTCCCGTCACTCAAGACCCGTCTCATGCCCCCGGCCGACACAGCCTTCGCCGCCCTGCTGGACGACCTGACCGCGCGGGGGTTACTGGACGAAACGCTGGTCGTTTGGGTGGGCGAGTTCGGGCGCACCCCGCGGGTGGAGAACGGGGGCCGGCAGCACTGGCCCCGGTGCTACTCGGCGGTGCTCGCCGGCGGCGGCGTCCGGGGCGGCGCGGTCTACGGGGCGAGTGACCGGATCGGGGCCGATCCCGCGTCCAATCCGGTGTCGCCCGCCGACCTCACCGCGACCGTGTATCACGCCCTGGGAATCGACCCGGCGACCGAGCTCCAAGACCCCGCGGGCCGTCCCTGGAAAGTCGCCGATGGGATCCCGGTCCGACAACTGTTCGGTTAACCGGTGACGAGAGCGAACGTCGCCAGCACACTTCGGGTGCGAGACCACAAACTCGCGCACCAAGTGACTCGGGCGGGTCCGCCCAGAACCGGGAAATGGCCCCGACACTTCTCGCAGAGGTTCTGGACCCAGCGGCTCGGCGAAGCGCGTTCGTGTTTGGGCCACGCGACCCCACGTGCGGGCCCCCGGCCACCTCAACGCGGAACCCGGAAGTGGTCAATGGGCGCAAGAGGCCGTCTGTGAGCGGCGCGACCGAGCCAATCGCGGGAGCGCTCGCGCCGGCATCTCGTTGACTACCCACCGGCGCCAGAACGTCCGCGGTTGGGGCCGGACGACGGGTGCGACGAGCCATCGGGTTCCCTCCGTGGAAGCGATAACCCGTCACCTCCCAACGCCTTCCGCGCTACCAGTCAGACTCGCCGGCGCAGCTTTTTTGAGAACCGGAGAAATTTCGTTGAAAATTTCTTCGCGAGCCGGGGATATATGGGCGAGCCGGCTGCTGATTCGGAATGGGTAGAAAAATGCGCGGGACCAGGCAGGACTTGATCGTCCGCTACGCCCACGAGTTCGCGGGCGCGCCGCCCGGTGACGGGTGCGGCCCCGGCGCGCTCCTGGACCGCTTCGTGGCCACGCGCGACGAAGCGGCCTTTCGCGCCCTCGTCGCGCGGTACGCTCCACTGGTTTGGGGGGTGTGCCGGCGCGCCCTGTCCTGCCACCAGGACGCCGAGGATGCGTTCCAGGCGACCTTCATTGTCCTCGCGCGGAAGGCCGACCGGGTCCGCCCCCGGGAGATGTTACCCGGTTGGCTCCACGGGGTCGCGCGACGGGCCGCCCAAAAAGTGTTCGAGCTCTCCGGGCGGCGACGGGAGGTTCTGGTGGACGCGATTCCCGAGCCGGTCTCTGACGCGCCCGGTTCCTGTCCGGATCTGTCGGGGGTGCTGGACGAGGAACTGGACCGGCTCCCGCCGAAGCTGAAACAGGCGGTCGTGCTGTGTCACCTCCAGGGGCGGACCTACGCCGAGGCCGGGCGCGAACTGGGCTGTTCGATCGGCGCGGTCGCCGCCCGGTTGGAGAAGGCGATGGCCGCGCTCCGGTTCCGGCTCGGGCGCCGGGGCTACGCTCCGGCCGGGGTGCTGGCCGCGATCCTGATGGCCGGGCCTGCGAAGGCGCTGCCGCCGGGCTTGTCGGCCCGGGCCGTCGAACTGGCTCTCGGGGGCGGGCCGCCCGCGGCCGGGGCGGTTGTCGCGGCCGACTGTGTGGCCCGGGCGCTCGGTAGTTCCAAGCTCAAGTTCATTGGCGTCGTGCTCGCGGTCGCCTGTGTCGGTGTCGCGGCCGCGGCCGTCGAGCGCCGCTCGGGTCCGCCGGGCGATCCGCGGCCCGCGTTCCCGGTCCGCTCAGAAATTGTTAGCGCGGCGCCCCGGGTGGATCGGTTCGGTGACCCGCTCCCGGACGGGGCGGTCGCTCGGATCGGGACCGTGCGGTTCCGACCCGGCCAGTTCCCCAGTAACGGCGACGTCGCGTTCCTACCCGACGGGCGCACGCTCGTGTCCGTTCACGCCACCGGGGTCGTCCGGTTCTGGGATCTGGCGTCCGGAAAGGAGACGTGCCACGTCGACGGCCCGCGCCACTGCTCCCAGGTGGCGGTTTCGCGGGACGGGACGCGCGTGATCGCGATGGGCTCGGAAGTGTGGGCCTTGGACCTCGCGCCCGCCGGCCCGCGGGTCCGGTGGAAAAGTGCTCCGGGCCTGGGGCTGCTGAGTTCGATCGCTCTGGCGCCGGACGGTCGGACGCTCGCGTGCGGCACGGCCCTCGGGCCGGCGGCGTACCTGCTCGACGCGGGGACCGGCCGAACGGTCCGAGTTTTGGAAGGACAAAGCGGAACCCGCGTTGCCTTCTCCCCGGACGGGGCGACTCTCGCCACCGGGATGCCGACCGCGGCGGTCGGCTTGTGGGACGTCGGGACCGGTACCCTCGTCCGTCGGTTCGGTGGGGGGAACGTCGCTCCGGTGACACGGTTCGCGTTCTCCCCGGACGGGACGGCACTCGCCACGACCGGGCTGGACCGGACGGTCCGCGTCTGGGACACGGCGACCGGTAACCTGCGGGCCTCGGCCCCCGGGGTCGGAGCCCCGGACCCGTTCGTGGCGTACACGCCGGACGGTCGGACGTTACTCGAAGTGGGCGCCGAGCAGATCCGGTACCGGGATCCGGCCAGTGCGCGCGACCTCCGGCCCGCCGCGGTCGCCCCGCACTTGAACCCGCTCTGGTCGTTCTCGCTCGGGGGCGGGAAATCGCTGTCCGCGGACGGAACCCTGCTCGCGGCCGAGGACGGCGGGGTGCTCGGGGTGTGGCGGGTGGCGACGGGGGAAGAGATCGGCCCGGCGGGCGCCCTGCACGGGCAGGTGCTCGCGCTGGCGTTCTCGCCGGACGGCCGGGCGCTCGCGACCACCGCGCGGTTCTCGCACGTCCAGCTCTGGGAGGCGGACACCGGCGCCCCGATCCGGCGCCTGCCGTTCCGCGAGCCGGGGCTGACCGCGTACACCCTGAGCTACCCGTCCGCGGAGCGGGTCGAGACCCTGGAATGGTGCCCCGAACCGGCGCCGCACTGGGTCCTGACCGGGTGGAACCCGGGGACCGGGGAGGCGACCGAACGCCCCGGGATTCCCGCCGCCCTGGCGCGGCCGGACCCGAACCTGCTGCCGGCGTATGCGGCCTCCGCGGACGGCCGCTGGCTCGCCTGGGGGCCGGGGGGACGGGTGCGGAAACCCGTATCGCCCGCGGCGAGCCGGTGAGCTTCGCCGAGTTTTCCGGGGACGGCCGCCGCCTGGTGTGTTACGGGAAGCGAGAAAAGGCTCTGAGCGTGTGGGACACCCGCACGGGGGCACTGCTGGCCCGGCTCCCGGCCAACTTCGACGCGCAGGCCGAGCGCCCGCTGGTGGCGCTTTCGCGGGACGGGAGCCGGATCGCGTTTACGCGGAAGGCCCCGGCGGCGGGGACGAAATTCGGGTCGAGGAACTGAGTGGAGAAACGGTCCTGCGGGTCGCGGCCCCGCGCCAGACCACGCTGGTGCTGGCGTTCAGCCCGGACGCCCGGTTCCTCGCGGCGGGCGGGGAGGACGGCGCCGTCCGAGTGTGGGACCTCCGCACGGGAACGGAGGGCCGCCGGCTCGAGGGGCACACGTCCCGCGTCCAGGTCCTCGCGTTCAGCCCGGACGGTCGGCGCCTCGCCTCTGGTAGCGCCGACAGCACCGCCCTGGTCTGGGACACCGCTCTGTTCGGCCAAAAGGCACTCACCGCACCGAGCCCGTCGACCTCGCAAGCGACGGGCCGGCGCGAATAGCGTCTCGACTCACGGGCACCCGACCTCTCCCGGAGCGGTCCCCAAGCGGTCCGCTCCACGTCCGACCCGACTCTCCCTTTGCTGCCCCGCTCCGCCGGACGGTCCGGTGGGGGTACGTTTGTCATTATCGGAATCATCACCATGTCGTCGGAACGGATAACACCGCCGCGCGGGTTCACATTGATCGAGCTGCTCGTGGTGATCGCGATCATCGCGATCCTCATCGGGCTGCTCCTGCCCGCGGTGCAGAAGGTGCGCGAGGCCGCCGCGCGCGTGAAGTGCAGTAACCACCTCAAACAGGTCGGGCTCGCGGCGCACACGTACCACGATTCGCGGCAGCGGTTCCAGGGCACGAGGGCGAGCGACAACTGGGTCGTTGCAACGGCACCGTACCTGGAGCAGCAGGCCTTTTACAACGCCTGGACCGCGGCCGCGGACCCGAGCACGGGCGGGGCCGCGGCGCCGTCGGCGACGGTCTTCCCGACCCTGCTGTGCCCGTCCGACCCGGCGGTCGCTCAGACGGTCCTCGTCGACTGGGCGAGCCGGCACCGCTCGCTCATTAGTTACTCGCCGAGCGCCTGCGTCGACGTCACCCTGTGGAACGTGCCGACCAAGGACGAAGGCGTGTTCCCGCCGAACACGCCCGGGGTCACGCTCACCTCGATTACCGACGGGACCAGTTCCACCCTGCTGTTCGGGGAGTTCGACATGAGCGACCCCAATTACACCCCGATGGCCCAGGCGATGCTGGGCGCCCCGTACTTCCCGTTCGACAGCGAGCGCCTGGCCGGGTTGTGGTCACTGGGGGGGAGCACGCGGGGGACGGCGCCGGGGCTCAATTACCGGCTCCCCGGCGCCCCGTACCCGTCGAGCCAACTCGTGCTGAGCGACCTGCTGTCGAAGCGGAACACGGTGTTCTCCAGCCGGCACCCCGGTGGCGTGGGCTTCGTGTTCGCGGACGGTTCGGTCCGGTTCCTCCGCGACTCCATCACCCCCGCCACCCTGAACGCCCTGTGCACGCGCGCCGGCGGCGAAGTTATCACCGAGGATTACTGACCCCGGTAACGGCTCCCAACCGGCCCGCGCCGGTGCTCGGCACCGGCGCTCTGCGAGGACAAATTCAATGGCATCCCGATTCGTTTCGCTCCGCGCGGGGATTCTCATCGCGATCGTTGGCGCCACCGGGTGCGGGCGCGGGGCACCGTTGGCCGAAGTCGAAGGGGTGATTACCTGCAGCGGGCGCCCGCTCGCCAACGCCGAGGTGGTCTTCCTGCCGGACCCGGAACAGGGCACCGCCGGGCCGCGCTCGAGCGGGTACACGGACGACACCGGTCGCTATCGATTGACCACCCCGGGCGGCGCCGGCGCCACCGCCGGAACGCACCGGGTCACGGTTCGCGACCTGACGACGGTTCGCGGGCCGTTCGCGACGGTGGGCAACCCGGCCACCAGCCCGGCCGTTCCAAAGGCCCGATTCGCAGAGACCTACCAGAGCCCGTCCGCGACCCCTCTCAAGGCGGTGAAGGTTCAACCCGGGAAGAATGTGTTGAACTTCGAGCTCCCCGGCCCGGGTAAATAGCGTAATAACTTCGTATAGCATACATTATACGAAGTTACGCCGAGCGCGGCGAGCCTCGGGCAAGCAATATTGACGCTCCTTACCGCCTCGCGCTTGTCAACCGGAACGGGTGTCGGTTTTTCTGACCCGACAGCGGAACCTGCCTGTTATGCTTTACGCTTCAGGAGTGACACATTGTTCCAGGTCTGGAAGTTGTGGGCCAACAGGGTCGCGACAACATCCGGATTCAATCAATTGCATTCTTGGATCTGTCAGTCTGGTTTGTGAAGTGCCAGCGAAGAACAGTCGTGAGTCGCGCAGTACCCGTTAGCACTTCCGATCACGATTACGTTCGTCAGTTCTTGGATGAATGTTTCGGTCGCGTGCCCACGCATTTGCGCACAGGATGGGGCATGCCACCTCTCTGTTTCGCATGAAAGGTTCGCCTATACAGTTCGCTCGGATGCGCAGGGTGGAGCATCCGAGCCCGCCGGGCGCTGCCCGTGGAAGTGGCTCCAGGTGGAGTCACATTCCGGTTAGACGTTTGACGTGGATCGGCTGCCCGTCACGTTCTGGGTGTGCCATTACTACAACCGCGTTTGTCGATTCCTCCTTCGCGGTGAACGCTCGGCCTTTCTGCTCCCAGCACCGCCCGCGTGCCCCGCTTCAGGTTCAGAGTGGCATGAGTATCAGATGAACCCGGTGCTCCTCGGAACGGAGAGAGGGGTATTCGAGTCTAACAAAGGTATCCGTCTTCCCGGAGCATGCGCCCAGTTCCTAATGCAACTCGGCAACGGCGGTGCCGGACCGGGAGCCGGACCCCGCCGGCTTGAGGAGTCCATGTTTGGTTACTGTGAGGGGGACGTGCTGTTGTCGGCCCCATTCCCCCATCGAGCCCTTTGGGAACAGGCAAAACATGACACCCAATCAGAGAACGATCAGTCTGATAATCAGGATGGGAACAGAAGTGGCGGCCACCAGAACTCGATTCAGGGAAGTGTGATACTTAGTAAATGGCCAGTTCGCGGCGGCCCGGCACACGCTCTACTGGTCGTCACGGGGCGCAACGTCCGGCAAAGGCGTTCGGGCTCGGGGAACACGGACCACGCCGTCAGGGAAGACGGTTCTCCTTCACAGTTCTAGACTACAGTCAGACGACGGCTAAGCGCGACCGATCGACCCCAAAGCCCAAGACGGGAGATGATCGACATGAGCACAACCGAGCAACAGGCTCCGAAGTTCCCGTTCCTCACCTCGTTCGCCTTTCCCGCGCTGTTTGTTTTTCTCGTCCCGGTGCTCTCACTCGTCTTCTTCCTTCACGCGCAGGCCCGCTTCGATTCGCGGATCCGCGAGTCGATCATCGAAGAGATCCGCGCCGATAAGAAGCTCACAAAAGAGGAGCGCGAACGGGCGATCGCGTTCTTTAACGAAGTCTCGTTCTCACAACTGGCTTCGCGGGAAGAAACGGCCAAGCTCCTCTCCGACGACACGCGCTTGTATTACTCAACGTTTCGTTGGGCGATCGTTCTTTCGGCCGGGGCAATTATCACCGGAGCCGCCGTACTCCTGTTGGTCGGGGCGGGCGTGGCGCTGTCGTTCCGCTCGCAATTCGTTCAGTACTGGTGCCTCGCGGTGAGCTGGCACGTGTTGCGGGTCAGCAGCGCCCTTCAGGTCGTCGCACAGGGGGCGTTGCTCGTCGCCCTGTCGTTCTGGGTCACGGCCCTGTGGTTCAACTTCTACTCCGTGAAGCTCATTTTGGTTGTCGGTGTCCTGGCGGTGGTCGGGGTCGGCGCCGTGCTCGCCGGGATTTTCAAGCGCGTCAACAGCGACCACGTCGTTCCGGGGCGGGTACTCACGAAAGACGAGGCCGCGCCCGTTTGGAACGAGTTGCAGCGGATCTGCGATCGGGTGGGCACCCACCCCCGGATCAGATCATCGCCGGGATCGACGATAATTTCTTCGTGACGGAGCGCGAGGTGATCGTCGGGGGCAAGGTGTACCGGGGGCGCACGCTCTTCGTCAGCCTGTCGCTCCTCAAACAACTGCACGGGAGCGAAGCCGACGCGATCCTGGCCCACGAGATGGCCCACTTCAGCGGTCAGGACACCCTGTACTCCGGAAAGATCGCCCCGCTGCTGAGCCGGTACGACCATTATTTACAGGCCCTGCACGGGGGCGCGGTGACGCTGCCGGTTTTCTACTTCATGCGGTGCTTCCGGGTGCTGTACGAGCTCTCGCTGAGCCGACAGAGCCGGCAGCGGGAGTTCCGCGCCGATCGCATCTCGGTGGAAACGACCTCGGCCCGCGCCGTCGCCGGGGCGCTCTTGCGCACGGCCGCCTACTCCCGGTACCGCGCGGGGGTGGAAAATGACCTGTTCATGCAAGAGCGCGCGATGGAAGCCGCCAACGTGTCCGAGCGCATCGAGCACGGGTTCCACCAGTACGCGGCGCGCTTCACCTCGGGTCCGGACATCGGTCGACTGGCCCCGGCCCACCCGTTCGATACGCACCCGCCCCTTTCTCAGCGCCTGCAGGCCATCGGGATGCCCCTCGAGCACGAGGAGACACGTGCCCTCCTGACCGCGAGCGGGGACGGTGGGTGGTACCGGCACCTGCCGGCCGCCGAGGGGATGGAGAAGGAACAGTGGCGGGAGTACGAGGAACGGTTCCGGCACCACCACGAGCAGTCCTTGCCCTACCGGTTTCTCCCCGAGAGCGCCGAAGAGCACGAGATCGTTGTCAAATCCTTCCCGCCGATCAGCATTCCGAGCGGGCAGGGGGTGCTAACACTCGACTGCGAAAAAATGGGCTTCGAGAAATGGCCCGGGCCGATCCCGTATGCGGACATCGTCGCCCTGAGCGTCGATGACAACCGGGTGCTCACGATCACGCGGCGCCTGGGAAGTCCTTCGCAGTCCATCAAGCTGTCGAAGTTCGCCGACCAGCAGGGCGTCATTGACGCCATCAATCGCTACTACGGTCGGTATCAGTCAGCGGTGGGATATCAGGCACTGAAGAAAACGCTTGCTCGCGTAACCGACCTCCCTGCGGAATAACCCGCCCCGCCGCCAAATGGCTCCCTTGCGAGGAGGGAGATCGAGTTCTGCAAGGCGGGACGGTGTCCAAAAATCGAGCGCGTATTGTCGAGGTGGTCCAAATACCGACTCCGCGGACTCGGGTGACAGATTTGTGTAAGCTGTGGGTGTTCCCGTGGTCGGTTTAGCTCGTCGCTCTGCGACGGGACGATGTTGCGTCGTCCGAGCACACTCCACCACACTCGTCGCGGGGAACGCTGTTCCAGCACCGCTATCCGCGGGGCCTGCAATTCTTACTGCAGGCGCTGGGACGACCCCAATGGTCGTGGTCACCTGCAATAAGAATTGCAGGCCCCGCGGGCGTTGCCGTGAGCGTTCCGTGCCCCAGGTCGAGAAGTAGACACCACGAGAACACCGCGGGCCAGGGAGCGATCCCTGGCCCGTGTCGTTTCGTGCGGGAGTGAAGTCGAACCGGCGCTGCCCCTTGTGCCGGCCTTTGGACAGAGGTTGGGAACAATCCGGGTGCGCAAAATTAGGGTGCATCCAGCGCAGCCGCCCAGTCCGTCCCACCCTGTTTCCCTTGCTCGATGAGGGCAGTAGCAAACGGAGAACCTACCGGCAGCCACCGACAATCCGGTCCGAAAGCCTCGGCGATCAACGCACCGACGCGCCGGTACCCGCGCTCGGCCGCAACCGTGTCCCCGCGTTCAAATGCCGCGATCGCGATGTTACCGAGTACCCCGGCCAACGACATGAACATGTGCTCGAACAACTCCCCCCGCGCTTCCATCAGTTCGCGGTAGTACGGCTCGTAGATGCGGATCGCGCGGTACCACAGGGACTCGGCCTCCGCGTGATCCCCCGCAAAAGAGCAGGCCCCGGCTAAACGAACGATACTGTCCGCCACTTCCCAGTGGTCCGGCCCGAATGACTGTTCTCGGATCGCGAGTGCCCGGCGGTAGTTGTCCGCCGCATCGGTCAACTGATTGTGGAACCAGCACTCCACGGCCAAATGATCGAACGCCTCGGCGGTTTGGGGGCCAGAAGGATCGCTTCCCTCGGTCGACATCAACAGCTCCTTTCACGACCCAACCATCAATTACTCTTTCCCGAGCACGAGGTCCACAACCCAGCACCCGCGTGCGTGCGGTCCCGGTCCGCGACAGTGATCGAGCACCGCGGCGCTGTTACACCCCTCGTCCTGGAGCGCATCGGCCAGAATCGGCATCGCAGAGAAGTCGCGCGACTCGTACATCTGCGCCGCGAGTGCGGTGACCGTGGACGTGAGCCACGACGGATCGAGCGTCACGGGGCGGAACGGGTTGCCGAAGATATCGCGAACGATGTCAGCGAAAACCATGACATCATTCCGCGCACTGGCTTGATTTAACAGGGCTTTGAAAGCAGCCTCACAACTCGCATCCACTTGGTACGGCCCATCAACGGCACAGATCGCAGCCGAAGCAGCCAGTGAGGTCGGCGCCTCCGCATCAGCACGG
Source organism: Gemmata massiliana (assembly GCA_000531095.1). GTDB lineage: Bacteria > Planctomycetota > Planctomycetia > Gemmatales > Gemmataceae > Gemmata > Gemmata massiliana. The sequence continues at coordinate 411,657 of HG799463.1, read as the reverse complement.
TCGACACACCTTGCAGCGTCGCGAGCCGCTACTCGTTCGTCTTCGCTCGCCTCACCGTCCGCGAAACGTTCTGCGACCTCAACCGCCGCCCGACTGCGCTCGTCGGTTAAGAGCGGCCAAATGTACCGGCACAAAGCAACGGCGAGCAACTGCGGCTTGCGCTTGTCCGCGCCATCGAATACGAGCTGCCAGAGTAAATGTGCGTAATCGCTCGTCAGCCATTCCGCCTCGGTCATCGGGCGTCCTCACTCTTTGCCGAGCACCAAGTCCACGACCCAACACCCGCGCACATGGACAGCCGGCTCCCGGCAGTGGTTCAGAACGTCGGCGCTGTCACAGCCCGCGTCCTGGAGCGCATCCGCCAGAATGGGCATCGCGCCGAACTCACGCGACTCGTACATCTGCCCCGCGAGCGCAACTGCGGTGGATGTGCGCCACGCAGGGGAGAAAGCGACGGGACGGAAGGGGAAAAACCCAACAACGTCACGGAGAAATGCGCTGGTGGCGAAGCTAGCCGTGCGCCACCTCTCCGCAAAGTCCCGCAATCTGTCACTTGTTCTCGTCGTGGGAGATACTGAATGTGTGATGGCGTCGATAACGCCACCGACCAATCGTCCGAGGGACGAAGTGTCACCGTGAATGAGGTCACGATGAAACAGAGATGATTCCTCACCATTTGCAAATAGCGAAAGCCAAGCCAGAATCGAAGGCGACGGCTCACCGGGGTACCGGTTGGGGCGGTTGAATTCTGCGCTAGCGATTCGCGCCATTTCTTGCTTTGACAACTCACCTTCAGCAAATCGCTCCACCGAATCGAGAATCTCACCGTCTGACGGTTCAGGGAATGGAACCTGTCGACAGCACGCGAGAGCGAAGCACATCGCTTTGCGGTGGCTGAGTGAGTACACCGGATAACCTAGCTGTTTCCACACCCGGCGCCGCCAACTTACCTTTAAACGGCGCTGGTTTTCAAGGAACTTCCTCATTAGCGCGGGATCAACACAACCCAGCCATTCTTCCTCGGTCATTGGTCGCCCTCACTCCTTCCCGAGCACAAGGTCCACGACCCAGCACCCGCGCACGTGCGGCCCCTCACCGCGGCAGTGGTTCAGCACATCGGCGCTGTCACAGCCCGCGTCTTGAAGCGCATCCGCCAGAATCGGCATCGCACCGAAGTCGCGCGACTCGTACATCTGGGATGCGAGCGCAACCACAGTGGAGGTGCGCCACGCGAGGGAGAACGTCACAGGGCGAAAGGGGTTGCCGAAGATATCGCGCAAGATGCTTACGAGAGCGTCTGGCTCGGCGAACTTGTAACCCGCGCACCGAGAGCACGCGAGTACGGCCTTCACGACTTCTTCGGCGTAATTCTCGAACTCTTCAGGAGTTCTTGCTGAATGCTCCGCCGCTTGCGCCGCAAATATCCGGGCTTGTCCCAGACCGTCTGGATACTCGTTGCGCCGGTCGTGTATCTCGGTGTATGCTTCTGAGGCGCGATGGCAGAGTTCCCTACGGTCTTGAGGCCATCCGATGCCGTCCGCGAACCGCTCGGCCTCCTCCACTGCTTCCTGGCTGCGATCGTCTTCAAGAAGGCGCCAGATCCGGCGCACGCACGCACAAACCGAGAGTCGTAATTTCCGATCGCTGGACTTGCTGCGGAGGAACTCCAACATCAGCACCGGATCGTACTCGATCAACCACTCCGCCTCGATCATCGCTCGTCCCCTCTGGCACCTTCGTTGGGACGCCCAGTTCTGCCATCAGATGTTATCGTCGCGCGCAGATGGATGGAACCGGGCTCGCGTTTGGGATGCGGGGACGAGGGGCGGGGCCGGGAATGTTAGCAAATGTTACTCGCGCGCCGCGGAGCCTGAAATTCCAGCGATTTCGCACGCGGCGAGCGGGTGCGAGGTGGTCCGCGGCGCAGGAAATGTTAGCCGCGATCCAGTTTCCTTATAACGAGCCGCGACCGCAACAGTAGTTTCAAGGGGTTGGATGTGCCGCATGGGAGTTCCTAAGTTCAAGGTTCTCAAGCACTTGAACGGGAACCTCCCATGCGACGTGGTTATTCTACGATTACTCC
>HG799463.1:391878-409549 GCA_000531095.1 Gemmata massiliana | reverse complement strand
TGCTCGTACTGGCTCACACTACGGATCCGCTCGCGATACCCACGCACACGATGTATCACACTGACCCACAATACACTTACACACGCGGCAGCGCCTTGAAACTACTGGCAAGGGAGCGGGAGGCGCCCCGTTTATCGTTACGGTTCCACGCACCGGAAGCCCCGCTCCCTCGCGGTCGCGGCTCGTTTGGTCGCTGCATGGATCTGGAAACGAGATTGGCCGGTGTTGCCACGGGTCGAGCGCCGGGTGGCATTGCGAGCCCCGGACCGCCCCCGCGCCGGCGGTCGAGTTGGCGCGAGGGACGTCAGTGTGAGGCACGCAGCGAGGGCGCGGACGGGCGCCTAGCCCTTCCCCAGCCGCCGGAGCGCCTCCTTCGCGTCCCAGTACTTCGGGTGCTCTTCGTACACCGTCACCGCGTTGTAATACTTGATCGCGCTCGCGGGGTCGTTCATCGCCTCGTAGCACCGGGCGATGTTGAACAGCGTGTCCGCGCCGCTCTTGTGGTACTCCTTGAAGTCCAGGTACGCGCGCACCGCGAGGTCCGGGCGGTTCAACTCCTCCAGGTACAACTGGCCCAGGAGCCGGGTCGCGTTGTACCACGACTCCTCCTCGTCGCCCGAACCCTTTTGCCCCTCGCGCACGTCTTCGAGGATCTGGAGCCCCGCGTCGCGCTCGCCGCGCCGCATCAGGCACCGCGCTTCCACCAGCCGCACGCGGTTGCTCGTCGGCTCGATCACCTTCGCCAGCCGCGCGAGGTGCGTGGCCCATTCGAGCAGGTCCGCGTCGGCGTCCGAGCGGTTCAAAATGCCCATCGCCTTGCGCGTGCAGTACCCCACGTCGAACCACTTCCCGACGTTCTCCTTCACCCGGGCCAGGCGCTCGACGGTGACCGAGTAGTAGTAGCTGTCGCGCTTCTGGATCAGGTCCGCGTCGCTGCTGCTGTACTCGAGCGCCGCGGCCGTGTTGATGACCGCGTTCAGCGCGTCGCGCATCTTGCCGTACATCTCGGCGATCTTGCGGTACGCCTCCAGAACGGCCCCGCCGCCGTCGTCGCGGTACAACTGGAGGTCGGCGATCGCGGCCTCGTAGTGGGGCCGGGCCTCGGCGTCCTTCTTCTCGCGCCCGGCCGCGTCGCCGATCGCGTCGGCCGCGTCCGCTTCGGCCTTGAAGACGTCGCCCTCGGCTTCCGCGAGCGCCGCGAGTTTCCGCAGCGCGTTGAGGTAGATTTCCCGCAAGTCCTTCGTGAAGTTGCGCGGGCCGAACGCGCGCCCGGCGAGCTTGATCTGCTCCGTGTACCCGCGCGCGGAGTGCGGGTCGCCGTACTTCTCGCTCACGTCCGCGAGCTTCTTGAAGATCGCCGGGGCGCGCCCGAGCAGGCCCCGACCCGCGATCCGCAAGTACCCCAGCCCGCGCTCCCGGCGCTCCGGGTCGTTGTCGTCGGCGAGCTGGTAGCCGAGTTGCTCGACGTAGTCGTAGTTGAAGTCCTTCGGCGCCCCCGCAACGGCGACCGCGGCGATGAACTCCTTCTCCTGCAACCCGGTGTACAGGACGTTCCGGTACTCCTTCGCCATCTCGTTGCCCGCGTCCGCCGCGAGCTTCCGCTCCACGGCGCCGATCGCTTCCATCCGCCGGCCCGGTTTGTTGAGTTCGGGCCAGCCGATCCGCTCGACCACCCCCTTCGGGCCGTCGAGCGCCAGGAACCACGAATCGAACAGGATCTGGGCGCGCACGGTCGGGTGGTAGCCCGGCGTCTCGGGGCTGAGGAGCCGCGCGAGGGCCTCGCTCGCGTGGTCGTACTGCTTCGCGTGGATCAGGGCGATCACGCGCAGGTAATCGACCCGCGCGAGGTACACCGGCTTCTTCTGCTCCACCAGGTCGAGGAACCGCGCCGCCTCCTCGCTCGCGGCCGGCGTCGGCGGGAGCATGAGCAGCCCGGTCGCGCGGTCGAGGCACATCTTGAAGTCGAGTTCTTCGACCAGGTCCGGGTGCCGCTCGAGGGTCGCGAGCGTGATGCTGTTGTGGAGCCGGTGCATCCCCTCGTTCGCGAGTTCGCTCTCGGGGTTCAGTTCGAGCGCGCGGCGGAAGAACCGGATCGCGAGCGCGAGCTGCCCCAGGTTCATGTAGCTGAACCCGCGGAGCGCGTGCTTGAACACCCGCAGCCCGGGGAGCACCCGCGTCGCGTAGGCGAAGTAGATGATGATCGGGATCAGGAACGGGGTGGCCGCGCCCGCCCCGGGCAGCGCCGTGCCCACGCCGATCAGGTGGAGCGCGATCCCGAGGACGCCGCAGAACGTCATGATCTCGACCTCGGACTCTTCCGCCTCGCCGCAGAACGTGAGCAGGTAGAAGAACGGCAGCCCGAGCAGCAGGTAAATGCCCAGGTTGGCGCGCGACGCGGCGCTCTCGAACAGCGACACGCTCTTGGACGCATCGGTCGGGTCCGGCACCTTGATTTCGAGGATGTACTCGGACGCGAGGTACACGAACAGCGCCGCGACCCCGATGCCGGTCAGGAACCGCCACCGCCCGTCTTCCATCTGCCGCATGCGGTACAGCCCGAACCCGAGGAGCGCCCCGCCGAACGCGCAGAACGAGAGCCACTCGCTAACGGGCGGGGTGTGCTTGATATCGGCCCACGTGAGGCCAACGAGTTCGGCCAGCGGCTGTGACCACGGCTGCGCGAGTTCGCGCCCGGACATGATGCCGCACATCAGGCCGATCATGACGCCGCCGTAGATGAACTGCGGGCTTTCGAGCAGGACCAGGAGCGGGAACGCCTTCAGGTTCTCCCAGGGCTTCACCCCGCGCCGCACGAGCCGGCCGACGCCGAGGACCAGCCCCACGGCCAGCCCGGTACACACCCACCCGAGCACCCAGAAGATGTCCTTCCAGGCGTCGTCTCGTGAGGGGGGAACTTGGAGCGCGAAGAAGGCCCACAACCCGAAGAACAGGCCCTTCAGGATGTATTCGTTACGGTGCCAGGGGGTCATGCGGGTAACCCGGATTGGTGGGGATTGTGTCCCGCCGGGTCGCCGGAAGGTCGGCGCGGGACCGGAGTCGATTCCTCCCCCCGCCGCGGACCCGGAAGGTCGGGAACGGCCGAGGGGACCGAATGGCATGGCAAGCCACACCTACAATATCGCGCCGCCCGAGTGTCTGGTAGGGTGCGCGCAACGCCCGGTTCGTTTAGCTCCGGTCGTTACGTAGTCCCACCCGCCCACAAGGGCAGCGGGTACCGTGCAATGGCTGGTGAACCCCGCCCGCAAGGGCGGCGGGTACCGTACAGTGACTGGTGAGTCGCTCGATACCCACCGCCCTTGCGGGCGGGGTTCACCGGACGCACTCAGCGGTCCAACGCAACGCGAATCGGCGCTTGACTCTACTTCCGGGAGCGCCTAATCTCGCTTCGTTGCGTTTTCCGGAGTACGTGTCTTGTTGCGCGCACGGGTCGCCACAATCCGACTCGCGATCGCGGTTCTGGCCCTGCTCGGCCAGTTAACCCCGGCCGTCGCGTTGCCCGTGAGCGCCGTGCTCCGATCGCACGCGAGCGCCGCGCCCGGTTGCGCCCCCGTCGGATGCGCCTGCACGCCGATCGAGAAGGCGCTGACCGGCTGCTGTTGCAGTAAGCCGGAACCGCCTTCGAGCACTGATAGCGCTCCGCCGAAGAGTTGCTGCAAGCCCCCCGAAGTTCCCAAGCGGGAACGCGCGACCGAAGCCAAGATTACTCCCGGCGGAAAGTGCTGCTGCGACAAGAAGAGCGGCACCGGTACCGCGACCGCAGAACCCGCGGTGCCGGCAGTGGTCGCGCCGCTCGCGCTGGGTGACCACGAATCACGGCCCGAACTTCCCCGATGGGCGCCACTCACCACAGCGCTCCTGCTCCCCCCACCTCTCCACCCCCGCGAACCGCGCCGATTCCCGCCGAGCTGCTCACGACCGCACCCTGATCCGGCGCGGCACGAGTCGTTTGCGCGGGTTCGCGTGAATATCGCTTGCACGGCTCGCGTCTCAACCGGCGAGAGGTCGGCGTTTACGACTTCTGTCGGAGCACCCGAACCGCGAGAGGTGATTCTGTGAGAGGAACCCCACGCTCTCGGTGATTGGAAACGATCCGGCCGGGTGCTCCGGTAGTGGTCTAGTCGACGGCGGGTTCGATCCCCGCCGCGAGCCACTGCCCGAACACACAAGCGCGGGCGCGAAACTACCTCAAGACTCGACTGAGGTGCGCGCCCGCGGGCTTCTTTTGGTACCGACAAATTTCTGTTCGGGGCGACCGAACAGCGCGAAATGGTCTGCCCCCGGAGCGTGTGACGGTCACGCGGTCCGAAGGGCGGTCTGTGTTGAGGAGTTTCCATGTTTCGCAAGCTCATTCGGGCGAGCCTGTTCGCCGCCTTCGGAATGGCGGCCGTTTTGTTCGCCTACGGGAGCGTCACCGCGTCCCCGGCGGCCGACGAAAAACTGCCCGACATTTCTGAAATCATGAAGAAGGGTCACAACAAGACCGAAGGGTACGTGGCCAAGATCAACGGGGCGGTCAAGGACGGGAAGTGGGAGGACGCCCAGAAGTACGCCAAGACGCTCGCGTTCTTCGGCGAGAACCTGGGCAAGAACAAGCCGCCGAAGGGCGACGCCGCGTCGTGGAAGAAGCTGACCGACAAGTACGCGGAGAGCACCAAGGCCGCGCTCAAGGCGGCCGACGACAAGGACGCCAAGGCGCTGAAGGCCGCGCTCAACATCAACTGCAAGGCCTGCCACGACGCGCACCGCTAATTTCGGATGCTAACACTGGATGCACAGGGTTTCCGCCCTGTGCATCTGCGACACCCCGTGTATCTGTGTTCCGCGCGCCCCATTCGGGGCGTTTTTTTATCTGGCATCGCGAACCCGCCGCGGACGAGCTATGATCCTTGTAAGGATGAAAGAGCCGCCCACGGTAGACGTCTTGTGACCTGATCTCAAATCGGTGACTCGTTTCTTCTCCCGGAACAACAAACGAAACGCCCGCGAAAGCCGTTTACCGGTCGTGAACCGACGTCCCGAAACCGTGCTAGTAAACGTAACGTGAGTCACACGCGAAGGAAGCGTTCACACCGATCGTTCCGCCGGGGCACCAATATGGCCCCACGAAATCCGAGCAAGGTTAAACCGGCTTTCGCGTATGATGGATGAGCCGTCCGCACACGAGTCCCGCGTCACTGGGACAGCGACTCGTTTTGCCGCTCACGCAGGAGCAGCCCATATGTTCGACCCGGCCGAAGCACCGACCGATGGCACCAAGCCGGCCGCGCCGCGCGCGGCCAAGAAGCCGTCGCGCGCACGCGGTCCGGTCAAGAAGAGTCCGCTCCCGCTCCCGGAGCCGCACGCGAAGCTCCCGGACAACGGGGCGTCTCTGTTCCTCGGGTGGGACGGGACCGCGCACAAGGCCACGCTCGGGTTCCGCTCCGCGCACTTCGATGCGTCGGACGCTCCCGCGCTCACTTACGGCGGCGACGGGCACCTGCTCACGATCGCGCCCACCGGCGCGGGCAAGGGCGTCGGCGCGATCATCCCGGCGCTGCTGACCTACCCCGGGTCGGTCATCGTCACCGACGTGAAGGGCGAGAACTACCAGGTCACCGCCCGGCGCCGGCGCGAGATGGGCCAGCAGGTGATCGTCCTCGACCCGTTCGGGCTGGTCACGAACAAGAGCGACAAGCTCAACCCGTTCGACCTGTTCCACATCCCGGGTTCGGACCCGGAATCGGACGCCGAGATGCTCGCCGCGCAGCTCGCGGTGGGCCACGAGTTCAGCACCGACCGGTACTGGGAGGACACGGGCCGCGGGCTGGTGTCGGGCCTCATCGCGGACGTCGCGACCAGTTCGCCGGCGGACAAGCGGAACCTCTGCACGCTCCGCGAACTGCTCTACAACGACGACCTCGACTACACGCTCGCGGTCGCGCTCGACACGCGGAAGAAGACGATGTCGCCGCTGGCGCGCGACGAGTTCATCGCGTACCTCGCGGCCCCGTCGGACAAGACGCGCCCGTGCATCCGCACCACCGCGACCACGTTCGTGAAGTGTTTGGGCAGCACGGCCGTCGGCCGGTGCCTGGAGCGGTCCACGTTCGAGCTGAACGACCTGCTCCACAACAAGCCGATGACGATCTACCTCGTGCTCCCGCCGGAGAAGCTGCACAGCCACCGCGCGCTGCTGCGGCTGTGGGTCGTCACGCTCCTGACGGTCGTGATGCGCCGCTCGAAGCTCCCGAAACAGCGCACGCTGTTCCTGCTGGACGAAGCCGCGCAACTCGGGTCGCTCGACCTGCTGCCGCAAGCGGTGTCGCTGCTCCGCGGGTACGGGCTGCAACTCTGGACGTTCTGGCAGGATCTGAGCCAGATGATGAAGCTCTACCCGAACAACTGGGAGGCGCTCGTCAACAACGCGGCGGTGCTCCAGGCGTTCGGCGTGCCGGGTCACGCTTCGCGCAACAGTTGGCGCGTGATCCTCGGCGACGCGGACGCGCAGCTCGCCTCCGAACTGCACCCCGAAGAGATGCTCGTCGCAATCACGGGCCAGGGCATCGCCCGGCACACGCGCGCGAACTACCTGAAGGACAAGCCGTTCGCCGGCCGCTTCGACTCCAACCAGCGGTTCTCGGGCTTGGAGAAGTGACCCGCGGGGCGGTGTGATGGGCCTGTTCGACTGCCGGTGCATGGTGAGCGGCGTCAGCCTCAAAGGGGCCGACGCCGCTCTTGTTATTCTCCAGCAATCAACCGATCACTACGCCCCTCTCGCACTCGCGATCAAAGGGAACTACAACCGCCTCGGCTCCATCGACGGAATCGATGAAGACACCAACACACAGCTGGTCCTGCAGTTCTTCCTTGAGAGCCTTCGTACCGGTGCGTTCGCTGTTGATGGGCACCTGCCCGGGAACACCCCCATCCGTACCATCGAAGACCTCCTCCAGTGGCTCGAGAGGAACATGAACGACAGTCCCGGATGGAATGGTGGATGGAACGATGATCCCGGATGGGCAGCTCTGAACGGACACGTAATCACGTTATCGCTGATCGCCCGAGTCGTGTGGGACACCATCGCGGCGTCCGTACCGGCGAGAGTTGAGTCGATTCCGGACCTGTTTGAACGGGCCTTCAAAGTGCCCCAGAGCGAATCAAAGATCTACGCGGGCGCTCCGGAAACGGTAGCCGAACACCTCAAAGAACTCGCAGCGGTCGATTCATTCCTATCGACCCGCGGGATCTCGTGGTGGCCTTCCGAAGGCACCGGCCAAGACTACCCAGAAGAGATGCGGCAATACTTGGACGAGGCAAGACAGGCGTTCTCCGACTCGCCAACGATCCTCACCGCGCTCCGCCTGTACGAGCACGAAGTCGGCGATTTGCTCACGGACCAGTGAGGGCGAACCAACACCCCTGCGAACGCTCGCACACCATTTCCGACTGGCCTCATCGAACTACCCCGGCCCACAAGGACGGGAACCAGCACGAAGAAACCCGAAAATTCCACGATCGGAGGGTTTAGGTTCCCGCGCCTCGTTACGTACAGGGAGTGCTCGCAAGCCGCGATCGAGGTCATCGATCAACCGGAATTGCCGTCCCCCTACTTTCGGAGCGCCCCAAAGTGAGCAAAAAGGACATTCTGAAGACCGGCGACTACATGCCCATCGAAGTGGGTTCGTGGGTTTACGTCTGGACCCCGGGCGGGCAGAAGCCGCCGACCGATCGCTCGCGCGCGTGCATGATTAGCGCCCACGGCGAACAAACACTAATCACGTCCGGGTCCGGCGCCCCGAAGCACGTCAACCTCGCGTACTATTGCCCCAACGGGTACAACTTGAATGGCGCTCATTTGCTATCGAGCGCCACAAGGCAAATGAAAGTGAATGAATGGTTCAGCCCGGGCCAGGCCAAGCAAGATTACAAATTGACGAAATACCAAGGATCACACAATAATTCGGGTGAAAATTACGAGAAAATCCAAACGGGCATCCACCGTCCGGCGCAAGTCAAAAGGTTTAACGACATGTTCCACGACAATAAGCGGCCCAATCACAAGTCGGAACAGCAGTGGGAGCGGGAGCGCCAAACAGAATTAGACGGCATCAAAGATGTCGTCTACGACATCGTGACTATTCGGGATCGCTCGATTATTCACGGCAGCTCGCCCACGCTGTACTCGGTGGTCGCGGCCCTGGAAAAAGCCGGCTTCCACTACTCCACCGTCCACTGCTTCTTTTGTCGCGGCTCCAGTGACCCCAAGAGGGATTTGGGCAGTCACAAAGCGGAGCGGCGCAATAAATAGCCGCGCCAAACGCGGCCGTAGGACAGCCCGCCGCGGCCACCCCGACGGCCTGTAAATCCGGCGTTGTCACAGGTGAGAAGAATTTGTAATGCCGAAACGCCCGCCGCAGGTTGTCCGGGTGCCGCAGGAACGGGGCGGCCCCGGATGCCTGTGTGTATCTCGCGCCACATCCGCGTGCAACGGCGGCCGACCCGATGGGAGCGTTTCAGTTTCGGTCCGTCACTCCTTGCCCGTCTTCACTTTCACCTGAATCTTGTTCGCCTCGCCGTTGTTCGCGGCATCGTTCTCCAGGTCGCGGACCAGTTCGATCAGCGCGGCCGCGTAGTTGAACGAGTGCCGCTCGCGGAAGCCCTGTCGGGTAAAACCGAGCCCGTTCTGACCGGGCATCCCGATCAGCGGGGTGCCGCTCCGCTCGGTCTCCCGGAACAGTCCGTGCTCCCCGGGCTTCATCCAGCCCGGGTTCGGGAACTTCACGAGGGTCAGTTGGCCCAAAACCGTGCTGGCGTTTAACGCGCCCGCTTGCTGAACCGAAACGGTGCCGTCGCTCCCCACGCAGAAGCTCACCGCCTGCGGCGGAACCTTGATTTGTGGCGACACGCGGTACCCCTGGGCCGTGACGAGACAGCCGTCCGCCGCGACACCGAAGTTCCCCACGCGGGTGTAGGCGATGTCCCCGTTCGGGAGCGTGATCTGAAAGAACCCGTCGCCCTCGATCGCGATATCGGACGACTTCTGCGTGTTAACGAGCGTCCCCGGCGGAAGGCTGGGACTGTCCTTCGCGAAAACCCCGGCGGCGCTGCCGCCCTTTGGCAATCGCAGCCGGACCTCGACCACAGCCTCATCGGATGCTTCGGGAGCCGCAGCGGGCGCTGGTGCGGGCGCAGCGGTAGGAGCGCCCGGGGCCGCGATCGTCGGGGCAAAGAACTGAATCGACCCAAGACCGTAGCCGAGCCCGAGCGTCAGGCACAGGGCCGGGAAGAGAACTCGGGCGCTCATGCGCGGTCCCCAAGTAATTTAATTGTGGATCACCGGTACATAGCCGGAAACGTGATCCACGCAACGTCAAATGCTCTGGCGCACGGAACTGTTAAATGTGTGGAAGTGGGCCGGTTCCGCGCCCACCCGCTCGTTAGCACTCGCGGTTCGCCTGAAGCGCTCTGGGCGAACCGCGAGTGCTAACGAGCGGGTGGAACTACGCAACTGCACGAACAAAATAGCCACAACGGATCAGGTACCCGGCTCGGGTGCCGTCCTCAGCGTCCCGTTTGAAGTGCGAGCCGCCCCCCGACCACGCGCCGGCCGAGCAGGTACAAGACGAGCGTCAACGGGGCGAGCCACACGAAGGTGATCTCGCGGAACCCGGCCGCGTGCAACCCGTAGCAGACGACCGTCAGCCCGGCGATTCCGGCCAGGAGTACAGGGCCTACCGCCGGTCGGCGCGCCGCCGCGCACGCGACCAGTTGCACCGCCGGAATCAGGAAGAGCACCTGGTCGTACACCCACCCATACGGGCTAACCAGGTACGACGCGAACAGCACCACCGGCAACTGCTCCCGCCAATCCCAGTCGTGCCGGTGGCGCGCGTAGTACCACACGCACCAGATTATGCCGGCGACGGTCGGGGCGAGGACGAGCCAGAACCGCTCGGCCCCGAACGCGAGGCGCAGGAACATCCCGACCGTCGGCGGGAGCGTGGTACTCGGTGGGCGGTGAAGGAGCGCGTCAAAATAATCCGCGAACACCGCCGGGTTCGGCACCGCGGCGGCAATGCTGAGAACGGCGCCCGCAGCCAGTCCGCCGGCGAGTTCCCGCCACGCCCGGCGGTCGAGCGCCCATACCAGGTACAGCAGCCCGAACAGGCAGAGATTCTGTGGCTTCACCAGGACCAGCGCCAGACACGCACCGGCCGCGAAGTGCCACCCGCGTGCGTGCGCCGCGAACCACCCGGCGACGCCCAGTAGCACCACCGTGCTGTGCTGTCCGAGACCGACCACCTGGAGGGTCGGGTACCAGCCGAGGGTCGCCATCCAGCCCCAGAGCAACCGGTCCGACGGTCCACCGTAGGCCCGCCAGACGGCGGTCACGGCAGCGAGAAGCGACCCGATCTGGATGAACCGCCAAACCCAGCGCGCGGTCGCGAAGTCGAGCGGGGCGAACGGGGCGAGGACCGCGAACGTCCACGGCGGGCTCCAGGCCGCGACCGGCTCCGTGCGGTCCGGTTCGATCGCGACCTGGAGCGGGAGGAGGTTGGGCGGGTCGTAGGCATTGTGCCCGGCGAGGTGTACTTTCGTGCCGGTCCAGTACGCGCCGAAGTCTTCGACCTTCATCGTCGTCGGGGTGGCCAGCGCGCCCGGGCGAACGGCGCTCACCGCGATCACGACCGCGACCGCGGCCGCGGTGCCCACGAAGATGCACGCGAACGGGCGGGTCATCGGCCCCTCGGGGTTCGGTCACCCGGCCCGGCCATTGTTTGCGGTGTCGGCTTCTCGACCCACAGCGAGGCGGTCCCGTTCGCTCCGGTCATTGCTCACCCGCGCACACAATTCAATGAACCGCTCATACCGCAGAGCCAGAATATACGAAATCACGGAGCGTTCATTCACCGGGGAGCACTCGGGGCGCGGGCACTCGCGGACGCATTTCCGACCGGCCTTATAATTCCCAGACAATCACACGGCTCACCGAAACCGGTTGCTACCGCGATCGTTGCTATTTGGCGAGAACCTGCTCTCGGCTAGAACGGAGCGCCCGATGACCGAAGCGCAATGGTTGACGTGCAAACGCCCCGAAGAGCTATTCGAGTCTTCACATTGTACCGACAGCCGGAAGCGCCGTTTGTTCGCATGCGCCTGTGCTCGTAAAGTGCTTCACTATCTCAAAGATTTACGGTTCCAGGAGGCACTGCGTGCGTCCGAATCGCTCGCAGATGGAAAGCTAAGCGAAGAACAACTGAAGGAGTTCCAAAAGGCTGCCGCTAAAGCCGGTGCTCATTTTGTTGGTATGGACGCCGAACCGGAGAAGTGTGCAGCTTTGAGTGTTGTGAGGGCGTGCGATCAGTCTATTGACCCTCTCTGTCGGACCGCTTCTCAGGCACAGCTCGCTAAAGGAGGCATCTACACATCCAAAATGGCGGCCGAAGCGCTTCGGCAAGCCGTGCTGCTCCGCGACATCTTCGGGAACCCGTTCCGCCCCGCCATCTTCTCTCCAGAGTGGCGCACGGAGACCGCGGTGCCATTGGCCCAGCAGATGTACGACGCGCGGGATTTCGGCGCGATGCCCATTCTGGCGGACGCGCTGCAAGACGCCGGGTGCGACAGCGCGGACGTGCTGGATCACTGTCGCGGCGCGGGGCCGCACGTGCGCGGGTGCTGGGTCGTCGATCTGGTGCTCGGGAAGGCGTGATCGGCGACTATCGGATTCGCAGTCCGGTGATCGGGACGCGATCCCGATCAGCGCGCTCAACGAATACTACTTGCCTTTCGCATCCGCCTCCGGCTCACGGACCGGGATCTCGAATGTGCTCGGGGCCACACGGCCGTCTTTCCAGGCATCGAAGGACAGCCGAACTTTCGCTTTGCCCGCGCCGATCCCGTCGGGAACTTGCAGGTTCTCCCGGAAGGCCGCGCCGCAGCGGTAGCCGCTCATGGTGTACGTCTTCTTGATCGGAGCGCCTCCTGGTGTGGCCGCAGGGAATTCGACCTCGGCAATCGGACGGACCCCGACCGGAAACGCGCACTCCTTTTCGTCACACGTTCGGACCACCACCCAGCACCCGTGCTTTTCGCTCATGGTTCCGACATTGGCGATGAACTCCGGGGGATTTTTGCCCTTCCGGAGAGCGGTGCTCGCGGGGAGTTTCCAGTTGATCGTCATCGGCGCGATCGTCAACGGGCCGTGGAAGTGAGCCAGCATCGCCTCCTTCGGCGAATCGCGCATCTCAACGATGTCACAATACTGCTGGTATTCGGCCGCTCCTTTGATCGAAACATATGCCATGAGTCCCGGGGGTACGCCCTTGCCTTCCCGCTCCTGTCTCACCTTGGCCGTGTAAAAGGAGTGGTCCGTTTGGATGCGATCGATGGTGTAGCGCGTTTTCCCGTCGGGATCTTTGATCTCAATGGCCTTGCACTCGGCTTCTTTGGCGTACTTTTCGCCCTCCCCGGTCAGATCCCCATCGCCGTTGCGGTCCACGAACACCGTCTCGCCGTCCAGTACGACCCAGACCGAGAGCTTCGCGTCCTTCCCGAAGAGGAGCAGCGCGTACCTCGGCTTCTTGGTCTGATACGCAGGCTCTTTCATGAGCCGCCGCTCGGTCTTGTCGTAATCGACCGCGGCAACTTCACCTCCAACGACGAGAGCGCAGCCCAGAGCAACAAGGAACCGCATGGCATTCCTCCGTTTCGCCAGCCGGCCGGATAACGAGAAGACGGCGGGCCGAGGGGCCGATTTCATGCAACTCTTTGAAAGTGTCCGCGGGAAGAGTGTCGAAGCCTCACCGCAAGCCAGAGGATTTCACCGCAGAGGGCGCGGAGAGCGCAGAGTTAAAAGGCAATTCACGGGTTATCAGCGCGCATAGCAACGCAGAAAAATTTTGATCTTATTTCCACTACTGGCCTTGATGGAGTATGCCGAGTTTGAGTAGAATGCCCGGCGAGGGTATAGTGCGCGCGAGGAGCCGGTGTGAGGTCGCTTGTGCGTGGGGGAGTCAGTGCGAATGTTAGCCGGTGCTCTACCGGGTGGATCCGATCTGACGCGGACTCTCTCGGGTCGATTCATTCACTTCCTGGATCCATGATATACTTGCTCAATATTTTTATCAAAATTGCGCGAGGATTCTATCGCTAATACTGGGTGGCAGATGCGAACTATTACATTGTATTCTAGATTTGCTTTTGGGGATCGAGTGCAATATCGGTCCAGGCAGCACGGCGTAGGGCACGGATCCTTAGTTGACATCGCACTAAATGTGCAAGGTGAAATTTCGTACTGCGTTCTAGCTGACAATAGCATTGGCTATTGCAGCATAAGTCCCGATGAGTTGAAACTAGTTGATGAAAGTGTTTCTCATTCAATGCCCACTCGTTCTCCGCATCACATTTCCTTCCAATCGGAATTTTATTTTGGCGACTTCGTTCGATACCGTATCCCTAATCAACAGCATATTGATGGTGAAATCGTTGAAATTATACTAAGTGATGATGGGGCAGTGTACTATACAATTCGCAACAAGGCGGGTGCGTACCGACTAGGAGCGTATCCTGCAGATATCCAGTTATTGGAAAAATCTGGGGCCAACAGTTAGCCGGTGCGAGCGGGAATCGCTGTTTCCCCGGGCGAAATGAAGGTACGGGCGGTCGCAGTCCCGGAATGTTAGCAAAAGTTAGCCGCGGCTCGGCGCGATCCCGTTCTTGTTCTTCTCCGCGCCCTCTCGTGCCCTCTGCGGTGAAATCCTCTGCACCACAATGAGGACTACCGCGTTACCGGTTACTTCTCCGGTGGTTGGAGCGGACCGGCCGGAATGCTCCCGCGATCGGAAACGGGGTACTGCGGCGGAACCGATAGCCCCTTCCGGCCACTGATCGGCAGGATCGGCCCGCGCTGCTGGAACGTCAGCCACGGACCGGCCCGGCTCAGCGTGCTTTCGCCCGGACCGACGCCCGGGGGTAGCGTGCGCCACGGCTCCGACGAGGCGACCACGCGCCGGCCCTCCTCGAACATGGCGGTCATCACCTTCGGCTTGAACTCCGTGCTGGAGAGCGGCGCGGGGTAGCCCTGGGGAATGGCCGAGACGTAGTAGTCCATCCCGGTGAGCAAGCAGATCGTGTACAGGCGCTGGAGGTCGCCGCGCGTTTGAGCGTAGATCAGCGTCGACACGCTCTTGCCCGCTTGGGCCAGCGACCACGGTTGGATCACCTCCGGGTCGGCGTACAGCTTCCCGGCCACGATCACGTACACCTTCGTTCCGGCCAGGTCGCGCGCGGCCACGTCCGAGCGCTGCTCGGGCGCGACATACGGCGGGCGGAAGAACACGGACTGCGACACCCCGCCGTCCACGTGGCGCTCGGTGAACACCTGCCCGTTCACGGTGACGTCGATCTTGGCCGCCGGGAAGAACCCCGCGGGCGCGGCCGAGCCGAGCAGCACCTTCTTCATCAGCGCGCGGTCCCCGGGTCCGTTCCGCGCGGCCATCGCGCCGAGATCCCAGACCACGAACTGCTTGCCCTCTTCTTCGGTCGTCCCGATGTACAGGCGCCGGCCCTGGCGGTGCGCTTCGGCGAGGTCCGCCATCGCCTCGGGCGTGAGGAACCCGTCGATCTGCGCGGCCATCGGCGACGTGTCCGCGAACGACTCGCTCACGAGCGCACGCAGCGGGCGCAGCCGGTACAGGTCGCGGCTCTCCAGTTCGGTGTAGAAGCGCTTCAATTGCGGGTCGTACTTCGGCCCCAGGAACGCGAACGGCGCGATGAGCGCGCCCGTACTGATGCCGGTCACGACGTCGAATTGCGGACGGTCGCCGCGCTCGGACCACCCGACCAGCACGCCCGCCGAGTACGCCCCGAACGACCCGCCCCCGGACAGGCAGAGCACGTTCCGCTTGGGCTTGGTGACCGCCGCGCCGCCCTCTTTCTTGGACTGTTCTTCGAGCTTCTTCTGGCGCTCCTTGCGGAGCAGCTCGGCCGTTTGAGCGAGTTGGTCGATCGGCGTGAGTTCTTCGGACTCGGCCTGGGACGCGGGGTCGATCAGGTCGCGCGTGTTGAACCCGGACGCGGCCGGTGAGTTCTCGATCATCCGGTGCCGGCACCCGAACGACGGGCCGAGCACCAGAAGCCCGATCGCGGTAACCAAAAGCCCGCCGGCACACGTGCGGACCATGCGCAACTTCCGAAGTCAAAGGTGCGAACCTTCGGGACGCGGTGGCGGCAACAATTACCGATCGTGCCGCCCGTACTGCGTACCCCGAGTAACATTGCTTCGTGCTTTCGGGCACAAGGGGCAATGTCGGCGTCGTAAGCCCGCGCCACTTACTATGAACGCTTCCTGAGAACAAGGGGAACCGCGCACGAGCACCGTGGTGCGTCTGAGCGAACGGCCGGTGGAACCACACGTCTCTCCGGCCGTTACTTTGTGCTCGTGGCACAGGCCTCTGGCCTGTGGAAGCGCCCACAGGCCAGAGGCCTGTGCCACCAAACCAAAGACAATGCACCTCACAACAACCGGCCGACTGCCTTTGAGGTGGCCCGAACTTGACCCACTTGACCCGCTCGGTCGACCGAACTGGGCTTCCGCCATCCACCCAATCGGTGCAACCCGCCCATCCCGGCACCTGTCGTTCCACATGCCGCTGCGGATTGCGCGATTCGGCGCAGCGCTTGCATTACCATACCGGCGACGGGCTGCACGCCCCTCCTCCAACAGCTCATACGGAGACACCGAATGTGTCGCTTTTTACTCGCCGCGTTTACCCTCGCTTTACTCGTTGCGCCAGCTTCTGCGCTCCCGCCCAGCAACGCCAGAACGCTTGAGAACTCCGAAGAAGTTCTCGAAAGCTTGTCCAAGATCCCGCTGAAGGGCATTCCGGCCAAGTTGCTGGCCGATGCCCAGGGCGTGGCGATCATCCCGCGTGTTATCAAGGCCGGGTTCGTCTTCGGCGGGCGCGGCGGACACGGGGTCGTGCTCGCGAAGGACAAGGACGGGAACTGGGGCGACCCAGTGTTCATTGACCTCGGCGGCGCCAGCGTCGGGTTCCAGGCGGGCGTCGAATCGACGGACGTCGTTCTCGTGTTCCGCAACCGCAAGAGCCTCGACCGACTCCTGGATGGCAAAGGCAAGCTGACACTCGGCGCCGACGCCGCGATCGCCGCGGGTCCGGTCGGTCGGATGGCCGCCGCCGCGACGGACGCGAAGCTCGAAGCGGAGATCGTGTCGTACTCGCGGAGCCGCGGGCTGTTCGCCGGCGTGTCGCTCGACGGGGCCGTGATCCACGCGAACGCGAACAGCAACGCGATGCTCCAGCAACCGGGCCGCGAAACCGAACGCAAGCTGGCCGAGGGCCTGAAGGCCAAGCTGATGGACATGAGCAAGGAAAAGCCGATGCTGGTCGCGCCGCCGATGTTGGGAGCGCCGGTTCCCGTTCCGCCCGCGGTTGGTGGGCCGGCTCCGACGCCGGCCCCCAGCAGCTACCCGCCGCCGCTCACGATCCCGCTTCCCCAACGTCCGTAAGGTAACGCGATTGTGAACCTCTTGGCCGGGTGAGTCCAAACTCACCCGGCCGATTTCGTTGTTGGCCCAATAATTGGCGCAAATCCTCCTCGATTCGTCTCACTCGGCCCGATGATTGCGAACACCTCCGGTGCCACTACCGACACGGAGGTCGCCAATGGTTCGCTACTTACTCGGCACGCTCGCCGTCACCCTTTCGCTCTCGTCCGCACGCGCCCAAATGCTCCCGGCCGCGATCGACGTTCTGAACGCGCTTCCTCCCCAAATCTCACTGGCAGACGCTCACGGTGTCGCGATTGTTCCAGCCGGGAGTACCCTCCGCGGCACTCCCGGCTGGACGGGGCGCGGGGTGCTCGTGAAACGTGAGAACGGCTGGAGCGAACCGCTACTCGTCACGCTTAACAGCGGCGCGCGAACGGGGACCGGTGAACCGGTCGATTTGGTGTTGGTGTTCCGCACGGCCGAGAGCCTGGACCGGGTCACCAACAAAGACAAGAAGATCGGCCCGGGAGCAACCGCTTACACTTGCCGCAACGGGACGTTCACTGAAGTTTCGCTCGCGGGCGCGGCCCTCACCAAAAGCTTCGTCTTCTCGTTCGGTTCGGACCGGAAGCAAGCCGCGGAATTGAAATCGAAGTTGACCGAACTGGCCGCGCGCACGCCCGCGCCCGAAGCGAAGTCCGCTTCGCAGATCAATTGGGCGCTGATGCAGGAGAACCAGGACGTCGTCCTCGGCGTTCTGGGTGTCATGGTCGCGTGGGTAGTGGCGCAGCTCAAGCGCTAGCTCGTTTCGAGATCCATATAGCGACCGAACGAGCCGCGACCGCAACAGTAGTTTCAAGGCGCTGCCGCGTGTGTAAGTGTATTGTGGGTCAGTGTGATACATCGTGTGCGTGGGTATCGCGAGCGGATCCGTAGTGTGAGCCAGTCGAGCATCTCGACCAACGGGAGTTCGCGCACCCACGCATTCCGGTTCTGGGCGCGTGCGATTTGGAGTGCCAAGCACACCCACACCTGGCGCAACACCAGCGCCACACCCTCCAGTGACAACCGGTACTCGGGGTTAGTGCTGGTGGTCCACCCGCGGGCTTGGTTCTTCTGCCGGTAGCTGGTTTCGTCCCGAAACGCTCCCGGTACCGGCGC
>HG799463.1:377928-391855 GCA_000531095.1 Gemmata massiliana | reverse complement strand
ATCACCGCCGGAGTAATCGTAGAATAACCACGTCGCATGGGAGGTTCCCGTTCAAGTGCTTGAGAACCTTGAACTTAGGAACTCCCATGCGGCACATCCAACCCCTTGAAACTACTGGCAAGGGAGCGGGGCTTCCCGTGTGTGGAACCGCGACAATAAACAGGATGCGCCTCCCGCTCCCTTGCGGTCGCGGCTCGCTACAAGGAAACTGAAATGGGACTAAGGTCAATCCGTGCCGGTAGCTCGCATCTTGGGGAACACCCAGCGCAACGCAACCGAATTACCCTCCGAGATAGCGAACCCGGTCCACGTTCTGAGTGTCGCTCTTAAAAGCCACTATCCGGGAGCGCGCCTGTGCCGATTGATCCGCGACTCACTCGACTCGACGAAAACCGCGTGCGGGTCAACAACCCGCACAACGTCGACACCACGCTGTTCGCCAACGAACAGGTGCCCGTCGAGTCGGCCGCGGTCACGGAGCTGATCGAGTTGTTGGCGCTCCAGGACAACGTGCGGCAGGTTGCCGAAGCCGCGCCCGACAGCTTCGACCAAATTCCTGAGATTGTTCGAGTTGCAGTTACGCCCGACTTCCACAAGGCGCGCGGAATCCCGGTCGGCACGGTCCTGGCGACCCGCGGGTTCGTCGTCCCGCAGGCCATCGGCAGCGACATCAACTGCGGCATGCGGTTACACACCACCACGCTCAAGTCGGACGACATTTCGGCGAACCTGGACGGTCTCGAAACCGCGTTCCGGCACCTCTTCTTCGAGGGCGGGCGCAACATCCCGATGACGCGCAGCCAGCGCCACGCGATGTTCACCGGCGGGCTCGAAGCCGTGCTCGACGCCACGGCGAACCTCCACGAAGGGCTGTGGCCGCTGGTCCGGGAACTCGGTGCGGAAGACCAACTCGATCGGATCGAACGGCGCGGCAGCCTCCCGGCGGGCCGCGTCTTCAGTTTGTCGGACTTCATGGGTACGGACGAGCGCCTGAGCCGCGACGGGCAGATCGGGAGCATCGGCGGGGGCAACCACTTCGTCGAGATCCAGAGGGTCGAGAAGGTGCTCGACGGGACGGTCGCGCACGCCTGGGGGCTAAAGCCCGGCACCGTGACGATCATGGTTCACACCGGGTCGGTCGGGGTCGGGCACCTGTGCGGCGGGCACTATCGGGACGTGGTGAGGAAGATCCACCCCGAGAAGCTCAAGCACCCGGCCAACGGCGTGTTCGTGCTTCCCGAAGGCGCGCGCCACCGCGAGCACGCGGAGACGTTCTGGGACGCGCTGCACAACGCCGCGAACTTCGCCTACGCCAACCGCATGTTCCTGGCAGTGATGGCCGTGGCCGGGATGCGGGAAGTATTCGGGGACCGCGTGGGGTGCGACCTGGTGTACGACGCACCGCACAACTTCGTGTGGAAGGACGAGGTGGACGGCGAGGAAGTGGTGCTGCACCGCAAGGGCGCGACGCCGGCACGCGGGTTCGAGGCGATGGCGGGAACGCCGTTTGCCCACTACGGCGAACCGGTCCTGGTGCCCGGCTCAATGGGCGCGAGCAGCTTCGTGCTGGTGGGTCAGGGGAACGCGGAATCGATGGCCAGCGCCAGCCACGGGGCCGGGCGGACACTCAGTCGGGGTGAGGCGATGCGCGGGTTCGATGAAGAGTTCCGGAAGTTCATGGAAGAGTTCCGGGTCGTGACGCCGACCGACCTGCGCCGCGCGGACGTGCGCCAGCGCCCGGACATCCTGGGTAAGAAGCTGGAAGAGATCAAACAGGAGGCGCCGTTCGCGTACAAGGGCATCGGCCCGGTCGTGAACACGCTGACGGGCGCCGGCATTGCGCGCCCCGTGGTGGAACTCACCCCGCTCATGACGATCAAGGGGTAAGCTGAGAGGTCAATCCGCGCCGATGTGTTCGGCCAGTTTCGCGAGTGCCTCGCTCTCGATCTGGCGCACGCGCTCGCGCGTCAGCCCGAGGCACTCGCCGATCTCCTTGAGCGTCTTGGGCGGTTCGTCGTTCAGCCCGAACCGCATGCGCAGAACGGTCGCCTCGCGCGAGTCCATCTTGTCGAGGAACTGGAACACCTGCTTGAGGTCGTCGGTCTTCCCCATCTCGGCGCCGGGGGCGTCCGAGCGCGGGTCCATGAGCATCTCCTCGATGCTCCACCCGGCCTCGCCCTGATCGGCCTGCGACCCCGCGTTCGCGACGCGGATCGCCTTCTTGATGATCGCCATCTTCTTCTTCGACAGCCCCAAGAAGATACCGATCTCCTCGTGCGTCGGCGTGCGGCCCAGTTCGTCGGTCAACTTGTTGGTCGCGCGGCGCCACTTAATGAGCAGCTCCGTCATGTACGCCGGGAGCCGGACCGTCTTCGCGGTGTTCACGATCGCGCGCTTGATGCTCTGCTTGATCCAGAAGCTCGCGTAGGTGCTGAACCGCGTGCTCATCGCCGGGTCGAACCCCTCGACCGCCCGCAGCAGCCCCATGTTCCCTTCGGACACGAGGTCGTCGAGCGCCAGCCCGCGCCCGACGTACCCGCGTGCGATGTTGACCACGAGCCGCAGGTTCGCGCGCACCATGCGGTCGCGGGCCTGGACGTCGCCGTTCAGCACGCGGGTGCCGAGGTCGCGCTCCTCGGCCGCCGACAACAGGGGCGTGTGGTCGAGTTCGCTCAGGTACGTTGTGAACGACGTGTGACTGTGTGCGAGAGTGCTCATCGTAGTTCCCAGCCTGTCATGTCGTACCGAGCTGTGTACGGCCCGCGCGGGTGCGGCGGCGAGTGATATACCGATTGAACCAGACCGCACCGCACAGGGCAAGAGCCTATCCGAAACGATCGCGCCGCCAACATCTCGGAAGCCGCTCTGGTTACCTCGATGCGAGAAAATTCAGGCGGTCCGGTTGAGGGCACGAAAGAACTTCTGTTGAGGGAAACAAATTTCGTGCCCCGACCCGCCACGACTTCCGACAATTTGTGGCGCGCCGAAACACATCGAATCAAAGCAACTCCGCGCGCCACAGGTCAACAGCACCACTCGCACGGAATGCGGTTGGGCAGGCAACCGAGCCTTGCCCCGTTACGGCTTCGGAATGAGCTCGAACGAATCGAAAAACGTGTTCTTCTCGAAGGGCGAGAGGTTTCCCAGATCGCGGATGTAGCCGATGTAAACGCCGTCCTCCGTGGTGAAGTGCCTCATCACCCACTTCGTCGAGCTCGCCGGGTCGTTCCACGTCAGCTCGCGCGCGGCCCGGCCGCCCCACGTCACGGTCTTGGCTTCCGATTTCAACAGGTCCGGCGGAAAGCCCCCCGTTAAGGTGGGAAAGACCGCTTCCCGGGCAGCGGGTTTGGCGTCCTTCCAGAACCGGGCCGTGCGGATACCGAAGCAGCCCGACTTCTCGTTGCCGGTTTCCTTCGTGAACACCTGCACCAAGAAATCGGTTCCCTCTTGTACGCAATCCGGTTGGTTCCCGGAGAAAGCGGGGTAGTGCGTCGGGTCACCGAGTGGGAACGCCGCCTTGAACAGGTATTGGTTCGACGTGTGCGGCTTCCAGGTCTTGACGACGTAGCCCGAGGTCGTGGCAACCGGAGCCGCCCCGCCCGAAGACCCGCCACTCTTGCCACAACCGACACACGCGAGGAGCATGAACAGGCCGAATGCGCACCGCATCAAGAACTCCAAACAAAGCGACTCAAGGGTGTAACGCCGAACGAAACGTCTCACTCGCCCGGCGCGGAGAGTAACACACCTGGGAAAGCTTACACGCCCGCCGGGTCAGGTACAGCGGCAGTTCAGTCGCGCGCACCGGACGCACCCGCTCAACGCTTCTTCAAACCGTCCTTGCAAAATGCCCGCCCCGGGGCCATTCTAAGCTCCTCACCAACTGACGAGCCGACCCGCAACCTGAACCACCCCTCCCGGAACACGCGATGAGTGAAGAAGCCGCGTTCCTCGAAGCGATCGCGCGGAACCCCGCGGACAAGACGGCGCGGCTCGTGTTCGCCGACTGGCTCCAAGAACGGGGCGACCCCCGGGCGCCGTGGGTGCGCGACGACGAGCTCTGGGAGTGGATGAAGCCGCAGGCCAAAGACCCCACCGGCGACCTGGTCGCCGCCACCGCCCGCGCCCGGGAGGGGCACAAAACTGTGGGCGCCCTGGTGCGACTCGGCCCGAGCGCGTTGCCGAAGGTGTTTGCGTTCCTCGCCAAGGGCGTTCCGGGCGCGTCGAACCTGCACGACGCGCTCGAACTCCTCGGCCCGTCCGCCGAACCCCAACTCGCGCTGTTGCTCAAAGAGACCCAAAGCGAGAAACGGGACGCCCGGTTCGGCGCGTACAGGTGCCTCGCGCGGCTGGCCCCGCACAACGAGAAGGCGATGGAGGCGGTGCGGGCGGGCGCGTCGCACACCGACTACATGATCCGCCAACTCGCGATCGCAACTCTGGCCGGCTTAGGGGCGCAAGAACGCACCACGGGGCGGGAACGCGAGGCCGAGTGCCGGACCCTGCACGAGCTGGTTCGGTCGGGTACGGAAGAGCAAGCCGCAGACGCGCTCCGTGCCCTCGTCAAATTCGGGGGGCTCGACGAGTCCCTGATCCCCGCGCTCGTGCGACACACCATCAACCCGGCGAATCCCGCGCGCGACGCCGCGATCAGGGGGCTCGCCCAACTCGGGGAGCCCGGCGCGCGGGGGCTCCTAGCGGCCGCTGTGCATTTCGCCGGTAGCGGGTGGTTCTCCGGGGCGTTCAAAACGATCGGCGCGGTCGCCGTGCCGCCCCTGCGCGAGGCGCTCAACAGCCCCGACGACAAGGTGCGCCAACTGGCCACCGTGATGCTCACCGAACGATTGGAGAGCGCCCCCGACCCCGAGCTGATGCCCGAGGTCGTGTCCGCCCTGATCGCGCTGTTCCGCTCGCCCGAAACCGAGTACCACCGCTCGGCGCGGTACGCGCTGGATCGGCTCGGCCCGGCCGCGCAAGCCGCCGTCGTGTTGCCCCTGCGCGAGGAGCTCAACAACCCCAACGGCAAGGTGCGCCAACCGGTCACGGTGATGCTCGCCGAGCACCTGGCACGCGCCCCCGACCTCGAGCTGCTGCCCGAGGTCGTGTCCGCCCTGATCGCGCTGTTCCGCTCGCCCGAAACCGAGTACCACCGCTCGGCGCGGTACGCGATGGGGCGGCTCGGTCCCGACGCGCGAGCGGTCGCACCGGTGCTGTTGGAGTGCATCGGGCGCGGGGACGAGTTCATCCGGGACTACCGCGCGACCTTCTCGGCGCTGGGGCTGAGTGCGGGTGAGGTCGTCCCGACGCTGCTCCGCGCCGTCGAGAGCCTGCCCCTCGATCGGGTCCGCAGTTACGGGCGAGACCTCGGCGAACTGGGGCACGGCCGCGCGGCCCTGCTCCACGCGATGCGCCGGCCCGGTCCGAATACGCTGAGCGAGGTCCGCGAAATCCTCTCGCAGGTGTCGTTCGTCGGTCTGAAGGAGCTCGACGACGTGCTCCGCAAGGAAACCGGCGCCGACCACAGCAGTTGTCGCGAACTGGCTCGCCTCGTGCTAGAGGCCTCGCCCGACGAAGCGATAGATGTGATCACACCCTTCCTGTCGGACAAGTCAAAGGTGACGCGCCTCGTCGCGGTCCACGCCCTCTGGCACGCGAACTCGGCCGAATCGGTTCCCGGACTCCTGCTGGCCCTGAGGGACAAAGACAAAACGATCCGTATCACCGCTCTACGAGCGCTGGGTCAGCTCGGAGCGGGCACGGCGGGTGTCGAGGGCACGGTTCGCGCTATGCTCACGGACCGAGCGCAGGACGTGCGCGACGTGGCACTGGAGGTGCTCGTCACGTTCGCGCCCCGATCCGAATGAGTGGGTGCGTGATACGGCGGGCGAGTTGTGCGGGTCCGTTGTAAGTGGCCGGCACAGCGTTTCGCCTTTTCTAAATGGCAACCTCTAACTACCGAAACAGCTCGCGGACCTCCTCCGGGTCCGCGGGCGGGTGCACTTTCACATTCAGGACGGGGCCGTCCACACCAAACATCGGTTCCGGAATGAACAAAGCAATCACGTTAGGCCGCTCGAAGATCTGGATCTCGTCGAAGTTCGACCGCACGGGGAAATAATTCGCTAGCTTTTGGGCGACATTCTTCGTCATCCGCTGGGCCGCGGGCGGCTCCCCGAACTGTGGCTCGTACTGCGTTAGAAGGTACTGCAGCGCGAGTGTCGTCACGTGCGGCGCGACCGATCGGGCCGAATCGCGGCGCGGGCTCGGTGCGGTCCAATCCCACCACACAGGCGGATCGGGCTCGCGCCGGTGCTCGTCGCGGACAAAGCAGCCCTCTCGACCACCGTCTCCCTGGAGGAAGCTGATCCGCGATCCCGAGTCGTGGAAGATGTGCCGGTCCCCCGAGCTGTCGTTGAAGCCCCTCAACCCAAGTTGCATGTCGCGAATGAACAAGAGCCACTCGCGCAGTGACGGGGGCAGCCCGTCGCGCACGTTCGGGTCACCCATCGCGGCGTCCACCGTTCGGCTGTCCCCTCCCTCCAACGACTCTCCCTTCCCACGCGGGAAGGGCTTGAGCGGTCCGCCGACGTCGTCCACGGGGATCTGATACCAGCGCTCGGCGAACTCGCGGATGAGCCGCCAGCGCGACCTCCAGTCGGCCGGAACATCGGCGAACACGGGCTGGTAGTCGGTGCCGCCGTAACCCAACTGTTTGAGCCAGGGCTTTTTCGCCGACTTCAGTAGCTCCCTGCGGCGCGGCTTCAATTCCCAGTACCGGTCCGAATACATCGGTAAGTTCCGGACCTCTTCCTCGATGCGAATCAGCTCGCCCTGCGCGTTGTCGTGTTCTTCCAGCCAGTCGGCGTAAACCAGTCGGATCGTGCGGTCATCGGGCTTGGCCCGAATCGTCTTCAGGAAGTGCCGTTCTTCGGACATCGCGCGGGCTCGTGTTGTGATCGTCTTGCGACCCGTTTTGGCGGTACGTTATCCCGTAGCCGAACCGGGAACCAGGTCGGTCGAGTAATATCCCCGGATGGTGCCAGGATTACAAGTTTCCGTGGAGCAGCTTGAACTGTGATGCCTTCCGAGGCTTACCTCGATGGTGGCCCGAAGTCGGCCACGGCCTCGGCTAAGGTCGCGAAGATCGGTAGCACGCGGTCGAGTTTGACCGAGGCCAGCACCTGTCGACTCGATCCGTCCGGGCAACACACGCACAACCGGCTGCGCGTCGTCATCGCCGCGTGGTGCGCGCGGATCAGGTACCCGAGAAACGCCGAGGATATGAGCTCGTAACCGGCAAAGTCGATCACCACGCCCCGGTTGCCGGCGCAGAGAGAAGCCAGAGTGCTCCCGGGTGGCATTGGCTCGCCCGGGGCGTTCGGGCCGACGGCCACAACCGCGATGCCGCTGATCCAGCGCACCCGCATGAGCGATTCCGACATCCGGTGGTCCCTCCGCGCGGCGAACCGTCAGATCACAACCTCGTTCTCAGTTACTGTCCCCGTTACAAACTTCACGACTTACTAACGGGGAAGAATCAACGCTTGGGGTGCTTCAGAATAACCACCGCGTGCGTCTACAGCCACTACCGCGCAATTATACCTTCTCCAAAATCGAATCCACGACCCAACACCCGCGCACGTGCGGCCCCTTACCGCGGCAGTGGTCCAGTACGTCGGCGCTGTCGCACCCGGCGTCTTGAAGCGCGTCGGCCAGGATCGGCATCGCGCCGAAGTCACGGGACTCGTACATCTGCCCCGCCAGCGCGACCGCGGTCGAGGTGCGCCACTCGGGGAGGAAGGTGACAGGGCGGAAGGGGTTGCCGAAGATGTCGCGGAAGAGTGCGATGTGTATTCGCCGCTCAGTATCTTCATCAAGCGAGCCGTTGAACACTGACTCCTCTGCAATCTCCTCAGCGTCGGTGGACCGCTGCCTCCTGTGCACTGCCCGAAGTACGCAACCACTCGAAAACGGATCAACGACCGATTCATACGCTTTTACGATGTCGTCTTCACTTGCAAGCCCATCAGCGAAATTCGCCGCGACAATGAGCGCCGCTTTCACCGGCTCACTGAGGAGTGACGCCTTAAGGCGCAAACAAAATGCGACAGAGCAGAACCGGTACTTCCGCTTCGTCGGCGGAAAGAGTCGCAAGGCTAAGAACAGTTCACCTAAATCACCACACGCCAGCCATTCCGCTTCGGTCATCGGGTCGCCCTCCGGCTGCGATTGTACCAGCAACCTAGGCACTTGAACGACCCGCTCTGCCGGTGGGGTTGCCCCAAGCAAGCGGCGCGAGTTCGACTTGACCGCCCCATCACTTGAGCGTATCTGTTGGCTCGCAAATCCGCTGACTCGTCTCGCATTAGTACGTCCCGCCGAAATTGACTCACCGAGGAAGCCCGCGATGGTGCGTTACTTTCCCGCTCTTGGGCTGACGTTGGCAGGGCTGCTTCTGGCCGGAGCCACCGCGAATGGCGGCGACAAGCCGGACGCGAAGCCAGCGGGCACCGGCCGGATTTCGGCGAAAGAGTACATCGAGGTAGACGAGAAGGGCGTTCCGAACGCCCGGTTCCTGCTCCGGGTGGCGGAGTCGACGCCCAACATAGTCGAGGTCCGCGGCATCAACGGGTGGGTCGCGTATGCCTCGTATGACGAGGCCCAAAAAGAGTACCGCGGGTTCTTTGAGTGGCGGCGCTTGGGCACGGGCGGCGCTCCGGGCGGGAAGTGGGCCGACCTATATCAGATCCGGATGGTCAAGAACGCGGACGGCGAACTCGTCATGACCGGGAAGTCGAAGGAGAACGACTTCGTGATCCGCGCACGCGAACACACTAAGCCGACCGCGCCGTGATCGCTCGCGAACGGGCCGGCGATCACTTACAGCAGTCCGGCATCAGCGCCCATTGCGAGCAGGTTACCGGTGAAATACACCAGTGCCGCTTCGCGGTGCTGCGTGATCGGGAACTCATCCAGCCAACGCTCGATCGCCTCCCCGTCCCGTTTGTACTGTAGGGCCAGCGCCTGCAACTCATCCCGCTCTTCCGGCGTCATGCTCGCGCGCAAGAAGTCCAGAATCGCGCCCTCGAACTGGTACTCCCCGTACACCTCCGCCGAGCCAGCGAGGTAACGGAGCGAATCGGGGAGCTTGGTCCAGTCCAGTTCCACGTGTATCTTCATCGGTCGGACGGTCCGGTCGTTGAACGGGGCGATGCCGAGTTCCGCCAGTTGCCCGAACAGGCACAGCAACCCGTAGATCGGCCAACGGGTTCCCGGCGGGCACGGGCCTTCGCCCGAGTCGTGGTACCAGCGATTAATCAGCGGCCCGTGGCCCTTCGCGCGGATCTCGATGTACAAAGCCCGTAGCGATGCGATCGCCCGCGCCGACAGTTTCTCGGCGTATGGAACGTGGCGCCCGAGCCGCGCGTCGAAGGGCACGACCCGCGCGTCGGAGCCGTGGCGTTCCGCCAGGGGGATGATGTAGTGCAACTCGGTCGGGAGGTGGGCCGGCGAAATCCGCGTGTCATCACTTCGCCTCTGCCACCAACTGAACAGCCAGCGGAACACCTTCATCGACCAACCTCCCACGCCGACCACGGCCCGTCTGTACCGCGAAGCGATCAATCCGGCGCTACGACTTCCCTCACTTCAGTACCTCGACCTCGTGGACGTCCATGTACACGATCCACGTCGGGCCGAACGGGGACGGGTTCTCTTTAGTACCGCCGGCGTGGTGAGCGGTCCCCAGTACCCCGTTCACCCGGACGCGGACCGGGGCTTCAAGGCGCTTCAGTTGATCGGGATTTCTGTCGTGATCGCTCCCGTATAAGGCGCACTTCTGCCCGTCGCCGAACACGAGGTAGTAGCGGTAGATGTACTTCGGGTGGACCTTCAGTTCCCCTTCCAGCGCCCACAGTTTCGGGGCCTTCGGCTCGTTGCCCAGAGCCGCACCGTCGAGGATCGCGGCACCAAGAGCCGCGGCCCCGGCCGCAGCGCCCCTCATCACTGAGCGACGATTCGCGTACTTCATCCGCGCACTCCTTCGCAAACTGCCGATCGGATCGTACTCGTTGCCCGGCGCGAACTCATGCAGATGGAGCCGTACCCGCACCCGCGCACGAACACAAGACGGTCATCCGGGTTCGCGGCTAACTTTTGCTAACACTTCGGGACCGCGACGGCCCGTCCCTTCATTTCGCCTGGGAAAACGTCGATTCGCCCCCTGCGCCGGCTAACATCTGCGACACGAACCGCTCGATTCCGGCTCGTGAGTTCGTGCGTGTGGTCCGCTCGCTCCGCGAGCGGTTGGCCCCCGGTACACCGGTGTTTCTTCGCTTGAGGGCGCCGTTCCCGCGCGCGGAGCGAGCGGACCACACGCACGAGCGGTTGGCCCCTGATGTATCTGCGCCTCCATTGCGGGAGGCTGCTCCCGTCCGTCCGCGCGCACCACCCCTCGCGGCATTATACGCACAAGAAGATTGCGCTATCAAGATCAGTAGTGGAAATAAATTCAATTTATAAATCCGGCCCCGGCGCCCGTGAATCCGTGACCCACGGGCGCGCGCCGCGACCCGGAGCAATGAACGTTCGGCGATTTCGTATATTCTGGCTCCGCGGCACGCACGAGCGGTTCATTGAATTGTGTGCGCGGGTGAGCAGTGACCGGAGCGGACGGGGCCGCTTCACTGCGGGTCGGGAGGCCGACCCCGCCTCTTACGGCCGAGCAGCGGGACGAGGTGGGCCGCGCCCACCGGCAGCAACCGTGGGAGCGCCCGTGGGACGTTTCGGCCGACGGCGCGCAGATCGGTCTGCGGGGCGGTTGGCACTTCGTCGCCCGGCAGACGAGTGCCCTGGAGCGACTGGTCCGCGACTACCTGGAGCCGTGGGGGGGGCGCGGTGTCCGGGCAACTGCGATGGGGCAACGGCGACGAGTCCGGGGCGGTGTTCGTGGGCCGCAACCGCGTCGGGTGCGTTTGGGACGTGCGCGTGAACCCCGACTAGCACTATTCCCAGGTCGAGACGTGAAGGAGCACCTGCGCCAGAAATCGACACGTCCTTTGATTCCCTCGCGATACTATTGCGGATTGGCAATCGTCCGCTTTTCCCAAACTTGGTACTTCATCTGCCTTTCGCATGTACTAGTGTCGAAGCGCCCAGCCTACATGACTAAGGATGTTGCTCGTGCGTCCAACCGGATTCAAGGTATTCCGGTCTAAACACTCGCGGAGGGTGTTCCGTGCTCCCGTCGATTCTCTCTCAACTTGCTAAGGTCCGAATCGGCCCGCGGCTCATGGGCGGGTTCCTCGTGCTCGCCATAACGTCGGCGGTACTCGGCTACATGGCGCTGAATGCGCTCGCCGATGTCCGGAAGTACCAGGTGAACGCCGCGACGAACCTCATTCCGTCCGTTATGGAACTCGACAAGGGCCGCGTCGGGAGCCTCATGGTCCAGCGCGGGGAGCGGACGGCGCTGTTCTGTGCCCAGCGCAAAGACGAAAACGGCACCCGCGGCGCCCGCGGGCGGATCGACGCTGGAATGAAAACGATGGACGAGGGGCTCAAGCGGTACGCGGCCTACCCGATGATCGATAAGGAGGCCGCCCTTTGGAAGAAAACGCAAGTCGCGGTCACCGAGTGGAAGCGCGAGGTCGAACAGGTTCTGGCGGCAATCGATCGGGGGGATCTCGAGAAAGGGGCCGAACTGCTTCCCCAGGAACTGAATGCCGCCAACCGAATGAACGAGCTACTCGATGAGCACATGCACATTCAGGAAGAGTGCGCGAACCAGGAAACGACCGAGGCCGACGCTCTCTACACCGGAACCCGAACGACCCTCCAAGTGGTCATCGCCGGAACCGTCCTCGTGGCCCTCGGATTCGGGTTCGTACTGACGGTGTCCATCGCGCGGCCGCTCGTGAAGATGCAGGCCTCGCTCGCGGCCGTGTCGACCGGTGACCTGACGCAGCGCGTGGACGCGGACGGAGCGGACGAAATCGCACAAATGGCGACGACCCTCAATGCCACCGTACAGGGGATGCGGACCGCGCTCCAACAGGACAAAGTGAACTGGGAAGCCGTGGGCAAGCAGCGCGCGGAGAACGCGGACTACGTGGGCCAGATCGTGGCCATCGGGCGCGCCCAAGCGACAATCGAGTTCAAGCTCGACGGCACCATCACGAACGCCAACGAGAACTTCCAGCGCACGATGGGCTACACGCTCCCGGAGGTTCAAGGGCGCCACCACAGCATGTTCGTCGAATCCGCGTTCGCGACCAGCCCCGAGTACCGTGACCTCTGGAGCCGCCTGAACCGGGGCGAACCCGTGATCGGTGACTTCAAGCGGGTCGGCAAGGGCGGCAAAGAGGTGTGGCTCCAGGCCTCGTACAACCCGATCCTGGACCTCAACGGCAAGCCCTACAAGGTGGTCAAATTCGCCACCGACATCACGGCCGCCAAGAATATGGAACAGCAGGTCAAAGAGGACGCGGCCGAGTTGAAAGACAAGGTCGCCACGATCATGACCGCGGTGCGCGCCGTGGCCGCGGGCGACTTCACACAACAGGCCCCGGACCTGGGCAACGACCAAGTCGGGCAGATGGCCGCGGCACTAAATAAGGCCGTGGTATCCGTGCGGACCGCGCTGGAGGGTGTGCGCGAGGTGTCCGAGCAACTCGCGGATGCCTCGGGCCAATTGTCCGCGGCCAGCGACGAAATCTCCACCGGTGCTCAGGAACAAGCGAGCAGCCTGGAAGAAACCGCGAGTACCCTCGAAGAAATCACGGCCACGGTCCGGCAGAACTCCGACAGCGCGCAACAAGCGCGGCAACTCGCCAGCACCTCGCGGGACGTCGCCGAGAAGGGTGGCCAGGTCGTCGGCCACGCGGTCGACGCCATGAGCGAGATCAACGGTGCGTCGAAGAAGATCGCGGACATCATCACCACGATCGACGAGATCGCGTTCCAGACCAACCTGCTCGCCCTCAACGCCGCCGTCGAAGCGGCTCGCGCCGGCGAGCAGGGGCGCGGGTTCGCGGTCGTGGCCTCCGAAGTGCGCAACTTGGCTCAACGGTCGGCCACGTCCGCGAAGGAAATCAAGTCGCTGATCGAGGACTCGGTCAAGAAGGTCGACGCGGGCACCGAACTGGTGAACCAATCCGGCTCGACCCTCGGCGAGATCGTGACCAGTGTGAAGCGCGTGACGGACATCATCACCGAGATCGCGGCCGCGGGTAAGGAGCAGTCGGTGGGCATCGAGCAGGTCAACAAGGCCGTCTCCCAAATGGACTCCGTGACCCAGAAGAACGCCTCGCAAACTGAAGAGATGTCGGCGACGGCGCAAACGCTGACGGACCAGGCGGCACAACTCCGCGATCTCGTCGCACGGTTCAAACTCAGTGAGAGCGGGCGCACGGCCCCGCGCCCCGCTCCTCGGAGCAAAGCCCCGACGACCAGACCCCGACCCGCGGTCACCAAGGCCCTCAAGAACGGGCGCTCCAACGGCAACGGACGCGGTCACGAACTGGACCGCCTCGGGAGCGGGGACCACGACGGGTTCACCGAGTTCTAAGAAGAAGCCGCCGGTCAGCGAGAAGCCGCAACCGAAGCCCCAGCCGCAACCGCAACCGCAACCGCCGTTCAAGGCACACCCGGGGTTGAAAGCCCGGGCTATTCCCGGTGACCCCATTTGGGGTCACAAAGGCATTGGGTCTCGTTGGGGCAAAACCCTATGCGGTTTTTGGACCCCGAAGGGGCAGGGCTGTAAGGGTATTCGGATCGTCGTAAGTTAGCCACTCGCGGTCGGTTGTAATGCTCTCGGATGGAGGTTCGGTCGTGGTGCCCGCAGCATTTGAACCGTTCCTCAAAGCGTCCCCGGTGTGCGTCTTGGCTCGGACCATTTTGGAGCGCCTGTTCTTACCCGAACGACTGG
>HG799463.1:360213-377848 GCA_000531095.1 Gemmata massiliana | reverse complement strand
CCAAGCGCGGGCCGAAAAACCCTCCACCCACAAAGAAGCCGTACCAGAACGGAGGACACGTTTCGACCCACCGTTTACTCCAGAAACGCAAACGATAGTCATTCCACCCTTACAGCCCTGCCCCGAAGGGGTCACCGGGAATAGCCCGGGGTTTCAACCCCGGGAATTCTGACGCGCGGGCGCATCCCGGGAACCATCGCGTACCCGGGGTGTTCACTGCGGCCGCTGGCAGCGCGTGCGCGTAAAATCGCTTCATCTCTGGATACTGCCGCCCGCAGTCGCTCGCCGCGCCCGGTCGCGCGTCCGACTGTTGGTCGAGCGCCGTACCGCAACGAGTCAGCCGAAGGAAAACCGTTGACCACCGACTTCACACCCAATGTTCCTTCCGATCGCACCTCGAGCACCGACGACGAGCGGATCGCGTCCGTTGTTCCCCTCCCGCCGCCGGACAGCCTGATCCGGTTCTTCCCGATCGAGGGCACCCCGGCCGAGGAACTGGTCGCCCGCACCCGCGCCACGGTCCGGGGCATCTTGGACGGTCGGGACGACCGGCTGCTGGTCGTCGTCGGCCCGTGCTCGATCCACGACCCCGCCGCGGCCATCGATTACGCCACCCGACTGGCCGAGGTCCGCACCCGGCTGGCCGCCGACCTCGAGATCGTCATGCGGGTGTATTTTGAGAAACCGCGGACGACCGTCGGGTGGAAGGGGCTGATTAACGATCCGGCCCTGGACGGGACGTTCCGCATCAACGAGGGGCTGCGTGTTGCCCGGGATCTGCTCATCCGGGTGAACAAGCTCGGCGTGCCGGCCGGGTGCGAGTTCCTCGACACCATCAGCCCGCAGTACATCGGCGACTTGGTGAGTTGGGGGGCGATCGGCGCGCGGACGACCGAGTCGCAAGTCCACCGGGAACTGGCGAGCGGGCTGTCGGCCCCGATCGGGTTCAAAAACGCCACGGACGGCGACGTCCAGGTAGCGGTGGACGCGATCCTGGCGGCCGCCATCCCGCACCACTTCTTATCGGTTCATAAGAACGGACAGGTGGCGGTCGTGGAGACGCGCGGCAACGAGGCGTGCCACGTCATTCTGCGGGGCGGGTCGGCGCCGAACTACGACGCCGCGGGCGTCGCCGGGGCGTGCCGGGCGCTGGCCGCGGCGGGGCTACCGGAGCGCGTGATGGTGGACGTGTCGCACGCGAACAGCGGCAAGAAGTACGACCGGCAACCGGCGGTGGCGGCGGCCGTCGCGGGTCAGGTCGCGGGCGGCGACCGGCGCATTTTCGGGCTGATGATCGAATCGAACCTGGTGGCGGGCCGGCAGGAGCTGGCCCCGGGCAAGTCGCTGGTGTACGGGCAGAGCGTGACCGACGGGTGCCTCGGGTGGGACGAGACGGTCAAGGTACTGGACGGCCTCGCGGAAGTGGTGCGGACCCGTCGGAACCGGCCACGAAACGGGAACCCGGCTCGGGATTGAGTGGCGTACACACGGGGGGCGCTCCACCCGCTCGTTAGCACTCGCGGTTCGCCCAGAGACTTAGGCGAACCGCGAGTGCTAACAAGCGGGTGGAACTACGCAACCGCGAGGCGGCCCCGGAAATACGGGTG
Source organism: Gemmata massiliana (assembly GCA_000531095.1). Classification (GTDB taxonomy): domain Bacteria; phylum Planctomycetota; class Planctomycetia; order Gemmatales; family Gemmataceae; genus Gemmata; species Gemmata massiliana. Next base: position 376,241 of record HG799463.1, on the reverse strand, counting down.
ATGGGCCTTGACAAAGTGTCCAAAGGCGTATAGCTTTGCTTCACGCCTTGATAATCGGCCGTGAATGCTGGCTTTTCGTTCTGTTTTAATTAAGATCGTTTCGTGGTTGGGTCACGCTGGTTCGTCCGGGTTGCTTCCTAATTGAAGGAAGGATTTCGCCCGTGTTTACCGCCCGAACCGCAAACCCGTGCCGGGGATCCGCTTCGGCCCCGGAAGTGCGTATCAGAGTTCAGGGCCGCTCGCCCGTTCGCTCGGGGTAGTTGGTTCTCGCGCTACCTCAAATCTACCAAGCTCCCGCAAATGGGGGCGTTAAAATCTCGCGGCACTGGTTCGGGCCGATATTCGCGGCGAGAATCGGCTAAAATCAGTACGTTATTACAGGGTTTAAATCGGTTGCGGGGGATGTTATTGCCCGCCCGAAATTTATTATTACGCAGATTTTATCTCAGGTGCCGTATGCCCGATCAGCCCGATTCGGCCGAACTGCCAAAAAAGTTCGTTATGGATTTCGGACCGCCCGGCGTGCCGCAAGATTACGTCGCCCCGCTCATGCTGGCGCCGCTGATCCTGGACCTGGGGGGCCAAGTGACAAATACCCCGGTTAGTCCGCCCAATCTCGAAGAGGCGCGAACCCACACGTACATCTTACCACTCCGTATAATGTATGCTATACGAAGTTGCGCCCGGGCGCTCGTGGTGGGCGGGGCTGCGGCGGGCCGTTTCGCACCTGTTCCGCGGGGCGAGTAGTTGCCTTAACATTGCGCCGTGCCTGACCCCCATCCGGTTCCCCAAGTACGAGCGGTTCCCCCTTAACCAGGACTGCGCCGCGGTGTGCGGGGATCTGAGGTCCGTGTTCCTGGCCGTGCGCCCCGCGTCCGAGTCGGCGGGTGAAATTATTGTGGCCGGCCCGGGGTAAGGGGGCCGGCTCTCTCCCTCCACCAACCCGGAACGGTTGGTGGAATTTTTTTGTCCCGATCTTGTCACCTGCCTACTGCTCCGAACCTCATGGGCAAAACAAAAACAACAATTCGCTCCCGGAAGGGTTCCCCGATCCGACCGTGCTCGAGCGGTACAACGCGGTCATCCCGAACTTCAGTGAACGGTTCATGGCCCAGTGGGAGGCCGAGGCCGAGCACCGCCGGGACCAGGAGAACCGGCGCGACGAGGCCATCATCGCGGACCAGCGCTCGGCCTACGTGCTGGCCCGGTGGGGGCAGATATGCGGGCTGGCAATCGGCCTGTTCGCGATCGCGGTGGGCGGCGTCACGGCGTACAACAGTCCGAACCTCGGCTCCCAACTGGCCGGGGGCTTCATCGGCGGGGGCGGGGTCATCGGTCTCGTTTCGGTGTTCGTGATCGGTAAGCGCTGGCCCGTCCAACCCGAGTCGAAGTAGGCCGGTCCGGAATGGCTGGGAGAAGGCGGAGCGCGAGCGGCTCTGTGTTCGTGCCCCGGGAATGTGGAGCGGGGCGGATGGGTTGATCGACGTGCCCTGAACCGGGCCGGCCCACCGCCTTCGCGTGTGAAATGAGTGCGCGGTGGCGGCGTCGATTCTGACGTGGCTATCGCGACCGCACTCTTCCTGGCACTTCTGGCGGCGGCACACGTCGGCGACGATCCCGACGCGGTGGACCGACCGCTCAGCCTCTTTCGCGAGCAGCAACCCGTCATCGGGTACCCACTGTTCGGTCTATTGGTTCTGATCGGCGCTCTTCACCTGCGGACGTACTACCGACTGGGACTGGACCGGGAACTGTTCGCGCCCGCGTTATCGATGGTTCTGCTCATAGTGGTCGCGCTGACCCCGTCACCCGCTGCGGGGCACACGCTCGCCGCGTTTGTCCTGTTGGGCTTCGTGTTCTGTTGGTACGCGCTGCGGCTCTACCGGGCATCAAGCCCCTGGCTGTTCGCGCACCTGGCGGTCCCGACCCTGCTGTTGCTGGCGACCGAAGCACGCAGTTACGGCGTCTGGCAGAAAATGATCGTCGTGTACTTCCTCTGCACGACCAACATCGATTGTTGGCTGGCGACCGGCCACCTGACCCTTCCCGGGCCGGACGACTTCGCCCGGAAGCCGCGGCGCAGGGGCCGCGGGAAGTACGCCCCGCGCGTGATCTGGAAGCGCAACGATCGACCGCGCCAGTGACGCAACCCGGGCGCGATCAATTGCCGATGGTATCCGCTACGGCCGGGCTGTTTAATGTGTGGAAGTGGGTCGGTACTGGCGCCCACCCGCGCGTTAACACTCGCGGTTCGCCTGAGCCTCTGGGCGAACCGCGAGTGTTAACGCGCGGGTGGAACGACGCAACCGCACAAGGGCAACCGCCCTGCCTGCTACTGCGGTTGCCCTTGTGCGGGCGTTGTACCCAGTCGGTCAGGTTCAGCGCCTCGGATTCGGTTCACTTCTTCGCGGGGACGTAGGGGGTGCCGTCGGCGTTCGTTTTGATCAGTTCGTCGAACTTTAAATTGCCTTTTAATTCGGACGCCTTCAGCTCCCGTTTGCTCCCGTCCGCGCGAACGAGGTACTCGTCCTTGCTCGCGCCGTTTTCCCACGTGGCTACGTGGCTGCCCGGTGGCGGGGTCGGGGTAAAGGCTCCGGCCGCGAACTTGTGGTCGAGTTCCAGCTTCTTCACCTCGGCCTTTATAATCGTGGCCACCGCGCCCCTCGGACCCAACGTGGTGATCTGCCAGCCACTCGGCACCCACCGCCCCTGATCGTCCTTGCGGTACTCCCATTCCGAGTCGGCCCCTTCCAATCTCACGCGCCGCTCGACCCGAACCGGCAAGAAATCGCGCTTCGGGTCGCACCAGAGCGAGAAGCTCGAACCGGCCTCGGGATCTTTTAACGTGACCTCAACGCAGACCGCGCCGCGGACGGTCCGCGTGCGGTCCCCGATCTTATGTTCCTCGAACGCGAACTCGCGCAGCGCGCCGCCACCGAGCGGGCGGTAGAGCCGCCGGACCGGATTGGTCGCCTCGCTGCCGAAGTCGAACTTGGCCTGTCGGTCCCCGCGTTCGATCTTGAAGTAGCTCCAGCCCGGTTGCGTGAGCTGCCCGTTATACAGGGACATGCTCGTGCTGCCGTCGTAGTAGAAGGAGTGGGAGCGCGAGTGGAATAACTTCTCCTTCACGACGTACACCGGCCCCTCGTTCGCGCACGCGGCCTTGTCCCCGTCCGCAGCGAAGCTCCGCAAGGCCGTCAGCTCCGTGTCCTCGGCGGGGTGCGGACCCGTATTGTTCCTGCCCGGCGGGTATATCGAACCGCCTTTAATCACCTGCTTCTCCGCCCATTCGATGCGAAACGATTTGGTCGCTTCCTGGCGCGCGGCCCAGGCCTTCTTCACGTCCTCGATGGTCGGTTCCGCACCGGTCGCGGTCGTACCGAAAGACCAAAACAGTACCGCAACGCCGAACCCGCCTGCGAACCGTTTCATGATCGCTCTCGCTTAGTTTGGAATCGGAGAGGCGCTTCCCGGGATGACTGATTTAATGGTAGCCGATTCAACCGCTGCGCGGTTCCGGATTCGGCTTGTACGCCGCCACCCGTTCGTGAACACGCGCGGTTCGCCAAGAGGCTCAGGCGAACCGCGCGTGTTCACGAACGGGTGGGCATTCGTATCGGCTCACTCCCACACATTAAACGGCCCCGAATTCGGCCACCCGTTTGTTGTTTGCTTATCGCCAATCGAGTACCATCACGCAAACAAAATGATTCGGCAATCGCAGGAACGCGGAGGCCTATTCGTGCGTGCAACTGCCGTCGTTTCGTGTACCCTCGTGCTATTCGGTGCGCTCGCGCCGGCCGCGCCGGTTCCCAAGCACCTGATGCCGAAGGAACCGCCGTTCTCCTTCCCGGCGGTCAAGGGTACGAAATGGGTTTACGACCGGGGCGGGAACGAAGAAACACACGTCATCACCAGTGCCGAAGCGCAGAAGGGTGGGGGAACGCTCGTCACCGTCGAGCGCGAGGTCGCGGGCAACCAGACGCAGGCGCACCAGAAACTGCTCATCACGGAGCGCGAGTGGTTCCTGGTGGAAGAGACCGGGCAACCCTACGACCCGCCGTGGAGCATGTTCAAACTTCCTCTCGGTGAGGATCGCACGTGCGAGTTCGACGTGTCTCGGGCGGACCTGGGCGCGCGCCTCAAGGGGACCAAGACTCAGGCCGGTAGGACCGAGCAATTGAAGCTGCCGGCCGGCACGTTCGACGCCGTTAAGGTGGAGACCCGTGACGCCGCGGGCGGTCCCGGCATCTCGGTCACGCACTGGCACGCGAGCGGAGTGGGGCTGGTTCAAATCAGTCTCAATCAGCCCTACTTGACCCTCAAGGCGTTCGTCCCGGGCCGGTAGCCGCGTGTGTTGGTTGGGCACGCGATCCGTTGTCACTGCCGTTCCAGAGGTGTCGTATGTTGACCGTTACTTGGGCAGTGTGCGCGAGCGGTTTGCTATTGGGGCAACCGGACGCGGCCCTGGAGAAGGAGTTCGAGGCGCTTTCCAAATTGCCCCGAGTCATGTCGGGTAACTACCGGTGTGAACCGTGGGTGACGGCAGCCAACCATCTGCGGCAAATGGGCAAGGAGAAGAGCCTGAAGGTCTTGAACGCTTATCTCGCAAGGTCGGCGGACCACGAGCGCGTGCTACTGATTTGTCGACTGCTCTTCGTGAACCCCAAAGGGTGGGAGGCCAAGCTCGGTGGCCCCAGGCCGCCCAACATCGATCGGCAGGCGGTCAAGAACTACCCGCTGTTCCCCTTTGCGGTGTCCGAGGGCACACCGTTCGTTTTGGTAAAGGGGTACGCCCCCGGTGGAAAGATCGGCGGGGGCAAACAGTGCCTTGAGACGTGTGCGGACCTGGAACTGATCAAAGAGGATTACTCAACGAAGGACTGGGACAAGGCGGCGCACAAGTTAATCAAGAGCGAGCACTTCCTGAAACTCTATCCGGAATGCGACCGCCAGGAGATGGCGGACTTCATCCGGGACCAGGCCAAGAAGACCGCGAAAAAGGACGAGTGAATAAAGCGGGGTTCGAGCGCGACTACTCCTTGCCGAGCACGAGGTCGACGACCCAGCACCCGCGCACGTGCGGCCCCGGTCCGCGGCAGTGGTCGAGCACGTCGGCGCAGTCGCATCCGGCATCTTGGAGCGCGTCGGCGAGGATCGGCATCGCGCCGAAGTCACGCGACTCGTACATCTGCGTCGCGAGCGTAACTGCGGTGGAGGTGCGCCACGAAGGAGAGAAGGGTACGGGGCGGAACGGGTTCCCGAAGATGTCCCGAAGGAGCGGGGCGTGGGACGCGAGTGCGGAGTAGAAGCGATCCCGAAGGCCGACCAGTTCGGACAGATCAAATACAAGCTCATCGCCCGTGCTTCTCGCCAGGGCCGCCGCGTGCGCGCTCGCTTCCTCGACCTTATTGATCGTTTCGTGGACCGCGCAAGCCGCGGCGAGGGTCGCCGGTTCCCTCGGGCGCTTGGACAGCGCGCGGGTCGCCGCGCGGCGCTCGCCCCGTGTCGCGTGCCCGTCCGCCAACCGCTCGGCCACCACCACGGCGCGGCGGGCGTCTTCATCGGTCAGCGCGTCCCAGACCCGCCGGCAGCACGCCACAGCGAACAGTCGGAGCTTCCGATCGTGCGACCGGTCCCGTAGGAACTGCAACATCAACCCCGGGCGGTCGCATACCAGCCACTCCGCTTCGATCATCGGTCGCCCTCTGGAACTGCTCCCAGCATGATCGTTTTGGCGCCAGGGGCAAGCGCGAACGAAAGATCGTGGTGACGAAGCGTGAAGCGGGAAGGGACCGGCCGGGTTGCCCCAAGGGGCCGGCCGCTGATAGAATCGTGGCCAACGTGCCCCTCACTGCGGAACTCCGAATGACATTCGCCCACTGCCCCAGGTGCCGCACCTCAACGTCACTCGAGGGCGCGGCCGCACAAACCGAGATCCTCTGCGTGTCGTGCGGCGACCCGTGCGAGATCGTGACCGCCGCTGCCGCGCTGCCGCAAGTACGCGAAGCCGAGGATGCCCTCGCGGGCGTAACCAACCGCCCGGTGCTTCCGCTGGCGTGCGCCGTTGGGTGCTCAATAATTGCCGGGGGTTCGCTGACGGGCCTGTGTTTGATTTGGGGGCTGGCGAAGTTCCTCATGTTCCTCGCATCGCGCCTGCCGAATACCGGGCCGGTTGTTCCGTAAACGGCACCACCGCGGGCCGTCCGCGCTATTCCTTGCCGAGCACGAGGTCCACGACCCAGTACCCGCGCACGTGGGGCCGCGGCCCGCGACAGTGGTCGAGTACATCGGCGCTGTCGCAGCCGGCGTCCTGGAGCGCGTCGGCCAGGATCGGCATCGCACTGAAGTCGCGTGATTCGTACATCTGTCGGGACAGGGATGTGACATCGGACGTAACCCACCCCGGATCGACTGTCATGGGGCGGAAGGGGTTGCCCCACACGCAGCGGGCCACTGTCAGCGCCAGGGATTCTATCCAATCCGTGCCATATTCACGGGTACTGTATCTTTCCATTTCCCCGACGGTCATGACGAAGTATTGGGGTCCGTTCCCCGTCAGGGCACATTTCCCCAACCGGATTGCAATTGTGGCCTTCGTTTCGGCATAGTCCAACGTGAGTTCTTCGAGTTCGTACCGGATCGCTTCGAGATAGCCGAACCCACGCTTCATGTCCTTCGGGTTCCCGGAGTCGGCGTATTCTTCTCCGATTTCCAGGGCATTAACGTACTCGGCCCGTCCAACAAACCCGGCGAGATGGCGACAAACTCCACAAGCCAGAAGCCGCCACTTCCGAGGGCTGCTGTTGCGCTGGGGCGATCGGAGCAGCCACTCCAGGTCGAACAGCCTGCTGTACGGGTCAGAATCCGCCAGCCACTCCGCTTCGGTCATCGGTCGCCCTCTGGAACTACTTCCCGGTCGGCTGTCCGGGCTTTCGTACCGGCGCTCTCAGATCAGAGTACGTCGCGCTGTTCTCGTGCGGCATCCCACCCGGGTGCGAAGGGCACACCGGCCCACCGCGCGACGATGGGGCCGAGCCAGTCGACCTTGTCGATCGGCTGCCGCGAGAGCACGTGAACCTCGGTGCCGCGGTCGAGCGCCAGCCCCCAGCTCGGGCGCGAATCCTCGTCGTCGCCGACGTACTTGACGCGCCGGACCGCGGTCACCTCTTCTCGCGCGAGCTGCCGCCGCCGGCGGAACCGGTACAGGTACTTCTCGGCTTCCAGCACGTCCGGTCCGAGCGTGATGCGGGTGACCGAGAAGTGGTCCCAGGCGCACCAGCCGGCGACCAGGAACAGCGCGGCCCAAAACGGGAGCATGAATACCATGAGGCAGGCGTCCATTCCGTCCGGCCCCCACAGTGCCGAGTAGGTTCCCCAGAGACAACCGCACACCCAGGCGCTCAGCCACACGATGCCGAATATGGCATGGAGTCGGGCTCCGTGGGTGCGGTACAGGATCACGGGGCGGCCGTCGTCGTCGGTCGTCAGCTCGAAGCCCGATGGCACGTCAGCGGGTAAAATCATTGGGGCACCTTTCGCCGTGAATCGCTACGACCAGTGCCCGTGACGGTCCACCCACCGAATAGACGCGAAGTACCACGCGCCCGCGAACACGAGGAGGCCGCCGACGAAGAACCGCGCGTCCACGAAACCGTAGGCAACGCAGGCCACCGCAGCAACGAGACAGAACCAGAAGAACCCCCACGCGGAGGCCCGGTTGGGAATCCCCCACAGGCCGACCTTGACCCACAGTGGGCGCTTCCGCAAGTGATCGCCGTCGGCCATCAAACGGTCTCCGCAGAGTTACAGAGCGGGCTTGCTGCCCGGCCCGGGTGCGACAACGACGAGGCCGTGAGCAGTGAAGATCAAATTAGGATCGATCGCGCTCGCGTGCAGTAGGACTCGGTGATTCGATCGAAGATGAAGCGAAACGGTAGGTCGTGTGTGAATACGGTTGCGAAGAAACCGGCCGGTGCGCCCCTGGGTTAACAACCTTTCCCTGTTTGTGATTCCGCGTTCACCACATTTTATTCTCGCCGTGTGAGGCATAATGCAGGATCATGGCTGAGGTTTTGGCAATGTGGGGTGGAGCGTGCAGCCGTAGTAGTCGCACGCTCGTTGCCGTACCTCAGCGGCGGTAAGTTTCCGGTCGGGCTCGACGATGGCCCGCTTGCCGTGGACCCACTTGGGTTCGATCGGATTGAGCCACGGGGCCTTCACGGGAAGTCCGCACACCCGGATCCGGCACCCGGTCTTCGCTCGCCGGACCCGCCGGTTGTGGGCCTCGATCCACCGCCGCACGCGCCGGCTCACGTGCCACGCGGCGTTGTCCCACACCAGGGCCAACACCGCCTTCCCCTCGGTCGCCAGCACCTCGCACACCCACCCCAGGAACGCCTCGGTGGTGGCACTTACCGGGCGCCCGTCGCAGAACCGCAGCATCATCCCGCCCGTGTCGGCCCGCAGCACCCCATAGCACGCCACCGCCTCGGGCCCGCCGCCCTTCGGATCCCGGGCGGATTCGCAACCGGGCAGCAAGTAGGCTGCAAGAACAGCGTTTGTCCCACTCCGAGGAGGTTCCGACCCATGATCCGCGTCGCTGTGCTTTTCGCGCTGTTGATCGGGTGCCCGGCGGTCGCGCCGGTGCGGTTCGCCCCGAACGCTCCACGCGAACCGCGAATGTTAATGAGCGGGCGGCGCATCCCGTACTAAGCGGACCCGAGCGCCCGACCGGTTGGGGTTGACGTTCTTGTAGGTGTTGGTGTATCGCCTCGGACCAACCGGAGGAGGTCCGACGTGCGCGAGATCCGTGGCACGTTCACGTTCGTAACGGCGGTTGCAATCATCGGCCTGCTGGCGCTGAGCTGGCGCACCCAGGTGCAGACCCAACAGAAGCTCGACGCGCTGGCCGCGCTCGGTGCGGAGCGCCCGGTCGCGGTTGCAGCAGCGCCGGCCCCGACTCCCGTTCCCACGCCGGTTGCGCCCGCGGCACTGCCCCGGGAACTTCAGAAGATCGCGCTCCCGCCTTACGTGATCGAAGCGCCCGATCAGTTGTCGATCGAAGTCGCCGTGAAAGACCCGAAGACCGGTAAGCCCACGGGAACGTTGATGAGTCTCCAAACGCCGCTGCTCTGCATTCCTCTTCGGAAGATCCAAGATACGGGCACGGATCGCGTCAGTGCGATCCGTGCCGGGCGAAGTTACTTCATCGGGATCGCCTTCAGCACGTCTTCCACTTTTGCGCGCCCACCGTGCGTCTTGCTCACGGTCGCGAAAACGATCTTCCGCTTGCCGTCGATGACGAAGGTAGATGGGTACGCCGTTTCGTTCTTCGCGTCCCAGCGCAAGTTGTATGCGTTGGTGAAGGCGTAATCCGGGTCGAGGAGGAAGGTGAAGTTCGCCGGAACGTTCTTTCCCTTCACGAACTCGTCCGCGTGCTCCTTCAACTTCTCCGCTGGACCGGGGTAAACGAGCACCACCTGCGCCCCGGCTTTCTTGAAATCGTCGGCCCTGCCCACCAACTCGGCAACCTGCTTCGTGCAAAGCGGGCACTGGTAACCGGGGTACCCGCGGAGCACGACCAAGACGACGGGGCCGGCCCCGGTTAGCTTCGACAGCTTGACCTTTTCTCCACCGAGTGCGGACAGTTCAAAATCTTTGGCTTCGTCCGCCACCTTTGGGGTATCGGCCGCCGTCGCTCCACTGGTCAGAACCGCCAGAAGCGTAACGACCACACCGAGCCGAGAAAACCAGAATCGTTTCGTCATAACAGGCTCTCCTGGGCCGGAACACGGCTGTGCCCCGGTCGGGGGTTCGATGCCGGTTTGGTGTCAATGGTTACACCCGGTTCGTCGAAGGTGAAATCACTTCCAGCGCGGTGAGCAGACGCACAGCGAGTTCCGCCCGCGCGACGTGCTGGTACCCGCCCGGTGCGGCGCCAATGAGCGCCCAGTCGTACATGCCCTCCAGGGTGTTCGCGACCATCAGGTCGGCGCGTGAATGTACCCGCGAGCGCTCCGCGATCACTTCCAGTTCCGCGGGCGAAACGCCGACCTCGAGTTTGAACTTCACCAGCTTCCCGGCGAAGCCCCAGTCCGCGCGTACCTTGTCGATCAACTTCGGTGCCGGGGTGAGCTTTAGCCACAGTTCGGGGTGCGAGCTCTTCACCTTCCCGGCGGTCGCGTCCTCGAACTGCCCGTCCCGGTGCGTGAACACCCCCGCGACGTGGTAGTCGCTCACTGCGGCCGCGTGGATGACCGCGTCGTACCCGCCGGTCGTGATCTCGGCGCGCATCAGTGCGTCGAGATCGTCGAATGTGCGGTACGCGCGCACGCGCCAGTACGGTGCCCCGCGCTCTCGGGTGGTCGCGATCGCGTCGAGAACCTCGGGGTGCGACGTGAGCAGGGTAACGGTGTGCCCGCGCTCGAACGCCCTCGATGCGACCTGGGCACCCGTGCGCCCGGAGAAGATGTTCGTGATGCACCGCACGCGGTCCACCGGCGTCTGCGTGTTCCCGGCCGTAACGAGGATGTTCATTGTGACTCCACGGGTCAGTCGGCCAGCGAGCTAATTCGGCGCTCGCGGTAATGGGTTCGCAACAGGTTCAGCAGTTCACGTGGGCCGACCGGTTGGTGGCCGCGTGAACGATTTACAGCACCGATCCGGAAGAGCAGTTCCCATTGGCGGAAGAGTACACGGTACGCCCGCCACAAGGCCCATGACGGGTCATACAGGTTGGTTGATTCCGACGTGGCACCGTTCAACTCGACTACCGCGAACCCGCGCCCGGATCGGAACTCGGTCGGATCGGAATAGCGCACGTCGAACCGGCCGATGAAGAAACCGTCAAAGGATTTCGCGATCTCGTCGAACACGGCCACCAGCTCCGATGTCGCAAGGTGTGCCCCGTCACGGAACAGCGTTCCCTGGCAATGATTCCCAGCGAGCGCCAGGGGGAACTCTTCTCCCGAACCGAGAACACGGTCCTTGTCGCCGTCGTGCCGCGTCAGAAACGTCGCGGCCTGCATACGGTACCGCGGGTGCGCCCAGACGAGTTGTTCGAGCGTCGAGTGGCCGTTACCGGTGACGACGGGAAACACCTTGTCCGTCACCGAAAAAATTGTCCCGCGCGCTTCGCCCGGTAACCGGTAGTAGAAGACGCCTGCCTCGAAGGGGCCCGCATGAAAGGGCTGCGCGAGCACCGCAGCCGGGTTCGACCGGAGATATTTTTCGACGTCGGTCGTGTCGTGGAGCTTTTTTACTCCCGCCCCGCGCTGGCCCGCGTCCGGTTTCAGTACGAGCGGGAAGTCCCAACCGCGAGCACGCAGCGTCTCGCGCACGAGGTGCAGGCGATCTGTGTGTTCTCCCGGGGGCACGAGGAGCGTAGGGACGACCCACTCGGCGGGTAATTTCGTGAGGATCTCCGCTTTCGACTCTCCGACAACGCCTCCCGCGGGAATGCCGGGATTGGCAGCGGTCCAAACAGTAAACCCGCGGTACCGCAGACCGAGCACCAGGTACCACGGCACGAGTGGGAGGTAGAACACCCACGCGGGCCAAAATTCCCACCGCCAGAGTCGCGATACGCGCGCCTGAAATCGGGCTCGCCCGGTGCTCGTTAACAGTCCCGGCACGAGATAGAGGGCCGCTAGCGCAGCACCCGCGACAACGGGCGCTGCCCAGCCCGATACTGCGGTTCCGAAGAATGCAACGGACAGCACCACCAGTGGTACCCACACGAGCGCGGCGGTCACGGCCCCGAGTAACACCCGCGTGCCGCCGGCCCCTACCGCCCCACCCGCGAGAAGTATTGGGACACGGGTGCCCGGCAGGAACCGTGACACAAACGCGGCCTTCCCACCGTGCCGCGCGAACCAATTCGACGGCCCGTTGATGTGCAACTTTTCGAGCCGTCGCCGTGCCCAAAGTTGGTGCCCGGCCACTCGCCCGATGAGCCACACGCCCGCGTCCCCGAGCGCGATACCGATGAAGCACGCCGCGACCGCGGGCGCCCAATCCAAGCGCCCGGCGGCCACGAACAGGCCCGCGGCCAAACACGTGAGGTCTTCCGAAACGAGAGTCGCGGCGACCAACAGCACACAGAGGAGTGGACCCGTCGCGGAGTCCGGGATCGGGAACGGGGTCACGTGGCACCGGGTGTGAGTGGAGTGAGACGGTCGTGTCCTCGGCGGTTGGTGCGGGGCCCCGGCGTGGTACGCAATAACGGCCTCGGTCGCGCCGCAATCGATGGCCGTGTAACTGACGGTGCGCGCCGTCTCGCGACTCATGTTGACGCTCAGGTGCTCGCGCCCCGGCCACCGGTGCCGGTGAAACGCGCACTGGGCCGAGTCCCACGATTCCGGACTGCCCGCAAATAATTCGTCGAACAGTTCGCGCCGCGCGCCTTCCACGAGGTGGTCGCCGAGGCCGGACGAGGTGAACATCTGCGGCGCGCGCCCGGCGAGCCGCGACATCACCATCGACTCGCGGCCGTCCCAGCGCACATCGGCGACGAGCCCGTGCCCCACCAGAACCAATCGGAACGGCGCGAAATCGCGGTACTCGAACTGCTCGCAGGCGAGCAGCGCCGCGGACGGCGATTCGCACGCAAGCAGCGCGGGAATGATGCCGCCGCGCGACCGCACGGGCTTAGTTTGGAACGGGGTTCGGTCCGGAGGCGTCACGTTCAGCACCGCGAGAATCAAACCGGCATCGTTCGCGGCGAGCCACGTGCCGCCGGAGACGGGATCGATGGGGAGTACCGCGGCCCGCGCCCCGAATCGCTCAACCCGCGGCGGGAGCCCCGCCCCGCGCGCCCGCGATTCGTCGCGGTTGAACGCGATCCGCACTGTGCCGGGGGCGCGGGGGACAATGGTCAGTGTGCACACAGTCGGGAGCCCTTGTAGGCAATGGTGGACGGGGCGTAACCGAAATCCGCGGGGACGTCGGCCCCGAGTGCCTTCACCATAACCCGGACGAGCGCGTTGTGGTGGATCGTGTGGCTAACGTGGTGGATCGTGTGGCTAACGACGAACGCCAGCTCGCGCGCCGGGCTGGTCTGGGCGAGTACCGGCGGGAGGTCCGGCGCGACGAGCGCCGAAAGGGTAATGAGTTGTGGGATCTCGCCCCACGCGAACGCGAACAGCGCGCCCTCGAGCCGGAGGATGGTGTCCAGGGCCGTGCGGCGGTCGCGCTCGACGTCCGTGCCCCGGCCCCGGTGGTCGTAGCAGACGTGCCCGGTCGGTAACCCGTGCAGCAGCGCCGCGACGTGGTCGAGGTTGTGCCGGACGTGCCCACCCACGGAGCTCTCCACCACCCCGACGGGTTTGCGCGCGTACTCCTCATCGGAGAGGGACTCGATCAGCTCGAACAGTTGGCGCAACAGCCCGGCGAGCGCTCGAAGCGCCCCCGACGAACTGAGAGCGGGATCACCGGTACAGAGGTGCGGGGATACGGGTTCGGGCGTCATGGCTGCTCTTTAGGTCGCGGGGCTCGCGGCGGGGCCACACGATTGATACGATGCCGGAACACCGCGCTCAGTTACACGAAGGTACCAATGCCCGACCCCGTACCGCCCGCGGACCGCGAAGAGGTCGCCGCGCTGCGCGCGATCGTCGAGGGGACCGTTCGGCACACCGGCGAGGAGTTCTTTCGCGCGCTCGTGCGGAACCTGAGCGCCGCCACCGCCGTCCCGAGCGCGTTCGTCGCCGAGTTCGCCGGGTCGAACACGCGCGTGCGCACACTGGCGTATTGGTCGGACGGTGCGTTCCTCGCGAACACGGAATGGGAGCTCGCCGGAACCCCGTGCGAGGACGTGCTCAAGGGCAACTTCTGTCACCACCCGACCGGTGTGAGTGCGAAGTTCCCCGGTGACGCCGGGGCCGCTGACACGGAGAGCTACCTCGGCGTGCCGCTCCGGGACGCGGCCGGGCAGGTGCTCGGGCACCTCTGCGTGTACGACGCGCGGCCGATGCCCGCGGAACCGCGGTTGCTCTACACGTTCCAGATCTTTGCCGCCCGCGCCGCGGCGGAACTCGAGCGCCTCCGCATGGACCGCATGCTGCGGGACAGTGAGGCCCGGTTCCGGGATCTCTTCGACGAGGCGCCGATCGCATACGTTCACGAGGGCCTCGACTCGCGGTTCCTCCGTGCCAACCGCGCCGCGCTCCGCATGCTGGGACTGAAGCCGGAAGAGGCGGTCGGCACGCTCGGCCGGTCACTGGTCGCCGATACCGTCGACATGCGGACCAAGGTAACCGCCGCGTTCGGCGAACTGGAGCGCGGGGCCGAACCGGGCGCCGTGGTGATCGAACTGCGCCGCCGGGACGACGGGCGCCCGGTGTGGGTGCGGTGGTGGTCGAAGCCGGACCCGGGCGGGCAGTTCACGCGGACGGTGATGATGGACATCACCGAACAGGTACTGGCCGAGCGCGAGCGGGCGCGGCTGCAGCACCAGAACGCGTACCTGCAGGACGAGATCAAGTCGGCCCACAATTTCGAGGAGATCGTCGGGAGTAGCCCGGCCCTCGTGTCGGTCCTCCAGCGCGTGTCGAAGGTCGCCGGCACCGATTCGACCGTGCTCGTAACGGGCGAAACGGGCACCGGCAAAGAGCTGGTCGCGCGGGCGGTCCACTCCGCGAGCCCGCGGCGCGGGAAGCCGCTCATCAAGTTGAACTGCGCGGCGCTCCCGGCGGCCCTGGTGGAGAGCGAGCTGTTCGGGCACGAAAAAGGTGCGTTTACCGGGGCGACGGCCCGCAAACCGGGGCGCTTCGAGCTCGCCGACGGGGGCACACTGTTCCTCGACGAGGTCGGCGAACTGTCGCTCGAGACGCAGGCCAAACTGCTCCGCGTGCTCCAGGAGCGCGAGTTCGAGCGCGTCGGGGGGACGGCCCCGGTCCGGGTCGACGTGCGGGTGATCGCCGCGACCAATCGCGACCTCGCGAAACGGGTGCGGGACGGGCAGTTCCGCGAGGATCTCTTTTACCGGCTCAACGTGTTCCCGGTGCGCCTCCCCGCGCTACGCGAGCGCGGGAGTGACGTTCCGCTCCTCGTGCGATTTTTCGTCGCGAAGTTCGCGGCGCGTCTCGGCAAGCGGTTCGAGGGTGTCGGCGCGGGCACGCTGGACGCGCTGGCGGCGTACCACTGGCCGGGCAACATCCGCGAGCTGGAGAACGTCATCGAGCGTGCGGTGATCCTGTCCGACGGCCCGGAACTCGAGATCGACCCGGAGGTGCTCCCGACCACACCGGACGGTGCCGTAGCAACGGTCCCGGGTGAGAACAGCCTGGTCGCGGTCGAGCGCGCCCACGTCCTCGAAGTGCTGGCCCGGACCGGCTGGGTGATCGAGGGCGCGAGTGGGGCCGCGAAGGTGCTGGGGCTTCACCCGAACACGCTCCGCAGTCGGATGAAGAAACTCGGGATCACGCGCCCGACTTGATGCCCACGCTCCCTCGTGGCCGCCCACGATATTTCGTGGGCGGAACCCACTCGGCACCGGGGCGCAAAGTCCCGCACGGAATTTTGGCTCGCTGAATCATTGGAATTGCGGCCCTTCAGTTGTTTCTTCCGCTCCCGGTTCTTTACGGCACGGCTCTCGCTTTGGGCTCTCGTACACCCCACGGGAGCTTGCGATGCCTGTTTCTGATGAAACGGATTTGGTTTCACGATTGCGCGCGGGCGACGGCGCCGCATACACACTTCTGGTCCGCGAGAACGCGGGCACGATGACCGCGGTCGCGCGCCGATTTTTCGGCGACACTCCGGACGCGAACGAGGCCGTACAGGACGCACTCGTGTCCGCGTTCGGGGCGATGGCCGCGTTCGAGGGAACGGCCCGGCTCGGCACGTGGCTGCACCGCATTACCGTGAACGCCTGTCTGTTGCGGCTCCGGGCGCGCAAGCGCTCGCGGCTCGTGTCACTCGAAAACGATCTGCCCACGAACGCGAGCGAGGACGGCGCCGAATTGTCGCGCGGTGAAACGTGCGCCCGCGTGCGCGAGGGCGTGGGACAGTTACCGGAATCGTAC
>HG799463.1:348316-360199 GCA_000531095.1 Gemmata massiliana | reverse complement strand
GGCGTGGGACAGTTACCGGAATCGTACCGCACCGTGATCCGGCTCCGCGACCTGGAGGGGCTGAGCACCGAGGAGACCGCGGCGCGCCTGGGCACGAACTGCGGGGCCGTGAAGACGCGCCTGCACCGCGCGCGGCAGGCGCTCCGCGCGATCCTCGAACCACAATTCTCGAACGCGGTGTAACCCCGTACCCGCGCGGGTATCGAACGCACATAACTGCACTCACGGATTACCTCGATGCAACCGAAACGGGTGGCTCTGGTCACGGGAAGTGGCGCGAAGCGGGTCGGATCGGTCGTCGCGGGCGCGCTCGCGCGCCGAGAATACGCGATTGCCGTTCACTACCGGACCTCCGCGGCCGAAGCGGACGACACGGTGGCCGCGCTCCGGAGCGCGGGGGGCGAGGCCGCGGCGTTCCCCGCGGACCTCACCGACGAAAGGGCCGTTCGAGCGATGGTTCGTGACGTTCTCGGGCACTTCGGGCGCATCGATGTACTGGTGAACTGCGCCGCGGTGTGGAAGCCGAAGCCGCTCGAAGAGGTGACCGCCGCGGACGTGCGGTTCCACTTCGATACGAACGCCCTCGGCACGTTCCTGACGTGCCAACAGGTCGGGCTGGCAATGGTTCAGCAGCCCGAAGGGGGCGCGATCGTGAACATCGGCGACTGGGCCGAGGTACGGCCGTACCCGGGGTACGCCGCGTACTTCCCGAGTAAGGGCGCGGTCACCGCAACGACGCGATGCCTCGCGGTGGAACTGGCCCTGCGCAACCCGCGCGTGCGCGTGAACGCGATCCTGCCCGGTCCGGTGATGCTGCCGCCCGACCTGCCCGAAGCGGAGAAGCAACAAGCGATCAACGCGACGCTCGTGAAGCGCGAGGGCAGTCCGAACAACATTGCCCAGGCCGTACTGTCGTTCCTGGACAACGACTTCGTGACGGGCGCGTGCCTGCCGGTGGACGGCGGCCGAACCGTGTACGCACCGGAGTAATCCCGTGAGTGGTCCGGAACTCTTTCTCTCTGTGGTCGCGGCATACGCGCTCGCGGGCTCGGTCTTCGCCGTCACGTTCGTAACGGTCGGGGTGGGGCGGCTCGACCCCGCGGCGCGCGGAACGTCCTGGAGGTTTCGCGCGCTCATTTTCCCGGGCA
This sequence comes from Gemmata massiliana, assembly GCA_000531095.1. Lineage (GTDB taxonomy): Bacteria > Planctomycetota > Planctomycetia > Gemmatales > Gemmataceae > Gemmata > Gemmata massiliana. The sequence goes on along the minus strand of HG799463.1, from coordinate 359,051 downwards.
GCGCGGCACTGTGGCCCGTACTCGCGGTGAAGTGGGCGCGGGCGAATGGAGGAGCGTCATGACCCGGTTCCATCGGCGGGCGCACGTGTGGGCCTGGGTCGCGGTGACGGCGTCCGTCGGCTCCGCGTTTGCCATCTGGTTCATGCTTCAGGTGCGAGGTGAGCCGTGAGTACGAAATACGTGCCAGTGAAGTGGAACCGGAACAAGAAGGTCTACGATGCGTTCGTAGTAGTTGGGATCACCTCGTACCTGGCCGCCTTCGTGACAGTGGGCCGCGCGGCCTGGACCGGCGAGAACGCGATCAGCTTCCCGGTGCTCCTCGCTCGCGCGCTCGGGACGTGCGCGCTCGTCATGCTGCACGTGGCGCTCGCACTCGGCCCGCTCGCCCGGCTCGACGAACGGTTCCTGCCGCTCGTGTACAACCGCCGGCACCTCGGTGTCGCGACGTTCCTCGTTGGGCTGGCGCACGCGATCGTCACCACCGGCTACTACCACGGGTTCGGCGCGCTCGGCCCGCTCGTGTCCCTCTTCTCCGTTCCGGGGCCGATCCCTTTTGAGTGGCTCGGGGCCGTGGCGCTCGCGATCCTGTTCGTCATGGCGGCCACGAGTCACGATTTCTGGCAGAAGGCCCTCGGCGGAAGTGCGTGGAAGTGGTTGCACCTGTCCGTGTACCTCGCCTACGCGCTGCTCGTCGCCCACGTGCTTTTCGGTGCCCTGCGGAGCGAAACCAATCTGTTGTACCCGATCGTCGTAGGCGCCGGGTTCGTCGCGCTCGCCGGCTTGCACCTCGCGACCGGGCTGCACGAGCGCCGGCGCGACGAGCGGCCCTTTCCGAAAGCGGACCGCGTCCCGCTCCCGATCGGATGGGTCGACGCCGGCTCGGTCGACGAGATCCCCCGGGACCGGGCCAAAGTGGTGTGCCTCCCCGGTCACGAGCGCGTGGCCGTGTTTCGGCACGCGGGCGGGATCTCGGCGGTGACGAACGTGTGCGCCCACCAGCGCGGGCCACTCGGCGAAGGGAAGGTCGTCGACGGGTGCATCACGTGCCCCTGGCACGGGTGGGAGTACCGCCCCGAGGACGGGTGTTCGCCCCCACCGTTCCAGGAGAAGATCGCAACTTATCGCGTGGCGGTGCGCGATAGGCGCGTGCTGATCGACCCGGACCCACTCCCGCCCGGAACGCACGTCGAACCCGCAAGGATCGAGGAGGAGTACCGTGTCACGAACTGAACCCGAACGCGACCCGTTCTTCATCGGGTGGTTCCCGATGCCGCGCCGTTACGCCCGTTTCCTCTTCCCGATCGCGTGTGCGGTCGTTATCGCGTCAGCCATCGGCGGGGCGGTACTCGCGTGGGGACAGCGCGCACCCGGTTCCGGTGTGTGGGCCGACGGACCAGTGGTCTTCACTGGCGTCGTGTACGCCGAACCATACGCGATGATCCGCGTGCCCGATGCGGCGGGCGGCGCGCCCCGAACGGTCCTGCTCGTAAGTGAAGGTAAGCTCGGGGCAAAAGATCGCGTCGGGCCGCACGACGGGCGCCCGGTGCGAGTGGCCGGCACGCTCCTCTCGCGCGAGGGGGTGCTCATGCTCGAACTCGCCGACGGTACCGACGGCTTGTGCCCCGTGGAATTGCCCGAAGCGGAGCAAGCGAGCCTCCGGCGAAAGCCTGCGCAGGCCCTCGGCGCGGCAACGACGCGCGGCGAGATCGTGGATTCCAAGTGCTACCTCGGAGCAATGAAACCGGGTGGCGGGCGGACCCATAAGGGGTGCGCGGTATTGTGTCTCAAGGGAGGGATACCACCGCTACTGGCCGCGCGCGACGGCACCCTCTATTTGCTCACGAGCGCGGGCGGGGGGCCACTCGATCCCGTTTTCTGTGAACGCGCGGCCGAGGACATTTTTCTCTCAGGAGTGGTCGAAATGTGGGACGACGTCCGAGTTCTTCGCGTTGCTTCCGAAAATTGATTTCCTGCACGTACTTGGTAGGCGTCCGAACTGATCAGATGAAATCCCGCCTTGCCCCCGGTGAGAGCCGTGGGCGAATTCCAACGTTAGCTGACCAGGGCACTTTCTCGGCATGACAACGAACTTTGTGATACGGCCCGCAACCACGGCAGATGTGTCGGCCCTCGTTGCGCTCATGACAGACTTCTATGCGGAGTCGGGCTTCGTGCTACCGCCGGTTGCCGCCACGCGAACGTTCACGACGTTACTTGGCACGCCAGAATTCGGAGCCGTTTGGGTGGTCGAAGCGAGCGGCAGGCTGATCGGTCACGTCGTCCTCACTCTGGCCTTTAGTATGGAGTACGGTGGGCCAAGAGGGTTTATCGACGATCTGTTCGTCTGCCCGGCCGCGCGCAGGCAGGGCGCGGGAACCGCGCTGCTCGCAGTCGCACGGGCCGAGGCGATTGCGCGGGGCGTCCGCGCGCTGTGCGTGGAGACGGGTGGGGCAGATCACCCCGCGCGGCCACTGTATGCCCGCGCGGGCTACACCGAGAGCGGGCGCACCTTCCTGACACAGGTTCTCGCAGCGCCGGTGCACGCGACCTGAGCAAGTTGATACGGTCGATGAAATCACGTAGCGGGCCAACCCGGGCTTCACCGTTGGACCAGTTGCCTTTCCGTTCGGTGGTTTCGTGCTTTGAAGGGATCGAAATGTCGTCGTTTCCGGAGTGGCGCATCCGAGAAGCCCGGCGCGAGGATGTGCCCGCGATAGCCGCGCTCACCGAAGAGTTCTCGGCGTACCTGAGCGAACTCGGCGACACATCCGAATTCCGGCTCGACGCCGAAGCGCTCGCGCGTGACGGGTTCGGTCCCGACCCGGCATTTCGAGGGCTCGTGGCCGAGCGTTCGGGCGAAGTGGTCGGGTTCCTGCTCCACCACCCCGGCTACGATACGGACCAGGCGTGCCGGTTGCTGTTCGTGGTCGACCTGTATGTGACAGCAGCCGAACGAGGAAGAGGAATCGGGGCCGCTTTAATGGAGGAGGCTCGCGAGGTCGCGCGGACCGGTGGTGCGAAACAGATGGTGTGGACCGTCTACCGGCACAATGCTCTGGGGCGACGTTTTTATGAGGGAATCGGTGCGCGCAACGTCGTGGACCTGGATCTCATGTGTTGGGACGTCTTGTAACACCTTCCCTAGAACCGTGCGCGGATCAAAAGTGCTCCGCGCACGGTTGCTTCCCTGTTACCAGTGGCGCCGGTGGTGGGCACGATCTTCGAGGTCGATACCGAAATCGAGCCACCCGAACAACGGGTGCCCGTGCCCGCCGAGTTGCACGACCTCGACACCCTGCGGGTGCGCGTTCGCGGGCACGTCACGCTTCGAGAAGATGACGGGGGCGTTCGGTTCCGTCAGTGTGCCGTCGCGGGCGATCTTCAGCGTGTGCAACTGGTTCCCCTGCGGGAACGACGGGTCCGTGGATTGTGTGACCGCGAACAGGTACTTCCCGGTCGGATCGAGTGCGATCTCGAATGCGTTCGCGCGCGGGCTGTTCGCCGTCCCGTTTTTCACACGCGGGCCGCCCAGTTGCACCTCTTCGATCTGCACCGGGTGGAGCGGATCGGCCAGCGAGAACACGCCGATCGAGTCCGTGCCCGTGTTCGCCACGTACAGCACCCGCCCGTCCGCACTCACCGCGCACCAGCACGGACCCGCCCCCTGGTCCGCGGACGTGCCCACGAAGTTCGTGCGCCCGGTTTCGTCGTAGGTGAACACCCCGATCTGGCCGGCCGACGTGAACCCGGTGTAAATGATGTTCAGCGACGGGTGGACCGCCGACCCGAGCAGGATCGGTGCGTTCGTGCCGGCCCCGGCCGCGCCACCCGGGGCGGCCGTCAGGGTACCGTTCGCGTTGATACGGAACGGAGTGAGCGTGTTCCCGCCCGCGGTCCCCTCCAGTGTGGCGGCTTCCACGAACAGGAACCGGTTGTCGCGCGAGACGAGCGTCTGCGTGACGAACGTGCCCACCGGGAACGTGACCTTCGAGTGCGGGATCGCGGAGAGCGTCCCGTCCCGGTTGATGTTGAACGCGGTCACGCTCGGCGCGGTCGTTCCCGGTACCCCGGCCGCGGCGTTCCCGCGGTTGGCCACGTAGAGGTGCGTCCCGGCAATCCCGATGCTGTCCGGCTGGTCCCCGCCGGTTGCGAAGACGCCGACCCGATCCAGGCTCCCGTCCGTGCGGATGCGGAACGCGGTGATCGTGTCGCTCCCCTGGTTCACCGCGAACAGGAACTTGCCGTCCGGGGTCGCTTGCACCTGTTGGTCGCCGTCGTCGGGACCGACCAGCTTCGGGACGTTCAGTTGCCCGGTCCCGCCGGTGGCGAAAGTGCCGATCTGGTGTAGCTCGCCGTTGGCCGCGCGGTTGTACGCCAGCACCGCGTTGTGACCCGGTTCGGGGTTGTTGCTCTCGACGTAAACGAACGTGCTCGCCCCGAGCGGGGCCGGGTTGAACAACGAATTCGCGCTCGGCACGCTGCGGTCTTCCATCAGTTCAGCGCTCAGTCGCGTGCGCGGGGCGGAACCGGTTTTCGGGCTGTTGCGGAACCATTGGAGCATGGGAAATCCTGCTGGAGTGGTGCGGGCGATCGTCCGCAGTCAGTCGCACACCTGGAGCGGTCCTTACACCGCCCGAAAAAGTTATTCCGGCCCACCAGGAGCTCGAATTTTTGCGCGTAAGGTTTCGCGCCGCCGAGCGACAGAGACTATGCCCGGATCGCGACTCCCCGAAACGGACGGTGGTGATGTCGAAGGCTGATTCGCCGGTAGTGAGCGCCGCCCGCCTCGATCCGCACACCTGGGTCGAGCGGCACGGCGATTACCTGTACCGGTTCGCGGTGGCCCACGTGCGCCGGTCGGACGCGGCCGAGGATCTCGTTCAGGACGCGCTGCTCGCGGCGTGGAAAGCGCAGGACCGGTTCGACGGGGCCGCGTCCGAGCGCACGTGGCTCACCGCGATCCTGAAGCGGAAGGTGATCGACTGGCTGCGTAAGCAAGTGCGCGAGCGCCTCGCCGCGGACCCCGGAACCGGACCGGACCGTTTCACCGACGATCTGTTCACCCGGCGCGGGGAGTGGAGAGCGCCGCCCGGCCTTTGGGCGCGCGGGCACCCGGCCGAGGTTCTCGACCGGGAGGAGTTTTGGGGCGTTCTGAACGGGTGTTTGGGGAAGCTCCCGGTCCGGCTCCACGACGTGTTCGCGCTGCGGTACCTGGACGAAGCCGCGAGCGAGGACGTGTGCCGGGAACTGGGGCTGACCCCGGCGAACTTCTGGGTGATGCTGCACCGCGCCCGGCTGCGCATGTGGTGGTGCTTGTCGAAGAACTGGTTCGGCACGGAGCCGCAAAGTGGGAGCGAGTCATGATTTGCCGGCGGGCGGTCGAAGCCATCTCCCGGTCGCTGGACGCACCGCTCTCGGTGAGCACGCGCGCCGGACTATACGTCCACACGCTCTTTTGTTCGCCGTGTCGCCGGTTCCGCCGGCAACTGGTTCAGGTTCACGCGGCGTGTGCGATGATCGTAGTTGATTCCGATCTTACGGAAGGGCGATTATCGGGAGCGGCCCGCACGCGGATCGCAGCGGAACTCGAACGGTTGGCCCAGGAACCGGGATCGGGAGAAGACTGAGCGAGCCCCCTCGTGGGTCCGCTCGCTCACACTTGACGCAGCGAGCAGAGCACACACAGACGGACTACTAGCGCGGAGCATGCGCGGAGCTCCTGGGCAGAACGGCCACGAGGGAGAGAGCGAGATTTATAGACTCGGTGCCGACCGCATGGGCCGGCACACATTGGGTTCACCACGAGCTCTTCAGCGTCAACAACGGTAGTCTCGTCCGTGGGCCGACGGGACTACCGTGGTCGCACAATCGGGGCGTCCGAGTGCCGGGTCACCTCTTCGGCTGAAACAGCCGCGGGGCGAAGTCGTGCAGGGCGTACCGCCACGTCTGCCACTCGTGCCCCTGACCCTTGAGGTCGCGGAACACCACGTTCTTCGACCCGCCCTTCTGCAAGTAGTCGTGCAGGTCGCTGGCCCCCTTGTGGATCCCCGCGTCGAGGCCGACCGTGCCCGAGTGGAGGTAGAGCAGGTCCACCTTCTTGTCGAACGCCGCGGGGTCGGCGAACACCCCGCCGTAGGCCGTCTTCGGGTCGACCTTGCCGGCCCCGCTGAACGCCCCGACGGTGGAGAACGTGTCCAGGTGAGTCAGCCCGATCTGCATGGCCTGCGCGCCCCCCATCGACAGCCCGACGATGGCCCGGTGCTCCCGATCGGCCCGGGTGCGGTACGTCGAGTCGATCAGGGGAACCAGATCCTTCAGCACCACGTCCTCGAAGGCGCCGAAGTTGAACCCCTTGGGCTCGGCCGCGGCGCCCGCTCGCGCGGCGTACCCCTTCTCCATGACGACGATCATCGGGACCGCCTTCTTCTCGGCGATCAGGTTGTCGAGGATGAAGTTCATGTGCCCCTGCTTGGTCCACCCGGTCTCGTCCTCGCCCCCGCCGTGCTGCAGGTACAGCACCGGGTACTTCTGCTTCGAGTCGTCGTAACCCGGCGGGGTGTACACCTGGATGTGCCGGGTCTGCCCGGTCACCTTCGACGTGTACCACCGCGACCGCACCTCGCCGTGCGGCACGTCCTTGGCGTGGTAGAAGTCCACCCCCTTCTCGGGGATTTCGATCCCGCTGGTCGGCTTGCTGGTGCCGAAAAAGGTGTCGGTGCCGGGGTCGTTCACGAACACCCCGTCCACGAGGAAGCCGTAGTAGTGGAACCCGGGCAGGATCGGCGGGGAGGTGAGCGACCACCCCCCGTCCGCTCCCTTGGTCATGTCCCAGTGCCCGCGCGGCCCCAGCCCGTAGTTCGTGAACACCTGCACCTTCTTGGCGTCCGGGGCCTTGAACCGGAACGTCGCCCGCCCGTCGGCGTGGACCTTCGGGTACTGGGCGTTCGGCAGGTTCGTAGCTGACGGCTTGCCCTCGTCGGTCGGCTCTTTCTTCTCGGCTTTCGGCTCGTCCTTCGAGGTTTCTCGGAAGATGAGCTGGGAGAAATGGTACAGGTCGCTCTTCCACACCTTGAAGTCGTGCGCCCCGCCGGGGATCACGCGCCAGACGTGCGGCACCTTCTTCTCGTCGAGCATCTTGTGAACGCCCTCGCTGATCCGGAACAGCCCGTCCTTGTCCCCGCACGCGACGTACAGGAGCCGCAGCTCCTTGGCCGCCTCCGCGTGGTCCTTGATGAGGTCGTCCGGGCGCTTGGTGTTCGGGGCCGAGGAGAACCCGCCGACCCACGCGAACGTGTCCAGGTTGCCCAGCCCGAAGTTGAGCGACTGCCCGCCGCCCATCGACAGCCCGGCGAGCGCGCGCGACTCGCGGTCGGCCCTCACCGAGTAGGTCTTCTCGATAAACGGGATCAGGTCGGTGAGCAGATCCTTCTCGAACGCGGCGAACGCCGGTGACTGTTTGGGGATCGGGTCACGCGCCGTCACGTCTTTTGATGCCCGGCCGTTGGGCAGAACGACGACCATCGGCACTGCCTTCCGGTCGGCGTACAGGTTGTCGAGGATCACGTCGGGCGTTCCCCCGCGTGCCCACTCGTTCTCGTCGCCCCCGATCCCGTGGAGCAGGTACAGGACCGGGTACTTCTGGTCCTTGGTGTAGCCGGGCGGGGTGTACACCCGGGCCTTGCGCGTCCCCCCGACCGTCGCGGAGTCGTACTCGACCGTTCCCAGCTTGCCCCGGTCGATACCGTCCCGCTTCTTGTCGTACTCGTTCGGCGGCGCGGGGAACTTTTCCGCCTTGTCATCCTTCCCCGCGCCGGGCGGTTGGGCCTGCACCATTACCGCCGGGCACACCAACATGGCCCACGTGACCAGGGCCACCGCGCGCGCGCTCATGCTTCATCCTCCGGAGAGTGAGAGGGACTGGATTCGCGGACCGGCGCGAGTTCCGGGTTCAGTGCCCCGGCGACGCGCGCGAGGAGCCGGACGAGCGTTTCCGCCTCGCCGGGTTCGAGGGCATCGAGCATCCGTGCCCGGATCGGTTCACCCGCCGTCCAGAGCTGCCGGAACGTTCGCTCCCCCGCTGCCGTAAGCGCGACCGTCCGCGCTCGGGCATCGGTCGGGTGGGTGCTTCGTTCGACGAACCCGCGCGGTTCCAGTAGCGCGAGCATCGCGCGCACGGTACTGGGGTCGGACGACATGCGCCGGGCCAGTTCCCGCTGGGTCAGGGCGTGCCCGCCTCGGGCGAGGGTCGCGAGGAGGACGAACTGGTCTGCGGTGACACCGTGTGACGCGAACTGCGCCTCCGACTGCCGGTGGAGGGCCAGGTACGCGGCGCGCAGGGCGATCGGGAGTTCGGTTCCGGTGCTCATAAGGTGCTGTGGCGGAATTCGTGCGTCTACGCACGATCGGAATCGAATAGGGATGCTAGAGATGGGGACCGGCAGATGCTAGTGAGAAAACGGTGAGAGCGCGCGGCACAAGCGCCCACGATCATCCGTCGAGGCCGTAAGCACGAACCTTGTCGAACAGTTGCCGGCGGCTGATGCCCAGTAACTCGGCCGCACGGGTGCGGTTCCCGCCGGCCTGCTCCAGGGCCTGCTGGATCACCCGCCGCTCGGCCGCGGCCACGGCCGCACGCAGGTCGAGCGCGCCGGCCCCGGGCGGAACAACGACCGGGGGAACCGGCACGACCGCGGTATCGTCGCCGGCGAGGTGTTCCGCGCGCACGACCCGCCCCCGGGCCAAAATCGCGGCCCGGGCCAGGGCGTTCCGCAACTCGCGGACGTTCCCCGGCCACTCGCGCCGGCCCAGCGCGACCACCGCCTCCGGTGACAGTGCGAGCCCCGGCCAACCGTGCTTCCGCGCGAGCTGCTTCACGACGTATTCGGCCAACAGCGGGACGTCGTCCTTGCGGGAGCGCAAGGGCGGAAGTGTGACGGCGACCACGTCGAGCCGGTAATAGAGGTCCTCGCGGAACTCGCCGGCCGCGACCCGGGCCCTGAGGTCGCGGTTGGTCGCGGCCACGACGCGCGCGTCCGCGGTCAGCGTCTCCTCGCCCCCCACGCGCTCGAACGTGCCGCTCTGGAGCACGCGGAGCAACTTCGCCTGCAACTCGAGCCCGAGTTCGCCGACCTCGTCGAGGAACAGCGTGCCCCCGTGCGCCTGCTCGAACCGGCCCCGGCGCCGGGCCACCGCGCCGGTGAACGCGCCTTTCTCGTGTCCGAACAGCTCGCTCTCCAGCAGCGTCGGGCTCAGGGCCGCGCAGTTCACCTTGACCAGCGGGCGCGCGGCCCGGGGCGAGTTCCGGTGGATCGCGTTGGCGACCAGTTCCTTCCCGGTGCCCGATTCGCCCAGGACCAGTACGGGCTCGTCGGCCGGGGCCACCAGCCCGATCGCCTTGAACACCGCGACCATCGCGGGCGACCGCCCGACCAGTTCGTCCCGCTCCGGGTCCGGGTCGTCGGCGAGCGGGTCGGCGGACAGCGCCTGCACCTGAGCCACGAGGGCGCGTTGTGTGAGTGCCCGGCGGATGGTCAACAGAACCTCGTCCAGGTCGAACGGCTTGGTGAGGTAGTCGTAGGCCCCGAGCCTCATGGCCTCGATCGCGGCCGAACTCCCCCCGTAGGCCGTGACCACCACCACCGGCACCTCCTCCAACCGGTCCGCGTGCGCCCGCAGGACCGCGAGCCCGTCGCGCCCGGGCATCTTGATGTCGAGCAGCGCGGCGGCAACGGACGGGTCGCCCAGGGCCCGGTCCGCCGCGTCCCCGTCGGCCGCTTCGGTCACCCGGTACCCCTCCGAGCGGAGCAGCAGCGCGAGGTTCGCGCGGGTCGCGGGGTCGTCGTCGGCGACCAGGATCGTCGGCCCGTTCGGGTACTTGGTGGTCACGCGGGGTGCCCTCCCACGGTCACGGGAAGCGTGAAGCGAAAGGTCGCTCCGGGGCCGTCGGTAGAGAGCGTCACGTCGCCCCCGTGCTGCCGGGCGACCTCGCGACATAAGGCGAGGCCCAAACCGGTGCCGCCCGAACGGGTGGTGAAGAACGGCTCGAAGACGCGGTCCCGGGCGTCCGGCGCGACGCCCGACCCGGTGTCGCTCACGGCCAGTTCCACGCGCCCCGCGGCCACGCGCGTGCGGCACGTCAGCCGCCCGCCCCCCGGCATGGCCTGGAGCGCGTTGGTGACGAGATTCAGGACCACTTGGCCGATCGCCTGCGCCGCGCCGGGCACCGGGGGCAGGTCCGGCGCGAGATCGGCCTCGAGCGCCACTCCCTGGGCGTCCGCGCTCGCGCGGACCAGTTCGAGCACCTCGGCGGTCACCGCGTTGACGTCCACGGGCCGGTACCCCTCGTGCCCGGCCCGGGCGAACAGGAGCAACCGGCCGACCAGCTCGTTCAACCGATCGACGGAGCCGACGACGGCCGCGAGCGACTCCGGCGTGCGGGCCTGGGCCGGGAGCCGCTCCCAGAGTTGCACGGTCGAGCGGATCGCGGCCAGTGGGTTGCGCACCTCGTGGGCCACGCCCGCGAGTAACCGGCCCAGGACCGCGAGGTGCTCGGCCTTGCGCAGCTCGTCCCCGAGGGCCGCCCGGCGCCGGGCCTCGCGCCGGAGCGACGCGGCGAGCGCGCCGATCAGCCCCAGGGCCAGAACCACGCCCCCGAGCGAGAGCCCCGTCGCCACCTGGAGCCGGGTGAGGCGGGCCTTCTGCTGCTCGGGGCCGGTCAGCCGGGACCATGACCCAC
>HG799463.1:184670-348009 GCA_000531095.1 Gemmata massiliana | reverse complement strand
CCTCCACGACCGGCGGCCACCCGGGTTCGGCCCCCACGGCCTCGCGGCACTGTTGCCGGATCGCATAACTTCGTATAGCATACGCTCGCGCCGGAACGAGGGCGCTCGGCGCGGGCGGCGGTGCGCCCACCTTCTTGTCACCGTCTTTCTTGCCACCCTTCTTCTGATCCGCCTTCGGCTCGTGGGTCTTACTCGCGGACGGCTCCGGTCCCGCCGCATTCACCGCGGTCCCGGCGAACTGGTCCGAGCGCACGAAGTAGAACCCGCCCTCCGTACCGGGGTAGTTCGCCAGCACCCGCCGCGCGAGTTCGGTGAGCCGGCGGTTGTCCGGTTCCGGTACCACTCCGCCCGCGTCGTCCGGTGGCAACTCGTGTACGGGTCCGCGGGCCGCGGACCCCAGTTCGGCGGCCGCGGCCCGGAGCTGGTCGCGGGCCGCGAGCTCGTCGGCGCCTCTCCAGAGCGCCAGTGCGCTACTGGCCGCGAGCGCCGCGAGCGACACCACGAACACCAGGACCACCACGGTGACCCGCGCCCAACTCATTGTGCCCTCGTACAGGGTTCCCAGAACCGAACGTGATCCCCCGCGTTCATTTCAGAGTAGCCCGTTCTTTAATACCGGACGAGGGCGAGCCACGCGGCCCCGACCACGAGCGTAATCAGCGTGACCGGGACGCCGACCCGACAGTAGTCCCAGAACCCGATCGTAACGCCCTCCTTCCGCGCCTGTTCGACCACAATCAGGTTCGCCACCGAGCCCAGCACCGTCAGGTTCCCCGCGAACGTGCTGGACAGAGCCAGAGCCAGCCACGCGGTCTCGCGCGCCGCGTCCGGCATGGCCCCTACGACCGGCTTGAACAGGAGTACGGCCGGGACGTTCGAGACCACGTTCGACAGCACCGCCGAGAGCCCGGAGAGCGCCCACACCGGATCGGCTCGGCCCGCCCACTCGTCCACTCCACTTACCGCGAGCACGTGCGTCTCAAAAGCCCGCACCACAACGAACAGCCCCGCGAACATGAGGAGCAGGCTCCAGTCGATGTGTGCGTACACCTTCGCGGGGTTCACGCGATCGAGGAGCAGCACGGCCGCGGCCCCGAGCGCGACAACGGCCATCGGTAGCCCGGCGAAGAACAGCCCGACCGCCGCGATCGTGACGAGCAAGCTCTTCGCGAGCAGCGCGGTGTGCCGCTTCCCGTTGGGCACGCGGTCGCCGTTGCCGTTCGGCTCCGCTTCCGGCGACGCACCTTTCCTGAGAACCTTTCGGTAGGCGACCAGCGTGACAACGTAGCCAATCGCCAGACCAATGAGGGCCGGAGGAGCGAGTTTGGCGGCGAAGCGCAAGTATGAGATGCCCGACAGCCCCCCGATAATCATGTTCTGCGGGTTCCCGGTGAGGGTCGCTGCCGAGCCGAGGTTACTCGCCACCGCGAGCCCGACCAGGTGCGGGCGCGGGTCCAGTCCCAGGCGCCGCGTGAGGTGCAGTACCAGTGGCGTTAGCGCCAGACACACCACATCATTGACCAGAATCGCCGAGAGGGTACCGGACAGGAGCATCGTGACCGCGAGCAACCCACTCGGCGACTTCACGCGCCCCAGCGCGAGTCCAGCGAGCCGGGCGAAGAAACCGGCCCTTCGCAGGAACGCGACGACCACCATCATCCCCAGGAGCAGCGCGATCGTCGCGAAATCGACCGCCTTGACCGCGTCCTCGAACGACAAGAGGCCGCACGCCAGAACACCGGCGGCACCGACCAGCGACACCCCGGCCCGGTCGGTGCGCAGCCCCGGGAGCCGGCCCAGGGCCAATCCCAGGTAGGTCAGCACGAACCAGAACAGCGTCAGCCAAAGGGCAGTTGTTCCCGACACGAGTTCTCCCTTTCAGCAGAAAGTCGTTGACGTTACCAGGGGTCGGACCATCGGTACGGCGGTGTAGCGCCCGGTGGGATCGACCGCGAACTCGATCTCGTGCCCACCCGCGGCGCCGGTCGCGTCCTCGGTCCGCACCGCGAGCCGGTGGGTACCCTTCGCCAGACGCGCGCCAGGTAGAGGCGCCCGCCAGAACCCGTCCCCGCACGGGTCCATTGGCACCTGCGTGCCACCGTTCAGGCTCAACTCGACCGCACCGACCGGCGCTCCCGACCAGACCCGCACCCGGACCTCGTCGGCCCCGGTCACGACGTTTTCCGGCCCGGTCGCGAGCAGCACCTCGCGCGGGTGGGTGACGAGGACCAGCGGCCCGCGCTCCGTGACCGGGCGGTACGTGATGGCAAAATCTTCGCCGTGGAAGACCGCGACCGCGTACCCGGGTGCCCCACCCTCCGGATCCCCGATCGAGCGCACCGCGACGGACACGTTGCGCCCGTCGTTGGCGAGCTGCCAGTAGTGCGTGTGGCCGCACACGAGGGCGTAGACCCGGCGCGTCTGCACGATCTCGCGCCAGGCGTCGGTACCGGGGCCGGCAAAATCTTCCCAGATCTGGTACGGGTAGTTGTGCTGGAACACCACCACGCGCTCGCCCGCCGCGAGCGCGGCATCGACCTCCGACCGGAACCACGCGACCTGGTCGGGAGACAGTCCGACCGGCCGCGCCTCTTGAGTGTTCAAGCGCAGGAACCGGAACCCGCGAACCGTGACCGCCCCGCACGGATCTCCCACCCGGTCCCGGAACCGGCGCGCCGTCGGATCCCCTTGTGCGTCGTGATCGCCAACGAGCGCGAACCAGGGCATACGTAATCGCGCGCACAGGGCACCGAAAAGGGCGAACTGCTCATCGGACCCGTCCTGCACGTTGTCGCCGATGAACTGAACGAAATCGGGGCGGATCAACTCGTTCGCGTCATCAATGGCACGAAGCGCGGCGGCACGGTTCGGTTGCCCCGGGGTCGTGAGGTGCAGGTCGCCGGGGATCAAAACGGTTACGGGGGCGTCAGGAGCCACGTGTATCCTCCTCGGCTGGCGACGGGGCTCGGTCCCCGGGCACGGCGCAGATCACGACGAGTGTCGCAACGGTGCCCACGCCCGCGAGGAGGCCAAACACGCTCCGGTAGCCGAGGTCCGCGACCACCAGCCCGGCGAGTGCCGGCCCGATCGCGGACCCGAGCACGAGCGCGCTCCCCACCAGCACCTGGGCCGCGCCCGCCCGGCGCGCCCCGCCGAGCCGGTCCGTCACCCACGCGGCCGCGGCCACCGCGAACAGGCCCTGGGCCAGGCCGTCGAGCACCTGGACGAGCAGCACCTGCCAGCCCTCACGGGCCAGTGCCAGGAGCCCGAGCCGGGCCGTCATCGCCGCCCACCCGGCGACCAGCAGGGGCTTGCGCCCGAGCCGGTCGGACAGCCACCCGACCGGGCGCACGCACGCGGTCCACGCCACCATGCTCACGACGAACGCGTAAGACAGGTCACGGGCCGGGGCCCCGAGGTCGTTCTTGAGGAACAGCCCGAGGTACGCACCGGGCGGGGCGTTGGCGACGTGGAACAGAACCATTGCCGCGACGAACGCCCGCAAACCCGGATCCCTCAGGTACCGCCCGTCCCGGTGCGGGGCCCCACCGGCGCCCGGGCCGAGCGACAGGTTCGGGCCGCGCTCGCGGATGAGGAGCGCGGCGCCGACCGCCAGCCCCTGTACCACCGCGAGCGGGCCGAGGAGCCACCCGACCCCGCGCTCCTCGGCCACGGCCCCGCCCACCAGTGCGGTCAGCACGATCGCGACCGGGCGCCAGAACCGCAGGGCCCCCAGTGCCGCACCGACCCCGCCCGGGGGCGCGAGGCGCGTGGCCTCCGCACCGGCCATGCTCTCGACCGTCGCGCGGCACGGCCCGTTCTCCGCGAACAGCACGACGAGTGCCCCGACCAGCACCGCGCCCCACGCGCCCGCGGGGTCTGCCAGGGGCAGCAGCGCGGTCGCGAGCGCCAGGGCCGCGAGCCCGGTCACCAGGAACGGCTTGCGCACGCCCGCGCGATCGGACCACACCCCGACCGGGAACTGCACCAGCCCGGCGACGGCGGCGAGCACCCACACGAGCGCGATGCCCCGGTCGGAGAACCCCTTCTCCTCTTTCAAGTACAATGGCAGGTACGGCAGACAGAACCCGATCCCCGCCATCCCCAGGAAGTACGCCCCGTGCAGCGCCACACGGGTCCGCGGCGCGGAAGGTGAAGTCGGCGGCGGTGCGATCACGGCACGAGTCACGACACTTACTCCTTCGTTTCGGGCATAAGAGCGAGGAACACCCCGGCCCCCACCGCGGCGACGAGGGCGAACGCCCGAAACGCGGGCGCGAACCCCAAGTGCTGCACGAGCGGCCCGGCCACGAGCGGCCCCAAAACCCGCCCACCGCCAGCGCCGTCGCGAGTACGCCCTGGAGCGCGTTGAACCCGCCCCGGGTGCGGGTCAGGTCGGCACACACCACGGTCGCGACCACGCCGTAGATGCCCGCCCCGATCCCGTCGAACACCTGGAGCGCGACCAGGACCCACGGGTCGGACGTGAACGAGTACAACAGGATGCGCACCGGCAGGGCGACGAACCCGACCGCGAGCACCGCCTTGCGGCCCCACCGGGCGCACAGGCCCCCGGCCGCGAACGCGACCGGCACCATCACCACCTGCGCGACCAGGACCACGGCCGCGACCTGTGTGTCGCTCCCGCCGAGCCGGGCGATGTACTGGCCCACGAGCGGCATGACCGGCGCGTTCGCGAGGTGGAACAGCGCCACCGCCGCGAACAGCACGACCACCCGCCGGTCGCGGAACAGGGCGCCCGGTCCGGGACCGGGCCGCGCACCGGTCGGGTTCCGCTCCTTCAAATCGAGCCCCCGGATCAGGAACGCGCTCGCGGCCGCCAGCACGGAGACGACCGCCACCGTGTAGAACACCGCGGCCGGCCCGAGCCACGCGGCGGCCGCCATCGCGGTGAGTGCGGCGGCGATGTTACCCGCGTGGTTGTAGCCCTGGTTCTCGCCCATCACCTTGTGCAGCGCCGCGTGCCCCGCGAGCCCCAGCGCCAGGGCGCCCAAGAGGGGCACGAAGAACGCCTGGGTCGCGCCGCCCAGGAACACGAGCGGGCCGACCGCCCACCCGGTCGCGGGCACGAGCGGGAGCGCGCCGAAACACAGCCCGACCGCGAGCGACGCCGCGGCGAGCAACAGTCGGTGATGGCGCACGCGGTCCGTGACGATCCCGGCCGGGGTCTGGGCGAGAAGGACGCCCAGACCGCAGGCGGCCGCGGCGAACTGGATCGCGTCGTCGCGCCACCCGCGCTCCGCGAGCAGCTTCGCCAGGAACGGCATCACGACGCCGGTCAGTTCGGCCAGGAAAAAGTTCGCCGCGTTCAGCCCGACGCGGTCCCGGGTCGCGAGCGCTTCGGCGGGCGCGGTCGGGGGCGCATCGGGGATCGCGAGTGGGGTACTCACGGGAAGTGCTCCGTGTCGAGGAACCGACCGGCGGGCGGGCCGGTCGGACCGGGTGTGGGGTTACCGGTGCGGCGTCACTTCACGGCCGGGGGCAGGGGCGGCGCCCCCTTGCCCTTCGGCTCGGGCGCGGGCGGCGGGTTCGCGGCCCCGTCCCACTCGGCCCGTTCGAGGTGCTCGTTGACCCGGAGCCAGGCGTCGGCCGCGCGAGCGAGTTCGGCCGCCTTGCGATAGTCCCCGGCCTCGTAAGCGGTGCGGGCCTTGCGGTAAGCGCCCTTCGCGCCCTCGAAGAAGTCCCGGCCCGCGCCCTTGGCCGGGGGCGCGGCGGTCGCGAGTTGGTCGTGGACGTCGCTCAGCGCGTCGAGTGCCGGCGACCACGGGCCGCGCTCGCCCGCCGCGTCACGCGGCTCGCGCCCCCGCGGGCCGTCCTTCGGGGCCGGAGGGACACCTTTCCCCTTCGGGCCGTCCTTCGGCGCGGGCGGTCCGTCCAGATCCAACGGCGGTTCCGGTAAGTTCGCGACCGGCTGGTACGCGGCCCGGTGCTGGTGCTCGAGCCCGCGCGCCGCGTCGGTGGCGGCGAGGGCCAGTTCCCGGAACCGGCGCGGCTCGTCCGGGTGCGCCCGGAGCGCCGCGCGGTAGAAGCTCTTCGCGTGGTCGAGCAGGCGCGCCGCTTCTTGGCCCGCGGGCGCGTTCTGGGCGACGTCGGTGATACCGTCGAACGCCTTGCGGAGCTCTTTCGCGCCCTTTTCGGGACCGCCCTTCGGCCCCTTGCCCTTGTCCTTCTTCTCCTTGCCCGGCTCCTTGTCCCCGCCGGGCTGCCCGACGGCCCCGCCCGCGGCGACCACCAGTAAACTCGCGGTCAGAAACAGCGCCGGTCCCATTAACCGGCCGGGTGCGAATCGCATGTGTCTCTCCCGTTCGCGCGACTATTTGTGTCGGATCGGGTGCCGGCAGAGCGGTCGCGAGCGCCCGGCCGGCCCGTTCGACCCTTTGGCAAACCGGGAGCCGAGATCATGGTCCGGCGAGAAGTGGGCGCGCATTTCGACGAAATGTCTGAAAAACCAGCCGTTTATGACTGAAAGAAATTGTGGAACTTTACACAGTTCCCGGTTCGCTGTCTCCTCTGTGGGCGGGAATCCCCCGATAGTGCGGGGGATTCCCGCCCACAGGAGCAAGCGCGACGATTTTCGTTCCTTGTCCCCTCAGCAAATCGATCGTGAGGGGGCATTCCTCGAGGGGTGAACGTGGCCTCTCGGATCCTCATGGCGGTTGTGGCCGCGCGTTTCAGGTACCGGAGCGGGCGCTCCCAGGGAGAGCCGTGCGATGCGGCTCCAGGACGGGTCCGGCACGTTGACCGAAAACACGAACCGCCCGCCCGGGCGCAGGACACGGGCCATCTCGCTCAAGAGCTGGTCGTATGCGTCTCTGGTCCTGTCCCCGGTGATCGGGTTCCGGGACTTGGCGTAAGAGATCGACACGCCCGACACGGCGTGATCGAACGTGCCGTCCGCGAGCGGCCCAAGGCCGGTACTGAAGTAGTGGCACAGGAACGCGATTCGGGAACATGGGGGTGGCGCTAATCGATCGGGACTCGGGCGGCCCGTTCCCGTTTCCCGAGCGGGGCATGAAGTGCCGGTTGGAGCCAGCGCTCGAGAGTACGGCGCCGCTTTGGGAGCGTGAGGTACAAGCAATCCCAGATGGCCTGCCCGGATGGGGCCGACGCGATGGCGGTACACGCGGCGGCCACCGACCGGGCGAACGCGGCCGCGAACAGCACCACTCGCCACACCACCTCGGGGGTGCAGGTGCGGCGCCGCTTGGGCAACGGAACCGCGCGACCGAGCCAGTCGGTGAGGACCGGGCGCAAGTGGCGGGTGGCGTGGCCCGAGGTTGCTCGGATAGACTGATTCATGGGCCGCATGGGGGCTCCGACGATGGAGGCGCGGTAACCACCATTGACCGGTAAACCCATGCGGTCCGCTACTCCTAAATCGCCCAACTTGAAAATATTGGGTTCAACTTGACGAACACACGCTCGAACGTGTCGTGGCTCGGAACCCGTGGGGCAGTGCCAGGAGCCAGCGGAAGGACGGCTCCTTGGTGCGCCCGCACTCGGCGATCTCGTCCCACTCGTCGGCACCGGCGATCATCGCGCATGTCGCGATCACCAGGATGTCCGTCCGCGGGTGCAACTTATTCGCAGTCTCGGTTCGGGGGGGGGGGCGAAAGGTCCGCAAACACCGTGGTCAATGCGAGGGCATCGGGTATCCTCCGGATGCCCTCGGTGTTAGACGCCTTTGCCCACTGGCATCGAATCGTCTGATCCCGAGTAGCTCGGACAAATGGGATAAATGGCGTAGTCTTGAGGCGTCAGGGATGAAGTGGAGCGCAATGCGGTGTGCGTCGGGCTTGAGGTTATGGTTCCGCAGGAAAGACAGTGGGGCATTGGTTGGATTTACGGGGCGCCGTCGCGTGTCCGCGATTGTTCTCGGGCAACCAGTTGTACCGTTCCATTCGTCCGTGCGTGCCATCGCCCTCGCGTGTGGGCAATCGCACGAATGCGGTCAGCGCCTGGGCGCTTCCACGTCCGTTTTCCTGGTCCGTGTGCTCAACGTCCTGCTCTCCAGACGACTTCACCGCTGACCTGGCTTAACACTGGCTATGCGATCATTACCGAACGTGCCGTGCCGTGCTGGCGCCACTTGTTGGGGCGGGCCGTCGTGGACCGAGTGAAGGCGCTCTTTTCCCCACACGCTCGTGAACATTTCATCGACCTCGGCTGTCGAACCCACCATTGGCCCCATTCGCTGTGTGGCCCCTAAAATTTGTGTGTGTGACGGTCAGGCGCACAACTGGTCGATCCGGGCACGCTGGCTCGGAGAGTACGTAGCGGTGGTAGACTTCATCCACGCATTGAGCTACGTTTGACAAGCGGCCGCCGCGAGCGAGCGCGAGCAATGGGACGGTACGCGCGGTGGTTGCTGGCGGGGCCGGGTGTCGGGGGGGCTTGTGGAACTGGACGCCGAACAGGAGCGTATCGGCGCGATCCCGGCCGACACCGAGGCGACCGACCCGCATGTGGCGCTGCCTCGTGCGCGCGGGTAATTGCGGTACAATGCTGATCGAATGAAGCACCCGGAGTACCGCAAGACGCGATCTACCGGTGACTAGTTCGTGGGTCGAGTAGTTGATCAAGGAGATCAACTACCGGGTTAAGGGCACCGAAATGTTCTGGAACCCGCGCGTAACGAAAGCGTGTTGGTGGTGCGTGCCGCGCTGTGCGACGAGCGCCTTGTCGCAAGACCCAGTTGCCTGTTTCAGCGCAGAACCAAAGCTGCTTGACTCACAACCCGGTCCCCACCCTCTGACGCCATGACGCCTCATGAGCCAAATATTTTAGAAAGGCAGTGGGCCACTTAAAGGTTGCCGCCTCGAACTCAGCACGAAGGCCCGTTGAGATAAATCTCAACGGGCCTTCGTGCTGAGTTGTTTAAAATGCCATTTAACCGATTTTTGTCGCGATTGATACCGCTAGCGTCTCGTTTCGCTCCGCGTAAACTTGCGTCACGTCGGCCCGCGAGTGGCCGAGCAGCACTTGCGCGGCCTCAAGCCCGAACTCCTTCCGCACTCTCGTCGCGCCCGTGTGTCGAAGCTGGTTCGGGTGCCAGTGAGGGATTCCGAACCGCTTGCAGACTTTTGCGACGGCGTGAGCGAAGCTGGTCCCGTCATAGAATTCCGCCGGGGCTCGCTTCGGCTTAGTAATCCGCTTAGCACCGTTGCGCGTCATGTGGCTTGGCCACCGAGGTGTTTTCCGGTTCCGGCTGCGCTCGGCCTGATACTCTTCCATCGCTCGGCGAGGAGAGAAGAGGAAGTCATTCGGGTCGGTGGTGAAGAATCCTTGGAGCAACTCCTGAGCCCTCGGCCCGATGGGAATGGTCCGGGTCTTCCCTCGCCATGCGGTTTTGTGCGCATCGGGTTTATACAACCAGACTGCCTTGCTCGTGTCGATGTCGGCGCGGCGAATCCGAGCCACCTCACCCGGGCGACAAACCGTGAGCCTCTGGAGCTCGATCATCCCGCGAATGTGCCTACTGACGTGTGGGAGCGTCGCGTCTACGGTCGCGTCGTCCACCGGCTCAACCGGTTCGTGTTCCTTCGCACTGGTTCGGCCTCGCTGCAACCCATTCACGGCCGTCAGTGATTGGTACGCGCTCGGCGGGACCAACTCCTCACCCACGGCCCACTTGAACACGCGCTTGATACGTCCGGTGCGCTGGTTAATGGTTCGGCGGCACCACCCCGCGTCAATGAATTTCTGCCGAACGGCTTTTAGGGACAGCGGGCCGAAGTTCATCGCAGGCGTCAGGCCATACTGTTCGGAGACGTGATTTGCAACGATTAGGTACTCGTTCACTTCGGTCGTGTTCGTGCCATCGTCCCGGCGGTAGTGCCTCTTGGCGTGTTCCTGAAACGCCAAGAAAACCTCAGCGACGCTGATGGGATAGTTCGTCGCAAGTGCGCCGGTGGGTGACGAAGCGAGTTCAAGTTCGAGACGAGCTTTAGCTGCGAGTGATTCCGGCGATCCGAATGGGCCGGGAAGCAGTTTCTCGTTTCGGATCCCGAGTGGATCGGTCCAGGTTAGGCGGCCGCGCCCGGACTGTTTGTGATGAGACTAGGTGGGTGTGAGTTTTCGAGTGCGAGCCACGGAAAGTCTCCGAACAACCGATTCCGTGGAATTATTCCACGGAATCGGTTGTTCGGAGACTTTCCCCACACTCTGCAGAGCACAGCCGATTTGCTTGAAAATAAGGCGTTTAAACCAGTGCCCCCTCTCGGGCTCGAACCGAGGACCCGCTGATTAAGAGGAGGCAGTACAACCCACCGGCTCGGATCGAAATCACCTGCAATTCAAGCACTTTACCACCTTCTGCCGTTATTGCAAGGTAATGCATACGATGCGAGAATCACTGTGGATTTGCGGTAGTACCGCAGGTGCTGCGGTAGAAGTGCGGTAAAGCTCAAACCAACCACCTACGGGGCACTGCGCCAACCAGCAGGAGGATGTGTGCGCGTAGTCGCCATTGAATGGGTGCTGGCTGTCACATTCGGTGTGTGGCGATCAATCGCAACTTCTGGGCGTGCCATCGCGATAAGGTGTTCCGCTCGCGTAGCTCAGTGGTTGGGCGCGGTTGATCTCGGTGCTTCTGGTCGGAGGCACGGGCGCTGGGCAACCGATGCGTGCGGGCTGCCGCCACGCGAAAACGCCCCGTGCTCGCCGGTCGATGTGTCCGCGACCGTCATGAACTTACTCGGGATCGACCCGGCACACGAAGCCCGCACGCTCTCGGGGTGGCCTGTCGCGGAAGGCTGTAATTGGAAGGTGAGGACAGCGGTTTTGTAAAGCCGAATGACGCTTCAAAGCCCCGGAAATCCCGGGGTTTTTACTTTTTACTGACGCCAGTTGCCCCCAGCAACCCCCGTGCGTGGGCGTCAACAGGCGTCAAATGCGAGCAACGTCTCCTTTACCAGAGACTAGTCAAGGACCGTCTTCGCGTATCTCGGGGGCTACTCGCACCGAACTCCATGCCGATTGAACACCTCCAGCACACGTGTCGAAGACGTAGCTTTAAACAGTGACACACCGTGCCTCACGACCAGTTCATCTGCGTAGAAGCTCATCGATCGTGAGCCTGATGTTAAGCGAAGTTGAGTGGCGCATCGCCAGTATCAAGGAACAAGGCATAAGCGGTACCGAGGACGCACTCTGGAACCTCAAGACCGAACTGTCGAAGGTCGGAACACGATTAGGAATTTGGACCAAAACGAGCGCTGCCACGAGGGGATTACTCAATCCCCTCGTGGCAGCGTCCTGAGTTCGCAGTTCGTATAATCGAGCCGACATTCCCGAGGACCAATCATGCCGCCCGCTGCCGCCCCTGCCGAATGCGTTGTGTTGGTTCCAGTGGGCGGGGCCGTCGAGCCCGGGTGCGAGGACGCACTTCGGGAACTGGAGCGCCGGGGGTACCCGGTGTGGCGGTACCGCGGGTACTCGGCCGTCGATGCCGTGCGTAATCAGATGGCCTCGGACGCGCTCGGGGCCGGGTTCGCCGAACTCATGTGGATCGATTCGGATGTGGTGTTCGAGCCCGACGACGTGGATCGGTTGCGCGCCCACGATCGGCCGTTCACGTGCGGGCTGTACCCGAAGAAGGGGCCGCGCGAGTTCGCGTGCGAGTTCATGCCGGGCACACCCGCGGTCCGGTTCGGAACTCGGGGCGGCTTGGTCGAGGTCCGATACTGCGGGTTCGGGTTCGCCCACGTGCGCAAGGAGGTACTGGTCGCGGTCCACCACAAACTTCAACTGCCCGTATGTAACCGACGCTTCGGCACGCCCCTGGTCCCGTTCTTCCAACCGCTCGTGGTCGGAGAACCAAGCGGTCCGTGGAGCCTGTCCGAGGACTATGCGTTTTGCGAGCGTGCGCGGCAGTGCGGGTTCCCGGTGGTAGCGGACACGTCGATCCGGTTGTGGCACGTCGGGGCATATCGGTACGGGTGGGAGGACGCCGGGAGCCCGCTGGTGCGCATCCTCGACTACACGTTCCGGGTGTCCGACGCCCCAGGCGAGCCGCTACCGGTCACCCCGCCCACGCCCGTTCCGACCACGGGATTTACGGAGGACTGGTTCACGTACAACGTGCCCGTATGGGAACGGGTGTTAGCCCCGCTTGTGGGAAAGCCGGTCCGGGCGCTGGAGGTCGGGGTGTTTGAGGGCCGGAGCACCGTATGGCTCCTGGAGCACGTGCTTACGCACCCGGACTCCGCGCTCACCTGGATCGACACATTCGGGGGCGGGGCCGAGCACGCGGACGCGGACCTGAGTGGGCTGGAGGCTCGGTTCCGCGCGAACACGGCACAGTTTGGGGACAAGGTAACCGGACACGTGGGGCGCAGCCAGGACGTGCTCCGGGGGATGTCCGGGGAGCGGTTCGACCTTATCTATCTGGACGGCTCGCACGAGGCCCCGGACGTGCTGGCCGACGCGGTGCTCGCGTGGTCCCTGCTCGCGCCCGGTGGGCTGTTGGGATTCGACGACTACGGGTGGCGCGTGTTCCCTGAACCCGAACGGTGCCCGGCCCTGGCCGTCGATGCGTTCCTGGGCGTCATGCGCTGGCGGTTCGAGACTCTGGAACGCGGGTACCAAATCTGGGTGCGTAAGCTCGCGTGACCGGTTCGACCGGCGACGCATTTCTTAGGCTCCCTCGTACCGATTCGTAACCATTCGCTATCGGCCACCACGGGCAATCATATCTTGTGCCCGTGCGTGCATAAATCTCAGTGCTGCAACGGGCTTGGGAAACTCCACCAGATTCTCAAAAACGACGTTTGACAAAATGCGTTCTCCATGAGAACATCCAAACTCGTTTGACTCTGATTCAAGGTAATCGATTTCGCGACTGTCATGACTGACTGTTGCAACTGATGCTCTGTTGACTTCGGTGATCGAATCGTATCCTGTTGAGGACGTACATTGAGCCGCCCTTCTCCCGCACGCATTCCGTCCCCGTTCACCCTGTTCACCCGCCTATTTGCTCTGCGCGAACGTGTCGCGAGTCTGTTCCGCGCCAAACCGCGAACACATGCAAGGCCGGTCCGACTGAGCATGGAGCCGATGGAGGAACGCTTGGTGCCGGACGGGCGGCCGCTTCCAGGGCCGGTGATTTTCGCAGGTTCGGGCGTTGGTGATGCTGCGGTTGTAAAGGCATACGACGCGGATACCGGGAACTTGCGCTGGACCAAGAGTGCTTACGGCCCGCTGTTCACGGGCGGGGTTCGTGTTGCAACCGCAGACTTCACCGGGGACGGCATCCCAGATGCGGTCATAGCGCCAGATTCGGGCTATGTTCCCCTAGTGCGCGTCCTCGATGGGACGACGGGCAACGAGATCAGTGGCCCGTTGGGGCACTTTCTCGCGTATTCGGCACTGAACACGAGTGGCGTGCACGTGGCCGCGGCGGATGTGAACGGGGACGGCAAGGCGGATGTGATCACAACCGCGGACTCGCTCCTCGGAACCCGGGTGCGCGCGTTCAGCGGGGCCACCGGGCAGATGCTCCTTAACTGGAACCTGACCGGCACTGGGTTTGGCTCCGGTGTCACCGTCGGAGCCGTCGATCTGAACGGAGATCACAAGGCCGAGGTGATTCTCGGCGGAAGTTCAGGCGGATGGGTTAAGACCTACGATCCCACGACCGGGGCGCCAATCGCCAGCCCGCTCGGGAGTTTCCAGGCTTTCGGCACGGGTTACACGGGGAGTGTGTTCGTTAATTCGGACTCACTGGCGAGCGACGTGAATGGGGACGGAACACCGGATCTGGTTGTGGGAACGGGCGCGGGCGTTACAGCCGAGGTGAAGGTGTTCTCCGGGGCGGCCGGGGGCATGATCTACGACTTCCAGCCGTTCGGGTCGAGTTTCACGGGTGGGGCGCGGGTCGCGCTGGCCTATGCGGACGATGATGACCGGGCCGACATCATCGTGGGGAGTGGCACCGGCGCGGCCGACGTGCGCGTGTTCTCGGGCGCCACATCCGCGCAATTGGCATCCCCACTGGGCCAGTACTCGCCTTTCGGTGCTTCGATCGGCGGGGTGTTCGTGGCCGCGTCTAACGACCCGATCGCCCCGAGTGTGATGTGGACGGAGTACCCGTCCAGCGCGAAGGTCGGGCAAGTGAAGCGCGGGGTCATCACCATTACCGGGCAGCCGTCCACCGTTCCCACCGGGACCGCCACGCTCAAAGTGACTGCCGTGCCCAGCGGGCCGGTGATCACCGTGGGTACGGTCTCGTTGGTACCGGTCGGGAACGGGTACCAAGCGACGGCCACGTTTGATTTCGGGTCGCTCGTGACGGGGAACTACATCCTGTCGGCTACCTACAACGGGGACTCCAACTACTCGTCGGCAACGGCCGGGGGCGGCTCCTATAACGTGTCTGCCTCGCCCCTCGCGGCCTTAGCGCCCGAGTGCCTCGCGTGCGTCCCGATCGCGCTCGCCATATCGTCCGGGGGTATTCGGGGCGGGAAGTCCGAGTCCGGGGTCGGGTACGGGACGGGCACGGTCGCGGTGGTGCGCACGGATTTGGAATCGGGCGGCTTCGGAACGTTGTGGGGCCAGTCATGGGACTGGAGCAACGGCACCGGGTACGCCGACGGGACGTCCGGGACCGGAGCGGTCCAGACCCAGGCGCCGCGCCTAGTTCAGGTGAACGGGGACAGCAGTATCGCGGTCGTAACGAGCGCGAGCTCGGCGTACTTCTTCGACTTCTACGGGGGCGCGTACCACGCGCGGTTCGGGGGCAACGCGGTCTTCACTCAAGACACGAGCGCCCATACGTTCGTACTCACCGACGAGTCCGGGCAAGCGTTCACGTTCTACGACTTCTCGGCCTCGACCCCGACCGGGCGCACGGGCGAGCTCTCGGCCCTTGCGGATCCGGCCGGGAACGTCACGAGTGTGACTAGCTGGGACGCCTCGGGGCGCGCGACTGAGGTCCAGCGCACGACCGGGACCGGGGGCAGTGCGCTGACCGAGTCGTTCGTGTACGCGTACATCGCCTCGGGCACCAACGCCGGGCTGCTGCAAACGGTAACCCAGCGCACCAGGGTTGGGGCGGGCGCGTGGAGCACGGTGCGCACGACCGAGAACACGTACCACGACGGGACCACGTCCGCGGGTCAGGCCGGCGCCCTGCGCACGGCCGTGCTTAAGGACGCTTCGGGCAACGTGCTTGACCAGTCCTACTACCGGTACTACGGCTCCAGCAGCGGCTCGGGCTCGGGGAGCGGGTCGGCGAGTGGAGCGAACGGGAAGCTCAAGTACGCGTTCAGCCCAGACGCCTATGCCCGGCTCACAGCGGCCCTGGGAACGGGTCTCGACGCCCTAACCGATGTGCAGATCGACGACTACGCAGACACGTACCTGCAGTACGACTCGTCCGGGCGCGTGACCAGCGCGACCAACGCGGCCCAGGGGTGCTCGGTGTGCTCCGGGGGCCAGGGCACGTTTACCTACTCGTACACGGCCAATCCCGCGACCGGCACTTTGCTGGATGCGAACACGTGGCAGACGAAGACCGTGGAGACGCTGCCGGACGGGACCTCGAACACGGTGTACACGAACGGGTTCGGGCAGGTTATGCTTAAAGCGTACACGGACACCGCCGGTAACGTGTGGCGCTGGTACACCCGGTACGATGCGGCCGGGCGCGTGGTCCTGACGGCCGGTCCGTCGGCGGTGACCGGGTTCAGCGAGTCGTACACGGATCTGGTGAACTTCGTGTCGGGCAACGCACAATATCTAAGCGACTCGGACGGGCTCCTGACCGCGTACACCTACGGATCGGCTACAACCGCGACCACGTCCACTGCGGGGGACGCGCTCGGGTATCTCAAGGAAGTGGACCTACTCCACGGTGAAACCGCGACCGTCCCGAACGGCCGCTCGTCCCCACAGCAGTCGCTCGGGTACCTCAAGAACACGGTCGGCGGTGTGGACCTTTTCAACCTCGCGTCGGAAACCGTGTACCGGAACGATGACGGGACCGGAGCCCAGACCACGAGTTACGCGTACACGTACTTCTCGGGCACGAACCAGATCGCCTCGACCGTGACCACATTGCCGATTGTGACCACGGCCCAGAACGGGTCCAACAGTGCGACCGCGGCAACGGTCGTGAACGACGTGTTCGGGCGCCCGGCCTGGTCCCGGGACCAGGCCGGGATCATCTCGTACACCCAGTACGACGCGGTCACCGGCGCGGCGGTGAAGACCATCGTGGACGTGGACACGGCGCAGACTGGCACGTTCGCGAACCTGCCGAGCGGGTGGAGCACCCCGAGCGGGGCCGGGCTGCACCTGACCACGACCTACGAGGTGGACGCGCTGGGCCGGACCACGAAGGCCGTGTACCCGAACGGGCGCGTGGACTACACCGTGTACAACGACGCGAGCCACGAGGTGCGATACTACACCGGGTGGGACGCGACGAACAACGTCCCGACCGGGCCGACCACGGTCACCCGCGTGGACCGCGCCGGGGGGTACACGGAGACCCTCACGATGAGCGCCGCTCCGGCGGTGTCGGGCGGGCGCCCTACGGGTATCGAGAGCATCGCGAAGGTCCAGTCGCTCGCGCGCAGTTACACGAACGCGGCCGGGCAGACGATCCAGACGGACGCGTACTTTAACCTGAGCGGGCTGGTGTACTCGGCCTCGGCCGCGCTCGGGACCGAGGGGGCGAACTTCTACCGGACCCGGTACCAGTACGACGACCACGGGATGCCGAACAAGGTCACGAGCTCGCAGGGCACCATCTCCCGGATCGTGTACGACGGGCTCGGTCGTAAGGTGAGCGAGTGGGTGGGCACCGACGATACGCCCACGACCGGGTTCTGGTCCCCAACGAACTTGGCCGGGACTAACATGGTGAAGGTCTGCGAGTACGAGTACGACGGGGGCGGGGTTGGGGACGGGAATCGGACCAAGGTGACCGAGATCCCGGGCGGGGGCGCGGCGAACCGGGTGACCCAGACCTGGTTCGACTGGAGAGACCGGGCCGTGGCGGTCAAGAGTGGTGTCGAGGGGAGCGAGTCCACGAGTACGAACCGCCCGCTCGTGTACACCGATTACGACAACCTGGGCGAAGTCACGAAGACGCGCGTCTACGACGCCGACGGGGTGGTGCCCGCGGTGACGGGCGGGGTGCCCCAGCCCCTGAGTTCGAGCCTGCTGCGCGCGCAGGTCACGGCCAGCTACGACGAACTGGGTCGGGTGTACCGAACCGACACGTACACCGTGGACCCCTCGACCGGGAACGTGGGCGCGAGTCCCTTGTCCTCGCAGACGTGGTACGACGCGCGGGACCTGGTGATCAAGACCTCGGGTCCGGGCGGGGGCGCGCAGAAGACGACCTACGACGGCGCGGGCCGGGTCGTCGTATCTTACGTCACGGACGGGGGCGGGGACACCGGTTACTCGGACGCGGACGACGTGACCGGGGACACAGTTCTGAATCAGGCCGAGTATGTGTACGACGGGAACGGGAACGTACTCCAGTTGACGACTCGGGAGCGGTTCC
Organism: Gemmata massiliana; assembly: GCA_000531095.1. Taxonomy (GTDB): domain Bacteria; phylum Planctomycetota; class Planctomycetia; order Gemmatales; family Gemmataceae; genus Gemmata; species Gemmata massiliana. The sequence continues at coordinate 330,470 of HG799463.1, read as the reverse complement.
ACGACGCGAGTGGGACCGGTGCCCTGGGCACCCCAGCGAGCGGGGTCGCGGCGCGGGTGAGCTACACGGGGTACTACTACGACCTCGCGGGGCGCTCGGCCGCGACCGTGGATGTGGGCACCAACGGGGGCGCCTCGTGGTCGCGCCCGGGCACCGCCCCGGGTCGGTCCGCGACCGTGCTCGTGACCTCAGCCAAGTACGCGGCCGACGCGGTCCAGGTGCTCGCGCTCACCGGGAGCCCGACCGGGGGCACGTTCACCCTCACATTCGGCGGCAATACGACCAGCGCGCTGGCGTACAACGCGTCGGCCGCGACCGTGCAGACCGCGCTGGCGGGGCTCGCGTCGATCGGGAGTGGGAACGTGCAGGTGTCGGCGGCCTCGGGCGGGGGCTGGGAGGTCCGGTTTACCGGGACCAAGGCCGGTACATACCAGTCGGCGATCATGGGTAACGGGAGCGGGCTCACGGGCGGCACGTCACCCGCCGTGTCTGTGTCTACGATCTCTTACGGGGGCGACGCGGGCCAGGCGGCCGAGGTGACCACCCCGTCTGGTCAGGTCTCACGGCGCTACACGGACATCCTCGGGCGCACGGTGCGCACGATCGAGAACTTCGTGGACGGGGTTGTGTCGGACACGGACGACAAGACCACTGGGTACACGTACAATGGGGCCGGAGTCACGGGACTCACAGCCTACCTGACGGGCGGGGGCACGCAGACCACGGGGTACGTGTACGGGGTCACGGTCGCGACCGGGAGCGCCATCGAGTCCAACGACATCGTGCGCCTCACGCAGTGGGCCGACCCGACCACCGGGGCCCCCAGCGCGTCCCAGCAGGATGCCCTCACGGTCAACGCGCTGGGCCAGGCGCTCACCACGACGGACCGCAGCGGGAGTACCCACACGCTCACCTACGACGTGCTCGGGCGAGTAGTGAGTGACGTGGTGACGACGCTCGGGAGCGGGGTGGACGGCGCGATCCGGCGCGTCGAGACCGCGTACGACGGCCAGGGCAACGCATACGTGGTGACGAGCTACAACGCAGCCAGTGGCGGCTCGATCGTGAACCAAGTCCAGCGCGCGTACAACGGGCTGGGCCAGTTGACCACTGAGTGGCAATCGCACGCGGGCGCAGTCAACACGTCCACCAGTCCCAAGGTCCAGTACGCGTATTCGGAGATGGCGGGCGGGGCCAACCACTCGCGCCTGACCTCGATCACGTACCCCTCGGGGTACGTGTTGACGTACAACTACTCGTCGGGCCTCAACGACAGTATCAGCCGACTCTCATCGCTGAGCGACTCGACCGGGACCCTGGAGAGCTACGACTTCTTGGGTGTCGGTACCGTGGTACGACGCGCGCACCCGCAGCCCAACGTGGACCTGAGCTACGTCAAGCGCGCGGGCGAATCGAACGGCGACGCGGGGGATCAGTACACCGGGCTCGACCGGTTCGGACGCGTGGTCGATCAGCGCTGGCTCATCCCGACAACCGGGATCGCGACGGACCGGTTCCAGTACGGGTACGATGCAGCCAGCAACCGCACGTACCGGGACAACCTAGTCAATACGGCGTTCGGTGAGGTGTACAGCTACGACGGACTGGACCAGTTGACTGGGTACAGCCGGGGCACGCTCAACGGGGCCAAGACCGGGATCACAGGATCCGCAACCCGGACCCAGGGGTGGGACTACGACGCGCTAGGCAACTTCGACAGTGTGACCACTAACGGCACGGCCCAGGCGCGCGCGGCCAACAAGCAGAACGAGATTACGAGCATCGGTGGCGCGACTACACCTACATACGACAGTAACGGGAACATGACCGGGGACGAAACCGGCAGGCTGTTCGTATACGACGCGTGGAACCGGCTCGTGGCCGTCAAGAACGCGGGCGGGACCACGCTCAAGACGTACACCTATGATGGGTCTAACCGGCGCGTGAGCGAGACCGCGGGCGGGACCACGACGGAGCTGTTCTACTCGCCCGACGGGCAGGTGCTTGAGGAGAAGGTCGGTAGCAACACCATAAGCCGGTACGTGTGGAGCCCGGTGTACGTCGATGCGATGGTCCTCCGAGACCGGGACACGAACGCCGACGGGACGCTGGACGAGCGCCTGTGGGTGCAACAAGACGCCAACTTTAACGTTACCGCGTTGGTAAACGGGAGCGGGGCCGTGGTCGAGCGGTACGTGTACGACCCGTACGGCGCGCGAACCGTGTACGATGGGAGTTGGGCGGTACGCGCCGGGGGCAGTGCCTACAATTTCCAATACGGCTTCCAAGGCATGGCGTTTGACACCGTCAGCGGTCTGAACCCGCAGCGGTCCCGCTGGTACAGTCCGAGTCTCGGGCGGTGGACGAGCGTGGACCCGATCCGATTTGCGGGCGGGGACGCGAACCTGTACCGGGCGTTCGGGAACGGCCCCATTAGCCGAGTTGACCCGAGCGGCCTGGCCGTGTACTCAATCGTCAAGATGGTCGCCGATCAGGAGAAGTCGCGGCGCTCGGCCCCGCCCCCTGGAGCCCCTCTCGTTATTGGGGGATCGCGGCGCGATGGGTGCGGGCTGGGGTCGCTCAACTACCAGCCACAGTACATATCGCCCCCACCAGGCGGCGCGGGTAAGGGGAAACAAAATAAGGTCAAGGTATGGATCACGTTCGCGAGTGATTGGGTAACCGGGGGGGCGGCCTTTTGGCACAGCGGGGGCGCCACCGCTACGGAAATCGTTACGGGGGGCCTGCTCGACGGGCGCGTGACCGTAAAGACGCGGTCCCTTCTCGACGCCGTGAACCAGTTGAAGAAGCGCCTCGGTGATAACGACTGCATCTCGCACTTGACGTTCGCAGCCCACGGCAACAACGTAGGCACATGGTATAATGAGGGGCCAATCAACCAGGGAAAACCGTATCGTCCAGATCCTAAAAAGACGGGCGTTGATAAGGGGACAATACTTCACTTAACTGATTTTGACCCTAATAACCCAGGAGACAGTAACAGAAAGGCCGAAGTCCTAGAGGCCCTTAATTGGTTAAAATCTAGAATCTGTGGTGACGAGCGAGTCAGAGTTGACCTGCTTATCTGCTATCAAGCCAAGGATTATTCAGCTGATTTGAGCAAAGAATTAGCAGCATTTTGGGGAGTAGACGTGCTTGCGAATACTGGGAAGTACGATGTTACTGGCGCAGGGCAATGGTTTTTATTTCATCCTGATAAATCAAGTGAGAAATGGTCAAATTGGAGCTGGTAGTTTTGCAATAGGGGGGTAGTAGCTAAATCTGGCTATTGATATGGTGACGGATGAGATGACCATTATCTTCGCTGGAAGGCATTGAATAGCGCCCCATCCGGCGCCGCGGTTTCCCTGGCTGCGCCGGTTGGTACGATGTCGTCATGGACGAACCGGTGTGTCCCGGTTGTCGGGATCTCCTCCAGCGCGTCGCCGAACTCGAAGCCCAGGTCGCCGAATTGACCCGAAGGCTGGAGGACGCCATGCGCGCGGGCAAGCGACAGTCTGCCCCGTTCCGCAAGGTACCGCCCAAGCCCGACCCGAAGACCCCCGGCCGTAAGTCGGGTGACGTCCACGGCAAGCATGGGCACCGCTCACCTCCGCTACCGGAACAGGTCGCCGAACGCCATGAGGCCTCGCTCCCCGACGCGTGTCCGCACTGCCAGGGCCGCCTTGTCGAGACCGGCACGGCCGACCAATTCCAGACCGAGATTCCACGCACGCCGCTGATCCGCAAGTTCCGCGTCCACGTCGGCCGCTGCGAGGCGTGCGGCAAGCGGACACAAGGGCGGCACCCGCTCCAGACCTCCGACGCCCTCGGCGCGGCGGCCGGTCAGATCGGTCCCGATGCCCAGGCCGCCGCGGCGGTCCTGCATACCCAGATGGGCCTATCGCACGGCAAAGTCGCGTCGGTCTTCCGTTCCCTCTTCGGTATCACCCTGACCCGCGGGGCCAGCGCCCAGATCGACCTCCGGACAGCGACCCGCCTGGAACCGGACTACACGCTGATCCTCGACGAGGTGCGGTCGTCCGAGCAGATCGCGGCGGACGAGACGGGGTGGCGGATCGGAGGGCACCCGGCCTGGCTCCACGCGTGGGTCGGTGACCGGGCCACCGCCTACGGCATCGACTCCCAGCGCAGTGCCGATGTCCTGGAGCGGGTGATCGGGCGGGACTGGGCCGGCATCCTGAGCCACGACGGGTTCGCCTCCTACGACCGGTTCGAGGCGGCGATCCACCAGCAGTGCGTGGCTCACGTGCTCCGCCGCGCGCGGGAGTTGCTGGAGCGCGCCGCGCGCGGGGCCGTCCGGTTCCCGCGGCAGGTGATCGCCCTGTTCACCGAGGCCATCCACTGGCGGAACGGGTACCTGCCGGGGACGTGGCGCGACAACCAACTCGACGAGCATCGGGTGTCGTTCGACGATCACCTGCTGGAGCTGGTGACCTGCCCGCGGGCCGTGCCGGAGTACTCGATCCTGGCGAAGCACCTGCGGAACCACTTCGAGCAGTGGTTCGCGTTCGTGTTCGATCCCCGATCGAGCCCACCAACTGGATGGCCGAGCAAGCGATCCGCCCGGCCGTGGTGAACCGCAAGGTCTGGGGCGGGAACCGCACGGCTTTGGGTGCACGGGCGCAGGGCGTGTTGATGTCCGTCTTCGAGACGTGTCGCCGTCAGGCACTATCGGTCGTGGATCACGTGAGCCAGACGTTGCGCTGGTTCGGCAATCGATTCCTACCGCGACCGCTGCTGCTCGGGGGATGAACGCATACGCCCCGGCAAAGGAGGACGGTCGGGGCACGACCACCGGAGAAAGAAACCGATGAACTATCCGTCTAAGCCGGCGCGGGCAAATCCCTGGTTCGGCGAGGGAGTCGGTGAGCGTCCGATGCACCGAGTAGCGCGGTATGTTCTGATCGGTCCGTGCCTGGGAGCGTGCATCGGGGTCGCCCAGACGGCGGTCGCCGCGGCAGTGTGGGTCCGGCACGGGGAGCCGGACTTCTACTTCCGCGGGTGGGCGGCTGTCGAGCTGGGGATGGTCCTGTGGGCCGTCGGCGGTGCGATCGCCGGGGCACCGTTCGCCGTGGCGGTCGCGGCCGGGGAGCGGTCGCTTGGCCGCCGGGTGCGTGTCGCCCCGGCGGTAGTCTCCGCGGTCGTGGCAGTGGTCGCCGCGACGTGGCTGGTGGTCGAGTGGGAGTTCGCCCGCCGCGAACTGCTCCCGGCGTTCGCCCGCGAGGGGGTGGCGGTAGCGGTCGCTGGGGTCATGGCGTTGACGTGGTCGCGAGCCGAGGCACCGAACCGGGCGCTGCACAGGACTGGCGACTAGCGGATCATCGGTCCGGTAATCGAGCCCCGACAGAGTCCCACGCGCTAAACAAATACCCGCTGGAAAAGTTAGCTGCTAGCTCAATATCTTTCCGGAGAAGCTTCAGTAATTGATAGTGTACCTGGTAAACGGCCAGACGTTGGGAGTCGGTAGCACTAAGGCGTGGGTTCGGTGGCGGTGAATAAGATCGTTGATCGGAGGGCATCCGATGACGGATTAGGAAATCGCAGCGTTAGGGGTGACGTTCGCGGGTGCCTGGAACCGTACCGGAACTGCTTCCTGCAGACGCGCACTGCAACCCGCTTCGACAACTACTGTCGCGGGTTGCTATCCGACCTACCGCGCAAGAGCGTTGAGTGATCGCCCTGGCGTGCGGGCCCGCCCGCTCCAAAAGTTCCTGGTCACTGCCGACTGGCAACACGAGGCCACACGATCCAAGCTCCAGCGGCGCGTGGCCAGCGTAATCGACGAACTGCCTGACGACCCAATGGGCACCGTCGGGCGGTTCGTCGAGACCAGTTGCCTCAAGAAGGGCGACCGGACGCCAGGGGGCCAGCGCCAATACCTGGCGTGTGTCGGCAAGATCGACTACAGTACCGTGACGGTCTACGTCGAGGTGGCCAAGGGGCGGTTCTGGGCGCCGTTGGGCATGGACCTGTACCTACCCAAACCGTGGGGCGCAGACCGCGAGCGGTGCGCCGAGGCGGGCATCACAGACGAGGTACGGTATCGCCCGAAGTGGCCGATCGCTTACTGCCAGGGGCGCCTGGATGCCTACGGGGTGCGATTCGACTGGCTCGTGTTCGACGAGGGGTGCGGGTCGAAAGTGCCGTTATTGCGCGTGCTGTTGATGGTGGGTCAGAAGTTCGTGGGCGAAGTGCCCGTGAGCTTCTCTGTCTCAACCGACGGGGCGCGCCGATCCAACGGCCGACGCGGTGCTGACGGCGACCAATGCCAAGTAGGGGCGTCGATTTCGGCTGGGACGGGCCATCACCCCGGTTCCGTTCATTAATACCGACGACTGGCCTTTCCGCAAGGGTCAACGTTGTGGCACCATCGTTGTCGATCTGGAACGCGGCCGGGTCATCGACCTGTTGCCGGATTGAGAAACGGTTCATCCGCACTTTTGGTGAATAAATATGCCTTTCCTCGATTCGTCCGTCGAGCCGGCTTCCTTGTCCTCGCATAGGTAGTTGCTTGCTTCGTAGGTATCGATGAACGGTGTACCGCGTGGCGTTATCCAGACCGGTGGCATCAGCAGCGACATTAGGAGCCTCGGGTTCAATTCGGACCCGACGGCGGGTATGACGGTACCGTCGAGGAGGTCGATAGAGCCTCCTTCTTTAACAGCCAGTCCTCGGCTTTGCCGAGCGTGGAGTAGCGGGGCTCCGTCTTGTGTGTCAGATCTTCGCGCAGTTCGGCGAAGGCCTTGAGGACAACGGCGATACCCCAGTAATCGACCTTCAGGAACGTCTTCAGCGATAGGATCGCAAACAGCTGGTGTTGAGTGAAGTACTTGCGGCTCCGCACCAACGACTGCGGGGGCAAAGTGTTTTGGCCTAGGCGCGGCGTCTCTTAGGCCATCGTGCGAGGTGTCCTTCATTTGTACTGTTGTAATTGTCTAATATTTCATTATTTTATTGATCGAAAGAGGATGTCGTATTTGAAATCTATGTAGCCGCGGACGCGTTGCGGGTAGCATCTGCAGCCACTGGGGTCTTGATGCATTATTCCGAGAAGACGAGAGCCGCGTCCGGACCGGCCACGCGGGTATGCACCGTCGCGGTGTCGCTGCTCGATCATGCCGGGGGCGATGTCGGCATTCAAATCCGGCGAATTACAGAGGTGGATGGAGCGATCGTTACTTGCTCAAAGTACAAGGTGGCAACGCCGAAGATAGTGCGTGCCGCCTGCGCATTATGCAGGCGACGACGCTTGTTGTAGATTTTAAACCAAATCGATAGTGTATTTGCCTATATATATCTGATTAGACTCAATATTGGTTATTTAATATGCGCAAAACAGTTGTTCGTATTGCATTGGTGGCATTTAGCTGTGGCGTTTTGTTTTCCCTATGTGGCGCAGTCACAGCCCTGGTATCTGCATGGTTAATTCCAGGTTACTTCGCGGGCGTCCACCCAACACCAAATCGCGCAGGCTATGCAGTGGATTTAGTCGTCGGCACAAGAATTATCCAAGGTTTTGTTGTCGGAGTCGCTTCCGGCACATTGTTCCGGTCTGCTCTTGCATGCACAGCACGGTGGCGTAGCATTCCTTTTTCGCAGATCGCATTTCTTGTGTTTTCACTTTCTATGATGTTTATGGCTATTGGTTCAGTCGCAGGCGCCACTATAGGTGCTACATTGCCAGAGTATTATCGAAGTTGGTTTTCTGGAGACTCCGATCCAGCCTTTTCTCCGGTCGAAGTTGGGATAGGCTTGGGGTCTTGGCAGGGAATGATGATTGGGTTGATAACAAGTCTGTTGATGATTTTTTTAAAAATGAATCGGCCGACCGAAATGCCGCTATCATAGAATTATATATTGTCAGATTGTTTTATTTATTTTGTGATTGCCATGTAGATGCGCAAAAATCTATACTTGTTTAGAGGCCCTAACAGAAAGCGTTGGGGTATAGCGCCCGGAAGGCGATGAGTGCCATCCCGAGGTTGAAGAACGCGAACTTGGTTTCATCGTCCTTCTCGGTGACGAATCGGAGCTTACGGAACCCGTGGAGCCACGAGATGGAGCGCTCGACGACCCACCGGAACACGCCCAACCCGCTCCCGTTCGGGGTGCGGCGCTTGGCGAGGTGCGGTTCGATCCCGCGGCCCCGTAGGTGCCGGCGATGCGGTTCCGAGTCGTAGGCCCGGTCCGCGTACACGGTTTCCTGTCGGTGCCTCGGCCCGCCCTTGGGGTGTTGCGGCCCGGCGGCATCGACCAGCGGCACCAGTTCCTTCACCTCGGGCACGTTGGCGCCCGTCGTGATCCCGGCTACCGGAACCCCGTGGGCATCCACGAGCAGGTGTTGTTTAACGCCCGGGCGCCCGCGATCCGTAGGGTTCGGCCCGCTCTCCTGGCCCCCACCGAACGCCCGGGCGAAGGTCGAATCGGCCGCCGCACGGGACCAGTCGATCTTCCCCGCGCGGTCCAGCTTGGTCAGCAGCAGTTGGTGCAGCGCGTGCCACACCCCAGCCTGTTGCCACGCGCGCAGCCGGCGCCAGCAACTCATGCCACACCCGCACCCCATTTCGGCCGGCAGATCCTCCCACGGGATACCGGTCTTGAGCACGAACACGATCCCGGTGAGCGCCTCACGGTCCCCGGTAGGCTTACGCCCCGGGTAAGGCACTCGAACACCTCGCGCAGATCGAGACCGTGACTCGCCTGGACCTCTACGGTAGCGGTGAACCGGGCGTTGCCGCCGGCCGGAGCTTCAGTGCCGCCGGTTTACTGCAACTCAAGAAGCTCCCGAAACTGGACACGCTCTATTTGACGAACCTCGACAGCCCCGGCGGCGGGTACGGCGGCCTGAAAGAACTCAAACACCTTTGTGTGCTCTCCTTCATGATGACGAACGTCACGAGCGCCGAATTGGAGGCGCTTCAGGAGGCACTGCCCGGCACCCGAATCTCCTCCGCGACCGGGGGCGGCAGTTGGCCGGGACCGAAGCGGAAACGCTGACGGCCCACTCAACGCCGTCACCCAGAAGCCGCGAAACAGGAGAACGGTCACGCGCGATGGGCTCGCATTGCCCATCGCGTTTCTCGCGTGAGCCGGTGCCGCGGATTGGCCAATTGATGGGCGCTCGACTAACGGCAATTCAGCCAGCCTCGAAAAGAATGCGTTCACCGGGTGCGAACGTCTCAATTCTGTCGGGCCGAGGCGGTGTGACCCATTTGCGGGAACAATCGGTCGGATTCGTTGGAATTTCGCATCACGAGCCCGGCCATCGGGCAGTCGTGAGTGTCCCGTCCCCGGTGTATCTCACGACTAACGCTGACGCCTCGGTTGCTCGAGAAGAGATAGCAGTGATCGGCGCGTGAAGGATCATCCCGCTACTCTGTGTATGAGCCCGACTGTTCCCCGTGGGGTGCCCCGCGGATCGGACCGGGGAAGGACCCGTAAGGGGCATCGGCCATTCCTTTCGCGCTATGGAGCCCTTCCTCAACCTGATGCGTCGAGCTCGTCGAGAGAGGGCTTTGCTCATCGTTGCGGCGTTCGGCCCTCAAAATAGTTCGCCGGTGACAGTGGCTTTGGAACTTCGCATCGGTGGTGAACGGATACACGCTCATCATCCAGCCAACTCGCTTTCTGCGCGGACATCACCCGTGATTGCCACGGAATTGAGTTCGTTGACTGCGCCTGCGATGCGTCACAACGGTCCGGGACACCTCGGAGTGGAACCGGGCTTCGGCCCTTCGGACTTCCAGCCGAGATTCCCGTTCGCTGGCTCCGTTGCTGAATCCATGACGCGATCACCTTGTTAGTGGTAGATCACCGGGGACGATCCCCCGTCCCCGAACCACTCCCCCGTCGTCCCCAGTTCCCCACTCTGTATCTCTCTTTCTCTCTCTCGGGAGAGAGAGGTAGAGGAGGGTGGAGGGGAGGAGTGGGGAGTGGTGGGGAATGGTTCGGGGCGAGGAATCCAGTAGACGGCCAAGCCCGGTCCGGACCACCAGACTCCTGTCGAGAACCTTTCGTTGTTGTGGGTAATCACGCCCTCAGTCTTGAGCTGCGCCTTGGCTTCCTTGAGGTTATCAAAGGTGAACCCCGCGACTTTGGCGGCGTCGAGGATCTCCTTCGAGGGGTACGCGTACTTCTCCAGGAACTGCTTGAGCCATTCCTTGCACCGCTGCACTTTCGTCCCGTCCCCTTTCTTCGCTTTCATCGCTTCGTTCGGATCGACGCTTCGAGCCGGATCAAATTTCACGCGCCGCAACTGGGCGCGTAGCGCGTCCAAGTCCTCGGAGCTGAGTCCACGGAACGCATCGGACTGGACCACTTGGTCCAGTTCGGTCGCCCCCAGTGGGGCGAGGCCGAACGGAACGGACGTGCTGAGGAAGCCGGGCAGGTTCTCTTTCGCGGGAACCAGCAGGCGCCGCGTCTCATCGTCCGGATCCGGGCAGACGAGATAAGCGGCGCGCACGGTATCGCGATACGCCGCGCTCCCGGCGAACCGGTCCACCGCGTCCCCGGTACTCTTGTTGAGGTGCGCGATCATGACGATGGTCACACCGGTGGACTCCGCGAGTTCACTGAGTGGGTCCAGGAGCAATCGGAGTTCGCTGGCGCGGTGATCGTCCACCTTGGCGCGCCCGATGAAACTGGCGATCGGGTCCAGGATCACGAGCTTGATGTCCGGGGACTGGGCGAGCCGATCGCGGACGAGGCCGACGTGATCGGGCGTGAGCATGAAGTCGCTCTTCCGGTCCCCGGTGCGAACGCCCTCGATGATGGCGATCCGGGACACGTTGGCGCGCTCGGCCAGGAGCCCGGGGAGCACGGTGTCCTCGATCCCGTCTTCCGCGGCAATGATGAGCACCTTGGCGCACACCGGGTTGTCGTACTCCATCCCCAGGGCGCACCGGCCCGCCGACAGGTCGGCAGCGATCGAGCGCCAGAGGGTACTTTTCCCGCTACCGCCCCGCGCCCCGCACAGGATCAGCTTGCCCGCGGGGATGCGCCCCGGGACCAGGTACTTCACGGGCCGAACCCGTTTGCCGGCCAGCGGGGTCACGATCAGCTCTGAGCGCGCGTGGTGCGGGGGCTCGGGTTCCACGCGGCGCGGACTCGGGTGCGGTGACGTCACCGTGTTCTGATACACGTCTTTAAGCGACACGGCGCCCCCTCTCCAGAGCCGCGGCACGAACGGCCAGGTCAAGAATCACGGATTCGATCTCCTCGATCCGGCTCAGAAGCTCACGGCGGATCACGTGAAGTTCACCACGATCCACTCGGCTACGGAGTTCCGCGAGCGCGTCAAACGTGAGTGCGGGCTTCAAGTCGAACGTCGGGGAGTCGGGTCGCGCAACGTAGTACTCACTCGAATGGTTCGTCCCAGCCGCGATCTCGGCCGGCGTTCGCACGGTGTCGTCAGGGGGTACGAAGAGAGCGTCCGATGGTAGGAAGAGTAGACGATTCACGGGCTGGCTCCGTGGCGGTTGGGATGAAACCGTGGGCGCGAGGCGCGGTCATTTCGCGCTCAACACGGCCGCCAATTCGTCGTGAGCCCTTGCCGCGGCGCGCCCACGGGCACTCGGGGTGACAGGGATAGGCGCTGGGACGGGGGACGGGAGAGAAGCCGCGGTCAGCTCGCTCGTGAACCTGGAGACGGCCTCCACACTCGTCTTCCAGGCGGTGCCGAGTCGCACGGCCTCCAGACGGATCACCCGACCGCTTTGAGCTTTTACGCCCTTGGTGATCCACCGGAAGACGGTCGAGGAGTTGATGTGACTGTTGTCCCGGTAGCCGGGGATCTTTAACGCGATGGCGGACAGGCCGTAGAGGCGCTCGCCGTTCATTAACGGCGAGGCCGATTGGAGAGCCGCACAAACCGTATCGGGCATTACATTCACTCCCTGCGAGGTTGTGAACATAATGCGAGATGATGGGCGTCGTGTCAGTGGTATCTGAGTGGCCACTGTCGCGGTGGCCACTTGGTGGCTACTGTGGTGGCGCATCGGGCCTGTAATAGCCACCGAGTTTGCGATCGGTCATAACTTTGCCGAGTTTAAGCAGTCGCTTGAGATCCGAGCGATGAAGTGTGCTTTTGTCTATATCAAGTTTCGCTGCGAGTGATTCGAGTGTCATGGCGCGGCAATCGATCGCCTCGAGAATCCTGGTCTGAATGGGTGTCGGGATAAAGAGATCGCGATTCTGGGGGCCGTCGCGCAGGACGGTTTCGAGCCGGCGACGGCAGAGGTCTAGAATGGCGGCAATACCATCCGGTACGACGAGTTCCAGCAACTCACTCGTAAGGGGAAATTCAAGTGCGCCGCTTTCCCAACTGCAACTGTCCGAATCATCTGCAATGTATCCAATTACAGCATCCGTCATTCGGATAAATTCATCCCAATGGATCATTAATTCATGCGTGGTCTCGTCGATCAACATCATCACGCGACGGATTTCGTGCGCCCAAAATGAGGGCCAGCCTCGTACCGGCCAACACGATTGTCGGGCGATATCCACGAACGGTTTTCCGGTATTTGATGGGGGTGTCGCTAAAGGTTCGGTATCCCTTAGAGTGATATCCAACTCGTACAATGTTCCAGGAGCGGGAGTACTTTTTGGGGAGTGATTTGTACTGCCCGATCCCGGCCACCAGCCTATCTCTTCGCACTCGAGTCTCAAACGAACGAGATGATCTCGGACGTCTACCAACACCTCGCGGCTTGGCCAGAACTCTTGTTCCATCGCGGCTCTCCAGGTTCGTACCGTTAAAGTTGGTGAAGCAGTTTACAAACTCACCCGATCGCGGCCGCGACGCGCAACGCGAGCGCGAGATCACGCGCGGCGTACACCTGGGTCACGTCTGCCTTGGAGTGCCCGAGCAGCACCTGGGCAGCCTCGAGCCCGTGCGCGCTCCGCACCTGCGTCGCGAACAGGTGCCGGATCTGGTTCGGGTGCCAGTGCGGGACGCCGGCGCGCTGGGCCGCCCTGGCGATCGCGTGGGCGACCGTGGTCACGCGGTAGAAATGACCCGGGACGCGTCTCGGCTTTTTTGACTTGCGGTCCACCTGCGACGGCTGCACCTTGGTCTTGCGTCTTGATCGCGCGGCTTGTGCCCACTCCTCACGTGCGAGCCTGGGACTGAACACGAACTCGTCGCCGCGCGGATCTCGCACCGCAGTGAACATGCGCAACAGAACCTGGGCTTTGGGTCCGAGCGCGATCACGCGACTCTTCCCCTTCCAATCCGTCTTGTGCGATTTCGGGCGCCAGAGCCACACCGGGCCGGACCGGTCGATGTCGTCCAGTTGGAGCGCGCACGCCTCTCCGGGCCGGCACCCGCTCAGCCGTTGGAGCTGCACCAAGGTGCGGAGGTGTGTACTGAGATGCGGAACCGTGGCATTAAAGTAACTGAGATCGACGGGCGTGACCGGTTCCTTTTCCCGAGCGCGGCACCGGCCGCGCTGTAGCCCCGTGAGGGTGCGAAGCGCTTCGTAAACGGTAACGGGTACGAGCTCCTGGCTCGCGGCCCACTTGAACAACCTTTTGAGGCGCCCGACTCGTTGATTCACAACGGTACGGCAGGCACCGGCTTTGACCATCTCGTCACGAACCGTGGCGAGGGCGCGGGGGCCGAACTCTGTTGCGGGAACGTGACCGTAGAGGCGGTGGGCGAACCGAATCGCGCGCTTGATCTCCAAAACCTCGCCGGACGGGTTACCATCGGCACTTCGGTAGTGACCGCTGGCCCATTTGATGTACACGAGGGCAACCGTGTCAACGGTGGGGGCGGGAGCTGTTGGCGTGTGGGTTGTGGCGATCGGAGCGGTTGCACTTTCGGCAATAATGCGTCCGTATTCGGCGCGACTTTCGGGGAGTTGTAAGTGCCGAGATAGATGTCTCGGCGCTCGCCTGCGGCAGTGCGGATGGTGACGACGGCTTGACCGGACGGTTTGTGGAGTCGATACGAAGGAACGGTTGCGGAGCGAGGCATGGAAACGCCCTGGTGCGGTACAGTACCGCAGTTGCAGGCTTCCGACCACGCTCCGAAACCGTTCGGAGGTAAGCTCTAAAGGCTTGAGCCGATTGGACTTCTGTCAGTGCCCCCTCTCGGGCTCGAACCGAGGACCCGCTGATTAAGAGTCAGCTGCTCTACCAACTGAGCTAAAGGGGCTTAACGCTCATTATTCTGGGGAAACCAGGCCCGCACTTCAAGGGGGCCTCGTCGAAAACTTCACTTCTCAGACACACGATTCCTCCCTCGGGTTCGCCCCCGCTTTCGCACGCGCCCGCGAACCGCCGCGAACCACTGACGCCCCCGGACCCGTCTCCATACGATGTCCGCATTCGATTCTCAGTGAAACACAAGGCCCCCGCCATGCTCGTTCCGCTGTCCTGGCTCAAAGATTACGTCCCGCTCCCGGCCGATCCGGGCGCGCTCGTCGAGCGCCTGACGATCGCCGGACTGGAATCGTCGGGGGTCAAGGTCTTTGGGTTCCCCGTACAAGGGACGCTCCGCGTGAAGCCGGAGGACGCGGGGCTCGTGTGGGAGCGCGACAAACTCGTCGTCGCGCAGGTACTCGAAATCACCAAACATCCCAACGCCGACAGTCTCAAACTCGTCAAACTCGACCTGGGCACGGGCGCGCCGAAGACCGTCATCACCGGGGCCGAGAACATTGCTGTCGGCCAGAGCGGGATGAAGATCATCCTCGGGCTGTGCGGGTCGCAGTACTTCTTCACCGGTAAAGACGGCAAGAAGACCGTCATGACTCTGGTACCGAAGCGCTTGCGCGAAATCGACAACGACGCCATGTGCATGTCCGACTTCGAGTTGGGCATCGCCGAGGAGAGCGAAGGCATCATTATCCTCGACGACGCGGACGCGGCTCCGGGCACCCCGGCCCAGGACGTGCTCGGTGAGATCGTCGTCGAACTCGACATCCTCCCGAATATGGCCCGGTGCCTCTCGATGATCGGCATCGCGCGCGAGGTGGCCGCGCTCACCGGCGTGAGCACCACCGTTGCCGAACCGAAGGTCGAAACGATCGCGGAGAGCATTGAGGGCAAGGTCCGCGTCGAGATCGCCGACCCGAAACTGTGCCCGCGCTACACCGCGACCGTCATCCGCAACGTCACGCTCGGGCCGGCCCCGCGCTGGATGCGCTCGCGCCTGCACTACGCGGGCATGCGCCCCATCAGTAACGCGGTCGACATCACCAACTACGTGATGCTCGAACACGGCCAGCCGCTGCACGCCTTCGACTACGACGTGCTCGTAACGCGCGCCGGCGGGAAGGCACCTACCATCATCGTGCGCCCCGCGAAGCCCGGCGAGGTGCTCAAGACGCTCGACGGCCAGGACCGTGAACTGTCGCCCGAGAACCTCGTGATCGCCGACACCGCCGGGCCGATCGCGCTGGCCGGCGTCATGGGCGGCGCGGAGACGGAAGTCGGCGCCGCGACCAAGACGATCCTGTTGGAGAGCGCGTGCTTCGACTTTGTCAGCGTGCGCAAGACCGCCCGGCAGTTCAACCTGTTCAGTGAGGCGAGCACGCGGTTCAGCCGCGGTGTTCACCCGGAACAATCGCTCCCGGCCGCGGTTCGCGCCGCGCAACTGTTCCACGACCACGCCGGGGGGGAAGTTCTTACGGGTGTGGTCGACGAGTACCCTGCGCCCCTGCCCCCACAGGTGATCGATCTCGACCAAAACGAGATCCGGCGCCTTCTGGGGTTCGATATCCCGAGCGCCGAGGTCGTCCGCGTGCTGACCGCGCTCCAGTTCCAGGTGGAGCCGGACGGCGACGACGCCTGGACCGTTACGACCCCGCCCACGCGCCTCGATATCCAGGCCGGTGCCGCGGACCTCATTGAAGAACTGGCCCGCGTGTACGGGTACGACAACCTGAAGGAGCGCCTGCTCCCGCTCGAACTCCCGGAGCCGAAGGGCAACCCGGACCTGGAGGGCGAGGACCGCGTGCGCGACCTGCTTGCCGACCAGGGGCTGCAAGAAGCGATCACGTACTCGCTCAGCAGCCTCGAAGCCGAAGCGAAACTGACGCCGGGCGAAAGTTCGCCACCCGATGCCTTCGTCGCGCTACTGAACCCGCTCTCGCCGGAGCGCGGGGTGCTGCGGCGCACGCTGCTCCCGGGGCTGCTCGCGGTCGCGCAGAAGAACCTCGAAGCCGCCGACAGCGTCGCCATGTACGAACTCGGGTTCGCGTATCTGCCCGTACCCGGCGCGAGGCTCCCGCGCGAACCGCGGAAACTGGCCATCGTCTTGTGCGGCCGGCGCACCGGGGCCGCGTGGGACGACCCGCAGGGCGCGGTCCCGGCGCGCTACGACTTCTACGACCTCAAGGGCGTGGTAGAGGCCCTCACAAGCGACCTGCACCTGTCCAGCGTCACGTTCGCGGCGACCGGCACCGTGCCCTGGCTGCACCCGATGCGGGCCGCCGAGCTGCGCGTGAACGGCACCGCGGTGGGCGCGTTCGGCGAACTGCACCCGAAGGTCGCGGCGCAGTTCCTGCTCGGGGACCGGGCCGTGCAGGTGGCCGAATTGGACCTCGAAGCGGTACTCGCGGCGGTGCCCGCGCGCTACGGGTACAAGCCGTTCAGCACGTTCCCGCCCGCGAAGCGCGACGTGGCGGTCGTGGTGGCCGACGCGACCCCGGCCGAGGCGGTGCTGGCCGAGATCCGGGCCGCCGGGGGCGAGTTGCTCACCGACGCGGCCCTCTTCGACGTGTACCGCGGGACCGGGCTGCCGGACGGCACGAAGAGCCTGGCGTTCGCGCTGACGTACCAGGCCCCCGACCGCACGCTCGGCGAGAAGGAGATCGTGAAGGCCCACGAGAAGGTCGAGGGCCGGCTGCGCCATGTGCTCAAGGCCCAGATCCGAGGGAAGGATCTGGCGTAACGGCCGTTGTTCAGCAGATTTCACCGCGGAGGGCACGCGAGGGCACGGAGAAAGACCGGAGCAGAGATCGTTCCTGTTTCTCGTCTTCTCCGCGCCCTCGCGTGCCCTCCGCGGTGAACCTTTCTCCCTCCCGCGCGGCTAACATTTGCTCACATTTCCGGACCGGGCCGCCGCGCACTGCGATTTCTCCCGGGAAAAACGACATCCGTCGCTCCCAACGGCTAACATTCGTTGTTTGTGACCTCACGCCCATTCGTACCGGAGGCGCCCGTACTCTCGTGGGATTTTACGATATTGGTAGATGTGACATCAATATCAGTAGTGGAAATAAATATAATTTTCTAATAAAGTGTGGGCGCGTCATGGGAATGTACCCGATCGACGAACTGGCGGGATCCCTCGTTCGCCGGCTCTCACTACGGGAGCGCGCCCTCATAACCCGGCAACAGGCACTCGACGGATTGCTCGCGGCCGTCGTCTGGACGGTTCACGATCACCCGAACCAGCGCCCCAAAATCGTTGCGGCCTTGAGCACCCTCACGCCGACCGTCGCGGCCGAATTGATCGTGTGGTTGGCGCACAAGCGGGCTGCCGATGGAACTTGGCTTTGGCCCCCGTTCGGCGCGATTGGTCAACCAGGCGGCTCTACGAAATTCGCGCCAGCCGCCCCAAATCAAGTAGCGGTGTACCAGGCGGTGAATCACTTGCTGCGGGGCTGCGCTGCCGATCGCACCGGTACGGAACCCGTCTCCAACCAGGGGAACGCGCGGGCGGGGCGCCGCCGAGAGCTCCTGGACGCTGTGCGCGAACACGCGCTACCTTTGGGACCGTTCGGCGATCTCGACGAGCGCAACCGCTTGGAGCGAGGGTGGCAAGACACGTTGACTGAAGAAGACTGTCTTGAGTTGCTCCGATGGCTACGGGGAACAGACCTGACTACCAGCGCGGACGTATGGGATCGGGGCGCGGTCGCAGAAATCCCGTACCATGTCGGCCGGGTCGGGCGCCGGTGCGGTGGGCCGCGGTTACTCTCGTTCTTGCTGGATCTTTTGGGCGACGCACTGTTGTGTGAGCCTGCATTTGATGTGATCTTCGATCTCGAAGAATCTGTCGAGTACGAAAACCTGTTGGCAGGTGCAACCGTTGGATCGGTCCCGATTCACGTCGAACTCGCACGGATGGCGACACCGATTCAGGCCGAACGGCTCCGGCACGTGGCGTGTTCGCCCGGCCACTCTCACAATGCCCGTACCGCAATCCGGGACATCCTACGTAACATTGCGCTGATCCGTGGTGCCCCATCCCGGTTCGTCATGTTCTCCCCGGATTGGCGCACTGACACTGCGGTCGCGATCGCAAGGCGGGTGTCCGAGTCCCGCGACTTTTCTGCGCTGCCCGTTCTGGCCGATGCGTTACAAGACGCGGGCTGCGACAACTCCGATGTGCTGAACCACTGTCGCGAACCGGGTGCCCATGTGCGCGGGTGCTGGGTCGTCGACCTGGTGTTGGACAAGGGGTGAGGGCTGCCGATGACCGAAGCCGAGTGGCTCGCGTGCGAGGAGCCCGGGAAGATGTTTGAGTTTCTTCGGGGGTAAGGTAACCGCCCGGAAATTGCGGCTCTTGTTGTGTAGTTCGGCGCGCCTCCTTTCGGCCGTACTCATGTCCGATGATCTGGTTGAGTCATTGAGTTGCGCCGAGAGGCACGCAGACGGACTAATTTCATTGGATCAATTGAACGCATTTCGTAATGGGCGCGCCGTCCCCCGTTCACGACGTAGGGCTCGGGAATACAGTAGCCTCGTGTTGTGTTCTCAGGGCATGTTGTGGGAGTCGTGCCAAAATTTCTGCGCCGAAATTGTTCGCGCGCGGATCACTGCGTTTGAGGCGTCAAATTGGGACAAGCGAAAAGAGGACCGGATGAGACTCCTGAGCGCGGAGCGCCCGATCGTTACGAACTTGATCCGCGACCTCTTCGGCAATCCGTTCCGCCCCGTGTCCTTCTCACCCGCATGGCGCACGTCCACTGTTCTCGCGCTCGCCTCCCAGATGTACGAGTTACGTGACTTCAGCGCGTTACCCATTCTGGCGGATGCGCTCCAGGACGCGGGCTGCGACAGTACGGGTGTGCTGGACCACTGCCGCGGCGCCGGGCCGCACGCGCGCGGGTGCCGGGTCGTGGACCTCGTGTTGGGCAAAGAATGAGGGCGCCGGTAACCGAAACCGAGTGGCTCACGGGCCGGTACCCGTGGCACGCGCTCGAGAACCTGAAAAACGAACCCGGGAAGCGCAAGCGGCGCCTGTTCGCGTGCGCGTGCTGCTACCGGCTCATGGACCTGTACCCGACCACCGAGGCGCGGGCCGCGGTGGTCGCGGCGGGGCAGTTTACAAACCTTGACCGGGTGCCTTCCGTAAGTCACCCGGGATGAGCGGCAGTGGTCGCCGACCGCCACACGAAACTGGGGTGAACCCGTGCCTTCGCTGCCGACGCCCGTTCTGCCCAAGCGACTCCCGCACGGCCCGCACCCGGCCGTCGCGGCCGACCACGTCTCGCCGCTGCTGGTCGAGGCATCCGCCGCCGACCCCGACGCGGCGCTCCAACAGTTCGGCACCTCGGCGGCGGGGCTGGCGGACGAGGAGGCCGAGCGGCGGTTGCGGGAGAACGGCCCGAACGTCGTGGCCCGTGACGAGCGCCACCCGCGCATCCGCCTGCTCCGCAAGGCACTCGTCAATCCGCTCGTCATCCTGCTGGTCGTGCTGTCCGCCTCGTCGTTCCTCACCGGCGACCCTCGCGCCGGGTGCGTCATCCTCCTGATGGTGCTCCTCGGGGTCGTGGTGCGGTTCGTCCAGGAGGCCCGCGCCGACTCCGCCGCGGCCAAGCTCCGGGCGATGATCAGCGTTCACGCCACCGTTCGCCGCGGCGAGCGGGCGCGCGAGGTGCCGGTCGCGGACCTGGTGCAGGGGGACGTGGTCGAACTCGCGGCCGGGGACATGATCCCGGCCGATGTGCGGCTCCTCGCGTGCAAAGACCTGTTCGTCACCCAGGGCGGCCTGACCGGGGAGTCGTTCCCGGTCGAGAAGTTCGCGGCCCGGGAGGACGCCGCCGGCCGGTCGCCGCTCGAACGGACGAACGTCTGCTACCTGGGCACCAGCGTCGAGAGCGGGGCCGCCACCGCCGTCGTCGTGGCCACCGGGCTGACGACCTTCCTCGGCGGTATCTCCACCACCCTCGTCGAGCCGCAACCGCCGACCAGCTTCGACCGCGGGGTGACCCGGTTCACGTGGCTGATGATCTACTTCATCTTCGTCATGGTCCCGACCGTCTTCCTCATCAACGGGCTGACGAAAGGGGACTGGGCCGGGGCGTTCTTCTTCGCGCTGGCGGTCGCGGTCGGAATGACCCCGGAGATGCTGCCGATGATCGTCGCCGTGTGCCTGTCCAAGGGCGCGATCGGGATGTCCCGTAAACGGGTGATCGTCAAGCGGCTGAACGCGATCCAGAACCTGGGGGCGATGGACGTCCTGTGTACGGACAAGACCGGCACCCTGACCCAGGACCGGATCGTCCTGGAGAAGCACTGCGACGTGACCCTGAAAGAGGACGACGAGGTGCTGCTCCTCGCGTACCTCAACAGCCACTTCCAGACCGGGCTGAAGAACCTGATGGACCGGGCGGTACTGTCGCACGCCGAGGTCCACGCGCACCCGTCGTTCGCGGACTACGCCAAGGTCGACGAGATCCCGTTCGACTTCTCCCGCCGCATGATGTCGGTCGTGGTCGAACGGCCCGGGGCCGGGCACCGGCTGATCTGCAAGGGCGCGCCGGAGGCGCTCTACGAGCGGTGCGCGAACTTCGAACTCGACGGCGAGATTCAGCCCGTCAACCCGATGTTCCGGGCGGACCTCAAAGAGGAGTTCGACCGGCTCAGTGCCGACGGGTTCCGCGTGCTCGCGGTCGCGTACCGCGACTTCGACGCCCGGCCGGCGTACTCGAAGGACGACGAACGGGACCTGACGCTCCGCGGGTACGTGGCGTTCCTCGACCCGCCCAAGGACACGGCCCGTGCCGCGATCGCCGCGCTCCGGGCGGGCGGTGTCGCGGTCAAGGTGCTGACCGGGGACAACGAACTCGTCAGCCGGAAGATCTGCCGAGACGTGGGCATCGCCACGGACGCGGTTCTGGTGGGCAATCAGGTCGAGGGGATGTCCGACGCGGAGTTGGCGGCGGCGGCGGGCCGGGCGACGCTGTTCGCTCGGCTGTCCCCGGCCCACAAGCAGCGGGTGATCCGGTGCCTACAAGGGGCCGGGCACGCCGTCGGGTTCCTGGGCGACGGGATCAACGACGCCCCGGCGCTGCGGGGCGCCGACGTGGGCATCTCGGTGGACACCGCGACCGACATCGCCAAGGAATCGGCGGACGTGATCCTGCTGGAGAAGGATCTGTTGGTGCTGGAAGAGGGGGTGCGGGAGGGGCGGAAGGTGTTCGCCAACATCCTGAAGTACGTCCGGATGGGAGCGAGCTCGAACTTCGGGAACATGTTCAGCGTCCTCGGCGCGAGCGCGTTCCTGCCGTTCGTGCCGATGCTCCCGATCCAGGTTCTGGCCAACAACCTGTTGTACGACTTCTCCCAGGTCGCGATCCCGACCGACGACGCGGACCCGGAGCAGGTGGCCAAACCGCGCCCGTGGTCGATCGGCCAGATCACCCGGTACATCCTGTTCATCGGCCCGTGCAGTTCGGCCTTCGACTACGTCACGTTCTTCATCATGCTCTACGGCTTCGGGTGCTGGGACCCGGCCAACGCGTCGGTGTTCCAGACCGCGTGGTTCGTCGAGTCGCTGCTGACGCAGACACTGATCATCCACGTCATCCGGACGAATCGCATCCCGTTCCTCCAGAGCCGGGCCAGTTGGCCGCTGATCGTGTCCACGATCGCGGTGATGCTCGTCGGGGCGTCCCTGCCGTTCTCCCCGGTCGGCCCTCTGCTCGGGTTCGCCCCGCTGCCGCTGCTGTACTGGCCGCTCCTCGCGCTGATCCTGTTCGGGTACGTCCTGCTCACGCAGGTGGTGAAGACGTGGCTGGTGCGGAAGAGCTGGGTAACCGGGTAGCGGGAGGAGGTTACTCGAGTCGAGATGGGTTCCCTTACACGCCGCCGTGCCGCCCGCTCAGCCCTCCTGATTTCGGTCCTCTCACCTGGGACTTACCACTATTACGGCGGCGCGCAAGGTGCGCGGGGCGGAAGCGCTGAAAATCTCAGCCAATCGTTGCCTGAACGCCCTCAATCAATGCGTACCTTGCGCCGCCGTAATATACCGTCCGCGCGAGCGGTATTCAAAAGTCACTGACCTCGCGCAATGGGTTCAACCCCGACGACGCGAGGGGCAACGGCGGGCGCTGCGAGAGTGAGACGCGCAACCGATGTGGACCGTGTAATCGGAGCGACGGGTCGGCAACATCCGAGGTCGCCGCCGGGACTGCTGTCGGGCACGCACCGCACAACTAGCATGTATAGAAGTGATATCCAGGGCGAGGTTTCTTGGCGACGGACCAACCACCTCTTCGGATAGACAACTTTTTGCAGTCGCTCGGGACGGGGCGCGCGAAGAAGTGATTGGCCGCGAAGCGGGCCGGACTGTAGCGACGGTGCACTACTCCGTCATCGGACCTGCACGTTCCCCGGGATCGATCCGTTCGCCCGCCCCGGGGCGCATTGATGGGGTCGTTCGCGTTGAACGAGAAGTCAGCGATCGGGCCGTTGTCGGATTGGTTGCCGAGTCGCAGGTTGTCGAATCGAACGCGGAACACGTCAATCGCGCCTGCTACGGCAGGCTGAACTCTATCCACGCACCCCACTTCGGGCCTGCCGATCCGCCACCGTTCGTATGCAGTACCCGATTTCGCAAGAAGTCGAACATTCGATTTTATAAACGAAATTTTGATTGAAATGACAACGGAATGGTTTGGCGTCGTGACACGCCGCCGACGGGCCAACTGACCGCCAGAAGGGTCAAGTCATCCGATTGGGGGCAGTCGCCGGCGACCGCGGTGCCCGCCTCGAATACCCCGCGACCAGTTCCGCGGCCGAGTTACTGGGCATCAGCCGCCGGCAACTGTTCGACAAGGTTCGTGCTTACGGCCTCGACGGATGATCGTGGGCGCTTGTGCCGCACGCTCTCACCGTTTTCTCACTAGCATCTGCCGGTCCCCATCTCTAGCATCCCTATTCGATTCCGATCGTGCGTAGACGCACGAATCCCGCCACCGCACCTTATGAGCACCGGAAGCGAACTCCCGATCGCCCTGCGCGCCGCGTACCTGGCCCTCCACCGACAGTCGGAGGCGCAGTTCGCGGCCCACTCCGACTACGGCCTCGAATCCTTCCGCCCGACTGACGGCGCGGAGTTGTGGGAACACGCCTGGCCCCTCGGGGGCGGGAACCGTGCGACGCAGCCGCTGGTTCTGTCGGACACGGACGTGATAATTGGCACCGGGGTCGGTGGGGACCAGGGGGTGCGGCGGCTCCGGGTAATAAAGACGGGCGACGCCTGGGACGTCAAGACCGTGTGGAGCACGCGGGGCGCGCGGCCGTACTTCAATGACGGCGTGATCGTCGGCGGGCACTTCTACGGGTTCGACGACGGCCGGTTCTGTTGCGTCGACCTGGCGAACGGCAAGCAGGTGTGGAAGGACACGGCCTACGGTCACGGGTAGGTGTTCGCGCTGGCGAACCAGGCGCTGTTGCTGGTGCAGGCAGAAAGCGGGGCGGTGGCGCTGGTGGAGGCGAGCCCGGCCGACTTCAGCGAACTGGCGAAGGTGCCGGCCCTGACCGGAAAGACCTGGAACCATCCCGTTGTGGCTCACGGCTTCCTGTACGTCCGGAACGGCCAGGAGGCTGCGTGCTTCCGCCTACCGACGAAGTGAACTTCGTCTGGGGCACCGCCTCGGTCGGTGCCAGAAATGCAATTCGATCACAGACCGAAGCCTTCGGATCGAGAGCCCTCGATAGGGGGCCGAAGGCTTCGGGTGAGTGCAACTTCACTACAGCAAGCAACCAAACGAAAAAGCCCCGCGACATCACGCCGCAGGGCTTGGGAGAGTGCGCATTCGAGACGAGATGTAATCGCTCCGCGTTCAGTCGGAACCGCCGAGATCGCCCCCGTGCGGGCAGCCATCGTCGGCCAGACGGTTCAGTTCGTCGCGGTCTAGTGCGCTGATGGCTGGCATGTCTCGACCCTCTTGGCTTTGACGGTGGAGGCGATGTGCGTACCTCAGCAGCGCGTGTGCCACAAACCCGTGCGGATTTTTGTGGCTCCGACTTGAGGCGCTTTCGGTGCGCAAACGGCGCTTTCTTTCACGCGATCCCTGAACCGGCACGCCTTCGATCACCATCGTGCGAGGCTGGGGTGGCGCGCGAATTTGGGCAGTGGGGATCGCGGCCGCAACTCTTACTCGGTGTGCGTAAGAACTACACGCCGTTGTAAGCGAGCGGGGCAAATCTTACGCGCCACGACTTCGAGGCTGCAGCCAATCACGCACTTTTCCTCGCGCGCATTTCTGGGATAATGCCGCGACCCCGCCCTGCATTCCCCCCGAGTTACCTGATGCGCCTCCTTCTCTCATTCGCACTCACACTCGCGCTCACCGTTCCGTCCCTCGCCGGCCCTCTGTCCGCGGGAGCCGCGGCGGTCGACGTCACCCCGCCCAACGGGTGCCCGCTGGCCGGGTACTACTCGCCCCGCGGGGCCGAGGGCACCCACGACCCGCTGTTCGCCAAGGCGCTCGTTTTCGAGAAGGGCGACACGGCCGTCGCGCTCGTGTCCCTCGATCTGCTCCTGACCACACGAGACATGGTTGAAGGCGCCCGCAAACTGATCGAGGAGCGGACCGGGATTCCCGGACAGAACGTGATGATCTCCGCGACCCACTCGCACACGGGGCCGGTGCTCTGGGACGAGGTTCCGCGCCACGACGCGCCCCCGGACGGCAAGAAGATCGTAAAAGCGTACCTCGCCGAGCTGCCCGGCAAGATCGCCGACGCGGTGAAAAAGGCGCACGCGGCGCGCGTACCTGTGCGCGTGTCGTTCGGGTGCGGCACCGAGCGCGGGCTCGCGTTCAATCGCCGGTTCCACATGGCCGACGGCACCGTCGGGTGGAACCCGGGCAAACTGAACCCCAAGATCGTGCGCCCCGCCGGGCCGACCGACCCGTCCGTTCCCGTGGTGCTGATCGAGACCGACACGAAGCCCCCGAAGCCGGTCGCGGTGTACGTCAACTTCGCGATGCACCTGGACACGGTCGGCGGCACGCACTACTCGGCCGACTACCCGCACGCGCTGGCCAAGGCGCTCGGTACGGCGGTCGGGGACGACGTGGTCACGGTGTTCACCACCGGAACCTGCGGCGACGTGAACCACATCAACGTGGGTAATGACAAGGCCCAGAAGGGGCACGGTGAGGCGGCCCGCATCGGAACCCGGCTCGCGGCCGAGGTGCTGCGCACGTTCGACGCCCTGAAACCGACCGACGGCCCGCTGCGCGCGTCCCGGGCGACGGTCGAACTCGAGCTCCCGCCGGTGACCGCGGACCAGGTCATGGCCGCGAAGAAGGTTCTCGCGGACCTCGAGAAGGGGACCAAGCCGGTCCCGGGGTTCCTCGACCAAGTACAGGCGCTCAAGGCAATCGACGTGTCCGCGCGGCTCGGCAAGCCGTACCCGGTGGAGGTGCAGGTGATCGCGCTCGGGGACGACCTCGCGTGGGTCAGCCTGCCGGGTGAGATCTTCGTGGAGCTGGGCCTACAGATCAAGCGCGGGTCGCCGTTCCGCCAGACCATGATCGCGGAACTGGCCAACGGGAGCGTCGGGTACGTGCCGAACCGGGCCGCGTACCCGCAGGGGGCCTACGAGGTGATCAGCGCCCGGGTCGCCGAGGGCAGCGGCGAGAAGCTGGTCGGCGCGGCTCTCGAACAACTGCGCACGCAGTTCAAGGCCGGCAAGAAATAGCCTGCGCTGGGCTACCCATACCGTTAGTAACGCACCCGCCGGCGCGCGTTGAGACGCGCGCCGAGCCTCTCAACTCGTAGATCGCACCGAGTTCGCCCCAGCACTCGCGCACCTCATCTCCGAACGTCAAGCCTCATCGCGCGTCAACCGTTCAGCTAAGGGCTCAGTCTCAAGCCGGTTCACGAACGGTCCGGGACCGCGTCTGCCACCTCGTTCGGCCCGAGGTGCGCCGCCGAAAGGTCGAAGCGAACGTCTCCCGAAAGGTCATTAATCGCCGCGCCGGGTACGAAGCGCTCCGCACGCTCGCGGGACTGCGGTGGGGCGCGCGGAGCGCCCCGCGGGAAACGGAACCGATAACGACTGTTGAGCGCGCTCGTGTCGTCGCCACACTGCCATTTCTCGACACGCACCTGCGCGCGATGGTGGAGGTTCAGTTCCTGACGGAAACGCGGCCCGGTGCGGTTTGTCTCTTGCGGTTGTGCGAGGTGGATCGGGCCGGTGACGTGTGGGCGCACAGGCCGCGCCACCACAAGACCGCCCACCACGACCGCCCGCGCCCCGTTCTGATCGGGCCGAAGGCCCAAGCCGCACTGGTCGGATTCCAGCTCCGCACCGGCGCGCCCCCGATCGGTTTCGAGATCTCCGGCGACACCGCCCGGCTGGTAATGGCTGATGCGTACCAAGAAGCCGGCCGGGAGCGGGACGCCGCACTGCTCCGCGATCTGAAGCGGCCGGTGGAAACGGTCGCGGGATGCGCGGTCGATCCCGAAGCCACACTCTTCAGCCCCGCCGAAGCGCGCGCGGAGCGCTTCGGGGCAAGGCGGGCCAAGCGCAAAAGTACCGTTCAGCCGTCGCAGTAGGACCGGCGCAAGAACGATCCGTTGCGGGCGCCCGGGAACGAGTTCCGGCCCACCACATACGCCCATGCGGTTCAGCGGGCGGCTAAAAAGGCCGGGGCTCCGCACTGGCACCCGAACCAGCTCCGCCACATGGTGCCACCGCGCGCAGTGCACCGGGGCTTGCCGGGTGCGCGGCTACCTCGTGGAGCAGAGCCACGCGGTGTACGGCGGGCGACGAAAGCTAACGGGCACCGTGGGCCTGCGCCTCGGCGTGTCACCCGTCCGGGCGGCGATAGCCTACCAACGGGCCGCGAGCAAATTGCGGCAGATGTTCGGCTGCGCCGAGCCCGCAACAGGGGCCGAAGCGTGAGCGATCAAGAAGAGCGCCCGCCCGGCGCGCACCTGCTCAAATGCTGCGTGCCCGGGACACCGCGGAGCGGCTGCCCAAATCCGTGAACCGGAGCGCAGGCGTCATCGCCCGGGCACGCGCCAAACAGCATGTTGGTAGTGGGGTGGTGACGTGCGCCGCCAGAACCTGCACCGGATCGTGTGCCTCGGGTGGTAGAATCATGGCGGCCGCCCGTGGGCGAAGGCCGGGAGAGCTTCAGTAACCTCACGCTACTTCACCGCGGACGGTCCCGTAATCGGTATCAGTCGAATTTAATCTTATGGCCACCCGGGCGGCAGGCCGAGGTCGGCCAAGGCCGCAGTCAAATGGTCCAATCGCCACCGCCGTACCCCGCGCTCACCGCGCACCAGGACCGTCAGGAGCTGGCCGTCGGAACTCAGACAGGCTTGCTGTACCGCCCCACCGAACCAAAGCGTCAGCACCGGCTTCAACCCGGCGTCCCACAGCTTAATGGTCCGGTCCGCGGACCCGGTGACGAGCCACCCGCCCGGCCCGAACATTACCGTCGTTACTTCGTCCCTGTGGGCGCCGCGGAGCAGAGTAACGAGCCGCCCGCTCGCTTCGAGTAGGCACAATTCTCCCCGTTCTCCGCCAACGAGAACGCGCTTTTCGTCGGCGGAGAGCCTCAACGCCGTCACGGCCGAGTTGAACGGGGGGGGCACGGAATGGACCGGGCCGCTGGCTCGCAGAACGTACACCCGCCCGTCCCTGCGACCCGCGACCGATACCGTGTTCCCCGGGGCAACCGCCCGGAACACGACCCCGCCTGATCGATCGACCGGGGCGTTTTCCAGTGGGCACTCCTCGGTCCATTGCGGTGCGGTCCAAACGCGGATCCGGTGCCCGTCGGCCGCCCACAGCCGCCCGTCCGGTGCGAACCGCAGGTCGGCAATGCCTTCGCATTCGACCGCGGCCCCGTTGCTGAATTCTAATCGGTCGCCGTTCGTACCGGCCGCCCCGGCGCCGGCGCGGGCCGTGGTAAAGGCGAACCGGGTTCCGCTCGGTGTGGCCGCTGCGACCGGCATCCGCGCCCCGCGAAAGCCGACGTCGCGGTAACCCGTCCCCGTCGGAAGACGGCCCGGGAGGACGTCCCACGTGCTCAACTCTACGTTCCGCCACGCGTCGTCGCTCACCGCGACGAGGGCGCGAGAGTCCGGGCGAACGGCGACCGCCTGGGCCCACCGCCGGGGCCCGATGGCGACCGCCTCGCGTACCCGCCCTGTGACCTCGTAGAGGACCGTTCGGTGGTCCTCCGTAACCGCGAGGTGCCGACCATCGGGCGCGAACGCGAACCGCCCGCTCCCCCCGCCCACGGCCCGATCAACGAGCAGTTGCCCGCCGGACACGTCCCAGAGCTTGAGGCGCCGGGCGTGCTCCTCGGCTGTTGCCAGGAGCGCGCCGTCGGGGTTAAACCCGATGGACGTGATGGCGAGCCGCTCGTCCCGGGGCCGGTCCGGGGACCGCAGCGGCGAGGGTTTCGCCCCCGGGTCGGTCGCAATGAGATTGAGTGTGACATCGGGCAGGACCACCGCCGCGGCCAAGCGCCCGTCCCGGGTTGTGGCGAAGATCTCTTCCCCTTGTACCGCCGTTGGTTCGACGGCCCCCCGCGGGTCGATCCGGCACAGTTCCCGGCCCAATTGGTCCCGGACCTGCATAACAGGGAACGAGCCCCCCAGGACCGCGGACCCGCTCGGGACGATGTAATCCCGGCGCCCCCCCAACGGCTGCCACCCGTTCCGCACGTTCCACGCCCGTGTCGAATCCCGGGTGGACGAGTACAGCGTTCCACCGTCGGCCGCGAAAGCGAGGGCCAGCACCCAGACGCGGCGCGGGTCGGTGTGGTCCCCGGTGTGAGCGGCCCAGGGGACCGGCTCGGGGGCGCGAGCGGTCAGATCCCAGCGGACCAGTTGTCCGCCCCGGGTGCCGGCGACGAGCCACCGACCGTCCGGACTGAAGGCGATCGACCGACAGCCGTCGGCGGTGCCCGCACGAGCGGACCAAGCCGGGTCAATGGGGAAAGCCAGTTCCCGAATCTGGTGCCCGGTGGCCGGATCGAGCAGCCGAACGTGCCCCTGGCGGGTTCCTTCTTCCCAGTGCCAGCCACA
Source organism: Gemmata massiliana (assembly GCA_000531095.1). GTDB lineage: Bacteria > Planctomycetota > Planctomycetia > Gemmatales > Gemmataceae > Gemmata > Gemmata massiliana. The sequence continues at coordinate 301,193 of HG799463.1, read as the reverse complement.
CACGGCCAGCGCGGTGCCGTCCGGGGAGAACACCGGGGCGTACGCCGAGAAGCCCTCACCCGCCGTGCGGACCGGCCGCAGGTCGACGGCGGCCAGGGCCGCGGCGGCCTCGGACCGCAGGTCGGGCAGCGCGTCGTCCGGGGGCGCGACCGTCAATCCCCTCAGGTCGGTCAGGGACTCGGTGCCCCACCCGGAGTAGGGATCGTCGGCCCGGCGCTGGCGCACCCGCTCCAAGGTCGCGTAGAACGCGTGCTCGCGCCCCTTCCGCCCGGCGGCCTCGGCCTCGGCCTCCGCCATACGCCGGTTGGCGGCCTCGGTCGTCAGCCGGTTCGAGTAACCGACCACGAGGGCCGGGATCGCCGCCCACGCGACCGTGGCCAGGCCGATCGCGCCGGAGAGGAACTGGTGCCGTCGCACCCACCGGGCCGCGGCCCTCAGCGGGCCGATCGGCCGAGCCTGGGTCGCGCGCCCGGCCAGATAGTTGGACAGGTCGTCGTACAGGGCGGCGGCCGATGGGTACCGCCGGGCCGGATCCTTCTCCAGGCACTTGAGGCACACGGCGTCCAAATCCCGAGGGATCGTCGGGTTCAGATCCCGCGGCCGCGCGGGTGAATCGCGGAGCGCGCGGGCGAGAACCGCGTCGCCGGCCTCCGGCGGGAACGGCGGACCGCCGGTGAGCAACTCGTACAGTACGGCCCCGAGGGCATAGACATCGGTGCGGGCGGTCAGGGCGCGGCGGTCCCCGCGGGCCTGCTCCGGGGCCATGTACAACGGCGTCCCCGCGACCCAGAAGGTGCGGCTCAGCGCCGGGTCTTCTAGTACCGGTCGGGCGAGCCCGAAGTCGGCGACCGCCGGGGCAAAGGCCGCGAGGGATTCGGGCGAGGCGCCCGCAACCGGGGCGAGCAGGACGTTCGCCGGGGCCAGGTCGCAGTGCAGGACCCCGCGTTCGTGGGCGTGCTGGACGGCGGCGGCGAGCGCCGCGATCAGCCGGGCCGCGGGGCGCGTCCCGGTCGGCCCGGGGTGGGCGCGAAGCCACACCGCCAGCGACGGGCCGGGCACGTACCCGACGACCAAGTAGGGCAGACCGCCTTCCTCGTCGGCCTCCAACACCGGGACGACGCCCGGGTGCTCGAGGCGCGCGGCGGCCCGGGCCTCGCGGGCGAACCGTTCGCGCGCCGGCGGGTCGGCCAGGACCGCGGGCTGGGGCACCTTCACCACGACCGAGCGGCCCAGCGCCGGGTCGTCGGCGAGCAGGGCGATGCCGTGCGCCCCGGCGCCGAGTCGGGCCCGCAATCGGTACCGCCCGAAGGGCAGGGGCGGGTCCGCGAGCGATGGGTGCGTGGGGAGGGCCAAGATCGGGTCGAGACGGTCGAGGCCGCAGAGCAGGGCCGCTAACTCGGCCGCGTGCCGGGGCGAGAGGGGTGCGTTCGGAAGCGGTTCGTGGGGGCCGCTCATGTGCTCTCGCGCCCGCCTGTTCTAGCGACCATCTCCCGGAGGGCCGCGAGGGCCTGGGTGAACAATTTGCGGGCGGCCTCTTCCGTCCGACCGAGTCGCTGTCCGACAACCGCGAACGGGAGCTCCTCCTGGATCCGCAGGCGGACGGCCTCCCGAAGGTCGCCCGGAAGGCGGTCCACGAGGGCCGAGAGGTGGTGGGACTCGTCCGCGGGGTTCGGGGCGGGCGAAGCGCCGTGGGCGGTGCACCCCGCCGCGGCCGAGAGCGGACGTTTCAGGCGCGCGCTCCGCGCGGCGGTCCCGAGGTACCGGCGGCGGAACCCGGCCAATTCGTTGACCAGAATGGCCCGCAGCCACGCGCGCAACTCACCCACCGTCCGGCCGGTGAACTGGTGGCGCGCCTCGTGCGCGGCCGCGAGCGTGTTTTGCACCAGATCGCTCGCGCCCCCCTTGGGGCGGAGCCGGTCGGGTAACTCGGCGTTGGCAATGGACAGGAGGAATCGGCGGCAGACCTCGAGCATTTCTGCGAACCGATCCCCGACGGGTGCGTCGGGTGACACGAGCGGGCACCTCGGTCAGTAAACGTGTCCAGCCGGCACGGCGCGAGGCGGGAGAGCAGCAGTGCATCGCGCGGACCGCGGGGCCACAATTTTTTTGTCCGGTTCCGCGCTCGCGCCGCATCTGTGCGAGAGGCCGCGGATGCGGAACCGGTTCCGGCGGTCCGAGCCGCTGGAACGCGGCCCGTTCTTTCGGGCCTGCGCGCCCCGAGACACATTACAACCACACCAACGCCATGCCATTCCGGACGACTCAGCCCAAGCTCGGCCTCGAAGTCCTGGAGCCCCGCGAAGTCCCCGCGGTCCTCACGCTCTACGACGAGTACCTCGACCCCTTGTCCACCGCGCAGGCCGTCTCCTCGCCCGCTCCGGACGGGACCGGGCCGAGGTTCGAGCCGCAAAATGTCGTGACCAGCACCGTGCCCGGCACGGCGCTGACCCGGAACGCCGAGGCACGCATTGACCGTGACGTGCAGCCGAACGGAACGGTGAAGGTGTCCGCGCGCGCGAGCGTGAACCCCGACTACGGTAAGATTTTCGCCTTCAGTACGGCGGGCGTGACCCTGCGCCTCATCTACCGCATCGACCCGAGCGGGGGCGAGAATATCGGGGATCCGGTCAATATCGCCCTCGCACTGACGGGGACCACGACGTCCAAGAACACCGGCCCGGACGTCGGGGCCGCGTTCCTGAGCGGGTCGGCATCGGGCGATTTCGTCGGGGATTTTGTCAACCCCGGCACGACGGTCGATTCCACTTGGGTGCTCAAAGGGGAGACGATCGGCTCGTTCGTCACCCTGGTCATCGGGGCACGGGGCCAGGCCATTCAAAGCCAAGGGCAACCGACGATACTCGAGGCCGGGGCCACGCTCCGGGCCGATCTCACGATCCAACCGCTCGCGCGCGACGTGTCGCCCACGTCACTCGCGTGGGACGCGGTGAAGGGGGGCGTGAATCTGAGCTACACCAATAGCGAGGCCCTCCCCGCTCCGCCCGCGGGTCAGAGTTGGACGTACAACCTTTTCTGGGCCGACCGGACCGGGAAGAAGATTAGCGCGGGGCTTCTGGGGGCCGGGCTGGCGATGGACCGGGGGAAGGGCCGCACTCCGAGTACGTCGTCTCGATCGGTGCGCCGCCACCAGACGCGACACAGTTGCTCTACGAGGTCAACTCCGGTGGCCTCGCGGGCGAAAATCGGTCCAACAACACTCGTTCGATCGCGTACACCCCGGCGATCAGTTCGTTCACCGCGAAATACGATGGGACCGGTAGTGCCGACACGGTCATCGGCCGGTTCTTCTCCGGCTCCGACCCCCAGCTCCGGTTCAATCCGATCGATCAGACCTACGCCGCCGTTCTCTCCGACTCCCTCGCCGCGCTCAAACCCCGGGTCACGGTGAGCATCGGCGGTCAGGTGTTCGTCGCCACCCGCCAAGCCGACGGCGCCACGTACCGGACCGAGCCCATCGACCCCGGACCGTTCGTCGGCGACAAGGTCATTGAGGTCGAGGCGACCATCGGCGGCGCGTCACAGGGCGAGACGTGGAAGGGGACGCTCGATACGGAACCGCTGCCGGAGTGGGTTTCCAAACTGGGCGAGGGCAAGGCCCCTCACCTGGGCGCGCTCCGCGAGCGGCGGGTTGGAGTACCAGATCGAGGGCCGACTTCTGGACGTGAGCACCCCGGCTCTGCTCGACATCCCGGACGGCGTGTGGCTGGGAGGGGCCGAGAACCTCAAGAGCAAGGTCGTCGCCAAACTGGGTGCTGAGTCCGCGGCCCACTCTCGCACCTTCGTGTCGGCAGTTTCCGCTTCACCTTTGGGGCACCTTGCGGCATACTCTATTCACCACCCACCGACCGCACTCGCAACCCTCCCACCGCGCGAGTTTTTGATGCTCTCACTCCCCGCGCCCCGTTCCACCCGTCTCTGTGACGGTCCGTCGCGCCGCGAAGCACTCACCATCGGCTCGCTCGGCGCCTTCGGCCTGACGCTCCCGAACCTGCTCCACGCCCGTGAAGGGGCGAGCCGTTCGCGCTCCGCGCCGCCCAAGAAGAGGAGCGTGATTCTGCTGTTCTTGGGTGGCGCGCCGCCACAACAGGAGACGTGGGATCCGAAACCGGATGCGCCCGCGGAGGCGCGTGGGGACATGGGCGTGATCCGCACCGCGACGCCCGGACTCTTTGTCGGCGAGACAATGGTGAAGACGAGCCGCCTCACGGAGAAGATCGCGGTTCTGCGGGCGTGTCAGACCAACGACAACGCCCACAGTGCCAGTGGCTACTACATGACCACCGGCTACCCGCACCAGCCGATGCAGGTGGAAAACGCCAAGCCGGGCGCCCCCAACGACTGGCCGAGTATCGGGGGCGTGGTGCGGAAGCTGCTGCAACCGCACTGTACGCTCCCCGCGGCCGTCACGCTCCCGGAACAGAGCGCGAACGACGGCAACCTCACGTGGCCCGGTCAGGACGGCGGGTTCCTCGGGCGCGGGGCCGACCCGTGGCTCATCACCTGCGCGCCCGAGCTGGGGACGTTTGAAGTGCCGGGGCTGTCGCTTCCTCCCGAAGTGCCGAGCACGCGCTTCGACCAGCGTAAGGGATTACTCGAAGCTCTGGGACAGGCTGTCGCTCATCGGCACACGGCACCGGACGGGGCCGGCGCCCACACGCAACGCGCCTTCGAGATGATTTCGTCCCCCGCGGCGCGCAAGGCGTTCGACCTCGACGCCGAGAGCGTGAAGACCCGCGACCGTTACGGGCGCTCCCGGTTCGGGCAATCGTGCCTGCTCGCGCGCCGAATGGTCGAGTCCGGGATACCGCTGATCCGCGTGAACTGGACGCGGGTCGCGAACGCGCCGAACAACGGGCACTGGGACACGCACACCAACAACTCCGAGGGCGTGCGCAAATTGATGCCGGTGCTCGACACTGCGTACAGTGCCCTACTCGAAGACCTGTCGGACCGCGGGATGCTCGAAGACACGCTCGTGGTGTGGGTGGCCGAGTTCGGGCGCACGCCGAAAATCAACGGGGCAGGGGGGCGCGACCACTGGGGACCGTGCTTCTCGGTCGCGCTCGCTGGGGGCGGGGTGCGCGGCGGGACTGTGTATGGCTCCAGCGACAAGCTAGCGGCCTACCCGAAGGACGGGCGCGTGCTGCCGCAAGATCTGCACGCCACGATCTACCATTCATTGGGCATCCCGCTTGATACCGAGATTCAGGACGGTCTCGGGCGCCCGCTCGCGATCTGCCGCGGTGAACCGGTGAAGCCGATTCTGGGGTGACGGATGGACGAACAGACCTGGTTGACGGTAAGTCGTCCCCTCCGCCTACTTTGGGTTCTGGCCCGCCTCAATCGACGTTTACAGCGCCCGACCGACGCTCGTAAATTGCGCTTCTTCGCTTTCAGTTGTTGTCGGTTCGCGTGGCCGGCAGTCACCGATGAGCGCAGCCGGCGCGTGATCGAAATTGCGGAACTCCACGCGGTCAATTTGGCGACACTGACCCAATTTAACGATGCGATCTCGGACGCTTACGCGGCCCGGTGTGAAGCACAAATGGCGCGCGAGAACCTGTTTGCGGCGTCTGCGCCTCACATCGACCACGTCCGTGCGACGAGTATATCCGCGGTCATTGCGACTCACGTCGCCTGGAGCGCGGCCGCGAACGGTTTCTACAACGGGATGCTTGCCCAGACGCGGGACGCATTGGCCTTCCGTATGAAGCTCGATGCGGGAGGAACTCAAATCCTCGCGGGCGAAATGTGCCACACACTCCGCGACATCTTTGGGAACCCGTTTCGACCCGTGAGGTTCTCGCCCGAGTGGCGCACGAATACAGCGCTGGCCCTCGCCGAGCGGATGTACGCGGCGCGCGACTTTGGCACGCTGCCGGTTCTCGCCGACGCCCTTCAAGACGCGGGCTGTGATAACGAAATGATCCTGAATCACTGCCGCGATCCCCTTGCGCTCCACGTGCGCGGGTGCTGGGTCGTCGATCTCGTGCTGGGTAAAGAGTGAACCGGGCGCGATTCCGCTCATACAACGACAGCACGAATCCTCTTCCGTTGGAGTTCGGTCATGCAATTCGGTAAGGTGCGGCGCGCGGGCCAGGAGACGGTTGTGGTGGTCGAGCACGGGCTGGCGCGCCCGCTCGATATGGGGCGCAACCACGCGATCAAGACACTCGCGGACCTGCTCAACACCCCGGACCCGGTCAAGACCGCCAGCGAACTGCTCGACTCGCTGGCCACCGCCGACCGGCTCGAAGGCACAACGTTCCGCGCACCAATCGACCAACAGGAAGTGTGGGCCGCCGGCGTCACCTACAAGCGGAGCAAGATCGCCCGCGAAGAGGAATCGGTGGGCGCGGCACAGTTCTATGACAAGGTCTACTCCGCCCCGCGCCCCGAACTGTTCCTCAAAGCGACCCCGGCGCGGGTCGTTCACCCGGGGCAACCGGTACGTATTCGCAGCGACGCGACCTGGAGCGTCCCCGAGCCGGAACTCGCGCTGGTCATTTCGCCCGCGGGGAAGATCGTCGGGTACACGGTCGGTAACGACATGAGCTCGCGCGACATCGAGGGCGAGAACCCGCTGTACCTGCCGCAAGCGAAAATTTACAAGGGCTCGTGCTCGATCGGGCCGCTCATCACGCCCGTCGGCCACATGCCGGAACTCCCCGTGGTGGAAATCCGACTGCGCATTATGCGGGCGAAGAAGGTCGCGTTCGAGGGGACGACGACGCTCGCACAAATGGCCCGCACCGTCGAGAGCCTCGCGGAGTGGCTGTTCAAGGAGAACGAGTTCCCGAACGGTGCCATTCTGCTCACCGGCACCGGGATCGTTCCGCCCGACGAGTTCACGCTCCAGTCGGGCGACGACGTGAACATCACCATCAGTGGCATCGGCACGCTGCAAAACCCGGTCGCGTGAGGAGTGGTATCACGGACCTGTTGAGGCACCGGTCGCGAGCGGGAACTCGGTCACGTCCCGCAAGCGATCGATTTCGGCCACCCGGCGCGTCGCATCCCAGCCGAGGCTGTCGCCCATCCAGCCAGTGACCTGCGTAACGAGGGCGGTGCGGTCGGGGTGGTAGTAGAGCCAGGACGTGCGCCGGACCAACACGTCGTCCAGGTGAACCGCCCACTCGTTTTGGCAACAGTCTCGAACGGCGCCCGGATCGACCGGCGGCGGGAGCACGCCGCTGTGCTCCGGGCGAGCAAGCGGCACTTTGGCCGTGAGCGAGCGCGGCAACCGCATACCCAGGAACCGGCCCACTTGATCGACTGTCTGCTCGCCCATGAGCCGGTACGTGGTCAATTTTCCCCCAACCACATCGAACCACCCCGGCTCGGCCATTCGGATCGCGTGCCCGCGCGACGTGTCTGATGGGGCACCGGGTCGGGACTTGGCCGGGGCCACGAGCGGGCGCACACCGGCCCAGGTCGCGATCACGTCCCCGGGAGTGATGCGGGCTTCGGGGAACGCGCCGTTCACAACTCGAAGTACGTATTCGATGTCAACTGCTTCGGTGCGAACCGCGCCCGGGTCTTCGGAGTAGTCCGTGTCCGTGGTTCCCAGGATGACGCGCTCGCCCCACGGAATTACAAACAGGATGCGGTCCCCCTCGGGGAGCACGACCGCATCGCTCACCGGGAGCCGCGTGCGGTCGACGACGAGGTGGATGCCCTTGGTGAGCCGGAGCCGGACTTCACTGTGAGGCAGCCCGGGTGCCCAGGCACCGGTCGCGTTGACGATTGTGCGTGCTTGCACATCGGCGCGCGCCCCGTTCAAGCGATCTTGAACCACGCACCGCCATGCGCCGTCAATCAACTCGCCGGACACGTAGGTCGTGTAATTCATCACGCTCGCTCCCGCCCCTACCGCGGATCGTAGGGTGTCGAGGACGAGGCGGGAATCGTTCGTGAGGGCATCGAAGTACCGCACCGCGCCGTTCAACCCAGTAGCGCGAAGCCCGGGAATTTGCTCGCGCACTGCTTCTGGTCCGAGCGTTGATGAGCGCCCGAGGTTGTGTCCGCCGCACAGCAGGTCGTAAATGCGGACCCCGAGGGACAACTTCCAACGCGACCAACCGGATCCGCGCCACGCCGGGAACACGAACGGTAGAGGCGAGCACAAGTGCGGGGCCAGGCGGCTCAGGAGCATTTTCTCGGTGCTCGCCTCGCGCACGAGGCCGATGCGCCCTTGAGCCAAATACCGAAGCCCACCGTGTAACAGGCGCGACGACCGGCTGCTGGTGCCCGAGGCGAAGTCGGCTTGTTCGACCAGCAGCGTTTTTAGTCCGCGTGCCGCCGCATCCCGGGCGACGCCCGCTCCGACGATTCCGCCCCCGATCACGAGCACGTCTAACCGACCGTCGCCGAGAGCTTTGAGCCGGTCGCTCGTGGGAGCCTCGTTTGGCATTACAGTCTCTCGAACGGGTAGCGAAATGCGAGCGTTTGGGAGCTGTGGAGAAATGTAGGGCCGGGTTCTGTTCGCGAAATTCGGAACGTACCGGCCCATACGGGCGATTGGCTGATCGAGCTGAGAGAAGCGGGTGTGAACGGCACTAACGCGGCTTCGGACCGGTCGCGTCGTCTTGCGGCGGGAGCGCCAGACCCTTGGTCATCAGCTTGGCGTTCACCTTACTGCTCCGCGGCGGGAGCGCCGGACCCGTCGGTTCGACGCGCTTCTCTTGCTTCTCGCGCACGAAGCGCTTCCGCTTCTTCTTGACCTCTGGGACCACCGGTTTGGGCGGCGCGGGCAGTTCCTTCACGGCCGGGGGCGGGACGACCTCGGCGGGCTTGTTGAGTGGCGTGATGCCCTTGCCCTTGGCCTTTGCCATCGCGTTTTTCAGTACTTCCGCTTTCGAGAGCTCCTTTTTCGGCGGTTCGGACTTGGGTGCTTCCTTCTTCACCGCTTCGGGCTTCGGTGCTTCCTTCTTGGGTTCCTCGGGTTTGGGGGCTTCTTTCTTGGACTTCTTTCCCATTGAGTGACTCCAGCGAGAGAGGGGATGAATCATGTTTTGTAGCGGATAACGGTTCGCGGGACGATGCCTTTTGTGATCCCGAAATGGGATGTTTTTGTGGCCCCGGATCGGATCGCGGTTTGGTGACGGAATGCGGGCCGGCGCCCAGAAAAAAGAAGAAGCCGGCGACCGAAGTCGCCGGCTTTCGTTGATAGGTTGGGTGAAGTGCGGTCAGGTGTGTGGGGTGGGCCGGGGGGAAGTTCGGCCCGACTCGTGTTCGTCGCACGATGTAAAGCAGCCGACGTGCCAAACAAAACGTGCAAGAACCGGGACGTTACAAATACCTGGAATTTCAGGGCGATCGAGCATTTCAAGAGGCGTTGCGGGCGCTCCCCGATTGTAAGGCTTACTCTCAGCGCGGCTCGCGGGTGGGTACTTTCTTGCCGGGGAGTGGGTCGTTGTGTTCCGAACGCGGGGCGGTGATAATCGGTCCGCCGCTGCCCCCATTTTGAGGAGCGCTTCATGATTCGCGTGTTGCTCGTTTCGGTGTTCGCTCTGGTTCCCAGCGCGGTTCGGGCCGAAGACCCCAAACCGAAGGGGCCGCCCGCGGCCGACGTGCTGGCCGAGGCACTGGCCGCTGCGAAGAAGGACGGCAAAGCCGTGTTCCTGGCGTTCGGCTCGCCGACGTGCGGGTGGTGCAAGTACCTGGACAAGTTCAACGCCCGCCCCGCGGTCGCGAAGGCGCTGGCCCCGCACGTGGTGTTCGTGAAAGTGGACGTGGTGGACAACCCGGGTGGGGAGAAATTGTACGAGAAGTACGCGCCCGAACCGGGCGGCGTGCCGGTGTGGGTCTTCCTGTCGGCCGAGGGCAAGGTGCTGTCCGATTCGTTCGCGGAAGAGAAGGGGAAGAAGCAGAACGTCGGGTTCCCCTACGAGCCGAGTGAAGTGGCCCACTACGAGAAGGCGCTGCGGGCCGCGCTGCCGAAACTGACCGACGCCGAGGTCGTGGACCTGATCAAAGAGTTGAAGGACGCGGGACCGAAGAAGGAAAAGAAGGACGACAAGAAGTAGTAGATGCTTCACCAGTCCGTAAAGACGCGCGGTTCGCCAGGAAATTTCCTGGCGAACCGCGCGTCTTTACGGACTGGTGAAGTTACTTTACGCACCCCCGAACGCCAGCCCCGGTTTGGGCGGGGCTTCGGGCTTCGGAGCGGGTTCGGGCTGCGGAACGGGGGCCGGGGGCACCGCCTTGGGCGCTTCCGGGCGCAGTTCCGCGAGCGGCACCCCGGACATCAGCTTCTCGACCTCCGTGCGGTCGATCTCTTCGTGCATCAGGAGCGCGTCCGCGATCACGTCGAGCTTGTCGCGGTGGGTGCGCACGAGATCCTGTGCCCGGGCCTCGGCGTCGATCAGGATGCGCTGGATCTCTTCGTCGATGAGCCGCGCCGTGCCCTCGCTGTACGCCCGCGACTCCACGATCTCCTTGCCCAGGAAGACGTGCTCCTCGCCCTGCTGGTGGTACACCGGGCCGACGCGGTCGCTCATCCCGAACTGCGTCACCATCACGCGCGCGATCCGGGTCGCCTGCTTCAGGTCGCCGACCGCCCCGGAGAGCGGCTCGCCGAGCACGAGCTTGTCGGCCGCGCGCCCGCCCATCGTCATCACGAGCATCGCGTTCAGCTCGCTCTGCGAGTGGTCCACGCGCTCCTCGTCTTGCTGGAACAGGGTAACGCCCCCCGTCCGGCCGCGCGGGATGATCGACACGCGGTCGAGGGCGTGCATCGCCGACGGCATGAGGAACGCGCAGAGCGCGTGCCCGGCCTCGTGGTACGCGGTCCGGCGCTTCTCGTCGTGCGAGAACGGTTCCTCGCGCTGGCTCCCGAGCCGCACCCGGTCGGCCGCGCGGTCGAAGTCCACCTGCTCGATCTTGTTCCGGCCCGAGCGCACGGCCAAAAGCGCGGCCTCGTTGCACAGGTTCTTCAGTTCCGCGCCGCTCATCCCGACCATCCCGCGCGCCACGCGCTCCAGGTCCACGAGGTCCGAGAGCGGCTTGTTGCGCGTGTGGACCTTCAGGATTTCCAACCGGCCCTTCCAGGTCGGGCGGTCCACGGTGATGTGCCGGTCGAAGCGCCCCGGGCGGAGCAGGGCGGCGTCGAGCACGTCCGGGCGGTTGGTCGCGGCCATCACGATGACCGTTTCCGTCGGCTGGAACCCGTCCATTTCGGACAAGATCTGGTTGAGCGTTTGTTCCCGCTCGTCGGACCCGCCGCCGTACCCGGCGCCGCGCATCCGGCCCACGGCGTCGATTTCGTCGATGAAGATCACGCACGGCGAGTGCTCTTTCGCGGTGCGGAACATGTCCCGCACGCGGCTCGCCCCGACCCCCACGAACATCTGAATGAACTCGCTGCCGCTGATGGCGAAGAACGGCACGTTCGCTTCACCGGCCACGGCCTTCGCGAGCAGCGTCTTGCCGGTTCCGGGCGGGCCGACGAGCAGCGCGCCCTTGGGCACCGTCGCCCCGATGCGGGTGAACTTGCCCGGGTCCTTCAGGTACTCCACCATCTCGGTCAGCTCGCGCTTCGCCGACTCCATACCCGCCACGTCGTCGAACGTGACGCGCCCCTTGCCCTTCTCGTACCGCTTCGCAGGGCTGCGGATGTAGTTGTTGATGAACCCGCCGCCCATCGGGTCGCGGAGCTTCGGCAGGAAGAACACGACGAACACGGTGATGATGCCGCACACGATCAGCAACTGCAGGAGGAGCGGCCCGAGCCACGGGGTCGGCTCCTCGCGCCGGTTGATGACGACCGGCACCGGCTGGCTCTCGGCCGGCGCCTTCTTGATGACCTCTTGGTCCGCCTTTTCGATGTCCGCGGTGAGCGTGCGCTGGTCGTTGCTGTGCGGGAGCAGCACCGCGAACCGGCCGGTCTTGCCCAGTTCGAGCTTTTTGGCGAGTTCGGAGTTCGGGTCGCGGACCTCGCCCTCGGCCCGGTCGGTACCGACCAGGGTGACGGACTTCAGTTGGCCCGCGTTCATCAGCTCGCGGAACCGGGAGTAATCGATCTCGCGGTAGTTGTTCTTGAACGCGAGGAACGCGAACGCGATGACCCCGAGCACGATGAGCGCGATCCACCCGCCGGGGAGCAGCGGGTTGGTCCGCTTGGGCGCGGGCTGTTGCGAACCGTTGGGGGGCGGGCTGTCTTGTTGCTCGGCCATTTCTATGTCCTCGGTCGCGGGGTGCGTGGCCCGCGCGGGGCGGCGATACTGTTACGAGCGTTCCGCACCAACGAAACGAGTGCGGGGTGTGAAGATATTGTACGGGCGATCGGCCGCGGGAAGGGAACTCGAAACGAGAGAACGTGTTTTGCGGTTTAATTCAGCGAGGGGAGGAACAATTCGGCTACCAACTTCCCCCGCGGTACCGCCCGAAGAAGCAAATGTCCTCTTCGATGATACCACGGGGGAACACGAGTCAGCAATTAGCTCTGGCCTTCGGTCTTGGGCTCTTCGGGCTTCGGCTCCTCGGCCTTCGCTTCGGGCTTCGGCTCTTCGACCTTCGGGGCCTCCGGTTCGACGGGTTTGAAGAACGCGAGCAGTTCGCCGAAGGTGTTCAGCGCGGCTTTGCCGGCCTTCTTTTCGGGCGTCAGGTTCGGCAGCGGCTTCGGCTTGCTCGGCTTCTTGGGCGGCAGCGGTTGAACCGGTTCCGCGGGTTGCGCGCTCGCGGGCGGGTTCGTGTTCGCCGGGGCCGGACCGCGGTTGAACCGACCGCCGCCTTGCCCCTGCCCCTGGCGCGGTTGGAAGCCGCCGCGTTGCGGGTAGCCGCCCCGGTTCCCACCGCGATCGTCGCGCGCCGGCTGCGGCGGGCGCTCGCGCTGTTCTTGCGGGGCGGGGCGGGCGCTCTGTTGGGGCCGTTCCGCGCGCTGCTCGCGGGGCGCGTGACCGCCGCGGGCCGGGCCGCGCTCTTGCGGGCGCCGTTCCTGGCCCGGCGGGATCATCGACAGCGAGATCTTCTTCTCGCCGGCCTTCACGTCCATCACCCACACCGTGACGACGTCGCCGACCGAAACCACATCGTAGGGGCTCTTGATGTAGCGGTTCGCCATCTGGCTGATGTGAACCAGGCCGCTCTCCTTCAGCCCGATGTCCACGAACGCCCCGAACGGCACCACGTTCAGCACGGTACCCTTCAGCTCCATGCCCTGCGTGATGTCTTCGAGGCGCAGCACGCCCGTCTTGAAGATCGGCGGGGGCAGATCCTCACGCGGGTCGCGCCCGGGGCGCGCGAGCGAGGCGAAGATGTCGTCGAGCGTCGGTTCGCCGACGTTCAGCTTACCCGCGATCTCGGCCAGGTTCGCGCCGTTGAGTTTGGCGCGGAGCTCCTCGACCTTGGCCTTGTCGCGCAGGTCCGCGGGCGTAAGCCCGAAGTCCGAGAGCACCTGCCGCGCGAGCGGGTAGCTTTCCGGGTGAATCCACGTGCTGTCGAGCGGATCCGGGCCGTCGGGCAGTTTGAGGAACCCGGCGGCCTGGGTGAACCGCTTTTCGCCCAGCCCGGGCACCTGGAGGAGCTGTTCGCGGTTGGCGAACGCGCCCTGCTTCTCGCGGTAGGTGACGATCTCGCGCGCCACCAACTGGTTCAGCCCGGACACGTGGCGCAGGAGCGGCACGCTCGCGGTGTTCAGATCCACACCGACCTGGTTCACGCTCGACTCGATCACGCCCTCGAGCGATTCCTTCAGGAACTTCGGCTTCACGTCGTGCTGGTACAGCCCGACCCCGATGTGCTGCGGGTCGATCTTCACCAGCTCCGCGAGCGGATCCTGGAGCCGGCGCCCGATGCTGATGGTGCCGCGCGTGGTCGCGTCCAGGTCGGGGAACTCTTCCCGGGCCACCGGGCTGGCCGAGTAGTCGCTCGCGCCCGCCTCGATGACGATGACGTAGGCGAGGTCTTCCGGCGCGTCGGGCAGCCCTTCGAGCGAGATCGGCGGCGGGGGCGGGACCGCGGGTGCGGCCGGGGCCACGGGAACCGACGCGGTCTCGGGGGCACCGGTCGTCAGCGTTTCACTCGGGGCCGGCGCTGCTTCGGGGTGTGTGGTGGTCGTTTCCGCCGGAACGAGCGCGGCCGGTGCTTCGGTCGAGAGCGTCACCGCCTCGGTCGGCACCACGGGCGCGCCGGAGTCGAGCGAGATCGCCGCGGGCACGGCCGTCACGACCGGCGCGAGCACCGGCTCTTGCGGCGTCGGCGCTACGACCGGCGCTTCCGGAGCGAGTGTGGACGCTTGCGGCGCGTCTGGTACGGGGTTCAGGCGCCGGTCCGCGAGGTCGGAGATCAGGTCCGCGACGAGCTGTTCTGTGTCGCGGCACCCGGTCCCGTTCCCGATCGCGACGACGGAGAGCTGGTACTTGCGGACGAGCTGCTCCATCTTCCGCTTGGCGTCGGTCGCGTTCTTCTTCTGGCCGTGCGGGTAGATCACCGCGTCTTCGAGCAGTTTGCCGGTCTCGTCCAGCACCGCGAGTTTGCACCCGGTGCGGATGCCGGGGTCCACCGCGAGCACCTTGCGGCCGCGCAGCGGCGGCTGGAGCAGCAGGCTCCGGAGGTTCTTCGCGAACACCATGACCGCGTGCTCCTGGGCGCGGTCGGTGAGTTCGCGGCGGATTTCGCGCTCGAGGCTCGGCTTGAGCAGGCGCTCGAGCGCGTCCTTGGCGACTTCGAGCATCAGCCCCCGGTGCGGGTGGTCCGCGAGCCCGAGGTGGTAGGTCGTGATCTCCAGGCCCATCGCCGGGTCGGTGTCGATGCGGACCTTCAGGACGCCGGCCTTCTCACCGCGGTTGATCGCGAGCACGCGGTGCGGCGGGATGTCCTTGACCGGTTCGCGGAAGTCGAAGTACGGCTCGTACTCCTTGCCCTTGCTCTCGGGGACGCTCTCGCCCCGGATCGAGACGAGGACGCCGGTGTCCCAGGAGAACGCCCGCAGCGGCCCGCGCACCTCGGCGAAGTCCGCGACCATGTCGGCGAGGATGTTCCGGACGCCGGCCATCACGTCGTCGGTGTTCAGCAGCCACTTGTCCGGCTCGACCAGCCCCTGAACGACCTCGTCCAGTTTGTCGACGGCCGGGTCGCGGTTGAAGATCGCCTCGGCGAGCGGCCCCAGGCCCTTTTCACGGGCCTCGGTCGCGAGCGACTTCTTCTTGGGCTTGAACGGCAGGTACAGGTCTTCGAGGCGCTTGGGGGCCTCGGCCGCGAGAATGGCCTGGGTGAGGGCGTCGTTCAGTTTCCCCTGGAACGCGATACTCTTGAGGATCGTGCGCTTGCGGTCGGTGAGCGCCCGCAGGTTCGTGACGCGGTCCTGGATGCGCCGGATGACGTCCTCGTTCAGCCCGCCGGTGCGCTCCTTGCGGTAGCGCGTGATGAACGGGACCGTGTTCTCGTCGTCGAGCAGTTGAACGACGGCCTCGACCTGCGCCTTGCGGATCTGCAGATCCTGCGCGATACGAAGTTATTACGCGAGCGATTCCGTCAGGAACTTCCGGCTTCACGTCGTGCTGGTACAGCCCGACCCCGATGTGCGTGCGGGTTCGACGCTTCCGCGGGTGCCGCGCCCTCGGCCGTCGGCTCCGCGGGCGCAGTGCTCTCGACCGGCGGGGCGGTGGAGCTTTCGGCCGGCGCGACCGGTTCTTCGGTCGGCTGCGTCGGTGCTGCGTCGGTGGCGGGGGCGGAAGAGTCGGCGGGCACGTTGGTCGTCGGGTCGGACGGGGTCATGTTGCGAGCGTCCTGGGGACAGCGGGGCGGCTCCGGCAGCCGGAGTCGAGACGGTCCAGTGGCCGAGTGGGTTCGCGCGACCGGCCGGGCGCGCCTGAAGAGGCGTTCAGATGGTCATGATTACGGGCCGGTTCGGGGCGCGTCAAGGAACGAATCGCCACGAAAAACCGCGATAACGTGAAGACCGCGCCCGGTGTCACCCGCTCCGGTGAGCGTCAGACGGTTCCGAGCAGCTCCGCGAGGACGTTCGTCCGGGGGTAACTGTGCCCGAGGTGCTGGCGGAAGCCCTCGGCGAAGGCCACGCCCGCGTGCGCGCCCTGGGCCGCGCCCCACTCGCGCATCGAGTCCACCAGGTTGTCGACCCCGTGGTGCGCCCGGAGCCAGGCGCGCTGGCTCTCGTGGCACTCCAGCATCCGCGCCTTGTCCCCGATCACCGCGCTGATGTCGATGCGGAACCCCGGGACGATCGGGCGCCCGAAGGCGTCGCTCCCCTCGAGCGGGTCGCAGTAGTACAGGTGCGGGATGTGCGCGATCGGCGGGTGCAAGTGCCGCCCGTGCAGGAAGTTCGGGATCGGGGCCGCGAACGTCGCGGCGCGCACGATCTTGCTCGTCTGCTCGTGGTCGAGGTGGTAGTCGTCCGGGCTGTGCGTGAGCACCACTTGCGCCGCGACCGCGTTAATGAGGCGCGTCACTTTTTCGAGCGCGCTCTCGGTGTAGATCACGCGCAGGTCGCGCTCTTCGAGGCAGTGGTAGGTCGCACCAATGGCCTCGGCCGCGGCCCGCCCCTCCGCGCGCCGGATGCGGGCGATCTCCTCCGGGCCGTGCTCCGCGGACCCGCAGTCGCCGGGGGTCATCGTCGCGACGTGGATCGTCCAGCCGTGTTCCTTCTTCAATCGAGCGAGCGTACCGGCGCAGAGGAACTCGGCATCATCGGGGTGGGCGAGAACGGCGAGAGCGGTGCGGTTCATTGATTGTCAGTGTGGGCGCAAGTTAGAAGGAGCAACGAGGAGGCTGTTGTACGAACCGCGGGCCGCGGGGTGCCCCCGCGGCCCGGTTGGTGCTGCTTTTGGACCCGTCAGCGGGCGCGTTTAGGGCGATCGGTCCGCGCCTACTGGCCCGGGGGCGGCCCACCCGGGGGCTCGGGCGACCCATCGGCGGCGCGCCGGGACCGCCCGGGCCGGGGGCCGGGGCCTGCTGTTGCGGCTTCCGCGACACCCCCTGCTTCGACCGCACGGATTCTTTCATCGTCTGACGTACACAACGACGTACCACTTGATCTCCTCGCGGTTCGCCGTGGTCCACAGGGGGTCGGCGACCGCCACTTGTCCCGGCGCGAGGGCCTCGGTCTGGAACGGGAGCGTCAGGAACGGGACCACGGCCTGGGCCGCGTGGACCTGTTCGTTGGCCCGCTTGCGCACCCGCTCGTCGTCCTGAACCAGAAGGCGCAGGTACGCCAAATCGTACTCGGCCGTTTCCTCTTCGGTCCGGTCGGACCGCTCCGGCCGGAGGAAGTCCTTGTTCTCAGTAAGAACTTGCTTCCACAACCCCAACCCCTCTTTGTAGAGCCGGATGGCGAGCGGCGGGTTGCTGATCTTCCGGGCCTGTTCCGCCTTCCAGAGCGTCTTCCGGGCCCTGACGGTCAGCGACTTCGCTTCGGCCTGGGCGGACGCGAGGAAGTACGGGAAGTTCGTGACGCTCCGGTTCGAGCCGTAATACTCGAGCGCGACCTTGGCGAGGTACCGTTCGCGGAGAACCGGGTCCGTGAGTTGTTCCGGGGTCGGGTCGTTGGGGAGGGAGCCCGGGTCGCCGCGCCGGTTCTCCAGGGTTTCGCGGCGCCCCTGAGCGAACACGAGGCCGTAATCCCGTCCGTGACGGTCCCACATTTCGGCGGCCTTGCGCCACTCCTCGAGCGACCAGGCGCGGCCCGTGCCGACGACCACGCCCCGCGGTTGGGTCGGGCGGTCGGGGTTGTCCGGGAACCACCACTTCGACGGCTGGTCGCTCGGGTCGTCGATCTGCCACCCCTCCTCGTCGAACCACCCTTCCTTTTGCTCCATTTCCGCCTGGTAGCTCTGGGCGCGGGGGCCCCCTGGCGGAAGATGACCATCATCGGGAGGCGCGGAACCCGGTGCTTCGCCGGGTCGTGGTCGAAGGTGCCGGGGGCCGGCGTGGGGCCGGGGACCGGGAGCCCCTGCGCGTCCTTCAGCGGCGGCGGGAGCAACAGGAGCGAGTAGCTGAACCAGGCCCGGGCCGCCTTGAACCCGGTGAAGTACCCCAGCCCGGGGGCGCGGTCGTCGGCGGTGCCGGACGTCGGGTTCGCCTCGTCCGGGCCCTCGTTGAACTGCGGGGGCAGGGCCGGGAACTGGTTCTCGGTTTCCGCCAGGTCGTCGGTCAGTTCCTTCAGGTAGTTGGGGCGGTACCGGGAGGGCACCTCCCAGTTGGTCTTCAGGAAGTCGACCACTTCCTTGGGCGTGCCGCGGCGCAGCTTCTCCTTCGCGCGCTTGTCCGTGTACCGCAGGTCCTCCCCGCGGAGGCGCCGGACGAGGTGGGGGTGCTTTTCACAGAACTCTTGGAACTTCGCGTAGTTGATCCGCCCGGTTTCCGGGTCCTCGAACTGTTTGGGGTTCCGCTGGCTCGGCGGGATGCAGCTCAGGTCGAACAGGCACCGCAGCGTCTCCACCTGGTCGGACACGCCGAACTTGTTCTGGTAGTAGAACGCGATCTGGTACCGGATGTCCGGGGACCGCTTGTTGTGGCGCTCGCCCTCCGCGAGCAACTGGATGCCGCGGACGATGTAGAAGTACATGTCGCCGCTGCCGTGCATCTCGACCGACACGTTGTACGCGATGTTCCAGCTCTGGAAGATCCACGGCGTGATGAAGTTCGGTTGCAACTTGGTCACCATCATGACCCGCTGCTCGAACTCGTGGAAGTCGTTGCGCTTCTGTTTGTCGATGGCCGAGAGCCACAGCGCGGAAACCGCGAGCCCGCGGCTGCCCGTGAGGGTGAGCCGCAGCGCGCTGCCCGTGATCTCGGCCTCGCCCTCCTGCGGGTCCAGTTCCCACACGTCCAGGTTCCGCGCTTGGGCCTGGATGGTGTGGCCCGCGGCCCACCGGAACGGCCCGCTCGACCCGCTCAACGGGACCGGGATCGCGCCCCGCCAGATCATGCTGAGCGTGAACAGCACGAGGATCGCGCCGAGGTAGGTCGTCTTGCGGACGATCGCGGCCCGTTGCAGGGGGTTCATAGTCGTGTTCGGTGCTCGGTGTTCGGTGTTCGGAACCCAGGTCCGCGCCCGGCCCGTGTGAGTGCCGGGCGCGGCGCGCCCTTACGCGGCAACTTCTCGGGACTTCATGAGGTAGTACGCCACGATCACCCAGGGGATCAGGTACCCGAAGGTGACCAGCACGTTCACCACGAGGTACTCGGTGTTGATGTTGAACCCCTCGGAGACGAAGTGCCCCCAACTGAACGAGTCGATGTCCGGGATCACGTTCTGGATCCGCCGGTAGACCCACGCGGCGAACTTGTCGCCGAGCAGGAGCGTGCGGGTGTAGGCCGTGTCGGACGCGGGGGTCGTGGACTGCTCCGCCTTCACGATCTGCGACATGCTCTGGAACGGGCCGCCGATGTTCCGCCCGGTGGCCAGGTCGCTCAGGTGGTCCGTGAAGAACCCGGTGACGTAGATGAGCGCGGTCCCCAGGAACGCGAGGATGCCGCTCAGGTACGTGCTCAGGGCGGTCGCGATCCCGATCACGATGCACAGCCGGCACCACAGCCCGACCGTGCCCTTGAAGAAGTTGACCGCGTAGGGCATCTCGTTCCGGAGCAGGTACAGGTCCGGCTCGGCCATGCCCAGGAGTTGCCCCTCGCTCTCGCACTTCACCTGGATCGTGAGGCGCGGGAGCGGCTCGCCCTTCTCGTCCTTGCCGGGCGGGGCCTTCGCGCCGTTCGCGTTGCGGAACAGCCCGGCGGGCACCTCGATCCCCATGACGGCGTAGTCGAAGACCGGCTTGCCCTTGTACTCGAAGAACCCGAACTCCTCGGCGAGTTCGTTCACCTTGGCCCACGCCGGGTCGCCGGGCTGGGCGCGGTCGACCTGGAACCCCTGGCGCCGGTACTCCTCGGCGCGGGCCAGGTACTGGTCCCGGCGGGCCGTGTCCACCCACTGCCACTCGGCCCCCTCGTCCTTGGTCGGCTGGCGCAGCGGGGCGTTCTGCGTGACGAGCGTGAAGTTGACCATCACGCCCTTGTCCTGCTCGCCCTTGGTCATGCGGAACACGTCGAACGTGAACTCGACGGGCACCTTGTCCCCTTCGGGGCGCTCCATTTCGGCCGGCACGCTCGCGAACTTCCAGATGGCCCGCTGCGGGGACTTCTCGTGCCCGGCGATGTACCGGCGGTAGTCGAACTCGCGGCCCACGTTGGTGCCCTCGAAGTCCTTTTTCTCCTGCCGGTCCTCGGCCCGGAGGCTCTTGAACTCGAGCTTCCCGCGGTGCGGCACGCGGGCCTTGTACGTCTCCTCGCGGGCCTTCTCCGAGATCGACGTGTTGGTGATGAGCACCACGCTCACCCCGGTCAGCGCCAGGAGCGCGAGCGTCATGAGGGCCGTGTACCCGATGAACCGGCCCAGCACGATCTCGATGCGCTCCACCGGCTTCGACACGACGGTGAAGATGTTCAGGTTCTTGATGTCGTTGGGGATGCCGAACGCCGCGAGCAGCGCGGCCGGGAACAGGACCAGGACGCTCATGAAGACCGTGATGAGCGCGGTCGTGGTGCGCAGCTCGTCCGCCGGCTTGATCGGCATGAACCACTGGGCCGGGAACAGGAACGGGAGCAGGACGATGAGGAACACCCAGAGCAACTGGCTCCGGACGGCTTCCTTGAAACTGAGCTTCGCGATGGCCCACACCGGGCCCTCGGCCTCGAACAGCATGAGCAGCGCGAGGGCCGCGAGGAACACCCCGGCGCCCACGGCGAGGAGCCACGTCCAGATGGCCGTGAGGCGCGGAACCCCGACGGCGAACAGGACCGCCCCGATTACCGCGTAGGTGCCCAGCGCGCCGATCAGGGCGATGACGCGGTTCCGGGTGAGGAGCTCGCCCGAATAGGCCTTGAGGGCGCCCCAGAACCGGATCGCGCCCGAGGCGTTGAACGACACGTTGCGCCGGAGGGTCTTGAACAGATCCCGGGCGAACGGTTCGCCCAACCCGAGCAGCGCGAACAGCCCCGCGATCATCATGACCATCGGTTGCAGTTCCCGGTGCACCACCGGGGGCTCGGCCCGGACCGCTTCGCCCGTGGTCGGGACCGGGACCACGGGCTGGGCCCCGCGGTTCAGGACCATGAGCACGAGCAGGACCACGTAACAGACGAGGCTGATAGCGCCCGTCACCAGCATCCACTTGGACACCGGCACGCGGAGCCGCTCGGACTCGGACTTGTCCGTGGGCGTGCTCAGGGCGTAGATGAGGTACACGACCAAACCGATGGCCGCGAACCCGCCCGCGTCCTGGAGCCACGCCTGGAGCAGCCCCGTCACCTGTGCGTACCCGTAGGGGTCGCCCCGGTCCAGTTGCAGAATCCCGAACAGCGCCGACGACATCGGGGGAGCCCTTGAGAACCCTGTGGGGGCCAGCGACTGCGCCGCTGGCGAGTACCGGTGGCCCTCATGACTCATGAAGGGGCCAAAAAGCTCGTGAAACAACGGGCGCGCGGTCCGGCGACCGCTCACGGATACGTTTCCGACCCCGACTCGGGGCTCAGCGCTTTTTCTTGTTCTTCTTGCCCTGATTTTGTTGCTGCTGTTGCGCGGGCGGCGGAGAAGCCGGGGCCGCCGCGGGTGCGGTCGCGGCCGGCGCCGCACTCGGGGCCGCCGCGCTACGGGGCGCCTCTTCGGGCGGCAGGTAGCGCCGACCCGGGCGGGCGCGCGATTCTTCGATGACCCGCAAGAACAATTCTTCCAGGGTGCTGGACGGGTGCCCGACCGTTTCGATCGAGCCGCCGTGCTTCTTGAACACGGCTTCCAGGTCCGCTTTCAGTTCCGGCGACTCTTTGACCCCGCTAGCACGAACCTCGAGCCGCACCGCGTCCTCGACGAGCGTGGACACTTTGCCGAGCGTTTGGAGGTCGCCGTTGTACAGAATGGCGATGCGCCCGCACACGTCCTGCACGTCTTCGAGCCGGTGCGAACACATCAGGACGGTTTTGCCCCGGGCCTTCAGGTCGAGGATGAGGTCCTTCATCCACCGCGTACCGAGCGGGTCGAGGCCGGACGTCGGCTCGTCGAGGATCACGAGTTCCGGGTCGTTGATGAGCGCCTGGGCCAGTCCGATGCGCTGGCGCATGCCCTTCGAGTATTCCTTCAGGATGCGCTTCTTGTCGGCGCCCAGCCCGACGCGCTCGATGAGTTCGGCCGCCCGGCGCTTGCGGGTGTCCGGGTCGATGTTGAAGAGCCGGCCGTAGAAGTCGAGGGTTTCTTCGGCGTTGAGGAACCGGTACAGGTAGGACTCTTCCGGTAGGTAGCCGATGCGCTCGTTCTTTTCGACCTTGGCGGCCGGTTCGCCGAACACGAAGGCGTCGCCGCTTGTGGGGAACAGGAGGCCGAGGAGCAGTTTGATTGTGGTGGTTTTGCCGGACCCGTTGGGTCCGAGGAGGCCGAAGATTTCGCCCTTGTGGATTTTGAGGTCGAGGGCGTTGAGCGCGGTCTTTTTCTTGCGACCCCAGAAGTCGCGGTACACTTTCGTCAGGCTGCGGGTCTCGACGACAACGTCTTCGGCCATTAGGCGGTCTCCGGGGGCCGGCCAATAAAAGGGCGGCGCGATCCGATAACGGGGTGCCAAGTGTGTTACGTACCGGCCCGCAGACCGGTTCGCGGATATGCTAGGAACCCGCCGACGGGCGGCGAGCGCCTTCCGGGGCGTTCCCCGCCCAATACCGCGACCGGAACCCGGAGCGACCCCGATTCGCTGATTCGTGGTGTCCGAAGAAGGTCTTTCGCGCTCGACAGGAACAAGAGCCGGTCGACCGAATGCGCTGCCGGGACCGGCTACCAGAATTTCCACCAGGGTCTGCGCGGCCTTGGTTCGGGTTCCGGTTCTCCGAAATTAATCATCCCCATCACCATTCCGTCATCAGGTGGGAACTGTTCCGCAAGCATTTCGAGTACCTGGCGTCGGAAGGCCAAATCTCCAGGGTAGCGCAGTACGTCGAGTTGAACCGCAACACAGTTCCCCAATCGCGCATGGTCTTGCGCTTCGGGCAAGGTGTGGCAAAAGTACACGTTCTTCTGGCAGGCTCCACAGTACCGGACCGCCGGGGTGTCGACGGGCTTCAGGTTCTCCCACTGTTTGGGGCACTTGAACGTGAACGCACTTTCGCAGTTTTCTATCGCCGGCCGGTCGAAGACCGCGACCCATTTCGGGTCAATCTCGGCCCGGAGCTCCCGGAGCCGCGCTTCCACAGTGTACCACTCGAGCTGCGTGTTGCGGAGCTGCCCGCGGCGCACCTCCAGCCGGAGAAATTCGGCGTGGAGCGGGTTGTCGTGTTCGTCGAGCCAGTCGGCGTAAACGAGCCACGCGGTCAGGTCGGACGGGTTCGCGAGGATGGTGCGAAGAAACGATTTGTCCTCGATCGTGAACACGCGCGGAACTCCGAGTACACTCGTGTCCGCACACCAGCATACCACGAGGCCCGCCATGAACCCAACTCGACGCGACGCAATGGGCGCAGCCATTGCCTTAACGGTCGGTTCCCCGTTCGCACCGGTTCGGGCAGCCGAACCCAAACTCACGCTCGCGACTTTCGACGCGGAAGTGACCATCCCGATTGGTCACCCGTGTATGGGCGGTGGCATTGCGCCGGCCAAGGAAATCGTCGATCCACTGCTCGCACACGGGTTCGTGCTGAGTGGGGCGGGGAAACCGGTCGTGTTCGTGGCGCTCGATTGGTGCGAGATCCGGAACGGGGCTTATGACCTCTTCCGTAATGCGGTCGCCAAAGCCGTGGGGACCGAACCGGTCCGCGTGATGCTCTGCGCGCTGCACCAGCATGACGCACCGATTGTGGACCTCGAAGCCCAGCAGTTGCTCGAAAAACATAAGGCTAGAGGTGCGATTTGTGACCTCGCATTTCTGGAGAAAGCTGTTTCGCGCGTCGCGGACGCGGCCAAAACGTGCCTGAAGACCGCACGCCCCGTCACGCACATCGGGACGGGCGAGGCGAAGGTGGAGAAGGTCGCGTCGAACCGGCGCTACCTCGATGAGAGCGGGAAGGTGCAGTACAACCGTACGTCCGCGAGCCGCGACCCGAAAGTGCGCGCGGGCGAAGAGGGGACCATCGACCCGTTGCTGAAGACGCTCAGCTTCTGGAACGGCGATACGCCGCTGTGCGGGCTTTCGGCCTATGCGACGCACCCGATGAGCTACTACGGGAAGGCGGGGTGACCGCGGACTTCGTCGGAATGGCTCGTAAGAGGCGCCAAGCCGATACCCCGGGCGTGTTCCAGATGTACGCGAGCGGGTGCGGCGGGAACGTGACCGCGGGCAAGTACAACGACGGCGACCCGGCCAACCGTGAAGTGCTCGGCGATCGCATTTATTCTGCGATGGCTACCGCGTGGAAGGTGACGAAAAAGACCGCGGTGAAAGAGGTGGCTTTCCGCTCAATGTCGATCTTTCTGGAGGCACGCACATCCGAGGGGTTCTCGGAAAAGGCACTCATGAAGCGTCTGACTGACGACCCGAAACCGTTCGGGCAGTGCCTCGCCGCGCTCGGGCTGAGTTGGAAGAAACGCTGTGACGCGGGCAAACCAATTGACCTGCCCGTACTCGACTTCGGCAGTGCTGCGCTCGCGCTGTTGCCGGCGGAGAGCTACGTCGAGTTCCAGCTCGCTGCACAGAAAGCTCGGCCCGGTGATTTCGTGTTGGTCGCGGGGTACGGCGAGTGCGGCCCGGGGTACATCCCGATCGAACGCGCCTGGAAGGAAAATGACAGCAACTTGGGTGACTGGTGCTGGGTGAACCCGGGGAGCGAGAAGCGAATGAACGAGGCAATTGCAAAGGCCCTGAAGAAGTGAGTATTCGCGGCAGTTCCAGAACTCATCCTCGAATCACCCGACACGAGAGCACTTCATGAAGATTGTTCGCATTGAAGCGATTCCGGTCTGCGTTCCACTGAAAAAGGGCATGACCGCGAAGACCGCACACGGGGAACACGTTACGTCGCCCTACGTAATCGTGAAGGTTCACACCGACGCGGGGATCGTGGGGCTTGGTGAAGCGACCATTTCCGGTCTGTGGTCCGGCGAGACGCAGCGCGGGACGGTCGCGGTAATCGAAGAGTACATCGCGCCGCAACTCGTCGGCACCGATCCGCGCGACATCACGGCCGCGCGCCGGGCGATGGACTTCATCATCAAACTGAACCCGTTCACGAAGTCCGCGGTGGAAATGGCGCTGTGGGACATCGCGGGCAAGTCTGCGAACGTCCCGGTGTACCAACTCTTAGGGGGAAAGGTCCGCGACCGGGTGCGCATCAAACTCGTCGTGTGGGCGCGCGACGTCCCCGGTTCGCGTGCGATGGCCGAGCAGCACCTTGCGCTCGGCGTGTCGTGCGTGAAGGTGAAGACCGGACTCGATCCGGAAACCGACATCGCCCGCGTGCGGGCCGTGCGCGAAGTGACCCCGCGCCACATTCCGGTCACAATCGATTCCAATTGTGGCTGGACGATTCAGCAGGCGAAATACTGCCTTCGTGCGCTCGCGGACCTGGACCTCCTGCTCGCGGAGCAGCCCATTCCCGCGGGCGATCCGGCCGCTCTCGCGGAACTCCGTCGCGACACGACCACGCCCATCATGGCGGACGAGAGCGTTTTCACGCTCCAAGATGCGTGGCTACTGAGTGTTCACCGGGCCGCCGATATTTTCAGCGTGTACCCGGGCAAGCACGGCGGGATCGCGGGCACGGCCGAAATCATTGCGGTCGCGAAGGCGGCCGGGCTTCGCTGCACGATCGGGAGCAATCTGGAACTTGGCATCGGCACCGCGGCGATGCTGCACGTCGCTGCCGCGTTCCCGGAAGTGGACTGCGACACGTTCCCGGCCGACACCATCGGCCCGTTCTACCACGACGGCGAGATCATTACGCGCCCGCTCGACCTCGGCCCGCCACACGCGAAGGTTCCGGACGGTCCCGGACTGGGCGTGGAACTCGATGAAACTGCCCTTGCACGGTTCCGCGTGAACTGATGGGCTTCATTGCGGTGTGTTGAAGGCGGGTATTTTTTGCTCGCGGTACGGGCCGGAACTGTACCACGCGCAGAAAATATGCGCTTCCCGCACCGCAAGATGGGAAGAATGCCCTTCGCTGTTCACTGAGGTATCGATGACTCCTGACGAGTTTCGCGAATATGGTCACCGTTTGATCGATTTTATTGCGGACTATCGTGCTACGATTGCGACCCGCCCGGTGCGAGCGACCACCGAACCGGGGGCGATTCGAGCGCAACTGCCGACCGAACCACCCGCCGCCGCCGAACCGTTCGACGCGGTACTTGCTGACCTTAACACGATCCTCCTTCCCGGGCTCACGCACTGGCAGCACCCGCGGTTCTTCGGGTACTTCCCCTCGAACGCGGAACTGGCGAGTGTGCTCGGCGATTTCCTCAGTACGGGCTTGGGACAACTCGGGTTGAATTGGCAATCCAGCCCCGCACTTACCGAACTGGAAGAACTGGCGTGCGACTGGATGCGCCAGATGGTCGGTCTTTCGACCGCGTGGTCGGGGGTGATTCAGGACACCGCGTCTACTTCGACCCTACTCGCGCTGCTCTGCGCGCGCGAGCGTGCGAGTCACTTTTCGCTCGTGCGCGGGGGATTGCAGGGCGAACCGAAGCCGTTGGTAGTCTACGTTTCAACGCAGAGCCACAGTTCCGTGGAGAAAGCCGCCCTGCTCGCGGGGTTCGGGCGCGACAACGTCCGCGCCGTTCCCGTCGATGATGCGTTTGCGATGCGCCCCGATGCACTCGACGCGGCGGTCCGCGCGGACCTCGACGCGGGGAAGGTGCCGTGTGCGGTGGTCGCTACGACGGGCACTACGGCGTCGACCGCGCTCGACCCGGTGGGGGCGATCACGGAAATTGCCGCGCGACACCGGATCTGGGTTCACGTCGACGCGGCAATGGCCGGCTCCGCGATGATTCTCCCCGAGTGTCGAGGGATGTGGGCCGGGATCGAAGGGGCAGATTCGCTCGTGTTGAACCCGCACAAGTGGTTCGGCGCGGTGTTCGATTGCTCGCTGTTCTACGTTCGCGACACCGAGCACCTCATTCGAGTAATGTCCACGAGCCCGAGCTACCTGCGCACGCAGGCAGATGGCAAGGCACCGAACTACCGCGATTGGGGAATCGCACTCGGGCGTCGGTTTCGCGCACTCAAACTGTGGTGCCTCATTCGCGCCGAGGGGGTGTCCGGGTTACAGGCGCGGCTCCGGCGCGACATCGCGAACGCCGCGTGGCTCGCGGGAGAAGTGTCGCGCACCTCGAACTGGCGCGTGGTGGCCCCGGTGCCGCTTCAAACAGTGTGTTTGGTTCACGAACCGCCGGGACTTTCCGGTGAAGCGCTCGACGCCCACACGCGCGACTGGGTGGAGCGCGTGAACGCTTCTGGTGCCGCCTACCTCACGCCCGCGGTCCTCGCGGGGCGCTGGATCGTCCGCGTGTCGGTGGGTTCGATCACGACCGAGCGCGCGGACGTGGAAGCGGCCTGGAGCGCGATGCGAGCTGCGGCCGAAAGAGGAAATTCTTAACCCCTGCGCGTGGCACACGGGCGCGTGCGCGGGTACGCTTCGGGACTCGTAAATCTCTCCCGGGGTGCCTCGTGAACGACGTGCTTGGCGAGTTCGTTGGTACGGCGGTTCTGATTCTGCTCGGCAACGGGGTCGTTGCGGGTGCTCTGCTGAACAAATCGAAGGCCCAGAATGCCGGGTGGATGGCGATTACTGCGGGTTGGGCTTTCGCGGTGATGGCCGGAGTGTACACCGCGAAGGCGATCGGCGCGCCGGGCTACATCAACCCGGTCGGACCGCTGGCGGCGGTTCTCACCGCTGGTCTCCAAGTTGACAAGGCTCTGATGCTCGTCGCCGCCGAAGTCGCGGGTGGGTTCGTGGGGGCGACACTCGTCTGGCTGCACTACTTCCCGCACTGGGCCGAAACGCCCGATCCCGAACTGAAGCGCGCGTGTTATTGCACCGCGCCCGCGATTCGCCACTTTCCCGCAAACGTTTTCGGCGAAGCACTCGCGACATTCGTGTTGGTCTTCGTCGGCACGGCCGTTGTGGAAAAGGGCATCAACGGCGCGCTGGCGGCCCCGCTCGGCGGCGCGCTCGTGTGGGGAATCGGCCTCAGCCTCGGCGCCACGACCGGGTACGCGATCAACCCGGCCCGCGACCTCGGTCCGCGCCTTGCGCACGCGGTTCTGCCCATTGCGGGGAAGGGTGGGTCCGATTGGGGTTACGCCTGGGTGCCGATCGTCGGACCGTTCGTTGGGGCTGCGGCCGGGGCACTGGCGGCGGCGAAGTTAGTGGTGAGCGCGTAGCAGAATCCGCGCTCGGGTCGGCGGGCGGTTGTGGTATGCTCAAAAGTCCTGCCTCACAATCCGCCGAATTCGTGGGTACCCGCCATGAAATTCAGCCCCCACACGCCTCCCAATCGCCGCCAACTCCTCCAACTCGGCGGGATTAGTGTTCTTGGGTTGGGGTTACCGGAACTCTTGCGCGCGTCACCAGGAGGTGGTAGCGGTCCGCGTCGCGGAAAACCGAAGTCGTGCATCTTCATCGTGCAGTACGGCGGGTGCAGCCAGATCGATAGCTTCGACATGAAGCCGGACGCGCCCGCGGAGATTTGTGGGGCCTTCAAACCGATCGCGACCGTCGTTCCGGGCGTGCGGATCTGCGAACACCTCCCGCGCTTGGCGCGGCTCGCCAACCGGTACTGCCTCGTGCGGTCGATGACCCACGGCGACCCCAATCACGACGGCGGAATGCACGTCTGTATGACGGGCCACTCGCGCCCCGCCGAGAGCACCCCGTATTACGGTTCGGTCGTCGCGAAACTGTGCCCGCCGACCAGAAACGTCCCGCCTTACGTGTGGTTGCAGAACATAGCCGGCGACGTGCAACCGCGTTACCTCACGGGCGGCTTCCTCGGGGCGGCTTACGCGCCGTTGCGTGTCGGTACCGATCTCGATAACCCGTCCGCGCCGGGCTTCAAGGTGAGGTCGTTCGACCCGCCTGCCGACGTTCCGACACCCCGGCTGCTCGATCGGCAGAAGCTCCTCTCGCGCGTCGAATCCACTCAGCCCGCGGGCGGGGCGGACGCTGCGAACATGGAGAAGTACCGCGAAAAGGCGGTCGACCTGCTCACCGGTCCCGAGGCTCGTGTGGCGTTCGATCTCGACCGCGAATCCGCACGCATGCGGGACCGTTACGGGCGCCACCCGCTCGGGCAGAACTTACTCCTGGCACGCAGACTCATCGAAGCAGGCACGCGGCTCGTCAGCGTGACCGCGTGGACCGGGCTTCCGCCGGGCGAGGCGTTTCGCAACGTGCAAACGTGGGACATGCACGGTACGGGGCCGGGCCTCGGCAGCATCTTTGGCTCCACTGCGTTCGGGCTGAGTTGGGCACTTCCGCGTGTGGACGAAGCCGTGTCCGCACTGCTCGGCGATCTGGAAGACCGTGGGCTATTGGAAACGACGCTCGTGGTGCTGGTGGGTGAGTTCGGCCGCACGCCGCGTGTGAGTGGCGAGGGACGCGACCACTGGCCGGCGTGCTACTCGGCGCTGCTCGCGGGCGCGGGAGTTCGCGGTGGAGCGGTGTACGGTGCGTCCGACAGGATCGCCGCGTATGTGAAAGACAACCCGGTGAGCCCCGAAGATTTCGGCGCGACGCTGTTCCACGCGCTCGACGTGGCTCCGGAAACGAAGCTCGGGTCCGACGGGTTCACGCGGGCCGTGAGCGCCGGGAAGCCGGTCCTTGATCTGTTCGGGTCGTAACATTCTCGCGCCGCGCAAACTCGTAAGTGCTCCGTTGCCTTTCGCCGGGCCGCAGTTTACTTTGTCTTCCGCCTACCATTCGCGTTCCCACTTATACACTTGGAGCCCTCTCCATGCGTCCGTTCAAGGCCGTACTGCTCGCCGTATCGGTGAGCGTGCTGGCGCTGGGTACCGCCCGCGCCGATGTGAAACCGCACCCGATCTTTTCCGACAACGTGGTGCTCCAACAGGGCACGGATATCGTCGTTTGGGGTAAGGCCGACGCGGGCGAGTCGGTTACCGTGTCGCTGGCGCGAAAGACCGCGAACGAGGCGAGCGCGACCACCACGAAAGTGACCGCGGACAAGGACGGTAAATGGGCCGTCAAGATTCCGGCGCAGAAGGCCGGCACCGGCTACGCCCTCACCGTAAAGGGCAACAACGAAGTCGCGTTCAAGAACGTCGCGGTGGGCGAGGTGTGGGTCTGCTCCGGCCAGTCCAACATGGAATGGTCCGTGAACATCAGCGAAGACCCGGCCAAGGTGAAAGAGGGCGCGACGAACCCGGACCTGCGCCTGTTCACCGTCAAGAAGCGGACCGCGCCGCGCCCGATCACCAATCAGGACGACCTCGGACACCTCACGAAGTGGGACGTGAGTTCGGCGGACACGATCGGCGGGTTCTCCGCGGTCGCATACCACTTCGGCCAGAAGCTCCAGAAGGAACTCGGTGTTCCCGTCGGGCTGATCCACTCGTCGTGGGGCGGCACCCCGGCCGAAGCGTGGACGAGCCTCGAAGCGCTCGACGCTGAACCGAGCTTGAAGTATTACGCCGATCGCGCCCGGTCCATTGTCAAGACCTACGACGAGTACGACCAGAAGAAGGCACTGGAGGTTTACGAAAAAGCACTGGCAGTATGGAAAGAAGCCGCGGACAAAGCCAAGGCTGCTGGCAAGCCGGTCCCGAAGGAGCCGGCCAAACCCGGCGAGAAGCCGCTCGATCTGGGGCCGCACACACCCGGCACGCTGTACAACGCGATGATCTTCCCGATCCTGAACTTCAAAACGAAGGGCGCGATCTGGTACCAGGGCGAATCGAATACGGGGCGGGCTTACGAGTACCGCACGCTGTTCCCGACGATGATTAAGGACTGGCGCGCGCGGTACAACTGCGACCTGCCGTTCATGCTCGTTCAACTCGCGCCGTTCGGTAACGGTAACGCGAACGCAGTCACCTACGCTGAACTCCGCGACGCCCAACTGTACACGGCCAAGACCCTGCCGAAGACCGGGATCGCGGTCATCACCGACATTGGCAACGAGGGCGACATCCACCCGAAGCCGAAGGGACCGGTCGGTGAGCGGCTCGCGCTCGCGGCGCTGGGCATCGAGTACGGCAGGAAGATCGAATATTACGGCCCGATGCTCAAGGAAGCGAAGTTCGCGAGCAACACCGCGACGCTGACGTTCACGCACGTGGGCGGCGGGCTGGTCGCGAAGAACGGCGACCTCGTGGGCTTCACGGTCGCGGGCAAGGACGGGAAGTTCCACCCGGCGAAGGCTGCCATCAAGGACGACACCGTCGTTCTCACCAGCGAAGCGGTTGCGGAACCGGTCGCGGTGCGCTACGGGTGGGTAAACTTCGCCAAACCGACCCTGAACCTGTTTAACAAAGAGGGGCTGCCGGCCTCGCCGTTCCGCACGGACGACGCGCCGTACACCACGCAGCCCAAGCCGAAACAGTGAGTCCGGGCGAACGGCCGGCGCGCGCCGGTTAGTGAGAGGTGGGCACCAGTGCCCCTCGCGCTCGATCGGTCGGCCCGTGCCGGCCGTTCGCCTTTTAGGGAGATCGCATGACGAAGCGCGTCGTGGTTGTGGGCGGGGGAGTGGTGGGTGCGTGTTCCGCATACCACCTGGCGAAGACCGGGCACGCGGTCACGATCGTGGATCGCCAGCGGTTCGGGGCCGGGTGCTCGCACGCCAACTGCGGGTACGTGTGCCCCAGTCACGTTCTGCCGTTCGCCGCGCCCGGGGCGATCACGTCCACTCTCAAGACTCTCTTTCAGCGGAACTCGCCCCTTAAGGTTCGCCCGGGCGTGGCGCTCGCGAACCTCGGCTGGTTCCTCGGCTTCGCCCGGAAGTGCAACACGCGCGACATGATGGCCGCGGGGCGCGCGATTCAGGCGCTGCTCAATTCGTCGCGTGCGCTGTTCGACGAACTCATCGCGGCCGAGCGCATCGAGTGCGAGTGGGAGTCGAAGGGGCTGCTGTTCGTCTTCCAGACGCCGAAACACTTCGAGCACTACGCGCACACCGACGAGCTGTTGCGCCGCGAGTTCTCGATGCCCGCGCGCCGGTTCGATTCGACCGAACTCGCAGCACTCGAACCGGCCCTTAAGCCTGGCATGGCGGGTGGTTACCTGTACGAATCCGATGCGCACCTGCGGCCCGACCGCCTGATGAGCGAACTCAAGCGCGTGCTGTTGGCGCTGGGAGTGGAGATCCGCGAAAACTGCGCGATGACCGGCCTCGCGACGGCGAACGGCGTCGCGACCGCGCTCAAAACTTCGACCGGGGACGTTCCCGGCGACCAGTTCGTGATCGCGACGGGCGCGTGGACCCCTCAACTCAACGCGGCGCTCGGGTGCCGGGTGCCGATCCAGCCCGGTAAGGGGTACTCGCTGACGATGCCGCGCCCGGCACTGTGCCCGACGCACCCGCTCATATTCGAGGAACACCGCGTCGCGGTCACGCCGTTCGCGAGCGGGTACCGGCTCGGCTCGACGATGGAGTTCTCCGGGTACGACGATTCGCTGAACCGGTCGCGGCTGGCACTGCTCACGGATGCCGCGAAGCTGTACCTGCGAGACCCGCTCGCAGAGCCGGTGCAAGAGGAGTGGTGGGGCTGGCGCCCCATGACGTCCGACGGGCTGCCCGTCATCGATCGCGCGCCCGTCGCGAGCAACGTGATGATCGCGGCCGGGCACAACATGCTCGGGCTCTCAATGGCCCCCGCAACCGGGAAACTCGTCAGCGAACTGGTGGGCGGCGGTAAGCCGCACATCGACCCGACGCCGTACCGGTTGAATCGCTGAGTTGCGGTGTTGGGTGCTGGTGTTATCTGATTGTGGCCCGGGCCTCTGGCCTGGGGAGGCGTTTCCCAGGCCAGAGGCCCGGGCCACCGAACCAAATTAGTGATTGAGCGAACCCCGCTCGCCAGGGCGGTGGGTGCATTTGCTACGTGCAAGACCCACCGCCCTGGTGGGCGGGGTTCGCCCGCCGCTCGCCTACTTCAACTCCTGTAAACCCGCGTCGATGTACTGACCGCCGCGGGTCTGCTTGCAGTGGATGGCAATCACGTTCGCGCCCTTCTTGAGTGCCTTCCGACCTTCTGCGGTCAGGAAGAACTCCGTGTAGCCCGACGTCCAGTCGGTCACTTTGAGCGCGAGAACGCCGTTGATGTACACCTCTGCGTCTTCGTCGTGGTGCATCCGGAGCACGACATCGCCCGTCGGGGCCTCCGCTAGCTCGAAGCCGCGCCGGACCCAGATGTCGGCGGTCTTCCACTCGGTGCGCACGACCGCGCCCGGCGTGCCCTGCGTCCCGAACCCGCCGTCGGCCTCGGTCCACTTTGCGGCGTCGAAGTCGGACTTCTCCCAACCGGCCGCGGGCTTGGTGGTCGTGAAGCGCCACTTCTGGGCGACTGTTTCGGACGTCGGGACGAGTTCGCGGTACTCGGGCGCCGGGCCGAACAGCGCCTTGTGCCACTTCGCGGTCTCGGCCACGTCGAACTTGATGACCTCGCGGTCGTAGGTCATTAGCCCGTTCACTTCCACTTCCACGTCCGTCGTCTGGGTGTACACGGCCGCGCTCAGCCCCTTGCCGACGAGCGGGTGCAGCCGGCGCACGAGCAACCGGTAGTTCTCACGCAGCTCTTCAGTGGTTTTGAAGGTGCGGTAGCCCCAGTTATCCGTGTCCTTCCACAAGTGCCCCTTGAGGGGCAGGCCCAGTCCGCCGAACTCGCCGAGCACACTCACGCGGTCCGGCATCGTGGGGAACATCCCCGGGCCGGGGTAGATGTGCGCGTCCTTCATGTCACCGAACCCGCGGTCCACCCACCCGCTCGGACCGTTCACGAGGCGCGTGCGGTCGTAGTCCTTCACCCACTTGAGGACGTCGTTGGTGTCGTGCTGTCCCCAACCCTCGTTGAACGGCACCCACACCACGATGCACGGGAAGAACTTCAGGTGGTCCATCATCGCTTTCAGTTCCACGCGGAACTGCTTCTTTTCTGGGTCGGTGAACTTGGCGTCTTCTTTGGCGTCCGGCGGAATGAGTTGCCCGCGCGACGGCACGCCCCCGCTCGGCATGTCCTGCCACACCAGCATCCCGAGCTTGTCGCAGTGGTAGTAGTAGCGCGACGGCTCCACCTTGATGTGCTTGCGGAGCATGTTGAAGCCGATTTTCTTCAGCACTTCGATGTCGTACTTCATCGCCGCGTCGGACGGCGGGGTGAGCAACCCGTCCGGCCACCACCCCTGGTCGAGCGGCCCGACCTGGAACATCGGTTTGTTGTTCAGCATCAGGCGCATCACGCCCTTGTCGTCTTTTGCGGTCGAGATTTTCCGCATCGCGAAGTAGGTCGAAACGGTGTCCGCTGAAGCGCTGTCCCGGTCCGGCGAAGTAAGGTTAATTTGAACGTCGTAAAGGTGTGGAGAGTCGGGGGTCCAGAGCTTCGGGTTCTCCAACTTGCAGCGAATGGGCTGGCCGGGTTTGCCGCTGAAGTTTCCGTCTTTGAACCCAATCAGAACGGCATTGGCGTTGCCGACGACATCGACGATGAATTCGACTTCGCCTTTATCCACATCCGGGGTCACGCGGATCGATTTGACGTAGGTGTCACTTGCCACCGGTTCGAGCCACACCGTTTGCCAGATCCCGGTGACCGGCGTGTACCAGATCCCTTCGGGTTTCGCTTGCTGTTTGCCACGCGGTTGCGCGCCGGAATCGGTCGGATCCCACACACGCACGACGAGTTCACCCTTTCCGTCCTTCAGCGCGTCGGTGATGTCCACCGAGAACGGGTCGTTCCCGCCCTTGTGGGTGACGAGTTCCGTGCCGTTGACGAAAACCGTGGATTCCCAGTCGACGGCGTCGAAGTGCAGCAGCACGCGCTGGCCCTTCCACCCGGCGGGAACTTCGACCGTGCGGTGGTACCACAGGTTCTGATCCTTGCTGACGCTCTTGCCGACCCCCGATAGCGATGATTCGGCGCAGAACGGTACCAGGATCTGGCCGTCCCACTTTTCGGGCTTGGGCGCGTCCTTCTTGGTGATCGCGTAGTCCCACAACCCGTTGAGGTTCAGCCAGTTCTTTCGCACCATTTGCGGGCGCGGGTACTCCTGCCACGCGCTATCGGGTTTCACTTCCTTGCCCCACTTGGTCATGAGCGGGGTTGGGGCCGGTTTCCAGTCGGCCCCGAGTGCGCCGCCGGTAACGGCGCACAGAACGAAACAGGAGAGGAGACGAGCGTGCATCGTGTGAGAACTCCGAAAGGTGAACGGGCGCAAGAGAGGTGACTTAATCGGCGACGCGCTTGGTAATGCTCCCGTAAGCATCAATGCGCCGGTCGCGGAAGAACGGCCAGTTCCGGCGCACGTCTTCCATGAGTTTGCGGTCGCACTTCACGACCAGGATTTCTTCCTTGTTCGTGCTGCCCTTCTTCAGAATGCGGCCGAACGGGTCGCTCACGAACGACCCGCCCCAGAACTCCAACCCCTCGCCGACGATGACCTCGTGCCCCACGCGGTTCACCGCACATACGTAAGTACCGTTGGCGATCGCGTGGCCGCGCATGCTCGTTTCCCATGCGGAATGCTGCGCTTCGCCGAATTCTGCCTTTTCGCGCGGGTGCCAGCCGATCGCAGTGGGGTAGAAGATCACTTCCGCGCCCTGGAGGGCCGTGAGCCGGGCCGCTTCGGGGTACCACTGGTCCCAGCACACCAACGTGCCGACCTTCGCTGCCGCGGTGGGGAACACCTTGAACCCGAGGTCGCCCGGCGTGAAGTAGAACTTTTCGAGGAACAGTGGGTCGTCCGGGATGTGCATCTTCCGGTACAGCCCGAGCAGGTTCCCGGTCGCGTCGTGGACGGTGGCGGTGTTGTGGTACACCCCCGGCATCCGCTTCTCGAACAGCGAGCCGACCACTACGACCTTGTTTTTCTTCGCCGCCGCGCCGAGTCGGTCCTCGCTCGGCCCCGGGATCGGTTCCGCCAGATCAAAGAGCGCGATGTCTTCCTTCTGGCAGAAGTAGTATCCGGTGAACAGTTCCGGCAGGCACACCACTTGCGCGCCCTGTTTCGCGGCCTCGGCGATCGCGGCCTCGGCTTTCGCCAGGTTCGATTCGCGGTCTGGCGCGATTTTCATCTGTACCGCGGCGATTGTGAAATGGTCCATAAGTCCGGCGCCCATAGTCCTTGGTACTTCACCCGCAGCTTGTTATACCGATGCCAACGGCCCCGCAAGTACCGTTGAGCACCGGTCCCGGCCGACTTACCCTCCCCGCATGGATCCGACCATGAGCGATAAAAACATCACCAGCGTGCTGAAGGAAACGCGGCAGTTTCCTCCGTCCGCCGAGTTCGTCGCACGCACCACCGTGAACGCGACCGAGCGCGACCGGCTCGCGGAGTGGGCCGAACGCGACCCGGACGGGTTCTGGGCCGAGCAAGCCAATTCCCTTCACTGGACCAAGCCGTGGGACACGGTGCTCGATTGGAGCAACGTTCCGCACGCGAAGTGGTTCGTCGGCGGGCAGCTCAACGCGAGCGACAACTGCCTCGACCGGCACGTTGCGGCCGGGCGCGGGAACAAGGCCGCGCTCGTGTGGGAGGGGGAACCCGGCGATTCCCGCACGCTGACGTACCAGCAACTCCTGCGCGAAGTGTGCAAATTCGCGAACGCACTGAAATCGTTGGGCGTGGAGAAGGGCGACCGCGTCACGATCTACATGCCGATGATCCCCGAAGCGGCGGTCGCGATGCTCGCCTGCGCCCGGATCGGCGCGATGCACTCGGTCGTCTTCGGCGGGTTCTCCGCGGATGCGGTCGCGGACCGCAACAACGACGCGAAGTCGAAGCTCGTGATTACCGCCGATGGCGGCTGGCGCCGCGGAAAAGTGGTGCCGCTGAAGGCGAACGTGGACGCGGCCCTCGAAAAGTCGCCGTCGGTCGAGAAGTGCGTGGTGTTCAATCGCTGTAACACCGCGGTCGAGATGAAGGCCGGGCGCGACGTGTGGTGGCACGACCTGGTGGCCGGCGCGAGCGCCGAGTGCCCGGCCGAACCGCTGGACAGCGAGCACCCGCTGTTCATCCTCTACACCTCCGGCAGCACCGGGAAGCCGAAGGGCGTGCTCCACACGACCGGCGGGTACCTACTGGGCGCGTCGCTCACGCACAAGTGGGTCTTCGACATCAAGGACGACGACGTTTACTGGTGCACGGCGGACGTGGGGTGGATCACCGGGCACAGCTACATCGTGTACGGTCCGCTGTGCAACGGCAGCACGGTCGTGATGTACGAGGGCGCCCCGAACCAGCCGCGCGAGGACCGGTTCTGGGAGATCATCGCGAAGTACCGGGTGACGATCTTCTACACGGCCCCGACCGCGATCCGCGCGTTCATCAAGTGGGGCGACCAGCACCCGAAGGGGCACGACCTGTCGTCGCTCCGGTTGCTCGGCAGCGTGGGCGAGCCGATCAACCCGGAAGCGTGGATGTGGTACCACAACGTGATCGGCGGCGGGCGGTGCCCGATCGTGGACACGTGGTGGCAGACGGAAACCGGCGCGATCATGATTTCGCCGCTCCCCGGCGCGATCCCGACCAAGCCCGGCAGCGCGACGAAACCGCTCCCGGGCATCGCCGCCGAAGTCGTTGACAAGCAGGGGCACCCGGTACCCGCGAACGCGGGCGGGTTCCTCGTGGTGAAGCGCCCGTGGCCGAGCATGATGCGCACCATCTACGGGGACGACGAGCGCTACAAGTCCACGTACTGGAGCCATTACCCCAACATTTATTTCACCGCGGACGGCGCGCGCCGTGACGAGGACGGCTACATCTGGGTGATGGGCCGCGTGGACGACGTGCTGAACGTGAGCGGGCACCGGCTCAGCACGATGGAGGTCGAGAGCGCGCTGGTTCACCACCCAAAAGTGGCCGAGGCCGCGGTGGTCGGGAAGCCGGACGACCTGAAGGGCGAAGGGATCGTGTGCTTCGTCACGCTAAAGCAGGGCGTGGCCCCGACCGACGAGCTGAAGGCCGAACTGAAGGCCCACGTGGTCCACAACATCGGCGCGCTGGCCCGCCCGGACGACGTCCGGTTCACGGACTCCCTGCCGAAGACGCGGAGCGGCAAAATCATGCGCCGGTTCCTGCGTGACATCGCCGCTGGTCGGCAATCTACCGGCGACGCGACCACGCTCGAAGACCTTAACGTGCTCGCGAAACTGCGCGAGGACGACGAGTAACAGCGTCGTCCGATCCCGTTCGCACTGGCCCGTGCGATAACGTGCGGGCCAGTGCGAACGGGATCGGACGATTACGGGGCGCTAACAAATCGATTCAAAGCGTGTCTATTCGCTGCCGGCTCACGTCAATTTCCTCGAACTCGTTCGTGTCCTCACATCCGGACCCGGATAGAATTTCCCTACTTTTGTCGCTGTTTTCTACAGCCGCTCCTATGGGAGCGGAGCGTTTCGTGTTTGTCGCGCATTAGCCTGCAAGACTGGCCTCAGAAACCGAGTATTCCGCACGATCTGGTATGAGATCACCCGCGCCCGATAAAGAAATGGCCAAGGACACGCACATTATCAGCGCGACGGATTGGGGCGACCCGCGCGCTGCGGCGCAGTTGTTACCCCTGGTTTATGACGAACTGCGACGGCTCGCCGTCGCCCGGTTAGCCGCTGAGCCGCCCGGCCAAACGCTTCAGCCGACGGCTCTCGTTCATGAAGCGTACCTCCGGCTCGTCGCTGCTGGGCACGACCAGTGGGACCACCGCGGACACTTCTTCGCCGCTGCTGCCGAGTCCATGCGGCGCATTCTCATCGACGGCGCCCGAAAAAAGGCCGCTGCCCGGCACGGCGGGGCGATGCAGCGTCAGGCGCTTGACCCGGAAGCGGCCCTTGTGCCCGAACCGCGCGAGGATTTGCTCGCCCTGGATGAGGCCCTGAGCCGACTGGAAGCGGTGGACCCGCTCAAAGCCAATCTCGTGAAGCTCCGCTATTTTGCAGGGCTCAGCCTCGCCGAAGCCGCGTCTGCACTCGACCTGTCGGAACGCACGGCCGGGCGGCACTGGGCCTACGCTCGGGCTTGGCTCCGCCGCGCTGTTGAGGGCGCGCACGAAAAAGTGGAACCGACGGTGGCCGAGACCGGGCCGGGATCTCGCATTGATTAACGTCCCGGAGCGCCGGCACCTTGGAAGGGTTCCCGACATGACGGAAGAAGAGGTCTTCCTGGCGGCCCTCGATTTGGCCGACCCGGGCGCGCGCGGCGAGTACCTGGAGCGCACGTGTCGCGGGGACGCGGTGTTCCGCCAACAGGTGGAAGAGCTGCTGGCCGCGCACTTCAAAGAGGGCGCGTTCCTGGACGAGCCGATCGGCGCGCAAATGGGGGACGGGCGCCTCCCGGTGGACGCGGATTCGCTCGTGACCCGGGTCGCCAATCGGGGCGGCGGTACCGACAAGAGCCCGGCTGCCGAAGAGCCCTGCGACCTGAGTTTCTTGCTTCCCCCCACACGGACCGATTCACTCGGCCGGATCGGGCACTACGAGGTGCTCCAGATCCTCGGCAGGGGCGGGTTCGGGATCGTCTTCCGGGCGTTCGACGATGTGCTCCACCGCGTGGTCGCGCTCAAGGTGCTCGCCCCGGCGCTCGCCGCCACTTCACCGGCCCGCAAGCGGTTCTTGCGCGAGGCCCGATCGTTCGCGCAGGTCCGCCACGAGAACGTCGTTCAGATCTACGTCATTGAGGAGCGCCCGCTACCGTACCTCGTGATGGAGTACATCCCGGGCGAGACGCTCCAACAGCGCCTTGATCGCACCGGACCCCTTGAAGAATCGGAGATCGTGCGCTTCGGCCGGCAAATGGCCGAGGGGCTGGCCGCGGCCCACGCCACCGGGCTTATTCACCGGGACGTGACGCCCGGCAACGTGCTCATCGAAGCCGGCCCTCAAGAGCGGGCGAAGATCACCGACTTCGGGCTGGCGCGCGCGGCCGACGACGCGAGCATCTCGCAGAGCGGGGTCGTTGCCGGTACCCCGTTGTACATGGCCCCGGAACAGGCGCGGGGCGAGCCCCTCGACCACCGGGCCGACCTGTTCAGCCTCGGGAGCGTGTTGTACACCCTGGCCACGGGCCGCCCGCCGTTCCGCGCCGCGGCCACGTTCGCGGTCCTGAAGCGGGTGATCGAGGACGCCCCGCGGCCGGTCCGGGACGTGGTCCCCGAAGCCCCCCAGTGGCTCGCGGACGTGATCGCCAAGTTGCACGCGAAGAACCCGGACGACCGGTTCCAGTCGGCCGGAGAAGTGGCCGCAGCCCTCGCCGATGGCGCACCATCCGAGGGCGCGCGGCCCCGCCGGAGTCGGTCCGCGCTCGGGCGCTCCGGCCGGCGGAAATGGGTTGTGGTCGCGGCCCTCTTGCTCTCCGTTTTCGCACTGGCT
Source organism: Gemmata massiliana (assembly GCA_000531095.1). Lineage (GTDB taxonomy): Bacteria > Planctomycetota > Planctomycetia > Gemmatales > Gemmataceae > Gemmata > Gemmata massiliana. The sequence continues at coordinate 260,703 of HG799463.1, read as the reverse complement.
CTCGCCGAGAGCACCGGCCTGACGCACTGGCTGCAGCGCCCGCGCGCCGCGTCCGACTCGGTGAAGAACGGCGCGGAGGGCGACGGCCCGCCGAACCCGAATCCGCCCGAGTTCACCAACACGCTGGGGATGAAGTTCAAGCGCATTCCGTTGGGCCGATTCCGGATGGGGTCGCCCGCGGAAGAAGTGGACCGGTGCCTCAACGAGTTCGCGGAGGGGAGCACCAAGTTCCAGGCGCTGCGCAAGAAGCACGAAGGGAAGTTCGAGGAGGAGCGCCTGCCGGCCGAAGCACCGGCGCACGAAGTCGCGATCGCGCGGTCGTTTTACATGGGCGCCACGGAGGTCACGGCCGGGCAGTTCCGCCGGTTCGTAGAGGAGAAAGGGTACAGCGCGGGCGACGAGGGTTGGAAGGTTCCCGGTTTGGACGAGCCCGACAATTGCCCGGTGACATACGTGTCCTGGTACAACGCCGTGGATTTCTGCACGTGGCTGAGCGCGAAGGAGGGAAAGACGTACCGTTTGCCCACGGAAGCCGAGTGGGAGTATTGTTGCCGGGCCGGGAAATCGGGGGCGCGGTACTGCTTCGGTGACGACGACGACCAGTTGGAGCACTACGCCTGGTACGACAAGAACAGTACGCGCGGTGAGGGCACCTTGAACCGGACGAACCGCGTGGCGCGGCTGAAGTCGAACGCATGGGGCCTCTACGACATGCACGGCAACGCCTGGGAGTGGTGCCAGGACAGCTACGATCCGAATTACTACAAGAACAGCCCGATGAACGATCCGTCGGGCGGCGCGGGCGCCAGCCGTGTGCTCCGCGGCGGATCGTGGTACTGGGCGCCCGAGTTCTGCCGCTCCGCGTTCCGGCACTACGTGCCCCCCGACCTCCGCTACTACGACGTGGGCTTCCGCGTGGTGCTCGTCCCCAAATAACGGGGGCGGCGCCGTCCCTTGGTACGCACACGTGCTCGCTGGTTGCCCCGGCCGCGAGCGGGTATCATCGTGCGAATACCATCGCGAGGGCCGGCGCATGTCGAACACGATGTACCCGCTTCTGCTTCTGCTCTTCCTCATCGTCTGCGTACCGCTTGCACAGGCGGACGAACCGAAACCCAAACCGATTACGATCGCCACCCCGAAGGGGTGGACCGAACTCAAGCTGAAAGACGGTGACGAGTCACTTAATGTGGCCGCCCGATTCGAGGTCGGTGACAAAGACAATACGGTCCGGTCTGTCGTGCTTCGGGGCAGTGGGAGCCTGAAAGACAATGTCAACCGCTGGCGCGGCCAACTCAAGCTCGAACCGCTCGACGCGGAGGGTGTCAAGAAGGCCGTCCGTCCGGTCAAAGTGGGTGGGAGTGCGGGGCACCGGTTCGATGCTACGGGAACCGACGAGCCGGCACAGCGGATCGTGGCCGTCGCGGTCGAGCGCGACGAGGGGACGTGGTTCTTCCGCATGAGTGGCCCGGTCGACGCGGTCGAAAAACAGCTCAAAGCGTTCGATGAATTACTCGCGTCGGCGCGGTTCGCGAAGTAGGGTAGGCTGCGAGCAGATTTTTCAAGCACGGCACGAAATCAGAGAAGCGGAATTGGGCCAGGCCAGCCCAGAATGGCCTCGCGCGACCATTTCTCGCGAATCACTGCAATTTCACGCGCCCGGCTCAGGTAGGTATCGTGCTGGTGGCACACCGGCGCCAGCTCTTAACGTCGTAATCTCGGCGGACAACGCAACCGGGTTTGGTAACAGATCGGCTTCAACGCGAGTGACGGAATGACTCTGCGCGCCCGAAGTGGTGCTAGGGTGTAGTGTCCCGCGCCCCGATACGGTCGCGCCTTTTGATTATTTTCTGTGCTCGCGGAAAGCAGCCACAGAAGCAAGCACCCGCAAACCGAACAGTACAGGCTCGGGCGCCGAGTTCCTCCCAAAAAGTGTTTTTCGAGCCGCCATGCCGGACCTTTCGGACCTCACCGCTGATCGCCCGGTCGCCGCGGACACGCCCGGCGCTACGATCGTGCGCGAAGCACCGAGCACCCACCAGGAGACGCTCGTGCGCCCGAGCGAATCCGGCCCCAAAACCGGGATCACGCTCCCGCGCGCGACCTCGACCGGGTCCGCGGGCTTCGTGGAAGAGACGCGCCAACTGCTCTACAAGCGCCTGCTCGTTACGCACGGGGCGATCGGGATCGCGACGGGGCTGATTACGCTTTTCGGCGTCACCGGGATTGCGGTGATGCCTTCCGAGGGCGGTTTAGGGCGGTGGGCCATCGGTCTCCCGCTCCTCGCGTTCGGACAGAGCATCGCCGGGTTGGTGTTCCTGTTGCGGAACCCGGACGCGGCCCTTTCTGCTCTACGAACGGTCGAAGTGAGCCAGTTCGCAATGATCGGTTTGACCGGCGGGACCGCTCGGTTCGCCGTGTTGAACGCGACGCCCGCCGAATCGGTGGACCCGCGGTACCCGGACATCGTTTACCGCTTCGACGCCGTAATGACGAACTACCCGATCGTGTTCGCCGTTATCTTTTACGGCGTGTTGATCCCGAACACTCGGCGGCGCAGCCTGATTGGTACCGGGCTCCTCATTCTCGTCCCGATCGTTGCGACTGCTCTGGCTATTGCGCTGAACCCCGCGGTGTGCCCCGCCCTACCGCGGTTGCTCCCCGCGACCGCGGTCCCGCTGTTTATGGCCGGGGTGATCGCGGTGTTCTGTGCGACGCGGTCGAGCGCCCTGCAAAGGCAGGTGTTCGACGCGGTCCGTGAGGCGAAGCAACTGGGCGCGTACACGCTCCGCAAGAAGCTGGGCGCGGGCGGGATGGGCGACGTGTGGCTCGCGGAGCACCGGCTCCTCAAGCGCCCGTGCGCGATGAAGTTCGTGCGCGCCGAACTCGCGACCGAAGCCGCGACCGCGGCTCGGTTCGAGCGCGAGGTGCGGGCCGTGACGACGCTGACGCACTTCAACACGGTCCGCATTTACGACTACGGGCGCAGCGACGACGGCAGTTTCTACTATGTGATGGAGTACCTCGAAGGGCCGACCCTTGACCGGCTGGTCAAGGACCGCGGGCCGCTGGCGCCGGGACGGGCCGTGTACCTGTTGCGCCAGTTGTGCGGCGCGCTGACCGAGGCGCACGCGAACGGGATGGTTCACCGCGACCTGAAGCCGAGCAACATCCTCGTGGCCACGCTCGGGGGGCAGCGCGACGTCGCCAAGCTCCTCGATTTTGGACTCGTTCAGGACCACGGGTCGGAAACGGACGTGAAGATCACGCGGGCCGGTACGGTACTCGGAACGCCGTCGTACATGTGCCCCGAACAGGCCGCGGGTGAGAGCGTGGACCCGCGCGGCGACATTTACAGCCTCGGGGCCGTCGCGTTCTTCATCCTGGCCGGCCACCCGCCCTTTGAAGGCACGAGCGTGGGGAAGTTGCTCGCCGCCCACCTGACTCAACCCGCGCCAAACTTGTCGACGGTACGGAGCGACATACCGACCGATCTCGCGGCGATCGTGGCGAAGTGTCTGGCGAAAGACCCGGCCGACCGGTTCCAGAGCGCTCGGGAGTTGGAAGCCGCACTCGCGGCTTGTGCCTGTAGCGCGGACTGGAACGCGGCCCGGGCCACCGAGTGGTGGGAGCCGGGCACGCTGATCGAAACCCCTCCGCCCGCGGTTACAACCGAACAGACGCAAACGCTGGTTCGTGGGGCGTAGTGCCGGGCGCCATCGGGCGCGCCCGCTACTATGAACCCCATGACACACTTTCTGGCTCTGGAAACGTCCTGCGACGAAACGGCCGCGGCGGTGTTCACGGACGAACTACAGGTTCTGTCGAGCGTGGTCGCGTCGCAAACGGACCTGCACGCCCGGTTCGGCGGGGTGGTTCCCGAAATCGCGTCCCGCGCGCACCTCCGGAACCTGCTTCCCGTTGTGAACGAAGCACTCGTGCAAGCGAACGTCTCGCTCAAAGACATCGGCTGCGTGGCGGTCCACAATACGCCCGGATTGGTCGGCGCGCTGCTCGTGGGTGTGAGCGCGGCGAAGGCGTTCGCGTTCGGTCTGGGGGTTCCTCTCATCGCAGTAAACCACGTCGCGAGTCACATCTTCGCGTGCCGGCTCGCGGCCAACCGCGACATCTTCCCCTGTTTGGGGCTGGTCGTGAGTGGGGGGCACACGGCACTGTTTCGCTGCGATACGGCGTTGTCACTCGAACTGTTAGGCGGCACACGCGACGACGCGGCGGGCGAGGCGTTCGACAAGGTCGCGGCGATTCTGGGTTTGGGCTTCCCGGGCGGGCCAGCGGTCGAGCGCGAGGCCGCGACCGGTAACCCGAAAGCCCACCACTTCCCTCGCGCGTTCATCGACGACGGGCGGTTAGAGTTCAGCTTCAGCGGGCTGAAGACGGCGGTGCTCTATGCGTGCCACGGACAGGACGTGAAGAGGTCCACGCCCCCCGGACCGGGCCAAAAGCGTGCGGATCTCGCCGCGAGTTTTCAGGCCGCAGTGGTCGATGTTCTCACGATGAAGTGCAAGCAAGCTCTGCGCAAAACCGGCCTAACGCGACTCGCGGTGGGCGGCGGGGTGAGCGCGAACAAGCCGCTCCGGGCTGCGTTAGAAGCGATGTGTGCCAAGGAGGGGCGGAACTGGTCATTCCGCCGCTCAACCTTTGCACGGACAACGCGGCAATGGCCGCGCTCGCTGTGGAGAAATGGAAGCGAAAGGAGTTCGCCCCCGCGGACCTAGACGCCGACCCGAACTGGCTGTGATGCGGTGATGGGAGTGCTCGCACATCCCGTGGTGAAGTGTTCGGAGACTTGTGAATCAGAACTGACCCGCGCCCCACTGGGCGCGGGTTTCTTTTGTTACTGCCGAGGGTATGGTTAGCTCAACAGGCCGCTGACGACCTCGCCCTTCACCAGTTCGCGCGGCTGGTTCAGGTGGTTGTACACGATCGTGTCCGGCTTGATGCCGACCGAGTGGTAGATCGTCGCGAGCAGTTCCGTCGGGTGAATCGCGCCTTCGACCGGGGCGCTGGCGGTCTTGTCGCTCTTCCCGTGAACGTACCCGCGCTTGACACCCGCGCCGGCGATGACGCCGGTGTAGCAGTACGGCCAGTGGTCGCGGCCGTCGTCGTTGTTCTGGTTGCCCGAGGTGCTGACCCCGCGCTGCGGGCTGCGGCCGAACTCGCCCACGCACACCACGAGCGTTTCCTTCAGCAGCCCGCGCTCGTCGAGGTCGGTAATCAGCGTCGAGAGCCCGCTATCGAGCATCGGGGCCGCCTGTGTCTTCATTCGCGTGGACAGGCCCGTGTGGACGTCCCACGAGTGGTTGTCGCTGTTCGCGACCTTCGGCCACACGACCTCGACGAACCGGGTGCCGGCCTCGACGAGCCGGCGGGCCAGGAGCAGGCTCTGGCCGAACGTGTTCTTGCCGTACTTCTCCCGGAGTTCGGCCTTCTCTTCGGTCAACTCGAACGCCTTCTTCGCGCGTCCGCTCACGACCAGCCCGAGTGCCTTGCCGTAGTATTCGTCGAGGTCGTGCTTCGCGACCGCCGCTTCTACTTCCGGCATACCCTTGCTGATGGTCTCGCGGAGCGTGGCTCGGCGCTCCATCCGGACCGGCGTGAGTTCCTCGCGGAGCTTCAGGTCGTCGGTGCGGATGCGGTCCATCTTCGCCATGTCCATGTCGTCGCCGGGCGGGTAGAGAAGGTACGGGTCGTACCCCTTACCCAGGAACCCCGCGCTGCCGCCCTTGCCCACGACGTTCGACTCTTGCAGGGGCCGCGGCATCATTACGAAGGGCAGCATCGGCACGGTCGGCGGCTTCATCTTGATGATGTTGGAGCCGAGCGTGGGGAAGTCCTTCGGGCTGGGCGGTTCCAGCTGCCCGGACGCGCTCACCTTGTCGGTGGTGTAGCCCGTGTGCATCTGGTAAATGGCCGCGGTGTGGTTGAACAGACCGTAGGGCGTGTAGCTCACCGCGCGCATCAGTGTGGTCTTGTCGAGCACGGTCGCGATCTTCGGCAGCAGCTCCGTGACGTGCGTGCCGGTCAGCTTCGTCTGCTGGTGCTTGAAGACGCTCTTCACCTTGTCCGGAACGTTGTCCTTCGGATCCCACAAGTCGAGGTGACTCGGCCCGCCCTGCAAGTAGATGAAGATGACACTCTTCGCTTTGCCGAAGCCCGGGCCGTTTCCGGCGTCGCCCTTGGTGTTGTTCGCGCTGGCCTTTTGGAGCGAGAAGAGGTCGCCGAGAGTAAGCCCGAGAACCCCGGACCCGCCCACGCGGAGTAAATCGCGGCGCGTCACGCCATCACAATCGCTCTTCGCCGCTGAACCGGGAATGACCAGCATGTGAAACTCCGGGGGGAGTTGGGAGGAGGGCCGGACCGTTCGGTAGGTGTCAGAAGTTTACCCGAAACGGGAATCGCTCGCAAACGGTTTTTGTGGGCTGGCAAAGAGTGAAAATGAACCGCAGATAACGCGGATCACGCCGATCAGAGCAAGAAGGCGAATTGGCCACAAAAAGGCACGAAGGGTTTTAGCCCCGTAGGGGCGGCAGAGCGTAGCCCAGGGTTGCGCGTTGCTCCACCCTGGGCTACGCTCTGCCACGATGCCACGATGAGAGCACTGCCGCGATGCGCGCGCTGCCTCAACATCGGGTTTGTGGGAGCCCGCCAGGGGTTGCGCTCGCGTGGCTCGCTTCACCCCTGGCTACTCGCCTACGCCCCTACGGGGCTAAAGCCAAACTTGCGCTTTGCTTTCTGTTTTCTTTTGTGCCCTTTGTGCCTTTTTGTGGCCAATCCGTGCCTCTCAACCTGTGAAGATCGCGTTTGCTCCGGGCGCGAGCGGCGGGTATGGTTCATCGTACCCGCCCCTCCCACCACGCTGCCGGAGCCAATCCATGACTCGCGTTTCGCGCCGAAGGTTCCTTCAAACGTCGCTCGCCACGGCCGCTACCATCACCATCGCCGGGACGAAATCGTCCGCCCGCGTGATGGGAGCAAACGACCGCATCCGGATCGCGGTCGCGGGCCTGAACGGGCGCGGCGAGTCGCACGTCGGTGCTTATCTTGGCATGAAGAACGTCGAGATTGCGTACCTCGTGGACCCGGACAAGCGCACTTACCAGAAGCGCCTGGACCAAATTGCCCGCAAGGAGCGCCCCGCCGCGCCGTGCCTTCAGGACGTTCGCAAAGCCCTGGAAGACAAAGACCTCAACGCCGTTTCCATTGCCACGCCGAATCACTGGCACGCGCTGATGACCATCTGGGCGTGCGAAGCGGGCAAGGACGTCTACGTCGAGAAACCGTGTTCGCACAACATCCACGAGGGCCGGATCGCGGTCGAAATGGCCCGCAAGCACAAGCGGGTCGTCCAGCACGGTACTCAGAACCGCAGTTCGCAGGGATGGGCCGACCTCGCGGCGCTTGCCAAGTCCGGGAAACTCGGCAAGCTGCTCGTGTCGCGCGGGCTGTGTTACAAGGACGGTGGGACCGGGGGGAGCACCCGCGGCGACATCGGCACCAAGCCCACAAAGGCCCCGCCCGCGGACCTCGATTTCAACATCTGGCTCGGGCCGGCGCAGGAGCAACTGTACCACGAGAACCTCGTCCACTACCGCTGGCACTGGTTCTGGGCGTTCGGCAACGGCGACGCGGGGAACCAGGGCGTTCACGAGATGGACAAGGCCCGCTGGCTCATTCCCGGCGCGACGTGGCCGAAGTCGGTCGTCAGCTTCGGCGGGCGCTACGCGAACAACGACCAGGCCGAAACGCCCAACGCACTCGTGAGCGTATTCGATTATGGCGAAACGCAACTGATCTTCGAGACGCGCGGGCTGAAGTCGCCGGCGTTCCGGGGGCAGACGGTTGGGAACATTCTGCACTTCGAGGAGGGCGTCGTCGCGGGCACCAAGTTCTACCCGAAGGGGAAGGACGAGGGGCAGCCGATCCCGAAGGTGGCGTCGGACGTGAAACTCGGCGGGGACCACTTCACGAACTTCATCGACTGCGTTCGCAGCCGCGACACCGCGAAGCTCCACGCGGACATCGAAGTGGGGCACGTCTCCGCCGGCCTGTGCCACCTGGGGAACATCAGCTACCGCCTGGGTAAAGCATCGAGCTACGACCCGAAGCTCGGCAAGATTGTGGGTAACGAGTCCGGCACAGACGCGCTGGAACGCATGGCCGAGCACCTCAAGGACAGCGGGATCAAGTTCGACGGCAAGAACTTCTTCGCCGGCCGCAAACTCGACTTCGACGCGAAGACCGAAACGTTCTCCAAGGACTCGGAAGCCAACGCGCTCCTGACGCGAAAGTACCGCGCGCCGTTCACCGTGCCGGACAAGGTGTAGGCGAAGTCGGGGAGAAAAGCCGAAAAGAAGAGCCGCGGATCACGCAGATAACGCGGATCAGACACGAAAGAGATCAGAAGGCCGGATTTAAGCCCCGATAGGGGCGCAGGCGAGCGCAACCCCTGGCGGGCTCCCGCAAACCCCGGTGTTCTGAGACGGCGCGCTCCCGACGACAACCCCGCCCAGGGTTGCGCGTTGCTCCACCCTGGGCTACTCGCCTACGCCCCTATCGGGGCTTAAATTCCGTTCCCGTCTTTTGTTTTGATCCGCGTTATCTGCGTGATCCGCGGCTCTTTTGCTTCTTGAGTACCCTCAATGCTCACCCTTCTGCTCCTGCTCACACCCGCGGCAGAGCCACCAATTGCAGCGGACCTCATCGTTCACAACGGCAAAGTGTGGACCGGCGACGCCAAGCAGCCGGAGGTGCAAGCGGTTGCGGTGTGGCGCGATCGCATCGTGAAAGTGGGTACGGACGCCGAAGTGAAGGCACTTGCGGGCGCGAGTACGACGCTCATTGACCTAAAGGGCGGGCGACTCGTTCCCGGGTTCTACGACAGTCACTTGCACTTTTTGTCCGGTGGGCAATCGCTCTCTCAGGTCGATCTCAAGGACGCGAAGGACGAAGAGGAGTTCGGTAAGCGACTGGCAGCCTTCGATAAGAACACCCCGCGTGAGCGCTGGATCGTGGGCGGGCAGTGGGACCACGATCGCACGTTCAAAGGCGCGTTGCCCACTGCTGCAACCGTCGACAAGTTCGTGAAGGACCGTCCCGTCTTCATCAACCGGTACGACGGGCACATGGGGCTTGCGAACTCCGCGGCGCTCAAGCTCGCCGGGATCACGGCCGACACCAAAGACCCGCCCGGTGGAGTGATCTACCGCCTCGCGGACGGGAAGACGCCCTCGGGTATTCTCAAAGACAACGCGATGGCACTCGTGGACCGGCTCATTCCGGACCCCGGCGATGCGGAGATCCTCGAAGCCGTGCTCACAGCGCAGAAGGCCGCGGCCGAAGTGGGCGTGACAAGCGTTCAAGACCTCGACGGGAGCGCGCCCGAAACGCGGCGCAAGCTCTTTCGCATTTACCAGCGACTCGCGCGCGAGGGGAAACTCACGTGCCGCATCGATTTGCGGTGGCCGATCGCACTTTATAAGGAACTCGCGAACACCGGCGCGACCGCCGACTTCGGCAACGATTTCGTGCGCATCGGCGGCGTAAAGGGGTTCATGGACGGGTCGCTCGGGAGTAGCACCGCGAAGATGTTTGCGCCGTATGAAACGGACGCGAAGGTCACCGGTGTCTACGTTACCGAACCGGACACGATGCGGAGTTACATCCGGGGCGCGGATGCGGCGGGCATGAACGTGTGCGTTCATGCGATCGGGGATCAGGCTAACGCGGTGCTACTCGACCTGTTCGCTGACGTGGCGAAGCAAAACGGCGCGAAGGATCGCCGGTTCCGCATCGAGCACGCACAGCACCTCCGTTCGGAAGACTACAAGCGCTTCAAAGACCTGAGCGTGATAGCCTCGATGCAGCCGTATCACGTGATCGACGACGGGCGCTGGGCCGAGGGGCGCATCGGCGCGAAGCGGTGTGCCAGTTCGTATGCCTACCGCTCGCTGCTCGGTTCGGGAGCGAAACTGGCGTTCGGTTCGGACTGGCCGGTGGCGCCGATCGATCCGCTGCCCGGTATCGACGCGGCGGTGAACCGGCGCACGATCGACGGCAAGCACCCGAACGGGTGGTATCCGGAACAGCGGATCACCGTCGCTGAGGCGGTTGAAGCGTACACGCTCGGGAGCGCGTTCGCGGGGTTTCAGGAGAAGGATCGCGGGAGCATCTGGGTCGGCAAGTTGGCCGACTTTGTTCTCCTCTCTCGCGATATCTTCGCACCCGCCGAGAAGGACAAGATCGCCGATACGAAGGTTCTGCTCACGGTCGTTGGCGGAAAAGTGGTCTTCGAGCGGAAGTGAAGTTGAGTGGGGCTGGTTCGTGGTTTGGTGGCACAGGCCTCTGGCCTGTGGAGGCGTTCCAGAGGCCTGTGCCACGAGCAATAAACACGAAGAGCACAGGCTTTCTGCCTGTGCTCAAGAGCGTGCTAACGCAGCCAATCTAGAGAAGGTTTAGTCTTTCTTCGTCAGCTCGAACTCGAAGGCGCCTTCGAGTGTGGTCCCGTCTTCGTTCGCCGGGTACTTCCAGGTGCCCTTGATCTTCTTGTCCTTGACCGTTCCCGTGTACGGGATCTTGGTAATCGCCTCGGTGTTCTCGACGTCCTTCGAGCCGATCGACTCGAACTCGATCTTGTAGCCCTTGTCCTTGTTGCTCTTGTCCACGAGGGCGATCGTTCCGCGGACGAGGTACGTGACCTTCAGTTCGTCGGTCTTCTCGGCGAGATCGGCCTCGAATTTTTCGCCGTCGCGCTTGGTGATTGTGAGTTCGCAATCGAACTCGGGTGGCCCGCCACCCGTTCCCTTGAACTCGCCCTTTTGCGTGAGCTTGCCCTTCCACACGGTGCCGGTCAGTGCCGGGTCGCCGTCTTTGGCCGGCGCCGCCTGCACCAGTACGCCGGCGGTCGGTACCAATACCAGTGCGACCGCGGCAAACATCTTCAGCACGGGGTTCATCGCGTACCTCCTGGGTCTGTGCGAACCGGAGGTATTTTCCCGCGAGGCAGCGGACGCTGCCAGCCCAAACTTACTTCCTCACTTCACCTGGCGCGCCCACGTTTCGAGGAAGTGCCCGCTGTTGGCCGGGGACTCGAATTTCGTGGGCTTCGGCTTGTCCGTCGTGCAGTAGCACATTTTCAGTTGGTTCCCGGCCAGTTCGTAGATGCCGTGGCTCTTTTTGCCCTTCAGCGGGCCTTCGGCGAACTCGAACGTGATCGATTTCGGCGTCGTGCTCGGGTCGAACTGAATGCTCGCGAGAGCGAGCCGGAAGATGATCGGCTTCCCGTCCTTATCAAGCTTCGAGTCCTTGAAATACAGGTGGTATTGGTCCTTATCGAACACAACAGTGACCTGCTTCATGATGTCCGTGGGCATCATGGCCTTGCCCTCGTAATCGCACTGGAGCGGCTTCCAGTAGCCCTGCACCTTGTCTTGATCGCTCGACGGAGCTGCCGCGGGTGGGTCGGCCCACGCGACCGCTCCAAAAGCTAATGCGCTCATCAACGCCCCCACGCGAATCATTCGCATGCCCTCTGCGGGTACTCAGACTGGCTTGGGCAGGGGATATGACTTCGCGCGTGGACTGCGTCAACCTCAATTGAGGCGCTCGGGTGTAGCCAACTTCTCTGGTGGCGATGGGGTAATTTGGGTAAGAGGGTGAATCCATTCCCGAACCGGATGTTCAGTGGCTGGCACCATAACCATCGAAATCCCCGCTACCAGCGAAGCGCTTGTTCGCCGCCTACTTGCCCTCCATGAGGAGTTGCAGGCCCTCGCCTTGTCCGCCCCCCGACGGCACCGTGCTTGACGCTTGCGAGGCGGCCGCGATCGACAAGGGCCGCGACCTGTGCAGGCAGGTTCTGGCGGAGGCGGTGGGCGGCCGGATCGAGGTCGCCAAAAAAGGGGGCGCCGATCCGCACCTGCCCTTGTGGGCAAGCCAAAGAGAACCGCGGGGCCAAGTTCCGCCAGTTCGTGACGACCGTGGGTGTTCTGAGCCTGAAGCGGCGGTACTGGCAATGCCGCTGCGGGGCGGAAGAGTTCTATGCGGCCGATGCCCTGATCGGCCTGAACCACCGGTTCAGCCGAGTCGTCCCGAAGCAGTGCTGCCGACCGGCGGCGGACATGTCGTTCGCCAAGAGCAGCGAGCACCTGCGCCAGATGCTGGGTGCGCGCGTCGCCCCCGAAACCTTGCGCGCGTTGGTGGCGTTGCACGGGCGGGCGATGGTGGCGTTCCAGCCGGAAGATGGCGTCACCGCCGGGACGTTCCGCCGAGCCGAGGGTGAGGTGGAGTTGGCGATCGACGCGGGCAAGATGAACACCCGCGAGAAGGGCTGGACGGACCTGAAGATCGCCGTGATCTCGAAGCGGGAGACCGGCGCGCCGGCGATACCCCCCCCCAGTGGCAGGACGACCGGTTGCCGGAGGCGAGTGCCGTCGTGTCGTTCGCGATGATCGCCGCGAGCAAGGTGTTCCGCAGGAGTTGGGGGCCGTCCCTGCGGCACCTGGGCGCGACCGCGTTCGCGGCGGTGCAGGCGCGGGGCGACGGTGCGAGTTGGATCTGGAAGAGTGTCGAGCGGGTGTTACCGGGTTGCACCCAGACGTTGGACATTTACCGCGCCAGCGAGCGATTGTTGTGCTCAGGCGATCTTCGGTGAGGGCACGCCGGAGGCAACGACGGCATTCGAGCGGGGGCGAGAATTGCTGCTGAAGGACGGTTGGTCGGGTGTGTGCGCGTGGGTGGCCGAACTGTTGGCCGTCGAGAAACCGGAGGAACGGGCGGGTCGTCAGAAGGCGGCGGAGAAATTGTTGGGCTACTTCTCCAGGCATATGCCGCGGTTGGGCTACCGCACGGTACCAGTGGCGCTTCCATTCCGTCGAGAACTCAATCGCCCCGATCCTGTCGACTCCTGTAATAACGCTCCCGCCCACCGTAGGTGTTGTAACCCCGGTAACCGGCACGGTCATCAAGACGTGGCGAAGCCCGGTGTCTCCTCGTGCTACCGGCCGCGCCGCTGAGTTGATGGGCCGCGCCGGGTTTTCGTGAGGATTGCCCCTGCCGGGCCACCCGCTTACACTGCCCTCACCCCATATGACGGACAGCGAAGGCTCTCAACTGCGGACGCGCGCCAGCCTACTTTTCAGGCTGCAACACACCCCGGACGATCCGGCGGCGTGGGACCAATTCGTGGCACGCTACGGGCCACAGATATCCGCCTGGTGCCGGCACTGGGGCCTGCAAGAAGCCGACGCCGCCGACGTGACCCAAAACGTCCTCCTACAGCTCACCCAAAAACTGCGCGACTTCCAGTACGACCCGTCTAGGCGGTTCCGCGCCTGGCTCAAGACACTGGCGCGGCACGCCTGGAGCGACTTCTACCGCGTCGGCGCCCGTGCCGGGGCCGGCGGGTCGGCGGCGCTCAACGTGCTGGACCAGGTCGCGGCCCGCGACGACCTGGATCAGCGGCTCCTGGCGGCCTTCGATCACGAACTACTGGAGCGGGCATACGAACAGGTTCGTGCGCGGGTCGAGGGGCGCACCTGGCAGGCGTTCGTGCTGACCGCTGTCGAGGGGCTGAAGGGGACCGAAGCCGCGAACCGGCTCGGGATGAACGTCGGCGCGGTGTTCGTCGCCAAGAGTAAGGTTCAGGCCATGCTCCAGGAGTTCGTCCGCGCGTCCGAGGAAGAGCTATGACCGGCTGTTTGGGGGAGCAGGGGCTTCGCGACTTCCTGACCGGCCGACTGGACCCGCCGTCGTTGGCAGCGGCGACCGACCACATCGACGTTTGTTCGACCTGTCAGGCACAACTCGACGCGCTGACCGATCGCCCGTCGCTGGTCCTCAAAGATGCGCCCGCCGAAAGCTGGGCGGCCGGGCCTGTGGGCGCCACGGGTACCGTACTGGCCGACCGGTACCGCCTGCGCGAAATCGTTGGCGAGGGCGGTATGGGCACGGTCTGGGCGGCCGATCAGACCGCTCCGTTGCGCCGGGCCGTGGCCGTCAAGGTGATTCGGGCCGGGCTCAACGGCCGGTCGGTTTTGCACCGCTTCGAGATGGAGCGGCAGGCGCTGGCCCGGATGGACCACCCGAACATTGCCCGCGTCTTCGACGGGGGTGAAACCGGCGACGGCCGCCCGTTCTTCGTCATGGAACTGGTCGCCGGTCGGCCGCTCACCGACTACTGCGAGGGCACGCGCCTGGACGTGCGCGGGCGCCTGGAGCTGTTCGCAGCGGTCTGCCGGGCGGTTCAACACGCGCACCAGAAGGGCATCGTTCACCGTGACCTGAAGCCGTCGAACGTCCTGGTCGCTGTGATCGATGGCAAACCGGTGCCAAAAGTCATCGACTTCGGCATCGCGAAGGCCGTGGGGGACGAGGCTCTCGGCGAATCGCACGCCACGCAGAACGGTGTCGTGGTCGGCACACTGGACTACATGTCGCCGGAACAAGCCGCCGGTCCGGGCGCCGACATCGACACGCGATCCGACATCTATTCCCTGGGCGCGGTCCTTTACGAACTGCTCACCGGTTCGCGGCCGCTCGATCTCCAGCGGGCGGGTCTGGGCGAAATCCTGCGCATGATCCAGGAGAGGGAGCCGACGAAACCCTCCGCGCGAGTGGCTGCCGCCCCGCCGCGAACCAAGCAACGGCGGTTGGTCGCGCAACTGCGGGGCGACCTGGACCGGGTGGTGATGAAGTGCCTGGAGAAGGCGCGCGACCGGCGGTACGAGTCGGCCAGCGCCCTGGCCCGCGATGTCGAGCGGTTCCTCGCCGGCGAACCGGTGGAGGCGCAGCCGCCTTCGGCCGCGTACCGCCTCCGCAAGTTCCTCCTGCGCAACAAGGGGCCGGCGGTGGCGGCTGGCCTGATTCTGTTCGCACTGGTGGCCGGGTTGGGCGCGGCGAAGTGGCAGGCAATCGAGGCCGACCGGGCGCGCACCGCCGCCGAGACCAACGAGCAGCGGGCCAACGATGCCGCCGAGAAAGAGCACGCCGCTCGACTCGACGAGGAACGGGAGCGGACCTTCGCCGAAGCGATCAACCGGTTCGTGCGCGACGATTTCCTGGCACTCACCAGCGTCGAGGGGCAAGACCTTCTCGGTGGCGACCGGGACGGGCTGAGCAAGGACACCACCCTGCGCGACCTGTTGGACCGGGCCGCGGCGAAGTTGCGGGCGCGGAAGGATCTGGCCCCGCGGACCGAGGCCGAGTTGTGCTGGATCGTGGGCATGAACTACCGCAGCGTCGGGGCGCCCAAAAAGGGTATCGAGTTCTTGCAGCGCGCCGTCCAACTCCGGACCACGCTCCTCGGCCGGGACCACGCCCACACCCTTACCGCCATGAGTGGCCTCGGCCAGGCGTACTTCTGGGCCGATCGACCCGACCTCGCTCTGCCACTCGACGAGGAAACGCTCCGGCTCCGCACCGCAACACTCGGCCCCGAGCACCCCGACACACTCGTCAGCACGGCGAACCTGGCCGCGGACTACGCGGCGGTGGAGCGGTTCGACCGCGCCGTGCCAATGTTTGAAACGACGCTCGCGCTCATGAAAGCCCGCCTCGGCCCCGACGAGTCCCGCACGCTGACCTGCATGACCAATCTCGCCAAAACGTACCTCGACGTCGGCAAGATCGACTGCGCCCTGCCGATGTATGAAGAAGCCCTCCGCCTCATGAGCGCCAAGCTCGGCGCCGAGCACCTACACGCGCTCACCTGCGCGAACAACCTCGCGACGGTGTACAAGGACGCGGGCCGGCTCAAAGCGGCAATACCACTATCGGAGGATACACTCAAGCGCCGCAAAGCTAAGCTCGGCGCCGAGCACCCCGACACGCTCAGCAGCACGATCAACCTCGCCGGGGCTTACCACGCGGCCGGGAACCTCGACGCGGCGCTCCCGCTCTTCGAGACGGCGCTCGCCGTGCTGAAGTCCAAGCACGACGCCGATCACCCCTTGATGCAGACGTGTAAGTACAACCTCGCCTCCGCCTACCGCGACGCCGGGAAGCTGTCTTTGGCGCTCCCGCTCTTTGAAGAGGCGTACGCGCTGCGGAAAGCCCGGTACGGCCCGACGCACTCCGTAACGCTCCTCGGGCTGCACAACCTCGCTCGTGCGTACTGGCTGGGGCGGCAGTTCGACAAGTCGGTTCCGCTGTTCGAGGAGGCTCTGAAGCTGAAGGCGGCGAAGTTCGGGCGCGACCACGCCGACGCGCTCAACACCGCGGCCAACCTCGCCGTGAACTACCGGGACGCGGGCCGGCTGGCGGACGCGATCGTGCTCATGGAAGAAGCTCACCGGGCCTCGAAGTCGGCCCCCGAACTGCGCTGGATCGGCCCGCACCTGCTGGGCGCCTACGCGAAAGCGGGGGAAGGCGCCAAGTTCACCAGCCTGCTCCAAGAGCAACTGTCCGAGGTTCGCGCCACTCTGCCCCCGGACAGCCCACAACTGGCCGGCCGGCTCGCCCAGTTCGGTCTAGTTCTTCTGGAGCGCAAGCAGTGGGCCGAAGCCGAGCCGCTGCTCCGCGAGGCCCTGGCGGTCCGCGCAAAAAAGGAGCCCAACGACTGGCGGACGTTCGCCACGCGATCGATGCTCGGTGGCGCGCTCCTGGGGCAGAAGAAGTTCGCCGACGCCGAACCGCTTTTGCTCGCCGGGTACGAGGGCATGAAGCAGCGGGAGCGGTCCGTGCCACCGGAGGCACGGGCGCGGCTCACCGAGGGCGCGGCGCGGCTCGTCGAACTTTGCGAGGCCACGAACCGGCCCGACGACGCGGCGAAGTGGCGCAAGGAACTGGAAGAGCGCCGAAAACCGTAGTGTCGGCTAGGTCAAAAAACGCCAAGACCCGTTTCGGGCACTCGCGTACCATCCCGGGCACGTGGGCGCAAGTAGCGCTCAGTGCTTTGAGGGCGTGACAATGAAGTGGGCGACCAGCGCAGTGGTTTTGGCAATGTGTGCGGCTGGGTACGGAGCTGACCCGACACCCGAAACAGAACTGAAGGCGCTTAAAGGTTCGTGGGTAGCGGAGTCGGAGGAACTGAACGGCGTGGTGACTCCGAAAGAGAAGCTGGATCGGACGCTGGTGGTGGAGGGGGACAAGGCGACCAACACGTTCAAGCGAGGAGCGGCAACGCACACGTCAGAAGTGAAGCTCGTGCTCGACCCGTCGAAGGCACCAAAACTGATGGACATGCTCGGTAAAGATTTCGAGCGGAAGGCAATCTACAAATTGGAAGACGGGAAGTTGTGGGTCTGCGTACAACACGATCCGAAAAAGGGGCGCCCGACTGGCTTCAAAACAACCGCCGGTTCCGGGTACGGCGTGGCGGTCTACGTCAAGAAGAAATGACCCTCTCGGGCGCGATCACCCTCATGCGATCTTGCCCTTACTTTTGCACTGAAATCCGTCTTTGGGCGTCGCCTCTTGCACGAGGCCGGTTACCCGCCACCGAAAAACGCCTTCCAACCAACACGCAACGCACCCCACCAGCCCTTCGCATATGGTGGGTTGGCCGGATCAATTCCCCCGGCTCCCGCGCAAGTAAAGCAGGGCGTCTCTACGCTCGGTGAACCGGGAAGATTGCGAGCGCCTTGGCACGTCGGGCAACGGAACGGCATCCAACCACGGGGGCCGGGCTGGTAGGGGTAAAACTTCTTCCCGAAGCAGAGCTTGCACTCGGGGTTCCCCTGACAGTGACACCGGATAGACGCTGCCATTTGAGGTTCCTCCTACCTGCTTGGATTGCGGAACGCTTCCGAAGATGCGGCAAGAAGTTCTTAAGCAGGGCACATGCCAAAACACAAATGTCGATACAAGTTGCGAATTTGTATGAAGTTGAAGTAATTTATCAGGTCGAATAGTGGACGCGAAATTTCGTCATTTACGATATTGCGTCAAATCAGGTGCGAAATTTCGTGAGCCGCAAGTCATGTTTCTGAGAACTGAAGAAGCTTTGATCCTCTGAGACTTCGCTCTGGCGTTTCCCGATCCGCGTCTCGATGTATTTGCTGTCTCTGTGTTTGGAAACTGTGAAAGTTGCCACCGCACAAGTCGGCAAGTGGGCGCTAAGGCTGGAATAAGCGTATTAAGTAGCAACCACGCAGTAGGAACGGTAAATCCCGAGCAGTATTTCGTTGAGACGCGGCTTCGGTGAGTGCTAGAAGCTTGTGTCGGTCTTTTTTCGATGGTTGATGGTTCTCACGGAAAGTATGGGCACGTAATCAATCGCCGGGCGGGAGTTGGTTGCTCCCCAACCCTTGGTCAGAACCGCCCAGAACGATTGTCCGCTGTGGCGTAAGTCGCTCTGGTTCTGGCTAGACTCATCTCGCAACCACCGGAAACCCTTGGAAAAGCAGGGTTCTGGGACGCTTTCCCAATTTATTTCGCCGCCCGGTTGACACCCCTCGGGCTCGCTCTTATCATTCCGTTACCACTGCACCGCGGTGGTGAACGCGACGCGAAGACGATATGAAAGTCGCAAGTCTGACTCGCGTCGGCGGTTAGATAGAGCTGATCTTTGACAAGTCGGTAGCGATAGCTGAGAGGTGCGGGTTGTTGTCGTTGAATCGGCATCGACCCGGATCTCTGACCAAGTAAGGAGCCAATTGCTGGCCCGCGAGGGTTGGTGGTTGGTGCCAGACCGGTCAAAGTCTTTTGAGTTGATGACCGAACAACGGCAAGTGTTGAACTCAACAAGAACCGCGGCGCGAGAGTGCCGTGGTGTAATAAAAACTTGAAGGGTTTGATTCTGGCTCAGAACGAACGTTGGCGGCGTGGATTAGGCATGCAAGTCGGGGGAATGCCTCAGATACTGACGGCCTCGAGGGAGGTAGGGGCATGCGGAACTGTAGGTGGAGCGGTGAAATGCGTTGATATCTACAGGAACTCCGGTGGCGAAGGCGGCGTGCTGGACCTCTTCTGACGCTGAGGCGCGAAAGCTAGGGGAGCAAACGGGATTAGATACCCCGGTAGTCCTAGCCCTAAACGATGGGTACTAGATAGTAGGCTAGATATGAGCTTACTGTCGAAGTTAAAATGCTAAGTACCCCGCCTGGGGAGTATGGTCGCAAGGCTGAAACTCAAAGAAATTGACGGGGGCTCACACAAGCGGTGGAGCATGTGGCTTAATTCGAGGCTACGCGAAGAACCTTATCCTGGACTTGACATGTGCGAAAGCGCTCGGTAGTAGGAGCCGGAAACGGTAACGAACCTCGCAAGAGGGAGCCGAGTACAGGTGCTGCATGGCTGTCGTCAGCTCGTGTCGTGAGATGTCGGGTTAAGTCCCATAACGAGCGAAACCCTTACCTTTAGTTGCCACCCGCAAGGAGCACTCTAGAGGGACTGCCGGTGTTAAACCGGAGGAAGGCGGGGATGACGTCAAGTCCTCATGGCCTTTATGTCCAGGGCTGCACACGTGCTACAATGGTGCACACAAAGTGAAGCGACTGCGCGAGCAGGAGCCAATCACAAAAATTGCACCCCAGTTCAGATCGTAGGCTGCAACTCGCCTACGTGAAGCCGGAATCGCTAGTAATCGCGGGTCAGCAACACCGCGGTGAATGTGTTCCTGAGCCTTGTACACACCGCCCGTCAAGCCACGAAAGGGAGGGACGGCCGAAGTCCGCTTTGCCGCGGCCGACGCCGGACTTTCTGATTGGGACTAAGTCGTAACAAGGTAACCGTAGGGGAACCTGCGGTTGGATCACCTCCTTTCTAAGGATGTTAACAAGTACCGGATCGCACGCCTTGAGCAGCGTGGCGAATCCCATATCACCCGCACCTACCAGCTATCGCTACCGACTTGCCAAGATATACAAATCCCCCACCCATTGCAAAATGGGTGGGGGATTTTTTACGTACTTAGATCTCCGCATATCTCACTTAAGCATCAGTAAGCTGTGAACTTGTTGCACGTCGGAAAACTGGGAAATATTTTCACACGTTTCGTTCGTTGACGATTCGAGAATGCTTGCGGATTCGCTGGTCGCTGTACCGACGTCGCGACATCAACTGCTTTCTGTGCTCGGAGGCTTTGTGTCAGGAACGACATTTGGGCTGACGCTGTTCTGGTTCGGGCTGACCTACCTGGGATTGGCCCTGGGCCGGTTGCCGGGGCTACGTACCGACCGGGCCGGGGTATCGCTGGTCGGTGCCGCCGGTGTTCTCGCGTGCGGTCTGCTGTCGTTCGAGGACGCGGTCCGGGCGGTCGATTTCGCGACGATCGCGCTGCTCCTGGGGATGATGGTGGTCGTCGCGTTCCTGCGGAGGGCCGGTTTCTTCGCGCGGCTCGCTGGACTCGCGCTGGGGCGCGTGAAGTCGCCGAGTGGGTTGCTCGCGGTCACGATGCTCCTGTCCGGTACCCTCTCGGCAATCCTCGTCAATGATGTAGTGTGCCTGGCGCTAACGCCCCTGGTGTTGCACCTCACGCGGCACCTGGGACTGGACCCGCGCCCGCACTTGGTGGGTCTCGCGGTGGCGAGTAACCTCGGCTCGGCAGCGACCCTCACCGGGAACCCGCAGAACATGATTATCGGGGGGCTGTCGGGCATCTCGTACCTGCGGTTCGCCGCCAAACTCGCTCCTCCGGCCCTCATTGGTCTGGCGATTGGCTACGTCGTCACGCTGGTCGCCTATCGAAAGGTTCTCGGGAAAGCTGCGTCACTAGAAACGAAACCGAACGGAAATGGTGACCGCGTGCCCAACGGGAAACGGCATACCGCGCTGCTCGCGAAGAGCTTGCTCGTCACGATCGCGGCGGTCGGGCTGTTCTTCGCCGGACTACCGATGGCCGTTGTCGCGCTCGGGGCCGCGGCCGTGTTGCTCCTCGATCGCGTGAACCCCGCGAAGGTGTACGCACACATCGACTGGAGCCTGCTCCTCATGTTCGCGGGGCTCTTCGTTGTGGTGCGGGCTTTCGAGGTCCACGTGCTCGCGGTGAGCGGGGTCGACGAATGGGCGGGCCGGGCCGATCCGGTGTGGGCGCTTTCCGGGCTTTCGGCGGTCCTGTCGAACGTGGTCTCGAACGTCCCGGCCGTGTTACTGTTCAAGCCGGTTGTTTTAGCCATGCCGGACGCGGTGCGCGAGACCGCGTGGCTAGCCCTGGCTCTATCAAGCACGTTCGCGGGGAACCTGACGATCCTCGGCTCGGTGGCGAACCTGATTGTGGTCGAACAGGCGCGGAAGGAGGGCGTTACAATCGGGTTCTGGGACTACTGTCGGGTCGGTACCCCGGTCACGCTGATTACATTTGTGGTCGGGGCCGCGTGGCTTGCGTTTGTGCCGTATTAAGTGAGCTGTGGGGCTGTTAATTTGACTGCCACTTCAACCGAGTAATCGGGTGGTGTCCTATGTGCGCTGTACGGCGGGGAATGCGAGCCACTCGGCGAGCGACCACACGTGATCGGTGAGCCCGGCGGCCATCGCCGGGGTTCGTTTTCGGTACCGGCAATCATCGCCTTTGACGCGCAGGGTGCGAGCGGGCCAGCATAAGTTGTAGCTGAAGTAACGGAACACGGTCGCGGCACGATGCACGTCCTAGTCCTTCGAGAACGCATAGCCCTTGCGTGCCTTGCGGCGGCACCGGTTCCGAGCCGTTCCGTTATGCCGCTCGACAAAGCACGTGTTCACCGCGTGGCTGACCGTCGACCCCACCAGTGCCGCGGCCACCGCCACGGCGGTTTCGAATACCACGCGGGTGCTCATGGCCACCACCCGGTTGTTCTCTCGCTCCTTGCGCACGGTCGCACACGTGCCCCCGGCGGCACCACCGTGTGTTCTTTGCGCGGGCGCCCGGGGGCGCCCAGTCCGCGGTGACGTCACCTGCTGACCGTATGTGCCCCAGACCACCGAGGTGCACACCGGGTGCTAGTCCGAGGTTCTCGGTCACATCACACGCCCGCCGGTGGACGTCACCGACCAGCGCATGCGTCGCGCCCGCGGTTCGCTTGCCGACCACCGAACTCACGACCAACTGGGTCTCGGGGTCCAGGGCCACGTGGTCCCAGCCGTTCCCACACGTGCCGCCATCCGGATCGCAGTTCTTCTGCTTCTTGGCGACGAATGCCCACTTCTCGTCGAACTGCACTTCACGGGGCGTCGGGGGAAAATGCAACGAGCTCGTCGCGTAAATCGTGGGCGTGTTCGCCGGCCCGTCGGATGTACCAGGTGACCGTGTTCGTGTAGGCCCCGACGAGTCGCGCGGTCTTGCGGGTTCCGACCCCTTCGGCCACATGAGCCAGAACCGCGACCACCTTCTGGGCCGGGAGCCGGGCGTCGAACAGGGACGTGCCCGTGCGCTCGGAGAACCGGGCCGTGCACGTGGGGCACCGGAGCACGCGGGTCTTGTTCGGTCCGTAACGGGGCGGCACCGTTAGGTTCCTGTGATGTTTGCCCTGGTTGGGACAATCGGAGTTGAGGCAATTGAACCGGCTCAGGTCGTCCATGACTGTTCCAACCAGTGAGGGGAGATGCCAACCCAACGACCTAATCCCTTACCGGACCTCCATCAGTGCGCACAAGACTGAGCAGGCACCACCATCTCGGACGTTTCTTTGTAATTCTGCCACGAGCGGCGGGTCAGCTCGCCCGAATCAACGAGCGCCTGCTTCGCGTTCAGGAAGTCGTTGCAGAGCGTTTTGACGGTGTCCCCCTCGACGCTCTCCCACGGCTTGCGGCCCGAGTGAAGCGCGTCCCGCTCCGCGAGGCACTTCTTGAAGGCGCCGTCGGGATCGTCCCACGAACCGAAGTAGTGCATCTTGCCACGAATCTTCTTCGCCAACACCCCGGCGGCATGGGGGAAGAGCGGAAAATCCGGGTACGACTTGTTCGGTTTCGGAGGCTTGTCGTCGGATGGTGCGGGTGTAGAATCCTTTTTAGACACGTCGACACTCTGCTCCGGGGCGTGGGTGTGTTGGTAGCCGTTTGCGACAACAAACGACTAAGGCTCCAGAGGTTGACGGATGTAAAGGACGCCTACTCAACCGTCCTGAACCGCAACGAAAGCTTGGAAATCTCAGTAAATGCGCGTTTAGCTCAGTTGGCTAGAGTACCACATTGACATTGTGGGGGTCACTGGTTCAAGTCCAGTAACGCGCACTCAACACAAGAGCCGCAACTGTAATAAGTTGCGGCTCTTGTCGTTTTCGGCCCGAGGGTCGTTTTTGACCGCTATACGCCCAATGTACGCCCAATCTCACCCGAAAAGGGCATTGGCCTGCCCCGCGAGTTTCTCGTCATCGTCGGGGAGCAGGTGGCCGTACACCTTCAGCGTGATCGAAATGTCGCTGTGCCCGAGTCGCCGAGAAATGGCTTTGATCGAACTACCGGCCGCGATCAGCCCGGTCGCGTGTGTGTGGCGCAGATCGTGAAACCGTAGCGATTGGGGAATCAGGTCCGGTTGCTCTTTCGAGGCGATGGCTCGAGCCTGTTCCGCTTCGTTGGTTCGGGTCGTGATCGTGCGGCACGCGCGCAGGACATTTTTTCGGTCCAAATACCCCATCGTTCGAGTGCAGAAAACCGGCCCTGTGATTCTCCCGCCCTTCAGGGCCGCGGCCCGGTGGTCGCGAAGTGCGTCCACGGCGAACGTCGGGAGCGTGATCGTTCGCCGGCTGGTACGCGACTTCGGTTCCTTCAGAATGAACTTTCCCTTAACCTGGGCGAGCGCCCGCCGCACTTCCAGCGTCCCGCGATCGAGGTCCAGATCCGGCCACGTGAGTCCCAGCAACTCCCCCTGTCGCGCGCCAGATCCGAGTGCGGCCGCAAAGAGGGCGTAGTTCTGGTTCCGCTTCGCGGTCGTGAGCCACCGCTTCGCTTGCGGTTGCGTCAGGAAGGCCATCTCCCGGACCGCGGGCTTCGCCTTCTTCACGTCCGCGGCGGGGTTGTGCGGAATGAGCTTCATCTGCACCGCGTGTTTGAGCGCGGCCGACAGGATCACGCCGGCAGACTTCCGAGTGTCTGCACCCGCGGGCTTCCGGTCCACGGTCCCTTCTTTCATCGCCGCGTAGCACTGCTCGACGTGGAGCGGGCGGAGCTTGTGCAGTTTCACCCCACCGAGGATCGGCACAAGGTAGATCTCGACGAGTTGCCGGTATCGCTCCCAGGTTGCGACCCCGACCGATTCCTTCGCGGTGTTGTTCAACCAGCGCGTCAGGTACTCACGGGTCGTGATCTCTTCTGTTTCGACCAACCGGCCCGCGTCGTGGTCGGCTTGAAGCTTCCGGAGTTTCTCCGACACCTCGGCCTTGTCCGCGCCGTACACCGTCTTCCGGATGCGCTTACCGTCCGGCCCGTACCCGAGCGACAGTCGGGCCTCCCACAGGTTCTTTTCTTCGCGGAAGCGGATGCCGCCTTCGCCGCGACCGCGACGGGACTTCGCCGTTTTGCGTGCCATAAATGATCCTGGAAAAGGTTACTTCTTCTTCCCGGACTTAATCCATTTCTGAACAGTCTTGGCGTCGGTCTCGTGACCCTCAGTGTGAAATCGATCAACGATCTCTTTCACGGCAAGCCCCTCGCTTGACAGCTGAATGGCCTGGACCCGCCGCGATTCACAGGCGCGCACTCGGCATTTATCCGAGCAATAGACTCGACGAACGGTTTTACCCGCGCGCCCGCCGATCTCGAACCACACGCCGCACCCGGGTGCGGGGCACTTTTTGTGATCGGTCCCTTCACTAATCGCGGTAAACAACTGTGTCCACATCATCGTGGACAGCGTTTCGGATCGGAGCAGCTCGGTCACGCGCCCGTCGGCCGTAAGCGTGAGAACGGGATTTACGCGGCGCTCAAGTTGGCTTGATACTTCAGTGGTTAAGTATGTAAGAGCGACCGTCTCTATTGGGGTAAATGGAGTAAGTGTGGGATTGGACTGAATGCAACGACGCACACTGACCGTGGTGCGCCCTTGAACCGGGAGTTCAGGACGGGTATCGAAGACCCAGCCCGTAGCCTCTTCGTCCGGAGTGAACTTCCCCCAGCGAAAAAGCTCGCGCAACTCTTCCGCATCACCCGCACGTACCATCTCAAGGACCACCGAGGCCGCGCGCATTTCGGCTATGCTGTGCACCCAAATCGAGTAGCTCTCGATCGTCGTAGCCTGTGCCCAGAGAGGTTGGAATACTGGATCTGTAAGTCGGCCCTTGTGCCCTACATCGCGCGCGCGGTGCGTGAGAAAAGTAGTCATTCCTAAAGCCCAGCGCTGCAACTCCACTTCGGCCGGCTGGCGCGACCAGTCCACCTCTTTACAAAACTCCTTGTAACCCAACGGGCCGTACTCGCCTGCGAACCATGCCAAAGAAGCGAGATTGTTGGTGTCGAGGTCGGAGAACGCAAGGAAGAGAACGGGATTGGCCCCTGGATGCCTACGAATCCGTTGTGACATTGTTCCTGGGGCACGATTCTCGATCAGAAACGGCCCAGGATCGCCATTGATTCGTTCCTTGGTTCCCAATTCTTTCAACGTTAACCATCGGTAGCCAGTGGAACTGACTAGTGCCTCATATCCGAAGTTGTTGGGAGCAGTGACCATACGAAAAATTACTTGACTTACGGTAAACTAACGAGATGCGTTAGGGATTGTGGGATATCGTACCATAGTGTCTGAGGGTGTCCATTGGAAAAGGAGAGCCAAGAAATGGATGCTGATCGGAAACAAGGTATCAGCGACGATCAAGCAAATCAGCTCGTTGCCGACGGCGCACTAACTATTGCGGAAGCCACGAAATTCAGTGGGCTGACCCGAACGGAACTGTATCGGCGAATGGGGAAAGGCGAACTGCCCTTTTTGAAGATGGGCAAACGGCGGCTCATCGCCAGAAATGCACTTCGGAAGTTGCTGGCCCAAGGCTTAGTCTTTGGGGGCTAATCGCCTCCACTTAGAAAAAATCGATCACAAATCTCAATGATCCGCGCTGCGCAAGAAGTTCTCGCGCCCAATGAAAGTACAGCGCGCGGGACCGCGAGAACGCGGCCCAAACTTAGGGCCGCGGTGCGTTACGGGTAGGGTGTCTACTGTGAACCGGGCAACGAGGACCGGTGCTAATGGAGGTCATGATGAGCGCCAACACGACGCTAATAGAGCTGATGACATCCGGGGCCGTGGCAGTCGCGATCGGGGGTGGGGTGCAGCGCCACCACATCGACCGCTTGGCGCGCCGTGAAGTAATCCCGCACCAGCGCGCGGGTCACATCCGCCTGTTCGCGGCCGCGGACCTGAACGAGATCCGGCGCGTCTGCGCGGAGCACCGGTACTACCGATCGAACACGGAGGCGGTGGGGTGAAAAGAACACGGCCGGGCGCTGGTCACGCCCGGCCGTAGGTCAACCCCGTTCCGCAGCCTGGTACAGCTGAGGTGTAGTAACTATGTCGACAGATGCGCCCGAGGACAATACCGGTAATTCGCTCGCTCCGTCGACTCCCTCGACCGATGCCTGCGCGCCCGTCACCACCGGTGATCCGGACCTGGTGCTCGTGCCATTTCTCGGTTGGCGCCCACGGTCCCGTGGCGACTGGCAGCCGACCCTGCCTGGCCCACAAGGATGCAACGCTGGCGTCACGCCCGGCTACTCGTGCCACAAGCAGCGCTTGCGCAACCGCGTATCGGACATCGAACTCGCGCTGAATGAGGCGATGCTGCGTCTCGCCGTACTCGAGGCTGAAGTCGGAGGGCGAGATCGTGCGTGATTACGCAAAGATATCGCCATCGTTTTGGATCGGGGACACCGGGCGCAAACTGCGCAAGCTCGGGCCCGAGGTGCAGGTCGCGGCGCTGTACCTGATCACCGCGCCGGGCGCGGGGATGACCGGGATGTATTACCTACCAATCCCCACGTTCGCTCACGAAACCGGGCTCCCCTCCGAAGGGGCTATGAAGGCCCTTCGGAGCCTCTCTGAAGTGGGGTTTGCCCACTACGACGAGGACACTGAGACGGTTTGGGTGCCCGAAATGGCCCGGTTCCAGCTCGGAGAGATCGTTTCGCCGAAAGACAATCGGCATAAGGCGGTGCTCCGCGAACTGGAGACACACCGCAAGTGCCGCTTTTACTTGGACTTCTACGCCAAATACAAGGATCACTTCCATCTTCCGGACCTAAGCCCCTCCGAAGGGGCTTCCAAGCCCCTCCGAAGCCAAGAGCAAGAACAAGAACAAGAGCAAGAACAAGAACAAGAACTAAATACCGGAACTGCTGGTGCAGTTCCGAGTGCGTGTGATCAATCGGTTCCCCAAACACCTCCGAGGCAGAACCAGAAGTCCGATTCGCGGTCGCAAGCCCGCAAAACCGGGCGCGGCACCAAGTCGCTGCCCGGCGAACACGACGAGCAGTTTTGCGCGTTCTACACGGTCTACCCGCTCAAGGAAGATCGACCCGCGGCTTGGAAGGCATGGCAGAAGCTCAACCCCGATGTCGAACTCGCCGCGAAGATCATCGCTGGCGTCGAACAATACAAACTCGCCAAACCCGGGTGGAAACACTGGAAGCAACCGGGGCCGTGGCTCAATGCGCGGCGCTGGGAAGACGGTGCGGGCCTGAAGCTGTTCGCTCCGGGGGGCGATTCCGCAACCGCACGCGAAGAGTTGCGCCAAGAGCTCCTGAGCCTAGTGCGCAACGAGTCCATCACGCGCGAAGAAGCCGAGCGCCGATTCGGAGGATCGATCCATGATGCCGCCTGAGCACCTGCGCCCCGAGAACGCGGAACGCCAATTGGCCGGAGCCGTGCTCCGTGATCCGGACCTCGCCGTCGACGCGGCGCTCCGGCACATCGGTGGCGCGGACGATTTCTACCACCACACGTACCGGCTCGTGTTCGCGACGTGCCAAGACTTGCACAACCGAGCTCAGCCGGGCGGCCCCCAGGACGTGTACGAAGTGCTCGTGCGGCGCGGGCAGGCCGCGGACCTCGGGCCGCACCCGGGGCTGTGGCTGTCGGACTTGTTCACCGAGGTGCCCAGCGGCGCGAACGTAGACTATTACGCGCTCCAGGTCCGTGAGGCCGCGCTGCGGCGCCGACTCTGGCACGCGGCCCAGGTCATCTTGCGCGACACGGAGGCCCCGCCCGTGGGCAATGCGGAAGAGGCTCTTGCCCAGGCCTCGGGGCGCATTCAGGATCTGCTCGAGGCCGCTGCCGGTCGGTCTAGTTCTGTGGTGCCTCTCAACGACCTGTTGCACGAGACGCTTGCCGAAGTCGAGGCCCGACACGCCGATCCGACCGGTCGGATCGGCGTGTCGTCCGGGTTCGATCTGCTCGATGCACTCATCGGCGGGTTCCGTCCCGGTCAACTGATCGTTGTCGGGGCCCGGCCCGCGGTCGGGAAAACGGCGTGGCTCCTGGCCATGCTCAGCGCGATCGCGCGGTCCACCGGCCCGACGTTCCTGGCGAGTTTGGAGATGCCCCGCCAGGAGATCGGGGAGCGCCTCCTCGCGATGGGTGCGAGCGTGCGCTTGAACCGCATCCGCTCGGGTCGGCTGGACCGAGACGACGTCACGAAGCTGGCCGCGGTCACGGGGACAACCGGTTACGGCGGCGCGGAGCTGTTCGTTGACGACCGGCCCTCGATTACCACGGCACAGTTCGGCGCAACGGTGCGAACGATGGTCCGCCGCCACGGGGTAAAGCTCGCGGCGCTGGATTACTTGCAGTTGCTGCAGCCGGCCGACCGGCGCGCGAACCGCGTGCAGCAAGTCGGGCAGGATTCGCGCGACCTGAAGTTGATCGCGCGCCAGTGCGGCATTCCGATCCTGACCCCGTGTCAACTGAACCGGGCGATCGAGGGGCGCCCGGACGGTGCCCCGCGCTTATCAGACCTGCGCGAGTCTGGCGCGATCGAACAGGACGCGGACACCGTGATCATGTTGCACGTTCCGCCCGGTCAAGACGACGATGCCGAGTTGCTGCGCGTCGAAGCACACGTGCGAAAAAATCGTCACGGGGCCACCGGCAAAGTGACGCTCGCCTATCGCCGGCCCGTGGTCCGATTTGAAAACGCGGCCGTCGGGTGCTGAAGACGTGGAACTGGCGAAAGATGCGTGCCAGACGCAATCCGTTTTGCGCGCTGCGTGCACTGAATCGACCTCCCGAGTTCCGGTTGTAACGACTCGGCCACAGTGCCCAACGGGTAGCCGCTGAAATCCCGTGCCAGACTCGGCAGATTTCTGACGTGGGTAGCAGTCAGACTTCGAGACGTGGTTGTTGTTCACACACTGTTCATGTTCATCGTGTTGGAGACGACGTTATGGCTTCGATTGCAGACCTCGCCGCGCTCGCGCAGCGCATGGTAGTACTGGACGCGCTGGGCGCCGCGATCGCCCCGGCGACGACGGCTGAAGTGCGATTTCCCGATGGCGATTCGCACGGCATCGGTCGCCAGCGTGTGGTCGCGCTACACTTCGAAACCGAGGCCTTGGCGCGCACGTTCATCGAGGCGGCCTGCGCCGCGACGAAGAAGTCCTGATCGATTACCAGTCGCGGCGCACTTCACAACATGCGCCGCCTTTCACGCCAGTTGGAGACGTCCGCCATGCTTCAGGTCATCGATCGCACCATTCGCGTTGCCGCCCCGCCTCCGAGCGCGCCTGCTCTCCCGTACCGTGTGGAGACGTTTGCCTACGGCTATGGGAGCGCCACCGTCCATCGCCCCACGAAAGTGCGAGACAACGGTGTGGCTGTCGGCGGGGACTTGCTCGCGCCCGACGAGGTCGGCGTGTGGGCGCACCTGTGTTGGGTGAGGACCGAGATCGCGCGCCGCAAAGGCGAAGTAGTTCCAGCCGAACACGACCCGGCCAACCCGCCGTCGCTGCCGTATGCGGCAAAAGAGTTCGAGTACGGTGTCGGGCGTAAGTACCTCGCGAAAGTTCGATCGGGCGATTACAGCGGCGATCTGCTGACACCAGACGAACTCGCGGTTTGGGGGTTCTTGAAGAAGATGGAGGAAGAGTTGGAGGTACTCGTGTCACCCGGCTCGACCACTTCCAACAGTGCGCTGGAGGCTGAAGTCCCCGGCATACCGGTCATCTCCAACGTTAGCGCACCTGCGCCGGAAGTGTTGGAGTTCGCGATCAACGTTGTCGTGCCCGAAACGATCATCCCCAGTCCTGCAGTTCCCGGTGAAGAAACAACCGCACCCGTCACCCCCAACACCAACACGACCTTAACAAAGCGCGAACAGGCTGAGCGGGCGCTGTTGGAGTCGCCGACCGACAACAATTGCGTAATTGCGGAGCGCCTTGGCGTATCCGACGAACTGGTGCGACGGGCGCGAAAAGAACTCGAAGCGGCAGGTCGGCTGCAGCCCGTAGCCGTACTAACCAAACGCGACGGCACGAGTTACGCGATCGCGGACGCCGCAGTTGGAGACGACACCGTGACCGGCTGATGCTGGGTGGACCGGACGGCGGACAAAGACGTGTTCACTTCGCGAGCGGAGTTGGAGAGGCTAAGCCTGGCTAAGGTCTGCTAAGCGAAATGTTGAGCCGTGTTGAGCGATGTTAAGGTCGCAACAAGTTTTGTTAACCGAGGTTAACCCGGTTGGTGTGGTATCTTGGGGCCGTTCCAGTACTCGTGGTACCACCACATGCGAACAGCGCTCGTACCGGTCTTATTCGTGCTTGGAATGGGCTGCGGTTCGCCTTTACCGGAAGAAGCCCCGTCTGCTCCCACCCCAAAAGCCGAAGAGCCTGCGCCCACGCTCCAGGACCAACTCGCGTGGCTCAAGAGCCGTCGCGCGGCCCTGGCCCAACTCGCGGACGATCTCGAGCGCGACGTGGCCCAAGCCGCAGAGCAGCATCGATTTGCTACTCGGGCACACGCACTCACCACCCACGATAACGGCGGCGATCGGAATGACGCGGAGCGGCGACGTAAACAGGTTGAAGAGTCGCTGAACCAACAAGCGGTCCTGATCGAGAAGGCGCGCGAAGATGTCCGACACTTACGTGAACACCGCCTCGGGGAATACGACCGGCTCATCATCGAGGGTGAGGAACGGCTGGCGGCTGGTCGGTCGAATCTGCTGATATACCCTGACGCAATCGAGGCCGACTACCGAGCGGCGATCGCGCCTCGTCGGTCGGATCTGGGTGCCCAACTTTTGAAAGCGGCGGGCGCGCTCACACCCACGCCATCGAAGGCGCCGTGACCACTCGCACGAACATCCGGGCGCGCGAGCGGCCGCTACGTGAACGCGACGGAGTTGTGCAAAGCCGCAGGGAAGAGGTGGAGTCATTACTACGAAAACAAGGGCACCAAAGGATTCATTCTGGCGCTGGCTCAATCGACCGGAATCCCGGCCGATTCGCTGATCGAGATGAAAAGCGGAAAGAATGGCGGCACCTGGATTCACCCGCGCGTGGTGATCCACTTCGCGCAGTGAGAATCGGCCGAGTTCGCGGCGGTGGGTATTACACCCCGAAGACTTCCACACCATCAGTATTGAAATACCGCCGTGTCCCCTTTGCCGGGCGGCTGATCGACTTGTCGATGGTGCCCACCGTCTTCGGCTTCACCGAACCGGGCATCAGTTGGAGCGTCCCGGTGTACCCTCCGACGATGACTTTCTTGTACTTGAGCTCCCCCAGGGCCAGGGCCAGGAGCTTCGCGAACGGATCCGCGAGGGTGTACGGGTCGGGGGCGAGGGCCCCGCACGCGAAGCAACTGTTGAGCTTGATGAGTCGGTGCGAGTGACTCAGGCCATCCATCTGCAGGAGCCCGGCCAGGTCGTTGGGCGTGAACCGCGTGGAAACGTCCTTGAACTTGGGCACCCGGTTGGTGATAGTCGCACCCGTGTGCTTGTGTACCCTCGTGGTCTCGGTGTACCCGTCCAGTTCCGTTCCGGTCTTGATCCCGACCTGGTTCTGGGTATTGGAGCCGTGCGCCCCGATCAACAGGGTGTCGTCGTTCTTGACCTTCTTAAGGGGCTTAAAGGCGCCGAGGAACCCCTTGGCGATGTACTTCCACGAGCCCGGGGCCGACGCGTCGACGTTCGAGTGGAGCACCTGGGCTTCGCCATACTTCGTCTCGTAGCGACCCTCCATCGTTTTGATCGTGTCGTCGATGTGCTCCGACAGTGGAATGTATAGCCAGTGCTGTGACATAGAGCGTACCGCGCGTAGGAACAGATATGCGCCCAAAGTTCTGTTGGGACTTGCCGCAACTGAGCTACGGCCCGTGTGGCGCGAATCTATCACGAGAATCGCGGTCGTCATGCTGTCGATTCCCGACCACAAGCCCGTTCGCACGAGATCACATTGCACGTGGTTAGCTCCGGGGCCAACCCGAACACGTTCGTTAAGGTCCAGTTCCACGCCGACACCCTGGACGCCATTCGGGACACCGATGGCACGTTCCAGACGAGCCTCCGGCGGATCTGCGAAAACATGGGCCTCGCGTTCAGCGCGCAGTTGCAGAAGCTGAAAAAGAAGTCGTGGGCGTGTGTGGAGGAGATCTCCACGCACGATACCAGTGGCCGCGTTCAGCCAATGGTGATGATCGACCGCCGCACGCTCATCATGTGGCTGGCGAACATCGACGAGCGGAAGGTGAAGGTCAGCGTCCGGTCGCGGTCGAATTCAGTAGAGTCCAGGATTATTGTCCATGCTGCTCCCATAGGTCTCAGTTTGTCCGGGCCAGTCGCACTCGGGATTCCGACACACGTGGGTCTCATCGTCGCGCCACTCGTACCCGCCTTGCTCGCGCCGGCGCACGAACAACCGGAGCCGGTTGCCGCATGTCGGTCACCGGCGGTCGGTCTGCTGTTCATCCCCGAGTACCGGGTCGTTGGTGAAAACAGAGTCAACGATCTCGTGGTATTCGGCCGGGCTGCACCGCAACGGCGGGATGTCTGCGAGCGCCCCATAGAATGCCGCGACCCGTGGCCAATTCGCGCGGTTCCAGGCGGACGGGACCATGATCAACTCGATACGCGCTTCGGCGCTGAGGCCCTCTCGTGGGTGCCCGAACGCGATCACACGCCGGTTCTGCATGGCCCAGTGGAGTTCGTCCTCGGGCCACGTGTCGGCCCACACCGGGGTCCGGTTGTTGGAGAGCAAACTGCGCCAGAACGTGAGTGCGTTCATTGCCGAGCCCACGTGAACTCTTTCGCGGCCGCGGCAAGAAGCCGCATGCGCAACAGCGTAACACCAGTTCCGCGTCCGGGCCACATCCACCGATTCGCCTCCATATCACGATCCGTTTCGCGCGGCCCGCCCCGTCGAAGTAAAAAATGAAGTCCCCGGTAATGTTTCCGGGGACTTCAAGAGTAAACGTTGGTGACCGATTCGCGGAGCCCACTCAGCTCGATGCCGTCGGCTTGATGGAGGAGCCGACGAAGCTGAAGGTGCTGTTGGCGTTGGAGCCGAGGGTCGTGATGGCGGCGATGCACACCACGACGATGAGGGCCAACATCACCGCGTACTCGACGGCCGTCGGGCCGTCTTCCGCCTTCAGGAACGACACCAGGTTCTTGGTCAAACCGCGCATGCTCGCGCTCCAAATAAGTGTGGCGCACGTGGCGCCGGTGAGAAACGGGTGGTACTCGCGACCGGATGGGCGGCGGAAGGGTCTTGAGCTGTAACCGACACCGGTATCTAGAAGCGCGCCCCGTTTGTGCGCGGCAGTTCTGCGAGTTTTGTGCGATCGTGCGGAGTTTCACGTCCGGAACGTCGACACAGCGAGCTGCTGTGATTTCCGCGGGGCTCGTTCAGCCACGAGGCGAAATCGGTGACCTACGGGTTCTTCTCTACGGCAGCGCGCAAAGATCGTTCGTGCTTGCCCGGGTGCCGAGCCGGTCACGCTGGAGTGATTCCAGGGAGCGACCAATGACCGAAGCACAATGGCTGGCGTGCGATGACCCGACACTGATGTTGCGCTGGCTCAACCCTCGTTCCCGCACCAAGAACCGATACCGCCACCGAACGGCACTTTTGTTCGGGGTGGCGTGCTTCGCGCGCGTCGTTGACGCGCGCGAGAACTCTGTGAACTGGCTCCTCCGCCGGGCCGAAGAACTTGCGGACGGCGTCCGTGATACCGAGCCACACATTACCCGAGCTCACGCTGATATCGTCGAGCGAATGCCGGCGTTCCGCAGCCTCCGATTACTGTTGGAGCCGCAAGACCGATTGAATCCGACCGTCATCGCGAATGACGTGGCGTGGGGCGCGGCTTACCAATTCAACCCTGCCGCCTCCGATCAATCCGAGCGATCATTTCGCGCCGAGCGGGTTGCGCAGTCGCACATTCTTCGCGAGCTTGTGGGTAATCCCTTCCGTCGCGCATCCGTTCATGTCGCGTGGCTCACGCCGGACGTACTCGCGCTGGCCCGCAGCGTCTACGAGTGGAACGCGTTCGACCGGATGCCGATCCTGGCCGACGCGCTCCAGGACGCCGGGTGCGATAGCGCCGATGTGCTCGATCATTGCCGTGGTCCCGGGCCCCATGTCCGCGGATGTTGGGTTGTCGATCTGGTGCTCGGTAAGGAATGACAGTCGGGTTTATCCTGACAGCGCGACGCACGGCACGTGCTATAGGTCGCGGTCCCTGCAAGCGTCCGTTTGATCCGGGACGGACGTTGAGCCGGCGAGATACCCACCCAGCCGACTTCACTTCGCGAACGACCGCGTGTGTGGGGGAGATCGCCACGCACCAAATCTGGGGCTCCGTGAAACCCTTGGAAATGAAGGGTTTGAGGTGGTTTGAGGCCACAAAAAGGGGCATTTCTAGCGATCCGCTATCGTCAGAATGTTTGAGTGCGAACCTGCAAATCGGGCGAACCGTGAAATACCTGGATTCCCAGGTTTGGAGCCAATTCGGATGCACAAAAGGGATATTTCGAGCGAACCGTAAAGAAGATCTTTACGGTTGTCGCGGGCCGTTTTCAGAGGTGCAAAACGGGCACTTTTAGGGAGCTCTATTCGGTGGGCTTCGCGAGGTTCGGGAGCGCGGGCATAGTAGTTGTTTCGGCCGTCGGGTCGGCGCTCGGGAGCACCAGAGGGGACGCAATCACGTGTGCCGCGCCGGGGAGCGGACGATCGGCCGAGATGAAAAGCCCCATGTCGCGGGCACAACACCGGGGCCAGGTTCCGCGCACCACACCGCGCACCTCGGTTGGCGTGGCGGGAAGCGCGCGACCGCACTAGGCACACCGGAACAGTGAAATGTGCGAACCTTCGGACTCGGGATGATTCTGAGGCATCGGTGATACATTATACGAAGTTATACGACGCGACTACCTCGTGGCCCCGCTTTCGGTCAACCCTGCGGCCGTTTGTTGCGCTCTCGGGTTTCGGCGCTCGACATCGATGCACAAGACCATGTCGCCTTTACAACAGCCGGGCCAGCGCCTGGCTTGCCGGTGGAGCCGAACCTGGTCCGGGGACGTGGCAAACGCGCGCCGGCATCGTTCGCACCGGAATAACAGCAGGCGAGAATCGTCCGAAGGCAGGGGCAGGGACATCGCGAACCCTTTGAGCGGAACCCGAAGTCAGTCGTCGGTGTGTGGAACTTCGTGCTCGGGACGGTCGGCGTGTTGGATAATCCGGAGGGAACGTCACCGGGCGCGGTCGCAAGGCTCAAGCGATAGCAAGTAGCGGACCGATCGGGGTAAAATGTGCCCCGCGAAGGAATTGGTCACGTGCGGTCGGTTGTCCAAATGCGTAGCAGAACCCTCCGGGTTCGCGGTGGTGTGGCGTGTTGGAATAATCCTCTCCCGAGAACCGGCCAAACGGTTGGACGTGTGCGGTTCAGTGCGCAACGCCGTTCCCGCTGTTAGCCATGTGTTCTCCCAAAGCGTGCAGCAGTTCGGCCGGATCGACCGGCTTGGTGAAGTGCAAGTTGAACCCGCACCCGGCCGCGCGCTCCCGAGTCCGCTCGTCCCCCAGCGCGGTGAGCGCGACCAGGAGCGGCCCCTCACTTCCGGTCGAGGCACACACGGTCCGAATCCGGCGCGCGACCGCGCACCCGTCGAGACCGGGCATACTGAGGTCCAGGATCACGGCATCGGGTTCCCACTCGACGACCACATCAAGGCCCGCTTCACCGTCGTATCGGGTCCGTACTTCGGCCCCGCAGATCGCGAGCAGTTCGGCCGTCGAATCGGCCGCGTCCCGGTTGTCGTCGACCACGAGTACGCGAAGTCGGAGCGGAACGGGGAACGTGGCGGGACCGCGGGTCGCGGACAGGGGGAAGGGTTCGGTTAACATGGGAAGGGCACCCGAATTGTGCGTGTGAAGGCCTCAAACAACCTGGAGGATGGCAACCGGCGCGCCGAACTCGCGCGGTTGGCACTTCATGTGCAATAGATGAGCACGCGGGTGCGGGATCAATAAACCCCATGCTCGCCGTTCATTTTTGGAGGTATGCAGTCATGGCCGATACCATTCGAGAGCGGATCGAGAACGCGGGCGAAGCCGTGAAGGACGCTGCGAAGAAGGTTGGGGAGAAGGTGAAGGACGGTGCCGAAACGGTTGCCGAGAAGACCGCGGACGCGGCCCACTCGGTGGGCCAAGCGGCGAAGGACGCGGGCCAGAAGCTCAAGACGGTGCATCGTATAACTTCGTATAATGTATGCTATACGAAGTTATTACGCGTCGGCATCCGTAACGATCTCGGTCACGGTCGCCAACTCCTGGTCCTTGAAGTTCAGAACTGCCGTCGCAGCAAACCGCGTGTCGCTCGGGGCCGGATCTGCAAGTTAGTCGCGAACTTTGCCGTTCGCCAGTGGGGGAAATATTTCCCCCACTGGCGGTTGCTGGCCGTGGGGGGGGGGGCGCACACCTGATGCTGATGTCCTGCGCCGACTTCAACTGTGGAGATCTCCGACATAGTTGCCCACGCTGGGAGTTGTGGGCATCTTGCCCACAACTGCCGCCGACGGCATGACGACCTTGGCGAAGTCGATCAGCCGCCCGGAAACGCCGATAGTTTTGCCTACGGCATCGCGGGTTTGGCCCCTGTTCGCCGGCTCAGGAATTAATTCCTGAGCCGGCGAAGGTTTCTTGTGACGTGTTTTGTTGCCGAGCAGAGCGGCAGCCTTCATCCGCGCATTCGCTTCGTCTTTTAGCTCCTCGGTGAGTTCCGTGGCGCGAGCCCCAACCATCGCCATCTGCGACTTCGTGAGTTGGCGCCGTTCCTTGTTGAGTGAAAGGACGCAGGTCGCCGGGTCAGCGCGTTGCCAGGTTCCAGAAAGTCATCCATAAACGTCGCCAGCTCCGGCAATATTGCCGGAGCTGGCGACTCAACCAGAATTTGGAGTGCCGGACTTCTGTGAAACCGGAATTCCCGTTTCTGAACACACCGCTCCGGGTACGTGCGATTGTTGGAGACTTCGCCCACAACCCCGGATCACCCCATGCCAACTATCTTTCGAATTGATGACCGGACCGCGGACATCCTCGGCATTCCTCGGGAAATGCTCCCCCCACCCGCACCCCCGATCGATCCGACCAAGCCGCACCCACTGGCGGAACTGTTCAAATCGCTCGAATCGTTCGACCCGTCGAACCCAGACGACGTCGCCGCCGCGTGGGAAGGGATCGAGGACGCGGTTGTCGAAGAGATTACCGTACGGCTTCCGGCCCCTGGTCCCGAATCGCTCAATTGGCTGAACGATCTCACCCTTCAACCTTCGCCCGCCTCAATGCTCGCGCCCGAAGAGCCGCAGTGAGACTTCGGGACTTCGGGTAGCCCGGATCCTGCACCCTCCTTACTCGAGGGTGCGACATGGCGATCGGTGACCTGCCCCAGATCGGGATCACGTCTTACGCGGGCTACACGTTCAACGAAACCGTGGACACCACACTCTACCGCGTGTCCCCGCAGTACGATTCGGCCCGGCGCACGGTCACCGCGTGCGAGTTCACGATCGGGCTGAAGTGGACCATCGCCAACAAGTTCGGGACGAAGACGCAGATCCAGGATATGGTCTCGCGACTGATGCGCCCGGGCGAAGAACTGCGGTACGAGGGGCGCGGGTTCGGTAACGAGGCCGTGAACCGCGGGGTCGTGAAAGACGTGAACTGGGGACCGCACCCGGGTGATGTGACGCTCGTGCCGGTCGGGGCCGGACTCGCGGTCGAAGCCCAGTGGCAGGTCACATTCACGATCCCCACGTGCAACGACGCCGTGTTCAACGGGATCATGGAGTGGAACTTCGGGGCCAGCTACGCCATCGACCACGAAGGCGTTACCACGCGCACGATCCGCGGGTATCTGGTGATCGCGAACAACCGGAACCGGCCCGGGGATCGCGCGGTCCCGCGCAGCGCCGATGCGTTTCGTGCGGCCATCACGCCCGGATTACTCCGCGGGTTCCGGCGTGACGCCCAGGAGTTCACCCTTTCGCCGAACAAGTCGAAACTCGAGTACGTGTTCGTGGATAAGGAGATCGGTACAAACGCGCCCGGGGACGGGATCCTCAGCGCCGAGGCCTCCGAATCGATTTCCAGCATTCACGGGCAAGCGCCACTCGCGAGGTGGACCAAGACGTTCCGCGCGACGTACACGCTCCAGCCCGGGCGCGATGTCTCCGCCGCGTGGAACGCATTCTTCGACACCATTAAAGATCGTCAAAAAGAGGCCCGAACCCGGAACCCGGGCGTTTCCCTTATTCCTAAACACTTCTCTGCTGAAGATCCATCGGTTTACGGTCCGCGTCAGAAGGTGTCGCTCTCGATGACGTATGAAATAGCTGGCATATACCTGCCCGCGGCCCTGGGCGCGACCGGATTGTGGAAGCCCATTCCGAACTCGGACTACCGGCTCTGGGCCAACTCCACGGCCACCTCGTTCGGCCCGCGCGGCGGGGTCGTATATCTCTTATAATGTATGCATCCGAAGTATTACGCTCTCGCATGACGTATGAAATAGCTGGCATATACCTGCCCGCGGCCCTGGGCGCGACCGGATTGTGGAAGCCCATTCCGAACTCGGACTACCGGCTCTGGGCCAACTCCACGGCCACCTCGTTCGGCCCGCGCGGCGGGGCCGGGCTGCGGTTCGACGTGGGGGACGACAAGATCATTGACCTGTGCCGGGCCGAAACCCCGCCCCCGACCCACGACGCGCGCGAGGGGAACGTCAACATCATCGGGCCGCTCGGGGCCGCGCTCGGGGCCGCGGTCGCACAGCAGTTCTTCACACAGTTACAAACGGCTCTGGCGCCGACCAAAGCCTCGAGCTGGCTGCACTACGAAGTGTACTCCCGGGTCGTGATCGACTCCGGGGCGATAGTCGTCAAGACGCTCCCCGAGGAGCCGCTCACGCGCGCCGAGTTGCGCGCCGACACGTGGAACGTCGGGCAGATCGGGCGCCTTCCGCTGGGCACCAACAACGCGCTGCCCCAGGTCGCCAAGCCGCCCCGGGGCAGTTTGCAGGCCGAGTTCCCGGGGCCGAACGGAGTGGGCGACACGGGCATTCAGTACCGCACCACGCCGACCGTTCACGTTTACATCACCGGTCGCGCGGTCCGGTACGGGTTCGACATCCCGCACCCGCAACTGGTATCCGTGGACGGGTTCCCGGCCGTCCTGATTACTACCGGCGCGCCGGGCGAAGGGTTCAAGTCGGGGATCGTGGGGCAATCCCTGTATCCGGCGTTCGGCGCGTCCTGGAACTTGCACTACGTGGTGCCCGGGCTGAAGACCGCGCCCGGTGCGCCCTACAACCCGCTCTGGGCACCGCTCGGGTGAGCGACCGTAAGTTCCTCCAGGTATCGGAACCGCTGAAGCTGTTCATCGAATGCGGCCAAGACGAGCAGTGCGTCCGCGAGCGCGCGCAGGTCGTCGGCCCGACTCGGGGCCGGAGCCAGCACGTCTGGCGCGTGAATCACGATCGGGGGTGTGGGAGGCGGAGGGCTGGTCGATTGCCCACGCCGACGCTTCAACTCTTTGTGTGCTGCGTCGATACTTTGCGAATCAGCGAGCGCAGGTAGGTCACCGAACTTCTCCGGCTCCTTCTCCGCAGCCTCGGATACCTGCTTGCCCTTCTCGTAGGTTCTCCCGCTTACTCCGAGCGCAGCGCCAACTTTGTCCCGTGTTCGGCCGGCAGTACCATCGGGAAATTTTCCCGATGGTTCGGTGCCCCTACCGGCCTTTTTGCGGCGGTCGGAATTGGGCTTTTCCAGATTCTCGATCCGGCGCCCCACTTCCACCAGTTCGTCGAACGTCCAAGGCTCACGGCATGTGTTCTCGTCGCGCTCCGCTTGGAGCGCCGCCACTGCGTCGTCGAGCGTGTCGACGACGCGGCAGGGGATCTCCGTCCAACCCAGTTTCTTTGCCGCGGTAAGCCGGCGCGCACCCGCGATCAACTCAAAGCGGGTGTTCAAGACGACCGGGTGGAGCAAGCCGAGTTGCCGGAGCGACCGGTTAGTCTTCGGCGTCGTCGCGCACGTCTCGCAGGGCGTTGGCCACGACGCGCTGAACTTCGCTCTTGGTCGTGTACGGGATCAACAGGAGCAGAAGTCCGAGCAGGAACAGGAACACCACGCCCAGCACGAGCAGCACCCAGCACAGGGTCGACGGGCGCACCGCGTACTCCACGTCGACGATCCATTCGCCATCCCGGCGCCCGCGGGATAGGCGCCCCGTGACCTCGGTCACCGACATCGCCGAGCCCAGCCGCGGACCCGTGACCTCGAACACCCCGCCCTTGTAGAACCGGACCCGCCCGAGGCGCGCGCGCGCGTGCTCGATGAATCCCTCCACCTCCGACCCGCGCAGCCCCGTGCGCACCCGGATCGTGTCCTCACCCCGGAACATCTCGACCTCCACCTGTTAGATACTCCGCGCGCCGGAAGTCGCGCGCGCCCGGACAAACGCGCCCGATGCGCACATCCGGACACTATCGCGCCGGTACCCGAGGATTTGTGCCACTCGGGGTCAACTCCCGACCCGGGTAGGCGCGATACCAGAGGCGGTTCCCGTCCCCACGAGGAGTCGGTTATGGATCCCGGACCTGTCGATCGCGCGCTCGCCCTGGCGGTGTACGTCGAGCACGCCCCACACGTGGCCGCATTCCACCGGGCCGTCGGCGAGCACACGGACCAGATCGCCCGAGACGCGCACGCGCGCATCGAGCACGCGCCCGAGGTCCGCGAACTGGCCGAAGCCATCGCCGCGCGCGACCGCGTGAGTGAGGAACTGAGCCCGAACGAGTCGCCCGACCTGCGGACACGGTTCGAGGCCCAGGCCCAACGGGAGCGCGTGGCCCGCGCGGCTCGCGAGGTGAAGCTCGCGGAGTCGCTCGGGACCGTGCTCGCGGACCGCCGGGCCGAACTGGACCGGCGCCGCACCGCGCTGCGCGAGCGGTCACTCGCGCTGGTCGCGGAATCTCTACAAATCGAGGCCCTCGAAAAAGCCCTTGGCGCGCACGCCGCGCAGAAAGAGAGCGAGTAATGGGCGTCGGAGCATTCTCACGCGGGCGCACCGCGGACCCGTTCGCGGTGCTGTTCGCCAACGGGGGCGTCGCGACCACGTTCGACATGAAGTCGCTGGACGCCGGGTTCGCGGCCCGGCACAAGGCGCGTAACGACAAGGACGTGAAGGCGGTGCTGGTCAACTGGTCCGGGGCCGCGGGCTCCACGCAGGTCGCGCTCAGTTACGAGCCCAATGACGCCAACGGGAAGCCCACGGGCGCGCCCTACGATGTGGGCGCGACCAAGACGTTCGCGCCCGCGGTCGGGTGGCAGCAGATCACCTTCGACACGCTCCCCACGGCCGGGCGCACACCCGGTGCCAGTTACAGCGTCGTGTTGGCGACGACCACCGGTGGCACGACCGCGAACCTGCGCTCCTCGGTGAGCGCCAACGGGTTCCCGGTCGCGCCCCTGACGACGACTACGGCGCCGACCCGAGGCAGCTTCGCCGTGGTGAGTGCGGCCCCGATCTGCGCCCTGGTGCTGGAAGACGATTCGATCGTTGCCGAGGGGATGTGCCCCTACGCCGTAGGT
Source organism: Gemmata massiliana (assembly GCA_000531095.1). Lineage (GTDB taxonomy): Bacteria > Planctomycetota > Planctomycetia > Gemmatales > Gemmataceae > Gemmata > Gemmata massiliana. The sequence goes on along the minus strand of HG799463.1, from coordinate 218,767 downwards.
GGAACGACGCAGCAGATCTACGGCCCGCGGGCCGTCGGGCTCGAGTTCACGCTCCGGGCCCCCGCGGTGCTCGACGGGCTCGACGCCGGGGCGATGTCGGTTACCGGGTCGCCCTCGAACCTGCTCGCGAAGATCTACAGCGGCTCGGCGCCGGTGAGCGGGGCGGTCTCCACGAACCCGTTAACCGAGATCCTGGCCACGTCGAACACGCGCCAGGGGCGGCTCCTGTTCGACAGCGGTCCGGTCACGTTGCAACCGGGCACGTACCAAGCGTTCGTGCAGCAGAGCAACACGGGGAGCGCGAGCACCAACCGGTACAACCTTTCGACCGCTGTGGCCCCGTCCGCGGACCTGATCCCCTCGAACTTGGCGCTGGTCACGACGCTCGACGTGACCGCGGGAAGCGTGACGTGGACCAAGACTGCCACGGAAACGCCCGCGGGGTTCGGGCTCATCTTCTCGGACCTGCCCGCGGGTACCGGCGGCACTCAGATGCCCATCATCATCAACCTGTGATGGCCCTGCGGCGCCGGAGCAGGGCCGCGAACGGGAGCGCGGACGCGACGAGGGCGAGACCGGGCAGCGCTACGATCGGTTGAATGTTCGGGTCGGTCTCGCGGAAGTTGGTGAGGTAGAAGCTCAGGTGGGTGGTTCCGACGTCGAGGGTGGCGTTCGATTGAGACGGGCTCAGGCCGAGGAACACCCGCGACGTCTCGAAGTCCGTTGCCAAGCTCCCATCGTTCCGGAGGTTGGTGATTCCGATCCCGAACGTGCCCACGAGCGTGTCGGGCGTGGTTCCGTTGGACGCGTACAGGTCGAACAGGATGAGCGACGTGTGCGGTGCGGCGTAGTCCGAGTGGATCTGGAGCCGACCGAACCCGATGACCTGGTTCGTGGTGAACCCGCCGCTCGGAACCGGGAGCGGACCGGGAACCAGACTCGACTGGTCGAAGATGTCCGCCAGGTACCCGAGGGCCGGCAACGGGTCGGGCGACGTCACCGTGAACGCCGCGTCGGCATGGGAAGTGGGGCATAGGATCGCAACACAGGACAGGATCAGGGCACGGAGAAGAGATCGCATGGGCGCGCTCCGAAGATAGGGGTTGTAGAGGGCGCGCCCATTACAGCGCCCTCCCACCGAAGGCGCAATCCCAGTCGCACGAAAACTTGCAGAATGCGCCGGAGCGCGAGAACCGCGCGAAAAGTGAGCCAACGAACCGGTGTGCTACCGCACACCGGACGTGCGGCGCCGGAACAGGACGAGCCCGGGGAGCGCGATGAGCCCGAGGAGCACGCCGGGCGGGGCCGGGGTCGCGGTCGAGTACGTGTAGGTCACGGTCACCGATCCCGTGGAGATCCAGTCCGGGCTGATGTACGGCGCGACCCCCGAGCCCGGGGTCACGGTGTCGATCTCGAAGTCGTGCGTGCCCAGGAACGCGAGCCCCTCGGTCCCGATGAACGGGCTCAGGTTCGCTGCCGAGTACGTGCCCGTGAGTTGCGCGAACGTGGAGCCCTGATCCGACCCGAACGGGTCGAGCGTCGGTGTGTACTCGCGCGCCGCAACGGTTGTGTTGGCGACCTCGGTCCCGAAACCGGCCGGGGAGCTCTTGTCGAGCACGTACGCGCTCAGCCGGATCTGGTCGGTAAACGTGATCCGGGCGTCGAGGAAATCCGGGGTCCGGTTCTCGGCCCCGAGGATCGGTGCGTACCCGTTCAGGGCGTAGAGCACCTGCACCGACAGGAGCTCGCCCCCGAGTCGGGCCGAGTCGAACTGGGGCACGAACCCGTCCGGGTATGGGAAACTGCTCCCGGTCGAGAAGTCGGTCGAGTACGAGACCACGATGACGTCGGCACGGACCGGCGCGGCCGAGCCCAGAGTCACGAGCAGCAGGGCGAGAGCGAACGGGCGCATGGGTTACTCCGTAGATACACGGGGATTGAACTGCGCCGGCCGTTCCCGGGCAAGCGAAATCAGATGAAAATACGAACGTAGAGCCGCGACACGATTGGGGCGTCGGCGTTCAAATCACCTCCCCAACCAGCGCCGGCATCCAGTCGGACCGAGTCGTCACCTGGTAGTAGCGCGTGGCCGGCTGACAGATCAGGAACACAACTGGTGTGCCCTTGCGGTCGTGAACGAGCAAGCCGCGCATACCCTACCTTCGGCCCTTCACGCCCGCTAACGCGAAAGGGTAAGCGAGCACTTCGGGATAAATCGTGGCCGCTTTTCACCGGCGTCCGGATTCCCACTTGGAACAGGCTCGTTTAACCCCTTCGAGAACACCCGTGGCAAGCGAAACCGAATTGCAAGCATTGCGCGATACGTCGGATGGAACTCTGCTCGATCAGGTCGGCACCCACGCGACGAAGATCATGATCGGAGCCGCCGTCGTCGGGCTCATTGCGGCCTTCCTCCCCGCCGTTACGGTGACCCTGTCCTTCCTCGGAAAGACAGTCACGGAGTCACTGGCGGTCTGGCGTGACTGGCGAGGCAAGCTCGACATGCTCGCCTACATAAGCGTCGGTGTGATGGCGGCTCTGATGCTCAAGAACAGGGCGAACCCGAAGAAACTCGCGCTTGCTTGCCTGGCTGCGTCCGGCGTTGCGGCGCTGCTGGCGCTTTGGTTGCCCTTGAGCATTCGCGGCGGCAGTGACGTCAAGGGGCTTGCCGAAATCTCGATCGGAATTGGCAGCTACCTCAACATCCTCACGTCCATCGTCCTTGCCGCCGGTGCAGCACTCCAGGCGAAGCGGGTGAGCGCCTTTTGAGGGCAGAGCTCCGTTCACCTTCGGGCGTGGCGGCGCGCCGAAATGTTCCGCCGGCCCGCCGCCACGCCGCCCGTGCTACCCGGCCCAGGTAATCAATTACCTGTTTTGCACCGACCCGGACATTCACAAGAAGGAACTTGATCGCTTGGCATTCGCCTTGCACGATCGGGCGGATCGCAGGCCCCGAAATTCGTTCAATTCGCTCGGGCGTGTGAGCGAAAACACTATGAGTGGTGGAAAGCCGAAGTTCCGCACGGGCGATTACGTTATCCGGGCCGGGAAACCGGCGATCATCGAGCGGGGAATTGTGCGCGACCCGGTTCCCGTTGCGACGGGGCTACTGAATCATTGGTGGGTGTTCTGGGAGGTGAGCGAGTTGCGGATGGAGCACGCGGACGATCTGTTACCCGACCCGAACCCCGATCCGTGATGCGCTAGGCCACCAGGAGCGCGAGCAACACAGAAGCGAGTGCGAAGAGCAGAGAAGCCGTATACGTTCCCGGCCCCCAATCCGAGTCGTCGATCTCGTCCATTGTCGTTCTCAGGATACGTTGGGGTCGGTTAAGAGAAAAAGAACCACGCCAGGGTGCCCATCCCGGGCGCGGTTGCCGTTTCTCCAGTAAGCGGCATTCAACCCTAGTTCAGAATTGAATCGCTCGAAGTATCAACCCTGTCAGGCTTTTTCCCAATTCTCGACACCGCCATTCGGCGGACGGTGGGCGCGTCTGTTCGAGTTTGCACCGGGCGCCGAATCGGTCATGCTGGGAGTAGGGGTGCCGATGACCGAAGCGGAATGGCTCGCCTCAGACGATCCAGCGCCGATGCTCAAAGCACTACGCGGTTACGGGCGCGTCCTCATCGGTACGCCCAGCGCGCGGCGAGAGCGGCTGTTCGGGTGCGCGTGTTGCCGGCGCGTTCAGGATGTGTTTCCGCGCATCTGGGACCGGGCCGTGCTGGAGATCGTAGAGCGGTTTGCGGACGGGAACGCTTCGGACCAAGAGTTACAAGAAGCCTCGCAAATCGTTGAAGTGAGCCGGCGCGACGTTTCCCGCCGGCTTCAAATCGAATCCCGTAGCGGTACGCGCCGCGCAGACGCGCGCACCGAGGCCGAAAGGTCCGCGCTCCGCGAGCTCAGTTCGGTGATTCACCTCGATGCCCTCGAAACCTGCGGGCGCGACGCGGCGCAGGCGATTGGTGGTTTGGCGGCTGCCGCGGCGCTCCGAACGGCTGCAAGTGAGTGGGAGGTTATGGAGGTCGTGTTCGACGCGACCCGCGCCGAGCGCTCCGCTCAGGCTGTGGTCGTGCGGGACATATTCGAGAGCGAGTTTAGGTCAGTGATCTTCTCTCCCCAGTGGCGCACCTCCACCGCGGTCGCGCTCTGGCGGCGCAGATGTACGAGTCGCGCGAGTTCGGTGCGATGCCGATCCTGGCCGACGCGCTCCAGGACGCCGGGTGTGACAGCGCCGACGTGCTCGACCACTGCCGCGGTCCCGGGCCGCACGTGCGCGGGTGCTGGGTCGTCGATCTGGTGCTCGGTAAGGAATGACAGTCGGGTTTATCCTGACAGCGCGACGCACGGCACGTGCTATAGGTCGCGGTCCCTGCAAGCGTCCGTTTGATCCGGGACGGACGTTGAGCCGGCGAGATCGTTTCTCGCCGGCTCTTTGTGTTACTAGGGCCGCAGTTCCACCGTTTCGTCTGAGCCCGTCTATCATGTATCGCCCTCAGGGGCCGCCCGGTGACAGGGGCGTTGGGCCGCACACCTGCAGCCGCTGTCGTGGGGTCAGGCGTCAGTACCCGGCGGCCGTGCGTATTGGTCGCGACCGCGCCCGTCGAAGCGCCAGTGCGTGCGGCTTCGACCTCTGCCCGACGGCCGGGCACAAGGGCTACCCACCCAGCCGACTTCACTTCGCGAACGACCGCGTGTGTGGGGGAGATCGCCACGCACCAAATCTGGGGCTCCGTGAAACCCTTGGAAATGAAGGGTTTGAGGTGGTTTGAGGCCACAAAAAGGGGCATTTCTAGCGATCCGCTATCGTCAGAAAGTCGACTTCACTTGCGAACGGCCGCGTGTGTGGGGGAGATCGCCACGCACCAAATCTGGGGCTCCGTGAAACCCTTGGAAATGAAGGGTTTGAGGTGGTTTGAGGCCACAAAAAGGGGTATATTTCTGGGGTTTCGCTATTGTCAGATCGTTCGGGTGCGGGGCCGCAAATCAAGCGAACCGTGAAACACTTGAATTACCAGGGTTTGGAGCCAATTCGGATGCACAAAGGGACATTTCGGGCGAACCGTAAAGATCTTCTTTACGGTTGCGGGCCGGCTCCAGTTGTGGGCGAGAAGCCCACGACTGCGATCAGCGCGAAGAAGGGCAGTTGTAACCGAGATGGTTACAACTGATCTGCATAACCATCTCCGTTACGCAGGTCGGCTTTCTATTGCGTTCTCGGCAACGGGTGCGGGCCAGTCGTGTCGGAGATCAACACAACTGCCAACTTCTCGGTGTCGGTTGCGTACCAAAACGGGAATTCCCGTTTTGGCGGATGTGCAAGTGTTGAAGTGAATTGACCCCAATCTCGCAACCAACCTTCGCGCGCCGACTCGCGACGCTCAAAATACGCGGGCCGTCTGTGGTCGGTTGGGCGGCACTTTCCAACGGGCGGGGGGAGGAGCGCGTGTCCCTCCCCCGCCCTGTCTTTTTACCACACAATCATGACCACCTTCACTCTCCGTCGCGGCGTCCCGTGCCATGTGCGTAAGGTCGGCGAGACCGACTGGCGCCCGCACGTGTCCAGTGAAAACACGGTATTCACATGGGCGAACAAGCGCCCCCTCGAGACGTTCCCGTTTTGGGTGTTCGCGGGCGAGGATTGGGAGGTGCGAGTGCGAGTTCAGCTTCTCGAACGTGGCGAGACCGATGGCGACGAGAAGCCGTGGCGCGTGGGGGCGGCGGCGACACGCGAGGGGCTTAGCGACGAGCAGAAAGCTGCGGTGTTCGAGCACTTCCGGCAGTGGATGATTTACGCACTCTCGCCGCCCGAGTTACACCACGGAGGCGAAGCTCACGGCGATCGGGACATCCACCGCGCTTACCGCAAGGTGTACGGCACCGCGGGGCGTGTGGTGATTTACCCCGCGTCCGACCAGCCCCCGCACCTGTGTGACTGGAGTGATGCCGACCACGTGTGTGAGGCTGCGCCGTCCCTCCAGCGCAACAAGGACATCGTTGCTGCCATCACGGAAGGAAGCGTGCTGATTGCGTGCCCGCGGTTGAAGGCGCAGGAACTGCGCTCGGGCACCTGGGCAACCGTCCGAGCTGCCGAGCGGTCGCGGAAGGGGGTACTGTTCTTTCACCGGGAGAAGTGAATCGGCCGGAATTCCGGCCGATTGAGTCAGTGCCAGAATGAAGCCTTTAGCGCCCTTGTTTTCGTGGCAATCGTTCCACTTCTTACCAGCCGCCTTACGCATCACTCCAGGGGCAGGGACACCTTCGACCCGGACGGGTGCGTCAGCTCGAGCGTGGTCCCGCGCACCGTGGCGTCGACCAGGCTGTAGATCATGAACCGCCCGTCCTTGACGACAGTCACCACGCCCGCGTCGCGCATGATCTTGAGATGGTGCGAGACGTTCACCATCTCGGTGCCGACTTCGGTCGCGAGTTGGGTCACGGTCTTCTCACCGGCCGCCAGCGCGCGGATCAGGCCCAGGCGCGTGGGCTCACCGAATGCCGCGAGCCACTCGGTTTGCGCGCTCGATTCTTTGGAAGGTTTCGGCATCAGGGTTCCTGCAGGTTTGCGGTCTCAATGTAGCGGTACATTCGCTATCGGTTAACTCTGTCGCAACGTCGCGCTAGAGTTAACCGATAGCCACTCGTGCCCTGCGTCCGTGATTTCGACGCCGGACCAGTGCGATCGCGTTCCAGTCAAGCACGTCACCAAACCGCGCTCGCCAAGTCGCAAACACGAGCGGCTCAGTGTGGCCATCGTCTTGCTGTAAACTGCCTCACCGATCGCCTGTCGGGAGAACTTCGGAGAGCCGAGGTCTTTGATCCCGCCGTCGTCTTCAGGGCCGATCGTTAGTGACGGGAAGCCCATCGCGCCCGGGAGAACTTCGCCAGCCTTGTAGCGCCGAATGGGCCTCACCGGCTTCCACTTGAAGTACCCTTCCAAGATGTCCGCGTAGTACAGGCGCGCACGCTTCCCGGCCTCGGTGAGAATGTACCGCTGCAACGGCGAGAGCCCGCGACCCATTACTTCTTCCCCTTCGGCTTCTTCGGTGCGGGCGGTTCGTCTTCTTCTTCACCAACAATATCGTCACATCCCGCGAACGCTTCGCACGAAACGCCAAGCGCTTTTGCCAATTTCACCACCGAGGCGAATGACGGTTTCCTTCGACCAATGGCGTAAACGTGGACCGTCCCAAAAGGGATTCCACTCGCTTCTGCAAGTTTTGCTTCGCTCAAACCCTTCGCGTCGCGCAATTCGCGCAACTTCTCCGCAAACGTCATGGCACACCTCTTGAGGTGGTTCGCACGAATCTTAGTGACATTTGCGACCGGTTGCAATTGCAACTATTTTTCATGTGTGTCTATTGACACCGGTTGCAATGGACACTAATCTTCGGCAAGTGTCGATTGCAACTGTTTGCACGAACGGGAGGGTTGCAATGAGCCGGCTTGGCAAGCTGCGGGAACTGGTTACGCGGGCACGGAACCTGGAAGTCGAGGCCCAGAAGCTGGCCCCGGAGAGCCCGCAGCGGATCGAGCGACTGATCGTGGCGGAGGAATTCCGGGCGGAGGCCGAATGGCTCGCCGATCGGATCGATGACGACGAGTACAACGCCCGGCTCGTCGAGTGCCTGGACGCCAGAGCGTTTCCGGTGACGTGAAGAAACGACGCGGCCCGGCTGTGAGCACTACCTCTCAGCCGGGCCACTTCCCAACCACCATCACGAGGACCAATCGATGGCTACGAACCGAAAGACCAAGGCGAAGAAGGCCTCGACCGCGCCCGTCGCCAAACGGGAAATCGCGCCCCCGCGACGGGCGCTGATCAAGTGGGCCGAAGCGGTCGAACTGCTCAACGCCTTCGAGGACCAGATCTACGCGCGCATCAACGACGACGTCTTCGAGGAGACCTGCGTCGGCGACTTGCAGCACGCCATCGTGAGGCTCCGCGGCGAACTGTTCTCCGCCCAACCGCAAGTGTGGTAGGCCCGTCTATTCCGGCTTTATTCCCGCCCGGCGCCGGGCGGGCTTCCTTTCACTGATTACGAGGGTACTTCAGATGAGCACACTCCCCTGGAACCCCTACGACTACATGGGGCGCACCAAGTTCAACCGGCACCTGTTGGAGTTGGTGAAACTGGCCGAACACCTGCGCGAACGGGTCGCGGCGTTCGTCGAATACGACACGGAATCCGTGACCGAAGACCTGATCGCGCTCGGGACACCGCCCGAAATACTCAACTCGCGCACCACCAAGACCTTGCTCAACAACGTCGCGGACGTCGCGGGCGACATCGGCGGGTTCACCTGGGCGCTCGACATGTTCAAACACAATACGGACATGGACGCGATCCCGATGACCGAGAGCGAACTCGCCGAACCCGTCCCGGGGGCCACTGGAGAACCGGGCGACGACGCGGCCCCGTGCGCCGTGGTGGGCGGAAAGGCGGGTGCGTGATGGCACGGGTACACACGGACCTGGAGGTGGCCCGGTTGCTTCTGCACCAGAAGCGGTACGCGATCGTCGGGCAGTCGGACTTCACCCGCGACGCGGTGCGGATCCAGGAGACCCTGCGGCACCTGATCCGGCTCCTGCTGGCGTTCCAGCCGTACTCCGCGCAGGTGATCCGGGATGCGTGGGCCGCGGCACGGTTGCCCCCGGTGGCGAGCGACGACTACGACGCCAAGACGTACCTGGACGCGGCGGACGAGCTCCCGCGCGAGGCCGCCGGGTTCGAGTGGGCGTGCCGCGCGTTCCTCGCCACGCTCGAAACGGAGGTCATCAGCTACGGGCGGGGCCGAACCCGAAGGAGGAGCCGAGCCGAAAGAAACCGGTGAATCACTCGGCGCGCCAGGGGGCGGTACCAACCACCCGAACCCCTGGCGCGCCGTCCCATTGTGGTTGGGCGCCGCGGTACACTTCTTCGCGCAAGTCCCCACCACTGCCGGCCGTGTACGCATCAAGGCAGTTGCTATGAAGACCTTTCGTGTCAAAGGCAGTGAGTTGCCCAAGGCGACGCACATGGGCGAACTCCCCATTCTGAACCTCAGCATCCCGTGCGCGGTTCTGGATGACGGTAAAAGGGTGCTCAGCGATCAAGGTTTAAGGCGGGCGCTGGGGTACGCAAGCAAGCGACCAGAAGCAAAAATCACCGGGGAAAATAACTCCCCCAAAATGCCCGTTTTCGTAGCCTCAAACAACCTGAAACCCTTCATTTCCAAGGAGTTTCAATACTCCCCCATTTTGTACGAGTCGGTGAAGGGGAATGCCGTCACCGGATTCGACGCAAATGTACTTCCAGACATCTGCCAGATCTACTTGGCCGCGCGTCGCGCCGGGAAGTTGCACAAGCCCCAAGAGCGCATCGCCGAAGTGTGCGAGATTGTCCTCGGTGCGCTCGCGCGAACGGGTATCACGGCCCTGATCGACGAAGCGACCGGCTACCAAGCCGACCGCGGGCGCGACGCCCTCCAGCGACTCTTCAACCGCTACCTGCGCGAGAGCTTCGCGGCGTGGTCCATGACGTTCTACCCGGACTTCTACCAGCGCCTGTTCGCACTGCGCGGGTGGGCGTTGTGAGTTGATGTGTCGAACCTACTGTTCCGACTTTTGCTCCGGTTTATTCTTCACCTCGGCAAACTCGAGGGCCAAGGCCGTCTTCGCCCACGAGTCGCGCTCCGCCTTCAGCGCCGCCAGCCTCTTCGCGGAAGCGAGCAATTTCCGCCGCAACTCGGGCGGTATCGGTGGTTTCGGTACAGACGTGTTCGGGTCGCTCATCTCGGGTTCCCACCGGTCGATGGAGCATCTGATAATGATCGTTCACCCGAATCCGGTCAAGTGAATGTGTCGACGAGTTTGAGATTCTTTTCGTGAAGAGGTTCAGGTCCGTCGATGCGCCGCCGATGGAATCCGTGGAGCGAACGCACAGATGGCTTCCGGAGCGTTTCCGATGACACGAAGCCGCAATCTGGTTCCCAAGTACGAATTACACAAACGGTCGGGAATCGCCCGTGTGCGCTGGTGTGGGAACGAGGTCTGGCTCGGCAAGTACGGAACTCCGGAGAGCCTCAAAGAATACGCCCGGGTGTGCGCCGAAATACGCGCGTCCCAGGTACCTAAAGCCCCGTCCGCTCGATCGCGGGTAACCGTGGACGAAGTAATCGAAGCGTTCAGCTTACACGCATCGACACACTACCGCGCGAAAGACGGGTCGCACACGAGCGAGTTCCGAGAATACGGGCGCAGTTTGGTTCACCTCGCGCCACTTTACGGCCAAACTTCCGCCGCCGACTTCGGGCCGCTCGCGATTCAGACCGTTCGCCAGAAAATGATCGAAGCGGGGTGGTGCCGCACTCTCATCAACAAGCGCATCGTTCGCATCCGGAGCATGTTTCGGTGGGCGGTGTCCCAACAGTTGGTTCCCGTTGATGTGGTGAACGCTCTGAAGTGTGTTCAGGGGCTCCAAAAGGGCCGGAGCGCGGCGCCGGAAGCGGAACCCGTGGAGCCGGCGCCGCTCGAACACGTGAACTTGGCGCTCCCGTTCCTGGACCGGTACCAACGCACGATGGCGCAGCTCCAGTTGAACACGGGCATGCGGCCCGGCGAAGTGTGTGTTCTTCGGTTGTGCGAGTTGGAACGCACCGGCCCAATTTGGATCTGGCGCCCGGAAGCACACAAAACCGAGTGGCGCGAAAAGGACCGAACGATCCTGTTCAACCCCTTCACGCAAGAGCTGATCGCGACGTTTTTGAACGAGTGCCCGGACCCGTTGCGGCCCAAGGACACCGACTGGCTGTTCAGCCCACGGGCCGCGCGGGTCGAGCACCTCGCGGCGCGAAAGGCGGCGCGAAAAACACCCGTTCGCCCCTGGGAGGCACGTCGCGCGCGGGCCGCGAACCCGAAGCGCCAACCGGCCGAACGGTTTAACGTCGGGGGGTACGGGCACGCGCTCGTTGCCGCGTGCGAAAAGGCCGGCGTCCCGAAGTTCCTACCGAACCAACTTCGGCACACGTTCGCGACGCTCGTGCGAAAGGAATACGGTCTGGAAGCAGCCCAGGTGCTCCTGGGCCACGCACGGGCGGACGTGACGCAGATCTACGCCGAACGCGATCTGGCCCTAGCCCTGCGCGTGATCGGAAGCGTTAAAGTCGGCTAGTTTCGGCACCTCAACAACCCGGTTATGAAATTCTGTGAGCAAATGGAGCGTTTGCCATGTCCTCACCCATCATGAACGAAACGCGCGTCGGTCTCGCGCACATCGCGTCCCTGGTCCCGGGCGGGCGCGGCGCGACCAAGACGCACCGCACGACCGTACTTCGGTGGATTCTCCGGGGGGTAACGGTCCGCGGCGCGAAAGTGAAACTCGAGGCGATCCGGGTCGGCGGGAAGTACGTCACGAGCCTCGAAGCCTACGAACGGTTTGTGACTGTTTGCGGCGCCGGAGCAGGGTTGGCGAAACCGGAACGAACGCCAGCCCAGATGAATCGCGACAGCCTCGCAGCTCGCAGTCGGGTTGCGAAGTTGTTCGGCTGGAAGTGAACAGTCGGCGATTGAGCGTGAGTCCCTACAAGTGCTCGCGGCAGCATTCGCCTTCACCCCGCCGCGGCCTTGCGCAGCGCGTGGTTCTTGACTCGCAACCGTTCGCACACCTTGCACCGGTACTCGCGCCCGTCGGGCAGGTCCGACCGCCGACAGAACTCGTCGAGGGGCTTGTTCTCCTCGCACCTCACGCACACCTTCTTGCGCACCTTACCGGCCAACTGGAGCACCACGGCCTCGATCGTGGCGCCCGTCGCGACCCGGCGCCGCCCGGCCCCGTCGATGAACGCCCCGGTAAAGCACCGGTCCTCATTCTCGGCGTCCGGGAACCCGGACAGGTGAACCGTTCCGTCCGATCCGATCAGGTCGCGCAGGATGAACCAGTTGTCCTCCGCAGACACCTCGTCCGGGTCGACCGTCTTGTTCTTGAGCTTCTCGTCGGTCGTCGCCAGTTTGAGCGGCGCGTCCGGTTCCACGTCGCGCTGAATCGTGAGCCACTCCAGGACGCCGGCCGCGGTCACCTCTTCGCCGTCCTGGGCCTGAAGAACTGCGAATTCGCGGATCGACTGCGGGACGCCCGGTTCGGCGAGCTGGTACAGGGCCGTGGGCGTGAAGTTCAGAAGTGTCGATTCGGACACGTGGCCGAACACGTTTCCGACCGCAACCAGGCGCGCGGCGCTACGGGTCGCGATCTGAGCTTCCCGCTCGAGCCACGACTTCCATCGCTCGCGCCCGAGCCGCTTGCGCGCGTCGGCCAGGAGCCGGCCACTGGCAACGACCTCGGACACGGTGCGCCGCAACTTCGAGCGCAGGTCCGCTGCGGCCCCGCGCAACCACTGCCGGTCCGCGTCCGTCAGCTGGTCGTAAATCGTGGCCCCCGCGGCCGTTGCCCCCATTTGATGCGCCCCGCACGGATGTCGAGCACTTGCGCGTTCAGTGTAGCGCCGGGTCGAGCGGGGCGCGAGTGGAGAACGAAGTGCTGTGCAAGTTGCTGGCGCACAACCTGTGCTGCTTCATCCAAGAGGAACACGAGTTGGGGGATGAGCCACTATTCTGGGCCCACAAGCCCAAGAGCGAACCCCGGAACGAGATGATCGTCCGGATCGTGTAAGATTACTCATCCTCGTCTTCCTCGTCGTCCCCAACCAACACCCCGACTCGCGACTGCTTGCCCTCGTTAATGGAGGGTTCGCCGGCTAACTTCATACGCAGAAGGGCGAGCGAATCGGTTGCTAAATGATCGAAGCCGAGCACCTCGCGGGCAAAACGCTCGTCCAACTCTTGTCTAGCAGTGTCGTTGGCGATCTCGTTGGCCGGTAGAAGATCGCGATCGCGTAAATCGTCAAAGATCGAAACCGCTTTAGAGAGCGCGTCCGCGGATAACTTGGTGACATCGAGCACCGGCAGCGTCGAGAGCGGCCGCTTGGTGATAGTGCCCCGCCCCGTTTGCGACTTGTTTGCATGCCACCAGTACATCAACAATCCGAATGTGGTGTTACCCCATGCTACGAGGGCCTTTTCCAGCGCTGGCGACTTGAGACCGATGGAGAGCCACGCCCGCCCCCCGATCGTTAGCCGGTCGGTGTATTGCATCGCAGTCGATTGGCTGTTAAAGCGGAAGTTTTGGTTAAAGTGGCAGTGAGTTGCGGTCTTTGCGACTACAGCCACCTTTCGTGTGATGAGTGCGTTTTCCTGCGCGTTCTTTCCGCGGATCGGCCGGCCCTCGCAGTCGGCCTCGAACGCCATCGTTCGCTCCCGCTCTGCGTGATGCGACCACAATACCGGATATGTGGAAGCCGCTCCCGCAGCCCGCGCGTCAATGTGGAACGGACCACGAATCGTGCCGGTCCCCCAGGCCTGAATGTCTCGGTGCAACGGCCCCACCTTGCCGCCGATTCCTGCAACAGTGCTCACCGTGAACACCGGTGCGTCGTTTTCCTGTACGCCGGGCAGCCAGAACTTCCCGTGCGTTGCGATCTGGTGACACGTCTGGGCGAGGTCGAGGTGGGTGATGCGGGTGAGACGCCAGCTTCCGCGAGCAGGAACTGGAGCGTCGATCCCGTGCCCGATGATTGTGTCGCCGAACTTGATGGGCGTTCCACCGAACGGACCATCTTCCAAGCGGCGCACCTCATCCCTTGTGATCAGCCCTCGAATTTGTCGAGCCGCTTCCGCTCCGAACAGAGGGTACTCGGGCCGCTCGGTCAGCATCACGAAGAGCGCCCGCTGCGTGCGTCTCACCCGGACGCCATCGGCCTTTCGCCCGACTATGAGGCAGTCCGCCGTCCGAGTGTCCGCGGAAAAGGCCACAGTCCCGTCTCGTGGACTGGCAATCGAAACCACCACGATTTCGCCGTAGTTTTCCGCTAACAACTGGCGAGACTTCTCCCACGAGTCTCCGGCCATGAGACCTGACGGCATGACCAAGGCAAGCACCCCGCCGGGCTTGAGTTTGCGGTGGCCAAGGGCTAAGAACGCAGCCGCCTCGCCCGCGCCACCGTGATAGCACGTATTCTTCGCCCGCTGTTTCAGGGCGTCTCCCATCCTCCGCTGTTCCTCTTCAGTTGAGTTGAACGCGGCGAACATGGGGTTCGGGACGCCCTCTCGCTCTCCCTCGTGCCCTGTGGGACGTGTGAACGGAGGGTTCATTATTACCAGATGGAGTGACCGGTGCGGAATCTTGACGAGAGCGTTAACATCTGACTCGCCGGTCGAGTCCGCCGAGCGTGAGGTAATCGAGAATGACTCCAACTGTGCTTGTTCATCGAGAAGGTCGATCGAGCCGAGCGCGATGCCGTTACGTTGTTTGCCGTAGGCGACCGTGTAAATGGCACTCTCCTGGTAGGTCACGGTCGGATGTGCCCCGGCGAGCATCGAGGCGGTAAGGTGAGACGCCGCAGGGAGCACGTCGCATCCGACCAGTCCACCCCCCATCATGATCGGGTGGAGGGCTTCGGCGTCGCCGCCGGCGAGTTCATGAAGTTGGCCGATTCGCTGGTAAGCGATCGAGACGAGAGTACCGGTTCCACAAGCCAAATCCCCGATTCGCAATTGTTCGAGATCAGAGCCGCTCGACCAAGACAGCCCAGCGGGCAGCATTGCCGGAGTGATAGCGAGCCCGGCAAGAAGGGCCGCCGCGGCCGGAGTTGTGTAGTACGCCGCAAGGAACCGACGGTCGGCGATGAGACGCTGAAACACCGCGCCGGTGAGGTCGTGCGACCGCATCAGTCGATTCTCGGTCAGCCGGTCGGCGGTCTCTGTGAGCACCTTAATAATGTCGCGGGCAACCGAGGCAGGAATGACTTCAAGAATGCGTTGCGCGATGTTGAAGATCGGCCAGTAATTGACATCGAGGATTTTCTGCCACTCGGTCAGAACGACGGGTTGACTCAATCCCGGCTTGCGCCCGCGAAGTTCCGCAAGGGATCGGACCTTGCCTAAATCGCCTGGTCCACCGGCCAACCCCTGATGAAAGACGAATGCGTTCGCCAGAATGGCCATCGCCATGCTGCGTGTCTGTCGCCCGTCGCACTGTCTGAGCCGAACACCAATCTCCCGGACGGCACCAGCGTGACTCTCGACCACCTCCTCAAGTAGACCCGCGGCGGAACGAATACCGTCCATCAGCGCGGTCGCGGCTTCGTCAATCACAGCAGGAGGAACGGAAGCGTGTTGTGCGAGGATCGACAGGTCACTCGCGCTCCCGATCAGCCAACCCGTTTCCGGTAACCGGGAAAAATCCGTGGGGTCCCGGCCAGTGTACAGCGCCATCTCAAAATCAACGGTCTTGTGAATCGCTGCTTGAAGCGCCGATCCCTGGTGCTTCCGCAGCGCCGAAGGGAGTCGAACAGCGATTGATGAGAGAATCGTCCGTCCGTTGGAGGTGAGTTTTGAGCCGAGCCGAGAGCGTGCGTCCGCTTCGACAGTCTTCGCCGGATGCACTTCTGTTTCGATCACGACCGGGGAAACGTGTTGCTCTGCGATCAGGATGTCCGGTCGCTTTTTGTTGCCTTGCAGATTTCCGGTGTTTTCGGACAGCACGATTTCAGGCGATTGCCAAGCGCGGCGAGTTTGTCTCAACACTTCGGCCAAAGCGTCGTTGATCGCAGGTTCGGTCGTGGGCATGGTGGGCAGTCCGCTCGTCGTCCTAGCGTCCGTGCCGATTGTTCCGATTTGGAGAGATGGATCATAAGCGCGCTCTGCGACGGGCGAAAGCGAAAACATTCGGGAATGCCCTTTATTGGCCGTCCACGGAACAGGCGAGCATTATGGATAGGCGAACATTATCTCTTAAGTGCCTGCCCGTTGGATGTGAGTCTAACCGGGACGGAAGAGCCTGACTCCCTGATACGTTTTATGGTAGCCTAATACGCATTTAGGGGCGTTTTCGCACAATGCACAGCAAAGCCCACATGAGGGGGTGCGACGCGGGACGGCTGGTGTCACTGGGAAATGCAAAAAAAATGGAAATTCCGAGTTCTGGTGTGGTCTTTGGCAGTCTTAAACGAAGCTTCCGCCTTCAATTCGCACTTCAATCCAACAGATACGATCACCAGTGACATTGTTACGGACGGCCGATCGCAGATAGGGCATCGACACGTTCTTCGATTACTGTTAGGCTGATCCATCGATTTGAGTAAGTGCCGAGCACGCAAGGTCATCCGCGAACGCCCGTGAACACAACTTCCGCCAGCTTACTCGAGCGCCTTCGGCACCCCGCACCCGCCGACAGCGACTGGTGCCGCCTACATGATTTGTACCGCCCATTAATACGGGCGTGGCTTACCCGGATTCCGGGCCTCACACATGAGATCGACGACCTGACCCAAGACGTGTTTGTCGTGGTCGTTCGGGAACTGCCCGAGTTCCGTCGTCAGCGCAACGGATCGTTCCGGGCGTGGCTCCGGCAGGTAGCCGTCAACCGCGTGCGGGTGTGGCGGCGAACCCGTCGGCCGGTGACGTCCGACGATTTCCACAGTGCGGACGGGTACCTGTCCCAACTCGAGGACCCGGCGAGTCCACTTGCCCAGCAGTGGGATCGGGAGCACGATCAGCGCGTTTTCGACCAACTCCTTGCTACTGTTTGTCCAGATTTCACTCCGCCGACGTGGGAGGCGTTCCGCCTGTTCGCCCTGGGGGAATGGACTGCAGCAGAGGTCGCCCAACAAACGGGCCTGTCCGTGAACGCTGTGATCGTAGCCAAATCGCGTGTACTCAAGCGCTTACGAGAAGAAGCTGCCGGGCTCATTGATTAAGTCCGCGGATTCGCGACATGTTCGTGGCCGCTCGCGCCTTTCCTCAGTGTTGGCCGATCTCAGCCCGGTACCGGAGCCCGACGATGGATCCCAAAGCTGTTCCCCACCCGACCGATGAAAAACTGGCCGCGTTCGGGTTCGGGAAGTTGGAAGACGCCGATGCCGACACGATTGCGAACCACGTTGAGGGGTGCTCAACCTGCCGCGACCGGGTCGCCGGGCTCTCGGGCGACAGCTTCCTCGGTCGATTGAAGGCGACCCAAAGGCGGGACGGAACTCCATCTCCGAACGGGTCTTCAACGGTGGTCGCTCGGAACCACCAACCGCCCACTTGGACGGGCACGACGAACGATGGGGCGATTCCTCCGGAGCTCGCGAACCACCCGCAGTATGAAGACGTTCGGGAACTTGGCAAGGGCGGGATGGGGATCGTCTATCTGGCGCGGAATCGGTTACTGGACCGGGTCGAGGTTCTCAAAGTGGTGAACCGGGCACTGCTCGCGGCCCCGGGAGTGACCGAACGGTTCTTGCAAGAGATCCGGGCTGCCGCGCAGCTCCGGCACTCGAACGTCGTCGCCGCCTATGCGGCCCTGGAAATCGACTCGCTACTCGTGTTTGCGATGGAGTACGTAGCGGGGGAAGATCTGGACAAGGTGGTCAAAAGGGTCGGCCCTCTGCCGGTGACGAGCGCGTGCTTGTATGCGCACCAAGTGGCTCTCGGACTGCAGCACGCCCACGAGAAGGGCATGGTTCACCGTGACATTAAGCCACACAACCTGATCCTCGCTCAAGAGGGCGCCGCCGAGGTCGTCAAGATTCTCGACTTCGGTCTCGCCAAGGTGACCAGCGAGAAGGTCGACAGCGGGTTGACGGGCGACGGGAAGATGCTCGGCACTCCGCACTACATCGCCCCGGAGCAGACCCTTGATGCGAGCCGGGCCGATGTTCGGGCCGACATCTACAGCCTCGGATGCACTTTGTACTTTCTGCTCACGGGTAGACCGCCGTTCAGCGGCGCCAGTGTGTTCGAGGTGCTCCAGGCCCACCACTCGGTGGAGGCACGGCCGATCCACCATGTTCGGCCGGACGTGCCAGAGGAAGTATCCGCGGTTGTCGCGAAAATGATGTGTAAGCAGCCGGCCGACCGGTACCAAACTCCAGTCGAGGTCGCGAACGCTCTCGCCCCATTCTTCAAACCGAATCGGTCCTCGAACTCGCCGAATCTGTCCGGTGCGTCAGCCGGAGCGGGTATTACTCCTACCAGTTCGTGGCCGGAACTCAACGTTGCTTCTACTCCGTCGGTCCCGTCCGAAGCCGAAGAGCCCAGTCCGGTAAAAGCGGAGGTGCACACACTCGAATCGACACGGCGGAAATCGTGGATGCTGTGGGCCGCAATCGTCGTCGGTGGGCTATGTGCCGGGATGGCGGTTGCGCTGGCCGCGGGTGTGTTCAAGGTGAAGACGGCGGACGGGACGATCGTGCTAGAAAACCTGCCGGACGGGGTGGACGTGTTTGTGGACGGGGAGCGGGTGACGCTGGCCTGGGGTGACGGCAAGAAAGCAGAAGTTCGCGTCCGCCCTGGCACACGGAAGGTGGAAGTCAAAAAGGACGGCGTTACGGTCCTCGGAGAAGAGGTCGAAATCGAGGACGGGAAGCGTCGTATCGTGACTGCCAAACTGGAACCGGTGACTCCACCCGTGCCACCGGAGCAAGGGAACAAGGTGCCGGCACCGAAAGGAAAAGGGCCATCGGCTAAGGGCGAGGGCTACGTCACGCTGTTCAACGGCAAGGATCTCACGGGCTGGGAAACCCGTAAATTTGGACCAGCGAACCGCCGCCCGCCGTGGGAGGTTGCAGACGGGGTTCTGACCGCTCGCTTCGATGTCTTCGGCTCCTGGGGGGCTCTCGTCACTGAGAAGAGCGATTACCAGAACTTTCGGTTCCGCGTTCAGCTGACCACCATCGAGGGAGACGGGTGGGCCGGCTCCATGCTCTATCTGTGGCGCGAGCGGAATTGGTACCGAGCTCAGATCGGGTCCGCTACCGGACGTGACGTGGCCGAGACGGGTGTGATTCAGCACGGAAACCTGCGCGTGACGCCCAAGCTACCCGTGCGGTTCCGGAACGGGGAATGGTTTACACAGGAGGTCGTTGTCGAGGGTAAACACATTGGCGTGTACATCAATAACGTGCTAACGACGGAACACGTGCTCGCTGAGCAGCCGCAACCCGGGCGCCTCGGGCTCTCGGTATCCGGTATCGGGACACTGCGAGTTCGTCGGATGGAGGTCAAAGAACTGCCGCCGACGAGCAATTCGAAGTGATCCTACTGATCATGGTGGAACCGAGAGGACGAGGAATCACACCGCTTCCTTGACTGCGAGCCAACTCTTGGCAGTACGCCCAATGTACGCCCAAAGATCGGAACTCAACGGGACAATCGCGAACGAACGGCCGTCAACAACCGCGTTTTCCCAGAGGATTGGGACAGTGTGGGACAGAGCCGGAAGTGCTTATGGACATTGACATTGTGGGGGTCACTGGTTCAAGTCCAGTAACGCGCACTCAACACAAGGGCCGCAATCCAAAAGGGTTGCGGCCCTTGCCGCTTTCTGACACTCACCAAATCAAGCCCCAACTGTAGCCAATCGAAAAAAAAGTGGGCTTTTAGGCCATTATCTGGGCCAGCCCTTCCACCAACTTCGCGTCGTCGTTGGGCATCGTGCGGGCGTACACTCGAAGCGTCATCGTTGGGTTGGCGTGTCCAAGCCGTTGGCTCACAGCCTTGAGCGAGTGGCCCGTGGACAATAGCAAACTCGCCACCGAATGCCGTAGGTCGTGGAACCGGACCTTCTCCGGGATTAGTTTTACCCCGCCCTCGCTGTTCGCCGCGGTCTCTGTGAGATTGATTCCTTCAGCGGTGGCTTGGAGCGCCTTGTTCGCCTTCGCCACGACGCCCCGGAACGCCCGCATGACGTTCTTCTTGCACAAATAGCCACCGTCGCGGGTGCAAAATACCGGCTTGTCCAAGGCTTTGAGTCTTACCGCCTTCAACTTGGTCAGCGTCTCCACAACGAAACCGGGCACGGTCAGCGTCCGCCGGGAAGCGGCCGTCTCGGGTTCCTTCGTGATGAATCCGCCCTTCGTTTGAGCGAGGCTACGGCGGACGGTCGGCGTGCCGTTCTTCAGGTCCACGTCGTCCCAAGTGAGTGCGAGCAGTTCCCCTTGTCGGCGCCCGGTGCCGAGCGCCACCACGAGCGGACCGACAGGAGCACCGACCGGCGCTTCCCGCACAACCTTCGCCTGTGTGTCGTTCAAGCAGAGCATTTCCCGCTTAATACCAACCTAGCGAAACATCCGTGCGTGGTAGTAGAGGACTTCCCCGATTACGTCCCCGAGTTGAACCCGGATGAGGGCGTCTGGGGGTGGACGAAGTATGGTCGATTGGCGAACCCGGCGGCCAACGACAAACAGGAACTCTGGGATCATGTGGTCGATGAACTGATCGCGGCGAGGCACCGACCGGACCTGCTGAGAGCGTTCATCCAAGAGACCCGACTGCCGGGGCTTACGCTCGCCGCCTGAGTGGGAATAATCCCCATGCTGGAACCGGTAAGCGCGGTACCGAACGAGCCAATCTGGAAAGTGATTTAGTTTGGCACCGACTTGCGGAACCATTCGTCCGCGGCGCGGGCCTCGGCAGGTGAGATTTCACCGTTACCATCGGTATCAATTCGCTTGAACTGTTCGTCGGTCCCCAGGAACTCGGCTCGGGTCAGTTTCCCGTCGGCGTCCCGGTCCATATTTCGGAACCAGTCAGTAAGAGTTCGATCGGCTTCCGCCGTCATGACGCGCGGGATGCGCTCCAGTTCGCGACTGGCGTGCGCGTCCCCGCGTCGTGCTTTGGCGATCCCGGTAACGATCAGGACCGCGACGAATAGTCCCATCAGACCGAACACAATCACGTTAATCGGCCGCAAGTCTCCCATCGGGTGCCCTCGCGCATCGAATTAGTTCACCTACGCGACGCGGGAGCAAACGGTTCGAGCAGTTCCCTTACCGCGAGCGGCGCAACCTGTTTCCGATCGCGTGTCGCGCGGCCCTTTCTTTCTCAGTTCCCGGTGCCTATTCCTACCCGTCGCGGGCGTTTCTTCATTCGATGAGTGCGGTACGATGAAAATCACCAAGGCGGTTATTACCACCGCCGGGCGCGGGCAGCGCGGGCTACCCGCCCAATCGCTGGTCGACCGGGACGGCGTCGAGAAAAAGGCCCTGGAAATCATCCTCGACGAAGTCGTGGGTGCCGGGGCCGAGGCCGTCTGCCTGGTGATCGCACCCGGTGACGAACCGACGTACCGCGCCGCGGCCGGGGCGCACGCGCCGCTCCTTACGTTCGTCACACAACCTGAACCGTTGGGGTACGGCCACGCGGTGCTGCTCGCGCGCCAGTTCACCGCCGGGCAACCGTTCCTTCACCTCGTCAGTGACCACCTGTACGTCGCCCGCGGCGCGACGCGGTCCGCGCGGCAAGTGGCGGACCTGGCGCGAGCAGAAGGGTGCGCGGTATCCGCGGTGCAGCCCACGCGCGAGAGCGTGCTGCGGTTCTACGGGACCGTGGGCGGGCGCCGGGTACCGCAGCGCCCGGACCTCTACGAGATCCAGCACGTTCTTGAAAAGCCCACCCCCAGCGAAGCCGAACAGGTACTCTCTGTGCCCGGAGTGCGAGCCGGTTTCTACCTGTGCTTTTTCGGCATTCACGTGTTCACGCCGCTGGTCATGGAGATCCTCGCTGAACAAGCGGCTCTGGACCGTGGCGGGCGGCCGCTTGATCTGTCGTCGACATTGGCCGAACTCGCCCGCCGCGAGCGCTATCTCGCACTCGAAGTAGCAGGCCAGCGCCACAACATCGGGCTGAAGTATGGACTACTGACGGCACAACTCGCGCTGGCCCTCGACGGCGTGGACCGCGAGAAGATCCTGGCTCAAATCGTCGACTTGCTCGCGCAGCGGAACAGCGCCCACTCTGAATGATGAGGCGCCTGAAGATTTGGGCGATCACTCTCATTTGCACGGACCCGTATGCTCCTCGACATCATCACGTCCTCCGATCCTGTCGTGCGCAACACGCCGCTGGCGGTCGCGTGTCGCAAACTGAGCTACCGCGAGTTGCTCGCGGAGCGCGACGCGCTCGACCGGTTCCGGCGCGCCAGCGCGAACCTCTACGACCGCGTGCGCGCGCTGTTCTTCCTCTACGCAATCGACCGATTCCACCTGCCCGCGCGCCCGGAACTCCCGACCAGCGGTCGCATTCCCTACGCCGGCGTCGAGCGCCTGCTGGCCCGGCGCTTCGATGAGGCCGTGCGCCTGTTCCGCGCGGAAGAACAGGCTAGCGGGCCGAGTGACCCCGTTTGTAGTGCGCTGGCCGTGGCGCACCACGCGCTCGCGTTCCAAACGCTGGCGGATCAGGTACGCGCCAGCGTTCGCGGTGCGGCGGGGAACCGCTGGATGTTCCGCACCGGTTCCGCGGACGAGCACCCGCTGCGGGTGCGCCCCGAATTGCGCACGCGGGCGACTCCGGGCGGTGCGTTCCCGGTGTTGCGCGAGCGCACGCCGGTGCGAATGGACCTCTCGCACTCGTGCTGGAGCGACATCTTTTTCCTCGGGATGGACTACCCCGAAGGCGCGCGCGTGCTGAACGTGTCGATCGACCTCGGGGTGAACGGGCGCGACACGCACCCGCGCCCGCCCATCGAGGTGTACTTCCGCGTGATCGACGAGCCGGTCCTGCGCCTCGTCAGCGTCGACCTGGACGCCGCGGCTGATGTCAAATCGCTCGCCGAGGTGTTCGACTTCGCACGCGACTACTTGGGGCTGCTTAAGGCCGCGGTGATCGCGTCGGGTTTGATTCCGCCCGGGCTTGAGGGTGTGCGTCAGGAGCTGAAACAGGTACTCGAAGCGTTAGTCGGGCCGGGGCTGGGCATCGAACTCGTGAGCGTCGTGAACGACATCCCGAAGGGGTCGCGGCTCGCGGTGTCGACGAACCTGCTCGCCGCACTGATTGCGGTGTGCATGCGCGCGACCGGGCAAGCGAAGGCACTGACCGGCGGGCTGACCGAGTCCGAGCGCCGGCTCGTCGCGGCTCGCGCGATTCTGGGCGAGTGGATCGGCGGGTCCGGTGGTGGGTGGCAGGATTCGGGCGGCGTTTGGCCCGGTATTAAGCTCATTGAAGGCACTTTTTCGGCCGAGGGCGATCCGGAGTTCGGTGTCAGTCGCGGGCGGCTGCTTCCGCGCCACACGGTTCTCGGTCCGGATCGCGTGTCGCCCGAAGCGCGCCAGCACCTCGAAGACAGTCTGGTACTCGTTCACGGCGGGATGGCCCAAAACGTCGGTCCGGTTCTGGAGATGGTCACCGAGAAGTACCTGTTGCGCGAAGAGCGCGAGTGGGCCGCGCGCCAGGAGGCGCTCGGGATCTTCGACGAGATCGCGGGGCACCTGCAAAGTGGCGACGTGAAACAGCTCGGTGGCGCCACGACGCGGAACTTCGCGGGGCCGATCCAAACGGTCATACCGGCCGCGACGAACGCCTTCACGGAGGCGCTGATCGCGTCCGCGCGGGCGCAGTTTGGGGCGGATTTCTGGGGCTTCTGGATGCTCGGTGGGATGTCCGGCGGCGGGATGGGGTTTATGGTCGCGCCGAACCGCAAGCGCGAAGCACAAACCTATCTGCGTGCCGAAATGAGCCGCTTGCGGAACGCGCTGCGAACGAGCCTGCCGTTCGCGATGGAGCCGGTCGTTTACGATTTCGCGATCAATCCGAACGGCACCACCGCCGATCTACTACCGCTCGATGAGGCCCTGTTGCCGCGCGGGTACTACGCGCTCCTGGTGCCGCGCTGGTTGCGCGAAGACCCGCGTTCCGTGCCCGCGTCCCGGCGCGTGGAACTCGACCGCGTGGGGCAAGCCGCGCGCCGCAATCCCGATCTGTCCGGGTTGGTGGAATCTCTCTTTGATCGCATGTTGCCCAGCGCGCCGAACTCGCCCACCAAGAGCGGAAACATCGCCGAACTGCTCACCGCAAACGGCTTCGACCGCGAGCAGCACGAGCGCATCCGGACCGACCTGCGCCGTGGACTGATCGGCCTCGCGCTGAACCGGCTCCCGGCTTCGACCGTGGTGGAGGACGTGCGCGCGGGCGATGTGGTCGATGCGCGTGCGGGCTTGAGTGCGGCACACGAGGCACGCGGCCGTGCGGCACTGGCGGCCGGTGAGGTCGCGGTGGTGACGCTGGCGGCCGGCGCGGGTAGCCGGTGGACCCAGGGCGCGGGCGTAGTGAAGGCGCTGCACCCGTTCGCGCGGCTCGGCGGGCACCACCGCACGTTCCTCGAAATCCACCTCGCGAAGAGTCAGCGCATCTCGAACACGTTCGGCGCGGCCGTACCGCACGTCTTCACTACGGGCTACCTCACGCACGAGCCGATCGTCGCTCACCTGGAAGCGAATCGATCTTACGGCTATCAGGGACCGGTGCGACTCTCACGCGGGTTGTCGGTGGGGTTGCGGCTCGTTCCGATGGAGCGCGACTTGCGGTTTGCGTGGGAAGAAACTGCACATCAGGTACTCGACGAGCGCAAACAGCGCGTGCGCGAAAGCGCCCACGCCGCGTTGATCGGTTGGGCGCGCGGGGCGGGGGAGGGGGCGGACTATACCGATAACGAACCGCTCCAGTGCCTGCACCCGGTCGGCCACTGGTACGAGGTGCCCAATTTACTGCGCAATGGTGTGCTGCGCGACTTACTCGCCGAGCGCCCGCAACTGAAAACGCTGCTCGTTCACAACGTGGACACGCTCGGTGCCGACCTCGATCCCGCGATCCTGGGGCTGCACCTCGAATCGGGTCGGCAGCTCACGTTCGAGGCGATCGGTCGGCGGCTCGAAGATCGAGGGGGCGGGCTGGCGCGCGTGAACGGCCGGGTGCGGATTCTCGAAGGGCTGGCGATGCCCCGCGAAGAAGAAGAGTTCATGCTCACCTACTACAACTCGCTGACGACGTGGGTGGACATCGACGGCCTCCTGAACTTCTTCGGCCTTACGCGGAATGATCTGAGCGATACCGCGCGA
This sequence comes from Gemmata massiliana, assembly GCA_000531095.1. GTDB lineage: Bacteria > Planctomycetota > Planctomycetia > Gemmatales > Gemmataceae > Gemmata > Gemmata massiliana. The sequence goes on along the minus strand of HG799463.1, from coordinate 193,860 downwards.
GTGGGGGCTGCCGTGAACCAGATGGCGACGCGGCTGCCGACCTACGTGACACTGAAGGACGTGAAGAAACGCTGGGGGCACGGGCACGAGGACGTGTACCCGGTGTGCCAGTTCGAGAAACTGTGGGGCGATATGACCGCGGTGGACGGTGTGGACTGCGGGTTCGTAGCGGTCCCGCGGGTGCGCGGGCAGCAGCTCAAAGACCCGGCGCAACTCGACGGCTGGCTCCGCGACGGTTCGGCCGACGCCGTGTCGCAGTTGTGCGCGTTCTCAGCACGTGGGTAGGATGAACCGTCTTCTGGCGGCACAAATCGAGCGGTCGTTCTTGGTCCGAATTGCGATGGAGCGCCCATGAAGGTTCGATTGACGCGCCGCCGGTTCGCATTAGGACTCGGCGCCGCGGCGCTGGGTGTCGGCGTGTGGACCTGGCGCATCGAACCGCACTTGGTTACGGTCGTGCGGCGCGAGATGCCGGTCCGTAACTTGCCGCCGGAATTGGACGGTAAAACGCTGGCGCAGGTGAGTGATCTTCACGTGTGCCCGCGCGTCGATTCGGACTACCTCTCCGCGTGCTTACGGGAACTGTCCGCCCTTCAGCCCGATCTGGTGGCTGTTACGGGCGATTTCATGAGTCAGGCAAGCCCGGAACGCATTGAGGAAGTCGCGCGCGTCTTCGAGTCACTCGCCGCACCGCCGCTGGGCACGTTCGCGGTGCTGGGGAACCACGATTACGGCGAGCGTTGGTCCGATTCGCGCATCGCCGACCAGCTCGTGCGCCGACTGACGGACGCGGGCGTCACCGTGTTGCGGAACGCGAGCCAAGTCGTCGCGGGGCTTCGCATCGTTGGTGTGGACGACAAATGGGGGGCCGAACTTTCGCCCCGCGGCCGTGCTCCCAACGTTGACCGCCGACGAACCGGCCGTGGTGTTGTGCCACAACCCCGATGCCGTGGATTCCCCCGTGGATTGGGGCCGGTACCGGGGTTGGATTCTCTCCGGGCACACGCACGGCGGGCAGTGCAAACCGCCGTTTCTGGCTCCACCGCTACTTCCCGTGTCGAACCAGCGCTATACGTCGGGGGCGTTCGACCTCGGGGACGGGCGCTCGCTGTACATCAACCGCGGGTTGGGGCACCTGCTCCGGGTGCGATTCAATGTGCGCCCCGAAATCACCGTCTTCCGGCTCGTGAAGGCGTGAGGCACGTTCCGGAGGCACAACTTCGTTGCGTGGGGCGGTCGCGAACCGTAAGAAAACTCGGATTGTTCGCGCCCCGACCTCCCGGAACGAATCATGTCGTTGCTGCTGTCCGCGCAAGAACTGAGTAAGAGCTACGGCCCGAGGCCGCTGTTCGAGGGGCTTTCGGTCGAACTCCGCGCGGGCGAGCGCGTCGGGCTGATCGGTCCCAACGGAGCGGGGAAATCGACGCTCTTGAAGATCCTCGCCGGGATCGAAGTTCCCGATAGTGGAACGCGGACCGCGCGCCGGGGTGTGCGCGTCGGGTACCTCACGCAGGACGACATCTTTGAACCGGGGCAGAGCGCGCACGACGTTCTGATGGCGGCCCTTGTGGGCGAGAACCTTGAGGACCACGAGCGCGAAACGCGCACCGCGATCACGCTCACTCAGGTCGGGTTCGAGGACTTCGACGTGCGCGCCGATACGCTCTCGGGCGGGTGGCGCAAACGCCTCTCGATCGCGCGCGAACTGGTGCGCGAACCCGACCTGCTCCTCATGGACGAACCGACGAACCACCTCGACCTGCCCGGCGTGGTGTGGCTCGAGCGCCTCCTGCGTGCGGCACCGTTCGCGTACCTCGTGGCCACCCACGACCGTGCGTTCCTCCGGGCCGTGTCCGACGAGATTCTGGAAGTGAGCCGCGTGTACCCCGGGGGCGCGTTCCGGGTCGCGGGCGCGTTCGACGACTTCGCCGACAAGCGCGATGCGTTCCTTGAAGCGCAGGCGCGGCAGCGCGATGCGGTTGCCAACCAGGTCCGGCGCGAAACCGAGTGGCTCGGGCGCAAGGAATCCGCCCAGCGGAAGAAGTCGCGCTCGCGCATCGGTGAAGCCGCGGCACGACGGGATGAGTTGGCCGAACTGAATTACCGCACCGCAGCGGCGGGAACAGCGGCGATCGACTTCGCCGGAACCGGTCGGCAGACGAAGAAACTTCTCACAGCGACCGGCATCGGCAAGGCTCTTGGCGGGCGCCCGCTCTTTAGTGGACTGGACCTGATCGTCAGCCCGGGCACGCGGCTCGGGCTTCTGGGTCCGAACGGGAGCGGCAAAAGTACGCTCTTGAAGGCGCTCGCCGGCGAGATCGAGCCGGATCAGGGAGTGGTGACGCGCGCGGACGGGTTGCGCGTGGTGACGTTCGAGCAGGGGCGCTCGACGCTCGATCTGACAGTGCCACTTCGCACCGCGCTCAGCCCGAACAGCGACACGGTGACGTTCAACGGGCGACAACTCCACGTCGGCGGGTGGGCGCAACGGTTCCTGTTTCGCCCGGACCAACTCGATGTCGAAATGAGCGCGCTTTCCGGGGGCGAACGGGCGCGGGTGCGGATCGCCCAGCTCATGCTGAAACCCGCGGACCTGCTCTTGCTTGACGAACCGACGAACGACCTCGATATTCCGTCGCTCGAAGCCCTGGAAGACAGCCTCGACGAGTTCCCCGGGGCGGTGATCCTCGTAACTCACGACCGTGACCTCATGGACCGATTGTGTACCGAGGTGATCGGCCTCGACGGGCTGGGCGGGTCCGCGAAGTACGGTAGCGTCGGTCAGTGGCTGACGTCCTTTGAGCGCGCGACCGAAGCGGCGAAGCCGGCGCCCGTCGCGCCGGTGAAGAAGGCGCCCGCACCGCCGGCCGCGAAGCCGAAGAAACTGAGCTTCAAGGAGCAGCAGGAATGGGATGGGATCGAGGCCGCGATTGTCACCGCGGAGGAAGCGGTCGCGGGGCGCGAACAAGAGGTCGCGAACGCGGGCAGTAACCACGTCGCACTCACCGCGGCGTGCAAGGCGCTCGAAGAGGCACAAGCCGCGGTGGAGAGACTCTATACGCGGTGGCAGGAACTCGAAGCCAAGCGCGGGGGCGGAGGCTAGTTGGTTTGCTTTCTGATAACGAGCCGCGACCGCAAGGGAGCGGGAGGGCTTCCCGTTTGTGGTCACGGTTCAGCGCACGGGAAACCCCGCTCCCTTGCGGTCGCGGCTCGTTTTGTCGCTCTTGATCTCGAAGCCAAACGCGGGGCAGTTAGCCCGCGCGATAAAGAATTACGTGATTGGCACACCGAGTGCATGATTATTGGTGGGCGGGATAACTAACGTGGATTGAATGGGCGACGATCCACGGCGGTTTATCCCGCCCACTTTCTTTTTCCGGCCCCATTTTGGCTAACTATTGGTCGTTCTGTACATTTCCTGGCCGTTTTTGCGTTCTTTGCGTCTCGTTTTGCTCGGTTAGGCCCGTCTAACATCGCCTCGACATTTCTTTATTGCGCAGCTCAGTTCCCATATCAGGAAGCTCGCTTCTCAACTGTCCGATTTTGCTACATCACTCGTGTGCGCGAAACCACGCGGCCGAGAAGTAACGATCCCACGAATCCGCCAGGATTGCTACCACCGGTCCTGATACGTCCCCGCGTGCGGCGACCCGAAGTGCTGCCACAACAGCCGTTCCCGAAGACCCACCGACGAGCAATCCTTCCTCGGAAATTAAGCATTTTGTCATCGCGAACGATTCCTCATCGCTGATTCGTTCGGCCCCGTCTATGACGCTAAGGTCGAGTATCGCGGTCGCTTCACTACCGCCGATCCCTTCAACTTTGTAGCTCGCGTCGTGGTCCGGATGATGAGGATCAACAAGGTGAGCCAAACGTGACCCGATAGGATCGGCTAAGATGATTTTTGCGCCCGGTGCGTGAGTTTTGAGATATCGCCCGACTCCGGTAATTGTTCCTCCGGTTCCGACGCCGCACACGAACGCACCGAGCTGCGCACCCAACTGCGCAACGATCTCTGGTCCGGTGGTCTGTTCGTGGATCAGTATGTTCGCCGGATTGCCAAACTGGTCAGTTAGGAACCAGCCCCGTTCGGTCGCCAGGCGCTCGGCCACGCGCCGAAAGTTTCGCGGATCGGTGGGCGGCGCGTTCGCGGTAACGATCACTTCCGCGCCCAGAGCGGCGAGCGCGGCGCGCTTATCGACCGACATCTTCTCCGGCATCACGCACGCGAGTTTGTACCCGCGGTGCGCTGCCACCAGTGCCAACCCGACGCCCGTGTTGCCCGCGGTCGCTTCGACTAGTGTCATCCCCGGACGGAGCACCCCGCGGCGCTCGGCGTCGGTGACCAGTGCGAGCGCAAGGCGGTCCTTCACGCTGCCGCCGGGGTTGAGGAACTCCGCCTTGCCGTAAACGGGAACCGGTAGTCCGCGTGCGACCCGATCGAGCCGCACGAGCGGCGTGTTGCCAATTCGGTCGAGAATGCTGGTGGCGATCATGGTGACCCGTCGTGTTACGCACCGTCTCCGCGCGTATTTGTACGTCAACCGACCCCTGCGTGGCGCTCGGCGCGGCGATTAGCCTTGGGGCTACATTGGCTTTGTTGCGCGAGGGCACGGGCCGATCGACTGCCGGAGTGCTGGGACTCGACCCGGGAAGTGATTACCGAGGTCGCTTCTTGAGTCGTAGACTTTTTCGCGCTGCGTGCGCAGCTTCGCGAAGATCCCGCTCCAGAATCGCGTGGCGAACGACGCGCTCGGCGACCTCGGGATTGACTTCAAAGTGGCGGAGTAGTTCCCGTTCCACGCCCGATGCGAGAACGAGTTCAGCTTCGGGATTCCCCAGGTTCGTTCGTGCGGCACTGATAAAGATGGGGGCTTCCAACCGCACCGAGACAATAGCCGTTAACCCGGCGCGTGCATCATCACCTTTCACGGGCCGTTCCCCGATCATTCGTGTACGGATGAAGTGATTGATTGCTTTTGTCACGCCCGTGCGCGTCCCATGAACGTGAGTCCCACCCGTCGGTAGGTAGTAGTCGTTCGCAAAAGACGTGCAAATCTCATCTTCCTCGCACCACTGCAGGCCGGCTTCGTAATCGATACCGGTCTGCTCCCCGCGAATCACGATTACGTCCGGGTGAATCGGCGTGCGGGTGGTGTTCAGCAACTGCACGTAGGCTCGGATGCCGTCGGCGAACTCGAACTCGTCGTGCGCACCGCCTGATTCGTCGGTGAACGAGATGCGCACGCCGCTATGCAGGAATGCGTGCTGCCGGAGCATGTCGCGGATCATTTCGCTATCGAATTGCAACTCGCCGAAGATGAGCGGGTCGGGGCGGAAGCGGATCGTTAGTCCGCGGTCGTTGGGTGGCCCGCCACTTTGTAACACCGCGTGTGTGACGCCGCGCCGGAACGTGTGTTGGTAGACGCTTCCGTCGGTCCGCACGCGGACGTTCAGTTCCGCGGAGAGGGCGTTCGCAGTCAGGTACGCTCCCCGGTACCGCCCGTCCGTGTCGGGACCGTGTCCGTGCCACTGAGTGAATACGGATTCGAGTGAAGGTTCCTCGAAGACCGGGTCTCTGTCGTCGACGATTGCGACGGAATTATCTGCGTGAAGGGTGACACTCAACGTGCGCCCACTCGCTCGCATCATCTCGTGGAGTGAGTCCGTAACCAGACTGAAAAGGAGTTCATGCAACCCGCGTGAATTGGTGCTGCCTATGTACATTCCGGGGTGCTGACGGACCAATTCGACGTCGGTGAGAAGGCGGAGGTTTTCTATCGTGTATTCCGCAGAGCCTCGTCCCGGGCACATTATGAAGCTTCCATGAGGAGGTGCGACAGTGCTTTACGCTGATTCTGCTGGACACAGAACGGGAATTCGGCGAAAAATATTGTACCTGCCTGTTTAGTCGGCTCCCACCACTATTGCCCTGCGTTGCCGAAGGTGCTGCCTATGCTTTCTCTCTTTGGCGAGCCGCACGCACGCGGCGGATTTTGTGACGGCCTCAACCGGCGCGACTTCCTTACGGCCGGTGGCACGCTGTTCGGCGGGTGCCTCGCGCTGCCGCACCTGCTCGCGGCCGAAGCCAAAACCGGCATCACGACCTCGCACAAGTCGGTCATCAACATCTACCTGCCCGGCGGCCCGCCGCACCTGGACATGTGGGATCTGAAGCCGGACGCGCCGGTCGAGGTTCGCGGCGAGTTCAACCCGATCCAGACGAAGGTGACCGGCATCCAGATCTGCGAACTGTTCCCGCGCATCGCGCAGATGATGGACAAGTTCACGATCATCCGCTCGCTCGTGGGCAGCTCCGGCGACCACGACGCCTACCAGTGTATGACCGGGCGCCCGCGGACCCCGGCGAACCAGGGGCACTGGCCGTCGTTCGGGTCGTGGGTGTCGAAGTCGCAGGGACCGGCCGATCCCGCGGTGCCAGCGAACGTGTCGCTCATGTATCCGTGCGGCGAGAAGCGCTGGGGGTACCACGGCGACGGCGGGTTCCTCGGGGTCCAGCACGCGCCGTTCCACCTCGTCGGCGGGCGCGAGACCGGCATGAAGTCGGACAACCTCACGCTCAAGGGCGTGAGCCTCGACCGGCTCAACGACCGTGTGGGTCTGTTGAAGGGGTTCGACGACCTCGACCGCAAGATCGACGCGAAGGGCACGATGGACGGGATGGACTCGTTCAACCGGCAGGCGCTCGACATCCTCACGTCGTCGAAGCTGAAGGACGCGGTGGACCTCTCGAAAGAGAACCCCAAGGTGCTGGAGCGCTACGGCGTGGACGACCCCGCGTTCGAGCGCGACGGCGCCCCGCGCATGGTGCGGAACTTCTGCGTGGCCCGGCGCCTCGTGGAGGCCGGCGCCCGCGTGGTGACGATGAACTTCACGCGCTGGGACTGGCACGGTGGGGACGGCAAGAACTTCGTTCAGGCGCGCAAGGACTTCCCGCTCCTCGACCGCGCCGTGACCGCGCTGATCGAAGACCTGTACGACCGCGGAATGGACAAGGACGTTTCGGTGATCGTGTGGGGCGAGTTCGGCCGCACGCCGAAGCTCAACAACATGGCGAGCCGCGACCACTGGCCGCAACTCAGTTGCGCGCTGCTCGCCGGTGGCGGGATGAAGATGGGGCAGGTGATCGGTTCGTCGAACCGGCTCGCGGAGCGCGCCGCGTCGCGCCCGGTGACGCACCAGGAGATCTTCGCGACGCTCTACAAGAACCTGGGCCTGGACCCCAACGCGGTGCGCGAGTACGACGCGAACGGCCGCCCGCACTTCCCCATCGACGCCGACGCGCAGCCGATCCGCGAACTGGCGTGATGTCTGTTTCTGCGGTGTGGTGTCCCGCCCCAGCCCAGGCGGGACACTCTCGTTTAATCCGGAAGCGGCGCACCCGCGGTCCCAGGAGGGCCGGCCCTCGATTTGCTCAACCATCTCACAGCCCATCGCCCCGTTCGTGCAAGAGGTTCATCATGTCAGTCCACAGAACCTTCTTCGCCCTTGCGACTCTCGCCCTTCTCGCGCCCGTTGCGAGTGCCCAGCCCGGTCGCGTCGGAGCACCGCCACCCGCGCCGCTGTTTTTACCTCCTCCAGTCGTTCAACCGCAGGGCCTCGGTAGCATGAGCAGTCCGATTACCCCGCGGCCACTCGGGTACCACGTCGCGCCTTACGGCGGATTGGGCTACGGGCCGCTCGGTGATCGGACCGGCTACCCGGGGACGATCTACAACACGTACCGCGGGTCGTACCTCACGGTGCCGACCGTTCCGCAACTCAGGCTGGAAACGCCGAGCAACATGCCCATCAAACCGGGTAAGCTCCCGGCGCTCGACGTGTTGTTCCCGAGCGCTCCACCGATGGCAGAACCGGCTACTCCGCGCATGCCGGAGCCGGTTCCGCCCGGACCCGTCGTTCCGGTCGGTGAGAAGGGTAAATGAGCTTTCGCGAATAGAAGCGGAGCGGGCCGCGCGATCACAATCGCGCGGTCCATTTTTCTAGGTCGGCGAGCCCGACTGGTGGAGTTCGTTTTCGAGCACTTCCAGATACGCTTCAGGCACCGGCTGAAGCGCGGGCGCCCGACCCGTCGCCGGGTGAACGCTAACGCACAACACCGCCGCCTGGGTCGTGCCCGGCTGCCCTCCGCCAGAACACTTCCTGGTGCCCGACGGCCGATCATTGATTGTCGGGACGACGCCTCACAAGTGGGAGGTTGGGGTCGGTCGCCACCGGTTCGCACCGACCGTTCGCCCTTACCATTGGCCGAAATCACGGTCCGAAGCGGAAGTGCAGCACATCGCCATCTTGCACCACGTATTCCTTGCCTTCGAGCCGGAACCGGCCGGCTTTCTTGGCCCCGGCTTCACCGTCGTACTGGGTGTAGTCCGTGTAGCTCACGGTTTCAGCGCGGATGAAGCCCGCCTCGAAGTCGCTGTGAATCACGCCGGCGGCTTGCGGTGCCAGGGTACCGGACTGGATCGTCCACGCCCGTGTTTCCTTCGGCCCCACGGTGAAGTACGTAATCAGGTCGAGCAGTTGGTAACCCGCCTTCACGACCTTCGCCAACCCGGTTTCGGCCAACCCCAACGACGACAAGAACTCCTTCTTTTCTTCCTCGCTCGGCAGGATCGAGATTTCGGCCTCGATCTTCGCGGACACCACGACGCAGGAGGCGTTGCGGGCCGCTGCCATCGCCTCCACCTTCGCGGAGAGCGAGTTCCCGGTCGCGGCGAACTGTTCCTCGACGTTGCACACGAACATGACCGGCTTCGAGGTGAGCAGTTGCAGCCCGTCGAGCAGCTTGCGCTCGGCCTTGTCGCGCGGGTTCACCGCGGTCGCGGGCTTGCCGTCTTGCAGCACCTTGATGGCCCGTTCCATCATCGCGATCTGCTCGGCCGCGGTCTTGTCCCCGCCCTTCGCTTTCTTCTGGGCCGCGGGGAGGCGCTTCTCCAGACTATCCAGGTCCGCGAGCATCAGTTCGGTTTCGATCACTTCCGCGTCGCGGAGCGGGTCCACGGACCCCTCCACGTGAACGATGTCCGAATCCTCGAAGCACCGCAGCACGTAGAGAATCGCATCGACCCGGCGGTCCCGGCCAGGAGCTCGTCGTATAACTTCGTATAATGTATGCTATACGAAGTTATGCCCGGGATGTTCCACGAACTCGAACTGGCTGGGATCTGCT
>HG799463.1:112238-184646 GCA_000531095.1 Gemmata massiliana | reverse complement strand
CCGACGTTCGGCTCGATGGTGCAGAACGGGTAGTTCGCGGCTTCGGCCTGCATGGTCGAAAGCAGCGCGTTGAACAGGGTCGATTTTCCGACGTTCGGCAGCCCGACGATCCCGCACTCGAAACCCATCTTGGTGATTCCCGCGGTAGTGACGAAACAGAAGCGAAACACTCTGTTTATCGCCAACCGGCCCGCGGGGGAAGTTTCGTTCCCGCTCAGGGGGGCGGGAATTCTAACCGGGTGAAGAATTTGAGTGAAATGATCGACCAACTCACGCCGGGAGCGGGACCGATCGCGTGAGGGGTTTGAGCGCGATTCCGTCTTTGCGGAGCGACATCGCACGTGCCATGACCGCCCAGCACGGCACGTTCCCGTTCACGAGCGCTTTGAACTTCGCCGCGGCTTCATCCAAGCTTCGCGCATCGTTCCACACGGTGATGAACTGGTCCTGCGGAACCTGCCAAACTCGATCACCCATTGTCGCATCCTCCCCGCGGTTCACGATGCCGGTTCACCGAGGGACCGACAACGGCCGGGCGGAAGGTCGTGCCCGGAAACCGACCTGCGGACCGGTACGCGCGGAACAAACTCTCCCACTTACCGCGCGACCGAGCGGAGTACGAAATTGGTGTCGGGGAAGCCGACTCTTGCTCATTGCCACGAAATTCAGGGCGTCATTACGATCGAGCCGACGGTTCGGCGCCCCTCCAGATCGCGGTGAACCTGCTCGGCCCGTTCCAGCGGGTACGTGTGTCGCACTTCCACCTTCACCTTGCCCGTGCGGATCGCCTCGAACACGTCTCGCGCGGTCGCTTCCAGGTCCGCGCGGGTCGCGGTGTACGTCGCCAGCGTCGGCCGGGCCAGGTACAGCGAACCCTTTTGCGAGAGAACGCCGATATCGAACGGCGTCACTTTGCCGGATGAGTTCCCGAAGCTCACCATCAGCCCGAGCGGGCGCAGGCAGTCGAGTGAGTTCATGAACGTGTCCTTCCCGATCGAGTCGTACACCACCGGTACGCCGACTCCGCCGGTGATTTCGCGCACGCGCTTTGCGACGTCCTCGCGGGTGGAGATTACGACGTGGTCGCACCCGTGCGCCCGAGCGATCGCGGCCTTCTCGTCCGACCCGACGGTGCCGATGACCGTTGCTCCGAGCGCTTTCAGCCACTGACACGCGAACAACCCGACCCCACCCGCGGCGGCGTGGAACAGCACCGTCTCGCCCGGCTTGACGGTGTAGGTTCGGCGAATCAGGTACTGCGCGGTCATGCCCTTTAACATCACCGCGGCGGCCGTCTGATCGGTCGCACCTTCCGGGACCGGCACGAGAATGTGTGCCGGGATCAGTCGCACTTGGGAGTACGAACCCGGCGGCCCGCCCGCATAGGCCACACGATCACCGGGCTTCACGACGGTGACGTCCGGACCGACTGCTTCAACGATCCCGGCGCCCTCGCTTCCCAGTCCGCTCGGGAGCGGAATCGGGTACAGCCCGGAGCGGTGGTACGTGTCGATGAAGTTCACCCCGACGGCGGTGTGTCGGATGCGGGCTTGCCCCGGACCGGGTTCGCCGATCTCAACGGCTTCCCAGCGCAGTACCTCGGGTCCGCCCGTCTGCTGGATACGAATTGCCTTCGGCATGTGGTTGTCCCGATTCGGATCGTTGGGCGACACGGTCAGAATACGCCCCGTTTACTTCGCGGCTCCGGTGCATTTGCGCTGCTGTGTGGCCCGCCTGATGGCGTGAAATTTGCGAACCGTGTCATTGCCCGGTCTTAATGCACCCCGCTCCATGAGAGTGCTCCAATGGCAACGTCACCCGACAATAAACTGCACGAGCTACTCGAAGAATTCGGCACCGCGATGCTGGCCACGCGCACCCCTGAAGGGCAACTCCGCGCGAGGCCGATGGGACTTGCGGAAGTCGAACAGGACGGCACGCTCTGGTTCCTGACGAGCAAAAGTTCGGCGAAGGTGGACGAACTCGCGCGGGACGGTCACGCGGCCGTGACGATGCAATCCAAAACGAAGTTTGTGTCCGTGAGTGGTACGGCGACTTCCGTCGAGGACCGCGCACGGGTCGCGCGCCTCTGGAAGATCGAGTGGAAAGCTTGGTTCCCGGGCGGGAAGGACGATCCGGACTTGGTGCTCCTGCGGTTCAACGCTGACACGGGCGAGTATTGGGACAACAGCGGCACGAGCGGGATCAAGTACCTCATCGAAGCGGGCAAAGCGCTGCTAACCGGTACGCGGCCCGAGGTCGGGGACGATCCCAAGGTTCACGCCAAGGTCACTTTGTAGACGGCGATTGGCACAACGCTTGCGACAGGATTTCTGCCCAACACCTCTCACTCGGAGAGAACGCCATGAGCAAGAAGAGTCACAGCCCGGGACCGGTCCCACCCGGTAACAAGTCGCATATGGGAACCACGTTCCAGCCCGATCAGGACGAACAGGGGCAGCTCGGCGACCAACAGGGCACGGGGTTTCAGGAAGAAGATCCGAAGCGCAGACTGGGTGATTTCACGGGAACGGGCGAGCACGCGCGACAACAGCCCGGTCCGCTAAACAACGGTGGGCGGAGGCACGGTGAGGACGCGGGGTGAACTGATTGCCCACTGCGAACGGATCACTTCAGCAATTTCGATGCAGCCGCGAACACCATTCGCGGCTGTGATCGTTTTGGGAGGAACGGGTGCCGCGTTTGGGAAGCCGCGTGATCCGCCGAGCATTTGATCCGTGTCGCGCACCGCATGGCTCCAGAAGACTAAACTGAACCGAGCAGTCCAAGTGCCCGCTCCGTGGAGTCACCCAGAGTGCAGATCCGTCGAATTCGTTCCGTACTTCGTCAGCGCCTCGATTGGTTTTTGGTCGGGATGGGCGCAGCGGTTGGTCTGGCGTGGTTGTTTCCCGAACCGGGCGCGGACGGTGGGTGGATGCACCCGGACCTCCTGACCAAGGCAGGGGTCGCGCTCGTGTTTTTCCTTCACGGCGTGGCCCTGCCGTTCGCCGCGCTCAAGGCCGGAACGCTCCGCTGGCCCCTGCACCTGACGGTGCAGAGCTGCACCTACCTCCTGTTTCCCCTCCTCGGGATCGCGATGTTGGCGATAATTGGGGACCGTCTGCAAACAGGTCTGAGGCTCGGGATCTTCTATTTGTGTGCGTTGCCGTCCACCGTTTCGTCATCGGTGGCACTGACGGCCGCGGCGCGCGGCAACGTCCCGGCCGCGGTGTTCAACGCGACGCTCTCGGCATTGCTGGGAGTGCTTCTGACTCCCCTGTGGATCTCGGGATACCTCGGAGCCAGCGGTGCTTCGCTCCCGGTGGGTGAAGTCGTGCTCGACCTGGTTCAGTGGCTGGTTGTCCCACTCGCAGCGGGGCAAATCGCCCGACCGTGGTTGGGCGCGTGGATCGGGCGACACAAGCCGCTCGTTCACGCGATCGATCGCGGAACCGTCCTGTTGCTGGTGTACACGTCGTTCTGTGAATCGGTACAGCGGGGCGTGTGGACCGGTCACGGTTGGGGCGCGCTGATCGGAACCGGGATCGGGTGCGCGGTTCTACTGGCGGTGGCGCTCGGGGTAACGTCGGCCGTGTGTCGGGCGCTGCGATTCAGCGAAGAGGACCGGATCGCGGCCGTGTTCTGCGGGTCGAAGAAGACGCTGGCCTCGGGTGTGCCGATGGCGGCGCTGATCTTCGGATCGAACCCCGATGTGGGGCTGATTCTACTGCCGATTATGATTTACCACCCGCTGCAACTGATCGTGTGCGGCGCACTCGCCGGCCGGTGGGCACGGCGCGCAGCGCCCACCGAATCGGCGCCATCGGCTTTGGTAGCGGGGAAGGGTATCTCGAAGTGATGGGACTCGCAGTTCCCGATCGCGTGCCTTTCGGGACACCGGAGCCGATTACCAGAGATCGGCTCGCGGTTTAGTTCCACACGTGACCGAAGCCCCACCAGTCTGCGGGGCTTCGATGGCACAAACTACTTCTTCGCCGCGCGCGTTTTTTCCGTTCCCTTGGAGGAAGCCGTAATCGTGAGGGAGCCGTTGTTGGGCAGTTCGGCGGAAACATCGATGGTTACGTCGATCTTACTGTCCTCGAACTCGATGGTCCCATCAATGCAGGCATCGATGGTGGCCTTGATGACCAGTTTGCTGCCCTCTTTGGTTTTGATGAACTGCTCCTCACCGAGTTCGAGTTCCGTGACGAGCGCGGTGACCGTGATTTCGAGGACACCGAACTGCGCGCCGTCTTTCTTGTAGACCTTCAGGAGTTTGCCGCTCACCGTCGACTTCTTCACGTCGACCTTCATTTTGTCTTCGCCGAGCGACTTAAAAATCTGCTCGCTCTTCTCCGGCGGCACTTTCCAGCCCCCGCCGACTTTGACGGCGTCTTTGGGCAAGAAGTCTTCGTTCTGCGGGTCGCCGTCCTTCTTGTTGAAACTCTTGTAGAGCTCCGGGGCGTCCTCCTTGCTTAGCTCCTTGCCGTCGACGCTGAGCGCGTACTTGTCGCCCTTCTTTTCAATGAGCACGGTCTTCCCGGAGTACACGGCCTTGGTCGTACCGTTTTTGTCGGTCTTCTCGGCGACGGTGTACTTCCGCGTCAGCTTCGTGGGCCGCCTGTCGCCCTCTTTCTTTTCTAGGATCTCCTCGGTGTACACCTCTTTATTGCCGTTCGGGAGTTCCTCTTTTTTGTTCGCGCCCCCGAAATCCACATCGACGTTGGTCTTGCCTTCTTCTTTCTTCTCGTTCTCGGTCTTGTCACCCTTTTTGCTCTTGTAGAGCTTGAGCGTGTAGGTCTCGTCCGCGGCGAGTGCGGACCCGCCCGCCAACAGACCGACTGCGAAGCAACACGTCAGGAGCGCGCGAAACATGAGGAGAACCCTTTCGGATGTGGGTACTGATCGAACACCCGGTCATGGTACGGTGACACGGGGAAGGCCGGCAAATCGGAACTGGGAATCGGGTGCAGTATGTAGTGGACCCCATTGTCGAGACCAAAACCCGGCGATTCTTAGCTGCGCTCTCGCCGGCTCTTTTGACCTTCCCGCCCGGTACACTTCGACCGGGGTCTTGTACCCGAGCGACTGATGGAGCCGGGCCTCGTTGTAGAAGGCGAAGTACGCCCGCAGCCCCCGCTCCAACTCGGGCACCGACTCGTACCCCCGCAGGAACACGTCCTCGTACTTCACACTCCGCCACAGGCGCTCGACGAACACGTTGTCCAAGCACCGCCCCCGACGTCCATGCTCACCCGCACCCCGGCCGCCTCGACCCGCTCGACCCACGCCCCGGCCGTGAACTGCACCCCCTGGTCGGTGTTGAACACCTCCGGCGTCCCGGCCGCCAACGCCTCGTCCAGCATGTCCCGGCAGAACGCCCCGTCGAGCGTGTTCGACAGCCGCCACGCCACCACGTACCGGCTGAACCCGTCGATCGTCGCCGCCAGGTACATGAACCCGGAGGTCAGTGGTAGGTATGTGATGTCGGCCGACCACACCTGCCCGACCCGGTCGATTGGCACGTCCCGGAGCAGGTACGGGTACACCTTGTGCCCACGCCCGGCCGACAGCTTCGGCTTCGGGTGGATGGCCTCCAGCCTCATCACCCGCAGCAGCCGCTGCACCCGTTGCGGTTCACCTCGTGGCCGCCCCGGACGAGCCACCGGGTGATCCGCCGGCTCCCGTAGAACGGGCGCGCCGTGTACTGCTGGTCGATCAGCCGCATCAGCTTGAGGTTCTCGACCGACGCCCCGGTCGGCTCCCGGTAGTAGGTCGCCCGCCCCAGCCCGATCAACTGGCACTGCCGGCGGACGCTCAGTTCGGCGTGCCCCTCGTCGATCATGGCCCGCTTGACGTCAGCCGAGGGCGGCAGCTTTTTTTCACCCAGTCGAGTTCGACCTTGAGTCGCCCGATCTGCTCGTAGAGTTCGGCAGTCTTGTCGTCCGGCGGTCTGGTGGCCTTGGCACCGGAAGTGAACACCGCCTCGGCCCCGGCCAGGAGCTTCTTCTTCCACTCGTGGATCAGGGTCGGGTGGGCGCCGAACTGAGCGGCCACCTCGTTGGCCGTCTTGTCGCCCTTGAGAGCGGCCAGGGCGACCTGGGCCTTGAACCCCGCCGAGTGGCTCTTTCGCTTGCCCGCCATCGGTTCCCCTTTCCTGGGCCTCCGGTTAAGCTACACCGGAGGCCCAGGAAAGGGGGCCACTATAACACTCATCGGTGATCTGGCAAAATATAGCAAAATATGGGCGGCGGCATTGGAAAAGATCAAGACGCAGCAAGCCACACTGTTGCGTGAAATCTTGGGTAACCCTTTCCGCCCCATCGTCGTTAACCCTTCTTGGCTCACCTCCGATGTGGTTGCGCTCGCTACAGGCATCTACGCTGGAAAAGCCTTTGATCGGATACCGATCCTTGCCGACGCTCTTCAAGACGCCGGTTGCGACAACGAAGACATCATGAACCACTGCCGACAACCGGGCGAACACGTCCGAGGCTGCTGGGTGGTGGATTTAGTGTTGGGGAAGAAATGATGCCTACCTCTCCCGATCCCGCATTCGGTTTGAACTACAAGCCGACGTTACCCCGCCGCCTGGACTGGCAGGTTGGGTGTGTCGGTTCGGGGTTCATCATGCGGGATTGTCACCTGCTTGTTTACCGCAATGCTGGGTTCAACCCCATCGCCATTGCTTCGCGAAACGAGACGACTGCGAAAGAAGTCGCCGCACAGTATAACATCCCCACTGTTCAGAGCATTGAGGCGCTGCTTGCAAATCCCGAGGTCGAAATCCTCGACGTGGCAGTCCCACCAGCCGCCCAACCCGATCTGATTCGGCGGGCAGTGGAACTCGGCCGCGGACGACTTCGAGGCATACTGGCTCAGAAACCACTCGCGCTGTCGGTGATGGTCGCGCGAGAACTCGTGAAACTGTGTGCGGGCGCGGGGATCGTGCTGGCTGTGAACCAGAACATGCGGTTCGATCAGTCCGTGCGCGCGGCAAAAGATATTCTCAATCGCGGTTGGCTCGGTGAAATCGTGTTGGCCACGATCGACATGCGAGCGATTCCGCACTGGATGCCGTGGGCCGAAGGGTTGCCGTCGCTCTCCACGTTCGTGATGAGCATTCACCACCTGGATACCTTCCGATACTGGCTCGGCACACCGGAGCGGGTGCTCGCGTCCACCCGGCCAGATCCGCGCACCAAATTCCCGCACCGGGACGGCATTAATCTTTACATTCTGGAGTACGAGTCGGGCGCGCGGGCTGCGTCGTGGGACGACGTGTGGACCGGGCCGAGCAAGGAAGGCGCGGCCGGTGACATCGGGATCAAGTGGCGCATTGAAGGAACGGATGGGTTGATGCAAGGCACAATTGGTTGGCCCAAGTACCCGGCCCGCGAGCCGAGTTCGCTGGAATACAGCACGCGACAACAGCCCAACACTTGGGTGCGTCCGAAGTGGGACGACGTGTGGTTCCCGGACGCTTTCGTGGGCACGATGGCACAACTTCTCGTCGCAGTCGAGAACGGTACCGAGCCGGAGATCAGTGGGCGCGATAACTTGGAAACGGTCGCGCTGTGTGAGTCCGTTTTCACTGCCGCGACCGAGCACCGCGTGGTCCGCGTGTCCGACGTATTGGGGTCCGCATGACCCCCGATCTTCGCATTCAGCAAGCAATTGTTTTGGGCACGCGCGGCGTTCGAGTCGTTGCGCAGACCGATGAGTTCGATACCGCAGAGGCCGAGCGGATCGCGGTCTTGTTCGGCACGCGCCCAAATGGGGTCACGTGCCCGCGCGCCGATTTCGCCTGCCCCTTCGGGAAGAAACACGTTGCGGTGGCGCGCGTTGAAGACCGGCCCGACGGCGCGCTCGGGTTTCGCTTCCTTGTGCTGTCGCGCGAGCTCTACAAACATTTGGGCGATCCATTTGCGATCGCCGAGCGCTACCACCCGGACTGGAACGCGGTCGGTAAACTCGCCGATCTCGCGTGGCCGATGGAAGTGCTGCCGGAACGCACGCTCGAACAACTCGATGCGATCCTGAAGGTCGGCGATTCGTCGCTCTTGCTCGGGAGCGCTCAGGCGCTCGTAGACGGTAACCGCGTGCTGCTGAAACGTGACGAGCCGGCGCAGTTTATTCGCGACTTGTGGCAACTGCTCCCGGACCGCACGCGGTGCGACCTGTGGCCGGCGACGTTCGCGTTCTCTGACGAACTCGGGTTCCATGCTGCGGTAGGGCCGACACTGCCAACACGTCGCGACGGCGTGCAGGTTCTGACGGAAGACGCGATCCGCGATTACCCGCAAAGCAGCTACGAACTGGGGCTGCAAGTCGCGATCGAGTCCGGTGATCGGGCCGCGTTGCGGAAGTTGCTCGCCCGGCGCACGTCGGACGACACGATTCGTCTGGGGTTGTACATCCTCGCTTTTGCGCTTCTTGCCGCGGTACTGCTGAAGTTCGTGTTCTGAGCGGCGTTGTGTCGTTGTTCGGTGACCACTGACATGGATGGAGGCGGTCGTGCCGCTCGACGAAAAGGTGCTCGTGATCCCGACGGAGCGGTTCCGCGCTGCGGGCTACTTTCACGGGCTTCGCGCCGCAGATAGTGCGTTTCGTGCGGCGATTCTCGACCCGGCCGTGTTCCAGTTTCGCCCACGTTACGAGGTCGAAACCGATCCGTCGTTCAAGCAACTTATCCCGTACATCGTGCTGAAGTGCGGTGACCACCTGTTTCACTACCGGCGCGGCGCGGCTGGCACAGAGAAGCGCCTGGAAGCACTGCGATCGATCGGAATAGGTGGCCATATCAGCGAAGCAGATGCCGCGGGCGGGGACGATCCCTACCAGACGGGCATGATGCGCGAGTTAACCGAAGAAGTGGAACTCGGCTGCGGTTTCCACGAGCGGTGTGTGGGGTTCATTAACGACGACCGCACTCCGGTGGGTAGCGTTCACCTGGGAGTGGTTCATATCTTCGAGTTGGAATCATCCACAGCTCGCTCACGCGAAGACGCGCTAGCAGATTCGGGGTTCGCCCCGCTAGCGGAACTGCTCCGCGACGTAGAGCAGTTCGAGACGTGGTCCCAGTTTGCACTGGGCTATTTGACTCAGGGAGCGAAATAACAACGATTCGAGTCGGACCGCGGCTAGGAGAGCGGTGTTTCTCGGTCGGTCCGGCAAACAGCAAGAACTGTGTCCTCCACAAGGAGGATGTGGAGCCGCGAGTAGTATTCTGCGGTCGTCCAGGTATTCGTAATTTTCGTTGGGTTCATCTCTCGGAACAAATCGGTGATGCCGGCGAACGCCACATCGGACTCGCCGACGGCCGCGACGTAAGCACGCGCCAGTTCTGTGTAGCCGGCCGGCGTGAGCGAAATGGCGTCCCGCCCGAGGAGCTGGCTCCGTGCCGCTTCCTGATACGGATGTGACGGGTTGTCGGGGCTGGACAAACCGAGCAGCGTGCGGAGAGTGCTGGCCCACAACTCGGGTGAGGCCGCGTACCGCGCCCGTAGTTCTGTTAGCGTGGCTCCATGAGTGACCTCATCGAGTAGCGCACTCAAGAGCCGGCTGACTTCGTTGGCGAAGCCGAATTTCTTGAGGACGGGCAAGCACGATCCGGTTGTTAGAGCGACCAGTCGCGCACGCAATACCTCGGGGGTGCGCTGGACGAGGTTGAGGAGCGCGTTACTTAATTTGCTGACCGCATCAGCAAACCCGAAATGCCCGGCGCAAAAGTAGCCCCGCTCCAACAGGCCACTTAATCGGCCGAGCGGTGCGGTCGAATTTGCGATGAGTGCCGCCGGGATTAAGTTCAAGAGATCGATCGTGAACGCTTCACCGATTTGCGGTGCCAACGGCAACACGTCGTAGAGGGCGTTGAGCTGAACTTCCGAAAGTGGTTTCCCCTCGGCGCCTTCAATCAGGTTTTGCCGGACCACGGCCACAAATGCCGCTTGGTCGTTCAACTCAACGGCGCGCTTCAGTTGAATCTGCACCGGATTGAGTCTTACCCACGCGGCGTAGGGGTTTACCTGTTCTTCCGGTTCGACGATTCGCGATACCAGTCTGAAACAGTCGGTGGCATACGCTGCTCGCAGGTACGGGTTGAGCACCGTTCTGGAACCCGCACCCTTCGCGATCATCTCTCGATTGGCCAGTATCTCAGCGGATAGTGGGCCGCCGGGCGGTTTACCTGCCAGTGCCTGCTGGGTCCGACAGTGGAGCGCCGTGAATAGGAAATTGCTCACAAGAGCGCTGATTGTGGCCCCAAACGTTTTTGGGTCGTATGGGTCTTCGGGGATCGGGACGACGAGTACCCTTCGTGCGCCCTCCACAAGTTCGTTTGCTGTCGCGGCGCCGCCGAGGGTTGCGAAGCCGAAAGCGAACATCAGGTCCGCGTAGGGCAAGTTCGCGGCGAGGTGCTGGTTGCTTCGTGCGGTGGCGGATCGATCGAGCCAGTTCCGCACGGTGCCGTGAAGCTCGCGGACTTTTGCCAGATGTGCCGGTGCGACAGTCCCGGGTGCCGCTGGTGTGGGCCAGAAACCGGACATCGTGTGACCCTCCGAGTATCAGAGTGGACGCTGCCGGCTCGATCCGGGTTCACTACTTCGCCACCATCAGTTTCTGACCATTGCGCTGGATGAGTTGCCAGCCTTGCGGGGTACGTTCGATCGTTTGTGGCTTGTACTCTGCCGCGACCGCAGCCGCACGCACTACGACGTCCCCGGGCCAGAACTGCCCGGCGACCGCGTTCGTTGGCAGCGCGGGGGCCTTGAGAAGCTCGGGTAAGCCATCCGTCGGGGCAGAAATCGGGAGTATCACGCCCTTTGCATCGACCACGCGCTTGCCGCCAGATTGAAGTACCGCCAGTGCCGGTTTGCGGAACGTGAGTGCCACGGTCACCACATCGGGGGCTTCAATTGTCACCGCGTCGACACTCGCGACCCACGGGTGCGCGGTGAACGCGGTGGACAACTTCTTCTTCAAATCGGGATCGAGAATCTGGAACGTCGGCTCGATTTGGGTACTGTATCGCACTTCGGTTAGAAATGTCTCGCGCGACGTGTTCGGCGGCGGCTCACATTGAATGTCAGCAAACCGCACCGCGTACCGGTCGCGCGGGCCGATGTTTCGGCGGGCTTCATCACCCAACCGCGACAGACCGAATAGCAATGCGCCCGCGACACCGAGCGTGAGCACGACCGCGACAATGGGCCGCGTCGTGCGTGGGGCTTTGGGCGGCGGGGCGGGCGCTTTCTTGGCTCGCTTCACCAGACGTGTAACTCCCGTTCGAGCGCCACACCGGTGCGGTCCTTCACTTTTGATCGAACGAGTTCGACCAGTTGCAGAATGTCCCGGGCGGTAGTGCCGGGGTGCGCGACCGCGTAGTTCGAGTTTCGCTCACTCAGTTCCGCGCCGCCCGCCCGCGCCTTCGTCATTTGGGCACGGTCGATGAGGGTTGCAGCGGTGTGACCCGCCGGATTGCGGAACAGCCGAACGGATGCCTGGAAACTCAGCGGCTCGGCCGCTTTTCGTTGAATCCACGCCTTCTGCATTCGTTTCATAACCTGAGCCGGTTCTTCGGGTTCCAGCTCGAACTCGACGGAGAGGATCACCGGCTCATCCAGGTCGCTGTGGTGCTCACTGAACGTGAGTTCGTCGCGCCCGCGGACCTGCACTTTGCCGGCCTCGGTCAGCACGGTTACATTTCGCACGGTTTGGCTGATTTCGCCGTTACGATCACCGACGTTGCACCGCACGCTCCCGCCGACGGTTCCGCGAATACCGACGAGCGTTTCCAACCCGCCGAGTCCGTGCTTCACGGTGAACGCGATGAGGTCGAACAGTTGCCCGCCTCCGCCCGCGGTGATGCGCTTCCCGTCGCGCTGGAGGAACGTGAACGCCTCCGCGGTGAGGCGGATCACCGCGCCCGGAACGGGATCGTCCTGGATCAGCAGGTTGAACCCGCCGCCGAGCATTCGGACCGGAACGCGGTCGCGCTGGCACGCGGACAGGACCGCGTTGAGTTCGTCCAGCGAGCGCGGTTGGATGAGGAACTCGGCCGGGCCGCCGATTTTCAGGTGCGTGAACGGGGCGAGCGGCTGGTTCCGCTGGGTGATTTCTGGGAACTGGTCGGCAAGGGACATTTCGCGGCCTCCTTACCGTTACTGTATCGCCCCGCCCTTTGCTCGCGTAGGCGCTGTCACCAACGCGAACATTTCATCACCAGAAACCGCGAGACACGCATTTCGGCACTATTTCTTCGCGCCGATGCACCACAGGTGTTTGGTTCCGCGAATGAAGATGTCGCCGTCCGAGAACGCGGGGGAGGCGAACACGCCTTCGCCGAGTGGGTTCTTCGCCAGCAGCTCGAACTCTTCACTCGCTTTCAGCACGAACGTGGTGCCTTCGCTGGACGTGAGGTAAATGCGCCCGTCGGCTGCGATCGCCGAAGCGTGGTGCTTCTTCCCGCTCAGGCGCTCTTTCCAGAGCTGTTTGCCCGTCTTCACGTCCCAGCAACTTGCGACTCCAGCGTCGTCCACGAGGAACAATTTGCCGTCGTGGGCGACGGGGGAGGGGACGTACCCGCCTTCGCCCTTTTTCGACCACAGGATGTGCGTCTTGGTGACGTTCCCGGTGCCGTCCGGCTTGATCGCCATGACCCAGTGTTGCGGGAAACCCGCGGTGAGGAGCAGCACGCCGTCGTGCAGGACCATGCTGGAAACGAACTGCTCGGTCGGGCCGTCAATGATCCAGTTCTGTTTCCCGGTGTCCGGAGAATAGCTCGTGACGCACTTGCTCCCGGTCAGCACGAGTTGGGGCTTGTCCGCGGCTTCCACCACAACGGGCGGACAATACGAACGCAGCTTGTTCGGTCGGTCCGCGCGCCACTTTTCCTCACCCGTTCTCTTATCGAGGGCGACAATGTATGCGTTTTTGTCCTTCGGCGCGTCCTGGTCGCCGTTCACAATCACCAGATCCTTGTACAGCACCGGTGGGCTACAGAAACCGTGGACCGAGTGGAACTCGCCCGGAGTCTTTTCCCACAACAGTTTGCCGTCGAAGTCGTAGCAGTAGACACGTAGGTGCGGCTTGTCGAAGAACGTGATGTAGACGCGCTCGCCGTCGGTCGCGGGGGTGGAACTGGCCCAACTGTTCTCGCTGTGTTTGAACTCCAAACTCGAAACCGCGGCGGTTCTGGTCCAGAGCAGTTTGCCGGTGGCGCGGTCCACGCAGTACAGCACGCGCGTTTTGTCGGCTTCCACGCACCCCGCGACGAACACCTTTCCTCGACTCACGACCGGGGACGAGTGCCCCGTGCCGGGGAGTTCGAGCTTCCACTTCACGTTCTCTTTAGCGTCCCAGGTGAGTGGAAAACCCTGATCTTTTACCGTTCCGTCCGCACGCGGGCCGCGCCAGCCGGGCCAATCCTCGGCCGAAACGAAGCTTGGAACGAGTAGCAATCCGAGGGCAGCGAGTAGTCGCGGGTGCATTGAGGCGGTTCTCCGGGCACGATCGGATGTGTTGATTGTGGTGGGCGGACTCGGTGGGCCGTTTCGACGAATTCGGGAGCGATTTCACCATAAGGAACCAGCTCGGGGAACGAAAATCCGGGTTCCCGCGTCGAACCGGTAGCCGAATCCCGTTGTAGTGTTGCTGTAATTGCCCCAAACGAGGTTGCGCTTCTCAAACAACCGAGTCCTCACGGGAGATAATCATGGGTTCCGCTCGGTTCGTAAAGGCGATGTGTGCGGTGGCGCTGTTCAACGGCGCGTTCTACCTGTGCATCAAGGAAGAGGCGCTCGCGGGCGAGAAGGACGACCTCGCGAAGAAGTACACGGAGCAACTTCGGAAGAGCAAGGACGTGAAGGCGCGCGTTACGGCTCTCCAGGAACTCGGGACGCTCGCGCAGATCAAGAAGTCGCTGGCAACGGACGCGCTCCCCGACATTTACAAGGCGGCCGAAGACAAAGACCCGGCGGTTCGGGCCGCTGCCGCCGAAGCGATTGGTAAGGCGGACGAGCCTTACGACAAGGCCGGCGACATCCTCGTGAAGCTGCTGAAGGGGGACAAAGCCGAGGCCGTGAAGATTGCGGCTGCGAAGGGACTGTCTTCAATGGGTACGTCAGCGAAAGAGGCGTTGCCCGTGGTTCGCGATATTGTCAAATCGACAGACAAGAAGAGTCCACTCAATGCTGCCGCGAAGGACGCGCTCAAATCGATCAGCGGCACCCGGAAGTAAGGCATCCGCAATCGGCAGGCATCAAACCCGGAGCCAGTGCTCCGGGTTCTTTGTTTTAATCACTACCAAATGGCGGGTACACTCGTGCGGTAACACCGCAGAGGATACCCATGCTGTCGATCGACCGTCGCTCGTTTTTGGCCGCGTCCGCACTCGCTGCTTCGGGGGGCTGGTGCCCTTCGCTCGTTCTCGGCACAGATTCGTTGAGAACCAAGCCGCCGAAGCGCGCGCGACCGGCCGCGAAGAAGGTCGCGGTCGTTTGCTCCATCTATCACTACCTCTCGCACGCTTACCACATCGCCGGGCGCTACCTCGACGGGTACATGAAGGGCGACGAGCACCACTTCCCGGAATTCGGGATCGCGTCCGCGTATGTCGATCAGGTGAAGGCGAACGACCTGAGCCGCGAACTCGCGAAGGAGCACAGCTTCCGCCTTTCCGAGAGCATCGACGACGCACTCACGCTCGGAACCGGTAAGCTCGCGGTCGACGGCGTGCTGCTCATCTGCGAACACGGCGACTACAAGTACAACGACCGCGGACAGAAGCTCTATCCGCGGTACGAGTTCTTTAAGAAGATCACGGCCGTGTTCGAGAAGACCGGGAAGAGCGTTCCCGTATTCTGCGACAAGCACCTCAGCTACGACCGCACAAAGGCCGCGGAGATGGTCGCGACCGCGAAGAAGATGCGCTTCCCGCTCATGGCCGGCTCGTCCCTCCCGGTCACGTGGCGTCGACCGGAACTGGAGTTCAAGTGCGGCACCAAGATCACCGAAGCCCTGATCGCGTCGCGCGGCGAACTGGAGATCTACGGCATCCACGCTCTCGAAGCGCTGCAGTGCATGGTCGAGCGCCGGTTCTCGGGGGGCGATCCGAAACCCGCGAACCAGGGCGTGAAGGCGGTGACGTGCTTACAAGGCGACGCGGTGTGGAAGGCCGGCGACGACGGGTTGTGGTCGTGGGAACTGCTCGAACACGCGCTCGGGCACAGTACGTCGCGCAACGCCGGGGACGTGCGCGCGAACTGTCGGCGGTTCCCGCGACCCGCGACGTGGGGGAACTTCGTCAAAGGCCCGATCGCGTTCCTCGTCGAGTACGCGGACGGGTTGAAAGCGACCGTACTCCAACTGGACGGTCACGTTGCGGACGAAACGTTCGCGGCCCGCGTGGAGGGCGAGAAGAAGCCGTCGTCGTGCCTGTTCTGGCTCCCGCCTCCTCCGGGAGCGGCGTTCCTCGAAGCGCTCGCGGGGCACACGGAAACGCTCTTCGCAACGGGCAAACCGCCGTACCCTGTGGAGCGCACGCAGCTCACGGGGGGCATCCTCGATTACGCGATCGAGTCGCGCGCGACGGACTCGAAGCGGCTCGAAACACCGGACCTCGACATCCGATACGACCCGCCTGCGGATAGTGGGTTTATGCGGGGCGACTACGCGAAACCGGTGAAATGAGAACGCGCGTGAGTGGCTTCCGGCTCGGTGGTTTTCTCGGCTCGCGCAACATTCACGGAGAATCTTAGTCCGGCCGTTGACGCTGTTCGCGCTGCGGCATACGATGGATTTTTCGATTTCTATCAAGCTATTGCTCGAATCTGGGACCGTTTCGGATGTCCGAGCCGAGCCTTACCGCCGAAGTATTTGCCGCTGCCGTTGAGCGATTGACCGCGCACCGCGGTCGACCAATCGTGGTGAAACTCGGCGGTAGCGCGATGGAAGATCCCGCCGCGACCGACGCCTGTCTGCGTTCCGTCGTCACGCTGTTTCGGTTCGGTGTCGAGGTGGTGCTCGTCCACGGCGGCGGGAAACCGATCGACCGCGCAATGGCCGAAGCCGGTCTCACGCCGCGGAAGGTTGCCGGGCGCCGGTACACGGACGATGACACGCTCAAAATCGTCGTCCGCGTGCTACAGGAGATCGGTCACGATTTGGCCGATCGACTGACGAAATGGGGGTGCCCGGCCACGGTCACTCCCGACGCACTGCTCGGCGAACGACTCGTGCTACCGGGGGCCGATGGCAAGCCCACCGATCTCGGCCGGGTCGGAACGCCGGCTACCCTCGCGCACTCTCCGGTCGGGCGCGCGGGAACCCCTTACGATTACGTTCAGGTCATTCCCTCGATCGCACGTGATACTGAAGGGCAATGGCTGAACGTGAACGCCGATACCGCGGCGTCCTTTGTGGCCGGCGCGCTGAAGGCCGACAAAGCGGTCTTCCTGACCGACACGCCGGGCGTCTTGCGCGACCGTGCGAATCCCCAATCGCTCATTTCCCAACTCACCGAGAGTGAGTGCCGCGCCCTCATCGCTTCCGGCGTGATTGATGGCGGCATGGTGCCGAAGGTCGAAGCGTGCTTTGAGGCGCTCGACGCCGGTGCGAAATCCGCTCTCATTCTCGACGGCAGGGTGCCCTACTCCCTGCTGAACGTGTTCCTCCACGACACGTTTACCGGCACCGTTATCACGCGGTAAGCCGAACCTCCTCTTTGTGTTCTCTGTCCCACTGTACTCGGATCCGACCCATAATCCCTATTTCTCAACGCCGACCAATGACAACCGAATTGCTTTCCAGCGAACAGACCATCGCCCTGGCGAAAAAACACCTGACCGGGAACTACACCCGATACCCGGTGTGCCTGGTGCGGGGGAGCAATTCCTGGGTGTGGGACGCGGAGGGCAACAGGTATCTGGACTTCTTCCCGGGGTGGGGCTGCGGCATCCTCGGGCACTGCCCGCCGCGCGTGGTTCAGGCCGTTCAGGAGCAGGTCGCGACGCTCATCCACGTGCCGAACACGTGGTACACCGAGCCGCAAGCGCTGCTCGGCCAGGCGCTCGCCGAGCGCACCGACTTCAACGGTGTGTCGTTCTTCTGCAACAGCGGAACCGAGGCGAACGAAGCCGCGATCAAGCTCGCGCGCCTCAACGGGAAGCCCAAGGGCAAGTACAAGATCGTGACCCTCACGGGCAGTTTCCACGGCCGCACGATGGGGGCGCTCACCGCGACCGCGCAGCCGAAGTACCACGCCGGCGTCGAGCCGATGCTGCCCGGCTTCAATTACGCCCAGTACGGGGATCTGGAGAGCGTCGCGAAGGCCGTCGACGGCGAAACCTGCGCGATCATGCTCGAACCGATCCAGGGCGAGGGCGGCGTGAACGTTCCGCCCGCGGGGTTCCTCGAAGGGCTGCGTGAACTGTGCGACAAGCACGGTTTGCTCCTCATCTTCGACGAAGTGCAGACCGGGATGGGGCGCACGGGTAAGTGGTTCGGGTACCAGAACTGGAACGTCCGCCCGGACATCATTACGCTGGCCAAGGCGCTCGCCGGGGGCGTCGCGATGGGCGCGCTCGTCGCGACGCCGGAGGTCGCGGAGAAACTCAAGCCCGGCACGCACGCGGCCACGTTCGGCGGCAACCCGCTCGCCGCGCGCGCTGCACTCGCCACCATCGAGACGATCGAGCAAGAGGGACTGCTGGAGCGCGGCGTGCAACTCGGGGCGCGGTTCCAACAGCGGTTCCTCGAACTGAAGGAAAAGTGCCCGCTGATTACCGACGTCCGCGTGAAGGGGACGATGATCGGCGTGGAACTGAGCGTCGAAGGCGCGCCGGTGGTTCAGGGGTGCTTGGAGAAGGGGTTGCTCATCAACTGCACGCACCAGACCGTGCTGCGGTTGCTCCCGGCGCTGACCCTGTCGGACGAGCAACTCGAAGACGGCTGCGACATCATTTCGGAGGTGCTGCTGAACCTCCGCCAATCGTCGTAAGGTCGAGCGCGGAAGTCGAAGACCCACTTCATTTATGGGTCTTCGACTTTGCGACATTCGACACTGTAGCTTAACGACCGCCTCTACGACCACGACGCATCGAACAATGAAACACTTTCTGAACCTCATCGACCTGACGACGGACGAGCTGGGCCACCTGCTCACTGAAGCCGCGCGGCTCAAGGACGCGCAATCGCGCCGCATCCCGTCGCACAGCCTGAGCGGGCGTGTGGTGGGGCTGGTGTTCGAGAAACCGTCGCTGCGCACGCGGGTGAGTTTCGAGAGTGGCGTCGCGCAACTCGGCGGGACGAGCCTGTACCTGCCCGGCAACGAGGTCGGGCTGGGCTGGCGCGAGAGCCTCGCGGACTTCTCCCGCACCATTTCCAACTACGTCGACGCCCTGGTGCTCCGGGTGTACCGCCACGAGACGCTCGACGGGATCGCGGGCACCGGCAGCATCCCAATTATCAACGGCCTGTCGGACTGGTCGCACCCGTGCCAGGGGCTGGCCGACATCCTGACCGTGCGCGAACTGTTCGGCACCGAGACCGGGCGCACGATCGTGTTCGTGGGCGACGGGAACAATGTGGCCCGCTCGCTCGCGGTGGGGTGCGGCCGGCTCGGTATGCGGTTCGTGCTCGCGTGCCCCATCGGGTACGGCTTCGACGACCGGTTCAAGGCCCAATACACCGCGCAGGTATCTCCCGATTTCCCCCGTGAAGTCAACGACCCGATCGCGGCCGTGAAGGGCGCGGACGTGATCTACACCGACGTGTGGACGAGCATGGGCCAGGAAGCCGAGCGCGAGGAGCGCCTGCGCCGGTTCGCATCGTTCCAGGTGAACGGCGAACTGCTCGCGAAAGCCCCGTCGCACTGTAAGGTGCTTCACTGTCTCCCGGCGCACCGCGGCGAGGAGATCACCGACGAGGTGATGGACGGCGCCGCGTGCGCCGCGTTCCAGCAGGCTGGTAACCGGTTGCACGCTCAGAAGGCCGTGCTGGAATGGCTGCTGAAGTGAAATCGGCGTTCGTGTGAATGCACTCGTCGATACCTCGGCCCGCGCTGTGGGCCGAGGCGGTAGTACCGAAACTCATTTCCAATCAAACCCTTCCGATCACGCTCTGCGGAAGTCTCGAACGAGACGCTTGTCCCGTTTAAGGCGCCGTGGTCTAATTTGCCGATGCCGTTCGGGTCGGGCCGAATCACATCCCCGTACTCGAACGCCCCGCCGCGATCTATCCCATCCGGACGGCGGGCGGCTTCATTCATCTCGGAAAGGACACGGTAATGACTCGCGGAGGTATTCTGAGGGCGTGGCCCGCGCCGCTCTGCTTGAGCGTGGCGCTCGGACTCGCGGTCGCGGGGTGTCAGAAGAAGACCGAAGACACGGGTTCGGGCGCGCCACCCGTGAACTCGCGCAACAATCCGCCCGGTGGGATTCCCGGAATGGGCGGCCCACCAGGAGGCATGTCTCCGGCGGACGTGCTCGCCAAATTGCCCGGTGGGGACGAGTTCGCGGCCGGTAAGAAGGTGTACGCGGACAACAAGTGCGTTAACTGCCACAAACTCGGTGACACGGGTATGGCGATGGGACCGCCCTCGGGAATGGGTGGCCCTCCCGGGATGGGTGGGCCTCCTGGTGGTCCCGGTGGTCCCCCTGGTGCTGCGGGTGGTCCTCCCGGCGGACCGGGTGGACCTCCGGGAATGGGCGGCCCTCCTGGGATGGGTGGGCCACCTGGACGAATGGCGGGACCGGACCTCACCAAGACCGGGGCCGAACCCGGACACACGACTCAGTGGCTCAGCGAGCACATTCGCAATCCGAAGTCGCACTCACCAATGTCTTCAATGCCCGCGTCCGGGCCGGACAAAATCAGTGACGCGGACCTGAAGGTGCTGGTCGAGTACCTCGCCAGTCGCAAGTAGTTTGAACCTGTTTCGGGACGAGTGTCGGGCGGTCGTTGAGTTGTGACTTGGCGGCCGCCCGACTCGTTTCACGGCATTGTGAGGGGCACATGCGGAGCCGGTATTCGTTCGCAGACTACTCCCCCGAATGGCCGGCGGCGTTCGAGGACGCGGCGAAGCAACTCCGGCTCTTGCTCGATGGGGAGTTGGTCGCCGTTCACCACATCGGCAGCACGTCCGTACCCGGTTTGGCCGCCAAGCCGATCATTGATTTGATGCCCGTGGTTCGTGTGATTGAGTCCGTTGATTTCCTGGTACCCGCGTTCCGGGATGCGGGGTACCGGGATTGGGGCGAGTACGGTTTATCGGGGCGCCGGTACTTCACCCGGGACCGCGACGGGCTCCGAACGCACAACGTTCACGTCTATCAGTTCGATAACCCCGAAGTGGAGCGCCACCTGGCATTCTGTGCGTACTTGCGACACGACGATTCGGCGCGGCAAGAGTACGAGGAGCAGAAGCGCGCGGCCTACACGCTGCACCCGGCCGACATTGATGCCTACAACGCCGCGAAGAACACCTGGATCAAGCGGACCGAACAGTTGGCCCTGGATTGGTACCGCAGGTAATCGCACAACCCGATCGCGCCTCGCACGGGCTCTTTCGCATCCTGTTTGCGACAGATCGTTTGGAACGTGGCCGCACCTACCGAGTGGGGAGGGGGTATTCATAAAATGTGAATACCTGCCTGCCCCTTGGAGACTCTTCTCGTGCGATTGTTCTGCCTCCTCGCTGCCATCTTGCTCGCTGGTTTGTTCCTCGCACCGGACACCGTGGCCGAAGAGTCCGCGCGCCCGCGGCTCGTGGTTCTAGTCTATTTCGACCAGTTCCGCGGTGACTACCTGGCGCGCTGGAAAGACGAGTTCGGGGAGGGCGGGTTCAAGCGCATCACAACGGACGGCGCGTGGTTCCAGAACTGCCACTACCCCTACGCCTACACCGTCACCGCAGCGGGGCATTCGTCAGTCGCCACCGGGTGTGTGCCGTCTGTTCACGGCGTCATCGGCAACGACTGGTACGACCGCGGAGTCGGGAAGACCGTTAACTGTGTCGGGTCCGACCGGCACGAACAGGTTCCGGGGCGGACGGCCGAAGGCACAGACAGCGACGAGAAGAAGGGCGCAAAGGGCGGGGTATCGCCGGAGCGCTTACTGAAGCCGACGGTCGCCGACGCCATCAAACTAGGCACGGACGGCAAGGGGAAAGTCGTTGCGCTGTCGCTCAAGAACCGCGGCGCGGCCCTTCCGGGCGGCCGAGCACCCGACGTGTGTTACTGGATGGACGGTGGCACCGGTCAGTTCGTTACCTCCACGTATTATCGCGACGCGGTGCACCCGTGGGTCGCGGCGTTCAACAAGTCCAAGCCCGCCGAGCGCTGGCGTGGGAAGACCTGGGACCGGTTCCGCACGGACATCGACTACGCCAAACTGAGCGGCCCGGACGACATTGCGGGTGAGAGCAAAGGAGCTTCCGGTCAGGGGCGCGTGTTCCCGCACCCGTTTGAGCCGACCGACCCGAAGGCGAAGCCCGCGTACCTGAACGCGGTTTACACATCGCCGTTCGGGAACGACTTGTTGCTCGATCTCGCCGAGCGCGCGATCTCTGCGGAGGGGCTCGGTAAGGACGACGTTCCGGATCTGCTGTCGCTGAGCTTCTCGTCGAACGACGCGGTCGGGCATGCCTGGGGGCCGGATTCGCAGGAAGTGCTCGACGTGACGCTCCGGTCGGACCGGATCATGAAGCGGCTCCTGGAGGTGCTCGACGCGAAGGTGGGGCGCGGGAAGTACGTTCTGGCGATGACGGCCGATCACGGCATCTGCCCGCTCCCCGAAGTGAGCCGCAAACAGGGCAAGGACGCGGCCCGCGTGCAGCCCGCGCTCTCGGCGAAAGTGGAAGCGTTCCTGGTCGAGAAGTACGGAAAGACCGCGGCGAAGTGGGTGGAAGCGTCTTCCGGTCCGTGGTTGTATCTGAACGCGAAGGCGGTCACGGCGGCGGGTGTGAAACAGGCCGACGTCGAATTGGAACTGGCCCGATGGTTGGCGAAGCGCGACGGGGTGGAGGCCGTGTACACCCGCACGGCTCTGACCGCCGGCATTCCTCCCACCGACGCAACGGGCGAAATGGTCGCGCGGTCGTTCCGTGCGGAGCGCTGCGGTGACGTGTACGTGTTACTGAAGCCGTACTACCTCCCGACCGCGGTCCTCGATACGGGCACCACGCACGGCAGCCCGTGGGAGTACGACACGCACGTCCCGCTGGTCGTTTACGGAACGGGCGTCGTGCCGGGAGTACACACGGGGCGCGTCACCCCGCTCGCAACGGCGGCGATCTTGTCGACCGCGGCCGGAGTAAAGGCATCGAGCGGAGCAACTGCGCCCGTACCGACCGGACTGTTCGTACCGCACCGGAAGTAACACTGAGCGTAGTGCACTCTGATTTCAGAGAACTTGCGATCCGTTCACGCGACACCCAAACACCCAAGGTTTGCGTGGACGGATCGATCCGTTTAGGGGATCATAGAATCGGGTCTTTGTGCGCCACGTGAGGAGCCGCGCTGATGTGGACCTGCGTTCGGTTCGTCGTGCCCGCTCTATTCGTGGGCGTGTTCGCGTTCCCCACTTCGTCCGAGGGGTGTGCCGTGATTCCGCCACGCGGTGTTGTGGTGGAGGTCGCGACCGAGAGCGCGATCATCATTTGGGACGAAAAGGCCAAGACGCAGCACTTCATCCGCCGGGCCACGTTCGCGGCGACCGCGCCGGGCGAAGCACCGGTGAAAGACTTCGGGTTCCTCGTTCCCACACCGTCGGTGCCGGTCCTCGAAGAGGTCGACGATAAAGCGTTCGATGAACTCGCGAAGATCACGGCTCCCAAAATCGAAACGCGGTCGCCGCCGAGCGGTGGCGGGTGTGCGATGGGGTGCGGAATGGCCAGCGCGCCGAAAGCCGCCGTCGGGCACGCGGACGTCGAGTTGCTGGCCGAGAAGCACGTCGCCGGGTACGACGCGAAAGTGATGAAAGCCGGCGACAGTGACGCACTCGCGGCGTGGTTGAACGAGCGCGGGTACGAAGTGCGCCCGGCGCTTGCGCGGTGGCTGAAGCCGTACCTCGATAAGGGCTGGGTAGTCACCGCGTTCAAGATTGCGGGTGCCTCGTCCACGGGGGCGAGTACTGCCGTTGGGTCTGCAGCCGTGCGCATGAGCTTCACGACCGAGGCACCGTTCTTTCCGTACAGCGAGCCGGACGACATGCGCGAGGCGAAGACGCGCCGCTTGTTCCGCGTGTACGCGATCGCGAACCAGAAAATGGCGGGCGTCCTCGGGACGAAGGAGTTGTGGGCGGGCAATACCGTGTGGGCCGGGAAGCCCGGTGCCAACGGGTGGAAGGGCGTCGGCACGCATTTGAAGATCCCGGGCTGGGCGCCGAACGAGGGGACGTGGCTCACCGAGTTCGAGGATGGCTCTTCGCCGCGAAAGGGCGGGAGCGATTTGACGTTCATTCCGGCCGCCGATCAGACCTCAGTCGAGCGCCCGACCCGCATCGTCTACGCGGCCCGGACCGATACGGGAGCCGCACCCGCGTTCGCTGTGCTTGCGGGTGCGGCTATGTGCTTGTTCGTGAGCCGGTTCCTGGTCGCGCTCGTGAACCGGCGCGAATGAGCACTCAGTAGAGCCGGCTCTGGAGCCGCTTACGGTAGTCATCGGCCTGCGGGCTGCGCGGGCCGATCACCTCGAACACCTTGAGCATCAGATCGCGGACCGCGGTGCGCCCGAGTTGTCGGTCGTCGTCCGCGGCGGCGAGTAGCTCGTCCATCGCGCCGGTGTAGTCGCCGCGTGCGGCGAGAATTCGGGCGAGTGCGACCTTCGCTTCTGCCGTGGTTGCGGACCGGGCCGCGGTAAGATCGGCGTCGGCGTGTGGCACTTCGCGAAGGTGAATGATCGTTTTGAGGCGCTGGGCTTCGGTCGCAAAGTCGCCGAAATCGACCCCGGACAGAAGCGGAATCGCTTGTGGCTCGTTGCCTGGGGCCGACAACAGCACGCGCGCCAGCCCGACGCGGGCGGCCGGATCGTCCGGCGCTGTCGCGAGCATCGCGCGGTACGCATTACCCGCCGCGCCGCGATCGTGTGATTCCAGTTCGGCCGCCTGGTCTAGCGGCGTTGGTTCCGCGGGAGCGGCCGCTCCCGTACCCAAATCATCAATGAATTGCCGTAGTTGCGCTTCTGGCAGCAGCCCGGTGAAGTTGTTGACCACCTGACCGTCGCGCACTGCGAACACGGCCGGGATACCCTCGACCTGGAACATCTGGGCGAGGTCCGGGTTCTCGTCGGTGTTAATCTTCATGAGCAGAAACTCGCCGGCCTTTTCGTTGGCCAGTTTTTCCAGCAGCGGTGCGAGCGCCCGACACGGTCCGCACCACGGCGCCCAGAAATCGATCACGATCGGGCGCTCGCGCGACCCGTCCACGACGACCTGCTGGAAGTTCTCCATCGTCCCTTCAACAACCCACTGCGAAGCAGCCACTGCGCACCTCCTTTGGGTGCCATCAACCTTACGCCCGTCGCCCGGCTTTCCAACCCCCAGAACGGCCGAGTTGATGCGCATTCGCGCTGGAGGTGTGCTCGTTTTCACTCGAACTCGCTTCGCGGACGGCACCCGGTCAATTTGGTCACGAGCCACTCCAGTGCGGTGAAGAACCGGATCGCGTTCAGGAACCCGTCGCACCAACCGGTAGTGATGCCGTAGTTTGTTGCGAACGGGGCCTTGTGGTGTTTCAAGTGGTGTTCGCGGCTCAGGATCACGCGGCGCCGTTGTAACCACGCGACCACCCGTGGCGGCGACTTCATGTGTGCCCACTGGTGGAACTGGCTCGTCCACATGCCCCACCCACCAACAGAAGCGAAGAACAGGGCGTTGAAGCGCCCGCCCGCGGTATCGAGCGGGATCACGAACGGCGCCAGAAGAAAGGGAAGGGTGGAGAGGGCCGTGTCGCCGTTGGTGGTGAAAAAGTGACTCTTCAGCATTTCCAACGGGCGCGCGTGGTGGTACCGGAACGGGTGCAGGAAACGCCTACCGAGCCACGGGGTTGCTTCCGTTCCCCATGTGTCCCCGGCCCAGTGCAGTACCGTGGCGAAGAAGTCTGCTCCGAGTAACCCGAGCACGATCACCAGTGGCGTAGACCAGTGCCAGAATTCGGGAACGCGGGCGAACAGAACCACGTGTGTCAGTACCAAGCCAATTGCGCCGATGACCGAAACGACCTCGATCGGCTGGAGCGTGAATTCGGGCTGTACTGTGAGCTTGGGTTGTGCTGGCGTGCTCATTACTTGCCCCCTCGACGCAGGTAGCGGGGCGCGGGCATTTGATCGGCGAAGGTTCCAAACACGCGGTCCCAGAACCGGGTGACGATGCCGAAGTTGTAGCGCGGGGTTTCGCCGTGGTGCAGTTCGTGCGAGGTCGGGCGCATCCAGAACACGAGCTGCGGGCGCTCGTGGGACAGTTTGTGGACCAGAGCCAACACGAACACGTAAGCCGCACCACCCAGAAGGAACCCGATGCCGGCGACCGGGGAGTGCAGGAACCCCAGCCAGCAGAACGGAACGGCCCCGAGCGAGAAATCGCGGAAATCGCCCCACAACGTATCGGCTTCGTTCGATTTGTGGTGCATCCGGTGGCGGTGCGATACGAACGTGCGGCTCCGGGCGTGGAGGAGCCATCGGTGGAGGACGTACTCGACGAGCGTTCCGACGGGGAAGGCGAGTGCGAACGCAAGTAGGATCGTGGCCGCGGTTATCATGGGTCGGCTCCGGTGTACGGGAATGGCCCGCTACCCCGTTCCTCAACAACCGCGTCCGGAACCCTGCGCGCTGTGAGCATTTTTTCCGAAATCGCCCGCCCGCACTCGCGCTTGTCAACGGGCCGGCCCGCCTCTAGACTCATTCTCACTTCGACCCGATTACCGGGTCGCCACAAGGCAGCCGAACATGTCCGCTGAGGGGTCCATTACTCGCTTTCTCGGCCCGCTCCGAGCCGGCGACGAAGGGGCCGTTCAGAAACTCTGGGAGGCGTACTACGAGCGCCTCGTGAGCCTCGCGCGGAAAAAACTCGGGTCCGCACCGCGGCGGGCCGCGGACGAAGAAGACGCCGCTCTCAGTGCGTTCGACAATTTCTGTCGCGGCGCGGTGGAGGGGCGCTTCCCGCGGCTCCTCGACCGGGACGACTTGTGGCAAATTCTGTTGGTCCTCACCGTCCGCAAAACCGCGAATCTCCTGAAACGCGAGAACGCCCTCAAGCGCGGCGGGCGTGCGCAGCCGATTGCGCTCAGCGCTTCTGACGCGAATGGCGACGATACTGTGTTGGCCGAACTCATCGATCGCGAACCGGAACCGGGGGTGGTGGTCGAGGTGGCCGAGGAGTGTCGGCGGCTCCTGGAGATACTGGACGATCCGGAATTGCGCGCGGTGGCCGTTTGGAAGATGGAGGGGCACACGAACGAGGAGATCGCCGCCAAACTCGGGCGATCACTGGGGAGCGTGGAGCGGAAGTTGCGTGTGATCCGTACCCTTTGGGGGCAGGAGCTTCCGCCGTGAGCGCTACCTTATCGTGGGACGATGACGACGCACGCGGGCGGCTGCTCCGGGTGGAGCGTGCGTGCGACATGTTCGAGGACGCCTGGCGCACGGGCCATCGCCCCGCCATCGAAGAGCTTCTGGCACGCGCTCCGGAAATCGACCGGTCGGTACTCTTTCGCGAGTTACTGCTACTGGAACTGCACTACCGCACTCAGAACGGCGAAAAACCAGACCGGGACGAGTACCGCCAGCGCTTCCCGGACCGAGACGAGCTAATCACCGCGGTTTTCACCGCCACTACCGGCACGCCAGTAGAAGCACCAACGCTGCTTGAAGGCGCTAGCACCGGTACGGTGACCGGGCAAATGCGGGCGAAAATTCCCGGCTACGAACTGCTCGGCGAGTTGGGTCGCGGAGCAATGGGGGTCGTGTACAAGGCGCGACAAGTCAAACTGAACCGTTCCGTCGCGATAAAGATGATCCTGGCCGGACCGCACGCGGACGAGGGGCAACAAGTCCGGTTCCGGGCCGAAGCGCACGCGATCGCCCGACTGCGCCACTCTCACATCGTGCAGATCCACGAAATCGGTGAGGCCGATCAACTCCCCTATTTCGTTCTGGAGTTCGTCGAGGGCGGGAGCCTCGCACAGAAGCTCAACGGTTCGCCGCAACAGTTCCGCGCCGCGGTGCGGTTGGTCGAGCAGCTCGCGCGGGCGGTCGCGTATGCTCACGAGCGCGGGATCGTCCACCGCGACCTGAAACCGGGGAACGTGCTCCTCACGGAAGCGGGCGAACCGAAGATCGCCGACTTCGGGCTGGCGAAAGTGGCCGACGTCGGTTCGAGCTTGACGCTGACCGGCGTGGTCATGGGCAGCCCCAGCTACATGGCGCCCGAGCAGGCCCGCGGGGACGTCCGGAATGTCGGGCCGGCGGCTGATGTTTACGCGCTCGGGGTGATCTTGTTCGAGCTACTCACCGGGCGCGTGCCCTTCGTTGCCGAAACCACGGCAACCCTTTTGCGCAAGGTTGAAAGCGAAGAAGCCCCCGCCCCGCGCTCGTTCTGTCCTTCGGTCCCGAAGGAACTGGAATCGGTTTGTCTCAAGTGTTTGGAGAAAGACCCGAGTTACCGTTACCCCTCCGCTCTGGCACTTGCAGACGATCTGGCCAACTTCCTTGCCGGTAAGCCGCTGGCCCATGTGAAGGTCCACGGCGCCTGGGGGCGATTCCGTCGTCGGTGTCGGCGTAACCCGGTGCTGGCACGAATCGCGGGCTTTACCGGTTTCTTCAGCCTCGTCGCGCTCGTGACACTCGGGATCATACTCCCACCCAAGGACGATTCACTCTGGCGCGTGCAGCGCTCTCACAAACTGGTGGTCGGCATCGACCCGAACTGTCCGCCCTACGCCTTTAAGAAAGACGGACAGCTCACGGGGTTCGACGTGGAACTGGCCCGCGCGATTGCGGGGCGATTGGGTGTGGAGGCGGAGCACCACGAGTTGTACTGGGATTGGGCCGGGATGAACCGCGAACTTCAAACCCGGCGCCTGGACGTTCTCCTTTCGGCCACCACGATCACCGATGAGCGGAAACGGCAGGTCGCGTTCATCGAGTACGCGCGCGACCCGCTCGTGTTCACCGCGCGCCCCGGACCGCGCCCCACAAGTCCGCGCGACTTGGTCGGTAAGGTCATCGCAGTGCAAGAAGGCACGACCGCACACGACACAATCGAGCGCTTGCAGCGCGCGGGGCTGGGAGTTAAAGAGATCGTGCGCTACCGCGCTTCCCCCGAGCCGTTCGCTGCCGTTCAGTCTGGGACTGCCGACCTCGCCTTGGATCACCAGTTGATCGCCCAGTACGCGAGCCGGGAGCGCAAACTGATCGTTGTCGACACCGCCGGCTGCGCGCTCGATGTAGAGCCACTCGGGATCGCGCTTCGGTTGGAAGCTCATGCGCTCCGAAAAGCGATCGAGGACGCGCTCCGGGCCATGAAAGACGACGGCGAGTTCGATCGCATTCGGGACCAGTGGACGCGCTGAGTGCCACCGGTACGGGGAATCATTTCTTCTGTTTGTCGAACCACTCCTGAGCTTTCTTGTGCGCTGCGGTACGGTCGGTCTTTCGCAGGAACCCGATTGAGTACGGGCTGAATCGGTTGTCGGGTTCCATGCGCTTCCCTGCATCCGAGCCGTGGGGCCAGCGCCAGTAGAAACCGAAGTCGTCCGGGTTCTGGCCGAGCAGGTGTAATCGCATCGCGGTGGACACGTCGCGCACCTGGATCGTGGTGTCCTGGCCCTCAACGGCGCGCCGGTAGATGCGTAAGACCGGTTCGCCCGGCTTCTCTGGCGGATCGTGAAGGAAGACGCCGCACTGGGTATCGTTTGCTGAGTGCACTTCCAATAGCGGGAGATCGTCCTTCGAGCCGAGCTTGCCAACAACGAGGATTGCGAGCCGGACGTTCTGCGCCGTGTTTCCGGGGTACGGGTCGTCTTTAACTTTCGCGCGAACGGTTTCGCGAGCGGCCGAGAGCACCTCTTCGATGCCGAAATCGAGCGCGAGTTGAAAGCCATACGCGCGCCCGGTGTAATCGACCCGCGCCGCGGTCCACTTACCGACGAGTTGACGAACTGCGGGCGCGACCGTTTTGTCCTTGAGTGCGGCCGCAATTGCGTCGTTTGAGTGCTTCCCACCGGGAAGAAAATCGATGCTGTGTGAGGTGTTGAACGCTCCTTCGGCGCCGGGGAAGGTGCCCAAATACATCCACCCCACCACGTCCGCGAGCGGCGCGGCTACGAGCTGGAACGAGCCGACCCCGATCGGGACGCGCGCGGTCTTGTTCAGTTCGGCCCAGCGATCGTGGTAGTGTTTGCCGGCTGCGTTCGGGTTCGCTGCGACCGCGTCGAGTAGTTCGACGTTGCGCGGCAGACTCCGGATGCGCTCGAAAAGGGCACGACTCGGCTTGTCGTCACCGATCACTTTTGCGAACCGCGGCCAGTGCGTCGCGTCGAACTCGGCGCGAGTCAGTTGGTCGAGCAGTTCGCGGCACCACTTCACGATCTCCGCGTTCCCGGATTTGATCCCCGCTTCGAGGGCAGCTCGGGCTTTCGAGCCGAGTTCTTTCAGTTGCTTGTGTGCGGCCTCGCGCTCGGCGAAATCCTCGCTGCCGAGCCGTTCGATGAGCTTCATGTGGGCCGGGTCCGGCTTCGGTGCGTCTTTTTGCTTGTCGAGGAACGCACGGGCTTTGGTGTGAGCCGCGGTCCGTGCTTCCTCATTGGGGAAGCCGAACGGCTCTCCGACGTAGACCGCGACGACCGGGCGACCGTTCTCGCGGGCGAAACGGTTCTGCGCGTAGGGGAACCCGAACTCGAACGGGTCTCGGTCGCACAGCAGGAGCGCGAGACCGACGGCGTGGTCGCGAACCTGCATGCGGCGCGAGCGCGGGCCGAGTCCGATCGACGGCGGAGGGGGAACGACGAGACCCGTTGGGTCGTCGTAGAGCGGGGCGAATAGCGGTAGGTCTGCGATGGTACCGAACTGGGCAACGGCGTGCAGGGCGGCGCACCGGGCATCCGGTCCGCGCTCCTTGTCGGCCGCGATGGTTCGTGCCGCAGGCAACACGTCTGCGGTGCGCCATTTCACGGCCAGTTCGAGAGCGCAGTAGATGACGGCCGGTTCGGTCCGGTGGGTGAGCCACGACGCGAGCAATTTTCCAAAAACGCGATTCGTTCCCGGCACTGCATCAACTGTATCGGGGCGAAACTTGGGGCTCTGTTCGAGCGTCTTACCCTGAAGCCCGAGTTCCAATCCGCGTGCGAAATGGATGCGCCCCTCGCCGTGCAAGAACAGTTCAGCCTCATCGCCTACGCATTTGGACCGCGCCTTTTCGGTGCCGGGGTAACTGCCGAGGAGCATCAAATACGCGGTTTCTTGGCCGTAATCACACGGCCACACTGGGATCTCGAAAAACACGCGCATGTTGCCCAGGAAATGCCGGCCCATTTGAACCATTGCTTCGCGGTATTGTTGTTCGGCCGATTCGGGACCGGTTTCCGCGGTGCCGAGTCGGTGCAGCCAGTCCGCGTGCTTAACGATCAGGGCGAACAACTCGCGACTCGCAGGGGTGTTTCCGGCAATGGCCCGGTAGCGCTTCCAGACGGGGTGAGTTGGCTCGCCGTCGGCTTTGGGGTCGAAGGTCTTCGCCAGTTCTTCGAGTGCAGATTTGCGAACGGCGGTGAGGATCGCAGCAGAACGCGCCCGGACTTCGGGGTTCTCGGCCTTCAGTCCGACTTTGAGTGCGGCTTCGGCTTTGAGTCCGAGTTTGCGCAGCTCTTTATCTGCAACCTCGCGCTCGTTGAAGTCTTCGCTGCCGAGCTGCTTCACGAGTGGCGCGGCGGGGTCTTCGGCGAGTCGTGGTGCAGGAGCGGTGGGCGTTGCTTCTGGCGGGGAACCGGGCGCGGCGGTCATCGCGTACCCACCGCACACAACGGTGGCGAGTAGCACGGTAGTGAGCGCAACGGACCGGAGTTGGTCGAACAGCATCCCCTTGAGGACCGTGGCTGCGGCCGCGTTCGCCACACTTCCCGCTGCGCCGCGAACGGCGGCCGTCGTGGTCCGGAGCAGGCCGGCCGAAACTGTGGCGGAAGAGAGCAGCATACTTAGTGCGGCGGTGGCCGTAACTCCACGGGCCGAGAGGCGTTCTGCGAGCTTCCGCTTTGCCGCAGCGAGCCGGCTGGAGAGCGTCCCTTCGGCGATCCCGAGTTCGAGCGCGGCCTGTCTGCGGGACAGCCCGTGCAGTTCGCACAGCACGAGCGCTTCGCGCAGCAGTTCGGGGAGCTTCGCCAGTTCTTCGTCGATGATGGCCGCTTGCTCCGTGACAACGAGGGTGTCGTCCGGAATCGTGGGGGCGCTGATTCTGGCACTCTGACTCGCGACGACGTGCTTTCGCCGGTCCCGCATGATGCGCACTCCTCGTGCGGTTCGCACCGCGACGCTGTAGAGCCACCCCGCGACGTTCGACCCGCGAACCGCGCCCGCTTTGCGGGCCAGTACAAGGAACACGGCTTGGAAGGCGTCTTCGGCGTCGTGCGGGTTTGCGAGCACCCGGTGACACACTGCGAGCACCATCGGCCCGTGCCGCCGGACCAACTCGGCAAATGCGTCATCGGTGCGCGCGGCTACGAACATGCGGAGCAACTGCCCGTCCGTCGTTCGAGACGTGGGCGGAGCGGCGAATCGCACGAGCGCGACTGCGGAGCGGGGCATGATCGACCCTCCGAGTTACGGTTCGCCCGAATAGTGTGTGGCAGATGCTCCGCGCGTCGCACAATTTTGTTTCACATCACCTCCGGGGCTTCTCGTCGGACCGGGCGACGGCTAACATTTGCTAACATTTTGGGTCTCGTCTAGCTCGTGTTGGTTGACGTAATTGCTTTTTTGGATGGTGGTTGCGGCGATAATGTCGCGCACGAAATTTTACTCCGAGATTTCAACTTTTGAGTCCCGAATCGCGTAAAGCTCGTCGCGCGGATTCGAGAGAATATCCCTCCCATTTAAACGATGTTACCACATCGCAAAATATACGCAAGTTCAGTTGTGGCAAATTGAGGTAGGGAAGGTTTTTGGGGACGCACCTCGCTCTGACCGTTGAGGGCGCCGACGTGTCGTGAGACGATGAATGGCAGGACACCAATTCGAGGCACGAATCATGTCCGAGGAACTGGCCTTTCTTCACGGGTTACTCGCGAATCCCGAGGACGACACGTTGCGGCTGGTCTACGCCGATTGGCTGGAGGAGCGCGGCGACCCGCGGGCCGCGTTCGTGCGGGCCGAGGTCGAGTGGCACCGGACCGAACCCGATGCCCGAACTCGTCGACAGCGCGAACGGCTGCATCAGGCGCGTGCGGGGTTCGACGCGCGCTGGTTGACGCAAATGGATCGGCCGTCGCCCGGTTGGAGGCTCGTCCGAACGAAACCAACCCCCAAGACCTACGGCAAAGCGATCCCGGCGTTCATTCACAACGGCAGTTACTTCCTCTCGACGGTCGACGTGTACGCCGACGGCGCAATTAACTGTTGGGGCTTCGTCGATGTGGACCTGTTCCGGGACAAACTGGCTCAGGGGTGGGTAGTGCCCGAGGCCCGGATCGGGGGCATCCTCAATATTCACAATCTGGGCCAGGCCCGCGTGCTTTCCGCGCACTGGGAGTGTAGCCGCAGTGACATCAAACATCAGGTAATGGACGCACTGCGCGAGCTGAACCCCATGCGGGAAGGTCTGCTCAATATGCAGGGGAACGCGACCGAAATCCGCAAAGGGGGCCGATACGCCAAACTCGGATTGGTTAACGGGAAACCGTACCGCGTTTCCCCGACCGGGGATGAGATACTGGGAGGGGAATTACCCGTACTGGAAGTCGTTCCGGACGGGTACCGGCTGCGCCGGTGGCTCATTTACGCCGATGGACTTTCGCAACTCGGGTACGCCAACGAGCTGCGGCCACTAGAGGCCGTGGCGGAGATGTTCGAGCAGAAGAAATTGGTCCTATCGGTGCCGGAAGGCGCGTGGGTCACTTTGGACGGGCTCGGGCGCTTCCAGGCCGGGGAAGGGTACTGGTCCACTAAATCTACCGAGCGCCTGCGCGAGGCGGCCGACATCCTCGATCAGTTGAACGGCCGCCCGGGTGCGGTTCAGCGCTGTATCGAGGCGCACCAAGCGTACCGGTCGGACCCGACCCGTGAACAGCGACTGGTTCTGCGTCGGGCTTACGCAGATGTTCCGGAACACCTGCGCCGTTTCTGTGGTGACATGGATTCCAAAGACGGACCGATCCGAAGTATTCTTTCTCGCTTCGCGAGCGAGGACGAGCCCGAGTGAAACTCATACCGCAAAGTCAGGAAGACGGTAGCGGGAGTGGAGGGGGAGCACCGGCACCCGCAACTTCGTTGTTCCGTGCGGCGGCGCGATCGGTTCGTGCGGTGACCGCGTCGGGTAACGCGCCCCGGCTGTGCTTTCCCTTCGCGGTCGCGGTACCGATGCCGCCCGGTTCGGGGAGAATGTGATCGTTGGTGAGCGCGAGAATATCGGCCATCAAGTTTGGGCAGAGCGCCTGGAACGCGACTGTCAGTTTTGCGGGCAACCCGAGCACCAGTTCCGCATCTCCCCGCGCGCATGCGGAGATTATCTTCGACGCGGCCGTCTCCGCGGTCATCGAGAACCCCGGTACCGCGTTGCCGGTCGCGAACCAAGCGTATTCTTCTTCGTTTCGCCCCTTGAAGTCCGCGTTCAAGTGGCTCCCCGTCTGCATCAGCCCGGGGCACACGGTTGTTACTACGATCCCGTGTTGCTGTAATTCGCTCCGCAACCCGTTCGAGAACCCAACCAGCGCGAACTTACCCGCCGAATACGGGAGCAGGTGCGGCACCGCGACCTTCCCGCCGAACGAGGCGATGTTCACGATGCGCCCCGTGCGCCGCGCTTTCATTTCCGGGAGCACTGCGAGCGTGGTGTAAAGAGCCGCCCAGAAGTGCGTCGCGAGCGACTGGGCGAAATCTTCCTCGCGCATTTCGTCGAACGGCCCGACCTGAATGACACCCGCGTTGTTGACCAGTACATCGACTGGGCCGTTCCGGAGCTGCGTGTAAGCCACGAACTCGCGCACGCGATCGCGATTCGTCACGTCACACTCGACCGCAACGATCCGCTCGCCGTACCGGTTGAGGTCGTCCACCGCACACAGTAGTTCGTTCGGTTCGCGGCTACAGATCGAGATCCGCGCGCCCGCGTCGGCGAGTTGCCGGGCCATGACGAGGCCCAGACCGCGTGACCCGCCGGTAATGAGAACGTGCTTGTTGCGGAAGTCGTACCGCGGTTTTAGCGCGCGGTACGCGAGATACCCCACTGCGCCGAGTCCCGTGAGCAGAAGTGCGCGCTTCATCAGAAGAATCCCCGTGGGCGAAGGGTACGTCACATTACGGGCAGCAATTCGAGTGCCGCCGTCGAGTCTATTCGTTCCAGCACACGAACAATCGCGTGACATACCCGATCGCGCCCCGTCGCACCCGAACATGCGCGAATCGATGCGCGTTGCTGTTGCCCTCGCACTCTCCTCACACGATTTGAAGCCTTTTGCCGGTCCGCGCGATCGGACGGATCACGGCACCCCGATTGCACCCGAGTTGGCGCGTCCGCCCCAGTCGCATCCCGAGGTAATTCATGGCCAGTACCCTGCTGACCACATCGGTCAAGTCTGCTGCCGGTCCCAAGTCCGGCGTCGCGCGGGCTATAAACCGGCTTCCGCAAGCGCGCACGAACGTGGGCAGCAACGAGCGCTGGTTGTCACTTGCCGGTGGCGGCGCACTCGCAGTGTTCGGGTTCGGGCGCGGGCCGACGTTGCTGTCGTCGCTGCTTGGCGCTGGGCTGATCTATCGCGGCGCGACCGGGAACTGCACGCTGTATCAGACCCTCGGCGTCAGCACATCGGACTCGACGAAGTCTCAAACGGCCATTGCCGCCGGTCACGGTACGAAGATCGAACACGCGATCACCGTGAACAAGCCGGTGGCCGACGTGTACCGGTTCTGGCGCGACTTCGAGAACCTCTCGCGCTTTATGACGCACTTGTTGGATGTGGACACGACCACCGACAACCGCTCGCACTGGATCGCACGCGGACCGCTGGGCATCAAGGTGGAATGGGACGCGGAGATCGTCGCGGACCGTCCGAACCAGGTGATCTCGTGGCGCTCGCTCGACGGCGCGGACGTGGACACGACCGGTTCGGTCCACTTCAAGGAGCTACCGCACGGCCGCGGGACCGAGGTGCGCGT
The DNA here is from genome assembly GCA_000531095.1 of Gemmata massiliana. Lineage (GTDB taxonomy): Bacteria > Planctomycetota > Planctomycetia > Gemmatales > Gemmataceae > Gemmata > Gemmata massiliana. Next base: position 149,295 of record HG799463.1, on the reverse strand, counting down.
GAGCCTGAAGTACGATCCCCCGGGCGGCAAAGTGGGCACCGCGCTCGCGAAGCTGATCGGCCAGTCCCCGGAAGCGCAAATCAAAGCCGACATGCGCCGGTTCCGCCAGATCCTCGAAACCGGCGAGATCCCCACCACTTACGGCCAACCCCACGGAAAGCGCTAACTCTCCACAAACTTCCAGAGAGGACACAACCAATGCGAGCCTTGTGCTGGCGCGGGAAGAAAGATGTGGCGGTCGAACGGGTTCCGGACCCGAAGATCACCAACTCGCGGGACGCGATCATCCGGATCACCACGACTGCTATCTGCGGGTCCGATCTGCACCTGTACGACGGGTACATCCCGACCATGCAGGCCGGGGACATCCTCGGTCACGAGTTCATGGGCGAAGTGGTCGAGACCGGGCGCGACGTAACCAACTTGCGGAAGGGCGACCGCGTGGTGGTGCCGTTCACCATCGCGTGCGGCGGGTGCTTCTTCTGCAAGAAACAGTTCTTTTCCCTGTGCGACAACTCGAACCCGAAGGCGGAAGTCGCGGAGACCATGTACGCCTACTCCGGCAGCGGGCTGTTCGGGTACTCGCACATGATGGGCGGGTTCGCGGGCGGGCAGGCCGAGTACGTCCGCGTGCCGTTCGCCGATGTCGGCCCGGTTCAGGTTCCCTCGCACCTCTCGGACGAGCAGGTGCTGTTCCTTTCGGACATCTTCCCGACCGGGTACATGGCCGCGGAGAACTGCAACATCGAACCGGGCGACACGGTCGCGGTGTGGGGGTGCGGCCCGGTCGGTTTGTTCGCGATCAAGAGCGCGTTCATGCTCGGCGCGGCCCGGGTGATCGGGATCGACTCGGTCGAGGGGCGGCTGAAGAAGGCACGCGAGTTGTGCGGGGCCGAAACGGTCAACTTCGAGAACGTGGACCTGCTCCGCTGGCTCGACGAGGCGACCGCCGGGCGCGGGCCGGACTCGTGCATCGACGCGGTCGGGATGGAGGCCCACGGGAACGGGATCGCGGGGTTCTACGACCGCGTGAAGACTGCGACCTATCTGGCGACCGACCGGCCGACGGCCCTTCGGATGGCGATCATGGCGTGCCGCAAGGGAGGAACGGTCTCGATCCCCGGCGTGTACGGCGGGCTGCTCGACAAGCTGCCGATGGGTGCGGCGTTCGCCAAGGGCCTCACTTTCAAGATGGGGCAAACGCACGTCCACAAGTACCTGAAGCCGCTCATGAGCCGCATCGAGCGCGGCGACATTGATCCGTCGTTCGTCATCACGCACCGGTACAACCTGTCGCAAGCGGCGGAAGCCTACGCTGAATTCGCGACGAAGAAGGACGAGTGCGTGAAGGTCGTCTTGAAGCCGTAAATGACGGCGGGCATTGGAGACCGTAAAAGAAAGGAAGCTCCTGACGTTTCAGGAGCTTCCTTTTTGCGATTCTAACTTTGCTTCACGCGGCAGTCGCTATTTCGGATCGCCCTCTTCGGCCGGAACGACGATCTTGGGCTTCACGACCGCGACCCACACTTTGTCCTTCGGCGCGTAGGCGAGGCGGAACACGGCCGCGCCCTCATCGGTCACGATCGTTGAGCCGGTGGCGGAGCGGCCGTTCAGCCCGATCTACGTGCCGGGGCCGAAGTGGTACCGCTGGTGGGACTTCGGCAACGGCACTATGTCCGGTCTCGGTTCGCACGGGAACGATTTGCCCTTCTGGGCGCTCGAGTTGAAGGCGCCGACCGCGGTGGAAGTGTCCGGCCCGAAGCCGCACCCGGAGATCGCGCCCGCGTCGATGCAGGCCACTTACGAGTTCCCCGCATGCAGGGAGATGCCATCGGTGAAGATGACGTGGTACCAGGGCGCCAATAAGCCCGCGCTGCTCACCGAGAAGAAGATCCCGCAGTGGGTAGCGGCGTGCTTTTCGTTGGGGATGGGGGAATGTTGCTCTCCGATTACTCCAAACACGTGCTGTTACCAGAAAAGCAGTTCGCGGACTTTGCACGACCGAAGCCGTTCATCGAGAAGTCGCGCGGGCACTACGCGGAATGGATTCACGCCTGCAAGACCGGCGCCCCCACGACGTGCAACTTCGAGTACGCGGGGTGGCTCACCGAGTCGAATCACTTGGGGAACGTCGCGTTCCGCGTCGGCAAGCGCCTGGAATGGGACGCGGAGAAGATGAAGGCGCCCAACTGCCCCCGGAGCCGATGCGTTCATCCACCGCGAGTACCGCAAGGGCTGGAAACTGGTGTAACAATGCGGCTTGCTCTGTGCGCCTGCAGTTACCCGTTGAATTGATGCGCGTGGCTTTGTGGTTTGGTGGTACAGGCCTCTGGCCTGTGGACGTTTCCCACAGGCCAGAGGCCTGTACCACGAGTAAAATCGCGCTTTCACCGCTCACCGCAAGCGGTTACAAACAGAACGAGCCTCTCCATGTTTACCACCGACAGCATTCCCATTATCAACCCCACGGGCAGCGACGAAGAGTATTCCGCGCTGTGGGGCGTCGCGGGGCCGGTCGCGAAACAATCATTGTGGCTCGTTCACGGCCTCTCGCGCCGGTGGGAGGACTTCAGCCCGATTCTGTGCGACCTCACGGCGTGGTGGCACGTTCACGCATACTCGCACCGCGGGCACGGCGAATCCACACGCACCCCGGGCGCGTACCGCGTCGCGGACTACGTCCCGGACCTCGTCGCGGCGGTGAAGGCCGCTCACAAGAAATGCGTGTTGGTCGGTCACTCGCTCGGCGCGCTCGTATCGATGGGCGTCGCGGCGCAAGTTCCGGATCTCGTTACGGCGGTGGTGCTGATCGACCCACCGGGACCGCGGTTCCTGGCGACGCTCGAAACCTCGCCCTACGGCACCATCTGGGCCGCGATGCAGAAACTCGCGGGGCGAAAGGACACGAGCGCGGTCGCGCGAGAGTTCGCGGACGTGCGCGTTCCCGGGGCGCAGCCGGGCGAAACCATCCGCCTGGGCGACTTCCGCGACGCGGCCTCTCTGCGCTTTGTCGCGCGCTGTCTGCGCGACCTCGACCCGGGCGTGTTCGACCCGCCGCTGAAAAAGCACTGGCTCGACGGCTACGACGTGTTCGCGATCGCGAAACGGGTGAAGTGCCCGGCGCTGCTCATCGTCGCGGACCCGCTGTACGGCGGGATGCTCCCGCCCGAAGACGCGAACCCGCTCGCCGCGGCACTCCCCGACTGCACGCGGGTGGATCTGCCCGCCGTGGGCCACCTGGTTCACTGGCAGGACACGCCGAGCACGCTGCGGTTACTGCACTCGTTCTTGAACTCGCTTTAGCCCCAACGCGAACCTCTCCCATGAAACTCGCTTCAGGCACAACTGCTATTACAAACGGCACCCTCGTCGACGGCAACGGCGGCCCGCCCGTGCGCGACGCCGCGCTCGTGATCCGCGACGGGCGCATCAGTTTCGCGGGACCGATGCGCGAGGCTCCGCCCGTTGAACCCGAGGCTACGCGGATCGATGCGCGCGGGGGTACGATCATGCCGGGGCTCGTGGAGGCCCACTTCCACCCCACGTACTTCAATGTGGCCGCGCTCGAAGACCTCGACATCAAGTACCCAGTCGAGTACGTCACGCTGCTCGCCGCGGCGAACGCGAAACTGGCCCTCGAGTGCGGGTACACCGCCGCACGTAGCGGCGGGAGTCTGTTCAACATCGACGTGTGGTTGAAGAAGGCCATCGAAGGGGATTTGTGCCCGGGTCCGCGTCTCGCGGCGAGCGGGCGCGAGATCTGCGGCGTCGGCGGGCTAATGGACTGGAACCCGGACTTCCGCAAGATCGGGATGGACGGGCTGGTGCTGCTCGTGAACGGCCCGGACGAGGCCCGGTCCGCGGTGCGCAAGTTGGTGAAGGACGGCGTGGAGTGGGTGAAGACGTACCCCACCGGCGACGCGGCCGCGCCGGACACGAACGACCACCACACGCTGTGCATGACGTTCGAGGAGATGCACGCGGTCGTGTCCACGGCGCACAACCACAAGTTGAAGGTGACGGGACACTGCCGGGCGACCGAGGGGATCAAGAACGCGCTGCGGGCCGGGTACGACGCGATCGAGCACGGTACGTTCATCGACGACGAAGGTCTGGAGTTGCTCCTGAAGCGCGACGTGCCGTGCGTGCCGGCGCTGTACTTCGAGCTGGCGAGCGTCGAGCGCGGACCGGAGTTCCGGTTACCGCCGCGCGTGATTGATGGACACAAGGAGACGCTGGAGGGCGGGGCCGAAAGCGCCCGCAAGATCCTGAAGGCCGGCGGGCGCCTCGGCATGGGTGGAGATTTTGGTTTTGGATGGAATCCGCACGGCGATTACGCGCGCGAACTGAGTTTCTTCGTGAAGTACGTCGGGTTCTCGCCGCTGGAAGTCATCACGTGTGCGACGCGGACGGGCGCGCAGATCATGGGGCGGGGGGCCGAATTCGGGACACTGGAACCGGGAAAGCTCGGGGACGTGCTGGTGGTGGACGGGGACGTGCTTGCGGACATCAGCGTACTGGAAGACCGCACCCGGTTCATTGCGGTCATGCAGGGCGGGGTCGTGAAGGCGGGACAATTGAAATAGGCGGATTCGGCACTCGAGCCAAAATGTGCCGAATAACGTTTCTGGAAATGGGTGCCGTTAAATCAAGTGCCCGAGGATCCGTGCGGCACTGCTGAGCGTCCCTCGTGTGCGACCAGCTATTCCCGCTTCGCGGGTTGATTGGGCTGGGGCTCGGTTCTGTCCTCACCGGCAGCAACGGCTTCGATTTCAATCGCGGTGTTCGCGTCCTCGACGGACCGGGTAATCAAGAGCGGTGTACCCGGTTTGAAGTCCTTGACGTGAGCGGCCCCGCGCACGCACGCCCTCAATAGGTGGAACACTCGTGGCTCACTCTTCGCGCCGATCGTGACCGTGATCGTGTTCCTGGTCTCGTTCCAGGACACGAAGCGCCCCCGCACGGACCCGCCGTCGGCCGTCACACTCTCGGCGCTCTTGCCGTCACGTCCCAACTGGAGCGTGACTTGTGCGCCTTCCTTCAGATCGGCCAATTTAGTCGGCACATGGTCTTGCAGAACGGTCGCTTGTGGTACCAATGGGAAGGTTTCGTACACGTGCCCGCAGAACCCGATGATCCCACCCCACAACTCCGCGCGGGAATCCGCGACTTCCTTGTACACCTCTACATGCACCGTTCGCTCCGCTACATCGGATCGGAGCAGTTTACCGGTCACGGGCTTCACTTCGAGCGGTTTACCCTTTCGTTTGGCTGTGGCCAGGCGCTCGTCAGCTCGGTGTAGCTCCGTGACCGCCAAGTCGAGGGCCTTCTTCGCCCGTTTGACACTCTCAACAGCGGCGTCCACCTCCTTCTGAAGAGCAACTTCGGGGTTCTTCGGGCCATCGGCCCGTTTCTCCTCAACTGGTTTACCGGGCTGTTGACCGGCAGACCGCCCGATCCCGATCGCTCCACCGAGTCCGAGGAATCCGACGAACAGGGCTATCAGCGCGAGCGTCTTGAGTTCCGTAATCAGCATGGCCTTGAGAACCCCTTCGGTGAGAGTTGTGACTGCCGGGGAGGTACTCGCTCCCGGCACGGATCCGGCGGCCTCGACCGTTGATTTCACGAGCGCCGGCGGCACCGCAATGGCCGCGCTCGGCCCCGCTAGCAGAGCCAGCCCGCCCAACGGGGGCGCGACCCCGCGCCGGCTCAACCGCCGGGCCAGTAGCGCCCGCGCGCGGCTCAGTCGACTCGATACCGATCCCTCTGGGCACCCCAGGTGGCGCGCGGTATCCGCTCGCGTCCTACCCTCCACATCACAGAGGAGGACAACGGCCCGGTAGTGGCTCGGTAGGTGCCCCAGTTCCTCATCCAGAACCGCTGCCGCATCGTCCCACCAGACCTCCCGAACCCCCGCTTCGGGAACCAACGGGACCGAAGTCTCGCGTTTGCGCCGTTTCATGGTAATCGCCCGCGCCCGGATCGCCGTTTGGAGTGCGACCCCGTGCAACCAGTTGGCCGCCGCGTTGCGAGGTGAGATCGAACCGGCCTTACGCGCCAGCACTAGGAAGGTGGCCTGGAACGCATCCTCGGCGTCCTGCCGGTGGCGCAGCACCCGCAAGCACACGCCGAGGACCATCGGCCCGTGCCGACGGACGAGTTCCTCGAATGCGTCAGGAGCCCGTAACTCAACGAACGCGCCGATCAGTTCCTCATCGGTGTGCCGATTTTCGGGGAATGCGTCGGCCGGCATTCGAGCGAGCGCGCTCACTGTCCGATGAATTCGGATCGTCACCACCCACCCTCCTAGTGCTGAGTTCAGCGGCTCTTACCCATCATTCCGCTCTCGGGGGCCAATTCATCCACGATTTTTTCACACGGGGTACCAGGCAGCAACGATTGCGGGTAAGGGCGACGTCGTGGAGAGGACGCGCCCGCACTTCGCACCTCTATAGAGCGGGATGTGATCGGAGATGCCTCACCGTTCTACGATCCGCAGGTGATTCAGAAGGAGCTCTCGAACTCGTCTCGTTCCCAACGAGGCGCGACCTACCAGCGGGCCTCGCGTCGGCCGAGTGCGGATTGCCGGCTTACCTCAGTACGTGAACGGCGACCTCGCACTCGGGGTAGCGGTCGGTGGCCGGGTCGTGCCGGACCTGTGTGACCACGAACCCGCACTTCTGGAGTATCCGCAGGGACGCCGCGTTACTCGTGGCGGCGGTGGCGGTTAGCGGGCGCTTGGGGATCTCTTGGAGTAACAGGCGCAGCGCTCGGCTGGCGATCCCCCGGCCCCAATACGCGCGGTCGATCCAGTACCCGACGTGATCCGCGCCGTCCCTCGGGAAACAGGAAACGATTCCGACGAACTCCTCGCCAACAAGGATCACTCGGGCGGCGACGCTCGGGTCGTTCAGCACCTTTGCCCAGTGCGAGTCGAACGCTTCCCGGTCCCGGGGAATCGTGGCCGCCATCCGGTTCGAGTCCGGGTCGCGTTGCAGTTCGTACATCCGGGGCAGGTCGTTCCGCTCGACGGGGCGCAGGCGAACGAGGTCGCTCGTCGTTGGGGCGCTGGTCTCCGACTTCTGAGCGACGAGGTAGACGTGCGATTCGGGGTGCTGGTCGTACTCCAGGTGGCGGCAAATGCAACCCATCTCGGCGAGGACTCGTAGCGTGTTGGGAATCCCGAGGGTGGCGTGGTACAAGGGCGGTCCCATGTACGAGTTCTGTTTTTCGTTCGGCTCATCCGTTCCGCCCATTGTGAAGACGAGCACCCCGCCCGCAGACAGTCCCCGGCACAGTTTCTTCAAAACCGCTTCCTGCTCGGCCAGCGGGACGTGCCACACGCTGTCCCACGCCACAATCAGGTCATACGACCGGGGTAATTCCCACCGACAGACGTCGGTGTGGAACAGTTCGGCCCCCGGGTGACGCTCCCGGGCGCGGGCGATCATCGCCGGGGACACGTCGAGTCCGTCCGTGCGGAACCCGTGCCCGCTCAATAGTCCCATCAGCCGCCCCGTACCACACCCCACATCAAGGGCCGCCCCCCTGTGCTTCACGAAGGCGACGGCGCGCTCGATTTGGGCGAACCCGTAGGTCGAGACCTCGACCCATTGGTCGGCGATCTGGTCGTAGCTGGCGGCGACTTGTTCGGGAGTCATGTGGTCAACAGCTCCACTGTATGTTCGGCCGCGCGCAGGGCCGCGACTGCTTCCGGGAACCGCTCGGCCTTCACCAATAAGTAGTCCGTATCGAACGTCGAGAACGCGAACACCCCGATCCCGGTCCGCGCGATCGGCGCGGTGAGCGAAGCCAGCACACCGACAAGGGTGAACGGCATCGCCCCGGCCACCCGCAGGCACCGCCATCCGCGCTCGCAGTGCGTTCCCTCGGGGACCAGTTCCTGCCGACACACCACCGACAATTCGTCGGCCGTTCGACTGATATTGAACACGTCCCCCACCGTCGCCCACGCGGGAATCGCCGAGCCGGGCGGCAACTTGCAAACAGCGAAGCGCCCGGCCACTTCGAGCAACGTAAGGGCGTCACGTGCCGATCCGTGGCTCGCTTCGGCTTGTTCGGAGGCAGTTGCGAACGTCACCGGCTTCACCGCTGATTCGTTGACGGTGAGCCGGAACACATCCGGCCGGGCGTAATGGCCCACCACGTCGAAGTCGAACTTGGCCCGCACGAGGTCGGCCCGGTCCAGGTCGGCAAACAGCACGGCCTCCTCACCGTACAACGGCCCCGCGAGCAAGTGCCCGAGTGGGCCGACGATACAACTGCCGCCTCGAATCAGCCACTCCTGGTCGACCGAGAACCGCCCGGTCGGGTAGTCGGTCGGCAAGTCGGTTCGACGCAACACCTGACACGCCGACAGGACGAAGCACCGACCTTCGAGTGCGATGTGCCGCACCGTGGGCACCCACGTCTCCCGGTCGTCCACGGTGATCGCACAGTACAATTCCACCTCCTTGGCGTACATCGCGGTCCGCAGCAGGGGCATGTAGTTTTCCCAGCAAATGACCGACCCGACCTTGCCCAGCGGCGTATCGACGACGGGCAGGGTTGACCCGTCACCGGTTCCCCAAACGACCCGCTCCAGTGCCGTCGGCATCAGCTTCCGGTGCGTGCCGAGAAGTGAACCGTCGGGTCCGAACGTGAGTGCCGAGCAGTACAGGGTGCCGCCCTTCCGTTCGATCACCCCGACGACGAGATGGATGCCGTGCTGCTTGGCAATGGCGCCGATCATCTCCGTTGCCGGCCCCGGCACGTCGATGGCGCTCTCGAAGTAGCGCCGAAACTCGTCCCGGCCCTCGGGCGTGCGAACGCCGAGACTCACCCCGAAGTCGTGCCCCTTCGGGTAGCCCCCGATGAACGCCTCCGGGAACACGACCAGTTCGGCTTTCTTCTGGGCGGCGTCGGCCGTCAGGTCGGCGAGTTTGTCGAGCGTCCGGGGCGTGTCGAACAGTACCGGGGCCGACTGTACGACCGCCGCACGAACCGTGCGAGTAGCAGAGACGTCGTTAATCAGGAGCGGATTCATGCGTTCAAGGTAGGCGACGGGCTTCGGGATCTCAAGCGCTTCGAGGTTCACCGTGGGAACGCGGTCCGGTTCTCCGCGCCCTCTCGTGCCCTCTGCGGTGAAATCCTCTTCGCTGTCGCCGGCTCAGTAGCTCACCTCCAGTAAATTATTGATCTTATTTTCACTAGTGGTCTTGATGTCGCAATTCTATTGCCGGTATAATGCCCGAAGATGGAACAGTGTGTGCAGGGTCGCGTGGAGCGTTCGCACCTGGGAAATGGAACGTATGTTAGCTGAGGCGAGGGGGAAAAGGCGTTTTTCGCGGCGAAATGAAGGTGCGTGCCCCTCGTAGTCCCAGAATGTTAGCAAATGTTAGCCGCCGAAGTGCGAGTATTCACGGCGCGCGTCCAATGCGATACCGAGTTCAAGAATCGATCAGTTTCTGCGTCTAGACGCGAGGCGTTTTTTTTGATTGCACGATTGCGCGCAACAGTATCTGAATTTGATTGGTTGTGGGAGGCAGTACGGACGCGCGTCGCGTTGCGGATATGCTGACACTACCAACTCGTTCGGAGCAGCCGATGCACGCACTCGTACTGACCCTTCTCGCCGTCGCACAACCGCCCGCGAAAGATGTCGCGTGGGAACCGGCCGCACGAGCGAAAGAGTACCCGTGGATGTCGGTCGAAACCTGGAAGAAGCTGCACGCGGGGCACCTCGCGCGGACCAAGAAGGGCGCGGTCGATGTGGCGTTCCTGGGGGACTCGATCACCCAAGGATGGGGCGGAGACGGCGCGTCGGTGTGGAAGAAGCGGTTCGCGCCGCTCAATGCCGCGAACTACGGGATCGGCGGCGATACCACCCGCGAGGTGCTGTACCGGCTCAACGACGGTGTCCTTGATGGCATCAAGCCGAAGGCCGTAGTGCTGATGATCGGGACGAACAACTTCGGGCTCCCCGGCGACTCGGTCGCGGACACAGTTAAGGGCGTCACAGCGGTGGTGACGAGCGTCCGTAAGAAGGCCCCGGACGCGAAGATACTGCTGCTCGGCATCTTCCCGCGGGACAAAGCGGCCGGGACCGCGTTCCGCAAGAAGATCACCGAAGCGAACGAAGCGATTTCCAAGTTGGGAGACGGGAAGAGCGTGGTGTACCTGGACATCGGCAAGAAGTTCCTGACCGACGACGGTACTCTGTCCGCCGACATCATGCCGGACGCCTTGCACTTGTCGGAGAAGGGGTACGGCATCTGGGCCGACGCGATCGAGGAGCCGCTGAAGGCACTGCTCAAGTAACTGCAGCGCCCGCGTCCCGATTGCCACAAACACGAACCGACACCATTCCGACAGGTCAGCAAATGGGCGCTTCGTATTCCTTCGCCGTCGGTGTGTTCCGAACCGTTTGTGATCGGCTCACGACTCGCGCCGCTGACCTGCGGTTGATGGTCGAGACCACTTCATCGTTCGAGGAGTGGCTCAACTGGGAAGCGTTCTTGGCCTGCAAACTTCGAGAAGCGACTTATCCGTTCTGCGAGGTCACGGCCAAACCCACCTACAGCAGCGAGAACGTGGCAGACGACGGTGGTACACCGGAACTCGGCTCGGGTGATTTGCGGGTAGGTGGTCCCAACGACGGGGCCAACCACTGCTGGCTGTTTGCCGAAATCGCTCTGCTCCACGACGGGAACCGCGTCGGCAGGACGTGGCAGCAAAAGCTCGAAGCCGACGCGGACAAGCTGAAGCGGCTCGGATGGAAGCTGTCCGCGTCCCTGTTGATCGTCGTGGCCGCGAGCGCGGGCGATGTGCTAACCGAGTGGGCCGACTATCTGGCTGGCTCCGCGGTCTGGAACCAACCCGCTCTGACCGACCCGTTTGTCCTCGCGCTGCCGGGTGGGGGATCGGTCGTCGTTAAGGCGTTCGATATCAAACGCGACCCGTCTCACATACTCACTGGAACTGCCCACTGAGTCCAAAATTACCACGCGACGCCCCTACTTCGCTGAATTTACTTCTTCGTGCGTGGGTTGCGCAGGAAGTACAACCGCCCGTCTTCGGCGCCGCCGAGGAAATCGGGTACGCCGTCCCCGTCGAAATCAACGACGCTCGGGCTGACGTCGTGGCCCTCGATGTTCCGTTTCGCCAATGCGCCGGCGTTCTTGAACACCCAGGTACCGTTCTTCTCACCGACCTGCTGCAACAAGTCCGCGTTCGCGGAATTCAGGAGAAAATCGAACTTCCCGTCCCCGTTCCAGTCCGTCACGCACAACTTCCGGCGCCCACTCTTGCCCGCCGCGTTCGGGTTCGGCCGGAGCGGTTCCCCGTTTTCGGACACGAACGCGCGACGCGGAGGAAGCAGCACCAACTTACCGGCGCGTTTGGCGCGCTCGAAGAGCGCGAGGTAGCCCTCGGTGTCGAGTACCGCGAGATCGGGCAGCCCGTCGCGGTTGAAGTCGAACGCGACCGGCGTGGTGCGCCACTGCGTCAGGAGCGCGTTCCCTTGAGGTTTGCGCCAGCCCCATGCGAGTTCAGGAGACGGTTGCTCTTTCGGCCACGCCACCTCGATCGGGCGCGGGGCGCTCAGTTTCGGCGCCGTGCGCGTGCCGACGTTCTTGAGCCACACGACTTCGCCGAGAATGCTATTCAGCACGATGTCCGGGAGTCCGTCTGCGTCCCAGTCGGCAACACTGAACGTGGTATACCCCCACTTCGCTTCGGCCGGTCCCTGAATGCTGCCGTTGGGACCGGCCGTCACCCGGAACGGCTTGCCATCGACCGTGAGGCGCTTCGGTGTGGCCCATTTCGGGTTTGGTACACCCGGCCCGCTCAGGTTCTCGAAGAACTCGATGTACCCCGCGGTGTTGCCGCTCAGAATGTCGAGATCGCCGTCACCGTCCCAGTCCGCGGTTACGGGGGTCGCGAGCGCGCCGCATTTGAGCGCGTCCGCCTGTTGCTGGAAGTACACCGGGCGCGCGAAGACCGGCACGCGGTCCGCGTCCAGGCGCCCGGTGTTCTCCACGAGCGCTACGCGCCCGTCCTCGTCGCCGACGATGAGGTCGAGATCACCGTCCTTGTCCCAGTCGAACGCGATCGGCACGATCATCTGGAGTTCCATCGCGATCGGCGCACCCACGGCGTCTTTCAACCGCCGACCCGGAGCGTACTTCGGCTTCGTGCGCGTGCCGATATTCTCGAAGTAGGTGAACCCGTCGAGGAATTCGCCGCATAGCAGGTCGAGATCCCCGTCCCCGTCGAAGTCTGCGAAGTTCGGGGTGGGGCACCCGAACGTGTCGACCGGCTTACCGCCGGCTTCCACGCGGAACGGCTCGGCGAACGTTCCTCCATCTTTCGCGAGGAAAACGAACACGAAGCCGTGTAACGGGCCGTTCTGCCACTCGCCCTTCGCGTTGTACGCATCGTCCCAGCCGTAGAAGCTCCAGTCTTCGATGCCCACAACCAGATCGGGGCGCCCGTCGCCGTCGTAGTCCGCGAAGCGCCACTGGTTGTGCCGCACCTTCGGGCCTTTGGGCTGCTTCCCCTCCGGCTTGTAGAAGTTTTTGGGCACCGACAGCGGTCTCACCTCGGTTAGCCCCTTTGTGATGAAGTTCGGGTGCTCGGTGCCGGGTGTGAGAACCCGAAGTTTGCCGTCCACGAAGGACGGCATGACGTAGTGCGCAGCGCCGCTGAGTTTCCGCGCGGGTTTGAAGACGGGGTGCTTGTTCTTGGCCGTGTCGCCGGTGACGTTCTCGAAAAACCACACCCCGTTCGAGGGTTTGTCGGGGCACGAGACGATGAGGTCGAAGTCGCCGTCCCCGTCCGCGTCGCACGGTACCGGCCACGCCCACAACCCCACTCCCAGGTCGACCACGAGGCCGGGATGGTTGTACTTCAGCGGTTCCAGTTCATCGGCGTGGAGGGCATTGGGAACGAGGGAGAGTGCGAAGAGTGACAGTAGCGTGCGCATGTGCTGCTCTGGGACCAGGTCGTTCCCGGCTCGGGCCACCGAGCGCGGGTCCGCGACGCGCCCCAAGTGTCGCCATTCGGTAGACCGCGCTCAACGTTTTTTCGGTTTCAATGGGACGAACTGGCCGATGAATGAATGGCATGACTGCGAGGACGAACCGCACGGGGCTTACCTCACCCCACCATTCAGTACCGTCGTGTACCGAAACAACGCGAAAGAGTCGCAACTTCGGGCAAAGAATGTGTGGTCTTGCACGATGATTAATTGCCGGCGCGGTTCGCCGGGGCTGTTCGGGCACCATCTTTTGCGGGGCGATACCATGAGCGACGACACACGGACCGACAACCCGCACGGGACGCGGGCACACGAGATGCGCCCGTCGGGTGGAACTCTCGGCGGCACTTCGGAAGGGCAACACCCCGCGGCCACCGCCGAACCGATGGTGGCGAGCGTTCACTACACGGTTGAGTGGGACAGCAACTGGTCCGAGTGACGCACGGTGAGTGGCCACGGCCGCACAGCCCAAGTTGAATCACCACGGCCAGAACACTCACGCCCGATGCGCCTGCCCGTGACCGAAACGGAGCGGGCGCGTCGGGCGGTGATAGTTCAGCACATCAGCAACTCTTCTTGTTGCGTAGCCCCACCACACCAGAGCGCGGAGTACACGTCACGCGGTACTGCTTGCGGCCGCATCGAATATGCAGACGACGTGGAGGATGACGGCCACGGGAAGAGTGAGAAGCCCCATGCAGCAAATGTACATTCCAACGAAACTACCCGCGTAAACGCAGTCGATCACGAAAAACCATACGAGCCCTCCGAGAACCTGGCTCTTATACACCTGGCCCAGTCCGGGGATGATGAAGCTGAGGGCCGCGGCAATTCCGGGGTTCCACGCCCGCTGCCGCTCACGGGCCAATTCTTCGTCAACGAATTCCCCGCAGAACCGGCACTTGAGCGCGCGGGCCGAGATCACTTCCCGGCAGTAGGGGCACGGTCTCGTCCGCGATCGCGCGTCCCGGTCGATTCCCCGGTGCCGGGCGTCTTCTCGCTTGACCAGTTCCTCTTCCATCGCATCGAGCAAGTCCGCTTCGCGCGCCCGTAACGCGACGATATCGTCCCTCAACTGCCTGCGCTCGGTTTCCAGTACCCTGTCATTCCGGGGCCACAGTACCAGGACCGCGCTGGCCCCGAGTGCGGACAGGAACGCGATCCCCGCGAGAGCCAACCCGTAAGTTGGCCCCAACTTCGCGATCAGCGACACGGCGAGCGTAACGAACACGAACAGGGCCGCGAGAATCAGGGCCGCACACAGTCGTTCCACCGGTCCGGAGCCGAAGTGTACCAGGTCGAAGCCCCTGCGGGCCGCGCGACGTATTTCCACGGACCGCAAGAGTCGGGCGCGACGGCGAAGGCTCTGACGGACGCGCTGGAGTTCGGTCGGCATTGGGCGCAGTTCCAGAATGGGGATCGAAATCGTGCTGTTGTGCAGGTTCGCACCACATTTACTATGTACTGTGACATTAATTGTGGAGATCATTAATCTTGCGGTCGATGGTGCGATCGGTGCCGCTTGGTGTGGGTAGCTCGGGTGGAGAGCAATCGTGACGGATCTTGCCGTGCATTGGGACGGTCAGCGGGTCGGCCGTATTGTCGTGTCCCAGCGCGACGGGAACTGCGTGTTCGGTCGATTCGTGCCCGAAGCCGGGTTCGAGGTGTGTCGCGGGGCCTTTGAAGAAGCCCATCAGGGTGACGAAGAGTACCAGCGCGAGGTGGCCCGAACCGGTGACGTCTTCGCCGACCGGGAGCGGTTCTACGCGGCCGTAGCCGCTCTCACGGCCCGAATCAGTCTGCCGGAGACGGGCCGGGAGGTCGAAGAATTCCATGTTTTTGCCGACGATACAGTCGAGATTTACCTGTACGCGCCGGATAATTGACTCGTCGCCTTGAGGCCCGCGGAAACGACCAAGCGTGCGGGGCGCCGACCGCGCCGGGCGCCACTACGATGTGATGGAGCGGGTTCCGCCCGCCGAAACTCACCGCGAACCGCGAGGCCCACCGTAATGTCCTCTCCGCGACTGGCCCACAACGTGTTCTTCAAGTTGAAGGATCCTGCGCCCGCCAAGGTTCAGGAACTGGTCGACGCCTGCAAGAAGTACCTGAACGTGCAACCCGGTATCGTGTTTTTTGCGGCCGGTTCTCTGTGCGCGGAACTCGACCGCCCGGTGAACGACCGCGACTGGCACGTCGGGCTGCACCTGGTGTTCGTGGACAAGGCGGCCCACGACGCCTATCAGGACGACGCGACGCACAACAAGTTCATTGAAGAGAACAAGCCGAGCTGGGCCGCCGTTCGGGTGTTCGATTCACTGGTGTGAGTTCCCCATGTCCGAAATGACCCGCCTGCAACCGCACGAAGTCGCGAAGTTCTTGCGCGCCTACCGGTTCATCGGCGGCCGGCTCCGCGCCGTGAAGGTGGTCCACAAGGGCGCGCGTGTGGTGACCGTAGAGTTCCACACGCGCGTGCGCGAGGCGATTACGGATCTGGGTAAAGACCCGCGCCACGTGCGGCTCCGCTTGCGGCTCAACGGCGTGGAAGAGTTCCGCTTCCAGATGCGCCCCTCGCAGCCCAAGTCGAAGATCACCGACGCCCGGATCGGTTACCACAACGGCCTGTTCTACGTGACCCTCGACTCGATCGGCCTGGAGCCGGGCGAGACGGCCCAGGTGTTCGACTTCCGTGCCAGCGAGGTCTTCGCCGCGGGCCGCGAGCTGTTCTGGGAGGTGGCCACCAAGGGGTCGGCAGAAGGCGACGCACCGAAGCCCTGAGTGGCCCGTAGCAAAGTGCCGACGAGCAAGCCCTTCTTGCGGCCGGAATCGCGCCCGAGCCCCGCGGACTGCGCTTCCGAAACTTCGCGGGTCACACTGTGACGGGGCCGTTCTCGAGCCCGCGCTCGTTCTATCGGGACCATCGTTGGTTCTCCATTACTCGGACGCTACACTGAACCCGGTTCTGAGCGCCGGTTCGTTCATCACGGTTCCGCGCGCCGCACATTCAAGGTTGCCCGCCTGCCCCGGAGTTCCCGTGAGCGAACCCGTCCCGAGCCCCGCGCCCCGCGCGACCGCCCCACCGAGCGCCGACTTAGAAATCAAGGACGCGCAACTCATTTTCTCGGCGGTCTGGGCCGACCTGTTGGAGCACCACGCCGGCGACGTGCGGTTCCCGAACGAGTTCATTTGGCTCGGGGGGGCGCCCGGGGCGGGGAAGGGCACCAACACGCCGTTCATCGCGCGCGCACGCGACATCACCGCACCGCCCATCGTCATCAGCAGCCTCCTCACCGCGCCGCAAGCGGTCGCGCTCAAGAACGCGGGCCAGATGGTCGGGGACCGTGAGGTCATCGCGCTGTTGCTCGAAGAACTACTCGACCCGCGGTACCGGGACGGCGTCATTATTGACGGGTTCCCGCGGACCAAGGTCCAGGTGGAGTTCCTGAAACTCTTCTACCACGCGATGCTCGATCTCGGGGGGCGCGACGACTCGACCCAGGACGCGAACAAGCCGATGTTCCGCATCGCGCTGCTGTTCGTCACGGAAGAGGTGAGCGTCGAGCGCCAACTGAAACGCGGGCGGGTGATCCGGGAACACAACCGGCAGGTGCGCGAGTCCGCGGTCGGGGAACTCTTGGAAGAGCGCGTTACGGACCTCGACCCGGGGCTGTGCCGGAAACGGTACAAGGGCTTCAAGGACACGACGTTCGAGGCGCTTCAGTCGCTGCGCCAGATCTTCCACTTCCACTTCATCGACGCCGAGGGCGACCTGCCCGAGGTGCAGCGCAATATTGTTCGGGAGTTTGCGTACCAAAGCTCGCTCGAACTCAGCCCGGAAGTGTTCGCGCTGATCCAGAACATCCCGATCGCGACCCAACTGGCGCGGCACGCGCGGCAGGAACTGGTGCGCCGGTTGGAGCAGTACGGGCGCGAGAACCCGGACCTGTTTCGGGGCGTGGTGGAACTGATCGAGTCGAAACTGCTCCCGATCGTCCAAGCGCACGCGATGTCCGGGCACGCGCAGATCAACAGTGAAGAGGCGCTGCTCGATGAACCGGTGGCGCTGCGGATGATGATCGATGTGTTCTCCGAGCGCGGGTTCCACGTAACCGTGGACATCCACCGGATCGACGTGCCCATGCGCGTCGACCCGCAGACGTGGGAGATCTTTTGTCGGACGAAGAAAGTGTTCCAGATCGAGATTCGGTACCCACCGTCTGACATCCGCCGCGGACACTGACGGATCGTGAGTTCGGTTGAAGATACTCGAGCTCGCGGGTGGTTTATACCCGCGAGCTTTGTCTTTGGTGCTTTGTCAGTAGTGGAGCGACAATTTTGGACGTGACGAAATACCGACGCGCCAGTGGCGAATAATCGACACTTCGACACTTTGTCATGTCGGGCAGATGCAGTAACCGCGAGTTTTTGAAGAGTGCTTCCGCAAATCGGATTGTGGCATCGGACTTGCACTTGCGCACTAACCCACCTCTCCTTGTCACTCCATTCGCCTCAAGGCTGTACACGTTATGTCCGCTCAGCCCACAAAAACGCGATCGGGCTTCACGCTCATTGAGTTGCTGGTAGTCATCGCGATCATTGCGATCCTTATTGGACTGCTGCTGCCAGCCGTACAGAAAGTGCGCGAAGCAGCGGCCCGGATGAAGTGCAGTAATAACCTCAAGCAGCTCGGGCTCGCGCTGCACACCTACCACGACGCAAACGATCGCTTCCCGCCATACTACCCCGCCGGGTTAGCGTCCACGGACCCGCGCCGGTACACCGAAAACTGGTCCTTCGTTCTGCTCCCCTATATCGAGCAAGACAATATTGCCAAGCAGACGATTCCCACGCGGGCCGACTACTTCACACTTGTTCGCCCGCGCGTGATTTCGACGTATATTTGCCCGAGCAACACGCAGCCCACGACCGTCACGAGTGGAGTCAACGTCATCGCTTTGGGGAGTTACTTGGGCATCACCGGGCGCCAGCGGAGCGACTGGAAGGCACCGCCTGCCGGGTTCAGCATGGACACCGGGATCATGGCCGTTACGGACGCGACCGGTAAGCCAGTGAAGATTAACTTCTCCTCCGTGACTGACGGATTGAGCAACACGGTCGCGTTTGCCGAGCGCCCTGCAGCCAAGGACTTGCAGTGGGGATGGGTAA
Organism: Gemmata massiliana; assembly: GCA_000531095.1. GTDB lineage: Bacteria > Planctomycetota > Planctomycetia > Gemmatales > Gemmataceae > Gemmata > Gemmata massiliana. Next base: position 131,090 of record HG799463.1, on the reverse strand, counting down.
TGGCCGGATCGCCGAACCTCGATAGCATCGGTTGGGCGCAGTACACGTCGGCCGACACCGCTTCTCTCGGGACCAGTGACTCGGTCGGGGCGTGCCCGTTCCCGATGTACTTCCAGGCCCCGGCCTCGCCGCCGCGTCAGTGCGACGGGTACCACTTCTGGTCGTACCACACGGGTGGAGGGAACTTCGCCCTCGCAGACGGCTCGGTTCGATTCTTCCAATACTCCGCCGGACCGACGATTATCACCGCCATGTCCACGCGCGCTATGAGCGAGGTGATCTCCGAATGACCCGATTCATCCGACCCGCTGTTCTGGTCGTGATTCTGGCACTTGCCGGGTGCGGCGAACCGACCACGGACGTGTCCGGCAAAGTGACTTATAGGGGCAAGCCGGTGGCTTTCGGAACGGTCGTCGTTCTGGATGCCGCGGGCGCGCCGAAGTCGGGCCAGATCCAACCCGACGGCACGTACCGGGTCAGTGGGGTGCGCCCGGGACCGGTGAAGGTAGCCGTGTCCAGTCCACCTCCACCGGGGTCCGAACCGCCTCGCAAATCCGCTGGCGGGCGCGACAGCGACGACGACAAGCCCCCGCCCAACATCCCCCCGGCAGCGCCGGAGGTCATCAAGAGCTGGTTCCCGATTCCGGACAAGTACGGCGACCCGAATAAGTCGGAACTCACGGGCGAGGCGAAGTCCGGTCAGCCGCTCGACATCGACCTGAAGTGATCGTGGTACCCACACGAGGGAGAGTCGGATGAACAGAACCGTACCCGCGCTCGTGTGGGTTGTTTTTGCTCTGGCACTGGTGCCCGCAATCGGGCGCCCGGTGCCCGCCGAACCTGCCGGCACAACGTCTGATCCGATCATCGACAGCAAAATGACCGCTGACGAAGCCTTTGAGGGCCTCGACCGCCGCTGTCCGAAGGATCTCCGCGAGCGGCAAAAGATCGTTACCGTGACGTACTGGGGTTTCGACGAGAAGGTCCACCGCGGGCAACTCGTTGTGGACAAGGATCTGGAGAAAGACATCGTCGAGGTGTTCGAGGTCGCGCTAAAGGAAAAATTCCCGATCCGGTCCGTGATCCCGGTTTCGCACGCGAAGTTCCGCAAGAACGAGAAGTGGGACGATGACCTGTCAATGGCCGCGAACAACACCTCCGCGTTCAACTATCGCGAGGTGACCGGCGGCACGTCGCTGTCGAAGCACGCCCTCGGGCGCGCGATCGACATCAACCCGGTGCAGAACCCGTACATCAAGGGTAAAACGACCCTTCCGCAAGACTCGAAATACGATCCGAAGGCTCCCGGTACACTGACCGCCGATCACCCATTTGCCAAGGCGTTTCTCGCACGCGGGTGGGAGTGGGGCGGAAACTGGAAGTCGCTCAAAGACTACCAGCACTTCGAGAAACCGGCCCCGCCCGCCAAGTGACGCGGGCGAGCCACAACGCTTGAGATTATTCATGATTGCCCCCCTGATCCGCACATTGCCGGTCCTGGCTCTCGTTGCGATTGCCGGTTCTGCGGCGTTCCCAATTGCGCCTCCAACGGTGTCCGCGTCCGAGCGCGCGGAATGGATTCGTCCGGCGGCTCTCCGTGTGGGCGACACGATCGCGTTTGTGGCCCCTGCGGGTCCGGCGGACGCCGAGAAGGTCGCAAAGGCGAAGAAACGGTTCGAGAAAATGGGGTTCAAGGTGAAAGTCCCCCCAACTCTTACCGCACGCAAGGATCGGTACTTGGCCGGCTCCGACGAGGACCGAGCCGCGGAGTTCAACGCGGCAATCAAGGACAAAACGGTTCAGGCTGTGTTCTCGGTGAAGGGCGGGTACGGTTTGACGCGCATCCTGGACCGCATCGATTACACCGCGATTCGCGAGAACCCGAAGATCATCGTCGGGTTCTCGGACCTGACCGCGCTTCACCTCGCGGTCGCGAAAAAGTGTCGGGTGATCACGTTCCACGCCCCGATGCCGCAGTACGGCCTGTACCGCGACGACGAGGGGTTCGGGTACTCGTCCGAGGTGTTCTGGCGGACCGTGCGCGCGGACTTGTACCCGAAGGGCGAGAACGGGTACGCCGTTGCGCTGCCCCAAAACGGGCCGAAGCCGCAGCGCCTTGTGGCCGGCAAAGCGAAGGGCCGACTGGTGGGCGGTAACCTGACACTGGTCGGCGCGACGATGGGCACCCCCTACGAGATCGAAGCGGAGGGTAACATCCTGGTGCTCGAGGACACGGGCGAGAAGGCGTACCGCATTGACCGGGTGCTGTCCCAGCTGAAGTTGGCCGGGTTACTCGACAAGTTCGCCGGGTTCGTTTTGGGAACGTTCGACGGATCGGACGAGAAGGAGCTGGATACCGTGATCCGCGAATACTTCGGGAACCGGAAAGTGCCGGTGATTACCAACTTCCCGATCGGCCACACGCCATTCAATGCGACCCTCCCGCACGGCGGGCTGATCGAGATCGACGCGGACGCACTGACGGTCCGCGTGCTCGAAAATCCAGTTGCTTTGGGCGCGAAACGGTAAACGACGAAATGCAGAAGGTGAAGAAGTGATTCGGGCCGCCTGGTGCGGCCCATTTTTGTTTGAACAGCCCGTCTACTTGCTCGAAGTGTGGAACTTCGCTTACAGGCACTCGCAGGCGGTGAACGCGCAAACCTTGTGCCCCGGCTTGCCAGGAGCCGCGAGCCTCATCCTTCAGTCGGGAAGGCGCGCACGGTGAGTTCCGCCACGCGCCGCAGTTCGTCCGCGGATGCTCCACTCGCAGCTTGCACAGCAAGTCCATTCAACACCGTGGCGATGTATCGAGCGAGAGTTGTGCAGTCCGTTCCCTTGGGCAGATCGCCTTCTGATACTGCGCGCTCGAATCGGGCGCGGATCGCCGTGAACCCGGCTTCTCGGTATTCGGTTAGCGCGCGCCGAATCGGTTCCGCATCGTCACCACATGCTAGGGCACCTTGCACGACCATGCACCCGCGCGGCTTACTCGTGTCGGTCACGAGTTGCACTGCTCCGCACAACAAACGTTCTGCCACTTTTCGAGCGGTCGGCTCTGCCAGTGCCAAGTGAACGAACGCGATCGGGCCGGTTTGGTAGCGTTCCAGCGCTTTACGGAACAACGCTTCCTTGTTTCCGAATGCCGCGTAGAGGCTGGGGCGGTTAATCCCCATTGCCCGGGTCAGGTCCGGAATCGTCGCGCCTTCGTACCCGTGGCGCCAGAACACTTCCAGCGCGCGATCAAGCGCTTTGTCGGTATCGAACTCGCGCGGACGCCCCATATCGCACCTCACGGAGAAAATTTTGGGGGCGTGAAAGGCTCAGACATCAGTATTGTACTCCACGGTACACAACGTTCCAAAAGGAGACGGTCATGTCCGGCAAGCTGAACGGTAAAGTCGCGGTGGTGACGGGAGCATCGAAGGGCATCGGGGCCGAGATCGCCCGGCGACTCGCTGCCGAAGGCGCAGCGGTCGTAGTGAATTACGCATCCAGCAAGGCGGGTGCGGACAAGGTCGTGGCCGACATCACGAGCAAGGGTGGCAAGGCCGTCGCGGTCGGCGGGGACGTGTCGAAGAAGACGGATGCCGAGGCAATCATCGAGGCGGCGATCAAGAACTACGGCCGCCTCGACGTGTTGGTGAACAACTCCGGGGTGTACGAGTTCGGCGCGATCGAGCAAATCACCGAAGAGCACTTCCACCGCCAGTTCGACATCAATGTCCTCGGGCTCCTCCTCATCACACAAGCCGCCGTCAAGCACCTGAAGGCAGGCGGGAGCATTATCAACATCGGGTCGGTGGTCGCACGTATCACCCCGCCGCAAAGTGCCGTCTACACCGGAACGAAGGGGGCGGTGGATGCCATCACCGGGGTGCTGGCCAAGGAACTCGGAGCGAAGGGCATCCGGGTGAACGCCCTGAACCCCGGGCTGATCGAGACCGAGGGGACGGTAAGCGCGGGCGTCATCGGTTCGGAGATGGAGAAGGAGACGGTGAAACAGGCCCCGCTCGGCCGCGGCGGGAAGGTTGATGACATTGCCAAGATCGCCGTGTTCCTCGCCTCCGACGATTCCGGCTGGCTGACCGGCGAGCAACTCCTCGCGAGTGGCGGTGTTCGCTAATGGGTAGTTGAGGAAGGTCAGTAGTCGCCAGTTGTGAACAAGACGTTCACAACTGGAGCGAAGAGTCGTGTTTCGTTTGAAATAATTTGTCTGCAACGTGCTAGGCCAGCGGTACGATCACTTTGGCCCCGGACGAGTGCGTCATTTCCAGTAAGGCGCCCGTGGCCGCGGCCCCGACCAGACTGTATAGCATGAACCGCCCGTCCTTTTGAGCGGTCACCATCCCGGCCGATTTCAGGATGCTGAGGTGGTGCGACACGTTCACCATTTCGGTCTGACACTCGCGCGCGAGCATCGTCACGGTCTTCTCGCCGGCCGCTAGCGCGCGGATCAGTGCGAGGCGCGTCGGCTCACCGGCAGCGGAGATCCAGTTGGCCTGCGACTCGAGGGCGGAGGTGGGTTTCGGCATTGGCATTTTGTGGGGTTTGGGGTGGGTGGGACCGAGCTCGCGGTGCCCCCGCTTCGGGGGGCGTACAAGTTCAGGTGGCCCGCGCAGCGACTTCTCTGTCAGTTGAACCTGTCGGGTGAGTGCCATCAAGTGCAACACCGTGTTCCGCGGTGACTTTCTGGGGCACACCGGCAGAAGGTTCCGACCTTTCGTGTTATTAATACGACTTATGAGCCGATATACGAACAGAAGAGTACGGGGAGGTCGTTCCATTTGCCTGTTTGAGACAGATTGTAGGTTTTATGTCACTCAGACGCACCTCGAATGCTGAACAAAATCTGTACAATTAAAATTTTGTGAGTGTGAGTGAGTCGCTAAGCTGCGCGCTGTGGTAGGATCGTCACCGTCTCGCAGCAGAGTGTACCGCGGTAAATCGCCGGTCTTTCGGCACGCGGTTCGCATTGCGCCTGCGATCTTACCTGTTCGACATACCGGCGCCCTGTCGGTACGAGCCACTCACCGGCCGGGATTGCCGATGCCCCAACTTTCTGCGCTCGATCTCACCATTATTGCGGTTTACATTCTCGGGATGACGCTGCTCGGCGTGTGGTTCACTCGCGCCCAGAAGGACTTGCGCACGTATTTCGTGGGCGGGCGCAGCATCGGCTGGTTCATGATCCTGGTCTCGATCGTGGCCACCGAGACCAGCGCGGTCACGTTCTTGAGCGTGCCCGGGGTCGCGTTCAACCCGGACGGCGGGAACCTGACGTTTCTGCAACTCTCGTTCGGTTACATCATTGGTCGGTGCGTGGTCGCGTGGCTACTGTTGCCGCAATACATGAACGGCGAGTTGTTCAGCGCTTACGAGGTACTGAAGCAGCGGTTCGACCCGTCCGTGCAGCGCGTCGCGAGCGGCTTGTTCCTCCTGACGCGGACCGTGGCGGACGGGTTGCGCATCTTCCTCACCGCGCTGCTGTTGCAGTTCGTCTTGGGCGGCATCGGTCCGGCGATCGTGGTTGTGGGTGTGGTCACGATCGTTTACACCTACCTCGGCGGTATGAAGGCCGTCATCTGGACCGACCTGATTCAGTTCGTCATCAAAATCGCGGGGGCCGTGCTTGCGGGGGTCTTCGTGCTGAAGTTGCTCCCGGGCGGGTGGGACCAGTTTCTCATTGAAGGCGAAGCCGCGGGCAAGTTCAAAGTGATCGACACGGTCTTTAAGCCGACGGTCGCACTGAACATCTGGGCCGGACTCATCGGCGGTGCGGTGTTCTCGATGGCGAGTCACGGGGCCGACCAACTCATGGTGCAGCGCTATCTCTGTGCGCGGTCGCTGGGGCAGGCACGGTTCGCGCTCGTTGCGAGCGGGTTCGTGGTCTTCGTGCAGTTCCTCCTGTTCCTGTCGGTCGGCGTCGCGATGTTCCTGTTGAACCGGTCCGGCGGGTTCGATTTGCCGAAGGGCGTGCGGAACGACGAGGTATTCGGCCTGTTCATCGTGACGAAGATGCCGGTGGGGGTAGTGGGGATACTTGTGGCGGCGGTGCTCGCGGCGGCGATGTCCACGCTGTCGTCGTCGCTGAACAGTTCCGCGAACGCCGTTGTGACCGATTTCTATCGCCCACTGCGCCCGGGCCACTCGGAGCGGTGGTACGTGATGCTGTCGCGCGTCATGACCGCCGTGTGGGGGATCGCACAGATGGCGGTGGCTTACGGCACGTACAAGTTCGGCGGGAACAAGAGTGTGATCGATCGGGTGCTGGAGGTCGCAGGGCTTACGATGGGGTTGCTACTCGGGCTGTTCCTCCTCGGCACGATGCGAAAGTTGGTCGCATCGCGGGCCGCGCTCGCCGGGCTGGTGTGCGGGTTCCTGACCGTTTTTGCTCTTTGGTTGCCGTCGACCGGATTAACGGCCGGTCTTCCGGGGTGGGCGCCGGTGTTTTATAAGGAACCCCTGCTCGCGTTCCCGTGGTTCGCACCCATCGGGGCCGGAACGACGATTCTGATGGCCCTTATCTGGAACGGGTTCTTGGGACGTAGCCCGAAAAAGTAGAAATGAATTGAGCATGTCACGCAGACGCGAGTCCTCTATTAATGTCAACGAACGCCGTGACGAACTCGAAGGGCCGCAAGTTTCGAGATGAAAGTTGGCCGGTGGCGTCAATGAGCAGCGAGATTTTTGGCCCGCTCATGAGTTTCGACCTACCCCACAAGATTGCCCGGTGCGGCATGCCTGTTGCATAGCCGGAACGCATCGACTCCGGTAACTCGAACGCGCTGCGGCGACCATTAGATGGTCGGTTTAATCAATGGATCACCTTCAAACCGAAGCACGGAACCCCGCATCGTCCGAACTGGACGAACTCTCCGCGCTTCAGTTCGTCCGGTTGATGTGCGCAGAGGATGCGAAAATCATCCCGGCCGTTGCTTCGCAGGCGGAAGCGATCGCCCGGGCGATCGAAGTAATCACCGATCGGTTGCGCGCCGGCGGGCGGCTCGTTTACATTGGCGCCGGCACATCCGGACGGCTCGGTGTTCTCGACGCAAGTGAGTGCCCTCCCACGTTTAACGCTCCGCAGGGACTTGTGGTTGGCCTCATTGCGGGCGGACCCACAGCACTCACGAACGCGATCGAAGGGGCCGAGGATCGCTCGGACCTTGCGCTCAACGACCTCGCCGCGGTTTCCCTAACTGCCGCGGATGTTCTGGTCGGGATCGCGAGCAGTGGACGCACGCCGTATGTTCTGACTGCCATTAATCATGCGCGGAAGCTCGGTGCGTTCACAATCGGGCTATCGTGTAATCACGATTCAGAAGTGAGTGCGTGCGCCGACCTCGCGATTGCGCCGGTGGTCGGTCCCGAGATCCTGAGTGGTTCCACGAGGTTGAAGGCTGGGACCGCGACGAAGCTCGTGTTGAACATCCTCAGCACCGGCGCAATGGTCCGGCTCGGCAAGACTTACGGCAACCTGATGGTGGATCTGCGTGCGACCAATGAGAAACTGAAAGTACGCACCAACCGCATCGTCCGCGAAGCGACCGGACTAGACCAACCCGCCGCAGATGTGCTGCTCAATAACTGCGGGCGCGAACTTAAAACGGCTCTCGTTTCGCAACTGGCCGGTGTTTCGGCGGATGAAGCCCGCGAACGCTTGCGAAAGGCGAATGGCTTGGTTCGCGCTGCGGTCGGCACGAACGGCAAAAACGGCAAACACCACGGTAACGGTAACGGACACGCGAAGACGAACGCGGAACAACTCGTGCTCGGTGTCGATGGCGGCGGAACTAGCACGATCGTGTTGCTCGCGGCACGAACCTCGGACGGGTGGAAATCGCTGGGTCGCGGGGAAGCGGGGCCGTCGAACCGCCACGCGGTCGGCACTTCCAGCGCGCTCGCAGCCCTTGATGAAGCGACCACGCGGGCGTTCGCGGCGGCGGGTCGGTCGCGGCAGCCGGTTCGGGCCGCGTGTCTCGGGTTGGCCGGGGCCGGGCGTCCCGGGGACCAGGAAATTGTTCGCGAGTGGGCTGCTCGTACTCGTTTGGCTGAAACTGTTGATGTGATTGAAGATGCGGCGCTGCTGTTGGCCGCTGGCACGCCAAACGGGTCCGGGGTCGCCATCGTAGCCGGCACCGGGTCGATGGCGTTTGCTCGTTGCCCGGACGGTCGCACGGCGCGATCGGGCGGGTGGGGGCCGCTCCTCGGTGACGAGGGGAGCGGTTACGCGATCGCACTCGCTGGCCTCCGCGCCGCGGCGCGTTCCGCTGACGGGCGCGCACCGGTTACCCCGCTCACCGATCGCTTGCTCGCAGTGCTCGGTTTGAAACGCCCTCAAGAGTTAGTTGGTGTGGTTTATCGCGGGGGCGATCGGGCCTCGCTTGCCGCACTCGCGCCGGTCGTGCTGGAAGCTGCCGAAAGTGCTGATCCAGTTGCAGATGCGATTGTTCGTGAGGCTGCGTGCGAACTCGCCGCTGCTGCTGCTGCTGCCGCTCGTGCGCTCGATCTGGGGGCATCGTTCCCGATCGCGCTCGCGGGCGGGTTACTCGTTTCTGGTCCCGGTTACTGCGAACGGTTTTTGGCTGCTTTAACGGATCGCGGTCTGTCCGCGGCTCCCGTAACGCTCGTCCGCGAACCGGCCGAAGGCGCCGTTCGCCTCGCACTCGATCGCATTTCCGTTCCCTCCTGAGAGATCTGCCATGCGTCGGTATCTGGTCGGGCTAATTGCCCTCGGCCTCTGCGCGCCCATTTCTAGGGCCGCAGACGGGCCGCCACCGCTGAAACGCGAGTTCCGCGGGGTCTGGGTCGCTACCGTCTCGAACATCGACTGGCCGAGCAAGCCGGGCCTTCCTGCCGAGAAGCAGAAAGCGGAACTGATCGCGATTCTCGACAAGACGGTGGAACTGAAACTCAACGCGGTCATCTTCCAAGTCCGGCCGATGGCCGATTCGCTCTACGAATCGAAACTGGAGCCGTGGAGCGAGTACCTGACGGGAACGATGGGCAAATCGCCGGGTTACGACCCGCTCGCGTTCGTGGTCGAGGAGGCCCACAAACGCGGTTTAGAGCTGCATGCGTGGTTCAACCCGTACCGCGCACGACACCCGTCGGCCAAATCCGCCGCGCCCGCTGACCACATCACCAAAACGCGGCCGGACCTCGCGAAGCCCTACGGCACGCACTACTGGATGAACCCGACGAACGTTGAGGTACAGGACCGCTCGGTCGCGGTCGTCCTCGACGTGGTGAAACGTTACGACATCGACGGCATTCACATCGACGATTACTTCTACCCGTACAAGGAAAAGGGCGCGGACGGGAAGATCATCGCGTTCCCCGACGACGACACCTGGGAGAAATACCAGAAGGCCGGCGGAAAGCTGGCTCGCGACGATTGGCGGCGCGATGCCGTAAACACCTTCGTGCAGAGGATGTATACCGAGACGAAGAAGGCGAAGCCGTGGGTGAAAGTGGGAATCAGCCCGTTCGGGGTCTGGCGCCCGGGGTATCCCGCAGGCATTGCGGGTTTGGACCAGTTTGCGGACCTCTACGCGGACGCCAAATTGTGGCTCAACGAGGGGTGGGTCGATTACTTCACGCCGCAACTCTACTGGCCGATTGCTCAGGAAAAGCAGAGCTTCCCGAAGTTGCTCAACTGGTGGGTGGGTGAAAATACTAAAAACCGGCACCTCTGGCCGGGGTTGTACACGAGCCGCGTGACGGGGCAGGAGAAGAGCTGGCCCGCGAAGGAGGTCACTGATCAGATCGCGATCACCCGGAAGCAGAAGAGCACGGACGGCACAATCCACTTTAGCATGAAGGCCCTTGTGCGCAATTCTGGCGGGGTCGCGGACGAGTTGAAGAAAACCTACGAGGAACCCGCACTCGTGCCAGAAACGCCGTGGCTCGCTCAGGGAAAGCCCCCCGCGAAGCCGGATGTGACCCGCGACACGGTCGACGGTAAGCCGGTGCTCCGCGTTAAGGCGGCTGTGGGAACGCGATTCGTCGTTCTGCGGACACAGACGGGCGAGACATGGACCACGAGCGTTCACGGCTTGTCGGCCGATGAGACCGCGACTCTTCCCACCTCGGAGAAGAGCCGCGTGGTAGCCACTGTCCTCGACCACACGGCACGCGAAAGCGCCCCGTGCGTCGTGAAGTAACGGGTTACTGTGCTTTTGGTGCGGACGCGAAATCACTGGCAGACATCTGCTTGGTCGTCGTGTTCTGGAACAACACCCACCCACCTTCGGTGGGTGTTTTCTTTTCGTATGCGATCACGTTCGTCGGTCCGGATGCGGCTTCGCCTTCGCCACCGATCTTCGCGCCCCAGACGACCACCACTTCGCCCGATTGCACAGCTTGAAACCCCAGGGGATAGCCGTTTTGATACTTGGTCAGGTCCGCGACCTTCTTCGGCCCCTTACCGGCCTCTCCGCTGTACATCTGGATGAGACCGCCCACTTCGTGCAGGACCGCGTCCGCTCCGGGGCCTTGTGACGTCGATTGACTCTGATTCGATGAACAGCCGACGAGTGTGAGTGTGCCGAGGAGGAACAATACGAAGCGACTCATTGAGAAGGACTCGAAAGGAAGTAGGGAAATAAAATCGCCCGCGGAACGTTCCGCGGGCGTGTGGTATTCAGAGCACACTTACTCCGAAACGACTTCGCCGCCGGCCCGCGTGCCCATCGCGCGCCAGTTCGTGAACGAGATCGATTCGTTCACGAACCGCACGCTCCCGTCGGCCATGCATGCGTTCGCCCCACCGGTGTGGTAGCTGCTGGCCGCGATGTGCATGGACGCGAACGACGTGCTCCCGCAACTGTACCGTTGGCCGGTCGGTGACTTTTTGTTCCAGTTGACCGGCAGGGTGTGGGTGAACACGAAGTTCGACGGCAGGTTCCGGTAATACTGGTAGCCGACGTACTTGATCGAACTGCTCCAATTACTGCCGTCGACGCACATGCTGATCGTGGTTCCGTCGGTCTCGTTGTACCCGGTGTTCCCGCTATTGATGATGACCGTGGCGTGGTCGCGGATGCCGCTGGCCGCGTTGTACAGGGTCGTCGAGCGCATCACCTCGGCGAACATGACCGTGTTACTGGTCCCGTCGGATACGCCCAGAATCGAGATCCCCTTCATCGTTTGGCCGGCGGAAGGGTACGGGATGGAAAAGATCCCGTCGTTCACGCCACCACCCCCACGGTAGCCGGCGTAGGCCCCGAGCGAACCGAAGTAGTTCTGCCGTCCGGCCCCGAAATACGTTTCGCTCGAAGCGTCCGAGGGGCACAGGAACACGGGCACGTCGCCGGCGCGGGCCGCGGCATTGGCCCCGGTGAGTGCCGGAATTGAGGAGTGAATCGCGGCGTCACTGTTCACGTTGTAGTTCATGTTGAACTGGTTGAACTTGTTCGCCTGTTCAAAGTACGGCAGCAACAGGGCTTGCAGCGGCGCCCCGGACGACACCGTGCTACCCGCGATGACAGTGGTGTGTTGAGTGGGCGGGAGCGTACTGTTCGTCGATTCGTAGTTGTGTGCGGCCAGTCCGAACTGCTTTAAATTGTTTTGGCACTTCATGCGTGCGGCGGCCTCGCGCACCTTTTGAACCGCCGGCAACAACAGACCGATCAAGATGGCAATGATGGCTATTACGACTAACAACTCGATCAATGTAAACCCGCGACGCGAACGCGACATGGCGACCTCGGATGAAGAGAGTGATTTCAGAGGCTTTATCCCCTTAATGCACGTCGCGTACCAATGAGATCACTGACCCGAAATGTGAGCGCGTTTTGAGGAAACGAAGAGTGAAGTGTTGCGATGAGGTAACGAGTGTTGGTCCGGAGGAGTGTGACAGAACTGTCGTGTCGAAATGCGTGTCGGCGTGTCGTCACTTCGGCGCGCCCGTGTCGATCATTCGACACTGCCTCGATCTGGCCGGGTCATTCCCATCTTTTTCATGCGAGACAGGAGCGTCGTGCGCTTCAAACCGAGCCGCGCGGCCGCACCGCTCGGGCCACCGATGATCCAGTCGCACTCGTCGAGTGCGCGGCGAATGAGCTCGCGCTCGCTTTCGAGCAGGGTCGCTCGTGTCGCAAGGACCGGCGCTTCGGATATAGATTCGTTAGTCGGTTCGGGCGAAATGAGATCTGTGAGTGGCACGCGGAGTTCGCCCCCGGGTGCGCTGAGGATCACCGCACGTTCGATCAAGTGTTCCAGTTCGCGAACGTTGCCGGGCCAACTGTACCGTTCGAGTGCGCCCATCGTTTCGGGCGGGATCGTTCCGATCTTTTTGCCGAAACGCTGGGCGAACAGCGCCACAAAGTGTCGAACGAGTTCGGGAACGTCTTCGTGTCGCTCACGGAGGGCCGGGAGATGGACCGGGAACACGTGTAATCGGTAATAAAGGTCCGACCGGAATTTCCCCTCCGCGACCAACTTCGCGAGGTTTCGGTGCGTCGCTGCGACCAGTCGCACGTTCACCTTGATTGTCTTCGCGCTCCCGAGGCGCTCGAACTCCTGCTCTTGGAGCACGCGGAGCAACTTTGGCTGGAGTTCCGGGGGAATGTCACCCACTTCGTCGAGGAACAGCGTTCCCCCGTCCGCCAACTCGAAACGCCCCAGTCGGCGCTCGACGGCCCCGGTGAACGCGCCCTTCTCGTGCCCGAAGAGTTCACTTTCGAGGAGGCCGGTCGGGATCGCGGCGCAGTTGAGCTTCACGAAGGTCCGGTCGCGGCGCTCGCTCAGTCGGTGAACGGCCCGTGCGACGAGTTCCTTTCCTGTACCCGTTTCGCCCGTAATGAGCACCGCGGAATCGGTCGGCGCAACGACCCCCACTTGTTGGAGCACTTCGTGTAGTGCCGGGCTCGCGCCGACGACCTCGCCCATGCGCCGGTCGGTGCGGATTTCTTCTTCGAGGTAGAGCTTTTCTGCCGCGAGTCGGGCGTTGGCGCGTTCCAGTTCTTGGCGCGTGAGTGCGCCTTCCACCGCGAGGGCGACCAACCGGCCGACTTGAACCGCGAAGTCGATGTCGCCCGGGGCGGGGGTGACGGGAAGGTAACTCGTGAACCCCATCGCGCCGAGCTTGCGCCGCGGAGTGGTGAGCGGGACGAAGCACGCGCACTGAACGCCCTGTTTGGCGAATGCCGCACGAAGCATCCGGAACCGGCCGTCGGCATTAATATCGAGCCAGAACGGTTCCTGGGTGTCCCAGACGTGCGCGGTGGGCGATTCCGCAGCGGGGAGTTCGGTCGGTGTATCAGCCGGTTTGGGGGGCGCGGCGCCTCCGAGTGGTTCGAGGAACTGCAACTTTCCCGCGTGGGAGTGGAGTTCGAGCAGGGCGAAGCTGAGGTACCCGCGTGGAAGGTGGGCACCCAGTGCGGCGGCGAGGTCGCGGAGCAGGGCACCGAGGTCGGTGTGTGCCGCGACCGCTTGTGCGACGGCCAGTAGCACCGCGGCGCGCTCCGCGACGGGTGAAGTAACAAAGCCGCGACCGCCTCCGGGTGCAGCGGGTGGTGTGGGCATACGCGAATTCATGACACGGTCTGGCGCTGTGCGAGCGGTGCGTGATGTGATTTTACCGCCGTTTTTGTTCCGCTTCGTGGTCGGAATCGGAAAAGTGTACAAGAACGCGAGATTTCGCACGCCTTGGTGTTGCACGTGTCGAGAGGCATAAGTATGATGCCTTGAGACTGTATCTCAACAGGATGGGCAACGCCAATGGAATTGAGCCAAACGGCGGAGGAGTGCGCCGGCTCGTGTCGCAGTTGCGCGACCGTCGGGAGCTGCCCCGATCGGGTCGTGTGCCGCTGCCTCGGGGTGACGGAGCAGGCGATCGTTACCGCCATCGTCGCTCTCGGGCTGCGCACGGTGAAGGAGGTGCGCCAGGCGACCGAAGCCGGCGACGGGTGCACCTGCTGCCACCGCGAACTGAACACCTACCTCGCCGTTTACTCGCCGTCTTCGTCCCCAGCAATCTGCTCCGCCAAGTAGCGCTCCAGACCCACCGCGTTAATCAGACCCAACTGCGTTTCCAACCAGTCCACGTGCTCTTCGGAATCCGCCAGGATTTCGAGCGCGAGCTTGTGCGTCCCGTTGTCCTTCACCTTAATGCAGAGGTCAACGAGGTCGTTGTAAGCCGTCACGCCGCCGGTCTCGAGCTTCAGGTCGTTCTCGAACTGTTCCTTCACGTCGGTCCCGACGCGGATCACGTCGTACCGGGCAATTTCCGGCGTTCCTTCCAGGAACAGCACGCGATCGATGATCTTCTCGGCGTGCTTCATTTCGCCGATCGATTCCTCGTAGTGCTTGCGGGCCAACTTCATGAAGCCCCAGTTCTTGCACATCTTCGCCTGACAGAAATACTGGTTGATCGCGGTCAGCTCGATGGTGAGTGCGCGGTTCAGCGCGTCGATGACGGTTTGGTTGCCTTGCATTGTCGTACCCTTCGCGAGTTCGGGAGTATTAGCAGGGTTGTCATAGCGATTTTCCTTGTCGTAGTCGCTTCGTTGGGCGCTGAGCTGAGAACATTGAAGCGGACCGCCGCCGGAATTCTGCGCACGGTCGTTGACGGCGTTTGAGTTGCGTCTAGAGTGAAGTGGTACTGTTGAGATTGATTCTCACGATTTGCCAGTTCCGCTAGCTTCCGCCGGTAACGGGCCTGCTGCCGTCCTCCGTATGCAATGCGGTCGGTAAGTTTCACGGTGCATAGGGCGCCTCAGCGTCGGTGCATTGAGAGATTTCCTAGCCGTGCTGCGGTACCCACTAATTACTGTCGTCAACGAGTGGTTCCCGGGTGCTGACTTCCGCTGTGTACACGGACGGGGTAACATCTCTCGCGTGCATCACCCAAGCACCGTGTTTTCGGAGTCGATTGATCCTCATTGACTTGGAGAACCCATGTTGACCCGATTCCGTGCCGCGTTCGCCGCGTTGCTCGCGTTCAGCGCACCCGCATTCGCTGCGGACGCTCCGACGAAGGCGGTGGAACTCCCGCCGATGCCGAAGGCCGTTTCGAGCTTCGGCGCGATCGAGTGCGACGGCTACGTTTACATCTACGGCGGCCACGCCGGGAAGACGCACAACTACGACACGAAGTCCGTTCTGGGCACGTTTCACCGCATCAAACTCGACGGCGGCGCGAAATGGGAAGAACTCCCCTCGGGGCCGATCGCCCAGGGCATGAACCTCGTCGCCCACAAGGGGAAGGTGTACCGCATCGGCGGGATGCAACCGCGGAACGCGCCCGGTGAAGCGTCCGACAACTATTCGACCGCGTCGTGCGCCCGGTTCGACCCGAAGACCGGCAAGTGGGAAGACATCGCCGCGCTGCCCGTCCCGCGCTCGTCGCACGACGTTGTAGCGGTCGGCGACAAGCTCGTCGTGGTCGGTGGGTGGCAGATGAAGGGCAAGGACGAGAAACCGGTATGGCCCGAAGCGGCCCTGGTCCTCGACCTCGCCAGCGCGAAGCCGGAGTGGAAGTCGATCCCGCAGCCATTCCAGCGCCGGGCGCTCACCGCCGCGGCGGTCGGGAACAAGGTGTACGTCCTCGGCGGGTTGGGCGCCAAGGGCGGAGACAAGCGCGTGGACGTGCTCGATGTGGCGACGGAGAAGTGGAGCACTGGTCCCGCAGTGCCGGGCGGCGAGCGAGTCGCGTTCTCACCTGCGGCCTGCACGGTGAACGGCAAACTTATTCTGAACACGTCCGAAGGGCCGGTCTACCGGCTGACGGCCGCGGGTGACGGGTGGGAGAAGGTCGGTGCGGTGGCGAAGACCCGTATCGTGGCCCGGCTCGTGCCGTTTGGCGCGGATCGCGTCGTGCTCCTCGGTGGTGCTGCCGCTGGTGGAGGCGGGAACGTGGACTCGCTCGAAGTGATTGCGATCGCGACTCGCGGTGAGCCGGTCGCCGAGAAATAAGCCAAAAACAACTGTGTTCGCAGAGAAGGAGCGGCTCAGTGGTCGCTCCTTCTTCTTTTTGTGTCGAGAGTTGGACCGCGCTTACAGAGAGATATTTGGGCGCGCACGTGAAGTTCTTGCGGTGCCTGTGCGGTGCGGGTACGCTGGCACCATGAACATGCACATCCCTCTCGCTTCGTCGCGGCGCGAGTTCCTGCTTCGCTCCGGCGGCGGGTTAGGCGGTATCGCGCTGAACTGGCTCCTCCACCAAGAAGCGCGCGGAACTGATACGCCGCGTGCGGGGGGAAATCCGCTCGCGCAGAAGAAGCCACACTTCCCGGCGTCGGCGAAGCGCGTTCTGTTCATGTTCATGGTCGGCGGGCCGAGCCAGATGGACCTGTTCGACCCCAAACCCGCACTCACGAAATGGGCGGGTAAACCGCTCCCGGAATCGACCGGGCGCCCCAAGAGCCAGTTCACCTCTGGGAAGGAAGTGCTCCTTGCGAGCACGCGGAAGTTCTCGAAGCGCGGTAAAAGCGGGGTCGAGATGTCCGACCTCATGCCGCACCTCGCGACGTGCGCGGACGACATCTGCTTCCTGCGTTCGTGCTGGTCTACCAACACCGTTCACGCGCCCGCGATGTACGAACTGCACAGCGGGCGCACGCTGATGGGCTGGCCGAGTATCGGCAGTTGGGTGACCTACGGCTTGGGCAGCGTGAGCGAGAACCTCCCGGCCTACTGCGTCATGCCGCAACCGGAGGGCGTTCCCGAAGGTGGCGCGCCGTGTTGGTCGGGGGCGTTCCTGCCGCCGGTTTATCAGGGCACGCTGTTGCGCCGAGGACCAAGCCCGATCATCAACCTGAAGCCGCCCACGGATACGAGTGCGGAACAGAACCGCCGGGCGTTCGACCTCGTGCAGAAGCTCAACGCGGCGCAATCGGCCGGTGACGCGGAACTGGACGCGCGCACTGCGAGCTACGAACTCGCGTTCAAGATGCAGAAAGAAGCCCCTGATGCGGTCGATCTCGCGAAAGAAACCGAGGCGACCAAAACGGCCTATGGGCTGAACGACAAGGTGACCGCCGACTTCGGCACGCGACTGCTTCTAGCTCGGCGACTGTTGGAACGCGGCGTCCGGTTCGTGACGGTTTATAGCGGTGGTGGTCCTGTCGTGATGCAGTGGGACGCACACGACGACATCAACGCGAACCACGAGAAAATGTGCGGTCACACGGATCGGCCGATCGCCGCGTTCCTCAAAGACCTGAAGCAGCGCGGGATGCTGAAGGACACACTTGTCGTGTGGTGTAGTGAGTTCGGCCGCACCCCGAACAGCCAGGGCGGTAAGGGACGCGACCACAACCCACTCGGCTACACGATGTGGCTCGCGGGCGGCGGGGCGAAGGGTGGAACCGTCGTCGGGTCCACAGACGAGTTCGGGCTAAAAGCTGTTGAAGACCCGATTTCGGTCAACGACTTCCACGCCACGATCCTGCACCTGTTGGGACTCGACCACGAGCAGTTGACGTTCCGCCACAGCGGGCGCGACGAGCGCCTCACGGACGTCGGCGGTACGGTGATCGATAAGGCTGTAGAGTGAAGTGTCGGGGTGAATGACCTTGGCTTTATTATAGCGAAAACTCGTCTCGACACGAGAGTTCGGTTTGTTATACCCCGGCAGATTCCGGCGACTTCGGGGGAAGCCGCGCGAATCGTCGGGGGAAGCGGGTCATGAGGCGATCCTTCGTTTTCGCGTTATTGGCGGCCACCGCTGCCACGGGCGGGTGCGCGTCACAGGCCAAATACATTGAGAGAAAAACTGATACGGGCATCGTCGCGGTGCCGGACGACACCGACACTTGGCCAAATAACAACCGAAAAGCTGCCCTCGCACTGATCGAGAAACACGTCGGGCCGAACTTCGAGATCCTCGACGAGCGCACGGTTTCGACCGGCCGCGTCGCGCGTAACTCGTTGCCAGAAACGAACGAATCACTCAACCCGCGCAACCAGGCGTACCCGGCCAAGCGGCCGATCGGCGCGACGCCCACGCAACAAGAGGAAGCCACCGAGTATCGGATCACGTACCGCAAGCTCGATTCCGCTTCGACTGGTACCACGGTCCAGACGCAGTATCCACCGACAGGTGTGCAACCAGCAGGCGGGCCGCTCTCGGTATTCAACCGGAACTCGGTCCAGCCCGCGAGCGGCGGCGCGGACTGCAACCACTGACAGTTCAAGTAACTGGCGCGGTCGCGCCCTACGTTACCTGCATGAACGCTGATCCCGAATTGCGCTGTGACCCGGTGACCGGTCGGTGGGTCGTGATCGCTCCGCAGCGGGCACAGCGCCCGATCGCGTTGAGCGGCCACGCTCCCCGACATCGTACCAATGGGAAGGGGCGGCCGTGTCCGTTCTGCCCCGGTCAGGAGAGCGAGACACCGAACGAGATCTACGCCCTCCGCGCACCCGGAACGGTGCCAAACGGCCCCGGCTGGCAGCTCCGCATCGTGCCGAACATGTACCCGGCGGTGCGACCTGTTGGGGAGCAAAGGCAACCTAACCCCCTAACCCCCTTCGCCTCTTTGAGCGCCGGTCCTGTCAGCGGAGCTTCTCGCGGACCGGCGGCGAAGGAAGGGGGAACAGAACTCAAGGTGGTTTTAAGCCCCTCTCCCCTTGGGGGCAGGGCGTGCGCACTATGAACTGCTGACGATATAGGCGTTTACGTCTACACCGAGGGTATCAGGAGGATGCCCGATGCCCCTTGCACTGACCACGGTGTTCGCGGACGTACCCGACCCTCGGATCGAAACCGCCAACAAGCTCCACAAGCTCACCGACATCTTGGTGATCGCCACGTGCGCGGTGATCGCCGGGGCCGACGGGTGGGAGGAGATCGCCGAGTACGGCTCGTATAACTTCGTATGATGTATGCTATACGAAGTTATG
>HG799463.1:101101-112212 GCA_000531095.1 Gemmata massiliana | reverse complement strand
CGACAACTACCTATTGCAAGTTATCCAAGGAATCACGGCACAATAAAGTGCGCACGCCCTGCCCCTTGGGGGAGGGGTTGGGGAGGGGTTACAGCCACAACCTACCCCCCGTCCCCCTCCCTTCAGGGAAGGGGGAGAAAGAACGGTCGCCACACGGAATCTCGATCTCTGATGCTTCGTATGTCAGCTCCCCCTTCCCTTCAGGGAGGGGGACGGGGGGTAGGTTTCTTCACCTCAATGCCCGCAACGGGTGTCGCGGAAGTTCTGATCGAGTGCGCGGAGCACGTCGACGATCCCACGCAACTTACCGACGAGCAACTCGCCGAGGTGTTCCGAGCGTATCGCGAGCGAATGCAAGTTTTGGCGAGCGACCCGAGACTGGCACACGTTTCTGTGTTCAAGAACGTCGGGGCCGAAGCGGGGGCGTCGCTGGCCCACACGCATTCGCAGATCATCGCCACCCCGATTGTGCCGGAACTGACACGCGCGGAATTGGTCGGTGCGGAAGCCTATTTCACGCGCGCGGGTCAGTGCGTGTTCTGCGACATCGTTGAGAAGGAACTCGCCGACGGCTCTCGTGTAGTGGCCCGATCTGCGAACTTCGTTGTTGTGACCGCGTTCGCGCCGCGGTTCGCTTACGAGTTGTGGGTGCTACCGGTCGCGCACCAACCGCGGTACGAGGCGCTAACCGACAGCGAGGCGCTGGAGCTGGCGTCGCTCCTGAAGCCCGTTTTGCGCGCCCTCGACGCGGTTCAGGACGCCCCGGCCTACAACTGGTTCCTTCACACGACACCGCTCCACGCGGGCGCGCCCGTGTACTATCACTGGCACCTCGAAGTGCTCCCACGCACGGCGCGCCCGGCCGGTTTGGAGTGGGGGTTCGGCTGTCACATCACGACCGTTGCCCCGGAGCAGGCGGCAAGCCAGTTACGAGCCGCGTTGCCGGACGGGGTGTGACTGGTAGGCTGAAGCGAGTAGCGCGCTTGCTTGGGGTGCAAGAGGTCGTGGATTCGAGCTGGCGCTGCGAAAACACCATCGCCCGCAAGGGCGGGATTCGGCTGGAACACGTTATGCGTATCGGCATTTTCGGCGGCACGTTTGACCCCGTTCACATGGGGCACTTAATCCTCGCCGAACAGTGCCGTTCGCAAGCGGGGTTGGACGAAGTCTGGTTCGTGCCGAGTTACTTGCCGCCGCACAAGGCCGACAAGGGCGTAACGCGGTTCGAGTCGCGGTGCGACATGATCGAACTGGCTATTGCAGGGCACTCCGCGTTTCAGGTGAACCGGATCGAAAAGGAGTTGCCGGAACCGAGCTTCACTGCTCGTACCTTGGGCGAACTGCACGCGCGGCACCCCGGGAACGAGTTCTTCCTGCTAATGGGTTCGGACTGCTTACCGGACTTGCCCGGGTGGTACGAACCGCGTCTGGTGGTCGAACGGGCCGGTTTGGTCGTGGTCCCGCGCCCAGGGGTGATGCTCTGGACCGCGGACCGGCTCGCGAAGGCGCTGGGCATAAGTGAGGACGCGGTGCGGTTGCAATTCGTCGCGTGCCCGATGATCGAGATCGCGAGTCGCGAACTGCGCCGCGCGACCGCGGACGGGATGAGCATCCGGTACATGGTCCCGCGGGCGGTGGAGGAGTACGTGCGCGAGCGCAAACTCTACGTCGCGGGGTGAACGCGATGAACGAACTGGAGTGGCTGGCGTGTGAGATCCCCGAAATGTTGGTGCGCGAGTATCGCGTCGAGCCCAGTGCGCGGAAGCAGCAGTTGCTCGCCATCGCGTGCTGTCGGCGCATCAGTCATCGGTTGACGGCGTGGCCCATTGCGGCTCGGGTGCTCGACGTCGCGGAGCGGTTTGCAGAAGGGACCGCATCCGAGGAAGAAATGACGGCCGAGTTACCGGCGTTTTTGGAGGAGCGTAACCGGGCAGTGCGGAATCTGGGGCGCGCAAATCCATTAGAACCTTTGAGGTACCTCTTTAGCTCGTTGGAATCTTCGAGATACCTCTTTCCCGAACTGGTAGGCGGCGAGTTTTCCGGCGCTCCAAAAAGTGTGCGACGGGTGGTTGCGAAGAAAGAGCGGCGCGAAGAGTTTCGGGCACAGTCGGCTCTCTTGCGCGATATCTTCGGCAGCCCGTTTCGGTCGATCGTGTTCGCGCCCGAATGGCGCACGGACACGGTGGTATTGCTGAGTCGCGGAATGTATGAGTCGCGTGACTTTAGCGCGATGCCCATTCTCGCGGACGCGCTTCAAGAGGCCGGCTGTGACAACGAAGACGTGTTGAACCACTGCCGCGATGTCGCTCAGGTCCACGTTCGCGGGTGCTGGGTCTTGGATCACATTTTGGGCAAGCAGTGAGCGATACTGGAACCGAGCAGCGTCTCGGTATCCAATTATTTCTGCCAACTACGAAGCGCTCGCATTCTCGCCATTTGGCTACCCTTTTTCGCGCGGGAATTTGGCCAGCACCGATTCGACGACCAGGATGAGTTGCACCCGGCGCTCGACGTAAAAGTCCGCTTCCACGAACTTGTCGAGCAGTTCCATGAGGGCGTCCGTTCCGACGCGGTCGGCGAGCGCTTTCAGCCGGTCGGCTTCGGTCGCGTCGATGTCGGGCACGGTGGCGCCCAATGAGAGCTTCAGCGCGTGCTGGACCGCTTCAATCAGGAACTGAAGCACGAGCGACGCGCGCATCCGCTGGGCCGCGGTCTCCTTCCCGGCGTCCTCGTTGAATTTGCTCCACGTCTCGGCGAGCGGCTGAAATTGTGGGCGCGGCGACGTGAGCCCGTCGATCAGCTTCTGTCGCACCTGCCAAATCGAATCATCGTCGAGGGCGAGTGCGCGGGACACGCTCCCGTTCCCGAGGCGCGCGAGGCGGTCGCGTTTCTGCGCTTCTTCGATGCCCTGATTTTCGAGGACCGCTTTTAGATCCGGGGGAGTAAGTGGCGCGAATCGCACCACTTGGCACCGCGACAGGATGGTGGCGAGTTGCCGGTCGGTCGTGGTCGCGATGAGCAGTAACAGCGCGCCGGGGGGCGGTTCTTCGAGCGTTTTGAGGAACGAGTTCGCTGATGACGCATTAAAGTCGTCCGCGTCCTCGATGATGCCGATCTTGCGCGATCCCCGGGTGGGTTTTAGGGCCACTTGTGCGCAGAACTCCCGCATGTCCTCGACCGGGAGTTCGTGCTTGTCTGCCGGCGTGCGCAAAAAGAGCAAGTCCGGGTGCGTGCTTGCTTCGACTTGCGCACACGCCGGGCACCGATCACACGCGGTCAGTTTCGTGGGCGGTCGTTCGCACAGAAACGCCTTCGCGAGTTCGCGCGCGAACAGGCGCTTACCGATCCCCTCCGGCCCGACGAGCAGGTACGAGTGCGCGAGGCGCCCGGCTTCGTGTGCGGTGAAGAACGTGTTTCGGGCGCCGTCTTGCCCACGAATGCGGTCCCACGACATGCTGACTCCCTACTCCTGCACGTTCCAGCCGTGGGCACTGAGGAGCCGGCTCACTTCGCGGCGGACGGCCTTCTGCACCGTATCGACATCGGGTGTCGCATCGATGAGGCGGTACTTCGCCGGGCGCATCCCGGCTTCGTACTTGAAGCCCGTGCTCACGCGCGTGTAGTAATCCGCCCCGCGCTCCTCCATGCGGTCAGCTTCGCGGTTTCGGCGCGCGACCGCGATGTCGGGAGGGAGGTCGAAGACGAGGGTCAGGTCGGGTTCCAGTCCGCCGGTAGCGAACGCGCCGACTTGCCACAACGCATCCGCACTCAGACCGCCCGCGTGCCCCTGGTAAACCACGTTCGCGAGGAGGAACCGGTCCGAAATCACCACCTCGCCACGATCGAGCGCGGGACGAACGATTTCTTCGACCAACTGCGCACGCGACGCCATGAAGAGGAGCGCTTCTGTGGTAGTCGCGATGGTGTGCTCACGGCCGAAAAGGAGCAACTTCCGCAATTCTTGGCCGAGCGCGGTTCCGCCGGGGTCCGTACACGATGTGACCGGCACCTTTTGCGCGGCAAGCCACTCCGCGAGCAGCCGGCACTGAGTGGATTTACCGGTGCCGTCCAGACCGTCGAGCGACAGGAACGCGGGGCGCGGCATGAACCACCTCGACGAACGGTCGGGGAACTTACGAGCACTCAACGGCACCGGTTCGGTAACGAGCCGCGACCGCCAGGGAACGGGAGGCACAACACGTTCTCGGTGCCCGCGACCAACACACTGGGAATCACGGCCCCGCTCCCTGGCGGTCGCGGCTCGTTCAGATCGCCCTATTCCTGAATCACCCCGAGCACGGCGCCGGGTGTGAGCGGATCGTTAGGGAGCACAAGGCGCTCGACGAGTGTGCCGGTCGCGGGGGCGGGCACGTCGAAGATCGCGCCGGGAATCAGCACCTCCGCGACGCGGTCGCCTTCGGTCACGCGGTCGCCGACCCGGACGTGCCACAGGCTGAACGTGACGCGCGCGACGCCGAGATCAGGCGCCGTCACCGCTACTCGCGAGGATTCCTTCACGGGTGGGCACCATATCGGCCGCGTGGTAACTGGACCGCACATACGGTCCCGCAACAACCTGCTTGAAGCCCATCAGCCGCGCGGTCGCGGCCAGCGAATCGAACTCGCTCGGCGGAACGAATCGGGCTACGGGCATGTGCTTCACGGTCGGGGCGAGGTACTGGCCGAGCGTCAGCACGTCGCACTTGATCGCGCGGAGGTCGGCCAGCACGTCGAAGAGTTCGTCGATCGTTTCGCCGATCCCGAGCATCAACCCGGCCTTCGTCACGATGTGCGGCGCCCGGCGCTTCACGCGCTCGAGCAACCCGAGGCTCCGGTGGTACAGCGCGCGCCCGCGAACAGTGCGGTGCAGGCGCGGGACCGTTTCGAGGTTGTGGTTGAACACTTCGGGGTTCGCGTCGGTCACGGTGTCGATGGCCACCGGGTCGCCGAGGAAGTCCGGGGTGAGAACTTCCAGCGCGGCGTCCGGCACCCGCGCACGCACGGCCTCAATGCAGTCCGCGAAGTGCGTCGCCCCGCCGTCGGGCAGGTCGTCCCGGGTGACGGACGTAATCACGACGTGCTTCAGCCCCAGGCGCACAGCGGCTTCGGCGAGGCGCGCGGGTTCGTCGAGTTCCAGGTGCTCGGGCGTGCCTTTCGGGACCGAGCAGAAGCTGCACGTGCGCGTGCAGAGGTTGCCCATAATCATGAACGTCGCGGTCCGGCGCGACCAGCACTCGGGGCGATTCGGGCACTTCGCGCTCTCGCACACCGTTTCGAGCCGCAGGTCTTCGATCAGGTGCGCGGTGAAGTTGTTGCCGTTCCCGGCCGGGAGCGAGCGCTTCAGCCAGGGCGGGAGCCGGTTGCCCGTGCGCGCGGGGCGCGGACCCAGAGGTGTGTGGGCGCCACTTTCGTGGGCGTCGGATTTATCAAGAAGCGTGAGGGAGCGCATGGTGTTTCGGCCGCGGGAGGTCCGCGGGGTGGTTGTGGAAGACGGAAACGCGGGTGAAGCCGAACCGCGCCGCGATCAGCTCGAGGAGAAGTTGGCGCACGCCGGGCACGCGCACGCGGAGCGAACTTTCGCGCTGAAGAGAGGTCATGGGCGCCGGATCACCGTCGCACCGCACATCCCGGAACGGTTCGAGGTCCGGGTTCGCGTTCACAATCAGTCCGAAGGAACTGACCCAACTGCGCACCGCAACACCCACGTGTGCGATGCGCCGGCCGTTCGCGCTCGCGCCGGGGCGGGTTGCGTCGGGGAGTGCTTCGACGCCGAACTCGCGGCACAGATCGACCGTGACGGCCTGAAGCTCGGTCACGTACCGACCGGCGGTGACGTTGAGGGCGTCGAGCGGGAATATGGGGTAGCACACGACCTGACCGGGCTGGTGCAGCATCACGCCGCCGCCGCGCCCCACCCACCGCACCGGCCAGCGCCGGGCGGCCAAGGCGTTCGTGTTAGGGCGAACGTGCGCCACGCTCCCTTCACGGCCGATCGTAATTCCCGGTGGGTGCTCGCAGAGAATCAGGGCCGCGGTGTCCCGGTCGCCGCTGATGTCGTAGACCAGCCGGCGCTGGAGCGCAGTGAGTGCGTCGAACTCCAAGGCACCGAGCAGGTACGCCGAGAGAACTCGCTCGGGGGCGAAATCGGGTTGTTCCGGCCGCTCGGTCACCGCGAACGTCTCATGTCACAAGTGGAAAACACTTCTTACGCTGGTAGTTTACCACACGGAGGGGCCATCACCCAGATGAAGTCACCCCGGGAAGGACACGTCTTTCTGATGGAGTCGGCATTGTTTTGGCGTTCTTTTTGCCACCCGTTTGTGTTGGCTGCGCTGGTCACGGTGGCGAACGTCGCCAAACCGGTGACGGTCGATGACACGGCCTATGTCCTGTTCGCCCGACACATTGCGACCGCTCCCGCCGATCCGTATGGTTTCTCCCTCTTCTGGTGGAACCAGCCCGATCCCGCGATGGAAGTGCTTTGCCCGCCGGTTGTTCCGTACTGGCTCGCGATTGGCGTGAAGCTGTTCGGTGAACACATCGGGCTATTGAAGTTGTGGCTGTTTCCCTTTTTGCTGTTACTAAGTTGGACGCTGCGTTTACTGCTGATTCGTTTCGCACGCGGAACAGAGAACTTTGCGCTTCCGCTGTTAATGCTCTCCGCCGCGGTACTTCCGGCTGTAAACCTGATGCTCGACGTACCGGCCGTTGCGCTCGCGCTCGCTTCTGTGGAACTGTTCATTCGCGCCGCGACGCTGCAAAGCTGGTGGCGAGCGGTCCTTGCGGGTGTCGTGGCGGGACTGGCGATGCAAACGAAGTACAGCGCGTTCGTAGCGCCGGCTGTGATCGTGTGGTTTGGCCTCGTTCATAGGCAGTTCGGGTTGGCGGCACTCGCGGCAAGTGTGTGTGCGGTCGTGTTCGTCGGCTGGGAATTGTGGCTCGTGCAGAAGTACGGGCGGTCACACTTCATGTTCCACGCGCGATCTTCTGGGAACGGTGAGGGATTGTGGGAGACGCTCGAAACAAAGTTCGATCTTATCGCGCCGCTCACGGCGTATTTGGGGTGCTTGGCGGCCAGCGCCGGGTTGCTCGCGGCTAGCGTGTTGCGCGTTTCGCGCCAGTGGGTCGCGGGTATTGCGGTCGCGTGGTGTGCCGGGTTCGTGTTGGTTGCGACTCTTCCGCGACGCTGGACTGTGATCGATAACGGCTTCTCGGTGGCAACCGGGTTCTGGCAGGTCAGCGGAGCCGTGTGGCTGGCTGCGGTGGCGGCTTGCGCGTGCATTTTGTTGCTTCGTATTCGGAAGGGATTGAGCCCGCGCCTGAGCCGCTCGTCCCTGTTTCTCGTCGGTTGGTTTGTAATCGAAGTGGTCGCGGCGTTGGGGTTAACGCCGTTCCCGGCGGCCCGGCGCGTGATCGGAGTGAGCCTTGTGATGGGCATACTCGCCGCGCGCACGGCCGCGCTGATTATTCGTGCGCACCCAGAGCGCAGGCCGCCGCGTTGGGTGCTGGCGATCGGTGCCGGAGCGGGCGTGCTCGTGGCCGCGTTCGATACTCTTGATGCGTTTCCGGAAAAAGTGTGCGCGCAGGGAGCAACGCACTACACGCGAAACCGTCGGGACGGCGAAACGGTGTGGTTCGTCGGGCACTGGGGGTTCCAGTTCTATTGCGAGCGCGAAGGAATGAAACCGCTGATTGCGAAGCAAACGGTCGCGCGCGCGGGCGATTTCGTGGTGCTCCCGCTGTACCCGGAAGGCGACTACTTCCCCAGACCGTATGCGGGCTTCGATGTCTCGCACCCGTCGGAGTGGGTCGCCGACGCGCTCGGCGACGTGGAGTGCGACGACTGGCTCTCGGCGAAGACAGTTCCGACCTTTTACGGCGGAGTGGAACCGGTCACCGGGCGCGATTCCCCGCGCCTCCGCGTGCGCGTCTATCGACTCAAGTCCGATTGGGTCATGCCTTAAAACAATCAGAGCCGCGGATAACGCAGATCACGCAGATAAAACCAAGCAGAGTGTGCCAAATGCACTCTTGGTTCTGATCCGCGTAATCTGTGTCATCTGCGGTTCTGATTGTCTTTGCGTTTCACATGTCACGCAGTCACGACGCTGGCGACCACTTCGAGTTTGAGCGCGGCCATGAGGCCCAGCCATTCTTTGCGCCACGACGCGAACACCTTCGTGCCCGCGGGGATTTTTCCGCGGAGTGAAGTCGCCAGCGCGTCCAGGCCCTTTTTCACGCGCGTGAGTTGCTTCGGCGCTACATCACCCACGATCGCACGGATATCGACCAAACGGGCGATACCCACGTGCGCGTCCTGCACTTCGCCGAGCAGTTCCTGGACGCGCTCGACGCAGGGGTAAATCGTCTCTTTGAGGTACGGTGGGAAGCACCCCGCGAAGATCTCGATCGCGTAGCGGAGGCGCTTTGCGGTGATCCGCAGTGCGTGCAGGTCGTGCGGGGCGGTCGGGTTCGCTTCCGCACTCGCTGTGAGCTCCGCGAACAGTGCCCCGAGCTGTTGAACAGCGAGTTCGCCGAAATTCGTGGGCGCGTCTGTGCCGTCCGGTTCGCGGGTGCGCGTGGGCAGGTTCTCGCTGAGCGTCAGAAACTCCGGACCGGTTTCGGTTTCCGTCGCGGTAAGGCGCGCTTGCGCCGCAGTGCGCTGGCCGAATGCGTAACCGAGCAGGAAATCGAGTGCGGGCTTCGCGGTGGCCGTGCCAAAGGGCTTCGCGCCGGGTAACGAGGCCAGGAACACGTCCCAGTCGCGTGCGTCGCCGGCGGCTTGGCGAATTGTCCGGAGTGCGGTTTTCGTGGCTTTCAGCGATTTCCGCGGCAGGGCGTCCGAGAACGCACGCAGTGCGGCGCCCGTGCGGCGCGTCCCCACGCGGAGTTGGTGAACGTACTCGACATCCTCATAGGGATTGTTAGCCGCGAGGGGGAGGTACTGCCGCACCACCGCGAACCGTTCCGTGAGCACGACCCGCGCTGCGTCCGCGATCGGCGTTCCGGGTTTCAGTCCCGAGATCCATTTTCCTTCGGCCATGTGTCCCGCCTTCCGGGTATGGTCCGCTCGCTCCGCGGGCGGCTCGTTCGGCCCGACGTTTCGTTCTCGCGATTCGAGGTGCGTCGTGACGACATCTAGTTTTTGGAGCAAACCGCGATCACACGATTTGCTCGTTCGGTCATTGAATTATACGGAGACTCACTTCCCGTACAGTTCCGCGACTCGCGCCGCTTGTTGGCGCTCGGCCAGCCAGTCGTTCACCTGCTTCGTTTCGCCAATCAGCCCGTCGACCTGCTTCCGCTCTTCTTGAATCGCGTCGCACACCTCGCCCGGAATGGTGAGGTACGCGCGCCCCAAATCGGCCGCGACGCGCGTGCTCAGTTGCTTCCGGAACTCGTGCCGGATGGCCGGCCAGCGTACCGGTAATAGCAGCAGAATGAGCAAGTGCAACACGATGATGACGACGAGCGGGATCAGCGCCACCAACGACATGCGGAAGAGATCCGGCGTTTCGCCGTGGATGAAGAAGTTCCACAGCAACAGCCCCGCGGTGGACACGAGCGCGATTTCCGGCAGCGTGTTCGCGAGCAAGCTCAGCGTTCCGCGAACGATGCGCTTGAAGCCCGTCGGGTGCGTGGCCTGGCGCTCGACCTCGGCGAGTGCTTCGATGACCGAGCGCGTGATCTTCTCGCGCCAGTCGAGCCGGCCCGCGGAGCCGACCGGGTCGGTGAGGAGTGTGAGCGGGAACCCCTTCGCTTCGCTCTCGACGAGCAGGCGGTTGGTGAGGGCCGTTGTGCGCTGATCGAGCACGCGCTCGCCTGCGGTTCGGGCGCACTCTTGCACGAATGCCCCGAGGTTCCATTCCACCGGCGTTTCGACGCGGCCCCCGAGCAGTTTTCCCTTCAGGTTGCCGAACGGGATGCGGTCGCGCAGCCCGCTGCCCGCGTACCGCAGGCGCGTCGTGAGTTGCAGGTACGCGGCCATCAGTCCGCGGAACCGCTGCTGGTCTTCCACGCTGAAGTGGTGCTCCACTTCGGTCTGGTACGGCTCCAGCGTGCCGACGAGCACGTCCGCCTGCACGTCCGCTTCTTCGGCGAGCGTGCGTTCCCAGGACGCTTTGACCTTTTCCGCTTCGGCGCTCAGGTCCGGTGGGCGCACGGTTTCGGCCATGCGGGTGATTTGCGCCAGGAGTTGGCCGACGCCGCGTGCTTTAACGGCTTCGATTTCGAGGCGTGTAAGCCCGAGTTCGAGCCAGTTGCGGAGCAGCCCGAACTGTTCGCCTTCCGGGAGATCGGCCGGTTTTGGCGGAAGTCCGCTACCGCCGTGAGCCTTGGCCGCGTCGAGCCACAACTGAGCCGTTGTGCGGAACAGGAGCGGGTTCTGGAAGCCCTCGGCTTTGAGGTCGGCGAGGAGGTCTTGGTCCGGTTGAACGCCGCTCTCGCCGGTCACGCACCGGTCCCACTTGTTCAGCACGAACGCGAACGCCCGGCGCTGGCGCTGCTCCTTGAACAGATCCCAGCCCAGGCGGTCGTGGTACTTTTCCTGCGAGCCGACGTACAAAACGATGTCCGCGACCGGCAGGAGCGCGATGAGTTTGTCGCGGTTCGAGAGGTCGTTGGAGTCGATGTCGGGCGTGTCGACGATGATCTTTTGTTCCAGGCCGGGGCGGTCGTGCTGCACGAGCCGGCACACGCGGAGCGCGGGGTCGAGGCGCTCGGATTTCACCGAGTGGTGGAAGTAAACCACGGGGTCGCGTGTTGTGGGGCGCGTGAACGACGCCTGGGCGATCGGTCCCCCCGCGAGCGCGTTGAGCAGCGTGGATTTGCCCACACCGGTGCCGCCCATGAGCATGACGACGAGCAGCGGTTTCTCGACGTCGAGCGTCTCGGCCTGGCGCCGGAGGTCGTCGGCCAGCCCCTCGAGTTCCGCGCGCTGGATCATCGAGAGCGGGAACTTGC
This sequence comes from Gemmata massiliana, assembly GCA_000531095.1. Taxonomy (GTDB): domain Bacteria; phylum Planctomycetota; class Planctomycetia; order Gemmatales; family Gemmataceae; genus Gemmata; species Gemmata massiliana. The sequence goes on along the minus strand of HG799463.1, from coordinate 101,250 downwards.
GCCGGCTATCGAGCCACGCGCGTAGCGGGCGCTCCAGCCCGCGCAAAAGGGGCGCGAGCGTCCGCAACAACGGCTGCGGCGCGGTTTCTGGCATTTCGGTATGCGGGGGGCTGGCACCGCCGGATTCTTCTTCAGCGCTCATGCGGTCG
>HG799463.1:45275-101043 GCA_000531095.1 Gemmata massiliana | reverse complement strand
GAGGCGGTCAGTGCGGCGACTTTGGCGCTCACGCGGTCTTCCATCTGGCGGATGGATTCCGGTACGCGCCGCAGCACTTGCTGGAGCTTCTCGAACGACGTTCCGCCGGTCGTGGGCCACTCCGCGAGCCACGCGGCCAGCGGGGACGACAGCGACGTAGTGACCAACTGCTCGCGGTGGGAACGCACCCGGTGGCGCGCGCCTTCGGCCACCGCGCGCGTCGCGAGTTCCGCGAACTGGTGCGACGCCGATACGCCGAACGGGATGAGCAGCAGGAGCCACCCCGGGGGCCACGTGAAATAAACCACGCTACCGATGATCGTGAGATCGAGCGCGAGCTTCCCGCCGCGGAGCGTGTAAAGCAGGGCGGGGTTCTTCTCCAGGCCGTCCACGAGCGCCTTCCCCGTCTCTTCCAGGTCTTCGGATTCCTTTAGCTCGAAGGCCCGGAAATCGGTGGCGAAGCGGTCGCGCGCTTGAGGGCCGAGTTCCGAATCGAACCGTACCGCGATCTGCTTCCAGAGTGTGTGCGAACCGGACTTGCGAAGCGATTCCGCCTGGAGCATGTCGAGCCAGCCCGTGAGCGCGCCGGTGAGCACCGTTTGCTCCGAGAGGTTCAACACGTCCGGACGGGCGAGGAGGCCGAAGACGTAGTCCCGCGTCCAGCGGTACGGGGTGCGGAGCGCCCAGAAGATCCCGCCGATCACGCGCCCCCCACTGGGGAGTTCGAGTAGATCGGTGAGGCGCTCACGGAACCGGTCGAAGCGCCGGAACTGTTCGCCCGAAAGGTACTCGCGCCGGTACCGCTCCTCGAACGCGGTCTTCCCCGCGCCCACGGTCGCCTTCCAGGATTCGAGCTCCGTGAAGTCGCGCCGGGCGACGTCGAGCAACCCGTCCCCGGCGGTGCTGAGGTACTTCGCGGCGTTGGTGACGGTACGGGCGCGCGTGGCGTCGTCGCTCTCGCACTGCACCAGGATCTGGTTCAACAACTGCACGCGGTACCGCGCGCCCGCGCCGGCCGGGTCGGTCCGCTCGGCCATGCTCATGTGCGGGATCGCCACCACCGGCACCGCGGGCAATTCGCCGTTGGGCAGCTTCGGCAACCGGCCGAGGATTTCCTGGCGGAAGTGCTCGATGAAGGCGTCCGAATCCTGGGCGCGCATCTTCGTGAGCGCCACGACGACCGCTTTGCCGGCCTTCACCAGCAGGTGTAGGAACTCCGTCGGGACCGCGTCGTTGTAGCGCTCGTCGGACGCGACGTACACGATCACGTCCGCGAGCGCCGCGACTTCCATGAGCCGCGCGACATACCCCTCGGACGCCCAGGTCGTCATGTCGGGGCAGTCCCAGATGACGAACTCGCCGAGCGGGTGCGTGTACCCGTCCTTCCCGCCGGACGCGGGGGGCGGGGCGATGCGCTTGACCTGATAGACGTCTTCGTCCGCGCTCGCGGGCTTGTCCTGCGTGAGCCGGTGCATCTGGCCCATGAAGCCGATGTAACTCGGCCACTGGAAGGCCGGTCCCGGCGGCAGGAACGCCGTGGGGTGCCGGGTGAACCCGGCCTGCGGGTTCGCCTCGGCGACTTTGTCGCCGGCGAGGAAGTTCACCACCGTACTCTTGCCCGCCCCGGCCCCGCCGACGACTGCGACGTGCAACGGGCGCGTGGGCTGGCCTTCGAGGAACGGCCCGATGACGTTGCGCGTGAGCGCGGACGCGAGCCGGAGCGTGCCCGCGTGGGCGGCCAGTTCGGGCTGCCGGCGACAGTGGTCTTCGAGCCAGCGGAGGTCGTCGGCCAACTGACCCACGGCCGAGCGGTGTTCGGTCGGTTGCATGGGGGTATTATTGCAGACTCGGTGCCGAACGGCCGGAGCGACGGGGCCGGAAGTGTTTTTGACCGGATCGGCGGGTTAGTGCGTTCGAGGGCTTAGTTGCGCACCGTGGAAGAGCTTTTGACAGGATTAACGAGATAAACGGGATCAAAACAAAGCCGCGGCTTCAATCGTGTGAATCCTGTGAAGCCCGCCGGAAACGCTGCATTTCACGACCGGAACGCGCTTTTCGTGCTCGTATCGGGTGTTCGGTCGAGCGCGAACGCGGCCAGATCGACACTCGTCGGTTTGCCAGTGAACAACTCGGTGATCGCTTGTGCGGTGCCGATCGAAAGTTGCACGCCGGCGCGGAAGTGCCCGCACGCGACGAACGCATTGCCCCACCCCGGCACGTTCCCGATGAACGGCAACCCGTCCGGTGACCCGGGACGCAAACCGGCCCATGATGTTTCGAGCGTCGCTTCGGCGAGTGGCGGAACCGTTCGGCGCGCGAACGCGACGAGTTCTTCCACTCCCGCGGTGGTGGTTCGCTTCTCGAAGCCCGCTTCCGGTTCCTCGGTGGAACCGATGAGCGTGAGCCCGTCGCCGCGTGGGACGAGGTACCGTTTGCCGAGCATCAGCACGCGGGAACAACTCGCGCCTTTTAGAAGGGCAATCTGCCCGAGCACTGGGCGGACGTGTGGACGGTGACCGAGCGGGCGCAGGAGCAACTCGCTCCACGCGCCCGCAGCGAGCAGAAACCGCCCCGCGGTTACACGTCCCCCCCCTGCAAGTTGCACAGACGTAATACAATTTGCGCCGAGTTCCCACGCTTCGGCGCCGGTATTGGCGTTCAGACGCACTCCCACGCGCTCGCAAGCCGCGATAAGGGCACGCAAGTGACGCGGGTTGCGCACCTGAGCGCACGCGGGCAGCAGGTACGGCTCTCCTTCGACTTCGCCGAGCGGTTCGAGGCGCTTGGCACCAGCGAGTGACAGGCGCTCAAATGCGATGCCTTCCGCGTGCCACACGGTGGGGACGTCGCGGTCTTCAGGTTCGAGGAAATCGATCCCGCCGCAAAGCCGGTACCCGTTATCGATTCCTGTGAGTTCTCGCAGTTCGGCCGAAAAAGTGGGAAAGCGCACGGACCCGATCCCGCGGAGCTTGTCGGCCGGTGTCGCGGCGCGGTCGGGGTTACCGGGGGGGATGATCCCGGCTCCGGCCCACGACGCCTCTTTGCCGAAGTCGGACTGGTCGTAAACCGCGACCGACAGCCCTTCTTTCGCGAGAAAGTACGCGGAGGTGAGACCGATGATCCCGCCGCCAATAATCGCCACATCGGGGTGCTTCGCCATGATGCGGTTGTTGTAGCGGGCGCAGCGCCGGAATCGCGTATCGGGTCGCTAATCACCCCTAATGCGTACTCTTGGTAGCCGTGCGTGAATAGAGGCACGGTTTGGCGGGCGGTGTCACTGACCGGCACCCAGTTGCTGCAAAATGTATCGGGATTCGGCCCATCCCAGGTCCGCGGCCTTGGTGAGCCACATCACGGCTTCTGTCGCGTCCTTGGTCGTTTTTAGCCCTTCGATGTATCCAGCGCCGAGGATGTGCATGGCGCACGGGTTGCCGAGTTCCGCGCTCTTGTGGAGCCACTTCAGCCCCTCAACCGAGTCCTTCGAGACCCCCGCGCCGAGCAGGTAACAGTGCCCCATGTGGGCCATTGCTCCCGTGTTCCCGAGTTCCGCGCTCCGGCGGAACCACTTGACACCCTCCGTAGGATCCTTCGGCGCCCCCTCGCCGGCGACGTAACACCCACCCAGATTGTGCATGGCTTCGGTATTTCCGAGTTCCGCGGCCTTGCGGAGCCATTTGAGCGATTCTGTCGGGTTCTTCGCTACGCCCTCGCCATTGGAGTAACACGCGCCCAGAGCACGCATCGCCTCGGTATTTCCGAGTTCCACGGCTTTGCGGAACCACTTGAGCGCTTCGGCCGGGTCTTTCGGCACGCCCTCACCTTTGGCGTGGCAGGCACCCAAACCGCACATGGCGTTGGTGTCTCCGAGTTCCACGGCCCTGCGGAGCCACTTGATGGCTTCGGTTGGATCCTTGGGCACGCTGCCGTTGGCGTAACATAAGCCCAGATGACCCATCGCTTTGACGCCGCCGAGTTCCGCGGCTTTGCAGAACAACTTGACCCCTTCAGTCGCGTCCTTTGCAACGCCCCGGCCTTCCAAGTAACAGCGCCCCAGGAGCCACATCGCATCCATGTTCCCGCATTCCGCGGCCTTGCGGAACCACGTCACGGCTTCGGTGGAGGCCGTCGGTGCGTCGGTGCTCTCTTGTAGAAACCGGGCATAAAGGACCATCGCCTTGCTCGAGCCGCGTTCGCCAGCGACTTTCCACACGGGGGCCTGCTTCTCGCCCCGCGTTCTGAGAAAATCGACCGTATTTCGGTTCTCGTACCAGCACCGTTCCAGGACGGCGTAGTCTTCCGAGACCCCGTCGTCGGTCGGCGGCTCGGGCGCGTTCGCCTGGGGCGCTGTGGTCGGATTCGGGTCGGGGGCGGGTTCCTGGCGCTGGCACGCGCCAGCGGAGAGGAGCGCGAGGAGGAGTGAGGCACGCTGTGCGTGCCGGCGCGTGAGGGCGTTCGTCATTGGGAGTACACGGGCTGGAATGGGAGCGAGCATACTTGCGTCACGGTTGTGACTTGAAGAATCGCGTTTGGGCTCGCTCACGGAAGCACGCGCCTGAAATTCCGGGGCACGGGCGTCGTACATGGTGCGAAATACCTGGAAAACAGTAGCTCACCCCGCGAACGAGTAACCGCGTATTGCCGCCCGAGCCCGAAATTGCAATCTGAGAAGATCCCTGCAGGGTCGTTTAGTTCGTTGGTCTCGGCAGTTGGGTAAAGTTCGGGTATTTCGTCGCCGGTCCTCATATCGGAGACCGGTATGGAAGTCGCGCCGTCGCTGGCCGATGTTCTGGCCACGATTCCCGATCCGCGCGATCCGTCGGGTCGCCGATACCCGCTCCCGGTGTTGTTGAACCTCATGGTCGTCGGCACCCTCGCGGGCATGCGGTCTCTGGAAACCGTCGCCCAGCTTGCACGCGACCACGGAACTCCACTGGCACACGCCCTCGGGTTCCGGTCCGCCAAGACCTCGTGAAAAACCACCCTCTCCAACCTCCTGCGCCGGCTCGACGCCGGTGCCCCGCGCCTGCTATCCCTGAACCGCACGCGCTAGTCCACCGAGAACAACCTGCACCGGGTTCGCGACGTCACCCTCGGTGAGGACGCGAGCCGGGTTCGATGCGGCACCGGCCCGCAAATCCTGGTGCCGACTCGCAACGCCCTGACGCACCTCCTGACCACCGCCAAGCGCCCCAACTTCGCGGCCGCGCTCCGACGATTCGCCGTTCGACCACTCGAAGCGCTTCGACCCACAAACACAACCACACGTTCGACCGAGAACTAAACGGCCCTGGCAGGTCGGGTAACTCGGCTGGACACCGCCGGTGGGCGTGATATGAGGGGCGTCAATTGGCCCCGCGAACCGGCGGAGAATAGCAATGCGCGGAATGGGCTCTCTGGGTCTCGTTGCAGTCGGGCTGGCCGTCGGCATGGCGGCCACGATGTTCTACTTCGGTCAACCCCGGCCCGCGGCCGCGGCGTCCAACGACCGCTTCCAGGACTACATCATGGCGACCGGCGCCGTGTCGGTGAACCCGCGCGTTCAGACCGACGGCGTCTGGCTCCTCGATTACAAGGCCGGCAAGTTGCTCGGCACCGTCATCGACCGCACGCAGGGGAAGATCGTCGGCTGGGCCGAGGTCGATCTCACCACGGAATTCGGGCTAAAGGCGCAGCAAGACGTTCACTTCATGATGACCACGGGTTACGTCACACAGGGCCAGTCGGCGCTGTACCTGTCGGAAACGAGCACCGGGCAGTTCGGCGTGTACACGATGGGACCGGGCGCGAACGGCAACGGGATCGTCATCCGCCGGCACGACATGACGAAGTTCCGCCAGCAGGTCGCCGCACAACCGCAGGTCGGTGTTCCGCCAGCGGCTCCTCTTCCGGGTGCCGGCGCCGCGATTCCGGGCCTCCCGGACCCGTCGACTCCGAACAAAATGCCGTAACCCTTGTGGTACCGATCGGAGCGAACACCCACGGTTTGCCGTGGGTGTTCGCGTTTCTACTGTTCGCGTTTCTACACTAAACGCAGCGAACCGACCGCACTTTCTCCCCGCACGAGCCGGGCGATGATCGACGTTCACATCCACGCCGTTCCGCCGAACCTGCCGGGGGTGGGGTCGCTCTCACCGCTGCTCCGCGAGCCCCCGGAGCGCGTCGCGGCCGAGTTGCGGCGCGAGATGCAGACCGCGGGCGTGTCCCACGCCTTCGCGATGGGGGCGTGGAGCGCGGGGGACGACGACCCGCTCGGCATCAACAGCACGCTGGAGATCACCCCGTTCGTTCCCGGTCTGCGCCCCATCGGGATCGCGGACCCGACGCGGACCGACGCCGAGCACTTCCGCAAGGTGGAACAGCTCCTCGCGAACGGGGCCGTTGTCGCGCTGAAGGGGTACCTCGGGTACCTCCACTTCGAGCCGGCCCACCCGAACTACCAGCGGTACTACGAGCTCGCGGCCCGGTATCGGGTTCCCGTGATGTTCCACACCGGCGACACGTATTCGCCGCAGGCGAAACTGAAATACGCGCACCCGCTCGGCGTCGACGAGGTCGCGGTCGATCACCCGGAGTGCCGGTTCGTGATGTGTCACCTCGGCAACCCGTGGATGACCGACGCGGCCGAGGTGATCTACAAGAACGTCAACGTCTGGGCCGACCTCTCCGGTCTCCTGGTCGGTGACGACGGGAGTTTCGCTTCGGAGGAGGGGCGCGACGCCGCGTCCGAACTCGCGCACGGCATCCGGCGCGCGATGAAGTATTCGGAGCGCCCGAACCGGTTCGTGTACGGCACCGACTGGCCGCTCGCGCCGATGGCCGCGTACCGCGAGTTCATCCGAGATGCCGTGGCCCCCGAGTACCACGAGCAGGTTTTCGAGGAGAACGCCCGGCGCTTGTTCCGCCTGGGCTGAGTGCCTACCCACCCGCGCCCGCGTCGCCCGTGCCCCGAGAACGCCCGGTTCCGACGCGCCAACTTAACACCGCAAACGGAACTCGCCCCGAGCAAGGTGTTGCGGTCCGCCGCGCTCTGCCGTACCCTCTGGTTCTCGCCTCGTTAACTCCCACCCCGTAGGAACTCATCACCCATGAAGAAGATCACCCGCCGAAGCGCCCTTAAATCTGGTGCCGGCGCGATTGCCGCGCCGTTCGTGTGGCGGCTGCACGCGCACGCGGCGCCGAGCGAAACCGTTCTGCACGCGAGCTTCGGCGCCAGCGGCATGGCCGGGGCCGACATCAACGATCTGACCAAGGGTAAGCACCTGAAACTCGTCGCGGTCGCGGAGGTCGACGAGAACCGCGTGGGGAACATCAAGAAGAAGTTCCCCTCGTGCGTCATTTACAAGGACTACCGCCAGCTCCTCGACAAAGAGAAGAGCCTCGACTCGGTGAACGTGTCCACGCCCGACCACATGCACGCGCCGATCACGATGCGCGCCATGAACCGCGGGCTGCACGTGTACGGGCAGAAGCCGCTGACTCAAACGATCCATGAAGCGCGCCGCATCACCGAAGTGGCCGCCGAGAAGAAGCTCGTCACCCAGATGGGCATCCAGATCCACTCGCACCCGGTCCACAAACTCGTCGTCAAACTGGTGCAGGACGGGGCCATCGGGAAGGTGAAAGAGGTCCACTCGTGGAGCGGCAAGTCGTGGGGCGATACGGCCCCGAAGCCGGACAAGAAAGACCCGGTGCCCGCGGGGTTCGACTGGGATCTGTGGCTCGGGGTCGCGAGCGAGCGCCCCTTCATTGGTGGCGACTACTACCACCCCGGAAACTGGCGGAAGCGGCTCGACTTCGGCACCGGCACGTTCGGTGACATGGGGTGCCACATCCTCGACCCGGTGTTCGGCGCGCTCGGCGTCGGGAACCCGCTCACGGTCCGCTCCGAGTTGGCCGCCCCGAACGACTACAACTGGACGCTCGACGTTCAGGTGAAGTACGTGTTCCCGGGAACGAAGTTCACGACCGACACCGTCGCGCTGACGTGGTACAACGGCAAAGTGCTTCCGCCGGCCGATGTGCAAAAACTGGTGGGCCGCAAGTTGAACGACCAGGGCTCGATCTACATCGGCGAGAAGGGCGTGATGTATTCGCCGTACATCGCCGCGCCGGTGCTGCTGCCGGCCGACGGCTACAAGGATTTCAAGATGCCCGAAATCAAGGGCGATGACCACTACCTCCAGTTCGTCGAAGCGGTTCGCGGGAACGACAAGACGTCGGCCCCGTTCAGCTACTCCGGCCCGCTCACGGAGATGGTGCTCCTCGGGTGCCTCTCGACCCGGTTCCCCCAAACCGACCTGAAGTGGGACACGAAGGCGCTGAAATTCACGAACAACGACAAGGCGAACGCCTTCGTGAAGAAGGAATACCGCAAGGGGTTCGAGGTCGAAGGGCTGTGAGTTCGCTGCGGCGCGGAGACCAAGTTCCCGCGCCGTCAGTTTTCGTGAGTAAGACGGAACCGCGGATGAACGCCGAAAACGCAGATCAGAAGAGCAGGGGACAGAAGTCAGAAGGCAGAGAATAGAGATCGTCTTTGTAGCCCCGTGGGGGCGCAGGAGAGTAGCCAGGGGTGAAGCGATAGCGCAACCCCTGGCGAGCTTCCCCCTCGCAACAATACCGCGCTCCCGGTGTTAGGGGTGCTTCGATGTCCACCAGGGGTTGCGCTATCGCTTCACCCCTGGCTACTCTCCTGCGCCCCCACGGGGCTTAAAAACCCAAACACGGACAATCTTCGGTCGGCCATCGGGTTCGCGATCACTTCACCAGTTCCGGGAGGTATTTCACCGGGAGCGTGCCGTGGCTGAGCACCTCTTCGTGGAACTTGCCCAGGTCGAACGTGTCGCCGCGCTTGCGCTGCACGTCCTGGCGGAGCCGGTAGAACGCGGTGCGGCCCACAAAGTAGGTCGAGAGCTGCGTGCTGCTCTGCTTCGCGCGGGCGACCTTGCCCACCGCTTCCGCTTCGGTCTGGAACCCGCGCCCCACCAGGAGCTTCATCGCGTCGTCGTCGGTCAGGTTCGCGCAGTGCATCTTGTTGTCCAGGATCGCGTTCAGCACCGCGCGGATGTAGAACTTCAGTTGGTGCAAGCGCAGTGACAAATCGCCGTCGCCGTACCCCTGGTCGAGCATCATCTGCTCGGTGTACACGGCCCAGCCCTCCGCGAACGACCCCGACCACAGTACCTTGCGCACGAGCGACGGGTTGCGGTTCGAGTACGCGAGCTGGACGTAGTGCCCCGGGTACGCTTCGTGGATCGTGAGGATCTGGAGCATCGCCGAGTTGTACTCGCGGAAGAACGTCGCCTGGCGCGCCGGGGGCCAGTCTTTGGGCGGGGGGGCGACCGCGTAGAGGCTGTTGGCCTTCGGGTCGAGCGGCGGGGCCGGGTTCAGGTACGCGGCCGAGAACCCGCGCTGGAACTCGGGCATCGCGATGATCTGGCACGTGTCCGGGTCCGGGAGCGTGAGGATCTTTTTCTCCCGGATGAAGTCCTTGATCTTGCTCACGGTCTTCTTCGCGTCGTCCACGATCGTCTCGGGCTTACCGTGGTCCTTGCCGAGTTCGTCGAGCACGGACTTGATCGTCGCGTGGCGGCCGGTCGCGTCGTCGGGCGGCAACACCTTGCTCGGGAACAGCTTGCTCCAGAGTTGCTTGGCGACGTAGTACATCTCGCGCTCGACGCGGTCCGCTTCCGCCTCCGCGATCTTTACTACCTCGTCCGCGGTGAGGCCAGCGTCGAGTTCGAGTTCCAGTTTCTTGGCGAACTTCTCCTTACCGAGGCGCCATTCGCCCTTCGACTTCGGGAGCAGCTCCTTTTCGAGCCACGTTTGGTAGTCCTTGAGGGCCTCGACCGCGGCCTTGCACGGCGTCGCGAGCGGTTCGGAGCCGGGCGTCTCCTTCGCGAACTCGTAAATGTCTTTCTCGTAGAACGCGATCGCGCCGATGTTCCGCTTGATCGCGACCTCCGTGAGGATGGCCGGCGGGTTCTTCAGCCCGGCCTTGGCAGCCGCCACGATCTTCGGAATGTGCTTGATGCGCTTAGCCGCGTTCTCGACGTTGCGCTCGCGCGGGAGCGTCGATTGCGTGAGCAGGAGGAACACGCTGTCCGAGATGTATTCGCCGTAGGTTCGCGGGTCGTACTCGAACCGGTTGTCGTTCTCCGCGGACCAGAGCGAATAGTTGAGGCTGTGCGCCCAGATGCCGTAGTCGATCCGGCCGTCCTGTGAGAGTTTCTTGACGTCGATTTCCTTCGCGAGCGCCGCGACGAGCGCCTTGGTGCGGGCCACGTCCTTGGCACGGGCCTCGGGCGAGAGATCGTCGAGCTGGTCGTCGAAGTCGTGGTTGCCCTGTTGAGTTGCGAACAGCGGGTGCTTCTGAAACTCTTCGTCGAGGTAGCTCTGGAACAGGCTTTTGAGGCGCGTGTCTTCCGCGGCCGGTTGCGCCGCGGGGGCATCGGTGGGCGAAATCATGACTCCGATCCCCAAAAGGGCGACGGCGGGGAACAACAAGCGTGACATCAGCGGCTCCTGCGCGGTAGTGGCGTCTTCGCCAGACTACAACCCGGTGGCGCGAATGTCCGCCGTCCGACGCACTGGTGAGTGGAAGTGAGGGATCCGTCAACGGGACAGTGTGGAGAGAAATCCGCCGCGGATGAACGCAGCGGATTTTTTCTAGGCCGGCAAACCTCGCTGGTGAGGTCGCAATTCACCGGTGAATCGCGTGAGTGGACGGTTGCTCATGCGATCTATTTCAAGCCGGTTTCGATCGTCACCAGCGAGGTTTGCCGGCCTAGATTTTTTCGGCTTCTGGAGAGCTGGACCTCATTCTGTGTCCGCCCCAACCGCCTCGTTCGGGCAGGCACCTTTAAACAACTGCCCCGCTGTCGGTGACGGGCGGTTAGCGAGGGCTTTTCCCGGTACTCTCGCGCCGGCCGTGCCCGTGATGTAGGTCGGGCCGCGTTGACGGGTTACAGGGTCGGGCCGATGGACCACGGGGCGAATTCTTCTTCGCCGACGCCGTTGAGTTCGCTCTTGGTCTTCTCACCGCTCGCGACCGAGAGCACCTTCTCGAAAATCTCTTGGCCCACGGCTTCCACCGACACTCCGGTGAGAACCTTGCCGGCGTCGATATCCATGTCGCCGATCATGTGCGTGTAGAGCGGCGTGTTCGTGGCGACTTTCACGCACGGGGCCGGCTTGCACCCGAACACGCTCCCGCGCCCGGTCGTGAACACGCACACGTTCGCGCCGCCGGCCACGATGCCGGTCATGCTCACGGGGTCGTAACCCGGGGTGTCCATCACCACGAACCCCTTCGCCGTGACCGGTTCCGCGTACCGGTAGACGTCCACCATCGCGGTGCCGCCGGCCTTCGCGATCGCGCCCAGCGACTTCTCGTAGATCGTCGTGAGCCCGCCTTCTTTGTTCCCGGGGCTAGGGTTGTTGTTGATTTCGGCCCCGAACATCGACGTGTACCACTCCCACCACTTGATCCGCTCGACCAGTTTCTCGCCGACCTCTTTCGATACGGCGCGGCGCGTGAGGATGTGCTCGGCGCCGTAGATTTCGGTCGTTTCGCCCAGAACGCTCGTGCCGCCCTGCTGAACCATCATGTCACTGGCGACGCCCAGAGCCGGGTTCGCGGTCACCCCACTGTTGCCGTCCGAGCCGCCACAGTTCGTACCGAGGATCAAGTGCTTGGCGGGGAGTTGCACGCGGCGCACGTCGTTCACGCGGGGGAGCATCTCCGCGACCGCCTGAACGCCGGCCTCGACGGTTTTGCCGATTCCGCCGCACTCCTGAATCGAAAGCGCGAGCGGCGTGCCCTTCTTACCGTCGAGTTGGAGCAGGGTTTCAAGCTTTTCTCGTTTTCGATCAAGTGGGACGCCTGAACGATTTCGCACCCCAATCCAACGAGCAAGATAACGCCGCGACGTTAGGGTGACGGGCGAAGCCCGCGAGCGTGCGGTCGAGTTGCTGGTGGTCCGGGCCGTCGAACTGCATCCCGCAGCCCTGCCGGTGAACGATCGCGATCACGCCGTCCACGTTCGGGTAGTCCTTCAGCAAACCCAGCGCCCGGACGCGGTCCGCGATGTACTTGCTCGTGCTGGCGGAGCAGTTCACGGTACTGATGACCGCCAAATAGTTGCGCGTCCCGTACCGTTGGTGGGGTGCCCGCCCCTCGCCGCGGTCGAACCCCATGAACGTGCGGTACTCGGCCGGCGGGGGCAGCGGTGCGGGGATCTGGCTCGCGTAGGCGTAGTCGCGCTCGAACGCGCCGGCGGTCACATTGTGGACGTGGACGTGCTCGCCCGGGGCCACGTTGCGCCCCGCGAACCCGATCACTTGGCCGTACTTGTGAATCGGATCCCCTTCTTTGATCGGAACAACCGCGAACTTGTGCCCCATCCCGATGCCCTTGGCGAGCGTGAACGTGCCACCATCGAATGCGAACGTGGTGCCGGACGGGATCGGCTTGCGGGCGACCGCGACGTTGTCCTGCGGGCGGAGGTGAACGGCAAACTCACTGATCGGAACGGCCATTTCCGGCTCCAAGGGGAGAGAACGTCCGGGACATTCTCGAAGGGTGTGTGAAGTTCAACTTAGCGGTTCGTGAGCGGGTGTGTAAATGGAACCGCGGGGCGATTCCAGCTCAGGTTCGCGCAGTGGGAGCGTGTCTATCGTGTCGGGTTTAGTGGTTGTACCGTTCGCCCGGCGCCGAAACGAAAACGGATCGATTTGAGTCAGTGGGGCGCGTTGCGATGAGGCGCACGGGGGGTAGAATATCAAAACTCCGTAACTCCCACCGTGTCCGATCCTGGCGCGTCCTTCTATCTTGACGGCCAACACGGGGTTAGTTGTCATGGGCGCAATTTCAATCGGCCGCGGGTCGCGGAAAGGTCGGGCGATGGATAAGGCACTCTGCTTTGGGGCACTTGGTGTTGGTGCCCTCATGCTGTTGGTGTTCCTGCTCGATCTGGTCGCCAAAGTTCCGTTCGGCGGCGGCCCGTTCGTTATCGTCGATATTTTTGGTCTGCTCGCATCCGCAGTTGTGGTTTATCTCGGGTGGAACGCTTCCCGCGACCTGAAATAACTGGCGGAATCGACCATCGGTCGAAAACGAGTGCGAACAGGAAGGGGGTAATGACCTCTTCCTGTTGTGTTTTTAGTGCTTGGCCTCAACACGTGTCAGTTCAACCACGGCCTGAATCAGCCCATCTTCTGTGAAGGTTTTGGCTTCAGCCGCAACTGGAAGTCCCAATTCACGGATCGCGTTGCCGGTTTCCGGGCTAATCGCAACGAGGCAGACATCGCCGCGCTCGACGCGCCCGCGAATCGTTTCGTCAAAGCTAGCGATCACTCCACGCGCAATGTTAGAGCTGGGTAGTGTGACGTAACGGATTTCCCCGCGCCGGAGTGAGTCGAGAACGGTCGCGCTGAGGGTCGTTACGTCCACCTGGTCGTACACCGCGATTTGGTCCACGGTCGCGATCTTCGCGAGTTCGTCGCGGAGCAGTTCGCGCCCGCGGTTGGCTCGCGCGAGCAGCACGCGCTGGCCCACAACATGAGGCTTCAGTGCTTCGACCAGCCCTTCGGACGAGAAGTTGGTCGCGGGGACGACGTCGGCTCGGAGCCGGTATTCGCGGAGCACGTCGGCCGTTTTGGGACCGATCGCGGCCAGTTTGATGTGACCCAAATCGCGCAGGTCGCGCCCGACGGCGTCGAGTCGGCGGAGCAGGGCGTGGACCCCGTTCGCGCTCGTGAACACGAGCCAGTCCCACTCGCCGCGTCGAATCTGCTCCAGCCCGCGATCAACGAGTGTGAAGTCGTCGCGCTCGCGAATTTCTACCGCGTGCAGGCGCGAAACGACCGCGCCGAGGAGTTCGAGCTTTCGCACCATGCCCGAAGCTTGGTGCGCGGGCCGTGTGACGAGTACGCGCTGGCCGAACAGCGGGCGGTTCTCGAACCACGGTTGGGGCGCGCGGTGCGCGACGGTGTCACCGACGAGGATCAGGCCCGGGGCTTCCAGTCCCGCGTGGCGCCGGGCTTCTTCGAGGTTGCCCAACGTGGCGGATACCGACCGCTGCTCACCCGTTGAAGCCCGTTCGATGATTGCCGCGGGCGTGTCGGGAGCTTTCCCGTATTTGAGCAACTCGCCGACAATTACCGGGAGCCGGGCAATTCCCATGTAAATCGCCAGCGTGCCCGGGAACGCGGCGAGCGCCTTCCAATCGAGCTTATTGCCGGGCTTGTTTGGCAGTTCATGCCCGGTGACGAGAGCGATACTGCTCGCGTACATCCGGTGCGTGAGCGGGATTTCCAGATACGCGCCCGCGGCCAGTGCCGCGGTGACGCCGGGCACGATCTCGTAAGTGAGGCCGGCCGCGCGGAGCGCTTCGGCCTCCTCGCCCCCGCGCCCGAAGATGAGCGGGTCGCCGCCCTTGAGCCGCACGACGGTTTTACCCGCGTTGGCGGTTTCGATGAGCTTCTTGTGGATGTGTGGGTACTTGTCCGGGTGGTTCCCGGGCAGGTCGCGCACGCAGAGGCGCTCGGCGTGCGGCGGCGCGAGGTCGAGTAAGCGCTCGGGGACGAGTTGGTCGTAGAGCACCAGGTCGGCGCGCCCCAACACCTCGGCACCGCGGACGGTGAGTAGACCGGGGCTGCCGGGGCCGGCGCCGACGAGAAACACGAACGGGTTCGCGGGGTCTGGGGTCATAGCGCTCAGAAGGCGGCGGGTGGGGACGGGCGCCGTCCCACCTTTCGCTCTCCGCCTTCAATTACACGGCCACTTCGTCGGCCGCTTCGGAATCGGTGTCTTCGCTCGGGTCGAACCCGGGGAACTGGTGGCAGATGAGGATGCCCACCATATACAGCCCGAACATCGGTACGAACAGGTAGAGCATCGTGATGACGTCGGGCGTGGGCGTGATGATCGCTGCGAAGAACGCGATGATGATGCACGCATACCGCCACTTGGTGAGGTAGTCCTCGGCGGTAAAGATCCCGATCCGGTTCAGGAACACCATCACGAGCGGGGTCTGAAACGAGACCCCGAACACGAGCGGCAGGATGATCGCGAGGCTGAGCCACTCGTTGAGCCGGATATCCGGGTCGAACCCGAGGATCTCGTTGAACTTCAGGAGCGCTTTCACTGCCCCCGGGAGGACGACGAACTGGCAGAGCACGACGCCGGCGATGAAGAGGAAGACGCTCGGCCCGAAAAAGAGGTAAGCGTACCGCTTTTCGTGCGGGTACAGGCCCGCGCCCACGAACGCCCAGAACTGGTACAGGATGAACGGGCACGCGATGACGACCCCGCACAGGAGCGACACCTTGAAGTACACGACCATCGATTCTTGCGCGCTCAAGGTCGTCAGGTACTTCTTGCTCTCCATCAGCCCCTCGCCCTTGCTGCTCAGGTTGCTGATGTGCGCCGGGTAGACTTTGAGTTTAACGGGCAGTTCCTCGGGCGCATCAGCTTTGGGCGCACCGAAGGCCGGAGTTAGTGCCTTCACGGGGATGAACACCGGCATCTCCTCGGGCGCGCCGAGGAGCTTGCGCCGTTCCTCGGCCGTCAGCGCGCTGAGGTTGTACTCGTTTTCCTCTAACTTCTGACGGACCCTTGCGATTTCTTCCGGGGTGGAATCGGTGAGCTGCGCCAGTTTTTCGTCGGCCGACTTCTTTGCCGCCCGGAAATAGAAGTCCCGCGTCTGTTGTTTGACGGGTTCGGTAATGACGTCCAACATGGGCATCCCGATGCCGATGTTGTCGTTCCCGACCGATTTCCCGACGAAGTCCAGAACGAAGCCGATCACCAGGAAGAACAGCAGCCACTTCAGCGCGTTCAGCATCCGGTAGCGGAGTTCCTCAATGTGCTCGCCCAGGGACATCCGCGTGTCCTTGAACATGTCATCGGGGTACTCGTCGTACTTTTTCGCGAGCGTTTGAATCGCTTTGGTGGGCATGACGCCGAACCCCGCGCTGGGATAACCCAACCCGAGGCGAAGGTGCCCGACCGGTTGGCAAAAGTGGGTGCGTGCGGAAGGTCAGGGATTATCGTATGAAGCGGGACGCGGGTACACAAGACAAGCTCGGGGACCGTGCAGATGAGGATGGGGTAAGGTGTCGGGTAACCGGTGCCGGGAGTTCCGGTCGCACGGGTGCTGCGCAGGGGCATTGGGCCGGGTATTTGCTTCGAGGTAGAGTGGGGCTGGACTGAAGGGCGATAATGCCCTTGCGAACGGATTCGTGCGTTTCAGGAGCGAGCCATGCGCCGGCGCTTAATTGTCATGTCCCTGATCGCGTTGGCCGGATGCAACCGGTTCGCGGGACCGCGGGAGACCCGTCAGTTGGACCGCGCCGACGGGCGCGCCCCGGACGGTACCCGTTACTCGATCGACGAGCAGAAGATCCGCGGGCGCGAGCGGCTCTCGATCTCGGAAGACGATTTTCGCATCGGTCCGAAGGGTTTCATCGATCGCCCCAGTCCCACCGGGCGCTAACCGGAACGGGTATAATCGTCGCATGACGCTCGACCGCGACGCCATTATCGGTTCGGTGCTCGGTCTCGCGGTCGGCGACGCGCTGGGGTTGCCGTGCGAGAACTTGTCCCCACGGCGCGCGAAGAAACTGTTTCCGCACCTCGATCGCTACCAATTCTTCTTCCGCCGCGGTCTATTTTCCGATGACACCGAGCACTCGTGCTTGACCGGACAGGCGCTGCTGGTTTCCGGTGGGGATGCT
This sequence comes from Gemmata massiliana, assembly GCA_000531095.1. Classification (GTDB taxonomy): domain Bacteria; phylum Planctomycetota; class Planctomycetia; order Gemmatales; family Gemmataceae; genus Gemmata; species Gemmata massiliana. Next base: position 84,306 of record HG799463.1, on the reverse strand, counting down.
GTGAAATTCCAGCGCGACCTCGCGCGCCGGCTCCGCTGGTGGGCCGCAGGGATACCGGCCGGGACTGGGCGCGCCACGATCCGCGCGTGCGCGAAGTTGTGGCTCGGCTGGGCGCCGGACCGGAGCGGCGTCTTTTCGGCTGGTAACGGTCCGGCGATGCGTGTGCCGATTCTCGGTTTGTGCTTCGGGCCAGACCCCGAACGCTTGAAACACTTCGTGCGCATGTCCACGCGCATCACACACACCGACCCGAAAGCCGAAGTGGGGGCACTCGCGGTCGCGTGGGCTACTTACCACGCGGCTAAAACTCGAACGGAAACTTTGTCGGAACCGGCACAATTCCTGGCGGAACTCCGCGAACTACTCGGTGTCGAGCCGGCCGCGGAGCCGTTACTCGAATCGCTCGAAGTGGCTGGGAAGAATTTACATTTGGGGCGAACGACAGAAGAATTTGCGCTCGACCTCGGGTTGAAACGCGGTGCCACCGGTTACATGTACCACACGGTTCCGGTGGCGCTGTATGCGTGGTTGCGGTACCCGGACGACTTCCGCACAGCAGTTCAGTCGGCGATCCGATGCGGTGGGGACACGGACACGACTGCGGCGATTACGGGGTCACTCGTCGGTGCTCGGGTCGGCAAAGCGGGCATCCCGGCGGAGTGGCTTCGCGGAGCGATCGACTGGCCGCGCTCGGTTCGGTGGGTGGAGAAACTCGCCGGCCGCGTCGCGGAGGGAAAGTGGCTGAGCACTCCTCAGCACGCTGAGCCGCTCGCGGTGTGGGCGCTGCCGATCAGGAACGCGGTGTTCTTTGTGTGGGTGCTGGTTCACGCCGCCCGACGGCTGCTCCCACCGTATTGACCGGTCCGTTCGCGCGGAGAAATACGGGCCGGGCGGGGATTTCGTTGCCTTCTTGCAGCGCGGCGCGCACCATGAGCGTATCCGCTGCACATCACTCGTTAGCCGGAGGTCCGTCATGGGGCTGCGTGATTGGGTGTCGGGGCAGTTCATCGACATCATTGAGTGGACCGAACCGAGCCAGAACGAGATCCTCGCGCACCGGTTCACGCGCCACAAAAACGAGATCAAGAACGGCGCCAAACTCGTTGTGCGCGAGGGGCAGGCCGCGGGGTTCGTGAAGGAGGGGCAACTCGCAGACGTCAAAGTGCCGGGCATGTACACGCTCGACACGAAGAACATGCCCATCCTCTCCACCATCCTCGGGTGGAAGTACGGGTTCGAGTCGCCGTTCAAGTGCGAGGTGTACTTCATCTCCACGCGACAGTGGACGAACCAGAAGTGGGGCACGCAGAACCCGATCATGTACCGCGACCCGGAGTTCGGCCCGGTGCGGCTGCGGGCGTTCGGGAATTACGCCTTTAAGGTCACCGACCCGGGCACGTTCCTGAAGGAGCTCGTTTCGACCGACCCGTCGTTCGAGCTGTACGAGATTTCCGCACAGTTCCGCAACGTGGTCGTGTCGCGGTTCATCGACGCGCTCGGTGCGTCGCGCATCCCGATGCTCGATCTCGCGGGGAACTACGAGAAGGTCGGGAAGATCGCGCTCGAGCGCATCGCGCCGGAAATGGCGAAGATGGGCGTCTCCCTGACGCAGTTCTTCGTCGAGAACATCTCCCTTCCGCCCGAGGTCGAAGCGGCCCTCGACAAGCGCTCGCAGATGTCGGTGCTCGGCAACCTCGATCAATACACGAAGTTCCAGACGGCCGAAGCGATCCCCACGGCCGCGGCGAACCCGGGCGGTTTGGCCGGGATGGGTGCGGGCCTCGGTGCGGGACTGGCCGTGGGGCAGCAGATGGGTGGGGCTTTTGCCGGTGCAGCGGGGGCGCCGGGCGTTGTGACGCCCGGCAACACGACTTCCCCCGCCACCGCGAGCGCTCCGCCCCCACTCCCGACCGCGGTCACGTTCCATGCGGCAATCAACGGTGCCCAGGCCGGGCCGTTCGATCTGGCAACACTGGCCGCGCACATCAATTCGGGCACCATCAATCGTGCTTCACTGGTGTGGAGGCCGGGCATGGCGGGTTGGGCCGCGGCTGAAACCGTGCCCGAACTGGCCTCACTCTTCGCTGCGGCACCGCCGCCACTTCCGGGGTAAGCTCAAAATCCCAAATCCGAAATTCAAAAAGAGGCAGCGGTTGTCTTCTTTTTGAATTTCGTGCTTCGAGTTTCGATTTTGATATGAGCACACCTCCTCCGCTCCCGTCGTCCGATCCGCCCCCGCTGCCCCCTGCGACCAAACCGCAGGTGGACAAGGAACCGACGGTTTCGAGCGCGCCCCCGAAGGGCAAACTCTTTCCGTGCTTGAATTGCGGAGCGAAGGTCGAGTTCGATCCGCGTGAGCGCGCACTCAAGTGCCCGTACTGCGGTCACACGTCGGACGTCGAAGCGGGCGGCGCGGAGGTCGAGGAGCGCGACTTCAACGAGTACGCCAGCAAGCTCGTGAAGGGCAACGTCGGTGGGATCGCGGGGCGCTCCACACAGACGAAGTGCAGCGGGTGCGGGGCGATGGTGCTCCTCGAAGATAAAGTCGTCACGGATATTTGTCCGTTTTGCAGTACGCACCTCGAGAACAAGCCCGAAGTCGTTGAGGGGATGCTCCCGCCGGAGTCGGTGATCCCGTTCGCGGTGGACTTGCGGGCGGCGCGCGAGTCGTTCGACAAATGGCTCCACGGGCTCTGGTTCGCGCCAACGGAACTGAAGAAACTCGCGAACCTGGGTCAACTCGCCGGCGTGTACCTGCCGTACTGGACCTACGACGCGATGACGTACACGAAGTATCGCGGGATGCGCGGCGACGACTACCAAGAAACGGAGTATTACACCGAGAAAGATAACAACGGGAACGAGGTCGAGCGCAGTCGCACGGTGACGAAAACGAACTGGTACCCGGTTACGGGTGAGGTGCAGCACTTCTTCGACGATATGCTCGTGTGCGGCTCGAAGAGTATCCCCGCGCACCTCATCAGCGGACTCGAACCGTGGGACACGGGGGAACTCGAACCTTTTCAGGATTCGTTCCTCGCGGGTCTGAAGACGGAACGGTACGCGGTGGATCTGAAAGACGGCCTCGTGGTCGCGAAGGAGATGATGCAGCCGAAAATCCGTCACCTCATTGTGCGGGACATCGGCGGCGACCACCAGCGCATTGAAATGACCGATACGCGGTACCTCGGTATCACGTTCAAGCACTGCTTGCTCCCCGTGTGGCTGGCGAACTATCACTACCAACAGAAATTGTTCCAGATCCTTATCAACGGGCGCACGGGTAAGGTGTCCGGCGAGCGGCCGTGGAGCTTCTGGAAGATCTTCCGGCTCGTCGCGGCTATTTTGATCGTCATCGGGGTGATTGCCGCCGTGGTGATGGCGACATCGAAGAAGGGCGGGAGCGAAGCGCCGAAGGCTCCCCAAAACCGGAAGGCGGCGCTGGGAGTTGTGCCGCCCGCATTTGCAGCCGTTGATGCACACACCGGGCACCAGAGTTTACCAAGTTCGAGGAGGCGACATGGCGGGGCGGATCGGGATGCGGACGGGCGAGGCACTCGTCGAGGGCGACAAGGACTACCTCTGCGCCGAACCGGAAATCGTCATCGGTGAATTGGACGGCCCGGTGGGAACCGCGCTGGCCACGCTCGTCGGCGATCAGACGAAGGGGCACACGAAGGTGTTCGCGATCCTGAACAGTGACGTTCAGGTGCGCCCCGCGACGCTGATGGTGAGCAAGGTGACCGTGGCCAGCTCGCGGTATACGAACATCCTCATGGGGAGCGTTCAGGCGGGCATCGCGAACGGCGTTCTCGACGCCGTTCGTGCGGGCATCATCCCAAAGGAAAAAGCCAACGATCTGGGTATCATTTACTCGGTCTGGCTCGACCCATCGGTGCTCGCCGTCGATCCCAAAGAGGTCGATTATCAAGGGCTTTTCAACGTGAACCGGGAAGCGACGGTGAAGGCGATCCGCAAGGCCCTGGCGAACGAACCGAGCATCGACTGGCTCCTCGAAAACCAGGACAAAGTGACCCACTACTTCCACCAACTCGGGGTCGACGGAAAGCTGTAGGGTAGGCGCGTGTTCCGGTGACAGATCCGCGCATCCGTGTTCTTGTGTGCCCCGTGCCACCGGCGGCACACCTGCTCCGCACGCACGGGATTTTTCACCCCAGCCGGTCTCGTGTGAATCGACACGAACCACAGCGCGCCCGGCCCCAATCACGGGCAGCCCGCGTAGCGCGTCGGACCGTCCTCGGTCCTGGTCCCAGTCGCGCTCGATCGGGGTCCGTTGACTGAGGGGGGAACACGCATCCGTCGTATCGAGCACCGACACGAACCGTTTATTTCGCCCCGTGAACCGCGGGGAGCATCACGACGAGGGCACGCACGGCCCGGCCCCCACTCAGAACCAGAATTGCAGCGGCGATCACCCTGGCGCCGCCGAAGCGCTACGCGGTCGAACCATCGGCTTTGAGCGCCGAGAACCCGGGAATCAACTTCGGCTCGTCCGTGCGCGGGTCGGTTTCGGTGGTGCTGAACCCGTTGAGTTCCTGCAGCACCCGTTCGACGTCCGGTTCGCCCGAAATGCGGCTCGCGGTACCGTCCAGCTTCTGGGGGTGAACGGGTTCGTAGTCCCAGGTGAGGTTCAGGAGCGGTGCGTCTTTCGGGTCGGTTGACCCGGCGTACAGCGCCTTCAACCGCTTCCCGAACTGGTACACGAACCACGCATCCGAGCGCGCGTCGCCGACCGGGGCCAGCACTCTGTTGTGCCGCTGGAGGAGCCGCTGAGTATTGGTCAGCGTTCCTTCTTTTTCGACGTGACTCGCGGCCGGGATGAAGAACACTTCGGTTTTCACCTCCGACGGGGGCGGGCCGTTCGGGTCGGCCTTCCAGAACACCGCGCTCTCGGTCTCGAACCAGTCGGCGACGATCAGCCAGTCGAGGTTGCGCAGGGCCGCGCGCTGGAGCTTGGCGTTCATCCCGTCCCCGGCCGGGTTCTGGCCGAACAGGAAGAACCCGGTCACTTCGCCGCGCGCCATGCGGTCGAAGGTGACGAGGTGCGAGTGGTCCCCGGCCACGCGCGGCAACCAGCCGAACCCGAACTCGTTCTCCGGGGTCGCCGCCGGGCCGTAGTACACCTTCAGGAGAGAAACGACGAACGACGGGAAGTTCGCCCAGTACCCGGTCGGCATTCCCTCCTTCTCGATGTGCCCCTCGAGTATTTCGTGGTCGGCGTCCGCGACGGGTTGCGGGAGGTACCCGGGCAGCGTGTCGTACAGCGTGGAAACGTCGGTACTGCCCTGGATGCTGGAGTGCCCGCGCATCGCCGTGATCCCGCCCCCGTGCCGCCCCACGTTGCCCAGGAGCAGTTGCAGGATGCCCGCGGTGCGGATGATCTGGACCCCGGTCGTGTGTTGGGTCCAGCCCACCGCGTACACGATCGCGCTGGTGCGCTCGCGCCCCGAATTGGCGCAGAGCAGCTCCGCGACGCGGACGAGTTCTTCGGGCCGGCACCCGCACACGTCCGGCGTGTAGCGCGCGAAGTGCCGGCGCAGCAACTGGAACACGCAGCGCGGGTGCTGGAGCGTCGGATCGGTTCGCGGAACGCCGCCGGGATCGGCCACGCCCATGAGCCCGTACCCGTGCGTTCCGTGTCGCCCCGGCTCGGACTTCGTCGCGCGGGAACCAGACGAGGTACGGTTCCCGGGTGCCCTTGTTCGTCTACACATCGGCCGGTACGGGAGCCGGCCTTGCGCACGGTTTCGAGGAATACCGCAAGTGGCCGCCGGGCTGCGGGCGGTATCGGGGGCACGGCCACGGTTGCCGGAGCGGGCGGTAAGTCCGCGGGGAATCGGCGGACGCGCGTTCCGAAATCGAGTGCCGCATTTTAAGCGAATACAACCGGCCGCACCGGGCGGGATCGTGTACTTAACGGGCGGATAGGTGGGAATGTGAAAGAGCGGGTGATCGCGGTCAAACAGGGAATACGGACGAGGGCGAACAGTGTACTCACTGGCCGAGAAAGAAGGCGGGGGAGTGCAATCACTTACGGTTACGGCCCCAAATGAGAACTTCGGGCTTTCGCCGCTACCCAAGGGGTTCCCGCGCGGCGTTCGCAACACCCTTGGCGAGCCCAGCAACGGAATTGACCCGTTCGGCGGTTCCACCCGATCGGGCGGCAGAACGTGAACGACGCCGCAACTCGCTTCTGCCCCGGTCCGGTGAACCGTTCGATCCCAGTAGACAATTAACCACCTGGCCCCCGTCCGCACAGGCAACGGCTCGTCCGGTCAGCTCAGAAATTTCGCTCCCGTGCTCGGACGAATGGCCATCAAGAAGCGCCCGGACTTTGGAGGCCAGGGTCGCGGGTGCGTAGGGCTTTTGCAGGAACGCGACCTCGGCCTCTGAAACTCCGTGACGCAGAACTACGTCGTCCGTGTACCCCGACAGAAACAGGACGCGCATATCTGGACGTTCTTGCTGCAATTGTTCGGCGAGTTGCCGGCCTCCGAGATTGGGCATGACGACGTCAGAAAGGAGCAGGTCAATCCTCCCCGCGTGGGCGCGGGCGACGCGCAAGCCCTCCATTCCGTCTTCGGCCTCCAGCACGCGGTACCCGCACGCCAGCAGAACGTGCCGGGCGACCGCGCGGACGGTCGGTTCGTCCTCGACCAGGAGCAGCGTTTCCGCGCCCCCCGGTACCGAACCGAGCCCGAGGGGTTGTGATTGTTTGACCGGCTCGCCCTCTGCGCGCGGGAAGTAAATCCGGAACACGGTTCCGGCCCCGGACTCGCTCTCGACGGTGACGTGCCCACCCGACTGGCGGACGATCCCGTAAACGGTCGCCAGCCCGAGTCCCGTTCCTTTTCCCGGTCCTTTAGTAGTGAAGAACGGCTCGAACACCCGGGCCTTGATATCCGTGCTCATCCCGCACCCGGTGTCACTCACTTCCAGCAGGGCGTACTCGCCGGGAGTTACCTCGGGGTGTGTTTTGGCGTATTCTTCGTCGAGCGTCGCGTTGCGGGTGGCGATCGTGAACCGGCCCCCGTGCGGCATGGCGTCGCGTGCGTTCACGGACAAGTTGACCAGTACCTGTTGGAGTTGCACGGGATCGGCTTTGATCCGGTACAAGCCGGGTTCGAGGGTCACCGTAACGGTGATGTCTTCCCCGATCATCCGCGCGAGCATGCGCTCCGTATCGGTCACGACCGCGTTCGGGTCCAGCACTTTCGGTTCGAGCACCTGTCTCCGGCTGAACGCCAGCAACTGGCGCGTCAGGCCCTCTGCCCGCCGGCCCGCGGCGAGGATGTCGAGAACCATACCCTTCTCGTGTGCGCCCCAACCGGAGCCGTCCAAAAGGAGATCGGCGCACCCGTTGATAACGGTGAGCAAGTTGTTGAAGTCGTGCGCCACGCCGCCCGCTAACTGACCGATGGCTTCCAGCTTTTGCGACTGGCGCAACTGTTCTCCGGTGCGCGCGTGCTCCGCGACTTCCTCTTGGAACTGCCGGGTGCGGATCGCGACGCACCGGGCCAGGTACTCTTCGCGGGCGCGGAGCCGCCGGGTGCGGAACAGGTGAATCCCGATTCCGGCCAGCGCGACCCCGAAGGCGCACAGCCCGTAGAAGAGGTCGGTCTGGTAGAAATGCGGTTGCAGTACGAGTCCGATTTCGAGCGGCACCTCGCGCCAGATCCCGTCCCCGTTGCACGCGGTCACGCGGAACCGGTACTGGCCCGGGGGCAAGTTGGTGTAATACGCGGACCGCCGGTTGCCCGCTTCCACCCACTCCTTGTCGAACCCTTCCAATTGGTACCGGAACCGGACCCGTTCCGGGGCCGAGAGTTCGATCGCGGCGAAGTGGAACTCGAGTTGCCCCCGCCCGGGCGCGACGGTCAGCGCTCCCGGCGCGTCCAGGAACGCACCGTCGGCCATGACCCGTTCGATGTAGAGTTGGGGCGGGGTGGTGTTCGCCTGGACGCGCCCCGGTTCGATGGCCACGAGCCCCCGGGTAGTGGGGAACCAGAGCGTGCCGTCGCGCGCCCGGCACCCGGACGACTGCGACCCGCCGCTACAATCCAGGATCTGCATCCCGTCGTTCTTCCCCAAGAGCAACGGGTGAACGGGGCGCCAGACGCACGTGAGTTCGTCTTTTCGGACGCGGAAGATCCCCTTTGCGCAGCTCATCCAGAAGTGGGGGCCGTCTTCGAGGATCTGATAGATGATGTCGTCCGAGAGCCCGTTCGCGCTGGTGAAGTGCGACCACTGATTGTTGTGGAACCGGTTCAGCCCGCCCCCGTGGGTGCCGATCCAGATGGCCCCGTCCGCGCCCTCGTGAATCGCCAAAATCAGGTCGCTAGAAAGCCCGTTTCGGGCCGTGTACCATTCGGTCGTGTCGCCGCGCAGGACGCACACGCCGGACCCGTTGGTGCCGATCCAGAGGGCGCCCGTGGCGTCTTCGTGGAACACGCGGGCGATGATATCGCTGCGCCCGGCCCGGATCTGGACCGGTGTGAACCGACCGTCCTTGTAACGGTTGACCCCGCCCCCCTTGGTGCCGACCCACAGGGTGCCCCGGCGGTCGAAGAACACGGCGGCGATGGTGCTACTGGTCAGGCCGTCCGCGGCGGTAAACGTGTGAAACTTCCCGTTTTGGAAGCGCACCAGGCCGCCCGACGTGCCGAACCACATCGTCCCGTCCGTCTCCTCCGCGATCGACAGGATGACGTTGGTCGGGAGCCCGTCTTTTGTTGTGTACGCGGTCCATTTCCCGTTCCGACAGACGTTGAGACCGCTCGTCGTTCCCGCCCACAAGTGGCCCCGACGGTCCGCGTGTACGGCCCAGACGAGGTCACCGGCGAGCCCCTCGGTCACGGTCGTGGTGACGCAGCGCCCGTTACCGATGCGGAGCAGCCCGTCGGTCGTTCCGACCCACAAGTGGCCGGCCCGGTCCTCGTGGATGTCGAAGACGCTCCGCCCCGCGACCAGGTTTCGGGGGAACTGACCGGTCTGTTTCCCGTTCTTCCACCGGCTGATGCCCTCGTCGGTCCCGACCCACAGGTTCCCGTCGCGGTCCTCGTGAACCGCCCGCACGAACCCGTTGGAAAGTCCTTGTTCGGTATCGAAGTTTGTGAACCGCCCGTCCTTCCACCGGCTCAGCCCGGTCCCGTTGGTGCCGATCCACAGCGCCCCGTCCGAGCACGCGCGGATGGCTTGAATGTTACTCCCGGGGAGACCGTGTTCCGTTGTGTACGTCTCGAATCGGTTCCCGGTGAGGCGCGACAGCCCCTGACTCGTGCCGACCCACAGTTGACCGTTGGGGGCTTCACACACCACGCGACAGTAGTCGTGGGGTAACCCGTCCGCGACCGTGTAGTTCGTAAAGCGCCCGTCGGCGAAGCGGCTCAGCCCGGAGGTCGTGCCGATCCAGAGGGCTCCGGAACTGTCTTCCATGAGCCCGTGTACGGTATCGCCCACCATGCCGTCGTCCACGGACAACCGGGTGAACGCGCCCCCCTCGTACCGCACCAGTCCGCCGCCGCCGGTCCCGATCCAGAGCCGGCCGTTACGGTCGGTGAGGAGCACGTGGATCGTCTCGTTCCGAATGGCCGGGGTGTTCGAGCGGTCGAAGAGCGTGAAATTGCTGCCGTCGAAGCGCGTCAGCCCGTTCTCGGTCCCGCACCAGAGGTACCCGTCCGGGGTTTGAGCGAGGGCCGTGACAGAATTGTGGGGGAGGCCCTGTTCGGTCTGCCACACGCGCATGGCGTACTGTGTTGTGGCGCGGGCCGGATCGAGTGCGGGAGCGGGCGAGCTGCAAACAAAAAGAACGGCTATTGGGCCGAGAACGCGCACACTGAACCGCGAGGAGCGGGACAACGACATGGCGCCGACGCGCGTGAAGCACCGAGCAATGACCGAGGTCGGCGGTGCTGAGCGCGGCCTCCGGGAGTGCACTCGCGGTGCGTGTTCGATCGAACCCGCCGGAGGATCAAACGAGGTTCCCCCGGCGAAACGCTCGCGTCGGGACCACCGATTCTCGGACCAAGTTCATTGACAGAAACTATAGCACGAACTCGTCGCCGTGCGGACTCATAAATGAAAACGATTGTCCCCGGAGTGCGGATTATCGGGATTTTCTCGTCTTTGACGGTATTTCCGTCCGATAAGTTGCGTGGCACACGAGGTCGATTCGCGCGGGAACGCGCGTACTCGCCCCATTGACAGGGACGGAGCCTATGGTCGGACGGAAATCACTCGCTGCTGCGCTCCTGGCGAGTGCCATTGGGTGCGGGTGCGGGACTGTAGACAATCTCCGACAGCCCGCCGTTGCGCCAACGAGCAACCCCGACGCACCGATCTGTCGCGTGTACGGGGGCGTGCGCGGGGACTGGGCCGCGATGTCCACGTACCCGTGGGATAAGGTGACGTGTACCGCCGATTACCTGCTCGTCCCGATAATGGGCTTCGACCTCATCTTCACGTTCGTCGGCGACACGTTTACGCTGCCGTACACGGCGGGTACCGAAATTTGGCGCCTCGTGGGGCACCCCAAGCCGCGCGATTACAGCCTGCGCCACCCGGTCGTCGTGGTACCAGTTGGGCACAACACGCCGACGAATGTAGCCCCGGTACCAGTTGGGAACGCCCCGGCGCCGACCAATACGGAACGAGCTATTCCCGATTCTGAGACTTCAAAATTTGCGCTGCCTCCACAATAGCGGACCCGACCAGTGACAGTCCGCCCGCGATCGCGAACCCGCACGCGGTGATCGACAGCGGTACTTTGTCCGAACCGAGGAAGATCCCAACTATGGCCGCGGCGCCGAGGAGCGCCACGCCGATCAGCCCGAATAGCGACGCCATCGTCTCTCCTCCGTTCCGTACTGATTTGCACTCGATCGGCCGAGTTTCATCACCTCTCAATTCCGCGCTTACAATTTTTTGCCGAATGGCCGTCCGGTGACAGGGACGTCAGGCTTCGGACCTTCGCGGCCGCTGTCATGGGGTAAGGCGTGAGTACCCTGCGGCCGTTGGTGCGTGATCTTCGCCGCGACCGCGTCAGTCGAAGCGTTCCTGATTCAGGGGAACGGCTCCGGCCACTGCCCGGCGGCCGGGTACAAGGGGCGGTGAACCCGTCCCAGCCGATTTTCTCGAACGGACGACCGCTGACGTATCATGCCGGACCGTTCGCGAGTTTGGCGAGCAGCCCTTCGAGTTGCCCCGTCTCTACGGGCTTGGTCAGGTGGAAGTCGAAGCCGGCTTCCGCCGAGCGCCGGCGGTCTTCTTCCGAACCCCACCCGGTTAGGGCCACGAGAACGGCTTTGGTGCTGCTCGGGTCGGAGCGCAGCGTCCGGGCGACCTCGTAGCCGTTCATTCCCGGTAGTCCGATGTCGAGGAACACGAGTTCCGGGCGGAACCGGGCCGCGGTGCTCAGTGCTTCGGGGCCGCTCTGAGCGGTTTCCGTTTTGTGGCCGGACAGCGTGAGCAGTTCCGACAAGCTCTCGGCAGCGTCGGCGTTGTCGTCCACGACCAGCACGCGGCGCGATTTCCCGCGGGCCGTGCGAATGGAGTTACTCGAAAGCGGGATCACGGGAGCGTCGGGCGCGAGCGGCATGCGCACCGAGAACGTGCTCCCGCGGTCGGGGCCGGGGCTTTCAACGGTCACCTCACCGCCGTGCATTTCGACCAACCGCTTGACCAGTGCCAGCCCGATTCCGAGTCCGCCCTGTGCCCGGTCCAGGTGCTTGCCGACTTGCGTGAACAGATCGAACACACGCGGGAGCATGTCGGCCGGGATGCCGAGTCCCGTATCTTTGACGCGGACGACTGCGTACCCGTTGTCGTGCTCCACCGAGACGTTGATTCGGCCGCCGTCGGGGGTGTACTTCGCTGCGTTGGTGAGCAGGTTCCCGATCACCTGGGCGAGCCGCGTGGGATCGGCCTGGAGCCACAACTGTTCGTTCGGGGTGTGAACCGTGAGCGTGTGCTGCCCCGCTTCGATCGCCGGTCGGCTCGCTTCGATCGCCGCTTCGACGGCCGTGCGGACCTCGATCAACTCCGGGCGCAGGCGCACTTTGCCGCTCGTCACGCGGGAGATGTCGAGCAGGTCGTCGACCAGTCGCACCATGTGCCCGAGCTGCCGTTCCATCATGGCCCGCGCCCGCGCCGCGGTGTCCGCGGATTGGGCGAGACTCAGGATCTGCAACCCGTTGCGGATCGGTGCGAGCGGGTTCCGGAGTTCGTGGGCCAACGTCGCGAGGAACTCGTCCTTCCGCCGGTCGGCCTCGCGGAGCGCGTCCGCGGTTCGGCGCGTTTCTTCTAGCAATCGCGCGTTCTCGGCGGTCGCGGCCTTGAGTTCGTCGCGCTGGCGGGCCACTTCCTGGCGCTCGCGCCACAACTCGAAGAACACATCCGCCTTGCTCCGCAGCGTGTGCGGCTCGATCGGCTTGTTGAGGAAGTCGACCGCTCCGGCCTCGTACCCGCGGAACCGGCGCGACTGGTCCGGGTTGCCGGCCGTGAGGAAGATGATCGGCACGCGCCGCGTGCGCTCGGTCCCGCGCATCAGTTCGGCCAACTCGAACCCGTCCATCTCGGGCATCTGCACGTCCACGAGTGCCAGCGCGACTTCGTGCTTGAGCAGCAGTTCGAGGGCTTCCGGGCCGGAGCGGGCGGTGAGCAGTACGAGCCCGTCGCGCCGGAGCAGCGCTTCGAGTGCGATGAGATTCTCTTCCAGGTCGTCCACGAGCAGGAAGTGGACCGGGGCCAGTGCGGGTCGGGTCACGGCCGCCTCCCCAGGTCGCGGAGGTACGCCGCGATCTGTTCCAGGTACATCACGGAGGCCGACGGGCACGCCGCAATCGCGGCCCGGGGCATGGTCGCGACTGCCGCTTCGTCGGGGTGCTGAACGAGGGCCGTTCCGCCCGCGTCGCACACCGCACGCAGCCCGCGTGCGCCGTCGGAACTCGCACCCGTGAGGAGCACCCCCACGAGCCCGGCCTCGAAGACGTCCGCGGCCGACTCGAACAGTACGTCGATGGCCGGGCGCGAGTAGTGGACCGGCTCCTCGCTCGATAGCGACAGGCGCCGGTCCGGTTCCACTAGCAAGTGGTAGTCGGGAGGGGCGAAGTAGACCGTGCCCGGAACGAGAGGTTCCTTGTCGTCGGCCTCGCACACGTCCATGCGGCACTTGTTCCTGAAAAGTTCGGCCATGACACTCTTTTTATCGGGCGGCACGTGGACCACAACCATCACCGATAGCGGGTACCCCTTGGGCAGCGCGGGTAAGATCGCGGACAGGGCGTCCACGGCCCCGGCCGACGCACCGATCACGACGGCTCCGGGGGAGGGAATCGGTTCGGGGGTCACGTTGTGCCCCTCTTCTGGTAAATGCGCTCGTCCCGGGCGAACTCGATGAAGGCGTCGGCGTGCGCGGAGAACCGCAAACTTTCCTTCGCGCCCAGACCGAGAAACCCCTTGCGAACGAGCGAATCTTTAAACAATCCGATGGAGCGATCCTGTAGCTCGCGGTCGAAGTAAATCAGCACGTTGCGGCAGGACACGAGGTGAACCTCGGCGAACACCGCGTCGGTCACCAAGCTGTGATCGGAGAACACGGTTCGGCGCCGCAGCGTCTTGTCGAACACGGCCGCGCCATAGGCCGCGGTGTAGTAGTCTGACAGTGACGACTTCCCGCCCGCGAGTCGGTGATTTTCAGTAAAGAGTGCGAGTCGGTCGATCTCGTACACTCCGGCCTCGGCCTTTCTGATCGCCTCCGGGTTGATGTCCGTGCCGTAGAACATCGTGCGGTCTTCCAACCCCTCTTCGCGGAACAGGATGGCGAGCGAGTACACTTCCTCGCCGGCGCTGCACCCCGCGATCCACACCTTGAGCGACGGGTACGTGCGGAGGTGCGGGACCACCTGTTCGCGGATCGCCCGAAAGTACGCCGGGTCGCGGAACAGCTCGCTCACCTGCACCGTGAGGAACGCCAACAGTTCCGGGAGCACCGCGGGTTCGTGCAGCACGCGGTCCTGGAGCTGCGAAAAGCTCCGGCAGCCGAACCGCTCGCGCGCCTGGCGCAGGCGCCGGGTGATCGACGCTGCTGAGTACCCGCGGAAGTCGTAGTGGTACCGCTGGTAAATGGCGTCGAGCAGCAGCCGCAGTTCGATCTCCTCGGTCTTGTCGGACACTTTCCCCCCCGCTTTCGCTCCGCGTCGAAGGTCGAAAAGTCGCAGGTCGAGGCTCGGAACAGTGGACTTTCGGCCTTATGGCTTTTGACGACCCTATCTGGGCATCCACACGCGGACCAGTGACAGTAACTTCTCGACGTCCAGGGGCTTCGCCATGTAGTCGTTTGCTCCGGCCGCGAGGCACTGTTCCTGATCGTCTCGCATCGCCTTGGCCGTGAGCATGAGAATCGGCAACTTCTTCCACGAGTCCCGTTTGCGGATCTCGCGCGTGGCGGTCAGCCCGTCCATCTCCGGCATCATTACGTCCATCAGCACCAAATCGACGGCCTGGTCCGGTTGGCTGAGCGAGCGTTCCAGGGCTTCGAGGGCCTCGCGCCCGTTGCGCGCGATCGTGACTACTGCACCGCGCGGTTCCAGGATGCTCGTGAGCGCGAACACGTTCCGCACGTCGTCCTCGACCACCAGGATTCGGCGCCCCTCCAGTGCGGCGTCGCGGCTTCGGGCCTTTTCCAGCATTTTCTGCTGTTCGGCCGGAAGTTCCGAAACCACTTGGTGGAGGAACAGCGTCACCTCGTCGAGCAACCGTTCGGGCGACTTCGCGCCCTTGATGATGATCGACTTCGAGTACCGCCGCAGGCGCTGTTCGTCGTCGTCCGCGAGTTCGCGCCCGGTGTACACGATGACGGGCGGGAACGAGTAAGCGTCCTCGCGGCTCAGTGTTTCGAGGAGAGAGTACCCGGAAGCATCGGGCAGCGTCAGATCGAGCACCATGCAGTCGAACGTTTCGCTCTTGAGGCGCTCCAGGCACTCGGCCGCGGTCCGCGCGCCGACCGTCTCCACGTCGTGCGTGCCGAGCAACTTCCGCAGGCTGTCGAGTTGAACCGCGTCGTCTTCGACGATCAGCACGCGACGCAGGCGCTGTTCCAGGCGCGTTTCGAGCCGTTCGAGCGCTTCGACCAGTTGCTCGCGCTTGACCGGCTTCAGCATGTACCCGACAGCCCCCAGCGCGAGCGCAGTTTGGGCGTAATCGTGAGCCGAAACAACGTGAACCGGAATGTGCCGCGTGCGCGCGTCGTGCTTGAGTCGGTCGAGCACGGACAGCCCGGAATGATCGGGCAACCCCACATCGAGAACGACCGCGCTGGGGCGGTGCTGGATGGCTGCCGCAAGCCCTTCCTCCGCGCTGCTCGCGACGACACACTGGAAGTCGAGTTCGTGTGCGAGGTCGTACATGATGTGAGCAAAAGAGGCATCGTCTTCCACGACGAGAATGACCCGGCGATCCGCGGTCAGGCGCTCGCGGTCGTCCTCGAACCGACGTGCCAGATTCGGTGCGAGGCGCGGAGTGATTGGTGTTGCGGATACTGGAGCAGGAACAGCGACCGGCGGGGCAGGAGTTGCGGGGCCGGTGATCGGCCCGCGCGTGCGCGGGGCAACGAGTGTCGTGTCGTAGGTGATCGGGAGAGTGATTGTGAACGTGCTCCCGCGCCCGGGTTCACTTGTGACCCCGAGTTCGCCGGCCAACAACCGTGCGAGTTCGCGCCCGATCGATAGCCCCAAACCCGTACCACCGTACTTGCGGCTGGTGGTCCCGTCGGCTTGTCGGAACGCCTCGAAGATAACTTCCTGTTGTTGTTCGGGAATGCCGATGCCGGTGTCGCGCACCGCGAACGCGATCTTGTCGCCCGCGACGCGGGTCACGTCCATGCTCACTTCGCCGCGTTCGGTGAATTTCAGCGCGTTCGAGAACAAGTTCTTGAGCACCTGTTCGAGGCGCTGGCGGTCGGTAGTGATGGAGCCAGGGCAATCCGGAGCGACGCGGATCTGGAACGTGAGTTTTTTCTGCTCGGCGACCGGCTGGAACACGCGCGTGAGGTCTTCCGCGAGTAGAGCCAACCGGACCGGCTCGGCCCGCACGTCCATCTTCCCGGCCTCGATCTTCGAGAGATCGAGGATGTCGTTGATGAGCGCGAGCAGGTCGTTCCCCGCGGACTGAATTGTTTCCGCGAACCGCACCTGTTCGGCGGTGAGGTTCCCCTCGCGGTTGTCGGCGAGGAGCTTCGCGAGAATGAGCGACGAGTTGAGCGGGGTGCGCAGCTCGTGCGACATGTTCGCCAGGAAGTCGGATTTGTACCGGCTGGCCTGTTCGAGTTCGTTGGCCTTCACCTGGAGAGCCGCGCGTGATCGTGTGGCGTCGTCGCGCTGGTCTGCCAACATTTGGGTTTGCTCTTCCAGCCGCGCGTTCGTCTGCTCGAGTTCGGCCTGTTGAAGTTCCAACCGGGCCTGCGATTCCTTGAGCGCCCGGCTCTGTTCCTCTAACTCTTCGTTCGAGACTCGCAGTTCCTCACTTTGAGCTTGGAGTTCCTCCGACTGGCGCTGAGTTTCTTCGAGCAGGTTCTGGAGGTGGGCGCGGTACCGGGCCGACCGGACCGCCAGCCCGATCGCTTCTCCGGCCCGATCGAGTAGTTCGGTCGATAAAGGAACGGGTGCGTGAATGAACCCGAGTTCAAACACTGCGTTCGTGAAGTTGTCGAGCGTGGTCGGGATGATCGCGAGGTGGCGCGGGCTCGCTTGCCCGAGCGCCGAGCCGACCTTCAGGTAACCGTCAGGTACGTCGTGAACGAAGAACGACCGGCGGTCTTTGATCGCGCGCCCGACCAACCCGTCGCTCATCTCCAGTCGTTCCGGGATACTGGTACCGGCGGGAGTGCCGTAAGTCGCGACCCGGCGGAAACTTCCCTCTTCCTGTGCGAAAAATGCACCCGCATGCGCCCCCAAATACTCGGCCAGGAATTTGAGTACGCTCTCGCCGAGTTGCTCGACCCGCTGGTCGCCGGTCATCGCCGCGCCGAGTTTGATTTGGCCGCTCTGAAGCCACTCTTCCTCGCGCCGCTGCGCGACCGCACGCCGGACCAAAAACGCGACGGCCACGGCGAGAAGTGTGCCGAGCACGCCCGTGAGAACTCCGCTGACCACGGCGACCGAATACGCTTTGTCCATCTCGGCGAAGCGCTGGGTCCGGAGCTCGCGCTCGGTGCGCTCCATTCCGACCGCTTGATCGCGGATACCGTCCATCGTCGCTTTCCCACGATCGGTCGCAACGATTTTCTGAGCGGCCTCGAATCCCTGTGTGCGCCGAAGGACAATTGTCTCTTCGAGTTCGGCCAATTTCGCTTCGATTAGGCTTCGGAGAAGGGGAATTCGGGCCTGTTGATCGGGGTTATCGGCGGTGAGCCGCTCGACATCGTTCAACTTGTCTTTGACTCGAACGACTGCCAGTGTGTGCGGTTCCAGGTATCGCGGGTCGCCCGTGAGGACGTAGCCCCGCTGTCCTGTCTCTGCGTCCTTCATCAACGACTGAATGTCGTCGAGTGTCGTGAGCACCTCGTGGGTGTGCGCAACGGATTGCGCATTGCGGCTCAAGGTGCGGGTGTTCCAGTACGCAACAATTCCACTAACAACGAAGAACCCGACTACTGCAATCAGGCCGATGAAGAGTGGAAGATCGGCTTTTTTCTGGTGAGATTCAACGGGGGGACTCGAAGAGGGCATCGGGTACTTCCAGGATAATCAAGCGCGCGATGTCTATGCCGTGCAAAATTCGTGCCCGTGCCTCGAAAATTATACCCTCTGATTGTGAAACGCGAACAGAAACGGCATTCCGAGTGAGTCGACGCGCCAACCGGAAATAGCAAACGTGAGCGACCAATGCGCTCGGAGTGACTTTATTGGGGAGCGGCCGGCGCCATCATCTCGTGCAATGCGCACGCGAGTGCGTGGGTGTCGAGGGGCTTGGTGAATAGTGGCGTGCCACTCATTCGCCGGAACGCGGACGCCGTGTATGCGTTCACGCCACCCGACATCGCACAGCGAACGAGGTCCGGATCGAGTTGACCCAATTCTGCTAAAAGGCGCCCGCCCTGAAGTCCCGGGAACAGAAGGTCCACGAGCGCCACGTCGATCTGGTCCCGGTTCTGGTGATAGATTTCGACCGCACTTGTTCCGTCGGCCGCGGACCACACGCGCCAACCTTCGTTCTCCATCGCACGCGCGAGTGCGTCGCGCACGCGGGGATCGGGATCAACGAGCAACAGACCGGGCAACCGGGACCGGTCGGAGTCGCGTGGGGGCGTCATTGGTTCCTTTTCGGGTCAGAGTTTAAAAGTTGCTGCCGTTGGATGCTCGAACGGTCGGTGTGATATTGAACGCTTTGCGACCGCTAACTTGCAGTCGCAAAGCGCCGAATCGGGCTGTTCTGGTTGTTAACCGCTGGTGAGTCGGAGTGCGGTGATGTAGTTCTCGCGGGCGATTTCACGTTCGATCACGTCGAGTGGATCGGGTTCGACTTGCGTGGGTAGTACTTCGCTCGTGTCCGGGATGAGCTTCCCAATGGCACTGAGGAGTACACCGGCCCAGCGGTAGATGTTGTGGTCGTCCACCTGGGCACGCATCCGGCGCATCCGCCGCTCTTGCTCCTGGGCCGGCATCGTGAGCGATGCGTACAACCCATCGGCCATCTCCTCGACGTCGAACGGATTCACGATCACGGCATCGGGCAGTTCGCGTGCGGCGCCTGTGAATTGTGACAGGACGAGCACTCCGCGATCATCGTCGCGTGCAGTCACGAACTCCTTCGCGACGAGGTTCATGCCGTCGTGCAACGAACTGACCACGCATCCCGCCGACGCACGATAGAGGACGAAGATGTCGTCCGGTCCGTGGTGCTCGTTGAGAAACACCACCGGCTGCCAGTCCTCGGTCCCGTGCTCCCAGTTGATGCGCTCGGCCAGCATGTTCACTTCTTCGGTCAGGTCACGGTACGCGGGGATGTGCGTGCGGCTCGGCGCTCCGACCTGTAAGAAGTGGAACTGCCCCTTCAACTCCGGGTGCTTCTGGAGCAGCCGATCGACCGCTTGGAGTCGTTCCGGGATGCCCTTCGTGTAGTCCACGCGGTCCACACCCACGATCAGTGCTCGGTCGCCCAACCGGTGCTTCTTGCGCAGCGCGGTCGCGCGATCTTCCCAGTCGTCGCCCAGATATTCCTGGGCCAGCTCCGGATCGACGCTGATCGGGAACGGGCGCACGGTCGTGACTTGCCCACTGCGCTGCACCGCGAACCGTTCGCGGTCGATACGGCATTCGAGCGCGCGGTCCACGCACTCCAGGAAGTTGTTGCAGTCGTTCTGTGTGTGGAACCCGAACAGGTCGTTCCCGAGCATCCCATCGAGTAGTTCCTTGGCCCACGGGCACACCAAGAACTTCTCCGGGCCGGGCCACGGGATGTGCCAGAACTGGGCAACGACGAGGTCTGGTCGGGCGGCTTTCAGCAACCGGGGCAGTAGTGCAAAGTGGTAGTCCTGCACGAAGACGAGCGCCGGGCCGCCTTGCGCTTCCTCAAGTACGGCCTCGGCGAACGTCTCGTTGACTTTGCGGTACGTTTCCCAGTGGACCTGATCGAACACGGGTCGAGCGAACACCTGGTGGCAGAGGGGCCATAACATGCTGTTGGCGGTGCCGTAGTAGTAGCCCTCCTCATCGTCCTTGCTGAGCCACACGCGGCGCAGCACGTAGTTCGGATCGTCCGGAGGAACGCCCACGCGCCCGCTCGCATCGGTCACCGCGCGATCGGCGTCTCCGGAGCCGTGTGCGACCCACACGCCCCCGCACGCTTGCATCACCGGATCGAGAGCGGTGGTCAGACCGCCCGCGGGCCGAATCCACTCGACCTCACCGTCCTTGTACCGGTGGATGTACGGTTCCCGGTTCGCGACCACGATCAGCTTGGCCCCGCCCAGCCGCGTGCGAGCCACTTCTTGCAATCGTTCCTTACTCCAGCCCACGGGGTCACCTCAAGAACGGAAGAAATGACTGCATCCAATGCAGATCCGCCCGAAACTGATGTTCCGGGCACCGCGGTTGCACATGCCTCTAGGCAACGAGGATGCCAGAAACGAACGACTCGCCCTTCGCAGCACCGCGGAGCGAACACGTTTCGGGTGGCGGAACCTGTATCTCGTTTTGGTTGCATACTTTGCGCGATGTGTTTGTGGCGCGTGCGATTGGTGATTGTGGTGTGTGTCCGTCGCGGTTCAATGGGTCTTGAGTTGGCGAAACGAACAAATCCCGAACGGGTGGCCAGAAATTGGTCGCGGTTCGCGTTGTGGAATTGGGTGCTTGGACGAACGCAGATTTGCGCACACAATGCGCGATGAGAGATAAGTGCGGGCGATTGATTGAGGGGGATTCATGCAGACCCGGATAGTGGCGCGGTTAACCGCCCCGGTTGCTGCGGTCAGTGTGCTGTTGGTCGCGGTGGCGGTGAGCGCCGCGTGGTACGCACGCGACTCGCAGCGGAACGTCTCGGTGATGCTCGACAATCACGTAGCGAGTGTCCACGCGGCACAGGAACTGGAGATCAGCCTGCGCGAGATCCACGTCCAATTCGACCGGTACCTGATTACTGGCGAGCGGAAGCACCTGGATTCGGTGCCGCGCCTCCAACAGCGCGCCGCGGAAGCGTTGGAGGGGGCAGAGAAACTCGCCACGATGGACCAGGAGCAGGTTCTCATGCGGCGCGTGCGCAAGGGTTACGAGCACTTTTTCGCCGAATACGACCGGCTCGAACAAGCCCCCCCGTCACAAGGCGTGTACGCGAAGGTGCTGGAGTTGATTGACACGGTTCTCGCGCGTGAGATCCTCGAACCGGCCCGCGAGTACCTGAAGATCAACGAAGGGATGCTGAACCGCGCGAGCGAGGCGAATCGGGAGTTGTCGCAGCGATTAACGGTGGGGCTGGTGGGGCTGGGCGTGTGCGGATCGGTGGCGGGGTTGCTCGGTGGGTGGGTGATCGCCGTTTCGCTCCGGCGGTCACTGTTGAACACCGATCGCGTGCTGCGCGATACCGCGGCTCTACTCGGTGAAGCGGCGCATGTCTCCGCCGAGTTGCCGACAACCGGTCCTCCCGGAACGACCCTTCAGCGCGTGACGCACGCGGCCGCGGCAGTGCTCAACCGATTGAAGCAGACCGAGCGCGACGCGCTGCGTGCCGAACAACTGGCGTGGGTCGGTCAGATGGCAGCCGGGATCGCGCACGAGGTTCGCAACCCGCTCACGGTCATTAAACTGCTGGTTCAGGCTGCGACCGATCCGCGCCGGGCGAACGGGTTCCGACCGCAGGATTTGCGCGTGCTGGAGGGCGAGATCCTTCGACTGGAACAGATCATCCGCACGTTCCTCGATTTCGCCCGCCCGCCGCGCCCGGAGAAGAAGCCGGTCGAACCGGGGGAACTCATCCGTTCGTGCTTGGCGGGTATCGGGGCGCGGGCCGAGCTTCAGGGTGTCGAGATCCGGACCGTTCTTCCACCCGATCTTCCCGCGCTCGACGCGGACCCGGGGCAGTTGGGGCAAGTGTTTTACAACCTCCTGTTCAATGCGCTCGATGTTCTGCCATCCGGGGGAACGATTCGGATTACGGCCATTGGGAGCGAAGACACACTCACGGTTCAGATCTCCGATACGGGGCCGGGGCTACCAGCCGGGTTGGAGGAGCAGATCTTCGACCCGTTCATCAGCACCAAGGAAACGGGACTGGGGTTGGGGCTGTCGATTTGTCGGCGCATCGTGGAGGCCCACGGTGGGTCGATCGGGGCCGGGAACGGGCCGGCGGGCGGGGCGGTGTTCGTGGTTCGTTTGCCGAGTGTTGCGCGGGCGCCGGAGCGAACCGGTGCGCTCATTTCTGCCGGAGCGAAGTAATGCCGAAATTGCTGATTATCGACGATGAACCGGGCATCCTGTACTCGCTCAAGGCCGCACTGGAGAGCGACGATACGGTGGTCGTAACGGCGCCGACCGCCAAACTCGGGATGGCCGCGGTCGCGCGCGAGAAGCCGGACGCGGTGATCCTCGACGTGCGCTTACCCGATATGTCCGGGCTGGACGCCTTCGTCCACATCCGCGAGGGTGACCCGCACCTGCCCGTGGTCATCATCACGGCCCACGGGAACACCGATACCGCGATCGAAGCGATGAAGCGCGGGGCGTTCGAGTACCTGCTCAAGCCCGTCGACCTGCACCAACTCGACGAGGTCATCGGGAAGGCGTTCGAGCTGCGGCGGATTCAGTCCACCCCGACGCTGATGGGGGACGAAGCGCCGCAGGACACCAACACCGATCAGATCGTCGGCCGGTGCCCGGCCATGCTGGAGGTCTACAAGCTGATCGGGCGGATCGCTCCGCAAGACGTGACCGTGCTCATTCTGGGCGAGAGCGGTACGGGGAAGGAGTTGGTCGCCCGCGCGCTCTACCAGCACTCAGCACGAGCGGACGGTCCCTTCGTCGCGATCAACTGTGCGGCCATTCCGGACGCGCTGCTTGAGAGCGAGTTGTTCGGGCACGAGAGAGGCTCGTTTACGGGTGCGGACCGCAAGCGCATCGGCAAGTTCGAGCAGGCCCACCGCGGCACGATCTTCATGGACGAGATCGGGGACATGAGTCCGGCGACGCAAGCCAAGGTGTTGCGCCTGCTCCAGGACCAGCGGTTCGAGCGCGTGGGCGGGAACGAAACGATCGAGACGAACGTGCGCGTGGTCGCCGCGACGAACCAGAACCTCGCGGCACTGGTCGCGGCGGGGAAGTTCCGGGAGGATTTGTTCTACCGGCTCAACTCGTTCACGATCCCGCTTCCACCGCTCCGCGAGCGCACCGGAGATGTCGGGCTGCTGGTGAACTACTTCATCACCGCAACGAATCGCAAATTGGGGAAGCACGTGCGAGGGGTCGATCCCGAAGCACTGGCCGCGCTGGAAGCGTATCACTGGCCCGGGAACGTGCGCGAGCTGGAGAACACGGTCCGGTTCGCAGTCGTGCAGGCAGTGGGGGAAGTGATAACGCTGGACGCTTTGCCCGCATCGATTCGCGGGGGACCGAGCCGCCCATCCTCGACATTGGACCTACAGTCGCTGATTGCTGACCTCCTGCGAGTGGGGATGCCGGATATTTACCGACAGGTCACGCAATCGGTTGACCGCGTGCTGCTGACGGCTGTGCTCGATCACGTTCACGGGAACCAGAAGCAAGCGAGCGACCTGCTCGGCATCTCGCGCACGACGCTGCGGGCCAAGCTCCAGTCACTCAACTTGGGCGTCGAGAAACAACTGCGTTCCTCCGATCCCGGAATTGCACCGGTGGAACTGCCGATTCAGGAATAGAAAATCCGCAAAAATTCGCGCGAACCTTTTGGCGCGTTCCACTGTCTCACCTCCCCAACAAGAAACCCGATTGGGAGATACGGTGATGCAGAACGCAATCGATCGCCTGAGATTCGCGGTACAAACACTTCCGGGCGTGCTTACGAAGTATTCGGAAACCGAAAGCGAGCAGCGCCCGTCACCCGAGCGGTGGACGAAGAAGGAAGTCATCGGCCACTTGGTCGATTCGGCCTCGAACAATCACCAGCGGTTCGTTCGCGGGCAGTTGGCGGCCGGTCAAGATTTTCCGCGCTACGAGCAAGAGGGGTGGGTTCGGGTCCAGAATTATCAGGGCGCGCGATGGGCCGATCTGATCGATCTCTGGCGCGCGTACAACACGCACTTGTTGCACGTCGCCGAGAACATGTCTGCTGAGGGGCGCCGTGCAACGTGTCGGGTGGGTGGCGCTGCCGAAGTCACACTGGAGTGGTTGTTCACCGACTACGTCGACCACCTGGAGCACCATTTGCGGAAGGTGCTCGGTGCGTGGGGACAATGATCTGGTTGATTAAATCAGCCCGCCGTTGACGCGGATGTTCTGTCCCGTGATCCACCGGGAGTCCGGCCCTGCAAGCATCGAGACGACGGCGGCGATGTCTTCCGGGGTGCCGAGCCGCCCCAGCGCCGCCATCTTCGCGTAGTATTGCTTCTGTTCTTCGGTCTTACCCTGACTGAACAGTTCGGTGTCGGTCGGTCCCGGGGACACCACGTTCACGGTGATCCCGCGCGCGCCGACTTCCTTGGCCAGCACGTGAGAGAGCTGTTCAACCGCTCCCTTCGTGGCAACATAGGCCGCGTACCCCGGCAGCATCATCGCGGTGGTGGACGACGAGAAATTGATGATGCGCCCATCGTTCGCCAGGCGCTTCGCGGCTTCCTGGCTGGAAAAGAACGTGCCCTTCACGTTCACGCCGAACAACCGGTCGTATTCTTCTTCGGTGACCTCGACCACGGGTTTGGTTAACAGCGCGCCCGCATTGTTCACCACAATATCGAGTCGGCCGAATCGTTCAAAAGTGGCGTCGAACAGCCGGCGCACGTCGGCGACTTTGCTCACGTCGGCCTGAACCGCGACTGCCTTCCCACCGGCACGTTCAATTGCGGTCACGGTTTCCGCGGCCTGTTGAGCGCCGCCCGCAAAGTTCACCACAACCGCGGCGCCGTCCGCGGCCAAGCGAAGGGCGATGGCCCGGCCGATCCCGCGTGACGCCCCGGTCACCAGAGCCACTTTGCCCGTTAAGTGCTGTCCCATTGCCGATCTCCTCGGTTTCTGCGTGTTGCAGGAATCGCTTGAACGGACTTACCGCACGGCGAGGGCTAATCTTACTCCCAGCACGTGGAGCGGCGGCACGCGCAGTCTCCCGAATTGTGAGGGTCGTATGGGCAAGACGTTCACCGAAATCAACGACGATCTGCGGAACTTCATCGCCCGGCAACACATGTACTTTGTCGCCACCGCACCACTTTCTGCGGACGGGCACGTGAACGTATCGCCCAAGGGTCTGGACACCTTCCGCGTGCTCGGCTCGACCACGGTTGCGTACCTGGACCTGACCGGCAGCGGCGTAGAAACGATCGCTCACCTGCGCGAGAACGGGCGCCTCACGATCATGTTCTGCGCCTTCGAGGGGCGGCCGCGCATTCTGCGTCTGTACGGGCACGGTCGGGCCGTCGAACCGGGCGATCCGGACTGGTCGAGTGTTTCTGCCGCGTTCCCGGACCTGGCCGGCGTTCGCGCGGTGGTGGTAATGGACGTGAGCCGGATTGCGGATTCGTGCGGTTACGCGGTTCCGCTTTACCAATATGCGGGCGACCGCGAGCAACTCGTTGCGTGGGCCGACAAGAAGGGCGCCGAGGGGTTGACGCAATATCGAGCGCAGAAGAACCGCGCGAGTATCGATGGGTTACCCGGATTACCTTCGGCGGAAGAAAGCTGAAGGGTTCGCGAAAAACTTTCGCCCGGTGTCACAGAACTGCTCCCGTCCCCGTCCTTGGTCGTGAAGAGGGAGTGATGACATGAGCGAGCCGTCTCCACACAGCGCTGAGAACCTGCGACCGAAGTTGCTGTCGGTGGCGTACCGGATGCTCGGAACCGTGGCCGACGCCGAGGACGCGGTGCAGGACGCCTTCCTGCGTTACCAGCAGCATGTGGCCGAAGTGGAGACACCCGAGGCGTGGCTCGTAAAGACCACCACCCGGGTGTGCATCGACCGGTTACGGAAGGCCAAGCGCGAAGAATACGTCGGTCAGTGGCTCCCGGAACCGGTCGCGGATTCGTGGGCCGGGGCAACTGATCGCACCGAACTGGCCGATTCGCTTTCGATGGCGTTCCTCGTCCTGCTCGAAACGCTTTCGCCCACCGAACGAGCAACTTATCTGCTCCGTGAAGTGTTCGGCTACGAGTTCGATGAGATCGCGGAGTTGCTCGATAAGTCCCCCGTCAACATCCGGCAAATCGCGGCCCGCGCGAAGAAGCGCCTCGACACGCGCGAGCGGCGGTTCGATGCCGCACCCGAGCGCGTGAGCGAACTGGCGGAGCGGTTCTTCACGGCGTGTCGATCCGGGGACGTGGGGGCGATCGAATCGATGCTAACGTCCGACGCGACGCTGTTCTCGGACGGTGGAGGGAAGACCCACGCCGCTCCGCGCCCTGTGATCGGGACGCGCCGGATCGCCAATCTGCTCGCCGTCGTGTTCCGCAAGTTGCGGCAGTTGGGCGACCTCGCTCCGGCCACCGTAAACGGCGCGCCGGGGATGGTGTTCACGATCGCGGGCCGACCCGTGGAAGTCCTCACGTTCGCGGCTCGCGAAGATCGCGTTGATACCCTCTTCGTCGTGCTAAACCCTGACAAGCTGAGCCGCTGGCCCTCATCGCCTTCGGCCGATGACGACGGAACTTATCGCCCCGGACCTTGGGAGAGAAAGCACAATGGAAGCTCGAGTGAACTACCTGAAGCACGCTCCTGATCCGCTCAAAGCGATGTACGCGCTGGAAACATATGTTCGCGGGAGCGGGTTGGAACACGCGCTTCTCGAACTGGTGAAAACTCGCGCCTCACAGATTAACGGGTGTGCGTACTGCCTGGACATGCACACGCAGGACGCGCGGGCGGCGGGCGAAACGGAGCAACGGCTCTACGCCCTGAGCGCGTGGCGCGAAACACCGTTCTTCACGGACCGGGAACGGGCCGCGCTCGCCTGGGCGGAACTGGTCACCGAACTCGAAGACGGCGTTCCGGATGAAGCCTTCGCCGAAGCCCGTAAACACTTCACCGAGAAAGAGTTGGTCGACCTGACGTGGGCAGTGATCTCGATCAACGGGTGGAACCGGCTCGCGATCAGCTTCCGCGCAGTACCGGGAACCTACAAGCCGCACCTGCGTGCGCAAATGGCGGCTACCATTACCGGAGTGGCGAGCTAACTGAATCGGTGAACCGTCCGTTTCAATCGTGTGTGAAAATGTAACAACGACATCCGTAACTGGTAATTTAGATTACACTTCAGGCGGATGCTCGTGTCGGAAATACAAAAACGCCCCTGATAATTCAGGGGCGTTCCTTTTTAATCCGAGAAGAGCAGTTCCCACACATGAGGAACTGCCGTTCCCGTCCCAACTAATCGGCCTTCTTTGCTTCGACGCTCACGACGACTAACTTGTCTTCCTTCTTTTCCGTCGTCACTTTGACCGCCGAACCGGGCTTCAGGTCTTCGACTTTGCACTCTTTACCGTCACAAGTCACCTTTGCGGTGGCCGGGATGACGTGCGTGTGCTCCTTCTTCCCGTCTTTGTCGGTCATCGTCAGCTTGCCGGCCTCGGCCTTGACGACTTTGCCTTCATGGGTTCCCGGCTTCGTATCTTCTGCGAACGCCGGGCTGAAAGCGAGTGCCAGAACCGCAACCGACGCCAGAGCGAAAACGTGACGAAGCATTTGTGGCCCTCTGTTGGAATCCTGTCGGGCGACGGGCCATGGTGGTTGCAACCGACGTGCCGCCCGATTGTCAAGATTTCATGCAGAGAGGGAAGCCTTCGCCGCGCGGAGGGCGAGGCGGTAGTCGCGACGGCGGATGCGCGACACGGGCTTTGCGACTGTGGGGCGGGCGAGGGAGGCGGGTTGCACCGACCGGGCCGCGGGTTGGGCTTTGGCTTCGTTGGCGGTCCGCTTTTGGACGTTTCGAGCAGCGAGTCGAACAACGGTCGCGACCTGGAACATGACGCTCGCCGCGAGGCCGACGTACAGAACGGTGGAGGTGATTTGAGCAATCATGGCTAAGCGTCCGCTGCCGTGAAGTTGGGTTGCATGCGTGTAACGCGACCCATCAACGGACTTGCGCCGGCCACCAACTGTGTCAAGAAAAAGGCGCTGGGTGCTTTTCGGCTCAGGATTCTGGAGTGAGTGGGGCTTCTTCGGCCGCAGAAACGGAAGCTCTCCTTTGTGACTTTCGCTCGAATCTGCCATTTCTTGTAATGGCGGACTGTGAGTGTTGCACGGGCTGGGGCCAAAACGTTAGCAATTGTTAGCCGCGCGAATTGAACATGCTCGAAAACCCCAGGAATTGTGGGCAATGACGAGGTTTTGTGACGGATGTGACGCGCGCAGAAAGCGGCTTTTTCAGGGCAGTAGCGTTGGCAATTGTTAGTCTCGTTTCGAGATCCGTAGCGACTAAACGAGCCGTGACCGCAAGGGAGCGGGGCATCCTGTGCGTGGAACCGTGACGATAAATGGGGGCGCCTCCCACTCCCTAGCGGTCGCGGCTCGCTACAAGCAAACTGAAACGGGGCTAGCCGTCGTGGGCTATCCGATGCGAATTGTGCGGAATGGGCAAACTGGGAAGCAGAGGCAGCAAAGGCGACCCCCCTTTGAAAGCCCCCTGGACTATCTCTGCTTCGATCGCGTTTTTAATTTGATATGGGTGATGCAGATTGCATTTACTTGTGTTCGGTTCCGGCGCCCACGGCGAAACCGGCGCTCGTGATTACGTTTTCCACGGGTACATGTTGGACTTCGCGTGCCTGTGCTTTCGGAAACAGGTCCGGTGTGAGTAGGTGAGGAACGATGCCGTGAACCAGCCCGAAAATGACCCCACACCCGATCAGAACCCAGCACGCAGTGATTAAGAACAGTTTCATGGTGCGCTCTCCCGGTGCGGTCTTCGTTGCCCGCGCAAGCATTATCCCGCGCGGACGACGAGAGCCAATGAGCAATCCGCGCGCCTCCTCGAAAAGTGGGGTTGCACTGCGCGAACCGGTATCGATCCCGGAAGTGGCGGAAGCTGAAGAGACCGGGCGCCCGATCCCGACCGGTTTTGATTGCTCTTAAAAGTACATACTCACACTTCATCGGTGCTCTTGCACCGGGGACGAATGAGCAGGACGAGCACGATGGAGAAGATCGCGAAGCTCGCGAACACACTGAAAATGATGTTGAGCGGCACGTTACGGTCGCGCATTTCGCCGAAGCCCCAATCCGCGAGGCCGCCGCAACTGATACTCACGAGGTTCATGATCCCGTATCCGGTCGCGCGCAGTTCGGGCCGGACGATCTGGCAGAGGATCGGCATGTTGTTGCAATCGAAGAACCCCCACCCCAAACCGAAGAGCACCAGGAACGCGATTGCCATGCTGAGAGTCCCCGCGTTCCCAACACCGAACATCGCGGGGACGATGAAGCACATCCCGATCGCGCTCACGAAGATACGCCCGCGTTCGTTGGTGCGCATCCAGCGGTCCGCGAGCCACCCGCCCACGAACGCGCCTACAAGGGCCGCCGACTGCCAGTACAGCGTCGCGGCCACGCCCGCTTTCCCCTGGCCGATGTCGAACTGTTTTTTGAGGATCGCAGGCATCCAGTCTCGAACGACCCACCCCGCGAGCGCCGGGAGCGTGAAGTACAGCACCAGCAACACGAACGAGAGGTTGCTGAGTAGCTCGGTTACTGCGCGGACTGGGGATACTTTCGGCGCGTCCTCAACGGCAGTGGGCTTTCGCGGTGCGTCGCGGAGAAGCAGTATGAGCGGAACGGCGTAGAGCATGCCGCAGATGCCGCAGATGTTGAAGGCGCCGCGCCAGCCAAAATCGGGCGCGTCCGCCGCGTACCCACCAAAGCCACCGGCAATGACGCCGCAGTAGATCGCCGTTTGGTGCAACCCGATCGCACGCGACCGCGTGTGCCCGGTGTGGTAGTCCGCAATGAGTGCGAGGGCAGCAGGCATGTAAAACGCCTCGCTGATACCCATGAGGGCGCGCGCGACGAGTAGTTCGTCGTAAGTTGTGACGCGGCCGGTCGCCCATGTCACCGCGGACCACACGAACAGGCTCCCACAGATGGTGAACCGGCGACTGAACCGGTCCGCGACGAACCCGCCGATCGGACTGAGGAAGGCGTACACCCACTTGAACTGGCCGAGCATGAATCCCCAACCCGCGTCACCCTGAATGGTGGGGATGTCGGCCATCACGGAGAACTTCATCGACGCGAGCATCTGCCGGTCGAGGTAGTTCAGCAGTGCGACCGGCCACAGGAGCGCGACCGCGAGCCACGCGAGCCGAACGAGCGACGGGGCAGGGGAGAGGGCGGACACGCGGACAACTCCTGCATCTTTCGACAGATGGAACCGCACGGACGCGGGAACGGTCGGGACCGACGGCCCGAACGCCGTATCGCGTAACGATCGCGAACCGCAAGCGAGGCACCAGCGTAATCGGTTTGGGCAACGGCTCAACGTTCATTCTTTGTTTCTCGGTTCACTTTGGGATTTGTTGCGCGTTAGAAGCGTGATGTGAAGTTGACTCTGTGACCGGTCGATGAGAAAATGACCGCGTGAAACTTCTCACTGGCAACGTATGACGCGGGTGCTCGTACACACCGGGTTGGCTGTCGCGATCGCGCTGGCTCCAACTCTCTGCTGCTGCAAGGTCGGCTGGTTCTCACTTCCAGTGCGGGCCGCGCGCGCTGGCGCGCCCATTACGTCTACGTCTGCCCCGATCGAATCGTGCCGACTCAAATCAGCGCGAAGCTGTTGCCACGAAAGTGCTTCCAATTCTTCAGAACACCCGGCACCCGCTCACACACCCGATGAATGCGTGTGCTGTGTCGAGCAGCACGATGCCGCGCTGACGGAGAGCAAAGTCACTGAAACGGCTCCGCAGCCGACCGGTGAATTGCTCGCACTCGCGCAGGCCGGGTTACTCGCATTTCCCGAACACCTCGGTTCCGACCGAGGGCTGTACCCGCGTGGCCGACCCGAGGGGCTACGCGACGCCCGGTTTATCGCGCTTCACGAACGGCACGTTCTGCGCTGCTGATCCTTGATTTGTGGTCGCTTTCACCCCGTCCTCGGGGTATCGTATCGCCTAAATCGTGTGGGACGCGCTCCCGCACACATTCGAGAACTTATTCACCACAATTCGGAGAATAGCGATGAAAGTGTTCGCAATCCTCACCGCGAGCCTGATGACGATTGGTGGCGGCTACTACTTCTTCCAGGCCGAATCAGGCTGCTCCGGTTCCCGGTGCGGCATGCCCCTCCCGGCGACCAGCGGGTGTTGCGCAGAGACGTCGAGCTGCTGCGCGGCGCAAGAAGAGTGCTGCCCGCTTCAAGAAGCGTCCAGCTCGGTGGCGACGAGCCTGGTCGCGAGCGTGAGCACGAAGTCCTCGTGCTGCGCGAAGACCGACGAGTGCTGCATCGTGACCGCGGCCTGCTGCACCGTCGAAAAGATCAGCACGGTCACGAAGCCGGTCCAAATCGAAGCGTGCTGCGAAGCGTGTGCTAGCCCGGCCAGCACCATCACCAGCGCGGCGAAGAGCATCGTGAACGTGAAGTAAGATGTAACCTGATTTTCAGGGAACACGGGCAGTTTGAACAGCCCGTGTTTTCGTTTACAGGAAGTGACGCGCTAGGGCCGTCGTCACTCGACAGGGTCTGCTACTACCGTGACCGGTTCGCTCGTGCGCTCGTAGACCGCACGCCAGACCGACCCGCCCGTTTCCAGTGCCTTGCGCTCGAAGTTTGTAGCGAAGCCCGCTTCGGTGCGCGGCGCGGCGAGTTGCTCTTCTTCGGGCCGCAATTTGAACGCCGGCATCGCGCCCACGATCGCGGTCATCACACCGTAGTATTCCTCGACATCGGTCGCAATGTAGAGGCGGCCGCCCGTTGTGATGGCCCGGGCTGCGTCCGCTGCGAAATCGGGGGTGAACACGCGCCGCTTCTTGTGCCGCGACTTCCACCACGGGTCCGGGAAGTACACGTGGACCGCGGCCAAACTCCCGGCCGTAACGTAGTCGCGGAGCACCAGTTTCGCGTCCGCGCAGGTGGTCTTCACGTTCGGCAAGTTGCGGATCGCGTACCGTGTCGCAGCGTAGAGCTGGTATTTGCGAACGATCTCAATGCCGAAGAAGTTGGTGCCCGGTCGCGCGAGTGCCGCGTTCAGCAGGAACAAGCCTTTACCGGTCCCGACCTCAATTTCGGCCGGGTTCGCGTTGCCGTACAGGGCGGCCCAATCGATGGGGGTGACGGGCGCGCGTGTCACAGGCTGTTCCGGCTCGCCTTCAGAATGGGAAGAAGCCGCATCTCCGGACTTGTCCGGAGAAGTGCGAACGCTCAAGTTCTTCGCTTCCCACACCCACGGCGCGAGCTGTTCGTTGGAGAGACGCCGGGGTTTACGCACCGCGAAGCTCCTCCAGTTTGCCCAGCGGGACGCCCGTGATAAGCGCCTCGAACGTGCGCTCCGTGCCCACGAAACCGGTGACGCGGAACCGCGTGAGCCGGCGGTGAACCTTGATGCCGATGCCGACCAGCACGAGCCGCTCGCCCGGGCGCACCTGGCGCACAAACTTCACTTCGTCGATCCCGCCCAAACCGAGGAGCACGCCTGGGTCGCCGATTTTCTGCGTGGTGTAGTAGTACCCACTCAACTGCGCGCCGGCCTCGCACATGAGCACCCCGGGCAACAGCGGGAAGCCCGGCATGTGCCCGCGCGCCCAGAAGTCGTTCGGGGTGGTGTCCTTGTAGCCCACGATGGTGTGTGAGGCGCGGTCCACGTGGACAATGCCGCTAAGCATCTCGAACTCGTACCGGTGGGGGTTGACCGCACGAATCTCTTCGATCCCGGCAATGGGTTTCGAGAAATCGAACGCGGTCGGGTCGATCACCGGCACTTCGGCAGACATGAATGCTCGCTCCCTCAAAACTATCGTCGGGGCTTCCAGAGTTCTGTTGTAAGGCACGCGGCTCGCGCGAAAAGCAGCCCCTACTCGATCAGTTCTAATACCTGTGGTAATTCCGTGATTAATGCGTCCGGGCGCAACGCCGGATCTTTGAGTTGCTCGCCGGTCGCAGAGAGGCTGTTCTTATCACCCGCGAACAGTGCCGTGCGGAACCCGTACTTCTTGGCCGGACCGATGTCGCGTGTCAGGTTCGATCCGATGTGCAGGACTTCCGACGGGACCAGTCCGCGCCCCTCCGCGAGCGTCATCGCCGCTTTGAACAGCGTATCCGACGGCTTGCGGGCCTTCTTTTCGGCAGAGATCAGCCGCAGCGCGGGCGGGATGATCGCGTTCAGGTCGACGTCCGGATCTTCTAGTCTGAGGCAGCGCTGAAGTTGGCCGAAGGTAAAGCACTGCCCGTCTGCAAGTAGCCCCTGGAACACGCTGCGATCAGCAAGGAGTTTCAGTGCGTCCGCCGCGCCGGGGTACGGCCCAACACCCTGAATGCTCGCGTGGTAGAAGTAGGCGATCTTCTGGACGTACTCGCCGAGCGAGCCGTAGGTGACGGCGTCGAATGAGTAGTCTTTCTGCTGGAGCTTTTTGACGATGTCGTCCCAGACGCGCTCGGACTGGACTTCGGGGAACTTTTCCCCGCCGCTGCCGGCGAGCCGCAATGTGGTGAGAGCCTTGTTGAACAGCTCGCGCATGTACTCCGACGGCGCGCCCGGTTTGCGGCTCATCGAGTTCCACATCTTGAACTCTTTGATGACCTTTTCCAGCGCCGCGGCGGTCAGGAACTCTTGCGGGTGTTCAAATGCGATTTCGCCTTGTGGGATTGCTACGAGCGTGCCGTACACGGTCCAGAACACGGCCCGGACGGGCATCGGGTGGAGCGACGGCTTGGCCTTCGGCGCGTCGATTTTGGGCGCTGAAGGCCACGGCAGGTCCGGGCGCGCGTGAATTTTCTCGACGTACTGCTCGAGCGTGAGCGGCATAGCCGGTTCCGGCAGCAAGTGGCGGCGGGTCGATGGGTTGCGCCTCAATTTCGTAGGCTAGCAGCCCTTCGCGTCGGAATCAAGCAGCGGAAAGGTAGGTAGTGTCTGAGTTGAACTTGTGGATCGCAATCTGAAGCGATATTCGTGGTCGTCCGCATCACGGGATGTGATCACAGCTACAATTTAGGCGATACTCGATGCGCCGCACTTTGCTCACTCACAAAAGCCGTCCGTCCCTTCCCGGATACGGCACTGTATTCGGTTGGGCTTTAGTGATTGGTGGGGGAGTTAAACCCGTTTGGATTGGGTTGCGGATGATGCGTGCGGAGGATGACATTGCTTGGGGTGATGTGTGTGAATTCCTTCGCGGTGAGTTTCTGGCGTTGGCGATTGTGATCGTGGGCGCGATTTTGGTTTTGGGATACTCGCGGTCCAAGTATCGTTGTGACCAATAGCGCCACGCCACTCATTTCACTAAACGCGGTTCGATCCAGCCCCCGTGCGCCTCTGTGATTCCCGGCCGTGCACAACCCGAGGGTGAGTACGCTGACCCCGTGGGGTCAGCGTCTCGTACTTGGGCGGCTTTTTCACGCCGCCCGTCGGTGGTTTTGTGGCTCCAGAATCCACCCCAGACCTTTGGTCCGTTCAAGTATAACACTCTTGTCGATCATACGGTCGCAGATCCGTTGTGCACGCATTGCATCCCCGATCCCTTCAACCGCTCTCTGGAGGCCTAACGGAACTGTGGACAGTGCGGCTCACGGACGGCAAGTGGGAGGTGTCAGGCGTGTATCTGGACGGTGGGAAAGAGATTGGGCATTCGTCGAGTCGTAGGTTAAGGTAGCTAGTAAGACGCTCACCTACGTCCACAAGTTCGTGAAGCCGCCCCGTGCCCGGCTGAGCGGTGCGACCGTCACGGCCGAACTCGGCGACAAGATCGTGCGCACGTAGCGGTTGAACGGGTCGAGCGGCACTCGCGATATGACCCAGCCCGTGCGCTGACGGTGCCCGTGGTTGGGGCAAAAGAGTTCGCCGCGCGGCGCAAATCAGGGCGTCCGCGGCCCGTTCTCCAAGTATGATTCGCGGAGTGGCGCTTGGGAACAGGTTGAGGTGACGATCGATGTCCCAATCGTTCGACGTGATCGTGCTGGGCGTGGGCGGAATGGGTTCGGCCGCGTGCTTCGAGCTGGCGCGCCGCGGGCGCCGCGTACTGGGCCTGGAACAGTTCCCACTCGTTCACGCACGCGGCAGTTCGCACGGGCACACGCGCATCATTCGCACCGCGTATGCCGAACACCCGAGCTACGTTCCACTGGCGCGGCGGGCGTTCGAGAAGTGGTACGAACTGGAACAACTCACCGGTCGGCACTTGCTAACCGAGTGCCCGTGTTTGAACGCCGGCCCGCCGGGGAGTGACCACGTTGAAGGGGTCCGTGCGTCGGTGCGCACTCACAACCTTGCGGCCGAGGAACTGACCGGCGATGAGATTAACCGGCGCTACCCTGCGTTCCACTTCCCGGGCGATTTCATGGGAGTCATCGAGCAAGCTGCAGGGTTCTTGTTCGTCGAAGAGTGCGTTCGCGCTCAGATTGATAGCGCAGTATCCTTTGGGGCCGAGATCCACGCGGAGGAAGCCGTTCGTGCGTGGAAGGTCGTCGGGGACGGTGTGGAAGTGACAACCGATCGTGGAACTTATCGCGCAGCGAAACTGGTGATTGCGGCCGGTGCGTGGGCGACGAAGTTACTCGCGACGATCGGCGTTCCGCTCCGGGTGATGCGACAGGTATTGCTCTGGTTCGCGGCGGGGGGGCGCCCCGAATTGTTCCGACGCGACCGGTTCCCGCTGTTCATCGCGGACGTGCCCGGTGTGCCGTTCTACGGACTACCGGCCATCGATCCGTTCGGGGCAAAAGTCGCGCGGCATTACGGCGCGCCGGAACTTCCCGATCCGGACGGCGTGTCGTGGGACGTGAGCACGTCCGATGTAGAAGTGCTGCGCGAGAACCTGGCGGCAATGCTTCCCGGATTAGGTGCCTTCACGAAGGGGCAGGTGTGCATGTACACGGTCACCCCGGACCGGCACTTCGTGATCGATCAGCACCCGGAGTTCCCGCAAGTGAGTGCCGCGTGCGGGTTTTCGGGGCACGGATTTAAGTTCGCGCCCACCGTGGGTGAAATCCTCGCCGACCTCGCGGAACGCGGAATCACCGCCCACGACATCAGCCTGTTTTCCGCGCGCCGAACTCGTTGACTCAACTCAGAGTAGAGGCTCAGAACGGGACGTCCTCACCTTCTCCGAAAAGGCTCGGGCCGCTCGGTTGGGGCTTGGGTTTGCGCCGCGGGGCTTCCGGCGGCTGAACCACGTTTGTTTTCCGTGGGGGGAGTTCTCCAGACACAACGGGTGCGCTCGTAGTGACTGGGGCGGTGACGACGGCGGGCGTCGAAACACCGGGCAGTTCGTGTTGTTTTTCTAGCGAACTGAGCACCGCGGTCGCGCGCTTCAGTACGGCGTCCGGAACACCCGCGAGCCGCGCGACGTGGATGCCGTAACTGCGCTCCGCGTTGCCCGGTGCGATCTTGTGCAGGAACACGATTTCGTCGGCCAGTTCGCGCACCAGCACGTTGTAGTTCCGCAACCGGGGCAGGGCGGTCGCCAGTTGCGCCAGTTCGTGGTAGTGCGTCGCGAACAGTGACCGGCACCCGATCGCGTCGTGCAGGTATTCCGTCATCGCCCACGCGAGCGACACGCCGTCGTAGGTGGCGGTACCGCGGCCGATTTCGTCCAGAATCACGAGGCTGCGCGGGGTCGCGTTGTTCAGGATGTTCGCGGCCTCGGTCATTTCCACCATGAACGTCGATTGCCCGCGGCTCAGCTCGTCGCTCGCGCCGACGCGGGTGAAGATGCGGTCCGTCATGCCGATCGTCGCGCTCTTCGCGGGGACCAAGCTCCCCATGTGCGCCATGAGGGTAATGAGCGCGACTTGGCGCAGGAACGTGCTCTTGCCGGCCATATTCGGCCCAGTGACGAGCCAGAACGTGCCGTCGTCGGGACCGAACGCGGCGTCGTTGGGGACGAACGTGCCCGGCGGCAGGATCTGATCGAGTACCGGGTGCCGGCCGTCGCGGACATCCAGAATCGGCTCGTCGACGAGCACCGGGCGGACGTAGTTGCGGGCCGCGGCGAGTTCCGCCAGCGCGGAGAGCATGTCGAGCGCTGCGAGCACTTCCGCGGTGTTCAACAGGCGCGGCGTTTGGGCCGCGACCTGATCCCGGAGCGTGAGGAAGAGTTGCAGTTCCAGGGCGCGGCTCTTGTCCTGTGCGGTAACGACCTTTTCTTCGTACTCACGCAGCGCGGGCGTGTAGTAGCGCTTCGCGTTCTTGAGCGTCTTCTGGTGCTTGTACTCGGCGGGCGTTTTGGTTTCGTTCGCGTTGGTGATCTCGAGGTAGTAACCGTCGATCTCGTTGTACCCGACCTTGAGGCTCCCGATCCCGGTGCGCGTGATCTCTTGGGCCTGATAGCGTGCGATCCAGTTCTTCCCATCGGTGGTGAGAGCGCGCAATTCGTCGAGTTCCGCGCTGAACCCCGCGCGAATGACGCCGCCCTCCTTCGCGATGTGCGGCGGATCGTCTTCGATGGCCTTGTCGAGCAGTTCGCGGATGTCCGGGCACAGTTCGAGGCGCTTTTCCAGTTCCTGTAAGAGCGGGGACCGGCGCCCGGTGAGCTTGGCCTTCACCGCGGGCAACTTGCGGAGCGTGCGCGCGATCGCGGACAGGTCGCGCGGGCCGGCCTTCGCGGTGGAGACGCGCGTTGTGAGGCGCTGGATGTCGGAGCACGCTTCGAGGTGCTCGCGCACCGCTCGGCGCAGCGCGTGATCCTTCAGCAGTTCCTCAACGGCGTCGAGCCGCGCGTTGATGGCAGGGCGGTCGGTGAGCGGCGCGAGCACGCTGTCGTGGAGCAGTCGGGCGCCCATCGGGGTCACGGTGCGGTCGAGCACCGAGAGAAGCGACCCGTCGCGCTGGTTGTCGCGCAGTGTGCGCGTGAGTTCGAGGCTGCGCCGCGTGACTTCATCGAGTGCGAGGAGCGCGTCCGGGCGGTGCGGCCGGAGCCGGCGGATGTGCTGTAGGCTCGCTTTCAGCGTCTCCTGCAGGTAGATGATGACAGCGCCGGCCGCGATAAGGCACGGCTGCGCGTCCTCGAACCCGAACCCGGTGAACGTGCTCACCGCGAAGTGGGTCTTCAGCGCGGCGAGTGCCGTCGAGGGGTCGAAGGTCCAGTCGGGCCGGGCCACGCGACTGCGCGGCAGGTGCATCCCGGCGGCCTGCGCCACGGCGTTCGTGAGCGCGTCCGCGAACAGGCACTCGACCGCGTTGAGCCGCGAGAGCTCGTCGGACAGTTTGGGTGTGGGGACGTCGGCCGCGGAGAAGTACCCGGTGGAGAGGTCGACCCACGCGATCCCGTAGACACCGGCTTTCGCCGCGGGCACGAGCGCGACGAGGTAGTTCGGAGCGCGCGGGTCGAGCAACCCGTCGTCGGTGATCGTGCCCGGCGTGACGATCCGGTTCACCTCACGCGGGATGATTTTCTTCTTCGGGTCTGGCTCTTCCATCTGCTCGCACACTGCCACGCGGTGCCCGGCGCGGAGCAAAAGTCCGAGGTAGTGTTCGAGTTTGTGGACCGGCACCCCGGCCATCGGGATCGACCCGTCGCGCTTGGTGAGCGTGATGCCGAGTACGCGCGAGCCCAGTTCCGCGTCGTCCTCGAACAGTTCGTAGAAGTCGCCGTTGCGGAACAGAACGAGCATTCCCGGGTGCTGGGTCTTCGCGTCGCGGTACTGCTGCATCATGCGGGACATGGCTGCGCCCGGGTCGAAAGTCTGGAGGTCGAACGTCACGCCGTCGGCTCGCGCCGCGACAAGAGTGTATCGGAATCTCCGAACCGTGGGAATGAGCGAAGTGAGCGCCGGCCGCGACCGAACCGAGCTTACGACTTTCGACTGTGCGACTTAAAACCGAAGGGACCGCCGACCTTGTCGGTACCGGTCTCGCGACGGTAGTATCAATCACAATCAAAACCGGGAGTTTCGGGATGGCGAAACCGTTCGACGCGACGTTGAATGCGCTGATCGCCGTCCGCCCGGACGATTGGGCCGCGTACTTCGCGCGGCTCGCGGGCATTCCGCCCGGTCCGAGCGAGTCGCTCGACACCGATCTCGCGACGACGCTCCAAGCCGACCGAATCTTTCGTATTATTCTCAGCGTACCCTGGAGTGACACAATTTATCCTTGAGGAGCCTGGTGCTGTAGCGGAAGATCGGTGCTCACCGTAATCCGTTACCGGGAGAGGCTCCATGCGTCCCACGTACTCGTTCCCCGTGTCGGTTGTCGAAGTTATTGTG
>HG799463.1:7560-45161 GCA_000531095.1 Gemmata massiliana | reverse complement strand
ACTCGCCGAACCTGAACTTGATCGAGCGCCTGTGGAAGTTCGTGAAGAAGGACGTGCTCAACAGTCGGCACCATCAGGACTTCAAGAGGTTCCAGAGTGCCATCGACGGGTGCCTCGCGGATCTGCCGACCAAACATCGAGAGAAACTGGCGACTCTGTTGGCCCACAACTTCCAGACCTGGAACAATGTGTCACTCCTGGGCGCGTAAAGCATAACGGCTCGAAACCGGCACTCCTACACTTGGAACTGGAAGCGAATCACCGGCTCGGCGTTCCGCGCGATTTGATGCGATACAATACTCTCATTGACCACCAGCACGAACTACCGGTGGAAACGGTGCTGGTGCTCCTGCGGCCGAAGGCACTGGCGAGCGACCAGAACGGGCTGTACACGCGGCACGGCGTCACCGGGAGCATTATTTCGCAGTTCCGGTATCGTGTAGAGCGTGTTTGGGAGCGTTCGATTGATGACTGGCTCAGGGGCGGTCTCGGCCTCGCACCACTGGCGCTACTGACGGACGAAGCGAGTGCCGATCTCGAAACCGCACTGGACCGGTTCCACACGTGCTTGGTCGGTACCGGGGCGGACCGAACCGTCACGAACAGTGTGTTGGGATCGTCTTACGTGTTGTGCGGCCTGCGATACGACAACGAGCGCGTGGCCGAGATGTACCGGAGGTTGAGTATGCTGATGAAGGAATCGACGACGTACCAGGCGATTCTCGGCGAGGGGCGCGAGCAAGGTCTTGAACAGGGGCTTGAACAAGGCCGCCTCCGGGCGTCCCGCGACCTGCTTTTACGAATGGGTACGAAAAAGTTCGGCTCGCCGTCAGTGGCGAATGCAGCGATTCTCAATGGGATCACGGATTTGGGGCGATTGGAACGCCTCGCGGATCAGATCCTGGACGCGACGAGCTGGGACGAGTGGCTGAAAACGGAGTGAGTCGGACCGGTGGGGGTCAAGCCGAGACTTCGCGCACCTTGACCATGCTGACGATGTTGCCCTTACCGTGGTACTCGACCTCGGTCATGAACCCGCGCATGAGGAGCAGACCGCGCCCGCAGGGGCGCTCAAGGTTCTCGATGGCGGTGGGGTCCGGCACGTCGTCCGGGTTGAAGCCGTCACCCTCGTCGGTGATGCGGATGTCGAACCGCTCGGGCGTGATGTGGTAGACGACGAACACCCGCTTGTCGGGGTCCATCTGGTTACCGTGCTTGATCGCGTTGACGAGCGCCTCTTCGAGCGCGAGCTTGATCGCGAAGATGTCGTGTTCCGTGTACCCCTTGGCGTGCAGCGCGTCCTCGATTAGTTCCATCACGCGGCGCGACTCGCCCAGATCGCTGGGGATGGTCAGTTCGGTGACGGTGCGGGTGGCGCTCATGCTTGGAAGTCGCGGGAACCGGCGAAATGGAGCACGGGGGGCGGACGGAGGCGCCCCCGCGCGAGTGGGCGGTCGGTCAGAACCCCTGCAGCCCGGCCTGTTCGTCCGGGAAGATGGTGAGGATCTTGTCCAACTTGGTAATCTTGAACACGTCAAGGATGTCCTTGGCGATCTTGCACAGCACCAACTTGCCTTGAACGGCCTGGAGTTTGCGGTGCAACGTGATCAGCTTGCCGAGGGCGGCACTGGACATGAACTCGACGTTGCCGAAGTTGAGCAGCACTTTCCGACGGCCGAGCTCGTCGACCAGCCGGAACAGGTCGTCGCCGATCATCTGGATGTTCTGCTCGTCCAGGATCTTCTTGTCGACGAAGTTGACAACCGCGATGTCCCCGATGTCCTCGACTTCGAGCCGGCGACGGCGGGGCGGTTGGGACGCCATGAGACACATCCTCAGCGAGAAGGAAAGCGAGTGCCAGCCACACGCAGCGGCGCGCGCCAACCACACGGAGTAAAGGAAATCATTCTGGTTCGAGGGCGTTCTGTCAAGTGGCACGGGGGGTTTTTAACGCCCCGGTGCTCACTCACTTGCGACCAAAACGGGCACTCCACGCTCCGTTCCCGGTACGCGCGACCGAAGCCAGATCCGCGGCGCGGGATTCGATCCCAATTGTCTCACGCTTCGGGTGCGCGTGGCGCAATTCTTATTCGCACGGCGCAGTTCCTGCGTTCCTGAACACGAACAATGGGGCTGGCTGGTTCCGCGAGTTCCCGTTCTTACTAGCGAGAGTAACACTCGCGCGGCCGTTGTGCATCCAACAATACGTGCAGTTCGCACGACCGGCGCCAGAGAAATCGGAACGACCGTTCCGAGCGGCACGCCCGGACCCGTCTCGGACCCGACAGAAATTCAGTAATTCGCACGAGAGTCTCTCGACACGACACCTGCGCGAGAGGATACTGAACCCGGTGATACACCACCCACACATCGCCTTCAGGTCGGGACCGGTTGGTAACGAAAGGGATCGGGAATGCTTCGCTCTCCTTGGGTCGGCATCGCGGGTTTGGTGCTGGTAGTGGCGGGCGTATTCGCCGCGACCACGTGGTTCGGTGGCACCACTGGCGTTAGTGGGGAAGCCCATACGGAATTCTCTCCAACGCCGGCTCCCACCCGGTCCGCGACCATCCGGTTGGCTGAGGACGCGCCGGTCGTGGGCGTGTCGATTGGGGGGCGCCACCGGGCTTACGTGCTGCAAGCCTTTTTGTCCCCGAGCACGCACATTT
This sequence comes from Gemmata massiliana, assembly GCA_000531095.1. Taxonomy (GTDB): domain Bacteria; phylum Planctomycetota; class Planctomycetia; order Gemmatales; family Gemmataceae; genus Gemmata; species Gemmata massiliana. The sequence continues at coordinate 42,495 of HG799463.1, read as the reverse complement.
ACAACGACATGCTCGGACCGGTACCGGTTACGGTCGCGTACTGCAACTTGAACAACTGCGTGCAGGTCTACACCGCGCCCGACCGGAACAAGCCGCTCGACGTCAAACTGGTCGGCGCGGACCCGACCAACGCCCGGAGCATGTCGCTCAAAATCGGCGATTACCTGTATTCGCACCAGTCCAGCACACCCATCAAACCGGGCGACCCGGCGTTCCCGTACACCGTCACCGAGTACAAACGGACGACTTGGAGCGAGTGGCGCAAGGAGCACCCCGACACGGATCTGTACCTCGGGAACCTTCCGCTCGCGCCGCCGGACGAGACCACGCCGCTCGCACCGCGTCCGTGATCGCTGCTGCCGATTACGGAAGGGGAATTCCCTTTAGCTCAAATGGCACCTTGATCTCGACGAGCGGCGCGGGAGTCTCGTAGACGAGTTTCCAGCCCTTGGTAGTCGGGGCGCTGAAGCCGTTTTTCGGGTCTTCCTTGTACCGGTGGATCACGACAAGTGGGGTCGCGACGTCCGGGGCCGGGATCTCGTAATCGTCGAGCGCCACCGCCTTGCCGTCCGGCGACCGCAGGAGCAGGCGGTTGTCGCGCAACCACCACTGACCCTCAAAACTCTGGAACGTCGGCTGACCCGCGGGGTAGGTGACTTCGGCTGCAATTTCCCACGAATCGCCCTTCTTCTGTACGCGCTTCAGCACCGCGGATACGCCGTCCTGGTTCTGGGCATCCGGCAGCTTCCCGTCCGGTACGTCGAACGCGAACGCGAGCAACCGGTCAGCGGCAGTCACCGTGAACTCGCCGGCCAGAGCGGTGATCTGTTCGGTCTTGCGCGTCAGTCCGTTAAGGCGCACTTTCATTTCGCTCGTGGAATTGGTAGGTAACGTCTTCCCGGCTCCGTCCTCGGCGGTAACCTTCGTCCCGGTCGGGTCCGTAACTTTGCTAATCCGCGGCGCCGCATCAATGCGGTACACGCGAACACGCGGTTCCCAGTGAACGAGCAGGCTCACTTCGTGGAACGTGGCGCCCAGGTCGAGCATCGCGCGCCCCACGACTTGCTGCGCGACCACGCGGAACGCCCCGTTCGTAGCGGCGATCTCCTGGGACGCCCCGCGCGGAACGAGTTCGACCTTCCGCCCACCTTCGGAGAGCGCGATTCGCGTGCGCGTTTTGTCCGCGGTTGCCTGAAGTGCGGCCCAGAAGGGCGTCTTGTCGAACGTGATTGGGCACTGCGTTTTGATTGCCGCGGGCGCGACCGAGATCGGGATTTTGGACTGTTCCGACAGCCCCACGCAGACCTCGCCGAGTACCTTGCCGGACTTGTTCCACGTGACCGGCGTCGGCGCGAGCGCGGGTTTCGGCGGGTCGGCCGCCGGCAGTAGTGACAGCGCGCCCACCAGGACGCATATAATGGGTAAAAATCGCATCGCGGTCCTCGGTTCGAGAGGGGGCGGCCCGGTCGTGTAGACGACCCGGAAGCCCACACCTATCCTAATCTTGCACCACGAGCCGAGCCACCCGCGGTCCGCCCCGCCTCGATTCTTGCTCGCTACACGAGGATTTCGCCGATGCTCGTCACTCCGGACGTGTTGGCTCTGAATAGCGCCCGACTTCCCGAAGACGTTGACCCGCAGGAAACGACCGAGTGGCTCGAAGCAATGGAGGCCGTGCTGAAACACGGCGGACCGGAGCGGGCCAAATTCCTCCTCGAAACGCTCATTGCGGTCACCGATCGGGCCGGGGCGAAAATGCCCGGCGGGGTCACAACACCTTACGTCAACACAATTCCCGTTGAAGATCAGCCGGCGTTCCCCGGCGACCGGGTCCTCGAGCGGAAGATCAAAAGTGCCATCCGCTGGAACGCGATGGCGATGGTGCTCAAAGCGAACAAAAATACCAACGTCGGCGGCCACATCTCCACCTTTGCCAGTGCCGCTACGCTTTACGAAGTCGGCTTCAATCACTTCTTCCACGGTCGTTCGGCCGATCACCCCGGCGATGTTGTGTTCTTCCAGGGGCACGCGAGCCCGGGCATGTACTCGCGGGCCTTCGTCGAGGGGCGGCTGGATGAAACGAAACTGAACAACTTCCGCCAGGAACTGAAGCCCGGTGGTGGGATATCGAGCTACCCGCACCCGTGGCTCATGCCGGACTTCTGGCAGTACCCGACCGTCAGCATGGGCCTCGGCCCGATCATGTCCATCTACCACGCCCGGTACAACCGCTACCTCCGGGACCGCGAACTCGCGAAGACGGACCGGGCGCGTGTGTGGGCGTTTCTCGGGGACGGCGAGTGCGACGAGCCGGAATCGCTCGGCGCGATCAGCCTCGCCGGGCGCGAGAAACTCGACAACCTCACCTGGGTCATCAACTGTAATCTCCAGCGGCTCGACGGCCCGGTTCGCGGGAACAGCAAGATCATTCAGGAACTCGAAGGCATCTTCCGCGGCGCCGGGTGGAACGTCATCAAGGTGGTGTGGGGGACTGATTGGGACGAATTGCTCAAGAACGACCACACCGGTGCGCTGTCGCGCCGCATGATGGAGGTTGTGGACGGCGAGTACTGCGACTACGTCGGGCGCGACATGCGCACGCTCGATGAGGTGAAGTTCGGCAAACTCATCAGTGAAGAAGAGGACGCCGACCGGCGCGGGGCATACATCCGCGACGTGTTCTTCAACACGCCGGAACTCAAGGCGCTCGTCGAGCACCTCTCGAACCTGCAAGTCGCGGCGCTCAAGCGCGGCGGGCACGACCCGCTGAAGGTGTACTCGGCGTACAAGACCGCGACCGAGCACAAGAGCCAGCCGACCGTCATCCTCGTGAAGACAGTCAAGGGCTACGGTATCCCGGGCGACGGCGGGCAGGGCAAGTTCACCACGCACCAGTTGAAGAAACTCGCGGTTCAGGTCGAAGCCGTTCCTGATATGAAACCGGAGGAGAAAGCGAAGCGCCAGATGCTTGCCGCCCTCCGCCAGTTCCGCGACCGGTTCGAGCTTCCGGCCCTCTCCGACGAGCAACTCGAAGCGATCCCCTTCTACCGCCTGCCCGCGGACAGTCCCGAAGCGAAGTATCTGAAGGCCCGACGCGATGCCCTCGGCGGTCCGCAGCCGTTCCGCAACAACGAGTTCGTCCCGTGTCAGCCGCCGGAACGCAAGGGCTTCGAGCGCCTGTACGGGGCCACGGTCGAGGGGAAGACCGCTTCGACCACGTTCGCGTGGGTCAACCTGATGACCCAACTGTGCCGTGACCCGCACGTCGGCAAGTTGCTCGTCCCGATCGTCCCCGACGAGGGGCAGACGTTCGGGATGCCGCCGATGTATAAGACGTTCGGCATGTACTCGTCCGTGGGGCAGACGTACACGCCCGTCGATAAGGGGTCGCTCTCGGAGTACCGCGAATCGAAGACCGGCCAGATTCTGCAAGAGGGGATCAACGAGGCCGGGAGCATGGCGAGCTGGATCGCGGCCGGTACCGCGTACAGCACGCACGGCGTGAACACGATCCCGTTCTACATCTACTACTCGATGTTCGGGTTCCAGCGCATCGGCGACCTCGCGTGGGCCGCGGCCGACGCTCGCACCCGCGGGTTCCTGATGGGCGCCACCGCCGGGCGCACCACGATCAACGGCGAGGGGCTCCAACACGAGGACGGGCACAGCCACCTGATGGCCATGACCATCCCGACGTGCCGCACCTACGACCCGGCCTTTGCCTACGAACTCGCGGTGATCGTCGAAGAAGGCATCAACGCGATGTACGTGCGCAACGAGGAGTGCTTCTACTACCTCACCGTTTATAACGAAAGCGTATGAAGATGCCCGCGATGCCCGGCGAGCACGTGCGCGAGGGGATCATCCGCGGGCTGTACTCGGTGAAGAGCGTAAAGCCCCCCGGCGCGAAACTCGAAGTGCAGCTCGTCGGCAGCGGCGTCATTCTGAACGAAGCGCTCCGAGCGCAGCAGATTTTGGCCGAGAAGTACAACATCGCCAGCACGGTCTACAGCGCGACCAGTTACCAGATGCTCCGCAAGGACGCGATCGAGTGCGAGCGCCACAACCGCCTGCACCCGGACGCGCCCAAGAAGGTGCCGTTCGTCGCGCAAGTCCTCGGTGGCACGAAGGGGCCGATTATCGCGACGAGCGACTACATGCGGGCGCTACCGGAAACGGTCGCACCGTACCTGAACGGCCGGATGCTCGCGCTGGGGACCGACGGGTTCGGCCGCTCCGAAACCCGCAAGGCACTCCGCCGGTTCTTCGAGGTGGACGCGGAGAATGTCGCGGTCGCGGCGCTGTACTCGCTGTTCCAGCAGGGGCAACTGGACCCGGGCACGGTGAAGCAGGCGATCGCGGATCTGGGCATTAACTCGGACGCCGCGCATCCGTGGACGATCTGATCGGGCGCTAGGCTGGTGCCCTCAAAACCGCCGGTTGTGACTTCCGCGACCCACCAAACGGGCGGATCGGGTCACTACCGGCGGTTTGTTTTGAAATTGTGTTTCGGGTGAGAAGTCGACGTCCGCTTCGCAGAGTTTCGGGGCCAATAACAGTCGCCCCGGCGGACGTAAGGGCTCCCGGAACAGTAACCTGACAGCAAACAAGGCGCGAGTCCTCGGTGCCAGCACTAGGCGCCGTGGGTAGCAAGACCCGATCAATAACCTTGCACCGCCGGCTCGCACCGCGCGACCGTTCAAATAAGTTGACACCATAATGGCGGACCGCACGCGGTTCGTAGGGGGCCTAATGGACATCGTGCTTGCGAACCCGGGCGAGGGTATTGAGGGCGGAACGGTAACGGCGGTGTTCGTGAAGGTGGGTGACGCGGTCAAGTCGGGTCAGGCTCTGGTGGAGGTGAGCACCGACAAGGCTTCGATGGAAGTCACCGCGGAGTCGGACGGGACCGTCGAGGCGGTTCACGTGAAGCCCGGCGACAAAGTTAACGTCGGCGGAAAACTCGTCCGCGTGTCCGGCGGGGCGAAGACGAATGCGCCAAAGGCTTCGACTCCGACACCTGCTCAACAGACCGCACCGAAATCGGCGCCGGCCGCTTCACAACCGCAAGCGCAGCCCGCATCGAACAACGGCAGTGCGAACGGCACCAAGACGCTCGTCCCCGCCGGACCCGCGACGCGCAAACTCGCTCGCGAACTCGGTGTTGCGCTCGGCGAGTTGAAGGGCAGCGGGCGCGAGGGCCGCGTCACGCTCGACGACCTGAAGGGCTTCGTCCGCACCGAGCGCCAGCGCGTGAAGGAGAGCGGTGGGGCGGCCGCGGCCGCCAGCGGGATCATCGTGAATGCGTTCGCGCTGCCGCCGCTGCCGGACTTCGCGAAGTTCGGGCCGGTCGAGGTGACCGAGGTCGCGACGATCCGGCAAACGATCGCGAAGAACCTCACGGTCGGCTGGCGGACCATGCCGATGGTCACTCAGCACGAGCTCGCGGACATCACCGACCTCGAAGCCGGGCGCAAGCGCATCGTCGACGCCCTCCCGAAGGGTAGCCCGAAGATCACGATGACGGTCCTCGCGATCAAGGCGTGTATCGCGGCCCTCAAAGAGTTCCCGCGGTTCAACAGCAGTTACGACATGAACGCGGGCAAACTGGTCCTCAAGAAATACTACCACATCGGCATCGCGGTCGATACGGACGCGGGGCTGAAGGTGCCCGTGATCCGCGACGCGGACAAGAAGAGCATCCGCGACCTCGCCGCGGAGGTGTCGTCCATTGCGGAGAAGGCCCGCACGAACAAGCTCACGATCGACGAGATGCGCGGCGGCACGTTCACCATCACGAACCTGGGCGGTATCGGGGGCACCGGGTTCACGCCGCTCGTGAACTACCCCGAGGTCGCGATCCTGGGCCTGTCGAAGTCCTCGTTGCAACCGGTGGTGCGCGACGGGCAGATCGTCGCGCGGCTCATGATGCCGCTCTCGCTCACCTACGACCACCGCGTCATCGACGGGGCCGACGGGTGCCGGTTCACGGTGCGCCTCGCGCAACTCTTCAGCGACCCGCTCCGGCTCCTGATGGAGACGTGAGCCAGGCGTCAGCGAGAAACATCGCTGCTTTTACACCCCAATGAATCTCGTGGCACATTGCACGGGTTCATTGGGGTGATTTTGTTGCCACTGATCGGCGCCGTTTCTTCCGCACCCGATGACGATGGGCACCATTTCTGGTTAATGCGGAGCATTAACGTGCATCTATTAGACGCTTTTTGCAGGGAGACCCGAAGAAACGGAGAAAATAACGATTTTCTTCTGACAACTCGGGCAATTAGGTCGTGGTATACTTCTCAACAGTCACTTGCTCCCATCCGCACTCCGTGCGGTGCCGTCGGCACCGGAACTCCGGTGTACTCGCGGACTCGTGTCGTGGCCGCTTCGTTGAGAGGCGGAATCGTACCCGGCGCGGCACTACGCTGTTTGCGGGGCGGGTCGGTTGCCCCGGCGGAAAGGACGGAAATGTCCGATGTCCGGCACAACACAGAATAGTGCCCCGGCTCCGCCCCATATTCCGGGATTGGATCTCGGAGAAATGATCGGCGAGGGCGGTACGAGCACCGTGTACCGGGCCGTTCACCGCACCCTTCAGCGCACCGTAGCCGTGAAGGTTCTGTGCGCCCCGGCCGGCGGGAGCGCGGCGCACCCGAATTGGCTGCGCGAGCCGCAGTTGATGGCGGCGCTGGCGCACCCCCACGTCGTCGCCGTTCACGACGCCGGGGAGGTCGAGGGGCACAATTATCTGGTCATGGAGTTCGCGGCCGGTGGGGCGCTCCGGTCTCGGATGTGCTCTGGCCAACCGTGGCCGCTGCGCGAGGCCGCGGACCTTCTGGACCGGATTGCGGGAGCACTCGATCACATCCACGAGCGGGGGGTGCTGCACCTCGACCTCAAGCCCGAGAACGTCCTGTTCGCCGACGACGGGCAGATCAAAATCACCGACTTTGGGATCTCGGTCGCGCACACCGGCGCGGACGCGCGACTCGAGGGCGGGTACTTTTGCGGCACGCTTGATTACTGTGCCCCGGAGTACCGCGCGGGCCTGGCGCTGGACGCGCGTGCCGACGTCTTCTCTCTCGCGACCGTCGCTTACGAACTGTTTACCGGGCGCCTCCCCGGTCGCGTGTACGTCCCCGCTCTCCGCCACAATCCGCGGCTGCCCAAGGCGCTCGATGACACCCTCGAGCGCGGGTTGGCCCGCGACCCGGTAGAGCGCTTCGCTTCGATCAAGCAGTTCCAAACGGCCCTGGCCGGGGCGTGCCGCAAAAACGCCGGCCGCGTGAATCGCCGGGTGCTCACCGCGCTCGGGGTACTCGCCGCGCTGGTGATTCTTCCACTGGCTGCGTCCAAGTGGTGGCGCCCGACCGCGGTGGCCGAGCCCGAGCCTTCCAATACCCAAGCAGCGGACGGAGAGCGCCCAGACCGACTGGTAGTTCTCCACGATCGGCCCGACGATTTGGCGCTCTTTACCGGGTCGGACGGTCGAGACTTGGTGAGTAGTCCGGGCGCGCCCGTGGAACGAGTGCCGACGGAGGCAGGGGGCACGCCCGTTCCGCCCGGCCTTCCGTTCTCCGTTTGGCCCGCGCCTCGGCCCGTTATGGCGATCCGTTCCCCGAGCGCGTGGGGGTTCGTCTACCCGCTTCAGGATCGCACGCTGGCGCAGCGCGTAGTGGCCAACTGGCCCGATCTGCTCCGGGCGGTCGTACCGAGTGAGAAAAATCTCGTAAGGGCTGGCGGGTTCGACGGGGACTGTCTGGCCCCTGGGCACGCGGGGGCACTCTGGCGCGGGGGGAACGCTGCAGGGTGGAGCGCGAACCGTCAGATCGTTCTGGACCGGCCACAGGACCGGCCCGACAACCCGGCCCTCCTGCTCACCAACTTGGACCCGGCCCGGAGCGGAAATCTCCTGGGTGCCTATCAGCCCCTGGCACAGGCACCGCCCCCCGGAGCGGTGATGGTACTGCGCTACCGTGCCCGGTCTCTCCACGGGCGCGGGAGCCTCGCCGTCTACCCCGGAATGCCGGTCGCGATTCCGGACAACCAGACGGGGCCGGCCGCGACCCGGGTTCGCGGACTCGGGCCGCAACTCCCCGCGGACCCCAGTACCCCCGGCCCCGCTCTTTGGCTGTACCGGTGCCCCAATTGGGTCACACCCACGACCCAGTGGAGCACTTATGTGGTTATTTGCGAACTTCCTCCATTCCCCACTCAGCGTCTTCACCGCAATTTGGTAATCGACCTTGCCGCGACGCCCCGGGAGGCGACCGACCAAGTTTGGGTCGACGACGTCGAATTGTTCGTCTGGCGCCCGGAGAGCAAGCCGTGAAGCCCCACGACGTGGCCGAACTGGCCCAGACCCTGTTCGAGGAAATGGGGGACGCGGCGTTTATCGTGGACCCGGGCACGGCGGGCGTCGTGGACGTGAACCCCGTGGCCCAGCGGATGACGGGCGCGCGGCGCGCGGACCTCTTGGGACTCTCGCTCGACCAACTGTTCCGCTCCGACGACGGCACTGCCGGGCTGAGCCACCTGCGACGCGCTCTGCACACGACCCAGACGTTCCACTCCCGAGAGGGGTACCACCTGCGCCGCGGGGCCGGCGAGTCGTGGACCCCGGTCAACCTGACTCTCACCCGCCTGCACACCGAGCGCGGGCCCCTCGGGTTGGTTCTGGCCCGCGACAGCAGCGAGCGGATCGCGGCCGAGGAGCGGCTCCGCGTCGCCAATGCTGAACTTGAAAACCGGGTGCGGGAGAAAACCGCCGACCTCGCACGCGCGAACGAGTCCCTGCGAGCGGAGATCGCCGAACGCGCCCGGGCGCAAGAGGCGCTCCGTGAGCGCGAGGAACTTTACCGGCTGCTGACGGACAATTCCAACGACTTGGTGTACCTGCTGGACCTTGAGGGTCGAACCGTTTACGCCAGCCCGTCGGTGCCCCGGCTCCTTGGCCGGGTACCGGCCCACAAGTTCGAGGTCGTTCACCCCGACGACACCGATGCCGGAGAGCGGTACTGGAAACAGGTGCTGGCCGGCACCGCGGGCCTGTTCACCGTCCGCGTGCGCGCCGGGGACGGGGCGTGGCGCTGGTTGGAGGCGTGGAGCGCGCTCGTGCAGTATCGGGGGACCGCCCACGTCCTGTCCGTTTGCCGTGATGTGACCGACCGCACGCGGGCGGAAGAAACCTTGCGTGCGAGTGAGGCGCGCCTGGCCCGTGCCCAGCGCATCGCGCACCTCGGGAACTGGGAGCAGGAGTTCGCCCCGGACCGGCTCCGCTGGTCCGAGGAGGTGTTCCGCATCTTTGGCACCGACCCGGCCGCGTTCTCGGGCACGTCCGAGGACTTCTTCCGCCGCGTCCCCCCGGACGACGCGGGCGCGATCCGGGCGGCCGTCGCCGAGACGGTCCGGACCGGGCAACCGTACCGCATCGACCACCACATCGTGCGCCCGGACGGGACCGTGCGCTGCGTGCAAGAGTTCGCCGAACCGGTGTACGAGGACGGTCGCGCGGTCGCGCTGGTCGGCACGGTACAGGACGTCACCGAGCGCGAGCGGGCCGCGGCCGCGCTCCGCGAGAGCGAGGAGCGCTTGCGCCTCGCGGTTCGAGCCGCAAACATCGGGCTGTGGGACTGGAACCTTCGGACAAACGAGGTCGTGTTCTCGCGCGAGTGGAAGGGGCAGCTCGGGTACGAGGAGTACGAGATCGGCAACAGCTACCTCGAATGGGAAACCCGGCTCCACCCCGACGACATGCCCAAGGTGTTGGCGGCGCTGCGCGGGTACCTCGCCGGGGAGCGCGCCGAACACGCGGCGGAGTTCCGGATGCTCCACAAGGACGGAACGTACCGGTGGATCTACGCCCGGGGCGAGTTCGTCCGCGATGCGAACCCCACCCCGGTACGAATGATCGGGTGCCACGTCGACTTGACCGAGCGCAAGCGCGCGGAGGAGGCCCTGCGTCAGTCGCAGCAGCAGTACGAAGAGTTGGTTACGAACATCGACGGGATCGTGTGGGAGGCGGACGCCCGGACGTTCCGGTTCACGTTCGTGAGCCAGCAGGCCGAGCGGTTACTCGGGTACCCGCCCGCGCGGTGGATCGACGAACCCGACTTCTGGGTCAAGCACATCCACCCCGATGACCAGGGGTGGGCGGCGGACTACTGCCTGCGCGCGACCCGCGACCACCGGAACCACGACTTCGAGTACCGAATGGTCACCGCCGCCGGGGGCACCGTTTGGGTGCGCGACATCGTGAGCGTGGTTATCGAGGGGGGCGAACCCACCAAGCTCCGCGGCATTATGGTGGACGTCACGGCCCGGCGCCTCGCCGAGGAGCGACTGCACGAGAACCACACCCTGCTCAGTGCCGTGGTCGAGGGCATCTCGGACGCCGTCTTCATGAAGGACGCTCGAGGTCGGTACCTCATGATTAATCCCGCCGGTGCCCGGTTCTTCGGGAAGGAGATCGCGGAGGTAATCGGCCAGGACGACGGCGCGCTGCTTCCCCCGGACACTGCGCGGGCCTTCACGGACAGCGACCGGCGCGTGATGGAAACCGGGGCGCCTCAAACTACCGAAGACGTCGGCACCGTGGCGGGGGTGACACGCACGTACCTGACGACGAAGGTTCCGTACCGTGACCCCGCCGGGCGCGTCACCGGGCTGATCGGCATCGCCCGCGACATTACCGAGCGCAAGAGGTTGGAAGAGCGCTTCAGCCAGGCCCAGAAGATGGAAGCGGTGGGGCGGCTCGCGGGCGGGGTCGCGCACGACTTCAACAACCTGCTCACCATCATTAACGGGTACGGCGAACTGCTCCTGGGCCAGTTGTCCGCCCCGAACCCGCACCGGGACGCGGTGGTCGCCATCCGGGAAGCCGGGGAGCGCGCGGCCGGGCTGACCGGGCAACTCCTGGCGTTCAGCCGCAAGGCGATCGTCGCGCCGAAGGTGCTCGACTTCAACGAACTGGTGGACTCGATCGGGAAGATGCTCCGCCGGCTCATCGGCGAGGACATCACCCTGGCCACGTTCCTGGCCCCCGGTCTGTGGGCGGTGAAAGCGGACCCCGGCCAGATCGAACAGGTGATTTTGAACCTCGCGGTCAACGCGCGCGACGCGATGCCCAAGGGCGGGCGCCTCACGATTGAGACCGCGAACCTGACGCTGGACGACGGCACCCGGTACCCCGAACTCGCCCCCGGGCGGTACGTCCGACTGAGCGTGAGCGACACGGGCGTGGGGATGACGGACGAGGTGCAATCCCAGATCTTCGAGCCGTTCTTTACGACCAAAGAGTTCGGTAAGGGAACCGGGTTGGGCCTCGCTACTGTCTACGGGGTCGTCAAAACTTACGGCGGGCACGTGAGCGTGTACAGCGAGGTCGGGGTCGGCACGACGTTCAGCGTCCTGTTGCCCGCGGTCGGGGCCGCTCACGCGGAGCGCCCGTCCGGGGGGATCTCCGTCGCCCCGCGCGGAACCGAGACGGTCCTGTTGGTCGAGGACGATAACGGGGTCCGCGGGCTCGCGCGGACCGCGCTGCGGGCGCAGGGGTACACGGTACTGGAGGCGACCGGCGGGGCCGAAGCGGAACAAATTGCCTCGACCCATAACGGCCCCGTCCACCTGGTTCTGACAGATGTGGTGATGCCGGAGCGCAGCGGGCGGGAGGTCGCCGACGCGCTCCGGGTCCGGCGCCCGGGGGTGAAGGTTCTGTACATGAGCGGGTACACGGACGACGCCGTCGTCCGGCACGGTGTCCTCGAAGCCACGGACGCCTTCCTCCAGAAGCCGTTTACCCCACTGGGACTCGCCCGAAAAGTGCGCGAAGTATTGGACGGCACACATTAAATGCGCACCGTCGTCGCGCTGGAATAGCCGCTTTCTACTCCTTGCTCAGTACCGCGTCCACGACCCAGCACCCACGCGCGTGCGGGGTGCTGGTATCTCGACAGTGGCTCAGGACGTCGTCGTTGTCGCACCCGGCTTCCTGAAGCGCATCGGCCAGGATCGGCATCGCGCCGAAGTCACGCGAATCGTACATCTGCGCCGTCAGAGCGAGAACAGTGGGGGTGAGCCACGCCGGCTCGAAAGATGTCGGACGGAACGAGTTGCAGAAGAGGCACCGCAGCACGTTTGCGAACATCTGTTCTGCGGCCGCGTGGGCCGCATCTCCGGCAGCTTGGGCGGCCTCGGGCCATATGTTGTTCCAGGACCACGCCGGTTCTGCGTTGCGACGCGCCCATTCCGTGCCCCATGCCCGCACTGCTGCGGTCGCGACCGCGGAAGTAGGGGCAATTCACCGGTGCTCGCGACGGTTACTGCCCACTTGCACACAGCTTCGCGGGCTGCGAGAAGGGTACGACTGGCCGCCCACCAGCCTATCACGTTCGTTACAGCAAGAGCGGCGAACGCGCCGTGTATTGCCTCATTAGGCAGAGCGCTTTGGGCGCGGGCGCGTTTCTCGACCAGTTCCAAGATCCCGTGGCCGAGGCGCCCGTCAGCGCACTGCTCGGCAACATCTACGAGCTTGCGGTGGAGCCCGAGCGGGATGCACTCCCAAACGGCCCGGCAGCACCCGCAGGCGAAGAGGTGCAACTTCCGCTCACTCACCGGGCACCGAAGGGAACCCAGCATCGCTGTGGGCTCGTTACACACGAGCCATTCCGCTTCGGTCATCTCGTGCCCCCTCTTGCTGAGCACCCGATCGATGATCTTGCGCCCCGCGCGTAAGGACACCCGGTGTGCGACAGTGGTTCAGCACACCAGGGCTATCACATTCGGCATTCCGAAGAGGCTTTATTCGACGTGCTTTTTACGAGTGACTCAAGATACCGGACTAATTCCGCCCGGTGTTGATCTTCCGAACGTACTGATCCTAGTCAAAGCCTTCTCACCTCAGCGCGCGGTGCGCCCGCAGTGCGTCCAGTGTGCGGCGCATGTCGGGGGGCAGGGGGGCTTCGGCCTCGATCCACTGGCCCGTTCGTGGATGCTGGAAGCGGAGCCGGAACGCATGAAGTGCCTGACGAGCGAGTAGCACTTCGTCTTCGGTCGGGGGCAGGCTCGGGGCCAGTTCGGACAACTTCATCTGCGAGCGCCCGCCGTAAATTTTATCGGCGAGCACCGCGCACCCCACGTGCAAGAGGTGCACGCGGATCTGGTGCGTCCGGCCCGTGCGCGGTTGCACCTTGACCAGCGTGAACCCGCGGAAGCGCTCGAGCACCTCGTAGTAGCTCAGGGCGTGTTTCGCGTCGGGGTCGGTCGAAACGATCATCTTGAGGCGGTCGTAGGGGTGCATCTTCAGCGCCCCCTCGATGTAGTCCGAGTCGCGCTCGAGTTCGCCGGCCGCGATCGCGACGTACTCCTTGAACACCTTGCGTGACTCGAACTGCATCGCGAGGTCGCGGTGCGTCATGTCGTCCTTCGCGACGAGTATGACGCCGCTCGTGTCCTTGTCGAGCCGGTGAACGATGCCCGCCCGCAGGTGCCCGGCCCCGGTGCTCAAGTGCTCGCGGAAGTGCCACTGGAGCGCGTTGACGAGCGTGCCGGACCAGTTCCCCTTCGCGGGGTGAACGACCATGTCGGACGGCTTGTTGACGATCGCGAGCCACTCGTCCTGGTACAGGATGTCGAGCGGGATGTCCTCGGGGACCGGGATCTCGTGCGCCGGCTCGGGCATCGCGACGTGGAGCCGGTCGTGCTTCCGCACCTTGTAGCTGGGCTTCGTGATCGGCTTGCCGTTGAGCGTGACGCCCCCGGCTTCGATCGCGCGCTGCACCACCGACCGGCTGAAATCCGCGCCCAGGTGGAGCAGAACGTACTGATCGAGGCGCATCCCCTCGGATTTGACCATCACGAGCAGGTCGAGCGGTTCGCGGAACCGCACGCTGGACGCGACGGGCGCCGGTTCGGGGACGAGATCGTCTTCGAGTTCGTCGGACATGGTAGTAGCAAACGTCAGGGAACAGAGGTCAGAGGACAGAAAAACAGAGAGCAGAGGACAGAAGTCAGTGTCTTGTTCCCCGTTCTCTGTCCGCTGACCTCTGGCTTCTGATTTCTGTCCTCTGCTCTCTGTTTTTCTGTCCTCTGTTCCCTGCTCTACTGCGGCAGGATTATGGGTTGCCCGCCGTGGCCCGGAAGTCCCGAGAGCCCCGGCATCTTCGGGTCGAGCGTCGGGAGGCTCGGCGCCTGGATGCTGTAGACGGTTGTCTGGAGCTTAACGATCTGGTCCTTGGTGTTCAGGTTGCGCAGTTCGTCGGCGAGCTTCTTGCTGTCCTTGCCCCAGTTGGTGTCCGGAGCGGCCTCCGCGACCTTGTCGAGCCAGTCGATCGCTTTCTTGGGGTCGCCGCGGAACTGGTCCAGCGAGTCGTCCTTCAGCATCCCCACGAGCGCGGCCTCGGCCTTCGCCGCACCGAGCAGGCACTGCGTCTTGAGGAGCGGGTCGTCCTTGAACTCGTCGACCAGTTTGGGGAACGCTTCGCGGGCCTTTTCGATGCTCTCGACGGCCTTCTTGCGCACTGTCCTTGTCCTGTGCGGGCAGCCGTTCGATACCGTCGGCCCCGAGCTGGATACGGGCCACTTCGAGGGCCGCGAGCCGGGCCTGGGGCGTGTTCGGGTTCTTCTTGGCGTACTCTTCCATCGACGCGACCGAACCGAGCGAGTCCCACTCGACCCACTTCGACGACTCGACCTTCTTGTTGCTGACCAGGATGTAGTACGTCACCCCGACCGCGGCCACGATCACGAGCGTCAGCGCCATCACTCGGTAGCTGACGAGTTGCCCCTGCTTGAACTTCTCCCACCCATTGGCGAGGGACGCCGCGAGCACGTTCGGCTCCGTCTCCGACTTGGGTTCAGTCTTAACGAGGGGCTGGGTCGCGGGCGGTTGTTGTTCCGTACTCATAGCGCTCTCGACACACCGTATTAGGCGTTGCGGCCGGCATAAATAGCACGCCCGGCAGATTGAGTTGATGATATGGCCCGCACGATGCGCGGTCAACCGAAGCTCCAAGTGCCCGTGACGAGCTTCGCCGGGTGCGAATTTCGGACCTTTGAAACCTCGCAGAACCGGTGCGGGAGCGGGATGTGTTGCGAACCGCGTCCGATACAATAAGGGTCTCACGCACTCACGAGGGCGGCGCATGTTGGGGCGGCTGTTCAAGGGCATCAAGGCGGGGCTGACCAAAACGAAGGGCGTCTTCGGTGGCGTGTTCGACCTGCTGCGCGGGAAGGGCCGGGTCGATCAGGCGTTCCTCGACGAACTCGAAAAGCGCCTGTACCTCGCGGACGTGGGGACGCAGGCCACGCTCTTGATTGTCGACCGCGTGCGGCAGGGCTTCCGCGACAAGGAGATTACGGGCGAGATCGAAACGTTCGTGAAGGCCCAGTTGCGCGAACTGCTCACGGACGCTTCCCCCGGCATCAACTACCAAGCGACCGGACCCACCGTGGTCATGATCGCGGGGGTGAACGGGGCCGGCAAAACCACGTCCATCGCCAAACTCGCGAACCGGCTCCACGCGGACGGCAAGAAGGTGCTGCTCGCGGCGTGCGACACGTTCCGCGCCGCGGCGGTCGAGCAACTGACCGTGTGGGCCGGGCGCATCGGCTGCGAGATCGTCAAACAGGGCCAGAACGCGGACCCGTCCGCGGTGGCCCACGACGCTTGCGAGAAGGCCAAGGCACGCGGGTTCGATGTCCTCATCGTGGACACCGCGGGCCGGCTCCACACGCAAACGCACCTGATGAAAGAACTTGAGAAGATCCACCGCATTGTAACCCGGCAAATTCCGGGCGCGCCGCACGAAGTGCTGCTCGTGTTGGACGCGACCACCGGGCAGAACGCGCTCACGCAGGCCGAGCAGTTCTCGAAATCGGTGAAATGCACCGGCATCATCCTGTCGAAGCTGGACGGCACCGCGAAGGGCGGATCGGTGTTCGCGATCAAACAGAAACTCGGACTGCCCGTCAAGTTCATCGGGGTCGGCGAGCAGATTGATGACATGGAGTCGTTCGACCCGGATGCGTTCGTTAACGCACTGTTCGAGAAGGAATAGCGCGGCGCACGCTGATCCGACCGTACCGGCTCAACGCACCATTGCGTTGAGGCGTGAATACGGGCGGTACTGGCTCGAAGGGCACGCGGGCGTTACAACGAATTTGCCATCCGGCCGTTGCGCTCGACCGCACAACGTCTCATTCGCGAACGATTCACCATGCCAACACCGCACGCGCTGATTCTTCGGGCACCCGGCACCAATTGCGATCACGAAGTGCAGACCGCGTTCGAGATGGTCGGCGGGCACGGCACGCGGCTGCACCTGAACGCGCTCCGCGAGAACCCGAAGCAGCTCCGCGACTACCAGATCCTCGTTCTCCCGGGCGGGTTTTCCTACGGCGACGACGTGGGCGCGGGTAAGGTGCAAGCACTCTACATGCAGCACTTCCTCGTGGACGCGATGCGGAAGTTTCGTGATCAGGAGAAGCTGATTCTCGGTATCTGCAACGGTTTCCAGGTGATGCTGAAGGCGGGTCTGCTCATGCCGCCGGACGAGGACGGCCCGCTCGCCACGCTCACGAACAACGACAGTGGTCATTACGAGGACCGCTGGATTCACTTGCAGGCCACACCCGGAAAGTGCCCGTTCCTCAAGGGCATTGATCGCGTGGCGATGCCGGTGGGCCACGGCGAGGGGAAGTTCGTGTGCCGCAAGGAGTGGATCGCCAAGGGGTTGGAGCAGTCCGGGCAGATCGCGCTCCGGTACGTGGACGCGAACGGGGCACGGGGCGGCTATCCCATCAACCCGAACGGCGCCCAGGACGACATCGCGGGCATCTGCGACACCACCGGTCGCGCTCTGGGGCTAATGCCACACCCGGACCGGCACCTGTTCCCGACGCAGCACCCGCAGTGGACGCGGCGCGGGCTGAAGCCCGAGGGTGACGGGCTACAACTCTTCCGGAACGCGGTGGAGTTCTTCAAAGATTGAAGTTGCCGTTCGGGTCACTACGCGGCGCTGCGTAACACGAACACCACCGACACCGCGTTGAACAGCGAGTGAACGAGTACGGGAACGAGCAACCCGTTGGTGCGCACCGCGAGCCAGCCGAGCGCGAGTCCTAACGCGAATAGCGGAATCGGGTTCGGCCAAACCGTGTGGATCAGCCCGAAGAACGCCGCCGTCACGTAGACCGCGCGTGCCCGTCGCGCGCCGGTGCGAGTGAACCGCCACAGCACCCCCAACCCTGCTGTCAGCACACACGCCAAAGCCACCGGCTGCCACTTCCCGCTCTGGGCCGTGATTGCGGTGGCCACAAACATCACGATCCACGGCCGCACGGCCGTTCCCTGTGACACACCGCCGTTGGGGAGCTTCATCCGCCCCACGCACCACCACAGCATGATGCCGCGGATCACGATCTCTTCGCGAAACGGAGCGCCGAGGCACGCTTCCAGCACGAACAACACCTGATCGCGTAGCGGGCGTCCGCCGAGTTTGGCGAGCGAGTGCTGCTCGGGCGGAAAGCCCAGGTTTTGGGCGATCGTGTTGACGGCCCAATTCAGCACCAACACGACCGGGGTGATCGCGCACCACGCGACGGCCGCGAGCGCAACTTGACCCGCGACGCTCCCGTTCGTTCGCGGGTGCCACTTCGGGTACAGGGAGTATCGCGTCAGCACAAGAATCGCGATCTGAAGTGGTAACCCGAGTACGCCCACCCACAGCATCCGCAACGTGGTGGTTTCTGCCTTAAAATCAGGATCGAGATCCTTCGCGTCGGCTTGCGGGAAATCGTCGCCATAAACGAGTTGGTAGAACCCGCTCTCGTTGAGCACCTGGAGTATCACGACGGGTAAGACGAGCCAGAACACGAAGAACGCGGCCGTCACCTCGAACCCGCTCCACGGCACCGGGAACGCCCTCCACCGCGGGAGGAGGGCTTCACCCTTCGGCCGAAGTGCGAGGGCGATCAGTCCCACCGGCACTACCGCGGCTGCGACGAATGCGCCCGATGTCGCCATGCGCACGACTTCTGGATCAATGGCCACGATTCACTCGCCTCGCTCATTGAGTTCGGTACCCGTGTGTGGGCTTAAAGTACCTGCCCCCGCGCCGACCGCACAGTGAACTCGAATCTCGCTGTGTGGTGCAAAATTCTTTGAATCGCTTCGCACGTCGGTGACACTTCTCTTCTGAACCGAGTGATCGGAGTGGAGACATGCGTGGACTTTTGGAGCGATTGCTCGCCCGGCACCGACGAGCCGCAGATGAAGGGATCACAGATGCCGAGTTACTCCGGCGCTTCACACGCGACCGTGACGAATCGGCGTTCGAGTTGCTCGTTTGGCGCCACGGGGCGATGGTCCTCGGGTTGTGTCGGCGCGCGATCGGCGACGAGCAACTCGCCGAAGACGCATTCCAAACTGTCTTTCTCGTGCTGTCGCGTAAGGCCGGGGGTGTTCGCGGGAACCTCGGCGGGTGGTTGTTCAAGGTAGCCCGCCGTGTGTCGGCGCGAGCCGCGTCACAGCGCCGACCCGTCCATCCTGTGGCGGAAACGGCGTCGGAACCGCAACCCGATCTCACCGAACGCCAGGAACTCACAGACCTGCTCGACGCGGAAGTCGCCCGGCTCCCGGAGCGCCTCCGCAAGCCGGTCGTGCTCTGTTACCTCGGTGGGCACTCCACCGAGGACGCTGCCCGGGAACTCGGGTGCCCGCGCGGAACGGTCTTGTCGCGTCTCGCGACCGCACGAACGCGGTTGGCCGAGCGCCTCGCGCGGCGCGGAGTGGTTTTGCCCGCAACGATTTCGGTCGCTGGCATCAGTCTCACCGGTCGCGTTGTTTCCTCGGCTACTACTGCCGCGCGTCGATTTCGGTTCGGTTCACTCGAACCCGGTCCCGTAACTCACCTCGCTGAAGGAGTCATTCAGACCATGAATCGTGGAACTTTACTCACCGCGTTCGGCGGAACTCTGCTGGCCGTGACACTCGTTTCCGGGGTCGGTTGGGTCGCGGCCCAGCAAGGCACAAGGGTTGAACCTGCGGGAGACGTTGCCGCACCCGTCGCAAAGGCGAACACGGAACTGGTCAACGCGCCTCCCCAGCCACCAGAGCCAGGGGCAATCGATGAAGATAAGAAGGTTCGCGATCAGATAAAAAACTTGGCATTAGAGGCTTTACACTTGAAGGCACAATTACAGAAACGGGAAAAGGAATTTGAACAACTTGCTGAGGAGATCGAGAAGCGCGCAGTTCGGCGCGCAGCGCTGCAAAAGCAGTTCGACGAGGTCGAGGCCGAATACCAGAAGTTGAGTCGCGAAATCGTCAAAATGGAGGCAGAACTTGCTGTCTTGAAAAGGCGCGTTGCGAGGCCGGTCTCCGAACCCGAAGCAGCTTTGATTCAGCAGGAAATGAGCCGAGACGCGAGTCTCAAAGATTTGTCGTCCGAACTTCAGTCGGCTCAAAAGCAACTGAGAACGGTCGTTGAGCAAGGAACTGGTGAAATGACACCCTTAGTCCAAAAACAAAAAGAGAAAGTCGCCGAACTCGAAAAACGATGCGACGCTCTGCAGACTTCCGTTCGGGGTGAGATCACTGCGCGACTCAAGTTGGAGATCTCCCAATCGCTACGTGACCGGATTGCGAAACAATCGATGGAAGTTGAAATCCAGAAGGAGGTTCTCGAAGTAATACGATCTCGTCGCGATGCTTCCGCCAGGATGCTCGACGACGCGATCTCTGGCACGATCACACAAACGACGCGAGACGCGGATTTTGACGCTAAGCGTGACTCACTCGCAAAAATTCAGGCCGAAATCACGCGCCTGCAACTCAAGCGCGAAGGAATTGTCACACCACACACGGAGGGAACCGAAGCAAAGCTCGATTCGCTCATTCGCGAGATAGGTGAATTGCGTAAGGAAATTCGCGAGTTGAAGAGCAAAAAATGAAATAGGTTGGGCCGGTAAGTTTTCGGGGACGCTGCCAACCCCTCAACCCACCGGCCCAACACAGTCGCTCCCACATGAGCAAGGAGACGCTGCCAAACAACTCCCTACTCACCATATCCGATGCGCGCCGCGATTCGGTTATTGCCGCATCCCCAAACTTTTTTCGCTTGCGGTCGCATCTCCAACGTGGATCATCAGTTCCGGCCCACACTTTCTCTTCGGAACCGGAACATGAGCACCCTTTCCCGTCGTTCGTTTCTCGCAACCGGGGCTGTTGCAGCCTCGGGCAGTTTGTGGTCCGGCCTCGCGCAAGGAGCGGAGGACGCCGCCAAGTTCAAACTCGGACTCGTGACTTACAACGTGCCGAAAGATTGGGATCTTCCGACCATCCTGAAAGTGTGCCAGGAAGTCGGGATCGCGGCGGTCGAGTGCCGCACGACGCACAAACACGGCGTCGAATGCTCGCTGACTGCTCAGCAGCGAAAGGACGTCAAGAAGCAGTTCGCGGACGCGGGAGTCGTGTTCTGGGGGTGCGGGAGCGTGTGCGAATTTCACTCGGCCGACCCCGCAGTGGTGAAGAAGAACATCGAAGATTGTAAGGCGTTCGCGCAGCTCGTTCACGACATCGGTGGAACGGGCGTGAAGGTGAGGCCCAACGGCGTGCCGAAGGGAGCCGACGAGCAAAAGACCTTCGAGCAGATCGGCGCGGCCCTTCGAGAATGCGGCAAAGCGGCGGACGAAGCCGGAGTCGAGATTTGGGTCGAGGTTCACGGGGCCATCACGCAGCTCCCCAAAAACATGAAGGCCATCATGGAGGCGTGCGGTCACAAGAAAGTCGGCGTGACCTGGAACTCGAACGGGACCGACATCACGAACAAGTCCGTCGCGGCCGGGTTCGAGTTGCTCAAGCCGTATATTAAGTCGTGCCACATCAACGACTTAACGAACGATGCGAAGGGGGCGTATCCGTACCGCGAGTTGTTCAAACTCCTGCGCGGCTCGGGATACGATCGCTACACGCTGTGCGAGGTCGGTACCGCTTACGACGTGGAGAAGGGGACCGCGTTCCTGAAGGGGTACAAGAAGTTGTGGGAGGAACTGGTGAAGGGGTGAGCGTTGTTGCTGAAAGCCACGGGGCCACATTGCTCCCCGCCGCCGTTCGTGCGGCCGCGGGGCCTGGCAGCTTCCCGACCAGTTCAGACTGGTGTTGATCGTTATGCGCTCAAACTGTACCGTCTGTGAATTGAGAGGTTGAACTCGCTGATCGAAGAATCTGAGCGTTGACCGTGTCCGGTCGCTGTCGACCGGTCGGGCCGTGCCGTGCCCGAGACCCTCCACTCAACGCGCTGGCCCGCGGAATCCTCCGCACGCGCCTTGTTCGCAAAATTCGTGACGGATCGGGCGTTCCGTCATCAACTCACGCGCGCGCAAATTGCCGCTTGACGTTTGCCACCGGAGAGCTGCCGTGCTCGCACAGTTGGAGAGCAAGTTCCACGATTTGTACCTGGAATACTTCCACAAAGCGGAAGCGCACCGGCGCTGGAACGTCTTGAACGACGTGCCGTGGGACCAAATCACCACCACCCCGAACCCGGAAATCGCCGCGATCATTCAGACGTTCATGGCCGTGGAGATGTTCCTGCCGGACTACACCTCCAAGATCATGCACCTCGTCCGGTCCAGCCGCGGGCGCGCGTGGTTCCAGGCGAACTGGGGGTACGAAGAGTCGAAGCACTCGCTCGTGCTCGAGATGTGGATCACGAAATCCGGGGCGCGCTCGGTGGAGCAGGTCCACGCATTTCAAGACGACGTTCTCAGTCGCGAGTGGGATCTGCCCTACGAAACGCCACTGGAGATGATCCTTTACACGACGCTCCAGGAGTTCGCCACCTCAGTGAACTACCGCGGGCTGCGCCGAGTCGCACAGGCGTCCGGTGACGGAGCGCTTCACAAGGCGCTGACGCTGCTCGCACGCGACGAGACCGGGCACTTCGAGTTCTTCAAGAACGGAACCAAGCTCTTCATGGACCGGGACCGGGACCACGTGCTCGAAGCGCTCAACAAGGTGATTCACACGTTCAAGATGCCCGCGCAAACGCTGATCCCGGATTTCGGCCCGCACGGGAAACTGTTGCAAGAACTGGGCATTTTCGACGATCGCATCTACATCCGCGACGTGGTGCGCCCGGTTCTTAAAGCACTGGGTGTCGAACCCGAAGAGATGCGCGAGGCCCGTCAACGACTGAGAGCGGCCTGACGCCCCGGCCGTTTCCGTGCCAGCTAACGGTTAGGGGAACGGCCGAATTACCACTTCGCCTCGTCGTCGAACGCGCCCCAACGCGGCCCTTCGGGTTCACTCGCTTTCGCCGCGGATCGAGCCTTCAGGATCGCGGCCGCGAGGTCTAAATCATCTTTAGTGGTGATTTTGAAGTTGATCGGCGCACTGGGAACGACCACGACCGAGTGACCGATCGCTTCGATCAGTTGAGCGTCGTCAGTAATAGGGACGTTCAGCGCTGTGCGGTGCGCGTAAGCTTCGACGAGCCAGTCGCGTCGGAACACTTGCGGCGTTTGGGCCTGCCAAACACCCGCCCGCGGGACCGTTCCCGTAATGCGGTTCGTGGCGGGATCGACCTGTTTGAGCGTGTCGGCGACGGGTACCGCGAGCATCGCGGCCCCGTGTTCTTTGGCCGCTTGAAACACCGAATCGACCAGTGCAGGTGTGACGAGCGGCCGAACCGCGTCGTGAACCGCGACCAGTTGCACGTCTTCCGGTACGCGGGCGAGCGCGTTCGCGACCGACTCGAACCGTTCCGCACCGCCGTCAACGACTTCGACGTTTTCGACGAACGCCACACGGGGTCCGAAGCGCGCGCGGAAATCGTCGCGGTCCTCGGGCGCGATCACTAGGTAGACCTTGCTCACATCGGGGCGCGACCAGAAGATTTCCGCCGTGCGCTGCCACACCGGGCGCCCGTCGAGCGATACGAACGGCTTCTTCTCCGCGCCGCCGAACCGCGAGGACCGCCCCGCGGCGGGAATAATGACCGCGCACTGAGACATGGCGCACTCTTCGCGTTAAGGGAAACTTCCGGGCGCAACCCGTTACTCCCTTTTTAGTAGCCCTTCCCATTTTGCGAACAGCGTGCGCCAGCGTTCCACGGCCACCGTGCGTTCCGCCAGTTCGCGCTCAACCGATGTGGTCAATTCGTCCGCGGCGCGCAGGCGCGATTGCCAATCCTCCAGGCGCCCGTCGATGCGGTTCAGCGCGAGCGGCGGTTCCCCCTCACCGGCCGACGGCGCGACCGCGCGCTCCCACCGCTCCTCGTGGCGGTCGAGTGCGCGGGTGGCGGAGAGGAGTGCGGATTCCATCCGGTCGAGTGCGTCGTTCCACTGGGCAATCGGAAGCGGACCCATCGGTTCCCTAACTGTGGTGCGAGTGCGTAACCTGGGGCGTCCGTACCCCCGCGATCGCGTGACCGCAAGCCGAGTTTTGGGAACTTTTTGCTTGCAAGCGGATTTCGCGATCGTTATTCACCCGGCTCGGAGTGGGGGGAACTCCACCGCGCGTGTTCCGACGGGGGTCGGAGGGCGCCGGGAAGAACATTTGGGGGAACGCGACCCGTCCGTCTGTATGGACCCGGGGCGCGGGGGAGGATTCGCCGTGTACGTTGCCTGCTCGACGCTTAGCTTCAGCAAGGTGTCGCTGGAGGACGCCCTTCGCACTGTTCGCGAGATGCGATTCACGAAGGCCGACCTCGCGATCCACGACGGCAGCTCTCAGCTCACGCCCGCAGAAGTCGCCGCCGATGTTGGGCGAGTGGCCCAGCGCCTGAAGGCCTCGAACCTGCCGCTCGCTGCGATCCACCTCGTGATCGGCGCGTCCGATCCGGCCGTTGCGCGGGTGCAGTTCCACGCCGTGTGCCGCTTGGCGCGCGTTTCTACCGTGCCGCTAATTACGATTCCCGCCGCACCGATCGGGAGCGATTTGGACGTCGAAGTCGCGCGGTTGCAGGACTGGGTGCGCGTTGCGGAAACCGAGGGCGTGATTCTGGCCGTCGAAACGCACTCGGCCACGGTCACCGCCGACCCGCTCGGCGCTGCCGAACTGTGCCGCCGCGTGCCCGGGCTGGCGCTGACGCTCGACCCGAGTCACTATCACGTCGGTCCGCACGCAAAGGCCGATTACGACAGCCTTTATAAGTATGTGCGCCACGTGCGAGTGCGCGATACTGGGAGCATGCCCAACCAGTTCCAGGTGCGCATCGGCCAGGGCGAACTCGAATACGGTAAGGTGATTTCGCAGCTCGACCGGTGCCGCTACGACCGGGCGCTGACGGTCGACATCCGGGATATGCCCGAAAACTCGTTCCCCGTTGAACCCGAAGTGCGCAAGTTGAAGTACCTGCTCGAATCGCTCGTGTGAGCCGCTGAGCGATTCCCATCGCGTGAGGCACGGGCTCAAGCGTCCGTGCCTCGTTGTTTTGAGTGCGGCTACATTCGGGCGAGCCGCCAGCGAATACCCAGCACACAATCTGACAGGATTTACAGTGTCGACAGAGTTTCGGATACCTTCTTGTCTTGATCCGGTTGATCCTGTGAATCCTGTCAAAAACTCTTCTTTAAAGCATCCGCCGTTTGCCCCGATCATTGAATGTGTGAGCGTGAGTCGGCGTGTCATCTGCTCGTGGCATTCGCGATTTGGAGATTGGGTCGTGCTTCACCAACAGAAATCGAATAATATACTTGCGTTCATTTTCTGTGGCCGTTAAAATGCGTTCATGTATGAGGATTGCTTCGTGTATCGCAGAGACTGTTTCATGACGTCACGAGCGCGCAAGAAGAGTAACGCGCATATTACTTGTGTTGTTTTGTAAAACTTTACCAGAAATGCAGTTGTGGCGATTGGTAGGTTCTGGTCGGTCCGGAAATGTTAGCAAATGTTAGCCGCCCCGAGGCCAGACGGATGGAGTCGACCTTGTTCACGGAACGGGCCAACCGGTACGTTCCGCGGCACAGCGTCGGGACCGGGCTTTGGGAGCGGACATGCAGACGAGTGATTTGGTTGTTGTTGGGGGCGGGATCGTCGGGCTGGCAACGGCCTACCAATTCACCAAACGGTGCCCCGACAAGCGGGTCGTTGTGCTGGAAAAAGAGGATCGGGTCGCGGTTCACCAGACCGGCCACAACTCCGGTGTCCTTCACTCGGGCATTTACTACAAGCCCGGTTCGCTCAAAGCGATCAACTGTCGCGCGGGCAAGAAGGCGATGGAGACCTTCTGTGCGGAAGAGGGGATCGCTCACGAGATTTGCGGCAAGGTGATCGTCGCCGTATCCGACGCGGACCTGCCCGCACTCAACCGCATCTACGAGCGCGGGCAGGCGAACGGCATCAACTGCGCGCTCGTTGACAAGGCCCGGCTCGCGGAACTGGAACCGCACGCGAGCGGTGTGGCCGCGATCCACGTTCCCGAAGCGGGGATCGTGAACTACCGCCAGGTGTGCGAGCGCCTTGCCGAGAAGGTGCGCATCGCGGGTGGGGCCGTGGTGTTCGGCGCAAAAGTCACCTCCGTTCATCGCAAACCGGACGGCGTGACGGTCGTGAGTAGCGGGGGAGAGTTCATCGCCTCCCAACTGGTGAATTGCGCCGGGTTGCATTCGGACCGCGTCGCGCGGCTCACGGGGCAGAATCCCGGCGCGCAGATCGTGCCGTTTCGCGGGGAATACTTCGAGCTGAAACCGTCCGCGTACCGGTTGTGCCGGAACCTGATTTATCCGACCCCGGACCCGCAGTTCCCGTTCCTCGGGGTCCACTTCACGCGGATGATCGACGGGTCCGTCGAGTGCGGACCCAACGCGGTGCTCGCGTTCGGGCGCGAGGCGTACTCGTTCTTCCGGCTGAACCCGCGTGACCTGCTCGAAACGCTCACTTATCGCGGGTTCGTTCGGATGGGGGCGAAACACTGGAAGATGGGCCTCGGCGAAATGTGGCGGTCGCTGAGCAAGGCCGCGTTCGTTCGCGCGCTTCAGCGCTTGGTGCCAGAGATCACCGCCGACGATCTGGAACCGGCGCCGGCCGGTATCCGCGCTCAGGCCGTAGCGCCGGACGGCGGACTGGTGGACGATTTCCTCATTCAAGAAGCCGATCGCGTGGTGAACGTGTGCAATGCACCGTCGCCCGCGGCCACCGCGTCGCTCCGGATCGGTGAAACGATCGTGGACCGGGTCGCCCCGCGTTTTGTGTAGATGAATCACGAAGACCGGCGTCCGTTCGGGTGATAGGGCTTGTCGTGTGGGGCCGCGCGAGGATGATAGCTCTTCCGGTTCGTTGGCGCTCGCGGTTCGCCGAGACTTTCAGTGAACGCGAGTGCCAACCCGCTGCGACCAGGAGCCCGATGTCCGTTGACCGCGACCCCACTCCGTGTCCCATTTGTCGTCTCCACAAATGGCTGTGCTTGTGTGCGCAAGCCCCACGAGTTGCCACTCGCACTTCGCTCCTCTTAGTCGTCCACGTCCACGATTTGGGCCGGACGAGCAACACGGCCCGCCTCCTCACACTGGCGGTCCGCAACGCTACGATCGTCGGTCACGGGGGACGGGAGCCCCCGGCCGACCTCGCGTCCTACGTGCCCGCGGGCGCGACCCCGGTCGTGCTCTTCCCCGGTCGTGGGGCGCGGACTCTGACTCCGGAATTCGCTGCCACTCTACCGTCGCCGCTGGCACTCATCGTCCCGGACGGCAACTGGAAGCAGGCGGGCCGCATGGTGAAGCGGCTCCCGCTCCTCGCCGGCGCCATGAAGGTCGCGCTCCCGACCCGGGCCTTTGAGGGAACGGCCTTGCGCCGCAACCTCCTGGGGCACCGCATGTCGACCTACGAGGCGGTAGCCCAAACGCTCGGTGTCCTGGAGGGAGAGGCGGTCGGCGGCCCGCTCCTCGACTTCTACCGGCGAGCCACCGACCGCATGCTGCTTGTTCGCGGCAAGCTCAAACTTGGTGACGTGTATGGCGGTGTTGAGGACGCGCTTCCAGGGAGCGTTCTCCCATCCCACTCGCCCGACCCCGGCCCGTGTTGAACCAGGTGGCTTCTTAGTCGCTCGGGTGATGGCGGCCTTGACTGTGGAGGGGTAGGGGGTAAGATTCGGTTCGTTCAGCCACCCTTGTTCGCAATGGCGGGTTGTTGCCAGCAGGCAGCCCCGTAGCGGACAAACAGGGTGGCTTTTTTCGTTTTTATGCCCGAACCGGAGCCGCGCGTGCCGACGAAAACGGACTACCTGCACACCCCCGTCGAACACATCGACGTCATGAAGTTCAATCCGGTGCCGCTGGTCGAGGCGATGGGCCGGACCGCGTTCACCGCGCGCGATCTGGCTCGCGCTGCGGGCATCACGCATCGCATGGTGGAAGACAAAGATTGCGGTGTGATTCTGTGTTTGGCCGGGTCGCTCGTGAGCGCCGGGTTGAAGAAGGTGTTCGTTGATGCGATCCGGTGCAACATGGTGGACGCGATCGTTTCCACCGGGGCGAACATCGTGGACCAGGACTTCTTCGAGGCGCTCGGGTTCCGGCACTGGGTCGGTGAGGAAAAACTGCGCTCGGGGATGTTCGACGCAGAACTGCGCGACCTGCACATCGACCGAATCTACGACACGCTCATCGACGAGGACGAACTGCGTATCTGCGACGACACTACGCGCGTGATTGCGGACGAACTGGAGCCGCGCCCGCACTCGTCGCGCGAGTACATCCGGGCGATGGGCGCGTACCTGGAGAAGAACGGGTGCAAGACCCCGGACAGCATCGTGTACGAGGCGTACAAGGCCGATGTGCCGATCTTCTGCCCGGCGTTCTCGGACTGCTCCGCGGGGTTCGGGTTGGTCGCGCATCAGCACGCGAAAGGCGACGGCCCAAAGCTCTCACTGGACAGCGCGAAGGATTTCTACGAGTTGACCCAGTTGAAGATCGCGAACCCGACGACCGGGCTGTTCATGGTGGGCGGCGGGGTGCCGAAAAACTTCGCTCAAGACATCGTGGTCGCGGCCGACGTGATGGGGCAGGAGGTGCCCATGCACAAGTACGCGGTGCAGGTGACGGTGGCCGATGTGCGCGACGGGGCGCTGTCCGGGAGCACGCTGAAGGAAGCATCAAGTTGGGGGAAGGTCGATCTCGCGTTCGAGCAGATGGTGTACAGCGAAGCAACGCTGGCGGTCCCGCTGATCTTCGGGTATGCGTACCACAAGGGTTCGTGGAAGGCCCGTACCGGTCGCAAGTGGAACCGGTTACTCGAACCCGCCGCCGTTTCGTGACCCGAAGGAGTTGTCGTGCCCGTTCGACCCCTGGACCTGAGCCAACTGAAGGTGTTCCCGCTCGCCCAGCGCGAAAGCCTGACGCGCGCCGATGACATCCTCATCAACCCGGACGCGGAGCCGAAGCCGTGTTCCGAGGAGAACGCGGCCCTCATTCGCGCGTGCGCGGTACAGATTAAAGCGGCTCGCGCTCGCGGTGCGAGTGTGATGCTCATTTACGGGGCGCACCTGCTCCGTAACGGGGCCGCGAGCATCCTCGAACGAATGATGGCCGCGGGGTGGATCACCCACCTGGCGACAAACGGCGCGGGTACGATTCACGACTGGGAGTATGCGTGGTTCGGCGCGAGCACCGAGAGCGTCGAAATGGGCGTCGCGGGCGGGCACTTCGGGACGTGGCACGAGACCGCGTCAACGATTCACCTCGCGATCATGGCCGGCGCACTTGATGGGCTCGGCTACGGCGTGTCGCTCGGCAAGCTCATCCACGAGGACGGCGTCACACTCCCGACAACCGAAGAGTTGATGCGACTGATCGCGGCCGACCCCGCGCACCCGCTCACCGCGGCGCGGGCTGATCTCCTTCACGCGATGCGCGAGCAGAACTGGGCGCCGGGGCGCGTACAGATCGACCACAAGTGGAAGCACGCATCGATTCTGGCGCAAGCGTACCGCCACAGTGTGCCAGTCACGGTTCACCCCGGTATCGGGTACGACATCATCTCGAACCACCCGGTGTTTAGCGGATCGGCGATCGGGCGCGCCGCGGAGTGGGACTTCAAGCTGTTCGGCGGCTCTGTGGATGGGCTTGATGGGGGCATCGTGCTCTCGGTGGGTTCGGCGATCATGGGGCCGCAAGTGTTCGAGAAGAGCATCAGTTGCGTGAACAATCTGCGACTCCAGAGCGGGCGCGACGTGGTGAAGGACCACGCGATCTTCGTGGTCGATCTCCAGGACGGCGGGAACTGGGACTGGACGAAGGGTGAACCGCCGAAGACGAACCCCGCGTACTACCTGCGGTTCTGTAAGAGCTACTCGCGCATGGGCGGCGCCATGCACTACCTCCAGAACGACAACGCCGGCTTCATTCACACCCTCTACCGCGCGTTGCGTGCGGCGCACTGAGCGCGGCGTTCACGCCGGTTTCACCCGAACTTCGCGGTTACCACGGCATGGCTTCGTAGCCTTTCGGTATTCGCTCCCATTCGCCCGAGGTGCTGCCATGCTGGACCTGTCGAACCTGCGCGCCGCGGTGCGCTCCGAGGGCGGCGTTTCGCGCCGCCTGTTCCTCGCTTACGGCGCAGCGCTGGCCGCGCTCCCCACGGTCGGTGCTCGTGCATTCGGGCGCGTGGCCCGGCAGCCGAAGTTCACCGCGGACCCGTTCACGCTCGGGGTCGCGTCTGGCGATCCCACCGATACGGGCGTGGTACTGTGGACGCGGCTCGCTCCGAAGCCGCTGGACGAATTTGGCGGGATGGCTCCCGAGAACGTCGAGGTGCGGTGGGAACTGGCCGACGATGAAGGAATGAAGACTGTTCTGAAGACCGGCACTGTGATCGCGACCCCGCAACTGGGGCACTCGGTTCACGTTGAAGTCGAGGGGTTGAAGCCGGACCGCTGGTACTTCTACCGGTTCCAGTGCGGCGGAGCGATCAGCCCCGTCGGGCGCACCCGCACCACGCCGGAGCGGTCGAGCACGCCCGAGAAGCTGAAGTTCGCGTTCGCCTCGTGCCAGCACTACGAGCAGGGGTTGTTCACGGCCTACGAGCACATGGCCAAGGACGATCTCGACCTCGTGTTCCACCTGGGCGACTACATCTACGAGTACCCGAACCGCGAGACCGCCAAGGTGGTACGCAAGCACGTCGGGCCGAAGGACGGCAAGATCAAGACGCTCGAGGACTACCGCAACCGGCACGCCCAGTACCGGACCGACCCGCACCTCCAGAGGACGCACAACCGGTTCCCGTGGGTCGTGACCTGGGACGACCACGAGTTCGACAACAACTACGCCAACGACATCCAGGAAGAACAGCCGAAGGGGAAGATGAAGGCGGACCCGGCCACGTTCCTCGAACAGCGGGCGAACGCTTATCAAGCGTACTACGAGATGATGCCGCTGCGCAAGGGGTGCGTGCCGAACGGCCCGGACCTGAAACTGTACCGCTCGATCGCGTTCGGCCGGCTCGCGGAGTTTCAGGTGCTCGACACGCGGCAGTATCGCACGGACCAACCCAACGGGGACCGGTCTTCGGAACTCAACGACGACGCGCTCAACCCGAACAACACGATCCTCGGCACCAAACAGGCTGGGTGGCTCCGGTCCGCGCTTCTGAAGTCCACGAGCACCTGGAACGTGCTCGCGCAACAGGTGATGATGGGCATGGCGGACCTTGCGGCCGGCGAACCGAAGAAGTATTCGATGGACCAGTGGCCCGGGTACGCGCACGAGCGCATGAAGCTCATGCAGTGGATCGCGGACCGAAAAGTCTCGAACCCGGTGGTGCTGACCGGCGATATCCACTCCAATTGGGTCAATGACCTGCGCGTGGACGACCGCAAACTTGACACCCCGGTGGTCGCGGCCGAGTTCGTCGGCACGTCGATTACTAGCGGTGGGAACGGGGTCAAGGAGCCGAAGAACCTCGACACGCTCTTGGCCGAGAACCCGTTCATTAAGTTCCACAACCGCCAGCGCGGGTACGTGCGCTGCGCGGTCACGCCCAAGGAGTGGCGCAGCGACTACGTCATCGTGGAAGACGTGCTGAAGCCCAGCGCTCCCGCGGACGTGCGCGCGTCGTTCGTCATCGAAGCCGGGAAAGCCGGTGTCACGAAGGCGTGATGAAGGGGCGGCTGGGGTCGGCGCGATTCGACCTCAATCGGTACCACAAGTGAGCACGACGCGCCAGCGCACCCGCGTTCGGCGCGTCGGTCGTTTTTGGTGGGCACGATCCGGCCGTGCGGATCGGTTGTGTGGGCTTTTGGGCCGCATCTTGCACCCGCCCGCTCCTCGTGTCAAACTGCCATTCTGCCCGTGCGACAAACGGCCGCGTGCTGTTTGTTGTCCCCGCACTCCCCACTGGTCTCCACGATGACGCGCGCTGTTGCTCTCCTATTTCTCGTATTTGCTCCCTCCGCGCTGTTCGCCGCTGATCCCCCGAAGACGGGGCCGTGGGACGTGGCCACGCTCGGTCGCGCCGAGGTGAAGCCGGAGTGGGGCAAGGAAGTCGGGAAGGCGCGCGAGGTGTACTACCCCGGCGAACCGTACCAGGGAAAACCGACGCGCGTGTTCGCGTACTACGCCCGCCCCGCGAAGGGCGACGGGCCGTTCCCCGCGGTCGTACTCGTTCACGGTGGGGGAGGGAAAGCGTTCCAGGCGTGGGCCGAGCACTGGGCCGCGCGCGGATACTGCGCGCTCGCGATGGACCTCGCCGGCAACGGGCCGAACGGTCGGCTCGCGGACGGCGGACCGGACCAGTCCGACGACGCGAAGTTCCGCGCCTTCGACGACAAAACTGTGAACGACATGTGGACGTACCACGCGATCGCGGCCGTGATCCGCGGGCACAATTTGTTGCGCTCGTTCGCGGAAGTGGACAAGGATCGGGTCGCGGTGACCGGCATCAGTTGGGGCGGGTACCTCACGTGCATCGTCGCGGGGGTCGATGACCGATTCAAAGTTGCCGTGCCGGTCTACGGGTGCGGGTTCTTGCACGAGAACAGCGCGTGGAAGGAGGCGCGTTTCGACAAAGTCGATGCGGACCGCCGCAAGCGCTGGGTGGAGACGTTCGACCCGTCGAAGTACCTGCCGAACGTGAAGTGTCCGATCCTGTTCCTGAACGGCACGAACGACTTCGCGTACCCAATGGACAGTTACCAGAAGTGCTACGAACTGGTCAAAGGGCCGCGCACGCTGTCCGTCCGCGTGCGGTTACCGCACGGTCACATCTGGACATTCGGCGAAGTGGATGCGTTCATCGACACGCACCTGAAGAAAGGCGACCCGCTTCCGTCTATCAGCGGCGTGATGCGCGCCGGTGATACCGTGAGTGCGAAGGTGTCGAGCAAGGTGAAGTTGAAGTCGGCGCACCTGCACTACGCGGTCGCGGAAGGGCCGTGGCAGAAGCGCGACTGGAAATCGATCGACGCGGACATCAAAGACGGGGTGGTAACTGCGAAACTGCCGGCCAATCGCCCAGTGGTGTACGAACTCGCGGTGACCGACGAGCGCGGGCTGGAAGTCACCGCGCCGCACGCGGTCCTCGCGGCCGATCCGCGGCCCGTGGCGCCCGCTCCGGCCATCGCGCGGACGGCGGCGAACGTCGCTTATGGCACGCACGAGCGCCAGGTGCTTGACTTCTGGAAGGCTGAGTCGAAGTCGTCCACGCCGGTCGTGTTGCTCATTCACGGCGGCGGGTGGGTGAACGGTGATAAGAGCGGCTACCGCAACGGTGTAAAGCGCTACCTTGATGCGGGTATTTCGGTGGTCGCGATCAACTACCGGCTGGTCACACAAGCGGACGCGGCCGGCATCAAACCGCCGGTCAAGTGGCCACTCGACGACGCAGCACGAGCACTGCAATTCGTGCGCTCGAAGGCGGCGGAATGGAACCTCGACAAGACGCGCGTCGGTGCGACCGGTGGATCGGCCGGCGCGTGTTCGTCGTTGTGGCTCGCGTTCCACAACAACCTCGCCGATCCCAAGAGCGCCGATCCCGTCAGCCGCGAATCGACGCGCCTGTCTTGCGTTGCCGTCAATGGCGCGCAGACGACCCTTGATCCGAAGGTGCTGCGCGAATGGATGCCGAACGCCCGCTACGGCGGTCATGCATTCGGCGTGCGCACTCCGACTAACCGCGATGGCGCGTTCCAAGCATTCTTCGAGCAGCGCGAAAAGCTCCTCCCGTGGATCGAGGAGTATTCGCCGATCACGCACGTCACAAAAGACGACCCGCCGGTCTTCATGGAATACCCGTCGCAAAAGAAGCCGCCGGTGAAGGGAGAGAACCAGGACGATCCCACGCACTCCGCCCTGCTCGGCATGATCCTCGAGGAGAAGCTGAAGACAGAGGGCGTAGAGTGCGTGTTGGTGTACCCTGGCAAAGCGTACCCGAAGTACAAAAACTCCACTGACTTCCTGATCGAGCGCCTCAAATCGAAGTGATGGCGCTGGGATCGCCTACCGCAACGTGCGTTCGTGGTAGTTCCAAACGTCACCTCCATTTGATACCATCCGTGGATTTGGCCGGTGAGGCGCACAACCATGTCAGCCTTTCCAAACGGGTTCAACAACACAATTGATCGATGCGATCCTCGTAGTGCCGCGCGATTGTTCCGGTGGCTGTGGCCGGACCCCGGCGTCATGCGGGCGTGTGCGAATAATTTTGCCGACTCCATCCGAACCGCGCACGCGGCAGCCGAGGGAAGTTGGGAAGTCACAATGCACGCCGAATCCTTGCGGTTGAATGTCGGCCAAGTCGAGACGTTGACACTTTACGCAAGTGACTGTCGCTTTCTTTTTCGCGCGCCGCTCGACCTTGGTGTGAACTCGCCGTTCATCGCGCAAATTGGAGGAGAACCGGTCTATCGGGCTGTCCCCGTTCCTTCTGGCGTTTGCGTGGTGCCGACTACCGGCATGGCGAATCTGCCTCACTCGATCCGCGCCGCGCACGATGTGTATATTCGGGACGCGGCTTCGTACAAACGTGTATCGCCTTTTAAGAGGAGCTTCTCACCGGCTGTACTGGAGTACCTCGAGTCACTCTTGGGCATAGTGCTGCCGCGGCCCAGTTACGTGTCACAAGAAGCGAACCAATTGGTTGAATCTCTGGCAGATGAGCTCGATACCTCCGCACCGATTCGGGAAGGGGCCAAGTACCAAGTTACGGTAAACGCTTACGAACGCGACCCGCGTGCGAGAAAGCTCTGTGTCACGCACTACGGTACAGGCTGTGCGATTTGTGGCTTCTCTTTTGGTGCCGTTTACGGACAAGTTGCAGAGGGGTTAATCCACGTTCACCACCTCCGCCCGCTTTCCGAAATCGGTGAAGAATCTGAGGTTGATCCAATTACCGATCTTCGGCCCGTGTGCCCAAATTGCCACGCTGTATTGCATCGACGAGCGCCAGCGTACAGCATCGACGAGGTAAGGGCGTTCTTACTCGCGACGCGATTGGTAACAAAAAATCAATGATCTAACCGATGAAATGAATCCAAGTCACTCGCCGATTTTAGCACATTATTCTCAGCGTACCCTGGAGTGACACAATTTATCCTTGAGGAGCCTGGTGCTGTAGCGGAAGATCGGTGCTCACCGTAATCCGTTACCGGGAGAGGCTCCATGCGTCCCACGTACTCGTTCCCCGAGTCGGTTGTCGAAGCGATTGTGCGCGATCGGTACGGGCACCCGGACCCGCGCGTTCAGGAGCGCATGGAGATCCTGTGGCTCAAGAGCAAGAACGAGTCGCACGGGCGCATCGCCGAACTCGCCAACGTGTCCCGGTCCACGGTTCAGCGGACCTTGCACATCTTCGCGGCGAAGGGCCTCGATGGGATTCGGTCGTTCGGGTGGAAGGGACAACCCAGTGCCCTGACGCCACACGCGGCAACGATCGAACAGGAGTTCCGCAAGCACCCGCCTCACACGGCTCACGAGGCGGCGCGGCGGATCGAGGAGCTA
>HG799463.1:0-7545 GCA_000531095.1 Gemmata massiliana | reverse complement strand
CCTGCCGTCGTACTCGCCGAACCTGAACTTGATCGAGCGCCTGTGGAAGTTCGTGAAGAAGGACGTGCTCAACAGTCGGCACCATCAGGACTTCAAGAGGTTCCAGAGTGCCATCGACGGGTGCCTCGCGGATCTGCCGACCAAACATCGAGAGAAACTGGCGACTCTGTTGGCCCACAACTTCCAGACCTGGAACAATGTGTCACTCCTGGGCGCGTAAAGCATAAATTGAAGAATCAGCCAGGGTTTACGCTCCACCCCCGGCTACTCGCTGTCGCCCTTACCGGGGCTACAAATGTGCTCATTTGTTTGATCCGCGTGATCCGCGGCTCTATTTCAGTGCCTTTCACGCCGTGGACTGCCTTACTTCGCGTTTTGCACGGTTTTCGTCGCCGTCATATCAACGGTGACTTTCATCTCCCCGCGCACGTCCTTGATGACCGCGTCCATTTTGGTGCTCATGGTCATAGTACCCTCGCGCGAGGAACCGTCGATCACGGCATCGAACCCGCCGGTCATCTTGATCGTTCCGGTTGCACCGCCCATTCCCGGTGCCCCGGCGCCCGAACCTACGGCCAGATCACAGTCGAGGGAGACGGCTCCCCACGGTTTCCCGTCTTTTGTGTACGCGCGCGTCAGTTTTCCGGTGATTTTGCTTCGAGCCAGATCGATCGGGAGCGGTATTGCCCCGAGCGCTTTGACCCCCGCAGGGTCGACGGTCCACGACTCACCGACTTTGACGGCCGATTTCGGCAGGAAGTCGTCGATCTTGCCGGCGTTCGCCTTGGAGAACTCGCGGGTCAAGTCGCCCGCGTCTTTTTGCCGTCGGCCGTGAACGTGTAGTTGGCGCCCTTCTTCTCGATCGCAACTGTTTTTCCCTCGTAGGGTAGCGGTTTCATCGTGCCCGTTTTCGAGTCGAACTGCTGGGCCACTTTGTAAGTGCGAGTGAGCTTGGTCGGTTTCACAGCCCCGGTCGGCATCTCGATGACTTCCTCGCGATACTCCACTTTCTTGTCCCGCTTCTCTTTCTCGTTATTGCCTTTGGTGACCGTCTCGGATGTTCCGCTCTCGGACTCGATTTCGTCCGTTCGGTCCCCCGCGTGCTCCGAGCGGATCTTGATCGTGTAAGTCGCGTTCGGATCACCTTCACTCTGAGCGGTGCCGTCGCGGTTCTTGTTGCACCCGGCGAGAATGCCGATTGCGGCGACCAGCGGAACGTATCGACGGAACATGTGTCAGCTCCTGAAAGAACCGGCCGGATGGCGCGATTGGGTCATGCTACGCGCCACAGACCCGCTCGCAACGCGCGTCGCGCTCTTGGCCGCGGGCGCCACGTTCATAAGCTAAGCGGAGTTTGCGCCGGAAATACACCATGCCCCCTGGTCCGCTGGGCGCCGCGGCTCACCTGTTGATCGAGAACCATGCCGAAACGTACCGACATCAAGAAGATCCTGCTCATCGGCTCCGGCCCCATCATCATTGGCCAGGCGTGCGAGTTCGATTACTCGGGAACGCAGGCCTGCAAAGCACTTCGCGAAGAGGGCTATTCGGTCGTCCTGGTGAACTCCAACCCGGCGACCATCATGACCGACCCGGAGACGGCCGACCGCACGTACATCGAGCCGATCACCTGGGAAGTTGTTGAGAAGATCATCGTCGCGGAGCGCCCCGACGCGCTCCTGCCCACCCTCGGGGGGCAGACCGCGCTCAACACCGCGATGGACCTGTTCAAGAAGGGCGTGCTGGCGAAGCACGGCGTCGAGATGATCGGCGCCAACGCGGACGTGATCGACAAGGCCGAGGACCGGCAGCGGTTCAAGGACGCGATGCTGAAGATCGGCGTCTCCGTGCCGAAATCGGTCGTGGTTCACTCGCTCGAAGAGGCGATGCGCGCGGTCGAAGAAGTGGGGCTGCCGTGCGTGCTGCGCCCGAGCTTCACGATGGGCGGCACCGGCGGCGGGATCGCGTACAACCGCGACGAGTACCGCGACCTCATCACCCACGGGCTGCAGCTCTCGCCCACCACGGAAGTTCTCGTCGAAGAGTCCGTGATCGGCTGGAAAGAGTACGAGCTGGAGGTGATGCGCGACCGGGCCGACAACGTCGTCATCATCTGCTCCATCGAGAACCTCGACCCGATGGGGGTCCACACCGGCGACAGCATCACGGTCGCCCCCGCGCAAACGCTCTCCGACAAGGAGTACCAGCGGATGCGCGACAAGGCGAAGGACATCATCCGCGAGATCGGGGTCGAAACCGGCGGCAGCAACATTCAGTTCGCGATCAACCCGGCCGACGGGCGCATGATCGCGATTGAAATGAACCCGCGCGTGTCACGCAGTAGCGCCCTCGCGTCGAAGGCCACCGGGTTCCCGATCGCGAAGATCGCGGCCAAACTCGCGGTCGGCTACACGCTCGATGAACTCCGAAACGACATCACCCGCGAAACGCCGGCCTGCTTCGAGCCGACCATCGACTATGTCGTGACGAAAGTTCCTCGATTCGCGTTCGAGAAGTTCCCGGAAGCGAACCCGACGCTCACCACGCAGATGAAGAGCGTCGGCGAAACGATGGCGATCGGCCGCACGTTCAAGGAGTCTCTCCAGAAAGCGCTCCGCGGTCTGGAAGTCAACCGCTTCGGCCTCGGCTGCGACAAGCGCGACCGGTGGGGCACCGCGAACCCGCCCGCGCGCGAGGAGATCACGTTCAAGCTCTCCAGCCCCAATGCGGAGCGGGTCTGGTACCTGCGGTACGCCTTCCTCGCCGGGATGTCGCTCGACGAGATCCACCAGCGCACGAAGATCGATTCCTGGTTCCTTCGCGGGGTCGAGGATCTCGTCAACATCGAACACGAACTGCGTGCGGTCGGCTCGCTCGATAAGGTCACGCCCGAGCTGATGCTGAAGGCCAAGCAGAGCGGGTTCATCGACCGGCAACTGGCGCACATCTGGAACGTCGCGGAAGCCGAAGTTCGGAAGCTCCGCAAGAGCTTCGGGATCGAAGCGGTGTTCAAGAGCGTGGACACCTGCGCGGCCGAGTTCGAGGCGTACACGCCGTACTACTACTCGACCTACGAGCCAGGCGCGCGGGTCCAGCAGTCGGGCCAACCCGTGTACTTCTCCCCGGGCGAAGACGAGGTCCGCCCGTCCAGCGGGAAGTCGCGGATCATGATCCTCGGCGGCGGGCCGAACCGGATCGGTCAGGGTATCGAGTTCGACTACTGCTGCGTGCAGGCCGCGTTCGCACTGCGCGACAACGGCTACGAAGTCATCATGGTGAACTCGAACCCGGAAACGGTGAGCACCGACTACGACACGTCCGACCACTTGTTCTTCGAGCCGCTTACGCCCGAGGACGTGCTCAACATCAACGACAAGATGAAGCCCGAGGGCGTGATCGTGCAGTTCGGCGGGCAAACGCCGCTGAACCTCGCCACGCCACTTCAGGACGCGGGCGTGCCCATCATCGGCACGAGCGTGGACAGCATCGACGTGGCCGAGAACCGCGAGCGGTTCGCCAAACTCGTCAACGAAATCGGGCTGCTCCAGCCTGCGAACGGCACCGCGGTGGACGAATCGCAAGCTCTGCGGGTCGCGCGTCGGATCGGGTTCCCGATCCTCGTGCGCCCGAGCTTCGTGCTCGGCGGGCGCGACATGAAGATCATCTACAACGAGGACGAACTAACCGCGTACATTCGCCGCGTCGAACCCGATTTGTCGCGCGACCGCCCGGTACTGATCGACCAATTCCTTGAGAACGCGACTGAAGTCGATGTGGACTGCCTGAGCGACGGGAACCGGACCGTAATCGGCGGTGTCATGCAGCACATCGAGGAGGCCGGTATCCACTCCGGCGACTCCGCGTGCGTGATCCCGCCGTACAGTTTGCCCGCGGACGTCATTTCGGAGATCAAAGTTCAGGCGCGCAAACTGGCCACGGCGCTGAACGTAAAAGGGTTGATGAACATCCAGTTCGCGGTCGCCGGGATCCGCGCGGGCGGGATCGTCACCGATAAGCCCAAGGTTTACATCCTCGAAGCGAACCCGCGTGCGAGCCGAACAGTTCCCTTCGTGTCGAAGGCGACCGGGGTGCCGCTCGCTCGACTCGCTGCGCTCGTGATGGTGGGCAAGACACTCGACGAGTTGGGCGTGAAGGACGAGGTGATCCCAACGCACTACTCGATCAAAGAGAGTGTGTTCCCGTTCAACAAGTTCCCCGGCGTGGACATCATCCTCGGGCCGGAAATGAAGTCCACCGGCGAAGTCATGGGGATCGATGACTCGATGCCGATGGCGTTCGCGAAGGCGCAACTGGCTGCCAGTTCGCGGTTGCCCGAGGGCGGGACGGTGTTCATCTCCGTCGCGAACCGCGACAAGGACGCGGTGCTCCCGATCGCACGCGGGTTCGCCGAGATGGGCTTCAAGGTGATCGCGACGCGCGGGACCGCACAGTTCTTGCGCGAACGCGGTGTGCCGGTGGAAGACGTTCCGAAGATCGCTGAGGGGCGCCCGAACCTGCTCGACCACATGAAGAACGGGAAGGTGCAGTTGGTCATCAACACGCCGACCGGTCGTGGGAGTTCCACCGACGAGTCGAAGATCCGGGCCGAAGCGGTCGCGAGCCGTGTGACCGCGATCACGACGCTGTCTGCTGCACAAGCCGCCGTCGAAGCGTGCCGGGCGCTCAAGCAGCAACAACTGACCGTGACCGCACTTCAGGACCGGTTCCCGAAGCAGTAACCCTCAGCGCGAGCGAATGTGTCAAGCCACCGCTCGCTCGCGCCGCACCGGGTTCCCCGTCGTTTCCATCAGTGCTTGCAAGCCGTGAATGTGCTTGCAGCGGTACGCGCGGCGGTTCTCGCCGTTGTACACCGCGTCCGGGCAGGTGCAGTGCCAGTTCAGGTGCCCGTCGTTAGCGCGCTCGGCCGCGATCTGGTATTCCTCGCGCCCGCCGGTCACGTTCCACGTCATCACACAACCGGGTTCGCTCGGGTTCGGGTTCCGGTACGTCACGCGGAACATGTACGGGGCCGGCGCGCGCTTCTTGTCCGGACCGGGGAGCACGACCGTCACTATGGCGAACGCCGCACGCGGTTTGTTTTCAGCGACCACAAGAGTGCCTCGTTTGTTGGTGTTTGGGTGTATTGAATTGTATATTCACAGGCGTTCACTACCGATGTCGGTAGATCGTTACTGTGGTAGATTGCAAGTACCCCGAACGGAGCGCCGCGCATGATCGAAGATACCCAACCGACCGACGCCCAGACGATGAAATCGTTCATCCGCGAACTGGCACGCAAGAACCGGGTCGCTCAGAAGAACAAGGACGCGATCAGCCTGGAGATCTGCCGCAAGTTCACGGCGCTGCCGGCCTACGCCGCCGCGAAGACGGTGATGTGGTACGTGGACGCCGGGAGCGAGGTGCGCACGCGGCACACGCTCCCGGAGGCGCTCACCCACGGCAAGCGCGTGATCGTCCCGTGGTGCATCGTCGAGACCAACGAACTCGAACTGTTCTGGCTCGAAGACATGAGCGAACTGGTCGAGGGCGCGTACAAGATCCTGGAACCGAAGGCGGAACTGCGCGACCTCCCGGCGAAGAAGGTGCAACCAGAGGATCTCGACCTCGTCATGGTGCCGGGCACGGCTTTCGACCAACGCGGCGGGCGGATGGGGCAGGGCAAGGGGTACTACGACCGGCTGCTATCGCGCGCCCGGCTCGACGCGCCGCTCGTCGCGCTCAGTTTCGATTGCCAGATTTTTGAAGAGATCCCGGTCGCGGCACACGACGTTTTCATGGACCAGGTTTTGACCGAATCGCGCACAATCGTTGGCAAGGGCCGAGCGGGGAAGTGAACCGATGCGGGAGGGCCGGTCCGCGACGCAATTCTGGCAATCGGTCGTCCTGCGACTGATTGCCATTTGGCTGATCGGTTGGGGCACGATCCTGTGGTTCCAAGGGTGCCTCGCGCCCGCGGCGCGCGACGAGGCACTCCAGGACCAGCAGAAAATCGCGGCCCCGGTTCCGCCGCACACCAAGGACTGAGCCGCTCGGAGAGCAGTGGGGCGCTCGCGAGTGAGTGGGCCGCGCGTGCTCTGCTTCACGTGTTCCAAACCCCGTTCGGATCACGTGCTCGCGGCGCCCGGGGCTCCCAGGTGTACCGGGCGGGGGGAACTTTTTGGCCCGGTTCTTGTTGCCCCCGCCGCACGATGGGGGCCCCATTTCATCACGGACGTGCTCCTCGCACATTCGCGGGTGCGACTTATGCCACTGCACAATTATCCCGGGCGCCTGCTCCTCGCGACCAGCGTCTCCAGCGCACTTCTCTTGGCTACGTCCGTGGCGGTTGCCGTTTATCTCAATGCCCAGCAGCTCCGAACGGCCGAGGTGCTGAACGAGAACATCGGGAGCCGGCGCGCGGCCGCCAATTTGCACGAGACGCTCGTTGACCTCGCCGCTCTTCACGAGCGGAAGGTGGCGAACCTGGAACCGCTCTTTGAACGGGTGCAGCTCCACCTCTCGGAAATCGATCGCTTGGCCGACAAAGGCGGCGAACAGGAACTCGCGCAGCAGGTGACCGATAGCTTTGCCCGATACCTGTTGTTGTGTGCGCTGACTGATAGTGCTGCTGCGGCCGAGTACCTCACGACGCGCGTGATTCCGGAGTGCGACCGGTTGCGCGACTTCAACGCACTGGAGATCGAAAAATCGGAGCTCGACCACCGGACGACCCTGCGCCGACTGACCTGGGGGTTCGTGGCGGTCGGGGTGCTCGGTTCGGCCGCCGGCCTGCTACTCGGGTACGGGTTGGCGCGCGGGCTACGCCGGGCAATGGATTCGTTGCTGATCCGCCTTCAAGACGCTTCGGGCATGCAGGAGGTCGCGACCGTTGAGTGGCAGCGCGACGGGCGCTCGGTCCTCGACGGACCGGAGGGGCTCGCGAACCGGGTCGAACAGATCGTGCGACAGCTCCAGCAGCGTGAGCAGGACGTGCGCCGGGCGGAGCGCCTGGCCGCGGTGGGGCAACTCGCCGCCGGCGTCGCGCACGAGATCCGGAACCCGCTCACGTCCGTATTGTTATTAATTCAGATGGCGCGGCTGGACCCGACCGCCGGCGCGCTCACGGACGCGGACCTGGCCCTCATCGACAGTGAATTGGGCCGCATCGAGCAGTCCCTGAGAACGT
Organism: Gemmata massiliana; assembly: GCA_000531095.1. Taxonomy (GTDB): domain Bacteria; phylum Planctomycetota; class Planctomycetia; order Gemmatales; family Gemmataceae; genus Gemmata; species Gemmata massiliana. Next base: position 359 of record HG799463.1, on the reverse strand, counting down.
TACTCGACTACGCGCGCCCGCCGAAACTGGAGCGCGTGAAGTGCGATCTGACCGCGGTCGCCGAGAGCGCCGTACAGCTCGTCCGCGGGCGCGCGGGGCAGCAGGGCGTGACGATCCGATTTATTCCGCCGGGGGCGATTACACTCGACGCGGACCCGGCCCAGTTGCGCCAGGTGGTCGTCAACCTGATGCTCAACGCACTGGACGCGATGCCGACGGGCGGTACTCTCGAACTGACCGTCGGGCGCGACGCCGGCGACGCCACTCTGATCGTGACCGATACCGGGCCGGGCATCACCTCGGCCATGCTCCCACGATTGTTCGAGCCGTTCGCGACGGGCAAGGAAACCGGGGTCGGT
>HG799462.1:1735044-1754939 GCA_000531095.1 Gemmata massiliana | reverse complement strand
AATCCTCTGCCGATTCGCGCGTACTTCGGTAGTTCTCTCGTCGCAATGATTCGCCCGTTGCGGTACCGACGGGCGCGCCAGGGGTTGCGCTCCGCTTCACCCCTGGCTACTCGCCTCCGCCCCTCACGGGGCTTTAAAACAATGTGGCCAATCTGTCTTTGGTTTTGATCCGCGTTATCTGCGTGATCCGCGGCTCTTTCCCTACCCCCTTGTGGCCAATCCTCTTTACTTCAGCACGCCGAGTTGCTTGCCGACTTCCGTGAACGCGGCGATCGCGCGGTCGATTTGCTCTGTCGTGTGTGCGGCAGACACTTGCATCCGGATGCGCGCCTGGCCGTGCGGCACCACCGGGTAGCTGAACCCGATCACGTAAATGCCGCGCTTCAGCAGTTCGTTCGCCATGTTCGTTGCGACGGCCGCGTCGCCGAGCATCACAGGAAGGATCGGGGTCGGGCCGGGCTTGATCGTGAACCCGGCCGCTTCGAGCGCGCCGCGGAGGCGCGCCGTGTTCGCGTTGAGCTTCGCACGCAGTTCGGTCGCGTTCTCGGCGAGTTCCAGCGCCTTCATTCCGGCCGCAACCAGTGACGGCGGCACGCTGTTTGAGAACAGGTAGGGCCGCGATCGGTTCCGCAGCCAGTCCACGATCTCGGCGCTCGCCGCGGTGAACCCGCCGCTCGCGCCGCCGAGCGTCTTACCGAGCGTACCCGTGATGACGTCGATGCGGTCCAGAACGCCGAGTTCCTCCGCGCCCCCGCGCCCGGTGGCGCCCAGGTGCCCGGTCGCGTGGCAGTCGTCGATCCCCACCGCGGCCTTGTACTGGTCGGCGAGCTGACAGATGTCGGGCAGCTTCGCCAGGTCGCCGTCCATGCTGAACACGCTGTCGGTGAAGATCATCTTGAACCGGCAGTTCTTCGCCTCTTCCAGCTTCGCCTTCAGGTCCGCCATGTCGTTGTGCTTGTAGCGGAAGCGCTGGGCCTTGCAGAGCCGGACGCCGTCAATGATCGAGGCGTGGTTGAGTTCGTCGGAGAGGATCGCGTCCTGTTCCGTGAGGAGCGGCTCGAACAGTCCGCCGTTGGAGTCGAAGCACGAAATGTAGAGAATGCTGTCGCCCTTACCGAAGAACCGGGCGATCTGCTGCTCGCAGCGCTTGTGGATGTCCTGCGTGCCGCAAATGAAGCGCACGCTGGAGAGGCCGTAGCCCCACTCTTTAAGCCCGTCCTGGGCCGCGCTCACGATCTCGGGGTGGTTCGCGAGGCCAAGGTAGTTGTTCGCGCAGAAGTTCACGACCTCGGCACCGTTCACCGTGATGCCGGACATTTGCGGCGAGGAGATCCGGCGCTCGGCTTTATACAGCCCCTTCGTTTTGAGGTCGTCGAGTTGAGTGCGAAGGAACGCATTGATGTCGTCAGCCGGCATATCCGAACTCCTCGTGTGGAATGCCGGAATTGTATCGACGGACCCGCCGAAGGGCGTGCGGACGAACGGCGGGAGCAATCATCAAAATCCGGTCGATCCTGCTAATGCTGCCAGATTTATTCCCGGACCGCGAAATGATGTCTCACCCGGCTTGAGTGAAACCCCCGCCCCATCTCAAAATTGTTCGTGGGGCCGCCCACAGAAATGACTCAAGCGGGACACGTTGTACTCCGCAGGGCCGTACATTTCGACGTTCTTCCGGACGCGCCTGATAAGTTGCGCAACTGGTTCCGGCTGCCGCGCCTGAAACGGCCCATTTTGCGTCGTTGGGGCGAACCAGCGTCAACCGCGTCCGCGCTTCGGGCCGATGTGGGGGGTGCCTCTTGGTTATCACGCACTGTCAGGATCGCTTACCGTGACACAACAGGCCGCACCACCTAAACCGCCCGGCTCACTGGCACTCGGCTTCCTCGCGGTGTTCCAGGACCAAACCGGCTGGCTCGGCGGGTATCTGGTCACCAACGGCTGGGGGCGCCCGCTCGAATTTCGCCTCACGACGGCCGTGCAGCCGAACCGGGTCCAAACCGCGCTCTACGGCCCCACTTTAACGGAATACCTCCATGCCGACGTGATCGGGAAGACGTTAGTGGAGAAGACCGGCACAAAACCCGATCTAATCGTTACAGATTCACCGGCGGCGCTTGCACTGCGTGCGCGGATCGAGATTCCGGTGATCGCACTATCGACCCCGGGCACCCCGCCCGCGCCGGAAACTGTTGCGCGTTCGCACACACGCACCCCGGGCGGGATTCTGCTCTCGGCGCGGTTCGCTTCGGACGGCGATCTCGTGGCGCAGTTGCTGGAGCGCGTGGACCCGGCGGTCGATCTGGCGGAGCCGTTCGCGCGCATTCGCGAGGCCGTGAGCGAAGCCCGGAAGATGGGAGTAACGAACCGTGCGGCTTGATGTGGCAGGCGCAGAACCGACATCCTCAGCCGCCTTTGAAGGGAAGGGGGAGGAAAGGCAACCTAACCCCCTAACCCCCTTCCCTAGGAAGGAAGGGGGAACAGAACCAAATGCCCAGACAACCGCACCACAAGCCCCGGTTTTAAGCCCCTCTCCGTTTAGGGGAGGGGTTGGGGAGGGGTTGGAGCCGCAACCTACCCCCCGTCCCCCTCCCTGAAGGGAAGGGGGAGCTGGTGCGCGAAACCCCTGTGCTTGAAACTGTATCCGTGTCCGTTGATTCTTTCTCCCCCTTCCCTTCAGGGAGGGGGACGGGGGGGAGGTTTTTCCCTCGATCTCCCCATCACCTTTGATCTAGAAACGCGCGACCTGCCGAAGTTCGACCACGCGATCGAGCCGAACGTGCGCGAGGCGCGCTTGCTTACCGAGTCGCCGTGGGTGCGCTCGCTCGGGCGCCTCGATCTGAGCGTCGCGACCGAGGGTTGGAAGTTCCCGGCCCCGCCCGTGGAGTACGAACCGCCCCCGCGATCAGCGACCGAACCGAAAGTGGGGCGCCATTCGGTCAACCTTCCCACGCTGCCCGACAACCCGGACGGCGCGAAGGCGCGCATCCGTCCGAAGCCGACGGCGGACACGGTCCTGTTCAAAGACCGCTTGCTCTACCTCCTGCAACCGCCGCTCGACGGGCTGTTCGACGGGCGCCAGCTCGAAGTGCCGTTCGCGCCGTTCCCGTACCAGCTCGAGGGCATCGCGTTCCTGATGCCCCGGCACCACGCCATGCTCGCGGACGAGATGGGCCTCGGCAAAACGGCCCAGGCGATCCTCACGCTGCGCCTGCTGTTCCACTCGGGCGAAATCAAACAGGCGCTGGTGGTGTGCCCGAAGCCGCTCGTACACAACTGGGCGCGCGAACTCAAGATGTGGGCGCCGGACGTGCCGTTCGAGACGTTCGAGGGCGACCCGGACCAGCGCCGCAGCACGTGGCTCGTCTCCAACTGCCCGCTGAAACTCATCAACTACGAGACCCTCACGCGCGACTGCGACCTCGCGGCCGACAAGCGCGTCTACTTCGACGCGGTGGTGCTGGACGAGGCCCAGCGCATCAAGAACAAGGGCTCGAAAACGGCGCAGGCGGTGTGCTCGTTGAACCGCGGTCGCAGTTGGGCGCTCACCGGCACGCCGATCGAGAACCACCCCGACGACCTGGTGAATATCTTCAGCTTCGTCGACGCGAACCGCATCCCGGCGGACACGCCGCCGCGCCGCATCCCGCAGTACACGTCCGACTCGATCCTGCGGCGCACGAAGGACGACGTGCTCACGGACATGCCGCCCAAGGTGATCCGCGACCTCGAAGTGGAACTCACACCGGCCCAGCGCGCCGCGTATGCACGCGCCGAGGACAACGGCGTCATCCACCTGAACGAACTCGGCGACACGATCACCGTGCAGCACGTGTTCCAACTCGTGATGCGGCTGAAGCAGATCTGCAACTTCGACCCGCTCACCGGCGAGAGCGCGAAGCTGGAACAACTGCTCACGGACATGGAAGAGGTGGCGGAGAGCGGGCGGAAGGCGATCATCTTCTCGCAGTGGGTCGAGCCACTGGAGGTGCTGGCCCAGGCGCTCGCTCGGTACGGCCCGCTCCAGTACCACGGGAAGATCCCTCAACAACAGCGGACGCCGATCCTGGACCGGTTCAAGGCCGACCCGGACGCGCACGTGCTGCTCATGAGCTACGGCACCGGGAGCGTGGGGCTGAACCTCCAGTTCACGAACTACGTGTTCCTGTTCGACCGTTGGTGGAACCCCGCGGTCGAGGACCAGGCGATCAACCGCGCCCACCGGCTCGGCCAGAAGCACCCGGTCACGGTGACGCGGTTCCTCAGCGGCGGCACCATCGAGCAGCGCATCGCGGACATCCTCGACGCGAAGCGCCAGGTGTTCAACGACCTGCTCTCTCAGGCCGAGAAACCGGCCTCGCTCGGACTCAACGAGGACGAAATCTTCGGCCTCTTCGACATCAAGGCGCGCCCGAAGCGCGACAAACACTGATCGGGTGAAGTAAGAATTCGCCACGGATCAACACAGAGAACACGGATCAGAACAGAAGAAGAGCTTTGGACGGGATTTAAACTGGATCGAAACGACACGGCCCCGTTCACCAACGGGGCCGCGTCGCTTGCAATGTTCCAGCCGTGCGTAGCAGCGGTTCCGGTTACTCGCCGTTCAAGTCGGCCATCGACTCCTCGGACGTCGGGTTGGCTCTGAGTAGATCCGCGGTTGGTAGCGCCTTGCCGACCAGTGCGTCCCACCGCTTTCGTTGGTCGGCTGTGAGCACCTTCAGTGCGGTCTCCATAACAGCATCCTGCTCCTGTGCCGTCCGCTCTAATCGCGCGTTCTGGATCACGTTCAGCGGCGATCGGACGGGGCCGAGGGCTGCGGCGATCCGGTCTTCCTGTTCGGCGGTTAGTTGCAGTTCGCGGATGGCGACCCGGTCCAAAAGCCCGCGCGGGCCGGCCGCCTGAAGGACCGCTTGTTTCAGTCGCTTCACCCCAGCCGGAGTGAGAACTTCGGCCGCTTTTTTCGCCACTTCTACTTCCAGTTCGCGCTGGCCCTTTAGGTACTGATCGAGGGCTTCTGCCGCGGCCAGGTCGCCCGGTCCGCCATTTTGCTGGCCCCGAGTCTTTTGGACGCCCCCGCCGTTCTGCTGGCCCCCGGCCTGGAAGCCGGCCTCCAACCGCTTCTTTAAGGCGCCCCGGCGCTCTTTGCGGAACTCCGCGAGGGTTTTGTAGTCGTCGGGACTCAGCCCGATCTCCTTTCGCACCGACGCTTGACGCAACAGACCGGCCACCATGTTCCATTCCACGCGGTCGAGGGCCGGCTTGGTGTCGCCCGGGGGCGGTTGGGTGTCGCTGAAGATTGGGGCGGTGGGCGCTGGGGCCGCAATCCCGTTCGAGATAATCGCGCCACCAGCCAGTGCCACCGCCGACGCGACCAGCAGGCCGAGGCCCAACTGCCGCAAGGGAGTCCACGTCATGGCGTTCACCACTTCCGAAGTGAGGGCGGTTACCGCCGGGGGAACGCTGCCCCCGGTGGCCGTCGCCACGGTCTGTTCGATCAATCGCGGCGGAACACCCGCCACGAGTTCGGACCACCCACCCACGGCGGCTATTGCAGCGAGGGTGATTCCTCGCCTCGCCAGTCGCTTCGCTAACTCCGCCCGACCGCGGCTCAGCCTTGTGGCTACCGTCCCCACCGGCCAACCGAGTTCGGCCGCGGCCTGGGCAATGGTCAGCCCCCGCAGCCCGCACAGCACGATCGGCAGGCGGAAGTTGTCCGGCAGCCGGCCGAGTTCCTCGTCCACCGCGGGCCGCAGTTCGGTGTCCATCTCTCCCTCCGGTGCGGGGCGGTCGGGCGGGTGAGGCACGGCCACCTCGCGGAGCCGTCGCCGCTGCCGGGTCTGGCGCAGCTTGCGGGCGGCGAGGCAAGCGACCCCGTATACCCATGCGGCCACCCGACCGGGCGGGCGGACCGTTCCGGCTTTACGCGCGAGTACGAGAAAGGTGCTCTGGAAGGCGTCGGCGGCGTCGGCGCTGTTGCCCAGGTAGCGACAACAGACCCCGAACACCGTCGGCCCGAGCCGGCGGACGAGTTCACGGAACGCGGCCTCGTCCCGCGTGCGGACGAACCGGCCGAGCAGGTCGGCGTCGGATTCCGCCCGCTCGCGAGCGGCCGTGAACGCGCCCCAGAGCCAGCCGGCCCCCCCGCGGTTCACCGAGTCCACCACGGTCTTCTCCTGGCAGGTTGCCCGAACACCATGACTCTCCCGCAGCGGGGGGAATTTATTCAGCAGAGTGGAAAATAACGAGCGGTTTCAGAAGTGCGCATACCCGTGTACACAGAGACGGAAGCCTGTGTACACGGGCGCGTTTTGAATCCGGTCGATCCTGTTAATCCTGTCCAAAACTCTTCTGTCTTCTGCTTTGATCCGTGCTTTCTGTGTTCATCCGTGGCTAATTCTTCTGTTTTTCCTCTTCCCTCAAGAACTTCTCCAGGTCCGCGAGCTTGTCGGTGTTCAGAAAGTCCACCCCCGCGTCGAGCAGTTCTTTCCACACCTCGACCTTATCGGGTGTGGCCCAGAACCGGACCTTGCGCCCCTGTTTGTGGGCCTTCGCGACGAGTTCGCGGAGCTTCTTGCGCTCGGCGTCCGGGATCGGACCGGTGCCGTCCCACTTGAACAGCGTGCGCCACGACTCGCTCACCCACGGAACGAGCGCGGTCGACGTGGTGCCGTCCAGATCGGCCGGGCGCCCGTCGAGCGCCGCGAACCGCGTCTTCTGCTCGGCGACCGCCTTCGCGTCGCGGTTCCCGCTGATGACAACCGTCACAGCTTTCACCTCGGTTTTGCCGTCGCGCGTAACGGTGAGCAGGTCCGCGTAGCCCTCCAGTACCTTCGTGAGCGCGGCGAAGGTTTCTTTCGCGTCCGTTTTGACGTCGATCATGAGGTGGAACGCGGGGCCTTTGGGGTACACCGTGCCGCCGTTGGCCTTCACGAGTTCCCGGAGCGGGTCGAGGTACAGCTTCTCCAGCGTGCGCCCCGCCTTGAGTTGGAGCGGCGTGTGCCCGACGAGCAGTTCCCCCTTCACGAGCCAGATGTCGGCTTCCACGCTGCAAAAGCCGCAATCGAGCGCGTCGAACAGCGGGCGCGCGTGCTCGTAGTCGTTGTGCGCGTGTGCCCGGGGTAGGGGAGCGGCCATTTTCTTCGGCGGCTCGGCGCCGGCGCCCGGTGCGGCGAGCAGGCACGCGCCGAGCGCAACGTAGAACGAGGTCATGCGGAACTCACGGTTGGGGAAGTGCGGTTTCGTACAATCCTATCGCCCGATGTACCACGAGACACGCCATGTCAGCCGCGCGCACGCCGAACCGCCTCGCCGCCGAGACGAGCCTCTACCTGAAGCAGCACGCCAATAACCCGGTGGACTGGTACCCCTGGGGGCCGGAGGCGCTGGCCCGCGCGAAGGAGCTGGACCGCCCCATCTTCCTGTCGGTCGGCTACTCGGCGTGCCACTGGTGCCACGTCATGGAGCACGAGAGCTTCGAGGACGAGTCCACCGCGGCCGTCATGAACGAGCACTTCGTGTGCATCAAAGTGGACCGCGAGGAGCGCCCGGACCTCGACACGATCTATATGAACGCGCTCCACGTGCTCACGCGCGAGGGCGGCGGCTGGCCGCTGTCGGTGTTCCTGTCCCCGGACCTCAAACCGTTCTTCGCGGGCACGTACTACCCGCCCGATAACCGGTACGCGGCGCAGGGACGGCCGAGTTTCAAGCAACTGCTCGCGGGAATTCACAACGCCTGGCTCACCCAGCGCGACCGCGTTCACGAGATTGGAACCAGCGTCGTCGCGGACCTGCAACAGATGGGTGCCCTCGAAGTGAGCGACACGGCCGTGTCGCCGGACCTGCTCTCCGGCGCGCTGACCGGGCTGCGCCGGAACTACGACCCGCGATACGGCGGGTTCGGCGCGCAGCCCAAATTCCCGCACGCTTTGGAGCTGAAATTACTCCTGCGGCTCTCCGAGCGCTTCAACGATCCCGTCGCGTTGGAGATGGTGACGCACACGCTCACGATGATGGCCCGCGGTGGGATGTACGATCAGATTTTGGGGGCGGGTTCGCGCGCTACAGCGTGGACGCGAAGTGGCTCGTACCGCACTTCGAGAAAATGCTCTACGACAACGCGCTACTCACGTCCGCGTACACCGAAGCGTTCCAGAAGACCCGCGACCCGTTCTTCGAGCAGATCGCGCGCGAAACGCTCGACTACGTGTACCGCGAAATGACCAGCGCGCCGGGCGCGTTCTTCAGCACGCAGGACGCCGACAGCGAGGGCGAAGAGGGCAAGTTCTACGTCTGGAGCACGGACGAACTGCGCGAGGCGCTCGGCGTTGAAGACGCAGAGTTCGCGTGCAAGGTGTGGGGCGCGACCCGACAGGGGAACTTCGAGGGCCACAACATCCTGTCCCGCACGCTGTCTGACGAGGACGAGGCGAAGTCGCACGGTCTGGCGCTCGCGGATTTTCAGGCGAAACTCGGGCGTGTGAAGCGGGCGCTCTACGACGCGCGAGCGAAGCGCGTGTGGCCCGGGCGCGACGAGAAGATCCTGACCGCGTGGAACGGGCTGCTGATCGCGGCGCTCGCGCGGGCCGGGGCCGCGCTCAACGCTCCCGAGTACACACGGTCCGCGGCGCGTGCCGCGGACTTCGTCCTGGGCACCATGCGTACCCCCGACGGCCGGCTCTACCGCACGACCGGCGTGGGACAATCGCCGAAATTGACCGGCTACCTCGAAGATTACGCACTCTTCGCGGACGCGCTCGTTGCGGTTTACGAAGCGACGTTCGACCCGAAGTACCTCCGGTCGGCGCTCGAACTCGCGGAGGCGATGCTGAAGCACTTCGCCGACCCCAGCGGGCCGGGGTTCTTCTTCACCGCGGACGACCACGAGGAACTCATTGCCCGCACCAAAGACCTGCACGACGGCTCGACGCCGAGCGGCAACGCGACGGCCGTGACGGTGCTCCTGCGGCTCGCCGCGCTCACCGGCCGGCGCGACCTCGCGGACCCGGCCGAGCGCGCGCTGCGCGGCTACCGCGAGACAATGGCCGAGCACCCGGCGGCGTCCGGGCAGATGCTCGCCGCGCTCGATTTCTACCTGGGGCCGGTCCAGCAGATCGCGGTCGTCGGCCCGGCACAGGACGCGGAAACGCAGCGCGCGCTCGCCGCGGTCCGCGGGCGGTTCGGGCCGAACCGCGTGGTCGCGTTCCACGATCCGGCGACCGGCGCGCCGCCCGCGGAACTGGCCCCGTTGTTCGAGGGTAGGGGGGCCGTGAACGGCACGGTCACGGTGTTCGTGTGTGAGAACTTCGCCTGCCGGTCCCCGCTCGTGGGGGCCGACGCGGTCGCCCGACTGGGCTGATTCTCGTCCCGGTCGAGTGCTGAACTCCGCCGGTAAGTTGTCCCGGTTTCACCACTTGCGGCGCCCGCGCCGCGGACCAAGGCACACAAGCGCCCGGTCCGCGGCGCGGGCGCCACGCCATTGGTATTCTCATAATATTCTGTCAATACCAAATGGAACTCAATATTTATTAGATTCCATTAATACTCGTGCCTGATTTTTTCTGGTGAATTTAAGGTAGAACTGACACATTCAATCGTGTAAATACGATGTGGACCGAGTGTGTATCTCCTGTTTCAATTGCCACACTCCGTTCAGCCGAGGATTCATTCGTCGGTTCCCTCCTGTTAAGGATCGGTCATGTACCTCTCCCTCCGTCTCACCCGCGCGCGGCGCGGGTTCACGCTCATTGAGTTGTTGGTGGTGATCGCGATCATCGCGATCCTGATCGGGCTCCTGCTCCCCGCGGTGCAGAAGGTCCGCGAGGCCGCGGCCCGGATGAAGTGCCAGAACAACCTGAAGCAGCTCGGGCTGGCGATGCACACGTACCACGACGCCAACGGCAAGTTCCCGCGGAACTACCGCCAGGTCGGGGGCAATGCGTGGGAGGCGACCAGTGCCCACGTCGAGATCCTGCCCTACGTGGAGCAGGACAACCTGTACAAACTGTTCGAGGCGGCCCGGGCGGACTGGGGCACCACGTACAACACGCTCATGAACACCAAGTTGTCGGTGTTCCTGTGCCCGTCGTCGCCGCAGGCGCCGGCGCGGGGCACCAACCCCGCGGGGTGGGACGGCCCCGGGTCCAACTACGGCTGGTCCACCGGCAGCTCGGTCGAGACCGTGTGGGCCGGGGACCGGTTCAACGGTATCGTCTCCTACCAGAGCGACCGGAAGTTCGGGGACGTGACCGACGGGCTGTCGAACACGCTGCTCGCTTCGGAGCTGCTGTCCGGCTCGAACGCGAGCGGGTCCGCCGGTAAGTACCCCTACGATTTCTTCTACACCAACAACGGCGTGTTCAACTCCGTCGTGGACAAGAACTTCCCCACGGCCGCGGAACTGGCCTCGATCGGGACCGTGGCCCAGTCGTCCCCGAGCGGCATGCGCTCCAACAACGGCACCATGTGGGCGTGGTACTCGGCCGGTCAGTCCACCCTCACCACGGCAGCTCCCCCGAACTGGCAGTACCCGACCGCGGGCGGCGACTGCTGCCCGGGCGGCGCGCACGACTGGGGGTACGGCATCGTCCCGCCCCGCAGCATGCACACCGGCGGGGTGAACGGGCTCCTCGGCGACGGGTCCGTCCGGTTCCTCAACAACAGCATCGACCTCGTCACGTTCCAGCTCCTCGGCAACCGGTCCGATGGCAAGGTGATGGGCAACTTCTAACCCGGAGGGAAACACATGGTGCGTTACCGCTACGCTGTGGCCGCTCTCCTCGTGGCGGCCTGTGCCCCGATCGGGTGCGGGCCGTCCGGCCGGGTGCAAGAGCAAACCATTGAGGTCAAGGAAAACAGTGCCCTGGAGCAGGCCAAGCAGTACCTCAACAACTACTCCAAGGGACAGGCGCTGGGCAGCGAGGTGACCTCGTTCACCTACATCGTCGAAGAGGTCCGCAAGACCGACCCGGCGCGGGCCAAGATCCTGGAGCAGGGGTTCGCCGAGTTGCAGAAGCCGAAGGCGAAAACGGCGGCCAAGGCGAAGGAGATGCTCAAACAATTGGAGCCGAAGCAAACGGCCGGTTAACGGCACGAGCGCTAATAATCTCTGTGGGCGCGGCACGACCAGGTGCCGCGCCCGCTGTTTTTTGTCTGACCACTCCCGGGCGAAGACCGAGAGCCAAGAATTCCCGCACCAATTCTGCCCATCTAGTTCTTGGTACGATGTCGAATCAATGCCTTTCCGCCCCGGAGGGACCGCGGACGTAGCACGGAGCGGAAACCACGTGTGCCCTTACCGGTGGTGCCCTCACTCCTTCCGCGGTTTCGGCGGTTGCGGCGGGACCGGGATGCCGAGCGCGTCGAGCCGGCGCCCCAACTTGGCGCGGAACACGCCGAGCAGCTCCGCGGCCTCGGTCTGGTGGTTGTTCGCTTTTCGCAGCGCGAGCTGAATGATTCGCTTCTCGACCGCTTCGAGGATCGCGTCCAGGTTCAGCGATTTCGGTGGCCCCGAGCGCATGAGTCCGGCCTTCACGCGAAGCTCGTGCGGCAGGTGCTCGCGCAGGATCGGTCCGGTTCTCCCCTCTCCGGTGGATTCGTGTAGCACCTCTACGAACTCGCGCAAGTTCGAGGGCCACGAGTACCCACGCAGCACGGCGAGGGCGGCCGGATCGATGGTGCGATTCACGAGCCGCGTGGCGAGTCGCGGAATGTCGTCGAGGCGCTCGCGGAGCGGCGGAACTCGCGTTTCAAAAGCAGAAAGTGCCGTCTGAAACACGGGAACGAGCCGACCACCCGCGACCGCGTCTTGTGCGGTGCGATCGGACCCGCAGATGAGCCGTGCGGATGTGGATTCGGCGAAGTGGTCGGCGAGCCGCTGCTGCATGTCGAGCGGGAGCGCCCCCGGCTCCTTCAAATACACCGTCCCGATGCGGTCCGACGCACTCAACCCGCCGTGACCGAACAGCAAGCTCTCGATCAGATACGGCTGAAGCCCGACACAATCGATCGCGACGAACGCGCGATCCCGGACCGCGCTCGTGTGGTGAATGACGCGCGCGACCGTTTCCTTTCCGCTCCCGGGCTCCCCCACGATCCACACCGGCGCAGTGATTTGAGCAGCGAGGCGCGTTTGGGCCACCAATCGCGCGGACGCGAGCGACTCCCCCGCGAGCAGTTCCGGGCTGAAGTGCGTCGCGCGCCGGTCGCGGAGCGCGGCCACACTCGCCGGCACCTTCCGTGCGGCGGCAGGCACCGGTTCCCCGACCACCGCAACGAACCCCACGAACCCGAACAGGGCTTCGCCCGCTTTTGCCGGTGCTTCACGCGGACTGCCGTCGGCGGCGAGTGGCGCGAAGGTCACGTCCCACCACGGCGGACCGTTGCGACCGGGCGGGGCCGGTCGGCGTGCGCGGTCCGGGCGCCCCGCGAGGGCTTCCGGGGTCGGCGCGAGCGCGGAGGCGAGTGGGGTACTGTGCCGGCGCTGGGAGCACACCATTCCGAGCGCCTCCGCGAGCTTCACGCCCGCGAGCTTCTCCCACGCGGGGTTCGCGTACCGCAACCGCCGGCTCTTTCCGAGCACGAACACGGGCGTCGCGGACTGATGGAAGAAGGCCCGCCACGCGAACCCGCTCGAATCGGCCGGGCGGCCCTTACCGGACGGTGGCGGAGGGGTGGACATAGAGCAAGAACGCGCGGGTGAATTGATTTCGGAGCGCGAAGGGATTTGGCTCTTACTGGCCGCGTTATAACTGCGTATAATGTATGCGTGGCACAGGCCTCTGGCCTGTGTGAGCGCTTCCACAGGCCAGAGGCCTGTGCCACCAAACCACAAACCGAACGCATCAATTCAACACAGCACGCTCATTCCCGTCGCTCCTGACAGTCTATCCGCCGCCCGCGCGAAGAGAACTCGTGCCCGGTCAGTGGCGGCACCGGGGAGGCGCGAATAGAGCAATCCCCGACACATCACGCTCTCGTTCCAACTCACGCGGAGACTCATGGCCGATATCGAAGTGCCCGACCCGAACGAAGCCGAAGAAAAGGCCGGCGACCCGTTCACCAAGAAGATCGCACTGTGCGTAGCGGTATACGCGGTCGCGCTGGCGGTCACCGCGCTCGGCGGCAGCAACGCCGGCAAGGACATGGTGATGGCCCAACAGCAGGCCAGCAACCAGTGGGCGTATTACCAAGCGAAGGTGATGCGCGAGAACATGTACATACTGGAGGCTGAAAAGCTGCAACTGGACATGGACCTGCTCGGTGCCGAGCTGAAGCCCGCCCAGCGCGCCCGGATGGAACAATCGCGGAACAAGTATCTGACAAAGGCCGAAGAGTACGCGAAGGAAAAGAAGGACATCCTGGAGGACGCGAAGAAACTCGAAGCCGAGCGCGACGTGGCCGCCCGGCGCGACCCGTACTTCGACTACGCAGAAGTGCTGCTCCAGATCGCGATCGTGCTCGCGTCCGTCGCGATGCTCTCGGGCAAGCGCTGGGCGTTTTACGGGAGCCTGGTCCTCGCAGGTTTTGGTGCGCTGCTCTGTGCGAACGGCTACGGCTTGTTCCTGAAACTGCCGGGGCTGGAGTGAACTGGCGAACGGCCGGTTGGCACCCGGTGCCGTTCCGCGCGGGTTCTGCATGCGCGCGACCGATGGGCCGCACCACGGCGCTCCGGACGAGGACGTTACGGGCGCGAACCGGTCACCGGTGGAGCACCTGGTTCCGTCGCGCCGGGGCGCTCGGGCCGAGAGCGCCCCGGCGCGACGGAATTCTCTCGGTTGGATTTAAGCCGGCCGACTAACGACCGGTGCGGCGCCATGTCAGGGGCGAACGAATTAGTTCGACGTGAGTACGGATCGGCAAGTCTCATCTTTCACAATTTTGGAACTTGCCCCTTGCCCAATTAGCTAGCCGTCGGGTAACGTCTGGTTGTCTGTCATTTCGTTGGTTACTCGCACCGATCATTCGCCCACTCTCTCGGGGGTTTTGTCATGAGTCGTTTGACTCGCCGCGGCCGCGCGTTCACGCTGATTGAACTGCTGGTCGTCATTGCCATCATCGCGATCCTGATCGGTCTGTTACTGCCCGCGGTGCAGAAGGTCCGCGAGGCCGCGGCGCGCATGAAGTGCTCGAACAATTTGAAGCAGTGGGGCCTGGCCATGCACAACTACCACGACGCGGTGGGCCAGTTCCCGATCGGCGCGCGCAACAACCCGCGCCAGTCCTGGGTCATGTACCTGTGGCCGTATGTGGAACAAACCGCGCTCTCGAGCAAGGTGAACTACCCGACCCAGCAGTTCTACGAGCCCCCGACCACGATCGGGAACACGATGAACGGGTTGTGCGGCGCGCGGGTTTCGATCTACTACTGCCCGACCGACAACGGCTCGGACCTGAACTCGCCCGGCGCGTACTACCAGCGCGCCCGCGGGAACTACGTGGTGAACTGGGGGAACGCCCTGTACGACACCGCGCCCCCCGCGGCGCAGGCCCCGTTCTACCACGTCGGCGGGAACCGGAGCACGCCGGGCAAAGTGGTCATGACTTCGATCACCGACGGCACCTCGAACACGCTGATGATGTCCGAAACCCTGATGGCCAAGAGCTCGGACGACAACGACTGGCGCGGGGACATCCACAACGACGACGGGGTGTTCAAGTTCATGACGCTGACGACCCCGAACTCGTCGGTCCCGGACGTGGTGAACTGGGCCGTGGGGACCGACCCGTACATGCCGTACTCGACGGCCGGCTCGCAGTTCAGCGCGGCCCGGAGCCGGCACACGGGCGGGGTCAACGCGGCCCTGTGCGACGGGAGCATCCGGTTCTTCACCAACAGCATCAACGCGACCGCGTGGTCGTACATGGGCACCATGAGCGGCGGCGAAGTCGTTCCCAACCAGTAACCGGAGGCGACCCATGCGCGGATTCCGATGGGCCGGTGGGGTCGCGGTGCTCGCGGGCGCGGCCGCACTGGTCGGGTGCTCCAACGAGCCGGACCTGGTCGAGGTGACCGGGGCCGTGAGTTTCGACGGCGCGCCGATCGAGGACGGGGCGATCCGGTTCTACCCGACCGACGGGAAGAACCCGGCCGGGGGCACCATCAAGGACGGGAAGTACACGGCCACCAAGGTTCCGGTCGGGACGTCCAAGGTGGTGATCTCGGGGGCCAAGGTGGTGAACAAGAAGAAGATTTACAACACCCCCAACAGCCCGGAGATGCCGGTCACCGCCGAGCTGCTCCCGGACAAGTACAGCAAGCCCGACAAGACCACGCTCACATTCGAGGCCAAGCGCGGCGCCAACGAAAAGAACTGGGAACTGACGAAGTGAAATTTGTTCGGTGAACCCCGTCCGCAAGGGCGGGGTACTAACAGAAACGAAGAAGCCCGATCCACAGTGGATCGGGCTTCTCGCACTTGACGCGGGCCGGGCGATGGCCCGCGATTTTGATCGCACGCAGTTGGGCGATTTACTTCAGATCGAACGGCGGAAGTGTGTTGGCTTCGGGCTTCACTTCTATGGTGAAAACGGGTTTTAGGCGATTGTTATACCGCCCGCGAAGCCGGTCGCTGTTGGGCGCGGGGTCGTCCGTTACCACTTCCGGCCAGACCAACAGTACCGCGTATCGACCCGGCGGCAGCCCGTCCCCGTCCTCGTAAGTGGTCGCGGCGAACTGCCCGTTCAGGTCCGTGAGCACATCCGTTTCAAGGGCCGGTCCGTCCTGACGGTCCTGGGCGATGAACGTGACCCGAACGTGGGCGAACCCTTGCCCCTTTGCCACCACCGACCCCTTAACGGGGTAAACGGGAACGCGGTTTGCTGAGCCGCTTTTGCACCCTGGTACGAGGAGCGTGAAAGCAATGGCAGCGCCAATTAGTGCCGCCAAGCGGGGCGTAAACATTGGTGCCTCCCGGCGATCAGTCCAGTTCGACCGGGTACCCGTCGGCACGGGCGCACATCTTTTGCAGGACCACGAGGCTGACACTCTTCTGCAGGTACCGCACCGACCCGTCGCCCAACGTGACGTTCGCGCCGCCGGTGTGGAACGAGTAGATTTCCCCCTGGTTCGCACAGTTGATCGAGCACGCATTGGGGACATCGGCCACAGAATTCAGAGTGCCCCCGGCCGGATTCGACCCGTCCACGGCAATATCGTTGCCCGAGTGCGCCCACGCCCCGTTCATGAACGTGGGGTCGGTTTGTCGCACGCCGAACTTCCAACTCTGGGGGCGGGCGCCCGCTTCGGCCAACATAATCGTGTTACTCAGGCCGTCCGTGACCGTGAGCAGCGGCGTGAACACATTGCTACCGAGAACGGCCTTGATGCCGTCGTCGCCGGGATAGGTGAGTTTCATCCCATCCCTCCAGATCGCTTCTCGGTTGTTGCCCCGGTTAACGGCCATGTAGTCGGACGTCGCGGGGCTCCACCCGCTCCCGTAGGTGGCCGGTTCCAGGATCGGGTTCATTTTGTGCTCGTAAGAAACGGACGGGCACTCGAACGTGGGAATCCGGGTCGCCGCCGCCGCTTGGTTGCCGGGGGCGAACCAGTCCTGCCGGAAGTCGTACACGGTGCCGTTTTGCTGTAGGACGTTCCCCTGTTCGATGTAGGGCAGGATGATCGCGAGGAAGCAGTGCTTCGCGTAGTCGGAACTCGCGGTGCCCGTGGTCCCGACTTTTTGGAAGTCCCTCAAGCCGGACATGGCCGCCGCGTTTGGTGTTTGCACGCTCGACGGGGGCAGCGCGCCGCGGGTGCCTTCGTAATTGTGGAGGGCCAGCCCGAGTTGTTTGAGGTTGTTAGCGCACTTCAGACGAGCCGCGGCCTCGCGCACCTTCTGCACCGCGGGCAACAGCAGCCCAATGAGAATAGCAATGATGGCGATGACGACGAGGAGTTCGATCAGCGTAAACGCGCGACGAGAACCGGGGTGAAAACGCATCGCGTTCCCTCGGGAGGATAAGGTGACGAATCCCGGCGCGCGTGCTCCGCACCTTGCGGAGGGCCGGGCCGATCGATCACGTTTCCCCGTCGGGGGTCGGCACCTGATATGGGTGTCCGACGGCTTTGCGATGGATTCTCGAACCGATCCCACACGCGAACGGGTCGGGTGCGGGTGCCAAAATTGGGGCGGAGAGGAGCTGACGTATGAGAATAATAGACAGGCGCCGGGATCTTTCAAACGAAGAAATAATGAAGATGTGTAGGAATGATGAAGTGCGCGAACGGAAATTCGCCCGGTGACTGAAATGACACCGGGCGCATCGTGTGAGCTTACTTGCTGCCGAGCGACGTGAAGTCCACCGTGATCCGCTCGCCGGCGCGGAACGGAACCTTCTGGCTCAGCGTTTCGGGCTGGCCGTCGCGAACGACTTCGGCCTTCAGCAAGTAGGCGAACTCGCGGTTCGCGGGCAGCGGCGGGGTCGCGAACTGGCGGACCGCGTCCTTCGACGGGCTCTTGCGGTCGTCGACGTAGAGGGTCGCGCCCGGCGGGAGCTTCACGGTGATCGTCGCGCGGTCACCGGAGCCGGTCGGCGCGTCGCGCAGCGGCGGCTCGGCCTTCGTCGGTTCCTTCGATGCAGGAGCCGCGGGCGCCGTAGGAGGGTTCGAGGTCGTTTTGCCAGCGCCCGACGCGGTCGGGGCCGCCGCACTCAGGCTCGTGAACTCGACCGTGAACGTCGCACCGGCCCGCACCGTGACCTTCTTCGTCACGCTCACGGTCTCACCGTCGCGATCGTATTCTGCCTTGAAGCTGTACACAAAGTCTTGGTTCAGCGGCAGTTCCGGAGAAACGAACTGGCGCTCCGCGCCGGTCAGGTTCAGCGGCCGGCCGTCCGCGAAGAGTCGGGCGTCCGTGGGCAGTTTCACGTTGACCGAAGCGCGCCCGGTCTGGGCGTTCGCGACGGTCGTCGTCGGGGACAGAGCCGTCCCTGGGTACAGCCCGGCTTCGCCCGGTGCGGCGTGCGGGGAAGCGTAGGGGATCATCGGTTGACCCGGGTACGGAGGGAACGAGTCGCCTCCCGACGGCGGGAACACCATGTATCCGCCCTGGCACGAGAGGCTGCTCCCGAAGCACGAGTACGCGGAACCGGAGCAAGAGTACCCCGAGCACGAGTAGCCCGAACCCGAGCAGGACGAGCCGTAGCACGAGTAGCCCGAGCAGTTGTAACTGCGTGATCCGCAGCAGCCCGACGGCTCGAACCAGCTCCGCACGCGGGCGCCGAAACCGAGCCCGAAGACCCCACCGCAGCACGACGAGCTGTAGCAGGACGATCCGCTGCAAGACGAGCCGTAGCAGGATGATCCGTAGCACGCCGACCCGGAGCACCCGCTGCACGAGGCCGGGTACGCGACCGACCCGGAGCACCCGCCGCCGTAGCAACTGTACCGCACCCCGCCGGAGCACCCGTTACAACTGCTGCCGTGGAAGAGGTCGCGGAAGTAGCCGTTAAATTGTGGCGTATCTGGGGATGCCGTTAGCGCGGTCATCAGCACGATGCTATACATTGCGGTACCCGCCCAATGGTCTGTTAAATTGGGGGCTTTGAAAAGCCTACAGCGCGAGGATAACCGGCGGGGTTTGAGTGGGCAAATCGACTTGAAGTAATTTTTACATCGGGATATGCGGGCGAGGTTCAACTCCCGCGCGACACGCCCGTCACGTATAATCGGCACAACCCGATACGTTTGGCGTTCTGGTGTTCGGCGGGGCGCGTAACTGGCGCCGGTCACCGAGGAGACGACATGCCGCTTCGCAATCTGGCCTGGTTCCTGGTGGTGCCGGCGATGGTCGGGCTGGCGCTCGCGATCTGCTTTAGCGCGCCCCCGCCGGACCGGGACTACGATCGCGTGCGCCAGCTCGTGAACGTGCTCGCGGAGGTGGACGCGAACTTCTACCGCGAACTGACGGAGAAGGAAAAGCAGCAACTCGTCGAGGACATGATTAACGGCGGGCTGCAGAAGCTCGACCGGCACTCCGAATACTTCAACGCGGAGCAACTGAAGCGGTTCGAGTCCGACGCGCAGGGGAGCTTCGGCGGGGTCGGCATCCTGCTCACCATCGACCCGCCGACGAAGTTCCTCAAGGTCAACCACCCCACCCCGGGCACGCCCGCCTACGACGCGGGGATCATTGCCGACGACCTCATCGTGAAGATCGACGGCAAGTCCACCGAGGGGCTCACGGTACCCGACGCGCGGAAGCTCGTCGTCGGCGAGCCGGGAACACCGGTCAAACTCACCATCCGCCGGGCCGGGCGCAACCCCGCCGAAGAAGAGGTGACGCTGACGCGCGCCCAGATCGCCCAGCACCCCGTTTCCGGCGTCCGGCGCCGGACCGACGACCCGAGCAAGTGGGAGTGGTTCCTCGATAAGGCCAACGGCATCGGGTACGTCCGGCTCAGTGCGTTCAACGAACTCACCGCGAAGGAACTGAAGGCCGCGGTCGAGGAGATCGAGCGCGACGGCGGGAAGGCGCTCGTGCTCGATCTTCGCGACAATCCCGGTGGGCTGTTGACCCAAGCGGTCGAAGTCGTGGACCTGTTCCTTACTGAAGGGAAGATCGTCAGCACGCGGAACCGGAACAACAAGGAGCGCGTGTTCGAGGCCAAGAAGGACGGCACGATCTTCCTCCCGGCCGAGCAGAAGCCGATCGCGGTGCTGGTGAACGACGGCAGCGCGAGCGCCAGCGAGATCGTGGCGGCCGCGCTCCAGGACCACAAGCGGGCCGTCGTTATCGGCGAGCGCAGCTACGGTAAGGGGAGCGTGCAAAAGCTCCTGCGCCTGGGCGGGCCGGTGGTGTGCATTTGGGACTGTCAGGCCGGGGCGAAGGGGCCGGAAGGGTCGAAGCCGACGATGCTCGTCGGGCACGACGAGGAATCCAATCTGACCGCGCTCG
>HG799462.1:1728751-1735013 GCA_000531095.1 Gemmata massiliana | reverse complement strand
GTGGTTCCTCGATAAGGCCAACGGCATCGGGTACGTCCGGCTCAGTGCGTTCAACGAACTCACCGCGAAGGAACTGAAGGCCGCGGTCGAGGAGATCGAGCGCGACGGCGGGAAGGCGCTCGTGCTCGATCTTCGCGACAATCCCGGTGGGCTGTTGACCCAAGCGGTCGAAGTCGTGGACCTGTTCCTTACTGAAGGGAAGATCGTCAGCACGCGGAACCGGAACAACAAGGAGCGCGTGTTCGAGGCCAAGAAGGACGGCACGATCTTCCTCCCGGCCGAGCAGAAGCCGATCGCGGTGCTGGTGAACGACGGCAGCGCGAGCGCCAGCGAGATCGTGGCGGCCGCGCTCCAGGACCACAAGCGGGCCGTCGTTATCGGCGAGCGCAGCTACGGTAAGGGGAGCGTGCAAAAGCTCCTGCGCCTGGGCGGGCAGGGGGATCAGCAGGCCGCGGTGAAGCTGACGACCGAGACGTACTGGCGCCCGAGCGGGGTGAACATCGATCGCGTTCGTGCCTCAGAGGACGCGCCGGACCAGTGGGGCGTGAAGCCCGACATCAGTGTGCCGATGACGAAGGACGAGAAGATCCGCGCGGACGTGGAGCAGTTGCGGATTCACTGGGTTGCGGGCAAGCCAGACGTCGTCGGTCCCAAGCCGCCGCCCGCACCCAACCCGCGCGGGCTGGACGGCAAGCCGCTCGTGGACGACTCGAAGCCGTTCGTGGACCAGCCGCTAAATAAAGCCGTTGAGGTGCTCAAGAAGTGCATCGGTGGCGTGGGGCTCGCGCCCCCAGCGCCCGCCCGCCGGCTGCCGGAGATGATCCTCGGGTGAACTCTGGTGGTGAAGGGGCTCGGAAGAGAAGGGGCGAACGGGTGAGCGGGTGAAGGGGTGAGAAATGCCCCGGCTCGTTGACACTCGCGGTTGGTCAAAAGTCTGGGCGAACGGCCGGTGTAAGCCGGCCGGTGAAACTCTGTTGGTGGCACAGGCCTCTGGCTTGTGGAGGCGCTACCACAGGCCAGAGGCCTGTGCCACCAACGCAAGGGCGAGCGTGGCGAAAGGGTGCGCGGGTGGCAGAGTCGAACGAACGGAACGAGCAGAGCGACAAGGCCGCAACCGGCGCCGATGCTGGGGTGTCTTCTCACCCCTTCACCCCTTCACCCCTTCACCCCTTCTCTTCCTCCGAACCGCCTCCTCCTTTCTCTTCGACGCTCCAAGTGCTGTACGAAGACCACCACCTGCTCATCGTGAACAAGCCGGCGCCGCTACTCACGCAAGCGCCGCCCGGCGTGCCGAATCTTGAAGAGTTGGTCAAGTCTTACATCAAAGAGAAGTACGCGAAACCGGGCGGGGTGTACCTTGGCGTTCCGCACCGGTTGGACCGGCCCGTGAGCGGTGTCGTGTGTTTCGCGCGCAACACCAAGGCCGCACAGCGGGTCCACGCGCAGTTCGCCGAACGCAGCGTGCGCAAGGTGTACTGGGCGCTCGTTGAAGGCGTCGTGGATTCCGATGCCGGTGCGTGGGACGACTGGATTCGCAAGATCGCGGACGAGGCGCGCGTCGAGCGCGCGGAGGCGGAAGCGCCGGGCGCGAAACTCGCGACGCTCGAATACCGCGTGCTCCAGCGCCTCGATTCGGTCACGCACATCGAACTCGAACCGCTCACGGGGCGGATGCACCAGCTCCGGGTTCAGACCGCGTGGCGCGGGCACCCGGTGCTGGGCGACGCCATGTACGGCGGCACGCGGGCGTTCGGGCCGCCCGCAGAACTGCCGCGCGACCACGTCGTTGCACTTCACGCGCGCCGGTTGACCATCACGCACCCGTTCACGAAGCAAGAACTGACCGTCGAGGCCCCGCTGCCGGCCTACTGGTCCCCGCTCCTCAGCGCGTCACTCGCACGATAGCCGGCACACGGAGTGCATCCGCAACTTCGGCACGAGCCGGTGGCGTCGGCCGGTGCGCGTCGCTACGATGCTCCTGCCCACTTGTCGCTCTCAAACTCCGTAGGAGCCTTCCCACATGATTTCCCGTCGCGAACTGTTGCGTTCCGCTACCGCCGGCGCCGCGGCGCTGGCCCTCCCCTCGTTCGGCCGCGCGGACGACGCGAAGGGGTACACGCTGCCCAAACTGCCCTACGCGACCGACGCCCTCGAGCCGAGCATCGACGCGAAGACGATGGAGATCCACCACGGAAAACACCACCAGACTTACGTGGACAACCTGAACAAGGCGCTCGCCAAGACCGAGTGGCTGGGCAAGCCGATCGAGGAGCTGGTGCGCGACTACAAGAAGCTCCCGATGGAGCTACAGGCGCCGGTGCGCAACAACGGCGGCGGGCACCTGAACCACTCGTGGTTCTGGCAGATGATGACGAAGGGCGGCACCCCGCTGAAGGGCGAACTGCTGAAGGCCATCGAAGCGAGCTTCGGCGGCGTCGACGGTTTCAAGAAGGAATTCGCGACCGCCGCGACCACGCAGTTCGGTAGCGGGTGGGCGTGGCTGGTGAAGGGTAAAGACAAACCGCTGGCACTGGTAAAGACTGCGAACCAGGACAACCCCATCACCGACGGCCACACCGTGCTGCTCGGGTGCGACGTGTGGGAACACGCCTACTACTTAAAGTACCAGAACAAGCGCGCCGACTACGTGAATGCGTGGTTCAGCGTCGTGAACTGGGACTTCGTCGCCGCTCTGTTCGAGAAGAAGTGAGCCGCGTCTTGGCGACCGGCCGGTCGGCACCAGTCGGTCGCCCCGTTTGATTGTGTGCACCTCACTGGGCGGCTGTCACCCGACACTGGCCGGCACGAAACCTGCGCGTGCGCAACTGATGGGCCGCGCTAGGACGCCCCGAACGGGTGACGACTGGGCGCGGACCGGTCACCGGAAACCAAGTACCCTCGATGCCCCGCCGTGGAGTGGCCGGTGTTCGTAGCACCGGGCGGAAGCCCTGTGTGCCCATTGACTCACCCTTTACCCAAGAGCACCTGAAGCACCCAAGCGCCATCAATGTCCGGGTCACCGGTACGGCACGAGTCGAGCAGGTCCGCGTTCGTGCAACCCGCGTCTTGGAGCGCGTCGGCCAGAATGGGGAACGCCTCCACGCGGCCCTGGTCGCGGATCGAGCGGGCAATGAGGCGCGCGGTACGGTTGTTGAAAAAGAGCCAGTTCTGCACGTCGGAGTGTTTCGGCGTCGTTCTTAGACGCAACGCCCGCGGCGTGAATTGGAATCCTTGAATAGCCTCCGTCGACCCTTCTGTGGCTTCTATCACAGCCCAATGGAGAAGATCGACAAACGTATTGCCCACCACGTGTGGAGGGTACAGCGGTGCTCTTTGTATGTGGTAGAAGCGGCACTCGTGTGGGGTGGAAGACGTGATCTCCGCCGGGTGCCAACCGTAAGCATCTCCCAAACCATCCGATGCGAAAAGTACGAGCTGGTGAATCCACGCAAGATCGATCGCGAAACGCTCTGCCACGTATTCCAAGAAGTCGTAGTAGCCGCCCGTCTCGTCACCAATCTCTTCGGCCGTCGGGCGGCGCAGAGAGATCCTGCCTTCAATCTCACCCGGACCGAAGCGCGTCATAAACGCGCGGTAGCTTTCGGGAAACCGGGTACCGAATTGTTTTTCAGCCGCGTCTAATGAGTTTTCGGAGACTTGCGGAGGGTGCGGGTAGACACACCCCGGCCAGCGGGTCACCCGCACCTGATTAAACACTGCGTCCCACGGCTTCTCCGCTTCTGCCACGGGCGAGTCCTCCGGGTTACGCCGGCGCGCCGAGCAGTTCCTTGAGCTTCGGCATGCCCACGCGCGAGCAGTAGTCGCCGAACAGTTCGCCCTTCGTGCGCTCCGCGGCGAACGCGGCGAACACCTTGCCCAGCTTCGGCGCGATCTGATCGATCGGCACGCCGTCCTGGATCTCGGTGTTCAGGCGCCGGCCGTAGCTGTCGCCGCCGATGTACAGCGTGTACTTCGTGCCGCCGCGCCCGACGATCCCGACCTCGCTCTGGTACGGCCGGGCGCACCCGTTCGGGCACCCCGTCATGCGCACGCTGATCTGCTCGTCGGCCAACCCCAGGTCCGCGAGTACGCCCGAGAGTTGCCCGACCAGCCCCGGCAGCGCCCGCTCGCTCTCGGTGATCGCCAGCGGGCACGTCGGGACCGCGGGGCACGCCATGCTCCAGCGCCGCACCTGCGAGAGCGTTTCGGGCCGCGGGATGCCGTACTCGTTCAGCATCGAATCGACGCCGGCCCGGTCGTCCATCGACAGCCCGCACAGCATGATGTCCTGCTGTGCCGTGAGGCGCACGTCCGCGCGGTACTTCGCGACGATCGCCCGCAGCCCCGAGCGCAGCCGGACCGCGCCGTCGTCCTTGATGCGGCCGTTCTCCACGGACAGGCCCAGGAAGAATTTCCCACCGCCCATGCTCTGCCAGCCGTGGTGCAGATCCAAGCCGGTGATCTCTGCCACGCGGGGCGCGCGGCGCGGGCCTGTGAAATAATCGCGATAGAACACCTCGCGGAACTTCTCCACGCCCCAATCCTTCATCACGTACTTGAGCCGCGCGCGCTTGCGGTCGGAGCGGTTGCCGTGATCGCGGAACAGCTTGATGATGCCCTCGGCCGCCCCGAGCACCTCGGTCGGTTCGATGAAGCCCACTGGCTGGGCGAGCAGCGGGTACGTGTCCGGCTTGCTATTGGTCTGCCCCTGCCCGCCGCCCGCGAACACGTTGTAGCCGATCGGGTTCCCGTTCTCGGTGATCGCGAGGAACCCGAGGCACTGCGCGAGGATGTCGGTACAGTTGTCGTGCGGCAGCGCGAACGCCACTTTGAACTTGCGCGGCAGGTACGTCTTGCCGTAGATCGGTTCCGCGACGCTCGCGTCGTCGGAGAACTGCGCCGGCTCGCCGTTCAGCCAGACCTCGTGGTACGACTGCTTCCCGGCCTTCGGTGCGAGGTGCTCGGCGACCGCGGCGCAATCGAGCATCATCCGGGCGCGGGTCGGGTCCGGGAGCGGGGCCGGGCACGACAGCACGTTGCGGTTCACGTCGCCGCACCCGCCGAGCGTGGTCACGAGCGTCGCGTTGATCGCCGCCATCGTCGCCTTGAGGTTGCCCTTCAGCACCCCGTGGAACTGGATGCTCTGGCGCGTCGTGAGCCGGAGCGTGCCGTTGGCGAACTCCCCCGCGATGTCGTCGAGCGCGAGGTACTGGTCCGCGGTGAGCTTCCCGCCCGGGAGCTTGAGGCGGATCATGAACATGTACGCCTTGCCCACGCCGGCCTTGGCCCGGTTCTTCCGGGCGTCCCGGTCCTCTTGCTCGTAACTGCCGTGGAACTTGATGAGGCTCTTGTTGGCGTCGCTCAAGTGATCGATGGAGTCATCAGCGAGCTCCTCCGGGAGCGTCCCGCGGAGGTAGCGCCCTTCAACCTTGTGCCCTTCAACCGGGGACAATTTCGGTTCAGTTTCGTCAGACATCTCGGAACCCGTACAGGTGATCGCGGCTCTCTATACTTTTGTTTTACTTCTCATCGGCCGATTCGGAAGGCCACTTTGCCGCATAATGTTCATCTGCAAACTGACTGATGGCGGCGATTTTCAAGTATAGATGTACAGTGCTCCCGTCCTGTGCTACGAAGACCGGCCCCTTCTCGGTGTGGAAATGCATTGGTTTTCGGCATCGCACCGAGAATAAGATGCGCATAATTAAGTGCAGGGTGCCTCCCGGTTTTCGTCCTTCACCCCGGAGGGCCGACTTTCGTAGCACAGGGGCGAATCCCTGTGAATTTACAATGTGATCTTGTGTTCACATCAATCAATGTGGTAATATCTGGATTGCGATGGTCGGTCAATTGGGCGTTAAGTTGGTCGGTGAAAAATGGAGTTTTTGGGGCCATTATTGATGGAATGTTAGCCGGAAAACATGTGATTTTGGAGGATTGTTAGCAAATTCGGCTAACTGATCGAGGTGATCGGCGGGCGGTCATCGTGATTGAGATTTGAGGTACGAGGATGATCGGACGAGCCGCGACCGCAAGGGAGCGGTGCCGTGGCTTCCCGTATGGGCCATTGCGGTAGCCCGTTGTGCCGCCCGCTCCCTTGCCAGTAGTTTCAAGGGGTTGGATGTGCCGCATGGGAGTTCCTAAGTTCAAGGTTCTCAAGCACTTGAACTCGTATAACTTCGTATAATGTATGCTATACGAAGTTATTACGTCTGCCCGTGAACGTCTCCTGCCAAAGTCGTCCATTACGGGCACCCAGTTG
>HG799462.1:1708470-1728276 GCA_000531095.1 Gemmata massiliana | reverse complement strand
CACTAACCCCGAGTACCGGTTGTTACTGGAGGGTGTGGCGCTGGTGTTGCGCCAGGTGTGGGTGTGCTTGGCACTCCAAATCGCACGCGCCCAGAACCGGAATGCGTGGGTGCGCGAACTCCCGTTGGTCGAGATGCTCGACTGGCTCACACTACGGATCCGCTCGCGATACCCACGCACACGATGTATCACACTGACCCACAATACACTTACACACGCGGCAGCGCCTTGAAACTACTGTTGCGGTCGCGGCTCGTTCACAAGCAAAGAAAGCTAACATGAGATTCAGAGGTCGTTGTTCGTAACTGTAATATCTCGCATATCTTGTGGTAAAATGAGTGCGGCCGGTCGCTCCGGAAACGTTAGCAAATGTTAGCCATCGGACCCCGGGTGGAATTGCCGTGCGTGCGCCGCAACTGGTGATCGTCGAGACGGACGGCTGGATCGCCCGATTGTTGGGTGATCTCGCCACCGACAGCGCGTGGTTGGTGCGCGGCACGCGGTCGGCCGACAGTGCGATCGCGCTCGTGCGCACCCGGCGGCCGTCGGTGCTGGTGGTTCAGGTGGACCCGGCCGACGACAAGTCGCCCGCACTTGAACTGATTTCTGACGCGAACCGCTTGTGCCCCGACGTGCCGGTGATCGCGATCAGCGACGTGAAGTTCAACGACGCGGACCGCGTCGCGTGGACCTCGGCCCTGTTCGACCTCGGTGTGCGTTACGCGCTGTTCCCGCCGCTCACCCGACCCGTGCTCGAAGACGTAGTGAGCGGGCTCATGGGGGCCGCAACAATACGGGCGGGAATCGTCACCGAACCCGCGCCACAAGCCGATAAGCCGAAGCCCAAGCCGCGCTTGCGCCGCACGGAACCGGCGGACGACGTGATCGACCTCGCGGACGAAGAGGCCCACGAATGAACCCGCTGGGCGAGCTGCCGGTCCTGGATGTGGCCCGCTGTACGGGGTGCGGGGACTGCGTGTCCGCGTGCCCGGCGGACTGCCTCGCGATGGGCGGCACGCGCCCGTGGCTCCCGCGCCCCCGCAACTGCGTTTCGTGCTCGGTGTGCGAACTCGTGTGCCCGACGGACGCGATCCGTCTGAAATCGATTGGAGGGTGACGCCGGGCGACTCTCACATCTTCGCCCGAATCCGTTCCCGGACCCGCGGCCGATCGGTATACTAATCTCTCGATGTCGAGAGAGTTTGCGATCTCCCCACTAACCAGGCGACCAGAAATGGCCGATCCGAACACGACCCCGACCCCCGCCAACACCCCCATGAGTGGGGCCGACATCCTTGTTCACAGCCTCATCCGGCACGGGGTCGACACGGTATTCGCGTACCCCGGCGGCGCGAGCATGCCGATCCACCAGGCGCTCACCCGCGTCCCGGACAAGCTCCGCACGATCCTCCCGCGGCACGAGCAGGGCGGCGGGTTCATGGCCCACGGGTACTGCCGCACCACCGGCAAGGCCAGCGTGTGCATGTCCACGAGCGGCCCCGGCGCTACGAACTTCGTGACGTGCATCGCCGACGCGAAGATGGACTCAATCCCGGCCATCTTCATCACCGGGCAGGTGAGCACCAACGTTCTCGGTAACGATGCGTTCCAAGAAACGCCGATGGTCGAGATCTGCCGCGGCATCACCAAGCACCACTACCTGCTCACCCGCACCGAGGACATCACGCGCGTGGTGAAGGAGGCGTTCCACATCGCCACCACCGGGCGCCCCGGCCCCGTGCTGATCGACGTGTGCAAGGACGTGCAGACCAAGTCGATCGTCCCCGACTGGGATCCGCCGATGGACCTGCCCGGTTACCGGCCGGTGCGCAAGGCCCCGCGCCCGGAACTGGAAGCCGTGATCGCTGCGATCCGCGCGAGCAAGAAGCCGTTCATCTACGCCGGCGGCGGGGTGACGCACAGCGATGCCGCGGCGGAACTGAAAGAGTTCGCGGAACTGGTCGGGGCGCCGGTCGGCCTCACCGTTCACGGGCTCGGTAACTTCCCGTCCGAGCACTACTTGTGCCTGCAAATGCTCGGCATGCACGGCACGGTGTACTCCAACTACGCGATCAACGAAGCGGACCTACTCATCGCGCTGGGCGTGCGGTTCGACGACCGCGTGACGGGCAAGCTCACGGAATTCGCTAAGCACGGAAAGATCGTCCACATCGATATTGATAAGAGCGAAATCCACAAGAACAAGTTCGCGCACGTGCCGGTCCACAGCGACGTGAAGCACGCGCTGACGGAACTCAACACGCTGCTGAAGGAGCCGAAGAACGCGGACCTCACCGCCGGCGGGCGCTACCCGGACTGGTGGCGCCAGATCGACGCCTGGCGCGAGGCCGAGCCGCTCAAGTTCACGGAGCCGGACGGCTTCATCATCCCGCAGTACGCCATCCGGCGCTTGTGGCAGATCCTCCGCGACCGCAACCAGCTCAACGACACGATCATCACGACCGGCGTGGGCCAGCACCAGATGTGGGCGGCCCAGTTCTTCCCGTTCAACACGCCGCGCAAGTGGATCACCAGCGGCGGGTTGGGCACGATGGGCTTCGGGCTGCCCGCCGCGCTGGGCGCGAAGGTCGCGTTCCCGAACAACCTCGTCATCGACATCGACGGCGACGGCAGCTTCCTGATGAACGTGCAGGAACTCGCGACCGCTTACGCGGAGAAGATCCCGGCCAAGGTGCTGCTGCTCAACAACCAGCACCTCGGGATGGTGATGCAGTGGGAGGACCGGTTCTTCGGCTCGAACCGCGGGCACACCTACCTGGGCGCGGGCGACGAGCACCCGCCGTACCCCGACTTCTGCAAGATCGCCGAGGGCTTCGGGGTCGCGACGAAGAGCGTCGTGGACAAGGCCGACCTGGACGCGGCCCTCGTGGAGATGATCGAGTCGCCCGGGCCGTTCCTGCTGAACGTCCACGTGCCGCACCAGGAGCACGTGCTCCCGATGATCCCCGCCGGGGCGACCGTGAAGGACATCATCCGGGCGTAACCAAGCGCAACGCGACCCCGAAGAGGCCCGGCACAAGCCGGGCTTTTTCGTTTCACTGTGCGAACGGGCGTATACACTCGACGGCACGCGATCCGCGTTCCGCGCTTTTTGAGGAGGGGCCGATGCCGGTGCGTTTGGTGTGCCCGTCGTGTTCGGCGACGCTGTCGGTGAAGGACGAGTTCGCCGGGCGCGCGGTGCGGTGCCCGAAGTGCGGGGGCGTGATCCCCGCGGCGCCATCGGGGGCTTCCGCGCCCCCGCCCTCGCGCGCGGTCATGCCGCCCATTCCGCTCCCCGAACCGCCCCGGCCCCGCCTCCCGCGCCGTTCGAGGGGTTGGGCGAACTCGCACCGCCTAGGGGCGGGAAGATCGTCGGGCGCCCGACCGGTCGGCCCGTGGCGCCGGTGCCCGCGAGCGACGAACGCGACGAAGACGAGGAGCGACCCGCGCGACGAAGAGGCCCGGGCGAGGAGGGCCGCAATGACGCGGACCGAGGCGACGACGATCGCCCGGTTCGGCGCCGGCGCCCGCGAGACGACGAGTACGATCAGCCGGAGGGCAAAAAGGGCGGAAAGGGGCCGATCATTATCGTCGCGATCCTGTGCGGCACTCTGCTCACGTGCTGCGGCGGGGTCGGGTACGGCGGGTGGTGGTTGTACTCCAAGGCGAAGAAGGCCAAAGATGATATCGTCGAAGCGGTCGACAAGATGAACCTCCGGGTGAATTCGTTCAGCTACGCCGATCTGGAAGTTGGGACCGTCACCCGGACGGAGACCGACGCGAAGTTGGGCAGCGGACGGGTGGCCACCGACGCAGATTTGCCGAAGGTGTTCGCGACCGATCCCCAGCGCGCGGACGCTTGGGCGGACAAGGTTCGTCAGAAGCGCGCCGTCGTGTGGCAGAACGGCGACGATTACATTATTGCCGCGTTTCACCCGACGGCCGACGGGAACGCGCGCCTCCAGGCGAAAGAGTGGCGCCCCAAGAGCGGGGCCGCGCTGCGCGAGGGCGAGCTGAACGATTTCAGGTTTATGCAACAGTACCCGCCGGGCGGGGGGCCGGGTGTCTCGGTGACGGCCGCGGAACTGGCCGGGGCTTACAAGGACAACGCGACCACCGCGAACGAGAAATACAAGAACAAGAACGTCCTCGTTGAGGGCAAGTTGGACGATCTCAGTTTCGGGTTCGATGGCGAGGTTCAGGCACTGTTGGAGGGTGTCCCTCCGGCCCCGGGTAAGGCCCTCGGTACACTGGTTCGCGTCGTCGTCTCCAAGTCCGATGTGAACAAGGTGCTGAACGTTTCGCGCGGTCAAACTCTGGCGCTCAAGGGCAAGTGCTCTGGACTGACCGGGGATCTGTTCGTGGACATCCTGAACGCGACCGTTGAGAGCACGGGTGTCGATCCCGCCCCAACCGTGAGCGCCGCGCTCCTGCTCGCGGAATACGGCCGGAACAATGAAGCAACCGACGAAAAGTACAAAGACAAACCAATTACCATTACCAACACGGTGGTCGAGAGTAAGGACGGCGATCAGGCGGTGTACGTGGTCGGCAACCTGAAGAAGAGTACGGTTCGGATCAAGGTGACGCTCCCGTTCGATACCAGAAAGCAGACCGCCACGCTGAAGGCGGGCGACCGGGTCAAGATCAAGGGCGAATACTCCAGTTCGTCCGACAACGTGATCTACATCAACCGGGCCTGGATCGTGCCGTAGGCATTCGATTTCAAAACCGTTTCGAGCCGCTCCGCGAACGGGGCGGCTCTTTTTTCATCTCGCGCACTTTTTGGGATCAATTCGTCCCGGCGCGCGGGAAAGAATGGCAGAACCGCGGGTCGGCCGCTCGCGGGGCTCCGGCGAGTGTGACGTATGCGTTCCCTGATTTACCGATTGCAATCCCGGCTCTCAAAACACGAGGGCGAGGCGACCGACGAGCACCTGCTCGGCGATTTCCTCGCTCACCGCGGGGGCGGGCGCGGCGTGCCACAAATCGCGGACGAGGCGTTCGCGGCGATCGTGCAGCGCCACGGGCCGATGGTCCGCGGGGTGTGCCGCCGGGTGCTCCGCAACGACACCGACGCGGACGATGCGTTCCAGGCCGTGTTTATCGTGCTGCTCCGCAAGGCGGAAGCCGTCCGCCCGCGGAACCGGCTCGGGAACTGGCTCTACGGCGTCGCGGTGAACGTGGCCCGGCGCGGGCGCGATGCGAGTTCGCGTCGCCGGGTGCAAGAACTAACCACCGAAGTCCCCGGGCCGGAACCAGTGAGTAACGATTTGCGGGAAGTAATCGATCAGGAACTCAGCGGATTGCCGGACGCATACCGCGCAGCAGTCGTGGCCTGCGATCTGGAAGGGCACACCCGGTCGGAAGCGGCCGGGCGCCTCGGTTGGTCCGAGGGGACCGTGGCGAGTCGGCTCGCTCGTGGGCGTGCTCTGCTCGCTGACCGTCTCGCGCGGCGCGGGATCGCGATCCCAGCCACGGGGCTGGCTGCCGTGCTCGGAATGAATCACGCATCCGCGGTTCCGGCGCTCTCTTATTCCGCCTTGTTACGCGCCCCTTCGCCTAGCGTGGAGGCGCTGGCGCAGGAGGTCATACGGGCCATGATGTCGAGCAAACTCCGAACCGTGTCCGTAGCGTTACTCACCACAATCGGTATCGCCGGGACCGGCACGGCGACTGTATGGGCGTGCGGCGGATTCGGTCCGCGAATCGTGCCCCCTGTTTCGGGTACGAAATCGTTCCCGTTCGAGCCGGTCGAGACGCGCTTGGCGCAATCAAACGATGCCACACCGTCCTGGGCGCAATCCGCGCCCGCCTCCACCGCGATCGCGGGAGCCGACAAACCCGCTGGGGAGAACGCGGGCGCCGCGAAAAGCGCCCGGTTCGTGTTAGTGAACCCGGCCGGCGACATCACCGTTGTCTCTGATCGGCACGAGAGGTTCGTGGAGTTCTTCCGCCGGCAACCGGTGGTGGTCGCGATCGCGTCTGATTCGTTGCGGAAGAAACTGATTTACGGTGAGAAGGGGCCGCTCGAAATCGTGACCGTGGACCAGGCATCGTTTAATACGGGCGGTCCGCGGGTCGCGGCCTACGGCGCGAGCCTGAAACTGGTGCCGGTTTCGCCCAATACCCCGGTGGCCCGACTTCTCGAGATGACGAGCGCGAACGAACCGGTGGTTTTCGTGCAGGACAGCAGTGACAAGAATCTGTGGCAAGCGGTCGGGTTCACGCGCCGTTCGTTGGTCGGGTTCTTCGCATCCACTGCTCGCGTCAAACCGGACGATTTTGCTCCCGCAGACTTAATCCATGCGACCGAGAAAAAGTAACCCCTTCAATTCCAGGAGAAAAGCCATGCGACAAATCGTATTCGCGCTGACGCTGTTCGGCGCTGCGATGCTGGCCACGAGCGGCCTGACCGCCGATGAGCCAAAGAAGGACGAAGCGAAGCTCACGAAGAAGGAAATTGCCAAGATGATGAAGGACGCGCACGACGGCGCGAAATCGCCACACGCGCGCACGCTCGCGGAACTGAAGAAGGACACGCCCAATTGGGAGGAGATTACCAAGGACGCGAAGGCGTTCACCGCGATGAGCGAGGCGTTCAAGAAGGTGAACCTCAACTACAAGTCACCCGACAAGTACATCGAGAGCGCCACCGCTCTGAGCAAGGCCGCCAGCAACAAAGACAAGAAGGCGGCAAACGAGGCGTTCACCGGGCTGACGAAATCGTGTGCCTCGTGCCACTCCTACGGTAACGTCCCGGGCGGGCGGTAACGAAGAACCGCGGATTACGCAGATCTACGCCGATCAAGCCAGAAGAGAACGTTCAGATTCGTTCTCTGGTTTTATCTGCGTTCATCCGCGTGATCTGCGGTTCTGTTCTTTCGCGCCCGTGATTTCTCTAACGCACCTCACCCCTCGCGGCTCGCGCCCGGAACCCACAATACGTCTCCCTTCCCGCCATCGTTCGCAACGCGGGCGAGCACGAACAGGAAATCACTGAGTCGGTTGAGGTAGATCAGTGCGTGTGGGTTTACTAGTTCTGTGCGCTGGAGCGTAACCACCGTGCGCTCAGCACGTCGGCACACGGTACGCGCCAGGTGCAACCATGCTGCGGCCTGCGTCCCGCCCGGCAGAATGAAGCTCCGCAGTGGTTGCAGGTCTTCGTTCAGCCGGTCGATGGCCCATTCCAATCGCTCGTACTGTGCGGGCACCACACGCAGCGCTTTTCCCGGATCTTCATGATCGGTCAGTGGTACGCACAGGTCCGCCCCCACATCGAAGAGGTCGTTCTTGATGACTCGGAGCAACTTGCTTTCGGGACCGTCGGGGCAGTTCGCGGTGATGAGCCCCAGGACGGCGTTCAGCTCGTCCACTTCGCCGTAAGCCTCAACGCGAACGGCATCTTTGGGCACGCGGGAGCCGTCCCCGAGGCCGGTTTCGCCCGTGTCACCGGACTTCGTGTAAATGCGAGAGAGAAACACCATAGTTCCGGGTTCCCGTTCGGGTTCGGGCGACGCTCCCACGCCCGTATTTTGCGCCGTTTGCCCCGGTAGCCAACACGGTTTTGAAATCTTCGATACGGAACCGAGAACTTAGAACTTCGGTTTAAACTCTCCGCTCCGCACGGACGATACATCTGGCACACGTAGCTGAACCGTCATGGCTCGGAGGGGAGTATGTCCTGGATTCGTCGTAAACTCTGGGTGTTGGCGGTGAGCGTCCTCGCGGGCGCATCCGGCTGCAACCCGTTCACGCTCGGTTTGCTCACGCCGGTCCCGGTGCAGCCGTGGACCGCGGAGCGGATGGAGCAGAAGCTCAACCACAAGAACGACGGGCGCGTGCCGATCATGCCGCCGCTCCGTGCCGGGTACCCGGACCCGATCTGTGAAGACGCGCCGAGCGACCAGGAAGTGCTTCGCGCGATGCCGCGGGTGCCGCGCGGGGTGCCGTACTTCTACGAGACGTTCCGCGACGACATTGTGATCGTCAAGAACCGGCTCGTGGATAAGATCGATCCGCCGCGCTTCTTCCCGCTCGTCGGCCAGGCGCAACTGCACCACTGCCACTGGGAATGTGTGATTTATTACACCGAACTGGTGCAGTCGGACTACCCGTTCCCGGTGTACGTCAAGAAGCAGCGGGTCCAGGTCATCTACATCGACAAGGACCACCTGCACCTGTACGTCGGGCCGGATGCGGAAACGCAGCGTCAGATCACGCAGGACTTGACCCGCTATTGATCTAAGAGTCCGGACAAACGGCTAACTCAGTAGCCCGGTAGAGTGTAGACGCGAGGGATTCGCGCTACTCTCACCGGGCTATTTGCCATTTTTAGGGGCGTTCGTCCAATATTGGTGTCTCACACAAACCGTTCGCCTTTTCTTTGAGGTATACAATCCTTACGATAGTAATGCAGGTTCTGTTAGAATCGCCCAGGAGCGCGGGATGTCGGTGCAACAGGCGACGACAGAGGACATCGCGGAAGCCAACGAACGTCTCCGGACCGCGTCGCCGCAGACCGTGTTGCAGTGGGCCGCTGAGCGATTCCACCCGCGACTGTTGATGGCGACGGCGTTCGGTGCAGAAGGCTGCTGCATCATTCACATGCTCGCCGAGATTCAACCCGCCACAACGGTCATTAATCTCGACACGGGCTACCAGTTTCCGGAAACGCTCGAACTCCGCGAACGGATCAAAGACAAGTACGGGATCGAGGTGGAGTACATCCGACCGGAGCTGACGGTCGCGGAGTACGAGGCCGAACACGGCGGTCCGTTGTATTCACACCGCCCCGACCAGTGCTGCTACGACCGGAAGATTCTTCCTCTGCGCCTCGCGGTGGAACGTATCGCCCCGCTCGCGTGGATCTCTGCTATCCGCAAAGACCAAACCACCGATCGCGGAAAAGCCGAAGTTGTGCAGTGGGACACAAAATTCAATCTTGTGAAGGTGAACCCGCTGCTGAACTGGACGAAGAAAGACGTGTGGGGATTCATCCACAAGAACGACGTGCCGTACAACCCGCTCCACGACCGCGATTACCCGAGCATCGGCTGTTGGCCCTGCACGCGCCCGGTGGCCGCGGGCGAGGACGACCGGGCCGGGCGCTGGGCCGGGAAGGTCAAAAAGGAGTGCGGACTGCACGTGATCGAGGTCAAGGACGGGGAAGGCATCTGACGAAAGTCGAACGGCGTAAAGCCCTGATCTTGTGGCCCTCGACTTTGCGGCGTTCGACTTTACGACTTGGGACTTTCACAATGCTTTTTTCCGCTCGCGCCGAGTACGCGTGTCTCGCGATGCTGGAACTGGCCGCGCAGTACGGCGACCCGAAACCGGTGCGCCTGACGGAAATCGCCAACAAGCACGGGATCTCGTCACCGCGATTCCTGGTGCAGATCCTGATTCAGTTGAATAAAGCCGGGCTCGTAACGAGCACGCGCGGGGCGGCCGGCGGGTATCACATCGCGAAGCGCCCGGCGGACATCACTTTAGCCGACGTGGTCGCCGCGGTAGAGGGAACCGAACAGGCTGGCACGCGAACGAAATCGCGTAAACCCGCGTCGCCGCTGGCCGCAGCGCTCGACGACGTGTGGGACCGCGTCCGGAACGCGCACGACGAGTTCCTTAAGGCTCAAGCCGATATCCTCAAACACACTACACTGGCCCAACTCGTCGATTCGGGCCAGCCGTTGCAGTACGTAATTTAGTGCCGGGTTTCAGACGCCGACCACTTCGCGTTTTCTTGCCTCGCTGACGACGATTTTCACCGCTTGTCGAGGGGCACAAATCAAAAGATTAAGATGGATAGACTGGAACAGCCGTTTGTGTCATAACAGGCCCGCCGAAAGTGGTAGGCCTGTTGTTCGTTACAGCCTTTCACCGGCAGAATTCGCTTAAATTTCAATACATTCCGGCGCACCGCCGGCTGGCAGGACTCGCCGGATGCATACGGGACACGGACGCGCGTGGCGGCGGTGGGATGTCGTTGCCGTTGTGGGGTTGATCGGCTGGCTCCTGTTCGATCTCACCGCGCGCACGCTGTTCGGAGCGGCCCCGTGGCCGCAATCGGCGGTCGATTACTGCATCCTGTACAATTCGAGCCGCCACGTCGTCGAAACGCACCAGTACACCCCCAATTATCCGTACCCGCCGTCGGCTGTTGCGATTCACGCCGCGAGCGCCACGTTTCCGTTCGCTGTTTCTGCTTCGCTCTGGCTCGCGCTGACGGGACTTGCCGCTGTGGGTAGTTACGCTGTTCTCGCGCGCATTTTGGGCTTACATCAACGGCCCGGGCTCCTCTGTTTGCTGCCGCTCGCACACGTCGTCGTTGCGTACTACTTCCAGTGGGATATGCGGTCGATCAACTGCAATCTGGTCGTGCTTGCAACGATCCTGTTCGGGTGCACGGCGCTCACGCGCCAACGCGAAGCGGCAGCCGGCTTCTGGTTTTCTCTCGCTGTCGCGCTGAAGGTGCTGCCCGTTTTGGTGCTGCCGTACCTAGTTTGGACGCGACGCTGGCGGGCTTTTGCTGTCGCTGTGGTGTGCTCGCTCGTATTTTGGGTCGCGCTGCCCGTGGTAGCGTTTGGTACGGCTGGTTTTCAGGAAGTGTATGGCGGGTGGTTCCGAGAGTTGACGCGCGCGACCGATCCGGCCCTGAAGAACATGCACCCGATTCTGATTTCGCTCGATAAGGCCGCGGCGCACGTGGCACGAGGCGATGCGAGTTTGGCAAAGGGCATGGTGCTTTTAGTGTGCGCGGCGTGGGTGGCAGTGGGATTGGCTGGGGCCGTCGCGTGTTGGGGCCGGGGCGAACGTGACGGTCGGCGCATTCTGACGCACGTGTCCCTGCTCGTCCTCGGACCGGTCGCGGTGAACCCATACTTGGAGGCGTATCACCTGGTACCGCTCGCGGTCCCCGCGTTGATCCTACTCGTTACGGCTGCCGATCGATCCCGGTCGGTGCGTGAGCGGATTGTTGCGGCTATTGGGTTTGTTGTGGGGCTGGCGATTCTGAAGGTGTCTGGCCCGTGGCCGGTGCGCGGGCTGCTCGTCAATCTGCAAGCTTTAACACTGTGTGCGACAGCCGTGTGGGTGACGTGGGACCGGCGCCAAAGTGTGTCGAATCCGCGTCTCTTGTGGAAGGTGCGGTGCATTGTTGATTCGCACCGCGAGCGAATTACGGCTCGGCTGCTCAGGCCGGGCGCTCGTGCGT
This sequence comes from Gemmata massiliana, assembly GCA_000531095.1. Taxonomy (GTDB): domain Bacteria; phylum Planctomycetota; class Planctomycetia; order Gemmatales; family Gemmataceae; genus Gemmata; species Gemmata massiliana. The sequence continues at coordinate 1,717,061 of HG799462.1, read as the reverse complement.
CTTCTCGTAGGCCGTGACCTTTTCCCGGCGCCGGGTGTGGCGCCCGCCCTCGAATTCGGTGACGAGCCAGGCCCGGATCATCCGCTCGATCTGGTCCTCACCGAGCAGATCGGCCGCGACGCACACGATGTTCGAGTCGTTGTGCCGCCGACTCAGTTCGGCATCGATCACGTCGCGGCAGTTTACGGCCCGGACGCCGCACACTTTGTTCGCGGCGATGCACATGCCGTGGCCGGTGGCGCAGATCAGGACGCCCCGGTCCGCTTTACCGGTACTCACCTCTTCGGCCACCGGGATCGCGTAGTCGGGGTAGTCCACGCCCGTGGGTCCGGTCGCCCCGAGGTCGTGAACTTCGTGACCGAGTTCGGTCAGTAAGCCGACCACGCGCAGCTTGACGCTCAACCCGCGGTGGTCGTTGCCCACGGCGACCTTCATGACACCACCCATTCTGGAAGAATCCGCTCTAGGTGCCGGAAAATGGTCTCGGCACATTCCCGATACACGGCCGGTCCTGCCCCAATCGGGTCGTCCAAGTCTTCAGTGCCGCACAGGAGCCGCGGTACCGGACCGGCGTCGGGGTACCGTGCTCGAATCGCGTGCAGGTGCCCCTGTGTCATCGCGATCACATCGTCTGCTGCGAGCAACAGTTGGGCGTTTACTGGGCGGCTCGCGTGGGCATTTAGGTCGGCACCGTACTCGGCCGCAACCTCGCACGCTTCGACGGCTGCGCGACTGCCGCCGTAGGTTGCGACTCCTGCGGACAGCACCCAGAAGCCGCGCGCGGGTAATTCACTTACGGTACACCCGAGCCGGTCCGCGAGCAACTTCTTCGCCAGTCCTTCGGCGAGCGGGCTGCGGCACGTGTTCCCGGTGCACACGAAGAGAATGATTCGCGCCGCGAGCCGCTCGATCTCCTCAGCCGGAAACGCGCCGGCTTCGGTGATCGTGTAACCCGTGTCGGTGGCACGAACTACGGTCGGTCTTGTATCCGCAGCACGTGCGCCGGCATCCACGACCAATCCGACGGCTTGTTTTAATCGTTCCGCGGCCGCAGTTGCGGTTGTGTCACCGGTGTCGGCCACCAGAATCGGCCCGAGTTCCGCAACTGCTGGGATCACCAGGTCGAACAGCGAGTGTTCGGGGTAGCGGAATCGCGCGAAACCGTTCGTGTTCGCGGGAAGTTCCGCTGTAGTGGGCACCTCGATGACGAGCGGCGCGGACCACGCGCGGACCATCAGGCGCCGGGCTACTGTTGGGATGCTTGCACCCAAGGCTGCAGCCTCGTCCGGCCCCCACGCGAGCAGAGCCGGGGTGGGCAGATCAACGGCTGTTCCTGGGCGCCACAAGGCCACATACCCGCAGTCCCCCGGCAGCACGACGGCGGAGCCGGAAGCGAGTGTATCTCGCGTTTGACGCACCAGTTCCGACGGATCGACGATCGGACTCCAGTCGATTACCGTCGGCATGGTGCGCGGGTCTCCGGAATCGGGGTGGACAGTACACAATATTAGAGGAGACGGGGGGAAAGGGCGAGAGTAAGGTGCGAGGAGAGGCCGGAGAGTTGTTTAGTTGTATTTTAATTAATCTTACGACTGATTGCTCTTTGTGTCAATCGTATTTTCTGTTTGGTCGCGTGTTTTTGTCAGTTTTTAGCTTTGGAAGCCTGTTCACAACATCACTATCGGCAAGGAAATGCCGGAATTGCCGGTGATTCAGCCATTCGCACCGGGTTGGTGGCTAACAATTGCTAACATTCCAGGACACCCGGCGCCTCGCTCCCCCCGGAGTGGCTGTACTGCACACAGTCGAAGTTCGTAATCGGTTGGCCACGATTGAATAATGATATCGCGTGAGAGGTAGGGATGCAATGTTTTATTGCACCTGAAATTTGTGCGAAGCCGTACCGATGGCGATTCTGCGCAAGTCTCGATATCTGAAACGTTCTCCCACTTGAGCCTCAATATTTCCACGCGCCAGGGAGCCGGTCATGGATTCGACCCTACCCCGACGTCTGTTCGCGCTCGTGCTCGTGTGTGCCCCGTTCGTGAGCGGGTGCGCGTGTTCGCGGGGCGTTTCAACGGACGACCTCCGAGAGCGGTGGCACGAGTGGGATCGCGCCACCTCGTTCGGTACCGCGCCGGTGAGTTCGCGCCCACCCGATCAGGACGCCCAATACTACAAGGAACAGCAGGAGCAGCGGGCGAAGAGCGAGGCCGATTTCCGTGCGCGAAATCCCGGTCGGTAAGTTCGCACTGCTAAGCCCGGAGCGGGCGGTTGTACTTGTGATTGAGCCGCTTGCGCATGTCGAGCGAGACGTTGACCGCGGAGAAGAGTAATTGGTGCAGGGCGCGCCAGTAGACCGTGTTGTGCAGCGCCCGAAAACCCGTGTCCGTAATCGGGTTGTTGCTGAGATCGAGTGCCGTTACTCGGTTCAGATACGGGCTATTGGCGAGCGCACGCATCCCTCCATCTTTAATGTTGCAGTTCGAGAGCGCGAGGACGGTGAGGTCCATCAGGTTCGCGCTCTGAGCGAGTGCCTCTGCGCCCGCATCGTCGAGCGGATTGGAGCCGAGGTCGAGTTCTCTGAGGCGCACGGCTGTGGGATCGGTGCTTGCGGGGCGGGCGAAGATGGTTTGTGCGCCGGCAACGGTCAGATCGTTCATCGCCAGATCCAACACCGGCACGCGGAGTAGGTCGTGTGCGCGCGCGCGCGAGTGCAATCGCGGCGCACCGATCCCGTTATCGCTCAGGCCCAACCGGTGGAGTGCGGGCAGGCGGTCGGTTCCCGCGAGCGCTTCCGCGCCGGCCGGACCGAGTCGGTTCTCGCGCAATTCGAGGTAGGTCAACCGGGACAGGTGGGGAGACGCGGCGACCGCACGGGCGCCCGTTTCGCCGATCTCGTTCTCACTCAAATCGAGTTCTTCCAACCCCGCGAGTGTGGGCGCGGTGGCGAACTGTTCGGCCGCATCGTCGGCGAGCCGATTACGGCCCAAATGAAGCACTTTAAGGCCCGCGAGGTGCGGCGAACGGGCGATCGCCCGCGCCAGGGGTTCGCCCGCGTGCTGCGCGTACACGGTCAGGGCCGACAGCCGGCTTAGGTACGGGCACTGCATGACGGCCGGCAAACTTCCGCCGACGTCGAGCAGGTGAACGTGCCGCACCGGGGCCGTCGCGAAGATTTCGTGGGCGTAACGCAGGAATTGCCGCGCTTCGACCTTCACTTCGTCCATGAACCCGCGCCGGAATACCGGTCCGGTTACCAGACCGCGGAGCGGGGCTTCCCATTCTTCGCGGTGGGTGGCGAGTAAGTGCCGTTCCTCGACGCGCAACCCGCTGACGGCGCGGTCGTGCTCGGGCAAGTGCGCGAGCGCGAGTTGGACGCGAATGAATCGCCCGCGCGGGTCGCCCTCCTCGTCGAGCCAGTCGGCGAAGATGAGACGCTGCGCGTCGTCGTCCGGGTACGCACGAATTCGTTGAAGAAACGCTTCCGCTTCAGTTTGCATGTCGAGTTCCGTCTGAACCGCATCGCCCAAGTGTAGCACGACACGCTTTCCTAACCGTTGCACCTTATCGCGGATTCGTGGAGGCAAAATTTGCAACGGCGGCTAGACGAACTGTGAAATTAGGTTAAGCTAATTATCGATTTAACCTGACCTACTTTTACTCGGAGGCTTCATGAAACGCGCACAGCACCGAGGATTTACCTTGATCGAGCTGTTGGTGGTAATCGCCATCATCTCCGTTCTTGTTGGGCTGTTGCTGCCTGCGGTTCAAAAGGTGCGCGAGGCCGCTTCGCGGCTGAAATGCACAAACAACCTGAAACAAATCGGGCTGGCGCTGCACAACTACGAGGGCACTCACAAGGTGTTCCCGTCCGCGTATGTGACCGCGAACACATCTGTTGATGGCTCGTCGTTCGGGATCAGTTACGGTGACGAGTATCGGAACGGTCCCCCGGGATGGGCGTGGGGGATGCTCATCCTCCCGTATTTGGAACAGGACAACTTGTACCGCCAGTTCGACATGGCACAGCCGTGCTGGGCGCCCGTGAACGCGAACGCGGCCCGGACGAAAGTCGCGATGTTCCTGTGCCCCTCCGCGACCGGCGGTAGTGATGGTTTTGATGTGCAGCGCGCGGGGGCGGACATGGAACACGGCGTTCCGATCACGCGCGCGGACGGGAGCCGCGTGTTCTTCGCCCACAGTCACTACGTCACGAACGCGGGCATTCACCAGCCGTGGGGCCGCGACACGGCGTACTGCTACGACTACGACGTTCCCGAGCCGGTCGCGGCCAACGGCGGGTCGCGCGCCCGGATCGACGGGCCGTTCTACCGGAACTCGCGGGTGAGTGTCGCGATGGTGAGCGATGGCCTTTCAAACACAGTTTTCATCGGTGAACACAGCTCGATCCTGAGCAACAAGACGTGGGTGGGGGTGGTGCCCGGTGCAGTGACGCCCCCGCGCCTCGATTTGCGCCCGTGGCCGTCGGAGAACAACGGTGCCGGGTGCCTGGTCGGGGTTCACAGCGGGCCGGACACGCACGACCACCCGGAAGTCATCATCCACGCTCCGAACGACCCGTTCGGCCACACGGACGAGATGTGGGGCGAGCACGGGAACGGCTGCAACGTGCTGCTGGGCGACGGTTCGGTTCGGTTCATCACCACGTTCATTCGGCCGAATACCTGGGTCGCACTCTCGACGCGGGACGGCGGGGAGGTGGTCGATGGCAACTACTGAGCGCGCCGAGGGGGTGAACCGGAACACGGTCGCGGTTTACGTGCTGTTGGGGCTGGTCGCGGTCGCTGTGCTGGCGGCCGTAATCGCCTACTTCAACCGCCCGGCGCAAATCGGGGCGAGTGAAGAGGTCTTCAACACCGTGGACGCACTGTACACGGCCGTTCGGAACCGCGACGAAAAGCGCCTGACGGAGTGCGAACAGCGGCTCACGGGCTACCGCGACGCGGGCAAACTCCCCGCGGACGCGGCCGACGAGCTTTCGAGTATCATCACGAAGGCACGCGGCGGTTCGTGGGATTCGGCGGCCGAGCGCTTGTACGACTTCATGAGGGCACAGAGACGCGAAGGTGGCACGCAACACCCGCCCAAACAACAGGGCAAAACCAAGAAGTAGCTGCGCGTCTTGTGCTCGCACGCGAGCCGAGGTAATTTGGCCCCGTCCTCGCGGTGGCGTTTTGCTCGCTGTTTCGCAACCGAACAGTGCGGTGCCTTCTACCTACGTTGGTGTCTGATGGACGGTGAAGCGGAGCAGTCTTGGAAGCGCACCCGTCGAGTCAAAGAACAATCGCATCGGAGTGGCGGATCGAGTGGGCTCCGGCCGGAGGACATTCTCACCCCCAAACAGTATCTGAATTACCAACACGGGCGAATCCTGTCTGGATTGTTGGTGTTCTTCGGGTGCATGTTTGCTCTCCTCGGCGTTGTGCGAACTGTTGCCACCAGTTCTGAACCGACTACGGATCCGCCAACCGCTTTTTGGGCGATTTTGGCGGCCGCCGGGCTTGCTGGAATTATTGGCGGTACGGCCGCGTTCCGGGGTAACAGGACGTGGGCGCGGTTGGCCTACCTGTTCGTGATGTTATTGGTGTTCGGTTGCCCGGTCGGAACCATTGTCAGCGTCCTCTGGCTGCTGGGCCTTTCGAGCCACATGGCCGCCTGCGAGAAGATCCGGCGGGTGAGGATCGCCCGAAGTCAGGCCCAACCCGACGAGGCATTGGACCTCGATTAAATGCGTGCGCTCGGTCGTCTGGCTCGCCTCGTCGCGGGTCAACCGGCCGCAAATCACCGGAGGTCTGTGCGTGTGACGACCGCGCGGCGAAAGTGGATCTCTCGCTCGGCCGTTGCGACGTTTGCGGTCGTTCTGGTCGCAACCGGCCTCAGATTCCAGCCCATTGAGCCGAGCGTACAGCGGTCACGCCTCGATGCCGTCACAGTCGGAATGACACGATCCCAGGTTTGGGAAACTGTTGGTGTCCCTCCCGGTACTTATCCAGAAGATTTGGCCTATTTCGAGCGAGTCGGCATTCGGTGCGGGGACGATCGGTGGACCAGCGCTGCGGGCACCTTACACGTCTTCTATGACCCGGATGGTCGGGTGTCGGCCGCGCTCGTGTACGAGACGCACGTGATTCGTGAGGACCGTTCGTGGTGGTAGTAGTTGCGATTCCAAACACGAGATGAACTGAGAGGGCGTGTGCGACGTTCTGTTGCTGTCACGGTTGCCAATTTGTTGTCGGACGAAAGCGTTTTTGCACCCTCCCGTAACTGAGGAGAACGTCCATGATTCGCGCTGTAATGGTGGCGCTTCTCGCCTTATTCGCCTCGCACGGTACCGCGGTTCGGGCAGCAGATCCCGCGGCCGATGAGGTCAAGAAATTGCAGGGAGAATGGGCCGCGACCGAGGTCGAGTTGAACGGCAAAAAGATGGGTAAAGACGACGCCAAAAGCATGAGATTCGTGTTCAAGGACAACGAGTTGGTGGCCCGAGACACCGGCAAGCCGGGGCGCGAGCGGAAGAAAACGTTTAAACTGGACCCGAGCAAAACGCCCAAAGAGATCGACATTACCTCGCTCGACGGCCAGGAAAAAGACAAGACGGCGGCCTGCATTTACAAGCTCGATGGGGACCGGTTGACGATCTGCATGCCGTACTTCGTGGAGGACGCTTCCGTCCGGCCCAAGGAGTTCAAAGTCGGCGCCAAAGACGGCCTCATGCTGATCACGCTGGAACGGGTGAAAGCCAAGTGACCGCGTGCGCCGAAAGTCGAACCCGGCGCGGCACCGGGGCGCGGTAATGCGATGTGATTTTGCTCCCAAATACTCATTGCCGTGGCCGGCGAGTCGGGTGGTAGATCAACGAAGAGGTGGCACCGGGTGAAGACGCTTGCGATCCGGCTCGACCCGCAGTTTTTTGATAACCCGGATGCGGACATACGCTACCGACTGCCCGATCTGCTGGTCGCGCGGTCCCGCGGGGTGATCGCAGGCGACGGGTACGATTACATCGGACCGCAGCCGCTAATGGTCGTGTTCCTCAAAACGTCTCAGCTCAAGTCGGCTCTTGAATTCATCCTCGACGTGATCGAGAATGTACCCGTACTCGGTTGTAACTTGCGGTCGGCCGTCGTCGCTGTGGAACGCAAAACCGGTTGGGAGGTGGTGTACCCACCTGGATTTACTGAACCCTTCCTACCAAATAGCAAGCCGGCCTAATTAACTACACTCACGTCTCGACCGCAGCAAACGCTACGCTTGTGCCTGAGATCCGCTTTCGCCTTGCACATCTCTGATTTCGTTTCGCCCTCGTTAGACACTTCTCACTGTTAATCCCTCATTTACTCTGGAGATTCCCATGCCCACGTTAATCGTGTCGGCGCGGTCGTTTGTGTGTTCTGCTGGCGGTGTGCCGCCGCTTTCTGCGGTGCACGACCAGCGCGTGATTGCCGCGGCCGAAAGTATCGACTGGTCCGTACTCGGTGCGGCCGATGACGGGATTTCGGATGATGTGCCCGATCCTGTTGTGTACGTCACGACCGATCTCGCGCTGTCAACCGCTCGTTCCCTCGACCTCGCACTGCTCGAACCGTCGTTTGATCTGCTCACGCGCGTGCCGGAACGCTTCCTGCGGCGTCAGATCGAAGCGGCGACGTTCGGCGACCTCGACCGGCTCGACGGCCGCACGTTCGTGAAACCGGCCGATCCCCTCGACAAGTGGTTCGACGCGGGGCTGTACTCGGACGTCCGCGACATCCGCACGTGCGGGCGCTCGCGCCCCGAGGCACCGGTGCTGCTCAGCGAGCCGGTCGAGTGGTCGGTGGAGCTTCGTTACTTCGTACTCGAAGGGAAAGCCGTCGCGGGTTCGCCCTACCTCTCATACGGGCGCCCGGCGTGGCGCTGGGGAGCGATCGCGTCCGCGCTCCCGACCGCGGGTTTGCGAGTTGTCGAAGGACTCTGCGCCGCGATGGAGGGCGAACTGCCTCCGGCGTTCGTGGTGGACGTTGGGCAGATCGATGATCGCGGGTGGGCCGTTGTGGAATTCAACCCGGTGTGGTCCGCGGGGCTATTGAACGCCGATGTGACCGCCGTTCTGCCCGTGCTTCAGCGTGCGACGCGGCCGCGCACGCGGCTAACCCCAGACGAGCGCAGGTGGGATCTGCGAGGGGATTGAGGCGACATTTCAGCAACCCGTTGCTTCCGCGCGCCGATCACCGCATAATCCACATCTACTGCCCTCCTTCCTCCCCCATCAGGAACCTCTCAATCATGCGTCGACTCGCACCCGCGTTACTCCTCGTTGCGTTCGGCTTGGCCGCCGCGCTCGCGCCCGCAACAGGCGCCGCGCCCAAAGCCGAGGACACGAAGATCACCTGGAAGAAGACCGTACTGGACACGAAGTTCCGCTCGGAAGGCGTGGCCGTCGCGGACGTGAACAAGGACGGCAAAATCGACGTGCTCAACGGCGAATACTGGTACGAGGCGCCGGACTGGACCCCGCACGAACTGCAGCCCTACAAGGACCACGGCACCGGTCTGAGCAACTACAGCCGCGTGTTCGCGTGCTGGGCCGA
>HG799462.1:1679024-1708422 GCA_000531095.1 Gemmata massiliana | reverse complement strand
AGATCACCTGGAAGAAGACCGTACTGGACACGAAGTTCCGCTCGGAAGGCGTGGCCGTCGCGGACGTGAACAAGGACGGCAAAATCGACGTGCTCAACGGCGAATACTGGTACGAGGCGCCGGACTGGACCCCGCACGAACTGCAGCCCTACAAGGACCACGGCACCGGTCTGAGCAACTACAGCCGCGTGTTCGCGTGCTGGGCCGAGGACATCAACGGTGACGGGTGGCAGGATCTCATCGTGATTGATTTCCCCGGTGCGCCGTGCTACTGGATGGAGAACCCGAAGGGCAAGGCCACCGGCGACGACGGCAAGCCGCTGCACTGGAAAAAGCACGTTATCTGGCACTCGGCCTGCAACGAAACGCCGCTCTACACCGACCTCGTCGAGAAGGGCAAGCGCGTCCTGGTCATGGGCTGGCAGCCGAAGGGCAAGGAGAACAAGGATAACGTGGGGCAGATGGCGTACTTCACCCCGGACCCGAAAGACCCGACGGCGGTGTGGGTGATGCACCCGATCAGCGAGCCGAGCATCGCGCCGGAAGAGAAAGACGGTAAGCCCGTGCCGAACACCGGTAAGGAGATTCCCGGCACGCGGAAGTTCAGCCACGGTCTGGGCGTCGGCGACATCAACGGCGACAAGCGGGCGGACGTGATCTGCACCGGCGGGTGGTGGGAGCAACCGGAGAAGGCCGACGGGAAGACCGCGTGGAAGTTCCACCCGGCCGACCTCGGACCCGCGTGCGCGGACATGTACACGTTCGACATGGACGGCGACGGCAAGGCCGACGTGATTAGCTCGTCCGCGCACCAGTTCGGGATCTGGTGGTACAAGCAGCGCCCCGCCAACTCGAGCGGGAACCCGGCGTTCCAGAAAATGGACCTGTTCCCGAAGGTCGTGAGCGAAACGCACGCGGCGCACTTCAAGGACATCGACGGCGACGGGCGCCCGGACCTCATCACGGGCAAGCGCTGGTGGAGCCACGGCCGGGCCGAACCGGGTTCCGACGGCCCCGCCGCGATCTACTGGTTCAAGAACACGAAGGGCGCGGACGGCCTGACGCAGTTCACCAAGATGACCGTCGACGAGGACTCGGGCATCGGCACGCAGTTCGAGGTCGCGGACATCAACGGCGACGGCCTGCTCGACGTGATCTCGTCGAACAAGAAGGGCGTCCGCGTCATCGTGCAACAGCGGAAGTAATCATCACGGTGCCGGTGTAAGGCCGGCTCTGTGACGAGATTGGTTCACGGCCCGCGACACGTGTCGCGGGCCGTACTGTTTGGACCGGTTCGACACGTCGAACCGAATATTGAACACTTCATTGATCGGGTATCTGTGCAATCAGATGACCATCAAGCCGCAACGGGGTAGGGCCTAATAATTAAATTCTGTCGGTGGCCGTAAACAGTGAGCAACGTTCGATTAAGTGCGGATCGTATTGCCCCTGTGCGCCCGTTCCGCGGGTTTTCTTCGCGCGGGCGCCTATAACTTTGCGCCACGGGTGGCGTACTCGCCGACCACCCCGTGCTCATCCCGTCTTGACCCGTCGGAGATTCACCCGTGACTTCGCGTGTCCCCGCGCTGGCGGCCGTGGCCGCCTTGATAGGGTTGCTCATGATCCCCAATGTGATCCAGGCCGACGAGGGCATGTGGTTGTTCAGCAACCCGCCCCGCGCCCAGCTCAAGCAGTACAACTTCGAGCCGACCCAACAGTGGCTCGACCACGTCCGGCTCTCCAGCGTGCGGTTCAACTCCGGCGGGTCCGGGAGCTTCGTTTCGCCCGACGGCCTCGTGATGACCAACCACCACGTCGGCGCCGGTGACCTGGAGAAGGTGTCCACGGCCGAAAAGAACTACCTCCGGGACGGGTTCCACGCCAAGACCCGGGCCGAAGAGATCAAGTGCAAGGGTCTGGAACTGAACGTCCTCATCGGCATCAAGGACGTGACGACCGAAGTCGAGAAGGCGGTCCCCGCCGGCACCGCACCGGCCGCGGCGTTCAAGCTCCGCACATCCAAGATCGCCGAACTGGAACAAGCGGCCGCCAACCCGGAGAAGAAGGTCCGCGCCGACGTGGTCACGCTGTACGCGGGCGGGCAGTACCACCTCTACACGTTCAAGAAGTACGAGGACATCCGCATCGTGTTCGCGCCGGAGAAGCAGGCCGCGTTCTACGGCGGCGACCCGGACAACTTCGAGTACCCGCGGTTCGACCTCGACGTGTGCTTCTTCCGCGTTTATGAGGACGACAAGCCGATCAAGTGCGAGCACTACCTGAAGTGGAGCGCGGCGGGCAGCAAGGCGGACGAACTCGTGTTCGTGTCCGGGCACCCGGGGCGCACGAACCGCGCGAACACGGTCGACGAACTCAAGTACCTCCGCGACACCGGCTACCCGTACCTGCTCAACCGGCTCAACCGGCTCGAAGTGATGCTCCAGGCGTGGTCCGGGCGGAGCGAGCGCAACGCCCAGCGCGCGGAAGAGGAGCTGTTCAGCATCCAGAACAGCCGCAAGGCCCGCATCGGCGGCCTCGCGGGGCTGATGGACCCGGCGCTGATGGGGCGCAAGGAATCGGAGCAGGCGCGGCTGAAGGCGTTCATTGGTGGCTGGGACGCACCCGAGGCGAAGGTCGCAGCGGCTGCGTTCGACTCCGTCGCGAAGGCCGAGATGGTCCGTACCGAGCTGATTAAAGAAATGACCGTACTAGAGAACGCGGGCGGGTTCAGCTCGTCCTCGTTCGGGATCGCCCGCACGCTCCTGCGCGCGTCCGAGGAACTCCCCAAACCGGGCGGCGAGCGGCTCCGCGAGTTCGCCGACGCCCGGCTACCCTCGCTCAAGTTCGGCCTGTTCTCGGACGAGCCGATCTTTGAAGACCTCGAGATCCTCAAGTTGGCCGACGGGCTCCAGTTCCTCGCGGTCACGCTCGGGCCGGACTCGGACCTCGTGAAGAAGGTGCTCGCCGGCAAGTCGCCGCGCGAGCGCGCTTACGATCTCATCAGCGGAACGAAGGTCCGCGACCCGGAAACGCGCAAGAAGATTTTCGCCGAGATCGAGGCCGCGGCCAAGGGCGGTAAGACGGCCGACCTCGCGGCCCTGAAAGACCCGATGATCGAACTCGCGCGCCTCGTCGACGGCCCGTCCCGCGCGCTCCGCAAGCGGTTCGAGAACGAGGTGGACGAGCCGAAGCGCCAAGCGCACGCGGCTCTGGCGAAGGCCAAGTTCGCGATGGACGGCGACAAGGTGTACCCGGACGCCACGTTCACGCTGCGGCTCGCGTTCGGCACCGTGAAGGGCTACAAGGAGGACGGCAAGGACGTGCCCGCGTTCACCACCTTCGAGGGGCTCTACAAGCGCTCGGCCGAGCAGAGCAACAAGGGCGCGTTCGAGCTGCCCCAGCGGTGGGTGGCGAAGAAGGGCAAGCTCGACCTCTCGACGCCCTACAACTTCGTCTGCACCGCGGACATCATCGGCGGGAACAGCGGTTCGCCGGTGGTGAACCGCGACGCGGAAGTCGTCGGGCTGATCTTCGACGGCAACATTCAGTCGCTGGTGCTCGACTTCATCTTCGACCAGGAAACCGCCCGTGCGGTCTCCGTGGACAGCCGCGCGATCGTTGAGGCGCTGCGGAAGGTGTACGACGCCAACGACCTTGCCGATGAGCTGACCGGGAAGGCCAAGTAAGACCGGCCGTTGCTGTGTTGAATTGATGCGTTTGGTTCATGGTTTGGTGGCACGGGCCTCTGGCCTGTGTGAGCGCCTCCACAGGCCAGAGGCCCGTGCCACAAACACAAAACGCAAGTTTTCAACACAGCAACCGGCCGTTTCTGCACCGCGGCGCGCCTTCGCGCCGCGGTCGAATCACTTCTTGCTTTTGGGCACGCGCAATTCACCGACCTTGAAGTGTGTTCGGGCGGGGTAGATCCTTCCGGCCCCTTCCGCGCGTCGGTATGATAGCGCTATGGACGACTACTTCTTTTCGACGCGGCCCGCGTACCCGTGGTCGATCTATCCGTTCGGGCTCCCGACGCTCGCAGTTGTTGCAGCACTTCTCGTCATTTTCACCGTTTGGACGTACCTCGGGCACCCGCAAGCGACGCGCAAGCGCGTGCTCACCATTCTCACGCTGCGCCTGCTCGCGCTGCTGGTGACACTCCTCACCGCGCTCCGCCCCAGCGTCGGCGTGAACGAGAACCCGAAACAGCCGTCCGCGCTGCTCGTCGGGATCGATGTGTCCGAGAGCATGACGATCAAGGACGAGGTCGGCGGACAAGCGCGCGCCGATGCGGTGCGCAAGATGATCGAGAAGTGCCAGCCGCTGTTCGACGACTTGCTCACCGAGCAGGGGATCAGCGTCACGCTCTACAAATTCGGCCCACTCGACTTCAACGAGGCCACCAGTCGTTACGAGCCGACGGTCGTTTCTGATGCTAAGCGTTCCGACTACGGAACTTATCTGAACAAGACCTTCGAGCGGTGGCAGGGCGAGCGTGTGCGCGGGCACATTGTAATCGGTGATGGCATCGATAACGGCGAGGCGTTCAACGCGGAGTCCGAGGCCGGGCGCTGGGCGCGCAGAGGGGTGCCGATTCACTCGTTCATCGTTGGTAAAGAGAGTTCGGACACGCTCACAAAGGACATCGTGGTGACGAGCGTGGAGTGCAACCCATCGCCCGCCTTCATCAAGAACGATGTCACCGTGACCGCGAAGGTGAACGCCTACAACTTCCCCGGCGCGCGCGTCACGGCCCGCGTGTTCATCAACGACAATCCTCAAGCGGTGCAGAGCGAAGAATTTACCCTCGAGCGCGAGAAGGGTAACGAACTGAAGATGACCGCGAAGATGCCCGACACGAAGGGCGAGTACAAGATCAAGGTCGAGGTGGGGATCGATAAGAATGGGAAACTCGAACCGCTCCCGGGCGAACTGTCGCCGCTCAACAACTGGTCCGAAACATACCTCACGGTTCTCAAGGAGGGCGTCCGCGTCCTGATCGTGGACCAGCTCCGCTGGGAAGAGACGTTCCTCCGCGACGCATTCCGCAGCGAGAAGCGGTTCGACGTGTACGAGGTGATCCTCCAGTCCGACCAAACCGTTTCGCAAGGCGCCCGTGATCTGCTGAACCTCGAAGCTCAGGCCTACGACGTGGTCATCATTGGGAACGTGGGGGCGACCGTACTGAACCGCGCCGCGCCGAACTTCCTGACGGATCTCACCAGGCTCACGACGACGAAGGGCGTCGGGGTGATGTTCCTCGGCGGCGAGTACGCCTACACCGGCGATATCCCGAAGGAACTGCTCCCGATTAAGGGTGACTCGATCGCGGACTCCCTCAGCCCGACCGGTGACCCGCTCCTGTTCTTCCCCGTGATCCCGAACCCGAACGGGCTGAACAAGATGTTCAAGGTCGTGCCCAAGCCGGGGGCGCCCGCGCCGAAGGGCGATCCGTCCAAAGAGGCGTGGGACCGGATGAACAACTTCCGGAGGGGAATGTTGCTCAACGGCCACAACCGGTTCGTGCTCCGCTCCGGGCGCCTGGACACGGTGTTCGCATGGACCCAGCGCCTCGACGCGGTCAACAAAGTGCTCACCCCGAGTGACCCGAAAGAACTGGCCGCGGGCACCGAGTTCGATCCTGCGATCCACGAACCGCTCCTCGTCGGCTCCCAGCGCGGCGACGCGAACAAGGGGCGCTGGCTCGCGTTCGGGGCGTTCGACACGTACCTCTGGCGCAGCCTTGGCCAACCCAAGGAGACGACCGGGCTCGACATGCACGATCGCTTCTGGCGCCAGTGCGTACTGTGGCTCGCGTACCAGGACGAAGAAGAGAGCCAGGCTTACGCCCGCCCGCAGTTCCGCCAGCTCAAGGTGACGTCGGAGCAGACGATCCGTGTCGGTGTTAAGAAGTCGGACGGCACCGACGATCCGACGGCTCCGCTGACGGTTCACATTCTGCCGCTCGCGCCGGGACAGCAGGAACCGAAGCCCGAAGACGAGAAAAAGGCGGTGCCGTCGACCGTCCTGACGGACAAGGACGGACGAAAGGTGCTGTTCCGCCCCACGACCCCGGGCGAATATTTTGTGTCGGTCACCAGCCCGGCCAAAAAGCCCGACGGTTCACCGGAACTGAACGCGGACGGCTCGCCGAAGCTCCACCGGGGCACGGCCAAATTCATCGCGGTGCCGGACATCTCGGACGAAATGCTCAAGGTGAGCGCGGACCAGAAGTTCATGGAGCGTCTCGCAGTGTCGACCGGCGGAAAGGCGCTGCGGCTCGAAGACCTTCCCGGGTTCCTGAAGGAACTGAAGACGGAACTGCCGCCCGACCTGGGTAAGAAACCGCGGTACTACCCCGACTGGCACCGGAACCGGTCACGCGGGTTCCTCCCATTATGGCTGGTAGCCTTCACAATTCTCCTCGGAACGGAATGGGGCCTCCGACGACTCTGGGGCCTGATTTGATGGTATTTGGCGAGGTGGCTCGATCTGGCAGTCCTTTTGGGGAGGGGACAAGAGGGACGCGAACGGCTACGTTGTCAGCACCCCTTTCGGGGCGGGTACGATTCACGAGTTCACAGCCGTTCGGCGAAACGTTGTAGGGTTCTTCATGCCACGGACAGCCTTTCTGTTCCCCGGTCAGGGCGCACAAACGGTCGGTATGGCGGGCGCGCTGTGTCAGGCGCTTCCCGCTGCCAACGACTTGTTTCAACGCGCGTCCGCGATCCTGGGTTACGACCTGCTCGACGTGTGCGTGAACGGTCCCGCGGAGCGCCTGAACGCGACGGACGTGAGCCAGCCGGCTATTTTTGTGGCGAGCCTCGCGGCCCTCGAACAATTGAAGGCCACCGAACCGGACGCGGCCCAGGATGTCGTTGCTACGGCTGGGCTGAGCCTCGGCGAGTACACGGCGCTGGCGTTCGCCGGGGCACTGGGGTTCGAGGACGGCGTGAAACTGGTCCAGGCACGCGGACGGGCCATGCAGGACGCCGCGGTCGCGACCCCCTCGGGCATGGTGAGTGTGCTCGGGTTGGAAGTGCCGGAGGTCGAAGCGCTGGTGCTCGAAGTGCGCGGAACCGACACGCTCGAAGTCGCGAACCTGCTCTGCCCCGGGAACACGGTGGTGTCCGGCTCGGTTGCGGCGATCGACCGGTTCGAGCAACTGTGCGTGCAGAAGGGCGGTATCCGTACCGTGCGGCTTGCTGTTGCGGGCGCGTTCCACACCAAACTGATGAAGCCGGCCGACGAGAAACTCGCGGCGGCGCTCGCGGGCGTAGCGCTGAACGCTCCCCGGGTGCCCGTGTGGTCGAACGTGGACGCTCGCACGCACTTGGACCCGGCCGAAATTCGTGGCCTTTTGGTGCAGCAGGTGCTCTCGCCCGTCCGTTGGGAAGACACGCTCCGGGGGCTTCTCTCCGAGAACGTGGAGCGGTTCTACGAGATCGGGCCGGGCCGCGTGCTCGCGGGTCTGCTCAAGCGGGTCCACCGAAAGGCCGATATCCGAAACGTGGCCGCGTGATTGCCGAAGTCGCGGGCGGAATGCGGAAGGCAAAAGTTAAAAGGCAAAAGGCAAACGAAGACAGACCCGTGTCTGAGGTGTCTCTTGTGTTGTTTTATCTTTTAACTTTTGCCTTTTACCTTCCGCGCCGGGCGGGGGCGGCCTTTTCTTTTAGTGGTCGCGTCAGTAGAGTTTTGTTCGTAAGTCGCTGCACAGGCGCCGGGGAAGGCCACTCACCCTTCGCGAGCCGGGCGAGCGCCATACAAAAACCAGACGCAGTGTGCGGGGACCGGTTGGTGCCGGTCGGACCGCGGGGTTGCGGTGGCGCCACCACCGCCCGGAGGGTCGAACCGTGTCCGTTGAGCAACGTGTTATCGACATCGTGAGCGAGCACTTCGCCTACGATAAAGAAAAGATCACTCGCAACACCACGTTCATCGAAGAGATCGGCGCGGACTCGCTCGACATCGTCGAGTTCGTCATGGAACTGGAAGAAGAGTTCGACATCCAGATCCCGGACGATCAGGCCGAAAAAATTAAGACCGTCGGCGAAGCCACCGACTACATCGACACCGCTATCAAGAACAAGCCACAGTGACTTCTTCCTCTTCCGCGACCCGCCGCAGGGTGGTTATCACCGGCCTGGGCACGGTGAACCCGCTCGCGCTGAACGTGCCGGACTACTGGCGGGGCCTCCTCGCCGGGCAGAGCGGCATCGCGCCGATCACCCTCTTCAACACCGCCGCGCACAAACTGGTGAACGGTACCGACGTGCCGTTCAAGGTGACGTTCGCCGGCGAGGTGAAGGGCTTCAGCCCCGAACCCACCATCGACACGCGATCGGCCCGCCGACTCGACCGGTTCACGCAGTTCGCGATCGTCGCGGCCGCCGAAGCGGTGAAAGAGAGCGGTCTCGACTTCGCGAAGGAGAACCCGTTTCGTTGCGGGTGCATCCTCGGGAGCGGGATCGGCGGTATGGCCGAGTGGGAGGACGGGCACCGCACGCTGATGGAGCGCGGCCCCGATCGACTCGGGCCGTTCCTCATCGCGAAGATGATTGCCAACTCCGCGAGCGGCAACATCTCCATCCGGTTCGGGCTCCGCGGGCCGAACACGACCGTTTCCACCGCGTGCTCGTCCGCGGCGCACGCCATTGCTGACTCGGTGGCCGCAATTCGTAGCGGGCTGGCCGACGTGATGGTGAGCGGCGGCAGCGAAGCCGCGGTGACGCCGCTCGGACTGGGCGGGTTCATTGCGTGTCGCGCGCTGTCCCAACGCAACGACGATCCGAAAGCCGCGAGCCGGCCCTGGGACAAGGACCGCGACGGCTTCGTGCTGAGCGAGGGCGCCGGGATTCTGGTGCTCGAAGAATACGAGCGAGCGAAAGCCCGCAACGCCCCGATTTACGCGGAAGTGTGCGGGTCGGGTAACACCGCGGATGCGTTCCACATCACGGCCCCGCACGAAGACGGCATCGGCGCTGCCGAGGCGATGCGCGAGGCCGTGAAGGACGCCGGTTGGAACCTGGACGACGTCAACTACATCAACGCGCACGGGACCAGTACCGGACTGGGTGACGTGGCCGAAACCAAGGCCGTGAAACTCGTATTCGGCGAGCACGCGAAGTCGCTCATGGTGTCCAGCACCAAGAGCATGATCGGGCACCTGCTCGGCGCGAGCGGTGGTGTGGAAGCGGTCGCGTGTGCGCTGAGCATCAAGCACGGCGTGCTGCACCCGACGATCAACCTGGACAACCAGGACGTCGAGGGCGGGTGCGACCTGGACTATATCCCCAACGCGGCCCGCGAGGTCCGCGTGCGCAAGGTGCTGTCCAACAGCTTCGGGTTCGGCGGGCACAACTGCTCGATCGCGCTCGGCGCGGTGTAAGGCGAGAAATCATTGAAACCAGGGGTTAAAACCCCTGGCTATTAGCCAGGGGTTTCAACCCCTGGTTCGTTAAATAGCCCTTGAGGACGTCACATGCTCCCCGATTTACTCGCCGGCCGGTGGGCCGACGTGTCGCTCACGCAGCCCGAGTTCGCGCGCTACTCGCGGCACGTCATCATGCCCGAGGTCGGGCTCGACGGGCAGCGGAAGCTCAAGGCCGCGAAGGTGCTCGTGATCGGCACCGGTGGGCTCGGGTCGCCGCTCGCGCTCTACCTCGCGGCGGCGGGCGTCGGCACGCTCGGGCTTGTTGATTTTGATGTGGTGGACACGTCGAACCTCCAGCGCCAGATCATCCACGGCACCGCGGACGTGGGGCGCTCGAAGTGTCAGTCCGCGGCGGACCGGCTCCGCGACGTGAACCCGGAAGTGCAAATCGACTTGTGGGAGACGCACTTCACGTCGAAGAACGCGCTCGACATCGTGAAGCACTACGACATCGTGGTCGACGGCACCGACAACTTCCCGACGCGGTACCTCGTCAACGATGCGTGCGTGCTGCTGAACAAGCCGAACGTGTACGGCAGCATCTTCCGCTTCGACGGCCAGGCCACGGTATTCGACCCGCGCGTGGGGCCGTGTTACCGCTGCCTGTACCCCGAACCACCGCCCCCGGGCGAGGTGCCGAGTTGCGCGGAGGGCGGCGTACTCGGTATTCTGCCGGGCGTGATCGGGTGCATCCAGGCCACGGAAACGATCAAGCTCATTCTCGGCATTGGGGAACCGCTCATCGGCCGGCTGCTGCACTACGACGCGCTGAACATGACGTTCCGGACGTTCAAGATCCGGCGCGACCCGAAGTGGGCGGTCGGCGCCCCGCACCCGACCATTAAGGGACTGATCGATTACGAAGAGTTCTGTGGCGTGCGCGGCGGGGCTTCGGCGACGCAACCCGCGTTCAGCGGGAGCGATATCACGGCCGAGCAACTCAAGAAGCGCATTGACGCGGGCGAGAACCTGTTCGTGCTGGACGTGCGGAACCCGAACGAGTTCCAGATTTGTCGCATACCCGGAACGGTGCTGCTCCCGCTACCGGAACTGCCGACTCGCTTCAGCGAAGTGCCGAAGGACCGCGAGGTGATCGTTCACTGCAAGAGCGGGATGCGGAGCCAGAAGGCGATCGAGTTCTTGAAGTCGCAGGGGTACACGAAGCTCGTGAACCTGACCGGTGGCATCCTCGGCTGGGCCGATAAGGTCGATCCGGGAATGCCGCGGTACTGATTCTGACATTTCGTTTTGAACGAGGGCCGGTGCATCGAATGCACCGGCTCTTTGTGCTGAATACCGTTACGCCCCCGGCGGGACCGCGGCCGGTTCTGACACGGGCTCCACGATTCGCCCCGAGCGGTCGCGGAACACGAGTAGGAACACGCCCAAGCACACGATCACACCGATGCTGGGCACCATCCAGAACTCGGACCAGTTCACGGCCTTCGTCGCCGGATCGGTGTACTTATCCACCATCATGCCGCAAATCAGGCTACCGAGCCACATCCCGACACCATACGTGAGGAAGCTGAACAGAGCTTGCGCGCTGGCCCGGATGTCCTTTGGTGCCTTGTTGTCGCAGTGGATGAACCCGGCGGCGAAGAAGAAGTCGAAGCAGAACCCGTGCAGCGCGACGCCCGCGATCGCCAGCGCGAAGCCCATGCCCTCCGGCCCCGCGTTGGCGAACAGGAAGTAGCGCAGCCCCCAGCAGAACATGCCCAGCGCCAGCACCCACTTCATCCCGAACCGCACCAAGAACAGTGGCAGCAGCGGCAGGAACACCGTTTCACAGACCTGCCCGATCAGCATCGTCGAGCCGATGTTCTTCACCCCGCACTGCTTCTCCAGGAAGTCGGATGTGACCGTGTAGTAGAACGCCAGCACCACGGTGATAGCCAGCGACACGATAAAGAACGCCGCAAACGAGAAATCCTTGAACAGCGCCAAGGCCCGCACGAACGGGATACCCTTGACCTCGCCCTTCGGCGGGGTGTGGGGCAGGAAGAAGCTGTACACGCCGAGAACGGCGGACAGGCCCGCGGCCAGCAACAGCGGGCCGTTGGACCCCGCCGCGGTCTTGCCGTCGCCCGCGAACAGCGCATCGATGCTGAACCCGGCGGCGATCCAGCCCAGCGTGCCCAAAACGCGGATCCCGGGGAAGTCGCGCTGCCCGTCCGGGACGTGCTCGAAAGTGATCGAGTTCGCGAGGACCAGCGTCGGGTTGTACAGCAGCGCGTAGACGAAGGTAAGCGCGAACAGCGTCCAATACTGGCCCGGGTCTTGCGTTTGTGCGATCAGGTACAACAGCCCCGCACCGGCGAGGTGGCAGACCGCCATCAGTTTCTCGCTGGCGAGCAACCGGTCGGCGATGTACCCGGCGAAGATGGTCGAGAAAATCGCCCCGAGCGCCATGTTACCGATCAGCGCACCGGCCTGTTCGCCGGTGAAGTTCAGCCCGCGCAAGTACGGGAAGAACACGACGAACCACGCCCCCCAGACACCGAACTGGAGGAACATCATCACGGACAGGTTGAGGCGCAGCGGTAGTGCGAGTGGCGGGGCGGTCGCGGGCTGAACTGCGGACATATTGTCTCCGAGTGTGAAGCGTTAGCGAGGAATGTCGCTGAATGTAAAGCCCGGACCGCCCGGCGGCAACGAGAAACGGCACGTATGAGCAAGTCGGAGGGCCGTTCGCGACCGGTTCTTCTTCCTGGCCCCTTGACCGGCGCGAGCGCTCCCGGACAATCGGCGCTGTTCGACCTCTTCCCGTTCCGCGGAGATCACCATGCGGTCCGCGTTCGCGTTACTCATGGGGGCACTGGCGTGCCCGTTCGGTGCCGCTCAGCCGGCGCCCGAGCAACTGCCGCCCAAAATCACTTACAAGCTCGGTCCCGACTCCCAGAAGCAGGAGGGCGTGCCCGCGGGGGAACTGATCGGGCCGGTACTCTTCAAGAGCAAGGTGTTCGACGGTACCGTTCGGCAATACTGGGTGTACGTCCCCGCGCAATACAAGCCGGAGCACGCGGCGAGCGTGCTGGTGTTTCAGGACGGGCAGCGGGCGATCAACCCGAAGGGCGTGATCCGCGCGCCGGTGGTGCTCGACAACCTCATTCACCGAAAAGAGATCCCCGTAACGATCGGCATCTTCGTGACGCCGGGGCACAGGGGGACCGAGTACCCGGCGTCGCTCGGCACCGGGAACCCGAACAACCGCAGTGTCGAGTACGACTCGCTCGGGGGCGCTTTCGCCAAACTGATCGTCGATGAAATACTGCCGGATGTAGCGCAGAAGTACACGCTCACGAAAGACCCGAACGAGCGGGCGATCGCGGGGTTCTCCAGCGGCGGGATCGCGGCGTTCACGGTGGCGTGGGAGCGCCCGGAGGCGTTCCGCCGCGTGTACAGCGCGATCGGGAGCTTCACCAATCTGCGCGGCGGACACGTGTACCCGGACCTCGTGCGCAAGGCCGATACGAAGCCGATCCGCGTGTACGTGCAGGACGGCGTTCACGACAACCGCAGCCCGATGAACACGAAGCGCGACTGGTTCCTGCAAAACGAACTGATGGTCGGGGCGCTGCGAGAGAAGGATTACGACTACAAGTACGTGCTCGGCGCCGGCGGGCACGCGGACGACCACGGCGGGGCGCTCCTGCCGGACGCGCTCCGCTGGTTGTGGCGCGATCACGCGGCCGTGAAAGGGAAGTAGCAAATGCAGCGAGCGGGCAAAAGCCCGCTCGCCGTTGGTTCACTTCTTGGGTGCTGGGATTGGGTTCGGGAGGGCGACCGGGGCGGGGAACGTGAGGTGGTACTTCGGGTCAGCTCGCCGCATCAGTTCGGCACGCAGCTTCGGGAGCTCGTTCGAGATCTTCGCGCTCATCACATCCATCAGCAGCGCCGGTTTTTCTTTCTCGAACGACTTGTTCTTGTCCGCGGGGATCACCTTATCGCACTTCAGGACGATGAACCCTTTATTGCCTTCTAGTTCGACCGGAACGAGCGGACTAACTTCGCCGGGTTGGAGTTTCGCGACGGCGGCGTACACAGCCTGTTCAGCCTGTCGCTCCTCGAACGGGCGCGCACGAGGGATCAGCTCGATTCGCCCGTCGGCTGCCACACTCGACCTCGGCTGCCCCGCTTGTGGGCAGCGCCGGGCGTGAGCATCGAACTCTTTCTCGCTCCCGCGCACCTTTTCATAGGCCGCGCGAGCCGCGGTCTCGTCGCTCCACAAGATGATGCGGCAGTCGAGCTTTTCACCATATTTCAAGTCGAACGCCCGACGCAGTTCCGCTTCGGTTGCCGCTTTGACTTTCGCGTGCGTCAGCCGGGTAAGCATTTGCAGCGGAATGTTTACGTCTTCGTTCCATTCCTCGAGTGTCTTGGACTGGCTCTTGAGCAGTTCTTCCGTGAGTTGTGCGCGGGTCATCTTGGCCGCCGCGCAAGTCGCGTCGAGTGCCGCCTCGATTTCTAGGGGTGCGAATGTGAATCCTTCCTGAGCGAAGCCGCGCGCGATGATCTGTTTGTTTACGAACGGTTCCAGTTCCTTCTTCCCGTACCGGCGAATGAGGTGGTCCGCGAACGCCTCGCGCGTGATTGGGACGTCGCCGAAGATGGTCGCGACTGGTTCCAGCGGTTTCGGCTCAACCGGCTTCGCGTCCGCGGCATTTGCGACCGGTACGAGCGCTGGTTGTGCAGAACTCTTCCACGTTCCGAAATCGGTGAATGCCGCGCCCGCTGCCATTGCCAGGGTCAGTTTCCATTTCGTAAGCATGGTTCTCGTTACCCCTTCCGTGAGGAACAGTACCGGGCCGGGACCGCCCCGGAACCCGTCGTTGGTTCAGTTTTTGGGCGCGGGTGCGGGGTCGGGGAATTTGAGATGGAATTTCGGCTTGGCTTCGCGTTTCAGTTCGTCGAACAGTTTCGGGATCTCGAGGTCGATTCGGGCTTGGGCGACTTCCATTAGCAACGCAGCCTTTTCGTTGTCGAACGACTTGCTCTTGTCGGCCGGAATTACTCGGTCGCACTTCACTACGATGAAACCCGTTTCTGTTTTCGTGAGTGGGCTTATTTCGCCCACTTTCAGTTTGGCAGTAACGTGGGGGATAGTGTTGTTACCGTTGACAGTTGGAGTGCGAGGAATCGGGGCAACGCGCCCGCCGGTTGTAGCCAGAGTCGGTTCCGACTGGCGCCGGGCGTAGTCTCTGAACTCGTTTTCATTGTCGTGAATTCTCTCGTATGCTTTTTGCGATTCCGCGCCCTCGTCTTTGGTCCAAGTGATGACCCGGCACGAGATCTTTTCTCCGTACCTCGCGGCGAACTGTTGTCGCAGTTCTGCTTCGGTCGTGGCCGGTATGTTTACCTTGCACAATTGCGAAAGCATGAGCCGCGGAGTAATCACGTCCTCGGTCCATTCTTCCAGTGTTTTCCCATAACGCGGCAGTATCTCCGTTACGAAGTTGGCGCGCGTAATTCCGAGTGATTTGATCTCGGTGTCGAGGGCCGCCATCACGTCGTCGCCCTTTATTGTCCATCCCTTCCGCCCGAAGGCGTGCGCGATCACCTGTTTGTTCACGAACAGGTCCAGTTCCTTCTTTCCGTACCGACGGATGAGATGATCCGCGAACGCCTCGCGTGTGATTGGGACGTCGCCGAAGATAGTTGCGACCGGTTCTGGTTCCTTCCGTACCGCGGGCGCTTTCTCGGGGGCGCGCTTATCGAGTAGGGGCACGGGTGATGCGGCCACAGATTGACCGGGTGCGGCCGGCGCCGGTGGATGCGCGGACGTTTGCCACGCGCCGAGACCGGTCAACCCGACGCACGCGGCGATCATGGCGCCGGCCAGTTTCCATTTCACGATCATCGATTTCACAGCCCCTTCCGTGAGGAACAAAACCCCGGCCGGGACCGCTCCGGCCGTTCGCGTGAGCGTGTGGACCGCGTTCCGAACGGTCGCGGTCGCCAGTGATGCGGGGACGGCCAGCGCCAGCCCCGCGGTCACTTCGGCGACGCCGCGTCGGGCGAGTCGGGCGCGGAGCATCTTGCGCCCGCGTGCCAGCCGGCTCGACAGCGTGCCCTCGGTCAACCCAGTTCGCGTGCACGATCATCGATTTCACAGCCCCTTCCGTGAGGAACAAAACCCCGGCCGGGACCGCTCCGGCCGTTCGCGTGAGCGTGTGGACCGCGTTCCGAACGGTCGCGGTCGCCAGTGATGCGGGGACGGCCAGCGCCAGCCCCGCGGTGACCGGGGCGACGCCGCGTCGGGCGAGTCGGGCGCGGAGCATCTTGCGCCCGCGTGCCAGCCGGCTCGACAGCGTGCCCTCGGTCAACCCCAGTTCGCGTGCCGCGGCGCGCCGACCGGCCCCCTGGATCTCGCACAGGATCAGTGGCTGGCGGTAGATCGCCGGCAGTGCGGCGAGTTCTTCGTCGAGGACCGTGCTCGCGTCGTCCGGTTCGCTCGACGGGATCGGTTGATCGCTCATCGCGGGCACCTGCCTTTCGTTCGCCAGACGTTTGGCGCGGGCCGACCGTGTCCGGCGCGCCACCCGGAGCGCGACGCCGTAGAGCCACGGGCCGAGTGACTCGCGCCAGACGGTGCCGCGTGCGCGGTTCACGAGCACGAGAAACGTGGCCTGGAACGCATCCTCGGCGTCCGGTGTGGCGCCCAGGAACCGGCGGCACACCCCGAGGACGGCGGGGCCGTGGCGCCGGACCAGTTCCGCGAACGCGGCCTGATCGGTGCTTTTGAGAAACGCCGCCACGAGGTGAGCGTCGGTTCGCGGATCGTCCGCGCCCGCGGTTAACCGGGATACGGCGTGAAGGAGACTGGCCGGCATCGTGCGCCTCCGTGCGACGGGTCCGTTCAGAAGGGTATTGCAGCGAACCGCACCGCGCGTCCCTATTTTTCCGCAACCGGTTCCGGGGAGCAAAAAAGAACGCGGTCGGCGCGAACAGAATTCGCGCCGACCGCGTGGGTTGAGGTTCGATCAAAGCGCGAGCTATTTGTCCGAGATCGGCGGCTTGAGTGGTGCCGGCGGCTTGCTCGGGGCACCCGGGGGGGTCGGTCCCGTCGGGGTACCAGGTACAGTTGGGTTGGTTGACACGGGCGGGGTACTCGGTGCCGGCGGCTTGCTCGGTGCGGGCGCCGGCTTCGGGTCTTGCGCCCTCAACGGGTTATCGGGCTTCGCGATGGCGAACGGCCGAACGGCCGACGGGCGCCCGAGCGTCGGGTTCTGCGTCCCGCCGCTCAGTTGGCGCACGCGGGCGGTCGCGTAGGTGTCGAGTTCGTGGATGTACACGACCCCGTCCTCGTCGATGTCGCCGTACCCGGACAGCCCCTCGACCAACCCGAGCGTGAAGAACCCGGCCTTACTGATCGGGCTCTCGATGGCGTACTCGCGCCCGAGCGAGGCGCACATGACGATCACCCCGGAGTCCTCGGCCGTCAGGTCGCGGACGAGGGTGTCGGCCTGGGCCGGCGCGCGATCCTTCTCGGCGACCGAGCCGGAGTGACAGGCGTCCAGAATGGCGACCAACCGGCCGGGCATGTTATCGAGCCGGGCCTTGAACTCGTCCCCGGGCAGGCACGAATTGCCCTCGAAGTCGTCCGGTTGGACGTCGAACGGGACGAGGTAGAACCGGTTGAAGAGGTCGCGCATCCCGTGGCCGGAGAACGAGACGATGCCGACGTCCTGGGGCGTCATCTTCGATTTCATCCAGTCCAACCCGTCGCGGATGCCCTTCTTGGTCGCGTCCTTATCGGTCAAGACCTTCACTTCGATCTTGGAGAACACGTTCTTCGACTTTTCCTTGAACGCCGCGGCGAGCATTTCCGCGTCGGTGGCGCAGTAGCGCAGCTTCAGGCTACCGGGGTAGTCGGACACCCCCATTGCGAGGACGTACAGGTTCGGTTTGGGGATCTCGCCCGGGCGGATCACGACGCCGACCTTGGACATGCCCTTACTCACAGAGGAGTCGGCGATGACGGCGACGGTGTGTGTGCCCGGCACGAGTGGAATTTCCCAGGTGGCCTCCGCCGGGGTGCTCGGGTCGGCGTTCTCGAACCGCTTCACGCCGGCGGCTCCCTTAAAGGGGCGCCCGTTCACGAGGAGCCGCATCGCGGTAATCGGGTGCTTGGCACTCGTCGCGCGGGCCTTCACCGTAAAGCTGTCCTTATCGACTTTGAGTTCCGTTTCGGTGAACCCGTCGAGCGTGACTTCCGGCGGGAGCACGTCGGCCACGCTGGTCGTCTGGACCAGTGCCTTGTCGAACTTCTGGGCCATTGCCATCGCCACCGGCAGGTTGCCCGCGGGGATGAGGTACTTGAGCAGCGCCGGCTGGTACATGGACGAGCGGAACCGCTCGGCGGGGTGAACCTGTGGAACCTTTGCTCCTGCCGCTTGGATCTGCCAGGCGACCAGGCGCTCGCCCTGCCCGGAGCACGCATAGTACCCCGCCGGGGTCCACGCGATCCACTCGCGCCCCGCGACGAAGATCGAGAGGATCGGTTCCTCGCGGTCACGTTGCCAGATGCGGATCGTTTGGTCGGACGACCCGGTCGCGAAGTACCGGCTGTCCGGCGACGGGGTGACGCAGAGTACGTTCCCGCTGTGACCAACGAAACTTCGCATCACCGCGCGGGTCGCCGGGTTGACCATGTACAGGTTCCGGACCCCGCCCACGAGCACCGCGTTCCCCTTCGGTAAGATGGTGGCCGAGTAGATCGGTTCGCGGTCGGGAAGGGCGACCAGTGCCGGATCGCGCCCGGCCGTCTGGACCATGAACCCGCTCGAGCCGGTGCGCAGTTTGACCCCGGCATCGTCGCTTTCTACCGTCTGAGTGTACTTGGACGGATCGGGCGGGTTGCCGACGCCGAACTCGTCGAGCCGGAACGTGCCTTCGAGTGCGAGTACCCCTTCTTCTTTCTTGTTGCTGGCGCCCCACGCGAGTGACTTGCCGTCCTTCGCCCACGCGATGGCCCAGATACCGTTGCCGGTGCCGGCCAAGCGGTGCTCGATTTTGCCGTCGTCCGACTTCCAGACCAGCGTCTCGTGCTGGTTACCGCCACTGGACACGATCCGGTCCCCCTCGGCCGAAACGTCGAGCGCGAACACGACGTTGCTGTGGGCCGTGACGCCGGTTCGCGTGGTTCCGCTGTCGGCCGAGACGATCCCGGTCCACCCGTTCGCGCCGCTCGCGCCGGCGATCGCGATTTCGCGGTCGTTGGGCATGAACTGCATTTGGTGAATGTGCAGCGGTTTACCGTTGTGCGTGACGGGCGGTAGGCTCTTTTGGAACTGCCCGTTCGCGGACCCGAGCAGGATCCCGCCCGTGGTCGTAGCGACGGCGAGCGTTTGGCCGTCGTTGCTCCAGGCGAGCGTCGAGGGCGTGGCCCCGCTGATCGGGAAGTCCTTGTGCTGGGCGGTCGCGGCGAAGTTCCAGATCTGTACAAAGTGGTCGGCCCCGAGGGTGGCGAGCAGTTTCGCCTTCGGGTTCGGGTTGTACTTCACTTCCATTACCGAGGCCTTGCTGATCGGGGGCGCGGGGTACGAGGCACCCGTGGACACGTTCACCATCTGGATCGTGCCGTTCTCGCACCCGACGCCGAGCCAGTTACCGTCGTTGGAGAAGCTCAGGCCGGTGACCGCGGCGCTGCCCACGTCGAGGCGCTTGATGAGCGCGCCGGTGTCGGGCGAAATGATGTAGATCGGTACCTGCCCGGCTTGAACCTTGGCCAACGGTTCCCCGGCGACCGCGAGGCGCTTGCCGGACCGCGACATCGCCGCCGCTTGGAGCGAGCCCTCGTGCCCCGGACCCGCGGGGAAGCGAACGGTCTTCACCGTTTCGTTGGTGGTCGGATCCCAGAACCGCACCGCCTTGTCCTCACCGACGGTGATGATCTGGTCGTTTTTCGTGTTGAAGAACACTTTGCTAACGAACCCGGTGTGCCCGCCGGAATCGAGCGTCAGTAGCGGGCGCTGCGTGCCCTTCGGTAGCGCCGGGGGGGCCGGCAGTGGACCGTCCGGCTTGAACGTACTGGCGCGGACGAACGGGTCTTCGTCCGGGGCCAGAGGGGGAACGGGCGGCGCCTTGACTACGGGCGTCGTTGTCGTGAGCTTGCCGCCGCTGGGACGGATCTTCGGTGGCGGGGGAAGCGGCGGGAGTTGCGGCTCCTGTGGGTTGGCCTTCTTGGGAGGGTTGGCGTTCGGGTTTGAGGGCGTGTTTGGCCCCGGACCGGGTTTGGGCGGGTCCGCGTTCGGACCGGGATTCGGTGTGGATGGGATCGGCCCGTTTGTCGGCTGGGGCTTCACCTCGGCCGTTGAATCGTTCTTTGTCGGCTTACTTGAACCCGTGAGAGCGAAAATCAGCGCGCCGAGACCGCCGAGCAACAGCACCCCGGCGACGGCGCCCGCGATGATGATCTTCTGCTGTCCGGAGTCACCGCCCGCCTTCTTCTTTTTCTTCCTGGGCGCGTCGTCATCATCGTCTTCGTCATCATCGTCTCGACGGGCGCGCTTGGTTGCCCGGCCGGACTTGGCGCCCTCAGCCTTGAGGCGCTCTTTGGTGCCCGTACCGGGTTTGGACTTCTTCGATTTGGTCGGCGGTTCGTCCGCTTCCAGTGTGGCGACGAAGTCGTACCCGCACTTCAGGCAGGTCACGTCGTGGTCGCCCTCACCGTCAACGGTGAAGCGCATACTGGCGTCACACTTCGGGCACGGGGTCTTAATTACGGGCACGGGCGCACCGTTGGGTCGTGAACGGGGACTACGGATAAGCAGCAGATTGTGCTGGCAGGTCGCACAAGCAAGTAGGAGTTATGAAATGCTGATCGGTTGGTGTTCGTTCGTCAAGTAGAAAAGTTTTTCGTAACAGTCTTTCGTTACACACGTCCGGTCGGAACGTTCCGCGCCTGAACTGCTTTCTCATGACTTCGTCATTTTTGTGGGCTGAGCACTCGCGGCTACCCAAATAATCGCGCTGGCACGCCCGTTGCGTAACCTCTTTACATAACGGTGGCCGGGCCGATAAACCCGGCACGAATGGCACCAAAGTCACAAGTTTAAGGAGACCGATCATGGCCGATACGATCAAAGGCAAACTGGTTGAAGCGGGCAACGCGATCTCGGAAACGGCCCAGAAGGTCGCGAACCGAGCCAGCGAAAAGGCAGAAGAAGCCAAGAACTGGGTGAACGAGAAGTTGGATAAGGCCCAGAACCGCGCTGACGAGGCCGCGGAGAAGGCCAAGAATGAAGCGGAGGCGGCCAAGGCCGATGCCGAGGCCAAAGACTGTAACAAGTGCCCATAACCGTCTGACCGCGGTTATCCTACAGGGTCACCCACTTAGTGGGTGGCCCTGTTTGCGTTTGGTGGCGCGAATTCTACGCCCTTTCTTCGTGTACCGCGATCCGTGCTTGTGGGCCACTTTTTAGAGAATTTGAGCAGTCCGCTTCGCACATCTCTGCCTCTCGGGTGGCACACACCACCGGGCGAAGCGTTTGGACAGGATCAACAGGATTTACGGGATGAAGACCTGATACGCGGTATTCTCTGGATCTCGTTGATCCTGTCCAAATTCTTCCCGCCCTCCGCTACGTGCGCTTCTGGTTGTTCACCCGCACTTGCGGTAACCCGCGGCGGTCCTTCTCGAAATAGCAGATCTCGACGAGCGTCGGCCACAGTTCGATCGACCCCTTGATGACCGACACCACGTCGTCCGCGATGCGGAGCAGGTTCTGTTGGAAGAAGTCCGGCTCGAAGCTGTAGAACGCCTTTTGGAGATTGGCGGCGAACAGGCGCAGTGCGTCCGCGCGTTCCGACTGCGCAGTTCCGGCCGCCTCGATCGCGCGGCTGTGTAGCGCTGCGACCTTGTCCAGGCTTTGCGCCGCGTCCTCGGCCGTCACCTCGCCGCTGTAGTCGAACCCGATGGTCAATTCGTCCGTGTGACTGAGCGTGTCCTTGATCTTCCGCTTGAGCAGGTTGCACACTTCCTCGTTGAAGACCTCGGCGGCCACCGGGTTCCGCATGTAGTTCGACTTGGTGTGGTTTTGGGCCGCGTCCACGTGCGCCGCGGCAATCTGGTCCTGCCGCACCCACAGTCGGTAGACGTAGTCCTCGAACCGCAGTCGCGTGGGGAAGAACGGCGGGAGGCCGAACGTGTTGTCGTATCCGGCGACGCCGCAATCCATTCGCCAGTTCAGTTTGGTGACCGCGGGGCGGAAATTGACCAGCACGTAAAGCTCGTTCAGCTCGTCCGGGTCCACTTGTTCGTCGTTGGTCAGGAACAGTTCGGCGAAGTCGAGCGCGTCCACGTCGTTCGTTCCCGATCGGAACGTCTGGGCCATCTTCACGACCGCATCCGAGCGGACCGAGCCTTTTCGCAGCAGCAGTGAGTTCTCCCGGCTCACACCCTTGGTCGCGTTGGTCTCCAGGTCCATTGCGGTGTCGACCAGCAATTCACCTGCTTCGTAGTTCGCCGGTACGTCGCTGGCGCGTTTGCCGAGCACGTCCAGGAACGCACCGAGCACGTCGAATGATTTCCGCACGTACCCGTTCTGGTTCACGCGGTGGAGTCGGCCGCGGCTAATTTCCCCCTCGTCGAGCGATTCCAGGCTGTCTTCCATGAGCGCGTAAGGACGCATATCGTCGTCGGCCGACACCACCAATCCGCCGAGCGTGTACATGAGGGCGCAGTTGCGGTTCCCGCCGTAACTCGGGCGGAACAGGTTCTTCACCAACCCGTCTAATCGCTTGTCGCGCAGCCGTCGACCGATGTAGCTGGTGAACGCTTCCTTCTCACGCGGCCCGACGTAGAACACGTCACTGTATGTGCGGGTTCGTTCGAGGAGCGGGTAGTACTTCTCCTGAGCGGCCGGACTGGAGTCATCGAACACGATGATCTTCGGCGAGTGCCCGTTGCGTCGGAAGTGTTCGTCGTAGGCTTCAACCGTCTCGCCTACGTCGCGGAGCCGGTACGTGGGGATGACGAAGTACAGGTCGCGGGCATGCATTTGGGAGTGTCCAGGACGCAGTAACTGCGTCAATAGCCGCACGCGCGACGGGGCGGCTCGCTGAATCGCAGCTCGAATCGCCGCCCGGTGGTTGCGGAGCGGGGAGCTATCGCACTGCCCGTGCCGGGCCGATTGGAGAACTGGAAGTGGTTTTGCAGATGAACGTTGCGAACGATGGGTTGTTAAGGCGAGTGATAAGGTTTCGTGCGAAATGCCGTGGTCGGATTGCAGACTGCAACCCGACCCACAGTGGTGGTTAGATCCACTCGGTTTCGTGGTAACGAGCCGCGACCGCCAGGGAGCGGGTGCGACTCGGGTGGCACACGGGGTGATTAGGAACTGGCGGCGCCTCCCGCTCCCTGGCGGTCGCGGCTCGTTCGGACTCCACGACGAGCCCGACGCGATATCAGATCCATTCGGCCTTCACGCGAAGGGTTTCGCCGGCGGAGTATTCGAGCGGGATCGCGTCGCCGTTCATCGCGAGCGGTTGGAGCACGTTACCCATTCCGTCCACGAGCGCGGCCGTGTTCGGGTCGCGTGCGAATTGCAGGTCTGCTGTTCCACTGAATCCCGTGGTTTCAATGAGTGAACCGGCGATCGCGCGGTTCGCGCCTTCACTGGGCGCGCACGGGCGCAGGCTCATTAACAACAGGCTCGGCATATCGATGTGGGCCAGCCAGCCGGCCGCGCCGATCGCGGGCGGGCCTTTCTCAGTGAACACCACCGGTGACGGCGACACCCAGCCCTGCGCGGTCTGCATCGGTACGTCGCGGTCGGTCGCGAGCAGCAGATCGAAGGTGCGGGCCTGTTCACCTTCGGGAACCAGAATCACGTCCGCCATCCGCGCTCCGTGGCGCTGAACGAACGGTAGGCCGCCCGTGAACAGGAACGACCGCTCCGCGCCGAGGCGGACTTCCAGGTAATCGGGCGAAACCGGTCGCGTGTATCCCGTTTGTGCGTTCGAGCCGTTTACCCCGCGGAACAGGACTGCGCGCTCGTCGCGCCACCCGAACCGCGCGCCGTAAAAAGCGTGCCACGGGTACCCCGTCGGCTGGTGCTTCACGTCGAGTTCGATGCGCAGTTCCAGCACCGGCCGGCCGAGCCACGCGCGGACCCGCTGCTTGAAGGTCGCGAGGATCTCGTCGTGATCGTTGACCAAGTCGCCCGTGCTTACAATTTCGCCGAGCGCCGCGCCGCTGTTCGTCACGCGGACGTCGCGGGCGATCATCTTACTACCGGGGTTGAACACCAACTGCTGACCGAACCGCGTGGCGCGCGTGCGCAGGTCGCGGAACGAGCGGATGCCGCCGGTGGTCGCGTCCACGTCGCACTCGATGAACTCGTTCCGCACGGTTAAACCGTCTGCGAGTTTGATGCGCGGCTTGGGCGGCGCAGCATTTCCCGCACGCGGCACCCACGCGAACCCCAGCGACGGAACTTCTACTACGAGCCGCGCGGTGGTGCCGCTGAACTCCGCGGCCTTCACCGGATCGGCTACCGGAATCGCGCCGCGGAACCCGTCGATCTCCAGTGCCACGCGGCGCGTGAACCCACAGGGGTTGAAGACCACCAGGCCCGGCTGCCCCTCGGTCGATCGCGCCTGAATGCGGTCCGCGAGCTTCTTCGCCCAGTGCATTTCGAGAGCGGTGAGGGAAGAGTCCACCCCTCTCGCGTCCGGGTCGGAAGAACCTACCCCCCGTCCCCCTCCCTGAAGGGAAGGGGGAGGAAGAGCCGGCACGGTCGATGAGCGTGCTCTCTGTCCCAGTGATTTCGCGCGCCTGCTCCCCTTCCCTTCAGGGAGGGGGCTAGGGGGGTAGGTTGTGGCTGTAACCCCTCCCCAACCCCTCCCCTAAATGGAGAGGGGCTTAAAACCGCCGCTTGTGGCGTGGTGCCTGCGGTATTTGGTTCTGTTCCCCCTTCCTTCTTAGGGAAGGGGTTAGGGGTTAGGTTCTTCGCCTCCCACCCCAATGTTTACCCCGCGCGCTTCGATCGCGTCTTCGACTTCGGCCAGTGCTCGGAGTGAGTCTTCATCTTCGGGTGCGGGTGGTGTGAGCGCACGGTGGAGGGCCGCGAGCGTGAAGGTCGAATCGATCCGGCGCCGGAGCCGGAGGTGGTTCGGGAACCCGCTTACGGGGTCCGGGCGGTGCAGGTTCGTTGTGCGGTCGTCGAGGTAGTCCGCGAAGAACTCGTCGGCCGACTGCACGCCGATGTAATCGCCGCTCGTCGCCCCGCCGAAGTAGCGGCTCAAATTGGTCCAGTCGCCGAACACGGGCGCGAGATCGGCCAGTGCGAGCAGGTCGTGGTACGTCGCGAACGCGGGTTCGCCCTTGTGAACGAGCGATACCGTGGGCGCGGAATCGTAACTGGTGGCCTGGTGCAGGTGGTAGACGAGGTTGAAGAACGTGTGCGGGTCGTGTGCCGGGAGCGGTTCGCGCGTGAACGCTTCGACCGCCTTGCCGTCGGGTCCGGGCCAGTTCACCGCGGACGAGCGGATGCTGGGAATCAGTCCACCGTCCGAGCTAACCAGCACCGCGTGCTTGAAGCCCATGTGCGTGAGCCAACCCGGGAGTTGCGGGTGGAACGCGCTCTTCCTGCGTCCGTAAACGGCGGGTTCGACGCCGAACAGCTTGTGCGTTGCGCGCCGTGCCGCGCGCAAGTTCCACAACTGGCTCTCGATCGGCAACAGGGCATCTTCGCGGTCGCGGTACGATCCGCAGCACAGGTCTACCGCTTGCGGCAGGTCGGGCGGAATTTTTGCTTTGAGTTCACTGAACCGGTCCGGCGCCTGCTCCGCGAGTTGTTCCAGCGTTTCACCAGAGGCGAGCACCGTAATGGGCAACCCGGCCGCGAGCGAGGCCGGCCACGGCGTGTCGAGGTTCTTCGGGTCGACGTGAACCCAATCGAGCCAGTAGAGCGAGCCCGAATAAACCGGCTCGCGCCCGGCTTGCAGCTTCTCGGCGGCGCTCTTCAGGGACGCCTTGTAATCCTCGCCGCGTTCGAGTGCGTCCCGGGCGGCGATCACATCGGCCCAGAAGCCGGGGGCGTCGAGCAGCTTTTCGTGGTCCATCGCCTCGTAGAGCGTGTCGAGCATCAGGTAGCCGTAGCCCAGCCCGGCGAAGAGCCGCACGGCTTCCGGTGGTGCATCGAATAGGCCCGTGGCGCGGCCCGTCTCACGGAGAGCAGAGAGTAATCGCTCGATGGTTTCCGCACGCGACGCGGTCGCCCGGAACACGACCGCATTGGCCTGTTCGACGCGCTGGTTCCAATCGTCCGGTTGGAACAGGTACGCGCCCTCGGGCACGCAGTACACGAACCCGGTTCGCGGGAGGTCGTGGTCGTAGGAACTGGACGCTTGGGGCGGTTGCACGGCCCCGGCTAGCGCGGCCGGGTGCCACAGGGCCGCGAACCCGTTGAGCCACGCGGCCACTTCGTCCGGAGTTTGTTGGAGCGGGTACGAGGTCGCGAGCCGGTACGACGAGAGCAGGTGCAGTTGGCGTTCTTCGCTCATGGTGGGTCGCTGGCGTGCAGTGGCTGGATCGGCGCGCGAACCCGGTTATAGTACAGAACCCGACGCCCGGTGCCCCATGTCCGACCACGACGCCCTGTTGTCCGCGATCCTGGCCCACCCGGACGAGGACACGCCGCGCCTGATGTTCGCCGACTGGCTCCAGGAGAACGGCGCGGCCCCGCGCGCGGAATTCGTTCGGTTGCAGATCGAACTCGCGCGTCTACGCGCAGAGGAAGTCGACCTACCAGATACATTCGGCACGCTCCAGAGCGCGGACGGGTGCCAGTTCCGCCCGCACGACACGGCCGAGCGGATCGCCCTGTTACGACGCGAGAGTGAGCTACTGAGCGCGAGCCGCCGGGCATGGGCTGCCGAGCTACCAGAGTACGCAGTGGCGGGAACTGCGCTCGACGATGCCGGCTTTTTCCGCGGGTTCGTGGGGCACGTCTCGCTCCCGCTCGAACCGCTCGTGCGGAACCCGGATCGTTTGTGGGAGCGGCACCCGGTCGAGTCGCTGGATTTGTCTCGTGTCGATTCGGAGGCACGAGCGCGCGTGCCAGAATGCCACCACCTCGAACGCATCCGCTCGCTCCGGTTCGGTTTCCTTGCCAGTGTGCCGTGCGAGGCAGAATTCTTCGCGCCGTTTGTCGAATGCCCTCACCTCGCGGCCGTGCGGGTGTTCGATTTGGGACGCCTGGATTGCAGCGATTCTGCCCTCAACGCGCTGGCCGATGCGCCTTACCTGCGTCCGACCGTGCTGAAGCTGCACTGCCCGCACGTCTCGCGCGATACTCTCGAACGAGTGCTACACGCTCCGTTTGCTTCTCGCGTGCGCCGGTTCGAGCAGCGCCGGGCCGCGGGGTGGGCGCCTGAGGTCATCGCCACCGCGCCACTCAACGCCCTTCGTTTTTTGGACCTGCGAGGGGCGATGTGCGGGGACGCGGGTGCCCGCGCGCTGGCCGGTTCTCCACACATCACGGAACTGGTCACACTCGATCTGAGTTCTAACGGACTTACCAACGCGGCTCTTGAAGCACTGGCCGCATGGCCGGGGCTTGAGAGCGTGAAATCGCTGAACCTGGCATTCAATCGAAGCATTACTGATGCAGGCGTTCGGGCACTGCTCTCGGCTCGCCGGTTCCGCCCGATTCACATCGGATTGCAACAAACTCAGCTCGGTGACGCCGGAGCCGAAGTACTGGCCGCGTGGCCCGGTCTGGAAACCGTGATCGATCTCGACCTGACTGCTGTTGAGATGAGCGATTGGGGAGCCGCGGCGCTTGCGGGATCAGCGAACTGGCGCGACGTGCGATATTTGCGCGTGAGCCGGAACAATTTCGGGGCGCAAGCGAAGGCGCAACTCTGCTCGCGGTTCGGGCGCGGGGGCATTGACATCTGGGGCTGGTGACTAGGCATCTGGTACGATGAGAGTATGACGAGCGACGAGCGTAGGAACTCTACATCACCAAGAACTCGATCCGCGACCGCAACTGGGCCGTGTTGGAGAGCCGGTTCGGGGATGCGCTGCATTGATGGAGTCGCCCATGATCGAAGCGGAATGGCTAGCCTGTACCGACGAAGAAGCGATTGCCGCGGCTGTGTGTGAGTTCGCGAGCGACCGCAAGGCGCGCTTGATCGCGTGCGGGTGCTGTCGGCGCGTCTGGGACTGGCTCGTGAACGACAAGAGTCGAGGGGCCGTTGAGACAAGTGAACTGTTCGCCGACGGACTCGTGACGGACGACGAGTTGAGTCGCGCGGCATACTTCGCCGAAGCTGCCGTGTTCGCGGTGGATGAGATTCGAGAACGCTACTGGCGAGATCAGAAGGCGGTTCGGGACGGGTGGCTCGATGCACGCGACGCGACCGAAAACGGCGTCCCGAGTCGTGATCGCACGCTCATCTCCTTTGATATCGCTCGTTCGGCAGCGAACTGGGCCGAGCGATTGAACGCGGACGATCCGCGCCTGTGTTTTCGCGAGTTACCCGATCCGATCTTCTCGCCAATGATTGCCCGCGATGTGATGGGCAATCCGTTTCGCTCCGCCGCTATCGGTAAGCGCTCGGCGAAGTACAGGTCTCGGTGAGCGGCGCTTCGGACGGATCGGACGAAGTACAAACGCCACTGGATACGATCCGGTGGCGTTCGTGTTTGATGTCATCGGGTGAGTTACGAGGCGGCGCGCTGGGCTGCGGCCCAGGTGTCGGGCAGCAGTTCCGCGAGGCGCGCGGTCGGGTGCGCGGGGAGCCGCCCGAGCACGTCCGACAGGTATGACCACGGGTCGAGTCGGTGGCGCGTACAGGTCGTGGTGAACGAGGTCAGGATCGCGCCCGTCGTGCCCCTAGCGTCGCTGCCCCAGAACATCCAATTCTTGCGCCCGACCGCCACACCGCGCAGGGCACGTTCGGCCGCGTTGTTGTCGATCGCCAGGTCGCCGTCGGTGGCGTATACGTTGAGCGCCGCCCACTGGTTCCGCGCGTACGTGATGGCTTGCCCCAGCGGGCTCTTCGGCAGCACCTCGGTTTGCTTCGCGTCGAGCCACGCGCCCAGCGCGCGGAGTACCGGGACGGACTCCCGCTGGCGCAGTGACCACCGACCCGCGCGGTCGAGTTCCTTCGCCTCCCGCTCGACGTCGTACAGGCGCCGGATGTGCGCCACCGCTTCGAGTGACAACCGGGGGGCACTGTCACGGGCCTCGACGAACTTGCGGCGCGCGTGGGCCCAGCACGCGACCTCGGTGGCGCCCGTGGCGTACAGCCCGTCGTACCCACCGAACGCATCGGCCTGCACGTGTCCCTTGAACCCCTTCAGGAACGTCTGCGGCCCGTCGCGGCTCCGGCTCGGGGTCGCGTCGTATACCGTGTACGGGTTGCGTGCGTCGCCCACGTACACCCAGATCCGGCCCGTGCGGGTGCGGTTCCGTGTCCGGTCCAGAACGGGTACGGGCGTGTCGTCGGTGTGGATCACCATCGACACCCGCACCCGCGCGCACATCGCGTCGTACACCGGGCGCAGCACGGCGGCGCGCCCGCCCAGCCAGTCGCACATGGTGGCCCGCGACAGCTCGTACCCGTGCCGCGCGAGGATCCGTTCGAGCCGGTGCAGGGGCAGGTGGTCCGCGAACTTGGCGGTGATGATCTGGGCCAGCAGGCCCGGCGCCGCGAGCGCCTTCGGCAGTGGCTCGGGCGGCTTCGGCGCGAGCGCGACCTGCGCCCGGCACGTGCGGCACGCGTACTTGGGGCGCACGTGCTCGACCACGAACAGCGCCGCCGGCTGATAATCGAGGCGCTCGCTCACCTCCTCGCCGATCCGCACCCGCGGGCCGCGGCAGCACGGGCACACCTTCTGGGCGTCGGTCAGATCGTGTTCGACGCGCCGGCGCGGCAGATCCCGGGGCAACCGGCGGCGCCCGTGACCCCGTTTCCGGGTCGTGCCGCTCTCGGCGCGTGGCCCGGGCG
>HG799462.1:1670778-1678980 GCA_000531095.1 Gemmata massiliana | reverse complement strand
TGAGAGTCCGCCAGGGGTGAAGCGCAGCGCAACCCCTGGCTACTCGCCTCCGCCCCTCACGGGGCTAACCAAACACGCGCTCTTCGTATTGTCTGATCCGCGTTATCTGCGGCTCTTTTCCTGCTCTCTGTCTTCTGCTTTCTTTTGTGCCTTTTGTGCCTTTTTGTGGCCAATCCGTCTTTTGCTTTCTGCCTTCCTGCCAATCACCCCGCGCGTTCCAGGGATCGCAACCGGTCGCCGACCTGTGTCAGGATTTGGTGGGCGATCTGGTTCGGGTTGTAGCCCCCGGTGAGGTACACCATCGGCTTGCCGTACTTTTCGCAGTAACCCTTCACGTCCCCGTAACTGTGGCTCGCCCAACGGATCGCGAGCAGCACCACGGCCACCTCCGCGCGCGCGACCGCGGGCTCGAAGACGGTGACCGACTCGTGCGGGCGCGTGGACACCCAGTTCAACCCGCTCAGCCCGAAGGCGTGCTCGATGGAGCGCCGGGCCACGTTCCGCTCGACCCCGCCGATCAGCACCACCTGCCGCCCGCGGAGCAACTCGGCCACGGACCGGATCTCGACGGCCGGCTCCTCGGTGCCCGCGTTGGGCGCTGGGGCGGGCCGCGTCGCGAGGTACTCGTTGACCGCGCTGAACACGCGCTCCGCGTTCGGCCCCGGTTCCTGGTCTTCGGGCAGCGTGTCGAGCACCGGAAGGAGCAGTTCGCGGATGTCGGCGTTGCTCGCGGGCACACCGACACCAACGACCTCTTCCAACAGTTCCAGCACGCGGGGCCATTCCCCGGCCGCATTCATCGGGACGTCGGCCATCTTCCGCAACTTGTACTTGAGGTTCATCAGCCCCTTCTCGCGGTGCCGGGCCTTTCCGCGGGCCTCGGCCAGTTCGTCGCGCAGCACCGCGAGTCGGCTGAGCAGCGCCGGCCACTGGTCCGCGGACACGCGGTCCTCTTTCTTCAGGTAGCGGTTGATGTAGATGTGGGCGTTGCGGGCGTACTCGCGGATGTGAACGAACAGGTGAACCTGGTCGTTGTCCGCGCGCCGGTGGACGTCGAGCACGCCGGCCCACATCAGCGCCTGGGCCTCGGCCCCCGCGTACAGGACGCGCTCGCGGTGGCGCTCGGCGAGCGTATCGGGCAAGTCCCGGAGGGCCGCGAGCAGGGCCGCCGCTTCCGCGCCGACCGCGAACGCCCCGCCCAGATCCTCCCACGCCTTCGGCGCGTCCACGTAATCGCCGGGGTGCAGCATCCACAAG
Organism: Gemmata massiliana; assembly: GCA_000531095.1. Classification (GTDB taxonomy): domain Bacteria; phylum Planctomycetota; class Planctomycetia; order Gemmatales; family Gemmataceae; genus Gemmata; species Gemmata massiliana. Next base: position 1,677,723 of record HG799462.1, on the reverse strand, counting down.
TCGCAATCGGGCAACTCGTTCGCCTGCTGAATGAGGTCATTGGGAACCGCGGTTGTGTCCCCGCGCTTCCGGGCCGCCGTCACGCGCGCGGCTTCGGCTTTCAGGTGGCACCGGCGCGCGATCACGGCGAGGTCGACGGGCACGATCCCGTGTACCTCGTCGTCGGTGAGTGACAGTGGGCGGACCGGGTCCGGTGGCCGGGCGAGCGAGAAGTCCGCGGGAATCACTACCGGCGGGGGCGTGATTGCGAGATCGGTGCGCGCGGGAACATGAGGAGCGGGTGAAGGTGCGCACTGGTCGGCCCAAGTCGAAATGGCCCGACCTAAATTGTGGACCGCGTCGCGTAGGTGCGGATCTGAACAGACATACGGCCCGAGGCGCTCGAACACCGCGACCAGCGCCTCGGCCAATTCGTCCGTCATGGCTGCACCCGTCCGGGGTTCCACGAAGGCGATCCGTTCGTTTTAGGTACCAGCAACGGTCGCGGTCAAGGCGAGCGCTGGCCGCGCCAATTCCCGTTTCCACGGCCCGCGGGCCGGCGTAGACTGTCTGCTGCGTTGTGCCAACCTCAATTCAAGAGAGCGGTTAGCCATGAAACGATTCGCTGGCGCCTTCGCGGCCCTGGTCCTCGCGCTCGGCGGCGCGGTTCTCGCCGACGAAAAGGCCATCAAGGAGTTGGAAGGGACGTACAAAATGGCCACCGCCGAGAAGGGCGGCAAGGCGGCGCCGAAGGAGCTGACCGACACGGCCGTCGTCACCATCAAGGGCGACGAACTGACCATCGCTTTTGGGCCGGACGAAAAGAAGGTGGCCAAGATCAAAGTCACCGCCGACGCCAAGCCCGCGACCATCGACCTCAGCCCCACCGAGGGCGCCGAGAAGGGCAAGACGTTCCCCGGCATCTACAAGTTCGAGAAGGGCGAACTCACGCTCGCGTTCACCGAGAAGACCGAGCGCCCGAAGGAGTTCAAGTCGGACGAAGACGTAATCCTGCTGAAACTCAAGAAGTCCGAGAAGTGATCGCCCCCGGTCACGAACGGGTTCGTGACCGCCCCTCCCCCGACCGGAGTATCCGACCGATGCGCCCAATCATGGCAGTTGCGGTTCTCGCATTCGCCGGTTTCGCGGCCCGCGCGGACGAGAAGGACGCGGCCAAGAAGCTCGAAGGCACCTACGAGGTGGTGGAAGTCCTCCTCGGCGGGAACGCCGACGAGAAGAAGGGTGAAGTGAAATCGTTCGAGATCAAGGACGGCGAGATCATCATCAAACTCGAAAATCGCGACGAGACCGCGAAGTTCGCGCTCGACCCGTCCAAGAAGCCGGCCCACATCGATCTCACGTCCAAAAACGACATGAAGATCGAGGGGCTTTACGAGGCGAAGGAAACGGACAAGGGGCTGGAACTCACGATCGCGTTCACCCGGGGCGGCAAGGGCGAGCGCCCGAAGGACTTTAAGGGCCAGGGCGAAAACGACATGGTCATCAAGCTGCTGCGCAAGAAATAGTGTTTTCGCACAGGGCACCCGCCCTGTGCCCGTAATCAAGCCTTTAACACGGGGCGGAACCCCGTGTCTGTGATTCACCATTCGGGGCACCGCGCGACATGGAAGAGTTCTTCTCGCAGGTCTGGAACATCGTTAGCACGCTCGTCGACCCACGGAACCTGAGCCACCCCGAGAAGTTCCAGGAGGCACTCGCGCCGCAGGGCGTGTACTGGGCCGCGCTGGTCGCGGTGACGCTGATCGTGTTCACCGAGACCGGGCTCTTGATCGGGTTCCTGTTGCCCGGTGATTCGCTCCTGGTCGTACTGGGGATCGTCGCCCAGATCGGCGAGTGGAACCTGGTTCCGTTCCTGGTCTGCTTGTGCGCCGCGGCGATCATCGGCGACGCGGTGGGTTACTGGATCGGCTGGAAGGCGGGGCCTGCGATCTTCAACCGCCCGTCGAGCCGGTTCTTCAAGCAAGAATACCTGCAACGCGCGAGGGCCTTTTACGAGAAGCACGGCGGGAAGACGATCATCATCGCGCGGTTCATCCCCATCGTGCGGACGTTCGTGCCCGTGGTGGCCGGGGCCGCGCGGATGGAGTTCCGCACGTTCCTGTCCTACAACGTGTTCGGCGGCATCGGCTGGATCGTGAGCATGATCCTGTTCGGCTACTACCTGATCCCGATCGCCAACCCGCCGATGCGAGCACTGCTCGGCGATCCGACCTTCACCTGGGCGAAGCACATCGACAAGGTCGTGGTGGTGGTCGTGTTCCTGTCGGTCCTGCCCATCCTGTGGAAAGGCTTCAAGCACTGGCGCGACGGGCGGAAAGCCCCCGACGCCGCGGTCGCGGCCGTGACCGCCGTTCCGCCGACGGGCGCACCCGCGGTCGAACCGCCGGCCCCCGTTGCCCCGGCGACAACGTCGAAGTGATTCCGGGTCCGCGATTAATGTTTCCAGTCGCCCAGTTGAGTACCGATAAATACGCGAACGTGCTCAACAAACGACGGTCCAAAGCGGCTCGTGCCGTGCCCCAATCCAGGGACCACGTAACACGCGCCGTCCGGGAATCTCCGAGCACATTCAATCGCGTCGCTCGGCTTCACCAACAAATCTTCGGCGCCAACCAAGAATCGCACCCGGCGGTTTGAAGCCACACGATCCGCGAACTCCATCGGGTTTGCGGCTGTGCAGTGGTCCCCGCCCACACAAAGGTCACGAAGCACACCCAAGAAAGACATTCCCGCCGGGACGACAGGTCCCAAGAAAAGGGCCGCGAGTTTCCCAAGTAACCGGCCCGGTCCCGAGAGAATGTAAGGGGCCACTGAAGGAGTGTAGCTGCGCGCGAACCGGTACAAATCGGCGTGCCCGAGGGTACCGAGTAACCGAGTACCGGTGCCGTCGCGCACGAAGGCGTGGGCAGCAAGGAGCGTTCCCAAACTCACACCGAACAAAGCAACACGCGGATCGTGTAAGCGATGACGGGCACTTGCGATTCCGAGAGCAGTTCTGAAATCACGAGCAACTGCGTCCACGAGACGGGGCACCAAGGACACATCAATAACCGCCTGCTGCTTTAAAAGCGGTATGACCTCACCGACGACGTTCCCATCGGATTTACGCGCCAAGCTCCTTTCACCAGCCAGTGGTGTATCGAAAAGCACACACGCGATGCCCATACCAAGAAGCGTCGGAACGAGAAATCCGTTCCACTGATACGGCGCCGCCATTCCCTGCAATCCGACGACTATGGGAGTCTCTTCGGCCGGGCGACCGGGCGGCTGGAATATCACTACGGGGTAACCTGAAAGGCGCTCATCGATCGCCACATTTCCCGTGAACGTGTACGGATCGTGAACCCAATAGCGGCTCCCTTCGTGCCCTTCGAGCACGATCGGGTCCGGTCCGTACACGAGCGGGTGTGACATCCACAGCCCCAACTACGATAACTACTTCGCCAGCAAGTCACGACCCAAGCGGTCGGCCTTCTGGAGCGCTTCGGACAGCTTCGCTGGCTCCTTCCCGCCGGCTTGCGCCATGTCGGGCTTACCGCCGCCACCCCCGCCGATGACCGGGGCGATCTGCTTCACGACGTCGCCGGCCTTCAGCCCTTCTTCACCAGGTCCGGCGTGACCGCGGCGATGAGCGAAGCGTTCCCCTCGCCCTCGGACCAGCCGAACACTACGAACGCCGACCCGCACTTCTGCTTCACGCGGTCGATCTGCGTGCGCACGGTTTCGTTGCTCGCGCCGTCGGGCAGTTTCGCGACCACGACCTTCGCGCCGCCCACCTCCGGCGCGGACGCAATCAGTTCATCCACCACTCCAGTGAGTGCCGCGCCGACGGCCTTCTTGAGTTGCGTCTGGAGCGCCTTCACCTGATCCTGAAGAACACCCACGCGCGTCTGGAGTTCGTCGGGCCGGCACTGGAACGTCGCCGCGAGTTCGTCCACGATCGCGCTGCGGGTCTGGACGTCGTCGTAGGCCGGCTTGCCCGTCACCGCGGTGATGCGCCGGATACCCTTCGCGACCCCCTCCTGCGACGAGATCTTGAAGTACCCGATGAGGCCCGTTCGCGGCAGGTGCGTGCCGCCGCAGAACTCCACCGAGTTGTCGTGGTTTAGCTTGTCCGGCGATTCGGCCCCGACCATCACCACGCGGACCGGGTCCGGGTACTTCTCGCCGAACATCGCGCGCACGCCGGGCAGCTTCTGCGCCTGCGCGAGCGGCAGCACGACCGCGGCAACGGGCTGATCGAGCACGACCTGCCGGTTCACCCGGCGCTCGATCTCCTGGAGCTGTTCCGCCGTGACCGGCTTGTCGTGGCTGAAGTCGAAGCGCGTCTTGGTCTCGTCCACGAGCGAGCCCTTCTGCTCGACGTGACTGCCCAGAACTTCACGCAGCGCGAGGTTCAGCAGGTGCGTGGCGGTGTGGTTCCGCATGATGTCGATGCGGCGCGAGGTCGTCTGAATCGCCTCGACCGTGTCCCAACAGACAGCTCGCCCTCGTGCAGCGTGCCGACGTGGAGCACCGTTTCGCCGAGCCGCTGCGTCTCTTCCACCTCGAAGTCGGCGCCCGCCGAGCGGACCGTACCCGTATCGCCGACCTGCCCGCCCTGCTCACCGTAGAAGCACGTCCGGTCGAGCAGCAGCGCCACGCTTTCCCCCGCCGGGAGTTTGCCGGACGTCACGACCGCGTTGTCCTTCACCCAGCCGAGCACCTTCGCGCTCACGGGAGCGTTACCGAACTTGGGCAGATCGTCCGTTGCGGGCAAGTCGCCCTTCACGGCCGTCACCACGAACTTCTTCCCGCCCTCGCGCGCCTTGTTCTTGGCGTCCTCCATCGCCTTCTCGAACCCGGGCACGTCCACCGTCAGTCCCTGCTCCTGGGCCATCTGCTGCGTGATGTCGATGAGCACGCCGTAGGTGTCGTGGAGTTTAAACGCCTCCTCGCCGCTCACCTGCGTGCGGCCGGTCTTTTTCATCTCCCCCGCGATGCGGTCGAACAGCGTGATCCCGCGGCGCAGCGTGCGCAGGAAGGCCAGCTCCTCGTCGCGGATCTGATCGATGACCTTGTGCGGGTTCTTCTTCAGTTCCGGGAACGCATCGCCGAAGTGCTCCACCACCGTTGGCACGAGCTGGTACAGGAACGGCTCGGTCGTGCCGAGCACCTGGTAGCCGTAGCGCTCCGCCCGACGCAAGATGCGCTTCAGCACGTAGTCGCGGCCGACGTTACCGATGGTCGCGCCGTCCGTGAGCGCGAACGTGAGCGTCCGGATGTGGTCCGCGATCACGCGGTACGCGGTGTCTTTCAGGTCTTCGAGTACGCCACCATAGGGCGTGTCGCACTTCGTCACTTTGTGGATCGCCGTGAACAGCGGCATGAACACGTCGGTGTCGTAGTTGCTGTTCTTCCCCTGGATCACCTTCGTGATCCGCTCGAAGCCCATGCCCGTATCAACGTGTTGCGCCGGAAGCGGGGTGAGGCTCTGGTCCTCGTTCCGGTTGAACTGGATGAACACGAGGTTCCAGATCTCGATGACCTTGTCCGTTCCCCCATTCACGAGCGGCCCGCCGCTCTTATCCGGCGTGTGGTCGTAATGCACCTCGGTGCAGGGACCGCACGGCCCGGTGTTCCCCATCTCCCAGAAGTTGTCCTTCTTGTTGCCGAGGTGAATGTGCGATTCGGGCACCCCGACTTCTTTCCAGAAGCTCGCTGCTTCGTCGTCACGCGGAATGCTCGCGCCCGGGTCGCCCTCGAACACGGTGACGTGCAGCCGCGTCGCGTCGAGCTTCCACACCTGCGTGAGTAGTTCCCACGCCCACGCGATCGCTTCCTTCTTGAAGTAGTCCCCGAAACTCCAGTTCCCGAGCATCTCGAAGAACGTGTGGTGGTACGTGTCCTTGCCCACGTCGTCGAGGTCGTTGTGCTTCCCGCCCGCGCGGATGCACTTCTGCGTGTTCGCGACCCGAACGTGGGGCGGCTTCTCGGTTCCGAGGAAGTACGGCTTGAACTGATTCATGCCCGCGTTGGCAAACAGCAGCGTCGGGTCGTCGTGCGGCACCACCGGGGACGACGCGATGTTCGTGTGCCCGTGCTTCTTGCAAAAGAAGTCGATGAACTGCTGGCGGATTTCGCTGGAAGAGAGCATGACAGAACCCGTGGTTTGGCGCTCCGTGATGGCAGTTAGTCCCCGGAGCCGGTTATCGAAAAGGACACGGATTCGGAACGAAAGTTCAAGGGTCGTGACCGCAACCATCAACCGGTGGCGCGGCCTGCTGGTTCGGGTCAGAGGGTGGATTTTTTCACAAACCTGTCATTTATGAGAGAAAAAGGAGTTGTGAAAGGTCGATGAGTAGGGTACGGTAAAGCTATCTGGACGCGGCCTCGTGCCAGTGGTCCACAATCGCCTGTCATTTGCCGCAATCGCGGTGGGGCACTCGCCCCAGATTGAGGTTTCCGATGAGAACGAATAGCCGAGCGATTTCTGAAGTTCGTGCCGAATCCCGGTTCGCGACGCCGCCCCGTTTGTTGGTTGTTGCGGCCGATAACCGTACCGGCGACGCAGTGGCCCTGGCCGAAGCTCTTGAGCACCAGGGAGCAGAGATCGAAGTGCGTTTCGCAGGAGATATGAGCACGGACGACCACGTTCAGCCGGACGCCGTGATCGTCGCTGAACCAACGATGCGCGAAGAAAAAGAGCGATACTACGCGCCGGGGAGCCACCCGCTTTTCGTCGCGATCACAGACGGCGACGTCCGCAACGCACAAGCGCGAGCGGCCGGTTTCGACTTGGTTGTGAGCCGAGCAGTGAGTGCGAAGTCTCTCATGGACCAATTGGGCGATCGCCTCCCGCGGATCCATATCTGAGCGCGGGTCTGATTAAAAACAAAATGAGAACGCGCCGCGGGCCGGGAAGTCTTCCCGGCCCGCGGCGCGTTCTCATTTAGGTGTATCAAC
>HG799462.1:1630895-1670519 GCA_000531095.1 Gemmata massiliana | reverse complement strand
GAAGTCTTCCCGGCCCGCGGCGCGTTCTCATTTAGGTGTATCAACTGATTGTTAAAGCATTTCCATTGAATGATGGAAGTAATGCACGCCATCGAACTCGCCGGCTGTGCGAGCCACCGGAGTATCAGTCTCGTTCGTAGATGTAAGCCTTCTCACACTCCCCGCGGTCGTTGAGGGTGACGACCAGATACCCTTCATAGTCCCACATGAGCGAGGCACCGCCCTTCCGTCGCCCCAGATACCATTCCAGCCCTCCTTCTGTGCGATCAGTGAGCGTTGCCCCGAGTTGCGTGAGGATGTAATCCTTTGATCGACCGACCAAGTCTCGGCTTTCGATCAAGTGTCTGGCCATTCCGTACCGCCGGGTCGCGCTACCCGACGCTCATCCCCGGTACTCGAACGGCATCGGCTCCACGTCCGTTGCGGCAACGCGGTGCCACCCGATTTCGCGCAAAACCCACGCCACAACCACAAGTACCATCCCAAACAGGACGAAACCGACCAGCCGCCGGCGCATCGCTTGCTCCCACGCGCTTCACACCAATGGGCACAGCAAACCGTACCGCCCAGTATCCACCCGACCGCGACAGAACGCCACAACCGCCTCCCGCCAAGGCCGTTTAGTTCTCGCGGTTGTATAGTTCCACCCGTTCGTTAACACCTTTCAGTTGATCACATTTTTGGGGTTGCGGACTCGAATTCGAGGACGGTGTGCAGCCTCATCCACCCGCGCCAGAGGACCACCCACCCGGGCGGTTGCTTGCGCGGGATCCACCCACCCAACCGGGCCAGGGCCTGTACGAACGCCCCGGCGCTCAACGCGCGCGGGGCCTTGTCGCGCCACGCGCTGAGACCCAGCGCCCCGCGCCCCGGAACCATCTCGTGCGCGGGCCGGTCCGCGGCCCCAAGACCCGAGGCCAGCCGGCGCAGGTTCACCAGGGCCACCGCGACCACACTCAGAACCCCGATCGCCGGGTCCAGTGACCCGCGCGTCTCCAGCTGCTCCCGCACTAATACTACAGCGCAGCGTGGGCTGCTCTTCTACGCGAGGATCGGGTACAAGACAAACTCATTGGATCGCTATCATCGCGGCGAGGTTGGGCTCATGGACGAGCAACAGTTGAAGGTGTTGAAGCCCGAGTTGGATCAGTTCCTGGACCATTACACCCCGCTGTTCGGTCACGACGGGAATCAGGCCCACGCGCGGCGGTTCGTTCAGGGACTGTTGCGCGGCGGCGACCGACGCAACGCCGAGAACATCGCCGAGGCACTCGACGGCGGCCCGGCCCGGTCCCTCCAGGCGTTTGTCACCACGGGGGCGTGGAAGGACGCGGGCGTTCTCGCCCCGTTGCGCCTCCAGGTTCTGGATGTGTTGGGCGATGCGGGCGCGGTGTGGAACTCGGACGAGACCGGGTTTCCCAAGAAGGGGGCAAGTCGGTCGGGGTCAAGCGCCAGTACTCGGGCACCCTGGGGGCGCACCGACAACTGCCAGGTCGCGGTGTTCGCCAACTACTGCTCGGCGAAGGGCCACACGTTCGTGGACCGCCGGTTGTTCCTGCCCGAGGACGGGGCCGCGGACCCGGTTCGCCGCAAGGAGGCGGGGGTTCCCGATGAGGTAATCTTCCGCACCAAGCCGGCCCTGGCCCTGGAAATGCTCGCGGACCCGGTGCCCGCCGGCGTGCCGTTCCGATGGGCGGGTGGGGATTGCGTGTACGGGGACAACCCGACGTTCGTTCAAGGGGTTCGGGCGCGGGGCAAGTGGTATGTGCTGGACGTCTCCTCGGGTACTCAGGTGTGGACCGAAGCCCCGCGGGTGATCCCGGCGGACCAGCGCCCGCGACCGGCACGGGGGCGGCCCCCGACCAAGCCGTTGGTGGTCGGGGGCCGACGGCGCGTGGATGAGATCGCCGCCGCCCTCCCCGCCGGTGCCTGGCGTCGCGTGGTCGCGGGCGAGGGCAGTCAGGGCCCGCGGATGTGCGAGTACGCCGAGGTGCCGGTGTGGTTCTGCGAGGACGAGTTGCCCGGGCCGACCGAGCGGTTGCTGGTGCGTCGCTCGTTGGGCCAGGAACCGGATATCAAATATCACCGGAGTAACGCGCCTGCAGAGGCATCGCTGGAGAAGTCGGCTCGAGTGCGTTGGGTGCGTTGGACCATTGAGGAAGACATCCAGTCGTGCAAGGGCGAGTGCGGGCTGGACGAATACGAGACGCGGGGTTGGGTGGGGTGGCACCACCACACGGCGTTGTCGGTATTGGCCCTGGCGTTCTTGGTGTTGCGGAAGCAGCCGTTGGGGGAAAAAAGAACCCCAGATGACCGTACCCGAAGTGCGTGCGCTGCTGCTCCTGTTGGACGTGCGAGTCTGGGGCGTGGACGAGATCCTGAAATGGTCTCGGTGGCGACAGGAGCGCAACCGCCGCGCCGCCCTCAGTCACCGCAAGCGGCGCCTCGCCGAACGCGGACCGCCCCCAAGTAGGTAGCGACAGCCTGCGCTGTAGTACTAACTCCCGCAGCCGTTTCGCATCGGCCTTCTCCGGGGGCAGACTGGTGATCCCGTGGACCACGTCCTCGTACGCCTTGCCCTTGCGAATGCCCCACCGGCGCACGCGGAAGCCTTGCTTCCGCCCGGGCCATTTCTGATGCGCCGTCAGGATCGCCGTGCTCTCCAACGTCCGGTGCTCAACTCGACCGTGTCCCTTCTCGGTTGTTCGCGCGAACCGTGGGCCGGGCGTCGATTCCTTCGGCGGCACGCGCCCTTCGGGGGGGGAAACGTCGCCGCTTGAGCGGCGAATGCGAGTCCCGCGTCGGTATCCACGGCCAGGGCGGGCTGGTTACCCTTGACCACCAGCGCGTAGTCGTCGTTGCGATCTCGAATCGCTTGGCACACCTCGGTTTGCGTGAACATCGCATCGCCGGTGACGATGCACCCGCCCCGACGCGAGGGCAGGATGTTGAGCAACTCCAGCGCGGCCTTGTGTTCGTTGGTCTTGGTATCGACGCGGAGTTGGGCCAGAACGGCTTGGACGCGCGGAGCAAAGGCGGGCAACAGGTGAACGCCGGGCCGTTGTGCGGATCGGTGGGCGCTGCCGCGAACGCACGTGCCGTCCGCGTTGACGACGAGCGTGTCGCCGGGCGGCAGGCGGGTCGCGATCCAGTTACGCAGAACCGCCTCCAACTCCAGAACGTCAATCCGTGGGAGGAGCTTGGAGAGCGTGGAAGTCGTGGGCAATCGTCGTCGTGGGCATCCGAGAAGTAAGGCGAAGTCGCCACCATACTCGTCGGCGAGTTGGGCGATCGCCCCGGGCAAGCGGCGCCCCAAGAGAACGCCGACGACGAGCAAGGCGAAGATCGGAGGGAACGAGAACGAGCGCCCCTGGCGCGATCGGGGATCGGGAACCGTGGCCAAGGCGGCCAGCAGACACGGGTTACTCATCGCAATTGTCCGAGCACCCCGCATGCCAATTGCGTGCGGCAAAGCAACCCAAATAGCAACTTCCCCAAACTCACCAAGGTGAAACTTTCAATGACCCGGTCCTGCACCCGAACGGCCCCCACGGCCCTGCACAAATTGGTTGGTATTGACTCTCGCTGTGTCCCGGATAGGATTACTTCACAATTGAGAGTTGACGGGCTGTAGCTCAGCTTGGCTAGAGCGCTTGGTTCGGGACCAAGAGGTCGCAGGTTCGAATCCTGTCAGCCCGACTAGACTTACGACGACGGGTGCACAAGATAAGTGCACAGGAAGTGAAGAAACCCCCTCCCGGCTGCAACCAGGAGGGGGCTCTCGACAGACCCTTGCGGGACCGCCGTGGTCCATCCCAAGAGGGTCTAGTCATGCAGAAGGTGTGGTTCCGCAAGCAGACCGGTTGGTGGTACGCCTCGCTCCGCGAGAACGGCCGTTACGATCAACTCCGCCTCGTCAAAGCCCCCAATACCCGCGACGGCCGGAAGCAGGCCGAGGACCAACTCCTAAAGGAGCTCGCCGCGCGCGAGTACTCCCAAGAGAAGGCAGCGGCCGACCCGCTCGCCCCGTCCTGGGTCACTGTCTCCCACGTTCTTGACGGCTTCATCGAACACAGCCGTCGCGAGCACGAGCCGCCGACGGCCCGGTGGTACCGGGATCTCCTGACTCCGTTCAAGGAGATGTGGGGGAAGCTCCGCGTCACCCGGCTCCGGAAGAAGCACGTCAAGAAGTGGCTCGAGGTCAAGGGCTACAACCCGACGTCCGCGAACAAGGCGCTCGGGGCGGTCAAGCGGGCGTTCAACTGGGCCGTCGAGGAAGAGCACATCCCGAAGAACCCGATCGCCCACGTGCGGAAGCCGAAGGCGCTGACCCGCGACCGGACGCTCACGGCCGAGGAACGGGACACCATCCTCGGGTCGATCCGGGATCTGGCCTTCCGCCGGTTCGTGAACGCGATGACGCTGACCGGCTGCCGGCCGGGTGAGGTCGCACGGGTCACCGCGGCCGACGTCGATTTCGAGAGCGGGCTCTGGATCCTCAAGAAGCACAAGACGGCGAAGAAGACCGGGAAGCCCCGGCTCGTCTACTTGTCGCCGGAGGCCGTCGAACTCACCCGCGAGCTCGTTGCCCACAACCCGGCGGATCCTTTGTTTCTCAACTCGCGCGGGAAGCCTTGGACCCGGAACGCAGTCCGCATCCGGTTCATGCGGCTCCGTGAACGGTTCCCGGAGTTGAAAGGGGTCGTCGCTTACACCTACCGGAGCTCGTTCGCGACCGACGCCCTCGAGAGCGGGGTGCAGGATGCGACCGTCGCGACCCTCCTCGGGCACACGAACACGGCGACGCTCCACAAGTTCTACGCACGGCTGTCTCATCGCGTGGACCACCTGAAGGATGCAGCGGCGAAGGCTACCCGCCCGCACCGAGAAGCGGATGGCGCTCAACCTCGCACTCCTTGAGGAGGGCATCGAGATCTTCGGGGCGGATGAGGATCCGCCCTCTCTTCCCGGCGGCGCCCGCCCGGACGTGGGGCAGGCGCCGCTCCTCGCACCAGGTGTAGACGAGCGAGCGCGAAACCCGCGCTCGCTCGGCTGCCTCCTTTACGGTCAGGAATCGTTCGTCGGTCATGGCATCGGCCTTTAGAACGGGAGCCCTGAGGGGGCGGTCGGTTCGGGGTCGGAGCCGAGTCGCTCGATCGGAGCAGGGCGCGGGGGAGCGATCGCGTTCGCTCTCCCGCCCAGTCAGTTGTTGCTGGGCGTCACCCGCCGGCACCGCTCGATGCGGCCCGCCTCGCCGACCGCCCGGCCGACGACGAGCATGATGGCGCCGGTGAGCTTCACGATTTCGTCCCCATCCCGGTCGCCCTCGAGCGCGCGGAAGAGGATCGAGAGCACCTCGTCGAACGCTTCGTCTACGACGCTGCTGAGGTCGTCAGTCATGAGCGCACCTCGGCTGAAGTAGGTAGTGCGGGCCGGGCCTCCCGCGAGGTTTGCTCGGGAAGCAGCCCTTCGCGTTGATACCGCTTGAGTTCGTCGAGGGAGATCCGCCATCCCCGCTCGCCCCCCCGGCCGGAAAGCGCCTTCGTCGCTTGAAGGCGTCCCCTCCGGCAGTGGTCCTGCACGGTGTAGGTGCTCAAGCCGGTGGCCTCGGCGAACTCGCCCGGCGTGAACGCCTCCTTCTCGGGGAGGAGAACGGTCGTGAGCCGAGCCTGGATCTCGAGGAGGATCACTTGGAGCTGATCGAGGCGGGCGATCAACCCCTCGCCCGCCGGCGATTCGGCCTCCTCTTTCGGATTCGCCGACAGCGAGACCGTCGCGATTGTGCTCTGGTCACTCGGGCGGTGTCGGTGTTTCGACCTCAACATGACGATGTCCTCCGATCGCGTGGCAACGGGGGTGGTGCTACCGGGTGGGGATCCGAATCGCGTAATCTCCGGGCTTCACGAGGTCGCCGCGTACGGGCGAGAGGGCGAACTGGTTGTTACTGAGGCGGGGGCCGACTCGGACGACGCCGACGTAGGTGAGGCTGTCGCCCCTGACGATCGGCAGGTAGGCGCCGGCGTCGATGTCGGCAGAGCACGACAAGCTGATCGCCCAGCCGTTTTTGTTCACCGGACAGTGTTCGATGGATTGAAAGTAGTTCACCCGCTGCGTGTACCGGTCGAGGTCGGTCCGGATGGCCGTGGGGAGCGTTGCATCCGTGTAACCGCGTACCCGCGCGGTAAGCGCGGAGTGTTCGGACCGAAGGTCGGTGAGAAGGGCTTGGATGGACCGCCCGCTGTTCTCCGCGGAAAGTTGCGCGACGGTGTCCGGGTTCGGCGTTCGGGAGACTTTCGCGTGAACGAGCTGCGAGCCCCCCTGGGGCGACGTGTACTCCGGGCTCGGCTGAGGGGAAGGCCTTGGAGTAGGCCTCTCGGTCGGCTTCGTCGGGAGGGGCTTTGCCCGCAGGGTCGTGCTCCACTCCTCGTGCAGCGTGAGGAATTCGCCGAAGGCCCCGACGTACACCCGGAGCTGGTCCCGGTACTGGGTGCGGAGGTCGGACGTGTCGAGGGACGGCGCGAGGCTCGCGAAGACCTGAAACTCTCGGAGCAGCTCTCGCGTCTTCCTCGTGAACTTCAGGGCGAGCACCACTTCGGCCTCGAACTTCGCGAAAGCCTGGGCCCGCTCCTCGATCACGACAGCGAAGATCTCCGCGTTCTCGGCGAACTTCGCATAGCTCTCCCGAATCACACGGTTGGTTTCCTCGGCGCTCTTCTCTCGCCACCTCGCGGCGGCGGCGCGGTAGCTCGGCGGTGCCCGCGCCAAGTCCTTCCGGTGCTTCTCTGCGATGGGCTGAAACTTCTCGTCCGCGCGGATCACGTCGTCGGCCATTGCCTCGAGAATTCTCGCCGCTTCGAGGAATGCGGGGAGCGCGGCCGAACTCGACTCCCAGTCCTTCCCGATTCGAGCCCGGTCGAGTTTCGGCCGGAGGTTCTTCTCGTAGTGGTCATAGAGATCCGCCTCGCTTCGCTTCATGGCATGGGAAGCGAACCAGGCGGGCTGGACGGCCGGGTCAGCGTCAAGGGCGCTTTCGTACAGCGAGACATCGCGCCCCTGCGAAATGGGCGGGAGGGGGGAGGCTGCCTTACGGTCAAGGGACGCCGTCTCCTTCGACGACTGGTTGGCGGCCGCCACGGGCGCGGGCCCGCAGCCGGTAGAGAGAATCGGAAGGGCCAGCGCCGCGAGCGGGGCGAGTAGCCTTAAGTACCATCGCATAGAGCACCTCTTCGAAGTTCAGATCCTGGGGTTGGGAAGGAGGTTTTCGCGCGGGCTGCGACACGCAGCCCGCGCGAAAGACCCCGACCGACGGACGGGTCAGACGACGCCGAACACCTTTCGGGTGAGCTTGTTGTCCGGGATGTTTAGCCGCTTGAGATCAACCGCCGTGAACGGAGCGAGCCGCATCTCGTCACCCGGCCGGGGATCGTATTCGGGGATGGCCGGATCGAGCGCGAGCGGGGGGAATCCGTCCCGGAACCGGACGTCCGCGCGATAGGTGCCGATCTCCGGCAATCGGAAGAAGCCGGCGACCGTACCGCCGGCGAAATCCGTGGCGGGCAGCGTTTTGATCTCGTCCGCGGTGACCAGGCGCCGCGGCTTCACGGCGTGACTCTCGTTTACCTGCCGCCCATTCTGGGATTTCCCGCGCGGGTCGGTGACCGGCCACGTGATCTCGTCCACCTCCTCGTCTCCGATCTGCTTCGAGCAGTACTCTGCGGTCTCGTCGGAATCGATGGTGAGGAACGCTCGCGTGCGAAGGGTGTCGAGAAGGGCTTTCGCCCTCTGGGGCCCGCCGAGCGACTCCTCGAGGGCCGGGAGCGACATGGCCGACGCTGCGACCACCGCGCCCGCCGACCGGCCCTTGGTCGTGAGCGGTGTCAGGTCGATTTCGCCAAGACTCGGGAGCTCGTCGAAGAGGGCGCCGGAGAGCGACCGCGGGTCGTCGCGGAACAGAACCTCGTCCGAGTACCGGCGGAATGCCAGGTGGTAGAGGAGCTTCTGAACCTCGGACGACGAGTCGACGAGTTCGAGGAGCAGAACCGCTTCCTCGTCCATAAACTGCGTGATGCTGAAGGGGGTCTTTGAGTGCTGCCAGCACGCGGCAACGATCTGGAGCTTGTCCAGACAGGACCCGAGGGTCGCTACCACGTCGGGTGCGGACGTCGCGTCGAGGTAGGTCGAGGCTGCATCCTTCCCCTCCGGAGTCAGAGACAGGAAGTGCTTCATGCGCTTCTTATCGCGGCAGATGAGGCAAACGTCCCGGAGAACAAAGGACTGGGGCGCGGCGACCGAGAGGCCGAGGAGTACTGCGAAGACCAGGGCCCGCGCGGCGTCCCGGAAGTACTTCTGGATCTCGTTCTTGTCGGCCGGGATGAGAAAGCTCGCGAGCTGGTGGAGTTCCGCAGGTGTGCGGAAGTCCCTGGCGAGATCCCACCACACGGATCGCCTATCGAGGAAGTTCAGCCGGTAGACCGGCACGTGCGGCGGGAGTGCGGCGCAGACGAGCCGCCCGAACGACCGCTTCGGGTCATAGACGAAGAACCTCGCCCGCGACCCGCGCTCGGCGACGAGCTCAAGGACGCTTCTGAGGAACTGGACAAAGAGCAAAGTCTTCCCGACCCCGATGGCCCCAATCCACAGAAAACCGGTGAACGCGAACGTAAAGGGGAGCCAGAGGCCGCCGAAGGCGAGGCCCCGAAAGCCGACGGGCGGCGCAAACGGCCCGTGTCCCTTCGCGGTCGCCGCCGTGTCGGCTTCCTCCTTCGTAAGGAGCTTTGCCCCCCGGCGGTGCGTGAGGTGCGGCCGGCCGCGGGGCCTGAAGATCTCGTGGAGGATGGCCAAACCGACGCATCCGGCGACGCCGGTGACGAGGGCGAGCTTCTCCGTTTCGGACATGGCAGACACGACCTTCCTCCATTAGTGATGTTGTGGATCAGGGACGGAGTTCCTGGTGGAGCGACTGCGACTGACCCGGGTCCTGCTGCTGGGTCAGGTCGGTGCGGTGCGAGACGGCGAAGGTTTTCGAGCCGTCACGCGTGAGAAGCTCGGTGAGTCGGTCGTTCCGGAGCGTGGTGAACAGATCGACTCGGCCGGTTGCCTGCTCGAGGAGGGCGAGCACCGACTGCTTGAAGAACCCGCCGCCGCGGGCGAGTGCGTAGATCCGGGCCGGAGCGAGCTCTGACGCCCGGGGAACCGAGGACGCGTACCCGAGCGCAAGGTGCGGGAAGCGTGTGACCGAAACGGAAACCCGTCCCCCACGGTCGAGACTGACGGTCGCCGTTTTCAGGATCGGGTTCACCGACACGACGGTGCCCGAGTGCCCGGTCTTCACTCCGAGGTGGAAACTCGACCGCGTGAAGACGACCCGGTCACCGGACCGTGCCCACGAGCCGTCCGGGAGCCTGACGGCAGCGATGCCCAGAAGCCCCCGCTCTCTCCGCTCCCGCTGGATCCGCTTGTTGAGCTTTGCGGCCTCCCGGTTCGTGCTCGTAACGACGAGATGTCGAGCCGGTTCGAGGAGGCCTCCGTTTTTCCCGTACCGCTCGAGAAGCCACTTCGCGGCCTCGTCGTAGCTCGTCTCCCGCCAGAGCCGCCCCTCGCGCTCGAGGGTCTTGACCGCACCGAAGGCGTTGCCCTGTCGGAGGAGGAAAGCCGCGATCGACTCGGCCCGGTCGAGCTTGACCTCTGGCTTCACTCGGTAGGTGCGGTGGCGATCCGTGAGGTGCCGGAAGCCACCGCCGGCGAACACTCCAGGGGCGCGGGCGCTGTCGCCGATCAGAATGACTTTCGCGCCGGCCCTCCGTGCCAAGGCGAAGAGTTCTGCACCCTCCCTCGTACCGAGGAGGTGCGCGTCGTCGACGACGACCACGTCCTTCTTCGTGAGCTTGTCGAACGGCTTGCGGATGTTCTCCGCGGCTTTGAGCTTTGAACTGAGCGACCCCGGCCCGCGCAGCCGGAGCCACTTCAGGACTGTCCAGAGGGTAGCCGTGCTTGCGTCCTGGATGATGCGGTGGACGGTTGAGGCAGGCTTTCCGGTCTGCCTCCTCAACGACTCGACCGAAGCTCCGGTCGGAGCGGCGAACCGCACCCGGAACCCTGAGCCCTCGTACACGCGGCCGAGTTCGTGGAGGAGCTTCGCCTTGCTTTCCCCGGACGGGCAGTCGAGAAGACCGAGCCGGCTCTTCGGGTGGACGAGGCCGCGGAGCGCGCGGACGAATTCCTCGCCCTTCGCAAGGAGGCGAGCGGCCCCTCCATCAAGGATCCGCTTACCGACTTTTCGGCCCCGGCGCTCGGCGAGCCGCCCCGCCTCGCGGAGGAACTTCAGCTCGGCCCGCTCGTGAGCTCGCGAAGTAAAGACGGCCGCGCCGTTTCGCTCGCCTGTCTGCACAAAACCCGTGACGAGGGGGTGCGCAAGGAGCCGGCCCGCGGCGAGGGCGATCTGGCCTTCGGAGACGCGCCGCCCACCCCGCTTCGCCGCTGCCGCGGTGAGCTCTTCGAGCGTGAAGTGTCCGTAAGTGGCGACGAGCGCGTTCGCCACCTTCCGAACGAGAAGCCACGCCCGGACGGGTTCGGTCAGCAGTCGTTCGGCGAGCGCCTGGATCGTGGCAAACTCGCTCGCCCACTCGGGGAGGGACGGCTTCGCCCGAGAGCCGAGGGAACCTCCATCGGCTACGGAAGGCTGATCAGTTGATGCATGCGTGTGTTGTCCCGGCGATGGCCGGCGTTCCCGCTCCGGTGGGTGGACGCTGTCTGCTTTCGGCGTCGGGCGGGCTGCATCGTCGCCCGGGCGGGGGGCCGAAGTGCTGGACTCGGCCGTTGGGGGCTTCGGGATGTAGGCCGCGGGCTTCGGCTCCGGCGGATCCCAATAGTGGAAGACGGGCTCGCCGCGTTTCGTCCCGGCCGCCCGGAGGTTGTGTTCGAGCGGGTTCGCGAGCGCCCGGTCGATGGTGGCGAGAAGTGTTTCGACGGCCACCCCTTGATCAAGGCACCTGACGCCGGCCTTGATGACGAGTTCCTTCCGGGTGAAAGCGTCGACATCACGGAGGAGCGCCTCGGCAGCCCCTCTCACCGCCTCCTCGGCCCGCGCCGCCTCGACATCTGGGGTGAGGGCCTTTACGGTGCGGCCGCGGCGGAGAACTTCCCCAATGTCGATCCCGTGTGTGGATGCCTCCAACGCCCACCGTGTTCGCCGCTCGGCCCGGTCCCAGCCTCGCTTTTCCTGGCGTGTCTTTTTTGCGGCCTCCTCGGCGTTCTTCGGCGTCTTCGCTTCGCCGGTCTTCTCGAGCCGGGCGTCAATTTGTCGCTTCCGGCTGGACCAGACCTCGGTGAGCGACTGCGGGACACCCGGGACGCGAAAGCTGTAGCCGTTCCGAAGAGCACAGACCCCGAATTCCTCTCTCAAGCCTCGAACAAGGTGCAGGTCGAAGAGGACCGAGGCGAGTCGCTGAACGTGGTAAAGCGGCCCGTGGTCGATTGCGCCGGTAGTCCCGTCGAGCCTCGCGGCAACGCCGAGCACGACCGCGTGGCAATGCAGGAATGGTTCGCCGGCGCGATTCGTTTCGTGGAAGAAGAGCGCGATCGACAGGTCGCAGCGCTCGCTCCGCTTCCCGTCGTGGCCCCGTTTGCACCACGCGTGTTCGCGCTGGATGTGGTCGAGGACGGCCTCGACTGACCGCTGAAAGAGTGCCCGTAGCTTTGCCCGCTCCTCGTCATTGGCGAGAGCGTAAAGAACGTCAAAATGTTTGCTCGTCGAGAAGTTGAGCTCCGTACCCGCGCGCCGCTTCTTCTCCCCCGCGTGCCGCTTTTTCTCCCCCGCGTTCTGTACCAGCGGCTCGCCGTTTTGCCCGAAGCCGAGCATGAGCCGCTTGAACACGTCCTGGAGCACCTGCGCTCCCAGCTTCAGCCCGAGCCGTTCGAGCCCCCGGCCGTACCAAGTTCCGAGGCCCTCCGATGACAGATACCAGCCCCGCTCGTCGGCGAGCGTCTGGTTGACGTAATAGTTACCGTCGCCTCGGATCGCTGAGACGCGGACGACCCCGTGTAGTAGCTATACGTTGTTATTACCGTCAGGAAGACGGCGAGCAGCCGCCAGAGCGGCGAGGAGCATGGCCCGTCCGACGGTCACCTCAGACGTCGAAAGTCTCGCGAAGAAATTGGTCCGCCTGGACCTCGTCCATGGTGGGACTCAAGGCGACGATGAGGCACCAGGCGGCCTTCCTGAGGAGCGCCCGATACTCGTCGATGGGCGGTGGGGCCTGGGTGATCGGCATGCCGTCCGCCCACCCCTGATCGAGGCCGATCTTGACCAGCTCGCGGGCCAGTTGGTTGGGCGAGCACTTGCGGAGCTTCGCCTTCTCGACACACCGCTCGTACACCTCGCGGGACCGGAAGATGATCTTGTCCTTCTCGTTCGAGTCGTTCACGGCATCTTCCTCCGCTCAGCGTTCACTTCACGATGGAGTTCGTCCCAGAGAGGGACGCCGTCAAACAGGTCGTCAGGTGGGAGCGGGCGAGAGCCCTTTTGGCCGGCAGGCGCAACTGGCTTCGAAGGCGCAGCGGCGTCCGGACTTCCACGAAACGGGGCGATGTACTTCACGCCGTAGATCGTTCCGCCGGTGACCGCGGCCAGAACGAGGAGGAGTGCCGGGACCCGGAGCCGGAGCCGCCTCTTTCCGCGTCGAGGAGCCACGGGCGGCAAAGCCTTCTTCGATGGCCTTTTGAACAGCGCAGCGACCCTGGCCACCGCGCCGAGTCCAGCCCTACCCCCGATGAGCCGCCAGAGGGCTGACAGGTACGCTCTCGCGTCAGCCGCAGCACGGCTCGTCTGCCGCTCCCATGCGGTGAGTGCGTCCGCCCACTCCCGGGCGGACGGGCGCTTCGAGGGGTCCGAGTGCCCGTCGCGAAAGGCGCGGGTGAAAAGCGATTGAATCGTTGGCGGGAGGTCGCGGAACCGGACGCCCACATCGACCGGGGTGACGTCGGCCGGGAGCGGCTTTTGGGGCGAGAACGGCCAGCCGCCGTCG
The DNA here is from genome assembly GCA_000531095.1 of Gemmata massiliana. Lineage (GTDB taxonomy): Bacteria > Planctomycetota > Planctomycetia > Gemmatales > Gemmataceae > Gemmata > Gemmata massiliana. The sequence continues at coordinate 1,657,497 of HG799462.1, read as the reverse complement.
CGGATGATCTGGTCGAGTGCCGGGACCGCGCCGCCTTTCAGGTGTCGCCAGGCGAACGGGTGACTGCCCTGTTTGAGGAGCATCCACACGAGGATCGCGAGCCCGAAGACGTCGCTCGGCTTCCCGCGACGGACGCTTCGTAAGTCCTTACCCGACACCTCGGGCGGCAGGAATTCGGACTGGCCGACGTGGCAGTCGAAGTTCACGAGCCCGCCACCAACCATCGCCCGAAAAGCCCGGGAGTCGGTGTCGATACCGTAGACGGGGTAGCGGCCATTGACCCTGCGGCTGCCGACGATCCGGTTCCCAAGGTTAACGTCCCACTCTTCGAGGCCGACGGCGTGGTTGCCGTCCATGCCTTCGGCCGTGTTCGCAGCGATGCCGATAAGGTCTCTTTGCGACAGGATGATGTTCGCAGCCGTCCGGGCCGCGGGGTTGAGTATGACCCCCAAGTTCTCGCCTTCCGCGACTGGGACAGCGCAGCCGACGGGAGGGCCTCCGGGGACCTCTGAAACGATGTCGATCGGAAGCATTGTGTTCGCGGGCTTTGGAACCCAGCGCATGAGACAGCGGCAACGATCTGCTTCGTGAGGCGCGGCCTTGCGGTCGTGCCAGATTTTCACGCCGACCGTCGGGTCGTCCGTGGTCCTGCTGAACGTGCCGCCACCGCCCTTTCGGGCAGTGCGACCGTCCGACTGGTATTGGGTGCCGGTCGACCCGTAGTACACGGTCATGGCTGGAAGTACCAATGGGGGCAGCCCCTCGCGGGCAGCGAGGGGCTAGGGACAGTCAGCCGATCAGCCCTTGATGCGACGCCACTCGTCAGTCGGAGGGAGCTCGATCTCCTCGCCGGGCCGCGACCGGCTGACTCGCCCGAGCACTTCGGCGAGCCACCTGTAGAAGCCCTCGATGTTGTCGTCCTTGAGGATGGCGGCCGGTCGCTTGCAGCTAATCCTGTTGATGGCGGGGACCACGTTGCCGATGCCGATCGGGAAGACGAGGAGCTTCTCCTCCCGCTCGGCCTTGTGAACCTTGGGGAGCGCCCTGTCCCACCACTCGCCGTCGGTCGCTTCGCCGTCGGTCTCGACGATGAGCAGGAGCTTTCCAACCGGGACACCGGCCTGCCGGAGGCGTGACGCTTCGGCGAGGATGTGATCGACGGACGCGGCGAGGGCGTGGCCGAGCGGAGTGTCGCCCCCCCACCCGATGAGTTCGGCCAGGTTCCAGCCACTCGCTTGGTTGAAGGAGGACTTCTCGACCCTTCCGCCGCCCAACTGCACCTGAGCGCCCAGGATCGAGAACGCCGTCATTCGGTCGGACTTGATCTCTCCACAGAATTCCTTCTCTGCCGCCATGTACTTCTCGCGATACTGCCCGGCCGTTCCGCTCTGGTCGCGGCAGAGGAGCACGAGATGTTGCGTCTGGAAGTTCTCCGAGCCGGTGTCCGTCTTGATCTCCGGCTCGGCAGTGTCGTCGCCCGGAACCTCCAGGGGCACTCCGTCCGCGGTCGCACGAGGCTGCTCAGCCGTGGCGGCACCGCCCCGCCTTACAGCGGCCGGGGCGAAGAACCGCTTCCTCATCCGGAAACGATCATGTTGATGGATCTTCAGCGTCACGTTCGTGACCTCCGTTACTTGAACCAGGGGGGACCGGGTGGCGGAGCGTACGGATCCGCCGACGAGGGGGACTGCGGGAGGGCCTTCTTGGCACCCCGCCGGGCGGCGGGTTTGTCGTCCGTGGGCGCTTCGGCTAGTTGCGGTTCGGGGCTCGGCGGGGCCACGGCTGATGCGCCCGGCCCGCCGCCCGAACTCAGTGCGTCTTCGTTCTTGAGCCTGGCGATCTCGACCCGAATGGCCGCCGCGAGTTCGGGGCGGTTAGTCCGCTCGAACTCGGCGGCTTGGAGCTCTGCCTGAGCGAAGAACTCCTCCCGGGCCATCGCGGTTCCCAGCCGGATCTCGGCTGACAGAAGCCTTCCGACCGCGTCACGGGCAAGCCCCGCGAGCCAGAGGATTAGCCAGTGGAAGCTTTTCAAGGCGCAAGACCTCCTTCCCGGTGCGTGCGCGCACCGCGTTCACACCACCCATTGGCAGTGACGAAGAGAGAGGACGATCCTTGTCGTGATGGGATCCGGCCGTTCCTGCCGGTGAGGGGTGAGGCGCTCGATTCGTCGTCTGTCGTGGTCTGCGCGGCTACGACGGAATGCGGCAGGCACCGCCTCGACACGACCCCTCGGTCACTATACTCAAAGCGGCGCGTCGTGTTCCAGAGAATTTCTTCATTTTCATATCACGCCTTTGCGGTCCTGCGGCGAGGCACGAGTCATTCGACAGGAGTCACCGGTAGGCGCTGCGGCGAAACAGCGGCGGTCGACCTACCCGGTGCAATCGGCGTGAGGTAAGATTGCACCGCGCGAGGTCGTGATCCAAAGAGCAGACTTTGGGTTACTTCGCCTACTCCCAGTCGCCCTCCTCCTTGATGCCGGAGCTCAGCGTGCCGCCTCCGCCAAAGTACCCACCCTCTCTGATCATCGCTTGCGATCTCGCGTTGCGGTTCGCTGACGCACTCAAGGACGATCCGAAATTGGCCATGAGTCACTTCCGCGAGACATACGCGCCGTGGCTCGACAATAGGAAGTTCTCCGAGTACCTCGACCTGATCGAAGAGAGGTACAAGGTCAGGGTCTTTGACGCGCCGAAGAAGAAAACCGGCTATTACCGGGTGACCGAGGCCGGCAGCCTGCTTCTTGAGCAGGTGCGGAGCTTCTTCGACAAGCTGGAGGAATCGCCGCAGGTGAGCGTGAGCCGGTACACCGTCGGCTCATTCGTGTTCTCGACGGCGTACATGCTCGCGCCGGCGATCGGGCAGTACTTCGAACAGCGGAAGCATCAGCAAGTGCGCCTCTCGTTCCGAGACTTCCGCAACCTCGACACGATGCTCGAACTGATCAGTCGGAGGAAGTTGGGCTGCGCGTTTTTGGCTGACACCGGCCGGCTCAGCATGGAAGCGTACAGCAACGAGCTGGAGTTTCGACCCCTCGTCCGCGGTGGGGTGAGTCCGGTCGTCGTTTACCCGCTGGCCTGGAAGGTACGGCCGAAGTCCGCCGACGATTTTGCAAACCGCCGACTCGTCATCCCACGGAGGTTTCCGCCGAAGTGGGCTTCGTTGATCCCCCGTGCCCACGCCGACGTGCTGACCGGACGAGTAGTCGTGACCAGTTTCGTCGAGGTGCTCGCATTCGTCCGAAAGGGGGTTGGTTTCGGAATTATGCCCGGGGTCTACAAGGACTGCCTCGACTCGCCGGACGTGGAGGCCGAGGTCGGCGTGCTCCCGCTTCCGGACGGCGAACCGACGGACTACGGGGTGATCCTCAGGCTGCGCTTCGACGAAACAGCGCCCGCTGAACTCCGAGAGTTTGTTTCGATGATGACCGAGACGATGAATGCTCCAGGTTACTTCTCCCCTACCGAGCGGTCACGTTCGCAATGAGCGCAGGAGCGGAGCGCACTTTGGGCGGCAATTCTCGATGGGCGACATTGCCGCCGGCTGCCTGAGTTGAGTTGAGCGGAGGCCGGGCGCTACTCTTCCCTGCAATTGGCATAGTTCGACGCGTGGAGTTAGGATCGGCTGGCGCACTTTCTCACTTCCATCCGGGTATCCGACGTTCGTTCTGGTTCACACCCTTTTTCCGGACCGTCCGGTGTCCCGAGGTCAGACTCGGAGATGACACCGACCGTCCGGCCCGGAGGTTCTTCAATGGCCCGTCCAAAAGTGCAGATCGACGTACTGACCGCGCTCCACATGCTTGCCCAGCTCCGCGAGATGAAACGCCAAAACCCCGACCTGCGGCTGTTTCAGTTCTTCGCGGACAACGAGTTGACTCCGCGTCACCGTGAGTTCGCGAAAGCGCTCGAGGTGCTTGAGAGAAAGTTCGAGTTTCCGTTCGTGGCCGCCGCTTACAAAAACGGAGGCCGCACGGATCTCACGGCGGAAGCGGAGGCCGTCCTCGATCGGTTCGAGGCTGCGTACCTCCAGTTCCTGAACCCGGAGAGGGAGAAGCTTCGCGACCGACCGGCTAGGGTCGGGGCGTGGGGCGCGGTACTCGAAGCGGCTCTGGCGCCGGCGCTCGGCCGGCTCGGGGGCGAGGCGGATGGGGTACCGGTTGCCCATGCCCGAGACCTTTCCTCGTTCCCCCGCGCGATGCAGTCTCTTGTCGACTTTCGAGTCGATGCGATTGTGGCCCTCCACGACCGCGACGAGTCAAGCACTGCATTCCACAACCTGGTGAGCTTCACTCCGTGCGAGGTCGAAGTCCCACTCCTCGTCACGTGGGCCGGTGAGCGCAAGGAGGTGCGCGTGTTCCCGTCGGGATTGCCGAGCCAGTGGGTCAGGTGCGCGCCGCGGGCGGTGCGGAGACGGGGTGACCTCATCCTTCGGTCACCGTTCGCCGCATTGGAATTGGCGGCGGCCGGGTTCGGAGCGGCCGTCGTGGTCGGGTTACCCCGCGTGCGGAAACGCGCCGATGAGCTCGGTTTGACGACCGAGCCCGTCGCGCACGTCACACCCGAACAACTCGGGGTGTTCACGCGGCATCCGAGGGAGTCGATGGTGCGGGCCGAGGTCTGGGGCAAGGTCGAGCTGGTACTCGCCGCCTGCTCCAAGCCCTGATCAGCACGACACCAGCAACTGACCCGCAATCGGTGGTTTTCCAACAGGACGTCGGGAACCCACCACGCCGCCACCTCATCTTAGACCCGCTGTTCCTCACCGCTCGTCGCAAATCGTGCAAGCACGAGATCACTTCCACCGCATACCCATCCCGCACCCGCTCTGCGACCGAAGAGATCGAGGTAGGGGCCGGGACTGACCTGCCTGAGGAGTGAGCGAACCACCTCCGCTCGATGCTGCCGCGTTCGAAGTTCGGCCCAGCTTTGAATAGATCGGTCGCTGAACGATCGGCTCCCGCGGACCCCGAGCACCATGCACACGTGGGCGACCCGCCAGAAGCTCCCCGGCATTGTCTCAGGCGTCGTCCAGACGAATACCCCCCGGTAAGTAAACCCCCACGCCGAAAGTAAGGGCGGGCAGTCGAATAAGAACTCATCGGGGACGAGAAGGTGAAGGTGCGAGTCCTCTGCCGCAACCTCGCTGACCGGAAGGCGGGCGAGTTCCTCCACCGAGAGTGTTAGGTGTTGGTCTGCGCCGCCACCGTCATCCCCGTCAGTACCTGCCTTCCAGGGCGGATCGACGAACACCGTCCCGAACCGAGGATGTTCAGCACGAATACGGCGGAGAGCGGAGGATACCGATCCGATTAGTGAGTGACGAACAGCTCTACGTGGGGCGCTGGGGCTCTTCGTAGGTTGTCCGATGGAGAACTTCAAAGCACCGGCCGTCGTGATCTCCTTTCGTGCGTCGCGGGCGTCGGACAGGTAGCGATCGAACGCCGCGTCCGGCATCGCGGCGAGCCGTTGGAAGGCGGAAGACTGGTTCTTCGAGATCCCATCGGGCAGGTCACGTGCTGCGGTCCCGCCGCGCGTCGAAGACCGCCGGTCGCCACCGCCCGAGTGGTTGACGTTGTCGGCAAGCCACTTGCCGAGCCAGCGTTCCTGGTGCAGCCGGAGTTCGGCGAGGAGGTTTTGGGCGTAGAGCCGCTCCTCCCGGTCTCGCAGCGCACGCTTCAACACCTCTTCCATCGCAGCGACACGGTCGCGGTCCGCTGCAACGTCCTCGGGCTCGGACCGCACGTCGAGCTCGCGCCGACCCTCCCGGTAGACCGCTTTGACTGCTTCGATCATTCGCGCCGCCGCGGGAAGCCGGTCGAGCGGACCAGTCGGAATGGTTTGAAGCGGCTGGGTCGACATGGGAGCTTTGCTCGAAGAGGGTGACCTGGCAGGCGCGGTTCCCACCATCTCCGGGATTCCCTCCCGACGGCCTGCCTGGCCATTGTCCACTCCGTGACAATCGCGCCGCGGCATCTGAGTTCCAGGTACGGAATTCCACGAGGGGGCGAGAAGTGGCTTGGCTGTGGGTCGGGTGGAACCTCGCGAGCAAAGTGGACCGGCGGTCGATGACAGGACACTTGGTTCGCAGTCACGCGGGAGGACCGCGGTCTACGCTCGCGAGCGAACGGCGAGGCGCTTGTCGGAATCGCAACCGACACCACGTGGCCAAGTCTCACCGCTCGTGTTTACCGAACGGACCGTTTCGTGTGGCAAATCTGTAAACGGGAGCGTGTAAACCGCTGCGACCCGTGAGCATCGGTTCACGATGCAGGTGTGTTGTGGTTTTGGGGGTGGACGGCGTGGTACGGGGCGTTCCGCGGGTATGACTGAGCATGCGAGTCCCGGGTGGCCGTGGGGGAGTCGTGCCGCTATGGGGTCACAGTGATGGCGTCTGGCGGTTGCACTTTCAGATGGCGAACCTCGGTCACACAGGTTCTGACGTGTTTTCGGGACCGGGTTGTCCGCAGTCGGTGTCGCCGTTCGCGTGATGCGTTCTGAGCCGCCGGGCTCTGCTTGTGCCCGGCGGCTTCTCGTCAGGTCAGAACGGAATGCCGTCATCATCATCCGGCTCGATCGGATTCCCCGCCGATTCGTCCCTTTCGTCGTAAGCCGGTGTCGGCCCCTCTCGCCGCTCATCGCGGCCGTGGGTGGCCCTGACCGCCATCGCCAGTTCGACCCGCCATCCGAAGTAGACACCGAGATAGTGCTGGAAGGCCTCGCCGTCGTCTTCGGTGTGGACCACTGCTCCCCGCTCTTCGATCGTCGCCACGCCGTCGATCACCACGAGTGTGCGATCGCCGATGGTAGCCAAGAGTTCTCGTTTCATATTCCCTCACGTTGAAAGCCGGGGGCGAATCACTGCCCCCGAAGCTGTAAAAGGCAGTCGCGACTGGCTCCCCCGGAAGCGACTTCGGCTGGGACACGCCCGCTCCTCGCGAAAGGGAGCAGAGCCTCCGCAGCCCCGGGGGCTCGTGTCACGGCGTCAGGAGCCCCGCCTGGCTGAAGCTGAACGATTTGTCTCGTCCGAGAATCAGGTGGTCGAGAAGCCTGATATCGAGAAGGTCGGCCCCCGCCTTCAGTCGATAGGTGAACTCCCGGTCCTCGATGGACGGTGTCACCGAACCGCTCGGGTGGTTGTGTGCGATGACGATCGCGGCCGCTGCGACCTGGAGCGAGACGCCGAACACAAGCCGCGGGTCCACCGCGGCGGCGTCTATGCCGCCCGTCGCAAGCTTCACCCAGCCGAGCACCTCGTGGGCGGTGTTGACGCAGACGAGGACGAACTCTTCCCGGAGTTCGAGCGTGTCCTTGTCCCAGACGCTTCTCAGGTACTGCTCGGCCGTGACCGGGTTCGTCACGACGAAGGGCATGGTCAGTTGGTTCGAGTCCCTACCCCGCCCGCGGCGGTAGGACACTTTCAGTTCGGCGAGGTTTGGGGTACGTTCAAAGCTCTTGAGCATAATCATGGGGGCATCCTCCGTGATGGTGTGGGGCGGTCGGGGTTGCACCCCCGACCGCTCCGTTTCTAGTCTTCCTCCGGCAGCATGATCGTCAGGCACGGGCCGCCGTCGTCGTCCGGCCCGATAACCGCCTTGAGCGTCACGAGCTCATTCCGCTCACCGGTATAGACACCGAGCCCGAACTTCACCTCAGGGGAGTCGAGGTGCTTGCCCCCGATTCCGACCCGGCACATCCACAGCACGTCCCAGAGGCGGCCGCGGGCGTCCTGCTCTCCTTCGGCCCCGCGGGGGACCGAAACGCATCGCTCCCAGACGGTGGAGGTGAGGGCGACGGGGACGCGGAATCCCGCTTCTCGGGCGGTATCCGTGACGTCTACCAGCACGCCGTCTGCGAGGGCCTGTGAGCGGGTGTAGGCGTAAATCACTTCGAAGTTGTCGGTCATAATTCCTCCGTGAGGTGTTTCGCGGCGTCATTGCCGCAGCGAGAGCCGAGTGCTGCCCCGAGCCCCACCCGCGAACGGCTTCCGGTTGGGGTGGGGGGCGGCGTCTTCTCTCACGAACTGGTTGAGAAGACGCCGCCCCCCACCCCAGCCGGATGCTGTTCAAGAAAAAGACGGCCGATAGGCCGACCACCCGGGGCGGGGAGACGGCTGGAGGGCGGGCCGGGCTGCACGGCGCAGGGCGAAGCGGACCAGGGGAACCCACGCCGAGCGAAGCGGGCATGGGTTCCCCTGGCCAAGCCGTGCCGCCTTGCCCGACCGGAGGACGGCTCCCCGGCCCGGCCCCTCAGAAGGGAGCGGAGCGACCGTCCAAGCTGCGAGTCGACGTGCGGGCGGAGCAAGAGCACGGTCCGTGGCGAAGCGGACCAGGACGAAGTCCTGGCACGGAGCGTGCGCGGAGCCCGGACGGCGACGGCGGGCTCGGGAAAGGGTTGCGGGTGAACGACAATGAAGTGTGGTTACTCCACGCTTCGCTCCCGCGACTTTACGACCCGGAGAGAACGTCGGCCCGAGCCCGTGTCGTCTTCCGGCGGGGGCGGCGGAGCGTCTGGCTCAGGCAGGCCGAGCCGCTTGAAGTCGTCCGCCGTCCAGGGCCGCAGGTACTGCTCGCTAACCGGCCGCGGGACGAAGTCGGGGTCGTCCCCCTTCTCTCGAAGAAGCTTCCCGATGGCGTGTGGCGACAAGGTCCGGTGAAATGCACCGACGGTCGGGACGACGAAGTAACCCGAGAACCCGCCGTCTCTGCTCGCCGGCGGGAGGGACAAAAACTCTGACGGGAGGACTCCGTCTCGCTTCGTACGCTGGTGGGTGGTCGAGTCACCGGCAGGTGCAGTTGTGACCTGGTGTTCCCACTGTTCGGTCTGGCCGATCAGGCGGCTCGCCCACTCGGCCGTCCCCGGACTTTCCAGCCGAAAGAGCGCCTTCGTCGCGCACTGCCCGACGATCTCGTCTGCCTCCTTGTCGTAGACGGCACGAAGCCCGTCCATGTCCTGAAAGCCGAGGACCGCGGAGACGCCTTTCGACCTGCCTTTGGCGAGAAGACTTCCGAGCGAGTCGAGCTTGCCCGCCTTCGCTACTTCGTCGAGGACGTAGAGCGTTCGCCAGTCGTCGACTTCGGGCCCGTTCAGGACGAGTTCGACGGACCGCCGGAGGATGACGCGGTTCAGCGCATCGAGGCACACCCGGCTCGTCTCGTCGTTCCCGAGAACGAGAATCATCTCCCCCCTCGACCACTCGTCGAGCGACACTTCGTCGTCTGCGTGATCCCAGGCGGCCGCGATCGGCTCGAGTTGAGCAAGCCGGACGCGGACCGTGGACAGGATGTTTGCGAGCGTCCGCGGTTCCTCGAAATGGACGAGCGGCCCGTGCGTTTCGGCACGCCGCGCGAGAATCGTCCGTAGGAGACGGGGGTCGCGGATCGCGAGGATGACGTCCCGGAGCGTCCAGCGACCGGGTGCTGACAGGTTGAACGCGACCATCAGGTTTGCCACGACCTCGATTCCCGCGAGCGAGAAGAATTGATTCGGCCCCTCCTCGGCGTGGATGAGCGTTTCGGCAATTTGCATGCACACGGCGGGAGACGCCGCGTCCTTTGCGATCGCCCACCTCGCCGACCGCGCGTCGAACGGGTTCAGGAGCCTCACCGGAACCTCGGGTTCCATCCCGGAGAGGATCGAAACCACGTCCCGCTTCGCGTCGTAGATGATTGCCCGCTTCCCGGCGCCGTCCGTCATCCGGGAGAGGAATTCGGACATGAGCATCCGGATGGTGAGCGTTTTCCCTGAGCCGGGAGCGCCGACGAGGAGAAAGTGCAGGACAGAAAGCCTGGTGGGAACCCAGAGGTCCCCCCACGGAAGCCCGCGATCGTCCGAGCCGAGGAGCGAGCGAGCTCTGGCGCGGCACTCTTGGTAGGTGAGCAAGCGTCTGCCGCGGAGGTGATCTTCCCCGGGGTAGAAATGGCGCCGGAAGGTAACGAGGAGGGCCGTCCCCGCGAGCGGCCAGCCGAGCGGGCCGAACGGGATCGGAAGAAGTGCGAGCGCTCGCGCCGTCGCCGCCATCATGACCCCCGACACCAGGTAGTACGTGAGCGCTCGGTCGGTCAGGATCTCAACTCTTGCGGGCGAAGCACCCGCGGCAAAGCCGCGGTGTGCTGACGTCGTAAGGGTGCCGACGAACAAGAGGCCGTGGGTCGCGAGCGATGCCGCGGCCCACAGGAGTGCGACGCGGCCCTCGAGCCCTGTGCACACTGCAACGGTCCGAACGACTGCGGCCGCGAAGAACGGGACGGAGAGGACAAGTGCTACCCCCCCGCCCGCCTGGCAAGCGACCGGGTTGTCCTCATTCGACGGCACGCGCAAGGCGCTTCAGCCCCGAGCTCTCGTCAGCCACGTCGTGGGCGAGCGTCTTCTGCCGCTCTTGCTGCATCCCGCGGACGAGGTCCGAGAGTTGTCCCCGGCCGACACTCTGTCCGTGAAGAGATGGGTTTCGGTCCGCGCCCGCGAGGCTTGAACGTAGGACAGGTGAAGGTCCTGCATCTCATCCCCAAGGAGGACATACGCCCGATCGCACGTGACCCCTTGCCCCTTGTGCGCGGTCAGACAGTAGCCGAGCCGAAGGTGCTCGTAGTCCGCAAGCGGCACCGTGACGACGGCACTTGAGTCGAGGCGGACAACGAGGAGGTTTTCGCCCACGAGTTTCAGAACCGTCCCGAGGTCGCCGTTCATGACGCCAAGCGCGCGGGAGTTTCGGGTGAACATGACCCGGTCGTGAACGTGGAGGAGGTCTCCAGCGAGGGCCGCGGCCGGCTCCCCGAGAGATCCGCCCTGCCTCCGCTCGGCCTGAGCTAGGCGGTTAAGATCCCGAGCCTCGCGGTTTGTCGCAGCGAAGATGAGTGCTGTGTCCGGGCGGGTGAGCCCCTCCTCCCGCCACACTCGGATGAGCTCGCCCATGGCGAGCTCCCGGTCATCCGACACGTGGAAGAGGCCGCGGGCGATGAACTCCCGGACGGCGAGCCCCGCGCACCCGGCTGCGATGTCCTTTACCGCCTCTCTTGCCCACTCGTCCTTCTGCCGCTGTATCTGGACGAGCGAGGCCTCACCGAGAAGCCTTCCGAGCGCCGCAAACGGCCCCCCGTGTTCGATCGGCTGAAGCTGTCTCGCGTCGCCAACGAGAACGACACGGCCACCGGTTTCTCTCACGGCCCGCACGACTGCCTCCATCTGCCGGGTGCCGACCATCCCCGCCTCGTCAAGAACGAGGACCGACCGGGCGTCGAACGATAAGTCACCTGCGTCGAGGCGCGCGAGGAGCGAATGAAGCGTTGTGCTCCGAATGCCTGCCCCGTCCTCGAGGCCGCGGGCAGCCTTCCCCGCGAGCGCGGCCCCGACGACCGTGAAGCCGTCCCGCTCGAACGCCTCACGGACCGCGGCGAGCAAGAATGTTTTCCCCGTGCCGGCCATGCCCGAGACGATTTGAATCCCGCCGGCGCCGCGGGTCACGTGTATGAGTGCGGCCGCCTGTTCGCCGGTCACTGTTGGGCGGGAGGCGAGGACCTGACTGACCGTCCCCGTGCTGACGACATGTGCGCCGTCTCCTCGGGACGCTTCGGCGAGCCCGAGTAGCCGTTCTTCGAGGGCGAGGATCTCTCTTGTCGTGTACCTCACCTCGCCGCGGATGGTTCCGAGCCGAACGACCTCGGCGGACGTGGAAAGGACCTCCTTTACCTCTCGAAGGAGAGCGTTCGCTCCGACCCCCCGGCCTTGAGCCTCCTCGGCGGCAAACCGGACAAGCTCCCGCTCAGAGAAGTGGCTCTGGTGGTTCGTGATGCGGGTGAGAGCGAGCGCGGTGGAGGTCTTGAGCTCGGCAGTCGGATCGACCCGCTCGACCTCTCGCTGAAGGCTTCGGACTGTGTCCTCGGTAAGCCCGTAGGCGAGCGCTTCCTTCTGCCACCGGAGGTAGAGTTCCGCACGGGGCAGGATGACTTTCTCGCCCCTCGTGTCGAGAGCGGCGACGGCCGCGGCCTTCGCCGTCGATAACCCCTTCCGAGCGAGCGCCTCCTCGATTGCGTGTCTCCTCGAGCTCCAACGATCGACAAGGTCCGCGGGAACGCCCTCGATCCGAAAGCTTGCTCGGTCTCGCACGGTGGCAAGTCCGAGTTCGGTTTCTATGAGGTGCGCAAGCTCTGCCCGGAAGAGGGCCCCGGCTGCCATCTTCGCCCGGAAGAGTGCGGGGCCGTAAAGGGCGCCTGTTGTCCCGTCCTCGCGCACGCAGACGTTTGTTACGAAGACGTGGACGTGAAGGTGCGGGTCGAGGTTCCGGGAGCTCCCGTGCAGAAACTTCGCGGCGATGAGCCGGGCCCGGTCGAGCGTCAGTCCGCCTCGCCCGCGGCGGCTGAAGGCCGCCGTGTCTTCCAGGTATTCGAGGGTCTGGTCGATCGCCTGGTCGACGAGTTCCTCAATCCTCCGGCGCGTCTCGTCGCTCGCGACCGCCCAGACAGCACTCACCGATTTCGGGAGGCTGAAGGTGAGATCGTATCCTGCCTTGTGCGTCTTCCCCAGTTGGAACTGGACGGCCGATTGCCCGTCGGGCAGCTCTCCGGCAAGAAGGCTCTCGAACGCGTCGCGCGAGACAATGCCGGTCAGTCCGACGGCTGAGGCGCCGCTACCCGCCCAGCGCCCCGGCGGCTCGCCGGCTTCGAGGTAGTAGTCCGAGCGGGCGAGGTCCAGATAGTAGCCTCCGTGTCCCGCCGCGGCCGATGCAATGGACAGCACGACGCCCTCAGCTCCCGCGGTGGAGGTTTTCGCGGACGAAGGCCGCAGCCTCTTCGGGCTCTGCCTTCCCGCCGTCGACGAGGATCGCCACCGCTGCTGCTTCGAGGTTCTGAATCGTTGTCATCACCCCGCGGCGGATGGCAGAGATCTCGTCGAAGAGCCGGACCCTGTCCGCGTCGGACAGCGCCTCGATGACGAGGATCCGGGCGTAGGTTGCGGGCGCGAGGTTCAGTTCAGCGGCAGCGTCGAGCAGCGTCTTTGCGAGCGACGGCGAGAGGCGAAAGCTGATGACGGTACTCTTCTTCTTCATGCACCTCCTCTGTTCCGCCACCATTGCTTCGTTGTGTAGCGGTGCCTGCTTCAAAGCGCTCCTTCTACGGCTCCCATCGGACGAGGCTTCTGTTTCCTTGACCTGCCGATGCGCGAGCCGCGTACGTCTGGTTCAGTCACGCGAGTCATTGTCGTTATGGGGGAGAGAAAGCCCTACCAATCGGGAGAGCCAGCGGCTACGGCGTGCGTATTCACGGGAGCGAGCTGTAACGGGCCGCGGAGACAGCGGGCTTCATTCGAAGATCGAAGCATCGAACTTTTTTTCGCGCGCCTGCTGTCTACACGCGCACAAGGTACGCCGCGGGCGAAGCAGCGCGTGTCGCCCGAGCCGCTGCGACGTGTAGACAGAGCGCACACGCAACTTTTTTTCTAGCGGCCGGTAACGAGCGGTTTCGCTCGCACTTCAATCCGGACGGGAGCGTTCCAGCCGTGATTACACTCTCGGCCTCCGAGAACGACTCCGCGAACTCGCAGAATAACCGCCAGAAAATGGAGGTTCTGCTCATGTTCGACAAGAAACAGCCTGAGAAACAGCCGGAAGTGATCCACAGCTACACCCGCGCCGACGCCCTGCGTGACGGCGTACTCGTCGATGCGGGTGCCATCGCGAGCGAGGTGGGGTTCAAGTACAGTGTCGCCCTCTCCCGCGCCGCGTGGGAGAAGTGCGTCGCCGTCCCTTCCGGCATCATCGGTCAGGACGAGGTAGGAAGGCTCTACGACGTCCTTCACATGCTCGCGGCGTCGATCCGCCGGGGCGAGGACACGGCAACGGTCTCGTTTGCGGTCCACGTCCGTAACAGCAACCGGCGGGGATGCCGCCCCTCGTTCCGCTCTACGCTGTGTGCGGGCCGGGGGACGAGGGCGAGCCCGTCATCACCATCATGCTGCCTGGTGAAGACTAGAGTGGGGTGAGCGACGATGACACGCATCCCCGAAGATACCACTCTTGGCGCCTCCGACTTCCGAGTCGTGTCATTTACACTCGGGCCGTTCCAGGCGACTCTCTTCCCGCTCCCCGGACCCGTGGGCGACGCTCCACGGTTTTCCATCGACCTCTACCACGGGGGTACGACATTTACCCACCCGCGGTTCGTCTGCACGGTGGAAGAGGTCGTTGTCCTCGCCCGGCTCGCCCTCGCGGCCGAGGCTCTCGTCCGCGACTACCTCGGAAAGGGGAAGTCCTTTTCAGACTGGTGCGAGGCGTACGGGGTGAACCCGTTTAACCCGGAGATCGCTTCCTAACTGCGGGGAGCGGCTTGCCGCTCCCCGTCCTTCTCTTTCCCTTCACCTCGGAACGCACTCGCGCCCCTTCCCGGGCCAGAGGCGTGCACGGCTTCTGGCCGTGGTCCGTGGCCGGCCGTACTATCCTTCGCTCCGGCTTTGCCAGGCTTCCTCGCGCGAGCTGCCAAGGCAGAACTCTGCGGTGGCGACGTCGCGGCTCTTCGGTTCGTCCGTTGTCACCTTCGGCTCGGCGCCCTCCTGCGCACTCGTTCGCCTCGTTTCAGTTCTGGTGCGCGTCCTGCGGACGCTTCGCTCCTGCGTATCGCACGTCGTAGCCAGCCTTGATCGGGGGCACACCTAACGCACCTTCGGTGCTGACGGTTCGGCGCCGCAGCCGGATAAGGCACCGCCGCCTCGCTTGAAGCGGAGTAGACGGAAAGTAAACATCGCGCATCTGGACCGTCCTCAAAGTCAGGAGGCGAGAGAAGAACGGCGTGTTTACAGCGCAGCACGCTGAAGGTAGACGCGCACGGGTGCGTCGATTCCTTGAGTTTCTCGCATCACGCGCGCGTAGAATTCTTCGCTTCACCGGTGCTATACTCCGCGGTGAGGCACGTGATGGGCTCTGATGACCACGACGAGATCGACATACCGGTTACGCTCCGGGTCTCCCGGAAAGCGTTTCAGGCTATGAGGGAGTGTGCCCGAGCGGAGGGTGTGACTCTCGACTCCCTGGCTTCGACTGCGGCCGAGAGCCAGTTCGGGCAGGCAGCCGGCACAGGCGTCGTCAACTACTTCGATGCTGGTCGTTCTCGCCCTTGTGACACGGGGAACACCGGAGCCGCGGAGAGAGAAGAGTTGATTTTGGAAGGGCCGCGGCCGAGTGACCGGGACCCCGAACTCGCCGCCCGGATCGAAGAGTCGATCCAGATGATGGACCATCCCCCTACCCGCATTCACCCGCAGGATCTCGAGCTCGTCCCGGCCGACGGGGAACTCGTGCTCACCGTCGCCCAGCTCCTGACGAGAGACCAGATCGAGCGGGCGAACGGCTACTGGATGAGCCAGCCGGACGAGGTTCGGGTGGCCGCACACGAGGTGCTGAAGCGAGCGAGACGCGACCTCCTTCGAGGGCAGCGAGTTGGAACCGAAGGACTCGCTGTTTCGGGATCTCGTCCGGGAGCTGAACGCTCACGCGGTTGAGTACATTGTCGTCGGCGGCTACGCGGTCCGCCACTACGTCCCCGACCGGATTCCCGGTGACATCGACGTCTGGATAAGACCCACCATCGAGAACGCGGAACTCGCGGCCCAAGCGGTCTGCCGCGCCCTTCCAGGGCGAACCTGGTGGGTGATCGCACTTGACCTGAGAGAGCGCGGGAACTGCGTCCACCTGACCGAGGAACGGTCCGGCGTCGGGGTCGACCTAATGACCTGGGCGGCTGGCGAAGCGACGATCGGCGGCTTCGCTGGTGCCTGGGAGAAGCGCGCCGCGAGAGCGTTCCAAGGGGTGCTCACAAACTACCTCTCCTACGACCACCTCCTCCGAAGTAAGTGGGAGTCGCACCGCGATCGGAAAACCGAAGACGAACAGAAACGGGACCTGAAGGACCACGCGGCGCTCCTCGACGTGGGAACTCCGAAGGTTGCCCTTCGGGCAGAGAGGCCGCCCCCAAAGGGCTACGGCCCGTCACAAGCCCCTTTACCGGAGAGTACGATGGCGGAGGTCATCAAGAGCGCGCCGCCCGCGGTCCCGCTCATCCGCCCCCTGACCTATAAGCCGGGGGGAAAAGTCGGAGACTTCCTGCTCACGAGGGATGAGTGCCACAACACGGTCCTGTCCTGGCTCGTCCAGGAGTTCGCGGCCAACGGCGTCGAGTACCTCCTCGTCGGGGGTCACGCCGTGAAGCAGTACGTTCCCGGACGCGAGCCGGTAAGGGTCGAGGCCTGGGTGAGGCCGACGGAAGAGAATGCGCACCGCGTCTCCAAGTCACTCCGCGAGATGTCGTACGACCCGGATAGAACGCAGGCGGTAAGGTTCGTCGAATGGGGCCGTGGGACTTGCGTTTGCGACCACCTCTCCGGAATCGGCGTGTACGTCTTCCCGCATGTCAGGGGCTCACGACTCTTCGGGGGGTACGGTGCCGCGGAGGCCGCGCGAGAAGTCGGGCTCGTCGAGGGAGTCGAAGCCCGGTTCCTCTCATTTCGCCACCTTCTCGTGACGCTCACCGCCTCCAAGGCGGGGTGGAACCAGGCGGATGCGCGTGCCTTGCTGGAAGTCGAGCGGCGGGTCATTGCAAGGCACACCGGGGCTGCGCGGGAACCCATGAGGAACGCACACGTTCATGGGCAGATCGAGGAGGCCCCCTCGCAGCTTCCCGCCCACGACCTCGCGGCCGAGATCGAGCGACAGCAGTCGCAGGTCCGGAGGCTGTGACGCTCAGCGCGCCTTCCGCCGCCGCGTTTCTGACAGCCTCGGCAGCCTCGGCAACGGGGCCAACGTGTGGAGGGGCCGTAACGACCGGAAGACGAACTCTCCCTCGGGAACACCTTCAGTAAGCTTCTGTCCGGAGAGCTTAACAATAAGAGCGGTCATGGCTCGGCCGACCTGTACCGGCAGCTTCTCCGGACTGCCGAGATCTGGATCGGCTGCCGTGGCGGCAGCATTCCCGACCACGAAGATGCGACCGTGGTCTCCCGCAAGTCCATCAACTTCCATGGTCGTCTGGTTGTAGCGGAGCGCCGAAGGATCGTGACCCATACCCGTCGTGACTCCCAACTCGGGTATGAACCGCACTCCGCCCTTCTGCTCGGTACTCGCATCCGGACCGGGCCGCGAGCAGAAGAAGACGGCGTCCGCGCTGAGCTGCCGCTCCGACCCTGACTCCCGGATGGATACCGTGTACCGGCCGGATCTCTCAGGCTCGACCCGCACGACTTCTCCCGACCGACTCATCGGAGCTCGACCGGCCGAAGCGTACAGGCTTCTCACGAACTGGTCGTCGGATGTAAAGGATACGCCGAAGAACTTCGGCCCATGCGTCGGTACGGCCGCCAGCGATGAGGGCGGTACGCTGTCAGGCCGGGTGAGTAGCGTTATCCGCTCGTGACTGAAGCCCCAATGGATGAGGGACATCGCGAGGATCGAGCCTGCCCCCGTTTCGCCCGCAATCACGATCTCTGCCTGCCGGAGTACTGGCGGAACCCGGTCGGAGGGGATTTCAAGGCGCCCCGGACCGGACAGGAAGTCGGCCTGGTCAGGCGGGATGATCCCACCCTCGCCCGCCGCCGCCAACGCGACGACATTTCGGTCGAACGAGGGGAGGCCGTTCCTCAGCATCGGCTGGCCGAGCCGCTCCCCGAGTAGGTCGAGCGCGCCGTTCGAGAGGAGCGCCTCGAGTCCTGCTCGATCGTCGGCCCGTCGCGCGAGGGACCAGAGAAGCGCGGCCCGTTGCCACGAGTATCCCGGTTTGACCCTTCCGCCAGCCCCGCCGTCTGACTGCGACTTCGCGTCGGGTCGGAAATCCTCCCATAGCTTCTGGGCTTCGCGGCCATCAGGTTCGCTCAGCAGCCGCGCGATGTACCCCATCCGGTTTGCATCGACGCCCGGCTTGAAGTCGACGACGTCGCGAAGATAGTGCTCGCGAGCGACTCGGTTCTCCATCGGTTTCGAGAGGCCGTACTCTCGACACCGGTCACTCAGCGTCGCCCAGGATACTGGACGAAGGTGTGCCTCGCGGCGGAAGAGGATCAGGTAGAAGTCAGGGCGGAACACCACCTTTCCTGCAAGCCCTCGGACGAAGTTAGCCACCGCGGTTTCAGCCGCCCGCCCCTCGTTCAAAACGAGATGGAGCTGACGCTCGAGCTCGGTAGCTGTGAGTGTCGGATCCGTTTCCGACCGCGATCGAAGCTCAGATAGGAGCTCCTTCCATGTGTCCGGGCGAACCCTGCCAGATGTTGCCGGCTCGCCTTCTCGACTACCCTCGGTGAGTCTCAGCTTCAGTTCCCTGACCGCTAATTCGGTATCGAGATCGGGCGAGTTGCCGATCCCCCGCTCCCAGAATGTCCCGATCGGGTGGAGTGCGGCCACCGGAGCGGCCCGGTCGACCAAATCAGTCGTCATTGCCGCAGCTAGTCCGACCTCTTTACGAGCTATGACCCGCTCGGCCAACGTCCTCCACTCCGGGACAAAGTGCTCCACCGGCAGGAGGGTCAGCAGATCGTATAGCTGTTCGATGTCATCTCGTGGTACCGGCGTAGATGCTCGCGGCTCGTCAGGCGACAGGAAGGCGAGTAGCTGGTTGGCGGATGCCCGCCCTCGCGCCGCGAGATCCTCAGCCGCCCACGCGACGAGCGCGGCTCGGAACGTCGGCAGGTCCTCAGGAGTATTTCGGAGCTGCTCAGGGCTTGCTATCCGCACGTAGTCGGCGAGCCCGCAATGCGCCGACTCGAGCGTTCGGACGATTTCCTCCCGCGACGGGAGTTCGGCGACAAGGAGGAGAAGTTCGCGGTACGTCCCCCAGTCGAGGCCCAGTTGTCGTGCCCGGGTCGCTGCTACTTGTGAGCGGAGCGACGGGGGGAGGTCGTCTTTTTCCCGCAAGGCGCGGATCAGGGTCGCCCCGTTCTGCTCGAACTCCCATCCCCTTTCGGCTCTCGCTTCGGCCAATGCGTGCCACCCGTCATCGAGCGGGGTGGGATGACGCAGGTGTACGAGCGAAAACAGAAGATCGTTCCACGCGAGGGTACCGTCGTGGGATCCGACGCGGGCCTGCTCGATCCAGGCAGAGGGGCCGTCGCGAAGAAGTCTTCCGATGGCTGTCGAGCGACTCCCGAGACGGCCGCCCTCGGCCCAAAAGTCCGGCACCTCAAGAAAGAGGGCGAGCAATTGCTTGAGCTCCTTGAGCCCCAGTCGAGCATCGCCCCACGATTCGTCGAGCAGCACCGGATTCTCAATGAGGACTTGAATAAGCCGCTCGACGCCTCGAGTGCGTTGCTTCACGAGTGAATCGGTGAAGACGGTGCGGAAGTCGGCAAGCCTATACCCGCTCCGCTCCACCGCTCGAACGTCGTCAACGATTCGCCCGATGTCCCCGGAGCGGGACGCGAGGAAGGACTCACGGATCGCTCCGGGGGCGACCCAGTCGATCTCATGAACTCGAAGTGCTTCGGCACCGCTCCTGGAGAACGGCCTGCTTGTATCGGCCGATGTTCTTGTCACCGCCGCAGTATGCAGGATCAGACCGGGTAGTAAATAACACCGGCCCTGGGCCGACAATCGCTGTGATCCTGCGTGGTAATTCCCGCCCATGCCCTCGCGCACGATCCCCGGCCGCGAGGGCGCCCCTCAGCGGCGGTGGGCACCCGGGGTGCCTACCGGCTGGCCCCGGTACAAGTCGACCGCGTCCCCCTCCTCGAATTCAGGACCTTCCGGGAACTCGGCGACCGAATAACGGTCGTTGAGGATCTCCGTCACCGAACCCGTCCCAATAACGACCTTCCGGCACTTGTCAGACTTCGGCTTGCGGGTTCGGCGAGTCATCTTTCCGGGGCAGTGGCTCTCGATAAGAGCAACACGATCGCCGACGCGAACGGATGAGGGTGGGAGTTCGACGTGAGCTACCGATGTCGAGATCTTCATCACGACACTGCCCGCCCGCTCGGCTGAGCAGCCGGCAAGCAGAAGTAGGACTGCTGCGTGCATAATTGCATTTCTTTTCATATGCCACCTCAGAAGACCGGCCGTCCTCATCGTGATACCTCGCTGGATTCCCCCCTCTCCACGACCTGGCCCTCTCTCGTCGCCAGTCGGTACAGTGCTGGGAGGACAAACAGTGTGAGCAGTGTTGAAGAAACGATGCCCCCGATGACGACCGTTGCAAGCGGTCGCTGGACTTCTGCGCCGGTGCCGGTCGCGAGTGCCATCGGCACAAAGCCGAGTGCTGCTACGATTGCCGTCATGAGCACCGGCCGAAGCCGGGTGAGTGAGCCGTGGAGGATCGCCTCGTCGCGAGGTAGCCCCTCTTCACGGAGACCGTTGATGAACGAGACGATGACGAGCCCGTTCAGAACTGCGACGCCGGAGAGAGCGATGAACCCGACGGCGGCGCTGATCGAGAACGGCATCCCTCGAAGCCAGAGAGAGACAATGCCGCCCGAGAGGGCGAGCGGAACGGCGCTAAACACCATCGCTGCCTGCCGGAAGGAACGGAAGCTCGAGTAGAGGAGTAAGAAAATGAGGAAGAAGCAGACGGGGACGACAACTGCGAGACGCTTCTTTGCGGCGGCCAAGTTCTCGAACTGACCGCCCCAGGCGAGCCAGTAGCCGGCGGGGATGGTCACCTCCCTGTCGATCGCAGCTTGGGCTTCTTCGACAAAGCTTCCGATGTCCCGGCCGCGCACGTTTGCTTGAACCACGATCCGGCGCTTACCGTTCTCGCGGCTCACTTGGTTCGGTCCTTCAAGGAGGCGGATGTCGGCTACGGATTCGAGCGGGACGAATCTCGGCGGTGTGTGGAGTGGGCCGCCTTCTTTCACGACCGCCTCGACTTCGTCTCTCGGCCGGAGCGGGACAGGAAGACGCCTGAGCGTCTCGACGTCACTCCGGAGGCGCTCCGGGAGTCGCACCACCACCTCGAACCGGCGGTCCCCTTCGAAGATGAATCCCGCTTCGCTCCCGCCGACAGCGACCCGAAGGACCTCTTGCACGTCCTTCACATCGAGTCCCAGCCGTGCAGCCGCCTGCCGCCTGACGGTCACGTCAAGAAGCGGAAGGCCTGTCACCTGCTCGACCTTGACGTCGGTAGCACCAGGAATTTGGCTCACGACTCGGGAAAGGGACTCTGCGACAGGGAGCATCAGGCCAAAGTCGTCGCCGAAGAGTTTTATCGCGACGTCACTCCGGACACCTGCGATGAGCTCGTTGAACCGCATCTGGATAGGTTGCGTGAACTCGAAGTTGTGGCCGGGAATGTTCTCGACGATCTCTCTGAAGCGATCGAGAAGCTCTTCCTTCTCCAATCCAGGGTCGGGCCATGCAGACTCAGGCCGTAGCACAATGAACGTGTCTGAGATGCTCGGCGGCATGGGATCGGCCGCCACTTCGGCGGTACCGGTCTTCGAGAACACGAACTCGACCTCCGGCTCCTTGCTGAGCTCGCGTTCGAGAGCAAACTGCATCTCCTGCGACTCGGTCAGGCTCGTCCTCGGGATACGCAGTGCCTGAATGAGCACATCCTTCTCGTCGAGCGTGGGGGCAAACTCTTGCCCGAGTTGGGAGAAAAGCCAGAGCGTGCCGAGAAAGAAGCCTGCACCGATCACCACCACAGCGGCAGACCCACGGAGGGCGAGACGAAGGAGCGGCTCGTAAGCCGCTTTCATCATCCTCATCACGGGATTTTCCCGCTCTCGCACGTCCCCACGGAGGCAAAGAGCAACCATCGCCGGAATGAAGGTGAGAGACAAAACGAAGGCGGCCGCGAGCGCAAAAATGACGGTCGAAGCCATCGGCCGAAACATCTTCCCCTCGACACCGGTGAGGAAGAGGATTGGCACGTAGACAATGATGATGATCGCCTCCCCGAACGCGGTCGCACCCCGGACCTGCTTACTCGCCTCGAAGACCGTTGTTAGACGCTCCGAGAGAGTGAGTCTCCGGCCGAGCTCGTGCTGCCGTTCCGCGAGACGCCGGACGCAGTTCTCGACGATGATGACCGCGCCATCGACGATGAGCCCGAAGTCGATGGCACCTAGACTCATCAAGTTCCCACTCACGCGGGCCTGGACCATGCCGATAGCTGTCAAGCACATCGAGAGCGGGATGGCGAGCGCAGTTACGAGCGCAGCACGGAAGTTTCCGAGGAGGGCAAAGAGTACAACGACGACGAGGATTGCCCCCTCGCTCAAGTTCTTCGCCACCGTTCCAATCGTCTGATCGACCAGCTTCTTTCGGTTCAAGACCGTTTTGACCCGGACGTCTTTCGGGAGCGAGCGGTTGATGACGGTAAGCTTCTCGTCGACCGCGTTCGACACGGTGCGACTGTTCTCACCGATGAGCATGAGTGCGGTGCCCACGACAACTTCCTCGCCGTTCTCGCTCGCCGACCCTGTGCGGAGCTCGGCGCCGAGCGACACGTCGGCGATCTCTCTGACCCGGATCGGAATCCCGCCTCGCTCGCGGACGACGATGTCGCCGATTTCCGCCTCATTCGTCAGCAGCCCAGAGGAGCGGACGACTAAGGCTTCACCTTCCTGCTCGATGTACCCCGCCCCGGTGCTCTGGCTGTTTCGGTCGATCGCGCGGGAAAGGTCTTCGAGTGTTACCTCGAAAGCGACGAGCTTTAGCGGATCCGGCTGGACGAGGTACTGCTTCTGGTAACCGCCGATGGTATCGACTCCGGCCACACCTGGGACGGTTTTTAGCTGTGGTGCGATAACCCAGTCTTGAATCTCTCGGAGGTATGCTGCCTTCTCGAGCGGTGACTTCAGACTCCGCCCCTCCGGGGTACGGTACGTGCCGTCTGGCAGAAGCCCGCTCTCCCCCCCTCCGTCATCCGCGGCCGAGTCGTCGTGGTACTCGACGACCCACATGTACACTTCGCCAAGTCCGGTCGATATGGGCCCCATGGCGGGTTCAGCCCCCGGAGGAAGCGCTCCCCGCGCGCGGGTCAACCGCTCGCTCACCTGCTGCCGTGCGAAGTAGATGTCGGTCGCTTCCGAGAAGACGGCGCTCACTTGGGAGAAGCCGTTCCGGGAGAGTGAGCGGGTGTGGTCGAGCCCTGGGATTCCCGCGAGCGCCGTCTCGACGGGAAAGGTCACCTGTTTTTCGATCTCGAGCGGCGAGAACGCGGGGTAGACGGTGTTGACCTGAACCTGGTTGTTCGTGATGTCTGGGACGGCGTCGATCGGAAGCCGTGCGAGCGCACCGGCCCCTGCTGCTGCCGCACCGAGGGTCAGGAGGACGACGAGAAGGCGGTTCCGGATCGAGAACGAGAGAAGATTCTCTAGCACGGTACCCCACTACGCCAAGGGCTTTGAGCCACTGTCACCCAGCTAGTCTTCATGTTCCGCCTCCCCTTTCTCGAGTTCCGAGAGGAGCACAAACGTCTTCCCCGCGGCGTAGATTTCGCCGGGCGTGACGCCGTTCACGACCTCTGCGAACTCCTTGTCGGTCCGCCCTATCTCAACTGGCCTTGGTTCGATCCGCTCGCCCTCGCGAATGAAGACGATCGATTCCCCCTTACTCGTCCTGACAGCCGATTTCTGAACCGCGACAGGGACTGGTATTGAATCGAGCACCGCCTCCCCCGTGACGAACATCCCCGGCTGGTAACGTCCGTGGGGGTTTTCGAGCACGGCCCGAGCGAACCGGGATTGAGTTGCCAGGTCCGTAACAGGTGAAATGAAGGAAATGGTTGCGTGCTGGCTCGGCTCGTCGCCAGGCGCGTCGACGGACACTTTCTGCCCGACCCGCACTTTCCCGAGGTCCGCCGGGAAAACGAAGAAGTCGGCAAAGAGCACCCGGTAGTCGGCTACTTCGAAGATCGCCGCGGTGTCGGCCGTAAACTCTCCGACGGTGACATCGCGACGGGCGATGAAGCCTTCGAGCTCCGAACGCACCTCGTACCGCCCGAGGCTCTGGTTGCTCTCGACAACGGCTACGACTTCTCCCTTCGCGACCGGATCGCCGAGCCGCTTTCGAACTTCTCTCACGATCCCCGGGTATCGTGGGATGATTCGGGTGACTCGGTCCTCGTGCGGGACAAGAGTTCCGTTTAGCGGAAGGGTAACGGTAATCGTCTGCGGCCCGGCGGTGAGAAACGTGACCCCGACCCGCTCGAGTGACTCGGGGTCAAGGGCCTCGATACCTCCTTCTTCTCCGTGCTCGTGTTCCTCCCCTCCCTCATCGTCTCCTGCGAAGGCTACGGACCCGAGGGAAAGGAGGACAAAGACAACCGCGATGCACAGTCTCGCCTGGGTCATGAGTTGAGGTCGCTTCTCAGGCATAGCAATTCCTTCCTTATTGACTCCCTACAGGGCGCTACCGAGCACCCGTTCCAGTTCTGCGGTCAGCCAGTGAAAAGTTGTTCCTGCCGTAAGGTACTCCTTCCGAACTTCGGTCAACGTCTGCTGGGCGTCGATGACCTCGAGCTGCGTGAATAGTCCCTGCGAGTACCCGTCACGAGCGAGTGTCAGTGCCCGCTCCGACCTTGGGACAATTTCCTGCCGCATCGCGGTCACCTCGTCGCGAGCGTGGGTCAGTTCCTGGTAAAGGGTGAAGAGGAGCGCTCGGAGTCTCACCTCGATTGCCCGCGTGTCGGCCGGTGCCTTCGTCGATATCGCCTCCGCCGCGGTGATCTCCCCCTCGAACCGGTTGAACACCTGGAGCGGCATGGTCAGTTCGGCAACGGCTGCCTGATCGTCCCAGTCCCTCCCGTGACGCCACCCGACACCGATTACGACATCGGGCACCCGCTTCGTTCGGGCGAGCGCTGCCTCCGCGATCTTCAGACGCTCGACCGCAAGCGATGCTTGTCGCTCCGGAGCAGCGTCGAGGCGCTCAAGGAGGGATTCAAAGGGCGGCACCGGTCGCGTCGAATAGACGTCGCCCTTCACCTCAGTGAAGCTTGGGGCCTTGCTACCCCACCGCCCTGCGAGTTGTTGTTTAGAGCTCTTGAGTTCGTGCTCTGCGTGGTGCTCAACAATTGTGGCGCGCCGCACCGCCACCTCTGCCCGGACTTCTTCGAGGACAGAACCTGCGCCGGCCGACACTCGTTTTCTCACCGCGTCAAGCAGCGCTTCTGCGTGAAGCCTCGCGCCACGTGCGATCGCTACCGCCTCCTGGTTCCCGACGACCGAGATGAAGTCGAGCGTGGTTGAGGCGAGCACCTCGACCCGCTTTGCCTCGTACTCGAGAGTTGCCGCGTCTCGAGCGAACGCTGCTGACTCCGTCCGCCTCTGACGCTTCTCGCCGAGCTCAAAGAGCTGGCTTAGCTGAAGGGTGTTCTGGAACTGCACCTGATTTCCAAACACGCCTGAGCCGACGAAGTTTTCTGCCGCGATCGTGAAGTCAGGGTTTGGCCGCTTCGATGCTTGAAGAACTTCTGCCTCACGCGCCCTGACGACCCAGCCGAAGGAGGCAAGTTCCGGACTCTGCGCCAGCGCGGCGGACAAAGCTGCACGAAGGCCTATGACGCCTGAGGGCTCCACCAACCCCTCAGCCAGTGCCTCGCTTGATCCGACACCTACCTTCGGACCCCTGGCCTGATCGGGATCGCTTGCAGTCGGCAACGGAGCGATTTCCGGCAGTTCGGGGGAACAGCCGAACACGCCGAGAGAGAAGATGAGCAAAACGGCTCGGGAAGCCCTGAGGCACGTGATCATAGAGACGAGTAGGAGCGAACGTTACTGACCGGGCCAGGCGGACGACCCCGCACTTGCCCCGCAATTCGATTGGGACGGGAAGACGGTGTAACGATCAGAGAAGAAGAACTATGGTGTCCCGGAGAAACGGGTTCTCGTAGTGAATCCGTAAGCGGTCACTCGGGAGAGTCGCCCTCTCCACGTGTGCGGAGGGTGCGCCGGAAAGCAAGCAGGCGAAGAAAACGGTTGGCGGCCAGACGGCCACGATCGGCGAGACTGCTTCCCTGACTTGGCTTCCCTGCGGCAGTGCAGGCATCCCTGAAAGGGCAAGATCGACGCAGTCGCCCAAGTCACTCAGCAAGGGGATCCCCCGCGGTGTCGAACCGGAAGTCTCAATGGCGCCGTCAGCGTCGATGCAGCGGCCATCAGCCCCGGTCAGTTCGAATCGGATGGACCCATCCTCTCGGAGGCACCAGGCAAAGCCTGTTGAAGGCATGCTCGTCAAGAGCAACGCGAAGCTGCAAGCCCAAACTAGGATCGCCGAGAGCCGAGTCATCAGCTTCCCTTACCACGCTCTGAGCCTCGGCTGCCAGCCGCGTACGTTCGTCATCTCTCGCTCCTTCCTGTCCGTCTTCCACTGACAGCCATCCGCACTCGAATGCGGTTCATCAACTCCCGATTGGTCCGGGCCTCGGGCCTGGCGACCCTCCGCATCGGCCGTCGGATTCGGCCCGAGTGGGTGACGCGTCAGCGGGGGCTCCTGACAGCCTCGCCTCACTCGCTATGCGCCTCAAGGCCGCAGCAGGCCGAAGCTGCCCGCTTCGTAAAGGATCAGCAACCCGAGTCCGATGAGCACGAGCGGCACGAGCCGGGGGCGTAGCGGCGGACCGGCGCCTCGTATAACTTCGTATAATGTATGCTATACGAAGTTATGCGATTCTTGGAGTTCCTGCGTGCAGTTG
>HG799462.1:1434893-1630624 GCA_000531095.1 Gemmata massiliana | reverse complement strand
GTACGCCAGGCCGCACCAAAGCCCCGTCATGGCCGCGAACACGAGACCGGCCACCACCACGTCGGAGCCCGACCGCGCGGCGAAGAAGGGCGTGTAGATGCTGATGTTGTCCCCGCCATTCGCCACCGTGACGGCGGCCACGGAGAGGGACGCGGCCGGATGTCCCGCCGCCCGACTTGTGGGCGGTGACCTCCTCCCCGTCACCCTGCCGAACGGAACGGCGCAGGAGCTTCCTTACGCCGATGCCAATCGGTGCCAGCCCGAGTAGCCCGATGTAGGCGGCGGGGATGACCAGCGAAGCGAGCGAGGCGACGGCGCTGGCCCCGTAGAGGGCACCGATCCCCAGATACTGACCGGCCACCACCTCGCGGGCGCGGTATGCACGGTCGGCAAAGAAGCCGAGCAGGACGAACACGTCATCGACATTCGTGGAGGCAAAGAGGATGACCGACAAGCCGAGGAGCGCGAACAGGGATTCCATTTCCGATCAGGTATTCACGCTGAGTGGGCACGTCAACACCAGTTAGGTCAGAGGCTCAGGTTAGGGGCCCCTTATCCTCTCTTTCGAGAGTGCTGGCGAGCCCCCGTAACCAGCGAACCGGTGGGATAACCTCCTCGTGTGTCTGGAACCTCCGTGACCACACGGCAAGCGCACTTGCCGTTACGACAGCTACGACTTGAGCAGCCTCAAGCCGTTAAAGATGACAAGGAGAGACGCACCCATGTCGGCCGCGATCGCCGCCCAGAGCGACGAGTAACCGGCGAAGGTGAGCACGACGAATACCGCCTTCACACCGAGCGAGAAGGCTACGTTCTGACGGACAACGGACAGCGTCCTTCGCGAGTGCCGGACGAGCCACGGGAGTTTGGAGAGGTCGTCACTCATGAGAGCGACGTCGGCCGTCTCGATGGCGGCGTCGCTTCCTGCCGCTCCCATGGCGATGCCGACCGTCGCGCGCCCGAGGGCGGGGGCGTCGTTCACCCCATCGCCCACCATCCCGACCGCTTTGTAGCGGTCGACAAGGCGTTCGATTGCCGTCACCTTGTCCTCCGGCAGGAGCTCGGCCATCACCTCGTCGACACCGGTTTCTCGTGCGACGGCTTCCGCCGTTCCACGGTTGTCCCCGGTGAGCATGATGATGTGCTCGATGCCGGCTCGCCTGAGCGCATCCAGCGTCTGACGGGCCTGAGGGCGAACCGCGTCGGCCAGCGCGATAAAGCCCAAGACCGACTTCTCGGTCCCAACCACGACCACGGTCCGACCGGCCCGCGACAGGGCTTCCAGACGATCGTGGACGTCGGGCGTCTCTTGACCCCGCTCCTCCAAGTACCGGTGTGACCCGATCCAGTGGAGCTCATCTCCGATCCTGCCGTGCGCACCCTTGCCCTGGACGATGGTGAAGTCGTCAGCAGGGGGCGGGGTGACGCCGCGGCTTTGGGCATACGCGGTAATCGCCCGGGCCAGCGGGTGGTCGCTTCTGACCTCCATTGCCGCAGCCCGTTCGAGGAGAACCCTCTCGTCCGTACCGTTCAGCGCCACCAGCTCCACCACCGACGGCTTCCCCTCGGTGAGTGTCCCGGTCTTGTCGAGCGCCATCGCCCGAAGGCCGGCCGGGGCCTCGACATACACGCCACCCTTGATGAGCACGCCGTGGCGGGCTGCGGCTGCAAGTGCTGCCACGATGCTGACCGGGGTGGAAATGACGAGAGCGCAGGGGCACGCGATGACGAGCAGAACCAGCGACCGGTACACCCAGACCGGCCACGGCTCGCTGAAGACAAGCGGCGGGGCGAGGAGAACCAACGCCGAAAGCCCCATCACCACCGGGGTGTAGTAACGGGCGAACGTCTCGACCCACCGCTCGCTCGGCGCGCGGCGGGACTGGGCGTCCCCGACCATCCGGATGATGCGGGCGAGGGTCGTGTCGGAAGCGGGCTTGGTCGATTCGACCTCGAGCGCCCCGTTTCCGTTGATGGTACCGGCGAACACGGAGTCCCCCGGCTTCTTCGGCACCGGAACACTTTCTCCGGTAATCGGTGCCTGATTTACTTCGCTCTCGCCCCGCGCGACGACACCGTCGAGCGGGAGCTTCTCACCCGGCCGGACGACGAACACCGTCCCGACCGCAACCTCTCCCGGCAGCACTTCTACCTCCTCGCTGCCGCGTCTCACCCTGGCAACCGGCGGGGCGAGTTCCATGAGGGCTGCGATAGCCCTCCTCGCTCTGCCGACACTCCAGGACTCGAGCGCAAGCGACACGGCGAACAGAAACGCCACCGTCGACGCCTCGAACCACTCGCCCAGCGCCACGGCCCCCGACACGGCGACCGTCATGAGCAGGTTCATGTCGGGACGTAGGCGTTTCAGCGACTGCCACGCCTTCGGCAGAAAGTACCAGACGCCGGTAAGTACGCCCGCGGCGTAGAGGACACGCGCCACGAGCGGGACCGACTCGGCGTCGGCCACCCCCTCCGACCCGAAGGCCGAAAGGATGTTCCCCGTAACGACCGCGTGGCTCAAAAAACCGAGCAGCCCGAACACTCCGCTTGCGGCCGTGAGCACCGTCCGCCCGCGGCGTTCCCAGAACCGGCCGCGGTCGGTCTCGGCCTCGTCGTCCCGCTGCCAGACCTCGGCCCTCATCCCGGTGCCGGCCACGGCCTGAACAACGGCTTCCGGCGAGACGCCGGCATCTGCCGGCACTCCCATCCGTCCGTTCAGCACGTCGAACGACAGCCGGTCGGCGCCGCCGACCACCGGGCCGACGACGCGCTTCAGGATCGCTACCTCTTCGACGCAGTCCATCCCGTGGATCCGGAACTGCACGACTGCTTGCTCGCTTTGCATACCGAGTGCTCCTTACGTGGTTACATGTCTCTCGAGTTTCACCGCCATAAGGGCTTCCTTGCCCGGTAGCCGGACAAAGTCCGGCCGCCAATTCAGTTGCTGCCAGGTTGTTCGAGGTCTCTAAAGCCCGCCTTCCGCATTCGTGGAAGCGCTCCGATGGCACCAGTCTTCGCGTCCGCTCGTACCCAATAAGGGTTCGAACGAACGGCAGCGAGAGCCTGATGAGCCGAAGGTGCAGCCTACACCACCGTCCCGACTGAACGTGACCGCACGGGTAAGCACCCGCAGTCGCTATTCACCCGTTACGTGGCGTGGCACGAGGCTCAGGAAAGACGTGGTCGAACGACCGGTCCGGGTACGGTAGCGCACCGGCAAAGGCATGGTCAAAATCGATGCTCCATGCTCATGATCCCGGCCCGACCGGGGCGTCAGCTTCCGCCCGCCGAGCCTCGGCCGCCTCCTTCAGAATGTCCCACCCGCCCTTTACGACTACGCAAACCACCACGAGGCCGATGAGGAGGTCTGGCAGCGGAGATTTGAACGCCATGACGGCGACACCCGAGAGCACGATGCCGAGGTTCGCCAGCATGTCGTTGGTCGTGAAGATCCAGGAGGCTTTGAGATGCACGCCCTCCTTGCGGTGGAACTGAAGGAGCCGCAAGTTTACGAGGTTGGTCGCCGCGTTCACGAGGGCGGTGAGGATCATCGCCAGTCCGATCGGCTCCGAGCCGCCGAAGTAGCGCCGCACAACTTCTACGAGGAGCCCAAGGGAGAGAACGATCAGGAGCACGCCGGACAGACGGGCGGCGCGCACCTTCAGGGCCACCGTCCGGCCGACGGCGTAGAGGCTGACCATGTAGACGGCAGCGTCACCTAGGTTGTCGAGCGCCGCGCCGAGTAACCCGGTCGAGTCTGCGAGAAAGCCTACGACTCCGGCCAGAACGACCTGCGAGAAGTTGATGAAGAGCACCCACCTGAGGGTTCTTCGCTCCGCCGCGTTGCGGGCGTCGAGCTCCGGCTCGGCTTCGTCACGGCTGTCGGTCATGGTGGAACTCCAAGGCTCCTGCCCGGCGAAAAACAATCCGGACGTTCGAGGAGCGGCGACTCGGTAGTGCGCTGGTGCGGCAACGCAGATACCGCCTGACTTGTTCTGCTGCTATGACCTCGCTCGGCTTGACCGAGGGGCAGCCTTAAGACTTCAGCCCTTCGCGGCGGATCACCGCTTCGGAACCTCGGCCGGCGGTACCGGCGGCCACTGGTCTTCGAGAGTGAGACCCGAGATGACGCTCGCTGCCCGCCATGCCTCACCGAGCGCTCGGTTGTACTCGAGCCGAGCCTCGAAAAGAGCCCGTTGTGCCTGAAGTACCCTGAGGTACTCGAACTGCCC
Organism: Gemmata massiliana; assembly: GCA_000531095.1. Classification (GTDB taxonomy): domain Bacteria; phylum Planctomycetota; class Planctomycetia; order Gemmatales; family Gemmataceae; genus Gemmata; species Gemmata massiliana. The sequence goes on along the minus strand of HG799462.1, from coordinate 1,626,392 downwards.
GCCCTTGTACGCCTGGACCGAGAGCTCGTAGGTTTCCTCCGCCCTCGGAAGGATTGCCGACCGGTAGCGCTCGGCTCGCTGCCGGGCCGAGGTGAACTCCCGGTAGGCGGTCGCGAGCCGCTCGACGAGGTCGTTCTCGACTCGGGTCACTTCCTGCACCGCCTCGCCAAGCTGGCCGCGCGCGGCAAGGATGTTTCCCTGGTTCCGGTTCCACACGGGTACCGGGACACTCACCCCGAGCGTCCAGTCATTTGAGCGGTTCTGGTTCTGCCGCACGTAACCGGTAGAGACCGTCACGTTCGGAATGGGGTCAACTTCTGCTCGGCGGAGGAGGAGCTGCGCCCGTTCGACGCCGGCTCGTGCAGACCGCGGTTCAGGGTGCGAGGCGAGGACGTAGGGTTGCAGTCTCTCGAGATCGTAGGGCGGGAGCGGAACTTCGAGACTTCCGATGACGAACCCGAGGGGGAGGTCAGACACGCCGACAACGGCGGCGAGCCTCCGGTAGGCGGCCGGAAGTTCCCGGCGTGTCGCCTGCTCCTCTGTCCTCAAGCGTTCGAGATCGACCTCGAGCTGAACGAGATCGAGCCGGGCCACCTGCTTCGCCTGGAGGAGTTTCTCAGTCTGGGCGACCGATTGCTCCGCGAGCTTGACGAGCTCAGACAGGATCTCGGCCCGCCTCTGGGTCGTGACGGCGTCGAAGTACGCCGAGCGGATGTTTGCGAGCAGCGCGTAGCGCTGCGTCATGAGCGCGAGGGTCGCCTGGTCAACCTCTTTCGTGGCAGCAGCCCTACTGAGTCCAAGCTTTCCGCCCGTCACGAACTCCTGGCTCACGTGTGGCGCCGTGATGATCCCCGCTGGACCTTGCCTGTCGCCGAGCTCGTCGCCAGTGACACTGACGGTCGGGTTCGGGTAGAGCCCGGCCTGGACCGCGCGGCCCGAAGCCGTGTCGATCGCAAACCGCGCTTGCGCGAGCCGCGGGTTTCGGTCGAGACCGAGGGCGGTGAGTTCGGTAAGCCCGAGGCGCGCTGGAGCGGACGGCTCCGGAACCGCTCGCGGCCGAGGGAGTTCGCCTGACGCGAGCATGATTCCGGACGGCAGTGGGCCCGGCCCCGCCGCCTGCCGCACCGAAGCGTTCGGCGAGAACCCGACCGCGTGGCGGGGACTTTCCGTGGGCACGGCACTGCACCCGACCGCTCCAGCTACGATCGATGCGCAGCACACCGAGAGCACCCTCTTGGGTCGTCTCATGTTCCCACCCTCCTTGCGGCCCGAATGACTGTCCATAAGTGCCGAGGCGACGGGCTTGAGTTTCGCCGAGGAAACTCAAGCGCACCTCGATGTATCAACAAGTATCGACCGGCCCCGTTAGCTCCCGCGAGGGATTCCCCTTCCGGTGACCACTTCCGCCTCCCACAGCCACACGAGGAAGCATGACGGGCGGAGGCCGAGCTCTTGCCGCTACGGCCTCCGCCCCATCGCACGGTCATCCGTTCGGCTTCGTCGTGAACACACCGCTCGGACCTTCGAGCCGGGTCGGCGTCTTGTCGGACTTCTCGACCGCTTCCCAGAGTCCCTTCGGCGACAGGACCGCTCCCACCTTCGGCGTCACCTTGATGGTCTTCGTCTTCACGTCGGCCTCGGCCTTCGCAACACCATCGACCTTCGTGACCTTGTCTGCGATCTACTTCGCGCAGCTCGGGCAGTCCATCTCGGGGATGGTGATCGTGGTCGGCCTGGGCTCTGAAGCTTCCGCCGCCTGCCACGCTCCCGCGAGGAGTGCGACCACCAGGGCAACCATCCAGCGCGTCTTCATCACTTGCGGACTCCTTCCGTAAAACACAGAAACCGCCCGCCCCACCTCGGGGCGGGCCTCCGGACCCGGCAGGTGGGCTCGTCAAGGAGCGGCCCCCGCCTTCACGTCGAGCGCGGGATCCGCCCCGTCGCTCAGCCGATTTTCAGTTCCGCTGCCCGCTATCCAGCATCGAGCGTTCGCTGGCCGAGCACCTCGCCTCTTAACGGTGCGGCCCCGTCCTCGAGAGGAGGTGGGCCAAGGACCGCTCGGCAGGCCGGTCCAGTGGCGCGGTCCGGGGTACTGCGGGTAAGGCCAGCGCCGCACCCGCACGCGCACCCGCCTTGAAACGGGAGTACGAGGCCGAGGGCAGTGATCGCAATCCCACGCCACCGCCTGGGGCGGCCTTCGTTTCTTTGCATCTGTCACCTCGTGTCGTAGCCACACCCCACCGTTTGGAGGTGTGACATTTCCGGCCAAGCCGACCGCACCCGGTCAGGTACGGATGCGTATCGGCATGCCGTCTCAAAGTTACTTCTTCTCCCCGTCCTTCTTCCCCTCGTCCTTCTCGCTTTCCTTTGCCTTCCCGCCCTTCACGTTCTCAGGGTCAACGGGAGGCGGTTCCTTGCCGTACTTCGCGCGGTACTGGGCCGCAAACTTCTCCATCCGCTTCGGGTCGCAGAGGAAGCACTGGGACTCGGGCCGGTCGTGCTCCTTGCACCAGTCGCCCTTCTTCTTGTACTCGGCGGCGACTTTCGCGCTACAGAGCGCGCAGTCGTGCTCCGGGATCCCGTGCTCCTTGCACCACCATCCGCTGTGGTCACCCCCGCCCTCGCCCTTCTCGCCAGCCTTCTCCGCCTGGGCGACGGGCTTCCCCTTGTCCTTGTCCTTCGCGTCCTGGCCCTTCTCGCCGCACCCGGCGACAAAGAGCGCGAGCGCCGCGAACGCGCCGAGCGTAAAGCCGGCCCGCGTCAGTTGCATCCTCATCGAAAGCCTCCTCCGTCACACGTGGGTCAGCCGTGACTGAGTGCCAGCGGAACCGCTCCGCTCGCCGTCCTCGCCCGGCTCCGTGCTTCCTTCTTCGGCCCCTTCCACGTCGAGACCGACCATCACCCGGGCTGTCCCCTCACCTACCCGGAAGACGCGCGTGAGCACCCAGAAGAGCCCGTGCGCGATCCAGTCGAAGATGAGGTAGAGCACCCGTAGGACAAAGAGCGACATCACCATGGCTGCGATGACGCCGCCGATAACCACTGTCGCGAGCGGCCGCTGGACCTCTGCCCCCTGGCCGGTCGAGAACGCCATCGGGACAAACCCGAGACTTGCGACGAGCGTTGTCATGAGAACCGGACGGAGCCGGGTCATCGCCGCCTCGCGGAGTGCCGCCTCGACGGCCATACCCCGGCGGCGAAGGTCGCGAACCGTAGAGACGAGAATCATGTCGTCGAGGACCGCGACGCCCGAAAGTGCTATGAACCCGATGATGGCCGAGATCGAAAGCGGCATGTCCCTGAGCCAGAGCGCGATGATGCCGCCCACCCACCCGAAGGGGACGCCGGTGAACACGCGAAGGGCGTCGACCGCGTTGTGGTAGGTGAAGTACAGGAGCGTAAAGATCATCAGGACGGCGACAGGCACAACGATCAGGAGCCGTTTCCTCGCCCGATCGTAGTTCTCGAACTGCCCACCCCACTCGAGCCGATACCGGCCCTTCGGGAGCTCGACTTGGGCCGAGACCTTCTCTCTCGCCTCGGCGACGAACGACCCCATGTCCCGCCCGCGGATATTCGAGGTGACAGTGATCCGCCGCTGCCCCCATTCGCGGGTGATAGTCGATGGGCCTTCGACGAGCCGGATATCGGCAAGTCGCGAGAGCGGGACGCGCTCACCGGTCGGCGTCGCAACGAGAATGGATCCGATCGCCTCAGGACTCTCCCGCCACTTCTCAGGAAGCCTGACGACGAACGGGAACCGGAGCTGCCCCTCGACGACCTCAGCGACCTCGAGCGTACCGACCGCCTGAATGAGGTCCGTTACGGTCTTTGCCGGGATGCCGTAGCGGGCAATCTCCTCCTGCCTGACCTGGATCTGCAACACCGGCTGACCCGTCACCTGCTCGACCCGGACGTCCGCGTTCCCGTCGATGCTCTTTAAGACCCGCTCGATCTCGGCAGCCTTCGCGGTGAGGACCGCGAAGTCGTCACCGAAGAGCTTGATGCCGAGGTCTGAGCGAACGCCGGACGTCATCTCGTTCATCCGCATCTCGATCGGCTGTGAGAATTCGACCTTCTGCCCGGGGATGGTCCGGAGTTCTCGGTCGAGGAGTTCGACGAGCTCGGCTTGGGTCGAAGCCCGCTTCCACCGCTCCCGTGGGTGGAGCGTGATGTACATGTCGGTGAGCTCGATCCCCATTGGGTCGGTTGCGACTTCGGCCGTTCCGACTCGGCTCCAGACGTGCTTCACCTCGTCCGGGAACTTGTCGAGGACGAGTCGCTCCATCGTCCCATTCACGCTCGTCGATTCTTCGAGATCGGTACCGGCGAGACGAATGACGTTCATCGTCAACGCCCCCTCGGAGAGCTTCGGCACGAACTCGGAGCCGAGGTTCGGGGCGATCATCCCGAACGCGAGGACGAGGGCCGAAACCGCGATGATGAGGACCGGTAGCTTGTGGTTCATGCTGAACCAGAGGGCGGGCCGGTAGAGAGCTTTCGCGAGCCGCATGAGGAGCGGCTCCCGCTCCTCGATCTTCCTCGGGAGGGCGAGGCTTGCCAGTACCGGCATCAAGGTCATCGAGAGGACCATGGAGCCGAGAAGGGCAAAGATGACGGTGAGCGCCATGGGACGAAAAAGCTTCCCCTCGATTCCTTCCAGTGTCAGGATCGGGAGGTAGACGATCATGATGATGAGCTCGCCGAAGAGCGTCGGCTTTCTCACCTCGACAGCAGCGTCTCTCACCACTTCCCGTTTGCTTCTTCCTTTTAAGTCCCCGTGCGCGATGTGCCGGACGCAGTTCTCGACCATGACGACGGAACTGTCGACCACCATCCCGAAGTCGATGGCACCGAGTGACAAAAGGCTCGCTGCGATCCCGAACCGCCACATGCCCGAGAAGGCAAAGAGCATCGAGAGTGGGATGGCGAGCGCTACGATCGCTGCCGCCCGGAGGTTTCCGAGAAAGGCGAACAGGACCGCGATGACGAGGAGCCCGCCTTCGAACAGGTTGCGACGGGCGGTGTCGATGACGACATCGACGAGTTCGGTCCGGTCGTAGACGACCTCGACCTCGACGTCAGGCGGGAGCGTCGGACGGACCTCGTCGAGCTTCTTCCGGAGTGCCGTCGCGACGGTCTTCGAGTTCTCCCCCATCGTCATGAAGCAGAGGCCCAAGACCGCCTCGCCGCGCCCTTGGGACGTTACCGCGCCGCGGCGGAGCTCGTGCCCAACCTGGACGTCAGCCACATCACCGACGCGAACGGGTACTCCGTCCTTTGCCGTCACGACGATCCCGCGTATCTGCTCCTCGTTCACCGTTCGGCTGAGCCCGTGGACGAGCAGAAACTGGTTGTTCCGCTTCACCCCGCCGCCGCCGACGTTCCGGTTGTTCTTCTCGAGGGCGTCGAGCACGTCGCCGAAGGTGAGGCCGTGCTTAAGGAGCCGATCGGGATCGATCCGCACCTGGTACTGCTTCTCGTACCCGCCCCAGGCGTTGACCTCGGCAACCCCGGGAACGGTCCGAAGGGTCGGCCGGATGGTCCAGTCGTGAACCGTCCTCAGGTAGGTGAGCTTCTCGACCCGCTCGGCTTCCGTCGCCTTCGAGGCGTCCCAGCCTTTCACACGGACGACGTAGTGGAACACTTCGCCGAGCCCCGTTGCGACGGGTCCGAGCTTCGGCCGCTCGATCCCGGCCGGGAGCTCGACCGAGTTCAACCGCTCGGTGACAAGCTGTCGCGCGAAGTAGATGTCTGTCCCGTCCTCGAAGGTGACGACGACCTGAGACAGCCCGAACTTGGAAACGGACCGGAGGTTCTGCAACCTCGGAAGGCCCGAGAGGGCTTGCTCGAGCGGGAACGTAATCTGCGTCTCGACCTCTTCCGGCCCGAGGGCGGGTGCGGTGGTGTTGATCTGAACCTGAATCGGGGTTGTGTCCGGGAAGGCGTCGATGTCGAGCCGGGTGAGCGCAAACGCCCCGCCGGCCGCGAAAGCGACCGCGACGAGGAGAACCACGAAGCGGTTCCGGAGCGAGACGTCGATAATCCAGTTCAGCACGTGTCACCCATCCGGGACGCGGGGCGCGGTTCGAGATTCTTTCAAGAGGGACTTCGACCAGGGTGGACAGCCCGACCGGGCTGTTATTTATCCTGGCACCCTCACCCTGCTCCGAGGTTGTTCTTCAAGAGCTCTGAGCGGAGGATGCCGCTGTTTGTCGTTGCCACCCACTCGCCGGGAAGCACCCCCGCTGCAATCTCTGTGACGGGGCCTGCCTGCGCTACGTCTTGAGCACCTGGCCGGACGGTGCGGACGTGAAACACCTTTGGAGCGCCCGGAGCCTCGAAGTTCCTGTCCCGCACAAAGACCACGTTGCAGTCCCCCTCCCAGTGGACCGCCTCACTGGGGACCACGACGGCGTTCTTCTCCTCGCGGAGCACCACCCGAGCGGTCCCAAACGTGTTTGCCCGGTGTGACCCGTCTCGGTTCGGAAGATCGACCCTGACGGCAACCGTCCGCGTTTTCTCGTCCGCCGAAGGACTGACCCACACGATCGATCCGGCGTCACCTTCCTCATGCCCACTGTGAGTGAAGCGGACGGGCTGCCCGGGTTTTAGCTTCGGAGCGTCCTCGATCCTGACGCGGAGCGTGAGCCAGAGACGGCTCGTGTCGGCGACGACAAACAGCACCTTCCCGGCGTCTGCGGCTTCGCCGGCCGCGACAGACCTCGACACCACCTCACCGTCTACGGGCGAGGTGACCGGAAGGAGGTTGCTTGACCCGGTCTTGCCGTCGAGCTCCCGACGGAGGGCGTCCGGAATTCCCAGGAACTGCATTCGCTTCGCGAGGTCGGTCGGAGTGAGACCTCGGACATCGGTGGCGCGAATCGTGAGCCCGAGGTTTGCGAGTGACTGCTCGGCGGTGAGAAGCCTGACCCGGGATTCTTCGAACGCGGCTTCCGCATCCATGACGCTCTGCCCGGAAACGGCACCACCCGAGAGCTCCTTCAGCCCCTTTAGCGTCTGGCCTTTCAGATCTACCTGCGTCAGAGCCTGCTGAAACTCGGACTTGACCCTGCCGACCTCGGCTGCGTCGATGAGGGCAAGCACGTCGCCCCTGCGGATCCGGTCGCCGACCTGCCTTTCGACCCGGAACACGGCCCCAGGAACGCGCGCAGAGAGCCTCGCGACACTCGTCGGGGCGTACCCGGTCTCACCCGGAGCTGTAACCCCCTCGACGACCGGCCCCGTTACGACGGGACGGGACACGATGCCGAGCCGATCGACGACCTCGGCCGAGACGAGCTGAATGCGTCGCTCGTGGAGCTTACATTTTGGGTTGTTCTCAACGCGCGGGGCAAAGCCGACCGCGCGCCGGGCCCGCTCCCAGTCCTCACTCGTGACGGTGGGTGGCGTCTTCGTTTCTGCGATTGCCGGATAGCAGAGCGGGCACTCGTGAACCCCGAACTCCTTACACCACTTGACCCGCTTCGCTCTGGGGAGGAGCTCGGGCTTACACTCAACGCACTCGGACTCCGGAACACCGTGCTCGGCGCACCAGTCACGCTCCTTCTCGAGCCCCTCGCCTTCGGTCAGAGCCGAGAACTTCGGGAGGCTCCAGCCGGTTCCGCGCCCGAGGGCGACAAGCCCGACGACACATCCGATGGCGAGCGCCATCGGGATGACATGCCCGAAGAGTTTCATGACCCGGCCGAGCACGCTCGGACGGACAGCCGGTGGTTCCGGAGCGCTGGGAGTAGCCGGTGGTACAGGCTGCTCGAGGACGCCGATGTTCGGTTGTGTTTGGTTCACGGGTTTCGGCTCACGAATTTGAGTCAGGTCCTTTAGGTCGTGTCACTCGCCCGCCTGCCGCGCAGGAAGCGATCGCTTGAATTCGTCGAGGAGAAGACCGCTCCCCTTAGTTGCGACGACTTCTCCGGACTCGAGGCCCGAAATGATCTCTCTGTTTTGGGAGTCGTTTGCACCCACCCGGACGGGGCGAACAGAGAAAGCTTTTTTGCCGCCTGCTTTCAGAAACTCCGGGTCGCGGACGAACACGATGGGGGTTCCGTCGATCGTCTGAACCGCGTCTTGCGGGACAAGGAGAGCATCCCTTTCCTCCCGCAGGATGACTCGACCCTTCCCGAAGGTTGATGCCCTGAGTTGCCCTGTCTTGTTTGCGAGCTCGACACGAACGGGTACGGTTCGGGTCGCTTCGTCGGCAGCCGTACCAATCCAGGTGACTTTCCCGACGGCGTCCTCATTCAGCCCATCTGGACGGAAGCGCACCTCGCGCCCGACCGTGACCCTTCGGGCATTCCCGGGACTGACGTGGAGGGTGAGCCAGAGTTGGCTCGGATCAACGACGAGAAAGAGAACCGTTGTGACGTTGACAACCTCGCCCGCGACGACATCAGCGTTAAGGACGACTCCATCAAACGGAGCCCGAACTGGGAGGAGGTTTGCGGTCACAGACGTCCCCTCCTCGACCACTTCCGAAACCCCGAGGAGCCGGATGCGCCGAGCGACCTCGTCTGGAGAGAGGGACGCGACTTCCGATGCTCTAACCGGAAGGCCAAGGTTCGCTAGCGCCTGCTCGGCACCGAGGAGCTTGACCTCCGCATCTTTGAACGCGGCTTCAGCCTCTCTGACCCGTTGGGCCGAAGCGGCTTGTCCTACCCCTTTCAGATTCTCGAACACCTGCCGCTTGAGCCGCACCTGGACGAGGGCCTGCTGATATTCGGCTTTTGCCTTCCCCACTTCGCCAGCGTCGATGAGGGCCATGACTTCGCCGGCACGAACCTTGTCGCCCATCGCCTTCAGCACCCGCCAGGCGGGGCCGGGAGACCTCGGCGAGAGTCGCGCAACGCGGGCCGGGTCGAACCCGAGCTCGCCGTTCGCCGTGACTGCCTCCGTCATCGGTTCACGCCAAGCCGGGGTGATGTCGATCCCGGCCGCAGAAACTGCCTCCGAAGACTCGAATTCGATCGCGGCGGAACGCTGGAGGGAGCTGGGAAGACGAGCCGCGGTCGGAACGGCTTGTCCGAACCGGACGGAAGCAATCCGGTTAGTCGAGGACGGGTCGTCGTTCTTTCCCGCTCCGTGACCGGGAGCCGTGAAGGTCCACCCGGTGTGATGGCCCCAGTAGGCGGCACCGGCGAGGAGGGCGATGACAGCCGCGCTCGACGCGAGCCCAAGCATGCGGCGGCCGACGCCCTGCTGCGGGCGAGCCTTCCGCTCCGGCTCAACCGACTCGCCCGCTGCCGGGCGCAGTTCGGGAGTCTCCGTTTGTGGACTCACTCTCGACACTCCTCTTACGAACCGTCGATGGCCGAAGCGGGCCGGATCGAAGGCGCCACACCGAGAAGCAGTGACCGAACGATAGTTAATTGGCGGAAAGGCCGAAGCACTCGGTGCCGGGGCGACAAGTGTCACCCGAGCAGCGAAGCCGTGGAGGTGCTTTCAGGCTAAATGAGGAGTGCGCAGTGGCTTACGAAAAGTGGAGTAGCCGCGGGGAGAACTGACGTCAGGCAAACTCGGGAGACTGGGGTCACCGATTCCGTGACCAAGCCCACGTAGACGGACGAGAAGTCGAAGGCAAGGAGCAGAGCTGACGCAGGAGGCGAAAGCTTGGTGACGGCGGAGCCGACGGCAGCCGGGCACCCGGGCCACTGCTTTCCTGGGAGCGGACACGGATTCTTGTTGTCCGAGCTGCCACTGCCGCAGTCGTGGCTGCTGCATGCCGCCCCGCTTGGCGTTTTCTCGGCTGACGAGCGTGCGTGACGGCTCCCGCAGTTGCAAGCGGTAGTTTCGGTGAAGTGGGCGTCCGCTCGCAGTGACCCGGAAGAAGGGAGAGCCGAGGCGGGTTCAGCAATTCCCCCACACGGGACGAACTGGCAAATGCACATGCCGGGAGGCATAAGCAGTGCCGGTGCGACCAGAAGGAGGACGAGAGCACGCACTACAGAGATTCTCCCCGGACGAATACGTCCTTTGGGATCGGCTTTAGACATTCTACGACTTGACGGCAAATACCGTCAATTTGAGTCCACCTTTTCGGCCGCCCGTTCATCTCTCGGTCAAGCGTCTATTCAGGCGATGAATGGAGCAGGTATGTCCGGAAGTACTTTGAAGACACGCTGAGACAGTGACTCGGATCCGGAATCTGCGGCGACGCGGACGTCCTTAAGCTGATGGCAGGGGCCGAGCTCTACGACTTCTTTGAGTCCCATTCACCGACTTGATGCCACCGACAGAGCCACTGCTGCATGATGCAGACTTCTCTCGACCAGACGCTAATGGCGTTACGCGTAAGTTGACGGAGCTCGCCGTGGTAGCTCTTCCAGGTATTCTCCGTCCCTCGTGCAACCCCGGCCGCGTGGTGCCGGATCAACTTCTTAAGGATCTCGACCTCGAACTCATGGCCGTCGAGCGAGATGAGTGTCTCGATGACGAGATGTTGGTCCTCCGTTACCTCTGGCTCGTGGTCTTGGGCGTACCACCTCTCGAACCACTCGTGAAGCGAATCCCGTTCATTCCGAAACCGCTCGATCATCTCCCCGCACAGAACCTTGAGGTCACCGTGAACCGCCTTCTTTGCCCCGATCGTCGCGAGTTCAATGGTCATGGTGTGGTGGTCGATAAAGAAGGACAGCTCCTCTTTGTCATTCGTCGTAGGCGGCCCGATCGGCGCGGGCTCATCCGCAAGCACCGCTCCGGCTAAGGCGCGGGAATTGGACACGACAGTACGCAGCTTTCTTAACATCTACCTGCTCTTCGTCGCTCATGATGCGTGTAGTCGACGCAGCCGTACCGATGGCGAAACAGCGGCACCTGGTGGAGTCCACCGGTGCCGCTGACTTGGCCCTCAATCGTGAGACATACTCGCGTGCTTCTCAAGCGTCGCAAGCTCTTCCTTCTGGGCTGAGATGATTTTCTGGGCGAGCTTCTTCACCTCTGGATCTTTTCCATTTTCGACTTCGATCTGAGCCATCTCGATCCCCGAGCGGTGGTGGTCGGCCATCATCCTCGCGAAATCCTTATCGACATCACCCGACATCTTCATGCTCGGCGCTTGCGCGGCCGACTTCGTCATTACCTCGTGGAGTTCGTGCGATGCGCTGCCGCCCGCATGGGCGTGGTGCGAATCGTCATCGGCCTGCACGGGGAAGGCCGGCAGGCAAAATACTAACGCCACTGTGAGTGCTCTAATTGGTTTCATAATTCCTCCTCAACGAACTGAAGGTTTCGCGACATCGGCTCCAAAGTCGCAGATGTCGTACCACTTGCAGAGCCACGCCGCATGACCCGGATCTCTTTCGACTGAACTCCGACGACGTTGTGGCACAGGCTCCGCACCCAAGCCGTGCGCCTTTAGTGGGCGCTCATGTGGCGGCAGCTTTCGGCGCACCGGTCGCACACTTCTGCACAGCGTGCCATCTCCTGATCGCCTGGCATCGTCCGGCAGTCCGCCGCGCACGCCTCGCAGACTTCGGCACACGCGCCGCAGGTGATCTGGTGCCGGAGGGAGCCGCGGGTCAGAAAATCTCCGCTCAACTCGCACACCCGCGCGCAGTCCAGTAGGAGGGAGATGTGTTCAGAGTCGGCGTGCGACCCACCTTTTTTGAGGCACGACTGGATGGTCTTCGTGCAGGTTCGATAACACTCAAAGCAAACTTCGGCGCACCTATCGAGGTCGGAGGCTGAGTGCCGTGATTGGTTCTTTCCACTTGCTGTCGTCTGGTGTTCCATGATGTTCGTTCCTGAAAAGCCACAATTGGCAGCGTTGAACATTCGGTGGCAAACGACGAGGAACGTATGACGCTCCTCACCCGATCGGGCGTATTTCCAAGGCTTTTCCGTGCGATTGCTACGGCAGAGTGTCGAGCGGCGACTACACGAGTAGCGTCACCGCGGAGTGGCAGTAAACATCTCACTTCAGGGTGCGGGACGCCCTCCTTCACGCTCCGCGAGTCCAGGCCCACTGTCTCGCTAATGGCGCGGCATCCGCTCCGTCACTCCCACTTCACCCCGTGTCCCTTCAGTCTCCTCCCGCCGAGTGCTGTCCATCGCGCCGAGTGCGGCCCCGAACACCCCCTCCACTTCCGATTTCCGCTCCCACCGTCTTGTGGCGCAATCCTCACCGGCTCGATCCCGGACGGGTTCACCCAGCAGTCAAAGACGACCGAGAGCGCACTCTCACATAGGAGAGGATGGATGCCGCGGACACAACGAGCCCGCGGCTGCGCCCTTCCACCCGATGTGGGCAACGCCCCCTGATACAATAAGAAGCGACGCGAAGTGTCTGGCCACAACTGCCCCACAACTCACTCAGCCGTTCGCTTGGTAGGCGCATTCACGTAGCGAGCGGGGTCGCGCTCGAACAGCGATCGAGACTTGCCCTCTTCGAAGTAGAGGACCGACCCTTGGTATTCGAGCAGCGGTGCCGTCGCCTTATCGACCCGCTTTCCCGTCACCGGATCGGTCGCCTTCATGTACCGCTCAGGGTCAGAGAGCATCTTTCCTTGGCACATGGGACAACACCCGTAGTACGTCTTCCCCTCGTGCTCGATGGGAAGGCCGGGACTCGGAAGCACCGTGTCCTGCATCATGCAGACGTGACTCCGCTCCGGGACTGAGCCGGGGGGAGCGACGGCCGACGCCCGGCCTGTGCAAAGGACAAGACAACCCACTACCATGAGGACCAGAACCACCAACTTTCCCTTCATTTTCATTCTCCTTTCATTCACACTGTCGCTTCGGATCTTCTTCTGGACGCCTTCAGTACCGCTCGCCGTTCACTTCGCGCATCATCGCCTCCTCTACCGCGGTCAACCCGGGCAGGTGCCGGACGAATAAGACGAGTTCCCAGTTCGTCTCCTCATCCCCGCCCCAGCCAGGCATGCCGGTGAACCGCACGCCCTCGCGGATCACATGAAAGAGCTCACCGTCGGTCATCCTCTGCACGTCGTCGCTCCGTAAGTCGTGCGCCGGCGGGTAGAGGCCCTCGTTCACCATCGTTTTCCCGCTCCCGTCGTTTGCGTGACAGGTCGCGCAGTGGTCGGCGAAGTGGTCACGCGCTCGCGCGAGGCGCAGTTCGGTCGGCTGAAGCGGATTCGCCAAGTCGCGGACGGCGGGCGGGACGGCGAGCGACCGGACGGCTCTCGCGACGGCCGTCTCGAACGCGCCTGGCGTTGCCCGGGCGCTAAACCCGTGGGACCTCACCCAGAGAAGGCCCGTCACGGCGACGGTCGACACGATCACCAGGACGAGGAGCGCTGCCATCCTTCCGCGGAATCTGCGGGGGCTGTCGTCACTCGGCGTTTGCATGCGGCGCACCGTGCCCGGAATGGACGCCTTCATCGCTCTGCTCTCCGAGGTTTATCTCGGTCGCTGCGACCTTTCCGCCCGGAAGCTTCGTCCCGAAAACGGCCACCTTCTCCCCCGCCTTAAGTGCTCCCGCGTCGATCTCCTCTCCGGCTCGCAGTACCTTTGTTTCCGCGGCAAGGGTGAAGGTTGTCTCCCCGCCTTTCCCCGTGATCGTTACGGCGTCCTTACTCGCGCGAACGACCTCTCCGTAGATCGCCTTGGCCCGGTGCTTGCTCGGGTCGTGCGCGCGTGCGACACCCTCCGGAAGTATTCCGGTCGTAACCGAGAGCCCCACCACGGCTAGCACCTCCATCGTTCCAACTGCCAACCGCTTCACCAGTTTCTCCTGATTCATATCTCCACTCCTTTTAACCCCTCACTCGCTTCTTTGGCTCAATCCCGTCTCGCTTCAGTTCTTCTGCCGACGCCGGGAGCGCGAGCGTTCCCTCCGGGTTCTCGTACCACCCCGGGTCGTCGTAGCTCGTGAGCTCATCTCGGACTTTCAAGACGGTGAACATCCCGCCCATCGTGATGTAGTCGTGTTTCCCCGGCCCCCCGACCATGGGGATACTGTTCTCCGGCACCGGCATCCCCATCTCCTCCATCCCGGCCATTCCGGTCTGACCCATCGTCATGTAGTCGGGGACGAGCGGTTGGACCTGTCGGTCGATCGACCCGGGTTTGACCCCAATCATGTTCGGGATCCCGTGCCCCATCTGGTTCATCACGTGATGCGTCATGTGGCAGTGCATCGCCCAGTCGCCGGGCTCGTCCGCCACGAACTCGACGGTGCGGGTCGAACCCACTGGCACGAGTACCGTGGTTTCCGGCCACTGTGCGGAGTCCGGGATCCGTCCCCCATCGGTTTCCGTGATGAGGAACTGGTAGCCGTGGAGGTGGATCGGGTGGTGGTCCATCGGGGACAGGTTTCCGATCCGGATGCGCACCCTCTCCCCCTTCTTCACGACGAGCGGAGCGGTTCCCGGGAACGCCTTTGCGTTCATGGTCAAAACGTTGAACTCGGTCATCTCGTTCGGGTTCGGGCGGGAGCTGCCGGGATCGATCCGCCACTCGTGAAGCATGATCGCGAAATCGCGGTCAACCGGCTTCGGATCATTCCGACGGTGGATGATGAAGAGCCCCGTCATCCCGAGCCCGATCTGCGTCATCTCGTCGTGGTGGGAGTGGTACATACACGTCCCCGCCTGGCGGATGGTGAACTCGTACTTAAACGTCTCGCTCGGTTTTATCGCCCGCTGAGTTAAGCCCCCAACCCCGTCCATGCCGTTTGGCAGCAGGATTCCGTGCCAGTGCACTGATGTCGCTGCCGGCAGCTTGTTCGTGACGTAGATCCGGACGCGGTCCCCTTCTACCACCTCGATGGTGGGCCCGTGGACCGAGCCGTTGTAACCCCAGCAGGTTGCCTTCAAACCCGGTGCGAACTCGTGCTCGACTTCCTCTGCGACCATGTGGAAGACCTTGACGCCGTCCACCACCTTCCACGGCAGTTTCTTCCCGTTCGGGACGACGACCGGCCGGTAGTCACGCCCCTCTTCCGCCGGAGGGAGTGCGCCTTGGTGCGCGTGCGCGCCGCCGGTGTCGGCCGCTGACCCAGCCCGTGGGCGTTCGGTCCCCGGCACGTCTTCGCCGATCGCGGCACGCGGGCGGAGGAGTGCCGCACTGCCCGCGATCGCAACGCCTGTCGCGAGGAGGTCTCGTCTCGATAGTTTCATCTTCTCTTCTGTCATGACTGCTCCGTTAGTGGTGTGCGTGTTGGGATGCGTGGGCAGATGCGCCTTTCGGCGCAACCGGGTCGGCTACCGGCTCTGCCGGCGCTACGAGCGGAAGCGTCCGCCCGAGGGCGGCTTCGAGTTCGGTCCGAGCTTCCCAGTAGTCGTGGAGGGACTCGATGAACTTTTCTGCCGCTTCGATCTGACTCCGCTTCGCTTCGAGGACTTGAAAGACGCCGACGAGCATTCCGTTGAATTGAAGTTGGGTCTGCTTCAAGGCCTCTTCCTGGAGGGGCAGCACCCGGTGCCGGTAGAAGGCGGCCTTTCCGCGCGCAACCTTCATCCGAGCGTATGCGGCCCGCACTTCCGAGCGGATGTCGATCGCAAGGGCCGTGTACTTCCGCTCGGCCTGCGAGAACCGTGCTCGCGCTTGCCCCGACGCCGCCCGCCCCCAGTTAAAAAGCGGGAGCGGGAGTTCAAGGCTCGGGCCGGTCGAATCACTGCCCTCGGGCTCTCGCTCGTAGTGCCCGGTGAGTGTCAGGTCCGGAATGAGGGCAGCGATCCGGGCGATGCCGACGCTTTCCGCTGCGCCTTCGAGCTCCCGTCTCGCGGCGGCGAGATCGAGGCGGCTCTCGATCGCTACCGGCTCGAGCTGCTCAGGCACCGCGTCGTCTTTCGGCAACTCGGGCAGCCGCCTCGGGATCGTCCACCCGGTCGCCTTTCCCCAGAGCCCCATGAGGCGGTTAAGCCGCTCGCGCGCTGTGACAACCTCCCCCTCGGCCGAAGCGAGTTCCAGCTTCGCCTCGCCGGCGAGGAGCTCTTCCCTCTGGACGTCGAGCAGCGGAACGTTTCCGGCCTCCCTTAGCCTCCTCGCCGATTCGGCCGAGGCCTCGGTGGCGGCCTGGGCTTTCTCCCTGAGCTCTGCGAGTTGCATCTTCTCCTGGAGTTCAAAATATCCCTGCCGCGCCTCAAACGCGTGCTCGACTATTTCCTTTGAAACGCGGAGCTTTGCCGCTTCGAACCCCGCGCCCGCAACGCGCCGGCGGAGAGGAATCAGGAAGGCGTCGAGGAACCCGAGCGCCACGTCCGCTTCGAGGGCTTTCCCCGGCGAGCGGCGCTCGATGCCGATCGATGGGTTCGAAAGAAGGCCGGCCTGCACGACGTCGGCCTGGGCGATCCCGAGCTCCTGGTAGGTCGACAGAAGCTCAAGGTTGTTGAGCAGCGTCACCTGGACGACGTCGTCGGCAGAGAGCGGCCGCGCGAGCATCTCCGCCACGCGGCGACTCACCTTCTCGTCCTCCTCGCCGCCCGTCCGCCAGACGACATCCATACCGACTCGGTCGGTGACGAGGAGACTCACCTCGTCGAACCCGGCGTCGGGCCGGAAGGTCTGACACGCCGAGGCACCCAGGATGACGGCCAACAACGAGAGGGTTCTAATGCTCATGACCACCTCCGTTCGCCGTCGGACGGGTCGGAGCCGACCCGTGGCCCATGTGCTGGTGCATGCTCGCGTCGCGGGGCGCTGACTCTTTGTCCGAATCGGGAGAGGTGTCGAGCGACAACCCGGCCCCGACTGTCGGCAACTCCGCGGCTTCCGCGGCTGGGCTCGCAGGGCTGTTGGGAGCCGGCGTGAATATTTCGGCCGTGGACCGACAGCCCACGACGATGAGGAGTGCTGCGACGAGAGCCGCTCTTACGAAATGCATAGTGGTTCAGCCTGAAATACGTTGCCCACCTCGGGCCCGACGGATCGGGCCGTATGCGTGCGGTGGCTAAGCCGGCAGGGGTTTATTCCGCACGGCTACAAACGGGTGCGAACGGTGGGTGGGATCAGACGAGTAGGACACACGTCTGCTGCGGGATTGGCATCGGCGGAGAGGAGTCGCATGGGGCAAGTCTTCGCGCGGACAGCACATCGAAGCGCGGTGCGATTGAGAATCGATAGGTGACGCTAAACACGGGGACGAGCTGGAGTGGTGGCTCAGTAATCGACGCCTCGGCCTTCTCCGGAACGCGAAGCGTCAGGCCGCCGCAGTGCTGACAACCATCTTCGTGGCGGTGACCGTTCTGGTCTGATGGAGCGTGATGGCCGCTCTCGTTATCGGGACAGCATTCGTGACGGCTCGCCGCCAAACCGGTCTCCGCGCCGGCCGAATGAGCCCCCACGCACATGCAGAAGGCATGCGCGAGGAGTACACACAAAACGGTCACCAGCCTGAGGGGGAAAGCAATCCTCGTCACAAGCTTCAGCGTAAGCACATTGAAGTAACAACGTCAACGGACACAGGTCCGGGGTTGAAAGCGGTGTCTTTCCGTTGTTCGCTCGCGCCGTGGGCACGATATCTACTCACTTTCGGCCGTCAGGACGCGCCCTCGGTTCAGGGGGTCTCACTTGAGCGGGGCCAGCCAGCCACGCTTCCTCAAGAAGAAGGCCCGAGAGGATTCCGGCCGCTCGCCAGGCCTCGCCGAGCGTGCGCACGTACTCGATGTTCGCCTCGGCTAGCGCCCGCTGGGCTTGGAGCACTTGCAGGTACTCGAACTGGCCGCCCTTGTACGCGGCGAGCGACACGTCGTACGCCTCCTTCGCAAGGGGAAGCACCTTCGTGCGGTACTGGTCGGACCGCTCGCGGGCGGCGGCGTAATCCCTCAGCGCCGTAGCGAGCCGTTCGGCGAGTTCCGCCTGTACGCGGCCCACCTGCTGCACCGCCTCCCCTACCTGCGCTCTCGCGGCGATGATGTTTCCCTGGTTCCGGTTCCAGACCGGCACGGGCATGCTCACCCCGAGCGCCCAGTCGTCCGACTTGTTCTGATTCTGGCGAACGTACCCGGCGCCGACCGTGACGTTCGGGATCGGCTCGGCCTCGGCCCGGCGGAGTAAGAGCCGGGCGCGCTCGATCCCGGCTTGCGCCGCCCTCACCTCCGGGTGCGACTCGAGGATAAAGCGGCGTGCCTCGGCGGGGTCGTACTCCGGAAGTGTCACGTCGAGAGTGCCCGTCACACCCGTGATGGCGAGCGCGGGTGAACCGACCACAGCGGCGAGCCGCTGGTACGCGGCCGGCAGTTCCCGTTTTACAGCGTCCCGGTCCGCACGGAGCCGCGCCGCCTCGGTCTGGAGCTGGATGAGGCTCAGCCGCGCCGCCTGCTTTGCCTCGACGAGAGTTTTCGTCTGCTCGACCGCCTTGTCGACGAGATCGAGCACGTCGGAGAGCATCTCAACCCGGCGCTGGAGGGCGAGCGCGTCGAAGTACGCCTGCCTGACCGCGGCAAGAAGTGTGTACCGCTGGCCTGCCAGCCCGAGTGCTGCCTGGTCGGTTTCCCGCTCCGCCGCAGAGCGGCTGAGTTTCAGCTTCCCGCCCGTAACGATTTCCTGGCTCGCATAGGGGCCCGTCCAGATCCCGCCCGGGCCCTGCACGTCGCCGAGTTCGTCCCCGGTCACCGACAGCGTCGGGTTCGGGTAGAGACCCGCCTGGATCGCCCGGCCGCGAGCGGCCTCGACCGAGAAGCCCGCCTCGGCAAGTCGCGGGTGGCTCGAGAGCGCAAGGCGCGTCAGGTCGTCGAGAGAGAGGGGTCCGGACGGTGCCTGCGGAGACACGGCGG
Organism: Gemmata massiliana; assembly: GCA_000531095.1. Taxonomy (GTDB): domain Bacteria; phylum Planctomycetota; class Planctomycetia; order Gemmatales; family Gemmataceae; genus Gemmata; species Gemmata massiliana. The sequence continues at coordinate 1,607,697 of HG799462.1, read as the reverse complement.
GCACCATAGCCCCGGCGGGGACGACGCGGTCCGTCGGTTGTGCGGGCCGGCCGACATGGGCGGTCGGTAGCGCGGGCGGAGGGGGCACGTGGGAAGGTGGACCCGACACGCAGCCGGGTGCGCCTGCCAAGATGACCGTCGCAAACACTCGGGCCGTGCGAGAACTCGTCATGGGTCGTCCTGGGGCAACGCCGAGCGCGGACCGAAAAGGTCCGCACGGCACTCGCCGGACGTCGCCGCCACGACTTACCGGGGGTGGTCAGTGAGTGTGCTTACCTTCTGCATTATCGGCAGAAGCGGTAGATCGGGATGAGCCGAACCGGTGCGGCCATTCGGCTGGCCGCTCCAGCACCATCCCCCAGTGCCAGGAGCAGCAGCAGAGGTCCTCGGCGCGGACGAAGTGGAACCCGCTCGTTTCGGCCCAGGCGCGGCACTGTTCGAGCGTCGGGCGGATGGAGAGAGACGGCCCGCGGGGCGTTGACGGGTCGTGCTTCCAGTGGATGACGCCCGCCCGGCCGCGCGGGGCGAGCGCGCGGTACACCTCGCGGAGTAGTGCGACCGGGTCTTCGACGTGGAGGATGTTGAAGAGCATGGCGTAACCGGCGCTCGCGTCCGGCCGACCGCACCCGTCGGCGAGAAAGTCCCGCTGCTCAACCCGAACGTTCAGAGCCCCGCTCCGGGCGACGAGTTCGGCCGTCGCCGCCACCATCTCCGGCTCGATGTCGAGCGAGTAGACGGTGCCGGTCACCGCCTTCGCGGCCGGGACGGTGAAGAGGCCGTAGCCGCAGCCGAACTCGACCACGTCGAACGACCCCGCGCAGTCGAGCCGGGAGACGATGCACGTCGGGTTGAAGAAGGTGCCCCAGTGATCTCTATCGGGCATCCCGCTCTCACGTCCCTTCGCCATGTCGAGCGCCTCCTCCGCCGTTATGGTGCCGTTCGTGCGTGAGCCTTCTCGGAAACTGAAGTCTGAATCACTCGGGCTTTACCACCAGCTTGCCTCGCACCATGTTCATCCCGCAGTGGAAGGTGAATTCGCCTGGCCGGTCGGGGGTGAATTCGACCTCTACCCGCTCGCCCTCCGGAAGAGTGCGGGAGATGCCGAAGTCACCGAGGATGACCTGTTCGGTGCACGGGTTCGACTCCTCACGCCGGAACGCGAGCCGCACCGGCCGGCCCTGCCGCACCTCAATGCGGTCGGGCGTGTAGCCGCCGCGGACAACCACCTCCACCTCCTGGACGCCCGATTCAGTCTCCCGCGCCGCTGTCGCGCCGCGGGGTCCGAAGAAGAACCACAGGATAAACCCGATGAGGGCAAGCCCTCCCGCCGTGACCACTATCTGTGCCGTGTCCATGTGTCAGCCTCCCCTCTTCAGATCGATACGGCCGAGCCGGAGGGCGTTCGCCACCACGCTGACCGACGAGAGCGCCATCGCAGCCGACGCGAGGATCGGGCTGAGCAGCCACCCGGTGAGCGGATACAGGACCCCGGCAGCGATCGGGATGCCGAGCACGTTGTACCCGAACGCGAAGACCAAGTTCTGCCGGATGGTCCGCATGGTCGCCCGTGAGAGCGCGATGGAGGAGGCCACACCGGACAGGTCGCCTTTGACCAGCGTGATGTCAGCCGCCTCGATCGCTACGTCCGTTCCCGTCCCCATTGCGATTCCGACGTCGGCTTCGGCGAGCGCAGGAGCGTCGTTGATGCCGTCCCCGACCATCGCGACAACCCGGCCCGCCGCACGGAGTTTTCGCACCTCGGCCACCTTGCCCTCGGGGAGCACTTCGGCCACGACGTGATCGATGCCGACTTCACGTGCCACCGCCTCCGCCGTGCCCCGGTTGTCCCCGGTGAGGAGAACCACCTCGAGGCCCATCGCGCGGATCTTCCCGACCGCCGCCTTCGAGGTCACCTTGATCGGGTCCGCCACGGCGAGCAGGCCCGCGTACGCGCCGTCGACGGCGACGAGCAGGATAGTCTTTCCCGCTTTCACGGTTCGGTCGGCCGCAGCCGCGTCGAACGCGACGCCGCGTGCCGTGAGCAGCCGGGCGTTCCCGACCAGCACCACCCGGCCCTCGACTCGCGCCACCAAACCGTGACCGGGGACGGCTTCAAACGAGTCTGCGTTGGGAACGTGAAGGCCGCGGGTGCGGGCGGCCTCGATGACGGCGCGGGCGAGTGGGTGCTCCGACCTTGCTCGGCCGCCGCCGCAAGTCGCACGAGCTCGTCGGCCGGAAGCCCCGCGGGCACGACCTCGGTCACCGCGGGCTTGCCCTCCGTTACCGTGCCCGTCTTGTCGAGGACGACGGTGGTCAGCCGCCCGGCCGCTTCGAGCGGCTCACCGCCTTTGATCAGAATCCCCGTCTGCGCCCCCCGGCCGGTGCCGACCATGACCGCGGTCGGTGTTGCAAGCCCGAGCGCACATGGGCACGCGATGATGAGCACCGAGACAAAGGTGAGAAGTGCCAAGGTGAGGCGCGTCTCGGGCGGAGCGAGGTTAAACCAGGCGACGAAGGTGAGGATCGCAAGGCACAGGACCGCCGGGACGAAGTAGCCGACTACGGTGTCTGCGAGCTTCTGAATCGGAGCCTTCGACCCTTGGGCGTCCTGCACGAGGCGGACGATCTGCTGGAGAACGGTGTCGGCCCCGACCTTCGTCGCCGTCATCCGGAAGGAGCCGGTCGTGTTCACCGTAGCCCCGATAACCGGATCGCCGGGCCCTTTCGTCACCGGGAGTGGCTCGCCGGTGAGCATGCTCTCGTCCACCGCCGACGAACCGTCAATGACCGTGCCGTCAACGGGCACCTTCTCACCGGGCCGCACCCGCACGACATCGCCTACGCGAACGTCTGCGAGCGGCACATCGGCCTCTGTGCCGTCCCGCTCGACACGGGCGATTTTCGGCGATAACCCGATGAGCGCCCGGATTGCGCCACCCGTTCGGCTCCGTGCGCGGGCTTCGAGGAGCCGCCCGAGGAGGATGAGTGTCACGATCACCGCCGCCACCTCGAAGTACACTCCGACCGGCGCTGACGCGACGTGCCCGGCATGCTCACCCGCGCCGCCCACGGTGAGCCACTCCGGGGCAACGACCGCCACGACGCTGTAGGCGTAGGCCGAGAGTGTCCCGATCGCGACCAGTGTGTTCATGTCCGCAGCGCGGTGCCGGGCCGCGGCCCATGCGCCCGTGAAAAACTCGCGCCCGGCCCAGAAGAGGACCGGGGTGGTGAGCGCGAGCTCGACCCACGCACGTCCCGGAAAGTCGAGCACCGGCGCAAGCGACGGGATGAGGTGCCCCGCCATCGCGATAACGGCGACGGGAACAGTGAGGGCGGCGGCGACGAGGAACTTGAGCCGCGTTCGCTGGAAGTCCGCCTCCCTGGCCGCCTCCTCGGCGTCCGACACACCGCCGCCGTGGTGGCCCGGAGTCGGAAGTACTGCGTCGTACCCGGCCCCACGCACGACGTCCCGAAGAGCGTCCGGGGCGGTAGAAGCCGGGTCATACTCGACAGTCGCCCGGCCGGTGGCGAAGTTGACAGCGGCCTTTGACACGCCGGGGGCCTGGCCGAGCGCCCCCTCAATGCGGACGGCGCAAGCCGCGCAGTGCATGCCGACTACTGGCATGTCTACGCGGCTCGCGGGTTCGATGTTTGTCGCGCTCATGATTGACTCCTACGCGGGCTGGAACCCGGCCCTCTTTAGCGTGTCCTCGATGACCGATCTCGTCACCCGCTCGTCGTGGGTGACGGTGACCCGCTTGTCTGCGACTTCGACCTGGACACCGGACACGCCGGGCACGGCCGAGACCGCCGCCTTGACTGCTTTCGCACATCCGCCGCAGACGATCCCGCCGGCGGTGAGAGTGGTGGTTTCCATGTTCTTCTCCTCTGTTGTGAACTCACTTCAGGAACTGCGATAGAACGGCCCTCACCTCGGCCAGGAGCTCGTCCTTGTTCAGGGACTTCGCACACTCGTGCTCGCTGCCTGTGCCGTGGCCCGTGACGCACGACTCGAGGTGAGCAGAGATGAGCTCCACTCCCACGGCGTCGAGCGCCGAGCGGATGGCGGCGATCTGGTTCAGCACGTCGACACAGTAGCGGTCCTCGTCGAGCATCCGCTGCACGCCGGCCACCTGGCCGGCGATCCGCTTCACCCGAGTACCCACCCGTTTCTTCGTGTCCGCGTCCATATTCCGCCTCCCGCTGCGTCGTCCTACCCGTTCAATAATATACCCCCAGGGGGTATAAGTCAAGGATACTCCCAGGGGGTATCAAACTCTGGGGCGGCGCCGGTCGCCGCGGTTGACGGACCGGCGGTGAGAACCCAGGATGACAGCCTAACCTCCCGGAGGTGACACCGTGTCCGACCTGAACTCCCTCGCCGACCGCTACCGCCAGGATCGGGAGTCCGTCTACCACACCTGGTTTCTGCACGACGGAAACCGGCTGAAGGCGTTCCGGTCGATCCGCCGCGGGGTCGAAGCGGTGGTGCGGGCCGTTCGCGGGGGCACGTTCGGGAACGACTACAAGGGGTCGCCGCTCGAGACGGTGCTCGAGTCCGTCACCGAGCAGAAACAGGTGTTTCAAGGAGCCGCGCACGCCTTCTACTGGAAGCCGAAGCTCCGCATCCCGGACATCTACGAGAACGACGCCCACAAGCGGGCCTTCGCGGACTTCCTGGACGGCTGTCTGAACACCGCCGACGAGAGCAAGCTCCTTGACCTGGTATTCTCCCTCGACCGGCTCCGGATCAAGGGCCTCGGCCCGGCTCTGGCGAACGTCCTCTACTTCCTCCACCCGACCCTCTTTCCGCCGTTCAACACGGCGATTCTCCGCGGGTTCAATGCCGTCTTTGCTGACTCGAAGAAACTCGGCTCCTGGGCGGCGTACCTGGAGATGCGGGAGACCATTCGGGGGGCGAACGCCCGCCTTGCCCCGCCGCTCTCTACCGACCTCGGGGCGCTTGCCGGCCTCCTGTTCGAGGTCGGGGTCGGCCGGCTGGTGGTAAGCGAGACGGCGGCGGCGGTTTTGGCCGAAGAGCGGGCGGCGGCCGACAAAGTCGCTCGGAAGCGGCACCAGGAGGTCGAGGCCGACCGGAAGGAAGAGGACGACCACCTGCGGATGCAGTACCTCTTGGCCAAGACCGGGCGGGCGCTCGGGTGCGTTGTCCACGTGGCCGCGAACGACCGCCGGCGGGTCTTCGACGGCGTCCCGCTTTCCTCCCTCTGCGTAGCGTCCCTCCCCGGCGACTTGGGCCTGACGCCCGAGGTGGCCCAGACCGTATCCCTCATCGACGTGCTCTGGCTCGATCCGGCCGGGGGACGGGTGGTGTGCGGGTTCGAGGTGGAGAAGAGTACCTCCATCTACTCCGGCATCCTGCGGCTCCTCGATCTCGCGGCGTCTGCTGCCGCCCGACCGGACCAGCTCTACCTGGTCGCCCCGGACGCCCGAGAGCGGGAGATCCACGCTCAGCTCGCCCGCCCCACGTTCGCCGCTGCCGACCTTCATTACATTCTCTTCTCCGATCTCGGCACCCACTGCGACGGGCTGTGCAAGTTCGGCCAGGACCACCGGGCGGTCTTGAAAATCGCCCGACGGCGGCCGCACGCGTAAGGGGTGGGCTGGGCGGGGGACCGAGTCATGATCGCGGCGGGTGCGCGATTGTCTTTCCCGCCGAAAGCACCTCGAGCGTCCCGCAGACGGTGTTGAATCGCGCACGCACCCGGACGTCGACGAGATCGTCAGCCACTGGTCCCCCTAACCGACCTGCTCCGGCGGGTGGCCTTGCAGCCGCCCGCCGGGTGCGAAGACGCTACTTCACCTTGACGTGGAAGCCCGCCTTGTTCAGTGCGCTGACCAGCTCGGCCGCGTCGAACTCGCCGGTCACCTCTGCGGTCGTCACCTTCGACTTCGCGTTGTCCCCCGCGACGCCCTTGACGTCCTTGATGGCCTCTCGGAACGACTTCACGCACCCGCCGCAGGAGTTGTGGAACCCGGTCACGGTGAGTGCCTTCACCTTCCCGGCCTTCACTCCACTGTCATCCTTGAAGGCGTAGCCCTTGTCCTTCCCCGCGTCGCCGTGGAACCCGCCCTCGGCGAGCGCGTCGAGCGCCTTCTGGGCGGCCTTCGTGTCTGCCGCGGTGAACGTCGCCGACTTCGACTTCTTGTCGGTCGAGACGCCCGTGACGCCCTGAACCTTGCCGAGGATCGCTGCCACTTCTTCCGCACACCCGTCGCAGCACATGTGGACGCTCTTCAGCTCCACCTTCTCGGCCGCCATCGCCGGCGTGGCGGACAAAAGCGCCACGCCGACGACACCCACGAACGCGAATACCCGAATCATCTGAAAAGCCTCCTGGTGCGGCGAAAGTTCCGCCGCCCGTTTCGCAAGCCGGGGCCGGTTGTCACGGCAACAGGTCTTCCTAAATCCCGGCAGCGGTCGTTGCCCCAGCCGTGCCGCTCACGCCGGCCGGCGGGGGTGATTTCGTTGGGCCGTGTGCGGCGTCCCGCGAGGGATCGCCGCCGTCCTTCTTGTGCGCGCCGTTCGTGCCCGGTTCGCTAGGTGTTTCGGGCGCCACCTGAGCTTCAGGTTCGACAGGACCGTTCATCACCGGTTCGGCGACGAGCGGAACCGGAGGTGCCGGACGGTCTGGCCCGGAGTACCAAGCGTCGTCCCAAGCCGCGGCCCGCGCCTTCTCGGTCTCGGGCTTAAAGACCTTCCGGCCGAACAGGAAGAAGACCGCCGGGGTGACGACCTGGTCGAGGAGCGTCGAAGTGACGAGGCCGCCGATGACGACCACCGCGAGCGGGTGGAGGATCTCTTTCCCGGTCTGGCCTTTCCCTAGCGCGAGCGGGACGAGCCCGATGACCGCGACAGCCGCCGTCATCAGCACCGGGGCGAGCCGCTCGAGACTCCCGCGGATGATCATCTGCTCACCGAACGCCTCGCCCTCCTCCTTCATCAGGTGGATGTAGTGGGCGATCATCATGATCCCGTTCCGGCTGACGATGCCGATGAGGGTGATGAACCCGACCCAGTGCGCGACGGACAACGTCGTCGCCTGGAACCAGACGCCCGGCACCTTCCACCAGGGCAGCCCGTGGAGCGCCGCCGGGTCGGGGCGGTTGAGAATGAGAAGCGCGAGGACCGCGCCGAGTCCCGCGAGCGGCACGTTGACGCCGAGTACCATGAGTGCCGCCCGCCACGAGCCGAGGCACCGGCAGAGGAGGAGGAACACGCCGACGATCGCCGCGGCCCCGAGCACGAGCAGCCGGGAGTTCGCCTCCTGCTGGGCGCGGAACTGGCCGTCCTCTTCGATCCGGTACTCCCCGCCCTTGGCGCGGAGTCGCTCCTCGACCGGGCGAACGGCCGCGCGAATGTCTGCGACCACGTCCCCGAGACTCCTCCCCTGCACGTTGCACGAGACGACGATCCGCCGGGTAACGTTTTCGTGGTTCAGCGTGTTCGGCCCAGTGGTGTCGAGAACGTCCGCCACCTGCGAGAGCGCCACCTTCCGTCCGGACGGCGTGTCGAGGATCGTCTGCCCGATGACCGAAGGGTCTGACCGGGACGCCGAGTCGTACCAGACGACGAGCGAGAACGACTTCTCACCGTCTAAGACCGTCGACACCGCCCGCCCCTTGTAGGCGGTCTCAAGGAGCTTCGCGACGTCACCCGGAGCAAGGCCGTAGCGGGCCGCCTCGTCCCGCTTGACCCGGAGCCGCACCTGAGAGATCTCGACTTGCGGCTCGACTTGCAGGTCAACGACGCCCGGCACCTTCGCCATTGCGTCCTGCACCTCTTGGGCTGCCGCCCGGAGTTCGATGAGGTCCGGCCCGAACACCTTCACCGCCACCTGAGCCCGGACGCCGGACATGATGTGGTCGAGGCGGTGGCTGATGGGCTGGCCGACGTTCGCAGTCACCCCGGGGATGGAACCCACCCGCTCCCGGATGTCTGCGAGCACCTCCTCGGGCGGTCGGCCGGATTTCTCCACCCCGAGCCCGTGAAGTCCCGGAACCGCGCGGAGGACCGCCGCGCCCACGCCGGGCTTCGGCCGCTCGTGGGGGATGAGCCTGACGTCGATCTCGGAACTGTTCACCCCTTCGGCGTGCTCGTCCTGCTCGGCCCGGCCGGTCCGCCTGGAGACGGCTGCGACCTCAGGTATCTGAAGGAGCGACTGCTCGGCCGTCGACGCGACACGGCCGCTCTCAGCAAGGTTCGTCCCCGGCGGGAGCTGTAAGCCGACCGTCACCGTCCCCTCGTTGAAGGCGGGCAGAAACTCGCTCCCCATGCCGAACACGGCAGACATCGTCACCGCCGACAGGACGAGAGACGCAACGAGGATCGGCCGGGGGCGGCGGAGCGTGAACCGGAGGAGGCGGGTGTCGAGCCACTTTAGCCCACGAAGAAGGAGCGGGTCGCGGCCGTGCCCGCGTCCGGCGCTCGACGGCAAGAGGTACGAGGCGAGCACCGGCGTCACCGTAAGCGAGACGACGAGAGAGGCAGCAAGCGACACAAGGTACGCAAGCCCGAGCGGAGCGAACATCCGCCCTTCTAACCCGAAAAGGGCAAAGAGCGGGGTGACGACGAGGCACACGATGAGGGTCGCGTAGACGATCGAGTTTCGGACTTCGCTTGAGGCCCGAAACACCACCTTAAGCACAGGATCGGGAGCGGCTTTCAATCGATTCTCGCGGAGCCGCCGGTAGATGTTTTCGACGTCCACGATCGCGTCATCGACCAGTTCACCGACCGCTACTGCAATGCCGCCCAGGGTCATCGTGTTGATGGTGATGCCGAAGTAGCTGAACACGAGCGCTGTGACGAGGACGGACAGCGGGATGGCGGTGAGCGTGATGAAGCTCGTGCGGACGCTCGCAAGGAACAGGAGGAGCACGACGAACACCCAGAACGTGCCGTCTCGGATGGCTTCCACCACGTTGTCGATGGCCGACTGGATGAAGTCCGCCTGACGAAACACCCGCTGCTCGACGACGACACCGGGCGGGGCGTCCCGCTGGAGGTCCTCGAGCGCTTTGTCGAGCCTGGGTGTAAGATCCAGGGTGTTTGCGTGCGGCTGCTTCTGGACGGCGAGGATGACACTCCCGCCGCCGGAAACGCGCTCTCCCTCCCTGACCCTGACGCTCCCGTCACCGCGGCGGACCGGGCCCCCGAACTTCACGTCAGCCACGTCCTTCACGCGGACCGCCCGACCCTCCCGCCACACGACGGGCGTTTCCTCAATGTCCCGGAGCGCGAGCGTCTGACCGCTGATGCGGATGAGGGACTCCTTCGACTCCCGCTCCATCACCCCGCCACCGGCCAGGACGTTTGCCTTCTCCGCCGCGTCCACTAATTGCTGAAGAGTCACCCCTTGGGCGGCGAGTCGGGCCGGAGACGTGAGCACCTGATACTGCTTCAGGTGCCCGCCCATCACCGTCACCTGCGACACCCCGTCGACGGCGAGCAGGCGATTTCGGACCGCGAACTCGCCGAAGGTACGAATCTCCATCCCGACCCGGAGCTCCTCTTCGGGAGTCTCGGGAGGCTTCGCCGGGCGGAGGCCGACGAGCATCACCTCTCCCATGATGGACGAAATCGGAGCCATCACCGGGTTTGCGTCTTTCGGCAGCCGCTCGCGCACAAGTTGCAGCTTCTCCGCCACCACTTGACGGTCCTGGTAGATGTCCGTCCCCCACTCGAACTCAACCCACACCACCGAGAGCCCGATGCCGGATGCAGACCGCACCCGCTTCACGCCGGTTGCGCCGTTTAGCTGGTACTCGATGGGTCGGCTGACGAGGACCTCCACCTCCTCCGGCGCAAGCCCCGGGGCCTCGGTGAGTACGGTCACCGTCGGACGGTTTAAGTCCGGGAACACGTCCACCGGCGTGCGGACGAGTTGATACGCTCCGCCCACGACGAGTGCCAGTGCTGCGATGAGCACCAGCCCCCGATTCTGTAGCGAGAATCCGATGACGCGGTCGAGCACGGAAACGTTCCCCCTTACCGGAGCGAGGCGAACCCGGTGACGAGTTCGGTTACGCCCTGAACCGCCACCTGCTCTCCTGCCGCGAGCCCGCGGACGACTTCAACGAGGCGATCGTCTGACGTTGCCGTCTCAACCGCCCGCCGCTCGAACACTCCGTCCGGGCGGCGGACGAACACAAACTGAGCGCCCGGCTCCCCGGTCACAGCGCCGACCGGCACGGTGACCGCCGCGGTGCGAGTGGCGGTTACGACCGTAAGAGTCGCGAGCTGCCCGTGGATGAGTGCCTTGCTCACGCCGGCGTCAAGCTCCACCCACGCGGCAAGCGATCGGCTTTCCGCCCCGACCGTCCGGCCGCTGCGGGTCACCCGCCCCGCAAGTACCGTCTCGGGGGCGGAGATGAGTCGCGCCCGGACCGCTTGGCCCACGCGCACCCGCCTCACGTCCCGCTCGGACACGTTCCCCATGATCCACGGCCGCGCCTGGTTGTGAACGGAAAAGAGCACCTCTTGCGCGGCCACCGCCTGACCTAACGCCTTGTCGAACGTGACGACCACCCCGGACACCGGCGACCGCACCGGGACGGCCGACAGCACCTCCTTCTTCTGGACGACGCGGTCGATGTCGGACGAAACAAGACCCACCGTCTCGAGTTTCCTCCGGAGTGTTTCCACCTGCGACTTGAGCGCCGCCACGCGGCTCTCCGTCTCCCACACCCGGCGCTGGGGGACGGCTGCGAGATCCTTGATCCGGGCGAGCGTGTCTCCCTCGAGCTGAAGGTCGAGACTCGCCCGGACAAGATCCAGTTGCAGCGTGAGAAGTTCCGGGCTGATTACTTCGGCGAGGACGTCTCCGGCCTTCACCGTCCGGCCCCGGTCGGTGCGGATGGAGGCGATGACGCCCGAGAGCGGTGACGCGGCCGACCCGCGGTCGGCGGGAGGCAAGTCGATCGCGCCGTCCAGCGTGACCGTCTCGTCCACCGCACCCGGCCCGGCGGGCTCCACCCGAAGGCCGATCGATCGCTCTGCCTCGGGCCCGAGCCGAAGAGCCCCGGGCGCGAAAAGGCCGCTGAGTTCGTGTGACCCGCGGACCACCACCCGGTCCCCCGGGTACACCTCCCCTGCGAGGAGTTCGACGCGGTCGCCGCTCCTCCGCCCGAGGGCAACGGACTTTTTTCGGTACTCGGACGCACCGGCAGCACTCGCCTCCTCAACGAACACGAACCGGTCGACGCCCTCCCGGGCCACGGCCGCGACCGGCACCGTCGCGCGCGGCTTCTCGCCGAGGAGCACCACGTCCGCCCGCCCGGTCATCCCCGGGAGGACCCGCGGCTCCGCGCCGGCCGGGTTCTTCAACTCGGCCCAGACGGACGCCAGATGCGTCGTCGGGTCGAGGTACGGCGCGACCGCCGAAACCGTTGTCCGGAACACCTCCCCCGGGTGCGCGACGAGCGAGACCTCTACCGGGGTGCCGACCGCGACCCTCGCGAGATCCTTTTCCAGCACCCCCACCCGCACCCACACCGTGGAGTGGTCCGCGACCTCGGCCAGGTGCTCGGTCGGCTCGACCACCTTTCCCGCCGTGAGCTCCGCGTGGATGATCGTTCCGCCCACCGGCGCCCGCACCGGAAGGGTCAAGCCGGGGTCGGCAGTTCCGCGCTTAAGGAGCGCGTCAAAGGAGTCGGTGCGGAGTCCGAGGGCGAGCCACTTGCTGCGGGCAACTACCAGGGCGTTTCTGACCTGCGAGAGCTTCGACTCCGCGTCAATGAGAACCTGGCCCGCGACCGCCCCAGACTCGACGCTCGTTCGGAGCTCCCGCACGAGCTTCTCGTTCAGAGACGCTTCGGTCTGGGCGTTCAACGCTTCAAGCTGGAGGGTGTCGAGCTCGAGGCTCCGCACCTCAGCCACCACCTCGTCCGCTCGGACCGTTTGTCCGGGCGAGACGTGTACCCTGACTATCCGCCCGGGGAGGCGGGAGGTGGCAAACCCGTGGTGCGTCCACGGCAGGTCGATTGTCGCGTACGCAAGGATGCGGCCCTCGACCGGCCTCACCTCGACCTCCGCCGTGGTGACGGCGAGGCTGTCCCGCGCCGCCGGGGTGAGGAGCAGGTGGCCGCGGGCTACGTCCACCTGAACTCCCTTCGTCGGGAGCGGGGCATGCCCCTCGTGGGCGAGGAGCACGGTGACACCGACGGTGACAAGACAAATGGCTGCGAGCGCCGCGGGCCGCCTGAGGCGGCGGGGTGAGGCGTCGTTTAGAGACGAACTCATGTGAATCACCTCCGCGATCAAGCTCATGGTGCGAGTGGCCGGGACGGTCGCGTGGAGGACCGACCCGGCGGATTACTTCACCTGGCACGACTTTAGTGCTTGTGGCCGGCCATCTTCACCATCTCGCGGCAGGACGCCGCGCACTTCTTGCACGCCTCGGCGCACGCCTTCATCTCCGGCATGTCGGGGAACTTCGCGCACTCGGCCGCGCACGCGTCGCACGCCTTCGCACACGCCTCGCACGCCGTCACCGCGAGCTCGCTCTTCCGGCCGGAGAGCTTCGCCGCGATCGTACAGAACTCGGCGCAATCGACGCTCAGGTGCATCGCCTTGGCGTGCTCCTTCTTCCCGCCCTCGACCATCTTGAAGCAGTGGTGGAAGTTCTTCTCGCACGCCACCTGGCAGTCGGCGCACACCTTGGCGCACTCGTCGAAGTGCTTCGCGTGGGCGTCGGCCGGCTTGTCGTCGGCCCGGGCCGACAGGACGGCCCACCCGGTCGTGGTGGACAGGACGGCGAACGCCGCCAGAACGGAGAGACGGTTCATCGAAAAACCTCCTGGTGCAGGACACGGGCGATCCCAGCCGCACGGCCCGCAACGTGCGGGGCGCCGCTGTCTCAACGGGGACGGCCTTTTGAGGCCTCCCCTGTGTGAGTCACCCGGCCGACCGAGTCCGGACAATGGCTGGCGGGCACATATGCCACGGAACCCGACCGACCGGGCTTCCCACGGCCGTGGGGCCGAGGGGCCGCGCTCACCGCGCGGCCCGCTCGGCCTCAACGGCCGCGAGCGTTTTCGTCGGGTCGGCCTCGGCCCGCTTCGCGCACCCGCGGCAGCAGACGTAGACCGTCCGCCCGCCCACGGTGACCGCGACCGGCTCGCCCATCGACCCGAGTTCCTCCCCGGTCACCGGGCACTTCACTTGCCCGCCGTAGCGGGCGGCCGGTGCGGGGGCCGCGGTGTGCGCCGCTGCGACCGGCGGGTGCGGGGGCAGCGCCGCCGCCGCCGGCTTTTCGCACGTCCGGCACCCGCGGCTGCCCCGAGCAGCCGGACGCGCCGACGAGGAGGACCGCGCCGCACCCGGCGGCAACCAGCATCAACGTCCGTGTCATGACCTCACCTCCCTGAATTCGGAACGACCACGCCGGGGCGACCTCCCCGGGCGGCTACTGGGGCGACCCGGCCGCCTTCTTGGCTTTCAGGTCGGCCACCGTCTTGAGGGTCTTGTCCGGATCGGCCTCGGCCTTCCGCTTGCAGCCCTTGCAGCAGACAAAAACCGGCTGGCCCTTGATGTCGAGTTTCAGAGGCGGCCCCATCGCCCCGAGCCGCTCGTCGGTAGAAACCACGCACCACTCTTGGGCGTCCACAAGTGCCCGGTCCTCGGGCGAGAGCTTCGCCCGCTCCTGCGTCACTTCGTCCTTCGCACCGCGTGGGGCCGCGGCGGCTCCCGTTGCTGGCGGTTCCGAAGGGCGCTCGCCTCCGCATCCGGCCGCGAGCGCAACCATCACCCCCACCGCGAACGCACCAAACACCCGCATGACAGCCTCCCGTCTCTGCCTCGCCGGGTTAGGCGGGGCGGCAAATTCTTCACACCACGGCACCACGAGTTGATCCCGGTGCGGCAAACCGCACTGCCTTCTGGAACACCTTGTCCCGCCCGATCTCCAAGCGCTCTGGCCCGCTCCTGGGGGAGCACTACCCGATCACACGCGACGCCGTGCGGCACTCACTGCTTCACGTAGTCCTTCGGGTCTTTGATCTCGCCCGGCTTCTCCTTGGCGAGCGCCACGAACTCCTCGATGCACGGGATGCAACAGAACTCGTAGGTTTTCCCGCCGACGACCCAGGTGAACTTCGGGTTCGCCTTGGTCTTTGAGATGGGGCAGATCTTCTCGCCCGCCTTCGGGTTGTCGTCGTGCTGCGCGCGGATGCCCTTGTATTTCACCGTCGGTACCGTGTTCCCGTTCGTCTTGATGTCGGCCGCGGTGTAGAGGCCACCGGGGGTGAGAAAGAGCGCCTGCTCCTCTTCACTCCCCTTCTTCACCGGCATTTCCGCCCCGGCGTGGTCGCCGGCGGCAGCCGCGTTCGAGAAGGCGATACGGAACCGCTCGCCGTTCACGTTGATGTTGTTAACGGTGACCTGCACTTTCTTCCCGATGAGATCCTTCGGGAGCGTGGCGACGAACTGAGAGGTCTTTCCCTTCGCATCGCCCGGCTGCGGCTCCGCGCGGAAGGTCATCTTGTCGGCCTCGGTCCCACCCTCCGGCGTGAGGTAGGCGGTGAGCTCCTGAACCTCGACCTCCTGAATGCGGGCCTCGTCCTTCCCGAGCATGTAGAGGCGGACCGTGCCGTTCTTCTCGAAAACGGCTTCCGCGTGATAGCTGTCCCGGCCGAGCGAGACGAGGGTTCCCCCGTGCGCTCCAGGCTTGTGCCCGTGAGCCTCGTCCCCAGGAGCAGCCGGCGATTTACCTTTGTCCTGCTCGGCGACCGTGGGCGCGGACGGCGGAGTGGACGAGCCGCACCCGAGGGAGAACAGGCCGGCTGCGGCAACCAGCCCGACCCCGGCACCGAGAATGAGCCTGCGAACCATGTGTAAGTCCTCAATCGCGACCAGGGAGTCAGCTCCCGGTCGACGGAGTAGCGGGTATACCAGCGGACGCGCGCAGACCGGCCCATCGACGGATCGGGCCTGAAGGCGAACGCCAAGTCACGCCCGACGCGGGCGAGACTGCGGAGTGTAAGTGAACAGAAGAGCCGGGACGGATTAGAGGCTATCTGCCCTCAAATCCCGACGTAGAGTGAGGCGCACTAGCAGCGCAGGTTGTGGTGCGCAAAGAGGAGATCGGCAGTCGAGAGTGACGACGAACGGTGATCGAAGCGCGGCGCCGAACGGTCCGCACCGTGCGACAAGTCGAGCGTGACGGGGAGTTGTAGTGAAGCGAGTGCCGCGTTCAGAAGAGTCAGCATGTCGGCCGAGGCGGTGGGCGCCTCGGGAACGGCGACGGCCTTCGCCGGAGCGTCCTTACACGGGCACTTCTCCGGGTGGGACGGCTTCTCGCTCGGAGACGAAGGGCTGTCGGAGGACGACTTCTGCTTTCCGCAGCAGTGCTTCGACGTTTTGACATCCGACGAAGCGGTTCTCGAAGCCACGGTCGACTCACCACCCAGTCGCGCGGTCGCGCAGCAGCAGAGCAAAGGCCCCACTAGCAGCGACAGCACCAACTGGTGAATGAGCACGAGCCGGAACATCGAGGCTCCTCATGCAGCGATCACCCGCCGCAGGTTCATACCGGCATTATCGTCGGGTGCAACACAAAAATCTAGGCGGCTTCCGGAATTGAACCCGCCGGAGGAAGTGGCCTCCGCGGAGTCGACCGGAACCTCGGAGGCAAGACCGGAGCACATTCGGTGCCCCGGCGCAGGCGACCGGTTCAGTTACTCCGGGCCAGCCCTCACACGTCATCGAATCAATCGACGCCGTACCACGTGCTGAGCCACGTCTGCATCGTCTGGATCTCCTCTGTCTGCGTCTCGACGATGTCGTGACAGAACTCGATCAGCTCGGGGTGAGACGCCCGTTCCACGCAGCGCTCTCCTTCTTTGACAGCCTTTTCGTGGTGCTCGGTCATCATCTGCATGAACTTGATCTCGAACGCGGCTCCGCTCAAGGACGCCAACTTCTCCATCTGGCGTTCCATCCCCCGGGTCATCTGCGGCTCGTAGGTGATCCCGTACCAGTCCTTAAGCCAAGTCTGCATCTGGGCGATCTCCGCCGTCTGTGCCTCCTCCATCTCACCGCATAGCGCTTTGAGCTCCTCGTGAACCGCCCGCTCCTGACAGAGCTGCGACATCATCACCGCCATCATGTGGTGGTCGATCATGCCTTCCATGAACTTGATTTCGAATCGTGCCTCTGCGCGGGTGGGCGCGGAAGCCTGGTGATGGTGTGCGGCAAAGGAGACCAGCGCAGTGTCCCCGACGGCGGCTGCGGGCGGGACCGCGGCAGCGACCGGAACATCGACCGCGTGCGACGGATTCACGCGGCCCTCGAGTTCCGTGACGTGGAGCTTGGCGCCTGCGGCAGCGCGATGCGGGTTCGACGTCCGCTCCCGCCAGGCACGAATCAGGGAAGTGAACACGCTCTCCCTCCGGTAACAAGGGGACGCCCATCCCGCCGCGTCTCGGGTCGAGTCCGGAGCGGGAGGAGTGATTGGATGCGGGTGGTCGAGGTTAAGCCGAGACGCCGGCCATTTTGCGGCACTCGGCGGCGCACCGGCGGCAGGACTCGGCGCACCGCTGGCAGTGGTCGTGCTTGTGCTTTGCGCACTCAGCGCCGCACGCCTCGCAGACGTCCGCGCAGACGCCGCAGAGTGCGGCCGCGAACTGAGACCCGCGGCTCATGAACGCTGCTGCGAGCCAGCAGAGCTCGGCGCAGTCGCGGTCGAGGCGGATGCACTCCGCCATCATCTTGACGTCACTCTCGCCGAGGCAGGCCGCTGCGCAGTGTTCGCACGCTTCCGCGCACTCTTCGCAGGCCTTGATGCAGGATTGGTGTTCGACGTGAGCCATAGGGCACCTCCTCCGGTGTCTCCACCGAACGGAACCGTGCCCGCCAGCCGGTTGCTGAAGGATTGGCAGCAATCGCCATGCCTCAATCGCCTTACCCAGCCCGCAAATCCGGACCACCCCTCACACCCTTTCGAGGCGCACGCCCCGAAGAGCCGAATTGATGTGCTCACACAGACGCCGTGGCGGGGGCCGTGCCGAATGAAGCGAGTAATCTCTGTGCTGGCGGGCACCGTAGACAACTCACAACCAGGTGCAGGATGCACAATCCATCGCACCGGACGGCAGCCCGCCTGGCCGTACCGGTACTGACGTGTCTTCTGGTGACCATGTCGCCGGCGGCTGACCCGCCGTTGCCGATGCGGCCGACTCTCTACTCACCTACCCCGGCGCTCCGCTCACTGCGGCCTGCGCCGATCGTTCCGATCGCGGCCACCCAACCGGTGCCACAACACCAGGTCCCAAGCACCCCGGTCGCCCCGAAAGCCTCGCCGACCGGGCCGGTCGCCGGTCCGGTTCCGTCCCCGCACGTACTCGGCATCGCGGAACTCGAACAACTTGCTCTCCGGCACAACCCGACCCTCGCCCAAGCGGCTGCTTACATCGACGCCGCGCGCGGAAAAGCGCTCCAGGCCGGCCTCCCGCTCAACCCCACCGTCGGCATCACCGGCGAGCAGATCGGGGCCGACCGAAGGGCCGGCGAGTGGACGTGGTTCTACCTCCAGCAGGAGATCGTGACCGGAGGAAAGCTCCGCCTCAGCCGGATGAAGTACGAACAGGAAGCGTACGCAGCGGAAGTCCAGGCGTGCGCCCAGCGGCTCCGGGTGGCGAACGCCATCGCCGAGGGCTACTTCGAGGTGCTCGCGGCCCAGCGGTCCGTCGAGAATCACCGGCGACTGAAGTTGAACGCCGAGGAGGGCTTTAAGACCACCGAGCAGCTCGTCAACGTCGGGCAGGCGAACGAGCCGGACCTCCTCCAGGCGAAGGTCGAGGTGCAGCGCGCCACCGTCGCGCTCAGGAACGCCGAGACCCGGCTGCGCCGCGACTGGGAGCGGCTCGTTGCGGTGGTCGGCGTCCCGACCCTCGCCCTCCAACCGGTTTCCGGCGCGCTCGAACCGGAAGGCCTCCCGCTTGGTAAAGACGAGGCGCTGGCAAAGCTCTTGGAAGAAAGCCCCGAACTCGCCATGGCCCGCATCGAGGTCAAGCGAGACCAGATTCAACTCCAGCGCGAGCGGCGGGAGCCGATCCCGAACGTCACGGTCCGCGGCGGCACGGGCTACAACTACGACACCCGGAATCCAACGGCCGAGGTCGCGCTTTCGGTCCGCCTTCCGGTCTGGGATCGCAACCAGGGAACCATCCGCCAAGCGCAGGCGGATCTTGCCCGCGCGACGGCCGAGGTGGATCGGGTCGAACTTGACCTCCGCCGGCGGTTTGCCGACGCCTTCAGCCGATACGAGACCGCCCGCGCCGAGGTCGAGACGTGGCGGAAGGAGACGCTTCCCACCGCCGAGAAAGCGTACGAACTGTACCTGAAGAGTTACAAAGAGCGGCGGTCGGCGTGGCCCCAGGTACTCGTGGCACAGCGGACCGTGTACCAACTGAGCGAGGACTACACCCGGTCGCTCTACGAACTCCGGCGGGCGGAAGTCGAGCTCCGCGGACTGCTCCTCACCGGCGGCCTGACCGCGCCGCGCGACCCGACGCCTCCCGGCCACATCAACTCGGTGCCGAAGCCCCGCTGACGTCAAGCACCGCCCGCTCGAGGTTCACTCGGGCGGGCGGCCACCGTGGCGACTGCTCACCTCTGCCTGCTTCCGACGCCCGAACGGAGTCATGCCCCGCGGCTTATAGACCGAGAACGCCGTGGCAACGAGCAACACCACGACCGCGGCCCCGGCGTTCGCCACGAGTTGAACCCGGAGCCCGGCGACTTCGCCGCGGGCAAGCGTGGCCTCTTCCACCGCGCGGGCCAAGTGGCCGATCGGCTGCATGTGGAGGAGCAGGAGGACGCAGGCCGGGACGGTGAGAACCGCCTTCGCGAGCACCCAATAGTGGCGGAACAATCCCCACGCGGTCCCGAAGGACATGACGAGCCCCGTCAGTGGCGAGGCGATGCTGAACGGGACGATGACGCACCAGGCGGTCAACTCCATGGCGAGGTAGGCGGCGCGCACCCGCCCTGGATCGTTGTCGGTGAGACCCGAAATGGCGAGCGCGAGAAAGCAGGCGACGGCACCGAGCCAGCCTACCGAGGCGACGACGTGCGCGGTGAGGGCGAACTTGCGGAGGCCGGGCGTCATGGTCACGGCGCGTGCCCTCTAAACCCGCCGCCCGCAAGGTGCAGGGCGACAAACGCCAGTGCCAAGACAGCGAGAGTGACTCCGAAAACGTACACCCAGCGCGGGGTGCCGGACGCCGAGCCAGCTTCGGTGTCCGGGGTCGACTCGTCGTCCGAGTCCGGATGGGGATTCGAGTCGGTCACGTTTGTGTGCTCCGTCGAAGCTCGTTGTCGAAGCAAGTGATGGTCAGCCACCGTGCGCCCTCGCACTCGGACAGGTAACGCTTTAGACACTAACCACTGTGGTCAGAAACTGGCGGATGGTCGGAGCGAACGCTTGGGCGAAGTCGTCAAGCGTGTGAAGGTCGGCCGAGAGTGTCACGGGGGCAAGGTGCCCACGCGGAAGGGTACCCGCGAGCTTCTCGGCCAATTCTCGCGGGTGCCTCCAGTCGATCCCGGGGATGATCAGAGTCGGGGCGGTGATGACCGCGAGCTCCTCGACGGTGCGGAAGGAGCGGTCGCGGCCGATGGCCGCTGCTGCCGCAACACTTGCCGGGTCAGAGCGCGGGATGGCATCTCGCACCATCGCACCAATAATCGGGGGCAGGGTTGAAAGTATCGGTTCCCATGCCGCCTCGATGCCGTCGGCCCGGACGCGAGCGGCGAAGGCGTCCATGAATGCGATCTCCGCCTCCTTCTTCTCGTCGTCTTCGATGTCTTCCACGCTGATGAGGACCAGGGCGCAGACCCGGTCGGGGTGGGCGACTGCTGCGCGGAGGGTGATGGTCGTCCCGACGCCGGCCCCACCCACGACGGCGCGCCGCACCCCGAGGTGATCGAGGAGAGCGATGACGTCCTCGGCGTACTGAGCCCAGGTGTGGCGGAGCTCATCCGTGCACACCGACCGCCCGTAGCCCCGCACGTCCGGCAGCACGACGGTGTGAGAGTCGCAAAGTAATCGGGCGAGCGGCACCAGGCTGTGATGGTCCGGGCCGCCGCCGTGGAGGAGGACGAGAACGGGACCTTCCCCGCACGGCACCCGCTGCCCTTCGGCCTTGATGACCGCGGCGAACAACGGGCTGCCGTCACTGCCCCGGTAACTGACCTCAGTCATGAAACGTGTCCTACGCGGTGAGTGAGTTCAGTTCCGGCCTTCGCCGGTTCGCTCCCCTACTGCTTGTGGTCGTGTTTTCCGTCCTCTTTTTTCGGAGCGGGCTTCTCGCCCTCCTTTCCGTGGTCGCCGTGCCCGCCGTGCATCCCACCGGGGCCGGAACCGGGAACGCTCGCCCCGTCCGGGATCTCGCCCTTGCCGGACATGACCTTGTCATAGAGGTCCGGGGGGAGGACGCGCACGACGCTCATGAGTCCTTCGACGCCGGTGAACCAGTTCTTCCGCATCCCGCGGGTCTCCGGCCGACGGAGTTTCGCCACCTGGGCCGGGGTGTACATGTCCATCATGCTCATGTCCTGTGGGAAGCCCGGCACTACCTTCCCGGACGCGCCGTGCCCCTCGTGGCCCTGCATTCCGGGCATCGCTGGCATACCCCCCGGCTGCCCCGGTTGCGGGCCGGTCCTCACCGCACGATCCTCCCCGGTATTCTCTCCGGTCCCGCGGCCGAGCTTCGCGCCGTATTCGCCGGAGAGCGCGTGCCCACCGTTCGGCATGCCCATCCCGCGGGCCATGTCTCCGCCCGCGGTCGGGCCGCGCAGGTGCGACGCCATCGGGCCGACCATCGAGGTCATGTGGTTCATCATGTGGTGGAACATGTGGCAGTGGAGCATCCAGTCGCCGGGGTTGTTCGCCACGAACTCGATGTCCCGCGACTGGGCGACGCCGACGAGCACCGTGTTCATCGGCCACCAAGCCGTTTCCGGGATCCGCCCGGCCTCCGTCCCGGTCACCCAGAACGTGAGCCCGTGGAGGTGCATCGGGTGGTGGTCGATGACGCTAAAATTCACCATCCTGAGCCGCACCCGATCCCCCTGCCGGACGACCATCGGGGTCATGTACGGGGCCGACCGGCCGTTCACGGTGAAGAAGTTGAACTCCATCGACGAGGTGTTCGGTACCGTCGCGTTCGGCAGGATGGCCCACTCTTGGATGACGAGCGCGAAGTCCCGGTCCACCGGCGGCTCGAACGCGGCCTTCGGGTGGATGACGAAGAGGCCGACCATCCCCATGCCCTCCTGCATGGCCCCGTGGGAGTGGTAGAAGTAGGTGCCGTTCTGATGGAGGGTGAACTCATACGTAAAGGACTTCCCGGGCATGATCGGCTCCTGCGTCAGGCCCGGCGCCCCGTCCATCGCGATCGGCACCTCGAGCCCGTGCCAGTGCATGCTGGTCGGCTCGGGGAGCTCGTTGTGGACGACGATTCGCACCCGGTCCCCCTCGACCGCCTCGATCGTCGGGCCGGGCATGGAGTCGTTGTACCCCCAGACGTCGAACCACATCCCCGGCAGGAACTCCCGCCTCAGGTGCTTCGCGTGGAGGTGAAACTCCTTCACCCCGCCCTTCATCTCCCACTTGAGCTTCGGCACGTCCGGGGCTTCGACCGGAACCGGCGGCTCGCCCGCCTTCCGCCGCCCGGGGGTGAGTTTGCCCCGGTCGTTCGGCCCGCCGACCGGGCCGCCGTGCCCGGCGTGCTCCTGGTGACCGCCCGGCTTCTCCTGCGCGCCCGCTGCGCCGGCGAGGAGGCTGCCGGTCGCCGCCGCGCCGGCGGCGATAAACGCCCGCCGCCCGTGTTCTGTGCTCATCGCTGTCACTCCGAGAAGGTGGTCATGGGTAAACGGGCGATGGACGATTCACTTCCGCAGGTCCGCGCCTGACACGGTCGTCATCCCCCCGTAACCCGGCCGCCACCGGGCCCGGAACTCCGTCGCGCCGACCGAGTCGGCGTCTCCGAACTGGGCCTTCCAGTCTTTGGCGAGTCTCCCCTCGGCGTCCACATAGGCCCTGAGCAGATACTTCCTTTCGGGAAGAGACGGTGCCGTCCGCCACGCTTTCGCCCGGTCAGAGCCTGATGGAGCGAGAAGGGTCAGGTTGTGCTGCCAGAGTTTTCCTTTCCCGAACACCACCCGGTCCGAGACGGCGATCGGCTGGGCTTCCCACCCCTTCGCCTTCTCGTCCCAGGCGAACACCCTCACCTGCATGAGCTTGTCGCCCCACGCGGGCGGGCAGTTTTCGAGTTTCAGCCAGATGTCGGTGCCGAACCGCGCGGGACCGGTGTCGGCCGCGGGAAGGTCCTTCGCGGCCGTGTACTTCCCCTTTCGCATGGCAGCGACGTCTTCGATCCAAGTGCGAAACCCCTTGTAGGCGTCGTCCCCGACGGCGAATTTGACTCCTCCTTCGTGCTTCTCGCCGAGCGGCTTTCGGAGGAGAAGGCTTTCCTCCGGTTTCTCGAGGTTAATGAGCTTTGACCCGACGAGGTAGTCCATCGTCGCCCCGGCCCCGCCCTTCTTCACCCACGAGACGCGGTCGCCGTACTCTTTCCGGCCCTTCTCGTTCTGCGGCGTCCCCTCCGTATGGCAGTTCATGCACCGAAACCGCCACGCCCATACGTTCCGCTCAAACGATTCGAGCACCCGGTCCGTGCGGGCATGACGGATGACCTCGTCCGGCGCGGCGGGCTTTGCGAGCTCTTTGGCGTCGAGTTTTGCGGCCGCGCGGAGGGCCGGGTCCTTTGCGCACGCGGCGATCCAGGCGAGGAACGCCTCCCGCTCAGCCGCCCTCGCCTTCGCGTGGACGACCGGGCCCTTCTTGTCCTGCCCACCCATGTCGATGAGCTTTACGATCTTCGACCGCTCCGGGGCGTCGAGATCGATAAGGCCTTGGTCGCGGAGCGAGCGGAAGGTCTTCTCGGCGTCGGGGAGGATGTAGTCTTTTAAGTCCACCCCAGTGAGGTGGCACTGCACACAACTCGACGGGTTCGGCGACTTAAAGATGGGCATGAGCCGCTTCTCGAACACCTCTTGGGGCGTCGGCTCGGCAGCCGCAAGAGGGGCAGGCAGGCAAGAAGCGGCGAGTAGCGCGATGAACGAGACTGTCCTCATGAATAACTCCTCGTTTGTGTGGTTTGGTGTCAGGGGTGGCGGTAGAACTCCGGCTCCCGCACCCCGTCCGGTCGCTCCTTTGCGGTCGTTACGAACTCGTCGATGCACGGCGGGCAGCAGAAGCGGTATTCCTTCCCTCCGATGACCCACACGAACCGCACGTCCGCACGCGACCGGGTGACCGGGCACACCCGGTCGCCAGGAGCGGGCCGGTCGTCGTGCGCTGGCCGCTCCGAGCGGTACTTCCGCGACGCCGGCGTCGGGCCGTTTGCCCTCACGTCCTTTTCCAGATACTTCCCGCCCGGAGTCGAGTAGAGGGCGGCTTCCTCCGCCTCCTCGCGAGCGACGGTTGCGGCATCGAGCTCCGGGTACGCCGAGTCGATCTCGAAGCGGAATCGCTCGCCCTCGACGGGCAGCGACCAGACGACGAGCTTCAGGTGCCCCCGCCGCATGCTCGGCGGAAGCCGCCCGAGGAACCGCGACGCCGTTCCGGCTGGGTCAGACTCCTGTGGCTCGGGGCGGAGCATAACCGCGTACTCGTCCTCCCCTCCGTGCCCACGGACAGCCGCGCACACCGTGCGGGCGGCAACCGGCCGGGCCTCGGTCAATTCCTGCCCGAACGTGTAGAGCCGGACCCACCCGCCCGGTTCGAACACGGCTTCGGCGTGGAAGCGGTTGTCGCGGTCGACAGCTACGACCGCGCCGCCGTGCGGCCCCTGCGGGTGGTCGTGCGGCCCGAGATCGACGTTTGCAGCCCGACGCCACGGGCTGGCGAGATTGAGCGCCATGACGACGCCAACCCCCGTCACCATCGTCAGCACAATGCTCACCGTCCGCCAGCGCCCGCGACGCGGGGCGGGTGGCCGATTCGGCCGGTGTCCCTTTCGCTTTCCCATGATGCGCTTCTTGTCGGATACGAACGTACTGAAAGAACCTCGCCGAGGCGGGGAGAAGTGGTGGGGAAAGGCGGACGACTAGCAGCGTAGGACGTGCGGCGCGCGAAGGGACTTGAAGAGTGACGCTGTGGAGCGTCCGCGCTGGTGGTGCGAAAGATCTGCCTGCGAGGGGACCGTCACATAGCCGACGAGCCCGAGAGCAACCAACGCATCCGGGGATGACCGCTCGGAGAGCGCCTCCGCCCGAGACTCGGGCGTGACGGCCGCGGCCGCGGCACACCTCTCATGACACGGGCAGGACTTTGCTGGCACGCCCGGCTTTTCGAGCGGCTGTTGCACGCCGGGCGCGACGGGCCTTTGCCCTTTAGGGGCGTCTGCACCGTGGCCGCAGCAGACGCGAACCGGGGACCGATTGGCGGAAGAGGTCTCGCTCGTCACGAGCCGGCTGAGCGTCGCCGCAGAGCGGCCGGGGGCGCAGCAGCACAGCATCGGCCCGCAGGCCGTTGCGATCACCAGGTACATCGTCGCCGCGACTCGCACGGAAATCCCCGCACGATGTGACACCAAGGTATTTAGTCTACCGGCACCTGGGCGGAAAACAACGCTCTCGGTGGCCGTTCCCCGCCGTGGTCGAGACCGAAACGATGACGAGTCCGTTAAAACCGCTTGCTCCGGTTACAACCGGAGAAAACCCCGCTTGATAGCGACCGCAACCGCTTCTGCTCGACTCCCGCACCGGAGCTTCTGGAGGAGGTTACAGACGTGCGTCTTGACTGTCCCTTCTGACACGTCGAGTTCGTAGGCAATTTCCTTGTTCGCCTTGCCCCCGGCGATGCTTCGGAGCACTTCGAGTTCGCGTTGTGTCAGTGACTCGGATCCCAGGTGTTCGGCGACCCGTGCGGCGACCTCGGCAGGCACGACACACTTGCCCGCGTAGACCGCCCGCACCGCATCGAGAACGCAGTCGGGCGGCGAGTCCATCAGAAGGTAGCCCTTTGCCCCGGCTTTGAGCGACCGCACGATGTCTTGGTCCCCATCGAACGTGGTGAGGATGAGGATCCTCGCCCGCGGCTCGGCGGCCCGGACCTCCTTGATGACGCCGAGGCCGTCAAGTTTGGGCATCCGGAGCCCGAGCAGGAGCACATCGGGCCGAATGGTACGAAAGAGCCGAACGGCCTCCGTGCCGTCACGAGCCTGACCAACAATCTCCATGTCTTGTTCAGCACTCAGCAAGGCAGCCAAACCTGCCTGGACGACCGCATGGTCGTCGGCGAGAAGCACACCAATTCGGTCTCGCTCACTCATTACCCGGCATCTCCCTCCCTAACGTCTCCAACGAGACAACCTCTCGGCAGGGCAACCCTACGTGAGTGAGTGGTAGTTCGCCTCTATCGATCGGCTGATGAACAGCTCTCCTTTTTCCCGAATGTCAGCGGCCCGACACGCCCTTACCTCGCAGAGCCCTAGCTGACCCGTCGCTGATCCTTCCGCGCACGTTCGATGACCGCTTCCAGAAAGGCACTCTTCAGCGCCACCGGGAAGGCCCGCGCGGTCGGTGTCCCCCACTTCCCGCGCTTCGGCACCTGGTGGAGATCGAGCTCACCTCGGACTTCGTAGAGAAGGAGGATGGCAGCGTGGAAAAGCTCGTTCGCTTTCGCATCCCGCTGGCCTGTCGCACTCCGGATCATCTCGAGAAGTTCGTCACTCATGCGGAGCGTCTCAGGTGTCATGCTGATCTCTCGCCGCGGTGCCTTTCCCTTCGGGAGTTTCGAATAGTCCTCTACCTCCTCGCGAACTGGCTCTGGAATCGTGAGCGGGATCGGGGCCGGGCTGACAGGTCGCGCGGCCACCTGTTCCGCGCGTGGGCGAGGCGGAGGTGGTTCAGTGACCGACGGCTCGGGGACAACCGCCCGTTCGACGACAACCGGAGCGGGCTCGCCGGGCGCTGCCGTTCGGCTCGGTTCGGGAGGTGCTGGCTCAACCGGCCTTGGAGCCCGGACCGGGCTCACGCCCGGCTCGTCGAGGTAGTCTCCGAGGTCGGTGACCGGTTTCACCGGCGACACGTTCAGATCAAAGCCCTGCGGGATCCCGGGACGGAACTTAGCCATTCGCCACCTCCGAAACGGTCGGCTCGTCCCCTATCACCCGCCGAACGGTTTCCTGGTCCGGGAGCGGATTAATCGTCGCGCCGAATGCCCCCTTCGCCCCCCGGTTGATCATCTCCCGAACGAGAGCCACGTACTGGCTCGCCTGCTCTTTACCCTCGGGATGCTCGAATATCGTGAT
This sequence comes from Gemmata massiliana, assembly GCA_000531095.1. GTDB lineage: Bacteria > Planctomycetota > Planctomycetia > Gemmatales > Gemmataceae > Gemmata > Gemmata massiliana. The sequence continues at coordinate 1,581,357 of HG799462.1, read as the reverse complement.
CCGGCCCATAGCCGCCTCTCGGTATCTGACGCTCCGCGTGATGGTCGTCCCAAACACCAGCGCCGGGGTAAACCGGTTTCGGAGGAACTCGTGGATCTGGCGATCAAGAGACGTGGTCCGGTCGTAGTTTCCGAGCAGAACGCCTGCGAGGTTTAGCTTCGGGTTGTACTGATTCCTGACTTTCTCGATGGTCCGTGTCAGCACCTCGAGCCCTTTCAGGTCGTAGCCGCTCGGAAAGACTGGAACGACGTACCAGTCGGCGGCGATGAGCGCCGAGGTCATGAGGAAGTCGAGGTTCGGCGGCGTGTCGATCAGGACAATATCGACGACGCCCCGGAGCGAGTCGATCGAGTGGCGGAGCCGCATCCGGTGTTCGCGCCGAAGATCCTCGCCGTCCAAGTGCGAGGTGTTCTCGTCCGTCAGGTATTGAATGACCTCGTTCTCGAGCCGTGCAGAAACCGACGAGAGAGCCCGGTGGCCGGGAACAACAGAGAGCCGGCCGCCGAAACGCCCTTCGGGATGCACCCGGATTTTGGTTGCCGGCACTTTGCTGAGGTAGGCATCAGCAAGCGTGTAGCGCCCTTCCCGAATGGACTGGTCTGGATCCACTCCGAGGTTGTCGGTCGCGTTACACTGAGGATCGGTATCGACCACGCACACGTCGTAGCCGAGATCAGCGAAGGCGGCGGCGGTCGACACCGTGCTCGAAGTTTTTCCGCACCCACCTTTTTGATTTGCAAGGACTATAACTTGAGTTTCTCGAAATCGCATACCCTTATCCGGTTCATCTTTTGCCGCTGTATCGACGAGTATTCCGGAGCACCGGAGTTCCGGACAAGCCCCTTTCTTCGTCAAAGAGCGCCCGGAAAGAAGACGGACAAGAAACCGCTCAGTCCTCCGGAGTACCGGGAGACCGTCCGCAACGCGCTCGGTTAGTCCTCCGGAATACCGGCATACACGGCCGCGTCACAGAGGGTTAGGCGCCCCCAATTCCCCCGGAGCTCCGGAGGACAGAGTTCGACAGTCCTCCGGAGTACCGGGTGACCCGCGACCGTCAACTGATCCGGAGCTCCGGAGGACTAACCATGCAAGCCGCTGCGGCCAAGAGCCGATTTTTGAAGACCTCCGGAATACCGGACCTCCGGAACACCGGACCTCCGGAGCTCCGGTATTCCGGGACTGAACAGTAAACGAGGTCCCGGTACTCCGGAGGTCTCGACATCCGCGCTCAAAGAACTGGTGGAATGGGGAGGGGCGTTATCTCGGAGCTCCGGAGCACTCGAATCGCCCGTCACCACAAAGCTCCGTCGGGAGTTCCGGAGGAGAACAAGAAGGGAAGGGATGCTATCCAACGCACTTCGGAGGGCGTGCCGGTGTTCCGGTACTCCGGGGCACTCAAGGTAGGGCGGTCCTGTCCTCCGGAATACCGGAACTCCGGGGGAATCAAGCACTTTAGCTGGTGACAATCCGCGACCGCTCGTCATATCCTGCAACCGTCTTAAAGTTTGGACCGGCTACACCGTGCCGACAGTTGGAGGGACCGCCGCGTAACACGCGAGTATCTGAGGGGGCGCAAGCCGGAGCCATGGTACTCGGAGCGGACAGAGTCAGAGTAGGGGAGCTACCGTGAATTCACCCAGGGAGGGGATAGAGACCGCCACCGTGATTCGACCCAGACCGGGATTCGCACGCCAAGCTCCCGTTACCGTGAAACGACCCAGGCACGGGACTATCAACCGAACCGCCTTTCCCACGCTCGTCGCCGCAAGTGCTGAAGCTTTGGTCACAATCCGCCCCGTCGTCCGGAACGAACCTGCGCAGGAGTACCGTGAAACGACCCAGGTAAACAGCTTCTGCGGTAGCTACCGTGAAACGAGTCAGTCGAATCCCGTCGTTCGACCCAGCCACTTACCGGTCTCTGACCCAGTTTGCCACCGTGAATTGACCCAGGAAATTCACCAGATTCACGTGATCCGACCCAGAGTCGGGAGGGGTAAGTGCTCAGTTTTCCACGCCATTCGGACATGTAACTTTCGAAGTAACAGAGGAAGAACTCAGAAAAGTCAGGGAACGGTTTCGTTTGAGAGTAGGGGAGGGGAAGAATGGTGAAGCCCGCCCCGACCCAGCCGGAAACAGGGTTCACGACGGTTAAGAGTTACCGGGACGAGCTCAACTTCGCCGAGTTCCCGATCGCGAGCGTTGCCGACCGTATCCCGTCGTCCCAGAAGACCCTCACCTTCACGGACACGATTTTCGACCAGAGCCGGAACGCCCGGGTCTCCCGGAAGCTCACCATCTCGGGCTCGGACCACTACGGCCTCCCAACCGCGCTCGACGATGAAGTGATTCTTGCCCTCATCCAGCTCACGAGCTCGCAAGGGTTTGCAGCGAAGAAGGTCCACTTCACCCTCTACCAGCTCATCCAGCTCCTCGGGTGGCGAGACGACGGCCGGTCGTACAAGCGGCTGATCGAGTCCCTGAAGAGGTGGGTGGGAGTGACGCTCGAGTACGACCGGGCGTGGTGGGCGAAGGAGGAGCGGAGCTGGGAGAGCGAGAACTTCCACATCCTCGAAGAGGTCACGATCATCGACCGGAGCCGTCGCGAGCGGCGAAAAGCCGCCTACCCCGACGACGCGAACGCCGTGAAGTCCTACTTCGTGTGGAACGAGAAGGTCTTCAACAGCTTCCTGGCCGGTAACCTCAAGCAGCTCAACTTCGAGTTCTTCAAATCCCTTGAGGGCTCGATCGCGAAGCGGATGTTCCGGTTCCTCGACAAACGGTTCTACCTCAAGAGGCGATGGGACTTTGACCTTCGGGTGTTCTGCTGCGAGCACATCGGTCTTGCCCGGTCGAACTCGAATTCCGAGCTCAAGAGGCTTCTGGCTGCTTCGATACGAGAGCTCGAGACGAGAGGCTTTCTCGAACCGATCGCACCGGAGAATCGGTTCAGCGAGGTGAGGCGAGGGGAGTGGACCATCACGTTCGTTCTGAACCCAGGGTGGGCTGCTTCCGGTCCGAAGGAGCCAGACGAACTTGTGCCGCCCGACCGAGAACCGACTATTCTTGCTCTCCGGCCGACGGAGCCGCAAGAAAAGGCGTCGGCCTCGAGAGGAAAGAAACTCTCGAACGAGTCGCCACAGCGGGTAACGGTGGGAGCGAAGAAGAGCTCGAGCACGTCTCGCCCGCCAAGACAGGACAAGGAGGAGGCTCGTCGAGCACTGCTTCGGCACCTCTGGGATCAGATGAACGAAGAAGAGCGGCAGCAGATCGAGGCGGCGGCGCTCGAGCGAGGAAGCCCGTACCTCGTCAGGCAGTACCACGAGGCGAAGGAACGGGGCGGGTCGCTCTTCGAATCCGTGAGAGAGGTCCTTGTTTCACAGGAGCTCCAGAAGCGGCTCTCCTCCTGACACTTAGCCCCGCCGCGGTATTCTCCTCTGTCATTCGGCTGAGGCCGCGACCCCTTTTCGGTTGGGTTCTCCTGCTTCCTGGCAACCTCACCGTTGGCGGGCGGAATCGAATCGTCTACGAGTCGCTGTACCGGGCGGCCAAGAAGGGTATGCCCCGAATTGGCTACGCAACGGACGCAGCACATTCCAATGACGGTGACCAATGGGACGAGTTCAGATTCAGCCTGCGGCTAGATCTCGCTTCAGGGCAACAGCACAGAACAGTGAACGCGGAGTGGGGGAGGGGACAATTCGCTCGTCCGCAGTCGCGCGCGATATCGACGCCGAAGAATGCCCGATAAGTTTTCTACTGGGAGAACTGGGCTCAATGCCCCTTCGTGCTTTTACTCACCTGGTTCGTTCTTTTCCTCACCAGCGCGAGTTGAGCCCTCGTGCCTTTACTCGCGGCGGGGAAATTCGCTTCGTGCCTTTGCTCACCGGAACGGAGATAAGGCGCCAGGATCACACACGAACCGGGCGCCTAAATTAGAGAATGCAGTAAATATACTTATGCATTAAAGGGTGCAGGTTTTGTGGGGAGAGGGGAAGCGCCCGAGCGGGTCGGCGGGATACTGGCTGAGATCCTTAAGCGGAGCCTGTCGGCAGGGGAGAGGACACCCACGGTAGAAGCCCGACCGAGTCGAGTCCACCGAGTAGGCAACCAGGTTCACGCGGAAGAGACCGGAAGGTATGACTTTGACCTCGCCGAATTTCCGCTGTTCAAATTCTGCAAGCCGAGCACCTCGCGGCAGGACCGCGCGCCGATCGTCTACGCGGACGCGATTACCGGAAAGGACGGACAGCCAATCCCGCGTGAGTGGCGTGCGTACCCCGGGCCGTTCGGATTCGGGGGCCCGTCAACGCACGCACTCCTCTACGACCTCCTTCAGCTCTACGTCGAGCAGGGGGCCCGCGGGACGCAGATCCAGTTCGGCACACTTCGCTCCCTCTTTCTCCGCCGCGGTGATCGCAACCCGAGCAAACGCGACTACGAGCGGCTCCGCCGGGACATGGACATCCTCCGCGGCTACGACTTCCACTGCCGAAACGCCTTCTGGGATCGGGGGAGGCGGGCATACGTCGACATGAAGTGGCGTCTCTTCGGGTCGGTCTTCTACTTCAAGGAGGCGCCGAACGAGAGCCACCTCGAGCGGACCTTCGGCTTCATCGAGGTGAGCCCGGTCCTCGCCGAGATCGCCCGCTCTCGCGGGTTCTTCGCACTGGGCTTCGACCACAAGCTGTTCCACAGCCTGAAGCCCCTCGAGCAGCGGCTCGCGGTGTACCTCGCGAAGAAGTTCATCTCGCAGCAGACGCACCGGAAACACGTGGATGACCTTGCCCGGGCTCTGCCGGTCGAAGCGACTCGCCCGACGGACGCGCGTGTCGCCATCCGAAACGCGGCCCAGGGACTCCTAGACAAGAACCTCCCGAGTCTTGCCCGGTTCGGCTTCGAACGCGGGAGACAGGGGCGCTGGATCGCAGTCTTCGAGCGAAGGGCGGCGCCCAGGCAGGACCGTCGGACTTCACGTCTTGCGGCCGAGGTTCTTGAGCCTTCTGTGACCTTGTACCTCGACCTCATCGCCGAGGCGGTCGGGACGAAAGACGATGCGGTGTGGTGGACCTACTGTATCCGCCGACTCGGGACTGGAGCGGTCGACAGGGCGCTCGGTCAGCTCAAAGAGGCGACGCGAGCATCCGCCATCCGGAACCGCGGCGGGCTTCTGACGAAGATCTTCAAGGACATCGCTAAGGAATCAGGCGAGGCGCTCCAGTAGCCCGGTGTTCCGGTACTCCGGAGGACTCCGCGCCCCAACCCCAACCCCAACCTTCACCGCTTCCCCCGACCCCTTTCTTCCGATAAGCATCCATTATCGGAAGTCAGAATATAGAAGCTTTCATCGTGCTCCCGACAGCTCGGTCGGGAGGTTGGCTATTGACCTTACTCGGCACGCGAGCAGAGGGGTGCTGAAGGTGCATTCACCGCTTACTCGGCACAACAGGACAGTTTGCTCGGGTCCTTGAACCGGGAGATGGCGACGATTTTCAAGGCTTCGGCCATCGTGGGATACACGTGCAAGAGGTCGATGAAGTCCTGAACCGTGGCCCGGAACTTCATTCCCATCGCGGCCTCGTGAATCACCTCCCCAGCACTGTTCCCGACCATCGTGACGCCGAGGACCTCGTTCGTTTCAGCATTGGCTACCATCTTCACGACACCCCGCGTGTCCCGGATGGCCCCGGCACGCGGGACGAGCGACAACGGAAGTGTGTTGCACCAGCACGGGTGACCCGCCGCAACCGCTTCGGCGTCAGTCATGCCGACTACGCCAACCGGCGGGTCGGTGAAGATGACCCGCGGAATAACCCGGTGGTCTACCTTCCGGAGTTCCCCGCCAGAGAGGGCGTTCTTTGCGGCAATCCCGCCCTGACGGCTTCCGACGGGCGTCGCCATCTGGCTTCCGAACTGACGGCCGATGACGTCACCCGCGGCGAAGATGTGGGGCACGTTTGTTTTGAGGAACTCGTCAACGACGAGCTCGCCCCGCTCGTTCACCGCAACCCCCGTCCGCTCGATGCCGATAGTGTCTGAGTTGGGCCGCCGACCGGTGGCGATGAGGAGTTTCTCGGCTCGGTAGTGCCGCGTCCGTCCGCCCACCTCGGCCGCTACCACGACCTCGCCCCCCTCGTCCCGGACAGACCGGGGGGAGGCGTTCACGACGACCTGAATCCCCTCGTCGGCAAAGGCCGACTGGACCGCAAGCCCTGCTTCCGGCTCGTAACCGCGGAAGAGGAGCCGGCGGTTCCGTTCGAGTATCGTCACCTCGGTCCCGAAGCGGCTAAACATCTGCCCAAGTTCGAGGGCGATGTAGCCGCCCCCGATAACGAGGAGCGACTTCGGGAGCTCCTTGAGTTCTGCCGCCTCGCCGCTCGTGAGCAGGTCGCTCGTCAGGTACGGCACCGAGCCAAGCCCCTCGATGTCGGGCAGGACCGGGCGGGAGCCGGTGGCGATGAGGACCGCTTTCCCGGTGAGCTTCTTGTCGCCGACTTTGACGGTGTGCGGGTCGAGAAACTCGACGCGCCCTTCCTCGATGCGGAACGACCCGCCGAGGAGGCTCTCGTACTTCTTCTTCCGGTAACCCTCGATGACTTCACCCTTCTGGGCGATGAGGGCCGGAAAATCGAGCGCAACCGAGCAGCCCGAAAGCCCCGGGTAGCGGGGCACCCGTGCGTCGAAGACGAGCTTTGCCGCCTCGATGAGGTTCTTCGACGGCAGGCACCCCCGGTTCACGCACGTCCCGCCGACGGTGCGTTCCTCGGTCAGGACCGACGTCTTCCCGAGTTCCTGAGCGGTGAGGGCCGCGGCAAACGCCGTGGAACCCGAGCCGAGGATGAGGAGGTCGAAGGTGTCTGCCATGTCACTTCTCCTGCGGGGCGAGGCGACACCGGCCTTCGTTTCGGTGACAGGTCGCACAGCCGCGTTTCAAGTACCAGATAAACCCGATGACCCCGACCGTCGCCATGACGCCGGCGAGCCACGGCCCCCGCTCCCAGAGCGTCGTGAGCGACACACCCGAGAGGACGAGCAGCGGTATCCCGCAGCAGAGAAGGTGCAGGGCTGCAAACAGCCAGAAGCCGTAGCCTGCTTGCTCGCGTTGTGGTTGGTCGCTCATGGTGCCGTCTCCGTTACGTGGGGGATGTTTTGCGTGCAGGCACATCCCCAAAGCCGAGTAGCGGTCGAAACCTCTGGCCAGAACCTCTGCTCACTTCGTTCCCGGGCCGCCCTTTACCTCGTAGCCGGCTTTTTCGACGGCGTTCACGAGGGCCTGGCGGGACGGGGGTGAGCTCGGGTCAACGGTGACCTTTGCCCGGCTCTCGGTGTAACTGACCGTTGCGGCCTGAACACCCGGGACTCCGCGAAGGGCCTTCTCGACGGTCGGAGCGCACGCATCACACGACATGCCTTCGAGGTCGAGCGTGACGACCGGAGCCCCTTCGGCCGGGCCGCTTGTCACGTTTGCCTGCCCCCCGTTCTGTGCGACAAGAAGCCCCACGTACTTCGGGAAGAGGGCAAAGACGAGGACAAACCCCGTGGCCACCCAGAGCATTACTCGGTTAAACCGCTGGCCCTTTTGCGGCACCGGGCACGAGGAGCCCGGGGCACAGACTTCCTTCCGGAAGTAGGTCCGGTAGAAGGCAAACCCCAGGAGCAGGGCCGCCACGCAGAGAAAGACCGGCCGGAGCGTCTCGAACGCCGATGACACGCCGGCAGCAGACACCCCGAACGCAAGGAGCAGAAGCGGCAGCCAGCAGCACGCCGACGCCGCGACCGCAGAGACGACCGAGCCGGCAGTTGCCCACACGGTCCCGCGGGCTTCCGTTCCGGTGGCCTCCACCGGAGACGCCGCCGCCGGCGGGGCACAGCAGTTGTGCCCCGGGGAGGCATCCGTAGACGCCTTCATGGCAGCAGCGACGACTTCCCGTTTCGGGAGCCCCTTCCCGCCGTAGGTCCGACAGGTGAACCCGAAGTCGGTCATGGCGCGGGCACGGGGCTCAACGTCCACCCCGTCCACGTGGATGCTGGGCGACCCCAGAAACCGGAGTCGCTTCGCGTCCTCGGAACTCATCACCTCGACTTCTTCGACCTCGGCCGGAACGCCGAGCTCGCGGGCCACGTCACGAGCCAGCTCGACGGCCGGCTTGTGGTTCGGGCACCCCTCGAAGAAAAGCACTTCGACTTTCATGGTCCTGGTCCTCGGAGTAGGTTCTCAAGGCGGAAAAATCCTTCCCGCTTTTTGGAACTCTACGCCTTGCACCTGGGTGTAAGGTCAAGAGCTTTTTCGGCGGCGTGCGGAAGGTTTCTGGGCCGCCGGTTCGGCGGGGCAGCACGAGCACTGGATGAGCTTGTCGAGGGTTCCGCAATGAATGGACCCGTCGGTCTTCTCGCACTCGCCGACGGCGGACGTTAAGACCCGCTCGACCCGTTGCAGGTCATCCATCCGCTTTTTCACGTCGTCGAGCCGCTCGCGGATGAGACCCTGGACCTTCCGGCACGTCGAGCGAGTTCCCGAGTGAAGGGGAAGAAGAGAGATGATGTCATCGAGGGTGAACCCGGTAGCCTGGGCCGCCCGGATGAACTGGAGTCGTTCGAGGGCAGCCTCCCCGTACACCCGGTAATTGCCGTCGGTTCGGCCAGCCGGTTTGAGGAGCCCCACCCGCTCGTAATAGCGGACCGTCGAGGTCGGAACGCTCGCGGCCTTTGCCAGTTCGCCGATGGTAAGTTGCCGCTCCATACCTTCTAGACCTACACAACCTAGAACCCAGCTTCAAGGTTAAAGCACTTCCTGGGACGGCGCCGCGGAGGCAGGCTGAACTCTCCACCTCCGCAGGAGAAGCACTCACACGAGCGAAGCGAGAAGCCCCTTCACCTTCTGTTCGATCAGGTCTCGGACCTTTCGGTACCCCTCGGGCGGCATGTCCTTCGGGTCGGGAATGTTCCACTCCTCCCGCCGCTCCGCCCGGACCAAGGGGCAGGCGTCTCCGCAGCCCATCGTGACGGCAACGGTGATGTCCTTCCCGTTGAACTCGTCGAGCGACTTCGAGGTATGGGCCGTGAGGTCGTAGCCCACCTCCCGCATGAACTCGATCGCCCGAGGGTTCACGCGGCCCGATGGTCGGCTCCCCGCCGAAGCTGCCTCAACCGAATCGCCCCCGTGTATCCGGGCGAATGCTTCGGCCATCTGGCTCCGGTTCGAGTTCTCGACACAGACAAACAGGACCCGCTTCTTTCCCGTTCCTTTGCTCATGGCAATCCCTCTGGAAACTGTTTGAAGACATTTGCTTGCTCGCGGTTACACCGCCGCAAAATCAGGCCGGTCAAACCACCCCTTCGTCCGGTTGCAGGCCGCGCACACCGACAACATGACCGGAACCTCGACGAGAACGCCGACGACCGTTGCGAGTGCCGCTCCCGACTCGGGGCCGTAGAGCGCGATGGCTGTTGCGACCGCAAGTTCGAAGAAGTTACTAGCCCCGATGAGTGCGCCCGGCGCTGCGATGCTGTGCGGCACACGCAGAAGCCACATGAGCCCGTAGGTGAGCCCGGAGTTGAAGTAGACCTGGATCAGAATCGGAACGGCGATGAGCGCCACGTGGAGTGGGTTCCCGAGGATGTTGTCCGCCTGGAACGCGAAAATGAAAACCAGTGTGGCAAGGAGTGCCGCGACTGCGACCGGCTGAAAGCGAGGCAAGAAGCTCTTCTCGAACCACTCCTTCCCCCTTGCCCTGACGAGTGAGACGCGGAGGAGGACACCGACCACGAGGGGCACGACGATGAAAACGCCGACCGAAAGTAGGATCACGTTGAACGGGACGGCAAGGCCCGCAACACCGACGAGGAGGCCGACTATCGGGGCAAACAGAACGAGCATGATGAGGTCATTCACCGCGACCTGAACCAGGGTGTATGCCGGATCCCCGTCGGTGAGGTAGCTCCAGACGAACACCATCGCCGTGCACGGGGCGGCGGCAAGAATCACGACGCCTGCCGTGTACTGGCGGGCAAGCTCCTCGCCAATGAGCGGCAGAAAGAGACCCTGGAAGAAGAGCCAGCCCAAGGCAAACATCCCGAACGGTTTGACGAGCCAGTTGACGAAGAGCGTAACGCCAAGCCCCTTCGGCTTCCGGCTGACCCCGCGGAGAGCGGCAAAGTCGATCTTCATCATCATCGGCACGATCATGAGCCAGATGAGGACCGCGATCGGCACGTTGATTTGGCTGCCCTCGCCGAACTCGAGACCGCGAACGGCGTGCGTGAATCCGGAGAAGAGCCGCCCGACGGCGACCCCGAACACCATGCAGAGCGCGACCCAGAGGGTGAGATAGCGCTCAAAGAGACTCATTCGCTTTTCGCCCTTCGGCTCGACCGGTGCTGGCGGGGTGTGGGTTTCCGTTGTGCTCACTGTTCGTCTTCCTCTTGTCTGTGTGGCTACTTTCGATCGACCGGCAGGTGGGCCACGGATTTGAGCTCCTCGGCCCACTCCCGCACGCGGTCGTGAATCTGATTTCTGATCGTCCGGAAAGTGTGTAACCGCTCTTCGTGCGTCCCCAGACACGACGCCGGATCCTCGAGCGGCCACGACAGAAAGTGGAGGGCGAATGGCCAGATGCGAGGGCACGCCTCTTCTGCTGCCTGGCACACGGCGACAACGTATCGAAACGACCCCCGACCCAGCAACTCACCCACCCCGCGCGGCTCGAAGTCGCCGAGCTCGATGCCCACTTCCCGGAGTACCTCGACCGTGAGGGGGTTGATGGGCATCGGGTGAAGCCCTGCACTCGCCACCTCGTACCGGTCCCCGGCCTCGCGGCGGAAGAGCGCTTCGGCCATGACGCTGCGGGCCGTGTTTGCCGTACAAACGAACAGGACTCCCGGCTTCTCCATGCCTCTACTTCCCTCACCGACCGCGGTTACTTGACGGCGTGTTGTCGCTGAAGAGAAGTAGGTCGTGACAAGGAACCCGCGGGTGGCGGCGACCGTGTAAGCGGCGCCGCTGTTCATCCCCGTCGTCACAAGTAAGACGTGGGAAACAACGGCATCGACCATCTGCGGTTGGCCCGAGCACGATGCGGACTGCCCACTTCCGTTCAGTGTTTGAGGCCATCACTCTAGACCTTTACGGCGTAGACCTGAACGCTCGCCGCAAACTCGTTCACGTCGTAGCGCTGAAGGAGATTAGCGAGTCCACCGTGAACGGTCCCCGCGTCCAACTTCTCGTTCGGCGTGCAGCACCCGACGGAAACCGGCTTCGCTTCCTCCTTCGGCGTGCAGCACGCATCAGACCCCGCCGGAGCCGGGGTGCAGCAGGCGGACTCCTTCGGGACAGGAGCCTCCATCACCGGCGAGCAGCACCCGCTCTGGCCTTCGACCTTTGCGTAGGCGTTTAGATCCTTCTTCGCGTCGACGACCTGAACCGCCGAGAAGCCGGCGGCTTTCAAGCCCTCGACGTAGTCCTCGACGAGCACTGCTCCGGCGATGCATCCGACGTAGGCCATGAGGTCGCCTCCGACCTCGGGCGGCAGCGGCTTTTTGAGCGCGATGTCAGACACCGCGACTCGACCGCCGGGTTTCAAGACTCGGAAGATCTCCCGGAAGACGGCGTCCTTATCGGGGGCGAGGTTGATGACGCAGTTACTGATGACGCAATCGACCGTCTCTTCCTCGAACGGCAACCGCTCGATGGTCGAGAGGTAGAACTCGACGTTCGTAAAACCCTGCTTCGTTGCATTCGCCCGCGCCCGTTCGATCATCTCGGGCGTCATGTCGATGCCGATGGCCTTCCCCGCCGGACCGACCTTCTTTGCGGCAAGGAAGACGTCCAAGCCACCGCCCGAGCCGAGATCCACCACCACTTCGCCGGAACGCAGGTTCGCCGTCGCCGTCGGGTTCCCGCAGGAAAGCCCCATGTTCGCCTCAGCGGGGATGCTCTGGAGCTCGTCGGCCGAGTAGCCGAAGGCTTCGGCGACGGCTTTGACCCCGTCGTGAGCGGTCGAGAGGTTGCTTACGGCAACGGCCGCGTACTTCTCCCGGACCGCTTTCTCGATTTCCTTCATGTCGTCCTCCACCGCGGGGACGCGCCCCGCGTGACTTACAGTTTGTTCGGGCGGCCCGCTGCCTTCTGGCTCTCGTCCTCCATCAGGCAGAGGGCAAGGTCTAGAAGCGGCGAAACGCACCCGTTCACCACCCGGTACACGACGTTCTTCCCGTCGCGTCGGAAGGAGAGCATCCCGGTGTCCGAGAGCCGCTGAAGCTGGTTCGACACTGCTTGCGGCTTCATCCCGAGCGCCTTCCCGAGCTCGGTGACGCTCGATTCCCCGTTCCGGACCAGGTGGTGAAGCATCCGGATGCGGGTGTCGTTTGCGAGCACCTTGAAGAGAGCCATGACCTTAACCGCCTCGACGAACGAAAGAAGCGGACGGTCCTTCAAAGCGGGACGCTCGGTGCAGCAGACCTCTCCGGGAGCGCACTCAATCTTCTGGACGGGAACCGGTTTCTTCTTCGCCATGAGATACCCCTTGCTACGTTCAATCTTTACACGAGGTAGTGTATCGATGTCAAGACCCCTACTTGAGACGATCGAGTTCGCTCCCCGCTGCGGGGGCAAAGGTTTTACGAACTCCACAGTTCGCCGTGAGAGTTCCAGGCGGTCAGAAAAACCGGTAAGTTCTGCTCACTTTGCCTCTCCGGCGCGGTCGATACCCACCGATGAGGCGATCTTCTGCGATTTGAAGGGTCGGCTGTGGTCTTGTAGAGGATAGATGATGGTGTCGAAACGACCGCACCCGGTTCCCTCTTCCTGGACGGCCGGCCTGTTTCTGCTCCTGCTCGCCGGTTGTGCGGCGCCCAGTGCCCACCGGGAAACTCCGCTGGCGGCGTCTCCACATCCGGGCGGTCCGCGGAATTCAGCCGCATCACCCGAACCGGTTCAGCAGACGTCTTTTGTAACCCCCGCTGCCGGAATCGCCCTGCCAAAGCCTGCCGGACCGTCGGGTCTCGACTCCATGGCAGAGCTTTCGCCCGAGGCGGTAGTCGAGCAGGTACTCGCACGAAACCCCACGCTCGTTCAGATGAGTGCGGCGATTCAGGCTGCGGCCGCCCGCTACCCGCAGGTGACTTCCCTCGACGACCCCACCTTCTCGTCCTGGGTCGCCCCGGCGAGCCTCGGGTCCAACAAGGTGAACGACTCGGCCCGGTTCGAGGTGAGCCAGAAGTTCCCGTTCCCCGGGAAGCGGTCCCTCCGCGGGGAAGCCGCACAGGCACAGACGGTTGCGGCCGGTCACGACCTCGAGGACACGAAGCTCCAGCTCGTCGAGAGCGTCAGGACCGCCTACGCCGACTACTACCTCGCCGAACGGGCGAAGGAAGTGAACGAGGAAGGGTTGAAGCTCCTCGCGGAGTTCAAGCGGAATGCTGAGACTCGGTACCAAACAGGTCAGGTGCCGCAGCAGGACATACTCCAGGCCGACGTGGAGATCGGCCGGCAGCGGGAAGCGGGACTCGGAATTGAGCGGGCTAGAACCATCGCCGTTGCGCGGCTGAACACCCTTATGAGCCTTCCGCCCGAGTCGCCGTTACCACCGCCCGCAAAAGTCTTGAGAACGCCGTCCGAACTCCCCCCGGTGCATCTACTACGGGAGGCTGCACTCGCCCGCCGGCCGGATCTTCAAGCGCTTGTGGCCCGGATTAAGGCAGACTCGGCCGCCCTCGCCCTCGCCCACAAAGACTATTACCCGGACGTTGAAGCCATGGCCGCTTACGACTCGTTCTGGCAGGCAGCCGACGATCAACAGCGGCTCCGTCCCCAAGTCGGGCTCCGTCTGAACCTCCCCATCCGACTTGACCGCCGCCAGGGGGCTGTGTCCGAGGCCGAGGCCCAGCTCATCCAGCGGCGGGCCTCCCTCGCCCGGGAGCAGAACCAGATCGCCTTCGACATTCAACAGGCGTACGCACAGGTGCGGGAGAGCGAGCAGGCCGTAAAACTCTACACCGAGACGATCCTCCCGGCCGCCCGCGAGAACGTGAAGTCCGCACAGACCGCCTACGTCACGGGGAAGGTCCCCTTTCTCACGCTGGTCGAAGCGCAGCGAAACCTTGTCGAGCTCCGCGACCGCGCGTTCCAGGCGGGTGCCGACTATGAGCGGCGCCTCGCGACACTCGAACGCGTGATCGGCGGCCCCGTGCCGGCAGTCCGGATTGAAACGAAAACTACCGCACCCGCTCCTCCACCCAAACCGCTCCCCGTCGTCCCGAGCGAGCCTCCGAAGCGGAGTGATCGATAGGCAGGGTGAGGCCCGCCGCAATGAATACGCGGCGGGGAGAGGTGGAAGGCCACTCGGGCGAACAGTAATCACCACCACCGATGGCCCGGCAACTCCTTTCGGAGCGGCCGGGCTGGTTCACTTCTCAGCGGCAGGAATGGGCCGCTACCGGGCCGACGCCCCCGAGAGATCCCCGGTAAACCGTCACCGGTGGTGCCGTGGTCACGACCACAGCGGGTGTGAGTGGTGCCGGAGAAAACCCGCGGGGGTACCGCTGGTAGCCGTAGGAGGGTTGGAAGCCGTACCGCCTCTGGTCGACCGGCGCGGGACGGGTCTGCGGCGAGGTGAGACCCGCGTGGTCGCTCCACCGCATGCCCGGGGGAGGAGCAGCCGTTGCGTGAGTCGAAGCCCCGAGGGTGAGGCAGGTCGCGAAGGTGAGACCCAGGATGGTAGGCAGGTTGATCCGAAACATGGACGTACTCCAGCTTCACCGGCTGATCCAACCGCGCCTCTCAAATACCCCCTTACGGACGGGGTGAGGTCGGTGGCGTCGCCGGTCAGGGTTAAGGAACGTTGGACCGAAATCACGAAACGATTGAAATTGCCCACGCGCCCAGGGAGCGGGCCGAAGGCAATAGCGAATCACCCGGCGACCGCGTGGTCAAACCAACCCCGCGCGCCCGGGAGACAATGATCAACAGGTGAAGTGGCAGAAGGCGACGACGAGGTCGAGCGGTGAAAGGAGTGACCGCCGAGTAATCACCTGAGTGCAGACCGACTTCTCGGCATTAACCTCGACAAAGCTCCGGAGAATAGGCGGGGCCATCTCGACCGGCCCGGAAAGCTCCTTCTCCGCTATGGACGCAAGAAGCGGAGAGACCACCGTGTGCTCACAACCGCAGGCGGCCTGGGCGTGAGGCGACTTGTCGTCGTGCGACGCGGCGGCCCCTTGCGCGCAGCAGGTGGGCGTCTCGCCGGCACCATGTGCACGGGAAATCGCGCCCGCCCGAGGAGAGGTGTCCGGCGAATAAGCGAAGCAACAGCACCGGTCGGCAGTCGGTCCGGAGCAGAAGAGCTTGACCCGACCGTCGGGGCACACGCATTGGGTCCGCGGCACGCCGCTCAAGACGGTCAGGAATGCCGCCAAGGTAGCAAGGAACTTTACCAGCGTGCCGCCGAACGGAGACATCGTAAACCTCCACTACTCGCCTCGACCGGATGCTTGGCTACGCCGGTCCGTGACCTCGATTTCGGGCGCTCGGACCGCACTCACGTCCAACCGAGCCGATAGCGTTCCCGCCCCAGCACGATGCATGTCCGAGACCCGAGTCGGGCCTCGGCTGAAGCTCAAACGGGGGCAGCACCCGCCTCGGCCTTCGCCGTCTCGTTTTTCAGTTTCGCTTCCTGAAGTTTGAGCCACCGCGCCCGCCTGACCCAGTAAAAGCGGACTGGGAGGAAGAGGTCGACCACCTCGTCTGAGATGAGGAGGCCGCCGAGAACCGGCAACGCCATCGGTGCAAGCACCTCGCCCCCGACTCCGGAAGCGAACACCATCGGGAAGATGGCGATGATGGCGACACCCTCGGTAAGGAGTTTCGGCCGGAGGCGGTGCACCGCGCCCTCGATGACCGCCTCCCGGAGTTCGTCCAAAGACGTAATGTTCTCCAGGCCTCCTCGCTTCTCGATGGCCTCCCGCAGGTAGACGAGCATGATGATGCCGGTCTCGGTCGCCATCCCGAAACAGGCGATGAACCCCACCCACACGGCGACGCTGAAGTCGACGGGCGGGGAATCCCAGCCGTTCACGATCTTCGGGAAGAGGTAAAGGAAGAACGCCCCGCCCGCGAGCGCTTCGGGCACCGCGAGCATCATGAGGACCGCGTCGGCGAAATCGTGGTAGGTGAGGTAGAGGATCAGGAAGATGACGAGGATAACAACCGGGAAGACGATTTTGAGCGTCTGCGCCGCCCGCTCCTGGTGCTCAAACTCGCCGGCCCACTCGACGTGGACCCCCTCGGGGAGCTTCACCTTCTGTTCGACGACCCGCCGCGCCTCCTCGACAAACCCCACGGCGTCCCGGCCGCGGACGTTCAAGGTCACGTAGTTCAGAAGCCGCCCGTTCTCGCTCTTGATGACCGCGGGGCCTTCAACGATCCGGACGTCGGCGACCGAGGCGATCGGAATGAGGGGCTTTCCGCGCGCGGCATGCCCGGGCACCGCCTGATGCCCGGCCGGAGCACCGTCGAGGGTGAGTGCCGGAGGGCCTTGGCCCGCGTCCATCGCCGGCCGCTCGACCCTGGCGCTCCCCGCGACCAAGAGCCTTTTAACCGCTTCCTCGTCCTCGCGGTTCGCTCGGGCATAACGAATTCGGACCGGGAATCGGTCGCGCTTCTCGACCGTCTGTGTTACGACGCGGCCCCCGATCGCCATCTCGATCTCGGTTTCGACGTCCTCGACGGTGACGCCGTAGCGGGCCGCCTTCTCGCGGTCGACCGTCACCTCGAGGTATCCCTTGCCCATGATGGGTGCGGCGACGACGTCTCGCGCCCCGGGCACAGGCTTGACCGCCGCTTCGATCTGTTTGCAGACGCGGTCGACGGTGTCCAAGTCCGGCCCGAACACCTTGATGCCGATGTCGGTCCTGACGCCCGTCGAGAGCATCTCGATCCGGTTGATGATGGGCTGGGTGAAGATGTTCGACCACCCGGGGACCTGGAGCACGCGCCCGAACTCGTCGTCGACCAAGTCCCCTTTGGGGCCGCCCTGGCGAGGCCAGAAGAAGACCCGCCCGCGGAAGGGCTTCTCGAGCTCCTCGCGGAGCTTCCCGAAGGGTTCGAGCGCCGCCCCGTCGTAGGACTTCCCGAGTCGCGCCTTCATCGACTCGGCCGTAAACCGCTCCGAGGCGGCCCCCTGCGGGGCGGTGCCGACGAGTCCCAGACCGCGGGCAGCGGCTATCAGTTCGTCGATTGCAAACCACGTGAAGCTCTCCGTCCCGCGGTCAAATACCTCCCAGTTCACCTGCCGGACCCGCTCCCGCCAGAGCGCTTCGCGCCGCGCCTCGGTATCAGCGAGTACGGCGCTCGCGAGCGTTGCTCGGCTACCGCCGACCGCTTCGCGGATGCTACTCCGGAGGGCCGCAAACCGGGTTTCTTTGAGCTCGAGCGCCGACGCCGGGTCGGAGATGAACTTTCGGTGCGCGAGATGGTCGGCCGTCTGCCGCTGGATGCGCGTCACGATTTCTAGGGCCGGGTGTTTCGCGAGGCGGGCACCCTCGTCCGGCTCAAAGCGGCTGGTGAGGTCGTCGGTCACCTTCGACTCGTCTTCAGTCGTCAGCGAGTCGAGATGGCCCCCCGCCCGCATCCGCGTCACCGTTTCGGAGACGACGAACCGCGTGAGTACGGCACCGAGCTCGCGATCGATCTCGGTGTAGCGGCGGCGGGCGAGCTCACGCATTGTCTCGTCGAACCGCTCGAGCGCCTTTTGCGCCGAATCGTTGACAAGGTTGTCCCGGTCGTCTGCGTGCGGGGCTGGCACAAGGTATCCCCCGTCTTCGAGCGCTCTCAGTGCATCCCGAGTCTGCCGCTCGGCGTCCGGGAAGCGGAGCACGCGCTTCGGCCAGAACTCTCGCGGCCTGAAGTTAACGAACGTCTCGACCATGTCGAGCGGGGCCGGGTCGGTCGGCGTGTCGGCGCGCCCCGACTTGCCGACCACGCTCTCGACCTCCGGGAACCCGCGGAGGAGCGCGTCCCGGGCCTTTAAGTCGTCCGCCGCCTGCGTCACGCCTACCCTGGGCACCGTGACCGGCATGTCGAGCGTCGTCCCCTCGTCGAGCGCCGGCATGAACGAGACGCCGATCTTCGGGAAGTGAAACGCCCAGAGGGCTAACAGCGTCAGCGTCGCGAGCGACGCGGCCTGAGCCCACGGGCCGCGGGTGAACGCAACGGTCAGAAGCGTTACGAGTCCGAACGTGATGAGGTACATCGTCTGCCACGCCGATTGCGAGGCACCCATGCCGACGAGCGCCTGAATCGGGAAGAGGCCGGCGGCAAGGATCAAAAGCGCCGCGAACGCCCACATGACGAGGTTCCGCCGCGGGAGGGCCCACGTGAGGAGCGGCTTGTAGACGCGAATGAAGCCGCGGACGATCCAGTTGTCTTCCTCGCTCTTTAAGCGCCCGCGAATGAAACTCGGGATGAGCGCGGGCACGACCGTCACCGAAATGAGGGCGACCCCGAGGAGGGCGAAGCTCTTCGTGAACGCGAGCGGGTGAAAGTACTTCCCTTCCCGGCCGGACAGCATGAACACCGGGACAAACGAGAGGAGCATGATGAGGACGGAAAAGAAGATCGGCCGGCCGACCGTGCGGCACGCGTTAATCACGATCTCCTTCGTATCCCCGGTGACCTTCTCGTTGCCGAATTTTTCTTTGAGGTGGTGGGTCGCGTTCTCCACCATCACGATCGCCTGGTCGACGAGAATCCCGATCGAGATCGTGATCCCGGCAAGCGACATGATGTTGGCCTGGATGTCGATAATCCCAAACCGGCGGAGCAAGAACATCAGGAGAAACGAGAACAGCACCGAGAGCGGGAGCGTGACGCAGATGACGAACGCACTCCTCACGTGAACGAGGATGAGGAGGATTGCGACGGACGCGATGAGCATCTCGTGCCACATCACCTCCGCCAACGTGTGGATGGCGCCGGTGATGAGCCGCGTCCTGTCGTAGGCGGGGACTATCTGGACGCCCTCGGGAAGGCCGGGCTGGAGCTCCTGGATCTTCTGCTTCACGCGCTTCGTAACCGCGAGCGGGTTCTCGCCGTGACGCATGAGAACGACGCCCCCCGCCACTTCGTTACCGTCCTTCTCAAAGACGCTCCGACGGAACTGGGTCCCGAGTTGCACCGTCGCCACGGTCTTGATGTAAACGGGGGTTCCGTTCACCTCCTTGATGACCGTGTTCTCGATGTCCCCCTTGTCTTTGATCCAGCCCACCCCGCGGACGATGTATTCGGCGTTATTCTTCTGGATGACTCCGCCGCCGGCGGGGAGGTTGCTCCGGGAGACGGCGGAGAAGAGTTCCCCCACGGTGACGCCGTACGCCCGGAGTGTCTCGGGCTGGACGTCAACTTGGTACTCGAGCGGAGCGCCGCCGACGGGCGCAACTTCTGCGACTCCGGCCGCGGCATTGAGCTGGGGGGCGATGTAGAACTTGTTCAGGGCCCAGAGTTTTCCCGGTTCGATCGGGTGCTTCGGGCTCGGCTCGACCGTGTACCAGAAGATTTGTCCGAGCGCCGTCGCATCCGGGGCGAGATAAGGAACAACGCCCTGCGGGAGGAAGCCCGGTGCTTGCGTCAGCCGCTCGAGCACCCGCTGGCGGGCGAAGTAGAAATCGGTTTTCTCGTCGAAGATGAGTGTAATCATCGAGAAGTTGAACTCAGAGGACGACCGCACCGCCCTGATTCCGGAGAGCCCCTGGAGGCGGAGTGAGAGCGGGTACGTGACTTGGTCCTCGATCTCTCGCGGGCTCCTTCCGGGCCAGTCGGTGAACACGATCACCTGGTTCTCTGACAGGTCGGGGACCGCGTCGACGGGCGTGTTGAGAGTCGCGTACACGCCAAAGACCGCGAGGGCCGCAGCCAATGCGAGCACCACGAACCGGTTCCTGACGGAGTACTCGATGAGCTTCTCGATCATGGCAGTTTCCTCGACCGAGCCGTTAGCGCTTTGAAAGGCTCGTGACGACGTAGTTACCGCCGTCGGCTTTGAGCTTCCCTGTCACCGCATCGCCGGCGGTCAGGCCGTCGAGAACTTTCGCGTCATCCACTGCAAATTCCATTTTCATCGCCTTCATCAGACCCGGGATGTCCTCGTGGTCGAGGGTGACGGCCTTCTTCTCGCGGTCGAGCGAGACCACCGTTCCCTTCACGTCGTAGAGCTTCGGCGCCTCTTTGGGGGACGAACCGGTTGGGCCCTGGCAGCCGATGGTGCCCCCCCCGGCGGCGATAAGGGCGGTGAGGACGAGAGAGCGGACGAATAGGCTCATGGCATTTCTCCTTCGCGGTTAGGGTCGTGTTCGGTTGGCACTACTTCTTCGGCGCCTCGCCCCTCGTGAACCCCTGGACCTTCGCGCGCATCACCGCCGGCTTTGCGAGGACGTCCTCCTTACAGCTCTTGCAGCAGATGAAGACCGGGGCACCGTCGGCCATGATCTTTAGTGGCACGCCCATCGACCCGAGGCGCTCGTCGGTTACGGGACAGAACCGCTGCTTTACAGCAAGCGCGCGGTCTTCCGGGGACAGCTTCGCGAGCTGGGTCCTGACCTCCGCCTCCTCCTTGTCGAGCGGGGTCCGCTCTTCGAGCTTCGGCTTCTTTCCGGCTTTGAGCTCTTCCACGCGGGCGAGGATCTTGGCCGGCTCGGCCGTCGCTTTCCCCTCGCATCCGCTACAGCAGAGAAAGACCGGCTTCCCCTCGAGCGTCACCTTGACGGGCTTTCCCATAGAGCCGAGGGCGCTCCCGGTGAGCACCGGGCAGGTGCCTTGAGCCTCGGCAAGCGGCCTGTCTTCCGCGGCGAGCTTCGCCAAGTTGGCGCTGACCTTCTGCTCCGGGTCCTCGGGCGTCGACGGCCGGACCGTTGCGCCCCCCTTCGGCCCGCTGCCGCTCCCACCGATGTAGATCGAGCCTGCGGCCGGGTTGAGTCTCGTCTCCGCATCGATGAGAAACGATCCCGCGGTGACGACCGTCTGGCCGGCCTCGAGTCCCGCTAACACCGGGAAGTACGGGGCCCCTTCCGGCGTCGCCATCCGCGGGCCTAAATTCACCTGCACGCCTTCGAACACGCCCGGCGACTCCTCCCGGTAGACGAGCTTCAGCGAGCCGGTGTCGATGACGCTCCCCTCGGGAACCGCAAGCACGCGGGCCCCTTCGAGCTTCAGCCGCGCGCTCCCGCTTCCGACGCGAGAGAGCTTCTCGGGCGGGAGGGCGAGCTTCACCGTCGACGTCATGCCGGGCTTTAGTCTGCCGTCTTTGTTTGCGAGCTCGAAGCGGACGGTGAGGGTGCGCGTCTCCTGGTCGACGTGCGGGTAGACAAACGACAGGGTGCCCGCGAACGTCTCGCCCGGGTAGGCGCGCGTGGTGGCCTTCACCGGCAGGCGGTCGTCTTTCGAGAGCTCGTGGCTCTCTGCCGGAAGAAACGCCAAGTCCTCTTCGTACACCTGCGCCTGGATCCAGATCGTGTTCAGGTCGGCGACGTCGTAGAGCGGCGTCCCCTCGTCCACGTACCGGCCCTCGGTCTGGTACTTCCGGATCACGTGCCCGTCGATCGGCGAGCGGACGGAAACCTGCGTGACGGGCTTTCCGGTCTTCAGCATTTCCTCGATCTGATCCCCTTCGATGCCCCACAGGGCGAGCCGTTCGCGGGAGATCCGCTCGAGTTCCTTGTTCCCTGCACGGCGGGCGTCGAGCATGTTCTGTACGGTAACAACGAGGTCCGGGCTGTAGAGCGTAGCGAGCTCGTCCCCCTTGTGGACCATCTGACCTGTCTGGTTCACGCCGAGCTTGTCGATCCGGCCTTTGACGCGCGCGGCGACGTGCTTTAGCCCCCGCTCGTCGAACTCGACGGTGCCGACCGTCGTGATCTCCTTTGTGAGCGCGAGGTAGCTGACCGGCGTCGTTTTTACCCCCGCGAGTACGATCCGGTACGGCGAGAGCTGCACCCGACTCACAACACCGGCGGGCAGGGCCTCGTCCGTCCCCTCGCCCTTCTTTCGCTTTGAGAGCGGCATAAAGCAGATCGGGCACTTCTCTTTGCCGGTGTCCCGCACGATCTGCGGGTGCATCGGGCAGAAGTACTCGGTGTCGGAGGTTCCGTGATCAGCTTCGTGCGCGGACCGTGTCCACTTCTCGTAGTGGGCGTTGAGCAGATCCCACTTAACGATCACGAGCCCGATGACGCCCAGGATTGCAACGAACCTGAGGCGCGCAAACAAGGTGATGAGGACTTGCCGGAGGCCGCCGAAGCGGCTTCTCGGTTCAGGGGCGCCAACTGTTGATTCTGACATACGCGGCTCTCCACATCGGAACCTCGGCGAGCGTCCGAAAAGCCGTTGGGAAGAACCCCTCGGCTTCGGGCGACGATCGACATCGGCACTGATGAGTTCGGTTGGGAACGAGCCGGGTCACGGGACGCGCATAAACGCGCGCACTCGCCGCCCGACTTTCTCACGAAGAGAGAGCTTCTAGCAGATGAGGATGTGCAGACGGTGGAGCAGTTCGATACCGGAGAGCGGCGGGGGGCCAGTGTGGTCCCCGTCTCGCTGCTCGCGCTCAGGAGCGATCAGGTGAGAAACGAAAGCTGAATCGAAATGGAGAGCCAGGGGGAGCCAGTTGAACTGGGCGAGCGCCCGAAGCTCGTTGCCCGCCACGTCCGGGACGGCGTGCGCAAGCGACTGGTTCTGGCACGGACACTTGCCCGGACAGGGCTTCGGCGAATCCGTTGGTGATCCGCCGAGCGGCGAGCTCTGGTGATGTGGCTTATCTTTACAGTGCGGGCAGCCGCCAGGGGAAGGCTGAGGAGACTCGTGGCCGACACCCGCCGCCCAGGTCGCGCGAGTCGTTTTCGACGGCACAGTCGGCGAGCAGCAGCAGAGCGCGGGCCCGAGCGCGCTCGTTGCGAGAAACCAGAAAGCTAGCAGGGCCCGGAGCACCATACGCAAAATTATACCGTCTTGTGGGCTGAAGCGGTATGCGGATTTAGGAACCGCTTCGGGACGTTCCAAATAACGGTGCAATTGCCCGATGCACGAGGGATTGTCGCCCTCGCACCCGCCCGCAGTGAGTGGTACCTTCGAGGTCCACACTTTTTTTCGCCCACACCGCATGGCAACCGATCCGTCCGACTCGGATGTACCTCTTAGGCGCCCCCGGGCCGCCGAGCACCAAGCGGCTCGGCTCGAAGACGTCGGCCAGAAAGCGAGCGAGTACCTCGATAAGTCAAAGGCCGAGAACACCCGCCGCGCCTACCGATCCGACTGGGCGGACTTTGAAGCATGGTGCGCGAAGTACCGGCGGGCCTCGATGCCCGCAGCGCCCGACACCGTGGCCTATTACCTCGCCGACAACTCCCAGCGGCTGAAGACGAGCACGCTCCAACGACGGCTCGCCACCATCGCGGAAGCGCACCGCGCAGCCGGTTTCGACTCCCCGAACAAGCACCCGCAGGTCAGGCTCGTCTGGGCAGGCATTCGCCGCGAGAAGGGAACCGCTCAGGCACACATGAAGCCTGCGCTCACCAAGCACATCCGAGCGATGGTGAGCCACCTCCCCGACTCGCTTCTCGGCGCCCGCGACCGTGCGCTCTTGCTCCTGGGCTTTGCAGGAGCCATGCGGCGGAGCGACCTCGTGGGTCTCGACGTGACGGACTTGGCGATTGCTGACGAAGGGCTCGTGATGAACGTCCGCCGGGGGAAGACTGACCAGTTCGGGGCGGGCCGGAAGATCGGGATCCCGCGGGGAGCCCACGCGGAGACGTGCCCGGTTCGCGCTGTCCAGACGTGGCTCGAGCTATCGGGGGTCGTCGAAGGTGCCGTTTTCCGCGCCGTGAACAAGCACGGCCATGTGTCGGCCGTGAGGCTCTCCGACCGCGCGGTGGCTGACATAGTGAAGCGGACGTTGGAAGCTGCCGGGAAGAGCTCCCGACGGTTCGCGGGACACAGCCTGCGCGCGGGGCTGATTACCCAGGCGGCAATGGCCGGGGTGTCCGAGAGAGCCATCCAGGACCAGAGCGGGCACAAGTCGCTACTCGTCATGCGGCGCTACATCCGGGACGGATCGCTCTTTCGGGAGAACGCGGCCGCGAAGGTCGGGCTCTAGGATTCCCGGTGCGACTTCTCCCCCTCCAGCGAAAGCGCCACGCAAGCTCAACCTCGCCACCGGCCAGAACGGTGCTCGATCCCCAGGTTTCGACGTATGTCTTGCGGACCCAACCGTCCGTGCGGTTAGACATGTGCCGTCTTGGCTCTCACCCACCATTGCCGGAGCCGAGTTTGCTTTGGAGCTCGAGTAGGTACTCCGAAGCCCCCCAGCCTCGTTTGACACCCTTCTGGGTTACGCACCACCCGGAGTACGTCATGTGGAACTCATCCTTCGCGCGGGTGAGTCCCACGTAGAAGAGCCGCCTCGACTCGGGAGCCCGCCCCTTGTACTGCTCTGTCGGCAAGTCCCCCTGGTCGAGCCCGATCATGATGACAACCTCGAACTCGAGGCCCTTCGAGCTGTGCATCGTGATGAGATTCAGGTGATCAGGTCGCCCGACTTGGCCGGCGAACCCCTCGATCGTCGTCGACTCGAGCGGACCGCCGGTGCCTGCTGCCTTCACGATCGCCTCGAACGATTCGACCTCTTCCCGGAGGTTCGGCTCCGCCTCGAAGGCGCTCGATAGGAACCCGTCGCCGACGGCCGCAAGCCATTTCCGGAGCGGCATGTTGGCCGTCCGGGTGAGGAGGAGCGTCCGCACGAATTCCCTCTTGAGCGAGTGCCGTTCGGTCGGTGTGGCGGCCGACCGCCGGAACCTGAGCCAGGTCCGGACGAGCACCGAAAGCGACGGTGTTCCGACCCGCCACCCGCCGGCGCACCACGCCGCGCACTCCTCAAGCCAACGGGTGAGTGGCGTCTTCGGGTAAGGAGCGTTCGCGTCGTTTCGAGTGAACTTCATCCCGCTTGCGGCTGCCGCTGCCGCGATCACATCCCCGTGGTGTTTCGTCCGGTAGAGGATTGCGATGTCCCCGATCTTCCGGTTCGCCTTCCGCGCGAGGGCGGCCGGAATGAGTTCCGAGCAGACGAACTTCGCCTGGTGCTCGAGCCCGTCCTTACAGAGGTGCCAGTCGATGAGCCCCCGGTGGCTTCCCTTCGACTCGTAACCGCGGGCCTCGCCGAGAGCCACCTCCGATGCGGTCACGATGTCCTTCCCGCACCGGTAGTTGAACTTGAGCGTCACCTTCTCCACGTCCGGCTCGTCGGCAAGCCTGCGGAGGAGGCGCGGGTCCGCCCCAGTGAAGCCGTAAATCGATTGGTCGGGGTCGCCGACCGCGATGAGGCGGGCGCCGGCGTTCGCGAGATGAACGACGATCCGGTGGAGCGGGCGCCCGAGATCTTGGTACTCGTCGACGACGAGTACCGGGAACCGCGACTTGAGCGCCGTCCGCACCCAGTCTTCGCCAGCGACGAGCCGGGCTCCGGCGAGCATCATGTCGTCGAAGTCGATGAGGCCTTGCCCGTGGAGGAGTCCTTCGTACTTCTCGATGAGCTTTGCGAGCTGCTCGTCCTGAGTTCGCCACTCGGGCTTGTCACGGTCGAGGTAGGTGCGCCGGTACTTCGAAAACTTGATCGTCCAGTGGTCCGGGTTCTCATCAGCGCTTACGACTTGGGCGAGCGCCTTGGCGAACACTTTCTCCTGCTCCGATTTCTTCACGACGGTCAGCGGCTGCGGCAGATCGAGTCCGGCAAGATGTGCGTACGGGGTAAGGATGTGAAGGAGGCAGAACGAGTGGACGGTGCCGACGAACACGTTCGGCCGTTGCTCGACTCCGAGGGTCCTAAGCCTACGCCGGAGCTCGCGCGCGCACTCGTTGCTGTACGTGATGCACGCAACCCCGCGCGGGGGTCGGACGTCCTCGGTGAGGACTCGAGCGAGCTTCACGGTGAGGGTCTTCGTCTTCCCGCTCCCTGGGCCGGCGAGGACTACGCAGTGCCCCTTCGACTCGTAGGCCTGCCACTGCCCGGGGTTGTCCCGAAGGTCGTCGGCTGCGATCTGGTAGAGCGGCCGCAAGTCAGCGGCATTGGTCGGCGACAAACTTCACCCCCTTCTCGATGTACTTGGGAACAACGGGCTCTGCGATCGTCGCCGCCACCCGCTGCGCGAAGCGGCCCTTCCCAATGGCTTCGATGTCGCTCAGGAACCGCCCGACGACGAGTGTCGCCGGGTCGGCAGACCAGCCTTCCGCCCGCTTCTTCGCGGCCTTGTTCGTCGTGAGCGACTGGAGCGCTTCGCACATCACCTCGTGGTTTCCGGCGTTGAAGAGGTCCACCTCGAACGTGTGCTTGTTGAGAAACACCCCTCGGCTTCTCCCCTCCTGCGCCACGGTTGCCATCGTGACGGACTCGAGTTCCTCCTCGGAGAGTAGTTCCGCGAGGAGCCGCTTCACCCGCGGCCGCCCGAGCGTCCGCTTCGTGTTCGCCACCGGGTCGAGATCCGTGAGCGCCGCCCAGGGGAGGTTGAGCCCTTTCTCCCCGAGGAGCTTCACGTAGGGGGTGAAGTTTGTCCCCCCGATGTTGCAGACCGTGATTCCGAGGCCGTCGAGGTCGTACCCGGCCGCCGACGCTAGGACCGGGAGCAGGAACTCTTCCGCGTCTCCCTCGACGAGCAGGATCCCGCGGGCAAAAACCATCTCGCCCCGAGTCACATCCAGGTATCGTTCGAGATCCGCGACCTCTTCGGCCGTGAGTCGAACGTTGACGGTGGAAACGGCTTCGCTCCCGCCGTCTTCGGCTCGCCGGATGACGACGAGCGAACGAAGCGGAGCAACGCTCACGATGTGCGGCGAGTGTGTCGTGAGTAGTACCGTCGTGTTCTCCCGCCGCTCGTCGGCTTTCCCGGCGTGTTCACGGGGACGAAGGAAGTCGCGATACACGAGCCGCTGAAGGTGTGGGTGAAGGTGGGCTTCAGGCTCCTCGATAGCAAGGAAGCTGTGATCGCGCTCTTCTTCCCGGACGAGTTGCTCGAGTTCGAGAGACTTCAGCGCCAGGTACACGAGGTTCGCTGTCCCGAGGCTCACCTCCCCCACGCCGCGGGCCCCGTTCTCAAGGAACAGGCGGAGGCTCCGCAGCAAGCGGTCCGGCTCGGCCGTCGCGAACCGGAGGCAGGCGTCGATCGCCTGTCCGTCCCCCACCATCTGCTCGAGCCGCTCGACAATCCGGGCACCGAGGCCTTCGATCTCTTCGTGACCGTGGACCGCCTCGCCGGCGGCCGTGACCCCCTCGTGCAGGGTGACAAGCTCGGCCTGCGGGATCCTACCCGCCACATGGTCCAGAAGTGGCCGGAGGGGCGACCGCCGCCAGTTCGCCAAGTCCCCTTCCGCGTCACGGAGCGCGGGTAAGAGGTCGAGCGGCATGCGGCTCCGGACTTCATGCCCGAACCAGTTCTCCGGTCGGTCGCCACCGTAGAGCACGTGCTCGAAGTCACTGTCCCGTTGCGGGTCTTCCTTCAGCCCGGGCTTCGGGCGGAGCTCGTAGGTGAGGCGGGCCCGCATCGGGCGCGGGACGACCAGGTGCTCGGCGAGTACCGCGACCAGGTTCTCGTCGGTCTCGAAATCAGCGAGATCGATCGACACCTTGATGATCGAGGTCGCGGTGAGCGGCCGGTCTCCGTCCCAGAAGTCTTCGCACCGGAGCTGCCGAGCCGAATCCGGCAGACTCGGGTCAAGGAGCAGCCTGAGCGCAAAGAGGAAGTTCGACTTGCCGACCTTGTTCTCTCCCACGATGACCGCGTGCCGGTCGAGAGCCACGTCGAGCGACCGAAAGTTCCGGAAGTTCTCGATCCGAACGCGGGCGATTCTCACAGCAGTGCTCCTGAAGTCATGATCGCTCCTGGCGGTTGATTTACATCCTACGCGACGCCCGCCATTCGCCTGGGTCAGACGGACGCCGTTTTCTGCCGGGCAGAACAAGCCCGCGGAGGAGCCTTCTTGATCCTCCGAAGCGGCCCGCAAAGGACTGGGAAGGAAAGAAGAGTACCAGGGCCGCAGAACGGATCACAAAGCACGGGGGAGCCCCCCCGCGGCATCAAGTCCGGGCAGGCCGGCCCCTCCCCAGCTTCCGCGCTTCGCTTGTGCAGCCAGGGCCCCTCCACCCCGCCCTCCCTTGACCCCGCTCCCCCCTTTTCAAAGTGCCCCTCCTGACCCGGTTGAGCGCGCGCTCAAACCGGGACCTTCAACCAAGAAACCGCAGGAGAGGAACACGCCATGACCACCCAGAACGCGAACCGGCCGGACGTCTACACCCGCATCACCGACGCCATCGTCACCCAACTGGAAGCGGGTGTCCGCCCCTGGCAGCGGCCCTGGAGCGCCGAAAACACCTCCGGGCGGATCATTCGTCCACTCCGGGCGTGCGGGACACCGTACCGCGGGGTGAACGTGCTCTCGCTGTGGCTCGCCGCGACCGAGAAGGGGTACTCGTCTCCCTACTGGTTCACCTTCAATCAGGCAAAGGACCTCGGCGGGTTCGTGAAGAAGGGCGAACACGGCTCGCTCGTCGTCTACGCGAACTCGGTCAAGAAAACGGAGCAGGACGAGAACGGCGACGAGGTCGAGCACGACATTTACTTCATGCGCGGGTACACGGTGTTCAACGCCGAACAGGTTGAAGGCCTTCCCACAAGCTTCGCCCCCACTCCCCCGCAAGTCATCCGGCCCGAGGAGCGGATCGGCTGTGCGGACGCATTCTTCCGGGCGACCGGGGCCGACGTGAAGCACGGGGGAAACCGAGCGTACTACGCGCTCCTTTCCGACTACGTGCAGATGCCGCCGTTCGTTTCGTTCAGGGATCCGGAAAGCTACTACGCCACGCTTGCTCACGAGCTCGCCCACTGGACCCGCCACCCGAAGCGGCTCGCCCGCGACTTCGATCAGAAGACCTGGGGCGACGAAGGTTACGCCCGTGAAGAGCTCGTCGCCGAGATCGCGGCCGCCTTCCTGTGTGCCGACTTGGGGCTTACCCTCGAACCCCGCGAAGACCACGCGGCCTATCTCGCCTCGTGGCTGACGGTGTTGAAGAACGACAAGCGGGCAATCTTCCAGGCGGCCGCCCACGCCCAGCGGGCGGCCGACTACCTCCATGAACTCCAGCCGAAGCCAGCGGCGTAATGCTCATCCACACCGGCCCCGAGGGATCAGACGGGGCCGATTGTTCCGGCTCGGCCGGTCGTGCGGCGAGACATCCTGTCTGTTCAGGGCGAGCTGCGGCGGGCCGGGGATCCTCCCCGGCCTCTTTCTTTCGAGCCGCTGGCGCGGCGATCTCCGGAACGGTTTTCAGCCCCTGGACCTTCCGTTCGGAAGCCGTCCGGGTCGGTTTCGGGCTTGTGGGCGATGCAGAATCGGCGCAAAATACTCCAAAATTCTTGGAGTATTTTGCATGGCTCGCTCGACCCGCGAAGCGGCCCGAACCCTTGCAGCAATCGCCCACGAGCAGGGCGGCTACTTTACAGCGAAGCAGGCCGCCGAGGCTGGCTATGGCTACCGGCATCTCGACTACCACGAGACGGCCAGAAACTTCGAACGAATCGACCACGGTCTCTACCGCCTCCCCGAGGTGCCGCGCACCGAACACGACGACCTCATCCGGCTATCGCTCTGGAGCCGGAACCAAAAGGATGAGCCCCAGGCTGTCGTCTCGCACGAGACGGCTCTCGTTCTGCACGAGCTCGGCGACCTCCTCCCCGGCGTCGTCCACCTGACCGTCCCCCTGCGGTTCCGAAAGGCGCCGCCGACCGGGTGCGTACTCCACAAGTCTGCCCTCGGATCGGCAGACTTCGAGGACCGGGTCGGGTTCCGTGTGACGACGCCCCTTCGAACAATCCTCGACGCGGCAGCAGGTGGGGTGAGCCAGGCGGAACTCGAAAAGGCGGTCGCGGAAGCCCTCTCGCGTGGCATTGTGCGAAAGAAGGCTCTCGAGGATGCTGTCGCCCACCCCGGTTTCGAGCGGATAAAGTCTGCGATCGTCCGCAAAGCGAAGCGTCGGTAGCGGGGTAGACGAAGAGCCCGCATGTCGAAACGATTCACCTCCCCGGCCGCGTTCAAGTCGGCGCTCGAAGCCCGCCTCCGGAAGCGGGCGACAGATCAAGCCGCTCCGTTCCAGACACTCCAACTCAAATTCGTCATGGAGCGACTCGTTGCTCGACTCTTCCATACCCCTTCACCTCGGTGGCTGTTGAAGGGCGGCTTTGCAATGGACCTCCGATTCAGGCCGAAGGCCCGGACGACCAAGGACGTCGATCTCTCGGTGTCGTTCGTACCGGGCGGTCGATCGGACGGTCTCCGGGACGAGCTCCAGGCGGCAGCCGACACCGACCTCGGCGACTACCTCGTGTTTCGGATCGGGGAGCTCAAATCCGAACTCACGAACGCCCCGAACGGCGGCGGTCGGTTCCCGTGCGAAGCGGTTCTCGCGGGTAAGCTGTATGCGAAGTTCAGCATTGATGTCGGGGTTGGAGACGCCGCCACGGGTGAGCCTGAGAGACTCGTCGGCGATGATGTCCTCGACTTCGCAGGGATCGCGCCGGCCGTCGCCTTCGCAATACCGAAGTCGCAGCAGTTCGCCGAGAAGATCCACGCCTACACCTTCCCGTGGGCCGGGCGGCTGAACACACGGACGAGGGACTTGGTGGACCTCGTACTCCTCATTGAGCGAGGGCCGCTCGACGCAGGTGAATTGCGCGCGGCGATCGCCGCGACGTTCTCGGCCCGCGGAACGCACCCAGTTCCAGAGGCTCTTCCGTCGCCGCCGGAGACGTGGCGGGTAGACTTCCCCCGGATGGCGGCCGAGGCAAGCATCTCGACGGCCGATTACCTGCTCGCGTACGCAATCCTTGCCCGGTTCTGGACGGCGAACGCGCTCGGTGCAGGACGATCGCCCTCTTGACCGCGATCGTTTCAAGAGCTCCGTCAGCCGTCTCCCCTTTCACCAGCCGAGCCCGTCGAGACCTCGCGATTGAGCCCTTCCGGTCGAAGACGTGCGGTGCGAAACGAATAGTGATGAGGAGTCGCCCAGGTGTAGCTAGAGCCATAAGTCCGGCGGAATCCCTAATTCCCCTCGTGCCTGCTCCCAGTCAGCATCCGCGACCTGCTTCGTCCCCTTCTGTGCGACGTGAATCATGTACGCCCGGCCCCGGACGATGTCCGCGAGCCGGTCTCTGACACCCGGAGCGTCCGGGGTCTTAAGGAGTTCCTCGACCGCCCACCGCGCCGCCTCGACCGGATGGCGGTAGATGGTGTCACACAAGCCCGGGTATCCGTCAGGTGGGGTTAACCCCTGGCAGAGGCATCCGAGCGGGTAGCCTGCCAAAACACCTTCGCGGCCGAGCGGCCCGGCAAAGTTCCGCCCTTGTCGGTTACGGAAGAAGTAAGCAAGGTCCCCGGCAAGGACATCCGCGGCGACCGTCAACCCGCTCTCCGTCGTGTCCGACTCGACCGCGTAACCGGCGACCTGAAAAGAGGCGGCGTCAAGGTCGTCCGGCCAACTCACCTGGGCCACGAGCCACCCCTTCGTCCTTTGCGCGGGATCAGCGTGCGCTCGCCTCCGAACCTCGACCACCGGGTCGTCGTCCAGGAACTCATCGAATGCCTGAAAGAAGCCCTTCAGAAGCGTCTGGTCAACGCGGTCGGTGATGACGCGAATCGAGTGCTCTTCCCCCGTCTGCGCCGCGTACGCGACGGCCTTTGAGAACGTGCCGAGCGCTATCTCCGTGTGGAGCGATTCCCTGCCCGCTTCAGGGTTCGCCCGGTGATTGTCGTAGAAGCCGTGCGCGTGGATCGCTTCATACACGATTGGGATATCGTGTTGGAGGAAGCAGTCATACACCGCAGCCCGCAGCCGTTCGGCGTCCGGGCCGAGCTCGGTGACATGCAGCTTCTTACCGGGTCGCCGAAACGGTAGGCAGATGGCGTCCAGGTCAGCCCCCACGGCGTCGAGCCGGTCGGCAGGCAGAATGAACCCGGCCATCACGCCGACCTCACCGGGAAACCGCTCCGGCTGATTGGCGTAGCCTTTCGCGCCCGATTCGTCGCAGACGAGAACAAGGGACATCGATTCGCAGCCTCAAGTTGTTACTTCACGGATTGACCGTACCACGACATGGCACCGAGTCCCGTCAACCGCTCAGGACGGATTCGCGGCGGTTACGTGGCTGAGCACCGTGTGGAAGTTCTCGTACAGCGTAGCAGTCACCCGCTCTCGTGGTGAATCCCAGACGGACGCAAGGTGCTCGACCACAACCGAAACGTCGGCCGGTCTGGCCGCTCGGCTCCCTACCCTGACGTAGGGCCCGTCCGTTTCCGTCAACACGCGGCCCCGAGGGAGCCGAGACACGACCGCCTGCCCTGTTGCCGCCCGCACCATGGCTGGGTTAACCGAGACGAAGTGGCCCAACCGAAGGACTTCGTCCAAGACATCGAGGGGCCCCGTGTACCAGTGAAAGACGACCGGCCCCACCCCGTACTCGGTGAGTAACTCGAGGACCCGCGATTCGGCTCCGCGGGAGTGAAGCGTCACGAACTTTCGGCAGCCAGCGAGCGCCGAGAGCACCTCGCGAAAGCTCGCCTCTTGTACGTCTCGGGTCGCCCTCCCCTCCTTAGAAAAGTCGAGGCCGACTTCACCGACGTAAGAGGTTTCTGCGAGGAGCCGACGAAACGCGGGCAGTTCCGCCCGGTGCGAACCGGATGCGAGCGGATGGAGGCCGAGAGCAAGCCGAACCCGCTTTAGCTTCCGCACGTGCGGTAACCCAGCCTCGAAGTGACTCGGGAGGTTCGTCACCCCGATCGTGACAATCCCGCCCCGCTCCGCCTCGAGGGCTGCCGTCGCGGGGTCAGGATAACGGTCGAGGTGGCAGTGGGTGTCGAGGAGCGGCACGCTACCGGATCCCTGCTCGCCGCTTGATGTCATTGGTTGCCTTGTCCCGAAGAAGTTGCCGGATTTCATCCATAGCCCGAACGACGACCGAGGCGTAGGCCGGGAGATCCCCGAGCGGGAGTCGGCCGCTCGCCATGAGTAGCGACGCCATCTGCTCTTCCGGGAGGGCCTGGCGGAGGAACGAGATGCAGGCCCTGAAGTCGTTCGGGGCATCCAGCTCGGTGTCGTCGAGATCGACTTCGCCCGTGCACACATCCGCCCCGTACACTTCGGTGTCAAGGCCGACCGCATGAAGTGCTGCCCGTCGGTAGATGCACGGCATGCATCGGCCGCAGTTCAGAGCACTCTTGTTCACCCAGGTGAAGGTGTGGCCGCGCTTCGCGCAGGAGGCGCTGACCGGGGCGAGCCGACGGATGAGGTCCTGGTTCAGGCACTGGGAGACGGCCTCCCCCTTCGTCTTTCTCCCGAGCGGGTTCTCGATCCGAATCGGAATCCCGAGGCCCGACAGAGCTGATTGGAGAGTCGAGAGATAGTACGGATGCGCCGTCCGCGTGCTGCACGAGCCCCGGCGGGACGGAGTGAGCGGGACGTTCAGCGCTATCGTCCCGTTCTCCGGGATGAGGAGTGGGAGGTTTCCGAGGGAGGCAGCAGCAAACACCCCGAGCGCGATAAAAAGGATCGACCGGCTGCGAAGGGTGATTTCGTCTCCCGGCGGGTCCATACCGATCCGCGTCTGAAGTGCCCTCGTCCGGTCCCGGTACGCGGGCCTGAGAATCTCTAGAAGCCGGTCCTGATCACCCGACGGCCCTGGAACCTTCGGGTCATGGTGACCGACAAGAGTGAGATTCTCGCCCGCGTTGAATTCGAGCCAATCAATTGCCCCGATCAGCGAATC
The DNA here is from genome assembly GCA_000531095.1 of Gemmata massiliana. GTDB lineage: Bacteria > Planctomycetota > Planctomycetia > Gemmatales > Gemmataceae > Gemmata > Gemmata massiliana. Next base: position 1,547,523 of record HG799462.1, on the reverse strand, counting down.
GAGCCCACCAGAGAAGAGGCAAACAGCGCTCGTCTTTGGAGGCGCAATGAGCGTCCGCCGCGTGGTTACCTTTTTCGGACGGAAGAGTGTGCATTCGCGCCGCGAGAAGTGAAAATCCCACCGGTCGCCGCTGAGGAAGTTCAGGCAGCGGGTGAGGTCGTCCGCCACAGCCGTCCACTGACTTGGGGACGTGACGGGGAGATGAACGGTTAAATCCCGCGTCCAGTTGTCGTCGGCCAGTCCCCGGGGAACAAGCTTGTCGATTCCGTACACGACGGAGGCGAAGTACAGGAACTCGAGGCCCGGCCCTTCGACCGGGCCGAATGTCCGCAAAGACGAACAGTCCAATTCGAGGAGACTCGGCTCGCCCTCGCCGGCGCGGAGGCGGACGCAAGCGAACTCGTGCGCCGTTGACTGCTCCGGATCGATTGTGACGTGTATATCCATCGCTAGCTTTCAAAGACGCGGAGCGTCTGCTCCATGATGTCGTCGGAAATCCGCCGCCCGTCGTCCCCGAACCAGTTCACGCCCTTCACGTCCACGTCGATGAGACGGTTCGAGAGGGCGGAACGAATGAAGTGGAAGATGTCGCCGAGAAACGATCTCGCCCGGTCGTCGCCGTGCTTTTTGACCAGCCGCTCGAAAAACACCCGGCAGAACTGCTCATAGAGACAGAGCCCGAAGAAGCGCTCGAGCAGCGAGACGAGTCCGTCCCCCTCGCCCACCTCCTTCAGGATCGCATCGACCGCTTCCGCATCCGGTGCCTCGTCGAGCATCTCGTGGAGGAGTCGCGAGGTTGCGTTCCGCGCGTCCACCTCGTCGATCGAACTTCCGGGCCCGCCGCAGTGGTCGACGAGCGCCAGGATGATGTCGGTGACGGAGCGGCCGACCAGATCGCCGAGCCCGCTCCGTCTGAGCGCCTCATCGAGCCCCACCCGAGAGGCGAGCCCGACGAACCCGGCGAGCGCCCGCCCGGCCGTTTGTGCCGCTCTCCCCCGCCCGAAGGTGCCTCCGCCGTGGGACGCGGCGGTCGCTCCGCCGTTGTGCGCGACGAACTCCCGGACGAGCTCGCCTGCGCGAGCGGAGGAGAGACTCCCCGCGCCGGCGAACCGAGTCACTTGACTCTTCAGCGGCCCCCAGGACGGCGGGGCGTCGTAGCTCGTCGATGTCCCCACTGGTCACTTCCCCGGCTTCTTGGCGGTCTGGGCGGCCTTCCCGATCTTCGTGTCGGACTTCATCAGCCGGTCGATTGCGGGCTGAAGGGCCGGGGCGGTCTCCGGCTTCTTCGTAGCGAGCGTCATCACGTCCATCCCGACCGCGGCCGGCATCACGTCGAGCGGGTTCGAGACGAGGACGTTCGAGAAGGTCGCACCGGCACCGTTTATCCCCGCCTCCACGAGTTGGCGGAGGGCGTTGAAGCCCGACCGCTCGGACGGCTGCCGCTTCACGTGCTGCTCGATGAGGCCGAACAGGGCAGCGAGCTCCGCGTCCTTGAACTCTTTGACCGAACGGATTGCCGGTCCAATGAGGGCGGTGCTCTCCGTGAGAAGCCCCTCGAACGCCCGGCGGACGATCGGCGGCACCATCGAGACGTTCGCGAGCGTTGATTCGAGCCGGTCGCGGGCGACCCAGAAGTAGTCGCGGAGATCGACCGGAGCGAGCGGGGGTTCCATCTGGAGCCACCGCTGGGCGAACGAAGTCGCCCAGCGAGGGTCGACCTCCTTCGGCGCCTCCTTCCCTTTCTCTTCGCTTCCCCGAGCCTGAGCTTCGAGATGCCGGAGCTCTTCCGGTTGCCCGTTCTGGGCCGCCTGCCAGCCGAAGAGCTGCATGAAGAGCTTCTCCTCGCTGTACTCGAGGATCATGAGCTTGACGAGCACCGCGTCCTTCACGTTCGAGAGCTTCGCGATCTCGGCGAGCTTTCGCCGAAGGTGGAAGGCGTTCAGGAAGCGCTTCACCTGTCGCGGGTTCCCCTTCAGCCCTTCAGTGATGAGCGGTGCCGAAGAGGCGCAGAAGGCGAGCGCGTCGGCGAGCGTTGCCGGCGGTTCCTTCTTCAGAGCGTCCCTCACCGCCCCGAAGCCAAAAGCCCCGTACCGATTCCCCTCGCGATACTTGTCGCAGGCCGTTCGGCAGGCAGAGTTCAAATCGTCAGGCAGGAGCGAGTAGCAAAAGAGCAGCGTCATGTACGACTCGATCTCGGCCGGCGAGAGCCGCGGCAGCCGGTACGGCACCTGGATGAGCTTCTCGAGGTAGTCGTTGACGAGCCCCTCCCGGGTCGTCTTGTCGAAGTCGACCCCGCCTCCGTCTTGGCTGTACCGCCAGTCGATCGCGTGCCGCACGATTCGCGGGTCGGCGCCGATGACGAAGGCAGTGTTGTGGACGTTCAGGAAGAGCTTAATGGCCTCGAGATTCTCGATGATCCGCTCGGGCGAGCAGCGGTCGAGGTCATCAATGAGGATGACGAGAGAGTCGATCCGGCACTCCTTGAGGAGCTCCCCGAACTTCTCCCGGAACGTCCGGACGTCCATCGGGCTTGCGTGAGAGTCGTCCTTCTTGATGAGATCTTCCCACTCGCCACCCTTCGCGTCCTTGTCGGCCTTATCCTCCTCGTGCTTCCCCTCCGCCTCGCCCCCCTTCTTTCCCCACCAAGGGAGGCCGAATGCGCCCGCGGCCGATCCGAGAAGTCCCGGGACAACGGATGCCCCGCCCGTCGCGTAAGCCGCGATCGCCGGCACCGCGACGTGCTTGAAGCCGAGACGGGCGACCCGCATCCAGTTCACCGACTTCAGGAGCGCCGCCACCTTCCCGCGGACCTTCGGGCCGAACCGCTTGTTCTCCCCCAGTGAAAGGAGGATTGCGGTCAGAATGGCCGACTTCGCGTCGTCGTACCCTTCGAACAGCCACCCGTTGAAGTAAAGGCAGGCGATCTTCTCCCGCTCCGTCCGTTCGGAAGACCCCTCCGGCCAAGTTTCCGGGTCAAGGTCCCGCTCGAGGATCTTCATCAAGCTCGACTTCCCGCCGCCCCAGTCGGCGAAAAGCCCCATCGTGACCGGGAGCTGTTTCGGGTCGGTGACTACCGACCGGATGAGTTCGGCGTGGACTCGGAAGCCGAGGAGGTCGTCAGCAGTTTCGTTGTCAGGCCACATGAACGGTCCGTCCTATCTCGCGATCCGCGGTTGCGTTACAGGAAGCCGAGACAAAAATACGACCGCCGCTTAAAATGCGTGGTGTTAAGACTACCAGTCTCGGATCCGCTTCGGAACGTGAGTTGCCCCGCGTTCGGCCTGACACCTACTCGATCCCCCTCGCCGCTCGCAAGCCTTCGGCCCGAACTGGGAACGGGCACGCGATGCTCCGGCCACCGAGCCCGCCACAGCCGACCGCAGTAACACGGAGGTACTCCGTACCGGAGCAGAATCGTAAAATACTTCCTCGAACAGACGAGAGGAACGGCATCAAGGTCTCAGAGGCCGTCCCGATTGCGATCGCATCCCACGACGTGCAGCGCTGTGGAGGTTTCGTCATGCCCGCCATCGTCACGAACCGGATAGACCGTCACGGAGAGGAGAAACCGCGCCGGGTGCGGCTCCGCATCACCTGGCCGGACGACTCGACACTCGAAGCGGATTCGGAGAAGCACTCCTCGCGTCAGAGCTTGCTCTTCGTTCTCCAAATGCAGGACGCGGACGATTCCGATGCGGCCGGCTCCTGGGCCGAGGTCAGCCGACACAAAACGAAAGCCGAAGCTCAAGCTTCCGCCGACTCGGTCGTAGGCCGCGAGGTTCGGTCGGGCGAATGGCAAGAAGAGCACTCGGAAGGAGGCGACCGGTGAGTACCACCAAGACCTGGCGGAGCTACGAGGAGGTGGCGACATTCCTCCTCAACCACTTCGCGAAAGAGTTCGGCCTCGATCGTGTCGAAGGGAAGCAGGACGTCGTCGGGAACCGGTCGAAGACGACGTGGGAGATCGACGCGAAGGGGGTCCGTAATGCGGACGGCGCGTTCATGCTGATCGAGTGCCGCCGCTACACGACCTCGCGCCAGAGCCAAGAGAAGGTCGGCGGTCTCGCGTACCGGATCATCGACACCGGGGCGATCGGGGGCATCATCGTAAGTCCGCTCGGCCTTCAGGAGGGTGCCGAGAAGGTCGCGGCCGCAGAAAACATCGTCGAGGTCAGACTCGACGAGAACAGCACGCCCGAGCACTTCGTCATCCACTTCTTCGACAAGTTCCGGGCCGGGGCGAGTATCCCGCTTTACGTTTGCGGGGGACCGGCGGACCCAGCACGTGCGAGGAAGGACGAGTAGGAACGGCTTCCTTCCGCTTACCAGTACGCCGACAGTCGGTGCCTCCCAACGTATGCTTTGCTCCGCGGACAACGCGCTCGCGGTGCACAACTTTGTGCACAAGAATTCAACCGCACTGGAAGGATCTGTGCACTCCGTGTAATTTATAGGAGGTTCGGTGCGGCGGATTTCCAAGGGTTTTTCGCTTCCGCGCCGTCGTGTACGCCTTGTTCGGGACCAAGAGGTCGTAGGTTCAAATCCTATCAGCCCGACTGCCGCAAGTGTCGCTGCAAAGCACACTTGCGGCTTCTTTTTTTGTAGTGCATTGGCTCGAATGACCACGCGCGGGCTTTCCCTGCGGGCATTCCAAACCAACTCGGGCCAAGTAAATCCCAATCCATTTGCCGCACCTGCCTCTCAGGGGGTTAGTATCCCCCGGTTTTTAAACGAGAGGATTCAGATGCCGCGCGAACCGAAGCCGTACATCGAACGGGGATGGTACATCAGTCGGGCCGGTGGGCAGTACATGAAGCTCTGCCCCGCACCCGAGGGCATGACCGAGGCCAAACGCCTGCTCAAACTGAAAATCGGAGAATTGGAAACCGAGCGCGAACAGCTGAGTGGGCGCTCGCCTGCCAAGGTGGCGGTGATTGAGATGCTCGCCTTGTTCTTGGAGGACGTGCAGTTGACGAAGAGCGAGGCTACGTTCCTCGACTACCAGCGGTGGTGTACCGAATTTGCCAAGGGGTACGGGAACAAGCAGGTCCGGGCCATTACCAAGGCCGACGCCAGCGATTTCAAGTTGGCCCTGATGAAGGCGACGTATGTGGTGGGTAAGCAGCCCCCGTCCCCGTACAAGCCGAAAACCATCAATCACGCGCTCATCGCGCTCCGCCGGGCCTTTAACTGGGCCATCGAAACCGACCGCCTGCCGAGTGGAAAGAACCCGTTCGCCAAGGTCGAGTTGCTCCACTGCGAGGGGCGCCAGCGGGTCGCGACCGAGGAGGAGTACCAGGCCCTGCTCGCGCACTGCACCGACGATGCGTTCCGCGACGTACTCATCGCCATGCGGCATACGTCGGCTCGCCCCCAGGACATCTACAACTTGACTTGGAAGATGGTGGATTGGGAGCGGCAGATGTGGGTTCTGACGAAGCACAAGACGAGCCGGACGGCCCGGGTCCCGAAGCCCCGGGTCATCGGGATGGGCACGGCCGTCGAGGCGGTCCTGCGCCGGCGGGCGGAGGCGTTCGAGCCGACCGGGCACGTGTTTCTAAACCGGGACGGGAGCCCGTGGACCAAGAGCGCCCTCGGGTTGCGGATGCGGCGCCTGCGCGTCCGGGCCGGGGTCAAGCCGGATGAGCAGGGGGAAGAGTTCGTGCTATACACGAACCGTCACACGTTCATGACCGAGGCCGGGAACGACCCCACCATCTCGCCCACGACGCTGATGGGCGTCGCCGGGCACACGAACTTGTCCACCACCCAGCGGTACGTCCATACCGAGATGGCCGTGGTGGCACGGGCGGGGCGGGGCGTCGCGGAGCGGCGCCCCGGGACAGCAGTTACCGGTTCAACCCCGGCATCAGGCGATTAACCTTGTCCTTGAGCTGGGACCGGGTGGGGCGTGCGGCCCCGGCCCGGTCCTTGTCCATCCACGACCGCATGTCGGTGAGTGCGACGCGCCACTCGCGCCCCTTCTTGACGGCGGGCAAATGGCCGTCGTGGACCGCGTCGTAGATGAAGTCGTAGCTGAAACTGGTGCGCCGGGCGACCTCGGCCAAGGTCAGGTACTCGGGGTCCGGCTCGGCCACCGGGCGCAACCGCGGCTCCAGCAGGCGCACCACTTCGTTCGCAATCATCGTCATCAGCTGTTCGTTCTCTGCAATCACGTAGTTAAGGTCCGTTGGGTTCCCGCGGGGTGACACTCGGGGTCCGACAACGAGGGCGTTGAGGGACCAACAGCAACGGCCGGCGAGCGGGGAAAACGCCGGTAATGGTAGTAACTCCCACCCCTACCGCCCGACAACCAACTCAGGCAAATTTCAGCCCGTCAACGCCGGACCGAGCGCAACCCGTCCCCAACTAACGTGTTCGGCCAATGTCTCTGGCCCATCGATGAAGCCGCTCATGGAAACGCCGCTCGACAAGCACTTGCTCGACTCTGCGATTTGTCAACGGGTGCTTGGGAAATTGAATCGAAAAAAACTTAGGAAATTCGGAAGGGGGGGAGTTGCAGAGCCGCTAAGTGCGGGTAGATTCGGGGCTGAGCCAGGCCGAGGCACCGCCCGAACACGAGCGATTCGGCCGTAAGGCGATTTCTGAATTACACTTGTGACTCGCGTGACCGGCCGTTCGGCTCGTTCGTGAGGCACTGCATTGGAGTCCGACCGCTTGATTAACTTTCCGACCCCCGCCTCCGACCGTGGTGCCGCCCTGCTGACGTCCCTGGAGAACAAACTTCAACTCGTTCGCGACCGCGTTCAAGGGGTTGTCGAGGGCTACCAGGCCGGGCTCTTCTTGTGGGGTGAGGGTGGAACGAGCAAGAGCTTCACGGTCGAGACCACGCTCCGGCAGCTTGGCACGCCTTACAAGCTCACGAACAGCCGGGTCACCGGCAAGGGCCTGTTCCTCCTGCTCAGGGACTTCCCCGACGCGGTTCACGTCATCGAGGACGCGGAGACACTGTTCGCGGACAAGAATGCGTTCGGGGTACTTCGGTCCGCACTGTGGGGGCAAGCCGGGCCGGACGGTCAGCAGGAGCGGGTCGTGTGCTGGCAGACGGCCAAGGACCGGGACGAGTTCGTGTTCACCGGCGGCATCATCTTGGTGGCCAACGTCCGGCTCGACGACATCCCCCAGGCTCGGGCCGTGAAGACCCGAATCCCGTGCCTGCACTACCAGTTGACGAACCCGGAAGTCGCCGCCCTGATGCGGGTCATCGCTCACAAGGGGCACCGGTGGGGGCCGTACCACCTGTCGCCAGAGAAGTGCCTGGAGGTGGCCGAGGTCATCATCGACCGCTCGACCCGACTCACCAAGAACCTCGACCTGCGGCTGCTCGTCAACACCTTCAGCGACCGCCTCCAGTACGAGAACGGGTCGTCGAGGACGCACTGGCTGGACCTGTTGGAGAGTCGCATGAAGGAGCGCGTGACGGCCCCGGTCAGCGGGTGCGGTCTGCGGGCGTCCAAGAACGCCTTGGAGGTCGAGGTGGCCGGCCGCATCCGTGACCTGCCGACGCCCGAGCGGCTGGCGGTCTGGACGGCCGAAACGGGGAAATCGAGGGCCGAAATGTACCGGGCGCTGGCCAAGGTATCGGGGCCGTCTCAACTGTCTCAAGTTTCTCAACCGTCTCAACGGCCGGAGTTGAGACCGGACGATGAGACCGAGAACTGCCCGATGGCCGGCTGATGAGCGACCGGCGGAACCCGACCGCCCTGTGGGGTAGAGCTGGGGCATCAGCAGGAGGTGCGGGGCGGAACGACCAGTAAGGGACACGATGTGACAGTCCCGAGGTCGAACGTTGGGAGAACCCGTCCGGGACGATAACGTCCCGTCCTCTCGCAATCCGCCGGTTCCCATCTCCTGCTCAATATCTCGTAGGTTCAGCCACTTCTTGAGAACCTAGCAATCTGCCAGTTGCTTCCGCTCGCTGCCCCGCGCAGCGATACAGCACTGAATAAAGCTTGAGTAGAGCATGTGTAGAGTCCCGGTCCGGGTGTAGTATCTGCACCACAACGGAGAACACCGTCGAATGCCGAGTCCCAATCCCCTGCTCAGTTCCGCCCGCGCCTACGCCGAGAAGTACGGGTGGGCGGTCATCCCGGTTCGCGGCAAGGAGTCGGCCAGTCGGTGGAAGAAGTACCAGCAGACGCGCCCGAACGAGCGCCAGCTCATCGGCCTGTTCACCATCGCCAACGTCACCGGGTTGGCGGTCGTGCTCGGCGGGGTGAGCGCCGGGCTCCGGGTCCGCGACTTTGATGTCGCGGCCGCGTACCACACCTGGGCCGAGGCCCACCCCGACCTTGCCGCCGAGCTGCCGACGAGCAAGACCGGGCGCGGCTACCACGTCTTCTTTCGTGCGGACGTGCCGGACGTGGTGACGGACTACGGCGACGGGGAACTGCGCGCGGGTAACGGCTACGCCGTGTTGCCCCCGTCGGCTCACCCGGACGGCGGCTCCTACGTGTGGCTCGTCGCGCCCGCGGAAATCATCCCGTTCGTCGCGGACGTGGGCGCGGCCGGGCTCTCCGGTGTGGCACACGTGCTTCCACCGGGGACCGTACCATCGACCGTTGAAGACGCCATCACCAAGACCCTGCCGACCGGGGCCGGGGAGCGCACCCGTAAACTCTGGGCGTTTGCGCGCCGGCTCAAGGGGATTACCGGCCTGGATGTGTCACCGGGCGCTTTGTTGTCTTATGTTCGGGCGTGGCACGGTCGCGCGCTACCGTTCATCAAGACGACCACGTTCGAGGTGACCGAGTTGGCGTTCTACGACGCCTGGACCAACTCCGAGGTGCCTCTTACCGACGACCAGTTCCTGGCGTGCGTGCGGCCGGTCTTGGACGGACCGGACCCGGACTGGTTGCAAGCCGTGTTCCTTCCCCAAGCCGGCAAGCGGCTCCTTCGGGTATGCGCGTTCTTGCAGGAACGTGCCGGAGGTGAACCGTTCTTCTTGGCGGCGCGGGCGGCGGGAGCGGCCGTCGGAGTGGACCCGACATATGCCGGCAACGTGCTAAAGCGGCTCGTGGGGGCCGGCTACTTGGAGGTGGTCGAGAAGGGCCGGTACGGGACCGGTCTGGCCACGACGTGGCGGTTTAAGGGGCCGGCCGCTGATGACCAGCCCAAGGCTCTCGCCTGCTAACCCCCCAACGACGGAGATGGTGCCCGACAACAGCAACGTGTGGGGGCGCACCGCGGCAGGCCACTACACGAGCGGCCGCTGGTCCGTTTACAGTTGGAAGAAGGACAAAAGTCGTGCCTCAGAGCTGGACCCGCAATCCGAATCGTCCGCGGAGCGCGAACCGGGCCTCATCGTTGATGCGATTTCCCGTGAGGTCCAAGTGGTTCAGGTCGGACAAGAGCGGGGACTCCACCAGCGCGTTGATGCCGTCCTCTCCGATGTCATTCATGCACAGATTGAGCTGCCGCAGGTTCCTTGCCCAACGCGCCGCGGCAAGCTCCGCGGCGCCCTCGTCCCCGAGTCGACAATTCCACAGGTCGAGGGTGGAGAGCCAACCGTCCCGGTTCAGGTGTTCCGATGCTGCGAGCGCCTGCATCCCCACGGAGCCAACCGGATTGTGGCTGAGCAAGAGAGTTTCCAGCGGGGACGCCAAGGGGCTCGCGGCCAGCGCCCGGGCGCCTTGAGCCCCGACGCGGTTCTGGCGCACATCCAAGTGGTTTAGTGACAGCTCGCACGGGGCGCCGACCAGCGCCTCGACACCAGCGCCTCCGAGTCCGTTGAAACCAAAGTCGAGGGCCTTCAGGCGAAACAGGTACGGGGACCGAACAAGTGCCTCGGTTCCGCTCGGCCCGAGGTCATTCTGGGACAAGTCCAGTTCTTCGATTCCCGCCAGTTGAGGTGCCCGCGCGAGGACCGCCGCGCCCACATCCCCGATGCCGCGGAGCCCCAACCCACGAAGCCGGGCGAGGTACGGGGACACGATGACCGCGGGTAGCTCCGCGGTCGTCGTGATGATAAAAGCTCGACGGACCGGGGCGAGCCGGAACAGGTCGGCCGGCCGGTCGAGGAAGGCCCGTGCCCTCACGCTCACCCACTCGACGAAACCGCGCCGGAACTGGTGAGCGAGCACCAGTTCTCAAAGAGAACCCAGCCACGGCTCCTCGTGCCGAGTGAGCAGCTCGTTGGCCCGCACCTTCAGTCGGTGCCCGTCCTCGCTGGGTGCGAGGGCTGCGATTTGGCACTGGAGGCGAATGAATTCGGCACGGTCGTGCTGTCCATGCTCATCCAGGTAGTCCGCGTACACCAACCGTGGGGTGTCTTCGTCCGGTTGGTCGGTGATGGCCCGGAGTAGCGCCTCGCCGTCGGTCACGTCTCCTCCAATTGTTTGAGCATAGCCGGTGCCTTCCGACTCGTGAGTAGAGACGGACGGAGCAATGGCTTCGACCGGGATGGCGCGGAGCACTTGTTGAACTCGTTTTTGTTCCTGCTGCGCCGTAATGGCTGCACGCACGAAGATGGCTCACGGGTGCTAATGTTCGAGGTACTCGACAACACGGTCGTCGGATTCGAGCCAGGACGGCGCGACGTACTCGACAGTGGCTAACCGCGTCGTCCGCGAGTCGCTCGGCCAAGTGAGTCGGAGAACACTCCAATTCGCCCCGTCCCACAGGTCATACTCCCAGAACGGTGACCGGATGAGGTCCGGCGAACCGAGCAGGCGGAGCACCTGTTCGGCCGACATCTCCGGCCCCACCCGTGCCGCCCGCTCGTGCCGGTCGGGTAGGCACTCGGGCATCGGGAACCGCTCGGGGACGTCGAGTTCGTCGGCGATGAACCCGTATGGCGAGAAGCCCCGGGGCTGTTCGCCCAAGAGCTTGAGGGCATGGTGGATGACGGGTCGGTACAGTTGCCCCTCTAAGGACCACGGGGCGGACATGACGCCGCCGTCGGTGGTGTACGACGGGATGTCGACGGGTTCCCACACGCGAAGGTACGGTACGCACTCCCGGAGCCGGTGAACACCAACCAAGTGGACCGCCGCGCGGACCCGGTAGGCGTTCTTCGCCAGGACGATGTCGCCCTCCGGCTCAACAGCCCGGGGCCGGGTGAGGAGCGCGCGGACCTCGTCTACCCTGGGGACCATTCCCGCGAGGAACGAGGTCACCTGCCGGCGCTCCTCCGAGACCGCGGCGCCGAGCAGGTCTGGCGGGGTCGCTCGCTCGTCCGTGTACGCGACGCCCGCGCGCAAGTCGAGGACCAGCCGTTCTCCCCACACCGCACGCCACGAGAAGTAGGGAGCGCCGTCATGGTCGAAGAAGACGCGCCACGAGTCGAAGTCCCAGAGTACCCCGGCCGTGGTGCAGGATGCCCGTTCGAGTGGCCAGTCGTAGACGGCGCCCACGGGTGGCACGGTGCCCCGGGGCTGGAATTCCTTGTAGGTCACCCGAACCCGAACCGTATCGCGACCGTCGGGGCCGATAGCAATGACCTCGGGGTAGTCGCCGTCGGTCCGAAGAACCGCCCACCCGCTGTCGCCGACAACAAGTTCCCCGGGTGAGTCCTCTCCGTGGTTCTGCCAGCGCTCCCAGACGAGGCGAGGAGAAGTTTCGACCGCCCCTTCGGGTCTGGTGTCGAACAAGCGATACCGGAACTCACTCTGATGTTCGCGGTACTTGAACGCGAACTCGTCCTCGGAAGCCACGCGCCCGTCCCGGTGGTGGATGGTGCCGTTGTGCGGGGACCGAGCTTCGAGCGCGAACCGCCCGTTCTCCGAGGTCGTCGTGCGGTCAGCGTAGAAGATTGCGCTCATGAACGAATCCACAGAGGAGGCACGTGTCGGCCAGTGTACTCGACCGGTTCGACACCGGGCAACCACTCACGGTTCGGCCGAACAGGTGCGTCGAGCGACCGCGCGTGCTACGCTGTACGCCGACATGCCGGGACCGTTTCGTTGGACGCACGAGGAAAGAGCGATGGGCTTGCTCGGTGACTTTCTCGAAGCCGTATGCGGTTCGGTCGACCGGTTCCGCACGGTCCGCGCGGTCATCCACCATTGGCAGGACCGAGGGGCCTCCGAGCGCGCGCTGGTCGCGGGGCACACGGTCGGACGCCGTCGGGAGCCCCGAGCCGAGCCGGGCGCAACGGCTATTTGGGAGAGCACGCTCCGGGTTTGGGCCGGGGCGCCGAACCGGGCCCGCGTCGAGGAGACCCGCCGCCGGGACGGCATCGTCGAGTCGTCCCTCGCAGTCGTCAACGAATCGCGCTGGTGGCACCGGGACCATCAGGGCCATGTCCAAGAGGGTACGTCCGGGGAACGGGGGCCCCGCCCCGGCCCACCGCTGACGAGCCTGGAGCGGCATTTCTCTCCCGCGTTAGTACGCGAGGCGCTCGCGGGGCTGGCCCTTGAAGCGAACGGTACGGTGCGGACGGCCGGTCGGGAGTGCCTCCGGGTGCGGGCCGTGCGCCGCGCGGCCGGCCGGCTCTGGCCCCACTGGCTCGGGTTCGGCGCCGACGAGTACGAACTCCACGTCGACCCGGTGCGCGGGGCCGTGCTGTTCGTTGGCTCTTCATTCCGCGGTGAGGTGTTGGAGACGAACCAGGTGACCGAGGTGACGTTCGACGAACCCCTACCCGATGACTTGTTCACTTACGAGCCGCGGCAAGGTGAGCAGGTGCGCCCGGCCGAGCCGATTATGGAGCCCCTGACCCTCGCCGCCGCGGTCACGCGGGTGCCGTTCACCGTGCTCGTACCGCGTTGTGTTCCGGAGAGCCACCGGGACCGCGGGTTCGAGGTCATGTACCACCCGCCCCGAGTGAACGACTCGCGTCCTCGCCTGACCGTCATGTACATAGGGCCGGGAACTCTGATTCTGAACCAGAGTAACACACCCCCGGGGCACGACGGGTACGAATGGGAGTCGGTCGAGCGGGGCGGGCGCCGGGTGGAAATTTCCGACCCCGGTTCGGGGGCCGGTGCCCGGTTGGTTCGCCTGGAACACCTGGGCACCTACGTCGAAATTCACTCGGCCCTGGGCCGTGACCCGTTGCTCGAATTGGCGCTGTCGTTGGAACCCGCGACTGGCGGGATGACGTGAGTCGTGCCGTTCCCAACTGTGCGATTCAGAGTACATCGAAAACCACCGAAGCGATTTCCCGGGCTCGGCGCTCGAAAACGGGGGCATCATCTGGTCCCGCTCCTTCCGCGCCGCGCTCGGTCACGCGCCCGTGCCGGTCGAACACAACCCGAATCATCACCAACTTCGTGCTCGGATTATTCCACACGCGGCGCTGACCCGTGGCCTGCACGCGCCATCCGGCTCCGCCCGGTGCCCCGTCGCTCGCCCGATACCGGACCACGTCGAAGTCGGTTTCCATGATGTGTCCGCTCTCGCGGTAACTCACGACGAACTGAAGGCGCCCCGAATCCGAGTCAAATGACTCGACTTTCAGTTGCTTGTGGTCCGGGGGTAACCGTTCCCGGAGGCGCCGCTCGACCGATTCCCGGGTCGGCGCCGGCGTCACGATGTACACGCCCAGGGCGATGAGTGCGAGTCCGAGGAGGAGCATCCCGACCAGCACGACGATGACCGAGGCAGGCGGGCGCCCTGCGGGCAGTACAAGAATCGTTTCGTCCGGTGGCGCCGTCGAGGGTACAACCAAACACAATCCGCACTTCGCACACCGGGTCCGTTTCCCGGCGCGGTCCTTTTTAAGTGCGTAGCGGGTGCGACACTGCGGGCAGGTGAATTCAATCATGCCGCCTCCGGAATGAAAAAGAGCCACCCCGTGCACGGGCTCGCGCCGGGGGCCGGTTAGCAGGGACTTGGTCAGGGCGGGAATCAGTCGTCAAGAACGGCCGCGAGCACGAAGGCGAGAACGAGAGCGGTCCAGAACAGGACCTCGAAGAACGTGGTCGACAGCGCCTCGGCCAACAGGGCGCCGGTGTGCGCGTGCTCGGTCACGGAGCACCTCCCACAAGAAGAAACTGTGGAGTGAAAGTTCGAAGGGGTGCCGCTCATGGCGTCGGTGCTGCCATAGGGGGCGGGTGAGACACGCCTTCAGCCCTCCTCTGCTGAGTTCGTAATCAGACAACCGTCAGCGGCACGCGATTGGACTTGCCGTAGCCGTAGAACCCGGCGTCACGGAGGGCCCGAGCGGCCCGAGCGGCTTCACTTCCGGCCGGTTGCTGACCGTGGAGCAGCAGTGCGAAATTTGCCCCGTGAGTCATCGCATGTGAGTCGTCGTGGTCGACGGCCAAGCCGAGGTCATTGGCTTCAGACTCGGAAAACACGACCCGGGTCGAGCGCAGGCGGTGTTCTCGAATGAGGTAGTCGTGGGCGCCGCCGAGGGACGCCGTTGGGACGATGTTCGGGACCGCCCCAGGTTCGTATCCGTCGCCCACCAGATGCCGCCGACGAACCCAGAGAGTGAGCGCCTTCGTGTACCAGTAGAACGTGGTCTTGGGCCGGACTTGTGCGACTTGGACCCAAGCGTCGAAGTAATCCTGGCTGAAGAAGTCGCCCGAGTCGTGAACGCGAACGTAGCCGGCGAACGGCGACAGGCTGTCGAGAATCAGCTGCGCCATCTCGTCGGCCGACCGGCACCTCCGGAGCAGGTCCAGATTGTGCCACCGCGACCGGCGGACACTGGGGCGTCGGCACTCCATACTGGCCGCGTAGCACCGGAATTGCACGTGCGGGCCGTCGGTCAGGATGCCGGTCTTACGGTCGGCTTTGCTGAGACAGTTCTTTGCGGTCGGGCACGTCCAGCCCGCGGGCAGGCTGAAGGTGGTGATGGCTTGATTCAGTTTGGCGTTACCCTGACCGAACCGGAGGGGCACTCTCTCCTGCTCGGCATGGACCTGAACGGTCACATTAACGCGGACCTGAGAGTTGACGTGAACGCGGACCTCGGTCGTGTTGGTGCGTGGTTTCGCCATCGGACTCTTCCTGTGGCAGTTGGGAAAACGAAGCGAGGCGGCGTGTTGAGCACGCCGCCTCGCTTCGCTGAGGGGTGATGGATTCGGGGTTCTGGTTCAGAAGGGTGTGTGGTCCCCTCGGGTCGAACTGCGTGTGCCGGCACTTATGTGCGAAACGGCGCAGTCGCGTCACGTGCCGCTAGAAGCGACGACACCCCGCGGCACTAGCGCCACGGGGTGATGGTGTTCGAGTCGCCGGCCCTCTTTTACTTCGCTCTCGTGTGGGCCGCGTGAATCCGATTCGCGCGGTCCTTCGCGAGTACCGCGCGGGTCGCGGCGACTTGCTCGGGACGGCCGAACGCAGACCCCATCGACGGTCGGACCTTCTCCGGTCCGGAACCTTGTGCCGAGCGGGGCGGGGCAATATTCAAGGCGAACGACCACTCGCCGACCGTAAAGTGGTTCGTCAGGGCGCCGAGCGCGGCCGGCGCGCCCATGCACTGGTACGCGCTGGAAATCGGCTCACTCCCGGGTAAGGGCTGGCCGGTTCGGTGCGAGAAGCGCCCTTCGCTGAACTCGCACGCGGTCGCGATGACGCCGTTCACGCGGCAGTACCTGTGGAAGTCGCGGCGCACGTCCGAGGGCTTGCGCCCGTCGATGTGTTTGAGGCGCACGATGATGCCGGGAGCCGAGATGGTGCAGGTCACCTGAGCGCCGTCGCTGGTGGCTTCCCGGTTCACGAGGCGCATGGTGCGGACAATCGCCCCGCGTGGGTTCGCTCGCACGGTGTGTACTCTCAAGCTTGTGAAGTTGAAGAGGAACGGTGGGTCGCACGTTCGCGGCTAGAGGATGGTCGGTTCGGCGCCGTCCTTGCTCTTGCGTCCCTTCGCCTTTTCCTGCTCAGCTGTCGGGGTGTAGCCGAGCACCGAGCAGGTTGCGGATACGGCCGCGGCCCCGAACACACCCTTGCCGTTGATGGTGCGCGTGCGCTCGTCCTCGCCCTTTACGCGGACCGCCAGGTCCACGCCCTGCTTGGCCGCTTCCGCGAACGCGGCTTCCGACACGTCGGCCGGCATCGTGTGCAAGCTGACGGTCCGGGTTTCGTGGTCACTGAGTTTCACGCGGGCCGTCGCCTTGACCTGCTTGGCCGCGAAGAGTGCTTCGATGAACTTGTCCACGGTGTTCCTCCCTCGGCTCCGAACGTGTGTCCGGAGCCTTCTCCCTCGCGACCGAGCGAGCACCCCGTTGTGCTGCCCCTCGTGAGGTTGCGACCCGCACAGGGACTTACGCAGCCCCCACGTTTCCGGCATCGCGTCCGCGGTTCCCGCCGCGTCTGTCCCACCCGAGTCTCGGGGGGGGACAAAAGGATATGCCGGGGTTTATTCGTTCAAATCAGGAAGGGGTGGCACACGGTCACGTGCGGCCGGGGGTGCAAGCGAAGCCTTCGGTCCGAAAAAATTGGTGTCTCAGGTAATCCTCGGCTGTCTCACCAAAACCATCCTCGGGGCGGAACGCGAGCGGCGCGGAGGGCAGCTGAGTGAGCGGAGGGGCGATTGGAATGGGAGCGACGATGCGATTAGAGGCCGAAAGGGATGTCGACTCGGGGCTTGCGGCGAGCCGGTCGTGGCGTGCACTGGACCGCGAACTCTTCTGCTCTCTGTGGGCCACGGCACGACCACCAACGAACCTTCAGGCGCTGCGCCTTCTGCTAACGGCACCCGTGCAACGATTGGCCTTTCGCCTAGTCGTAATTCTCGGTATCCGGCTGTACCACCAGTGCCGTTGCTCCCGGCGTTAGTTTTTGCAGGATAACGAGATGCGACTCGCCCAGCTGGTGTCACTTGTATTGGCCGGCTTCTCAGTCCCGGGCTGTCTCATGCCCACCTCCCCCGCGACTAACGAACCGGTCCCGACTGCCGTCAAGCCGGCCCCTCTGGACGCTGTACTGTGGGACCGGGACCGGGCGTCTCTTCAGGCGGCTTTTCGACAGTTCGCCGATTCACCCGGTACGATTCCGAACTCACGGTTCGCAACGCTGTCGGAAAGTTCTAGTGGCATTCGGTTCGCGGGGGTGCCGAGCGGCTGGAAGGTCTGGCGAGAGAACGCGGATGATGTACGGGAGATTACGCTCGATGCCGCCGAAATCTTCACCTACATCAGCATCGCCCTGTGCCCCGACGAGCCGTTCCGTGCGGAGCGCGAAGTCGAATGCCGCAAGGGGAAGGGGGACACGGACTACATCGAGACCCGGCGCATCCGTACCCGCCAGGGGTGGTTTGAAGTCACGCTCAAGGCAATCGCACATCGGGGCACGCTGGCTGAGCTTCTGGGACACCTGCGGAAGCACTACGGGGATTTCGAGGGTGTCTGCCAAGAGGTCCAGAAGTACGCTCCGAATCCGTAGGTCTACCGCTCACGGGGCTCGTCTCCTCGTCAAACTCGCGAAGGTGGCGCTGGCGATACGATTCGGCGCGTGAGTAATTGGAATTGCAGCAGGCGCGGTCAAGCGCCCGAGTACCTCGTCACACGTGGTTCCACTTCTTCCAACCACGGCTAATGCCCAACCCGCGGTTTCCCGCGCCGTAGGTTAGGAACCAGAGCAGGTCGTCGAGTGACCGCCGGTCCTGGTCGGGAACGTTCGTCTGCTGGAGGGCCTGGGCGAGATACCGGGCGAACGGCCCAACATCTCGTTTATCAACGCCGCCGACGATGTTGGGTCGAAATCCCGTCTCGTCCACCAACGCGACCGCCAGCTTCCACTCGCGCTCGCCGAGTGTGAACGACTTCGCCCGCAGGTCCCAGTCGTTCGGGGTGAGAGTAATCGCGAAACTCGTGCTCATCGGCTGCCCCCGTTCGTACCACGCACAGCGTTCGTTTCGGCCGCGCGGACCTCGTTCAAGAACTTGTTCATCACCTGCCGCAGCAATCCGACCCAGGTCACATCTCGCCCCTCATTCACCGCCGTCCGGCGCGCCACCTGGCGCATCTCGCTCACCTTCACCGGGTCCAGCGCGACCGCGTACTTGCGCATCATCACCTCGTTGTTCGTGTTCATCACCACCGGGAAATACACCGGCGCGGTACTCCCGGTGACTATCAGACCGCCGGGAGGGCCGGGATTATTTGGGGTGCTCGAAGCACCGGGCGGTGTACTTGATGGTGCGAGCCCGCGGTCGGGGAGTTCTTCAGTCGTGCTTTCCTTAGACCCGACCGCGGGCTCGTCTTCGTCTACCCGAGAGGCCCCATGAGCAATAAGCAGGTACACCTGTCCGTCAATCCCACCCGATTCGTCAGTTCCGAGGCCGACCTCGAACGCGAGCACGCGGCCCGCACGCTGGTGCTGCCCGCGGTCACGTTCCAGAAGGCCCTCGCCCTGGCCGAGACCCGGAAAGGGTTTCGTGCCCCGCGGCACCAGTTCCTCCCGCGCCAGACGAGCGACTTCGCGGTCGCCCTGGAGCAGGCCCTGAGCGCGAAGGTCGAGGTCGGCGGGGCGCGCCCGTCGAGCCGGTTCACGCCGTTCAACCAGCTCCGGGAGTTCTTCGAGCATCCGACCCAGAAGCGCGCGCTGGCCAAGCTGCGGGCGTTCGTCGGGGGCGGCGGAACGATGGACGTCCGGTACGAGTGAAGTGCCCCTTCTGCTCACGCCGTTGGTCGCTCGAAATGAGCCGCCAAAGCGATTTTCGAGTGGCGCATTCGAGCGCATTTCGGCCGCGACTGCGGTTTTTGCGACCCTTCTACAGCCGCCGGTGTACTTGTCCTCCGACACCGGAGGAGCACCGTGAGTGACCGAGAGCAGTGGCGGGATGTGGTCGGATACGAGGGCCGGTACGAGGTGAGCACCTGGGGGCGGCTCAAGAACGTTCGTTCGGGGCGCGTCCTGCAGGGCTCACCGAACGCGGGCGGGTACGTGGTCGTGCGACTCACCTTGGGACCGGGCCAGGGGCGGATGTACTACCTCCATCGGCTCGTCTGTGCGGCGTTCCGCGGCCCGCCGCCCTCGCCCGCGCACATCGTGAGGCACCTGAACGGCCAGAAAATCGATTGTGCGGCGCGAAATCTGGCCTGGTGCACTCGGCGCGGGAACAGCGCCCACGCCTCGAAGCTCGGGCTCCTTCGGGGGCCGTTCGGCACCAAGAACACGAACGCCCGGCTCACGGACGAGGCCGTCATCGCGATGCGGCGCCGGTCCCGTGCGGGCGAATCCTACACGCAGCTGGCGGGCGCGTTCGGCGTGTCGGTCTCGGCCGTGTTTCGCGCGGTCATCGGTCGGACCTGGCGCCACGTCCGGGATAACGAGCCCTCCATTCAGATGCCCCGGCGGTGGCCTCTTCAGCAGGAAGCGCCTCGCGTTTCCGGGGCCACCGAAACTGATTGCTGGTCACCTTCCCTCTGACACGCGAGCAATACGAAATGAGCACATTGTTCATCATGTACGACCTGGCGACGGGTCGATTCGTCGGCTCCTCGCTGGGCGGCAAGTTCATCGAGAACATCGCGGAGGTGCGCCTCGGCCACGGCCGGGCATCGGTCCTCGGCGCCGATGGCCGGAACCTCCTGGACGGGCAATCGAAGCTACCCGGAGCCGGTGCCACGTCGTCCCATGTTACGGCCGAGGTCGCCCAAGCGTTCGGGTACGAAGAGAAGCCCGCTGGTGCCGAGGAGTCGGTCGACGGGTTCGACGTGTGGGACCGAGGATTCCGCCGTTGATGTTCCCGGACACCGTGAGCGAGGCCGAGTTCCTGCGCGTCACCTCGGCCGTCGCCAAGACCTTGTACCCGAAGTACGGAGCGGTCCACGGGTCGCCCGAGGATTTCGCACAAGAAGTGGTGGTCTGGGCGCTCCAGGCCCTAAACACGTATGACTCGTCACGCTCCCTGGACGGCTACCTGTTCACGGTCGCCAAGACCCGGGCTCTGAACGTCATCCGCGACAAGGTTACTCGAAACGACCCGCCGTGCCGCCGGTGCCACGCGGGCGACCCTTGCGGCCCCGACCGGACCATGTGCTCCAAGTACGCCGCCTGGTTCGAGCGGAACCGGGCGAAAGCGAACCTCGCACGCCCGCAGAGCCTCTTGGAGGCGTCGGACACGGGCGAGCGGCAGACGCCCGAACCGTCCGCGGAGGCGGTTGCCAAGGCACGGGAACTTACGGACCTCGTTGACCGCTACTTGCCCCTGGCGCTTCGGGCGGATTACCTCCGGCTCGTGGCCGGTGAAATGGTGCCGAAGCCCCGGCGATTGCTCGTCCAACAGGCGGTCCGCGACATCCTCGACCCGAGCTGCTACGATGCCCGAAAGGCGTGCCCTCGTTTCGAGGCACCAGCAGTTGACGACCTGTTCGACCCGGACGACGAGGACGAGTAACGTTCGGTCCGGCCCGTTCCGGGTCGGGAACCGCCACGCCCTTCGAGTACAAAGGAGACCGTTATGGCGCTGCACGACGAACTGAAGAATCGTGTCACCACCGCTGTGAAGGGTGGGGACACGTTGACCCGTGACGCGCTGCGGACGGTGCTCGGGGAGGCGCAGGCCGAGGCGGTCCGGCGCAAGACCGAAGCCACGGACGAAGTCGTTCTCGCCGTCGTGAAGAAGACCGTTACGGGCTTGAAGGAAACGATTCCGCTGGCCAAGCAGGCGGGGCGGGACACCACTCCGCAGGAAGCGGAACTAGCCCTGCTGGAATCACTGCTCCCGAAGGCGTGGGACCAGGACGCCATCGCCGCCGCGCTCGCCCCGCACCGGGACGAATTGCGAGCCGCCAAAAACGACGGGCAGGCGATGGGGGTGGCGATGAAGGCACTCAAAGCGAGGGGCGCGGTGACCAGCCCGGACGACGTTAAGGCCGTGGTCGCTGCGGCACGCGCTTGAGCGCTCGGCACAGCCGAACGTCACTTCCCAATCTCGTTGCCGTTCCCTGCTTACCCATTTGACGGGATGTGCGAATCGAGAGCCTCGCGCACCTTGCGGGCGAGTGAGTTCGGGGTGAACGGTTTCTGGATGAAGTTGACGCGCGCGGCCTCGACCCCGTGGCGCACCACCGCGTCGTCCGTGTACCCCGACATGTACAGCACCTTAACGCTCGGGCGCGTGGCCAGGAGCCATTCGGCCAGCACGCGCCCGCCCGCCCCGGGCATCACCACATCGGTCACCAACAAATCTACCGGGCGCGCGCACCCGGTCACGAGTGCTTTGGCCTCTTCCGCGCTGGCCGCGCTGAGAACCGTGTACCCCTGCTTACGAAGAGCGAGTTCGGCCAGAGCCCGGACCCCGGGTTCGTCCTCGACCAGGAGCACGACCTCGGCCCCTTTTGGGGCCGAACTCTCGCCCGGTTTCTGGTCGGCCGTTGTTCCACCGAGACCGGGCAGGTACACCCGGAATGTGGTTCCGCGCCCGAGGGCCGTCTCCAGTTCGATGTGCCCGCCCGATTGCTTCACGATGCCGTACACGGTCGCGAGCCCGAGGCCGGTTCCCTTACCTTGTTCCTTGGTCGTGAAGAACGGCTCGAAGATGTGGCGCCGCACGTCCTCGGACATCCCGGTCCCGGTATCGGTAACCGAGAGCCGGACGTAAGGACCGGGCCGCACCTCCGCGCCGTCCGGCGCGGTCCCGGCCCCGAGCACCTCGTTCCGGGTCTCAATGGTTAGGGTTCCCCCGGTCGGCATCGCGTCCCGGGCGTTTACCGCCAGGTTCATCAACACTTGATTCACTTGGCCCGGGTCCGCGCGGACCAAGAGCAACGGAGCGCCGGGGCGGGTCACCAGTTCGACGTCCTCCCCGATGAGCCGGCGCAGCATCTGCGCGGTGTCGCTCACGACCGCGTTCAGGTCCAGCACCTGGGGTTGGAGCACCTGCTGACGCCCGAACGCGAGGAGCTGCCGGGTCAGGTCCGCGGCCCGGTCCCCGGACCTTTTCACCGCCTCGACCATCGGGCGCGCTGGGTCGTGCGCGTGGAGCATGGTCAGGATGATGTCGCTGTACCCGTTGATGACGGTGAGCAGATTGTTGAAATCGTGGGCGACCCCGCCCGCGAGCTGCCCCACGGCCTCCATCTTCTGCGCCTGCCGGTACTGTTCCTCTAAGCGCTTGCGGTCCGTCACATCGGCCACGAACCCGACCACGCGCTCGGTCAGCTTACCGTTCGGGTCCGGGACGAAGTGTCCCTGGTCGTACACGGTGGTGTAGGCCCCGTCTTTCCGACGTACCCGGTACTCCAGGCGGAACGGACTCTTGGACGCCCCGCACCGCGCGATTTCGTTCCCGAACGCGCCCCGGTCGTCCGGGTGAATCAGGTCCGTCCACTCCACAAGGTTGACGGGCAGCTCGGGCTCCGAGTACCCGAGGATAGACTCCGAGTTCCCGCCCCACGACAACCGGTTGATGGACGGGTCCCACTCGTACAGAATCTGGCCGGTGGCCCGAACCGCGGCCTCGTACCGCGATTTCCACGCCCGGACCTCGGCCTCGGCGCGGGTGCGGTCGGTGACGTCGTGGGCCAGTACCAGGCGCCCGGGGCGCCCGTCGTACTCCAGGTCGTGCCCGGTCACCTCAACCAGGCGCACGGCCCCGTCCTTCCACCGGTGG
Organism: Gemmata massiliana; assembly: GCA_000531095.1. Classification (GTDB taxonomy): domain Bacteria; phylum Planctomycetota; class Planctomycetia; order Gemmatales; family Gemmataceae; genus Gemmata; species Gemmata massiliana. Next base: position 1,525,052 of record HG799462.1, on the reverse strand, counting down.
CGCCACACCTTGGGACTGACGGGCGTGCGCAGGTCCGCCAGTAAAGCTGGAACGTCCTCGACGGGGCGGATGTCCCGGATGGTCCGGCGCGCGAACTCCTCGCGCGTGTACCCGTACCGGGCCACCGCGGCGTCGTTAACCGCCAAGAACGCGAGGGTTTCGGTGTCGAACACCCACATCGGGTGCGGGCTCGCCTCGAACAAGCGCCGGTACTGGTCCTCACTCCGCCGCAGTGCGTCCTCGGCCTCGTGCTGGCGCGTCACGTCCCGGTACGTGACGACCAAGGCCCCGACGCTCGGCTCGAACAGCAGATTCACGGCCCGGGCTTCGAGCCAGCGCCACGACCCGTCCTTGTGGCGCACCCGGTACACCTCGGTGTGGGTCGCGTCGGGCTCCCGCAACCGGGTCGCGAGTGCCCCCCGGACCCGGTCCCGGTCGGCCGGGTGAACGTACTCGAACCCGTCCGTCCCGTCGAGTTCCGCGGCCTCGTACCCCAGGAGCCGGGCGCTCGACGGGGTCGCGTACCGTATCGTCCCGTCGGGGCCGAACAGGATAACGGCGTCGAGGCTCTTCTCGATAACGGCACGGAACTGGACCTCGGCGCTAGGCGCGCCCGGACCCGAGTCGCGGCTCTGGTGTGAGAGTTCGGCGGAAATCGTCATGCTTGAGGAGCGAGGAGCAGACGGTCAATGAACCATATGATAATTCGCCGCACGGGCTGGGTACAAGCAGAATCGGGACGCGGGAACTACTTCTTTAATCGGCACCAGAAATTGAAAATCTTGTATGTGGGGGCACGTTCCCGGCTACTGAAAGGGTAGGAGGGCCCATGCCGCATCACGCCGCGCGCCTCGTGGCCGCACTCACGCCCGTTACTGGCGAGCCGACCGACGCCGAACTGCTCGCGCGGTTCGTTGCGGACCGGGACGCGGGCGCGTTCGAGCTGCTCGTATGGCGCCACGCGGGGTTGGTCCTGCGCACGTGCCGCGGAGTGCTCGGGAATCGGCACTCGGCCGAGGACGCGGCTCAGGCCGTGTTCCTGGCCCTCGCGCGACAAGCGGCTTCCGTCGGACGCTCCGGGTCCGTGGCCGGGTGGTTGTTCCGGGTCGCTCGACGAATTGCCGTTCGCGCCGCTCGTCGCTCTACGCTCCCCATCGCCCCACCGCTGACCTCGACGCGATTCCCGAAGGTCACTCGACATCTACATCGGACCCCGACCTCGACCGTGTACTCCACGAGGAACTGGCCCGGCTGCCGGATGTGTACCGGTCCCCGGTACTGCTGTGCTTCTTCGAGGGGTTATCTCATGCGGACGCAGCTCATCGGCTCGGATGGCCGGTCGGAACTGTGGCCGGGCGCATCGCGCGGGCCAAGGACGTGCTCGCGGCTCGGCTGACCCGGCGCGGGGTGCCCCTTTCCCTGCTCACGCCGCTCGGCTTCGCGGTCGCACCGTCTTTCGTCACCGCGACCACACGTGGAGCGGTCGCGTTCGTGACCGGAGGTCCGCAGATGGCCCCGAAACCCGTTCTGCATCTGGCCCAGAAGGAGATTCGTATGGCTCTTGCGAAGAAGGCACTCGGCTGGGGTGTCGTTGTTGTGGCCGTGTGTAGCGCCCTGGCGTTCGGGCTCCGTTCAAGTGCCGAGCCGCCCGTCGTCCCACCGCCCGCGCCCCAATCGGTCGCGGTCGACAAAGCGCCGGTCCCGAAGGTTCCGAAAGTTGTGGTGGGGAAGGGGTTCGCCATCGCCCCGGTGACCACGGACTTACAACGGCGCCTCATTCGTGACGCCGGGCCGAACTCGTCGGTCATCGTCTTGATGAACGGCACCGGGCTACTCAAGACGAACAACACGCTTGACGTGGAAGCGTTTAACCTGGGGGAGTTGAGCAAGGGGTTCAAGGCGTTCCCCGCTCAGCAGGGAAAATCGGTCGCGCACTTCTTGGTCCATTACCCCTCGGGCACTTGGGACTCGCGGGACGGGATTCGGATTATCAACTTCACCCTCGTCGGAACGGCGCGGGAACACGGATTCGTTCCGGGCGAACCGACGGGCTCGTATCACAACGCCTCGTTCGAGTTCGATAAGTACATTCGCCCGTTGGCGGATGAGAACGGGGCCGAAAGTGAGGAGCCGGCCGTCGGGGACGCGCGGGTACGTGTGTACCCGGTCCGTACCCCACTGAGTCGGGCACTGACCACTGCCGACGCCGTCGTTGAAGTGTTTATGCCCCTTAACCGAGCGGACAAAGCCTTGCCCGAAGACGTCGTCACATCGGCCCGAAACGCCACCGAGAAGCTGAAGTTACAAAAGGGCCAGCGCGTGATTGTGCGCTACACCCGCGCGAGGAATGGGGGCCAAGGAACCCCGGACCACATCGTCGACGCCTGTAGGCAGTGGGCCAAAGATGCGGGCTTCGAACTGGTGTACGTCCAGGGCTGAGGGGCTCGCGCGAGAGCCGGCAACCGTGCCCCGTAACGAAGTGCTCTGTCGGTCTCGCTTCGACCCGAGTTTTGTGTTCGCCACCTTCCGCCGTATTCCGAGTGGTCAGAACAGGCAATCCGTACTTCCAAGCTCCACAGGACGAACGACATGTGGAGAGCCGGTGGTCGGCCCTGACCGGTCGCGCCATGTTGCGGCACTTCGTTTACACCTCGCTTTAGCCGGCTGGTGAGAACAAGACTCTCGCCCAGTTCGACCAGCTTGGGTTTGCATCTGTGATTCAGTCACAAGTGATTGTGGCGACTTCAGTTGCCGTCGCCAGCTGCGCCAATTCAATGCCCTTCATCTCCCAGTTGCCAGAGTCCACTTCCAATACATGTAGGGGCATTCCATGTCCGCACCGGTCATGAGTTCCGTGGTCCGTTCCATCCTAAACGAAGACCTCACGCTGTCGGCCGATGAGGTGATTCGCAAGGCCCGGCTGTACGGAGTGACGGCCCCGGAGAAGTCCATCCGGACGACCGTCCACAACATCAAGAGCGAGCTCAAGAAGCGGGCGGAAAAGGCCGAGTCCAAACCAGTGGTGAATCCGCCTCGGAAGGACAAGACCCCAGAGTCTGAGCCCGCCCTCGCGGCGGCGAATGCGGCGGACGTGATTGCCGCTTCGGTTCCAACCGCAGCTCCGTCGCCCGTGTCGGACCTTTCCGCCGTGCTCGCGAACGTCGCGTTGGTGAACACGGTGGTCGGCGGATGCGGGGGCGCAGAAACGGCCCGGCAGGTGGCCGAGGCCGTTCGCGCGTGCGGGGGTGTGGACTCGTTCCTATTGCACCTCAACCTCATCAACCAAGTACGCGGCACCACGACGTGAGTCGCTCTTGTTGAGTAGGTGTTGGACTCATGCCGCGTCGTCGGATTCGATGCCCCTCGCCCGCTTCCACTCCCGCACGACCCACCGGTGGATTTCCTTGGTGCCGTAGAAGTCGATGTCCATACCTCTGGGTTCAGCTCCGCATATGGGGTCGACAGGGCGTTGTGCCGGAACACGAGGTTGGTCCCCGCGACCCGGGCCAGCCCCAACTCCACCTGCTCACGTTCGGTCAGGTCCCCGACCTCGCGCCACATCACCGCCAAGGTGTGCTCGCCCAACAGGTTGAACACCACATCGAGAACGGCGATACGGTACGGTCGAACGTCCGGGTGGAACACCGCGTTGTGGACGAAGATGACGGCCGAGACCGGGGCCGGAATCTCCAGGTCGTCGCGGATGTTGTTCGTGCCGTTGGTGAGGATGACGTGCAACTCGTGGAGCCCCTGCGAATCGTTGTCGCAGATGCGGAAGAGCGACTCCCCGTCGGCGATGGCGTCGCCCCAAAGGACGTGGTCCAGGGCGACCCGGGCCACGAGGTACTCGCGCTCGGTGTTCTCGTCGAAGCACCGCACGTCCACCTGGAGCGAGCGCACGTAGTTCTCGGGCTCGTGACGAGAAACGGACGCGGCGGTCTTCCAGTACAGCTGCATTTCGATACTCTTCGCTTTCGTACTCGGTCAATGGACTCTCAAGATACTAACGGCGGAGTGACCCGTTCATGCGCCGAAGCCGCGACTCGACCGGCGCCTTACTGATTGTGTGCGGCATCGCCTGCCTCGTTGCCGGTTTTGCCTTCATAGGGGAAGGGCCGGCCGGCTCAGTACGTGCTCTCATCGTCGGGGGCGGTCTAGTAGTCTTTTGGGGCATCAGGCTCATCGCCCGAATCCGTGTTGACGACGGGACCGGAGAGCTGGTTCAGACGGTGCAAATGTTACGGCCCCTTGTCGGTCGGTCCGAAGCGGACGTGCGGAAGTGGCTCGGGGCGCCACATTCCTCAATCTGCATCAGCGACGGATGGGACTTAACGTGGGACGCTCCCAGGTACTCGGTCACGCTCCGGTTCCGCGACGGCGTTTGCCAGGGCCTCGTTAAGGAGGGCGCACGCACGTTCGAGTCAGCACGGTAAGGTGGCTGGTTAAATCACTTCGTCGACGAGCAGGGGCATCCACTCGCTTCTCGTCATCACCTGATAGTACCGCGTGGCGGGCTGGCAGATGAGGAACACGACCGGAGCGCCCTTGCGGTCGTGGACCAGTAGTCCCCGCATCCCCTGCTTCAGTTTGAACCACACCCCGTTCGCGAGCCCGTAAGTCGCCGGCACAACGACCGGCTCGGGAGCCAACGCGGACCACTTGCCCGCGGCAATGGAGTCCTCCCAGGTCCAACCGGTCGGGGGCAACTTGTGCTCGGCTCGGTCCTTGTTCCCCCATCGAACGATTTGCAGCCGGCCGTTCCACCACACCGGGAGCAGGGTCGGGGTCGCCTGCCAGTAGAACCGCACTTCCTTCTCCCCGCCCCGGTCGTGGATTCGTTCGTCGAGGCCGTTCTGTTCCATGAGCAGGAGAGGGAGTTCGCTGTACGCCAGGGCCACGCCGACACACATGATGTTCATCACTCCCACACTCACGCCGAGCGCCGGAACCGGGCCTTTGGTCTTCCGAGCTGGTTAAAGGCAGCCGGATAGCGGGCGACCACCACGGACCGGCATCGGGCGCGAATCGCCACAGCGAACGCGAGTACCTCATCCCGGCTCGGGGGTGTTGACACTGAGACCGGAAGGGAGATGTTCAGCGCCCCTTCACAGACGGCCCGCAGTCGAGTCACGACGGGCACGAACAGACCCGCGCGGAAGAGTAAGTGCTCCCACGCGAACTCGCGGTACAGCGCGCACACGGTCGTATAGAACGCGCTCGTGTCGGTCGGGTACGCCGCACGAACTGCATCACGAATCGCGACCCACTCGATGGCCCCTCGAACGAACTCGTCGGCGCGCATAAATGCCTCCCCTCAGAAGCACACCTTCCCGCGCACGTCGCAGATGTCGAAATCGTTAGCCGGGTCCCGGTACACCTTGGGTAGGTGCAGCGTGGTCCCGCTTCGCACCTTGAACCGACCGTACCGCGAGTTGATGGCCGCTTTCGCTGCAGCCAGAGCTTCGCGCTTCGGGTCCGGGATGTCGAACAGGCTCAGCTGGAATCCCTTTGCGCGGCGCAGTTCCGGGGCGATGACGTGCAGGTGCGTCGCGGTCCCATCGGGTACGTATGCCCGGCGCAGGGAGACACGCGCGGCGTCGAGCAGTTCGTCGAACCGGTCCGAGGGGCACGCGAGTCGGCACAGCCCGCCCGTCGACTCTCCGTTCTTCCACGCGACCTCAATCCCGAGCGCGCTGGTCCGCACGACATGGAAGTGCAGTTCCTCAATGAGGCGCTCGACGTGTCGCACGGTCCAGGCCCACAGCAAGGTCGGGTCCGACACGTTGCCCATCAGCGACCCGCCTCGCGCGAGAACCTTGTGCGGGGTGCGCTCGGTGCGGATGGGCGTCACCGGGCGCCCGTTGAGTTCGAGCCACAGTTCGTACCCGGTCTTGGTTAAGAGCTTCTGCACGAGGCGCCCGTCCGCGTCGGCCAGGTCCAGGCACGTGTGGATACCGTAAGGCGCGAGCCGGGCTGCCCTTCTGCCCGCGATACCGCTGATTTCGGTCACCGGCATGTGGGCCAACAGTTCGCGTTCGTGGTTTCGACCCAGAACTGCGACGGCCCCGAGAGGCTTGGCCGTGTCGCTGAACAGCTTCGCAAGCGTGCGCGTTCGCGCGACGCCGATGGTCACGGGCAGGCCCGCGGTTTCGTAGATGTAGTCTCGGATGTCGGTTGCGGCTTGTGCCGAGGGCTCGGCTCGGAAGAAGAACTCATCAATGCTGTAGTATTCGATTTGGGGGCTGAACAAGCCCACGATGTCCAGCATCTTCCTGCTCAGGATTTCGTACCAGTAGAAGTCGCGTTTGACGTAAACCCCATCGGGACACAGTTCTTTGGCGTCCCAAATGGGCGTGCCCGTTTTGACGCCCCGGGCCTTCATCTCGTAGCTCTTGGCAATCACACACGCCCCGTTGTTCCCGAGCACTCCGACCGGTTTTCCGGTCAGCTCCGGGTTCCGAACGCGCTCTGCGCTGACGTAATAACAGTCCGCGTCCAAATGAGCGAAATGTGAAACCATGACGATTTTCCCGGTTGTGCTGCATGCCACTGCGTTCAGTACCGTCCTTATGCTTGAAACTGTACACCCGAATATTAAGCTGGTCCAGTGGGGAGAAGGTTCCGGTATGTTCCGGTAACGAGTCATGACTGACCCGAGAGCTGTCGTCGAGAGTGCGGCCCGTGAGCTGCTGCGGGCGTTGTCCGCGTTGCCGGTGGCGCCCCGGGTGCGCGTGGCAAGTGCTGACGGGCGTGTGGCGTGCCTCATCCAGGTTTGGGGCGGTGACCACGTGATGCCGACCGCCACCATTAAGCGCCGGAAGCGGGCCACGGGCGGGCGTGACGAATGCCGGATTGATGTCCTCGCGGTCGTGACCGCCGCGGGTCAGGCGCGGACGCGGAAGGAAATCGTTCGGGAACTGAAGTTAGCAGGGAAGGCTCACGGCCCGGGCACGGTGGCCAAGGCGCTGGCCGATTTGACGACATCCGGTGTGCTCGTGAACCCACGAGACAAGAAGGGTTACCGGTTGGCCGCATGGATACGTAAGACGCCGAGCCTGTTCGATTGAAGTGCGTGTTATTCTCGGTAACGGCAAACATGTTGAAGCTATCAGAATGTGACAATTTTTCGTCTGCTATGGGTGTCAGTTGTCTAAAGTGAAGCCGAATTACCGGAATAGATGGCGCAAGTTGTCCAAAATAAGCTAGGCGACGCGCGGGAGGCTGGCTCATGAATAAATTCCAATGTGAACTAACGCGATAGATTGGGAGGTGATTATGAGTTGGTTGCTGTGCGAGATTTGGTCTGGCCTTTCGCGTATGTCACCCGACTGTTAAACTGCCCATATGTTACTGGACACCTTGCCACGGTGGCTACATGGCTGCTGACCCCGTTGTGACCTGCCTTCAAGACGTTACCGACTACACTCAGTTCGAGCGCCTCTGTAGCGACCTAATGACGCTCGAAGGTTATCCGAAGCTGGAGCCTCTTGGCGGGTTCAAGGACAGTGGCCGTGACGCCGTTCACACAAATACCGCTGATGGGCTGACGTCCATCTTTGCTTACAGCGTTCGGGAGGACTGGCGTAAGAAGCTCGATGAGGACGCAGGCAAGATTCGCGGCCACAAGCACATCTGTAATAGACTTGTCTTCATCTGTAATGCAACATTCACGGCGGGCGAGCGGGACAAAGCTATCCGTGACGTAAAAAGGAAGTACAAATGGGACCTCGAAGTGTACGGACTGGAGCGGCTCGGGGGGATGCTCCGAGGTCGTCATCGGCACCTCATCGGTCGCTATCCACAAATTTTTACCCCCGCATTTTTCCCGCCTATCATCGCCGGCATCGACCCGACCGTTCAGGATTTTGTGTTCATCGACCATGCGGAGGCTGATACGGTACTGGCCGTGTGGCTCGCCAGGCGATTGATGGCCGAAGGCTACCGGTCGTGGTGCCAGAGCCTGTCCCTGCTCGCAGGCGACCGCCCGGCGGAGGTGATGGAGCGAATCATCCGCAACCACGCATGCCGCGTCGTGGCCCTGTACTCTGAGGACGCGATACGCGACCCAGACGCAATAACCCGGCGGGCGTTTGCACAAAGTGTTGCCAAAGAGCGTGGCTCTGCGTTCTTCTTACCCGTGTCTGTTGGCCCATTCGACCGTCAGAAGCTGGACTACCAGACTCGCGGTACAGCGTTTATCCCTTTTGAGAGTAGTTGGGCGGGCGGTATCACGCAGCTGTTGTTGGCACTCTCTACAGGGGATTGCCCCAGACCGCTACCGAACGGTCCAGATGTCGCCGCGCAGACGCTTGGTCTTTCGGGTCTCATCCGAAACATGCCCGAGCGTCTACTGTCCAACTGCTTTCCCGTGCGACGAGTACCGGAGGTCATCCATTCGTTCGACTCCCGGCAGGTGATGAACCGAGACCGCCGGCGGAGATTGCGTACCCGCTGGGCGTTCCGGGATGTCACTCCGAACCGACTGGTGAGCTTCCATCCGCCCCCGGCGGACATCGTTACCGACCTGGGGTTGACCGCGGCCGGCAGTTGCTGCTGGCAGCACTGTCAGGAGTGGGAGGGGTTGAACACCTGGCATCTGGCGATGGAATTGGTGCGAAAGTCCTTAACGGTTTGCGGCGCGCGGCGCGGGCTGGTCGAGGACCAGGAGTCCGGCCTCCTGTTTTTCCCCAAAGACCTTTTGCCACAGAACCGCCTCGACTTCTGTCGGCCGAACGGGGCTACGGGGCGTGTGCAGGCGGTTGGCGAGAGGCAGGTCCGCCGCGGCGGCACCACTGCTCACTACCGTTACCACCTCGCCCCCATGTTCTTCGTCCGGGGCGACCTGGGCGCAACATTCACCGTGGTAATCAAGGTACGACTTCACCTGACCGATATCACGGGTCGGCTCCTCCCGAAGCGGTCCGTGAACGCCCGCCGCAAGCAGCTGTGTAAGTCGTGGTGGAACCACGAGTGGCTGTCCCGCACCCTCGCTATCGCATGGTTCCTCGCTGACGGGACCGATGAGTTTACGCTCGGGAGCGGGGAACACGATTTGGCCGTCGCAACGGCTCCTCTCTCATGGGAAGTTCCAGTCGGTATCGACGAAGCAGTGCTTAGTGCGTCCGTACTGGAACGTGGCGACATTCTCCCGGGGGAAGATGATGATGAGTACGATGACCACGACGAGGCTCAGGTCGCCTAACGTCGTTGTGCTTGACGAACCGCGTCTGGAGTTCGGTTTCGGCCAGAAGATGGAGAGTCCGCACGACGGATTGAGCCTGTTCGGTCCTTACGAGCGGAACCGGACGAACCACCCAAGCGCGCCGTCGTACCTCGTCCTCGGGACGCCGGACGGAATTCGGCTGTTCGGCGACTGGGCCCGGTACATGGCGCTGCCTGCGTGCCAGTTCGACACCAAATCTCACCGTCTGTGGCCCCCATTTCCCGGGTTCGGGGCGGCTTTTGATGCGCGCTGGCCCGAGCGCCCGACCCGGGCGTTCTCCATCGACCGCATGGCTCTGCAAACCGCTGCCCGAAAGGGCGACCCGCACGAGCGATGCTTTGCCGTAGTCAACCTTTACCTAGCAGCGCTGGAGCAAAAGAATAAGCTGGACGCGACGGTAAATGTGGCCGTCTGCGTAGTCCCAGACGAGGTGTACGCTAACTGCCGCCCAAAGTCTCGGGTCGGCGACCCGTCCGACGCGGGTCTATCGCGCGAGGCGAAGGCCAGTCGCCGGCGCGGCCAAGGGAGCTTGCTCGAAGACATTGACCTCGACCAGTACCACATGTCGCCAGACTTTCGCCGCCAGCTAAAGGCCCGGGCTATGTGCCACCGTGTGCCGATTCAACTCGTCCGCGAGTCTACCCTGCGACTGTCCGACCCGGTTGAACCCGGGCAGCGGCGGTTGACCCCGTTGTCCGACCGCATGTGGAATCTTTCAACTGCGCTTTATTACAAATGCGGCGGGAAGCCGTGGCGACTTGCATCCGCTCGGGACGGGGTCTGCTACATCGGGCTGGCCTTCCGTAGGGCCGAGCAGGGCGACCGGACGGCCTGCTGCGCTGCCCAGATGTTCCTCGACTCCGGCGACGGAGTGGTGTTCCTCGGCGAGTTCGGCCCGTGGTACTCACCGGACACGCACCAGTTCCACCTCACCCGCTCCGCGGCCCGAAACTTGTTAGCAGGTGTCCTCAAAACGTACCAGGACCTTGATGGTAAGCCACTCAAAGAAGTCTTCCTCCATTCTCGGTCCACCATCTCGAACGAAGAGTTCGAGGGATACAGCGAGGCGTGCCCGATTGGAACGAAGCTCGTTGGCGTCCGTGTTCGTCGGGACCGGGACAGCCCACGGCTGTTCCGGGAGGGGAACATGCCGGTCCTCCGGGGGCTGTTCGTCCGGCTTCACGAGCGGGCTGGGTATCTGTTTGGAGCCGGCTTCAAGCCGCGGTTGGGGACATACGATGGATGGGAAGTGCCGGTCCCGCTACGTATCGACATTCAGCACGGGAGCGCAGACGTCGAGCAGGTGGCGAACGACATCTTGGGCCTGACCAAGTTGAATTACAACGCCTGTCGTTTGGGTGAGGCGGAACCCGTCACGGTGAGGTTCTCCGACGCGGTCGGCGAAATCCTTATCTCGAACCCGCGTATACCCGCTGAAACGCGACAGCCCAGTTTCCGTTACTACATCTAAGAATCTCGCTCCCTTAGCCCCTACAGGGTAAGGGAGCCCTTGATTGCCGCTATTCCCAGTCCTTCACCTTGAAACCGAGATTTGCGGCGTTCTCGCTCACGCCCCGCTTGATGGTATCACTCGCCCCGTGCGGGAATTCCGCATCGATTTCGAGAGTCACTCGGATATTCGCGTTCGGGTCCGAGTCGAGGAGCTTGATAATCTCCTCAGCGATGGTGTTGAGCTTCGACTTCGCAAGCGAGGCACTCACCTCAACGCTGCCCCGAAAAGACTTAGCTTTGGAAGCAACGGCGATTCCGCCAGCCGAGGGCTTCTTGTCCGACTCTACCTCAACGGCGGGATTGCCCGTCCTGCTTACTGGCTCGCCGTCCTTCCCGCCTGCGTCTTGTGGCTTGGCGGGTGTGAGTTTCTTTTGCTCGATGACATACTTCGTCGCCACTTCGGGCTCGATGAGCAGCAGGGTATCATTGAACGAGATGTTTCCGTCGCCGAAGGCAAAACCCTCATACTTGCCGTCGATGAAACAGTAGGCTGTGCCGAAGAAATCCTTGCTCGCCGCGCCCGCTTTGACCACCATCGCGAGCACCTCTCGCGACTTCAGCCGGGGGAGATACAGGTATTTCAGGGAGTCTTCCCAGAACATTACGGCCCCGACAGTGGGCTTTCCGGGCTTCCAGTAGAGTTCTTTCAGCTTGTCCCGGAGGTGTATTGGGGACCACGTATCTATCACGAGTTCGTTTTCTCGACAGACTCGTTCGATTTCTGCCGGCGCGTTTCCACTCGTCGTGTTCAGCGGGAAGGATTCGACGCACGGCTTCGTCGCCTTCGGGTCGTCCTGAACGGGGCAAACGAGCCACTTGAAACACTCGCGAGCTACACGCGGAAGAACGGCGTTCGCCGCCTGTGATTCCCGCTCGGCCTGCTTCCGCTGAATCTGGTCAATGTTGAGCCGCCCCTCCTCCACATCTTCGACTATGCTCGCCCAAGCGAGAGCTACGCGGGTCGCGTCACGGAGGCGGTTCAAAATGAGATTGTCCGCCGCGATGAAAATAAGCCGGTTCGCCCGATGCCGGGGCTGACTCCCGTGCAGTCGTAGGTATTCGAGTACTAACTCCGCCACCGCTCTTGGGTCATCTTTGAAGTAGGCCGTCTCGGTTGGGAAGATGACTAGCCGCAAGGCACTGTCGTCGGGAACGTCTGCGTGCGGTGTGAAGACGTGAACACCCTCGAAGGAGGGCACGCTGGCAAAGAGCTTCTTCACCACCTCTTCGATTTTCTTCCGCACATCCGTCTTCAGGTCGAAGCGGACCTTCCGCGTTTCCATCTCCCGGCGCAGGTTAGCCCGCGTGTCGAACCAGAAGCGGGTTGAGTCGGCGTTAACTTCACCAGAAGGGGTCAGGTAATGGAGCCGGTCCGCGAGGCGAGTGACAACATCGAGGTAATCACTCGCCGTCTGACCCGGTTGCATGCACCCGAGAAGGATGCGGCCCCGGTCCTGTCCTCGAACGCCTTGCTTCGTTGCAACGCTGGAAGGGGCGGTTCCGAGGAACAGTGTCCGCGCCACTCGCCGAGCCGCGTTCACCTTGCCGAAGCGAGGCTCTTTGGCTTCAATTTCGGTGGTTTCGGCCTTGTCCCCGTCGATGTCCCCCTCGATGACCGCTTCCCAGCCTTGTGAGAGAAGGTAAGTCATCTCGTTCCTCACGTCGCTATCCGCGAGGGGAAGGCTGCCCGGCAGAATGAGCAAATCCTTATTGTCCGCTTTCCACAAACGAGAAATGACCTTCGCCATCAGCTTCAGAACACCTCGCGTCAGCTGGAACCCCTCAATGGTGGTCCAGTCTTCATAGAGTCGGTCGAAGACTTCCGGGTGAATCGGGTACGCTTGTGTGAGGCGCTCGAAGTACCGGCCTTCCTGAGTTTCGCTCGGGAGTTTCGCCCCTTCCTCGCGGTAAAGGTCGGCGAACGCGCGACACACCGCGTTCCGGCTCGGAACGTCCTTGATGGACTCGAACAGCCTTCGTCGAACAATCTCGAACGCCTCTTCTGTGGCGACCGGCTTCCACAGGGCTTGAATCCGGCCGAACGTCTTCTCAAGCGTCTTGAGCGCGCCCACGCCCCGAGCGCTCCCAGCCTCGATTTCGGATTCGGGCAAACTGGCCAGGACGACCGCCGTCGGAACCTGCTTCACTGCTTCCGTCAGAGCTTGGATGAACGAAAGGTTGCTGTCGTAGGTGCCGCCAGAAAGTATCGCCCCTTCGACGAACTGGCGGATGTACGCAACCAGCTCGTCCATCAGGACGATGCACGGCGAGTAGTCTTCAAGGAGCTGGCGGAGCACTTCCTTCCCGGGTGAGGTGCCGTTCGAGTCTGCCTCTTTCACCAGGGCGAAGCCCTCGCTTCCGCCGAGTTGCCACGCCAGCTCACCCCATAGCGTTTTCACCATAGTCTTGCCACGTTTCCAGGGCTGTCCTGGCGCGTGAGCATTCCCGTCGATGACCGCGACAGTTGCCTTCGGAACGTCCATCAGCCCAGATTGTTCGATAAGAGAAGGGATTCCTTGCAAATCAGAGAGTGACCCCTTTCGTGTGGCGAGGTGCAACACCGCGAGCATGGTGTGCGTCTTCCCACCGCCGAAGGCCGTTTGCAACTGAATCACCGGCTCTCCGCCCTTACCGCTGAGTCGCTGGGCGACTTGAGTGAGGAGGAGGCGCATCCCTTCCGTGATGTAGGTTCGCTCAAAGAACGCCTTCGCGTCCTGGTACTCGGCCGGTGCCTTCCCCGAATGGACGGCCGAGATGTCTGCCGCGAATTCGGACTGTTGGAACGTTCCCTTGAGAACGTCGCTGTGCGGAATTGCTACCTCACGCCAGGGCTTCATGGTGTCTCCTCAACGTCGTCGAACAGCGAACGTTGTTGTGGGGTCGCCACCTTCGCCGCCGCACTCTCGATTCCGTTCCACCCGGTTACCACTTCGTTGTAAGCCCGTGCGTCTTCGGCCCGGCTCGACCGCTCGCAGAGCGTATAGAGCCGGTAAGCCAACTGACGAGCGGCTTCCGCCTTGCCCGCCACACCCGCGAGAACTTTCGCGGCCCCGCTATCGCCGTCCGTGTTGTAAGCCCGGATGATTTGGTGCAAGGCTTCCCACACTGGAAGCCGGGCATCGGTCGCCGGTTCCCAATCGGTCGGGTATTCCTTCCACTTCAGCAGCCGGACGTTGCCCCCCCCGCTTCGATGACTCCAGAACTTTGAACACCCGCCACGCTCGTACCCTTGGCGCGAGCGAGCGTGTCGGCTTCCCCGAACTTACCGGTCTCCCAGCCGTGCTGCTCGAACCAATGGAGGCAGAACTGAGTATCGCCGTCGAAATCGTCTTCGGCGAGGAATCGGTTGATGAGTTGGAGGGCCGTCTTCACGCCCATCGGCGTGCCGTCGGCTTCGAGAACAGCATCGTAGCGGCTAAAGATGGCCATGCCGGGGCCGATGATAGCTTGCGACAAGTCTACTGGAGCAACGGGGGAGTGAAGCCCTTCGCTCTCCCGAGTCATCGCATCGAGGGCAAGAGGTAACGCCTCGTTCAGCATCCTCACGAACTGCCGCCTTGAAATCGTTCCCGCTGTCTTCGAGCGCGGTCTGCACACGAGCACAATGGAAGAGGCAAGGGCGTTTTGGTCTTTATTTCGGAAGCCGCCGCTTCGTTCGGTTCGGACCGGCCAAGTGCCTGTCACTGCGAGGTCAGACTTCAGTACGGCGTCGAGAAACGTCTCCCACCCAGTAGAAGCAGTTCCTTCGGTGGTTTCGGATTCGGATTGCCTGAATGCGTAGTAGATGGCAATTGGTGCCGACGGGTGGGCTTGCACCGCTAAGCTGTGCATGGCCCGAGTCATTCCTTCAAGGAAGAACTTCTCTGCTTTCTCTTTCGACCCGTGGCGATATGGCGTCGCGACCAGTTCCTCCGCTTTTGGCACTGCAATCGTGCTAAGCAACTCGGGGAAGACGGGCCGTAAGACCCGTCGAAGCCATACGTAAAAGAAGTCAGACAAATCGGCATAGCCGATGTTGTCGTAGTATGGCGGGTCTGTGGAAATGAACTTGCCAGACGAAATTGTCTGAGAAGTCGCACTCGCCTGACAAACATGCCCGTTTAATGACTTCGGAGCGACGGACCGCTCTATAGCGTTAGCTGAGAGGTTGCACATTCGTTCGAAATTGCCCGAGGATTCCGCGAAGAGATTAGCCTCAGCGTAGTCCCAGGTCATCGGTAAGGCTTGACGCCCAAATGTACTCACCACATGGAGCTTCGTCGGTAGCCCGCTCCAGGTGCAAATCGTTGTGCTCCCTTCTGTCGCTTTGTCTACCGCGAACGCTAGGTAGACGCTCACGGCCTCCGCGTAAGCCCTGGCACCTGTTCCACCCGCTTCAAGCGAGGTATCCTCCGGCCACCCTGCAGCGACTGCATCTCGATAAATCTGCTCGCGGATTTCCACCACCAAATCGCTGAACGCCGTTAAGGCCACGAGTTGGCGAGACGTGAAAAGGTCAGCAAACGTCTTTAACCCGTAATTGGGCGTCTTAAAGTCCCGTGGATTTTCGGGAAGCTTGAGGTCAGGTCTCCACTCAGGCTTCGCACTCGCTGCGAGCGTTTCTTGTTCTTGGGTTGGGGACAGAAACACACGGCCCTTCGTGCCCTCGGCGACTATCGCCATCAGCTTTTGACCCATCCGCCCAGCTTGGCCCTCATCACGAATGTAGTCGTAGCTAATAGGAACTTGGGACATTAGACAGATGAACGCGGCCCGTTTCCCGGCCGTCGTGCCCATCTTGGCCGAAGAAAGAGGTTCGCCCGCTCTCACTTTGAACGTGTAACCGCTCTTGGTGATTTCTGGCTGAACGTAAGCCTCCTTCCCCTCCTTGCTGCTCAGGACGAAAGTGCTCACCAAAGGCACGTCAACCTGTGAGAAGGCAGGGTTGGGACTTTTCACCGTTCTCGCCCAAAGCCAAGCGATGACGGTGAGCTTCTCCCCTCGGTATGCTGCAAGGTCGGGTCGCTCCTTGACCATTTCGCCGGTGATATCGATAGCCGGGTAAAGTTGACCAATCCGCTTCTGTGCTTGGCTCCGAATCGCGTGTCCATACTGACGCACGTCTTCCGCCAAACCCGCTACCCCACTCCAAGCCATGAGTGGCTTCTTCGCGTCAGGGTGTACGGGCGACTTCCCCGCGAATCTCGGAGGCAACTCGACCAACGCCTTGTTGATAATGACAGCAACCGGATTTAGGTCGCTTGCGAACGCTTCGAGGCCGAGTCGCTGAGCTTCGAGCGGGATTGTTCCACCGCCCGCAAACGGGTCGTGAAGCCCTGGCATCTTCGCCGGGTCGAAGAGAACCTTCGCTTGAGGGTGGTCCCTATTGAGTTCGCACGTTTCCCGCCAACTCTGGCGGATGGCTTCGCGAGCCGCCTTCAGCACCTCTTCGTTCTGTGAGTTTTCCCACACCACGAGGTCTTCAATGATTTTGAAGAGCTTAGCCCGTGCCTTCGTCCAGTGGCCGCGGTGTTGTTGGTTCGGCTCCACGCTGGGGTTTTGGCACCGCCACAAGTCTTCCGGGTCGTGGACGAGTTGGCCGAAGATGATGGCCCGAGCCGCCGCAAGCGGACGCCGTGCCCACCAGAGATGAAGCGTTGACGGGTGCCCGTGCCGAATCGACTTCTCCCGAGCCGCGGCCTCGTTGATGGCATCGAGCGGTAGGGCAACCTCGATGAGCTTCTTGGGCGAAATCACGTTCACGGCATCCCCTTCGCCCGCTTGAGCAGTTCACTGATGGAGTAATTCACACTCGCCGCACCCCAATCCGGTTCACGCTGGAACGGGTTCATGAGGTAGTCCGGCTCCTCCGTGCTGTCGTCCGAGTTCACGAACACGATGGCGAGAACGAATTTCTCACCTTGGTTGAAGGCGTAGAGAATTTCGTTCCGCGTCACGGTAATCGTGTCCGCCCCCTTCACCCGTCCCTTCACCTCAATGTGTTTCGGGTCGGTACTGTTTGGGGGATAGCTCGACACATCCCAACCGCACTTCTCGGCCGAAACATCGACCACGCGATGGCCCTTCGCTTCTTCGGCCTTCATGACAGCCTTCATCGCGAGCATTTCGATTCGCTTCCGGGCTGCCGCATCTGCCGCCGTCAGCGCCGGACCGTCGCCGCGAACCCTGCGGAGCAGGCCCGCTGGGACCACAAGTGCCCCGCCGAGGATAACCGGGGTGCCGTTCGCAACTTGCCGCTTGGCCTGGAGTTCTTTCTTCCGGCCTTCAAGGCGGCTTTGCAAGTCTTCGAGCGTCTTTTTCACGTTGTCGAGGTTGAGCCGAACGTCCTTCCCGGTAGCGGCATCATCCTTGAGCTTCAGTTCCCGGTCGGTCCAGAAGGAGATTTCCTTCGTTAACCGCTCGTGAACTGCAGCGAGAGTTTTATCGACATGCTCGATACGCCGCTGCGAGACTTCTTTGTAGTGCTCCGGAACAAGCGTCACTGCTGCCAAGGCAATCGCCTTTTGCTCTTGGTCGGTGCGAATCCATGACGCGGAGAGCAGGTCTTTCAGAAGCGGCCGCTCCGCTGTTGAGAGCGGTTCGAGGTCGAGGTGAGGAGCCCACCCGGCGAACGACGCCGAGCCGTCCGGGTTGACGCGAATGAACTGCATCCGCTTCGAGAGCGTCACTCCGTCCCCGGACTTCACTTCGTGGGTGAGGAGAAAGAGCAACCACGGCTGGTCCGTCTCGTCTGCCGGGTCCACCAGGACGGCTCCCTGCCGAAGCAGGTTCGCGTTCTGTTCGAGAATCATGTCCGTCACTGCCATCATCAGCGGGTGGCCGGGGTGCATGAGCACCGCCCGAGTGAGGCCGGGTTTGTCGTTCGGTTGGATGGCGTCGCGAGTGAACGCGACGCGCTCGTACCGCTTCAGGATGGGCTCTTGCTCCCGCCGATTGCGCCCGGTGAGCCGCCGGTCCTGTTCGCGAACGGTTGCGGGGACGTGTGTAATTTCGTAACGCTCTTGCTCTCGACGGTGGAGCGCGCCGCCGACTTGGTCAAACGCCTTCATGAAGAATGACCGCACGAAGAACGGCTGAAGCCGCCTGGCTTCGGCCCGCTCCATCTCCTCTTTAACACGAAACAGTCGGTCCGCCGACATCGTTTCCTGTGCGAGAGCGTTTCGGTTGAGCAGGCTGTGGAGATGCTCGTGATTGAAGGCGTGCTCAATTCGTTTGGTTAGCTTCGCGCGTACTTCGGGCGTGTCGCCGTATCGGATGGCTTCGAGGAGCAGGTCTCGAAGGCTCGTCTCCTCAAACACATCGCCAAGTATGTCGAAGACGCGGCCCTTCAGTGCTGTGCTCTCGATTTGGAGTTTCTCAAGGAGCCGGTGGTACACATCCCCTTCGCGCGTCTCTTTGGCGACAAGGTTCCAGAGGTGGCAGACTTCCGTTTGCCCAATCCGGTGAATCCGCCCGAATCGTTGTTCAAGGCGGTTCGGGTTCCAGGGCAAATCGTAGTTCACCATGAGGTGAGCGCACTGAAGGTTGACGCCCTCGCCCGCCGCGTCGGTCGCGATGAGGACTCGAACATCCGGGTCCGAGCGGAACAGGGCTTGAGCCTTCCGCCGCTCGTCGCGGTTCGTGCCGCCGTGAATCGAGACGATGGCGCTCGGGGTGCCAAGGACGCCCGCAATCTTGTCGTGCAGGTAGTTCAGCGTGTCTCGGTGCTCGGAGAAGAGGATAATCTTCCGCTGCCGCCCGGACTCGTCGTGCATCGCCGGGTTGTTTTGGAGCAGCGCTGAGAGTTCCTCCCACTTTCGGTCTTGGCCCGACAAGACGACTGACTTTGCCTGCTTTTCAAGGTCGGTCAGGATGACGATTTCGGCTTCGAGTTCGGCGGCGCTCTTCGCTGCTGTCGCCTGGTCAAGAAGGCTCTCTTCGAGCGATTCTTGCTCTTCGGCATTCAGGTCGTCTTCGTCCTCGGGAACCTCGTCCACGGTTTCGGCGAGAGACTTCCGCCCTCGCTCGCCGAGCCTCTCGGCCCGGAGCCGTTCGGAGAGTCGCTCTTTCCGCCGCTTGAGCGACTGATAGATGGCTTCGGGGCTCGAAGCGAGCCGTCGTTGCAGGGTCGTTAGTGCGAAGCCGACAGCTCCCTTTCGGGGGCCGGTAAGAAGGTCTGCCTTCCCCATCTCGTCACGGACGTACTGCGTCACCGCTTCGTAGAGGGCAGCCTCGGCGTTCGAGAGCTTGTAGTTGACCGTGTAGGCTTTCCGTTCGGGGAACAAGGGCGTGCCGTCGAACTTGACGAGTTCCTCCTTCACCATCCGCCGCATGAGGTCCGAGACATCTTCTTTGTGAACGCCGTTGCGGAATTTCCCGTAGAAACGGTCGGAATCGAGCAACGAGAGGAAGAGCTGAAAATCTTCTTCCTTCCCATTGTGCGGGGTCGCCGTCATCAGCAGGAGATGTCTCGTGTCTTTGCCGAGTTTCTTCGCGAACTGGAAGCGTCCGGTCTCTTCCACTTTCGAGCCGTAGTAGTGAGCCGCGAGTTTGTGGGCTTCGTCGAAGACCACGAGGTCCCATCCGGCCGCGCAGAGCTTTTCTTGCAGCGGTTCGTTCCGAGACATTTGGTCGAGGCGAACGATGAGTTGCCGGTGGTCATCAAAGGGGTTGCCGCTCGGAGTGGCTTCCTCCAGAGCAGAAGAGTAAATTCGGAACTCTAATCCGAACTTCTCAAAGAGTTCGTCCCGCCACTGCTCTACCAGACTGCCGGGAGCCACAATCAGAACTCGCCGAGCATCGGCACGCATGACGAGTTCGCGAATGTACAATCCTGCCATGATGGTCTTCCCGGCCCCAGGGTCGTCGGCCAGCACGAACCGGAGGGGTTGGCGGGGGAGCATCGATTCATAAACGGCGGTGATTTGGTGCGGCAGTGGGTCCACGTTCGAGGTATGAACGGCCATCATCGGGTCGAAGAGGAACGCGAGGTCAATTCGTTTCGCTTCGCACGCGAGTTGAAATGCCGCTGGGTCGCCGTCAAACGCCCAAGGCCGGGTGACCGTCGCCGGGGCAATCGTCGCTTCATCGGCCGAGCCGAGGAGTCGTTCCTTGAAACTGCCGTCCGGGAGCTTGTAAAAGACCTGAACTGCACCTTCCGCGATGACGTTGATGGCGACCACACTACAAACGAGGTCGGGTTCGAGGCCGACGAGAGCGAGGCCAGGCTTCAATTCGGAAAGTTGCATAATGAGTCCTTCTCCCGGCGTCGTGGCTGGCATTCTATGTGGGTCGGTCATCTCTTTGGACGGTCAAAAGAATCGCTTGCGATTCTGTTTTGGGTCGTCACGCTGAGGAAGTGAATGGGTGAAACGCTATCACAGGGGCACCAAACAGCGTAGGTTCGTAGTGGGCTTCGACATCGGGTCCGTCTCTTGCTGACGGCCCGCGGGCGCCCTTTTCCCGCCGGTCTAATAAACAGGCGGAACTCGGATTGGGACTGGGCCTTCGCAGTGTACTGGGGCTGAGAACGAGACCGCACTAACCTTTGCGACGGACGCGGCCCCAACCGGTTCGCCCCGCTCATGCGTGGTGAGGGCCAGCTGAGGCGCTGGTCGGACAAATCAGGAGTCTTGATTCAGTACGTTCGGACTGACTACGAGATTGAGTGCTTGGGCATCGTTTTCTGCTGTTCCAAGCACTCATTTATGCGGGCTTTCGCTGCGGGCTTTCCCACCCGAAACCAGCCGAATTGGGCCTAATGACAAGCGGCTAGACGAATAATGGCCTTGACCTAAAGCGTGCGTGGCGCTAGACTTGTTATGCGTTCTTTGACAGAGAGGTATGATGCGGCATCGATTCGGGACCAAGAGGTCGTAGGTTCAAATCCTATCAGCCCGACTCGCAACCCCTGGTTTTACCAGGGGTTGCGTCATTTATGCAAAGGGCATGCCGAAAGCCGCGATACATGTAGCGTACATGTATTAGCGAAGGTTGCCGTGCAACCCACATCGCACCCCCTGGAGCATTTTGGCAGCGTGGCACGTTCCCCAAGGACCGAGCTATGCCCAACTTGCGCCAGATCACCCACGACGGACGGACCCTCTGCCTTAAGGAGTGGTCCCAAATCACCAAAGTCCCGACGGCCACGATCGCGAGCCGGCTCAAAGCCGGGTGGTCCGTGGCCGACGCACTCACCACACCTGTAGACCGGCGGTTCTCCCGACGCGGGGGCCGGCGTGCGAAGGACGCGGGGCCGCGCCCATGCCCGGAACTCAAAAAACATCCGACCAGCGGGCTCGCGTTCTGCACCTGGTACGCGAACCGAAAATACAACTTCCGGTATTTCGGGAAGTGGGGCACCCCGGACGCGGACCGCAGGTACCGGCGGTTCGTGCTCGAGTGGGCCACCGGGACCGTTGGCGCGTCCCTGGTGGCCCACGGCGCGGTCGTCGCGGACGTGGTCAAGTTGTGGCTCGAGCACTGCGTCCGCACGTACACGAAGTTCGGGAAGCCGACCTCGGAGGTGCATTGCAACCGGTCCGCGATGCGCCACATGGCGGACCTGTACGGGGACGTTCCCGCGGCCGGGTTCAACACCCCCATGCTGCGCGCGGTGCGCGAGGCCATGATCGACGAGGGGTGGGTGCGCAAGACGGTCAACGATAACATCGCGCGGGTCGTGCGCGCGTTCGGTTGGGCCGCGGGCGAGCAGCTCGTCCCCCAGGCGGTGCAACAGGGGCTTATGCTCCTGGAACCGCTCGCGGCCGGGCGCCGCGAGGACATAGCCGAGGGCGAGAAGGTGGAGCCCGCGCCCGAGGAGCACATCGCGGCAGTGCTCGAGGGAGACCGGCTGCACCCGACCCCGGGCCGGCGCGCGGTACTCGTGGCGATGATCCGCGTTCAACTCTACGCGGGGATGCGCCCCGGGGAACTATGCAGTTTGCGCCCGGTGGATTTGGACCGATCCCAGGTGCCGTGGCGGTACGAGGTGACCGAGTACAACAAGATGCTCCACAAGGACGTGACCCGGGTCGTCTTCTTCGGTCCGCGGGCGCGCGCGGAGCTGTCCCCGCTGTTGGCCGTTTGCGGGGACGAGGAGAACGTGTTTCGGTTTCCGCCGTGGCGCAAGGGCGCGTCGTGGACCCCAGTGTCGGTCGTGAGTTATCGGGGGCGCATCGCGGGCGCGTGCGAGATCGCGGGCGTGCCGGTCTGGACCCCGAACCAGCTCCGGCACAACCGGGCCACGGAAGTAATGGATACCTACGAGAGCGACCAGGCGACCGCGGCCGTTTTGGGGAACACGCCCGAGGTGGCGCGCCAGGTGTACGCGCACCGGGCCGGTGAGTCCGTGGCCCGGCGCATCGCCGAGGAACTAGGATAATCGTTTTAGCCTATTCAGACGAGCTACAATCGGAACGCGCAGAACAAGTCGGAATGCGCGAATCTTCGGTGTAACCTTGGCGCCGCGCAGAGTGTGATCTATACACGAGGTCAGTTGCTTCACACTCTGCGAGTTGCCCATGCCTGCCCCGAAGAACTCTCCCAACGAACCCGCTCCGGACCAGCTCCTGATCGAAATGGCTCGCCAATACGCTCGCCGCGTAACCGGTCAAGATCTCGAACACATCACCCTTGCTCTCGCGAACGGGACCAAGCACATAATCGACTTGTCGTCGGGGGCGGGCGAGTGGCCCCCGGAGGAAGGGTGGGCGTTGCGCGGTGATCGCGCGGCACGGAACGGGGAAACGTTCCGGCTTACGGGCAAGCCGCGAGCCGTATTCGCGGCCCTCGTTGAGTCCGGAGATGCCGGGCTCACGTTACTCGAACTGAAGCGCGCGGTGTGGGACGAACACGCCGAGAACCGGACCGCGCAAAACATGATCTCGAAACTACGGCAACTGGTTCGGGACCGGTTGAGTCTGAGTGAAGTTGAAGAGCCGATCGAGATCGACGGCGACAGGTACCGGTTAGCAGTGGCGTAAACGAAAGAAGCCGAGGCGAGCCTCGGCTTCTTTCGTTTTCTGGACTCCGGATTTACTCTGGCTCCTCGGGCTTCGGGGGCCACATGCCCCTTCTCTCGAGCAATTCGCGAACGGCTTGGTTCACGATCTCCGCGACCTCGCCCTCATCTCGTTGTGCCAACTTCTCGACCTGTTCAAAAATGCGTGGGCGCAACAGTACCCGCCTTGCGTGGGCCGGCTTTTCTTTTTGTTCGTCGTTGGCCATGCGCTGATTGTTAACAACGGTTGGAACGGATTCAACGCGAATTCTGGTATTGCGTGACCATTCAGAGGTTTAATTATGGCAATTGATGCTCATTTAATAGCATTGATTGCCACTTTGTGTGATACTACCCATGTACATGCAACGCATCTGGTGCAGCCGACGCATTACCACGCACGGTTAACGCACTGTGGACGCACGATTATGAGTGAACGGATCGTGCATAGATCGTGCGTGACAAATTACGTTACGGGTGTACAGTTTGAAGCAGTAAACGCACCATCCGCAGCAACTGCCGCAATTATACGAGAGGCAGGTATGAACCGATCCGCGCCGCAATCGGGACCGGAGCAGGCCGAAGAACTCCAGCCCTACGAACTGGCCGACTTGCTCGGGATCGATCGGGCCGACGCCGGGCTCCTGGCCACGGCTGTGGTCCGCTTACCGGTCGGTTGGTCGCACCGGTGGAAATCGCGCCGGGGTGCGATGGAGTTGACGGCCACGGAAGTGGCGTTCCTGCTCAATCAAGACCCGTCCACCGTGACGCGCTGGTGCCAGGCCGGGCGCCTCGCGTACCGTCGCGCGGGTGCGCGGTTGTACCGGATCGCACCGGCCGCGCTGGTCGCGTGCCTCAAGAAGATGAACGGGGGCACGGCTCCCGAGGTCGTCGAAACCGCGGCCCAGCGCGACCGTCGGGCGATGGCGTCCCGGGCCGAAGCGCTGGCCATGTGCGGACAATCGAAGCCGCGATCGAAGCGGAAGAGTAGCGCGGCGTTGCAGAAGAAAGCAGCCTAGCGCTCGGGTTCCGAGCACTCAACCTCAACGATATTCAGGAGCAGACGATGGTGGCTCTAGCGAGTTCCGCCGGGGGAGAGCGCGCGCCCAAGCGGACGCCGGTGGCGATCTACAACCCCGGCGACGAGGTGCGCATCCGCACGGCCAGTACGCCGGCGGTGTTCGTGATCGTGGCCGTGATCCACGAGCGCCGGCTCCACGGCGAGTACGTGCTCTACCGCGTTGCGGCCGGTTCGAGCGAGTTCCTCATCGATCCGGCGAACGTGATCCTCGTGGGCGAAGCGACAACACAGACCGGCGGCCCGGTCATGTGTGAATGCCACGGCAGTACCAATGAGCCTGCGGCGGAAGCGGTGGCCACGGCCGAGCAGACCGAACCCGAGGGCACGATCGAATGGGTACGGACGCCGGACAAGACCACATGGGTCAGCTCTGAAGCTCGGTTCCAGATCACCGCAGTCGGTAACGGCTTTTCCGCGGATGACTCGTGGTGCGAAGGGCGGCTCAAACCGGCGCTCCTGACGAGCGCGAGCGCCTGGTGCGAGGCACGGAAAGAGGGCCAGCCCCTTACGTGGAAAGAGATCGGGTCCGGGTTCAGTGCGAATCTGTCCGGGGCGCACTTCCGCGTCAACCGCGAAGGCGGCAACACCTTCCAGGGAGTGGACTGTCGGTTCACCACATCTCACCGGTTGCGCCACAGCCCGTTCTTCCACTCGCCCGAGACCGCCCGGCAGTGGTGCGAGGTGCGCGCCGCGTGTCACGCCGAGGGCGAGGGCGCGACGGCCACGCTCCACTACGTCGGACCGATCCCGTTCTGATCTCACACCGGCGCGAGTGGGCACCTTTGTTTGAGGGGCGGACGTGGGCGGCGAGTATCCCAAGCGATCACGGTTCTTCGCGAACCACTTCGTGCGCGTCATGGCGAAGGCGTGCCTGGCCAACGACGTCGGCCCCGAGGCGTGCTGGCTCATCACCGTGGTCGCGTTCACCGAGGACGCGAAGGGGTACCGCGCTCCGGTCACGTTCTTCAACGAGCAGCTCATGCCCCTGGTCGGGCTCAAGAACGTGAAGGCCCTGGACCGGGCACGCGACAAGGCGGTCGCGTCCGGGTGGCTCGTGTACTCGGCGGGCGGGAAGTCGAAACCGGGGCGGTACTGGGTCGAGATCCCGGCCGCGCATCGCAATTGGGACGACGCGCCCACGGACGAGAGTGCTGAGGGCGCTGATTATTCCGGGTCGAAATCGACCCAAGAAACGGGAGAGAAGCGGGAAGAAAGCGGGAGAGAAGCGGGAGACAAACGGGAAGTAAGCGGGAGAGAAACGGGAGAGAAGCGGGAAGAAAGTGGGCAACATTCTTCCCTATCTCGTCCCCTATCTCTGTCTCGGTCTCAAAGACAGACAGACCCCCAAACCCCCGTCGCGTCGGCCCCGGCATCCGAGCCGGAACCATTTGACCCGCTCCGAGCCGAGCAAGCGGCCCGGAAGCTGTTCGAGCAGCGCTGGTCAACGGCCGGTCTGCGCCAGTTCTCGCGCCTGAGTCCCTCGAACCAAACGCGCCTCGTGGCGCTGTTGCTCGACCCGTGGTGGGCCGAGCACTACCCGGCCGCGCTCGAACGGGCCGGGCGCATTCCCTGGCTCCGGTCCGGGACCGGGCGGGCGCGCGGGGCTTACGACGTGAGTGAATTCCTGCGCGACTCGGACGAGGCGCGGAAGATCCTCGACGGGGTGTATGACCCGCGCGTTTCGACCGCGCCCCCGGCGGGCACCGGGCCGCCCGCCCCGGCGCCCGCTCCCAACGCGAAACCCCTGAAGGAAACCGGCCTCGATCGGATGAAGCGCATCGCCGAAGCGAACGGCGTGAAGGTGATCGAAACCAAAGCCCCGGAGCCCGCACCGTGTCCAGCCCCGCCACCGTCACCGCCCCCGACTGGTACCTCCAGTGGGTCGCCGACTACTCCGCCACGTTCGGGGCCTCCGAGCACCTCTGCGGCGTGATGATCCGCGCCTGGTGGCGCGCGTTCGCGGCCAACGGGTTCATCGAATCCGACTTCGCGGAGGCGCTCGGGGAACTGCTCATGCTCGACCCGGGGAGCGCGCCGCGCTGGGACCGCGAGCACTGGGCGCTGGTGATGCGCTACTTGCTCCCCGCGCTGGAGCGCCGGACCCGGAAGCGCCAGGAGCCGGAGTTCGAGTCCGGGCCGGGGTGTCGGACGTGTCATCGGGGATTCGTCACGGTGCCCCTCAAGGCCGACTTGCGGGACGGCACCTGGCGCCCGCCGTACCGCGAGGGCACGGTCACGTGCTCGGACTGTTACACGGGCCGGATGGCGAACGCCGGGCACCAGAAGCTCGCCTCGGAGGGGGCGATCTCGGCCGCGCAAATGTCCCTCGAGGTGTACGAGGCGAGCGTGTGCAAGCACTGGCGCGAGTTGGTGGCCGAGCGCGCCGAGACCGAGCGGTTGATATTCGCTGCGGCCCGCGAGACGGAATGCCTGGACACGCCGAGCAAGCTGGTGAAACGCCTGGCGGACGGGTGGACCCCGCCGCGCCGGTCCCGCTGATCCACCCACGAGAACGCACCATGCACGACACCCGACCGAACCACGACGGCGCGACGTTCGACCGCACGCTCGACCTGTCCCGGCTCAATGAGCAGTTGCGCCGCGTGTTCGAGCTGATGAAGGACGGTCAGTGGCGCACGCTCTCGGAGATCGGCGCCGCGACCGGTGACATGCCGCAGTCCGTCAGCGCGAGGCTGAGGGACTTTCGGAAAGAGAAGTTCGGCGGGCTTACCGTCGAGCGCCGGCGCCGCGGGCAGGTGTCTCGCGGGCTGTGGGAGTACCGGCTCCTGCACGAGATCCTGGAATAGTTTTTGGAATATTTTGCGCCGCATTTGCCCAAGCCCTGAACCCGACTGGAGATCACCCGTGCTCACGTTCTTGATCGCGCTCTGTGTGCTGTCCCTGCTCATCTCGTCCGCGGCCCTCTGGTACGCCCGGCGCGTCGTCCGCGAGGCACGGTGGGCGGTGTCGTACATCCGCTCGGCCCGCGCCGAGGTGAAGACCTGGCACGATCAGCTCACGGCCAAACCCGTGCTCTTGCCGTTCCCCAAGACGCGCTCGCACCCGCTCCGCATCGCGGACACGGGCGATACGGCGTGATCGACCGCAGCCGTTGCGGTGGGCTCTACACGCTACGGCCGCGCCGGTTGGCCGATCGCGATCTTCGCTGGCCCAATTCCCATCGGATCGCGATCGGCCAACACGAACGACGCTAGGGCCAAAAGAACCAAAGGGCGCGCGACCGGCACATTCTGCAAAGTTGCCACCCTTCAACGGGAGACGCACCGGTGGATCACGACGATTTGAAGATGCTCAATTGCGCGGGCTGCGGGCTCGAGATGCTCGGCGAAACGCACGCGCCGTTGTCGCGCAAGCTAGCCATTCCCGCGGTGTACGGGCACATGCGCGGGCGACCGTACTGCGTCGGGTGCCTCACGCCCCGCGTGTTCCGGCCCTGGTTGGTTCCATCGGGTCGGGGCAGCGCGCCGGACGACTGCTCGCCCCTTCAGGAGAACGCGATTCGCGCGATGGAAGACCGCGACGAGGCGGCGTGATGGGGATGAAGGTACCGCGCCACGTGACTGACGAGTGCCTCCGGCTCGCGGGCATCGACCCGCTCGACGGTGCGAGCGAGTCGGAGTTCCAATTGCAGTTGGTTTGCGAGGCGAAACGGCTCGGGTGGGAATGCTACCACACGCACGACTCGCGTCGGAGCGAGGCCGGGTTCCCGGACCTGGTGTTGATCCGCGGGGCCGTGCTGATCGTGGCCGAGCTGAAGGTGAAGCGGAACAAGACGACCGCGGCACAAGAGATGTGGCTCGAACTGTTCGCCGGCGTGGGTGCTCGGGTGTTCCGCTGGCGCCCGGAGCATTGGGAGACCATCGTCGAGCAACTCAAAGGGGCGTAATGCGAATCGTTGAAGAACAGGACGCCGCGGGCGAGATCCGGCGCCGGGTGATTGTGACCACAACAGCCGATCGGCGTCGGGATAAGGCGATTCGTGCGACATTGCGCCGGGCCAAGATCGGTATCGACGTGGATCTGTACGCGCGCGTCTGGGAGGCGTGCCGCCGGGTGGATGATCCCGAGACCGTCGCTCTGGTGTATCAACGCGAGTTGGCCCGTGTCTCGCTCCTGCGCGCCTACGAGCGTCGGCCCGACGCTCTGGCGCGGGCTGCGCGGCAGATCGGGCAGGTCGCGAAGTCGCTCGCTGGTGGCGCCGGTGAGCCGATGCTCTCGCTGCCAGCGCCGGAGGGCGAGTGAGATGAACGACCGTAACGCCTTTCTCGCTGCGATTCGCGACCAGCACGACGACGACACGCCCCGCCTGGTGTACGCGGACTGGCTCGACGAACACGCGGTGGATGATCGCGATACAGCAACAGCCGAGTTTATTCGCGCATCATGCCTGAGACGGAATCACCGGTCCGGGTACATGCCACGGAAGGCGTACCGATGGCTTCACGACAACTGGCGACGGCTGATCCCGCTCACACTCGAGCTGCACGTGCCCAAATGGTACGAGCGGACGCCGACCGCGGAGGAGAGGCTTTCGGAACACCTGTGGTACCGGAAGGGGCGCACGATCGAACTCGCGCTCTGGATGTCCGCGGTGCCCGATGACGGCGCGCTGATTTGGTGCTGGATGGAACTGGAGTTCAACCGCGGATTCTTGCAGTGGTGGGAAACGCGGCACGTCGATGCGTTTGCCCGCGTGCGGGACAAGCTCACCGTGGATCAGCCGCTAGCGAAGCCGCGGTCGTTTCCGGTCGCGCCCAATGGGAGTTGGCGACATTAGCGGCCCGGCGCCCGGGCACTGATGGTTCTCCGCCGAGCGCCGCGCCCTGGCAGGCTGCGTGAGGCTGGAGTTACTGACGGGCTGAAACAAACCGCCCGCGGCGTAACGCCGCAGTCGTTGCTGTCCGGGACCGCCGGGCCGTGGGGGTGTGATACGAACTCGACGCAAGGGGTAAACCGATGATCGAAATGTCTACACAAATCGCTCTCGCGCCGTGGTTCGGGAGCGATGGTGTAACCTCGCGCGGCTCGACGTGCTTAAGTTCCTCGCGGAAGTGAAAGACGAGAAGGGGCACGCGGTCTACTGTGACCGCGCCGTTCCCCGACGTGGGCGATGGGTACAAGCTCCCGTTCTTTTGTCGCATCGTTGCTTGAACCATTTGCCAGATTTGGTAGCATCTTCCTTTGGCGCGCATTACTCTCCTAAACGCGAAGAATTGTTGTCGTGGGCGGCAAGAAGAAGGCCACTTCGGCGGGCAAATTCACCCTGGTTGCTCAGCCGATCCAAAACCCCTTGCCGCCGACCAACCATGAATTAGTCATGGGTGAGCGGCCCGAGGATCTCGTGCGCGTTCAGATTTGGGATGAGGATCGCTTCGAGCGGTACATCCACGAGTGGGCTTACAACCTTCAACAGAAGGGAACCTACGGAAAAATCGTCTCGGCGCCTGGGGCGGGTGACAAGGGCCGCGACATTCGGGCCTACGTGACGGACGAAGCGGGAGAGTGGGACAATTTTCAGTGCAAGCACTACCGCGCGGGACTCACGCCTAGCGATGTCTGGATCGAACTCGCCAAACTGAGCTACTACACGCATCTGGGCGACTTCACCAAGCCTCGGAAGTATTACTTCGTCGCGCCTCACGATCTCGGCCCAGACCTGTCGGACTTGATAAAGAAGGGCGATGAGATTCGTAAGCAGCTTCTCGAGGTGTGGAAAAAGACGGGGAAAGGTTCAATTGCCGAAAGGCTGGTTCCGTTAGATGCAGCGCTGGAGGCCCACGTCAATTCGTATGACTTCAACACCATCGACTGCCTCCAGCAGCGGGACGTGATCGAGGCGATCAAACCCACGGAGTACTACCGCCGAGTCTTTGGCTGCGGCGGGCTGGTTCGACCAAAACGCGACAAAGTGCCGGACGTTCCAACCGCGAAAGAGACCAACTACGTCCAAGAGCTGCTTGGCGCGTTTGCGCAGTACCTGAAAATCGACCTCGCGGCCTTGACGGAAGACGTGCTAAAAAAGAGCCCAGAACTAGGCACCTATTTAAAGGTCGCGCGGACTTGCTTCTACAGTGCCGAGGGTCTTGAGCGGTTCGGCCGAGACACATTTCCAACGGCACACTGCTTTGAGGAACTTCAGGATCAGGTCTACGTCGGCGTGCTGGGCACGGCGAACAACACGCATGACGACGGCTACGCAAAAGTCCGTGCGGTGACGACCGAGGCGGGGAAGCTCCAACTGGGGAACCACTTCCTCGTCGGACAGAATCTTGTCGAAGTCCACGATTTGCACGGAATATGTCATCAGCTCGTCAACGCGAAGGACGGACGGCTTGAATGGATCGTGAAGAAGGGGGGCGGTCATGGCTAAACGAAAGGAATTCGCCCCCAGCCCATTCAACAGCCCCGTAGAAACGGGGCTTCGCATGCTCGTACTGTTAGAGGCTTCCGGGGCTTCGGTCTGCGATCTAGGTCGGCTTGTCGTTTACGACTACCTGCTCGTCCATTCGGATGACGCACCAGATGGCCCGAAGAGCCTTCACCCACGGACACCGCACCGGTCGGGAGAATTGCTTGTTCGTCGGCAGATGATCCTCGACGGGCTTCTCCTGATCGTGTCGAAAGAGCTGGCGACGGTGACGTTCGACGACGCGGGTATTGGCTACTGCGCGACCGCGCTGACAAAGCCGTTTCTGGACTTTCTCGAAAGTGGGTACGCGAGGGAGCTTCGTGAACGTGCCGGGTGGGTGGCAGAGACTTTTGGCAGCTACACAAATGAACGGCTGGTTGATTTTGCCATGAGCCATCTCAGCGACTGGGGCGGCGAGATGGTGAACGAGTCCCTTCTTCGGCGGTGGGAGGAGGGAGAATGAATCGCGTTGCCCTAGCAAGGCTGGACATCACCAACGGAACGCTTCCAACAGCATCGCTTGAGTTCAAAAAAGGACTCAACGTGATTTCTGGGATCGAGAACCGCGGGAAGACCTACGCCTTCAAGTGCATCGACTTCTTGCTTGGGAAGACGAAGGCGCCGAAAAAGAACAGGCATTCGACCGGGTACACCTTTGCGACGATCTACTTCACGATCGGCGACAAGCAACGCGGGGCCGTGAGTCGTGAATTTGAAACGACGGAAGCGTATTACCTTCCGCTTCACGGTATAGACGAGGATGTGCCGGAGGATTCTTGGGCCAAGCTCGCGAAGACCCACGGAGCAAAAAAAGAGAGCATCTCCAGCTATTGGTTGACGGCCTTTGGGATCGAACCGGCGATGCTCCGAGCCAGCCAGACTCCTGGTGATATGAACGCCCTGACCATTCGGTACATGGCCCATTTGATACTGATCGACGAGTTGCGGATTATCGCAGAAAGATCAACGGGCAGGACCGAGCAGGCGACCAGCTGGCCCGCTGAGGGCGACATGTTCGCCCACATGATTGGGGCAAGAAAGAACCCGCCCAAAGCCGCTGAGAAGAAGGCGGAAGAGCCGGAGCTATCGGCTGCGGTACGGGAATTCATCCTTCAAGAAGTGGGAAGGATTGAGGAGCAGCTCAAGGCGTTGCCGGCATTTGATGGATCGCAGGATGAGGCCGAGCAAATCGCCAAACGAGCGCAGGACTTCACGATCACGGCGAACGAAGCGGCTGTCGCTCTCCAAGAAGCGTTGTCGCAGATCGAGACGGTGCAGCACGAACTGACTGAATCAAGGGCAAAGACGAAGGTCTCACGTGAAATCAGCGTCAGGCTGGAGTTGCTTCAGCGGTACTACCAAACTGATCTGAAGAGACTCGAAGCGGTATCCGAGACCGCCTTCCTTCTGGATCAACTAAACACGGTTTCATGCCCCACATGTCTTCAGTCCTTTGATGGCACAAATAGCGTCGCCACTGGGGACCAATCAAAGGAATATCTCCAGAAGATTGTCGAAGGCGCGAAAGTCGAAGCCGCGAAGATCCGCCAGTTGGAGCATGACCTGACAATTACGCTGGATAAGTCACGCGACGACTATCGGGAGGCTTCTTCGAGCGAGAAAGAGCTGTCAGAGTCGCTAGAGAATTTGCGTCGCGGGGCAAAGGCTCAACAGGAGCTGGTTGAGAAATCACGTGTTCAACTTACCGACACCTTCACCGCCCTCGGCCCATTGGCAGAGAGGCGGGCACTGCGTTTGCGGAAGTCTGAACTACTGCGGCAGATACCCGGTACGGAGGCCGAGCCTTCGGTTGCACTTCCAACAGGAGAAAAGACAGATTTTGACAGCGATGCGGTCAAGGGGTTCTGCGACACGGTAAAGGGGCTTTTGGAGAAGTGGAAATGGAACTATACCGACCCTCCGCTAGAAGTCACTTTCAATGAGGCGACCACGGATATCCTGATTTCCGGGGAAGAACGCGACTCATTTGGAAAGGCCGTGCGAGCGATTATCAGCTCAGCATTCATCATCGGGCTGATGGATTATTGCTTCTCGAAGGGCCTGCCCCATCCCGGATTCGTGGTTCTGGATTCGCCGCTGACTACAAAGCGAGACAACAAGAAGGCTGACGAGGAAGAAGAGGAAGATGAAGAGCAAGTATCAGACGACATTCTGACAGCGTTTTTCACACACCTTGCTCGTAACTACTCTGATCGGCAAATCGTGATCTTTGACAACAAGGAGCCGCCGGCTCACCTCGATACAGAGATCAATCACATTCGGTTCAATGATCCGCCGATTTCAAACCGTAAGGGTCTTTTTCCGCCGTTTTGATCGGCAGGTGTCACTGAGGCAGCTTTCGCGGAGGGCTGCTTCCCACTCTGTCCGACGCTACGGCAGCCGCTAACCGCGTGACGTTCGGCAAATGAGCACTGCATGCCGAGCCGATCGCTGAACCTGACTCAGGTGCGTGATCAACTGCACCTAAAATCACCTGGCATCAACCTCATCCGCAATGCTTTTTGGTCTCGCAACCTGTCGCACGAGCAGCGGTCAGGGCTTCTCCCGCTTGACATTCTTTCGATTATCGATTTTATGGGTCCTTCCCCATCCCGACCTAGGTGACACCCCACGGGGAACAGTCGGGCTCGCACACAGAGTAGCGGATGGCGGGGATACGGGCTTGCACCGGGCGCCGGAACGGTCATGCTGGGAGCGGTTCCAGAGGGCAACCGATGACCGAAGCGGAATGGCTGGCGCTGGACTCGATCGAACACGTCTCTCCGCTATCGATCCTCCGCGGGTCGCCTAATGAGCGGCGGATGTTCCTGTTCCTTGATGCCTACCTGCCGCGGCTTCTGTTCGACCAGTTCTGCCCGACTTGCCGGCAAGACCTCCCGCTGTTCCCCCGGCAAGGCGAGGGTGAGTTGACAGTAGATGCGTGGCGGACGCCGTTCGGCAGACAGCACGAGATGAGCTGCGGAACTCGGAACGCGATCCGCGCCGCTCGCAACTTCATGCTCGGCATCATTTGCCCGGCCGAGTTCTGGAGCCAGCTGTTTGCTACACACCACGAGGTGAGCGTTGAACTTGTGCAGTCGCGTATGGGGGAGAGTGGAATCCGCGAGTGGGCTAAGCGGCATTACGCGGAGGTTGCGCAGGTGCAGCGGGAGGGCGTGTGGCTGCTTAAAGACATCGCTGGAAACCCGCTCCGCCAGGTAGCATTCTCCCCGTCCTGGCGCACCTCGACCGCGGTCGCGCTGGCGTCGCAGATGTACGAGTCGCGTGACTTCGGCGCGATGCCGATCTTGGCCGACGCGCTCCAAGACGCGGGATGCGACAGCGCCGACGTGCTCGATCATTGCCACAGTTCGGGGCCGCACGTGCGTGGATGCTGGGTTGTGGACCTGGTGCTCGGCAAGGAATGAGGGCGACCGATGACCGATATGCGTAACCTCCGGAAGCGGGCTCCTGAGTCCTGTCCGCAGTGCGGGGATGCGGAGTTTGAGCACTACGAAACGGGGAACCCGCGCGGCTCAGGTGGAGCGTGCCTGGACTGGTTAGTCCGGTGTCGCGGGTGCGGCGGGCTGTGGCGAGCGTTTGCCCAGATTAGCACGGTCCAAGCGGGCGCGCCGTTGGATTGGTTTGGGGTCGAGTCCGATGCCCGCACGGCCCCGCGGGTCGAGCCCCGCCGGCCGACCGCGCCACCGTGCCCGGCCTGCCGGGTCGAGTTGAGCCTCTCGGGGTGGGCGGAGTGCGCGCGCTGCGGCTGGCTAAAGTACCCGACCTGCGCCCGTGAGAAGTGGGGGCACGTCGGGGGCTGCCCCCATTGCGGGTTCGTGTACCGCTGGGACGGCACCACGTGCTCCCACTGCGGGCACACGCGACCGACCGAGCCTTTCGACGCGCAGTGGAGGACCGATACGGTCGTGTCACTCGCGTCCCAGATGTACGAGTCGCGTGATTTCTCTGCGATGCCGATCCTGGCCGATGCGCTCCAGGACGCGGGTTGCGGTAGCGCCGACGTGCTCGATCACTGCCGGGACGAGGGACCGCACGTGCGCGGGTGCTGGGTCGTGGACTTGGTTCTCGGTAAGGAGTAGCATCAAGCCGAACCCGGCGCTGCACCTGACACCGCCGGCTAACTTGGGACGCATCGCTCCTTGGAAGGGGCGGTGCAGGTGAGCTGGGTCATTCGGCATCGGAGCCCGTCGCGTCTCATGAGCTACACGTTTGCCATCTGCAACGCAACCTTGCCCGAGGGGGCGGAGGGGGCGGACGCCTGGGATCTGGTCGCGCCGCTGACCGACGAGCCGGAACCGGACCCGGGCGCGTTCGAGATGTTGATCGACTACCTGACAGCTCGCTACCCGTGCGTCGGGCACTTGCCGCGCGAGCAGACCGGCGGCTGCGAGTGTGTGTGGGGGGAATGTCCGCGCGGCTGGAAGGGCTTTACGCGGGCGACGAACTTCGGCCTGCTCCGCGGCCACATCGCGACCGTCCTGCCATTCGTCATCGAGGCGGCGACCGCGCTCGGGTTCTCGGTGTACGACTGGCAGCGCTGTGAGCTGTACCGCCCTGGCGACTCCCCTTCCGGACCTCGCGCGACCCGGCGCGAGCGCGGGGCGCCGCGCGGCTCTCTTGTGGGCCGTTTCGGAGGGCGCCCCCGGACCGAAGCGGAGTGGCTGGCGTGCGCAGACGCGCGTGTTCTGATCCACGACCTGATCCTGCGCCGGTCCGCAAATGAGCGAAAGGCTCGGCTATTTGCCTGCGCATGCTGCCTCCGGATCAGCAAGCACCTGCACCTCGCCGAGACCCGAACGGCCCTGAAGGTGCTCGATCAGTTCCTCGCTGGTCAAGCGCCCGCCGGCGATGTGGTGGCGGTGGCCCGCGCCCACGAGCAGAAGGTCAACGACGACTTCGGGACGGCCGTCAACGCGGTTCGGTTCGCGGTCGGCACCCGCCCCTTCCACGGCTCGCCGGTGAGCTGGATGGGCGGTGCCGCTGCCGCAGCGCACTACAGCGCCTGGGCCGCCGCCGGGGTACTCGATGAGCGCCGCCCGAAGAGCGCGGACGTGGCTGAAAAAGCGCGGCAGGACGGCATCCATGCCGACATGTTCCGCGACATCTTCGGTAACCCGTTCCGTCCCGTCACCTTCTCCCCCTCCTGGCGCAGCTCCACCGCAGTCGCACTCGCGTCCCAGATGTACGAGTCCCGCGACTTCTCCGCGATGCCGATCCTAGCGGACGCGCTTCAGGACGCAGGGTGCGACCGCGCCGACGTGCTCGACCACTGCCGCGGCCCGGGGCCACACGTGCGCGGGTGCTGGGTCGTGGATCTGGTGCTCGGGAAGGAATAGCGGCGGTACGAATCGCTCTAAATCGTGAAACGACACGGGCCAGGGATTGCTCCCTGGCCCGCTCTGTTCACGTGGTGTCTACTTCTCGACCTGGAGCGCGGAACGCTCACGGCAACGCCGGACACCATGTTAACGATCCGGTGGTGGAACCGCGGCTGGCGAGGTTGCCCCAGAACACCACCGGATCGTTAACATGGTGTCCGAAAGCGTTGCTGGAACAGCGTTCCCCGCGCGGGGTGTGGTGGAGTGTGCTCGGCTGACGCAACATCAGCCTGTCGCAGAGCGACGAGCTAAATCAACCACGAGAACACGCACATCCTACCGCACGGGGCGAGTCTGAGCACGTCCGTTCTCGATCAATTGGTATTTGCGATCGATTTCCGATATCGAATTGGCATAATCTATTGTGTAGAATTCGGCAATGCCAAGCCGACCCAAGCAGTACCGCCCCAACCCGAAGCCCCGGCCGCGTACTACAGATGCGGTTCGGGGCACACGGCACGAGCGCGGGTACGATTCGCGCTGGTCGCGCGTGTCCAAACTGTACTTGCAGCAACACCCGACGTGTGTGCTGTGCGCCGAACGAGGACGAGTCCAGGCCGCAACGTGTGTGGACCACATCGACGGTCTCGGCCCGTTGGGGCCGCGTGGTTACGACGAGGACAACTTCCGTTCGCTCTGCACGTCGTGCCACAACTCACGATCCGCACGCGACCGGCACGCCAAGAACCGAGGGGCTACGCCCTGACGCTTGGCAGAGGGTAGGGGGTTTGCCGACATCCCCCAAAGGCGAAAGTACCGCATGGCCCCCTTCGCATATTTCGTGGCGAAATTCTGAGGCATTTTTCGTCCGGCGCGGGGCTGGACGGTGGCCCGAAAGAGGTGTTCGGGAGATGGGACGACACCGGAAGCCGATCGAGAAGCACGTACTCGACGGGACGTATCGCGCCGATCGGCACGGGGTGAAGCCCGACGACTCGGCGTCAGTGCAATCGCCCGTGAAGCCGGCCGATCTCAACGGGCCGGCGGGTCAGTGTTGGGACCGGGTCGTTGCTGTCCTCGCGGGCATAGTCCGGGACCGGGACGCCGAGCAGCTCGCCGAACTGTGTCGTTGGTGGGCTCGGATTCAGCGGGTCGGCGAAGTGCTCGATAAGGCCAAACCGGGCACGCTCGAATACGGTCGGCTGATGAACGCGGCGAGTACGGCCGCGGCGACGTTCGACCGGTTGGCGAAGCGCTTCGGGCTGACGCCCGCGGACCGGGCGCAACTGCACGTCGAGGCGACCGGACCGGCGAAAGCGAAGGTCGCGACCCGGCCGAAGACCGCGCTCGATAAGGCCGGGCCGCCGAAGAAAAAGGGGAAGTAACCTTGATAATCGACCGCGACACGAAGAACTGGATTCGCACCAAGGCGGACGAACGCGCGGCCAAGGCCGGGATGCGTTTCGACGGGGAGCGCGGCGAGTTCGTGTGCAACTGGATCGAAGGGAACTGCTGTCTGTACGAGGGCGATCGCGCGGGCCAACCGCTCGAGCTGTACCCCGCGCAGCGCGAGTTCCTGATGCGTTTGTTCTCGTGGGTGCGTTGGTCCGACGAATGGGACGGTTGGATTCGCCGGTTCACGCACGCGGGGCTCTGGAAGGCGAAGAAGAACGGCAAGTCGCCCCTCGCCGCGGCCTACAACCTGTACCTCCTGTGCGGCGACAACGAGCCGGGCCAGAAGGTGTACATGATGGCCCACGACGGGACGCAAGCGCGCATCGCGCAGACGCACGCGATCAACATGGTTCTGATGTCCCCAGCCCTCGACGACGACTGCAAGATCAACAAGACCACGCTCCAAATCTCGCACCTCCCGAGCAACTCGGTTCTCTCGGTGGTGACCGGCGACAACAAGCGCGGGGCCGACTCGAAGCACGGGTACAACGGCTCGGTCACGATCGACGAAATGCACGTCGTCAATCAGCAGATGATGGAAGCCGTGGGGCGCGCCGGGATCTCCCGGAAGGAGCCCCTTCAGACGTCGTTCTCAACGGCCGGTACCGATCCCTCGTCGGCCGGGTTCAACCGGTGCAAGTACGGGCGCGAGGTGAACGCGGGCCGTCAGAACGACCCGCACTACTTGCACGTCGAGTACGCGGCCCCGCAGAAGGCGACCGCGACCGAGATCGACGAGCACCTCGACGAGTACGGGCGAGCTGCGAACCCGGCGTGGGGCGCGCTCATCAAGCCGAGCGAGTTCCGCGCCGACTGGGAGCGCTCCAAGAGCGAGCCGCGCAAGGTCGCAATCTTCATGCAGGAGCGGCTCAACATCTGGGTCGGGTCCGTGTCCCGGTGGCTCGACCAGCGCGCGTGGGAGCGCGGCGCCCGGCGGTACACGCTCGCGGACCTGGCCGGGCGCTCGTGCTACCTCGGGTTCGATGCGGCCCGCAAACTGGACATGAACGCGGCCGTGTTCCTGTTCCCGTGGCCCGAGGGCGGGGACGAGTGCCTGCGCATCTGGCCCGTGTTCTGGCTCCCGGAGCAGACCGCCCGCGAACGCGCGCACCTGTTCCCGTTCGAGACGTGGGCCGCCGAGGGGCACCTGAACCTGACCCCGGGCGGGACGATGGACTATTCCCGGGTGAAGGCGGACCTCCGGGCCGCGATCACCGAGAACCAGCTCAACGTGAACTGCCTCTATTACGACGAGCACTACGCGAACGAACTGACGCAGGCGCTCCACGAGGGTGAGTCCCTCGGCACGGCGTCCGTTCCCGGCGTCGTCGGGGACCGCAAAGAGGTGCGCCAGAACATCATGACGATGACCGGGCTCGCGTGCGAGTTCGAGCGCCGGTTGCGGGCCGGGAGCATTCAGCACCCGGGGAACCTCGTGATGGACTGGCAGATCGGGCACTGCGAAGTGATCCGGGATCGTAACAACAACATCGCGCCGAAGAAACCGGACCCGAACTCCGCGAAGAACATCGACGGCGTGGCCGCGGCCCTCGACGCGATGGTCGGGGTGATCGAGAACCCGGGGAGCAGTGCCCCGACCGTGACCTTCATTTGAGGTTCGACCGTGCTCGTACTCGACTTGTGGGATCTGCTCGCGGTCCTCGGCGTGGCGCTGGTGCTCGGCGGGCTGGCCGCGATGTACTGGCCCGTGGCCCTGATCGTCTGCGGGCTCTTGATGCTCGGCACCTATTACCTCCGGGAGCGCACCCTTGCTGCTGAACCGACTCCTCCGGGCGCGGATGAACCCGGGCACCACGGGACCGAATCGGAATAGCCCCCGCGCGAACGCGGGCTCGGCCGCAAACGGTTGGTGGCAACCGTTCGTGAGGGCCGGTCTCGTGTCGCTCGCCGAGGACGCGGACCCGTCCTCGGGCGAGGCCGCGCTCGCGTACCACGCCTGGTACCGGGCGATTAGCCTGATCGCGCAGAAGGTCGCGGCCGTTCCCAAACACCTGTACCGGCGCACCGAATCGGACGCAGGTGAGGGGAAGGAACGGGCACGCGACCACGCCGTCTATCGGCTCGTCCACGAGCGCGCGAACTCCGAGCAGACCGCGTTTCAGTTCTGGCTGCAGATGGCCGGGCACGTGCCGAGCCGGGGCAACGCCTATGCCGCAATCTGGCGCGAGGGCGGGGCGATCAAGGAACTGATCCCGATGGACCCGGACCGCACGTACCCGTGCCGGCGGAACGGTCAGTTGTGGTACGTGGTGTTCCCGTTCGAGAGCGAGGGCGACGGCATCCGGTTGCGCCCCGAGGAGGTGTTGCACTTCAAGGGGTTCGGGTTCGACGGGCTGGTCGGGTACCCGGTGTGGGCGAAAGCGGCTCAGGAGATCGGGCTCGCGCTCGGCCAGCGCAAGTTGGAATCGTCGCTCAACAAGAACAGCGGGCGCCCGGCGATGCTCCTGGAGACCGATCAGGCGATCGACGACAAGGTGAAGACCCGGCTCCGCGACGATTGGGAGCGCATGCACGTCGGCCTGGACAACGCGGGTCGAACCGCGATCCTCGACCGGGGGCTCAAGGCGAAAGCGGTGTCACTCAACGCCGAGCAGCTCGGCGCCGCCGGCGCTGCGCAAATGTCGCTCGTCGCGATCAGCAACTTCACCGGCGTACCCGCCTCGAAGCTCGAGGCGGGCGGGCGCAACTACGCGAGCCAGGAGCAGGAAGATACCGCGTTCGTCGCGGACGGGCTCGATTTTTATTTGAACGTGCTCGAGGACGAGGCGAGCGCGAAACTCCTGAGCGACCCGGAACGCGCGCAGGGGTACGAGGTGAAGGCGAACCGCGAGGCGCTGTTGCGGCCCGCGATCAAAGAGAAGTTCGAGACGCTCCGGGTCGCGACCGCGGGCAAACCGTTCATGACGCAGAACGAGGCCCGCAAGCAACTCGACCTCCCTCCCTCCGACGAGGACGACGCGGACAAACTGTTGATCCCGCTCAACATGGGTCAGGGCGGGAACCGGAACAGCCCCAACGACAACGCCGATCCCGGTCCGGGGCGGCCCGAGGGGAACGCGAACGCACGCGCCCCGAAGCCGGACCCGGCGGTTCGGGCGGCGGCCGCAACCGCGCTCAAGACCTCGGCCAAGAAGCTCGTGAAGCGCGTGGCGTTCCACGCGAACCGGGCCGCTCGTGACGGTGCGAAGTTCATGGCGTTCCTCGACGGCCTGCGCGCCCAGCACGCGACCGTGTTCCGGGCCGAGTTGCTCGCGGCCGAGGAGACGGCCACGGCCGCGAACGGCGACGGGAAGTCACTCAAGGGCCAAGGGGCCGACTGGCT
This sequence comes from Gemmata massiliana, assembly GCA_000531095.1. Classification (GTDB taxonomy): domain Bacteria; phylum Planctomycetota; class Planctomycetia; order Gemmatales; family Gemmataceae; genus Gemmata; species Gemmata massiliana. Next base: position 1,484,686 of record HG799462.1, on the reverse strand, counting down.
GTTCGAGACGATCGCGGCCGAGTACGCGACCGTGAGCAACGAGGCCACACCGAAAACCCTCGCGGCGTCCGTCGCGGCCCTGGTCGCGGACCAGGAAGTTCGGCTCCCCAAAGACCTCGCGCACATCCTCCTGGAGTCACCCAATGAAGCGTAGCTATCCGCACGTACTCGCCGCGTTCTACGGCTCACCGTGGGCCATCCAGCCCTCGAAACTCCAAGAGATCGAGGCCGTGTTGTGGCGCCGGGTCGCGGGCGGGGCGCAGCCGGTCGAGCCGCTCGCGTTCGACGACGGCGACTTTGAACCATCGTCGGGCCAGGACAAGAAGCCGTACAAGCTCCAAGGTGCCGCGGCGATCATCCCGGTTCACGGGACCATCACCCCGCGCCCGAGCGTGTTCGCGTCGTGGTCCGGGGGCGCGAGCGCCGAGGGCGTCGGGCGTGCCGTCGAGCAAGCCGCGGCCGATCCCCAGGCCGAGGCGATCGTGCTCGACATCGATAGCCCCGGGGGAAGCGTGTTCGGGATGCCCGAAGCGGCCGGGAAGATCCTCGCGGCGCGGAAGTCGAAACCGATCTACGCGGTCGCGAACCACGTGGCGGCGTCCGCGGCGTACTGGATCGCGACCCAAGCCCACACGATCGCGGTGACTCCGGCCGGCCAGGTCGGGAGTTGGGCGTGGTGTGGGCGCACACCGACGTTTCCGCGTTCGACGAGAAGCTCGGGTACAAGACCACCTACGTCACCGCGGGCACGTACAAGGCCGAGGGCGCGGCCGAGTACCCGCTCACGCCCGAAGCGCGCGACGAGATGCAGCGCGTCGTGAACGAGTATTACACGATGTTCGTCGGCGCGGTGGCGAAGGGGCGCGGGGTGAAGGCCGATCGGGTCGAGCGCGATTTCGGGCAGGGGCGGATGCGACTCGCGGCCGAGGCGGTCGAGCTGAAGATGGCGGACCGCGTGGCGACGCTCGAGCAAGTGGTGAACGAGATCAACGCGGCCCGGACCGCGAAGACGCGGCGCAAGGTCGCGGCGGACATGGTGGCAAATGGCCTACCAACTGCGTAGCGAAAATTATTGAGTAAATCGGCTGACGGACTTGGGCAAATTGCGCATCATGGTATAATTATCAGGCTTGACCTAACTTTCCGTTGAGATCCGCACAATGCCCAAGTACACATTGTCGTTTGATTTGCGCGATCCTGATCCGTCAGTTTACGCTGATTTATATCTTTGGGTTCACTCATTGGGTGGATACCATTACGTGCTTCTGGCTAGTGGGCTTTGGGGCCGGTTGCCCTCCACCTGCATCGTGCTCCCGATAGATACCGACGACCCCTTTTCCGCCGCATCCTATTTTCAGGACGCAGTGCGAAAGGAATTCGGGTACGAGGTTTCTCACAGTATGGCAATCATGGGCGCACCGTGCGGGTTCGCGATCTCTCAGTCGCCTCCAAGGTATGCAGTGGACCGCAAAGTTGCGGTCGAACAGCACCAAATTCGTCAATCCCAGCGAGTCTTTGGGATCGACCCAGGCCCGATTCGGTAACACGAGCGATAATTTCCGCCGATCGTCCTTGACAGTTCCATAGGCCAAGGCGATACTACCAACTCACGCGGGCTCGCGCTCGCACCAATCTACCCGCCGTTTAACCGGCGACCTCGTGACAGCAACCGCTGTCGGGGCCGCCGGTTTGTCTATTTCCGGCCCGGTCCCGACCACATTGGGGACCGCCGATGACCCTCGCCGAACTGCGCGCCGCTCGTGAAAAGGCCGGCGCCGACGTCACCCGCCTGGCCGCCGAATCGCAGGCGTCGGGCTTCACCTCAACTTCCGAGTGGGAAGCGAGTTGGGCCACTGCGAATAGCGCGTACAACGCGGCAGTCGCGGCCGAAGAAGCCGAAGTAACCCGGCTCGAGCGTGCCGAGGCAGCAGGGCGGATCGCGACCGACGCGACCCGTTTGAACGCCGCGGGCCACGCCCGGTTCCGCCCCGACGCGGGCGGTCCGGCTTCTACCAACCCGAACCGTCCCGCTGCACGCCCCCGAAACCACGGCCCATTGCGAGCGTTTAAGGGCACGGACGCGGTCGAGCGGGCCGAGCGCGCGGGGATGTGGGCCGCGGCCACGCTATACGGGAGCGAAGAGGCGCAGAAGTGGTGCGCCGCGAACGGGGTCGAGGTCCGGCGCGGGTCACTCGATACCGGCCCCTCGGCCGTGCTCAACACGTTCGACAACAAGGGCGCCGGGTACTTCGTGCCGAACGAGATCGACTACGCGGTGCAGGAGTTGGCGCTCGTGTACGGCGTGTTCCGGCAGTACGCCGAGAACGTGCCGATGGCGAGCGGCACCAAGGACTCGCCCCGGTGGACCGGGAGCATGACCGCGTACTGGACCGTGGAGGGCAACAAGCCCAGCCCGACCGACCCCGCGTGGGATCTGATCGCGCTCATCGCCAAGGAACTCAAGGCGATGAACAAGATGACGCGGGTTCTCGACGAGGACTCCGTTATCGACCTCGGCGACAAGGTCGCGATGTGCCTGGCCGAAGCGTTCGCCTACGCCGAGGACGCGGCCGGGTTCAACGGGGACGGGACCGCCGCTTACGGCGGGATCGTCGGTCTGATCACGAAGATCCTCGCGGCGGCCGCGGCCCGTGCGCAAGCGGCGACCGGGCACAACACGGCGGCCACGCTCACGCTCGACGACTTCAACGCGGTGGTCGCGAAGTACCCGAACTACCCGAGCGCGCAACCGCGCTGGTTCATGCACAAGGCGTTCTGGGCGAACGCGGTCCAGCGCCTGCAACTCGCCGCGGGCGGGGCGCTGCCGGGCGACGTCGCGCGGGGCGGGGAGATGATGCTCCTCGGGTACCCGATCACGTGGGTCAACGTGATGGCCGCGGCCCCGGCCGCGACCCAGATCGGGGCCATCTTCGGTGACCTGCGCCTGTCCTCGAAGCTCGGGAACCGCCGGGGCCGCACGGTGGAAGTCGGGTTCGAGAACGACGACTTCACCAAGGGCTTGATGACGATCCTCGGCACCCAGCGCGTCGCGATCAACAACCACACGGTCACGGACCCGCGCGTCAACACGAACACGGGTCCGGTGGTCGGGCTGCAACTCGCGGCGTAACGGCCGCTCCGGGGGCTCCGGCCCCCACGTTCGGAGGCGGCGCGGGCCGGTCCGGGTTCATGCCCCGGAACAGCGTGGTTCGACTCCACGGCCTTCGACTCACCCTTAATCGCGAGGCGCTCCCGTGAAGCCGACCAAGTACAAGACCGTGCTCGTGACGCCCCCCGCGGCGATCGTGAACAACGCCGCGTTCGTCACGGCGACCATCGACACGCTCGGGTTCAATTACCTCGAAATCTTCGTCGCGTTCGGGGCGATGGACATCGCGTCCACGCTCCTGAAGGTGCAGGAGTCCGACGACTCGGGCATGTCCGGGGCCGTGGACGTCGTGGGCACCCGGGTCGGGACCGACCCGAACGACACCGGGGCCGCGAGCACGCTCCCGAGCGCGACCAGTGACAACACGATGTTCAAGTTCGAGATCGATCTCAAGGGGCGCAAGCGGTACCTCGACCTGTTCCTCACGGGCGGGAACGGGGCCACGGGCACCTTTGCAGTCGTGTGGGCGAACCTGCACGAAGGGGACAACGCCCCGACGTCGGCCGCGGACAAGGGCGTCGCGCAACTGATGCGCGCCCCGATCATCAGCTAAACCGGCCCGGCGCCGGTTGGTGCGAGAGGGTTCGCCGTGCAAGTGCGTTTGAAACAGCCCCACCGTGGCATGCCGGTGGGGACCGTGTGGGTTCCCCCGTGGGATCACCTGGCGCTCGAGTTGATCGGTAGGGGCGTCGCGGAGCCACTCGAAGACGAGGGAGCCGGCGACACCGAAGAACCGGAAACGGTGGCGGGCGTCGCGCTGGCAGCGCCCAAGCCGGCCGCGGCGAAACCCACAAAGCCGAAGGGCGCGAAGAAGCCGAAGGCCGCGACGAAGTGAGGCCCCGTGTACGGACTCGTCACGATCACCCCGCCGGCCGTCGAGCCCGTGTCCCTGGCACGGGCGAAGGCGCACCTGCGCATCGACCACGACGACGAGGATGACCTCATTACGGGGTGGATCCGGGCGGCCCGGGAACTCACCGAGCAGTACACGGGCAAGCGCTGGGTCACCCAGACGGTGCGGCTCACACTCGCGGGGTGGCCGGACGACTGCACGAGCGACATCGCGGGGGCGATCCGGCTCCCGGTCGAGCCGGTCGCGTCGGTGGACGCGCTCCGGTACTTCGACGCGGCCGGTACCGAGCAGACGTTCGACGCCGAGGAGTTTCAGACCTGGCTCGACCATAGCCCGCCGCTCGTGTGCCCGGCGCCCGATGCGGTCTGGCCCGTGTTGAAGCGCGGCAAGGTTAAGCCGGTCACGATCGAATTCACCGCGGGCGGCCCGCTCCAAAACGTCCCGGCGGGCGCGTCGGTCGCGATGCTGCTCGCGATCGGCAATTGGGACGAGAACCGGGGCGACTCGGGTAACGCGAAATCGCTCCCACCGGCGGCCAAGGCACAGCTCGATTTACTCTGGAACGGGGCGTACTCATGAGCGTCACGCGCGCGACGGTCGGGATCAAGTTGGACGTGGTCGAGGTGCCGCCCGCGAACGCGGCGTTCCTCGACGCGACGAAGAACAGTCTCACGTTCAACAAGCTGAGCGGGGAAACCAACCTCACCGGAACCAGCACCCCCAACGTCACGGCCCACGCGAACGGGTCGAAGGCGCTGGCGGCCGGTACCGGGTCGCTCGACCTGACGAGCCTCGTCGGGATCAACGGGGCGGCCGTGAGCCTCGACGGGCTCAAGCCCCGCGCGATCCTGTTCGAGAACCCGGCGGCCAACTTGAACCCGATCACGATCGCGAAGGGCGCCGCGAACGGGTACACCGGGCTCGGGTCCGCGTTCTCGCACGTGCTCCAACCGGGGCAGAAGGTGCTGTTCAACCTGGCGGCCGCGGGCACCGCGGTTTCGAGCACCGTGAAGGTGTTCGACCTGACCGGGACCGGCACCCAGGCCCTCAACTACCAGATCGTCGCGGGGACGTAATGGCGCGCTCACGGGCCGGACAGTTCGACCTGCGCATCGTCGTGTTGCCCTGCGTGCTCGCGCCGCAGGGGGCCAACGGCGAGGAGGTTCCGACGTGGCCCGACCCGGCCCCGGGCACCAACGAGTATTTCGCGGCCCGCGACGCGATCACCTCGGGCGAGGACATCGCGCAGGGCATCCGCCAATCGACCGGCGGCCTGAAGCTCCGGATCAAGGGGCGGTCGATCGCGGTAACGGCGTCCGATCGCATCCGGAAGAAGGTCACCGGGGAAGTGTTCGCGGTCGTCGGCGTGGCCCGGGAGAAGGGCGAGACGGTCGTCACCGTGGAGCGCGTCACCCAGAGCGTGCCGCAATGAGCAAGAAGCCGATCGGCCCCCAGGTGCGGGTGAAGGTCGATCTGAGCGGGATCGAGGCCGTTATCAGCGCGGCCCGGCAGCGCGGAATCACGCTCGCGGGAGCGAAGGCCGCGGGGAAGCTCCTGAAGAACGCGGCCCGGAGCGCGGCACCGAAACGGCCCGGATCGGGTGCGCTGAAACAGGCCCAAGGGGTCCGGGCCGCGAAGGGCACCAAACAGGGCACGACGGCCAGCTTCGCGGTGCAAGGGGCGAAAAAGAAGATCGACAAAATGGTGGTCGTTCGGGGCCGCAAGAAGGCTCAGCGCGTGGTGCCCGCGTTTTACGACCACTTGGTTCAATTGGGCACTCGGCCCCACGCGCTCGGCAAGGGCGAGTCCCTCGGGCGCGACGCCACGAAGCGGCGCAAGGCGATCGTGCGGACCGGGCAGACCACGGGCAAACACCCGGGCGCGAAGAAGAACCCGTACCGCAAGCGCGCGTGGGAAACGGTCAAGGGACCGGCCGGGGCCGCGGCGCTGAAGGCGATGGGGGGCGCGACCCAGAAGGAAATCGACCGCCAGGGCGCGAAGATCCGCACCAAGCTCGGGAGCACGTGAGATGCCGGTACCGGCGAACTGGGGCGAGGCGCTCGCCCAACGGCTCCTGAACGATACCGCGGTCGGCGCGCTCGTGGGTACGAAGGTGTACCCGTCGAAGCCGACTCAGGACACGACCGGGGCCTACGTCGTGTACTTCCGCACGGGCGGGGCCGACGTGACGACGCTCGGCGCGCGATCGGCGCTCCAACCGCACGACGTGCGGGTCGAGTGCTACGCGGACACTCAGGCCGACGCGGACGCGCTTTTGGTCGCGGTCGTAACGGCGCTGTGCGGGAACAAGGCGGCCGGGGTCGCGCCGTGGCGGGACCGGGCCAACGGGGTTCAGGGGTGTTTCACCCAGGGCGACGGGGACGAGCTGGTAACCGACGACGCCCAGCCCCGGCAGGTGAGCGGGCAAACGTTTCGGTTGTGGTTCAAGCCGCCAACGTGAGGTGAGTTATGGCAGTCGGTGACGAGAGCATTGGCTTCGGGGGCACGTGCGAGATCGACGACGCGGGCAACGGGTCCGCGTCCGGGAGCTACGTCGAAGTGCCCATGATTACCTCGTTGGGCGTTCCGGCCCAAACGACCAGCATCGCCGAAAGTAAGCGCCTGGACCTGCCCCAAGCCGTGATCCGGAAGATCGCGACCCTGAAGGACGGGGGCGAGTTCAGCATCAAGCAACAGTTCACCCACGCGCAGTTCGCGCGCCTGGAAGTGATCCGCTCGGCGCGCCAAACGAACAACTTCCGGATCACGATCCCCGACGATGACGGGGACACGGTAATCGAGGTGCCCGGGATCATCACCGCGAACAAGACGGACGCGCTCGAGGCCGACAAGATCACCGAGTTCGAGACGATGGTCACCGTGGCCGGGGCGTAACGCGCCCGGTCCGATACGAGGCCGCAAACGGGAGAGGCGATGACGAAGGACGACGTGCTACGGGCCGCCCGGGGGAAGCCGGTGCCCTTCGAGTTCGATGGGTTCGGGTGCCTGCTCCGGCCGCTCTCCTACGGGGAGCGACAGGAGCTGTTCGCGTGGGGCCGCGAGCACGCCCAGGAACCGGGCAGCGGGCTCGTACTCCAGGGGCGCCTGGTGCTGATGACCGTGTGCGATGAGAACGGGGGGCCGCTCCTCGAACCGGGCGATCTGGCACAGTTCGGCGGGCTGCTCGTGGACGCGATCGCGATCGAGGTGACCCGGCGCAACGGGATCGATGGTCAGGGCGCCGGTGAGCCGGGAAAGGGGGCATCGCCGACGACGACGAGCTAACGTTCGTCGGCGATTTGTGCCTCGCCCTGCACAAGTCGCTCCCGGACGTGCTCGCGATGTCGGCCGCGGAGTTCGCGTTCTGGAAGGCGTACCGGGACCGGCACGGGTTCCCGGTGGACCGGCTCGAGGCCGGGACCGCGCTCGCGGGCGTCGCGACGGCGCGGGCGATGGGCTCGAAGGTCGAGCCCAAGCACCTGATCCCGAAGTTCGGCCCCCAGCGCGTCAGCATGAAGGTGCTCGCCGCGCAACTGGCGGCCCTGCCCGGTGCCAAGGTCACGCGCGTCCCGCGCCCGGACCGGAAGAAGAAAAAGGAACTGCCCGCCCCGGACGGCCCGGGGCCGGCGCCCAAGGTGCTCAACCCCCGGAAATGACATGGCGTACAACGCGATTGCTTCCGGGTCCGCGATCCTGACCACCAACGCGGACGGGCTCACGTCCGGGCTCGCGAAGGCGGGTAAGGACATCGACAAGTGGAGCCGGGACGCCAACGGGCGGATGCGCGACGCATCGGGCAAGTTCGTCTCGACCGGGGCCAAAGGGCTCACGGGTCAAATCGCCGGGCTCAACGGGGCCAGCAACGGCGCGCTCGCGGGGCTCGGGGCCACGCTCGGGACCGCGATCGGCGGGCCGGTCGGTGCGGCCATCGGGGGCGCGATCGGTTCGGCGCTGAGTGCGGCCGCGGGCAAGGCCAAGGAACTGCTCGGCAGCATCGTCGATACGCTCGCCGACACGAGCAAACAGGGCGCGATGGCGAAGGCCCTCGGGCTCACGTCCGAGCAGTTCACGGGCATGGCGGGCGTGGCGAAGTCGGTCGGCGAGGACACGCGCGAGTTCCTGGAAAGCCTCGTCACGATGGGGAAGCTCGGGACCGACGCGGCCCGCGGGACCGAGCAAGCCGCGCTCGCGTTCAAGGGGTTGGGGCTCAACGCGAACGAGTTCATCAAGCTCCGCGCCGACGAACAGTTCTTTCAGATCTTCGACGCGCTCGGGAAGGTCCAAGACCCGCTCCAACGCACGCGATTAATAACTTCGTATAGCATACGATTATACGAAGTTATACGAGGACGGTGGTAAGTGCCTGTTGCCGCTCTTGGGTAAGGCGCCGAGCGAACTGCGATCAATGGCCGATTCGCTCGCGGTGACGACCGCGGAAATGGAGAAGGCGACGGCCGCGAGCGGGGCGTTCAAGCGCCTCGAGACGCTCGGGAGCAAGCTCTGGCGCTCGATCTCGGTGGCCGCGGCCCCGGGGCTCGAGATGCTCGCCGACTTCGGCACCTCGGCGCTGAGGGCCATGCAACCGGTGTTCGACCTGATCCAAGGGGGGATCGACCGCGTGTGGCGCGGGGTGCGCTCGTTCTTCGACGGAACGACCGCGCTCGCGTCCCGTCTGTGGGCACGGATTCAGCCCCGGGTACAGCCCGTGTTCGACTGGCTCGAGCGCGCGTGGGAAACGGTCAAGTGGGTGGCCGGGATCGCGTGGGACGGCATCGTGTCGCTCGTGGTCCCGGCGATCGAAGAAATCGTCACGTGGATCGAAGCGGCAATCGACGTGCTCGCGGACTGGGCGACGGAACTGTTCGGGTTCACGAAGGAGTGGCCCAAGGCCGAGCCGGTGATCGTCAACGTGTTCCGCGCGATCGGCGTCGCCGGCGCGAACGCATGGGACGTGATCCGGGCCGGGGCCGGGTTCGTTGCGATCGGGATCGCCAAGGTGATGGAGGCGCTCGTGGCCCTCGGGGACCAGTTCAACGGCATCACCGAGGGCCTCGTCCAGTTCGCCGAGCGCAACGGGATCATGAACGAATCGCTCCGGGGGCTGAAGACGTTCGGCGACAAGTGGAAGGAGATGGGCCGGACCGCGAGCCAACGGATGCAGGCGTGGGGCGAGGAGCAGTTCCGGACGTTCGGCCGCACCGCGGAGCAGTTCAACAAGTGGCTCGATGACAAGATCATCTCGGCCCGCCGCGACAACCGTAAGGCCCGGATCGAGGGCGACTTCGGCGCGGACGATAAGAACCCGCCCGCGTCGTGGAAGCTGAGCGAGGCCCTCGAGAAGGGGAGCAAGGAAGCGTACTCGCTCGTGCTCAAGAACCAGATGCGCACCCTGTACGGCCCCGAGGACACGGCGAAGAAGCAACTCGACGTCCAAAAGGAAACGAAGAAGGTCGCGGAGAAGAGCCTCGACGAGCAGAAGAAGTTGAACCAGAAGTGGGCGCGAATCGGGAGGACGTAATGTCGGTACTGTCGGTCGAGCTGCTGTTCACCGGGCGCGGGGGCCAGGACACCCTGGACAAGCACCGCACGTACACGAGCCGGTACGAGGTCATCACCGACGACCCGCACGACGGCGTCCAGGTCGTCGGCAACGCGCCCGGGGTTCCGCCCCTCGGCTCCTCGTACCCCACGGACGCGGTCGCGGTCGTCGTGGGCCTCGAGGTCGAGCAGAGCGACGACTCGCCGTACCTGTGGTACGTGACCGCCTCTTACGACTCGCGCCCCCAGATGGAGCAGTCGGTGAACCCGGTGGACGGGGGCACGCTCACCCCGAGCGACCCGGCCGCGTTCCCCGAGAACCCGCTCCTCCGGCCCGCGCAGTGGCAGTTCACGGGCCAGGACAGCACCGAGGTGGTGACCGACTGGCGCCCCGTGGACCGCCTCGGGAACATCATCGTACCGACCGTCGCGGCGTGGGCTGCGAACACGCAGTACACCCCGAACGACATCGTGTCGAACGGCGGCAACGTGTACGCGATGACGGCGGACGGCGTGTGCGTGAGCGCGGGGTCGGGCGCCGGGCCGAGCGGCACCGGGGTCGGGATCGCGGACACCCCGACCGCGTGGGCCGCGTTCGGCGCGGTTTCGGTCGGCGACTACCGGATCAAGGGTTCCAAGGTTTACAAGTGTACGGTGGGGGGCAACTGCGGGGTGAACGGGCCGAGCGGGAACGCCACCTCGGGCATCCTCGACGGGGCCGCCGAGTGGGGGTGGATCGGGAGCGGGGCCGTGTGGGGGTTCTACAAGACGCTCGCCGATTTCACCGGGAACCCGGACGAGCGGAACTACGTCGGGGTGGTGTCGAGCGGCGGCATCCCGTTCGACCCGCCCGCGATGACCGAGGTGAGCAAGCCCGTGCTCCGGGTCACGATGAACGCGGCGTCGATCAGCCTCGAGTACCTGGTCACGATGTACAACGCGGTGAACGCGAGCACCTGGCGCGGCATCCGCCCCCGGTGCGCGAAGATCCTGAACATCGAAACCGGCAACAAGTTCGAGAACGGGTTCGCGTTCGTCGAGGTGACGTGGACCATCGGGCTCAACAAGGACACCTGGGACAAGCGCATCCTCGACGCGGCCTACGGGCGCTACTGGTACCGCGAGGACAAGGCGACGGGCACGGTCTCACTCAAGCCCGAAAACTTCAACGACGAGAAGGGGCAGCCGCTCACCTCGCCCGTCCCGTTGGACGGCGCGGGCGGGAAGCTCCCCGCGGGCAAGCCGCCCGTGTTCCTGCGCGGGGTGCCGCGCCAGACCAACATCGTGGACTTTAACACCCTGCTCCCGTTCTGAGGCGGACCGTGGATTACCTGCTCGGGCAGAACACGCGCGACCGGCTCATGCGACTCTTGGGCAACCAGGGGGCCGTGGCGACGCTGCGCGCCGGCGGGTTCCGCCCGGGCGCGGCCCCGTGGGTGCTCGTCCGCTGCACCAGCGCCACCGCGGTCGGCGGCGACGCCGTGCGGAACCAGTGCTACCCGGCTGTGCTGCTCGACCCGGCGTGCAACGAGCTGGCCCCACTCAAGGAACCGACCGACTGCCTACTCACGCTCCTCGGGACGAACGGCGCGTCCGTGAAGCCGACCGCGGGGCGCGTCTACAGCGCGCTCCTGACGGGCGACGTCGAGGGCGACAGCAAGCGGCGCCCGCGCGCGTTCGCGGCGAAGGGAGACGGGTCCGGGAGCGGATCACCTGACACGGACTGCAACGGGGACGGGTGGCTCGTCGCGGCCAAATCCGATGACTACTGGACCGTTCAGGAGATCGGGAGCGGGAACGCGCCGATCGACACGACGCAGAAGATCACCATTAACGAGGTCGAGTACACGGTCGCGTTCGACCCGGCCGTTCCTTCCTTGTCGCTCACCCGGGATCTGCCCTCGGCGGTCGCGAAGGTCGGGCGCAAGGACTGCTCGGTGTGCCCGTGCGTGACGTTCGCGTTCCGCCGCAAGGACTTCTACCCGGACTTCGTCGAGGACGCGGACGACCCGTGTTCGCGGGTGCTGTACGTGAAGGTGTGCGCGAGCTGCCCGGCCGGGTGGTATTGCACGCGCCCGAAGGACTCGGACCCGGGGACGCCGTACACCCCCCTGCAACTGGAAGCGGGGGAGGCGTGCTCGGGCGAGCTGGACGTGCAATCGGGCGGGCCGTGGGAGAGCGAGGAGGAGGCCGAGGAGCACTGTAGCGCGTGCCCCCCGAACATGGGGCTCCCGTGCTGCACGAGCTGGGCGCTGCCGTGGAACATGAAGGCCGGGGACGTGGCGTGGCACGTGTACGATCGCGCCGCGAGCAGCTCGCCCCCGACCGTGACGAACTGTTTGACCATCATCGGAACCGGGACGGTGAACGTCTGGTACGGCCCGTCCAAGGGTTGCACCGGGATGACGCAGTTCGTGTTCAACAGCCCGCGCACGTGTATCTCGATACCGCATTTTGACTTCCTGGTGAACCGGATCATTTACATCGAGTTCACGGCGACGGTGGACGGTCCGGAAACGGGTGGCCCCACGTGGTCCACGGGCATTTGCAACTGCTTCAACGAGGAGCAGATGTGCGCGGAGGACATCCCGTGACCAAGTTCGAGGAGGTTCAGGCGCGGACCGCGGACCGCAAGGCCCGGGGCGTGAGTAAGCGGTACCCGGAGCACGCGGGGCGCGTCCGGGCCGGTGCGGTCCGGGTGACGTTGCCCGTGCTCCGGCCCGAGTGCCCGTACCAGAAGGAGTTGCAGTCCGAGTGCAGCACGTGCGCGGGGCCGAACGAGGCGCGGCGCACGTACTACTGCGATCACCCGGGCAACGGGGACGGGCGCTGTACGCGCGGGAACCCGCTGTCCGGGCTGTGGACGTGCGCCACGTGCGACCATCACCCGGACGCGCCGAAGAAGGTGGCGGCGCCGGCCCGCACGGGCGATCCCGCGTGCGGAATCGTGGTCGGGGTGTACAAGTGGGCCGCGCTCGCCGAGGTGCAGATCCGGGCCGTGCGCGAGACGTGCGGCCCGGTCCCGGTGCTCATCAGCAACGACGACCCGCGGATACACGCGGACCTGGAGCGCATCTGTGCGAAGTACCCGGGCGCGGAGCTGAGCACGAACCCGGAGCGCATCGGGCACGGCGGGGGCGACATTGCCGCGTTCCACAAGGGCGCCCAGTGGGGCCGCGAACGCGGGCTCGAGTACGTGTGCAAGCTGTCCCAACGGTTCATTCCCACGGCCCCGTTCTGGCTCCAAGACGGGGCGAAGGCGCTCGACCTGGCGGACCTGGCGACGGCGACCCGGAAGTGCGATCACCCGCGCTGGCCGGTGCGCACCGAAATCGTGCTGATGCGGGTGAAGGAGTGGACCGCACCGGCCGCGCTCGAGTTCTACAAGCCGCGCCCGTTCTACTTCGAGCGGGCCGCCGGGTACGACGCCGAGACGCTGATCGCGGAGCTGATCCGCGAGCACCTCGGCGGGGCGTACTGGCCGTGGGAGCTGATCCCGATGGCGCGCGAGCAGTCCGGCGCGTTCCTGTGGCACCACTCGAGCACGGTGGACGAGTACCGCCGGTTCGCGGCGCGCTTCGGGGTGGCGCTCCCGGACGATTTCACGTGCGAGGGGTGGGAGCGGGATTTCAACGCGGGGCTGTACAAGCATGGGTGACATTCGGCTCTCACTGGTGATCGCGACCGTGGCCCGCCCGACGCTGGCGCGGACCCTCCGTTCGCTCCGGGGCCAGACGTGGGGGCCGGGCGACGAGGTGCTCCTGGTCGGCGACGGCCCCCACCCGGTCGCGGCCGAGCTGCTCGCACAGACGGGGTTGCCCGGGAAGTACCTCGAGAACCCGGGCACCCGGGGCATGTGGAGGCACCACGCGCGCAATTGGGTGCTCGACGCGCGCCAGGCATCCGGTACCCACGTGATGGCGCTGGACGACGACGACGAGTACACCCCGGGCGCGATCGCGCGCGTGCGGGCGCGGCTCCGGATGAACCCGGACCGGCCCCACATCTTCCGCATGAGCGGGCACCCGACGGCCCCGCTCATCCCGAGGCCGGGGGAGCCCGTGTTGCGGGCCGGGAACCTCGGGACGCCGTGCCTGGTGTTCCCGAACGACCCGGAGAAGCTCGGGCGGTACGGGATGCGGTACACCGGGGACTGTGACTTCGCGGCGACCACGTGCGCGCAGTACCCGGACGGCCCGGTGTGGTGCGAGGACGTGATCTGTCGGGTTCGCCCGTTCGCGGCTTAACGGAGAGCGCTCATGATCGACAACCCGGTATTGCGGCGGTTCACGGACGAGACGATCCGGACCACGGCGGACCTGCTCGCGGGGGTGCTCTCGGTCCCCACGGCGGCCCTCGACGCGGTGGTGGGCCAGGGGCTCGCCGCGACCCTCGGGACCACGGACGCGGCGCTCCTGCGGGCCGAGCCGTGGGAGCCGAGCGACTACCAGGCGGTGCCCGCGCAGGGCATCACCGGGACCGACGACAACGCGCGGGTGCAGCTCACGAACCACGATGTCATCGCGCTGTTGCGGGTGCTCGTGGTGGTGAAGGGGATGATTGCCGCGAACGACCAGCTCGGCCCCCTGGTCCGGAAGATCGCGGTCAACCCCCGTTCGTACCTGGTGGGGTGAATCATGGCGTTCAACGCGAACACGGTGTGGGAAGTGAGAGTAGACGGGGACGACTCGAACGGCGGGAGCTTCAACACGAACGCTCTGGGGACCGGGAACACGGACTACTCCCAGCAGGCATCGCCCCAGATCGCGGTGACCGATGCCGTGACGAATACCTCGACGACCATCACGAGCGCCACGGCGAACTTCCCCGCGAACTGCGTGGGCAACGGGATCTGCATTGAGGGCGGAACCGGGGGCATCACCCGCCGGTACGTGCAGATTATCTCGCGCACCAGCGCCACGGCCGTCGTTGTGGATGCTTCGACCGGGCTGGTCGTGGGGACCGGCGCGACCCTGAAAATGGGCGGGGCGCTCGCGTCCCCGGGGGGCGCGTTCAACAGCGTGCTGGTGTCCGGGAACATCGTCTTTTACAAGTACAACGCGCTCCCGTTCGTCATCACGTCGGCGACGATCTCGGTTGCCGGGGGGCGGATCTCGCCGGTCAACGGCGTGTACTACTCGGGCTACGACACCACCCGGCGCGTGCGCAACTGGGACGCGAACCGCCCGACGATCCAGCTCGATTCGAGCCTGTCGAGCACGAACATCGTCTCCAGCACGAGTTACGCGCTGCTCGAGTCGATCATCTTCGACGGGAACAACATCACGCTGGGGAGCGGGTGTACGCACCGCGGGAGCGTATGGCGGTGCAAGTTCATGAACTTCACCGCCAGCGGCGCGACGGACAACGCCGCGACCGGGATCTCGGAGGCCGCGTTCTGCGAGTTCACCGGGAACTCGGGCGCCTACTCGTGCAACTACTACCACATTGTGGGGTGCGTCGCCTGGAACAACAGTTTCACCCCGTTCCAGGGCGCGGGCACGGTTCGGGACTCGATCTCGTTCAACAACACGGGGGCCAGCACGGACGGGTTCTCGGCGAGCCGGAAATTTTACAACTGTATCGCCTACGGGAACGCGCGGGTCGGGTTCAACCTGTCGAACGCGGCCGAGAGCGCGGCGTACAACTGTATCGCCGAGGGGAACCTGGTGAACGGGTACGCGGGGAACTCGTCGAACCCGTTCGTGGTCAACTGCGCGGACTTCGGGAACACGTCGGGGCGCCTCGGGTCCAACGTCCGCGACCTGGACCCGATCAACCTGAGCGGGTCCGCGTTCGTGAACGCGGCGGGCGGGGACTTCCGGCTCAACGCGACCGCGGGCGCCGGCGCCCTGTTGCGTGCCCTCGGGCTGCCGGTGACGTTCCCGGGCGGGGCCGGTGCGAACTACCGGGACATCGGTCCCATTCAGCACCAGGACGCGGGCGGCGGGGGCGGATCAACGGGCGGGTACATCATTGGAGCCTAAGTCATGGCGTTCGACGGCTTGACTCTCAACCCGGGTTCGGGCGGCGCGGTGCTCGCGACCGACTCGTTCACGGACACCGATTCGCAAAACCGGATCATGCCGTTCGGGGCGGTCGCGTTCGGCGCCCTGAACGGCCCGTACACCCCGGTGGACGACGCGCACGGGCTCCCGGTGCAGCAGCAGGCCGGCGCGACGTGGGCCGTGTCACTCGAAGCGATCCCGCTCGCCACCAACGCGGCCACGGCCACGTTGCAGGCCGCGCAGGGGGCGGTGCTCGAGTCGATCGACGCACGGCTCGCCGGCACACTCACGGTTGGCACACACGCGGTGACTCAGTCGGGCGCGTGGACCGTGGGCGTGTCCGGAACCGTGCCCGTGTCCGGCCCGCTCACCGATGCGCAGTTGCGCGCCTCGGCCGTGCCCGTGTCGCTCGCCTCGGTCCCGACGCACGCGGTGACGCAGTCGGGCGCGTGGACGTTCTCGCTGTCCGCGGCCCTGCCCGCGGGCACCAACAACATCGGGGACGTGGACGTTCTGACGCTCCCGGCGATCACCATTGCCGCGGCGCAGACGCTCGCGACCGTCACGACCGTGGGCACGGTCACCACGCTGACCGGCATCACGAACACGGTCACCACGAAGGATCTGCCGGTGACCTCGGGCGGGCTGCTGATGTCCCACACGGTCAGCGCGGCAAGCACCAACGCGACGAGCGTGAAGGCCGGCGCGGGCCAGGTGTACGACGTGCAGGCGTTCAACACGAGCGCGTCGCCCCGGTACCTGAAGCTGTACAACAAGGCGTCGGCGCCAACGGTCGGCACCGACACGCCGGTCAAAACGCTCCTGATTCCCGGGAACACGGCCGGTGCCGGTGTCGTGAAGGAATGGGCCAAGGGGCTGGAATTCACCACGGGCATCGCGTTCGCGGTCACGACCGGGATAGGGAACACGGACACCGGCGCGGTCGGAGCCGGCGAGGTCGTAATCGGGATCGATTACAAGTGAGGTTGCTATGGTCGGCGGGTGGATCAATGCGATCCTCAATCTGTTCGGGCTCGGCGGCGGCGGAACTGGTCCGGCCCCGGCGCTCAAGGTGCCCGTGTTCGCGTCCGTTCGGCTCGTACCCGCGGTTTCGGCCACGGTGCGCGCCGCGCCCTCCGTCACCGCTTCCGTCCGTCTGACCCCGATGTGAGACCGCGATGGAGCCGATCTACCGCAACTGCCCGCACCTGCTCGAGTACGCCGACGCGCGCACCCAGGCCGGCGCGTTCATCAACGACGGAACGTGCGCCTACTCTCTGGCACTGTCCGGGGGTGCGGTCGTCTCAAGCGGCCCCATGCCGTTCGTGACGGGTAAGCCCGGTCTGTACCGCGCGCAGATCCCGGCCGCGGACCTGGCCGGGCTCACGATCGGGGCCGTGTACGTGGCAACGATCACGTTCACCGCGCCCGGAAACTTGGGGGACGAGCGCGCGGTGAGCTACCGTGCCGCGGTGCGCGGCGCGAACTGAAACACCGGAACCGTGAAGGGGCACCGAATGACGTCACCCGTCCCGATCAAGAGCGGCGCAGCGCTGCTCGAGGAGTACGACCGCCTCACGGCCGAGCTGCGCCGGGCGCTCCGGACCGCGCGCGAACTCCAGGCGAGGTGGCAGGCGTGCCGGGATCTGCTGAAGCGCCGAGCGGACAGCGCCGCGAGCGGTTGGGACGTGTCGGTGAACGTCCACGACACCGGCCCGAGCGCGCCCCTCGGTACGGCATGAGCCCAGTGCGCATTTTTTTTGCTTACTGAAATAGGTAATTCCTATTTGATTTGGTATTTTGATCGCCAATTTCAATTGTCAGAGTCACTCGCCCAGGAGCCGATTCTCATGCTTCGCGTTCGCCTCATTGTCCCGCTGGCGTTGGTATTGTGTCTCATCGTTCCAGAGCTGATGGCCACCCCGGACCGGATGCTCGTTCCCGAACCGTTGCCCCAAAAGCTCGCGCTCGAGGGGGCCGCGAAGTACAAGCCGTTTCAGTTGGTCCGCGTGAAGGCGTCGGGGATCGACCCGAGAGCCGGGATCATCTGGCGCGTGTACCCGAGCCAGGACGTGCAGCGCGCGACGACCCCGCGCGGCATCCTCGAATTCGTGGCCCCGCCCGGTACGTACCAGATCGAGGCGCTGGTCATCACCACCGGGGCCGACGGCGCGATTTCGGTGGATGAACAAGCGATGGCGGTGGAGATCGAGAACTGCTGCGACAAGGCGCCCCCGATCGTCCCGCCCACTCCGCAACCGCCCACGAAGCCGAAAGCGAACCCGGTGGCCGCGCTGGGCAAGATCCAGTTCGGCAACGCGGGCTGCACGGCCACGGTGATCGGGCCGCGGCGGGCCGATGGGAAGTGGGACGTGCTTACCGCGGCACACTGCGTGACCCACGTGGGCGTCGGCGCGAAGGGCTCCATGACGCTCCCGGACGGCCGGAAACTCGCGATCAAGGTTGGGAGCATCTACGAAACACCGGACTGCGCGTGGCTCACGACCGAGGACGCGACGCTCGCGGACCTGCCGTTCGCCGAGATCGCGGCCACGAACCCCGCGGTCGGGACCAAGATTTGGCACAAGGGGTATGGCGTTGATGTGCCCGGAAACCGCGAGGACGGCGAGATCACGTTCGCGCAGGACGGCAACGGTCAGCTCCAAATGTCGTTGTCCGTTTCCTCGGGTGACTCGGGCGGGGGCATCTTCCGCGACGACACGGGCGAGTTGATCTCGTGCGTGTGCTGCACGACGGCGAAGGGCCAGAAGGCGCGCGTGTGGGGCTGCGCGGCGGACATCGCCCGCAAGTACCGGCCCGGCGCGAGCAGCGAAACGGAGACGTGGACCCCGATTGAGATTCCCGAAGCGGGCATCGGCCCCATCAACGTGTGGGAACCGGTGGACATGCCGACGCGCCGGACCCTGTCGGTAACGACCCTCAAGTGAGGTGAGCGCGCGTGATCGGGGTGGCGTGCCATCGGTGCGACAAGTTCAACACGCGCACGAACTGGCCGCCCCCGTTGTGGCCGTGTGCCGGGTGCGGTCACCCGCTCCCGGTGATCGTGGCGACCGGTGCCGAGGCCCGGTGCCTGCCCTCGACCGTGGCGAGGCGCGAGCGCTCACGCGGGCCGGACGTGTGGTTCGTGGTCGGTGTGTGCGGCGGGGTGCTCTCGACCGTGGGGCTACTCGAGCTGCTCAAACTCATGAGGTGATGCCGTGGCCGAAAGCACCAAGAGCTACGCCGAACGACTGAAGGACTGGGCTCTGTATGCGTCCGCGATCCTCGCGCTGTCGATCGCCTCCGCGCTCGCAGAGCGCTGGCTGGGGAAGGACGTTCCGCTCCCTCCCCCGCCCGTAATCCTGGTGACCTCGGGAGCTGATGGGATCACTCCCGTGGTTCAGGTTTTTCCCTCACCTGATCCCAACACAAAGGGCAAATGATGCTGCACCTGCACCTCAACGTGAACCTCGGTAGCGCTGACGATGTGCGCGAGTTCGCCAAGTTCGGTGACGGCTCGAATCTCAAGCTGATCGTGCCGTGGGTGGCGTTCATCGCCGGACTGTTCGGGCTCAAACTGCCCCCGCTCCCGGATTTCTCGAGCGACGTGAAGGAACCGGTGGTTGACGCCGTCGCGAAGGCGTGAGTCTCGACCAGGGCGAATAAGTACGGGCCGCGGGATCACTTCCGCGGCCCGTTGCATTTGTGCTCACTGTTCAACCGCTCAAGCTACTCCGGTCTGACCTTACAATTGGGCAGTGCGGCGCGCAGTTCCTTGCGCCCCTCGCTCGTTACCTGCGTAAAACCGAGATCCAAGAAGGTAAGTTTCGTGTGGCCTTTTAGTTCGTTGAGCCCCGCGTCCGTCACCTGAGTATAGGAGAGTTTCAGGAAGGTGAGTTCGTTGAGCCCGCTCAGTTCCTTGAGTCCTGCGTCCGTCACTTTAGCGTCCTCAAGGGCCAGTGTGGTGAGTTTGCTGTGCTTTTTCAGTTCCTTGAGCCCCGCGTCTGTTATTCGTTCATTGAGGTACAGTGCGGTGAGTCCGGTGAGCCCGCTCAGTTCCTTGAGTCCCGCATCCGTCACCTGAGTAGAGACGAGGCACACGGTGGTGAGCTTGGTGAGCCCTTTGAGCTCCTTGAGCCCCGCGTCCGTTACTCTCACGCGATTGAGGTTCAGAGATGTGAGTTCCGTGAGCCCTTTGAGCTCCTTGAGCCCTGCGTCCGTTACCCGTGTAAAACCGAGGTACAATGTGGTGAGTTTGGTGAGCCCTTTGAGCTCCTTGAGCCCCGTGTCCGACACCGCGGTGTCGCAAAGGTCCAGGGACATCAGGTTGGTGAATCCGCTCAGCTCTTTGAGTCCCGCGTCCGTCACCCCCGTGGAGAGTAGCCCCAGTTCGGTGAGTTCGGTGAGGCCCCTCAGTTCCTTGAGTCCCGCGTCCGTTAACTTCGTCCCTTCGAGGGACAGAGATGTCAGCTTGGTGAGCCCTTTGAGCTCCTTGAGCCCGGCGTCCGTTACCTTCGTGAAACCGATCCGCAAGTGCTTCAGATTGGCGAGCCCTTTGAGTTCCTTGAGTCCCGTGTCCGTTACCTTGGTCAGACTGAGAGTTAACCCGAACTCAAACGGCAGGTTCGGTACTCGCCTCAAAGTGGTATCGTCGGCCGCCTCCGGTAGCGAGAACACGTGAACGGTACCTCTCTCGCCGCTCAGGCGCTGCTCTGTGTGTGCGCCGCCGAGCTCTTGGAAGGCCGCCTTTGCAGCCTTCAACTGCTCCGGGGTTGGGGCGAGCGAGAGCGGCTTCTGGTCTTCTTGAACCGGTGCGGGACGACATCCTGCCCCCCCGACCGGCATCAGCGCGAGCGCGAGCAGCAGAGTCAGAAGTCGTGTGTGGGCAGTCATTGGCGCCTCGAGATAAGGGTTCGAGTGCGAGTATACCTCTTGCGATTACACGGGTAAATCATGAGGCGGCCGCTCAACGCTCAGCCCGAAGGCTCAACCAGGGTGAACGAATACGGGCCGCGAAAGTAATGCTGCGACCCGTCACGTTAACGGGCGAGTGATTGGGAGCAGTTACTATTTCTGAGTGGCTTTAACGACAGCCGGCGAGCCGTTCGCGGCCCGCCTCGTGCGTGAACGCTGGCGCCAGACGAGCCCTACAGATGCGACGCCGAAAGCAATTCCAAGTGCCATCCACCAGTTCCACCGGAGTTTGTGGCCTACTCGCAACGCGGACACCGCTTCTCCGGTGCGGACGTCGAACACGAACCAGTTCCCGTCGAGGGTCGCGATCGTGTACTCGAACTCTCCGCTGACGTTCCCCGCTTCCCGCCACCAGAAATGTGAGACGGATCGGGGCAGGCGGCCGGGGTTGTCGATCAACTCGGCGACTCGGTACGTGCGGATCAACTGGCCGTTCGCGAAGAAACTCACGGCCTCGCAATCGAGGTTCGGAGTCCCGTCACGCCGGAGACCGGCCCACGGACCGTAGCGTACCAGGTGCGCTCCGTCGGCCGTCGGATCGACCCCGTGTGCATACCAGTCCACGGTCCACAGTGGTTCGGTCGATCCGTCGTTGCGGTACATCCCGCTGCGGGCGTACACTTGGCGTATCTCCCGGATCTCGGCTGCAGCTTCCTCGTTGAAGTGCTTATACTCTTCCTCGGCGGGCTCCGGAGAGACCATGACGAATACGAACTCGTTGCCCGGTGTGAGCTTCTTGTAAGAATGCGGGCGTGCAGGTGAATCGGCTCGCGCGGGGGGCATGAGACTCAGCAGGCTCAAGGCCACAATGCTCGCGCGCACGCACCTCATATGTTCGCCCTCCGAACCGAACTCTTGATTCTGCGGATGAACGGGGGCCAAAAAGACCAGGGTTTAACTCTTTAATCTAATTATTCCGCGGTGATTTCGCACCTGGGTAGCGCGGCGCGCAATGCCTTGAATCCCGCGTTCGTTACTCTCGTGCCTCGAAGATTCAGTTCGGTGAGCTTCTTGTGCTTTTTCAGTTCCTCGAGCGCTGCGTCCGTCACCTTTGTGGATTCGAGATCGAGGTACTTGAGGTGCGTCAGCCCTTTCAAATCTTGGAGTCCCGTGTCTATCAGGCCCGTTGAACTGAGGTCCAAAAGCGTGAGGTTGGTGAATCCCATGAGCCCCGTGCCCGTGACTTCCGTGGAACCGAGGTGCAACCAATCCAGTTTTGTGAGCCCCTGAATTTCTTTGAGTCCCCGATCTGTCACGAGAGTGGACGCGAGGTTTAGTTCGGTGAGCTTCGCGAAACCCTTCAGTCGTTTCGATCCGACGTCCGAAATCTTCGTGCGTCCGAGATCCAACTTCGTAAGTGCAGTAAGCCTTTGGAGCTCATCGAGCCCGGTGTCCGTTACCGCGGTCGCGTGAAGGCACAGTTCGGTGAGGTTGATTAGTCCCTTGAGCTCCTGGAGACCACGGTCCGTGATCTTCGTGCGACCAAGGTCCAGAATGGTGAGTTCGGTAAGTCCCTTAAGTTCTTGAAGGCCACGATCTGTTATCGTGAGGGCGTGAAGGTCGAGTGTGGTGAGTGCAGTGAGCCCCTTGAGTTCCTTGAGTCCCGCGTCCGTGACCGCGGTGCCGTAGAGGTTCAGTTTGGCGAGTTTGGTAAGCCCCCTGAGCTCCTTAAGGCCATCGTCCGTTACCGTGGGAATATGAAACAGATCTAATTCGGTGAGCCGGGCGAACCCTTTAAGTTCTTTAAGCCCCACGTCGGTCACGTCGGTGTATTGGAGGTGCAGCGCAACGAGACTGGGGAAGCCCTTGAGTTCCTTAAGCCCCGCGTCAGTCACCTGGGTGCTGGAGAGATCCAGGAACGTGAGGTGAGTGAGCCGGTTCAGCTCCTTGAGCCCCTGATCGGTTACTTGGGTGAGGCTGAGCTGCAACCCGAACGTGAATGGCAGATCGGGCACGCGCTTGAGGGTTGCGTCATTGACAGTAGTCGGCATCGCGAAGGTGTGGACCAAGCCCCTGATTCCTGCCACGGACCGCTCGTGGTGTGTGCCCCCGAAGCCCTTGAACGCGGCCTTTGCTTCCTTTAGCTGTTTTGGTGTCGGGGCGACTGTTCGCGCTTCCTGCGGGATCGGTGCGTGCCCCCACGCACTATCGATCGGCACCAGGGCCAGTATCAGAACGAACAGCGGAGTGAGGAGAAAATGGAGCATCGTCGCGGGCGCCTCGGGAGTAAGTTCGCTTCGCCGATGGTAATACGCAAGTCAACTAAACGAAGGCGGAGGCAAGTGGCCGGTCATCGCGGCATCGAGCATCTCACGGAATTCGCCGTCGTCCACGACAGCCAAGGCGTCTGCACGTGCCTGACGTGCCTCCTCAACTCGGTTGTTGAGAACTAGCAGCCCAACGAGGGTTGCAACGTCGTGTGTGTAGAAACCGCGTGCCATTGGCGGAGACGCACACTCTCTCTCGGATTCTCTCGCTTCCACGCGGCTCATCAACTTGTAGGAATCATCAGCTAACCACAACCGAGTCGCCGGAGCGAGATACGGTCCACACACTTCGTAGCGCCCGACCGCGATCAGGAACGGCTCGGCGACACGGTACAGACGCTCCGCGGCGGCACGATCAATTTGTGCAGTTAGAACAAACAGTTCCGCTGTCCGGGCGCCTTCACCAAGGTGCCGGTT
Organism: Gemmata massiliana; assembly: GCA_000531095.1. Lineage (GTDB taxonomy): Bacteria > Planctomycetota > Planctomycetia > Gemmatales > Gemmataceae > Gemmata > Gemmata massiliana. Next base: position 1,461,460 of record HG799462.1, on the reverse strand, counting down.
TAGCGCGGCCAGATCGTGAAACAAACCGAAGTTGTGCGGGTTGCCTCGAAACGCGGTTTCAGTTTCATCGCGGGTCCGAACGAACGCGGCCCGCGCGGGCGGGTAGACAGCGGCCAACTCCATCCAGTCGGTCAGCGCAAAGGACAGGCGAACGCCGTAGAGTGACGTGTTGATGCGATGGCCGTTGTCGTGGAACCACACGAACTTGGCGAGGGCTTGGGCATGGGCGCCAGTACGAGTGTCGCGAGCGGCGCTGTCAAGTATCTCCGATGGGTCCGGATCATCGGGTGGGGTCCACGTCATAATCCACGGCCTCGGAAGAGATACGGTACTGTGCTGGGGGCCACCACTTCATCCTCACATGTATTAGTTTTGAAGTACAGGGATTCCTTGCATTTGAATCGTCCTATACTTTAGTTGCACGAAATGCAGTTTGCTGCTAAACTCTTCTCATTAAGCACTTGTGTCATGCTGACATGAGCCAGGTTGCGGTTCGGGACCAAGAGGTCGTAGGTTCAAATCCTATCAGCCCGACTGCCGCAAGTGTCGCTGCAAAGCACACTTGCGGCTTCTTACCTCGTAGTGTGTTAGAGCCTGTTATGAACCTAAGCTCGTAATTGGGATCCAACGGTGGAGTAGAAGCGCCGTGACGGCACTCCAGTGCCACCCCGCGAGAGTTGTGGACAGTCGCTCGTAGTCCCGGGCGAGTCGTCGGAACCGGCCCATCCAGGCGAACGAGCGCTCCACCACCCAGCGCCTCGGCACCAACACGAACCCCTTCTTCTTGGCCTTCTGCGCCTTCTTCGTGCGGTCCGACTTGACCACCCGCAACGTGATCCCGTGAGCTCCCGCATCAGCAACCGGTTGGTCCCCGGTGCAACCTTGATCCGCATACGCCAGGGTCACGGCCTGCCCGGTCGCCTCTTGGACCGCCGCACCCAGGTCCGCGACCTGGTTCCGCTCCTGCTCCTTGCCGGTCGTCACCCGCAGCGCCAACAGGTGCCCCAAGGTATCCACGGCGATGTGGATCTTGGACCCGTTGCGCATCTTGTGCCCGTCGAACTCGCCCCGCGCCCCGCTCTCTGGGGTCGATTGGAGGGTGCGCCCGTCCAAGATGACGGCGCTCGGGGAAGGGCTACGCCCGGCGGCGATGCGGAGCAACGCTCGGAGGTCGTGGGCCATGTCCTCGAAGCACCCGGCCGCGAGCCACCGCCGGGCCTGCTGGTACACGGCTGGCCACGGCGGGAAGTCGTGTGGCAGGAACCGCCACGGGGCGCCGGTCTTGAGGACCCAGCGGAGCGCGTCGAACACGTCCCGCAGGGCGTACTCACGCTGACCCGCGCCCTCGCACAACAGGGTCAGGTATGGGGCTGCGAACGCCCACTCGTCGTCCGTCACGTCACTGGGGTACGATTTTCGGGTTCCCATGACCCATTAGATTCCCCTGCCACGAGTTAGGTTCAACAGGTAAGCAACGCTACTTATTCGATGGCGGTCGTATAGCTTGTCCCGACCAGGAGCAAAGGCACGGCGGCGGAGTTGGAGGAGCGGCGCCGTCACGCGGTCCAGCGGGTCCTCGACGGGCGGGCGCAGAAGGACGTGGCTTCGTTCCTGGGCGTCCATCCGGTCACCGTGGCCAAGTGGATCGCCCGCCACCGCGTCGACCGCGACGACGGGTTGAAGGCCAAGCCGACCCCTGGTCGCCCCCGGTTCCTGACCGACGATCAGGAGAAACAGGTGCTCGGCTGGGTGGCCGAACCGCCGACCAAGCACGGGTTCGGCACCGACCTGTGGACCGCTCGCCGGGTGGCCGAGGTGATCCACAAGAAACTCGGCGTGCGGTTCCACCCGAACTACTTGCGGGAGTGGCTGGGCAAGCGGAACTACACCCCGCAGAAGCCGGCCCGGCGAGCCAAACAGCGGAACCCGGAGGCCATCGCCCGTTGGGTGCCGGAGGACTGGCCGCGGATCCAAAAAAGGCGCGCGAGGAGCGCGCCCACCTCGTCCTGATCGACGAGACCGGCCTGTTCATCAACCCGTTGGTGCGCCGCAGCTGGTCGGTGTGCGGGAACACGCCGGTGATCGGCGGGGACGGCGGGCACCGGACGAAGGTGTCGGTGATCGGTGCGGTTAGCGTCTCGCCCGGTATCCGGCGGTTGGGCCTGTACTTCGACACCCGCCCCGACGGGTTCTTCGGCGCGCCGGAGGTGCTCGGGTTCCTGCGATACCTGCTGAAGGTGCGGGTCGGGAAGGTGATCGTGGTGTGGGACGGGGGGGACGAATCACAAGGGGCCGCTGATGCGCGCGTTCCTGGCGCGGAACAAGCGGTTGTGGTTGGAGCGGTTGCCACCGTATGCCCCGGAGTTGAACCCGGTCGAGCAGGTATGGAGTTGGTTGAAGTACGGGCAGTTGGCGAACTTCGTTCCCGATGATCTGGTCGAGTTGGACGACGAGATCATTGCCCGGTTGATCCGCTTGAGATGTGATCCCGAGTTGTTGAGGTCGCTCTGGGACGGCTCGGAACGGCCGTTCCCGACTGGCCTCAGTTGATAAGGTTGCTCACCTGCGGATCAATAGTAACCGCCGGGGTCGTGGAGTTTGTCCGGGAGCGCGTGGTCCGGGGCACCCAGGCACGCATCCCCCAGGGCCACGAGCCGGCGCACGCGCCGCACGTCCCCAGGCCCGCATCACCGAACCCCTGGGCCCCAAACGATTTCGGGATCGGGTTCATCGCACCCCTCCGTGGGTGCATACGATTACCCCTTCCAGACAATCACTTGTCAACCCCAAAGATGTGACCAACTGGAAGGTGTTAACGAGCGGGTGTGGACGGCAGTACCTGCCCACCTCCACACACTATAACGGGTGTAACTAACTTCTCTGGTGGGGTTGGCGGAATTTGGGTAAGTGGGGTGTTCTCGGATGCGAACAGGGATGTTCTATGAGCAAGACCGTCACGATTGAAATCCCCGCCGAAAGCGAAGCGCTAGTCCGGCAGCTATTGGCCGTCCACGAAGAGCTCCAAGCTCTGGCGCTCTCCGCGGCCAACGGCACGGTCTTGGACGCCTGCGAAACGGCGGTCATACCCAAGGGACGCGAACTGACCAAAAACCTCTTGGCCGATGCGGTCACCCGACGCATCCAAGCCGCCGAAAAAAAGGGTCGCCGATCCGAATCTGCGACTGCGGGCGAGCCAAAGAAGACCGCGGGAAAAAGCCCCGGCAGTTCGTGACCACTGTCGGCCCTCTGAACCTCACGCGACACTATTGGCAATGCCGCTGTGGAGCCGAAGGAGCTTACGCAGCCGATGCCGTCATCGGTCTGACGCAGCGATTCAGCACGGTTCTTCAGAAGCATTGCTGTCGTTTGGCTGCCGATGTGTCGTTCGCCAAGACCCGCGAACATCTCCGGGAGTTGCTGGGGGTGAAGTTGGCCCCCGAGACCGCGCGCCAGCTCGTGGGAACGCATGGCCGGGCGATGACGACGTTCCAACCCCAGGATCACGCCACGGCCCAGACGTTTCGCCAAACCCCAGGCGAGATCGAGTTGGCGATTGACGCGGGCAAGGTCAATACCCGCGAAGAAGGCTGGAAAGACCTGAAGATCGCAGTGATTTCCAAGCGTGAGGCCGGCACGGCGGTATCACCCGAGCCGTGGCAGGACGACGAGCGCTTGCCCCCGGCCGGTGCGGTCGTGTCGTTCGCGATGATCGCCAAATCGAAAGTGTTTCGACGCCGTTGGGGTCCGTCGTTGCGTCAGTTGGGTGTGGCGCAGTGGTCGAGCGTCCATGCGTTGGGTGACGGGGCCAGTTGGATTTGGGAGTCGGTCAATCGTGTGCTGCCGGGTTGTCGAGAGACGCTGGACATTTACCACGCCAGTGAGCGGTTGAGCCTTTGTGCGCAGAGGATATTCGGCCAGGGGACCGACGAGGCCCGTGCTGCTTTTGAGCGCGGTCGCGACGTGTTGTTGCGTGAGGGTTGGGGTGGTGTGTGCGTGTGGGTGTCAGAACTGTTGTCCGTCGAGACTCTCGAAGAACGGACACGAAGGCAGAAGGCGACGGAGAAGTTGTTGGGCTACTTCGCCAAGCACACGAATCGTTTGGCGTATCGTGATCGGTTGGCCCGTGGCCAGGCCATCGGCAGCGGTGCGGTGGAAGGACAAGCCAAGACCCTGGGATTGCGTTTGAAAGCCCGAGGTGCTCGCTGGCTCAAGAAGAACGTCCGACCGATGGCGAGCCTGGTCTGCGTGCGGAACTCCATCCAGTGGCAGGCCTATTGGAGCTTGGCGGCATGACCCCAGAGAATTTGGATACACCCCACTAAACACTAGGGCGTGTTGACGTTTCCCGTCCTTGCGGCATAACAACTTGGGACATTTTTAGGGCTGAGTGCGTGGGCGGGCGATGCGATACATGCTCACAGACGACTTGTGGACAGGGTTGGAGCCACTGGTCCGACAGGCCAAGCGACACAAGGGCGGGCAGAAGCCGGTGCTGTCGGACCGGGGCTTTTTCGAGGCCCTGTTGTATCTGGCCCGGACCGGGGTTCCGTGGCGCGACCTGCCGTCCGAGTTCGGGCGCTGGGACGCGGTGTACAACCGGTTCCGCCGGTGGGTCGGGTCCGGGGGACTCCGCGCCCTGTTCGAGGCGATGACGGCCGACCCGCAGTTCGGGGCCGTGCGCCGGGTGTTCATCGACTCCACCATCGTCCGTGCCCACCAACACGCCGCCGGGGCACGGCGCAAGCATAAAAGATCGGGGCCGAGCGCTCCGCGCGGGAGCACGGGTTGGGCCGCAGTCGCGGCGGGCTGAGCACGAAAATCATGGCCGTGGTGTCCGACGAGGACACCGTGCTCGCCGTGGACATCGTGCCCGGACAGGCCGGTGACGCGCCCCTGTTGGTGCCGATGCTGGACCGCACCCTGGAGCGGACCGAGGTCGATGAGATCGTCGGGGACAAGGGGTTCGATGGGGATCAACTGCGGTGCGATTGCCTGAACCGGGAAGTGAACCCGAACATCCCGCTCAAGAAGAACCGTGACCCGGACCTGTGGGCGTTCGACCCGGTCAGCTACAAGGACCGGAACCGGGTCGAGCGCTTGTTCGGTAAGGCCAAACAGTTCCGCCGCATCGCCACACGGTATGAGAAACTCAAGATCACCTACCGTGGTCTGTTGCACGTGGTTCTCGGCTTCATCCGGCTACGCAAACAAGGCAACGTCAACACGCCCTAAACAGCCCCGCCGCGGTGTGCCTTGACGGACCGAAACCCCGCGCAGTACCCTACCGCGCGTTTTGCCCGGTCGTCGCCCGAAAGCCGGTGTCCCCCGAAATTGCCTTGCGAGGTCGGCTCATGGACGAACCACCACTCTCGAATCCGGGTCCGAAGCCCGAGCCGTCGCCCGGTTGGTGGGGGTGGGTGGTCGTCGGAGCACTCGTTGCCGTCGAACTGGCGACGCTCGTGTCCTACGCGCGGCGCGAGATCGCGTGGGCCTTCCCCGGGCACTACGATCAGACCGCGTACATCACGCAAACCTACCGGATCGTTCACGATGCGTCCGATCAGGGGCTGTTCCCCGCGATCCGGTCCCACGTGGCCAAATCTCACGCCACGGGAATCCTGTTACCCGTGCAAGGGGCACTCCACTGTGTGGTCTTGGGCCACGATCGCGTGAGCGTTTTGAGCGTGAATTTCGCTCACCTCGTGCTGTTCCAGTGCGCGCTCGTCGCGACCGTTCTGTGGCTGACCCGGAACTGGTGGGTGGCGCTCGCCGGGTTCGGGTCGACGCTCACACTGAACACGCTGTTCATCGCGACCGGCGGCGCGTTCGATTTCCGGATGGATTTCACCGCGTTCTGCTTGTACGGCACGCTCCTGTGTGCCCTCGTCCGGTCCCGGGTTCTGCTGGACGCACGGTGGGCGGCCGCCGTTGGTGCGTGCGCCAGTGTGGTCGTCCTCTTCCGCTTCATTACGGCCGTGTACATCGGCGGGGTGCTGAGCGCGATCGCGGCGGGCCTGCTGGTCTTGTGGGTCGCGCGCTCCGACCCGGATTCGCGCGCCCAAACTGCCCGCCGGCTGCGCGGGTGGGCGATCGCCACCGGGCTGCTCGTCCTGGTGACCTGGCCCGTGCTCATCAAGCAGCGCGAGGCCATCAAAGCCTACTACGTGGTCGGGCACATCACGTCGTCGGAGAAAGACATCCGGGCCGCGGAAGAAGGGATCCGCCAGTGGAGCGACGCCGCGTACTACTACCCGCGGTCCGTTGTGCGAGAACACACGGGGCCGGCGTTCTGGTGGGTGGCGGGAATTCTGGGCGCGCTCGGCTCCCTCGGGTTCGCTCGCGCGAGTACGTCCGGTTGCAGCGGGGCGCGGCGGGCCGCGGTGCTCCCGGTCGCGCTCCTGGGGTTCGGGGTGCCCTTTGTGGTTCTGAACATCGGAGCCATCAAGTCACCGGTCGTGGGTGACGTGCTCCTTCCGGGGATCATCTGGGCCGTCCTCGCACCCCTAATCGCGTCCGCGCCGCGCGCCCCGCGCTGGGCGCTGAGCACCGGCGCCGGCGCCGCGCTCCTTCTGGGAACCGGGACGTTCCTGACGCACGCGACGACCCCGTCCCTGTACACGAAACTCGGGGCCGACGGGCGGCGCACCATGCAACTGCTCCGGGACGTGATCGACACGCGCGCCGAGAAGAATTTTGACGCGCCCGAAGTGTTCAACGACGCCAGCACGCACGACATGACGGGCCTGGGACTTCAAGTTCTGGAGTTCGAGCACAGCGGGCGCTGGGCGGAATACGGTGACGGCACCTCGATCTTCGCGGAGAGCGAGGAAGACATTCTCCGGCGCCTCGAGCGCAGCGACATCGTGGTCCTCAAGGGCGTACCGGCCGGCCACTTCAAGTACCCCTACGACGAGGCGATGGAGCGGATGCGCCCCGCGCTCCGCGCGTACTGCGAAGCGCACGCGCTCAAGATCGGGGAGTACCAGATTCACGGCCGAACGGTCACGACCTACGCGCGCAAGGCGCTCCGCGTCGAGGGCCTCACTGTGGATGGTTGGGTTCCGGCCGAGGGCGCCCGGTTCGTGGGCACGCTGGGCGACCTTCGAGGGTGCCAGCGGATCGAACTGGTTCGCAGCGTCATGCCGAACCACCTCGGCCGGGTGCCCGAAGTGGTAGCGGAAGTCGAATTACCGGACCGCCCCCGCAAACGGCTCCCCGCGGGCGCGACCGACGAGTTGCGTGCGGTGAACGTGGAGTGGGAGCCGATCGACCTGCCGGCGGACACGCCGGTCACGATTCACGTCCGGTTCTCGGCGTCGTTCACACCGGTGGAGCGCGGGTTGAGCGAACACGACGCGCGGGCACTCGTCGTACACGTCGGGACCAAGGCGCGCCCCGTGCTCCACCAGCGCCCGAACCCGGGCAGCGCGAAACCGAAGTGACGCGAGCTCACGCACGGGCCACGGCCGCGAACACGTCGCGCAAGGGAACGTTGTGTTCCCGCGCGATCCGGGCGCAGTCCTCGTACTCGGGCGTGAGCACCGTGAACCCGTCCGCGCGCCACCCGCGCTTGGCCCGAACCGCCCCCCACGGCGTCCCCACCGTGACGGCCTCGCGCTGCAACTTCGCCCGCGTCGCGGTCGTGCGGCGGACACCGAATGTGCCCGTTTCGCGGAACAGGATCGCTTCGAGTTCGCTCACCTTGTCGGGCGCGCAGATCGCACTCAAAAGCACCCCGGGCCGGCCCTTCTTCATCTGAATCGGCACCGCGAACACGTCGAGCGCCCCGCACGCGAACAGGCGCTCCGTGCAGAAGCCGATCACCTCCGGCGCGATGTCGTCCAGGTTCGTTTCCAGCACCGCGACGGTATCAACTTCGGTCTGGCCCCGCTCGGGAGCCGCTGTGCCCACCATCAGGCGCAATAGGTTCGGTTGCTCGATGAAGTCCTTGGTCCCCGACCCGTGCCCGATGCGCTCGATGGTCATTACGGGAGTGGCCGTATACTCCGTCACGACGGTGGTCAGGATCGCCGCCCCGGTGGGCGTCGTGAGTTCGGTTTTGATGACGGACGGCGCGAGCGGCACGCCCTTCAGCAGCTCCGCGGTGCCCGGCGTCGGAACGGGCATGATGCCGTGGGCACACTTAACCGTTCCGCTCCCGGTGGGGACCGGCGAACTGGTGAACTTCTCCACCCCGAGCAGGTCCAGGCCGACCGCCGCGCCAACGATGTCCGCGATGCTGTCGAGCGCGCCGACCTCGTGGAAGTGGACCCGTTCGAGCGGCATGCCGTGGGCGACCGATTCCGCGCCCGCTACCTTGCGGAAGATCGCCGTCGCGAGTTCGCGCTGTTTGGGCGTGAGTGCCCCCTTCGCCAGAATCGCCTCCACGTCCGGCAGGAAGCGGTAGTCCTCCTGGTCCGCGGCCTCGACGGTCGCTTTCGTCGCCGCGAACCCGCACCGCTTCACACGTTCTACTTCGAGCTGAATCGGCAAACCGAGCGAATCGAGCGCGGCGCGGATCGCGTCGGCCGGCACGCCCGCGTCGATCACCGCGCCGAGAACCATGTCCCCGCTGATGCCGCTGAAACAATCGAAATGAGCAACGCGCACGACTTCTTCCTCCCGTATGACGGTGTTGTAGTGGCCGAAGTCGGTATCGCGTGGCATAAACTGATATCGCCCCGTCTCGCCGGAGGCCGATTGTGTCTTCTTCGCACGCACTGCTCACGCGCCTCGTCGCACTCGCCAACCCGGACGGCGGGTACGGGTACCACGCCGGTAAAGCCAGCCACCCGGAACCGACGTGCCTCGCGCTGTTGGCCCTCGCGCCCGCGCGCGAGCCGTTCGCCCGGCCGATCGCGAACGGGCTCGCGTGCCTCGCGCACAACCACCAGCCCGACGGCGGGTACCGGCTCGCCACCGGGCGCCCGGAAGCCACCTGGCCCACGCCCATTGCACTCTTCGCGCGCCTCGCTCTCGGTGCTTCACCACAAGAACTGAAGCCGACGATCGACCACATCCTGTCGATCGAGAGCCGCACGATCGCGAAAGATCCCGAAGCGAACGACATGGCCAACGACATCGACCTGACGCTCGTCGGCTGGCCGTGGGGCGCGACGAACTTCGGGTGGGTGGAACCGACCTCGTGGGCGTGCCTCGCGCTCCGCGGCGCGGGCCTGGGGACGCACCCGCGGGTCCAGCAGGGGCTGAAACTGCTCCTCGACCGCGCGTTCGATAGCGGCGGCGCGAACTACGGGAACCGTGTGGTACTGGGCACCTCGACCGAGCCGATCCCCGGCCCCACTGCGGTGCTGTTGCTCGCGGTGCAGGGGGCCGTCGATCACCCGCGCGTCGACGCCGCGGTGGGCTACCTGCGCATGCACGCGGCAAAATCGACCGACCTCGAGCACCTCGCCTGGGCGCGGATCGCGCTGGGGGTCCACGACTCCGACACCGCGACGCGCGAGCTGTTCCCGGCGCTGGACCAGAAGATCCTCGACCTCGCGAGCGACCCGGCCACCAGCCCGCACCGGCTCGCGCTCGCGGCCGCTCGCGCTCGCAGACACGAGCCCCATGCGCCTGCGCTTCGGCGCGCACGCCGCGCCCGCCCCGGGCACTCCGGCCCACGCCGGCAGCGCGCCCGCCCCGGCCCCCGGGCTGCTCGCGAAGATTACGTCGAAGTTCCGCGGGGTCATGGCCGCGGGCATCGCGAAGCTGAAACCGCTCCCGATCACGTCGGCGGTCCACATCGCCCGCGCGCCGAGCTACGACGCGCCGCTCGCGGAGATCCTCGCGGCGCAGTTCGCGCACTTCCGGCAAGCTCTGACGCTCGCCGGGAAGCGCGTCGTCATCAAGCCGAACCTCGTGGAGTACCGGCCGGAGCGGGTGATTAACACCGACCCGCGGGTCGTGGACGCGGTCATCACGCTGTGCAAGCAGGAGGGCGCGGCGGAGGTCATCGTCGCGGAGGGGCCGGGGCACTGGCGGAACGTGCAGTTCCTCGTGCGCGAGAGCGGCCTCGGCGCGGTGCTCGACAAGCACGGCGTCCGGTTCGTGGACATCAACCACGACGAGCCGGTGAAGGTGCTGAACCTGGGCCGGCTCACGCGCCTCGACCACCTCTACATGTCGCGCACGGTTCTGAGCGCCGACGTGCTGATCTCGCTCCCGAAGCTGAAGATGCACCACTGGGCCGGGGTGACGCTCTCGCTCAAGAACCTGTTCGGCACGCTCCCGGGGATCTGCTACGGGTGGCCGAAGAACGAGCTGCACTGGCGCGGCATCTCCCAGAGCATCGTGGACATCAGTTGCACGCACCCGGCGAACCTGTCCATCGTGGACGGTATCACGGGAATGGAGGGCGACGGCCCGCTCCACGGCACCGCCAAGCACGTCGGCGCGCTCGTCATGGGCCTGGACCCGGTCGCGGTCGATTCGACGTGCGCGCGGATTATGGGGCTCCCGCCGGAGCGCATCCCCACGCTCGTTTACGCAGCGGCGAAGCGCGTCGGGCGGATCGTGGAGGCCGAAATTCCGCAGATCGGCGAACCGATCGCCGCGGTCGCGACGAAGTTCGAGCTGCCGCCGCTCATCGAACGCGAACTGCTCCCCGCTCCGAAGCAACCCGCGTGACGCGCATCGGAACGCCACGAGTAGCTCGCCGCGTCGTTCAAACGGCGCGGCGTTTGCGTCAATATGGAACAGCTCTTCCCCGAAAAATTAGGCGGGCCGTGCCATGCGCGTTCTCAACTGTGCGGTCGTTCTACTCGTGTGCCTGAGCGGTTGCTCCCCTCCGCCCACTATCACGAAGGGCACGTTCACCGACTCGTACACGCTGACCATGCAGCGCGGGTCAATGGACGTCGTAGTGCGGACCTCTGGGCCGGCCCAGTACACGATCACCAATTACGCGATGAACCACCCGATGGGTCCGCGCCCGGACACAGAGGCGACGTTCACCACGCCCGCCGGGACGTTCGTCATCAGTGACCGAAACGTGACCGAGGCGGGTTTCAAAATCAACGGCACATTTTACCCGCAACCGCCCTCGACGAGCACCCGATCAACGATCCTGATTGATTCGCAAGGCGTCATCACTGTGCAGCCGGCAAAAGAACCGGCGGTCGCCCCGCCACCAACCGCCAAGCCTTGAATTGCCGGTTCTGGCGGCCCGCGCATACCATCCTTGTGGGGGGGAGTTACCGGTGGCCCGACAGGGTCGCCGCACGCAGTTTCTCGTCGAGTGAAACGAGGTAGTCGCGGCCGTAGGAACCGTTCTCCAGTCCGTCGATCAAGTGTTGCGGCAGATCCTGACGGATCTCGCGCGAACCGGACGCCGCGGCCGTCGCAATAGCCGCGGCCGTGTCCACGTCCCCGCCATAGCGGATGCAGTGCGTCAGAACAGTTGATAAGGAATCGCATTCAACCACGGCCGTGAGCGCCGCCGCGACGCACTCCGTGCCGGTCACGCCCACGCGCCCAATCCACCGCTGGTCCCAGGCGTGACCCGGCACGCGAGCGGCCAGAAACGCGGGCAAATCCTTCTTCGGCTCGGTCGTGTGGAAGCAGTACCACGTCATCAGCGCTGCCGCGACCGCGGAAGCGACTCCGCCCGGGGTGCGGTGCGTGACTTCGGCCTGAACGGTCGCCATTTCGACGACGCGGACCGGGTCCGCGATCAACCCCACGGGACCGACCCGCATCGCGGCGCCGGAGCGGTCACTGTCCGGGCGGATGTCGGCGAGAAACGCTTCGACTGTGTCGTGCGATTCGAGGAACGCCTGGAACCCGCGTGCGTACCCGTCGCGCCGGTCGCGCTGGAACGCGGCGAGCCAGTGGCGCACGAGCGTTTTCGGTTCCCACGGATCGCCGGAAACGAGCGCTTCCGCGGTGCCGATCGACATCTGCGTGTCGTCGGTGTACATGCCCGGCGTGATGCCGACGTGTTTGGCGTGCTGGACGTAACCGTGGAGGAGGTCGGCTTTGTGCCGCTCGATGGCCGGGTCGTTGAACTCGTACCCGGCCCCGAGCGCGTCGCCGACGGCGATCTCCAGAAGCATCGCGTTCTCCCAATCAGGAACCGGGAAACAAATAGAGTCAGAGTGCAGTCACTCTAATCCCGCGTGCGCGCTTCGTGCGTACCGACGGCGCACTTTAAGTGATTGTGCCAGCTTCGCGCCATACGGCGCGAATTTTGCTTTATAGCCTCGATCGCAGTGCGTTACCTTTGGGAAATGGCGGCAGATTTCGTTCGCCCGGCCAGTCCGGTACTTGAGCTCGTTGATGGCGCCCCGGCCACGCACCCACCGAACGAAATCTCGCTGGCGGAAATACCGGGGAGGGGCGGCCCTCGCCTCGCGCGCCCAAGAAGGTACCATAAGATTCTCTCCTCGATCCCGACCACCCGCGCGACGCCCGGGAACGATCGGCTCCTCCGGGGCCGGCCCGGAGCACACAGGAGCGCCCGGCGATGCGATTTGAAGAACTGGGCCGGATCCTCCGGGACCTCGACCCGGCCGCCGTCCTCGTCGCCAAACCCGTCCTCGCGCGCGTGGTCCAGCGGGTCACGGGGCTCTCGTGGGCGCTCTGGGAGGTGCCCCACAGCCACTGCTTCGTGGTCGACCGGTTTACCCTGTTCAAGCACGTCGACCCGGACGAGCTCCACCTGCCCTCGGACCACTCGCTCCCGCCGCACGTGCTCCTGCTCGAGCGCCCGACGCCCGAGGAACTGTCCGGCCCCCGCGACGACCTGCTCGGCCGGTACTGGCGCCTCCTGTTCCACGCGAGCGTGCACCGGGAGCTCGGGCAGCGCCTGACCGAGCTCACCCCGGCCGCGCTCCGGGAGCGGATCGAGGCGATCGGGCCGGCCGAGTTCGAGGAGGTGCGGAACGTGCTCCAGCAGGACGGGCACCTCGCCCCGGGCGCCGACGACCGGGACACGTACTTCGAGTTCGCCGCGTACTTCCTCGAGCTCCGGTTCTTCAACCCGGCCCTGATCCCGGTCAGCTTCCCGGGCCTGGCGCCGGACCCGGTGGGCGCGGCCCTGGCCGGGGACGTGGACGGGCGCGGGCTGTTCCTCCGGACCCGCCCGCCCGGTGCCCCGGACCCGGACCCCCGGACCGACGACCAGTCGGACGAGTCCCACGACTTCTACCACAAGCTCACGCGCCAGGCCCGGCGCGCGAGTACCGCGGGGGACACGGTCGCGGCCGCGATCCTCCACACCCGGGCCGCGCGCGTCGCCCCGGCCGCCCTGACGGTTCTGGCGCAAGAAGCGGCCCGTGCGGACATCTACGCCCTGGTCGACCGGCTCGAGCGCGCCCTCGAACCGGCCCGGGCCGAAGCCGAGAACTGGCGCCGGGTGCTGCCGAGCCTGCTCGACAAGGCGGACCAGGGCAGCCGCCCGGTCGAGGCCGCGATCCTGTACGACCTCCAGCGCGCGTGCCGCGACCACGAGGAGCCGGTCTACGCCCTGGACGCGGCCGAGTGGGTTCTGTCCGCGGGGCGGCTCCCGGTGCGCCGGCCGCTCGACAGCGAGCGGTTCGTATAATGTATGCTATACGAAGTTACTACGCGGGAGCAGTTTGGAGAGCACCCGGACCTGAGCGGCGCGCCCGAGTATCTGGGGGGCGACCCGCTGCTGCGCCTGGACAAGCGGCTCGCGGCTCAGATGGACGGGGTGTACCGGCGCGGCGAGTCGTACACCCGGTTGCTGGAGGGCGCCACGGCGCTCGGGTTCGGCACCGGGTCCGGGCGCTGGGTCGTTACGAACGTCGCGGTCCCGTTCCTCGGCGCGCTCGTGTTGGCCCAGTTCGTCTGGATGCTCGTGTTCGACCGGCGCGCGGCCGGGGCGCGGGCGGCGGGGGAACCCGAGCCCTCGTTCTTCGACGGGTGGAACGCGGAGTGGTGGTTCCACCTCGGGTGGGCGGGGCTGGGGGCCTTCTTCCTGGCGACCGTCCGCTCCGCCGCGGTCCGGAAGACCGTGGCCGCGGCCCTCCGCGCGGGGTACCGGGGCGCCCGGTTCGTGTTCTGGGACCTGCCCGTTCGCGCGTGGAGCACCCCGTGGGTCCGGGCGGCCATCGCCAGTGCCGGGGCGCAGACCCTGTTGAACGTCGGGCTCAAGCCCCTGGCCCTCAGTGGCGCCCTGTGGGTCGTGTTCCGGCCGCAATTGTGGGACGGGGGCTGGGTGGCTCGGGGCGTCACGTTCGCGGCCGCCGTGTTCGCGGTGAACAGCCGCCCGGGGCGGGCGGGCGAGCAGTTGCTACTGGCCGCGGCCCGCGAGCTCCTGGAACTGGTCGCGGCCGCGCCGGCCGTGCTGCGGTGGGTGAACGACCTGTTCCGCGACCTCCTGTACGCCCTCGAATGGGTGCTCGCCCGGGCCGAGGACTGGTTCCGGCTCCGGGGGCGCACGGGGCCGCTCTCGGTCGCGGTCCGGGTGCTGGCCGGGCTCGTCTGGATGCCGTTCGCGTTCCTGGTGCGGTTCTACACGGTGGTCCTGATCGAGCCCATGATTAACCCGCTGAAGCTCCCGCTCACCCTGGTGTGCGCGAAGTTCGTTTACCCGCTCCTGCTCCTGTCACCTCAAATCCTGGTCCGGGATCCGCACTCCCCGCTCGGGTACGGCTCGCCCCTGGTAGCGCCCCTCGCCCCGTACCTGGGCGAGGCGGTGGCGTTCTTCCTGGTAATGGGCACTCTGTGGTTACTCCCGGACGCGCTCACCTATTTGGTTTGGGAGATGCGCGAGAACTGGCGCCTGTTCCGGGCGAACCGGCCGGTGGCACTGAAACCGGTCGCGGTCGGGCCGCACGGGGAAACGGTGAAGGAACTGGTCCACCGCGGGTTCCATTCCGGAACCCTGCCGCGGCTCTACGCCCAGCTCCGGGCCGCCGAGCGCGTCGCCGCCCGGACGGACAACTGGCGCGAGGTCCGGGCGCACCGCGAAGCGCTCCGGGAACTGGAGGAGGCGGTCCGCCGGTTCGTGACCCGGGAGCTGGTCGCGGTCCTCAACCCGGGACCCGGGAGCGCCGGGTGGGGCGGCCCCGCGCTGCGGGTCGGACGGGTCCATCTGGGGACGAACCGGATCCGGCTCGAACTCGCCGGCGCGGGCGAGCCCGCGTGGCTGGAGTGGGAGGACCGGTCCGGGTGGCTGGTCGCGGGGTGGGGCGGGGCGGGTTTCTTGGCCGAACTCGCGCCCGACCCGCGCCGGGAGCTCGAGAACGCCCTGGCCTACTTACACCGCCGGGCCGGGGTCGACCTGATCCGCGAACAGGTCCGGGCCGAGTTGCCACCGACGGCCCACTTCGACGTCTCCGCGCGCGGGCTAATGGTGTGGTACGGGGAGCGCGAGACGACCCCGCCGGTGCTCTATGATCTGCTCGCCCCGGCGGCCGAACTGCGCCCCCTCACCCCGACCGGGCGGCGCCCGGCCCCGGGGCCGACTCTGGCCGCCCGCCGACTGTTGTTCGGGCGGGTCGAACTGACGTGGGCCGAGTGGGTGAGCACTTGGGCCGCCCCGATCGCGCCCGCCGCCCGCCCGCGGTTCGGCCCCGCGGATTTCGCGTGCGCGCTGTTGCCCCAGCACCGATCCGGTTCGTCGCCCGCTGTCGCCCGCGCGTGCGGGTCACCGACACCAGAAGCTCTTGTTGAGGGGCACGAAACCGTTAGCCGAGCAGAAGTCGGGAACCAGTGACGGGCACCGGACCGCTGGCACCCGGCACCGTCGAGTCGTTCAGAGCTGCCCGTGAGCGCGCCAAAATCCGTCGATTGATTTGACCAAAGTAAGCGGGCTCACCACCACCGCCGTAACGAAGAGCCCGTCTCAAGAGTGGCATCCATTAACACTTCCCGCGCCCGGTCCGTTCTGATTGTGGGTGACCACCGCGACACGGCCAAAAACAAAAGCCTTGGCCGAAATCGGCCAAGGCTTTTAACTCGTCGAGGAATTTAGATCTGTTTGTTGACCTAATCCCTTTTACTTCAAGTGCCGGAGACAGGACTTGAACCTGCACGGGATTGCTCCCGCCAGCCCCTCAAGCTGGTGCGTCTGCCAATTCCGCCACTCCGGCATGGAATCGCTCTCCGGAAATTATTGCGGGTACGAGTCAGTTTTCAAGAGGAGGGCGCGAATCTCCTGTCATTCTCCGAGGAAGTTCGCAACGGCGTCCGCGGTCCCACGCGGGTGCGTGTACTGCGGGTAGTGGCCGCAATCGGTGAATTCGACCCGGCGCACGTTCGGTAAATGGTTCGCCAGAACCGCTTCGCGTGCGTGGGGAACGATGCGGTCCCGGTCGCCACTTATCAGGAGGACGGGCGTGCGAATCGTTGGCAGCACCGGTCGCAGATCGAGCGTATCGAGGGCCACGGCCCGGCGGCACGCGGCGCGGATCGGCGTCTGCCCGTTGCACCAGAGGAACAATTCGCGCGAGAGCGGAGAGCACCCGCTCCACGTCGCGGGGTCGGCCCGGGACATCGCGAACTCGCGGAGCGGCAGTTCGCACAACCGGCCGGTCCAGTACCGCCCCTGGCGCGCGCCGAGCCGCTCGTACCACTTCAGTGGGCGGTACGCAAATCCGCCCTTCAGCACACACTTCGTGAACCGCTGCGGAGCCGCCGCAAGCGCCGCGAGCGCGACCGTTGTTCCGAACGATGATCCGAGCAGCGCGACCCGATCGAGTTTCCGGTCATCGAGGAGCGCGAAAAGGTCCGCGGCAAAGTCGCGGTGGTGGTAGGCGCCGAGTTTCGCGCCGTCGTCGAGTCCGTTGGGGAGTTCGTAGGCGATACAGGTGAAGTGCGCGGCGAGGTGGTGCATCACCATCGCGAACCCGCGGACCGCGTCCGAGAGGCCGTGAATGATGACGAGCGGTGGCCCCTGCCCCCACGTCGCGAGCCGCATGACGTAGCGGCCCGTGTCGAACGTGGCGCGCACCGCATGCCGCTCGAACGCGGCGAGTGCGACGCGGCAGGATTCGTCGGTAACATCGGGGAGCGCGGACATCAGAAAACCGCCCGGTGAGCCCCGCTCACCGGGCGGACGGGAGCCGGAGCCGTTACTTCACTTCTTCGACCCGCCAGAGCTGCTTCTTCGACTTCTCGTCGGCCTTCTTCTGAATTAGTTGCCCCTCGCCGTCAACGTCCAGCACCAGCCCGCTCGACTTGCTCTTGATCTGGCGCTCCTTGCCGTCGCCGACCCACGCCCACCGCTGGTTGTCGGTCCCCTCGTCCTTGTCGTCCCAAATGATGATGTCCCCGCCCTCTTCTTTCGAGTCGTCGTTCACGTCCAGCACCTTGTTGCTCTTGCGGTTCACGAGTTTGAGGTGCGTGCCGTCCTTGACCAGTTTCCACTGCTGGGTCTTGTTGTCGTCTTCGAGCTTGGCGAGCACGGCGCGGGCACTGGCCTCTTCGGAGTTGTCCTTCACGGACAGCACCTTCCCGCTGTCCACGTTCACGAGCCGCACGAACTTGTCGTCGGCCGCAACGGGCGCGGTGAACAGGGCACAGGCCGCCAGGGTAGCGAGCGCGCGGAACATGGAGATCCTCCTGA
Source organism: Gemmata massiliana (assembly GCA_000531095.1). Classification (GTDB taxonomy): domain Bacteria; phylum Planctomycetota; class Planctomycetia; order Gemmatales; family Gemmataceae; genus Gemmata; species Gemmata massiliana. The sequence continues at coordinate 1,443,921 of HG799462.1, read as the reverse complement.
TTGGCGCGTGAGAGGTGCGGGAGAACGACTCGGGGCAAACGACCAAAAGACGTGCAGCGTGGACCCGAGTCGCGGTGATTCTATTCCACCACCAACGCGAAGGGCAACGCGCTGTGTCACTCCGACGTGAGATTCACCGAATCGTCACAGAAATGTCCGAGGCAGCCGGTTCCGACTTCTATCGTGGACCCGAGTCGTTCACGCGCGCCGCCCGCAGTTATCTCGGGGCGGAAACGCAGTTGATTCAGACCGCCCCGAGATAACTGCGGGCGGCGAAAAGAACAACGACACGGGGGACGCAATCGCTAGCAAGTTCACCCGCGGCGGAGCGCCGCAGAGAAGGTCTCGGAACCGGCTGCCTGTGGATTCAAGAAGTCGCCCATTCGTTCGCGCTCAACCGCTAGGGGTTGCGCTTCGCTCCACCCCTGGCTACCCTCTGCCGCCCCTGACGGGGCTAGAACAGATTACCTGGCTCAGTTTGGCACACTGCGCTGGTGAACCCCGCCCGCAAGGGCGGCGGGTGACTACATAAGGATGGACGCAATCCTCCGCCACGCCTACCCACCGCCCTTGCGGGCGGGGTTCACCAGCGCGGGAGCAGGAAGGCACCCCAGCGCGGCGATCACTTCTTCTTCGGTTCCGGCTCCTTGGTCACGAGGCCGGGACTGGCGTTGAACGCCTTCACCAGCGCGCCGTCCTTGACCTTCCACACCGCGACCCCGCCGTCGTAGCTCCCGCCCACGACGAGTTCCCCGTCCGGGCTGAACGCCACGGTGTAAACGTAATCACCCAGCCCGGCCAGCGACTTACCGGCCGCGAGCGTTTCCATGTTCCACAGCCGGACAGTCTTGTCGGCGCTCGAAGTGGCGAGCAGCGGTTGCTTCGGGTTGGCGACGATCTTGAACACGTCGTCCCCGTGCCCGCCCGCGTTCTTGACCTGTTTGCCCTCGCCGTTCGGCTTCCACGTGCGGAGCTGCTTGTCGGCCCCCACCGAGAACCCGGCGCTGCCGTCGGCCTTCACCGCGACCCCGTACACGATGTTCTGGTGCTCGGGGAACGTGACCACGGACTCCTTGCCCTTCACGTCCCACACTTTCGCGGTCTTGTCGCGCCCGGCGGTCAGCAGGAACTTGCCGTCGGCGGACAGCGCGCACCCGAGCACCCAGTCGGCGTGGTTCTCGACCGTTTGAACTAGCTTGGCCTTGTCCAGCCCTTCCGAGAGGTCGAAGACGCGTACGGCACGGTCGCACCCGCCGGCCGCGAGCGTCTTCCCGTCCGGCGTGACCGCGAGGCACAGCACCGAGTCTTCCACATCGAAGAGGTGCTTGAGGAGCACCGCCTTGTCGTTCACGCCATCGAGAATCGTAACGCCGTCTTCGACCTTCCCCTTCGCATCGATGTTGTACACGCGAACGTCGCCCTCTTGCCCCGGGCGCCCGCCGGCCACGGCGAGTTTGCCATCCGGGAGGAACGCTAGCCCGTAGGCGCGCTCGGCCCGCGTGTAGATGCGCTTGGTGAGTTTGCCGGTCGCGATGTCCCAAACGGTTAGTTCGTGGTGCCCGCCGACAACGAGCTGCTTGTTATCGGGCGTGAAGGCGACCGCGTTCACGATGATCGCGAACGGGTACACCTTCGGCGGCACCGGCGGCGCCCACCGCACGCGCAGTTCCTTCACCAGGTCCGCCTTCGGGTCGAGGCCCGCGTCGAGCTTCGCCCCCTCCTTGATCCATTGGGCGATGACCGCGGTCTTGTCCTTCGGCACCGCCTCGCCCTTGTCGCGTGGCGGCATCCGGCGCTGTTCGGCCGTAACGAGCAGTTCGTGGAACTCGCTCAGATCGGGCTTGCCCGGCACCACCGGGTCGCCGTTCACGCCCCCCGCGCGGATCTTCTCGTAGGTGGTCATGTCGTACTTGCCGGACTTCTTCTTCGCGTCGTGGCACGCGAAACAATTTTCTTTCAAGATCGGCGCAACATCGTTGATGAAACTCACTCCCTTGGTAGGCGCCCCGGTCTTGTTCTCCGGCTGCTTCTTCTCGGGCTGAGCGGGAGCCGTTTGCGAAACGGAACACAGCAGCGCGCACGCCACAGCGCGGGCGGTACGCGAACGGAACCAGCGCGGCATTGGGAGGGTCTCGTTGGAAAGTGAGTACGGGGCAGGATGAACAGAGTGTACCGGACGCGGCGCGCGGGATCAACGAGCGAAATCGCGTGCGCTGGGTAGCAGCGCGGAGCGCGGGTGTGCGCGCTCATGCGCATTTCTACTCGGATCGGTAACTCTGACAGAGTAGCAAACGCCCATTAGCGCATTTCGACAAAATGCCGCCGTGGATCGGCGCGTGCATTTCTTTCCCGGTTCGCCTATATTGGTACCCGGAGTCGGAAGTTCAGACATCCGAACTCCCTCTCGCTCCCCGACCGTCGGTTGAGTTGAAAAAACGTCCGATCCGAGTGAGCAGACACTTGGTCGGCACCACGTTTGCAACTGACATCGTTATCCAGTGCGGATTCTCTGCATATTGGTCGACTCGCGACGGATTGCGTGGAGCGGTGCTGCCACCGCTGCAAACCGTTAACCTTTCGCCTCTGTAACGATTTTGCCCGTTGCAAACTCGTCGCCCCATCTAAAGCCTGCGAGGTCCAATCACATGGGCTGGAGCAAGGAACGTCTGGAAGAAGTGGCTCGCACGCGGTTGGGCGGGGCCAAGCTGATCGTGGTCGCGAACCGGGAACCGTACATCCACCGGTACAAGAACGGCGAGGTCGAGTGGATTCGGCCCGCGGGCGGACTGACCACGGCCCTCGATCCGGTGATGCAAGCGTGCGGGGGCGTGTGGGTCGCGCACGGCTCGGGAGACGCGGACCGCGCGGTCACGGACATGAGCGGTCGCGTGGGCGTTCCTCCGGACGATCCGAACTACGTGCTGCGTCGTGTGTGGCTCTCCAAGGACGACGAGGAGGGGTACTACTACGGCACCGCCAACAGCATGTTGTGGCCCCTCTGCCACCAGGTGTTCGCGCGCCCCGTCTTCGATCCCAAGCACTGGGAAACGTACCGCCGAGTGAACGAAACGTTCGCGCAAGCGGTGCTCGAAGAAGCCGAAGGCGGTCCCGCGCTCGTTTTCGTGCAGGACTACCACTTCGCGCTGCTACCGCGACTGCTGAAAGCGGCCCGGCCGGATCTGGTGACCGCGCAGTTCTGGCACATCCCGTGGCCCGGCCCGGAGAAGTTCCTGGTGTGCCCGTGGGCCAAGGAGCTGCTCGACGGGATGCTCGGGAACGACCTGCTCGGGTTCCACACGCAGCACGATTGTAACAACTTCCTCGACACCGTGGACCGCGCGCTAGAATGCCGAATCGACCGCGAACGATTCGCGGTGCAGCGCGCCGGGCAGTCCACGACCGTGCGCCCGTTCCCGATCAGCGTCGATCCGGCGTTGGCTCAGGAATACTTGGGCAACAACTGGGAAGACCGGGCGACTGCGTTGCGCAAGAAGCACCGACTGGGGGACCGCCCCCTGATCGTGGGCGTCGACCGCGTGGATTACACGAAGGGCATCCCGGAACGACTCCAGGCCGTGGACCGGTTGCTTCACAAGCACCCGGAACTGAAGGGGCAGTTCCACTTCGTGCAGGTCGGTGCGCCGAGTCGCACCCACATTCCGGCCTACCGGGATTTGACCGAAGAGGTGAACACGCTCGCGGAAAAGATCAACTGGGAGCACGGGACCGAAGACTGGCAGCCGGTGGTGTTCCTCAACGAGCATCACGGACCAGAAGACATCTTTGTCCTCTACCGGGCGGCCGCGGGGTGCATCGTCAGCTCGTTACACGACGGGATGAACCTCGTCGCGAAGGAGTTCGTGACCGCACGCGACGACGAACGCGGGGTGCTGGTGTTGTCCCAATTCACGGGTGCCGCGCGCGAACTGCCCGACGCGGTGCTCGTGAACCCGTTCGACGTGGAGGAAATGGCAGACGGACTGTATGCGTCGCTCACAATGTCCGGATTGGAACAAGAGCGCCGAATGCGCCGAATGCGCAGCCAAGTAGACGACCACAACATCTACCGCTGGGCCGGAATGCTCTTGTCGGAAGTGGGGAAGCGCGTACCGGATCCCGTTCCCGTATCGGTGTCGGCGACCGAAGCGGAGGCCGAAGAACCAGAGCCCGTCGCGGCCCCAACCGCCCGGGAACGGCGGCAGGAGCAGCGAATCGCCCGCGAAACGTATCTGACCGCGATGTACCTCGCAAGTGCAGGTGTCTAACTGCACACGATAGGGTGGTCGTCGCCTTGTGATTAGTTAGACAAAGTTTCTCACAGCTTGTTAATAGATAGCGAGAGCCGGCCGCGTGCCGGTTCTTTTTGTTCCGGTGCCGGTCAATTCGTGTAAGACCGAAGAAAAGTCGTGGTATAATCGCGTGTGGCAGTGCGCACCTGTGGCTGCTCTGTCCCTCCCGCCGATCGAAGCCCGTAACACAGCGGGTCGGACTATCTGAGATGAGCACTTATTTAGTAGGTGTTACCATGTTTCATTCTCTCCAACGTCGGATGGCGTGGGGCGCCCTAGTGCTTGGCGCGTTGGCTCTTCTCCCCCTCACGGGTGCATTGAAAGCACAACCGCCGAACGGTCGGTACCGCGCGCCCGCAAGTTTCTCCTACGTGCCGCAAGGCGCGTGGCGCCCAGCAGGTGCCATCCAGGGAAACAACCTGGGCAACATTGGGAACAACGCCGGAAACAATCAAGGCAATCTCGGCAACCAAGGCAACACCGGGAACAACCAGGGGTTCAATGGGTTCGGGGGTGGTAACCTCGGCGGTGGCATTCAGGGCGGCATCGGTGGGTTCGGCGGCGGGATTCAAGGCGGATTCGGTGGCGGCATCGGTGGGTTCGGCGGCGGGATTCAAGGCGGATTCGGTGGTGGCGGTATTGGTGGGTTCGGCGGTGGCGGTATCGGTGGGTTTGGTGGCGGTGGCATCGGCGGATTTGGTGGCGGCGGCATCCAAGGTGGATTCGGTGGCGGCCTCGGCGGGTTCGGCGGGGGTCTTGGTGGTGGCATCGGTGGGGGTATTGGTGGTGGCATCGGTGGCACCGGCGGATTCAGCATCGGTGGCATCGGTGGCAACATCTCGCAGTTCCCGACGATCGGGAGCTACCTCGGCGGTAGCGGCGGTGGTATTGGTGGCATCGGCGGGTTTGGTGGCGGTGGTATTGGTGGGTTCGGCGGCGGCATCGGTGGTATTCAAGGCGGGTTCGGCGGTGGTATTGGTGGTTTCGGTGGTGGTATTCAGGGCGGATTCGGCGGGGGTATTCAGGGTGGATTCGGTGGTATTCAGGGTGGATTCGGCGGGGGTATTGGTGGTTTCGGCGGTGGTATTCAGGGCGGATTCGGCGGGGGGTTCGGTGGCATCCAGGGTGGTATCGGTGGGTTCGGTGCTGGTGGCGCCATTGGGATTGGTGGTGGCGGGTTCGGCGGTGGTAAGCAGTTCGGGTTCAGTGGTGGAACGGGGTACTAACCCGTAACGTTCCCTGATTTAAAACCGAGTCCCGGTCGCAAGCGACCGGGACTCGGTTTTTTGGTGGAGTGATTCGCGCTTGACTTGAGCACTCCCAGGAGCGACTATGGCCTGATTCCTACCTCCACGCCGGTTGCGCGGTCCCGCACACCGGTTCGCATTCGCCCATCCCACCTGGAAGGACCACCCGCAATGCTCGCTCCCTCCCGGTTGCTCGCGCTCGTTGCGCTATTCACTTCGCCGGCCCTCTTACGGGCTGAAGAACCTCTGCGCGTGCGCATTGATAAGCACATTGCCAACGGCGTTCCCGATTTTCAAAAGAAGGCCGCACCAGCCGCGAGCGACGAAGAATTCCTCCGCCGCGTGACACTCGACCTCACAGGGACCGCCCCGACCGTAGCAGAACTACACGACTTCCTCGCCGACTCCGCAAAGGACAAGCGCGAGAAACTCATCGACAAGCTCCTCGCCGGCACGGGTTACGCCCGCCGCATGGCGTGGCACTTCGACGTGATGCTAATGGAGCGCCGGCCCGATGCGAAAGTGCCCCGGACCGACTGGGAACAGTACCTGAAGCTGGCGTTCTCGGAGAACAAGCCCTACGACGCGCTCGTGCGCGAGTTACTGTCGACCGACGGTAGCGATCCCAAGACCCGCGCGGCCGCGAAGTTCGTGCTCGACCGCGACCTCGAACCGCACCTCGTTACGAAGGACATCGGCCGCGTGTTCCTCGGGCGCAACATGCAGTGCGCCCAGTGCCACGATCACCCGAACGTCGACGACTACCGCCAGGCCGATTACTACGGCATCCAGGCGTTCCTGAACCGCTCCTTCCTGTTCCCCAACGCTCAGGCACCGACGGCCGTGATCGCCGAGCGCGCCGAGGGCGACGTGAACTTCACGAGCGTGTTCGACAAGAACAAGAAGCAGCACACAACGACCCCGAAGATGCTCGGCGCGAAGGCAATTGACGATCCGAAGGCCGAAAAGGGGAAAGAGTACAAGGTCGCGCCCGCGCCGAACGTGAAGCCGGTGCCCGCCTACAGTCGGCGCGAGCGCCTCGCCGCGGCAATCACGAGCCCCGAGAACCCGACCTTCGCTCGGAACATCGTGAACCGCATGTGGGCGATGATGATGGGCCGCGGGATCGTTCACCCGGTGGACTGGGACCACAGCAAGAACCCGCCCTCACACCCGGAACTGCTAGACGAACTCACACGCGAATTCATTTCGCACAAATACGACCTCAAGTGGCTGATCCGTGAGATCGCCCTTTCGGACGCCTACCAGCGGTCGAGCGAGATCCCTGCCGACCTCGGCGAGCCGCCCGCGGACCGTTACCTCGTCGCGGTCCTGAAGCCACTCACGCCGGAACAGTTCGGCTACGCGCTGATGCAGGCGACCGGCCACACGGACGCCGAACGCGACGCGCTCAAGAAGCTCGGCCCCAAGGCAACCGAAGAGGCACTCGATAGCAAGCTCGCACCGCGCCTCGGGCCGTTCCGCAGCATTTTGGGCGGGAAGGCGGGCGACGCGGGCGAGAACTTCTCCGCCACGCTCGACCAAACACTGTTCCTGAAGTACGGCGGTGCGGTGCGCGGACTGCTCCCCCCGCGAACCGGCAACCTCGCCGATCGGCTCAGCAAGATCACCAACCCCGACGCGGTCGCGGACGAGCTCTTCGCCGCGGTGCTCGCGCGCCGGCCCACGGCCGACGAAATGAAGGACGTGGGCGACGTACTGAGAAGCACCAAGGACCGTCAAGCGACCATCAACGAACTGGTATGGGCGCTCGTGGCGTCCGCGGAGTTCCGGTTCAACCATTGAAGTGAACCCCGCCCGCAAGGGCGGCGGGTCTTCGCGCCGCACACCGATCCCTACCCACCGACCTCCGGTCTGACCAAATTACCCCTGCCCGCAAGGTCAGGGTTCACCAAGCAGGAGTTCCCATGCTGTCATGCAACTACGCCTGCCGGTCCACCGACCACACCGTTTCGCGCCGCGGGTTTCTCGGGTCCGCGCTCGGCGCCACCGCGGCGCTGGGGCTCCACGGGTTCGCGAACCCCGCGTCCGCGGCGGAACTGAATAAATCACAAAAGCGCGTGCTGGTCATCTTTCTGGCCGGCGGTGTGAGTCAACTTGAAACGTGGGATCCGAAGCCGAACACCGACACCGGCGGGCCGTTCAAGGCGATTCAAACGTCCGTTACCGGCACGCGCATTTCCGAGCTGCTCCCGCACACCGCGAAGCACGCACACCGGCTCGCGCTCGTGCGCAGCCTCAACTCGATCTCCGACGACCACGGCATCGGCGAGAGCATCATGCTCACCGGGCGCCGGCCGGAAGCGGGGATCAGTTACCCGCACATCGGCGCGGTATCAGCCAAGATGCTCGCGTCGCGCGAGTCATCGCTCCCCGGACACATCCAGATCCTGCCGAAAGGCGGGAGCGGCTTCAACGGCGGCGACGCCACGTTCCTCGGACCCAAGTTCGCTTCAGTCTCCCTCGGTGACGGCAAGCCGCCCGCGGACCTCTTCCGCCCCGCCAACTTGCCGGCCGGCACGGACGAGGAGCGCGAAGCGTTCCGCAGGAAGCTCAACGACCGGTTTGCGAAATCCCGCAAGTCGGCCGCGACCGAAGCCTACACCGAGTCGTACACGCAGGCCGAGCGCGTGGTGAAGCAGGCCGAGGTGTTCGACGTGGAGAAGGAGAACCCGAAGCTCGCGGACCGGTACGGGCGCCACGACTTCGGCCGCCACCTGCTCCTCGCCCGGCGATTGCTCGAAGCGGGCGTGACCTACGTGAAGGTGTCGCACTCGAACTACGACACGCACCACGAGAACTTCGACTTCCACATCGAACAGCTCGGCGAGTTCGACCGCCCCTTCGCGGCCCTGCTCGACGACCTCGCGGACCGCGGGATGCTGGAGAGCACGCTCGTGGTGGTGATGAGCGAGATGGGGCGCACGCCGCGCATCAATGCCCAATACGGCCGCGACCACTGGTCGAAGGCGTGGTCGGTGGCGCTGGCGGGTGCCGGGATTAAGGGCGGTGTGGTGGTCGGCAAGACGAACGCGAACGGCACCGCCGTGGCCGACCGCGAGGTGTACAGCGGCCACTTGTTCCACACGTACCTGCGGGCCGTCGGCCTCGATTCGACGAAGAACTTCTACCCGAACGAGCGCCCCGTGCCCGTCGCCGATCCCAAAACCTCCGCGATCGAGGAAGTGCTGGCGTAATCGCCTTCAAATATCGCCCGATGTCCGTGTTCGAGCGTTACCTCCACCCGTACCGATCCCAAATAACGTCCGCGCCCGGTATTCCGGAGCCGTTGCCCCAGGTGCGTTGCCCCCGCCCGTACCGATCCGATCCCAAGCGTCGTCCGCGTCCCCGCCCGTATCCCAGGGCGTTGCCCTGGGCTGGGGAATCTCACCCCGTTGGGGTGAATTAACGGGCAGACCGAAGGTCTGCGATTCCCCAGCCCAGGGCAACGCCCTGGGATACAGACAGGGA
>HG799462.1:1331831-1434873 GCA_000531095.1 Gemmata massiliana | reverse complement strand
GGACGTCGTCCTTGCGGGAGCGCAAGGGCGGAAGTGTGACGGCGACCACGTCGAGCCGGTAATAGAGGTCCTCGCGGAACTCGCCGGCCGCGACCCGGGCCCTGAGGTCGCGGTTGGTCGCGGCCACGACGCGCGCGTCCGCGGTCAGCGTCTCCTCGCCCCCACGCGCTCGAACGTGCCGCTCTGGAGCACGCGGAGCAACTTCGCCTGCAACTCGAGCCCGAGTTCGCCGACCTCGTCGAGGAACAGCGTGCCCCCGTGCGCCTGCTCGAACCGGCCCCGGCGCCGGGCCACCGCGCCGGTGAACGCGCCTTTCTCGTGGCCAACCCCTGGGATACAGACAGGGACAACACACACCGCCGCGAACGGCACCCGACCATTGCAGTGGAGCTTCCATGTCCATCCCGCCCCCGCGCCCCGTCTTCGACCCGACCGCCGCGCGCGTCGAGCGCGAGTTCAAGCACGCGCGACCGCTCATCGGCTGCCGGTTCGACCCGTCGGGCCGGTTCCTCTTCGCCTCGTCGGAAGACGATAGCGTTCAGCGATTCGACCTGCTGACCGGCGCGAAGACCGTGTTCGCGGGCCACGAAAGCTGGGTGCGCGGAATGGCGTTCGGTGTCCCAACGCCAGCCGTCCCCGCCGACCTGGTCGCGTGGCCCAAGCAGCAGAGCGCGATTCGGGGTGCGATCGGGTTCGGCGCGGTAGAAGCGCCGGCACCGAAGTCCGCGCCGTTCGCGTTCATTTCCGCCGACTACCACGGCAAACTCATCTGGTGGTCCGGAGACGCGGGCGCACCGAAGCCCGTGCGGACCGTGCAGGCCCACGACGGCTGGGTACGGGCACTCGCCGTCAGCCCCGACGGACTCACGGTCGCGAGTTGCGGGAACGACAACACGGTGAAGCTGTGGCGCACGGCCGATGGTGCCGCGGTCCGCGTGCTGGAGGGGCATTCGTCGCACGTTTACAACGTCGCGTTCCACCCGAGCGGCACGCGGCTCGTGTCGTGTGATCTCAAGGGCATCGTGAAAGATTGGGACGTGAAAACTGGCAAGTGCGAGCGCGAGATCGACGCCAAGTTGCTTCACAAGTACGATTCCGGGTTCATGGCCGACATCGGCGGCGCACGCGGGATCGCGTTCAAGTCGGACGGGTCCGCGTTCGCGCTGTGCGGGATCACGAACGTGAGCAACGCCTTCGCGGGCGTCGGGAACCCGGCGGTAGTGCTAGTCGACTGGGCGGGCGGCAAATCGAAAGTGCTGAAGACGAAGGAAGCGTTCCAGGGGACGGCGTGGGGCGTCGCGTTCCACCCATCGGGCACGGTGATCGCGGCCGGAGGAGGCGGACAGGGGCGCGTCTGGCTCTGGAAGGGCGAAGACCCCACGAGCGCCCACACGATCAACGTCCCCGCGAACGCGCGCGACCTCACCATTAGTCCCACCGGAGAGCGCTTCGCCATCGCCGGATCCAACGGCACCGTTTACGTGTATACGTTCGCCCCGAAATAACGAGAATACTCGGCGGGGCGAACGGGACTCGGTTCACGCTGCCCGCGTTTTCACGTATCCCGTTCATCCCGCCGGTCGATCTGCCAGTTTGTTCCACACGGGTCTCCCATGCGTTACCTCTTGTCCTGCGTTGCACTGTACGCTGCCGTCCCGCTCCTCGCGGCCGAACCGCCAAAGGGGTTCACGCCGCTGTTCAACGGCAAGAACCTCGACGGCTGGCACGGGTGGGCCATCCACGCGAAGGGCGGCGCCCCGGCCGACCTCGCGAAACTGTCGCCCGAGGACCGCGCGAAGAAGGTCGCGGAGTGGACCGCCGACGCGAAGAAACACTGGTCCGTCTCCGGCGACGAATTGGTCAACGACGGCAACGGCGCGTACCTCACCACCGACAAGGACTACGGCGACATCGAACTGCTCGTCGAGTACAAGACCGTCGCGAAGGCCGACAGCGGCATCTACCTGCGCGACACCCCGCAGGTCCAGATCTGGGACACGACGAAAGAGGGCGGGAAGTGGAACCTGAGCGCGGACAAGGGGTCCGGCGGGCTGTTCAACAACTCGAAGGGCGCGGCCGGGCAACTGCCGCTGGTCCACGCGGACAAGGCGTTCGGCGAGTGGAACTCGTTCCGCATTGTCCAGGTGGGCGAGCGCACCACGGTGTACCTCAACGACAAGCTCGTGGTCGATAACGCCCGCATGGAGAACTTCTGGGACCGCAAGGCGCCGCTGCCGAAGGCGGGCAAGATCCTGCTGCAAACGCACGGCGGCGAGATCCGCTGGCGCAACGTGTTCGTGCGCGAGATCCCCGCGGCCGAGGCGAACGAGATCCTGCGCAAGCGCGACTCCAAGGGCTTCGACAGCTCGTTCAACGGCAAGAACCTCGACGGGTGGGCCGGCGCGGTGGACAACTACGAGGTCGTGGACGGCGCGATCGTGTGCAAGAAGGGCAAGGGCGGGAACCTCATCACGAAGGGCGAGTTCGCGGATTTCACGGCGCGCCTGGAGTACAAGCTCCCGGCCGGCGGGAACAACGGCCTCGCGATCCGCACGCCCAACGGGAACGCGCACGTCGCGACGGACGCCATGTGCGAACTACAAATCCTCGACGACACCCACCCAATGTACGCGAAGCTCGACCCGCGCCAGTACAACCTCTCCGCTTACGGCATGGTCCCGGCGCACCGCGGGTTCCTGCGGCCGGTGGGCGAATGGAACTTCGCGGAGGTGACCGTGAAGGGGCCGACGATCGTGGTCGAACTGAACGGTACGCGCGTCCTCGACGCGGACCTGAGCAAGGTCACCGAGTTCAAGGACAAGACCCCGCACGTCGGCAAGGACCGCACCTCGGGGCACTTCGGCTTCGCCGGGCACGACGACCCGGTCGCGTTCCGGAAGATCGAGATCCGCAAGATCGAGAAGTAAGAATTCGCCGCGGATGAGCGCGGATCAGAAGACAGGGAACAGAGAGCAGAGTTCAGAAGATAGAGAACAGGTTGGTTTTGAAGCCCCGTGAGGGGCGAAGGCGAGTAGCCAGGGGTGAAGCGGAGCGCAACCCCTGGCGGGTACCCACGCGGGCCGGACAATCCGCACCGGCACTGGGACGTGCGGTGAAGCGGAGCGCAACCCCTGGCGGGTGCCCACGAACCCAAACGAAACTGCCCCGTGGGGCGCCGGAGCCAATTGGTACCGGTACCCCACGGGGCAGTTTCGTTTATTCACCACCCAGGGCTTCCGGGAGGTTCGCCAGGGGTTGCGCTCCGCTTCACCCCTGGCTACTCGCCTTCGCCCCTCACGGGGCTTCAAAACCAACCTGCCTTCTGAACTCTGCCCTTTGTCTTCTGCTCTGATCCGCGTAATCTGCGTTATCCGCGGCGTTTTCGCCTTTGTCTGAGTGCCTCACGCCGGCTGTTCGCCCTTAGAAATCCCACGTCTCCGAGCCGCGGGGCTTCTTGCGCGGGCGCTGATCGGGTTCGCTCTCCTCGACCGGTTCCGGCGGCGGTGTGTAGCGCGGGGCGCGGACGATCGGCGTCTCTTCTTCTGTGTCGGGGATCTCCTCGACCTGTTCGTCCTCGGGTCCGCGGCGCATGCCCTCGCCCTTCGCGCGAAGAACGATCTTGATGGCCACTTCCGAGAACGGGAACGTGTCGCGGAGCACTTTCGTCAGGTAGCGGATGTAGGTCTGGTCGAACAGTTCCGGGCCGTTGGTGAACAGCACGATGGTCGGCGGGTGGACGCCGATCTGCGTCGCGTAGAACACCTTCGGCGTCTTGCTGCCGGACATCGGCGGGTGGTTCGCCTCGATCGCGGCGCGGATCGTGCGGTTCAGGTCGCCGGTGCTCACCCGCAGCCCGGCCTGTTTGTGCAACTGCACCGCGAGTTGCAGCAGCCGGAGCACGTTCTTCCCCTCTTTCGCCGTGATAAATGCGATGGGGACGTGGTCGAGCATCGGGAACATCGCCCGGACGTACTCGGCCATCTTCTCGGTGCTCATGGAATCCTTGACCAGGTCCCACTTGTTGACGACGAAGATCGCGGGCTTGTTCTCCTCCACGACGTACTCGGCGAGCTGCTTGTCCACGCGGCTGATGCGGTGGCGCGCGTCGAAGAAGTGCAGCACCACGTCGGCGCGGCGAATGGACCGCTGGGCGCGGTGGGTGCTGTAGAACTCGATGTTCGTGCCCATCTTGGCCGTTTTTCGCACGCCGGCCGTGTCGATGGCGATGTACGACTTGCCGTCGCGCTCGATGCGCACGTCCACGCTGTCGCGCGTGGTGCCGGGCACCTCGGACACGATGACCCGCTCGGCCCCGGCCAGGCTGTTGATGAACGTGCTCTTGCCCGCGTTGCGGCGCCCCACGGTCGCGATCATCAGCGCCGCCTCGCCGGGCGCGGTCTCGCCCGTGTCCGGCGGCAGCTTCTCCACAATGGCCTCGAACAGATCGTCCTTGCCGAGCTTCTGGTCGGCGCTCACGCACAGCGGCTCGCCGTACCCCAGCCGGCAGAACTCCCCGGCCTGCTGGCCGAACTTCTCCGTGTCCGCCTTGTTCGCGACCAGGATCACCGGCTTGTTGATCGTCCGGAGCCGCGCCGCGACGTCCTCGTCGAGCGGGACGACGCCCTCGCGCACGTCCACCATGAACACGACGAGCGCCGCGGACTCGATGGCGAGCTGGATCTGCCGCTCCACGTCGGCGCTGAGATCGTCCACGTCCACGATCCCGATCCCGCCCGTGTCCATCATCTCCCACACGCGCCCGCCGTGCTCGACGACGGTGGACACGCGGTCGCGCGTGACGCCCGCGGTGGGATCAACGATGCTGATCCGGCGCCCGGCGAGCCAGTTAAACAGCGACGACTTGCCGACGTTCGGCCGGCCGACGATCGCAACAATGGGAAGGGACATGCAAAGTTCCGAGTTCCGAGTTCCGAGTTCCAAGCCGAAAAAGGCACTGCCGTGTTCCGCGTCCCGTATTAACTGGAACTCGGAACCTGGAACTTGGAACTCACCATAAAGTATACCCGCCGTCCACGACGATCGTGGTGCCGGTGACGTAGCTGGCCGCGTCGCTCGCGAGGAACACCGCGGCGGGGCCGAGTTCCTCCGGTTCGCCCATGCGGTTCATCGGAATGTGCGACACGAACCCGGACTGGAAGTCCGGCTTCTCGCCGAACCACCGGCGGTTGGGGTCCGTGAGGAACACGCCCGGCGCGATCGCGTTCACTCGTACTCCACGGGGCGCCCAGTCCGCGGCCATCGAGCGCGTGAGGGCCGCGAGCGCCGATTTCGCGGTCTCATAGTGCCGCCCGCGGATCCCCTTGATCGCGATCGGCCCCGCGATGCTCGTCACGTTCACCACCGACCCGCGGCCCCGATCGAGCATCCCTCGGCACAACTGCTGGGAACACGCCAGGGCGCTCGTCAGGTTCAGGTCGATCAGTTCCTGCCACTGAGTCAGGGGCATGTCTTCAATGGAGACGTCCACCCGGCGCCCGCCGACGTTATTAATCAGGATATCCACTTGGCGGTTCAGGTTCAGAACCTGCCGACACGCGGCCTCCGCCCCCGTGGGCGTGGACACATCGCCGGGGATGACTGTGACCTGGCGCCCGAGGGCGAGCAGTTCTTGACGCGCGGTGTCCAGAGCCTCTTCGTCGCGTCCGACCAGAATCAGATCGGCCCCGGCTTCCGCGAGTGCCTGCCCCATCGCGCGGCCCAACCCGCGGCTGCCGCCCGTAATAACCGCCGTGCGCCCGTCGAGCCGGAACCGGTCCAACACACCCATTCACGCGCCCCGCTTTTGCGAGCCGAAATCCGGCCCTACCGCTTAACATATTACCAACGGTCCACAAGCGTTGGTTAAACAATGGCAAAGTGCGACGAAGGGTACCGGTGCGAAGTGTGCGGCGCGGACGTTGAGACCGTGACTGAATCCGATTTGTACCTCCGGTTCGTCCTCGGCGAAGTACCGCTCGAACTACTCCACCGCCTCCCCGAGCGGCACCTGCAGTGCAACCCGGCGCTGGCCCAGTACATCGTCGACCCGACGTTTGAGCCTGTCGCGTGTGACGGGCTGTTCGCGAAGACGGAACTGGACCCGGTGTTCGTTGCGACTGAAGAACGCCGCGTGTCACGCGGGTATCGCAGACTGCTCGCGATCCCGACACTGGGATTGACGGTGCCCGAGTATCCGCTCAGCGTGACGCCCGATGGAGATGCCCCGTAGGGCAATAAACCCGCACTTTTTTCGGAAGCCCGCGCCAATTCGGTGACTCTACTCACACGGGCGCTTCGCCCGAATCAGGAGGCAGCATGAAATCGGTATTATTCGCGGCGTGCGCCGCCATTGCGTTCGCTCCCCTCGCACGCGGAGCTGATGAGTCCGGCCCGAAAGCGGGCGAAAAAGTCCCGGCGCTGAAGGCGTTCGGCGTGGTCGGAAAAGTGGAGGGGAAGGAAGCGGACTTCGCGGCCGCCCGTAAGGACGAACCGACGATCTACGTCTTCGTGCAGGCAATGGAGGGCGGGATTCCGGTCGGCGGCCGCCCCGCGGCTCGGTTCATGAAAGTGCTAGACAACAAGATCGGGGACACGTCCGACAAGGCCGAGATCGTGGCCGTGTGGCTCGGCGAGAAGGCGTTCGACAAGCACAAGGAATATCTGCCGAAGATCAACGGGGCGCTGACGTTCACGAAAACGTCGCTGGCCGCGTTCGACGGCGAAAAGAGCGGCCCGAACAACTGGGGCGTGAACGCCGACGTTCACCTCACGGTCGTGGTCGTGAATAAAGGAAAAGTGGCGAAGTCATTCGCGTTCACGTCGGTGAACGAAACCGACGCCCAACCGGTTCTGGACGAACTGAAGAAGGCGGTTGGAAAGTAGGAAACGACGGCTAGACGCAATGGGCAACCCAGCCGACTTCGTACACCGGTCGTTTAACGAGTAAGACACCGTCCTGGCAGGGCGGGGATGGGGTGCAAGTCCCCCTCCGTGTTAAGCGTCAGCTTCGCCGACCTCGACGAGCGCCACCTTGTAGAACCCGGCGGTGAGGAACGGCCCGCCCCGGCTCACCTCGACGATCGCATCCCCTTCGCCCGAGCGGTACACGATGAACGTGACGCCCTCGGCCGGTGTGCCGCTCGCACGGAAGTCGGCCTCGGCCGCCGCAACCGCTTCGTCCAGGGTCCGGTATTCGGTGGTCAGGGGTACGAACGCGCGGACCCGTAAATTGGGGTCGTCGTTCGCCACGTAAGCGCCCACCACGTACACCTTGTCGGCCATTGCGATGCCCCAATGAGATGAATCAGAACACACGGTCGCAGTTAGCGCGAGCCGCTCGGAGACGTGTGGAATGTATGCCGATCGCACCGCGCCACAAGGGGCGGGACCGAAGAGCGTGCTTCATTCGCCACCGGTCAGAGTAGTTTTCCGGCGGCCAAGTGCACCCCGGCGTGCACCCCAAGCAGATGACACGCTTGATCTATTTGGAATTACGGCTTTCGAGCAGATGTGGTGTCGGTGAACGAAACTGACGTCACATCGGTCCTGGATGAACTGAAGAAGGCGGCGGGAAGTGAGTATCGTTGTGGGCCTGGAGACGCCTCCAAGCCCACAACAGCCATTCACCCAGAATCACTCGAACAGTTCCTTCACGGTTTCGCCCTGGTCGAGGATTTCGATGGGGCGCCCGTCCGGGGTGACCAGTTGCTTGCGCGGGTCGATCCCGAGCGAATCGAGGATGGTGTACGCGACGTCCGCGGGCGTCACCGGGCGCTGGGTCGTGTAAGCACCGTGTTTGTCGGTCTTGCCGAGAACCAGCCCCGGTTTCACCCCCGCGCCCGCGAAGAGGAGCGACGCGGCCTGCCCCCAGTGGTCGCGGCCCGCATCCTTGTTCAGCTTCGGTGTCCGCCCGAACTCGCCCATCACAACGAGCATCGTGTTCTCGAACGTGCCGCGTGCGTGCATGTCCTCGACGAGCGCCGAGACCGCACGGTCGAACTCCGGCAGCTTCTTGTCCAACCCCTCGAAGATTTTGCCGTGGTGGTCCCACCCGCCGTAGTTGACCGTAACGAAGCGCACGCCGCTCTCGACCAACCGGCGCGCGAGCAGCATCGATTGACCGGCCGTGTTGCGGCCGTAACGATCACGCACCCGGTCGGATTCGCGGTCGATGGCGAACGCGGTCCGCGCTTCGGTCGAGAGCACCATAGCCCGGGCGCGTGCGTGGAACTCGTCGTAAGTGGCGATCTGATCGTTCCCCTCGACGCGCTTCGCGAGTCCGTCCACGGCTTGCAAGAGTGTGTCGCGCCGAGCGGCCTTCTTCGCGTCCACGTCGGCGGCCGTCAGGTCTTGCACCTTGTAGTTTTGGCGGCTCGGGTCACCGGCCTTGAACGATTCGTACCGCCCGCCGAGGAACGCGCTCTTCCCCAGTTCCCATGTGAACGACGGGTTCTGCGGTACCGCAACGTAGGGCGGCAGCGTTCCGGTGAACCCGGTTTCGTGCGCGACCACGGCACCGACCGCGGGGTAGTCGCCGAACGGAGTGCCGAACCGCCCGGACAGCACCCAGTTGGTCGCGGTTTCGTGGTGGTCGTTGTTGTGCGCCCCAGACCGCACCAGGGCGATCTTGTCCATCACCTTCGCCATCAGCGGCAGACGCTCACCGATCCGGAGCCCGGGCACGGCTGTCTCGATCGTGTTGTACTTCCCGCGAATGTCGTCCGGGGCTTCGGGCTTCGGGTCGAAACTATCGTGGTGCGACAACCCGCCACCGAGGTAAACGAGCACGATCGATTTCGCCCGCGCCCCCTTATTCCCACCCGATTTCGCAGCGGCCCCGGCTTCCGCTCGGAGCAGCGCGGGGAGCGACACCCCCGCGAGCGCTCCGACGCGGAGGAAGTCGCGTCGGTTGGTCGAATTCGTTCCACGGGCGGGGGCGTCGGTACATACGGTGTGCGTCTGACGGTTCAGCACAACGTCGAGCATCGGAGCGGCTCCTGGCGGTTGATCTCTGGGCGAAGCGATGGGGCGGACACCACTTACCTTCGGCGGGGGCGGGTGCTGAACTCGCGCGGCGGGAAAAACTTCTGTGCTCCCGCAGTTTACCTCGGCAGCGCGTTCGGGGGAACAGGTATCTTCGACACAAGCAGAGAAATGCGGCCCGGATCACGCCGGTTCATTTGTGACATCACCGGGCGCGCCCGTCGCTACGCCCTGTTCGCGCAGGTTCTCGGCCAACTGCTCACGGAGCCCATCGGATTGGCTCGCGCGGCGTGCGAGTTCGTCCAACCACGACTGTGTTTTTACTTTCGCGGTCCACACCTCAACTTTGTCGCGCCGCGTGAATGTGCCTTTCACCACGACGCCCTCGCGCACGGGGTACGTTCCGTCGCGCACGCCGGCGATGAACGATTTGTCGAACGGGCCTTCGTACACGACTTCCGCGATGGGTAGGTGCCCGAAGTTCTGCGCGAACTCCTTCGGCGGAATGAACCCGCGCCCCTGAGCCCAGATATCGAAGAGGCGCAGCTCCTTCGGCTCGTCATCGCGGTGCCAGCCGGCGAAACTCGACGGGCCAAAAAACTCGCAAAACGTGACCAGGTTCCGTACCCCGCGGTACTCCTTGTGGCGCTTCAAGGTCGCGAGTAATTCCGGCGCGAACGTCGCCTGGAACAGCTCCATCGCGACGCCGAAATTCGGGGTCTGTTTCTTGAGCCACTTGTAGCGCGTGCCGAACCGGAACCAGCCCTTCGCCTCTTGCCAGAGGAAGCGCAAGTTGGAGCCGTCGTACTTGTGGAACCCGACGCAGGGCTGGCCGAGTTGCTCGAACGCCGGCCCCTTAATCGACGGGTAGGTGGTTTCCATCCCACCAATTTACCACGTCGGGCCGACGGGTTCCGCGGTGCCCTCTTGGTACTGGTCGGAGCCGAACCCGAGGAGCGGGTAGAAGATGAACCCGAGGAGTGCGAGCCCGAGGCCGAACGCCTCACTCTTCCCGAACCGGCGCGCGACCTCCACGTTCACGAGGATGGCCGCGATGACCTGCACGACGGGGATGAGAACGAGGATGTACCAGAGGAGGCTGAGGCGGGCGACGCCCACCACCAGCACGTAGATGTTGTAAAACGGGACGAGGGCCGCCCACCAGGGGCGCCCGGCCTTCGGGAACACCCGAAGCCAACCGAGCACCACCCCCGGAACGGTCACGGCCCCCCACACCACCAAGTACCACAGCAGATCGTCCACGCGGACACGTCCTCAAAGCCGATGGGCGGACACCCGTTCGTTACCAGTTATCGTCTTCGTCCACATCGCTGGCGCGCTTCTTCTTGCCACCACTGTACCGTGCATCACTGAACCCGAGCATCGGGTAAAAAATGAACGGAAGAAAGGTGAGGCCAATGCCGTACCCCGCGCCCTTCCCAAACTTCGTTGCGACTTCTAAGTTCACGACGATCAAGGCAACGAGTGCGATAATCGATATCGGGAAGCAAACGATGCCGACCAGGTACAGGATGAACCAGAGAGGCTCCTTTTTCGCGATCTGTGTCGAGACGTAAAATTCGTAGATCGGAATGATAGCCGCCCAGCCCGGCTGCCCCGCCTTCTCAAACGCTTTCCATTTACCAATGGCTGTGATAATAAAAATCACAAAAACGACTGCGATGTAGGCCGCCAAACCAGCGAGCAAACCGGCACCGACAGCGTCAGCGTCGTTTTGGGCAAACAGGCTCACAAGCCCGCTTGCGTTGAGAGTGTTCACGCGCGAGTCCCCAAGTAGAGAGTGATTGGGCCAGTTAGGACAAACGATTTTGTGGCTATGGGAGGAGATGGTAGCGGTGGGCCGGTACGTTCGCAATGCCCGACAGACGGAATCGGGCGCGGGCTCTCATCTTTTGGCCGTCACGGTCGGTATCAGCCGCGCACGAGCTTTGTTGCCAACTCCGCTACTGCTCGCGTGAACTGGTGGTCCGGGAACTTGAGCGAGAATATGCCGGTGCTACCGAGCCGGAGCATGTCTTCCGAGAGTAAAAGGACCGCACCGATTTCCGCCGCGAACGACCGCTCCACGTCCTTCCGAAGCGCGGACTGGTCCATGCTCGCCAGCACCTTGTTCACCGCGAGCAGGAGATTCGGCACGCCGAGCTTCCGCGCGACCTCGATCGTAATTGCGGTGCCAAGATAATCCTGCCGGTCCGGACGCAGGATGAGCACCAGGCAATCAGAAATCGCAATGGAGAGCAGCGTTTCCTCGTTCATCCCCGGGTGCGTGTCGATGAACAGGAAATCGAGGTCCAGCGATTCGAGGAGCTGATCGAACCCCGCGTTCAGCTTCTCGACGTCGTACCCCTCTTTCAGCACGCGGGCGATGTCCGCCGACTTCATGCTCGCCGGAACGAGATACAGGTGCCCGCCGGCCCGCGTGACTTCGGGCGGCGAAACGTGGTACGCGACGTCCTGGATCTCGCACTGGTCGTAGAGGTAGTCGTTGACCGCGCGGGTGATCTGCTTGTCGTCGAGGCCGAACAGCACGTGGATACCGGGCGACTGAATGTCCGTGTCCACCACGCCGACTCGCTTGCCGGTGAGGGCAACAGCGGTCGCGAGGTTCGCGGTCAGGTTCGATTTACCTGTTCCGCCGCGGTACGAGTGGATGGACACGATCTTTCGCATGGAAAACCCGAACTCCGGCCCGTTTTAAGTGTGGCCCGCTCGCTCCGCGAACGGCTGTTTTTACTGTCCCCGCCTGAACCGCCTCACCGATACCAGAAGCCCTATATCTTTGGCTTCTTCGGTAGCAACATTGTCTCCGTCATCGGGTTCGGGGCGCTGTGCCGCCGGGCGCGGGCCTCCTCCGCGTACTTGCGGGCCTTCTCGAACGCATCCGATGCGGTGACCCGCGCGACCTCGTGAACCACTTCGCGGCGGTCGATCTCCACCTTCGTCATCTGCTGCATGTCGCTCTGCAACTGCTTCATGCGGGCTTGCACTTCGCGGGCCATGCGGTCGAACACCCGAGCCAGTGTGCCGAGCGCGTCGTCGCGGCCCGCGACCGGCGCGAGCAGTTCCGAATCGAACTGCCCCTGTTCGACCAACTCTGCGGCGCGCGTGAGCGTGGTCACTGCTCGCAAGTACGCTAGTTCCTGGTCGCGGAGCCGGCGCTTGTCGAGGCACGCATTGATGCGCGCGTGCAACATGACCGGGTCGTAGGGCTTTTGCAGGTAGTCCTCGGCCCCCATCTCGATGCACCGAACGACGCCCGTCATGTCGTCGAGGGCCGAGATCATGATGACCGGCAGGGCTTTAAGATCTGGATCGGCCTTGAGTTCGCGCAGAACCTCGTACCCGTCCACTTCGGGCATCATGATGTCGCAGAGCACGAGATCGAACGTGTGGGCGTGGACCGCGTCGAGCGCCTCCCGGCCGTTCGCGGCCTCGACGGTCGCGTACCCGTGCTTGTTCAACCGCCGGCACAGCATGACGCGGTTCGCGTCGTTGTCCTCGACCACCAGAATGCACTTCGGCCGGACCTCGCACGTATCCTTTGTTTCGTCTTTCGGCGGCTTCAGAACCGGGTGTTTGCCGGTTGGGAGCGGGGTAACTCCGGCAGTTTTGGGGTTAAATAAGAGCGTTTCCGCCGGGGACGTATCAGGCGGGAGGGCACGTATCGCTTGCAGCGCGGACATTACACCCGTGCTCGATGCCTGTTCGAGTGTCTGGGCCGTCGCTTCGGCCGCGGCGCGGGTGGTTCCGTCTTGCGCCTTCGCGAGCCACTCTTCGATCTTGCGGAACAGCCCGTCCCAGTTGACCGGCTTCGTCTCGAAGTCCTGGCACCCGGCGGCGAACGCGCGTTCCTTCGCATCCGAGGTTGCGTGCGCGGACAGCACAATGATCGGGATCGCGGCGGTGACCGGGTCCGTTTTGAGGCGCTTCGTCACCTCCCAGCCGTCGACATCGGGCAGCCCGAGGTCCATCAGCACCAGGTCCGGCGCCTCGTTCGAGGTGAGCGAAAGCGCGCTCGCCCCGTCCTCCGCGGTGAGAACGGTGTACCCCTTCCGTTCCAGCCGGCGGCGGAACAGATCGCGGTTCACTTGTTCGTCTTCAACTAACAGAAGGCGCGGCATAACGTTGTGGCACTTCGGGGTCTGTGTTCACCCGGGAGGGAAAGACCGGCCGCGCCGAGACACGTTCGGTCAGGTGTTCAACACGCAGCAGACCCGGAACCCGGTGGCCGAATCGCGCTGGTGGGGGGCGAGAGCGTTCCGGTACGCGGCCCGGCACGCGGTGGCGTGGTTGCGCCAGCTCCCCCCGCGGAGCACCCGGAACCGGCCCTCGGGCGGTCCCGGTGGGTCGCGGAGAGGTAAGGTGGCATAGTACGCCTCGCCGTACCAGTCGGCGCACCATTCCCATACGTTCCCGTGGGCGTCGTGCAGCCCCCACGCGGTCGCGGGGTAGCGCGTAACGGGTGTCGTGCGCCCCGGGGCCGCGCTCGGCTCGTCCTCCCCACCATAAGGATACACCGTGTCGAAGTTCCCGTGTGGGGCCGCGAACGTGTCCCCGAACGCGAACGGGGCCGCGGTGCCCGAACGAGCGGCGAATTCCCATTCCGCTTCCGTGGGCAGGCGATAGCTCCGCCCGGCAGACCGTTCTTCGGGGCGCGCGTTCAGTCGCGTGCAGAACGCCACGGCGTCGGTCCACGAAACCGATTCGACCGGGTGCTCCGGCCCGCCCCCCTCGACCGCGGTGAACCGCGACGGGTTCTGGCCGGTTACCGCGCGGTAAACAGCCTGCGTAACGGGATGAACACCCAGATAAAAGGACTTCCCGATGACGACTTCGTGAACCGGCCCCTCGTTGGTCCGGTGCCCGGCCTCGCTGGGTGGCGAACCCATGAAAAATTTGCCGGCCGGGATCAATACGAACGCCATACCAACGGAATTGGTGAGCGTTTTGGGCGCGGAACTGGCGGGCACGGCGCCGAGTACGTTATCGAGCACCCTGCTGAGGTCGGCGCGACGCGGAACCCGACGAGTCCCCTCGCGTTTTTCTTCGGCCGGTTCCGACATGCGCGCTCCAACCCTGGTGTACACCGGCACCACCGCACCGGTTCGCACAGATTACCCGATCCGCACAGAAACTCTACGCCGGTGTCCCAAGTGTCCTTTCGCGGAAGTGCGCGATCGGTCGAGAAAGAAAGAGCCGGCCGCGGGCGTATCGTGATCGGGTTCGCCGCGCCGTTAGAACCGTTACGAACACACCGCTTCGCTCGGGCACCCTATGAGCACACCAACACCCGCACCGCCGTGGCGCGGGTCGTCGGCGCCGTCGATCTCCGCGTCCGGCCCGGCCTGGCGGTCGCCGCCCGCCCGCACACCGTACCGCCCGCGCTGGCGAAAACTTGCTCTCGTTGCCGGATTGGGGCTGATTGCACTCGCCGTGGTGACGTGGGTGGTGTTCTGGATTCGTCCGCCGGCTCCCGCCCGCCTCGTGATCCTCTCGGCGAACTACGACCGCACGCTCGCCGTGCCGCCGAACGCTTACGGCAAGGCCGACGCACGGGAACTCGCGACGCTCGCCCGGCCGGGGAGCTGGCTCGGCACGCGCTCGCGGCTCATGGGTGGCCCCGCCACCCCACTGACCCGCGCCGGGCTCCCGGACCTCTCGGTGGTGAAAGAAAAGTGCGTCGTGGTGTTCCTCACGGCCCACGGCGGGCGCGACCGCGACGGCCCGTTCCTGTTCCCCGAAGACGCGACCGGCGAACCGGGCGAGCGCGTGCGGTTCAAAGTGCTCCTCGAACAACTCGCGCGGCTCCCGGCCACCCAACAGAAGCTGCTCATCATCGACGCGGCGCACGAACCCGCGTTCACCGATCTGGGGTTGGTTCACAACGACTTCGCGGGCGGCGTCGCGGAACTGGACGCGGACATCGCAGCGATTCCGAACCTCGCGGTGTGGCTCAGTAGCGGATTCGACGAGCGCTCGTGGGCGTCGCCCGAGTGGGGAACGTCCGCCTTCTCGCACTTCGCCACGAACGGGCTGAACGGCGGGGCCGACGCCGACGGGAACAAGCGCGTGACCGCGGGCGAATTGGTCGCGTTCGTCACGGCCCGCGTTTCGGATTGGGCACGCGACCACCGCGGCGCCCGCCAGATCCCGGTGCTGCTGCCGAAGGCCGAAGGTGAGCAGCGCGTGCGCTACATGCACCTCGTGTCGGTGGACGGTCCGCCCGCGCCTCTCTCCGCGCCGGACCCGTTCGAGCCGCCGCCCGAGTTGGAACAGCAGTGGCAGGAGTACCGCGCACTCGCGCAAGCGACTCCACCGCCCACCGCGTACTCGCCGCACTTGTGGCGCCAGTACGAAGCCTGGGTGCTCCGGCACGAACAACACGTGCTCGCGGGCGATACCGAAGGCGCAGCATGCGCGAGAGAGAACGCGGCCGAATTGCGCCGGAAGATCGAAGCCGCGCGCACGCTCGACATTTCGCCCCAAACACTCGCGATCCAGTCGGCGGTGGGGGGGCAGCGGTGGAAACCCTGGACGCCCGAAGTGCAGAAGCCGTTCCTCACGGGGATCGGTCGTGTTGCCGGGAAGCAACCGGCCGACCGCGCGAAAGAATGGGCCGCCGTGCGTGACGAGGCCGGCGACATCGAAGCGAACCGGTTGCTCTGGTGCCGGGCACTCGTAGAGTGGACCGCCGAAGAACCGCTCCCGCGCCTTCCCATCGCGCGCGACCTCGTGCCGCTCGTGAGCGACGGGCTTGCCATTCGACCCGCTGAGTTGAATTTCCTCTCAGGGCTCGCGCGACACCTCCCGGCTGCATCAAAAGCCGAAGTGATCGGCCAGCTACTGAAGAGGGTGCTTCACCAGCGATTGAAGGCTGAAGAAACCGCCGCGATGCTCGCCTCAGATCACACCGGAAAATCGTCCGTTTACCCCTACGCAGAGTTCTTCTACCCGTGGATTGCGTCTCAGTTCGCGCCAGTCGACGCGAAGCGACGCGAGGCCGAAGACCTGTGTTTCGCGACCGACGAAGCGAGCTGGAAACGCGCCCTCGGTTCGGTGAACGCAGACTACTCGTTCGACACGCTAACGGGTTGGGGAAGCGGCCCGCGTGACGCACTCGTCGCATGGCACCGCGGCTCGCACCTCGCCGTGACCGAAACGGAATGGATGGCCCGCTGGTTCACGGATTCCGTCGGGAGCCGGTTCGCCGCCCAGCGCGCGGTGTGGGAACAACTTCACGTAACCGCGAACCTGCCCGCACAGCCGACCGGCCACACACGGAACGTCCTTGAGGGGATCATCAAAGCGGGCAAAGAACTCACGGAATCACACGCGACCGGTCGGCTTTCTCTGGCGATCGAAGCCGAGACGCTGCTCAAAACCAAGCCGGAATTTGATGCGAACTCGACGCCGCGTGCGAACGCAGTGAAGTGGTGGAACACGGCCGACGCAGTGTTTACCGCCCCGCCCGTTCCGGACTTCAACCCGAGCGACCGCGTGGCACTCGCACGCGAATTCCGGCGCGTGTCGCGGCAGTTGCTCATTACGGGCGAAACACGGCCCGAGCCACTTCCCGAAGTTCCCGCGGTCAAAGCACGCGAAACGGCGTTCGAGACGGCTAGCCGTCGCGGGCAACTGTTGCTCGAACGATTCGGCGGGCCGAACCTGATCCGCGCGCTGTGCGGAGTGCGACCGGGCGAGGACTACCACGCGCTGCACGAGCGCCTCGTGCGGTTCGCGTTCCAGGCCGACGGGCGGCAATCGCTCGCGATCTTTAACTCGCGCGCCGGCGAACTCTTCGACGCCGTCACCGCACTTGCAACGAAACCCGACAGCGCGCTCGCGGCCGACCGGTGGGTTCGCATCTCACCGGCCCGCGCTGCGGTGTCCGATGCGCCTATTGAGCGCGTGCGGCGCGAGCGCGTGCGCGGGTACCTCGCGTATCAGGCGAGTCGGACCTTTGCCGACCACTGGTACGGTGAGGGCGACACGCGGTACTACTCCCTCGCGGTCCAGCGCCTCACGGACGACGCGAACGCGGTCACGGCAGCACCTGCGCCGACCGACGATCCGTTCAAGCCGTACCGCGCCGAAACACCGTTTCCGGTGGCGCCGAAGTTACCCACACGCATCGCGATTACGGACGAGCCGAACCCGACGGCGCATGTCCCCTTTGTTCCGC
Organism: Gemmata massiliana; assembly: GCA_000531095.1. Classification (GTDB taxonomy): domain Bacteria; phylum Planctomycetota; class Planctomycetia; order Gemmatales; family Gemmataceae; genus Gemmata; species Gemmata massiliana. The sequence goes on along the minus strand of HG799462.1, from coordinate 1,417,688 downwards.
AGCCAACAGTGGAGATTGAGGGCTTCCCAGTCTTTTGGACCGATTCCACCGCGCGCATGGCCGTGAGCACGAACCCCGGTACCGCTGCGCTTACGCGAGCACTCACGCGCCCGCCGCTCCCACAACCGCTCACGCCCAAGCCTCAGCCCGAAGCGCTCCGCGTAACCGGCTTCTTCCGCGGACGCACGCTGGAATCGTCGTGCCCGGTGAGCTTCTTCGCGGTGCCGGACCGCACGGCGGTGAGTGCGCTGTTACCGCAAACGGTGGGGCTCGCAGTGCGTGCCGACGCCCGGGCGCTAAAACGATACGGCTTCGGTACGGGGGCGGTCGCGATCGTGCTCGATTGTTCTGGCAGCATGGGGTGCGACCCGAAAGACCCAATGAGTGTCGCCCGCTACCCGACCGCGGTGGAAGCGTTAGCCAAGCTACTCAAAGAATTGCCGCCCGGCACGACCATTAACGTGTGGGTGTTCGGCCAGAAGATGCCCGGTGCCAAAGCACCCGAAGACACGATCCGCGAGGTTCTCGCGCCCACGGACCTGCCGCTCGACTCGGACACGATCGTTGAAGACGTGCTGAAACAGGTGCGCGGACTCGAACCCTGGCACGAATCGCCCATCACACGAGCCGTCGTTCGCGCGAAGGATCGGATCAAAGACGCGAAGGTGCCGTTCAAGGCGGTCGCGCTGATTTCGGACGCGGTCGATACCCGCGCCGCGACCGATCCCGATTACGGCGAGAAGAAGCGCACGGTCGGCGACGTGCTGCGTGCGGAGTTCCCGCCCAGCGAAGTGGCGCTCGGGGTGGCCGCGTTCGATGTGGACAAAGAGGAGCAACCCACCCAGGCCGAATTCAAAAGCGCAGAATCGTTCGCACCTGCGGGCAAGTTCGTGAGCGTGGAACACATTGATGCACTGATCGCGTGGTTGCGCACGGGATTGAACCCGCGCGTGCGTTTCACGCTCCGACCGCACGGAGCTGATGTTCCCACCGCGAGCCTGATGGCGGGGACCGCCGAACACGACAACTGGCACTCCGGGAAGATCGTACCGGGCGACTACACGCTGCAAGTGTTCGGCGACTCGAAATTCAGCGGCTACGTCCCACTATCGCCGGGCGACCGACTCCTGCTCGATCTGACCGTGGATGACCACAAACTAAGGCTCAAGCGCCACTGGTTCGCGGACACCGTACCAGCCCTCGCGAAGGCCGGCGCGCCGACCGATCCGTGGCGGCTCGCGCTTCTTCAAAACGGGGCCAAAGCCGAGAAGCTAGACCTGTTTACCGCCATCGACGTGAACCCGCTCGTTGAGCGTCGCACAAGGGTTACGCGAATCGGTGACGTGTGGTTCGAGGTCACGCCATCAGTGCCGAAACCGGAGCCGATCGCAATTCGGTGGCGCGCGGAAAGCGGGTTCCCGGCCCCGGCGTGGTCGCTCCATTCACCCGGCTGGCCGAAGTTCCCCGGTACTCAAGCGTCTGCCTCACCCAAGCTCAGTGCGTGGTGGGCGCCGGAGCCGTTCACCGCGGCAAGCGAAGTATTCAAGGCACCCGACGGCGTGCTCGTCGATTTGAGGAACCGCGCGGTTACTGTGGACGGGGCCGCAGTCACGCTCGATTCAATCACGCTCGAAGAACACGACGTGGAAGTGGCCCCCGGCGAGCGACAGAAGCGAACGTGCCTCGTCGTGCGCCTCACACACCCGGACGGCAACCCGATTTTCGCGCGACCGCAGAGCGCGACTCCTCCAACCGGGCGCGAGGTCCGGCTCTACCGCGGCGCAAACAAGCTCACGTGCCTCTACTGGTGGGACGGGCTTAACGGGGCGAACGTGAAAACGAAGGCAACGGGATTGGAGTTCGTGGTGCTGAACGACGCGCTCCGCGCCGCAGAGAAAGACGGGCGGCACCTGACACTGACCGCACCCGCACCAACGGACACCTCAGCGCGCCCGGAACCTCCGACGAAGTGACGATTCTGGTGAAGTGTTCGCGAAGGATTCACGCATGTCCGACACCCCAGAAACTCCGCGGTTGTGGCGATTCAGTGCGCCGCCCTCACCCGGCGCGGGTCGGCGCACGCGGTTACTCCCTTCCGAACGAAAAGTTTGAAACGAAATTTTTCTTTGGTTTGAAAAAAGTTGTTTCGCGAAGGATTCACGCATGTCCGACACCCCAGAAACTCCGCGGTTGTGGCGATTTCAAGTGCGCCGCCCTCACCCGGCGCGGGTTCGGCGCACGCGGTTAACTCCTCGTGCTGGTGGTGCTCACCGCGTTCGCGGGCGTCGTGATCGGCTTGCTCTACTGGGTGTCTCCCCCGCGCCCCGTTGCCGTGCTGCCCGTAGCGATTACGACCGGCCCCGCGGAAAGCGGCGCGGTCCCGTGGGCGGAACGCGACCGTGCGGCACTGGCGACGTCTGACTTACTCGGGCAGGCGATCGACGATCCGAGCGCGAACCCGTCGCGCGACCAGATCCGCCTGCGGTTCGCCGCGCTCGCGAAAACGGCGCGTTTGCAGCCGATGGTCATTTCCCTTTCCGCGCCCGCGGCCGTTGATGCCGGCGGAGCGGTGTTCCTGGTGCCGGCCGATCCCGTCGGGGACAGCCCGCGCAATCGGCTCACGCTCACAGAACTGCTCGCGGCCGTGCGCGATTGCCCGGCACACAACAAACTGCTCGTTCTGAACCTCGTGCCGCCGAGTGGCGATCCACTTTACGCGCCGCCCGCCGGCAACCTCTCGGCCGCAGTGTTTGCCGCACTCGACGCGGTGCCCGACGACAACCGCCTGTGCCTCGTCGCGTGCGGACCGGGGCAAACGCCGCACACCTCAGCGGAACTCGGCCGATCGGTCTTCAGTTACTACCTCGAAACCGGCTTAAAGGGCGTTGCAGACAGCGACCGTGACGGCCGCGTGACCGTGAGCGAACTCGCGAACTTTGTCCGCGTGCGCGTGAACCGCTGGTCGAGCGAGAACCGCGGGCCGGCACAAGCGCCAGTTCTGGTCGGCAGCGCGAAAGACTTCACACTGCGAGCGATTCCGGCCGGTCACGTTCCCGAGGAACAAGCGATCAATGAGATCGCGTACCCCGACTGGCTGAAAGCCGCGTGGGAAGCACACGACCGTTGGCGCACGGACGGACGGGCGACGGCCGCTCCGTGGGCGTTCCGGCAAGTACGTGCGGCCCTCCTCAGTGCCGAGCGCGACCTTCAAAACGGGCTTCCTCCCGAGGATGCAAGGCACAAACTCACGCTCGCGCTATCACACGCCGAGCAAATTGGCAAAGCACTGCGCGCAGTGCCAACGCCCGATCCGTTGCCCACGCTTGCGGCGATGTTTCCCGGATACGCGATACCGGAATCTGCACTGATCGAGCAACTTCGCACGGCCGCAGTGACAGCGGAATCGCGCCCCGCGCCCACACCTACGAAGCCCGACGAGAAGCCGACCGAACCGCCGCTCCCCACAGACTTCGATGCGTTCAAAACGAAGCCGCACCCGCTCCTCGCGGCCGCGGTGTTTCGGGTGCTCACAGACGACGCGGACCCGTCGCCGGCCCGCATCCGCAACTTCGCAAAACTGCTCGCCGTGCAAGATCCACAAGTGCGGTTCGCGGAAGTGCTGCTCATCCGACGACTCGCCGCGCTCACCGATCAGAACGCACTCGCGCCGTGGGCGAACGAGCGCGCGGCACTCGCGCTCCAAACGGCCCGGTGGATCGAAGACACCGCGACCCGACCGGACGTGTTGACCTGGGCGAAGCCGGCACTCGATGAAGCGTATTCGCTTCGCGCGAACGCCGAAGCAGTCCTGTTCGCGCCGGGGTTCGCCTCCCCCGACGATGCAACGACCCGTCTCCGTGCCGCAGAAGCTAAAGCACGAAAGTTGAAGCTCACCGCAGACCGGTTGCAATCGGCAATCGCGATTCGTGACGACGCAACACTGTGGTTAACGGGTGTTACACCGCTCGTAAACAGCGGGGCGGTGAACATAACGGAGGCGGTCACCGTTGCCGACGCGGTAAGCAAATTGAACCGCGTACTGCTGCCAACGCCTGGATTGACCGGGAACACGTTCGCCGACCGCGTGCCAGAATGGGACCGACTCGCGAACAGTGTCCGCGTGGCTCTCAACACCGCGAACCGACCACTCACGCCCGAGGCGATTGGGGCACTGCGCCGGCGCGCAGAAGGGCCGAATGCCGGTCCCTCAACCTATGCGGAACTGGACGCAGCACTGGCTTCGCCGCTCGTGCCGGTCGCGGATCGCGTGGCGTTGTGGAACGCGCGGTCCGCGCTCACTCGGCGATTGTGCGAAAGTACGCTTCGCAAGGACACGACGGATAACGAGGCAGCCCAAAAGGGCAAGCCGCGCACACTCACTCTAAATCCGGCCAACGAAGCGCCTCACGACACCGACCTCGCCAAGCGCCGGTCGCGATGGACCAGCGCAATTCTTCGCACGGCGGATCCCGGAGATCGCACCGAAGACGAATTACTGCGGCTCGCACCGGACCGCTTCGCGTTCGCGGACCGGCTGCGCCGCGCGTGGTCGGAAGACGTACCCGCGCGACTGTCGCAAAGCGCGCCCGATCGCGCGGCGGCCGTGTGGCCTACTTCTGTCGCGGCACCGAAACTCGATGACGCAACAACGAACCCGCACACGGCCCAGCAACGCGAAGCCGCACTGCGGATGTGGGCGTGGCACGCGGCGCGCTTCGAGTACGAACTACGCGATCCCGCTGATCCCAGCCCAGCCATTGCCAGCGCACCATTTACGACCGCAGCCGCCCGAAGTTGCGCGACCGCGGCGAAGACGGGCGGGTTCCCGTACCTCGAACTCACGCACCCATCGGTACCGAAACTCACATTCGAGAAACCGAGCACAGATTTAAAAATTCACCTCCGCTCGGTCGGCACACCGACCACGGCATGCGTTCAGGTACTCTCGCCGGCCGCTGAGTGGCTCAGACCGTCGTCGGACGCTTCAGCTCAACTCGAAGTGATCCGCGATAGCGTGCTTTCACTCCCGCTCGCTGCGGGCAGCAAGCCCACTTCGCACCCCACCGCACTCGGCGTACTCGTCGAAGCGACCGCGGAACTCGGCGGCGAAACGCGAACGTACCACCGGCGTGTACCGGTGTCGCTGCGAACGCTTTCGAGCCGCGTCGATCTCCTCGTGCGAACGGACCCCAAAGCCGCCCCGCAACAACTGACGGAGTTCCGCGTCCGACCGAACGGCCAGCCGAATTCGTACCAACTGGTGCTGTTCAACCCGTCCCCCGCACCGCAAAAAATTGCGGCACGGCTCGTGGGGCTGAACCGGGAGACGGCCCCCATTAACCTCGAACCGGGCAAGCCGGTTCCGCTCGTGTTCACGTCCACCGCTCCTCCCCCGCCGCCCCTCGCGCCCGGGGCAGTGGCGAAGCCCGATGACGGTTTCGCTCCAATTAGTGGGAACGCGCTGGCACTCGAACTGTTCGATCCCGCCGACAAGGACGTGGTTCTTCAGACGTTCACGCTCCCGGTTGTGGTCGCAGATCCCGCGAGCTACCTCCGGGTGAGCGACGCGGTGTTCACCCCCGCGGTCGACGGCAGGTTGAATCGACTGAGCGCGACAATCGTGCCCGGCGACATTCCGGGTTCGGGCGCGTGCCCCGTGAAGCTCCTGTTCCCACCGGAAGCGAACCCCAAATTGCTCGTGCGCGACGGGAGCCAGGCCGGGAACATCGCCACCGCCGGGAAACCGGTCACGCTGTACGTTGAGAACATCGCGTTCCCCTCCCCGACCGGGGCTAAAGTCACGGTCACACTTTCGGCAGACGGCGTCGAGCGCGTGGCCACGTACTCGGCCACACTCCCCACACTCGGCGAGACGGTGCGCCTCCAACCGCAAACGAGTCCCCGTGTGCGTGTGAAGGCCGTCGAATACGCTTCGGGCACGGCACCGTTACCGGTCGCGCTCGAAGTGGACAACGCGCCCGAAGGGGCACGGCTCGAACTGCTCGTCGGCACCGCCAAAGACGCAACATCGCCCGTCAACGCCGACCGGACATATTCCATCGCTACTGCACGTCAGAAGCTCGCACGGTTTCGCTTCGACCCGAAGGGCGAGGGGTTCGAGCTGGTCGGTTCGATCGCGGACCACAAATCGGTGCTGCCGGTCGATCTCCTCACCGGCAAGCGCACGCTCGAAGCGCGCCTCATCGCCCCCGACGGCGACGTCGTCACGAAGGATCGCGTGACGATCGTGTTCGACGGCAACGTGCCGACGGATGTGAAGTTCCTCAACCTGCCGCCGAAAGCCGCGAAGGGGCAGCCGCTCGCGGTCAAGGCGACGTGTGGGCCGAGCGTCTCCGGTATCAAGAAGGTCGAGTTCTTCGTCGGCCGGCCGAACAAGGACGAACTCCCCACAAGCCCCACCCCCATGCCGGGCGTGCCATTCGAGGCGAGCGAGTGGCGCGCCACACTTCAGATGCCGGACCAGAAGGGCATTGTTGTGGTCGGGGTGAAGTTCACCTCGCAGGCCGGGTTGAGCACGATCGAGGTGCAGGAAATCGAACTGCTCGACGCAGCCGAACTGAACCGTCCCGCGCCGGGTAAGATTGCAGGGAAGCTGGTCGAGAACCGCATCCCGCAACCGACTGCGGTCGTGTTCCTGTACGACGCGAAGGGCAACGCCCTCGCCAAAGCGACCACCAAAGCCGACGGCTCGTTCGAGTTCAAGGAGCTGGTGCCGGGCACGTATTACCTGTTCAGCGAGAAAGAGCGAACCAACCGGCAGGTGAAAGAACAAGTCGACGTGAAGCCCGGCGAGCAAACCACCAAGGATCTGGAGCTGCTACTGAAGTGACGACCGGATTTGGGCGAAACGCTCCACCCGCTCGTTGACACTCGCGGTTCGCCTGGAGCCTCTTGGCGAACCGCGAGTGTCAACGAGCGGGTGGAGTTGCACTCACCGGCCGGCCCACACCGGCCGTTCGCCTCCAGTGTGACAGACTAGTCACGCCGCGCCTTGCGGTTCCCGGGCCACCTCCCTTACAATCACCTCCTCGAACCCCTCCCCCGCACGGTCATCCCATGCGCGCCTGGTTCCGCAACGTTTACCTCGCGACGACCACGCTCGCCTCGGGCATGTACGTCACGCTGTGGTACTTCGTGCAGTCGTTCCGGCGCGGCACGTTCACAAAGCACTTCGCTTACCCGGAGCAGCCGGTGCCCGTGCGCCCGCGGTACCGCGGGTTCCACCGGTTCGACCTGACAACGTGCATCGGGTGCGACAAGTGCGCCCGCGCGTGCCCGGTCGATTGCATTTACATCGACAAGGAGAAGGCCGCGCCGCCCGCCAAGGGGTTCGTGGTCACCGGGTTCAAGATCGACTACACGAAGTGCATGTTCTGCGCGCTGTGCGTGGACCCGTGCCCGGTCGACTGCATTTTCATGGGATCGAACCACGACATCAGCACCTACACTCGCGACGGCTGCGTGGTCGATTACGCGAAACTACCGCTGGACGTCGCGTGGGGACAGGCGACGCTGAACCCGACCGCGGTGCAGGAGTCGAAGCGAGTCAGTTTGCCCGTGTGGACGAAGACCGCCGATGCCCCGAAGCCCGCGGAAGCAAAAACCGCGACCGACGGGAAGCAAGCGACGTGACGGCGCCTCGATCTCACAGCCGGGATTGATGGCAACACCCGCTGACTGTGCAGTCAGGGTTCGGCCGGAGTATCCATGACGACTCTCGTTCTCTTCCTCCTGATCTTCCTCGCGGCGGGTTTAACCCTGCTCGCGGCGAATCTTGTATTGGGTCGACTAATCCGACCCGACCGCCCGAGTGCGGAGAAAGCCGAAGTTTACGAGTGCGGCGAGCAGCCGATCGGCGATGCGTGGATTCAGTTCGACTTGCGGTTCTACGTTGTCGCGCTGCTGTTCGTGATCTTCGACGTGGAACTCGCGTTCTTCTTCCCGTGGGCGGTCGTGTTCGGCAGCGCGGTGCGCACCGCCGACGAGTCGCAACCGGCCGCAGTGCGCGTCGAATCGGCGGCGAACCTGCAACCGCACAGTGTTGTACCGGGAGCCGTGGCTCCGGAGCCCGCGGCCGCGAAGTCACTCGCGTGGATCGCGTTCGCGGACATTCTCGTGTTCTTCGGCGTGCTGCTGGTCGGGTTCGCGTACTTGTGGCGCCGCGGCGATCTGGAGTGGGTGCGGAGCATGGCGGCCCAGGAGCCGGTCGGCGGGACCGGTCCGCCGCGCGAAACGGTCGCGTCCGAACGCCCGGTTACCGTGGGCCATTCGTCCGGAGGTGAGTGATGGGTCTGCTCGAAGGGCGCCTCGAAGACGGGTTCATGGTCACGAACCTGGAGCACGCGATCAACTGGGCGCGCGAGTCGTCACTGTGGCCGATGACGTTCGGTCTGGCGTGCTGCGCCATCGAGATGATGGCCGCCGGCGCGCCGCGGTACGACATCGACCGGTTCGGCGCAGGCGCGTTCCGTGCGACCCCGCGCCAAGCGGATCTCATGATCGTCGCCGGGACCGTGAACCTGAAAATGGCCGAGCGCGTGCGCCGGCTCTACAACCAGATGCCCGACCCGAAGTTCGTGATCGCGATGGGCGCCTGCACGTGCGGCGGCGGGCCGTACTACAAGTACGGCTACAACGTCGCGAAGGGCGTGGACCTCGTGGTGCCCGTCGATGTGTACGTGCCCGGGTGTCCGCCGCGACCGGAGGCGCTGCTGGAAGGTCTAATGCGGGTACAGGACAAGATCCACAAGATGCGCGAACTCACGAAGGGCCAGCCGGCGGAGTTGCCAATCCCCGCGCGCACCGGGCGCGTGCAGTTGCCGGAAGAACTCGCCGATCCCGCGAAGGCGGTCGCGTTCCTGGCGGAGAACAAGGAACGCGCCAAGCCCGTCAAGGCGTGACATTCAGGAACCACCATGACCGCTACTGAAATTGCCGCGCTGCTCGAAGAACGGTTCGGTCCCGCGATCACGGGCAAGAAGCTCGACGCGCTCGATCCGTTCGTGACGGTCGATCCGGCACAGTTGGTCGACGTGTGCCGGTTCCTGCGGGACGATCCCCGATTGAAGTTCGCGCTCCTGAACGACATCACCGGCGTGGACTACCTCGAAACGGACGCGAAGAAGGTCGCGAAGGCCGGGTTCGAGCCGCACCTCGAAGTGCTCTACCACCTGTCGAGCTTCGCGTTCCCGGGCCTGCGCTTCACGCTGAAACTGGTGCTCCCGCGGTGGAAAGGCGACGTGATCGGCGCGATCCCGGAAGTACCCTCCGTCTCGGGCGTGTGGCGAGGGGCCGACTGGCACGAGCGCGAGGTGTACGACCTCGTGGGCGTGTTCTTCAACGGGCACCCGAACCTCGTCCGCATCCTGCTCAACGACGACTGGGTGGGCCACCCGCTCCGCAAGGATTACGAGTTCCCGCTGGAGTACCACGGCATCCGCTGCCGCTGAATCGCGAATATCCGGGCGCGGGCAACGAAGACACTGGCATCACGTTCTCGGTGAAGGCTTCCCGATGTCAGACGCGCCGACTCAGTCCGTCCGGGTTCACATCATTTCCCCGACAGCGGCTCACGCCCCGGTGGAACTGATGGTCGATCCCGCGATCACACTCCACGAACTCCTCGCGCGCCTTCTGCGCCAGGGGAACGCGCCGGCTGGAGCGGACTGGGCCTTTCGCGTCGGCACGGCGGTTCTCCAACTCACGGACACGATCCGGGCCGTCACCGAGAAATTCGGGTCAGTCGCACTGGTCGGCGGAACGCTGCAACTGTTTCTGTTCGGCCGAACCAGTCTCGCTCCCGCTCCCGGCAGCTTTGCTCCCCCGGGCGCACCGCCCCAACCTCCCCCTCCAAGATCGGCTCCTCGCGCCCCCGCGGCCGAAGAGGAGATGGACTTCGACGACGAAGAAGCGGAAGCCGCGCCGCGTTCAATGCAAGTCGGGAAACGAAAACAAAAGGCACGGGCGCGCCACGCTGACGAAGCCGATGGTGCCGTGGAGATGCGCAAGCCCGCCACCGAGCGCCGGGCCACCGTGCGCTACTACACGCGGATGAACCCCGATCGCATGTTTCCGCTCCTGGTGATCCTCTCCCAAGCGGAGATCGCGGAAATCGTGAAGGCGAAGGTCAAGCAAGCGGTCAGTGAAGCGTTCAAAGTGGAAGAGGGATCGGCGGTCGAAGTGGAGCCGGTGCTCCCGGGGTGCGACTGTTACCCGCCGCGACACACGCTCGCGATTGACGCAAAAGACGCGATCACCGAAACGTTCTGGGTCGTGCCGCGCGTGCTCGGTCGCGTTCACGGGGCACGGGTGCTGATCCGACAGGGCGATCGCGTGCTCGCAGACGTGCCGCTGGACGTCAAAGTCGCAAAACAGACACTCGCGGTCGCGTGCGGGCTGCTGAGCCTCGCGGCCCCGTACATGACAATGGGTCTGAAGTCGCTCAAACTCGACTACGAATCGCAAAAAGCCGATGGGTTCCCGCTGTACCAGCCGGCAGGGAACTGGATCGCGGAAAATCTCCGCCCGGAGTGGCTCGGGCTGGGCTTCCTTGGCCTGGCGTTCGTGCTCTACCTGTGGATGCGCCCGCGGCGCCGCGACGTGTTCTGGGACATTCAGCCGGCGAAGCCGTGAGCGGGTCCGAAACTACCGCAGGGCTTTATTCACGACGGCCGTCCACAGCTCGTACCCTTTCGGGGTCATGTGCAGGCCGTCCTTTACGAACAGTTCCGGGTTGGGCGTACCATCGGCGCCGAGCATGACCGGCACAACGTCCACGAACACGAGCCCGGGTTCTTTCTCGCAGAACTCGCGCACGAGCGCGTTGGCCTTCTTCTGGTCCTCGAACTTCTTCCACCGAGCGAGACTCGGCTTCACCGCGATGAACAGCACGCGGCAACTCGGATTGTCCTTCCGGACGGCCGCGACGAACGCTTTAAAATCCGCTACGACGTTTTCGGGTTTGCTGCCGCGTCCGATGTCGTTGTCACCCGCGTAGAAGACGATCGTGGCCGGTTTGTGCGGCGACAGAATGCGCGGCGCGAAGTGCGTGCTGTCTGTGATGATCGAGCCGCCGAACCCGACCTTCACGTACCCCGCATCGGGGAAAGATTTCTTCAGATCCCACTGCACGATGCTGGAACTGCCCGCGAAGAACACCGCGCCCGGCTTCGGCGGGTTCGCGCGCAACCGCTTCTCGATGGCGGCGACGTCCTTTTCCCACTTGGCGAACGGATCGGCGACACGCGGCGGCGGGGCAATCTCGGGCGGGACGGGGGCGAGTAAGAGCAGCGCGAACATGGGAACGCTCCTGATTTCTGATCGGGTCAATGATACCATCACTCAGAGACGCGCGTCGCCACTCAACAGGCCGAGTCTCTCCACTATGCCCCCCGAAGACCCCACCGTTATCGAGTTCGACGTCCGCACCGACGAAATGCTCGTCAACATGGGTCCGCAGCACCCGAGCACGCACGGCGTTCTGCGGCTCGTGCTGCGCACCGACGGCGAGGTCATTTCGGAAGTAACTCCGCACCTCGGCTACCTGCACCGGTGCGCGGAGAAGATCGGCGAGAACGTGATGCCGATCCAGTTCATCCCGTACACGGACCGGATGGACTACCTCGCCGGGATGAACATGAATCTCGGCTACTCGCTCGCAATCGAGAAGCTGTGCGGGTTGAAGATCCCCGAGAAGGCGCAGATCATTCGCGTGCTGATCTGCGAACTGAACCGGATCGCGTCGCACCTCGTCGGGATGGGTGCCTACGGACTGGACCTCGGCACGTTCTCGCCGTTCCTCTACGCCTTCCGCGAGCGCGAGCACATTCTCGATCTCTTCGAGGACGTGTGCGGCGCCCGACTCACCTACAGTTATCTCACCATCGGCGGCGCCCACGACGACCTCCTGGCGGGGTTCACCGCGCGGGTGACGAAGTTCCTCGAATACTTCAAACCGCGCATCCCGGAGTACCACGCGCTCCTCACCGATAACCACATCTTCGTGAAGCGCACGGCGGGCATCGGCGTGCTCTCGAAAGAGATGGCGCTCGACTACGGCTGCACCGGCCCAATGCTGCGCGGGTCGCTCGACCGCACGAAGGGCGATCCGGCGTGGGATCTCCGCAAAACGGAGCCGTACTCGGGCTACGAGCAATACCAGTTCGAGGTGCCGCTCCCGCCCTACGATCGCGCTCCGGCCGGCGCGGTCATCGGCGACTGCTGGCACCGGTTCTACGTGCGGATGCTCGAAGTGCTGGAGGCCATCAAGATTGTGGAGCAAGCGATCGTGAAGTACGACGCGCTCCACGCCGAGGGTGAGCAGGTGAAAGCCGAGTTCGCGGCGCGCAAGCCCACGCTCTCGGCCGACGATGCCAAGAAGGACGATGCGAAGCTGGCCGACCTGCTCAAGACAAAATACGCGCACCGCGTCGAACCACCGCGCCAACTTACCCCCGGCGAGTGCTATGTCGAGACCGAGTGCCCACGCGGACAAATGGGGTTCCATGTCGTCGGGCGCCCGGCCAAGGAGAACGTGCCGCTCCGCGTGCGGGCGCGGTCGAGTTGCTTCGCGAACCTGAGCGTCACCGGCGAGCTGTGCCGCGGGTGCCTCGTCGCGGATGTTCCCGCAATCGTGGGGAGCATCGACGTGGTGATGGGCGAAATCGATCGGTAAGCCACCGTATTTCCGCTGGAACGCGATCCGGGCTGCGTAGTGCGGCTCGGACGATCACGTCACACCGAATCAATCTTCACCTTTCTGATCGAAACGCGGGCCGTGTCTTCGCGCGACCCGCATCAATTTTGATCGCCTTACCTGTAACGCTCGCGCCCTGTTCTCGCTACGCCTGTTGGTCACAGTTCTTCGCAACACGAAGGTTGTGACCGCGAGCACCAGAACCGGCGAGAGCGAGTCATGAACGAGTCACCATCCGCGCAAATCGCTGGTCTGTTTTGTGTGAGCCGACGCGCGACCTCGCGCATGCGCCGACGCTCAGTGGGTTGGTCACGGGTTGAGGCGAAAGAGTAGCCGAAGTGCCTGCATCGCGTGTTTAGCCGAGCCGTTCACGAACCTGCCCGAAGTGCAGTTCGATTTATCGAGTTCCCGCTGATTGTTGAATCCAACCGCATGTGCGGCCGGGTGCAGCGGTCAGCAACGTGTCCCTGTTTCTCAAAGAGCCCGCAACGGAGCGGGTTTCACACACCGGGCAATCCGGCCCGGTACCTCACACCCTGTGGTGATCTGATGTTGAAGTACGTATCCATTTTCACGCTGTGCGCGGTGCCCCTGGTTCTCTCCGGGTGCAAGTCCAAGGCCCAGATCGAGGCGGAACAAGCCGCACTCAAGGCCGAACAGGACAAGCTACAGGGCAAGTGGAAGCTCGCGTCCCGGAGTGGTGACGACGATGAAGACGCCCCGGAACCAAACAGCTACTACGTGATCGAGGGCGATATCATGCGTTTCGTGTACCTCAACAAGGACGGAAAGGAAGACGTGTTCGTCCGCCAGAAGCTGGCCCTCACGGTGGACAAAGAACCGAAGCAGATGGACCTGACCTACGTGGACGACGCCGGCAAACCGATCACCACGACCGACAAGATCCGGTCCCGCGGTAAGACGAAGACCAAGACGACCGCCCTCAAGAACGTCGCCATCTACCAGTTCGATGGGGACAAGCTCAAAATCTGCATCAGCTACGACGAGAAGAAGCGCCCGACCGACTTCACCGCCCCGAAAGGCTCGTCCCGGTACGTGGTGACCCTGGAAAAGATGAAGTAAACACCCTCTGTCACTCATTCGCGGCGCGGGCTTCCCACGGGAGGTCCGCGCCGCGGGCGTTTGTATCCCTTGCCGCACACAACCGCGCACCGATATATTCAGCGCTCCAATTCCTCTCGTCACGGTTCCACTTGCGGGGATACATGGAATCCGTCTGGTACTACGTCGTCAACGGGGATCGCGTCGGCCCGGTGACGTTCGCGGAACTGAAGGCCGCTGCGGGAACCGGAAAACTGGGACCGGCGGACCTGGTGTGGCAGGAAGGCACCACCGATTGGGTCGCGGCGCGCACCATCACGGGCCTTTTGCCCACAACCTCACACCCCGAATCGAGCCAATCCGACGAAGGCACTTACGCTCTCGTCCCGGTCGCACCGGCACGGCCGACCGGCAACGAGGCGACGCTCACGTTCATCCCCGAGCCCGAAAAGCGCCTGAATCCCGCCCCAGAAGCGCTCTCACTGGACGACGACGCGCCGGCCCTCCGGCGGAAGCGTGGCTCCGGTTCGGACGCGAACGACCGGTTCGCGGAAGTGCTGGAGCTGGCCCAGATGTTCGTCCGGCGCATGATCGACCCGGACCCGTACGCGATCGTGGTGATCACGGAAGAAGGCGCCAAACTTACCGCGTCCGGCATCATGGACGCGACCGCACGGAAGCTCGCCGTGTGGCGCCGATCGGTGCTGTTTGTTGCGGCCGTACCGTGTGCGTTCGCCGCGGTGTTGGGGTTCATCAACACGCTCGCCATGAGCAAAGAGGAACGCGAGTTACTGAGCGCGTTTGGGATTCTGCTGCAGTACGTTCAGGCTCTGGCCCTGTTCGCACTACCAGTAGCCGCGGTATTCGGGGCACTCGCTTACGACCGTCTCGCTGTTTCCACGAAGTGGGTGCTGGGCGGTGGAGTGATATCAATCGCGGTGCCGCTGGTGATCGCGTTCACTCCCACCGACTGGCTCATTGATTTGAAGATCGACAAGAGCGCGAGCGTGGGGACGGCCGAGGCCGCGCACGCGGTATCTGGTATCCTGCTGGGCGTCGCGTTTTATATGGCCCTGATGCCCGCGGTCATGTCGCTGCTCCCCGCAGTGGCCCGCGCGTGCGTGCGGATGAAGCTGTTCCTGCCCGAGTCGCTGGTTCCCGGTTGGGGGCTGGTCACGAGTGTCCCGTTGTGCGTGCTGCTCACGCTGGCGACGTTCGTGGTGATCTACCACGTGGCGAGTAACATGCTGCTCGTTTTGGGTCTGCTACTCTGGATCGGCGCCCCGCTGGTGTACTTCACCAAGTTCAAACTGTTCACGCGCCCGCTGACCGCTACCCCCGAGCGCGCCGCGATCGCCCGCACGTCCTTCACTGTGTTCGTGCTCATCGCGACCGGTGTGGGGCTGCTGCTCATTTACCTGCTCACGGGCAAGTTCGCGGGCCAGACAATCCTCGGCTTCAGTAAAGAAGCGATCATCCGCCCCTGGACGCTCGATTTGCACAAGATCTGGATCGATTACGTCGGGCGCTCGCTGTTCCTCACGGTGTTCTTCTCGGATCTGTTGCTGCACATCGCTCTCTCGGTCTGGCGCGAGGAGCGCGCGTTTGCTGCGTCCCCCGAAGCGGCCGGGTTCGACCGCACCATGACGGGCCTCGGCTCCGCGGTCCTCCCGCGCTAAAAAAACGCCACCGCCCCGGGCGGCGAGACCCGAGGCGGCGCGAGGAGGGTGCTTCCGTTGTGATTCGTTACGGGACGTTCGCAATCACGCCGTCCTTCAGTTTGCCGTCGCGGGCAACGAAGTACTTCAGCGGCAGGAACGTGGACAGATCCTTGTGGTTCAGCACGAAAGACACGTTATCGAGATTGAGGGTTTCCCACTGATGGAGGCCGACGAGCACGTCGCCCTTTTGAATGCCGGCTGTGGCCGCTGCGCTCCCGACCGCGACGTCGGTGACCTGTAGCCCGCCGCGGAGTTGCGGGTTGGCCTTGGTGACCGCGTCCGCGCCGACCGGGGCGACCTTCACGCCCAACCGCTTCCACACGGCCTCGTTCACGCCCGGCGGCAACTTGGGGCCGGCTTGAAGCGTCATGTCCAGTTCGGTTACCGCACCGGCCCGCACCACCTTCACGGGCACTTTGGCCCCGGCCGGGCGGTCGATCAACCCGCGCTCGAAGTCGACGGACGTTACAACAGTGATGTCGTCCACCTGATCGAGCACGTCACCCACCTTGAAGCCCGCGTTCGCGGCCGGCGAGTTGGCCTCAACTAGTTCCACGCTCACCGCCCGCTTCGACACGCTTTCGGTCGCTTCTCGTGTGACCTGATCGCGGAGCTGGAGCCCGTGCCGAATCCCGAGCCGGCGCCGAACGCCGATCAAGTCCGCAGCGCGAGGGATCACCGAGTCGATCGGCAACGCGAACCCGATGTTCTGCGCCCCGGCGCGGATCGCAACGTTCACTCCGACCACTTCGCCGAGCACGTTTAGTAGGGGACCACCGGAGTTCCCGGGGTTGATCGGCGCGCTCGTCTGAATCAGCCCCTTGTAACCCATGTCCTTGTTCAACGAGACGTCGCGCCCCTTGAACGAGACCCGCCCGTCGGTCACCGAGTGCTCGTACCCGAAGGCGTTCCCGATTGCGATGACCGATTCCCCTACCATCAGGTCCGACGACGTGCCCAGCCCGATGACCGGCAGCGCCTTCGGCGGATCGATCTTGATAAGAGCGAGGTCCGCTTCCTTGTCGGTCGAGATAATGCGGGCCGTGTAACTCCCCCCGTCGTGCAACCGGACACGGAGGGTGTTCACGTCGTCGACAACGTGGAAGTTGGTGAGGATGTACCCGCGCCCGTCGAGCACGATCCCGGTGCCCATCCCGTTCACGCGCTGCGGTTGCCCGGCGGGACGGAACGGGTCGTCGCCCGGGGCCGCGACCGTGCGCTCGCTGTGGATGTTCACGACGGCCGACTTCAGCCGGTCGTACACGTCGACGACCTGGTCGCGCCGCTTGCCGGGGGTGATGCTGCGCTCGCCCGCGTGGGCCGCCGGGGGCGGGTCGGAGAACACCGGGGACAGTGTGGCCAGCCCTGCTGACCCAGCGACGAGTGCGGCCGGCACGAACAGCCGGTGGCGCGCGAACCGGAGTAACGAGGTGATAGTCACCGAACGCATGTGGCCCCCGTGCCAGCGGCGGAATCCTTCCTTCGACTGCACACTTCTGTTCGGAATCCCGGCGCGATCGGCTACACGGTGCGAGCACAAGGAACCCGCCCGCCGCCCCGTTCGAGGCACACCTGCGCCGCGCACGCGCTGAGGATCGAACGGAACGGTTAGCCGGATTCGCAAACCGTGCGGGCTGGACCGGTCGTACCGCGCGTTGTCGCACGTGCCCGGAGCAAGTAGGGTGAACGTGCGCCCGCGACTTGAGGAATTTCCTCACGATCGGCCGCGAATCCCACACGGACCCCGCGCACACATGGCCCGCACAGCACGCATGGCACAGATCGAGGCACTGTTGGCCGAAGACCCGAACGATGCGTTCCTGCGGTACGGCCTCGCGATGGAGCACGCCAGCGCCGGGGACGACGCGGAGTGCGCGACCGTGCTCCGCGACCTCATTGCCCGAACCGCGGCGGAGCCCTACGTCCCGGCGTTCCTCCAGTGCGGGCAAGCGCTCATGCGGCTCGACCGGAGCGAAGAGGCGTGTGCGGTACTCAAGCAGGGAATCGACGCTGCCCGCAAAGCCGGGGACACGCACGCACAGGGCGAAATGCAGGGGCTGCTCGCCAGCCTGGAATGAGACGAGTTGCTGCCAGTTTCAGTGATCGCGACCGTGAACCCCAAAATCGCTGCCACGCGAAACACGGTCAAACGTCGGCCGAGATCCCACGGAGAACGTCCTTCATGTTTCGTGTCGCTTCTACGTTTGTTGTGCTGCTCGCGCTGCCACTCGGTGCCTACGCCGCGGACCTCGACAAAGACCAGCTCACTAAGATCGACACCGCGGTCGATGCCGCGATCAAGCGCGGCGAGTGCCCCGGTGCCGTTGTGGTCGTGGTTCACGCGGACGCGGTCGTGTACCGCAAGGCGTTCGGCAAGCGCGCGGTGAAGCCGGATGAGGTCGCGATGACGACCGACACCGTTTTCGACATGGCCTCGCTCACCAAACCCGTCGCCACGGGCACGTCGATCGCGTTACTCATTCAGCAAGGGAAGCTGAAGCCCCAGGATCTCGTGAGCAAGCACTGGCCGGAGTTCGCGGCCAACGGCAAAGAGAAGGTCACCGTTGAGCACCTGTTGCTCCACACCTCGGGGCTGATCGCGGACAACGACATCAAGGACTACGCCAACGGCCGCGCGAAGGCACTCGAACGCATTGCGGGGCTGAAGCTCGACGCGCCCGCCGGGACGCGGTTCAAGTACAGCGACGTCGGGTTCATCGTGCTGGGCGAACTGGTCGAGAAGATCAGCGGAACGTCCGTGGACCAGTTCGCGAAAAAGAACGTGTTCGATCCGCTGAAGATGACCGACACGACGTACACGCCCTCCGAAGCGCTCAAAAAGCGGATCGCTCCGACCGGCCTTCGCGACGGCAAAATCATTCTCGGCGAGGTCCACGACCCGCGCGCGTTCAAGATGGGCGGCGTGGCCGGGCACGCGGGGCTGTTCTCCACCGCCGACGACATGGTCCGCTACTGCCGGATGCTCCTTCGGGACGGCGAACTCGACGGCACCCGCATCCTCGACGCGAAGACCGTGAAGCTGTTCACCGAACCGCACCCGGTCGATGTGCCCGTGACGAAGGGCGGTGACGCGAAGGGCTCCCGTTCGTTCGGGTGGGACGTGGACACGGCGTACTCGGCCCCGCGCGGCAACCTGTTCAAAAAGGGCGAGGGCTACGGTCACACCGGGTTCACCGGGACGAGCGCGTGGGTCGATCCGGGTACCAAGACCGCCATTATCGTGCTGGCGAACCGCGTTCACCCGGACGATAAGGGTAACGCCACCCCTCTGCGCCGAGAAATCGGAACGATCGTCGCCACGGCGCTCGGGAAGAAGTAACGCGCACTTACGCGGGTGAGGATTCCTCGCGTGTTTCAACAGTCGCAACGGACGCGGGGGGAGCTTCTGCCCGCGCCCGTGTTTTGCGCCCGTTTAGCACGGTCCCGATGACGGTGTAGCGCACGAACCATTCGTAACTCAGAAGCAAAACGCTCGTTGCCGCAGCGCTCACAAGCCCCCACTTCACCAACCCCGGCAGCGGCCAGTCCTTCACCCAAAACTGGAACAGCACAATCGGCGTGATGCTCGCGAGATAGCACCAGTACGATGCGTCCGCGAGGTACCGCGCCCATCCGCGTGCGCGCGAGAAGTAATGCAGGAACGCGCCCCACAAGCCCACGATCATGAGCCACGTGTACACGGCCTGCGCCGCGAACGCGGCGAACCTTCGCACAAACGCACCATCCGCGCTGACTTTTTCGGCTTCAATCCCGGTGGCCAAAGCCACCAACCCGATCGGCAGCACGAGTACGTTCGCGATGGTGAGATTGAAGCGCCATCCCCGCCCGAACGTGAGCACGAGCGCGCGGTGCCGGTACAGCACCCACCCGAACGCGAAGAAGCCGAAGTAGTAGGCCAGAATCTGCCCTTCCGGTGCCCACCGTAGCGGCGTGTCGCTGACCCACGTCTTCATTGTGAGGAGGACAGGGATTGTCGCGAGCGCGGGCACCAGCACGCGCCACCGGCCCTCAATTAGTCGCTGAAATGCATCGTCAATAGCAGCAAGCACCGGCGTTCCGGTTAACCTTCCGAGGAGTGGCGCGAGCAGAACCACCGCGGCGTAAAAGTAAAGCAAGTAGTAAAGGAACCACAGGTGCCCGAGCGGTAGCAGGGAAATGTACGCGCCGGAAACGAAGCGGTCCGCAACGATCGCAACACTGCTTTGCTCCGGGTTCGCGGCGATCAGGTCAGCCGCGAACCGGCGCACCGGGGAAGCCGTCTCCGGAACGCCCTGCGCACGGGCGTTCTCCAGTTCCGCGTAAAGGAACGCCCCCATAACGGTGGGAGTGACTAGCATCACCGAGAGAACGAACGGGAGCGCGACCCGAAGAATGCGGTGTCGCACCATCCCGCCGAGCCCGTACCGCTTGTAGAGCAGGCAGCCGAAGAACCCCGCGAGCAGGAAGAACGTCTGCATGCGGAATGTGTGGACCGCGAACAGGCACACGTCCGCGAGCAGGGTCGGGTCGTTGTCGCGCACGGGCCAGAAGACCGGCGGTTGCGTCCCGAACGAGAGCCCGGCGTGCAGTACCACGCCGAGGAACATGGCGAACCCGCGGAGGCTGTCCAGCGCGTGGTACCGGTCGTGCGGTGCAGACATCAAGCGCCCCACTACCAGAACGGGAACCGAAGCCGCACGAGGTCGACTCGATCGCGTCGGCGGTACCGTGGTCTTCAGTCCGTGCGGTTGGGACAATATATTGCGTCGTGAGAACGCTCTCCACAACGGAAGGCCGCAATGATCCGCGTCGTCATCGGCAGTCGCAACAAGAAGAAACTCAAGGAAATGGTCGACCTCCTCGGTGACCTGAGCCTAGATCTCACGGACCTGACGCCGTACCCCAACGCCCCCGAAGTCGAGGAGACCGCCGACACCTTCGTCGGGAACGCGGCGCTCAAAGCGACGCAACTCGCGCCGGTGCTGGGCGCGTGGATCATCGGTGAAGACAGTGGGTTGTGTGTGCCGGCTCTCGACGGTGCGCCCGGTGTGTACTCGGCCCGGTACGCGGGCACGCACGGCGACGATCAAGCCAACAACGACAAACTCTTGCGCGAGATGGCCGCGCTCACCGGCGCGGAGCGAGCCGCGTACTACGTCAGTACCGCGGTGCTCGCCGACCCGACGGGCAAAGTCGTCGCGTCGGTCGAAGGGCGGTGCCACGGAACGATCGTGACCGAGCGCCGCGGAACCGGCGGGTTCGGGTACGATCCGCTGTTCCTCGTGTCGGAACACGGGAAGACGTTCGGCGAACTGCCGCTGGAAGTCAAACAGCAGATGAGCCACCGCGCCAAAGCGTTCGCCGAACTGCGCCCGGTGCTGGAGCGACTGGCGCGCGGCGAATCACTCGCGTAAGCGCCCGGTCGCGCTCGCGAATCAATCCCGCCGGGGGCGCTTCATGCCCTTGATGGAGTGCAGTGGGAAGAGTTTCCACCCGGCGTCGACTTCCCCGACCAACCCCACGAGTACGCCGGTCTTGCCGTCCTTCTCGAGCTGCTGCGGAATCACCACGACTTTTTCCGCGTCGCCGATCTGAACCTCGATCGCCGCGAGGTGCGTGTTCTGGTCCACGGCCAGCGGTGTGAACGCCTTCACTGTGTCGTCCAGTTTGAGCGGATCGCCCTTGCGCACGGTGGCGGCTTCGGTCAGCACCTCAACGCCGCCGGGGTACTGGTACAGGAACTTGAAGTTCCCCGCCTTGAGCGTCGGGTTTTCGGCCTTCGGCTGGTCGATCTGGACCTGCCAGGAGCTCGTCCCCTTTTTCGGCGCGATCGGTGTTGCGTCCGCGAACACGACCGCCTTGATGTTTCCTTTTGTGAACGCCCCGCCGCTGAACCGGGTCACCTTGTCGTCCACCGTCCCCTCAAAGCCGAGAACGTTAACACCGCGGTACTGGAGCGTTCCGGCGAGCGGTTCCGCCAATCCCTTCACCACCACCGACGCGACCTGCTTGTCATAGTCGTACTTAATCGATTCGACCGAGTTGACGGGGACGTAAGTGATAATCCCTTTGGAGTACGTGGTGGAGTGCGGTTCGCGGAGTTCGAGCGCGAGGGGGCCTTTCTTGGCGTCCTCGGTATCGCCCGCCGGATCGCCCAACCACGCGAGCCGCCGGGTTCCCGTACTCAATTTCAGCCCGGTTACTTTGACTTCCTTGTTATCGGCGTCAGTAACGGTAGCCTCGGTCGGCCCACCAGCCGCTCGCGCGAACGCCAGACCGGAAACCAACATCAACCCGACCACGACCCGTCCCCAGCGCCGCATGGGAAGCTCCTTTGAACAAGCTCTGAGTTCCAAAGCTCCAGGTATTCCAAACCGAGGGCCGAGTGGAAATTAGCACTGAGAACTTAAGCGTTCGGACCCCTGAAAACGTTGGAATTTCTGCGTCCCGGAACTCAATTTTCGCCCGGCGCGATTCATGGTCGGTCGGAACATCTGGGCGAGCAAGGAAAAAGTGTTCGGACACGGACAGGCCGTCTTGCGGGTTGGAGCGCGGCGCGACATAATCACCTCACACTTCGGGCGGTTCGCTACACCCGAAACGTTGCCCTACGGGCCACACACGCCCAGCCACAGTCCGAGATGGGAACGGGTCCAAAACCGTGGACGACATTTTCCTGCCAAGTGGTCGGCTCCGTCCGGACATCCTGGACGAAGCCACAACCCGCGTTCTGCGCGAGGCTTTGGGGCACACCCGAGCCACGAACTGGGACAGCGTGCGGACCCCGCACCTGTTCATGGGCCTCCTGGCCGCTCCGGACTCCGGGGTGTTCAAGTGGGCCGGGAAACTCGGGGCCGACCTGCCCGGACTCCTCGACCAGTTCCGCGATCTGTTTCACCAAGCCCACGCCGAACCCGTCCCCCCCTACTACTCAACCGCGAATTCCTTTCCGATAACGTGATCCGCTTGGTCCGCGACGCTCACGGCCGGGCCTGCGATTGCGGGCGCGGGGTCGTGACCCCGATGGACCTGCTCATCACGCTGTTCACCACCCCCAACAGCATCGTCGCCGAGTGCTTCGAGCGGATCGGCGTGACGGCCGCCAAGCTCACGGAACTCGCGGTGCTGGCAGAGCGCGACGTCCCCGCCCAATAGAGCGGTTCTTTCGCAGTCGAGACGCGGGTGCGGTCAACGTGCCCCGATTCGTGTCACTTCTGTTTCGGTAGCACGTCTACGAAGTGTGTCGTCGGCTCCACTTTCCCCCACGGACATGACGGGAAACTGAGCGTCACCTTCACCGCATTCACGCCGACCTTGACTCCGTCTGGCACAGCAATCTTCCCGAAGAACTGATCCCCACAGCAACGATCGACGAGATTTACGGTCGCCTTCACTGGTTTGTCGCTGGCTTTCAGTGGGGTGAATTCAAATTCCGCAATCGGTCCAAGCCCCTCGGCGAGTTTCTCGCCGACGAACGAAGTGAAGCTCCCCGACCCGATGCCCGGGGTGCCGACCTGGACCCGGAACTCGACCGCCTTGTCCACATTCAGGGGTGAAGGCATCGAGAGTGACGGACGCACAGTCACCTCGTTGCCTCCGAAGTGGAGCACCTGAGCTTCCTTTGCGGTCTCTGCCAGACGCAAGTTGGTCAGACCGGCCAGTTGATCCGGCCCCCCGCGTGCTTGAGCGCCGAGCCTCACGTAAGTGCTCGTGTCCGTGACCTTCAGAGTAGTAATGACTTTGATCGAGTGGCTCGCTCCATCAGGTTCGGTCAGGTCGATTCCAGTGAGCGCAACGCTCACTTTTCCGTCGAGCCCTTTCTGCACCGCGTTCGGGTTATCGAACTTTTCTCCGTCTTCAGTCAGATCACCGTTCCCGTTCCGGTCGATGTAAAGGGTGGTTCCGTCCAACACGACCCAGGTACGGAACTTGGCTTCGGGACCGAAGGCCAACAGCAAGTACCGCGGGTCGCCCGTGTACTTCGGCTCCTTCTTGATGGTCCGCTCGATTTTGTTGAGAACAGCCGGGACGGGCAGCACAGCGACCTCGTCTTTTACCGCGCGGTAAGTGCGGACGTTCCCGCCGTCTTTGTTCTTCAACTCGAACCCGGTCCGGGTTTCCGCCCACGTCATCTGGTACTTCCGCACCGCGTCTTCGGGCTTCACGCGCATCGGTTCTTCCCCGTTCCACCGCTCGGCCACGTCGTAGGTCAGTTCACCGTTCTTCAGCTCGTACTTCCCGCGGAGCGTGACACTCGTATCCACGCCCGGGCTGCGCAGGTGAACTTGCCAGACGAGGTGCTTGCCGTCCACGAACCGGAGCGTTTCGGTGCGGGTGGCCCCGTCCCCGGTGAGCGTGAGGCCCCACTCCCCCGCGAGAGCTTTGTCCGGTGGGCCGGCGTTCGGGTCCGGTGCGAGTATCCGGGCTTGAGGCTTGGGGGGAATGACCGGCGCCGGTTCGGACCTTCGCGCCGCGAACAAGCCGGCCGCGGCGAGACCGAGACACGCGATCACAGCGATGCGAACAAGAGGTATCTTCACGGGTAACACTCCAGTGGAAAGTGGGGCAACGGTGAGTGGAGGGGGAGCCGCACCCGTTGCGATGGCCGTGGTCGCGGTGGTCCAGTTCGGTGCGGCCGGTGCGGGCGATTCGAGCACCACGGCCAACAGCCCGGCGGCGAGCGGGAACCCGCGCCGACCGAGCCCGGCACGCAGCTTCTCCCGACCGCGTTCGAGCCGACCGCGGAGCGTCGCGAGCGGCCAACCGAGGCGCGCCGCGGCCTCGTCGCGTGTCAGCCCTTCGAGGTAGCACAACACGAGCGGCGCCCGAAGGGTTTCCGGCAGCGCGGCGAGCACTTCGTCGATCACTCGACGCGCGTCCGCCCAGCTCGGCTCGGACGGTAGTGTGGGCGAAGTCACTTCGGGTAACGGTTGAATTGGTCGGCGCCGGGCGCGTGCTTTTCGAGCCACGCGCACCGCGACTCCGTGCAGCCAAGCCCCCAAAGCAGCAGGCTGGCGCACGCGATCCGCGTTGCGTGCGAGGAGCAAGAACACCGCTTGGGCCGCGTCTTCGGCGTCCTGAACGTGGCCGAGCAGCCGGCGACACGCACCCAAAACGGTCGGCGTGTGCCGGTCTACTAGCGCCGCGAACGCACTTTCGTCGCGGGTTGCAATAAACCGCGCGAGCAACTCCGCGTCGGCCGACTTGATCGGCGCCGAGCGCCCGGCCAGGTGTCGCACGAACGCACTGAGCGACATTGCTTCTCTCCCGCTTCCACTCAACTCGAGCTATTAGTGCCCGCGATTCTCGACCGCGACATGCCGATTCAAGAAATTCTCGCACGGCCTCAGCGTTTTGGGGCGTTCCCACCCAGTTCGATGTGCGGGCACGCTTGTAGAGCGAACGCGGGCCGCCTGCGCGGTACGGTGGGCGTTTTCATCTCTTCTTCTTAATCGTCTATCTTTCCAAACCTCCCGCGTTCCGAGCGAAGTACACTGCGAGTAGCTCGCATCGTATCTCCCAAGGGATTCTCCCCATGTCTCCCGATCGGTCGGAACTGCTCGCAAGCATTCTGGCGTTCGACATCGACGGCGGCGAAGCCGCCCTCCCGTTCGCAGCGCGCCTGGCGCGCGAACACGGCTGGTCCCGGTCCCACGCGGACCGCGTGATCGAAGAATACAAGCGGTACGTGTTCCTCGCGGTGACGGCCGGGTTCACCGTGTGCCCGTCCGAGGACGTCGACGCGGCGTGGCACATGCACCTGACGTACACCAAGTCCTACTGGAAGCGGCTTTGCGGCGAAGTGCTGGGGCGCCCGCTGCACCACGAGCCAACGAAGGGCGGACCGGCAGAGGGGGCGAAGCACCTCGCCATGTACGCCGAGACGCTGACCGCGTACCGCGAAGCGTTCGGGCACACCGCGCCCGCGGACATCTGGCCCGCCGGGGCCGAACGGTTCGGCGACGACACCCGGCACCGGGTCGTGAACGTCGCCCGGAACTGGGTCATTCCCAAAGCGCCCATCAAGCGCGTCGCACAACTCACGGCCGCGTTCGTACTCATCGCGCTCGCGGTTCCCGGGTGCAACGGTGGAGTGAACCCGTTCGCACTCAAGAACGCGGACTTCCTCACCATACTGGGGTGCGCCCTGGTCACGGCCGTGTGCATCGGCCGGGTAGTTCGCTCCGTGATGTCTACCCCCAATGCCCCTCCGGACGACGAATACCACCTGAACTGGGAGCAGACCGCGTACCTGGCCGGCGGTGCGGGGCGGCTCATGACCGCGGCCGTCGCCCGGCTGGTTGGACGGGATCTGGCTCGCGTCGGGGACGACGGCAAGCGACTGATCCGCACCGGGCCGATCCCGGACGATGTCAGTTCCGCCGAGCGCGCGGTGCTTCAAGGGCTACCGGTCTCGAACGACGCGGCCTCCCTGAAGCCGATTCAGCAAGCGGTGGATGCCGCGTTCGCCCGAAACGTCGAGCGCCTCGAAGAGGAGGGGATCGTGATCCCGAAGGGCCGGCAGGTGCTCATCGCGTTCACGTCGCTGATGCCACTCGCGGTCGTGCTGTTGTGCCTCTCGCTTCCTCGCCTTCTGATGGGATTGGATGCAAAGAAGCCGGTGGAATACTTGGCCACTATGTCGATCGTCGGCGGAATTTTCAGCCTGCTAGTCGTACTCGCTGGTTCGGGGCGCTTGAGCCACCGCGGGCGGGCGCTCCTGGCGAAGCAGAAAGAGCAGTACGATCCGCTCCGAGCCGGCACTCGGTGGGAAAGCAACGGCGACGCGGGCATGGCCGTCGCTCTGTTCGGGACATCGGTGCTCGCGGGTACCGCGATCGCTCCGCTGCAAACGTGGTACCCCAGACAGACTAACGAAGCGTCGTCCGGCGGGTGCGGTGGTAGCAGTGGGTGCGGGGGCGGATGTGGCGGTGGCGGTGGGTGCGGGGGCGGGTGTGGCGGTGGGGACTGATCGGGGCTTTGTTTGCTGTCCCCGACCAGCGCGGTAAACGCACTTCGCAATAGACGCACCTCGGCCACAGGAGCCGAGGTGCGTGCTTATTTGCATCTAACGCAGACTTACTGCTCGCTCTCACAGCTTCAGGAACAGTTTGTTCTTTTCCAAACTGCGCATGAGCACATAGCAAATGGTGAGCGCCACAACGGTGGCGATGGAAACGTACCAGAGCGGTGCGTCCCGGGGAACGAACGGCTTAACCGCTTCGTACACGAGGCCGTGGATGATGTACGCGGCGAGCGCGTTCGACCCGAGCGTGCGGAACACACCAATTCGCATTGAGCCGATGTCGCACGCCAGCACGAACACGGCCAGCACCATGAGCGCGACTCCGGCCCCGAACAGCGTGTAGGTCAAGCTCCCGGACCGCTGACTCATCGTGAACAGGTCGTTCGTCGGAGGCTTCACGTTAACGAAAACGAGCGGCGGCGGGGCCGTCGAAACCGAAACATTGAAATGCCATTCGTCCATATCTGAAGGTGCGAGGTGAACGCAGGACAGACCGTAGGCAAGGGTCGCGACGATGGCCCCGATGAACGCAAAGCGAATACAGAGTCGTTCGCGGTTCGGTGTGGATTGGTAGAGATCGCACGCGAGCGAACCAATTAACAGCGGAACCGCCCACGTGAGGAACCCGAGCGGTCCGCCGTCTACGCCGTTGGGCGGGGTGTTCGTCCAGCGGTAGTTGAACCAGTACGACAGCGCGACGTGCAATACACCCGAAAAGACGGTGTACGCGATTCGCACACGGGAACTCGCCGCGATCACCGGGAGCACCCACAGTGACGTGACCGCGATGTGCCCGAGTGTCTGGAACAAGTCCTGCTTCGCCCACCGAAGCACAACCGTATCGAGCTGACTTAAATCCTCCCACTTCTCCCACTTGGAACCGACGCTGTACACGGTGAACGCGACCAACAGGAGGCCGAGGTTTCGGCGTACCGCGTGCCAGTAAGCTGCTTGTGCTCCAACCGCGACCAAGCGCTTCACGAACGTGAGCCGGAACGCGAACCCCACCGCGAACAGGAACTGCGGCATGATCGTGTCGGCGTAGCTGCAATACGTATGGTGGTGCGCCAGGACCGGGAGCTGCGTCTTGATGACCGCGAACGAGCCGACGAAGTTCACCAGCAGCATGCCGAGCACGGTGTAACCGCGGAACTGATCGAGCGAGGCGAGGCGCGCGGATTCGGCCGAACTCGGGGGCTGCGCCAGTCCGTAAGGGGCGGATTGCATCGAGGTTTCTTTGTGTTAATGGGTTCGAGGTCGCGCCGGCTGGTGCCCCTGTGATTGGTGCGCAAGCGGGTCCGTACCGCGGGCGCCAAAGACGAGCACCCATCCGGACCGTTCGGAGTACCAGCGAGACGAATACTGTGGCCGACAAGCCTACCGAACCGCAAGCCGTAATCTGCCGAAAAGTGGAATGATTAAGAGCGTGTGTAGATCAGAGCGGCGGTCCCGAAGCATTTCTAAGGTCAATCGTGGAACCGGTTGCAGAACGCGGTACATTAGCGGCCAC
Organism: Gemmata massiliana; assembly: GCA_000531095.1. GTDB lineage: Bacteria > Planctomycetota > Planctomycetia > Gemmatales > Gemmataceae > Gemmata > Gemmata massiliana. The sequence continues at coordinate 1,389,654 of HG799462.1, read as the reverse complement.
CCCCAGGAGCTTCCCCAATGGCCGCCGAACGCCCCTCGCTCACCCAGCGCCCCGCGTGGGCCGCACTGCAATCGCACTACCAAACGGTGCGAACCACTCACCTGCGCGACCTGTTCGCGAGCGACCCGGGGCGCGGGACGCGCCTGACCGCGGAAACCACCGGTATCTTCCTCGATTACTCGAAGAACCGCGTGACCGACGAAACGCTGAAGCTGCTCCTCGCGCTCGCGACGGAATGCGACCTCAAGGGCCGCATTAACGCAATGTTCAGCGGCGAGAAGATCAACATCACCGAGAACCGGGCGGTGCTGCACACGGCGCTGCGTGCTCCGAAGGGCGCAACTGTCACAGTCGACGGCACGAACGTCGTACCCGAGGTTCACGAAGTTCTCGACGCGATGAGCGCGTTCGCCGACCGCGTCCGTTCTGGCGAGTGGAAGGGCTTCACGGGTAAGCCCATCAAGAACGTCGTCAACATCGGGATCGGCGGGTCCGATCTCGGCCCGGTAATGGCGAACGAAGCTCTACGGCATTACGCCCAGCGCGAGCTTACGTTCCGATTCCTTTCAAACGTGGACGGCACCGATTTCGCCGAGACCGTGCGCGACCTCGATCCGGCCGAAACGCTGTTCATCGTCTGCTCGAAGACGTTCACCACGCAAGAAACGATGACCAACGCGGAGAGCGCGCGGGCGTGGTCGCTGGCCACACTGAAGGACAAGGCCGCGGTCGCCAAGCACTTCGTCGCGGTCAGCACGAACAAGGCGAAGGTCGAAGAGTTCGGTATCAGCTCCGCGAACATGTTCGGGTTCTGGGATTGGGTCGGCGGGCGCTACTCGATGGACTCCGCGGTCGGCCTCGCCACGGTGCTCGCGCTCGGGCCGACCAACTTCCGCGAGATGCTCGCCGGCTTCCACGCGATGGACGAGCACTTCCGCACCGCGCCGTTCGAGAAGAATCTGCCCGCGCTCATGGGCCTGATTAGCGTCTGGTACGGCAGCTTCTTCGGTGCCGAAACGGTCGCGGTGCTGCCCTACGACCAGTACCTGAAGCGGTTCCCGGCGTACCTGCAACAGCTCACGATGGAGAGCAACGGGAAGCGCGTCACGCTCGGCGGCGCGGAAGTCGATTACCAGACCGGCGCGGTGTATTGGGGCGAACCGGGGACGAACGGCCAGCACAGCTTCTACCAACTGATTCACCAGGGAACGAAGCTCATCCCGTGCGACTTCATCGCGTTCTGCAAGTCACTCAACCCGGTCGGCCGGCACCACGACCTGCTCATGGCGAACGTGTTCGCTCAGGCCGAAGCACTGGCGTTCGGCAAGACCGCGGAGCAGGTCCGGGCCGATAAGGTCGCGGACTGGCTGGTGCCGCACAAGACGTTCCCCGGCAACCGCCCGTCGAACGTGCTGCTGGTGGAGAAGCTCACGCCGTTCGCACTGGGCACGCTGGTCGCGCTCTACGAGCACATCGTGTTCACGCAGGGGGTAATCTGGGACATCGGCTCGTTCGACCAGTGGGGGGTGGAACTGGGCAAGGTGCTCGCGTCGAAGATCGCGCCGGAACTCGAATCCGCGACCGAACCGGAACTGAAACACGATACGTCTACCAACGCGCTCATCAAACGCTATCGAGCCGGCAAGAAGTAGCCTCGATACAAGGCAGACGCGAGCGACAATCTTGGTTTTAAGCCCCGTTTAGGGGCGGAAGTGAGTAGCCAGGGGTGAAGCGCATGCGCAACCCCTGGCGAGCCTCGGTGCAATGTAGGTCCGTCAGGATAAACGGAAGTCCGCCAGGGGTTTCACGTCGCCTTCGGCTCGCTCCACCCCTGGCTACTCACTTCCGCCCCTAACGGGGCTTAAAGCACCTACCGCCAGATGCCCAAACCGGCGCGTCACAATTCCAAGGGGCACTTCGTCTCACCACGTACTTGTGGTAAGTTGCGGGAGGGTGGTGGCGAAACAGGCACACGCAGGGTTTTCCGCTCCCGTGAAATAAACTGCCCGGGATATTCGGGGGCGGTAATCCCCAGGGGACGGGTGGCAGTTTGACCTACACCCCTAACTGCAGGTTCAACTCCTGCCCACCCCATTTTGACATTGCGAAATGCCACGCCGAGAAGTTGAAAGTGCCCTTCTTAATTGGGGTTGATTCGCCCCGCTCCCATCTGCCACAATTCCGCTCGGTTCGGATTCCGGGTCACGGATTGGACCCGCGATCGCCCGGTTCGCACGGGGACACGGATGTCGTCAGTTAGCTTCGCATCACCGACTTTACCCGCTCCCGCGTCGGCTTCCGTGAAGTCGCGCATCGCAATCTGGCAGGGCGCGGCGCTCGCCGCCGTTCTCGGCTGGGCGTACCTGCCCATGCTCAGCGTGTTCGCTGACAAGTGGCTGAACGACCCCCAATACTCACACGGCCTGCTCGTGCCGTTCTTCTCCGCGTTCCTCCTGTGGCGCGGGTGGAAGAGCGACGCACTCGTACTCAAACCGCTCCCCGTTCTGGGGTGCGCGCTCCTGGTCGCGATCCTCGCGATGCGCGCCGTGGCCGGGGCGCTGCTGTTCTACCAGCTCGACGCGGCCTCGCTGCTGCTCGCGCTCGTCGCCGTGAGCCTCGCGGTCGGCGGGGTGCCGCTGGCGAAATTCACCGCGCCGGCGATCGCGTTCCTGGTGTTCATGGTCCCGTTGCCCTACGAACTCGAGCGCAACGTCGGCTCGCCGCTCAAGGTGATCGCGACGGTGTGCAGCACGTTCCTGCTGCAAACGCTCGGGCTGCCGGCGATCCGCGACGGCAACCTGATCCTCATCGACGACGTCCGGATCGGTGTCGTGGACGCCTGTAGCGGGCTGAAGATGATGGTCACGTTCGCCGCGTTCTCGGTCGGGGCCGTGCTCATGATGCAGCGCAGCCGGTTCGAGAAGCTGATGGTGCTGCTCGGCATTATCCCCATCGCGATCCTCACGAACGTGCTCCGCATCGCGGCGACCGGCGTGAGCTTCGCCAACTTCACCGACGAGGGGACGCGCGCGTTCCTCCACGACGGCTACGGCTACATGATGATCTTCATCGGCCTCGCGCTGCTCGCGCTCGAGCTGTGGGTGCTCAAGCGGCTCGTGGTCGACCCGTCTCGGACCTGATTCCCAGTGGCCCGGCCCTCACTGACGAGGGCCGGGAACCCTGTTACACCCCTTCGGCCCCGCCACATTACCTGAACGGATTCAGGCCATGAACGGACCCTCGTTCGCCACGCACGCCGCACCCGCGGTCCACTCCGCGCCGCCCCGGGCGCCGCGCCAGGCCGCGCGCCCCGGTGCGAAGCCGGACGACAACCCGGCGGCGCGCGTGCTCATTTACTTGCGGCTCCACTGGCTGATGATCGCGTTCTGCGGCACGCTGCTCGGCGGGGCCGGGGCGTTCGTCGCGTGGGACTTGCTCGCCAGCAAGTACGAGTCCACCGGGATACTCAAGGTATCAGCGGTGCAGGCCACGATCGCGGGCCAGGGGAACCAGCAGCAGGCCAAGACGGACTTCGTCACGTACACGAAGACGACCTCCGCGCTCATCAAGTCCGAGTTCGTGCTGAACGCGGCCCTCCGCGACATCAAGGATCTCCCCACGATCAAGGCCCAAAAGGAGCCCCTCAAGTACCTCGACGAGGAACTGGTCGTGTCGGGGCAGGACGGGTCCGAGTTGATCCGGATCACGTTCAAGGGCCACGCCCCGGACGACGCGAAGAAGATCGTGGACGCGGTGCAGAAGGCGTTCATCGAGCAGGTGGTGGAGCGGGAAGTGCGCGACTCGCGCAAGCTCCTGGGACAGGTCGAAGAGTGGTACACCAACGTCAAGGGTAAGCTCGCGAACCGCGCCACGGTGAAGTCCGGCGCGACCGCAAAGGACGGGGGCAACGGGCTGATCCCTGCGGGGGGCGCGGCTGGTCCGGCAGTCCCAGTAGCCCCGGCCGCACCCGGGGCGGTCCCGGCCCCGGTTCCCACCGCTGGCATGCTGCCCCAGGTCATCCTCAACCGCGTCGGTCCCGATTTCTTCATCAACGACATCATGAAGAACCGGGAGAAGGTCGATCAGTTGCCGCTGCTCATCCGCGACTACGAGCGCCAGCAAAAGGTGCTGCAGGACAAACTGGAGGCCATACAAAAGGCCCCGACGCCGAAATCGATCGAGGACGCGATCGACCGCACCGACCAGGACGTGCAGGCGGCCAAGTACCGGATGATTCAATCGTACCAGCTCTGGAAAACCCGCGAGGACACGAGCACCAACAAAAACAACCCCGCGGTCCTCGAACTGAAGCACGCTTACGAATCGGACGAGGCCCGGTGGAAAGAGATCCGGTCCGAAAAACTCCAAACGATCGAGCGCGAGCGGCGCGTCCGAGAGGCACGGGAAGTCGCGACCGAGTTGGAAAAGATCATTCAGAGAATTCAGAGTTACCAGGAGCAACTCGACCACGCGAAGGAAGCGCTCCCGCGGGCGATGAAGCAACTGATGGAACTGCCCGCGCCGCCCGAGAAGAGCGCCGGCGGGTTCCTGTCGCGCTTCGATAAGGAACCGTACCTGCCCGAGAACAGCGACCTCGAAACCGTTGACAGCGTTTTCCGCCGCCTGATTCTCCAGAAGGAACTACTCAAGCTGGCGGTCGAGTCCCCGCCCCGCGTCGAGATCCTCCAGCCCGCGTCGGTCCCGACCCAGAAGGACACCAAGAAACAGATCCTCGGTACCGCGTTCGCCAGCATCATGGGTTTCGTGCTAATGGCCCTGGGCGTGCTCGGGTTCGAGATGATGTCGAAGCGCGTGAGCTCGCTCGCCGACGTGAAGACGTCCTCGCCCGCGCCGGTGGTGGGCGTGATCCCGTGTGCCCCCAACGACGCAACCGCGTCCCAGGGCGGCGGGCGCGACCCGGTCAAGCGCGCGGCCACGAACGAGGCCATCGACAAGCTCCGCGCCTACGTCTCGCAGACCTGGCTGAGCCGCGGCGCTACCACCATCGGCGTCACCAGCCCGATCGGGGACGAGGGCAAGGCGTTCACCGCGTTCGGGCTGGCGAGCAGCTTGGCTCAAGCGGGCTACAAGACGCTCCTCGTGGACTTTGACCTCCGGGAACCGGCCCTGCACCCCTACGCGGGCGTCCCGAACGGGGCCGGCGTGTGCGAGCTGCTCCGCGCGGAAATCGACCCGCGGGCCGCGGTGCAGTTCCTACCGAGCGGGTTGCACATGCTCCCGGCCGGAAAGTGGTCCGACGAGGCCCGTAAAGCCGCGACCGGCGAGAAGCTCGAGGCCCTGCTCGCGAAGCTGAAGGAGCCCTACGACTGCGTCGTGATCCACGGGCACGCGCTGCTGACCGTGGCGGAATCGGTCGAGGTGGCCCGGCGGTGCGAGGTGGTGCTGATGTGCGCCAAGTACCGCGAAACCGCCACCCCGCTGCTGAAGCGCGCCGCGGACCGCGTCGCGGCGATGGAGATCCCGTACTCCGGCATCGTCTACATCGGCGCGACTGAACAGGAAGCCCTCTGCTAAACAGAATCCCCTCTCCCGCGCCCCAACAGGGGCGCGGGGCGTTTTCGAGGAGCACCCATGATGAAACCACTCACGTTCTGTTCCATTCTCGGGCTGGTCGTGTGCGGCGCGCTGCTCAACGGCTCGGTCACGCAGCGGTGGGACCTGATCGCGTCCGACGGGGGGCGCACCGACCGGCTCCACGCGCTGGAGGTCCGGTTCGAGGGCTGGCAGTCCGAGAACGTGGACACCGACATGCCCCTGAACGAGCGCAGCACCGCCACCAGCCGGCGCTACCTGGCGCCGGACGGCCAGCACAGCGCGGTGGTCAGCTTCATCAGCGGCATCCCGGGTTCGGTCGCGACGCACACGCCCGACGTGTGCTACCCGGGCAGCGGGTACAAGACGCTCCGCGCGGCCCACAAGGAAACCATCGACCTGCCCGGCGGCCCGGCGACCGTGTACGTCGCGGACTTCGAGAAGGAAACGAAGACGAAGCGCGACCGCGTGCGGGTGCGCTGGGCGTGGACGACCGAGGGCGAGTGGGTCGCCCCGGACAACCCGCGCTGGCAGTTCGCCAGCCAGTTGCGCGCCCCCACGATCTACAAGGTCTACATCGCCACCCCGCTCGGGGACAACGAGGGGGACAAAACCCCGGAAGACGACGCGACGACGAAGGCGTTCGTGCTCTCGGCGTGGGCGCAATACTCCGCGGCGTTCGGCCGCTAAAGGCCGCGGTGGCGCGCCGATTTCGGCGCGCCACCGGTACAGTTCCCCCGTCACCGGTTGGTCGCCCGAGCGAAGCGAGGATCGCACCTGATGAACGTGAAACGGATGTCGCCCGCCCGGGATAAGCAGAGGTCCGCGTTGCGAACACCCGCTCCCCACGTCGCCCGGTTGCGCAGTGTTAACGTCGCCCCGTCCGTGCCCCCGCTCTCGGCCCGTGAGCGCGTAAAAACTGCAACCGACTTCGTATCGGCCGCCCTCATGCTCGCGCCCGCGCTACCGGTTATTTTGGCGTGCGTCGCACTGGTCCGGCTCACGTCGCCCGGCCCCGCACTCTACACGCAGTCGCGCGTGGGCCGCGGCGGGCGCGTGTTCACGCTGTACAAGATCCGCACAATGCACCACGACTGCGAGCGCCTCACGGGGCCGCAGTGGAGCACCCCGGGCGACGCGCGCGTCACCCCGGTGGGGCGCGTGATGCGCAAACTGCACCTGGACGAATTGCCCCAACTGTTCAACGTGTTAAAGGGCGAAATGAGCCTGGTCGGGCCGCGCCCGGAGCGCCCCGAGATCGTGAAAAAACTGCGCGAGGCGGTCGCGGGGTACGACCGCCGGCACGCGGTGAAGCCGGGGATCACCGGGTTCGCCCAGATCCACCTGCCGCCGGATTCGTGCATCCGGAGCGTGCGAAACAAGGTCGCTTACGACCGCTTCTACATCCGCTCGCGCTCGCTGGGCATGGAACTGTTCATCCTCGGTGCCACCGCCCTCAAAGTGGTCGGACTCAAGCACCTGTACTACCGCGCGCCGCGCGTCCCCACGGAATAGGCGCCCCGCCCTTGTGGGCGACGGGCTACCGAACTTGTAGGTGCCGCCCACATATTAGGGCGGGCGCCCGGAGACGAGACATGCCTTCTGTAAGCGTTATCGTTCCCGTGCGGAACGAGTCGCGCTCGATCGAGCACACGCTGCGCCTGCTGCTGACTCAAGACTTCCCCCGGGACGACTTCGAGGTGATCGTCGCCGACGGGGTGTCCACCGACGACACCGTGCTCATCGTGCGCCGGCTCCAGTCCGAGTTCCCCAACTTGAAGTTGGTCTTCAACAGTGAGAAGCTCGCGTCGTCCGGGCGGAACACCGGCATCCGCCACGCGACGAAGGACGTCGTGGTGATCGTGGACGGGCACTGCCACGTCCCGGACCGCGACTACCTCCAGAAGCTGTCGGCCGCGTTCGCCACGAGCGGGGCGGACTGCCTCGGGCGCCCGCAGCCGCTGGACGTCGAGTCCCCGACGCGGTTCCAAGAGGCCGTAAGCGCAGCGCGGAGCAGCCGGCTCGGGCACAACCCCGATTCCGACATCTACTCCAACGAGGCGAAGTTCGTCCCACCGCAGAGCACGGCGGTCGCGTACTCGCGCCGGGTGTTCCACACCATCGGGCTGTTCGACCAGGAGTTCGATGCGTGCGAGGACGTGGAGTTCAACGAGCGCGTCCACGCGGCCGGGCTGACGTGCTACTTCACCCCGGAAGTGAAGATCGTGTACGAGCCGCGGGGCGACTTCAGCGCCCTGTTCTACCAGCTCGGGCGCTACGGTAAGGGGCGCGCGAAGCTGGCCTTCAAGCACCCGAAATCCCTCTCGCTCCCCGCACTCGTACCGCCACTGTGGACGGTTTGGGCGCTCGGCGCGGGGCCGCTGGGCCTGGTGGTCCCGTACCTCGGCTGGTTGTGGCTCGCGAGCCTGGCGCTTTACGCCGCCGTGTTGCTCGGCGCGGGCGCGGTCCTGGGTCGAGGGAAACCGCTCGCGGTGGGCGCCCGCATCCCGATGGTGTTCGTCGCGATCCACTTCGGCTTCGCGTGGGGCTTCGGGAAAGAACTCGTAGCACAGGTTCGGAAGCGGTGGCGCACGATGTCCCGGTACCCACACCCCACGGGAGTGTCATGAAAGTCTTGGCCGCAATCGTACTGTCGGCGCTCGTTGCCGCGCCGGTCCCTCCGGCACCTCCCGTTGACCCGCTCAAGGCGGCGCAACAGGGTTTTCAGGGTCCGTGGAAGGTCGTGGCGCACATCGAAGAAGGGGAGCCGTGGGACAAGGAGCAAGCGGAGAGCGCGAAACTGACCGTGAAAGATAACGTGATGTCGATCAGCACCGACGGAAAGAACCTGGCGTTCGCGTTCACATTGGACCCCAAATCCGAACCGTGCGGCATCGACCTCGTGTACCAGTTGGAGAACGAGCCCGGCAAAACGGTGAAGGGTATCTACAAACTGGAGAAGGATAAGCTTACGATCTGCTTTGCCACCGACGGCGAGCGGCCCAAGGAGTTCCATTCTGCCGTGAACTCGCGCACCGGCGTGCTGATACTGGAGCGCGTGAAGAAATGATCCCCGGCGACACGGCTCCCGATTTGACGCTCTTCCGGCCGGACGGCACCTCGGTCCGGCTGTCCTCGTTTCTCGAATCGGATTTCCTACTCCTCATCTTCTTACGGCACCTCGCGTGAATCCCCTGTAACGCCCACCTCGGTGAGGTGGACGCGGCCCGCGCCCGGTTCGCGGCTCGGGGGTGCTCCGTTCTCGTCGTATCGCAAGCGAAGCCCGAAGTGCTAACGCAGTTCGTCACACGTAACACCTGGTCGGTTCCGATCGTGTGCGATCCGGAACGTGTCGCGTATGCTGCCTTTGGTCTGGAGCGCACGGGGTGGCTCACGTTCTTCAAGCCGCACGTGCTCTGGGGGTACTTCCGCGGGATGCTGCGCGGGTACCGCGTGAAGAAGCCCTACGCGGGCGAGGACGTGCTCCAGCTCGGCGGGGATTTCATTCTTTCACGCACTCGTAATGCGATCTTCGCGCACCCGTCGGCGAACCCGACCGATCGCCCGGGCGTTACCGATCTGCTCGCCACTCTCCCATCGGTACCGCCGATTCCACACGAACGCCCGCCCGATGGCCCAAACGTTGACGCGCCCGCGGCCGGCACCTAACGATATCCTGCCAACCCACAGCATTGCACCCACCTGCCCTCGTTCCCCTCTGGGTCGCGGCGAAACATCGAAAGGACTGTTATGACAGTTCGCTGGGTTCCGCTTCTATTCGCACTGCTCGCTTCCGCTGCACCGGCCTCTGCCGCTCAGCCGCCGCTCGAAGCGGCCGACTTCCTACTGCCGAACGAATCGAAGATGACGCCGTTCAAGGACCGCGTCCCGATGGTGTTCGTCACCAGCAACCAGCCGGAGTGGAAGGCGCTCAAGGGCTTCTGGACCGAGGGCACGCAAGAGGACGCGGACCCGGCCAGCGGGCAGAAGGTGACGCGCAAGGTGGTCAAGTTGAAGGTGCCGCTCGGACTCACGCAGGCCCCCGTGGTCCCGGCCGAGAACCCGATGACCGTCGAGAAGTGGGCGCTCGGCAAGCAACTGTACTACGACAAGATCATGTCCACCAACGGGAGCGTGGCGTGCGCGACCTGCCACGCGCCGACCCGGGGCTTCTCCGACGGCAAGCGGACCTCGACCGGCATCAACGACGCACTCGGGCCGATCAACTCGCCCACCGTGTTCAACTCCGCGTACAACCGGTTCCAGTTCTGGGACGGGCGCGGGTCGTCACTCGAAGACCAAGCTCAGGGTCCGGTCGGTAACAACAAGGAAATGTTCGGCGGGAAAGCCGACCCGTGGGAAGAAGCGGTGGCCCGGCTCCGCGCGAACGCCGGCTACGTGAAGGCGTTCAACGCGGTATTCGGCCACGCCCCGACCCGCGACGCCGCGGCGAAGGCGATCGCCACCTACGAGCGCACGGTGCTGCTCGGCAACAGCCTGCACGACAAGGCCGAAGCCGCCATGCGGAAGCGCGTGATCGAGGAAGAAAGCGGAAAGTTCGTCCTCAAGTCCGAAGACTATGCGAGCGCACTGAAGGACGAGTTCACCGCGAAGGGCACGGCCCTGAAGGATCTGGTGCTCGACGCCGCGACCGACGCGGGCAAGACCGACGAACTCGGCAAGCGCCTGCTCGCGGGCCGCGACCTGTTCTTCAACAAGGCCCGCTGCACGAACTGCCACACCGGGGACACCTACACCGACCACGGGTTCCACAACCTGGGCATCGGCGCGAAGGACGGCGAACTGCCGCTCGACGAGTTCGGCCGGTTCGTGCGCCTGCCCACGGGCCACAAGGACACGGCCCTGGTCGGCGCGTTCAAGACGCCGGGCACGCGCGGGCTGCTCTGGACCGCGCCGTACATGCACAGCGGGGACGAGAAGACGCTGGAGCAAGTGGTGGACTTCTACGACCGCGGCGGGAACGTGAACGCCTGGTTGAGCGAGAAGATGCGCGACACCGCGGCCGAGTCCGCGTACATCAAGGCCCGCGCCGAGGGCAAGCCGGTCGACCCGGCCGTGAAGACCTACGGCCCGACGAAGAAGCCCATCATCCCGCTCAAACTGAACCTCACCGCTCAAGAGAAAGCGGACCTCGTGCTGTTCCTGCGGGCACTTAACGGCGACCCGCTCGACCCGATCGTCGCGGACCCGGAGAAGTTCCCGGGGAAATGACCTGCGAACGGGAAACCACACCCGAGGTTGGTCCCGGGTGTTGCAATTGAGCCTGAACCCCGGAGCAGTGGCGACGAGTTTGCGCAGTTCGTACAACGACGGCCCGTGGAATGAGTCTACGGGCCGTCGCCTTTTCTGAGAAAGTGGTTGCCATGTCGTCCGACGCGAGTCCCGCGCCCCAACCACAACCCGATCCGCCGGCCCCGGCGTGGGAGCCGTTGTCCCCGCTCGACCGCCGCATTCTCGGTGTGCTGGTCGAGAAACAAAAGACCTCGAAGACCGCGGACTCGTATCCCCTCTCGCTCAACGCCCTCGTTACCGGGTGCAACCAGAAATCTAACCGCGATCCGGTGTTTGAACTGGACGAGATCGAGGTCGAAGAGGGATTGGACGCGCTCCAGGAGCGCGGGCTGGTGACGCGCGTCACCGGCGGGCGCGTGGACCGGTTCCGGCACGAGCTCTACGCGGTGTGGACCAGCGCCGGCCCCGAACTCGCTGTGCTCGCGGAACTGTTGCTCCGCGGCGCACAAACGAAAGGCGATTTGCGCACGCGCGCGGCCCGGATGGCGCCCATCGACTCGCTCGACATGCTCGACGAGGTGCTGGAACCGCTGGTGGAGCGCAAACTGGTCGTCTACCTCACCGAGCCGGACCGACGCGGCGCGGTGGTCACGCACGGGTTCCAGACGGCGGACGAGATCACGCGGCTAAAGGCGCTCCACGCGGGCGCCCCGGTGTCGGTCTCCGATCCCGGAACGCCCGTTCTGCGTTCGGCGCCCGCACCCGGCCCCGCGGCCGACGCCAAATTGACCGCGGCCGTGGCCGAAATCGACGCGCTCAAGGAGCGCGTCGCGACACTGGAAGCACAACTCGCGGACGTGCGGAAGCAACTGGGCCTGTCGCCCGCATAAGTACCGGCGCCACTCGCGGCGCCGATCATCGCCATGACCGAAGAAAAATTCTGGCGGACGGAGAACGATCCGCACGCGCTCTTAAGCGCGCTGTTCCCCACGCGCTCCGAGGGGAGCGTTGTGTTACAGACGCGCAAGTGCCGGCACTACCTGCTGGCGTGCGCGCGCCGGCAGTGGAACCGGTTGCCCGGGGTGTGTCGCGAAATCGTCGCGCTGGCCGAGGTGTTCGCCGAGTACCCGCGAAGCGAAGCGCGGCTGCGCGCACTGGTCGCACCGATCGCCGAGCAACTCGTGCATTCCGCGGGCGATCCGGGCGATCTCGAAGAGGCCGCTCGGGCTCTCCGGAGCGCGGGGGAAGAAGACACACCCGGTGGCGTGCGCTCGCGCCTGGCCCCCGAAGACCAATTCGATGTCCCGGTCGTGCCCGAACCATTCTCCGAGACCGAGTGGCGCGGGCTGGCGTCCCTGGTGTACCTGCCGTTCGTGCTGAACACCCCACCGTTCAAGTGGGTGCCGCGCGAGCTGCACGCGACCGATCTGCTCCGGGAAATTTACTACAACCCCTACGTCTTCATCCCGTTTGATTCGGATTGGCGCACATCCGACACTCTCGAACTGGCGCGAGCGGCGTACAATTCACGCAATTTTGGGGGAATGCCGTTCCTCGCCGACGCGCTCCAAGAGGCCGGCTGCACGAACTCGGCGATCCTCGATCACTGCCGCGACACCAACGCGCGGCACGTCCGCGGGTGCTGGGTGGTGGACCGAATACTGAATCACGGGTAAACGCGATGGGCCTTTCCGAACTGCGGGCCGACATCATCGCCTTTCGCCACTACATCCAGTCCGAGCGCGGGCTGGCGGAGAACACCGTTCTCGCCTACGGGCGCGACCTCGAGCGCTTCGCGCGCTGGGTCGCGCTCGTGCAACTCCCCCGGTACCAGAAACCGGCCCTGAAAGACCTCGCGCGCTACGTCGCGTTCCTGCACGAGGAGCAGCTCGCGCCGCCGAGCATCGCCCGGCACCTCGTCGCGCTCAAAATGTTCTACCGGTTCCTGCGGCTCGAAGAGCGCGCGGACGCGACCGCCGTGGACCTGCTCGGCTCGCCGAAGTTGTGGGAGCGCGTGCCCGAGGTGCTACCGCCCACCGCCGTGGAAGCGCTGATCCTCGCGCCGCAACCGGGCGACCGGTTCTACCTGCGCGACCGCGCGATGCTCGAAACGCTCTACGCGACCGGGTGCCGCGCGACCGAGGTGGTGAGCCTGAAGCTCAACGACGTGTACCTCGATTCCGCGTTCTGCCGGTGCGTCGGGAAGGGGAGCAAGCAGCGCGTGGTGCCGCTGAATCGGCACACGGTCGCCGCGCTGCGGGCGTACCTCATGGGCACCCCGGACGAGGGCGCGCGCCCGGTCGAGGGAGCAACGGAAGTGTTCGTGAGCAAGAGCGGGCGCCCGCTCACGCGGATTCACTTGTGGTCACTGGTGAAGAAATACTGCAAGCGAGCCGGGTTGCCCAAGACCGTTAGCCCCCACACGCTCCGGCACAGTTTCGCCACGCACCTGCTCTCGGGCGGCGCGGACCTGCGCACCGTACAGGAACTGCTCGGTCACGCCTCGATCGCGACGACGCAGATTTACACACACGTGGACCGCGATCGGTTGAAGGCAATGCACAAGCAGTTCCACCCGCGGGGGGGAAGTGCACCTCCCCCACCTCCGCCCGGAAACGAACAACCGCCCGCGGCATAAGCCCGGGCGGTTGAAAAACTCGATCTCACGATACTACGCGACCGCGGGTTCCACTTCGACCGTCGTCTGGCGAGCCGGCAGTTCGACCACGGGAGCTTCTATAACCGGCGGCACGTCCACAGCGGGCGGCACTTCCACCGGAACGCTGATCTTGAGCGGTCCCACCACAACGGGCGCGGACACGCCGAGCACCTCGTTCGCGAGGGCCGCGTAATCGGCGGCGCCGCTGCTCTTGGGCGCGTAGCCGAACACGCTCTTTCCGAAACTCGGGCACTCCGCGAGCTTGATGTTGCGGCGGATCTTCGTGCCGAAGACCTTCGCGTTCGCCCACGGCACGCTCGCCCCGCGGCTCTGAGCCAGGAACGCGGTCAGGTCCGTGACCACTTCCTGCGCGAGCTTCGTGGCCGCGTCGTAGAGGCACACCACCACGCCCGTGACCGTCAGCTTCGGGTTGATGCGCCGGGCGACCAGTGCGGTCGTTTCGAGCAGTTTCGACAACCCGTGCAGCGCGAGGAAGTGCGGCTGGAGCGGGATGAACACCTCGTCCGCCGCCGCGAGCGCGTTCAGCGTGAGCACGCCGAGCGACGGCCCGCAGTCCATCAGCACATAGTCAAAGGGAGCGGACGAACCGGGCCGCTCGTCTGCCGCCAGTGCTTCGCGGAGGATCACTTCGCGGCCCACGATTCCGGCCAGTTCTACTTCGGCCGCCGCGAGGTTAATATCGGACGGTATCAGGCTCAGGTTGTCGCCCACCATGCGCCGCACGGCGGCCAGCGGTTTGTTGGACACTAACACGTCGTACAGTGACGGCAGGGTGCCGTCCGGTTCCGCGCCGAGGTGCGTGCTGGCGTGCGCCTGCGGGTCCATGTCGATGACGCAGACGCGCTTGCCCGCCAGTGCGAGGGCCGCCGCGAGGTTAACGGTCGTGGTCGTCTTCCCGACCCCGCCCTTTTGATTGATGACCGCGATCGTGCGCATGGTGTGCCCCGTGTGTCTCGGCTCCCGGCGCGGCCCGAGGTTCGGGTCGCTCCGCCCCGGCAGGTGCCCCCCGGGTTCGCTAAGTTCCCGACCTTCTTGCCGCGTGCCGAACGAGGCTTATAACCTGAGTAACCTCTCCTCGACCAGCCCAACCGTACCCGTTACCACTGGGATGCCCCGGGCGTCGGCACAAAACACACCGAGATTGGCCTCGCACCACCACAAAAAGGAGCCTTTCCCACGATGACCACGCCACGCCAGGCCGCGATCCAGGCCATTGCGACGACCGAGTACGACCTGAACCAGATCGATTTCCGCACCGCCCACCTGAAGGAACTGTTCGGCACGCTCGTGTTCAGCGAAGAGGTCCAGAAGCAGCGCCTGCCCAAGCCGGTGTTCAAGGCCCTCCAGAAGACCATCAAGCAGGGCGCCCAGCTCACCGACCCGGCCGTCGCCGACGCGGTCGCCAGCGCGATGAAGGACTGGGCCATCGAGCACGGCGCCACCCACTTCACCCACCTGTTCCAGCCGATGACCGGGCTGACGGCCGAGAAGCACGACAGCTTCCTCGCGCCCACCGGCACCGGCTCCGCGGTGTCCGAGTTCAGCGGCAAGGAACTGGTCAAGGGCGAACCGGACGCCAGCTCGTTCCCGAGCGGCGGCATCCGCGCCACGTTCGAGGCCCGCGGGTACACCGGCTGGGACCCGACCTCGCCCGCGTACATCCGCGAGGCCCCAAACGGCGCGACCCTCGTGATCCCGACGGTGTTCGTGTCGTGGACCGGTGAGGCCCTCGACAAGAAGACCCCGCTGCTCCGCAGCATGGAGGCGCTGAGCCAGCAGGCGATTCGCATCGTGAAGCTGTTCGGCAACACCGAGGCCAAGAAGGTGTTCACCACCGTCGGCCCGGAGCAGGAATACTTCCTCATCGACAAGAATTTCCTGTACGCCCGGCCCGACCTGCTCAACTGCGGGCGCACCCTATTCGGGGCGAAGCCGGCCAAGGGCCAGGAGCTCGAGGACCAGTACTTCGGCACCATCCCCGAGCGCGTGCTCGCGTGCATGGCCGAGTGCGAGGCCGAGATGTTCAAGCTCGGCATCCCGGTGAAGACCCGGCACAACGAGGTCGCCCCTAGCCAGTACGAGATCGCGCCGATCTTCGAGGACTCGAACCTCGCGACCGACCACAACCAGCTCACGATGGACGTGATGCGGCGCACGGCCGAGAAGTACGGGCTCGTGTGCCTGCTGCACGAGAAGCCGTTCGCGGGCATCAACGGGAGCGGCAAGCACAACAACTGGTCGATGTCTACCGACACCGGCGAGAACCTGCTCAACCCGGGCGACACCCCGCACGACAACGCCCAGTTCCTCGTGTTCTGCGTCGCGGTGATCCGCGCGGTCGCGAAGTACCCGGAGCTGCTCCGCGTGAGCGTGGCCAGCGCCGGCAACGACCACCGGCTCGGCGCGAACGAGGCCCCGCCCGCGATCATCTCCATCTTCCTGGGCGCCCAGCTCCAGGACATCATGGAGCAGCTCGAAAAGGGCAAGCCCGAGAAGACCATCCCGGGCGGGTTCATGGAGGTCGGCGCGAGCGTGCTGCCGAAGCTCCCGCGCGACGCCGGGGACCGCAACCGCACCAGCCCGTTCGCGTTCACCGGGAACAAGTTCGAGTTCCGCGCGGTGGGCAGCAGTTTCAGCATCGGCGGGCCGAACACGGTGCTGAACACGATCGTGTCCGAGTCCATCGACTTCATCGCGACCGCGCTCGAGAAGGCCGTGGGCGACGACAAGAGCGAGGCCCGGCTGAACAAGGCGATCCAGGATCTGCTCCCGGGCATCCTGAAGGAATCGAAGAAGGTCGTCTTCAACGGCGACGGGTACAGCGACGAGTGGCACAAGGAGGCCGAGAAGCGCGGGCTCCCGAACCTGAAGAACACGGTGGACGCGCTGCCGGTGATCGTCCGCAAGGACTCGGTCGAACTGTTCACCAAGTACAAAGTGTTCACCGAGCGCGAGCTGACCAGCCGGTACAACATCTTCAGCGAGAAGTACGTCAAGGAGGTGACCATCGAGGCGAACACGATGGTCAGCATGGCGAAGACCCTGATCCTCCCGGCGGGGCTGCGGTACCAGGGCGAGGTGGCGACCGCGGTGAACGCGACCAAGGCCGCCGGCGTGGACGCGGGCGCGCAGCTCGATCACCTGAAGGAGCTGACCGCGACGATCGCGAAGTTCCAGGCCGCCACCGCGGACCTGGACCACGCGGTGAGCCACAAGCACTCGGGCGACCCCTACGCGGACGCGAAGGCGACGCGCGACACGGTGCTCCCGAAGATGGTCGAGCTGCGGACCCTCGGCGACAAGCTCGAAACGATCGTCGCCGACGACCTGTGGCCGCTCCCGACCTACCGCGAGATGCTGTTCATCAAGTGATGTAGCGCGAAGCTGACACAAACGCCTCGGCATGTTGCCGAGGCGTTTGCGTTTAGTAGCAGTCACAAGCTTTTCAAAAGACTGACTGGCGAATGATCGAATTCATTGGCACAATACACTTCCTGGAGTAAGGTGCTTATTCCACTTACGAAAGCTGTCCGCAATCTCCGTTTGAGCCCACCCTATGTCAAACCTCCGCGACCTAATCGAGAATTACGTAAAACGTGTTAAGGATCTAGCAGACCACGTCAAAGGAAACGAACAAGCAACCAAACAAAGCCTGATCGGTCCTTTCTTCACCATGCTCGGCTATGACCTTACCGATCCCCGAGAGTGCATACCCGAATACAAGGCCGATTTTGGTAAGGATCGATCTACCAAGCCGATCGATTGGGCGTTCTTAAATAACGGCTCCTTCGCGTTCTTCGTCGAAGCGAAGGAAGTGGGGCGCAAATTAAGCGGCTTCGATGAACAACTCGCCGATTATTTTGCAAAAGACCCGAACGTCAAACTCGGCATTCTGACCAACGGCGCACAGTGGCGGTTCTTTACCGACGTGGTAAATCCCAACGTCATGGACCGAGAACCGTTCGCGAAGTGGGACATATTCTCCGACGAGCCCCCGCCCGTCGACGTCATTACTCTGCTCCAAAAATCGCAATTTAACCCCGAATTGATCCGCACCTTCGCTCAAAGACAGCGAGCCCAGAACCTCTTGGTCAGCGAACTCACGCGCCTGCTGGAACCGGCCCCTGAGTTCACCAAACTGGCCGTGGCCAACATCGAAACGCGAAACCTAACCCAAGCCGTCACGGAAAGCTGGAAGACCATCGTCGCAAGCGCGCTGAACGAGTGGGCTCGGCAGCGAATGCTAACGGCCGCACTGGAAGCACCGCAAGTGAGCACCGTGGAATCGAAAGTGGAGCCACCGCCGGTAGAAACCACGGCTGAAGAATTAGAAGCTTTCGCTAACGTCCAAAAAATCCTCGGTGACCAGTGCCCTGTGGCTTATGAAGATTCAGCAGCGTACTTCAAAATCCACTTAACTGAGCGGCGCACGTGGGTTATGGCGCGTCTGCAATTAGGTCGGCGACAACCACTAGTTTGGTTCCCCCTGCCTGTGGAAAGGGTCACAGCACTCGCCGGCGGTCGCCCGACTTCCGTTCGCGACGGCTGGGGTATTGTCGCGCTTGACAATGCTAACCAGATTTCCGAACTGGCTCCGTTGTTTCAAGAAGCGTATGCGAGCATCAAGAAGCAGCGTGGGCCAAACGACACTCCAGTGCAGTGATGAGCTTTGGCCTTTGATCGGGTAGTGCAACGGTGGTTTCCCATAGTTACCGAACCGCCCGCGGGATGTCCCGCGGGCGTTCTTCGTTACACTGAGCCGGTCGGGTTGTTCCGCGGAGGTTCTTCGATGCTCAGCCGGTTCGGGATCGGGTACGTCGTCTTCGTCGGCTTCAGTGCGCTCGCCGGGTGCGGCCAATCGGCGCCGGTCGCGGAGGGGCCGAAGGGGGTTTACGACCAGCACTGCGCGAAGTGCCACGCGCAGGCCGGCGAACCGGGCGGGCCGCCCGCGATCGGCGCGTCGAAGGGTCCGAACCTCGCGAAGATCGGGAGCGAACCCAACCGCACCGCCGCGTGGCTCGCGGACTACATCCGTGACCCGCGGAGCAAGAAGAGCGATTCGAGAATGCCCGCGTTCGGCAGCACGCTGACGGAAGACCAGATCCGCTCACTGGCCGAGTACCTCGCGGCCAAGAAATAGCCCGTCCCGAAACCGCGGCCCCGCGGCGCGGGTAGTGTGGGGCGAACCCCCGAACTCCCCGCGAGGCTTCACCGTGCGGCCGCACGAGGTGCGATATGGGATACGTACCTAAAAGCGAAACTGGTGCACGAAGAGTAATTTAATTAACTTTCCAATCATCTCTCGGGCGTCCGAAACGGACCGACGAGCTAAGTACGCGACGGTCCGTTTCCGTATGCTGTCTCCTTATTCTGGAGACACACAATGTCACGCAAACCGTCGGTTCTCATTACCGGGGCGTCGGGCGAGATCGGGCACGCACTCATCTCGCGGCTGTCCCACAGCGACCCCGACCGCCCCATCGTCACGCTGGACCTGAACCCGCTCCCGCCCGAGTCCGCCAAGCTCGTCAAGCAGGCGGTGAACGGGTCCATTCTCGACCCCGCGCTACTCGACGGTATCCTCGCACAGTACGAGGTTGACCACGTGTACCACCTCGCCGCGCTGCTCTCCACGCGGAGCGAGTTCAGCCCGGCGCTCGCCCACAAGGTGAACGTGGAGGGCACGCTCAATCTGTTGGAGTTCGCGCAGAAGCAGGGCGAGAGCCACGGGCGCCCGGTCGCGTTCTTCTACCCGTCGAGTATCGCCGCGTTCGGGCTGCCCAGCCTTGATATCAAGGGGCAAGCGAACCGGGTCAAAGAGGACGATTACAACGTGCCAACGACGATGTACGGTGCGAACAAACTGTACTGCGAGCACCTGGGGCGCTACTACTCGCGCCACTACAAGCAGCTCGCCGCGGAGACGATGAGCGGCAAGGTGGACTTCCGCTGCATCCGGTTCCCCGGTCTGATCTCGGCGGAAACGGTTCCGAGCGGCGGGACGAGCGACTACGCCCCCGAAATGATCCACGCCGCGGCGAGCGGCCAGCCCTATGCGTGCTTCGTGCGGCCCGATACGCGCATCCCGTTCATGGCGATGCCCGACGCGGTCGACGCGATCTTCCGCCTGATGGACGCTCCGCGTGCGCGGCTCTCGCGGACCGTGTACAACATCGGCGCGTTCGCCCCGAGCGCGGCCGAGATCGCGACCGTGGTCCACGCGGCGTTCCCGAAGGCGGAGATGAGCACGAAGGTAGACGAGAAGCGCCAGGGCATCGTGGACTCGTGGCCCGCGGACGTGGACGACTCCGCTGCGCGCAAACGATTGGGGTCACGCCCCCCAATACGGGTTCGCCGCCGCGTGCGGCGAGTACCTGATCCCGAGCATCAAGAAGCGGTACGCCGGGACATGATGCCACCGGCGTACCGCGAACTGCGTCACTACACCCGCCCATTGGGGCGGGTGTTTTTGTTGGCACTTGCACCGGCCGCCGGATCAGTCATGCTGAGGTGCCAAGGAGAAACGATGACCGAAGCGGAGTGGCTGGCATGCGAAGACCCGGGAACCATGTTTGAGTTCCTGCACGGCAGGGCCACCAATAGGAAGCTTCGCCTGATTGCCGTGGCGTGCTGCGAACGCGCAAAACCGTTCGTACCAGAGGACTACCACGACTTGGTAGATACTGCTGAAGCATTCGCGGACGGACGTGCTTCCGTCGCGGATCTGGAGGCGATTCGAGCAAGGCACCATCGACTGGACGGCTATCCCGATCGCGCGACCTTTACACCGCTTCCCACAATCCCATTGACGGGACGGCCCATTGACCCATTCGCCCCATTGGTGGTACACTACCTTTAAGTGCGTTGTTTGGCGTCGCTAGGCAACACTGCGACCCAATTAATGAGATTTCAAAAGAGACGGGAATTCCATGTCTATTTTAACTCGAAAGGTAGACGATCGATCGCGCGTTGTCCTGCCAGATGAATTTTCGGGGAAGCTCGTGACGCTGGAGGAAGTTACTAAAGATCATGTGATTATTAAAATCGTGAAGCCAATCCGAAAACGCCCGTCACTTACCAGCCTGTTGGCCCGCATGACCGACACGAACCAGCAGCCCCCGGTAGAACTCGGTCCGCCGATAGGCAACGAGGAACTATGACCGTTTCACAGTACGTTCCCGACCGTGGGAACGTGATTTGGCTGTCCTTGAACCCGCAAAAGGGTCACGAACAGGCCGGGCGCCGCCCGGCTCTTGTTCTGAGCCCTGCCGCATATAACCGCCGTGGCCTCGCAATAATTTGCCCCATCACGAACCAGGCGAAGGGATATCCCTTTGAGGTGGCCATTCCCGCCGGCCATAATGTGACAGGAGTCGTTCTCGCCGATCAGGTGAAAAGCCTCGACTGGCGGCAGCGAGACGCTGAACCGCACACGCAAGTGCCCGAAGAATTGGTCAACGAAGTGGTCGCACTTATACTCCCGTTGATCGATCCGAACAACGTGTTCGGGGCCGAAGAAACGTGACGCTTCCGCCCCACACGAGTTGCCATTCACGTGGGACTTACACCTCGGCGCACGTCACACACGGTTCATTTTCCGCCACGCGCAGAGCACGTGAGGAACTTGAAATCCATGTATCCGCGCCAAGATCCAGACGCACCGACTTTCGACCGCTGAATTAACCCAGTCGATTCGAGCATCCAATAAACGCGAACCGGCCGCGGGCCAGTGCCCGCGGCCGGTTCATCGGTTAGTACCGATCTCAGTTGATGAGAACGTTGTCGCCGGTACCACCGTCGAGGATATCGTTCCCCGGGCCGCCGAGCAGCACGTCGTCTCCGGCCCCGCCGAGGAGCGTGTCGTTGCCGTCGCCGCCGATCAGCACGTCGTCGCCGTCGCCACCGTTACCAGTGAACTGGATCGCGGCGCCGGTCAGTCCGCTCGCCTCGATCACGTCGTTGCCGGCCAGTGCGTTCACCACGAGCCGGTCGTTGGCCGGTTCCGCACCGGTGATGTTCACCGCCACGGGCAGCCCGAGCACCTGCGCCGAACTCCCGGTTCCGAACACGGCGATCACGTCGTCGCCGCTGGTGCCGTTGACAATCACGGTGTCAGCCGCCCCGTCCCCAGCGCTTCCACCGAGTGTGCCCGCGAGGTTGAGATTCACCTCCGTCACATCGGTCCCGGACAGGTCGTTGATCGTGATCTGGTCCGCGCCCCCGAGGGCGTTGAAGTCGATCCCTTCGACGTCGTTGAGGTCCATTACGACGTTCGCGATATTACGCGAGAACCGCACGCGCCCGCCGTTCGCCGAGATATCGATGTTCTCGCTCACGTTCGCCCCGTTGAACACCATCCGGTCGAAACCCGCTTGGCCCTCGATCGTGTCGTTGTCGTCGCCCGGGTTCCACACGAACGTGTCGTTGCCCGCACCCATGAGGGCCGTGTCGTTGCCGTCACCGCCGTTGATGAGGTCGTCGCCGGCGCTGCCGATCAGGAGGTCGTTGCCGAGGCCGCCGTTCATCGTGAACTGAATCGAGTTGGCCCGGAGCGAGGTCGCGTTGATGACGTCGTCACCGCCCTGCCCGTTGAGCACCAGCCGGTCGCTGGCCGGATCCTGGAAGAAGATGTTGACCGCGGTGTGTAGCCCGAACACGTTGACCCCGCCCGTGTCGCCCGCGGCCCCGAACGCATCGGCGCCCTGGGTGCCGTTGACCGTGACCGTGTCGGCCGCTCCGTCGCCGCCGCCCGCCGGCCCACGCAGGTCGACATCGACGCGCGTCAGGTCCGTCCCGCTCAGGTCACCCACGACGACGTTGTCGGCCCCGCCGAGGGCGCGGAACTCGATGCTCTCGACGTCATCGAGATCCATCACGATGTTCGCCACGTCGCGGGTGAACAGCACCCGGCTGCCGTTCGCCACGATGTTGATGTTCTCGCTCGCGTTCGAGCCGAAGAACAGCATCTTATCGGCGCCGCCCTGCCCCTCGACCGTGTCGTTCCCGTCACCCGGGTTCCACTGGAACACGTCGTTACCAGCGCCCAAGAAGGCCACGTCGTTGCCCTGGCCGCCCAAGACGAAATCGTTGCCGTCGCCACCGCGGATCACGTCGTCCCCGCGGCTGCCGAGGAGCGTGTCGTCGCCCGCCCCGCCGTCGATGGTCAGTTTCGTGACCCCGGCGGGCACCGTGGACGCGGTCACACCGTCGTTCCCGCCCAGCGCGTTCACCACGAGTGCGTCGTTGGCGCCCTCGGAGTTCGTGATGTTCACCGTCGCGGCCAGCCCGACCACGCTGACCGAAGTGCCCGCTCCGAATACGTCGAT
Source organism: Gemmata massiliana (assembly GCA_000531095.1). Classification (GTDB taxonomy): domain Bacteria; phylum Planctomycetota; class Planctomycetia; order Gemmatales; family Gemmataceae; genus Gemmata; species Gemmata massiliana. The sequence goes on along the minus strand of HG799462.1, from coordinate 1,366,842 downwards.
GATGTCGTTGCCGTTGGTCCCGTTGACCGTGACCGTGTCGGCCGCGGCGTCCCCAGCGGCCCCATTGATGGTCCCCGCGAGGTTGATGTTGACGGTCTTCAGGTTGGTTCCGGCGAGATTGTTAACGGCGACCGTGTCGGTCCCGCCCAGCGTGTTCAGGTCGATCGTCTCGACGCCGTTGAGGTCCATTACGATGTTCGCGATATTTCGCGTGAACCGGACGCGACTGCCGTTCGCCGAGATGTCGAAGGCCTCGTTCGCGTTCGAGCCGTTGAACAGCATCTTGTCGGTACCGTCCTGCCCCTCGACCGTGTCGTTCCCGTCGCCCGGATCCCACTGGAACACGTCATTACCAGCACCCAGGAAGGCCGTATCGGTGCCCTGGTTGCCGTCGATGAAGTCATCCCCGTCGCCGCCGCGCAGTATGTCGTTCCCGTTGCTGCCGAGGATCGTGTCGTTGCCGGTCCCGCCGTCCACGGTGATTTGAATCAGCGCGGCCAGGTTGCCGGTGGCCGAGAACGTGTCGTTCCCGCCGTTCATGTTAACGACGAGTTTCTCGCTGGTGCCGATGTCGATGCTGAACGGGGCCGGGTTCAATCGGTCGAACCGCACGCGGGTGCCGTTCGCGGTGGTGGTGAATTGTTCGTCGCCGTTGCCGCCGTTCACTTCGACGGTATCGGTGCCGGCGCCGCCCTCGTTCAGGTCGGTGTCGTCGCCCGGGTTCCAGATCATCCGGTCGTCGCCCGCTTCGCCGAACACCTGGTCGTCGGCGTCGCCACCGGTCAGCGTGTCGTTCTCGGTGCCACCGAACAGGAAGTCCGAGCCGCCCTTGCCCAAAAGCGTGTCGTTCCCGGCCTGGCCGAACAACATGTCGTTCCCGGACCCGCCGGTGAGCACGTCGTTCCCGGCGCCACCGAACAGGTTGGCCTTCGGCAGGGCGCCGTTCGCCTCGTTCAGGGTGATCGTGTCGTTCCCGCCCTGACCGAAAGCCTGGATGAGGGTGGTGTTGGCCACGGTCGGCGTGCCGCCCTGAACCGTGACCGCACCGCCGTTCACGAGGATCGTCCCGGCCGCGTTGCGGCTCACGGTGATCGTGTTATCGAGGTTGTCGCCGAAAACGGTGAGCGTACCGGCGCTGAAGGTCGCGACGACGGCCGGCACCTCGCGGGCGTCGAGCGCTTCGAGTCCCGGGGTGAACCGGCTCGACAGTGCGGGCGTCCGGGTATTGGTCCGGGCCGCGCCCCGACGGGCACCGCGGAGCATGGCTTTGAACAGAGCGCGCAACATCGGACGGTCTCCTGCGAAGACTGTGGAGGGGTTCGAGGGTATCGTGCGGTCGGAATGGGCAAGACGTGCGACGGGCACCTTGCGAGTTCTGTGCCGGACGGCCCCGGCGGTGTACAACACCTGGGAAGCCGACCGTTGCGACCGGGACATTGGGTAGATCCGCGTGCCGCCGAGAACCGGCCAATAATTTCGCGCGACTTCGATACGGAGGTCGGAATGTCCGTAAACGACTCGTTCGCCGTACTCATGGGCCGGTTGCGGTCCGGCGAGGACGGGGCCGCGCGCGAGGTGTTCGTGCGGTTCGCCTCGCGCCTCGCCGGGCTCGCCCGCTCCCACCTGGACGCGAAGCTGGCGGTGAAGGTCGACCCCGAGGACGTCGTTCAGTCCGCGTACAAGAGTTTCTTCTTGCGCCAGCGCGACGGGCACCTGGACATCGGTACCTGGGACGGGTTGTGGGGCGTGCTCACGATGATTACGCTGCGCAAATGCGCCGACCGCGCCGCGTACTACCGGGCGGAAAAGCGTAACGTGGGCCGCGAAACGGCCGGCACTGGGGCGGGGGACAGCGCGCCGGCCTTCGTCGACCTGGCACTCGACCGCGAACCGCTCCCGGACGAGGCCGCGGCACTTGCGGAAACGGTGGACGCGCTCTTCCGCGCGATCGAAGACCCGGACGAGCGCGCGATCCTGGAACTGAGCCTCCAGGGGCACACCGCGACCGAGATCAGCGAGCAACTCGGCCGCGCGGAGCGCTCGGTCCGGCGCCTGCGCGAGCGGGTCCGCAAGCGGCTGGAGCGAATGCAATCGGAAGTGTAACAATTCCCGACAGTTACTCCGGAGAAAATATTCGCCTGACGATGTAAGCGCGAACGCTTAATGTGGTACGTACCGAGCTACTAGTTCTCTCCCCGGAACGACGAATGGAACAGGGCACCCTGATCGGCGAGACCGCGTGGGGCGAGTGCGAATCGGCGATCCGCGCGTTCGAGGACGCCTGGCGCCGGCGCGGCGCCAGGCCCGACGTCGGGGCGTTCCTCACCCCGGACGCGCCGCACCCCACGCGGCTGCTGATCGAGCTGGTTCACATAGACCTGGAGTTCCGCCTCCGGGCGGGTGAACCGGCCCGGGCCGAGGATTACCTCTCGCGCTTTCCGGCGCTGAACCGAAGGGAACTGGCCGTCGATCTGCTCGTCGCCGAGTTCGCGCTGCGGAACCGGCACTGTCCCCCCGCGTGGCCGGAAGAGTTCTGGCTCCGGTTCCCGGAAATGACCGGCGACCTCCGCGCCCGAATGCCGGGCGACGGCCGCACCGGTTGGTTCACCGCGACGCGCCCGGTGGAGCGCGCGGAGGGACCGCTCGTCGGGACGCCGGTCATTCCCGGCTACGAGATTCTGGGGGAACTCGGGCGCGGCGGGATGGGCGTCGTGTACAAGGCCCGCGACCTGCTCCTCAACCGAATCGTGGCTGTAAAAACGTTCGCGAGCGCCCCGCGTGCCGACGGGTGCGCCCGGTTCGCACGCGAGGCTGAAGCCATCGCTAGGCTCGACCACCCGAACATCGTTCCGGTTTACGAAGTCGGGGACTGGCGCTGCGCGAGTGGCCCGACGGTCCCGTACTTCGCGATGAAGTTGTACACGGGCGGGAGCCTGGACGACGCAGCGGCCGGGCGCGGGACCGATCCCAAGGCGCACGCGCGAATCGTCGAGGCCGTCGCCCGCGCGGTCCACCATGCCCACCAGCGCGGCGTGCTCCACCGCGACCTGAAGCCCTCCAATATCCTGCTCGACGACGACGGGCACCCGCACGTCGCCGACTTCGGCCTGGCCGGGCGCATCGACCCGAGCGACCAGCCGACGCTCACCGCGGTGGTCGCGGGTACGCCCGCGTACATGGCGCCGGAGCAGGCGAGCAACCCGAAGCAGGTGTCCACGGCGGCCGACGTGTACGGGCTGGGCGCGATCCTGTTCAACCGCCTCACCGGGCGCTCGCCGTTCGCCGCAGAAACACCGCTCGCGACGCTGGATCTGGTTACGAACGTACCCGCCGAGCGCCCGTCGGCCCTGAACCCGGCCGTCCCGCGGGATCTCGACACCATCTGCCTGAAGTGTCTGGAAAAAGACCCGGCACGCCGGTACGCGACCGCACAGGAACTGGCCGACGATCTGGAGCGCTGGCGCCTCGGCGTACCCATCTCAGCGCGCCCGACCCCGGCCTGGGAACACGCCTACCGCCGCGTCCGGCGCCACCCGATCGTTTCCGCGATGGTCACCACCACGCTCGCGGCCCTCGTCGGGGCGGTCGCGATACTGGCCGACAGCAACGCCCGCATCAGCGCGAAGGAGCACGAAGTCCGCGCCGCGTACCTGCGCGAGTGCGCACTGCGTTACAAACTGGAGGAGACGCTCGCCCGCGAGCAACGAGCACTTTACTTGGAGCGCGTCGCGTCTGCGGGCCGGCTGTACGCGGCCAATCAGCTCCCGCAAGCGTGGGCGGTTCTCGATCAATGCCCGGAACAGTTCCGCGGGTGGGAATGGCGGTACCTGGACGCGCTCCGCAAGGCCGACACTCCGGGTCTCGCCGGGCACACGCTACGAATCAACCGAACCGCGTTCCTGCCGGACGGTCGCGCAGTTTCGGCCGACACCTCCGGACACGTCCGCGTATGGGATGCAGCGGGTCGCGCGGAGCAGTGGCACTGGGCGGTCAGCACTTCCCCGATTGCCGCTCTCTCTGCCCATCCGACCCGCAACTGGGTCGCGATCGCCGACGGCAACGCGGTCATGATCTGGGATGCGGACTCCGGCAAGCAAATCGCGCAACCGGCACGCGGACAATGGGCCGCGTTCAACGGCGACGGCACCCGGCTGGCCACGGCCAGCAACGGCACCGTTCAGTTGTGGTCGGCCCCGGACTGGAAGCCGGCTGGTGAACTTCGCGGGCACGATCAAAAGATTACCGCGGGCGCGTTTAGCCCGGACGGAAAGCGGCTCGTGACCAGCTCGTTCGATAGCTCCGTTCGCACCTGGGATCTGGCGACAGAGCAATCGATTCACCGACGATCGGTTCCGCTCCCGGTTACGGCGCTGGCGTTTGCCGACGGCGGCCGGTTACTCGTCGAGGTTCACCCGGACGCGGTCCTGTTCACCGACTCCACAACTGGAGAACTCCGGGACCGGCTCGACTACCCTGGTGCCGGGCGCCCGGCCGTCGCGACCGGCACCGACCCGCGCACGGTCGCGATCAGCGGCGCGAACGGGGAGATCGTGATCTGGGACGCGACCAGGCGCCGGACCGCACGAACCCTACGCGGACACACCGCCACGGTTGCGGCCGTCGCGTTCAGCCCGGACGGAAAGCGACTGGTATCGGGCGGCGGGGACCAAGCGGTTCGGATCTGGAATCTGGCCCAACCGCTAGAAGTTCACACCCTCGCGGACGCGAACGGCGGCGGGGCGCTGTCCTTCGCACCGGGCGGGAAGCAGTTGGCCGTCGGGTTCCCCGTTCTCGCGAATCCTTCGCACGCGCGATCAACGGTCCTCGAAACCGCAACCGGCAAGGAGATTCACCGGTTCCCGCCCAGGACGGATATCGCCTTTCACCCGATGTCCGGACAACTCGTTGTGGGGCAAGCGGGCGTTCGCGTAACGCTCCTGGACCTCGCCACCGGTAAGGACGTTTGGACGCAAGCGCTCCCGAACGCCCCCACCACGGCCGAAGGCGGCCCCTTTGGTCCATTGGGCCTGCGCATCGCTTTTAGTGCCGACGGCTCGCGCCTGGCAACTCGCGGTCCGCGGAGCACCGGCGTGCAGTTGTGGAACCCGGTGGCCGGTTCGCCAACCGGCCGACTGGAAACCGGCAACTCGTTCGTTTACGCCCTCGAATTCCTCCCCAACGGCTCACGGCTCGCCGTGGCTTCGAGCGACGCGGTCACCATGTGGGACGTCGCGACCAAAACGCAGGTGCCGTGGGGCGACGGCGCCACTAACCGGGGAGCGTCTACGCTCGCGTGCAGTGCGGACGGGCGGTGGATCGCGACGGCCGACCTGGACCGCGGCGTGCGCCTCCGCGACGCGGCGACCGGGCAAGCGGTCCGAACGTTCGTGGGGAACACGATGCGGGTGAACGCCCTCGCGTTCAGCCCCGACGGAACCCGGCTGCTCACCGGCGGGTCCGACCGAACGGTTCGCGTGTGGGACGTGGAATCGGGCCAAGAACTACTCTCTCTTCCGGGAGTCGGGGACTCGGTTGCCGCGGTCGCATGGGACCGAACGGGGGACCGCATTTACGCCCTCGACGACGCGGTGCGTGTATGGGGCCGCCCCCGCGAGTGATGTGAGTTGATCTTCTGAAGCCAGTTCCGTCACTCGCCTTTACGCTCACGGTGACCTGATGGGCCGCGGCCCGAATGCACACGTGCGTGAATTCACAGGAACCTCTGCCCTCGCAAACGAACACGGCCCGCAACAGCGGGCCGTGTCTGAGATCGGTCACATCGGTGTGAGGATGAGACCGCTCTCCTTATTGCTTTTGAAGTTCCTTATTAGAACTTCGTTTCCTTCGGCTTCTAGGGACACGAGCTTCTCGTAGGTCGCTAGCGCCCAACTCACCACCTCCACCATGCTCCGAGCGCCCGTCGTCTCTTGCAGGCGCCCGATGCGCTCCTGGGTCGGGATGCTGATCTCCAGGTTCATCCGCACGGTCTCGGTTCGCTTCTTTTGTCTCGGCATGCGAGACTCTTCGTGTCAAGAGTGCGACCACCGCGACAACCGCCGAGGCCGCGCAGTAGACACCAAAGCAAACGGTTTTCTGGTACGGGTCGAGGCCTTCAGTGCCATAGCGATATGTCACCGCCAGTCCGGTGACCGTACCGAAAATCGTAAGACCGCGCTCGCCGCAGTAGCGCACGACGGTCAGCAGTCCCGGGCTCAGCGACAAGCTCATGCCGTTGCTGTTGCCCTCGAAGTCAGGTCGTTGACGCACGCTCATGCTCGTTGTCCCCCGTGTGGGGAAGCAACGACTGCATGAACGCGTCGTTGAGGCTCACGGACATACCGTGACTCCCCACGCCGCGTTCCGGCCGATCGCCCAGGCGCCCGTTACTCACCGAGGTGAGGTGCCGACCATAAAGCGATTTGGGAAGGAACGGGTGATTTTTGATGCGGTGACGCCGTTGCAACACACAACGGACGTAAAACGATTCGATGTGTCTGTCCTCGAACCTCGCTCACGGGATCCCCGCTGGCAAGGGCGCGCCCAGGGCACGCCAGTACACACCGACGGAGGCAACAAACGCCGACGTAAAACGGGCCGGCTACGCCCTCGCTTGTGCCCAAACGGTAATCGACGGCCCGCTCGACCTACGAAGGTTGAGCAGGGTCTCATACCGGAACTGCACCTTTCGGTGCGCTCAGATCGATCCAGTATGGACCGACCTGATACGTGCATACTAAGCGCATTTTTTGCACGCATCAAGTCCAACTGTTGTTTGTGTGTATTAATCGTTGCTGACCGCCAGGGTCGCCTCGCTCACCGCCAAATCGGTATCCGGCTCCGAAAGTTTGCAACCTCGCAAGAGTGGCTTGTTACCCACAGCCCTTGCGGACAGAAGGCACCAAACCGCTACTCCCAATCAGAAACTTGTAGCAAAGTAACCACATCCGTCGCTTTTCAGGTAGAGTGGTGCGTCAATTAGACACCGCATGTATGCGTTTCAGCCCCGACGGATCACTTGCCGCGGCCGGGGGCGCAAGAGGCGGCATCACCGTGTGGGACGTGGATTAAGTTCGCTCCTCCAACTCGAAGTCAGCGCCATGCGCGTACTGCCCGGCCCGACGAAATCGAATCAAGTATTGGCGTGGTCGCCGGACGGGCGCTGGCTCGTGGCCGCCGGAAGCGGTGACGGCGTAACAGTATGGGATGTGGGCACAAACGCCCCCGGCCAGCGCATCTTGAGCGCCGGGCACGGTGGGCGGCTGATGCAGTTTTGTCGCGCGACGGGACGACTATTCGTCGCGTTCCAGGCTGGCGGATTCTGGAACTGGAACCCCGATACAGGAGAAGAGCGTCAGTACTCGTGGTCAAAAGAATACAGCTTACAGTTTCGCAGCATGGCCATATCCGGCGATGGGTGCGAAATCGTTTTTTACTGTTACCGTTATCGTTATCGCTCCAGTCGCCAGCGCCGAGAGGTCGCCGGGTACACTGTGACCGGCAACGGCACGATGAATCAGATCTGGTCACGACCGGACGATAAATGTGCTGACGAGCACTCGTTTGTCTACCACCCGAGCGGAAACCTGTTCGGGCTCGGTCGCCACACCGACGAAGTGCTTCGGTTCGAGCTAATGGAACCCCAAAGCGGCAACATCATTGGTTCGTTCGCCCCGGCCCCCGCAACCGGCCGCATCGCGCACTGGACGCTCTCGCCCGACGGTAACCGGGTTGCCTGGATTGCGGACCAAGCCCTCTACGTTCAGCCTCTTGATTCATCCCAACCACCCCTGAAACTTCCAGCCATCGAAGATGCACATCGGCGCGGGTTGGCGTGGGCGCCGGACGGGCGCATTGTCGCGTATGCGACCGGCACCACAGTGCGCCTGCTCGATCCGGACACGCTGACCGAAGTCCGCGCGCTCGACTGGAACATCGGAAAGCCGCGTGCGGTCGCGTTCAACCCGGACGGGCTCCGCGCCGCGGTGAGCGGCGACGGCGGGCGCGGGTGGGTCACCGTATTCGACCTGGAGTAACGAGGCTCGTCGCCGTGATGTACGGACGGCACTAACTCGCCCCAAAGCCGAGGAACTGCCCACCACAACAATCACCGCATTTTCTTAAATGGCGACACTCTGGACATTTGTCCTGTATAAAATGGGTGTCGATAGGGATTATTGCGCGCATTGATTTAGGGGCGTACTGGAACGAACGGGGCAGTTGCCACACTGAGGGTTAGTAGATGTTAGCCGTTTGGAAGGCTAAAAATGCAATGCGGCATTCGCAAAGCGTTGTCTTGTAATCAGTTGCGAAAATCGCACCCGATTTCCGGGCCGAGATTGTTAGCAAATGTTAGCGAGGCGAAGGGTCTACTTCACCCAGCGTGGCATCAAACAAACGCAAAATACATAGAAATCAATGCGATTGATTGAGGCAGATCTGGGTGAAGTACGAGCGGTAGCCGTATCGCCCGACGGTCGATTCGTTGCCGCGGCTGGAAACAAGTCCTTTGGGATCTTCCACTGGGCCACGGGCGAACCAGCGCACAACACGCAGGGATTCGGAACGTCCGATCAGATTGCGTTCGCACCGGGCGCCCAATGGACTGCGCGCGTTACCTTCGGACGGCTCTGGCTCGACAGAATCGTCGCCCCCGTTTCGCTTCCGCCGAAGCCGGCCGTTCGGTTTACGGGCGGTGTCGCCGTTTCGCCGGACGGCAAAGTACTGGTCGCGACCAGCGTCCGCAACTCCTCCGAACAAGCAAAGTTGGAGCGGTGGGCACTACCCGCCTTGCGGTCGATCACCGGGTTCGATTTCTGGTCGCCATTCAGTCGGCTCGCGTTCAGCCCAAATGGTGAATTCCTGGCCGGCATTTGGCACGACGGCTTCGAGTTGCGGTTCGCGGTTTCGGGCGGGCTGGACTACCGCCACCGGATGCCCAAAGACTACAAATTCACATCGCCCGGGTTCGTCTCATTCGGCCGCGACAGTGGCACCTGCGTGTTCGGGTGGGACGGCGAGTTTCACATCCTCGACATTTCGACGGGCACGAGCAAGGCGGACCGGATGATTGAGGCGCCGTTTCGCGACGCAGCGTTTATTCCTTCTGCCGATCGGTTCGCAACCGTCGGGGACGACGGGCGATTGAAATTGTGGAACCCGGAAATGTGGGACGTCGTTCGCGAGTACGACTGGGATTGCGGCCCGCTAACGTGTCTCGCGTTCACCGCGGACGGGTCCGCCGGCGTGTGCGGTACCGCCGACGGGCGCCTCGTGCAGTTCGACGTGGATGAATGATGCGAACGTTCTATTCGTCGTCCACTCGACCGTACCACGCGACCAGACGCGGGAGGTCGCCGCGGTTCGCGATCAGTCGGAGCGCGAACTTCTGGCGCACCGAGCCGAGCAGCGGGTTGAAACCGAAGTTGTCGTCCACCATGCGCACGGCCTGTGTTACGGCCGCGTCGGGCGTTTTGCCGCCCGCGACGAGCACGCGCGCGAGCCACATAGCCGCGGGGAACGTGAGGGCCAGCGACTCGATTCCTTCCCACACGCTCAGCCCGAAGTTCGGCGCGCCACAGAACTGGAGTGACTCGATTTTCATCCGGTGCCAGCGCACGAGCAGCGACACAGTCGTATCACTCAGCGCGCCGAGCGGGATTTCGCCCGCCGCGAACGTGGCCGCGTCCGGTAGAGCGGCATGGACCTTCGGAACGCGCCCCCGTGCGCTCGCGAACTTCACCGCGGACATGAACCGGCTCACCGGTCCGCGCTGAGCGATCCCCTTCTCGGCACCGTGGTCCTTGCGGGAGAACACGGCCACGAGTTGCCGGAACACGGTGCGCCCGGCCCAACCGGGCCGCTTCACCTCGATGGCCGATGCGGGTTCTTCGTCTTCGGCCGCGAGACCGAGTACGTGGAGCAGTTCGCTCAGCTTCCCGCCCGTGACGGCCTTTTTGGGATCGCCGCCACCATCGAACGTCGCTTTGCGCAACATCATGACGATGAAGAGGATCTTGCGCCAGCGCCGCTCGAACGGGTCGTCTTCGTCGGCCAGCAGTTTCGAGAACGCGGTCGCGATGCGCCCCACATCGCTCCACGATATGGCCTGCGATCCTTGCAGCGGAGGCGGAGGAGCTTCGAGGGCGCCCCTCGACGTCGTGCTCTCGAAGAACGCCGCGTACTCGCGTGCGTCGCCGAGTTGCGCGCTGAGCGCGCGCCCCTTGTTCTCCGTCGCCGAGGGGCACGCGAGCCGTAATCCGAGGTTCCAGTGATCGCCGGCCGGTACCAAGAGGAACGGGTAGATGCGGCACGCGAGCGGTTTCGCGGCCGAACCGAACTTCCCGTGAATGCGGCACAGGTTGTCCGCGCCCAGAAACACGCACCCACCGTCGGCGCGGTGGTTCAGGTAGAACTCGCCGCCGCGCTTCACGAAGAACGGAACGCCCTGGAATTCCGGCAACGACTCCCAGCCCTGACCCTCAATGCGCCGGCGCTCTTCGGCGGTCGCGGGCACCGCATACGAGCGACAGCAGTCGCCACAGGAATGGCAGTCCCAGTTCTGCAACACGGGTAGCGAGCGGACTTGCATCGAGATGTTCGGCGTTCGGTGTTTGGTGCGGAAGCGGAGGGCGCCGTGCTCATTTTACCCGAGCGCGGGCCGCCCGTCCTATTTCCGCGCGAGAAGCTCAAACGAGCCGAAGAAGCGCTCGGCCGGATCGTCGTTCGGCGCCAGTTCCGGCCCCTCAGCGGACAGGTAATACACGCGCCCGCTGACAACGAAGATCTGCACAATGCGCACGGACGGACCGTTATCCGGTTTGAACACCCACTGGCGCCCGCTCAAGTCCGGCTCCGACGGGTGCCGAATCGATTGGCCCTCGACCGGTTTGCCGAACTCGCGCTTGAGCTGCTCGTCGACGCGGGCGAACCACATCTGCTCGCGAATCGGAGCGAGCCACCCGTCGGCGAGATCACCCGCGTTCGGCACGGTCTGCCCCACGCCACAGCAGTACCGGAATGTTGGCCCTTTCGGTCCGTCGGGCTGGTACTGGGCGGTCCGAACGTCGGTCATCCGGACCATCCCGCGCAGCAACCGTTCCTTCTCCCCTTCCGGGGCCGGGAACGGCATTTGAATCCGGTAGCTCCTGTCCTTTGCCGTAACGGGGTACCACTGGGGAGTCACGCTGAAGAACTTCTGGACCCGGTCCATCAGGTCTTTCTTCAGGAAGAATAAGCCGGCCGCACTGAAGTACGACAGGCCGACGAGGATCAACACGCCCTTGATGCGCGTCGCGGCGGTCCAGTCGATGGTGTAGACCACGCCCAAACAGAGGGCCGATGCCGCGATCGCCAGAGACACCGGCACCGCGAGTGAAAGAGCGGCTTCCTGTCCGGTAACTAGCGGGCTCACGAACCACAGCAGCGGAATGCCGAACGGCATCAGGGCGAAGCCGACGAGCACCGACACCGGCAACCCGGCAACGGGCCGCAAGTGGGGATCGTGCTCGGGATCGGGTACCTCGTTCGCAAGTACGGGGGCCGGATTCGATGCCGATCTTTCAGTTTCTTCGCGTGAAAGCTCGGGTCGGCGCCGGCGTGGAGGCGCGATGGGGACCGCCGCAGTCGGACGAGACGGCGAACGGGTTGGCGCTTCGCGCGGGGGTCGGGAATCAGAGCGACTAGACGAACTGTTTGATCGCGACGGCATCAACACTGGGGCGATGTCTTCTGCTGCCACGAACGGAGCCTGACAGCGCGGACAGCCGACCATTTGCCCCAGGACGTCGGGCGGAACACGAGACGCACCCCGACACGCCGGGCACCGGACTACCACCAACGACATTCCGCCCCTCCGCGCTCTGAAAACGTGGGACAGATCAATTCTACCCACCACTCGAAGCGAAATGACCGGGGATTCGGGAAGAAACCGAATTCACGCCGCCGCTTTGTGTCCCGAATCCCGCTCCCAGCGACCGATCAGGCGGTCGGCCCGATCTCCTTGGCGGTGAGCAGTTCCACCTTGTCGCCGCGACCAACGGCATACTTGAAGTCGGTCTTCTCGGTGCAGGCCGCTCCGACGTTGCCCTTCGGATCGAGCGCCAGGAACGCGACCCGGGCCGGATGAACGCCGCGGCGCCCGGCGGCCGCATTCGCTCGTTTGCAGGCCAGTTCGCACGCTTCCTGGGGCGTTTTGCCGGCGCGCATCTGCTCGGCGATGAACAGGCTCCCGCCGATGCGGATGATCTCTTCACCCACACCGGTCCCGCCGGCCGCGCCCGCGAGGTCGTCCACGTACAACCCGGCCCCGATGATGGGCGAATCCCCGACGCGGCCGGGCAATTTGTACCCCAACCCGCTCGTGGTGCAGACGCCGCCCAGGTGCCCCTTCTTGTCCAACGACAGCACCGTCACGGTGTCGTGGTTGAACTCGTTTATGGTGATGTCCGCGGCACCATCGGCCCGAACCGGCGATTTACCGGCCTTTTCTTTCTTTTTCAGGTCGGGGTGCGCGTCGAGCCACTCCTTGATGCTGTCGGCCGTGTATGGAACTTCCAGCGGGAACCCCTGCTGGAGCGCGAACCATTTCGCGCCGTCGCCCACGAGCATTACGTGCGGGGTCTTTTCCATCACACGACGCGCGAGAGCGGCAGGGTGCCGGATGTGCTCGACGCACGCCACAGAGCCGCACGCGAGCGTCCGCCCGTCCATCACACACGCATCTAGCGTGAGCCGGCCCAAGCGGTCCGGCAAACTCCCAAAACCCACCGAGTTGCGGATACTCGTATCGTCTTCGACCGCCTGTGCCCCGGCTAGAGCCGCGTCGAGAGCGGGTTCACCTCGCGCGAGCACCTTCATTGCGGCCTCGACCGCAGTCTTACCGAACGGCCAAGTGGCGATCGTAATTGGTTCTGCCATGAGCAAGTTCCGGGTTCTGGGTTCCGCGTTTCAAAATGAAGAGTGTTTCAGTGTGAACGCGGCACCGGCTCAAAGCAAGAGGTGGAACCGAGAACTCACCGCACCCCGGAACGGATCATCACCGCGAATGCTTCGAGCGTCGGGGCCGCGAGTGCCGCGTCGAACCAGTAAGTGAGCGGATCGAGCGTGTTTTCGCTCCGCACCGCGGCGCTGAGTTCCGGTGGAATGGTGACGAACTTCACCCGCAGCAGTTTCAGCAAGTCCTCGCGCCGGGCTTCGATCATCCCCGACGCCAGCCCTTCGGCGAAGCCCTCGGCCCGGCCCTCTTGCTTCCAACCCAGGATCATTGCCGGCGACGCCATTGTCCGCTCCTCCACTGGAGATCGAATCACGGGCGACGCAACTCTAGAGCGCGGTGAAACGACCGGTTGGAGGGACCAAATGCGTGGCGGGCGGCGCTCACCTGGGAGCACCGCCCGCCACGCGACCCTGGATGAAGCAAACCAGAGTGACCGGAAGCACAAATCCGGGAGGGGAAGTGAGTTACGAGCGGAGAACGTCAGGAAACGGTCGGAACACCCGTCTGACCCGCTGCCGCCGCGTCGGCCCTCTGTTGCTGCTGGTTCAGCGGGAGCAACTCCTGACGGTAGATCGGAACGTCTCGCGGGGCTTCGATTCCCAACCGAATCTTGCCGCGATCGATGTCCACGACCGTGATACAGATGTTCTCACCGATGAAGATCTTCTCACCCAGTTTACGGCTCAGAACGAGCATGATCGTGTCCCTCCGTTGTGCATCACTCGTCCGTAAAACGCTCCCCAATTCTACGCCACGATTCCGTATGGGGTTGCGGCGACGGGGGAATTGGCTTTTCGACACCTGGGGGAGCGGGCGCACGGCCGGAATAATGAGTGCGCCAGACACCCGAACGGGTGAACACCGCGCCCAACCCACATTGCAGGCGGAATCGCGCCAGGTATTAGGGTGACCACCGCAACTGGCCCGAGGTTCACAGATCTGTTCCGCCCAATTTGCACAAACCGCGTAACTCCCCCACGATTAGACACGTTGTGCGTGGGACGCGGTGACAACCGGTTGTCACTTGCCGAGGAATTGTGCGGACGGAGGCCGAATCACGCGATTTTCGGACTGTTGCGGCTCTGTTAGCCGCATTTGGAGCCGCAAATGAGCAGAAAGCCCCAGAACAGTGCAGAAACGTCGCGAAAGCACGACGGTCGCCCGCACACAACGGGCGACCGTCGGCGAGAAACGGGCGAAACGCTTCCTGTATTCGCCCGGATCTCGTGTTTTGACGCGGGTCGCGACGTCATCGACCGATTGCTGCGGTAGGCCGGCGCCAAAAGGGGTCAGAATGCGTCGCCGGCAGTGAGCGAGGCTGCCGGCGACGTTCTGACGATGAAATGGGGCGCCCCTACGGTTCAGGAATCGGGATTCGGCCGCGACCCGCGACTTTTTGCGGTCACGCCACACACGACATCTCGCTCACAGCGCTGCGGCCCTTGTTCTTCATGAACTCCAGCGGCCGGGGATCGCCCTCGAACCGCGCGTCGGCCGGGTGGAAAATCGCCTGTTTCAGTTTCGCCCGTTGTTCAAGAACGGCCAGCTTTTCGGGCGAACCCGGGGCCGCGGTCGTCGGGGACGAGGGCAGCGGCGCGCTACCGGTGAAGTTACCGACCCCGCGGCGGGCGTACTTCGACGTGGACGGGTACAGTTCCTTCACGCCCGGGGTGTAGTAGCAGCTCCAGCACAGCCCGCGGGGACGGTTGACCTTCGACTTCACGCAGTGGCGGCAGATCGGGTTCATGGCGATATCCAGTATTTTGTGATGAATGTTTGGGTTAAACCGTTTGGGCGATCCGCGGTGATTGTGCGCGTCAGATGCTCATCGAACGACCGGGGCGGAGCACGCGAAGCGGCATCGGCTTAACGATGCGTTCGAGCGCAACTCGATACCCGCGGCCCTTTTCCGACCAGCGGTCCGCGTAAGCACGGGCCGCCTCCCAGTTGGTGAACGCCTTGCGTTGAACCCGACCCGAGCTAACTGTGCAAATGATTACCTCAAACATGGTGGACTCCCGGTCGGCTAGTGTTATCTTGTTTAGTGTTTCGTGCGTGCGGTTTACGCGGCCGTGATTTCGGGGTGCTTCGCGAGCCGGTCGATTTCGGGACCGACGCGATCGATCGGCAGGCGCTGAGCGAGGGCCTGTTCGACCTCGGCGAGCAGGTCGCGGCGCATCTCGTCGCGCGGGGTGTCATCGAACCAGTTGAGGAACCAGCGGCACGCGGCCGGCTCGCCGAGGCGTTGATCGGCCTCGAAACAGGCCCGGGCGAAGAACTCTTCGACCTGGCCCACGGACTCAAGTTCGTCGCCCTGCCAGCCACAGAACCCGAGGGCACATGCGGCTTCGACCGGCCAGTCCTGCACACACATCAGCGGCGGAGGGGTGGTGGTGCTGCCCTGCGTCAGCCGGGGATCGTCGCCGCGGAGTGCGTCGCGGAGCGATTCCAACCCGGCAGTCGAGAGGACCGGCACGAACCCGTCACGCCATACCAGACGCCAGCTTTCCATCGTCGCCCCTCCCACTTGTTCCCGCTTCACCCGTCGGGTGCTGTTCCCAACTCCTCATTTGCATCCGACACACTACTTATACACCTGTTCAGTAAACCTGTCAACTTTCAAAGTGCATATTTTTCGGTTTTCTTTTTTGCCAGAACGCATTTCGTGATTTTGATAGACGATTTTAGACAACATCTAGGTTCAAAAACAGACATTTGCAGTGGCGGTCCACGTACTAATGCGGTGTTGAAGTGGAGTCGCGTGCGGCGGCTTCTGAAAGCGTGAAGGCTCTCGCTTTGCGGCCAGAAACTGCCGAACGCTGAGGAAAAAGAACGGGCCGAAACCTGCGTTAATTGCCTACTTCACGCAGTCGCCCGAATCTGATGCACTGAAGAGCGCCAGTTCCCCGAGCGCCGGGAGAACCGTGTTGAAATGAAGCCGACACAGGCCGTTGAAAACGAAAAGACACTTACCCACCCGCCACGCCCCCGGCAGTCACACTGACATTTGCTAACATTCCCGGAGACTCCCCGAACGCACCTCTGCAATAAGCACTGAAATCCCAAATGTTTACGTCTAAAAATCGCTCAGAATCACGCTCCCGATTGCTAACATTCGCCAACATTCCCCGTTGCACACACGGACGATCTGCTCCCGTCGGCTAACGTCAGCACCCAAAACTGCCCTCCCACACGCTGCCACCCTGTACCTGTTTTACCCAATTGTATACACGTGGACAAAAAATCACAAATCACCCAGAGGTCGCTCGTAGACATCGTTTCAACGGCCGCGATCGGCGCGGTATCATCGGGAACCCACCAACGCGGAGGACGCCCGTGCCCCGTTTTACCTCTTGGTTGTGCATCGGTATCGCGATCGGTTTCGCGTCCTTAGCGGATGCGACCGCGCCCCACGCGGCAGCGGCCCCGGTGCCCAAACACCTGATGCCCAAAGAACCGCGGTTCGCGCACCCGACGCGAGTCGGAACGACGTGGGTGTACGACGTCGGCAACAAGCAGGAGAGCACGCGCCAGATCAGTCAGGTCGAAGAGAAGAACGGAGCGGCGCTCGTCACCACCGAATACGTCCATGCGGGCGGCAAGCGGAGCCACCACATGACGCTGTCGGTCAGCGATAAGGGGATCTATCTGGTTGCCGAACACGGCTCCACGTACCCGGTCCCGTGGTGCATCTTCAAACTCCCGCACAAAGAGGGACAGACCTGGACCACGGAGGGGCACGGGGGCGACATGAAATCCGGGCCGGTCGAGAAAGTGAAGACCCCGGCCGGTGAGATCCTCGCGGCCCGCGTCGATTGGGAGTGCAACCCGGGCCAGGTGGTTTCGTACTGGTACGCGGACGGCTTCGGGCTGGTGCGCATGAGCGGCCCCGCCAGTGTGTCGCTGAAATCATTCACCAGCGACAGCAAGTAGCTGCGCCGCTATGCTGGCGGGGAGGTGTCGCAGTGGCTTACAGTGCTTTCAATTTGGCCCGCGTTCAGTCGGACTTCGGCATCACGGTGCAAACGGGCCTGAATGTGTTCGGCCACATTCCCCCCGTTTCCGTCGATTCCGCCGTCGCCGCATGGCTCGTCCACAAACGCGGTCTCGCCACGACGATCAATACTGAAAAAGCGCGGTCGGAAATGCTCATCGCTCCGTTACTTGCGGAAGCGTGGCGCGTCGGGAACGGGCGGATCTCGTTCTACTCGGGTGTCGCGTTCGACGTGGACGCGGCCACGGAGTTGACCGGCGTGTGCGACTTCATTCTCGGGTACCCGCCGCAACTCGATACCGTCACGGCTCCGGTAATGATGGTCACCGAAGCCAAGAACGAGAGCATCATGGGCGGGTTGGGGCAGTGTGCGGCGGCGATGGTCGCGGCTCTGCGTTTCAACCGCACGCGGACCCCGGAAATCACGACCGTTTACGGGTGCGTGACGGACGGTGAAGGGTGGAAGTTTCTGCGTCTCACCGGAACGACACTTGAGATCGATACAGCCGAATATCTCATCGCCGAGCCGGACCGCATCCTCGGTGTGGTTCTGAATTTTGTCGGATTGGCCCCGGCAGCCCCTGTCGCCGCGTAGACGCGCGGTTGCGAAACACCCTCACTTCGGTTCGCCGAGGTGAGGGACGAGTCGCTCGGTCAGCACCGTAATCAGCTCCGGTTGCATGAACTGGTAGTCGTCGGGGATCTTCAAGCAGATAAGCCGCTTCTCGCCGAGTACGAACCGGCGCCGCACGAGCTTTTCGAGTCGGGCTTCCATCACGAACACCACGTCCGCCCACGCGAGCAACTCTTCGGTAAGTTCCACCCGAGCCAGCGAAGACAGCCCCGCCGAGCGCGCCGCGACTCCGGGCGTTGCGGAGTACAGTTTCTCGGCCGTCGGGCTGCGGTGCCGGTTGCCCTCGCAGACGAACAGCGCGCACACCGCGTCGGCCGCCATCCCGCTCTCCGTTGCCGAGACGTGTTACCATTTCAGGTTAACATTTGCTGCAAAGCGCATCATTCTCGACCGCACGCGACCGAATCCCGGCTAACAATCCACTCAAATTCGCGATCAAACAGAGCAAAAATACAAATACGAAGTGACGATTAATATTCACTTCTTGCTGACAACAGCCGCATCAACTAGCGAAGACCCATTTTGACAGGATTGACAGAATCGACAGGATTCAAAGAAATGGATGGCTCGGCCGTAACTCGACAATAGAACTGCGCGGTACTCGGCCCGTTGGCACGTAAACCCAACCACACTCACGTCTGATCAGAGTTATCAGCGTTATCAGCGGCTCTTATTCACCTTCCAGTGCCCGGGAAACGCCACCGCCCGGCGCCGAAACGAATCCGGCGCCGGGCGGTGTGAGCGCGCAACCGCGCGAGTTACTTCTTGTTGCCGGATTCGGTGAGTTCCATCAGCACTTCCATGTCTTGACCGGCGATCGAGGCGGTCATGGTCATCTTCACCATCCCGCCCGCGGGCACGTCCTTCGCGGTCCAGGTCTTGATTTTGGAGTCGATTTCTTGGCCCATGACCTTCATCTTCGCGGTGTACTCGGTCCAGGTGGTGGAGTACTCCTTGTCGCCGACCTTGACCTTTTCCTTCCCCTCTTTGCCCTTCTCGATCTTGGCCTCGGCCCCGCCCGGCAGGTTCGCGGCCTTCGTCGGGTCGAACGGCTTGGTCAGGTCGATCTTCTGCTCCGTGGCGGGGATGTCCATCTTGTTGCCGTTGAACTCGACGGACCCGGACGCCTTGACGGTGGCTTCCTTGTCGCTCTTCTCGGTCACGGTCTGGGTCACCGTGCCGTTGATGTTGAACCCGCCGACCTTCGTGGTCATCTTGTACGTGGCGAAGTCACCGACCTTGGTGGTCTTGTACGGGTTCTCTTCGTCGGCCGCGCGAGCAACGACCGGGGCCAGCACGAGGGCCAGAACCGAAAGGGAACGAACGAGCATGACTGGGCCTCATCAAGAGGGGTGGGAGCGAATTACTCCCGCTGGGAACAGGTTACTTCCGATCGCCCCAGATGCAAGTCGGGCGCCAAAAGCCGCCGTTCCACCGCGAACCGTCAAATGATCGGTAGCCCGAGCTGACCGAACCACGTCGCACGGTCCACGTAGCCGCGCTGGGCCTTGATCTTGCCGTCCACGACGAGGAAGAACCCGCACCCGCGGAGCGTGAACGGTGCCCCGGTCGGCGCGCGCCCGGCGAACGGGCCGGTCCACGTCGCACCGCCGACCCACTCCACCGCGGCGCGGGCGCCGTCGACCAGCGTGACCTCGACGCGGGTGTAACTGTCCGGGAACGCGGCGAAGAACGCGCGAAAGTCCTCGCGCATCGCGTCGCGCCCGACGCGCGGGTCGCCGAACGCGACCTGGTGGTTGACCGCGTCGTCGTGGTAGAGCGCCGCGAGCGCGTCCGCGTCGTGCCCGTTCCACGCCTCTCCCCACGCCACCATCATCTCGCGCACCGTTCGCACGCCCCTGCCCTCCGTTCGAGTTGTGAACACTGGTGCAGACACGACAGGCGGGTGCGGGGTTCGTGGGGCAGTGGGGACGACAAGGTGTGAGGTGCCGGTTGTTGGTGAACCCCGCCCGCAAGGGCGGTGGGTCGCTTGGCACCTGTTGGGTGTGGTGTTCGCGCCTGGTACGTCCACCCACCGCCCTTGCGGGCGGGGTTCACCAACAACCGCGTAACCGGCCGGCTACACGCATCCTTGGAAATCACCCGCCCTTGAGGAGCTTCGCGAGCGCGCGCGTCTGGTCGAAGTGCTCCATCACGAGGACCATCACGGCCGTGAGCGGGACCGCGAGGAACATGCCCGGCACGCCCCAGAGCAGCCCCCAGAACGCGAGCGAACCGAGAATCACCAGCGGGCTGACGCCGACCGCGTTGCCGATAATCATCGGTTCGAGGACCGACGCGGACACCCCGTGGCACACCAGTAACAGCCCGGCCGCGGCGAACGGCTGCCACGCCGGTCCGAACCACAGGAACGTGAACCCGACCGGCAACACGTAAGCGGCAACGGTCCCGATGTACGGGATGAAGTTGCACAGGAACGTCAGCACCGCCCACAGGAGCGCGAACTTCACGCCCACCGCGCCCAGCACCACTCCGACCGGCGCCGCGAGGAACAGGCTCGATTTCACCTTCGCCTTCAGGTAACTGATAACAGCCGCGTTTACCTGCCCGGCCATTTGCAGGATCTGGTCGGCGCGGTCCTCGGGGTAGGCGCGCCGGACCCGGTCCGGGAAGCGCGCGCCCTCGAGTAACAGGAACAGCAGGTAGAGCGCGACCACGCCCGCTTCGAGCATCGCGGTCGCGGCCACGTTGAGCCCCAACCGGACGATGATCGTGATCTGCTCGACGACCTGCCCGCGCATCGGGCGCCCGGTATCGATGGGCGTGATCCAGGGGGCGTATGACCCAATCGTCTCTTCCAAACTCGTCAGTAAGGTGTCGGCGCGCTGTTCGAGTTGGGGCACGTCGTCGCGGAGCGCGAGCACACTGGCGGACGTGACGAACGCCAGCCCCACGAGCACCCCGGCCGTGCCCCCGGCGAGGGTCACGATCGACGCGGGCGTGCCGACGTGCTTGCGCAACCGCGAGTGGTACGGCATCAGCACGTAAGCGAGGAACACCGCGACCAGGAGCGGGCGCAGCACCGATGCGAGTTGCAGCATCAGGTACCAACCGGCCGCCGCCCCCACGAGCAGGAGCGTGACCGTGTATATAATGTCCGGGTCGCGCCACTTCGCGGGTACGAGGGGCGCGGGTTTGGTGTCGGGCGGTGGATCGGGTGCGGGCATCGGGTTCTCGCGCGCGGCCATTCGGGAACCGGGTTCGCGCATCTTACCCGACGCTCCCGGTGCGAGCCACTCGCGACTTGTGAAGGAATTTCGTCCGCAATATTCTCACTTCGTTAAGTGTGCCGAATCAGAGCAGAATTCGCCTCACAGTCGGGCAGAACGCGGCACCTCGGGAATCCACACGAGAAAAACTCATTCCGCAAATCCTTACTTAACAAGGGTTTGCAATAATGACAGGAGAAATTATCCGCACGGCTCGGGTGTTGCATTATGAATTAATGTTAGATTGCTCTCGGGTAGCCGGAACTACCTTAAGAGAGCGAAGAGCAGAACTCCCCACCCCTACCGTTCGCGATCCGAGTCGGCCTGGAACACCGGCCCGGAATGAGACGAACGGTCCTCGCCAGAAGCGGGCGTTGCTCGTTGCGGTCCCGTTGCGCGAAAGCGCACCCGCACGGCCCTCGCGAACAGCCCGGCTATAACCCGCGGATCGCCCCCGCTCGGTTAACCGTGTGCTGACTACCTCCCCCTCCGACACCGCACACCGGGACCGTCCCCGACGGGTTCCAATGGGTGCTTCGTCGGCCGATATCTGTTTGCCCTCTGCCACCTGCGGCGGACGGGTCCGGGGACTTTACACACTGTTCCGACGGAGCTTGATCCTTGTTCGCCACCCTGACGACACGCCCGCGCCTCGTTGCGACCGCCACCGTGCTCGCGTCCTTCGCGATCCTCACGGGCCACCCGACGCTGGCCCGGTCCGTCGGCGCGGACGTGTGGAACGTTGCCGAACTCCAATCGCAACTTCAAGAATCGACGGAGGCGCGCGGTCAACTGGACGCCCAGGGCGACGTCATCCTGCGCCGGAACGCGGGCGCAAGATGCTCCGCGCCCGACTCGCCCGACGCGGCGTCGCCGAAGTGACCGCGAAGTTCACCGAACTGAACGCGCCCCGCGCGGAGTACCGGACCGTAATCCGTGCGACCTACTCCGGGACCACCGATCGGGAAAAAGCGGCCCGCAACGTGATCTCCTTTGCCCTCCTCCGCGCGCCGGCCGGCGCCCGCGCGGACCTCACCGAGCGCCTCGACGACGAGTTGCAGCAGATGATCGCCCTCAGCGCCACCCACTGAGCTAGCGCCACGCAGACTTCGCCCGTTTCACCGGGCGGGATCTCTCCAACGCCCCGGCTGAGTGCCGGGGCGTTCCCCCCGGCGCCCGCACGTGTCCCCGACGCCACGAGGTTTCCCGATATGGCTACGATCCGTCGCCCCGGTGCCGCGTCCGCGGCCGTTCTGGTCGGGCTGAGCATCAGCATGGTCGCCGCTCACGCGCTCGCTCCGAAGTGGTCCCGGAGCGTGGGGCTGGACGTGTGGAACTTCGCAACGGCCGAAGCGGAACAGCAGCGGGTGACCGACGAGCGGGACGATATCGTGGCCAAGGGCGAAGAGTCCGCCCGGCGCCGCGTCCTGGCCGACCAGTTCGCCGCCCGGCTCGTCACCCGCGACGCCGACCTCGCGACCACGGCCGTGGTCATGGTGGACCTGTTCCGGGACGCGCCCGGGTCGCGGGCGACGCTCGAAACGATGCACCCGGCCCTGCGCGACCCGCGCCTGCTCTACGCGCGCCACACCATCAACCGCGTCGAGCGCCTGATGGTGGACGACCCGGCCCAGCGCGAAGCGGTCCTCGCCCGGCTCGAAGCCGAGTACCGGGAACTGGCCCAGGTCTGGACCGGCGAGCCCCAATCGCAACCCGTGTCGTCCACGGGCGAAACCGCGAGCCACTAACGTGAACGGCCCTTATTGAGGCGGACGGTCGGTGTGAGCCGGCCGGTGAGATCCGCGAAGAGTTTTTGACAGGATTACCAGGATCGACCGGATTCAGAAGGCGGCTCACGTCGCTCTCTTGATCTTGTTGATCCTGTTGTTTTTTGGGACGAGCCGCGACCGCAAGGGCGTGGGAAACACGTGTGGTTCCTGGCGCCGGCGCGCGCCACACGTGAAGCCTCTGCACCTGCTCCCTTGCGGTCGCGGCTCGTCAAACCGCGGCCCGCTACCGGCCGATTCACGTCACGTTCACACCCAGCTCTTTGAGCGCGGCACGGAACGCCTCGAATTGGTCTTCGTCCACGCTCACGGCTTGTGGCCCGAGGCGCTCGGCGACGAGCGCCCGTGTTCCGGGCCACTGCATTACGCCGTCGGCGACCTCGACCGTCGGCAGCTTCACCACGAGCAGTCGAAGTGCTTGCGGGGAGGGTAGCTGCGAGCCGAGTAACAGTAACTTCCCCGCGGCCGAGAGCGGCGCCCCGCTGCGCTCGACGAACCACGCATCGAGTTCCACGAGTGGCCGGCCGTTCTCGATCGCGCGCCGGAGCGACGCGGGCGTGAGCCGGAACCGGCGCGTGCCGTTCGGCTCGATCGGGAGCGGTTCCGCGAACTGCCCGATTTCCGCTTCCAAAAGCAAATCTGCCTGGGGGGTGTCCACAGTTAGAGTCACGCCGTCGTCGGCAGTCGTGAGACACCGCTGCGGCTTCGATTCGTAATCGCGGTTCCCGATGAGCCGGAGGTGCGAGAGCGACGGCTCTCCCCCGTCCGCGGTCATGCCGATGCGGTCCGTGAGTCGCAGCGCGACCATTCCGCGCGCCACGGCCGCGTCGAGTTCGGCCGGCGTCTGGAACTCGACCAGCACCGCGGACGCGAAGACCGTGATGCGCTCGCGCTTGCTGGCCCACCGCTGGAGCAGATCCGCGACGCCGGCGGGGACCGGGCGCGTGCCGTGCCGGTTGAGCGTCTGCACGATCATCGGCAGCGTGAGCCCGGACTCCAGCCCGCGGTACGTTTGTTCCGGCGTGAGTTCGAGCGTACACGCGGGGCCGATCCCCTTCCACCCCGCGAACCGCGACAGCGACGCGATCAGCGCGGGCGTCAGCCCCTGCCGGTACGCGAGCACCTCGGCGTTCGGCTGGACCAGGAGCGTTTGGGGGAACGCGGGCGGCGCGGGCGGCTCCTTCTCGCCGAACAGCGCGAACCGGCCGAACGCGGATAGCCGCACGAGATCCCCGGACACCTCGACCACGCCCAACGGGTACGCGACGCCGAGCAGGAACCCGCGGACCCAGCCCGCCCCCCGGTCCTTTGCGGACTCCGCGGGGAGCGCCCCGGCCCACGACGGGTGCTGGGACCACAGCCACTCCGCGACTGCGTCGGGAT
The DNA here is from genome assembly GCA_000531095.1 of Gemmata massiliana. Taxonomy (GTDB): domain Bacteria; phylum Planctomycetota; class Planctomycetia; order Gemmatales; family Gemmataceae; genus Gemmata; species Gemmata massiliana. The sequence goes on along the minus strand of HG799462.1, from coordinate 1,342,820 downwards.
GAACGAAATCACGCGCGAGCAGGAGTGCGAGTAGCCCCGCGGTGGGGGTAGCCGACAGCCCGTTTTCCGTGGGGGCATACCCCACGAGCGGGTCCCACGACTCTACGAGCGGCAGCGCGGCGAACAGGTCGGTGAGGAGCGGGAACAGCGGTCCCTCCCACACCGGCGGGAACGCCCCGGTTTCGAGCGTGCCGTCGCGCTCGGTGAGCAGTCCGACCGCATGCGCCCACAGGAGCGCGAACACGCCGGCGTCAGCAATGGGCGCGATCTGGTCAACGGGCGGCGCGGCCAGAACTGCGTCCGACTGGAGCCGGAGCAGGTCGCGCTTAAAGAGCGTGTTCCCCTGCGTGAGCCGGACCGAATCGGCGTGAACCTGCTGCCAGACGACCGCGAGACGCAGCGGCCACTCGAGTCCGTCAGCCTGCCGCGCGGTCCCGCCTTCGTGGTCGGGGTTCGCCAGGTTCGGCAGCCCCAAATCTTCGCTGCGTGCGCGGGCCGCGACCCCGGGAAGTGCGACCACGACCGCGTTGTGCGTACCGGCCGCGCCGAACCACGCGGCGAAGTCGTCGATCGGCGGCCCCTGGGCGTCGAGTTCGGGGAACAGCAGCCCGGCTTCGAGGAGCGTTTGAACCGGGGCGAAGCCGTCGTTGTGGTCGAGCGCGGCGAGCAGCGTGAGCAGGTGCCCGACTTTCCAGCGCGGCTGGCGGCTCAACCCCATGAACGCGAGGAGCTTCCGCGCGGCCGGTGGTTGGTCTTTAATGCGCCGATCGATGACCGGCGCGTTGATGATGGTCGCAACGGCCTTGTCGAGCAGTTCTTCGGCCGGTTGCTTCGCACGCGGGCGCACGAGCTTGTCCGCGACGGCACGCAGGAGCGGTTCGGCGTAGAGCGCGAGCGCGTCACGGTAACGAAGGGACCAGTCTGTTTCGGAAATCGCGGGCATCGAGGTGTTGTAGTGTTCGGTGAGCAGAGCAGCACTCTTCAATGTGGTCCGCTCGCTCCGCGAGCGGGTTGCGCCGCCGCATATTAACGCGGCACGGGTGTTCTCGAAGTACCATGAGCGAGCAGCCCCGCTCGCCCCGCGAGCGGACCACACTACTTTCCTACTACCTGCGGCGTGTGGCCCATCTTGCGGAGCTCGTCGAGAACCGCGTCGAGGCGCCCGGGGCGGATGAGCAGTACCTTTTCGGACAGGCGCCCGGCGACCTCAGACGCGAGCTTCTTCCGCGCGAGCAGTTCCTCCGCGAGAACCGCGTCCTCCGTGAGGACGAGGCACACCCGGCGATGCAATTTCGCGGCCAATCGAGCGGTCGGGTTGGTCATCGGTGTGTAACAATTCGCGCCGGTGGATCGGAAACCAACTCACTTGGTTGTTTCACCAACTCTGATTCATACTGACTTCGACCGAAAACGAACGGCCCCAAATCGTACCGCCAATCACGGTGGAACTGCCCAAAGTCCGACCACGTTACAACTTCTTCACCGATCGTTATTAGCGCCTGCAAAAACCAACACTCGATGATTCCGCACGTGCAACCCAAAACCGCCGATTTACGGTTTCGCGGGTCGTTGGGGTCAAGGACAAAGCCGTGCGGCCACGGTTCACCAAGCAGGTTCCGACGAGGCAACAAAACACAGCCAGCGGGTAAATGATGATACGACACTTCATTCGGATCAGGTGGCGGGCGCCCGTCGGCTTCGCCCCCTCCCAATCGATATTCTTCAAGAAGGTGTCGATGTTCTATCGGTTGAACGAAATCAAGCAGTAATCTCCCGTTGATCCAAATCTCAACGGGTAGGTAGCGGTGCCGTGCGGGGTCAGGCACGAATACTACAGGATCGATCCGCAACTCGAAGCTATCCAAAGGCATCACTCACCCGGCGGCGGACTTCGACGGGAGCACGTCGCGCTCGTCGAGGATCTCGTAGCTGTAGCCCTGCTCCGTCAGGAACATCTGGCGGTGGTGGGCGAAGTCGAGTTCGCGGGTGTCGCGCGTCACCAGCGTGAAGAAGTGCGCGTCCCCGTCGCCGCTGCTCTTGGGGCGCAGGATGCGCCCGAGGCGCTGGGCCTCTTCCTGGCGCGAGCCGAACGTCCCGCTCACCTGGATCAGCACGTTCGCGTCCGGCAAATCGATCGCGAAGTTCCCGACCTTCGAGAGCACCAGGTGCCGGACCTCGCCGCGGCGGAACTTGCCGTACAGGTCCTCGCGCTCCACGTTGCCGGTGCTGCCCGTAATGAGCGGCAGGTCGAACCGGTCACTGAGCCGGTGCAGTTGCGAGAGGTACTGCCCGATCACGATCACGCGCTGGTCCTTGTAGCGCTCCAGTAGCTCCGCGACGACCTCGTCCTTCGCCACGTTCTCGCTCGCGATCCGGTACTTCGCCCGGTGGTCGGCGACCGCGTACTCCATGCGGGTGGCGTCGGTCGGCAGCGCGACGCGGATCTCCGAACAGCTCGCGCTCGCGATCCACCCCTTCGTTTCCAGTTCGCGCCACGGCACGTCGTACTTCTTCGGGCCGATCAGCGAGAACACGTCGCCCTCGCGCCCGTCCTCGCGGATCAGCGTGGCCGTCAGCCCGAGGCGCCGGCGCGCCTGGATCTGCGCCGTCACGCGGAACACCGGGGCCGGGAGCAGGTGGACCTCGTCGTACACGATGAGGCCCCAATCGCGCTGCTCGAACAGCCCGAAGTGCGGGAAGTCCTCGGTCTTGTCGGGTCGGTACGTCAGGATCTGATAGGTCGCGACCGTCACCGGGCCGATGTCCTTCGTCTCGCCAGTGTACTCCTTCACCTCGTCCGCGGTGAGCGTCGACTTGTCGATGATCTCCCGGCGCCACTGCTTCACCGCGGTGATGCTCGTGGTCAGCACGAGCGTGTTCTTCTGGAGCAGCGACATGGCCACGATGCCGACGACCGTCTTCCCGGCGCCGCACGGCAGCACGATCACCCCGCTGCCCCCGCGCACGTCGCCGCCCGCGTGGAACACGTCCGCCGCCTCGCGCTGGTAATCGCGGACGTGGAACGGTACCCCGCTCGCGGCCGTTTCGCGTAGCGCGATCGGCAGCATCGCCCCCTCGGTGTACCCCGCGATGTCTTCGGCCGGGTACCCAACGGTAATGAGCGCCTGTTTCAGCACCCCGCGGTACGCCGGGGTGACCACGAAGCTCGTGTCGTCGAGCTTCTCCCCGAGGTACTCTTTCACCTTCTTGTTGCGCGCCAGTTCCGCGAGCAGCGGCTTGTCGGAGCACACCAGTTTCAGCGTGTCGGCGTCGATGCGCTCGAGCTTCACGCGCCCATACCGCGCGACCGTCTCCGCGATGTCGGTCGGGATGTTCTGCGGGATCGGGAACTTGGTGTACTTCTGGAGCACCCCGACCACTTCTTGGGCGCTGAACCCCGCGGCGGCGGCGTTCCAGAGCGAGAGGTTCGAGATGCGGTACGTGTGGATGTGTTCCGGGCTCTTTTCCAGCTCGGCGAAGGGCGCGATCGCGTCGCGCGCCTCCGTGTATTTCGGGTTGTCCACTTCCACCAGGACGGACCGGTCCGACTGCACGATGAACGGGTTCGTCGGGTCGAAGGTCAACGCAGCGGGCGCACCGGGCGCGGCAGGCGCCGGTGCCTTCACGATCTTCGGCGGCATGATCACCGTCGGGTTTTGGTGCCCCTGAACTCCGTCAGGAGCGAACATCCCATAGTAACGGCGCGGGCGAGGCAACGACAAGGCGAAGTGTCGCACGGGGTCGATTTGCCGAGTTGTGCGGTACCAATTGGCGCACTACTTAGGTTGAGTGAGTTCTCTCCCCCGGCGCCCAACCCATCACGCAAATGTATCCGCTCCCCGCAGTTCTGGTGAATTGCCCCCCGGCCGCGGTGCCCGATTTACGGCCCGGGCTGGTCGAAAACGCGGTAACGATCGCGGCGGAACACCCGTCCGCGGACGAACTTCTCGCGCAATCGCCCGCCCAGTTCGGGGCACGGCACATTTTTGTGGTCCGGGTCGGGTCGCTCGACGAGGCCGAACAGATGAGCCGCGTCGGGTCCGCGTTCCCGGGGAACCCGGTTCTCGCGCTCGTCGAGGGCGACTACGACCCCGCGGCCCTGTTCCACGTGAACCGGCGCGGGGCCGCCCAACTGGTTCCGGTCCCGTTTACCCGGGACGACTTCGGGGCTGCCTTAGAACGAATTCTTGTTCAGTTCGGGGTCCAGAAATCCCAGTGCCGCGTGATCGCGGTCGGTGGAGTGGTTGAGGGGGCCGGTGCGACCACAACGGCCATCAACCTCGCGGCCGAGTTCCCGGCACTGAGCGGTGCACCGTGCGTGCTGACTGAGTTCGCGCGGGGCCTCGGCCGGCTCTCGGGACTCCTGAACCTCGCGCCCCCGCTCACAACGGCCGACGTCCTTACCGGTCCCGGTGCCCCCGACCTCGTGACGGTGCAATCCGCCCTGGCGCACGTGAACGACCGGTTCTCGGTGCTCGTCGGGCCGTACCGGTCGCTCGATCCGATCCGCCCCGGGGCGGGCGCCGGGGCGAAACTCGTGCGGCTCCTGCGCCAGGTGGCCGGCATCGCGGTGCTCGACATGCCCGCCGCGTTCGACGCCGAATATTTCGAGATCGTGAGAGAGGCCGACCGGTTGGTCCTCGTCCTGCGGCAGGACGTGCCCTCGGTCCAGGCCGCGAAATTGCTCATCGAAGGGCTCCGCGAGCGCAACCTGCCCGACCCGGTGCTCCTCGTCAACGAGTACGAGCCGGGCCGCGATCAGTTCACTCTCGCCCGCATCCGGGAGCGCCTCGGAACCAACAGTGTTTACGCGGTCCACCCGGACGCGAGCGGGGTCCGGGCCGCCGCCAACGAGGGGAAACCGTTAGGCGCGGTGCACCCGACCGGTCACGCGACCCGGGATTTGCACCACGTCGCGGTCGAACTGCTCCGCACCACCGGGGTACCGCTGCAAGAAACCCGGCCGACCATGTGGAAATGGATGCGCGAGAAGTTCGGCCTTGGTGCGTAAACCACCGGATCGGGCCGAGTCCCACGATTTTGTGGGCTCGGGTCATTTAGTTCTTGTGTGTCACTCCACCCGCTCGTTAACGAGCGGGTGTAATACGAACCAACCTACGCCATACCCTTTTCTGCTTCATCCGGCGCGAGCGTGCGCTGTTGGAACACGTCGGGCGGGAGCACCACCCCGGCCGTTTGAATCCGCTCTGTCGCGTGAGGACGAATCCCGGTGGCCTCGAACGTCCCGAACGCCTTCCCCGCGCCATTTACGCCGCTCTGGTGGTACCGGAAGACGTCCTGAAGGGTAATTGTCTCGCCCTCCATGCCGGTCAGCTCGGTGATCGAGGTGACGCGCCGGGCGCCGCCCTGGAGCCGGGCCGTCTGCACGATAATGTTCACCGCGCTCGCGACCTGTTGGCGGATCGCCTTCACGGGCAGGTCGAACCCCGCCATCATGACCATCGTCTCCAACCGGGCCAGCACGTCGCGCGGGGTGTTCGCGTGGAGCGTCGTCAGGCTCCCGTCGTGCCCGGTGTTCATGGCCTGGAGCATGTCGAGCGCCTCCGCGCCGCGGCACTCGCCGACCACGATCCGGTCCGGGCGCATCCGCAGCGCGTTGCGCACCAAATCGCGGATCGTGACCTGCCCCTTACCCTCCACGTTCTGCGGGCGCGATTCGAGCGTAACCACGTGCCGCTGCTGGAGCTGGAGCTCGACGGCGTCCTCAATGGTGACGATCCGCTCGGTTTCCGGGATGAACCGGGACAGCGCGTTCAGGAGCGTCGTCTTCCCGCTCCCGGTCCCGCCGCTCACGATGATGTTCAGCCGGGCCTTTACCGCGGCCTTGAGGAACAGGGCCATCTCCGGGGCCAGCATGTGGAGCCCGACGAGGTCGTCCAGGTGCTTCGCGCCTCCGCCGAACCGCCGGATGCTGATCGCGGGGAACTTGACGCTCAGGGGGGCGATGACCGCGTTCACGCGCGACCCGTCCGGGAGCCGCGCGTCCACCATCGGGCTGCTCTCGTCGATGCGGCGCCCGACCTTGGACACGATCCGGTCGAGAACCTGCATCACCTGCTGGTCGTCGCGGAACGTCACGTCCGACAGGGCCAATTTCCCGTTGCGCTCGACGTACACCTCTTTCGGCCCGTTCACCAGGATGTCCGTGATAGTCGGGTCCCGCAGGAGTATTTCGAGCGGCCCGAACCCGAGGATCTCGTCGAGCAACTCGCGCAGCAAGCGCTCGTCGGCCCGGGCCACCGGGGGCGGGTCGCTCGCGATCGCTTTGGCGATCAGCGCGGACAGTTCCGCGCGCTGTCGGTCCGCGGGGAGCGCGCTGAGCCGGTTCGAGTCGAGCGAATTCACGAGTGAGTTGTGCAGGTCGCGTTTGTAGCGCTCGAGTATCGCGAGGCTCTCGCCGGAGGGCGGTGGCTGCACCGGGGGCGCGACCGGAACGGGAGCCGGAACCGCGGCCGTTCGCCAGCCTTTCGGGGGCGGAGTGAGGGTCGGGTTTTCGGGAGAGGGCGACGTGGGCATCGGATAACCTAAAAAGGAAATCGTTTGTCCAAGTGTAGGATGGTGAGCGGCCTTACAAAGCCCCAAATCAATCGGCCCGAGCGTTTCGTTTCTGGGGAAGCAATAAAAATGAAACCCACGTCACCCGAAAACTCAGACGGCGTGCGAAAACTGCGCGGCGATGTGATGCAGAAAAACTTAGCCGGGATGAACCGGACTCGGAACCCGCACGTGCGCATTCCGAGTCCGGTTCATCCCGGCTAAGTACGGCACCGGCCGTTCGCCCAAAACGGGCAGTTACGCCGCGCGACGCACGGTTTGGCGCAGGTAGCTGCTGCACACTTCGACCACGCGCTGTTGCTGGGCTTCGGTGATTTCCGGGAACATCGGCAGCGCGAACACGCCCCCGGCGGCCTCTTCGCTGGTCGGGAAGTCGCCGGTGCGGTAGCCCAGGTGCTTGAAGCACTCCTGCTGGTGCAGGCTGAGCGGGTAGTACACTTCCACGCCCACGCCGTTCTCTTTCAGGTACTTCACGAGCGGATCGCGGTGGTTCGACGGCACGCGGACGACGTACTGGTTGTACGTGTGCCGGCGGTCGGGCATCGCGATGGGGCGCCGCATGAACCCGTGCAGGTTCGCGCGCTCGATCAGCCCGTCGTAGCGCTTCGCGGCGGTCTCGCGGGCGGTCAGCCAGTTCGCGACGTGCGGCAGCTTCACCCGCAGCACCGCGGCGTGGACCGCGTCGAGCCGCATGTTGTAGCCGATGTACTTGTGGTAGTACTTCACCTCCGAGCCGTGGACGCGGAGGGCGCGGAGCTTCTTGTCGATGACCGGGTCGTTGGTGGTCACGAGCCCCGCGTCGCCGAGCGCGCCGAGGTTCTTCGTGGGGTAGAAGCTCATGCACCCCACGATCCCGAGTGCCCCGCAGCGCTTCCCGCGGTACTCGCTGCCGAACGACTGGGCCGCGTCCTCGACCACGTAGAGCTGCCGGTCCGCGGCGATCTGCCAGATGGCGTCCATATCGCAGCACTGGCCGAACAGGTGGACGGGCATGATGGCCCGGGTGCGCGAGGTGATTTTCGCCTCGATCTGGCCCGGGTCGATGTTGAACGTGATCGGGTCTATGTCCACGAACACCGGGGTCGCGCCGATCCGAGCGACCGCGCTCGCAGAAGCAAAGAAGGTAAACGGCGGGACGATCACCTCGTCGCCCGGGCCGATGTCGAGCGCCCGCAGCGCGAGCACCAGGGCGTCGGTCCCGGACCCGCACCCGATCCCGAACTGTGCCCCGCAGAACTGGGCCGTTTCCTGCTCGAACGCTGCTACTTCCGGTCCCAGAATGGCTTGCCCGGAGCCGAGCACGCGCAGCACGGCGGCGTCAATTTCCGTCTTCAGTGCGGTGTACTGGGCCTGGATATCACACAAGGGCACGGGAGCCGGTGCGGGGGCTGAAACGGAAGAAGTCGGTTTCACTGAGACGCCTCCATGCGCCGCGAAAGTCGGTCTCGGTCGCGATCCGGGGTTGACGAAAGCGTCCTATCCCTACGTTACTGGAGGTGAGCGTGTCAAGCCGGCTTGCCCAGCCGCAAGGAGGACGAGGACACATGACGACCGCGTTGACGCAGAAAGCCCCCGCGCCCGGGACGCCCGCGGAGAAGCTGGCCGAGATCGCGCCGGAACTGGCCCCGCTCCTGGAGCGCATGGCCGCCGACCCGAACGCGCGGGTCGCGCTGCTGGAGCAGTTGCTGGGCGTAAATGCGTGCCGGCAGATCGGGATCTACCCGATCCCGCCCGGGTTCAAGCTCTCGGTGGTGATCCCGGTGTACAACGAGGAGCGCTGGCTCGCGGAGCTGGTGCGCCGCGTACAGGCCGTCGAGATCCCCAAGGAACTGATCCTGGTCAACGACTTCTCGAAGGACGGCACGCCCGCGATCCTCGCCCAACTGGAGAAGCAGTACGACAACGTGCGCGTGTTCCACCAGCCCAAGAACATGGGCAAGGGCGCCGCGCTCCGCGAGGGCTTCAAACACTGCACCGGCGACCTGGTGATCGTGCAGGACGCGGACTGGGAGTACGATCCCGCCGAGTACCCGAAGCTGATCCAGCCGATCCTCGACGGGCGCGCCGATGTGGTGATCGGGTCACGGTTTATCGGCGAGAGCCACCGGGTGCTGTACTACTGGCACTCGGTCGGCAACAAGGTGCTCACCACGCTCTCGAACTGGTGTACCAACCTGAACCTGACCGACATGGAGACGTGCTACAAAGTCTTCAAGCGGGAAATCATTCAGGGCATGACGCTCAAGAGCGACCGCTTCGGGTTCGAGCCGGAAGTGACCGCGAAGATCGCCCGCAAGCGCAAGGGGCAGCCGCGGTGGCGCATCTTCGAGGTGCCGATCAGCTACTCCGGGCGCACCTACGAAGAGGGCAAGAAGATCGGCATGAAGGACGGGTTCCAGGCCCTCTACTGCATCATCCGCTACTGGCTCGCGGACTAATGGCGCGCGGGGTGAACCCCGCCCGCAAGGGCGGTGGGTCGCGTGCACAACGACGTCACACGGGTCGCAACACAGTTGACCACCCCACTTTGGTGCCACCCACCGCCCTTGCGGGCGGGGTTCACCGGTGGGGCACCAAACTCGGCTAGCGTCATTTCCTCGGTTCGCCTATTACCCCGCTCCCCCAAAGCCTCCGGTGCAGTGAGAGAGGCACTCCTTGAGTGGAGCGGAGCATGATTCGCGTCCGGTTACTTCTTGCGGTGGCGTCCGCGCTCGTGATCGCGGCCCCCGCGCTCGCACAGCCGGCGGTCGCGTTCGACGACGCGGGCCTGCACGCGGTTCACTTCGTGGACGCGAGCGAGGGCTGGGCGTGCGGTGACGACGGCGCCATCTGGCACACGATGGACGGCGGGAACAAGTGGGAGCGCCAGAAAACCGGCACGCGGGCCAGTCTCCGCGGGATTCACTTCGTGAACCTGTCCACCGGCTGGGCGGTCGGGCGCCTCGATACGCCCATCGGGTCCATTGGTGTGATGCTGAAGACCACCGATAGCGGGAACAGGTGGTCCGAGGTCGGCACCAACGTGATGCCGGGGCTGCACGCGGTTCGCTTCCTGGACGAAAAGAACGGCTTCGCGTGCGGCGACGGGTCCGATGCGTTCCCCACCGGCATGTTCACCACGAACGACGCCGGGATCAGTTGGGAACCCGTGAAAGGCCCGCGGCTACCGTCTTCACGCGGCGCGGAGTTCTTCTCCGGCGGCATCAGCGGAATCGTCGTGGGCGCGTGGGGCAAAATCGGAAGGGTCAATACACCGGCACTGAATAAGGGCGGCGAATACCACGAAGCCGAACTCGACCCGCTCGGCGGGCGCAACATTCACGGGGTTGCGTACTCGCCCAACACGCGCGAGAAGGCCTACGGCGGGGCGTTCGCCGCGTGCGACGGCGGGGCGGTTCTCACGAGCACCGACGGCGGGCGCAAGTGGGGTTTCGTGAACCTCGGGCTGCCGACCGCGGCGCTGGCCTCGTGCGATTTCCGCTGCGTTGCGACCTTCGGCACACACGTGTGGGTTGCGGGGCGGCCGGGCGGGTTCGTGCTGCACAGCGCGGACCTCGGCAAAACCTGGGACGTGCAGAAGACCGAACTGAGCGTGCCCGTGAACGGCATGCACTTCGTCAGCGAGAAGGAAGGCTGGCTCGTTGGCGACCTCGGCTGCATCATCGGCACGGTGGACGGCGGGAAGTCGTGGAAGGTGCAACGGGCCGGCGGCCAGCGCGCCGCGGCACTGTTCCTGCACTCCAGCGGTAAGAACACGCCGCTCGACGTGGTGGCCGGCATCGGCGCGGCCGACGGCTACTTGTGCGCGTCGACGAGCCTGATGAACGCGGACCCGACCACGGCCGACCCGAAGCGCGCGAGTGACGGGCTGCGTGCGCGGGCCGCGATGCGGCTGGCCGGCGGGTCCGCGGCCGAAAGCGCGTGGGCGTTCCCGCTCTCCGCGCACGCGACCGGGCTGCCGCCGCGCGAACTGCTCGCAACCTGGGACCGCGCCCACAACGGCAAGGCGAATGAACAGCTGCTGCGGCACGCGGTGCTGGCCATCCGCACGTGGCAACCGGACGTGATCGTGTGTGATCTCTACGCGACCGAAACGACACCGGCCGATGCCCTCGCGCTCAACGTCGCGAAGGAAGCCTTCAAACAAGCGGCCGATGCGAACTGCTTCCCGGAACAGATCACCGCACTCGGGCTCAAGCCGTGGGAGGCGAAGAAACTCTACGCCCTCGCGCTCGCCCCGAAGACCGCGGCCGTGAAGCTCGATCAGGGCGCGTTCAACATCCGACTCAACGATTCGCCGAAGGACTTCGCCGAAGCCGCCACGCGCGTTCTCGCGGGCGACGGCGCGGTTGTTGATCGCCGCTGTTTCGTGCTGGTCGCGCACCGGTTGCAGGGCGCGGAGGGGCACGCGAA
>HG799462.1:1203393-1331806 GCA_000531095.1 Gemmata massiliana | reverse complement strand
GCCGGAACGCCTCCGTGACCTACGACCCGGCGGCCGCGGCCGAGAAGCAAAAGGCCGTGCAGTCGCGCCGGAACATCGAGCTCCTCGCCAATATCAGCGACTCCGACTTCGGCGGCGTGGACAAGCTGATGGGTTCGCTCAACACCGAGCTGAAGAAGATGCCGGACGACGTCGCGGCGCGGACCGCGTTCGCGGTCGGCACGCGGCTGGCCCGCGAGGGGAAGTGGATCGAGGCCCGCGAGGTGTTCGGCGTGCTCACGATCAACTACCCGGGCCACCCGCTCGCGGTGGAAGGGTTCCGCTGGCTGACGCGCTACCACGCGAGCACCGAGGCCCGGCGCCGCACCGAGATCCAGCAAAAAATGCTGCTGAAGACCGTAACGTTCGAGGCCAAAGGCGGAGGCACCATCAAGCCCGCGAGCGGAACGGCGACCACCGTGGGCGGCGCGAACGTGGAAGAGGACCACTACAAGTTCTACAGCCCGAACATGATCCTGAAGTGGCACCAGACCTGTCTCGATCTAGAGCCGAAGCTGGACGCATTCGGCCCCGTGTACAGCCGCGACCCGGCGTCGTGGTTGTGCTTCCTCGCGGCGCGCAAACAGGTCGGGCGCCACACCGACGCGGACACGTTCATCAGCGACTACTTCAAGCACACGCCCGCGGCCGTGACCGCGGCCCCCGGTCAGGACTTGTGGCGCGACTGCCTCGCGGCGGAACTGTGGCTCGTGAACCCCACCGCGATCGCAACGCCGCCCAAGGCGCTCGTGCAGTGCCGGCTCTCCGAAACGCGCCCGATTCTCGACGGCAAACTGGACGACGACTGCTGGAAGACCGCGAAGGTTCTCAAACTCAACGCGACCGCTACGTCCGACAAGCCGGAAGAGGCGAAGGCGTTCGGCGAGCGCTACCGCACCGAGAGCGTGTTCACCTACGACGACCGGTACCTGTACATCGGCGTGAAGTGCTCCCACCCAGTCGGTAAGAAGGTCGAACCGGTGACGAAGCGCACCCGCGACGCGGATCTGAACGGCCACGATCGCGTGGACATCCTGCTCGACATGGACCGCGACTACCAAACGTACTACCGCTTCCAGATCGACCACCGCGGGTGCCTGGCAGAAGACTGCTGGGGCGATAAGACCTGGAACCCGAAGTACCACGCCGCGTTCCAGGCGACCGACGACGGGTGGACGGCGGAACTGGCGATCCCGCTCGCGGAGCTGACCGGCGAGAAGCCCTCGCACGGCAAGACGTGGGCGATGAACGTGTCGCGCTTCGTGCCCGGGGCGGGCGTGCAATCGTGGAGCGGCCCGACCGACAACGACCCGCGCCCCGAAGGGATGGGGCTGTTGCAGTTCCGCTCGGACAAGTAAAAGTCGAGTGTCAATCAAGAAGGCCCACCAGAGTGGTGGGCCTTCTTTCGTTCGTGCTGCGTTGGATTGGTGCGTTTAATTTGCGGTTCGTGGCACAGGCCTCTGGCCTGTGGAATTACTCACACAGGCCAGAGGCCTGTGCCACGAACAGAAACGCAAGCCCTCAACGCTGCATTCCGCTCACAGTACACAGGTTCGAGTGAGCCTACGCTTCCAGGGCTTTGCGCTTCTCGCCGATGAACGTAAGGTGGTGCGGAATGTGGTTGATCGCCAGTTGAATCACCCGCTCTAACGTTTGCAGCCCGCGCTTGTTGTGGTTGCCGGTGCGCTGGAGCTGTTCCGGGGTCAGCCCGCGGATGATGCGTGCCATTTGTCTGCGGGTCGCTTCGATCAGCGCCAGTTCTTCCTCCGCGTCGCGCTGGTTGTACCCGAGTTCCTGCGCGAACAGCGTTTCGTCCGCGCTCATCAGGAGCGGCACCTCGCTGGCCAGCGCGATGATTCGTTTCATGCGGTCGGCGAGGACCGACTCGAAATCGCTGATGTGGCAGACGACTTCCAGCGTGCTCCACTTGTTGGCGACGGGGCGCGCGGCGAGTTGCTCGCGGGTCATGCCCGAGACCGCGGCGCGGACCTGTTCGGCGCCGGCGAGGTACTGATCGGCCAGTTCTTGAGGGGAAGCCATCGGTCCGGTTCCGGGTTCGGTGAAAAATCAATCGTACCGCGATGTTGTACCGCGCGGGGCGGGTGGGCTTTCAATGCGGAACCCAACTTATCTTTCAGCGGGTGGAGGTGGGATAAACAGGCTCAGATCGCTACCCGCTGCGGCAGGTTGTTAATCGCCAAATAATCAGCCCATCAATTTATCTCTTGCATTATCCTCATCAGGTTATCACCCTATGAATCATTGGTGACATTAAACACGTGGTACGCCAAAATGTCCGACGATCAGGGCCTCGAAACGCGCGTCTCCCCCCCGGATATGGCCCGGGCGCTCGCCCCGATCACCGACGGGGTACCGAACGTCGCGCCGCGGGACCAGTTCGAGTTGCTCGAACAAATCGGCAAGGGCGGGATGGGGATCGTCTACCGCGCCCGAGATCGCGTATTGGACCGCATTGTAGCGGTGAAGGTCGTGCGCCCCGACCGGGACGCGGAAGGGGCGCAACGGTTCGTCGTCGAGTCCAAAGTGACGGGCCGGCTGTCGCACCCGGGCGTCCCACCCGTATACGCACTGGGCACGTTCGCGGACGCGCGCCCGTTCCTGGCCATGAAATTGGTGCAAGGGCGGACACTGAAAGAGGAGTTGCGCGGGCGCGCGGACGGGGATCTGCCGCGCCTGATCGGCGCGTTCGAGCAGGTGTGCCAAACCGTCGGGTTCGCCCACGCCCAGGGTATCGTCCACCGGGACTTGAAGCCGGACAACGTGATGATCGGCAAGTTCGGTGAAGTCCTCGTCATGGATTGGGGGCTGGCCAAGGACATGGGACGGGACGGGATGAGCGCGGGGGCGGGGGAGACAGTACCGGTAGGGACACCACCGGCGGGCGGGTCCGAAACCCGCAGTGGCGGTGCCCAAGGCACGCCCGCGTTCATGGCCCCCGAACAGGCCCGGTGCGACCCGATCGACGCGCGGGCCGATGTTTTCGCGCTCGGTGGCATTCTCGCCGTGCTACTCGCCAACACCCCACCGTTCGTCGGCACCTCGACAGCCGACACCGTGCGCATGGCCGCCCGCGCGGACCTGGGCACGTGCCTGGCCGCTATCGATGCGTGCGGGGCCGACGGGGAACTCGCCGCGGTCGCCAAGCGGTGCCTCGGGGTGCGCCCCGAGGACCGCTACGCGAACGGTGAAGAAGTGGCCGCGGCGGTGTCGGTGTACCGGGCGCGGGTCGAGGAGCGCCTGCGCTCGGTCGAGCGCGCCCGGGCCGCGGCCGAGGCGCGCTCGACCGAGCAGCGGAAGCGACAACAGGTCCAGTTGGCCCTGATCGGTGCAATACTGGTGATCGTCGCCGGTCTCGCGAGTTTCGCTTGGTGGCAGGACCATCAGTCGAGCAAGCAAAAATTGGCGGACAGTGAGCGGCGCGCGGACGCGGACGCGCGGGCCAAGAAGGAACAAGCGGAACAGGGGGTCCGAACCGGGCTGGTGCTCGCGACCGAGCTCCGCAAGAAGTTCAAGTTCAAAGACGCGGCCGGGGCACTCGCGCAAGCGCTGGAACTGGCCCGCGGGTCCGCTCCGGAACTGCTCGCCGAGGTCGAACGGGCGCAGAGCGACCTGGCGTTCGCGGCACAACTGGACGGGATCCGGTACCGCAAATGGGTCTGGCTCGCGGAGCCAGGGGGCAAGGGGCACTTCAATACCGCGAGCGCCCCGGCCGAATACAGTAAAGCGTTCGCGGCACGCGGGCTCCCCCTGACGTCCCTGGATCCGAAGGACGCCGCGGACCGGATCACGGCCTCCGCAATCAAAAGCGATCTCGTAACAGCGGTGGACGATTGGTCCCTGTACGAACCGAATCGCGCCGTGCGGGACCGGTTACTCGAAATCGCCCGGCGCGCGGAGCAAGGGGAGTGGACCGATCGCCTGCGCGCCCCGGCGGTGCGCGACGACAAAGCGGCGCTCGCGGAGCTGGCGGCGGGCGCCGATCCGATGGCGGTCCCGTCCGCGACTCTGGGCGTTCTCGCGATCCTGATGGAGCGGAACGGCTTGGACCCGGCCCCGCTCCTCGGGGCCGCTCGCACCCGGAACCCGTCGGATTTTGACCTCGCGTTCGCACTCGCCCAGTGGTACCTGCGCAGCCCGACCGCCCTGCAAATCGGCCCCGCCGAAGCGGCTCGTGCCCTTCGCCCCGAGCACCTAGCTGTTTGGATTAACCTGGGAGCCACTCTCGAGCGCTTGGGAGATCTGGAAGGGGCCATTGCCGTGTACCGAGAGATCATCCGGCGCGATCCGACGTTCGCCCAAACCTATTACAACCTGGGTATCGCTCTTACGGCAAAGGGCCGTACCAACGAAGCCATTGCCGCGTACCGAGAGGCCGTTCGCCTCGACCCACGAGACGCCGAGGCGCACTACAACTTGGGGCTCGTCCTGCAAAACGCGCGCGACTGGGACGGGGCCATCGCCGCGTACCGCGAAGCGATCAAACACAATCCGAAATACAGCGAGGCCCACACCAATCTGGGAATCGCTCTCGCGGACAAGGGCCGCGGCGGCGAGGCCATCGCTGCGTACCGCGAAGCGCTCAAACACGATCCGACGCTCGTTCCCGCGCACTACAACCTGGGGCTGGCCCTCAAAGCGGCGCGCGACTGGGACGGGGCCGTCGCGGCCTTCAAAGACGCGATCAAATACGATCCGACGCTCGCCCCCGCACATTCCAATTTGGGGATCATCCTAAAAGATAGGGACGATTTGAACGGAGCCATTGCCGCGTACCGAGAGGCGGTCAAATACGACCCCAAAAGTGCCCCGTACCACTACAACCTCGGAATCGCCCTGCAAGAAAAAAATGACCAGGACGGGGCCATCGCCGCGTACCGAGAGACCATTCGCTTCGCGCCAACGTATGCCCCCGCCCATTACAATTTGGGGAACGCCCTGCTCGCGAAGAAGAACCCGAACGGTGCCATTGCCGCGTACCGAGAGGCCATCAAACACGACCCGAAGTTCGCGAAAGCCTACAGCAACCTAGGGGCCGTTTTAGAAGCTCAAGGCGATCGCGACGGGGCCGTCGTCGCATACGAGGGCGCCATCACGTATGCCCCACGGGATCCAATAGCGCGCACCAATCTGGGAGTCATATACTTCCAGCAAGAAAAATACACCGAAGCGGCGGCCACCGCCCGCGGCGCGATCGACGCCGACCCAATGTACGCCAGTGCACACGCGCTTTTGGGATTCGCTCTCGAAAAAACGAACGATATCTACGGTGCACGGGCCGCGTTAACCCGGGCCGTAAAAATCGATTCCAAGCGGTTCGGCTCTCTGCTTGACAACTTGCCCCCGATCCCCGTCGCTCCGGCGCCGCGGGCGGTGGGGCCCCCGTAACGCCCTCGCGCGGCGTTTCTCCGTGCATCCCCCTATCCGAGTTGCTACACTCCGGTGATCCCACCCGCAGGCGCCGGCGTGCGCGCCTCGCACACCGCGACCACGTTCCGCGCAGATTCACTCGGAGCACCATGCCCCAGCGCTATCTCATCGTTGGTATCACCGCGATCGCTGCCCTCTGGATGTACATCGATCGCGTTTGTTTCTCCACGCTCGCAGAACCGATCAAGCGCGAGCTCTTGCTCCCGCTCGCCCCCGAACCGTCGCTCGAAGACTTACTTTCCGAAGACGAGATTTCGGCAGCCAAGAAGAAAAAGTGGGGCGACGCTCCGCCCGAGGGCGCCGAACTGTCCGACCAAGATGTCGCCGCGGCCAAGAAAAAGAAATGGGCCGACAAGCGAATGTCATACGCGCTGGGCGCGTTCTTCCTGACTTACGCCCTGTTCCAGATCCCAATGGGGAACCTCGCGGACCGCTACGGCGCGCGCAAGGTGCTCGCGCTGTCCATCGCGGCGTGGTCCGCGGTCACCATGTTGACCGGGTTCGTCGGCGGGTTCGTCGCGCTGCTCGGTATCCGGTTGTTATTGGGAATCACCGAAGCCGGTGCGTACCCCGCGGCCGCGGGGCTGGTAAAACGATGGGCCGAACCAGAAGAACGGGGGCTGTGCAGTTCCATCGTCGCGTTCGGCGGGCGCGTGGGTGGGGCGATCGCGCCGTGGCTTACCGCGGCACTCGCGGCCGTATTGGTCGGTGTCGCGGTGGTCGAGTGGATCATCACGCCGGCGACCGTGGTTTTGGAATCCGGCGACAAACCGGCCAACTGGCGCGGCGTGCTCGTCGTGTACGGGATGTGCGGACTTGCGGTCGCGGGACTGTTCTGGCTGGTCGTGCGAGACCACCCGCCGGTGTCGGCCCCACCGCTCACCGGGGGATCGAACGAAGGCGCAACACCGAATCACGCGGGCGCGAAACACGAAACCGCACTCTTCAATCGCATCGCGGCCCTGGCTCGCACGCGGAACATGTGGCTCTTCGGGGGCGTGCAGTTCGGCGTGAATCTGGGCTGGGCTTTTATCGTCACGCTCCTCCCCAGTTACCTCAAAGAGGCTTTCGGCACGCCGCTGAAAGAGGTCGGGCCGATGCAGTCGGCGGCCCTGACGATCGGGTGTGTCGGGATGATTTTCGGGGGCGTGTTCACCGACGCCCTTCGCGCTCGTCTCGGCCCCAAGTACGGGCGCTCGGTGCCCATCTGCGCCGCACTCAGCGGGTGCGCGGTTGTGTTCCTCGTGATCCCGTTGCTCCCGACCGCGTGGGCCGTTGTCGTCGCACTCGGCGCAATGGCATTTCTGGTGGACATGCACAATCCGTCGATCTGGTCGTTCGCTCAAGACGTGGGTGGGAAAAGTGTCGGAGCCGCACTGGGGTGGGGGAACATGTGGGGGAACCTCGGGGCCGCCGTGTCGCCCATCATACTGACCGAGATTCGCCACGCGGCCGGTTGGAACACGGCGTTCGTGTGCTGCGGGGTCGCGTTCGCTGTCGCGGCCATCTGCGGGCTGATGCTCGATGCGACGAAGCCCGTCGAAAAACCTACTTCGCCACCAGCCTGATGACCGCGCCGGCGCACATGAAGGCCAGCAGCACGGCGCCGACGAGGAACCCGGCGTTCTTCCAGAGCGGCGCCGGCTCGCGGTGAACGGACGGGTTGAGCTTGAGCACCTTTCGTGGGGCAGGGGTGTTCCTCAAATCCACCGCGGTCACTTCGCACACGGCCTCGTCGGTGATCTGTTCCCACGGCGACGGCTCCACAACCGGGAGCCCGAACCCCGAGTGGGACAGCGGGTACGCGCCCGAGCCGTCCGGCTGGCCGTAGTGCCCGGTGAGGTAGCCGCTGTCGTAGGGGTACGGCACGGCGACCGGCGTATCGAAGCTGATGTACCCGGACCCGGGCGCAACCGGCACGTGGACCGCGTCGAGGTGGGTAATCAGTTCCGCGGCGGACGCGAACCGCTCGCCGGGCAACTTCATCAACAGTCGGTGAACGATCGCGGCTACCCCGGGCGGCACGTCCGGGCGCACGCGATCAACACGCGGGGCGTCTTCCAGCAACTGCCGGCGCGTGATCTCCCCCCCGGTACCGCCCATAAATGGTGCGTGCCCGGTCAGAAGGAAGTAGAAGACGCAGCCGAGTGAGTACAGATCGGTGCGGGCGTCGACCGTCGCGGGCGCGCGAAACTGTTCCGGCGCGGCGAAGTCGGGCGCCCCGATCTCGAACCGCGGGACGCCGAAGTTCGCGATCTTGGCCGCGGACCGCGCGGACGGCGTCGCCCGCGTGACGAGAATCCCGCTCGGTTCCAGGGCGCGGTGAACCATTCCGTGGTCGTGGGCGTGGCTCAAGCCGTGCGCGAGTTGTCGCACGAACTCACACGCTTCCCCCACCGGGAGCGGGCCGTGTTGCCGCACGAGTGCGTCCAGGCTCGGGCCGTCTACCAGCTCCAGCACGAGATAGAACCGGTCGTGCAGTTCGTTCGCGTCGAAGGCCGTGACGATGTTCGTGTGCGTGAGTTTACCGGCCGCCTGCGCCGCGCTCTGAAACGCCTGGCGCTCCTCGGCGGTCCGCGTCAGATCGGCGGCGAACACCTTGATCGCGACCGACCGGTTCATCGTCTGGTGCTTCGCCTTGTACACGCAGCTCATCGCCCCGCGCCCGATCTGGTCGAGGACGATGTACGGGCCGATCCGGAACCCGTCGGTGCGCCCGGCGAGCAGGCGATCGACCTGGAACTGCGTGAGCAACCCGGACGTCACGAGGGCACGGGCCGCAGCGCGTGCGGGGCCGGGCGTCGTGCGGTCTACGGCTTTTTGAATTTGATTGGGGGTGGTGAACAACCCGGCGGTACAGGCCGCTTCCAGCAGCGCGTCGCGGTCCGCAATCGGGTGAGTGGTGTGCATGGGCGACGCACCGCGTCGGCAATTGCTATTGCTCCGGCGGCAGATTCCTGTCGTGTTATCGGTCGGCCGTTCCGTGCCCACCGGCTCGTGTTCGGGGCTTCGGACCACGGGGCACTCCACTGTAGGAGACGTTTCCGATTCGCGCCGACCGTTCTGCGCGAATTCGTGTAACCGTCCGAATCTTCACGGAGCCACCTACCGTTTAGACGATCGAGAACCGCTGTACTGAGGTAACGATCAGGTAACGATGATTCGCGTGGGGCGCGAAAAGATTTTCGCCCTCACTCACGATCCAGGAAGAGTCGATCAACCGAAACGCTGGAATTTCAGCCAATTTCTCACCAAAAAGCGGCGTGGCGAGGTTCTGTGTTTTCCTCTCGCTCGGCGGCGCCGGCCGGTTTATGCTAATGGCTGTTCACACCTGCACCAGCCTACCGCAGTCCGCGTTCTACCTCACCCACCCACCGGGCGCTGATGGTCCGGCTCGCCGCACTCGCGAGGACTACGCCATGCAATTCGATCTCGCTCGAACGCGATTTTCTCTCTCCGCTTGCGCGCGGGGTTTTGGATTGGCATTCGCGCTCGCGACTGCTGCTCCCGTGTTCGCGGCCCCGCCGGTTGAGGCGGAAGAACGTAAGGCCGTCATCGGTCAGCCCGCCACCATTGAGGCGTTCCCGCAAACCGTGACGCTCAGTGGAGTAAGAGACGCACGCCAGCTCGTTGTGAACGGGAAGTACGGCGACGGATCGGTGCGCGACCTGACCGGCGTGGTCGATTTGAAGGTCGAGCCGGCCGGCGTGGTCGATCTGCAAGAAGGCGGGTACCTGCGCCCCAAGAAGAACGGGAACGCAACCGTCACCGTTCGCGCGAACGGTAAAGAGGTCCGCGTGGCAGTGACCGTTGCGGGCATGGATAAAGTCACCCCGGTCAGTTTCCGCCGCGACGTGATTGCCGCAATGAACGTGGGCGGGTGCAACATGGGCGCGTGCCACGGCACGCCGAGCGGTAAGAACGGCTTCAAGCTCTCGCTCCGCGGGTTCGACCCGGCCGCGGACTATCTGCAACTCACGCGCGAGCAGTTCGGCCGGCGCACCGGGAAACACGACCCGGAACAGAGCCTCCTGCTGCTCAAGGGCGTGGGCCGCGTTCCGCACGAGGGCGGCCAGCGGTTCGGCGCGACCAGCGTGCCGGGCGAAGTAGTAACGGCGTGGCTCGCGGAAGGGTTGAAGGACGACGCCCCGACGCTGCCGGCCGTGAAGAAGGTCGAAGTCACCCCGCCGGCGCGCCTGCTCAAGGCCCCGAGCAAGTGGCAGCAACTGGGCGTCGTGGCCACGTTCGCCGATGACTCCCAGCGCGACGTGACCCGGCTCACGAACTTCAGCAGCAGCGACCCGTCCATCGCGGACGTCACGCCGACCGGGATGGTCGAGTTCAAGCGCTCGGGCGAGGTCGCGATCCTGTGCCGGTACCTCGAAGAACTGGTCGCAGTGCGTATCACCTATCTCGAACCGCGCGAAGGGTTCGTGTGGCCCAACCCGACCGAAACGAACTTCGTTGACACGCACACGTTCGCCAAGCTCAAGCAGATGAGCATCGCGCCTTCTGAACTGAGCGAGGACCACGAGTTCGTGCGCCGGGCGTACCTCGACTGCATCGGCCGGATGCCCACGACCGACGAGGCCAAGGCATTCCTCGCGGACAAGGACGCGAAGAAGCGCGACGCGCTCATCGACGCGCTCGTCGACACGCCGGAGTTCGCGGACTTCTGGGCGCTCAAGTGGGCCGACGTGCTGCGCTCGAGCCGCAAGACGATCCAGGTGAAGGGCAGCTACGGCATGCAGGCGTGGCTCCGCGGGCACTTCCTGAAGAACACGCCGATGGACAAGATCGTGCAGGAGGTCATCACCGCCAACGGGAACTCCTACTCGAACCCGCCCGCGAACTACTACCGCATCGCGAAAGACCCGACCGCCCTCGCGGAGACGACCGCGCAACTGTTCCTCGGGGTGCGGATGCAGTGCGCGAAGTGCCACAACCACCCGTTCGAGCGCTGGAGCCAGGACGACTACTACGGCATGGCCGCGTGGTTCGCCCGCGTGCGGACCAAGCCGGAACCGACTATCGGGGCCAAGCCGAACGGGGCAGTGACCGCGGAAGTGGTCTTCACCGCGCGCGACGGCGAGGTGAACCAACCGCGCACCGGCAAGCAGATGAAGCCGCGCTACATCGGCACGGGCGACGCGGACGTGAAGCCGAGCGAGGACCGGCGCGCGGTGCTGGCCGCGTGGCTCACCTCGTCGGAGAACGCCTTCTTCAGCAAGTCGGTGGCGAACCGCGTGTGGTTCCACCTGATGGGCAAGGGGATCGTGGACCCGGTGGACGATTTCCGCGACTCCAACCCGTCGTGCAACGACGAGTTGCTCGACGCGCTCGCGAAGGACTTCGCCAAGAACAAGTTCGACATGAAGGTGCTGGTGAAGACCATCATGAAGTCGCGGACGTACCAGCTCTCCGCGCAGCCGAACGACTCGAACCGGGACGACAACAAGTACTTCTCGCACGCGGTGACGAAGCTGCTCACGGCCGAGCAACTGCTGGACGCGATCTGCGACTTCACCGCGATGCCCGAGAAGTTCGCGGGCCTGCCGGTGGGCACCCGGGCAATCCAGCTCCCCGACGGCGAGGTGAACCACCCGTTCCTGAAGGCGTTCGGTCAACCGGCCCGCGAACTGGCGTGCGAGTGCGAGCGCGAGAGCGACGGGAACCTCGCGCAAGCCCTGCAGCTCATCAACGGGCCGACCGTGAACGAGAAGGTCCGCGGGGCGAATAACCGGCTCGGTAAGCTGCTCGCCGCGAAGATGAAGGACGACGAGATCCTGAACGAACTGTACTTCGCCGCGCTCGGGCGCGCCCCGTTCGCGGACGAGAAACAGATCGCGCTGGACCACGTTGCGAAGCGCGACGACAAACGCAAGGCGTGGGAAGACCTGGTTTGGGCGCTCGTGAACACCCGCGAGTTCCTCTTCCGGCACTAAGCGCGCACGCGAAAGAAGAAACCGGCCGGGTTTAACAAGATTAACGGGAACGGACCCACCGCTCCTGCTAATCTTGTTGAACCCGGTCGGTTCTTTTCATTATTGGTTTGGTCCCCACACCATGCGCTCCGCCCTCATCGCCCTTGCTCTTCTCGCGCTCGCGCCCGGCGCGCACGCGGCTGATCCGAAGTCACTGGAATTCAAACTCACGTTCGATAAGGCCGCGTGCGACGTGCCGTTCAGCGGGCGCGTGTACGTGACGATCCGCTCGAACGGGGCCTCTCCCCCGGTCGGCATGAACTGGTTCAAACCCGAACCGGGGCTCGCCAAGGACGTCAAGAACTGGAAGCCCGGCGAACCGCTCGTGCTCGATGCGAAGGCCGTCGCCTATCCCGCACCGCTCGCGGACCTCAAACCCGGGGAGTATCACGTCAGCGCGGTGATGGACCGCGACCTGGGCGGGATCGACTTCCTCGCTTCGCCCGGCAACGTCTACGCGAAGACGAAACAACTCGATCTCGACCCCAAAACGTCCGGCACCATCGAACTCAAGCTCGATCAGGTGGTCAAGGCCCGCGAGTTCAAAGACACCGACACGGTCAAGCTCGTCGAGGTCGAAAGCAAGCTGCTGAGCAAGTTCCACGGTAAGCCGATGAGTCTGCGTGGGGGCGTCGTGCTCCCGCCGTCCTTCGCAAAGGAACCGAACCGCAAGTACCCGGTCGTGTACGAGGTGCCCGGGTTCGGTGGGAACCACTTCGCAGCCGCGGGCGCCGCAGCGCGCAAAGCGTGGGACGTGAACGGCACGGAGATGATCTGGGTGGTGCTCGACCCGAACTGCCGGCTCGGGCACCACGTGTTCGCGGACTCGGAAAACAATGGGCCGGTCGGTCGGGCGCTGGTGGAGGAACTGATTCCACACCTGGAGAAAATTTATCGCGGGAACGGAACGCGATTTGCGACCGGACATTCGTCCGGCGGGTGGAGTAGCTTGTGGCTCCAGGTCGCGCACCCGGACACGTTTGCCGGGTGCTGGTCCACAGCGCCGGACCCGGTCGACTTCCGCGACTTCCAACTGATCGATCTCTACGCGAAGGGCGTGAACACGTTCACCGATGCGGACGGGAAGCCGCGCCCGCTCGGCCGCGCGAACGGCAAACCGATGTTGTTCTTCAAGCCGTTCTCCGACATGGAAGAGTACATGACTCGCGGCGGGCAACTCGGTTCGTTTGAAGCGGTCTTCAGCCCCCGTGGGGCCGACGGCCACCCCCAACATTTGTGGAACCGCGCGACGGGGGCCGTCGACCCGAAGGTCGCGAAGACGTGGGAGAAGTACGACATTCGGCTCGTCCTGGAGCGCAACTGGAAGACGCTCGGACCAAAGCTCGGTGGCAAGATTCACGTATACATGGGCGACGAGGACACGTTCTACCTCGAAGGCGCGACGCGGCTGCTCAAACAATCGCTCGCGGACCTCAAGAGCGACGCCGTGGTGGAACTGTTCCCGAAGCGGAACCACGGGAACCTCGTTGACCCGGTGCTCCGGAAGCGGATGAACGAGGAAATGGCCTCTTCGTGCCGTAAGACCGAGAAAGCCACGCGCTAATCGGGCGGCTCTGTTTCCGTTCGCCTGCGTCTCCTTGAATAGTGAGGGGATTTCGATCCAATTGCAACCGTATCGTCTGTTCGATACGGTTGCGATTTTGTCGTCGGTCCCACGCGGTTACAATCCGGCAGTAACGCGGTCGCTCCCCCGTGTTCCCAGGCCCAACTGTGCCCGACTCACCGAACGATACCTTCCGAGCGATCTTCGATCTGCTCCCCACCCCCGTAGTCGGCTTCGACCGGGACGGGCGCCACACGTTCGTGAACCCGGCCGGGTGCCGCATGGTCGGGCGCCCCCTGGACCAGTTGCTCGGTCTCAAGGTCACGGAGGTCGGGCTGCCGCAAGAGGTCGCGGCCGAGATCAGTGCGAACCTGGAGCGCGTCTGCACCTCGGGCGAGCCGCTCGCGCACACGCTGCGGTTCCCGGCCGCGATCGGCCCCGTCACCCTCCTCGTGAACCTCACCGCGCTCCCCGAGGGCGCCGGGGTGCTCGCCACCGCGACCAACATCACCGCCCAATCTCACGCCGAAATCGCCCTGCGCGAGAGCGAGGAGCGGTACCGCAAGGTCGTCGAGGACCAAACGGAGGTCGTGTGCCGGTTCCGCCCGGACGGGACCATCACGTTCGTCAACGACGTGTACTGCCGCATGTTCGGGAAGCGCGTCGAAGAGTTGATCGGGCACTCGTGGCAACCGCTCGTTCACCCGGACGACCGCGCGCACATCGAGTCCGAACTCGCGACGATGGCACCGACCAAACCGGTGGTCCGGATCGAGAACCGTTTGACGGACGGGGCCGGGCGGATGCGCTGGATGGAGTTCGTGAACCGCGGGTTCTACGTGCCGAGCGGCGAGTTGGTCGAGGTGCAAGCGGTCGGCCGGGACGTGACCGACCGCCGGGCCGCGGAGGACGCCCGGCGCGAACTGGAAGCCGATCTGCGTGCGCGCGAGCAACAACAGAAATACGATCGCCAGTTGCTCCAGTCGCAGAAATTAGAAAGTCTCGGGGTGCTGGCGGGCGGGATCGCGCACGACTTCAACAACCTGCTCACCGCGATGCTCGGGTACGCCTCGCTGAGCCGGATGCGGCTCCCGCCGAACGACCCGATCAGCGAGGACTTAAAGCGGATCGAGTCCGCGGCCCAGCGCGCGGCCGAACTGTGCCAGCAGATGCTCGCCTACGCGGGGCGCGGGCAGTTCGTCGTTCACCCGGTCGACCTGAACGTGCTCACCCAGGAGATGAGCCAGCTCCTGGCCACGGCCCTCTCGAAGCGGGCCGTTCTCAAGTACAACCTGACGATCGGGCTCCCCTCGGTTCAGGCCGACCCGACGCAACTCCGGCAAATCGTGATGAACCTCATCACCAACGCCTCGGACGCGATCGAACCGCGGAGCGGGGTCATCACCCTGACGACCGGGCTCATCGACGCGGACGCGCGCGACCTGTCCGAGATCCAGGCCGCCGCGGAACTCGCGCCCGGCCGGTACGTGTACCTCGAAGTGTCGGACACCGGCAGCGGGATGACGGAGGACGTACAGTCGAAGATCTTCGACCCGTTCTTCACCACGAAGTTCACCGGGCGCGGGCTGGGGTTGGCCGCGGTGCAGGGGATCGTCCGCGCCCACCGGGGCGCGATCAAGGTGTACTCGCAGGTGGGCAAGGGAACCACGTTCAAGGTGTTGCTCCCGGCACTCGACCGGCCCAGCGAAACGAGCGTGCCGGTGCCCGCGGTGCCGACGATGGCCGGGCGCGGGCGCCGGGTGCTCGTGGTGGACGACGAGGAAGACGTGCAGGTGTTCACCCGGAAGATCCTCGAACTCGTCGGGTTCGTGGTCACCGTGGCCCGCGACGGGCGGGCGGGGGTCGAGGCGTTCGCCGTCGAACCGGGCGAGTTCGCTCTCGTGCTCCTCGACCTGACCATGCCGCGGCTCGGCGGCGCGGAGGCGTACCGCGAGATGCGGCGCTTGCGGGGGGACGTCCGCGTCGTCCTCACCAGCGGGTTCGCGGCGCAAGAAGCGACGTCCGGGTTCGAGGGAAAAGGGTTGGCCGGTTTCCTGCGCAAGCCGTTTCGGGCCGATGAACTATTAAAGATCGTAATTGATACTGTTGGGCCGTAGCTTTTCGGCGGGCGGAGGGTGGTTATGAGTTTCGCCGACCGGGTCCGGCGCGAGCGGGCGACCAACGTGTTCCTCGTGCGCGGGAACGATTCGACCGGCCGCGCGGCGTGGTACTTCCTGCTGGTGGACCCGGCGAAGCGGACCGCGTTCCAGCGCGCGTCCTCGGGCGAACTCGAACTGAACGCTTACGGGCGCATCATCGTGTCCGGATACGGCACCGATCCGCCGGCCGACGTGAGCGCCCGCATGAAAACCGAGTACGGCTTCACCGGCGAATAACCGGAACGATCGCCGGCACACATTTCGCGATTCGCACACATCCTCTCCAACGCAAGTGGTATCATCCGGCGGGTATCAGTGCCCAACTCTCCCCATTTATCAGGGACACTTCCACATGCGCTGCTTTGTTCCACTGCTACTCGTGCTCGCCTCCGGTGTGGCTCTCGGTCAGGACAAGAAATCCGGTGATCAGAAGTCTGGTGCGCCCAAAGAGGCGCCGGTCGTGAAGCCCCGCGAGGGGAAGAGTGAGACGATCAAGCTCTTCGACGGCAAAACCCTCGACGGCTGGGAGGGCTACACCGACCTGTGGTCGGTCAAGGACGGCGTCATCGTCGCGAAGAACACGGACCCGCTGAAGTTCAGCACGTACCTGCTGACCAAGAACAAGTACACCGACTTCCGGCTCACGTTCGCGTCGAAGCTGGTCACGTCCGAGATGCACTCGGGTGTGTGTTTCTGGGGCATTGTGAAGCCCGAGGTGAGCAAAGACCCGGAAAAGGACCGCACGAAGCACACCTACGCGGGGCACCTCGTCATGTTCCCGTCCGACTACGGCATGTACGACCTGTTCGGGCGCAACGGATTGCCGGTAAACGGCGGACCGGCGAAGAAGGTCGGCAAGCAACACGACTGGAACGACATCGAGATTCTGGCCCAGGGTAACCGTGTCCGCGTCGCAGTCAACGGGACCGCGGTCGTGGACTGGCGCGACCCGCTCCCGGACCGCATCAAGGAAGCCCCGATCGGCCTCCAGTTGCACTCGAACACGGTACCGCAAGAGGTTCAGTTTAAGGGGCTGGTGCTGGAAACGTTCCCGAAGGAAGACAAGCTACTCACCGTCAAATGACCCGGGGACGTTCTATCCGGGTTGAACGAATCCTCGGAAGGGTGTATATCAATCACGGGAACATCCGTGGCGCCCGATGTTCTTTCGGGTTCACGTTTTGCAACCACTGAAACCTGTGATACTCTTAATAACACGAGACCCGATCGTCCCTCTTCACGTCGCTGCCTCCGCCCGGCGATCGGGATCGCCCTACTGTCGTCCATTATGACAGCTCCCCCGCTCGCCGTTTCCGACGTCCGGTTCCACCGCTTCAGCCGGGCCGTTGCCCTCGTCGTCGGCTCGGTCGGGGCGGTCGTTTTGGTCGGGTGGGCGTTCAACGTTTCCGTACTCACCAGCCCCAGCCCCGAACTCGGGGTCATGAAAGCGAACACCGCCAGCGGGTTCCTGGCATCTGGGGTCGCGCTGTTTCTCTCTGTCTCGGGCACGCGATTGAAATGGGTGGGGCGGTCAGCGGCCGCGCTTGCCATAACCATTGGGCTTCTCACACTTTCGCAGTACCTCGCTGAACTCGAATTAGGGATCGATCAGCTCATTGCCCCGGTCGGTCCCGGTTACCCCGCGTCCCCCCACCCGGGGCGGATGGCGCCGGCCACAGCCACGAGTTTCATCCTGATCGGGCTGGCCCTGCTGCTCCTGGATGCCCCCGCCATTCGGGGACGGGCTCCCGCTCACGTACTGGCCCTGTTGGTCGCCGCCATCGCTCTGATCGTCCTGGCGGGGTACATCTACGGGGTCGCGTCTCTGCACGAAGTCTGGCCATTTTCTGCCGTGTCCGCACCTGCGGCCTGCGCACTTTTCTTGTTGGCTCTGGGTACCCTGGCGGCCCGTCCCAGCCGGGGAATTGTGGGCGTCATCGCGAGTGGGACGGCGGGCGGGTTGGTGATCCGCCGGCAACTGCCGCTCGCCGCGGTGGGCCTGTTCGCGCTCGGTTGGGTACGATTGGCCGGTGAGCGGGCCGGGTATTACGACACTACATTCGGTCTGGCGCTGATGGTGGTATCGGCTACGGCCCTGTTCACGGCCCTCGTGGTCTGGACCGGGTTAACCGTTCACGCCCTGGATCTGCGGTTGCGGGACGCCGAGGAGGAAGCCCGTCAACGGGCCGAGGTGCTCCGTGCGGTGATGGGGAGCGTACCCGACGCGGTCGTCACAATGGACGATCGCGGCATCATCCGGTCCGCGAACCCGGCCGCGGACCGCGCGTTCGGGTACCCGGAGGGCGAACTTGTTGGGCACCCGATGCGGGAACTGGTCGCGGAACCGCTCGGCGCGGAACTCGCCGATGTTCCGTCAGCGATAAAGCGCCCCACGAATGGTATCGGGCGCGAGGTCCAGGGCCGGCGGCGCGACGGGGCGACGTTCCCCGCCGAACTCTCGGTGGCCGCGTTCCGATTGGGAGACGCGGCGCACTTCACCGTTGTGGTGCGCGACGCGACCGGGCGCAAGAAACTCGAAGAGCAGTTCCGCCAGGCCCAGAAGATGGAAGCCGTGGGGCGTTTGGCGGGCGGGGTGGCGCACGACTTCAACAACCTGCTCACCATCATCAACGGGTACTGTGAGGTGCTCCTCGCGGCCCGAACTTACACGAACGCGGACCGGACCGCGGCGGAAGCGATTCGCGAGGCCGGGGACCGGGCCGCGGCCCTCACGCGACAACTGCTAACGTTCAGCCGCAAAGCGATCACCGAGCCGCAAGTTCTGAATTTAAACGAAGTTGTTACCCGCTCTGCGAAATTGCTCGACCGGCTGATCGGTGCGGACGTGGTCCTGTCCACGGCACCGGCCCCGGACCTCGCGCCGGTGCGAGCGGACCCGAGTCAGATAGAACAGGTCGTCATGAACCTGGCGGTGAACGCACGCGACGCGATGCCCAAGGGCGGTCGCCTCACGATCGAGACGCGGAACGTGCGTTTGGACGAGGGGGACGAGGAGACGTACCCGGACCTCGCTCCCGGACGGTACGTTCAACTGGCCGTGTCCGACACCGGCGAAGGAATGACGGACGAGGTGAAGGCGCGCGTGTTCGAGCCGTTCTTCACCACGAAGGCGCCGGGCCGGGGAACCGGCTTGGGGCTGGCGATGGTGTACGGCGTCGTTCAGACCCACGGCGGGCACGTCGACGTGTACAGCGAGTTGGGTGTGGGAACCACGTTCAAGATCCTGCTCCCGGCAACAACCGAGACCGAACCCAGAAGTCGCGTGGACGACCGGGCGCCTGTCAAGCGGGGCACGGAGACGGTACTGATTGCGGAAGACGAAGACGGGGTCCGGCGGCTCGCCCGGCTGACCCTGGAGAGCCAGGGGTACCGGGTGCTGGAAGCAGCGAACGGGGCGGAGGCGATCGCGGTGGCGGCTGCCTATACGGGGCAGATTCACATGCTGGTAACGGACGTGGTGATGCCGGGGACGAATGGGCGCAAGGCGGCCGAAGCGATCCGGGCACAGCGCCAGAACCTGAAGGTGCTGTTCATGAGCGGGTACACGGACGACGCGGTCGTCCGGCACGGGATCGTCGAGGCGACCGACGCCTTCCTCCAGAAGCCGTTCACCCCGCAATCCCTGGCGCACAAGGTGCGGGCCGTTCTCGACGGGAGCGGCTGAAGAGGCTCCTACCGTCTGGCCTTTGTTACCTTGCGGAAGACACGTAACCCTTCACGAGATGCTTGCCTTTCCTTCTTCAGAGCTTGTTCGCTTTCTTCTTTGGTCACCCAACGTGAATAACAGCCGCCTCGGATTGTAATTAATTGCTGCCAGCCTTGATCATCATCGTCAGCAGGTAAACGGTCACTGTTTTCTTGAAGTATCAGCAGGCACTCTTCCGGGCACCCGTCCAGGAACTCACCGATGTTCTCTTCCGTGAGTCGCTCCCAGACACGCGACGCGAACTCCGGTCCCGTAAATATTCCCCTGGTGTACCACTTCAACAAATGCAGCGGGTGCTGTGTCGGCCCCGGTTTTGGTTGGTATTCATTCCACCACTTGATCTGCTCGTCCTGACTCAGTTTCTCCCAATCTTCGGGGGAAATACTGTTTGGGCGCCAAATTGTCCGCTCGGCCATGAGTCACCTCCCACTTCTCGGCGTTGATCCCGATATTTGGCCAAATTGTCGTCTAGTAGATCAGGATGACAGACGATTGCGGCGTGATTCGTGTCGTCGAAGTTCTTCCTCTTCATCGAACCGCTTGTTGCCGTTTTCGTCGCAATTGTCGTAATCCCAATTCACATTGAAAGTGCCATCTGAACGTAACTCAAAACAGACTCGCCCCCACACCGGTTGCCCCGTCTCTCGAAATCGTTCTCGAAGTTGCCGGAAGGCACGACTTCCGCCGGCAGAGGGCTGAAAAGCCTTCGCTTTGCCGTCCGCTTTGCGAGTGTACTCCGCCTCGTAGGTGCTCCCATCAGCGTAGAAAATCGCGTCAAATTGTGCCGTATCCCAATCCTCTGGAATCGCCGCCTGCATGGAGCCTGCAATCTGCTGGAACAGTGGTTCGAGTCCATCGATCATGGTTCGGTCCTCTGGTCCCGGCGCGGTCGGTTCCGCAGTTTACCATCACCGCGCACGAACCAGGAGTCCGCATGTCCGAGCCGACGCAACCCTATATCGCCGTCCAAGTCCCGATGATGCCCCGCGACACGAACCGGCACGGGACCATCTTCGGCGGCGTGCTGCTGTCGTACATCGACTTGGCCGGGGCGATCACCGCCCAGCGCGAATTGCAGCTCCGCGGCGGGAACCCGAAGGCGTCGTTCGTCACGGTCGCGATCAACCGCGTCGAGTTCAAGAAGCCGGTGCTCGTCGGAGACGTGGTGCGGTTCGAGACGTCCGTGGTTCGAGTCGGGCGCACGTCAATGACTGTTCACATCGAGGTTTACGCCGAGCGCGGCGCGGACACGATTCACGTGACCTCCGCGGAGGGCGTGTTCGTCGGCGTGGACCTGTCTACGCCCGAGCGCAAGCCGGTGGAACTGTTCCCGAAGGCGTAAATCCTGCTCGCAAAAGCGGTGGGGGCACGCGAGCCGCCCCTACCGCTCAGGGCGGCCGGGTTCACCTTGTTCCGGCGCTTGAGACACGTATACAAACTGTTGTCCGCGCACTGCCGAAATACGGGGCCGCACAATGAGTTTTTCCTCGTTCCACCTCTACTTCGACGACCTGGAACTGGGCCAGGAGTGGACGTCCGGTGGGCGCACGGTTACGGACGCGGACATCGTGAACTTTGCCGGGTTCAGCGGCGACTTCAACCCGATCCACATCGACCACGAGTTCGCCAAGGGCACTCCGTTCCGCCGGCCCATCGCGCACGGGTTCGCGATCTTCTGTATCGCCAGCGGCTTGGGCATCATCGCGCCACCCGTCCGCACGATCGCGATGCTCCGGGTCGGCGTGTGGAACTTCCACCTGCCGGTCTTCATCGGCGACACCATCCACAACGTGAGCCGCGTGAAGGAGAAAACGCTCCGCGGGCGCGGGCGCCGCGGGGAGATCCTCTGGCAGCGGTCCATCATCAACCAGGACGGTAAGGTGGTGCAGGACGGCGAGGTGATTACGCTCGTCGAGTGCCGCACCCCGGCCCGCGAAGCCGCCACCCAGGAGTCGGCCCCCGCTCCCGCGTCGAACAACCGGCCGGTGTAACGCGGCCCAAGAGTGTGGAACTTCAGCGCGCGGAACGGGGGAGCAGACGCTCGAACCTTCCGCGCGCTTCTCGTATCCTTGCTTTGGTTCCGTTCCGAGTTCCGACGGCCGCACCGCCATGACAGTTCGCACACGCTTCGCGCCCAGCCCGACGGGCTACCTGCACATCGGGGGCGTTCGCACCGCTCTCTTCAACTGGCTCTACGCCCGGCGCCACGAGGGGCAGTTCGTCCTCCGCATCGACGACACCGACGCGGCCCGTAACCGCGCCGAGGCCGTGAAGCCCATTCTCGACGGCTTCGACTGGCTCGGCATGGACTGGGACGAGGGGCCGACGAAGGACGCCAGCGGCGACAGCTTCGGCCCGCACAAGCCGTACTTCCAGGGCCAGCGCAACGACAAGTACGTCGCCGCCGCCATGAAGCTGATGGCCGAGGGCAAGGCGTACCCGGACTACACCACGCAGGCCGAGCAGGACAGCCGGCGCGACCTCGCGGCGCGGCTCAAGAAAGCCTACGTCCACCGCGGGAGCAACCGCGACGTTGCCCCCGAGGAGAACCTGCGGCTCTACAAAGAGAAGCCGGCACCGGTTCTGCTGAAAGTCCCGGTCGGCGAGACGGTGGTGTTCGAGGACCACGTCCGCGGCCGCGTCGAGGTGAGCACCGACACGATCCGCGACCCGGCCCTGCTGCGTGCGCCGAACGAGGCGGGCGTGTGCGGCGCGCTGTACGCCTTCGCGACGGTCGTCGATGAGGTCGATTTCGGCATCACGCACGTGATCCGCGCCGAGGAGCACCTCGCGAACACGCCGGTGCAGATCCTCATTTACAACGCGCTCGGTGGTGCGGTACCGGAGTTCGCGCACGTTCCGCTGATCTACCGCAACGGGAAAAAGATCAGCAAGCGCGACCTGCCGCCACTTTCGGCCGACGAGATCGCCAAGCTGAAAGCGTGTGGGTGGACCGATGAGGAACTGAAGGGGCGCGACGATCTCAACCTGGCAACGGTCGCGTACTACCGCGAGTTGGGTTACATCCCGGCTGCGCTAATGAACTACCTCGTGCGCCTCGGTTGGGCGCTCAACGCGACGGACGAGATTTTCCCACTCGAAACCGCGATCGCGTCGTTCGACACGAAGGACGTGACCAAAGCACCGGGTAACTTCGACGAGAAGAAGCTGTTTTGGGTGCAGAGCGAGTACATGCGGAAGCTGTCCGCCGAGGAGAAGCTCGTCGGGGCCATGCCGTATCTGTTGCGATCGAAGCTCGTGAGTAACCCGATCTCCGATACGACCCGTGCGGTGCTGCTGAAGGTTGCAGAAGCGGCGGCGGATCGGATCAAACTGTTCTCGGAGTTCGTCTTCTACGCGGCACCGATCCTGAAGGACGTGCCGGACTACAACCCGAAGGCGGTCGCGGACAAGCTCGCGAAGCCCGGCGTCGCGGACCGGCTCCGCGGGTTCGCGGACGAACTCCGCGCTCTGGAGCCGTTCGACGCGCCGACGATCCTGGCAGCGTTCATGGGCTACGCGACCAAGGTGGGCGTGAAGCCCCGGGATCTCGACGGCCCGCTTCGCGTCGCGGTGACCGGTGAGACGACCGGCTTCGGCTTGCCGGAAACACTCGTGCTCCTCGGCCGCGACAAGGTGCTCGCCCGGATTGAGAACGCCATCAAGATGACGTAAAATAGGGGCTGGTGCAGCGGAGGGCGAAAATGGTCACGCCGATGTTACGCGAACTCGCGGGACCGTTTCCGCCCTTCTTTTGGTTCGAGGAGCCGGGGTTCCCCTACGAACGCGGGGTTCGGCACTTGGTCGATGCCTGGGACCGCGCTTGTCATCAGGCAATTCAGAGCGGCTCGGTCGAGGAGTTGCACGCCGCTCGGGACGACTATCAGGCGGTACTCACGGGGCACATCAAGGTTCTCGACGGTTATTCTGTGCTGGCGAACCGGTTCTCGGGTGAGTACCCGCACCCGGAACTTGTGAACCGCCTCCCGCGTCTGCGCGATCAGCTCCAGAAGCACTACGATTCACTCTTCCCGCGCTGGCAAGTGCTCGAAGACCTCGAAACAATCCTACTGGAACGTGTTTCGCTCTCGAACGATCAACTCAAGGAGTTGGCCGCGAAGAACCCGCCACCGCAAGCGTGGTTCGATGAAGCCGACGACACACTCGCGACGCCGGAGTAGCCCGCCGTGAGTTCGCCCCTCCAACAAGGACGGATCGTGTGGATCGAGGTGCTCGATCCACAGGGCCGGAACCCAAAACGGCGACCGGCGGTTGTTTTGACTCCTACGGTCGAAATCACTGCCGAAGGAGAAATTGTCGTTGCGGCGATGAGCACCCAAATCGATCAGTCGCCGCCGAACGTATCGGTCGAAGTCCCCTGGCACCGCGACGGGCACCCGCGGACCAAGTTGAACCGGCGCAACGTTGTGGTGTGCTCGTGGTTGATCACGGTGTCGGTCGCCGCAATCAGCCCTGGTGATGTGGGCGGAGTTGTGCCGTTTGCGGAGATGGCTCGTATTCTGGAGATTGTTCGCGCGCTGCGAAGTGCCCCCGCGGACCCCGTACCACCAGAAACAGAACCGAATTCATGAAAGAATTCCACCTCATCGGCCTCGGTAACTCGCTGGTCGATATCCTCCTCGAACTAAACGACGCAGAGTTCGGGCCGCTCGCGTTCGAGAAGGGGACGATGCGCCTCACCGAGCGCGAGGAGCAGCAGAAGTTGCTCACCGCGTTCCACGGGCGCGAACCGCGCCTCGTGAGCGGCGGGAGCGTGGCGAACTCCGTCATCGCGTGCTCGCAGCTCGGCGGTAAGGGGGCGTTCATCGGGTGCGTGGGCGACGACCGCTACGGCCTGCACTACACCGAAGAGTTCCGCGAACTGGACATCGACTTCACAAACGCCCCGCTCGTGGGCGAAACGACCGGTACCTGCGTGAGCATCATCACGCCCGACGCCGAGCGCACGATGCGCACGTGCCTCGCGGTGTCGAGCCACCTCGCGGCGCGCCACGTGCCCGCCGAGAAGATCGCCGCGAGCGAGTGGCTGTTCGTGGAGGGGTACATCTTCGCGAACCCCGCGACCGGCCAGCTCGCGATCCGTGAATCGCTCAAAGCGGCGAAAGCGAGCGGCACGAAGATCGCTCTGACGTGCTCCGACGCCTTCATCCCGCAAGTGTTCGGCGAAGCGTTCCACGAAGCACTCAAGCAGAGCGACCTGCTCTTCTGCAACGCAACCGAGGCAATGGCGGTTGCGGGGGCGAGTACGGCCGAGGAAGCGTTCGCGAAACTGAAGAGCGTCGTTCCGAACGTCGTCGTCACCGACGGGCCGAACGGCGCGTTCCTCCGCTACCACGACGCGGAGCACCACATCCCGGCGTTCGAGTGCAAGCCGGCCGACCTGACCGGCGCGGGCGACATGTTCGCGGGGGCGTTCCTCTACGGCATCACGCACGGGATCGCCGCGGAAAAAGCGGCCCGGGCCGCGAACTTCCTGGCAATGAAGGTCATTACCCAAATCGGCGCGCGCCTCCACCACGGGGCACGCGACTACTGGCGCGAGGCGTGCGTTTAGAAAACGCACTGACCACTGAGAATATGAAACGAACGAGAACGTTTATTGGTGTCGATGTCGGCACCGCGATTCGCGGGAGCGCGACCGCGCTCCAACGGGAACTGGCGAAAATCGCAACGGGCGTGAAATGGGTGACGCCCGAGAACATGCACGTCACACTGCTGTTCCTGGGCGAAGTGGACGACCGCGAACTGCACGCGGTGTGCAAAGCCGTTAAAGCGGTCGCCGCGAGCGAACCGCCGTTCTCCCTCCGGGTTTCTGGCGTAGGCGCGTTCCCGACCCCACGGCGCCCGAAAGTGCTGTGGGGCGGCGTCACCGACGGCGCGGAATCGCTCCAGCGGCTGTACACGGACCTCGAAGAAGAAATGCTGGAACTCGGGTGCTACCGCACCGAGGAGCGCGGGTACACGCCGCACCTCACGCTCGGACGCATTAACAGCCCGGAAGACGGGTTCGCACTCGCGACCGAAATTCCCAAGCGGATGGCGTGGCAGGGCGGGCGCGTCGCGGTTGAAGAAGTCGTGGTGTATTGCAGCGAAATGGACCGCGACGGCCCGGTGTACACGGTCCTGGGGCGCGCCCCTCTGACCGGCAAGGCGCGTTCGTGACCCCTCCCGGCTGACACACGTAATCCGCACACACATCACGTCTGCTACCGGCGCTGGGAACCAGCGCCGCGGGTGCCCTGTTCACCTTCCGCTCCCGGTGCGGCCGCGGTATAACGACAAGTGACCGCACTTATCCGCCCGTCCACTACGACCCACCGGGGCGCCACGAATGGCCCGTTGCTTCTGCCACCTGCACCTGCACACCCACTACAGCATGCTGGACGGGTTCAACCGCATCCAGCCTCTGGTGAAGCAGACGAAAGAGCTGGGCATGAACGCGGTCGCGATCACCGACCACGGGAACCTGTACGGCGCCATCGAATTCTACATGGAGTGCAAGAAGGGCGGCATCAAGCCCATCATCGGGTACGAAGCGTATCTGGCGCCGGGCTCGCGCCTGGAGCGCGACAGCAAGGGCGAACTCGGGTTCTCCACGCACCTCACCTTGCTCGCCAAAAACGAAGCCGGGCTCAAGAACCTCATCAAGCTGTCGAGCATCGCGTACCTGGAAGGGTTCTACCGCAACCCGCGCATCGACAAAGAGATCCTCGAGCAGTACCACGAGGGCATCATGTGCCTGAGCGGGTGCTTAGCGGGTGAGTTCAACCAGTACATCATCAAGGACAAGCCCCACGAGGCCGAGAAGACCGCGAAGTGGTTCCGGAAGGTGTTCAGCGAAGATTTCTACATCGAGATCCAGAATAACGGCATCGGGCTCCAGGATCAGTGTACGCCCGTGGCCGCGGACATTGCCAACAAGCTCGGCGTGCCGCTCGTGGCCACGGCCGACGCGCACTACCTGTGCTCCGAGGACGCGCAAGCGCACGACGTGCTGTTCTGCATCAACACGCGGCAGATGCACGACCCGCGGAAGAAGAAGTACCCCGAAGAGCGGATGGCGAACCCGTACTTCGTCCGCAGCCCGGAGGACATGTACCGGCTCTTCCCCAACCACCAGGACGCCGTCGCGCGCAGCCAGGAGATCGCTGACAAAGTCAACATCGACATCGACTTCAAGAAGCGCTACTTCCCGGTGTTCGTCACGCCCGACGAGAAGACGCCCGACGCGTACCTGCGCGAGCTGTGCGAGCGGGGCATGTACGAGCGGTACGGGGCCGAGCCGAGCGAGGCGGTGCGCAAGCGCCTGGACCACGAACTCGGCATCATCAACAAGATGGGGTTCTCCACCTACTTCCTCGTGGTGTGGGACTTCGTGCGATTCGCGCGCGAGGAGGGCATCCCCTGCACGGCCCGTGGCTCCGGGTGCGGCGCGATCGTCTGCTACCTGCTGTACATGAGCCACGTGTGCCCGATCGAGTACGACCTGCTGTTCGAGCGGTTCCTCGACCCGAACCGCTCGGAAGCGCCCGACATCGATATCGACTTCTGCCAGGAGCGCCGCGAGCTCGTCATCGACTACGTGAAGCGCAAGTACGGCACCGAATCGGTGGCGCAGATCGGGACGTTCGGGACGCTCGCGGCGAAGGCCGCGCTCAAGGACGTGGGGCGCGTGCTGGGGCAGGCCCCGGAGCGCATGAACGCGCTGTGCAAGCTCGTCCCGATGAAGGGGGCGATCGCGAAGAGCCTCCAGGAGGCGCTCGACGAGTCGCCGGACTTCAAGCGCGAGTACGACCAGGACCCCGCCATCAAGCAGGTGGTGGACATCGCGCTGAAGCTGGAGGGCGCGAACCGGAACGTGGGCACGCACGCGGCCGGGGTGGTGATCGCGAACGGCCCGGTCACCAACTACGTGCCGGTCCAGCGCCCGCCCAAGAAGGGGGACGACAACTCCGGCGACACGACCACGATGACCACCCAGTGGGAGATGGGCATCCTCGAGAAGGTCGGGCTGCTGAAGATGGACTTCCTGGGGCTCCGCAACCTGACGGTGCTCGACAACTGCGTGAAACTGATCCAAAAGACCCGCAAGGTGACCGTCGAGCCGACGAAGTTCCCGCTCACCGACCCGGACACGTACAAGTTGCTCCAGCGCGGCGACGCGAAGGGCGTGTTCCAGCTCGAAAGTGAGGGCATTCGCGAGCTGCTCAAGCGGATGAAGCCCGACAACATCCGCGACCTGATCGCCGTCCTCGCGCTGTACCGGCCGGGGCCGATCGAGGGCGGCATGGTGGACGAGTACGTCGAGTGCAAGAACGGCCGCAAGAAGCCGGAGTACCCGCACCCGATCGTCGAGGAGGTGCTGACCGAGACCTACGGCGTGATGGTGTACCAGGAACAGATCATGCGGATGCTGAACCGCATGGGCGGAATCGAGCTGGCCAAAGCGTATGCGTGCATCAAGGCGATCAGCAAGAAGAACTTCGAGATCATCAACGCGCGCAAGGCCGACTTCGTTGCGGGGGCGACCCAGCGGGACATGAGCGCCGAGAAAGCCGAAGAGATTTTCGACCTGATCGTCAAATTCGGCGGATATGGTTTTAACAAGTGCTTGGCGCCGGACGCCCGGGTTACTGATGCCGAGTCGGGTGAGGTGGCAACGGTCGGTGAACTGTTCGCCCAGAAGCGCCCGTTCACGGTTCACGCACTCGGGGCCGGTGAGAAGTTCGTTTCGCGCCCCGTAACGGACGTGGTGTGGAACGGTCGAAAGCGCGTGTACCGCCTCACCACGGAACTCGGTAAGCGGATCACCGCGACCGCGAACCACCCGTTCCGGACACTCGGCGGGTGGACGAACTTGGGCGACCTCGAGCCCGGGGACCGCATCGCCGCCCCGCGCCGGCTCCCGGTCCCGACCGCAGAGTCGTGGCCCGCGCACGAAATCGTCGCCCTCGCCGGGTTGCTCTCCGAGGGTAACACCTGCCACCCGACGACGCTGTACTTCTACGGCAACGATCAAAAAATGATCGACGACTTCGCGCACGCGATCGGCCAGTTCCCGGACACCGTTGCGAAAGTGTACGCGCGCCCGAACCGCCGGAACCTGGAAGTGCGAGCGAACACGGGGCGCGATACGCGCCTCAAATCGAAAGCGGAGCGGGAAAGCGCGCTCGCGCTGTTGGACGCGCCCGCACGGTCGGGCGCGTTCGTCTGGGCGCAGCGCCTCGGCATCCTCGGCAAGAAAGCAACGGAGAAGTTCGTCCCCCCCGCCGTGTTCCGGCTGTGCGACGCGGACATCGAACTGTTCCTCGGGCGGCTCTGGGCCGGCGACGGGTTCATCGCGAACGACGCCCTCCGGGTGCCGTTCTACGCGACGTCGTCGCGCCGGCTGGCGGAAGACGTTCAGCACCTGCTATTGCGCCTGGGGATCGTGGGGCGCATTCACGAGAAGCAGTTCAAGTACCGGGGCGGCACGAGACCCGGGTTCACGGTCCACGTGCTCGG
The DNA here is from genome assembly GCA_000531095.1 of Gemmata massiliana. Classification (GTDB taxonomy): domain Bacteria; phylum Planctomycetota; class Planctomycetia; order Gemmatales; family Gemmataceae; genus Gemmata; species Gemmata massiliana. The sequence goes on along the minus strand of HG799462.1, from coordinate 1,303,381 downwards.
CGACGGCGCGGCCGAAACGTTTCTCGCCCGGATCGCCCCGCACTGCCTCGGGCGTGAGAGCGCCGTCGAGCTTTTACGCGCCCACGTCGCCGGGACCATCCGGGGGCTAACGAGCAAAGACACCGTACCGCTGGGCGTGCGCGCGTGGGTGGACGAAGAGCGCACGGCGCGCGGGCTGACCTGGGAGCAACTGGAACAACAGGCCGATGTCTCCGTCCAGGATTTCTATGGGACGCCCGCGGCCGGGAAGAAGGGATACCGGCGCCCGACCATCGCCAAACTTGCCGCGTTCTTCGGGTCCGCCCGGCTCGCGGCCGTTGCCGACTCGGACGTGTTCTGGGACCGCGTCGTTTCTGTCGAGTTCGTGGGCGTGCGGGACACCTACGACCTGACCGTTGACCGCGACCACAACTTCGTCGCCGACGGGCTGATCGTCCACAACTCGCACACCGCTGCGTACGCGCAGATCGGCTTCCAGACCGCGTACCTGAAGACGCACTACACCGCCGAGTACATGGCCGCGCTGCTGTCGTCCGAGATCGACGACGGTAACAAGCGCGACGTGTTCATCGACCACATCTCCGACGCCCGCAAGCTCGGCATCGACGTGCTCCCGCCCGACGTGAACCGCGGGATGGCCGATTTCGACGTGCAGCACAACCGCATCATCTTCGGGCTGACGGCGATCAAGGGGGTCGGGCGCGGCGCCGCCCTTGAGGTCGTGCGCGCGCGTACCGAGGGCGGCAAGTTCAAGGATCTGTTCGACTTCTGCGAGCGGGTCGACCGGCGCATCCTCGCCAAGGCCGCGGCCGAGTGCATGATTCAAGCCGGGGCGTTCGACGTGTTCGGGAAGCGGTCCGCACAGTTCGCCTCCGTTGCGAAGGCCTACGCGGTGGCGGACCAGCGCGCCGCCGAGAAGCGCAAGGGCCAGACCGGGCTGTTCGACGACGTGGAAGAGGAGGCCAACAGCGGACCCGCCGCGCAGGGCCTTCTCGACACGGACGAGTGGTCCGAAACCGAGCGCCTGAAGCGCGAAAAGGAGGTGCTCGGGTTCTACATCTCGAGCCACCCGCTCGCACAGCACGACGAGCAGTTGCGCCGGTTCCGCACGCACGACTGCGTCATGCTCACGAAGGGCGCGAAGAACGGCACCGAGGCCCGCATCGGCGGGATGATTACGAACCTCGACGTGCGCACCGCGAACAAGGGCCGCAACATCGGCAAGAAGTACGCCATGTTCCGCATCGAGGACTTCACCGATTCCGTGCGGTGCATCCTGTGGTCCGACGAGTACTCGCGGTTCCGGGAGCAGATCAACTCGGACACGGTCGCGATCTTCGAGGGCGTGTTGAACTGGGCGCCCGATCGGGCGGAGCCGGACTTCGCCATCAAGAAGATCATCACGCTCGACGAGGCCCGGGCCGAGTTCACCAAGAGCATGGTGCTGAAGCTCGCCTACACCGAGGACGACGAGACGCTGCGGAAGCTCGAAGCGGTGAGCCTCATCCTGAAGCGCAACCGGGGGCAGTGCCCGGTGTACATGAGCGTCCGCGACCCGAACGGCAAACAGGTGCAGTTGAAGTTCAACGACGATTTCCGGATCAACCCGGCGTCGATCAAGCTCGAAGAACTCGAAATGCTGTTAGGACAGGGCGCGATCATCTTCTCGCGCTGACGCGGTCCGCGGCGCGTGCGAGGTCGGGCAGCGGTGTTGCGAAGAAGCACACGACGAGCGCGCAGATCACGCACGCGCAGAACTTGGGCGGAAAAATTCACGTTTTGGGCGTCCCCGTTTACGGGGCACCAACGTGCTTGGCGGTATCGCCGGACGGGAGCTTATTGGCGGTGGGTATGGCAGAAGGGACGGTCACTGTTTGTGCGTGCTAAGCGCAGTGCGGGCGACGCGATCGACGCCCGCACGGTCAAGCGAATAGAAACAAATACTTACACTGTCGGTTCGGAGATGCTGCGCGCGTAGCGCGCGAGGAGCATCTGCACGGCCTGGATCGTTTGCCACTCGGCGAACCCGATCCGCACCTCGGTGCCGTCCTCGTTCGCGTCGATGTTCTCGACGGCCGTGGTCAGTCCCTTGTGCAGGTAGTCCAGGATTTCGGCGAGACGGGCGGCTTGCGACGGGGTGAGCTTCTGCGGGAGGGGCGGGACGTCGTCGTCGAACGCGGTCCACCCCCCGGCCGGGGCGGGACGGGGCCACCGTGCGCTGGCTGTCGGCCACCGAGACGCGCCCGGACGCGGCCTGGAGCTCGTCGGCCCGGATCGTTTGTACTTGGCCGCCCGCGTTGTTGGCGGGCACCGCGGCCTTGCGCGCCGCGATCTCTTCCATCGTCCCGAACAGCAACATGCTGCGGCCGATCGACACCTGATCGCCGGGGCGCAGGCGCCGGATCTGGACCGCGGTGCCGTTCACCCGGGTACCGTTCGTGCTGTCGAGGTCCGTCAGGATGATGTCGTTGTCTTCGACCTGGACCTTGGCGTGGAACCGGCTGACGCGCTCGTCGTTAAGACGGAGGCCGTTGCCCTCTTCCCGGCCGATCGTAACGGGGATGGGCAGATCTTTGTAGACCCGGCCCTTATCGACCCCTTCGAGAACCAGGAAGGTAACGGTGCGCATTGAAAAGTCCTGTGCCGGCGCCCGGACCCGATTGGAAGCGGGAGGCCCGATGGATGTGGTATAGCACAACCAATTCGGGTCGGGCGTAAAAACCACTGATGGGATGTTTTATCCCTACGGGTTATTGTCCGCGTTTCAGGCGGGTGTGTCAATTTCACCGTGGGCACAGCCATTTCAACCCACGTGCCTTGAGAAAACAAGGCCGCACTCGCCGGAATTGCGGATCACCCGGGGCGGTCGCTAACGAGCGACCTAATCATTTACTTTAAACGATGTGAACATTCTGCGCACGACAGCGCTATCGTGAGCAATGTTCTTCGCGCGGACGCCGTACACATAAAGCCGCGGGCGCCCGCCCTCGGCCACGAGCACCAGCCATTCAATCACCTTTCCGCCCGGCGAATCCATGTGAACCTCGACGCCCCACGCGCTCTTGAACCGGATCTCGGCCTCCTTCGTGACGGTGCCCTGGAGCCGCGCCTTCTCGCGGCTCAGTTCGGCCTGAATCGCGGACGCGGTAAAGACCTTCTCCTTGTCGTTCGCGAGCGACGCGACGAACCCCGGCTCCAGGTCGTTCCACGCGAGCCACGCACTCGTCCGCGTGTACCACCCGCTGTAGCCGTACCGCTTACCTCCGGTCGCTGATCCAGCGGCGTTGGGCTCCACTTCTTCTTCAATGGGCGAGCCCGGGAGCAAAACGGAACACGATCCGTCCGGCGGCGTGTACTCCGTCCAGCCGCGTTCCCGGATAGTTCCGGACCCGTATCGGAGAACGGTAAGCGTTACTCCCATAACCAGAATCACGGTCGTCAGCACCGCACCAATTACGGTCACAACCAGAACGGCACGCGGTTCCGTGTTCTCGCGCCGCGCAGCGCGAGCGGCCCGCGGTTTCGGTGGAGCGTCTTCGTCGAGTGAAAGCGGGCGCGGGTCGATCCGCTTCGCGGCCGGGATAACGGGTGTGGACGGTTCCGGCGCGGGGGGCGATTGTGTGTGTGGCACCTCAGCGACCGAGGCCACAGGAAGTGCGGTAACAACCGCCTGACACCACGGACACAAGGTCGGCTTGCCGAGTGCGTCGTCGGGCACCTGGAACGGTTTACTACAACTGGTGCAATGGACCGGAACGAACATGCGCAGCCCCGTCACCCGGTAAAAACGATGCCCAACATTCGCTCGCCCTGCGAAGCGCGGGCACAGCGCCCACTCTTACGACGAGGGCCGCGGTCCGATCGGTTCTTCGCGCGCGAAATTCCGATTTGTCCCAGCGATCAGCTCAAGAGCTTCGCGGCCTTCACGACATACTGCGCGCCGCTCCCGATGGTCGCCACGAGCATCGCCCAGAGCAGCACCAGTTGCACCGGGTTCAGAACCGCGAGCGCGTCCGAGGTGCCCGAAAGCGTATCGAGCCAACGAATGAGGAGCACGCCGATCAGTACGGCGCACTGGAGCGCCATCTTCAACTTGCCGAACCAGTCCGCGCCGAACTTCTTACCCGTAGCCTCCACCATTCCGCGGATGCCGGTCACCAGCAGTTCGCGACACACCACAACCGTGACCATCCAGGGATCGATACCTGCGGCCGTTACAGGAATCAGATAGATGAACGTGCCGCACACGAGAATCTTGTCGGCCAACGGGTCGAGGTTGCGCCCCACGAGGGTCAGTGGGCCGTACTTGCGCGCCCACCAGCCGTCGAGCCAGTCGGTCGCGGTCGCGACGAGAAAAATGATAAGCCCCGCGAGCCACGCGCCCTGCACGATGCACACGAACAGTCCCACCGCCAACGGGATACGAGCGAACGAAAGAAGATTGGGAACGTTCAGGAGCGATTCGGGTGCGGCGGGCGCGGACATGTGATTCCCTTTGACGGCCGGAGCGACGGGCGCGGGATCATTGTCGCGAACGGGAGCAAAAACGACACCGGGCGCGGGAATAACCCGCGCCCGGTACGAGCGAACAGCAGAGCACACCCGATGAGCCGAGCGCTTACTTCGGGGGGACCGGTTTCGGTTCCTGGGGGTTCTTGTCCGCGCCGGAGTCCTGGGGCGGCGGGGGCGGGTCGTTCGGGGGCTTCGGCTTCGACGGTTCGCACCCGACGAGCCCGGCACTCAGAACGAGGCCCAGCAACAGTTTTTTCATAATGGTGATCCGAGCTAAGCGTGACCGCTTACTTTGTGGGGGCCGGGATTCGAGAACCCTTCTTGGCTCCCGCACCGGAATCTTGAGGTGGGGCGCTTCCGGCCCCGCCGGCCGGAGTCGAATTGGACGACGAGCACCCGACCAGGACCGCGGTTCCGATGGCCAACACGATGGCAAACAGTACCGATTTCATAGGGGAATCTCGAGAACAGAACGTGACATAAAACGCGGACTGGTTGCGCCGGCAAACCTCGCCGGCGCAACCAAAAGTGTTAAACGGTAGGACCAATCAGTTGGTGTTGGCGACTTCGCCCCCGGCCCGGGTCGAGAGGGCCGCGATGACGCCGTTGTTGCTGTAGGTGATGAGGCGGCAGGAGCCGTCGGCCATCAGGAACTGCGAGCCGGCCCCGTGGAAGCTCCAGTAGTGTGCGGCGTCGCACCCGACGTTCGGGTTACCCGTTTGCAGCCCGATTTTCTGGGCCGCGGTCCCGTTGCACGGCTGGTTCGGGGACGAGTTGTAGTTCGCGATGAAGTAGTTCGCGATCGCCAGGTCGTTGGACGTCATCACGCAGTCGCCGGTGCCCCGACCGTCGTACCCGTAAGCCGCAAAATACCACCCGTATTCGAGGTTCGAGTTCGGCGGGCGCTCGCCGACCAGCAGCGTGTTGCTGGTCCCGTCCGTGATGTGCGTCAGATGGACCTTGGAGTCGTAGTACAGCACGCCGTCCATCGAGGTCGAGGTGGTGCCGGCGTTACCCAGATAGGTGGTCAGTGTCTGGTTGCGGATGCCCGGTTCGCCGGGGTACTGCTGGCTCCCGCGCGAGTCCGCGGGGCACGTAAACGCCTTCATCTGTAGCGCGCACGCCGGGTTGTACCAGGCGTACCAGTTCGTCCCGCCGCTGTTCGCGAACGTCTTGGCCAACTTGTAAGCGTTGTCCTGTTCGAGGTAGGGGAGGATGAACGCCATAAACGACCACGCCCCTTCATACGGGGCGGCGGACGTGTACCGCGAGTAGCCCTTCGGCAGTGCATTGTTGGCGTCGTGGAAGGCGTGGAGTGCGAGCCCCTGCTGCTTCAGGTTGTTGATACACTGGGTGCGGGCCGCGGCCTCGCGGACCTTCTGCACCGCGGGCAGGAGCAGCCCGATCAGGATCGCGATGATCGCGATCACCACCAACAGTTCGATCAACGTAAACGCGTGACGTGAGCGTTTCTGCGCGCGCCTCATGAGGCACTCCTCGAGAAGGAGGAACAAAAAAATGGAGAATATTCGTCAACGGCCCTTGCGAGTCTTGGTGCAATTGTGAATAACTGCGACCAACACCGTCAAACGAACAAACAAATGAGAGGTAGCCGCGATCTTACGAGCCCGAACCGAGCTTCCGAAAGAGCAACCAAAAAACTGTGAATAATCGGTTCGAGGAGCGAGTGAACCGCGAGTGGAATTAGTTGTAACCAGGGCTTGACTCACACGCAAGTGAAAATCCTACGCGGGAGCTAATGTTTTCTAAATATCTGTAAAGCACAGTTGCATTAAGGCCTTCACCGGATCATTTCCGGGACGAACGCGACGAATCAATCCTGTCGCGAAGCCTTGAATTCACATGTTCTTATGGCAAATCTCAACGCGGCTAATTCTCGAAATGTGCGTCCGAAGTGGAGCCGGCCCTCCAATGCCCGAACGGAAGTCGGTCGGCTCACTTTGTCACCTGCCCCAACGAAATCGTGAGGGCGAAATTGTCTGGGAGATCACATCACTCGCCGCACAAATAACCGCGCGACACATCATCGGATCAAACCAAAGGGAGCGAAAAACGATCGGGGCGCGGTCCCGCGTCGCGGTTGGTGGAACTGGTGCTCGGTTCTCGACTGGGTTCGCGATCGGTCGCCTCCACACCCACGATCTCGTCCGTGAGCACATTGCCGTACAGCGTGAACGGACTGGCGTCGGTGACCGCGATGCGGACCGTGTGGCCGACGAGCCGCTCGGTACCGTCGAACACCACGATGTGATCGGCCATACTGCGGCCGGTGAGCTGGGTGACGTGCCCGGGGGCCTCGCGATCGCGGCTCGCGCGCTGTTCGCGCCGGCTCGGGCCTTCGACCAGCACTTCGACCACCTTACCGACTTGCGCCCGGTGATCGATCCGGCTGTTCTCGTTCTGCACCGCGAGCAGGTCGTTGTTTCGGCGCTTCTTCACGTCGTCGGGCACGTCGTCCGGGTACCGGTCCGCGGCCTTCGTGCCCGCGCGTTCGCTGTACTTGAAGATGAACGAGTTCTTGAACTGCGCGGCGCGGACCAGGTCCATTGATTTCTGGAAACTCTCTTCCGTTTCACCACAGAACCCGACGATGAAGTCCGAACTCACCGACACGCCGGGGACCAGTTCGCGGCACCGCGCGAGCATCTCCATGTAGTACGCGGCGGTGTAGTTCCGCTTCATGCGCTTCAATACTTCGTCGCACCCCGACTGGACCGGGACGTGGAGGTACTTCACCACTTTGGGCAGCTCGCGCACCGCGTCGAGCAGGTCGTCCGTCATGTCCTTCGGGTAGTTCGTGACGAACTTGATGCGCTCCAGGCCGGCCACGTCGTGCATGCCCGCGATGAGGTCGCTCAGCCGCGTGCGCGTGTCACCCGACTCGTACACGTAGCTGTTCACCGTTTGGCCGAGGAGCGTGACCTCTTTGCACCCCTGGTCGACGAGTTGGCGCACCTCGTTCCAGATGTGCTCCGGCGGGCGGCTCTGTTCCGGGCCGCGCGTGCTCGGCACCACGCAGTACGTGCAGAACTTGTCGCACCCGATCTGGATGCGGACGAACGCCTGGAACGGGGTCGGGCGCATCGAGGGGTCGCGGGCCGGGTCGTAGCTCACGAAGCTCGCCTCGACCTCGTTCCGCCCGCCGTCCGTGCGCCCCAAGCTGACCGCGAGCTGCGGCTCGCGCGTGGCCCGCACCTTGTCGACCAGGTCCGGCACCGCGCCCAACTGCCCGGTGCCGACGATCATGTCCACGAACGGGGCGCGCTTGCGGATCGCGTCCTGGTCCTTTTGGGCCATGCAGCCCAGCACGCCGATGACCGCGTCCGGGTTGTCGCGCTTGATGGGGCGCACGCGGCCGAGCGCCGAGTACGTTTTGTCTTCCGCGTGCTCGCGCACGGAGCACGTGTTGAACAGCAGCACGTCCGCGTCGGCGGGGGAATCGGTGAGGTCGTACCCGCGCTTGCGGAGGGCGCCGATGACCAGCTCGCTGTCGAGCACGTTCATCTGGCAGCCGACGGTTTCGATGTACACTTTCTGCGGCATGGTCGGGATACCGTTATGAGACGGGGCCGGCCTCTTAAAATTAAAGAGTATCAGGTTGAGGATACTGAACGGGCCGAGGTTCACAAAGGCCGCGCAGCGCGCACGAACCCCACTTGGGCATCGAGAACGCGGCTCTTCGTGGGCACGTTTTCGTGGCGAATGAAGCCGGCAGATTTCGAGGTGTGGTTACGGGCTACTGATGGCCACGTCATTTCGCACTGCGACACTGATGTGCGGGGCGAATTCTTCCCGTACAACGTACCCGCAATGCTCCCCGAACGCGGTCCCGTCCGCGAACCAACCCCGCACGGAAAGCGTTTCTTCCTGTTTGACGTGAAATGATCCCGCCGCCGTCCCACCGGCCGGAATGTCGTTGTACTGGAGCGTCTTCCCCGCAACGTCGACCATCAACACGCGAATCGGCTTACCGGATTCGTTCCGAATCGCAAATGTCGCGGGCGTCCACCGCCAAACGCCCCAACCGGCAACTGCGACCAATAGCAAAACAGTCGGAACAACATATTTCGCCATAGGTCGCCGTGCGGTAACGCGGATTCCGAAACGTCGCTCAGCGTATCCGCGTGCCGGCTTCCCACACAACCCAGATCGGACGCCTCGTAACCAGGGCACGAGGCGTCCGTTACGCGAAATCAGTCGGAGATGTTGGCGAGGAAGTCCTCGTACTTCTTGCGGGCGCCGAACTCGTCGGCGGTGAGCCCCTTCTGCTTGGCCGTGAGCGCGTCGATTTCCTTCTCCTGGTCCGAGAGTTTCTTCAGGTAGGTCGTGTACACCTCGGACTCCTTCGGGGTCTCGCGCAGGTTCTTGCGAATCCGGTCCTGGTCCACCGTGAACCGTTGTAGGTCGCCGTTCACGTGGTTCAGCTCACGCGCGGTGTAGTCCCAGGCGCCCTTGAGTTTGAGCGCCTCGTTGAGCTTGTTCTTGAGGCCCGCGCTGATCTCGTTGAGCGAGACGAAATACCGGATCTGGTCCTCGGCCCCGTTGGTCAGCGCGATCGTGCTCACGTCGTCGCGCTCCTCCTTGACCGTGAACGACTTCGTGTCACTCGCCTTGAGTGCGATCTGGAACCGGAGCACCTCGGGGGTGTCTTCGGCGGGCTTGTCTGTGTCCACGAGCTTGAACTGCTGGTTGGTCCGGTTCGGGTGCTCGATGAGCAGCGTGCGGTCCGTCTGGGAACGGTTAACCGCCTTGTATGTCGTTTCCTCCGTGATCTTCGTGGTCGTGGTCACAATGCCCTTCACGGCTTTGACGCTGGTGATCTTCTGCTTGCCCGCGCCGGCCTTCGGATCGACTTCCGTTCCGAGGTCGATGGCGTAGCTCAGGAGCCGTTCCTCGTTGGGCTGGACGTCCAGAACGCGCGTATCCCCGGCGTAGGTACTGCCCTCGAACACGGTGATCGGCCCTTGATTCAGGTGCGCGCCGCTCGTGTTCTTGAGGCGCAGACCGAGCAGCGGGTGCTTCGCTTGGACGCCCGCGTTGTAGATCGAGACGCGCGTCCCCTCGATGTTCTTCCCGACAATGGGGAGCAGGGCCGATTTCTGGCGCGGGAGCGAGACCGGGTGGTCGATCGTGTACTGGAAGAAGTCGCCCAGCGCGCCCGCCGTCGCCGCATTACCGACGCTCCCGGTGCCCAACCGCTGGGCCAGCTCTGCAGCAGTACCAGCCGCATGTTTCCGCCGCTGCGCTTCCGCCACCGGGTCGTTTACCTCCGCGAGCCTCATTTTTGCTTTTCCAAGCCCTTCCCCCATACCCGGGGCAGAAGCACCCAGAGCGGTTGGGCTACGTCCTGGTGGCACTGGAGCGTCGAACGCGGGCGCTGGAGCCGGAGCATCTGCGACTTTAGAACCGTACAGGCCCAAACTGAAATTAAAGGTTTGCCTGTTGTCTGCAGATCCTCGCTCGTCGCGCCCGTTGAAATTGCCCTGGTAGGTGACGGGCCGGAGTGAGGCGAAGAGTTCGGGTTCGACGGTGGGGCGGTTGATGTAGAGCGGGTTGTACAGGTCCATCTTGAACGAGATCGGGCGCCCGCTCACGAGCGCCATCTTGACCGTGGACCAGTCCTCGTCGGTCGGGTTCTCGACCATCGCCCAGCCCTGCAAATAGGGCTTGTCCTGGTCCTTCATCAATAGGCGGTAACTGGTCTTCCAGATGGGCGCGTCGATCACGTACCCCACTTGGACCTTGCGCTTGCCCTCACCCGCGAAGTGCAACTGAACCGCCTTCTTCTGGCTGTCGTGCGACAGGGCCAACACTTCCAGGGCGCGCCGGAACTCGCTCTCGATTAGGGGATTCGAGAACCGGAGGGACTGGATGTCGCTCATCTTGATGGCGCGCATGCCCTCCGCGCACCACACGTTGAGCACCTCCGCGTCCGTCGTTTGAGTGCCCGCGGGTACTTTCTGCTTCTCGACCCCGACGATGGTCCCGGTGAGTTTGCCCGGTTGGTTCGCGGCCGTGGCGCTGACAGCGACTTCGATGCGCTCCCCACGCAGTTGGGCAATAATCCCCGCGAATGTGGGGTTGTTGTTCAGGTTGATCGCGAACGAACTGAGGGTGCGTGCAATGGGTTCGCGGGAATCGTAGCTCACGGCAGAAATGCGCCCCTGGCCGAAGTCTTCGAGGACCATGCTCTTGAGCAGGTCGTTCACGTCCGATTCCGGGAACGTCAGGTCGACGCGCGAGTCTCCGTCCACTTCGCCCGAGCGCGAGAAGTACCCCACGCCGCTGTTGAACAGCACGACCCGCGTGACGGGGAGCGTGGTCGCGGGCTTGAGGTCTTGTTTCGCTTCGCCGGCCGCGCTCAGGAGCCGGTCCGCGCCCACGCCCGCGCCGAGTCCCAGGGCGCCCGCAACTGGGGCTGCCAGTAGCCATTTGCTCGCCATGATCTGCCCTTTGTGAGTGTCGCCCCGAGGGGCGTATCCGACCGACCGCAACTCCGCGCGATCATACCCGCACGCACCCGCGCCCGGGAACAACGGTACGACGGGTTGTTACACGCGGTCCGTTCGTCGCTGGTGGATCGAAGATGCGCGATATGAATTGCGCGTTCGATTCAAGGAAATGAAACTCATAGAAGCAACGAACGCTCGGAGGTATTCCGAGCGTTCGTTGCTTCTGCATTTAGTAGCCGATTTCTTACGGCTTCACCGGGCGCGGGAGTTCCGGCGGGAGCAACAAGGATGGGGGCGGCGGTTCGGGTTGAGGCGGACGCACAACCGGGCTGCTCCCGAACGCGGACGGGTCGGGCGGCGGAAGGTACGTCGGGCGGGCCGACTCGCGATCGCGGTCCGGAGCGGTCCCGCGAACGGCTCGCACCGGCGGTTCGAGTAGCGGCACCGTGGGGGCGGCCGACGACCGCAGTTCCGTCCGCGCGGCACTCGCGCTGGTCAACCCCGCCGACGAGTGAGTGCCGCGGGCGACCACGCGATCCGGCGGGGCCTTCAGTGCGGTCAACCAGGATTCTTCCAGGGCGTCGATCGTGTCGAAGCCGTACACCTTGTTCGCGGCGGCGTTCCAGCTCTCGGCGTTGTTGCCCTGCATCCCCATTCCGAGGAACTGGAGCAGTTTTCCGCGGCCCTCGCGCCCGTCGCCGCCCTTCCGCACGAGGTAGTGCGACACCGAGTAGCCCTGTGCGTACAGCACGATCATGTCGCGCGGGTACTCGGTCATGCGGAACAGCACGCGGAGCCGAATCCCGCGCCCCGCGTTCAACAGCTCGCGGCACCGCACATCGTGGTTATAGCGCTCGTCGTCGTTCTCACTCAGAACGCTCCCGCCCTCGTCGGCCCAGCGCGGAACCGGGCGCCCAAAGTAGTGCGCGAGTACGGTGTGTGTGACCTCGTGCGGGAGCACACTGTGAAGGAGTTGCTGCTTCTCGCCGCGGATCTCCATGCGGAGACTCGTGACGACCGGGCGCCCACCTTCCTGACCGAACGTGAACGTCGTCGCTCCGCCCGCGGAGTTTTGGGTGATCTGGACCTGGAGCGGGCACCGGCGCGGCCACTGGGGCATCTCGCGGCCGGTCCACTCGAGTGCTTTTTCTTTGCGGTACGTTTCGGCCCATTCGCCGAACTCTTGTGCGAGTTTGGCAGTCGGCGCTTCGACGGTGAAATTCGCGGTGTCGTAGCTCGCGGCGGGCGCAAAGGCGGGCGCAAAAAGCGCCACAACGATCGCGCTGAAGTGCCGACGAAGAGTCATTCCCTTGACCTCCGTGGTTGGAGACGCCTGGTCCGCTTTGTGCGGCCGTGGTGCTGTGAAGCAAGGGGCGTCGGAAGTCTAACCGCAACCGGTGTGCCGGGAATGTACGGTGGCGGGAGTGCGCGGAAATGTCACAGCGCAAGGTGCGATAAGAGCAGTAGTTCGGGATCGAACTAAGTGTGACGAAGAAATCGACCCACCGAACGAATGGTGTAAAGAGTACAGCCGGTCCCGACCGACACGCGGAGCGTGTAAGAATTACAAGCATTTCGTGCGTTCACCTCATCGCGATCTCACCGTTTTTGGCTTGTCGATCGCGTTGCACGGGGTAAATCTTGTTGAGATCAAATCTCAAAATAATCCCGGTGTCCGATGCTGCGATTCCTGCGTCCGCTGGTCATCCTTGCGCTCGGTTGGACTGTTGGGGCGAGTGCCACAGAGCCTGCTAGAGTGCTCCCGCCTCAAGCGAGCGAGTTCCAGTTCCACCACGACCACGTCATAGGCACGTCACTGGATTTGTGCATCGTGGCTCCGAACGAGTCTGTCGCGGAGAAGGCCGAGTTAACCGTCCTCGCCGAGATCGAGCGATTGCGCATGATCTTCAGCACCTACGACGCGGGGAGCGAAATCAGTCGGTTGAACCGCTCGCGCGAGCCGGTGAAGGTGTCCGCGGAAATGGCCGAAGTGCTCAGGGCTTACGAATCGTGGCAGCGGAAGAGTGGCGGGGCGTTCAACGGACAGGTCGGCGAGCTGGTCCGCGTGTGGAAGGAAGGAGAACGAACCGGTCGTGTGCCGGACGCGCTCACCCTGGAACGCATTGCGAGCGACCTCCGGAAGCCGGGCTGGGAGTGGGACGCGACTGGCACCGCGGTGAAACGCCTCACCGATCAGCCGCTGAACCTGAACGCCATCGGGAAGGGCTACATCATCCAAAAGGCAGCCGACGCGGTGCGAAAAGAGCACCCTGCCGTTACTGCACTGCTCATCAATCTTGGGGGCGACATCCTCGGTTGGGGCGCGGCGCCGGGCGCCGGTTGGGCGGTCGGAATCCAGAACCCGTTCCAGCACTTCGACAACGCGGCGCCGATCGCGGCCCTGTACCTCAAGAACCAGGCGGTCGCAACGAGCGGCGACTATCAGCGCTTCTACGCGATCAACGGGAAGCGATACGGGCACATCTTCGACCCGCGAACCGGCCACCCGGCCGAAAGCGCGACGAGCGCCACCGTGGTCGCGAACGACAATGTCACCGCGAACGCACTCGCCACGACGCTCTGCGTGCTGAAGCCCGAAGACGGCTTGAAACTGATCGCGAGCGTTCCCGGAGCAGAATGCCTGATTATCACACCGGACGGCAAGCACCACCGGAGCGCGGGACTCAAACTGTTCGAGGCCGCGCCGACGTACATCTTCACACCGCAAGAGAAGAAGGACGAGCCGAAGGGCGCGGCGTGGCCAGAAGGTTATCAAGTCACGGTCGCGGTGGAACTGCCGAAGATCGACGCGAAGCGCTACCGCCGGCCGTATACCGCGATCTGGATCGAGGATGACAAGGGTAAGGCCGTTCGCACGCTGGCGGTGTGGGGTAACGCACCCAAGTACCTAAAAGACCTCAAGGACTGGTGGAAGATCGGGAAGGGCGACAACGACCTCGTGAAAGCCGTGACGCGGGCAACCCGCGGACCGGGGAAGTACGACCTCGTATGGGACGGCAAGGACGATAAGGGGAACGCGCTCCCGCAAGGTACGTACACCGTCCGCGTGGAAGTTCACCGCGAGTTCGGCGAACACTTGCGACAGAGCGGCAAGATCGAGTGCAAGGACAAACCGACGAACGTGAAGCTCGAAAAGAACGCGGAGACGGCCGAGACGGTGGTGGAGTTCAAGGAGGCGAAGAAGAAGTAATGTCGCCGCTCCACCGCTGGATACTCAAAACGTCCCGAACGGTTCACGTGTACCTCACGCTGTTCGGGTTGACGCTGATCCTGTTCTTCGCGGTCACCGGGTTCATGCTGAACCACACCGAGTGGTTTCTTCCCGATGACGCCAAACTCGAAGCCCAAACGCGGCGGGAGTCGCGCCCGCTCCCGCTGGACAAAATGCCCGGCGGGAAGCTCCCGGTGCCGTCCGAGTCCTCAGGTGAGGCGACGGGAGAGGAGAAACTCGCGGTGGTGGAGGCGCTGCGTAAGGAGTTCGACGTGCGCGGCGAATTGAGCTCCTTCGTGTTCGTAAAGGACGACAACGACCGACCGCAAATCAAAGTAGAGTTCAAGCGCGCCGGCGGCGAAACGATCGCGACGATCGACGCAGAGAGCGCGACAACGGAGGTCGCGTCTACCTACCAGGGGTGGGTGATCGTGATGACCGACCTGCACCGCGGGAACCGCGGGAACATGAGCAACGAGGTGAAGCGCACCGGTCGCGCGTGGAGCTTCGTGATCGACGGGACGTGCGTTCTGCTACTCATCATCTCCGCGACCGGGCTGGTCATGTGGTGGTCGCTCAAGAGCCGCGGGAAGTGGGGCGCGATCCTGTTCGTGATCGGCACCGCGATCACGGGCGCGGTGTACTACTGGTTCGTGCCGTGAGCTTAACTACTCGATCGCGTCATTGCCGACGATAGCCAATCGCAACCGGGTTGCAATCGTGGGATTTTCGGGAACGTACACCCGTTCGCGTGGGGTGAGAACGCTGAACGTTCCGCGCGATGATAGCACCGCGCGTTGCTCCGCGACAAACTCGGTCAGGTCGATTACTTGCAGTAATTCTGTTGTGGCGAATGCCCGGAGAACCGGGCCGCGCAAACCGAGCTGAATCGCGCGCCGATCGAGCTTCGCGCCGGACGGATGGTGATCCGGATCCCATTGCAGCCGCACAGACGACCGCCCCACCGCGTGCGACCAGTCTTCGGATGTGGCGAATTGCTCGCGGTCCCAAGTAGAGGGTACCGCGCTTTCGAGGAGCGAGTCGAAAAACACCCGCCGCAGTCGAAGCCCGAGGGTGACTTCCTGGTTCTCCTTCGTGCCCCACCCGCAGCGGTACATCATCCACAGGAAGTTCGGCTTCACCCAGCTCATCCGCGAGAAACTGAAGCCGTCGCCGAAGTGCCCGTGAGCGCTCGCGTACCGCCCGATGGTCGGGTTGTACGCCTGATAAACGATGATACTCTCGTCGTCGTACTGCGCGAGAATATGCCGCCCATCCCGGGGCCAAACCTTGACCTGTTCAGCATACGGCTCGCAGACGAGCGGCATGAGTGATTCCGGCTATCGTTCGAGCTGTGGGTTTAAGGTGCGCTTTCGTGCGGTCGATCAATTCCAATGCGCCCGACCTGTAGAACGTGAACCATCAGATCACCGGGAACTACGTGGTATAGCGCCCAGATTACGGAATTGAGGATGTAACGATCGCCGAAATAATCCTCGCCCTTTTGATCCGGGTCGTCGAGCAACTCCGCGTCCACGTTATCGACCGCACGATTCACAGTTTCGCGGTCCGTGGCTCCCATCCAGATCTCGGCAAGCTGCTGGAGAGCCGTTTCCCGCCAAACGACGGTGCACCTCACCCCCGGTTCTCCAGGGAACCGAGATACGCTTTGACGTCAGTGGTTGTGTACGTCTTCTCAGCTTTCTCTCGTTGCGCGCGCACGACTTCCGGGTCGGGAAGCCCCAGGTGCCGACGCGCCATTTCTTCGCGCGAAAGGGCCGGAGCGAAATACCCGACGACCCGCCCCTCCACGTCGGTCACGGCCACAAGGCGTTGTTGAGCGATGAGGGCGGCGAGTGTTTTGTTGTCCAGCGGGACGTCGGACATCGCGGCCTCCTGAAAACGAAGATGGTTCGGAATGCCTCCCGAACCATCTTACCACAACCCTTTACTTCCCGGTCGCGTAGGTCTTCTGGAACGCGGCGACCCCGGCGCCGGCTTCGAGTTTGAAGCCGCTTTCGAGGAGCACCAGTTCCAACGCGCTGAGAGCGCCGAGCACGTCGAACGAATCGGTGTAGCCCATGTGCGATAAGCGCCAGATGTGGCCCTTGAGCGTGTCCTGGCCGTCCGCGAGCTTGTAGCCGTACTTCTTTTCGAGCGCCTTCAGGGTGGCGGTGCCGTCCACGCCTTGCGGGACCGCGATCACGGTCAGCGCGCTGTTGGGGCGCTCCGCGTACACCTTCAGCCCCATCGCCTCGACCCCCGCGCGGCACGCCGCGGCGATCCGGTTGTGGCGCGCCCAGAGGTTCTCGATGCCCTCGGCGCGGATGCGCTTCAGGCTCGCGCGCTGCGCCTTGATGAGCGTGTTGCCCGGGGTGAACGGCGTGTCGCTCTCCGCCAGCGACTTCTTGTAGCGCCGGATGTCGAGGTAGAACCCGCGCGGCGCGGTCGCGTCGATCTTCTTCCACGCCTTCTCGCTCGCGCCGATGAACGCCAGGCCCGGGGGCATCATGAGGGCCTTCTGCGAGCCGGTCACGACCACGTCCAGGCCCCAGGCGTCCATCCGGCACTCCATCGCGCCGACGCCGCTGATCCCGTCCACCGCGAGCAGCGCGTCGGTCTTGGCGACGACCTTGCCGAACGCTTCCAGGTCGTGCCCGACGCCGGTGCTCGTTTCGCTGAGCGTGGTGAACACCACCTTCGTGTCCGGGTTGTCGGCGAGCGCCTTCGCCAGCATGTCGGCCGTGACCGCCTTGCCGTAGGGCACCTCGACCGGCACGATGTTGGTCGCGAACGCCTTCAGGATGCCGCGCCAGCGCTCGCCCCAGCGCCCCGCGGTGCAGAGGATCGCCTTTTCGCCGGCCGCGAGCGTGTTACTGACGGCCGCTTCCATCGCGCCGGTCCCGGAACACGTGAGCGTGAACACGGGTTGCGCGGTCTGGAAGACGTACTTCAGGTCTTCGCTGACTTCCGCGAGGATCGCTTTTGCTTCCGCCGCCCGGTGGTAGGTCACCGGGCGCGCGAGTTCGAGGAGCGTCTCTTCGGGGACGGTCGTGGGTCCGGGGGTGAACAGGCGCGGCTTCATCGCACTTCCTTTCGTGGAGAGCAGAACGCAAGTTGTTGTATACACGGGACGAGCTTCCGTCGCGCGCGTGAACCTACTGGTCCGATTCGTGTCTCTCTACGAACCCCAATTCACCTCGACGCCGGCAACCGCCCCGAGCGCCCGCCCCTTCCACCGGCACCGGGTCCGGAACGCCACCCCCGGCAGCGCCTGCACCGGCCCGCCCGCCTTCGATGTACAACCGCGACAGCGGTGTAGTCGAGGTGTGCCCTCCAGACGCCACCATTCGATTGTCATAATTTAAATATATTTATATATTTCCAAAATCAATTATTATCCATCAGTCCGACCGCGAATTTGCATTAGCGACGCTGTTCGGGATCATTGAGATTTCATAAATCTATTTCCTACGAAATGCGAAATTTATCCCGGGCGATCGCCCGGGCCGGACTAATCTCGATATTGCCTGTTTCCACGTCAAATTAGCGTACCCAAGCGATTGAGTTGTGACCTCGCTCCAGCACTCTCATAGTATTCTACTTGCTTGTTATCTAGTGCCTGTCTAAATTGAATTCCACTCGCAGCCCACTCGCTCTCCAAACTCGATCTTTAAGATTTCTAAATAGCCTTCTCTCCGGCTTGGATTCGTTCCGTAAGGCCGCGACTACCTCTCGCAATTGGTTCGTTGAACGGGATTTGTTGCCCTCACGCCCGAAGTCCGCAAGTACCGTTGGCGAATATTTTCCATTTTCGTTCCTCCTTCTCGAGGAGTGTCATGAGGCGCGCGCAGAAACGGTTCCGTCCCGGGTTCACGCTGATCGAATTGTTGGTCGTGATCGCCATTATTGCGATTCTCATCGGGTTACTGCTCCCCGCGGTTCAAAAGGTCCGCGACGCCGCGGCCCGGACCCAGTGCATCAACAACCTGAAGCAGCAGGGGCTCGCGCTCCACGCCTTCCACGACGCCAACAACGCGCTCCCCCAGGGCCAGTCCCCGTGGGCCACGGCGTACTCACCGCCCTACGAGGGGGCGTGGTCGTGGATGAACTACATCCTCCCCTACCTGGAGCAGGACAACGCATTCCAGCAGGCCAAGGCGTTCGCGCCGACCAACCCGTACTCGTGGAGCAACCCGGCCTGCGCGCTGAAAATGAAGATGTACGTGTGCCCGGCGGACTCGCGCGGGAACCAGGCGTACCCGGGGGCCGCGTCCGGGATCGCCGACCAAGCCACGACCGGGTACCTCGGTAACTCCGGGACCACCTCGACCGCGTTCGACGGCGTGCTCTACATGAAGTCCCGCGTTCACCTGACGCACATCACGGACGGGACCAGCAACACGCTGCTGGTCGGCGAGCGCCCGCCGAACTCGAACCTCGAATTCGGCTGGTGGTTCTCCGCTTACGGGTACGACGGCCAGGGTAACGCCGACTGCGTGATGACGTCCAACGACCTGGCGATCGCGAACTACTTCATCACGAACTACTCCTCCGGGTCGAACCTCCCGTGCAACGGGACCGCAGCGCAAAAGATCGGGCTGCAAACGGGTAACCCGAATGTCGGGTGCGACGCCGCCCACTACTGGAGCTTCCACTCCGGCGGCGCCCAGTTCCTGATGGCCGACGGATCCGCGCGCCTCATCACCTACAGCAACAACGGCATCCTCGCGGCCCTCTCGACCCGGGCCGGGGGCGAAGTCACGACCATCGACTGATTCCGGTTATCGGATAGTGAGTCGATTTCGCAGAAGTTTAAACGCGCGGTCCGCTCTTCTGATGGCAGGAGAGCGGACCGCGCGCACGTTTAAGTCCCTTTCAGCACCTACGCGACCTCGGCAAGGTGCAGAAACAATCAGCGAACCCTCAGCGCCCGGCGCGTGTCTCAATCGTTGCCCGATAATCCCGTCCGCCCGGAAGGAGGTGCCCCATGCGTGCTATTGCGATCACCGTTCGCGTGGCGTGTGTTTTGACATTCTCTCTAATCCGAGGCATCTCCGATGAGCCGGAGGCGGCAGAAAGCGGACGAGTTTAAGACCCTCGCGGGCGACATCAGCCCCGAGGATGGTAGTGATCCCAAGGAGTTCCACGCGAAGCCGTGGAACGCCCCGAAGCAGGCCGGTCGTAAATCCCAGCAACTGTGCCGACAGGTCCGGGACGCGCTCCACAGTGCGTTCGCGGCATGTAGCGACCCGGCGATTCAAGCGGCGGGTGTCGTTACAGTGGAACCGGCCCCGCACTCGGGCCGGTTGCGGGTTCTGGTGAGCGTGCCGCCCGATTTCGACCACAGAACCGTGGCGGACGCGCTGGAGCGAGCGGCCGGGTTCCTGCGTAGTGAAGTGGCGTCAGCCATCAGTCGGCGGTACGCGCCGGAGCTGGTGTTCGAGGTCGTTCCGAGTTGATGTGAAACGCGGCCCGCCGGAGCATTTCGGCGGGCCGTTGAATTGAAGTTACTTCCCCTGATTCCAGTAAATGCGCGCGTTCCCCGTTTGCCGACCCACCGCGATGATGTCCACCTTGCCGTCGCCGTCGAGGTCGGCTGCGGTCAGGTCTTCGACCGCCACCCCGCCGTCGTCCAGAATCGTCCGCTCCCAGCGCGCCCCTTTACCGTCGGTGCATTTGTAGACGCGCGCCCCGCGGCGCTCCTTGAATGTGTCGCCCGCCTTCGGGTTCGGGTCATCGCGCACGCCAATGATGAGTTCGTCGACCTTGTCACCGTCGAGGTCCGCGAACCAGACCGCGTGGCCCCAGCGGAGTTGTTCATCAATGACGTGCCGCTCCCACAACTTCTCGCCCTCCTTCTCCGGCGCCGTGTAGACGACTACTTGGTTCCCGTGCCACGGCTCGATTGTGGCGATGGTGCCGAGACGCCCTCCGACGCGGCCGACCTTAATCTCGCTCGCCCCGCGATTGCTCTTCGGATTGGCTTGGTTACCCACCCCGATCTTGTTTGTCATCCACTTCCCCTTCTCTTCCGACAGAACGTGAACGCCGTCGTAACTGGTCACGTAGATGTTCGGGGTGGGATGTTCACGCCCAGTCGCTTGAGGGTATTCAGCCCAGAAATTGTGGGTGACGTTCAGTTCTTCCGAGAGCACCTCCGTCTTCCAGTTCTCCTTTTTCTCCGGGTCTTTCGCGGGCACCTTGAGTGCGACGACGCGCACCGGTTTGCCGTCGGTCCAGTTACCTTTGGCGCTCGACCCGCGCCCCATCAGCGGGACGTGAACGATCTCCGGTTTGCCGTCACCATCAATGTCGAACACCCGGACGCGGTGAACGGTGGGTTCATCGCACGGCAGTTCGTGCATCGTCCACTCGTCGGTGACGTTCTTCCCGCGCTTGAGCCAGATGAGTTGCGCCGCGGTCGCGGTGTCGAACGGCTTCCACGCGGCGCCGACCACCAGTTCCGGCAACCCGTCGCCGTCAATGTCGATGGGCGCGATGCACACGTTGTCCGGGCGCGTTTTGCCGTCGAGAATGACGTGTTTCTTCCACTGCTCGTCCGGTTTACCGGGGTTTTGGTACCACACGATCTTGTGCTGGTCGACGACCACGATGTCGAGCTTCTTGTCGCCATCAATGTCCGCGGTGATGACGGCGTACCCGATTTTCAGGCCCGTATCGATTTCCTGAGTTTTGAATTTCGGGAGGTCCGCCGCGAATAGGGGAGGTGCGGCGAGTGCGACGAGCGCGGAGAGTAAATAGCGCACGGTGGGTCGTTCTCCGTAAGGTGAAAACGGGCACTCAGCTTAACATGTCGGCCCGTTCGGTACACAGGTGCTTGCGGCCCGACAGTTGGGGACCGACAATATCGCTCTGGGATTGCGCGCGGTCCGGTGGCCGCGCGGTTCCGCGTTCGAGGGACGGTTGATGTCGATACCCGCGTCCCATCGCCCCGCGCGCGAGTGGCTGCTGCTCGTGATCGCGCTGCTCATCGTTGCCGGGGTGATCGCCCCGCTGTGGCAGATCATGGGCAGCCCCGAATCGCGCGACGAACTCGCGGCCCGGTGGACCCCGGAGCGCCTGGGGCGGCTGCTCCTCGGGTTCGAGCAGGTGCTCTGTTACGTCTGCGCAGTGTGGGCAATCCTCATCCTTCAGAGCCGGTATCGCGAAGTGTTGCGCCAGCGCCGGGCGTTCGGACTGGAACTGCTGCCCACCGAAGAGGGGGCGCGGATTTTGCCGGAGGACGCCCGCCCACTCGCGCGAAAAGTGGAACAAGTCACCGCGGGCCGGCCGTTCGTCCTGGCCAACATGATCCGGCTCGGGCTGGGCAAGTTCGCGATCAGTAAGTCCGCGACCGATGTGGCCGAAGTGGTCCGCAACCAGGCCGACGTCGAGTTGTCGCGGTTGATAACGGGGATGTCCACGGTGCATTACCTCGCGTGGGCGATCCCGGCGATCGGGTTCGTCGGGACGGTCCGCGGGCTCGGCGGCGCGTTCGGCGCGAACGACCCCGATATCGCGGAATTCACCCGTCAGGCGAAGGACCAACTGAAGATCGCGTTCGACTGCACGCTCGTGGCGCTCGTGCTGAGCCTGGGGCTGATGTACTTCGTTCACATGGTGCAGCGGGCCGAAGAGACGCTCGTCACGGACGCTCAGCAATACTGCCAAGAGCATCTGTTACTGAGGCTCTACGACCCGGCCGCGGAACACGCGGGCGTGTGAGTTTTGCGGCACTGGCAGTCCGACGGGTGGGCGCGGTCCGGCCGATAACGACCCCAACAACGGTGTACCGAATGCTGTGGTCTCGTAAGCAAGCTCCCGTTCACGATCGCACGCGGTCGGTCGGTATCGACCTCACCGCGAGCCGCGCTCTGGCGGAAGCCGTTGGCGGGAAGCCGCGCACGCTCGTTTTCGACGAGCCGGACGCGGAGCTCGCACAGTTCATTGCCGGCGACCGGCGCACTCCCGAAGTCGGGCGGGCGGGCGTCGCGCTGTGCCGCAAGGCGCCGCACGCGGTTTGCTCGAACTTTCTCCCGGCGCTCGGGCAAACGCGCGAGTGGAAACTCGGCCGGCACACGCTGAACGCGGAATCCGCGCTCGGCATCGTCTTCGAGCGGATGCGCGGTCCCGTCGCCCACGAATCCGAAGCGGTGGTGCTCTCGCTGCCCGTGTATCTCGGCCCCGCACAGGTTGCGCGCGTAGGGGCGACCGCCGTCCGCGTCAAATTCCCGTTGAAGGGCACTGCGGTGGGCGCCCTGGCCCTGGCCGCGGACCGAGCCGCTACGCTTTTGACCGGGAAACCGGCCGCGCCTCAAGCCACGAGCGCGGACTGGGTGGTTCCGCTCCGGCCCGCGTCCGGCGGTCCCGGCGCGGTCATCGTGCTCGACGCGGACGAGTTCGCCTGTTCCGCGGCGCTCGTTTCCGTGGAGCGCGACCTCGTTCGCATGGTCGGTTCGGCCGTGTGGCCGCGGTTATCGGTCAAGGCGTGGAAGGACCGGCTCCTGGATGGGATTTCGGACCGGTGCGTTCGGTTGTGTCGGCGCGACCCGCGCGATTCCGCCGACGCGGAACAGGCGCTCTTCGAGCAACTCGACGAGGCCCTCGATCGCGCTCGCGCTGGGCAGCGCATGAGCCTCACTGTACGCACAGCCCACTGGTTCCAGGACGTGTTGCAACAACCGGAAGAGATCGAAGCACATTGCAGCGCACTCGCGCGGCTAACCGGGGATTCGGTCCGCGATTTCGTCTCCGGTATCGGACTGGCCGCCCCCCCTCGTGCGGTGTGGCTAACGGACGCGGCAGCCCGGCTCCCGGGGTTCGTGCGCGCGGTCCACGCGAACACGCCGGAGGGGACCGCGGTCGAGATCCTGCCCCCGAACGCGATTGCAACCGCGACCGTGGCGCTCGTTCCGCGCTGGCTCGCCGAGAACCTACCCCGCGCGCACCTGGATAGCGTGATCCCGCTGCCGAAGGATTCGACCGCGTTCACCGAAGCCGCGAAGAAGCCCGCCGCCCCGCGGACCGGCGGCTGACACCCGGAGGAGCTATGCGCGTTCGCCACAAGCAGCCGACCCTGGTCAGCATGTGGATGCTGGACGTGTTCTGCTGCGCGCTCGGCTGCGTCACGCTCCTGTTCCTCCTCAACAGCCGGATGGCCACTGAGAGCGCGAAGGCGAACCGCACCGCGCTCCTGGACCTAGAAAACACCGACAAGAAACTCGCCGCGGCGCTGGCCGCGCTCGATTCGACCAAACTGAAACTCACGTCCGAACAGGCCGAACGCGGAAAACTCGCCGCAGCGCTCACAGAACTCGAAGGCGTGCGACTCAAACTGGTGAACGAGGCGAAGCAGCTCGCGGATCAACTCAAACTGGCCCGTACCGAGAAAGAGGAAACTGGGCGCAAGCTCGCCGTTGCACGCGACGAAGCGAAAGCAGCCCAAGAACGACTCGACGCGACCCAACTCGACCTCGCCGCAATTGAGAAGAAGGCCGGCGCGACCGCCAAGGAACTGGCGACCGCGCGCGCGGAGATGACCGACGCGGACCTGTTGCTCAAGAAGCGGCAAAAGGACATCGAATCGCTGACAAAGAAGGACGCCACGACCGCGGCGCAAGTAGACGGGCTCCAGCGGCTCGTGCGCACGAAGGACGACGAGCGCCTCGCAATGGAAGCTCGCGTGAGTACCGCGCAGAAGGAACTCACGGACCTCGAAGCCCGGCTCCGGGCGACACAAAAGGCACTCGACGCGAAACTCGACGAAGCGCGGGCCGCGGCGAAGGGGATGGCCGAGGAGTTGGCCGCGGCGAAAGCGGGCATGGCGAAGGCCGGCGAGGAACTGGGCACCGCCCGCGCGCAGATCAAAGACCTCACCAGGAAGGTCGACGACGCGAACGTCACCATCATTGACCTTCAGGGCGATAAGGCGAAACTGGCCGACAAGTACAACAAGTTCCAGAAGGACTCCGAGTCGCGGTTCGCGGGAGTCGCGATGACCGGCAAACGGGTCGTGTTCCTCGTGGACATGTCCGGGAGCATGGGCAAGCGCGATCTCCAGACGCTCGACAATACCAAGTGGCCCCTGGTGATCGAAACCGTGTGCAAAGTGATGCGGAGTATCCCCACACTGGAGCAGTACCAGGTGATCGTGTTTTCGAGTTCGGCGAAGTGGGTGTTCGCCAACGGGGAGTGGCAGACGTTCACGGGCGAGAGGTCGGTCGAGGACGCGCGGACGGAACTCCTCAAGGTGAAACCGGTGGACGACACAAACGTATATGCGGCGTTCGAGAAAGCGTTCAGCCTGCGCCCCAACGGGCTCGACACGATCTACCTGTTTTCCGACGGCCTCCCAACGAGCGGCCCCGGACTGACCCCGGCCCAGGAACGGGCGAATCCGCCACTCTCGGAAACGGAACAGGGAACGATTTTGGGCAAGCACGTGCGTGACACACTCGACCGCTCGTGGAACCGCCCGGCCGTGGGCCAGCCGAAGGTCCGCATCAACGCGGTCGGGTTTTACTTCGAGAGCGTCGAAGTCGGCGCGTTCCTCTGGGCTTTGGCCCGCGACAACGACGGCAGCTTCGTGGGCATGTCGCGCCCCTGAGATGAATTCGGCACTCGGTTCGGCAGCAACACCGAACACCGGTGAGGTAGGACAATGGCGAAGTCGAAACCCAAATCTCCCTTCGCCGGGCGCTGGCGCATCATTTCCATGAGCGCCTGGGACAACGACTACATCGACGAGGAGGAAGAAGGCTTCTTCGAGTTCGATGCGAAGGGCGGTGGCGAGTTCCACTTCGGCTACGTCCACGGACAAATGGACTGCCGCCTGACCAAGCGGGACGGCGAACTCGCTGTGGAATGGACCTGGGACGGCAACGACGAGATGGACCCGGCGCTGGGCCGGGGGTGGGCCGTGTTGAAGGGCGAGGAGCTTCACGGCATGATCTTCTTCCACGGTGGCGACGACTCGGAGTTCGTAGCGAAGAACGTGACAAAACGCTCGCAGGGGAAGTAACTGTGACCCTCGACTCGATCGGCCTGGAGCCGGGCGAGACGGCCCAGGTGTTCGACTTCCGCGCCAGCGAGGTCTTCGCCCCGAGCTTTGGGACCTGCCACCAACGGGCCGGCAGAAGGCGACGCACCGAAGCCCTGAGTGGCCCATGCACAGTCCCGACGAGCAAGCCCTCCTTGCGGCCGTAATCGCGCACCCGGACGAAGACACACCGCGCCTGATCTACGCGGACTGGTTGGACGAGAACGCAGACTCCCTTTCAGGTCGTGATCCGAAAGAAGTCCGGGCTCGCGCCGAATTCATCCGCGCGCAAATCGAAATGGCGCGGATTTCACCCACCGCTCCGAACGTAGAAGCGCTCCGCGCTCGTATCGAAAAACTTGAATTGTGGCACGGCGCGCAATGGCGCGAGGGTGGCGCCGAGGTATTCTTTCGCGGGTTCCCCATAGCAGTTCGCCTCGACTATCTCAGTGAGATATGCGGTGAGGCAGAGTGGCTGTTGTCGCGTTACCCGATCCAGGTGCTTTACGCAAACGAAGCATTCATTCGGGACTCGGACGATAAAGCCGCGGTTGCTTCGTCGCGCCACTTTGCACGATTGACTGGTTTGGGCAGTACCGGTCGCGGTTGGGACGGCGACCGCGTCGTCACGGTACTGACGAATCCGCACCTCGCGAACCTCCGAATGCTCGATCTGTTTGGCGGCGGGTACAATGGTACGGACGGTGCGCTGGGGATTGCTGTTGCCTCGCACCTGACTAATCTTCTCGTTCTCGAGTTGGCCGGGAACCAGATCCGCGACGAAGGGCTTGAGGCGCTGGCCAGCGCGGAGCACCTAACATCACTTCGCGCGTTCCGCTTGGGCAAGGATAACAGTGGCGCGGCGAATGATATCACCGAAGAGGGAGTTCAGGCCCTGGCTCGCTCGCCCCATTTCACCTCGCTCACGCAACTCGCGCTGGACGGCAATGAGGTTGGGACGAAGGGGATCGAGCACCTGTTGAAAGCAGAATGGATCAGCAACTTGACCGAACTCAATCTCGAAAACGCCTGGATAGGTGAAGCGGGGTTAATGACCCTCGCTCACTCGGGCAAGTTGACTAATCTTCGACGATTGGACGTATCCGCTAACGAAGTCACAGAAGCGGTCGCCCGAACCTTCCTTCGGCCCGAAACGTTTCCCGACCTCGTCGAACTGCACCTCATCAGCCACCACGAACTGGAAGCATCACTCACTGAAAAGACGCAAGAGGCGCTCCGCGAGCGATTCGGTCCGAAAGTGGTTGGCGGGTGGGGCATCTCTTTGACCACAGTGCGCATCGAGGACGAAATACGTCGGCAAATGCAACAGTAAACGCACCACCCACCACCCACACCAATCGACCGGCGGCCACCTCGACACGACTCGGGCGATTCGCAGAACTTAGCCGGCGCGATTCCGTTTCGACAGTTGATCGTGTTATCCGCCGGTCAGCGACGTTTTGATACACGACTTTTTTACCAGTTACCGATGGGCCGAGTTTGATGGTCCGATCGCTTGTAGCGGAGCCAGCCTTCGGTTGTTGGAATGCGGGGACGGCGGCGACGAGATGCGTAGTGACGATTTTTCGGAGCGGGCAGGCGGGGGCTTCTAGTCGGGAGTTTGCTGACAGGGGGCGGTGGTTTACCACAGGGTGGGTAGGTGCAATGCTGATAGGTGACTCGATGCCGGAGCCGCTCAACGGAACGTTTGGAGTAGATCGATGGTTCCCACGCTCGTTCTTACTCTGGCTCTCACTCCGGGCGTCGACGTTTTCGGCGGTGCCCGGGCCGAACCTCTCGGGCCGAAAGCTTACCCGCCCGTCTACGTCCCGGCCGAAGCGCCGTCCGGGTACCTCTACTGCCCCGCGGTCGATCTCAACCCGGTGCCGCGTGGGACCGCGGTCAAGTACGCCCCGAAAGCGGGCGACATTCTCCTCCTCAGTGACCCCGACCCCCTGTTCAACGTCCTGTACGTGTTCGCCCGGAGCGGGAAGCCGGGGCACTGCGCGCTGGTCGTCACGATGCCGGACGGTCGCCCCGGGGTGCTCGAATCGGGGTTCAGTTTCACGCCCTACACGCGGGTCACGCCGCTGGACTACTGCATGAACCTGTACGCGGGCCACATCTGGGTGCGGTCCCGTGAGACACCGCTGACGCCGGAACAGGACCGCCGACTGACCGAGTTCGCGATGACGGCCGAGGGCGGGAAGTACAACCTGCCGAGCTTTGCTTCGCAACTCACACTGTTCCGCTCGCGGAACCCGATCGTGACGCGGTTCGTGGGCAAGCCAGTTGGTCCCGGTCACAAGTACGTCTGCGTGCAGATCGTGGTGGAGGCTCTGGTCCACGCGGGGTTGGTCGACGCGAAGACCGCGCGCCCCAAAGCGACCTACGCGCAGGATCTCTTCTATGACCGATCACGGAACCCCTACATCGACCGGCACCCGCCGCTCGCCGGGCGGGGGTGGGGCGAACCGCAGTTGTGGACCCCGATTCCGGGGACGGCCCTCCGCGGGAGCGATCGCCCGAAGCCCCCCGCCGCCTGGCCCGGTGCGGGCGGCGCGCTCGTGGTCAATCCGATTCCGACCGGCACTCAGCAGCCCCCGGTGCCCACCGTCGTCGGGGCCGTTCCCGGTGACCCCAGCGCCCCCGTGTCACAGTCCCCACCGTCGCGCATTCGCTACCTCGACCGGCCGTACCGCCTGTTCTCTCGCCGCTAACTCGTCGCCGTTTTGCCCCGACTCTTTTGCGGGGGCGCAGAGCGATTCAACGGGTGGTGATTCGCGGTGCCACTATTCGCGTCTTCGGAGGCGTGAATAGTGACACCGCCGACTATCATTTCCGCATGGCCTCTCTCGAAGACAACATCCTGAAGACCGTGCGCGACGCGGACCGCGGGCGCCGGAACCTCACCGCGCTCGCCGGGCACCTCGGTACGTCCGCGGCCGAGCTGTTCGCGCCGCTCGGCCGGTTGCTCCCGCGAACCGCCGACCCGGACATGGCGCTCAACAACCTGGAGCGCCTGTTCGCGCGGCCGGAAGCCCGGGCGCACCTCCCCGCACTGCTCGAATCGCGCGCACGCGAACTCGACGCCACGCTCCAATTGCTCGCCACGTCGCAGTTCTTCGCGGACACACTCGCGGCCTACCCCGAGTTCCTCGCGACCGTGTTCCACATACCCAAGCGGAACCCCTCCACGCCCGAACTCATCGTGCAGTTGAAGGCCGAAGTGGACGCGGCCGGCGACGACGCGGGCGTGCTGCGTGCGCTCCGCCGGTTCCGCGACCGGCACACGCTCCGCATCGGCATCGGCGACGTCATCCGCGACCGGCCGCTCGAAGAGATCACCCGCGAGCTTTCCCGGCTCGCGGACACATCGATTGAAGTCGCACTTCAGCAAGCGCTGCGAACCGTTTCGACGCGGTTCGGGAGCCCGACCGCGCCGACCGGTCAACCCGCCCGTATCACCGCGCTGGCGTTCGGCAAACTCGGCGGCGATGAACTGAACTATTCGAGCGACATCGACCTGATGTTCGTGTATGACTTCGACGGCGAAACGAATCGGCGGTCGGGCGTGAGCAACGCCGAATTCTTCGGCCGCGTCGTGAGCGAGGTGGTGCGCCTGCTGTCGAGCCACACCGACCGCGGGTTCGCGTACCGGGTGGACCTGCGCCTCCGGCCCGAGGGCAACCGCGGTCCGCTCGCGCGGAGCCTAGCGAGCACGCTCAGCTACTACGACACGATGGGCCGCACCTGGGAGCGCCAGGCGCTCATCAAGCTGCGACACGTGGGCGGCGACCCGGCCCTCGCACGCGATTTCCTCTCGGCCGTCGAGCCGTTCGTGTACCGCAAGTATTTCAGCTTTTCGGAGATCAACGAGGTCAAGGCGCTCAAGCGCCAAATGGAAGCGAAGGCCCAGCGCGCGCAGACGAGCGAAACGGACTTCCCGCGCGACGTGAAGACCGGGCGCGGCGGCATCCGCGACATCGAGTACACGGTCCAGTTCCTCCAACTGCTCAACGGCGGCGACCTCCCCGCCGTGCGCCAGCGGAACACGCTGCTCGCGCTCGAAGCGCTGGAAATCGCCGGGTGCTTAAGTTCGCAGGAAACGTACATTCTCGCGGACGCCTACCGGTTCCTGCGCAAGACCGAGCACCGGTTGCAACTGCTGTTCGATCTCCAAACGCACAAACTACCCGCGGAGGGAGACGAATTGCGGAAACTCGCGCGGCGAATGGGGTACACGGTAGCGCCGGACGCGGAACGCGGAACGCGGAACGAAGACGACTCACCGCAAGTCCCAGAGGGCGGAGAACTCGGTCCCGAGAGCGGTACATCGAGTTCCGCGCTCCGAGTGGCGAGCCCCGCACTCTCCGCGCAGCGCCGCTCGCCGCTCGACGAGTCCGACCCGCCGCCGCTCGACACGCGCGACCTGCTCATCGATCCGCTCGACCGGTTCCTGAAAGACTTGCAGGACAAAACGTCAATCGACCGCACCATCCTGAACCACCTGCTCCACCAGTCGTTTCAGGGGGAAGACGGGCGCTCCGAGCCGGAAGCGGATCTCATTCTCGATCCGGACCCGGACGCGGAAACCGTGCGTGCGGTGCTCGGGCGCTACCCGTTCCGCGACGTGCCGAAGGCGTTCGCCAACCTGTCCGCGTTGGCGCGAGAGAGCGTACCGTTCCTATCCGCGCGGCGGTGCCGGCACTTCCTGGCGAGCATCGCGCCGCCACTCTTGCGCGCCGTGGCCGCCAGCCCGGACCCGGATGCGGCGCTCACCGACTTGGAGCGCGTCAGCGCCTCGCTCGGCGCAAAAGCCGTGTTGTGGGAACTGTTCAGCATCAGCACACCGAGTCTGAAACTGTACGTCGAACTGTGCGCCGGTAGCCCGTACCTTTCCGGGTTGCTCATCAACAACCCGGGCATGGTGGACGAACTGCTCGATTCGCTCGTGCTCAACCAACCGCGGACGGCCGATGAACTGCGCGCAGAACTGACGGAACTCCTCCGAGGTGCTACGGACCCGGACCCGATTCTGCACAGCTTTCAGGACAAAGAGTTCCTGCGCATCGGCGTGGGCGACCTGCTCGGCAAGGCGGACGTGCGCGTCACCACCGCGGCGCTGTCTGATGTGGCCGACACGATTCTGAATCAGGTCGTGGAACTGGTCGAACCTTCGGTCCGGGCGAAGTTCGGCGATCCGATGATAGAAAACCCCTCCCCAACCCCTCCCCCAAGGGGAGAGGGGCTTAATACCGCCGCGCGAGAAGCTCAGCCAACAGGATCAGTACACGAAGAAGCAAGGGTAGATGGATCCTGCCCTTACGTTCTCCTGGGGCTTGGCAAACTCGGCGGGCGCGAGATCAGTTACCACAGCGATCTCGATCTGCTGCTCGTGTACGCGGCCGATGGCACTACGTCGCGCGGCGAAGCGAACCGGTTGTACTTCACGGAACTGGCGCAGCGCGTCATCAAAACTACGAGCCGAATGGGACCGATGGGCCGGCTCTACGAAGTGGACATGCGGTTGCGGCCGACGGGCAAGTCCGGGAGCCTCGTGCTGCCGCTGTCCGAGTTCCGCCGGTATTTCGCGGGATCGACGTGCCAACTCTGGGAGCGCCAGGCACTCGCCCGTGCGCGGGTCGTTCGCGGCGAGGCTCAGTTCGCGGACGAGGCGACGGCCGCGATCCGCGTCGCGATGCTCGGCCCCGCGTGGCACCCAGACGTGGTGGATGAAGTGCGGGCGATGCGACAGAAGCTCGAAGCGACCGCCAGCCAGTGGAGCCTGAAGCGCGGACCGGGTGGTTTAACGGACGTCGAGTTCGCGGTGCAGTTGCTTCAGTTGAAGTACGGGCGTGAGCACCCGGACGTTCTGAAGCCCAACATTTGGGACGCACTCAATGCCCTAGCCGCGGCCGGTGTGCTCCCCGCGAACGAGGCAATGGCCCTGCGAGACGGGTACTCGTTCTTGCGCCTCGTGGAAGCGCGCCTGCGCATCGTGACCGACCGACCGCTGACCGAGATCCCCGAAGCGGCCGACGATCGAGCGAAGCTCGCTCACCGGCTCGGGTTCGCGACTCCTGCGGACTTCCTCGCCGCGTTCCGTCAGGCCACTGCCGGCATCCGCGCGGCCTACGTCGCCGTCACCGCGCGGGAACAGTTGTAGTCGGACCTACTGTGTTGAATTGATGGGTTTGGTCTTGTGTTTGTGGCACAGGCCTCTGGCCTGTGGAAGCACTCACACAGGCCAGAGGCCTGTGCCACAAACACAAGACACAAGCATCCAACGCGGCAAGTCGGACCGCCGGGCAATGTCGGCCCCAACCGCCCAATTTCGCAGCGCCGGGCGATTCTGAAATCCGCGAAACAGGAAAACGTCTGAATGGGTAGAATGCGTGTGGCCGATGTCCGAATCAAGCCGCCGACTACTGCGCCGGACCGATTCCTCTCGGAAAGGATCAAAACTTATGGTGCGTTTTTCACGCCTGGGCTTAGCGGCCCTGTTCGCCGCGACCCTGGCCGCCCCCGTCGCCCGCGCTGCCGAACCGGACAAACTCCTCCCGGCCGAAGCGGATACCGTCGCTTACATCAACTTCAAGCAGATCCTCGAATCCGACATCGTTAAGAAATACGCCCTGGACCAGATCAAGCAGGCGCTCGCCGGCCAGGACGCCAAGAAATTCCTGGAGGAAATCGGCCTCGACCCGATGAAGGACGTCGAAAAGGTTTGGGTCGGGATGTCCGGCTCGACCCCGGACGACACGAAGGCTCTCCTGATTATTCACGGCACCTTCGATCCGGAAAAGCTGTTCAAGGCCGCATCCGCGATCACCAAGAAGGACGGCGACAAGTTCAGCATGGTGAAGGACGGCAACGTCACCATGTTCAAGTACCAACCGGACCAGGGCAACCCGGTCTACGGTACCGTTGTGGACGACACCACCGTCATCGCTGGGACGGACAAGAAGCTCATTGCAAACGCGCTGAAGCAGTCCGAAGAGAAGAAAAAGGCTCCGATCAAGGCCGAACTCACCGACCTCGTCAAGCAACAGGACGAAAAGGCGTCGCTGTTCGTCGCGTCGCTGGTGAAGGGCAAGCTCGATAACGTGAACCTGCCCGCGCAGTCGCCGATCGACCTGTCCGGGATCGCCAAGGGGCTCCCGAAGACCAACACCCTCAGCTTCGTCATCCGCGCCACGGCGGACGTCAACCTGGAAGTCACGTTCGGGATGAAGGACGAAGAGGCTGCTTCCGACATGGGCGACGCGGTCGCGAAACTCGTCAAGGACATCGAAGGGTTCGTCCCGGCGCTGGTCGCGTTCGAGCCGAAGGCCAAACAACTCGGCGAGATTCTCAAAACGGTTAAGTCCGACGTGAAGAAGAGCAACGTCACCCTCTCCGGGAAGGTGGCCGGCACGATCATCGGCAAGTTGGTCACGCCAGAAGGCTAAACCCACGAGTTACGAAATTAACGAAACACGGGCAGCATAAAAGCTGTCCGTGTTTGTTTTTGCGCGAAATTGAGGTGAGCAAACCGTGGCCGTCTCGGTTCACACTTCGGGGATTTCGATGTCGTCGAGCGGATCGCTTTCGGGGCTGTCGGCGGCTCGTTTGCTTTGATTCGCCTTGATGAGTGTTGCGACGTCGTCCCAATTCACCGCGGCAAAAATCTCGTCTAAGTGCCGCACCACGCCCAACAAGCTCGCGGACGCCATCTCGAAGTTGGTGTGCGGGGAGAACTCTTTGAAGTGATCGCGGAAGTGCTCCGCAACGCGGCGGAGTTTGGGTAGTTTCCCCTTTAACCGGCGCAGGAAGTCACCGTGATCGCCGCGCTGGAACGCGGGTTCGACGGCCCGAATGCTGTCGTACAGCGTTCGGGGGACGTCGAGCATGTCCTCGTTGTCCTGGACTTCGTCCGCGTGCTTGAGAAACGTGCGGATCATCCAGGCGTGTGCGAGGACCGTGTTTGACCGTGCGACGGCCTCTTCGGGACTCATGGCTGCGCCGGCGCGGGGCTGGGGTTCTCGGTCGGTGCGGCCGGGGGCGGAGAAGCCGGCTTGCCCTTCGAGGCTTCCGCTTCTTCCTTCGACATCAGCACCAGGAACGTACCGACCGCGACAAGAACGATCCCGGCCCACAGTTTCCAGCCCGGCATGTCGAAGTGGAAGTTGCTCCACTCGCCGGTCTTCGCGTTCGGGTGCCACACGGAGCTGAGCACCGTGTTGATGAGCGGCGCGAGGCAGAAAATGAGAGGGGCGATGTACATCCGGTACGTCGCGGGATTCACACCCTCGATCTTCGCCTGATCGACCGCGGCCTTGCTCGCGAAGATCACGCAGATCGCGCCGACCGCGCCCGCCACACCCGCCAGCCCGCTGAACACGAGGCCCACCGCGCGCCAGTTCGCCTGGGCGTCGTCGCGGGTCGCCATAAGTACAACCGGGATGACCACGGCCATCACCATGTACGCCACGCCGACCGACAGAATGGACGCCAGCCGCCCGCCGACGCCGATCGCGTTCCCTTGTGCGTTGAGCGGGCTGAGCATCTGCCCGCCGAAGAAAATGATCGGCACGTAGGTGCCCCACGCCAGTCCTGCGAGAATGACGTAGCCCCACCACGGGATGCTGTTCATTGATGGTCCAAAATGCGGAACGCGGAACGCAGAATTCGGAGTTCGGAACGAAGAACACGTCTTCGCTCCGCGATCCGAACTCCGCGTTCCGCGCTGGAAAAGAGTGACCCTATGGGGATTCGAACCCCAGTTCCTGCCTTGAAAGGGCAGTGTCCTAGGCCACTAGACGATAGGGCCACGTCTTGAAGTCGGCGCTGCCGAGGACACAACATTATTAGGGCCAATAGGGGGGCGTGGCAACGTGCGTACCGGAGATCGGGCACTAAAAAAGCGCCGAACCCGGGCCGGGTTCGGTCCGGTTGTCCGGCACCCGGAGCGCGTGTCCGGAGCGTAAGGGCCGGGCTTTGGTGTGGTACAATCTCCAGAGTGGACGAGTAGAATGGTTCACGAACCGCTCGCAGGTATCGAACCATCTAACCCATATCTCTGTTCCGAGGACTCCCACATGGCCAGCCCGAACGTTGTTGAACTGACCGAAGGCAACTGGAGCGAGTACGTCACCAGCGGGACGCTGATCGTGGCCGACTTCTGGGCGCCGTGGTGCGGCCCGTGCCGCCGGCTCGCGTCCACCATCGACGCCGTCGCCGATCAGTTCGCCGGCAAAGTGAAGGTGGGCAAACTGAACGTCGACGAGAACCCGAATCTCGCCGTGAAGTACGACGTGATGACGATCCCGCGCATCTTGTTCTTCAAGGGCAGCGACACCCCCGTTCACACGGAGAGCGGCGTCCTGTCCCCGGACGAACTGTCGAAGCTGATCAACCAGTACGCCTAATTTCGGGTCAGACTCGCCAGAGTTCGTTAGAGATGGGCGGAGGGGCTGAGCGGGTATTGGTGATCGGGGCGCGTGACGGGCTCGGTCACCGGTTCGCCCACTTAGCCCCTCCGCCCATCTCGCTTTGAAGTTTGAAGATTGCCCCCGCCCCGTGCCGATAAAATGTGCGGGTTCTTCCGACGGAGCGGGGAGCGCGGACATGGCAAACGTTAACGACGAGCGGCTACGGATCGCGTTGGACCGCGCGGAGGCGGAGCGCCTGCTCGCGGAGGCCCGAACCGCGCACCGCAACGCCGAGCGCGAGCGGAGCCGCGCCCGTAAAATCGCGGGGCGCCTGTCGCGCCGCGTCGAACGCACGCTGGACTCGGCCCGCGCGCAACTGGACGCCGACCGCATGGTGCTCGAAGCACGGGTCGCGCGTTTTAATGAAACACAATCGACCTTCAACAGCACGATGGCGGCCGACCGCGCCCGGCTCCGTGAAGCCTGGACCGACCTCGCCGCCCGCCAGAAGCGCTCGGTGGAGGAGTGGGACGAGGCGAGCCGGTTCCAGGCGGACCAGGCCGCGGCCCTCGACGCACGCGCCGCGGCCCTCGACGCACGCGAGCGGGGTGCGAGCGAAGAGAAGGACCGGCTCCAGCACGATGTTACATTGCTGCGAGAAGAGGCCGCGACCCTCGAATCGCGTGTGCGCAACATGCGCCAGGTGATCGAGGAACTCGAACAGCAGCGCGAGCAACTGCGGGCCGAGGCGCTCGTGCCGGTCGCGGTAGATGAGGTGGCGCCGGTCGACACGCAGGTCGCGCTCGACCGCGCGACCGACCGCGATCTCGCACAGTGGGTTACCGAACTGGCGAAGAAAGAGGAGCGGCTGAACGTCGAGCGCGCCACGGTCACGACGCTGTTCGCGGACCTGGCGCGCGACAAGGCCGGGATCGGGGACCAGCGCCGGTTGCTCAGCGAGCAGTTCGCGCAGCTCACCGCGGCCCGCGCCGGGTGGCAGGCCGCCGAGCGCGCGACCGTGGCGGAAATCGAGCAACTCGCCCAGTCGCTCCGGCAGCGCGAGTCCGAACTCGACTCGCGCGACCAGCGCATCAGCGCCGCGGACGTTCGCCGGCGCGAGGACGCTTACGACCTGTGGCAGTTCCGGTTGCGGCTCGAAGCGTGGCAATCGAAGCTGGTCGCGTTCGAGATGCGCTGGAACACGGAGCGCGAACAACTCGAAGCGGACTTCGCCCGGCGCGAAGAGGTACTCCTCGCCCGCGAGTCGGGTACCGGTGGAAACGGCTCGGACGCACTCCCGCCCGTAATCCCGTTCGCGATCCCGGTTGCCGACGACGCCGGCCCTGGAGCGGCCTCGGCGGAACTATCTGCGCTCCGCAACGAGGTCGAGCGCATGGCCGGCCTGCTCCTCGAAGCGGAACTACCGGAACCGCCGGAACCGCACGAGGGCGACCTGCCGTGGGCCGCGGACCAATCGGAAGAGGCCGAGGTGTTCCCGTACACTCGCCGTGCGGCGTAAACCGAATTCGGTCTTACGTTTGTGGCACAGGCCTCTGAC
The DNA here is from genome assembly GCA_000531095.1 of Gemmata massiliana. Taxonomy (GTDB): domain Bacteria; phylum Planctomycetota; class Planctomycetia; order Gemmatales; family Gemmataceae; genus Gemmata; species Gemmata massiliana. The sequence goes on along the minus strand of HG799462.1, from coordinate 1,267,149 downwards.
CTGTAAGAATGATTCCACAGGCCAGAAGCCTGTACCACAAACAGTGGGTGCATAGCCTACGTCTTCAGCGTGCCAATGATCTCGCGCACGCTAGTCGCCCCAAGTGACTCGATCGCGCCGGGAAGCGCGTCCACAATCTTCACGCTCGCGGTCGGATCGTAGAAGTTCGCGGTGCCGATCTGAACTGCGGACGCCCCGACCACGAGAAAGTCCATCACGTCGTTAAGGGTCGCGATCCCGCCTACTGCGATTACCGGAATCGCTTTCAACTGCGCGATCCGCCACACCGCACGCAGCGCGAGTGGCTTGATCGCGGGGCCACTCAAGCCGCCGGTGATGTTGCCGAGGATCGGGGTTCGTTTCCGCCAATCGACCGCCATCCCCACGAACGTGTTGACCGCGCTCACCGCGTCAGCGCCACCGTCGGCCGCGGCTTTCGCGATGACGGTGATGTCGGTCACGTTCGGTGTGAGCTTCGCAATCAGTGGCAGGTCCGGGCACACGTCGCGGCACTGGCGGACGATGTCCCGCGTCAGTTTCGGGTCCACGGCGAAGTCGGTCCCGCCACTCACGTTGGGACACGACAGATTCAGTTCCAGCGCGCTCAGCCCCTCCCGCGACTGGTGGACGCGCGCTGCCATCGCAACGAATTCGTCCTCGCTCTTTCCCGCGATGTTGCCGACGATCGCCGTCGGGAGCGTGCGGAGGTACGGGAGGTGGTGGGTGAGGAAGTGTTCGAGGCCGTCGTTATCGAGGCCGATCGCGTTCAGCATCCCGGACGCGGTTTCTACCGTGCGCGGCGGGCGGTTACCGGCGCGTGGCGCGTGCGTCACGGTCTTGGGAACGACCCCGCCGAGTTTCGCGAAGTCAACGAACGGAGCCATTTCCTTCGCGTAACCGAACGTGCCGCTGGCCACCAGGACCGGGTTGCGGAGCCGGAGCCGGCCGAGCGTACAGGACAGGTCAATCATTAACAGCGGTCTCCCGATTCGGCCCCACGAACGACTTCCGACATTTTATTAGTTTGTTGCGCGTAACTCTGTCCGCGTGGCAGTGTTTACGAGACTACGGATCACATTTCCGGTTCCAATCCCAGGGGTGGCCATGTCTCGCAAGTTGTTTGCCGCCGGGCTGTTCGCGCTGGCCTGCACAATTACGCTGTACGCTCACACCGTTGCCACGGGCGAAGAAACTCTGACCCCAGGCTCGGTTAGCGACAGCGAGGGCGACAAGGGTGATAAGGGCGACAAGAAGGGCGAAGGCAAAGGTGGGCCCGGCGGGAAGTTCGGTAAGGGCGGCTTCGATAAGAGCAAGATCGACCCGGAAAAGCTGAAAGCGATGAAGGAGAAATTCGGCAAAGGTGGGCTCGACAAGAGCAAGATCGATCCGGAGAAGCTCAAGGAACTCAAAGAGAAGTTCGGCAAAGGTGGGAAGGGCGGCTTCGGGAAGGGGAAGAAAGATAAGGGCAACGAGAACAACGAAGAATAAGCCGCTCAGCAACCGGCTGGTTACCGAACGGCTCGATGCGTGACTTATTCGGCCGACTCTGGGAGCCGGCCGAAGTTGTGGTTACTTCTCCGCGAGCGAGAAGCACGCGAGTTCCTTGTCGTTGCGAACGAATACGCACTTGTTCGCGAACGCGGGGTGCGTCCACAGCACCTTGCGGCCGAACGCGGCCCCGGTCGGTTCGAGTAACTTGGTCCGGCTCAACTCCTTGTACCCTTCCTTTGGATTCGGGTTCGGGGTGAGTTTCGCAATAATGAGATCCCCCGTCTCGGCGAACAGGAAGTAGCGGTCCCCGTTCTTCACCACGAACGCGGTGCCCGAAGCGGCTCCCTTAAAGTCTTCCGCTTCGTCTTTGTTGATGACCGGCACATACGAGAACCAGAGCTTCTTGCCGGTTTCCAGTTCGACCGCGCGGAACATCCCGGGTTGGTCGGCGCCGTAGATCGTGCCCGCGTCGACGAACGGCGTCATGTTAACGGGGTACAGCCCGCGGTCCTTCGGCAGCTTCGCGCCGCCCTTGTCGGCGGCTTCCTTCCACAGCACCGTCACGCCCGGTTTGTCCTTGTCCAATTTCAGCACCGTGCTTGTGCCGATCCCGCCCGCGAACAGTCGGTCGCCGTGTTGCCGCGGTCCCATGATCGACATGCCGTACATCGGTTCCAGCCCGACGGTCCAGTACACCTTACCGGTCAGCGGATCGAGACCGTTGAGCGCGGCGGCGTGCCAGATCACGACCTGATCCACCCCGCCCGCCTTGATGAGCGTGGGCGGACAGTAGCCCGGTTCACGGGCCTCAAGCGCCGTCCACTTCTCCGCGCCGGTGTCCTTATCGAACGCGACCGCGGTCGCCTTTTCGCCACCCGCCAAGCAGATGAGCAGGTTCTTGTAAACGAGCGGGTGCCCGCAGAATCCCCACGTCGGCGCCTTCGCCTTGTAGTCCTTGATGAAGTTCTTCGACCAAATCACCTTACCGTCCGCGGCGTTGAGGCAGAACAGGTGCCCCATCGCGCCGAGCGTGTAGACCTTCCCCTCATGAACGGTGGGCGTGCAGCGCGGACCGGCCGGGTAGCTGATCTGGTACGGGCAGTCGTACTCGTGCTTCCAGATTTCTTTGCCGGTTTTCGCATCGAAGCACTGCACGCGCTCGACGCTCTTCACTTCTTGTTTCGTGTCGAACGGGTCGTCCGGGTTCTTCGCGCCCTTCGCCAGTTCGCGGCTGGGAACATACACGTACCCGTTGGCCACCGCCGGCCCTGCGTACCCCGCGCTGATGGGGATACTCCAGAGGGGCTTGAGTCCGCTCTCCGGGAACGATTTCACGATGCCGGTTTCGGCCCACACGTCGTCGCGGTTCGGTCCCATCCACTGGGGCCAGTCGTCGGCCCGCACGGTGGCGGTTGACGCAAGAGCGCCGGCAACGGCGGTGAAAAGGGTGAAGCGGAACATGAGCCCTCCGGGATGAGACGTGCGAGCGTCTTCGGGGATCATACCAGAAACCCGCGCCCGGCTTACAACCCGCCCACTGGCAGAACCGGCACGGGCGGGGTATCGTGTGCCCCATGAAACACATACTCCCCGCACTCGCTGCACTGCTGTTTCTCACAGCGCCTCTCCGCGCGGCCGACACTCCCAACATCGTTCTGGTCTTCACCGACGATCAGGGGTACGGGGACGTGGGGTGCTTCGGCGCGAAAGACTTCGTGACCCCGAATATCGACAAGCTCGCGAAACAGGGCACGAAGTTCACCGACTTCCACGTGTCGCAACCGGTCTGCTCCGCGAGCCGTGCGTCGCTGCTAACGGGCTGCTACGCGAACCGTCTCGGGATTCACGGCGCGCTCGGGCCGAACGCGCGCCACGGCATTCACGCGAACGAGACGACGCTCGCGGAAGTGTGCAAAAGCAGGGGGTACGCGACCGGAATGGTCGGGAAGTGGCACCTCGGCCACCACCCGCAATTCCTCCCCACCAAACACGGTTTCGATAGCTACTTCGGGTTGCCGTACTCCAACGACATGTGGCCCGAGCACCCGGAAGCAAAGAAGGGCACGTACCCGCCGCTCCCGCTCATCGAGAACGAGAAGATCGTCGACCCGAACGTGACCGCGGCGGTCCAGTCGCAACTTACCCAGCGCTATACCAAACACGCGCTGGACTTCATCACAGCGCACAAATCGGAGCCGTTCTTTTTGTACGTTGCGCACTCGATGCCGCACGTCCCGCTGTTCGCGAGCGAAGCGTTCCGAGGTAAGTCGAAACAGGGGCTGTACGGTGACGTGATCCAGGAGATCGACTGGTCGGTGGGACAGATTCTCAGCGCGCTCGACGAACACAAGCTCGCGGACAACACGCTCGTGATCTTCACCTGCGACAACGGCCCCTGGCTCAGTTACGGCAACCACGCGGGCGCTGCGGGTCAACTCCGCGAGGGCAAGGGTACTGTGTGGGAGGGCGGGGTGCGGGTGCCGTTCGTCGCGCGCTGGCCGGGAAAGATCCCCGCCGGTTCCGTGTGCCGCGAACCGGCCATGACGATCGACGTGCTCCCCACCGTCGCCAAAATCATCGGCGCCGACCTTCCCAAAACCAAGATCGACGGCAAGGACATTGGCCCGCTGCTCCGCGGTGAGCCGAACGCGAAGTCCCCGCAAGAGGCTTACTTCCACTACTACAACACGAACGAACTCCAAGCTGTCCGCAGCGGCAAATGGAAGCTGATCCTCCCGCACACGTACCGCACGATGGCCGGACAACCGCAGGGCAAGGACGGCACACCGGGCAAGTACAAGCAAGTGAAGATCGAGGCGCCCGAACTGTACGACCTCGACGCGGACACGGGCGAATCGCAGAACGTCGCGGACGCGAACCCGGACATCGTGAAGCGCCTACTCGCGTTCGCCGAATCTGCACGCGAAGACCTGGGCGATTCGCTCACCAAGCGCGTCGGGAAGAACACTCGCGAACCCGGACGGGTGCCGGAGGAGAAGAAACCGAACCCTCAAAGACAACCTAACCCCCTAACCCCCTTCCCTAAGAAGGAAGGGGGAACAGAACCAAATGCAGAAGACACGAAACAATCCGAGACGGTTTTAAGCCCCTCTCCCCTTGGGGGAGGGGTTGGGGAGGGGTTCTTACCCCCCTTCCCTTTAGGGAGGGGGTCGGGGGGGTAGGTTGCCTTTGTTCTTCCCCTTTCCCTGAAGGGAAAGAAGGTGCGACCGATAAGCCCGAATTCACATCCGAACTCGTGTTCCCGTTGCACAAGCAGCACAACCACGCGCCGGGGGTCGTCGAGTGCCCCAACGGGGATCTGCTCGTGTCGTGGTACCGCGGGAGCGGCGAGCGCTCCGCCGACGACGTCGCCGTGTACGGCGCCCGGAAGAAAGCGAAGGCAACCGAATGGGGCGCCGCGTTCCTGATGGTCGACACGCCCGGGTTCCCGGATTGCAACACGACCATGTGGGTCGACAAGGACGACAAACTGTGGCTGTTCTGGCCGGTGATTATCGCGAACTCGTGGGAGTCGTGCATCACGCAGTACCGCGTGTCGTCGGACTTCCAGAAGGACGGCGCGCCGAAGTGGACATGGCAGGACACGATCCTGCTCAAGCCGAAGAACTTCGAGGAGGTGATGCTCCGCGAGTTCGGCACCTGGAAGAAACAGATCAGCGACGCGACCAAGCTCCCGGTTTCGCTCGGCGACGACGTCGTGAAGAAGCGCGTCGGCGACAAGTTACTCTCGCGCCTGGGCTGGCAACCGCGCTGCAAGCCAATCCAAATCGCCTCGGGGCGCATCCTGCTCCCACTGTACTCGGACACGTACTCTGCGGGCCTCATGGCAATCAGCGACGACGGCGGAAAGACGTGGACCGCGTCGCAACCGATCGCAGGCTTCGGCAACATTCAGCCCGCGGTCCTGGAGCGCAAGGACGGCACACTGGTCGCGTACATGCGCGAGAACGGCGTGTTCAAGAAGATCCGCGTCGCAGAATCGAAGGATAAGGGCGAATCGTGGGGCACAGTCACATCGAGCGAGTTGCCGAACCCCGGCAGCGGCCTGGATGCCGTGCGCCTCGCGAGCGGCAACTGGGCACTCATTTACAACGACACCACGCGAGGGCGGAGTAGCCTCGCGGTGTCGCTCTCGGACGACGAGGGCAAAACCTGGAAGTGGACGCGGCACCTGGAAAAGCACGACACCGGGTCGTACCACTACCCGGCCATCATTCAGGCCAGGGACGGCGGTATCCACGCGGTGTACAGTTACTTCGTGGCCGACGGCAAGAGCATGAAGCACGCCCGCTTCACTGAAGCCTGGGTGAAGGAAGGCGACTCGAAGTGAACCCGATGGGGAGCACGCAATGGACAAGCTCTTGGCCCGCGTCCCGAAGACGCTTCGGGTCCGGTTCCACGAAATCGTTGCGCTGACGGACAAGTTCTGCGCCGCGCACTGGAACAACGAGCTCCGCGACCTGTGTCGCGCGTGCGCGGCCGATGCGTGCGCGGCGAAGGTACCGGTCGCGAGCGGACAAGCCGCGAGCTGGGCTTCCGGGGTCGTGTACTCGGTCGCCTACGCGAACTTCCTCGGCGGCGACCGTAGTCAACAGTTTCACGTCGCGCCGGACGACATGGCGAAGGGCGTCGGCGTGTCGCCCGCGACCATGCACAACAAGGCGAAGGCGATTCGCACCGCGCTCGACATCGACCGGTTCGACCCGCGCTACAGTTTGCGGCAAATGAAAGAGGACAACCCGCTCAGCGCGATGTTTGCGGCGTTCGAGCAGGCACTGACGAGTGCCCCGGTGCCCGTGCGCCCGCGCCCGGCGAAGAAGGCACGCGACAAATCCGCCGGGCCGCCGCGCCTCTACACGCTCGACGTGATGCTGCTCAGCGGCCCGATCACGAAAGCGTTCGCGAAAAAGAACCGCTCGGTAGTGCGCACCATCGAGATCCGCGGCGACCAGACGCTCGACGCCTTACACGAAGCGATTTTCGACGCCTTCGATCGCGAAGACGCCCACATGTACGAGTTCCAGTTCGGCAAGGGGCCGATGGACCCGAAGGGGCCGCGGTACGTCATGCCCGAAGCCGGGAACGACGGCCTCGACCCGGCACCGGCCGGCTTTACGACGGAAACGGCCCTCGACGACCTCGGGTTAAAGATCGGTCGACAGTTCGGGTACTGGTTCGACTTCGGCGACGACTGGCACCACCAGATCGGTGTGGTCGAAATTGCGGACAAAGTACCGAAGGGGAAGTTCCCGCGCGTCACCAAGCGCGTGGGTGAAAGCCCGCCACAGTACATCGATTGGGACGAGGAGGAGTGACCGAAATCGGTCACTTCGTTAGCTCGAAGTTGTCGAAGAAGGCGGCCTCTTCCTCCGGCTTCGCCCGCGTACCGTTCGGCCCAGTGATCCGGACTATGACCACCATCTTGTCGAGGTACACGATTCGCGTCAGCGTCCCTCCCAGCTCCATTTCGGCGGCGTCGCCCCCCAACCACCGCGCCCGCCGAGCCGAACCGCCCGCGAACCGGCCGATATTTCCCATCGCGTCGCGCGCCGCCCGCGGGAGCGATGAGCGGAACCGCATCACCTCCACCGTGATGCTCACGCGGTCTTTGCCGCCGAACCCGTCGGTCGTGTACGTGCGCATCGATTCCATTTGGGGGATTTCGCCCCCACCGGGCAGTGCCCCACCCGGACCGAACTGCATGTTCATCCCCATCGTCGTCGGTTCGCTCGGGAAGTACGCCTTGAACCCGTCCTGCGGGTAACTGAACTCCTTCCACCCGGCCGGCACCGGCGTTTTCTTTGCGAAGAGCGAGTTCTTACCGGTGAGCGCATAAATACCGAAACCGATCCCACACACAAGCAACAAGCCACCGACCACGGCGAGCACAATGATCCCCGCGGACACACCGCCGCTCTTTCGCCGCCGTTTGCGCGGCGGGGGATCGTCGTCATCGTCATCATCGGCGGTCCGTCGGCGCTTTTTCTTGCGCGGCCGTTCGTCCTCCTCGTCATCGTCTTCCGCGCGATGCCCCCGCACACGGGGGCGCTCGTCTTCCTCATCGTCATCGACCAGGAGCGGTTTCGGCCGGGGCTTTGGTGGTGGGGTGCCAGCGTTCCGTCCACCACCGGCACTTCTTCGGCCTGAACGAGCGCGGGCACGGTCGCGACCGCGCCGCACTTCGGGCACCGGATCTGTTTCCCCGCGGCCGTTTCCGGCGCGCTGAGCTTCGCCGGGCAGCCGGGGCAATCGACGACAATGACAGACACGGGTTACTTCCCCCACGCGGACTTCAGACGGTACACCTGGGCCGAGTCGATGGTCGTGTCGTCCGTTACCGGGATGAACTGCAACTTCGTGTTCTTCTCATCGGGAATCGCCGCGATCGACATCGCAGTCACCCCGTCGTTGGTGAACACCTCGATCGAGCCGCGGTCCACGAACACTCTGAGAGAGAGGGAGCCGGCCCGCGGACTGACGGATGCGGTTACACCGTTGCAGGTCAGTGTCTTCTTGTCCGCGTCGTAAACGAGTTTCGTACCACGGACATCGAGGGCAAATCCACGGACGGAACTGGTCGTCAGGAGTAACTCGAATGCGTCCAGATCGTCGGCCAAGGTCGTTGCCCCCTTCCTGGTCACGTCTTTTATCGGTGCGATCGGCTTGTCTGTGTCGCGCAGCGATTCCAGTTCCCGCACCGGTCGCGCCCGCAGGGACGGCCCGTTCCGGGTGGAGATCAACTGGAGTTCGACCGGCACCGTCATCTGTTGATTGAACGCCGTTCCGGGGAACGTGACGCCCTGTGCCCAACCGATTTGCACCCGCCGCGGCGGGCGCCCGCCCGTTGCCGGACCGTTATCGAACGTTTGCGCCGCATAGAATCGGCCGTACCAGAGTTGCTTCTTCTCCTTGAAGTGGGGTTTGAACTCCTTGCCGTCGAAATCGCCGAGCAGGTATTTGCAGTCGGCCGCGTACAGTACCCAAGGGCTCATCGCACCGCCGGGTTCCTGCCCCTCAACCGGCAGCTCGAACAGGTCCGGGCACTCAAAGAAACCCTCAATGCGGCTCGCGAACGTCCACTCTTTCAGGTCCGGTGACGTGTAGAACGCGATCCACTGCTTCTTGTCGGTCTCGTCGTAAACCGCCATCACCCAGTGTTTCGCCTTTTCGTGCCAGATCAGCTTCGGGTCGCGCCCGGCGTGCTTCACCACGGGGTTCTTGTCGTGCTCCTTCCAGGTGCGCCCGTGGTCCGTGCTGTATGCGATGCACTCACCGCGCCCGGTGCTCGTGTACGCCAACACGAGCGGTGGTTTCTCTTTCGTGCCCCAACCGGAGGTGTTGTTCTTGTCGAGCACGGCCGACCCGGAGAACGCGAAATCGTCGTATTTCTTCGGGTACAGTGCGATCCCCTCTTCCTTCCAGCGGACGAGGTCTTTGCTGACCGCGTGGCCCCAGTGCATGTTGCCCCACTCGCGCCCGAACGGGTTGTGCTGGTAGAAGAGGTGCCACTCTCCGTCCGCGAACACCAGCCCGTTGGGGTCGTTCAGCCACCCGACGCGACTGGTGAAGTGGAACAGCGGCCGGTGCTTTTCCTGGTACACCTTGTCCGCCGCGGGCCATTTGTCGGACGCCACGATGAGGTCCGCGAGTTTCGCGTCGGCCGGGAGCATGACTTCGACGGTCAGTTTCTTCCCCTTAAACGCGGTCACGTCGGAAGCCGCCCAGAAGCTCGCCTGACCGTGCGCGGCCAACTCGATGTCGAACTCGCGCACGACGTCCTGACCGACGAGGAACTTCACGCGGCGCATCGGGGCGCCGGTCTTCACCGGGAAGTGCAGGTACGATTCCCCAATTTCGAGCACTTGCGACTTCAGTTCGGCCTGCTTCTTCGTGTCGCTCTGAACGATGTGGTCGATGTTGATGTGCCCCCACCCGCCCTTCTGCTCGTCCACGATCTCGATGACCGCCTTCTTGCCCGCGAGGTCGCTCACGTCCCACGTGTGCCAGTCGAGGTGTTCGGACCCACCGGCTTGGCCGTTCGGTCCGGTCGCGGTGCGGACCGCCTTGCCATCAACGAGCAGGTTAATGCACGTTTTTCCCGGGTGTTTCCCACCCCCAATGAGGAAATTGATGTACTTGCGGTCGATGGTGATTTCCGGTGACGTGAGCGTGCCGGTGCTGTCGTCCCCGCCCGCAAAGCTGTTCACCAGCCCCTTACCGAGAAAGCCGGTTACCGCCATCTGGTTCGGGAGCGTCCCTCTCGCTGGTCCCTTACCGAACGCCGTGCCCGTGGTCTTCCAACCGTCGGCGTAAGTGTCGCTTTCAAAGTCCGCGACGAGGATATCGGCGCGATCAGCGGCGCCGGCAAATGACGATGCCACGAGCAACCCAAAGACGGAGAGGAATCGCATGAAATCACCCGGCCGAGGTTTCCGGTACGTAATCGCTGCCTGACAAGTTACCATAGCGGGCACCCGATGTCTCCCCGGAGCGCTGCCGTGTCCGCAACTCGTCGTCAGTTCCTCGCCACGTCCGCTCTCACGCTGTCCGCGGCTTCCTACAACCGCGCCGCGGACAAGCCGAACGAAAAGGTCCGGCTCGCGGCGATGGGCCTGCGCACGCGCGGCAAGCAGCTCGTGCCCGGCTTCGCGTCCGTGCCCGGTGTCGAGATTTCGCACGTCGTTGATCCCGATCCGGCGATGGTGAAGCCCGTACTCGACGCACTCAAGAACCCCGAGTCGCCGCCGAAAGTCGAAACCGACATCCGCAAGGTACTGGAAGACAAGTCGGTGACAGCGGTGGTCGTGTCGGCACCGGACCACTGGCACGCGCTCGCGACGATCTGGGCCGCGGAGCGCGGGAAGCACGTGTACGTCGAGAAGCCCGTTTCGCACGACCTGCTCGAAGGCCGGCGCATGGTGCAGGCCGCGCGCAAGTATAAGGTGGTGATCCAGGCCGGCACCCAGCGCCGGAGTTCCACCAACGTGGCTGCCGCGCGCGAATTCATCAAAGCCGGCAAGCTCGGGAAGGTGCCGTTCGCGCGCACGTGGATCGCGGGGAGCCGTAAGCCGATCGGCAAGAAAGCGGACGAAGCCGCGCCGCCGAAGAGTGTCGACTACGACCTCTTTTTAGGGCCGGCGCCGGCGCGCCCGTTCAACGCGAACCGGTTCCATTACAACTGGCACTGGTTCTGGGAACTCGGCACCGGCGAACTCGGTAACAACGGTATCCACGGACTGGACCAGATCCGCAACGTCCTCGGCCTCGACGCACCCACGCGGATCTCCTCGATGGGTGGTAAATACGTCTTCGACGACGATCAGGAGACGCCCGACACGCAGACCGCGACGTTCGAGTTCCCCGGTTGTACGGTGGTGTGGGAGCACCGCGTATGGGAGAAGAACGGGCCAGAGAAAATGTCGTATGGCGTGATCCTGCACGGCGAGAAGGGGACGCTCCTTTTCGACAACAACGGCTGGCACGTCCGCGACGGCGAAGAGGTGAAGGAGCCGAGCGGCCCCGACATGCTGAAGGCCCACCAGAAAAATTTCATCGACGCGATCCGCGGGGACGCACAACCGAACGCGGACATCGAGGAGGGGCACAAGAGCACGCGGTTGTGTCACCTCGGCAACATCGCGTTCCGCACCGGTAAGGTGCTGAAGTTCGACGTCCAGACCGAGACGACCGACTCGCCCGAAGCGAACAAACTCTTGGGCCGCGAGTACCGCAAGGGCTTCGAGTTGCCGAAAGTGTAAACGATTTGTGCGGGGTGGAGGGCACATAAGTGCGCTCCCACAGTCAGTTGCTCGGGTCCGTGGATTTCGGGGAGTCGTCGGTCGGCGGGAGTTCTTCTGGTCCCGGTTCCAGCAGGTCGGAAGGCTCCTCGATCATCGAGTCGTCGATGTCGTCCGCGGTGAGGTCCGCTTCGGCCGAACGCGCAGAGCTAGCGACCGGGTGCGCCGGCTCCGGGTCTTCGATGTCTTCGGCGAACGGTTCCGTTTCAGCAAACGGAAGGTCTTCCTGTTCTTCACCTTCCCCGAAGTCGGGCACCTCGGCCGTGCCCGTAAATTCGTTGACGCGGAGCACGATGAGCGTGCAGTCGTCGTTCACCATGTCGTTCGATTTGCGGAGCGCGTCCATCTCCGCGCACCAGTCGACCTCGTCGAGCGCCTCGAACCGGCCCCAATCCAGGTCGTAGCCGGCCACCATGCTCCGGAACAGGCGCGCGGCAACGGCATCGGTCGCGAGCACGAACCGGTCGTCGGGTTCGCACACCCCGGCCGCGGCGAGGGCAAGCGTTCGGAACCCCGGATTCGATCGGACTAAAAGCGGCGCGGACCCGAACTGATCGGCCGCGACCACCGGAAACGTCGCGAGCAATCGGTTGGCGCGGACCCAAAAGAGACTCGCGTCGCCGACCGCACACGCGCGCCACGGGCGCCGGCCCTGTGCGTCCGCGGGGCCGAGTTCCAGTCCCAATAGAGTCGCTGCCGCGCCCACTTGATCGACCTTCGCCTGCTTCGACCAGTTCAAGTTGTCGTAGTTGATCGCCGTGCGCCACTCGGTACGCAGATCGTTCACCCACCGGTTCAGTGCGGCCGGGTCGCGCGCGTCGGGCCGGTCGGAAAGGAACCGCCGGCTCAACTGCTGCGCCCAAATGCTACAAAAGATGCCCGCACTGGCCCCGTCGGACACGGCCGTCGCGCTGGTCAATTCGTCCAGCGCGAATGCGTCTTCCCACTGGTCCGGCGCGTTCCCCAATTTCTGGGTCCACATCGTCGTGGTCGTGCGAAACCCCGCGCGGCCGCGGCGCCAAGGAATCGTGTCTCTTTGTGGGGCGTGGGAGAAAATCGCGCTCAGCGGATCGCGGATGTCCCACGAATTGACGAACACCGCGCGCCGCGTTGGGCCTTCCTTCGCGGGTAGTTCGGCCGAAACGTCCGCGAGCCGCTCAACGACCTCGCTCTCCGGTTCCGGATCGAACACGTAGTGCAGCAAACGCGGCAACCCGTGGGTTGTTGCGAGCAGGCGCAGCGAGCGCGCGGTCCGAAAGTACGTTTCGTTGAGCGCGCCCGCGGTAGTGCAGTGAACCACAACCGGCGCACGCGACGCGAACCGGCCGGTGAGCCACACCGATACCATCTGATACACGCGAGCGAGCGCCGGGGCCGCACACGCATCCCCCTCGCACTCGGGTGCCGTGACCCACTCGCGCGGCTGGTCCGCGGTCGTCGCGTGTTCGAGCGCGAACATTCGCGCGAGTTGTGCGAGCGGGAGAAATTGCGGCTTCGGGTCACCGACCGGCAGCAGCGAGATCAGTTGAAATGCACCGTCCTCGTGCGCGCGGTAGCCCAGAACGGCCACGTCGATCGGTCCCGTCGCGTGCCCGGCCGCGACCGCGCTCACCAGCCCTTCGACGACCCCCGCGGCCAGGCGCCGTTCCGCCGCGGCCGCCGTCAAAGCGCCGGTTTCGGTGACCACGTTCGCGGTCATCTCGGCCGACAGGCTGAGCAGCAGTACGACACAGCCGGGGGGCGGATCGGCGGAGATCGGGTCCATTATCCGAGTTCCAGGTCCAGAGTTCCCAGGTTCCAAGTTTAAAGCACACAAGACCAAGTTCCGACTTCAACCGGGAACTCTGGGACTTGGAACCTGGAACCGTTGGTTACCGCAGGTGCGGCGGGAGAGTGGCGGCTGCGACGACCTGGGTGCCGACGTTCAGGAGCTTGAGCAGGCTCACCGCGTCCGCGTTGAACGCCATCGCCTTGCACCCCAAAGGCGCGGAAATGCCTTTCACCTCGGCCATGTGCCGCAGTTTGTCCGGCAGTGGGCTGGACATGCCGAACAGGTCGCGGGCGTACTCGTCGGGCAACTGCCCCTCGGTCGGTGGGAGGAACACGGGTTGTGCGTCGCGCCCGGACAGGTGGCAGTTGAACAGCAACACGTTACCGTCCGCGGTCGCCAGCCCCTTGAGTTCTTCGGCGAACGGCACCGGTACCCCGTCGGTGGACTCGCCGTCAGTCAGGTTGATGACCATCGGCGGGAAGCTGCCCGAGTGGGCGTCGATCCACGTCTGGATCACCTGCTTGCAGTACCCGAGCGCGGTACACATCGGCGTGCCGAACATCTCGCCCTGGGCCGGCGAGCGGAACCAGACCGGGAACGCGATCTGGCGCTCCATTTCCGTGAGCCCGCCGGCGCCGTCGTCCACGAACTCCTTCTTGCGCCGCTGCTCGATTTCGAGCGGGTTGTCGTACAGTTCGCTGATAGAAACGAGGTCGCGCCCGGACAGCGCGCCCTGGAACAGCGGGCGGACGATGGCGACCCCGTTGGCGTCGGTGGTGTACCCGATCAGGCCCACGTCGAAGTAGTTGCGCGGCTTCTCTTCGCCCTTTTCGCAGCTCGTGATGAGTTCCTGGAAGAACCGGTTGATGGCGGTGGAAACGGTGTCCATCTTCGCCCGCTGCGTGCCCGCGATCCCGTCCAGCATCGAGTTGGACAGGTCCACCAGGAACACAATGCACCCGGGATTCGAGCGATCGATCTGCATATCGTAGGGCATAACGGAAGCTCCTCGTCTTCGTTCATGGAAGGCTGAGTTTTCTCGCGGTCGCTCGGTGGTGCCCACACTCACAATATTCAAAACGTCCGGTCGCAGACCACACAGTATCGGGCGCCGGTGCGCCCGGGCACCTTCCGACCGCACGTCGGGCACACGTCCGCAGCATTGGAATTGGGTGTATTCGCCGGAGCTGGGCGCGGGGCCGCGACGGGTGCTGACGGGGCCGAAGATTTCGACGGAGCGGGCGCCGCGCTAGTTGACCGCACTGTCTGAGCCGGTGCGTCGTCCAGATCGAGAATGGACGTCACCGCGGGGCGCGCGGGGGGAGGAGGAGACAGCGGCATCGGCAGCCCGTCGTCGTAATCAAATGGAGCAGGCGGCGCAGGAGGGGGCGGCGTAACCACGAGTTCCGGTAGCACCGGCGCGGGGGCCGTGGGCGTGGACACATGCGCCACGGTCGGCCGCGTGTCTTCTGTTGAGGCAACGGCGTTGCTCGTGCGCACGATCACGGTTACGTTGCCGGCCGTCCGCGTGTCACCGTCCGCGACGGGCGTTTCTTGCTTCGCGGGCACGTCCGCACACTGCACCTGCCCGTCGCGAATCCAGTATTTGAGAGCGATCGAAGCGGCTCCGCGTGCCCAAACGGTGCAGGCTTGCGCATCGCCTCCAATCCGCACCGGTTCGGCACCGAGGTTCACGGTGATTATTTCGCGCTCACCGTAGCGCACTTCGATCCACGCGCGCCGGAACGCGGCTTCGACCACCGCGACCATTAGCCCGATACAGAATCCGAGTATCACCGCACCACCGAAGCGCCCGGTCCACTGTGCGAGTTCGGACAGGAGCAAGAACGCGCCCGCACCGAGCAACCCACCGCCCAAGCCCGCAAGCGCCGCCTTTACGCCGTCTAGGTTCGGAACGAAGCGACTGATGCCCCACCCGAGGAGCGCACCGAGGAGCACCCAGCCAACCAGGAAACCGAGGTTCGCGGCGCCGCTCGCGAGCAGCGCAAAAAAGAGCAACTGTCCGACGCTCCCCGACACGAAGCCGGCCGCCCCAGCGCCCACAATAACGGTCCGGAGCGGAATGCGGCTCGACGCGAACAACGGTTTGCCGAGGTACTTGTTCTGCCCGGCCAGGAGTGCGAGACACAACCCGATCGCGAGCAGTGCCGTCCACGCGCCAGTGGAAAGCGTTGCGAGAAGAGAAAACGCGACGGCCGACTTGAGTGTGGCAACCTGCACGCTGGTCGACGAATCGAGGCTGTCGCCGGTAGCGACAAACTTGATAGTGGCCTTCTTGATTTCCTTCGCGCCTTCAACGGCCTGGAGTTCGATTTCGCCCGCATTCTCGCCTTCGGGAATGGTGAGTTTGCTCGCGGCTATACCTTCCGGTAGGTTCTCGGCTCGCACCTCGACCGGTCCCTTGTAGTACGTCCGCCGAATCACGACCGGAAGTTTGATCGCGGGCGCGGCCGGGAGCAAATTCACTTCGTCGGGGGCCAACAGTTCGAGCCGAGGCTTCAGCTCGAACTCGTAAATCAGGCGCTCGTTCCGCTGTGTGCCGCCGTGCTCGATGGTTCCTGTAAACTCGTACCGCTGACCGTCGTGGAGGACGTTCACCTTGTACTTGGTCGCGTTGGGCGCCCCGGTCGCTGGGCGGTGGGCGGCTTACACCACGAACACCTGATAGCGACCGGCTGGTGCGCCGCCCTTCGGCCAGTAAATGTTCTCGACCGGCTCGGTGGTCAGTACCGTGGGGAGGCCGCTGCGCGTCGTGCCGGCGTTCGCGTCCACGTCCAATTCGCCGCCGCTAAGTACGCGCGGGTTCTTGTAGAAAACGACGTCGCCGTTCGGGTCTTTGCAGTACAAGTCGAGGTCGTTAGCGTTGTACCAGATGAGCGAGAGCTGCACGTCTCCGGACTTCCCGCCAGCCTTCTCAACGCGCTCGCGGAAGTCGTTGGGGAGCGGGGGCGGTTCGGCGAATTGGGGCGCCGGTTTGGAGATGAGCGACGGGGCGTCCTTGGCCCCGGCCGCTTCCGCGACCGATCGGGACGCCCACACGAGCGGCTCGCCGACGAGCCAGCCGGCCAAACAGCCGACCGCACCGAAGGCACCGAACAGCAGTACCTTTTTCCACGTCACGAGCAGGTTCATGTCCGCCCTTGCCGAGAAATCAAAACCGACCCATCAACCCCGCGTTCACAGGAGCCAGGGGTTGAAACCCCTGGCTATTACCGGACGCCCCGTTGGGGCGACTAATCCGAGTCTCTATCCCCGGTTCCCAATGACTTTTGGACCCCGTTGGGGTCACAGGAAATAGCCAGGGGTTTCAACCCCTGGAACCCCGAAGCCTCAATTGGTCTACCAAGTCCGTTTGTGCCTCGCACTTGTTTTTTAGCGTCTCTGCCGATTTTACCGCCGGTGGGTCGAACTCGTGTATTCGGACAGTTGCAGGCTCAGAGTTGAATGCGGCTGGAACTTTACTCTGTTCGAGTGAAACGCAGATTCTTCATATTCCGCGACACGAACGGAACGAGCTGATTATACCCAGGTGACTCCTCGCGAGCGCGAGGGCGATCGTACTCTCACAAAGAGGCCCGCATTGCCTGACGCACGGCTTCGGCTCCTTCTGTGCGCAGCCGCGTGAGCCAGGACCAATCAGCGAAGGAATCGAGCAGCTCGCGCCGGCGGGCTTCATCTGTTACAGTCGCAAGCACTTCGGTTCGCACCTCGGCGAGTATTTGTACCCACTCAGCGAACACCTCATCGAACTCGGATTCGAGCTTTTCGCGAATGCGTCGGGCCAGAGCGGGTGATGCGCCTTCAGTGCTGACGGCCAGCGTTAACCCTCCGCGGCGCACGACCGCGGGCAATGTGAAGTCACCCGCGTCCGGCGACGAAGCTGCGTTCACCCAAATTCCGCGCTGGTGCGCGTCAGTCACAATTCGTGTGTTGACTTCGGGAGTGGCGCACGCGAACACGAGGGCCGCACCTTCGAGGTGTTCTGCGCGATACAGCTCAGTGATGTGAGCGATTGGACCTGGAAGTGAAAGCACGACTTGTGGATCGACTACGCGAACGCTCGCGCCCGCGTCAACGGCGGCCCGCGCTTTGCGCGAACCGACCGCGCCTCCCCCGATCACGCAAACGAGTTTCCCGCGCAAGTCGAGGAGGATGGGAAACACGACTCACCCGGCTGCTGCTGGCGGTTCGGCGGGCGGCTCGCTCGACGGGATGTCGACCCCGCCCGCGTCGGCCTTACGGTACTCTTCCCGCTTCTTGTGCAGCGTGTTGCGGTTGATGCCCAGCCTGTCGGCGGCCTTCACTTGGTTGTCGCCGCACTCACGCAGAACTTCTTCGATCAACTCGCGTTCGACGCCGTCAACGAGGAATTTGTGGAGCTTGATGTGCGCCGGGCGCGGTGCGTGCATCCCAGCGCGAACGAGAGCGTGAATCAGCGACGGCACATCGGTCGGTGCCCCGCTGCCACGCGAAGCGCGAATGACAGGCCGCGGGCGCCCGAATCGGAGCAGTTCCGGTGTGAGCGGCCCACCGTCGGCGAACACCGTGAGGCGTTCCAGGGTGTTTTCCAGTTCCCGCACGTTCCCGGGCCAGTCGTGGGCTTTGAGTGCGTCGAGCGCGATCGGAGTCAGTTCCGGTACGGGGCACTTGTGCAAGTCGCCGTAGCGCTTGAGGAAGAACTGAGCCAGTAGGGGAATGTCGTCGCGGCGCTCGCGCAGAGGGGGCAACGCGATCGGGATGACGTTCAGCCGGTAATAGAGGTCTTCGCGGAACTCGCCGTCTTCAACGGCCTGTTCCAGCGACGTGTTCGTCGCCGCGACCACCCGCACATCGACGCGGATCGTTCGGCTCTCGCCGACGCGCTCGAACTCGCGTTCCTGGAGCACGCGGAGCAGTTTCACCTGGAGTTTCTGTGAGGTGCTGTTGATTTCGTCCAAGAAAATGGTGCCGCCGTGTGCGGCTTCAAATCGGCCCGTCTTGTTCTCGACGGCTCCGGTGAACGATCCCTTGATGTGCCCGAAGAGCTCGCTTTCGAGCAGGTTCTCGTGCAGCGCGCCGCAATTCACTTTGACGAACGGCCCGTCCGACCGACGACTGAGTTTGTGAACGGCTTTCGCGATAACTTCTTTGCCGGTGCCGGTTTCACCTATGAGCAGAACGTTCGCCGATCGGGGCGCGGCGAGGCGAACAAGACGAAACACGTCTTGCATGGCCGGCGCGGTGCCCACGATCTCGGGTAGCGGCGGTAAAAACTGCTCGCTTTTCGGCATCGAAAAAACGCTTCCGGGAGAGGAAGCCGCGGGCGTCGAGAGAATGTCGCTCCGCATAGAGCTAGGGTAGCAAGCCGTGCTCGCGACCGCAACATCATTAGCTCAAGAAGTAAGCACAAAGCGAGGATTTAACCACGCAATAACCGATATGGGAACGCTGATAGCGCAAGGGCTATCAAAAAACGAAATACCCCGGATGCCTTTCGGCTGACCCGGGGCGAGGCTTGTCGTACTTGTGAAGGCAACTGGGGTTACGCGACCGCAGTTCGGCCCTTCGATGTAATCACGCCCCGTCTTTGTTCTTGTCTTTTTCAAGTGCCGGAATGCTACTTGGTTTCGTCACCAACAATTTCGTGTTGCTAGTAATCTTTGACTGAACATGCACCGTGAGTGTATCAACATCGATCTTACCAGAATCTTTCAATCTCAGACACTTTTCCACCCCTTCTCTGTTCGTACTGAACTTGTCTCCCGCCACCAACTGGAACCCCTCCCCCGCAACGCGTTGGAGGTCGTAGGTATGGAGTCGCATAGTGTGCGACTCATCATCGGTGTTGACGTGGTCGAACAGGAAGGTATCACGCATGTACTTCAGCAGTCGCGTCTGGCAGACCAAAACCAACTTCTTGCCGGCGTGCTCGAAAGTCTCAACCTTGTGGAGCAACTGTACTAAGATTGTCTTCGCAGTCATCTTCCAGTTCATACCAAACTTCTTCTTGGATGCCCTGTCCTTTGTACCTACCTTGAGGTTCTGAGAGTGCAGGAACCGTTGGCGCTCCGGCCAAATGGTGCCCGTCGTATCGAGTGTCTGAAACTCGATACCTACAAAATCCACGACTACGCCGTTCTTACGAACCGAAGCCAAGCAGTAATCTACCTTCCCGCCAGGGATGCTCAGTTGGTTCGTGATGTGATACTCGTTGCCGTGCTCGTGCTTTGTTAACAGCGGAAGACAGTCGATGAAAATCTGCTGATCTTCGAGCAACCGGTACGGGCAGATAATCATGTGCTCCGGGGTGCCATCGTCCTTCTTGACGTGCACCGAACACGTCCCAATCGAGATATTCGGCGAGCTCTTCCGACACTTGAGGCACTTGCGATCGAGGTAAGGGCATTTCGCATTCTTCACCGCGGCTCCCCAACCTCCGATTGGTTTCTGGATAGTGGGTAGACCGTACAGCTCGACAACCTTGCTCATAGCAGCAACCTGCACCGCTCACGGGCGTGCTTGATGTGTTCGGGGGATATCTCGATACCAACGGATCTCCTACCCAAACGGAAGGCAACGTAGTTCGTCGTCCCGGTACCGGCAAACGGGTCGAGAACGATACCACCTTCGGGACAGGTGGTCAGAATCGGGAGCTTGCAGAGGTCTTCCGGATACGGGGCGAAGTGAGTCTTCCGCTTCTGTGTATCCTCTGGCACGATCTCCCACACGTCGCTCAACTTGGCCCCGTTCGGGTGGTACTTCAGAAAGTAGAAACCCTTCTCCCTCAGCTCCCGCGCTCGGCCCGATACCTTCTCCGAGTCTGAGTGCGTCGCTCGCTGAACTCCCCGAATAATCATTCTAAAATCCGAGAGGCGGCCATCCCGAACATCGGCCAGGATGGCTTCCAGGGCCACCAGTGCGGTTTTCTTCTCCTCGTCGCTCATCGCCGTAGTGAGTTCGATTTGCCGTCGGTACCGCACCCCGCTCACGCCGGTAGCGGATACCACCCGTTCGCCCACGACCTTTGACTGACGGGGTTGGTGGCGTGCGGCGTCCACGTTGTAGAAATACCCCTTCGCTTTCTTGACGAAGTGGAAAACGAACTCGTGGTTATTCCGCAACTTGTCGGTGGCGTTATCCATCCCCCCCTTCACCTTGTTCCACACCACATCGTTCCGCAGAACCCACCCCTGTTGATCTGTGAGAGTCAAAGCGACCCGCCAGGGCAATCCGAGCAGGCTCTTGTTCTGGTAGGCGTCGCCGATGTTCAACCAAAAAGAACCCGTCGGTTTTAGCACCCGCTTCAACTGCTCGCAGACGGCAGACAGGTTGACAACGTACTCTTGCCACGTCTCTTCCAGACCGATGCCACCACCACCGTAATCCCGTTGGCCCCAGTACGGGGGCGAAGTCATCACACAATCAATCGAGTCGGTCGGAAGGTCGGCCAAAATCTTCAAGGCATCGCCGCACAAGAAAAACGGGGAGTACCCCGCATCGGCGCGGAATTCTTCAAAATGCTTGCGGTAAGATTGCCCGTTTTGCTCAGAGGTGCGTGTGATTTGGGTGCGCATGAGATATTCTTCGACTCCTCCGGCCACTCGACTCCAATCAACCGACATCAGGGAGCGCATCTTTGGCTACAGTTGGGGGACAAGCTAAGGGCGACAGAAATCCGGTCGGCGCGCCGCCCGCTCTGACGGACATGAAAGCACCTGCGGCGAAGTGGAGCGATGCCGCAGTATAAGGCGGGCACAACGAAGCGTACCAAAACAAAAACCCAGGCCAGCGGGCCTGGGCCACACGTGCGTTGCGCCCGAGCTACTTCTTTCGCTTGTAGACGATCGTGAACATCGGTTCTTTGTCGTCGCCCACGAACATGCTGAAGTTGATCGTGTTGTCGTCCGTCAACGTGGTCACCGACTTCCACTTCGCCGGTTTGCCGTCCTGTCCGGGGTGCTCGCCGGTCAGCGTCAGCGTTTTCTTGTCCTTGTCGTAGGTGCCTTCCATCACCATCGGTTGGGTGCTCATGCTGTCCGTCCACACGCTGATGTATTTCTTCTTGGCAGCGTCGTAGGTTTCGAGGCTCCGGCCCTGGAACTTCGTGCCGAAAAGCTCGCTCTCCAGCGTCCCGGACAGCCACAGCCCGCCGAGGTCCATCTTGTACGTCACGGTTCCCTTGGACTCGCCCCCACCGAACTTCATCACGAGATCCCAATTACCCTCCTGCTTTTTGAGAATCTCGTGCTCCGGACCGGGTTTGGGGGCATCCTGCCCGCGCGCTGCGGGAGCTACCAGTGCGGCCACCAACGCGACCGCACAGAAACAACGCACCGTCTTCATCGGCACTCTCCAGAGATGATGGGCGATTTGAGGGTTGTAATTGGGCTTCGGCGGGTTCGGTAGCTCAGTAGGAGCGCTGTTACAAAACTTTCTCGAAGTGGAACCTGACGTGAGTTGCTATCAATGTGAGATCAGAAACGCAGATCCAGCCCCACGCTGAACAGGTGCGTGGTGAAGTCGATCGCTTGCGGTCGCAGCACGGGACCGAGTATGAACATCTCTTGCGCCCGGCGCACGTTGTTCCAGTAAAGGAAGCTGTACCCGGCCGTGAAGCGAACATGGTCGGTGGCGCGCCAGTTTACCCGCACGCCGCCCTCGCCCACCACACCGAAGTACGACAACCGACTCGCCACGTTCGATTGCATCGTCGGCACCTGGTTCGTCGTCGCGGCCATCACGGAGTTCGTGGCAGAGGCCGGTGCGCCGAGCGTGGCGAGCATCGCGGCCGGGTTCGACGCGACAACACCCGTTCGTGAACGTGCGAAGTCCAGCGAACTCTCCGTCACCCCCAACGCGGCCGCGGCGTGCCCCTCGATCCAGAAGCGCCCCACACCGGCCGAGGCACACAGCCCGAGCTGCGGACCATAGAAATTGTTCCGCGTGTGTACGTTGTCGACCCCCGCATATTGTGGGGACACGAGCAACGACTCACTGACAGGTGAGGTGGGTACGACGTTGAAATTCGACCCGAGCGAGTCCACGAGGTGCAGTTGTCGGTAGCCCACGAGCGTGTCCACGCGGCCCCACTCGTTCCGATCGATCAGGTAGCGCCAGTTCAAGTCCCCGCCCGCGAACATCGTTTCGGCACTGGCCGCAACGCGCCCCGTACTCGCGCCGGGGAAACTCACGAACGCGGGGATTTGAATCCTGACCGGCCCGGCACTCACCGATTGCGGAACATTGATAACGATCCGGTTGTTAGAGGCCGAGCGGAACTGTTCGTTGGTTGTGAACAGTGAGTAAAAGCGAAGCCCGATGCCGCTCTGCTGGCTGCTGTCCATCCACGCGCCAAGTTCGATGCGCAATCCGCTGCGCCAGTCATCGAGAATCCGTTTCCCGCCAAATAATGGAAGCGTGGTCGGTTGGCCGATCGCGCCGGCAAATGCACCCGCAGACACCGGGCCTGTCGTCACGATGGGCGCGACGCTCGGCCCGCGCGTGCGCCCGATCAGTAACTCCATCGTGGCCCACGTCGTGAGGTTGCAACAACAGGCGCGCGCCCCAACGACCTCGGAGGGCAACGTCACCGCACGCGGATCGTGCGTGATAACGGCGTCCACGAGGGCCGAGTTCGGTGTGTCACGAGAGTGCCCTGACGAATTCGACGGTTGAAAAAACGGCGCGCTGAAAGGGTCGGTATTCGGGGGCGGTAACTCCCACGCCGGTATTGCGTGCTCATCGGCGCGTGCGCCGACTACAAGCAACACGAGCGTCGCTGTAGTCACACACAACCGATACCGCATGTCCGCGCCTCAAATCGTGGAACGCACACATACACTGTTACAATCGGCAGAGATAGATTGATTGGATTAAACGGACTTGCGCGCCCTTTATATGCTGTGGAAAGCACGGCGACTTAGGGAGTTTCGCGAGCCAATCGGACGCCCAGGCGAATCTCCCCCACTTCGCCAATTCCCACAAAGTGCCAGATTGGTGAACCCCGCCCGCAAGGGCGGTGGGTCGGTTGCCTCTTGCCGGGCGCGTCCACACCACGCCTCGATAAGCACATCTGTTGTCTTTGAGTCCACCCACCACTCTTGCGGGTGGGGTTCACCAGCCACGAGCAACCACAGTTCCCGCCTTCCTTCGTCCGGTTCCGTTGGTACGATAGGAGCGGTGGTCGTTGACCGGGCCACCTGACTTCGCGGGGCCAACTAATGATCCGCGTCACGCGCATCCTGTACCCGACCGACTTTTCGAGCTACTCGAACCAGGCGTACTTCCACGCGGTCGGGCTGGCCGAGGCGTCCGGTGCGAGCCTGACTATTGTGTACGTTCACGCGCCCGGCGCGCCCGACTCCGCGGCGCACTGGCGGGACCAACTGGAACAGGTGCGCCCCGCGAACCCGAAGATCCCGGTGAGCCACATACTATTAGAGGGTGACCCGGCGACCGAGATCACCCGGTACGCCGCCGACGCCGGGATCGACGTGATCGTGATCGGCACGCACGGGCGCGCCGGGGCCGACCGGCTCGTGATGGGCAGCGTGGCCGAGCGCGTGATGCGCGAGGCTTCGTGCTCCGTAATGGTGGTGAAGTTGCCGAAGGGCGCGGCGGGTCCGGAGCGGCCGGTTGCCGCTCGCGCCTGATCGCAGGAGGCTCTCAGTGTCCGCTGCCGACGAACCCGTTTCTCACTTCCCCGAAGACTTCCGGGCGGCCGTTAGCGCGCGGCTCGCGAGCGACGGGTACACCATCGTCGACTGGGAACAGAACGGCGTGAACGTCCGCCCGCCGGAGGGGGGCGACGAGCAGTACATCGGGCTGAGTAACTTGCACCGTCGCGTGCGCGCCGCGGAACCGGCCGAGTGGCCGGAAATGATTCACTCGTTCCTCGACCGCCTCGCCCGCGCCGTCGCCGCGCCGGACATCCCGAACGACCTCACCACGATCCTCGACCGCCTGCGCCCGCGCTTGGGGCGTCCGTTCAATCGCACCGTCGCACACCCGTGGGGCATTCCGCTCCCCGGTACGGGGCTCGAAATCACGCTCGTTGTCGATTTCCCGCAGACGATGGCGTTCGTCACCGACGAGATGCTGAAGCGGAGCCGCAAGCGCGGCGAAGACCTGCTCGATGTCGCGCTCGAAAACCTGCGCACCGCGACCCCGGCCGATTTCTTCGAGCGCGCGTCACCGGAACACGACATCTACATCGGGCACACCGGCGACAGCTACGACGCGACCCGCGCGCTGCTCCTGGAAGAGCTGATGCCGGACTCGCCCGCGGGGTTCTGGGTCGCGATCCCGAGCCGCGAGGAACTGGCCGTGTGGCCGGTGTCGTTCCCCGCGATCAAGAACGTTCACGGGCTACACCTGTTCGCGACGGAGAACTTCCGCGAACACGCTTACCCGATCACCGACGACGTGTTTTGGGTGTGGCAGGGGATGTGGCACCCGTTCATCACGCTGAAGAACGGGGACTCCGTCATCGACCCGCCGGACCTGTTCATCGAAGCACTTCAGGCACTGGAAGGCCCGCGCCCGTAAGTACGAACCGCGCCGGTTCTGTGGCAAAGGCTCGCCACAACCGGCCCGGATGAACGCACCAAATCGAATTAGTTCAGCGCGCCGCGTAGTTCGCTCACCAACTGTTTCACGTCGGCCAGTGCCTTCGCGCGGTCGGTCCCGGCGGCTTCCAGCTTCTTCACTACGGCGCTGCCGACAATCACCCCGTCGGCGATGTCCTTCAGTTCGCGGACGTGTTCGGGCCGGCTCACCCCGAACCCGACGCACAGCGGAAGGTCGGTCATGGTCCGGAGCCGCGTGAGCTGCTCGCGTAGTGCAGAGGGTAGTGCCTCTCGCGCCCCGGTGATACCCACCACGCTCACGACGTACACGAACCCACCGCACGCCTTCACCACTTTCTCCGCGCGCTGCGGCGACGTCGTGGGCGTGACCAACAGGACGAGCTTGAAATCACGGTCCGCGGCGAGCTTCGAGAGTTCTTCCGCTTCCTCAACGGGCACGTCCGGCACCACAGCCCCGCTTACGCCGGCCGCCTTCGCCGCATCAATGAACGCGGCCGGCCCCATTTTGAACATCAGCGAGTACGACGCCATCGAAACGAGTGGCGCGCTCCAACCCGGGCGCGCGGTGGTGTCACGCAGTGCGGCGAAGACGTCCGCGAGTTTCAGCTTCTGCGCCAGTGCCCGCGTGTACGACGCCTGGATTACGGGACCGTCGGCGATCGGGTCGGAGAACGGGAACCCGATCTCCATGAGATCGGCGCCTGCCTCAGCGACGGCGGGAAGGAGTTCGCGCGTAAAAGTGATGTCCGGGTCGCCGGCGGTCACGAACGGCATGAACGCGGCGCGTTTCGCGGCGCGGAGCCGCTGAAAGAGAGAGTCGATGGGGTTCATGCGGTGGGTTTTATCTCTCGCCGGGGTCGTTGTCCCGCCAGAACGCAAGTGAGGTCGGCGGTTGGGCGACAGCGGTTGTGGCTTTCGCGGTCACAGGTAGGCAAACGTCCCGCCACGAGTTGTTACGACTCGCCCCATTTTTTCTGCACGCGCGGGACAATTTCCGGACAGTATGGGGGCATGAACCGGGTTCTGATGATTCTCCGCGATCAGCGCGCGGACGCCACAACCGATCGGCACCTCCTCGACCGCTTCCTGGCCGCGCGCGACGAAGCCGCGTTCGCGGAACTCGTGCGCCGGTACGGGCCGGTCGTGTGGGGCGCGTGCCGGCGGGCACTCACCCACACGCAGGATGCAGAAGATGCGTTCCAGGCGACGTTCCTCGTCCTGCTCCGCCGAGCCGAGAGCTTGCACGGTAACACGCCGCTCGGTCCGTGGCTGTACCGCGTTGCGCTGATGACGGCCCGAAACGTGAACCGAACGAACCGGCGCCGAGCGGTCGTTACGGGACCAATGGAACACGAGGTGCCCGCTCCCACCACGGGAACCGCCGAAAACAAACTCGACCTCGACGCGGCCCTACTCGCGCTGCCGGAGCGGTATCGCGAACCTGTAGTGCTGTGCCACTTACAGGGGCTAACGCGGCGCGAAGCGGCCGAGCGCCTCGGCTGCCCCGAAGGAACACTCTCCGCACGCCTCAATCGTGCGTTCGAGCGGCTTCGGGCACGTTTGGGTAACGGCATTCCGGTCGCGCTGGTGGGCGCGGCGGTGGCTCTGCCAACCGGGTTGGCGACAGCCACCATTCGAGCCGCAACGGTTTATTCGACTTCGACCCTGGCCGCGACCGGTGTGTCACCGGCGGTGGCCGGGCTAACCGACGGAGTGCTTCGCATGTTCTGGATGAAGAAGATCATGACCGCGACCGTAGTCGCCGTGCTCGTCGTTGGTACGGGCATATTGGGACTCGGTCTGACGGGGCGCTCGGAAAGCGTTGCTCAGGCAACCGAGCCGCTCAGCCGGGGCGGAACGAATAACGCGCCCGAAGAACCGGACACGATGAAGCGGCTCGAAAAGCGGCTCGCCGACCTGGAAAAACAGAAGCAGCTCCTCGACACCACGCTCGAAGAATTAAAGGCCGAAAAGCAGAAACTCGAAGACGCGAAGCGCGAAAAAGCCGAAGCAGACGCCGCAGCCGAATTGGGAAAAGACGTTGCGGTTGTGGTTGGGGATGCGGGGAAGGCGGCTTACACCATTCGCGAAGTGATAAACGATCGTGTTGCCGAGATCACCTGTTCCAACCTGGACGCTCTCACCAAGTACCTGAGCCGCGCGTTCAACGATCCGAAGGGACCGAAGAAGCTCCGCGTTATTGCGTACAAGGAGCACTCAAGCGACTACCTCCACCCAGTATTCGCGGCGTGTGGAGCGGCCGGTTACACCAAGGCAACGTTTAGTCGTATTGAACACCCGACCGTTAAGTACAACTTTTCATTTGATGCATATCGCCATTACGGTTACACGGTGCCACTCGGTCCTACCCCCGGCGAGATCGACCTCAGAACGTTCGCGGCGCCGAAGAAATAGACACGCCGCGGGTGCTTGAAAACGAACGCACCTCAGATGCGGAATGGAAGGACCGGCGTTGGCTCGGGAGCAGAAATGGCTTCCGGTGCCGGTCCGAAGCTTGTGGTCGTGCGATCTGAAACCACTGTGTACCGGCATTCTTCCTGTTCGCGCAGCCCGTCACAGCAGTGCAGTTCCCCGATACCGGCGCACTCGGGACACGGTGTCCACGAGCCGCTCAAGAGAACGACGTGCTTACCGTAGCAGCGCGGACAAAGCATCAGTTCCCTCCCCCAACAAATGAGCGAATTGGGAGAGGAAGTTGTACCATGTCGCCAGAAGTGATCGCAAGGACAGTAGCAAAGAAAAGGATTGCACAAGATCACGCCACGGTTTGTACCGAGCCTCGTGCTCCGCGGCGGGAAAACGGGAAACGTGCGCAATTCATTCACCACAACGGGCGAATCAAAGCACGTTAATACACCTAACCCGCACACCGAAAAACTTTACGGCGATCCTGGTGCAATCGTAACCATCATCTCGCCCGAGATACGAAACCGAATTGGGTCCGCGAACCCGACCGGGGCACCTTCCAGGTCCAGGTCCAAGTAGAGGCCACTCAGCGCGGCAGGGTCGAACCACAAGGACGCGACCCGCGGGCGCTCGCGGGTAACCGAACCCGTCCCGGTGCCGAACCCCGGATCGGGGCGCCCCTGTTCCCACTCGCGCAGGAGCCGCTCCCGCTCCGCCGAGATCGGGATCAGCGGGTACGCCCGCCCCTCGTCGTCCTTGAGGGTCGCGTGCCCCGGCTTGGTCCAGTTGGTGAAGGCGAGCGGTTTGTCTTTGCTCCGGTTCCTCACCGAAATTTGGATGATGCATTGACTGCCGGCGTGACCGGCGTGGTCGACACACACCTCAACGTCTCCCCGCACCACACGGCCCAACCCGGCCGACACCCGGTCCGGGTACCCGCGCCCTTCGGTGCGCTCTTCGGGTGAGACGATCGCCACCGACGGGCGGTTCGCTCCACTATCTTGTGGCGGTGGGGGCGGTGGGCCGGGCCTCTCTTCGCAACCCGCCCCGAGAAGGGCGATCAGCAACAAAACCGGGCGCGACATGTTGGGAACCTTAGTAACGGTGCGGAGAGGCCGGAACATTATCGACCCCGCACAGACGGGCTGTCAACGTAGTGGCGGAGGGCGTTTCACCGAATTGGGGCGGGAAGCGCAGAGGTTCGGATTCCAGCACTGCGTGCGGTATTCTGGCCCGGTTGCCCCCCCGTGCCGTTCGGCGCACATGATACGGGTGACGGCCGATTCCGAGGGCGAGGCGTGACACAGCACACGACCGCGGTCACTCGCGTGGCGCGCGCCGCGGCGAAAATCAAATTCTCGGCGCTCAGCGACCGCGACCTTTTGGCCCGCTTCGTCGCCGAAGGGGACCAGGGGGCGTTCGCGGCAGTCGTGGACCGGCACGCGGTGATGGTGTTCGGCGTGTGCCGCCGGGCGCTACCCCGCGGGCACGATCCGGAAGACGTTTGTCAGGCCGTGTTCCTGCTGTTAGCGGAGAAGGCCGCCGGAACGCGGTGGCAGGCGTCCGTGGCGAACTGGCTGTACTCGACGGCCCGGAACGTAGCCCGGAACGCCCGCGTTGCGGCCGACCGGCGCAGGGGGCGCGAGGCCCGCGCCGCGGTGCCCGAAGCGATCCCACCAGCAGACGCAGTAAGCGGGCGCGAACTGGCCGCACTTCTGGACGAAGAACTCGACCGGCTCCCGCCGCACTACCGCGCGCCCCTCGTGCTGTGCTACCTCGAAGGGCTGACGCAGGACGAGGCCGCGATCCGATTGGGCGTGCCCGAAGCCACTCTCAAGAGCCAGCTCAAACGCGGACGCAAGAAACTGGCCGACGCACTGACCGCACGCGGGTGCGACCTGGGAGTGGTTCTGTTGGTGGTGGCCACTGCGAGCGCGGTCGCGGCGACTCCACCGCGCTTGGCGGATTCCATCCTGACCGCGCTCGCAGCTTCCTCAACGGGACGCGCGGCCGCACTTGCACGAGGGCTGACCGTGAACTCGATGCTAACACGCGCGAAGGTGACGCTACTAGCGCTGGCCACTGCCGCGGTCGTTGGACTGGGCGCGGTGGTCGCTCCTCCGGACGTACCGCCGCCCGCGCGGGAGCCCGAGTCGCCCACGGCTGTGACGGAGCCGTCTGTTGTGAGCCGGATCGGTTCCCCGCGGTTCCGCGCCGCCGGGCCGATCGATGATGCCCGCTACAGTGCGGACGGGAAGCGCGTCGTCGGGCACGCCGGTAGCACGCTTTATGTCTGGGATGCCGGCACCGGCGCGCTCCTCCGCACGATCGACACGAAACTGGAGTTGCTCGACGACCCCACCAAACACGGCAAGAAGGAACTGGCCTTTGCCATGCACCCGAAGGAATCGCGCGTGGCGTGTGGCGGTGCGCGGGACGACAAGACACATCTCCAAATTTGGGACATCGAGACGGGCAAGATCATTGCGGAGAAGACCAGTAGCTGTGACGCGCTCAAATCTCTGGCCTGGACCCCGGACGGTAAACAACTCCTGGAGCGCGCAAACGTCGGGTGGGAGAAGCCGACCGGTTGGAAGCTGATCGTCCGTGACGACAAACTGGAAGTGGCCCGCTCTCACGATTTGCCGGACGGCTTTGGGGAGTGGGGTACGGTCATGCACCCCCTACCAGGCAGCAAACAAGCGATCCTGTGGCAATCCGGGCGCGAGCCGACCGTCTTCGATCTGGAATCGGGCGAGGTCGTCCGCACGCTTCCTCACAAGGTTAGTATCCCGTCCGATTTGGCCGCTTCTCCGGACGGCAAAATTCTGGTCGCGACCAGTACCGAAGACATCCGCATCCTGACCCTTCCCACCGGGGACACGGACAAACAGTTGCCGGTGCTTCGGCGCTCCTGGGAGAAGCCGCGCCCGCTGTTCTCCCCGGACGGCAAAACCGTGTTCGTGTGGGACCACCGCCCGCTCGCCTACGACGTGGCCAGCGGCAAGGAGAAGTGGCGGACGACGTTCCGCACGCTCCACACCGTGAGGGTACAGTTGTGCGACGTCTCGCCGGACGGGGCCACGGTCCTGGTTCGTCACGGTCACGGGCTGTCGCGTCTCGATGCCAAAACGGGGGCCGAACGCGACCCGATCGACGCGCCCTCGGTCCCGACCGGTCTGGTTTGGGCTCCGGATGGTCGGACGCTTTTCACACGCGCGGCCAATCACGACCGCACCTGGACGGTCTGGGACGCCGGCTCCGGTAAGCGGCTCTACGACCTTCTGCCAACCGGGTTCGCGGCGAACGAGAACTGGAAGATGCTGCCCGATCTGTTCTTCATCGGGGGCGGTAAAGAGATCGTTGCCGGCCTGGAGAATTCCGAATCAACCGAACGGAGCGGGTCGAAGGAGCTACTCGTCTTCGACGCTGGCACCGGACAGTGCAAGAGGCGGCTCGGCACCCCGCTTCCCGACGAGACGTTCCGCTGGATGCACCCGATCAGCGTCGCCGACGACGGGGCGACCGTGCTGATGCAAGCCTACGCAGTGAGCGGCGGGGCTGAATTCCGCACGCAGCCGGAATTCAAGTACCCGACCGTACTCTGGGATACGGTGCGGAAGGAAAAAATCCGCGAGTGGACCGCGGTCGGAGCGGGAAGAACGGAACCGCCGCGCCACTACGCTCCGTACTCCGTCTTCACGGTGCAGAGTTACCCGAACATCCGTTCCGATGACAAACCGGACCCGGCGCGCCTCCGGTGCTACTCACTCGCCGACGGCAAGCTGGCGCACGAGTTACGGACCGACTTCGCCAGTACCGACCCGGACCGGGTTCAAGGGAACTTCCTGTTCACAGTCGGGTACGACAGTAAATGGGTCTCGCGGGCGAACAGTTCGCGCTACACGCCCCAAGCGCCCTACGCCTACGATCTCTGGGAACTGACCAGTCGCGACAAGGTGCGCGTCTTCGAGCAGGATCGGTTGAACCCGGTCGTGCTCGGGCCGGAGGCGCGGTTCGTGCTCCGGGTTCTCGACGACAATACGTTCGAGGTGTGCGAACCGTTCGTGCTCAAGAAGACGGTGGCGACGATCTCCACGGCCGCGCGCCCCGTGCGGTTCGAGTTCTCCCCGGACGGCAACCGAGTGGCCGTTTCGCTGTCCGACACCTCGGTCGTGGTGTGGGACACAGCGCCCTGGCAGAAGCAACTCGCCGAGCGCCTCGCGCGAACGGTACCGACCGACCTGGCGCCGGTATGGGACGATCTCGCCAAAGACGCGACGACCGGTCTGCGTGCGGCCCGGATTCTGAGCACTGCCGGTGATAAAGCCGTTTCCCTGCTGGGTGAGAAGATTACGGCGAAAAAGGCCCTGGATGCGGCGCGAATGAAAGGACTGATTGCCGATCTGAGTTCTCCGCAGTTCGACGCACGCGAGAAGGCCGAAAAAGAACTGCGTGCGATGGGCGCTCAGACCGAACCGTATTTGCGTGACGAGGTGCGGACGAGCACGTCCCCGGAATCGCGCCAGCGCGCGGGGAACTTGCTCAAAGCCGTCGAAGCACGATCTCTGACCGCAGCCGAAAACCGCGAGGTGCGTGCCGTTCAAGCACTCCAGTGGATCGGCACCGACTCGTCGCGTGCGCTGCTCGCAAAATGGGCCAAAGGCGACCCGCACGCCCCACTGACCAAAGCTGCGGGACAAGTGCCCGGCCGCTGACCGCATATTGGAGCAGGGCACTCGTGTGAGAAGAAGATAAAGAGCCGCGGATGACGCGGATAACGCAGATCAGACAAGAAAACGCTTTGTAGATGCGGACGGAGAGCGCCCCCACGCGAGTTTGAGCTTGCGTAGGGACGCGGTTTGCTTACTCCAGAGTGATCTTCCACTCTTTCTTCCCGTCGATCACGTCGACGGACAAATCCGTGGTTTCGGCTTTCTCGTACTTGTCCGGGATCGGCACGTAGTGCATCTTCGGTCCGCCCATCATCTTGGCCATGCCCGCCGGGGGTGGGGTCAGATTCTTGAAGCGGATCGTTTCGATCGCGATCTTGGCTTTCCCGGCCGGTACGCCCGTAGCCCGGTAAGTACCGTCCGGTCCCAGATCGGCGGACACCGGCTCCCCCTTCTCCGGGATGAACTTGACCGTGCCCGCGGATACGGGAGCGTTCTTGTAGGTGACGGTTCCGTACACCTCGCCGGTGGGTGTCTTTGACCCGCAGCCGAGGACGCCGAGACCGGCGAGAAACGCGAGACAAAGCCCGGTCGCGCGGGACCGGCCCGAGTGAAAATTCAGCATGATGTTTTTGTGTATGGTGGTGCGGCCCCGCGCCCGCCCGCGGCACAGAGCAGGGGCGGAGCAGCGGTGAACGGGAACGGTTCCACGCTCAGGAACCGGTGACAGCAGTTACCAGTCGGACGGCAACACCGCGCCGTCCTGCGGGCCACAGGCGATGGCCCAGGTGCTGGCCGAGACGCCCGACGACACGTTGCGGACGCTGCCATCAGCCATACCGGTGAGCATCACACCGGTGGACAGCGCGTGAACGCGGGCCGGGTCGCAGTTCGCGATGGTGGCGCCGAATTGGGGCGCCCCTTGGCCGCCGTGGAACACCGGCGCGTTGGGGTACTCGTAGCTCGCCCCGGCGAACGTAACGTAGCTCTTCCCGCCGGCCATCCAGCTCAGCGGGCAACTCGACAGTTTTTCGGCCAACATCACCGTGTTCGAGCTGCCGTCGGAGATCCTCTGCACCGCGAGCGGGCGCGTGGTCTTATTGAGGTTCCACCCGTCCCACACGTCGCCCGCCACGTTCGACGGGTTCCCGAAGACCTGGATGTTCAGCACGTAATTCGTGGTGGAGAACGTGTTGGTCTTCATCCACGAGTACCACGCCCCGCTGCCGTTCCCGTAGTTGCCTCCGAACGTCTGAACGCCGGTGAGTCCGCCGGCGGGGGCCTGGTAGGTCTTCACCACCGTTTCGCACACGGCCACGGTACCGGTTGGGAGGGTGCCGGTCTCGCGCCAGGGGCCGTACTGCTTCTCCTGCTTCTGGAGGTTGTCCTGCTCAATGAACGGGAGCAGGATCAGGTGCCCGGTGTTGTCCGCGGGCCACGGTTGGAGAAACGGCGATGCGTTGCCCCACCACGGGTTCCATACCAGCGGAAGGGTGCCGCTGACGTCGTTGACCGAGTGACAGGCGATGCCGAGTTGCTTCAGATTGTTCGCCGACTGAATGCGGGCGGCGGCGTCCCGCACTTTTTGAACCGCGGGCAAGAGTAGCCCGATGAGAATCGCGATGATCGCGATCACGACCAATAGCTCGATCAGCGTGAACCCACGCGGACCGCGACGGGGAGAGTACATAAGAGCCTCGAAATGCACAGAAACTGACGTGACATGAGTCCCCCTGCGAGTTTGGGAGACATGGGATATTATCGCCCGTCACGCGACACCGGCAACACGAGAATCGTCAGTTCTTATTACTTTGGGATTGACTCGGTTCGCAATGTGATGGGCCGAGTGAGAAGTCGCACACGGGACGCTCCGCCACGTGGGAAATCTACACAATGCGCCTGGTGACCGTACTCATCGATTCAAGTGATTTGGGGCATCTCAAGCGCGCGGAAGAACGCCTGTAAAAATAAGTACCGCCCGATCCATTTTGATAAGGGATCGGGCGGCAGCGGGGCGATCTCGCCGCGAAACTAGTTACAGCTTCGCGGTAGACAATCGATCAAACCAGGACGCCGCGGCGGGCGAAGATCCCGAGACCCTGGTCGCCGGGGACGTTGTACCCGACGTCCCCGATGAAGTAGGTACCGGACCCGTTCATCCCGATCGAGGCGGTGAACCGGTCGCCCAGGTTCACCGTGTTCAAGATCAACCCGTCCGCGGTCATCTCGCGGACGATCTGTTGGTTCGGGCCGCTGAGCTGCGAGCCGTTGCTGTGCAGGCGCTGGTACGCGACCACGAACTTGCCCGTGCTCGGGTTCACCGCGACCGCCGGGGCGAACTCGTAGTCGGTGCTGCCGTCCACGTACATCGTCGCGCTCAGCGCGCCGGTGTTCGAGATCCGGCGCGCCCGGATGTCGTGGTCGAGGTTCGCATACGCTTCCTCGTAAACCAGCGTCGTGTTCCCGAATGCGTCCATCGCGATGTCCGGGGAGTACTCGTTCCGGCCCGTGTTGGCGACGGCTTGCGAGGTCTGGAGCGCGCCGGCGGCGGTGTACCGATTGAGGAGAATGTCGCTATCGATCGAATTGCCGCTCGGCCGGTCGATCTGGTACGCGACGGCGAACCGACCGTCCGCGGTCCGGGCGATGCTGGCCGAGTACTCGTTCAGCCCGCTGCCAGCCACCACGTTCGACCCGATCGCGGTGCCGTTGGCGGCGAACCGGCGGACGTACACGTCGCGGTCGTTGGCCGAGTACTGGAGCGTGTAACTCACCGCGAAGTTCCCGGCCCAGTCCATCGCGACGTCCGGGTCGTACTCGGCCCGGGCGTCGTTGGCCACGGTAATCACGCCGCCGTTGCGGTTGCCGTTGGCGAAGAACCGCTGGGCCAGGATGTTGGTGTTCCCGGAGTTGTTGACGTCGTCCACCCAAACGACGACGAAGTTACCGGCCCCGTCCATCGCCACGGACGGCTGACTCTCCCGGAAGATGCCCGCCGCAACGGTGATCTCGCCGCCGAGCCGGTTCCCGAACTGGTCGTACCGCTGGATGTGGATGTCGGTGTCGGTGCCGCTCGTGTTGTACTGGTGCCTCCAGGCTACAACTGACCCACCGTTCGAGGCCGGGGAACTGGAGACGGCGACCTGGTCCTGGTACAGCGACGTGATCGTGTTCACGTGCAGTTCCGGGCCGACGACCGACATCAGCGCGCGCCCCTCGAGTACCTCCATCGACGGCCGGAACCCCGACGCCGGGCGCGTCGACTGGGGTCGGGCTTCACCACCAAAAACCTTGGCAAGCAATTTCTTCACAGGACACTCCCGCGGCGGTCCGCCGCACGGATCTAGAGGCGGGCCCCGGGGCGGTACCCTCACCGTTCCCTCGCCCGCTCAGGTAGGGGAGCGGGAAACCGCGCGGAGTGTTACCGGACCAATTTTCTGTTGTGAGCCCAAGGACATTTTTTTGATTAGAATGATCGATCTGAAGTTTTACGAAACTCGCAGTCACCGGTCGCACTCTGACCGTGTACTCAGCGCCATTTGTCGTCGTATCGGTGCGCCTCAAGATTCGGGTTGCAATTGAATTTGAATTTCCCGTCGGCTTTCTGCTTGTCACACTCGGTCGATCGGCGCATCATCTACCACGCACTTCCCGAACGGATCGCCCACGAAGCCCAAGGATTTAGGGCCGCTCGCGGACGGTAACCGGCCGGCCGCCAGCACCGTTGTCCGGTTTTCAGGGCGTGGCCATGCGGTCCGCGATCTTCGTCCCCCTCCTGCTCGTGGGGGAGCCTTATTCCCCGCCCCGGTTGGGGCGCCCGGACTGCGCCCGCAGATCCGCTCCCGTCGTGGAACGACACCGCGCCCAAGAAGGCGCTCACGGCGTTCGTCGCAAAAGTCACGAAGGACGGTTCCCCGGACTTCGTCCCGCCCGCCGAGCGCGTCGCGGTGTTCGACAACGACGGCACGCTCTGGTGCGAGCAGCCGATCTACGTCCAGTTCGCGTTCGCGATCGATCGGGTCAAGGCGCTCGCCGACAAGCACCCGGAGTGGAAGGACCAGCAACCGTTCAAGGCAGTGCTGGAAGGCGACCACAAGACGCTCGCCGCGTCCGGCGAGAAGGGGTTGGCCGCGATCCTGATCGCCACGCACACGGGGATGACGATCGAGGAGTTTGAAACCACGGTAACCGACTGGCTCGCCACCGCGCGGCACCCGAAGTACGAGCGGCCGTACACCGAGTGCGTCTACCAGCCGATGCTCGAAAGTGCTCGCGTACCTGCGGGCGAACGGGTTCAAGACGTTCATCGTGTCCGGCGGAACGGTCGATTCCATGCGCCCGTGGGCCGAGAAGGTCTACGGCGTGCCGCCCGAGCAGGTCGTCGGCACCACGTTCAAGACGAAGTACACCGCGAAGGACGGCAAATCGGCCGTCGTCATCGAACCGAACATCGATCTGATCGACGACCACGCGGGGAAGCCAGTCGGGATCGCTCGCGCGATCGGGCGCCGGCCGCTCATGGCGTTCGGCAACTCGGACGGCGACTTCGAGATGCTCGAGTACACCACGACGGCCAAGGGGCCGCGGTTCGGGCTGCTCGTTCACCACACCGATGCCGAACGCGAGTTCGCTTACGACCGCAAGTCGCCCGTCGGGAAGCTCGATCGCGGATTGGACGAAG
Source organism: Gemmata massiliana (assembly GCA_000531095.1). Classification (GTDB taxonomy): domain Bacteria; phylum Planctomycetota; class Planctomycetia; order Gemmatales; family Gemmataceae; genus Gemmata; species Gemmata massiliana. Next base: position 1,230,700 of record HG799462.1, on the reverse strand, counting down.
CCGCGAAACGTGGGTGGGTGGTCACGAGCATCAAGGACGACTGGAAGACGGTCTTTCCGTCGAAGAAATAGCATTCGCCGAAGCACGCAAGGCGTTGATAGAGGAGCGATGCCCGCGGGGTCGTGGGCGTCCGAGTTCCCGTACTCAACTGAGAGGGGCACCATGTTCCGAACGTCGAACCTCGCCCTCGTGATCGCACTGGCGGTCGGGGTGGTGAGTGGGTGGGCTGGGGCTAGTGGGAAGTTCGATTCCCTGCTGCGCGCCGAGCCGAAGGCGACGAGCGCGCCGACCGAATCCGGGGCGTGTGCCGAGGGCGGGTGCTGTGCGAGCCCCGACAAGGCCGCGGCACTGACAGCGATCAGCGCGCACAACGCGAAGGTGAGCGCGAACCTCCAAAAAGACGGCAAGAAACCCAACATCCTCGTCATCTTCGGCGATGACATCGGTATCCCACAAATCAGCGCCTACACACAGGGTCTGATGGGGTACCGGACGCCGAACATCGACCGCATCGCGAAGGAAGGCGCACTCTTCACCGACTCCTACGGCCAGCAGAGCTGCACCGCGGGTCGGGCGTCGTTCATTCTCGGCCAGGAACCGTTCCGCACCGGGTTGCTGACAATCGGTATGCCCGGTGACCCACACGGTATCCAAGACTGGATGCCCACCATCGCGGACGCACTGAAGGCTCAGGGGTACGCGACCGGGCAGTTCGGGAAGAACCACCTCGGCGACCAGGACAAGCACCTCCCGACCAACCACGGGTTCGACGAGTTCTTCGGCAACCTGTACCACCTCAACGCCGAAGAAGAACCGGAAGGGTACTTCTACCCGAAAGACCCGGAGTTCAAGAAGAAGTACGGTCCGCGCGGGGTGCTGAAGTGTACCTCCGACGGCAAGATCACCGACACCGGACCGCTCAACACCAAGCGCATGCCGACCGTGGACGAAGAATTCCTGGCCGCGGCGAAGGATTTCATCGACCGCCAGCACAAGGCCAACAAGCCGTTCTTCTGCTGGTTCAACAGTACCCGCATGCACGTCTTCACGCACCTGAAGAAGGAATCGTTGGGCAAGACGGGTAAGGGCATTCACGCGGACGGGATGGTCGAACACGACGGGATGGTGGGCGAGCTGTTGAAGCAGCTCGATGACCTCAAGATCGCGGACGACACGATCGTGCTTTACACCACCGATAACGGCGCGGAAATCGCGCTGTGGCCGGACGGCGCGATGACCATGTTCCACGGCGAGAAGGGCACGACGTGGGAGGGCGGGTTCCGCATCCCGATGATGGTGCGCTGGCCGGGCGTGGTCAAGCCGGGCACGGTTTACAACGACGTTATCTCGCTGATCGACTGGTTCCCGACGCTCTGCGCCGCTGCGGGCGCGCCGGACATCAAGGAGAAGATGGCCGCGGGGACGGAGGCGAACGGCAAGAAGTTCAAGGTCCACCTCGATGGTCACAACTTCATGCCCTACTTCGAGGGCAAGGAGAAGGCCGGCCCGCGCGACTCGATCATGTACTTCGACCAGGGCGGCAACCTCAACGCGCTCCGGTGGAACGACTGGAAGCTGAGCTTCGCCTCGACGAAGGGGAACATCGCGACCGGCACCCGTGAGGTGTCGGCCTGGGCACTCATCGCGAACCTGCGCATGGACCCCTACGAGCGCGGGATGGAAGAGGGCGGCGGAGCCATCAAGTTCCTCGCCCAGAACATGTGGCTCATTGTCCCGGTTCAAGGGAAGATCAAGGAATTCTTCTCGGACTTCGACAAGTTCCCGTACCAGTCCGGCAGTTCGCTCAACGCGGGCGGCATCAATTACGGCATGCTTCGACAGCAGGACGCGCTGAAGCGGCTCAAAGAGGTAGAAGGGCTGAAGCCGCGCTAACCGGCTATCGCCGATCTCTGTGAGGCGCTCACGTGAGCGCCTCGCGTTCTCACCGGAGGAGTGACTTCATGTTTCGGATAGCGAACGTCCCCGTGATGATCGCGTTGGCGGTCGGCGCCGCGGGCGGATGGGCAGGAGCGAGCGGCAAGTTCGACGCACTGCTGCGCGCCGAGCAGCAGGCCACGCCCGCGGCGGATTCTACCCCGTGTGCCGAGGGCGGGTGTTGTGCGAACCCCGACAAGGCCGCTGCACTCACCGCAATCAACGCGCACAATGCGAAGGTGAGCGCCAACGCGCAGAAGGACGGCAAGAAGCCCAACATCCTCGTCATCTTCGGCGACGACATTGGCCAGTCGAACGTCAGCGCCTACAGCCGCGGGCTGATGGGCTTCACGACGCCGAACATCGATCGCATCGGTAGCGAGGGCGGCGTGTTCGTCAACTACTACGGGCAGCAGTCCTGCACCGCCGGGCGCGCGGCGTTCATCCTCGGGCAGTGCCCGTTCCGCACGGGGCTGACGAAAGTCGGCATGCCCGGTGCGAAGGTGGGGCTCCAGAAGGAAGACCCGACGATCGCCGAGTTCCTCAAGCCGCTCGGCTACACGACCGGCCAGTTCGGGAAGAACCACCTCGGCGACCGCGACGAGTTCCTGCCCACCGCGCACGGGTTCGACGAGTTCTTCGGCAACCTGTACCACCTCAACGCCGAACAGGAACCGGAGAACGAGGACTATCCCAAAGACCCAGAATTCAAGAAGAAGTTCGGCCCGCGCGGGGTGCTGAAGTGTACCTCCGACGGGAAGATCACGGATACAGGACCACTCACGAAGAAGCGCATGGAGACGGTGGACGAGGAGTTCCTGGCCGCGGCGAAGGACTTCATCGACCGCAGTCACAAAGCCGACAAGCCGTTCTTCTGCTGGTTCAACAGCACCCGGATGCACATCTTCACGCACCTCAAGCCCGCGGCGAAGGGCAAAACCGGACTCGGGACTCAAGCGGACGGTATGACCGAACACGACGGGATGGTCGGCGAGTTGCTGAAGCAGCTCGACGACCTCGGTATCGCGAACAACACAATCGTGGTCTACACCACCGACAACGGTGCGATGAAGAGCATGTGGCCGGACGGCGGGGCGTCCCCGTTCCGGTCCGAGAAGGACACGAACTGGGACGGCGCGTTCCGCGTCCCGGCGCTGGTCCGCTGGCCCGGGCACATCAAACCCGGCTCGAATTTCACGGAACTGTTCTCCGCGGAAGACTGGCTGGTGACGCTCGTCGCTGCAGCCGGCGGCGACGCGAACCTGCGCGAGAGCGCGACCAAGGGCGTCCAGGCCGGCGACAAGAAGTTCAAGGTCCACTTGGACGGCTACAACCAGCTCGACTACCTCACCGGCAAAACCGACAAGGGCGCCCGGCACGAGTTCTTCTACTTCAGCGACGACGGTGCCCTCGTGGCCTACCGCGACGACCGCTTCAAGTACACGTACCAGACGCAGAACGCGAAGGGCGTGGAGGTCTGGGTCCAGCCCTTCACGGTGCTGCGGACGCCGCAGGTCATCGATCTGAAGAGCGACCCCTACGAGTACTCCATCGACGCCTCGGCCTACTACCACGGCTGGCTGATCGACCACGCCTATCTGTTACTCCCCTCGGTCGAGAAGGTCGGTGCGTACCTCAAGACGTACAAGGACTTCCCACCGCGCCAGCGGCCGGCCAGTTTCTCGATCGATCAGGTCATCGAGAAGCTCGAATCCGGTCTCAAGGGCAAGTAACATCGATACGGTGCGGGCCGGGAATCTGTCCCGGCCCGCGCCGACTGCCACTCAGAACCAGAGCGACCCATGCACTCGCGATTCCTGATCTCGGCCGCGCTCGTTGCGGCCGGTTGGTTGACCGCCGCATCCGCGAACGACTCCCCGCCCGTGCGGGTGACGGTGGACAACTTCGTCCGCGCCGAGAGCGACACGTACTTCACCCGGTTCGTGACGGAGGGCGGGTTCGGCAAGTTCCACCACGAGCGCGAACTGGCCCCCATCGACAAACAGACGGTGATTCGCCTGAACCGGGACACGCTGTACTCGTTCGGCGTGTTCGATCTGGAAGCCGGGCCGGTCACGATCACGCTCCCGGACGCCGGGAAACGGTACTTGGCGGTGCAGGTCATCAACGAGGATCACTACGCGCTCGACGTGATCTACAAGCCGGGCGCGCACACTTTCACGCAGGAACAAGTCGGCACGCGCTACGTGTGTCTGGCGATCCGGACCTTCTTGATCCCGGACTCCGCGGAGGACGTCAAAGCGGTCCACGCCTTACAAGACGCGATCAAGGCGGAGCAAAAGGCGCCGGGCAAGTTCAAGGTGCCGAACTGGGACCAGCCGTCACTCAAGAAGGTTCGCGACGCGCTGCTCGCACTCACTGCAGCTAACGGCGGGCTGGACTCGTCTCGCATGTTCGGGCGCAAAAGTGAGGTCGATCCGGTTCAGCACCTGATCGGCACGGCCGCGGGCTGGGGCGGGAACCCGCGCACCGCCGCGCTCTACGCGGGTGCCGTACCGAAGTTCAACGACGGGAAAACGGTGTACCGGCTCACGGTCAAGGACGTCCCGGTGGACGGGTTCTGGTCCGTCAGCGTTTACAACAAGGACGGCTTCTTCGAGAAGAACGAGAAGAACGCTTACACGCTGAACAACGTCACCGCGAAGCGGGACGCGGACGGTTCGGTAACGATCCAGTTCGGCGGCGACGAGGGCACACCGAACTACCTGCCCGTCACGCCGGGGTGGAACTACGTGTTCCGCATGTACCGCCCGCGCAAAGAGATCCTGGACGGCACCTGGAAGGTTCCCGACGCCCAGCACGTGAAGTGAGTCCGGGCGAGTCGCGGCGCGCAATTCGTGCTCGATTTTTCGGTGCAGTTGGGCGGGCGGTTCTAGGGCACCCGGTCGGCGCTTCCGAACCGCCCGCGCCCCAGAGATTCGATCACGAGCACTGTGGAGGGAGAACCGACCGGAGCGACCGGCTTGCTCCGCCCGTTATTCGCGCTCAATCACAACCATCCGGATGGAAGGCTACCTGAACTACATTACGGGGATCTGAATGTCCGCACGCGACTCGATCCTGGAACTGAAACGGCGCATCGGCACGTCGATCATCGGTCAGCAGGCCGCGATCGATCGACTGCTCGTCGCGCTCCTGGCCGACGGGCACGTGTTGATGGAGGGGTTGCCCGGGCTGGCGAAGACGCGCACCATCAAAACGCTGGCCAAGAACCTCGAAAGCGAGTTCCGCCGCATTCAGTTCACCCCGGACCTGCTCCCGGCCGACGTGACCGGCTCGGAGGTGTACTACGACGAGGGCGGGAAGGGGACGTTCAAGTTCCAACCGGGACCGATCTTCGGCAACCTCGTCCTCGCCGACGAGATCAACCGCGCACCTGCTAAGGCCCAGGCCGCGCTCCTCGAAGCGATGGAGGAGCGGCAGGTGACCGTCGCCGGTACGACGCACGCACTGCCGCCGCTGTTCCTCGTCATGGCGACGCAGAACCCCATCGAGCAGGAGGGGACGTACCCGCTGCCCGAAGCGCAAACGGATCGCTTCCTGATGAAAGTCATCCTCGGGTACGGCACGGACGACGAGGAGCGCCAGATCCTCCGACTCGTGCGCGGCGAAGAGGGCTCGTCCAAGCCGCCCGAGACCGCGAAACTACCCCAACAGGTAGTGACCGATGCACGGGCGGAAGTTCACAAAGTGTTCGTGTCTGAGGCGCTGGAAAAGTACATCGTCAGCGTGATCGCTGCGACGCGGCGGCCAGGAGACTTCTCGGCCGATCTCAAGAAGTGGATTCAGGTCGGGGCCAGCCCGCGCGGGACGCTCGCGCTCGACCGCTGTTCACGGGCCTACGCCTGGCTCCAGGGGCGCGACCACGTGACCCCGGACGACGTGCGGGCCATCGCGCCGGACTGTTTGCGGCACCGGCTCATCCTCAGTTACGAGGCCGCCGCGGACGGCACCGCGCCCGATCAAGTGGTGGCCGAAGTCATCAAACGAGTCGCCCTTCCCTAACCACGCGGAGCGCAAACGTGTCCACCGGATTCCCGTACTTTCGGTCGCGCGTGGCAGAAGAGCACGCCGCCATTCACCGCGTGTGGGGTTGGATGGTGGGTTGGGGCGCCCTTTTGACCGTGGGGGGAATCGCGGCCCTCGCGTACCCGGCCGCGGCCACCGTCGTCTCGGTCGAAGTGTTCGCGGTCCTGCTCCTGTTCGCCGCAGCCGGGCAGTTCATCGCGGCGTTCCAATCCCGCGGGTGGGGCGGCGGGTTGTGCGCGGTCCTGTGTGCGGCGTTGTACCTCTTTGCCGGAATCGTGTTACTCGAACGCCCGCTTCTGGGGGCCGCCGGGTACACACTGTTCCTCACGATGCTCCTGTTCGCCGTCGGGATCGTCCGAGTGGCTGCCGCGGTCGGGGCGCGGTTCTCCGGTTGGGGATGGGCCGCACTAAGCGGGGGCATCAGCGTGCTCCTCGCGGTGATGATCTGGCGCGACTTCCCGGAATCGGCCCTGTGGGTCATCGGGACGTTCGTCGGCATCGATCTAATCTTTGCCGGGTGGTCGTGGGTGATGGCGGGGCTCGCGGCCCGACAACTGCCGGCACTCACCGAGCCGGCCGCGGGGTAAACTCCGATGGCCGAACCGATCACGAGCGGCGTGTACGTCACTCTGGAGCAACTCGCAGCACTCCGGCACAAGGCGCGGGGGTTCAGCCTCCTGCCGCGCCAGCCGGTGACGAGTTTGCTCGCGGGCGGGCACACGTCGAAGCTGCGCGGGCGCGGGCTGGATTTCGAGGAGATCCGCAAGTACCTGCCCGGGGACGACCCCCGCACGATCGACTGGAAGGTGACCGCGCGCATGCGATCACCGCACAGCCGCGTGTTCACCGAAGAGCGTGAGCGCCCGGTGCTGCTCTTGGTCGATCAGCGGATCGGGATGTTCTTCGGTAGCGTGAAGGCGATGAAGTCGGTCGCGGCGACCGAACTCGCCGCGCTCGCCGCGTGGCGCACGGTTGCGGTGAAGGACCGCGTCGGCGCAATTGTGTTTAACGATTCCGAAATCACGGAGATCCGCCCGCAGCGCACGCGGTCCACCGTGATGCACCTGTTGGGCACGATCGCACAGCGGAACCACGAGCTTCGGGCGAACTCGCCCGCCAAGCCCGGTCCCGAGATGCTGAACGAGGCCCTACGGCGCGCGGTGCGAGTGGCGACACACGATTTCCTCGTGGTGCTGATCTCCGACGCGGCCGGGGCGAACCCGGATACGCGACAATTGCTCACGACGATCGCGCGGCACAACGACGTCCTGATCGCGTTCGTGTTCGACCCACTTGAAACGGATCTGCCCGCCGCGGGGAATCTGGTCGTTTCAGACGGCACGCGGCAAATGGAAGTCGATACCGGCAGCGCCTCCGTGCAAAGCGGGTTCCGCCGGGAGTTCGATGAGCGGTTCGCAGCGGCGAAGAAGTTCCTGCTGACGCGCGAGGTTCCCGTACTGCCGGTTCGCACAGACGCGGACGTGACCGACCAGGTTCTGCGCGCGCTCGGCGCCCGACCGGGGGGGCGCCGTGGCTGACACCGATCCAGGTAGTCTCGATCGACTACACGACATCGCCGTTCCCCCTCCGGTGTCGTGGTGGCCCCTCGCACCGGGGTGGTACGTGATCGCGGGGGTTGCGCTGGTATTGCTCGGCGTCAGTGTGTGGGCCGCGGTGGATCGCTGGCGCCGCAACCGATACCGGCGCGACGCACTGCGGGAACTCGACCTGATCGCGCACCGCGCACAAGTGTCCACGGCCGTGATTGAGATCGCGGAACTGTTGAAGCGGACGGCGCTCGCGGCGTTCCCGCGCGAGCGCGTCGCGTCACTCACGGGCGCGGCGTGGCTCGGGTTCCTCGACGCGACCGGTGGAACAGGCGCTTTCACGAGCGGCGACGGGCGACTCTTGGGAGACGCGATTTACCAGCGCGCGGAACCGGGCACAGCGCCCGATGTTCCGAAGCTCGTGGCCGTCGTTCGGCACTGGATCACGCACCACCGATGCTGACACTCGCCTATCCCTGGCTGCTCGCTGTGCTACCGCTACCCCTCTTGGTGCGGTGGGCGGCACCTGCATACCGCGAGCACCGCGAAGCGCTCCGGGTACCGTTCCTCCCGCGCCTCGCGCGCCTCACCGGTCAGGAGCCGACGACCGGCGCTGTCGTGCTGCGCGGCGGGTGGGTGCGCGGGTTCGTGCTCATCGGCGGCTGGCTGTGCATTGTGTCTGCGCTCGTGCGCCCACAGTGGCTCGAACCGCCGATCAGTCGAACCGTACCGGTCCGCGACATGATGCTCGCGGTGGATCTGTCCGGCTCGATGGAGACGCGCGACTTCACCGATTCGGCCGGAAAGACCACGGACCGGCTCACCGCGGTGAAGCAGGTGCTCGATGATTTTTTGACGCGGCGCAAGGGCGACCGCGTGGGGCTGATCGTGTTCGGGAACGCGCCGTTCGTTCAGGCGCCGTTCACGCAAGACCTCGACGTGTGCCACGAACTGCTCGCCGAAACGCGCGTCGGCATGGCCGGGCCAAAAACGGCACTCGGCGACGCGATCGGGCTGGCGATCACGGTCTTCGACCGGAGCGACGTGCCCGAAAAGGTGCTGATCGTTCTGACCGACGGCAACGACACCGGTAGCCAGGTGCCGCCCGAAAAGGCCGCCGCGGTCGCGAAGGATAAGGGGATCGTCATTTACACGGTCGCGGTCGGTGATCCCAAATCAGCGGGCGAGGACAAGCTCGACGAAGAGGCACTCAAGCGGGTCGCGGGCACCACCGGCGGAACGTATTCGCACGCCGGTAACCGGGCCGAACTGGACGCGATCTACAAGCGGCTCGACGAACTGCCCACACGCGAGGCCCAAACGATCTCACACCGCCCGCGGCGCGACCTGTTTCACTGGCCGCTCGCGGCGGGATTCGTGCTGAGCTTCGTACCAGCGGTCGTTGGGGTACTGGCGAACCGTTTACGGACGCCATCGAGGGCGCGCTCACCTGCCCAAGTCGCGAGGGTGTGATGACGGAGTTCCATTTCCTCCGTCCGTGGTGGCTGCTCGCGGTCGTTCCGGCCGGTGTGCTGGCATGGCGATTGTGGGCGACTGAGGACGCAGGTCGCGCGTGGCGGAAAATCGTCGCACCACACCTGCTCCCGCACCTGCTTACCGGGCACGAAGAGCGCGGCTGGTTCCGACCGGTAACCGCGCTCCTCATCGGGTGGTTGCTCGGGACAGTCGCTCTGGCCGGGCCAACGTGGGAACGCGAACCTGCGCCGTTCGCGGAGGACACCGCGGTGCTCGTGATCGTCGTGAAGGTCACGCCCTCGATGAAGTCTGAGGACGTGCAACCGAACCGGCTCGCCCGCGCGACAGAGAAAATGCGCGACCTGCTCAAACTGCGTCCAGGCACGCGGACCGCGCTCTTCGCTTATGCCGGCAGCGCACACCGCGTCATGCCGCTCACGTCTGATGCAGGAATCGTTACCGCATTCGCCGCGGAACTGTCACCAGATGTGATGCCCGTTGAAGGGGCCAGCGCCGGCGCCGCCCTGACCGCGGCCGACGAAACAGTGAAGAAGTCCGGTCGGGCCGGGTGGGTGCTGTGGATCGCGGATGGTGCTTCTCCGGACGAACAAAAGGCGCTGGAGAAGTACAGCACCGAGGGGCGCGCGCCGGTGAGCGTGCTGGCGGTGGCTGGCGAAGGGCCGGAACTGGAATCACTCAAACAAGCGGCATCCGCACTCGATGCGCCGGTCGTGCGCGTGTCGCCGGACGACGCCGACGTACAGCACCTCAGCCGCAACACGCGGTTCTCGACCGTTTCGGAACAGGCTGGCGGTGCGCGCTGGAAAGATTTCGGCTACTGGCTCGTTTTCCCACTCGCGCTCGTGGCGCTGCTGTCGTTTCGGCGCGGGTGGATGGTGCGATCCACGGGGGGCGAAGCATGAGCACGCGCCGACCGTTCATGTTATTTGCGGGTGCCCTGGTGATCGCGGGGGCCGCACTCGCACTGGCATCCGAGCGCAACCCGGACCTCTGGTCCTCACCGGATCAGCGCGCCGATCGCCTGTTTCGAGCGGGACAGTTTGAAGGCGCAGCGCAAGTTTACGTCGACCCGTACCGGCGCGGTGTCGCGCTCTATCGCGCGGGCAATTTCAAGGACGCCGCGTCCGCGTTCGCCACGGTGAGCACACCGGAAGCCGCGTTCGATCGCGGAAACAGCCTCGTGATGCTCGGTAAGTACGATGCCGCGATTGCGAGTTACGATCGCGCGCTGAATCTGCGCGCCAACTGGCCCGAGTGCCTGAAAAACCGTGCGGTTGCGGTGGTACGGCGCGATCGGTTGAAGCTCACCGGCGGGGACGAGACCGGGGGGCAGGTGAAGGCCGACAAAATCGTTTTTGAGAAGGGGAAGAACGCGAACCGCGGACAGAAAACCGAGGTCGCGGGCGATGAGCCTCTGAACGATGAGCAATTGCGCGGGCTGTGGTTACGGCGCGTGCAGACAAAACCGGCGGACTTCTTGCGCGCGAAGTTCGCGTTCCAGGCGCAATCGGGGGAGAAGGCGCCGTGAGGTTCATCGTCCCGCTCCTGTTCTTCGCCGCGCCCGTAACGGCCGCCGATCCGCCTCCGCGCGCAAAGGTAGAACTGGCACCAAAGGACGGCGTATGGGTCGGTCAGCGAGTCACGCTGGCGATCACGCTCTACACCCCCGATCTGTTTGCCGGCGTACCTTCGTTCGATATGCCGCCGATCCCGGGGGCGGTCGTGCTACCCCCGAGCGGCTCCATCGTCGGTTCGGAAACGATCGGTGACACGAGTTTCACCACCCAGCGCCACGAGTTCGCCGTTTACGCGCAGCGGGCCGGAGCGGTCCAGATCCCGGCATTCGCGGTCCGGTTCGAGTCGAACGCCGGGTTCGGCAAGCCCACGATTCAGCGACTCGTCACCACGGCGAGCGCGTCATTCACCGCGAAAACTCCTCCGGGGGCGGAGGGACTCGGGACCGTGATCGCTGCACGCGACCTCAAGGTGACAGACGATTGGAAGCCGGACCCGAAGGCGCTGAAAGTCGGTGACGCGCTCACGCGGGCGCTCACCGTGACCGCGGACGGCGTGCCGGGGATGGTGTTCCCTCCGTTCCGGCTCGACGAGATCGACGAACTGGCCGCGTACCCCAAAGAGCCGGTCGTCAACGATCGCACCGAGCGCGGCGCGCTGACGGGCCAGCGCACCGAAATCGTTACCTACGTGTGCAAAGAAGCCGGCACCGTGACCGTCCCGGACCGAACGCTGACGTGGTTCGACTTGGGCACCAACGAACTGAAAATCGTGAAACTGCCCGGCAAGACGTTCACAGTAGCGGCCGTTCCAGCGCCCGCGCCCGAGCCAACCACAACTTCCACTGCCTCAAATGCACGCGGCCGGTGGTGGCGGGTGGGCGCTGTGCTCGTCGGTGTGACCGCGCTGGGCGGGTTTCTGGTCGTGCGTCTCTGGTCGTGGGGTACCCGACGCTACGCCGCGTGGAGTGCGTCCGAGTCAGCTTACTTCGCCCGACTTCAACGCGCGTGCCGCTCTCACGACGCGCACGCCGTGTTCGTGGCTCTGGAACAATGGCTCGATCGGTTCGGGTTCACGTCTCTCGCCGAATTCGAGCGCCGAGTCGCCGATCCCGAACTGTCTAGCGCGCTCGCGGACCTAACGAGTCGCGTCTACGTTCGCCCGGGGGCGGGTGCTCCCGGACCGTGGACCGCACATCAACTATTCGCTCGCATCAAACTTGCCCGTCGTACACTGCGCCCCTCAACGACCCGGCCCGGGGCGCGGGCTTTGCCGCCATTGAACCCGGTCGGGTGACCCCTCGGGAGGAAGCACCGATGAAACGGCACCGAATGATTCTGGGCCTAGTTGTCGCGGTCAGCGCTGCCGTGCTCGTCAGTGGCGGGCGCGCCCCGTCGCTCACGAACGCGCCCGCGGCGCAACCGGAAAAGGCCACGGCACAACCCGCGAAGGCGGACGGCGCGGAGGCCGGGATCAAGAAGATCACCGCCGAGTACGCGAAGGCGTTCAACGCGGCCGACGCCAAGGCCGCGGCCGCACTCTGGACGGACGAGGGCGAGTACGTGGGGGCCGATGACGAAACCGTGACGGGGCGCGCGGCGATCGAAAAGAGCCTCGCTGAGTTCTTCAAAGAGTACCCCAAGGCGACCGCCGACGTTCAGATCGAATCGGTTCGGCTCATCGGGCGCGGGACCGCGTCGGCCGAGGGCGTGGTGCGGTTGAAGCTCCCGGGCACCGAGTCGGCGGTCGAATCGCGGTACACCGCGCTCCACGTACTGGAAGACGGCGTGTGGCGCGCCGCGTCGGTGCGCGAGTGGGTACCGGACCCCGCGACCGAAGTTACCCCCCAGCACCTCGAATGGCTCGTCGGCGACTGGACCGCGAAGGGCGAGGGCGGGGAACTGAAACTGACGTATGCGTGGGACGAGAACAAGGTGTTCATCAACAGCAAGTACACCATCACGAAGGACGGCAAAACGGTGTCGTCCGGCACGCAGATAATCGGGCGGAACCCGGCCGGCGGGCTGCGGTCGTGGATGTTCGACAGCTCCGGGACCACAAGCGACGCTGTTTGGGTTCGTGACGGTAAGCGCTGGATCAACGACGCAACGGGCGTGCTCCCGGACGGAACGGAGATCAGCTCCGTCAACGTCCTCATCCCGCTCGGCCCCGACTCGTTCACCTGGCAGACCACGGACCGGGAAGCCGACGACGTCCCGCTCCCGGCGCTTCCGCCGATCAAGGTCACGCGCGTCAAGAAGTAACGCGGGCGTCACACGGGTGGATCAATTGGGAAACTCATAACAGCGTCTTCCGAGAGGAACTACATATGAAACTCGCAATTTGCGCGATAGCCGCGGGAATGGTTGTGGCAATTTCGACCGGGCCGGTTCAAGCGTTCGGGCGCGGGGGCGCGGTCCGTGGGGCCGCGGTCGGTCCCGGGGGAGGGGTTCGCACGGGCGGCGCCGCACGCGGGGTCGCGACCGGTCCGTATGGTGGCGTTCGGGGAGGGAACGTACACGGCGGAACGTATTCCGGTCCGGGCGGTGCGACGGTTCAGCACGTCGGCGGTCGAGGCGCCGCGGTCGGACCCTACGGCGGCGTTCGCGCCGGAGGGGGCGGGGCCACTCGCGTCACGGGACCGGGCGGGAACTCGTACACGACCGGGCACCGAGGCGGGGTCGCGGTCGGTCCGGCGGGCGGCGTTCGCGCGGGTGGGGCTGCTGGTGCGGCGGTCAACGGACCAGCCGGAGCCGCGGCCGTCGGGCGACGCGGGGGAGTCGCGGTCGGACCCTACGGCGGGGTCGCGGCGGGTGGCGCCGCGCGCGGGGCCGCGGTCGGTCCTTACGGTGGGTACGCTGCCGGGGGCGTGCGACGCGGGGCGGTCGCCGGTCCCTACGGCGGGTACGCCGCAGGAGGTGTGCGGGTCGGAGCGGTCGGGCACTACACCGGGTACGTCAGTCCGGTCGCGGTTCGTGGCGCAGCGGTTGGTATTCGCGCGACCCCGTACCCGTACTTCTCGCCGACGTGGTACCGCACCCACGCGGTCGCCTGGGTCGCGCCGCGGTACGTAGTCGGGGCCGCGTTATGGGCTCCGCCCGTGTGGAACACGGTCTCGACGTTCGTCGGCGTCTCGGCCCCGCCGGTCGAGTACGACTACGGGAGCACTGTCGTCATTCAGAACGACAACGTGTATGTGAACGGCGAATCGGCCGGCACCGCGACGGAGTACGCGACACAAGCGACGTCCATCGCCGACGCCGGGCGCGCGGTGAAGCCGGCGGAAAACGACGAGTGGCAACCGCTCGGAGTGTTCGGGCTGATCCAGAGCGACGAAAAGGTCGCGCAGCGCATCGTCCAGATCGCGGTGAACAAGGACGGCGTGCTCCGCGGGAACTATTACGACGCCGTGGCCGACAACACGCTCCAGGTGTACGGGTCCGTGGACAAGAAGACGCAGCGCGTCGCGTGGTCGATCGGGGAAAAGAAGGACATTGTGTTCGAGACCGGGCTGAACAACCTCACGAAAGACGAATCGACGATCCTGGTCCACTACGGCAAGGAAAGCACGCAGCAAATGATCCTGGTGCGCCTGCCGGAGCCGAAGGACGAAAAGCAGTAGCTCAAGTTACCGCCCGAGGGCCACGCCGTTCGCGGCCCTCGGTGCGAGCAGCTCACAATAGCGCACACCGCAACTCATCTCTTTCCGCTCGATCTCCGTACTTTTCTCCGAATAACGACGCGGCTGAAATTCATTGAGTGGCCACATTTCTGTGACGCGCAGACTGTATTCGTCTTTTGCACTTTCATTTTTGGGCTTGGCAGAGCCGACATTTATGATAAATCTTCACTCCGCCTACCCGAAATCTTCATAAACAGTCGGTCCACCACCATGCCCGCCCTCTCCCGGTGCAAGTGCCGTTCACGGCGCTCCGTCCTCCTTTTGTCATTGCTCGTGCTCGGCTGCGGTTCCACGCAAGTGCCCGACGGACAAAAGCCCGTTCACCCCGTCCGCGGGAAGCTCCTCATCGCCGACAAACCCGCCGCGGGTGCGTTCGTTCTGTTCATCCCGGATAACGAACCGACCACCAACCCCGACCCGCGCCCCCGTGCGACCGTGGACGCCAACGGCGACTTCCAGTTGAGCACTTACGGCGAGAACGACGGCGCCCCGGCCGGGGCGTACTCGGTCGCTGTGACGTGGCCGGAGGACGGACGCGACTCGGCCGAAGACCGGCTCAAGGGGCGGTACCGCGACCCCGGCCAAACAAAGTTGAAAGCCACAATCAAGAACGGCCCCAACGAGCTCGCGCCGTTCAAGTTGAAGTGACCCGCTCGACCACCGAGCGACCGCCCGAATCGCCCATTCTGTTTTCCGCCCTTGCCCTCCCGGAGTTGCCCATGCCCCTCTCCTTCCATCGCTCGAAGCGCGGATTCACGCTGATCGAGCTGCTCGTCGTCATCGCCATAATCGCGATTTTGATCGGTCTCCTTCTGCCCGCGGTTCAGAAGGTGCGCGAGGCCGCCGCGCGCATGAAGTGCCAGAACAACCTCAAACAACTCGGGCTCGCGTGCCACGGGTTCCACGACGCAACGGGCGTCATCCCGCCGTCGCGGTCCGCCGGCGGCGGGTTCCCGAAACTCGGCGTCCCCGCCGGGGCCTACCAGGGCGCGCTGGTGTGGATCCTGCCCTACATCGAGCAGGACAACATTCGGAAGGCCTACGACATCAAGCTCCACTTCGGGCACGCGAACAATCGCACCGCGGTTACGACCAAGGTGAACGTGTTCAACTGCCCGTCCACCCCGAACTGCGTAGCGCGTCGCGGTGATTCGGACTTACGGCGGCTTCACGATCGACAACGCGGCCGTGACCGACTACTCGGTCATCAACCGGGTGTCCGCCGACCTGGTCAGCAGCTTCCCCAGCAACGTGGACGCCTACACCGACTCGACCGCCTGGGGGCCGTTCTCGTACAACACCGGCTCGACGTACCGGGTCATGACCTGGTCGAGTGTAACGGACGGGCTGTCGAACACGCTCTTCTACGTCGAGGACGCGGGCCGGCCGAACGGGTGGCGCGCGAACCGGCGCCTCAGCTCCACCGGGGCCACGGTGCCCGGGGCCGCGTGGTGCGACGAGGCGTCCGAGTTCGGGTTCCAGGGCTGCACGCCCCCGAACGACACCCGCCCGGGCCTCCAGGCGATGAACTGCACGAACAACGGCGAACCGTATGCGTTCCACACCGGCGGGATCAGCGTCGGCCTGTGCGACGGCTCGGTGCGGTTCCTGCGCGAGAGCATGGACATTCGCATGTTTGCCCGGATGGTGACCGCTCAGGCCGGTGAAGTAAACGGGAACGATTGATCCGAAATCGAACCAGCGCGAAGGCCCGCCGGCGGTGTTCCAGCGGGTCTTCGCGTTTCCGGCGGAATCCGCACGTCTCTGTGCAGGGAATACGTTCGTACCGACTCGCGGAACGGGGTATGATCCTCGGGTACGCGCTCAACCAATCCCAATCGTAGTCGCTCTCGCCGCGGGGTCCGTCCAACTCCCGATCATCTCCGCAGCGGGTGCGTGCGGGTGATTGTGTTCCTTGACACTGGACGGATCATGAACCCGATCGCACCCGCGCCGCCGACCACCGCGCCCGTGGCACACGGGCTGAGCTTCCGCACGAAGTTGGTGCTGGGCGTGTGCGGACTGGTGCTGCTCACGGGGGCCGTGGTTCTGTGGCTCGCGCACCGCAGCACGCGAGCCAGCACCGAAGCCCTCACCGGCGCCGTGTTCCGGGAAGTCAGCGCGCGGGCCGCGACGCACACGCACGCATTCGTGCTGCGAGCGGCGCCGGTCGTCGAATCGCTCGTGCAACTCGCTGATAACGGGCTCGCGGTGACAGACCACGAACGAATCGCCGCGCAACTGCTCGCGGTTCTGCGCGCGAACCCCGGTCTGAGTTGGGTTAGCTACGGCGACGAGGCCGGAACGTTTACCGGCGCGTACCGAGCCCCGGAGGGCACGCTTCGCATCAACCACAGCCGGATGGTGGCCGGAAGACGAAACTCGTCGAGTACGACGTGCTACCCGGTTGCAGCCGTAAGGTGTTCAAGACCGACGACGACAGCGGGTACGACCCGCGGACGCGCCCGTTCTACGTTCGGGCGAAAGCACTGGGCCGGTTGGTGTGGCTCCCGCCGTATGTGTTTTACAACCAGGGCGTCCCCGGCATCTCGTGCGCGGCACCTGTAAAAGACGGCACGGGCGCGGTTCGCGGTGTACTGAGCGTGGACTTCGATCTAAACGCGCTCTCGGATTTCGTCTCCGGACTGTCGGTGAGCGCGCACTCGCGCGTGTTCCTCTTCACTGCTGATGGGAGCCTGCTCGCGCACCCGGACCACCGGGGAGTGGGAGCGCCCGGGGCGCGCGACAGCGGGAAGATTCTGACGCTCGCGGACGTCGGTGACCCGCTCGTCGATGCGTACCGCGCGAACCTCCGACCCGAATACCTCACCTCTGCGACCAGTGACGACTTCCACCGCTTCGAGTTCCGCCACGCGGACACGGACTACCTCGGGTCGGTCACGACTTTCCGGGTCGGCGACGATCTGGTCTGGGCGGTCGCTGTGGTCGCGCCGAAGTCCGATTTTGTTGGCGACGTGTGGCGCACGCAGGTGCTCGCGCTCGTGGCGGCCGCGCTCGCGGTACTGGCCGCCGTCGTGCTCGCGTTCGCGCTGGCGAACATCGTGTCGCGCCCGGTGTCGGCGCTCATCGGGTTCATGCAGCGGGTCGGTGGAGGAGACCTGGAAGCGAAAGCCGAGTTCGGCGGGAGCCGCGAGTTCCGGCAACTGGCCGATGCGCTTAATCGTATGATCGCGGACCTGCGAGACCGGCTCCGACTCCGGCACTCGCTCGGGATCGCGATGGAGGTGCAACAGCGCCTGCTACCCACCGCGGCGCCCGTTGTGCGCGGACTCGATGTGGCCGGGCACAGTACGTACTGCGACGAAACCGGTGGCGACTATTACGACTTCCTCGTGCTAGACAAGGCCGCACCGAACGCGGTACTCGTCGCACTGGGGGACGTGATGGGCCACGGGGTCGCTGCGGCGCTCGTGATGGCCGGGGTGCGAGCGGTGCTGCGCGACCGGGCGGTCGTCGCGGGGGATCTCGCGGACCTGATGGGCCGACTCAACCGCCTTATTTCGGCCGACCACGGCGGCGACCGGTTCATGACGATGCACCTCTCGGTGATCGACTCGAAGACTGGCACGATGCGCTGGGTGAGCGCGGGGCACGATCCGGTGATCGTCTACGACCCGGCCGACGGGAGCTTTGCCGAAGTGGGCGAGGGCGATCTGCCGCTCGGCGTGATGGACGACACGCAGTACCGCGAACAAACGTCCGCTGCGTTCCCGCCCGGTCGGGTTCTCTTCATCGGAACCGACGGCGTGTGGGAAATGCCCAACGTGACCGGCGAGCAGTTCGGGAAGGACCGACTGCGCGACATAATTCGCGCGTCGGCCGCGGGATCGGCTGATAGCATTGCCGCGGCGGTTCGCGAGCACCTCACCGCGTTCCGTGGGGACGCCAAGTCGGTCGACGACGTGACCTTCGTCGTCATCAAAATGGGCGCGCCGATTGAGACCGAGTGAAGCGGCGTTCCGAACCGTCGCTACGAAACGAGCGACCCACGGCATCAGAAGTCGATCTTCGCCCGGAGGCCGAAGACCGTCAGGGCATCGGCTCTTTTTTGTGCGGGGATCACGAACTGCACGTCCGGGGTGAGGTGGCACCACGGGGTCACCGCGCAGTTGTAGAACATTTCGACCCCTTGCTCGTGGTCGCGGAAGGGCAACAAGCGCGGGGCGAGGTTCTGAAGGGCGTTGTTCAGCCCCAAGTAGTAGTACCCGACGCCGAACGTGTCGAGCTTGCGGGACGCGATGGGACTGCTCCCACCGAAACCGATGTTCGCGAACCATCGGAACGGGCTGGGGTTCTGGTCCGCGAGGCCGAGGTTCCCGAACGTACCCCACGAGCGCTTCGGGTTGTCCGGGGCGACGTAGAGGGTCTGGTCGAAGTTGTACGACAGCGCCCACGACCCGCTCTTGGTCGGCGCGGTCAGCCCGAGGATCGGGTTGATGAACGCCGTGCGGTCGATAATGGTGTACCGCTTGGTGCTGTAAGACCCGGTGAGCCCCTGGTGCCCGGGAAGTCCGAAGAACTTGGTCGGGACATTGACCTGCGGGACGAACACCACACCGTTATCGAAGAACGTGTCGAACCCGTCGCGCGTCGGCGTGTTGTTCGCGTCGAAGAGGCTGAACGAGAAGACCGGTTCGGCACCCTTGAGGTACGCAAAGCCCGCACCGTAGGTCGAGTACGGGATGGTGCGCACGAACACGGCCGGGATCGTCAGGCCCCCGTTCATGAACCCGTCGACCCCGAGCGCACCGCCGGTGAACGGCTGGTTGAACGCCTCGGCCGTGTTAATCTTCCCGAAGAAGGTAATGAACCGTTCCGATAGAGCTTGCGTGAACTTCACCCCAGTCAAGGCGCCGACGTACCCGTTGGGGGTGGGCAGGATCTGCGCGATGTTCGCCGGTTCCAGAGCACCGGTGTACCCACTGATCGCGGTGCCGTATGCCATTTCCGCGTGCAGGTCGATGAACGACCCCTTCCACAACCCGGCCTTCTCACCGTCGACGTGCATCAGATAGTCGATGCGCCCGCGCTGCTGGAAGCTCTCACGCAGCCCCCCATTGGCCAAGTCGCTGATGATGTTTGTTGAGTGAATGTCGAGAGTCACGCCGTGATCGCGCAGGCGCTCCCGCGCGCCGAACCAACCACCGAGTAGCTTCTGGCGCTCCAGGAGCGGCCCGCCGTAGGGCGGTGGCGCGGGGGAGTCGGTGGTTCCGCGGGCGCGCAGCCCGTAATGCCCTGGAGAGCGTCAAACGCTCCTGGCGCGCCGGGTTGAGGTGCGGGGGGCTGAGTGACCGTGAGTGGGTCTGCCGGAACCGCGGTCGGGAGCCCGTCGGGTAACACGGCCGGGGGCGGGTTCTGGGCCGCCCCCCTTCCCGTATGTGTTAAGCCCACGGCGACCGTCGCCAGCAAGCCGAAATAGAGTTTCCGCATGGCGTGAGTCCTTCACGACGCGCCGTCCGTGGCACAGCTCGGGCGGGACCAGACTCGAAGCACTGTTAGCGCAACTCGTCCGATCAGTCACGAAAACTATCGGTGCCGTGGAAAGACGGTTGTGATGGAAAAACGGGGAGAGATATTAAAGCCGGGGAAGCGGACTACTACATGCGGAACAGTTTGACGTTGATTACGGACCGTGCTCCGACTATGGAGCGGGAAATCTTGAGCGATTTTTCGGGGTACCATGACCCGCTGGGCCGCGTGGGGTGTGCTCGTCGTCGCATGGGCGATCTCGGCGCCAGCAAGCGCGGGTGATCTTCCAGGGGGAACGGCCGCGCCTATGGGGGAACCGGTTCCTCCCAGCGCCCCAGCGCTAACACCCGCCACGCCAGCTACTCCCGATCTCCCTGCGTCTGTAACGAATCCACTGAGCGAGCGGCTGGGGTTGGGGCTGAAACCGACCTTTGAACTCCGCGGGCGTATCGAAGCAGACGCCGTAGTGGTCTCGCAATCGACGTCGAGCAAAGCCCTAATCGGTGACTTGCAAAACGGTTACGGGTTCCGGCGCGCACGTCTCGGCGCCCAGGGCACCGTGGGGGATTCCACCCGTTGGGTCGCGGAAGTCGATTTCGCGAACGGGAACTTCCGCCCACGCGACCTGTACGTAGCGCTGACCGCACTCCCGGGGCTCCGCGAGTTGCAGGTGGGCTATTTCCGCGAGCCGTTCAGCTTGGACGGGGCCACCAGTTCGCGCTTCATCACGTTCATGGAGCGCTCGCCGTTGAACGAACTGGACCCGGCACGCGATTGGGGCATTGCGGGGCGGTGGTGGACCGAGAACGAGCGCGCCACGTTCGCGCTCGGGGCGTTCCGTGTGGGCACGAGTAGCGGCGGGTTCAGTAGTGGGGATGGCGGGAACTGGGCCGTCACGACCCGGCTCACCGGGCTGCCGATCTACTCCGCCGACGAAGGCACGTTCCGCCTCGTTCATATCGGCGGCGCGTTCTCGCACCGGGTTCCGCTCAACGGTGTGGTCCGCTACGCCCCGGACGCACAATCAAACATCCTCGACGTGAGCGACAGCCCCGTGTCGCCGTTCCTGCCGACGATCAACATTCCCGCGAGCAGTCAGCAACTCTATAACCTTCAGGCCGCGGGCGTTTACGGGCCGTTCTCGATGCAGAGCGAATGGTTCGGTACCGCGATCCAACAAGTTGGCGGCGGACCGATCTTCCTGCACGGGTTTTATGTCGATGCGAGTTACTTTTTGACCGGCGAACACCGCGGGTACAACCGGACGGACGCCGCGCTCTCGAACGTTTCGGTGCTACGTCCGCTGGTCCGATCCCCGGGTAAACCTGCAACTGGGTTCGGCGCGGTGGAACTCGCGGCCCGGTTCGCCCTGGGCGATTTCATGTCGTCGAACTTGCCGCAACCCACCAGCGGCCCGTTCGCGTCCGCGTCGCAGGGGGCGCGTCTCTTGCAGGCGACATTCGGGGCGAACTGGTACCTCAACGACTACACGCGGATCATGATGAACTACACGATGGCCACGCCAGAAGCGCGCGGGACGCCGGCCCTACCGGTCCACGTCTTCGGGTTTCGCACCGCGATATTCTGGTAGTTTCCATCTCGTTTGGGCCGAACACCGACGGAACCATGAGAGCACACAGAGAGGGCATTCGCCGAAGAACGGCGGGCTCAGTATGCGATCATAGAGCCGGTCTACATCAGGGGACTCGCGGTTGATGAAACTGGCCCCGACTCCGACCGAACCGAAAGGGGAACACACCATGAACTGGGACGGACTGGAACAGCACCGGATCGACCTGAAGCTCCCGCTGCTTTTGATTCGCGGGAGCCGCGGGATATTGGCTTGCGGGTACTTGGCCGTCGCCACGTTTGACAAGACCGGTGAAGTGGCCGCGATCGTTACCGGGGTGCGCTCGTTCGATGACATGCTGGCGGCCAAGGTCACGGCCGTATCGACCAGCGGTGCCACTGCCGGTCTTCAAGTGGGAATGACCGGAGCCGAGGTTCTGGACGTGATCCGATAGTCTGCCACGAGCGAGGAACGGTTGGTTTGCGCTCGGGCAGAGCTTTAACTCGGTGTCGGACGCTCGATGGCGCCGACACCGGTCGTTCAACAACGCGGGCGCCGGAGCTACTTCCCGATCGCGTAGAGCGCCTTGTCGGTACGAATGTAGATGCGACCGTTGGCGATCGCGGGAGTGCCGAGAGAGCCGTCGCCGAGGTCATTGGTGGCGAGCGGTTCGTACTCGTCGGCCTTCGCGCTCACCACGGTGCAGAGACCCGTTTCGTTCAGGAAGTACACCTTCCCGTCGCCCGCGACCGGCGACGCCGAGTACGCGCCCTTCAGGCGCTCCTTGTAAATCACTTTGCCGGTCTTCGCGTTCGTACATACCGCAAGCCCCTGGCTCCCGACCGTGAACACACGGCCGTCGTACACTACAGGAGACGGGTACCCGGTCTGCATGTCCTTCGCGTTCCACTCGGGCTTCTCGGCCACGCCCTTCGCGTCGATCTTGAACTTACTCACACCGGCCACCGGTAGGTACAGCGCGTCGCCGTCCATCACGCCGACCGGAATGGCCCCGCCGCCGCCCTTAAACGTCCAACGGTCCGCTCCACTCGTGGCGTCGTAAGCGGTCAGGCCCTTTGGCCCCGCAAAAAGCAGTTCGGTAGTCGATCCGACCTGGCGCACGATCGGCGTGGTCCAGTTGATCTCGCGCGGGCGCTCGGTCTTCCAGATGTTCTTGCCGTACTTCGTGTCGACGGCCGCGAGGAACGATTCGCCCGAATTGTCCATCGGCACGATGAGTTTACCCGCCACCAGAACAGGTGACGCGGCCATCCCGACGGCGTTCGTGATGGTCGGGTAGTCGCTGACCAGCGACCGGTACCAGCGCAGGGTGCCGTCCTTATCGAACGCCGCGAGGTCGCCAGTGCCGAACAGCGCGTAAACGCCGGTCTCGTCCGCGACCGGGGTGTTCGCGGCCATGCCCGACTTCGGGTGGCACGCGGTGCTCCCCGTGGCCTGCAACTGGCGGTGCCAGAGTTGTTTTCCACTCTCCGCATCGAAGCACAACACGTGCAAGCGGTCGCCGCGTGTACCAGACGCACACGTCACGTACACGCGATCACCGACTACAACGGGCGACGACACACCCCGTGCAGGGAGCGTCGCCTTCCACTTGAAGCCCTTATCCTTCGTCCACTCGGTCGGCAGGTTCTTATCCACGGAAACGCCGGTCGCGTTCGGCCCGCGGAACTGCGGCCAGTCCGTTGCGAAGAGGGCGGAAGAGAGCGTGAGTGCGAGTGCAGAAGTTAGCAGGTAGCGAATCACTTCTTCTCCTCCTTCGATTCCGGGAGCCAGCCGAGCTTGTGCGTTAGTGACTTGCCGTCCACCGTGACCTTCTGCTCTAGCGGGAGCGGGCCACCGGTCGCGTCGCACACGCGCATTTGGAACTGCCAAACTTGCGCCCAATCTTCCCGCTGGTTGTTCTGGCACACCTTCAGCAGAATCACATTCTCGCCCTTCTGAAGTGTGGCCTTTCCGATGTTCGCATCGAACGGCGCCCCGTGGTGGTACTCCTCGCGGGCGAACAGTTTCTTGCCGTTGAGGAAGATCTGAACCGCGGTCGGGCTGGTCACGCGGATCTCGGCCGGCGTCTCGGCCCCCGCGACCACGATCGCCCGCGCGTAGATCACCGCATCTTTGTGTGCGGCGAGCATCTTGTTCAGGTTGAACGTGCCGGACTTGTCAGTGGTGGTGAACGCGCCCCACTTTAGCTCCTTGTCCTCCTTGCCCTTAAATTTGCCCTCCGTGTCCTTCGCGCTCTCGGGAGGATACATGGTGTCGAACCCCTTCCCCGCGGTGCTGTCGAACGGGCCGATCAGGGCCGCGTGGGTGACGAACCCGAAGTGTTCGCTGACGCTGACCTTCCCGCCCTTCTCCTCGATCTTCTTCGCGAGCGATTCCACCTGGTCCTGGTCGCGTGTGAAGGTGAAGAGTTTCTCCAGGTCGGTCCGAACATTCGCGCGCGTGGACTTTTCCAAGGTGTCGAGTTGGTGGCCGATCGCGTCGCGGCGCAGATCGGGCGATTTGTCGTCGAGGAACCCCGGCAGCAAACGCTCCTTCGCCGCGGCGTCTTGCCCCACGAGCAGTTCGTAAGCCACGAGCCGCGCGTTGGCCGCGTTCTTCGTGTCCTTCACGAACGCTTCGAGTTTGTTGGCTGGCAGCGTGCGGTTCGCAGCTTTCTCGCCCTCGGCGATCGCGTCCACCGCTGTGCGAAGCCAGTTGGCCGCTGTGGGGTTGTTGTCGTCGAACGCTTCGAGCGCCGGAAGCAGCGCGGCCCCTCCGCGACTCACGAGCGTCTTCCACGCGGGGCCAGCGTCTTCGTTTCCGCGCCCCTCCTTGGTTATCGCCTTGAGCGCGGTCAGCGCCCGTGTCATGTCGTCATCGGCCGCGCGCGCCGGTGCGAGCGCGAGCGCGGCACCGAGTAGCGCGAGCGTGGCCGCGATACAGGTCCACCGCTGCATAAGAATCGCCTCCCTGTTTGGTGGGAACGCAGAACGTGATCTGTCACTCGTGCGGGATCAAAGACTGCACGAATTACGAGAACAACAAGACTCGTCCGACAAGGATAACAAGAATTGCTCTCACATCAACGGGGTGCGCGTGGCCGCGGACCGTTCCATCTTTTGGCGCAGGTCGGAGAAATACGCGGTCAGCTCGTCGGCGGACTTCACCTTTCCCCGCGAGCACGACTTGGTCGAGCAGCCACCCTTCTCCCCGCTGTCCGTACCGCACGACGAACAGCCCCCGCCCTCGGACCCGCAGCCCGGTTTACCGCAACTCGTGGATGGCGGTGGGGGATCTTTGGTGACCGCCGTTTGCGAAAGGTCGAGCAACCGCACTGAGAGGCCGAAGCGCGCGGAGAGATCGGCGAACAGCGGGGTCGCGTCGCAGGCTTCCCACGCGAGCCCGTGCAGAATGAGGTGTGCGTCGAGCGTGAGTTCCGCATCCACGAACGTGAGCGGGAGGCCACATTCGGAAGCGGCCGCGTTCGCTGCTGCGAGCAGTTCGGCCTCGCGCGCGGGGAACGACGCGACGAGCGAATCGTCCTCGGCCGTTACAGCACGAAGCAGTTCGCCCTCGGTAGAAAGCGCCGGGGTGAACCGCTCGCCCGGTTCGCACAGCACCACGCCCGGCTCGACGCCGCGCGGACCGCGCACGATCACGCGCGCGGACCGCAACACCGGCGCGGCCGAGGTGAACCGGCCGACGAACCCGGACCGGCCGTACTGTACGAGTGCGGATGGTGTCACTGAGCGGCTTCCGGCTCGAACCCGAAGAACTCGCGCATGTTCTTGTCGTACTCCTGCTGGCCGCCCTCGGAACTGAGGTCGAGGCGCAGCTCGTTCACGACCTTCACGCTCAGGTCTTTCAGCCACAGCGTCCAGCACGCCGAGCAGATTTCCTGGTGGATGCGCAGCCCGATCGCGTCGGGGACCGGCGGCTTATCGAGTTGCCGGGCGCGCTTGCCCTCCATGCACCCGGGGCGCTCGCAGCGGAACCCGGTTCCGGGGGTGCCGTCGTCCACCGGCGCGGTCACCTGCTTCTTGGGGATCGGTGCGCCGAGCTGTTCCAGGTGCTTCGCCATTGCGTCGCGCGGCACGCGGTCGCCGCGGTCGTCCGCAATGGCCCAGCCCTTCGTGAACACTTCAATCGCTTCGTCCTTACGATCGAGTTTCAGCAGGCTCTCGCCGAGAAACTTGAACGCGGTGGAGAACTCCGGGGTAATTTCGAGCGTGCGCCGGAAGGACTTCGCCGCTTCCTCGAACTGTCCGTCTTCGAGGAGGAACTGCCCGAGCCGGTAGTGCGCGAGGTCGTTCTCGGGGTCTTCCTGCGCCATGTTGCGAAAGCGGGCAATCTGATCGGCCAAGTTATTCATGGGTCGCGAATCGGTGAGTGTGCGAAATCAGAGATGTGGGTATTGTACGCACGAAGGAGAAGAACCTACCCCCCCCCGCCTCCCTTCTTAGGNCTTTAGGGAAGGGGCGGGGGGTTAGGTTCCTCAGTTACTGGGCGTCACGGTGACGGGCAGCTTGTAGGTCGAGGTCTTCTTCGAGACGCGGTCGGTCGCGGTGATTTCCAACACGAACTTGCCGACGCGGTTCATGTAGAGCGGGAACGGGATCACGCGGAACATGCCGTCGCCCTCCTTGATCGGCGCGACCGACGCAGACGACTTGTCGTCCTGGATCACCTTAAGCGCCTCCTTCATCGTCGGCGCGCCCTTGTCGTCGAGCAGTTGGAACGCGAGTTCGATGTTGGGCTGCTTGGTCTTCATGTCGCGCTCGAACGTCGCGATGCTGAACTGGACGAACACCATCTGGCCGACCTGCCCGGACGTCGGGGCCGAGATCTCACCGTTCTGGTCGTAGCTGGTGCGCACCGCGACGACCGCGAACTCCTTCTTCGCGATCTCGAACTTCACGTCGAGGTTGGTCGTCGCTTTCGATTTCGTGTCGGTGAGATTCACCTTGCACGTGTAGTTGCCCGCGGCCAAATCCAGCCCGACGGTGACGAACACGCGGACCGGCATCTTGTTCCCGCGCAGCGGAAAGAACTCGGCCCGCGGTTCCGCTTTCGGCTTCGGCTCGTTCGGGGGCGGGAGCACGCGCGTACCGGCCGAGTTCACCACCTCCATGTCCATCGTGTACTCGGCGTTACCCTTGTCGTCGATGGTGATGCCCTCGACGTCGGCGGCGATGAACAGGACGTCGCCCGGCACGAGCTTGTTGTTCTCGCGGGTCGGCCCCAATTCGCCGACGGTCGTCCGCACGTTGGTGAACTTCACGGTACCAGCCGGTTGTGCCGGGAGCCCGGCGAGAACGGCGAGAGCGATCGTGGCTATCATGGTCGGCTATCCCCCGAATTGAGAACGGAACGAAGGGACCGCAAGGTCTAACACCGTATTCTCTCCAGTGTTGACGGTTCCGACCAGTGCGGCTTCGGGCGCCGGCCCCGGAGCCGGTCCGTGTGTATCAAACTGCGCGACTGAAGCGGCAAGTGCGAAACGGGAAAAATGCCGAAATGGGCTTCGCGCGACACATTGAGGGTGTATTATTCCGTTGGCTCGACGGGTCGCACGTCCGTGGTGCGACGGACTGAAGGCCGAAGGAACTCGCCTGGTCGCGGGTCCGGAGGCGTGACAATGTTGAAAGGAGGTGGTCCTGTGCCTAGTGACCAATGTACGTGTATGGGCCGGCTGTCTTAACGGCCGCTACGGGTGGACCGTAAGCCGGCCGCCCAAAAAGAGCCTCCGGGGGGAGTATCTACCCCCGGAGGCTCGCTTTATTTCGAGCGCGGAGTTCGGAACGCGGAGCGCGGAACAGAAGACAGAATTCAAATCACCGATCATCGGACCACAGGTCGGGAGCCCTGTGCTACGCCAGCCGGCCCCTCCGGGACGAAAACAACAAACTTACCCGTTACCCAGGGGCGTTGAGTTCTCGCGGTTGCGTAACTCCACCCGCTCGTTAGCACTCGCGGTTCGCCAAGAGACTCAGTCGTGTATGCTTTACGAAGTTATGC
>HG799462.1:1192610-1202930 GCA_000531095.1 Gemmata massiliana | reverse complement strand
CCGCAACGAAGGGCTGCACCGTGTACCGCGTGCGCCCGCGCAGTGCCGCACGTGGCCGTTCTGGGACAGCAACCTGACGACGCCCGAAGACTGGAAACGTACCTGCGAAGTCTGTCCCGGATCGGGGAAGGGCGAGGTGATCCCGTTCGGAACGCGGAGCGCGGAACAGAAGACAGAATTCAAATCACCGATCATCGGACCACAGGTCGGGAGCCCTGTGTTTATCGCACGTTCAAAAGCGAAACGCGAGGTGGTCCCGCATGTGTGGGGCCACCTCGCGTTTCGTGTTTTCCGTTCCGCGTTCCGAACTCCGCGTTCCGCGTGCGGACTACTTCTTGCCCTGGAGCGCGACGACGAGCACCTGGATCTTCGCTTCGATGCCGAAGCCGAGCGAGAGCGGGACTTCGGTGAGCGTGTTCGCTTCCTTGATCGCGTTCTCGAGCTTCACCATTTCCGGCTCGACCTTGAGGTTCTTGCCCTTCAGGGTCTTGCTGATCTCGACCGGCCCGATGGACCCGTACAGGTGGTTGTCCTCGGTCGCGTTCGCTTCGATGGTGACGGCCGGGAGGCGCGTGAGCTGCTCGGCGAGCACCTTGAGGTCCGCGATGCGGGCTTCGCGGGCCTTCTCGACCTTGATCTTGTACTGTTCGAGGGTCCGCAGGTTCTCGGCGGTGGGGACCACCGCTTTGCCGTAGGGGATCAGGTAGTTCCGGGCGTACCCGGCCTTCACCTCGACGATCTCGCCCTGCTTGCCGACGTGTGCGGTGTCGTCCACGAGCACGACGAGCGTGCCGCCATGTGCCCCCTTCTTGACTTGGTTCCGCACGCGGACCTTCTTCTGGGGCAGCTTCTTTTCGGCGGGCTTGCTCGCGGCTTCGCCCTTCTTCGCGGTTTTGGCCATGATTAGATCCCGTCCCGTGCTTGTGTTGAACCGGGCGCCCGTCGGTTAACGGGGGCGCCCGGGAAATTACTAGTTCACTCGCGACGGGAAGGTGCGAACCGCTCGGGCTCAGAACGGGATGGGGTCGTTGCCCCCGCCCGAATTGCCCCCGTCCCCGCCGTAATCGTCCCCGTCGTCGGGCGGCATCGATCCGCCACCACTGCGCCCGCCAGAGGAACCCGAGGAGCGGCCGCCGTAGCCACCACCGCCTCCGCCCCCTCCACCACCCTCCGATCGCGGATCGAGCAGTTGGAGGTTGTCCACCACGAGCTTGTGCTTCGACCGCTTCCCGCCACCGTTCTTGTCGTCCCATTGGTCGAGGTGCAGTTTCGCCTCGAGCATCACCTGGGAACCCTTCTTCAGTTTATCCATCACCAGGTCGGCGAGCTTCCCGGTATCGCCCCGGTTGAAGACCTCGACGTCGATGAACATCGGGTCGTCTTCCCACTGTCCGCTCTGAGAGTTCTTTTTGCGGTTGGTTACCGCGAAACCGAACTTCGCCACCATCCCGCCGGTCTTGAACGGGGTACTTTTGGGGTCGCCCGTCAACCGACCGATCAGAATGACCTTATTGAGGTTCGCCATAACGAACTCTCCTCACACGACCCGCCCGACGTAGGGGAGTAAAAGACACACGTGGAGTTTTAAGTGTGTCGGGGGTGTCGCAAGGAAGAATGTACGCGAACCGTGGCCCTCGTCGCAAGGTCGGTCGGGGGCCGCGCCGGGCGCGGCCGGCCCGGAATCACTCGGGCTTTTCGGCCATATCGCGGCGCCCGCGGCGCGGTCCACCGCCGCCCTCGCCACGGTCCCCGCGCGGGGGCGGGCCGCCCTCTTCGCCCATCGATTCGCCGCCGATCGCGGACGGGTCCGTTTGCACGGTCTGCTCGTCCTGCATGCCGCGGAGCGCGAACCCGTTGCCCGTGTCCTCGCGGGCGATCCGGAGCATCTCCTCTTTCCACTTCGGGTCGAGCTTCGAGGTCAACTGCCGGAGGATCAGCCCCTCTTGCAGCGCGAAGTCGCGTTCGAGTTCGGCCTGCTTGGTGCTCTCGAACGTGTAGTAAATGATGTGGAAGCTGCCCTTCTTGGACTTCCCGATCGGGTACGTGAGCTTGTGGTTGTAGTCCCACGGGCGGCTGATATCGACGTGCCCGCCGTGGCGCTCGATGAGCGTGTGCAGTTGCTGCTTCACACTTTCGGCGTCGGCCGACACCTTCGTGGGATCGAGGAGGAACAGCGTTTCGTATGTCTGCTTCGGCATGTCGTCCCTTTGGGTTGTCCGCGCCACGTTCCCGGCGCGGTGGTCACCGTGGTTCAACGCGGCCGTTGGCTGCGAAGGAAAAAGGTAAAAGATAAAATGAAAAAGCGAAACAAGAGGCCAGCTATTGGCTTTGTATTCGGCTCGAGTTTTTCCTTTTAACTTTTCTCTTTTTCCTTCGCACAACAACCCGCGACCCCGCCCACACATTGAGCGGGGAGCGACCCTGGCTTCGTCTTCGTAGTCAGTGGTCCGTTATCAACCGTTCGTACCGGGCTTCTTGTCGTCCGCCTTGGTTCCGTCCGGTTTGGGCTTCTTCTCTTTCTTGGGCTTCTCTTTGTCGTCGCCGCCGTTGAATTTGTTCATGCAGGCTTCGACGCCCTGCTTCACCCACACGAGGCCCGCTTGAGCCGCGGAAGCTACGGCGTCTTCGACCGCGGTCCGCTCGCCGGGCTTGAACTTCGACAACACGTGGTCGATCGCTTCGCCGACCGCCGGTTGTCCCACCCCGATCCGGAGCCGGGCGTAGCCGTCCGTGCCGAGTTGTTCCTGAATGTTCCGCAGCCCGTTCTGCCCGCCGTGGCTCCCCTTCGTCCGGACTCGCAACTTGCCGAGCGGCAGGTTGAAATCATCGCAGATCACGAGCACGTTCTCGACGGGTACTTTGTAGAAGTCGAGGATCGCCCGGACCGCGCGCCCGCTCAGGTTCATGAAGGTGAGCGGCTTGACGAAGAGGACCGTTTCGTCGCCCTCTTTCGCTTCCGCGATGAACGCCTCAAACTTCTCGCGGAACGCCCCGACTCCAGGCCCCGCGGCGAGGTAGTCGATCACATCGAACCCGACGTTGTGCCGGGTGCCCGCGTACTTCGGGCCGGGGTTCCCGAGACCGACGATGACTTTCATGGCGAGTTCCGTTGACCCCAGATTTCAGAACCGTGATCGGTCGTCAGGTAGGGAGCCCCGCGTCCGTCGCGCGGGTTCGCCACCATCAGATCCCGGATCACGGCCCTGCAACCCGAAATCGCGGTTACTTCTCGTCCGCGTCCTCGGCCTTCTTCTTTTCCGGCTTGATTACTTCGGGGCCGGCGCCGGGCTCGGTCGTGGCGGTCGCGACCGGTTCGATGCCCGGGAGCTTCAGCTGTACGACGACGGCTTCCGGAGCTTCGAGGGCCTTGACGCCCTCGGGCAGCGCCAGTTCCCGAACGTGAATCGGGTTGCCGAGCGTGAGGTTGGTGATGTCGATGCGAATCGCTTCGGGGATGTTACCCAGCGGGCACTCGACGTGGAGCGCGTGCAGAGGTTGATCGAGCACGCCGCCCCCGGTCTGCTTCGGGGCATTCCGCAGTTCGACCGGCACCGTCACGCGGACGAGTTCCGAGCGGTCCTTGCGCTCGAAGTCCACGT
The DNA here is from genome assembly GCA_000531095.1 of Gemmata massiliana. Lineage (GTDB taxonomy): Bacteria > Planctomycetota > Planctomycetia > Gemmatales > Gemmataceae > Gemmata > Gemmata massiliana. The sequence continues at coordinate 1,199,331 of HG799462.1, read as the reverse complement.
GGATCATCTGCTTGCCGAGGTAGTCCCATTGCAGTTCGCGAATGAGGACCGTCTCGACCTTGCCGTTGATGTCCAAATCAAGCACGCGGACGTGCTGGATGCGGATCGCGCGGTCGAGTTCTTCCGCGTTCACGGCGACCTGCGCGTTTTCGAGTTTGTGCCCGTACACGATCGCCGGAACGAGCCCCTGTTTGCGGAGCTTGATCGCGGCGCGGGAGCCGCTCTCGGTGCGCGCAGTGGTCTTGAGGGTAACGCTGTCGGACATGCTATTTCCTCGCGGGAAGGTTACTCTCGCAGGCGAATCGCGCCCGCTACCCTCGTCGACCCGCACTTACAAACGACAGGAAGCGGTTCCGAAGGGAACCGCCTCGCGGTTGGTAGGAGAGATTATGGCGGGCGAACGACCGACCGACAAGTGCGGGCCGGAAAAACCGCTATTACAACCGGCGCAACCCCTCTTGGATCTCTTCGGCCAGCTCCTTCGGCCGGACCTCGGTCCCGTCGAGCCGCTTGTACCCGCGCACCTCACCCTTCTGGTCGGCCTTGAGTTCCGTCGCGAACCCGCCGCCGAAGACGTATCCGGTGAACTTCACGGTCTTGTACCCGGCCTTGTCGCACGCTTCCAGCGCGGCCACCGGCCCGGCACCGAGCACCGTTTGCGGTTGCGCGATCACGCGCACCTCTTGCGGGCCACCGGCGTCCTTCTTCGCACGAGCGAGCAGCACGGCCAGTGCCGCCGGGTCGCGTGTGGTGACCGGACCGTACTTCGCCTGGAGCCCGCGGGCCTTGCCGTCGCCGGCCGGCACTTCGGTGATCGTGAACTCGAACGCCCCGGCCTTACCCGCGATGGTGAGTTCGATGTACCCGCCACCGCTCGTGACGGTTTTCCGGCTCGCTTCCGCAGCCCTCTTCTCGGCCAGCATCATCTGGGTCTTTCGCTGGTAGTCCCGGAGCGCCGCTTCCGCGTCCGCGATTTGCTTTTCGGTCACCTTCGATTGAGCAACGAGCCGCTGCTTTTCGGCCACGAGCCGCTCGAGTTGCGCCTGAATTTCAGCGAGAGCCTTGTCCTGGTTAATCTCTTTGTCTTTGAGCCCTTTGTCCCTGTTGCGTTCCTGGAGCTTCTCTTTGGCTTCTTTGATTTCTTTCTCAGTGCGCGGTTCCTGAGTGGGTTTGGCACTCTTCAGTTTGGCGAGTTGGTCTTTGAGCGACTTCAGTTCGGCCGCCGATGTACGAGTGATCTCTTCAAGCGACTGTACGCTTTGTATCACACGCTCCAATTCCGTAGCGTACTCGCGCGATTTCTCCACAACGCGCTCGCGAGTTTTGGGATCTTTAGGATCAAACGACTTCAGACCTTCTTTCTGGAACTCCTCGAGTCGCTTTTGCATTTCCGCTAGCCGGTCACTCGCGGCTTTGGCCGCGGTAAGGAACGCTTGGTGCTGTGCTTCCTTGGCCCGAATCATGTTTTCCAGCGCTGCGATCTCTTTCGCTGCAACTGTCTTCTCAGCGCCCTTTTGCACGCCGAGCTTTTCTTCCTTGAGCTTCAGGTCGGTCGCCAGTTTGAGCTTGTTTTGCAGAGCCAATTCATCGTCCTTGAGAGCCTTCAACTCTTTCGTAAAGTCTGGCTTCTCGATCTTGGAAAGTTTGCCGAGCTTCTCTTTCAGCTCCTTCAACTCCGCGGCTTTGGCCTCTGCGTTCTTCTGGAACCGTTCAACCGCCTGCTTGTCCTCGGCAAGGGCCTTCGGATCGGCACCTTGTTGCCCCTTGTAGAGTTCAGCCTTTTTCAGGGCTGCCTCAGCGCCTACGATCGCGTTTTTGTACTGTGCTTCCTTCTCCCGAATCATCTTCTCCAACGCGCCGTGTTCGTCCGCGTGCCCCGCCGCCTTCGCGCGAGCGATGTACCTTTGCAGTGCTTCCAGTTCCGCGGTAGTAGGGGCAATCTCCGAATCGATCTGCTTCCGAAGCTCGGCGAGCCGGCGCAGTTCGGCTTCAGCGCGGCGAGCTTGTGCCTCGATCGCGGCAAGGTCGTCTGGTGACGACGGGTTCGGCTTCGGCTGTGGGTTGGCTTTCGGGTTCGGCTGTGCGTTCGGCTTCGGCTTGGGATCGTTTGAGGGTGCGACTGCGACCCCAGTCACCGGATCGCCGTCCTGAGCCACCGCGCCGGTGTACGACGGGCGCGTGCCCAGGCCGACCCCGACCCCCATCGCGAACACGGCGCACAGCGCGAACGACGCGGCCGTTGCCTTCTTCATCCAGAGCATTTGGAGCACTCCTTCGACGATCGAGGAAACGGCGGGGGTGACGGTCACCGCGGCAACGGTGGACACAGCGGCCGCGCGAGCGGTGCTCGCTGCCAGTGCCGCCGGCACCGCCCCCGCCGCCAAGACGGGTAGCACTTTCGTTGGATCAAAGTCACGGAGGCGCGTGCGGAGCTTCGCCAGCCCGCGGTTGAGCCACGCTGAGAGCGTGCCCTCCGCGCACCCCAGGCGCTCGGCCGCTTCGCGCCGCGAATAGCCCTGCAAGTGGCACAGAATGATCGGATCGCGGTACCGCGCGGGAAGGGCGAGCAAAGCACCGTCGATGTCCGCCCGCAAATCGCCATCGGGCGCGAACAGTGGGGCGTCTTTCAACGAGCGCGTGCTGCCGGGCGAGGCGCCGGGCGTTCTTGCGTCGGGCGTTGCGCGCGGTCCACACCGCCACGCGGTGCAACCACGGCCCCACCGAGCCGTTGCGTGCGGCCTGATGCGCGCGACGAACGAGAACCAGGAACGCGGCCTGGAACGCATCTTCCGCGTCGGCCGGGTCCGGTAAGAGGCGCCGACAGGCACCCCAAACGAGTGGCCCGTGCCGGCGGACGAGTTCGATAAACGCGGGTTCGGACCGTTCGGAAATGAACGCGGCGAGCAGTTCGCCGTCGGTTCGGCGGTCCGGGATCAGTTCGCGGTAAACGGCAGCGGCGGTTCGCATACCACCATCATGTCGCCACCATCAACCGCGCGTGCAGAAAAAATTTATGCGGCTACAGATTCGTCATCGTCGCCGGTCCCCACGAGCCGGTGGGCACCGCAGATCCCACGCTTCGACGTGCGGATGAACTCGACCAGTTCCTGAATTGCTGGGAACGCCCCGAGTTCGGCCTCGATCCGCATGAGCGCCACTGAGAGCGGCAGAGCCGGCCGGGTCATGTAGATGGTGCGGTACGCCTTGCGCACGGCCATGCGCTCCGCGGGGGGCATTCCGGCCCGCTTCATGCCCACGAGGTTCAGCCCGCGGACGTAGTTCACGTCCTGCATCACCCAGAACGGCGGGATGTCCTTGCTCGACGCGGACGCCCCACTCAAGAACGCGAGCCGACCGACCCGACAGAACTGGTGAACGGCCGAGTTCCCGCTAATGAAGGCTCGGTCGCCCACGGTCACGTGCCCGCCGATGAGCGCCGCGTTCGCGAAAATGACGTCGTTGCCGACGACGCAATCGTGCGCCACGTGGCTCGCCGCCATGAAGAAGTTGCGGTTCCCGATCCGCGTTACCCCGGTGCCCGGTCCGGCACCGATCGGCATCCCGCGGTGAACGGTCACGTGTTCGCGGAAGACGTTCCCGTCGCCGATCTCGACGGAAGTGATCTCGCCCTTGTAACCCAGGTGTTGAGGCGCGCCGCCGATCACCGCGCTGCTACCGATTTCGTTGTTCGCGCCCAGCGTGAGCGGGCCGATCAGGTGAGCGTGCGGACCAATTACGCACCCGGGACCGAGGGTGATCGGTCCTTCGAGCACCGCGAACGGCCCGATCTTCACATCGGCGGGCAAATTCGCTTCGGCGGAAATAATCGCGGTGGGGTGCGCGTGAGGCAGCGTGGGGCGCGTCATGGGGGCATCCTTTCCGACAGAACCCAGCTTTCCCGGCCCGGTCCAATACGCCATTCTCCGTCCGCGCACCAGTCCAACTGCGCGTGCGGCTCTTTCCTTATCGTCTCCGGTGCCCGGCATCGTAATACCTTTTCTGCTCCTCCGCAGCGCGAATAACGCCCCTGACATGCCCCACCGAGATCGCACGGGCGCAAAATATTTCCGAGAAAGGCCTTACAGCCCAATTTACCGCAAGAGTGACGGCACCGAGCGCGCAGCACTCCACGTCGCAGCGTTGAGCGCTGCAACAAACCGGTTGGGCACTTAATAAGTGTCACTTCGAGGCGAAATACATCGCACAAGAAAGCAATTTTTTTCGATTCGTTCGTCCGGTACAGGGCAATCATTCCGTGTCGGTCCGCGCAGAAATTCGACGGTTGCGTCCGGGTGCTTGAATCGGGCGCGAGCGCGGGGATAATTGCAGGGTGGTGCCCCGATCTCCGAGGTTCCAGTATGGCCGGTGGTTTTCGCTGCTCACTCGGCCACACCTGGAACCCGCCGAACGGGTCGGCGTCCCCGGCGTGCCCCGTGTGTGGTGATACCCTCGTCCTTGCCATCACCGAGCGCGAAGAACAGTTTGTGCTCGCCGTGAGCGGTGACGCCCCCGGCAGCCAGGACGCGACCCTCAACTTCCCTCCGGCCTCCTCCGCTCACAACGAACCGCCGACCGTCGCGTTCACGCACCCCGGTGGAGCGGACGCGCCCGACTCGTCATTTAAATCGCTCGCCGGGTTCGTTCCCCCGCAAGCGAACTCGTCCGAGTCGGGTCCGGGGAGGGAACCGAGCAGTGTGGTGCCGTTCGGGACCGGCGACACGATCGATTTCGTCCCGCCACAGATCCCGGGCTACGAGGTTCTGAACGAGGTCGGGCGCGGGGGGATGGGGGTCGTTTACAAGGCCCGGCAACTGAACCTGAACCGCACCGTCGCGCTGAAGATGATCCTGTCCGGCATCCACGCCGGACCGACCGAGCGCGAGCGGTTCAAGCGCGAGGCCGAATCGGTCGCCGCGCTCCAGCACTCGCACATCGTCCAGATTTTCGACATCGGCGAGGCCAGCGGGCACCCGTACCTGGCGCTGGAATTTGTTGAAGGCGGGAGCCTCGCGCAGCACCTCAGCGGCGCCCCGTGGAACGACAAGCGCGCCGCCGAGCTGATCGAGATCCTCGCGCGAGCGATGCAGTTCGCGCACGCCGCGGGCATCGTTCACCGCGACCTGAAACCGGGCAACGTGCTCCTGAACGCCGAGCGCGAGGCGACCGAGGGCGCGCTGGTGGCCGGTTCCGCGCTCCGGGCCGCGTGCGCCGGGTTCGTCCCGAAGGTCACCGACTTCGGACTCGCGAAGCGGCTCAACGAAACGTTCGGCGGCGACGTCGGCACGCGCACCGGCGCTGTGATGGGTACCCCGAGCTACATCGCCCCGGAACAGGCGGGCGGGCGGACGCGCGACATCGGCCCCGCGGCCGACGTGTACGCGCTCGGCGCGATCCTCTACGAGTTGCTCACCGGGCGCCCGCCGTTCCGCGGCGAAACGCCACTTGAAACTGTCCTCCAGGTGCTCCACGACGACCCGGTGCCACCCAAGCGCCTGCACCCGCTCGTCCCGCGCGACCTCGAAACGATCTGCCTGAAGTGCCTGTCGAAGCAGCCGATCCATCGGTACGCGAGCGCCTCCGAACTGGCCGACGACTTGCGCCGGTTCCTCAACGGCGAACCGATCCTGGCACGCCCGCTCTCGGCGTGGGGGCGCGGGGCGAAGTGGGCGAAGCGGCACCCGTCGCTCGCCGTGCTCCTGAGCATGACCATCGTGGCGACCGTCGCGCTGGTCGCCGTGCTGTCAACGGCGTACTTCCGCGTGCGCGATGCGGCGTCCGCGGAAGCGCACGAGAAGTGGATCGCTCAGCAGGAGCGCGACCGCGCGGAAGCCGAAAAGCGCCGGGCCGAAGCACTGGCGGCCGAGAATGAGAAGCAGCGCAACGATGCACTTGAACGGGCCGAAGAACTGAAGCGCGAGGCCCAGCGCACGCGGCGCGCGGCCTACGCACTGCAACTGGCTCAGGTCGCGATCCTGTGCGAGCGCGACCCGCTTCGCGCGGCCACGCTCCTCGAAGACGAGACCCGGTGCCCGCCGGACCTGCGCGACTTCGCCTGGGCGTACTTGCGCCGGCTGTGCCAGCGCGACGACCGCGCGTACCTCGACCACCGTGCGGACGACCCGCTCCGCGCGGTCGCGTACTCCCCGACCGGTGAGTTCGTCGCGACCGCGGGCGACGGCGGGCGGGTCCGGGTGTGGGACCCGCGGACCGGGCGCACGTGGGCCACACTCAGCGGCCACGAGGGAGCGGTGCTCGGACTGGCGTTCAGCCCGGACGGAACCACAATCGCGTCCGCTGGGGCCGACGGCACCGTCCGGCTGTGGGTGCTCCCGCTCGACGTGCTCACAACGGCCCGCCAGTTCGCGAGCCGGTTCGCCTGGGCCACCTCCGTGTTCGAGCCGCTGATTAAAGTGCCCGACATCGGTGCCACGCTTACCCTCGACGCGCACGAGCGCGGCGCGAGCTGCGTCGCGTTCAGCCCGGACGGGCGCGCGCTAGTTAGCGGTGGCGGCGACGGGTTCCTGCGCTGGTGGGAACTGACCGCGTGGCGCCCGGCGCCGCCCGATCTCGCCGCGCTCGGCGGACCGGGAGCCGTGGCCGCGAGCGCCCGGCGCGCGACCCAATCGCCGAACGCCCACGCGGTGTGGGAAGCACGCGCGCTCCAAGTCCACGCCGGCGGGGTGCTGTGCGTCGCGTTCTCTCTGAATGGCAAGATCCTCGC
>HG799462.1:1156575-1192525 GCA_000531095.1 Gemmata massiliana | reverse complement strand
CGCGTGATCTCCGCCGACGGCCGAAGGCTGATCCGCGTTCTTCCGCTCCACGCCGAAGCGGTCCGCGCCGTAGCGGTTTCCCCGGACGGCCAGACCGTCGCGACCGTGAACAACGGCGCGACGAACCACGTCCGCCTGTTCGACACGCAGACGTGGCGCGACCGCCGACTGTTCGGACACACTGCCAGCATTTACACTCTGAATTTCAGCGACGATGGGCAATTACTCGCCAGCGCGGGCTTCGATAAGACGGTGCGCTTGTGGGACGCGGAAGACGGGCGCGAGCGCGGGCAACTGACCGGCCACACGCAACAGGTCAACGCGGTGGTGTTCAGCCCGGACCGGCGCACGGTCGTCTCCGCGGGAATGGACGGCGCCGCGGTGGTGTGGCAAACCGCCATCCGAACACACGAACCGGACGATTTTCTGCGTCTGACACGCGACCCGAGTGGCAGAAACACCAGCGCCGCTCAGGGGCTGACCGCAGTGGGTGTGGGTGGCGCGGGCACGGCGTTCGTTGTGGCCGATGACACCGGCCGGGTGCGGATCATGGCCGCCGATTACGTGCCCCCGAACCGCCCGCCGATTCCGGGACCGCCGGGACCGCTCGCGCTGACTCCGCTCCCGTTTGGTATCCCGTCCTCGAAGGACACGATCCGCGCCGCGGCAACGTCGCCGGACGGCCGCACGTTCGTCGTCGCCAACGGGAGTGGCCTGCTCGTGTGGCAGCCGTTCCCGTTCACCGGGCGCCCGTTCCTGCCGTCGCCCAACACACCTCCTCGCGGGGCGTTCACCCGGGCCGTGATGGTACGAACGCCGCTCCCGGTTTACACCGTCGGCATCGACCCGACGGGTCAATGGATCGTAACCGTCGACTCCGACGCCGTGCGAATCTACGACCTCCGATCGATCCCCGCGACGGCAGACCGTCCGATCGATCTTAAGGGCGGGCGAGTCGTGCTTGCGGTCCCAGGGGCGCGGGCGATCGCGTTCCACCCGCGCCAGAACTGGCTGGCAGTCGCGGTCGATTCCGGGGTGCGCATCGTCACGCTCCAGGGCAAAGTGCTCGCTCACGTTCCCGATGCTCACGGGCCGCGGGCGAGCATCGAATCAGCGGCCTTCGACCGGACTAGCGGGCTACTCGCGACCGGCGACGCGAGCGGGCTGATTAAATTGTGGGACGTGGACCGGAGCGGCGGGCTGATGTTCGCACGCGACCTCGTTGGACACACCGGCGCGGTTCACGCGCTGGAGTTCAGCCCGAACGGTCGCACGCTCGCGTCCGGCGGGGACGACCGCGCGGTGATCTTGTGGGATCCGGTAGCGGGGCGCGAGCGGCTCGCGCTCACCGGGCACGCGGACCGCGTCCTGGAAGTTGCGTTCAACGCCGACGGCACGTCACTCGTGAGTGTGAGCCGCGACGGGGCCGTCAAGCGGTGGCGCGCGGACGTGCGTCCCACCACGTCCGAATCCGGCCCGCGCCTCCCGCCCGCCCTCCCGCGAACGTGAACCGGAATCCCTCAAGAGCGTGCGCTCGTTAGCCTGTCTACTTACGGCCAGTAACAGCGTAAGTGCTCACGTTCAGGGTGCTCACGTTGTGTATCCCAACCCGGCCGCCCCCCACCGATCTAGCCGGCACTCTTCCGCATTCCTATCGGTGAATCGCGCACACTTCGTGTGCCGTCGAACGTGTCGCAATTTGATTATCGGACGATCTTGAAAGTCCCGTGAGAATCGCGAAAATTTTAGCTAACGACGTCGGTTCTGATCGATCATGATTGAACGTCTTACCCGGTCGACAGGGTTACACATCAATCGCTGACGAACTCGCCGCGTAACCTGCCCCCCGGATGGGACGTCGCACCCGGCCAGCGGGGTCACCCGCCCTCTCCCCGAGTCTCTTGGTCCATGCGAACAGCAATTCCCCGTCTCGCGGCGGGCGTAGTCATGTCGGTCGGTGCCGCCAACCTCTGCGGCTGGGCGCTTGATATCCCCGTCTTCAAGAGCGTTCTGCCGGGCCTGGTCGAGATGAAGGTCAACACCGCCATCGGCTTCTTCGCTCTCGGAGCGGCCCTTCGGTTGTCGGTGGCGGGTGCGGGCCGGGCGGCGGCCGCCTGCGCCCTGTTCGCCGCCCTGAGCGGCCTCGCCGTCGGCTCGCAGTTCGTGACCGGGTGGAACCTGGGGATCGATGAGCTGATTACCCGCGACAAATTCGCCGTGCCCGCCCTCGGGCCACCCCCGGGGCGAATGGCGTTCACGACCGCGATCAACTTCCTCGCGCTCGGACCGGCCCTGATCGCGCTCCACCGCAATCGCGGGGTGGCCACCGCCCAACTCGTCACGTTCGTCACCGGCTTGGTTTCGGTCCTCTCGCTGCTCAGCTACCTGGCCGGCGAGAAATCGGTTTCCGCCTACAACCCCTACACGTCGATGGCCCTGCCCACGGCGTTCGCGTTCGTGGTCCTCGCCACCGGGCTCCTTTCGTACCGCCCCGACAGCGGTCCCGTCTCGGTCCTGCTCGGCGACGGGCTCGGTGGGTACCTGGCCCGGCGGCTCATCCCGGTGGTCGTCGGGGCGACGATCGGCCTCTCGTGGCTGGTTCTCGCTGGAACGTGGGCGGGGCACTACCAGCCCGCGTTCGGGATCGTGCTGTTCGCGGCCCTCGAAGTGGTCGTCCTGGGCACCGTGGTCTGGACCACCGTGCGCGTCCTGGACCGGACGGACCTGGTCCGGCGCCGGGCGGAGCGCGACCTCCAGGCGGGCAACGAGTTGCTCCGGTCGGTCACCGAGGGGATCACCGACGCGGTGTTCGTCAAGGACCGGGCCGGCCGGTACCTGCTGTGTAACCCGGCCACGGCGCGGTTCCTCGGCCGGTCGGCCGACGAGGTGCTCGGCCGGGACGACACGGCGCTGTTCACCCCGGACGGGGCGGAACAGGTGATGGCCCGGGACCGCCGGGTGATGGGAACCGGAACCCCGGAGACGGAGGAGGAGACGCTCACCGCGGCGGGCGTGACGCGCACCTACCTGGCGACCAAAGTGCCGTACCGCGATAAGGACGGGAACGTCATCGGCCTGATCGGGATCTCCCGCGACGTGACCGAGGTGCTGCGCGTGGCCGCCGAGCGCGACGCGCTCCTGGCGCGCCTCCAGTTGCACGTCGCGCGGATGCCGCTCAGCTACGTCCTGTTCGACGCCGATTTCCGCGTTACCGACTGGAACCCGGCCGCCGAGCGCGCCCTGGGGTACACCCGGGCGGAGGCACTCGGGAAGACCCCGTTCGACCTCATCCCGCCGGGCGCCCGGGAGCAGACGGACGCGCTCCTCGCCCGGATTCGCGCCGGGGACATGGCCGCCCACGCGGTCCACGAGAACCGAACCCGGGACGGGCGGACGGTCACTTTCGAGTGGTTCAACACCCCGCTCACGGATGCCGGGGGGCGGTTCACCGGGTTACTGTGCCTGGGCCAAGACGTGACACACCGGGCCGTCCTGGAGGAGCAGTTCCGGCAGGCCCAGAAGATGGAAGCGGTGGGGCAGCTCGCGGCGGGCGTGGCGCACGACTTCAACAACCTCCTCACCGTCATCAGCGGATACAGTTTGTTGATCCTGTCGTCCCTACCGGTGCTCGACCCGAACCGGGGTCCGGTCCGAGAAATCTACCAGGCCGGCGAACGGGCCGCGCTCCTCACGCGCCAGCTCCTGACGTTCAGCCGCAAGGAAGTGGTCGAGCCCGCGGTCCTCGACCTGAACGCGGTGGTGGACGGGGCGTGCAAAATGCTGAAGCGCCTGATCGGGGAGGACGTCCGACTGGAAACCGCGCTGGCCCCGGGGCTGGACCGCGTGCGGGCGGACGCGGGCCACCTCGAACAAGTGCTGGTCAACTTGGCCGTGAACGCCCGCGACGCGATGCCGACCGGGGGGCAACTGACCGTCTCGACGGCCAACGTCGATGTCGACGCGGCGTGCGCGCGGGTCCAAGCCGGGATCGCGCCCGGGCGGTACGTGCTGTTGGTGGTGTCGGACACGGGAACGGGGATGACCGAAGAGGTGAAGACCCGGATCTTCGAGCCGTTCTTCACCACGAAGGGGATCGGCAAGGGAACCGGGCTCGGGCTGGCAACGGTGTTCGGCATCGTCCGGCGGAGCGACGGGTGCGTCACCGTACACAGCGAAGTCGGGCGGGGCACCACGTTCAAAATCTACCTGCCGTCGGTCGGGCGCGCGGCACCGGCCGAGAGCGGCCCCGCGGCGCACCAGCCCCTGCCGACGGGCAGCGGAACGGTACTCGTTGTCGAGGACGACGACCAGGTCCGGGGGCTGACCCGGCTGACGCTGGAGTCACTCGGGTACGATGTGATCGAAGCGCCGGACGGGAAGGAAGCGCTGCGCGCGTGCAGGGTCCACCCGGGGCCGATCGACGTGCTGGTGACCGACGTGGTCATGCCGGGACTGAGCGGGCGGCAGGTGGCCGAGCAGTTGGAGCAGATCCGGCCGGAGGTAAAGGTGCTGTACGTGAGCGGCTACACCGACGACGCGGTCGTCCGTCACGGCGTGTTCCAGGCGGACGTGGCGTTCCTTCAGAAGCCGTTCACGGCTGCCTCGCTCGGCGCCAAGCTCCGCGAAGTGCTCAGCGAGCGGTAGGCGCGAGCTACCGCGCCGGGCGCGAGTGAAGTTCGCCCGGCGCGGGGCTTGTGCAACTACTTCAGCGGGGAGTAGTCCGTCGGCTTGAGGAACTCGGACACCACGCCGTTCTTCGCTTCGGTCAGGCTCCCGCCGCCCTTCTCCTCGCTCGCCTTCCGCGCCGCGAGCCAGTCCGCGTCTTTGCGGAACCCGTCGAACGACTTCGCCGCGGCGTCCTTGCTCTTGTGCGCCAGGAGGTACACGAGCAGCTTGTCCGCGTCCTTTTCGCCCTTCGCCACGTTCCAGTACACCACGTTCGTCATGCCGTACTTCTCGAACAACTTGAGCGTGTGGTTCTTGAACCGGTCGTTGAGGTTGCCCAGGTTGTTCGGCGTCGCGATGTAGGTGCGCAGCTCGAACACGCGCTCCTCTTTGCTCTTCTCGGTCTTGAACACCGGCGAGTAGTCGGTTTCCGCCAGGAACAGCGACTCGATCTTATCGACCAGCTTGCCGTCCTTCTCGCTGTCGGCGTGGGCCTTCTTCCATTCCGGGTCGGCGCCAAACGTCTCGAACGACTTCTTGCGGGCCTCTTTGTTCGGGTACGAGACGAAGTAGACGAGTTTGTTGTCCTTGTTGTCGATCGGCACGAAGTAGGCGTGATTGGTGATCCCGTGCTTCTCGAACAACTTGAGGGTGTGGTCCCGGAACCGGGCGTTCAGCGCGTCGAGCTTGCCCGGTGCCGCATAGTAGGTTCGCATCTCGTACAAGCGGGCTTCCTTTTCGGCTGCGGGTGCGAGGGCCGGCGCGAGCAGCGCGACCAACGGCGTGAGGGCGACCAGTGGGAACGAGCGCATGGGGCCTCCAGTGAGAGGGAGCAGAGGGTACGAGCGCGCGAGGGCCGTCCCTCCGCCTCTCATACCCTCACTACTCTGGTACCCTCTCACTTTTTCGGCAACTGCGGCAGCGCTTCGGCTGTGGCGTAGCGCTCCGGGTCTTTCTCGAAGCGCTCCTTCGCGGTCGCGTTGTAGAAGTACACCTTCACGCCCTTGTACGTCGTGGACGGATCTTTCTCGGAGATCTTCTTATCGCGGTACACCGGGCAGAACTGCTGCTCGATCCCGCGTTTCGGTAGCTCGACGCCCGCCAGCGCCGGGACGAACTTCGGATCGAGGTACGCGGCCGGGTCGCGGCAGAACTTCGCCACGCACGTGTCGCAGCAGAGGTAGATCTTCACGCCCTTGTACGTCTCGAACTTGGACTCTTTCGGGTCGATCTCGTCCTTGGTCATGATCGGGCAAAACTTCTGTTCGGCGGGCGGCGCGGTGGGCTTGGGCGGGTCCGCGTGTACGACAGATGCGCCCAACAGCACGAGGGCCGCAACGTGGGTCCGTAGCATCGAATTGGCTCCGCAGGGGAACAAAACGGAAAGTGCGTGAGGCGGGCAGGAGAAAGCATCTTACCGCAGACCGCGGATACGATGCAACACGCGGACAAAACGAGTTGATGTTTCGAGAAGGCGGCGCAAAGCTGAAGTGCGTTCGAGGGCGCGAAAGGGCGATCACAATGACAGCGTTCGATCAACCGCCACGAAGGAATGAGAGCGCAACGAGCAGAAAGACCGTGTTAGCGACCGCAATTGCGAAAAAGAGGAGCGCGAGTCGTGAAAGATCGTAGACCAATTCACCGAAGGTAAAGAGGGGCTGCGGTTCCGGGAACTCGCTACTAGCCTCGGACGGCTCAGGGAACCGGAGTTGACTCGACACGCGGGTACGGAGCCGCTGGGGTACGTCGTCCCAGTGGCGCGCGCCCCGACCGTCGTTCCCGTTCCGCATGACCATGAGCGAGCGTCCCTTTCAAAGTCCCGGCGCGGCCGGCGGTTCGGCACTCTTACGAATAGCACGGATTCGGGGCGGTAGAATCCAGAGAGGAAGTGCTTTCGGATTCTAACCCGCAATGAGCCTCGGTGGTATCGCAAAGTTTCCGAAGCCCGGCGCGTCGCCCGGCACGCGAGAAATAGGAACGCGGTTGCTCAGACTCAACCCCAAGTCGGTGGGACGCTCGGCGCGGGACCGGGGGACGGCGGGTTCACCGGGTACGGTAGAGCTGGGCTCTCGGGCGCGATCCCGGGTTGCGCCGGCTCCACATCCGGCGGAATGGTGGGCGGCTTCGGGACCGGGTGCGGTTGGGTCGGAACGTCCGGTCCCGGTGCGGGCGGAATATTTGACGAACTCATAGGTGGTTCCTCGGCAAACGGATCGGGCGAGAGCGTCCTGTCGCAATCGCTGTGCCGAGTAGCCGTACCCGCCTATACCGGCCGTGCGCGGTCGGACGGAATGTGTTACTAATTTGGTAAGCCGTGTCTCTTGTTCCTGCGCTCGCCGCGAGCGAGAATGCAGCGGTAACTTCCGCCCGAGTCAGGGTGATTTCATGCGCGCCCGGTTGGTGTCCGCCGAAGGCGGTCCGTCCCTCGACCTGCTCAAAGACATGACGCTCTTCGGCCGGGACGAAGATTGCGACGTGCGCCTCGACCATAAAAGTGTCTCAAAGCTCCATTGCGTCATCGTGAAGACCGACGGCCTACTGTTGCTCCGCGACCTCGGGAGCACGAACGGCACGCGGGTCAACGGCCAGCGCGTCCGCCGGGCGGCGCTGCTGCCCAACGACACGATCGCGATCGCGAACGTGAAGTACGTGGTCAAGTTCGGGGCCGAACTCGACAAGTTGGAGAAGGAGAACGAGGGCGGCTCTCAGAAGGGGAACAAAAAAGACGCCGCCACACACCAGATCCGCCGCAACGCGCTCCCCGATGTGTACCCCGAACAGAAGGCGCCAAAGGGCTAGCGGGTGTTAGGGCAGAATGGCCACAAGGGGAAGCAGATAGCAGAGCCGCGGATAACACAGATCTGGCAGAAAACAAATCAGAATGGAGATGCGTTTAAGCCCCGAGAGGGGCGTAGGCGAGTAGCCAGGGGTGAAGCGCTAGCGCAACCCCTGGCGAGCCTCCACCGAACCCGGCAGAGGCGGAAACTCATTGCGGATATCACGGTAAAAGGACGGAGTCGATTTGCTCAGACCGCCAGGGGTTGCGCTTACGCTTCACCCCTGGCTACTCGCCTACGCCCCATCCGGGGCTAGAAATCGTTCTCTTGTCTGATCTGCGTAATCTGCGCTATCCGCGGCTTCTATCGTCCACCCACTAAGCCTTGCGTGCGGGTACGTTCAGCCAGAACTCGATCTTGCCCACGCGCACATCTTCGAGGCCGATGGACACTAGTCCTGGCAGCCAGCCTTCCGCGCTCTCCCAAGGGATGTGCAGGTCGAACCCGAGGCGCTGCGGTTGCCCGCGCCACTGGAACTTCATCATCGTCCGCGAGATCCCGGCGTTGGACACCGACACGTGGACCGATAGTTCCGCGGCCCGTACCACCTCACTCATCAGGTAGCCGGTCCCGACGAGTTCCGCGTCCTTCTGGAACACGCGCGACAACGTGCGCACGTTATCGACCGCATCCGGTTGGTGCAGGAACAGCGTGAGCCGGACCGTCTGACCGGGAGTTGCGGCGGCCGGACCGAACACACTCACTTGTACGGTGTCGCGCGGGGGCTTCCAGAACAACAGGTTCCGGCGCAGCCTCTTCCAGAACAACGAGTGCGCGGGCGGGTGCTGCTCCGGGGGTACGGGCGCTGGTCCCTTGCGCACGCCGGAAGGCTGGTCCTGTGGCGCCCCGCTGGTCGCGTCGGGCGCTTGCCACTGAACCGGGTTCGGTACCGAAAGGCGCGGATCGGGCGGCGGGTCCGGGCGGTTCCCACCGCCGTTCAGTGCCCCGAGGAGCCGATTCGCCATGTCCTGGTCCCCCGAATGAGCGGGTGAGGATGACGGAGCGAAAACGGGCGAGGGCGTATGGTCATTATCGAACGGTTTGCCGCTGGGTAGCGTTTCTGCTTGGGCGAGCCGCGGAACCGGGTCCGTTTCGGGCGCGAGTTCCGTCGCCTCGGGCAAGTCGAACGAGATCGAGGCGTCCGAGTCGTCGCGTGCGGCGGGGCGCAGTGTACCGGATCCGGTTACCACCCGCGCGATCGGTTTGCTCGTCTCGCCGCTCCGCTTCTGAAGGCGCGAGAGGAGCGGTTCCACCGACGGTTGCTCGACCGGCGTCAGTTCCGTGAGCGCCAGTTCCGCGAGCGCTTCTTCCAATTCGTGCAGCGACGGGAACCGGGCGCCCGGCGCGGGAGCCATCATTCGGTCTAGCACGGCCGCGAGTTCGCGCGGCACGTCGGGGTTCACGATCGCGACCGACGGGGGTGGCCCGTTCCGCTTCGCCCGGAGCTGCTCCGCGAGCGCCGGGTGCGGGTACGGGGACAACCCGGTGAGCGCGAAGTAGCACACCGTGCCGAGAGCGTACTGATCGCACGCGGGCGTCGGGGCGAGCGGCGACACCGCCAGTTCCGGGGCCGCGAACGTTAGCACGCTGGCCGAAGCGAACGCGGCCGACATCGAATCGAACAGCGACTCGTCGGCGTCCAGGTTCTGCGCGAGTAGCGTGCCGGCGCCGAGTTCGAGTATCCGAGGTCGGCCGTCTGTCCCGATCGCGACGCAGCTCGGGGTCAGCGCCCCGTGTACGACACCCCGAGTATGGTACGCGGCAAGCGCCGAAGCCATGTGCCTTAGCATCGCGATCACGTCGTTCGCGAGCAGCGGGCCGTTGCCGTCCACATAATCCGACAGTCGCACACCGTCGGTTTGTGACCATACAAGATAATGCAATCCGTTCGCTGAATCGACTTCAATAAGTGGAATAACCACGGGGTGCGCTTCGCCCACCGCGAGCGCCCGCGCGAGTTGTTTCGCCTGTCGCGCCTTCCACAAGCTCCGCAGCGGCATTGTCCGGATCGTAAACGCACCGGGCTTGGTCGTGTGTGTCGCAGAGAACAACGGCCCGAACGTTCCGCGGCCCGCGCCCCCGGCGAGCCGGTACGGACCGAGCACCAACTGGGACGATTCGCCCGACAGCGCGCGTTCGGCCTGGAACGCGCTGATCGCACCGCGCTGAACGAGGAAGTCCGCAAACGCGCCCGCGCCGTCGCCGTGAAATTCGGTCAACAGTCCGCTCAACTGGTCCGCGTCAACGACCCGGTAGCGGGCCAACTCGTCGGCGAGGGCCGTAGCGTCCACGGGGTTCGCGACGAGGGAGGCAGACATGGGAACCGGTGCCGGATTCGTTCGTGTGTGATCTGAAAAACCGCGATACGGGCGTAACCCGACCTCGACGCGGCACGATACGCACCCAACCATAGAACACGTTTTCAGTTGTGCCCCGCGTGCCGATCTCATCAGATACCGGTGGTAACGGGGGCAAGCGGAGCGGCGATCGAATATTTCGCTTGTCGAGAGCGCGTTCGCGCGGTAGTAAACTTCCGTCGAGAAAACCGGACAAAGGGATCGGCACGAAATGACGGCTCTGGCGCGAGTTCGGCTGGCACACGTCGCTTACGCGGCTGCCGGCGCGCTCGCGCTTGCCGTTATTTTCGCCGTTGCCGCAGTCACCTGACTCCGGGTTCGACCGTGTTCTGAAACACTCGTCGGCCCCGGAGTAACCCTCCGGGGCTTTTTGCTTTTCCAAGGAGAATCGCATGCCGCCGGCGCCCCTGTCGCGGTCGGGCAAGTCCCGCCGCACCACCGATTCGCCCATCAGTTACTTCATCCAGAAGGCGCTCGAAACGCCGGGCCTGATCTCGTTCGCCGCCGGATTGGTGGACGAAGGCTCGCTGCCGGTGGAGGAAGTGGGGGCAGCGGTCGCCGAGATCGTCGCCGACCCGCTCACGGGCCGCGCCGCGCTGCAATACGGCTCAACGCAGGGTTTACCGGAACTGCGCGAACAGGTGCTCCAGTTGGTGTGCGACGCGGACGGCGTGCGCCCTTCTGATGTCAACCTCACGGCCGACGACGTGTGTATCACGACCGGCTCGCAACAGTTGCTGTACCTGCTCGGCGAAGTGCTGTTCGATCCGGGCGACATCGTTATCACGGAAGCGCCGTCGTACTTCGTGTTCCACAGCCTGCTCCAGTCTCACGGCGCGAAGGTACTGACGGTACCGCTGGACGAGCACGGCATGCGGATGGACGCGCTCGAATCGCTACTCGAACGGCTCCGCCGGTCTGGTGACCTGCCTCGCGTGAAGGTGATCTACACCGTCGATTACTTCCAGAACCCGACCGGGTTGACGCTCGCTGTAGACCGCCGGGCGAAGCTGGTGGAACTGGCGCGCCAGTACAGCACGAACCACCGGATCATCGTTCTCGAAGATGCGGCGTATCGCGAGTTGCGGTTCACTGGCGCCGACCTACCGAGCGTGAAGCGGTTCGATCCGACGAACGAGTTCGTGGTGTACACGAGCACGTTCTCGAAGCCGTGCTCGCCCGGGCTGAAGACCGGCTACGCTCTCATGCCGCCCGACGTGATGGCCCCGCTCCTTCACTTGAAAGGGAGCCACGACTTCGGCTCCGGAAACCTGTCGCAGCACGTCGCGTCGCGGTTGATCGCGTCCGGTGCCTACGCGAAGCACGCGGAGCACCTCCGCAACGTGTACCGCAAGAAGCGCGACCTGATGGTTCAGGCGCTAGAAACAGAGTTCCGCGACTTCCCCGCGGCGCGCTGGACCGTCCCCGCGGGCGGGTTCTACGTGTGGCTCACGTTCGACGGCATCGACACCGGCCCGGACGGTCCGCTGGTCCCAGCAGCGCTCGAAGCGGGTGTGATGTACGTGCCGGGCCAGTTCGGTCACGTGTTCGACGACACCGACTCGGTGCCGAACAACGAGTGCCGTTTGTGCTTCGGTGTGGCCACGGAAGACCAGATCCCCGAAGGCATTCGCCGGTTGCGAAAAGCCTGTGCCGCGATCAGCGCGGGCAAGCGCGAAAAGGTGAAGGCCGGCGTGTGATGTCACTCCGCTGAAGGCTTTGACTTAAGCCGCTGCTTCCGCCGAGCAAACGCTTTCTTAAGGGAAGCGTTTGGCGGTGGAGGATTGTCCAGAAGCGACAAAAACAACGACCAATCTGCCTTTGACAGCGAAGTTACTGACGTCGGTATACGACCAACCTCGCCGACGTTTTCTGACGCTTGAGTTTGCGATTGGGGTGCCATCTGATCTTCTATTGAAACACACTTGGCTGATCGCGACTGTGGATTTGGGACCACGAGCTAAACCCGGTATTCGTAGGTCGGGCACAGCCCGACGTCAGTGACTATGTTTCCGGCCGGTTGCCGTTAGAAGGTTGTGTCGGGCACAGCCCGACCTACACCAGATCGTCTTTCGCCGCCTTCCCGAAATGTGACACGGTTACCCTGGACCGGTTCACTTCAGCCTCAAATACCCTTCTCGGTTGCGTCTATATTCCGATCGCGTTGATCGTGGTGCCATCAGTCGTAAATGATGAGCCGCCCTTGGTGTGTTGCTTCCCTTGCCTTTGCGTCGGCACTGGTGCCAGCCGTCGTCGGTTATCGGGATGAATTGTTCCCGGCACACGCGGATGATGTCAGAATCAGCGAAAGTAGATGCACCGCTCACCACGGCATTGTTCCCGTTGAGGCGTTTGTTAGCAGCCAGTGCGACGGAGCGAATGCGTGCCGTGGCGCTGAAGAGCTTGAAATATCAGTAGTTAGCGAGGGCCAACACGCGATCCCTGCGGTCCTCGCACCCGAGAATGTTAGCAAATGTTAGCGACATACAGACGTGTGTCTGAAACTCCCGGTTCAACCGACTACTCCGGGCACTGAAGCATGAGCACCGCAGCCGATGCGACGCGCGACGCCCTCTATGCGGCGATCCTCGCGCACCCCGACGAAGATACGCCGCGTCTCGTTTTCGCGGACTACCTCGACGAACAGGGCGATCACCACCGCGCCGAGTTCATCCGGCTCCAGTGCCGGCTCGCTCTCATGAACGAATGGGACGACGGGTACACCGCGGCCGATGTGCGGTGTCGGAGGTTGATCGCCGAGCATCCGGAATGGTTGGACCCACTTCGCCAATTGAACGCGGACCTTTTGAATCAGCCGGGGGCATTCCTGACGCACTGGGGGCGCGGCTCGCACTCGGGGTTCCGGCGCGGGTTCTCAAGTGTTGTGTCCGCGCTGCCGGAATGGTTTGCCCAGTCGGGGCACGAACTGTTCGCTCGCTTCCCAATTGAAAGTGCCGGTTTTCACTTGGACTACGAGCTGGCCCGGGCCGCGCTCGCCGACGGCTCCCACTTGAACCCACTCCGTGAGTTAAGCATCTCCTTGTGGGGACAGGAACGAGAAGGGCTGGAAGCCCTGGTGTCCGCGCGCCGCATGGAACGAGTCCGGCACCTGGGTGTTTACTCAGAAGTTATTGCCGTAGACCCGTTTTACGCGCTCCTCAACGCTCCACAATTTGCAGCACTAGAAACGTTTCAGATCTGGAGCGATTGCGGAGATCCGGGGCCGCGCCAGCCGCCCGATGCTATTCGCGAACTCGACCAGAGCAGTTGGCTATTCGGGTTACGCGGCCTGGCGATGGATGGGGACGTGTTCGAGGGGCTGACCGATCGTCTCACACGCGGTTCCGACTGGAACCCCCGGCTCCAGCGCCTGTTCCTACGCGGTTACCTCGGCCCTTACGGACAAATCGCGCCAGAGAACGCCGCGCGAGTCACCGCGGGAGTGCGATCCGGCTGGTTCGACGCCGTACACGATTTGGATCTGAGCGCGTGTGATTTCGAGGGGCTGGTTCTCAAAGAATTGGCCACCCGCACCGCGGTTCGGCCGATTCGAGTGACTCTGCCGGGGCGCAACCGCACAGGGTATCAGAAGGGCATGGAAGTGCGTGCGGGATTTCTGGCGACCGACTGGTTAAGTGAGGTGCGCGTTCTGAAATCCAAGCGAGTCGGCGGAGCAGAAATAAACGAACTGGTTCGTTCCCGATTGCCGGGTGTGCTCCGCGTGCTCGAAATACCCCGCGGATCACTTACGGGCGAGCACCTGAGCGACTTACTCGATGTGCCCGATGGGTGGCCGCACCTGGAGAGCCTGAATGTGCTTAACAACCCGATCCCTGACGGAGCACTGAAAGAGTTCCTGTCGCGCACCGACCGATTCCCGCGCCTCATTTCACTCTCCGTTGGTGACAAAAAACCGGCTCCGCAGTTCCTCGCCCAACTCGCTGCGTCGCCACGAGCCGCTCAGTTCCGCGAGTTGCGATTGAACGTGCCACTTAGCACCACCACCGCGGACGCGCTCGCGCGCTCCTCGTACCTCGCAGAGTTGGACCTGCTGTCTGTAATGGAGGGCGAGGCCGAGCCAGCCGCGCTTGATCGCCTTCGACGGCGATTCGGGGCGCGACTCACACTCGAAGCGCCTCCGCCCCGTGAGAGCGAGTAGAGCGCGTCGTCTTGCCCTCGGGCCGTGAGTGCACCGCGAGCGGATCGCGTATAGGCTTGTGAATTAAGTTTGATTCGTTTACACTCGTAGCATCACTTACGTTTGACGCCGGCAAAACTCTCCGCCCGGAGGCGTCGCCATGCCGCGTTTGCAAGCTCTGCTCGAATGCGTCGGTCAAGCGCTCTGCGAAAAGGGTCGCAAGGCACTCCAGGGCCTGTGGCCCTTCGCCGATGTGCTCCCCGAGGTCGCGCGCGCCGCGTTCGACTACGCGCACAAGAAACTCCCCGGTAAGGATCTGCGCACGGCCATCGCCGATTGCGCGGCCGTCGACCCGGACGAGTACGAGCGGCGCGTGGGCGAACTCATCGCGGAACTCGCGACCACGCACGCGGTGCCCAAGGCCGAACTCGCCGACTACCTCCGCGCGCTGCCCGTTTCGGTGCGCCAGAGCCTCCGGCGCCCCTCGGACGCCGAAGGGCACACGGTGCCGGAGCAGTTTGAACTGCTCAAGTCGGAAGAGTTCGCGGTGTTCCTACCGCCGCGCATCCCGCGGTTCCGCCCCGGCGACAAACCCACCGGTCTGGATGAATGGACGCTCACCGAACTGCGCGGGCTGGGCCAGAACTCCGAAGTGTGGCGCGGCGAAGACCCGAACCAGAGCGACGCCCGACCCGTCGCGCTCAAGTTCGTAATCGACAGCGAATCGTGCGAACGGGTGAAGGCCAACACCGATCTGTTCACCGACGTCTTCGATCTGAACGACGTGTCCGGCGTGCTCCCGCTGCGCGGCGTGTACCTGGAAACGGACCCGCCGTGCCTCGAAGCGCCGTTCGTGGACGGTTACGACCTCGCCGGGCTGATGTTCGAGTGGAAGTGGCGCTACGACAGCGCCAAGCCCGAGGCCGCACTCAAGTTGATTCGGCGCCTCACGGCGATCGTCGCCAAGGCCCAAGAGAAGGGCGTAATTCACCGCGACCTGAAGCCGAGCAACGTGCTGCTGCACCCGACCGAGGGCGGCAAGTTCACCATGTGGGTGAGCGACTACGGCTGGGGACAGATCGAGAGCGTTCGCGCGCTCGAAATCGCGAAGGGCGGTCCCCGGGGGGAGCAACTGCGGCTCGCTCACCGCGGCGCGGCCACGAGCCTGTATGCGTGCCCGCAACAAGTGAAGAAAGAACTACCCGCGCTGACCGACGACGTTCACGCGATCGGCGTGATCTGGTACCAGTTGCTCAAACGCGATCCCTCTGCCCCGGCGCCGTTCGGCGCGGAATGGATCGAAGAACTGCGCCACGCCGGGTTCACGGATTCGCAGGCCAGCGTGCTCCAGTCGTGTCTCTGTACGCGCCCCGACAAACGCCCCAAGAGCGCCGCGGCGCTAGTTGAGGCACTCGCCAACGTGACGGTCGCGCCACCCGACCCGGCGGGCCAGGACGGGTCCAAGCTGATCTCGCTGAAGAACTCCGGTTCGTCCCTGCACCTGGCGGTCACGACCGCGCGCGGGCGCGAGTACAGCGCCGAAGCCGCCGCGGGCGCGGCGGCCGCGATGCTCGCAGCAGCGGGCGGTGGCCCGCTTACGAGCGGCGGACCGGGCACGTCCACAACCGGTGTGATTCGGTTGATGAAGAATTCCATCGGGATGACGTTCGTGCGCGTCCCGGCGGGCACGTTCCGGATGGGCGACGACACGTCCGGCCGTACCTACGAAGGCCCGGTTCACACGGTCAAGATCACGCGCCCGTTCTACATGTCCGTCGTGCCGGTGACGCAAGCGCAGTACGAAGCCGTGAAGGGCAAGAACCCGAGCAAGTTCAGCCGCTCGCGCGGGGGCGGTCCCGATCACCCGGTGGACCACCTCACCTGGGACCAAGCGTTCCGGTTCTGCGACAAGCTCGCGCGCATGCCCGAGGAAGAGGTCCACCGGCGCAGCTACCGGCTCCCGACCGAGGCCGAATGGGAGTATGCGTGCCGGGCCGGGAGTTCTACCGATTTCTCCTGCGGGGACCGACTCACGCCGCGCGACGCGCTGTACTCAACATCGGGCCACAAGCAGTCCGGCAAAAGCTCGGGACCGGTCGCACAGTTCCCCGCGAACGCATTCGGGTTGCAGGACATGCACGGAAACGTGCAGGAGTGGGTGAACGACTGGTTCGACGAATATTACTACTTCGACAGCCCGCTCGAAGACCCGCCCGGCCCGAAGCGCGGGCAGATGCGCGTGATCCGCGGCGGGTGCTGGGGCTTACCTATTGTGGAGTGCCGCAGCGCCGCGCGCCGCGGACACGCCCCGGAATCGCCATCCGAGATGATCGGGTTCCGTGTCGTGATGGAAATCGGGTGATTAGTGCCGCATTCACAAGGGCTGGGCGCTGCCGTTTATTGATGAACTTCCGAATCCGACAGCCACGAAGGAAGTCACACGCCTACACCGACCGTTCGGGTCGCGCTCGCACACCTTTGCAGGTGCGGTTCGTTGCTGACCTCGCATTTTCTCATCACCACAAGTGCCCTACCCAACTTCGTTACAACACGTGCGGTAGGGGAGAACAATGAGCGGCGACGAACGGGCGATTCGTGACGTGATCCAGACTTGGGTCCGCGCTTCCGCAGAGGGCGATCTGGACCGCGTGCTTTCGCTCATGTCCGACGACGTGGTCTTTGTGACCGCGAGCCAACCACCGTTCGGCAAGGAAGCGTTTGCCGCGGCCTCGCGCGCTGCGGCGGGGCGGGTCCGGTTCGAGGGCACGAGTGAGGTGCTGGAAATATCGATTGCGGGCGACACGGCGTATACCCGAACCCGGTTACAGATCATGGTGACACCGCAAGGCGGCGAACCGAAGCGGATGTCCGGGTACACGATGTCGGTGTTCCGCAAGCAGTCCGACGGGCGCTGGCTCCTGACCCGCGACGCCAACTTATTAACACCAGAACCCGTGCGCCGCGGAATTCGTACTACGGTGCCGGTGTTGCAGGTGAAGAGCGTGACGGCATCGATCGATTGGTACCGGGACGTGCTCGGGTTTTCAGCAGATCCGTTCGGTCCATCCGGCGAACCCGTATTCGCCATCCTCCATCGCGACGGAGCCGAGCTGATGTTGCAGAAAGTCGCTGCGGGCATTCATGTGCCTGATGCGATTGGTTCGGGGATGAGTGCCTACATTCGAGTGCTTGACATCGGCGCGATCCGCGACGCGGTGGGCGCGAAGGTTCCGGAAGTGGGACCGATACACCAGCAGCAGTACGGTTGCCGCGAGTTCGCCGTCACCGACCCGGGCGGCCACGTATTGGTGTTCGGCGAGTGTCAGTAAGTAGGAGGTGGCTACTCTTTGCCCAACACCAAGTCCACGACCCAACACCCACGAACATGTACTCCCGATTCGCGACAGTGGCTCAGGATGTCGGCGTTGTCGCACGCGGCATCTTGAAGCGCGTCACCCAAAATGGGCATCGCAGAGAAGTCTTTTGATTCGTACATCTGCGCCGCGAGGGACGCCGCCGCGCTGGTAAGCCACAACGAGGAAAAGGGGGTAGCGCGAAATGGGTTACCAAAGATGTCACGGAGAAGAGCACATTGTTGCGATTGTTCGCGCGCAACGAGATTTCCAAATCGGATGGTGTGTTGTCCGGGATGGTAGCTCTTTCCGAACTGCCATTTGCAGTGAACCAGCGCCCGAACACTGGCAGTAGACAGGCTCGTTTGCATCACACCAGTCGCGCTTGAGTCGTGAAGTGAATTCACAGCCAACCGTGCCGCACCTCGAACCGATCCTGGTTCGTTCCTCATCTGACTTGCCACGGTAAAGCGTGCCAAGTATTCCGGTTCGGAAATGATCCCGTCCGCAAACTGTTCTGCAGCCACAATCCTTTCGGCACACCCGTAAGGCAAATCGTCGCGGAGGCGCCAGCAGCAAGCACACCCTAAGAGACGCAACTTGCGCTCGCTTGCTGTGATGCGAATGCGATCGACTAAGCCGTTGAAAGTAGTGGCGTTCAACCACTCCGTTTCGGTCATCATTGGCCCTCCGGAGTCTTAGCGCGACTTACGCAGCCAGAGGCGAGTGCGAGTCGGCTCGAAACTCTGAGCCGACGTGTTTACCCCTTCTGCATCTGTTCGATGATCGCGACCACGAACGCGGGCAGGTCGTCCGGTGTGCGGCTCGTGATGACGTTCCCGTCGATCACCACTTCCTGATCGACGTAAGTTCCGCCCGCGTTGGTCACGTCGTCCTTGATGGAGTGGAAGCACGTCACCTTTTTGCCCTTCAGCGCGGTCGTGCTGCACAACACCCAGGGGCCGTGACAAATGGCCGCGACCGGCTTGCCCTGCGCGGACAGGTCGCGCACGAGCTTGAGCATCGGTTCGCTCCGGCGGATGTAGTCGGGCGCGAAGCCGCCGGGGATCACGATCGCGTGGAACCGATCGGCGCTGGTGTCCTCGGCGGAGGCATCCGCTTTTGCCGGGTAGCCGAGTTTGCTCGGGTACGTCTTCCCGGCTTCGGGGCCGACGAGCACCACCTCGCACCCGGCCTCGCGCAGCCGGTACACCGGATACCACACTTCCATTTCCTGGTACTGCTGTTCGACCAACACCGCGACGCGCTTACCCGCGAGGCTCATGGGATGCTCCGTGAAGAGGTGGGCGATGAGAAGTGTATTGGTCAGCGGGCGAACGGGGTTTCGGTTCACTTTGCAAAAACAGCGCCGAAGAGTGAACCGGAAACCGGAGCGCGAACGCTTCCCGAACCGGCGCCCGAAATCGCGCTGCGTATTTCACAGACGCCCTAATCTCAGGGGTGCAGGACCAGGTTCGTGAGTTATGCGGCTGTGGTTCGGCGCTGGAATGGGGTCCGGGCCTTGCGGCGAGGTGTTTGGTGAGCCGTTCGTCGTCGCTGAGCACGGCCACTCGGACGGCCAACACGCTCTCGGCCCCGTGGCTCGTTCCAGAACGTCTCGGTGCCTTTGACCCGGTAGTTGATCTCCTTGACCAGCGACTCCACCCACGAACGGGTGACCGGAAGACCGGCCTTGCGGTACTCCGGGTACTTCATCCGGTCCACGTTGTTCCACACGGCGGAGCTTCGACGACTACACCGGAAGGGCTTCGCGGGCCAGGCGCAGACCTTCCCGAGCGACGGTTCACGGGGACTTGGTCATGGGGTGTAATGGCTTCATACAACTTTGGATGCCGCTACCCGACCAAGGAATTCAATAGAACAAAGTTTTGAGTAATATGGGCGCGCTCTCGAACTGGTGCGAGTTGCGCTTTATTGTTTTGCTTTTATGCGATTCACTTTTGCGTCCTTTTTTGCCTTTCTCTTTCTCCCGTCTTCACTTCTGCAAGATCAACTTCCCGCGCCGGGTGATGCGCAAACGATAGCGCACCCCGTCGAGGTCGATCCACACCTCGCGCTTACCGGCGAACAATTCGTCCGCCTTGATGGTTCGGTCCGGTCCGGCCGTGTCCGGAGCCTCGTCGCGGTCTTCTTCCAGTTCCGTGTCGCTCATGGCGGCACCTTTCAATTGCGGTACTGAGACGCAATTTCAAAGGCTTGGGCCGCACCGAACTCCGACCGCGAGCAAACTCGCAGTGATTCAGTGCGATCTTTTTCGCTTCGGATGTTGACAGTATCTAATCTGGCCGTAATGTAAAGCCATCTTGTTGAGAATTTGTCTCAACAGCGCCCGCAATGAGAACCGTCCGAGTTGCCACGGGTCGTTCTCGCGGGAGCTTGCTCCGCTACTGCTCGGGCCGCGCCCTGACCCGCTTTCGCGCCCGCCGCACTCCGCCACGCAGCTCCTCTCCACGTTCTCTCGGAGTACACCGTGAGTCTGAACCGATACCGCCGCGCGTTCACGCTGATCGAGTTGCTGGTGGTGATCGCGATCATTGCGATCCTGATCGGCCTGCTCCTGCCCGCGGTCCAGAAGGTCCGCGAAGCGGCCGCGCGGATGAAGTGCGCCAACAACCTCAAGCAGATCGGGCTCGCCATTCACAACTACCACGGGGCGGTAGAGAAGCTGCCCCCGTTCAGCTACGCCCCGAACGGGCACGACGAGGGCGGCTCGACGTCCAACGCCTTACCGCCCGAAGCCCCGTCCAAGCACCACAGCGGGTTCCTGTACCTGCTCCCGTACCTGGAGCAGGACAACATCGCCAAGCAGTACAACCCGGCCAAGGGAGCCACCGACAAGACGACCCCGCTCGTCGCCGGCGGGCCGACCAACTTCGATCTCACGAAGAACCCGATCCCGACGTACCTGTGCCCGGGGATGCCCGCGCCCACCGCGACCGGGTACGGGGCGTACTGCAGCTACGCCGCGTCGCGCGGGAACTTCCAGTACGCCACCGACGCCAGCGGGACCGTGGTCACCTCGCCGAAGCTCCGCTGGACCGCGGACGACGGCATGATGGCCTCCGCCTTCCAGCCGCCCCCCGTGGGCTCGCCGACGACCGTCCTGGGGACCGTAACAAAAATCAACCTGGCGAGCGTGACGGACGGGCTGTCCAACACGTTCCTGGTGGGCGAGAAGCACTACCGGGTGCTCGGGAGCACGTGGGTGAGCGGGACGAGCAACTTCGACGGCTCGGACCTGACCGGCCGGCCGTACACGGGCAACACGAACTATGCGTTCCCGCACCCCGGGGCCGACACCAGCGACGGCGTCACGATGACCCCGATGAACACCCGGACCCTCGTGGGCAAGAGCGCCACGGTGAACGCCAAGGCGGGCACCGCGTCCGCGACCGCGGGCGGGTTGAGCACCAACGACGCGACCGCGTGGTACCGGAACACGGCGCTCTCGGCCTTTAATAGCTCACACACCGGCGGGTGCAATTTCGTGTTCGGGGACGGGTCGGTCAAGTTCGTCCGCGACTCCATCGACATGACCACGTACCGCGCGCTCGGGAGCCGGAACGGTGGCGAAGTGATCGGCGGCGACTACTAAATTCGGGGAACCCAGGGAGACGACGATGAGCGTTGCTGAACCGACCGAGCAGTTGGCCCCGGCTGCGGCCCGCACGCCGGTCCCGCGCGTGGCCCGGCGCCCGATGCGCAAACGGGCCATGCACCTGGTGCGCCGGGGCACTTGTATTTCGGGCTGTTCCTGTTGCCTTGGGTGATCCTGTACGGGGCCACCGGGTTCCTGTTCAACCACCCCACGGCGTTCAGCGACGCACCGTTCGTCTCGTTCGGTGCGAGCGAGATCCGTGACACGCCGATGGAATCGCTGCCGGCCCCGAGCGCGATCGCCGAACAGGTGGTTCAGGCCCTCAACGAGCGCGCCAAAGAGGGGAAGCCCTACGCGCTCGTAGAGCCGGAGAAGGTGAAGTACACGCGCGATTTCGCGTTCGCCACGGTGAAGGTCGATGACCGCGAGGTGAGCGTCCTTTTCGACGTGACCAACCCGGGGGGCACGGTGCGCTCGCGCCCGGCTCCGGTGGCCGCAAAGGTCGAAGAGAAAGCGCCGTTCGCCATTGGTAGCGCCAAGGGCGGCGCCACCAAAGGTGGTGGTAATCGGGGAGGTGGCGGCGGTGGTGGTCGGGGAGAGCGGCCCGCTCCGAAGGGCGGAGAGAAGTCCGACGCGCCCGCGGCCGCTGCGCCCATGACCGGCCCGCTCGCGCTGCCCGACCCGATGCACGAGCGCGTGAAGGCGGCCGTGCCCGTCGTTCTGGAACGCACTGGTTTCCAGGGCGGTGAAGTTAAGGTGAGCAGCGTGCCGGATCTCAGCTTCCTGATGTCCGACGGCACGAAGACCTGGCGCGTGAGCTACAACGCGATGGAGGGCACTGTGAGCGGCGCGTCCACCGACGCGGCTCCGCCGGCCGACGAACTCTCGACGCGCCGGTTCCTCACGCGCCTGCACCTCACGCACGGGTTCCCCGGGGGGCAGAACGCGAAGTGGTTCTGGGCGGTCATCGTCGACGCGATGGCCTTCGTCATGGTGTTTTGGGGCGTGTCCGGTATCTTCATGTGGTGGCAGCTCAAGGCCACGCGCAAACTCGGGTTCGTCGTTCTGCTGTTTAGTGTCGGGGTCGCCACCGCACTCGGACTTGGGATGCACGACGTCCTTTCGCCCCGTTAACGAAGGTTTTTGAGGATAGTAATGCGAACGATTCTCGCGCTCTTGGGGCTGGCGGTCGCGGGTACCTCCGCGACCGCGGCCGATGCCTGGCCCAGCTTCCGCGGCACCGGCGACGGTGCGGCTAAAGGCGATTACCCGACCCAGTGGTCGCCGAAGGACGGCGTCGCGTGGAAGGCGGACCTTCCGGGATACGGGCAGTCGTCGCCAGTGGTGTGGGGCGGCACAGTGTACCTCACGGCCGTCGAAGGGGACCAGCGCGAGAAGGGGTTCGTCGTCGCCCTTGATGCGAAGACCGGTAAGGAGAAGTGGCGCCACACGTTCGAGCCGACGCAGAAGGCGAAGTGGGGCTTCACCATTAGCCGCGCGGCCCCGACCCCGTGCGTCGACGCGGACGGGCTGTACTGCTTCTTCGAGGGCGGTAACCTGATTGCCCTCACGCACGCGGGCAAGGTGCGCTGGGAGCGGTCGCTCTCGAAGGAGTACGGCGAGTTCCAGGGCGGTCACGGGGTCGGCAGCTCGCCGGCCCAAACCGCTGACGCGATTTACATTCTGATCGATCACCGCGGGCCGTCGTACCTGCTCGCGGTCGATAAGGCGACCGGCAAGAACAAGTGGAAGACGGAGCGCGAGCAGAAGGGCGCGTGGACCTCGCCCGTGATCGCGACCCGTGACGGCAAGCAGGAAGTGATCGCCAGCAGCGCCGGCACCGTGATCGGCTACGCGGCCGATATGGGCAAAGAACTGTGGAAGCTCGACAACGTGGTCGGGAACACGCTGCCGTCGGCGTCGGTGGTCGGTGACCGGGTGCTGTTCGGGGGCGGTGCCAGCCGTTCCAAGGACGACCCGCCCGCGGGCGCGAAGGGCAACGGGTGCCTGAAGCTCGTCGCGAAGGACGGCAAGCCCGGGTTCGAGACCGCCTGGACCGCGAAGGTCGGGATCTCCAACTACGCCACCCCGCTCGGTTACGAGGGCGTCGCGTACTTCGTGAATCAGGTGGGCGTGGTGTACGCGCACGACCTGAAGACCGGTAAGGAGCTGTTCTCCGAGCGGATCGACGGGGCGTGCTGGGCGTCGCCGCTGGGCGCAGGCAAGTACGTTTACTTCTTCGGCAAAGACGGCACGACCAGCGTGCTCAAGGCGGGTTCGGAGTTCGATCTGGTCGCGTCGAACAAGCTGTGGGAACCGAAGCCGAAGCCCAAAGCCGCCGCGGGTGCTCCGGAGAAGAAGGACACCCCGGGCGAGTACCTCGACCCCATCGTGTACGGGGTCGCTGCGGTCGACGGCGCGTTCTTCGTTCGCACCGGTACACAGTTGTTCCGCGTCGGAAAGTAAGCCTCCCGCGCGGGTGCGTCGAGAGGCGCGCCCGCACTACCCCTCGAAGTCTTTCGCGAACGCGGCCGGGCTGAGTTCTTCCCCGGTCGCGAACTTGGCCAGTTCCTTCCACGTCTTCGTGCGGCCCGGCTCGAACACCTTCTCCTTCATGAACCCGCCCACCTTCTTCTCACCGATGTAGATGGTGGTCTTCGGGTCCGCGTTGAACACGGCCTTCGAGAGCGCGTGGTGGACCTGCGAGGCGAACAACTGGCCCATCATGTAGTTGTGGTAGTACACCGGGGCGCTGCAAATGTGGATCTTGCTCGCGTAGTCCGGCGCGTTGCGGTCCTTCGGCTTCTTCACCTGTTGGTACTGCTCCACCAGATCCCACCAGAGCTTGTTGAGGTTCTGCTTGGGGTCTTCGTACATGGCCTTCTCGAACCGCAGCATCACCTGGCACCACCGGCTGAAGATGAGCAGTTGGTTCCGCTGCACCTTCTTGGCGGCTTCGTCGAATTCGGCCGGCGCGTCCACTTTCACGCCCATCTTTTCGAGCCACGCGCGCGACTTGCTGAACCGCTCGAACTGCATCGCGACGCCCTCGGTCGCGAGGATGTGGGCTTCGGCCCGCAGCAGGTACGGCACCGTCTGCGGGATGTTCTTCGACGAGTACACCGAGTGCCCCAGTTCGTGGAGCATCGTGCCCATCCAGTACTCGTTGGGGACGATGTTCGCGAGCACGCGCACGTCGCCCTCGCGGTCGATGTCGGTGCAGAAGGCGTGCGGCGACTTGCCCTTCTTCTCGTACAGGTCGCTCCGCGCGATCACGTCGTCGATGGGCAGCCCGATGCCCGCGTAGAAGTCGCGGCACAGCTTGAGCAGGTCGGCCTTCGTGTACGGCGCGTCCAGGTTCGCGTCGAAGACCGCGGGCGATTCCTGGAAGAACGGATCGAAGTAGTGCCACGGCATTAAATCCGCGACCGCCACCTTGAGCTTCTTCGAGAGCCGCTCGTCGATTTCGGCCTTCGACTTCGTGAACGGCTCCTTCGTGAGCTTGTCGAGGTCGTCGAACAGCTTGATGAGTTCCGTGCCGTCTTGCTCGTTGAGCGTGAGTTGCAGCGCGTGGAAGTTCTTGAACCCGAGTTGCGTGGCCGCTTCGTTGCGGAGCTTCACCAACTCGGCCAGGTCCGCTTCGACCGCGGCGCCGACGCCCTTGCTCGCTTCCCACACCTTCTGACGCAGCGTGGAATCGGTGGATTCCTTGAGCGTGCTGCGCACCTTGCTGTCCGGGATCTCCTGCCCGTCCACCTTCGCGCGGAACACGTTGAACGCCTGCTCGACGGCGTTCGCCTTCGAGGTGATCTTCTTGAGCAGCTCCGGCGCGACCTGCTTTTCGAGGTACTGCAGGTACAGCAGTTGGATCTGGCGCGCGACCAGTGCGTCTTTGATGCCACCCTTATCGGCCGCGGCTTTGAGAGCCTTCACGCGGTCGAACATCTTCTTGTCGGAGAGCGCCGCGTCGATCTTGTTCTGCGCCTCTTCCTTCTTCTGGAAGTCCTCGTCCTTGCCGGTGGTGTTGGCGGTCCACCACGCGATCCCGCTCGCGACCTCCAGGGGCTGCAACTTCGTGACGTGGGCCTTGATAACAGCCGCGGCTTCGTCGTTGCCGTCCGCGCCCGAGAGCGCGTCGGGGATCAGTGTAGCGGCCACGGTAGCGCCTCCGGTGAGCAGGAACGTGCGACGGTCTTGCATGGTGGTGTTGGGTGTTTGAGGTTGAATACAGAAGAACCGCAGATCACGCAGAGAACGCAGATCAATGCAAAAAGCGGAGAACTCGCGTCGGACAGAATAAGATGGGCGCGTCCTTCACGACTTCCGTTGTTTCGTCCCGATGCCTCGTCGTGTTCGATCTGCGTTCTCTGCGTGATCTGCGGTTCTTCTTCGCCCGGCATTTTACTCAGGTCGAGTAGACCCATTTTCCGAGCCAGAGCGCGGGGGGCAACAACAAAAGCACGAGCAGCCCGGGCAGCCCGACGAACATCGTCGCGAGTACCGCGTCGAGGAACACCAGCCCGAGGACGCACCGCTTGACGGCGGCTTGCACGTTGCGCGGTCCCGGGTCGGCGATCGCACGCGAGATGGGCAGGCCCACCAGGAACCCGAACCCGACCAACAGGTACGGGAACGCGAACGTGCCCAACGCGCTCCCGAGTTTCACCCGGAGCAGTAGCGCGAGGAACAGCGCCAGCCCGATGACGCCGGCCGCGAGAGCGAGGTCGCGCTGGCGGCTCTTGCTCTCTTCGGTACGGGCGAACCACGTCACGCCCACGATGTACACGCCGACAACACCCGCGAGGTGGATGCGCTTTTCGATTTCGAGTGCGGAATCGGGGACGAGTGACAGCGCGAACAACACGTTCAGGAACCGGCACGCGGCCATCGCGACCGGGCCGAAGGGCGTGCGCTTCGCCCCGCCGTCGTAAATGAGCACCGCCGCGATCAGGCCCAGTGCGAATACGAGCGGTTCGTGGGTCCATTCCGCTTGCGCCACGAACCCGGCCGCTCCAGCGAGTGCGACCCCGGCCGCGAACAGCAGCACGCCGAGAGCGACCGCAGTTCCCCGATTCACTCGCCCGGACGGGAGCGGCCGGAACGGGCGCGCCTTTTTGTCTTCGGCGAAATCGAAGAAGTCGTTCCAGACCATCCCGGCGAGGTACAAGCACCCCGACGCGAGCGCGAGGATGAGGTACGCGCCCCAAAACTGGATCGGCGCTGAAGGGAGCAGGGCCGCGCCGACGCAGGCGCCGAGCGCGATATCGGCGAACGCGGTAAACACGTTCGGGATGCGGAGGAGCTGAGCAAAGGCGAGCAGTCGGTCGCGGTTCATGAAAGTGGTATATCGACCGTGTACGCGGCCGGACTGTGAGTGGCCGTGTTCGCGCCGAGGGTCGCCAGTTCCTCCACGGTGTTCGCGTACCGGATGTCGCGAACCGTTTCGGCGAGCAGGCGCCCGTGCGCTTCGAGTTTGTGATTCTCGTCCAGCCCGATGAGGATCACACTCACCGCGAACCCCTGCCTCCGCAGCGTGCCGAGCGCGATCGCCGTTTCGACCGGCACCCGCGGAAGTACGGCAATCACCGTCGCGTCGCGGGGCATGCGCGCGGCCATTTCTAACGCGAGTTGCGCGAAGGTGAAGGCGTCCGTGAACTCGAGCCGCGCGAGCGCTTCGCGGATCTGCTGGAACTGATCGAACCCGCGCCGCGTGTCCACCACGACCGGCCGAATGCGGTCGCTCTCTTCGTTTAGTGCGAACCGGTCCCGGGCCTCGTCGCGCGTCGCGTGCCCCTCGACTTGCGCTTCGGGCGATTCCGCGGCGAGCGACTCTTCCCGGATGCGATCGGCGGCGTCGCGTCCGTTGCTCGCGAACCCGACTTGCACGTTCAGCACCGAGACCGCGTAGGCGATGCTCACGGCCGTAGTGACCACGAGGTCCGAGCGGTGCGGTTCGCCGCGCTTGTGGTAGCCGTCCTGGTGGAAGTCCACGAGGATCGTCGCGCCGGCGAGCGTCGTCGGCTCGTAGATGCGGCTGTGGAGCTGACCCGTGCGCGCGGTCACCTTCCAGTGGACGCGCTGGAGCGGGTCGCCCATCACGTACTGCCGCACGCCCGCGGTCCGCGTCGGGTCTTCAAAGAGCCGGTTCTGGAGTCGCACTTCCCCAATTGGCCGCTCCGACGCGAAGTTGTACTTGGGCAGGTCCACGACCTTGGGGTACACCATCACGTAAATCGGTTTCCCGATCACGCGGTGGCGCCGGTGCAGCCCGAATACGTCGCCCGTTTCGAGCAGCGTCGGCCCCAGCGGGTAGTACCCGCGCATCGCGAACGTGACCTTGTACTTGATCGTCTTCGTTTGCTTCCCGCGAAGAGTCACGACGTGAACGCGCTTGCCCTTGACCGTAATACGCGGCGTGCGGGCCTTCACCGCGAAGTCCGGTAGCAGATCCTCGACCAGCACCCACGCGATCGGAATCGCCCCGGTGTTGGTGAGCGTCACCGTCACTTCGGTCGTTTCACCCACTTCGCGCGGGGCCGAGTCGCACTCGCGCGTCGCGCTGAGGGCGCGCACCCATCTGCGGGCCAAGTAGCGCGACAGCAGGTACACGCCGAGCAGCACGTACCCCGCGAACGCGACCAGCCCCGCCTGGAGCGCGATCGCGGCGCCGATGAGTGCGACGATTACGAGAAACCAACGCACGGGAGCCTTTCCCTGGGACCGCGGGCGTCTCGCCCGCTCAGGCTGGGTACAAGCACATCGCAAACGATTCACAGACCCGGGGAGGTGCGGGCGGGACGCCCAGGGCCGTTGAGTTCTCGCGGTTGCGTCACTCCACCCGCTCGTTAACACTCGCGGTTCGCCAAGAGGCTCAGGCGAACCGCGAGTGTTAACGAGCGGGTGGGTGCCCGTACTGTCCACCTCCACACATTAAACAGCCCCACGGGGCGCTCGCGGTCCCAGGAAGGTCAATCGTCGAAATAGTCTTGTTGCGTAGCCTTCATCTTGTCGGTGATCGGCACCTTCGCGTCGTCGACCAAGTCCTTCACCACGGCGGCCGGGGTGCGCTTGCGGAGTCGGCTTTCGGGTTTCAGGATCAATCGGTGTGCGAGGACTGGCTGCGCCATGCGCTTTACATCGTCGGGGAGCGCGAAGTCGCGCCCGGTGACCGCGGCGAGCGCCTGGGCCGTGCGGAACAGTGCGATCGATGCGCGCGGGCTGCCGCCCAGGAGCACGTCCTCGTTGTTGCGGCTCGCGTGGACCACTTCGAGGATGTACCGCTTCACCTTCTCGTCCACGTGGATACCGCGGACCGCTTCCTGGCACGCGATCACGTCTTCGGCCGTCACGACGGGCTTTAACTCGTCGATGGGGTGGCCCATCTGCAACCGCGAGAGCATCTTGCCCTCTTCTTCCATGCTCGGGTACCCGAGGCTCAGGCGGATCAGGAACCGGTCGAGTTGGGCTTCCGGGAGCGGGAACGTGCCCTCCTGGTCCACCGGGTTCTGCGTCGCGATCACGAGGAACGGGGGCTTCAGCACGTAGGTCTGGCCGTCCACGCTCACCCGGCGCTCGCCCATCGCTTCGAGCAGCGCGGCTTGCGTGCGTGGGGTGGCGCGGTTGATTTCGTCGGCCAGGAGCGTTTGGGCGAACACGGGACCGGCCCGGAACTCGAACTCGGCCGTTTTCTGGTTGTACACGTTCACGCCGGTCACGTCGGTGGGGAGCAGGTCTGGCGTACACTGGAGGCGCTTAAAGGTGCAGCCCGCGCTTCTCGCGAGTGCCCGGGCCAGCATCGTCTTCGCGACACCGGGCACGTCTTCGAGCAGGATGTGCCCCTCCGAGAAGTACGCCGCGACCGCGAGCGTGAGCTGCGGGCGCTTACCGATGATGACCTTCTCGATGTTGGCAATGATGCGGTTGGCGATGCCCGCCACGTCGGTAGACATAAGGCTTTCCGAAGTAGATGCGAGTCCGAGTGTTCAGCTTACGCCCAGAATCTAACCACCCAACCCCCTTCCTCAAAAAGGGCGGGCACCCACGAAAGACGCCGCTCGCGGTCACCGATTCCGGTTTCGCGGCGTAGAGGGCACGTGATTTCTCGCGGACCGGCGCTTCCCAGGCCGGGTTGCACTTCTCGCGCGGGTAAAATGCAGTGTGGAGCCGGGTAGGAGCTGTTCAGCGGATCGAAGCGAAAGTGGAGCGCGATGCCCCTACACCTGACTGAAGCCCAACTGAACGAGCCGGTGACCACGTACATGCGCGCCGACTTCGCCACCCTGGACCCTGAGTGGACCGTGGGGGAGGCGCTCGCGCACATGCGCAAGCACCCGCCGCCCGGCCGGATCATTTACTTTTACGTGGTCGACGCGGCCCTTCGGCTCGTCGGGGTGGTGCCCACGCGCCGGCTCCTGCTCGCGACCCTCGAGACGCCCGTGAAGAGCGTCATGATCGCGTCCGTGATCGCGATCCCGACCTCGGCCACGCTCCTCGATGCGTGCGAGTTCTTCACCATGCACCGGTTGCTCGCGTTCCCGGTGGTGGACGAAATGCGCCGGTTGCTCGGTGTCATCGACATTGAAGCCTACGCGGAAGAACTGGCCGAAACCGGCGATTCCACCCCCGCACCGGCATCCCCCGGGCCGCGCGACGACGTGTTCCAGTTAATCGGTGTGCGGCTCACCCGGTCGCAGCAGGCGCGCCCGCTGGTCGCGTTCCGCGGGCGGTTCCCGTGGCTGCTGTGTAACGTCGCGGGCGGCACGCTGGCGGCGATTCTCGTCGAAATTTACCACGTCGAACTGAACTGGCAGCATGCGGTTCTCGCGCTCTTCATCCCGGTCGTTCTCGCACTTGCGGAAAGTGTCGCGATTCAGTCCGTGACACTCGCGCTCGAAGCGTTCCGTGAAACCGGTCCCTCGTGGCGCGAACTCTTCCGCCGGCTGCGCCCCGAAGCGCTCACCGGTCTGTTGCTCGGTCTCGCCACGGGCCTTCTGGTGGGGGTGATTGCGGCCATCTGGCAGAATCTCGCGGTACTGTTCCTGATCGTGCTGGGCGGGATCGGGATCGGCGTAACGTGTGCCGCGGTCGCGGGAATGGCGGTGCCGCACGTTCTCCGGTTGCTGAAACGCGACCCGCAGGTCGCCGCGGGACCGATCGCGTTAACATGTGCAGACGTGGCCGCGCTACTGGCTTACTTCAACCTCGCGCGCCTGCTCACGTAACCCAAATCACCAGACTTGAACCAAACCCTCACGAATCGTGTGGTTTGGTTCACGAACGGTTCCGGCCGCGCCGATAACACAAGCGATACCGGTAGTTACCGGGGTCGTTTCGTGCTGGGGGGAGCGGTTATGGCAGCGGCGCGTCGGTGCAAGTTCCTGTTCGTCGTCGCCGGACTGGTCCTGACCGCTACCGGATGCATGCACGGTTCCCATGTAGGCCAATTCGGGTCGGCCCCGATGCCCAACGACGCGAACGCGCACATCCAGGTGCCTCCGGAAGACGCTGTTCCGCGCGAAATGAAGAAGATCACGCTCCCGCCCTACGTAATCGAGGCCCCCGACCAACTGCTCATTGAAGTCGTGCAGCGGACCAAGATACCGGACGTCGATCCGGTTAGCGGTAGACCGATTGTCGACAAGGAAGGCAAGGATCGCATGAAGGACGTGACCATTCCGCTCACTGTCCAACCGATCTCGGGGCCGTTCCAGGTTCGGCTCGACGGCTCCGTCGGCCTCGGGTTTTGGGGAGCGGTGCCGGTTGCGGGGCTGACGCTCGATCAGGCGGCCGAAGCGATTAAAACTCACCTGACCCGAGAGGCGGCGCTGAACAAGTTCGAGACGAAGCCGGAGAGCATCATCGTGATCGTGGACGTAATTGCTTACAACAGCAAGCGGTATTACGTCATTGTGGACGGGGGCGGTCAGGGCGCCGGGGAGCAGGTCGTGTCGTTGCCCATTACCGGCGGCGAAACCGTACTGGACGCGATCTCCAACATTGGCGGCCTGTCCGACGTGTCCAGCCGCCGGAACATCTGGGTCGCACGCCGCACGCCGCACGCGGGGCAGCCGTGGCAGATCCTGCCAGTCGACTGGGTCGGGCTGAGTCAACACGGAATCACGCACACGAACTACCAGATCCTCCCCGGCGACCGCGTGTATGTGAAGGCCCAGCGCCTCGTGACGATCGACCGCACGCTCGCCCGGGTCATCGCCCCTGTCGAGCGGATATTCGGGATCACGCTCCTCGGGTCGAGCACTGTGAACCAGATCGC
The DNA here is from genome assembly GCA_000531095.1 of Gemmata massiliana. GTDB lineage: Bacteria > Planctomycetota > Planctomycetia > Gemmatales > Gemmataceae > Gemmata > Gemmata massiliana. The sequence continues at coordinate 1,161,283 of HG799462.1, read as the reverse complement.
CGGGCGCGGGAACGGGTTCGGGAACAACAACTGACCGTGCGGGGCGTTCGGAACGCGAGGTGCGGCCTGGAGTGTGGTTAGAAGCTCGTGGGGCACTCAACTCGGAGGATTCACGACATGATGCGCTTCTTGTTGATGACGGTCGCGGTATTCGGCTCGGCCGGGACCGCGGCGGCCCAGTACCCGATGCAACAGCAGCAACAGTACCCGCCGGGGGGTGTGATGCCGAACATCTACAACCCGCAGAACCAACCGCTCAGCCCGTACCTGAACCTGCTGCGCGGCGGTAACCCTGGTGTGAACTACTATTACGGCGTGCGCCCGGGCACCGTGGGCGGGGCCGGTCAAGGCGGGTTGGGCGCGCCGTTCACGGCCGCCGGCGGGAACCGGACCCTGTTCTTCCCGCAACTGGCGAACGCCCAGGATCCGTTCCAACCGCGCGAGGTCGGCGTCGGCAGCGTGCTGCCCCCGGCGGGGCACGCGGTCGTGTTCAGTAACACGATGGGTTACTTCCCGTCGCCGTTCGGGAGTCGTGGCGGTTCCCGGTCCGGGTTGGCCGGGATCGGGACATCGGTCCCGCCGACGCCGAAAAGGTAAATTCTGAGGGCCGGTACCGCGGAAGAAGGATTCTTGACGCGGCCCGGCACGTTCTCCGCAGCACTATCGAAGCTCTCAAGGACGAGGCCATGCGGACATTTGTGGGCGTGATCGCGGTGCTGGGGTTGGTCGTCACGGTGGCCGTGGCGCAACCACCGCGTGAGCGCGGCGCGACCTTTCTACCGCCCGAACCGCTGAAACCCGGTGACGTACCACCGGTCGCACGCGGCGCCGCCGCGGACGATTTCCCACCGTCGTCGTTTCCCAGTACGCCGGTCACGCGGCCGAACACCGGAACCGGCTCCGGGCGCCCGGGCGTGGCCGGTCCCGCGTGGCTGAACGGGCCGAACGCGGACCCGGGAGTCGTTCCCGCCGGTGGGAGCGTGACGCGCGGTAACAACGCGCGCCAACTCACTCCGCAACCGAGGACGAGCCCGGGCTGCTGTCGAAGGGGTTCGACCGGTTGAAAGGCCACGCGCCTCAACCGCAACCTCAGACGCAGCAACCAGAACCGACCGCCTCGACCCCGTTCCGCGGGACGAGCGCGAGCGGGTCGCCGGTGTTCGCCGGACCGCCCGCGTACCGCTGGTTCGGGTGGGGCACGGTGACCCCGGGCGCGAACCCGTTCGCCCCGGCAGGGGAATACCCGAAGGCGTCTGCGAACTGGTACTCGATCACGGGGGCAACGCCCGGTGCGTTTCCCGTTCCCGTCATGAATCCGCTGCGCACCCCGCCCGGTACCGAACCGCCGAACTACAGTGCGAACCGCGGTACGTATCCGCCGCAGCAAGCGATCGTTCCGGTTACGACCCAATCGCAGCCGTCGTTGCAACCCGCGCCGCAGTTTCAGCCGCGCCCGCAACCGCAATCGCAGATTCCGCCGGCTCAGGTCCCGCAAAACGATCGGCCCGAGCTACCGAAGTTCAACCCGACGGGGGAATCGAAGTTCGCGCCCGCACCGGATGCCGGCACTCCGCCCGCGGCCGTCCAGAAGCCGGCCGTGCCCGTAAACTTACCGCGCATTACCGCGCCGCCGGTTCTGCCCCCAGTTGCAATCGCACCACCTGTTGTTCCCGAGCCGCCCGCGGTCGCGGTCGCCATCAAGGAACCGGCCCCGATCCCGTTTCCACCCGCAACGACTATGACGAAGCCGGAACCGGCTGCCGAGCAACCCGTCGGCCCGCGGATCGCAGCTCCGTCCGTTCTCCCGGCGGTGGAACCCACCAAACCAGTCGCGGTCCCGCAACTCCCGCCCGGCCCGCTCCCGATCTCGGTGACTGAAGAGCCGAAGCCGGAAGCGCCCGCGCGCGTCGAAGTGAAGGAGCCGAAGCCGCCAGAAGCGCCGAAGCGCGAAGAGTACCACTGGCAGATGGCCCCCGCGTCCACGCAGCCGGCTCCCGGCACCTGGGCGCCGGCCAGCAGCGCTCAGCCCGCGCCCACCCCGGCGCCCGCGCCGCCCGCGAACGAAGCACCGGCGTGGAAGTCCGGTGCGGCAAACGTGAAACCCGTCGTGGCCCGGGCACAAATGTCGGACAACACCCCGGACCCGATCACGACTCTGGTTCGTCAAGTGTGTCAAGGGCGCGCCACCTTTGTGGAAGTCCGCTGGACCGGTACGAAGAAGCTGATTGTGAGTTTCGAGGTGCGGACCGCGGTCGAAGCTCAACGACTCGTCACCGATCTCAGCCGTCAGAAGGAACTGGCGCCGTATCAAATCGACTTCTGCGCTATCGTGAAGTGAAAAGTGAACGGTCGGTGTGAACCGGAACTGGCGAACGGCCGGCTTACAGACCGGGGAGATAATAGACTTGTTGCGCAATAGGCGCTGATCCAGGCGTACTTCGGCCATGCAGTCGTGTGGCCGTTATCCGTACACGCGGTTGTGGAGGCCCGCGACGTTCTTCATCATCACCGTGTGGCGCCGGAGCGGATTGCGATACCGGTCTGAGGCGATGCGCCAGATCTTCATCTTCCCGATCCCGTGTTCGGCCACGATCCGCTCCTTCGCCAACCGCCGATTCGCGTGCCTCTGCTCGTCACTCAGTTGCCCCTTCCTCGGCTTCTTTTTGGGTACCCGTAAGTGGCTCCCCTGATACCCACTATCGCCCGATTTCGGCACGCCCTCGGGAACCTGCAACCGCGACCGGTCGTACACCTTCTTGTCGCGAACGCGCCCCTTCGCCCCCTTCGACACGGCCTTGATCCGCACCTTCTGTTTCTCGCCCGGTCCCTTGCGCGCCCGCGTCACGACCACGTGATGCTTCACCGTGTGACGCTTCTTCTTCCCCGAGTAACTGCGCCGTTGGCCTCGCGTGGGGCGATTGCTTCGAGGTCGCCCGGATCGATGCGCACCTTGTTCTCCGGGATGCGGAACACACCGGTCATGCACAGGCTCAGTTCCTGAACCTTTCGCGACACCGTTCCCTTATCCACGCCGAACAAGAATCCCACGAACTCCTGCGTGATGTACGTTTGCAACGAATCTAATAAGAACCCGATTCTCACTGACATTCAGTCGCACCCCGGTCGGCGCGTCGGGAACCGGGGGGGACCGTGACTGACTGAGCCACTCCCTTCGCCTTCCCGCGCCACTGCCGTTCGACATCTTCCGCTAACGTCCACAGTTTTTCCGGGTCTTCCAGCTGGTGATTCTCGATGCACACACGGATGCGCGCGGGCGGCAATTCGGCCGGTTCGAGCCACAAACGTACCGGCGCGTTCGGGCTGGTGTTGAAATCGGCGTTCCACCGTTTGATGAGATGTCCGAGAAACGGGCGACCGCCGATCTCCCCAAACATGTCGCAGGTCCATTGCGGTCTGGACGTCAACGCATCGTTCAGCGAGGCCGCCGCGCTTGGCCGCCGGCCTTCCAAGCACGGCGGTTCCTCTCGCACCAGTTGGCCCCGTCGGTGCTAGGAGTTCCCCATTGCAGAAGTGCTGGCTGCTGACAGGAGAATGGGCAGAAAGGTTCGCACAAAATTTTTGCAGTGACTTTCAGTTCGCAGAATTGCCCCACCGGTAAACGCCAGTGGGGCATCGGAAATGCTCGCGAAGAGCGGTTCAAATCGGATCGAGGAAGAATCGGCCGATGTCGTTCGTGATGGGTTCTGACCGCTTCCAATCGTACCACCGGATGCGGTAGCGATCCTCTCCGCGACTTGCGTCAGTGTTAGCGATTGCTACAACCACTCCTTTTCGCCAAGTCGCCGCATGTCGCACTCGTTGCCCAACCGACAGCGGTGGTTCGGCATCGAGTTTGATGTGCTCTGCATGTTCAGTCATAGTTGTCTCGTGAGTTCCGCGATTGTTCCGTCATCTTGACGAAATTAAGAATCGCGTCTTGATCTTATACACCTTCCGGTTGAGGCAACACCTCAGAACGGGAGATTTGCTGATTTCTTCTGAAAAGAACAGTTGCTGAAGCGGATCATGCTGCATCTCGCGAAAGGTTTTTTGCAGTAGTTTCAGTTCGCGAAATTGCCCCACGGGTAAGCTCCAGTGGGGTAACAGACGTGTTCAGCGTGCGGCTTAGGGCTTAGCTCAACAGTTCGACCATTTCTTTTGCTCTGCTCAAAGCATCTTCTGGACTTGGGTACTTCTCAACCGGAGCGAGTGCGATCCACTTGCCGTCTTTGTTCTGCTCGATGTGCCATTTGTCTTTGGCTACTCCATCGCGCTTAACTCGAAGCGCTCCATCGTCCGATTCCCAGCCGTCCGCACCGAGTGCCTTCCAGTTCATTGAGCGTTCTCCAAGTTGAGTTATGCTTTACGCGCCCAGGAGTGACACATTGTTCCAGGTCTGGAAGTTGTGGGCCAACAGAGTCGCCAGTTTCTCTCGATGTTTGGTCGGCAGATCCGCGAGGCACCCGTCGATGGCACTCTGGAACCTCTTGAAGTCCTGATGGTGCCGACTGTTGAGCACGTCCTTCTTCACGAACTTCCACAGGCGCTCGATCAAGTTCAGGTTCGGCGAGTACGACGGCAGGAACAGCAGCTCGATCCCCAACTGCTTGGCCGCGTCCTGCACCAACACGCACCGCTGATACCGGGCGTTGTCCAGCACCAACGTGACGGGCACCGAGCCCGCCCGGCGCGCGATCGTGTGAAGCAA
>HG799462.1:1103964-1156433 GCA_000531095.1 Gemmata massiliana | reverse complement strand
CTCGATCGTCTTCTTGGGCGGGACCGGGATCGGTGCCACCTTCAAGCACTTCATCCCCAGGTCGTCCTTGAGGAATTTGCGCACCCGCGACACTTTTCGTCGGACGCCCGTCAGCTCCTCGATCCGCCGCGCCGCCTCGTGAGCCGTGTGAGGCGGGTGCTTGCGGAACTCCTGTTCGATCGTTGCCGCGTGTGGCGTCAGGGCACTGGGTTGTCCCTTCCACCCGAACGACCGAATCCCATCGAGGCCCTTCGCCGCGAAGATGTGCAAGGTCCGCTGAACCGTGGACCGGGACACGTTGGCGAGTTCGGCGATGCGCCCGTGCGACTCGTTCTTGCTCTTGAGCCACAGGATCTCCATGCGCTCCTGAACGCGCGGGTCCGGGTGCCCGTACCGATCGCGCACAATCGCTTCGACAACCGACTCGGGGAACGAGTACGTGGGACGCATGGAGCCTTTCCCGGTAACGGATTACGGTGAGCACCGATCTTCCGCTACAGCACCAGGCTCCTCAAGGATAAATTGTGTCACTCCAGGGTACGCTGAGAATAGTGCCGAGGCGCGAAGGTCATTTGGTCGATTGTGTCCTGGATCGCTTGCGGCACTGGTTGACCATTCGGCATCCGGAAATCGACTAGCACGACGTTTTGCCGTCCTTGGGGAAGGACATTATGTGTTACGTCAACCGATAGCGTTCCCTGCCGGTTGTCTACCTGAACCAGTTGGTTGCGATAGGGCAACAGAGCATCGGTTTGAGCGTCAGTTGGGTTGACGGCACTGAGGACATCGTGTTCCATTCTTAGAACCCTCGCCGCAAGCATGAATTAGCGAACGCAGCCGCACTCTCGACGGCTTCCCCCGCGGTCCGGTAAGAGCGGATTGACTTCACTTTTCGCCCCGTTCGCCGGTCTCGCACCACACCCCCGATACCCGATAATCGTGTAGCCGTTCGGCATGCGCACCAGTTCCCCGTTTAGAGATTCTTGAATCGGCGCGTGAATCTCTTCCACCGTGCATTCGTACACGTGTTGTTCCCTTGCTTGGGCGACTGTTTGTCAGATGTGTCAACAGTAGCGGATGCGCGTTTGAGGCGGAAGCTGAAAACAGAAGAAAAAGATAGATTTGGCACGAAAAATTCTGTCGACATCTTTTCAGCTTCTAGCATCGCGCATGGTCAAAAGCTCGCCCGTGTTCCGGGCTGTTCCCCGTGTGTTTCTGGTTAGTGGGGTTTAGTGGGGGATTTTGGCCTAATGGGGGCAGAAAACGGGACTTCCGGAAAATGAAGCAACCCCTGGTTTTTCCAGGGGTTGTGTTGAGTAGCGGGGGTGGGAATTGAACCCACGACTCCTCGCTTATGAAGCGAGTGCTCTAACCTCTGAGCTACCCCGCCAGGGGTCTTGTATTTACTGTATTTTCAAGCTGGTCCTCGGCAACTAGTATCCTAGCGATATACTCGAAACTACATTTAGCCTCTTTTCGGCATCGTTGTAGCATCGGTAATTTTGTATCCGCGGTGCCGGATGTAGCGCCGGTACTTGTCCGGCGCGAACTCATCCAACACCTACCCAAGAAGTCCCACAACCCGTCGATGGTTCGCTTGCCGGCGGCTCGAAGCAGCCCCTTGAGCTTGGATAACGCCAACTCGATGGGGTTGATATAGTGGACCCCGAAAACTGGACCACCGTTAAGCTACACCGGCGGCCCAGGAAAGGGGAACCGATGGCGGGCAAGCGAAAGAGTCACTCGGCGGCATTCAAGGCCCGGGTCGCACTGGCCGCCCTCAAGGGGGACAAGACGGTCAATGAGGTGGCCGCTCAGTTCAGGGTGTAGGACCGCATTTGCAATCAAGCAGCCTGGGTGCTCGTCCTGCGGACAACTGACCCCGGCCGAGCATCGAGGTGCTTGGCGAGTCGTTCGTCTTCGCTCAACACTGCTGCCCGAACTTGGAGAACGCTTTCCGCTCCGGACTCGTTCCAGAACTTCTCCGTCCCCTTGACCCGGTAGTTGATCTCCTTGATCAGCGACTCCACCGCCGCCCTGGTCACCGGCAGGCCCAACCGACGGTACCGCGGGTACTCCATGTGGCCCGCGTTGTTGCTCACGTAGGTCAATGTCCGCTCCACCACCACCCGCCAATCGCCCTCCGACACCTCGGCACCCGGCGGACTCCAGCCCCGGTCCTCGGCGCGGGTTCGGATCGCGGTCACCACCTCACCGCCCTTGCCCTGCCAGCACGAGGTCATCCAGCCCACGTACAACCACCAGCGCTCCTCCGCATCCGCCGACAGGGCGGTCGCCGCGGCGTACAGGTGCGACAGCACATGGACGAAGTCGGCGACCGGCTCGAAGTCCGCGAACCACTTGTCGCGGATCGCCCAGTTGTACCGCGGCCCGTCGCCCAAGAACGCCCGACGTCCCGATCCGTAGAAGTTCCGCGCGTACGCCTCGGCCGCGACCACCTTCCCGAACCGGTCGCGGTCCTGCATGCTCACCACGCAACTCCGCTCGCCCCGCGCCGGCGGCCACACACGGGGGCGCGCGTCCGCTTCCGGCGCGGCCTCCGGAAGGGCGCGGACCCGGCCTCCGCCGGGAGCGCCGGCCAATCCGGGTTCGTACCCCGTTGGGCGTGGATCGCTCGGGCCAACTCGTCCACGCGGTTGCGGTCGGTGAACACGCGCGGCGGATCGGTGCCCGGTTCGGCCCCGTCGAGGGTGTACAGGCAGGCGACCTTGTCCTCCTTCCACCCGTGCTCGTGGACGCCCGGCCCTTTGCCCGGGTGGGGCACACGGGTCTGGATCCGACCACCGTCCACCGCCACGACCACACCCGCGGGGGGCGGCCCGCTCGACGCGGCGGTGGTGGACGTAGTCCTCCACCTCACGATCTCGTCGGGTGGCCAACTCCCGGCCCACGTCCTCGGTCAGGCGCCGGATGTGCGAGGCGCTGATGGTGAGGTCGGCCAGGTTCTTCAGAACCCGTGCCGCGGCCGCGAACGACTTCAATTCGCCGGCGTCCACGATCTTGCGGGTCGCACGCGGGCTATACGCGTGGCTGTTCAACCCCAGCGGCACCCGTTGGGGGGGGAAAAAGTCCCGGCGACAGTCCGGGCAGTGGGCCTGGGGCTCGTGGTGCTCGAAGGAGCCCTCGCCGGTGGTGAGGAGCCGATCCTCGGTGGTCAACGGACAAGACCGTTCGCAGTCGGGACAGGGATGTTGTGGGCCCAGCGCGTGAGCCTGCTGTTGGGTGGCCACTTCGAGGGTGTCGGCCAGCAGGCCACGAACCGCGGCGAGAGCGACTTGTTCCATTTGGTCGAGATTGATGTCGAGCCCCGGTCCGTGTTCGCCCCAGTGCTCCTTGACGATGATTTTGCCCCACCGCTTGGCCAGTTCGGTGATCCGCTCCAGATCCTCGGGTGTCGGCTTGTGCGTGGCCATGTTCCCTCCCGGCAACAGGTTCCGACTCGGGCGCCGCAGGAAATCCTATTCCGAACTGAGGGCCGAGGCACTTGCTATCACAAATGCGGTCCTGCACCCGCACTAGGGGCAAAACTTCTACTGACCTTCCGTTTCCCGGTCCAATAGCGTTACGCTACCAATTCTTTTCGCGCGATCCGCCGGAGGCGAGACGATGGCCGCCAAGTTCCAGCTCACCAGTCAGTACGCCCCCGCGGGCGACCAGCCCAAGGCCATCGAGCAACTGACGCAGGGCTTCGCCAACGGCAAGAAGGTGCAGGTGCTCCTCGGCGCCACCGGGACCGGGAAGACGTTCACCGCGAGCTGCATGATCGAGAAGCTCCAGAAGCCCACGCTCGTCCTCGCACACAACAAGACGCTCGCGGCGCAGCTCTACAAGGAGTTCAAGGGGTTCTTCAAGAACAACGCGGTCCACTACTTCGTCAGCTACTACGACTACTACCAGCCCGAAGCGTACATCCCGCAGCGCGACATCTACATCGAAAAAGACTCCTCGATCAACGAGAACATCGACCGGCTCCGGCTCGCCGCGACGTCCGCGCTCGTCAGCCGCGAGGACGTCATCATTGTGGCGAGCGTGTCGTGTATTTACGGTCTCGGTAGCCCGTCCGATTACAAGCGGATGATGGTCTACATCCAGAAGGGCGAGACGCTCGATCGCGACAACACGCTCCTGCGGCTCATCGACGTCCAGTACAAGCGCAACGACATCGCGTTCGAGCGCGGGACGGTCCGCGTGCGCGGCGACACCATCGACGTATGGCCCGCGTCCGAAGAGTTCGCGTACCGCATCGAACTGTTCGGCGACGAGGTCGAAACGCTCTCGGTGATTCACCCGCTCACGGGCGAAACAATCAAACCGCTCGACGAACTGTACATCTACCCGGCCAAGCACTTCGTCACGCCCGAAGAGCGCGTGCAAGCGGCCGTGAAGGGCATCGAAGACGAACTGAACGCCCGGCTCGAACAGTTCAAGAACGAGGGTAAGATTCTCGAAATGGAGCGCCTCAAAGCGCGCTGCCGGTACGACCTCGACATGCTCCGCGAGGTCGGCTACTGCTCGGGCATCGAGAACTACGCCCGGTGGTTCAGCGGGCGCGCGCCGGGCGAGCCCCCGTACACGCTCATCGACTTCTTCCCGGAAGATTTCCTGCTCGTCGTAGACGAATCGCACGTCACGCTGCCCCAAGTGCGCGGGATGTACTTCGGCGACCGTAGCCGCAAAGAAACGCTCGTCGAGCACGGCTTCCGACTCCCCAGTGCACTCGATAACCGGCCGCTCAAGTTCGACGAGTTCGAGGGCCGGATGAAGCAGTGCCTCTGCCTCTCCGCCACCCCCAGCCCTTACGAACTGGAGAAAGTCGGCGGCGAGGTCGTCGAACAGGTCATTCGCCCGACGGGGCTGGTCGATCCGGTCATTCACGTCAAGCCCGCCCGCGGACAGGTCAAGGACTTGGAAGCGGAAGTGCGCGCCCGCGCCGCGAAGGGCGAGCGGGCGCTCGTCACGGTGCTGACGAAGCGCATGGCCGAAGACCTCACGACGTACTTCCGCGACGCCGGGATGCGGTGCAAGTGGCTGCACTCGGAACTCGACGCCATCGAACGCATCACGGTGCTGCGCGAACTGCGCGAGGGGCAGTTTGATGTACTCGTCGGCGTGAACCTGTTGCGTGAGGGGCTGGACCTTCCCGAAGTGTCGCTGGTCGCGATTCTCGATGCGGACAAGGAGGGATTCCTCCGGTCTGATAAGTCGCTGATTCAGACGATGGGCCGCGCCGCCCGGAACGTGAACGCGGAAGTGATTCTGTACGCGGACGTCGTGACCGATTCGATGAGTCGCGCGATGAACGAAACGAACCGCCGGCGCGTGATTCAACTCGCGTACAACGCGGAACACGGCATCACGCCCACAACGGTGAAAACGGCGATCAAGAACGAGATCGAGGACGAGATCGAGGCGCACCAAATGGCTCAGGCTGCCGCGACCGGTAGCACTGCCGCGGCGGAAGACTACGTGACCGTCGAGTACGTGCAGAGCCTCTACGAAGAGATGCTCGAAGCCGCGAAGACACTGGATTTCGAGCGTGCTCAGGCGCTGCGCGACCAGATTGTGAAACTTGAAGGCGAACTCAAGAAGAAACACGGCGCCGCGGCACCGCCGAGCGTTCTGGGCAACAAGAGCGTTCCCGTGAGCCAGCCGGCGGGCGCCAAACGCAAGTCGAAGTGGAAGAAGGGCGGAACGTGATAATTCTTCGCGATGAGAATCGCCATCTGGCACGATTCGCGAAGAAATGAGAAGGGGAAGTTGGGTGTAACCGGTCTCCGGGAAGGGAGATAAGATCAATCTGACCCTCCCCGGAGATTTGTCGTGCCAAACGATCCGGACGTTACGCGCGTACCCGCCACGGACCGCCTGCCCGCCGCCGAACCGTCCCCGACCGTCGTTCGCCCCGCCGATTTGCCCGCTACCGATGCGCTCCTCGGCAATTCAACGCTCCGCTCGGGGCGCCCCACGGCATCTAGCCTCCCGACGATTCCGGGCTATGAGGTGTTGCGGGAGATCGCTCGAGGTGGGATGGGCCGCGTGCTCGCTGCACGCGACCTCGAACTCGGGCGCGAAGTTGCCATCAAGGTACTGCTCCCGGGGACCGCAATACACGACACCGTGTCGCGGTTCGTGACCGAGTCCAAAATCACCGCGCGACTCCCGCACCCGAACGTCCCGCCCGTGTACGCCCTCGGTACCCTCACCGACGGCTCGCCCTTCTTGGCAATGAAGCTGATCGCGGGCACCACTTTCACGAACGCACTCCGGAGCCGAACGGCGCCGACCGACGATCTCCCGCGGTTCGTGCGGACGTTCGAGCAGGTGTGTCTGGCCGTCGGGTTCGCACACTCCCAGGGCGTGATCCACCGTGACCTGAAACCGTCGAATATCATGGTCGGGGCGTTCGGCGAAGTGCAGGTCATGGATTGGGGACTGGCCAAGTCGGTGGCCGCGACCGACGAGCGCGAGCCGGACGCGCCCGCGCCCGAAATCGGTGACGAAACGCAGGCCGGGCAGGTAATGGGTACGCCCGCGTACATGGCCCCAGAACAAGCGCGCGGGGAACTGGTCGATAGCCGCGCGGACGTGTTCGCCCTCGGAGCGATCCTGTCCGAGATCCTCACCGGTGCGCGCCTGTTCGTCGGGAAGACATCGGCCGAAGTCGTCGCGTGTACCGCGGCCAACGATATCGGCGACGTACTCGACCGGCTGAATGCGTGCGGCGCGGATACCGAACTGGTCGCGCTGGCGAAACACTGCTTATCGCTGAACGCGGCCGACCGCCCCGCCGACGGTAAGGCTGTGGCCGACGCGGTCGCGGCGTACCGCGCGGGCGTAGAAGAACGGCTGCGCACGTCCGAGCGCCAGCGCGCCGCGGATGCGGCAAAAGCGATCGAGCTACGTAAACGGCGCCGCGTGCAGGTCGCGCTGGCGGGCACGCTTGTGCTGCTCTTTTTCAGCGCTGCGGCGTTCACGGCGTGGGAGATGCAGCAAGCGGCCGAGCGCCGGCTCGAAGCGAGCCGATTGGCCGCCGAGCACAAGGCCGATATCGAACGGGCCGAACGCGAAAAACAGGAAGCCGCGCTGCGTCAACAGGCGAAGGACAACGAGGCCGCGGCCGAGAACCGGCAAGCACTCACCGAACTCGTGAAGCGGTGCGAAGAAGCACTTGTCGCGAGTGACGAACTCGCCGCGGGCGCGGCTCTGACAGACATCGACCGCCGGGCGAACGCACCCGGTGCGGAAGATTTTCGCGCGCGCATCGACCGCTGCCGCAAAGATCGCGCGATGTTGGTGACCCTCAACCGGATCGACGACCAGCGCTGGACCCCGACACGCGGATCGTTACCGCCGCCCTCCGCCGCCGTTCCGCATTGGGGGCGAGCGTTTAACGATTACGGCATCATTCCTGGGACTACGGCACCGGCGGACGTTGTTCGGCTCTTGGAGGGCTCTCCCATTCGCGAGCGCGTGCTCGCGTCCCTGGAGTTGTGGCACTTGTTCGGCGCCCCGCCGGGATTGGCAGAAACCCTTCACGCGATCGATCCCGACCCGGCCCGTGACACAATTCGGAATGACGCGCGCCAAAAGGCTTGGGCGCGAGTGAACCAGAAGGTCAAGGAACTCGTCGGAGGAACCGGAACGCCCGAACAACCGACCCGCTTCGTCGCGGCCGTGGGTATCGTTCCCGAAATCTCCTGGGACCAGCGCCGGGCGCTCTTGGAGCAAGCCGCGGCTCGAACTCCCAACGATTTCGCCGTCCTTATGGGGCTTGGTGGGACACGTCCCAATCCCTCGCCCGCTGCAATTGGCGAGCGAGTGCGGTGGTGCCAGGCCGCGGTTTCGGTTCGCCCGCAGTCGTTCGTTCCGCGGATGAGCTTGGGTATCGCTCTCTGGGAACAGGGGAAACAAAGTGATTCGATTCGGTGCTTCCGCGACGCGGTCCGGCTCGGTCCCGAGAACGCCTGGTGCCATTACAACCTGGCGAAGGCGCTAAGGGACAGTGGCGATGTGCGTGGCGCGATCGCGGAACTCCGTGAAGCCGTTCGACTCGCCCCGCGCGAAGCATTGATCCGCGAATTACTCGGCACCTCGCTCGGCATGGACCGTGACTTGCCGGGCGCGATCGCGGAACTTCGTGAAGCGGTCCGGCTCGCCCCGGAGCACGCCGGTGCTCACCACAATCTGGGAACCGCGTTGCTGCTGTCGCGGGATCTGGACGGCGCTATTGCCGAGTTCCGCGAGGCCGTTCGCCTTCAACCGGACGAACCCAATTTCCTTTACACGCTAGCCAATGCACTATGGGACAAGCGCGACCTGGACGGCGCAGAGGAGTACCTCCGCAAGGCCATCGCTAGCGACAAGAATTTCACCAGCGCGCACTACTCTCTGGGCCTTCTTCTTAAAGAAAAGGGCGATGCGCCCGGCGCGATCGCCGAATACCGCGAAGCCATCCGCCTCGACCCGAAGCACGCACGTGCCTACTACGGTTTGGGAATTGTGTTGCGTGCGAGTGGCGATGTGCCCGGTGCGATCGCCGCGTACCGGAAGCTTCTTGAACTCAACCCCAATCACTCGGCCGGACACAACGGATTGGGTAACGCCCTGGCGGATACGGGTGATTTGGATGGTGCGATCGCCGAGTTCCGCGAAGCGCTGCGGCTCAATCCCAATAACGGGCCAGCGAAGGCCAACCTCGCGGACCGCCTGAAAGAAAAGGCCGAGCACGTTGCCCCGCCGCCGCGAGAAACCAAGAAGCGGTAAAAGGCTGCGGCATCTGTACCGATCCACAGAGAATGAACGCGAGCGGGGCGGGTGGGAAGACAAGTTCTCACCCCGCCCCGCTCGCGTTCATTGCGCTCGCGTTAACGGCCACAGCCCGGGGCCAGGAACGCGATGAGGACCACCGGAAGTGGTAAGCCGAGCAGCAGTGCGGCCAAACCCCAGCGGATCTTTCCCCAGCGCGTCGTGGATTCTTCTTGCGGCATCATATCGGTATCTCCTCAGCGGAGTGAAATGGGACGATGATTCCTGGTTCGGCCGTCCGTGACTGGCCGATACGAAGTAATGCAAGCGCTGTGCCGAATCGAATGGCTCGGTCGAGCAGAAGACGAGCGGTTACTTCTTGTCCGGCTTCGGAATCTCGCCTTTGGCCGGTCCCCACTCGGTTGGCTTGTACGCGATCTCCAGGTGCGGCGTTTCGATCCGCGTCCCCTTCTCGTGCTTACTCGTCATCGCCGCGTCGAGGGCGCCCGTTGTGAGCAGCGTGCGCTCCACGGGGTAGGGTGCGTGCCCGGTGGTGACGAGTGACTCGATTGCCCGCGTGAGTTCCGCGAAGTGCGCGAACGGGTCCGGCTGCTGCAAGTAGAACTGGCACACGTCGGGCTTGTCCTGCCCTTTGCGCTGGCCGGCGAAGATGAACGGCGAGCCGTCGTTCTCGTGGACCCAGCCGTTGGGGATCACGACGAACGCCCGGAACCCGTCGCGGTACTCGACCTCAAACGTACCCGCTTCGGCGGTTTTCGACGTGAGCGCACGCAAGTCGCCGTTTGCGTGGGCGGTGGCGAGTTTCAGCGCCTCTTCGAGTAACGGCTTGGTCCATTCGTGTTTGTCGATCGCGTCCCACATCGCCTTCCCGGTGTGACACGTGACGGCCTTAACGCCGGTTTCGCCGCCCTTGCGTCGCTCGATCATGCACTGCAACCCTTCGAGCGCGTGAAACCCGTAAGCCTCGAACGGACCGTACCCGATTTGAACCGCGCCGGTGATCTCGCACCCCTTTGGCAGCACGACGTTCGGTTTCCGCCACGTTACTGGGATCGACGATCCGGCGAGCATCGGCACGAACAACTTCCGCGCCCGGTCGTACATCGCTTTCGCGTCGTCCCAGGTGGCCGCGAGGTGCTTGTCGTTGAACACCGGAACGGACTTCTTCGTGTCCTCGAACACTTGGCAAATCGCGTCGAAGAATCGGCGCCGCGGGTAGAGGAGCTGCCCCTTCTCGTTGGTCGGGTACTGCCCGTGCTCGCCGATGGAGAGCACGCCGTCCACCGCGAGCCCTTTCCCACCCAGCGTGAGCGATTCGGCCACGGTGTTGCAAATCTTGAAGCCGTGCTTTTTGGCGAGATCACGACTCATGTCGTTCTTCGGCACCTGATCGGTGACGAGCGACACGAGTTCGAGATCGGGCTTGGCCCCGCCCGGGTACCCATCAAGGAGGTTCCGCAGGATCACGTCCGCGTGCGACCACTTGCGATACTCGGTAACAATGGCAGCGATCTTTTTCTTGGGCATGGGGATGTGCTCGAAGGAGGGAGGCGGGGAACGGGGAGGGAAGGAATCGCGGATGAACGCAGATCAAAACCAAATCAGATTGGCCACAAAAGCAGAGGGCAGAGAACAGAAGGCAGAGACCAGATGCGAGTTCGGTTTTAAGCCCCGATAGGGGCGGCAGCGTGTAGCCAGGGGTGGAGCGAGCGACGCGAGTGCAACCCCTGGCGGGCAAGTTGACTTACCAGTTATCGGCGGCGTAAACGGCTTGTGCGGCGGCTTCTTCCGTGCCCAGTGGGGTGCATTCGAGGCCGACGTACCCGGTGTACTCGAGGGCCTTCAGTTCCTTCAGCACGCGCGGGTAGTGGATCTCGCCCGTACCCGGTTCGTTGCGCCCGGGGTGGTCGGCGAGTTGGATGTAGCCGACCATGTCTGCTGCGAACCCCTCCCGCAGGTGACCGCAGAGGTCGCCTTCGGTGATGTGCATGTGGTACAAGTCCCACAGAATCTTGACGTACTTCGAGTTGACTTCCTTGACGATCTTCAGAGTCGGTGCGGACCCGTACAGGCAGTGGCCCTTGTGATCGACGCGGATGTTCATCGGCTCCAGGATGAGCGTGATGCCGTGCTTCTGCGCGATCGGCGCGCCTTTCTTCAGCCCCTCAATGACGTTCTCGTGCATCTTCTCTTGTGGCACGTCCTTGATGTCGTCGCCGGCCACCACGCACATCATCGAGCACTTCCACTTTTTCGCGACCTCGCACCCTTTCTCGATCTTCTCCACGAACTGGTTGTGGTTCTTGGGGTCGTTGAGGCCGGGTTTGAAGCCCCACGCGGTGAACTGCACGATCTTGATCCCGAGCCGCTCGCACGTCTCGGCGACCGCGTTTTGATCCTTGTTCTCCCACGGCCACAACTCGACCGCGTTGAAGCCCAGTGCGGCCGCGGCTTCGAGCCGCTTGAGATAATCCCGCTCCTTGCGCCACCACATCTCGATGTTGACGGCGAACTTCGTGTTCTTGGTCTGCCCCGGTTTTGCGACCTTCGACTCGGGTTCGGCCCGGCCGGTCGACGGAACCAGCGCGGCTACCGCGCCGGCGGACAGGAACGTGCGGCGATTGGGTGTCATTTGGGAGAGGCTCCAGAGGGATGGTGCAGCGAGATTAATTGCCCGGTTTGAACGCCGTCAGAACGCGCGAGGCGGTTCCGTCCGACCACTTGATACACCCGAGTCCGGGCGCGTACCAGTAGGACGTCTTCGCGGTCCCGTTGGGGTTATCGTTTCGATCGACGCGGATCGCTTTGAACTTGCCGGCCGGGACCTCGATCTCTTCCCAGCCGAGCGTTCGGGTTTCTTGCCCGTGTAAGTTGTCGGTCCAGGTGTTGTTGTCGACGTGGGGGAGTTTCAACCACCACACCGATTTGTCGAGATCGCGGTCGGAGTACCGCACGACTTTCAGCCCCGCGGCCGACGCGACCACCGTTTGATCGTGCGTCCGCGCGCCCTGTTTGTCCTCGAACTCCTGCGTCACGGCGATCCCGTCGTCCGTCTTCTCCACCTTGGTGACGACACAGATGAGTTCTTTCCCCTGCCACAGGGACACCATGCGGTCCCCGACCCGCGTCGGGAAGCATACCGGCTCGTCCTTCGGCATCAGGTGCTTGGGGACCGGCGCCGGAGACGCGGTGGGTGCAGTGAACGCGAACGCAAATATGAGCGCCGCGCACGGAACGAACCGCACGAACCGCAGGTGCAACACGGTAGCCTCCTTACTTGGGAGCATGAACCGTTACGAAACCGTCATCGGTCGGCCGTTGTCCTTGGCGCTCAAGTTCAGCAGGAACGGCGCAGCGCGCTTTGCCCACGCATCAGGCTTGGGGTAACTGCTCGCCCCGCCCGCAAAGGCCAGTCGAAGCATGTCCGTGTCAATGATCCCCGGGTTTAGCGGCACCGCGGCCATCCCGTTCGGGAGTTCCTGAGCGAGCGCGAGGGTCAACCCCTCTACCGCGTACTTTGTGGCGCAGTACGGAGCCACGTCCGGTGCGGTGCTGCGCCCCCACCCGCTCGAAAGGTTCACGATCACGCCCGTCTTTCGTGCCACCATCGCTGGAACGAACGCGCGGATCACGTGAAAAATGCCCTTCACGTTCACATCAAGGAGCGAATGAAACTCGTCCGCGGGCACCTTCCACAGCGGGGCCGGGGTGTTCATGAGTGCCGCGTTGTTGATGAGCAGGTCCGGCGGGCTGAACCGCGAAAGTACCTCGTGCGCCCACGAACTCACTGCGGTCGCGTCGGTCACGTCGACTTGCTTGAAGTCGTGCGGCGTGGGGAACTCGGTGCGCAAGGCGCGCACGTGCCCGTCGCTGCGCCCGCACCCGATGACAGTGTGCCCGGCCGCCACGAACGCCGAAACGAGCGCCCGGCCCAATCCCCGCGTCGCGCCTGTAATGACGATTGTTTTGCTCACGAGATCCTCGCTCACGTCCTTCGCGAGAAGGGAAATACAGTGTGAAATGAACCGCGGGTATTGGTGTGAGTTACGCTCTTACGGCTTCCCGAACACCTGTACCCAGTACGGTTCCCCCTTCTCGTTCTTCGCCACAGCAACCCCGATCTCGGTGTAGTCCTTCCTCAAAATGTTGTCGCGGTGCATTTCCGAGCCCATCCACCCCACGACGACGTCCTTCGCGCTCTTCTGGTTCCACGCGATGTTCTCGCCGATGGTGCCGGACTTGTAGCCCGCGGCCTTGGTCCGGTCGGCGGGCGTTTTGTCGTCCAATACGTGTTCGAGTTTGTCCTGTTTGGCCATGTTTTGCGCGTGACCGCGGGCCGCTTCCATCAGTTGCGGGTTCGGTTTCAGCGGTTGCAGGTCGGCTTTTTTCCGCTCCGCGTTGGTCAGATCGACGACGGCTTGTTCGTCCGCGGTGAGTTTCAAATCTTCACGCGGGGCGTCATTCTTGTTGCAGGCGCGAGCGCCGGAAAAGAAACTCAGTGCGATCGCGAACAGTAAACAAGCGAGCCGGTTCATTTGGCTTGCTCCGCGCGATAGAATTCTGGAGGCCCATTGTGTCCGGTCGCCGCGTGCGACACAATGGGCTGGCTACGCGCTTCGCCCGGTCGCCACAATTTGTGCGAATTGACACCCGGGCGCGCAATAAGCTATAGTTGAGTCGTTCAATTCGTGATCGCGTCTTTGCGTGCGGGCCGGATGTCCGCTCTCGTGCGAGCAAGATGCTGGTTTCCCGTCTGTGGGGAGCCGTTCAAATGAGCCGCCAATCCCTTCTGTCGGGGCGGCCGATAGGAATTCTTGCGGGCCGCGCCCGCGACCGTGGTACGAAACGAAATGGGAACGCCGACCGATCCGACCGGCCGTCCGTCCTCGGCGAAAATCGCTGGGCCGGTACCGTCGTCGGGTGAGCCGGCACCGCCCCCCAAAAAAGAGGGGTCCACGGATTCGCACCGCCCGACCAGTTCCCTGTCCGAACTGATTCAGAGCAACGGATCGTCGCGGACCCGCACGAACGAGTCCGATATCGCGCAGTTCCTCGCACACCCGCAGGGCGGCGCGGCGAATTCCGACGACGCACCCACGGTCATCACTCACAACGCGAAATCGCCTCAACCCGTCCCCACGGTTCCACTCACAGTGACCGGGGAGCCGCCCTCGATCGCGGGTCGACGCCTGGGGCACTTTGAACTCATTGAGGCGATCGGTTCCGGCGGGATGGCGGCCGTGTTGAAGGCCCGCGACCTCGAACTCGGGCGCATCGTCGCGCTCAAAATTCTGCCCCCCGAAGCCGCACGCGACCCGGAAAGTGTCACGCGGTTCAAGCAAGAGGCCCGGTCCGCCGCGAAACTCGACCACGAGAACATCGCGCGGGTGTACTTCTGCGGGGAAGACCAGGGGCTGAATTTCATCGCGTTCGAGTTCGTCGAGGGGGACAACCTGCGGGTCATCATCGACCGGCGCGGGCAACTGCCCCCCGGCGAGTGCGTGCGCTACATGATGCAGGTGGCCGCGGGGCTGAACCACGCGGGCGAGCGCGGCGTCGTTCACCGCGACATCAAACCGTCGAACATTCTCATCACCCCGGACGGGCGCGCGAAGATCGTCGATATGGGGCTCGCGCGGTACCTCGGCTCGGAACTGGTGAACGGCACCGTCACGCAGTCCGGGGTGACGCTCGGTACGTTCGACTACATTTCGCCGGAACAGGCGCTTGACCCGCGCCGCGCGGACGTGCGGAGCGACATTTACTCGCTCGGCTGCACCTTCTACCACGCGCTCACCGGGCGCCCCCCCGTTCCCGAAGGGACCGCGGCCCGGAAACTCCGCGCGCACCAGGAGGACGACTTCCTCGACCCGCGCGAATTGAACCCGGCCATTTCCGACGAACTGGCCGCGGTCCTCGCTCGGATGATGATGAAAAGCCCGGGCGCCCGCTACCAAACGCCGAACGAACTGATCTCGCACCTGAAGGGTCTGGCAGAGCGCCTCCACGTCGCCGACCCGCTCGCACACGACAGTGCGACGAAAGCCGTTCCCGCCGAACTCCGGCTCCTGCCCCAAACCCCTCGCATTCGCCCGTGGTGGGTGCTGGCGGTTGTCGCGGTAGCCCTGGCGGTGGTCGCGTTTCTGGTCTCCACCGGCGATCCCGGTCCCGCGCACGGTATTCCCGGCCTCGTGAGCACGCAACCGAAAGACAAGGACCAAGGCAAAGACAAGAAGGGCGCCGATTCGGGTACGCAACCAACTCCGTCCGTGACACTGCCGGCCGCAGCCGGTCCGGTGCAAACGATCGACGAGTTAGCGAAGAAGCTCGAAGACCCGAACACGGAAGTGGTGGAACTCGGTCCCCGCGACTTCAACTTGGAGGCCTTGCCCCAAGGTATTTTGTTCCGGGGGACGTCTCTGAAACTCGTTGGGGCGAGGAACGGCACGACTCGGATTATTGTGACCCCTGGCTCAGCGTCTGCGCGGATTGCGGGTGCAGGATCCGTTGCGATCAGCGACGTCTGGTTCGAGTTCCGCCACGACGAGGAGCAGCCTCCCCTTGTTGCGTCGAGTGCCCCGGCAGGGCTCCAGATCGATGAAGTAACCAAGATCGAATTCACCGACTGTGCCTTTATTCCGGATAGTTCACAGGTGAGTCATAACCACGAGACCCGGGCGGTGGTCGTTACACGGGCCACCACCACCACCGCCGTAACGCGGTGCCTGTTTGCCCCCGGGGTAGTCGGGTTGGAACTCCCCGCGGGCTCGCAGGCAACAATCACTGACAGCGGGTTCGCCCCGCACGCGACCGCGGCCGTACAGGTCACCAAAGCCGGTGGGAGCGAACCCGCGGTCCGGTCCGTAATTTCGATCAAGCGATCGTCGTTCATGCTCAATCCCGGCGGGACCGCTATTGAAGTAGAAGCGGCGACGGTCGTGCCGGCCGATGCGCCGGGCGTGTCGGTTGCGGCCTCGGACAGCCTGTTCGCGCTGGTCGGTGGGAAGGAGCTCCGCCCCCCGTTCGGGACACTGGACCTCGTCAAATACGGAACCGTGACCCGCGTTCGCGGCGAGAGACTGGGCTTGGAGAAACTCAAAGATGTGCGTTTCTCGGTTGAGCCCGGCCGCGCGAACGCCTTCTACCGTGTGCATCCGATCGGGACACTGAAAAGCTCGTTCTCTTTCGAGGAATGTAAGGGGCTACCCGATTTCTCTACCACGGAGAAGAGCCGCAGCGAATTGACGCAGTCGCCCTGGTCGGACCAGAACCCGATTGCCACGGTCGTCTCGAACAGCCCGTACAAAGCGTTTCGGCTCCAGGTGGAGAGCGACCGCGCGCTGTTCATGGAGAACAAGGGGGAGACGACGGAACCGTTCGGCGCCGTGTTCCACGTCAAGGACGGCAAGAACGGGCCGTTGGCTGGTGCGCGCCGGTTGGCGTACTCCGACATCACGTTCTGGCCGCCGCCCCGACCGATCGCACCTTCCAAGTTGGCGGAAAAGATCTGGTACCCTTCCGCGGAAGCGGGCACGAAACTCGCGCCGGGCGAGTTCACCAGCCTCCGCACACTCCTCCGGGAAGTGCGCCCGGGGGATACGATCCTGATCCGGCACAACGGCGCGCTGAAAGTCGACGGTGAAGAGCTGAAGGCGGCGACCAAGCCGAGTGAGGGCGAACTCCGCGTCACGTTCAAGCCGTACCCCGGGTGCGCGTTTGTCCTGGGGAGCCAGGAGGACGAGGACGTCGATCAGAGCCTGTTCAAGTTGAAGTCCGGCGAGGTGACGTTCGACGGGATCCATTTCGTCCTGAAACCGAGCCGACCGAAAAACGAGGTGACGGCCGCGGTCGCGGTGCTCGGGGGCCGAAGTTGCACGTTCAAGAACTGCACGTTCACGCTCTCCGAAAAGGACGACGCCCAGATCGCGGCCGTGTACCTGCCGAACCTCAAGCCGGTGATGGAGATGGACCCGGGCGCGCGACCGGTGCCTCGAGTGGTGTTCGACCACTGCATGATCCGCGGGCGCGGGCGCGGCGTGTGGGTCGAAGTGACCCGCCCGCTGAACCTGGAAATGACCGACACGCTCACCGCGCTCGATGGTCCGGTGCTGTTGTCCGAAGCGGGCGGCAAGCCGGTCGCGACCAGTGCGAGCGCGGCGCGGTTCGTTCGCGTCACGGCTCTGGTGGCCGGGCCGATCGTGGAGATGCGCGGCGCAAAGGCCGCTGACACGATGCGCACCGCGGGCCTCATGAGACTGGACGTGGAGGCGGACGAGTGCCTGTTCGTCGGGGTGCCGCTCGCCGGGCGCGCGCTCGTGGAACTCGACGGCGTCGAGCCGACCGACTGGAAATCCGTGTTGAACTGGCAGGTGAAGAAGCCCAACCTCTACGCGAACTTCGAGGCAACGGCCGTGGTCGCGCAGATCCGCCCGCTCCACGGCGAGGGTACCGCGAAGGAATGGAGCTGGGACGACTGGATCGGTAACGTGGGCGAGCCGACTTCCGTGGCCGGTAAGCGCCTCGGGAAAGTGACGCTCGCGGCCCCTCCAACTGTGAAGGAACTCGCGGCCGTCAAACCGGCAGACGTCGCAGTGAAGGACGCCGACTTCCCCGCTACGCTCGACTCGAAACTGATCGGCTCGAAGCTGGTCGAGGCGGGCGCCGACCCGAAAGAACTGCCGACCGCGCCCGACGAAATGAAACCGGACCTCGAGTGACGGTGCAGATATAAAAGCGAGAGCGGCCCGGGACCGGTGGTCGAATCCACCGGTCCCGGGCCGCTCTCGTTTCCGCTCGGGGACTACTTCTTCTTGGCGGCCGGCTTCTTGGCGGGCGCGGCTTTGGCGGCCGGCTTCTTGGCGGGCGCGGCTTTGGCGGCCGGCTTCTTGGTGCCCGACTTCTTCGTACCGAAAATCGCGTCGTACCCTTCACCGAACTTACTGTCTTCCGACATACCCATCCGAACGATGCTCATGGCAGCCCCTGTGTGGTACCGGTCGGGGTGATGTCTGTCGCGGGCCTCCGGGGGCGGGCACCCTTAGTTGGGCGCCTCGGCCCCACAAAGGGCCGGCTACAGGAGGTCACGAATCAGCCCGACGTGGTACGAGTAATGGTGGTCGTCGTGAACTAGTGTAAGTCACACTCGGCGCGTTGTCACGGGTGCCCGTACCTTTGAGTGTGGTTCGTGCTCATTTTCCGCAGGCGAATCGGAACAGGATCTCGGCCGCGGGCTCCAACTGTGCGAGGTCGATCCACTCGTCCTTGGTGTGCGCCTGTGCGATGTCGCCCGGGCCGAACACGATCACCGGCACGCCCGCGGCGGCAACGGTCGCGGCGTCGGTGCCGAACGGAACCGGGTGAACCGTGTGGCTCCCGGTAACGGAATCGATGGTCGCGCCGAAGCGCTTCACGAGGTCCACCGAGAGTGCGGGGCTGAGGGGGAGGCACCCGGCCGAACTGCGCGTGAGGGTGAACGGGAAATCCACACCGGGTAGCGCCTTCAAAACAGTCTCGAGTTCCGCGGTCGCGCTCTCGTAGGTCTCGCCGGGCAGCAAGCGCCGGTCCAGGTCCGCGCGACAGAAGTCCGGCACGGTGTTCGGCGACACGCCACCGGTCACGCGGCCCACGGATATCGTGCGCGGCCCCAGGATCGGGTCCGGAGGCGCGCTCTGTAACACGCGCGCGTATTCCTCGATGCCTTGCAGGAGCCGGGCCATGCGGTACACCGCGTTGATACCCTGTTCGGGCCGCGACGAGTGACACGCGCGTCCGGTCGTTTCGAGTATCCACCGCGCGACGCCTTTGTGGGCGTTCACGATGTTGAGCAGCGTCGGTTCGGCAACGATGGCACAGTCCGCGCGGAACCCGGACGCCATTAGCTCCTGAATCCCCGCCCCCCCGTGCTCCTCGTCCACGGTGAACGCGAGCGTCACTTTCGCGGAGTTGGCCGGTTTTTCCCGGATGAGCCGTGCGAACGCGGCGAGCATGACCGCCCCGCCGCCTTTCACGTCACACGACCCGCGTCCGTACAGCTTCCCGCCCTCCACCCGCGCGCCGAACGGTTCGACGATCATCCCGTCGACGGGCACCGTGTCCTGGTGCGCTTCAAACAGGACGTGGCCCGGCGCCGGTCCGGGCGGGGTGTACGTGGCGACGAGGTTCTCGCGCCCGTCGGCGACGCGCTGGCGGTAGAACTCGCCTCCGAGTGCACGAAGCTGAGCTTCCAGGAAATCGGTCACGCGCGATTCGTACACGAGTGTCGGATCGAGGTCCGTGCGCCCCATCGAGTTGATGGACGGGAGCCGCACGAGTTCGGCGAGCAGTTGTGGCAGTGGAAGCATGAGGTCTGGTGTACCCGGGGGGCGGCGTTCGCAAAGGGCGACCACGGGGAGAAGCGGATCGACCGTCGCACTGCGTTGCACGAGGAAACGCCCCGCGGGCGCGCGTGTGCCAACGCGGGTTGGTAGCATTATGCTCGTCCCTCTTTCAGCGATCAACAACTACCGCTATAACGGCACAACTCCCTCGTTCACAGCCGGAGCCGCACGATGAAGGTTCACGAGTACCAAGCCAAAGAACTGCTCGCCGCCGCGGGCGCGAACGTGCCCAAGCACATCGTCTGCAAGACGCCCGACGAGGCCGCCGCCGCGTTCGACCAGCTCAGCAACGGCGGCGGGGTCATGGTGAAGGCCCAGATCCACGCCGGCGGGCGCGGGGCCGGGCAGCTCGTCGGGTTCGCCGACAAGCTCGGCGGGGTCAAATTCTGTAACAGCAAAGAAAAGGCGCGGACGATCGCCGAGACGATGCTGAAGCACCCGCTGAAGACGCTCCAGACCGGCCCGCAGGGGCAACCGATCCGCACGCTGATCGTCCAGGCCGACGCGGAACCGGACAAGGAGTTCTACGTTGCCGTCGTGTTCGACCGCGGGATCGGGTTGCCGGTGCTCATGGCGTCCGCGGCCGGCGGTATGGACATCGAGAAGGTCGCGCACGACACGCCCGAGAAGATCATCAAGGTGCCGTTCAGCCCGGAAACCGGGCTGCTCCCGTTCCAGGCCCGGCGCCTCGCCTACGAACTCGGCTTCACCGGCGACCAGGTCGCTAAGGCCGAGAAGATCATGCTCGCGCTCTCGAAGGTCTACCTGGAGAAGGACGCGACCCTCGCCGAGGTGAACCCGCTCGCGGTCACGAAGTCCGGCGACGTCGTGGTGCTCGACGCGAAGTTCGATTTCGATGACAACGCGCTGTTCCGCCACAAGGACGTCGCCGCCCTGCGGGACGAGAGCGAGGAGAACCCGGCCGAGCTGCGGGCGGGCAAGGCGAACCTGAACTTCATTCAGTTGGACGGGACCATCGCGTGCCTGGTGAACGGCGCGGGCCTGGCGATGGCCACGATGGACATCATCAACTACCACGGGAAGGCCCACGGCGTCGGCCCGGCGAACTTCCTGGACGTGGGCGGGAGCGTGACCGCGGCCGGGGCGGTCGAGGCGTTCCGCATCATCCTCTCCGATCCGAAGGTGAAGGGCATTCTGGTGAACGTGTTCGGCGGGATCGCGAGCTGCGCGACCATCGCCGACGCGCTCGTGAAGGCCGGCAAGGAGGTCGGGTTCAAGGTGCCGGTCGTCGTGCGGCTCGAGGGCAACGAGGTCGAAAAGGCGCGGGCGATTCTCGCGGCCGCGGCCGCCGACCTCCCCACTCTGAAGACCGCCGCCGACCTGACGGGCGCCGCGAAGCTGATCGTCGAGCTGAGCAAGTGACTTACCCGCTTCTTCCGGAGAGGAACCCGAAGATGATTGTCCCCCTGACGCCGCGTCGCGCGGCGGCCGCGCTCCTCGCGGTGCTGTTGGGGCTGGCCGCGCTGCCCGGGTGCGGCGGGTCCACGCCCCAAGCTGAGAAGAAGGAAGACAAGAAAGAAGACCCCAAGAAGGGGCCGGACGCGGACCCGAAGAAGGGTTCCGACGCGGACCCCAAAAAAGGCTCTACACCCAGCGCCGGGCCGCAGAATATGCTCGGCCCGGTCGAGCCGGCAGCCGAAAAGGTGGCGGACACGTTCTTGAAGGACTTGGGCCAGGGGACCGCGAAAGCGGACGCGCTCTCGCCGGCGCTCCTCAAGGACGTGGGCAAGCCGCTCGAACTGCCGGACGACATCAAGAACGGTGTGAGCCCCGACGCCGCGGCCCGGTGGCTCAAGTACATCGGCGAAGGATACGCCTTCTCGCTGGCCCTGGACCGGCAGCAGGCCGGAGACGTGGTGATCTGGCGCGGGCAGGTCAACGGGCGCCAACTGCCGCCTACCGGTGGCGGGTACTCGCTGCGGCTGATTAAGGACGCCGGCGCGTGGAAGGTGGACGCGCTCGCCATCACGTCGGCGGAGTTCAAGGGGCGCATCGCGGTCGGCCCCGCGGACGCCGCGCTCCAGGAATTCGCCGCGACGTCGTTCGTCGAGCTCCTGGCCGACTCGAACGGGATGGAGCCGAAGAACCGCGCCCCGGCCCTCGCGCACGCGATGGTCCCCGCGCTCCGGACCTCATGGGCCTCCCCGTTCGAGGGAGATACCAAACAGGGGTACGACTACAGTACCGGCAAACTGACGGTCAAAGCCACCGAGTTCGGCGGCGGAACCAAAGAATTCAGCGTCTCGAAGATCGCCGACCTGACGTTCAGCGCGGAACTCACCAAGCCCTCCGGGAAGAAGACGATCGTCGTGAAGCTCGTGAAGGGGACGACCCCGGGCGAGTGGCTCGTGAGCGAAGTGTCCGAAGCGCGAAAGTAATCCGCACTCTTCCCGTAGCGGGAGCCGATTCCGCTGCGGGTACCGCACTACGGTGTTGTTCACCCGGTCAGTGCTTTCGGGGAACGAATGGCGCCCGACGACTCACTCGATCGCCTGCACCGCGACCTCGGCCTGAAGCGCCTCAACCCGCTTTGGGCGAAATTGGAAATCGTGTTCGGCCTGTTCGTGGTCGCCGCGGGGCTGTTCGGCGGGGTGAAACTTGCCTATCGCCCCGAGGTCGAAGTCCCGCCGTGGGCGTGGCTCGGCCCGGTGCTGCTCGTCACACTCGGCGGTTACCTCGCGCTCGCCGGACACCGCAGTCACTTGTATCAATCGAATAACCGACTCACCGCGCACTTGGCGGACCTGATCCGCGCGCAACAAAAATCCGGACCCTTGCTATGAGCATCCTCGTCGACAAGTCCACCCGCGTCATCTGCCAGGGCATCACCGGCTCGGCCGGGAGCTTCCACACCGACCAGTGCCTGCTGTACGGGTCGCAGTTCGTCGGCGGGGTCACGCCCAAGAAGGGCGGCACGACGTGGAAGGGCGAGAAGTCGGGAAAATCGCTCCCGGTGTTCAACACCGTGGCCGAGGCGGTGAAGGCGACCGGCGCGACCGCGAGCATGATCTTCGTCCCGCCCGGCGGCGCGGCCGACGCGATCATGGAGGCCGCGGACGCGGGCATCACGCTCATCGTCGCCATTACCGAAGGCATTCCCGTTCTGGACATGGCCCGCGCGAAGCGCTACCTGCAGACGAAGCCCGGCGTGCGCCTGATCGGGCCGAACTGCCCCGGCGTGATTACCCCGGGCCAGTGCAAGATCGGCATCATGCCGGGGCACATCCACAAGCCCTGCGGCGCGGGCGAAAAGGGCATCGGCGTCATCAGCCGGTCCGGGACGCTCACCTACGAGGCCGTGTTCCAGCTCACCGCCCTGGGGCTGCCGCAGAGCACCTGCGTCGGGATCGGCGGCGACCCGGTGATCGGTACGAACCAGATCGAACTGCTGGAAATGTTCGAGAACGACCCGCAAACGTCCGCGATCCTGATGATCGGTGAGATCGGCGGGACCGCGGAAGAGGCCGCGGCCGAGTTCGTGGCGAAGCACGTGAAGAAGCCGGTGGCGGCGTTCATCGCGGGCCAGACGGCTCCCCCGGGCCGGCGCATGGGCCACGCGGGCGCGATCATCTCCGGCGGCAGCGGCAGCGCGGCCGACAAGATCGCGGCACTGGAGAAGGCCGGCATCGAGGTCGCCCCCACGCCCGCCGATCTGGGCAGCGCCGTACAAAAGGCGATCGCGAAGAAGAAATAACGCTACGCAGAGGCATTGAAACAGACGGGGCGAGCCATCAGGCTCGCCCCGTCTGTTTTTTGGCTTTGACGAGTCGCGCCCGCGAGAGAGCGGAGATGCCCAGCGGGTGAGAAGCAGAAGGAAGAGTCGCGGATAACGCAGATCACACGGATCAAACAACAACGTACTTTTAAGCCCGGTAGGGATGTAGGCGAGTAGCCAGGGGTGAAGCGCTAGCGCAACCCCTGGCGGACTTCCGCGCGGTCTCTGGCTCACGACGAGCCGCGACCGCAACAGTAGTTTCAAGGCGCTGCCGCGTGTGTAAGTGTATTGTGGGTCAGTGTGATACATCGTGTGCGTGGGTATCGCGAGCGGATCCGTAGTGTGAGCCAGTCGAGCATCTCGACCAACGGGAGTTCGCGCACCCACGCATTCCGGTTCTGGGCGCGTGCGATTTGGAGTGCCAAGCACACCCACACCTGGCGCAACACCAGCGCCACACCCTCCAGTAACAACCGGTACTCGGGGTTAGTGCTGGTGGTCCACCCGCGGGCCTGGTTCTTCTGCCGGTAACTCGTTTCGATCCCGAACCGCTCCCGGTACCGGCGCCGCCCGAGCCATGCGCGCTTCGCCTCGGATACGGCCCCGCATCACCCCAACCCGAGAACGCATATACCCGCGCGTGCGATTCACCCGGGCGGCGCCACACGAGCACCCGGGTGGACACGGACCGGCGCGTCTTCTCGGTCAACCCAGTCCATCGTGGCGATCGTACTCGACGGCGCACGTATCACTTCGTTGCTACATATACGTGCCTCGCCACCTGGTGAAGGGCATCGACCAGCCGGGCCGTGAGTTGGTCCCGAGAGCCCAGGTTCGCGTACACCCCCTGCCGAGCGGTCTCGTGCGAGAAGTGGAAGTACCGGGTCACCACCGCGAACAGGGTGCGGGTGGTGCCCGCGATTAGCAGCACCAGATCGACCAACTGGGTGCCCGTGATGGACGTCTTGTAGTCGGGCCAACCGAGTGCCCGGGCCAACGTTCGCCGGGCCAACGCATGGATCACCGCCGGAGTAATCGTAGAATAACCACGTCGCATGGGAGGTTCCCGTTCAAGTGCTTGAGAACCTTGAACTTAGGAACTCCCATGCGGCACATCCAACCCCTTGAAACTACTGGCAAGGGAGCGGGCCGAGACACCCCGTGTGTTAGGTACGAATCTCGGGAACCGCGTGTCTCCCGCGCCCTCGCGGTCGCGGCTCGTTCGCCCATAACGACGACGGAGCACCCTCATTGCGCGGGCGCCTTTTCCCTGTGTTCTTTCTTGCCGAACGTCTCGCGCAGTTCTTCCAGCGTGCCCTTCCGCGGCTTGGGAGGAATGTCCCAGAGCGTCACGTGACCGGTCCCGGTGCCGGTGGCGATGTGTCCGCCGTCGGGGGCGAACGCGACGTGCGTGACCGGTCCCGCGTGGCGCAACGGCGTGCCGAGCGGCAAGTTGGTGGCCGCGTCCCAGAACCGGGCGGTCCCGTCGCGGCTGGCGGTCACCAGCAGCGCCCCGTTCGGGCTGATCGCGACCCCTGTGACCGCTCGCTCGTGTGGCATTTGCGGCCCCACCCGGGCACCGGTTTGTGCGTCGCGCAGTTCGGCCGCGTTCGAGCGCATGGCGAGCAGGATCTTGTCTCCGGTCGGGGTGTAACGGGCGTCGAGTACCTCGTCGCCGATGGCCCACTCGCGGAGCGGCGTCAGCGCGTCGCCCTCCAGGACGGCGGCACTGTCCCCGAACGCGACGAATACTTCTCTGCCGTCCGGCCGAGCGGCGATCGCGCTCAGTTCCACCCCCGCCGGGAGCGCTTGGGTCGGTGGCCGGGACTTGGACGCTTTGAGCGTGGCCGCATCGTACCGCGCGACGAGCGTCGAACCCATGACGAAGAGCGCCGTGCCGTCGCGCAGGGGCTCCAGTCGGTGGACCCGGCCCAAACCGAGCGACGGGACGGGTTCGACCTTCTTCCCGTTGGGGACCGCGAACCAGTCGAGCCCGTCGCGCGTTCCCTGGAAGACGCGCGCGCGCTCGGCACTCGCATCGAACCGGACCGTGAGCGCGTCGTTGTAGAGGTCGAGCGCGATCGGAACGCGCTTGCGGGTGCGCGGGTCGAACAGGTCGAACGTCCGGTCGTCGGCCACCGCGAGCCGGTCCCCGGTGGGTGAAAAGTCCAGCCAATGTATGCTATACGAAGTTATGCGGAGATCAGGTCGCACGGCGGGTCCGGTGCGGTACACAGGTAAACGGAATTACCCGCGGGGACCGCGAACTCGTCCGTGCCCGGGCGGAACCGCATCCGCATGACCTCGCCGTGGAACCGGAGCGGGATGCCGATCGGCTGGCCGGTGTCGCGGTGCCAGAACCGCACGTTCCCGTCCCCGTCGGACGCGACCAGGAACGGTTGCTTCTGCGTGAACGCGACCCCGTTGCCGTAGGCCCCCGCGAGGCTGAGTTCGAGAACCTCTTTGCCGGTCCCGAGGTCGAGAACGCGCACGAACCCGTTCGGGCCGGTCACGGCCACGCGCCGACCGTCCGGGGACAGGGCGATGTCGGTGATCCACCCCTTGGTGGGCCACCGGCCCAGTTCCGCACCCGTGGTTCCGTCCCACCCGCGCACCCACCCGGCGCGGTCCCCCGTGTACAATTTCTGGCCATCGGGCGACGCGACCATGATTTGCAGCGTCGCCCCGTTCGCTCCGGATTTAGGGATGAACCGCTTGGTCACGGGCGCGCGCGGATTCGTGATGTCCCAGCGCCTCACTCCGTTCGCCGCGTCGCTGGTCCAGAGCACCCGGTCGGTCGAAAATGCCATCGTCCACAGGCTCAGGTCGTTGCCCTGGATCTTGCGCACGTCCGCGTCGTCCGCGTCGAACGTGCCGATCGGGGCCACTTCCTCGGTCTGGCGGTCCAGATTCGTTTCCCACAGTGTAAGGGACGCATCCGTTCCGCCGGCCGCGATCGTCCGCCCGTCGGGGCTGATGGCCACGGTCCAGTACGTGAGGAGCTTGGGCGCGAAGCCGAGGGCCGTTCGCCTGAGTTGGAGTGTGGGTTTGTAGGTTCGTACCCGTTTCCGCGAGGTAATGTCCCAGAGGTACAGTTCGCGCGACCGCCCGGCGGTTACGATGTGCTTGCCGTCGGGGTGGAACGCGGCCAGACGCGGTTGCTCGGTGTGCGGGAACCGGCGCCGCGGGAGCGGGAGGTCGCGCTCCCAGGCGGCGAGGTTGATCCGGACGACGCGCTCCAGGTTCTCGTCGCCGAGTTCCACGGCCAGTTCCGCGGCCCGCACGAACAGTTCCAACCCCTCGTCCAGGCGCCCCTCTTCGCACCAGTTCACGGCCCGGCGGAAGACGAGTTGCGCTTCCCGCTTCTGAGTCTCCGTCATCGCGTCCTTGGCGCGAATGGTCGAGCCCTCAGCTAACTGTTTCAGACTCTCTTCCCGCCGGGCCTTTTCTTCCGCGCGTGCCCACATCGAACCGAACGTGACGAACGCGGTACACAGCACGATCGCGAGTAGGGTCAGCAGCCCCGCGACGGACGGGTTCCGCTTGATGGAGAGCCAGAGGCGCTCGAAGTTGGTGACCGGGCGCGCCTTGGTGGGGCGGTCGTCGAGGAACCGGCGCAGGTCGTCCGCGAGGGCCTCGGCACTGACGTAGCGCCGGGCCGGGTCTTTCGCCAGGCACTTCATCGTGACCGCGGCGAGGTCGCGTGGCACCTCCGGGCGGAACGATCGCACGTCCGGCGGCAGCTCGTTCACCACCTTCATCATCACGCTCAGTGGCTCGGTGCCGATAAACGGGGGCCGCCCGGCGAGGCACTCGAACAGGATCGCTCCCAGCGCGTACACGTCCACCGCGGGGCCGATGCGCCGGTCCCCGGCCGCCTGTTCCGGCGCCATGTAGTGCGGGGTGCCGACGATCTGTCCGGTCTGCGTCAGGTCCGCGCCGGACTCTTGGGTGAACTTCGCGAGCCCGAAGTCCGTGACTTTAGGGAGCGCGAGGTTCGGGGTGCGCAGCGTGGTGCGCGACGCCCCGGACGCGGCGACCGTTTTTTTGTCCCCGCTGCCCGGCTTCAGGTCCGGGTTCGGGGTGCCGAAGTCCGCGCTCGCGAAGAGGATGTTGCCCGGCTTGAGGTCGCGGTGGATGATGCCCTGGAGGTGCGCGGCGTGAACGGCTCGCGTGATCCCCTCAATGAGTTCGGCCGCTTCGCGCGGGGTGAGGCGCGGGGCCGTGCCGTCGTTGGTCGCGCGAAGCTTGCGGCTGAGTGACCCGCCCTCCAGCAGTTCCATCGCGAGATAGGGAACCGGGACGTGGTTCGGTCCGTCGTAGGTGTCCACCTCGAACACCTGAACGACTTGCGGATGCTGGGCGCGGGCGAGCACCTCGCCCTCGAACAGGAACCGCTGAACGACGCGCGAGTCGGCCGAGGCGCCGGCCAGGATCATTTTGAGCGCGACGAGCCGGTTCAGGCGCCGGTGCCGGGCCTTGTACACGATCCCCA
Source organism: Gemmata massiliana (assembly GCA_000531095.1). Lineage (GTDB taxonomy): Bacteria > Planctomycetota > Planctomycetia > Gemmatales > Gemmataceae > Gemmata > Gemmata massiliana. The sequence continues at coordinate 1,129,039 of HG799462.1, read as the reverse complement.
TCCCGCCGCGCCCGATTTCCCGGAGCACCTCGAACCCGGGTACCCGCGGCAGCCCGACGAACACCGGGGCCGCCGGCTTCCCGCCCACGATCAGCGTGGCGTCTTCTGGCGTCGAAGCGACCCCGCCCGAGCGCGCGTCTGGGAGCACCCCGGAAGATAATTCCTTGTACCGAGCCACGGCCCCGCTCGCCTGTTCGGTCAGTCGGTCGAGCCGGCCCTGGCAGTCCGAGCACCCGTCCACGTGCCCGGACACGAGCGCGAGCCGGTCGGCCCCGAGCGAGTCGTTCAGGAACCCGGCCAGATCGGTGTCATCGGGGCAATCGGACATGGAACACCCAAAATGGTGCGTGACGAGTGCCGGGCGCCAAGTAACGACCGGAGCGGGTTTGGCCGCCCCGGTCCGCACTCATCAACCACCACCGGTTAGCTTGCGCTGCTCGCGCCCGGGCTTTCGATCGCTTTGATCTCTTCCTGAACGAGCTTCTGAACACGGTGCTTGGCGAGGTACACGTGTGACACGCGGACCCCGAGCTGGTCCGCGACGGTCTGCGGGGCCACGCCGTCGAGCGCGGCGAGCTTGAACGCCATCCAGGTGCCTTCCGCGACCCGCTCCCGCGCACGCAGGAGGGCCATTTCGAGCAGTTCCTTGTCGAAGGTCGCTTCGACCCGGGCCGCGAGGTCTTCGCGCGCCTCGATCGACTGGAGCTGATTAAAAATGCTGGTGTCACCACTCCCGCGGGTGCGGTACCCGGCCTCGGTCACGAAGTCGTGCCAGGCGTGATGCGTGAGCGTCTTCAGCCACCCGCGGAAGCTCCGGGTCGCGTCGTATTTGAACTGCGGCAGCTTTTGTGTGAGCCGCATCAGTACGTTTTGAGATACGTCCTGGGCGTCCGCCTCCTGCAACCCCCAGTGCATGAGCCAGCTCCGGATCGCCGGGCTGTAGAGCCGGAAGAACTCGCCCCAGGAGATCTGGTCGGCCGGATCCTGGTTCAGCCGGTGGAGAAGCGTCACGCGCGTGGTGTCGGCGGAGTCGGCACCCATCCCTACGCTCCGGGGGCGAAAGTTTAGCGGCTGCTCACGGTGCGGTAAGCAGGGTTAGCTTAACTGACCGACCGCGGAACAGAAAGGGGCGGCGCACCGCGAACACCCATCGTTCCGAAAACAACCGGCGACCGAATAATTCCGGTCTTCACATTTGAACGGGCGGAGCGGGCCGGCGATCCCAACAAATCGACGTCTATACTCCCCCGCCGAGTCATTCGTTGCTCCGCGCCAGAAAGATTCGTGCGTTCCGTTCCGTAACCATCGTACTCCCTCACGTACCCGGAGCCGCTGATGGCCGTTTCCCCCCGCGCGCTGATCGAGAAACTGGACCCGACGTGCCGCACCACGCTCGTGGACGAGGCCATTCGCCTGTGCATGACGCGCACGCACTTCTACGTCGAACTGGAGCACTGGCTCGCCGCGCTCCTGGCGAACCCGAACAACGACGTGGGGTTCCTGCTCCGCCAGTACGCGATCGACGCCAACAAGGTGAAACGCGATCTCGACGCGGCCCTGAACCGGCTCAAAACGGGCAACACCAGCGCGCCGGGGCTGTCCACCAACATTCTCAACGCCATTCGCGAAGCCTGGGTGTTCGGCTCGCTCGAACTCGGTGCGCCGCTGGTCCGCTCGGCCCACTTGCTGTACGCGATGCTCGCCGACGACAACATGGGCGAACAACTGAAGCGCGCGTCGGCGGAATTCGGCCGCATCTCGAAGGAGAAGCTCGCTTCCGATATTCACGACCTGCTGCCCAGCATGCAGAGCGAAGAAGCCGCTCAGGAAGCCAGTGCGACGGCAGTCGCCGCGGCTGCCGGAGGAAGTGGTGTGAGCAGCGGGGCACCGCGTGCGGGGGGGAAGACGCCCGCGCTCGATCAGTTCACCGTGAACCTCACCGCGAAGGCCAAAGCCGGTATGGACCCGGTGATCGGGCGCGACTCTGAGATCCGGCAAGTGATCGACATTCTCACGCGGCGCCGGCAAAACAACCCGATCCTTACGGGTGAAGCCGGCGTCGGCAAAACGGCCGTCGTAGAAGGGTTGGCCCAGCGGATCGCGGCGGACGATGTGCCGGAGCCGCTTCGCAACGTGCAACTCCACACGCTCGACCTTGGCTTGCTTCAAGCCGGGGCGGGCGTCAAGGGCGAGTTCGAGAACCGGTTGAAGTCGGTCATCGACGAGGTCAAGCGCTCGCCAATGCCGATCATCCTGTTCATCGACGAGGCCCACACGCTCATCGGTGCCGGCGGGCAGGCCGGGCAGAACGACGCGGCCAACCTGCTCAAGCCGGCCCTCGCACGCGGCGAGCTGCGCACCATCGCGGCCACCACGTTCGCCGAGTACAAGAAGTATTTCGAGACGGACGCCGCGCTCAAGCGCCGGTTCCAGCAAGTGAAGGTGGACGAGCCCGACGAGCAGAAGGCGATCCGGATGCTCCGCGGGCTGGTGCCGATGCTCGAAAAGCACCACAAGGTCCGCATTCTCGACGAGGCCATTGTCGACGCCGTGCGGCTCTCGACGCGGTACATGCCGGACCGTCAGCTCCCCGACAAGGCGGTGAGCCTCATCGATACGGTGTGCGCCCGCGTCGCGCTGAGCCAGTCCGCGACCCCGCCCGCGCTCGACGACACCAACCGCGAACTCCAGCACCTCAAGACGGAAATCGACTTCCTCGAACGCGAGGGCCGCGTATCGACCGGGAACCCGGAGCGCGTCGCGGATCTCACGAGCCGCAAGGAAGTAGCCGAGAGCCGGAAGGCCGCGCTCGAAGAACAACTCAAGAAGGAAAAAGAACTCGTTACGCAGATCCGCGACAAGCGCGCCGCGATCGAGAAGACCGGGGCCGATGCGCCCGAAGCAGAAAAGCTCGCGCTCGCGGAACTCAACTCGACTCTCACGAAGGTGCAGGGCGAAAACCCGCTCGTGTACCCCGTGGTTCACGGCGGCGCGGTGGCCCAAGTCGTGTCCGGACTGACCGGCATCCCGATGGGCAAAATGGTCCTCGACGCGGTACAGACCGTTCTCAAGCTGGCGGACAAACTCGAAGAGCGCGTCGTCGGTCAGAAGCACGCGCTCGAAGCGATCGCCCAGCGCATTCGCACCGCCCGTGCGGACCTCGCGGACCCGCGGCGCCCGCAGGGGGTGTTCCTGCTCGCCGGGCCGAGCGGCGTCGGCAAAACTGAAACGGCGATGGCACTCGCCGACCTGCTCTACGGCGGCGACCGGAACATGGTCATCGTGAACATGAGTGAGTACAAGGAGTCGCACAAGGTCTCGCGCCTGGTCGGTACGTCCAAGGGCTACGTCGGCTACGGCGAGGGCGGCGTCCTCACGAACGCGGTCAAGAACCGGCCGTACAGCGTGGTGCTGCTCGACGAAGTGGAGAAGGCCCACGAGAGCGTGCAGGAAATCTTCTATCAGGTGTTCGACAAGGGCGTGTTGCAGAACGACGACGGCGAGGACGTGAACTTCAAGAACACCATCATCCTGCTCACGTCCAACGCCGGTACCGACACGATCATGAAGGCGTGTGCCGATCCCGACACCGCGCCTTCACCCGAAGGTCTCGCCGAGATGCTGAAGCCCGATCTCCTGAAGGCGTTCAAGCCGGCGCTGCTCGGCCGCATGACGGTCGTGCCGTACTACCCGCTCGGCGACTCGGTGCTGAAGAAGATCATCGAACTGAAGCTGAAGCAGATCGGGGATCGCCTCAAAACGAACTACAAGGCCGCGTTCAACTGCACGCCAGCGGTGGTGGACACGATCGCGGCACGCTGCAAGGACGTGGACAGCGGCGCCCGCAACGCGGACCACATTATTACCGGCACCGTGCTCACGATGATTTCGGCCGAAGTGCTCACCCGTGTCGCTGAAGGTAAGCCGGTGACGAAGGTGACCGTGGACGTGGACGCCAAGTCGCAGTTCGTGGTCACCGTGGAGTGATCCGGGCGAACGGCCGGCGTGAGCCGGCTGGTGCTGTGATTGCCCCACTCGCTTGTTAACTCGCGGTTCGCCAAAACGATGGGCGAACCGCGAGTTCGAGACGTCGGCCCTGGTCCCCTCACGGGCTGTCCGACCCCGATTGCGGTTCGGGTTGCTTTGCGGCCACCGTCTCGTTGCCGCCTGTCGGCTCCTCGCGCAGCGCCAGCCACGCGAGAATCCCGCCGTGGAGGTCTACAAGAACGTGCAGCACAATCGCCGGCCAAAGGGAGTCGAAAATCGCCACGACCAGAGTGAAGAACACGCCGAGGATTCCAACGCGCAGGACGCCGCTCCACCCCTGGTAAGCGTGCAGCACCGCGAACACTAGAACGGACACTGCAGCGGCGCCCCACCAGCCGATCCACGGCGCGAAAGCCCAGATGAAGTATCCGCGGAACAGGAACTCTTCACAGAACCCCGCGGTCAGCGCCACACCGCCGAACCAGTACAGTTCCGCCCGCGTCCGCGGCATGATGTCGGCGGTGAATTCTCCGATTTGGTCTCGCACGCTCGCCCTGGCCGCGGAGGTGTGTGCGACTGCCACGATTGTCTGGGCGACGTAAGCCAACAGCAGCAGAATCAGGACGACGGACACCCACAACCGCCAGCCGGCGGGCGCCGAGAACCCGAGTGATGTCCAGGATCGGTCGTTGGACAGCCAGAGTACGAACCCGATTGCGACCAGCGCCCATAACCAACCGATCGACAGCGCCCAGAACCGCGTTTTCGCCCGAACCGGGTCGACTTGCAACTGGCGGCGGTACGCGGGCCAGGAAATGGCGTAGTCGTACAACGGCACGGCGACCGCGAACAGGGCCACGTAGAGCAGGTCGAGAGGTGTGACCATCGGCGCCCCGCGGCTGTCGGGAACCAAACATTCGACCCTATCCCACGTCTCCCGCGCTACCACGTCCGCATTTGTTGGAGCCACGTACCGAGTGGACGCCACAACGAAATCTACCGGCCGGCTCGTCTATCCCCCGATCAACACGGTCGGGCACCCCAAAACCACCACGCCCCCGTGCGCGGTGCTGTCGCCGAGGCGCACGGCCGGGGTGCCGCCGATCATCACCGTGGCGGACCCTTTTACCAGGCTGTCCGGCGGGCCGACGCACACGGCCATGTCGCCGACGTGCGAGGCCGGCAGCGAGGCGATAAGAACCGTGGGTGCTCCCGGTCCCGCAATCGGGCCGCCGACGTGGGGGATGATGCCCGTGACCATCGGGCACGTGTGCATATCCGTGAGGCGCGCGGCCGGCATTCCCATAACGACGCTCCCATAAATGGTCCTGAGATGATACTCCAGAACCGCGCACGAAGTTGCACCGTTCTCCAAATGCCCCACCCATCCGGCCCGCGACGCTCGCGCGCGGCGGTGCTACACTGAGGACATCCCACCCTCAGAGCATTCGCCGGAGCACCTCCGATGTACGATCCCGCTGAACCGCAGGCGCCCGCGATCAGCGACGCCGCGTTCGACCGATTGAAGGGCGCTCTCGCGGAGCGCGGGCCGACCGCCGCGGTGGACGAGCTTGTTGCCGAACTGCGCCGGGCCGAAGACTTTCAGGGCCTGTTCTATGCGCTCCTCATGAAGAAGCGGATCGAACTCGGCGTCTCGCCCTTTCCCACGGGGCCGGCGAACGAACTGCCGGTTCACACGCACGAGCCCTACGAAGAAGCGATCCGCACTGCCGGGCGGCACGTCGGTGAACTGCTCCTCGCGCGCAAGGAGTACGCGAAGGCGTGGGCCTTCTACCGGATGCTCGGCGAACCCGAACCGGTGCGAGCGGCGCTTGAAGCGTACACGCCCGGTCCCGACGACGACGTGTACCCGGTCATTGAGATCGCGTGGCAGAACGGCGTGCTGCCCCAAAAGGGCTTCGACCTCGTGCTGGACCGGCACGGCATCTGTTCGGCCATCACGATGGTCGGCGGTTCGGACCTCGCGTCGAACCCGGAGTTGCGTGAATACTGCGTCGGCCGACTCGCGACCGCGCTTCACGAGCAGCTCACCGAGCGCCTGAAGGGTGATCTCGCCGGGCGCGACACCCCCGCGGCGGCCGGCGCGGGTATTACACAGATCGTGAACTCGCACCCGGAATTGTTCGCAGACGATGCGTACCACATCGACACGTCGCACCTGTCGAGTGTAGTGCAGATGAGCACTTATCTCCCCGCCGGCCCCGCGCTGAATTATGCGCGCGACCTGTGCGTTTACGGACGCAAACTCGCTCCGAACCTCCAGGGCAACAACGACGCCCCCTTTGAAGAGAACTACGACGACTATTTGGCCTACCTAAACGTACTCGCCGGGGAGCAGGTCGAGGAGGGGCTGGCGCGGTTCGAGGCGAAGGCCGCGCGCGAGGCCGCCGAGGGTGCGACCTACGCGGCGCAGGTGTACGTGAATTTGCTCCTGCGTGCGAACCGTCCGAGCGAAGCGCTGGCGGCCGCGCGGCGGTTCCTGCTCGCGGAAGACGAGCGCAACTTGATCTGCCCCGGCGTGAACGAACTCGCCCGGCGCACGGGAGACTTCACCGCAATGGCCGAAGCCGCGAAAGCCCGCAACGATGCCGTCGGGTTCCTCGCGGGTCTCATCGCGGCCAAAGGGTAGTCACTCTCGGACTGTGGGTGTGCGGTCCCAAGCCGTCATTCGTCGATCGGTGGTGCTTTGGCCTTCCGCTCGCGCGGCGCTGGAGCCACCGGGAGGCGCGGGGCCGGCTTCGGGAGCGGTGGGCGCCCGTCGTCGACCCGGAGCACGACACCCGATCGGAACACGATGAACCGCCCGTCCGGACTGGGCCAACACGGGCCACCAATCCGCAAGTCCGGCGATTCTTCAAGGGACGCGAGTTCCCCCAACTGAACCGGTTCGCGCGCCGCGTCGAGGATTGCGACGCGGTTCCGGATTCGTTCCGCCACGTTCGCTGGCTCCTCGGAATCGGACACCACGAGGTAGCGCCCGTCGGCCGAAACGCGCATGTGCGATGTGGCGCCGACCGGCGCCGGTCGGTAGCGTTTGGTATTTGCGGCGAGGTCAAATTCCCAGATCCCCAGCGGCCCACCGGAAACGAACAGACGGCCGTCCGGGTGCCACGCGGCCGGTTGAGGGGCGCGCCAGTCGGCGATCGGCAGCGGGAGCACTTTTGACTTCCAGGTCGTCACGTCCACTTCCAACACCCCGACCTGCTCTTGGGGCACGTTCGCGCCGCGACTGGAGGTGATCGTTCGCAGTGTTTTGCCGTCGGGCGACACCCAGAGCGGCCCCGTCCACGACGAGATGGTTGGCGCCAGTACCCCACGCGGGGCCGCGTCCAGTTCTGCCCCCACCTGGCACACCCACACGCCCGGTGCGGGCCGGCCGATTCCCGTCGGGAGCGGTTCGAGTTGGGACGGCCCGCGCGATTCGAGGTAGTACAGAACCTTTCCGTCTGGTGTGAACGCGGCGTCGTAGGCCTGCACGGTGGCACCCGAGCGGGTCGGTTTCATTTGTGCCACGGGGCGCAAACTCGCGCCGCCGGGTTCCGGTATCGCACCGAGATCGAATGCGTAGAGGAACCCGGTGGAGTCGGGTTTGTACTGTAGGGGGGCGCTGCCGACGGGGGTGTAATCGATCGACAGATACAAGCGGTTGCTCTTCGGGTCCAAAAGCGGAGAGCCGCCCCGCCCGGGGCGCTCGACGCGGGTACGCTGCGCCGGGAGCGCGTAGCGCGCCCCCGACTGGAAGCCCGGGTACGAGTACGAGCGGATGTACGATTGCTTCTCGGCGGCTCCTTTTCGCTCCTCACCGGGGCGCCAGTATTCGTTGACCGCGGTCACGACCCACAGCGTTTCACGGGCCGGATCGAACGCGACGCCGTTGTTCGCGTCGATGGGGGCTTCCGGGACGAGTCGAACGGGTTCGGTTCTCGCGTTCGGGCGCGTACCGGCGCCCGCGAGGTACCGGATCTCCGAATCCGTCAGCGCGCGCCCGAACGCGCACACGTCGTCAAGGGCCGAGATCGGTAGGTCGGGATCAGGCACATTGTAGGCACCGTCTTTCAGGTTGTTTTGAACGAACGGATCGGGTTCCCCCACGAGTGCCCGTACCGGAACCGAGTGGCCGAAGGCCAACACGCGCTGCTCGCCCCGTTCCCCGCGCGCGGTCCCGAATGGGTACGATGCGACCGGCGCTCCGTCCAGGTACAGGGTGATCGTCACCCGTCCTCCGTCGGCCCGTCGGGTCACGGCGAGGTGGTGCCACAATTCGTCCGGTGCCCAATCTGCAATCAGCGGGGCGCTCTTTTGAGGTCCGATTCGATCAAATAAATAGATATTCGTTATAATTCTGTCGAAGGCGCGGACCTGGGTATCTGTCACCCCCGCGCTAAATTGCGATACCCCTCTGCCCCCCCAGTTCGCTGTGCGCACGGTGACGAGTTCGCACGCCGTGTCCCGCACCTTGATCCACCCGGCGACGGTGACCGTTTTGTCGCTCGCGAGCAACTCGGGCGGGACGATTTCGCGTGCGGGTGAAATGCCCCCCGGGCGCGCGGGCAGGTACACGGCGTTTCCGCGGACCCCGGGTCCGAGTATTGTCCCGATCGGCACGGTAGCCGCGCCTTTCGGGAGCACGGGCGTGCCCTGGTTTTCAAACGCCTCGCACGGGAGGTGGAGCAGCAAACCGGGCAGCTCGCTGGGGTCGGGCGGCGCCTTACCGGGGCGAGCGGTCTGGAACCGCGCCGCTTTCGCCTCGGCCTTGCGCCGGCGGATCTCTTCGGCCTCGCGCCTCTCCGTTGCTAAGCGCTCTCGTTCTTTCTGCTGTTCTGCTTCCGCGCGGGCTTCTTCCTCCAAGCGCTTGGCTTGCTCGACCCGTTCGCGCTCGGTCCGTTCCTTCTGGAGCCGGGCCTCCTCGTCCGCGCGCTTCACGTCTTCCGCGCGCTTTTGGCCGATGGCTCTCAGGCGCGGGTCCGTGATCTCGAACGAGTCGAGGAACCGCCGCGCGTTCTCGTTGCCGGGCCGGGCGAACCGGCCGCCCGCGATGACCACGTAAGCGCGCCCCTCGGCGATGACGATCCGGGCCACGTACCACCCGCCGCTCTTGGCGCTGAACTCGACCTCGCGGGCCGGGAACCCGCCCACGGTGATGTCCTTCTGGCTGAGCACCGCGCGCACGTCCCCGGTGGACTGCATCCCCTTCACGGCTTCATCGATCTGTTGCTTGTCGGCGCCGAACTGCTGCCCGGCGGGTCCGGCGTCGCCGTAAACGACCGCGAACTCTTCGGCCCGGCTGAATAAAATCGTGCCCTCCATTTGCACGCCCGGGGCGCGCTCCTTCCCCGCCAATTTCGGCAAATCGTCGCGCGGAGCGGCCGGCAGGTCGACTTTGAAGCCCCCCTTCACGGACTCGTGTTTCTGCCACTTGGCGCCGGGGAGCAGCAGGTACAACCCGCCGCAACACCCGAACGTGAGGAGCACCAACAGCCCGCCGCACACCACCAGCCAAAAGAACACCCCGCGGCCTGGCTGCGGGGCCGGTGGTCGGCGCCGGCGCCGCGGGCCCTCGTCATCACGATCGCGGTCCCGGTCGCGCGGGCGGTCGTAAGAATCGTCCCGGTCGCGGTTCCGGCGCCGGGGGCTCAGTTCAAAGTCCGGGTGCCGGTCCGGGGAGTGATACGGGTCGGTGTCGCGGAACAGGGACTGGTTCGGATCGGTCGCATCCTCGCTCGCGCTTGGAACCGTCGCATCGGGCGGCGCGACCGGAACAATTGCTTGAGGGGTGGGGGAATCGGGTGCGTTCGGTTCGTTCGGCACCCGCAACATGGTCTGGCACGACCCGCACCGGATCACGCGGCCCGCGAAGTCGTCCTCCACGCGGAGCGTGCCGTTACACGTGGGGCAAACGAACTCGATGGGCATTTCCGGTCCTCGGGGCGGCGCGAATGCTTGATATGTTAGCGGCCTCCCTGTGCCCTGGGCTACCGAAATGGACCGGTCACATGACGTTGCCGGCGCGCCAACGAAGCGGGTATGCTTAACGTTAGTCCGTATCGGGGAAGAGTCACCGAGGTATCGATATGCAACCCGCCTCGCCGTCCGTTACCCCTCCCGGTCGTGGGGCCGGGGTCGTCGCGCTCCGCGGCACCTTCGCAGTTCTGCTCGCGGTGTTCGTCGCGGCCCTCGTGAGCGCGCAACCGCCCGCTCCGGGCGCCGCCCAGCCGAAAAAGGAACCGGACCAAAAGGAGCCGGAGAAAAAGGAACCGGCCAAACTGGAAACGCGGTGGCCCACCGACATCAACGGCAAGGATCTCAAGACCGTGATGAAGGACATGGAAGACCCGGACCCGGCCACCCGCGAGTTCGCGGCACGCACGCTGTCGAGCTTCGGCCCGCCCGCCCAGAAGGGTGACGTGAGCAAGCTCCTCCTGCGGCGCATGACCGCCGAGCGCGACCCCACCGTGCGGTTCGCCGTGTACGGCGCTGTCGGGGCGATCGCGTTCGACGCGGAGGCCGACAACAAAGAGGCCCTCCGCATCCTGGCCGACGTGGTGGACACGGGGGTGAACGGCGGCGCCTCGCGCTACCAGGCGGTCCAAACGATCACAATGTTCGGCCCACGGGCTTACGAAACGATCGTGAAGCTCACCGGGGTCGCGATGACGGACGCCTCCTACGAGACGCGCCGGGCCATCGCGGGCGCGCTCGGCCGGGTCGCGTTCAGCGAGACGACCGGCCCGAACATGAAGGCCCTCACCGCCCTGGCCGACGTGCTCGCGAAAGACGTGAGCGCCCCCGTGCGCATGGAGGCGCTCCAGTCGCTCATGCTCCTCGGCCCGCCCTGGGACGGAGTGAAGAAAGCGGACTCGAAAGTGGACCCGCCCATCAACGCGAAATCGGCCGCGGTCATCATCTCGTACATGAAGCACCGGGTCGGCGAGCCCAAGACGAAGACCCCGGGGCTGGAGAAGGACCGGCAGGTCGAGATCTGGGCGCGCCTCGTCCTGATGCGGTTCGATCCCCGGGAAATCAACGATGACAACATGGAGGCCTTCGCCCGCCACTTGAGTGGGGCCGAAGTGGGTGTCAAGGCCCAGGCGCTCCAGGCGCTCAGTTTCATGGGCGAATCGGGCGCGAAGAAACTGAACGCGGTGGTGCGCTTGCTCGGTGACAAGGATCAGCCGCTCCAACTCACCATTACGGCGATCAACACGATCGCCGCGATGGGCGCCGGGGCGAAGCCCGCGATCCCGGACCTGAAGAAGCTCGCGGCGGACACGGGGAAGGTCATCGACACGCTGAAGGACCAGGAGCGGAAAGCCGCCGAAGGGCTGCTCAAACTGAAGGACCAGGAGCGCCGCGTCGCCGAGGAGATGCTGAAGGTCAAGGAGCACGAGCGGCGGACCAACGAGGAACTCGTGAAGTTGGTCGAACGAGCGATCAAGCACATCGAGAGCGCGAAGTCCACCAGCCCCGCGGTCGCTCAGCCGGAACCGAAGAAGCAGTAGTGCTGGCGATTGAGTCACGTCAGGATCATCGGGTCTAACGCAACGAGCCGCGCTCCTGGTGGGCGCGACTCGTTGCGTTAGGCCCGTTTCAGTTCCCCGTTGCGATCGAACGGGCCGCTCCCTTGCCAGTAGTTTCAAGGCATTGCCGCGTTTGTAAGTGCATAGTTGGTCAGGGTGATACACCGCGTGCGTGGGTACCGTGAGCGGATGCGTTGTGTGAGCCAGTCGAGCACCTCGACCAACGGGAGTTCGCGCGCCCACGCATTCGGGTTCCGGTTCCAGGCGCGGGCGATCCGGAGTGCCAAGCACACCCACACCTGGGGCAACAGCAGCGCCACCCTTCCAACAGCAACCGGTGCTCGGGCCTGGTCCTTCTGCCGGTAGCTCGTTTCGATCCCGAACCGCTCCCGGTACCGGCGCCGTCCCAGCCGCGCGCGCGTCGCCTCGGACACCGCCCCCGCGTCGCCCCGACCCGAGAACGCATACACCCGCGCGTGCGATTCACCCGTGCGGTGCCCACACCAGCACCCGTGTGGGCACCGCCTTGCGGCTCTTCTCGGTCACCCATTCCATCGTGGCGATCGTGCCCGACGGGTGCGTGTCGCGCGCGTTGCGCCGGTTCGTACCCTTGCCTTCTTGCGCATCGGGACCGCGTAGCTCCGGTTCCGTTCCTGTAACAGTAACAGGGGCTCCTCACGATCGAACCCGGCGCCCGGAACCACTCCACCGACGGTTCGCCCGCGCGAGGCCACGTGGTCCAGAAGGGCCGCACCGGATCGTGCGGCTCGGCGCCCTTGCGGAGCGCCAACAACCCGACCGTCGGCGCGTGTGGATCCGAGCACACGTGGCGTAGGCGTGGGAGAACGCGGTTCCGGCCTTCTTGGGTCCGCCGAGGATTCCCGGGGTGGTGCGGTCCCCATAAAAGGGCACGTAATGCAGGTCGATGGCGACGGTCCACCGGCGTTTCCGGTCCCGGCGCGTGAACCCCGCCACCGGGTGAAGGGCATCGACCAACCGGGCCGTGCGTTGGTCCCCGGAGCCCAGGTTGGCACGAACGGCCTGTCGTGCGGTCTCGTGTGAGAACCCGAAGTACCGGGTGACCACCGCGAACAGGGGGCGCGTGGTGCGCGCGACCCGCAGCACCGGGACGAACGGCCTGTCGTGCGGTCTCGTGTGAGAACCCGAAGTACCGGGTGACCACCGCGAACAGGGGGCGCGTGGTGCGCGCGACCCGCAGCACCAGGTCGAGTAACTGGGGGCCGGTGGCGGACCCCTTGTAGTCGGTCCAACCGAGGACCCGTTCCAAGGTCCGGCGCGTCACCGCGTGGACCGCTGCCGGGGTGATCGTAGAGTAACCGTGCCGCATGGGAGCGTCCCGTTCAAGTGCCTGAGAACCTTGAACTTAGGAGCTCCCATGCGGCACTGCCAAATCCCTTGAAACTACTGGCAAGGGAGCGGCTCGTCCCAAACGACCCGTTAAAGCCACCGAGCACCCGTTTGCTCGACGCGCGGCACCGCGTTACCTCGACGCGGCCCGGCGCGCGGCGTTGACCGCTTCATCGAGTTTCGCCAGGAACCGGGAGCGGTCCTTTGGGGTCATCGGTGCCGGTCCGCCGGCCGCTTGTCCCATAGCCCGCAGTTCTTCCATCAGGTCGCGCGTGGCGACCGCTTCACCGATGCTGTTAGCGTCGAGTAACCGGCCCTTCGGATCGAGAGCCACGGCCCCGCTCGCGACGCAGCGCGCGGCCAGCGGAACGTCGGCCGTGATGCAGATGTCACACGGACCGATTTCGCCCGCGATCCAGTCGTCGGCCGCACCGAACCCCGTGCGCACGACTAGTTCGACCAACGGCTCAACGGGCACGCGCATCGTACTATTGGCAACGACGAGCACTTTCATCGCGTGGCGTCGCGCGACCTTGTACACCTCGTCCTTGACCGGACACGCATCGGCATCGATGTAAATCGTTAGCATTCATCTCCTTAAAGATCGATCTCGGTCACATTAAACACACTCGGGACGCCCCGCGAACCGTTCTCGGCGCACCAATTGCAGCGTTTTCGAGTAGCCCAAGCCGAGTACAAACGAGGGTACGTCATGTGGGCGCATGATAACAAGTCGCCGACCGCGGACGTGATTGCGGCCTTCGACAACCAAGACGATGCGGACGAGGCTCTGCTCCAGTTGCGCCTCGCCGGGTTCCGGGACAAGCAAATCGGTTACACAGGGCGGCTCGCGAACGGTCACACCACGGACCTGATGGAACGTGACCACTCGTTCGCCGGGGCGACCTTGGGGGGAATCATCGGGGCGGCGCTCGGTGTCGCAATCGCGCCCGGACTGGCCCGACTGATGTCCCCACCGACCGGCCCGAGTGATTTATTCTACCTGGAAATCACCTGTGCCGTGTTCGGGGCGCTGTTCATCAGCTTCGTCGGCGGATGGATCGGAATGAGCATGCACCGACGCGGCGTAGATGCTCCCGCTCCCGCACCCGGCGACGGGCCGTTCGTCTTGGCAGTGAACTCGGGTAACGCACGCGACCGCGCGTGGTCGATCCTGCATCAACACGGACACGATCTGGCATCGGGACCAACAATGCAGCCTGGGGCGATGTAAGCTCAGGTACATCGTTTAACCGCCCGCGGATGAACTTATCTGCGGGCGAGCCTTCCTTTCTCGACACCTCACAACCCCTATCAGTCATTTCTCTTCGGTCACGAATGCTCCCAGTGGGGGGCGTGGAACGTCCGCACTTTGCTGCGTTAAGATGGCTTCTGCAATCGAAATCGCTCAATTCTCCGGTATCGGTATACCATCCGAATCCACCCGGGAGGTTCCGATGCGCGAAGTTGCCGACGCGCTGGCCATTGTGCTGGAGCACGTGAAGCCGCTGAAGTCCGAAGTGACCACACTCGCGGCCGACGTACTCGGGCAGGTGCTCGCGGCCGATGTCGTTACAGACACGGATTCGCCGCCGTTCTCGAAGTCGCTACGCGACGGATTCGCGGTACGGGCTGCGGATTGCGCTTCGCCGAACACGGAACTGCGGGTGATCGAAGAAGTACCCGCCGGGAAGATGCCCGCGAAATCGGTTGGGGCCGGCGAAGCGAGCCGCATCTTCACGGGAGCGCCGATCCCCGACGGCGCGGACGCGATCGTAATGCAGGAGGACACCCAAACACTGGAAGGCGGTCGCGTTCGCGTTACTGATCCGGACGTGAAGCCGCGCCAGTACGTGTACGCACGCGGCACGGAGATGCGGGCCGGCGAACCGGTTATGACCGTCGGTACGGTGATTAACCCGGCCGCGTTGGGCGTACTGGCGAACGTCGGACAAACCACAGTCTCTGTGTTTCCGCGGCCGCGTGTCGGCATCATCGCTACCGGCGACGAACTGGTCGAAGCAAGCGAGAAGCCGAGCGCCGGCCAGATTCGCAACTCGAACGGGCCGATGCTCACGGCCCAAACCATTCGCGGCGGAGGGTTTCCGCAGTATCTCGGTATCGCGAAGGACGATCGCGCCGTCACAAAAGCGCTCATCGCAAAGGGACTCGCCGAATCTCACGTGTTGCTGATCGCAGGGGGAGTGTCGGTTGGCGATTTTGACCTCGTTCCCAACGTGCTCAAGGAACTCGGAGTCTCCTTTCACGTGCAACAAGTACGAATGAAACCGGGCAAACCACTGCTGTTCGGCACCACCGAAACCGGCGTGTTGGTGTTCGGATTGCCCGGCAATCCGGTGAGTTCGTTCGTGGGGTTTGAACTCTTCGTGCGACCCGCGCTCCGAATCCTGGGTGGACACGAAGCCCCTGGTCCGCGCAAAATCCGTCTACCGGTGACGGAGGGGCTGGCCGAGAGCAACGACCGCCCGACGTACAAACCGGCGCAGTTGGTGCCGGGCGAAACGGGCTGGAGCGTGCGGCCGCTGCCGAATTCCGGTGCGCCGGACCTGGCCGGCTTGCAACCGGCCGACGCGCTGCTCGTGCTGCCCGCCGGCGAAGCCCGCGTCGATCGCGGTACACTCATGGAAGTGGTGCTGCTGTAACTGGCGCCCCCGTCCGAATTTGGAAGGACTCCGCGTGAAGACTCACGTGTTCCTGCCCGCGATCGCCTCCGGCGCACTGCTGTGGGCCGCGTTCTTCCCACTCGACCTGGGAGTGCTCGGCTTCGTCGCGCTCGTTCCGTGGCTGACGCTCGTGCGCGCACCCGTCTCGAACCGTCGGCGCTACTTCGCGGCCTATCTCGGCGGGGTCGTGTTTTTCACGCTCGCGACGAACTGGGTCCGCGTCGCGCACCCCAACATGTTCATGTCGTGGTTCGGCCTCGCGGTGGTCATGCCGGTGTTCTGGCTGGCCGCACTCGCGATCATTCGGCGCCTCGACCGCGTTGGGGCGCCGATGGCGCTCTCGGTGCCGGTCGCGTGGGTGGCAATGGAATACTTCCGGATGCACTTCCCAACCGGCTTCCCGTTCATGAAGCAGATCGGCGCGTACCAGATGATCGGCTTCGGCTGGTACTATCTTGGCTACACGCAGCACTCGTTCCTGCAACTGATTCAGATCGCGGACTTCGGCGGCGTGTATGTGGTGTCGTTCGTCGTCGGTGCAGTGAACGGCGCGCTGGCGGAGTGGATCAGAAGACCTACCCCCGAAGGAACAGCGGCGGCTTCGCCAGCGCCACAAGTGAAGGCCGCCCGAACCGGAGGGCTCGTCTTCGCTCTCGCGCTCGTCGGTACGAGCATCGGCTACGGCTACTGGCGCTTCGATCACACCGCGTTTACCGACGGCCCACTGGTCGCGGCGATTCAGGGGAACGTGTCGCAGGGCGACAAGATGGGAGACACGGCCAAGCTCGTTAGCTCGTACAGCCAGTTGCACATGACGGCCTTCAACGAGAAGCCGCGCCCGGATCTTATTATTTGGCCGGAAACGTGTTGCCCGGTGGACTGGTGCAGCGTCGCACCGGGAGCAAAGGGAGAAGACGCACCGGAGGAATTCCAGCGCTGGCGGTTGATCTCACGGAAAGAGTTTTTGGAACGCGACTGGAACACGCCGGTGCTGTTCGGACTGAACGGTTTGGAGTGGGACGGGGCGCGCGTGTGGAAGTACAACTCCGCGTTCATGGTGAAGCCCGCTCCGAAGCCCGAAGGGTGGCTGCCCGGCGATCCGGTTCTCTTCCCCAGCGCGCCCGTGGACCGCTACGACAAGATGCACCTCGTTCCGTTCGGCGAGTACGTGCCGCTCGGTGAACAACTGCCGTTCATGGCGTGGTTCACGCCCTACAAGAAGGGCTACGAGTGTCGGCCCGGCGAAAAGTGGACGCGGTTCCCGCTCACCACGCGCGACGGGCGTCCGTTCACGTTCGGGTGTCTCATCTGCTACGAAGACTCCGACCCGTACCTCGCGCGGCAGTACGTCGCAAGCGAGCCGGTGGACTTCCTCGTGAACATCTCCAACGACGGCTGGTTCGATGGCACCGAGGAGCACGAGCAGCACCTCGCGATTTGTCGGTTCCGCGCGATCGAAGCCCGGCGCGCCGTGGTGCGCAGCGTGAACATGGGCATTTCGGGGCTGATCGACGCCGACGGGCGCGTGGTCACCTTACCGCGGCAACTCACCCGCGACAGCAACGACAAGCTCACGCTGAAAGAAAAGCCCCAGGGTGAGTGGTCCGAGGCCAAGAAAATTGATGGCGTCATGACCGCAACCGTACCCATCGACACGCGCCGCCCGCTGTACGCGAGCCTCGGTGACTGGGTGCCCGCCGGGTGCTGGCTGATCGCGCTCGTGGGCGTGGTGGCCAGCTTGGTGAACCCCGCCCGCAAGGGCGGACGGGTAAGTACCAAAGAACGACCCGCCGCCCTTGCGGGCGGGGTTCGCCGGGACACGGGCACAAACGGGCGGGATGCCCGCGGTCCCAGGCAAGGAGGCCGCCAATTCGACTCGCGTCGCTGATTCGCGTTCGCTTTGCGCTCCCCGCACCGCGGTTGACACCGGTGCTCGTCGCGGGGTGGTGTGCGTTCCTGTTCCTATACGGCGCCGCGGCCGGTCCCGTTTACCGCACCGAATCTCTGCGAGCGATTATTGGCCGATCGTGTCTCGAAGGGCACTGGCTCTATCCCGTTCTGTACGGCGAACCGTTCCTCACGAAACCGCCCGGTCATTACGTCGCGATCGGACTGTGCAGCCTTCCGTTCGGCGAAGTGACCGCCGCGAGCGCCCGACTGCCGTCGGTATTGGCCGCGACACTCGCGGTCGTACTCATACACGGCATGTTTCGGCGCGTTCTGGGCGAGCGAGCGGCGTTACTCGTGGCTGTCCTGTTACCGTGCTCGGTGCTGTGGCTCGATAAGGTGCCGAGCGCGGAAATCGACATGACGCTCGTGGGTTGGGTGACGGCCGCGATCGTACTGTTTCACCGCGCGCTGGAATCCCAAGAGCGTGAATCGCTGTGGTTTACGGTCGCGGCGCTGCTCTGCGTCGTGGGGGGAACGCTCACGAAGTGGACCGCCCCCGCGTTCTTTTACCTCACCGTGATTCCGCTACTCGCGTGGCGCCGGCAACTCGCGCTCCTGTGGAACTGGCGGCACCTGCTTGCGGTGTCGGTCGCGTGCGCGGCGTGTACGTTGTGGGCCGCTGCGGTGGTGCAAGAAGTCGGCTGGGACGCGCTCGCCGACACGATCCGCAAGGAAGCCGCGTACCGCTTCGCGCCGAAGGCCAGCAAAGGCTACCCGTGGACCGACGTCGCAACGTACCCGCTCGCCGTGTTCGCCGCGCACTTACCCGTGTCCGCGTTCGCGCTGCTCACGTTCCGGCGCAGTTTCTGGGCACAGTGGGACGCACGCGAAAAGCTCCTGCTCCAACTCCTGCACTGCTGGACCTGGCCGAACCTGCTGTTCTGGACGCTCGTGCCGAACCACAACGTCCGCTACGCGCTCCCCATGAGCGCGGGGCTGATGGGACTGGGGGTGATGGGGCTGATCGCGTGGCTGAAGCGACCTAACCCCTAACCCCTTCCCTAGGAAGGAAGGGGAACAGAGCCAAATACAGCAGGCACCCCGCGATCTGCGATGGTTTTAAGCCCCTCTCCCCCAAGGGGAGGGGTTGGGGAGGGGTCACAGCCACAACCTACCCCCCCATCCCCCCTCCCTGAAGGGAAGGGGAGAAAGAACGGTCGCCGGGCGCGGGCTCAATCTCAGTGGTTTCGCGCGCCTGTTCCCCCTTTCCTCCAGGGAGGGGGGCCGGGGGGTAGGTTCTTCCGACCGCCCCTCTCTGCAACCTTTCCCCCTTTCCTTCAGGAGAGAGAGGTTCTTGTTGGCCTTCCTCCTGTGTTGGGTCGTTGCGAAGGTCGTGTTCGTCGAAGTGGTGATCCCGCAGCGCACGGCCGGCCGCAATGCGGAAGCCACCGGTGCAGCGCTGCGTGAGCACGCCCCAATCGGCGAACCGCTGTTCGTGCTCAAGCTCAAGGACGAGGGCGTCATGTTCTATTACGCCCGGCCCGCGTCGCGTCTGACGGACGTGCGGGCGTTACCACCGGGCGCGTTCGCGGTGCTCATCCGGCAGGAGTGGGAAGATCGGGCTGCTTTCGGTCACCTGGAATTGGTATCGTGTATGAACGATCAGCAGGGTGACCCGATTTACCTTGTGCGCAACTCCCTGAAGTGATCGGAAAGCAATTCTGCCGCGCCGGGCCGCGAGGAACGAATGAGCGCTGTCCCAAAAACTGCCGTTCAGCCGCTCTCGGTGTCGCAGCTCACGGCACAAGTGCGCGGAACACTGGAAGCCAAGTTCCTCTCTGTCTGGGTCGCGGGGGAAGTGTCGAACTTCACGCGGGCCGCGAGCGGGCACTGGTACTTCACTCTCAAGGACACGAACGCCCAGATCAAGACGGTCGCCTTCCGCGGGATCAACCTGCGCCTGCGGTTCGACCCACGCGACGGCATGGAGATCATCGCACGCGGTCGGCTCACGGTGTACGACCCGCGCGGCGAGTACCAGTTCATCGTCGAAGAGTTGCAGCCGAAGGGCGTCGGCGCTGCGGAACTCGCGCTGCGTCAACTCAAGGAAAAGTTGCTCGCGAAGGGGTACTTCAGCCCGGCCCGCAAGCGCGCCCTTCCGCGCCCGCCGCGCCGCGTGGGGTTGGTCGCCAGTGCGACAGGTGCCGCGATACGCGACATGATCGAAGTGTTCGCGCAGCGGTGGCCGTTTACGGAACTGATCGTGCGCCCGTCTCGGGTCCAGGGTGAGGGGGCCGCACACGACATCTCGCTCGCGGTGCGGCAACTGAACTGGTTGCACCGGAACAACAAGCTCTCGTTCGACGCGATCATCCTCGGGCGCGGGGGCGGTAGTGCGGAAGACTTGTGGGCGTTCAACGAGGAAGCCGTCGCGGACGCGATCTTCCACTCGAACGTGCCCGTCATTTCCGCGGTGGGCCACGAGATCGACGTCACGGTGGCCGACCTCGTCGCCGATCACCGGGCCGAAACGCCGACGGCCGCAGTTGTTGCGCTCACCCCCGATCGACAGGAGCTGCTCGCCGCGTTGCGCGACTTGCGCACCCGAATGGGCGACGCCGTCGAGCGCCGGATCAGGTTCGGCAAGCAGCACCTCGACCAGATCGCGTCGCGCCCCGCGTTTCGGTTACCGCTCCAGCGCATCGAGAACCTCGGGCAGCGGTTAGATGACACAAGTGAGCGTCTCGCACGCGCTACCCGCCAGAAGCTCGTTCAGGTACGAGAGAAGCTCGCCGCCCTTTCCGCCCAACTGGAAACACTCAGCCCCTTGCAGGTTCTCGCCCGTGGTTATAGTCTGACGCACACGAACGACGGCCAACTCGTTCGCGACGCGGGCGCCCTGCGCCCCGGCGACCTGCTCGTCACGCGGGTCGCCACCGGAGTTATCCGGTCCCTCGTCACCGACGCCCAAGGCACGGAACACGAACGCTCGACGGCTCACGGCGAACCGGCACCGCGCGGTGCCGGGTAAGTTTCGCCCCACTCGCGGGCGAAGCTCGCCGCCACGGACGGCCCCTCGCTCCACGCACGGGACGCGCACATGCCCGACCCATCCCCGGCCGCACCGCTGCGCTTCGAGGAAGCGCTCGCCGAACTCGACGGCATCCTGCGCGAACTGGAAGACGGCACCACCACGCTCGAAGACGCGCTCGCTCGCTACGAGCGCGGGGTGGCGCTCCTGCGCCAGTGTTACGGCCAGCTCCGCGACGCCGAGCAAAAGGTGAAACTGCTCGCGGGCGTCAGCGAAGAAGGTGGGGCCGAGTTGAAGCCGTTCGACCACGTCGCCTCCATCGAAACCGCGAAGGCCGCTGTGCGCAAACCCGCCCCCAAGTCCGCACGCGACCCGGGAATATCCGAATGACGCCGGGATCAATTACAGACGACGTTCAAAGTCGCCTAGCTTTGCAACGTAAAGTTGATAACATTGCATCTTCCTCCGGAACGGACCGTGGGTCCGCGTCGGCGGGCGACCGGTTAATGGCCGATCTGAAATCGCGCCAGGACCGAGTGGATCAGGCCCTCCGCGCCGCGCTCCGGGACGTCACGCGGGACGCGCCGCCGGCTCTGGCCGAGGCGATGGCGTACAGCCTGTTCTCGCCCGGCAAGCGGCTCCGACCCCTCTTGGTGGCGCTCGCGTGCGAGGCGACCGGGGGCTCGCTGGAGTTGGCGTTGCCATCGGCGTGTGCGGTGGAGATGATTCACACGTACTCGCTGATCCACGACGATCTGCCGGCGATGGACGACGACGACCTGCGACGCGGACAGCCGACGTGCCACAAGAAATTCGGCGAGGCGCTGGCCATCCTCGCGGGCGACGCGCTCCTGACGGGCGCGTTCGAGGTGATTGCAGCAGGTTACCCCGCGCGCACGGCTGCGGTTAGTTGTGTAGAGCTTGCCCGCGGCTCCGGAGCGGTGGGGATGGTCGGCGGTCAGACGCTCGACCTGGAAGCCGAAGGGCGATTGTCGGGGGCGACTCCCGCCCCCACGGAAAAAGATCGAGGGGTCGATCACCTCGAAAACATTCACCGCCGCAAGACCGGGGCGCTGTTCCGCTCGTCACTGCGGCTCGGGGTGTTCGCGGCGCAGGCCGAACGGCCCGCGGGGGCCGATCCAAAGGCACTGAAAGCGGCCGACGACTTCGCCGCGGCGTTCGGGCTGGCGTTTCAGGTAACGGACGACCTGCTCGACGTTGAAAGTACAGCCGACAAAACAGGCAAGCGAGTGGGCAAAGACGCCGCTCGCGGCAAACTGACCTACCCGGGGCTCCTTGGAGTTGAGGAGTCCCGGCGCCGGGCGGGTGAACTGGGCCAACAAGCGGTGGCGGCGGCCGAACAACTCGGTAGCGCGCTGCTCGCGGATCTGGCCCGGTACGTGGTTCAGAGGGACCGGTAGGCCGCGACCCACTCGTTCGAGCGGGTTCAAACCTCCACCCACCGCCCGAAACAGGCGGGGTTCGCCCAAGGGGAACGACATGACAAACTTACTACCGCAGATCAAGTCCCCGGCCGACATGCAGAAGCTCTCGGACGAGCAACTGCAGACCCTCTCCCACGAGATCCGCGACGAGCTGATCCGGGTGCTCACCAACCGCCCGGCGCACTTCGCCAGTAACCTCGGCGTGGTCGAGTTGTGCCTGGCCCTGCACCTCTCCTTCGACTTCTCGAAGGACAAGGACCGGCTCATCTGGGACACGGGCCACCAGATCTACCCGCAGAAGCTCATCACCGGGCGCTACGAGCAGTTCCACACGATCCGCACGAAGGGCGGGTTGATGGGGTTCCCGCACCCCGGCGAGAGCGAGTACGACCTGTTCATGACCGGGCACGCGGGGTGCAGCGTGTCGACCGCCTCCGGCCTCAAGGCCGGTGACGAGCTGATGGGCCGCAAGGACAACCACGCGGTCGCGGTCATCGGCGACGGCGCGTTCCCGTCGGGGATCGTGTTCGAGGCGCTCAACAACATCGGCGGGATGAAGCAGAACACGCTGGTCATCCTCAACGACAACAAGATGAGCATTTGCCCCCGCACCGGCGGGCTGGCACAGTACTTCGACCAGTGCCGCATGACCGGGCTGTACCAGGGGAGCAAGCGCAAGCTGAACCAGCTCCTCAACAACATCCCGGTAATAGGGGGTATGGCCCACTCCGCCCTGGAACAGTTCCGCGACGGGCTGAAGGCGTTTTTCAAGGACGGCATGCTCTTCGAGGAACTCGGGTTCCGGTACTTCGGGCCGGTAGACGGGCACGACCTCCCGGGGCTGCGTAAGATCCTCCGCGACCTGAAGTCGCAAGAAGGCCCGATCCTGCTGCACGTGTTCACGAACAAGGGGCACGGCGTCCCGCAAGCGGCGGAAGACCCGGTCACCTACCACACGCCCCCGGTGTTCGAGCAGGTCGGCCCGAACCGCGCCATCGTGTCCTTCAAGAAGGGCGGGGCGAAGGGGTACACGGACGCGATCAGCTTCGCGCTGCACCAGGCGATGCAGGACGACCCGACGATCGCGGTGATGACGGCCGCGATGTGCCAGGGGAACAAGCTCGAAAAGGTGCGCGAGGACTTCCCGCAGCGCTTCTACGATGTGGGGATCTGCGAGAGCCACGCGGTCGCGTTCGCTGCGGGCATGGCGAAGGCCGGCGCCAACGCCGTGGTGGACATCTACAGCACGTTCCTCCAGCGCAGCTTCGACCAGATCTTCCAGGAAGTGTGCCTCCAGAACCTGCACGTCACGTTCCTCATGGACCGGGCCGGGCTGACCGGGCCGGACGGCCCGACGCACCACGGCGTGTTCGACGTGCCGTACATGCGGCTGTTCCCGAACATGGTGAGCATGGCCCCGGGCGACGAGACCGACGTCCAGCCGATGCTGAAGTTCGCGCTCAAGCACACCGGGCCGATCTCCGTCCGCTACCCGAAGGCGAACCTGGAGAAAGTCGAGCGCACGGAAGCCCCCACGCCGATCGAACTCGGTAAGGCGGAAGTCATCGATTGGGGCGAGGACGGGTGCTTCGTCGCATTCGGCACGCTGCTGTCCAACTGCACCGCCGCCGCGAAGAAGCTGAAAGCCAAGGGCATTCACATGGGCGTCATCAACGCCCGGTTCGTCAAGCCGCTCGACAAGGAAACCATCCTGCGAGCGGTCGAAACGCTCCCGCTGGTGGTGACTGTCGAGGAGGGGACCATTGAGGGCGGGTTCGGCTCCGCAGTGCTAGAGGCCGCGAACGCCGCCGGCCTCGACGCCCGGAACGTGGTGCGCCGCGGTATCCCGGACAAGTTCATCGAGCACGGCGAGCGCAACGAACTGCTCGCGGACATCGGGCTGAGCGTGGACGCCCTGGTAGAACTGGTGCTCACGAGCCGCTCGGCCGAAGTCGCCAAGTGCGGGTAGTGAGCCGCCCACAGGTGAACCCCGCCCGCAAGGGCGGCGGGTAATCCGCCGACAGCCAACAACTCCACCCGCTCGTTGTCACTCGCGGTTCGCCTGAGTCGTATGGCGAACCGCGAGTGACAACGAGCGGGTGGAGTTTCTTACGAAAAATCGTCTTAATACTTACAAGGGCAATGCATACAGTTGTGTGCATCGCGTGTCCGCGCGGTCCCGTATACGCAGCCTGTTGGCCGGACAGGTAAATTGGGTTGTTCGGCGGAGGAGTGCAGCAATGGTGATCTGGACCCGGTGGGGAATCCTCGGACTCCTCATCCCAACAGTGCTTATCGTGATCGCGATCGGCGGGGCGGAAGCAGTTGCCAAACAGCGCGCGATACGAGCGCTAAGCGCGGAGCGAAAAGCCGTCAAACAAACCCAGAACGATACTGACGACGCGGAGACGCCCCCGCCAGAGGAAGATCCCGAGGAAGTGAAGGCGACCGAACTCAAACGAGTCGCAGCGCGCGCACAAGAGCGCGCGAAGGCGACCAAACGGGCCAACGATGTCGGGTACTTGATCGGTGGCTTGGTATCGGCCGTAGTTCTCTGGCCGCTCGGGCGCTGGATGAACAAAAGCGAGACTCGCACCCTCGCGGACCTGCAAAGCGGGGAACTCGTTCAGGCTCAGTTCGGCGGCGGGCACACGATGTTTTTTATTCCACTCGAATATTGGGGGTTCATCTGGGCCGTAATTGGGATGGTCAAGTGCCTCAAGTAGCTCCAAAGATTAAGCGGGCCTTCGGCGCGACAAGACGTCGGAGGACCGCCCAAGCACCGTCCACTGCGCCGGCACGATAGTTATTCTCAGCGTACCCTGGAGTGACACAATTTATCCTTGAGGAGCCTGGTGCTGTAGCGGAAGATCGGTGCTCACCGTAATCCGTTACCGGGAGAGGCTCCATGCGTCCCACGTACTCGTTCCCCGAGTCGGTTGTCGAAGCGATTGTGCGCGATCGGTACGGGCACCCGGACCCGCGCGTTCAGGAGCGCATGGAGATCCTGTGGCTCAAGAGCAAGAACGAGTCGCACGGGCGCATCGCCGAACTCGCCAACGTGTCCCGGTCCACGGTTCAGCGGACCTTGCACATCTTACGCGTCCCGCAAGCGGCGGAAAGACCCGGGTT
>HG799462.1:685550-1103931 GCA_000531095.1 Gemmata massiliana | reverse complement strand
CGGAGCGGTAAGCGGTCGGTGTACTTCGTGGATGCGTCGCACTTCGTATTGGCGTCGTTCCTGGGTTGGGTGTGGTGCTTCGTGCGGAACACAGCGCTCGTCTCGTATAACTTCGTATAATGTATGCCTATACGAAGTTATTACGGTCACGCACGAACTGGTGACGGAGATCAACACGACGTACATCACCGCCACGTCGGTGTGCGCGTCGCTTCACACGAGCGCGCGCCGGGCGGGCTCGGTGCCCGTCACGTTGGTGCCGGACAACGCCCCGTATCAGCGGTGCGTGTTGGTGCAGGACGCGGCCAAGCAGTTGGGGATCGAGCTGCTGTTCCTGCCGTCGTACTCGCCGAACCTGAACTTGATCGAGCGCCTGTGGAAGTTCGTGAAGAAGGACGTGCTCAACAGTCGGCACCATCAGGACTTCAAGAGGTTCCAGAGTGCCATCGACGGGTGCCTCGCGGATCTGCCGACCAAACATCGAGAGAAACTGGCGACTCTGTTGGCCCACAACTTCCAGACCTGGAACAATGTGTCACTCCTGGGCGCGTAAAGCATAACTCGGGTCAGTGAGTGCGCCCGGTAGCGTGTCGCAAATAGGCTGTACTGAACCCCCGCGACCTTGATCCCAGCGCTAACGACCCCACCCTTGCAGTTAGATTTCACTTGCGGGCGGGATTCACCTACAAGCCCCGAACTCGCGAGCGGGGTTGACCGTCCATTCTGGTGCCATTCACCTATAATCACGACATCTTGGCGCACACTGGGGCGAAGCAATGTCGCTTTCGATTGAACAGGTTGCGAAGGTCGCGAAGCTGGCGCGCCTCGAAATGTCCGAAGCGGACCTCCTGCGGATGCAAAAGCAACTCTCCGCGATCCTCGATTACGTCGACCAACTGAACCAACTGAATACCGACGGCGTCGAACCGCTCGCGCACCCGCTGCCGGTGCAGAACGTGTTCCGCCCCGACGAACCGGTCCCGTCACTCCCCGTCGAGGCCGCGCTCCAAAACGCGCCGAGCAAGGTCGGCGAATACTTCGGCGTCCCGGCGGTCTTCGACACCGACGAACCCGTGAGCCACTAAGCGGTCGTTCCGCCGCACGCAGCCCGAACTCACCGAACCAATGCTTCACCGGCCGGCTCATCCCGGCCGCTCGCCAGGACACATCATGAGTCTCATTGAGAAGACCGCGGCCGAACTCGTTGCCCTTCAGAACGCGGGGCAGGCAAGCGCGCTGGAAATCGCAGATGCGTTCCTCGCCGCGTCCGCCGTGCGCGAGCCGAAACTCAAGTCGTTCATGCTCCCGCCCGACCCGGACGCGGTGCGCACCCACGCCAAGGCCATCGACGCGAAGCGCGCGGCGAAGGCCCCGCTGGGCAAGCTCGCCGGTGTGCCCGTGGCGGTCAAAGACGTGCTCTGCACGAAGGGCGTTCGCACCACCTGTTCGAGCAAGATCCTGGAACACTTCGTTCCGCCCTATGACGCGCACACCGTTGAGCGCCTGCACGCCGAAGACGCGATCGTCTTCGGCAAGACGAACATGGACGAGTTCGCGATGGGTTCGTCCACGGAAAACAGCGCCTACCAGGTGACCCGGAACCCGTGGGACACCGACCGCATTCCTGGTGGGTCGTCCGGGGGCAGTGCGGCGTGCGTCGCCGGGTGCCAGGCGCCGGTGTCGCTCGGGACCGACACCGGCGGATCGATCCGGCAGCCCGCAGCGCTGTGCGGCATCGTCGGGATGAAGCCGACCTACGGCCGCGTGTCGCGCTACGGACTGATCGCGTTCGCGAGTTCACTCGACCAAGTCGGGCCGTTCACGCACGACGTGACCGACTGCGCGCTGATGATGGAAGCGATCGCGGGCCACGACGGGCGCGACAGCACGAGCGTGAACGAGCCGGTGCCCGCGTACACGAAGACCGTCAACGACCCGGTGAAGGGGTTGCGCATCGGCGTCCCGAAAGAATTCTTCGGCCAGGGCTTGGACCCGGAGATCGAAGCCTCCGTGCGGGCCGCGCTCGACGAGTACAAGAAACTGGGCGCAACACTCGTGGACGTGTCGCTGCCGCACAGCCCCTACGCGCTGGCCGCGTATTACATCGTGGCGCCGGCGGAAGCGTCGAGCAACCTCGCGCGCTTCGACGGGATGCACTATGGGCACCGCACCGCGAAGAAGGGCGACCTCATCGCGACGTACTCGAAGTCGCGCGGCGAGGGTTTTGGCCCGGAAGTGCAGCGCCGCATCATCCTCGGCACCTACGTGCTGAGCAGCGGGTACAAGGACGCTTACTACGTGAAGGCGCTGAAGGTGCGGCGGCTCGTGAAGAAGGACTTCGACGAGGCGTTCGCGTCGTGCGACGTGGTGATGGGGCCGACCACCCCGACGGCCGCGTTCAAGGCGGGCGAGAAGTCGGACGACCCGCTCGCGCTGTACCTATCGGACGTTTACACCGTGTCTTGTAACCTCGCGGGGATTCCCGGCCTGAGCATGCCCTGCGGCTTCACCAAGACGGGGCTCCCCATCGGTTTGCAACTGCTCGGCGCCCCGTTCGCGGAAGAAAAGCTGCTCCGCATCGCGCGCATGTACGAGGCCGCAACCGACTGGCATACGAAGCGCCCGAAGGTGTAGAATCGCGTCGTGAGTACCACGGCGCCTCTCAGTTCGAGTCTCGTGCGTAACGGCGCGCGATTGCTGACTCTCGCCGATGTCGCGGCGCTTCCACGTCACCTGCCATCCGGTGATGTGGACTATGAGCTTCACAACGGGGAACTGATCGTCACAGCTCCCTTCAATTCCAGCCAAGCGCGCGGGCTGGCGCGCTTTCTGGCACATTTATCCGTTCACGGCGAACAGCGCGGGTACGGCGAGGTGTACGGCACTGTTGGAATCGTGCTCCGCCGGTACCCGGATCATCTTCGCGCACCGAACGCGGCCTTCCTGACTACTGCGCAACTTCCGCCTCAAACCTCTCCGGAAGGGTACCTGGTCACGATCCCGGAACTGGTCGTTGAAGTACGCAGCAAAAACGACACGCAGCCGGAAATCGACGAGAAGGTCAACGATTATCTGGCTGCCGGGGTACTCCTCGTGTGGGTCGCTGATCCGGGCGCCCGCACCGTGACGGCCCACCAACCGGGCCAAGCGCCCGTTGTCTTCACGACGACCGACACCCTGACCGCACTTCCCGTCATCCCAGGTTTCGCTGTGCTTGTGGGCGATCTCCTGCCCGTATGACGCTTGGGTGAGTTGTCTCTCACTTTCTCGCGTGCGATAATCCTTCTGCGCCGGGGATCTGCCCCCGCGCCACTCACACTGCGAGTCCTCCCATGCGCACCGCGTTGCGTTCGTTCGCCCTGTTTGCCGTCGTCGCGGCGTTGATCGCGTCGACCGGGTCATCTCCCGCGCCGGCCCTTCAGAAGAAGGCCGAGGAGGTCGGCACGATCGAGGTTTACAAGGCGAAGGACGGCTGGCGGTTCCGCATCAAGAATACCGAGGGCAAGTCGGTCGCGATCGGTACCGTCGGCTACGAGAAGAAGGAAGAGGCGCTGAAGGAAGTCGAGTTCCTTAAAGCGACGTTCGCTAAAGGTAAGGTGGTCGAGATCAAGGACGAGAAGAAGTAACCCGCTTCACGGGGTCATAAAGTCACAGGCCGTAAGGTCAAGGACACCAAATTAAGGATATCCTTGACCTTACGGCCTGTAACTTTATGACCTTCCGGCGCAAACCATTAAGGTTTGCCGGCGGTGAGCACGGTCCACGGGTGCGGTTCGAGCGTCATGATTTCCGGGTGATCGCGCTTCTGCTCGTCGGTCGGCTTCCACGGTTTGCCGTGCGGCGGGCCGTACATCGCGTGCGTGGCCAGTTTCTTCGCCATGTCCGCAGTGGCGTACTTCGCGTCCAGTGACGAGTCTTGGGCCAGCGTTTCGTTTGTGAACGCGACCTTCGCCGCGGCCGCGTCGATCTTCCCCGCGAACTCCTTATAGAACTTCAACCACGCCTTATCGCGGTCATCGGGTTCCCACTCGGTCCGTTCGGGGCGCTCGTCTGCTTCTGCGGGAAGTGCTTCGAGGCGCACGGCCAGATCCTTCGCGTTGTTGTTGCCCCAATAGAAGCCCTTCGTCTCTCCGAACCACTCCTCTTTGGAACTGCGCCACAACTTCGTGGCCTTCGTACCGAGTTCAAACATCGCGATCTCGTTCGTCTTCAGATCGCCGATGAGCCACTCGTTCGCGTACAGCCCGTTGTTCTTCTCGGAGAGCGCCTTCACGACCGCGTCGATGCTGTCGCCGTACTGGATCGCCTTGCGCGCCCGACTCGTCAGGGCCATGCCCGTCGCGTCAAACGGGGACTGGCTGATCGTCGTTTCGCACAGCACGATGCCAGCGTCGTTGATGTAGTAGTCCTGGCTCGACCACACGCCACCCGGGAACGCCTGCATCACGAACCGGTGCCCCTTCTTCGGCACCACGTCGATCCACACGTTGACGAACGGGGCACTGTTAAGACCCGACATCGTGATATGCCCGAACACGATCTTCCCATCAGCAGTTGCCGGACCGGTCGCGATGAACGCCGAGCAGTGGTCCTTTTTCGTCGGCCGTGGCGCGGGGGCTTTCGGCAATCCCGGGCGCGGGAACACTTTGTCTTCCAGACCGGTGGGCATCGTGTTGAGTGCGGAATCGAGCGATTCGAGTTCCATCCAGGAATTCAGCACGACAATATCGAGCAGATCGATGTCGCGCTCATCGTAGCTCGCTCCGGCGTCGGTTGCGCCCTCCGCGATCCCCTTCATCTCTTCGAGCACCTCGCGGTCGATCTTGCGGAGAAACAGCGCGTTCGCGAGTTGGCGGGCGGCCTTCCACCCGTCGGCGGGGGCCTTCGCGCTTCGATCGGTCGCGATCATCCGAATGAACGCGGCGATCTCTTTCGAGAGCAAGCGGCCCTGTTGGTACCCGCGGGTGTACGGCTCGCCCTCGACGTGCAGCACCACCCACCCGGCTTGCGGGTAGCGGTAACCGTCGCCGTAGCGGACGACGTCCTTGGCTTCGGGCTTGTGTGCGGCTGGGATCTCGACCGCAGCGGGCGGGGCCGAGATAGTGGGAGAGGCGACAAAAAGAGAGGAGAGGATGAGTGGAAGGAATAGAGCAAGGCGACGCATGAACGGAAGCCTCATCGTTTGGAAGGGCAGCGCTAGAACGCATCCAGCATCGCACATCGGGGGACGAGTGGAAATGGCGAATCAGCACGATCCCGTGCGCATGTGGCCACCCACAGGGTTCCCGCCTTGTATGTACACGACATCCTGTGTCCCTCATGTGCTTGTAAGCGCGCCGAGGGGAGCGGGGAATACTGCTTGTTGTCGGGTCGGGGGTGGGTAATATCTTAACACCAAGGCACGCCTTAATAGAGCCGAACCGCTCACCGATCCCGACGCACGTCCGAACCGCACGCGGAGTTCCCATGAGCGCTACCCCCCCGGCCGCGAACCGCACCCCGGAATCGGCTACTGCCGTCGTCAAGTTTCATGCGTCGCTGAACGTCTCCGATCTCGCGCGGTCGGTCGAGTTCTACACCGCACTGTTCGGTGCAGGCCCAGTGAAGGTGTACGCGGATTACGTCAAATTCGAGGTCGACGTTCCGCCGCTCGTGCTGTCGCTGAAGCCCAAGCGGGCGTGTGTCGGCGGGCCGCTCAACCACCTCGGGCTCCGCGTGGTCACCGTCGAACAACTGCGGGCGATTCAGGAGCGGTTGAAGGCGGTCGGGGCACAGATGGGCCAGCAGGACGACGTGAAGTGCTGCTACGCGCACCAGACGAAGATCTGGGTGACGGACCCGGATCAGACGATGTGGGAAGTGTACGTGCTGCACGACGACGTGCCGAATTGGGGCGAAAAGGACAAGAAGCTCAAGCTCCTCGTCCCGCCGTTCAAGGCGCTCGGGCTGTGGGGCTCGATCCGCCGCGGGTGGAACAACAAGTTCGGCCGGAAGGCATCCGCCGCTGACGGCGCGGCTTCGATCGCCGAACACGCCGAACCGGTCACGGCCCCTACCCCTGTAAGCGCGGACGCCTGCACGAGCGTCGCCGCCAAATGACCGCGAACCGGCCGCAACTCGGCCGTGCCGAACCCACTACGGTTCCCGCCCGCCGGCACCGCGACGGCATCGGGTACTGGTTCGGCATCCCGTTCCGTTGGCTCTACCAGATGGGGCACAACGGTCTGGGTATCGTGCGCGTCCTCGATATCACCCAACTCCGCCCGATGAAGCACGGGCTCGTCGGTCCCGATCACCCGTGGGTAACCGGCATCAACCCGGCCACCGGGCAGTACATCTGGCACGATAACGTCATCTTCCGCTCGCCGCGCGGCCCGAACGAAGACGGGCTTCCAATCGACGACTTCGTCGTCACGAAAACGGGGCAGTTCCTCGCGTACCGCGTGGGGCTGTCGACAGGTTCGGAAGAACTCCCGATCGGTCCGCGGCGCCGGATGCCGCACGGCATTAGTTACATCCACGGCACCAGTCATTACAACAGCGGCCAGCTCATTTTCACGGACTTCCCGGACGCGATTTCCTTTTTCAGCGACAAAAAGTTCAAGCGCGAGATCTACCGCTTCGTGCGCGAAGAGCGCCGGGAAGTGCTGATCCTGTTCCGCAACCGCGAGTACCGCCCGCGCGACTACGCCTACTTCGTGTGCTGCCTGCGAACGATCTTCCCGTGGTTCTGCAACGCGAACGGCCCGAAGGGGAAGGTGCTGTGGGGCAACTCCGCACCGTACCCCGCCGCAAACCTGATTACCGGCCACTGGGCCGACGACGTGTACGCGGTCAAAAAAGACGGCGGGGCCGAGGCCGTGGTGCGCCCGGCCATCGAGAAGGGGCAGTACTTCCAGGGCGAGTACGGCGGCGGACGGCGGTTCGTGCGCTGGCCGGAGAAGGCCCTCGCCTGGGTAACGTACTGGCGCATCCGGATGCGCGGCGGAAAGGGCGGGCTGTTCTTCGTGAACCGCCAGAAAGCATATGCGGACCACCTCGAACGGCTGAAGAAGGTCGGCGTGGCCGAAGAGCCCATCGCGCGGATGTGAGCGCGGGCTATTCGCTCTGCTGGTCGTTCAGCTTCCAGTCGTAGGGCAAAAACTCCACTCGGGTTTGCGCTGGGTCAATCTGATCGCGGGCCGCGTCGGGGAGGAACTTCCGTATCGCGGTCAGGAGATCAGCGGACGCGGAGGTGAAGTCGGGTCCGTACCACTTGAACAACTTGGAGAGCGAAACCACCTGCTTTTCGGAATCGATACGAACGGCGTCCGGGCGCGCGAAGAACTCGCGGGCACTCGCTTCCAGCTCGTGCTGAACGGTGTCGCCGGTGAAGGCCCGCGGGCGCAGGGCCGGGCAACTGTTGGACGCACACACGAGCGCGAAGTGAACCCGCGGGTCGCTCAGCAGTCGCAGAACGCCGTGCTCGATTTCGGAGAGCGAAAACGTGCGGTCGCCGATGTGCAGCCGGAGGTTCTTCCAGATGTTGAACCCGAACACGCGGCCGGTGTGGTTCCGGATGCTCGTGGTCGGGTACACGCGGAGAACGCCCGCGAGCGTGAGTGCGTTGTAGACGTTGATCCAGAACGCGAGGGCGGACTCGTGCGGAGCGGGGCCGTCGATGTCGGCCCGACCGACCGCGGTAAGGTAATCGTGGAGTGCGCGCAAGTCCGCGTCGCTCGCCTTCCAGTCCGCGTAGGCCACGCGCCCGTTGCTATCCACGAACTTGGCGAGGAGCGCGTCGAACGGGCCGTGGTCCACCCCCGCGAGCGGAACGCGGTTCTCGCGGGGACACGGCTCTCCGATGAACACGGTCGGGGCGAATAGCGGGAACGGCACGCAGCACCTCACTCGCGGCGAAGAGACAGCATACCTCCCCCACTGGATACCGACGAGCGCCCCAAGCGCGGGCCACACACGAGAGAGCGAATGTTCGACGCCCGACTGCGCCGGTTGATTGATGATCCCCTGGACCGATTGGCCGCGGTGATGGCCCGGTGCAGGCTGAGTGCGAACGTTGTGACCGTGACGGGGTTCGCGTTCGGCGCAGCGGCGTGTGCGGCGCTGGCGTTTTGCCAGTACGAAGCGGCACTCGCACTGATCGCATTGAACCGCGTGGCGGACGGACTCGACGGCGCACTAGCCCGGCGCCTCGGCCCGACCGATCTCGGCGGCTACCTCGATATCACACTGGATTTCCTGTTCTATTCGGGCGTGCCGTTTTTCTTTGCCGTCGGCCGACCGGAATTCGCGCTGGCAGCGTGCTTTCTCGTGCTCAGTTTCGTGGGCACTGGCAGTTCATTCCTGGCGTTCGCCGCAATTGCAGCCAAACGCGGCATCACCACCGAAGCACGCGGGAAGAAGGCGATTTACTACCTCGGCGGGCTCACCGAAGGCGCAGAGACGATCGCGGTGTTCGTACTCGTGTGCCTGTTTCCGGACCTGTTCGCGTGGTTCGCGTGGATCTTCGGCGGAATGTGCTGGCTCACCACCGCGACGCGCATCGCGTCAGCGGTCGAGACCTTTCGCGTGACGAAGTAACATCAGGGCAGGTGTCGTGAATTTCCTGAAAGGTCGTTGACTCGGAGTGGTAGTCTCCGCAACATAGTGATTCTACGGCATACATAAATGTTTTTCCGCCAGCTTGCTCTTCACCCGGGAGATCCCATGACCCGTCATCGCGGGTTTACGCTCATTGAATTGCTCGTCGTGATCGCGATCATCGCGATTCTCATCGGACTGCTCCTCCCCGCGGTCCAAAAAGTGCGAGAGGCTGCCGCACGCATGAGCAGCCAGAACAACCTGAAACAACTCGGACTGGCGTTCGCGAACTACGAGAGCTCGTACAACCACTACCCCAACGGGGGCGGGTACGATAACCCGAACACCAATAACACCGACCCGCTCTGCTCCACCGGCTTCCCCGGTGGGTCCAGCTACGTCCCGCGTTGGGGCAAGCCGAACCGGGCCGGTAAGTACCAACTCGGCTCCGCGTTCTACTCGCTCCTGCCGTATGTCGAGCAAGATGCGCTGTTCAAAGATCCGCTGGCGTGCTACCGAACGCCCGTGAAGACCTACTACATGCCCTCGCGTCGCGCTCCGACGGCCCAAACGGTGCCTGCAACGGACTCGGTCAACATCGGGTACACGTACTACGACGCCGGTCTGGGAGCCAGCGCGCGGTCGGACTACGCGGCCAACGACCAGGTGTTCTGTACGACCTACGGAACGAATTGGGGCAAGGTCTCGACCGTGGCGAGCGTCACCGACGGGCTGTCGAACACGTTGTTCATCGGCGAGAAGGCGATGAATCCGCAATCCTACAACGCCGGCACTTGGTATTGGGACGAGCCTTACGTCATGGGCGGTACCGGTGGCACCGGGCGCTGCGGGGACGGTATCTATCAGGACCAGACGCTGATTAACTTCCCGACCCGGCCGGAAGAGCGGGGCTGGACGGAGGGCTCCGAGTATTGCGGCGGAGGGACGTGGGGCTCGCCCAGTCCGGCGGGGGCACAATTCGTGTTCGGCGACGGGAGCGTTCGCACGGTTAATTACAGTATCACGAACGCCGTCCTGCGGTTGTTGATTCGTCAGGCCGACGGTCAAGTCATCCCCCAATACTGATTGCGCAATCTCACCGAGGCATTTTATAATGCGTTGTTTGTTCCTGGCCGTGGCGTTCGTCGCCACGGCCCTTGTCGGGTGCGGGGGTAAGGGTGCTCCGAAACTCGCGCCGGTCACTGGTAAGGTGACTCAGCAAGGAACGGGGCTATCGGCCGGGGTCGTGTATTTTTACCCGGCCGCTGGCAACACCTGGGCCGGCGAGCCGCCCACCTCGCAGCTCCAGTTGGACGGCGGGTTCACAATAAGCACCTACCCGCACGGAGAGGGTGTGCCACCGGGGGACTGGAAGGTGACCCTGTCGCCCGCCCTCGCCGGTCGCATCAAGCGCCCGGACTACGCCGATCGCAACAAAACGCCGTGGTCCCTCAAAGTGCCCGACGAGGGCGTCAAGGATCACACGTTCGAGGTCAAGTGACCGCCCTCGCCCACAAGAGAGGCCGCACGTGATTCGGCGAGTCGCTAACATCGCGTTCGGGACCGCGCTCGTCGCAATCGTCGCGGGGCTACTGCTCCCGGCGATCGCCAAGGCGCGGGCCGCGAACGCCGCGTCGCGGTCGAAGGAGAACCTGCGCACGATCGGCCAGGGGATGCAGTCGTTCACCACGACCTACGGCTTCTTCCCGGGAAACGGCGGGCCGCCGGCCGAAGCGGTCACCACGCCCGACTGTCGAACAGGATTCCCGGACAGTGAGACGTTCTGCTGGGGCTACGGCGACCCCAAGCGCGCGGGGCGGCTCCAAACCGGGTGCTGGGCGTACAGCATCCTGCCGTACATCGGTGAAGAAGAAGCGTTCCGCAAGCAAGACCACACGCGAGCGGTTCCGACCTACTACATCGGCACCCGGCGTCCGGCCGAAGCCCAACAGGTGCCGAAGGTCGATCCGATCTACGCGAAGTGGACGTACCAGGACGCGGGGTTGGGGCCGTGGGGCCGCACGGACTACGCCGCCAACGATCAGGTGGTCCGCGGTGGTAACGGTAACATGATGAAACCGGAGCAAGTGAAAGACGGTCTCGCCGAAACCGCTCTAATCGCCGAGAAAGCGATGGACACCGACGCGATCAAGGCCGGTGTCTGGTACTGGGACGAGCCGATCATCTTCGGAGGGAGCGGCGGGACCGGGCGCAAGGGCGACAAACTGCTCCGCGACGCCCCGAAGCTCATCGAAACCGTTTCGGACAATTGGGGGGCGCCCGACCCCAACGGTGTGTGGTTCCTCTTCTGCGACGGGCACGTCCGGAAGTTGCCCTACTCCACACCGAATCGGACCGTCGCGGCCGCCATTTCGCCCACGGCCGGCGACGTGTTCGATCTCGAATGACCGCGTGCGGCCCGCACCGTTCCCGTCAGGACCATCGCGCATGATTCGCTTCGCGCTCGCGCTGTTCGCCACCGCTCTCGGGATCAGCGGCGCGATCGGTGCCGCACCGGACCCGACCCAACTCGCGGCGCAAATCGACGCCCGGATCGATGTGAAATTGAGCGCGCACGGCGTGAAACCCGCAGCGCCCGCGACCGACGCGGAGTTCCTGCGCCGCGCGTCGCTCGACATCGTGGGGCGCGTCCCCACCGTGGCCGAAGCTCGCGCGTTCCTCGACGACAAATCAGCCGACAAGCGCGCGAAGCTCATCGACAAGTTGCTCGCCAGCCCCAGCGCGATCAACCACGCCGCGGCCGTCTGGCGCCTCGCGTTCGTGCCGCAATCCGCGGTCAACCCGCGGGTCCAGTTCCTCAACATCACCCTCGAAGCGTGGGTTCGCAACCGGCTCCGGGCCGGACGGAAGGCCGACGAACTGGTGCGCGACCTCCTCACGGCACCGCTCGACTACCTCGACCGCGAAGCGGACGGGCGCCCGCGCCCGGTTCCCGGTCCGTCGGCGCTCGCCTTCTACCAAGCGAACGATCTCAAGGCGGAAACGGTCGCGTCCAGCGCCGCACGGGTGCTGCTCGGGGTGAAGATCGAGTGCGCCCAGTGCCACAATCACCCGTTCGACAAATGGACGCAGCAGCAGTTCTGGGAAACGGCTGCGTTCTTCGCCCCGGTGCCGCCGCAGGGACCGGAAGAGAAGGTGATCCCGGCCACGCAACTGCTCCTGCGCAAGACGGTCCAGGTCAACGACACCAAGACCGAGGCGACGCCGAAGTTCATTGACGGCGCCGACCCGAACTGGAAGGGTGTGACCGATACGCGACAGCAGTTCGCGGAGTGGGCCACGGCGAAAAAGAACCCGTTCTTCGCTCGCGCGACCGCGAACCGCATCTGGGCACAGTTCTTCGGCATCGGGATCGTTGATCCTGTGGACGACTTCAACCCGCAGAATCCGCCGAGCCACCCAGAACTGCTCGACGACCTGGCCACGGCACTGGTGGCTGCCGATTTCGACACGACCGTCCTCGTGAAAGCGATCGGCCGATCCGCCGCGTACCAGCGCAGTAGCAAAGGAACGACGAAGACGCAGAACGACCCGCGGTTGTTCGCCCGAATGAACGTGAAGGGGCTTTCGCCGGAGCAACTCTTCGACAGTCTCGCCCAGGCGACCGGTTACCGCGAAGAGATCCCGGCCGCGTCGCGTGTCGCGTTCGGCGTGACCGCGGAATCCCCACGCGGACAGTTCCTTGCGAAGTTTGCCGGAGGCGGTCAGCGTACCGACGCCCAGACGTCGATCCTTCAGGCGCTGGCACTCATGAACGGCACGTGGCTCGCGCGTCAAACTGATCCCGAGAAGGGCGAGACGCTTGTTGCGGTCGCGAGCGCGCCGTTCCTCACTGACGCGGAGCGAATTGAAGTGCTGTTTCTCGCGACATACGCCCGCCGACCGACCGCTGCGGAGAGCGAGAAGCTCCTCGCGCACCTCACGCGCGACGGCGACGTGGGGCGCAAGGCTCAACTCGCGGACGTCCTCTGGGCGCTCGTGAACAGCCAAGAGTTCCTGCTGAATCACTAACGCAGGAACGGGGAGCGCGGAATTCGGAACGCGGAATACGAACCGAAATCACCTTCGCTTTCTCACCTTCTCTAACACCGGGTGTGTCGTGTCTTCACTCCGCGATTCTCTCGATCGGCGCCGGCTGATGCAACTCGCGGCCGCTGGCGTCGCGGTCGGGGCACAGGGCGGGTGGTTCAACCGGTTCGCCGAAGCCGCGGCCGCGGACCCGAAGCGGAAGCGCTCGTGCATTCTGTTGTGGATGCCCGGCGGTCCGTCGCAGATCGACACCTTCGACCCCAAGCCGGGCGAAGAAACGGGCGGACCGTTCAAAGCCATCGAAACCGCGGTGCCGGGTATCCGGATCGCGGAGCACCTGCCGCTCGTCGCGAAGCAGATGAAGCACCTCGCGGTCGTGCGCTCGATGTCCACGAAAGAGGGCGACCACGGGCGCGCCGCGTACCTGCTCCGCACCGGGCGCTTGCCGCAAGAGCCGCTCCAGTACCCGACGCTCGGTTCGCTCGTCTCGAAGGAACTCGGTGACGCGAAGGCCGAGTTGCCGAACTACATCAGCGTCGGCGGGCGCCGCGGACTGAGTGACGGCGGGTACAGTTCGGGCTACCTGGGGCCGGACTACGCCCCGCTCTTGGTTGGTGACAGCCCGGACGCTCCGTACACGCGGCGCCCGGGGTTGCGCGACTTGGCAGTGGCCGACATCAAGCCCGCCGTCGAGAGTAGCCGCGCGAACGATCGCGTGAAGTTGCTCGAAGGGTTGAACGCGGACTTCGCGCCCGGGCGCGAGGGGACGGCCACCGCGAGCATCCAGTCCGCCTACGAGCGCGGGCTGCGACTCGTGAACGGTTCCGCGAGCGCCGCGTTCCACCTCGACGACGAACCGGAGAAGCTGCGATCCACTTACGGCAAGAACCCGTTCGGCCAGGGGTGCCTCATCGCACGGCGCTTGGTCGAACGCGGCGTGCCGTTCGTCGAAGTGACGCTCAGCGGCAGGTTCATGGGCAGTTGGGACACGCACGCCCGAAACTTCGATCGCGTGAAAACGCTCTGCGACATCCTCGACCCGGCCTGGGCCGCGCTCGTGGCCGATCTCAAGGGCCGCGGGCTACTGGACACGACCACGATCGTGTGGATGGGCGAATTCGGGCGCACCCCTCGCATCAACGGGAACCTGGGCCGCGACCACTACCCGAACGCCTGGAACGTGGTGCTGGGCGGCGGCGGGATCAAGTGCGGTCAGGTGATCGGCCGGACGAGCAAGGACGGCTCGACGGTCGAGGAGCGCCCGGCCGACGTGCCCGACTTGCTCGCGACGATCTGCAAGGCGGTCGGCGTCGATTTCGAGAAGCAGCACCTCTCGAACATCGGGCGCCCCATTCGCATCGTCGACAAGTCCGCGAAACCGCTGACGGAGGTGCTCTCGTGACCCCGGCTGCGCTCGTGCTCATGGCCCTTCTTCCAGGGGCTGATCCCGCGCCCGCCCACGACGTTCTGCTCGAAGTCGGCAGCACGCCGGCCGTCCGCGTGCGGCTGAAAATCGAACTCGGCGGTTCGCCACTCGCGAAGCTCGATACCGATGCGAAAGGCACCCGGGAAGCTCTGAAAGGCAAGCCCGGCGCAAGCGCGCTGGACAACCTCATGCCGGAGGGCTCGCTGCTTCGCGCCGAGGTACTGACCGCAGCCGCTCCGCATCCCGCCGCGCTTTCCAACACGATCTTCCGGGCGCTCGATAAAGACAAAGACGGGAAGCTCTCCGCCGACGAACTCGCGCACGCGGAGAAAGTGCTGCTCGGCAAGTTCGACCTGGACGACGACGAATGTATTTCGCCGCTCGAACTGGTGCCTGATCTGCAAACGGTCGTCCCCGAAAAGCGACCGACGCCGAGAACGGTGCGAGTGACCGTTGTTCCGGTGGAAGGCAAAGCCGACATCGAGCAAGCGGTGGAACTCGGGCGCGGGGATTCGCACTGGCGCGGGAAGATCGCCGGAACGTGGGTGGAAATCCACGCGCGCCCCGGCCTGCCCACCGAGAAGCCGACTGTGCCCAAAGCACTGCTCGCCGCCGGGCGCGAAGAGGCCAAAACCGCGTTCGAGAAGATCGCTCCCAGAGTTGTGTCGCTCACCGCGGTGCCGGGACCGGTCGGGCTGTTTGATCTGCTCGACGCCGATCGCGACGGGCAACTTAGTGTGGCAGAACTGCGGCGCGCGAAAAAACCGCACTTCTTAGTGTGGCAGAACTGCGGCGCGCGAAAACCGCACTCGCAGACGCTGTGCCCACCGACACCGGCGTATCGCTCGTGATCGTCCCGGGCATCGCGAAACCGCCCGCCGTTCCGCTCATCCGCACATTCACGCGCGAGGCAGGGCCGCAATGGTTCCGCGCGATGGACCGGAACGGCGACGGGTTCGTTTCGGTCCGCGAGTTCCTCGGCACGCCGGAGCAGTTCCGTAAACTGGACCGTGACGGCGACGGCCTCCTGAGTGCCGAAGAAGCGGAAAAGGTTGCGAAGCCTTGAATCGCACGTTTGTTTCTCACGCAGCGAGCACCGAGCGCTCGGCATGAACCCGCCCACAAACGACGGCGTGCGTCTCGACGCTGTCACCTTCGGATACGGCCCGACAACCGTCGTTCGGGACGTCTCGCTAGCACTTCCGGCGGGCAAACTCCTCGCACTCCTTGGCCCCTCCGGGTGCGGTAAAACTACGCTGCTGAAACTACTCGGCGGTTACCTCGCACCAAGCGTGGGGCGCGTGTTTCTGCGCGGGCGCGACGTGACCGCGTTGCCCCCGGAAGCTCGGAACGCGGGCACGGTCTTTCAGAATTACGCCCTCTTCCCGCACCTCACGGCCCGGCAGAATGTCGCGTTCGGGCTTGAAGTGCGGCGCGTGGCCCAAGCCGTGCGCGACCAGCGAGTCGATGACATGCTCGCCCGCGTCGGACTGTCCGCGGAGGAGCGCGACCGCAAACCGGTCCGGCTCTCCGGCGGGCAACAGCAGCGCGTCGCGCTCGCCCGAGCACTGGTTATCGAACCGGACGTACTGCTTCTCGACGAGCCGCTCGCGAACCTCGATCGCCACCTCCGCGACCAACTCCGCACCGAGTTGCGCACGCTGCAACGACAAACTGGCGTGACCGCGGTCCTCGTGACGCACGACCAGGAAGAAGCGCTCGCGGTGTCGGACCTGATCGGCGTGATGGCCGCGGGGCGCTTGCTTCAGGTGGGCGCGCCGGCGGATGTCTACGACCGCCCGCGCACACCATTTGTTGCAAAGTTCCTCGGAGCTGCGAATCTGCTTCCCGGCAAAGTGGTCGGGAGTTCGGCCGAGTTCGTCATGATTCGCCCGGAACACTGCGTACTGAATCCCGAAGGCGGGCGGTGGACGTGGTCCGGTCGCGTCACCGGCGTGACGTTCCTCGGCGCGGACCGGCTCGTCGATGTGACGTGCGACAACGGCCTCCCCCTCCGCATTCGTTCGCGCGCTACTGCAAGTGTGTGGGCCGGTGATCCGGTGGCCGTGGGTGCGCTCGAGCCTCACCTATGGCCGATCGCCGACGCGGACCCGCCCGAAGTGGCGTAGCGGTTGCGGCTCGTCAAGTCCGCCAGGGGTTGTGCTGCGCTTCACCCCTGGCTACTCGCTGCCGCCCCATCCGGGGCTAAAAAGTCACCTCTGGTTTGATCTGCGTTATCCGCACTATCCGCGGCTCATCCTTCTACGCCTACGAATAAGGCCGGGGCAGTATTCCGCCGCTCCACTCCCATATAAATACCCCAGCCGGCACGTTCCCTACCGGCGCGCATTTTCAAGGAGAAACACATGCATCGCATGATCGGAGCGGCGATCGTCGGACTGGTCGCCGCGGCAGGAGCGCACGCACACTTTCCGTTCATCGTGCCGGACGCAAAGGGTGAAACGGCGAAGGTCGTGTTCAGCGACAACCTGGAGCCGGACACGGCCGTGAACATCGAAAAACTCGCGGACACCAAGCTCACGCTGCGCGACGCGGCCGGAAAGGACGCGCCCGTAGAGTGGAAGAAGGAGGACGGCTTCTATGCGGTGAACGTGCCCGGAAGTGGCGACCGCGTGCTGTTCGGGGTGACCGACTACGGCGTGCTCCAGAAGGGCGACGCGAAACCGTTCAAGCTCACGTACTTCCCGAAAGCGGTCCTCGGTACCGCGGCCGCGAAGCCGCTCGGGGAGAAGATCGCGCTGGAGGTGGTCGCCGAGGGGAAGGCCGGGGCGCTGCGGTTCCAGGTGCTGGCCGCGGGCAAGCCGCTCGCGAACTCGGAAGTAACCGTCATGCTCCCGGCCGGTGGGAAAAAGGCCGTGACGACCGACAAGGACGGCTACACCCCGGTGTTCGACGCGGCCGGGCGCTACGGCGTGTACGCGAAGCAGGTCGAGGCGAAGGCCGGCGAGCACGCGGGCAAGAAGTACGACGAGGTCCGCAACTACGCGACCCTCGTGTGCGACGTAGCGAAGTGACACGGGCAACTCGAAGAATTTCTTGACGGGATTAACAGGATCGCCAAGATCAAGAAAAGTCCAGGGCGCGTGCGATCTGCTGTACCGGGCGAACGGCCGGTGGTTCTCACCAAAGCGTTTGCGATTCCCAAGAACGCGCGACAGCACCGACCAAATCACTGCAACAACAACGACGCGGCGGGCGCTCATCAATTGGGCGCCCGCCGCGTCGTTACTTCACGCTGCTATTAGCGAACGTCGGCGAAGAACGAGTCTTCGAGCGTGTAGTTCGGTCCGTCGAAGACGCGCACCTGCGAGCGCCCCTGCGTTTCGCGGATCACCACCAGCTCCGCGCTCGGGTCACCGGTGTAGCGGGCCGCTTGCACCGTGATGCGGTCCTTGGAGAGCGGGTCGAACGCGAGGAAGTCAGCTCGTGCGGCCTTGGTTTGCAAGTTGAGGACGCGCACGCGCGGCCCTTGCGAAACCATCAACTCCGGGGTGCCGTCGAGGTCCAAGTCGGCGGTCGAGATGCTGAAGTTGGACCAGTCCCCGGGACCGGTCGCGAAGAACGAATCGTGGGCCGACAAGGTTCCCTGAGCGAACGCCTTTACGTGGACCCCGGCCCCGCCGTCGGCCGCGGTGACGAGGTCGTTGTTCCCGTCGCCGTCGGTGTCGGCCACGGACACCGCGATCGATCCCTGGTACCCCTGGTACACGAACGAGCTGAACGTTAGCGCCCCGGTGGCCCCGTCGAACACCTTCACGTGCCCGTTCAGATTGGCCGCGATAATAATGTCGCCGACCCCGTCCCCGTTAACGTCACCAATGGCCAGGTTGATCGGCCCCTTGTACCCCGCGAACCCGAAGAAGCTCCGGAGCTCCTGCCCGGTGGCACCGTCGAACACTTTCACGTGCCCGCCCAGTGTGGCGGCGGTCACCACGTCGGCCACGCCGTCCCCGTTCAGGTCGCCCGCAGCGGCCACGACCCCGCCCAGGAACCCGCGGTACGGGTCCAGCGCGAGCTTCGTTTCGCCGCCCGTGCCCAGCACGCGGACGATTTCCGACCCGGCCGGTGCGTCCACCACGATGGGGGGGATGTCGGTCAGGTTGAACATCTTGGCGACGTTCAGGCGCCCGCCGGTGGAAACCTTGCCGGTCAGGTTGCTGAGCTTGTCCACCGAGTTCTTGAGCTTGTTGACGACCTGCGTGTAACTGAGGGTCGGGTTCGCGCCCCAGTACAGAGCGATGGCCCCGGCCACGTGCGGCGACGCCATTGAGGTGCCGTCGAGGAGCCCGTAGCTGTCGCCCGGTGTGGTGCTCAAAATCCCCACACCGGGAGCGGCGAGCGTGACCGTCCGGGCACCGTATTGCGAAAAATCGGCCAGTTCATCGCTGTCGTCGGTCGCCGCGACGGTGATGACGTTATCGAACGACGTGGAGTAGTTGGCCGGCTGCGCGGCCGTGACGTCATTGTCCTGGCCGCTGTTGCCGGCGGCCACTACGAAAATCTGCCCCGCGCTCTGCGCGAGCGCGATGGACCGGGCCAGAGCCTGGCTGTAGCCCCCGCCGCCCCAACTGTTGTTCGTGACCTTCACCCCCATCTTGGCCGAGTAATTCACCGCTTCGATGGCGGCGCTAATGGGGCCGCTGTTGTTGGCCCCGAGGAACTTGAGGCCCATGATCTTGACGTTCCAGTTGATGCCCGTGACGCCAACGTTGTTGTTGCCCACCGCGCCGATGGTGCCGGACACGTGGGTTCCGTGCCCGTTGTCGTCCATTGGATCGTTGTCGCCGTTGATGAAGTCCCACCCGTAAACATCGTCGACGTACCCGTTGCCGTCGTCGTCGGTGTTGTTGCCCGGGATCTCGCCGGGGTTCCGCCACATGTTCGCCGCGAGGTCGGGGTGCGTGTAGTCCACGCCACTGTCGATCACCCCGACCACGAAGTTCGAGTTCCCCGTAGTTATGTTCCACGCGGCCTCGGCGCCGATCTTGGCCGGCCCGTACATCGAGCCGTAGGACGGGTCGTTGGGGACCACAGCGGCGCGGAGGATCACGTCCGGCTCGGCCCACGCGACCCCGGACACGCCCCCGTAGTACGCGAGCGCCCCGCCCACGTCCGTGCCGGCGTTTAGTCGCACGCTGTACGTGTTGTTCCCCAGCGCGTGAACGCTGCTGACGAACGGGGCCGATGACAGCGCCGCGCCCGAGTTCGCGACGACAATGATGCGGTCGCCCGCGACATCGCCGGCAGCGATCTGCTGGTTCAACGGGAGCGCGGGGTTGTACGAGGGGGTTGTGCGGTCCTCGAGGTGCTCGACCTGGAGGAACGAACGGCCAAAGCGCGGGCCACGCGGAGCACCCATGCTGAACCTTTGTCGAAACGACGGTGTTGTGTTAAGCAGACGAATTTGGGTAAGTCGTACCCGAATTGATTAGAAGTGTACAGTCGCACAAGGGCGAGTGCTAGGGCGATTTGCGAAAAACTGTCGGCCGTCGCGCGGATCAACGAGCGTTTTCGGCAGATTCGCGCGGGTATATATATGTTCGTTGTTCCGCGCCACCGGACGTGCGCCGAAAGGTTCGACTTTGCTTGCTTGCGCGGTTGCGCGCACAAAATGGCGCGCTGCGATCCTGCTCGCACCTCCAACGCTGCTGTTTGGGCGGGCGCGAAGCCCGACGCGCGCCCGGGATTGCGCCGTTTCTCCATTAACATCCCGGGATCAGCGGCTATCTTAACGTTGAATACCGTTACGATTCACCATCAAGTCCGCTCCGCCCGCTTTATATTTTGGAGGGATCTATGTCGCAATC
The DNA here is from genome assembly GCA_000531095.1 of Gemmata massiliana. Lineage (GTDB taxonomy): Bacteria > Planctomycetota > Planctomycetia > Gemmatales > Gemmataceae > Gemmata > Gemmata massiliana. The sequence goes on along the minus strand of HG799462.1, from coordinate 1,084,047 downwards.
GCCCACTCCAACGACGGGGCGTCCGGCGCGGCTTGCGTTCGAGTGCCTGGAGGACCGCACGACCCCCACGTTCCTCACCCCCGCCAATGGCTCCATCAACATCAACGACGCGAACCGACCGACCGGTGGCCTGAGCCTCGCAGCCGGGAACCTGCTTTCGGATCTGGGGGACACCGCTAGTTCGGTCCGGAACGAGTACGTTACTGGTACTGGCCCCGGTACGGACGCGCTCGTCCGCGTGTGGTCCGATACCGGGGTCTTGCGGGAGAGCTTCAACCCGTTCCCCGGGTTCAAGGGTGGCATCAACGTCGCGGTCGGTGACGTTACCGGGGACAGTGCCAACGAGATCATTGTGGCGGTCGCCGCCAACGGGCCGCCACAGGTAAAAGTGTTCAACGCCAGCGGCCAGTTGCTCAGCACGTTCTTCGCGTTCGACACGGGCTTCCTGGGCGGGCTCAACATCGCGGTCGGGAACGTGCTCGGCGGGATCGCGGGTGGCGGGTTCAGCGGCGGTACGACCAGCGGCAACTTCAAGCAAGAGATTATCATCGGCGCCGCGGCGGGCGGCTCCCCGCACGTGCTCGCGACCGACGGCTCGGGCACCGTGCTGCGGAGCTTCCTCGCGTTCGATTTGGGGTACCGGGGCGGGGTGACGGTGGCGGCCGGTAGTGTCGACACGACGCGAAGCAACGCATACGCCGGCACCGGGGTCGATACGAACGCCTACGACGAGATCATCGTCGGGGCCGCAACGAACGTCCCGCACGTGAAGGTGTTCAGCGTGTGGCAGGGCGGGCAGACCGAGATCCAGTCGTTCTTCGCGTTCGACCCCTCGATCCCGGCCAACCGGGTCGGGGTCACGGTCGCGGCCGGCCCCACGGACGGGAACCGCGGCGCGGAACTCTACGTCTCGGCGAACAACGGCTCTCTGGTGCGCGTCTTCAACGGGCAAACGGGCTCGGTGTTGGGCGAGTTTACGGCCTTCCCCTCGGGCTACACGCGCGTCGTGAACATGACCGTCGCGCGGTTCAGCGGCGCCTACAATCCGTCTGATGACGACACATTTATCAACGGCAATCCCTTGTTCCAGTTACAAGACCTGGTGATGGTGACCGGCGACGGTGCGTTCACGCAACAGCCCCGCATCTTCTTCGCCGGTTTGAACTCCGCGGCCGGTTTCAATGGGCCTTGATTGTGGCTCCCGGATTAGTTTCAAGAGCACCATCGGCCGCCAAATTTTGGCGGCCGATGGTGCTTATTTGCTCTTTTGTTACATCAGATTCGGCGGTCAGAAGTGTTCACCCGGCTCTTACTTAGCCCAACGGTAATAGTGCGGTTCCGATGGCACGCGCTAATGCAAAAGGCCATTCGCAATAAAACAGTGGCCCCGGAGGGAATCGAACCCCCATTTCCTGGTTGTGATCCGGGTGTCGTAAGCCGTTGGACCACGGGGCCGTGAGCGGAAGGAGGGGGAGTTGAACCCCCAAGGCTCGTCGCTCGCCCGTTTTCGAGACGGGTGCCGTCGCCGGTCGGCTAGTCCCTCCGCATGAAGGACAGTACCGCGGGTAAGAGGTTCACCCGGCGGAGCGAACGCGAATCAGAACTGTTGCGCCCGACGTACCGGGAGGTGTGAGGTGCGAGTGCTCTTTCTATGCGGGTTCGTGGGGCTCACCGGTTGCGGACCGAACACGGCAACGCAAGCACCCCAGCAGACCACCGACCGGGGCAAACCGGCAGAGGTTCCGGGAGGGGGAATCGAGGGATTGAAGACGTTGGGGGAACTCTATCGCAGTTTCCAGGACGCACGCGGGCGCCCGCCGAAGTCCTACGGGGAGTTGGCGTCGCACTCACTGGACCTGAGCCGCCCCCTCCCCCCGGGTTGATGCGGTTTGAAATAACGTGGGGCGCGGGGATGGGGGCATTGTGCCGGGACGCGGACGCACGTCTAGTCGTCATCGCGTCCGCCCCGGAAGCGGCCGGAGCGGTCCCGGTGCTGATGGCCGACGGTACAGCGCGGGCGATGACGCCGGACGAGTTCCGGGGGGCGAAACGGGCTACGGTACTGCCCCCGTAGCCCACCGCGAGTTCCGGGGCTACTTGACTTCAAAGTTGAGCGCGTTGGAGCCGCTGTCACTAACGGTAGCCTTGAGCGTCGTCGTGTCCAACTTGAAGTACGCTCCGTCGATCCGGACGTACTTCTCGCCGGCGTGATCCGTTTTCCCCATGCCCATCTCACTCGGAACCTCGGCCCCCTTCGGCGCGCCGGTCATTTTCTCTTTGTCGGCGTCCTTTGGCCCCCCGGCACCCGGCCCGAATTGTTTACCACCGGGCATGCCCTTCATGCCCGGCATACCACTGCCCGTACCCGGCATCCCCGGGGCGTTGGACTTGTTGGCACTCGGATCGAGGTGCGAATTGTCGATGATGACTTTGCACTCGCCAACGGGGGCGTCGGTGACCTCATAGGTGCCGTCGGGCTTGATTGTCCCGCCCCCGATTCGGCTTGGGTTTTCTGCCGAAACGAAGCGAATGATTCCGCCCGGCAGCCCGGCCTTACCCGCGACGGTCACCTTGCCGGACACTGTGGCGCGCTTGTCGCTCGCCCCGCACCCCGCGAGGAGCGCGAGCAGCGGGGCCAAAAGAGCTACACGAATCGAAAGTTTCATGAAAGTGGCGATGGTTGGGACAAAGATGAAACCCGACCGCGATGGGCGCGGTCGGGGTAAGAAATGGTGCAGTTGTCCGGGAGCCCACGTGATCGGGGCGCCTCCGGACCGCGGCGCCCCGCGCGAAACGAGCGGCGCTAGTTGAGCCCCAGGGTCTCGCCCCCGTTCGGGGTCATCGCCGCGCTCCACTGGTTCTGGGCGATCGCGGAATTCACGGTGCGGACGCTGCCGTCGCCCATACCGACTTGGCACCCGCCCGCCGAGAACGCGGTCGCCTGGAACGGGTTGCAGGTGGCGTTGGTCGGTTGCACCTGGGGAACGAGCCAAGCGTTGGAGCCGTAGATGTCGGTGTTGCCGAACATCGGCATCCAGTCGGCGTTCCACCACCCGTGGCACCAGAGGTTCCCGTTGCTCCCGCTGGGGCCCCCGCGGCACGCGGCGCGCTTCTCCGCGAACAGGACCGTGTTCGAGGTCCCGTCCTGCATGCTCGCCAAGCGCGTGTTCCCCATGCACCCCCACGCCCACCCCCACGGGTGCCCGGGGCGACCGAACACTTGGTAGTTCATCGCGTAGCTGCTCACGCCCCAGCCGTGGGTCTTCTCGTTGCTCGTCGGGTCGGTCGGGGACTGGAACGGCTTCACCATGTTGGTGTGGACGTTCGTGTTGTAGACACTGCCGCCGTTGTTCGTGGTGCCCAGCTTGTACAGGTTGTCTTGCTCGATGAACGGGAGGAGGAAGAAGAACCCGGTCCCGTGCTCGCGCGAGTACGCGGTCGGCCCGAGGTGGTTGTCCGGCGGGCCGGTGTTGACCCACGACTCGGTGTACACCGGGGGCAGCATCCCGTTCCGGGTGTCGCTGAGGCTGTGGCACGCGAGCGACATTTGTTTGAGGTTGTTGCTGCTGGTCATGCGGGCCGCGGCCTCGCGGACCTTCTGGACCGCCGGGAGCAGGAGCCCGATGAGGATCGCGATGATCGCGATCACGACGAGCAGCTCGATGAGCGTGAACGCCGATTTTCGGACAGATGAGCGCATCATAACTTGAGACCCAACACTGGAGAAAATGAATAAAAACTTGCAGCAAAAACACGATCCCAACGACACAAACGGGAACGACCTGGAACTTGCGACTCGGACTAACAGGAAACCATCGATCGATGCAAATGAATCAAAATAAGCCAACAATACACTAGCACCAAATAAGTCCGTGAGCAAAACGCAAAAGCGATCAATTTCTCAACCGAGGCGCGGGGGATGGAAGACAAAAGGCACCCAATGCGTCGGGCGCACGGGCGCGGAACCGCGGGCGAAGAACGGGGATCGTGTATTGTCACCGAGGGCGGCACCGGTCCGCACTCGGTCTTTCACCGAAGCTGGTACAGACGAGACGGGTTCCGATAGCGGCTCTTTGACCGGCGCGCTGGAACAATTCAATCCCCGACACGGGGGCAGCGTAGAGGGCCGTTCGGCGAGAGGGGCGGACGAGTCCGGTTCAAGTAGTGCGAAATTCCCCCATAAGTACCCACCGCACCCCGCTGAAGCTTGGCTGGGGGACAGATAGATGAGTGCGATGACCGCAACCATCCACCCGAGGCGGTGAATTGGAGAATGGGAGAGCATTTAAAATTCATGGAGAATTTATGAGCCGTATTTGACTGTAACCAGAAATATCGGTGCACACAACAAGAAACTCGAAAGGAGTTCTAATTCTCATAAAACCGCGTGCCGCGTGTCGGGTACGTTGCGGTACCGAGGGCGCCCGACCTCACAAATAAATGAAAAATGAACCGGCCGCTGTAAAGGGAAGCACATGGTTTGGCTCCCCGTTACACAGCGGCCGGTAACAGACCGAAATCGAATCGAACTGACGTTAGTCATCTTTCGCGTCGGGGATCGGTTCCGTAACCTTCGTGGGGACCGGCGCGGGTTGCGGTGTCGCCCCTGTGCCCTCCCCCTTCGGCGCATCGAACGGCTTCAGGTATTTCGACAGCTCTTCGTAGCTGTCGAGCAAGTAGTCCGACTGCTTCCCCTCCGGGCCGTGGCACGTCACGCACCGGGCGTCGATGAGCGATTTGATCCGCACCTTCTTGTCTTTGAGCAACTCCGGCGAAACGAGCTTGTCGCTCAGCCCCGGGAAGTCGAACTTGTCGGCCTGGTAAGCGGCCTTACGAGCACTCTCGGGCGAGCGCACCCACGCGAGCAGCGCGTCAAGATCGCCCTGGCGCTGTGTCCGGAGTTGGTCCTTCTCGATTTGCGATGCCGAACCATCTACGATCTTCTTGAACGCCTTGTCTTTCTCGAAGAACGCGGGGACCATCGTACCCTCGCCGTTGAACGGCACCGGCTCCGGGACCGGTTGCCCTTCGGCGTCGACCGCGGGCCTGGTCAGCAACTTGTCCAGCGCGTGCATCGGTTTCCGCGGCGCGGTAGAGGCTTGCTTCTTCGCTACGGCTTCGGTGATCGCGCTACTCGCCACTACGACACCGTCGCTCACTCCCTTGCTACCGTTCGCGAGTGGCGGGGGCGGATCTTCGGATTTCTTGTCTTCCTGCTTCTTCTCTTCGACCTTCGGTTTCGGCAGCGCGGGCGCAAGCAACTTCATCACGAACGCGCCACCCGCGAGCGCCCCGACCACGAATAGCAGCGCGATGACCGCCTTGCCCTTCCACCCGTACATGTTGAACAGGCTCAGGCTGATTTGGGCGCACAGCCCGCAGCCGGCGATGAACCCGGTGCCGATGACCCCCATCGCGAAGTACGGCCCCCACTCGTCGCACAGGCGCGCGAGCCACCACAGCGACACGTCCGCGAACACCGCGATGACCACCGACGGCCCGATAATCACGCGCATCCACGCGGGCCAACTGCTGAACGCGAAGATCACCCCGGTGAGCGAGAACAGCATGGCGAAGCTGAGCAGGTGCGCGTGCGTCGATTGTGTGAGTTTGCTGATGCTGATCGGCTCCTCGACCTTGACCCACCCGTTGACCGCGGGCGCGGCCGCGGTCACAGTCATGAACGGCTTCAGCCCTTCGTGAGTGTCGAGCAGGACGTCCTCTTTTTCGCCGCCCTTCGAGTGGCACGTCACGCAGCGCGCCTCGATGAGCGTTTTGATTTTGATCGCGTCACCGTCCTTGAGTCCGGGCGTGACTGCGGCCGGCATTTTGCCCACTGGCGGCACGAACTTGTCCGCCACGTAAGTCGCCTTGCGCTGCTCTTCCGGAGTGCTGATCCACAGAGCAAAAACGGCCTGCTCGCCCTTTCGCTCCGCCTTGACGGTTTCTGCTCCCCTGATTTTGACTGCATTGGCGAACTTCAGATCCCCTTTCGCGCGATCCTCAGTAGTGAACGCGGCCGACATCGAGGCGCCGTTAATCACAACCGTTTCCGAGGTGATGAGTGCCTCCAGGCGCGACACCGGGCGCGGCGGGGGCGCGTTCGGATCGACCTTCTTCTTCCCCGTAAACTTCAGCACCACGTCCTCGACCGTGGGCATCGGCTTACCGGACTTCGAGTCCTGAATGTGAAGTTGCAGCATCGCCGAGGTGTACCCGGCGCCGACCGCCAGCAGGAACACGGACGCCACCACTTTTACCGGCAGCGGCAAATCGCGAAGGGTATACGACATGGGAACTCCTCTGCGGAGCGAAGTTCAAATAACAACAAGCGAACCCAAGCGGAGCCGTCCCGTTTCGCGACAGTCGGTCACTTCGTCGGGGTCGTGGCTCCGTTCGGGTCCGTGTACTTGGGTGGGTCGAGGCTACTGTCCCAACAAGGCTACTGCGGCGGCCAGTACGGTTTCGCGGGCTTCCGCCAGTGGCTTGTTCACGCGGGCACCGCTCGCGAGTTTGTGCCCGCCGCCGCCGAACTGTTCGGCCAACTTCGACACGTCCGCGGCGCGCGACCGGAAGCTCACCTTCGTTCCGCCGCCGGGTTGCTCGATGAACACGAGGGCGAGGTCCACACCTTCCACACCGCGCGGGTAGTTAATCAGATCTTCCGTGTCGCCCGGTACCGCGCCCGTCTTCTCGTAGTCGGCCAGCGAGATCTCGGTGAAGCCGATTTTGCCGTTCGCCCGCACCGCGAGCCGGTCCAGCGCGACCGCCGTGAGCTTGAACCGGGCGAGCGTCGCGGCCTCGTACAGTTGCTCGTACAGGACCGTCGGGTTCGCCCCGGCCGCGACCAGTTCGCCGCACAGGGTGAAGGTCGCCGGGGTCGCGTTCTGGTGCCGGAACCACCCCGTGTCCGTTGCGATCGCCATGAACAGGCAGTGGGCGGCCTGCTGCGAGAGCGGCGCATCCAGCGCGCGAATGATTTCGTGCGCCAGCCGGCCGGTCGCTTCGGCCGTGATGTCTACCAACTGCAACCCGCCCAAATCGTCCTGCGTTCGGTGGTGATCGACCACAGCACGCGGGAGCGGCGATTTCTTCAACCAGTCGCCGAAGTCGCCCAACTGGTTCCACGTTCCGGTATCGAGCACCACCACACAATCGCGGTCCGTGAACGCAGAAGGCTTGAAGTCCTCGATCACGCGCCGTTGCGGGTCCAGGAACTCGTAACGCGGCAGCAACTTGCTCGCGATCGCTACCCGCGGTTGACGCCCGATCGCGACGAGGGCGTCGTAGAGTGCGAGCTGCGATCCCATTCCGTCCGCGTCCGGGCGAATGTGGGTCATCAGCAACGGGCGTTCGTAACGGCGAAGAAACTCTACAAGCGGGGACCAGTCAAGCGGCATGAGATCAGGTTCCAATCGGCGGGATAGAGAATTGTAACCCGATTGCCCCTCAAGGAAACGGAATTTCGCAGATTGCACACATACGAGCGCCAGTGCGAGCGGAAAGCCAGAGGCGTCCAAAAATACCAGCAGCCCGCTCGCGAACGCCTTCTTCGGGCACCTTCAAACACGGATTTCGGGTGCCCGACACCGCACTCATTAGCGCAACTCTCATGATTTCAACGAGACGCGGCGAACCGGGTTATTCGGGGAAATTGGGATTGTCGCCTTTGTCACAAAGGTTATACTTATTTTCCGGACGGACCAATCCGTTAACTATTCACCTCCTCTCACGGGGCACACATGAGTGCCACTGAGAACCGGAGACCGGGGCGCCCAAAAGACCCCGATCTCGAAACGCGCCGAAAAGCTCAAATTCTCGATACCGCTGCGCGCGTGTTCGCGACTTACGGATTCGCGAACACTCAAGTGCAGACGATCGCGAACCACGTCGGCGTCGGCAACGGCACCGTTTACCGCTACTTCCCCACGAAGGAACAACTGTTCCTGAACGCCGTCGAGCGCGGGCTGAAGGAACTCGAAGCGGAAATGGACGCGGTGCTGATGCAACCGCACGACGGGGTCGAACTGATTCGCGCCGCGGTGCGGACCTATTTGGGGTTCTTCCACCGGCGGCCGGAAATGGCGGAGCTTTTTATCCAAGAGCGAGCCGCGTTCCCGCACCACCACCGCCCGCTCTACTTCGTCACCAAAGACGACGAGATCGAGTGCAAGCACGAGCGATTCTTCAACCGTTTGGTCGAATCCGGGGTGATCCGCCCCGTGCCGCAGGAGCGGTTCTTCGCGGTCATCGGTGACCTGCTGTACGGCACCATTCTGACGAACCTGTTGGCGAACCGGCCCAGCGACCCGGTCGCGCAGGCCGAGGACGTGCTCGACGTCGTTCTGAACGGACTCCTTTTGTCGGACAAGGGCGCGAAAGAGGACAGGCAATGAGGCGCGAAGAACCTACCCCCCGTCCCCCCTCCCTGAAGGGAAGGGGGGAGAAAACAACCCCTCCCAAACGCCTTCCCTAAACGGAGAGGGGCTTTAAATCCTCGATCAGGTTCTGTTGCGGGTTCCTTCTTAGGGAAGGGGGTTAGGGGGTTAGGTTCTCCCCTTCTCTTCCTGCTCCTTCTCGCGCTCCCGGCGTGCGCTCCCAAGCCCGGCACGTCCACGGCCGACGCGGAAGTGAAGACCGTGCCGGTCACTGTAGCGGACGCGAAGCCGATGTCGCTGCGCCGAACGGTGTCAGTCGTCGGCACGCTGTACCCCTACGAGGACGTGACGCTCTCGCCAAAGGTGGGCGGGCGCGTGATCCGAGCGTTCAAGGACGTGGGCGACCGCGTGGGGCCGGGCGAACCGCTGCTCGAACTCGACGACACGGAATACCGGCTCGCGGTCGATCAGGCCCGGCCCGCGTTCGAGGCCGAACTCCGCAAACTAAAACTGACGACGCTCCCCGCGACCGACGCCGCGTTTGAGCAGTGGCTCCCGCGCGTGGACGCGGTAGCCGAAGCCAAGGCCAACGCGGAACTCGCCGAGTCCGAGCTGAAGCGCGCCGAGCGGGAGATGGCGAGTGGCGTCGGGTCGCGGCAGATCCTGGATTCCGCGAGCAACCGGCTCACGGTCGCGAAGACCCGCGTGCAGGTCGCCGAGACGGATGCCCGCGTCACGCTCGCGAACGCCCGGCGCCTGAAGGCCGCGCTGGACGACGCGGAGCGCAAGCTCAACGACACCAAGTTGAATGCCCCGAACCCGCCCGAGTGGTCCGCGTGGCTCAAGGAACTCGGACCGACCACCACGCCGCTCAAGTACGCGATCGCGCAGAAGATGGTGTCGATCGGCTCGCCGGTCGAGTCGATGCCCGCGACGAGTTGCTACCGGCTCGTGATCGACCACGCGCTAAAGTTCGGCGTCACGATCCCCGAAAAGCACGCGCCCGAAGTCATTGTCGGCCAGAACGTGGAACTGAAGGTCGAGGCATACCCGAACCAGACTTTCGCCGGGTTCGTGGCGCGCATCAGCCCGACGACGGACACGAGCAACCGCACGTTCGGAGTAGTGATCGGCGTGCGCAACGGCGACGGCCGGTTGAAGGCCGGTGGGTTCGCGACGGGCGAGATCGTGGTCCGGTCCGACACCGTTGTGACCATCCCGCCGGAAGCACTCGTGCAGTTCGCCGGGGTCAACAAAGTGTTCGTCGTGGACGGCAACAAGGCGAAAGTCGTCGAAGTCGGCCTCGGCGTGCGGGACAAGGACTGGCTCGAAGTCACCGGCCTGCCCGCGGGGGCCAAGGTCGTTGTTACCGGGCAGTCGCAGTTGGTAGACGGGACACCTATTCGCATTCGCTAAGTTCGGGAGACTGATTAGCCACAAAAAAGCACAAAGAGCGCAAACGAAGACAGAACCAACGGAACAATTTCGGAACGTACTTGTTCTCTTTTGTTTGCTTTTGTGCCCTTTGTGCTTTTTTGTGGCCATTCCGTGTCTTCTTATGAGACATCTGCAATGACCATCTGGGACATCTGCATCCGCCGACCGGTGTTCACCACCATGCTCGTTCTCGGGCCGGTGGTGCTCGGTCTGGCGTCGTACACCCGGCTCGGCGTCGAACTGTTCCCGAACGTGGACGTGCCCGTGGTCGTGGTGACGACCACGCTGCGCGGCGCGGGCGTCGAGGAAATGGAATCGAGCGTGACGCGCCAGGTCGAGGAGGCGGTAAACACCGTTTCCGGCATCGATGAACTGCGCAGCACCACGCGCGAGGGTGTGTCCAGCGTCGTGATCGGGTTCAAGCTGGAGCGGAACGGCGACATCGCCGCGCAGGACGTGCGCGACAAGGTATCGACGCTCTTGCCCCGGCTGCCCTTCGGCACCGACCCACCCGTAGTCGAGAAGTTCAACCTCGACGCGGCCCCGGTGGTCACAGTGGTGGTCTCCGGTGGGTCCGGGCGCAAACTGCGCGAGGTCACTGAGATCGCCAAGAAGCAGATCAAAGAAGACCTGGAAGCGGTGACCGGCGTCGGCGCGGTGGTGCTCGTGGGCGGCGAACAGCGCGCGGTGAACGTCGTGCTCAAACCGGACCGGCTCCGCGCTCACAAGCTCTCGGCCGAAGACGTGCGGAAGGCACTCGCGGCACAGAACCTGGAACTGCCCGGGGGTAAGGTCGACAGTGGGCTAACCGAGTTCGGGCTGCGCACCGTCGGGCGTATCCAGAAGCCCGCCGACTTTGAAGACGTCATCATCGAAACGCGCACCGGGACCGACGGGCTGAAATACTCGATCCGCGTGAAGGACGTGGCCACGGTCACCGACAGCGTGGAAGAGCCGCGCGGGAAGTCGCGACTGGACGGTAACGTTGCGGTCAGCCTCATCATTCAGAAACAGTCCGGCGGGAACACGGTGGCCGTGGCCGACGCGGTCAAAGCGCGACTCGCGAAGATCCAACCGACGCTCCCGGCCGACATCAAAACCGAGATCATCCGCGACCAGTCGAAGTTCATTAAGGGGTCGATCGAGGAGGTGAAATTTCACCTCGTGCTCGCGGCGTTCCTTGTGGTCGGCACCATCTTCATCTTCCTGCGCGACTGGCGCGCGACGCTCATCGCCGCGACCGCGGTGCCGACCAGTATCGTCGGTACGTTCGCGTTCATGGACGTGATGGGCTTCAGCCTCAACAACATGACCCTTCTGGGTCTCATCCTCGCGGTCGGGATCGTGATCGACGACGCGGTGGTGGTGCTGGAGAACGTGTTCCGGCACATGGAAGAAGAAGGATCGAGCGGTTGGGAGGCCGCGAGCCTAGCTACCAAAGAAATCTCGCTCGCGGTGATCGCGACGACGCTCTCGCTGGTGGTGATCTTCGCGCCGATCGCGTTCATGTCCGGACAGGTCGGGCGGTTCTTCAACAGTTTCGGGTTCGTGGTCGCGTTCGCGATCCTGATGAGCATGGCCGTCAGCTTCACCCTCACGCCGATGCTCTGCGCGTGGGTACTGAAGCCTTTAAAGAACCCCTCCCCAACCTTCCTTTCAGGGAAGAGGGACGGGCGGTGGTTCTGAACACCCCCACTCGTCCGGGCTACTCACGCGGGCTTATGTGGGCATCCTCGCATGGTCGCTGCGACACCGGTGGGTGGTCGTGCTCGCCACGATCGTCACGTTCCTCAGCACCCCGGTATTATTCATGATCGTGGGCACGGACTTCGTCCCGAAGGACGACCAGAGCGAGTTCGAGGTCTCCATCATCCTGAAGGAAGGAACGACCCTCAAATCGGCCGAAACGCAGCTCGCCGAGGTCGAGTCCCGGCTGAAGACCGTGCGCGGGGTGACGAACGTGTTCACCGTGATCGGCCCGACCGACGGCCGCGCCCCGAAGGGTCAGGGCGACGTGACCCAGGTGAACATCTACTGCCGCATGACCGACCTGCGCGAGCGCGAGTTCGGCCAGCGCGACGCGATGGCCGACGCCCGCGTGCTGATGGCAGACTACCCGGACCTGCGCACGTCGGTTCAAGACGTGAAACTCATCAGTTCCAGTGCGTTCAAGAACGCGCAGCTCGACCTGAGCATCCGCGGTCCGGACGGTGCGAAACTCGACGAATTCGCGGCGCAGATCATGAAGAAGATGAAAACGAACCCGAAGTTCACGGACGTGGACACGAACGCCGCGGGTCGTAACCCCGAGCTCCAGGTGCGCATCGACCGCCAGCGCGCCGCCGACCAGCGCGTGAACGTGCAGGGGGTCGCGACCGCGCTGGGGCTGCTGGTCGGTGGTGAGCCAGTGACGAAGTACAAGGAGGGTGCGGACCAGTACGACGTGTGGCTCCGCGCCGCACTGCCGAGCCGCGACCGGTCCACGGCGATCGACGCCCTCATGGTACCCGACACGAAGGGCGAACTGATCGAACTGCGCACGTTCGCGAAGCTGGCCGACGAGAAAGGCCCGGCGACCATCGAGCGCTACAACCGGCAGCGCCAGATCGGGGTGCAGTGCAACTTCGCGCCGGGCGTGGCCCTCGGCGACGCGCTCCCGGAGGTGCAGGCCTACGTGCAGGAACTCGACATGCCGCCCGAGTACCGGTACGAGTTCCTCGGCGAAGCGAAGCTCATGGCCGACTCGAACTCGAACTTCCTGCTCGCGTTCATGCTCGCGTTCGTCTTCATGTACATGATCCTCGCGGCACAGTTCGAGAGTGTCATCCACCCCATTACGATCCTTATGGCAGTGCCACTCACGCTGCCGTTCGCGCTGATCTCGCTCATGCTGCTCCGCACCCCGCTCGACGTGTACGCGATGATCGGGCTGTTCATGCTGTTCGGCATCGTGAAGAAGAACGGGATCTTGCAGGTGGACTACACGAACGTGCTGATTGCGAAGGGGCTGCCCCGTAATGAGGCCATTCTCAAAGCGAACGAGGCCCGGTTCCGACCGATCCTGATGACGACGGTGATGCTCGTGGCCGCGATGATCCCGATCGCGACCGGGAGCGGCCCCGGTGCGGGCGCGCGGGCGAGTATGGCGAAGGTCATCCTCGGCGGCCAGTTGCTCTCGCTGTTGCTCTCGCTGCTAGTCACGCCGGTCGCGTACTCGATCTGGGACGACATGCTCGCTCGCGGGAAACGCATCGCGGCGTGGCTGGGCCGGCGCCGGGCAGCCCCGGTACTGCTCCCGGAACCGGAGGCGGAAATGGACGCCACCGCGAAGGAAACGGTGCGCGAGTTGCCGGTCTTCCGCGACAAGGAACCGGACGCGACCCCGACCGGCTCGTAACCGCTGTTGATGCCCGGAGCCACTCGGTGATACACTCCGCCGGGCGCTGTTCGGACCGGCGCTCGCCTCGCGGTAAGATCGCGACGGCGATACCCAACGAAACAGCGGTCCGGTGTACCGAAACATGTATTTCTTCTTGTCGCACGAGTCTCAGATTCCACTCCAGCGCCAGACCCAAGAAGCTCGCGCTGTCGCACCGAATTCGTCGCGCGCCCGGACTTTGTCTCGGCACGCGGTGGCCCTGTTCCCGCCCGCATTCGTACTGACGTTGTTGGGTGTTTGGGCGCTCGCCGAAACCGTCGTTCCCGAGATCACCGATACCGACTACCACGCCCGGCTGCGGCTCATGCGTAGCGCCGCGGTCGAGCACCCGGACCGGCCGCTCGGTGTTCTTTTGGGGAGTTCGCGCACGGTGTGGGCGTTCCGCCCCGAGCAGTTGACCGAACCGACCGGCACTTATTGGGTGAACGGCGCGCACGTGGGCGCGGGGCCGACGCTGAACCGCGTGATCCTGCACCGACTTCTGCGCGACGGCGTGCGGCCCGATGTCGTTGCGCTCGAAATCATGCCGTCGTACTTCGTCAAAGAGAACAGCCGGTTCGTGTCCGGGCACTTCGCGGTCGCGGATCTGCCGCTGGCGCGCCGGTACGCGGACAAGCCGTTCGACTTCGACTACTACTTCCTGCGCCACCGACTCACCCGCGCATCCGACCTCGCGCGGGTTCTGGACCCGTTCACCGGGTACGAGATCCACGACCCGCGCGGCGGGCACCAGATCATCGAAACCGACGTCACCCCGGCCGAGCGCGCGAAGCGCACCGCACTCGCGCTCGAACGGAACGGCCCCTTCGTGCAGAGCATGGTCGTGCGCCCGGGAGCGGACCGAGCGTTTCGCGACACGATCCGCGAAATCACCGAGCACGGTGCCCGCGTCGTGCTGTTGCGTGCGCCAGAAGGCCCGACGTTCCGGAGTTGGTACAACCCCGACGGCCTGGCCCGGTTCGACGCATACATCGCCGACGTCGCACGCGAATACGGCGCGCCTGTCATTGACGCGCGGCTGTGGCTCGACGAAGAAGACTTTTACGATTCCCACCACGTCCTGAAGCGCGGCGCGGACAAGTTCACGGCCCGGTTCGCGCGCGAAGTCGCCGACGCGCTCCGTCAGTGACCAGTGACCCGTTCGATTTTTTCAGTTTCACTGCGTCTTTGAGGACGATTTCCTCATCACGTCACTCAGTGGCGCCTTCGCGCCTCCACATCCCGGCCCCAATCTGGCAAATACCTTGCAACGTTCTGCTGTTATTGTGCTAAAGAATGGGCAGTAGCGATCGTCTCGCGGGGCGAAAGTACGTCGTGCGATTTGTCCGTGCGACGGAAGTCTCTCGTAGTGTTCGCCGCTCAACCGGGGAACGATGATGCGAGAAACCTCCGCGCTCGTAGTCGCTGCGATACTCGCAACGGGAAGCGCGGCCAACGATATCCCGAAAACCCCAGACGAGGCGGTCAAAGTCCTTCGCGACGGGCTGAAAATATGGGCCGCTGCCGAGCAAGCCGCGGTGAGTTACCGCTGTCGGATGGAACTATTCGTATCCGGAACAGCCAAAGGTAAAACGGCAATTGAAAAAACGAACTCAGTGTGTCTGGTGACCCGAGCCGGGGACAAGATCGCGATCCACATCGAGAAGTATGATTCTGGCAAAGGTGGCGCGCCGACCACGTCCGAGGACAAAGCCGTTCTGAACGACGACTACATGTTTGCGATCCGAAAGAACCGACCAGAATCGCCCTGGACGTTGACGAAGTTCAGCCGCTCCAACCGGGAGACCGATTTTTGGCAGGTGGTGGGTGGCCGACGAACGGTCCTTCACCCGCTCACGGCGGATAACATCTCGGAACTCTTAACCGATATCCTCAACAACCCAACGTTCCAGGTTAACTCTGTCAAAGCTCGTCCGGACGGTCTGGTCGATGTGGTTTGCTACGTGAAAACGGGCAATGACAAGCACCCGGTCACTCACAGCGGAACGTTGACGCTTTCCCCGAATCACGGGTACGTGATCGTGGGATACGACAGAGTGCTCACCTTTACCGGCGGCCAGTACCGGGAACAATGCACCCGTGTGCTGAGCGACCCGTCCGAGCCGCTCCGCTGCAAGTCTCTCAAGTTCACCTTCACGGACATAAAGACCGGAGAAGTGAGGCAGCGAGATCAGTTCGATTTCACAGATGTGCCAGAGGAAGCCGTATCGGACGATCAATTCTTCCTTCCGGCTTACGGCATTCCGGAGCCGGGTGATGTCGATGCGCTGCCGGTTCCTGTGTACTACACTTGGAAATTTTGGGCAGCGATCGGCGCGGTCTGCTTCGTCCTGATGCTCGTTTTCCGGCGACTGGCCCGGCGCTGATTCGCCTTCCCGTGGAGCAGGAGGATACCGTGCTTCAGACGACGTACCGGCGCTCGGGGTTCACACTAATTGAACTCCTGGTTGTTATCGCCATTATCGCCGTGCTGATCGGTCTGCTCCTTCCCGCCGTGCAGAAGGTCCGGGACGCGGCGGCGCGGGTGCGTTGCACGAACAACCTGAAACAAATCTCGCTGGCGGCGCTCAACTATGAGGCGACAACTCGGGCGCTGCCGCCCGGCCATGCCCCCAAGAGTTCGCCGCTCACCACGCTGAGCTGGCTCACTCACTTGCTGCCCTACATTGAGCAGGATTCAGTCTGGCAGCAAACGCTTTCCGACTGCGCGAGTATGCCAATTACCCAGCTCGCTCCGCCGCACGCGGGGTTGCGCACACCGGTTCGCACGTATATGTGTCCGGCCGACAGCCGAACGACAGAGGCGCACCGGACCCGCTTCGGGCTGCTCGTAGCCCTCACCGACTACCTTGGTGTGGCCGGGGCCGGCACCGACCCCACCAATGGGGTGCTTTACGTAGGCTCAAAGGTGCGGATTAACGAGATCCGGGACGGGGCATCGAACACACTGCTTGTTGGCGAACGGCCCCCCAGCCCGGATTACTTCTTCGGTTGGTGGTATTCGCCGTCGGCGTCGCCCGTAGCGGGGCAGGCGGTACTCGGAGTGGGGAGCAACAAGGACTTTCACGAGCTATCGACAATGGGGTGCCCGGATGGTCCCTACCCGTTCCAGAGCGGGAAGGTTGATGACATCTGCGACGCGCACCACTTCTGGAGCTTTCACTCCGGCGGGGCCAACTTCGCCTTTTGCGACGGGTCGGTCCGATTCACACCGTACTCTGCCGATCGGATGTTGCCCGCTCTCGCTACACGGTCCCAGGGCGAGATCGCAGAACTGCCGTAGTGTGCCAGTCCACAGCCTCACCCGCTCGCCGAATGACGGCGAGCGGTTACCCCTCGAAACTATCTCACTTCCCCGACTCACCTCGGGAGGAACTCGAACGCGCCCGCCGGGAACGGGCCGAACGGGGCCGATGTGATACCGTTCTGAGTCGTACCGGCGAACTGCGGGGGCGGCGGAAGAATGCGCACCTTCACGACGACGGTTTCACCCGGCTTCGCGAACCCCGCGTGGACCACTGCCATCTGCAAACTCGAATCGAGCGTGTAGATGCCGCTACCCCAAATCGCCCCATTCTGCACCTGAGCTTGGGCGCCGGTGATACGGAACACAAACTCCTTGCCGAACTGGTTCGCGTAGTTGAACAGGCTGGGCGGCGCGGGCTGCGCGTTGACCAATTGTTCGGTCGGCTCCGGGCCGGTGCGGATCAGGCGCACGTCGGTCAACTTCAGGGTCTGCTCACCGAACTGGAACGTGCCCACGCGGAGCGACTCGGCCGTCAGCTTCCCGGCGATCTTGGAGTCCTCGGTGTGGATGATGTCCTGATCGCGCTGCTCCAGGTTCGCCGCTGGCACGTTTCTGCGGATGAACGTCACGACCTCTTCGGTCCGGCGCGCGATCTCGGGGTCTTCGTGTTTGAGAGACTTCAGAAGGCTCGGGTACGCGCGATCCTTGAGCGCCTTGAGTTCCTCGGTCGCGGCCTCGCGCACCTTGAAATCCGAGTGATTGAGTTTGGAGATCGCGGTAGCGGCCTTCTCCGTGGTGACCGCCGGGAGCCGGGTCGCGAACTCGATGCGCCGGACGTCGGCCACGGCGATCCGCAGAGTGCCGTGCTTGGTCACCAGTTCGAGCTTCTCGTCGAGCAGCTTGAGCTTCATAGTGCTGTCGTCGATGTACTTGACCTCGACGTCGGCGGTCGCGCGCGGCTTGCTCGCCTCGGACGTTTGTGTGGGTTGCGGCCCGCCCACGATCGGTGGCGCAGTGAGGCCGAACGACAGCGCAACGGGAACGATCCAGAGCACCTTGCGAACCGCGGGCATGGGGTCGCCCTCCGAAAAGTTAGGAGCCGCTCTCAGTTCAATCGGGAAGTGTCCGCTTCCCCGCGCGCGGGCCGGGAAGTTGACCGGGATAGGCTAACCGACATCACAATGTGACTACTACCCCAATTCGCCGACCCGCGCGTTCGTTCATGATGAAGATCATCCGCGAAATGTTTCGCGCCGTAAAGCGCCTTTCTCGATTTCAACACCGGCGCACTAAAATGTAACGCCCCGGGGTACCAACCCCGGGGCGCCAAAAAGTTACCGACTCAACTTACGTTACACGGCGGCCAGTTCCGCCCCGTCGGTCGCGAACCGCTCCGCCAGCGACGGGTCGATGCCCTCGAGAACTTCCTTCAACCGCAACCGGGCGACGTGCAACCGCCGCTTCACGGTCCCCGTCGGGACCGCGAACTCCCGCGCGATCTGCTTGAGGCTCCGGCCCCGGATGTAGAACGCTTCCAGGGTCTGCCGATCGAGCGGCTTCAACTCGGCCAGCCCCTCCTTGAGCTGATCGACGGCCTCGCCGACCGCGAACTGCTCCTCCGCGGTCCGGGTCCGGGCCTCGACCGCGTCGAGCACCTCGGTGTCGGCCCCGAAGAGCGGGCCGCGCCGGGTCAACCGGTTGATCGCCATCCGCGCGGTGATCCGCCGCAACCACCCGGCGAAGCACCGGGGGTCGCGCAACTGCGGCAGCTTTCGCATCGCGTGGACGAACACGTCCTGGGCCAGTTCCTGGGCCTCGAGCGGGTCGCGCACCCGGCTCAGCGCCATCGCGTAAACGCTGCTCTGGAACCGGGCGACCAGTTCTCCGTAAGCCTCGCGGTCGCCCGTCTTCGCCTGCTCAACCAACACAGTGATTTCGGTCCAGCTCATGATTGGGTTCCTGTCCCGATCCTTGTCCCGTGTTTTGCGGCGCTGGCGACGCGCGACCGGTTCGGGAACACGGCCCTCCTCGGATCAGAGAAGGGGGCGGCTCGTTCCCGCGTCCGGGCGGCTTCTGGGTAGCGGCTCACCGACTCGCACCTTTCCCTTGCGGTGCGTGCAGCGAATAGGCTGCACCGCGACCGCTCCGGGCGCCCCTCTGCTGAGAAAGGGACATCGGCGCGAACAATCGTCGGGAACCGGAACCGGGAAAGCCGCGGCGGCTTTTGCCCAGGGGTTGGGGTGAGGTGACCCGTTCGTGGGACGTCACATGCGGCGGCACTTGTCACAAAGCGACTGAAAGCCCGGGGCCTTCGTCTGCTTCGTGGCACCGGCGCACCGTGCGACCCGACGAGGTCTCACTCGCACCAATCCGGGACCAGCGTGATAAAGGTTAAAAGTCCTGGTTGTGACCATCGCGTAAACGCGCAACGACTACGGTTGTTCATCTGAGCCGGTGTACCGGCCCTCGTGGTCAATCCGAATCGGGGATGCGTTTATGCCAGTGGTCACCTCACTTTCCGGCCGTCATCGCCGGGGTCACTTTCCTCAGTAAGCCTTGTTTGTCGCTATTCCGAGCCGGCGATTGGCAGTCGCGGCTAATTCGGCTTCTGGCGACGCTTACTGGGGTCAAGCGATCCCACCGGGAATCTGTGACTATCTCTGTCCGGCTTGTACCGGATAGGGACGGCCACGAGACGACGGCACGGGAACCAGGGGAAAGACATCCGACCCGACCGGCCGGGGGCACGGCGTCCGGAACGCCCACCCGCGTCTGCTTTCGCATTGGCGGTGCGGACTGTTCCTGTCGTGCCCGGACCTGTTCAGGTTCCGGATTGTGGGGCAACGGGAATTGCCCCTGGGACAGGTCGTCCGCTGAATAGGCTCCAGCCGCGAACCCCAGACCAAGGCGATCGGCCGGCGTCGCGGTCAGCTTCACGCTGGCCACAATCGCGGTCTTCATCGTCAGGGTCTTCAGGTTGTTCAGGGCCATCGCACACCTCCGCGGACGTTGTGACACGGTTGAGAGCCGTGTCAGATGATGAATTAAGAAGTCATCGCGAACGGTTAGAGGAAATTAGGGTTAGAGGACACGTTAAAACGACGCGAGCCGGGATCGCCCGGCCACGGACTAGTAACAGTAACTAGCCGTAAGCCGCTTGGCAATCGACTCTCGCCGATTTTTCCCATTTTTCAGATTCAACGACCGGACACCGGGGCGAACCCCCGGTGCGGTTGCTCATCTCGGACACGGGTTCCTGAGGGGTGGTTCGCGCGCTTTGCGATTTTCTTTCCCTTTTTCTTCGCCGGTCGTCGTGAACCGGGAAAGGGACTTTGAAGGACGAGGGGAATCGAGTGCGAATGTGTCCGGGTCTTTTTCAGCGGCGTCGTAAGTGTAACTTCAGGTCAGGCTGCGGGTTCGATGCTCACACCGAGCGGGTGCCCGCCCTGTTTGACGAACGGGTCGGAGCCGCAGGAACGGATCTGGTCGGCCTTCAGTTCGGCCACTTCCATCGCCCCGATCCATACTGCCGTTTTGCCGTTCTGGTGCGCGTCGAGCATGAGTTTCACGCACTTTTCGACGGTGTAGCCGAACACCTTGCGGAGCACGCTCACGACGAACTCCATCGTGTTCAGATCATCGTTGTGCAGGATGACCGCATAGGGCGGCTGCCGGCGCGTCTTGGTCTCAGTCTCTTGTTCGGGAGCAACTTCCGGGAGTGGTGATGCCGTAGCCATGAGCCGGCCTTTCTCCGGAGGTGGGCGTGAAGACCCTGGCGATTATAGCCCGCTCACAACATCAGGGGAAGAGAGGGTATGCGGATCACTCATATGGGCAACAGAACGATATAAATCGCTGCGAAGTGAAGCCTCAAAGTATCGAACCCCGCCCCTCATCAGGGGCGGGGTTCGGCGTTTTTACCGTTCCGGAGGCGGGGGTGGGTTGCCGCCCGGTCCACCGGGACCACCCGGAAACCCACCGGGGCCACCTGGCCCACCGGGACCGCCGGGGAAGCCGCCCGGTCCACCCGGGAACCCACCGGGACCGCCCGGACCACCGGGGCCGCGTTCCTTCATGGCCTTGAACGTCTTCCGCTGTTCTTCGGTCATGAGCTTTTCGAGCTTCGTGTCCACGTCCTTCTGGATCGCTTCGAGTTGCTTCTTCTGAGCGTCGGTCAGCTTCAGTTGGTCCTGGAGGAACACCGGCATGACCTGACCGAGCGGAGGCGGACCGAACCCGCCGCCCATCCCGAATCCGCCCCCGGGACCACCCGGGCGCCCACCGCCCGGTCCGCCTCCACCAGGACCACCGGGACCGCCCGCACCGAGAGCGGCCATTTCCTTCGTGAAGAACGCGGTCAGCTCGTCCTTCGTGAGGACGCCCTTCTTATTCGCGTCGGCGCGGTCGAACAGCGGTTTCAGCCGCTCGTCCGTAACCTCGTCCTTGGAGAGTTTGCCGTCGTTGTTCTTGTCGAAGGCCATGAGCCGCGTCACCATCTCTTCGGCGCTGGAGGCCCGACCCCCACCCGGTCCGCCGAAGCCACCCTTGGCTCCCTTGTCACCGCCCTTGCCACCTTTCCCGCCCCCGGGTGGCTGGGCGTTGATGAACGAACCGACCGCGAGCAATCCGCCCACGAATAATGCCAGCGCTGCCATTCGCATCTGTGCGTCTCCAAAAATGAATGTGGTGTATTTCGATTCGACCCGCGCGGTTACCGGCGCAGGTTCATGTCCTTCTCGTCGGGCGTGAGACCGAGCACGATCTCGAAGTACGCCTGCAACTCGCCGATTTTCGAGTCCTTGACCGGCTTGAAGTCCACCAGGATCAGTTCGCGGTCGATGACGTCGCGGACGCCACCGAACACCCCGTCGCGCGCGTTACCCACGTGTCCGCGGATCATGAACTGGCTGGTGAGCAGCTCGCGGTTCCCCTTCTTCACCTTGAAGTGAATGTGCGGCGCGGGGCGCCCGGGGTACGGAACCGGCTTGATGGTGCGGAACCGGTACTCGCCCTTCTCCGTGGTGGTGCAGCGGCCGAATCCCTGGAAGTTCTTGTCTTGTTGCTTGGCCTTCGGGGTGCTGTCGGACGAGTGGAGGTACACTTCGTTCGCGTCGCACTGCCAGATTTCGACGGTCGCGTTCTTCACGGGCGCCCCGTTGATGTCGAACACCTTGCCCGTGAGGTGCGTGATCTCGCCCACGGCCGGGGTGGTGTTCTTGCCGATGATGATGAGGTCGTTGTCGGTGTCGAGCGGGATCTTGTCCGGGTAGAACGGCCCTTCCGTCAGGGGCGGCGTGCGGAGCAACTGTTCCGCGAACAGGGTCGGCGACGCGAACAGGGAGGCGCCGAGTGCGCCGAGGAACGCACGACGGTGGGGGTGGAAGAGCGGGCCGCTCATGACGGTACTGGCCTCAAGTTTTAGTGTGGGTGTGGGCGGTGAACGGTTACGGGTTAAACGCAGAGCACTTCCGGCCCGCGACCGGGCTACACGCGAAATTCACACTGCACGCGAGTCTTCGCCCGCGCGGACGCCGTTCGCGGTCGGCCGTAGCATGTTGGGATGTCGATTTTGTTCGTATTTGCCGTGGCGGTGGCGTGGATCGGGCACGCGAGCATCTGGACCGCGGTGCTCAACAACCTGTACGGCCGGGCGCTCCCGAAAAAGCCACTCAAGGTGTGGCGCCTGCTCACTGGCGTCGCCATCCTCGCGTTCCCGCTCGTGGTCTGGTTCGCGACGAGCCGACCCATCGCGACCTTCGGACCTCCCGATGATGCTTCTGCGCGCCCCTGGGACGAAGGCGCAGTGCTGCACGCGGGCGCGTACCTCTACGTAATGGCGTGCGGCTATTTCGCACTCGTGTTCGTGTACGTCACCGTTCGGCGTGCGCGTCAAGAACCGCCGCGGTGCTTGGTGAAAGAGGACACGCGCACACTCGACCTGTGGCCGGAATACGGCAAGCAGTTGGTCGGCAACGGTAAGCACCGGGGCGCGGTACGAGTGCCCGGAAACTGCGCCTTCAAGTTCGACCTCACGAACCTCACGCTCGCACTGCCGAACCTGCCGCCCGCGTGGGACGGCCTCACGATCCTGCTCGTCAGCGATCTGCACTTCCACGGCACGCCGAGCCGCGTGTACTTCGACCGCATCTTCGACGAACTGACCGCGGGGCCGACACCCGACGTAGTGTGTCTCGCAGGGGACTTCGTGGACTCGGACGCCCACCGCGAATGGATTCGCCCGTTGCTCGGGCGGCTGAATGCGACCGAGGCGAAGCTCGCCATTCTCGGCAACCACGACAATTACCACGAACCCGAGCGCGTCCGCGAGGAACTGGCCGCGGCCGGGTACGCGGTGCTCGGCAACGGCTGGCGCGAGGTCACGGTTCGTGGGGTAACGTGTGTGGCGGTCGGTCACGAAGGGCCGTGGTTCACGCCGGAACCCGATTTAGCCAGCGCACCGACGGGCACGTTCCGTCTCTGTCTCAGCCACACGCCGGACAACTTCTACTGGGGCATCGCGCACCACATCAATCTGATGCTGTGCGGGCACGTTCACGGCGGCGGGATTCGCGTTCCGCTAATCGGGTCGATCTTCGTTCCGAGTGTATACGGTCGGCGCTTCGACTACGGTGTGTTCGAGGAGGGTGGGACCGCAATGGTCGTGAACCGCGGCGTGAGCGGGAAGGAACCGCTGCGAATCCGCTGCAACCCGCAGGCCGTTCGCATTACACTGGTTCCCGCGGGTTCGGTGTAACGAGCCACAACCGTTCACCCGGAGTGAAGTGACGCCGCCCCGCAGGTTCGGCTCTCGGGACGGGCGCGGGGTCCGGGTGTATCATTCCCGCATGAGCACAGAACCCACACGCCTGCGCGAGTACCTGTCCGTTGCGATCGAGGCCGCGCGCCGCGGGGCCGCCGAACTGGAGCGCTGGCGCACCAAGTTCTCCGTCCGCGAAAAGAGCCGCGCGGACCTCGTCACCGACGCGGACACCGCGTCGCAGAAGATCGTGAAGGATATTCTGCTCGGCGCCTTCCCCGATCACGTCTTCATCGGTGAAGAGGACTCCGTCGGGAAATCGCCCGAAGACGTGCGCCCGTCGAGCGATGCGCCGCCGGCGTGGGTCGTGGACCCGCTCGACGGCACCGCGAACTACGTTCACGACGTGCCGGCGTACTGCGTGTCCATTGGGTTGTGGCACGCGGGGAAGGCTATCGTCGGCGTGATCCTCGACCCGCGTCAGAACGAACTCTTCAGCGCCGCGGACGGAATGGGAGCGTTCCTGAACGACAAGCCGATCCGCGTGAGCACCGTGCCGGGCGTGACCGACGGCATGATTAGCACCGGTTTCCCGGCGAACTACCAAAAACAACTCCGCAACCTGGAAGCCTGGAAGAAGCTCACCGAGCACGCCCAATCGCTCCGGCGCAACGGGTCGACAGCGCTCAGCATGGCGTATGTGGCCGCGGGGCGGTTCGACGGGTACTGGGCCTACGACAACTACCCGTGGGACGTGATGGCCGGCGCCGCCCTCATCGCCGAAGCCGGCGGCGTGCTCAGTACCACCGACGGCAAGCCGTTCGACCCGTACCGGCCCGATCTCATCGCGGGGAACCCCGGAGTTCACCCCGAACTGCTCGGCATCCTGTTAAGCTGAAGTGGAGAGAGGTTCAAAAACGACCTCTCCCCAACCCCTCCCCTAAAAAGGGAGGGGCTAAGTCCGGCCTTCTGCTTTTCTTCCCCCTTCCTTTTCAGGGAAGGGGGTCGGGGGGGCTGTAAACCCTCCCCTAAACGGAGAGGGGCTTAATACTGGTGACTGGAACGCAGTTGGCTTTGTCTTCTGCTTTTCTCCCCCTTCCTTTTCAGGGAAGGGGGTCGGGGGGTTAGGTTCTTCGGTACCCTTTACGGTTCACGCATGCTGCTCCTTTCCTGTACGAACGTGTCCCGCGGGTACGACGCGACCCCGCTCTTTGAAGACGTGGAGTTCGAGATCCACGCGGGCGAGCGGGTCGGGTTCGTCGGCCCAAACGGGGCCGGCAAAACGACCCTCTTGCGCATCCTCGCGGGGTTGGACGAACCCGATTCCGGGAAAGTCCAACTGCACGCGGGCGCGCGCCTCGGGTTGCTCCAGCAGGTCGCCGAGTTCCCCGTCGGGCGCACGCTGTTCGAGGAAGCGAAGAGCGCGTTCAACGAGTTGCTCGCAACGCAGCGCGAGTTCGAGCGCGTGGCGGAAGAACTCGCCGCGGCGACCGACGAGATCCAGCACAAGCAACTGAGCGCACGGTTCGACCGCCTCACCGAACTGCTCCGCCACCACGACGCATTTGAACTCGACCACAAGGTCGAGGGCGTGCTCGCGGGCCTGGGGTTCAAGGCCACGGACCTCGACCGCGACGTGAACACGTTCTCCGGCGGCCAGCAGCGCCGACTGCTACTCGCGAAGCTGCTCCTCTCCGCGCCCGACGTGATGCTCCTCGACGAGCCGAGCAACCACCTCGACATCAGCACCACGCGGTGGCTCGAAAACTACCTCGCACAGCAACCCGAGGGCATGCTCGTCGTCAGCCACGACCGGTACTTCCTCGACAAGGTGACGAACAAGACGTTCGAGCTGCACCAGCGGAAGATCACGAGTTACCCCGGGAGCTTCAAACAGTACGTGCGGCTCCGCGACGAGAAGTTCGAGCGCGAGCTGAAGGAATTCGAGGCGCAGCGGGAATACATCGAGAAGCAAGAAGAGTACATCCGCCGGGCGCACTACGGACAGCTCGCGAAACAGGCCCAGTCGCGTGTGAAGGCGCTCGACCGGATCGACCGAATCGAAAAGCCCACGAAGGTGAGCGGTCCGAACATCGCGTTCAGCGAAGTCACGCGCTCTGGCGACGTCGTGTTCCACACGGAAGACCTAACGAAGCGGTTCGGCGAGAAGAAGCTGTTCGAGAACCTGAACTTCGACCTCCCGCGCGGCAAGCGCCTCGGGATCATGGGCGCCAACGGCTGTGGCAAAACGACGCTGCTCAAGATCCTACTCGGGGAAGAGGAACCCACGAGCGGTCTCGTGCAGCGCGGGCACCTCGTGTTCCCGGGCTACCTCGATCAGCACCTCGCGATCCTCGACCCTGAAAAGAGCGTGATCCGGGCCGTGTGGCCCGACGACGACCCGCAGCAGACTGAGCAGAAGATGCGCGACCTGCTCGGCAGCTTCGGGCTGCACGGCGAGATCGTCGAGCACCCCATCAAATCACTCTCCGGGGGCGAGCGGTCGCGGGCCGCGCTCGCGAAGCTCACGGTGAACGGCGCGAACCTGCTCATCCTCGACGAACCGACAAACCACCTCGACATCTGGGCCTGCGACTCGCTTGAACAGGCGCTGAAAGAATACGAGGGCACGTGTATTGTCGTGAGCCACGACCGCTACTTCCTGAACCGCGTCGCGGACCTGATGATCGTCTTCGCCGACGGCACTACGGAAGTCGTTTACGGCAACTACGACACCTACGAGTTGCTGCGTCAGGCCCGCGAACAGGCTGACAAAGCGAACGAAAAGGCTGGCTCCGGTCGGAAGGCCAGCGGAAATGAACCCGCGAGCGCCCCACGAGCGCCAATAGGCGACGCGAAACCCGCAAAGCCCAAACGGAAGTTCCCGTACCGGAAAGTACCGGACCTCGAAGCGGACATCGCGAAGACCGAACAGAAGATCACGGACCTCGAAGCCGCGATGCAAACGCCCGACGTGTACAAGGACGCGACGCGACTCCGCGACACGATGGCCGACCTGGAGAAATCGAAGAACGCCCTCGCGCTCCTGTACCAGCACTGGGAAGAGGCCGTGGAACTGAACGGCTGACATAACCGTCGCGGGGGCGTTAAACTGAAGTCGTCACGGAGAATCGCAATGGACGACACGGCTCCCAATACGCCCCCCGCGGACTCGAACGGCTACACCCCGCAGTCGAGCGACTCTGCCGACGGTTTGGAGCGGGAAGCAGTCGCACTTCGTGCGCGGTGCTCGAACCTGCGCCACTGGTGCCGCGCGATACTTGAAGACCCGGCCACAGCCGGGGTGCTGGACGAAGCAACTGCCGCACACATCCGCAGCCAAACGCCCGAAATTATGGAAGCTGAGGGGCAAACCGTACTCGCGCTTCTTGCGCGAGGCGGGAACGTACCCCCCACGCACCCGCTTCGCACTAAAGAAGAGGCGAGTTCACTGGGAGCGACCATTCGCGCTCTCACCGCCGAACACGCGCGCCTGCGGCGCGCGTTCTTCGCACTCTACGACCACCTTCACCCCAACGACGACCTCACGGACGATTACTTCCTCGCCCTTCGGTCGCAAGAACCCGTGCTGTCGATGCGCGACGCGCTGACGGAGATCGAACGCGAGTTCGAGGGGACGCCCTGATGTCCGCCCCTCAGTTTCGCGTGCTCCTCTCCGAAGCTGTCAAGGACCAATTGCGTGACGTGGTCGCTCGTGCTGCCGCTCGCGGGCAGCGGACCGAGGCACTCGCCGCGGCCCGCAAGATTCTGGACGGC
The DNA here is from genome assembly GCA_000531095.1 of Gemmata massiliana. Lineage (GTDB taxonomy): Bacteria > Planctomycetota > Planctomycetia > Gemmatales > Gemmataceae > Gemmata > Gemmata massiliana. Next base: position 1,057,012 of record HG799462.1, on the reverse strand, counting down.
CTCACCTGGATCGCGGACGAATTCGGCGAGTCACGAGGTGCGTTGAAGGTCATGGGCGAGTTGCGAGTTGCTATTATCGGACCAATCGGGGTGGTGTTTGCGGTGGACCGCGCAAAATGGGAAGTTCACATCGGGCGCTTCCGTTTGATGGGCGCTAGACGTTTCCCGGGTTCCACTTGAAATCATTTCCGACTCTCGCGTTTAATGCGGCGCGCCCGTCAAGGAGGACGCGCCGTATGTCCGCTAATCTCTCCGACTACCGTGCGGGGGTGCCCCCCGTCGCGTTGCCTGACACGGGTGATCCGGCGTTTGCCGCGCGCCCGCGCCTTCTCGTTCTGCGTGAGGCACTGATACGCGCCGCGAAGCAACTCCGGCCGGCCCGATGGAACGAGCCGGCTGTGTTCTTCTTCGACGCGAAGCGCCAGGCCGAACTCGAAGCCGTGCGAACCGCCGCACCGGACCGCTTCGCTGAACTCACGACGCTCATCACGACCGAACTGCCGACGCTGTTGGCTCACGTAGAAGTCCGGCGGCTCGCGCGGGCACTCGACGGCCTTAAAGCCGCCGCGCTCGCGATGGAACCCCACAACGCTGCCGCGAACGACCTCGCGGACTTGCTCGCGGTGCCGGACGACGAAGTGTTCCTCGTCGTTGCACCAAACGAGCGCGCGGGCGTGCGTCTGCACGCTCGCGGAGCGGCCGTAATCGCGCAACTGCACCGCCTGCTCGCGGAAACGGGGCTGACCTACCCCCCAACCCCCTCCCTAAAGGGAAGGGGAGAAAAGCTAGGCTTCCAGATGTTCAAGCCCGCGGCCCTGTTAGCCGATGGCACGTTACCGGTCGGACTGGCCGGGGGCGAACACTGGCTCTGGCCGACACAGGCACTCGCCGCTGTTCCGCGTGTCGCGGGCGAGCGCGTCGTGTTGGTCGGGCCGGCGACCGTGCGACCCGCGTTGGATGTGGAACCTCGATTCCCCGAAATGTCAGTCGAATCAGAAGTCATTCAGACGCTCAATCCGTTCCAGGTAACGGACGTTTTGTCGCGCCTGAGCGGTCACCCGGTGCCGGTCACAGTACCCGCGAACGCGACGGCGGTTGCGCGAGCCGCGTAATCGCATAAAATGTTTGAATGACAGTTCACGATATGCTCGCCGAAGGGCGGCTGGCGGACGCGGTTACACACCAAGAAACCGCAGTCGCCGCCGCGCCGACCGATCCCGCCGCCCGGCGGTTGCTCGTCGACCTGCTCGCGTTCGCCGGGCGGTTCGACGACGCCCTCGAACACCTCACGCGAATCCAAATCGACGAACCCGAGTGGCCGGAAGTGGAACGGGAGTTCCACCGACTGTTCCGTAGCGAACGGCTCCGCACTGGGGGCGGGCGCGAACCGAACATTCTCCCCGAACCGCCACCGAACCACGCGACCCGCCGCTGGAAAGCCGTGAGGTTCCTCCGGCACGCGGAACCGGACAACGCGATGCGGGCCATCGACGCGGCCGACGCCGCGAGTCCACACGTTTGCGGGTTCATTAACGGAGTCGAGTTCGACGGGCTGCGTGACGCCGACGACCGGTTCGCGTCCGTGTTGGAAGTGTTCCGCGGGGGCGAGTATCTGTGGGTGCCGTGGGAGGCGCTCCGGAAAGTGCAACTTACACCGGCCGCGGCGCTGCTCGACCAACTCTACCGCTCTGCGACACTCACGCTACGCGACGGCACGACGATGCCCGTTCACCTGCCGCTCGTGTACCCGGTCTCGTACCGCACGGAGGGAGAGTTCGCGCTCGGCACCGACACCGACCATGTGTGCCCAGACAACGGCCCCACGCGGTGCGTGGGGGGCAAGCTGCTGCTCGTGGGGGACGGCGACGAACAAATGTTGTCCGAGTGCCGGCTGATCGAGGTGAGATAATTACGAGCATTATCGCGACGGAACGAACACGGTAAGGGTTCGATCCACGTCGAACTTGATCTCCCAACGCTTACAGATGGGGAGCCGGAAACGCCAACGGGCCGCGGATTCGTCCGCGGCCCGTTGAATGTTGAGTTTCGTCGCTCCGCTTACCAGCGGCGACCGTAGTAACCGTAGCGGTAACCGTAAGAGGGGTACACGAACGGGCTGGGTTGGTAGAACCCGCGGTTGTAGCCGTAGCCGCTGTAGAAGTTGTAGCCGGTGGAGGCGCCGTAGCTGTTACCGAACACGTCGCCGTAGTACGAGCGCTGTTTCACGGTGCCGAACGGTGAGATGTACGTATTGTTGGTTTGGTACGCACCCCAGTTGGAGTACCCGTTGTTGATGACCACACCACCGTTCGGGGTGATGGTCGTGTACCGCTGAACGTACTGAGCGTTGGCGGTGGTTGCGGTCCCGAAACCGAGGGCGGCAGCAAGAACGGCCGCGACAGCGAAGCGTTTCATGATGTGTCTCCTATGTTGAAGTCCACGTTGCCGTGTGACGTTAAATAGTACCGACTAATGAGATTTCTCTTTCACTGCGAAATGTAACAAGCCGTAAAGTCTGCTTTACGGCCTATTAACGTACTATCGACGCCAGCCCCGACCGTACCACGCTCCGCCCGGCGAGGTGTAAACGCCCCCACTGTAGAAGCTCCCGTAGGTCGGATAACTGTAGCTGTACGTCGGGTAGGTGTAGGTCGGGGTGTACGTCGGGCTGTAATAGGACGACGAGTAACCGCTCGGCACCACCATGCTCGTGCCGCCGAGTGGTGTGTAAGCGCCAACTCCAACGACGCCGTTGTAAGTCGGTGCGGTGTAGACCGGAGCCGTGTAAGTCGGCGCGTAGTAGGTCGGGTTGGTGTACGTGTACGAGCGAGAGCCGCGGTACCGGTACTGGGCATCAGCAGAACCCGCGGTGCTCAGCACGCCCGCGACCACCATCGCCGCTAGTGCAAATGCCTTCGTCTTCATGGCAGATCCTCCGGGTGGGCTCCCCACCAAAGTGGGAAACGAATCTGGACCCGGCGATCCGCACCGGGCCGCTGTAACGCCCGGGTGAATTTGCACGGTTCGTACCAACCGAATCGCTCGCCGTCCCTAATTCGCGGATTCCGACCGAAGATTGCTTGCGAGCGCCCGAATTGCCGTTTCGAGACGTTCGCGGACGTCGGACGGCATTTGTTTCGCTGCGTCCGGGTTCGCGACGACCGCGCACGCCCCTTCGATAATCTGCGCGATCCCGTTCCACATCGAATCCGGAGCCGCAAGCCCCGACCGATCAGACGGTTCGCGGGGCGCAAGTGCCGCGCCCTCTCCCGGTTTCCGGGTGCCCGGCTCGCGTTTCTTGGCCCCAGCGCTCAGCGGCTTGTCCCCGGACTCGTCGCCGACCAGCTCGCGCATCGTGTCGAGAAACCCGCCGGTGTTGATCGCCTCGAACGGGAGCTCGTCCGCATCGCCCGCGAACAGTCCCGTAAACAAGCCCTGCTTGGCCTCAACGGTGCGCAGCACCTTCTCTTCGATTGTGCCGCGTGTGACAAAATTGATCACCCGCACCGGGCGGTTCTGACCCATCCGGTGAACGCGGGCGATGCGCTGTTCGAGCACGGCCGGGTTCCACGGCAGTTCGAGATTCACCACCGTGTCGGCGGTTTGAAGATTCAGACCCGTGCCGCCCGCATCGGTGCTAAGGAAGATCTTGCACGCGGGGTCTGTTTGGAACCGTTCCAATACGGCCTTGCGTTCCTTGCCCGGCAGCCCGCCGTGTAACAGCACGTACCCGACGCCGAGTTTGTCCAATACCTTCGCCGCTTCCATCGCCATCGTTTCCCACTGCGAGAAAACGACCAGCTTGTGATCGGTAGCAGAAATAGGAACAGAAGCCATTGCACCGTTGCTCCCCGTCTTAAGCCCCTCTCCGTTTAGGGGAGGGGTTGGGGAGGGGTTATCGGCACAACCTAATCCCCCAACCCCCTTCCCTAAAAAGGAAGGGGGAGTAATACCAGACGCGGCGGACGTCGGATCACTGAGCAGTTCCGGCACCAGTTCTGCGAACTCGTCGAGTTTTGGTGAGATCCGCGTCTGCCGGTCGAAGAGGAACAGGCTGTCGCAGATAGTGCGCAAGTTGACCAGACACGCAAGGATGCGCTTTCGATCGAGGTCAGTGAGGTAGTTCTTTTGCAGCAATCGCGCGAGCGTGGTGCGCTGTTCCTCGTAGTGCGTGCGCTGTTCGGCTGCCAGTTCCACGAATACTGTGTTGTCGGTACGGGCCGGCAGTTGCGTGAGCACCTCGCCGCGTGTGCGCCGCAGGAAGATCGGCGCGAGTTTCTCGCGGATCTTGTCGAGGTTGCGGTACCCCTTCAGATTGCCGGCCTCGTCGAGCACGCGGTGTTCGTAGAGGAACTCGAAGGCGGGGCCGAACCGCCGCTCGTCCACGAACTGCACGATGCTGTACAGTTCTTCGAGCTTGTTTTCGAGCGGCGTACCCGTCAGCACGATCGCGTACCGGCTCTTGAGCTTCTTCACCTCTTTGCTGGTCTTCGCCTCCCAATTCTTGATGCGCTGGGCCTCGTCGAGAACGATCACGTCGGGCTTCCAGGCGTTGATCGCCTCGCGGTCGCGCACGACTTGCTCGTAGTTCACGAGGCGGAAGAACGTCGGCTCCGCGTACTGATCGAGGCGCGCTTCCGGGCTGCCGTCGATGACCTGGACCGGCCGCGAGGTGAACTTCCGGATCTCCGATTCCCACTGGTACTTCACCGACGCGGGCGCCACCACGAGCGCCCGCTGGATACCGCGCTCGCGTGCGAGCAGTTCGACCGCGGCGAGCGTCTGAGCGGTCTTGCCCAATCCCATGTCGTCGCCGAGGATGCTGCGCCCGCGGCACGCGAGGAAAAGCGCCCCGCGCATCTGGTAGTCGTAAAGCGGGGCCGAGAGCAGATTCAGGTCGAGGGTTCCGGCTTCGAGCTGCTTCACCCACACCTGTTCGCGGGCGAGTAGTTCCGCGCGCTCGATCTCGCGATCCACGAACTCCAGCGCGTCGGACATCACGGTGACCTCTTCGGGCACCGCCTCCACATCACGAATCAGATCGGTGTACCTCCCGCGCCCCGACCACAAGCCCTTTTCGTCGAAGTACGTGTGCGCGAGTTTCGCGAGCTTGTCAGAGTGGCGCGGCGGGATGTGCGCGCCCAGTTGAAGTTGCTCGCCGTAGTGGAGGAAGATTTCCGGCCGAGTGACCGCGGCCTTCTTCTTTTGCAGGTGCGGCGGGAGTTCGTCCTTGAGGTGATCGAGCACCGCCTCGATGTGTTTACAGGTGCCGAGCGTGTTCGCTTTGAAGTCCGGACACGTACAGGAATTGTCCCCGACCTCGAACCCTTTCACGGACACCGTGTACTGCCCGCCGGACTCCGGGTTTGTGATTCGGTAGTCGGAGAACACGCGGTTCTTGCCCAGGTTCTCGATCTGAAACTTGACCGCTTTCGCACGCTGCCGGCGGATGTCGATCTGCACTTCGCGGAGCATGAGTCCCCTTTACGAAACCCGGCGCCACATCGGTGTTCGCCCTCACCGCGATTGTACCGTGACGGGGTCATCCGCCCCAAGGTGATCCGGTTTCCGTTGGATGAAGTTCGGCCCGAAAATTTCGGGCTAATCACTTGTGAACATTAGTTCAATTCTACATAATTCAGCAAATCGCATCCGCAATGTTCGGAGAGTAGCCCATTCGTGGACTACTCTCCGAACGGCTGACATCAGCCGTTCACTCAGCTTGGCCACCTAAAAGCGGCTCATTTTGAGGGAATTTTCAGTTCGATGTTAGCACGAAATCGCGGATTCCGGATGGTTTGTAGCAATTGTTATCTGGTCGCATCGTGTTCGCGTGAAGGAACTATGCGGAACTCTCAGAGCAGTACGGAGTTGGCACGTTCTTCAAGCCAGAAGGCGGCCCCACAATCCCAAAACGTTAGCGTTTGCTAGCTTCGGGGCTCGTGAACCGCCGACAGACGCGGCGAGTACACTTTCGCGCGGGCGCCGGGTATCATGGCGGCTCCCGTTTGCAACCGGAGAGGCTCGCTATGCTGCGTTTCGCGCTCGTTGTGTTCGCCCTCGCTGCGTTCCCGCCGCTGACCTTCGCGCAGAACATCGAATTGTCCGTCGATGCGGCCGAGGTGTCGCGCAAGGTTATCCACGTCCGCGAGGTGATCCCGACCGCACCGGGACCGATCGCGCTGCACTACCCGAAGTGGATTCCGGGCCGGCACCGGCCGGTCGGCCAGATCGCGAACGTGACCGAGTTCCGCGTGCGCGCCGGCGGGAAGGCGATCGAATGGAAGCGCGACGACGCGGACCCGTTCACGATCAACTGCGTGGTGCCGGACGGCGCCGCGTCCATCGAGGTGACCTTCGACCTGCTACTCGCGGCCGGCGCCGAGGGCGGGGCGATGTTTATGACGGTCGCGTCGCCGAAGGTCATGACGATGAACTGGAACGACGTGCTCGTGTACCCCAAACTGGCGAAGCCGCTGGACCTGACGTTCGACGCCGCGGTGAAGTTGCCGGAGAAGTGGAAGTACGGCACCGCGCTGGTTCCGCGCGAGGAGAAAGACGGGCGGGTCGCGTTCAAAGAGGCCACGCTGGAAACGCTCATCGATTCGCCACTTTTGGCGGGCGAAAATGTGCGCATCGTTCCCATCGGTGCGGGCCAGGAGGGGCAACTTCACCGCGTGGTGCTCGCGTGCGATAGCCCGGACGGTCTCGAAGTGCCCGAAGCGACGCTCAAGGCGTGGAACAAATTGCCCGGAGAGGCCGCAGCTCTATTCGGCCCGGCGAAACCGTACCGCGACTACACGTTCCTGCTCGGGCTGAGCAACCACATTCCGCGTGCCGGGATCGAACACCACCAGTCGAGCGACAACCGGCTGGCCGAACTCGCGCTGGTCAAAGTCGGTGAGCGCAAGGCCGCGGCCACGCTGTTCCCGCACGAGTTCGTTCACTCGTGGAACGGCAAGTTCCGGCGCCCGGCCGACATGATTATGCCCGACTACCAAAAACCCCAACAAACGCGGTTGCTATGGGTCTACGAGGGGCTGACCAACTACCTCGGGTGGCTGCTCGCGGCGCGTTCCGGGTTACTCACCGCGGAAGACGCACGCGACTACCTCGCGATGACGGCCGCGCGCATGACGAACGTGAAGGCACGCGGGTGGCGCCCGCTGGACGACACTGCGGCTGCGGCGAGCACGCTCTTCGACGCGACCGGGTCGTGGCGCTCCGCGCGCCGGGCCGTGGACTTCTACGACGAGGGCACGCTGCTGTGGCTCGAAGTTGATGTGCTCATCCGCACGCACACGAAGGGCGCGAAGTCGATCGACGACTTCTGCGCGGCCTTCTTCGGGAGCGGCACCGGAACACCCGTGGTGCGCGGGTACAGCCTCGAAAACGTGATCGACGCGCTCAACGCGGTCGCCGAACGCGACTGGAAAGCGTACTTCGCGCGCCGGGTCGAAGTGCCCGCGGAAACGCCTCCGCTCGAAGGCATCACCGAGGGCGGCTGGAAGCTCTCTTACACCGAGAAGCCCACCGATCTGTTCACCACGATGGAGGGACTCGCGAAGGGCGTCAACCTGACCGATTCGGTCGGCTTCGCTGTGAGCGGGGAGGGACTCGTGGGCGACATCGTGCCGAGCTCGCCCGCAGCGAAAGCGGGGCTGGCCCCAGGGATGAAACTGATCGCGGTCAACGGGCGCCGGTTCGCAACAGACAACCTGAAGACCGCCGTCGCTGCAACAAGGACCGGTGGGAAGCTCGAACTACTCGCCGAGAGCGGCGACTTCTTCAAAACGCACGCGCTCGATTACAAGGGCGGCGCCCGCTACCCGCGCCTGGAGAAAGCCGAGGGTAAAGCGGACGTTCTGGCCGAGGTTGTCAAATCGAAGACGAAGTAAGCGGTGGCGTGAAAAGGTGTTAGGGTGCCCGTAATTTTGTCGATCGGGATACCGTTCCGGCGCGGCGGGCGCTTGACTTCACCCCCTCGGGTCGCGAGATTGAGTGCGTTCCGGCCACACTCCGAGGTGACTCCCATGCCGCGCTCCGCTCCGGTCGTCTGGTGTTTGCTCCTCGCGCTCGCCGCCCCAGCGAGTGCGGCGGGGCCGTATGACGGGCTTCTGAAGTACACGCCGACGAGCACCAACACCTTACTGCTCGTCGACGCGAAAGGGGCTTACGCCAGCCCGCTCGCCAAGAGCGAGAAGTGGAGCGAGAAGGGTCAACCCGGGAACCGCGGCGGGCTGGGGTTCGTCCCGTCCGACGCGGAAGCGGTAGTCGTGGCCGCGGACGTGAACCTGAACACGCTTGTTCGAGGGTGCCAAGTCGGGCTGGTCACCGTGGGCAGCCTCCCGAACATGCGCGACGTGGCCACACGCGAGGGCGGTTCCAGCGACGACATCGTCGGGCAGGTGGCCGCGCTGTCCCCGCGCGACGTCTACTTCACGTGGCTCCCGAGCACGACCCTTGTGGCCGTGTACCCGGCCGATCGCCAGTTCACCGCGCGCTACCTGAAGAGCGCTCTCGCGAACAAAACCGGCACGCTGTCACCGTACCTGAAGAAAGCGACCGAGGGTGCCAAGGATAACACCGTCACCATCGCGGTCGATCTCGAAGACGCGGTGGACAAGACCATCCTGAAAATGGCTCTGCCGACCAGTCCGGCGGTGGCCAAGATCAAGAACGCGGACGTGAACCTGCTCGCGAGCTTCTTGTCCCAGGTGAAGGGGATGACGTTCTCGGCGAAGGTGACCGACAAGATCACCGCCAGCATCGCCATCGAGTTTGCCGTTGAACCGGCTCGGTTCCGGAACACGCTGCCGGACCTGGTCCGCGAGCTGATCGAGGACCAGGGGATCGCGATCGAGGGGTTCGAGCGTTGGAAGCCCGAGTTCAAAGACACGACGTTCACTCTGTCCGGGAGCCTCACGACCGCGGACCTGAAACACATCGTGTCCCTATTCGCGTTCCCGAACCCGGCCGCGGAACCCGAGCCGGGAACGACCGGCGCCACGCCGACCGCGAGCGCGACCAAGCGCTACCTCCAGGCCGTGAACACGATCCTGGGTGAGATCGCCCAGAAGAAAGACAGCCCGAACTACGATAAGACCGCGACCTGGCACGATAAGGCGGCCGACCAACTCCTGCACATCAGCCCCCGGAACGTGGACCCGGTCGCGATCGATGCCGCGCACCAGTCGGCCCGGCGCCTGCGGGCCATCGGCCAAAGCCTGCGCGGGGTGCCGATCGATACGAAGGCCCTGGCCGAGCAGCAGTACTTCTACGGGTACGGGGGCGGCCGGTCGTTCGGGTGGTGGGGCGGCGCGGCGCTATTCAGCAACCCCGTGTTCGTGGACACCAACATCCCCAAAATCCGGGAGCAGATGGCCAAGGTGGTCTCCGACGACAAGCAGCACCGGGCCGAAACCTGGGAGATGATCGACAAGACTATCTACGACGCGAAGCGCAAACTCGCCGAGAAGTACAAGGTGTCGTTCTGATCTCGGTGCGAAACGGACGTTTCGGGGGGCGCGAAACGTGCGGCTCCCGAACGTCTTCACGGAGAGTTGACAACGAGATTAGCGCGGGCGCCCGGCTTCGGCCGCGATGGACGCCCGGCGCCCGCCCGACCCGAGCGACGGCAGATCGGGCGTGGCACTGGGGTTCACCTGGCGAGCGCGGATAACGAGAACCCGCTGCCGCGGCTGAGCGTTCGCTTCCACACCGAAGAGCGCGGCCCCGAGCGTGTCGTCCTGGTCCGCGCGCCACCCGATCACCAGGTACTCGCTCCGGCCAAGCGGAACATCGAACGCGAGGGGCTGGTAACGGACGAGCGGTACCTCTTCGTGCTTCACCCACCCGGTCACGTCCTCCGACGGGCGCAAGTACTGTTGCCGCTCGCCGTGCTGGATTTGCGGTTCGCACGTGATCCGCACGCGACGGTCACTCGTCGCTTCCGGCCGCACGAGGATGCCGCCCCGGGCTTGTTTGAGACTGACCGGGGCACGCTTACCGGCGAGATCCGTGAGCACGGTGAACTCACAGAGATCGCTCGGCCCGCTGGTCGGGAGCACTTCTTCTTTGCGGTTCGCGAACGTCAGCCCGCGCCCCGCGATCGCTTCGGCATCGGATTCGAGAAGTGCCTGGAATCGCGGTGGGAGTGATCCGGCCAAGATGCCCGCCCGTAACCCGTTCTCGCTCAGGAGTACTTGCATTTCGGGCGAACCGACCGGCAGCGTCGAGTCCCAGAGTTCGCGATCGAGGAACCGGTCACCGATGGGGCGCTCGAGGATGATCGATTCGAGTTGGATGCCTTCAACCTGTTGCACCGGCGCGAGCGACCGGGCCACAGACGCGAGCGACGGCTGTTCGGCGCGCGTCAGGCACCCGCTCGGAGCGGTCGCGCATGCTATCACAATTACCGAACGTACCCACGCCCACCGCATCGGTTCGCACGCCTTGAGTTTCTAAAGGTTTCACTCGCGTGCATAACCTCGGTGAGAACGGGGGTCAACGGAGATTTTTAGTCGGTTTCCTGGGACCGCGGGCATCTTGCCCGCTCTTCGCTGTGAACTTGAGAAGAGCAGGTAAACGCGCGCGGTTTGTGATTCACGTGGCGCCTCTCCATCACGCGCACAGCGGGCAAGATGCCCGCGGTCCCAGGTGTTCAATACTTCGCGAGGTCACCCCCTTTGCCCAGCCCCAAGCCATCGACGACCTGCTTCGCCCCGTCGGTCAGGAACTTCAGTTCGCTGTTCACCGCGATGAACTGCCAGCCGTCCGCAATACGCGACTTCGCTTCCTCGATGCTGAACGTGTGGATGCCGGCGGGGACGCCGATCCGCTTCGCGGCGGCGAGGATGTCCGCGAGCGCCTGTTTGAAGACGTCCGGGTGCGGCGGCTTGTCGTCGGCGCTGCGCATGCTCGCGGCGAGGTCGTTGGGACCGACGAACACCGCGTCGACGCCGGGCACGGAGTACACCTCCTCGAAGTTCCGCACGGCCTGAATGTGCTCGCACTGGAGCACGATGAGGATCTCGTCGTTCGCCCGGGCGTAGTAGTCCACCGGGTTCGCGGCGAAGTTCAGCGCGTGAACGCTGCCGCCGACGCTCCGCGTACCGAACGGCGGGTACAGGCACGCGCTCACGGCGTCCTGGGCCTCCTGGCGCGTGTTCACCATCGGCACCACGACGCCGAACCCGCCGTTATCGAGGACGCGCTTGATGTGATCGTGTCGGTTGGAGGGCACGCGCGCGAGTGGCACGCTCCCGGCGTCCGCGATGGACGCGATCATGTGCGTGGTGGTTTCGACGTTCACCAGCGAGTGCTCGACGTCGACCGTGAGCCAGTCGAAGCCCGAGCGGGCGAGGAACCGCGCCGCGGTGACGCTCCCGAGCGAGAGCCACGTGCCGACCGTGGGCTTACCGGACTTCAGGAGCTGCTTGATGGGGTTAGTGCGCATGGAGCGTTCCGGGGGAGGAGGGTACGCACCTGTTGTATCGCCCATCAATCGAAGAACTCGGCGTTGCGCCGAAGAAACAGGGTGTACGCGACGAAGAGCCCGCACGCCGCGATCCCGGCCGCGACCAGCTCGGTTTGGTTACTAATGGCACCGGCGACCGTGAGGCCGACCGCGCCCGCGATCTTCACGAGGTTCAGGCGCACGGCCCACGTGTGGGCGTAGTCACTGAAACGCAGCAGGCCGTAAGCGAGGGGTAGCTCGAGTAACTGAAGGATACCGGTGATGCCCACCGCGCCCATCCGCTGACCGGGCGGCGCGTTGAACACGGCCCAAACGAACCACCCCAGCGACAGCGCGAGCGAAACGAGCACGAAACCGAGCAGTATGAACCACCTACGAGCGGACATGGCGGGCCTGTTCTCTTTGGCGCAACCGGCCCGCCTAACGAACTCCGTTCGTGATGAGCACGAGTGGGCGCCGAGCCAGCGTTCGAGTTTGCTCTCAACCTATCATTCGCTCGCAGACTACGATTTCTTCACGTTCAACTGCTGCACTTCCTTCCAAATTTCGCCGTAGGCCTCTTTATCGAAGGGCGGGCACCCGGTCGCGTACTGACCCAGCGGGTGCTGCTTCGCGCGCATAATCGCCGTGCAATAACTGAACGTGCGGCAGACGCGCTTGCGATCAAGCTTGCCGCTATCGAGCAACTGCCGCACCCAGTCCGGCTGGGACAGTGTGCCGCGCCCGACGCCCACGATGCTCACGCGCCCGTCGCGGACGTTCGCCGCAGCCACTTGTGGCAGGAACTCTTGCAAGTAGCTGTATCCCGTCCCTACGAGGGCGAGATCCGGGAACGTCTTCTGAATGGCTTCGACCGTGCGGAAGTGCCGGTCCACGCCGGTGAGCGGGTGCTCGGGCGATTCGTAGCCGTCCGGCGGCGCGTACTCGAACGGGCGCCCGTAGTGCGGCTGCGCATATGGGTTGCCCATCGTCACGTTGACGAGCGTTACCCCCAGCGCGCGCATCTCCGCGATCCAGCGCAGCGGTTCGGTGAGATCCACAGTAAAGGGGTCACCCTCGGACATCCCCCAGCCGTTCACGAGTGGGAGCGCGTGAGTATCGGGGGTACCGTCGTCGTTCGCCGACTTGTGAAACGGGATGCCGTCGTAAACGTTCATCCGCGTCGCGAGGACGACGTAAGCGGGAACCGCCGCGCGCACGGCCTGGAAGACTTCGCGTGCGAACCGGGTGCGGTTCTCATAACTGCCACCATAGGGACCGGGGCGGTTCCGTGCGCCGAGCAACTCATTCAGCAAATAACGGTGGCACTGCTTCACGTCGATGAAATCGAAGCCCACTTCCACCGCGAGTTTCGCGGCGCGAACGTAGTCATCGACGAGGCGCTTCAGTTCGTCGTCGGTAATGAGCGGGTAGTCGGCCGTGACGCGCGCACCCGTGGCCCGGTTCGCGGTCGTGCGCGGATCGAGGATCGGGTCGTGGATAGCAATGATCGGATGCGGGTGGCTGTAGCGCCCGGAGTGCGTCAGTTGCAGTCCGAGGAGCAAGTCGGTATCTGTTCCGTTCGCGTCGCAGTGAGCCTTCCGACAGTCGGCGACCATTCGCATGAACGCGGACTTGGTCGATTCGTTGAGTACTATTTGCCGGGGGTTGGCTCGCGCTTGGGGCGTGACGGCACACGCTTCGCCCCAAATGAGTTTCGCCCCGCCCGCGCCGAAGCGCTGGTACCGACGAAACGTGAGTTCGCCCGGCGAGCCGTCCGGTTCGCCGTCGCACCCCTCCATTGGGTGAATGCCCCACCGATTACCGATGGTTCGCGGCCCCACAACAAGGGGCTGGAACAGAGGTGCGAGGTCTTCGGAGAACCGCAAATCGATCCCGAGCCGGGCGTTCTCCGCTCCCAGTTCCGCGGCCGATTTGTACTTGAAGAACTTCGACATTGATGGGCCGATCCAAAAACGAGGACGACCCAGGTACTTTAGTCCCGCGGGCGTTCGCAACCACCCGTGCCGCGCCGGTACACGCACATTTCGCGGTCGCCTCGCGTGCGACTAAATGTTAAGGTAGGCTGTACCGTCGTGTCCTCGCGGTCGCCGAGGGTTGAGTCATGATCTCAAAATTCGTTCGTCTCGCCGGGCTGTGCAGTATCGTCCTGGCTGCGGGACAGACCGCGCCGGGAGCCACACCAAAAGAAATCGATCGCGCGATTAAAGCCGGGGCCGAGCACCTCAAAGCGCGCTACAACCAGAAGCCGGGGCAAGGTTTCAACGGGGGCAACGAGGCCAGCTACGGCATCGGCCCGACGTGCCTCTCCGGGCTGGCACTTCTGGAAGCGGGCGTACCGGTCGACGACCCCGCGGTGAAAGCGATCACCGCCCTCGTCCGCGACGCCTCGTTCACACAGAACCAAACGTACCAGATCTCGTTGTCCATCATGTACCTCGACCGCCTCGGTGACCCGAGCGACGCCGCGATCATTCAGATGCTCGCGGCGCGCCTGATCGTCGGGCAGTCGGTCAACGGCGGCTGGACGTACCAGAGCATCCAGCCGGTTTCCGCGGAAACCGCGACGTACCTCAAAAACAGTCTTCAACAGGTCCGCCTGACCGCTGGTGAAAACGGAAAGCCACCCAAACTCAACGCAGACGTTGAGAAATACGGCCAGGCACTGGTTGCCGCTCGCGCCCAGGGTGGGGGAATCGGAGGGGGAGACGACAACTCGAACACGCAGTTCGCGGTGATGGCGGTGTGGATGTCCCGCAAACACGGCGCCCCTGTAGAAGAAGCCCTCGATCTCATCGAGAAGCGGTTCATGGGCGCCCAGGACCAGCGCACCGGGAACTGGCCGTACTCTGGGGGAACAGGCCCCGCGGGCATCGCCCCCGCCGGGAGCCCCGCGATGTACTGCGCGGGGTTGCTCGGGATGGCGACCGGTGTGGCCCGGCGCGAGGAACGGCGCCTGAAGACCGATAACCCGGCTCCGAAACCGGACCCCGCGAAACCCAATAAGCCCAACGACCCGTTCTACAACCCGCCCGCCGGGAAGGACCCGCCCAAGAAGCCGCAGGCCCGCCCCGCCGACGCACGCGACCTCGTCATCCAGCGCGCCTTTGCCGGGTTGGGGCTGACCATCATCGACCAGATCCGTGCCGGCAGGGGGTTACTCGTCGCCAACGGCGGGGGGCACGGGCACGGCGACCTGTACTTCCTCTGGTCCTTGGAGCGCGTCGGCGTCACCTACGGTTTGGAAAAGATCGGCGACATCGACTGGTACGACATCGGTTCCACGGCCCTTGTGCGCTCGCAAGGGGCGGACGGCTCGTGGGGCATCGGCGGGAGTTACGGGGCCGAAGTGAACACGTCGTTCGCGGTCCTCTTCCTCTGCCGCTCGAACCTCGCACGCGACCTGTCCAACAAGGTGCAAAAAGACCCCACCAGCACCGAAATGAAAGCCGGGACCGGGCCGGCCGCGACCGACCTGCTCCCCAACCGGCCGACCACGCCGGTGAGCGCCGCGATACCGGTCGTCAATCTGCCGAACCCGACCGGCGACGAGGCCATCACGCGCGCCTCTCTGTTGCTGAAATCGTCGAGCAGTGACTGGACCAAGTTGCTCACCGAATCCCGCGACGCCAAGGGACCGACCCACACGCGCGCGCTGGTGGTGACAGCGACTCACGCGGACGGCGACCGCAAGGCCGCCGCGCGAGAGGCCCTCGCCGAGCGCCTGTGCCGCATGACGCCGGCTTCGCTCCGCACCATGCTGAAAGCGAGCGAGGCCGAACTGCGCCGCGGGGCTGCGGTCGCGTGTGCGATGAAGGACGATAAGGAGCACATCCCCGACCTGATCGACCTGATTGCCGACGCGGACGATTCCGTGGTTCGGGCCGCGAAAGCCGGCCTTAAGAGTTTGTCCGGAAAGGACTTTGGCCCCGTTTCCGGGGCAACAGCGGCACAAAAGGCCGCGGCCGCAGCCGCATGGCGAGATTGGTACACGAAGCAAAAGAAATAGTGTCTCGACGGTGCCGAAAAGCCGTTTATCTATTAGGACCACGGATTGGTGATGAGTGTGGGGCGGGTTGTGGGTCAGCACAACCCGCCCCACCAGCATTATTGCTCCAACATTTCCGGTCGGGCTGCGTTGTAGCATCGAGAAGCAAGTCGCAGATCGCCCGTTCCTGTCGTTCACGTCCAGCGAGGGCCACGCATGGCGCTCTTGCGTCTTCTATTGGCGCTTGTACTCGCGATTTCGGTCCCGCATTCTGCGCGCGCGGCTGCGCCCAAAGACATCGATGCGGCAGTTCAGAAGGGAATCGCGTACCTCAAAAAATCCGGGGGCGAAAACGGGAAGGCGATCCGTGATCCCGACCGCGTTGGGGCGACGGCACTTGTGGGTCTCGCGTTACTCGAAGCCGGTGTGCCGGCCGATGACGCTGCCGTGAAGAAGATCACCACCGTCGTCCGCGATGCGTCGTACACGCAAACCCAAACGTACCACATCACCCTTTGCCTCTTGTACCTCGACCGCCTCGGCGAACCGGGCGACCGGCCGCTGATCCAGATGCTCGGTGTGCGGCTCCTCGCGGGCCAAAACATGAACGGCGGCTGGACCTACGAGTGCGTCGCGGCCGTTCCGCCCGCGACCGAGCGCCTCCTTCGTACTAGGCTCTCCGACACCACACTCGTGACGGGGAGTGGCAAGGAACCGGAACCCACCAAATTGGGCGCACCGAAGCCCGCGGACAAGCCCGGTGCGACCGGGAAGCTCCACGCGGACGTGGAGAAGTACCGTCAAGCGCTGCTCGCGGCAGAGACCGGCCGGGGCCGACTGCCCGACGACAACTCGAACACGCAGTTCGGTGTGCTCGGTGTGTGGACCGCGCGCAAGCACGGCGTCCCAGTCGAACCCGCCCTCGACCTCATCGAGAAGCGATTCCTCTTGCAACAGACCGCATCCGGCGGGTGGCCCTACAGCGGACTTCTGGGGGGCGCCGACGGCAGCCCGTCGATGACGTGCGCCGGGCTGCTCGGTCTCGCGACCGCGATCGCCCGGCGCGAGGAGAAGAAACAGAAGGCCGCGCTCGTCGGGAAGCCGGAAGCAAAAGAGCCGAAGCCGGCACCCACTAAACCCGTCGTCTCGGCCGATATAGACCCGAACGACCCGTTCTACAATCCGCCCAAAATGCCCGAACCGGCACCGCCGAAGAAGCCCGCGGATCCGGCCGCACCAAAGCCGAATAAGGGGCCGGTTGATCCCCGTGACGCGGCCGTAAAACTCGGCATGGCGAACCTCGCAGCCGCACTCGCAAACGGCGGGCGCGGCCGGCGCGGGAACGACGCCGACCTATATTTCTTCTGGTCCCTGGAGCGCGTCGGCGTCATCTATGGGGTGGACAAGATCGGTGACGTCGACTGGTACGATTTCGGCGCCAATGCGCTGATCGCTACCCAACGCGGCGACGGGTCATGGGTCGGGCGCAGCGGGCATGGTACGGACGTGGACACCGCCTTCGCGATCCTGTTCCTCTCGCGCTCCAACCTCGCACGCGACCTCGCGGCGAAAGTTCAACGGAACCCGGCCAACGCGGAACTCCGGGCGAACGCCGCCCCACCCGCGCCGGACGATGCGGTCGCGGCAAAAACCGAACCGGGCACGAAACCAGAACCAAGCGCGAAACCGGAGGCTCCCACGAAGCCGGCGCCCGGAACAGTCGAGCCGCCAAGCAAACCCATTACCCTGGTGCCGCCGAGCACCCCGAAACCGACGCAGGGCACGACCGCGAGTGAGATCGCCATCGAACTCACGCGCACGTCGAACGTGGACTGGGAGGCCACACTCAAGCGCGTCCGCGAAGCGAAGGGGCAGGAGAACACCGGAGCGCTGCTCGCCGTGATTCCGCTACTCGAAGGCGAGCGGAAGGCGACCGCGCGCGAGGCCCTCGCTGAGCGCCTGTGTCGCATGACGCCGATTTCGCTCCGCGGGATGCTGAAAGCCGAGGACGTAGAGCTGCGCCGAGGGGCCGCGCTCGCGTGCGCGATGAAGGATGACAAGAACCACATCCCCGACCTGATCGACGCACTGAGCGACAAGAACGAGGCCGTTGCGAAAGCGGCCCGCGCCGGATTGAAGAGCCTCACCGAGAAGGATTTCGCCACCGCGAACGAGTGGCGCGAGTGGTACGCTTCGCGCAAGTAGTGCGATGTGGCGACCCCTGCCCACAAGGGCGGGGGGCGCCGTAGAGGTATCAGCTCAACAGGTGCGTCGGGCAACCGGCGTAGGTGTGATTGGGCTGCAAGCGCTCGCGCTTCATCACCACACTGTGCCCCGCCACGCGAGTACCGTCACCGATGTGGCACCCGTAGAGCAGCACAGCACCGATCCCCACCGACGAGTTCTTCCCGATCACGACCCGGTCGATCTTGAGCACGCGGTCCTCGAACGTGTGGGCCTGGAACAAGCAACTCACGGTCGCACCGTCCTGAAGTTCCAGCATGTCGGGGTCCACAACGAGCGCGAACACATCGCCCACGACGACGTTCTTCCCGATCTTCACGCCCAGAGCACGCAGGTAGCCGTTCAGCAAAACGGTACCTTCGAGTGCCTGCATCGGGGCCAAAGCGAGGTAGTGCCACGCGATGTAGTTGAAGTCCCACCGGCTGCACCAGCACGACCAAAGTGTGCGCGTGCCCGGGCGCACGCGACCGAGCAGGAACCACTTCAGGCCCAGCCCGAACAAGCACAGCCCTATGAGGAAGCCCAGATCGAGCGCGGGCACCACGCCGAACGCGAGGACCGCGAGCGAAACTTCGGGCTGAACCGCCTCCAGCACCGCGAACCACGTCGCGACCAGCACCAGCGGCACCAGGGGAAGTGCGAACCGCAGCAGTTCCCAGAACACACGGTTCGCGTAACGAATCCACGAGGGCTTGTGCGTCAGGCGCGCGTCGGCCTCCACGATCTCCCGCTTCGGCAACTCGAACGGCGGTTCCCCGAACCACGACGTTCCGCGCGTGATGATGCGATCGTCCGCAACGGTGCAGACTCCGAGGAGCACGCCGTCCGGGATCGTCTGACCGATCGGAATGACGGCATAGTTACCGAGGAACACGCCGGCCCCGAGTTTCGTGCGTGCCAGGGTGACCGTTCCGCGGTGAACGTGCGGGGCGCCGAGGTAAATGCCGTCCGCGAAGAAGGTGCCCGGGCCGAGTTCGACCAACTCCGGCACGGTGTCGAAAATCGTACTCAGTTCGGTATCGCGTGCGATCTTCATGCCCGCGCCGCGCAGCCACACGCGCCACAGTAGCGTGCCGTTGAGCCAGTCGTTCGCCCAATCCAGAATGTCCCGCTTCAACAGCACGCGGATGTAGGTGTAACTCCACCGACTAACCACGCCCTCGGGAATCTTCCCGAGCGTTCGCATCGAGACGCACCGCGATACAAGCAGCGCTGGGACAATGAGCACGGCCACGAGCGCCGAGAGAACGAACTGGTCGGTACTGATCGTGGGGTGCAGTAACCACGCGGTCGCCGCGGCGGTGTCTATCCCTTGCACCTGAGCGTACAGCAGTACCGCGAGCGCGACAGGAAGGACCGCAAGCGCCGTGAACAGTAACTTCGCGCCGAGTAACACGACGCCGTGCATTACCGGCGAAAGCTCGTGGCTACCTTCCGGTAACTGCGCGGCAGGCGGGGCTTCGCCCGCGGGCGCAGCCGGAATTCCGGCCCAGCGCGTTCCGCGAGAAAGCACGGCCCCGGAGAGCGCGTAGCCCTGAGCCGCGAGGTAACTATCCGGCTCCATGCGCGTGTTCGGCGCGAGCCCGGAACGAATGTCGAGCGTGCAGCCGGCGCCGATCGAAATCGGACCGACGATGATTTGCCCGTCTTCGAGGTCAACGAGGCGCAGTGTCGCGTCGCGACTGATGGTCACATTGTCGCCGATTTCGAGCAGATCCCACCCGCCGTGAACGAGCGCGACCCCGCGGCTAATGTGAACGCCCCGTCCGACCTTCGCGCCGAGCGCCCGCAAAATCACGCTCACGAAAACGGTGCCGTCGAAGAACCGCCAGGGGATGAGTCGTGCGGTTTGTTGCACGATCCAGTTGCGAACGTAGAAGCTCCCCCAAATCGGTGCCCGAACCGGCTCGTACCGGCCGATCAGCACTTTCTTCACCATCACGGCGAAGATCACGGAACCGACCGCGTACAGGCAAATGCCTGCCGCGTAGAGCAGCGGCGTCGTGAGCAGGAACGGCGCCAAGCCCAAACTCGCCGTGGCATCCGGGACAATGTGGAACGCCAGCAGGTAGAGCGCGGGGCCAGTAACCATTAGCCCGAGCAACAACCAGGCAGATTGCACGATCGTTGCGAGCAGCGGGTTCAGCCGCTTGGTGGGTTCGGTCGGCTTGTGAAGGCTCGCGTGGCCGCTTGCGTTCCGAACGCGCTGCGCCAGTCCTTCAATCGTCCGCGTCTGGTACAAATCACGAACGGCGAGGGTGGCCGTTGCGGGATCGTCGCGCAGAGCGGAAATCAGCATCGCGGCGCGAAGTGAATCGCCACCGAGGTCGTTGAAAAAGTCGTGATCGACCGAAACGCGCTCCTTCAAATTGAACACGCGACGAACCGCGGTCGCGATGCGCTCTTCGATCTCGTCGCGCGGGTCGGTAATGCGGCCGTGCGGCTCTGGCGCGTGAATTTCCAGCGTCGGCAGCGCCCGACGGTCGAGCTTCCCGCTCACCGCAGTTGGCAGCGCGGCCAGTAGCCCGAAGTGGGCCGGCACCATGTACTCGGGAAGCTGTTCGCGGAGCGCGGCTTTCAGCACATCGAACGATGGCGGCGCCGCGGGGTTCGCAGGCACCACGAACGCAACGATTTGCTGCTGCGGCCCCTCGCCCTGAACGCGACACGCCGCTTCTCGCACATCGGGACGCGCAGAAAGTCGCGATTCGATCGCTTCCAGTTCGATGCGGTACCCGCGGATCTTCACCTGTGTATCGATCCGGCCGTGGCAAATGTACGTGCCGTCGGCCACCCGATGAACGAGGTCGCCGGTGCGGTAGATGCGCCCGAGCCGTGGGTGCGTGGGGAACTTGCGGTTCGTGAGTTCGACGTCGTTCAGGTACCCGCGGGCCACACCCGCACCGCCGAGGCAAAGTTCGCCCGATTCGCCCGGCGCCACTTCTTCGAGGTGCTCGTTCAGTACCCACGCCTGAATGCCGGGTACGGGGCGCCCGATGTTGATCGTGTCCCCGGGGTGGATGATACCCCGGAGCGCGACAACCGCGCACTCGGTCGGGCCGTAGTCGTTCACGAGGCAGCGCCCCGGCGCCCACTTATCGGCCACGTCACGCGGGAGCGGCTCCCCGCCAACGTGGATGCGTTTCAGGTCCGGTAAGGCACTTTCGGGATCGTCACACCCGATCGTGCGCAGGAGCGTCGGCGGCGGACAGAAGACCGTGACGGCCTCGGTGCGCAGCCACGGCGCGAGGTCCGGGCCGAGGTGCGTCGCGTCGTCGTCCATCACAACGAGCGTGGCACCGGCCGCAAGCGCCATCCAGATCTCTTCGACCGACGAATCGTAGGCGCACGACGAGTTCTGCGCGACGCGGTCCTCGGGCGCTGCGGGGAACGTTTCGAGGTCGCCGCGAACGAGGTTCGCGATGGCCGCGTGCTCGATCATCACCCCCTTCGGCTTGCCGGTAGTGCCCGACGTGTAGATGAGGTACGCGAGGCTGTGCGGTGTGAGCCACGGGGCCGGTGGGAGCGGCGGAACAGAGGTCACGGGCTGGTCGGCCCACGCCACCACATCAAGCGCGCACCCAATCGCGGGGGCACACCGACGAACCCGGCCGAGCCCGGTCGTATCCGTTAATACGGCAACGGGCTTCGCGTCCCCGAGAATAATGCCAACTTGTGCGTCCGGGAACGTGGGGTCGATGCACACGTAAGCGGCGCCGGCCTTCATCGCCGCGAGCTGCGCGAGGTAGACGTGCTCCGCGTTGCGCGGGAGCAGGATCGCGACCACGCACTCACCGGTCACGAACTCGCGCAAATACGCCGCCAGCGCGTCCGTTCGGCGGTCGAGTTCGGCGTATGTAATGGTGCGGCGGCTCGGGCGCGCGGCACAGGGCGGGGCGTCGATGGCGACGTTGTCCGGCCACTTTCGAGCCGCGTGCGCGAAGAACTCGTGGAGCAATCGCGGTTCGGCGCCGGTACCATTGTACTGCGGAAAGGCACCCGATTGCCGCGGTGCGGTCACACTGTTGGGCATCAAAACTTCACCATGCAAGGAATCGATCCGGGGCGTCCTGTCCAATAGGCCGATGAACCCGCGCCGGTGGTCTGCGTGCGGTCCGGGGCAAAAGATTCATAGAGCGAAAATCACGGGCACAGCAGCTCGGGCGGGTGGCCTGGGAAGCATGGCGGCGGGCTTGGGAAACAGATGGGCATAGCGGGAGATCTTCTTACTCACACGATCGCGTCACGTTGCAGCACGGACGGGGCGATTCCCAACTAACCCCACAGGTTCTGAAGGGTTTCGCGGCGCAACGAACCGCGCGGCCCAACAGACCGTCCGTACAACCGGGACAATCCGTCCCTTTCAGCAAAATTGTGCTCTCCACAAATATTATGCAATTTCCCTCTTTGCACGAGTGGCCGACAACAGAAGAAGCCGCTGTTGCGCTCCAAAACGAACTCGCTGCCCGCGTGGACACGTCCGTGCCGGTCGGTGCTATTGAATTGGTCGCCGGGTGCGACATCGCCTACCATCTAACAGAGCCAAGATTGTTCGCCGCGGTCGTGGTGCTGAGAGCGTCCGACCTGTCCGTGGTCGAAGAGCGCACGGTGACGCGCGAGGTGACTTTCCCGTATGTTCCGGGGTTGTTGTCGTTTCGCGAAATTCCTGCGTTGCTCACCGCGTTCGGCGAATTGATCCGCGCACCCGACGCGGTTATGCTCGACGGACAGGGGATCGCGCACCCGCGCCGGTTCGGTCTGGCCTGCCACCTCGGATTGTGGCTCGACCTGCCGTGTGTGGGGTGCGCGAAGAGCTGGCTCGTGGGCGATCACACCGAGCCCGGCCCGAACGCGGGCGACGCGACGCCCCTGTCGCTCGACGGTGAGACAGTTGGTGCGGTGGTGCGCTCGGCGACCGGGGTGAAGCCGGTGTACGTGTCGCCGGGGCACAAGGTCGACGTAGACTCCGCAACCCAGTTGGTCCGGGCGACGCTGAGCGGCTACCGGCACCCCGCACCGACCCGAGCGGCACACATGGCCGCGAACCGATTGCGAATGGAATTTGGGACTTAGTGTTTAGTGTCCGGTGACCGCGGCCGACTCGCTCAGTCAGAAAACCGGACAGAAAAACTCAACACAAACTCAAGCGCGGGGGCTTGAGTGGATTCCAGCAAAGTACGACAAGAGCCGGGGTTGGGTCGACCGCGTGAACCGTTCGCTGGGCATCATCCGAGTAACGGGCGCGCCGGGACGAGAACCGCCCAAAGCCGTGCAACCGGGTGCGCATTTTCTTGCGAGAGGTTGCGCGCGAACGACGATACACCTGCGTAGAATGGAACGCGGCTCACTGAACGTGTGAACCGTGTCCCGGGGCTGAGGAGTCTGCCCCTACCCAGGACAAAGACCAACGAGAGTGCGGTCAGGATTCGACGGCGCGGCTCGGGGGTTTGGACCGGTGAGAATTTGGGCGCTCCGGCGTTCCACTTGCTGCCGGTCCGGGAGAGGGTGAACCGCGTGCAGGCGCTCCGGCTCGACCGGAAGGGCCGCACACCGACCGACTGCCGAACGAGCCACGCTCGCGGCGGCAGGGAGACGATATTCCAATGCGCGAGACCTCACCACGTGGCTGGCACCGCTGGCGCGTCGCCGTCGTCAAGTCCGCACCGCTGGGTTCGCCCTTCGATCGAATGATGCGCCGATCCAGCGCACCGGTCGCGGCGCCCGAACCGGTACGGAACCCGGAACCGAAATCACCGGACGGTATCCGTCACGAACTCGTGGCCCGCGTGCGCCAGCAAATTGCGGACGGCACTTACGACACCGAGGAAAAGTGGCTCCTCGCGGAAGAGGCACTGATCCGCCGGATCGCGGACCGGGCGTAAAGCACCAACGGACAGCGGGGTTCGGTCGCACCTCTCGTGAATACAACAGACGGCTGAAACGGCACTGTAAAAGTGGCAAAGCCGATCCAAAGAATTGGGTCGGCTTTCTCATCGTCTTCACCCCGATCTCGGGCGCCCGACTATAATTACGGGCGATTGCGTGCGCCCTTACATCCGGAGAATCGCACCGTGTCACTGCCCGCTGTTGAGGTGTCGCAGACCCCCGAGAGCAAGTTTCGGGAGTACCTGGCGAGCCGGAAAACCCCGCAGCGATTCACCGACCAGAAGCGGGTGCTGGTCGAGCACATCTTCGCACAGCACGAACACTTCGACGCCGAGCAGCTCATCGAGAACCTGAAGGCCGCGAAGAAGCGCGTGAGCCGGGCGACCGTGTACCGCACGCTTTCTTCGCTCGTAGACGCGGGCCTCTTGCGCCGGATCGAACTCGGCTCGCGCACCGTCTTCGACCACGACTACGGCTACCCGGCACACGACCACCTCGTCTGCGAGCAGTGCGGTTCGATGACCGAGTTCCAGAGCGAGGAACTGGAAGCCCTGTTAGAAAAGGTTTCGGCCCAGAACCAGTTCCGGGCCGAGAGCCACACGCTGGTGGTTCGGGGCGTTTGTAGTGCGTGCAATGCGGCCCGAGCCGCACGCCACCGACCGGTGATGTGACCCACTTCAGACGCAATCACAGATCGTTCGGGCTCACAGACTGATTGTCGTTCCGAACGCACGCGCGGGTCCAAATCGTGAGGTTAACGGTGTAGCGAATACACCGCACGGAGCCGTCGCAGAACGCGACGTTGAAGCCGTTTGGGTGAGCCGACCCAAACACCTGCACCGCTGTGCTTGTGTCATTCGGGTTCTTGAAATCCGGCGCCGGCGCAGCCGCTCCCCATCGGTACACTTCCCAGTCTCCGTTCCAGCCGGGCGTGCAGTACGATTCGTTATCGTCTCGACTCACCCCGAACGCCGCCGTGTTCATCTGCTTCTCGCCGACCAGTACCGTGCAACTGGTGCCGTCGGTGATTTCGTTGAGGCGGATTGCGCCGAGCGGGGTCTGCATCACCACGCCGTTTCCACCCGTGTCCATGCTGCCGGCGTTCGCGGCGAAATCGATCTTCGCGTTTCCGTTGATGGTCATCGGCGCCCTGCGCGACGGGCAAAAGTACGTCTTCACCGGCACGCTGCGGACGAAAGCCGGGTCGGTGTTCTTGTGCAGCGCGTCCTGTTCGATGAAGGGCAGGATGTGGTACGCCCAGCTCCAACTCTCCTCGCGCGCTCGGTGCGTGGGGGCATACGGATCGGCGCAGTCCGGCGCAGAAGCGGGGTGAACGTGCCACCCGCCGTAGGGGAACCGGGTGGCCGAACAGTGGTGGCTGTGGAACCCCAGGGCGATCTGTTTGAGGTTGTTCTGACACTTCATGCGAGCGGCGGCCTCGCGGATCTTCTGAATCGCGGGCAGCAGTAGCGCGATCAGGACCGCAATAATCATCACGACGACGAGGAACTCGATCAGCGTGAACCCGCGTTTGTGGGGCGAGGACATCGAAACGGTTCCCGAGTCGCCAACGGGCCTGCGACTCCGGTCGCGTGGCGCGGCGTGAACCGGATGGGTGCAATCGGTGATCGGGCGGTCTGCAGCGAGTGAGAGAGAAGCGAACACATTGTTAACAGATGTGCAGAGCGCGAGTCAAGGAGAAAATGAGTAAAGAATGAGCCGCCAGAAAGTCTATCCGAAATTGCCGGCCGGGAAATTGGCCTTGAATCGTGATTGGAGCAGGTCGCATAATTCAGAATGTGCCAAACGAACAAGGAGGTTCCCGGCCATGATCATTTCCGACCCGTCCGTCCTGATCCCCGAGGCCGTGACCATCGACATCTCGGAAGCCCGCTGGGCGGCCGAGTACCTCTCCCTGATGATCGAACAACTCGGGGCCGAATCGTCCGTCAGTCTCGTGCTGATGCAAGCCCGGCGCGAACTCGCGAGCCTCGCAAAAAGCTCCAGCGCCACCGTCATCGGCCCGCTGCGCATCGCGGCCTAATCGTCGTTAGGAAGTAAGGTGCAGCCGATCGCCGAATTTCTCGCGTAAGACAGCTGTAAGGAGCGGAGACAATCCGTTCCCTGTAACGGAGAATGTCTCAATTTTGATGGGATCAACCGCTTCACTTAATCGAACGACGTCATCAAGGTCATTCGGATAGGTGCCTCGATAGGCGTAGTGATTGACACGTTTGAGTAGCGCGGACCGGACCAAAACATCAATCTGGTCCGGTGTCAAATGTACTCCTATCAGCCGAAGTTCTTCCAGTTCGGGCAAGTTATCCGGTCCGGAAAATGGGGTAAGATCGTTGAATTCGGATCCACGCCCGGACGCGACGAAGACCAACTTCCGTAAGCCGGTCCACGTCGCGTATCGGATGACGGACTCGATCCCGTTCGCCTCAAGTGGGCCGGTTATTATCAGTGAGCGGAGTCCCGCGAGGTACGGCGAACGAGAGAGAGTAACTAATCGGCGAGCAACACTAGTCGGACGGAACGAGTCCGGCGCGAGAGATACTTCCAGTTCGGCTAATCCCGCAAGGTGCGCACAGTTCGCAACGGCTTCGGCCGCTTGATCCGTCCACACTTGCAGCGCCAGCCGCTTCAAACTTGCGAGTCGCGCGTGCCGCATAACCGTCGCTGTGTGATCGACGAACGGGTACACAACTCCGTCGTCATCTTCGCTGTTGTTGATCCACCAGCTCAGATCTTCGAGCCCCGCCAGATGCGGCGACCGAAGAACCGCGTCCAACACGGTTTGGTCACAATCGTACAGGTTCAACGAACGGACCCCGGTGAGATAAGGGCCGTCGTTCCAAAATTTTCGGACAGGGACACGGACACCAAGAGTCGTCACCGGAGAAACAGAAGACCAGCGCGGCAGTGCACGGTGAGTAAGCCAATCACTCGACAACGCAATCGAGGATGAATCCGGAAACCCGCGACGAAAGCCCGTCCGGAACCAACCCGCAAGTTTGGGCGCGGGATCACTCCCGAGTTGCATTCGCACGTCGCACCCAAACACAAAACCACCGAGATCGTAGGGGGAACCCGTCATCTCTCGGAGACCGACCCGCTGAGCGAACCGACTAAAACGCCCTGCGGGTTCGCGTGTCGGGCGCGGGAATCCCACCGCGGCACACACTTCCCCCCACCACTCGATCCAGTGCCCTGCGAACAGCGCGTATGCTCGCCGGTCCAGGTCAGCTCGCGTCCTGGAGTGCGGATGGTGGCGCTCGGCTTCGACCTGGAAGCGGATGAACTCCGCACGGGCGAAGTTCCCGTGCTCCTGCAAACAGTCCGCGTAGACGAGGCGCGCGACATCGTCCGAGGGATCGGCGACGATGGCGGCCAGCAGTGATTGGAGATCGGATGCCACGCGGTCGCTTCCCGCTCTGAACTCCGTTCAACAACGATCAATTGTAGCGCCGATTTCAGTCACACGCGACAGCGACGCGCACTGGGCGCTCGGCTTCCGCGAACCGGAACGCCTCATTCACTTCGGCCAGGGGAAATGACTTCGATACCAGTTCCGCGAACGGGAACCGCGTGTGGTTCGCCGCGAGAAACTCGACCGCGGCCGCTAGATCGCGCGGGGCGTAGTTATGAATGCCGGTCACAGTGAGGCACCGGCGAACAATCGTTTCCGGCTCGATAGAAACCGGTGCAGTGGGGAACACCGCGCCGACCCAGACCGCCGTTCCGCCGACGCGAAGTACATCGAGCGCCGCACGCGAGGCGTCGGGCGCCCCGCTCAGTTCGAGCGCGAGGTCGGCCCCGCGCGCCTGTGTGAGCGATTTCACGAGGTCCGCGACCGCGTCCGGCTTCGCCAGGTGTCGCGCCCCGAACCGCGCCGCTTGCGCCAACCGGCTTGTCGCTCACGTCGCACGCGATCGCGGTCATACCCAGGGCATCGGCCCACGCACACGCTGTTAGCCCGAGCATTCCCAGACCGAAGATGACGACGGAGGAGGGCTTCGGAAGCAACCCCTCCCCAACCCCTCCCCTAAACGGAGAGGGGCTTAAAACTACCGATGGTTCGGTCCCCCCTTCCTTCTTAGGTAAGGGGGTTAGGTTTTATCACTCCCCCCACTCGCAGAGCCGCGGCGATCGTAGCCGTCGCACACCCGGCGGGCGCGGCGACCACATCGGGCAGGCCCGCGGGCACTTTTACGATCGCAGTTCCTTGGAGCAAGTGACAGTGCGTGGACAGTCCGCCGACGGGACCGCACTGCGGGGTAATCGCCTCGTGCCCGTACTTGCGGAGCGATTCGCACTTTTGGGGTAGGCCCCGCGTGCAAAAGAAGCACGCGCCGCACGACACCGCGACGGCCCACACCACGCGATCGCCCACGCGGACCGGCTCGCCGCCCACATCGCGGACGTCGCCGGCCACTTCCTCCACGACGCCGACCGGCTCGTGGCCGAGCACGCACGGTGTCTTCTCTTTCCGGCGCCCGAGGAACGTGTGCAGATCGCTCCCGCAAACGGTACACAGCGACACGCGGACCAGCGCCTCGCCCGACCGCAACGTCGGGCGCGACGGTGATTCCACGCGAAACGGCGCACCGGGACCGTCAAAGACCGCAGCCCGGATCTCAGGAATTGTTGCCATCGCCTTCGGGTTCTGCAGGAGGGGCGTCGGGCGAACGGCGGAGGGCGAATACCGTGGCGACGAGCATCGTCAGTGCGGCCACGCCCGCGAGCGCGCCGAACGCCGTGCCCCAACCGTAGTGTTGGGAAATGCGGCCGATGCCGGACCCGGCGAGCGTCGCCCCGAGATAGCCGGCCGTGTCGATGATCCCGGCCGCGGTCGATCCGCCGCGCTGCCCGCCGAGTTTCACCGCGAGCACGCCGGAACAGAACGTGTACGGCGCGAGGAGGAACAGTGCCACCGCGCCGATGAGGGCGAGCGCGGCCCAGGTCCGGCCCTCCAGCGGTACCCACGCAAACAGGCCAAGAGTGACGACCAGACCAACGAGTGACGATACGACGACCAGACCGTAGCGCCCGTTGAGACGGTCCACGAGCCACCCCGCGAACAGCGCGGCCACCGCACCGACGAGCGGAAACACGAGGCTCGCCACCCCCGCCGCCCAAGCGTCCAACTTCACCACTTCATTGAGGTACGTCGGGTTCCACAAGTTAAACGTTTCGCGGATGAGCGTCAGCCCCACGTTCATCAGGCACACGAGCCAGAACGTGAAACTCGAAAACAGCGGCCCGAGCAGCCCCCACAGCGAAATCTTCCCGTATCCGGTGTCAGCACCGTACACGTTGCCCGGTGGCGGGGGCGGCTCCGGTAGTCCGACGACCGAGGGGCGGTTCTTCAGGGTGAAAAAGCTCACGCAGCCGATCGCGCCGAGCATCGCTGCGGCCGCGAAGAACACCCCCTGCCAGCCGACTCCGGTACTTACGACCCCACCGAGATAGAGGCGCGCGAGTGCGTCACCGAGTAGGTAACTCATCGTCAGCACGCCCATCACGGTCGCCATGCGGTTCGCGGTGAACCAGCGCGACGTGATCTGTACCAGCCCGCCCCACCCCATCGACTGCACGAACCGGTTCGCGCCCCACACGACGAAGAACGGCAGCATCACCGCGACCGGGAGTCCGAAACTGCTCGCCAGCCCCCCAAGGGCGCCCGTGCTGTTAGGCGCGAGTGCGAACAGGACCGTACACGCGACCGACGCGAACATGCCGAGCAAGAAGATGCGCCGGCCCCCGAGGTACTCGGCGAGAACCCCGTTGAGCGCTTTGCCGATCGCGTAGAACAGCACGCCCACGGACGCGATGTCGCCGATGTGCGCTTTCGTGAGCCCGTCCGGGCCGTACTCTTTGAGCAACAGGGGCGACGCAACCGACAGGTTCGACCGGCACACATAGTAGCCCGCGTAGCCGGTGAACAGCGTGACGACCGTAACGGCCTGCCAGCGGCGGAGCCGGGCAATTTCGTCGGACACGGGCGGCTCCGGGATGCAGGGTGGTTCCCGGTTTGAGATAGGAGCTTCGGGCAAAGTGCGAGTGAAATTCGCGTGAAAGGAACCTCGGGCATTTACTCTTCAAGAGCCGGGCGGTACCCCCCCCAGCTAGTCGATGCTTATCGAGGTACCCCTCGGGAAGAAGCTCCGCGAGGGCGAGACTCAACTGCGGGTCGTAGGTGGGCACGCGGAAGTTCGCTGCCGGGGGAGTGATCCAAAACGGCAGCATGAAAGGCTGTTGGCTCTCGGTGCGGATGCGGACTTCGCGACTGCTCGTGAAGACAAGCCGGAAATGATGGGCGGGATAATCGTCTGTCCAATTCCCTGCATAATACGAATTTTCGCCAGCCAATTCTCGTGCCCAATCTGGGAATTGTGCGTGATCGATGTCGGGCACCAGCGGGCGGCCAAGCGCGGTTAGTAGAGCGGTGAGCACGTGTGGTGATACGTGATCGGCACGGCCCTCGCGCGTCGAACGGGCGAACACCGTTCCTCCGCGCAACCAGCGCCGCCGGCGGGAGATAGTCAACGCGGCATCGCAGTAGGGAGGACTCGCAAGTCCGCACCACCGCGACGCCACCTCAACCCGACGAAGCTCGTCGGTCGAAAAACACAAATTCGGGGTCGGAGGAACATCGTCTTCCACGCACCAACCCCAGTTTCAGAACTTCAGGTTCATGCCCTTGAGACGCGCGACAGTTTCTGCCATCAGCGCGTCCTCTTCGGCCTCACTGTTCGCGATGTACGTCACCGAGAACCGCAGGTACGCGCCCGCGTCGTCCCAAGGCACACAGCACACGCTCTGGTCGTGGATCAGGTACTGCGACGCGGCCTCGGCGTTGGGGAACGCGAGGTCGCCGGCGGCCTTCGGTGCGCTCGCGTAGAGGAAGTACGTGCCCCCCGGCATCTCGCACTTGAACCCCACCTGCTTCAGCGCCGCGACCAGCTTTTCGAGCCGGCGCTTGTACTTCGCCCGGATCTGGACCGGGATCTCGGGCGTGCGCAGCGCCTGCGCCGCGGCGTGCTGCACCGCCATGAACTGTCCGCTGTCGCTGTTGTCCTTCACGTCGGCGTAGGCCTGCACGATCTTCGGGTGCCCGCACACGAAGCCGAGGCGCCAGCCGATCATGTTGAAGCCCTTCGACATCGAGTGGACCTCGACGCCGACCTCCTTCGCCCCTTCCACTTGCAGGAAGCTCAGCGGCTCGGACTTATAGCTCAACAGAATGTGCGCCGCGTCCTGCACGATCACGGTCTGGTTCTTGTGGGCGAACTCGATGACGCGCTTGTAGAAGTCGCGCGTCGCAACCGCACCAGTCGGCGAGTTCGGGTAGTTGATGACGAGTAACTTCGCGCGCTTCTTCACGTCGTCGGGTATGCCGTCGAGGTCCGGGAAGAAACCGTTCTTCTCCAGCAGCGGCAGCCGCACCACCTCGCCACCGAGGTAGCGCGTCCAGGTGCCCGCGACCGGGTAGCCGGGCACGGTCATGAGGGTCACGTCGCCGGGGTTGATGAACACCGCGGGGAGCATCGCGTAGGCCGGCTTGCTGCCGATGCAGTGGCACACCTCGGTCACCGGATCGAGGGTGACCCCGAACTGCCGCTGCATGAACTCCGCGGCGGCGTCCTTGTAATTCTGGATGCCGTTGTCCGCGTACCCGCGGTTCTCGACCTTGTTCGCTTCTCGCGTGAGGGCGTCGCGCACGGTTGCGTCGGCCATGTCGTCGTTCTCACCGATACCGAAGTCGAGCAATTTGCGCTCGGGGTGATCGGCGAGAGCTTTCCGCTTGGCGCGCTTGATCTTCTCGAACTTGTAGATGTCGGTTCCCTTGCCGTAGTTGGCCCCGCCGATGCGGTCGGCGAACAGCGACTGGAACCACGGATCGGAAGCGGTCGGTGCGGAAGCGGACATGGGTGGAACGGTCCCGGGGCGGAGGTAGAGGAATATCCGGTGTTGTAGCAGCGGGAAACACGAAAGCCTATACACTCGGTCCACTTACGAAGTGAGAGCACACGTCGATTGCGAAGCGGTAACCGTTTACGCAGATCGTGACTCGGCCCACCGGAGAACAACCAGTAACTCACATCAGTGTCGTTGCGCTACTACGAACCGGTTCAAGCTGGCGAGCCTTGCCGGGCATTTGACATCAGATACGTATGGCGTTTGTGACTCGAACCACACCGGCGGCGGAACCCGGAATGTCAGCATTTGTTAGCATCCTACCGATGCGATTCGATGCAAGTTTCAACTTGATAAAGACTTGCCGAGAAACGAACGCGGCTAACTTTTGCGCGAATCGGCTAACATTCGGCGGGCGGCGAGAAGCGGGACGGGTTCGGTTCGGGCACCTGGGGCCAGTAGATGCGGATGGTCGTTCCCCAACCGGGTTCCGATTCCACTTCAATGTGGCCGCTCGCAGCGCGAACAGCGGCGCTCACTGTGGCGAGGCCCAGGCCGTTTCCGTGGTCGCCCTTCGTGGTGAAGAACAGGTCGAACATCCGGGCGCGGACCTCGGGCGTCATCCCGCTCCCCTGGTCCACAACCGTGATCGCGATGTACTCGTTCGGCGGGGTATCGGCGGGCCAGCCCCGGTGCCCCGGTTCGGCCCGCGCGGTCGCGGCGCGCACGGTGATAGTGCTCCCGGGCCGGCTCGCGTCGCGGGCGTTCAACACAAGGTTGAGCACCACGCGGTCGAAGTCGGTCGCGTCGGCGCGAGCGAGCGGGAGGTTCGGCGCGACGTCGAGTTCGAGCGCAATTTTTCGCTCGGTCAGGCGCCGGAGCATCGGCGCGAGCGAGTGCAGGGCCGCGGCGACATCGAGCGGGGCGAAGTTCGGTCCGCGGGGCTTGCTGAGCGCGACCAACTGCCGGCTCACAATGGCAATGGTCTGTGCGGTTTGAGCGATCGTCTCGGCGAACTCGGCGCGCGAATCCCCACTGGGAAGCCCCTCGCGGATCAGGTCCGCGTTGCCAATGATGACACCGAGCATGTTGTGGAAGTCGTGCGCGATACCGGCCGCCAGGCGCCCCGCGTCGGCGAGGTTCGCGGTCGCACGCAGAGCGTTTTCGGTGGCCGCAGCGCGTTCTTCGGCCGCTGTGAGGCGCGATTGAAGCTCACTCACCGCAGGTGCTTCAATCGCACGCGCCAACTCGACCGCGGCCCGCGGCGCGAGAGAGCGGAGCACAGTGGGGGCGTCGGTGTCGGCATCAAAAGGGCGGTCGTCGGCCACGGCCACGAAACCGAGCAACCGCCCGGCCGCATCGATGAGCGGTTCGGAGGCAAACGCTTCGGCTCGGAGTTTGAGCAAGAACGGGTCATTCGGGTAGCGCATGCGGGCGCCCGAGGGCACGAACGCGGACCCACCCGCCACGAGGTCGCGTACAAGTTCCGCGCTCGTGTCGAAGGTGAATGGGGCTCCCGCCCGGCCGCCGATCCACGCGACCGCGGTCCGGACTTCGCCCGGCGCGTGCGGTTCGACAACGACCGCCGCACGCACCGCGCACGCGATGCACAAGTACCGGGCGAGTTTCACGAGGAAGTCGCCCGCGGTCGCGGCCCCGACGCCGTCAAGGACCGTGAGAACGGCGTCGCGTGCGCGGGCCTTGCGGGTGATGTCGGTGGTGGAGCCGTCTACGCGGAGCGGGCGCCCTTCGGAGTCACGTATCAGTTTCCCGGACGTGACGGCCCACCGTATTCGGCCGCTCGCGTGGGCGATGCGGTGTTCGAGCGAGAAAGCGCCGGCTCCCGGCAGCAGCGAGAACGCAAGGCGGAGTCGTTCGCGGTCGTCGGCCGGAATCGCGTCGATCCACCGCCCGCGCTGAGTTTGCAGTTCGTGTGCGGTCAGGCCGTACAGTCGCTCGACGGCTCCGCCCGCAAAAAGCACTGATTGGCCGTCCGGCGCCACGGACCAGAACGCATCATCGAGCGCGGCCATCACCGCGGCGGGCGAAACGGTGGCGCCCGGTGCGGGGGTACTCGCGGGGAGCGGTTCCACCTTGCGCGGGGCGGGCCAGTGCGAAGCAGTTGGAGTGTCCGTGTTTCGGACCGTTTGTGCGAGCGCACTGGAGAGGGGCGCGGGCGAGGGACCGGGAGAAACGGTTCCGAACACAGCCGCTTCGAGAGCGGCCGTCCGCTGCTCCTGTTGGGCGAGCCGGTCGAGCGCTTCACGGAGCAGTGCTTCGATCGGGGAAGCCGTAATCATGGGCTGCGCGGCTCCCACGTGTTGCGGGCACTGACCGAATGCAGTACGCTCTCGATCACCGCCTGCGCCCGCCAACCCGAAAGGCCTCTCTGATGCGCTACTCGCTTCCGCTCGTTGCTCTCGCCGGACTGATCGCCGTCACGATACCGCCCCGACACTCGGCGGCGGCGGCCGACGATTACACCTACGGCCCCGACTCGGCGCCTCAAAGCGATGTTCCGAAGGGAAACGTCACACAACACCGTTGGAAGACGAGCAAAATCTTCGAGGGCACCGAACGCGACTACTGGGTGTACGTGCCGAGCCAGTACGACGGCCGTACACCGGCCGGCGTCATGGTTTTCCAGGACGGCGGGAGCTATGTGGGGGAGAAGGGCCAGTTCCGCGCGCCGGTCGTGTTCGACAACCTGATTCATAAAAAAGAGATGCCCATCACCGTGGGCATCTTCATCAACCCGGGCAAGTTTCCCACTCCGGGCAAGGAGGAGAAAGACTGGCGCCAGAACCGCAGTTTTGAGTACGACACTGTTTCTAATCAGTATGCCCAGTTCCTGGAAAAGGAGATACTCCCAGAAATTGGGAAAACTATTAAATTGAGGACGGACGCTGACGGTCGGGCGATCTGTGGCATTAGTTCCGGCGGCATCTGCGCATTCACGGCCGCATGGGAGCGCCCGGACCTGTTCTCGAAGGTGCTCTCGCACGTCGGCAGTTTCACCAACATTCGCGGCGGCGACGTGTACCCCGGACTGATCCGGAAGACGGAGCGGAAGCCGGTCCGCGTGTTCCTCCAGGACGGCGCGGGCGACCTCGACAACCTGCACGGGCACTGGCCGCTCGCGAACCTGTCGATGGCCGCGTCCCTGAAATACATGGACTACGACTACAAGCTCGTGTACGGCGACGGCGGACACAACGGGAAGCACGGCGGCGTACTCCTTCCGGACGCGCTGCGGTGGTTGTGGCGCGACACCCCACCAGCAAAGTGATTCTGTGGGGTGGAACCGCCGGCCTAAAATCACGCTTCCGCAATAATGTCCGCTGCGAGTCGATCGAATGACGCGATATCTCACGCCGGTCGTGCTGGTTCTCGCCGCCTCTTCCACCAGCGTCGCTCAGGACATGCCCCTGGCACAGATCCTGATTGACGGCGAGGGGTGGAAGAAGGCAGAGCAGCCCAAACCGCGAGCAGCCAACGGCCCGGTTGCAACTCGTTCACCGGACGGCAGCACAACCTTCCGGTGGGTTCCGGCGGGGCGATTCATTGAGGCGCGGCAAACCCAGGCTCCCGGCTCTCAACCGTACATCGACTACGGCCCGCTGCGCCCGAAATACGGGGAAACAACGATCGAGGTAACGGGGCTCACAACGGACCGGGACGGCCGCATCTATGCCGCAACGGAGATTGGTGTGCAG
This sequence comes from Gemmata massiliana, assembly GCA_000531095.1. Taxonomy (GTDB): domain Bacteria; phylum Planctomycetota; class Planctomycetia; order Gemmatales; family Gemmataceae; genus Gemmata; species Gemmata massiliana. The sequence continues at coordinate 1,021,776 of HG799462.1, read as the reverse complement.
GTGTTCGACCCGACCGGCCGATTGTGCGGGGTGCTAACCCCGGCCGCACCGGGCAAACCCAAGCACCTCGTGTTCGAGGGCGACCAACTCACGCTCTGGATCGGCGACACGAAATACACACGAAAGCTCAACACCGCGGGCACAAAGTAAGTGGATCGCCACCGCCGAACCGCACGTATTCAGGCACCAGCGTACTTTCCTGAAACGGGTGCCCGGCATGAAATACCCACCAACCAGAGACGTCAACTAAGCGATGGGACCGGACCAACTAGCGGCACTGGTTGATCGCTATGCGGCGGCGCTTGTGCTGTACGCCCGACAATGGTGCGCCTGCCCCGAAGACGTGGTGCAGACCGCGTTCCTAAAACTGGTCCGCATCGGCACCCCGCCGGATAACCTTCTACCGTGGCTGTATCGGGTGGTCCGGAACGGGGCCATCGATGCGAGTCGGGCCGCCCGCCGGCGCACTCGTTACGAATCTGCCGCGGCCGACAACGCGCCCAAGTGGTTTTCGCCCTCTTACGACCCGACCGGTCTGGACGCCCAAGCCGCGTCCGCGTCCCTGGCCCACTTGCCGGCCGAAACGCGCGAAATTATCGTCGCGCACCTGTGGGGCGGGCTGACGTTCGAGCAGATCGCCGAGGCCGTGGGCAGCTCCGCCGCCACTTGTTACCGGCGGTACGCTGCGGGCCTCGAAGTCCTCCGCCAAAAACTCGGGGCCGAGCGCCCCGCTCACGCAAAATGAATACGTCCGCACCCAACCACCCACCGAACGCCCCCGATCCGCTCGCGGTGGCGCTCGCCAAACTGGACCCGTCCCCGCACGGGTTCGAGTGGAACTCGTTCATGTTCGCCGCGGGCCGCGAATCGAAAGCCCGTGCGATCATGTTCTGGCGCGCGGTTTCGGGCGTGTTGGCGGTGATTGCTGGGGGCCTCGCGCTCGCGCTTTTCGCGCGCCCTTCAGTCCCCGTTTATGTTGACCGCGTGGTACCAACTCCGAGTGCGTCCCCGATCACTCCAGCGCCCCACCCGCGCGATACGGACGTCCCCGGTCAGGCCCCAGCGCCCATCCCTCGCGCCGCTCCGTGACGTGTCATTCGCGCGAAACCGGGCACTACGGAACACCGGCAAAATACACGAACCCATCTCACCAGAGTCACTGGGGATTACGCTCAATCTCCGCACAAATACCCTAGATGAGCCAGAATACCCAAAATAACAACTCTAAAGTTCGTCATCACACATCCCAGTTCCCCCCGCTTCTCATCGCACGGCCGCATCGTCATCCGGTGTCACGATCTTGACACAAAATCGCACGGGGTTTATGTGCCCCAACTCGCTACCGCCGATGCCGCCGCTCGAATGCCCGGTACCCCAAGGGGAATCCGATGCCCGCCTGCCGTCGATACCGTTCGTGGCTCGTCACCGCCGTGGTCACGCTCGCGATGTTCGCGGGCGCACGGGGGTGGCTGCGCGCGGCCGACAACCCACAAGGGAAACAAATTGCGGAAATCCAAACGGCCGGTAACCGCATCCACACGACCGCACAGATTCTCAACGTCATGCACTCGCGGTCCGGCAAAGCCTACGACCAGGCTCTGATCCAGGAAGACGTGCGCCGGCTCCAGAACACCCGCTGGTTCACGCCGGACGGCATCCGTGTGCTCACCACGAACGAGCAAGACGGGCGCATCACGGTGACGATTTTCGTCAACGAACTGTCGAGCACGGTGCAGGAGATCGTGTACCGCGGCGCGGAGCACATCAGCCCCAGTGACTTGCGCACGCTGACCGGGTTGCGCAAGGGCGATCCGATGAATCCGCTGGCCAACGAACTCGGGCGCGCGGCCATCCTGCGACGGTACCAGGACGACGGGCGGTACTTCGCGACCGTGGATTTGGTGGAAGGGAACAAACCGACCGATTCCCGCGTGGTTTACGACATCGTCGAAGGACCGGTCGTGAAGGTCTCGCGCATCGAGTTCGTGGGGAACTCGGGCGCCATGTCCGGCCGGCTCCAAACGCAACTGGTGACCAAAAAGGCGTTCGGCGGGCTGATCGGCGGCAAGTTCAACCCGATGTCGCTGGAACTCGACCGCAAGGCGCTGACCGAGTACTACCAGGCTCTCGGCTACCTCGCGGTCCAGATCAAACCGGAGGTCCAGCGCTCGGCCGACATGAGCCACGTGACCATCGTGTACCACATCATTGAGGGCGCCCAGTACCACGTGTCCGACAAGTTCATTACCGGGAACACCTCGTACCCGACCGAGAAGCTCACGGCCGTGACCGAACTGCAGATCGGTGAGCGGTACGACCGGCGCGTGGCCCAGCGCGACCTGACCCGGCTCCGTGACTACTACGGGTACCGCGGCGTCATGGCCGGAATCGAGGAACAGTGGACCGAGGTGCAACCGGGGCTAGTGCAGGTGAATTACAACGTCCTCAACGACCGGGGCGCACAGGATCGCGTGGGTCGAATCAAGATCGACGGCAACGCGGTCACCCGCGACGACGTCATCCTGAATCAGCTCGACCTGCGCCCGGGCCAGATCCTCCAGTACCCGAAGATCGAGGACGCGAAGATGCGGCTCGCGCGGCTGGGCATCTTCGACGCGGACGATCCGCCCGATGTTCAGGTGGTCCCGAACGAGTTCGATTCCGAGTACAAAGACATTCTCGTCAAGGTGCGCGAGACCCGCACGGGTAACATCGTGTTCGGTGGGAGCGTGAACTCGGACGCCGGGCTCACGGGTAACATCGCGATCAACGAGCGGAACTTCGACCTGTTCCGGTTCCCGACGAGCTGGGACGACATCCGCTACGGGCGCGCGTTCCGCGGCGGCGGCCAGGAGTTGCGCATCGAGGCCGCCCCGGGCACCTCGTTTCAGCGTTACTCGGTCACGTTCCGCGAGCCGTACCTGATGAACACGCCGTTCGGCCTGACCACCTCGGCGTACTACTACAACCGGGCCTACGCGGAGTACAACGAGGACCGCTTCGGCGGGCGCATCACACTGGACCGGCGCCTCGACCAGATCTGGAGCGCGTCCGCGAGCACGCGCATCGAAGGCGTGAACGTGAAGGACGTCCCGTACTATGCTCCATACGCGATCAGCAAGGACGCCGGCAGTCACTTCCTCCTCGGGCTGCGGGCCGGGATCAACCGCGACACGCGCGACTCGTACATCTACCCGACGAAGGGTAACGTGTTCGACGCCGGGTTCGAGCAGGTGCTCGGCGATTACACGTTCCCGATCGGTACGGCCGAGTTCACGCAGTTCTTTTCGTCGCGGTACCTGGCCCGCGAGGACGGCAGCGGCCGGCACGTGCTCGGGTTCCGTACCCAGGTCGCGGTGGCCGGCACGAACGCCCCGGTGTTCGAGCGGTTCTACGCCGGTGGTATCCGGAGCTTCCGCGGGTTCAGCTTCCGCGGAGTCGGGCCGTTCGAGAACAATTTGGCGGTCGGCGGCACGTTCTCGCTGCTCAACACGATCGAGTACCAGATCCCGGTGCTACCGAGCGACAAGATGTTCGTGGTCGCGTTCGTGGACCACGGGACCGTGGAACGAAACTTCGAGATCCGGGACTACCGCGTGTCGGTGGGTGCGGGCATCCGGCTGTCGGTCCCGGCGCTCGGGCCGCTCCCGCTGGCGTTCGACATCGCGTTCCCGCTGCGCCAGGGGCCGAACGATCACCGCCAGGTGTTCAACTTCTCGATGGGTCTGTTCGGCAGCAAGTAACGCGAAGGTTTTGAGCGAGCGGGCACCAACCCCTCGCTCGCTTCTTCACATTCTTGGGACGCCACCGGTTCCTGTATGAAGCCCGGTCCCGGTGCCTTCACCACCGTGTACAATTCCGAAAACGAACACCTGGGAGTGCCCCATGTTCCTATTCGGGTTGGATACGGACCAAGTTTCCGCTGAATACACCAAGCGCGTCATCGTGACGATTCTCGTCGCGGCGACCACTTCCGGCGCGACCTTCGCGTTTACCTGGTGGTGGGCGCGCCGCCAGGCCACGCGCCAGTGGTACGCGAAGGAGTTCCTGGACCGCATCATCGTCAGCCTGAACATCTTCACCGACGGCGCGTTGAAGATCCGCACCGTGCTGGAGCGCTCGCTCGACGAGGTGTTCCTGAACAAGCTGGCGGTCGCGAAGGTGTGGGCCGCGGCCCGCGCGACCACGGTCGAGAACCCGGTGATGCCGATCGCGAAAGAGGACCGCTGGTTCCTACTCAATTTCGTGTTGAACGCGGTCGCGGAGCACTTCGTCGAGGGGCACATCAAGCGCGACGCCGGCCTGCCGGTCACCACCGTGAAGTACGCCCTGTTCCTGACATGTGAGCTGGTCGGTGACGAGCGAATTCGCAAGGTGCGCGCGATGCTCGTGCGCCGCGATCTGTTGGAAAATTTTCCCTACGCGGACACGATGCCGGTTCTCGAAAACCCGTGGCACGAGGACCGCATTAAAACGCTTCGGGCCGCGTCTGCACTGTACAAGAAGGAACCCGACAACTTCTTGATGCTGGAAGTGTGCGTGTAACGCGAGATGAATCTGCGTGCCCGGACAGACCGGGCACGCGAGTGCCGCTGTAACTAACGCGGTTTACTTCTTCGCAGCCTTCTCGAAGTACGCGCCCGCGTTCTTCGTGTCGATGGTCGCGGCACCGGGCTTCCAGTCGGCCGGGCACACCTCACCGTGCTTCTCGAAGTGTTGGAGCGCGTCCAGTACGCGGAGCGCCTCGTCCACGCTGCGGCCCAGCGGCAGGTCGTGAACGGTGATCGCGCGCACAATCCCCTTCTGGTCGATCACGAACAGGCCACGGAGCGAGATCCCCGCGTCCAGGAGGACGCCGTAGTCGGCGCTGATCTTCTTGGTCAGGTCGGCGACGAGCGGGTACTTCAGTTCGCCCAGCCCGCCCTTGGCGCGCGGCGTTTCGATCCAGGCGAGGTGCGAGTACTGGCTGTCCACTGACACGCCGACGACCTGGCAGTTGCGCTTCTCGAACTCGGCGATGCGGTCGCTGAACGCGATGATCTCCGTGGGGCAAACGAAGGTGAAGTCGAGCGGGTAGAAAAACAGGACGACGTACTTCCCGCGGTTGCTCGAAAGTTTGTAGGGCGCGTCGTCGGGGGTGATCTGGCCGTTAATGACGGCCTTCGCGGTAAAATCCGGGGCTTCCTTTTGTACTTGAACCGGCATCGGTGACTTACTCCCGTTGGGGCGTTGAGTTCGCGGACCGGCACATCCGCCGGTCCCCGCAGACATGATTAGGGATGAGTACACCCATTTCCAGCGGGGGCCGCGAAGGGAACACATCGGGCGCACCGATTCGCGCTGTAACGCACGGGGCTGAGAAAACAAAAACACGGCCCCGAAGAGCCGTGTTTCGCGCGTGTCGGGGCGTCGTGTCTTACTTCGTGCGGCGGCGGTTAAAGAGCCGGAACCCGCCCGCGGCCAACCCGCCCACACCCAGGAGTAACCCGGTTGCCGGCTCCGGCGTCGCGATCGGTCCCCCGGGGGTGCCACCCGTTCCACCGTCTCCACCGCTCCCGTTACCCGGGTCACTGCCGCTTCCATTGCCGTTGCCGTTACCGTTACCGCTCCCGTTGCCCGGGTTTGTGGTCGTCTCCTTGTCCCCAGGCCCGAGACCGATCACCCACCACCCGCCGTCCGGCACGCTCACGACCCCACCGGCGACCGGGTTCGATTGCGGGTCGGTGACCGAAACCGTCAGCGAGCGAGCGCCGGTCGAATCAGCATCGCCCAGTACCGCGGAGAGCAGTAGTGCGTTCGCGGGCGGGGCCGTCGCACTCGCGTCGGGGGCGGCACTCGCCAACCCTTGACCGCCCTCCATTTGGCGCTTGAGTGCGCTACTCAGGTCACTCGGCTTTGAACCGCCCGCGAGGTACCCGTACCCGTCCGTCGTGGGCACCACCACGGGAACCGCGCCGCCCGTGAAAAAGCTGCTCCCGCCACCAGTGGTGGCTTCGATGGTCCCCCCACTGAGGCCCGTAACCGCAACCGGAGGGGGACCGTGAGGCGTCTCGAACCACCAATCCTGGTAGCCCGTCGGTGTAGACGAACCGGCCAGACCGGTCGCAATGGACACCCAGAACCCGTCCGCAGCCGACGCCGGCCCGGTGATCCCGAGTACAGCGACGCCGACCACGACGACCCACGCCGTTGCTCGACGCATAAAGCCACGCCCCTTCCTGAGAAACCTACCTATCTCACCCCGACGGCGCGAACATTAGCGACCCCAGGAAACGAAATAAAGACGAAGTTTGTCAACCTGAAGTGGCCAGAAAATGAACAACCCCGGCCGCGAGCCGGGGTTGTTCATCAATCGGATAGGGAGGCGCGCAGGGTGAGATCACAATTTGGGAGCCGTCCCGCCGTCAGATTTTAACTCCGTCCCGAGCGCGCGCACGTTCGGCGTCTCCTTGGGCGGGCTCTTCCCAGCGTACTCGCTATTGTCCAAGTAGAGCAACACGCACCCGACCGCCACCGCCACTAACGTGATGAACAGCATTACCACGTAAGGGCCGTCGCGTTTCACCTGTTCCGGGCGCTTGGGCATATCGTCGCCGCGATCGTCGCGTGTCCGGCTTCTGGCCATTGGTCGTTCTCCGTGCGGGGTGTCAGCGCCCAAGTGGTTCAAGGGAGTTTAGGCGCGCCGGTCGAGATAATGCCCACGGTGTCGCCCTTGCGTGGTAACTCGTCGGGGCGGAGCTGTGAGACGGGCACCCGACGGGCCGGCCGGAACTCCGCGACCGCTTGCTTCGGGTGCAGCGATTTCGTCACGACGAGCGTACCGAGGTACTGACCACCGCCCGACTCGCGGTAAACGTCCAGTCGTGAACCGGGTTCCAGCCCGGCGTCAATGCCGATGCTGATCTGGACGAACTCATTGGCGGCGTCGCGGAGAACGGTCCCGCGCGTGTTGTCCGGCAGGGCTGCCGGGGCCTTATCGATGCTCCGAAGTACGGCCGCGGTTCCGCTCCCGCCGGTCTGTCGCAACTGGGCCACGAGATCGGTCAGTTCGAGGATCTTCCTGGCATTGTCCTCGGCAAAGGAGCGCTGGAGCTTGGAATCGTTTTCGGCCCGGAGGCGCTCGCGCTCGGCGGTTTGCAGCGCCAGTACGAGTGCGACCACCTTACCTTCGAGTTCGGTATTTCGCTTACGTGTATTAGTTAACTCGCCCAGAGTGACTTTCTCACTCGCGATCATGAGGGCCGCATTTGCGGCCGTGGCCCTGATCGTGTCAGTAGCCTTCTTAAAGTCGTCGTCGCCCTTCTTGCTCCGGGCCTCGAGTTCGTCGTACTTATTGTTCAGTTCCGCGTTGCGGCCCTTCTCAGTTTCCAGCTGACGGACGAGCTGCTCTTTCTCCGCGCGGGTGCTGACCAATTCGGCGTCCCGGTTCGCCTCGCTCAATTTCAGCGCCTTTTCGTAGGCGTCGGCCCGAGCCTTCCAGTTGGTCCGCGTCGCGTAGACGTTGACGGTGAAATACGCCCACACGAGTGAGGCGATGAGAACCAGGAACGTCAAAATTTTGCCGAGCCAACTCATCACACGCCCTCCCCACTCACCTTGTTTCGCGCCCCACTGATGATTCAGATGCGAACAGCCGCGCCGATCTTTCGGACATCCGGTACCACGCGTCAGAAACGGGCGCCCCCGAGCGCCCTCAGCCGCTTCTGTAGTTGCTGTTTGCGCCGGGCGACCGTCTCTCGCGTCTCGTACTCGTTCGAGGTGAACGTGGAGAGGAAAAACAGTTCGGCCTGCACGCTATCGCGGATCGTGTTCACCGCAACCAGGCGATCCTCGGTCGCGACCACGTCCGCACTGAGTTCATCGAATTTCCGCCGCTGCTCCGTGATCTGTGCCGTCAGCTCCAACATCTCCTTGAGGTCGTTCGATACCGAGTCGGTCAACATGTCGATCCCGGGAAGTGGCAACTCGTCGCTCCCAAGAAGGGGCGCGCCCTTCGGCTTACCGGTCGCGTCCGCGCTCAAATCATAGAGCTTCAGAGCGGGATCAATTGTGGGCGCGTAAAATCCTTTCCCGCTCCGGGGGTTCGCCGGATCGATCAGATCCCGGGGGTTGCCTTTTCGAGCCCACTGGTAGCGATCGGCGTAGCCTTTGAGGCGCCCGGCGCGGAGCGATTCGCTCGCCTCCAGTTCTTTCAAACTGGTGCCCCAAACGCTGGTCGCGACCTCTGCACTACGGTTCAATGCGTCGATTTCGGCCTTGAGTTGCGCGAACGTGGCCGTGCGGGCGTTCTTATCGACCCCACCCTCGGGAATCGGGTCGAACCACGCCGGGCGCTGGGCGTAGGCGCTCAGCGCCCACGTCATCATCGCGAGCCCAACGGCGAGGAGCAGGAAAGCCATCAGCTTGCCGATTGCGGTCATCGTCGCACCTGGCCGGAATGAGCGAATCGCGTTTCGAGTCTAAACGAAGACAGGTTTCCCGAATCCGTACACGCCCGGACCAAACCACCCCAAAGCCCGGGTCACAAAGCACACTAGGGCTGACGCGGCAGGAGCCCGTACCGCTCACGCTCCACGTCAGTGAGAAGAGCTTCGAGCCGGTACACCTCTTCCAACGTCAGGCTGACTTCGCGCTGGATCTCGTACAGTTGCTTTTCGATTCCGGTTTGCTGCACGAGGTGCTCGTCAACTTCGGTCTGCACCTTCTGGAGCTGCGCCCGTAAACTGGCGAGTTGCGTTTGTCGGCGACTCACGGCATCGTCCGCGGCGGTTTTCTGCTCCACGAGTTTTGCCTTCTCGTCCGCAACCACGCGCACCTGGTTCACTTTCTGTCGCGCCTCGTTGAGCAAGTAGTCCTGGACCTTCTGGAAGTTCGCCTGATCCACCCCCAACGGCAGCTCCACCTGACTCCGCATCTCGCGGAACCGGATGGTTTGGGCCGTGATCGCGGCCACGTAGCGCCGCAACCCCACCACCACCGCCACTCGGCGCTGCCACGCCGCGTCCCGATCGAGATGAACGAACAAGTGGGCCAGGCGCGCACGGCGATCGGCGTCATCAGTCGCCACCGGGGGCTTCAACTGCGCCGCATCTGCGCCCGCCCCTTCAGCCTTGCTCTGCATCTCCTGCCACTTGGCCGGTGCGAGCGCCGCGCTGCCACCCGCGTAGAGTTTCGGGGCAACGCGGTAGAACTTGCGGTCCAAAGCGTGAACGAGCGAATCCGCGTCCGCGGCGAGCTTCTCGGCGGACTTGGGAGCACCGGTCTTGTCGTTGCGCGAGGCCCATTCCTGGTACTGAACCCGCTCGTTCATCGTCTCGGCCTGGATCAGCAACCAGCCTTCAACGAGGGCGATCTTCTGCGCCGCGTCTTGGGCCTTGTCGAGCTCACCCTTTAACAGCCCGAGCACGCGCTTGGCTTCCCCGACCTGGTCGGTAACGGGTGCGTTTGCCGCGAGCGAGAGCCGCGCGGGCGCTTGCTCCCCGCCCGTCGAAGCCCCGCCCCCGGCGGTACCGTTGCGGAAGTAGGTTTCGAGCAACTTCTTGCTGACCGTACTAGTGACTTCGCCACCGGCCATTGGAACTTCAAAGGGCGTCTCATCGTCGGCACTGAAATCCGCCCCTTCGACGGGGAGCCCCTGAAGGAGCAACAGGTGCCGCAGCCCGGCCGCGTTGATTTGCTGGCGGCCCTTCCAGTCCTGGGTCGCGAGGTAGACGTAGCCACCCCCCGCGAGGAGGATCGGGACAATCAGCAGGATGCCGAACAGTCTCATGGCAGTTCGAGTCCCTGCGGGGTTGGGCTGCGAGAACCCAACCACCATTTGGAGTTACGTCACACGCGCTGAAGCGCTTCCAGATGCGATTCTGGCGGACAACACGGACCTTGACAAGCGCCGAACGTACACAAAACGCGGGAGATCGGAAACTTGGAAAGGCGGTGTCGGTCCTATCGATTATGTGGGACCGCGAGCGAACCTTTCAGGGATTCTACCCGCCACAAACGGCCGCCCCAACTGGAACTGTCCGCGCACAACGGCCGCGTTTGGACTATAAGTATAATACCCGCGCGCTGGCCCACGTACCGGCGGCGGTTGTCGGAGCGCACCCTTATGGCAGTCGAACCGCCCGTCCCGCCTCAACTCGGCAACTACGACATCGTGTCGAAGATCGCCGAGGGCGGGATGGGAACCGTGTACAAGGCCAAGAACCGGACCACGGGCGAAATCGTGGCCGTGAAGGTGATCGCGCCGGCCACTGCCAAGAACCCGATCCTGCTCCAGCGGTTCGAGCGCGAGTTCCTCGCGGCGAAGGTGCTGGACCACCCGAACGTGGTCAAGGCACTCGATTACAGCGGCGCGCTGCCGCACCCGTTCCTCGTTATGGAATTCGTGGACGGCCTGTCGATCGGCCAACGAATCGAGAAGCAGGGAGCGTACCCCGAAGCGGAGGCCGTGCGGCTCATTGCCCAAGTGTGCGACGGGCTCCAGCGCGCCCACAAGCAGGGCCTCGTACACCGCGACGTCAAGCCGGACAACATCCTGGTCAACAAGGACGGCGTCGCGAAGCTCACCGACATGGGCCTGGTCAAGGAGGTCGAAGGCGACCTGAACCTGACGCGCACCGGGCGCGGGCTGGGCACCCCGCACTTCATGGCCCCGGAACAGTTCCGCAACGCCAAAACGGTGGACGTGCGGGGCGACATTTACTCCCTCGGCGCCACCCTATACGCGATGGTCACCGGCGTCGTCCCCTTCGAGAATGCCAGCCCACTCGATTGCTGGATGCGCAAGATCCGCAACGAATTCCGGGCACCAAAAGATCTGAAACCGGCCGTCTCGGACCGCGTGGACTGGGCTATTCGCCGGGCAATGAGTGCGGAACCGAGTCAGCGCCCGTCCAGTTGCCGCGAGTTCCTCGAAGACCTGACCGGCCAGAGCCGCTCAGCGACCACGGCTGGGAGTCCAAACGCCCAAACTCAGGCTCCAGCCGCTGATGTATGGTACTTGGTCTACCGCGACGAAAACGATAAGGCCCACACCGTCAAAGGCAGCACCGACGGCATCCGTAATGCGCTGCGCGACAGCCTACTCGGTGATCCCTCCGGCGTGCTTGTCAGTCGCACGAAAAACGGGCAGTTCAGCCCACTGTCCAGCGTACCCGAGTTCCGTGACCTCGTCGTAACGCCCGCAGCCCTTGCGATGCCCGCAACCCGGACTCCCGGTTCGGACGAAACGACCGACTATGGCGGCCCCCTACCGACCGGATCAAGTTCCTCGGCTTCGCGCCTCCGGGCGGGCGGCTCCGCCCCTCGCCCCAACACCCCCGTACCCTCGACTTCACCGTCCAAACCGTCGTCCCCTCTACCGACCCAGCCGTCGAGCGGAACGTACAACGCGACCACCGCGTACAGTTACTCCGGGGCCTCGGGCGCACACACTGCGCACAACCCACGAGAGCCACGAGAAACCAACAAATCAAAGCCTGCCCGCCCGCACCCCGAGAACCGCGAGGAATCGTTCAACTGGACTCCCGTTCTACTCGTCGTGGTGATGGCCCTCAGCGCGGTCATCGGCTACCTCGTTCTGAAATAGCCAATAGCCCGCGGCTTGTTGACCTGCTGCCCGCGAAATGCGATCCTCCGTGGACCGTTCGTGGAGACACGTTGTGGCCAAGAAGAAGAAGGGTAATCAGGCTCCGGTCCCACCCGCCGGGGAACCGGACGATGCCCCGGGCTGGCACGCAATCGATGTCGCGTGCGAGCGGATCTACCCCGATCAACCGGACCCGGTCCACGCCGCGTCCGCCCCGCATCCGCCGTTCGGCGACGGCCTCATTTACGGCATCAGCGCGTACCGCGCGACCGAAGGTGCTCCGCACTGGCACTTCGTTACCTACGGGTTCAGCGAGCTGTACGCGAAGGAATCCGACGCCCCGGACATGAGCGGGTGGGGCTTCGAGTTGACGTTCCGGCTCGCGCGCGGGACCGAAGAACTGCCGCCCAATTGGGCGATCAACTTCCTGATGAATTTGGGCAAGTACGTTCGCCGGTTCGGGAACGCATTCGACTCCGGGCACTTAATGGACCTGAACGGCCCCATTGCTTTGGGAACGGATACCGCGATTCGCGCAATCGCGTTCGTCCCCGACCCGCAACTCGGTACGATAGACACGCCGAACGGGAGTGTCAAATTCCTGCAAATCGTCGGCCTCACGAGTGACGAACACGCGGCCTGCGGCGACTGGCACACGACGCCCGTTCTGAACCTCCTCCGAGGCGCCAATCCGTTGTTGCTGACCGATCTGGATCGCCGTTCGGCTCTCGAAACCCCGTCGGTCGCAGAACAAGTTCAAACCGGAATCGACCGCGAAGGCTCCCAGACCCCGCTCATCTTTGTTACGTTCGTCGAATGGGAGACGGCGGGCAAAGGCGCGTCACGAACTGCGGTGCTCGTTCTCGGCGCGCGGGGCGTTCAGGCGCTGGTGCCGAAGTTGCGCTCGCGCCTCGCGCACGGGCGCGACTTTCGGCTGATCGGTCGTGAACAGGCCGTCAACTTCTGTGCTCGTGACACACCCGGGTGGAAGACCGATGACACGGTGCTGACGATCGACCTTACCCCAACCGCGCTCGCGGCCGTCCGCGCGAATCTTCAGCCGGTTCGGGGCCGGTATACCTGGCCAGAACTCCCCAACTTCGTGCTCGCAGTACAGCCATCGAACATCACCGACGCCGACGGAAACGTGATCGATGTGATCGGCTGATCGCTCACAATTCGCGGAACATCACGAGCGCATCTACGAAGCCGTGTTCCTTGTGCCGGAACGCCCCGGGCAGACGCCCCACCGCCGCGAAACCACACCGCTCCCACGCCCGAACCGCGGATACGTTCGCACTCACCACGAAATTGAACTGCATGGCGGTAAAACCGAGTGTCTTTGCGGTTTCGAGCGAGTGCTGACACATCGCGACCGCAAGCCCGCGCCCGCGAAAGTCCGAGGAGACCATGTAACCCGCGTTCGCGACGTGAGCCCCGCGACCGGGGTGGTTTGGTCGAACATAGTACGTCCCGGCGAATCGGCCGTCTTCTTCGCACACGAAACACGTCGCAGGGGCATCGAACCACAACTTCCGCGCGATAGCTTCGGTCGTGGATTCGTCATAAGCGAATACATCCCCACTCGTCGCGACACTCTGGAACAGCGCCCACACGTTCGGCCAGTCACTTTCGGTCGCTTCACGGATTGTCACAATCGTCTCCCACTCATTTCCGATCTACTTTTGACGCAAATTGGGCCTTTTCATTGCACCTGCGTTAATCGAGATGGTTTAATTGCGCCGCAATGTTCGCCCAATCTCCCCTTTTTCCAGCCGGCCGTTCAAGTTACACCACTTTCATGAAGCGGTATCCGCTTTGCATCTGCACCGAATGACCTTCGGGCCGCGCAAGCTTCGCACAGTTCGGCGTTTTTTAACGAATCAAGTGATCGCACCTTGCTTATTGAGGTACACAATCATGACCGAACGAGTGCTGAAGGTGCTGCCCCTCGGCGTGTTCGGCTCACTCGTGCTCGCGCTCGTCACCATCACCCCCGCGCCGGCACAAGACCCGATCCCGCTCGTTTCTCCCGATCCCGAGCCCATTCCTCTGCCGCTCCCCGGACAACAGGGGCAGCCGGTTGAGCCCGCGCCGCCAACTCAGCCGGGGCAAGGCGACGGAATTGAGGTGCTTGCCAAGGGGCCGGTTCACGAGGCGTTCGCAGCCACCGCGGAAGCGCCGGCCGAATCCCCCGTCGTCGCGAAGCAACCGCCCGATCCGGTCGAGGAACTGCCGCCGGACCAGAAGCCGGAAGGCGACAACGTGCAGTGGATTCCTGGCTACTGGAGCTGGGACGAAGAGAGCACCCAGTTCATCTGGGTGAGCGGGTTCTGGCGCCAACCACCCCCGGGGCGCGTGTGGGTGCCGGGTTCGTGGCGCGAGGTGAGGGGCGGGTGGCAATACGTTCCAGGCTTCTGGCAAGAACTAACACCGCCACAACCGCAACAACTCCAGCAACCGCAAGTTCAGCCGGAAATCGAGTACCTGTCCCAGCCCCCGGCCTCCCTGGAAGTTGGACCGACGATCGAAGCACCGAACACCACGAGCGTGTACGTGCCCGGTTCGTGGGTGTGGCGCGGAAAGTACGTCTGGCGCCCGGGCGTTTGGATCGATTACCGACCCAACTGGGTGTGGGTGCCCGCGCGCTACTACTGGACCCCGGCCGGATTCGTGTTTTGTGACGGTTACTGGGATTACCCGCTCGCTCACCGCGGCGTGCTGTTCGCCCCGGTCGTGATCTCCCGCCCGATCTACACCCGGCCCGCGTTCGTTTACACACCGGTGTACGTGGTCAGTGAGCCGTGCATGACGGGCGCGCTGTTCGTGCGCCGCGGGTACGGGAACTACTACTTCGGTGACTACTTCGATCGGCGGTACGCGACCGGCGGATACACTGCGTGGTGCGGGACCGTGAGCCGCAACGGGTTTAGCATCGGATTCGGCGTCGGCCGTACCTGGGGTTACGACCCGCTGTGGAGCTACTACTCCGTCCACTATCGCAGCAGCCCGCGCTGGCGGGGGGGCGTGAACGACCTGTATACCGGTCGGTACCGCGGGGATGTGGCCCGTCCGCCGGTCACGCTCGTACAGCAGAACACGACCATCAACAACATCACCAAGACCAACGTCACCAACGTGACGAACAACATCACGGTGGTGAACGGCGCCTCGACGGTGAACAACCGCGACGTATCGAACGTGGCGATGCTCGCGCCGCTGAAGGTCGCACCCGATCTCCAGCGGACAAAGTTCGAGGCGGTGAATGCCGAGCGCCGGCGCAACGAAGCGACCGCAGCGAAGCAAATTCGCGAGGTCGCGGTTCAACGGACCAAGCTCGAAACGGCCGCGGTGAATCAACCCAAGCCGGTGGTAACCCCGGGCGTTACACAACCGCCTGCCAAACCGCAAACAATCAAACTGGATGTACCGAAAACGGCAATCCAGCGCGCCGCGGTGAGCACCGACGAGAAGAAAGCTCCGCCGCCGAACCCGCACCGGTCGGTCAACACCCCCGGCGCGAAGGTGGACCCGAAAACTCCGGTGAATCCTTCGGTCAACCCAACACCGAAGATCGATCCCAAGACGCCGGGAACTCCGGTGAACCCGATGCCCAAGGTCGATCCGCCCAAGATCGATCCCAAGATGCCGGTAAAGCCGGGTACACCGCCTACACAGCCCCCGGTGAGTCCGACGACACCGAAGATCGACCCGCCAAAAACGCCGGGAACTCCGCTTCCCAAAGTGGACCCGAAGCCCCCGGTCAATCCGCCGGTCAGCCCGATGCCGAAGACCGACCCGCCCAAAGTCGATCCGAAGCCGGTCACACCGGTCATGCCGAAGGTTGACCCGCCAAAGGGCACACCGGTAGTTCCCAAGGTTGATCCGAAGCCAACGACGCCTCCGGTCGTTCCTCCGACTCAACCGCCGGTGACTCCGCTGCCAAGGGTCGACCCGAAGCCCCCGGTCATTCCGCCCACAACGCCACTGCCAAAGGTCGAGCCGAAGGGACCAACAACCCCGCCAGCCCCACCGAAGGTCGAGCCAAAGCGGAACCCACCCACGCCCCCGAAGGCCGACCCGCGCCCCACATCCCCGCCCAAGGGGGATCAGAAGCCGTCGCTCGCGGTTGTTCCGGCTGTGCAACCGCAACCCAAACCCGCAGTTGTTATCCCGGCTGCACAACAACAGCCCAAACCGGTCGCAGTTGCCCCCACGGTACAGCCTAAAACGCAACCGACTCCGGCGCCGGTGGCTCAACCGCGCCCGGCAGCCATAGTTCCGACCGCCCCGCCGACGAAGGTCGTTCAACCGCCCAAAGCCCAACAACCACCAGCCGAGCAACCGAAAGCACAGCCGGCTCCGGTTGGTAAACCCGCGAAGAAGCCGCGGTAAGTCGGAAACAAAGGAACGTTTCGCGTGGGGTCGGTCAGCGAACAGCTCATTGCTGTCCGCTGACCGACCCCACGCTTTTTGAGTTGAGCGAGGGCATTTAGCCGTGTGCGGGCAGCAGTTCCAACAGTTCCGTGAACGACGCCAGAACACGATCCGCGGGGGCATCCGGCTCCGTTGTTCCCGTGGGTACGAGCCACACTGCGATCCCGGCCGCACGAGCGGTCCGCACGTCAACGACCATGTCACCGACGTAAATTGTTTCGCTCGCTGAAACTCCTAAGCGATTCAGCCCCTCTAAGAGCATAGCTGGGTCGGGTTTCGCCCGGTCTGCGACATCGTCCGGTCCCAGAACGCAGGCAAAACAATCGGCCAAGCCAAGTGCGCGGACAAGTTCGCGTGTGAATTCGACGCGCTTGTTGCTGCACACGCCGAGTTTCAGCCCGCGTTGTGCGAGCGCCCGAATCGTGTCACCGACGCCGGGCATGAGGCGCGTCTCCGCGACCATCACCCCCGCGTGGTGCTCACGGTACCGGGTAACGGCTTCGTCCACCGGCGCCCCCGGCACGAGATCGGCCATGAGGTTCGCGAGGCCGTAGCCCACGTACCGGCACACCTCGGCCTCGGGCAACGGCGGGAGGCCGTAGCTCTGACGCACGTGGTTGGTGCTCGACGTGATGGCGGCGAAGCTGTCGGCGAGGGTGCCGTCGAAGTCGAAAAGAGCGGCTTTCATGCGGTCCGGAGCGAAAGGTGAAGGGGTGAAAGGGTGAAAACGAATCCGCTGTGCGCGGACGGTGATTGGGGCAGGTTCTTTGCGCCTTTCGCCCCTTCACCTTTCACCCCTTCGGCGTTCCTTGCTATGGTAGGGAGAAGCCCGCCCCTCGCCCGCGAGCCGCCGCATGGTCGCACCGCTGCCCGAGAAACTCACGCCGGAACTGGTGTTCCGTGAATACGCGCCGCGCATATTCAATCTCGCCCGTCGGATGCTCGGTAACGACGCCGACGCCGAAGACGTGACGCAAGACGTATTGCTCCAGGTGGTGCGCAAACTCGACTCGTTCCGCGGCGACTCACAGATTTCGACATGGCTGCACCGCGTCACTGTAAACGCGGCACTGGCCCACCGCGCGAAACGCGCGAACCGGCAGAAGCACGAGTCTGCCGACCTGGCGGACGAGGCCCTCGATGCGGTCGCGCCCGAGACCGAAGTCAAGCGCTGGAACCTGCCACCGGACGAACCGGTGTTAGCAGCCGAGCAGCAGGCAATCATCGAGAAAGCGATCACCGAACTGCCCGAGCCGTTCCGCGACGTTTACCTGCTCGCCGATGTGGAAGGTCTGCCCAACTCCGACATCGGCACCATGCTGGGGCTGAGCGTACCCGCCGTGAAGAGCCGCCTGCACCGGGCGCGAATGCGGATGCGCGACCTGCTGGCCCCGCACTTTGAGGACAAGGACGCATCATGACCTGCACGGAACTGGCGGCCCTCCTGGTGGACTACCTGAACGGCGAACTGGTGATCGAACACCATGAGACTGTTTCGATCCATATCAGCGGGTGCAAGAAGTGCGAGGGGTTCGTCGCAACGTACTCGCACACGGTGCGGGTTGCCCGCGCGCTCCCGAAATGCTGCTCGCTCTCGCCCGCGTTCGAGGCGCGCCTGCGTGCCGCACTCGGTGAACACCTCGGTGAATGAAGGCAACGGGGCAGATCACGCTCCCGTTCCGGCGTTCAATGTCCGCTACCCGCCGCACGGAATGACGGACGCCTCCGGGAGCCAGCCGGCCATTCCGCCGGGCAACTGCACCTGAACCCACCCGCCGCGCCGGACCAGTTCTCGCACCTCTGCCCCTTTCGGCAGTGCGGGTTCGATTCGCGCGGGGTACTCGGTCGCGTTCCCCTTTCGCAAGTACACCTCGTCCGTCACTACCAGAAGCGGCTGCGATTCCTGGACGCGCTGCTCGGCGTCCTGCACCCACAGCACAGTGAGCAACCCGAGCGCGGCCACCCAGAACGTGGTGAAGGCGAGCCAGAGCGCGTTCCGTGTCATGACGCACCGCACAATCCCACCGCACGCGAGGAGCCACGCGAAACCCGCAAGCGCCCATGCGTCCGCGGGCGACATGCGTGTGCTCACAGTGCGTGCCTGGCGCTGGCGCCCCTGCCCCGCGAGTTCGCCCTCGATCGGGTACAGCACTCGCGAGCGCGCGTCTTCGAGTTCCACCTGAAGCGGGCGAGCGAACCGAGCGACGGCCAAACCGTCGTGAAGGGCCGCAATACACCGCGGCAGGTTCCCGGCGAGCCGGTGGGCGCGACTGCGGTTCAGCGCAAGTTCGGCCGTGTGGTGCCCTTGTGCCCAGAGTTCGTCGTACCCGGCCGCCGCACGCGCGAACGCGACCTTAGCGCGGTCGGCATCGCCGCGGAGTTCCACTCCCTCCGCAAACGCACGTTCCGCCGCAACGAGTGTGTCCGTGGACGAAGTCGCTCGTGCGGGTGAGGCCCAAAGGAGCGCGAGGGCTACACACCACATAAACCCGGGGATTACGGCCCCGGGGTTTCAACCCCGGGAGCATTTGACCCATTTGGTCCGTTTGATTCCGAGCAACCAGACCATTCACGCGAGCGCCTCCAGCCGGGTGACGGCGGCTTCGGCACTCGCGGCAAGCGCCAGCTCGTTGTCACCAGAAGGCGCGAACCGGGCGCGGTCACAGGCGCGGAACACGTCACTCGTCCGTTCGGCGATCTCTTCGGGCACGCGATGCTCTTTCAACGCAGCGGCGATTTCCGCGGGGGTCGCGGCCGATTCGGGAAGCGGGAACCGCGCACGCAGGTAGCCCAGCACCGCGTTCGCAATGGTCGCGGGCGGGTCTGGGGTACGGCTCGCTTTACGAATCGTGTCGTTCGCACGCCGAGCCGCTCGCGACCGGCGCATGCGTGCGAGTCGTGCCGCGTCCGGATACACCCGGCGCCACACGAGCAACCAGCCGAATGCCGCGAGTGGGCCGAAGCACCCCGCCGCGAGCCACGCCCACCGGCACGGCACCTGCGGCCCGCTCCCGAGCACGTCCGGCCCGGTCGCAGCGTGAAACAGGAATTCCGGTGCGTCGAGCGGCACCACGGGGCGCTCGACCTTCGGCGGCTCCAGTACAGTGATCTCGACGGCCTCGGCCCGCGTGGACGGGAACTGTTTGGCCCCCGGCGCCGCGGACGGGTTGAAGTAATGGAACTTGAGCTCGGGCACTTCCTTCACGGACGTGTTCCGCGGAGCGAGCTTGTACGCGAACCGCGCCTCTTTTGCCTGCGCGTCGCGTGGCGGGTCCGAGACATCGGTGACCTTGAACACGTCGAACGCTTTCAGTTTTCGCAAATCGGGCTTCACGATCTCGGTCGGGTTCTGAGCACCGGTGACCACCATCGTCACCGAGAAATTTCTGCTCACCTGAACCGTCGTCGGTTCGACTTCCCACTTCACGCGGACGCTGCGCCCCTTCGCCTTGTAGTAGTCCTCTTTCGGCTCGAAGAAGGCCGGTTGCCCGTTGGCGGTGAGAAAGACAAAAGGGAAAAGGCAAAAGGCAAAACAGCAAATACCAACCCAGCGCGGGCGAAGTGTGCATCGCTGAGTCATCGTTCTGCCAACCTCCGTTCACTCGCCGTTGCACTCAGTTACCACTCACGCCGAACTGCTACCAATCCCGCACGCTCGGGCGCTCGGGACCGTAGAGCGTTCGCAGAAGCGACTGCTGCTCGCGCTTGATGCGTTTTACGATCTCGGACATGTTCGCGCGCGCGTCTTTTTCGCTGAGCTGCTGAACCTCGCTCTTGTCTTCGAGCGGTTGAATGGTCGCGTTGTTCCCGGGCGCCGTCTGCTCGGTCGGCATTGGGTTGTTGGCACCGTTGGGCAGTTGTTGCGGTTGGGTGCCGACACTCTTCGGGTTGTTGCCGTTGCGGGAGGGATCGGTTTCGTTACCGGCATCATCGTTCCCGCCGGCTTGTTTATCCGGGTCCGGCCGCGCTTGAGGGTTCTCTTCCGGCGGCACGTCTGTGTTCGGCGACTTCTTCTTGTTCTCTTCCTTCTTCCGCTCCTCGTTCCAGAGCAGTTTCGCGAGTTCCAAATTGTCCGCAGCGCGGTCCTTGAGCGGCTTATCGGCCGCGGGGCTATCGAGCGTGTGCTCGAAGCACGCGATCGCCGCACGGTACACGTCAATGGACCCGCCGCGCCACAACAGGCAGGTACCGCGGTTGTACCACGCCCGCGCCGCGCGCTCCGGCGGGCACTCGGCGTCCTTCAGTACGCGCTCGTAGTGTTGTTCGGCGTCGCGGTACTGCTTGCGGTCAAAGAGCACCGCACCGCGGTTGAACGCGACCAGCCCCGGATCGGGCGCCCGCTCCTCCGCAGTCGCGTAGAGCTTGTCGGCCGCGTCCTTGTCCCCGGAGCGGAACACATCGTTCGCCCGGCGAATGAGATCGTCCGGCGACTCGGTTTGTGGCGGCGCTGCGGCTAAGAAGAGGCAAAATGAGAGGGGCAAAAGGTAACAAGCGAACCGCGTGACGCGCGACGTTGCCATTGAACCCTCCGTTTCGCGGTTTCCGCCTTCGATTGTACCCCGAGCCGCTCCCACTTTCCCGCACTCGTTACTTACCGACCGCGTAGCCACCCGCCGAGGAACAATAACAGCGCCGGGGCGAGCACCCACGGGTAGCGTTCCTTCGGTTGAGGAACCTGATCCTCGCCCACGATGGTTCGCACCTTTTGAACGTCGATGCGATTGTGAAAGAACTCACCGAGCTGCGGGTTACTGGTACGCGCGGCGATGTACTCCCCGGACGTCTCCCGCGCGATTTGCTCCAGCAGTTCTTCCTGCAACTTCGTGCCGAACGGGTCCGCTACAGACTCGATTTCGGGAACGGTCACTTTGGTCGGGTGGCCGACGCCCACAGTGTAAACAGGAACGTTTGCGGCGCGGGCAGCATTCGCGCCGCGTACCCATTCCCTGTCGCTCTCGTCCGGGTCGTCGCCGTCGGAGATAAAGAACACATCCTGTGAACCTTTGAACTGCGCGTCGTGCATCTCGACAGCAGCAATCAACACGGACCCGAAACGGGTGCCGGACGTGATGTTCGGGTCCGCCCCGGCCTTGCACTCCGGCGGCGGGAATTTGCCGTTAATGTCTTCCAGTACATCCTTTACGTGCTTGTAGTCGGTCGTGAGTGGGCAGAGCACTTTCGGCTTCGATGCGAACACGATCACCCCGACCCGGTGCCCGCCGCGTCGGATCATTGTGTTGAGCAAATCGAGAGCACCGGCGCGGGCGCCCTCCCAGCGCGTCTTCGCCTTCGGGTCGGACATGTCTTCGGCGAGCATCGAGCGGCTCAAGTCGATCACGATGACCACATCGCGCCCGACCGCGACGCCCGGTTCGTCGCTCTTACCCCACCGGGGGCCAGCAATGCCCAAAATGAGCAGCGCCCACGCGAGCGGGTACGTGAACCCGATCCACCGGCGCGGCGGGCGCGGGTGAGTGAGCTGACCGGCCACGGCCGCCGGGCGCCCGATCGTTGCGACCGCGTGCTTTCGGCGCCGCGAGGCCCAGCGGTTCAGCAGTCCGAGTAGCGGGAGCAGGAGCAGCAACCACAGCGCGTCCGGCCGGGCCAACCGCACCACCGCGAGAAATTCGCGCGCGTCGGTCAGCAACCCGCCCAGTCCGGAGGACGAGTTGAAGAAATTCACAAGAGCGCCATTGTTAATCGCTAACATTTGCTAACATTCTCGCCCCGCGAGGCCGTCGCACTCACCAGAACGCCAAAATCCAGGCAATTACGCTACACCAACACCCAACTGGCCGCGTAAACGGCTAACATTTGGTGGGCACGCATCCATTTTCCTCACGGTTCCCGACCTTCAGTTTCAGATCGCACTTGGATCAACTACTCTCAACAACGGAATTATACGCAATCAGTGAACGAAATTCCATTAAATTCACCATTGCCTATCCACACGAAAAGGTCTCACGTCACCGCGCGCCAGAGGGTGCGATCGAGCGCGTGTGTGGACAGAATTAAGACGAGTGCGGCCCCCGCGAACCACGCATAATACTCGAAGTGTTTGCGGTAAATCGGAGCTTGATCTTTGACCTTCTCCAGAGCACTGATTTCGCGGTACGCGGCGAGCAGGTCCGTTCCGCTGGTGGCGTGAAACGCCTTGCCGCTGGTCATCTCGGCCACGTCCTTGAGTGCCTGGCGCCCGGCCAGGCGCTGCGCGATCATGTCCGGCGTGGAACCCGGAGGCGGTTCGCCACCAGCGTCGATGGTGTAAATCTTTACGTTCAGGTTCGCAGCAAGTTGCGCGGCTTCGCGCGGCTTCAGCGTGCGGTCGATACCGGGTTTCTTCGCGTCCGGCACGTCTTCCTTGAAGACGTTGTGTTCGCCGTCGCTGAGAAGAATCAGCACGCGGGCCTTCTTCGGGTTATCGACCGCGTCGAGGCGGACAATCGCCTCGGCGAGCGCGTCACCGATGTTCGTGCCCGCGTCGACGCCGCCTTTGGGCTGAAGCCCATCGACGACCTTGAAGAACACCGAGTGATTGAGCGTGAGCGGGCATGCGGTCTGCGGCACCGCGGCGAACACGACCAACCCCACAGAATCGCCCGGGCGAGACTCGAATTTCGTGCCGTCGGGGGCGTCCCCACCGGCCAAGAACAACTTCAGTGCGCGCCGGGCGGCATCGAGGCGCGACGCCGGCGGGCTGTTGAGGCTCCACGCGACGTCTTCGGTGCCCATGCTGCCGCTCACGTCGAGCGCCATCACGAGCGCGATCCCTTCGGACGGGAGCGGCGTGCGCGCGTCCGGCCGGCGGGGGCCGGCGCACGCAACGACGAGGCACAGACACGCCAGCCCGCGAAGCACGGGACCGCCCCAAGCCGCAAACGACGCCCGCCGACCGGTGTGGTTCCCGAAGCCACTGACATCACTAAAGCGTAGCGCGGGCCGACGGCGCCGGCGCCACCACCAAGCGACAACCAGTGCCAGCGGCGACAGCCACAGGAATTCGGGGGTCGTGAACGAGAGCATAACTCCAGCATGCGCGAAGCGCGCACGAGAGACAAGGCGCCCGAATAAAGCGCAGCGCGAACCCGCGCAAGGCGTCAAACTCCCGCGTCGTAAAACGCTGTCATCGCGGCCGCAAGCCACGTCAACTCGTGGTCCTTGAACTCTTCTCGCATCCATGCAGGGAGGCTGTTGCGGGGAAACGAGAGGTTCGCCAAGGCTTGCGACAACTGTTTAATTTTCACATTTGCCCCCTCTTCGAGGCTCGCAGCCGTCATGCCCTTCGCCAAAGCTTTCGCCAAGGTCAATAGAACTTCGAGGTAGACGAAACTGTAGTTCTGGGGTTGAAGTGGGTTGCCAATCACTGACCAGAAATCAATTCCGATCCGTCGGTAGACGCGGACCGAACGAGTTACGGAATCGATGAGTACGCCCGGCTTGTTCGCCCGGTCCTCTTCCACGAAACCCTGCTGAAGCAGCTTAATGAGGATTTGGTTTTCCTTGTTGTTCGTCGTCCGGTCGGTCCCGTAAGTGAGGCCAATGATTACGTCAAGCTCGGTGACTTCACCGTAGTTCTTCTTCGTCTCCTCCATCCACTTCGGGTACTGCTGGACAATGGCCGAAGTCATGCCGGTAACTTGAGTGTCGTTGATACAATTCGGACCGCTCTTGATGCTGACCAGATATCGGCGATTGTCAACGACGAGGGACTTGTCGATTTCACGCCAAACCGAGTCGATGCGCTTTGCGGCCTTCTCTTCCCTGTCCAGTCCAACAAGGGCTTTGCTCTCCGCGACCTTTTCCGGAGGGTCTTCCCACTTCGCTGTTGACGTGGTGCCAACGGGGTATGGGATTACGAGCACGGACTCGATGGACTTCCCGAACGAAGTTTCGAGACCCATGTAGAGCTTGTTGTTGAACAAGAAATTGGCGAATGCGTCAGCGTCTATCAACTTCATCACGCTGGCGGACGTGAGCAAAACGTAGGGATTGGTGCGATAATCCTCCAAGCCGTCTCGCCGTTCGATGGCTTCAGGCAGGTTCTTCACGATGTAGGTTGAGATAGAGTCGGAGAGAGCTTCAACGCGGGCCTTGTCCGTTTGATTGAGTCGATCCGCAATTTGTGTCGGGTGGAACTCGTGCTTGGCTACTTTGATGGCCTTGTAAAGCCCTCGGGTCAACGACACGCCTCCAACTTTCTTGGGCTTCTTGGGCTTCTTGCTCTTTGCCATCGTTCCACCCTACGGTGTTTGGTTCTCAAACTTCGCGGACTTTGCGTTTCGTTTTCGCGGGGCCGTAGGTCGGGTTGCCGTCTTCCTCGCCGTCTTTCCAGAGGAATGTTTGACCGGCCTTAAACCATTGGCGCGTGCGGATGTGTGACTTAACGTAGACAATCCGGCAGGGCTGGTGCTCTCCCAGTTCTGGTTTCAATCCGTTCCGGTAGATGGCTTCAAGCTCCCGGGCGAGTACGTGTCCGCATACCTGCCCCAACCGCACCGGAACCGCGTTTCCGACCTGCGTGTACTGTTCCTGTGTCCGCCCGCAGAATTCCCATTCGTCCGGGAACTCTTGAACGCGGGCGCATTCACGCAGGGTCAATGCTCGCGTCTCCGTCGGGTGACAAAGGGCGGTTCCCGCGTGATTGGGCAAGGTCAAGATTGTCGGGGACGGGAGGTCGAATGTCAGCCGACGCCACCAGCCGGAACGCCCCCCCTTGGCGAAAAACGCTTTCCCCATTGCTTCCTTCGCCACGGCTTCCGGCAGCGAACGCCAGTTGCTCCCCGGGGGAATCATCTCAAGGTACTTCTTCTTCCGCGGGCTGAAGTCCATGACAACCGGGTTCGCTTCCTTCAAGCCTTGGATGGCGTCACCAAGCGTGCGGAAGGGCAGGAGCGGGGTACGCTCTTCTTCATCGAACAAGCTCCGCGGTTGCGCGGCTGGCGGCTCGTTGCCGTGCGTCGGTTCCGGGAACTCTACCAGTCGGTTGAAGCGGTTACCGATGAAGATGGCCCGCTCCCGAAGCTGTGGGGCACCGTAGTTGACGGCGTTGACCTCGAAGCAGTCCAGTCGGTACGAGTAGCGCAGGTCCAATAG
Source organism: Gemmata massiliana (assembly GCA_000531095.1). Lineage (GTDB taxonomy): Bacteria > Planctomycetota > Planctomycetia > Gemmatales > Gemmataceae > Gemmata > Gemmata massiliana. The sequence goes on along the minus strand of HG799462.1, from coordinate 996,659 downwards.
AAACCGGCTGATGACCGAACCGGGTTGTTCATCAGCTTCAAGAGGCATCCCACCCTTGTCGGGTCGGTCCTTGATGGCCCGGTGGCGAAGGGCGGCCGACATGAGGCCCCGAACGTTCTCCATCAGGAACATCTTGGGGCGAAGTTCTTGAACGAACCGGAGGAATTGCCAGAGCAGGGTTCCACGTGGGTCTTGGACCGTGGCCCGCTTGCCCGTGGTGCTGAAAGACTGGCACGGCGGCCCGCCAACGAGCAGGTCAAGCCCCCCCTGCTCGATGCCCAAGTCCGAAAGTAGTTGATCGGCCTTCAACTCGCGGATGTCGCCTTCGTAGACTTTGAGCTTCTTATCCCCGATCCGACCCGCGTCCCGGTTGTGGCGGATGGTGTTGCAGAAGGCTGGGACGACTTCCGCACAGGCAAGCAACCGGAAGCGGTCGGTCTGCTCAAGCCCCAAGTCAAGGCCCATGCCCCCAGAAAACAACGAGAGCACGGTAAACCTGCGTGCGGGCATCCCACGTTCCTTTGCGTTCGGTCAACAAGTCGGGCTCGATCATTATCGGTGCTTGGGACGAACCACGGGAGTGAGAACTCCTGCTCAGTCGCTTCCGCCGGGAGCGAGCTTTTCCGATTGTTCCGGCCCGACAGAAAGTTCACTATCGAAGGCCCTGATCGTCCCCACCAATACCACCGTACCAGCCCCCATACCAACCTTCCATGTCGAGCGTACTCTCTGTGACCGGTAAGATGTCCGCTGAGCCAACCCAACGTGAGTTGCATGCTTCGGGCCGATCGGCAGGGTATATCAGTCATGGGCTTCGATTTCGACGCGATTATCGTGGGTGCCGGGGCTGCCGGGCTGATGGCTGCGATTCACGCGGCCGAGCGCGGGCGCAAGGTGCTCCTTCTGGAGAAGGGCAAGAAACCCGGCGTGAAGATCCTCATGTCCGGCGGCACGCGGTGCAACATCACGCACGACTGCGACGCACGCGGCATCGTGGAAGCGTTCGGCACTAACGGGAAGTTCCTCCACTCCGCGCTCGCGGCGATCGGTCCGCGAGAAATCGTCACACTCTTTAACAACGAAGGGGTCGCGACGAAGGTCGAAGACACCGGCAAAGTGTTCCCGGTCAGCGATCGCGCGGTTGACGTGCTCGAAGCGCTGATGAAGCGCCTCGCCCGCAGCGGTGCAACGCTCGCGCTCACGGAACCCGTAAAAGACATCGACCCGCACCCCGAGGGCGGGTTCCGCGTGTCCACGGTGACGCGCGTGCTCACGGCGGAGCGTGTGCTCGTCACAACGGGCGGGAAATCGTATCCGGGGTGCGGCACCACCGGCGACGGCTACGCGATCGCCATGAAGTTCGGCCACACGATCGTGCCAACGCGCCCCGCGCTCGTGCCGCTCACCGTGCAACCGGCGTGGGTCGGCGAACTTCGCGGGATCACGATTCCCGACGTGAACCTGAAAGTGATACCCGAACAGGGGAAAGCACTCAGCCAGCGCCGCGGATCGGTGCTGTTCGCCCACTTCGGACTGACCGGCCCCGCCCCACTCGATGTGAGCCGCGCCGTGAGCGGGCACGCGAAACCGTCGTCCCTCATCCTCGAAGCGGATTTTCTGCCCCTGGAAACAGAACAGGCATTCGACGAGTTCCTGCGTGCAGAATCTTTGGCTTCGGGCAAGAAGCAACTCGCGGTGATACTGGCAGAAAAGCTACCGCGGCGATTGGCGGATCAGTTACTCGTGCTGTGCGGGATGGCGGTCGATCGAAAGGCCGCGGCGCTGGCGAAACCCGACCGACTCGCGCTCGTCGCCGCGGCTAAACGATTGCGGCTCCCACTCCGCGGGACGTTGGGCTTCGAGAAGGCTGAAGTGACGGCCGGTGGCGTGAGTCTCGACGAAGTGGACTCGCGCACGATGCAAAGCAAACGGGCACTGGGGCTGTACTTTGCTGGCGAAGTGCTCGACCTCGACGGATGGATCGGCGGCTACAACTTCCAGTCCGCGTGGAGCACCGGTTGGCTCGCAGGCAAGCAGTTGTGAGAATCTTGTCGCAGGTCGAAAGTCGGAAAGTCGAAGGCGACTCTCCAGCCAAGTTAGCCCCGGTAGGGGCGTAGGCGTGTAGCCAGGGGTGGAGCAACGCGAAACCCCTGGCGGATTCCCGCGCACCCCAGGTGGTGTTACGTCCTTCGTCGTGGGCTCCAGCCCACCAGGGGTTGCGCTAGCGCTTCACCCCTGGCTACTCGCCTCAGCCCCTACCGGGGCTATCCCGGACGCCGAAGACTACACGACCCGTGTACTTTGATTTTCGACCTGCAACAAGGCTTCCAGTCGCTCAAACCTGAGCGGCTTCGAGCAAGTGGATGATCTCTTCCAGTCGGACCTTGAGGTCGTTGAATTTGTCGCCGGCGGTTTCGCGGATCATCGCGAACATGTCGTTCAACAATTGGTCCTGGTTCTTCGACGGGGAGAATCCCATGTCGCGGTACATGCGCTTCGCGTGCCGCAACGGGGTGCTCCGCTCGTCCGGGTTCGAGAGGGTCGGGTCGGCGCCGTGAGCCAGCAACCGGCGCACTTCCTCGACTTCGATCTGGTCGACCGAGATCCACAGCGGCGGGTACTCGTCCGGCCCTAACTCATTGATTTTCGCGCCGGCCGCTTCTAGTTCACGTGCTCGCTCCTCATCGCCCGTAAGGATCGCTTCGAGCAGCAGGTCGTGCGGCGTGGGGACGTACTCGTCCGCGTCGCCCTCGGGTTCGTCCGATTCGAGCAGGTCGTACAGCCCCTCCCAAGAGGTCCAATGTGCGGCTCGTTCGTCCGGCGAGTACACGACCACAAGGCCGTGCTCGTCCTGCCAGTCGGACTCGATCAGGAACGCGAGGTGCGCGAAGCCGCCGCGGGCCTCATACGTGATGTCGACACGCGGAACCGCGAACCGCCCCTGTAACTCTGCAAGACTGGCAGCGGGCTTCACCCCAGCAACCAACCGCCATTCTTCCTGCTCGAACGCGCTGCGGAACGATTGCCACACCTGTTCGCACACGGCATCGAAGACGGCCGATTCGTTCTCCACAAGGAACCGGAACGCAGCTTCTTGTTTCGGCGACGGCTCGGTCCCGCTCGGTCCGGCGATTCGGAACGGGAACCGGCCCTTCGCCAGTAGCGCCGCGCGCTTTTCGCGCCGGACGGCGCGCCGCTTTTCGCGCTCCGCGTCCCGCGGGTCCGGCTCCTCGGTCGCTTCCGCTTCGGCCTCTTCTTCAGCCTCGCGATCAATCTCCGCGAACGCCTTATCAGCTTGATCGCCGAACCGCTCGCGCATCTGGGCCTTGATGTTCTCCAGGGCCGCGTTCATGTCGGCCGCCATCCGCACGGCTTCTTCTTCGGTCAGCGGCGCCGGTTCCGGCATCACGCCAATGGTCGCGAACCGCGCGAGCGCTGCGGACCCGGCCCACGACTCGTCGGCGTCCCGGAACCGCAGCTTGCCGAACACATCGTGCGTCATGGGAACTCCGTTCGTAGGCGATCACGTTGACAGCGCAAAACTTCATGCCCGGGCACCAAATTGCGGGAACTTCGCGCCAGAGGGTCCACTATCAGAGTATCACTTTCGGGCCGCGTCGCGTCTCGGCTAAATGCTGCCACTGGGCGATGTTTCGAGCGAACGCGCGCGTCCCGGCGGGTTGTGTATTAGAGTTCCTGTACTTGGAACCAGACCCGCCGGGGACCGATCGCGTGGACGCACAAACTTTAACCAACAAAGCAGCGCTGATCTCCACCCCCGCCAAGCAGATCGCGCGCCTGAAGGGGCACACCGCGGAAATCATTTCTCTCGCGTTCTCGCCCGACCGGTGTTTGCTGGCGTCGGCGAGTAGCGACGGGACCGCCCGCATCTGGGACATCGCTAGTAGTAAGCCCAGCGAGCGTTCCGTCTTACAGAAATCCGGCGACAAGCTCCACGCACTCACGTTCGCGCCGAACAGCCGCACGCTGGCGGTCGGTTCCGGGTCGTTGAACGGCTTCGTTTGGCTCTACGACGTGTCCGATAAGGCTCCACAGGAAGCCGGTACGCTCCGCGGCGCACGCGGGGCCGTTGACGCTCTGAATTTCTCGCCTGATGGGAAGCAAGTCGCGGGCGCGGGCGAAGACCGCACGCTGCGTATCTGGGAACCAACACGCGGATCAACGAGCGAAGCTCGCGCTCTGTTGTTGGGCCACACACAACCGGTCCGAGCGGTCGCGTTTTCACCCGATGGGATGGGCGCAGCAACCGCGTCACGCGACACGACCATCCGGTTGTGGACCCTTAGCCGAATCCGTTCGACGGAACGAGCCGTGCTGTCTCACGGGGGTGAAGTCAACGCACTGACCTACTCGCCCGACGGCAAAACACTGGCGACCGCGAGCCAGGACGGGCTGATTCGGCTCTGGGATCTGACCGCGATCAAACCGAACGTGCGCGCCGAACTGAAGGGTCACGCGGGGGCGGTTCGCGCGCTAGTGATTTCGCGGGAAGCGGATACGCTCGTGAGCGTCGGCGACGACCTCCGCGTGCGCAACTGGAGCTTCCGCACGGGTGCGCAGTTCCGCGAGTGGGAAATACCCGGCAGCCCCGCGACGCGCCTGGCCTTCACCCCGGACGGCCGGTACATGGCGAAGGGCGCGGCCGATGGTACGGTAGAGCTGTTCCGCGTGGCCGAAAAGCGATAACGGGCTGACCTTCGCCGAATCGCATAAATGATGTAAAATCCGGTGTGTGCTTCTCGCGTCCCGCCGGAGGTGTGCCGCTCGTGGCCAAAGATCCGCTCGAACCGCAGCGCTGCGCGCGGTTACTCTCTGCACTGGCCGCGCCGGAGCGGTTGAAAATCGTCCGCTTCCTGGCCGACGGCCCGCAGAACGTGACCGCGATCGCGGACATGCTCAAGCTGAAGAACGTCGTGAACGTCTCGCACCACCTGGGCGTGCTGCGGAACGCGGGCCTGATTCGCGGGAAGAAACAGGGCCGGTTCGTGCTGTACTCGCTGCGCCCGGGCGTACTGGAAGACGCGGTGAACGCCGGCATCCCGAAGGACGCCCTGAACCTCGGCTGCTGCCGCATCGAAATGCCGAACTGTCGGGATGAAGTGAAAGAGTTGAAAGAGCTGGAAGAGTAAAAAAATCGCAAATGACGCGGATAACGCAGATCAGTCAGAAGCAAAAATCAGGTATTTTTTAAGCCCCGATAGGGGCGGCAGCATGTAGCCAGGGGTGGAGCGCTAGCGCAACCCCTGGCGGACTCCCACAAAACTCAGCGCCCGCTGCCTGCTCAATCCAACCGCCGCACAAATCCAACGATCACGAAGCCCAACGACCCGCCTCTGCCTCCGGGCACACCCCGCCAAGGGTTTGTGGAAGCTCACCAGGGGTTGCGCGTTGCTCCACCCCTGGCTACACGCTGCCGCCCCTACCGGGGCTTAAAACTACATCCCTGCGTTTGATTTGTCCCCGGTTCTCTGCCTTCTTTTTGTGCTCTTTGTGCCTTTTTGTGGCCACTCTCGCTTACGCACCTCACACCGCCACCGTCTCACCTCGTTCGGGGATGCTGACGTCGGCGAATCCAATCTCCTTGAGTCCGTCCACCAGTTTCGTTGCTCGTTCGGGTTCCCCGTGAACGAGGCGCACGCGCGACGTGGTGGAGGCCAGTGGGCCGAGCATCCGCAGCATGTCGCCGTGGTCGGCGTGGCTGGATAGCCCGTTCAGCACCACGACCTCGGCCTTCACCGGACACGGCCGCCCCAGCACGCGGACCTCCGGGCGCTTCTCGACCAGGCGCCGACCGAGCGTGTCCGCGGCCTGGTAGCCGGCGATGAGGATCGTGTTGCGCGGGTCGCCGAGTCCGTGCTTCAGGTGGTGCAAAATGCGCCCGGCCTCGCACATACCACTGGCCGAGATCACCACGCACGGCCCCTCGCGCCGGTTCAGCTTCACGCTCTCGTTTACAGTTTCGACGTACCGCACGTGCTTCTCGCCGAACAGGTCCGGGTGTACGTTGAGGAGCGCGAGCGTTTCTTCGTCGAAGCACTCGGTGTGCGCGCGAAACACTTCGGTCGCCCGGTTCGCCATCGGGCTGTCCACGAATATCGGGATGGGCGGCAGTTTGCCGCTCGAAATGAGCTGGTGAAGGAAGTACACCACTGTCTGGGTACGACCCACCGCGAACGCCGGAATAATGACGCGCCCACCGCGCTCGATTGTCCGGCGCACCACTTCGCCCAGTTTGTCGGCGGTTTCGTCCACGTGTTCGTGCGTGTGCCCGCCGTAGGTGCTCTCGCTGATGAGCAGGTCGCACGCGGGGATCGGTTCCGGGTCGCGCAGAATGGGCAGCCCCGGCCGACCCACGTCGCCCGTGAACGTGACCCGCCGTTCCCCGTTCGGCCCTTCAAGACGCAGGTGAACCGTGGCCGAACCGAGCAGGTGCCCGGCGTCCGCGAACGTGACTTCGATTCCCTTGCTCAGCGTGAACCGTTCGCCGTACCGTACCGCCTGCATCTTGGTCAGCGTGCGGAACACGTCGCGTGCGTCGAACAGCGGGGTGATCTTCGGCTCGTGCCTCGCGCACTCGTGCATAACTTCGTATAGCATACATTATACGAAGTTATACGAGATCGCCGAGCATAACCGCGGCGAGCGCGCGAGTGGCCGGCGTGCAGTAAATCGGCCCGGCGAACCCGCGGCGCACGAGGTTCGGCAGGTTGCCACAGTGATCCACGTGCGCGTGACTGAGGATCACCGCGTCGATGTCGCGCGTGCGAAACGGGAAGTCGCGGTTGCGAAGGTAGCTCTCGGACCGCTTGCCCTGGAACAGTCCGCAATCGAGCAGGATCGTTTTGCTGCCGGTCGTGAGTTGGTGCATCGAACCGGTTACGGTTCGCGCAGCCCCCCAGAACGTGACCGTCGGTTCGGCCGGGGGCTGTGAAGCTTTGGCCATGACGCCTTTCGGGTGGGAACGAGCCGACACCGCTTACATATCCCAGTATACGCTCGCCCCGGCCGGTTTAGGCTGCCCGCGTGCCGGGCACTTCGCTCGGTGTGGGAAGCACCAGCGCTAGCGACGATTGGGTTCGTGCTGCGTGCCAACGAATCGCCGCCCACGACACGAGCGAGCCACCGAACACCCACCAGTAGAGCGGCACCACGCGCGCCCACCAGGGGCCGACGATCCACGCACTCACCGCGAGCGCCCCCCCCACGCGGCCAGAACAACGAAGTCGCGCCGAAACTCGGTCCGTTCTCGGATGATCTTCGCGAGGAGCCAGAACCCCGGAGCGAGGAACGGCACGAACCACCGAACGGTCACGCACCCGCCACCGTGATTCTTCGAGAGCACGCCGTACATCGCCCAACCCATCGCGCACCACGCGATCAGCCCGAGCAGTTCCGTGCGGTGCGTCGTTCCTCGGCGCCACAGCACCAGCGCGCCCGCGGTCAGCGCGAGCAACAGCGGCGGGTTGTGCGTGAGGAACCCTTTCTTGCCGAAGAGCAAATCGAACGTATACGCGAGCTGTGCGAGCGGGCGCGGGCGCACGACGCCGGTCATGGTCGTCTCGAACGGGCTACCGGGCCAGTTCAGATACTCGGGGTGCATGTTCAGCGGGCGGAGCCAGTCGCCGCCGATCGCGTAATTGATCGCGTGGCCCGTCACCACACAGGGCAGCATAGCAGCACCGCACACCAGTACGGGAAGCACGCGCCGAGTGCGTATGGCGACGATCACCAGCACGACTGGCACGAGCGGCGGACCGACGCCGAAATCCAGGTTGTACGCGAACCCCGTAATGAACCCCGCGGCCACGAGCGGCGCCCACGCCGTTCGCCCCACCGCGGCCCGATCCGCAATCCGACACAGCAGTACACAGATTGCCGCCACTGCTCCGAGTTGGGCGATGTGATTGTTCGCGCTCCGCGTGTACGCCGGAAGTACGGTCGTCAGTGCGAACGCGGCCAGCCACGCGAAGCGCCAGCCCGGTGAAAGCCCGATGCGGGTACCGAGGCTCCACATGCACCCCACCGCGACCGCGAACCCTACGCCGCTCAGCAGCAGGCACACCACGTGCGCGAACACATCGGGCCTTTGGCTCGGCGCGGGCAGCCCGAGCTGCATCAACCCGCGGTACGCGACCGCGAGCGGAACGCTCACGAGCGGCGGCTTGTCGGAGTAGTAGCGCCCGTCGATACGAAGCTTGTCGAGCGTCCCGCGTTGAGCGAGCGCGTTGTCGGGATCGTAGGCCGGGGTACCGCGCGCAAAGAGTTCCGCGGGCGGGTTCAGAAACGCGCTCTCATCAATGCAGAACGTGTTGCGTTCGACGAGCGATTCCACCGACGCGAGTCGGCTGCCGTCGTTCCAGGACGACGCGAACGGGCGCGCGCTGACCGCCGCAAACGCGAACGCGGCGCACGCCAGCACCCACGCCACCAGCCAGTGATCCGCCCACCTGTTCATTCGCTACCTCAATCCCGGCGACGCGGGAAGATAGCGAGACGTGTCAAACGACGCAACCGCGAACGAGTGGGAGGGGCTGCGTGGTCCTTCTTATGGCCAGAGTAGTGCAAAGTGACCAGCGGGCGAAAATTCTGAACGACCGATCAAGCAAGGCACGGACCCTTAATCACTCCCTTCACTATCGGTTGTGTCGACGGCCGCCGTTTGGTTGTCTTTCAAGGTGCGCCCCTCTGCATCCTTCCACTCGACGCGCCCGTTTGCAGATCGACCGAGGAGCACACCCGCAGCAGTTGAAGGCGAATCAAATGTGTATGCCTGGGTAAATCGGAATCTGTCGCCATTCTGTGCGATTACCCCACGTTCCAAAAGGGCAGCTCGCAGAGTCTGTAAGTATCGGTGCGCCGATGGAACGAAATCCTTCGCTACCTCTGATCCGGCCAGTACCACGAACCCGTTCGGAGCCTCGTAACCTTCAGCCTCGATTCCTCGCGCGCGCAGGTAATATCGCCTCGCTACGGATTGTGTCGGCTGTGGTTTCTCGAACGCGGTGATACCCAACAGCGGGTAAATGAGCAGCATTTCGTCAAGAAATCCTTCGACCTCAGCGACGTCGGGTTCCGAAAGTGAAGGCGCTTGTGGATCGTTGCCGTTATCAAGAATGCAGCGATTGGCCTCGCGAGCAAGCGCACAAAGTCGCGCTTCGAGGTACTGGACGTGAGCCTTATTCAGATTATCGTCTTTGCTGATGAATAGAACAAACGAGGTCCAAAAATCCTTATTTGCAAAGTGGCGCTCTAGCCGACCGAGTACGGGGTCTCCCTCTCCAACGTAAACCGTCGGAAGATCGCTCTCCTCCGACGGGCCAATCAACACATATACGCCCGTTTTGTCAAAATCGGGACGCCCTTTCGCATCTTTGAAGCGCGAGCGAGGACAAACCACTGCGCGGCCGACCCAGTTCGACTTCTCGACTGTGCGAAGTCCGTCGGGAGTACCATCAGGGAGGAAGATGCGAAGCGAGAAGCCACGCCGGGCAGGTGTGGACATGAGTTACTTGAGTATTAGTACGGAGGCACAAAATCACTTGAATTGTGCCCACGATGCCAGCGCGAAACAAGCTAAGAAGGCTCGTGCTGATATTTCAGAATTACAGCACGAGTTACTCGCGGTTCTATAATCGCATCTCGTAGGTCAAAGTTCGGTGAGCCCTGCCCAACTCAGGGAGACCAACCCACAAGATTCGATAGGCATCTCAATCCCCCATGCTGAAGAACACGGCGGGGGCGGCGATCGTGCCGAGCTTGTTGATGCGTTCCAGGGCGCGCCGGAACCGGCCGGTCGCGGCGTAGTGGGTCACGATCACGAGCGGGACCGGGCTGCTCGCGCCGTCTTCTTGGGCTTCGTGCTGAACCAGGCTCGAAATGCTGATTTCTTCGTCGGCCAGGATGCGCGTGATGTCGGCCAGCACGCCGGGCTTGTCCGCGACCTGCAACCGCAGATAGAACCGGCTCCGCACTCGTTCCGGTGGTTCCACCGTGAACCCGCGCCCCTCGCGGCTCCACAACTTCGCCGCCGCGAACGTCCGCTGTGCCCGCCCCACGCCCAAATCGATGAGGTCCGCGACCACTGAACTCGCGGTCGGCATCTGGCCCGCACCCGGCCCCTGGTACAGCGTCTCACCCACCACGTCGCCGTACACCAGCACCGCGTTGTACGCCCCGCGGACCTGCGCCAGCAGATCCGTGTGACGCAGCAGCACCGGAGCAACGTGAAGCGCGACCGCTTTCTCGACCGTCCGCCGGGGCGCGGGGGCCGGGTGGATGCCGGACCCGGATAGAGTTGTGTCGATCCCGCCACTGTTCCGCGCCCCGCGATCGCCGGTGCGCGTTTCTTCACTGGTCCATGCTTCCGCGAGCAACTTGATCGTGTAGCCGAGTTCGTTCGCGAACCGAATGTCCATCGCGTCGATGGTGTCGATGCCCTGGCGGGCGATCTCGTGCGGCTTCGCGGCCACCCCGAACGAAATCTGCGCCAGGATCGCGAGCTTGTGGGCCGCGTCGCTGCCGTCCACGTCCAGCGTCGGATCGGCCTCCGCGTAGCCGAGCCGCTGTGCCTCCGCAAGTGCGGCGGCGTAGCTCATGTTGTGCTCGGTCATGGACGTCAGAATGAAGTTCGACGTGCCGTTCAGAATCGCCTGGATTGCAGTGACCTGATTGGCGGCGAGACTTTCACCCAGCGCCCGAATTACAGGCACCCCACCGGCCACGGCCGCCTCAAAGCACACCGTGCGGTCGGCCCGGCGCGCGGCCTCGAACACTTCCGCGCCGGCATCGGCCAAGAGTGCCTTGTTCGCGGTGACGACGTGCTTGCCGGCCGCAAGCGCATCGAGAACGACCTTCTTCGCGAGCCCCGTTCCGCCGATCAGCTCGACGACGATATGAATGTTCGGGTCGTGAATCGCCGCGTCGATGTCGGTGGAAACGATCTCGCGCGGGATGAGCGCGTCGCGCGCCTTCGCCGGGTCGCGCACGACCACCCGGCGCAGCGCGATCGGCCGGCCGGCGCGCTGGGTCACGCGGTCCGCGTTCGCGAGCAGCACGCGCGCCACGCCCCCACCGACGGTGCCGCAGCCGATGAGTGCAATGTTGATCGTGTCGCTCATAAATACCCCACTTCTGCGGTTCTTGTGGGGGCTATTATTAGCGCCGCGCACGCGGACGGCCACGCCGTTCGGCGGGCTTCAAAAACAGAAAACCCCGCGACACGGTCCGTGTATCGCGGGGTTTCGGGCGCGGAGCGACGGGCGCCGGGGTCAAAAGTTTTCGCGATTTACGCCAGCGCCGGCTTCCGGCGGAGGCGCCCCAGCATCAGGCACCCGGCGCCCATACCGGCGAGCACCAGCCCCGGCGGGGCCGGCACGCCGTTCGGCGGGCAGGGCGGGGTCGTGATCGAGCCCAGCGGCACCTTGTCGCCGTCGCCGCCGTAGGGCAGTTTCGGGGTGTTGTACCCGCGGAACCGGACCACGAACGGCGTGTCCTGGCTGCCGCCCGTGCTGAGTTCCGACAGCAGGTTCGCGGCGGTCAGGTTCGTCAGGTTGGTGCCGCTCACCACGAACGTGAACGTCCCCGTTTCGCCGACCGACAGCCCGTTCGACGCGGTCCCGCTCGTGTGCAGCGTCGAGCCGACCGAGGCCGCGAAGTCGAACTTCCCGAAGAGGCTGCCGAGGTTCAGGTTCGAGGACGGGGTCGCGTTGACCAACTGGAACGATTGCCCCGTGGCCGGGTTGTACGAAGCCGAGAACGAGGTCACGCCGGTGATATTGCCCTTCGCCGCGGTGCCCGGGTTGTTGAACGCGAACCCGGTGATGAAACCGCTCGCGGCACTGGAATTAAAGGCGTTGGTGCTGGTGTTCGTCAGCTTCACTTCGATCACGGCCGAGGTGGTCGTTTGGTTCTTGACCTCAATCGATCCCGAGTACGAGCTGGGGTGCGTGGCGGACCCGCCGCCGGTGAAACTGATGAGGTCGGCGCGGGCGCTGCCGGCCGATGCGAGTAGCATCAGCCCCGCGATCGCGAGCGACCGAATGGGGCGAACAGAACGGGACGACATTAGACTGAAACTCCTGGTGTCTCGGTAACCGGTTGAGGGGCCGGTTGATACCGACAGTTGAACCTGAAATGGTTCGGTGCGTCCTGCTGATTAGCACACCCGGTGCCAGCGGTATTGCGGGCACGTTTCGCGCGCTGTCGAGCGACACAACGCTCGCGGCAACAAGGCTTTAGCGGATACTGCGACGGGAGCGTCGCGAGTACGACTTTGTGAACAGTCCGTTCTGGCGGTTTACGTGCCGTTTAGACCCGTTAACGGTTGTGTAGAACATGTCATCACGCGGCTGGAGCGAACCGTCCGCGTGCTTTGACGGCGTCTGAATTGCCCGCGAACCCGAGCAGCGGGTAGCGGGTCTATCCGTCTTCCCCCGAACTTCGATGGGGAGGGCCGCCGGCGCGGGCCGGATTGAGGAGATCCCTTCGCTCATGACGATTCGCATCCCGGAATTCGCGCTCGTGTTGATGGTCGGCCCGTCGGGTTCCGGCAAGTCCACGTTCGCGCGCAAGCACTTCAAGCCGACGGAAATCCTCTCCTCCGACTTCTTCCGCGGGCTGCTCAGCGACGACGAGATGAACCAGGCCGCGTCGGACGATGCGTTCGAGGTGCTGCACCTGATCTGCGCGAAGCGACTCGCGCGCGGGAAGCTCACCGTGATCGACGCGACCAACGTGCGCCCCGAATCGCGCAAGCCGCTCCTGGAGATGGCGCGGAAGTACCACGTCCAGATGACCGCGGTGGCGTTCAACTTCAGCGCGGACGTGTGCCACGCGCGGAACCAGCAGCGCGCGGTGGAGCGCCCGTTCGGGCCGCACGTCACCCAGCGCCACGCGGAAGACCTCCGGCGCTCGCTGGCCCGACTCGAAGACGAAGGTATCCGGCGTGTGTACGTGCTGAACAGCGAAGAGGAGGTCGCCGCGGCCACGTTCGAGCGCTACCGGCTCCCCGTCAACAAGCGGGACGAGCGCGGGCCGTTCGACATCATCGGCGACGTCCACGGATGCTTGAATGAGCTACTCGCGCTGCTCACGAAACTCGGTTTCGCTATAACTTCGTGCGAAGACGGCTGACGAGTTATGCCCCCGGAGGGGCGCCGACTCGTCTTCGTGGGCGACTTGTGCGACCGCGGGCCGGACACGCCGGGCGTGTACCGCCTCGTGATGGACGCGGTACAGCGCGGGATCGCGTTCTGCGTGCTGGGCAACCACGAAGACAAGCTGCTCCGGTGGATGAAGACGCCCGACAAGGTGAAGCAGAACCACGGGCTCGCGCAATCGGTGGAGCAATTCGAGAAGGAACCGCCGGAACTGCGTACCCGAGTGCAGGAGTTCATCGCGAAGCTCCCGTCGCACTTGGTTCTGGACGGCGGGCGCCTCGTCGTCGCGCACGCGGGGCTGACCGCGGACATGCACGGGCGCGTTTCGGGGAAGGTGCGCGCGTTCGCGATCTACGGCGACACGACCGGCGAGAGCGACGAATTCGGTTTGCCCGTGCGATTGAACTGGGCCGCGAACTACCGCGCCCGCGCGAACGTCGTTTACGGCCACACACCGGTTCTCACGCCCGCATGGGAGAACCGGTGCATCTGCATCGATACGGGGTGCGTGTTCGGCGGCGCGCTGACCGCGCTGCGCTACCCGGAACAAGAGCTGGTGAGCGTGCCCGCAGAGAAACAGTACGCGGAATCGAAGCGCCCGTTGGGGGAACCTAACCCCCTAACCCCCTTCCCTGGGAAGGAAGGGGGGACCGAACCAAATGCACAGACAAGCGCGCTCCAATCGCCGGAATTATGCCCCTCTTCCCTGGGGGGAGGGGTTTGCAGGGGTTGCAGACAGAACCAACTTCAGGGAGGGGGACGGGGGGGTAGGTTCCTCCGACCTTGACATCGCCGACGTGATTGGTCGGCGCAACATCGAAACGCGGTTCGCGGGGAAGATCACGATCCGCGAGGAGAACGCGGCAGCAGCGCTGGAAGTGATGTCCCGGTTCGCGGCTGATCCGCGGTGGCTGATTTACCTCCCGCCGACGATGTCGCCGTGCGAGGCGTCGGCGCTACCCGACTTCCTGGAGCACCCGGCGGAAGCCTTCCGGTACTACAAGCAGGAGGGCGCGGAGCGCGTGGTGTGCGAACAGAAGCACATGGGTTCGCGTGCCGTCGTCATCGTGTGCAAGAACGAAATCGCGGCTACCCGGCGCTTCGGTGTGAACAACGAGAGCGGTATCGTCTACACGCGAACCGGTCGGCGGTTCTTCGACGACACCGCGACCGAAAGTGCGTTCCTCGCGCTGGTACGCGACGCGCTCACGGCCGCCGACTGGTGGACGAAGTTCAATACGGATTGGGTGGCTCTCGACGGCGAACTGATGCCGTGGTCGGCCAAGGCACAGGAACTGTTGCGCCGCCAGTACGCCGCCACCGGCAGCGCGGCGACGGCTGCACTGGCCGAAGTGAACAAACTCCTGGCGAACACGGCAGACCCCTCCCCAACCCCTCCCCTAAGCGGAGAGGGGATTAAAGGGGTTGGGGGTTAGGTCGAGCCGCACTTACGGCCCGCTTTGGCGCCAAAGCGGAAGCCGTGGAGCGATTCGTCGCGTCGTACCGGCGTTATTGTTGGTCGGTGAACTCGGTCACGGACTTGAAGTTCGCACCGTTCTTCCTGCTCGCGACCGAGGGCAAACTCTATTTCGATCGCACCCACGACTGGCACATGCGCACCCTCGCGGAGTTGTGTGCAAGACCTACCCCCCCATCCCCCCTCCCTGAAGGGAAGGGGGAGCAGGCACATGATCCCGCTGTGAGTGGGGCTGCGTCGACCGACAATTCTTTCTCCCCCTTCCCTGGCAGGAGGGGGTTGCAGGGGGAACCCATAGGGGGTTCCCCCTCACAAGGAGCGAGGGGGACGGGGTAGGTATTCTCCACGCGACGCCGTATCGCGTGGTCGATCTCGCGGACGCGGGCGAAGTCGAGTCCGCGACGCAGTGGTGGCTCGATCTCACGAACGCGGGCGATGAGGGCATGGTGGTCAAACCGCTCGAAGTGCTGACGAAGGGCCGGCGGTTCTTTGTGCAACCGGCTCTGAAGGTCCGCGGGCGCGAGTACCTGCGAATCATCTACGGGCCAGATTACCTCGCCGCGGAGCACCTCTCGCGACTGAAGCATCGGGCGGTCGGGGCGAAACGCGGGCTCGCCGCGCGCGAGTTCGGTCTGGGTCTCGAAGGATTGGAACGCTTCGCCCGTAGCGCCCCGCTGCGCGAAGTCCACGAATGTGTGTTCGCGGTTCTGGCACTGGAAAGCGAACCCATCGACCCGCGGTTGTGAGATCACACGGGCGCGGCGGACCTTCCACCGCGCCCGTGAACATCGGATCAATAACGGTCCCCACATCTTTCGCGAACCCGTTATAATGCCCCTACTTCGGTCGGAGTCGGTTTTTCCCTCAAGATCCGCCCATACGGGGCGAATTAACCTAAATGAGAGGGGCCGTGTACCCGATCCGCAGGGGTCCGCGATGGCGATGAAGTTCACATACCGGTCCGGGCAGCGCCCGCTCGACGGGTTCACCCTCAAGCGGGGCGTCGGCCAGGGCGCGTTCGGCGAAGTGTATTTCGCCGTGAGCGACGGGGGCAAAGAGGTCGCGCTCAAGCTGCTCACGCGCGGGCACACCGACGCCGAGCTGCGTGGCGTGGCCCATTGCATCAACCTGAAGCACCCCAACCTCGTTCACCTGTTCGACCTCCGAGTCGACTCCCGCAGCGACCAGTGGGTCGTGATGGAGTACGTGTTCGGCGAGTCGCTCGCTCACGTCATCAACAAGCACCCTACCGGGCTGCCCACGCAGGTCATCCGCGAGTGGTTCGCGGCCCTGTGCCGCGGGGTCGGCTACCTGCACAACCAGGGCGTCGTTCACCGCGACCTGAAGCCCGGCAACATCTTCATCGAGCACGGGCACCTGAAGATCGGCGACTACGGGCTGTCCCGGCGCATCAGCGGCAGCGAGGGCAGCGACCTGAGCCGCGGGGTCGGTACGCCGTACTACATGGCGCCCGAGATCAAGAACGGGAACTACACCGCGTCCATCGACATTTATGCGTGCGGCATCATCCTTTACGAGATGATTACCGGCCTCCGCCCGTTCAACGGCGAGACACCTTACGAAGTGCTCATCAAGCACATCACCGAAACGCCGGACCTCACGAAACTGCCGGTCCCGTACCGCGAGGTGCTCGGTCGGGCGCTCGAAAAAGACCCGGCGAAGCGGTTCTCGACCGCGGCCGAACTCGCGCGGGCGGTCGAAGAGATGTTCGCCGGCGGGCGGCGCGACCCGGAAATGTCTACGGCCGCGTCGCTGACGCCCACACTCCCGCGAGCGCGCCCGGTTCCCCCTCCGCTGCCGATACCGGCCCCGCCGCTCGATGTGCCGTCGGACGCGGTGCGCCCGGTCGCGTTCCCGGTACCGCGCGACACGCGCACGAAAGAAAAGCAGTTACCCTCGGGTCCGCTCACACAGACCGCCCGCGACCGGCTCACCGAACTGGCCGGTGGGTTCGCGCTGACGCCGCTGATTACGGCCGCGTGTACCGCGCCGTGGGCGGTGTTCCAGGGGTCGGTGCCCTGGTCGCTGCTCGGGCGCGTGTTCGTGCTCTCGACCGTGCTCGCGTGGTCGGTCATGGCCATTGGCCGGCTGCCGAAGCGGAGCGAAAACAACCCGTGGGGCCGGCGCGCGATTCAACTGGTTGTTGGCCTGTGTATCGGCGCGATGGCGTTCTGGCTCGACGGTTGGGCGCTCCCGACCGGCACCGCGAACGCCTCCAGCCGCGACATCGTGGCATTCAATCACCGATTGAGTCAGGACACGTTCGGGACCGGAATGAAATATCTGGTCTACTTCGGTGTCACTGTTGCAGTGTCGCGCTGGTGGACGACCACGAACCGTAATCGGCGCGAGCGCGTGCGGTTCATCCCGATCATAGCCATCGCGTTCTGGGGCAGTATCTTCCTGTTCTTGTGGCCGACGAGCGAATCCACCCCGGCGATGCTCGGCATATCCGTGCTGGTGATCGCGACCATCGCGGCCCAGGTCGCGAGTCCGTGGGCCGGTCCGCCGTTGAAGTCGGCGCGCGCGTAGTTTCGGCTCGTGTTTCGCCGGGCGACGAAACACGCACTGTCGGTAGCGGGTATCAGAACCGAGGAGAGCGGCATGAACAGCACGGCGCGGAACATCCTTCGACTGTCGGTGGTCGGGCTGTGCTTCGCGCTGGGCGCGTGTGCCAGGTCCGGTCCGGTCCCCGGGGGGGCGACCGGGAGCAAAGCCGAAAAAGCCCGCAAAGAGGCCGAAGCCCTCGCGCTCAACGGCGTGAACGGCGGGGCTAGTTCGCAAGCGAAGGCGATGCCCGACCTCGCGGTCAAACGCGGTGTTTCGTTATTCGGGGTTGTCACCTTCGAGGACGGGCAGATCCACCGGGGTGGCCCCAAACCGGCACCGCCCAAGAGTGGCACTCCTGTGCCCCCACCGACACCGCCGGAACCGGTCGTGAAAGGGCCACCCGCTCCGATATCGCGAGCGCACCCTGGTGGTGGAGCGCTCGCGGTTCGCGAGCGCGTCGTGAGTGTTTTGGCATACGCCACCGAAGCCGAAGCAGAAGAAGACGCCCTGACCGCGGCCCGCGAGCTGATCGAGAAGAAGCTCGGCGAACTCGACCCGCCCGTGCGCCACAAGATTTCTGTTAACGAAGTGCGAACCGAGTTCCTTCGTAAAGACAGCCGCACGGTACGCAAGCCCGACTCGGAGGAAATCGAGTTACTCATCAAGGCGGGCGCGTCCGAGTCTGATAACTTGGTCTACGTCGAGTACGATGTGGAAGTGACCGCGGAGCAGGTGCGCGAGTTACGCGCCCAGGAGCGCGTTGGGGCGGGGGTACGGCTCGTCGGCGTGTTCATGGCGATCGCGCTCACGGGCTTCCTGTTCCTCCGCGCCGACGAGTGGACCCGCGGCTACCTCACGAGCTGGCTGGCTCTGGGGGCAGCGATCCTCGCGGGCGGGGCGGCAGCGGCCGTTCTCTTCGTCTGATTCATTCGCGCACCGTAACTTTCCGGGCACCATGACCACCGAATCCGATCGGCTGCTCATCAACCGCGTGCGGAAGAACGACCAGACCGCATGGGCGGAACTGGACAAGCGGTACCGCGGCCGGCTCACGGCCTACGTGCGCCGCCGGCTCAAGGACCACGCCTCGGTCGAGGACGTGGTGCAGGAGACGTTCATCGGGTTCAGCAACAGCCTCGTTAACTACGACGACAAGCGCGACCTCCAGACGTGGCTGTTCACCATCGCGGCGCACAAGGTCACGGACCAGTTGCGGAAGATGGGTCGGCTCCGTTATCAGAGCGGCACCGACACCGAAGACGAGGCGATGGGTCAGGCGCCCGACGACCGGCAGCGGGGGGCGTCCACTCTAGCCCGCAGCGCGGAACAGCGCGAGCGCGAAGAAGACGCACTCGGTCAGGCGCTCCGTGATCTCGTGCGCGACTTCCAACTGAAGGGCGAATGGGCGAAGGTGATGGCCCTCGAACTCCTGTACGTGAAGGGGTGGGGGAACGCCGAGGTCGCCGCGCGCCTGAAGCGCACCGAACAGGACATCGCGAACCTCAAGTTCCAGGCGAAAAAGCGCCTCCACGACCACCTCGTCACCGCGAAACTCTCCCCCGCAGTTTTCCCGGAATTGCAAGCAGAGTGAATTGAGATGAAGGGGTGAGAGTGTGAGCGGGTGAAGGGGTGAAAAGACGGAAACGTATTTCGGTTTTTGTCACCCCTTCACCCGCTCACACTCTCACCCCTTCATCTCAATTCACCTCACCTCACCTCACCCTTCGCGGCATTTGACCGCCCCCCCTCCGCGTGCTACCGATTACAGGTGGGATCGTCCGCGATCCCGTTCGTTCACTCGACCCCCGGCTCCATGCGCGCAGCGAACGCGATCACACTCGACACGACCCTCCCCGGCGCCTCACGCCGGCGCGTGTGGGTCCACCCGGAAGTGAAGTCGCACTCGCTGGTCGTTCTCACGTTCGATCGGCTCTACGTGGCACCGCCCACCGGGGCGCCGAAGGCGGAACTGCTCGCCGCGATCGGGGCCGGGGGGAATCTCGAAGAGCTGCTCGGCCCGCTCGCGGTGGTCGTGGAGCTGGTCGCGGTCCAGAACCTGAAACTCGATCTGCTCACGAACTCGCTCGTTGTCGAATACGTGAACGGCCTGGGCACGAGCCGGCTGACGGTCGTGTTCGCCAGCCCCGAAGCCGCGGACCTGTGTTTCACGAAACTCTGGCGCCGGCTCGGCGACGGGCACAAGCTCCAACCATACCAGCGCGACGCCTGGAGCCTAGCACGCGGACCACTGGTGATGCTGGCCGGGGTGCTCGCCGCAACAGCCGCACTCGCGCTCACGCTCAGCGTGTTTGAAGACATGGCCTCGGCCCGCGCCGCCGCTCGCCTGTCCTTACCGGACGGCATGTCGCTCCCGAAATCGCCGCTCGAACACCTGCTCGGGTGGATGAGCTGGCGCGGGGTGTGCGCCGTTGGTGGTGTCGCCGCGGGCGCGTCCCAGGTGTGGCTCTACCGCAAACTCACGCGCCCGCCGGTGAGCCTCGAAGTCACGCGGACCTAACCAGTTCCGGCCGGTACTCACCGGTCGGTCGCCCGAACCGGAGAGTGCATGCGTCGCGAAGATTGTGTGGAATTATTCAAACGGATTCCAGAAACCTCGCACCCACAGGTGAATCTGGTCCTCCGCAACCAGTTCGTGCTCTCAGTGGACTCGGTCGTCCGGTTCGAGCCGACGTACCTCGTGTTCCGCGGGCGCGAGGGCGGCACAACGGACGAGGGCCGTGCGTTCTTCGTGCCCTACGAGGAAATCGGGTACGTCCGACTCGAGCGCGTCGTGCGCCTCGGCGAACTGAAACAGATGTACGGCGAAACCGGCTACGTGGACGCCGAGGACCGACTCTCGAAGGGCGAAACGCAAGAAGACAAGGCGGACGCGGCCAAGCTCGCGCTCGACGCCAAAACGCCACCGTCTTCGGGCGTCACCTCGCTCGACCCAGCCAGCATCGCCAAGCAGAACCTGCTCGACCGCATCCGCGCGACCCGCGCCACTGTCGCGGGTATGAGCAAAGGCCCAGACAAGAAGTAGCCTTCACAACCAGCTAACGCGCGCCCGCACACGAGTTACGCGCTCTTTCGGAGCGTGAGTGCGGGTAGCGTGGGCGGCGCGACCTCGGGGGTAGGCTCTGGTACCCCTGCCAGCGCGCGGTACAGGGCACTGAGTTGCGGAACCGGCTCGTCCCCACGTTCGCGCACTACCGTCTCTGCTACGGCAAGCAATTGAGTCACGTCGAGCGGCTTCAACCCATCCGGTCCCACTTCGTGGAATGCCGGTACTTCACGCGGCGCGAGTGTGCCGGTCGGCAGCACTTGAGCGAACGCGCCGATCGACGACCCACAGTTGAGTAACGCGCCCGCACCGATTTTCGCGTGGTCGCCGATCACGCTTCCCACCTTTGTGCGGTTCGTGAGCACCTCGACGCCGTTCACCGGCACGCTAATCGGCCCGAAATCGCGCCGCTGATCGGCCGCGACCACACCGGCCGCGATGTCCACCCATTCGCCAATGACGCTGTGCCCCAGGTAGCCGTCGTGCGATTTGTTCGTGTAGCCGAGCACGATACTCGCCTCGACCTCGCCACCCACGCGGCAGTGCGGCCCGACACTCGTTCCGGCGCGGATCTGTGCGTTGCGGACGTGCGTGTGCGGGCCGATCCCACACGGTCCTTCGAGGCGCGTGAACGCGGCCACCACCGCGCCCTCACCGATCACGACCGGCCCGTTGGTCGTGTCGGCGATGACGTGCGGGTCGAGTCGCGCGGTCGGGTGAATGAACAGCCTGTCTCCGGGGCCGATGAGCGTGACGCCGGCAAAGTTATCCTCGGCCTCGGTCGGGTCGCACGCGACCTCGAAGTCGCGCGCGATCTCGGCGCCGTTGTGCTCGATCAGCTCCCACGAATAGCGAATCAGCGTTCCGCCCACCTTGTGGCACGGGAGCGACTGCGCCCAGTCACGCAGGCAGTCTTCTACCGTGGCCGGCGAAACCGCCTGAAGTCGGCGCTGGTCGAGCGCGGCGAACGCGATCTCCCCGTTCGCAGTGCCGATAAACGGCCCGTCGGCGAGCCAGTTCTGAAGGGCGGAAGGTGCCACATGCGGCGCGAGCCAGCGCCCATTCACGAGAATTGTGGGTCCGGCACGGAGCCAGGTCGGATCGTTGACCGGGGCGTGCTCGCGTGCGCGGAGCCATTCGGCGAGCACGGGGCGGCACAGGTGCCCGACGACGTTCGCACTGCAGTAGCGAGCCTGCTTCGCGCCGAGTGTCGTTAACCCGCAGAGCAAATGAGACGCGGGTCGCGTGAATGTGAGTGGGTACAGGTCCGCGGCGCGGCGATCCTCGAAGAGGCAGATGCGCATCCGGACGTCCCTCAACGAATCGGCAGTGTGTACTTGTAGTCTCGGTTTTCGGGTCGAACCGCGTCAAGAGTGACCGCGGTCACAAACTGCGAATGCCCAAACGTTTTGACAGGGTTAACAGGATTGCACTGACAGTTCATCTCATCCTGTGGCGGAGTGTGGCATTCGCAATCTGTTCTTGATCCGGTTGATCCTGTGAATCTTGTCAAAACTCTTCTCTTTCGGCGTTTCGTGCCCGAAGCCGGCCCCGTCTGTGGCTAACATTTGCTAACATTTCCGGCCCTACACGGCCCTCCACGAATCATCTCAAACTCATTGGCAGCAAGATGTTGTCACAATTACTCCATGTACACGTTGTTATCTTTCCTAGATGCCACCGACTGTTCGCCCGAGTCTGATGGCAACGGGCGGCACCTCACCAGCCGGCTGACACCGGTCGTTCGCCAAGAACTTGGGTGAACCGCAATCGCCAACGAGCGGGTGTAAGCCCACCGCTACCTGCACCCGCAATCCTAACATGGTAAACAAAAGAACACAATACCCAATTTGGACAAAAAGCCACTATCCACAATGCCCGCCGCACTCGGTACGTGCGCAGTTGCTTGTTGCCGAAGGTACGGTTGATAAACTGACGCACTATGAACAGTCACGATGTGAACCGGCGCGGGTTCTTGAAAACTGTGGGCGCAGCGCTCGGCGCGGGCGGGCTACTCGGCGGGTGTTCGAGCCCCACACCCCGCGGGAGCGACCTCAGCGGGCGCACCCTCACGGTCTTCGTGTACTCGGGATTGGACAAAATCTTCGAGGATCTGTTCGCCAAGCCATTTGAAGCCAAAACCGGCGCGACGGTGGTGCTCGATCCCGGCTGGGAAGACTCGATCGCCAAACTGAAAACGTCCCCCAAGGGCCAGCCCGCGTTCGACCTCGTACTGACCGACGCGACGCAGGGGTACCCGGCGATCAAGAGCGGGATGTTCCGCCAAATCGACTTCAACAAGGTGCCGAACCACAAGGCACTCGCGCCCGGGGCACTCGATAACTGGGTGGCGAAGGAGCGGTACGGCGTCACGTTCCACGAATCCGCGATGACGCTCGCCTGGAACCGCAAACAGGCGGCCCGCCCCCTGGCCGGTTGGGGTGACCTGATGCGCGACGACTTGCGAGGCAAAATCGCGCTGTACGAGTGGTTCTACATGTCGCTCTACACGTTCGCGTGTATGAAGGCCGCCGCGGACAAGAAGCCCGGCACCGCGCACCAGATGCTCACCGACGACATCGGTAGCGTGCTCGACTTCGCCAAGCGCGAGCGCGACCGCGTGCGGTTCTGGTGGCCGACCGGCCCGAAAATGTTGCAGGATCTGTTGCAAGGCAACTTCGCCGCGGGGAACGCCCACAGCGTGACGATGCTGCAAATGCCGAAAGACAAAATCGACACAGTCGGGTTCACGACGCCCGAAGCCGACCGCGCGTTCGTGCAGCTCATGTGGGTGATCCCGGCCGATACCCCGAACGCAGACCTGGCCGAAGCCGCCATCGATTTCTTGCTCACCAAGGACGTGCAAGCGGCGATGGCCGAGCGCGGCGCGGGTACGTCGCACGTCGAGGCCGCGCGCGAGGTCGCGAAAGAAAACGCGGTGTGGGCACAAACGTACCCCTCGACCGACGAGCAGTTCCGCACGATGAAGTACTTCCCCTACGAGGCGTACTTCAAGGACTGGGACCAGATCAAGAAGACGTGGGAGCAGGAGATCCTGCGGAAGTCGTGACGCCGCACTCCACTCGCTCGGTCGTGCCGTGGTTGCTCGCGGCCCCCGCACTGATTCTGCTCCTCGCGCTCTTTGCGGGACCAGTTCTCATTCTCCTCCGCACGAGCCTCTACGAGAGCACGGGAGGGACGGGTTTCTACCGTCCCGATTCGTGGACGCTCAGCGCCTACTCCGAACTCCTCGGCGAGCGATACGGCCGGGGAATCGTTGCGTTCACAATCATTCTGGGAGTCGCAGTTGCGGCGCTGAGTGTGGCCATCGGCTACCCGCTCGCGCTGTTTATTCACTCGCTCCCTCAGCGCGCGAAAGCCCTCGCACTCGGCGCGGTGATCCTCCCGAAACTGACGAACGTGTTCGTCGTGCTTTACGGGGTGAACCTGCTGCTCGGGAACACCGGTCCCGTGAATCGCGTGCTTCTCGCGTTGGGGCTGACGTCCGAGCCAATTCTGCTCACACACAACCTGTTCGGCGTGCTGGTGGCGGAGACGTACCTCATCATGCCCTATGCGGTGCTCGTGTTGGTACCCGCCCTCGACCGCATCGACCCAACACTGACCGCGGCCGCACGCGGACTGGGAGCGGGGCCGTGGACCGCGTTCCGCCGCGTGACGCTGCCGCTGTCTCTGCCCGGTGTCGCCATTGCGGGGCAGTTGTGCCTGATTTGGGCGCTGGGCGCGTTCGTCGGTCCGCTTTTGCTCGGGGGGCCGGAACAGGCGACGCTCGCGGTGAAAGTGCAGAAAGACAGCCTGGGTTACGGTGACTGGCCGCGGGCCGCGGCAACAGCAGTGCTGAGCCTTGTGACGGTGGCCGTGTGCGTCGCGCTCTACTCGCGACCCGCACGTGCGTTATGCCGGATAGGAGAGGCACGTGCTTAACCGCGTCTCCTCCTCAATCTGGCTCCTCGGTCGCGTGCTCGGAGGGTTCACACTTCTCGCACTCGCCGCACCGTTTGTGTGTGCGGTGTGGATGTCGTTCGCGCCGAGCGAATTACTGGAACCGCCGACTGAAGAATGGTCGGTCCGGTGGTACCGCGAGTTCTTCAGCTCCACGAAATGGACTCGGGCGCTTCAGACTTCGGCCGAAGTCGCAGTGATCTCGGTCGCGGGGTCGCTCGTCGGCGGGTTGGGGTTGGCGGTCGCGGTCACGCGGTTCCACTTCCGCGGTCGAAACCTCCTCAGCGGTGCGGTCATGCTGCCAATGTTTGTGCCCGCGGTGGTGCTGGCGATGGGGCTGTTACCGCTCGTGATGCTCGCCGGCTTGCAGGGTCGGGCTTACTCGCTCGCCGCTGCGCACAGTCTCGTCAGCCTGCCCGTTGTATTTCTGCTGCTGCGTAACGCACTGGCCGACGCCGACCCCGACCTGGAACGCGCTGCACGCGGACTGGGCGCAGGACCGTGGACCGCGTTCCGCCGCGTGACGCTGCCGCTCATCGCTCCCGCGGTCCTGGCGGGGGCCATCATCGCGTTCATTTTGTCGGTAAACGAGTTCACGTTCGCCGTCTTCCTGGGAACGCCGCGTGCGCGCACGCTCCCCGCGGCCCTCTGGCCAGAAGCACGCGACAAGGACACGCCGCTCCTTGCCGCGGCATCGTGCGTGACCGTTCTGTTCACGCTGACGGGCATGTGGATCACGGCGCGTCTGCTCCGGCGCCTGTAAACCAGCCGAATGAGAGCGTTGAATTGATGTGCTTGGTCTTTGGTTTGGTGGCACAGGCCTCTGGCCTGTGGAGGCGCTCACACAGGCCAGAGGCCTGTGCCACCAAACAAGCAC
Organism: Gemmata massiliana; assembly: GCA_000531095.1. Taxonomy (GTDB): domain Bacteria; phylum Planctomycetota; class Planctomycetia; order Gemmatales; family Gemmataceae; genus Gemmata; species Gemmata massiliana. Next base: position 971,529 of record HG799462.1, on the reverse strand, counting down.
ACAAACCACGCAGCGAATACCTCCACTTCACGGAGCCCGGCTACAGAAATCACTGATCCCCAGTTCGCTCGATTTCACGCGAAACAAAGTCGGCGCGAATATCAGTTGCGGCGCCACTCCCACCGGGCGTATTCTCACTTCAGCCTCTCCGCAGACGTTCCCAGCCCGGAGCAACTCGTGACTGCACTCCGCTTCCCGGCTCTAGCCGGTTTACTTCTCGTCGCGCTTATCGGGATTTCGCGCCCGCAACCCGTCGCCGCCGATACGCCCGCGCCGGCCGGGTTCGCAGCGTTCGTGGACGACTACTATGCCGCGCTCTTCGCGTGGGAGCCGAACCAAGCGACCTACGCGGGCATCCACGACTTCGATGAGAAACTGGCCGACCTGAGCGCCCCGAACATTACCCACCGCGCTGATGTGCTCAAGAAGCTCCACGAGCGCCTGAAAACTCTTCGCGCCGGGAAACTGGCCGACGACGAAGCGATCGACGCGGAAACGCTCGACCACGCGATTCGCGCCGAGTTGCTGGAACTCGAAACCGTGCGCGACTGGAAGCGGAACCCGGTTGTGTACCTGGGCAAACCGGCCGAGGGGATCGACATGCTGATGAAGCGGTCGTTCGCCCCGCCCGCGGACCGGCTCAAAGCAGTGATCGGGCGCCTGAAAGCCGCTCCGCAACTGCTCGGTGCGATGAAAACGAACGTGGAGAACCCGCCGAAGGAGTTCACCGACCTGGGTCTCATCGTGGCGAAGGGTTCGGTGAGTTTCTTCCGCAATGATCTGCCCGCGTGGGCCAAAGATGCCGCGGGCAAAGACAAGAAACTGTTCGCCGAGTTCGAGGCCGCCAACAAGCCTGTAATCGAAGCGTTCGAGGGCGCGGCAAAGTGGATCGAAACGGAACTGCTGCCGAAATCGAAGGGGAAGTACGCGATCGGGGCCGATGCGTTCGTGAAGAAACTCGAAACCGAGGAGATGCTCGACGCTCCGCTCGACAAGCTGCTCGCCATCGGCGAAGCCAACCTCAAGCGCGATCAGGAAGCGTTCGTTGCCACCGCGAAGAAGATCGACCCGAAGCGGACGCCCGCCGAAGTGCTCGCGACGCTGAACGAGGGCCACCCGAAGCCGGAAGACCTCGTGGGCGCGACGCGCGGGACCATCGAGCGCACCCGGAAGTTCCTTGTCGACAAGAAGATCGTGACCGTACCGTCGGAAGTGCGGCCGACGATCGCGGAAACGCCCGCGTTCATGCGCACCGGCGGGTTCGCGTCGATGGACACGCCGGGCGCGTATGAGACGAAGGCGACCGAGGCGTTCTACTACGTGACCCCGCCGGAAACGGAATGGGAGGCGCGCCGGAAGGTCGAGCACATGCGGCAGTTCAACAAAACGGGGATGGACATCATCACGATCCACGAAGCGTTCCCCGGGCACTATCTCCAGTTCCTCTACTGGATGGAGCAGAGTGCCCAGACCAGCTAATCACCAGCTTCGCCTTGTCCAGCACGTGTAACGGCTCATTTCTCCGTTTCCGCTCTGCGGTCCGCCACCACACACTCACCTCGCACCCCATCCGCCGCAGCGTCGCTTTCAGCGTGTTGCTGTCCACCACCGTGCCCGTCGTCCGCTCCCCGAGCAGGTCCGGGAGGAGCGTGGCCAGCGGGTCCGTGTTGCCGTCCTTGGCGAGCCGGGACAGCGTCTCCCGGGCTCGCGCGAGGTACTCCGTGACGGTCCCACCGGTCGGGACGCTCCGCAGGGCCGGGTACTCACGGAAGATGGCCTCCGTTAGTTCGGTGGCCAGTGCGGGATCGTTCGCCGCACCGATCACGTCTGGGCGGACCTCCCGCCACCACTCCGTCCACAGCGCGGGGCCACCCTCCTGCTGCACGTGCTTGGTCACGCGGAGCCGCTCCTCCGCGGCCCTCAACTGCCCCTTCAGCTCACGGGCCGCTTCGTCATACTCGGCCAGCATGTCGTCGTCCGCCGCGGCAGCCCTCAGCGTGGCCCGCCGGACCTGCTCCCGGAGCTTCTCGACTTGCTTGGCCAGTCCCGCACTCGGGTCGTCCGCGGCGGGTGCCTCTTCCCTGGGTGCGAGTTGGGCCAGCACCTCCGCGTCGACTGCCTTCACTAATTCCTTGATGATGCTCGGCAGCAGGTCGGATTCGTAGGCTTGGTACTGCGGGCAGCCGGTCGAATATTTGAGCCCACCCACGCACGAGTAGAACACGCCGCCGGCCCGTCCCTCCCTCTTGCGTTGCTTGCTCACGAGGGCGTATCCACAGTGGCCGCAGCGGACTATCCCGGATAGGGTCCGGTTATCCTTGTCCGAGCGGAACCGGGAGATGGTGGACCTGGAATGCAGCCGCTGGGCCAGCTCGAAGGTATCCTGGTCGACGACGGCCGGGAGGACGCCGGGAACCTCGATTGTCTCGCACCGGTTGTGGGCCTCCTTGCACACCTTCTTGCTGCCGTGGATCATCCCGTAGCCGAGATAGGCTTTCGACGTGAGGACCTTGCTTACGGAGTTCCAGGACCACCCGTTCTTGTCCCAGGAGGGGGCCTGCTCCGCGTTGAGTGTGGCGGTGATCTGGCGGATAGATTGGGCCTTACCCGTGTAGAGGGCGAATATCCTCTTCACCACCGCGACCTCGGCCTCATCAACCACCAACTCGCGGGTCCAGTGGCGGGGCTTGTGGAACCGGGCGTCCCGCCCCAATCTTATCTCCTGGCCGTCGCCGCGGTAGACCTTGGCATAGCCGTAGGGTATCTGGCCGTGCGGGTAGACCTTGCGTTCGAGGAGCTGTTCGACCCTCCCCCGGATGGATGCCCGGCTGATCTTGAGTGCGGTCTCGTGGTTGGCTTCTGAGGTGAGGGCGTCCATCATCCGCCCCATCGAGCTGGTCCACAGCAGCTCCCCCTCCCCCAGAGAGATGAGGCCCTGCACCCCGTTCTTCCGCAGTGTCAGCTTGTGCTGGGCGGCGGCGAGGGCGTCGAGCCGACCGAAGCGGCTCGAGTCGTACACCAGGATGTGCGTGAACTCTCTCGCCGAGGAGTCCTCTATCATCTGGTGGAAAGCTACCCGCTTCTCGATCTGCTTGGACCCGGAGAGGCCGTCGTCGATGTAGTCCCGCAGTACCTTGTAGCCCTTCTTCTTGGCTTCGGCCTTGAGTGCTTTGAGCTGGTCCCCGCAGCTGACGGTCTGCTCGCTCGACGAGGCCCGGCAGTAGATCACGACGGTGTGCACGGTGGGCTCCGATAGAGGCGGGGCACGCCATTGTAGCGTGCCCCGTGGGTGGGGGTTACTTGGCTTCTTTCCGCTTCGCCGCCTTGTTCTTGCTCCGGGCCTTGCTGCACACCTGGCAGAGGGAGCCGACCTGGAACAGGTCGCTCGTGGCCCGCACCGTCGTTACGTCCTTGCCCTCCGCTTCGGAACAGGGGCAGAGCGTGACCACCGTCGCCTTCGTGCCCCACCCGTCCCTGCCGCCCGGTGCTCGCCACGAACCCGGGACGATGTTCACGAGTGGGTATTTCTCGCACAGTGCCGCTTCCTGCGGGGAGCGTTCGGGGGCGGCTTCCGTGGCCTTCTTCTTGCGTGGGCGGGCCATTACTCGGCCTCCTCTTCGTCCGTGGTGAACATCGCGAATTCTTCGTTGATGTTGTACACTCTGCCGATTATCGGGTATTCAAGGTCTGCTGGGACCACGTACCGCTTTCCGCTTCTACCGTCGGTCCATATTGTCAGGCCCTCGTCGTTCGACTCGCCGTCGATTGTCGCGGCGTCGAGGCGGGCCACCGCCTCCTCGGGCGTGCTGCCCGTGGCGAGCACTTCGGCCAGTCCAGTGTCGGGATCGTCGATCGTCGCGGTCCACATTTGTCTCACTCCGGTTTGTTGATTGGGGGAGGGGCCGCACCAGCCCGGTGCGGCCCGGCGGATTGTTAGCGGGCGTAGGTGATGTCCTTGACCGCGTCGTGCTTCCCGATCGCCTCCGCGATGGCCCTGACCAGTTCCCGCTTCACCGCGGCTGGGTCTGCAGAGGGGTGCAGTTCCACGTCGATCGTCACCGTCCGCCCATCGTCCGCGTCCACCGTGATCTCGATCATCTGTCTAACCTCACTTGGGGGAATTATTCTTACCACCTTCGTTATTTTATCGAGGGGAATAATTCCCCACAAGTATAGTTGCACAAATCTTTTACCGTGTGAAACCGAGAGTAAAACTGAGTAGCACAGTTCGACATCCCCCGGCCCCCGGCGCCGGTCGGTCCCGCCCCGGACCCCCTAAGTCTCCCCCCACCCCTCAACGCAAGTCATTACAGCAAAACAACTTGCGGAAAATTAACGCCTTGACTTTTGGTAATTCACGAGCGATTATTCCTGACGTGAGCCGGTCGCATGTCGCAGCCGGCACGACCGAAACAGGAGGATCGCATGCACGTCGAAACCACCGTCCCAACCGCCACCCGCTACTCCCGCGAGGCGATGCTCGCGGCGATCGAGGCCGGAAACGCCCGCACGCTCGCCGCCCTGCCGCAGGGCCTGCCCACGGACGTGATCGCGTCACAACTTGTGAAGGTGGGCCACCCGGCCGACTTCCCCGCATCGTTCCGCGGGGAGGACGTGAAGTGAACCCCGTCGATTTCGTGAAGCACCGCCTCGAGCAGGCCCTCAAACAGCTCCACCCACACGCGGCCCTCAGTTGGTCCCCTTGGGTTCGTGGCCCGTGGCTCGGGCTAGCCCCGATCGGAGTGACCGGCGCCATAACGGTTTGCGACGATGGCGCCGTCACATTAACTCTCAGCACCTGTGTCCCGCTTGCCGCGCCAGCCCGGCGATTTGAGATGGCTGATCCAGCATTCGAGGCGGGCGTCGCCGAGTGTCTCGGCGGCATCGTCCCGGGCTTCCCAGAAAGGTGGTTGTGAAATGGGTTTCAACTTTATGAACGTCCCTCCCGGACCGCCCGTGTCCCGTTCGGGACAGTGCATGCCAGGTCCGCAGTTGGCCGAGGAAGTGGCCTTGGCGGTCCTCATCATGTGCCTCGACCCGGTCCGGCCTGCTATCAACGCCGAGTCGTGCCGCGGTGTAAACCCCGCACTGGCTGAGGCTTATCTGCACAAGCAGAGCACCATTCCCACTTACTTGGGCCAAGGGAGATCTAAGGATGGTTTGGGTTTGTACCGTTCGCCGGCGTGGGGCAGCAGTTATCCGTGCTGCGTGGAGAATGCGGCCAGGGCGCTTAGGCGCCTCGTGGACTTGGGCCACACAGCAGCGGCCGTTGCCACGCGGCTCGGCCAGGGGTCGGAACAGGCCCTTCTTGCCGCGCTAGGGGCGCTCCCCGAGCTCGCAACGATGCCCGCCCCGCCGCGCCCCAAGCGGGCCAAAACAACCAAGGCAGCGCCGCCGACCGGCACCACTGCGGAAGAAGTGCAGCAGGTCGCCGACGCGATGGACGAGTGACCGGCACCGGGCAAAGGTAAGTAGCAAGTTACCGCGGGACCCGTGAGATCCCCGCGGAAGCATCACTCCAGCGTCGCGACCCAGCAGTAATCCTCTCTGCTGGGTCGCGATGTATTTGAGGGGAGCACGAGGAGCCACCACCTCCCCGGGCAAAGATACGTCGAGAGCTAAGCAGGTAACGGCGGCCACCACCCGCTTCACCACCAACAAATCAAAGTAAGACTGTCGGTCGTATTGTAGGCGTGCTTGCTCTCGATCCGGAACCCCGACACGGTAGGCTGTGGTGGCCTTTGACCCGCGTCGGGGTTCCGGTGTTCAACCGAGAGCACCAATGACAGACCTCCCGATCCAAATCCAGCGCTTCAACCTCATCCGCACCGCGTCCGGTCTCACACTGCAACAGAAGGGCCTGCTCTGGCTCCTGAACGACTACCAGGGGCGAAACGAGTGGGCTTGGCCACTGCAGTCCACACTGGCCCGCGACTGCGGTTTTGCCGACCCACAAAATCGCCAGGTGAAGCGGCTGGTGGAACAACTCCGGCAGCTCGGTGTGCTTCGCACCGAGTACCGCCACAACCACTCGACCCGCTACTCGATCAACCTGCAGGGCCTCGAAGCACTGCAACACGCCACTCCGAGTGTCTCCGAAGACACGAACCCGCACTCCGAGTGTCTCCGAAGACACCAAGGCGAGGCGACTCCGCGTGTCTCGGAAGACACGAACCCGGTGTCACAGAAGACACCCGTTGGTGTCACAGAAGACACCCCGCTCCGAGTGTCTCCGAAGACACACAGAACCCCCCTTAACCGTTCAAAGAACGTCCCACCCAACCCCGAAGCGGGGTTGGGGTCGGGACTGTCTAACGACAGGGAGAGGGGGGGCGTCATAAACAACACCCGTTCACCTGAGATCTCAGTAAGAATAGGAATCGTCCCAGGACTCATAAAGATAGAGTGGATAAGCCAACTACTTGGGGAGGTCGAACTCCACCTCAACAACCCAGTCCAAAACCACAACCCCTTCACCTGGGGACTGAAGATCTCCCCTGAACTGGCAGCGTGCCGGCTCGCCGGCCTATTCACTGAGATCCAGAAGGAGAAACAGGTCAAACCCACACCTCCCCTGGTGGCCGCTGCCATCAACTCACGTGAGTTCCTCGGCATCAAGGCCCTCTCCTGGGGTTGGCTGGCAACCGCCGGCCGTGACCGCCTGAAGAGAGAGATCATCCACCGCCTGCCGCTCGCCGCCTGTGGCGGCGAAGCAAGCCAGTACACATCACCAACCAGGAAGCGTGCAGAAGAACTGTGCGACTCGCTGGCCATCCCCGACGCGGACGACACCGTCCTGGAAGTCCCGCCTGCCGACCCGACGTACCGCAGCGTCGACAACCTGTGTGCGCAGCAACGGGAGTGGGTCAAACGCCAGTCACCCTGGATGTCCCCGGAGGACATCGAGTACAGCGTCGCAGAGTACCGCACCAGCCTGATCGCTGCCCGGCAAGCCGCTGGCCAACCCCTGTAGGAGACCCCCGTGAGTGTCGTGGAACAAGTCCTCGCCTACCAGCGCCAGGCCACACCTGAAGAGATAGTCGAGCGTCTACTTATAAATGGGACAGCCAGTTTCCCCTGCCTGATCTTCGATTCCTGTCCCGCCGCAGGCGGGATAGAGGTGTTCGCCAACCACTACGACCAGCAGTTGGGGCAGGTGCTGTTTGGTGTCTGTGCCACCCTGCACTGGGAAGCCCCCGACCTGTTCGAGCAGATAGACCACTACCTCAAATCTGAGTTATGAGACCAGAACAAGACAAACTCCTGTCCCGCATCCGTGGTGTCATCCGGCGCCACCGTGAACTCCTGCTGGCCGCCCACCGCGCCGAGCATTACGCCCGTTATGCCTTCCTCGGCGACGAACAGGAGCGTGCCGAGGAGCTGGCTCAGGCCAACGAGGAGTTGCAGCAGTACGAGCGGTTGATAGCGACCGACCTGCAGCGCTTGGTGTACCGGGATTAGTCCTGGCAAAGCTACGGCATGAGTACCCAACCGACCTGCCTCCAATGCGGGAAGGTCTACTCGGCTCAGTACACCGGTCAGAAGTTCTGTGATTACGTGTGCCGCAAACGGGCGAAGAACGCCCGGCAGCGGGCACGCGACGAACAGCCGAGCCCTTCCCCTGTCCTGTCCTCTCTTGCCTCCGGTGCCCCGCGGGACCGCGAGGAGACGCTGTCCCTGGTCTCCCGCGCCGTTTCGGGCGGTTGGCCCTCCGTGCAGCTCCCCGCGTTCCGGACGGAGCTTCTGGACGTCCTGGCAGCCCAGGCTCTGAACCCGCTTGTTGATCCGCGGTACGCCCAGCGTGCGGCGGAAGTCTACGCGCGTTTAGTACAGGCCGCCAACAGCCAGCTCAAGACCAACCTGGAAATCCAGAAACTGGAACTGGCCCGCCAGGTCATTACCCCGCCCCTCCACGTTCAGGAGCAGGACCTGACGGACCCGCACGTCCTCGAGGCCGCCCTGCAGCTCGACGAGGCCATCAGTGCAACCCATTCTCACGCCCCTCGCGCTGGCCAGGTTGACCCACCCCACGTACCGCTGGGCGCCGTTCCACCACTACCTGCAGCGCCAACTGGTCCTGCTGGCGGCGAAGCAGCTCCGGTTCCCCCCGGGCCACCCCAGGGCGGGTGAGCGGTGCCGCAAGATGATGGCGCTCACGCCGCCCCAGCACGCCAAGAGCCTCATCACCAGCCGCCTGTTCCCGTGCGTGGTGCTCAACCAGAACCCGGCCAATAAGCTGATCCTGCTGTCCTACTCGGCGGAGCTGGCGTCGGGCCACGGGAGCATCGCCCGGGACTACATCAAGGAGTTCGGCGGCTCGCTGGACCCGACCGGGCGGTTGCAGATCCGCAGCGACTCGCAGGCCAAGCACTACTGGAAGACCACCGCAGGCGGCCACGTCATCAGCGCCAGCATCCAGGGCAGCGTGACCGGCCGGGACGCCACCGGGATCATCATCGACGACCCGTTCAAGGGCTCGGAGGATTCTGGATCGATCGTCATCCGTGACAAGGTGTGGGCGACGTACAACGCTGCTGTTGAGACCCGGCTCACGCCGGACGGTTTCACGGCCATCATCAACACCCCCTGGCACCCGGACGACCTGTGCGGCCGGCTCCTGGCGACGGAGCCCGAGGAGTGGCTCGTGGTGCGGTTCCCGGCGCTCGCCGAGGAGAACGACCTCGTGGGTCGTTCTCCCGGGGAGGGCCTGTTCACGTCCAAGTACAGCCAGGAGTGGTACGAGGACAAGCGGCGGGCCTACGAGCTACGGGGCCAGTCCCACATCTGGGACGCGCTGTACCAGTGCCAGCCGACGGGCGATTCCACGCTCCGTGCGTTCCCCGACGAGTATTTCGGCCCCTGGGTGTGGTGCGACGAGCTGCCCATTCACGAGCGGAACCCGCAGCAGTTCCGCGTCCTGTCGCTCGACCCCAGCAAGTCCAAGTCGGGCAAGGCCGGCGACTACGGGGCGTTCTGCGACCTCACGCTGCTCGCCGATCGCCACCTCTATGGGACCATGCACCTGAACCGGGAGCCGCTCCCGTCGCTGTACGCTCGGGCGGTGGCGATCGTCGGGCAGGCCAAGCGGGAGGGCCGGCCCTACGCCCGCCTCATCGTGGAGTCGAACCAGTTCCAGGAGGCCGTCGGGCTTGCCATCCAGGAGCGGCTGCGTGCCGAGGGCCTGGACGTGCCCATCGACCTGCACACCACCCCCTCCGACCAGTCCAAGCACGCTCGCATCCAGGTCTCCCTGGGGCCGCTGTTGGCGCAGAAGCGGTTGCACTTCCTCGGGCAGACGGTGGGCAACAAGCTCACGCTGCAGCAGATGAAGGAACTGCCGAACGGTGCCCACGACGACGGCCCGGATGCCGTGGAGATGGCGACCCAGGCCCTGAATTTACTCCTCACCGGCCAGAAGCGCCCACCAGAGGCAAAGATACTATGCACCTGAACCGGGAGCCGGAGTACATGTCGATCTGGGGCAAGCTACGGAGCTGGTTCGGCGGCCTACAAGAGGCGTCCACCCAGGACATCTATGGCACCCCCGTCTCCGACTACGAGCTGAACACCTGGAACGGCAGGCCCCTCACCCCGGTCTGGGGTCCGGAGCTGTACCGGGACAAGCTGCAGACGGTCCGGACGCTGCAGGAGCTCAACCGCGTCCGCCACGTCTCCCGCTACCTGTACGAGCGGAACCCGAACGCTTCGGGCGGCATCAACGGGATGGGCCGCTACGTCGTTGGGGCGGGCTCCTGCCAGGAGGTCCAGTCCGCGGACCCGGACAAGGAAGCCCCGAAGCGCCTGGCCAAGGTCATCACGGCGCTACTCGAGGAATTCAAACGGGCCTGCCACTGGAAGATTGTCGAACGCGAGATCTACCGCCGGTACCTCACGGATGGCGAGTGCTTCATCCAGCTCACGCCGATGGACGACGGGGTCACGGCCCTCAAGTTCATCGAGCCGGACCAGGTGGTCCCCCCGGAGGGGCAGTCCTACGAGGGGCCGTGGTCCTGGGGCATCCTGACCGACCCCGACCGGCCGGGCAAGCCGGTGCGGTACAACGTCCGGGACTACGGCACCAACAGCGAGCGGCAGGTTCCGGCGCAGTTCATTTTCCACCTCAAGCGCGGCTCCAACCTGAATCAGAAGCGGGGCCTTCCCGCGCTGACCGCGTGCATCGACGAGCTGCAGGGCGGGCAGAAGCTGCGCCACGCCAGCCGTGAGGGCGAGAAGGTCCGGGCGAGCATCGCCTACGTCCGCCAGCACGCCCAGGCCCCCGTCGGCGCCATTCAATCGTTGCAGTCGGCGAACGCTTCCGGCTCTTACACGGTGACCACGCCGAACGGCTCCCGTGAAGTCACGTACCAGCAGATTGAGCCGGGCACGGTCCAGGACATCCCGGAGGGCCTGGAATACCAACCGCCGCCCCCGTCGCCGAACGCGGACGCGGCAGCGGTCTCCGTCAAGCTCTCACTGGAGGCCACGTCGGCCGCACTGGAGTGCCCGTACTGGCTCATCTCGGGCGACTCCACCGCGTCCAGCTACGCTTCCTCCCTCACGGCCGAGAGCCCGTTCATCAAGCTCGTTGAGGGCGAGCAGGGAGTGGTGGCGGAGTACGTCGATGACGTGCTCACTGCCGTCATCGAGATCGCCGCCGAGCAGGGCCGGGACGACGTCCCGGACGACGTGCTGGAGCGGGTCGACCTGCACGTGAACTACACCTCGCCGGTAGTCCGCAACATGCTGGACGAGACCCAGCGTAACGAAGTGCTCCGTCTGGCAAAGATTAAGAGTCCCCAGACGATCGCGGCCGAGGAGGGCCTGGACTGGGACAAGGAGCAGGCGAACTTTGCGGAGCTGCCGCCGGAACCGGTCGTCCCCTCCTCGCCTGCCGCCGCCAAGCAACCACAGACCGCTGCCGGACTGATGCAGCGTGACGCCGGGAGAGCCTGATGCCGCAGCTCATCGAAACCACCCTCTGGGAGTCCGCCCAGGCGCCGGCCGCTGGGGTGATCGCCGACGTGAAGATCCTGGGCCAGCGGTCCAAGAACAAGCGGCTCTACACCGAGCAGGCCATGCAGGGTGCGGTGAGCCTGTACGAGGGCAAGGCGGTCTACGTCAACCACAGCGCCGACAAGCACCGTTCGGCCCAGGAGCGCTTCGGCCGTCTCAAGAACGTCCGGTTCGACGCCCAGCGGAAGGAACTGCGGGGCGACCTGGTGTACCTGGAGTCCCAGGCCCAGGTCACGGCGATGATTAAGGAGGACCTGGCCCGCGGTCTCAATTTCTTCGGTCTGTCCCACTCGGCCCACGGCCAGTCGCACATGAAAGAGGACATCCTCGTGGTTACCAAGATCGATCGCGTCCAGTCCGTGGACCTCGTGTCCGACCCGGCCACGGCCACGTCCCTGAAGGAGCAGGAGGACGCCGCCCCCGCCGCGGAACCCTCCGTCAGCGACCAGGCGATGTCCGATGCGTTCAGCCAGGCGGTCCTCGCCGTCCTGCAGGATACCGCCCTGGATACCGCGGGCAAGGCGGCCAAGATCAAGCTCATCCTTGAGAAGCAGGAAGAAATCAACACCCCTCCCCAGGATGGGGAGAAGAAGGACGAGCCCGCCAAGGAGCAGACCGACCCCACGGTGGCGGCGCTCCAGGAGCAGATCGCCAACCTGACCAAGACCGTGGCGGCTATGGCCAAGCCCCGGAAGTACGTCACGGCCCAGGCGGGCGCTTCCATGCCGCTCACCGAGCAGGCCCAGGCCGCCCCGGTGGATGCCCCGCCGAAGGACAAGGCAGCCCTGAAGAAGTGGCTCCTGGCCAAGTAACCAACCCTACCCGCTCAGCAAGGAGCCCCTGACATGCCTTACAACAACGTCGGCCGACTCATCAGTGGTGACGCCCGCGCCAAGCGCGTGGCCGGGACCGTGGCCACCGCCATCTACGCCGGCGACTTCGTCGCGATGGTGTCCTCCAAGGCCAGCCCCATCTCGACCCTGGCGGACTCGGGCACCAAGGCCCAGAACCAGGAAGCGGCCCACGACGTGTTCATCGGCGTGGCCCTCGACGCCAAGCTCGCCGCCGACACCCGGGACATCCTGGTGGCGACGCGGGGCGAGTTCGTTTACCCGTGCACGGCCCTGGGCTCGGCCTCGGACATCGGGGCCTACGTCGGCCCGGCCGGGACGGGCACCGGCGGCGCGGACGCGGTCGCGGACCAGGCGGTCGAGATCGTCGCCACCGCCAACCTGGCGTTCGGCCGGTTGAGCCGCCGGGCCGAGGTCGGCGCCACGCAGCTCTACTTCGAGCTCGCATCCACCCTGGGCACGACCCAAGCCGGCCCGCAGGCGATGGCGTAACCCACCCCACCTACCAACAAACACCGTTACAAGGGATACACCGATGGCATACCTGGGCGACAAGCTCCGCAAGCTGTGGGAGCAGAACGTGAACGAGGGGCGGGGTGCCGTCGGGTACCGCGCCCAACTCCGGGAGATGTTCGGGATCGGGGAGGACGACAACGGTTGCCCCACCCTGAACCGGTCCGACCGGATGGTCAACCCCCAGAACCTGGACGTCCGCGAGGTCGCGATGGCGTTCCTGGGCCGGGGCTTCGGCGGGTCCGACGTGCGCGCGGCGCTCGCCCTGCGGGAGCAGTTCGGCCGGCTGGACGAGGCTGAGGGGGCTACGGTCCTCCCCAGCCACTTCAGTCGCATCAGCGCGTTCAACGACACCATCGCCGGCCTCGTCGACGCCCTCACGATGGAGGCGTACACCGCCCCCGAGTTCATCGGCGACAAGCTGATGGAGGTGAAGCAGGAGCGGGTGAACGGCGGGAAGATGATCGGCGTCATGAACGACGGGGGCGTGTCGGGCGACCTGCTCGACCACGAGCCGTACCCGACCGTGGGCCTGAAAGAGACCTACATCGAGGTGCCGGACAACCAGCGCTACGGGAACGTCATCCAGATCAACGAGAAGACGTTCATCTATGACCGCACCGACTTGCTGGAATCGTCCTGCAAGAACGCCGGGACCGCGGTGGCCCGCCAGAAGGAGCTGCGGCAAGCCGATACTGTGCTGGGGATCACCAACACGTACAGCCGGGACGGGGCGACGGCCAACACGTACCAAACGTCGGCGGGGGCACAACCCAACGACTACGTGAACGGCTCCACCAACGAGCTTACGGATTACTCGTCGATCGACGCGGGCTACCAGATCCTGGAGGGGAACACGGACCCGGGGACTGGGTGGGAAATCACGGTCCCGGCGCCGCAGATTCTCATCATGCCGCAGCGGGAGATGAAGACCAAGTCGATCCTGTACCCGGAATGGGTGCGGCAGTCCAGCAACTCGGGTAACACGCTGACCCAGACGGGCCAGAGTTTGGTGCGCCCGGTGGAACTCATCGTCGCGTCCCGCATCTGGTACAACCGGCTGATTGCGGCTTCCGTGTCCACTACCAACGCACCGGCCCGGTGGTACCTGGGCGACTTCAGGCGTGCGTTCCGGTACCGCCAGATCATCCCCTTCCAGGTCAATTCGGCCCCGTTGTCGTCCGAGGACGTCCGCCGGGACATCGTCGGGATCTGGGTGGCCCGGGAGCACGGGGTTCCGTTCACCAAGGAACCGCGCTACGTCTACCGCGGCACCAAGGAGTAAGCCGTGACCGTTGCCGACCACCTGAACGCCACGATCGCCGGGTACGCCGCGGCCCTCGCCGCGGACGCGGCCAACCCGCAGCCGTCCTACACGAAGGACGGCCAGACCGTGTCCCGGAACGAGTGGCGGGAGTCGCTGCAGCGGATGATCACGGAGCTGTCCAAGGCGGTGAACGGTCAGTCCCCTTACATCGTGTCAACCAAGATGGTGCTGTGATGGCCCTGAACCTTACTGACCAGATCGCCGTCATCCGGTCCGCCACGATGCAGGCCCGGTGCTCCTCGGCGGTCGCCAAGTACGCCACCTACCTCCTCGGGGGCACCCCCACGGACCCGCAACTGGCCTGGGCACGGGAGGCCATCCGCACCCCCGCCACCGTGGGCGAGCAGGTGAGCTGGTACCTGCTCTCCGAGCCAAACTTCCTCACGGACGGGTCCGGGATCACCGACGGCCAGCTCCAGGGGGCCGTCGAGGCCGCCATCAACAACTACTTCATCGCGGGCGAGTGATGGCGATCGCGAACGTTCAGAACGTGAGCAACGCCACGGGCTTCGGCTCGAGCCTGAGTATCACCGCGTCCGCGCTCACCGCGGGGAATGTGATCGTCGTCGCGGGGCGGATCGCAAACGAGGCTCTCACGCTGGCCCCGTCCGCCACGGGGGTGACGTTCACGACACTCATCGGGCCGACGGACCATTCGTCGGGGTCGGTCAACCTCCGGGCCTACCTGTGGCTCGGGGTGGTGAACACGGGTGGCGCGACGACCGTCACGTTGACACTGAATTCGAGCTCGGACACGATCCACGGGTGGGTCTCCGAGTTCTCCGGGGTGGCGACCAGTAGCGCCCTGGACCAGTCCACGACGGCGCAGAGCGCAACAGCGGGGACCAGCGGCAACATAACGGGCACGGTGACGACGACCCAGGCCGACGAGTTGTTGATCGCGCATTTCGCGCTGACCGGCTCGTCGGGCGGGGCGACCGCGGGCTCCGGATACACGACCATCGTACCTTCCGGGACCGCTAGGGCGTCGCTCGGCGAGTACCGCATCGTGTCCTCAACGGGCAACTACGACTGCCCGTTTAGCTGGACATCGAGTTTCAACTGGATTGTCCAGTTCGCCAGCCTCAAGGCTGCGGTGACGGTGTCGGTGGTTCCGCGGGTCATGCACCACCGGACGATGCAGGGGATGAGCTGATGCCGATCTACCTCAAGCAGTCGACCGCCAGCCAGGAACTCCCCCTGGGGTATTTCGTGTCCTCCACCGACGGGGACACGGCGATGACGGGCCTGACGATCGCGAACACCGATATCAAGCTGTGGGTGAACGGGGCCACCACGCTGGCGAACAAGAACAGCGGCGGGGCCACACACATCGCGAACGGCGTGTATTACTGCGTCCTGGACGCAACGGACACAGCGACGATCGGGCCGCTGGTGATCTATTGCAAGGTGGCCACGGCCCTGGCGATCCGGGTTGAGTGCGTGGTGCTGGCCGCCAACGTGTACGACGTGCTGTTCGGAACGACGGCCATCTCGACCTATGCGGGCGGGGCGGTTGCGAGCGTCTCCGGCAACGTCGGCGGGAGCGTCGCGTCGGTGACCGGTGCCGTGGGCAGCGTGACAGGGAATGTGGGGGGCAACGTCGCCGGGAGCGTCGGGAGCGTCACAGGGAACGTCGGCGGGAACGTGGCGGGCAGTGTGGCCAGCGTCACGGCCGGCGTGACCGTGAGCACCAACAACGACAAGACCGGGTACGCCCTGGCAGCAAACCAGCACGTAATCGTTGACAGCGGGACCGTCGGTACGGTCACGAACCCCGTGGACATCAGCACCGGCAGCGGGGCCGCCCTCGTGGCTGCCGTGGCCGCCGCCGTCACGAGCGACCACGGGAGCGGGAGCTACGTCCGCAACACCGAGCCGGATAACGCCTCGGTCGTCCAGTGCCGCCGAGCCGTGTACGACTCCCTGACCGCCTCGGGTGACACCCTGATCCTGTCGGACGGCACGACACAGACCATCGACGCGGACGGCAACCGAACCACGGCGGGACCATGAGCACAAGAGCCAGGGCCGTGGCCAGCCACGGGCTGTTCATCCCGTCCGCCGCCCCCGCCGACTACCCGGCCGAGGGGGACGTGGTGGACGGCGTGGTGTACGCCAACGGCAGCTTGGTCGGCACCTTCGAGTGCCCGCCGTCCCCGCCGCCGACGCCCACGGCGGGCACCGCCCGCATCGACATCAGCGCGGACTGGGCACTTTGGGACAACAAGGAGGACTGCCTCCTCCGCTCCCGCACCGAGTTCGGGGCGTACACCGACTACCTGCTCACCTCCCCGGACGGCGCCGCCCTCAAACTCAAGATCGGCCGCAAGGAAGTGGCACGGTCGAACGGCGTCTACAACGGCAGCGAGGTCGTCTGGAACCTCCCCCGCCCCCTCATGCAGAACGTCCCCGCCCCGAAGCCCGGGGACCAGATCGAGGACATCCCGGCGGACACCGAGACGGACCCGACGCGGTACACCGTCCTCGAGGTCGAGGACATCGGCTGGCAGACCTGCTACCGGTGCGTCTGCCGCAAGCTCGAACTGGAGACGACGCTGGCCTGGAAATGTGACATCACCCGGCCCGGCGTGACGCGGGACGCGGCCGGCCGAGCAGTCCCGGGGAGCCCCTACGAGGTCATCGCGGACCTGGACTGCCACATCCAACCGGCCGACACGTCCACGCAGGCCCTGTTCGGGCGGTTGGTCACGCCGGAGGATTTCGTGGCGATCCTCTCCACGTCGGTCTCGGTCCGCCCGCACGACGTGCTGTCGGCCTGGGACCCGGACGACCACACGGGCACGCTGGCCGACTACACGATCGTCGGGAGCAGCGACCCGGACCGCATCGACGAAAGCATGAAGCTGGCTCTCCGGAGGGTGCCATGATCCTGCCCGAGGACATCCACAAGGTGGTGCGGGAGGCCCTGGAGGCCCAGGCCGTCTTCGCCTCCGGGAAAGCGTTCCCGGACCGCGGGCCGGACGCCCCGGAAGCGTACCCCTACGTGATCTTCACGGCCACGCCGACGGACACGCTGTACGACTCTGGCCCGAAGTACCACCAGTATTGGCGCGTGACCGCGGCGGCGTACTGCTCCGGGTACGCCCCCTCCATCATTGACGTGCTCAAGGGCCTGCACGCGGCACTGGCCGTCGGGCCGACCACCGCCCCCGTCGTCGCCGCGTTGCGGAACAGCGGGGAGGCGGTACTCCACTCCTACGTCAAAGATACGGGCACAGACTACGAAGCGGATCTCCGCGAGGGCCAGGACGTCCTGGTCGCGACCCTGGAGGTCGAGCTGCTGGCCCTGGGTCTCAACAACGTGGCGTAAATGGACTCGATCACGAGCGAGCTGCGGATTAGTGGGAGTGGGCGTGCGGCCAACAGCCTCACGAGTACCCAGCAGCTGTACAGCATCGGCGCCAGCCCGTGGCCCACGATGGACGTGACGTACTCGTTCGGCACCGGCGACAACCAGATTGACGTGCTGTGGATCGCGCGGGACGAGGAGACGACGAGCAACGCCGGGAGCGTCACGGTGTACCTGCCCAAGGGCGAGAGCCACGTCATCGACCTGACCGACCTGCGGGACTACGAGGGCAACACCTTCGGGTTCGCCAGGGTCAAGAAGGTGATGTTCGTGATCCAGTCCCCGGACGGCAAGAAGAGCGTCATCTTCGGGCCGCAGGGCGAGACGGACGCGGCCCCGCTCTGGTTCCGCGACGCGACCGCCTCCGAGGATTGCTTCACTTACATCCTCAAGGACCGCCCCATCGGTGGCTGGGAGATCACGCCCACAGAGAAGGTGCTTGTGATTACCAACCCGCTCTCCGAGGGGACGGGCGACGACGACATCTACTACTCCCTCCTCATTGCAGGGGTGAAGCAATAATGGCTAGCTCAGCTGGAAGCAAGATCGTAATCGGCGGGTCCACGTTGCATTGCTCGGTGGTCACAAGCAGCTCCGGTTTCCGCGACGTGGAGAACACGCACAGCGGCCACAGCGCTGTGAACTACGACGCTATTATCCCGTCCAACATGGTGGACGTGAGCGGCCCGGTTGACCCGTCCAACACGCCCCAGTCCTGCGGGTTCATCCCGGGCAACAAGGTCTCCTGCACGGTTTACAACGGCACCACCGGGGGCACCATCTCGGTCGCCGGTGCCCTGGTCGGCAATATCGAGTGGACGCGCGAAGTGGCCACCGACGTCCAGCGTTTCCGGTTTCAGCTCAAGGGTGGAACCCACGACTAATGCGAATCCTCGAAACCAGCCTCGGCTCCTTCCCGATCCCCACGCCCACGGTGGAGGACCGCTGCCAGGTAGCCCACATGATGCGGGAGCAGGCCCGGAAGGCCCTACCGTCCCCCCTGGAATACGTCACGGCATTGGCAGGTAAAGTGCCCGCCGCCGTGCTCGAGGTGGCCATCCGCCAGGCCGTCCAGCTCGGGAGCGGGGGCGGGTCGATGCCCACACTGGAATTCGAGCAGGAGCAGTACGCGACCGAGGAAGGGCTGGCCCAGCGGCTGTACTACCACATCCACAAGAGCACCCCCGCGTTCACCCTGGTGCAGGCCCAGGAGATCATCCGGAGGGACGGTCGGTGGACCGTGCTGGACCGCCTGGAGAACGCGCTCCTCCCGTTGCAGGAGGAGGACGCAGCAAAAAAAGACGATGGGCCGACTGGCACCGGCTCCTGATCGGGCCGGAGGCCCTCCCCTGGAAGAAGATCGTGAAGTACGCCGCGAAGGAGTACCACTGGACCCCGCAGCAGTTGTTGGCGATGTCCTGGGAGGATCTCCTCGCAGTATTCACCGCCGACGAGGTGCAGGTCAGCACCAACGAAGTGCTGGATCAGGTCAACAAGGAACGGGTGGCGAAGGGCCTACCGAAGGTGAAGTCCCTCAACGATCTCGCACCGGGTAAACAATGACGGCCCCAGCACGCAGCATCGAGTATTTCAGCAACTTGGCTTGCACCCAGCTCGAAGCCATCTTGTTGAAGACCCGTATGAATGCGGGCGGCAAGCCGGGCGGCCCGCCGGGGCCGAAGAAGGACGCCCCCTCCCGGACCGACAAGATACTCACGGACGGCTTCCGGAGGCTCGAGACGGGCCTCGGGCGTGTCGCCGTCGGGCTGGCCGGCGCGGGTGCGGGACTGGCCTCCCGGGGCTTCTCCGGCACCGGCGTAAAAGCACAGTTCGACTTCGCTATGGACCGGCTGGCGGGGCAACTCGCCGCCGTATTCACACCCGTCGTCCAGGCGCTCACCTACGGCGCCAATCGCCTCACGAGCGCCCTGTCCCGCATCAGCGGGGACCAGCAGAACCGGTTAATGTACACCTCCCTGGGGGTACTCGGCGGCTACGCCCTCGGCGGCCCCGGCGGCGCCCTCGTCGGTGGGTTCGCGGGGCACATGCTCGGCGGCGGGGCCGGCGGAACGGGCTCCATACTTGCCGGTGCCGGGATCGGCGCCCTGGCGGGCTGGCGGCTCGGCGGGCCGGGTGGGGCCGCGGCCGGCGCCACAGCGGGGGCGCTCGGCGGGGCCGGCATCACGGACTACTACAGCGCCATCCGAGCCCGGGGCGGGAGCGTGGCGGGTGCCGCGTTCGGCGCAACCGGGCTCTCGCTGGCCCGGATCATGGACCCGGTAGCCACACACATTCTAAACGGCCTCGGTGAAGCGGCCGACGCCACGGGGTTCGGAATCGCGGCCAAGAAGTTCCGCGATGCTGCCAAGACCGAGATCCCCGGGCCTGATGCTGCCCGACGGTGGGGCGAGGCGGCCAGCGGGCAGAAGTCCGGCCCGGCCGCTCGGCGTGAGCCCCCGCCGCAGTTCTTGCCGCAGGAGGTGGGCCTCGAGGACATCCGCAAGCGGATTCAGGAAAGTGTGATGGTGGTGTCGTCCGCCGGCACCCCCGATGGTGGGCCGCTGGCGGCTTACGTCGACAAGATCCTGGAAGTGCTTGGCGCGATTCTGAAGGCCGTTTCCGGCGGTTCGGTCGAGCTTGTTAAGCCCACCGTCCCCGAACGCGGGAGGGCGTGGTAATGGCGTTTCCGGTCGGCGACGTGGTGACCCGTGAGAACCTGGA
The DNA here is from genome assembly GCA_000531095.1 of Gemmata massiliana. Taxonomy (GTDB): domain Bacteria; phylum Planctomycetota; class Planctomycetia; order Gemmatales; family Gemmataceae; genus Gemmata; species Gemmata massiliana. The sequence continues at coordinate 951,731 of HG799462.1, read as the reverse complement.
CCTATTGCCATACACGGCGCGGTCCCGGATGCCCTACGAGATTCTCTGGGATACCGTCCAGGAGGTGTGGTCCAACGGTGAGGGCTCGTCCTCGTTCGTTGCCCGCTGCCGCTCCGTCGAGAACGACATCTGGCTGCGGGAGATGGCGGGCGAGGTCGGCGTCGTGTACACCGGCGGCAAGCTCTACCTGCAGCGGTACGCCCCGGAACCCCTGCAGTACGGGGACCGCCGGAAGATGTGGTGCTCGGACTTCGAGCTGGCGGATACCGGCGGGAAGCGCCTGGGCGGTCCCTTCTGTGACGCCATCAACAAGTGGCCGCAGCCGGACTGGATGCGGTACCGCACCGTGTTCCGGACTTTCCCATACTCAATCCGGACCGAGGCCGAGGTCACGGACCTGATGGCCCGGACCACGGGAACCTCCTCCGTCAACTCAGCGCGGGAACTGCTCCGGTACGTGATCCGCCAGCGACGGGTCTCGGCGAAGGCCCAACCGCTGCCCGTCGGCGACCCGTCGAACAGCTTCCGGGCCATCACAGCGGGCACGCCGGTCATCCCCGGGGCCTCACTGTTTAAAACTGTCACCTATGCGGACGTGGCGTACACGTGGGTTCGCGTGCCGGTCGGCTGGCCGCCGCCCGCGGCGTACCCCATCCCGGGTACCACCCCGCTGTGGCCGCCCAGCATCAATCCAAAGGTCCGCGACCCGCTCACCACCGTCTACGCGCGGGATTCGCTGGTCGGCAAGGTCAACGACGCGGTGTTTGACAGTGTGGACCCGAAGGGGTTCGCGTTCGACGCCGGCCAGTTGATGTACATCGGCTTCGACGACTCGCACCGCTACTACGACGTGGTCGGCGACGAGGTCATGACGTGGTCTACTATTTTCAAAATTATTTGTTCGATCGGTTTGGAAACAAGTACCTCACGTCGACCGGCGCCGTGGTTGAGGTCAGTTCCGACGGCACCACCAACGGCGTCCGCCCCTACTCCTCGGGGGATTTTAACGACCTATTCCAGTACCGTGCGAGTTCATACTAATGATGCCTCCCTCACTCGGCGGTTCTGGTTTCGTACAGGGGCAGGTGGACCCGAACGGGTTCATCGAGATCACGGACTACACCCCGCAGCGCCTGTACATCCGCATCACGGGGCAGGCGTCTGGTACCAACCGGTACTCGTGGAAGCAGGTCAACACCGGGAACATCCCGGCCTTTGGCACCAACCTTGACGGTGTCGTGGGCGCTTCCGGCGGGACCGCGACCGGGGACCGGCCCGCTTACGAGCTGAACGGCAAGACCTCGGTGGCGGTGGGGACGATCGTTGAGGCCACGCCGGTGGGCAACTACTACGTCTTCGTCTCGCCGGGCGGCGGGAGCGGGGACGTTGTGGGGCCGGCTTCGGCCAGGGACCGGGCCATCGCGATCTTCGACGGGACCACGGGGAAGCTCATCAAGGACAACAACTATTACACCATCACCACCGGCCAGTCGATACAGCACGTCACCACTAGCCAGAACGGCATGTCTATCGCCGAATTGGGGACCGGTTTCTGCCGTGTCAGCTTTAATGACATCCTGACGGGGACACTACTCACGGACTGGGCGGCCATCAACGCCGGCGGGTCCGGTAGCAGCGGGCCGAACTTGTCTTTGAGTCATGTGGGCGGTGTGACCCTGCAGCTCCGAAATTACCTCTCGGAGCTGCAGGCGCTGACCATCTACAACGGTCGCTTCACGCTGTACGGCACTGGCGGTGGGTTCTCCGCCTGGACGCAGCGCTACGCGATCGCCCGTTTTGACGGCTCCTTGACCACCACCTACGACGGCATCGACGCCACCTGCACCGTCAAGGTGAGTGGGGTGGATAAGACGATGACGATCAAGGGCGGAATCGTGGTGGGACTCTCTTGATATGTCGGCCTCACGCGGGGATGATGGGGTTCCCCGTGTGAGGCCGACATGAAACCGGGACTGAAGCATCTGTACTGCTGGCAACTGTGGTGCTGGCTGCTCTCGAACAACGCGCACCGAATCAAGAGCTCGGAGCTCTTCTTAGATCCCTTCCACATCGGCGACGGTGATCCGGGCATCGAAATTTTCTTCGACGATCGCATGCCTGTGGCGCAGCCTCGCCAGCCTCACGTGATGGTGGTCACTACCGGGGCCGTCTCCATCAGCGTCACGACCACCCGGGCGTATGGAAGCGGGGCCGAGCAGCCACTCACCCGCACGTTCATGATCGGCGACGGCGAAACCCCCGAGGACGTGGCAAACTACATCAAAGACCAATTCGGGTTCTTGGGCGAGTTCAAGGAGGACGTGCCGGGGCTGGACCACTTTGAACTCTAGTACCGGATCACGACGGTCCGTCGGATGTCGGGCACCCTGCTCCCACTAGTAGCTCTACGCGAAGCAGTACCCGACGAAGGTGCGGAAGCTGTACACGTGCGGCACGAACGTCGAGGGGTGGGCGCACTACGCGGAGCAGATGATCGTGGAGGAGGGGTACGGCGACGGCGACCCGAAAGTGCGGCTCGCCCAACTGAACGAGGCGCTACTGCGCGACTGCCGGTACATCGTCGGGATCAAGCTGCACACGGAGGGCTGGACCGTAGAGCAGGGGAAGAAGTTCTTCGTGGAGCAGGGGTACATCGAGCCGGAAACCGCGTTCCAGGAGGCGCGCCGCGGGTCGTACAACCCGACGTACCTCTACTACACGCTGGGCAAGCTCCAGATCTACAAGTTGCGCGACGACTACAAGAAGGCGAAGGGCGCGGACTTCCGCTTACAAACGTTCCACGACGAGTTCGTGCGCCAGGGCGGGCTGCCGATCAAGCTGATCCGCAAGATCATGCTCCCCGACGACACCGGCCCGACGTTGTGAGGCGAATCGGCCCGCGAGTGAAGTGGCGAAAGGAAGACAGTTACGCGGCCCCGGCGCTCAAATTAGCACCGGAGCCGTGTGACTGTTACGGGAAGAACGGGGACATCAGACGCGACAGGTGCCGCACGATCTGTTCCTCTCTCGCTTGTGCGGCGTTGCGCTGGGTGCACACGCGGTCCGCCACCGGCAACGTGTCGTCGCCAATGGTTGGGGGCACCTGTCCACCCGGGCGGCGGATGATCGCAATCTCGTTGCAGTAGACCGTTCCCCCGACATCGCCGCAGGTGATCTCAACAAGGTCGCCAAGGCAGAGGTCGGAGATCTTGTGAAGGCGACTGTTCGAGTTAACCGCCAGGGCGGGTTTCCCGGCTCGGTTGGCGAAGGGGAGCGTCCCGTTGGCCCAGAGTGCCGCGTCGCTGAAAACGAACGCTTGCGGCGGCTTTGTATTGTCCTGAGTGTACACCCAGACAACCTCTTTTTTGCCACCTTCGCCGATACGACTTTTGGTGATCGTGACATCTCCCGATGGTTTGATTGTGACCGTTTTATCCGTCACGGCGACCACGATGCCTTTGTAGGTAGAAGGCACTTCCTCAGGCTTGGCCTTAACCGGAGCCATCTCAGGGGGCGGCGCGTTAGCGGTTGCCCCTGCCAGGGCAGCGAGAGACCAGAACAATACGCTGACAAGTCTAGTACGTGACATTCAATCATCTCCCGAGGGAGGTGGTAACGGTTAAGGCGAGATCACGCGACGGCAAACTGAGGCACTAACGTCTATGATCGCCTTTATCGCTGCCGCACGTCTGGCACAACAGCGGGTTTGATCTCTCTTGGGGGCGGCGCGATCGGAGGAACGGCGACAATCACTTTCGAGTCGCTCGGGTAGGGGGTTGCGTAGAAGTTGCCGTCTTGCCCGAGATAGCTCGGCCAGTATTTACGCGGGTACGGGAGCCGATTCTCTTCCCACTGTTGGTCGGCATTCGCTTGTTCATGATGCTTGTGAAATGCGGTCGGCTTTTCACCCGGGGCCGGCGGCACATCACCACCCGGCCGTCTCGTAATGCGAATGGTTTTGCAGGTGTTAATTCCATTTCGACGATCGAAAGTGATGAGGACTCGATCGCCGAGTTTCACATCTCTAATGCGATAAGTGTCATCTGGCGAGCCGGTGTTCAGGTACTCGCCCTTTGCTAAAGTTGCGTCAAGAGCGAATTGTTTTCCAGGCACTGCTGCAAACCGCTCCTCCGTGCAAGAGAGTTGCTGTCCGGTTTTTGGATCGTATCGGAGCTTGAGCACGCGACGTTCCGGCCAGTGGAGCGTAATACTTTGGGCATTGACGGCTTCCACGAATCCCGAGGTCTGTCGATCTGTAAAAGTCCAAGAGGCCGGCTCTTTTGGATTTGGTGGCGGTCCCGAGTCCCACGGATCTTCTTGTTTTGTTGGCGCTTCTCGTCGCTGTTGAGCAATGTGGCTGTCAGTTGTCAGTAAGCCTATTGCCAAGATCACTGGCGCGTATGTGGTGATTGCCATGATATTTCTATATTAAATTGATAAATTTAATATTATTACCCCGTGTCACCAATTTTATCAACGGTGACCCCGCCAGGCGCTTCAGTTTGCGTGAGGTGCGCTCAGCGTGCGAGTGTCTGCGGGAAGCGAAGTTCCCCCTCAGACACGATTCCGTTCCGAGGGGAGAAGGGGATCACGGACGAGGCGCGCCGTAATGGAGGAACCGGGTGACCATGAAGGGCAACAGTTTCGGCACGAGCACTTCTTCAACGATCTGTTCTGACATACAGCGATTGTGGAGCCGGGACTTAGCTGGGAGATGATCGTCCTCGGCTTCGGGGATTTTACCCCCGGGACGCCTGTAGATCCCAAAACTCACGATCACGTACCCGTCCCTCGCGCGGGCTACGTCGAATCCAACCATATCCCCGATGCGGATGTGGCTCAAACGGTGGCCAGTCCCCAGACGACGGGACTCCAACGGGATGCGGTCGGACGTGAGAGTCGGGGAGACCCGGAACACGCGCGCCACGGAACGCCACTTCTGGATCGTGATCGTGTCCTCGGTCTTGGCTATGACTTTCCCGTTAAAGACCTCGCCCACGCTGAGGTAGTATTCCTCGTGGAGGAGGGTGATGCTGTCGAGCGGCCCGAACCGCTCGTCGCTCAGCGAGCGCCCGGACCGCGGCTCCGGCTCCGCGGCACACGTCGTCAGTTGGCAGCAGCACGCCAGAAGCACCAGAAGCATAGCAACTCCGTGACTATAGACTGCCGACGCGGGGCAAACGTAACGGGCAACACTGCAAGTGCAAGGCGCCGAAAAGGATGCCGGAGGTATGCGGGTGTCTGCTCGAAGCGAAGCTCCCCTCGGGACCGAAAAGTGCCCGAAGGGGAAATGGTAGAAAAAAGCGAAGGGAGATAATTACGGAGACACAAGAGAGCCAATGGGGTGTTTCGATTTAGGGTTATTGGCACGGCAAGACGAGGATGTCGGGATCTGTTTTTGCGTGTTTCTTCTCAGGGAAAGGCGATCCCTTTAGCTCAAGATCCTGTAAGGCATTGCACCGTTCATGCCAAGGGTGGGGGTTACGAGAAGAGTCTCCAGGAGCCGGTGGAACCTTCCCCCCGGGGCGTCGTTGAATGCAAATTGTAGTGCAAGTGACCTCCTTATTTACGTGGGAAATACTTAAGACCACCTGATCTCCAACCTTAACATCTTTGATGCGGTAAGAGCCAGCTATTCCAGCTTGCATTGAGTATTCGCCTGAGGAGAGCGTCTTACTCAATTTTAAGGTTATGGGGGGACGCGGTGGCGAGAGATTCACTGCCTGCGCAATAACCTGGCCACGATCATTGAATTTGATTTTAGTCTCTGCGCTATTGCCCGGTGAGACTGTGATAGCGTCTTGACGCACGGAAGTTACGATTCCTCCCAAAACCACCTCAGCGCTACCGACGCGAGGTTTTTGGTCGTCTTTTCCTTTTGGAGCAAAGCTTTGACCGGCAGCGTGTGCTACGACACCATCGTGGGATAGGGCCATTGCGATCATTACCGCTATTTGTAAGGTCATAGATCCCTCTGGTGTTAGCAACTTAAATAGTCATTACCTAACGAATACGTTAACTCACAGCACCTGTGTATACCTATATAATTCCAGCGACGAACTAGTGAGAATGCTAGTTCGTCGCTGGAATTGAAAGAACATCTCAACTACTAATTCGGCCCGAGTGCCAGATCTCGTTCGTTCCCGCCAGGTTGAAGAACGAACAACTGATAACTCGGCTGAGTGCTTTCGACTGCGGGGATTCCAGTAATACCACCGTTAGCAACAAAAACCTTGGCCCGGTAGTTAGCGGGAAGACCTGCTGCACTATTGAAATTTTGAGTTACGGGAGCAATTTTTGCGGCACTCCCGATCGTAACACTTCCCAACACAATCCATGCGTCAACATTTGAACTATCGGACGCATCGACATTTGGCTTGTATGTACCCGCATTCAATTTGACATCACCAGAAACAGAAAGATATCCACGCTTGTGCGGTGTACTTCCTGCATTGATTAGAATCTGGATTGCTGGGCCATTAGTGATCGAGTCAATACGTAGACTGCCCCAAATTGCCCCGACCTGCTTTGCCGCAGCGAGCGTTGCGTGGGCCGTTGTCTGAAGTGTTCCGCCGAGCATCTGCACGCCCTTTTCTACAGACAACTCTGAACCGCTCTCAATAGACAGCAATCCGCCGAATTGAAGGATTGAACCAAATTTAGTAGCGTCTAGCTGGTAGCCAGCCGATTTTTTCTCAAAGCGTGCGGAAGCAGCAGCTTCAATAGTGAATTTGGAACCCGTATTCATAACCATCGGAATATCGCTAATCGCCTCCGCAAGCGTCGGTTCGCCAGTGGCAGGGAAATCGTTTTCGCCAAAAATCCGATAGGTACTGCCATTCTTCAAAACTATATTCTTCCCGTCGCTAGGGTTCCTCCCGTCGGTAGTTTTAAATCGAATCTCAGCCGTTTTCTTTGGTGCCATGTTTACCGAACATAGGTCATTTACGTCAATACCGGTACCCCCAGCGAAGTCGACTTCGCCGGGGTTGAAAGTCACAGTGCTTCCTACTGTTCCGTTATTTTCAAAACTCAATGTGCTACCGGTTGTGATTACGTTACCCGCGCCCGGGGAAATTGTACCGGTTGCGCCACGAAGGTGGACGATTGCTTGGTTCGTCGAACTGTTGAGCGTCCCGCCGGACCAGTTGAAAGTGCTGGTGACGGTGAGGTCGGTGCCCGAGGAGGGCTGCGAAATGGCCCCGCCGCCCTGCGAGTACGCGCCCGTCGTGATCGCCCCGCCGAAGGTGACTGTGCCCGTGTAGTTGCTGAGGATCGTGAGCGACTGGAACGCCCCGCCCCCGGCCACGATCAGCCCGTTGCAGTCCGGGTAGTACGCGGACCCGCCCGGTCCCACGACCCCGACCCCCGGAATCGTCACGTCGTCGCCGTTACCCGGCAGGCGGTTCGCCGGGCCGGTCACGACCGGCCCCGGCAGGTCCGGGTCCGGCGCCTCCGCCACCGTTGTTCGCCACCTGTGCGTCGGTGCTGAACGTGTTGGTCGCCTGGTTCCACCCCATCCAGGTGAACGCGGCGGGCACCTCGCGGGCCTCGAACTGATCGAGGCCGAGCCGCGCCCGGTGGCGCGGGGCGGTTCGGGAGGCCGGGCTCTTCTGGGTGATCTGGGTGAGGCGTTGGCGCAGACGGGATGCGAGCGAGCGGATCGTGAGCGACATATTCTGGCGTTTTCCGGAGTTGTGAGTCTGGCGATTGTGTGCCAGACGGCGATGAGCCAGGGGTAGGGTAACGGGCTGGGCGTGGCGGGTCAATCTCATTCGGTGCGATTTTTCCAATAGCCGCAAGCGCGACCTGGGCAGCAGTTCCCTGGCACGTGCCGTTCTGCCACCCGGGAGCGCGTTCAAGCCCAGAACTGAAACAATGGATGATCGGTGCTAACTAGAATCAGATCACGACGTTCCACCGACCTCGGGCGCGCTGTTCACGCCATTAGCTCTTGGCGAAGCAGCACCCAATGAAGGCGCGGAAGAGAGGATCGCAGAAGGTGCAGTAACCGACTTGGCTGCTCGAACTCGAATCGTGCGAAAGGTTTACCTTTCAGCAGTTAAGCTCTGCGAGGCCGCAGCATCCAAGCCCGGCCTCACAGAAACCCGTGACAGAAAGCTCTCCAGCCCACCCGTTTCACATCTCGGGATTGGGGTTCCACCAGCACGGTCCCTTGTCGCGGCGCGCGTCCCTCGCGCGGTGCTGAATGTCGCTCATCTGGTCGGCTGTGAGCGGGTGGAAGGAACCGGCGGCGGCGAAGGCCGCGTCCTGTTCGTTCGGGTAACTCAGGCCGAGCAGAGCCACGTCCGGGTCGAGCGTCAGTGTGTAGTGCAGGCACTCGGCCACGGTCAGCCGGGGTAACACGGCCTCGGTGTCGTCCGTTCCCCCGCTCGACACCTTCCCCCGCGGGCGCGACTTGAGCGGCTGGTTGTACCCGGTCGTGTCGCCGACGAGCTTCCCCGCGCCGAACGTCTTGAAGCACACGGTCCCGACCCCGCGTGCCCGCGCGAGCGGTAGCGTTTCGGTCACATATCGCGAATCCACGAACGGGCCGAGCGGGAACATCACGACGTCGCACACGCCCGCTTCGAGTGCCGCCCGGAGTACGTCCGGGTTGTGCGACGAGATCCCGCGGAACCGACTCTTGCCGCTTTTCACCGCGTCCGCGATCTGGTCGAACCCGCCACCGGGCTGGCACAAGCGGTTGAAGACTTCGAGCGACGACAGGTTGTGGAACACGAAAGCGTCGGTGAAATCGAGCCGGAGCCGGCCCAGCGACTCATCGATTTGCGGGCCGACCGGTCGGTCGTGGTGGTCGATTTTGTCGATCACGAACACCGCGTCGCGGCGCACGGCGCGCACGGCCCGGCCGACGATCTGTTCCGAGTACCCGTCTTCGTAGTTCGGGGCCGTGTCGATCACGTTCAGCCCCGCGTCGAGAGCGCGGCACGCGGTCGCGACACACGTTTCGATCGGCACGTTGCGGTCGGCCAGGTCGCCGATCCCGAGAACCGTGGCGACGAACCCGGTACCGCCGAGCGCCCGTCGGGGAGCGAAGGGAGCAAGCTCAGGCATGGGCGTCACCGTCGACAACGAATTTCAGCGAAACCGAGTTGAGGCAGTACCGCAGACCCGTGGGTCGGGGACCGTCCGGGAACACGTGCCCGAGGTGCCCGCCGCACCGGGCGCACACGATTTCGTCGCGAACCATGCCGTGGCTGGTGTCGCGGTGAACTGCGACGTGATCCGGGTCGAAGGGCGCATAGAAGCTCGGCCACCCCGTCCCGGACTCGAACTTCGTCGCCGAGCGGAACAGCGGAAGGTCGCACAGCCGGCAGTGGTAAACGCCGGCGTCCTTGTTGGCGAGCAGCCCGCCACAGAACGGCGCCTCCGTGCCCTGGTACAGAATCACCCGGCGCTCGTCGGCCGTGAGGGACGCGGCCAGTTCTTCGCGCTCGACCGCACTCGGTGGAGTCAGGTCGTACCCGGACGCGGACGTGCGCTGGTTCGGCGATTCGGCGTTCGTTGGCATTTAAAAAGTCCTCGCGGGATAGGCACTCCCATCTTACGCAGGTCGCGCCCGTTCCGTGTCGGGTCGGCGGCACGTAAACTATTCCGCGGTACTCGCTCCTCTTCCGGTAACACCATGAACGCACGCATTCCCGTTGTTCTGGCCGTGATTCTCACGAGCGCCCTTCCGCTCGGCGCTCGCGCCGCGGAGCCAAAGCCGTTTCCCGGCCCGGCGACCAAGTGGCAGGGCTTCCCCAAGCATGATTTCAAAGTGGGTGAACTCGAAGCCACGGTCGTGGTGCCGGAGAAGGCGCTCCCGGGTCGGCCGTGGGTGTGGCGCGGGGAGTTCTTCGGGGCGTTCGCGGACGCCGATGTCGCGCTCGTGAAGGCCGGGTGGCACCTCGCGTACCTGAAAGTCCCCGATCTGTTCGGCGCGCCTAAAGCGGTGAAGAAGTGGGAGGCGTTTTACGACGCGATGGTGAAGGACTACGGCATGCACCCGAAACCGGGGCTGATCGGGCTGTCGCGCGGCGGGCTGTATTGCATGAACTGGGCCGCCGCGCACCCGGACCGGACGCTGGCCGTGTATTTGGACAACGCCGTGTGTGACTTCAAGAGCTGGCCCGGCGGGGCGCTCAAGAAACTCGGCGCGAGCAAGTCTGGTTCGGAAGCCGAGTGGAAGAAGATGCTCGCCGCCTACGAGTTCAAGAACGACGAAGAGGCGATCGCGTACAAGCTGAACCCGGTAGACAACCTCGCTCCCGTCGCGAAGGCCAAGCTCCCGCTACTCCTCGTGTACGGCGACAAGGATCTGGCGGTCCCGCACGTGGAGAACTCGGAGCTGCTTTACAACCGCTACAAGGCCCTCGGCGGGTCGGTCGAACAAATCGTGAAGCCGGGTCAGGACCACCACCCACACGGGCTGAAAGACGTGACTCCGGTCGTGAAGTTCTTCACCGCCGCGCTCGAATCGAAGAAATAAGCAATCCACACCCGGGTTCAAACCCCAGGCTATTCCCGGTGACCACATTTGGGGTCACAAAGGCATTTGCCTCATTGGGACGCAAATACCGTGTGCGGTTTTTGGACCCCGAAGGGGCAGGGCTGTAAGGGTATTCGGATCGTCGTAAGTTAGCCACTCGCGGTCGGTTGTAATGCTCTCGGATGGAGGTTCGGTCGTGGTGCCCGCAGCATTTGAACCGTTCCTCAAAGCGTCCCCGGTGTGCGTCTTGGCTCGGACCATTTTGGAGCGCCTGTTCTATAGCATACATTATACGTAGTTATACGATGCCGCCCGGAGTACGTCCCGGTTCGGGGTGAGCGTCGGGCCCTGGGGCGTTGCGAGACGGGTCAGGGGTACGAGCAAGAGGTCGAATTCCGCCACCTGGATCGAACGTTGCGCGTGCGCCGAGTGACCGTGGTTCTGGATCAACCCACGCGCGACGGTGACACCGAGATCCACGTGCTGACGAACGTGCCCTCGGACGCAGCCGACGGGTGCCGTGTGGCCGCGTTGTATTTGAAGCGCTGGTTGATCGAGAATCGGTTCTACGAGTTGGCGATGACGCTCAACTGCGAGCCCGACACGTTGGCCTATCCGCCGGCCGCGCTGTTCGCGTTCTGTTTGGGTTTGTTGGCCTCGAATGCGGTGGCATTGCTCAAGGGCGCGGTGCGGAGCGCGCATGGTGCGGAAGCGGTGTCGGAGTTGTCGAGTTACTACCTGACGGAAGAAATTCGGACCACCTGGGTGGGGATGAACATCGCCTTGCCGGGTCCGTTGTGGGAGCCCTTGGGTGCGATGCCCCTGGAGTCGTTCGCGGAGTTGTTGCGGGCAATCGCCGCGCGCGTCGATCCGAAACGATATCGCAAAGCCAAGCGCGGGCCGAAAAACCCTCCACCCACAAAGAAGCCGTACCAGAACGGAGGACACGTTTCGACCCACCGTTTACTCCAGAAACGCAAACGATAGTCATTCCACCCTTACAGCCCTGACCATAAGGGGTCACCGGAAATAGCCCGGGGTTTCAACCCCGGTCGGGCTGCACCCGGGCTCAATTCGCATCCGTGCGCACGAACAAATCCGGGATGTCGTGGGCCGCACCACGAACGGTCACGCGCTTGAAGGGCCAGTCACTCGGCGGGGTGATCGGTTCGTGCCCGCTCTCGGTGACGAGCACCGTATCGACGCTCGCAGCCGGCCCCACACGCGGCTGCCACACGACCGCCTGCCCCGCCGAGAGCGGTTCGTCGTGCCCGGCGCGCCGCAACTCTTCGGCCGCGAACCGCCCGGCACCGTACCCCGGCTGGCTGAGGCGCACATCGAACTCGAAGGGCGTGTCCGCGAGGACAATACCGGTCGCATCAGCGACAGGTGCAACAGTAGCCCCGGGAGCGGTGTACGAGCGGTAGACCGCGGCCAGTTTTACTGCGAGGCCGTGTGCGTTGCGGAATTCGTCTGGAGGGGGACCGAAACTCACCGTGCGTGCCACGGTGACGTACAGCCCGTCGCGCTGGCCGGTCGCCTGGATGATGCAGGTCCGTGTCGCGGGCGCGGACGTGAACCCGGCGCGCCGGAATCTCTCCCCGCGTGAGTCGGCGATCACGCTGAGCGCGGCCGGCTCGATCCCGCGGTGGAGCAGCCGGTGCCCGAGTTGCCCCGCGATCTCCTCTTCCGTTTCACCGAGCGAAGCGGTCCGCGCGGTCGCCTCAACCGCGTGCGCGACCGCGCGACCCAATTCGCGGTACCGGTCCTGCTCGTAGGCCGAGAGGACGCGCAACAGCGGGCGCAATCGGTCGTTCGCCATCGGCACGTTCGGGAACGGCCGGTCCGCTGCGACCGTGTGACCCGCGGTGATGTTGTAAAGCAGCTCGGAGCGCCCGCCGGCCCAGGTCCATTCCTTGAGTTGGAACCCGAGTTGGTCCAGTTCCTCGTCGAAGAGGCGCTGCGTGTCGATGTTCGAGCACAGCAGCCAGCGCTGCCGGCCGTTGGTGAAGATGCCGGGGCGCTCGGAGTCCGCGATCAGTCCGCGCGCGTTGAGCCCCGCCGTGAACCAGGAGACGTGCGCCGGCATCAGCAGGATCACGGCCTCGCACTCCATCTCGGCGAGCACACCGGAGACGAGTTCCTGCTTCGCGTCGATGTCGGCCCGGCGCGCTGTGAGCCGGTCGGCCCCGGGCGCGCTGGGGGTGGGGTCGCTTACTTGATCTTCTGGAGCCATGTCGTGATGACCTTCGACACCTCGGCCAGTTGTGCGCCGGAAACCTTGTCGGCAGTGTCGGTCAGTTTGTGCCAGTGGGGGTAATCGAAATCGATCACGTCGACGGTGGGGATCCCGACGCGGTTGAGCGCGAGGTGGTCGTCCTGCACCTCGTACCCCTTTTCGTATTTAAACGACTTCGCACCGACCGCCTTCGCCACGCCCCAAATCTGGTCCACGAGCGCGCGAGCAGCGTCCCACGAGTGCAGTTCCACCTTCAGGGCCGCGTCCTTCCCAGCGAACAGGTCGAACAGCACGCCGGCATCGTACTTGTACTTCCGCTTGTCCTTGGACTTCAGGTACTCGTCGGCAAAATGTTCCGACCCGATGAAGTACCGGTCCCCGCCCCCGAACTGGGCCGTCTCGAACACGAACTCCTCGCCGTCGAAGAGGACGAAGTCCACGCCGTACTCGCTCTTCAGATCCTTCATGTGGTGGCCCAGTTCCATCAGGAACGCGACACCGCTGGTGCCGTCGTTGGCGCTCGCGAACGGCTTGGTCCAGTTTTTGGGGTTGGCTTCTTGATCGGCGATCGGACGAGTGTCGTAGTGCGTGGAGAGGAGGACGCGCTTGGCCTTATCGGGGTGCCACGAGATGATGAGGTTCACGAAATCGTTCTGGTTCTTCTGGCTCCGCTGCTTCGCCTTGAACTCCTGGCGCGTGACGGTAGCCCCGAGTTTCTTGAAGTGCGCCTCGATCAGCTCTTGTTGTTTTTTCATCCCCTCGGTGTCACTGATGCGGGGGCCGATGTCGCACAACTGTTTGAGGTACTTGAGAGCGCGATCGGAATCGAACGGCACCTCGATCCCCTTCTCCGCGGCGCCCGTACCGAACTCGGTCTTCTTCGGCGGGTCGCTTGGATCGGGCGCGTCGTCCATCGTCGGGATCTGGCCCCGGTCCGGTTCGGGCGCGCTGGAGCGCGTCAGCCACCAGATCGGGCCGCCCACGCTCGCCGCGACCAGAGTCGCCCCGAGCGCCCATCCGAACACCTGGCTCATGACACCCTCCGTGTGGAAGAAACCTAACCCCCCAACCCCCTTCCCTAAAGAAGGAAGGGGGAGCAAGCATCTTCTCGCGGACGGTTTATCCGGCGGCCGCCGCGCCCGTCACCCCCCTTCCTTCTTAGGGAAGGGGGCCGGGGGTTAGGTCTTCGCCCTACCCGTCTTGCACATCTTACCGACGCCAAGAGCCGCCGTGTAAGTAGTGCCGCGAATTGTAAATCTTCCCCTTCACATCCGGTCCGTCCCCGGGCATAGCCACTCCCGCTTCATCAGCCCAGCACCGCGACCGCAGGCCCGTTGGGGAACGGGTTGCGAGTTGTGTTCCCGGGGCACCGGTGGCTCGGTTCGCGCCGAGCGTTCCGGTGCCGGCGGTTCCATCGAGTGGGTAGAGCGCGGGGTTCGGGTCGGTCGCGGAATTCGGCGGTTTCGTTACACCGCCGACCGGACCGTGGCCGATAGTGCATTTAAGCGCCGGAGTGTACCCGCTCCAGCGCTTCGGGGGATGGGCAAGCCGTTGACGATCGCGACGATCGCACGGCCGCGTTCCGAGCATCTTCGGCACAACACGTACTCGGCGCGCAGGGGAAGCCGCCGAGTACGAGTGCCGGACGAACCGGAAGACCGATCGCGGCCGTCTGACCGATTAGCCCGTGCGGGGGACTCCGGGGCACGTGTCGTCCTGTTGAAGGACGGCGCTCCGGTGTGCGGGCCGCGCGACCAACGACTTGCCGCTCATCAGGGAGGATTGATCGTGACCCAAACCGAGACGGACATCCAAGCCGTTTGGCTGGAGTACCGCGAGCGCCCGACCGTCGAGCTGCGTAACCGGCTCGTCGAGCGGTACCTGTCTCTCGTCAAATATAACGCCGAACGCATCTGGTCCCGCCTGCCGGACGGCGTTGAACTCGACGACCTTATTAGTGCCGGCGTGTTCGGGCTGTTGGACGCTATTGATGCGTTCGACCTCACCCGCGGCGTGAAGTTCGAGACGTACTGCGTGCCCCGGATTCGTGGGGCCATGCTCGACGAATTGCGCACGATGGACTGGGTGCCGCGCCTGGTTCGCAGCAAGGCGAGCAAGATGGAGGCGTGCCGCAAGCAACTCGAAGCGGCCCTCGGGCGCCCGCCGAAGCCGGAAGAACTCGCCGAGAAGCTCGGCATCCCGCTCGATCAGCTCGATTCGCACCTGGGCGAGGCGACCGCGGTCAACCTCGTGAGCCTCAACAAGAAGTGGTACGAGACGGACAGCTACAAGGACGTGCGCGAGATCGACATCCTTGAAGACAAGAAGGCCGAAGACCCGACCGGGCGCCTTCAGAACCGCGACCTGATGAAGCTCGTGACCCGCGGCCTCAACCGCAACGAGCGCCTCATCGTCATCCTCTACTACTACGAAGAGATGACGATGAAGGAGATCGGGGCGACGCTCAACCTGAGCGAGTCGCGCGTGAGCCAGATGCACTCGAGCATCGTCGCCCGGCTGCAAGCCCATCTCGCGAAGCGCAAGGGCGAGTTCAACCCGAACTGACTCGGTGCGAACGGCCTGTAAACGCGACACGCCCGGCCATGAGCCGGGCGTGTCGCATTTGTGCGTCGCTGCCGCTGGATCTCAGCTCCGTGCCGACTCGAATCGCCCTCAGCAATCCTCACCTCGTTCTGTTTCCCTGCGTCTCCCGCTCCCTTGCCAGTAGTTTCAAGGGATTTGGCCGTGCCGCATGGGAGCTCCTAAGTTCAAGGTTCTCAGGCACTTGAACGGGACGCTCCCATGCGGCACGGTTACTCTACGATCACCCCGGCAGCGGTCCACGCGGTGACGCGCCGGACCTTGGAACGGTCCTCGTTGGACCGACTACAAGGGGTCCGTCACCGGCCCCCAGTTACTCGACCTGGTGCTGCCGTTCGTGCCAACCACGCTCCGACCAACGCACGGCCCGGTTGGTCGATGTACGAACCGGCGCAACGCGTGCGACACGCACCCGTCGGGCACGATTGCCACGATGGAATGGGTGACCGAGAAGAGCCGCAAGGCGGTGCCCACACGGGTGCTGGTGTGGGCACCGCACGGGTGAATCGCACGCGCGGGTGTATGCGTTCTCGGGTCGGGGCGACCCGGGGGCGGTGTCCGAGGCGACGCGCGCGCGGCTGGGACGGCGCCGGTACCGGGAGCGGTTCGGGATCGAAACGAGCTACCGGCAGAAGGACCAGGCCCGAGTACCGGTTGCTGTTGGAAGGGTGGCGCTGCTGTTGCGCCAGGTGTGGGTGTGCTTGACACTCCGGATCGCCCGCGCCTGGAACCGGAACCCGAATGCGTGGGTGCGCGAACTCCCGTTGGTCGAGGTGCTCGACTGGCTCACACAACGCATCCGCTCACGGTACCCACGCACGCGCGCGGCAATGCCTTGAAACTACTGGCAAGGGAGCGGCCCGTTCGATCGCAACGGGGAACTGAAACGAAAAAACCGGGAGCCATGTGGCTCCCGGTTTCGGTTGAGCACGGGGTGCTCAGCACGTTACTTCTTCGCGTCGGGCTTCGGGATGTCGGCCAGTTCGACCGGAACCGAGGCGTAGTGGCTGAACTCCATCGAGAAGCTCGCCTGCCCCTTCGTCGCGCTGCGGAGGTCGTTGGTGTACCCGAACAGGTTCGCCAGCGGCACCTTCGCGACGACCTGGGCCACGCCGCGGTCCTCGCTCGTTTCCTCGATCAGCCCGCGCTTGCTGCTGATGTTCCCGGAGATCTGGCCCTGGTACTCCTTCGGGGAGACCACGACCACCTTCATGACCGGCTCGCGCAGTTCGATGCCGCCGCGCTCCTGGGCCTCGCGGAACGCTTCGAGGGCGCACAGGTAGAAGGCGTCCTGCGACGAGTCCACGTCGTGCATCTTCCCGAAGTGGAGGTCGAACTCCAGGTCCACGAACGGGAACGGGTACTTGTACCCCTTCTTCGCGCCTTCCCGGAGCCCCTCTTCCACGCTCGGAATGTACTGCTTGTCGATCGACCCCTGGGTGATGCTGTTCTTGAAGTAGACGCTGTTCGGGTCCGGCTTCACCTTCGGGTCGTTCAGCTCTTCGATCTCCGCGACCTTCTCCGCGATCTGTTCCGGGGTGAGCGGGGTGTACTTCACCACGATCACGGCGAACTTACCGCGGCCACCGGTTTGCTTCTGGAACTTGTACTCGAAGTCCACCGACCGCGCCAGGCACTGGCGGTACGCGACGCGCGGCTTGCCCAGGGTGATCAGCTTCGTGTCTTCCTGCGGCACGCCGACGGCGCGCTTCAGTTTCTCGATGCTGATTTCCAGGTGCAACTCGCCCATCCCGCTGATGATCGTGTCCTTCGTCTCCTCGTCCGTGTGCGTCTTCAAAGTGGGGTCGTCGCGCACGAGGCGGTTGAGCGCCTCGCCCACCTTGCCGCTGTCCAGCGTCTTGCTGAACGACAGCGCCTGCGACACCACGGGCTTCGGGAACTGGATCGCTTCGAGCGCGATCGGCTGGTCGGGGTCGGACAGGGTGTTACCCGTGTACGTTTCCGACAGGCCCATCGCCGCGACGATGTCGCCCGGGCTGGCCTTCTCGAGCGCGATGCGCTTGTCGCCCATCATGCGGTAGAACCGCGCGATGCGCTCCTTCTTCCCGTTGGTGGTGTTCGTGTACGACTCGCCCGGCTTCATCTCGCCCGAGTACACGCGGATGTACACGAGGTCGCCGTTGGTCTCGGCCACCGTCTTGAACGCCAGCGCGCTCATCGGCTCCTTCGAGTCCGGCTTGCGGACGAGCGCGTCCTTGGTCTTCGGGTGCAACCCGTCCACCGGGGGCCGGTCGATCGGCGACGGCAGACAGTCCACCACGAGGTCCAGCAGGTGCTGCACGCCGTGGAACATCTTCGAGCTGCCGCAGTGGACCGGCGTGAACGTCCCGTCCAGCGTCCCCTTGCGGAGCGCCTTGCGGATCAGGTCCACCGGAACGTCCTTGCCCTCGAGGATCAGTTCCGTAATCTCGTCGGACGCGGCGGACACCCCGTCGAGCATCTGCTCGCGGCGCTTCTGAGCCTCTTCCAGGTACTTCTCCGGGACGTCCGTCTCGAAGAACTTCTGGTGCGTCTTGTCGTTCAGGTCGCGCGTGATGAGCTTCATCTCGATCAGGTCGATGATGCCCTCGAGCGCGTTGTCCTGCCCGGCCGGGATGGTGACCACCACCGGGTTCGCGTGGAGCTTGGTCTTCATCTGCTCGACGCACGCCCAGAAGTTGGCGCCCATGCGGTCGAGCTTGTTCACGTAGGCGAGCCGGGGCACCTTGTACTTGGTGGCCTGGCGCCAAACCGTCTCCGACTGCACCTCGACCCCGCCCTTGGCGCAGAACACGCCGACGGCGCCGTCGAGGACGCGCAGCGACCGTTCCACCTCGGCCGTGAAGTCCACGTGCCCCGGGGTGTCGATGATGTTGATGGCGATGTCGTTGTCCGCGCGGTCCTTCCAGTCGATGGAGACGGCGGCCGAGTTGATCGTGATCCCCTTCTGCCGCTCCAGCGGGTCGAAGTCCGTGGTGGTGTCACCGTCATCGACGTCGCCGACCTTGTGCTTGGTGCCGCTGTAGTACAGGATCCGCTCCGTGGTGGTGGTTTTGCCAGCGTCCACGTGAGCCATGATCCCGATGTTGCGTACTTTGTCGAGCATCGTCGTTGCGGCCGGGGTGTTTTACCGGCTCCTTCCACATGTGGAAAAGGATCCCGCTACCCACACGGGTTGCGGCCAAAGTTAGACGCCGTAGGTAAGGAATGGGTTCGTATCTTCGCGACCCGTTCCCGTGCCTGCCAAAAAATCCGGGGCAGGGGACGGCGACAGAAAGTCACATTGTATCGTATCGCCGAACAAAAGGCAGTCCCCCTCGGTTTCGTGAAGTGCCGGTGAAGATCGGGCGGGTTCACGCCCCGAACGCCATCGCGTGCAGTTCCGCCGCACGCTGCTCGATCAGGTCGCGCATGGCGAGTTTCTCGCGCCACTCCGCGGGGATGCCGTCGGCCCCGTAATACGCGCCCGCGATCTGCCCGTAGACGGCCCCGGTCGTGTCCGCGTCCTCACCGAGGTTCACCACCTTGAGGGCGCCGTCGCGGAAGTTGTCCGTCCCGTGGAACGCCCACAGCGCCGCTTCGAGCGTGTGAATCACGTACCCGCTGCCGCGAATTTGCGGCGGCTCCTTCACCGCGAACGACCCGCCCGCGATCGCTCCCACCTTGCCCGGGAGCGGGTTCCGCAGGAAGAACGCCGTCGCGGGTTCGTAGTTGTTGTTGAGAATCTGGGCCTTCGGCATTCCGTTGATGGCCGCGAGCAGCAACCCCGCAAAATACTGACACGCCTCGATGCACTCGGCCGCGCCGTGGGTTGTGCGCGAACTTTCGCCCGCGATACTGATGGCCTTTTTCGGATCGCCTGCAAACGCGAGTGGGGCCGGCGCGAGCCGCATGAGCGAGCCGTTTCCGGCCGAGTTCGGGCTGGTGTCGCCGCAGAACGGCTCCGGTTTCCGTTTGAATTGAGCGAGCGCAATGCGTGTGGCATTCCCGATGTCGAAGCACCGCTCTTTTACACTCAGATGACCATCGAGCCACCAGCGACAGTACGTTTCGAGTTGGTGAACCGGATCGAAGTCTTTCTTAACGACGAGGCTTTCTGCGAGGCACAGCGCCATTGATGTGTCATCGGTCCACTCGCCCGGCTTGAGCCTGAACGGTCCGCCGCCCATCATATCGGTTAGTGGCTCAAACGAGCCGGGGCGCTCGAACTCCAGCGTGGTACCGAGCGCGTCACCCGCAGCGAGCCCGAGCATGCACCCGCGGTAGCGGTCCAGGGTCGTCATGGGCGTCCTCCGCGTCGAGTGGGGGAGCCGGCCGTGATGGGCGGCTCGAATTCCAAGATCAATGAAGTGGCGAGCGAACTACGGTAGCAAGTCGGCGACGCGCACCACGCTGGTCGGCGCGGCAAGTGGCGAAATGCTCTCGTTCGGCCCAAGAGTGAGGTGCGTCCGATACGCCGTTGCGTCGAGATTGGCCGGGAGCGGTCCCGGGTCGCGGAACACGAGTAGCCGAGGCGCGTTCAGATCCAGTACCCAATATTCCGGGACGTTTGCGGTCGCGTACAGCTCGGCTTTCTCGGTTAAATCTGCGGTGAGTGTCGTGTCGCTGACTTCGACCACTAGCGCGGCGGTCGTCGGGTGAACGGTCGCGAAGTCGCGCGGACCGCCCGCGACAACGGCCACGTCCGGCATCGGGTCGGTGTCCTGGCCGAGCACGAGTGGCGATTGCCCGCGCACGCGCCAGCCGGGGCCGAAAACCCCGCGCAACACGTCAACCGTGAGTTCGACCGCGGTTGCGTGGGGCGGGTTCATCGGCCCTTGCTCCAAAAGGACGCCGCGGATCAGAACGGGGCGCAGCCCGGCGAACGCGCCGGTCGCGTTCACCCGATGGAACCTCGCAACGGTCCATTGGAACGGTGTCGCGGACATGAACGTACCTCCGGCCATCACAGTATCAGCGCCGCACACGCGACACCAGCGCGACGAATCGGTGACTGTGAACCGCGGGTACTTCAAAGGAATCAGCGCCGAAGAAATGAGAACCGGGCGGGGCCAATCACAATCCGCGTTGATTTTCTGATCTGAGCGATTTGTTTTCGGTCGAGCGCAGCGCCGAGCGAGTGTCGGGCCGAAATCCGTCTACTTTCACGTTCTTTACTCTTGCACTCCCCGCGCGCGTCATGTCACACTGAATTCATCAGTCATTCATGTGTTCCCAGTCGTTTCGGTTCCAGATGCGAATTGTCACCGTCGATTCATCTTCTTGCCCGACGACGCCCACACGAACCCGGTAACCAACCCCGCGCACGACCCCGTTTCACGCAAGGAGCGTCCATCATGGCCAAAGGCAGAGGCGACTTCGCGGACATTCTGCTCAAGAAGAAACTGCTCAGCCCGGACCAGCTCTCGGAAGCCGAGAGCGCCGCGAGTTCCGGGGGCTTGAAGCTGCAGGACGCGATCGTCAAGCTCCAGTACCTCTCGGCCAACGAAGTCATGTCGGCGATGGCCGAGCACTTCGGGATGAAGTTCGTGGACCTGAAAGAGGTCCAGATCGCGAAGGCGATCATCGAACTGGTGCCCGAGTCGGTGGCCCGTGAAAATCTCGTGCTGCCGCTCCAACTCGAGGACAACACCCTCGAACTCATCACCGCGGACCCGACCAACTACGACACGATCCAGAAGCTCCAGTTCATTCTGAACAAGGAGATCCGGCCGGTTCTCGCCGTGCAGGAACAGATCCAGGAAGCGATCAACCAGAACTACGGTCAGTCCGAAACCGAGTCCGTCGACTCGATGCTCGTCGAGTTCACCGACACCGCCATCGAGTTCACGCAGACCGAGTCCGTCTCCGCGATGGCCAGCGCGGACGACTCCGACGCACCGGTCGTGCGCCTGGTGAACCTCATCATCTCCGAAGCGATCAGCCAGCGCGCATCGGACATTCACGTCGAACCGTTCGCGGACCGCGTGCGCATCCGGTACCGGATCGACGGCGTGTTGGTCGAACGCGACTCCGCCCCCCGCCGGCTCCTGGCACCGTTGCTCTCGCGTTTGAAGATCATGGGTCAGATCGACATCAGTGAGAAGCGCCGACCGCAGGACGGGCGCATCAAGATGACGGTCCAGGGCAAACACTTCGACCTTCGTGTAAGTCTCCTGCCGTCGGTCCACGGCCAGTCGGCCGTCATGCGCATCCTCGACCGCGGTAACATCCAGGTCAACATTCGCGACCTCGGGTTCGCGGACGACGACTACATGAAGTTCCAACAGATCATCAAGCGGCCCAACGGCATCTTCCTGGTTACGGGGCCGACCGGCTCTGGGAAGACCACCACACTGTACTCCGCTCTCAACGAACTCAATCGTCCGGACCGCAAGATTATTACGGCGGAAGACCCGGTCGAATACTACCTCCCCGGCATCAATCAAGTGGAGGTGAAACACGGCATCGGACTCGATTTCGCCCGGATTATTCGGGCCATGCTTCGTCAAGCGCCTAACATTATTTTGGTTGGCGAAATTCGCGACAAAGAGACGGCGGAAATCGCGGTGCAGGCATCCCTGACCGGACACTTGGTTTTCAGCACACTTCATACGAACGACGCGCCCAGCGCCGTAACGCGGCTCGCGGACATCGGAGTGCCCCCGTTCCTCATCGCCAGCTCGGTCATCGCGATCATGGCTCAGCGGCTTGTGCGGGTGAATTGCATCAAGTGCAAGGAGCCGTACCAGCCCCAGGCGGGAGAACTCCGGGCGGCGGGTATCAACCAGGAGCAGTTGGCAAAAGCAACGTTTATGAAGGGACGCGGTTGCAACCACTGCCGACAAACAGGGTACCGCGGTCGGCACGGCCTATTCGAGATGTTGAAGATGTCTTCGACGATCCGCGAACTGACTTTCGCCCAGGCGCCGACCCAGGACATTCGCCGGAAAGCCCGCAGTACGGGGATGCGGACGTTGCTCGATGATGGTATCCTGAAAGCACTTAAGGGCAGCACGACGCTGGAAGAAGTGCTCAGCACGTGCCACGCCGAGGTTCTCGTATCCCACGAGTGACAACTAGCTCTTGGTCCTTAGTCTTTATTCCTTGGTGAGTTGCGAAAATTCTCGCCCGCAACGACCGGGTCACGCAAAGCCAATGATCGGGGGAAGAGGTTCCAAACGCCCCCGATCCCGGAACACATTCGCCCTATCCCCCGAGCGGCGGGGGAGTTTCGCTCCGATTTTTGGTCGCGTCGCCGAACTCCGCCATAATGCGACACCAGGGCAGCGGAGGCGTGCCCTTATGTCCTTTTGCGGTCCCCGTCCGCTCACGGGTCGGTTCGCGTCGCCGCCGGTCGCCCAGGTGAGAGGTTCCCGTGGCTAAAGTCTCGATGGAGAAGTTACTCGCAACTGTGATCCAGTTGAAGGCGAGTGACTTGCACATCAGCGTCGGTCAGCCGCCCGTGGTCCGGCACCAGGGGCGCATGAAAAAGCTCGACCTCAACGGTCTGATCCTGGACAACGACGACACGACCGGGCTGATGAAGTCCATCACCCCCGACCGGTGCCAACAGGAGCTCCAGTCGAAGGGGGGAGCCGACTTCGCCATCGAGTACGTCGACGGCTACCGGTTCCGGGTCGCGGTGTTCAAGCAAAAGGGTACCGTCGGGATGGTGCTGCGGCGCATCCCGAGCCAGTTCCTCACGTTCGAGCAACTGCGAACCCCGGAAGCTATTCGCTCACTTATCATTCGCCCGCGCGGGCTGTTTCTTGTGACCGGTCCGACCGGTTCCGGTATAACGACCTCGCTCGCGTCGATGATTAACTTCAGGAACGAGATCTACGAGCGTCACATCATCACGCTGGAAGACCCGATCGAGTACTTCCACAAGCTCAAAAAGAGTACGGTCAATCAACGCGAGATCGGCATCGACGTGCCGGACTTCAAAGAGGGTATCCGCCGCGCGCTGCGTATGGACCCCGACGTGATCCTCGTCGGTGAAATGCGAGACCTTGAAACGATCCGCGCCGCGCTCGAAGCCGCCGAAACCGGGCACTTGGTGTTCGGTACGCTCCACACGTCCGGTGCCGCGAGCACCGTGGACCGCGTGGTAACGGTGTTCCCGGAAAACGAGCAGGACCAGATCCGCACGCAGTTGGCCGGTTCGCTCATCGGGGTGCTGTCTCAGGCGCTCCTCCCGCGGAAGCCCGAAGGGTTGATTGCGGCCTACGAGATGATGGTGGTCACACCCGCCATCCGGAACCTGATCCGCGAGAACAAGACGTACCGTATCGACTCGTCGGTCCAGACCGGGCGCAAACACGGCATGTTCCTGCTCGACGACGCACTGTTCCGGTTGTGGCGCGAGGACCTCTGCGAGAAGGAAGAAGTCCTCCTCAAGTCGAGCAAGCCGAACGACTTGGCGGCCAAGATCGCACACGCCGAACGCGGACTTGACGACGATGACGAAGAGGGCGGTGGGGACGAGGACGAAGACGATGATGACGACGATGACGACGAGGAGTGACTCGCTCGTGTTTGGCGCTGGGGGAACCGCGACCGTTCGTTGAACGCAGTCGCGCTCCCAATTTCAGCAGCACCAAGCACTTAAAACTGAACACCAAACACGAACGAACAACGGAACTCTCATCATGTCCACGACGCCGAACAACCCGAACGTGCCCCCGAAGAAGCCCGTTGATGCCGCGGGCAAGCCCGTTGCCGGCGCGCCCGGCAACGGCCAACCGAAGCCCGCGGTTCCGGGTCAGAAGCCCGCCGCGCCCGGTGTGGCGAAGCCCGGTCAGCCCGTCGCGGGTGCGAAGCCCGGTCAACCCGCCGCGCCCGGTGTGGCGAAGCCTGGTGTTCCGGGTCAGAAGCCCGCTGCGCCCGGCGCCGCGAAGCCCGGCCAACCCGCCGCACAGAAACCGGCGGCCCCCGCGCCGCAGAAGAAGCCGCAGCCCGCGAAGAACCGCTTCTCGCACATCGATTCCAACACGCTCCAGCTCGCTAAGAAGCTCGAAGACCTCGCGTTCATGGACGGCGCGCAAATCGAGTCCATCTACGAGGATATGCGCACCAGTGACGCGCAGTTCGGCGAAATCGCCATGCAGCGCGGGGTGCTCAACGAGGAGCAACTCCTCCAGGCGATGGCCGAAATCCACGGCATGCGCGTCGCCAACCTCGAAGACCTGACCCCGCACCCCAGCGCGGTCAAGTTGGTGATGAAGAACATCGCGGAGATGTACAAGCTGGTGCCGATCAGCTACGAGAACGACGTGCTGACGGTCGCGATGTCCGACCCCAATAACATGCAGGCGATGGACGACCTGCGGAACCTGCTCGGCATCAAGCAGGTGAACCCGATCCTCGGGCCGCCGAAGCAGGTCGGGCAACTGCTCACGAAGGCGTACTCGACCGAAAAAGAAGAGACGATCAGCTCGGTATACGCCCAGATCGAGGCCGACCAGAGCATCGGGGCCAACACGGTCGGGCGCGAGACGTCCATCGACATCGGCGACATGGTGGAAATGGCGAACGCCGCGCCCGTCCGGAAGCTCATCAACATGGTGCTCCTGATGGCGATCCGCGACCACGCCTCGGACATCCACTTCGAGCCGTTCGAGGACGAGTACAAGATGCGGTACCGGTGCGACGGCGTGCTCTACGAAATGGTGCCGCCGCCCCGCCACCTCGCGACCGCGATCGCCTCGCGCATCAAGGTCATGGCGAACCTGGACATCGCCGAGCGCCGGCTCCCGCAGGACGGGCGCATCGAGCTGAACGTCGGCGGGAACCCCGTCGACATGCGCGTGAGCGTGCTGCCCACGCTGTTCGGCGAGAGCGTCGTTATCCGGGTTCTCGACCGCACGAACGTCGGCCTGTCGCTCGACCGCATCGGGATGCAGGCGGACCTGCTCGGCCAGTTCCGCGCGATCATCCACAAGCCCAACGGCATCGTCCTCGTGACCGGGCCGACCGGGGCCGGCAAGACGACCACGCTGTACTCGGCGCTCTCCGAACTCAACGACATCGATACCAAGATCATCACCACGGAAGACCCCGTCGAGTACGAAATCGACGGCATCGTGCAGTGCCCGATCAACCACGACATTGATGTGACGTTCGCGAGCGCGCTCCGGGCCATCCTCCGCCAGGATCCGGACGTGATCCTGGTCGGCGAGATCCGCGACTTGGAGACCGCGGGCATCGCGATCCAGGCGTCGCTGACGGGGCACTTGGTGTTCAGTACGCTGCACACCAACGACGCCCCCTCGTCCATCACGCGGCTCCGCGACATGGGCGTGGAGCCGTTCCTCATCACCGCGACGGTGGAGGCGATCCAGGCCCAGCGGCTCGTGCGGCGCATCTGCACGTTCTGCAAGACGTCCTACGAGCCGACCCGCGAGCAGTTGATGGAACTGAACCTCACGCCGGAGCAACTAAAAGGCCGCCCGTTCTACTACGGCGAGGGGTGCGACAAGTGTAACAACCTGGGCTTCAAGGGGCGCACCGGCCTGTACGAGGTGCTCGTCATGACCGACGACCTGCGCGACATGGTGAGCCGCGGGGCGAGCACGGACGCCGTTCGCGCCCACACCCGCAAGACCGGCACCCAGAGCCTCCGCGACGCGGGGTTGCGGGCGCTCTTCGGGGGTACGAGCACGCTGGACGAGGTGGTCCGCGAAACCGTTCAGGAAGACGAAGGGTGATTGGCGGAGCGTGGAACGGGGAGTGTGGAGCGCGGAATTCGGAACGCGGAATTCGGAACGCGGAATTCGGAACGAAGAGTAAAGCCCGACCGTCTTTGCCTTTGCTCCGCCTTTGCCTTTGCTCCGCGTTCCCCGCTCCGAATTCCGCGCTTGGAAACGCCCCGCTCGCATCGGGGTTCGCACGCTCGGAATTGGAATAGAAGTTCGCGACAGACGTTAGCCCCCATTAGGGGGCGCAGGGACTCGGCCCGCGCTCGACACACACCACCAGGGTGAGGACGGTAAATGCCTACATTCAAGTACGAGGCGCTGGACACGTCCGGGGCCGAGGTCAAAGACTCGATCGAAGCCGCCAACGAGGAAGAGGCGCAGCAGAAAGTTAAAGCCAAGGGCTACTTCGTCACCAAACTGACCGCGGTCGCGGGCGGGAAGGGGTCGAAGGGCAAGAAAGCGAAGAAGACCGGCAAGAGCCGCAAGACGTTCGTCATCGGCGGCGTCAAATCGAAGCAACTGGTGACGTTCACGCGCCAGTTCTCCACGCTCCAGGACGCCGGCCTGCCGGTGCTCCGGTCGCTCCGCATCCTGGAGCGCCAGATGCAGCCCAGCGCCCTCAAGAACGCGCTCATCGACGTGGTCGAGGACGTCGAGTCCGGGGCCGCGCTCTCGGAAGCTTTGGGGCGGCACCCCAAGGCGTTCAGCAAGCTCTACGTGAACATGGTCCGCGCGGGCGAGGCCGGCGGCGCGCTGGAAGTCATTCTCCAGCGCCTCGCGGACTTCCTCGAAAAGTCCCAGAGCCTCAAGGCCAAGATCATCGGCGCGATGGTCTACCCGGCCGTCGTGATCTTCGTCGCGGTCGCCATCCTGACGTTCATCATGGTGGCCATCATCCCGAAGTTTAAGAAGATCTTCGACGAGTTCGGCATGACCCTCCCGTGGGCCACGCTGACGCTCATCAAGGTCTCGAACTGGATGAGCGAGTACTGGTGGACGATCCCGCTGTTCCCGATCTCGGTTTACTTCCTGATAAAGCTCATCCGGCTCTCGCGGGCCGGGAACTACGCGCTCGACAGGGCCACGCTCTGGATACCCGTCGTCGGGCAGCTCGTGGAAAAAACGATCGTTGCCCGGACCATGCGGACCCTCGGTACCCTGATTAGCTCCGGCGTGCCCATCCTGGAGGCGATCAGCATCGTGAAGGAAACCGCCAATAACGCGGTCTTCGAGCGTATGTTCCAGCGGATCTTCGAGTCGATCCGCGAGGGCGATACGATCGCGGAACCACTTCGCGAGTCCCGTTTGGTAGACAACATGGTCGTGAATATGGTGGAGGTGGGCGAGGAAACGGGCGACCTCGACACCATGCTCTACAAGATCGCCGACTTCTACGACGAGTGGGTCGATAACCTCGTCAAGTCGCTGATCTCGCTGCTGGAGCCCATCATGATCGTGTTCCTGGGCTTCACGATCGGGGCAATTGTGATCTCGCTGTTCCTGCCGCTCATCAAGCTGCTGGAAGGCCTGAGTAAGTAACCCGGATCGCGAAACGCGGAGCGCGGAATTAGAAGAACAGAGCGTGTCTGGTCTTCATTCCGCGTTCCACGTTCCACGATCCGCACTCGGAGAAGGGGGACCGACCGATGACGCGGCAGAGCGGTTACCGACGCGACGGCTTCACGCTGATCGAGCTGCTGGTGGTGATCTCCATCATCGCCGTCCTAGTGGCGCTAACGACCGCCGGGGTCATGAAGGGGCGCGAAGCCGTCGTCCGGGCCGACAACGGCTGGCGGATGGAGCAGGTCACCGTTGCAACGAATGTGTTCTGTACGAGTGCGGCACTCGGTCAGCCCGGCAACCTGCCCCCAGCCCCGTTCGTGCTGAAGCCCACTTACAACATCAATGAGCCAGAAGCGATTTACCTCAAGCGCATATTCCCAAACCTACCCATCGTTAGTGGAATGCTTACGACTGGTTTGTCGAACACAACCACGCTCGCAGACGGCAATCAAGTCGCGGTCTTCTTCCTCACCGGTGGGGCACCAGATTACGCCGGGTTTTCTACGAACGGGCAACAACCGTTCGCGGCAAAGACCGTCCCCGACGAACAACGGATCGGGCCGTTCCTGCAACTCAAAGCGAACATGTATTCAACGACCCCGGGGCAGGGGCTAACGCCAAATAATCATGCGTGGCTTCTGGACCCGTATGGCGTGCCATACGCGATCTTCCTGGCAGGTCCGAAGGGGGCTTATCTCACCTCGGCCAGTGCAACGCCATCTTTCACGGTAACCACTGCGACCGGGACGTCTACCGTCAAACCCTACTACCGCGGGTCTGCTCCGGTGAAGTACGAGAACCCGAAGACGCTCCAGATCGTTTCAGCCGGTCCGAACAAGTTGTTCGGGGGGGGGGAGCTGTGGAGCGGCCCTGTCGCCGGTGCCGGAGAGGATGATAAGAGCAACTTCTCGACCGCTGTCATCGGCGCCGGCCCCCAATAACGGAGAATCACATGAAAACGAACGGTCTTTCGCCCGTCCGAAGCGGGCGTCGGGGCGGCTTCTCCCTTGTTGAACTGCTCGTCGTCGTCAGCATCATGGCGATCCTGGTGGGGCTGGGTGTAGCCGCCACCATGAAGTTCCGCGAAGGGGCGACCGAGCAAACCATCAAGAAACAAGTGCAGCGACTTCAACTGACGCTGAATCGGGAATACGAGGCGGTTGTCGGGAAGTGCCAAAAGGAACCGGTGCCGGACGCGGTTCTGGCGTACTGTGGGAATGATCGGGACCGTGCCAGGGCCGTTCACACCGCAGCCACCTTACGAATTATGTTCCCGGAGACTTTTGACGAAGCCACGACCGGGTTCACTATTCCCCCGAACGATCCGAGCGGCTTTGCGTACAGACCGAAAGCCACCTTTCAGCAGGTGAAGAACATAACGAGCGCGTCGGCGGATCAGCAGGCCGCAGTGCTGCTTCACCTGATTCTCAAGGAGCGCTCCGTTGGCAGTGGAGAGGGCGAAGACGGTGGGAGCACGGGCGAAATTCGCACCGTCAACTTTCAAGCTTCTGTTGCGCCCATGAGCAGAGATCTGAGCGTGTTCATTGACTCCCGTGGTGACCTGATTCGCTACTTCCGGTGGGCGAGTAACGATATGGAGCTCGACCAAGCGCCCTATGCTCACGCAAGTCCGGCGGGGAGCATCGACCCGCTCGACCCGAAGAAGGTAGTGGGCACGAGTTACGCGGCCGCTCTGAACGTGGCCCCGCTCAACCTTCAGTTCGGTAACCACAACCGCGTGCCTTCTGTGATCAGTTACGGAAAAGACAAGAAGTTTGACTATTACTACCCCAGGGACGCAGTAATCCCGAGCCCGCCGGCCCCGACTGCGCCACCGGACACGAAATCTGCAGGGGACGATATCGTCGGTTACCGGCTGAATCGCCAAGGAAACTAACCAAGGGGAAGTACCATGACGCGCACGAACACGCGGGGTGGGTTCACCCTGATCGAGCTCCTTGTCGCGATGGCCATCATCACCACGCTCGCGGGCTTCATCCTGCTCGTGTACCCCGGTGCCCGGGACCAGGATCGGGCGCGCAACGCGGTCAGCGATCTGGAAGCCACGTTCAAAATGGCGCAGGGGATGGCCGCGCGCGACAAATCGCCGCGCGGGGTCCGGTTCATCGTCGATGGTACCGGGAAGCCCGATGCCCGGTTCGTGACCGAGCTCCAGTACGTCGAGCTCCCGCCGCCACTGATCCCCAACCTGAAGCCCCTCACGTCGGGTTCCCCGGACAATGAACCGCGCGTGCGGTTCGATTACACGCCACTGGCGACCGGAACGACACCGCCCGCGGGGACTGTCAATTCGCGCAAATGCTTTATCGAAAATCTGACGCTCGATCAGGCGACTCAGATTCTTCCTAACAGCACGATCGTGATGCCGGTATTCGGATCCTGGCACAAGGTAATTGGTGTGCTGGCCACGACCGGGCCGAATGCTTCCGGTCGCTACACCGTCCAAGTCGCGCTAGAAGTGTTTCCCGACGCAATCATGGGAGGGGGCACGCAAGCGGTGACCTACCACTTTTCGGTGTACCTCCCGGCCACGCCGCTGGTCGGCGAGCCGACGGTGCTGCTCTCCAAGAACATTTGCGTCGACCTGAACGTGCCGGATCTCAATGCGAGCCCGCGGATCATGTTGGGCAGCATCGGGCCGCCGCCGAACACGGGCGACTTTGACGTGATCTTCAGCCCGGACGGGAAACTGGTCGGCGCCCCGTCCGGTCAATTGTTCTTCTGGGTCCGCGACTACACCAAAGTGCCCAACATGCGGATCGGTGAGGGGCCGGCCCTTGTCGACGCATTCCGGCGGGTGGGCGACATGTACATCGTTTCGGTTCGCGCGTCCGGCGCGCTCGGGCACAATCAGGTGCTCTGGCCCAATATGGGGACCGGTGTTTATCCCGCCGGGCAAGATCCCTTCTTGCTGGCCCGGCAAGAGCAGAATCAGTGACGCAAAGTTCCGCGCGATTTTTTTGGCGCCCGTGATTGCACTGCGAATGATTCTTCCGGGAGCGGTTCCGCTCCCCGATCCCCGACTCCCTGACCGGCGGCCGTCCCCCGCTGGTCGCCAACGCGAGGGCGACCGATGACCCGCCGACCCGGTCTGACGATGACGGAAGCCTTGGTCGCCATCTTCATCACGGCGATCGGGCTCGTGGGCGTGATGAGCATGTTCCCGTTCGGCGCGAAACAGATGAGCGATGCCCTCATCGCCGACCGCTCGACCTCGCTTGCCAACTCCATCGACGGGCTCGTTCGGAGCTATTGGAGGGAAAAGGTCGCCGACGATACGAGCGGGTTGGGTAGCAGTGAACCGTTCTACACAGCGATGGACAGCCCGGGCACGCACCCGGCAACTCCGATCGGGACGGGAGCGACGCTGCCGACGATCTCTTCGAGTTCCACCGAGCCGAGTTACCCCGTGTTTCTTGATCCAATGGGCGTTCTCGGGCGCACAACGGCGAACAACCAGTGGGTTGGTGATATTGCCACTCCTACGCCCCCCACTTTCGTGCCGCGTCGGAGCATGAACGTGGTCGGGTCGCCGTCACAGGCTCTTCGGCTCTTCAGTCAGCCGGACGGGTTCGCGTGGGACGAAGAGTCACGCCCGAAGATGAACTACGACGCTAAAGGGCAGCCGACGAGCAGCTCGGAGATGCGCGAGTTACGATACAACGCGCTAGCCGTGCTACAGCGCCCGGTGAACAGCGCCCGTAACAACGCCACGCTCAAGATCGTGGTATTCATTAATCGCCGCCACCAGTTTTATCCCCAAGGGTCCGAAGCCGTCTTCCCCAACTCCACGAGTCCCGCGACCATTTCGTTCCTCCCCACCAGCACCGCAATCAGGATCTCGACCGCGGCGGACATCCGGAAGGGGAGTTGGATCGTGGACGCAACAATTGACGGCACGGTTCGGCACGCGAACTTCTACCGCGTCGTGAGTGCGACGGACGACGGTACGGGGTTTTACGACGTGGAGTTACACACGCCGATCAAGCGCGTGGATGGTGGGACGAACGCCTACAACGCGACCGTTGTGGTCATGCCCGGCATCGCCGATGTGTTCGATCGCCCGGCGCTTAACGGGAACACGAACTGATCGATCGCACGAGAGGCTGAATTTCCAGCTCTCGAGCCACCAACTCCGAACAACGATTCCTTCCGGTCCAGACGGTTCGCCCCGTCCGGTGCCGACGCGAGGGGGACCGATGATCCGCCGCACGCACACACGCCGATCCGCCCGCCGCCGAGCGTTCACCATCATTGAGCTGATGGTGGTCACGGTGGTAGTGCTGATCCTGATGAGTATCCTCGTGGCCGCATCCTCGATCGCCACGGACACGGTCCGCGCGGCCAAGGCTCAGGGCGACCACATGGCACAGGAGCGGGCCGCGCTCGCGATTCTGCGCCGTGACCTGCAGTACGACCACTTCTTTGAAGAGGACGGGAAGCCTAACCTGGGACGAAGGCTGAGCGACCAGCGCACCAATGATTTGGTCGCGAATGGTGGGAAGTTGACCAATTACAAACCGCCATTGTCCGGCTACTTCTTCGCGTCGAGCATCCCGGTCGATAACGTGAGCAACTTTTACGAGGGCGTGGACGGTGAGGGCTTCCAATCGTCCCGTTCCGGCAATCACGTCCTTCAGTTCACGATCATCGTGCCCGGCGGTGCCCCCGAGAACCGGCTCACCGCGGACGTGCCGTTCCAGAACCCGCTGAACAGCCCCAGCTATCCGATCATCGGAACTTGCGCGGAGGTCGCGTACTTCCTCGTGGGCAACGGAACGACCCCGGGTGGGGTGAATAAATACAAGCTGATCCGGCGGCAGCGGCTCGCGGCCCGAAACGTCGACGACGCCCCGGCCTATTCCAATTTACTGAACACGTCCGGCGCGAATGCGAATGATCCACCCGAAGTGATGGCGGTGACCGGCGCCGCACCCAACTTCAAAATGCTGAACATGAACGAACTCACGCTCGCGACCAATCGTGTTGCCCGCACTACGATCCCGACGTACCGCATCGGGGAAGACATTTTGCTCCACAACGTGACTTCGTTCGAGGTCAAGTTTACGGGTCCGCAGGTCACAGGTGTTGGGTGGGGCGTTAGGGATAATAATGGGGCGCTCGTGTCCATCGATACGTCTTCACCCAATGATCGTTGGCCGCGGCTCTTCACCACGAACACCGACTACCCCTATGATAATCTGCCGTATGACGGCAATTACGACACGTTCCATCAAAATGCCAATTGGGATCTAGAAGCGAACTTGGCAACGACTGCTAACGTCGCCAGCGCCAGTGCCCCGTTAAAGCGGATCCGGATCACCGGCGCGATGATCCGCCTGCGGTGCTGGAGCCCGGCGACCAAGAGCTCGCGGCAGACGACGATGCAAGTGGACCTCTAACCGCTCCCCCGCGACACCCGAAACACACTGTTCGCTCGTGCCCGGTGGCGCGGGCGCTGGCCGCACACACTCGCACTCGCCCGGAGACCGCCGCTATGTTCCGGCCGCTCGCACGATCGCACCGACGCACCCCGCGCCGCGGGACCGTGGTCGTAATCACGATCTTCGCCCTCATCACCATCCTGATGGTGCTAGGGCTGGCGTTCATGATGTACGCCGTCAAGGAAAAGGCCGTCGCGCAGGCCCACAAGGACGGCGCGAACGTGGCCGGCACCGGCGCCCCGGACCCGACCGACACAATCAACCGGTTCCTCAGTACGCTCGTCTACGACGAGAACGACGACGGCGACTCCCTGCACAACTCACTGCGCGGGCACAGCATCGCCCGTGCCATGTACGGCGGGCGCCGAGACGCCTCCAGCCCGTGGGTCGGTTCCACCGTTCCGTGGGCCGGTGTGGGCACTTTCCACGAAAACGCGGGCGGGTACGGTTATCCGGCACTGACTGCCGGAACGGACCGCGGGCAGTTCGTCAACCACACCGCTATGGTGCTCAATAGTACCCCGTTCCTCATTGACCCGGAATGGACCGGCCGGCGCAGCGTCGCCAGCAATGCGTTTGCCGCTTTTCTTGCGGACCAAACCGGTCGAAGCTATGTCGGCAAACACGCGGGCTACACCTACCCCGACCTGAAGAACTTTTTCCTCGGCGCTCGCGACCCGGCAACGGGCGAAGTGTTGGTGCCGTCGTTCCACCGCGAGTGGCTGTTCGGCTCCCTCGCACCGACCAACCCGAACTGGAGCAGCGACGTCGGCCGGTTGAAGACTCTGCGCCCGCGCCGCAACCCGCAAGAGCACCCGAACTTTCCCAGCGTGCCACCGAACCCCGACGGCACTTACACCGGCGACGTGCAGAACCTGTCCGGCGCGGTGGGAGTGCAGAAGAACGACAGCCTCTGGATGCACATCGGGTTAAGGCCGCGCACCCTCGCCGACGGGCGGGTCGTGCAGCCGCTCGTCGCTCCGCTGATCCTTCCGCTCGACGGCTTGTTTGATCTCAGCACGCACGGGAACCAGTTCGGAACGGGCAACGCCCACGTGTCCTACGGCGGGTACGCTCCCTGGGAGATTAACCCCATCTACGGGCTGACGAACGACACCGAGCGCCAGGAACTCCTCCAGTGGCGGAACCCGAGCTACGCGACCGCATTCGACCGGTATACGAGCGGTCGGCCGTTGCCCCGATACTCCTCGGTCATTTGGCCCAGTCCGGCATCGTTGGCGACGCCCATCAACTTCACACTGCCTGCTGATGGGAGCCTCACCGGGCTACCGGTGTTTGGTAACTTCCGAAACGATAACGCGGCCGTCTTGCACCCGGCGGGGTACAACCCCAACGAGTTCGCCGTGAGGAGCGATACGGTTTCTAACAGCCCGATCTTCCCGTACACCGACATCAAGCGACTGAGCCTCCGCTACGCCTTCACGCCAGACTGGTACTCTCTGGCGTTCGTGTCAAAGCCGAGCAACTCGCGGCCGACGTTTTACGGCACCCCGGGAACGTACCCGTACATAACGAACCCTGGTGCGACCACCGCGCACTCCTATCGGCTCGACCCCGCCCACCGCAGCCGCTTGCTGTTCAACACGAGGAGCAGCAGCCTCGACCGGCCCGCCATTGCGCCCACGTTCTCGCGCGACGTGATGGCGGCCCTTCAGGTTCCGTCCGGCGCGACCAAGCCCGGCTCGTTGTTCACTATTCCCACACCATCGTACCCCAGCCCGACACTGCGAGGAACGAACACGGACTTCGCGGCCGATAATCAATGGGCCAACGCCTACGCCGCGCTCGGTTCAGTGAACTTGAATCGTCCGTTGGCCGATTACCGCGACCTCACATTGCCATCGAACAATCCCCCGCAGGCTCTCTCCGCAACGAACATTGCGAACCTAGCCCAAGCCGAAGCGGACCGGCAACAATTCGCGAAGGACATTTTCGCGCGGCTCGTCGCGGCCCTCGGTGCGGCAGCCACTGTTGACACAACGACTGGGAACGTAACCATCCCTGCCTCTGTGACTCCGGGTTCACCGCAGTATGACGCGCTCCGCTACTTGGCTCAGGTGGCTGTGAATATTGTGGATTACATCGACAACGACGATATAAGCACGGTGTTCGTGTGGAATCCCTCAAATGCTGCCAACCCTCCAGCGGGTTTAGCGACCGATCTGTCAGCAGCCGAAGTCGGCAACCGAGTGGTCTTTGGCGTCGAAAAGCCGCGCCTCGTAATCAACGAAGCGTACAGCGAAATTGTCAACGATGACGCTGACCCTGTGGATGGTCCGTTCGTTGGGCTCGTGCAGCAGAAACCGACCAAGCCTGCAAACGTGCGGTTCTGGCTGGAGTTACTCAACCCGACATCAACTCTGAATACCGCTGCGCCGTTTGGGCCGCTCGGTAACGGCTCGGTCCCACTCAGTGCATACGCCGTTCAGATCCGACGCGAGACCCGTAAGAACATTACACCGGTGGCAAACCAGGACACTCTCGCACCGGCGCAACCGGGTCAGAACCAGTATCCGTACCTGTTCTCGAATTTGGCTAACGT
The DNA here is from genome assembly GCA_000531095.1 of Gemmata massiliana. Lineage (GTDB taxonomy): Bacteria > Planctomycetota > Planctomycetia > Gemmatales > Gemmataceae > Gemmata > Gemmata massiliana. The sequence continues at coordinate 916,123 of HG799462.1, read as the reverse complement.
GGCTGGCGCGTTCGATTTGAGCAAAGGGATACCGGATACAACGTGCGAATTTTATAAAATCCCGACTCCACCTGGTCTTTTGAATCCCAACGACGCCCAGTACAACCAACTCAATCTCCCGGCACAGGGGGTCGTTTTGATCGGGCCGCCCGCACCGGATAAAGCGGGGAGCGATCAGTTCGCTCCGACCGGTGGTGTGTGGACGGGAATGATTCAATCCCCGGCTCTGCAACCCGCAGCGACTACACCCGGCACGGGAACCGGGGGAATGGGTTACACGTTCGACTTGCCGACCGCGAACACGACATTTTCCGACCAGGAGTTCAAGCGACACATCGTCCTCCTGCGGCGAGCGGCGAATCCGTATTTGACACCGAACGACCCGATCATCGGGGCCACTGCTGGAACGCTTAATCCGTATGTCACCGTCGACGTGATGGACTACGTACCGTCGTTCGATGCGGTTAACCGTGGTAAAGACGACGGTCCCAATCGCAAGGTGCGCCCGATGGGTGCTGCTGGTTACGACCCAGTTGGTGAGCGATTCTCGATCGGGAAGGTGCAGCCGCTCGCGGGTTACTCAGCCGCTGAGCAGTACATGAACGGAGAAGCCAAATACAACTCATACTTGTTCCAAAACTCAGCGAACCCGACACGGTCGTCGATGGTGTTGAAACAGGTAGGGACTGCGGGCCAAGTGCAGCACACGTTCGGCCGACACAACGGCGTTAGCTCCACAACTCCGCCTACTGCGACGACCGTTTCTAATCCCGGCGGCGCGCTGGCAGCAATGGTGCCCAACACGGAAACGATCATGGCGCCGTTCGACTGGCTGCCGCACATGGACCGGCCACTCGAAACGCTCGGCGATGTGTTTTTCGCCCGAGATTCCAAGCCGCACATGCTCACGAACGAGTTCGTCAGGAATACTGCTACCGGTCTGGTGTACGACGGTGGATACGGCCGCTGGCGGCTCCACGAAGACGGTTTGGCGCGGGCGCTGGAGCTACTCGCGGTGAAATCGCCGAGCACCTACGCCGCGCACGGCGGGCGCATGAGCGGGAAGATCAACGTGAACGCCATGCAGGACCGGCGCATCGCACTGGGGCTGTGGGACGCGCCGGCGACGGTCACTACGGGTAACCGGTTTAATCAGGCGTTCGTGAGTAATACCATCTGGGGTGACCTGACGGTGCCGACACCGTTGCCGACGTGGATGAGCAGTCGCACACCGCTTCAGTTGCGCAACACGGCCAGTGGTGCAACCGCAGACCAAGTATCGGTGCCGGTACCAAACCAAAAAGCGGACGGAACCCCCGCGCCCTCGTTCACCGATACCGTGCTGACGGACGGCTCAGACCGGCCGTTCCTCCCATTTGGTGCCCCGAGTGCGGGGGCGGGCTCTTTCGCGTATGGGACGGCAACCGGGACCGGAACCGAAGACACGATCCTGCGGCGCAATTCGACGGGTCAGCCCATCTTGTACAACATCGCGCCTTCGCCGGCGATAAATCACCTCCACACCCAGACCGAGCCGTTCCGGAAGGTGGTTAGCAACGTCACCACCGTTAGCCATTCGTTTGTCGTGTACCTCACCATCGGGTATTTCGACGTAACGTTCCCGGCCGCGCCAGCAGGTTGGCCGAGTAATGTGGCAGCCCCGGCGCAGTTTGGGGCCGAAGTGTACGACAAGATTCCCGGTGACATGCGGCAGAAGTACGTCGCCGTCGTTGACATGTCGAACATGGCGCTGAAGCCGAATAATGACTCCGATCCTCACGCCCAGGAGCAGCCGTTCTTTACAGCACTGACTGAAACTGCCCGACCACCGGCTAACCCGCTAACGGACCCCGTGCAGATCTCATTCGTTTGCCAAGGATATGATGCTACTGGTACTGGAACACTGTACGTTGCGGCCGATGGTCAACGCCGGCCGATTGGGGCCACTACAACATTGGTCCTCGGTTACGGAACCGAGACGCAAGTGGTTACCGTCACCAATACTCCGGTCGCGTTCGACACGGCCACCGGAATCGGTTCAGTCCAAGTAACTGGGCTGGCTCGTACCGCGTGGGGTGGAACGTGTGTGTCGAATGTGCGTCCGGGCTACGCCGGACCACAACCCGCGTTCGATTTCACCCTGCCGAAGTACAGACCCGTGGTTCCGTATGTGGAACGATTGAAGTAAGGGCGCTCGATTTGTCAGCGTTCGGGCGGGCCGGTTGGTGAGATCGAAGCGCCAAGTGCGTTTCGGCCTCACCAACCGGCCCGCCCGAACGCTTTTGTGCTGGTGGAGTCTGCGCACGAACGCGCAACGCTGGTTGGCGTCGCATCAATGCGGGCTTCGCGTCGCTTCGATAACGTGGGGTGGGCGTGAGGTACTCACCTCAATGCGAGAGCGGTTCCGCGATACGAAACGAACGACGCCCGCGACTGGTGCCGCGGGCGTCGAGTGAGCGCTGTAGCGATCGCTCGCGTCAGTCGCTGCTGGCCGCGGGGATTACGTTGGACGGGTTCGCGTTGACCGAGTTGGTGTTGGTGCCGCTGAGACCGGCCAGCAAGTGGCCCGGGCGCGGGCTGCGGTAAAACGTGTAGTCGGTACCGTAGAGCGACTTGTCGACGCCGTGCAGGTAGACGCCCAGCGTGCCCCACTTCCCCTCGACCATCACCGGTTGCCCCTCACTGGCGTACCGGACGAGGGCGCTGTGCGAGATCCCGCCGTTTTGCCGGTAGATCGCCACGTCGCCCGGGCGCGGGTCGTTCGTTTCCGCGTACCCGTTCTCCTTCAGAATCAGTTCCACGTCGTCCGGGGAGAGCAGGAACTGGCCGCCCGTGAAGACCCAACCGTGGCAGTTCGAGGTATCCGTCGGGGCGCTGTTGCGGATGATTTGTGTTGTGAGCTTGCGCTCGCGGAGCAGCTTCTCTTCGGGTTCGGCCAAGTCACTACAGTCGCGCGGGTTCAGCGGCTCCTTCAGTACGACCCGCGATCCGCGGTCGGTCGTCGCGCGGGCGCGCTCCGTGGGCGTGTTGGGGGGCGGGCCGAGCACCGCTTCGAGTTCCCGTGTTTGCAGTTCGAGGGTCTCGCTATCGGCGTGCTCGAACGCGACCACGGACCCGAGTACCAGGGCCAGACCGCCGACCGTCAGGAGCCCCCAGCGCGCCGACGGCCGGAGGAGCAGCGACACGAGGAGCACGAGCCGCTGCTGGAGCCACTCGGAGTTGGAGAGCGTAATCGTGAGCACCAGGCCACCGAGCAGCATTGCGGCGCGAGCGGCCAGTTCGCCCCGGGCGATCTCACTCACCCCGACCGCGACCAGTGCGCAGATCGCGATGTTGATCCCCGCACGCAGCGCGAACCGGCGCCCCGAACGGGCCCCGAGCGCGAGGTTCGTGCCCCCGACGAGCAGCAGGCCGAACCCGACGGCGGCGAGGACAATGAATTGGTCGAAGTAGTCGGTGGAGTCCATTGTCGCCTCAATACGCGCGGGCGGACCAAGGTCATACGCCCATCGCACACAACATCTAACACAGCGGCCGTGAGTTGGTGGTGAGGCACAAAGGAGAAATTTTTGCGCGCTCGACCGCAAGAAATGAGAGACGAATGTCGCAAAAAGCGAGCCGGGCTTCAAACCGCCGATTTTTAAAGCGGTTTGAAACCCGGTAGTTATGAGAGCGACCGGCACAATCTGGGAAATGAGCGAATCATGAGACTATCGAGCCGGCTCCGATTCGCGTTTCGCGATTACACCTTCCACTTCGCACGCGGCTCGCGCGACAGTTCCTTGTTCGCTTTCTCGTCGTCCACGAATAGTTCTTTGACCGCGTCCCACTTCAGTTTTCGTCCCAGGCGGTAGCCGATGTTCCCCAAGTGGCAGACGCTCGCGGAGCGGTGCCCCGTTTCGGGCGGGCAGATCGTTTCCTTCCCGCTCACAATGCACTCCAGCCAGTTCTTGGGGTGGCTGGTGCTCGGGTAGACGCGCTGCGGTTGATCGGGGAACTTCGTGGGGTTTCCGTTCTTCATTCGCAGTTCGAGCTGGTTGCGCCCAACAAGGAGCGTGCCCTCGGTGCCCTCGAACACGCAGTCGGCCTTCGCGATCTCCTTGCCGTCCTTGTCCTTCTCGAACTCGTTGTGGATCATCGTCACGCCGTTCTTGTACACGAACCGCAGCCCGCTCCCCTTCTTGGGGTTCTCGGGCGGGATGATCTCGGTCGGGCCGGAGGTGTCCATCTTGAGCGCCCACTGGGCGATGTCGAAGTGGTGCGCGCCCATGTCGGCCAGCAGCCCGCCCCCGTACTCCCGGTAGTCGCGCCACGCGGGGAAGTGAGTGTGGACCCCTTTGGGGCACAGTACGGAACTGTACTCGCGGTCGGGCGCCGGCCCGAGCCACATGTCCCAGTCGGTGCCCGCGGGCTTTTCCTCGCCCTTGAGGTCGCACGGCCGGGACGGGCCGCCGACGCCGATGCGGACCGTCTTCACGGTACCGATCCACCCGTTCCAGATCATCTCGACCCCTGCGCGGAACCGGTTCGCGAACTCGCTCCGCTGCTGGCTGCCGGTCTGGAACGCGATCTTCGCCTTTTTCACCTCGTTCACGATCTCGCGCCCCTCCGCGACGTTGTTCGTGAGCGGCTTCTCGCAGTAGATGTGCTTCCCGGCCCGGGCCGCGAGCACGCAGGGGATGTGGTGCCAGTGGTCCGGGGTGGCGATCACGACCGCATCGAGGCCCTTGTGGGCCAACAGGTCGCGGAAGTCGGCATACGGGGTCACGCCCTTGTAGACGCCGGACTTGATGCGGTCCGCGTACCGCTTCTCGACGGTCGTCTTCGCGTTATCGAGGCGCTCCTTCACCACGTCGCACACGGCGACGACTTCGACCTCCGGGCGCCCGAGGAACGCCGCGAGGTGCCCGCGGCCCATCGTGCCGACGCCGATGAACCCGAGGGTGATCTTCTCGTTCGCGGCGCGCCCCGAGGCGCGCGAGAACACAAGAGGGGCGGTCGCACTTGCGGCCAGGAACGTTCTGCGCGTGAGCATTGGGAGAGAGCCTCTGAAATTGGGTCGGCGGGTGTGAGCCGGCGGGGGCCGGGCGAACGGCCGGCCCCCGCCGGCTGGTGGGTATGACAACGGGACAATGACTCTTACAGTAGCGCGGGGAAGCGGTCAATGGTTGGTGAGCCATCTCCCGCGAGGCACCGAACGACGGGAGCGCAACGCGGGGCGCGGTTGGCAACAACCAGCCGGCTCACGCCGGCCGTTCGCCTTGCCTGTCGGGTCCGCGCTTTCGAGTTTACTTGTTCAGGAGGTATTTGTCGAACCAGTCGGCCAGCGTGACAAGATCCTTGTCCATGCCGGCCCAGCCGTGGGCAAGCCCCTTCTTCACGACCAGTTCGCACGGCACCTTGTTGTCCTTCAGCTTCGCGATGATGAGCTCGGCCTGCTGGATCGGCACGAGCAGGTCCGCGTCGCCGTGGATGACGAGCGCCGGGGCCGAATCCTTCGTCACGTGGTACAGCGGTGAGATCGCTTTGCCGATGGCCTTGCGCCGCTCCTGGTCCTCGATCACCACGAGCTTGTTCGTGCCCTTCTCGCGCTCCCAGAAATCGAACGGTGGGCGGAAGCCCTTGAGCGTGCCGTCGCCCAGCGCGACCTGCCCCTCTTTGCCGTAGTTGAGGAAGTCCGTGGGCGGGAAGAAGCACGCGACCGCCGCGACCTTAGACGACTGCTGGTCCACCGGGTCTTTCGACTTCGGGTCGCCCTCTTTGGGCGCGCAGCCCTGCATCAGCGACAGGTGCCCGCCGGCGGACCCGCCGGCGATACCGAGCTTGTCCGGGTCCACGTTGTACTTCTTCGCGTTCGCTTTGATGAACCGCACGGCGCGGTGCATGTCGTCGAGCACTTCGGGAATGGTGAACTTCGGCTGGCTCCCGTGAAGGACCGCGAACACCACGTACCCGCGCTCGACGAACGCCCCCACGAAGCCGGGATTGACCGATTCTTTGGACGAGAACCACCCGCCGGACACGCAGAAGATGATGCCCTTACCGTTAGCCTTCTCTTTGGGCGCGAACACGTCCATCGTCATCGCGAGGCCGTGCTTGCGGCCGTAGATCACGTCCTCGGTGCGGGTGTAGTTCGGCTGCGCGAACGCGCCCGGTGCGAGTGCGATAGCCGCGACCGCGGCCAGGAAGAAACGGGAGAGCATGTGGGTACTCCGAGAATGGGACGGGCCGATGATACTCGACGCGAACCGGAGTTGGGAGTGGCATTCGTTGTGTTACTGGTGAGGCGATTCTGAAATTCTTCACGATGTGCTATTTGCCTCTTGCAAAAGGCGCGGCGCAGTTGGTAGCGTGTAACGGTCCTCTCCATCTCCACTTGAATTCTCCCCGCAACCCTCTCCCACACCGCCTCCAGGCAGTCCGTTCACTCCCCCGGACTTCCACCGAGTTCGCCCGCCGTCATCATTCTTTTTTCGGGAGCCGTCATGTCTCACACGGTCCGTTGTCTCCCCGCGCGCCGCGGGGGTGCCCCGTCGCGCACCCGTGCCCGCGCGTTCACACTGATCGAGCTGCTCGTGGTGATCGCGATTATTGCGATCCTCATTGGTCTGCTGCTACCCGCGGTGCAGAAGGTCCGCGAGGCCGCGGCGCGCATGAAGTGCTCGAACAACCTCAAGCAAATTGGGCTGGGTCTGCACAACTACGAGAGCGCCAACCAGAAGTTCCCGATGGGGCAGCGCGGCCCCTCGGTGGCCAGCGCGAACTGGCGCGTCGAGATGTTCCCGTACATGGAACAGGACAATCTCTACAAGCAACTGAACATCAACGACGTCTACAACAGCGCGGTCCTTCAGAACCTGGTCCTGCCCATCTGGAAGTGCCCGTCCGCCAGCGTGCCCGACACGCAACCGGCCGCGTGGGTGACGTGGTGGACGAATAACAATCACCAAGTGGCCGGGTACATCGGGATCATGGGCGCGTACCCGGACCCGACGGGGCGCTCGAACGTGATCCTGGCCTCGAACTACGGCGGGTGGTGGTCCTCGAACGGGATGCTCCTGGCGAACGAGCAGACCCGCATCGCCGACTGCACGGACGGCACCTCGAACACGATCATCGTAGCCGAACAGTCGGGGCTCGTCGGCACCCAGGACATTCGCAACGGGTATTACAGCCCCTGGGGGAGCTGCACCTTCCCCGGGAAAATCTCGTCCCCCGGGTCGAGCGACATCTGGGGCATGGGGCTGACCTGCGTCGCCTACGCCATCAACTCCCGGACCGCGACGTCGGCCGGCTCGGACACCTCGTACAAGGGGAACTCGATCCTGAACTCCAACCACACGGCCGGCATCAACACGCTGCGCACCGACGGGTCGGTCCGGTTCGTCACGAACAGCATCGACTTCGCCACGTTCCAGAAGCAGTGCGTCCGTGACGACGGCCTCGTGGCCAACGACCCGTGATCCCCAAACCCTTTAGAGACACACCACAATGACAGCGCGTATTTTCGCCCGCACCGCGAGCGGGCTGGCGCTCTTCTGCGCCGCACTCGCCGCGGGCGGGTGCTCGAGTGAGAAGCCGACCGGCACCGTCGCGGGGATCGTTAAGTACAAGGGCAACCCGTTGACCGCCGGGGAGGTGAACTTCCTCTCCAAAACCGGCTCGGCTGGGAGCGCCAAGATTGACGCGAACGGCCAGTACAAGGTCACCGGCGAACTGGAGGCCGGGGAATACAAGGCGTACTTCGCTCCGCCGCGTGCCGAACCTCACGCGCCGGGAACGAAGGCCGCCGCGGTGCCGAAGGTCGACGTGCCGGCCAAGTTCCGCGACCCGGGTTCCAGCGGAGTGGTCGTGACCGTGAAGCCCGGCAGTAACGACATCACGGTCGAGTTCAAGGACTGACAAACTGCGTGCGGCGCGGGGCACCGGCTCCGCGCCACACACATCTCCACAACCACATCACGGCGAGTTGCACTTCTCCAGGAAACTGAGAATCACAGACCGGTACTGGTTCGAGTCAGCCTCGAAGAGTTGCAGGTGGTCGCCCTCCGCAATTACGACGAGTTCCGCACGCGGCCCGAGTTGGGCCACAATTTCGCGTGCTTCATTCGGGGTGGCGCGTGCGTCCCGGCCACCGGCCAGCACGAGCGCGGGAGTTTCACGCGGAACGCCCGCCGCGGCTTCGACCGGCGCGATGCGATCGAAATCGGGTAATACGATCGGCGCCGTGATTCGCAGCCCGGCATACGCGACGTGATCGAGGACCGGTGGCAGGCGCGAGTGGAGCCGGTTCCAGACGGCGGTGCGCAGGTCGCGATAGGGGCATTCGAGAACGTACCCACTCACCCGCGTTCCGAGATCGCGTGCGGCGAACAGGGCCGCGGCCGAACCCAGCGACTGGCCCCAAACTACGACCCGTGCGTGGGGGCGATTCGCGTTGAGCCAGTCGACCGCAGCGACCACGTCGTGCCGCGCGGAGTACCCGATGTCGTTGCGATCGCCGGTCGAATCGCCGTGCGCCCGAAGGGTGACGGCCAGTACCGGGTACCCGGCCGCGGCGAGCAACTCCGCTTGGGGTAGACACGCCCTCCGACTTCCGCCGTTGCCGTGAAGGAGAACAACGACGGGGCGGGCCGGGGGGCCGGGAAAGAACCACGCACCGAGCGTCTGGTTGTCGGAGGTGTGGAGCGTGAGCGCTTCCGCATTACCCCAGGGTACCGTGGGTAGCGGTTCCGGTGTGAGTGGGCGCGCACGGCGCGTCAGTCGCGAGGTCACTGCGAACGAAGCCACGAGCCAGAACACGATCGCGCACGCAGTAAAAACGAACACGCGCCGAACCCACTTGCGCCGGACCGGATTCCCCACGAGTTCCGCCTATTTCTCGGTTGGCGCGAAGAATACATACTTCGCTTCGTAAGGCACCCCGACCTTCGTGCCCGCGCGCTTCGGCGCGTCCGCGGGGGCTTTTCCGCCGCTCGTTTCGATCCTCTGAACGTAGACAACTTTGGTGAGCGTACCTGGTTTGGGATCATCCGACTTCACGCGAATGAGGAGCCAGGGGATATCGGCGTTCCCCTTCGAGACCGACTTCGGTTTCTCGGCCTCGTCGCGCACGAGCCGGCTCCCGTCCGTCGTTTCCCACGACGGCCCCTCGAAGTGACACCCGACGCGCGTGCCCTTCGCGTCGGTCAGTTCCGCGAGCGGGCCGTCCAGAACCCACACCAGTTTGCCGTCTTTGTCGGCGACCGACTTGTAAATCTGAACGCCCTTCGCCTTGACCGTGAAGACGGCCTTGTGCCCCGCGGGGACGGCAATGTCTTTGGGAATTTCGACATCGACTCCCCTTGCCGGGGCGGGAATTGCGATCAAGCCGAGCAGTACCGCGGCACGCAGTAACGGAGTCATCGGTCGGCCTCGTTCGGGTGAATGTTTGCGCGGCGATTTATGACTTCTTCGGCGGGTCTTTCTTGTCGCCGGGTTTCCGGAGGAACGGGTTCGGCGGGAGGTCGATCTTCTTGACCGATTGCAGGTACTCGACCATCTTGTCCGCGTCCTTGCCGGCCAACTGCGCGTGGAAGTGCAGGCTGAACCCGTGCGGCCCCTTCGCGTCGATGAGCTTCGGCTGGAGCGTGAGGAACGCTTTGACCGCGTCGAGTTGTCCCATCATTGTGGCGCAGAAGATGTCGATCCGGGCGCCGCGCTCCAGGAGCAGTTCGGCCATCGCGCGGTTCCCCATGTGGGCCGCAGCACCGAGACCGCTTTCCCAGTCCCCGCCGCCCCAATCCATGAACGAGTTGACGAGGGCCGGCTCTTTATCGAGGAGTTTCGACACCATCGCCGCGTCCGTGTGCGCGTAGACGACGAAGTCCTGAATGAGCAGCCGGTTGATTTGCGGCCGGCGCCAGCTCGGGTTGAAGCCCGGCTTGGGGTAGTCGCGCTCGAACGGCGCCTCGGTGGGCTTGCCGTGTGGCATTGGGGCAACGACCGGCGCGTCGGCGCCGAACGTTTCACTTCCAAGAACGATGCTCGCGGCGAACGTGGTCGCGAACGTGCGACGATCGACAGGGTCGGGCATGGCGGGCCTCTGGTTGGGCGAGGAGCGGTGCCGATCAGCATACCGTAACGCGCAAGAAGTGGGAGCGGGCGCGCCGAACGGCCTCGGATCGTTCGCCTTCTGTAGCCGGTTACAGAGGGTAAGCAACCCGGGATCGGCTCGCAGTGCGACTCGCGGCACGTGCCCTCGAACCGCTCTTGCGCGTTTTCAAGCAGATCGGGCACAGCGGAACCCGATGTGCGACATGCCGGTATCGGGGGTCGTTCCGCGCCGGGCGCCGGGGCGGTAGCTCTCGCAGTAGCTGACGTGGCAGAGGAACGACCCGCCGCGCGTTACGCGCTTGGGCGCCCACGGCTCGCCCGGATCCCAACTGTCGCCCGGGCCTTGCGGGTCGGCGCTCGTTCCACGGTCCGCGAGCCTGTCGTAAGCGTCCGCCCGGTACCAGTCCGCGCACCATTCCCACACGTTGCCGGCCATGTCGTACAAGCCGTACCCGTTCGGCGGAAAGCTCTTGACCGGTGCGGTTCGCCCGTAACCGTCGCGTTCGGTGTTGCGGTGCGGGAACTCGCCCTGCCAGATGTTCGCACGCGGGTTATCGTCAGTCGACTTTTCATCACCCCACGGGTACCGTTTCCCGGCAAGTCCGCCGCGTGCGGCGAACTCCCATTCGGCCTCGGTGGGCAACCGCTTACCGACCCAGGCACAGTACGCGACCGCGTCGTCCCACGAAACGTGAACAACGGGGTGATCGTCCTTCCCCGTGAGGTTACTTTCCGGCCCTTCCGGATTCTTCCAGCACGCCCCGGGCACATAGGCCCACCATTGCGCGACGTTGTCGAGGGACACAGCCCGCGCGGGTTGTTTGAACACCAGCGATCCGGGCACGAGTAGATCGTCCGGCGGTTTCGGGGTGCCGGGCGGGACGAACCTCTTCATCTCCTCCCAGTCGGGTTTCTTCTCGGCCGTCGTGACGTACTTGGTTGCTTCGACAAACTTCCGGAACGCGGAATTGGTGACCTCGGTTTCATCGATCCAGTAGCCGGTCAGTTTCACCTTGTGGGCCGGGCGCTCGGTTCGTGGGAACGCGGAATCGGCCGAACCCATTGTGAACTCGCCACCGGGAATCAACTTCATCCCAACCGAGTCGCGTGGGCCGGGGGCCGGCGGTATGGTGGGCGGAGGGGGAGGGGCCGCGTCGGTCGGTGCGGGCAACTTCGCGGTCTGGATCTTTTTAGTGATCCCGTATGCCACCCCGAACCCGCCCACTGCGAGCGCGCTGAGGATGAATGTTCGGCGGCTCGGTCGCGGTTTAGGGACGGGAAGCGGTTCGGGTTTGGCAGCTCGGCGCACGGATTTGGAACCCATGTGGCCCCCACTCTGGTTGTGTTTTGTGTTCGTGGCACAGGCCTCTGGCCTGTGGAGGCACTCACACAGGCCAGAGGCCTGTGCCACCAAACAAAAACCAAATCCATCAATTCAACAACGCAACACGGGCACTCATCATCTCTAACCGTCCCGGGCGGTGAAAGCAATCCGGCGGGCGAAAACTCACACCGAAGGGCGTGACACTCCGGTGTTGCTATTTGTTTGCGCGCCGCAACACGCAAACGTGAGTCAGATATGATTGTGCGGTGAAGGTGCCCACAGTTCTGGACGCCGGGTGTTGGTCGCGTATAACTCACCCCACTCGATAGGTGTCTCCGCCGTTCTCGCGGCGGGGGTGAAAAGGGAAGCCGGTGAGAATCCGGCGCAGGGCCGCTGCTGTATTCGGCCGGGAACGGGCACAATGCCACTGCGGAGCACCGCGGGAAGGCCGCTCGAACCCGACAAAAGGCCGTAAGCCAGAAGACCTGCCTGTCGTGATCGTCGTTCGGTGCCTCGGACCCCAGGCGACCGGACCGGCAGGTCTCTGTCCGCGCGCGTGCGCGGCGCTGCCCGTCCACCCCGGTCCGTAGGCGTTTCCTCGCCCGGCCCGGCGAAGAAGGAGCAGCCCGTGCGTTTCCCGTTCCCGGCGCGCCCGCGCCGCGGTCCGTGTCTCCCCCGGTCGAACTCCTCGCGATAGTCGCATGAAATGCGACTTCCACCGGTCCATTAACGCGAGAACGCCGGCACCAACGGCTTACGTCCCGGAGCGGGCGGACGCATCACCGCACGCGGTGAGCGGCCCCGAACTGGGGAACGGAGGCTCGCGTGTTCAGGCAGTTAGTTCTTTGTCTCGGCGTGTTGTTGGGGCTGGCAGGCAGCGCACAGGCCGGGTTCGTTACGTCTCTTGATGACGTCGACGTGTGGGTGGGGACCGGGAGCAACCGCGCCGCGTTCGTGGTTGACTGGAAGACCGCGTCCGGAACCTCGTCGTTCATCTGGGGGTACCGGTGGGACGGCACTGCGACCGCGGAGGACATGCTCCGGGCGATCACCGGGTCCAACACCGGACTTTACGCCAACCTCGGGGACTTCGGGCCGGGATTGGGGTTCGCGCTGTTCGGGATCGGGTTCGACGCGAACCACAACGGCGTGTTCGGCGTATCGCCGACGCTCACGTTCACGAACGGGATCGCGTCCGCGGACCGGGACGGCGGACTGGCCGATGGTCGGGCGCCGACCGACCCGGGCGACCTCTACCGCGAAGGGTGGTGGACCGGGTACTGGAGCTACTGGGCCAAAGACCCCGGCGACGCCGATTGGGGCTACAGCGGGGTGGGGATGTCCGGTCGCATACTAAAGGACGGTTCGTGGGACGGGTGGAGCTTCGCGGACGGGTTCGACGCCCGCCCACCCTCCCCCGCATCGAACCCGACCGCCGTATCGACCCCGGAACCGAGTAGCTGGGTGCTGCTCGTGACTGGTGCCGGTATGCTCATCGTATACGTGCGCCGCCAGCGAGCCGTAGCACTGGCGTAACGCGGTTCGCGTGCTTGGGGTCAACACTTCGGCCGGCTCATACCGGCCGTTCACCAAGAGATGTTTTTCTCTGAGATAGATTCGGTATTGTTGGTCGCTTACCGTAACGGCTTTCTCCCAGCCCAAGGTCAGCGCCATGTTCACCATTACGATTAGCGGCCCGGTCGTAGTCACCGACGACGCGACCGAGGAGCCGATCACCGACGTCAAGCGACTCGGCACGTTCGACGGACTTCACTCTGGTAAAGAAACGTGCGCCAAGTACCACCACGGCGACATCGCGGACCTGGAACTGAAGGGCGGGCGGGTGGCTCTCGTGTTTGACGCCGCAGCTTCTTCGCTGCGGGTCGTGTCCGAATTCATCAGCGCGCGCAAACTCACCAAGGACGAACTCCAGGGGCTGATCGAAGACACGCAGGGCCAGTGGAGCGACGGCATCGGTGAGGGCTGCTTCGACACGGTCATGGACAAGCGCAAGGTGTTCATCGACCTGTCGCCGGATAGCGGTGGGAAGGTCAGGGCCACGCAGGTCGACGACGGCAAACCGGCTCCGAAGAAATCTGCGGCCAAGGCGTCGGTAGCCGAACTGGTGAAAGCCGCGATCGCCGGCGACCTGGACAAAGTGAAGGGACTCGTCGCGACGAAGCCAAAACTCGACGGGCGCGGGCAGTACGGCTACACGCCACTCATCGCGGCCATTGTGAGCGACAAACTGGACGTCGCGCTTTACCTGATTGCGCAGGGCGCGAACGTGAATCTGGGCGACAAGGAAAAGAGCGACCCATTGAAGTACGCCGCGATTCGGTCGGGGTGGGTCATGTCGCACCAGAACGTGAAACTGGCCGAAGCCCTACTCGATAAAGGCGCCGCGGTTGATTCGCGCGACGCGGACGGGTTCACCCCGCTCCTGTGGGCCGCGAACCGGGCGGCCGTGAAGCTCGTCTCGCTGCTACTCGCCCGCGGAGCGGACGTGAATGCGAAGACGACTCAGAAGTACAACTCCGGGCGCAACGCGCTGATGCTCTCCAAAAACGTGGAGACCGTGCGCCTGCTGCTCGCCGCGGGCGCGGACCCGAAAGCGGTCGAGGAGAGCGGGATGCGCACGTGGGAGTTCCACACCGGTGCGGCCGCGAAGTTGCTCAAGGAGCGCGCGGGGGAGAAGTGAGTTCCGATTGAAAACCAATGGCGGTGCGCTCTGACGAACGGAGCGCACCACCAACGCGGTTCGCCTACTGCTTCACGAAGCGATAGATCCCCTTACCGTTGGCGGCAACGATGAGGAAGTACATCTCGCCCTGCTCGTCTTCACCGAACGAGAGCACCGGCTTTTCCGGGTCTTTGATCGTCCGGTTCGCGGTCACGCGCTTCGCAGCTTCGTCGTACTTCAGCGCCCAGATCTTGGACGTGACGTAGTCCGCGTACAGATAGTGCCCCTCCAATTCGGGGAGCGCCTTCCCGCGGTACACCCCGCCGCCCGTGATCGACTTGCCCACGTTGTGGTGGTACTCCCAGATCGGGTCGATGAGATCCTTCCGCGGGCCGACGCCCTTCGCGCCGAACGGGTGGAGCGACTCGCGGATGTTCCAACCGTAGTTCCCGCCCTTCTCGATAATGTTGATCTCTTCGTACAGGTTCTGGCCCACTTCACCGGCCCAGAGTTTGCCCGTCTTCTTGTCGAAGCTCATGCGCCAGATGTTGCGGATCCCGTAGGCCCAGATCTCGGGCCGCGCGCCCTTCTGGTCCACGAACGGGTTGTCCTTCGGGATCGCGTAGTTCTTGCCGTCGGCCTTGTTGTCGACGTCGAGGCGCAGAATCTTCCCGTAGAGCACGCCGAGGTTCTGACCGTTCTCCTGCGGGTCGTTGGCCGCGCCGCCGTCGCCGTGGATCACGTACAGGTACCCGTCCGGCCCGAAGAGGACGGTCCCGCCGTCGTGGTTCCAGAACAGCTTGTTCTCGAACCGGATGATCTGCTCTTCGGAGGCCGGGTCGAGCTTCGTCGGGTCGTCCTTGCTCAGCTTGAACCGCGACACAACGTTGACCTTGTTCTCCTTCTTCGGCGTGTAGAAGACGAACACCTCGCCGTTGGTCTTGAACTTCGGGTGGAACGCCATGCCGAGGAACCCTTCCTCGTTGGTGTTGTCGTTGTACTTCACGCGGTCCTGGATATCGAGAAACACCTTCGTCTCGGTGGCCTTCTGGTCGTTGGGGAACACGTGGATCACGCCGTGCTGCGTGCCGACGAACACCCGGTTGCTCCCGTCGCCCGCGTGCGTGAGCACGAGCGGCCGGAGCGGGTTCGGCCGGCCCGAGGCCGTTTCCGGGTTCCACCCGGTCCACTTGAGGTCCGGGAACGCGACTTCCGTCTTCAGCGGGAGAGCGGTGTCGTCCACGGGGGCGCCGGGCACCTGTGCGAGGACCGCGTTCAGTGTGCCGCCCTTCATGTCGGGCACGAGGATGAACTTGCCGGTCGCGTCGAGGCACGTGTCCGCGGCCGACTTGAAGCCCTCGGCCACGAGCACCGGTTTGTCCCCCGGGCGCGGGATGACGAACAGTTTGCCGGTCTTCCAACTCGAAACGAACAGCCGGCCGTAGTAGTCCCAGGTGAGGCCGTCGGCCCCGTCCATGCCCTCGGCGATCTTCTCGTTGCTGCCGTCGACCAGTTTGATGCGGTGCAACGTACCCGCGCCGAAGTCCGCGAGGATCAGGTGCGAGGAGCCGTCCAGCGTGAGGCCGTTGGGGGTGTTCAGCCCCGGCAACTTCTTCTCGTCCACGACGAGCGAGACCCCGCCCTTCTGGTTGATGCGGTACACGGCCCCGCCGCTCCCCTTTGCGCCCGAGTCGCTGACGTAAACCAGGCCGTTTTCCGGGTCCACGACGACGTCGTTGAGGAACTTCGGCTCGACCGGGAACGCTTTCGCAGCGGCGAACACGTCCGACTTACCGGTCTGGCGGTTGATGCGCAGAACCTTCGTTTTGTCGGTCACGAACAGCCAGTTCTGGAACAGCGCGATGCCCTTGGGATCGTCAAGATCCTTGACGAACGGGACCGCCTTCCCGTTCTCGATCGTGACAACGGCCCCGTCGCCGTCCTTGTCGAACTCACCGATCACGGTGACGTAAATCTTGCCGTCCGGCCCGACGACGACCGACTCGGGGTTCACCATCCCCGTAGCGAGGGGCTTGGGTAACTCCGCGGCCGACACCGGCGCAGCGATCAGCAGCGCGGCCAGAGAGAGGTAGCGCTTCATGGGGACTTGGTCCTCACGGATTTGATGGGTGCCGGAATAGTGTCACCAGTTACCGTGTTCGGGGCAAGGGGGCGGCAGTTTTCGCCCGCGCATTTCACTTGCCCCGATCGCGGGGCCGGGGCATTATTGTGTCATCCCGCCAGCGTCCCGCCTCCCGCGGCCCGTCAGGACCATGCCATGTTGCGCGTTCTCGGAAACCCGAAGCGGCTTTGCACCGGTGTCACCCGGCGCGACCTCATCACGGCCGGCGCCGCTCTGGGGCTGAATTTACCCGCGTTCCTGCGCGCTGAAGCTCGAAAAACTCCGCCCGCCGGAGCGGGCGCGGCGACGGGGCACGACAAACACTTCGGCCGCGCGAAAGCGTGCATCCTGTTGTTCCTCTACGGATCGCCGAGCCAGATCGAACTCGCGGACCAGAAACCAGATGCGCCCGTGGAGGTGCGCGGGGAACTCAAGTCGATCCGCTCCACCCTGCCGGGGTGTGACGTGTGCGAACTGCTCCCGCACACCAGCCGCGTGATGCACAACGTCACCGTGGTGCGCTCGGTGACGCACCCGTACCCGATCCACGGCGTCGCCTACGCGACCACGTCGATTCCCGAGATCGATGTGTCAATGGAACTGGCGCCCCACGACAGCAAGCACTGGCCGTTCATCGGGTCGACGGTCGCACACCTCGAACAGCGTCGGAACCCCGCGAGCGCGAAGAGGGCCGTGCCGGACAACATCGCGCTGCCGTTCCCGTTCAGCAGCCAGCGCACGGGCGAGGTGCAGCGCGCCGGGCCGTACCCCGCGTTCCTCGGGAATCAGTTCCACCCGCACTACACCAGTTTCCACGGTAAGGCGACGGCGAAGATCACCAAGACACTGACCGACCGCACCATCGAATTCGACGAGCCCTACGCGGGGATCGCGCCGGACTCGTACTTCACGCTCGGCGGTGAACACACCGCCGACCTCACGCTCGACCGCATGAACACCCGGAAGTCGCTGCTCGACCAGATGGAAGACGCGCGCCGGGCGCGCGACAAATCCGGTTCCCGCGACCCCTTCCGTGAGATGGCCTACTCGCTCATCAGCTCGAACGCGGTGCGCCACGCGCTCGACGTGCGCCGCGAGTCCGCGAAGACGCGCGAGAGCTACGGGCACATGCTGTTCGGCCAGAGTTGCCTCGCCGCGCGCCGGCTGGTGGAGGCCGGCAGCAAGTTCGTGACGGTGTTCTGGGACGAGTTCGGGCTCGCGGGTTCGGGCTGGGACACGCACTGGGAACACTACCCGCGCATGCGGAACGAACTGATGCCCGGGTTCGACCGCGGGTTCTCCGGGTTAATCAGCGACCTCGACCAGCGCGGGATGCTCGACGACACGCTCGTGATGGTGCTGAGCGAGCACGGGCGCACGCCGAAGTTGAGCAGCGCGAAGGGCGCGGGCCGCGACCACTGGTCGCAGGCGTATTCGGTGCTGCTCGCGGGCGGCGGGATCGCACGCGGAAAGGTCGTCGGCAAGACCGACAAGATCGGCGGAACCGTGGCGGACCGGCCGGTGTCGCCGAAGGATCTGCTCGCGACCGCGTACCACCTCCTGGGCTACGACCTCGAAACGACGATCGCCGACAAGACCAACCGACCGGTGTCGATCGTCCCCACGGGGCAAGTCCTGCGCGACGTGCTGGCGTGATGAGCGACCGCTTGGCGTGATTTTAGCACCCTTTGCTGGTACTCCGTCCCACCCGCGCGTTAACACTCGCGGTTCGCCAAAGGCTCCGGGCGAACCGCGAGTGTTAACGCGCGGGTGGAGAGCATTAGCCCTCATAAAACCGGTTGCACTCTCCGGCGCAAACTCGCTTAATGCCGGTACTCATCTCTCACCGCCTTGCCCATTTTCTTTGGCGGACGCAAATACGATTTCCCACGCCTATGGTTGTGAGAGTGGCTGCGCCCATTTCATATTTGGTTCATTTGTGCACTATTTTCGAGCACGCTGTCGCGGGACGCGGCGGGGAACTTATGTGCCCGGGATGAGAGTCCAAAAACTGAACCCGCAGAACGCACGTAAAACATGCCACTTGCAGCATTTTCAGTTCCCCGGCGCGTAAGCCCCGCGCCGTTGGCAGGTAAACTGCAATAGGTCCGCCCACTCTCTCCCGAAAGAGCCTGCCCGCTCCTTCATCCGCCCATAGTGTCTTTTCGCTCCCAGTCCGATTTGCCTGGTTCAGTCTATTCTTTTCGTTCGTTTACTCGGAGATTCGCATGTCGGTTCGGCTGCGCCGTTTTCGCTCGGCATTCACGCTCATTGAATTGCTGGTGGTGATCGCCATTATCGCCATCCTGATCGGGCTCCTGCTGCCCGCGGTCCAGAAGGTGCGCGAGGCCGCCGCGCGCATGAGCTGCCAGAACAACCTCAAGCAGATCAGCCTCGCGGCCCACAGTTACGACAGCGCCAACGGGCACCTGCCCCCGGGCATCAACATGAGCACTTACGTAGGCACGCTCGCGTACCTGCTGCCGTACATCGAGCAGGACAACGTGTACACCCAGATCCCGACCAACGAGTTCATCCTCCCGCCCGGTGCGGCCGGCGGGGAGTGGTGGGGCTCGGCCTACGGCCCGGCCCAGGTCCGGATCAAGACGTTCCTCTGCCCGTCGGACACGGCCGACGTCACGCCCTCGACCGGGGTGATGGCGTACTACTACACCACCCCCGGCTCGCTCGCGTATGCGTGGTTCGACCCGTCCACGCCCCTGGGCCGCACGAACTACGCGGCCAGCTCGGGCGCCCTCGGCGCGACCGGCGACAGCTTCTGGGACCAGTGGAAGGGGCCGTACACGCAGAACTCCAAGACCACCATCGTCGGGATCACGGACGGGACGAGCAACACGATCGCGTTCGGCGAGACCCTCGGCGGCACCGCGCCCGGCACCCGCGACTTCGTCTCGAGCTGGATGGGCGGGTCCAACCTCCCGACGGCGTGGGCGATCCCGACCACCAGCTCGCTCACCAACTACTCGAGCAACCACTCCGGGATCGTGTGCTTCGGGATGTGCGACGGGTCCGTCCGCACGATCCGCAAGTTCTCCGGTGCCAGCACCGACTGGTACAGCGACAGTTGGTACACGTTCCAGCGCATGGCCGGCATGCAGGACGGCCAGAGCACGGATTACTCCAGCATCAGCAACTAAGTATCGAGATCGTCGTACCGGCTCGACGAGCCGCGACCGCGAGGGAGCGGTACGGAGCCCCCCATATTGGGTGCGAGCACCAGCAACGGGAGGCGCCTCCCGCACCCTCGCGGTCGCGGCTCGTTCCAAGTCATCCGAAATCGGTTACGTTCACCCTTAATAACCGGCGGCCGCACCCGGTCGCCGCTCACGGAGCCATAATGATTCGCTTTCGCAACGCTCTCCTGACAGCGGGGCTCGCGGCCGTAATCGTCGGCTGTGGCACGTCGACCCCGACACAACCGGTAGCGACGGACGCCCCTAAGAACGGGGTACACAAGGGCGGCGGGCGCGGAGATCCGTCCGTCGCGCCGATCCCGCCTCCACCCAAGAACGCTCCGCAGCACTAACCCTTAAATCGTGACAGCGGCCCGCCGGAACTAGCTGTGGTTCCGGCGGGCCGCGGCATTCGCGGGTTGGTTGCCGGTGCCGGTTTTCTGTGGCCGGCCCCGACCAACGAATATCGAATCCGGGCCACGACTCGCGCGAAGTGGGGTTCGCGCCCCGTGGTACCCCGCCGTTGGAGGTCGGATTGCAAAGTGTGTTACGGAGCGCGAATCTCGGAGGGGCGCTTACACGGCGCAAGGGTGCGTGTCGGTCCGAGTAGAAATGCGTGCAATTCCCCGTGGCGTACCGGCGCGACGGCCGGTTGCAGAAGGCGATCGAACCGAACCGGCGCCGTTTTCGTTCGCCGTGGGTTACTGAGCGCGCCGGCGCCGGAGCCACTCGCCCACGCTGAGTTTGCGGCTGCTGAGTAGCAGATAGATCAGCGCGAACACGGCCGGTGGCCCGCCCCACATGAGCAGATCGGGCGGCGGGAACTTTGGGGCAGAGCCCGCTTCGGAGAGAACGGCACCGGTCGTTTTTTGGGCCAGCATTTCGCCGACAAACATCCCAACCACGACCAGTAGCACGAACACAACGAAGTCCACGATAAACGGCATCAGCGTCGCTTCGGGCCGCTCTTCGACTTCTGGCTCGGGAGCGGGAGCCGGTGGTTTGGGCGCGCGTTTCGGAGGCGGGGGCGGCGGTTCCGTACCGAGAAGCTTGAGATCGACTTCCGGGGGCGTGTACTTTTGCGTGTTGGAAGTCGAGCCGGCGGTACCTTCGAGTTCCGATGCCGTCGCGGGGTTCACGCCGTCCGGAGGTAGCGCGCGGGCCGCGTTGCTGAGGTCCGCGGCCGTTGGTCCGCTCAGGTTGAAGTCGATATCCGGTGCCGAATCCGAGTTCGTCGCGAGCGCTTCGTCCGCGTCGTCGGCCGGTGGTGCGGGGGGCTGCGGTTTTGCGACGGGCGGTGGAGGCGCAACGACCTTCGCGACCGGCAACGTTGCCTTTGGCGTGGGAGGCGGAGCGGCGGGTTGCTGTAAAACCGGTGCGGGTGGCGGAGGAGGTTCCGGTTCCGGCGCGGGGGGCGTGATGCGCTCGCCGCACTGTTTGCACACCAGCGGAAGGAACGCGAGTGCCGGGAGCAGTTCGTAGTGACGGCCGCAGTTCGGACAGTTGAATCGGATCACGCGGACCTCGGGTGGCGACACATCCGATGAGCGCGATAATAGCGAACCCCAAAAGGAAAAGCAGCCCACACCGGTGCCTCTGCGCACACGGTACGTTTCCCTCGGTCGCTACAATCGGAACCGTTTTGATACGGGCTTCGCGCCGCCGCTGCAAGCAACAGGTGGGGCTCGTGCGGGTCCATTACTTCGTGAATTCTTTGTGTAAGGCGGCGAGCGTCG
This sequence comes from Gemmata massiliana, assembly GCA_000531095.1. GTDB lineage: Bacteria > Planctomycetota > Planctomycetia > Gemmatales > Gemmataceae > Gemmata > Gemmata massiliana. Next base: position 894,969 of record HG799462.1, on the reverse strand, counting down.
CTTCACAATCGGCCGCCGTGCCCACGACAACGAAGCACCGGAACTGGTGATCGCCGCCGGGCACGCCGTCTTGATTCTTCAAACGGAAAACGCAGTTCCACTTCACCACCTTTTCGGGCGCGAAGCGGAACCGCCCGTACCCGGCTCCCTCAAACCCCTTACTGGGCAGCCCCGGAGCATACACGCCCATTGCGTGTTTGCGGTCGGCGCTGGACAGCACGACCGGGTCGGCTTGTTCACCCGGTCCGTCGGTCAGCGGGAGCAACTGGCCCTTCTTCGAGTCGAACCGCAGGAACGTGTTGAACTCCGCCGGCATGTACCCGGTAACGGCCTCGAACTGTGCGTAAGTGTGCTTCTCGCTGTTCGGGACCAGGAACGTGGTGCGATACTCGATCGCGTGCGGTAGTCCCTTGAAGCCGATGGTGACGCGCTTCGTGAGGTAGTGGTCCGACAGCGCGACCGTGTTCCGCGCCGGGTTGCCCAGTGATTTCTCTCCCGGCTTCAGCCAGAACGCCATGCGGTTGAGCGTGGTGAGTTCGTTTTCTTTGGCGCTCAGTTCGAGCAGTTTGCTCGTGGAGGTCGGCCCGCGCCCGTCGGCCAGGCTCCCGGCTTCGGTCGGGTTGAACACTTCGGGAACGAACTCCTTTCCGCTATCGAAGTTCGACGCGGACTGGATCTGCCGCCCGTGGTCGAAACTGTCCACGAACTCTTTCCCGCCCCACGTCAGCGAGTGAATCGCCCCGGCCGTGCGCGCGGTGGTGCGGATGACGATGTCGGACGTGCCCGCTTTCGCGCGAATGGTCGCGTCCCCGAAGACCGGGGGTGGGGGTGGTTCGGTTGCCGCGCCGGGGTGGAACTGGAGCGCGGCCATGATGCTCACGCTCGTGAGTGCCAACAGCACCAGGATGGTTTTCACAACGAGCTTCATGGCGGTTATTCTACCCGTGACGCGAGTGTGGTCGGGCGCTGGTGAGCGCTTATCGGCTCGGGTCCGAGGGCGCGTCCTGGAAATTGAGGCGCATTTTTGGCTGCGCGTGTTACCCGAATGTCAGCACGATCCGGCCGAATATGGAGAATTGTTAGCCGCGGTTCGCGTGTCTTGTCTCAAAATCGCGTGCTTTGCCCCTTCTGCTCGCTCACTTTTGGAAGGACTTGGTGCTCGTTTCAGCGTAAAGTGTTCAACAATCTCCCACCCCAAAGCCCTTCTCCGCGCGGAGTCCGCACATGCACCGCTTTGTCTCTTGCTTCGCGCTTTCGCTTGCCTTCGCTCCCACTCTACTCGCAGTCGACTGGAACCAGTTCCGCGGGCCGGCCGGGAACGGGCACGCGAACGCGAAGCTGGTGACCGAGTGGAGTGCCAAGCAGAACGTGGCGTGGCGCAAACCAATTCCAGGGTTGGGCTGGTCGTCGCCGGCGATCGCTGGCGAGAAGGTTTATCTGACGACCGCGGTCACTCAGGGTGAGGGGTATTCGCTCCGCGCGCTCTGCCTTGATGTGAAGACCGGCGACACGGTGTGGGATCAGGAGGTGTTCAAACAGGGCGCGGACGCGCCGAAACCCCACAGCAAGAACAGTCACGCCAGCCCGACGCCGATCGTCGAGGGCGGCAACGTGTACGTTCACTTCGGGCACATGGGTACCGCGTGCCTGAACGCGAGTGACGGGAGCAAGGTGTGGGCCAAGCAGGAACTCAAATACAGCCCGGTTCACGGGAACGGCGGGTCGCCGGTTCTTGCGGGGAATCACCTCATTTTCAGCATTGATGGCACCGACAAACAGGCCGTGATCGCCCTCGACAAGACAACCGGGGCGATCGCGTGGCAGACGCCGCGGAACAACAAGACCGGGGCGAACCCGTTCTCGTTCAGCACACCGGTACTCATCAAAGTGAAGGATCAGGAGCAACTCGTCTCCGCCGGGAGCGGAGTCGTGATGGCCCTCGACCCGAAGACCGGCAAGGAGATCTGGCGCGCGACCTACGGTGGCGGCTACTCCGTGGTGCCGAAGCCGGTGTACGCGAACGGCCTCGTTTACGTTTGCACCGGGTACAACACAGCGAATCTGATCGCCGTTAAGCCGGACGGGAAGGGTGACGTGACGGCCACGCACGTCGCGTTCACGGTCAAAAAGAACGTCCCGCTCAATCCGTCAATCCTGGCGATCGACGACGCGCTGTACATGATCTCGGATAACGGCGTGCTGAGTTGTCTGGACGCGAAAAAGGGCACCGAGCGATGGAACGAGCGCGTCGGCGGGAATTTCTCCTCGTCACCGCTGCTCGCGGACGGTCTGGTGTACCTGTTGGACGAGGCGGGTACGACGACCGTGTTCAAACCGGGCGAGAGCTACGAGGAGGTCGCGAAGAACAAGCTCGGCGAGAAGACGCAGGCCAGTTGCGCGGTGTATGGCGACGCGCTCTTACTTCGCACCGAGAAAGCGCTGTACCGCATCGAGAAGAAGTGAAAGTCAGTTATCGGTTTGGTTCACAGGCGGGGGCTCTGTGCTACGTCAGTCGGCCCCTCTGGGGCGAAGACAAACACCCTTGATGTCTTACACGCCGTTCCGCGGTGTGCGTTCATAGCACAGGGCGGATGCCCTGCCCTGTGTGGTTTGACGGGTTCATCTCTCGCCTAAATTGCCCTTGTAAAATTTGTGAACTAATTTACACTTGGGGTAGGAATTGTGGCAACAGGCATTTGCCGCAAAAACAACGCACATTTATCTGCGTCCGCGTTCGTATCCGAAAAGCTAACATTCACTTTGGGCCAAATTGCCACAAGTGATTTTTTACCAATAGTTTGCGTCGCAGATGTGGCGAATTGATGGGCCGGAAATGTTAGCAAATGTTAGCCGCGCGCCGGACGAGACGTGATGGATGTCGTGAGAGCCGGGGCAAAATAAAAGGCGAGCCGCATATGGGTTGCGCGGCTCGCCTTCCGGTCGTGTGATCGACTTCAGTCGCTGAACACGCGGTCGAAATCGCCGACGCCGGTCCGCATCGCGAGTTGGCGGAAATCGTCCGCGAAGCTCTCCGTCGTGTGGTGCAGGTGCTCGGCTTCGGAAATCAGCGAGAGCGTTTCGCGCCGGCGGACGCCGTGGTCGCGCAACACGCGGCGGAACGGCTTCAGGTTCGGCGCGTAAATGTGAAACAGCTTGTGTTCGTCGAACTGCACCTCGATCGGCCGGCGGTCCGCGAGAACCGCGACCCCGGTGCAGCCGTCGTGCGTCAGCAGTTCCTCGAACTCACAGAAGTGGCTCGTGAGAACGGCCAAGTCGATGTGCTCGCGGCGCAAGTCCGCGTGCCCGTCTGAGGTCGTCCCGTGACTGCTTTCCAGAACGACGTGAACGACTTCACCGAGCGGTTCGAGTAGCGCCAGGAACGTCTCGAACAGCCGCTCCGCGGAGACCGCGGCCGAGAGCATCGGGAGCCGCAGTTTCGCACGCTGATCGCGGTACACTTCAACACGGTAGCCCTGGCGCGGGCGCACCGGCAGTTCGGCCCCCGGACGGATCGCGTCCGTGAGCGTGAAAGAGCCGTAAGAGTTAACGGACAGGTGCGTGGCCAGCCGGTCAGGAGTCACGGGGACACCTCGCGCGACAACGGAATTTAGCCCGGGGTGAGACAGAAATCAGTGGTGTCGCGTCGTGGCGGGCGGCGTCTGGGTGAAAAGCCCCGGGCACTGTAACTTAGCCCCAATTTTGCGTCGCTGGCGTCCCTGCCGCCCGAATTATAGCGCGCCGTTTGTCCGAAGCGCACGAAACTGGCGCGAAGTCCGGGTGTTCCGATTACGGAACCGGTGTATGATCGGGGCACTGGCGCGGCGGTACCGCCCGTTACCAACGCGCCCGGCGCGAATTTCGTTGAACGGATCAAGCCGGCGGGCGACACGGTGTGAATGAAGATACAGGCGGGATCGGACACTCTGATCCCGGCTCTCGCGAACCGCAACGGCGCAACGGGAGAACTCATCCATGCAGCGATTCGGCACGTTTCTCTCTTTAGCCGCCTGTGCGCTGTTCGCGGCCTATTCTTTCGCGCAACCGACCAAGGTAGACGAGCAGAAGAACTTCGTCATCCGCCCGAAGGCGGCCGGCGGATCGGGGGGCACCAACTACGACACGTCCAAGTTCATTGTCATCAGGCCCAACGGGAACGTGCCTTCCCTTGTAACGCAACCGACGACACCCGCTCAACCAACCACTCCGTCTACTCAACCCGTTGCGGGGCGCCTCGTACCCGGAATGATCGCGGTTCCCCCGCCGGGAACGCCCAAAGTTGACGCCGGCATCGTGTTCGACTACTGGTTCGCGGCCGCAGTGGACGGTCAGCGAATCGGCTACGTTCAGTGGGGCGCGAAGAAGGTCAAGCAGAACGACCGCGAACTTCTCGTCGGCGTGAAGCATCAGAAATTTACCGTGTCGCGGTTCGGGCAAGTCGTGAGTCAGTGGGGCGAGGAATCGTCGGTTGAAAACACGGACGGCGACGTTCTGATTACCGGGATGCGGCAAGGCATCGGCCAAGACCAGGCGCTCGTGTTAAACGGCGTGGTCGACGGCAAAACGCTCAAAGTGACGGGTGAGGGAGCCGCAAAGGGCGCCAGCAACACCCCCTGGCCCGAAGGCGTGGTCGGGTGCGTTCGCGAACCCGCTCTCTTTAAGGAGAAGCGGCTCAAGACCGGCGCATCTTTCGACTACCCCGCGTACATCGGTGTCGTGAACCGCGTGGTGAAGATGACGGTCACGCTGGAAGCGGAAGAAACGCTGGCGTTGTGGCCGAAAGAACCGGCCCGAAAGCTGCTGCGGTTCGTTTCTCGAATGGAACCGGTCGGGAACTTCAAACTGCCGCCCGCCACGACTTGGGTGGACGCGGAGACGTTTGAACCGCTGAAAATGGAATTCGATTTCCCCGGTTTCGGTGGCAAAATCACGTTCCTGCGCACCACGAAGGAGTCCGCGACCGTGGCCGTGGCCCGGCCGGTCGAACTGTTCAACGCGCAATCGATTCGCTTGGATCGCGAGATTCCTGGAATACATGCGGGTAGGAGCGTCGTCTACAAGGTAACGGCCCCGAAGGACGACGAGCCGGGTACCCTTTTCGCGGAGGACGCGCGACAAACGGTCAAGAACCCGGACGCCAAGGCGAAGAGCTTTGAATTGCACGTGTCCGCGGCCCACGGGCCGATTAAGGGAGCGGCCGTGCTTCCTGCACCGGGCAAAGAGTTCACCGCGAGCAACTACTTCATCAACTGGGACAACGATGGGGTGAAGGGACACGCAGCGGCTGCCATGCGGGGATTACCTGCGACCGCGACCGATTGGGAGAAGGCCGTTGCGATCGAGCGCTGGGTCCACCGAAACATGAAGGCGTTCGAGTTCTCTCAGGCGATGGCGACCGCCGATAATGTGGCGAAAACGCTCAGCGGGGACTGCACCGAGTACGCGATGCTCGGGGCTGCGATGTCCCGGGCGGTCGGGGTTCCATCGCGGACAGTGTTGGGTCTGGTGTACGCCCCGGCGAAAGACGGGAAGCCGTACCTCGCGTACCACATGTGGTTCGAGGTGTTCGCGGACGGTCAGTGGCTCCCGCTCGACGCGACGCTCGGGGGCGGGGGTGTTGGTCCCGGGCACCTGAAGATCGCGGACCACAGTTGGCACGACGAAAAGACGTTCGCCCCGCTGCTACCCGTACTACGGGTGCTCTCGGCGAAGCCGGCGGTAACCGTGGGAAAAGTGGAACCATAGTTAGAAAGTCGGGGGCACCGATTGCGCATGAAATTTGAGTGTGCGATAGCATCCCCGCGATCGACCGTCTATACTCTTGGCACTGCCGCTGAACACGTTCCTTAAGCGTCGTGAGGCGCAAAACGCCAACGGGTGCCCGTTTCTCCCGCGACCACCCTCGTGAGCGAGCGCAGATGACCGTTGAGTCAGTCAGAGTGCCCGCATGACAGAACGGGAATCGCTCGCGCCGGCCCGGTCGGTCGCTCACACTGCTCCGCACCCAGACCACGAAGGTATCGGTTCGTTAATGACCGCGACCCTTGTCCCTCGACCGCCTGCTTCCGGCGCGCACGCGCGGGGAGAGCACTCCGTGACCGCCTCCGATCTCGGCGACCGCGGCCGTCAGTGGCTCGACCGCTTGTTCGCGGGCGACACGTCCATTCCCGCGATCATTCCCGTCGCACTCGCGCCCGCGGATCGCACGGTTGCCGAACACGCGGCCGTCGCTCGCGCCGCGGCGTGTCGCGACCTGTTCGTGATTCACGCCGACCCCGCCGCCGGTGAGCGCGTCATCGTGGACGTCGCTCGTGCCGTAACGGATCGCGTGCTGGTGCTGTCGCCGAACCCGGGCGCCGCTGACCGCGTGGCTGAGCGGCTGCTCAAGTGCGGCGTGACCGTGCTCCGCGCGCTCGCGGACGACGAGAACCCGACCCGCCCGTCCCCGGCCGTCAGTAAGGTCACGTCCGTTGCGCTCGGTACCGGGCGCGCGGAGCAATCGCGCCGTGAAGCGGTTGCCGAGGTCGCCGAGGCCGAGGCCAAAATTGCCGCGTTCGCAAGCGTTTCTAAGGCTCTCGCACGCTTAACCGAGGTCAATGACTCACTGACTCGCCTCGACGCGGATCTCGCCGAACGCACGGCCGTGCGGGATCGCATTGAGGCCGATCTGCGAGCCGAAACGGACACACCGTTCGCGCTGGCGCTCGCCAAACTCCAAACCGATCACGACGACGCGAGCGCGAAGCTCGCCTCGGAGCTGCAAGCCGCGAGCGCGAGTCACGGCGAAAAGGACGCGGCTCTGACGCAGGCGCGAAATGTTCTCGCCGAAGCCGCCCGCAAGCCCGGGTTCTTGTCGCGCTTGTTCAGCAGCAAAGCGAAACCTGGTACCGCCGACCCGGTGGACCTGGAAAAACAGGTTCACACCCTCGAAACAGAAGTCGGGGCGCTGGCCGAGCAAGTTCGTGAGTTACAAGCGAAGTTGGACGCTTCTCGGGCCACGATTGCCGCCGAGCGAAGCGCGCTGGTCGCTAACGAACTGACTTCCCGCCGTGCGGTGAGTGAAACTGCGATTGCCGCGATCGAAGACGAACACACTCGGGCGCTGGCCGAAGTTGCCGCTCTCAACAAAGTCATCACTGCGGCCGTACCGGACGATGACTACACGATCGCTCAGCAACGACTGACCACTGCTCGCGAGAAAGCCACTCAACTCACGCGATCCGAGTCGCAAATCACAGCGCGAGTTGTGGTCGGTACCCCTGGAAGCCTCGGCACTGATCCGGTGTTCGCGGCTCTGACCGCCGATCCGCCCTTTGGCGTGCTCGTGCTCGACCGTGCGGAAGAGTTGCCCGAAGCGGAGTTCCCTCGGCTCGCGCGACTGGCCGAGCGCTGGGTTCTGGTCGGCCACGCGCTCCTCGCAGACGACCCGCGGCCGCCGTCGAATCACAATCGTTCGCGTGGCCCGCGCCCGGGACAGGCCGAAGGGCCGTTCACGGTCCGTTTGGCGAAAACGCTCGACCGTGAAGCGTGGGCGATCGAGGGCGATCGGTTCGTGTGCCGGCTCGCGCACCTCACCCCGGACCAGCGGCGAACGGTGACCCGCGAACCGCTCGCCGACCGGCCCGAAATCGAACTCCGGTTCACCACGACCGAGGGCGATCCGCAACTCGCGGAGATCGCGTTCCCCAATCACGTGACGGTCGCTGCGGCGAAAAGTCTCCTGTTCCACGAACTCGGCGAAGTGCTGCTGCGGCCGTGCGGCGATCTCTGTTGGACCCACGGTGCCGAAACGATTACCGCGACCTGGTCCACCGATAGTGGTTCGGACGGTGTGTGGATCGACCTCGAAGCGGGCGTGCGCGAGAAGGTGGTCGGCGCCGGTCCGTTCGCTTTCACCGTGGCTGTGAGCTTCGACCCGGCCGCCGGGTGGGACGCGGAACGGGCTGCCGCCTGGGTCGCCGCGCGTTTGCCGGCCCCGTCACTGAGCCGCTTCGCCGCACTCCCGCGCACTCCCGGCTCCCGACCCGGCGCGTGAGTCACACTGGTGATAGCGCGGCTCCACAGGAAGTGTGAGTCGGGGTAGCCTCTCCGGAGACTGGCGTGCCTTTCAAACTCGTCATTTGGGACTTCGACGGCACTCTCGCGGACTCGTTACCATCGGCCGTGAGCATCTTCAACCGGCTCGCGCCGGAAATGGGCATCAAGCCGATCGGCGATCTGAGTGCCGCGCGAGAACTCTCGACGCGCCAGTTCCTCAAACAGCACGGTATCTCCCTCTGGCGCTTGCCGCGTCTCGTGCGCAAGTATCAAGCGATCGCCGCTGAGAGCGCGGACCAATTGAAGCTGATCGAAGGAATCCCCGCGGCGCTCGCCGCGCTCGCGAGCGCGGGCGTGCGGTTGGGCGTGCTGTCGTCGAACCGCGAGGACAACATTCGGCGCTGTTTGCGGGCCAACGGAGTGGAGCAGCACTTCGCGTTCGTGATCGGGTACCCGCGCCTCTTCGGTAAGGCCAAAGCGCTCAAACGCATCCTCCGCGCCGAGCGGGCCGACCGTGCGGACGTGCTCTACGTCGGGGACGAACTGCGCGACGTGGAAGCCGCAAAGAAGGCTGGTGTGAAGGTCGCAGCGGTCGCGTGGGGGTTCCACAAAGCGGAACTGCTACGCACCGGCGCGCCCGATTTCGTGGCGACCGAGGTGCGAGAATTGATGAGCGCGGTCGGCGTCGAACGAAGCTTGTGAGCCGTTACTTCGTTGCCAAAACGTTTTGGATCGCAATCGCGAACGCTCGTCCCTCTTCGCCCTGATCGCTGAGACCGAGCGGCCGCGCGCGGAGCCGGGCCACGTCGTCACCGAGCACATCGACCGTGCGGAAGTACAAGTACCACATCGCACCGGCCCGGAGGTCGTCTTCGCCGAACACGTAGGTCGGGCGGTTCAGGCGGTCGCCGGTCACGCGGTTGAACGTCGCGCTCGCCACGGCGAGCGTTTCGGGGGTCGTTTCGATCGCGTGGAACGCCAGCCCACGGCTCGAAGCCATGTCCTTGATCGCGCTCAGGTCCGCGCCGCTCGTGTGCAGGTACACGACACTACGGAATCCCGAGCTTCTGAGTGCGTCGAACCCGTCGAGGGTCGGCTTGCGCCCCGCGAATAGTCCGTCCTTTACCTTCGTTTGTCCGGTCGCCGCCGTCTTGGACGGTTCGGTCGTTTGCGGTTTCACGGGTGCGCCGAGAATGCCCGACGGGTTCGATGAACCGGGCCGCGCCGACGGGTTCCCCGGTAGCGGGTCCGGGAACAGTTTCTCAGGGCCACTGCTCTTCGGGTCGGGGGTGCCGATCTCCGGCGGCGGGAAGTTACTCGACCCGCCCGGGGGCTGGCCCGAGGGGGCCGGCGATGTCGGTACACCGGCCGGCGGGAGCAGGATCGAGTTCCGCGGCGGGTTCGGCAGGAAAGGCTGCGGGCGGTTGCCCGGCTCGTTCAGGTGACAGCACTTGTGCCGGCACCCGACTGCCCCAGCCATCAGCGCGGCGACCGCGACGAGCATCAACTTCCGAGCCATGAGACGGTCCTCCGCGCATTGAAACGAATGCACTCGACATCCGATTCTAGGCTGAGAACGGGCACGACCCACGGATCTTGAGTCAAACTGCGATAATTCCGATTGCACCGCGTGGCGGAGTTGCCGATTGTGCAATGTGTGCGGGCATAGCTGCGTGGGCAAAATGAGTGGACTGCGGCCTTGTGGCAAAATGTAAGGCGCGTCACCCGCGCCCCACATCACTCAATTCACTTCTTCGCTGCGGGCGGGTCCGCGTAGTCGCGTGCGAGGTTCAGCAGCTCTTCCACGGTCACTTGCTCGGTACCGTTAGTCGCGCGCTTGCCGTCCTTCTCTTTAGCCCGGGCCGCTTTCACGATCGCCCCGTGATCGCGGGCTTCGCGTTGTCCGCGTCGGCCTTGTTGGACCAACTGTTGCGGATGTGGGTGAGCACGCCCGCGATCTCGTAGTCCTTCAGCAGCGAGCCGTGTGCGGGCATCGCCGTGCCGGTGCCGGAGAACTGCTTCCCGTCCACCTCGATCGGCCCCTTCAGACCGTACAGCAAGATCCGCGAGAGGCGCGCGGGCGTTGCCTTGTCCCCCGCGACCCACTCGGACCGGTCCAGCGGCGGGATCGGCGGCTGTTCGCTCGGCTTACCCTTGCCGTCCGGCAGGTGGCACGCGGCGCAGATCGCGTCGTACTTCTGCTTGCCGATCGCCTTCAGGTCGTCGACCGTTTGCGGGTCGGGATCGGCGGCCGGCCCTTGAACGAGTGTCGGCTGCGGGTCCGGATCGTCGAACACGTCGCGCCGGAAATCGGCGGAGTTCGTGCCGATGTAGAAGCCGCCCCACATGAGCAGCCCGCCGCACACGACTGCGACCCAGAACGGGACCGGCTCGAACCCGTCGCGCGGCTCGGCCTGCTCGCGCATCACGACCTCGTGCAGCCCCTGCACGGAGTCCGACCCGCCCTCGCCCGGCTCGTCGCTCTCGGGGCTGTCGTCCACCCCGTCCGCGGTGAGCATCACCGGGTCGTTCATCTGAATCATGTGCGCCCGGTGCAGGTCGGACACGGAATCGCCGCCGGTCGGAACGACGGGCGCGTCCGTCTTGGGCGCGGCGTTCGGGTTCGGCGTGCTCATTCCTTTGCCTCCGGCAGCGGGACTTCGGCCTTCCGCAGCGCCAACAGGTACGCGACCAGCGCGTCGCCCTCGGCGTTCGGGATCACCTGATACTCTTCTTCTGGCGTCGTCAGCCAGAACTCCAAGAGGCGCTTCTTCCCCTCGGGGGTGCCGATGTTGATCGGCTCGGGCTGACCCGCGGTGTACTGGGCAACCAACGCGCTGCCGCGTTCGGCGACGATCGCGTCCCACTCTTTCGTACTCGGGCGCCACCGGTACCCGGGATCAACGGTCCACTCGCGCCCCAGCGTCAGCGCCTTGTCGCTGCGGCTCCCGACGATCTTCTCGCGGGAGTACAGGTACGCGAACGACGGCATGATGCTCCAGCCGTTCGCGGACCGCGGGTTCAGCAAGTGGGTGTGGTGCCAGGCGTCCGACGGGTTCCGGGCGCCGATGTTCGCGAGGTCCGGCCCGGTGCGCATGGTCCCGAGCATGGTCGGGTTGTCGTAGATGTAGTCGCGCGACACGGTGCGCCGGAGGCCGTAGCTGCGCTTGATGTCGGCCCCGGTCTTGTGCTCGCCGTTCGCGTCCCACCAGTCGCCGAACTTCTCGCTGCGCACTTGCTGGGTGTGACAGTACATGCAGCCGTTGTTCTGATAGACCTTGCGCCCGGCGAGCGCCTTGCCCTGGAGCGGCTGCGGGTACGGCTCGTCGCCCTCGTCCTTCTGGTACGGCTGCTGCTTACCCAGTTGCCAGAACGGGAACACGACCAGTCCCAGCCAGCTCGACGAGAACGTGAGCACCGCCCCCAGAAAGATCACCATCCCGCGGTCCATATCGGTCCCTCAAGAAAACGCGCCGCGGACACCGAGTGCCAAAAAGATCCGCCACGGATAGACACTGCGAACACGGAACCGGACGATTCACAAAGAACCGTGCTCGTCTCGCTTCGCCAATCGATCGCAACCTGCCCGTCCGTCGCGCGGCTAACATTTGCTAACAATTACCGGGTGTCTTATCGCCACCCGTTGGACGTAAATTCAAGCCTATTAATCTGTTACGGAAATCGCGCCTTGTAGCCTTTGCGACCCTTCGTTCTGCCTCAATTCGCCCTTAATGGTGCCCGATATCCGTGCGTATCCCGGACACAACACGTGAACACAGGATCATTATATCCGATACCGCGCGCGGGCCACAAGCACCAACCGCAAAATCGCACGTCTTCTCCGAACCGGCTTCCGTAGCCGATCCGTGCGTTTACGCTTTGCGGGTGACCGGTTCCACGAAGAACGTCGGGCCGCCGGAGCGCTGCTTGCCCCACCCGGACAGGTTCATCACGAACGAGATCGCGAACGCGATGTGCCCGGTCGTGAGTAAGACACCCGCTATCGAGCGCGCGAACAGGTGCGGCTGGAGGTACAGCACGATCTTGGCGAACGGCACGTCCGGGTTGTTCAGCATGCGCCCCTGCCACCAGCCGCCGATAGAGAGGGCTACGAAGTACGTCGTGATGCCGACCGCGGTGCCCCAGAAGTGGATGCGGATCAGCGTGCTACTCGCCCACTCGCGCCCGGTGAGGCGCGGGACCATGTAGTAGAACAGCCCGAAGAAGATCATCGTGACGAACGCATACGCGCCGAGGTGCGCGTGGGCGACGATGTAGTGCGTGAAGTGGGCCGTCTCGCTGACGCCCTTCAGCGCCATGAGCGACCCCTGGAAGCTCGCCATCGTGTACGCGATCGACCCGAACACGGTGAACCGCAGGGCCGGGCTGTACCGCAGCCGGTGGAAGTGCCCGAGCATCGTCATGTGGTGGTTGATCGCCACCGCGATCACCGGGATGAACATCATCATGCTGCCGACGGTGCTGGCGGTCGCGAGCCACGCCGGGATCGGCCCGCCGATCAGGTGGTGCATGCCGGCCCACGAGTAGAACAGGGCCAGCGCCCAGAACCCGATGATGCTCAGGTAGTAGCTGTGGACCGGGCGCCCGATGATCTTCGGGATCAGGTAGTACGCGGTCCCTACCGCGACCGGGGTGAACCACAGTCCGAGCACGTTGTGCCCGAACCACCAGTTCACGATCGGCTGGACCACGCCGGCGACGGGTACCCAGAAGATGACGAACTGCGCGACGAGGTAGAGCCACGGGAACCAGAAGACCGCGCCGAGAATGTACCACTGCGTGACGTACACGTGCAGCTCGCGGCGCCGGCGGAACACGGCCACGGTCCACGCCGAGACGAGGCCGAGCGCGGCCACGAAGAACGGCGGGGCGTAGGGCGGGGCGTCGAGCCACTCCACCGACTGGCCGTCGCCGAACAGGATGCCGAACACCGCGAAGAACACGCCCACGTTCCAGAGCGCGCCGGCCAGGTACAGCATCTTCGGGTAGATCAGTTCCGCACGCGACAGCCGGCACATGAGCCACAGGCACGCGGTCACCGACGCGAACGACGACCAGCCGATGCCCACGGCTTGAAGGTGGGCCATTCGCGCGCGGCCGAACGTGAGTTCCGCGGTCCCCGTGAGGAAGTACGGGCTGTGGAGCTTGATCGAGGCGATGAGCGCGAGCATCGAGCCGACGACCAGCCAGAGCACCGCACTCGAAGCGAAGAAGAGCACCGGTCCGCGGCACGACGCATCGATGGCGGCGCGCTCCGCCGCCGATTTCGCGCGATCGAATTGACGGGAATCGGGTGCTGCGATCACGGCCATGTCGAATCGGTCTCCGGGCGCGGGCGCGCCGAAGGGGGAAAGTTCGTTACGGGCGGCTCCGGCCCGTTCTAGCGCTCGATCGGCGTTCCGGGGAACGAATCGGTCGCTTCGCCAATGGGTTCGTCCGGCCCGAAGATCGACTGCGAGCCTTGTTGGAAGTTATCAAACTGGCCGTCGCGGAAGGCCCAACTGAGAGCGATCGCGGCGGCCCCGCCGAACATCACGATCGACCCGATCACGGTCGCGAAGAGCGCGATATCGGCCGCACTCACGGTCGCCCCCGGGGTGGCAACGTCGTGGGCCGCGAACAGGGCGGCAATCGCACTCATGGTTCTTACCCCTTCCCGTCTTTCTTCGGCTCGTCCTTCTTGGGTTCGTCCTTTTTCGGAGCGACCGGGGCCGGCGGTTCCGGCGTGGGGAACGGCATCTTGTCGTTCGGCCCCTTGAGCGTGGAGAGCAGTTTCCCGTGGGCCTCGTCCCGCGACATCTTCGCGCCGACGCCGTTGAGGGCCGCTTCGTTACGGCCCTTCACCTCGTCGAGCTTCGCGGCGGCGTCCGGCTTGGGTTCGCCCTTCAGGTCGGTCTTCGATGCGTCGAGCACGTTCTCGCGGCTCGTCACCAGCCACATGAGGAACAGGAAGGCGAACAACACGCCCACCGACGCGCCCACCGTGATGAACGGGAAGCCCTGGGGTTCCGGGTTCGTGTGTTCCGTGCTTGCGGCCATCCCCAACTCTCGTGTTTGGTGTTTCGTTTGGCGCTTTGTAGTAGTTTGTGGCCCGGGGCTCTAGTCCGGGCCTCGGGACCACGGGTCCGAACCCCGCGGTCCCGACACCGAGCGAACCGCTCGGGGCACCTCACGGCGTCTCGTTCTCGTACCCGATCGTCTCGTTCAACCGCGCGTCGCGGATCGGGATCAGCGGCAACCGCATGAACCCCCAAACGGCCGATAGCAGCACCACGCTGAACATGAACACCGGCGCTGCGGCGTCCAGCCAGTGGAAGTGGATCGTGTCCTGGTGCAGCACCGGCATCACCTGCCAGTACAGGTCGTAGGCGTGCATCACCAGAATCCACGCGCTGATGAACGCGAGCCACAGCGGGTTCCGCTTGTGCGCCCGCGGGAGCAGCATGAAGAACGGGGCCACGAAGTAGAGGAACGGGAGCAGGATGCTCATGATGTTCCACGCCCCGTTGCGCCGGAGCAGGAAGAACTGCGTTTCTTCCGGCATGTTCCCGTACCAGATCAGGAAGTACTGGGAGAACGCGATGTACGTCCAAAACACGGTGAACCCGAACATGATCTTCGCGACGTCGTGCAGGTGCTCCATCGTGATCGTGTTCCGCAGGAACCCCGCGGCGCGGAGCCCGAGAACCACCAGCACCACCGTGGCGAGCGACCCGCGGATGCCGCCGGCCCAGAAGTACACGCCGAAGATCGTGCTGAACCACGAGTACTGCAGGCTCATCAGGATGTCGAACGCGAAGAACGTGGCCGTCAGGCCCAGGAGCGCGACGCCCGACGGCGCCCACCACTGCATCTTCCGCGTGAGCGCCGCGCCGCCGACCGCGTCCTGCTTCGTGGACCAGTTCCGCATCGCCACGGAGTACCCGATCCACACTGCGAAGTAGATCGCGATCCGGGCCGCGAAGAACGGCGTGTTGAAATACAGGTGCTTGACGTGCCACAGGTGCGCGTGCTCTGTGGGAGCGGCGCTGTTGACGAACTCGTACCAAGCGTGCAGGTTGCCCGTGAACGTGCCGACCAGCACCGGGACGAACAGCACCGTGAGCGGGATGATCGCGCGGTTGATGTTCTCGAACACGCGCCGCAGCCCGACCGACCAGCCCGCGTCCGCGACGTGGTGGATCATCGTCCAGAACAGCGCGCCGAGCGCGATGTCGAGGGCGAACACGTACCCGAACAGGTACGAGTGGTAGAACTGCTTCGCGTCCGTGAACAGCCCGATCACGAGCAGCGCGCCCGTAACCACCAGGATCGCGACGAGGGCGCGAACGACGCTGCCGAGGGCGTTACCAACGGGGGCAACGTTGTCCGGCAGCCCGGCGGGGTAAGTGAGCGGCGGGGTGCCGTCGGTGGTAATGTTCGCGGTACTCATCGGCCTTCTTCTGTGGCTTCTTGTCGTGGTCCGGCGACCCGTCTGACACCCGATGGGTATCGTTTCCCGGGCGGTCGGCTCCAGAAAACGAACCAGTCAATCTGCTACCGTGGGCTTACTTCTCGTGGCACGGGCGCTCAGCCCCGTACCTCAACCGACACTACTTCTTGTCCGTCACCGCGTTCCCGTTGGCGAACTGCAACTCGCGGACGTAAGCCACGATCGCCCAGCGGTCCAGCGCGTCGCGCACCTGGTGACCGTAGCCGGGCATCGCGCTCTTGCCATTGGTGATGGTGTTGAACAACTGCCCGTCCGGTTGCGATTGCACGTCCGGCGTGAGGACGTTCGCAGGGGCCACGCTCAGGCCGTAGGCGCCCACGATGCCGTATGCCAGATCCCCACCGCCCCCGCGCCCGCTCGTGCCGTGGCACACGGAACAGTTCCGGTTGAACTGCGCCTGTCCGCGCTTCAGGAGGGCTTCCCACCCGCCGGCCCGCTCGACCGCTTGCGGCGGGAGGTTGTTCACGTAGTACCCCTCGCCGATCAGCTTGCCACCGGCCCACTTGGGCTTCGCGGGGGCGCCGTCGGCACCCTTCGCGTCGGCGTCGGCGATGCCGAAGTAGTACCGCTTGTCGGCCTTCAGGAAGTCCGGGTTCGGGGTGCTGTGCGTGCCCGCGTCGGCGCTGTAGTCGGTGCCGTCGAAGGGAACCGTGTTTTCCGGCGGGAGCCGGTTGCTGCGGCCGTCCGCGAAGTACTTGCTCTGGCCCTGGCTCAGGTACTTCGCCTGGTACTTCATGTCGAGGAACAGGTGCCACGGGCGCGAGTCGCTCTTCTTCCCGCGGAACCCCATCGCCGCGACCACGACCGTGAACGAGACGAACAGCGCGGTGAACATGTACAGGTACGACATCACGCGCCCGCGCTTGCCCAACCACGACGCGGTCACCGTCGTAACGAGCAGCAGCGCGGTCGTGCCGAGGATCACGGCCAGCACCGCGTTCATGAACACGTTCGCGTCGATCATGTACATGCGAATGAATCCCACATTCTTGGTGAACCCCGCCCGCAAGGGCGGTGGGTTCTTCTCACTTTGTTTCTACCCGTCGCCCTTGCGGGCGAGGTTCACCTGAAGGCGCCCGCGGCCTTTTTGGGGCGGGCGCCCGCAATCACTCAACTACGCTTCGACTACCGCCACGTGCTTGCCGCCGAGCGACTCCAAGAACGCGCGGGTCACGTCCGGGTTGAAGCTCGCGTCCTGTGCCTCGATCGTCAGGAAGAACCCGGCCTGAGTGCTGCGGTTGAACGTCGGGTGGCTGTCGAGCGGGTGGAAGAACTTCGGCAGCCCGCACAGCCCGATGAGGCTGAACAGCGTAAAGAACCCCGAGAACAGAATCGTCATCTCGAAGAATACCGGAACGAACGCTTCCCACGCCCGGTATTCTTTCCCGCCCACGATGGTCGGGTAGTAGTACGTCATGAGGTAGAACTGGAGCGTCGCGGCGGCGGTCAACCCGGTCAGGCCCCCGGCGAGCGTGAAGACCGGTAACCGGCTCCGCGTGCGGCCGATGGCTTCCTTCATCCCGTGGACGTAGAACGGGGTCCACGCATCCAGGTGCTTGTAGCCGGCCGCGAGCGCCTTCTTCGCGGCATCAAGCAGGTCCGTACCGTTGGCGAACTCGGCGACCGCGCCCCACGGCTTGCCCGTCCCGCCCGGGGTCGGGATGAACGCGGGAACCGGCTCGGTGTGCGGCTTCACTTCGGTCGGCGGGTGCGACGGCGGGCCGTAGGCCGCGGCCATCACGTGGTCGTCGGTCGGGTACTGACCGCTCTCGTTTTTCAGGTACTGGGCTTCCGGGGTCGGGTGATAGTGCGGGTTCGCCATCGGCAGAACGCCCTTCACTTCGGCCATCGCCACCATCGGCAGGAACCGGACGAACAGCAGGGTGAACGTGAAGAACAGCCCGAAGTCGCCGATCATCTGGAGCCAGTCCACCCACGTCGGGTGGAACTGCCCCCACGAACCGGGCAGGAAGTCGTGGTGCAGCGACTGCACGATGATGACGAACCGCTCGTACCACATACCGACGTTCACGAACGTCACGATGATGAGCACGAACCACGGGGTCTGCCGGCACCACCGGACCCAGAACACCTGCGGGATGAACAGGTTGCACCCCATCATCACCCAGTAGGCCCAGGTGTAGTCGCCGTCGAACGCGCGGTTCTTGAACGTCTGCCACTCATACGGGCTGCCCGAGAACCACGCGATGAACAGCTCCATGCAGTAGGCGTACCCGACGATCGTGCCCGTCGCCATGATGAACTTGCACATCACGTCGATGTGCTTGATCGTCACGACGTTCTCGAGCTTGTACACCACGCGGGCCGGGATCATGCACTGGAGCACCATCGCGAACCCGCCGAAGATCGCCCCCGCGACGAAGTACGGCGGGAAGATCGTCGTGTGCCAGCCGGGGATCAGCGACGTGGCGAAGTCGAAACTCACGACCGAGTGGACGCTCAACACGAGCGGCGTGCTCAGGCCCGCGAGCATCAGGTACGCCACCTCGTAGTGGCGCCAGTGCCGCGTGCTCCCGCGCCACCCGAGCGCGAGGAACCCGAAGATCATCTGCCGCGCGCGGCTCTGGGCCCGGTCGCGGAGCGTCGCGAGGTCCGGGATGAGGCCGATGTACCAGAAGATCAAGGAGATCGTGAAGTACGTCGAGATCGCGAAGGCGTCCCACAGCAGCGGGGACCGAAAGTTCTGGAAAATGTGGTTCGCGTTCGGCAGCGGGATCGTGAACCAGGCGTACCAGATGCGCCCGACGTGCATCGCCGGGTAAATGAACGCACAGATCACGGCGAAGATCGTCATCGCCTCGCTGAACCGGTTGATCGACGTGCGCCACTTCTGCCGGAACAGGAACAGGATCGCGCTGATGAGCGTGCCCGCGTGCCCGATCCCGATCCAGAACACGAAGTTCGTGATGTCGAACGCCCACGCGACCGGGACGTTGCTCCCCCACACCCCGACGCCCGTCGAGATGAGGTAGCTCACCGCCAGCACGCCGCCGCTCAGCAGCGCGGTGGTGATGAGCAGCGAGGGCCACCACCAGTACGGCTGCGGCTTCTCGGTGATCTCGCTGATCTGCTCGGAGATGGTGTCGTAGTCGGCCGGCCCCCACACGAGCGGGATGCGCGGCAGCGGGTCCGGGAACTTCGGCCCGTGCCCGGCGTGCGTATCGTGGTGGGTGGTGGTGGTCATTCTGGCGGCCTTTGGTCGAATTCTTCAGTGCGGGCCGCTCGGTCCGCGAGCGGCGCCGTGTTCAGGGCGCGAAACCGATTAGTGCGAGGCGGCCGGTTTTTCAACCAGATCCTCGTTCAGGTTCCGCAGGCGCGGCAGGTAGCTCGTCCGCGGCTTCGTGTTCAGTTCGCCGAGCAGCAGGTACTCGCTCTCCTTGGCCTTCAGCTTCGCGACCTTGCTCTTCGGGTCGAGCATGTTGCCGAAGGTGATGGACTGCGACGGGCACGCGGCCTGGCACGCGGTCACGATCACGCCGTCCGGGACGATCACGCGCCCGACCGAGTCGAGGTCGTAGCCGGCCGCGAGCGGGTTCTTCGGCTTCTTGTACGCCGACACCGAGCCGTCCGCGGTCTTGAAGGCGGCGTCCACCTCGATCGTGCGCCGGTCCTGGGCCACTTCCGCCGCCGCGATCTTCGCCCCGTACTTCCCGCGCTCCAGGCGCTGGACGCAGTACGTACACTTCTCCATCACCCCGCGCATCCGCACGGTCACGTCGGGGTTCTTCTGCATCTTGAGCGTTTCGGGCACGCCGCTCTCGGTGAAGCCCATACCACCGCTCGCGAACGGAGTCGCGACCCGCAGCTCGTCCAGCCGGCGCTTGTTGAAGTCGAACCAGTTGAACCGGCGGACCTTGTACGGGCAGGCGTTCGAGCAGTACCGCGTCCCGATGCAGCGGTTGTAAACTTGCAGGTTCAGCCCCTCGGGGCTGTGGACCGTCGCGTTGACCGGGCACACCTGCTCGCACGGAGCGGCTTCGCAGTGGACGCACGCGATCGGCTGCGACACGATCGTCGGCTCGGCGTCGGCCGCTTCACCGTGGGTCGTCGTGGACGAGAAGTACCGGTCGATGCGGATCCAGTGCATCTCGCGGTTGCGCTTCACGTCGTCCTTACCGACGACCGGGATGTTGTTTTCGGTCTGGCACGCGATCAAGCACGCGGTGCAGCCGGAGCAGGAGCTGAGATCGATCACCATGCCCCACTGGAACTGGCTGTCCAGCAGTTCGGGGCGCGCGAGGTCGAGCGGGAACCGCTCCTGCTTCACGCCCGACGGGGCCGGGAGTTGCTGCTTGTTGCCGTAGCCGCCCTGGAACTCTTTCTTCAGCGCCTCTTCGGTGATGTGCCCGGTCGGGGCGATCCCGAGCTTCGGGCCGTGGCCGTGATCGTCCCCGTGTGACTTCTCGTGCTTGTGGTCGTCGCCGTGCTTGTGATCGTGGCCGCGATCGTCCTTCTTGGCGACACGCACCTCGCGGATGATGTCGCGCCCCTCGGGGATGACACCGTGTTCCTGCGTGGTGACGAGGTCAGCTTTGCGGCCGGTCTTCTTCAGCGTGGCGCCGGTCGCGCTGTGGAGCGCCGCAGCTCGCCGCAGCGGGAACACGTCCGTTCCGCCGCCGTTGGGAACGTGCGAGATCCGCATCTGGCCGAACTGCCCGAACGCGAGCGCGACCGAGTAGTCGGCTTGCCCCGGCAGCACGAACACCGGCACCGCGATGGTCGAGTCGCCGAGCCGGATCTCAACGATGTCACTCTGCGCGACCCCAAATGCGGTCGCGGTCGCGGGACTCAGGAGCGCGGCGTTGTCCCACACGAGCTTCGTGATCGGGTCCGGCATTTCCTGGAGCCACGGGTTCATCGCCCCGCTGCCGTCGTACAGTGTGTTCGACGGGTGGAACGTGACTTCGACCGCGTCCTTGGTGGGCGTTTCGGTCGGTCGGTACGCGGCGAGAGCAGCGGTGATGCCCGCCTTGTTCGCACTCACCGCCTTCGGCTTCCGGTTCTTCTCGTCCGGCTTCGCGAACTTGAGGGCCTTGGCCTTCTCCGCGTCCACCGGGAAGAAGCCGACTTGCTTGTAGCGGTTGAATTCGTCGTCGAAGTTCGGCGCGGCCAGCGCGATACCGCTGCGGTCGCTGAACGCCTTGCGGACATAGCCGTAACCGGCCTTCTGTGCCGCGGTGAACGACGCGACCGGCTTGCCGTCCACGCCGGGCGCTTGCGTGAGCAGCGCGAGCACTTCCAGAACCGTGCGTCCACCACGAGCGGGCGGAGCCGCGTCGTCGCTGCCCTTACCACTGTTCAGAGGCGCGATGAGCGGTTGCACGCAGCAGAGCGAGCCGTCCCCAGCTTCGGTGTCGGCCCAGCCTTCGAGGAAGTGAGCGAGCGGCAGGTGCCAGTCGCACTTTTCGGACGTCTGGTCGAAGTACAGACCGAGCCGGATCTTCTTCGCGACCTTCGCGAGTTCTTCGCCGAACCGGAAATCGGCCGGCGCGCTGAACACCGGGTTGCCGCCGATGATGAGCAGCGTGCTCACGCGCCCCGCCGCGATGTCGGCGACGAGTTCTTTCAGCGTCTTGTCAACGACTTCCGTCGGCGCGTCACGGAACTCGGCCATCCCCGCCGCGTAGTTGCCCAGCGCATCGTTGAGGGAGTGCGAGAGAGCGTGAACCCAGGCGGGTTGCCGCGCGCCTACGACAATGAGGCTCTTGCCCGCGTGCCCGGCGACGTCCTTCGCGACGCCCTTCAGCCACTTCTCGGGGAAGGAGTAGTTCGACGCTGCGGGGAACGAATCCGGCAGCGCGGCCGGGTTCTTGAAACTCGCCGCGTGCGCGGCCTTCAGTTCTTTGGCCAGTGCGACCAGATACGCGCCGACCTGGGACGCGGGCACTCGCAGCCGGTGGTCTGCCATCGTGCCGGTCGCCGTCCACGTCGATTCCACGACGTAAAGGCGGTTCATGTGCTCGGCCTTGCGGTTCGCGCTGAACGAGCGCGCGTGGAACACGCCGTCGGCTTCGTGACCGAGGAAATCGCTATCCAGGGCGAGGATGCGTTCGGCCTTATCGAACCGGGGGCGGATCACGACCTTCGCGCCGAACGCCGCTTCCGCGCCCTTCAGCTCTTCGCTCGTATCAACGGCCTCGTAACTGTGCCACGACGCGAGCGAGAGCTTGTCCTTGATCGACTCACGCAGCACCCGCAGCGACGGGGCCGACGCCTGATCGGTGAGGATGTAGAAGCCCTTGCCCTTGTCCTTGACGAGCTTCTCGGTTTCGCCGCGCGCGAACCGGTCGAAGTCTTCCCACTTCCGCGCGGCCTTCCCCTCCATGACGCCGGGGTACTTGTCCGACATCAGTCGGTCGGGGCTGTAGAGATCGAAAATGGTGGCTTGCGCCAGCGCGTCGGTGCTGCCGAGGCTGCACGGGTGCTGCGGGTTGCCTTCGATCTTAGTGGGGCGCCCGTCGTG
The DNA here is from genome assembly GCA_000531095.1 of Gemmata massiliana. GTDB lineage: Bacteria > Planctomycetota > Planctomycetia > Gemmatales > Gemmataceae > Gemmata > Gemmata massiliana. The sequence continues at coordinate 872,938 of HG799462.1, read as the reverse complement.
ACTCTCCACGAGAACAGGAAGCGCCCCGCCAGCGCGGGGAATGCTCGTCGCGTAGAACGCCGGCTTGCCAGGGACGACGTGACCGATCTGCTCGTCCGGTACCGCGGAGAACGGGAGGATCTGAATGTCCGGTCGGCGGCACCCGGCGAGGGCCGCGGCCCCCAGGGTCGCGACCGAGAGCGCCATGAACTTGCGGCGGTTCAGCCCCACGGACTCGGGCTCATCGGCCTTCAGTTCGGCCGCACCGACGGACTCGAACACGTTGGCAAAGCCGGGGAACTCTTCCGACGCGAACGCCCGAAATTCTGGCGTATCGGCCAGTTGTTCGAGGCTGCGGTAGTAGCTCTGTCGGTCCATGTGAACCCTTCACCCGCATCGGAGCCAAACCAATCGAATCGGGAGCCCGGGCTGAAGCCCCGAACTGCTACCGGTCGCCCCATTTGGGGCGACAAACACCGCTCGTTGTCTTTTGGACCCCAAAGGGGTCACCGGAAATAGCCCGGGGTTTCAACCCCGGGGTTCTGGTTATCGGTGGCACGCCTGGCAGTTCATCGGCGGGGCCACACGCAAGTCTTTCTGAAGCAGGGCGCCGATCTCGCTGGCACTCTTCCCGCCTTCCGGCTTCCACTTCAGGTTGGTCACGTCCTTCACGTCACGCAGGTGCTCGTGCGGGTCGTTGTGGCACTGCAAGCACCAGCCCATCGTGAGCTGCTTCTCGTGCGACACGACCTTCATCTCGTTGACCTGGCCGTGGCACGACACACAGGACACGCCCTTGTTGACGTGGACTGAGTGGTTGAAGTAGGCGTACTCGGGGAGCTTGTGAACTTTCTTCCATTCCACCGGGCGCCCGGTGTCGAAGCTCGACCGCACGGGGGCCAGGAGCGGGCTGGCGCCCTTCACGTTGGCCTTCTTCGGGTTGTGGCAGTTCATGCACGTCTGCGAGTTCGGCACGCTCGCGTTCGGCGACTCGAACACGGACTGGTGACAGTACGCGCAATCCATTCCGAGCTTGCCCGCGTGCAACTCGTGCGAGAACGGCACCGGTTGCTCCGGCGTGTACCCGACGCGGGTGTAGCTGGGCAGCGCGTAGTAGTACCACCCGGTACCGACGAGCGCGACCAGCACCCCCAGGCCAACAATGGCTTGGCGGAGGTGACCATCAAGTGACCGCGAAAAAATCGCCGGCACGCTCTCGCTCCCAATAATCGGCCGGAATTCAAGCGAACTGCGACTTTGTGAAACTTTTCACAAGCCCGCAGTAATCGTATGAATTGCGCCGGCCTGCTGGCAAGGGTGAAATCAATCCGGGCCGCGAACCAACGGTTTTACTGTAGAAACGAAGAACTCGCGCAACCGCGCACGTGCGTCTGCTGGCAACGGCGCGAGATTACTTGCAGCGGCGTTCGCCTCGGCTTGCGAGCGGTTTCGGGCGCCGGGGATGATCGTCGCGACCGCGTCGTGATCGAGGCACCAGCGCAGCGCGAGTTGCGGCAGCGTGTACCCGGCCGGCACGAGCGGTTTCAGCTTCTCGACCGTTTCCAGACCCTTCTCGAAGCCCAGACCCGCGAACGTTTCGCCGACGTTGAACTTCTCGCCGTTGCGGTTGATGGTGCGGTGGTCGTTGGGGCCGAACGTGGTGGCGAGGGTATACTTCCCCGCGAGCAACCCGGACGCGAGCGGCAGCCGGACGATGATCGCGACGCCCTGTTTCCGGCAGCGATCAAGGAGCCCACTCGTTTCGGGCGTTTGGCGAAAGATGTTGAAGATGATTTGCAACGACGCGCAGTCCGCGTGCTTGATGCACTCTTCCGCTTCGGCCACGGACTCGACGCTCGCACCGAACCGGGCGATCTTGCCTTCCCGCTTCAGCTCGCGAAGGGTGTCCCATACTTCCGCGCGCCGGAGCTGCTCCATCGGCAGGCAGTGGAGTTGCGTGAGGTCGAGCCGCTCGATTCCGAGCCGCTTCAGCGAGTTCTCGGTGTGTTCGCGGATGGTTTTCGGCTCGAAGTTGCTGGGCCAACCGGGACGCGGGAAGCGCCCGAACTTCGACGCGATAAAGAACCGCTCGCGCGGGTAGTTCTTGAGAAAATGTCCGATCAGCTCTTCACTACGGCCGGCACCGTACACGTCGGCGGTGTCGAGAAATGTGACGCCGGATTCGACGGACGCGCGCAGCACTTCCAGCGCGTCCGATTCGGCGACGTCGCCCCACTGGTCGCCGCCGATCTGCCAGCAGCCCAGTCCGACTTCCGATACGTTTGCGTCGCCGAACTTGCGGAACTTCATACCCGATCCCCGGAGAGGCAGCCGGGGTGAGCCGGCCGGTGAAAGCGCAGCACTTGGATGACAACCGCGGCCGGACGAACCGGCCGGGGACCGGTTACGGCTTGCCCAGGAACCCGTACAGCAGGAACGGCGTCGCGATGATGATCGGGATGCCGAAGATGGTGAACAGAATGAATGCGGCGTGTTTCGCGACCTTGTTCACTTGCGTAACTCCGAAATACGAAGCGCGTTTCGGAACACAATACGAACTCGGCGAGAGCGTGGCCGCAAATGGTCGTCGCACGAGCAGAAACTTGGTTCGAGAGGCCAACTTTATTCACACCGAGTGCCGAACGGATCGCGAATACGGGCAACCGACGAGTACCGGAAGCACTCGTGGCACAAGAGCGGGCCTGATAAGATGTGGGCGACTCCACCGGAGGACGTGCGATGACCAACAACGCGATCCCGGCCGTATTGGAACCCGAAGATTTACTCACGATGCCCGGTGGGGATCACTACGAACTGATTGACGGAATCCCGCGGGAGAAGTCAATGGGAGCGGAGTCGGACGAAATTGGCGGCTTGTTGCTCACGCAGTTCAATGTGTTCATCCGGCCCAAGAAATTGGGACGAGCGTACCCGTCTCAAACGGGATTCCAGTGCTTCCCCAACAAACCGAAGTTGGTGCGGATGCCGGACACCTCGTTTGTCGCGGCCGGGCGCCTGCCCAACGATCGCACACCCGAGGGCTACATCACGGTAGCTCCGGACATCGCGGTGGAAGTAGTGTCCCCAAACGAGACTTACGAAGAGATCGAGGCGAAAGTCGCGGAATACCGTTCGGCCGGCGTGAAATTAGTCTGGGTCATCAGCCCCAAATCGAAGACGGTTCTCATTCGCCGCGCAAACGGAACGTGTGAGGAACTGGGCGAAGCCGGCACGTTGTCCGGCGAAGGCGTACTGCCCGGTTTCACGTGCGCGGTCGCAGATTTGTTCGTGTAGACGTCACGGGCGACCTTCTGCTTCGAGCCGTTCGGCCAAGACGTGCTGAACGCGGGCCAACTCACGATCCGCCCCGCCGTCCCACGGCTCGATAGCGATCCACCGATCGCGTTGGTCGGGCCGAATCCACCCCGCGTCATCGTCAACGAGCAAAATCTCTTCAGGCACGGCACCGGCAACGAAGGCGAGATCCTTGTGCTCCCCGACCCACGGAACGTAGTCCAAGGGTGTCAGCAATTCTCCAGGAATGTGATTGCGCGTGATGAGTTGATCGAGCGCATCTCTCGCGTCCGGTTCCTCCACGGTCGTAAACAGCACGACGCGCTCGAATCGGGCGTGGCAGAACGCGAGGAACGCGGACAAACCGGGGCGCGGGTCAGCCCGGTTCGCGTCGGAAATCAGTGTTCGCTCCAGATCGAGCGCGAGCACGCGGATCGCCAAATACTACCTTCTTTCGATTCCAGTACAGTACGGCTTCGCCACAAACACTTCAGACTGCGCCCACTCGCTTACGCAAGATGCCGCCGTGGTGCCGAACGTGGCCCACGATGATGTACGCGAGCGCCCGCACGCTGATGTGGTTGCCGTTCGCGTCGCCGCCGCGCCCCCATGCCGCTTCGGGCAAGTTGCGAAACAACCACAAGCTCGACCGGCGCACGGCCTCGAACTCGTTCACGAGGTCCGAGAGTGCGAGCCGCTCGTACCCGCCCGACTTCGCGTAGTCGTTTTCCTCGAAGCCGGGGAGCGGGGTCGCGTCGCCGCGTGCGAACCTCAGTGCCCGGTACCCGAAAATGCGCTCGCCGTCGATGAGGTGCCCGATCACCTGTTTCACGGTCCAGGTGTAAGGCTCGTGGCACACGTCGCCCTGCGCTTCGGGAATGCGCCGCCAAAGTGCGAGCACCTCGTCCAGTTGCGCCGACATCGCGGCGAGTACGTCGGTTTCGGGCACGAGGTCGATGTAATTTGCTTGGAACCCAGTGAACTCCGTCTTATCCGGGCGCGGCATGAATGATCTCCTCAAAAATGTGGAGCAAGGCGCGACCTATTTCATGCGATCGCACATTACGATTTGTTCGTCGCGTCATCAAGTGCGCCGCGAATTGCAATGCCCGTATCGTGTTGTGGGAACAGGGTTGATTGCGCTATTTTGATACCACGACACGCGAGGTGTGCGAAATGTCTGTAGCGGTTTCTCTACACGCAGAAGGTGCGGCGCTCGCGGTTCGCGTTCAGCCGAAGGCCAAGCGGAACGCGGTCCTCGGCGAGCACGCGGGGGCGCTGCGGGTATCAGTGACCGCACCGCCCGAGGACGGGCGCGCGAACGAAGCCGTCCTCGCTCTTTTGCGCGAGCACCTGAAGCTTCAGCGGTCGCAACTCGCGCTACTGAGTGGGCAGACGAACCGAAACAAGGTGATTCTCATTCGTGGCGTCACGCCTCAGCAGTTATCGGCCCTGATTGAGCCACAGGAGTCGTCCGAGTGATTCCGGAACGGACGAATTTGATTCGCGATGCGAACTCAAGCGCTGCGACACACGCAACGAAAGGCACTAGCCCGACCGCCACACCGAACGTGATCGCGAACCACTCCGCTTCGACTGGCGCCACGAAGCTCCAAACCGCAGTGGGGACCACGGCCGCGCACGCGGGCTTCAGCCAGCCCACACGCAGGTACCGCCACGCGCCCACTTCCAGCGTGCGGCACGAGTAAACTATCACGAACAGGCAGAACAACACGTTCGGCGCGGACACGGCAACTGCGACACCCACCAAGCCAAACGGCCCCACAAGTGCGAAACTCAGCGCGAGGTTCACCACGGCCTCAACGAGCGCGAGCCGGGCGAAGAGCTTCAACTTCCCCATGCCATACAGGATGCGCGCCGCGACCGACTGCGCGACCCCGATCGTCAGCGTCGCGGAGAGGACCACCATCGCAGGGTAGCACCATTCCGCGTACTGCGAATTGCCCATCCAGCGCGCGAGGAACGGTCCGCCAAAGAACAGCAGCCCGATGTGAATTGGGAGCACGAGGTACAGCACCCAGCGCGTGCCGTCGAGCAACACCCTGCGCACGCCGTCGAAGTCGCCGACGGCCTCGCGCTCGCTCACCGCGGGCGTGAGCGTGGTGGTCGCGGCGCGGAGCAGGTTCTTCGCCATGTCCACGAGCCGCATCGCGATCGCGTAGTGCCCGGCCGTCGCGACCGTCATGAACCCGCCCACGACGATCGTCCCGGTCTGCCCCGTGATGCGCCCCGCGATCATCGCCAGGAACGCATCAATGCTGTAACCTCGCACTTCCTTCAAAGTGATTCGGTCGATGAGCTTGGGCGAGATCTGCAACCCCGGCAGGAAGCGAAAGCACGCCACTGCCATGAGCGCGTGTTCGAGCAGGTTCGCCGCCGTGAACACGAGCGCCAAGGAGAGCAGCCCCGGGCGTGTTTCCATAACCCAAACGATTGCCGCCACGCGAAGGGTGAGGCACACGAGCCGGCCCGCGCTCTTCGTGCCGAAGCGCTGGAGCCCGTCGAGGATGGTGGGGAACACGCTCAGCGGAAGCGTGATCGCGAGGTTCGTGAGCATGAGTAGCATGAACGGTAGAACGTCGCCCGATTCGTCGAGCTTCCGCTCCATCCCCGGCGCAACGAACGGCACGATCGCGCCGCCCAGCACCATCACTCCGACCCCGGCGAGCACGAACAACCCGAAGCACGCGGACACGAGCTTGCTGAGTTCGTGACGGTTGCTGGTCGCGTGCAATTTTGCCACGAACCGCACGAGGCACGCGGCGATGCCGAGATCGAAGAGCGTGAAGTACGCGAGAACGGATTCCGCGATGCACCACACGCCGTATCGCGCGTCACCGAGCGAGCGCACGAGGTACGGTGCGAGGAAGAAGCTGATTCCCAGTGCCGCGACGAACGCCGCCCAGTTGGTCGCGGCGCCGATGAGAAGAGAACGGTTAGCGGATCGTGGTTCAGACAACGCAGCGGCCTCCGTGCCGGTTGAACAGAACCCGGAGGCTACCACAGCGAATGGAAGTGAGTCGAGGGCAACCCAAACCGTGAACCCCGCCCACAAGGGCGGTGGGTAGTGCATCGGTGGCCGCAAGTGCCACGTTTGCGCGCTACCCACCGCCCTTGCGGGCGGGGTTCACTTGTGCCCGTGATTCGGGGATCACTCCGAGGACTTTCCGCGCTTCTTCTTGACCGGCATTTCCACCTCTTCACCCAGCGCGGCCAGCGCTGCGGCGGCTTCGGCTTCTTCCTGAGCGGCGGTCGCTTCGAGGGCCGCGGCGTCCACGACCTTCGGTGCCCGCTTCAGCTTCACCGCGGCCACGATCTCGTCGCGCACTGCCTGGTTCTCACGCAGGAACTCGACCGCGTTCTTCAGTCCCTGGCCGAGCCGCTGTTCCTTGTACGAGAAGTGGGCGCCGCTCTTCTCGATGACCTCGTCCTCGAGCGCGAGCTTGATGACGTCGCCCTCGAAATCGATGCCGCGGTCGTGGAGCAACTCGAACTCCGCGTTGCGGAACGGCGGGGCGATCTTGTTCTTCACCACGCGGACGCGGGTTTCCGCACCGATCGTGTCTTCACCGTCCTTCACGTGCGTGACGCGCTTCACTTCCATCCGCACGCTCGCGTAGAACTTGAGCGCCAGACCGCCGGTCGTGGTGTTCGGGTCGCCGTACATTACGCCGATCTTCTGCCGGATCTGGTTGATGAACACGAGGCAGGTGCGGCTCTTGTTGATCTGCGGTGTGAGAATCCGCATCGCCTGGCTCATGAGCCGGGCCTGGAGCCCGACCTTCGTGTCGCCGATCTCGCTGTCTTGGATTTCGTTCTTGGGAACGAGGGCCGCGACCGAGTCCACGACGATGATGTCCACCGCGTTCGACTTGATGAGCATCTCGGCGATTCGCAGCCCTTCTTCGCCGTAGCCGGGTTGGGAGACGAGCAGGTTGTCCAAATCCACGCCGAGCCGCTTGGCCCAACTCGGGTCGAGGGCGTGTTCGGCGTCGATGAACGCGGCGACTCCGCCGGCCTTTTGAGCCTGGGCGATGGTGTGGAGCGCGATGGTCGTCTTCCCGCTCGCTTCCGCACCGTAAATCTCGACCACGCGGCCGCGCGGCAACCCCTTACCACCGAGCGCCAGGTCGAGGCTCAGCGCCCCGGTCGAGATCCCTTCAATGTCCAGAGAGCTCATGTCGCCGAGTGACATGATGGAGCCCTTCCCGAACTCCTTCTCGATCGCCGCGAGCGCGGTTTTCAGCTCTTTGTTGTCCTTCGCCTTCTCCAGTTTGTCGTTCTTCTCAGCCATGATTTGTTCCCAGCGTGTGTTGTGTTGGTGTGTACCAGTCGTTACGGGGTGGAGTTTACCCGCGCACGGGCCGTTAATGAAGGTCAGCAGCAGGCACGCTCGCTCCAAGTTGCGCGACCCGCCCCCGGAGAACGGCCCGACCAATGGACACGTGGTACGCGCCACAAACTCGCACCTCCAAAAGAAACTTCCTCTGACTCCGTGTGCCCAGGGGCCTTGACGTCACTGCCGGGGGCTGTCACGCTGAAATAGTAGTTGGGCGCGAAACACAGATTTTCGGGGGAGCGGCGATGGTCGTTCGGCGCGCGGTGGCGGTGGCGGGGGTGCTCGCGTTGACTGGCCTTACGGCACGGGCGCAGGAGCCACAATCGGCCGTCACCTCAATGGCAGGGGCGGTGGTCGGATCCGCGATGAACTCCAACGTGGTCCCGTCTCCGTTCCGAGCACAACTCGTCACAGACAACCGGTTCCCACCAAAGGTGGCCGCTCCCAAAGACGGAGCCGTTAAGGACGAGGAGCGCGACCCGCGCGACCGCACCGGCAAAATGCACTGTTTGGTGTGCGAATACGGGCTTGCTCCGGTCGTCGCCATTTTCGTGCGCGCCGATACGTCGAAGCTCAAGGACACCGACGGGCTGAGCAAGCTGTTCCAGAAGCTCGATTCGGCGAGCAAAGATCCCAACAGGTCGCGCGACGGGCTGATCTCGAAGTACCAGTCCGACAAGTTGGGCGCATTCGGGATGTTCCTGACGCTCGAAGGCGGCACGAAAGCCGTGACCGTAAAGGCTCCGGACGGCAGCGACCAGAAGGTCGCGGTCGACCTGGAGTATCCGCACGACGAAAAGCGAGAAGATAAACGCAAGGAAGTGCAACGGTACGCGGGGGTCGTGAAGGCCGATCAAGTGCCCTTTGGCCTCGCCGCTGATAAGTCTGCGGCGCTCACCGCGTTCGCAGTCGGCGACGCTCCCGTAACCGTCATTATCTACAACCGCATGCGGATCGCGCAGCGGTGGGAACTCAAGTTGGACGACCTGACCGACGAGAAGGTTAACGCGATCGCCGCTGCGATCGAAGAAATGGTTCGCGGTAAACAGAAGTAGAAGGCACTTTTCAAAGTGAACGGCCGGCGCAAGTGCGCCGGCCGTTTTCATTGGCTCGCTCGGTCTCGCATCTCTTCGAGAAACGGACGCAGTGTCTCTTCGGGGTACAGCACCCACGAGTAATCGCGGCGCTGAAGGATCGCGTTCGCGTCCACTTCGCTCTGCACGCGAGCCAGTGCTGATTCGCTCTCGGGCACTTGGTTAACGACGAGTGGGCGCAATTGTTCCTTCACCCGCTGAATCGCCCGGAACCACTCTCGCCGCGCCGCATGTGCCCCGCGTTGCGGTTCGTGTTTGGTGAGGGCCTCCAGCTCCGCGCCCAGCGCCTGCGATGCTGAGTTTGCATGCTGGTTCGTGTTCAGGTGCTGGTGCGGGCTCCACTGCAACTCGCGCACACGGCGCTGGGCGCGGTGCAGATCGGCTGCGGTCGAGGCGAAGGCGGGGAGCGGAAGGTGAAGCGTCGCGGACAGAACCTGATACGCGGGTGGTTCGATCCCGAAATAGTCGCGGATGATGGTGTCGGTCACTTCGTCGTACTTTCCGCCGCCGATCCCGTGGATGAAAAAGTCGCCGAGGCACACGCGGGCGAACAGCGTGAGCGTGAGTGCCCGCGGTCGGATTTCACGGTACACGGACACGTACCGAGCGAACTCATCGAGTTCTCCCGGAAGGGGCCATCTCTCGAAGGGATCACCCTCCATCTGCCAAATGAACTCTCGGCCGGTGGCGCGGACCATCGGTTTCCTGCGTCGCTTATGAAAGCAATCGATGTAACTCCAAAAGGGAACTTCACCCCACCCCTCGCGCTCCACCAAGTCGGGAACGGGGTGATTCGCGCTTCGGATTCCGTTCGCCTTCCGATACTCTGCGACCGCGGCGTTGTACACCTCGCGAAAGCGCGGCAAATCGTTCCAGATGTGCCAAACGAAACGCGCGAACGCTTCCGTTTGCGATAACTGACTCACGGGCAGTTCGAGGTTGTTGCAATTCCACGCGCGCTCGCGGTCCCGGCGCAGCGCAGTAAAGATGTCGCGCACCTTTCTGGTGTGCGGGGCCGCTTCGCTCCTCGTTCCGGTTAATGCACTCGGCCAATGTTTCGCCAGTAGGGGGGTATATCCCCAATTCGCGTAGAGAGGGGCGGCACGATCCGGAAGGGAATCGAACAGTTGAGGATCGGAAACCGGGCGCCCCTCGTAAGCGAATTCCCTGCCGTTGGGGTTCGTGTCGAAGGCCAGCGTTTCGAGTCGCACCGAGTCCGGGTCGCGGTTTTTGAAGACCGGAAGGCGGAAAGCAGGGGTCTTGAGTGTGTCGTTATCGACGATGAGGTTGAGCGGGGTGCCGCCCAGCTTTTGCGCAAGGCCATTCAGCGCGAAGTTCTTCACCCACACGCCGGGGTGGGTTAATTCCGGCTGGTGCCCCGCGAGAAGGAGCGGCGCTTCAGGCGATGCGCTAGCGTGATTCGGCAGAGGTTCCCAAGATCGTTCCTTCTCACCGAGCAGCCCACGCTGGCCGTTCGCCAGATCCAGCGCTTCGCGCCGAACCATCGCGCGAAACTCGCGGAGTGGAAGACCGCCAATGACTACGTCTGCGCGGTCGAGTCGCTTGCGGTTCGCTTCGACCAGTCCCGGGACCGCGTCGAAGTTTGGTTCGGCCAGCACCGCGCCGTTCGCCGTCGGTGCCCGGTAGCGGTGCGCGGGCATTAGCACGACCCCGGACACGGACAACACGATGCGGCGCGGGCCGCTGGTAGCACGTCACACTCGGCCGCGGCGAGAACCCCGCGGTAGTACGCGAGTCGCTGTTCCGGGTCGTTCATTACGCCCCCGAACGCCCGGTTGGGGTCCAAGTACAGGCGCGGAACACCGATCTCCTTCACCCGGAGTTCCTGCCGGGCGGCTTGCACCCACAGTTGCAGCGGCATGCCCCAGCCGCGCTCGGTGATGTGGAGCTTCTGGAGCGCCTCGCGCCGGTACGCTTTGAACCCGCAGAAGGCGTCCGTGAGGTCCAGCCCGTACCGTTGGTTGATCTCCCGCGTGATGGTCGCGTTGATGAACCGGCGATCGGACGGAGCGGGCGTGTCCTGGCGGAAGTCGCGGAAGTACCGCGAGCCGGACACGATGTCGCAATCGTGAATCGCTTCGAGCAGCACCGGGATGCGCTCCGGTTGGTGCTGGCCGTCGCAGTCCATCGTCACGAGCACATCGAAGTCGTGTTCGAGCGTGAACGCGAACGCCGAAATGAGCGCGGCCCCGTACCCGCGATTAACCGGGTGGTCGATCCGCAAAAGCCCCGGTTCTTGATCGAGTAGAGCACTGGTCCCGTCGGTAGAACCATCGTTCACAACGAGAATGTTCGGGCTGTATCGTCGCACCTCGGACAGTACGCCGTGAACGTGGTTCGCCTCGTTGTAGACGGGAACTGCGGTGAGAACGCGCATAACGAGTCTTTCGTGTCGCGGTGCAGAACGGGCTGCCGCATTGTACTCGCACACCACATACCAAACCAAACCGCGGGGACCGAGCGATCTTTCAGCCCCGCGGTTGTTTACGCTGTTTACATCAGCAGTGCGGGACCAGTGTACCGCGGGCGCGGGTTGTGCGAAACCGGGTACCGCGGTTAACTCCGCAGCGGTTCGTAAACTACACCGGACCCGATTCGCCGCGACCACGGTTCCTTCCCATGCCCACGGTAGTCAGCAAGCTCCTGGAACTGATCCGCTTCAGTCACACGATATTCGCGCTGCCGTTCGCCATCCTCGCGGCGGCCCTCGCGTGGCGGGACGAGAAGTTCCGCTGGCAGGACATGCTCGGCATCTTGCTCTGCATGGTGTTCGCGCGCAGCGCGGCGATGGCCTTCAACCGGGTCATGGACCGCCACATCGACGCGGCCAACCCGCGCACCGCGGGAAGGCACTTACCGGCCGGAACGCTCCGAGTCGGTACAGTGTGGGCGTTCACGCTGGTGTGCTGCCTCGGGTTCGTGGCTTCCACGCTGCTCTTTTACGTGCGCGAACCCGAAAACCCGTGGCCCCTGTATTGCAGCACGCCGGTACTCCTGTTCGTGCTCGGCTACTCGCTCGCGAAGCGGTTCACGAGCCTCGCACACTTCTGGCTCGGGGGGGCGCTCATGCTCGCGCCCGTTGCGGCGTGGGTCGCGGTGAAGGGATTAACCGACATGACGGTCCCGCTGTTGCTCGGCAGCGCGGTCGCGTTCTGGGTGGCGGGGTTCGATATCCTCTACGCCTGTCAGGACGCCAAATTCGATGCGGAGACGGGGCTGCACAGCGTCCCCGCGCGGTTCGGGGTGCCCAAAAGCCTACGCATTGCAGCCGTGTGCCACGCGGTAATGTTCGGGTTACTCGTGGGCCTGTACTTCGCGTCACCGCACCTGGACTGGGTGTTCCTCGCGGGCCTCGTCGCAGTCGGTGTGCTGCTCGTGTACGAGCACAGCCTCGTGCGCGCGGACGACCTCACCCGCGTGAACCGTGCGTTCTTTCACGTCAACGGCGTGATTAGTTTGGGATTACTTGCGATCGTGCTGGTTCAGTTGGCGGTGAAGTAGCTCGGAAGTTCCACAACCGGAACTTCCGAACATTCAACTTTGGAACGCTCGCGCTGGCGCTATTTTCCGAGCAAGAGAATCACGATTCCCAGAAGCGCGAGAACCAGCGCCACCGAGAGCACGATCAGGAGCGTGGTCGTGCGCGCCGGTAGAGGCGCGTGCGGCGTTGAGGGTGGCTGGTATTGGGGGTGGGTATCGTCGTCGCCGGCGGACGCGGTCGGCTCGTTGAACGGCGAGTTCCGAATCCCCGAGCCGGGCGACGGGACCGCGACTTTATCGTCGCTGCGCTCTTTGCGAATGGTGGCCGACGATCCGCCAGCCCCTGTGCGCATCGCCGCTACGACGATCTGCGACCGCGAACCGGAAGCAATGCGCGGCGAGGAACCGGGCGCTCCACGAGCCATCGCGACCCGCGGCGGGGGTTCGGGCATCCACCCCGCGGGCGGCGGGGGAATGTCCTCGGTATCGAACGGCGCTAGCGCCTCGAACACCTCCGCCACCGACGAGTATCGGTCCGCCGGGCGCTTTTGCAGCATCCGGTGAATTACCGCGGCCAGCTCCGACGGTACGTCCGGGCACAAGCGGTCGATGGGGACCGGTTCCTTGATCTGCTGCCACACGAGCTTCTGGGCGGTTCGCCCTTCCGGAAATAGTGGGCGCCCCGCGAGCAAGAAATACAGCGTCGCGCCGAGCGAGTAAATGTCCGCCCGCACGTCGACCTTCGAGCTGTCCACGGCCTGCTCGGGCGCGACGTAATCGGCGGTTCCCAGGATGTTCTTGTTGTCGAGTTGCTGGGTGAGCATCGTGCCCGCGTCAGCTTCCGAGCGCACGAGCCCCAAGTCGAGGATCTTCACAACGCCGGTGCGATCGAGCAACAGGTTCGCTGGCTTGATGTCGCGGTGAACGAAGCCCATTTCGTGCGCGTTCTGAAGCCCGAACGCCACCTGCCGGGCGTAGTGACACGCGGTGGCCACATCCAGCGGCGCGATCTGCGTCACGAGCGCCTGGAGGCTCAACCCTTCCACGTACTCCATTACCAGGTAAAGGATCTTCCCTTCCTGGCACAAATCGAAGACACGGACGATGTTCGGGTGGTCAAGGGTACCCGCGGCGCGGGCCTCGCGGAAGAACCGCTCGCGAGCGACCGGGTCGTTCTCGAACGCGCGGGGGTCGAGCACCTTCAGCGCAACGAGGCGCCGCATGTGGGCGTGTTCGGCGAGGTACACCTGCCCCATTCCGCCCGCGCCGAGTTGGTCGAGGATGAGATAGCTACCGAGGAGGAATCCCTTGTATTTCCCAGCGGCCAGTTTGTCGGCGTGGAACCGGGTAATCATGCCCGCGTTCACGAGCCGTTCGAGTACCGCAGTCGTCGTCAGAGGGGAACTGCTGGACGTTTGCAACCCGGCGAGGAACCCTTCCAAACGGTCCGCCGGCACGAGCCCGCTCTTGCGGAGCCGGTCGATGAGTTCGGCAACACTGGTGGGCGCGGGCATAAGCACCCGAGAGAGTGGGTCGATAGAAATAATTGTAGGGATTTAGTGTAGCACACCACGGCCTTCAAGGGCTATGCCGTTGATGAAGAGTTATTGCCCGGCAATTGCGATCAGTGCCACGACCCCGGCGAGCACGGCCGCGAGAGCCACAACCAGTCCGATGGCTCCCACCACTCGAGACAGCGGGCGTTGGGGAGTCGGGCGGAATGACTCGGACTCATAGATATCTGGTACCCGTGGCGGCTCAACTGGTGGCGGACTAACCGGGGCGGTACGATTGAGAGCCAGTGGTGAAGCGAATCCGGGCGCCGTTTTTTGTTCATTGGGCGAGGGCTCGAGTGCAGACGGAGCCGGGGGCGGGGGCGGTTCGGCCGACTCAACGGGGAACAAACTGGCCGTGTCCCCCGCTTTCGTCTCGGCCCCAGCCGCGCCACTCTCTGCACTCACGGGAACTAAAACGATTCCGCCCGAAGACCCACGAGCGTTCGTCTTGATGATCCGCAGCGTATCCGGGAGCGCGGGTTCTGGTTCGGTCGGCGCGCGGTCGTGGGCAGTGCTGTCCCGCGTGAGCCGAAACAACCGGTGGGGGAAATCTGGTCCCGGCACCGCCCACGGGTGGAGCGCGGCCACCACCGCGGCGGGAGTCGGGTAGCGGTCGGCGCGATCGCGCGCCATGAGTCGGTGAACGGTCGCGGAGAACTCGACCGGCAGGTCCGGGCGCAACTGTTGGAGCGGGTGCGGGTCACTGGTCTGTTTGGCCCGCAGTTTCCACGATAGGTCGTTGCCAGGGTACGGCGGGTGCCCGGTTAGTAGGAAATAAAGCGTGCAGCCCAGCGCGTAGATGTCGGCGCGGGTGTCCACCTCTGAGCTGTCGATCGCCTGTTCCGGGGCGAGGTAGTCGAGCGTCCCGAGGATGACTTCGGTCCCGTTGATCCGCGAGTTCGCGTCGTCCTGAGCGAACCGGGCGATCCCCAGGTCCAGAATCTTCACGGCCCCGCGCCGGTCCACGAGCAAGTTCGCGGGTTTGATGTCCCGGTGAACGAGCCCGACGGACGCGGCCCGTGCCAGCCCGTCGGCTACCTGCACGGCAACTGCAGCGACTTCCCCCGCGGCGAACGTCCCGCCCCGGGCGACGGCCTCTTGCAAGCTCACTCCGTCCACGTGCTCCATGACGAGGAACGGCGGGTCGTGTGCCATGTCCACGTCGAACACGGCGACGATGTTGGGGTGGTCGAGGGTCGCGGCAGCACGGGCCTCGCGGAAGAACCGCTTCCGGGCGCCCGGGTCCGCACGCAGTGCGGCCGAGAGCACCTTCACCGCGACCCGCTTACCGAGGACCGCGTGCTCGGCGAGGAACACGGACCCCATTCCCCCGCGCCCGAGCCGGTCCAGAGCGCGGTAGTTTCCCAACCACAGGGCGGCACTGTTCCCGGTCGCGACCGAGCCGGCCTGGAACTCCGTGAGCAACCCCTCGGCGACCAGGCGCGCGAGTACCCCCGGCACGTCCGGCGCCGAACAGCGCTCCGCAAACGCCGACAGCCGGGCCGACTCGACGAGTCGGTCGCGGGCGAGGGCGTCGAACACATCCTGTACAGTCTGCGGCCGGGTCATGGGTGCTCGGCTCGTCGGTAATTGCTGCAAGATAGAACAAGATCCCGCGCCCGACTTTTCCGCCCGTATCGGTTGCCCGGCCGGGCGCGTGTTCTATAGTTGCGCGGTCTTCGTACCCAACAGGTGCCGAAGGCCCGTAATTTCACGCACGAACTCAAACGGCCGGCTCGCGGGCCGCTACCGGTACCAGTGCCTTCACACGGGGGATTGATGCGCCGCTCTCAAAAGCCGGCCCGCCGCGGCGTCGCCGCCATCGAACTCGCCTTCGTGTTCCTGCTGTTCGTGATCCCGATGATGATCGGGATCTGGGAAGTGGGGCGGATGGTGCAGGTACAACAGATCGTGAGCAACGCGGCCCGCGAGGGCGCGCGCCTCTCGGCCCAGGCGTACACGATCAACAGTTCCGGCAGCCCGACCCAGATCCGGGTGTCCACCGGCACGGTGAACGTTCGAGACGCGGTGTACGACTACATGTACGCTGCCGGGCTGACGAACATACAGCCGACCGATATCACCGTGACGTTCGCGTTCACGACGCCCCGCACCACCGATTACGTCCCGCTCTCGACCGACCCGGTCGGCACCAGCTTCCCGTCCGGGAGCTACCCGACGGACCCGTGCTACGGGGAAAAGGGGATGATGTTCAACGTCACGGTCACGGTCCCCTGGAACCGGGTGCGCTGGGTCAATTTGGGGATGATTAACCCGACAAACATAACGTTCACGGTCACCTGGCAGATGCTGACCGACGATCGGTTCCAGGTGAACGCGGATCTGCCCACCTGGTAATCCCGGAACCCCCGAACCCGCGCCCAACGGAACGAACCCATGCTCGTAACTCGACCCCGTCACACGCGCCGCCGCGGGATCACCATCGTCGAGTCGGCGCTGGTCCTGTCGGTCTTCATGATGCTCCTGTTCGGCATGTTCGAGTACTGCCGGTTCCTGATGGTGCTGCACGTCACCAACAACGCGGCCCGCGACGGCGCGCGGTACGCGGTGGTGAATCTGGACAAGCCCTCGACCTTCGACGGCACCAACTACACCGACGCTTCGGGCACGATCTACCTGTCCATTCAGAACTACACCACGAGTCGAATGGGCGGGATCCAGAAGAACATTGAGGGGTACCAGGTCGCAGCCTACGCGGTCGATCAGGCGGGATTGGCCCTTAGCCCGCCAGTCGTGCGCCCGAAGGCCAAATCGACCGCGCCTGCGGGTACGTACCCGGACCCGTTCAACGGGTCCGACCCCAACGCGGTACCGTGGAACACGGCCGTTTTCACTGAGAAGATTGCTGTGACGATCAACGGGAACTACCGCCCACTTCTGCCTACGCTCATGTTCATGCCGGCCACAATCTCTGTGAGAACGACAGCGATCATGGGGAGCGAAGGGTAATCCAAGGCAAAAGTGAAAAGGAAAAAGGTAAAACGAAAGCGGTAAGACCGAGACAAATAAGGCAGAGCGAAGGCAGGACTTGGTTCCTTGTTTCTCGTTCTGCTTTTTTCCTTTCTACTTTTGCCTTTTTCCTTCCAAGTCGAGGCTTTCCAGCTCAAAGGGCGGCTTCCCGGCTCGCGCCCGCAGGCCGTTCACGCCGCTCAGAATCACCCGCCGCGTCACGAGCCATTTCTGAAACCGGTGTTTGCCGGGAAAGTCGATCAGCATCACTCCCATTAGAATTGTGAGCAGCCCCTGACCGGGGACGCCCGGCAGCGAAAGCACCACGCCGAGTGCGATCAGGAAGTACCCGATCGCGTTCCGGATCAGAATGAGGAAGCACTTCAGAACCGGGTGGCGGTCGATCGGGCGCTGCGCGTCCGGGTTCACGAAATAATCCGCGGGCAGGCGCGCGAGGATGTACCCGACGGCGAACAGGCTGACCGTCGCCATTCCCACTGCCATTCCGACACTTAGTGCGATCAGGTGCCACGCGGTCCAGCCGTCGGGCAACCGGCTCGATAACCATTCCGGCATAGAAGTGTCTCCGTTCACCGCCCGGTCGTATTCTACCCGCGTGTGGACCTGAACCGGGGGGACTGTTTGAAGATGACGCCCGAAACGGAAATTATCGCGTGTCCGGCGTGCAAACACGTGGTCCGCGTACCGCTCGACTGGCTCGGCACGCAAGTCCAGTGCCCGGAGTGTAAGGCGATGTTCCGCGCTCCGGTGCGCGCGGGCGGCCAGCTCACCGAAGCCGAACTGATCTCGCGCCCGGCGACCACTGGGGCACCGAAGCCCAGGACGCGGCCGGACGTCATGCTCATGCTCCCGGCGTTCGGGCTGCTCCTGTGTGGTGTGATGGGCGTGCTCGTAAACGCCTGGCTACTCGTTTTGGTGGCCGACCCGGTCAAAGGAAAAGAGTGGGCGGCCAAGCAGGTCGAAACGCTGCGCAAAATGGGCGTCGGTGCGGGCGGCCCGCCCGAAAAGCAGGCCGAAAACGACGCCCAGGAAACGGAACAGCTACTCGGCCAGTTCCGGTGGATTCTGCCCGCGTCGCTCGTGGTGAGTGTAGTCGTATTTTTGGGCGGATTGTCGATTGTGCTGCGGCGCAGTTACCGCCTCGCGCAGGTGGCGTGCGTACTCGCGGCACTCAATTTCGCGCATTTGTGCTGTATCCCTGGAGCGATCGCGGGGTTGTGGGGCCTATTGATGCTCGGCTCGGCCGAGGGGCGCGAGCACTTCCAGCGGTAACACGAACGGCCGTAAATCTGCTATCATGTCTGTTTGCTTTCGCCCGCGCAAGAGTTAACGATGTCCCGCTCCGGCCGACCGACCGACGACAAACCGCTCCCGCCGCTCTACGCCATGACCCACGGCGGGATCGAATCTACCGCGGCCGACGAGATCACCCGCGACATTGGCGGCGAGGTGAAGAAAACCGCGCGCGGGCTGGTCGTGTTCCGCACGGACACCCTGAACGACAAGGTGCTGTCGCTCCGCACCACGGAAGACGTGTTCCTGATGGCGTGGGGATCGGACTCGCTCACCTACAAGTCCGAAGACCTCGAAACGCTCCGTACCTGGACGGCCCGCAAGCCGGACTGGGACCACCTGTTCAAACTGCACCACAAGATCCGGCCCAAAACGAAGGGGCGCCCGACGTACCACCTCGTGTGCCAGATGCAGGGCGAGCACGGGTTCCGCCGGGCCGACGCGCGCGCGGCGTTCATTGAGGGGTTGGCCGGGAAGATCCCCCACGGTTGGCACTACAGCAACGAGAACGCCTGGCTCGAAATCTGGCTGACGATCTACAGCAAAACGGCCGTGTGCGGCGTGCGCCTCTCGGACCGCACGATGCGCCACCGGACGTACAAGCTGGACCACATCGCGGCGTCACTGCGCCCAACCGTGGCGGCGGCGATGGTTCGACTGGCAGGGATCGGGCCGGAAATGACCGTGCTCGACCCGTTCTGCGGGGCCGGAACGATTCTGGCCGAAACGCTCGACGTGGCCGAAAAGCGGAGCCGCGGGGGGCAGGTCCGCGTGATCGGCGGCGACATCGACCCGAACGCGGTGTTCGTTACGTCGCAGAACCTGGAAAACGTCGGCCGCGCGTCCCTCGCACGTTGGGACGCCACCGCCCTGCCGCTGGAGACCGCCAGCGTGGACCGGATCATATCGAACCCGCCGTTCGGTAAGCAGCTCTCGTCCATCGAGCAGATCGGGCCACTGTACGAGGCTGCTGCGGAAGAGTGGGACCGCGTGCTAAAACCGGGCGGCCGAGCGGTGCTGCTTGCGATGGAGCACGAAGGGCTGAAGCGCACGCTGCACGCGCACCGCTGGTCGCAAGCGCGCCAGACCCGCGTGCGACTGCTCGGTCAGCCGGCCATTCTGAGCGTGTGGAACAAACCCGCGATATGATCTCGTGCTGTTGGGCGGCTTCGGCCCACGGAGCCGGATTCACTCCTCCCCCAGCACCAGATCGAGTGCCCAGCAACCGCGGACATGCGAAGCGTTTGGGTCGCGAAGGTGATCGAGGATAGCCGCGGTATCGCAGCCCGCATCTTGGAGTGCGTCTGCGAGGATCGGCAGTCGGTCGAACGCCCGTTCCGCGTAGATACCGTCCGCAAGCAGCAACACATCGGACGTGCGCCACGCGGGAGTGAAGGGGGCCGGGCGGAACGGGTTCCCGAAGATTTCGCGGAGTATGTTGGCTTGTGCGGCCAGTTCCGCGGTTTGATCTGGTCCCGAGATCCAGACGGCTTTGGCCGCACAAACGCTCACTGAAAATGCATAATTTTGGATATCGGGTTCGGCCGTTGAAGCGGCAGCATCGGCCGCGTCCTGCGCATTACCATCAGCGTTATTGGCGATGCGTCGAGCGATTTCTGCCATCCTGAGCAAAACGCTGCTGGTCGCACGATCATCTGCGTAGTCTTCCGCAGTTTCAACAGCGAGCTGACATTCCTCGGGCAAAAGAGTCCAGATTCTGCGACTACAAGCAACACAAAAGAGGCGGAGCTTTCGCGCGCTCCGCTCTTGAACGCGCTCCGGGTACAACCAGCGCTCCGGGTCATCGTCCGTCAGCCATTGCGTTTCCGTCATTGCGCTCTCCGCTCACTTCTTCGGCTTGCGCTTCTGTGAGAAGATCCAGTTCCAGAATTCTTTCTCCTCGAACGCGGGCGACCAACTGTTGTGCCCCACTTTCGGGTACTCGGTGTACTTCGGCTCCGCGCCGGCTTTCTTGAGCGCGTCAACGATCTCGCGCGAGCCGCGTACCGGCACCGCGGTGTCGGCGTCGCCGTGGAACGCCCACACCGGAACGTGAGCGATGTCCTTCGCCTTGCTCACGTCGCCGGCGCCGCAAATCGGTACACACGCGGCGAACAATTCGGGCCGGCGCTGCACCGCGTCGAGCGCCCCGTAGCCGCCCATTGACATCCCGACGACGTACACACGGTCCGGATCGATGGGCAAATCCTTGAGGAGCGAATCCGTTAACGCGAGTGCGAGTTTCAGCGGTTCGCCGATCTCCGGAGATTTGTAGCTCCCCTTCTCCCACGGCACCTCGACCCAGCGTTTACCTTCCGGACATTGCGGCACTACTACGAACGCCTTCTCTGCGGCGACTTCCGGACGTGTCGTGACGCTCGGCTGCTTGTCCTTCCAGAACCACACGAGCTGCTTCTTGTTGTCAGTGCCGCGTTCGCCGGCTCCGTGTAAGATCAGGACGAGCGGATACTTCTTTCCGGCTTCCGCGTCGGCCGGCTTTATCAGCCGGTAGGGGAGTGTCGTCCCGTCGGCCTTGAACTCTTTGGCCTCCGGTTCCACCGCACCCGTGGCCGTGGACGAGAGCGTAAACGCGAACGCCGTGAGCACCTGACGCATAGAAGCTCCGAGTCTTTCGTTCCGGTGGGAAGGAGATGAGCCGTAGAGTGTGATTGGGCGCGGGTTGTTTGCAAGAAGCCGCAGCCCGGAATCCGATCACAGGCAAGCGATCGTCGCCTGTCTGTGATCGGGTTCCGGGCTGTGAAGTTTGCCGACCCGCCACGTCGTATTACGGGAGCGGGACGTTCTTGAACTCGAACGTCACTTCGTGGGTAACCGTGTGCCATTCCGTGAGCACGAGCCGCGTGGGGGCGCCGAGTTTAAAGGGGGCGGGGCGCCCGGTGCGGCGGTCATCCGGCCCGAACATCAGCGTCATCTGGTACCCGCCCGGCGTGTAACTACTCGACTGCATTCCGTAGCTGAAGTACTTGTTTCCGTTCTCGTCCGACAGCTCGATCCGCTGTTGGAGGTTGTTGGCCCACATGTAGTCGTCCCCGCGGCGCGGGTCCACCGGGGCGCGGTTCTTGGCGGTCACGTTGACCGTGTACACGCCCTTGTTGTTCGCGTCCGCGTCGACAGTGGTCACTTCGAGGTCCGCGGTGCGCCCGGTGAAGGTCTTCTTCTTCACTTTCAGTGGGTCCGCGACTGTCACTTCGGGCGACGTGCCCGAGAGTAACTCGACGCGGACGCGCCCCTTCAGTTCCTTGATGCTCGTCGCGCCGCGGTCGACGCGGGTCAGGTTCACGCTCATCGAGTGGTTGTGCGAGCGGTTCCCCTGGTTGTAGTAGCCCGACCGGTATGCGTAATTGTTGTTCTCGCGCGGGGGCAGCATGGACCCGCCCAGGTTGTCGGTCGCAACGGTCAACTCAGGCTGTGAGATGCTGAGCATCGGGTTCTTCGGTTCGGACTGCACCTGGAAGCTCAGGCTCATGTACTCGGTGACGCGGTCGCCTCCTCCGCGCCGGCTGAGGTTGGAGAGTTGCACGCTGCGGTTGCAGTTGATGTTGGTGGCGGTGAACCGAAACGGCCCCGCGTAGGCCACGTAGGGGCTTACGGAGTCCTGGTTGTAGAGGCGGATCGTGTCGTCCTGGTATTCCGTGTACACGTTACACCCGCACGCGGTCGCCACGGCGTCGATGGCCTTCCAGAACGGCGTATCGTTGAACTCGAAGGAGTGCTTCGTGTTCATCTGCATGTTGCTGGTGTCGATCTTGTAGCCGGTTTGCCTGGCGATGTCGGCGACGACGTCCTGGGCGCTCCGGTCCTTCGCGCTGAGGGTGACGAGCTTAGGCGCCACAAGCCGATCGAAGTCCAGTTTCTTGACGAGCACCGCGAGCCGGCGTTGGACCTCCGGGTTATCGGTCGCCAGAAGCACGCGGCGCATGTACGGCAGCGCGCGCTCGCCCTGCGCGGTCAGGTCGCGCCCGGCTTGTTCGCGGGTGCGCCAGTCCTCCGCCCCGAGATCCTTAATCATCTGCTCAACGGCCGCGTCCCCGGGCCGATCGGCCACCATTGGCATCGAGGCCGGTGAACCGGAGTCGTAGTACCGTTCTTTCCCACCGACCGCGAACGTCGTGACGAGCAGCAACCCAAATACGGCCGTGATGGGCGTCGTGCGCATTGAGGTTCCTCGGGGGCCGATCAAAGAGGTTAATCGGAGTGGAACGCGAACACGGGTTTTAGCCTACCAGTCGAACGAAACGCTCTCAAGGGGCTGACAACCGGCTCGTTACGCGATTTTGCAAAGATTCACTAAAGCCTGCCGCGGCCGGTGATTCGTCCTTTTACAACGATTATACTTTCGGTGCGGAATGAGATGCTGGCCTGCCGAGTGGTGTGCCCACACAGCAGAAGCATTTTTAGGGTGTAGTTGTTGACCAGGTCCGTTCGGCGGGCGATTATTTCGCCGGGGCGCGGCCCCAACAAGCCCCGTTGCGAACTACCGCTCGCGAATCCGGAGTCGATTGAGATCCGGTTGTACCGATCGCGCCGGCAGTGGGTAAAATGGGGGTGTGGACGGATTCGCACCCGGCCGTTGTGAAAGGTTCTGTCACCGGCTAGGCTTTATATTGTTGGACGTGCCCCTCTGACGAACAACCGAGGCACAAGGCCGTGGATGCCGATACTCCGTTCACCGCGGTGGACCGCGACCTGCTTAAACGGTGCTTGAACCGCGAACCGGGGTCGTGGAACGACTTCGTGGACCGGTTCCTCAGCCTTATCTACCACACGATCGGCTACACGGCGCACCTGCGCAGTGCCCGCGTCGGTCCCGAGGACGTCGAGGACATCGCGGCCGAAGTGCTCCTCCAGATCGTCGCTAACAACTTCAAAGTGCTCCGCGAGTTCCGCAAGCAGTCCAGCCTCGCGACGTACCTCGCGGTCGTGGCCCGGCGCATCTGCGTCCACGAGCTTGTCCGGCGCCAGAAGGTGAAGGACGCCATCAAGCGCGGCGAGTCGCGGTTGGCGGAGCCGGAACCCGACGACGCCCCGGCCGCACAGAAGGGCATGGAGAGCCTCGAAGAAGTCGAGAAACTGCTCCGGCGGCTCTCGGGGCGGGAGAAAGAAATCGTCCGGCTCTACTATCTTGAGGGCCGCACTTACGAAGAGATCAGCACGGAAACGGACGTCCCGGTGAACACCATCGGCGCGGTGCTGTCGCGTGCGCGCAAGAAGCTCCGCGAAACGACCAGTGCCGCCAGCGCCGCGATGCCCGATCCGCGCACGGTGAAGGTGCCCAAGGCCGCTCCCATTGCGACGCCAAAACCGGTCAAGGCACCCAAGTCCAAGTCGAAGATGGAGCCGATCCCGGAACACAGGACCGAAGCGTCGGAGTGAACCGAAGGGGGCCAGCGCTCGATTCGTTCGAGCGCTTCGTTGTCCATTTCCCGTCGTCTGTTTTGACTTCGCCCAGTCCACATCACAACGCGATTTCACTATGAGCGAACCATCGCACGCGGCGGGGTGTCCGTCGGGGGTCAGCCACGACCGTAACCTGCCGGACACCGATCTCCTGTCCCCACTCACGATTCGCGGTGTCACGTTCCGGAACCGCATCGTTGTTTCGCCGATGTGCCAATACTGTGCGACCGACGGTATGGCGGACGACTGGCACCTCGTCCACCTCGGGAGCCGCGCGGCCGGCGGCGCGGGGCTCGTGTTTGTGGAGGCGACCGCCGTCGCGCCCGAAGGGCGCATCACACCGGGCGACCTCGGCATCTGGAGTGACGCACACGCCGACGCGCTCGCTCGCATCGCTGCGTTCGTGACACGAATGGGCGCGGTACCCGGTATCCAGATCGCGCACGCGGGGCGAAAGGCGAGTTGTGGCCTTCCGTGGGAGGGTGGGGAGCAACTCGCGCTGAATGCCGGCGGATGGCAACACGTGGCGCCGAGCGCGATTCCCTTTACCGAGGGTAGCCGCGCGCCGACCGCACTCGATGAAGCCGGCATTCGAGCCGTCACCGAACAGTTCCGAGTTGCGGCCCAGCGCGCAGTGAAGGCCGGTTTCCGCGTCATCGAGATCCACTCGGCCCACGGCTATTTGCTGCACGAGTTCCTTTCGTCGCTCTCGAACCACCGCACGGACCAGTACGGCGGCAGCCTCGAAAACCGGATGCGGCTCGTTCTCGAAACCACGAAAGCTGTTCGTGCTGTGCTCCCGCAAGACCTACCACTGTTCGTGCGCATTTCGGCGACCGACTGGGTCGAGGGCGGGTGGGATTTGCCGCAATCAGTGGAACTCGCGAAGGCGCTCAAGCCGCTCGGCGTCGACCTGATCGACTGTTCGAGCGGCGCACTCGTGCCGCACGCGAAGATCCCCGTTGGGAAAGGGTACCAGGTACCGTTCGCAGACGAAATTCGCTCTCAAACCGGATTGCTAACGGGCGCCGTCGGGCTGATTACGGACCCGCACCAGGCGAACGAAGTCGTCACGTCTGGTGCGGCTGATTTAGTGCTTCTTGCGCGCGAAATGCTGCGCGAACCATACTGGGCACTGAAGGCTCAGCAAGCTCTGAGCCAGGAACCCACGTGGCCCACGCAATACGGCTATGCGGTCAAACGGAGGACGTGAGAAAGAAGAGTGAACTTCAGTCGTTGCCGCGCCGCGAGCGGTTGGAATGATCGCTCGTGTTGCCCTCAATGAGCTTGCCGATCCCGAACCCGATACCGGCGCTGATGCCGCCCACAACGGCCGAAATGAGCATTTCCGTGACGTCGAACCCCTGCCCGGGGCGCCGATTGGCTTGGTTGTAAGCCATGACGATCGCGCTGCCGATAACTGCGGCGATCGTGGCCGTAATGTTCGGGAGCGGCGTTCCCTTCTTTTGCGAGCGGTAACGCGCTGCACGTCGCGAGCGCGGGGCATCCAGTTGATCGAACGCGCTCGCGGTGTCGGTCGGTTCGTCGTCGAGCGAGAGTGGTTGTTGTTGCGCGGGCGGAGCGGGTACGGCGGGAGTTGCGGGGAACGTCTGAAACGCCCCGCGACAGTGCGGGCACCCGATCGCCTGACCGAGCATCGCGTCGGGCACGGTAACGGGCTGTCGACAGTGTGGGCAGTGATATACGATGGGCATCGATCACCCGCGTGTCCTGGGTGGAAGCAACGTCAGGAAGTGCGAAGAGACAGAAATGGCCGCAGAGAAACGCGCGACCTGTGGTTCGTTCGTGCGCGATGAGGTCGGGCTGAAAAGCCAAGAACCCGGGGCAAGCGGCCCCGGGTTCTTGGCTTTCGATCTTTAGGCCTTCTTGGGAGCGTGTTCGGCGAGGGTCGCCTTCACGAGTTCGACCAGCTTATCGAACGCGGCCGGGTCGTGGATGGCGGTTTCCGACAGCGACTTGCGGTCGAGCATCACGTTGGCCAGTTGCAGCCCGTGGATGAACTCGCTGTACCGCAGCCCGCGCATGCGGCACGCCGCGTTGATGCGGACAATCCAAATGCGGCGGTACTGGCGCTTCTTCGTCTTGCGGTCGCGGAAGGCGTACACGCGGGACCGGATGAGCGTGGTCATCGCCATCCGGAACAGGTTGTGCCGACCGAGGCGGAAGCCCTTGGTGAGTTTGCGCGTGCGCTTCTTACGAGCCGCCGTTGTTGCTTTACTACGAGCGCGAACCATGACCGTGATCCCTTATGAAGAATGTTGATGAATAAGAGCGTTTAGTGCCCGCCTGCTCTCACTTGAGAACGGCAGAGTGGTGCGTGTTTACAGAACGCCGAGGGCGATCTTGTACTTCTTCTGCACCTTGGGACGGTCACCGATCACCCCGGCCCGACGGAGCTGCCGCTTCCGCTTGGCCTTCATGTGGGCGTTCAAGTGGCGCCGACCGACCTTGCCGTACTTCAGCTTGCCGGTGGCGGTCACGCGGACCCGCTTTTTGACGCTCTTGTTCGTCTTGTTCTTGGTGGCCATGATCCGAATGCTCCGTGCGGGGGAGCGGAGGTCGAGCCTCCGTCTTAGGTTCCCCGTGGCACTGGGGTTAGAACCGCCCCTCCGGGAACGCCCGAAGGTCCGAGTGGCGGCTCGCGGAACCGGGCGCGTGGTGCGACCGGTAAAAAACTCGGAAACGTGATTGTAGGAACCGTGAGAACGGCCGGGAAGGGGCAGATTGAGAGCGCGAGCGGAGATCCGAAGCCTTTCTGCGATTCGCGCCGCTGTGAGTCGATTGAGGCGGGATTACTCTCGCCCGACATTCCTCTTAATGCGGTAGATGGTGCCCTTCGTGCGCTCGCCGCCGGGTTCGCCGGCGCGGGCGAAGTCGGGCGTGACGCTGTACCCGGCCTCTTCGAGTTTCCACCGGAACACTCGCGCCGGTAGACGGTCCGGGTCCGCGATCAGGCACACGCCGTCGGGTGCGAGAACGGATTCGAGTAAAGTCACGAGCGGGCCGACGAGCCGCTCCTCGTACATCAGGTCGGACCCGATCACCACGGGATACGTCACGTCGTCCGGTGGGCAGCGGAAATCGATCGGTCGCGTCCGAAACCCTTGCGTGTATCCGTTGAGGCGCGCATTGGCCGCGGCGAATGTGAGCGCGGTTTCATCCACGTCGGAAAAAGTAACCCGCAACCCGCGCGCGAGGCACGCGACCCCGGCGAGCCCCAACCCACACCCAACTTCCAGTACCTCGACCGGTTGCGCGTAGTTCTCCCACGGCTCGCGCAGCACGGCCTTCGCGAGCATCCGCGCGCTCGGCCAGAGCGTCGGCCAATACGGAACGTACTCGTCGGCGATGTACGCGGACCGGCACCACGGGAGGTCGAGTAACTTGTCGGAGTTAGCGGGTCGGTCGATGAGAAACGTGTAGTCGCCGACGAACACCGTTTCGCGAACGGTCTCGGTGACCGCTTCGGGGGGCGTGCAGTGAAAACGTGGTTGCATTGCGTATTAGGTTCAGTTTCCAGCGCTCGGGGCGGGCGCTCACCGCGACGTTGTCTTACTAAACACCGGGCGCGCGACTCAAATCGTTTTCACGCACGCGACCAGATCGGCGTGCGTGAGTTTGCGCTCGGCGGGGAACAGCACGAACGCGGCGGGCGCTTCGGCGCAATCTAGAATCAGTTGCCGGTCGTTCGGCGCCGCGAACCCGTTGTCGCAGGCAATGTGCCCGCTCACCAGCAGGTCACAGCCCATCTTGCGGAGGAAGTTCGCGGCCGCGTCCGTGCTCGTGTCGCGCCCCCAGAGCAGGCTGTGGACCGCCCCCCCCGGCTGTAAGTCTTCGTCCTGGTGTACCTCGCGCTCCAGGCGCGCCGGGTCGAATAGTGGGAGGAACCGCGCGGCGGGAAGACTGTGAGACATCAGCACGCCGTTCGGCGCGCGAAGCGCGACCGGGAGCGCCTGGAAGAGTTCGAGGTACGCGGCGTAGATCTTCGGCCCGAACGCGGGGCCGTAAGCCTCGTTCACACCTTCCTGAAACAGCGCGTTCTGGTTTTCGTCTGCTTTAAGGACGGGGCGGTTCGTCCACTGCGCCAGTTCGTGGTTGCCCGGGAGGTAGTGAACCTGCTTCGGGAACTGGCCCTTCAGTGCGCTGAAGAGGTCGACGATCTGGTGCGACTTGTCCCCGCCCTTCGGGTAGCGGAACTTCCCGTGGATCACTTCCTGGAGCACGAAGTGCCGCGTGGGGTGGTTCGCGAGGTCCGCGAACTTCAGCATCGCCTGGAAGTGCGGGACATGGCCGTGCAGGTCACCGGCGACGAGTACCTCGGTGCAGTCCTCCAGGGCCACGGTGTGTCCGCGGCGCCCGGGGGTGGCGCGGATCAGCGTGATCGCCTGGCGGAGGTGCGTCAACATGCGATCGGGCGCGGGCACGAACGGTCCTCGGCAGATACGGGAGTTCCGACATTGTACCACGCGGGCGCGCGAAATTGATCCGGCGCCTGGGAGTAACGTGACGTAACATTGAAACACTTGATCTTGTCCGAGGGGATCACTTTCGGAGAATATCGGAGTAGCGTTGTCAAATGCTCTCCGGGGCGGCCCCCCATTCACTTCTCGCACGACGCGAGAGGTTGTCGCTTTTCGCCCGCCGGAACGCCGAATGAGTTTTGCACCGAACCCGCGTCGCCGTCCGATCGTACCGATGCTCGGCCTGTACCCGATGGAGCTGTCCCGCAACCTGAAGGTGGACAGCGTGTCCCGGTTGGACCCGGCCCCGCCGCGCGCCATCGACGTGAGCGGGACCGTCGCCGACGCGGTCGAAGAAATGCGGACCCAGAACGTCGGCTGTTTGCTCATCACCGAGCGCGGGCGCGTGGTCGGTATCTTCACCGAGCGTGACCTGCTGACGCGGGTGCTCGCCTCCGGTCGCTCGCTCGAAGCCTCGGTCCGTGCGGTCATGACCGAGTCGCCGATCACGGTGGCTCCCAAGGATTCTGTCCGAACCGCTGTGAAGCGGATGCAGAAGGGCGGCTACCGGCACCTGCCCGTGGTGGACGAATCCGGGCGCCCGGTCGGGATGCTCTCGGCCCGGCGCGTCGTTCACTACCTCGTCGAACACTTCCCTGGGCTGGTTTTCAACCTCCCGCCCGAACCGGACCGCTATCCCGAATCGCCCGAAGGCGCCTGAGCAAAGAAGCCACACGCCCCGCGCTCTCGTCGGGCTTAATGCTTCGCCGCGAAGACGCAATATCTCGCAAGTCGAGCGCTGTAACTTCATCCCACGGGTTCATTTCTCATTTTGCTCCCGGTCCGGATCGCGCGGCTCATTTCCCTGTCAAATATACCTTCCGTACCGCGTATTCTTTTTTGAACGGGCCAGTACCCGGCGCCGAAGTTCTGTCCCCGTTTTCGGCGCCGCGTGTAAGATAAACCCAACCGCACCTGCGACCCGCAAAACCTCTCCTCCCAATACTCAAAGGATCGGGCGATGAGTTCCGATAATGCCTCTCCCGCAGACACGCAGTCCGCGACCGGCGCGAGCGGCACCAACGGCCATACGAACGGCCACCCCAAAAAGATCGAGACGCGCGAGTCGATCACCATCCGGTTCGCCGGCGACTCCGGCGACGGGATGCAGCTCGCGGGCACCCGGTTCACCGACACCTCGGCCCTCCTCGGCAACGACATCGCGACGTTCCCCGACTTCCCCGCCGAAATTCGCGCCCCAGCCGGCACGCTCGCCGGGGTGTCCGGGTTCCAGGTCCACTTCTCCAGTACCGACATCCACACGCCCGGCGACGACCTCGACACGCTCGTCGTGATGAACGCCGCGGCGCTCAAGACGAACATCAAGGATCTGCAACCCGGCGGCATCCTCGTCGTCAACACCGACGGCTTCGAGACGAGCGACCTGAAGAAGGCGAACTACAAGGTCAACCCGCTCGACGACGGGTCGCTGAAGGGCTACCGCGTGATCCGCGTGTCGGTCGCGAAGCTCACCATTGAATCGGTGAAGGACTGCGGGCTCACGCCGCGCGAACAGGACCGGTGCAAGAACTTCTTCGCGCTCGGTCTCGTGTACTGGATGTACGAGCGCCCGCTCGAAGCCACGCTGAAGTGGATCAAGGAGAAGTTCGGCAAGAAGCCCGAGCACATGCCCGTCCTGAAGGCCAACACGCAGGCGCTCAAGGCCGGGTACAACTACGGCGAAACGGTCGAGATCCTGCCGGTGCAGTACCAGGTCGCCAAGGCGCAGATCACGCCCGGCACCTACCGCAAGATCACCGGGAACGAGGCCGCGGTCCTGGGGCTCGCCGTGGCCGGCCAGCTCGCGAAGAAGACGATCGTGTACGCGGGCTACCCGATCACGCCCGCCAGCTCGATCCTCGAAGGGCTGACCGAGCTGCGGCGGTTCGGGGTGAAGACGTTCCAGGCGGAAGACGAGATCGCCGCCGCGGGCGTCGCGATCGGGGCCAGCTACGGCGGCGCGATCGGGGTCACCGGCACCAGCGGGCCGGGCGTGTGCCTCAAGAGCGAGGCCATTAACCTCGCGGTGATGACGGAACTGCCGTTCGTCATCGTGGACGTCCAGCGCGGCGGTCCCAGCACCGGGCTGCCCACGAAGACGGAACAGTCCGACCTGCTGCAAGCGATGTTCGGCCGCAACGGGGACAGCCCGGTCGCGATCGTCGCCCCGCAATCACCGGTGGACTGCTTCGATATGGCGATCGAGGCCGTGCGCATCGCGGCGCGGTTCATGTGCCCGGTGTTCTACCTGTCGGACGGGTACATCGCGAACGGCTCGGAGCCGTGGAAGATCCCCGCGGTTGCGGACCTCGTGCCGATCCCGATCACGCACCCGACCGAGCACAACAGCGAGGACACCGGCCTCGTCCACGAAGTCGGCGAGGGCGCCGCGGGCAAATTCCTGCCCTACAAGCGCGACGAGTACCTGTCCCGGCCGTGGGCGATCCCGGGTACCCCGGAGCTCGAGCACCGCATCGGCGGCATCGAAAAGCAAGACATCACCGGCAACATCAACTACGAGCCGGCGAACCACGAGCACATGACCAACACGCGCGCGAAGAAGATCGAGAACATCGCGGAAACGATCCCGGAACTCGCGGTGACCGGCGACGCCGACGCGGACCTGTTGGTGGCCGGGTGGGGCGGCACCTACGGCAGCATCACGACCGCGGTGGAACGCGCCCGGCGCAAGGGGCTGAAGATCGCGCAGGTACACTTCCGCTACCTGAACCCGATGCCGAAGAACACCGCGGACGTGCTGAAGCGGTACAAGAAGATCCTGGTGCCCGAACTCAACACCGGTCAACTCTGCTGGCTGCTCCGCGCGAAGTACCTCGCACCCGCCGAGGGGCTGAACAAGGTCCAGGGCAAGCCGTTCTTGGTGTCCGAAATCGAAGCCGCTATCGAAAAGGCGCTGGGCCTGTCACCCGTCGCGTAACGATCATGCCGAGCCGGGAGCGAATGTCGCTCCCGGCTCACGAAATAAACAAAGTGTCTAACATCCAACATTAAATACCCAACACATACATACCAATGGCTACTGCTCTCCCGCTCACGACAAAGGAACTCACCACCGACCAGGAAGTCCGGTGGTGCCCCGGGTGCGGCGACTACTCCATTCTCGCGCAATGAAGAAGGCGCTCACCACGGTGGGCGTCCCGCGCGAGAAGCTCGCGTTCGTCTCCGGGATCGGCTGCTCCAGCCGGTTCCCGTACTACATGAACACCTACGGGTTCCACACGATCCACGGTCGCGCGCCGACCTTCGCGACCGGTCTGCGCCTGGCCAACCCCGACCTGCAAGTCTGGGTCGTTACCGGGGACGGGGACGGTCTCTCGATCGGTGGGAACCACCTGATCCACGCGCTGCGTCGCAACGTGGACCTCAAGGTGCTCCTGTTCAACAACGAGATCTACGGCCTCACGAAGGGCCAGTACTCGCCGGCGAGCCGCATGGGGACGCCGAGCAAGACCAGCCCCGGCGGGTCGTTCGAGACGCCCGTGCGCCCGCTGTCGCTCGCGCTCGCGGCCGAGGCCACGTTCGTCGCTCGGACCATCGACGTGGACGTGCAGCACCTCGTCTCCACGCTCCAGAAGGCCGCGGCGCACAAGGGCAGTGCGTTCGTGGAGATCTACCAGAACTGCGTGATCTTCAACGACGAGGTCTACAAGTACGCGACCGACAAGGCGGTGAAGGCCGACAACATCCTGTACCTCGAACACGGCAAGCCGATGGTGTTCGGGAAGGACAAGTCGAAGGGCATCCGCTTGAACGGGCTGAAGCCGGAAGTGGTCACGATCGGCAAGGACTGTCAGATCGACGACCTGCTGACGCACGACGAGAACAGCGAGGAGCCGACGCTGGCGTACCTCCTGAGTCGGTTCGTTCACGACCAGAAGGCCGGTGTCCCGAACCCGTTCCCCGAACCGGTCGGCGTGTTCCGCAACATCCGGAAGCCCACTTACGAAGAGCAACTCGATACCCGCATCAAGACCGCGACCGAGAAGAAGGGGCCGGGCAAGATCGAGGATCTCTTCAAGGCCGAAGACGTGTGGACCGTCTCTTGATTTTGCCGCCAAGTCATCGGGTCGAAGGTCGCAAAGTCGCGAACGTCGGGAAGTGGCTGATTGTAGGCCCGCTTCCCGACGTTCGCGACTTTCTGTATTCCGACCTTACGATTTGCGACTTCTGACTTGATGACCTGCGACGGACCCCGCGATGTACTGTCCCACCTGCGGCTACGACAAGAACCCGCCCGGTGCGGACAAGTGCACGAACTGTGAGTTGTCGCTCGCGCACCTGTCTGTGCCGGCCCCGAACGGGCCGGTCGAAACCAGCCTGATGAACGATCCGGTGTCGGTCCTCGACCCGCGCCCGCCGCTCACCGTCCCCGCCGACGCGACCCTCGGTGCCGCGATCCGGCGCATGATTACGGACCGCGTCGGGGCGGTTCTCGTGACCGGTACAAGCGGTGAGTTGGTCGGCATCCTCACCGAGCGCGATTTCCTGACGAAAATCGCCGGCGCCCCCGGGTTCGAGGCCCTTCCGGTCACCGAGTTCATGACCCCGAGTCCGGAGACGGTCGCGCCCGCGGACGTGCTCGCGTTCGCGCTGGGGAAGATGGACGCGGGCGGCTACCGCCACCTTCCCGTCGTGGACGCGGGCCGACCCGTGGGCGTTATCTCGGTCCGCGACATCCTGCGCCACCTCACCGCTTTCTGTGCCGACGGCTGAGCACAATCCGTTCTTCAATTTTCGCTCTCATTTCTTTCTCAGTAGTTCTCCTGTCGATCCACAGATACACTCAGTCGCGAATCGAACGTATACATACTAAACTCATTGATAACTCGCTATGACCGGTCACGACCTCGCGATGGCCCTTCGGGGGGCGTATTTGGCAATGCACCGGCGCACGGACGCCGCGCTCGCGGAGCACGGCATCACCGCCGACCAGTTCGTTCTGATCGCGGCGCTGGCACACGGCGAGGCGACCACGCAGCGCGAACTCGCCCGGCGCGCGGCGTCCGACCCGAACACGGTGCGAGCAATGATCCTGCTCCTGGAGGGCCAGAAGCTCGTGGTGCGTGCCCCGCACCCGACTGATGCCCGCGCTCGAACCGTCGCCCTGACCGCGAAGGGGCGTCGCGTGTACGAACAACTGTGGACCGCGAGCGAATCGGTTCGGGAGCGGTTGTTGGCGACCGTTGGTGAACAGAACGCACCACTTTTACTTTCGCTCCTCGAGAGCGTTTCGCGCGGACTCGGCAATTCGACCGACAAAACAGAACCCACCACAATCCCCGTTTCCTCTCCAGCGTGAGGTCAGGCCATGCACAGGCATCTTTGGGTCTGGGCGGTGCTCGTTGCTTTCGCGGTACCGGCCGCGGGCCGGGACGACAAGTCGGACAAACTCGTCCCCAAGAAGTTCGAGCGCGAGGTGAAGATCAAGGTCGAGATGGATTACCTGCTGTACCTGCCCAAGGGGTACGAGAAGGGCGACAAGGACTGGCCGCTGGTGTTGTTCCTCCACGGCGGCGGGGAAACGGGTACCGATCTGGAGAAGGTCAAAATCCACGGACCGCCTAAACTGGTCGCGGCCGGCAAAGAATTCCCGTTCATCCTCGTTTCGCCACAAACGCGGCGGTTCGGTTGGGATCCGGACACGCTCCACGCGCTGCTCGACGAAATCACGACGAAGCACAAGGTGGACAAGGATCGTATTTACGTCACCGGTATGAGCATGGGCGGCATGGGTACGTGGGCACTGGCCGCGTCGCGCCCCGACCGGTTCGCGGCGATCGTTCCCATCTGTGGGGGCGGGAACCCGACCGACGCGAAGAAGATCAAGAGCCTCCCCATTCGCATCTTCCAGGGCGGCAAAGACCCGATCGTGCGCCTGCAAACGGCCGAGACGATGATTAAAGCGCTCAAGGACGCCGGCGCTGTGGACGCGGAACTCAAGGTGTACCCGGAAGCCGGACACGATTCGTGGACCGAAACCTACGAAGACCCGAAGGTCTTTGAATGGCTCCTGAAACAGAAACGGGCCGCGAAGCCGGCCGAGAAGAAGGACGAGAAAGTGTCCGCGAAAGACGAACGGCTCGCCGCCCCGCCGAAGGGGTTCGACGCGAAACGCGACGGGATCGAGCGCGGGAAGGCCGAAACCGTGGAGTACGACTCGACGACCGTCGGCATCAAGCGAAACGCGGTGGTCTATACGCCGCCCGGCTACTCCAAGGACAAGAAGTACCCTGTGCTCTACCTGCTTAACGGGATAGCCGACATTAGACGAGTTGGTCGGCGACATCGAGACGGGATGGACGAAGCAGGGCGCGGCCGACGTCATTCTCGACAACCTGTTCGCCGACAAAAAACTGGTGCCGATGATCGTCGTGATGCCCAACGGTCGGGCCGCGAAGGACGTCACTCAGCGAACTCCCTGGGACAAGCAAGGTCCGGCGTTCGAGGCGTTCGAGAAGGATCTGCTCAAAGACCTGATTCCCTTCGTTGAGAAGAACTACTCCGTGAAGTCCGACCGCGAAAGCCGAGCGCTGGCCGGGCTTTCGATGGGCGGGGGACAGTCACTCAACTTCGGGCTGGGGAACCTGGACACGTTCGCGTGGGTCGGCGGGTTCGCATCCGCCCCGAACACGAAACCGATCGGCGATCTGGTCAAGAACCCGTCCGAGGCCGCGAAGAAGCTCAAACTCCTGTGGGTGTCGTGTGGGGACGCTGACTTCATTCTCGACGTGAGCAAGCGGGTTCACGCGAGCCTGAGCGAACTCAAGGTGCCGCACGAGTGGCACTTGAGCGAAGGAAAGCACGAATGGCCGGTGTGGAAGGTGGACCTGTACTACTTCACTCCAAAGCTCTTCCGCGAAGTGCAGTAACGACAGCCCCTGGGTTTGTGTGCCAGTAACATCGCCGCGCTGCTCGTGAGCAGCGCGGCGATTGCGTTCAGCGATCCTTGCGGTTCACGTCAACGTCCACTTTGCGATCCTTTCCGACACCGTCCCCGCGGCCCTTCACATCGACATCGACACCCGGTGCGCGAATTCGGATATCGGTCTCTTTCTCGCGCAGCGCGGTAGTTGGTGGGGCCGGTTGTTGGCAGCCGATCAGAAGGGCACTGGCGAATATTAAAGCGGTGACGATCGCCGCGTGCGAAGCCTTCATTGCGGTTCCTCCGTTGGTGTCCTTCCGGGAAATGGTCCGGATTGGCAGAAATGTGCAACCGGTGTGCCGTATTGGTCCGGGATGACAACTGGGGTTCCATTCTGCGGCCTGGGAGGACGATACTATTAACCACATCGCCTGTACGTTCTCGTGAGTTCGTGATGCCTCGCATTCGTCAGTTACCCCCCGAAGTGGTTACCAAGATCGCCGCGGGCGAAGTGATCGAGCGCCCCGCGTCCGTTGTGAAGGAACTGCTCGAAAATTCCATCGACGCGGGTGCCACTCGAATCGACATCGATCTCGACGCGGGCGGCACCGAACTCATCCGCGTCGTGGACGATGGGTGCGGGATCGAGCCGGACGACCTCGCGCTCGCGTTCTCTCAGCACGCCACGAGTAAGCTCGAAACGGCCGACGATCTGTTTCGCATTGGTACGATGGGCTTTCGCGGGGAGGCGCTCGCGTCGATCGCGGGCGTGGGGCAGATTACGTTACAGTCGCGCACGCGCGAGGCCGCGAGCGGGTGCGAGGTGAAGTGTGACGGCGGCGCGCTCGCGGACCCGCGCCCGTGGAACGGTTCCCCCGGTACTCGCCTCGAAGTGCGGCACTTGTTCTACAACGTGCCGGTGCGCAAAAAGTTCCTCAAAAGCGTCGCCACCGAACTCGGTCACGTGTGCGAAACGGTCACCCGGCTCTCGCTCGCGCACCCCCACTTGCACATCACGCTCCGGCACAACAACCGCTTGGTGTACGACATCCCCGCGAGCGCCGGGCTGACCGACCGGATCGCGCTGTTCTTCACGGGCGAGGTGCGCGACGCGCTGTACGAAATCGACTCCGGCGAGGGGCCGATGCGCCTCACCGGGTACATCGCGGACCCGAAATGCGATCGCGGCAACTCGAAGCTGCAATACCTGTTCGTGAACGGGCGCTGGTTCCGTGACCGGAGTGTGGCCCACGCACTGCAAGAATCCTTTCGCGGGCTGCTGATGTCCGGGCGCTACGCGATCGGGTTCCTGTTCCTGACGATCCCGCCCGACAAGGTGGACGTGAACGTTCACCCCACGAAGTCCGAAGTGCGGTTCCAGGAGAACTCGCTGATTTATTCGCTCGTTCGCAGCACGATTAAGCACCGGCTGCTGAAAGAGAACCTCGTTCCACACCTGACCGTACCACAGGGCGAAGAAATTGGAGGGCCGGAGCCGTCACCTGTTGACGCGCCGTCGCTGTTCACGTCTCCGCGGCGCGAACTCGCGGAACAAACGCTCGCGCCGTGGGAGCGAGGAGAGATCGCGGACCCGTTCTGGCGCACGCCCGCGGGAGTGATTCCGAAGTCAACGCCCGCGACGTCCTTCACAAAACGAGATGGTGGCGACCGGTGGTCGGGCGGGTTCAGCACTCCGCCGCAGAGGAGTGAGACCGCCGAGAGGACGGTTCCGGAGCCGGTCGTACCGTCGCCCTTTGTCGCTGCTCCAGCGGCCCCGGTCCGTGAAGTGTCGCGTGGACCGGTCACTGAAGAAGAAGACCCCAGCACAAAAGAACCGTTTGCACCAATTCCCACCTCGAAACCTCTTTTCGAGAAGAGGGAGATGCCGAGCACTCCTCTCTCAGAGACAGAGGAGTGGGCGGACGAGTCGTCAGAATCGGGAGTACCCGAGTCTGCCCCTGAAAGATCCGAAAGCGAGGAAGCTGAACCCGCGCGCGTTGAGAGCCGGTTCGAGAGCGCGGCCACCGAAGCCCCTCAGCGTGCGGAATCGCCCGTCGCTCAACAAGCTCCACAGGCGGCCCCGTCTGCGGAAGAGAAGATCAGCGTACCTTCAGCCGGTACTGCGATTCAGCTCCACGACTCGTATCTCGTGCTCGAAACTCCGGACGGCATGCTCGTCATCGATCAGCACGCGCTGCACGAGCGCATTCTGTTCGAGCAACTCCGCCGGCGCATCCGGGCCGGGCAGCTCGAAATCCAGCGGTTGCTCATCCCGGAACCGATCGACCTGCCCGCGGAGCAGGCCGCGCTGGTGCTCGAATCCGCGGAGGCGCTCGCCGAACTCGGGCTCGAAGTTTCGGACTTCGGCGGCAGTACCATCCTGCTTTCCAGTTACCCCACGCTGCTCGAACGCAAGGCTCCGCACACGATCCTGCGCGGGGTGATCGACCACATCGTGACCCAGGAGCGCGCACCAACCAAGGAAGCGCTGCTGCACCTGTTAATGGCGACGATGGCGTGCAAGGCGGCGGTGAAAGCTGGTGACAAGCTCTCGTCGGAGGAGATCAACTACTTGTTGCACCTGCGAGCAATGGCCGAAGACAGCCACCACTGCCCGCACGGACGGCCCACGTCGCTGCTGTTCAGCCGGCAGGAGTTGGACAAACAGTTCCGACGCACGTGACAAGAACGCATGTGGGCGAGCGCCCCTTGTGCTCGCCCATTGTGAAGATTGAGGCTGTTACATCCGCGGGTGGGCTTCTGGGGTACGTTGGGGTAGACTCTATCCAACGTTGCCCGTCAGAAGGACTCATTTCACCATGCGATTACAGTCCTCGCTGTGCTTCGGCGTACTCGCATTCATCGTCCTTTCCTTCGCGGCTTCCGCTAAAAGCACAAGCGCCGAGGACGCGCTCGCCACATCCCCCTCCGCACTGCTAGGGGTTATTCCTTCGTTCGTGCTAGTTGGCCCGCTCGCGATCGTAGCGGCCCTGTTCCCCGGTGTGTTCGCGCGAATGGCCGTCGGCATGAAGCGCTGGCGCGCGTTCCTGGTCGTGGCCAGCATCAACAGCACACTCGCGCTCATCTACTTCGCCGTCTCGACGTACCGCCCGCACTGGCTCCCGGCGGGTTGGGCGTTCGCGCCGAAATCTGTCGCCATTTACCTCACCACGATCGCGCTCGTCGGCTTCTTGTGGGCCGGGATACGTTATCGACGAATGGCGTGCGACGAACCCGCCGTCACCGACGCACCGGGCAAAACCGAATTACTCGCGCTCGTCGGCCTCACGGTGTTCGCTGCGGCGTGTACCGTACTCACGGCCACGTTCACGGACTGGAGCCGCACACTCACCGTACCGATGCGCGAGTTCACGTTCATCGGAATCGCGCTCTTCGTAGCGACCATCTACGCCACCTATCGCGCTGTGACATCCGGCGCCGATCTGAGCGCGAACGGGAATGCACCCGCACTGCGGCTCAGTTTTTCGGGTGAATCGATCGGCTTGGCGGCTCTGACGCTGTGCGGCCTCATTACGGTACTCGTCCTCAACGGGCGCGGAAGCGAGCCAATGGCGACCGGCATCGAGACCGGTGACGCGGAGAATAACTTTGCGCCGCGACTCCTGGGTGAGCCGGTTGCGATCGAGGCGTTTGAACTCGAAAACGGGAAGCCCGAGAAGTCCCTGGGCCGCATCATGTCGAACCTCGCACTCGACGGTGATCGACTGTATTTCGGGGTGCAACGCCCAATCGACGGGTGCCTGCTCGCGATGAACCGGCACACGGGTCAGATCGAGTGGGCCGTAGACTCGGTCGGTGAGCCGCTCCGCACGGTGTTTTGCACGCCGACGATCGAGGGCGGCAAGGTGTACTGCGGCGAGGGGATGCACGTCGATAAGGGGTGCCGGCTGTTCTGCGTGAATGCGAGCAACGGGAACCCCGCGTGGAAAGAGCCGTTCAAAACGAGCAGTCACACGGAGGGCGCGCCGGCCGTTGCGAACGGCAAAGTGTACTTTCCTGCGGGCGATGACGGGCTGTTCTGCGCGGACGCGAATACGGGTGCGAAACTCTGGCAGTTCTCCGGCGGAAAAGAGCGGGGTATTCACATTGATGCCGCTCCCGTGGTCGCGAACGGAACCGTGTTCGTCGGGAGCGGGCTTTACTCCTACGTTGCCGTGGCTCTCGACGCGAACACCGGGGAAGAGAAGTGGCGCACGGACCTGAAGCTCCGCGCGTTCGGGGCGCCAATCGCGAGCGGTAGCAAAGTGTTCTACGGCGTCGGCACCGGGAACATGGGCTTCGACACGTTCCATTACAACGAAGAGGGCGAGGAGCGCGAAAAAGAACCGGCGGGCGCGGTGTGCTGCCTCGATGCGGCGACCGGTAAAGAAGAGTGGCGCTACTCGTTGCCGAGGTCCGTCCACACCGGCCTCGCGGTCGATGCGTTCTCGGTCTACGCCGGGTGCCGTGACGGAAACGTGTACGCCATCGACCGCAAGAGCGGCAAACTGCGCTGGCGCGTGGGTATCGGCAGCGCCGTCGCGAGCGCGCCGGCCGTGGCGTCGGCGGGCGGGTTCCCGGTCGCGGTGTACGCGATCTCGCGCGAGGGGCGGATGTTCTGCCTCAACCCGCAAACGGGCGCGGTGCAATGGTGGCGCGGGAAGCTGCCGGGGTTCGGCTGGCGCGGGGACGAGTTCGACGTCATGTGTTCGCCGCTCGTCGTCACCACACCGACCGCGACCGGCAGCAAGCGAACCGTCTACGTCGGTGGAATGACTGTTGACCCGAACAATCCTCTGCTCCGGCACGTCGCGGTGTTCAAGTTCGAGGACGTGATCGGGGAATAACTCACGCGCTCCCCGCACGCGGCAGCGTCACGCGGAACGTCGTCCCCTTGCCGAGCTTGCTGTTCACGCGGACTTGCCCGCGCATCGCTTGAACGAGGTGCTTGACGATCGATAGCCCCAACCCGGTGCTCCCCTCCGCCCGCCCGCGGGCCTTGTCCACGCGGTAGAAGCGCTCGAACACGCGGTTCACGTCTGTTTCCGGGATGCCGATGCCGGTGTCCTCGACCTCGAAGCTCACCGTTTCCGTGGTCGCCCCCCAGCGCACTGTGATTCGCCCGCCGTTGGGCGTGTACTTGATCGCGTTGTCCACGAGGTTGTCCATGACCTGTCGCAGCGCGTCCGGGTCGGCCCACGCCGCAACGTTCGCGGGCGCGTCCGACGGAGGCTTCTCCACCATCGTCAGCGTTTTCGTTTCGGCCCGTGGGTGGTGTCGCTCAACGCAGTCGGTAATTGCGCGGTCCAGCACCACCACGCGCGGTTCGAGCGCGAGCGAACCGGACTCGATCTTGGACAAGCTCAACATGTCTTTGATGAGATCGGCCAACCGGTCGGCCTCGCGCGCGACTTGCTCCAGAAACGCGGCCAGTATGTCCGGGTCTTCGGACGCGCCGTCGATGAGCGCTTCCACGCTCGACTTGATGACGGCCAGCGGCGTCTTCAGTTCGTGCGATGCGTTCGCGACGAAGTCCTGCCGCATCCGCTCGGCCCTGCGAATCTCGGTCGTGTCGTTCACCACGACCACCGCGCCCGGCATCCCGTGTCCGGGGAACCGCGACACGTACACCTCCATGTGCCGCCCACCGGACCCGGGAACGTCGAACTCTTCGCGGTGCGGCTCAGTCGTGGTCAGCCCGTTCTCGACGACCGTGTGAAACGGGGCGAGGCGCGTCACGTCGCACAGCGGCTCGTTCACGGCCTTGCGCGGGTCGAATTCGAGCAACTGCCCGGCGCGCTCGTTGGCGAACAGAACGCGCCGCTTGTCGTCGATGGCGATGACCCCCTCCACCATCCCCGAGAGGATCGCGCGGAGCTGCTCGCGGTCGTGATCGAGCAGTCGAAACGTGGACGCGAGCCGGCCGCTCATCGCATTAAACGTCTCGGCCAGTTCCGAGTGCTCCGCGCTCCCGGCCACACGGATCTTGTGGCCCAGGTCACCGTCGGCCAACTTGCGCGCGCCTTCTTGAAGCTCGACCAGCGGGCGCGCGAACCACCGCGCCAGCACGAACGCCGCACCGATCGCGAGTATCACCACGACGAGCAGCGCGGTCGCGACCTCGCGCACGAGGTCGTTGAACACCTCTTCGGCGCGCTGGAACGTGAGTAAGCCCAGCAACCCCACAGTCGCGATCACGAGCAGCAAGTACGTCGAGAAAAGCCGCCAAAACATAGGGATTGTGTGGCTTGTGTGAAGGTGAGAATTTTGCCACTCGGATATGATTGTAACAAGTGCGACGCCGATTGGATCGATTCGCACTCGGGATCGCGGAGATAAGGGGGGCAGGACCGGCTTTGCGTGTGTTGAGTCGGTCCACAACGGTTGGTGGCAAATCCCTCCGGAAGTTCGCCCCAAGTGCAAGGCAGGACGGCCGATGCCCAAACGCAAGCCAACGCTTGAGTAACTGGCCGCTGTGAAAGACCTCGCCAAGCAGTGGGGAAAAATTGTCGCCAGGAACGCCTACGGACCGGACGGGCCACCGCTCGATACGAACTTCAAAGAGACGGAGTAGATCACCGCCACCGCCGGGTTGGTCGAGAGAACCTCGACCAACTCACGAGCCAACAAGCTCAACAACGCCCCGACGAGTTGTCTTGCCCGATCTGCCAGGCGTCCGGTCCCGTTCAGAGCCGACCGCGCAAACTCATCGCTCGCGGAGCCGCCGTCGTGCTTCAAGAACCCGTCGCCCACGGCCCTAACTGCCGGAGGGACTTTTCCCTCCAGCGCCCGAACCTCAAACTTGCCCCCCACGGGTACAGCCCGTCGGTGCTCGCCAAGATCGTCCACGCCGGGGCCGCACGTCCCTCGTTCGTGTTGGCCGCCAAAGCGCTTCGGCTCCTGGCGGGCCTCTCGATCAGCGGCCGGCACGTCGGGCGCCTGAGCGAGCCGGTCGGGGTCGTGCCGGTCGCCGCGCGAGACCGGCACGCCGAGGCCCACCGTACCCGGAAGCTCGAACCGCAGGTTCCGAACGCGCCGGAGGTGCTGGGCGCCGAGGTCGATGGCGGTCGTTACCAGCGGCGTGCCGAGGGGCACGGGTGCGGGGCGCGTGACCCGCAGTGGCGCGAGGACAAGGTCGCATACCTAGGCGCGCCAGCAAGACCCACGACCCGGACCCGCAACCCGAGCCGCCCGCGCGCTTCTCAGACCGCGCGCGTTCGGCGCCTGACACAGTGCCCGACCGCCGGGCCTGAAATCGTAGGCGCATTGGTGAAACCGGGGTCGCCTCCGGACCCGAGCCGATCGACGGGCAACCGGGGCGCGTGGTGCGGACGTGCGTGGCGACGACGTGCGACAGCGAACCGTTCGGCCGGTTGGCCGGTGCGGAAGCCCAGGCGCGGAACTTCGGGGCCGCAAGCCGTCGCCCACGAACGTGCGACGGCCAAGCGTACAACTGGGCGATCCAGAATCGCTGGTTCGGTGAGTACGTGCCGGTGGTAGATTTTATCCACGTACTCGGCTAAGTGTAGCAAGCCGCGCGTGCGACCGGGGGCACCGATCGGGAGCAATGGGATCGGTACGCGCGGTGGATGCGCGCGCGGACGGGGGCGGGGGCCCGAGGCGCTTGTGGAACTGGACCGAGAGCAGGAACGGGTCGGTGAGGCGCCCGAGGGCGCGGAGGAAGCGGACCCGCGGGTGGTGCGGGGTCGTGCGCCCGGGTACTTGCGGAACAACGCGGAGCGGATGAAGTACCCGGGTTACCGGAAGGCCCGCCTTCCGGTAACCCGTTCGTGGGTCGAGTCGCGGTTCAAGAAGATCAACTACCGGGTCAAGGACACCGAGACGTTCTGGAACGAGCACGGAGCCGGCCGAAAGCGTGCTGGCCGGCCGAGTGGCCGTGCTCAGCGACGACGAACGGCTCATCAAGGACCTCGCCAAAGACCCGGGTGCCCGTTCCAGCGCCGAACCACAGTCGCATAACTCACAAACCCGGCCCTACACCCGTGACGAAC
This sequence comes from Gemmata massiliana, assembly GCA_000531095.1. Taxonomy (GTDB): domain Bacteria; phylum Planctomycetota; class Planctomycetia; order Gemmatales; family Gemmataceae; genus Gemmata; species Gemmata massiliana. The sequence continues at coordinate 830,016 of HG799462.1, read as the reverse complement.
CGACAAATCACTGCGAACAACGCCCCGACGGGCACGAATGACCCGCCAACACCGGCTCCGGTTACGTCGACGCTTCTTCACTCACCCCACTGTGGTCGTACCGTTCGCGTGCGGCCTCAATCTGTTTCCAGTTTGCTTGCGCCCAGTTGCCCAGTGCGATGATCGGCGCGCGTAAGGATTCGCCGAGTTCGGTCAGCGCGTACTCCACGCGCGGTGGAACGGTCGGGAACACGGTGCGGGAAATCAGCCCGTCGCGTTCCAGCCCGCGCAGCGTCAGGGTGAGCATGCGCTGCGAAATACCGGAGATCATCCGCTGAAGTTCCTTGAATCGCTTCGGCCCGCCGGACAGCATCACGACAACCAGCGCGGTCCACTTCTCGCCGACCCGAGCCAAAACCTCGGAACCGGCCTGACAATCCCCTTGCAGCTTGCCGTGGTCTCCCCGGCGCAAGCGGTTTTGTAACTCCTCGATGGTCGCGTGTGGAGTGGGCACATGCGTGTTACTCGGTTCCATGTTTGTGCCTCCTTGTGATGTTCCCGGACCCGCCTTAAGATTCCCGCGGTTGTTCTACGCTACCCACAAAGCCCGTCGGATGCGCCCCGATAAACGGAGCCCGCGATGAACGTTTTGCACGTTGATTCCAGCATTCTCGGCGAGCGCTCGGTCAGTCGCACTGTGTCCGCTGCGGTCGTGAGCCGACTGCGGGAAGTATACCCGAACTTGTGGGTGACCTATCGGGACGTGGTCGCGAACCCGCTACCGCACCTCACCGCGTCGCTCGCGGGCACGCTCGGCAAACCGGTCGATCAGGCGCCGGCCGCGATCGCACCCGAAGCGGCCGCTCTGCGCCGCGTGCTGGACGAAGTTTTGGCCGCGGACATCATCGTGGTCGGCACCCCGATGTACAACTTCGGCATCCCGAGCCAGCTCAAAGCGTGGCTCGATGCTCTGGCCGTGGCCGGAGTCACGTTCCGGTATTCGTCCGCCGGGGTGGAGGGGCTACTCGGGGCCAAGCGACTCGTGATCGTTTCTTCTCAGGGCGGGTTCTACCACGCTGGCACCCCAGCGGCGGGACTCGAACACCAGGAAAGTTACGTGCGAGGATTTTTCGCCTTCCTGGGTCTCACGAACACACAAGTGGTTCGGGCGGACGGTACCAAAGTGTCCGCCGCGGCCGATGCTCACGGATTACCCGTGGCACTGCGACGGGCTGCGGAACTGCAAATCTAATCGGGCGGAGGGTGAGGCGATCTCTGTACCTGGAACGCGGGCCTCAAGTACGAGATCGACTCACCGGGGAATCGTTATTCAAACGACGGCCACCTCTTACCCTACTTTCTCGCTCCAGCGGCACATGATGTCGGTGCGCATCACGTACTTGCGTCCGTCGGCGACCGGCGCGCCGCGGTGGTAAATGCGGTGCGGGAACACCAGCGCCTTGCCCGCTTCTGGTTGCACGCGCACGATCGGGTCGTCGCTCCGCGTTCCGCCGTGGGAGCGCAGATTGAACTCGGTCGCGCCGCCCGCCACCCCGCCGTTCAGGTAGATCATGAACGTGAACGCGCTCCGTTCCAGCGGGGAGCGCTCGTAGGCCCCGTCGAAGTGCCAGTCGAACTGCTGGCCCGGATCGTACCGATAGAACCGGAACCGCTCGTTCAGCCCGACCGGGAGCCAGAACTGCACGCGATCGGGCACGAACGCCTTCAGCCGGCCCCAGATCGTTCCGGCGATCTGCGGGTCGTCGATCATCACGCGATCGTTGTTGCGGATGTCCTTCCGCATGACGGGACCGCTCATCGTCGTAATCGGCGCGTCACCGTACCCGGCGGACTCGGTCATCGCGATGTAGTAATCGCACTCGTCCGGGGAGAGGAACTCGTGAACGACGAACAGGTCGTCGCGTTCGGATAGGAACTCTTTGCGCATCTCGGCCACGGTCCACCTCCGCGTTATCGGTGCCGAACACACAAGCACGGACACGCGACCGGCGAAAAGGCTCGCGGCACCCGAAAACGGACGCCCTTACGAACTCCGGCCGGCGAGCAGCTTCACCAACTCCGCGACGGAGCTGGCGTTCACTTTCTTCATGAGGCGCGACCGCCGGTCCTCCACGGCCCGAACGCTGAGGCCGAGTGCGTCGGCCATTTCCCGGTTCGATTTCCCGGCCGCGATCATCTCCAACACTTCGCGCTCCTTGGCGGTCAGCACCGCGAGCCGGGCGTCCGCGTCCGCCGTTTGCTGACGAGCGGCGCGATCGGCGCTGTCCTTTTCCAACGCGCGCCGAATGTGGGTAAGCAACTCGTCCAGCCGGAACGGTTTCTCCAACAGCGTGACCGCACCGAGCGTCATCGCCTCGACCGCGATCCGCACGTCCGCGTGCCCACTAATCATGACCACGGGAATCGTTGCACCCGAATCGGCGAGCACGCGCTGGAGCTCCAGCCCCGTCATCCCCGGCATCCGGATATCGAGCACGAGGCAGCCGGGTTGGTCGCGCCCGTATTCCGCGAGGAACGCGGCGGCCGATGTGAACGCGCGAACGGGGTGGCCGAGCAGCTTCCCGGCGCTCGCCAGCGCGCGGCCGACGGCTTCGTCGTCGTCGACCACGAAAATCGTTGGTTCCGTGCTCACCCTTTTTCCTCCCGGTAGATCGGTAGTATGCAGGTGAACTCCGCTCCGCCCTCGGGTCGAGGTGCGGCTGTGAGTACCCCGCCGTGGGCGGTCACAATCGACCGGCTGATCGCCAGCCCGAGGCCCATGCCCTCGGGCTTGGTGGTGTAGAATTGCTCGAACACGCGCTCGGGGTCCGTCAACCCCGGCCCGGTGTCGCGCACGCGCACCGTGAGCCAGGCGCCGACCGGCGCCGTCTCCATGACAACAACTCGTGGTCCGTGAACGGTTTCCACCGCCTCGATCGCGTTCTGGAGCAAGTTAAAGAGCACCTGTTCGAGTTGTACGCGATCGCCATACGTCGGGGGAAGCGGGTCGGCCAAATTCAGTTCCACGCTCACTCCGGTCCGCCGCGCCCGCCATTCGAGGAGCCGCGCTACCACGCGAACGACCTCGTTTAAGTCCACTGGTCCGCGCTCAACGTCCGTGCGCCGAACCGTTTGGCGGATCGACCGCACGATCTCGGCGGCCCGGTGCGACTGCTCCGCGACCTCGCCCAGTGCAGCTCTCAGCCCGGTGGACGTCGATTCGGTCGCCAGGAGCGCGGCCATGTCCGCCTGGAGGCACACCGCAGCGAGCGGTTGATTCAGTTCGTGCGCGAGAACCGTGGCGAGTTCGCCCGCGACGGCCAGCCGACTCATCCGCGCCACAGAACCAACCCGACCGACCAACTGATTACCGACCCTCACCGGGAACCGATCGCTCACCGGCTGGCTCGCACCGGCCGCTCGCCAAGAAGGAGCTCCGATGATTCGCGCACTCCACCCGCAAAAGCCGAAGTCGTATAGCTTCGTATAATGTATGCTATACGAAGTTATTACGCATCTTCGCGACCGTCAGTACCCCACACAGTACGGCCACTGTCGGCCCGACCCAACCGGGTTTCGCGCGAAGCGCGAGAAGTACCGCGAACGTGTACGGCACCGCGCTCGCCACGCCGAGTGGGAGGCACAAGTCGATTACGAACACGGTCGCGACCAGCGCGAGAGCGAGAGTTACTGGTTGTGTTCTGAATACCCGACCCATCACGCGATCCCCAATTCTCTACTGCCCACGTCGTGCGCTCGGGAGAGGCACTATCACACCAGAGTTGCACGAACTGCGGGCGTCACATGCGCGTGGGGAGAATAGCGCTTTAACGGTAAATCCACTGAATTTTACACGAGAAATCGGCGTGGTTTACCACGTATTTGCCCCACATGTTTGTGGCACGCCACCACTCTGGCACACCAAATGCAATCTCCAAATGACACAGCTACGAATGGATCACTCAAAACCACCCCCGCGCGTGGGCCGTCTCTTCCCGGCCCGCGCCGGGACCGTATTGCCCGGAGGACGCCGTGGGCCGGTTCGCGTCAGCAGGAGTGGTGTACCTGGTCGGGGCCGGTCCCGGCGCCCCGGACCTCATCACTGTTCGCGGGCTGCGCGTCCTGCGGTCCGCCGATGTCGTGCTTCACGACGCGCTCGTCTCCCCCGAGTTGCTCGCAGAAGTTAGCGCGCACGCGGAACTCGTTTCCGTCGGGAAGCGCGGGTACTGCATCGGCTCCACCAAACAAGAAACGATCAACGACGCACTCGTGCGACTCGCCCGCGAGGGCAAATCGGTGTGCCGGTTGAAGTGCGGCGACCCGTGCGTGTTCGGGCGCGGCGGCGAAGAGGCCGAAGTGCTCGCGGAAGCCGGCGTCCCGTTCGAGATCGTGCCGGGCGTGACCTCGGCCGCGGGCGCGTGTGCCGCGGCGGGCATCCCGATCACGCACCGCGCCGCCGGCCAAGCCGTCGCACTTGTTACAGGCCACCACGGCCCCGACTCGTCCGAATGCACCCTCGACTGGGACGCCCTCGCGCGGATGCCGGGCGTGGTGTTCTACATGGGTGTCCGCCACGTCGCGAAGATCGCCGCGAAGCTGAGTGACAGTGGGCTGGCATCGAGCACACCGGCAGCCGTGATCGAGTCCGGCACGCTCCCCGCTCAGCGCGTTCTTGTGGGCGACCTGAGCGACATCGGCACTCGGGCCGAATCCGCGACAATCCGCGGGCCGGCGATCTTCGTCGTCGGTGAAGTCGTCCGGTTCCGCGAGAAGTTGCTCGGCCTCGTATCGACGAACGCGAGCGCCACAGAACCAACCCGACCGACCAACTGATTACCGACCCTCACCGGGAACCGATCGCTCACCGGCTGGCTCGCACCGGCCGCTCGCCAAGAAGGAGCTCCGATGATTCGCGCACTCCACCCGCAAAAGCCGAAGCTGGTCGTGATCGGGAACGGGATGGCCGGGGCAAGGCTCCTCGAAGACGTGCTCGCGTGCGACCCGACGCGCTTCGACATCACCGTGTTCGGCGACGAGCCATACGGCAACTACAACCGCATCCTCCTGTCGAACGTGCTCAACGGCACTCAAGACGCGAAAGAAATCTTCCTCAACCCGCTCGCGTGGTACGAGGAGAACGGCATCACCCTGCACGCCGGGAAGCGCGTAACGAAGGTCGACCGCGAGTCGAAACAAGTCTTCGCGGACGACTTCGCCGTGGACTACGACTACCTCGTGTTCGCGACGGGCAGCAAGCCGTTCATCCCGCCGATCCCGGGCACGCCGCTCCACGGGGTGTTCGCGTTCCGCACACTCGACGATTGCCGCAACATCGCCGAATACGCGAAGGGGCGCAAGACCGCGGTCGTGATCGGCGGCGGGCTACTCGGGTTGGAAGCTGCCAAAGGGCTGATGACCCACAACGTCGAGGTCACGGTCGTCGAAATGAGCTCGTGGCTGATGAGTGTGCAGCTCGACGAGGCCGGCGGAAAGGTACTCGGCCAAACCATCGCGAACCTCGGCATCAAATCACGCACCGGAACCGTCACCAAAGAACTGCTCGGCCACATGAACGTGACCGGGGTGAAGTTCGCGGACGGGAGCGAGATCCCGGCCGACATGGTGGTGATCTCCGCCGGCATCCGGCCGAACTCGGAACTCGCACGCGAGTGCGGCGTCACCTGCGACAAAGCGATCGTCGTGGACGACCAGCTCCGCACGAACGACCCGGCGGTGTTCGGCGTGGGCGAGTGCGTCCAGCACAACGGGATGATCTACGGCCTCGTCGCCCCGCTGTGGGAACAAACGAAGGTGCTCGCGAAGGTGCTCACCGGCACGGACCCGGCCGCTACCTACACCGGCTCGAAGATCGCGACCAAGCTCAAGGTGATGGGCGTCGAACTCGCGAGCATGGGGCGCATCAACGACCTCCAGCCGACCGACGAAGTGGTACAGTTCGCTGAACCGGCACGGCAAGTGTACTGGAAGACCATCGTCCGCGACGGGAAGGTGAGCGCCGCGTGCCTCCTCGGTGACCTCGCACCTGCCGACGACCTGATGCGCCTGTTCCACGCGGCCGGCCCGGTGCCCGACCGCCGGCTCGAACTCTTCTTCACCGCGGGCTCGGCGAAGAAAGAAGTCTCGCTCGCGGACCTGCCCGATTCGCACCAGATCTGTGACTGCAACGGCGTTTGCAAAGGCACCATCGTCTCGGCGATCAAAGCGGGCAAATGTACCGTGCCCGCGGTCGGCAAGGCAACGCGCGCCGGGACCGGGTGCGGTTCGTGCAAGACACTCGTGAAGGGGCTGATCGAAGCGGTCGCGGGTGGCGTGAAAGCCGATCCGAGCGAGTCGTGGTTCGTCGCGGCCGTTCCGCTCGACAAGCCGTCGCTCGTCGCGGAAGTGAAGGCACGCGGGCTAAAGAGCGTGTCTGCGGTGCTCCGTGAGCTCGGCACCGGCGACGACGAAAAGAGTCGCAACGGGCTGGCGTCGATGCTCAAGGGCATTTGGGGTACGGAGTACATCGACGAGCGCGACAGTCGGTTCATCAACGACCGCGTACACGCGAACATCCAGAAGGACGGCACGTTCTCGGTGATCCCGCGCATCTACGGCGGCATCACAACGGCCGAAGACCTCATCAAGATCGGGCACGTCGCGAAGAAGTACGCGGTACCGATGGTGAAGTTCACCGGGGGCCAGCGCATCGACCTGCTCGGCGTCAAGAAAGAAGACCTGCCCGGTATGTGGGCCGATCTCGGGATGCCCAGCGGTCACGCCTACACGAAGGCGCTCCGCACCGTGAAGACCTGTGTCGGCAGCGAGTTCTGCCGGTACGGGACGAATGACAGCACCGGCCTCGGGATCGATCTGGAGAAGCGGTTCCAGGGGTTCGAGTTCCCGGCGAAGGTGAAGCTCGCGGTGAGCGGGTGCCCGCGGAACTGTGCCGAATCGACCGTCAAGGACGTCGGCGTGATCGCCACCGAGGGCGGCGAGTGGGAAGTGAGTGTCGGCGGCGCGGCCGGTGCCCACGTCCGCAAGACCGAGGTGCTGTGCCGCGTGACCACGAAGGAAGACGCGCTCCGCGTGATCGGCCGGTTCCTCATCTACTACCGCGACAACGCGAAGTGGCTCGAACGCACTTACGACTTCGTTCCGCGGCTCGGCATCGAGAAAGTACGCGACATCATCGTGAACGACTCGCTCGGGATCTGTGCCCAACTCGACGTGGAAGTGGAGAAGACCATCGCGGCCTACGTCGACCCGTGGTTGGAGCGCGACAAGCCCGTGTACGCCGGCCAATTCGAGGACACGAAGCGGGTACCGCTCCCGGTGCTGTGACTCTCTGATTGATCTCGCCTGCAGTGTGGCCCGCTCGCACGTCGAGCGGTGCCCGGACCCGGTACGGCCCGAGGGTCGCGCGACCCGCCCAAAAACGCCCCGAAACCCGCTCGCGGAGCGAGTGAACCACACCGACGCGGAGAGCCGTTTCATGACAGCCACAGTTACCCGAGTCCAGCTCTGCACGCTCGACGACCTCCCGACCGGACTCGGGCGCGCGTTCGAGGTCGGCGGGCGCCCGATCGCAGTTTTCCTCGGACGCGAGGGCCGTGTGTTCGCGGTGGACGGCAAGTGCCCGCACAAGAACGGCCCGCTCGCGGACGGGATGCTGATCGGCGAACAGGTCGTGTGTCCGCTGCACGCCTTCCGCTTCGACGGCACCTCGGGCGCGTGCGACCAAGAGAGCGTGTGCGGGATTCAGGCCTACGCGACCGAAGTGCGCGACGGCACGGTGTTCGTAACGGTGCCGCTGTCGTGAGTGCGATTCCGCCGATTCCCCTGAGCACGCTCCCGGAACAAGCCCTCGGTGTGCGCACGCACTGCCCGTATTGCGCGTTCCAGTGCGGCATCCTGATGGGCGAAGACCTCGGCGGCGACATGCCGCGGGTGAGTGGCGATCCGCACTTCCCGGTAAACAACGGGCAGCTCTGCATCAAGGGCTGGAGTTCGGCGGCGCTCCTCCAGCACCCGCAGCGCATCACCACCCCGCAGCTCCGCGACGAGCAGGGTGCGTGGCGCGACGCGACGTGGGGCGAGGCACTCGATTTCGTCGCCTCCAAGATGATCGCGCTCCGCGACCAGTACGGAGCTGATGTCAACGGCGTATTCGGCTCCGGCGCGCTGACGAACGAGAAAGCGTACCTACTGGGGAAATTCGCCCGCATCGCGCTGGGCACGGCGAACATCGATTACAACGGCCGGTTCTGCATGTCGAGCGCGGCGGCGGCCCAGAACCGCGCGTTCGGGCTCGATCGCGGATTACCATTCCCGGTCGCGGACGTGGAGAACGCGGAAGTCGTGATGCTCATCGGCGCCAACACCGCCGATACGCTCCCGCCGATGATGCAGTGGTTCGATCGCCAGAAGGCCGCGGGCGGGCGGCTCATCGTGGCGGACCCGCGCCGATCCTCGACCGCCCGCGTCGCGAATCTGTTCCTTCAGGTAACGCCGGGAACCGACCTCGCACTGGCGAACGGCCTGCTCTACGTCGCCATCGAAGAGCGCCTGACCGACGAGCACTATATCGCGGACCGCACGACCGGCTTCGACGCGGTCCGAGCGATCGCGTTGCAGTACCACCCGGCCCGCGTCGAGCGCCTCACGGGCATCCCGGAAGCGCAATTGAGGCAAGCGGTGCGCTGGTTGGCGACCGCCCACAGTTCAATGGTGCTCACCGGGCGCGGAACGGAACAACACAGCAAGGGCGTGGACAGCATTCACGCCTGGATCAATCTGATGCTCGCGCTGGGCAAGGTGGGCAAACCGAACAGCGGTTACGGCACACTCACCGGACAGGGCAACGGGCAGGGCGGGCGCGAGCACGGTCAGAAGGCGGACCAACTCCCCGGTTATCGTCTCATTGAAGTGGACTCGCACCGCGCAGCCGTCGCTCAAGTATGGGGGGTCGATCCTTCCACCCTCCCGCGCAAGGGGAAAAGTGCCTGCGAACTGCTCGATTCGCTCGGGCCGGGGGGCATTCGCAGCCTGTTCGTTATGGGGTCGAACGTCGCGGTCGCCGCGCCCCACCTGTCGCGCCTCGAACCGAAGCTGAAGGCGCTCGACCTGCTCGTCGTGTGTGACGCCTTCCACAACGAGACGTCCGCACACGCACACGTCTTCCTTCCCGTGTTCCAGTGGGCGGAAGAAGACGGCACGATGACCAATTTGGAAGGGCGGGTGATCCGCCGGCGCATCGTGTCGCGCCCGCCGACCGGTCCGCGCAGCGACCTCGAAGTGTTCCACGAGCTTGCCACGCGCCTCGGCTGTGGTGAGAAGTTCGCGTTCCGCACCGCGGAGAGTGCCTTCAACGAATTGCGGCGCGCCACCGCCGGCGCGCCTGCCGACTATTCGGGCATCACCTACGCGAAAATCGAGCACCAGGATGGGGTGTTCTGGCCGTGCCCGTCGGAGGAGCACACCGGGTCGCCGCGCATGTTCACGGAACGATTCGCTCACGCGGACGGGCGCGCGAAATTCTTTGCAGTTGAGCACCGCGCCGCGGGCGAGGAGCCCGACGCGGAGTTCCCGCTGCTCTTCACCACGGGGCGCTACAAGGAGCACTACAACTCCGGCGCCCAAACTCGCACCGTGGGCCGGCTCGTGAACGCGCAACCTGTCCCGCGCCTGGAGATCCACCCGCGCCTCGCCCGGCGCCACCGCGTGGTTACCGGGAGCCGCGTCACGATCGAGAGCCGGCGCGCGAAGGTGGAGTTCGTGGCCGAAGTGACCCCGGACATCCGCCCGGACACGCTGTTCGCACCGTTCCACTGGGGCGGGCGGTCCGCGGCAAACTTGCTCACGAGCGCGGCCCTCGATCCGGTCAGCAGGATGCCCGAATTCAAGCTCGCGGCGGTTCGTATCGCGAAGGTGAAGACATGACGCAGAAGCGCCTCGCGATCATCGGCAACGGCATGGCGGCCAGCCGGTTGCTCGACGAACTCGTGCGCCGGAACGCCACCGGGGTCTTCGAGATCACGGTGTACGGCGAAGAAGCGCGCGGGCCGTACAACCGCATCCTACTCGGGCGCGTGCTCACCGGCGGCTCTCCGAACGAGATCGAACTGAAATCCAACGACTGGTTTGCTGCCCGCGGGGTCACATTCCACTCCGGCGTGCGGGTCACGAAGGTCGATCCCGTGACGCGCCGGCTCACCACGAGTTCGGGCGACGCGCGCCCCTACGACGTGTGCGTGTTCGCAACCGGTAGTTCGCCGCTGATCCCCCAAATTGAAGGACTGAAAAGCGACGACGGAGGCCCGCGGGCCGGCATTCACGTGTTCCGCACGATCGAGGACTGTGTGGCGATCCGCGACCGCGCCCGGCCCGGGAGCAGCGCGGTCGTCGTGGGTGGCGGGTTACTCGGACTCGAAGCAGCCAAATCGCTGTGCGACCTCGGGCTACACGTCACCGTGCTGCACCTCAATCCCGTGCTGATGAACGCGCAACTCGACAAGTTCGGCGGTGACCTGCTCCGGCGCGCGATCGAGAAAATGGGCATCTTCGTCCGCACTGGCACTACCGCGGACGAGATCATCGGGAACGGGCACGTCGAGGCCGTGAAGATGCGGGCCGGCGACGTGGTCCCGGCAGACCTCGTCGTGTTCGCGTGCGGGATCGTTCCGCGCACCGAGGTCGCGAAGGCATCCGGCGTCCCGGTGAACCGCGCGATCCTCGTGAACGACCTGCTCGCGACTCAGATCCCCGGCATCTACGCGGTCGGCGAGTGCGCAGAGCACGACGGCCAGGTGTACGGCCTCGTGCAGCCAATCTGGGAGCAGTGCGCGGTGCTGGCCGACGTGCTCACCGGCGCGAACCCGCGTGCCCGGTACCTCGGGTCGAAAGTTTACACGCGGCTGAAGGTCGCGGGCGTCGAAGTGGCCAGTTTCGGCATGCCGGACGCGCAGTTCCCGACGGACGAAGTGGTGCAAGTGTTCGAGGAGCGGCGCGGCGTGTACCGCAAGCTCGTGGTGCGCGACGGGAAGCTCGCGGGCGCGATGCTCGTCGGCTGCACCGAGGCCGCGCCCGCGCTGGTGCAGATGTTCGACCGCGACGAACCGCTCCCGCCCAACCGCCTCGACGTGCTCGCGACCGGCAACGCGGTCTCGACGCCCGCCGAGCGCGAAGTGTGTAACTGCAATCACGTGACCGAATCGGCCGTCATCGAAGCGATCCGGGACGGCTGCGACACGCTCCCCGCTCTCTGTAGCGCGACCCGGGCCGGAACCGGGTGCGGCTCGTGCCGCGGGCAACTGACCACCCTGCTCACGACCCACGCGGTCGCGAAGGCCGGCTAGCGAAATCCCGCCCGAACAGGAACACCCGAACCAATCTCTCCCGGTTATCCGTCCCTTATAGACCCGAGAGGCATTCGCGCCATGAACCCCGACTCCCGGTCCGCCGCGGTCCCCTCCGCGGCCGGGCAGCGCACGCGCGTGCTCGTGCTGTCCACCGTCGCGTTCACGCTGCTGTTCGCCGTCTGGCTGATGCTCGGGATGCTGAGCATCAAGATCAAGCCCGAACTCGGACTCACCGACGGACAACTCTACAATCTGACAATCGCCGCGATCCTGTCCGGCTCGCTCGGCCGGTTCCACTTCGGCATCTGGACCGACCGCTACGGCGGGCGCCGGGTGCTGACCGCGCTCATCCTGCTCACCGTTCTGCCAACGTTCTTCGTGAGTCGTGTGACAAACTATTACGAGTTGCTGATCTGTGCGGTGCTGTACGGTGTCGCGGGGAACTCGTTCTCGGTGGGGATCGCGTGGAACGCGGCGTGGTTCCCCAAGGACCGGCAGGGCACCGCACTCGGCGTCTTCGGTGCGGGTAACGTCGGCGCGTCGGTTACAAAGCTGTTCGGCCCGATGTTGATCGCACTCGTGCCGGCCACGGGCTTCCTGGATGGCGTGGTTCCCGGCGGGTGGCGGTTCATTCCCGTTGTGTACGCTGGGCTGCTCGTACTCATGGCCGCGGCCGTTTGGTTCCTGGCGCCGCGTGAGGACCGTACCCCGGCACGCGGGCGGGCGCTGTCGGAACTCGTCGCCCCGATGAAACACGCGCGGGTGTGGGAGTACGGCCTTCAGTACACCGTCGTGTTCGGTGCGTATGTCGCGCTCTCCGGCGTGTTGCCGCAATTTTACTTCGCGAATTACGGGAAGGAACTCGCGTCGAGTTTGAGTTTGAACGCCCAACTCGTCTCCGATTTCGACACCATCAAAGGGCTGAAAGGCGAAGCGTACACCGCGTACATGACTGCGAACCCTGCGGTGAAGACGGACCTCGACTATCTCTCGAAGTGGATCGGGTTTCTCGCCGCGATCTGCTTCGTGTTCCCCGCGAGCTTGCTCCGGCCGCTCGGCGGGTGGCTCTCGGACCGGTTCGGGGCGCGCGGAGTAATGGCCGCGGTGTTTTGGGCGATGCTGATCTCGGGGGTCGCGCTGTCGCTGCCGCTCGGGTTAGGCGTGTGGGCGTTCACCGGGGTGTTGTTCGTGCTCGGCGTGGGCATGGGCGTCGGCAAGGCGAGCGTGTACAAGCTGATCCCGGAGCACTTCCCGCGCGAAGTCGGCGCGGTGGGCGGACTGGTCGGTCTGTTAGGCGCGCTGGGCGGGGTACTGCTCCCGCTGGCCTGGGCCGCGGTACCCGGCAGCACGTTTGGAGCGCTCCTGGCTCTCACCGTTGTGAGTGCGGCCTGGTTCGCGGCCGGCTCGGTCACTGTGCGAAAACTCGCGCCGAAACCCGAGACGGTCTCCGAGACCGTTTCCGCGCGCTGATACGCAGCGCGGACAATCGGTGAAAGCAATTTTGACAGGATTAACAGGATCGACAGGATTCAAAAGGCACCGTCTGAGGGCGAGAGCCCACCGATGAGCACCCGGCCCTTGTTCGGCTCACCGTGCACGGGCTTTCAATCCGGTCGATCCTGTTAATCCTGTCAAAAATGCTTTCTCGCTCCTCACCGGCTGGCGCCCGGCCGCGTTGTAAATATCACTCCTTCAACCCGTACCCAATTGGTGCGGGTTGAAGCGTTTTGGCACTGTGCGCCACTTGCGTTCTTTGGCCTATCACTCGACAATCTTGTGTATCGCCACTGTGGAGATGCACCATGCGACGACTCCTGGTTTTCGTACTGGTTGGCCTAACCCCTTCTTTTGCTTGCGCGAACGGCCCCGGTGAATGGGCCGGTCAGATGGTCTTCCCGGTGAAGGACCGGCTCCCGCTACGCGACGCGGCGGGTAAGAACATCGGCGAGTTCTCCTACTCCGGCACCGTTGTTCGCGACCTGGGCGAGTGGCTCGAAATCCGGCACGTCATCCACCCCGGGCCGTACATCGGGCAGGTGAAGAAGTCCGAAGTGGTCCGGGTGGCCGACGCCGAAAAGTTCTTCAGCGAAAAGATCAAGGCCGACGGCAAGGACACGTGGGCGTACCGCAACCGCGCGGTCGCGCGCGTCTTCTACAAGGACCACGACGGCGCGATCGAAGACCTGACGGCCGCGATCGGACTCGACCCGCATTCCGCGCTCTACGTCGAACGCGGGCGCACGCGGCGGGCAAAGGGCGACGTGGACGGCGCGATCAAGGACTACGAAGAGGCACTGCGTCTGGAACCCGGGTACTCGGTCGCGCTCAACAACCGCGGCGTGGCACTGGAGTCCCAGGGCAAGTTCGAGGCGGCCCTTGAGGACTACACGGCGGCGATCAAATCGGACCCGAAGTATTCCACCCCGTGGCGCAATCGCGCGCTGGTCCACCAGCGCAAGGGTGATTACGATCTGGCCGCGCAGGATTTCACCGAGGCCGGCCGGCTCGACCCCACGAGTCCGCTCCTGATGGACGACCTCGCGTGGCTCCTGGCGACGTGCCCGGACACGATCGTGCGGGACGGTAAGCGGGCACTCGAGCTCGCGAAGAAGGCGTGTGATCTGACCGGGTTCCGCGAAACGCTGATGCTGGAAACGCTCGCCGCCGCTTACGCCGAAACCGGCGACTTCGCGAAGGCGACCGAGTACCAAAGGAAAGTGCTCGGGGACCGGGAGTACGAGAAGAAGTTCGGGGCCGGTGCCCGCGAGAAGCTCAAGCTGTACGAGAGCGAGAAGGCGTTCCGAACAATCTCGCCTAAAGCTGCTGTCGTAGTGGACCCGAATGCTCCAACGGCCAAACCGCGCAGCGAGCAAAAGTAATCCGAACGCTCGCTCCACCTCTACCCACCGGGACGGAGCGAGCGCCACGTGCGCACGGCCCAGTCGCGGTCGGACTCGTTCTCGATGTACACATTGCACACGGCCAGTTGGCCCGGCGCGCCGATGACGCCGCTGAGCCGCCAGAGCGTGCGGCCGTCCTCTTCGACCGGGCCGAACACAGCTTCCCCGCGCAGCCCATCGCGATCGAAACCCGGAAGCGCCTCACCCTCGGGTAAGCTCTTGCGCCCCACTTCGGCCGTTTCTGCCGCAGTGGGCGGTTCACCGCCGGGCTTGGTGAATCGAAGGGGGTGAAACCAGACGGTGCGCGTCCGGTCCCACGCGGTCCACGTGCGGTCGTCGTTGCGCTCGCGTGCCAGTTCGCCGGGGATTTCCACGGACCAACTCCCATCGAGCGACACGCGCACCGGGTACCGCCGGTACCCGATCCGGTCCTTCGCCGCGGGTGCGGGGAGCGGCCCCATGTGTTTCCACAACTCGATACTCAACCCGTCGTCGTTCGGCGTCACGCAGTAGCCGTCTTCGTCACCGGCGATGGCCGTGAGGAGTTCGAGCCACTCGGCCCACGGGAGTTCCGCGGCCGGGTCCAGTTTGAACGCGCTGGCGAGGTCGTTGGCGATCTGGTCGGCGAGTTCACCATCGGCTTCCGAGAGCGGCGGGCGCCAAAAGAAGTCGAGCCACATCCGAACCAAGGCGCGCCCGCGATAAAAGATCGAGTCCAGTGCCGGGTTCCACCATGCGAAGAAGTCGCGCCCCTTTTCGAGATGTGCGGCAACCTCGGCTGCCCAGGCGCGCGTTCGCGGGCCGAGCGGCGTGAGTAAGTCAGCGGGATACGTGAACCCGTGCGAGGCAGGAAGACCAATGCTTCTGGAGTTGGTGGCGCACTGTTCGGCGAGCCACTGGAGAAAGAATCGCTCGCACGTGCCCCGGCCCCGCGAGTGGAAGTACCCCGTGGGGTCGACGCAGTCGTCCGCGACCCACGCGAACTCGAACTCGTCGGCCATCTGGCGGAACAGATCGCACAGATAAATGTGGTAACCGGGGCCGGCCGCTTCGGTGACGGCGCTGACACGGAGCCGCCCGCTCGCCCCGAGCCGGACCTCCGCCGCGGGTGCGGCCGGGTGTAACACGAGAAGCAGTACCGGGCGCTCCTCGCCGTCGCGCACGACGCGCGCGTCAAGCACCGCGTCGCCGATCCCCTCGAACCAGACGGCGGCGCGCGCCAACCAGTCGCGGGCTTCGGTGCGCGACAAGCGCTCCGCAAGTTCGAGTTGGCCGGTGAGAGACAGAACGATCGACATGCGGGCAGACCCGCTCCGTCGTGGGGAAGAGGGATTCCTTCGCCCCGTCAGTGTACGAACGTGCGTATCACGGGGAAAGGGGCGCTCAGTCCTCGCCCGGCGCCTGCTCGGTCCCGGTCAGTTCGTTCAGGGTGCGCAGCAACTGTTTCATGGTCACACCGGGGTCGATCAGGACCGCGCCGTGCGCGTCCGTGCGAGCCTGCGCCTTCCAGTTCGCCTGGTCCTGCCCGAGGATCAGGATCGCGCCGACCTCCATACCCGCGCTGTCCGCGGCCCGGAGCACGTCGTTGAACGCGGTCACCCCGTCGTGGCCCACCGTGCGCGCGTCGATGATGACCCCGTGGTACGCCTGCTGGCGGTACCGGCGCACGGCCTGTCCGGGGTCGATCGTGAGCACCACCCGGTACCCCTCAGCCTTGAACCGGTCGCGGAACGTGTCCTGGAGCTTCTGGTTCTGCTCGACCACGAACAGCGTCTTCGGCCCGACCGGTCCCCGGGGCTGCGCGGTCCCGGTCGCCAGTTCCGCGCGGCACGCCTGGAGCGCTTCGACCAGTTGGGTCGGGGTCTGGAACCGCTGGGCCGGCTCGAACGCGACCATCTTGCCGAGCAAGCGCATGAGCGGCGGCGTGATGCCCAGCCCGGGGCCGTGCTGGCGCAGCGTGTCCTCCACGTCCATGTAGCGCCGCGCCTGCATCCGCGCCTGCCGGTCCTTTGTGACCGGCATGATCGGGTGCCCGGTGAGGCACTCGTAGAGGACCGAGCCGAGGAAGTAGATGTCGCTCCGCACGTCGCCGGGCTTCTGGTTGGTCGCTTTTTCGAGACCGGCGTAATCGACCGTCCGGTCCACGGCCACGTCGTCGTCGCGGTCGTCCTGGCGCTGGAGGTGAACGGACGATCCCTGGCTGATCTCGGCCAGCCCGAAGTCCACGAGTTTCGCTTGCCCGGTGGAGACCGCGATCAGGATGTTCGTCGGCTTGATGTCGCGGTGGGTGAGGCCGCGTGCGTGCGAGTACGCCAGCCCCTGCGCGCACTCGTCCATGATGCGAAGCGCTTCGTCCGGGTTGAGCTTCTTCCGCGCCTGGAGCAGGTCGCGCAGGTTCCCGCCCTCGACGAACTCCATCACGATGAAGTGCTGGCCGGTCTTCGAGTCCTGGTTCACCGCGAGGACGGAGACGATGTTCGGGTGCCGAATGGTCAGCCCCAGCTTCCCTTCCCGCTGGAACAGTTCGACCTTCTGTTTGTCGATTGTCCACTTGTTGCGCAGCACCTTCACCGCGACAACTTGTCCGCTGCGCTGGTCGTCCCCGCGGTAGACGCGCCCGAAGCTCCCGGACGCGATCTTGTACAGGAGCCGGTACCCGCCGAGGAAGTAGCCGTCGAGATCGCCCTTGAGCAGCTTGTTGCCCTGCCAGGGCGTGAGCTGGCGCTTGCGCTCCAGCAGCCGCACCATGTCGGTGGCCGGGGCCTTTTTGTCGCCCAGTTCGTCGAGCCCGTCTCGTATTTGATCGGGACCAACCAAGCCGAGACGGAGGGCCAGTTGGCCGATTCCAGAGGCATCGAGGTTAACAGCCATACCCGCCAGCGACAATTTAGATGAAGGGATCGAAGGCGATCACCGAATGTGAATACCTTACCACTCGCTCGCCGACCACGCAACCATGAGAAGGCTACGTCAAGAGCAAAGAACGGGCCAAATAGCGTACAAACCGCATGAGAACCAAACGGTTTGGACCGCCATTCGATTATTGTCAGGAAGTATCATTCCAGGCTTTGGCATTGAATCTCCGCCGGTACCGCCGCGATTCGCACTTTGGAGCCTAATTCCGCATTTCGGCTTGCAGTTGACCCGCTCCCGGATCGTCGATATTCCCCGCGACTCATTCGTGACTAAAGAGCCGCCCGTTGCGGGCCGGGGGAAACGTGTACCGGGCACTGACGATCGCCGTCGCGGCCTCCGCAGCCCTACTGCCGACCGGGTGCGCCAATATGTGGGACGCAATCACCAGTCGAAAGTTCCGCGACGCGCCGTTCAAGACTGTCGGCAAAGTGATTTCACCGGAAGACCCGATGGTGGTGCTCCGGGCCGATCCCCCGCGCTCCGGGGACGAGCGGGCCAAGGCCATGCACCGCCTCAAGGAGCCGGCCCGTAATAACGGCACCCAAGAAGACCAGGACCAGATCCTCGACATTCTCAAGCAAGCAGCGACCGCGGACTCCAGCCCGGTGCTCCGGTTCGCGGCTATTGAAGCGCTCGGCCGGTTCGAGGACGACCGCGTCGCCGCGATCCTAATGACGGCGTACCAAACCGCCGACGGGCTAACGGAAGCGGAACGCGCGGCACCGAAGGGACCGGACCCTTCGGCCATCGTTCCCGTTGGGGGCACGAGCGCGAGCCGCGCACCGACGCGCACCGGAATCGACCCGGGTATGCCGCTCAAGGGACCGACGGGGTACGCTCCGGACACGGTCTCGGCACTGCGGTGCCGGTGTTTGGAGTCGGTCGGCCACACGCACAAGCCCGAAGCAGCACGGTTCCTCGCGACCGTTGCGGGTACGGCCGGTCCGGACACCGCCGCGCCCGGGAGTGACGACCCGGAAGTGCGCCAGGCCGCGGTGCGCGGGCTGAGCAACTGCCGCCAACCGGACGCGGTCGTTGCGCTGGCACAGGTGCTCAAACAGGAAGCGGGTAAGGACGTGATTCTGGCCCGGCAATCGCACGCGGGCCTGATGAAACTGACCGGTAAGCAACTCCCGCCCGACCCCACGAAATGGGACGAGGTCGTTCAGGCCGGCGTCGTCATCGCACCCGAGCCGACCAAGCTCGAAAGCGCCATTCAGAACGCGGTCTTCTGGAAAAAGTAACTCGCCTCGCGGTACGGTCAAAAGTTGCACGGTCGAAAGTCGTAAAGTCGGAACCCTGGTTGGGTCTTCGACTTTACGACTTTCGACCGTGCAACTTTTGACTCGCTGGCTGACTTTCGCCCTTACGATTTTTGACTATTGAGCCGATTTTGCCGAACGGATCGAATTACCGGATTAGGCAAATATCGGGTACGATGGCAGGGCCGGGTACGCGGGCAAGTGTCACGGGTTCCGACGATTCGGCCGTCTGCGCCGGAAAAGCGACGAAAAATCTGCCCGTCCCGGAGCGGTTCGCCCCGTCAAGAGTTAACATCTCACGATACGCGCTCGCGGCCCGCGGACTCTGCACGCACGGAGCAGCTCCATGTCGAACCCCAACGATCCGAACCAGCCATCGCCCCCCGATCAATCCGACCCGAACGCGAAAAATCCTCAGTCCGATGCGCCCACGGAGGGCGGGTACCGGAGCGGTGGGTCGTCGTTCGAGTTCCAGTTGCCGGACGAGGGCAGTGAGCCGCTGCCGATTCCGGAACCGGATGCCAACGTCAGCCGGTCGGACTTCGGACTGCCACCGATACCGGAAGGCGCACCGGGGGTGAAAAGCCCGTTCGGTAGCCGCGGGTCGTTCGGCGATTTCGGCCTGGAACCGCAGGCCAACAACCCGGCCGGGTCGGATTCGGCCGACGGCACGTTCCTGCTCCCGGACCTGCCCCCACAGCCCCACGCGGACGACTCGGCCGTTCTGTTCGACCCCACGGCCTCACTCGCGGCCCCGGGCGCGGCCGGAATGCAGCCGCTCGAACCGGCCAACCTACCAGACGTATCGAGCCTGTACCCGCCCGTTGACCCAGCACACGGCGCGCTCCCGGACATCCCGGCCCGGGCGCCGAGCAGCGTCGAAATCGATCTCGGTGCGGCCGAGATCGATGCCCTGGGGGGGCCGCTCCCGATCCCCCCGGGGAGCGATTCGATGGAGATCCCGATCGCGGACCTGGACTCGTCGGCCGCGCTCGGTGGCGGCGGGTACGTGCCGCTCGGCTCGGACCCGGACATCTTCGGACTGGACGAGTTGCCGCTGGCCGATGCGGACCCGGCCGACATATCCGGGCTGGACCAAGCGCCGGGCGCGTCCGGTGGGAAAGAGGGCGAGTCGGTAGTCGCGCTGGGTGCCCTCGCCCCGACCAACGACCCGTCGTCGTTCTCCCTCGGTTCGGTTCAACTGCCCGCCGCGGCGCCCGATACGGAGCCGAGCGGTTCGTCGGGCAGCGTGCCGGACGTAAAGGGCCTGTTCCCAACGGGCTCCGGCTCCTCCGGTTCCACTCCGTCGCTCCCGTCGATTGTGCCCCCGGGGTACCAGCGCGGCGGCTCGTCGTTCGAGTTCCAGCTCCCGGAAGGGGTGGACTCGGTCAGTGATTTGCCGCCGATCCCCGGGCCGGACGCCAACGAGTCCAACACGCACGCCGCGCTGCCGCCGAAGCCGATCGCGCGCCCGGTCGATGCGTCTTTCGATTTCATTAACGTTTCCGGCTCCCGGTCACTCGTCGACATTGGCACTGAAGGCAAGGTGATTGCGCCCGCGGAGCCGGATACCCCGCCGCCCGCGGTCGACTCGAAAGTGCCGCTGGGAGACGCGGAGCCGATTCAGCCGGTCAAGCCCGCGTCCGGGTGGCTCGATTCGGGCACGAACGCGGAAGAAATCCCGGCCGCAGAACTGGTCGACGCCGGCCCCGAGGTGATCGAAAACTCGAACATCTTCACCGGCGCGCCCGTGCCCACGGCCGAGGCGGTGGACGCCGAAATCGAAATCGATCCCGAGCCACTGATCGGGGCCGAGCAGTCCGACGTCGCGCTCACGTTCGATCCGGCGGACGACGGCACCATGCAGGACGGCGGGGCGAGCGACCTGCTGGTGGCCGCGGAACTGGCGGACGGCGGAACGGAAATTCTGGATTCGGAGCGGGTGGACGCCGAATCCATTCACGACATGCCCGCACCGGCGCTGGATCATCAACTGTTCGATTCCGCGACCCTCGCGCACACGCCCGACCTGCCCGGCGCGCCGCACACGGACGCGACCGATTACGGCGCGAACCCGGCCTACGACGCCGATGCGTCCAGCATCCTCGCCGATCACACCGAAGTCCAGCCCGGACCGCAGGACGAGTCCTCGGTGCGCGTGGAGGCGCCCGGCGTGGACCGGACCCTGAGCGTCAGGCCGGCGGACGGCTTCGATCTGACGGTCTCGGACGAGCCGGTCCCGGCCGGGCTGTTCGACGACGCGGAAGACGCCGAGGACTGGCGCGACCAGAGCGGGTCGAACCTGCTCGACCAGGACCACACCGCGCCGGAATTCGACCTGGAAGATCTGGTCGCATCGAGTCAGGCGGACGACGACGGCCCGCCGTCGCTCTCGTCGGCCCCGTCGAGCATCTTCTCCGGGCTGAAATCCCCGTTCGCCGATTCGGGCAACGTGGACGATTCCGCAGGCGCGAAGCCCGGCTCTCAGGCTCCCCCGAACGCCGACGATGTGGCCGAATTCACGGACGAGCCCGAACTGGACGCGACGGTCGTGCGCCCCAAGGCGACCGAACCGGACGCGAAGCGGAGTTCCGCGAACTTCCAGTTGCCGGACGCGGACTCGTCGGACGGGTCCGTCGATTGGGGCGACGCGGCCCTCGCCGGGGACGAAGACGCGACCCGGGCCGCGCGCGACGGGGTCTCACTGTCCTCGATCCTGCGCGGCGAGTTGCCGGACGATTCAGCCGAAATGCCGACGCGGAGCACCGGAGCGATCGATCCGTCCCAAACGGCCCCGACCCGCGAACCGGTCGTCAGCGTGGACTGGCTCTCCGGGTCCGCTGAAGGCTCGGCCGTTTCGGAATCCGTGAAGGCCAAGCCCGGAACGAAGGAAAAGGGGAAAGACAAGGACCGAAAGGCCGCCCCCGCACCAACGAGCAAGACCAAACCCAACAAGGACAGCGACGCGGGTACTGGTTCAGGGACTAGCCCCGTGGCACCCGAGAAAAAAGACCAAGCCCGCGAAAAAGGGCGGAAGCGGCATGGCCGCGGGGTTGCTCATCGGCGCGCTGGCGGCCGGTGGCGCGTGGGCCGTAGTCTACTTCGGTGGCGTGATTCCGAACGAAAAGAAAGCGCAGTTCGCCCCCGGTGGACCTCCCGGTGGGCCGCTACCAGGCGGTCCCGGTGGGCCGGGCGGACCGGGTGGACCGTTCGGTCCCGGTGGACCGGGCGGCCCGCCCGCCGGGTTCCCGCCCGCCGCGGCGCCCGTGGACCCGCAAGCCGCGTTCGCGGCGGGGGACACCGCAACGGCGCTCGAACACTTCAAGAACAGCCCGCCGACCAGCACGGTCGATAAGGCCAATTCTGGCCCTATTCGGGTGTTCGCGCGGGTACAGGCTCTCAAGGACGGGACGACCGTTCCGGCCAACGACGCAGATCTGAAGGTCGCACGCGACGAACTCGAAGCGGTGCTCGCTGACGTGCCGGCACTCACGGAACCGGGCGGCGTGAAGCGCGCGGTGAAAGCCGCGGTAGCACTCGGGGTTTCGCACGAGGTTGTGGGCGACACCAAGACCGCGCGCAAGGTGTACACCGACGCGATGGCCAAGTACCCTGCGTACAAGGCCACCTTCGAGGCGCTCCTCGACAAGCTCAACGCGCTCGAAGCCCCGAGTCCCGCGGGTACGTCCCGGCGGCTCGATCCGGCCGACGCGGAGCGCATTCTGTTCGCGTCCACGCTGTTGCTCCAGGACGCCCCGCAAAGCGAAGCCCCCGAACCGGGCGTGTTCTACTGGAAGGCCGTGAACCTCGCGGCCGGTGGTAAGTACACGGAAGCCGTCGATCAGATCACGAAGGCGAAGGCCGCGCACGCGGCGCGGGCAAAGGCGAGCGCCGGGCGCGGGCTGAACCCGCTCTCCGACCCGCTCGAACAGATCTTCACCCGCTCCTGCGACGAACTGAAAGCGTATTGGGAGCTGCGCGGGTCCATTTACGGTAACCCTGCACTGGCTGCGACGATCAAGAAAGACGGGCTCGCAAAGGCGATCGAGAAGCTCCTGGGCGCCGAGAAGGACGTGACCGCGGCGCGCGGCATGGTGACGACGCTCACGGCCGAAGTCGCGAAGCTCGACAAAGAAGCAAAGACCGCCGAGAAGGGTAAGACCGAAGCCGAAGAGAAACTGAAAACTGCTGCCGTCGATCTGAAGACCGCCGAGAAGAAGCTCGAAACCGCGATGGCGGAACTGAAAACGGCCGAGAAGGACGTCAAGGACCAGAAAGACGTGCTCGCCTCGCTGGTGGAAGCGCTGAAGCCGGTGACGCCGATCCCGGACAAGTGGGGGCCGGCGGACGTGCTCGCGGCGACGAAGTCCGTGGCGTCGCGCGTGACCGGGCCGGACCTGAAGGCGCTCGTTCCCAATTCGATGGTCGCCATCGGTGGCGGCGGGTTGTCCACCGGTCAGTTGCTCGATATCGCCGAGCGGCTCAGCAAGGCCGAAGGCTCAACAAAGATCGTGGCCGCCAAACTCGAAGCGGAAACGAAGCGGCTCACCGACAAGTACGACACCGACACCAAGAAACTCAAGGACGACCACTCGGCAGCGCTCAAGAAATTGGCCGACGACTACACGGCCGAAACGAAGAAACTGAAGGACGGCAGTGGAGAGGAACTCAAGAAGCTCACCGACAAGTTCGCGGCCGACGCGAAGAAGCTGACCGACGAGCACGCCGCGTCCGTCACCAAGTTGAACGAGGCTCACACGCTCGCGCTGAAGGAAGAACAAGCCCGGACTGAAGCTGAGAAGAAGAAATTCGTGCAGCGCGAGATCGAATTCCAGAAGCAGTTGGTTAACTCGATTACGCCGGGGCAGGTGATGGACATCTGGCTGCCCGTGTTGACCGAACTCCGGCGCCCGGCCGACAGCGAGCCGGCACTGTCCGCGGCCGAGAAAGCGATAACAGGGTCGGTTCCCGAATCCGAGGACGCGGCGAAGGCCCGCACTGTGGCGGGGATGGCGTACCTGATTAAGGGCGATCTGGCGAACGCGAAAGCGATGTTCGAGGCCGCCCGGCGCAGTCCGGCCTACAAGACCGCGGCGGGCAAGCCGTGGACACGCGCCGCGGACCAAGGACTGGCAGCGGTGGCCGACCCGGTCGCGCTGTACCGCCAGCCGGTCGCGGACCGGACCACCGATCCGAGAGCGGCTGCGGTGGCGCTGGACGCGGGCATCGCGCGTACAAGTCAGGGCGCTACGATGCTGCGGTGAAGGCGCTGCTCGACGCCACGAAGAACGACCCGACCGACCCGGTTACGTGGTACTTCCTGGGTGCAACCCGCTGGGCGCTGGGTGAGGACGAGCAAGCGAAGAAGGACTTCGCCCAAGGCGCGGAGCGCGAACGAGCGTCGTTGCTCCCGAACCGCACGCTGAGCGCAGCCCTCGCACCGATCCAAGGATCGGGCCGCAACGCCCTCGACCGTGCCCGGCCGTAAGCCGAAGTTGAACGACAAAGGCAATCGGGCCGGAACTCGCAAGGGTTCCGGCCCGATCTGTTTGAACAATTCAATCTCGCATCAAAATGTCACTGAATGTACTATTGGCGCCAGTTTCACAGCCCAAACTGGAGGCTGCCGATGCTCGTTTTGCGCAATTTGGTCGTCGCTATCACGGCCGCGCTTTGTGTGCTCATTTCTGCTTCAGCAGCCGAACCAGCAGTCAAGTCTAAGCCCCCTGAAACCGGAGGCCCCGCCGCACTGCTCAAAGCAGCAAAGACGGCCGAGCTTCACGGCATTGCAGTATCCGAGCCTACCACGGTCGAACTTCGGGTGAGAGATGTAAAAGACTGGGCGAAGCTAATCACAACCATTCGTGACGGAAAGGGAGAGGCTGTCGCGCGCGTCCGTGAGTACACCCCCGAGGAGGTGCTAAAACGTGCCGCCGAAGATGAAATTATTGAACGACTGACGCAGCCCACGGGCCGAGGCATGCCCGAATCGTTGAAGACCGGCATTCTGAAGAACGACTTCGTCCGCAGATTTAATGAAATCCTGGACGACCGTGATTTCTACGACGAAAAGACGTTCAAGGATGTGGCGCTCGACGACGGATCGGTGTACTTGGCCAAGTTGGGAAAAACCCGGACGATGCACCAAACCGCTCGGCTCCACTGGGGCGTGATGAAGGCCCTCTTCCCAGACTCGATCCCCGATATTCCAGCGGATTTTCGCACCATTCGAGTCCAAGTCCGCGATGAGAAAGAAGTCGTCTTGGTACTGTCTTGTACCACGCCGTGTTTCTGGAACGTGGACGTCAAACCGGGTTCTAAAGTCACGGGGGTGATTCTCTGTGGATGTCGCGCCCAAGAAATCGATTTGTTTGAAAACCCGGTCAAGGATGCTCCCATCGTATACCGGGCGGCTTACGCTACGGACGGTACGCGGCTCCCTTCCGAGTGCCTTGACGGGTACGAGACGAGTGAAGACCCCACCAGAAAATTCAAGGTCCGGGAACGATTTGAAGCGGGGGTCAAGGAACTGACCGGGAAAAGCGAATTTGTCTCAATGCGGCGAGAGTACGCACCCAAAAGTGGAGCGTACACGATCCCACCCAAAAAGAAGTAACCCAATCGGCATTTCAAAACCGCCCGTAGCAATCCGCTCGGGCGGTTCGTCCATACGAAACAACCGGCTTCATTTACTTCTTCCCGAACAACGACCAGCCGCCTTTCCCCCCGGCTTCGCTCTCGCGGAACAGCACCCCTTCGCGGTGGAACTGGCGCACCGCGGCGAACAGCGCCAGTGCGACGCACAAGCTCAGCGAGCCGAACACCGCCGGGGCGTGCTGCCACGGGAAAGCGTCCGGTCGCACCGACATCAGTCGCTGCTGGAACAGTAGCGCGTTCGCCATCGGCACCCAGCGCGTGAACCCGTCCAGTTCGATGCCCGGCGTCATGCTCCAGTAGGCCAGCGGGAGCACCACGAAGAACAGCGGAACCATGTAGTAGTTCCCCTCCTTCGTGCTGCGAGCGAAGATACCCAGCGAGAGCGCCAGAGCCGCAAACAACATCGCCAACGGGACCGCTGCCAAAATGCACGCGGCCAGCCCCGCGATCGAGATCAGCCCGTGCCCGAACAGCCCCGGGGCAAGTAGCGGAGCCACCGCTACCGCAACGAGCATGAGCGTCACGTTCCACATTGCGGTGCCGAACGAGAAGCAGGTCGTCGCGAGGAACTTCCCGGCCACGATCTCGGTGCGTTCCGCCGGGCTGATGAGCAGCGTCTCCATCGTCCCGCGCTCTTTCTCGCCAGCGGTCATGTCAATGGCCGGATAAATGGCCCCGGTAAGCATCCACATCACCAGTAGGAACGGGATCACCTTCACCAGCATGTCGCGCAGGTCGTCGGCGATCTTCTTCTCGCTCGTCTTCTCCGATTGCGGGTCGCGGATCTCGATCGGCTTGTCGAAATTCGGGGGCAGTCCGCGGCGCGCGAACCGGGCGCCCTTCACGTCGTCGGCCCACTTCTGGAGCACCGACGTGATGCGCTGCACGGCGAGCTTCGAGTTCTCCTCGCCGTCGCGCCCGAGCACGCGCACCGTGGGGCGCTCGTCGCGGTCCAGTTTCGTCGCGGTGCCGGGGTCGATGACGACGATCGCGTCCACCCGGCGCGAAGCGAGTAGGGCGGTGAGTTCCTCGTCGGTCGCGGCGTCGAGCGGTTGGGCTCTCAGCGGGGCCGAATCGAGTGCGGTCGTCGCATACGCGGGCGCGAACTGCCCGTCGGGTCCGAGGAGCGACGGGTACGCCCGCAACCTCTGTGCGGCGCCGCCCGGGCCGCCGAGGACCGGCGCCAGGTCCGCTTCCGCGCGCGGGAGGTGCTCGACCCCGACCAGCCCCACCACGAGCTTCTTCTCTTTCAGCGCGGTGACGAACAGAATCCCCACGCCCACGAACAGCGGGTACATGAGGACGGGCAGCCCGAGGATGAGGAACAGCGTGCGGCGGTCGCGCAACTGGTCGCGGACCTCGCGGGCGGCGATCAAACGGACAACGGACCAGCGCATGAATCGACCCGGTGCGGGGAACGGTGCTCGGGGTGTTATAGGGTGAAATCCGGTGCGCCAAGGGGAACCGGTCAAAGTATCACCGCGAACTCGTCATTTGGTTCGGGTGCTGTTTCGCACCTTGCAATTCGGGTACAACGTGTCAATTGCGCCGGGGCCGACGCCCCCGCATCCGGAGAGAGGGTTCCGAATGATCGCACTCACGCGCGCCGCGGTCGCGTCCGCGGCGCTCCTCGTATTGGTTCTGTCGGCGGGCGCCGCTGACAAGCGGCCAATGAAGGTAGAAGACCTGTTCGCGTTCAATCGCGCCGCGGCGCCGCAAATCAGCCCGGACGGGAAAACCGTCGTTTATCAGGTCACGACGGTCGATCTCGCCGCGAACAAGAGCAGCACGGCTTTGTGGCTCGCCCCGGCCGACGGTAAAGGGGAGCCGAAACAGCTCACCGACCCGAAGGGCAAGAAGGACATGAACCCGCGCTGGTCGCCCGACGGCGAGCGCGTCCTGTTCGAGTCCACGCGCTCGGGCTCGGCCCAATTGTGGGTGCTGACGGCCGACGGCGCGGTGAAACAGATCACCGACATCAGCACCGGCGCCGGGAGCGGTATCTGGGCGCCGGACGGCAAATCCGTCGCGTTCGTATCGAGCGTGTACCCGGAGTTCAGCGAGAAGCCGTTCGCCGAGAGCAACAAGCTCAACAAGGAGAAGGACGACGAGATCGAGAAAAGCCCCGTGAAGGCGAAAACGTTCTCGCGGCTGTTCTACCGGCACTGGGACGATTACGTCGGTGACAAGCGCCAGCACTTGTTCGTGTGCAAAATCGACGGCACGAATTGCCGCGACGTTACCCCCGGCGACCGCGACGCCAACCCCACGAGCACCACGTTCAGCAGCGGTGACGATTTCACGTTCACGCCGGACGGCAGGTACCTCGTGTTCTCCGCGGTGCCGGAAAAGGAGGAGTCGTGGAGCACGAACTACGACCTGTGCCGCGTGAGCATCACGAACACGTCGCCCAAGTGGGAAACACTGACCACCGACAACAAGGCCGCGGACAGCGGGCCGAAGTTCTCTGCCAGCGGGAAGAAGCTCGCGTGGCGCGCGCAGAAGAAAGCCGGCTACGAAGCGGACAAGTGGGACATCCTCGTCGCGGACTGCAAGTCGGACGGAACGCTGACAAACAAGCCGTTCAGCGTGACCACGAAGTACGACGTATCGGTGGGCGAGTTCGTCTGGACCGGTGAGTACGATCGCGCGTTCCTCTTCACCGCGGACGCGGAGGGGCTGGCACCGATCTTCATGATTCAGGCGGACGGTGCGGGCTTCAAGACCGAGTACGCGGCCGGCGCGTGCGGGTCGCTCTCGACCTCGCGCCAGCGGAACATGCTCGCGTTCACCGAAACCACCATGTACCACCCGGCCGAGGTGAAAACGTACTGGTGGCCCGGGGATCAGGCGAAGCCTGTGGAAGTGAGCAAGGTAAACGAGAAGCTGCTCGCCGAACTGGACCTGCCCAAGCCGGAATCGGTGGAAGTGCCCGTCGAGGGCAATGTGAACATGCAGATGTGGATTCTGAAGCCGCCGGGGTTCGATGCGAAAAAGAAATGGCCGGTCGCGTTCCTCGTTCACGGCGGCCCGCAGGGGGCGTGGGAGAACAGTTGGAGCTTCCGCTGGAACCCGCAGGCCTGGGCCGCGCAGGGCTACGTGGTGGCGCTTCCGAACCCGCGCGGGAGCACCGGATTCGGCCAGAAATTCGTGGACGAGATCACCGGGGATTGGGGCGGGAAGTGTTATCGCGACCTCATCGCGGGCCTCGATTTCGTTGAGAAGCTCCCTTATGTCGATAAAGACCGGATCGGATCAGCCGGGGCCAGTTTCGGCGGGTACATGATGGACTGGTTCGCGGTGAACGACATCGCGAAACGGTTCAAGTGCCTCATCACGCACTGCTCGGTGTGGAACTTCGAGAGCATGTGGGGCACGACCGACGAACTGTGGTTCGACGAGTGGGAGCACGGCGGGTTACCGTGGGAGAAGCCCCAGAAGTACGCCGAATTCTCACCGCACAAGAAGGCCGGGAACTTGGGCAAGTACAAGACCCCGATGCTCGTGGTCCACAACGATTTGGACTTCCGGTGCCCGATCGGTCAGGGGCACGAGCTGTTCACCGCACTCCAGCGCCAGGGGGTGCCGAGCCGGTTCGTAAACTTCCCGGACGAAGGGCACTGGGTACTCAAGCCTCAGAACAGCGCGTACTGGCACAAGGAAGTCTTCGCGTGGCTCAAAAAGTACGCGCCGCCCGGACCAAAATAGGGCAGCGTGCTTTTCTCACCGTTCGCAAGCGGGCGCTATAAGAGCGCCCGCTCTTCTACACCGACACCCCGAAGCAACCACTTGCCCGAAGTTGCGCCGGCACCGCATAATAGCGACAACCCTCTCGCGTCCCTCTCTTCGCTCCTTTAAGGACACGCGCATGCCAGCCCCGTTCCGCCCACTCGTGGGCACACTCGCGGTCGTCGCGCTGGTCGCGATCACCGCCCCCGCGCCGGCCCAGAAACCGTTCGACGACCCTGTGCTCGAACGGATGCGAAAAGACATTTTCTTCCTCGCCAGCCCGGAGTGCGAGGGCCGCGGGATCGACACGAAGGGCATCGAGAAGGCCGCCGACCGCGTCGCGGACGTGTTCCGGGAATCCGGCCTGAAGCCTGCGATGAAGGACGGCAGCTACTTCCAGCCATTCAGCGTCACAATGTCGTCGAAACTCGGTAAGCCGACTGAACTCACCCTCACCGGTCCCGACGACGCGAAGAAGGAACCGAAGCTCAATACCGATTACAGCCCGATGGGGTTCAGCCCCACGAGCAAGGCGTCGGGCGATCTCGTGTTCGCCGGGTACGGCATCACGGCCCCGGGCCTGAAGTACGACGACTACGCGGGACTCGACGTGGAGGGTAAGATCGTCGTGATCCTGCGCCGCACGCCGCGTTACAACGAGAAGGGCGACAAGCGGTTCGACACCACCGTGAACGCGAGCGACGACAGCACCCACGCGGCGTTCGCCACCAAGATCGAAGTGGCCCAAAAGCACAAGGCGGCCGGCCTCATCATCGTGAACGACACGAGCGCCGCGGGTAAGAACGACCCGGTCGCCCAATACGGGCAGCATGCGAGCGGCACGGCGCCGGCCAAGTTCCCTGTGATGTTCCTCAAGCGAGCCGTACTCGACGAGATCCTGACCGCTGCGAAAGAAAAATCGCTGACCGAAATCGAAACCGCGATCAACGAGAACCTGAAGCCGCAATCGTTTGCGATTAAGGGTTGGAAAGCGGACGCGGAAGTGACCGTGGACCGCAAAGAGGTGAAGACGAAGAACGTGGTCGGCGTGCTGGAAGGTGCTGGGCCGCTGAAGGACGAAACGGTCGTCATCGGCGCGCACTACGACCACGTCGGCTACGGCGGCTTCGGGAGCGCGGGGGGCCCGACCGCGAAGGGCAAGATCCACTACGGCGCCGACGACAACGCGAGCGGAACCACCGGGTTGATGGAACTGGCCCGCCGGTTCGGTGCGATCAAGAACCGTCAGGGCCGGCGCATCGTGTTCATCGCGTTCTCGGCAGAAGAGATCGGGCTGGTCGGGTCGCAGTTCTACTGCAAGGAACCACTGTTCCCGCTCGACAAGACCGTCGCGATGGTCAACATGGACATGATCGGCCGCACGAAGCCGGTACCGACCGACTGGCTCGGGCTGTTCGGCAAGAAGGACCGGCTCGTGGTGTACGGCACCGGCACCAGCGACGGGTTCGCGGAACTGGTTCAGGAAGCCAACAAGAAACCCGACTTCAAACTCAGCGTCCTGCCGGCCGGCACCGGCCCCAGCGACCACGACTCGTTCTACCGCAAGAAGATCCCGGTGCTGTTCCTCTACACTGGTACCCACGGCGAGTACCACAAGCCGACCGACGTGCCCGAGAAGATCGACGTTCCCGGTATGAAGAAGGCGGCCGACTTCGCTGACTACCTGCTGACGGACCTGAGCACGCGCGAAAGCCCGCCGAAGTACATCGCGGTGAAAGACCCGTGGGTCGATCCCACCGAATCGCGCCCGGCGCGCGTGATGGGTCCGCGTCTGGGCATCCTGCCGAGCTACACCTTCGAGGGCGAAGGCGTTCTGCTCGACGGCGTGTCGCCCGGCGGCGCGGCCGAAAAAGCCGGCCTCAAAGAAGGCGACATCATTGTGGAAGTCGGCGGAAAGGCGACTCCAAACGTCGGCGCGTACATGACCGCGATGGGGGCGCAGAAAGTCGGCAACGCCATTGACATCGTCGTCGAGCGCAAGGGCAAGAAACTCACCCTGAAGGCCAAACCGGAATAGAGTCCGGTGAACCCCGCCCGCAAGGGCGGGGGTGCTGGATACAATAAGCTCCTCAACTACTCCCTCCCCAAAACACCCCCGTCCTTGCGGGCGGGGTTCGCAGAGGCACTAGTGGACATTCCCCGCGTTCAGCTCGTCCGCCAAACCACCCCGCAACCGTCCGTCGCCAACGTCGCTGCTACCGTGCGCGAGCTGTGGCTCGGGTCCAAAACCGCGAAGCGCATCAAGCCCGGAATGAAGGTCGCCGTGGCATGCGGCAGCCGCGGGATCAACAACTACCTCACACTCGCACGCGCCACCGTTGATGCCATCAAAGAATTGGGCGCCCAGCCGTTCGTGGTGGCCGCGATGGGGTCGCACGGCGGTGCCACACCCGAGGGCCAGCGCGAGTTGCTCGCGAGTTACAACCTCGACGAAGCGCACCTCGGCGTTCCGGTCGTCACGGACATGGACGCCGAGAACATCGGCACGAACTCGTGGGGTCAACCGGTTTGGTGGGACAAGAACGCACTCAAGGCCGACGCCGTGGTGACGGTGTCGCGCGTGAAGCCGCACACGGACTTCCGCGGGAAGTTCGAGAGCGGCATTCTGAAGATGCTCGTGATCGGGTTGGGGAAGCGCCACGGGGCCGATCAGGTTCACAGCTTCGGGACGCGCGGGCTGCGCGACATGATCCCGGAATCGGGCCAGGTCATTCTGAACAAAACGCCGTTCATCGGTGGGTTGGCGATCCTCGAAAACGCAAAGGAAGAAACCGCGAAACTCGAAGTGCTCGACCGCGACGACCTCTGGGACCGCGAACCGGTGCTGCTCGAAGAGGCGCGGGCGCTGATGGGCCGGCTGCCATTCAAAGGGGCAGACGTGCTCATCATCGGCGAGTGCGGCAAGAACTACTCCGGCGCTGGGATGGACCCGAACGTGATCGGCCGGATGCTGATCGAAGCGACCCCGGAGGCCGAAACGAACGACCCGCGCATCGTCCGCATCGGCGTACTGGACGTGTCGCCCGAGAGCCACGGCAACGCGACCGGGATCGGGCTGGCGGACCTCACCACGAACCGCGCTCTAGCCGGAATCGTGCAGGGGCCGTTCCGCATGAATAACCTCACGGCCCGGTCGCTGTGGCGGAGCAAGCTCCCGTTCGGGTTCGAGACGGACCGCGAGGTGATCGCGAACTGCGTGGAGACGTGCTGGCAGCCCGAAGCCGATAAGGTGAAATTCTGCGTGATCCCGAACACGCTCGAAGTGGTGGAGATGTGGGTGTCCGCGCCGCTCGCGGCCGACCTGAAGGGGCACCCGCACCTGGAATTCGTCGGCGATCCGGTCCCGTTACCCTTCGATGCCGCGGGGAATATAGCACAAGAGCGAATGTTCCCGCACAGCGTGCGGGGGCGCCGACGGGCCGCCCACTAACAACACTTCGTCGCGCGGCCCGTGCAGAAAACACGGGCTGCGGCAATTTCGATCGCCTCCTGTTCTTACTCCATTTTGCCGCATGCCAGTTTGTGCGAACTGTAACGGACCGATCACCGGAAGTGGATACGCGGGCCGCCCGCAACCCGACGGCATCACGCGGGCGTACTGTTGTTTCGGCTGTCTGAGCCTCGGCGAACGAGCGTGTACGGACGCCGGGTGCTACACAACGGCTCCTGGCAAGAGTGGCAGGTTCGACGGACTGCGACTCGGAATCGGCGTGCTCGTCGTCGGGCAGTCGATGATTTTCGGCCTCGCGCTGAACGTACACGACGACGTTCCACCGGCGATCCGCGAATTCACGCAGTGGTTCGTCTTCGCGCTCACCATGTTGGTCGTGACCCTTCTCGGTGGCCCGCTCATCAGCACGGCGGCGCGGGAATTGCGCCGCGGGCGCCTTACGATCGAAGCACTGTTCCTGCTCACGATGTTCGGCGCGCTCGGCGCGTCGCTCCAGGCGCAAATTACCGGGCGCGGGAAGATCTATTTCGAGGTCGTGTCGGTCCTGCTCGTCGTATACACGCTCGGCAAGGTGATCGGGGCGCGGTCACGGGCCGCGGCGCTCGCGAGTTCGCGCGCCTGGGGCGAGCAACTCGCGACGTGCCGCTTGGTCGACGACACCGGCGGCACGCGCACCGCGCCCGTTATGGACGTGCGACCCGGGGACGTAGTGGAGATCCACCCGGGCGAGTTGTTCGCGGTGGACGGGGTCGTTCGCGACGGCGCGGGTTTTGTGTCGGAAACTGTCGTGAGCGGCGAGCCGTTCGCGGTGGTTCGGCGCCCGGGGGACCGGGTGGTGGCCGGCGCTGCGTCCTTCGATGCGACCTTTCGCGTCACCGCGACCGCAAGCGGAACAGAGCGCGAAATCGACCGACTGCTAGCAACCGTGGAATCCGCACGCGACAAACCGCTGTCGTTGCAGGGGCACGCGGACCGGCTCGGGCAGTGGTTCCTGCCGCTGGTGGCGTTCACGGCGGTCGGCACGTTCGCGTACTGGACGTTTTTCGCGTCGGCCGGGTGGGAAGCCGGACTATTTAATGCGATGTCCGTGCTGCTGGTCGCGTGCCCGTGCGTGATCGGTTTGGCGACGCCCGTAGTCATTTGGTCCGCGCTCAACCGACTCGCTGAGCGCGGGGTGATCGTTCGCGGTGGCGACGCCATCGAGCGCCTCGCGACCGTGGACCGCGTAATGTTCGATAAGACCGGCACGCTGACAGAAGACCGTTTCGCGCTCGTTGACATCCAAACGATCGCGACCGGTTCCGAGCGCACGAAGCTCCTCGGTTGGCTATCACTCGCTCAATCGCAGAGCAATCACCCGATCGCAAAACCGTTCGCCGACTTACCGCGGAACTTCGCACCGGACGCGGAACCGCGCGTAGCGTCACTCGTGGCGGTTCCGGGGTGCGGGGTGATCGCGGAACTCGTTGAAACGAACGGTACGCGGCACGAAATCAAAATCGGCACCGAGAGGTGGATCGGGAAGGAATTGCCCGAAGAACCTACCCCCCCGCCCCCTCCTGACAGGGAAGGGGGAGAAAAATCAAACGCCGCGCCTCTCTTTAAACTCTGCGGCGCTTCTTTCAGAAAAAAGCAGTAACAAAGCCGTTTTCGTCGCAGTTGATGGCGAACTTACCGCGACCGCGGTCGTCGCCGAGCGGTTGCGAGATTCCACTCCTCAAGCGCTCGAACAGTTCCAACAGCTCGGCCTGCCGGTCGAAGTTCTGACGGGCGACGCGATCGGCCGCGCGGAAGCACTTGGGCTTCCATCTGCACGCGGCGGGTTGCTTCCGGACGATAAGCGCGCGGCCGTCGAAGCAGCAAAGCAAAGGGGCGAGAACCCGCTGTTCGTCGGAGACGGGATCAACGACGCTTCTGCGCTCGCAGTCGCGCACGTCGGCGTGGCCCTTTCGAGCGGAACCGATCTCGCCGTTAGTGCGGCTCCGGTCACGCTCTACCACACGGACCTCCGCGTGCTGCCGTGGGCCGTGGAACTCAGTCGCGACGCGGTTCGCGCCGTGCGACTGAACCTGACCCGCGCGCTGGTCTACAACCTCGTCGGCATGACGCTCGCCGCGTGCGGGGTGCTTCACCCCGTCGTCGCGGCCGTGCTGATGGTCGTGTCGAGCCTCACACTGATCTTCTCGTCCACTCGCGTGGGGTGCGGGCACTTGGCGAGACCTACCCCTTCTGAAAGGAAAGGGGAGAAAGAATCAGCAGTGATTTTAGGAAGGGGGAACAGAACCAAATACACAGACCACCACACCGCAAGCGCCGGTTTTAAGCCCTTCTCCGTTTAGGGGAGGGGTTGGAGAGGGGTTCTTTCTCCCGTTCGCCCACGCCGTCGCGTTCGCGTTGCAGGGAGGCGTCTTCGTGCTGCTCCTGTCATCGTTGCGCAAGCCCGACGCGGCCGTGTTCACGCTCACCGCGTTCGTGCTGGCGGGAGGTTGGCTCGCGATCGCATGGCGTCGGTTCGATGTTCCGCACTGGGCCGATATGTGCTTCGGGATGCTCACATTCGGCAACCTGGGCATGCTGCTCGGCTGGTGGGCCGATAACGACTTCGCCGCACTTCACGACCACGGGTGCTGCGCGTGCGTGGAGGCAATGCGCGAGGGCGTGATGAAGCCGTGGATGTGGGTTGGGATGTTAGTTTTCGCGAACATCGCGATGCGCTGGTTGGGGCGCGGACCCGTACCGAACGCGGACCACGCAGTCGCAATGTACACCGGCGGGAACGTCGGCATGGTGGTCGGAATGGTCGCGGGTGGTTGGTGCGCGACGCAGTTTCAGACGGAGAACATGGTCACCGCGGTCGCGACCAGTTTCATGGGGATGACACTCGGGATGCTAGCGGGAATGCTCGCGGGCACGTGGGTAACGGAGAGTCTCTTAGTGGGAGTTCGCGCGGTCGGATTCTGGCCCAAATGGGCGAAACTCAAGGCTACACGAACTTCTTGACGAAATAATACGCGGACAACCCGAAGCCGATCACGATAACGGAGTAGCGGACGTAGCGCGCGGGCAACCGGCGCGCGACCCGCGCCCCCGTGTAGCCGCCGAAGATCGCGGCGACGGCCATCACGCCAGCGCATTCCCAATTCACCAACCCGTCGCGAACGAACACTACCACGCTCGCGGCATTGATCGAGGCCGCCAGGAACGTTTTCACCGCGTTCATGCGGTGGATGTCACCCACACCCATGAACCCGAGCGCGCTGAGCATCAGAATGCCGATCCCCGCACCGAAGTACCCGCCGTACACCGCGACGAGGAACTGGAAGCCAATTACAAGAGCCTGCGTCACCCCGTTCGGCTCGTGGTGATCGGGGTGCGCACCTTCAGCAGCCGCGCGCTGCTTTACCCACTTCGAGAGCGGGGCCTGCACCACGAACAGCACTGCGGCCGTGAGAATAAGCCACGGCACCAGCGTCGCGAACGTGTCCTCGTTCTTGCCGACGAGCCAGGCGCCGAGGAACCCGCCCGCGATACTCGGCCCGATCATTCGCGCCACGAACCGCCAGCACTCCCAGAGTTCCTTGCGATACCCGAGCGCTCCTGCGAACGACCCCGGCAACAACGCGACGGTGCTCGTGGCGTTCGCCATCGCGGGCGTAAGGAGCGCGGTAAGTGCGGGGAACGTGAGGAGCGTGCCGCCGCCTGCGACGGAGTTCATCACCCCCGCGAAGAACGCGGACACGCACAAGAACGCGAACGTCCAGAAGTCGATTAGCATGCAGAAATGATAGGAACCGGCCCGCGCAATCGGTGCTGCGCTCACGCGGGCCATCTACGTTTACGGGCGCTCGCCGCGAGCCAAACGAGCGTTGAGATCGCCGATCAAGGCCGGTAAGTCGGTGATGGCGTGAAGCATCGTGTGCGCGCCGACCTTTTGGTAGCGCTCGGTGATGTCTTTTCGGCGCGCGTTCCGTTCGGTTTCCGTCAGCGACTTAAATTCCGCCTCGCTCAGCCCCATCTCGTTGCTCGAATCGATTACGCCGACGCTCCAGCACCCTGCGTTCCAGCCGTCTTCGATGTCGATCACCGTGTCGCCGACCTTCACGACGGCCGCGGGCGGGTACACGTTCAGCGCTTCCATGCAGCGGAAGATCATCCACGGAGCCGGGCGCCCGGCCGGTACGTCGTCCGCGCAGATGTTGAAGTCCGGCTCGAACCCCTGGCGCTTCGCGGCCGCCCGCACTACCGCGGCGGCTTCGTGAAAGTAACCGGTGCTCGCGGCGACCTTGAGTCCCTTCGCGCGGAGCGCCTCCGCCACCGCGGGTACGCCCGCAATCAGCCCGCTGTATTTCTCCGCGGCGGCCACCTGAAGGGGCGTCACAGAGCGGTAGAGTTCTTCCACATCTGATTCGGCCCAGTCGCGCCCCACCGCCGCGCGCCACTTGCCGCCAACGATTTCCGTGCGAAGCATCGCACGAATATGATCTTTCTTGTGCAACCCCATCGGCCCGCGTGCTTCGGCGAGTGTCACGTCGACGCCCTTCGAGGCGAATGCTTCAACGAACGCGCCGGTGGGCGCCAGGCACCCGTAATCGATGGTAGTCCCCGCCCAGTCGAGCACGACGAGCTTGATTTCAGTTGGTGGCACGGAGCGTGGCCTCCAGGTAGGTGCGGAAGTGCGAGTACGGGGGCGTCGCCAGCCCCACGATTTTCGCGCGATCGTCGTATTCGCGAACCTTCGCGGCGGCGGCGAAGTACGGATGCGCCTCGAACGCGCCAATTTCTGCGGCGGTCATCGGCCCGCCTTGAAGCTCCAAACTGCGGACGGATGCGGGCGAGAGGAGCTCCGGGTAGCCCGGGTGCTTGCCGCTCGCGAGGTAGCGCTTCGCAGGGACGTGCAAGCGGATCGGTTCCGTTACCGCCGGGCCGAATGCGTGAGCCAGGAACCGCGCACCGAGATCTTCGTGCCGGTCGTTGATGCCCTGGTCGAGGTAGTCTTCGCCGTGGCCGTGCAAAAAGTGCCCGATGTCGTGGAGGAGTGCAGCGGCGATCCACTCCGCGGGTTGGCCGTCCTGTTCTGCGAAATGGGCCGCTTGCAGCGCGTGTTCGAGCTGCGTGACTGCCTCACCGTGGTACTCAACGTCCCCGCGCTCGGCAAACAACCGGTCGATGCGGGTCAGCACGTCCGCGGGCGTCATTGGTTTCGCCTCGTTGTGTTGGGGTGCGAATCGGGTCCGCGCCGAGTCTTCTTACGAACTGGAGCGTACACCCTTGCTCTGGCGCGGTGGTTCCCGATAGTATCGGAAAGTTGGAACCTGTCGTCCGTTATCACCGCCCGCGCTGGTGCCTCCCAATGGCCGTTGAACTCCGCTGCCCGGATTGCCGGGCGAAACTCCGTCTGCCAGAGGCGCCCGACGCCGGAACCGAGGTCGAGTGCCCGAAGTGCGGCACCGTGTTCGCTGCGCCGGAACCGGAGGACGCGGGCGAAGAAGAAGTTTTAAAGAAAAAGAAGAAGCCCGCGCGGGACGACGAGGACGACGGCGATCGGAGCGAAAAGAAGGAAAAAAAGAAGAAAACGAAACTCAAAGGCGACCCGAGCGTCCCGAAGAAGCGCAAGGCCAAGAAGCGCGAGACGAACAAGGTGCTCCTGTTCGGCGTGGTCGGCATCGGGCTCGTGATGCTCATGGTCGTGGGCGGGATGCTGTACTGGCTCCTCGGGCGCACGCCCAAATCCGTCGAGATGATGTACTACATCCCGGAGGACTGCGAAACGGCACAGGGGTTGAATCTGGGGCACGCCCAGAAATACCCGGAACTCTACAAGAGCCTCTCGGGGACGTTCCAGAATACCGAGTTCAAGGCCGCGGCCGACGCCTTCGCGCGGGTTCTGGGATCGAGTGACGGCGACGCGCTCATGGAGTACGTCGTATTCGGCACCTCCATCCGAAACGGCGGAGCGACGGTCATCCGCACCAAAACGGAAATCGACGGTACTCAACTCGGGAAGTTACCCGGCGCCCAACAGAAGACCCTCGGCAGCGGCACGTATTATCTTGTCGACGGATTTAGGGGAGGCGCCAAGGTGCGCGTCTTCTCCCCGACCAGCCGCCTGATCGCGTTCTGCTCGATGGATGTACCAGAAGGCGTGTTTCAGAAGATGCTCAACGGCCACGCCGACAGTCGGGACAAGACGTTCGGTGTCCGGGCCGGCACGCTGGGTAAGCGCGTCACAAAAGGCACGTTCTGGGGGATGACCCTCTTCCAGGGCGAGAACAAGCCCCCGGCCGCGGCTTCAGGTGCACAGGGCGGAAACAACGACGACGCCAACGCTCAGTTCGGCCGCACCCAAGCCGACGCCCTCAGTGGTGCGAAGGGCGCGGGGGGCAAGGCGAGCATCGGGAGCCGCGAGATCCGGTTCGAGATCGTTATTTGGTGTGGCGACAGTGATAAGTCGTCGAACATGTCCAAGAAGTGGAAAGAGAGCGATCTCGGCAAGGGCGACGAGGGGACGCCACCGAAATGGTGGAAAGAACAGGTCGATAGCATGGGCAAGAAAATCGGGGCACAGATGCTCGCGAATATCGGGTTCGGTTCGTCGGGCGAACTCTTCTTCGCCAAATCCGCGGTTGACACCGCTGACCTGAAGGACGCGATCAGTAGTCTCACGGGCAAAGTCACGGGGCGATCGGGTGGAGCGGGCGGCCCTCCGGGTGGTGGACCTCCCGGCGGTCCCCCAGGCGGTCCCGGTGGCCCACCGGGAGGCCCGCCTGGTGGACCTCCCGGTGGGCCCGGGCGCCCGCCCAAGGGTCGGCGCAAGTGGGCGTGTCGGTGACTGCGGTGTCCGACCAACACTCCACCGCGCCGTGGCCGCCGAGCAACCCGCGCGGGGCACTCGCCGTTCTTGTGAGCGGCGGGTCCGATAGCGCGATCCTGCTTGCCGAAGCCGTCCGCGCGTACCCCGCGGTGTTCCCGCTCTACGTTCGCACCGGGTTGCATTGGGAAGAAGTTGAGAGAGAGCACCTCGATCGTTTCCTGGAAGCCGTTCGCGCGCCGGCACTTCGCCCACTCCGCGTCCTCGATGAACCGATTCGCGATGTGTACGGCGCCCACTGGAGCGTGTCGGGCGAGGGCGCGCCCGACGCCGATTCGCCCGACGAGGCCGTGTTTCTTCCCGGGCGGAACGTACTGCTACTCGCCAAGCCGCTCCTCTGGTGCCACCTGAACGGCGTACCGGAGATCGCGACCGCGCCGCTCGGCGCGAACCCGTTTCCCGATGCGACCCCACAGTTCTACGATAACTTTGCGGCGATCGTGAGTTCCGCCGTGAACGGGAGCGTCCGCGTGCTCCGCCCCTTCGCCGCGCTCCACAAGGTGGACGTGCTGCGCCGAGGGCGCGGGCTACCGCTCGAACACACGTTCTCGTGCCTCCGGCCCGTCAACGGATTGCACTGCGGGGCGTGCAACAAGTGCGCGGAACGCCAGCGCGGGTTCCGCGACGCCGAGATGCCCGACCCCACGCGGTACGCGGGCTAAAGATCGCCCCGATCGGGCACCAGGAGACGATGGATGTTCAGGGTGACCAAAGAGATCCACTTCTGTTACGGGCACCGGCTGCTGAACTACGCCGGCAAGTGCCGGAACCTGCACGGGCACAACGGCAAGGCCGTCGTCACGGTGGAGACCGAGACCCTCGACGCCCTCGGCATGGTGGTGGACTTCTCCGAGATCAAGCGCGTCATCGGGAAGTGGATCGACGACACACTCGACCACCGCATGCTCCTGCACCGCGACGACCCGATCATCGCGGAATTGCTGCGCCAGGGCGAGCCGTTCGTGGAACTGGACGCGAACCCGACCGCGGAAACCATCGCGCGCCTGATCTTCGACCGCGCCGTTGAGCACGGCCTGCCCGTGACCGAAGTGACGCTCTGGGAAACCGAGAACTCGTTCGCGACGTACCGGCCCACGCCCGGCGTTCCCACCAAGTCGGTCGCGATGCGCGAAGTGGCCGGGAACCCGGCACCGGTCCCCACGCGCGCGTAGGCCGGACGCGAACCCGTCGCACCCGTATCCTGTCTCAACGGTTACACGTGACGCCGGGAGCAGGACATGGCCGATGCGACGCCACTCGACGATTTGAAGCAGCTCGAAGAGCAAGCCCTCACTCAACTTCAGCAATGCGCGGACGAAACCGCGCTCCGCGCCTGGAACACGCAGTATTTTGGCGACAAGGGCGTGATGAAGACCGCCATGTCGAACCTCGGTAAGATCCCGAAGGACCAAAAACCGGCTTACGGGGCGGAACTGAACCGAATCAAGGCCGCGATCACCACGGCTTACGAGGCAGCCCTCGCGGAGGCGAAAGAGAAGGCGCTTCAGGTCAGCCTGACGACGAACCCGCTCGACGTGACGCTCCCCGGTCGGGCACCGGCACGGGGGCGGTTGCACCCCGCGACCCAAATCCTCCGGCAAATTTACTCCATCTTCGCCGACCTCGGGTTCCAGGTGTACCGCACCCGCGAGGTCGAAACCGACGAACTGAACTTCGAGTTCCTGAACATGCCCGCGCACCACCCGGCGCGCGACATGTGGGACACGTTCTTCACCACCACGCCGGGCGTCGTGCTTCGCACGCACACCTCGCCGGGGCAGATCCACGTGATGCGCGAGGCCGCGGGCAAACCCGTTCGCGTGATCCTGCCCGGGATGTGCTACCGCAACGAGGCGATCAGCACCCGGAGCGAGATCCAGTTCTACCAGGTGGAGGGCTTGGTGGTCGGCGAGGGCGTGACGATGGCCGACCTGAAGGGCACGATCACCGCGTTCGCGCGCCGGATGTTCGGTCCGGAGCGGCAGGTGCGCATTCGCTCCAGCTACTTCCCGTTCACGGAGCCGAGCATCGAGGTGGACATCGACTGGCCGAAGGACGATCCGAACCGCGACCGGCTCACGAAGGGCACCGGGTGGCTGGAGATCCTGGGCGCCGGGATGGTTCACCCGAACGTTCTGCGCGCCGGCGGGTACGACCCGGAAAAGGTGACCGGGTTCGCGTTCGGGATGGGACCGCAGCGGATGCTGATGCTCAAGCACGCGATCGACGACATCCGCCTCTTCTGGCAGAACGACCTGCGGTTCTTGAAGCAGTTCTGAGTTGTTGGACGTGCGGGTGGCATCGTGTCACCCGCACGCAGAGACGTGCCCTCACCGTGTGCCGCGAATAACCCGCATCCATTCCAGGGCTTGTTCCAGCGATTCCATCGGTAGGCCCACGACGTTGCTCACGCTCCCCTCTTCGATTGTCAAATACGGGTCGTGCGGGAACTCGATCGAGTAGGCGCCGCTGCACCCCTCCCACTTCCGCGTCTTCAGGTAAGCATCGATCTCGGCATCGGAGAGCGCGCTCATGCGCACGAGGCTCCGTTCCTGCCAGCAGATTTGTCGGTCGCCGGGTCGGAGCCAGAGACACACGCCCGTCCAGAGTTCGTGAACGGTCCCGGCCAGCGCTTTAATGATGCGTCGAGCGTCGGCCTCATCTTCCGGCTTGCCGATCACCTTACCGTGCAACCACCCCACCGTGTCCGCGGCGATGATTAACCCGTCGAACTCACCGAGCGCAACGGCTTCGGCTTTCAGCCACGCGAGTTCGCCGACGTAGTGCCGGCAGTCGCCGAGCCGGGCTTCCGTCGGTTCGTCGATGTTGGACGGTTTGACTTCAAAGGGGTAACCGGCCTGCTCCATCAGCCACTTGCGGCCCCACGAGCCGCTCGCGAGGATCAGGCGGAACGGGAATTGTGTGCTCGTTGCCATGTATCCAGGGTCTCCGCCAGGCGGGGCCAGAGCCGGTCCGCGGTGAGTTCCGGCATGCAGATCATGTTACTGCATTTCTTGAGATAGCTCCCGCCGCAAGCAACGGTTGTTTCCACACAGTTCGCGGCTTGCTGGTACGGCCCGTGGCGCGAAACCCGCGTGCAGGTGTACGGCGCGACGCACGGGCGCCCGAGAGCGGCCCCGAGGTGCAGCGGCCCGGTATCGTTCCCGACCATCACGTCCGAGAGCGACAGCGTTGCCGCGAGCCGCGGGAGCGAAGTCTTTCCAGCCAGATTCAGCGCCGGACCGCGTAGGTTCGCGATTACTTCTTGCGAAAGCGCAATGTCGTCGCTCGCGCCAATAAACACGGCCGACCCGCCGAAGTGCGTTTGCGCGCGAGTAAGAAGCTCGGCGAAGTGCGTTACGGGCCAGCGTTTCGTGAGCCACTTGGCCCCCACCGCGACCGCGATCCACGGACGCGGCAGAGCAGCGAGTTCGTTCTGTGCCGCAACGAGTTCTCCCGGCTGTAGGGGAACGCGGAACGTTTTCGGCAGGTGCCCGACACCGAACGCCTCGGCAACGGCCCACATCCGATCGACCGCGTGCGCCCGGTCGGCGCGGGGTGAAGCCAACTTGTGCGTGTAGGTGTACCGGCTGCCCTCACGGGCGTTGCGGAACCCGACCCGCACCGGTGCGCAGCTCGCCCATGCCATCAGGCCGCTTCGCAGAAGCCCCTGCATATCGATCACGAGATCGAATTGCCTTCGCCGCAATTCCGTCGCGAACGACCACGCCGTTGCGAGCGCGCGAGCCCCTTTCAACGCACCGCGATTGAACGGGAGCGTGTCGGTTAGATCGGGGTGGCCAGTAAGGAGTGATTCGTAGCCCGAGTTTACGATCCACGTGATCCGAGCCACGGGGAATCGCGTGCGCAGCGCGGTCAACACCGGGAGCGAATGAACGATGTCACCCAGTGCGCTCGGCTTGATGATCGCGATCCGTCGCGCTTCAATCCGGTCCAGCATCAGAATCCTTCCGGAACGCCGCAATCGGAGAGCAGAAAGGCAGATTAGCCACAAAAAAGCACAAAGGGCACAAAAGGAAAGCAGAAGCAAAAGACCGAGTCTTAAGCCCCAACAAGGGGTAACCAGATACCCGATTGTTCTCGTGTCTGATCCGCGTAATCTGCGTTACCCGCGGCTCTTCCTTTTGGTTTCTGTTTTCTGACTTCTCTTCACCTTTGTGCCCATCATGCGTTTGCCTTGTCTGTGCTCATCTGCGGCTCTTCCTTCCCCTTCAACCGCGGGAGCAGTGCCGCAACGACGAGCAGCGCAAGTACCGCGCCCAAGTACGGTAGTGTGCGCGAGGGGTGGGCGTCGAACAAGACCGATCCGAGGAACGGCCCGAGGATGCGCCCGAGCGACGCGAACGACTGGTTCACCCCCAGCACCTCGCCCTGTCGCGCCGGGTCCGAGCGCTTCGACACGAGCGCCGAGACGGACGGGTTCACGAACGCGAACCCGATCACCGCAATCGACATCGCGACGTAGAACAGGGGCTTCGCAATGTCGCTCGAACTCCCGTCCGAGCCGAGCACGAGGTAAGCCACAACTCCAACGCCGGTAAGCCCGATCGCCATCGCACCAACGCCGAACTTGAGCAGCCCGACTTCGGACCGCTTCTTCACCATTGGCCGGTACGACCCGCCCGCGACCATCAGCACCGCGCCGACGAACGCGAACACCAGGAAGTTGTCGTCGTCCTTCAGCCCGAACACCTTGTCCGTGAACTGCGCGAGCGTGGCCTCGAAGTTGCCGAACGCGAAGATCGCGAGGAAGTAGATCAGCACCAGTGTGCCCACGGTCGGCATCGCGAGCACCTCGCGCGTCTTCGCGAGGCTAAAGAACTCCTTGGCCGCTTTATTGTTCGGGTCGCGCGTTTCCTTAAAAATCGCGATCGCAACGAGTAACGCGATCAGCGACAGGCCGGACGCGAGTGTCCCGACACCCCACGGTTCCCGCGCGAATAGCGCCAGGCCGAAGTACGCGATGAGCGGCCCGAGCGTGAACCCGGCCCCGAACGCGATCCCGATGAGGGCCATCCCCTTCGCACGCTTATCGGGCGTGGTGCAGTCCGCGATCACGGCCGCCGCGGTCCCCACACTCGCACCCGCGATACCGGCCCCGATGCGCGCGAACAGCATCAGCCCCAACGCGAGTTCCGCCTGGGTAGTGGGGAGCGAAACTGCGACCCCGTAGAGCGCGTAGAAGATCACCGAACCGAGCAGGCTAATAAAAAGCACCGGCCGCCGACCGACCCGGTCCGAAATGCGCCCCCACATCGGCGAGAACACGAATTGCATCAGCGAAAACACCGAAAACAGCACGCCAATCACGGCCCCACGCGACACGTCCGAGAACGCGAGCGCATCGAGGTACGGCTTTGCCTGGCGCGGGAGCACGGGCAGGACGATGCCGAACCCGAGCAGGTCGATGAACACGACCAGCCACACGATCAGAAGTGCGGATTTCTTGGGCGCGTGGGGGGCGGGAGGCACAGGCGCGC
Source organism: Gemmata massiliana (assembly GCA_000531095.1). Taxonomy (GTDB): domain Bacteria; phylum Planctomycetota; class Planctomycetia; order Gemmatales; family Gemmataceae; genus Gemmata; species Gemmata massiliana. Next base: position 785,375 of record HG799462.1, on the reverse strand, counting down.
CGGGCGGCAATTCGGTGGGATTCATGACGTGAGATTACGGCTTGTCGCGCCGCCCGACCAGCAAGACGGGTAAACGGTCCACCGTGCTCATTCGCGCTCAATTTCAGATGGGAGCACAACATAGCGCACAGATCGCCGGGAGGCCCACAATCTTCAAGCGCGACGCGCCAATTCGCGCCGCGCCGTCCGCACAATTTGCGCCGTCAGCGCCGACGATACAAGCGGCGCGGCGACAGCGCGCCGGCGGGCGGGTTTGGGCGGGTTGGAGTTGACCAGAATCCCTGTTTTGCCGACATTGCTAGATGAACCGCTGTCTAGGTGCTTACGCATGCCACTTGCCGAAACGAATACGCGCCCGGCGTCCGCGGACCCCGGCACACGGACCGCGTTCCTTGTGGTGAACAGCGCGAGCGCTCCGGACGGCCGGTTGCTCGCGGCTGTGAAATACCCCGGCGAAAATCTGTCGCCGGAAGACGCGATCGCGCGTGCCAGTGAATCGGGCGAACCGCTGCCGGTCACCTTCCAGGTACCGGTGTGCGTGTGCGTCCTCCGCGTGGGACCGGACTTCAGCCTGCTCAACTTTAAGTGCCTCGACGAACCGCACTTCCGACCGCGCGAGATCGTGAACCAGTTCTGGTTCGGGGTGACACACTACAAGGCCCGGCTCGTGACCTTCAACGGGCGCGGGTTCGATCTGCCGCTGTTGGAACTGGCCGCGTTTCGTTACGGCATCCAGGCCCGCGATTACTACCTCGCACGCGACCGTTACCGCGGCCCCATTGATCTGACCGACTGGTTCACGAACTTCGGCGCGTGCCGCTTGCCCGGCGACCTCGATGTCCTCGCGAAACTCCTCGGCAAACCCGGCAAGTCGGCGGAGCAAGCGCCGACCGGTGGGTCCATTCAGGAGATCAACGACCGGTGCCTGTGCGACACGCTCGACACCTACTTCGTGTTCCTCCGCACGCGCGTTCTGACAGGCGATTTGAGTTCGGAACAGGAAACCGAACTCGTTGCAAACGCCAAATCACTGCTCCGTGAAAAGGCAGCGGAAAGCCCCGTTCTCTGGCGATACCTCGACAACTGGACCGAGTTCGCCTTGGTTTAAATGAGCGGATCGGACCAAGGAACTCGTCGGTCCAGGCTTGCGTCGGTCAGACGCATCCGAAATACTATTCTCACTTCCACGCTCGCGCGGGTACTGACCCGCGCGAACTCGATCTTTTACCGCCGGTGCCCTCCGATGCGGACACTCACCGCGCTTTTTGCGCTGATTTTTCTGTCGCCTCTCGTCGGGTGTGGGAAGCGCGAACTCAAGGATTTCCGACAGTTCACATCACCGGACGGCAAATACACGGTCCTCATGCCCGGCACCCCGTACACCGAGGTGCGGAACGAGTACGGGTTCCAGTTGACGACCCACGCCGCCGAAGTGTGGGGTGAGGGGTATGCGGTCTCATCGGCCGACATACCCCCGGGTACGCCGTGCGACCTCGGCGGCGCAGTAACTGGGCTAGCGCAGAAGGTGAACGGTACCGCGACCCGATCGGAAGGGGCGAGTCACAACAGTAGCGGCTGGCGCGAGTTCGAGATCGAGGGGCAGAGTCCGCACAAGTTCTATTCGGGCCGAGTGCTGTTTACACGCAGCCGGTTCTACATCGTCTTCACGTTCGGCCGAGACGCCAAACTGTCGAACCAGCAGGTTCGGACGTTCCTCGATTCGTTCCGGATCACGGATGGAGGAGACACCCCCGGTCCCTCGTGGACCGCGCCTGTCCAACCCCCAGTTCAACTCGGACCTGCGCGTCCCGCCGCTCCGCCCGCGTACCGGCCCAACAATCAACCGTCGCCCCCACCAGCAAAGGACGTGATTCTCGGCCATCCGTTCGATCCCCAATTTCGCGACGATGCCCCGGCAGGCGGAGTGCTCGTTGGGCTCGATGTGTGGTACGGCAAGTTCTTCAACAACGATGTGGTCAGCGCCGTGCGCCCGATCTACCGGGTCGCGGGCGTCGATTCGGCGGGACAGACCCACGGAACTGAAACGGAACGCGGAACGCGGGTTCTCGCGAAGCCGGGCTACGCGGTCGGAGCCGTTAGTGTTCGAGCCGGACTGGGAATTGATGCACTTACTGTAACCTTCATGAAGGTGAACGGCGGGCGCCTCGACCCGAACGACTCATACGTCACCGAGCAAATGGGCGGACCGGGCGGTAACGGCCCGACCAAACTCGGTGGAGATGGCACCCCGATCACCGGCATTATTGGTCGGAAGGGACCGGGGCTGGACGGTTTCGGGTTAGTCTACCAGGGGCAAAAATAGCCCAAGATCGCACCGGCGCCCGGTCACGTTCCCCGGTCTTGTTTACGCGGGCAATGTGAGATGTGAATCCGCTCGCTCCACAACGCGACGCAGCACCCAGGCGTCTTGTGGGGGATTGCCCTTCGCCCCTTCGGGGGCCATGTCCAGCACCTCGAAGCCGTCCGCTAACACGGTTCGCACAAATTGCGGCGGGTGGAACGTAGCGCAATGGTTCGTTCCGGCGAGGTCACCTCCGCGCACAACGAACCGCCCGGCGCGATAGTCCGCGCGCTCGGCGCGTGTCATGCGCCCGAGCATCGCGTCGCCGTGGAGCGAGATCACCGCCACGCCGCCGGGCTTCAGCACGCGACGCAGTTCGTGCATCCAGTGCGTTTGCAACGGCAGCGGCAGGTGCGTGAACACCGAGAAGGCGTAAACGAGATCGAAAGAACTATCATCGTAAGTCAGCGGCGATTCCAGCGCGTTGACCGCGAAATCGCCGAACGGTAAGTTCTCCGCGCACCATTCCACCCCGACCGGGTTCGAGTCGCACCCGTGCAACTCGGCGGGCAGATGGCGCAAGTGCCGAATCACGCGCCCGCACCCGCACCCGAAATCGAGAATACGATCGCACTGTTCGATGCGAATGTCATTCTTCGCGAGCAGTGCCGTGAGCGATTCCGCCGCGCGCTGACCCGCGGTGAGGAACCACTCCGCGTCGTCGGTCCCTGCCACCATGAGGCGCAGTACGTCGGGCGGGATCGGCGTCTCTTCGCGGTGTGTGGAACGCTTCACACGAGGCTTGCCCGAAGCGGCTTTCAGTCGGTGGTTCTCGTTCGCGAGGCGCCAGCACTCTTCGGTGAGCAAGCGGCTCTCGCGCTCGCGTGCGTCGAGTACCCGCACGAGGCGTGACAGACCGGGGACGAATTGCAACAGGTCGCGGGTTCGCATGTCACGCCTTCCAGAAGCGGACGAGTTCGTGCCGCAGGAACGCCCACAGCCCGCGGACCGCGAGCACGCTCTTGCGCGCCTTCACGCGCCGGCCCGTCACGCTGCGCCAGCCGGCTTCGAGCAGTTTCTGGCCGATTTGCAGCGGCGCGTCGAGTGTCACGAGGGCCTTGTACGCGAACAGAGCCGTGCGACTCGTTCCGGACTTGCGGAAGTAGTGGACGTAACCGATGGCCACGTTCGGCGCCGCGAAGTGGACGTTATTCCGCCCGGCCGCGCGCCCATAGTGAACGATCTCGACCTGCGGGACGAACATCGGCGGCCCGCGCCGGCTCACCTGCATGGACAGGTCGATGTCCTCGACACCGAAGTGGTACTCCTCGTCCCACCGCCCGCTTGCCTCGAACACTTCGCGCGAGAGGAACACGGCCGCGCCCATGAGCACCTCGACCGAGCGCTCCTGCGTCGGGTCGAACGTGGCGCGGCGGTACTCGTAATAGGCTTTGCGGAATAACCCGGTCCAGCGGAGCAGGTTGATGCGGTGCAACAGAGCCGCGAGCGTGGGGCGCTGGCGGTACGAGATCTGGAACGCCCCGTCCGCACCGCGAAGCCGCGGGCCGAACATGCCTACATCCGGGCGTGCTTCGGCGAGATCGAGGAACTTTCGCAGTGTGTTTGCGGGGACCAGCGTGTCGTTGTTCAAAAAGAAAAGTACCGGCCGCGAGCAGCAGCAGCAGCTTGGTTGCTGGCCCGCGCGAACCCGCGGTTGTCCGAATTGCGGATCAGCACCACGTTTGGGAATTCGGACGCGACCATGTCGGCCGCGCCGTCGGTCGAGCCGTTGTCCGCGATCACCACCTCGAACCGGGCGCCTTGCGCCTGATCGAAGAGGGAGCGCAGGCACTTGCGGAGCAGTTCGACGCAGTTCCAATTCGCAATGCACACGGACACGTCCGGTACGTCCGGCCGGGACGGGCGCGGCACGCGGGCTTCGATCGGTGCGGTCCGCACCTGGGACATGAGCGCATCCTGCGGTCGGTCGGCTGCCGTGTCGAATCCGTTCGGCACTTCGGATTGCACGTTTTACCACCTTTACCGAATCGATGTCAACCGCGACACGTTCTCGGGGCGCGCACGCTATTCTGCTTGCGTGCCCCGCCCGGTTCGGGTAATCCCCGTCCCACGAATCGTTCTTGCCGCCCGGGTGCGACCTGTATTCCGTGCAACTCGCACCGCGGAAGGGAGTGCGCGAATGCCGCTGTTGGAAGTCGAGGGGTTGGTCAAGTATTACGGCAACCGGGCCGTGGTGAACGGCGTGTCGTTCTCCGTGGACCCGGGCGAAGTGGTCGGGCTGCTCGGTCCCAACGGGGCCGGGAAGACGACCAGCTTCCGCATGGCGACCGGACAGATCCAGCCGAACGAGGGCAAGGTCACGTTCAACGACGAGGATGTAACGTCCCTCCCGATGTACCAGCGCGCGCGCCGCGGAATGGGCTACCTGTCGCAAGAGCCGAGCGTGTTCCGCAAGCTCTCGGTTGAGGGGAACTTGCTCGCGATCCTCGAAGCGCTCCCGCGGAGCCGCAAGTTGGGGCGCCGACTCAGTCGCGCCGAGCGCTGGGAGCGCACCAACGAGGCACTAACCCGGTTCAAACTCGACCCGGTTCGCAAAACCACCGCGGGGCGCTGCTCCGGCGGCGAAAAGCGCCGGTTGGAGATCGCGCGCTGCCTCGTGTGTGAGCCGATGCTCATCCTCCTCGACGAGCCGTTCGCCGCGGTCGACCCGATCACCACCGAGGACATCCGGCGGAACATCCGCGAACTCGCCGATTCGGGCATCGGCATCCTCATCACCGACCACAACGTGCGCGAAGTGTTCCGCACCGCGGACCGCGTGTATCTCATTACCGCGGGTAAGGTGGTCACGCGCGGGACGCCGATGGAACTGGTCAACGACCCGATCGCGATCAACGCCTACCTCGGGCGCAGTTTCGAGGAAGACGGTTTCACGCGACACTTCGATGCCCGCGCTGCGGCCGCGAAGAAGGCGGACTCGTCCGTACAAACGCCCGTCCTACAAGCGCCTACAGTTCCGGTTTCTCGTTACGCGCCGCCCGCGAGTCGACCAGTCGCCACTGTTCAGGCTCCGGTGTCCCCGCCCCCGCCCCTCGCTCCGGCGCGGGTGGCAACGGTCACGCCCCCTCCATCCACATTCACATTCCCGGCGGCTCCGCCCGCGCCGCCGTCGCCGTTCACTGCGGCCGGCACCGTTACGCCGCCGCCGGTGGGTCAAGCCCTCGGGGGGCCGATGGCCGCGGTACTGGAACTCGAGAAGATCCGCCGCGCAGTCGAAGGGTTGGCCGACGACCGCACACTGAAAAACTCGATGGTGGAACTCGCCGCGCGCGGAAGTGCTGCGATCCCCGCGCTGCTCGAAGCACTGGAACGTCGCGATGCGACCCTGCGTCAGCGCGCGTTCGAGGTATTGAAGTTCGTCACGAAGGACACGAACAGCACGCTCGAATACGACGCCGATGCCGCACCCGAAACGCGACTCCGCCAGGTCGCTCACCTCCGGGCCAAACTGGAACCGCGTCGGTAGTTGGGCACTCACGACCGGCGGCTAACATTTGCTAACATTTCCGGACCGACCGGCTGTTAGCGAATTGCCGCAAGCTTACTCACAGCCAGCAGTTGCAAGCATCATCTATTAGCATCCTTGTTAGCGAATTAGCCCACTCACGTTGCGTGGATCGCCTCACCCAATCGACGACACCGGTGGGTGAGGCGTTCTCATTTCGCGACCTTACTTGGCGCAACACCTCACTCCAAGATGTTAAACCACCACGCCAGTATCCGCAATGATAAATATGAAATAATGTATAGATAATTTACACCGTCGCCGCCCAGCGACAGCGGAGGTGAATAGCGCGAACGCTTCAGTCTTCGCCAGCCGGCCGACACCGGCCAATCTCCACGAAGCATCTCCGGGTTTATGTCGCTACCCACTTAAGGGCAGCAGCACCGCGCCCTCGCTTGGGTCGGCGGTGATACACTAAAAGGCAGATACCCTCTCCCTCCCGCTGGAGTAAACGACATGGCCGGTCCCGCACTGCCGATGGACGATCGCGACGGCGTCATTTGGTACAACGGTGCTCTCGTCCCGTGGCGCGAGGCCAAGGCCCACGTCCTCGTTCACAGCCTCCATTACGGCAACAGCGTGTTCGAGGGCGAGCGCATCTACAACGGTAAGGTTTTCAAGCTCACCGAGCACTCGCAGCGGCTCGTCAAGTCCGCCAAGATGCTGGCCTACGACCTGCCGTACTCCGTCGAAGAACTCGATAACGCGACCAAGCTCGTCGTCAGCGAGAACAAACTCGATTCCGGCTACGTGCGCCCGCTCGCGTGGCGCGGGGCCGAGGTGATCGGGGTGTCCGCGATCGGCACGAAGATCCACGTGATGATCGCGGCATTCCCGTGGGGGGCGTACTACGGCCAAAAGGCGATCAAGCTGATTACGAGCCGGTGGAAGCGCCCCAGCCCCGAAAGTTCGCCCGCCGGGAGCAAGGCCGCGGGTCTGTACATCATTTGCACGCTCGCAAAAGACGAGGCACTCGCGGCCGGCGTGCAAGACGCGCTCATGCACGACTACAAGGGGCGGCTCTCCGAAGCGACCGGCGCGAACCTGTTCCTCGTGATTAACGGCGAACTGCACACGCCCACCACGGAAACGATCCTGAACGGCATCACGCGATTGACCGTGATGGACCTCGCCCGCAAGCGCGGGATCAAGGTCGTGGAGCGCGAGATTTGGCCGAACGAACTCGCGAACGCGAGCGAAGTGTTCCTCACCGGGACCGCGGTCGAAGTGCAGCCGGTATCGGCCATCGACAAACAGGAGTTCGAGGTAGGGCCAATCACGCAACAGTTGATCGCGGATTATTCGGCCCTGGTCCGGAGCTAAGCGACGAACATAAAGGGGTGAGAAGGTGAGCGGGTGAAGAGGTGAGAAGGCAATTCCACCATTTCACCCTCGCCCACCAGAGGAGGGATAAGGTAGCCTTTGGTTTTTCACCCCATCACCCCTTCACCTGCTCACCCCTTCTCTTCTATGCTTTCAGCCGTCACCATTTCGCTCGTGCCAGAAGCCCGCGGTGGGCCGTTCGTGTACTGGGACTCACTCGCCGACGGGTGCCGCGAGGCTGCGGAGCGCGGGTTCGACGCGGTCGAGGTGTTCCCCCCGGGGGCGGACGCGATCGATCCCCGCGAACTCCGCACTCTGCTCGACGATCACGGGCTTTCGCTCGCCGCGGTGGGTACGGGCGCGGGGTGGGTAAAGCACAAGCTCTCACTGACGAGTCCGGACAGTGCGGTGCGCGAAAAGGCGCTCGCGTTCGTCCGCTCGATCATGGACCTCGCCGCACAGTTCGATGCCCCCGCGATCATCGGCTCGATGCAGGGGCGGTGGGGCGACGGCGTCACGAAGCCGGAAGCGCTCCGGCACCTCGGCCACGCGCTCTTCAAGCTGGACACGCACGCCGCCGATCTCGGCACGGTGCTCCTCTACGAACCCCTGAACCGCTACGAAACGAACCTCATTAACACCCTGGGCGACGCGGTCACGCTGCTCACCGGGATCGGCTCGGAGCACGTGAAGATCCTCGCCGACCTGTACCACATGAACATCGAGGAAGCGAACCTCGCCGACGCGATCCGCAACGCCGGGCCGCGCATCGGGCACGTTCACTTCGCGGACTCGAACCGCCGCGCTGCCGGGTTGGGGCACACGAACTTCCTACCCGTGATCTCGGCGCTGGTCGAAATCGGCTACGCGGGCTACCTGTCGGCCGAAGTGCTCCCGCTCCCGGACTCGGACACCGCGGCGCGCCAAACCATCGCCACCTTCCGCCAGATCGTGGGGTAGCATTGGCATTTCAATTTCGTGGCACCGGCCTCTGGCCGGTGGAGGCGCGTTACCGGCCAGAGGCCGGTGCCACGAACAAAAAACACGCCCTCACAAAGAACATCCTGGTCGACCAAGCGCTTACCCAGTCCCCACCACTCGCCTACTACCGTCTGCTCGGGCCAAATTCACGCGCGCGGACGCTCTAAAACTTGAGCCAAAACGCTTGACGCCTTCCAAAAGCGGAGTTATAGCCGCCCCGCTTTCTCAAACACTCTCTACGCGGGGCAAGACGCCCTAGGAGACGGGAGCCGGGGCCGCTGGGGCGGTTTTCGGCGCTCGTGCCGGCACCCACTGGTGGGGAATCTCACTAGTAGCGGGGGCTATTGTGCCGGCTCGACCCGTTGTCCAGCGCGGGGGCAAAGGAGGCCATTGGTGTTCCAGGAAAAGAAGTGGAACTGGAAGCGGGTGGCGGCCAACCTGCTGCTGGTGCCGGTGCTGACCGGGGGGACGGTCGCCATCGTTCACGCCCAGTTCGGCGGCAAGGACAAGGGCGCGATGCCGACGATGCCGAGCGCGTCGTCCGGTCCGGCCCGGTCCGCGACCGGGGCCAAGAGCGGGACCGCAACCAGCGATCCGAAGCAGATCTTGAAGGACGGCCGCAAGGCGCTCGACGAGGGCCGGTTCGCGGACGCCCGCGACCTCGCGATGGCGGCCGAGGCCAACAACCCGGGCGGCAAGTGGGGGCTGTTCGACGACACGCCCAACTCGCTCCGCAAGGACATCGAGTCCGCCCAGGCCAAGGCCAATAAGATCCAGTCCGAACAGTTGATGAAGCAGGCGAAGGTGACGGCCGCGAAGCCGGCCGCCAACGACGCCGAGCGCGCCTACAACCTCGACACCGCGCTCCAGATGGCCCGCAAAGCGGACCAACTGCACGGACCTTCCTACTCGACTTGGGACATGGGCGACCGGCCCGACAAGTTGGTCAAGGAGCTCCAGGCGGCCCGAACCAAGCTGAAGAACGTCCCCGCGACCCCGGCGCCCACCGCGGTCGCCGGCGCGCCGACGAACAAGCCGTTCGCGAACACGCTGCCGCCCGCCGGCACGGACGCGAAGAAGCAGAGCGCCGCGAAGCTCGTGAACGAGGGGCGCGCGCTCGCCGACCAGGGCAACTTCGTCGCGGCGAAGGCCAAGTACACCGAGGCCGACAAGATCGGGGCCGCCTTCGGCGCGGGCGAGTTCAGCCCGGGCTTCGCGCTCCAGGATCTGAACACCCGGGGCACCGCGGCCATCGACAAGATGATCCGCGAGTCGCAGACCTACACCGCGCAGGGCGACTACGCGAAGGCGAACGCGGCCCTCACCAACGCGACCGGGGTCGCGGCCACGCTCGGCCTGTTCCCGAGGCCGGTGGTCGAGGCGAAGCACGCCCTCTGGACCGCGTCGAGCGGCAAGTTCGGCTCGCCCGCGCCGAGCGGGATGGTCGCGGCCGGTGGCCCGGAGTACCTCGTTCCGGCCGGCCCGGTCGGGGGCACCGCGCCCGCGGTCCCGCCCGGCACGCAGACCGTATACAGCCCCACCAAGCCCGGTCCGACCGGGACCGGAACGGTGACCGGGCGCCAACTGCTCGACCAGGCGGCGATCGAGTTCAAAGCCAGCCAGTTCGACACGGCCGAGAAGCTCGCGCTCCAGGCGCACAACCTGGGCGGCGTGCAGGACGAGGCCCGGGGCCTGCTCAACAGCATCGCCTCCGAAAAGCTCGCGCTGAAGCAGCGGACGGCCGCGGCCACCGTGGAGAACGCGAAGGGGTCGTTCAAGAACCGCGACTACCAGCAGACCTTCGACGTGCTCGTGCTCGTCGACGGGAACCTGCTGACGGCCGACCTGCGCACCGCGCGCACCGAGATGATGACCGCGTGCAAGGCCGAACTCGACAAGACCGGCGGCATCGCGACCGCGGGCGGCATCCAGCCGCCGGACATGGGAACGGTGCCGGCCGCTCCGACGACGGGCGCACCGGGTACGAACCCGCCGGGCACCGCCCGGGTGACCACGGACGCGCCGGTTTCGCAGGCCGACGCGCTCAAGAAGGTCCAGTTCCAGAAGCTCCGCAGTGAGGGGCTGAAGGTCCAGACCGACGCGCAGGCCGCGTTCGGGCGCGGTGAGACCGATCTCGCCATGACCACGCTCATGGACTACTCGAACAAGGTCCGCGCCTCGGGCCTGGACGCTTCGAGTGTCACGCTCCTGTTGCGCCCGGTCGAGGGCCGGCTGGACACGTTCCGGCTGATGAAGGGCCAGATCGACGCCAGTGCCCGGCTGAGCCAGGAAAAGAAAGAGGCGAAGGAACTCATCGCCGGGCGCGGGATCGCCGAGGAGGAGCGGAAGAAGGAAGTCGCGTCGCTCGTCCGCCGGTACAACGACCTGCTCAAGAAGAACGACTACGCGATGGCCGAACGGGTGGCGCTGCAGGCCAAGCAGCTCGACCCGGACGACCCCGCGGTGAGCGCCCTGTACGAGTCCGCCAAGCTGCACCGGCGCGTGAAAGAGGCCGAGCAGATCAAGTCCGAGCGCGAGAAGTTCTTCCTCGCGGGGATGAACGACAACGACCGGATGGGGCCGCTCGTCACCACCGACGACCCGATCTCGGTGCAACTGCGGGCGTCCCAGCGGGCCAGCCTCCGCGGGTCCGGCGACAACAGCTACATCCGCAGCCGCACGCCCGAGGCCTACGAGATCGAGCTGCGGCTCGACAAGCCGGTGACGGTCGAGTTCCGGCAGACCCCGCTCGACCAGGCGATCAAGAACCTGCAGACGCTGACCGGCGCCCCGATCTGGCTCGACGTGACGTCGCTCCAGTCGGAGCACATCAGCGAAGTTCAACTGACGAACTTCGACGTGGGCACCCCGATCGCCGCCCGCAACGTGCTCTCGTGCATCCTCGAGCCGGCCGGTCTGAGCTACGTGATCGAGAACAACGTGGTGAAGATCACCACCACGAAGAAGGCCAAGGGGCGCCAGTACACGAAGGTGTTCTCGGTCGCCGACCTCGTGACCGCGGTGCCGAACTTCGCGCTGCCCGACTACGCGAACTTCGACAAGATGATCAACCGCACGCCGCTCAACAGCGGGCAGGTGGTGATGTCGGGCCTGACCCCCGGGGCCGGCGGCGCGACGCCGTTCGCCCCGGCCGGTGGGCTGGGCGGGGGCCAAACGGCCAGCCTCGCGACCGGGGCCGCGGCCACCACGCCGGGCATCCAGGGCGCGACCCCGTTCGCGGGCGGCGGCAGCAGCCTGCAAACGACCAGCCCGCTGGGCGCGTCGTCCAACGTGGTGAACGGCAGCAGCACGAAGCACGAGCAGCTCATCAAGCTGATCACCAGCATGGTGCGCCCGTACTCGTGGGACGGCCAGGGCGGGAACGGGAAGGTCGAGTTCTTCGACATCGGTAGCGCGCTGGTGGTGAACCAGACGGCCGACGTGATCGCGGAAGTGTCGGACCTGCTGGAGTCCCTGCGCCGGCTCCAGGACCTCGCGATCGCGGTCGAGGTGCGCATCGTGTCGCTGTCCGAGTCGTTCTTCGAGCGGATGGGGGTCGACTTCTCGGTCAACATCAAGACGAACACGACGAAGTTCGAGCCGTCGCTGACGAGCGGGACGTTCCGCCCGACCCCGTACATCAACGACATCAACACCACCGGGACGACCCTCGGGCTGACGCCGGCCGGGACGTTCACCCCGGACCTGGACGTGCCGATCCGGGCCACGAGCTTCCAGCGCGCCATTCCGGGCTTCGGGAACTACCCGAACACGCCGGGCAACAACGGCGGCGTCTCGCTGGGCCTCGCGTTCCTGAACGACATCCAGGTGTACACGTTCATGGAAATGGCCCAGGGCGACCAGCGGGCCAACATCATGCAGGCCCCGAAGCTGACGCTGTTCAACGGCCAGACCGCGACCCTGACGGTGAGCAACACGCAGTTCTTCGTGACCGGCATGCAGGTGCTCTCCGTGAACGGACAGATCGTGTTCATCCCGCAGAACACGCTGCTGCCCGGCCCGGGCGACTTCAACCAGGGCGGGTCGACCAGCATCAGCATCCAGGCCGTGGTGTCCGCCGACCGCCGGTTCGTTCGGTTGAACCTGCCGGTGAACCTGGCGGCCCAGTCGGGTGCGGCGGTGCCCCTGTTCCCGGTCACCACGTTCATCACGCCGGTGTTCGAGGGCGGGAGCCAGGGCCAGCCGATCCCGTTCACCCAGTTCCTCCAGCAGCCCGCGTTCACCAACCTGAACATCCAGACGACCGTGGTCTGTCCGGACGGCGGGACGGTGCTCCTGGGCGGGTTGAAGACGCTGCGTGAGAGCCGCAACGAGTTCGGCCCCCCGTTCCTGAGCAAGATCCCGTACCTGAACCGGTTGTTCAAGAACGTGGGCGTGGGGCGCGACAGCACGCACATCATGATCATGGTGACGCCGCGCATCATCATCAACTCGGAAGAGGAGATCATCCAAACCGAGGGCCAGTTGCCCGGGGGCGGCACCCCCACCGCCCGGTAAGTAACGTGGCGGTGTGACACCCAATGGCCCGCGAGCAGCGCTCGCGGGCCGCTTTTGTTTCGCGACCGCGCCGGGCGCGGGCCACACGGTTCCCGGTGCGTTCGGTTCGCGGTACTGTTATGGTGGTGTGGCGCCGGCCCGGGCGCCGGGCCGAGAGACAACAGACACATCCGGAGTTCGCGATATGCCCGCGCCGAAATTCCTGTCCGGGTTGCCCAAACCGGTCTTGTTCGGGCTGTACGGGGCCATCGGCGGACTGCTCGGCGCGCTCTTACTCGGCGAACCCATCATGTCGGCGCTCGGGCCGAAACAAGCCCAGGCCGCGCCTCCTCCAGCACCCGAACCGCGACTCGCGGTCAGCGTTTCGGACCGGCTCCAGGTGTACCAGGGGGGCACTAACAAGCTGCTCGTGCAGATCGTGCGGGACGCTTTCGATGACGACGTGGCACTCCGCGTCGACGACCTGCCACCGGGCCTCACGGCGCGCGAAACCGTCATCCCCGCGGGCAAAACCGCGGGCGAAATCGAGCTGCGGGCCGCGCTCACGACGAAAGCCGAACTCGGCACCGAACACAAGGGCCTGAAAGTCACCGCGTCCGCGCGCCCGGGAGGGAAAGTCGTCACCGAGGCGACCACGTTCACCCTCACGCCGCTCGTTTCCGCGCCACCGGAAGCGGACATCGTGTTCGTGCTCGATGTCACCGGCAGTATGCAGAACCAGATCAACGGCCTGAAAGACGGCATCGTCACGTTCGCGAACGCTCTGCGTGCGGCCAAGGTGGACGCGCGGTTCGGGTGCCTCGCCTTCCGCGATTTGACCCAGGGCGAACCGAGCCAGATCCTCAAATTCAAAGGCGCGCAATTTACGGACGACGCGGTCGCGTTCAGCAACGAGGTCGCGCGCCTGAACGCCCGCGGGGGCGGCGACGACCCCGAGACCAGCCTGGAAGCGATCATCGAGGCGGCCGGTTACGACTTCCGTAAGGGCGCGACGCGGAGCCTCGTTCTGATCACCGACGCGGCCCCCAAGACCCGCGGCGTGAGCGTTCAGAAGACCGCGAGCACATTGGGCGACAAGAAAATCGATCTGCTTCACTTGGTCATCAACTCCCCCGGACGGGCTCAGTACCAGGAAGTGCAACTCGGCGCGCTCGGCGTCCCCGCGGAGAAGGGCGTGGACCGCGGTAAAGAGTTCGATCTGGCAAAGACCGCGGGCGACTCCGCGGCGTTCACCAACGTGCTGCTCCCGGAAATGACAAAGGCCATCGTCGCGGCAGCGGAGGCGAAACCTGCTGCGCGCCCGGAACTAGCCAAGCAAGAAATCGTGAAGCCCGAACTGAAGACGGTGAAGGCCGTGCAGTCGGATCAGACTTACGACCGGAGTTCGATCGGGCAGCTCGTTCTCGCGGTTGGTGCATGGACCGGGTCCATCGCCGGACTCGTGTGCTTGTTCTTGCTCGGTGGGCAGACTCACTACTTACGCGGCGGGCTGCCGTCGGTGGGCGGCATTGTGGCAAGCCTCGTTGGGGGTATCGTGGCGGGGGCAGCCGGCGGTGCGGCCGGCCAGGGCCTGTTCCTGCTCGCCCCCGGAAACAAAGAGCTTACGATCGTCTTCCAGGTTCTGAGTTGGGCGCTGCTCGGCGGGTTGGCGGGCGCGGGGTTATCGATGTTCGTACCCAACCTGAAGACCGGCTACGGCTTGGTGGGCGGCGCACTGGGTGGGGCACTCGGCGCGGGCGGGTACATTGTGGTCACCGCTTCGGCGGGGGCACAACTCGGTCGACTCGCGGGCGGGTTGGCTCTGGGATTGTGTATCGGGCTGATGGTCGCGGTGGTGGAAACCGCGTTCCGGCGCGCGTGGATCGAGGTGCGGTACGGCCCGCGCGAGATGGTGACCGTGAACCTCGGCGCCGAACCGGTGAAAGTCGGTGGCGACGCACGGGCTTGTACCGTCTGGGCACGCGGTGCGGCCGACATCGCACTACGGTATTTCATTCGCGACGGGAAAGTGATCTGCACCGACATTCTGGCCCGCGAAGAGTCCGCGGTGAGCGACGGCGACACGCGCACCGCGGGGAAAGTGACGATCGTGGTGCGAACGAGCACCGTAGCCGCACCCGCTCCGGCCCCGAGTCCCACACCACCCGCGCCGAGCGTTCAACCCGCGGCGAAATCGACACTCGACGCCGTGGCGCCGATGCCCGCGCCGCCCGCACCCGTGCAGCCGACGAAGCCGATCGCTGTATCGCCGCAATCCGCCCCGAGCGCGCGACCGTCCGCGCCAACTGCTCCGCCCCCTCCGCGCGCGACCGATGCGTGCCCCACGTGCGGGCGCAAAAACCCGGGGCGCCCCGGTGCGCGTTACTGCGTGGTTTGCGACCAGACGTATTAAGTCGCGGTGGGCTGGATGACTATGGATGGAGGACGTGAGCCGGGGAATAGGCCGTATAGCAGCAGTTCTACCAAGTACGCACAAATTTTGAGGACTTGGATGGCTTCATCGATCGAGTGCCCCGACGGTGCAGAACCGCGGGAAGAAGTAACTGGTAGCGGATGCGATTTCCAAGCGAGGGCAATCGCAAAAGCGTAAATACCGAACGCACCAAACAGAAACCAGTGTGTTTGTCGTTGTTCGGTCACGGCACGGCCTCAAATTTCGGATTGGCGGGCCGCTCGTTTGATCCCTTTGAAGTGCTGATATTCCCGGGTTTGTGGGAGCCCGAATCGCACCGGGATCGGCACCGTCTGTTTCACGGGTTCGGGACGCAGCACGAGGATCGGTTGTGGCGCACTCACCTCCATCGGCGAACGGGCTCCCGCGAGCGACGTGGGCGCACCTGCCCGAAGACCGGTTGCTCGCACAGTGCGAGGTGGACACGTACCGCGCGAGCGGCCCCGGCGGGCAGAAGCGCAACAAGACCAGTTCCGCCGTTCGGTTACGGCACCTGCCCACGGGGTTGATCGTCATCGCCGAAGAGAGCCGGTCACAGCACGAGAACAAAGCAAAAGCACTGAAGCGCCTCTGGCACGCGCTGTTCCTCGAACTCCGTGACCCGTTACCGGCTAACCTCACGCCCGAAACGGTCGCCGCGTTGCCCGATTACGCCGGCGCTCGCAACGGCGACGGCCGGCTGAACATGAGCGCGAAAAACCCGCGCTTTTGGCCCGCGGTCGGGGTCATTCTGGACGTGTTGGTTGTCGTTGAGGCCCGCGTCGCGGACGCGGCCGTGTTGCTCGGGGTCTCGACCGGTAACTTGATCGACTTCCTCCAAACCGATCCAAAAGTCTGGCAGGAAGCCAACCGGCTCCGCACCGTCGCCGGGCACAAGGCGCTCCGGTAGATTCTGGGACCGGCGCCCCACTTCACGAATCGCTGGGACCGGCGCCCATCAACGATCAAGTCGACGCGGTGCGCAGCAGATCGAGCGCCCAGCACCCCCGCACGTGCTCGTTCGGGCGCCGCAAGTGCGCGAGGATCTCCGCATCCGTGCAGCCGGCTTCTTCGAGTGCGTCGGCCAGCACGGGCAAGTCGCTGAAATTGTTCGTTTGGTAGATACGATCCGCGATTTGAGGCACCGTGCCGTTGTTCCACTTCAGCCACAGCAGATCAATGTGAACGGGGCGGAACGGGTTACCAAAAATCTCGCGCAGCAGGTCCGCCTGTTGCGCACGAGCCGCTTCCCATTTTGGTCCTTCGCCTCGGTTAGTGTCGGCTTCCGCGTTCGCTGCGCTCCACGACCCGTTCCACGCGGCGCTCGATGCGTCTGTACTGAGGCAGTTCACGGCCGAAGTCGCGCCCGCGTCTCGCGCAACTCGCTCGCATTTTTTCTTCAGTCCCCTGCGCTCTTCGTCCGTCACTTTGCCGTCCGCGAACTGTTCGGCCGCTTCGACGGCCCGTCGGAAGCGCTCACCGGGTATCAAGTGCCATATGCGACGAGCACACGCACACGCAAACAACCGAAGTTTGCGGTCGTGATCTTCGCACTCGTCGAGCATCGGTTTGGGATCGGCGCACGTCTCCCACTGGTCGGCCGTGAGAACCACACCACCGAATCGCAAGCGCTCGACGTTGAAACGCCCGCAACAGATTTCGAGGAAGTTACCGGCAATTCGCGGTGATTCATGTGGATCGAAGTCGAGCGCCCCGGCACCAGCGCAAATGATGGGGTACTCGCCGTGTACATCGGGTGGTTCGCGCATATCGAACAGGTACATGACTCCGCCGCCGTTGAACGCGAACGGCACGACCAGCGGCATGTACTGAGGCACGTTGTAACAGATCAGGAACTCGCGGAGCCCGGTGCCCCACATTTGGAAAAGGCGTTTCCCGTTCTGGAACGAGCCACCGTTGGAATACCGAACGAACGACAGGTACGAGGGCGGAATCGGGCGGTCCGCGGGCATCACCCACGCGGCCGGATCAAACGGCTCCCACGTCGCGTACTGTGGATCAGTCGGCAACCACGGATTGCGCTGAGTACCGTTAACGCGCGCGATCTCGTCTGCCGTAAGCGGCACGCCAAAGGTTGCAACGAACTCCGCGATTTCGGCTTCTGTCGCACCTTTCTTCGGCGTCGCGTGCTCGAATACCGTGGACCAGTCGATCACGAACTGCTCCCCAAATAAAACTCGCGGTGGGGGTGATCTCTTGGATCACCCCCACCGCGAGCATACCCTCCCCGCGTTCACGTCACGAGCGCGTTACTCCGCTTTCACGGTGCCCGCGAAGTCCTTGAGGGCCTTCTCGTGCTTCGCGAGTTCGGCCTTCAGTTCTTTGAGGCGCGCCCGGCGCTTCTCGATCTCCGTTTCCTGATCGTCGAACTTCTTCAGGTAGCGCTTGAAGGCTTCCGATTCCTTCGGCGTCCGCTCGATGTTTTTGCGGATGCGGTCCTGGTCGTCCGCGATCTCCTTCAGCAGTTCTTGCTCGTCCGCGATCCCCTTCTGAGCCTCGTCCACTTTCTCACGCAGCTCGACCAACTTCGTGAACACTTCACGAACGGCGGGCTTCGCCTCCTTTAGTGACGCATAGCGGAGCAGGGCATCGCGGCTCGTCTCGGTCAGCCCGTACACGTCCACGGCCGGAGATTCTTCCGTGACTTCGAGCGTGACCAGGGCACCGGCTTTTACGACCGAGTCGAACCGGTAGAAGCTCCGCGTTTGGTCATCGGCCTTGGCCGGGGTGACGAGTTTCCAGCCCGAGTGCTTGGGGTGCTCGACGATTACCGTCCGGTCCTGCGGGTTCCGGTTGCGAATCTGGTACGTTGTGACCCGCTTCAACCCGGCCCGCATGACCAGTTTGCCATCGGCAACTGCCACAGTGAGCAGCGTGCGCTTGGTTTCGCTCGGCTCCGCAACGACTTCGGTGCCAAGGTCGATGGCATAACTCACGAGCCGAGTTTCGCCCGGCTTGATGTCCGGCAACCGTGCGTCGCCCGCGAACGTGCCGCCGTCGAACACCGTGACCGGCCCCTGCGCAAGGTGAAGCTTGGTCTTGTTGACGAGCTTCAGCCCGAGCAGCGGATGTTTGGCGAGTGTGGCCGCGTTGAAGATACTCACGCGCGAGCTCTCGACCGCTTCGTTCACGAGCGGCACGAGCGCGGACTTCTGCTTCGCGAGCGTGATCGGTTCGTCGATGGTGTACTCGAACATGTCACCCAGTGCGCCGTCGGCCACGGCGAGCGCTCCGGCTCGCTTGTCGAGCGGGTCTTTCACAGTGGTCATCGGCGGGCGATCGTTTTCAACGGGCGTCGGGTTCCCGCGCAGGCGGTTGACGTACTCCGAGTAGGTGAGCCGGTCGCCGTAGAGCGTGCGCAGGTTCGGGCGCGGGACGCGCTGCGGGTACGTGCCGTAATGACCCGTGAAGCCGCCTTGAAGCCCGAACTGACCACCGAGGTTCCCGATTTGGCCGACCTGACCGACCTGACCACCCTGGATACCAACGACACCACCGCCGAACCCGCCCCCACCGAACCCCCCGGCGACATTCGTCGGGTTACCGGTAGCGTTACCCATCGCAACGCCACCCATGTTCGCAGTGGGGTTCAGCCCGCCCTGGTACATCGGCGGGCGCAGCGACGCGAACAGGTCCGGTTCGACCATCGGGCGCGGGACGAAGAGTGGGTCATACAGGTCCATTTGGAACGACATCGGGCGCCCCGCGACGAGCCCCACCTTCACGTTGGTCCAGTCCTCGTCGGTCGTGTTCTCGATGGTCGCCCACCCTTGGATGCGGGTCGCGCCCTTTTCGTCCACGCTGAGGCGATAACTCGGCTTCCACAACGGCGCCTCGTTGACGTAGCCCACCGCGACCTTGCGCTTGCCGTTCCCACTGAACACCACCGACACGGCCTTCTTGTTGTCGCCACGCGCGCTCGCGAGCATCTCCAGCGCCTTCCTGAACTCAGCCTGGAGTTCGGGGCGCACGAGCTTGATCTTTTTGAGCTGCTTCAGTTCGACCGTTTGCAGCCCGTCCTCGGTGAGGAGGTTGAGTATCTCGCCCGGGTCCGGCCCCGTCGCGGGCACCGCGGGGCGCTCGACGCTGACGATCTGCCCGACGGTGACCACGCCGGTCTTGTCCGCGACCTCGACCTTCTCGCCGCGGACCTGGTGCATGAGTTGGCCCATCGTCGGGTTCTCGGTCACGTCCACCGCGAACCCCTTGAGCGTGATGTCGAGCGGCATCCGGTTGTCGTAGGTCACCGCGCGGACCTTTCCGCCGTCCTTGTCCGTGAGGACGAGGCTCTTGAGCAGGTCGTTCACGTCGCCCTCGTCGAACCGCAAGTCGAGCCGACCGTCGCCGGTCACGTCCCCCTCGCGGTGGAAGTACGCGACGCCCGCGCTGAACATCACGACCCGCGTGATGGGGAGGTTCACGGCGGGCGACTGTTTAACGTCCGCGCCCGACATCTTGGCAGTAGGTTGTTTGGGCGCGGGCTGCTTGAGTGGCTGTTTCGTATCGGGTTGATTGTCGCCGCGAGCGAGCGGCGCCAGGGCCATGAGACCGAACGTCAGTCCGACGATCGGTACGAGGTGAGAGGGGCGCATCGCGCAAGTCCTGGGGTGTGAGAAAGGAACACGAGTCCGACGCGATAGTAACGGCGGACCGGCACGGGCGTTGGCTGGCTTGGCAAAAGGATGTACGAACGCGCGACTCGGTGCGCAGAGGCGCGGAACGTGGCTTCAGAGAACGCGACGAGAGGGGCAACTTGCGCGACAAACGCGGAAATATTTTTCGATTCACCACCACCGGCGAACCCGCTCGCAAGGGCGGCAGGCGCGGCGTTTGCAAGTACCCGCCGCCCTTGCGGGCGGGGTTCACGAGACTCGGGCCTCACTTCCCCTCCGTAATCATCGCCCGGAGCACCTTGTAGTCCGTTTTGCCCGTACCGAGCACCGGGAGTTTCTCCAGTTGCTTCACGTCGTCGAGACGCATCACGCCGCGGTGCCCCTCGCTCTGGAGAAGCGAGTTCGCGTCGCGGAGCGCGAGCGGTTCCGTGGTGAACAGCACGATTCGGCGCCCGTCGGGGTCTCCACGCCCTCCACCGCGACACGCGGTCCCTGGTCCGTGGGCGGGTACTTCTTCGCGAACGGCTCCTCTAGTGCGGGGAGCGAAATCATCTCACCGCCGGCTTTGAGGAAGCGCTTCAACCGCCCGTGAAACACGATCTCACCGGTCTCGTCGATCGCCGCGAGATCACCGGTAATGTACCAGCGCTTGCCGTTGATCTCCTCGAACGGCGGAGGGCCGTCGTGACCGATGTAGCCCCCAAACACGTTCGGCCCCGCGACGTGTAGCATTCCCATCTGCCCCTGTGGGAGCACGGCTTTCGTCTCCAGATCGGTTACGCACACTTCGACACACGCGATCGGCGGACCGATCGTACCGCGGTGTGGTCGGCCGGGGCGCGTGACCGACACCACCGGAGAGCACTCCGTGATGCCGTAACCTTCGAGGACTTCGGCGTGCGGGGCGGCTTGCTTCGCCTTCTCGAAGAGCGCCGGCGACGCCTTCTCTGCGCCCACGACAATCGTCCGGAGCGAGTCCAGCTCGCCCGGCTTGGCGCGGTCGAAAATGTAGCTCATGAACGTGGGAGTGCCGGCGGCGAGCGTCGTTTTGTACGCGGCGACCTTGCGTGCCAGTGCGCCCGAGTCGGTCGGGTCCGGGTGGTGGACGACCCGAACCCCGACGAACAGCGGTAACAAGCCGGTGATGGTCAGCCCGAAGCTGTGGAACATCGGCAGGAACCCGAGCACCGAATTCTTCCGGTCGACCTGAAGCGCGTCGAGACAGCCGCGCTGGTCGGAGATGATGTTCCGGTGCGTGAGCGGCACGGCCTTCGGCGCCTTCTCGCTGCCGCTCGTGAACAGTATGACCGCGGGCCGATTCGGATCGTCCGAGATGCGCTTCAGAAGCGAAGCCTTCACCCAGTTGCCGAAGTAGCGCGTCGAAAGCAGCCTGCGGAGCAAGCCGAGTTTGCCCAGCGTAGCGCGCACGTCTTCCAAGAAGACGAACTGCGTTCCCGGAACCTGAACGTGGGTGCGATCGACGAACGCCTTCGACGTGACGACGTGCGTGAGGTTCATCAGCTTCGCGGCGTGCGCGAGGTTGTTGGGACCGGTGGTCCAGTTCAGCATCACCGGTAACTTCCCGGCGAGGTGCAGCCCCAGGAACGCGAGGTCGCACGCGACGGCCGCGGGTAGCATGAGCCCCACGTTCGGCGCCTCGATCGCGCGGAACCGGTCGGACATCGCCCACGCACCGACGATAAACTTCTCGTAGGTCACCCCGCCCGCGAGATCGTCCGCGGCGATCACCTGATTGCGCCGCGCAACGGCCTGGTTCAAGAATGCGGCGCTGATCGTTTCGCCCAGAATGGCGAGCGGCGCGTAGTCCGCGGGCGGGTCGAACCACCCCGCGGGCGGCGGCTTCGGCGGCGCGTTTTGAGTCAGCCCTTCCGCCAGCGCCCACAGCCCGCCCACCGTGGTCGGTACCGCGTCGCTACTGAACCCGAACCGCTGC
This sequence comes from Gemmata massiliana, assembly GCA_000531095.1. Classification (GTDB taxonomy): domain Bacteria; phylum Planctomycetota; class Planctomycetia; order Gemmatales; family Gemmataceae; genus Gemmata; species Gemmata massiliana. The sequence goes on along the minus strand of HG799462.1, from coordinate 763,646 downwards.
TCCACGGTGAGCGCCACGTCCATCGCGTCGAGACTGTCCATCCCGAGCTGGTTAAAGGTCGCTTCGGCCGTATTTTCATCGGGCGCGAGCGGACGCTTGATTTTCTCTTCGATGAACTGCGCCACTGCGCTCTTCGTTTCGGGCTTCACTTTCGAGAGATCGAACTCCGGCACGACCGTGACCGGCGGCGGGTACTTGTGCGTGCGCGGGCCAAACAAAAAGTGCCGTGGAACGAACGTCGGTTTCTCGCGAGGAACGTCCGCGTTGTACCACGCTTCGAGCCACTTGTTGATGAGTTCGCGTTTCGGCTCGGGCCGCTGATCCGGGGTGAACGCTTCGAGCGTGACCGTGACGCGGCGGCGTGGCGCGAGGACGAAGAGATTCGCGGCCCACAATCCCAGCCCGCGGGCGAAGGCGCTCATCAGGGACAACTCGCCGTCGGCCCAACTGAACATGCTGCCCCAGAGTCCGCGCGTGCGTGCGAGCACCACGGTCACGTTCGGTACCGCCGCGAGCACGTCCGCGGCCGTGCGTGCCCCGCCCAGGTACTCGGCCCCGTCGCGCGAGAGTCGGCCGCTCGGCCACAAAATCACATTCTCGCCCGCGCGCAGCGACGCGATCACTTCGCCCACGGCGGCCTCCGCGCGCTGCCGGTCTTCGGCGCTGGCCTTCACGATGTCCGGCATTTTGATGCCGCGGAGCAGCCACGCGATCGGCGCAAACAGCGGGCTTTTGAAATTTGATTCGAGCAGCAGCGGGCGGGATTTGAAGATGGCCCACATCCGCACGAGCAAGTTCGGCGGGTCGGTGTAGGCCGGGTGATTGGGCATGATGAGGTACGGGCCGGGGCGCTTTAACACGGCCTCGGTCCCCACCACCTTCACCTTGTAGCGCAGCGAGAGCAGCACCCGCAGCACGGCCCACGCCGCCCACCGTATCGCCCACAACATCGGCATCTCCTGGCGGCCCGGTCGTTCCACGTCCGAAATTGGTCCCCGGAAGCCCGGAACGATCGAACTCGAACGTCGCACCGCAGATAGGCTATTGACACTCCGCTCCGCGGGTGGGAACGTGAGCGAGCTTGGTTCATTTCACGAGGGCGGGCACCATGCACGTTATCGCAATCGCACTGGCGGTGATCGGCGCCCTCGGCTCGACAAGTATCGGGCGCGCCGGCGACGACCACAAGGAACTCGTCGTCGGTGTCTGGGAGATCGCGTACAGCGACGCGAAGGACGTTCCCATCGGCACCAGGCTGGAGTTCACGAAAGACGGCAAGATGAATCGAATCGTGAAGGCGGACGGTAAAGAGGTGGTCCGAAACGACGGCGGGTACACGGTGGAGAAGGACGTCATCACGCTCACCGGCTCCGACGGCAAGAAGAACGACAAGGGGCGCATTTGCCTGCTCAACAAGACGTCGTTCGTCATTAACGACGAAGCCGAAGACAAGGTCATGATCCTGAAGCGCGTGAAAGCCAAATAGCGGAAGAACCTGTGCTTCCTCCCCTTCCCTTTAGGGAGGGGGCCGGGGGTAGGTCCGACTTACATATTCCCACTCCGACCCACCTTCCACCATGAACCGCCGCGACCTCTTCCGCGTGTCCGCCCTCAGCGCCCTGGGTGGAAGCCTTCCTCTCTCCCTTGCTCGGAGTGCGGATCAGCCGCTCGGGGCGGACGAGATGGTTCACAAGTACCTCGCGGCCGAGACGAAACGCATTTCCGCGAAGTTCATGGACGGGGCCAAGTCCAAAGCGGAATGGGAAAAGATCCGCCCGCGGCTGAAGCGCGAGTTTCTCGACATGCTGGGGCTCGACCCGCTGCCCGAGAAGACGCCGCTCAAAGCAACTGTCACCGGTTCGCTCGAACGCGGCGAAGTGGTGATCGAGAAATTGCACTACCAGAGCCAACCGGGTCTGTACGTCACCGCGAACCTGTACCGCCCGAAGTCCGTGAACCCCGATCACAAGGACGGGGGTGGCACGAAGCTCCCCGCGATCCTCTACGTATGCGGGCACAGTGGGCGCGGGCGCGACGGCAACAAGACCGCGTTCCAGGACCACGGGATGTGGTTCGCGTCGAACGGCTACGTGTGCCTGATCGTCGACACGCTCCAACTCGGCGAGATCGCGGGCAAGCACCACGGCACGTACAACCTGAACCGCTTCTGGTGGCACTCCCGGGGCTATACCCCCGCCGGCGTCGAGTGCTGGAACGGCATTCGCGGCATCGATTACTTGTGTTCGCTGCCCTACGTCGACGCGGACAAGATCGGCGTGACCGGAATCAGTGGCGGTGGAGCGACGACCAACTGGGTCGCCGCGGCCGACGACCGCGTGAAGGTCGCGGTACCGGTTTCCGGCGTGAGCGACCTGGAGTGCTACGTCACGGACCAGGTCATCAACGGGCACTGCGACTGCATGTTCTTCCACAACATTTATCAGTGGGAGTGGACCACCGCGCTCGCGCTGTTCGCTCCGAAGCCACTACTGTTCGCGAACAGCGACGACGACAAGATCTTCCCGATGTCGGGCAACAAGCGGATCATCGAGCGGTTGCGGACGTGCTACGCGATGTTCGGCGCGAAGGAGAACGTGGACGAACACGTCTCGAAGGGCGGGCACGACTATCGGCCCGATTTGCGCATCGCGATCTTCGCGTTCTTCCACAAGCACCTGAAGGGAGATAAGGCGCCCATTAAGGACGCCGACTTCCCGAAGATCGAAGGAAAAGAGCTTCGTGCGTTCGCGGACGACAAAGACATCCCCAAGGACGCGATCAACGCGACCGCGGACGAAACGTTCGTGCCGGTCGCGAAAGTGGCATTACTCACGGAGAAGAACTTCGGGACGTGGAAAATCGATTTGTTGAAACAACTGAAAGAGAAGACGTTCCGCCACCTGCCGCCCCCGACCAAGATGCTCGAAGGGCACAGTGGGAAAGGTGAGGACGAGTACCGCACAGAGGCAAACATCTCGTTCCCCGTTTACATCAAAAGCAAGGGCGGCGACAAACAGATTACGCTCGTGGTGTTGAATCCGGACGAAGGTCACCGGAAGGAAACTGAGTTCTGGACCAAGCGGTACCCGGACGATTCCCAAGTCACGATCCACCCGCGCGGTGGCGGACCGAAGCAGTGGGCGAAGAAGAACCCTCCGAACACCGTGGAGCGTTCGCTCGCGCTGCTGGGGCAAACGGTCGATTCCGGCCGCGTGTGGGATGTGTTCGCGGCCGCCACGATGCGATTGGGCGGAACGCTGCGCGCGGTGGGTAAGGGGCCAGCGGGCATCCTGGCGGGATACGCGGCACTTTTCAACCATCTGAGCAAGGAGAAAGAGCGCCTCATTATTGACGAGGTGGTGATCGTCGACCCGCCCGTTTCGCACCGTGATGGACCGCACTTCCTGAACGTGATGCGGGTTCTCGACATTCCGGAGGCACTCGGGCTGCTGGCACCCGATGTGAAGCTCACACTGATCGGCAAGAACGCGAAGGACAAGGCGTTCGACCGCACCGCGGCGATCTTCGCGGCGGCCGGGGCGAAGAACAAATTCAAACAAGAGTAGTGGAAAACCTACCCTCCGCCCCCTCCTTGAAGGGAAGGGGAGAAGGAACCTGGGCTTTCCTTCTCCGCTGGGAAAATAAGCTTCTTCAATTTTCGCTCAAGTTCCCTTGCGGTCACGGCGCGCGGTGTTATAAGCCGCGTCGCAATCACGCAAACATGCGGAGGGGACCGGAATGAAGCTCCTAGCGAGCGATCGGCGGCGCCAATTGGTCCGGGGGCTGGCATTCGCTGGCGTTGCCGCCGCGGGATACGTGTTCGGAATCACCAGCGACCGGGCCACGGCCCAGCAGCCGACGGGCGCGGTTCGGCCGAACGCCACCGGGGGGCTGCCGGGAACGCCCGGGCTGCTGCCGTTGTCGAAGGGTACCGCGCAGCCCGAGTCGGGCCGCCAGCTCGCGGCACAAATCTACGGCGACGTGCCGGTCACCCGTGAAGAGTTGGGCGAGTTCCTCATCGCACGCGGTGGGCACGAGAAGCTCGAACTGCTCGTGAACAAGAAGATCATCGAGACCGAGGCCGCGCGCCGTGGGCTGACCGTCACGTCGATCGAAGTACAGGCCGCGCTGAACGAAGAAATGCGCGGGCTGGGTATCACCCGGGCCGACTTCGTCAAGCACATCCTGCCGCGCTACGGCAAGACGCTATTCGAGTGGGTCGAGGACGTCATCAAGCCGCGCCTGCTCTTGACCAAGATGTGCCAGGACCGCGTGAAGATCGCGGACGAAGACCTGAGCCGGGCGTTCGAGAACCGCTTCGGCGAGCGCCGGCAGGCGAAGGTGATCTGCTGGAGCAAGGAAGACCTGCGTGCGGCTCAAAAGCAATGGGCCGAAGCCCGTAAGGGCGACGCGGAGTTCGACAGCATCGCAACGAAGCAAGCCGAACCGACCCTGGCCGCCGCTGCTGGGATGGTCGCCCCCATCGGCCGGTACTCCGAAGACTTCGACACGAGTATCGAGAAGGCGCTATTTAGCCTCAAGATCGGCGAGATCAGCCAACTGTTCGATACGCCGTCCGGCATCATGTGCGTCAAGCTCATGAAAGTCATCCCGCCCGACGAGACGGCGAAGCTCGATGACAAGATGAAGGAAGTGCTCCGTAAGGAACAGTTCGCGAAGCGCATCGAACTGGAAATCCCGAAGTGCTTCACCGAACTGAAGGCCCAAGCCAAGCCGGTCATCTACCTGAAGGGCGCCCCGACCCCGGCCGAGTTCCGTGAGGGCGTCGAGAACATCGTCAACCAGGCCGGTGGGGTTCCGAACGTTCCCACGCCGGTTGTGCCGGCCGCCGGGTCCGGATTGCTGCCCCGAGCGGATGTACCCCCGGCTCCCGGTGGGGCTGCTCCCGCGGTGCCGACACCGGGCGCGCCGGCCCCCGCAGCGCCGGTGCCGATGAAGCCGTAAGTAAGCGTAAAAGCTAGAACCGTGGTTCGGGAAGCAGGTGCTCTCCGAACCACGGTTACACCTTTTGAGGCGTTTATGCTACCCGAGCGCGGTGCCCTCTGTTTTGTGTTTGGTGGCACAGGCCTCTGGCCTGTGGGAACGATTCCACAGGCCAGAGGCCTGTGCCACGAACAGAAGTACAGACCTTCAACACGACATGACGTTTACTTAATCTTCTTTCGTTCCTTCAGATCGTATTTCTCACCCGCGAACACCTCTTCGTAATCCTTGTCGCCTTCGGGCTTCTTCTTTGTGTCGTAGAACGCCACCTTGGTTCTGCCGATCACTTCTGCGGTACTCCCGGTAACGACGATCGCGGTCCCCTCATCGAGACCGATGCCCAAATACTGCGGGTACTCCTTCATCAGTTCCGTCATGTCGGCGGTTCGCTTGCGGGCGAAGAAGTGCTGATCGACCGCGCACCCGGGCAGGTAGCCGAACCCGCGTTCGTACCCTTCAGCCGCCATCACGGTGTTGCCGAGCGGGTGGCCACGCGGCATGAACTCACTCTGGATGCTCGCACCAGCCGAACTCCCACCGATCGCTCCGCCGCGGGCGAGTACCTCGCGGAACCGTTTCTCCGTGAGCGTGCCCTCGTAAGAATCGACGAACCGCCACTGGCGTCCGCCGCTGAACCACACGCCCTTCGCCTTCAGTAGCGCGTCGGAAAACTTCGGGTCGTCGGCTTCCTTGCGGTTGCGGGTATGGAGAGCCACCACATTCTTCGCGCCGTACCGCTTGAGGGCCTTCTCCTCGGCCGATTCCGGCGCGAGCGGGTCTTCCATCGCGGACGTCACAACCACGATCGTGGAATCCGGTCCGCCAGCGAGTTCGATGAACCGCTTCCAAATCTCCGCGGCGGCGCCGCCTCCGCCAACGATCACGAGCGAACCTTTCGCCACCACCGACGGCGACGGCTTCGCAGGCGGGAACGGCTCTTTCGCGGCGCGATCGAACGCGGCCCGTTGGAGCTGAACCAAATCGAGCAACGACCCGGGCTTGTACTCCTCGTCCGCAGCCGGTTTACCCGCACCCTTCGCAATGTGAACGGTAATCGCCGCGTCCCCGATCACGCGCGCCACGCGCCCGCGGATCACAACCGCCGAATCGTCTCCGCAATCCAAACCAATGCACCCCGCCTTGAGGGAACGAGCCTCACGACTGGTGAAGCCCGGCAGCAAGCCGAGTTCTTCGAGCACCGAACCGCCGGCACCCGCACCAATGACCCCACCGCGAGCGTGGAGCTTCTTCAATTCCTTCTCGACGAGCGTGTCGCGATAAGTGCTCGCGAAATGTGCCGTGCCCGCTCCTTCGATCCAGACCGCGGTCGCCTCGGTTAGAGCCTTCACGAACGTCGGGTCGTTCGCTTCTTTCCGGTCCTTCGTTCCGAGTACCTCCACTGACTTGGCTTTCGCGTCGCTCCACTGCGCGAGGGCCACCTTCGGGTCGATTGCGTCTTTGGCCGGGCAGAGGAGCACAATGACCTTCGCCTTGTCCTTCCCAGCGAGATCGATGAGCGCCTTGCGCGCGTCGGACGGCACCTTGGTCCCCGCGATAACGAGCGGCCCCGGTAGGCCGCGTGGGTCTAGTGGCGTCGGGAGCGGGTCCGCGGCACGCAGGCCCGTCGCGCTAACGACGAGCAGCGCGATAAGCGCGCCGACACGGAGCGAATGAAACAACATGAAGTGCTCTCCTGGGGACTCAAGCGCGGCGCTTGGCGGTCTTCGGCAGGCCGGACACAGCGGGGCGCGATCGGAGCTTGCGGGCTACGGGAGCGGAGATCGGGTTACCGGTCAACGAGCACGAGGCGAGGTTCGGCAGCACGTCCGGGTCGCCCAGTTGCTTCGGTCCGGTTTTCAATGCGTTGTCGTTGAGTTCCAGTTGAATCAGATTGCACAGCCCGGGGGCCGCGATGAGTTTCGCAACGGCCGTATCAGTGAGCTTGCAGTCGCGCAACGAGAGCCGGCGCAGCGCGGAGAACTTCGGCCCCGTGAGCTTCTTCGCGGCGGTCGCACCGACCGGGCGCCCGGACAAATCGAGGTGCCGCAAGTCGGGCGCGTTGAGTTTCGTGAGGAACTGATCGAAGTGCGTGGGTGTCAGCCCGCGATTATGGAAGGATCTTCCGTCCAGGCGCAACGAGCGTAGTCCACGGAGCGCGGGGTTCCCGGCAATCGCCGAAAGACACATCGGCCCGAGTGTGTTACCCGAAAGATCGAGGTGTTGCAGATTGGCGAACTGCCTGCACGCGGCAATTGTCTTCACATCGGCCGGTTCGAGTGCGTTGAGAGACAGATTCAGGGAGCGCAGCGATCCGGCCCACGGTGCCGACGCGAGCGCCGCTCCGCTCCCCGGCCCGAGACCGCACGTGCGCACGTCCAGAGCGCTCAGCTCGAAGCCCGACGCGCCCGTGAGAAACGAGAACCGGTCGCCGCTCATATCACCCTCGCCGCACCGCAAGCGCGTGAGGGCCGGGAACGTCCGCGTGCGCGCGAACAGTTCCCACCCGGCCGCAGTGAGACTGCCGTTGCGCGAGACATCGAGCGTGTGAAGGCGCGGGAACGCTGGCGCACGCACAAGCGCCTCGAACGTCGAGCCAGGTAACCCGTCGTCGAGGGTGAGTTCGCGCAGTTGGCGAAACCAGTCTGCACTCGCAAGTGATCGCAACCCGGCCGGGGTCATTTGGTGGCACGCGGGCGAGAACCATTCCAGGTTGCCCCAATGCGCGCCCGTCAGTGCTTCCGCGCCCGCGTCCCCGAACTCGACCGCGAGGGCCAGTCCGCGCAGGTTCCGCAAGTGGCGACAATTCGCGACCAGCCGGGCTACTTCATTCGCCTCGTCACCTCCGTACCCGGACACGAGTGTGAATTGCGTGAGGCCGCTCAACACGGGTTGCTTGAGGAGCGCGGCCAGTTGCGCGAGTGAAATGAACCGCACAACGAGCCAGCGTGTCGGGAGCGCCTCGAATGCCCGCCCTAGCGCCGAGGCCAGCCCGCGCATGGCCTTCCCGCCGTACCGCTCGTAGCCGTCGAACTCCAGGAACCGCGGGAACCCGCGGTGCGACTGCCACCACCACAGTTTCCCACCGTCCACCGACAGCCCGCCGGGAAACGTGGGGCGCGGACCGGGCACGTGGGCACTGAGCCACAACCGCAGTTCCTCGTCGCGGTCCACGAGGGCGGGGTACTCTGGGTCGTCCGGTTCCGTGGCCGCGAGCCGGCACTGCGTCCGCACGAACTCGCCCTCTTCCGCGCGCCCGTTCTCTTGCAACCAGTCGGCGAACACGAGGCGCGCGGTGTCGTCCCCCGGGTGGCGAACGATCGTGCGGTACAGGGCATCGGCATCCGTCATAGGTGATATTCGGCTCTCGGTAGTACAAAACACGCGCCGCTCGACACAAAAGGCTAACCGGCTTCGGAAGTGTCACCGCGGCTTTTACGAGCCGCGACCGCAAGGGAGCGAGTACGAAGGCATCCTGTATTGGGGCGCTTACTGAAAACCGCGGGTGTTTCCCGCTCCCTCGCGGTCGCGGCTCGTAATACCTGTTTTCCCTTGCGATCCGACACGCGACTCGAAACGGAAGCAACGAGGCCTACACGCTCACCCCGCGGCGCTTGCGGAGCCGGGCGAGCCAGCCCTTGGGCGGCCGGTTGCGGTTGAGATCACAGTGCCCGAGGCGCGGGAACGTTTTGGGGTTCGCGAGCTTGATGATCCCGCGGCCCGCGTTGTTGCCACTCAGGTCGAGTACCGTGAGGTTACCGAGCGCCGGGGACTCGACGATCGCCCGCGCCCCCTTCTCGCGCAAGCCGCAGTTCGCCAGATCGAGCCGGGTCAGGTTCGCGAACGTTCCCCCGGCCGCGATCGCCTTCGCGCCGCGAACGCCGACCGGTAAGTCGGTCAGGCTCAGGTGGCGCAGTTCCGGCATCTCTAGCGCAGTGAGAAAGTTTAGCAGAGCGGCGGAGTCGATGGGAGCCTTCGTGCTGTTACATCCGTGAAGGCTCAGTTTGCGCAGCCCGCGCAAGTGGGGGCTGCGAGCGAGCGCGAGCAACCCACCGGGGCCGATCGGGTTATCGGACAGGTCGAGGTGCAAGAGCCCCGCGAACTTCGCGGACCCGGCCAAGGCTTGGATTCCCCCGGCCGTAATCTCGCAGTCGGAAAGGTCCAGCACGCGGAGCGATTCGGCGAAGTTCGCGTTCGCCAGCGCTTCCGCGCCGGCCTTGCGCACGTCCACGTTGTGCAACTTGAGGTGACGCAGCGGCCACGTTCCCCGGCTCAGAACAACGACCTGTTCGGGGGACAGCGGCGCGTGCACGAACTCCAAGTAATTGAGGCGCGGGAACGAACTGGACGCGACAAACTTCCGAACCGCGGTCATGGTCGGAGCCGTATCACCGGGGAACGCGAACGCGACGAGGTTCGGCATCACGGGCAGTTCACCGATGGCCCGGAGCGCGTCCCGGTTCTCCATTCCGACCTGAAGCACTCGGAGCGATCGGAACCAGCGGGCCGCGCCGAGCGCCTTACCTCCAACGGGCGTGAACTCATCGAGTATCAGCTCTTCGAGCGAATCCAGTGACGCTTTCGCCAGGCGCTTCAGATCGGTATCGGTGATCGAGAATTCGAGGCGTAGCCGCTGAAGACCGGTCAGGTGCTCCGTTTTGGCGATCGCCCGAACCGCGGTCGTTTCGTCGCCGTCGTCAATGTAGTCCAGGGAAAGCCCGCGCAGCCCGGCCGCAACCGGATCGCTCACAATGCCCGCCACTTCTGCACCGTACACCTCTTCGAGCCGGAGTGCGCGTACCGTAGACGTGGCGAAAGCCACCGGGAGTGCGGACACGATGCGCTCGATGTTCTCTTCCGGCTCCTCGTCGTAATCGGTGAACGCGAGTTCCTCCGGGAACCCGCGCCGGTACACCCCGTCGTCGCCGTGGGTGAAGCGGTCGTACCACTCCAGGTCGCCGGGAATCTCAAACGAGTCCGCAGGCCCGGTGCCCCCGTGTACATCGAGCCAGTGCGCAAGTTCCTCCTCGCGCTCGCGGAGCGCGGGGTACTCCGGATCGTCGTAGGCGCGCTGGGCGAGCCGGCACTGCACGCGGATGTACTCGGCCCGCGCCGACGGCCCGGATACGGGGGACGGTTTCCCGTCCGGCTGGTTCTCGTCGAGCCAGTCCGCATAGGCGAGGCGCGGGGTATCCTCGTCCGCGTGCGCGGTGATCGCGGCGAGCAGAGCGGCTTCGTCGTTCATAGTCGGCTCTTCTGCGCTGGGTTCATGCGAGCCACCCGCGTGCGCGGTGGAGCTTGTCGCGCGCCGCCGGGGTGAGCGGGTTACCGCCCAGTCCGAGTGCGGACAGGCGCGGGAGCCGAACCGGGTCGAGCAGCGCGCCGGCCCTCTTCAGGTTATTGTTCCCGACGTCGAGTTCGACCAACTGTTGAAGGTGCGGGGACCGAACCAGCGCGGTCAGCCCGCGCTCGTTGAGGTCGCAATTGCGGAGCGCGAGGCGCGTAACGGACGCGAGGTGCGGGTTCGCGGCCAGTTCCTTTGCACCGGCGGCGCCGAACGGGTAACCGTAGAGGCTCAGGTGCCGCAACCGTGGCAAGCTCAGGCGCCGGGCGAACGCCACCGCAACCGCAGGGCGGCACTGGGTCGCGTGCGAGAGATCGAGGGCGAGGGTCGTCAGATTCGGGAACCGCGAACCGTTGGCGAGCAGAGCAAGACCGGGCGCGCCGAACGAGCGCTGGTGGAGCCGAAGAACTCGAAGCCCGACCGCAATTTCGCTGCGTGCGAACGCTTTGATCGTTGCATCAGTGATCCACCCGCCTGCGAGTTCTAATACTCGAATTTGGGACCACCACTTCGCGGAACAAAAGCGTTGCACGGCCGCATTCGCGTCGCCCTCGCCGCGAATCGTGAGTTCGGCCAGAGCTGGGAACCGCCCGGTTGCCATTCGGACGGCGTCGTTGAACGGAACACGCCCCTGAAGCTCCAATCGCGCGAGTGCGGGGAAGCCGCGAGCCGCTCCGAGCGCCTTGCGCGCCGGTGCGGATTGTTGAATGAGGTCGAGTGATTCCAGGTGCGAGAGCTTCGCGAGCGCGGGCACCAGTACACTTCCCCGCACCGCGGAGTCGCCGAAATACACGCGGCGCAAGTTGCGGAACCATGTCGCACCGGTGAGTGGGGTGAGATCACACGTTGGCCCGGTTTGAATCCACAATGTGAGATGTGTAAGTCGATCGAATTTCGCCCGAGCCAACTGCGTGATGCCGGCAGTTGGTGGAGGGGTGGAGCCGAAGAACAATCTCAGGTACTCCAGATTCGGGACCACTTTTGACTGCGCGATCGATCGAATCAATTCACTCTCTGTGTCGCCGGTGGAGCCGAGGGCGAATCTTTGTGCGACAAACACGCTCGTCAGTGATTCCGCTCCGGGAGCCGTGAGGATACGAAAGACCTGATCCGGCGATAAATCGCTGAGGTGCAACTCGCGAACGGTGGTGGTCGCGATGAGTTGCGAAAGTCCCGCCGCGAACTGTTCGACGTCCTCGTCTGTCGGGGTGCGCCGGTCCGCTCTCCAGGAACCGCTCGCGGCGGAGAGGAACCCGCGCCGGAAACCAGTGATGTCGTGCTCGGCGTGGTAACCGGGCGGCAGCGCGGGCGCGGTCAGCTTCGCGAGTGGCCCGAACTGAGCGACCAATTCCGCGTGGCGCTCGGTGAGGTCGGGGTAGCCCGGGTCCGCGGCCGAACACGATGCGAGTCGGCACTGGAGCCGGATGAATTCCGCCTGAACGGGCGCCTCGTTCTCGTCGAGCCAGTCCGCGTAGGCGAGGCGCGGGGTGTCCTCGTCCGCGTGCGCGGTAATCGCGGCGAGCAGGCCTGCTTCGTCGTTCATGGTGGCAGAATGATAACCGAAGCGCGCCGTCGCGCGCAGTTTCGGGCATTTTAATCACCGTCTGAAACGGGGTTGCACCGGACTCGGTCCGCGCGTACCATTCCGCGTTGCCCGCCCCCATCGCTCACCTCCGGCAGAAAGGACTTCGCCCGGAAACGGCACGGAAAATGGCCGCACATGTCTCTTCTTCGACGCGCAACGCCGCCCTCGACAACCTCCGCGTGGTCGCCATGTTCCTGGGGTTGGTCACGCACGGCGTGCTCCCCTACACGGCCAGTGGACTGGTCGGGTTCCCGGTGCGCGATCACACGCGCCACCTCGCTGCTGATGCGTGTTACTTCGCGGTCCACGACTTCCGCATGCAACTGTTTTTCGTGCTCGCCGGGTTCGCGGCGAGCGCCTTGGCCGCTCGCCGCGGGGTGCGAGAACTGGCCCGCAATCGTGTTGTGCGCGTCGCAATTCCGCTGGCGCTCGCGATCCTGATCGTGTGCCCGGTGCTGCACTCTGTTTTCGCGCACCACGCCGCTCTGCGCGGTGCGGTTTGGGACTCAGCGGATGTGGGCGGGTGGATCGGACCGAACTTTCACTTGTGGTTCCTCTACTACCTCCTGATGTGCTGCGTGCCGCTCCTGGCGCTGTTCGCACTGAAGGAACGGTTCCCGGTTCGTTTGACGCGCGCCTTCGACGCACTCGTGAAGCGCGTTTTGCGCTCGCGCGTGAAGGTTCCCGTCGCCGCAGCGCTCACCGTGCCGCTGATGTGGGACATGTCCACGTGGTGGATCGACACACCAAAGGGGTGGGTGCCCGAACTGGCGGTGCTCGCGTACTACCTCGGATTCTTCTTCGTCGGCGCGCTGCTGTATCGCCACCGCGCCGCGCTCGCAGGGGTGGGGCGCCGGTGGCGGTTGCACCTCGCGGTCGCGAATCTCGTTGTGCTCCCCGTGATGTTGAAGCTCACCATCTCCGGGAACTGGGTGGAAGAAGTGGTGCGCGGCGTGCCGCCCGCGTGGTTGGTCGTGTGGAAGGCGGTCGCGATCTTCCTGGGCGGGTTGTACACGTGGCTGATGATCGGCGGGCTGATCGGCTTGTTCCAACAGCACTTCGCGGGCACCAGCCCGCGGTGGAAGTACCTCGCGGACGCATCGTACTGGTGCTACCTCGCCGGCTTCCCGGTGCAGGCGGCGTTTCAAGTAGTGTTCGCTTCGATCACATTCCCGATGGTCGCAGAGTTCCTGCTCGTGAACGCGCTCACGTTCACGGTACTACTCACGACCTACGAACTGTGTGTGCGGTACACGTGGATCGGTCTGCTGCTGAACGGGAAGCGCCCGGAGCGCAAGGTGGAAGTGCGTGTGGAACCGATCGTCACCGCGACCCGCGTGCGCGTACCGGACGCGCCCGCGTGCCGAGAAACGGTCCGCCGCCCCGAACCCGCTCGCGCGAACCGGTACTACGTGCTATCGAGTAGCGCGAACAGCGCGTGAGTGTAGCGATGGGTTACGCCACTACGATTATTTCCGCCACAGGCGGTGCAGTGTTTGCTGACGCTCAGGCGACCACCGCTTGCACGATATGGCCCACAATACTGCGTACTGTCATATCTCCCGCAATCGGTTGATCGTGATTTTTACTCAGGTCTTTAGGCCAACTCTTTGGAGCACCGTTGGGCCACATGGGACCAAACACAGCGGGCGGCACCGGCGTCTCATTGCTCCAATGCTGTCCTGCGGCAAGCCGCACGAGGTGTTCAAAATCGCCACGAACGATGGTATTGGCTTCTCTCACCGCGGCATTGAATGTCTCTTGGCTAATCGCGAGGTGATTGGCAATTACCCCAATAGTGTGGCTCGTGATAGCGTGAAAAATTTCGCCGATGTGAGGATCAAAGATGTTTTCGGCTCGGTCCTTGAATTTGGTAACAGCGGTGACTGTGTGTTTGATGACTTCAATTGCTCGAGCGCGATCGCGACTCGCGTTCGTCACCGCATCGCAGACGTAAGCAGCACAGGTTAGCGCGCCGGCTGGAGGAGCCCAGTCTTCTCCCGCGCCCGCGTGGGCAGCGGACCGCTCACCCACTTCGACGGCCCAGGTGAGTCTCGTGGCGTAGTTTTCCGGTGCATCCGGCCACCTGTGTGAAAACAGCGGAAGTACCCGTCTGGCGCACCGAGCCGCAAATGCTACTTGCGCCCAACGGGGTAATTTCGCGATTTCTTCTTGGGTGGGTTGCGCCGACGTTTCCGCACTGATTCGCCGACTTTCGTGACACCATCCGTGAAGTCGGTCACCGACGTTATTGATTATTTCTTCCGTCTCGTCATCTGCGCCTGCGTCGCGCACCTCGTCGAGTAATTGGCCGAGTGCGTTGTCGAGTTCATCGCGCGCAACCGCTTCACTCGCCATTGCCTCGACGACGCGATTCAGTTCGCTTTCGCGGTTGGGTGATTCCCACGCCGCCTTCGCGCGCTCGAATGGAGTTGCCATAGCCCTCCCCTCATGAACTCAACCGGTGTGACGCACCCACTTCGCTCGGGTCGCAGCTAGCGCTTGCTCAAATTCGGCAAGTGTCATTGGATGCGCCGGTTCGATCAAAACGTGTTTGGTTCCGTCCTGCCTGAATTGTAGATCCGGCCCCAAATCGGTGGTGTCGATCTCCCAAACTGGGTCTTTGCCCTTTCCCCCCAAAGAAGCAGGTTTCCGAAGTGGCGGTAGATTTGCCGGATCGTTCGGAGCTTCCGACATCCCACCAGTTCCCGGTTGAATTATCTCATCGGGAGCGGTGGCTGTCACGTCCGGGTTTGTGGACTCGTTGAGTGCGCGAACACCTAGCGCCCGAGCCGAACGAGCAACTTGCGGCAATCCGTCGTCGGCCGGCGTCATGGCGCGATAGAGTTTCACGGGCGACTCCGCTTACCGTCCACTCACCCCATCATCTTGCGGAAGTCCTCGAACAAGTAGCTGGAGTCGTGTGGGCCGGCGGCGGCTTCCGGGTGGTACTGCACGCTGAACACCGGAAGCGACGTGTGCTTCAGCCCTTCCAGCGTGTTGTCGTTCAGGTTGATGTGCGTCGGGACCACGTTCGACGGGAGCGTGCTCGGGTCGACCGAGAAGCCGTGGTTCTGCGTGGTGATCTCGATCTGCTTCGTGAGTTCGTTCCGCACCGGCTGGTTCGCGCCGCGGTGCCCGAACTTCAGCTTGAAGGTCTTCGCGCCGAACGCCAAACCGAGCAACTGGTGCCCCAAACAGATACCGAAGATCGGTTTCTTGCCGATCAGGTTCTTTACGGTGTCGATCGCGTAACCCACCGCGGCCGGGTCGCCGGGGCCGTTCGACAGGAAGATCCCGTCCGGGTTGTGGGAGAGCACTTCGTCCGCGGACGCGGTGCCCGGGACAACGGTGACCTCGCAGCCGACCTGCGTGAGACAGCGCAGGATGTTCCACTTCATGCCGTAATCGATCGCGACCACGCGCTTGGTCGCCGGCTTGGACGGGATCACGTGATCGGCGAATGCCCCGAACCCGTCCTTCCACTTAAACGCTTGCTTCGGCACGACTTCGGAAACGAGATCGCGGCCTTCCATACCGGGGAACTCGCGCGCCTTTTTCACAAGCGAAGCGTCGTCGAGGTCGGCCGTCGAGAGGATGCCGTTCATCGACCCGCGCACACGGAGCCGGCGCACCAGTGCCCGCGTATCGATGCCCTCGATGCCGACGACGTTGCTCGCTTTGAGGAAGCCGTCGAGCGAGTTGTTCGAGCGGAAGTTGCTCGGCACGCGGGTCAGTTCGCGAACAATGAACCCGGCGACCTGCACGCGGGTGGATTCTTGATCGTCCGGGGTGGTGCCGTAGTTGCCGATGAGCGGGTACGTCATCGTGACGATTTGCCCGGTGTAAGACGGGTCGGTGAGAACTTCCTGGTACCCGGTCATGGACGTGTTAAATACGACCTCGCCGGTCGTTTCGCCGGTCGCACCGAACCCGCGTCCGGTGAATACGG
Organism: Gemmata massiliana; assembly: GCA_000531095.1. Lineage (GTDB taxonomy): Bacteria > Planctomycetota > Planctomycetia > Gemmatales > Gemmataceae > Gemmata > Gemmata massiliana. The sequence continues at coordinate 747,764 of HG799462.1, read as the reverse complement.
TACCGTCAGCCAGAGCTAATTTCGCTTGCATGTGGTGAGTTTCGTCCTCGTCGTGCGGTGTGTAATCCCGGCGCAAACTCGATGTATCTTACGAATGCTGTGGCCGATCGAATATGATGTCGGGAACGATTCGCGCCGTCGGGACGTCCAAAAAGACGAAAGCTGGCCCCAAACTCTCTCCCGCTTGGGGCGGGAAGTCGAACTCATGCCAACACCTCCGCCACTCGATCGCCGCAAGTTTTTTGGCTCGGCCGCGGCCCTGTCGCTGTCGGCGGCTTCCTACGGCAACGTCGTGGGCAGCAACGAGCGCGTTCGAGTCGCATTTTTGGGGTGCGGTGGCCGGGCGCAGGCCCACATCGACCTCGTCAACAGGTTCGCGAACGAGGGGAAACCGGTCGCGCCGGTCGCGGTGTGCGACGTGTGGGACGGGCTCGAGGACGAGTACGAAATTCACTTCGGTGGGAAGGTTACGCGGCGCCGGTATTCGCAGGGGCTGTACCCCTCCGCGCGGAAGTGCGGACTCGATCGGAGCGATAAGTCCCACGTCACAAAGGACTACCGCGTCGTACTCGATCGCGCGGACGTGGACGCGGTGTGCATCACGACGCCGGACCACTGGCACGGGCGCATGACGCTCGACGCACTCACCGCTGGTAAAGACGTGTTCATCGAGAAACCGATGACGCGCACGGCGGAAGAGGCCGTGGCGGTGGTGGATGCGTGGAAGCACACCGGTCGGGTGGTGACGGTGGGCGTGCAGGCGATGGCCGACGCGGTCTGGATGCGGGCGTTCGACGCGATCCGCACTGGGGTCATCGGGCACGTCGCTCACGCACAAACCGGCTTCTTCCGGAACGACGTTCGCGGCCAGTGGCGCTTCTACCGGCTCGCGAAGCAAATGAGTCCCAAGACCATCGATTGGGATCTGTTCCTCGGGCACCAGTTCGAGTGCGCGGGGAACCGCGTCGGGCCTACTCCGCGGGAGCAACCGTTCGACCGCGCCGCGTTCGCCCAGTGGCGGTGCCTGTGGCCGTTCAGCGGCGGGCCGTTCACCGACATGCTCACGCACCACGTCACGCGCATGAGCGCAGCAATGGGTGTGCGGTTCCCGGCCCGCGTGACGGCCGGCGGCGGGCTGTACCTCGAATACGACGGGCGCGATGTGCCCGACGTGGGGACCGTGGTCGCGGACTACGAAGAGGGCTGTCAGCTCGTCGTGACCGCGACCACCCTGAGCGGCTACCCGATCGAAGACGTCATTCGCGGGCGCCTGGGTGCGATCAAGTTCGTGAAGGGCGGGTTCCAGGTGTTCCGCGACGATCCCACCCGCGGCGCGAGTTTCCCGGCCCGGATGGAGCAAGCGCCCGAACCGGCCTCGGTCGAGAACGTGGAGCCGCCGCGGAACGACACCGAAGCGTTGTGGGAGAACTTTCTGGAATGCGTTCGGGCCAAGCGCCAGAGCACGTTCAGCCCGCCGGATCTGGGGGCCGTGGCCGTTACGACTGCGGCAATGGCCGTGCAGAGCTATCGCACGGGTAAGGCGCTCTTCTGGGATCGCGAGAAGCGAGCGATTACGACCGCGGATTCGACTTGGGCCGAGCGATGGGAGAAGCGCAGCAAACAAGGCGCAAAACCAAACCAAGTCTTCGGTTGGAGCGGCGGCGACGGTGGGGTCGTGCAACCGCCCCCGCACCAATCGCTCGCCGGCCCCTGGACGAACGGCAAAGACCCTGCGGTGTGAGAAGCACCCTCGCTGGCACTTGTTGAGTGAAGGCTCATGAGGCCGCCGGGGTGGACTGGGTGAGCCCAAATAGTATGCGGATCATACCCGCCGCGCCGACCTTGTTGTGTGCCCACGGGAACACGGGTGCTGGTGGAGGTAATGCTTGCAGATCCCGCGGAACGTGCGGAGCGCGGCCCACAAGCCCTCCATCGTGTGGTCATGGACCTCGCGAATCCCGTCCCCGTCGTCATCCCGAGCCCACTCCCGCTGGCCGCGACGTGGGCCGACCAGCGCGACGCGCTCGCCGACCTCCGCGGTAGCCTCCGGGACATGGTGTCGAACTCGCCGCTCACGAACGCCGCGACTTACGTGAAGCACCTCGAAGCCGCGTACCGGAGCGCGTAGAGCCGCAATGGAGGAATGCGGCTTCTTCACCGACGGTTGCGGTCACCGGGCTGGCGGTAGGTGCATACGCCACGCCCGAATCGGTTTTCCAATGCCTGCTTTGCAGTCTCGCTGATCTGATTCCCTCCCAAATCCAATCGCGCAAGTTGCAACTTGCGCGGCGATTTGGCGATTGCGATCGCGCCTTCATCGGTGATCGAATTTTGACACAATGCTAGTTTCGTTAATTGTTCAATGCGCGGTGAGTCGGTCAAAAGTTTTATATCTTCATTCACTTCCGTAGTTTCCCGCCCCCACCAATCAAGGGAGCTTGACAAATTCAGCTCAACTAGCGCGGGTAAACTGCGCGCGCGAAAGAAATTCACAAGCTCGCGACCGAGAGGATTTTCTGAAACGTCCAAGGCGCGCAGCCGTTGGAGGTGCGTTGTTGTGATGAAATTCTGAAGAGAATCGTTGTCAAGATTACAGGCGCTAAGATTCAGATATTCGAGATTCACAAGGTGGGAAGAGGAAACGAGGCGCTTGATCTCGGGTGGATGATGGTCAAGGTCGTCGTTATTACGCAGATTCAGTAGCTGAAGATTTAAGAACGTTGGGGAGTCTAAATACTCAAAAGCGCCACCCGCGTTACCGGACGCGCGTAGTTTGCGGAGTCCCGTCAGATTCGGTGAGCTGAATAGTGCCTCGGCGGTTTCTAACCAAAAATAGACTCGTGGGTCTAAAGAAACGCATCGCCGAAGTTCTTGCTGGTCTGCGATAGATGGAATAATCGATCTTCCACCATCACTGGGCTCATGTAACAGCTCATCATCTTCTTTATCGGGATCGAGAATTAACTCAAACGCTGGCGTATCTTCAGTTCGTAATTCAGGTGCGCATTTGGCAAAGATTTGCAGCCCGGACGTGATCGAATCCACGAACCCGCGGCGGTAGCTAATCTTGGTGAATGGCAACTTGTCGAGGTGTTTGAAGAGCTTCACCCGGAGTTCGGTTTCGCGTGCAGTTAGTCGTTTCGCTTCGGCCGTGCGGCGTGACAGATGCGGAAGCCGGCACTGTAGGCGAATAAATTCGGCGCGTTCTGGCTCGCCATTTTCGTCGAGCCAGTCCGCGTAAATCAATCGCGGCGTATCCTCATCGGGTTGAGCCAGAATCGCCGCTAACAGTGCGTCGCGATCGTTCACTATCGCTTCCTCGGCGCAAGCCTGTTGTGTTCCCAACTCGCCACGGGTCACCGGCCGAAGAATTGGTTCAGTTCGGCTTCCGTGAACGCCAAGTTCGGTTCCGCGCCGGTGTCCGCGAGGATTTTCTTCGCGACCAGCTTGTTAACCAGAGCGCGTGAAACCATCAGTGAGCGCTTTTTGGGTGCTCACTGCGGACTTCCTTGCCGCAGCATCGGGAACGCTTCCAGGACTGCGTCTTGGGACGGCCCGATGAACCGCACTTCCACCGCGACGAGTTCGTCGCCCCGGTAAAGTCCCTCGACCGGGTACCTGCCGTCGCCGAATCCGGAGGTGAACGCGAGCACGTTCCCGTTGCTGGGCACGTTCAGCACGACTTCGGCCCATGCGCGGTCTGACATGGCCTTATTGATTCGATCCTGCGTGTTGTTGGTTGTGATCCGAAAGTAAAAGAACGTGTATTCGGCGTATTCTGGGAACGTTTTCAAATACGCCACGATTTCTGCTTCGAGTTCTTCGGATATTGGCTCCAAGAACTCTGAGTGAAGAAAATCCACCTTGCGGTGTCGCAGCCCGAACCGTTTCCCGATCAGTTCTGCGACCTTTTTGTGGTCTCCGGGAAGACTGGTCTTACCGATTCGATCCGGACCGACTTCTTGCCAGTGTTGCTCGTGAGTTTGCGCGTCGAGAGCAACGACCGTGGCCGAGTCCACCCCGACTTCTCCCAGTACGCGCCGCGAATCGGGTTCACCGGCTCGAACTGGTAGCCGCACCATTGCGATTCGCTGACCGCCTTCGGGATAGCGGATGATTTCGGCGACTACGGGAACCGGTCCGGGCGGAACGCCTTCAATCCGAACGGCATCAAAGATGAGCATCGGGTCGGCGAGAAGGAGCGCTCCCGAGTGACAGTTCACCCGGCCGATGGTGATTTGCGTGATGCTCGTTTTGGCCGGAAAAAGCTTGCGTTTGAGCCAGTTCCACACAGTGCGAGTTCCTTGATGCGACAGACGTTCGTGTAAACGCAACCGGCGCTGCCTTTGGGAAAGCAGCGCCGTGATTCTTACGAGGTCATGACTCTCGATTTATGCGAAACTTATCGTACCGGAATCGTCGTTCGCGGGTCACCGGCCGAAGAATTGGTTCAGTTCGGCTTCCGTGAACGCCAGGTTCGGTTCCGCGCCGGTGTCCGCGAGGATCTTCTTCGCGACCAGCTTGTTGACCGGAGCGAGGACACTGAAGTGTGTCGCTCCCTTAACCGCGAAGAATTTCGCTTTTGGGTTACTCGACGCCTGTGCCATCGCCTGAAGCGAACCCAAATTGCCGTCGGTCCCTTCAAAAACAAACGTCGGTGACTGGATCGAGTGGAGCCACCGGCCGGGCGACCGGAGTTCGACCTCGCGCGCATCGGACATGTTGACCGCGGACCGGAACTGTGCGGGGTAGCCCGAAATGTCCTCGGCCGGGCCGAACGAGAAGACCGCGCGGAACTTGGGCGCCGACTCCGCGACCAGCATTACAAGCGTGCCGCCGGTGCTGTGCCCGCCCAAATAGATACGAGCTGGGTCGACGAAATCCTGTTTCGCGAGGTACTCAGCGGCGGCGAGTACGTCGTCGACTTCGCCGAAGAAGTTTTCCTGTGAACCGGGGTTCTTGTTTCCCCCGCGGAGTGACGGGAACATCATCACGATGCCGGCTTCACGATACTGGCTGGCGGTCTGGTCGTTGCTGGCCGGAGCGCGTTTCCACACATCGCCGATGGTGTTGCAGTCGCCACCGGTGACCCAGATGATCGCGGGGTGCTTCTTGCCGTCTTTCGGGTTGGGGGTGAGGTACGCGGCGCATTTGCCCACAGGCGCGTCGTACTGCACTGTGCGAAACACGTTCGCGGGCGGCTCATCGACTGCTTCGTTCGCTTTTTGTTGTCGAGCGAGTTTGGTAACGAACCCCTTGCGAGCGTCCGCGAGTGTTGTTTTGCCGTCGGGGTTCGTAAGCCCGGTTGCGGGGATGCCTTTGGGCTGGCACCCGGCGAGCAGCGCCATCGGGAGCAGTGCGAAGAGGGCGACGCGAAACTGGGGCATAGAAGGCTCCGAGGTGGGCGTTTCCATCGTGAGATGGTGGGCAGAAAGTGCTTCACCACCTCACGATAGTATCAGAAAGCGTTTTAGGATGACTGGTTCGCAGATCGGTCGGCCAAAAGGAGCAACTTACACAACTTTCACAATGTCAAATATGTCGGAAACTGCCCGACCTGCGAACAACAGTTGAGCCCCATCACCCTCACAGCCGCGGCGCGGTCGGTTTGAACGGCTTCTCGAATGCGTTCGCGCCCTTCACCTTTACCTTGCGGCTGTAGACCTTCTCGCCGCAGGTCGCGTAGATCACGTCCATATTCTCGCCGCCGAACGTCAGGTTCGAGACCTTGCCGTTCGGCGTGGGGATGATGCAGTTCACGCGGCCCGCCTGGTCGCACACCTGCAAGCCCGCCTTGGTCGCGACCCACAGGCGCCCGTCGCGGTCCACGCGCAGCCCGTCTGCGCCGGAATCGTCATCGCGGTCGTGAACGTAGAGGTGGTAGTATTTTTGCTTGTTCGCGAGGGTACCATCGGGCTGGATGGAGTAGCTGTAAACCCAGTGCGTTCGGCTGTCCGCGACGTAGAGCAGCGTTTGGTCCGGTGACACCGTGATGCCGTTCGCGAACTTCAGCCCGGTATCAACGACTTTCTTTTCACCCTGCGGCGAGACGTAGTAGATCTTGCTGTTATTTGGCGTCTCGAACGGGTCGGTGTCGTAGATCGCACCCGTGTTCAGCACAACGAGGTCGTTCCCCTTGAAGCCGGCTGCGAACTCGGTCGCTTTGCCTTCCGCGTCCCACGCGAGAATCTTGTTCACGCCCGCTGCGTTCGCGTAGAGCTTCCCGTCCGGACCGAATCGCTGACCGTCGCCGCGCTTGCTGTCGGCCAGCCATTCGACCGGCTTGCCGTCCACGACTTTGTACGTTTTCGCCGCACCCACATCGTTGAAGAACACTTCACCCTTCGCGTTGGTCGCCGGGCCTTCGGTGAACTTGTAACCCTCGCCCACAAGCTTCCACCCCTCGCCCGGGATCAGGATCTCTTTTAACTGCGACGATCCCTCTCCGGCCTTCGGCGCCTCGGGCCAGCCCTTCCACAGCCACTTTGTTGCTTCCGGGAACGGCTTCGCGGCCAGCCCGCCGTCGTGCCCGCCCTCGTTCCACTCGTGCTTCACTTCGTAGCCGCCAAACACCAACGCGCGCTGCATTGTCTGGTTCGCCATCCACCAGTCGCCGCCGTAGATGTTGAGGTCTTTGCTGCCGTCTTGAAGGAAGACGCGGATTGGCTTCGGCTCGAACTTGCGAATCAGCGTGGGGTAGATGTCACCCCCGCGCAGCCCGACGTAAGTACCGATGGTGCTGAACACGCGGGTGAAGGCGTCAGGACGCTCCCATGCGACTGTAAACGCGCAAATGGCGCCGCTACTCGCCCCGCCGATAGCGCGGTCCGCGCCCTTCTTCGAGAGCACGATCTTACGGTCGCCGGTTGTGGTTTTCGTTTCCACTTCCGGGAGCAACTCGTCGAGCAACATGCGAGCGTAAGCGTCGCCGAGGCCGTCGTACTCGTAGCTGCGGTTGAACCGCGGGAGCGCGTCTTTGTTCGCTGCCGGAACGACGCCGGGCGTCACGCCGATCACGATCGTGACCGGCATTTCCTTTGCGGCGATCAGCTTTTCAAACGTCGGCCCGACGTAACCAGGAAGCCCGTCCTGGTTTACATACACGCACGCGGGCGTTTTGCCGTCGTATTGGGCCGGCACGAACACGGTCACGCGCCGCGTCGTTCCCGGGAAGACCTTGCTCTTATTGAAGTCGAAGCTAAATGTGGTTCCCTTCGGCACGGGATCGGCTTGCTTCGGCTCATCGGCGAACGCGATGGCCGGTGTGAGGAGCAGGAGAGGCAGCAGTCGGCGCATAGATGGAAGCCTTGTGAATTTGGCGAACTCCGCCATTCTTGTGAGCGGAGTTCGTTTTTGGGTGGGGGAACTTCAGTCAGAGGCACAGCTTACCGCAAGTGACCGCGCCCGACGCCGAGAAATTTCCGCGCCGAACGCGAGAATAGCGGCGCTCGTTGTCGCTATAATTGACAGAACTTCGCTCCTTGATTTTGGGACGCGACCGCATGACCCGATATTTGCCCACGACACGTTCTTCACGCAACGTGATGGTAGCGATGGTGTTGGGCACCGCCCTCGCCACGTCGCCGGCGCGGGCCGCTGCTTCCACCGCGACTGCAGCGCCCAGCTCGAAAGCCGTTACCGACATCAGCAAGTACTGCCAGACGTGTTGGCGGAACGCTCGCGTACCGGCCGACCGGTGGCAGGACTGCACCCAGGCCGTTTTCGTCCGCTTACTTGAGCGCGTCGAAGCGGAGAAATGGGGCACCGTGCTGGTGGACAGCGAAACGGACGAGCGCCGCGAGTTCCTCCGCGCCATCGACGCCGTGAAGAAACGCACCCAGCGCGCCCGCAAGTTCGCAGCGCTGTCACCCGATTTACCCGACCGGCACCCAGTCGCGAACACGACACGCGACGACCGCGACGCCGTGGCAAAGGTTGCCGCCGAGCAACTCAGCCCGCGCCAGCGCCGGATTCTGGAACTGACCGCGGACGGCTGGCCGGTGCCCGAGATCGCCACAGAACTGGCTACGACCGTCGAGCGAGTGAGCGACGAGAAGTATAAGGCCATCAAGAAGTTGCAGCACCACTTCGGCAACGTGTAGGACACAGAACATTCGTGCTTCTCGCAAAGGGTCGGCTCTGCCGGCCCTTTCGCTTTTTGATCTGCCATTTCTCCCAATCGGCACAGTCGCTATGGGCCTCACGCCGCCCCGTGCGAGCCGCAAACCTCCCGCGCAAGACGGGCTTTTGGTTTGCGTCTGATGCACGGAGAACTCAGCTCAAGCCCCTGCCGCTTGGTTGGAGATACGGTCATGAAGCTCGGTATCCTGTCCCTCGCAGCGGCCCTCGCGCTCGCAGTTTCTGGTTCCTCGGCTTCGGCCCAACCGCCCGTCGAACTCGTGTCCCCGCCCCCAGCGGTGGTTGTGTCCCCGCCGCCCGTGCTCGTGTCCCCTGCACCGGTGATCGTTGCCGCCCCACCCGTGGTCGTTGCTCGTCCCGTGATTGTGGCTCCGGCTTACCCCGCGGTGACTGTCGTGCGCCCGGGCTTCGGTGTGACGATCGGTAACGTGTACCCGACCTACGGCTACTACGGTCGCCCGTACTACGGCCACTACCACCATCATCGCTAAACAATCCGTTAAAGTGTGAAACTTCCGGCCGCCGGGCGCAACCCCGACGGCTGTTTGCGTTCGTATAATGGAACGCCCTCCGCCATTGCTCTCATCGCCCGACACCTTGGGACGCACATCATGAAATTCGCACTTCTGTCACTGGTTACAGCCGGTGCACTGACGATGTCCGCTGGTTCCGCCGATGCCCGCCCGCCTCGGTATCACAGCGGCTACTACGGCGGTTATTACTCGCGCCCGGCGGTGGTGTATCCGAGCATCAACACCTCGCCCTACGTTTACCCGGCCGGTGGCTTCTACAACTACGGCTCTGGGTTCAACTTGAACGTCGGCGGGATCGGTCTGAGCGTCGGGTCCGGCGTGTATCCGAGCTACGGCTACGGCAGTTACTATTCGCGGCCGTACTACAACCGCGGCTGGAACGGGTTCGGGTACCGACGCTGGTAAGGCGTGAATCAAGACGGGCTGTCAACAGCGAAAGCCGATCCTTGTGGGCCGGCTTTTTAACTTTGAGCTTCCGACGTTGCACCCGGGGCGTAGCGCTTTACATTGATGACGCTCACCCGCGGGGTCAGCGCCACGAGCTGCGGCGATACGCCGCGGAAGGGTAATGCCCCACGAAGTTGGTCTTCGCCGCAACACCCCGGTTCGCCTCCTCCTTGCGGAGGGACCGGGAGTGTTTGCGCCTCACGGCGGGAAAGTGGCCCTGCGGGTGGGCACTTTGCTTATTCCTTCGCTTCGCGCCGCTCTTGTTTCAGTTTGTTTTCGGTCATCCGCACGTAACGCAGGTATTCGTCTCGTGTCAGTAGACCGTCGCCGTTGAGGTCCATTTCGTTGAACAGGGCGATGGGGCGGCTGTCCTTGCGCCACTCGAAGAGCGCGATCTGACCGTCCTTGTCGGTATCGAGCGTGGCGAACCACTCCGGTAGCCCCGCACCCGGTTTCGGCTTACCTTCCGGTCCGCGGGCTTGCGGGTTTTCGTTCGCTTTGGCCGCAGCCGAGAGCTGGTCCGCTTTGAACGTTACTTTGCGCTGGAAGTATCCGCGGTACTCTTCCTTTGTGATGCGCCCGTTCCCGTCCGCGTCGGCGTGATCTTTTTCGTCCTTCAATCCCGATGTCAGTTCCTCGGGTTCCAATTCACCGTTGCCGTTGCGGTCCAGCACGCGGAACACTTTGTCCGCATCCTCGACTGGGTCGCCCCCAGTGCCCGCCTGCGCCGTGTCCTTCATGAGACGCTTCGCGTATCTCGTGAACTCCTCGCGCGTGATCGACGGCACTGGGCCGAGTTCCAGGCGCTGAACCACCCGGTCGAACAGATCCGCGAGCCCGGGAGAGGCCGAGTCGCGGTGCCACTGTTCGCCCTTACCAATGAGCAGCACGAACCACGTCGCGTATTCTTCTTCGGTGTTCGCGTTCATCACCTTACCGGGGAACGCGGACTCCAGTTCCTTGAGCCAGACGGTGCGGTCGTTCTTGGCGTTCTTCAGTACCCGCTCGGCGCAGCGTGCGACGGTCTTTTCTTCAAACTGTTCCTGGTCCTCCGCGGCGTTGCAATTGGCCGCGCAGTACGCAAGGAGGCACACGAGTGGTATGGAGAAAAGGTAGGCAGTGTGGGGCATACCCGACCTCGAAACGTGGCGATGCGGTGGGAGAGCAGGCGGCGGGCGGTGGTGGGCCGTTTGGCAGGATGTATGAGAAGTCTACACCTCCCCAATGGAATTGTCACGTGCCGATCGTTTCGGCGACTCAATTTTGCCCGTTATGCAGTCGGGGACAGGCTTTGCACTTCGGAACTCATGTTCGTGGCACACGTCGGACAGACGCCGTGCGTCAGGGTCGCGTGCGAGTGCTTGGAGAGGTACGATTCCAGCTTGTTCCACATGCCGTCCACGTCGCGGATGCACTTACACCAGGCACAGATCGCGAGCATTCCCCGGAGTTCCTTCACCTCGGTGAGCGCGGCTTGCAGTTCGGCGTTCTTTTCGCGTAACCGGCCTTCAATCGCGCCTTGTCGGAACTCTGCGCGTCTCAATGCGGTCAGGGACGTGAGTACGACCGTGTCGGTAATGAGCACGGGTACCAGAATCGTGATCGGTGGTACGGTGGAGGTTAGCGCCTGGGTGCTGAACAGGACGAACCCGACCATGAGCTCCAGAACGAGTGCACTGATCCCAGCCTGGACCCCGAACGCCCAAACTGCCCCAGCTACCAACACGATGGACGCTGACATCGCGCTGGGGACGTCGGTCAGGACCGCGACGGACACGCCACTCAGGTAGAACGCGACCGCGGCGGCGAACACACGAACGCGGGTGCGGGAAGTGGTATTTGGCATCGGAGGGCCGAGGGCTTATCGCTCGCGCGTGGGCGAAAAAAGTAGGCCGGTCCCCAAAAAGGGTCCCGCTTCGGTGGCAGTGCCGGGAATATAGAACTGAATCTAATCGTTCGCAACGAATTGAGATTTTACTTTCACGAACCCGGGCGCGAGATCAGTTACCGAACAACCGGCGCCACCACGCGCGCCGGTCGAGGACCGGGGATGGCTGGGACAATGCTTCCGATACGACGGGCGCGACGCCCAGTTCGGCGTTCTCCCCGCGCCAGTCGGCGAACACCAACCGAGCGGTAACGTCGGTCGGGTTCGCGCGAATGGCCGCTCGGAATGCAGCCCGGTCGGACATGGGATCACCGGAGCGAATCGAGGATCTCCATCCGCATCGCCGAGAGAGCCGGGACGAGCCCGCCGAGTCGCCCCATCACGAGCGTGAACAACATCCCGGCGGCAAGGATCTGGTAGTCCACGACCATCTTGAGAGTGACGCTCTTACCGCCCCCCTGACCACCCGAAAGTGTACTCGCAGCCTCGAAGCCGTTAGCGAAGTAGCCGAGCGCGCACCCCACCATACCGCCGACGAACGCGATCGCCAGTGACTCGATCATGAACGAGATGAGGATCTGCCAGCGCTTGAACCCGAGGATGCGCAACACGCCGACTTCCTTGATGCGGGCCGCGATCGAAGCGAACATCGTGTTCATCACGCCGAAGATCCCGCCGACCGCCATCACCCCGGCCAGGAACACGATCCACGTTAGGAACGTCTCGTTGGTTTTGGTCAGCTCGTTGTAATAGTCCGTTTCGGCGAACGCCTTCAAGTTCGCTTGCGTGTACCCGCGATTGAGGTAGTCGGAGACGGCGCGGGCCGCGGTCGCGTTGTCGTCGGCCGTGCGCAGTACGAGCGTGGTGTACCGGTTCTTCTTACCCGCCGCGTGGACCGCGAGATTGTTGTCGCTCACCCACACTTCGGACCCGAACGTCGTCCCCTCGGACTTCATCACCCCGGTCACGACCCACTGTTGGTCGGCCAACTCGAACGTGTCGCCCGGTCCCAATTTTGGCTTGCCGGCGTCGGCGCCGAGGGTGCCCGCCGCCCCGCCGCCGAGCACGCACGGCAGGTACTTGCCCCCGGATTCCTGGTGAACGCCGTTGCCCGCGAACCACTTCCCGCCCGGCTCCAATTCCATGTTGTGAACCGCAGCCGCGATCTGCGGGTCGCGCAGCGCGCGCACCTGGAGGAACCGACGCCGGGCCGTCTCGCCCGGTTTCGACGGCACCGCCTGGTTCATCACCATGTACGATTCGAGGCTCGCGAGGTAGACCGCGCCCTTCACCTCCAGTGGGGCGCCGACCGGCAACCGGTCTAGCGCGCCGTCGGGACCGCGGACCGCCCGTGCGACGGCGTATTTTGCTCCGTTCGCGGCCGTCACTTCGACCCGTTCCACGTTGTCCGCCGCGGCCCGTTCCAGGTTGCTGAACAGTTCGTCCGTTGAACCCTCGGCCAGCACCATCACGTTCCCCGGCACGCCGGTGCTCTCGTTCAGCTTGTACATGCCGTTGACGAACGCGAGCAGCACGACCACGAGCGCGACGACCACGGTAAACGCCACGGCAGTGAGTGCCGTGTCCCGCCTCCGTACCCACAGGTAGCGGAAGTTGTAGGCCAGCGGCACGCGGCCGATGAGCAGCAACAGGATCAGGTCGGTCGCGTAGACCAAGAGGAACACGAACGGCCAGTGCTGGATCAGCGCGGGCGGCAGGATGGCCCAGATGGGGCGCGCGAGCCAGGGGGACAGTTTCGGGTCGAGCCGCACCTTCATATGGAGCGATGTCAGCGCCCGTTCGTCGATGTCGCGTTGGGCCGCTGTGACCTCGGCCTCGTCTTCCGGGGTCCAGAGCGCGGTGGTCTGACTCCGGGCGGCCCGGTCGCGTGCGCGCTCCAGCGCGGCCTTTTTATCGAGCAGTTCCTGCGAGCTGAGCCACGAATCTTCAGGCTGCACACCGGCCATCGCGCGCTCGGGCAACAGATCGATGGTCGATGTTCCGAGCACCTTCTTCGCCAGCACGCCGAGCTGTCCCCCCGTGGGGAGTGGGAGTTGGGTGACGACCTCGACCGCGAACGCGAACAGCGCGACGAGGACCGCGGTTCCGGCGCACGCGGCGAACGCGCGGCGCGCGGTCCGGCGCCACCACGACCGCGCCGGGCGCACGGTGTCGCTGAGAACCGCCTCGCTCGGCGCGACTAGTGGCAGCGCGGCCAGTAGTGCGGCGAGCGGGAGCAGCGAGAATCCGACGACGAACAGCGTCCCGATAAGGGAGTAGATGCCCCGCTCGAACTGGAACCGCAACTTAACGGCGCGCTCGAACGCGGGAGGCGCGGTTCGCAGGTTCGAGAACGACCGGAAAAACAGCCAATCGAACAAAATCGTCGGGGCCAACAGAACCTGCGCAGCCCCGAGCACGCCCCGGAACAGTGCTCCTATCACCGCCCCGAACGTGAGCGGGTCGAACTTCGGTGGCTCCTTGAACGGCGGGAACCCCTTAAACGCGAACGTGGCCGCCTGCCCGGTGAGCACCAGGAGCCAGAACCCGGCGAACCCGAACAGGAGCACGGCGCGCAACAACTCGCTCCCACCGGCGCGCCGTGGCACCAGCAGGAACCGGAACGGGCGCAACAGGGCGAGCGGGACGAGCAGCCCCGCGACCGTCTGTGCGAGCGCGTAAACCGGGTTCGGCCCGTCTTTCGGGGGCGCGAGCAGTTCGACTTTCGTTGCGGTACCGGGCATCGGTTCGGTTCCTGGCGATCAATTTTTCGGTACGACGACTCAAGCCACTCGCGCGAACACTTCGGCCACCTTCACGTTCTTGGCGCTCAGCGCCGGCCCGATGCTGCCGAGTACGGAAACGACCACGCCCAGCAGCGGCCCGAGTACCAGCGCCTGCCACGGTACGATGAACGCACCGAAGAACGCGATCTGGAGCTTCAGGTTCCCGATCCCGAACCAGGACAGGAACGCGGCCATCCCGCCGGCCAACAGGCCCACGAGCACCGCTTCGCCCAGGACGAGGGCGAGCACGTGCCGGGGCTGGAACCCCAGCACCTTCAGAACGGCCATCTCGGTGCGGCGCTCGCGCACCCCGATGCTGATCGCGTTGGCGATCACCAGGCACATGATTGCCACCATCGCGGGCGTGAGGATGTACTTCATGCCGAAGAAGATGTCCTTGTAGGCGTCCAACCACGACCCGATCCCGCTCGACGCGGTTTCCATCTTCAGCGCCGGGCTGTTGAACGGGGACGTCCGTCGCTCCTGGCCGGGGGCCGGGTTCGCCGGCGGGTCCACCATTCGGTTGAGCACGTCGAACGCTTTCCGGTTGGGCAGCTTCACCCAGATCAGGTTCACCGCCTTGTCCTGCATGGCGTAGTCCGCCGGCTTGTCCTTGAGGAGCTTCTCCAGGTAGGCCTTGTTCATGAACCCGACGCCCTCGTACTTCCCGTCCGGGATGACGCCGATGATGTCGAACTTGAACTCCATCTTCGGGAAGTTCAGCCCGGTCAACTTGATCTCCTGACCGACCTCTTTATTCAGCTTCTTCAGGCGCGATTTGCTCACGATGATTGCCTGTTCGTTAGCCATCATCGCCTTGACGCCGGCCTCCAACTGCGCCTTCTCGTCCCCCGTCAGGTCGTCCAGTCCGTCCATCATGGTCAGGATCTTTTCCGGTTCCAGGCAGAACATGAACAGCACGTTGTCCGGGCGCATGTTCTTGGGGTCGGTGGTCCCGCCGACGAAGGACCAACTGATAATGTCCTGGTCGCGTACCGCCAGGGGCGGTTCCCCCGGGTACTCTTTCGCGTACTCTTTGGGCAGTTCTTCGAGCGCGAGTCGCTTGAACTCCGTGTAGTGCTTCGGCGGCATTTGACTGGGGATCACGGTCTTGTGCGTGAGGATCGCCTTGAAGTTGGCTTCCTTCTCGGTCGTCACGGTGTCGATGAACGTGAGGATCGTGTACAGGAACACGAGCACGGTGGTGAGGACGAACAGCGCGAGGTACGTGAGCGAGGTGCGCAGCGGGCTGCGGCGCAGCCCGCGGAACATGATGAGCACCAGTTTGGGAATGAACATCCCGGTCGCCCCGGCGACCACTCGTGCGCCCTGTTCGATCCCGAACAGCACGAGGAAGAATACCGGTAGGGTGACGGCCCCGATGAGCAGCGCCAGCGTGATCAGCCCGGCGAGCAGCGTCAACAGGTAACCGGAGAGCATGACGATCGACGGGTCGAACCCGGCCGGACCCATCATCTCCTGGGGCATACCGTACATGGCAACCTCGAGTCCGAATTCCAAGTGAACGCACCGGGTCGAAGGGCTTCGTTGTTAGCCCGGCCCGGAACTACACAGCGGCGGTGTCCAGTACCAGTTGGCCCTTCTCCAGGTGGAGCGTGCGCTGGGCGCGGGCCGCGGCCTTCGGGTCGTGCGTCACCATGATGATGGTTTTGCCCAACTGGGAGCGGAGAACCTCCATCAAATTGAGGATCTCGTCCGCGCTCTTGGTATCGAGGTCGCCGGTCGGTTCGTCGGCGACGATCAGCGTCGGATCGGTGACCATCGCCCGCGCGATGCCGACGCGCTGCTGCTGCCCGCCGGAGAGTTGCCCCGGTCGGTGGTCCATGCGGTTCGTTAGCCCGACCAGACTGAGGGCGTTTTCCACCTGCTTCCGGCGCTGCTCTTTCGTCAGGTCGAGCAGCAGCAGTGGCAGCTCGACGTTCTCGTAAGCCGTGAGAACCGGGAGCAGGTAGTAGAACTGGAACACGAACCCCACGTGCCGCGTGCGCCAGCGCGCGAGTTCGCTCTCGGACATCTCCGAGATCACGTTCTCGCCGACGGTGATGCTCCCGTCGCTCGGCTGGTCGAGCCCCGCAATGAGGTTCAGCAGCGTCGTCTTCCCGCTCCCGGACGGCCCCATGAGCGAGAGGAACTCGGCCTCGCCCACGTCGAGCGTCAGGTCGCGGAGCACGTGAATCGATTCGGTGCCGCGGGTGAACGACTTGTGCAGATCGCGAACCTGAACGATGGCACGGGACATACTTTCCCCAATGATGGAAGGGGTGAACGGGTGACGGGGTGAACGGGTGACAGAGGCACAGACTTAGGGCACTGCGGTGCGCGCCGTCTTTTCACCCCTTCACCCGTTCGCCCCTTCACCCCCACTATTTACGAGCCGTTTCGTCGCCCCACGGCAGGTCTTTGTTGGGGTCGAACGTGAACGGCGTGTTGTACACGGTCGCGGTGATGCTCATCTTCGGCTTCAGGAACTCGCCCTGCTGTTCGCCCTTCTTCAGGTAAGCGCGGATGCGGACCTTCACCACGTTTTTGGTGTCGTCGGCGATCGGCATGACGCGGTCCACCACGCCGCGATACTCGCGGCTCGGGTCGGCGTCGGCCTGGAGCTTGCAGGCTTGGCCGGATTTAAGGCGCATGATCTGGCGCTCGGGCACATCAATTTCCACTTCGAGCTTCGAGAGGTCCGCGATCAAGCAGATCCCGACCGCGACGTTGAACGAGTTCGGGCTGACGAGCGCGCCCTTGTCCGCGGATTTCGTGAGAATGGTACCGTCGATGGGCGCGGTGACGACGCAGTTCTCCACGAGGCGCTGGGCCTCGGCGCAGCGCGCTTTTGCCGCGCCCAGGTCGGCGGTCGCGGCCTTTGTGCTCGCGACCGCCGTTTTCACTTCGGCTTCGGCCGCTTCGACCTCGCGCTTCGCGGCCTCAATGTCGGCGGTCGCGGCGATCTTGTCCGCGTCGGCCGCTTGCTTGTCCGCGTCGAACCTCTGGTAGTCGAGCAGAGCGATCGAGCCGCTCGCCCGCTGTTGCCGGGCCTGGTCGAAGTCTTTTGTGGCACGTTCCTGCATTGCGGTCGCGCGGGTACCGCGGGCTTCGGACGCTGCGAGTGCGGACTTCGCTTTTGCGACTTTTGCCGCGACCGACGTTTGCGAGGCTTGAGCACGCGTGACCTGGGCCTCGGCTGCGGCCACCGACGCGACCTCGGTGTTGAGTCGGTTCACGTACTGGTGATCGAGCAGGGTCGCGATCTTGTCGCCTTTTTTCACCCGCTTGCCTTCGGCGAAGAAGATCTCGGTGATCTCGGCCACCACGTCGCGCGGGCTAACTGTAATCTGGAGCGAGGGGATCACGTTCCCCTTGAGTTGCATCACCAACTCGCCCGCGGCGACCGCGGACGGCCCGGCCGGTTGTGGGGTGCTGGAGTTACTTGCTGTGGGCGCGGTGCCTTGCGGGGCGCCTGCGGTGTCGTCCGTTTTCTGACCCGCGTTCTTGTAAGACCGAACGCCGACCCCGGCCCAGGTGACGGCCAGCAGCCCGCACAGCACCCACGGGAGCAGCGATCCCCCGCCGCCGCGCGAGGTCTTGCCCGCACCGAGCTGGCCGTCGAGCCGGAGCTGTTGCACGCGGTTGACGAGGTCGCCGTTTGTTGAGGCGCCCAACCGGGGTTCGCTCGAAATCGCCATTATTAGCCCTCATTCCCGGCGGGGCCGGGGGCGGGATCGGGTACACCGGCAGTTTGTCCAAATAACGGGGCCAGGAGCTTCACGACCGCGCCGAACATTTCTTCGCGGTCGAACGCTTCCGGGTCCATCATCAGTTGCACGTCCAACCCGTGAAACAGAGCTTGAATCAGGGAGGCGATCACGCGGGGCGAGGTCGCGTGGGGTTCCGGGA
Source organism: Gemmata massiliana (assembly GCA_000531095.1). GTDB lineage: Bacteria > Planctomycetota > Planctomycetia > Gemmatales > Gemmataceae > Gemmata > Gemmata massiliana. The sequence goes on along the minus strand of HG799462.1, from coordinate 730,059 downwards.
TGCTCCCGGCCACGTCCGCCGCGATGAACGACCGCCACTCCGAGTACCACTGCGAGAGCCGCTTCCGGTAGTCCTCGCGGTGCCCCATTTGCGCCAGGAACGTGAACAACAGGCTGAGCAGGTCGCGCGCCGCGGGCGTCGGCCACGGCGGTTCGAGGTGCTTCTTCAGCCCGTGTTGCACGAACTCCCACGCGCGTCCGGTCATCGGCTTCGGGCCGTCGGCGAGTCGGGCCTCGCGGATCATCCGCCGTAACATCCGGTCGTACACGGACAGGAGGATCGATTCCTTCGTCGGGAAGTAGTACGTCAGTTGCCCGCGACTCATCCCGGCGAGGTCTTCGATCTTCTTGAGCGAGAGTTCCTGAATGCCGTGCCCCGCGATGATCGCTTCGGCCGCGTCGAGGATCTGTTCGCGGCGCGCGATCGCGATATCCGACAGTCCGACCGCCGGGTCGACGAGTCCGGGGATCTTGCGCTCGTGCTCCCCCTCACACGGATTCGTTGCTCGCGCTGATTCATCCATCAGAAAATGCGAATCGCACCCCAAACAATATTGGCGCCTGAACTTCGGTCAAGAACAGGGCGTCGTAGACCAGTCGGTCTAGTGTTTGGGTTTGATCGTAGACCGGTCGGTCTACGGCGTCAAGAGCACTCTGAGGCGAATTTTCTCCCTTGCTGACGTCCACCAGCTTACCCACGTTCCCATCGATGAGTTTCGTTAATGGGGCAAGTGAGCGCCTTCAGGGAAATCGGCTCAAACGGCACGATCGTTCCGTCCGATGAAACCGGAACTGGCGCGGTTCGGCTGGAGGGGGCATGCGAGTTGTGTGGGGAGTGTGCGCGGGCGTACTCGGCTTTTGTGCCGGGTGCCACACTCGCGCGCCCGTTCCAACGCGACAGCCGATCCCGACCGTGGCCCCGGTTGCCGCAGAACTCCCACGCACTCAGCCGACCAGTCTCGAACCCGATTTAACGCGACTCGCGAAAACACCTGAGAAACCGGTGGGTTTGCCGACCGACCGGACTTATCGACAAGTAACGGAAGCGGCGTGTCAGGCGCTCGTCACGCAAAACGCCCCGCTCGCGAACGCGCTGGACGACGAGGGCCGTGTGCCAGCGAATTGCGCGACCGCGGTCGATCAGTTTCAGCAAGCGGTGCGGTACTTCGCGGCCCTAGAGTTGCGGAACCGCGCTGCGGCCGATGGACTGGAGCGCTTCCACCAACTCGCCGGAGCCGAAACGCAGGCCGAGCTTCTCCGCGAATCGTTTCCCATCGTAGACGACATGCTCAAGAGGGCGAAGGCTGCTCGCGCTGCGAACGTGCGGTTCCCGCTCGATCCTGCGGACCTCGAGCGCCAGCGCACGCAGATGCTCACGCAACTGGAGCAAGCCGAAGCCGGGAGCGAGTTGCTCAACATCGACCTGAAACGCCGACTCGGTTTCGCGCCCTCACACGAGCGCTTGTGGCCGAGCAGTGATCTCGGCGTTATCGCTGACGCAGTAGATGCCGAACAAGCAGTGAACGCGGCTCTGGCCGACCGACCAGAACTGCGTGGACTGCGTGCGCTTCAGGCGGGCCTGTCGCCCGACACGCTCCCCGTCGCACGCCAGCGGTTGCGTGAGGCGAATCCGTTGCTCGGCACTTCCTCGCCGCCCGTCCGCGGACTCGCACGGTTCCTGCGCCACACGCGCGGTCCTGATGCTGAAACACTCGCAGAATTGGCCGTTCGGAAGGGACAACTGGCGAACCTGATCGAAACTCGCGAGCGCGCTGTCGCGGACGAAGCCCGCGCCGCGGTGGTGAGTCTGAACGCTCAGACGCGCCGCGTACAACTGGCACGCGACCGGCTCGATTCGTGGGCCATATCCCGAGAAGACGCGCTCAAGAAGCGCGACGCGAACCAGCCGGGGGCGGAGTTCCTCGTCCCGCAGGTTACGTTGGATTGGCTGAAGGCACGAGCCGAGGTCGCCGCGGAAGTAACCGCGTGGCACCAGGCTCGTGTGCGCTTGAAGGCCGCCCAGGGTTGGTTCGCGTGGGAAGGCGTGGGCGACCCGAGAAAGTAGTGGCGCTGGACCGGAAGCGGCGTTAACGGTTCCGCCAGTAGAACTCCTCACCCTGTTGAAAGCGACAGGGCGCGCCCGTCGTGCAGAGTCGGCCGGAACGAGCCTGGTTGGATGGCAGGTCGGACTCCTTGATGCCGCTTTTATTGAGCACGATCAGGAATTCCTTCCATTTCATGAAGTGCCCCTGGCCGCGAACGAGCTTCCGAATGTCTGCCGGGGACCACGCCCACTTGGTGTCTACCGACCACTTGAAGCCGTGGTACCCGCCGGCGTGAAGCACGCGGGAGACGATAGTCGAGCAGTTCTGTCGCAGCGCGTGATACTTCGTTCCCTTCTCGGAGAACGTGTTCGAGATCTCCTTCCACGCTGCCCGCATGCTGTTTTCTTGCTGTGGGTTGGTGTCCAGTCGGATGACGTGATCCGGTAAATACTTCTCGCTCACGATGTCCTGGATGAAGAATTGCTCGGACAACCCTTCTTTGGAAAGCGCTGTCGGGACGAGTGTTTTGAGGGCAATGCCGAAGCCCGAGAACTTCTGTGCCGACTGTGGCCACCAACTGACGTAACACTTCTCTCCGCCGCGCTTGTCTCGGATTTGGAACTTGTCCCCGATGTTCATGGCCGCGTGGCCGGACCACGTTTTACCGCTCACGGCCTTGTGACCGACCGTGTTATTCTCCCACAAAATCACATACGTCGGCATGGGCGAGTCTCATTAGGACGGGTTAGCATCAACGACAAATGTTCACCGCCGCGCCGGGCGTTTCTTTTGGGGCCTTGCCCCGCCGCAAACGATAGCGAGTATTGGTTGGGCGGCTGGTGAGCGTAGAGTTACAAAGCACTTACGCTCGGCCACGACAATTTCTTGCAGCGAGAGCCGAGATTCGCAGCCTTTGGATTAGCCCCGTTTCGAGATCCACGTAGCGGCTGAACGAGCCGCGACCGCAAGGGAGCGGGACTTCCGGTGCGTGGAACCGCGATGATAAACAGGAGCGCCTCCCGCTCCCTTGCGGTCGCGGCTCGCTACAAGGAAACAGAAACGGGATTAGTGGTCGGACTTGTCGAGGCGATCCACGGGCGGCTTGTCGTCGGGTTCGTTCTTCTTGATTTGGTTGGCCGTCCAGAGGATCTGGCGCGCGAGACCGTGGAGGATCTTGACTTCTTGTGGCGTGGGTAGCGATCGGCCGATCAGTTGACGCAGCGCATGCATCAGCGAATCGCCTTTCTCGCCGAACAGATAGCCCACTTCCGTGAGCGCCTCGCGCAGGTGCTCGAACATCCGGTTCTGGTCCACGAACGGCGCGACCGCCCGCTCTGGTACTTCGGGCTTACCGCGTGCGTCGTTTACCGACTTCGACCACGCTTTTCGCAACTCGTAGCAGCAAATCGCGACCGCTTGAGCCAGATTCAAGGAGCCGGAGGTGGAATCGGACGGGATGTTCACCATCCCGTGACACAGTCCGATTTCTTCGTTGCTCAGGCCGTGCGGTTCCGGGCCGAAGACGATCGCGACCGGCCCCATTTCGGTCGACGCGAGCAGTTCTGGCATCTTCTCGGCCGCGGTACCGATGGTGCCGGAACGAAACACGCCTGCGGTCATCGACGACGTGGCGAGACTGAACACGCAGTCCGCGAGGGCCGTGCCGATGTCGGGCACGACGCGGGCCGCGTCCAGCACCCCGAGGCCGTGTGTCGCCATTCGGCGCGCATCGAGATCGTTGGTGGAGGCGTAGGGGGCGACAAGCACCAGATCCGAGAGCCCGAAGTTCCGCATCACGCGCGCGGTCGCGCCGAGGTTGCCCGCGTAGTGCGGGCGCACGAGAACAATTCGGCAGCGGGGAAGAAGGTCCATCATCCAGTGATTTTAGCTGCTCGTGCGATTTGGCCCGTCAGAATCTCGCTCTCCAGGCCGGTAACCCACGCGGTCGCTTCGGGGGCCGGCTTCGGTTCCGGGCGGTTGTATTTGAACAAGATCGGCATGAGAGCGAACATGGTGACGAGTGTACCGACGACGGTGAACCCGAGCGCGTGCGCGAACGCGAACCGCAGGACCGGCCACGTGACCACGAGCCACATCAGGAGCAGCGAAATGTTCAGCAACAGCGCGACGAAAAGCGTCTTGGTGCTGGGTACGAACAGCGTTCCCATCTGGTTCGCGTTGACGTACCGGTCGCCGTTCACTTCGACGAACTGCCGCTCGGTGGTGTAGGTCTTCGTTTTGGTGCCGGGGCTTTCCTGCACTTTGGCGTTGTAGCGCACGGGTTCCGGGTCGTTCGCGGCCTTCACGCGGATCGCACCGGTCATGTAGGCGCCGGTGTTCGTTTTGAAGGTCTCGTTGGTACCGTCCTCCACGAACGACGCCCCCTTCCCGCCCGCCGAGCGCTTGAACTTCACGACCGTTTCCGATTCCTTCCCGTCCGCCTCGATCTTGAACTTGCCCCCAACTGTGGTCCAGCGCACGGCCTCGAACTCGGTGAACTCGGCCGTCGAGTACGCGGAGAAGTTGAAGAACGTCTCGTACTGCCCGGGTCGGTTCTTATCGATGGACGTCCACAGGGTGAGGAACCCGCCGAGGAGCAGCCCGCCGACCAGTGCGCGGAGCGGCAGGCGCGGGGCGGCTTCCTGGTACATGTAGCTCTGCGCCACGATCGTACCGCCCAGGAACAGCGCGGTAAGCCCCACCGTCAGCAGCGCGAACACGAGCAGCAAAGTCACGAGAGCCTCGTCCGCAAGTTGGGAAGGGTGAAATGGGGCGAAAGCCGATTCTGTCTTATTGAGGAGGTCCGTCGCTCGCCTCTACCACCTTGCAAGTCTTCCGTTCCTCAAATCCTCAAACCGACGACGAACACGGTATCTGCGGAGAATGGGCGGGGCAAGGGGGTTGGCGTTGCATCGTACCCGCCGGGCGGTATAAGACCGCCGACGAATGGCCCGCGCCTCACCCGCAACCGAGGTGCCCGTGACCGGCGGATTACTCGCACTCGCACTCCTCTGCCCCACCGCCGAGCCGCCCGTTTCGGGTCTGGCGAAGGGGGACGAACTCACGTTTATCGGCACCGTGGAAGAAGCGGTCGAGCGCACGGGTTCGAGATTTCGGCGCTCGCAGAAGCTCGAAATTCGTGTCCTCGTGCTCGAAAAGAGAGACACCTGGACTGACGTCGCCGTCCTCACACTTCTCCGCCGCAAAGACGATGCGGTGACCGGCGCGGTGGGGGCAGTAACCGGCGCCGGTGTTGAGAAAAACACCCCACCCGGAGTGCGGCTCGATCTGCTCCGAGTTCACGCGGACGGGAGCACGCACCATCTGCACCCTGTTGGCCCGCCACCGCTCACGATCGATTCCAAGACGCCCGCTCGCACGCTTCCACCGATTCCGCTTGATACCTTCTCGCCCTTTGAGTTCGGCATGTTCCCGCCGCGTGCGCCGCGGTCCGCGCCGGACAAGCCCTGGACGATCGCGTCTACGGACCCGAATCGCCCCGCGGAAACGTGGCAGGCCCAGGGGATGGATTCCGTTACCGGCGAACAGTGCGCGCTGCTCGTGATGAACCAGCAGCACGCGAACTGGGTGAAGCCCATCGGCGGTCGGTCCGCGTGGCTCCGAGCGGACGCGGTGTGGGTGTCCGCACTCGATGGTACCGCGCGCAAGGTCCACCGGGTCATTAAGCACCGCGACGGGCTGTCCACGGATCTCGCGGCGTGGGTCGAGGTGAAGTACGAACTGAAGGACAAAACCGCTGTTATCGGGCGCACGTTCGACCGCTACCGGCGCGACGTGGAGACCGCGTTTGCTGCGAGTGCCGACCTCGCGCCGTTCCTCGCGGACGCTGTCAAGCACGGCCCGAAGTTCTTCGAGAAGCGCGCGGACAAGCTCGAACTGTATCTCGCCGAGTCCGACGTCAGCAGCCCGTACCGCGAAGCCGTTCTCGCGGTACACCGGCAGCTCGAGGCCGCGAGTCGCGGAGAGTCCGTCGCCCCGCCACCTCTCCTGGGTGGGCGCAAGCGCCCCGCGTGGCCCGAACCGAATCAATCCGCGCCCGACTTTACCGCGGGTACGTTCCGCTTGTCAGAGAACCGCGGAAAACCGGTGCTCCTGGTGTTCTTCAAACCCGGGAGCGAAACGACTGACCTCGCACTCGCGATCGCTGACGCCGTTCACGAGAAGTACGCGGGCCGGGTCGCGGTACTGCCGCTTGCGGTGTGGGGCGATTCGGGTGCGATTCAGAAGGACCGTGAGCGGCGAAAGCTCACCGCGCCGGTTTTCGACGGTACCCAGGCCGAAACCGCTTATGGCGTTGAATCCGTACCGCGTTTCGCGGTAATTGATGGCTCCGGCGTAGTGAAATGGACTTTCGCCGGAGTGGGCGCCGAGACCGGGGCGGCCGCCAAGTCGCAGTTGGATCGCCTGTTCACCCAGCCTTCTCCAGACGGTGCCGCCGGAACAACCCGCGCCGCCGGAACCGGAAGTGCAACAACTCCCGCGCGACCGTGATTGTCCCGCGAAGCGCGCGGGCGGTACGATGCGTTGACTGAATGAGTGCCTTCGATGACCGAGTACGACATTCAGGGGCCGACGCGGGTGTGTGCCGCAACCGGGCGCGAGCTGAAACCTGGGGACCGGTTCTTTGCAGCGCTGACCGAAACCGACGGTAAGTTGGTTCGCTCGGATTTCGCAGCAGAAGCGTGGCCCGGGCCGCCACACAACGCGGTGGCGTACTGGTCCGGGAAGGTGCCAATCGCGGGGCAGAAGCCGCGCAAGCCGATTGTGAACGACGACCTGTTGCTCGATTGTTTCGATCGGCTCAAAGATTCCGCCGATCCGGACGGGCTGAATTTCCGCTACGTCGCGACTTTGTTGTTGATGCGCCGGAAGCGGTTCAAGTTCGAGGACGCTGCCCGCGACGCGGACGGGCGCGACGTGCTGATCGTGCGGGACGCGCGCGGCGGCGCGATCCACCACGTGGTCGATCCGCGCCTGAACGACGAACAGATCACGGCCGTGCAGACCGAAGTATTCCGTGTCCTGGGTTGGGAATAGTGGTCACTGCTCACTGGTGTGCCCCATGAACAACGTCCGCTTGTTCCTCGTCGCCCTCGCTCTCAGCCCCGCCGTCGGGTGCGAGTGGATGAAATCCCAGGGCATCGGTCCGATTAAGCCCGCGGGTAAGGGCGGCGAATTAGCGCAGGTCGCTCCCGAACAGCTCGTGAAGTACCTCAACGACGGTGCCGACCGGTTCCAATCCATCACCGACGCCGACGTGCGGGTGACCGCGCGCGACCACAACATTCCGATGCCGCCGTTGCGCGGGGGCTTGACCGCGAGCCAACCGCGCAACTTCCGCATGGTTGGTGACGCGATGGTGGCGGCGAAGGTCGACCTCGGGTCCAACGATCAGCAGTTTTGGGTGTACGCAAAGGTCACCGCGAAGGAAATGTTTGTGGCCGCTTCGCACACCGATTTCAACGAAGGTCGGGCAAAGATCCCGGGGGATCTCCCGTTCGAGCCCGAATGGGTGATGCAGGCATTCGGCATGGCCCATTTCCCGCCTGCCGGTGCGCCGGCACCCGATTACAAGGTTAAGGTTGATTCCAAGGCCCGCACGTACACGCTCTATTGGAACGCCGTGACGCCCAATAAAGTGCCCGTGATTAAGGAAGTTGTGTTCGACGGCGACGCGGCAGCAGGCAACAAGCCGCAAGTGAAGAAGCACGCCGTCTACAACATGAAGAACAAACTCATCTGCTCGGCTGAAATTAAGGAAGCGAAGACCGTTCCGGTTGGTGACAGCGTCGTGCAGTATCCAACGAAGGTGTTATTGCGGTGGGAGGAGCAGAAGTTCGAGATGGAGCTGGAGATATCGAACGCGAAAATCAATCAGCCACTTTCTCCAACAGACGTTCAGAAATATTTCGCGCGCCCGACCCAGTACGGTCAGCCCGTTGACCTGGCTCGTTATGATCTCCTGCCCAAGTAATTCGCAGCGGGGTTGTTGAGTTCGTGTCGCTCACCCGCTCGTTAACCCTTGTGGTTCGCCGATAGACTTCGGGCAAACCACAAGGGCCAACGAGCGGATGGCGCTTCTATCAGCCGTCTTTCCACTTCACGAACGCTTCGAGCGCGTAGTACTCGGGCAGTCCCAGAGCGTCGTAGGTGTGGGCGGTGGAGACGTTCCGCTGCTCGGCACGCTGCCAGAACTCGCGTCGGTCCGTGCCGCCGGGGAACATGGCTTTGTCCTTCTGGCTCTGGTGCCGGAAGATCGCCTGTTTCTTGCGCTCCAGCACTTCCGGGCTAAGCGGCACCGCCATTTCGATCTCGTGCGGTTCCCACTCTTCCCACGCGCCCTTGTACAGCCACACGTCCGGGTTAACCCCTTCCGCGCGCACGCGCCGCGTGGCCGAGTAGATTGCTTCCGCGCACACGCGGTGCGTGCCGTGCGGGTCGCTCAGTTCACCCGCGACGTACACCTGGTGCGGGTTCAGGCGCTTCAGCAGTTCGACGATGTCCTCGATATCCTGCGGGTGGATCGGGTTCTTGGTCTTGGCCCCGGTGTGGTAGAACCGCAGGTTCATGAACTCCAACTGCTCCGGCGGGATGCCGCACGCGAGCGCCCCGGCACGGGCCTCGGTGGTCCGGATCACGGCCTTCACCTTCAGCACATCGGGGCTGTCCAGTTCGCCCGGCTTCTTCGCGTCGAGGAACTGGTACACGCGCTCCTTGATGGTGCCCGCGCTGGACTGCTCCGCGGCGCTGCCGAACGACTGAACGAACTCGTCCACGAAGTCCACGAACCGGCGCGCGTCGTGGTCGAACACCGCGACGTTCCCGCTCGTCATGTACGCGATGTGGACCTTGTGCCCCTGCTCCACGAGGCGGATGATCGTGCCGCCCATCGAGATCACGTCGTCGTCCGGGTGCGGCGAGAACACGAGTGCTGTCTTCGGCGCCTGGATGTCGCCCTTGCGCCGCCCGAGCCGTGTGTCGCCGTCCACGTTCGCCACTGGTGCGACGCGGCCGGCCGGGTACGGTTTGATCGTTTCCATGCGATCGAGGAAGATCGCTTCGCCGATCTCTTCGGCCGGCCCCTTTTCGCGAAGCAGCTCGTACAAGTGGTGGTCGCGGAAGTCGTCGTCATTGAGCTTTTGCAGCCCCTTCTTGACGGTCAGGGCCAGCGTAACAACCGCCTTGCGAACCAGTTCCGGTGACCAGTGGCACGGCCCGACTTCCCACGGGCGCTTGATCGCGGTCAACTCCCCGGCCGCGGCCTCGTCGAGAACGAACGTCGCGTCCTTGTGGTCCTGGAGGAAGCTCGCGGAGATCGCTTCCGTGGGCGCCTGCTCCAGTGCCTTGTAAACGATGCCGGCCTTGTGCTCGCCGAACGCCATCAGGAAGATGCGCCGGGCCTCGAGGATGCTCGCGACCCCCATCGTGAGTGCGTGGTGCGGCACGTTCTTTTCGCCGAAGAACCCGTCGGCCGCGTCGCGCCGGGTGATGCTGTCGAGCGTCACGAGCCGGGTGCGGCTGTTCTGCGGGCTGCCCGGTTCGTTGAACGCGATGTGCCCGGTGCGGCCGATACCCAGGATCTGGATGTCGATCCCGCCGAACGATTTGATTTTCTCCTCGTAGTCGGCGCACGCCGCGTCCACTTCTTCCGGCTTGAGCGTGCCGTCGGGGATGTGGATGTTCTCCCACTTGATGTTGACGTGCCCGAACAGCGTCTCGTGCATCCACCGGAAGTACGAGTGCTGGCTCTCCTTGGGCATCGGGTAGTATTCGTCGAGGTTGAACGTCACGACCCGCGACAGGTCCAAGCCCTCTTCTTTGTGCATCCGGATCAGTTCGCGGTACAACCCGACGGGCGTGCTCCCGGTGGCCAGCCCGAGCACGGTGGGCTTGCCGGCGGCGTTGCGCGCGCGAACGAGTTTGTCGATTTCTTTCGCGACGTACTTGGCCGCGTTCGCGGCCGTCGGGAACTTGACGGTCCGGGTCCGCGTGTGTGGTAGGGTTTGCGGAGCAGTCATGCGTGAAGCCTTGCCTTCTGTGGGAACCAGTGTTCCGCGCCTGGGAGTGTTGTGAATGGGTGTTCTAGCGGGGGGCGCGCCGAGCGGGTATGCCGATCGTGAGAACGGGCAATGTGCCCGTGCGGAGTGGTAAATCGCCGGTTGGATCAAGTGACGTGGACGTTACACAGTGAGTCGCTCGGGTGGGTATGCTGGTGGCATCGCCCGCTGAGGTGTGCCTCATGGTTCGGTTCGTTCTCGCCTGTTGGGTACTCGGGTTCAGTAACCCGGTTACGGCCAAGGCGCCGGTGCCCAAAACGGTACCGCCACAACCGGCTTTGATCGTGGTCGAAGACGTAACTGGGTCGACCGGCACCGTTGATCGGCGCCGGCTCCTTCGTGTTGGTGTCAAGAACGGGAAGTTGCTCCCGGGCGAAATGGTGTGGGAGGGCAACTTGCGGTTCTTCGGTCACTTCGGCGGGCACCGACTTGTTGACGACCGCTACTTCGTTACCAAGTTCGGCGGTGTCATCGACCTGCGCGACAAGAAAGTGATTCACGACGAGGATAACGGCACCCTGTGCGCCGTCGACGGCACGAAGGTGCTTTTCCGTGTGACGAGCGCTCAACGCGAAGCGGGCCTGTTCTCGTTCGATCTCGCGACGGGCAAAGTGGTGAAGGAAGCCGGTCCCCTGGACGGGAAATTCGTGCTCAAAGGGACGGGTGCTCCGGACGGACTGGCGGCCATCGAGAGCGGGCCGGGGGGCGAATTGTTCTTGAATCAACTCGGTACGGAGCAAAAATCGCTCGGCAAAGGGTTTCGCGTCGATCTATCACCATTCGCGTCGGTATCGGCCTCGGCTCCGGTGACGTGGATCAATAACGGCGTGGTTATAACCCAGAAGGGCAACGGGAAACTCTTCACCGTGGACATTTCCGGTCAGGCGACCGAACTGGTAACAGCCAAAGATGTTCCGAAAGAAGTTGTGGGCGCGCCTTACTTCTTCCGCGACGGCTCAAACCGTCTCATTTACGTGTGTGGCCCCACGGCGCACGCGATCGATCCGGACAAAAAGACCGCAACGAAGTACGAGTGGCGCGACCTCGGTCACGGGTTCGAGGCGAGTTGGACCTGGGTTCCCAAATTAGGGCACAAGATCAGACTCAACGGCAAAGTGATCGGAGAATTCAACTGTTCGCCGCACGCCGCAAAGACCGCCCCGGGGTGCTTGGCTCTCGAAGCCCAACCAGCGGAGGAGGGGCGCGGGCCACCGGACCGCGTGGCCGTGTGGACGACCGAGTCGGACGAATGGACCGTCCTCAAGGTGCGCCCGAACTGCGTTGTTGGCTGGGTGAAGTGATCTCGTCGCTATCCGAGTAACGAACCGAGTTCGGCGAAGCGCCGTCAATTCCGCACAACCGCTGAGAAGTACCTGAATTCCGTTTCGGGTGCTTGCGCCGGTAGCTCGAACACGCACATCGCGGCATCTCGATTTCACTACGGGGCAAATCTGAGATAAGATACCTGAACCGGTTGTACGCGCCACCGGTCCTCTCCGGTATCCGTTCGCGCGCTTCAGGTTCTCTGTACCGCCCAGGACACCCACGGTAGCTATGCCACGCGACCGCGCCACTGACGACGCCCAAGACCTGTTCACACGCGGCCACAAAGCACTCACCGCCGGCGATTACCAGGAAGCCGTCGAATGCTACTCGCGTGCGATCCGGTTGCGCCCCAGCGACTCCGCGGGCTACCGGTTCCGCGCGCACGCTTATCTCGAAATGGGCGACCGGGTGCGCGCCCTGAACGACCTCGACCAAGCTATCCGCCTCAAACCGGACGACGCGCACCTGTTCGCCGACCGCGCCGCCGAACTGTTCGCGCAAACGCAGTACGATCAGGCCATCGCGGACTGCGACCGCGCGCTGAAACTCGATCCCACGCGGACCGGGCTGATCGCTTTGCGCGCCCGGTGCCACGCGGATCGCGGCGATAGCGGTTCCGCTTTTCAGGACTTCGAGGCCGCGATCAACGCGGACGCTACGAACGCCCCTCGCTACCGGCTGTGGCGCGCGCAACTGCACCTCGATCTCGAAGACTACTTCGCCGCGACCGAGGACGTGACCGCTGTTATCACGGCCGACCCGAAGAACGCGGAGGCGTTCCGGCTCCGGGCTACGATCCGTCAGCAAGCGGGCGACTACAAAGGCGCAGCGGATGACTTCAGCGCGGCGCTCGAACTGAAGCCCGGTGACGTACTCGTGTACTTGGGCCGCTCGATTTGTCGGTTCCTTCTCCGCGACCATGTCGGGGCTGCGGCCGATGGCGACGAGGTGATTAAGCAACTGCCGGGCGTGGTGAAGGCTTACGAGATTCGCGGAAACGCACGCAAAGCGTTGGGCGACCTCGACGGCGCTCTGGCCGACTTCAACGAAGCGATCAAGCTCGCGCCGAACGCAGTGATGCCTTACAACTTCCGCGCCGGCGTGAACTATGCGATGAAGAAGTACACCGCGGCGATTCGCGACCACATGGACGCACTGAAGCGCGACCCGCGGAGTTCGGGGACGTTCAACCAACTTGCGTGGATCTGGGCGACCTGTCCGGACCCGGATGTGCGTAACGGCGATCGGGCGCGCGAGTGCGCCACGCGCGCGTGTGAACTGACCGAGTGGAGCGAACCGGGTTACCTCGATACGCTCGCTGCTGCGTGTGCCGAGGGCGGCGAGTTCGACGATGCGATCAAGTGGCAGGAGAAGGCGATCGACCTTTTGAGCGACCCGGATCGCCGGGCCGATTACCAAACGCGCCTGGACCTTTATGAAGACGGCAAACCGGTCCGCGTGGTGGGCGGAGAAGCGACGTGAGGTGTTTCTCGTTTGCGGCCGTGTGAACCGTTCATGTGGCTGCTTAGCACCTTGAATTCCGGTTGACTCTGCTACGGTTTTCGCCGATTGTTTTTGTGACGGCCCCGCCCGACTGGTCCCGCCCAAAGCTCGCCGCATTTCCTCAAAGGGCACGACGACAATGCTGGACCTCCGCACCGGTTCCGCACGCGAATGCTCTGGCATCGCCCGCCGCACGTTCCTTCGCGTTGGTGGACTGGCGGCGTTCGGGCTGGGATTGCCGCAATATCTGCGTGCACGTGCCGAATCGCCTGCCACAAAAGCTAAAGCGAAGCGGTGTATCCTTTTGTGGATGCAGGGCGGACCGAGTCACATTGATACGTTCGATCCGAAGCCCGATGCCCCGGCGGAAATTCGGGGGGAGTTCGGAACGATCCCGACGACACTGCCCGGAGTTCGGTTCGCGGATATCGTCCCGATGCTCGCGAAGCAGACGGACAAACTCGCGATCATTCGCGGCCACGATCCGAAGAACGGGTCGCACGGGGTCGCCGATCACCTGATGATGAGCGGGCACAAATTCAATGCCTCGCTGCCGTTTCCGTGTTTCGGGTCGGTGGTTGCGAAGGAGCGCGGCTACGAAAACGGGATGCTCCCGTTCGTGCAACTCGGGAAGAACATCGATCGGCGCTTTAACGGCGGAATCGCCGGGTTCCTCGGCGACCAGTTCAACCCTTTCGAGGTGCCGGACGATCCCAGCGCGCCGCAATTCAAAGTACGCGACCTCGCAGTAACTACCGAAGCCGAACGCATCCGACTCGATCGGCGCTACGCGATGCTCGCCGATCTGGAGAACTATCAGAAGACCACCGAAGCTTCCGGTGTCGTGAAGGCCCGCGACGAGTTCTACGAAAAGGCGCACGGCATCATTACGGGACCGGTCGCAAAGAAGGCGTTCGACCTGAAGAGCGAAAACGACAAAACGCGAACGCGGTACGGCAAGAATTCGCTTGGTCAGGGGTGTTTGCTCGCGCGGCGGCTGATCGAAGCCGGCGTGCAGTTCGTGACGGTCACCGACGGCGGGTGGGACACGCACACGAACAACTTCAAGAGCCTCAAGGACCGACTCGTTCCGCGCGTCGATCAGGGGTTCAGCGCGCTGATCGAAGACCTCGACACGCGGGGAATGTTGGACGAAACGCTCGTGGTGTGGTTCGGTGACTTCGGCCGCACTCCGAAAGTGAACCCGACTGCGGGGCGCGATCACTGGAGCACGGCCGGCGTCGCGATCATGGCCGGCGGTGGGCTGAAGGTCGGCCAAGTGGTCGGCAAGACGAACGCACTGGCGGAAGTCGTAACCGATACCCCCGTTGGCCCGCAGGACATCGCCGCAACGATCTATGCGACTCTCGGCGTGAACTTGCACACGTGGTACAAGACCCAGGACGGCCGACCGGTCGAACTGTGCCCCGAAGGTAAGCCAGTGAAGCAACTGATCGGGTAACTCAGATCGTTCTTGGCGAACGACCGGTGAGATCCACGAGTGATGCACCACCTGCTCGTTAACACCTTCCAGTTGGTCACATCTTTGGGGTTGACGGCGGTGTTTGTCGTGATCTCTTCAAGATGCCCGTAGTTTCGACCGATTGGATCGCGATCCCAACCGCGATCCCCGCTTCCGAGTGCAAAATTCCCACACAAGATCATTCGACGGAAGATCAGCCCCAGCAGTCACTTGCTACGTCAACACCAAAAATGTGATCAACTGGAAGGTGTTAACACACGCGGTTCGCCCGAGTCTCTTGGCGAACCGCGAGTGCTAACGAGCGGGTGGAGCTACGCAACGGTGAGAACTCAACAACCCTGTGTAAGCCGCCAACGGATGCCGACGACCCTGAGCGAACAACCAGCGAGAGTGAAATGAAGTCGAGTGAAGAATTTTGGACAAGATTAACTGGATCGACACGATCCAGATCAGCGACGTACCTCCCGCCGAATACGGAAGTGATTTTGGCTGGTGCGTCTCTTGGCCATCCGTCTCGGCGGCTACGCGGTCAGAAGCGGACGGGCAACCTCTCCAGGCCACGAACCCCGAAGCTGGGGCGCCACGTCAAGGTTTCGCTCGCGACCCCGAGCCGCAGATCGGGCAGTCGTCGCAACAGCGTCCCGAACGCGATCTCGCCTTCCAGCCGGGCCAGCGGTGCCCCCAAGCAATAGTGGACGCCGTGCCCGAACGCGAGGTGCTTGTTGTCCGGCCGGGTGATGTCGAGCGTGTCGGGGGATGGGAACCGGGCCGGGTCGCGGTTGGCCGCGGTGATGATGACGAGCACCATCTCCCCCTTCGGGATGACCACGTCGCCCACGCTCACGTCCGCCGCCGCGTACCGAAGGGTGGACGTTTTCACCGGCGAAGTGAACCGCAGTAGTTCCTCGACCGCGGACGGCATGAGCGTCGGGTCGGCCCACAGTTTGGCGAGTTGGTTGGGGTGCTGTAACAGTGCCAGCACCCCGCTACCGATCAGGTTCGCGGTCGTCTCGTACCCGGCCACGAGCAGCACATATGCCATTCCCTGCAACTCATCTTTGCTCAGTTTGTCTCCCGCCTCCTCCGCCTGAACCAGCCCGGTGATCAGATCCTCTGCTGGCACCCGCCGCCGCTCCTCGAACCGGCCCTCCAGGTACTGCGCCAGCCCCTCCAACGCCGCGACCGCCACCGGGGTCGCGGGCTGCGGCGGGATCGCGGTGAGGATCGCGTCGGACCACTCGCGGAACTGGTCCCGGTCGGCCACCGGGACGCCGAGCATCTCGGCGATGACGGTAATCGGCAGCGGGAAGGCGTACTCGTCGATCACGTTCATCTCGCCGCGGGCGGCGACCGCGTCCAGGAGGGCGTCGGCGATCGCTTGAACACGCGGCCGCAG
The DNA here is from genome assembly GCA_000531095.1 of Gemmata massiliana. GTDB lineage: Bacteria > Planctomycetota > Planctomycetia > Gemmatales > Gemmataceae > Gemmata > Gemmata massiliana. The sequence goes on along the minus strand of HG799462.1, from coordinate 714,229 downwards.
TTGCTCGACCATCCGCGGGGTGAACGCTTTCGACACCAACCGCCGGAGCCGGGTGTGATCGGGCGCGTCGCGGGAGAGCATGTTGGTGCGGGTGTACCGCGTTGACTGGGGGCGAGCCGGCATCCGGGCGAGTTGCTCCGGCGAGCAAGCGTTCCGCGGATCTTTGACCATCCGCGGGTCGGTGAACGCCGCCTCCACGTCGTCGTACCGGGTGAGCAGCCACACTACTTGTCCGTCGGGCAACACGGCCCGTTGGACGGGGGCCGTCTGCCGCAACCGGGCGTAGTAGGCGTGCGGGTCCGCCACGTACTGTGGGTCGAACGGGTTGAATAGTGGTAGGGACATACCGCCGTCTCCGCCCCCAACTGACAGCGTGCCGAACCAAGGATGATGCGAACGGGCCTAACGCGCAGGATACCGGCCCTGGCTTGCTCCCCGCAACTCCTTTCCCAATCACTCTGCGACTTGTTGCTCACCCTTACCGAACCCGTTTTGAATCCGTTGCTCCGGTTCGGTAAGCTGAAACGCGAACAATAGAGTGCTCTCGCGAGGCGCCCGAAATGACCCGCACTGATCGCGACCATTTGCGTGTCCTGTCGATCTGCCATTACGTGCTCGCCGGTCTGTGTTTTGTCGCCGGGTGCTTCCCGATCATTCACCTCGTCGTCGGAATCATGATCGTCAACAACGGATTCGGTCCACCGCCTCAGCAAGCAAATGCTCCCGGCCCACCGCCAGAAATATTTGGCTGGCTGTTCATTGGCGTCGCCGCAGCTATGATCGCCTCCTTTTGGGCGCTGGCCGTGGGGTTAATCGTGGCCGGGCGCTGTTTGAGCCAGCGAAAGTCGCGCACGTTTTGCATGGTCATGGCCGGTGCCGCGTGCCTGTTTCAGCCGCTCGGTACGGCGTTAGGGGTGTTTACCTTTATCGTCCTTGCTCGGCCGAGTGTGCGCGAGGCATTCGAGCCCGTTCGCGAAGAACCGGAGCCGAACGAATTCGACCGGTACCATTCCGAGTGACCGATGCGGTACTGCCACGAGGCACCGTCGTGAACTTCGTCCACAGGCGGCCTCACGCGAAGGGTACGCCCATCGCGGCGAGTTCACGGCTCACCATGTCCAAGTCCGCCTTCGGGTTGATCGCTCGAACTGTGGCTTCGTCGATCCGACACGACCCGTAGACTGCTTCGACGGGACCAGAAGGGATGTCCTTCCGACTGTAATGCTCGCGTGCCCAACTCAAGTACGCGCCGGCGTCCAGGAAGATGTGATCGAGTAGGGTAGCAGACCACTCACCCTCGTCCGGCTCTTGAACTTCACCTCGCCACCAGCACTTGTCAGTTCGCCCCCGCCAGACGCAAAACGTCGTTTCCTCTCGGCGAAACTCAGGTTCCTCCAAGTGGGCCAGTAGTTCCCTGGGAGCTTCGTCGAGGACACCCGGCCACGCCCGGAATTCGTCCCGAGCGTGTGGACTCATCGGGGACTCGTGATCGAACCCCTTGATGAGGCACCCGTGCCGAGCATCCAGCAAACAGAGAAGCTCGTCCCCGGACCCGTGGTCGAGCACCCCCACGTCCACCCCTACCAGCCGTTTGGGTGTGAACGTGTGGTAGCGCAAAGCAGGGTTTTGGCACAGCACCGTGTCCAAGATGCTCGACGCCAGCAGCCCCCAGCGCAGGTCTTCGGGATGAGCCGCGAAGCCGGTGTACAGGACCGTGCCCACACCTTTACTCCATCCCCGAATCACGACGTGCCTAAATCAAGACCGGCTACGGAACGCCGCCACCCTCACTGCCATCGGACCGTGAGCTTCCCTTCTTCACGGGCACGGCGCTCCAGGCGCCGCAGGCTACAGCGCGCGACGAAGAAGAACACGACCGCGAGCGAACCCAACACACTCAGTTCGGTCCACACGTCGAACAGGCCGGTCACGCGGAAAAGCACCTGGCGCATGGCGTCCATGCCGAGCGTGAGCGGGATCGCGCTCGCGACGACGGCCACCGCACGCGGCAACACGGACACCGGGAAGTTCGTGCCGCTCATGAGGTAAATCGGTTCCTGCAACAGCGCGATAAGGTGCCACGCCTCGCGCCCCCACATCAGAAATACCGACGCGAACAGCATCCCCAGCCCGTACAGAGCCGCGAGCGTGACAACGAACCCCAGCGTGAGCAGCCACCAACTGGAGGGGTTAATCGGCACATCAAACAGAAGTACCCCCGCGACCGTGATCGCGGTGGCGCGGATGATCGTCGTAGTCATCCCACCGAGTGCCATGCCGGTGAGAATCGCGACCATCGGGGCCGGCGACATCACGTACAGTTCGAGGTTCCCGGAGTCACGTTCCCAATAGAGTTGCGCGCCCATGCCCCACAGCACGTTCAGCCAGAACGTCGTCATCGCGGCGCCGAGCACGAGGAAGCCGGTGTATGCTTGCGGCGCCTCCATCGCGCGGTACGCATACGCGAACGCGGACACCGCCAGCACCGGCAGCACCGTTTCCTGAATCATCCAGGAGTTGCTGCGGTACAACCACGCCAACCGCGGATAGGTTCGCGCTTGAACCGCTTGAAGGAAGAGTTTGGCTGACACCGCGAACCCTCTTTTCACCGTCGAGATGATGACCGCTCCCGCTTCCCTTTCGCCCGCTCAGCCCTTCACCCCTTCATCTTCCGCCAGCCCGTGGCCGACCAACTCGATGAACACGTCTTCGAGGGTCGGTTCGACTTTCTTCATGGTGAGGATGCGCCCGCCACTCGTGACTAGCGCCTGAACCACCGCGCCGATGGCGGGTTCCTCAATCAGCGACACCTTGAGTTCCACCGTCGTGGGCGTGGTGGTCGTGGTCACCTGATGAACGCCCGGGAGCTTCCCCACATCGTCCCACCCCCGAGCGCCGGGCGCGAGGCTCAGTTCGTAAATGGGGTACTTCTGCACCTGGCGCTTGAGGTTGGCCGGCGTGTCGCACGCGAGCACCTTCCCGCGATCGATGATCGCGAGCCGGTCGCAGAGCTCCTCCGCTTCGGCCATGTAGTGCGTCGTGAGTAGCAGCGTGCGGTCCGGGCGCTCCTTCATCCAATCTTTAACAAAAGTGCGAATTGCCCGCGCGCTCGTCACATCAAGGCCGAGCGTCGGTTCGTCGAGGAACAGGATCTTGGGATCGGTGATGAACCCGCGGCAGAAGTTCATCTTCTGTCGCTGACCGGTCGAGAGGTGACTGATACGGCTCGTCGCCTTCTCGGTCAGCCCGACGACCCCGAGCATCTTGTCGATGCGCTCCTGCGCAACAGCGGTCGGCACGCCGTATATCCGCGCGAAGAGCCACAGATTCTCGCGCACGTTCAGGATGCCGTACCCGCTCGACTCGCCCCCGGACACCATGTTGATGCGCGGGCGGATCTGGTGCGCTTCGGTGACCACATCCAGACCATCCACTCGCACCGAGCCGGACGTGGGGGCGAGGAGGGTCGTAAGGATCTTGATGAGGGTCGTTTTCCCGGCCCCGTTCGGGCCGAGCAGCCCAAATAACTCGCCCGAGCGGACCTCGAGCGACACCTGGTCGAGTGCGACGAAATCGCGCGCCTCGGCCTCGTCGGGTTTTGGTTTGGACCACCAGCGCCGCTTGCGGGGCTTGCGGTACGTGCGGGTCAGACCTTCGGTGCGGATCGCCAGGGGTTCCATGAACCGCATTCTACGCGCACGGGCACCGGTCAGGGAGCGGTGGTAATCCGGGTAACTTTCCCCAATGCGGGCAAAACGGGCGGTCGATCGGGCCGCGTGCGCCTCGATTCGCGCTCGGAACGGGGAACATCTGTAAGGAGAGCTTCACACCGGCCGTAATGCGTGACTAAACTTCTCCATCCACCGGCGAAACTGTATTGACCGCCCGTCAAGCCGCCGGTAAATACGCCCAGAATCTAACGTTCGGCTTCCCCCGTTCCGAACCTCGTATCCGTCAGGTGACCTGATGCTCCGACGCGCGTACTCGCCCGCGCTTCAGGTAGAGCTAATGGAAGACCGGCTGAACCCAGCCGGTTCTGTCATTCCCGCCGGAGAGTTCAATTGGACCCAGTACAGCCCGACGGGTGAACTGGGACAGTTGCTCTGGAACGGCGGTAATCTCGTGTACCAGTCCCGCGTGGCGGGCACCTGGTCGGCCCAAACTGTTGCGGCGTCCGGTTCGTTCACCGCGGCCGAGTACAACTCGCCCGATGCAGTGGAACGCGCGTCGCAAACGGCGCAGCTCGTGTTCACGACAGACGGCACCCCGCACGCCTTTTTCCTCGAGAAATCCTGGAACGGCGCCGTGGGCAAGTACCAAACGCAGATCCAGCACTACGCTCGCACGTCCGCCGGGTGGCAAAAAATCGAGACGATCACCCCGAACTGGCAGAGTCAGTGGGGGCCGAACAACCTCGTCGCGGAAGCCGGGGCGAACAACTCGATCCACCTGATCTTCACCGAAACTAACGTCGCGGCCACGGGCGTCGGGAACTTCGGGGCTGGCACGCTGATGTACGCCACCAACGCGGGTGGTTCGTGGGGCTTCGCCAAGATCGCGGACACGGCCGACCTGAGCCAGGACGTGTGGTTCACGGGCGGGCGGTGGACCCCGCGGTTCCTGTCACTGGCGGTCGATTCGACGAACCATGCCCACGTCACCTACACGCCGCAGTTTTACATCGCGGGCGCGTTCTCGACGGTGAACAGCACGCTGATGTACGCCACCAACCGGAGCGGCACCTGGGCGTCGCAAACGGTGATGGCGCCGCAGGACAGCACCGCCGACGCGGGCTTGGGCGCGAGCGTCGCGGTAGGGCCGGGCGACAAAATCGCGATCGCTAGCTACTACGTGGACCGGTACGCCACCGGCTCGCCACAAAGCTCGAAGCTGATGTACCACACGCTCACCGCGAACGGGTGGACGCACGCCACGGTCGCGAGCACGCCCGACGGGTACGTTGCGGGCGACGGCGCGCGGTTCACCGGGTTCGCGCCACAACTCTACTTCGACGCCTCGGGGCGCGCGAACATCGTGTTCTCCGACGAAGCCGGCGAACACCTTCCCGTGAGTTACGCGAACGAGTTCGCGGGCCAAATCCGGCTCGCGACGCTCAACGGCTCGACGTGGTCGCTTTCGACGGTGTTCCGCCAGACCGACCCGATCCGCAACCAGCTCTTTTTCCCGGTTGCGGCCACGTACAAGGGCCAAACGACGTTCGCAGGTTTGCAAGCCACGAGCACGGTCGACGGGAACAAGAACCCGACGCGCACCGATTTCGCGGTGGTTAACGTAAACACCCCTTACGGCTCCGCTGCGCCTCCAGTCTCGAACGTTCCACCAGTCGTCTCCCCACCCGTGGTGTCCCTGCCGGTCGCACAGCCCGTGTCGTCGGGAACCGCAGCCGTCACCGGGTGGGCGGTCGCGACCAATTCCGGCACAACGACGGCGCAGGTGCTCGTGTACCGGCCAGACGGCAGTGTGGCGATGACGGTGAAGCCGTTCGGCGACGGGTACCGCGGCGGGGTGCGCATCGCGCGAGCGGACATTAACGGTGACGGCGTCGCGGACCTTATTACTGCTAGCGGTGCGGGGATCGGTGCGCGCGTCCGCGTGTGGGACGGTGCGACCGCGGCCATGATCGCGGACTTCGACCCGTTCCCCGGCTACCAGGGCGGGCTGTGGGTCACGGCCGGCGACCTGAACGCGGACGGTGTACCCGACATCGCGATCGGTACCGATCTGGGGAACGTGCCCCACGTCAAGGTGTTCAGCGGGCGCGGGTTCGGTGAACTGGCGAGCTTCTACGCCTACGCGCCCGGGTTCCTGGGTGGCGTCCGTGTCGCAATGGGCGACCTGAACCGCGACGGGTACGCGGACCTCGTAACTGGCGCCGGTTACGGGGCCGGTCCGCACGTGGCCGTGTTCGACGGCCGGAGTCTCGCGCTCGGCCAGGGGCCGCAGAAACTGGCGAGCGACTTCTACATGTACTCGCCAACGATGACCGCCGGGCTGAACCTCACGGTGGGCGACGTGGACGGCGACGGGTACGCGGACATCATCGCCGGTCCGGGCGGCGGCCCCGCGCACCTGCGCATCATCAGCGGTCAGGCGCTCACGAGCGGCCAGGGAGAAATCGATCTGGTCAGCACCATCGCCTGGACCGGCGATACGAGCGGCCTGCGTGTGACCGCAGTCGATGCCGACGGTGACGGGCGCATCGACGTCATGCTCACCCCGGGTAACTCGACCAACGGGCGCATCGGTCTGGTCACGTCGGCGAACCTGCTCCCGCCGAACCCGACCGGGGTCCAGTGGATCGACACCTTCCCCGGCCTCACCACCAGCGTGTTCGTCGGCTGAGTAAGTTGTCAAAGACCGGATATTTTGGGGGCGCCCCCGCTCGTCCTGAGCGGGGACTTTTTTGCGCCCCCTCGCGCGGGTACCATGTGCGAATCTGCCACTCACCTGTTGAGTTCTCGCACATGGTCTCGCACGTCCGCCCCCTCCGTGTGGCTCTTGCGCTGATTGCCTTCGGCTCCTTGACTCTTGTGTTGGGTACTGTCGGCTCGCCCCGTTCACGGGCCGACACGAAGCCCGAACACCCTATCCCGGAACCGTTCAAGCAACCCCCTCCGAGTCACTTCGAGTGCCGCTGGACCGATGCTCCCATCACCCTGGACGGCGTCGCGGACGAAAGCGCCTGGAAACACGCCCAGGCGATCAATGCATTTCACGTACCGTGGCTCGGCGACAAGGCCCGCATGTCCCGCACCGCGACCACGGCGAAGCTCCTCTGGGACCGCGAGTACCTGTACTTCCACGCCGAGATGGAGGACTCCGATCTCTTCGCGGACATCACAGACCACGATGGCGATTTGTGGAAGAACGACGTGTTCGAGATCTTCTTGCGCCCGGATTCCGAGAAGTCCGGCTACTACGAGTTTCAGGTGAGCGCTGCGGGCACCAAATTCGATGCCTTTTATCCAAAGTACGCTCTCGACTCGCTCGCGAAGCAATCGAAGGTCGGCGCGTTCCGGATGGAATCGAAGGTGAAGCTGAACGGCACGCTGAACAAGCGCGACGACACGGACAAGGGGTGGAGCGTCGAGGGGCGCATCCCGTGGAGCGACTTCCTGCGCACGGGCGGGCGGCCGGTGACGGGCGAGAAGTGGAAGCTGAACCTGTGCCGGTTCGACTACAACGCGAGCTGGAAGGACGCGGAACTGTCGTGCATCGCGCCAATCACGAAGAAAAAGATCCCGCCATTCTTTCACCAAAGTGAGGACTACGCGACGCTCACGTTCGTCGGCCCGGACGCGACCACCGCGAAGCCGTTCGGCATCGACAAGCGCGAACCGCTCACCACGTCCACCGTCGTCGGCTTCCCCGATCCCCCGCCGCCGTTCGTCGCGGTCCGCGCCCTCGACAAGTACCGCCCGGAGTTCCCGATTCGCGCGGAGCCGATCCCGGGCACCCGCGACCTGCTCGTCATCACACAGCCGCAACCCTACGCGCCGACACAGATGTGGCGCGCCGCGTATGCCGCCGGTGCCACCACCAAGGACGCGGTGAAACAGTTGGACACGCCGAACGGCGGAACCGCCTACGACATCGCGTTCCACCCGAAGTTCGCGGAGAACCGGTTCGTGTACATCGGCTGGAACGGGGCGACACCCGGGCGCAAGGGGAAGTGGAGCACGATCACGCGCTACGCGATGAGCAAGACCGCGCCACACGATCTCGACCCCAAGAGCGCGAAGACCATCATCGAATGGGAATCGGACGGCCACAACGGGTGCGCGGTGTGTTTTGGGAGCGACGGCTCGATGTTCGTCACCAGCGGCGATGGCACATCGGATTCGGACACGAACCTCACGGGTCAGCGCACGGACCTGTTGCTCGCGAAGGTATTGCGCATCGACGTCGATGCGCCCACCGACGGCAAGGCGTACAGCGTCCCGAAGGACAACCCGTTTGTGGGTCAGAAAGACTTCGCCCCCGAGACGTGGGCCTACGGGTTGCGTAACCCGTGGCGCATCACCTTCGACGCGAAGACGAAGCAACTCTGGGTCGGTCAAAACGGTCAGGACTTGTGGGAGCAGGCGTACTTGGTGCGGAGGGGGGAGAACTACGGCTGGAGCGTGATGGAGGGCAGTTATCCGTTCTACCCGAACCGTAAAGCCGGCCCGACGCCGATCAGCAAACCCACCGTCGAGCACCACCACTCGGAAGCCCGCTCGCTCACGGGTGGGGTGGTGTACCACGGCACCAAGCACCCGGACTTGCAAGGCGCGTACATTTACGGCGACTACAGTACCGGGCACATCTGGGCCGTGAAGCACACCGGGACGAAGATCGAGTGGCACAAAAAGATCGCGATCACAACGCTAAAGATCACGAGCTTCGCGCTCGATCCCGACGGGGAACTGCTGATCTGCCACCACTCCGCGCCCGGCGACGGCGGGGTGTACACACTCGCCCCCAACACGGCCAAGCATGCGGGCACGTTCCCCAAGAAACTGAGCGACAGTGGGTTGTTCGATTCGGTGAAAGATCACCAGATGAAACCGGGCGTGATCCCGTACTCGGTCAACGCGCCGTTCTGGTCCGACGGTGCCCACAAGGAACGTTTCCTGGCGGTGCCCGAAGGCACAATCCAGTTCAAGCGCAGCGGCGGGTGGGACATGCCCGACAAAACCGTGCTCGTGAAGAGCTTCGCGCTCGAACAAAATGAGGGTGATCCCAACAGTCGAAAGTGGATCGAAACGCGGTTCATGACGAAGCAGGACGGTGAGTGGTACGGCTACTCCTACGTGTGGAACGAGGCCGGGACCGACGCCACTCTCGTCGACTCCGCGGGGCTCGATCGCACGTTTACGATCGCCACGGCGGTGGGTAAGCGCCAACAGGCGTGGCACTACCCGAGCCGGGCCGAGTGCATGGTGTGCCACAGCCGCGCCGCGAACTACGTGCTGGGGCTGTGCGAAGTGCAAATGAACAAGGACCACACCTACCCGAACGGGCGCACGGACAACCAGCTCCGCGTGCTCGAACGGCTCGGGCTTTTGAACGTGGCGTGGGCCGGCGAGGTAGAGGGTGCGATCAAAGACGCCACGGGTCGGCAGCAACCGGATCAGCGCGAGCCGAAGTCAACAGGCATGCTGCCATTCGCCCCCGCGGGGCTCAAACAACTCGCTGACCCTTACGACAAGACACAAGACCTGACCGCCCGCGCGAAGGCGTGGTTGCACACGAACTGTGCGACCTGTCACGTCGAGGCCGGTGGCGGGAACGCGCAAATGCAGCTCGACTTCCCGACCGAGTGGAGCAAGATGCGGCTCATCGGCACGAACCCGGTTCACCAGACGTTCGATTTGAAGGACGCGAAGCTCATCGCCCCGGGCGCCCCCGAGAGGAGTGTAGTGATTCACCGCATCGGCCAACGCGGGCCGAACTCGGGGCAGATGCCCCCGCTATCGACGACCCGCGTGGACGTGCTCGGAGTGGAACTGATGACCGAGTGGTGCAAGAGCCTGAAGAAGCCATAAGTGCGTTGATTTCGTGTCACAAGAGGCTGGAGGAAGTACCCCAGCCTCTTGTGGCACGCGATCAAGAACCAAAACCGTCAAATCAACGCAGTAGCCTCGGATCACCCCGCATCAATCTTGACCCCGGGCCGTGCGAACGTCCCGGCCTCGATTACCCCGCGTTTCGTCACTTTTGTGTCGCGTGCGTACAGGAACTTCAGCCCCGCACCCCGCGCCGCGTCTTTCAGCCCAGCATCGGTAAGTGGTGTCTCGTTGAACGATACGATCTCCAGTTCCGGTAACGTGCCCACGAGTTTCGCGGCACCGTCACCGGCCTTCGTCCCGGAGAGGTCGAGGTTCGTCAGCTTTTTCAGCGCCCCGAGTGCGGTCAGTCCGGCGTCCGTGACCGGGCACGCGGTCAGCGAGAGGTTCGTCAGCACGGTGAACCGCGCGAGGTGCGCGCCGCCTGCGTCATTGAATTTGGTGCCGTTGAGGTTCAGCTTTCGCAGAGCCGACGGTTGCTCGAACTTCGCGAACGCGGCACCGGTCACAGACGTTTTCTCCAAGTTCAGTACCCGCAGAGCGCGCACAGCGCCGAGGGCAGCGACGCCGGCGTCGGTAGCCTTCGTCTCTTCGAGGTGCAGCTCCTTGAGGACGGGCAACTTCCCGATGGCACCCAGTCCGACATCTCCGACGGCGGTGTGACTCAGGTTCAGGTCCACCAGTTTCTTCGCGCAATCAAAGTGTGTGGCACCGGCGTCGGTCACTTTCGTCGCGCGAATGTCCAGAGTTTCCAGTGCGGGTAATCCGACTGTTGCTTCGAGGCCCGTGTCGTCGAAATGTGAGTTCGGTGCTTCGATGAATCGGAGTTTCGCCCACCCCGGCACAGCGAACGCGGTCCCGGTCACCGGCGTCGAGTACAAGCTGATACTGACCAGTCCCGGCACCCCATTCAGTTCGCGCAAACCCGTGTCGGTGATTCGGGAAGAGTTAAAGGCGACCTCTTCGAGCTTCCTGCACTGACCAATGGCCTTACATGCCGCGTCCGTAAGCGGGCACTCCACGAACGCGAGCACTTTCAGTCGCGGGAGCTTCGCGAGCACGCCGAAGTTGGCCCCGTTCACGGTCGCACACCGGAGCAAACTCAAGCGCTCCAGGTATTCGATCCCGTCCAGGTGCTGGACGCTCTCATCCGTCAGCGCCTCGTTCTCGATACTCAGTTCGACGACGCACTTTAGCCCCTTCAGTAGAGGCACTAACGCTGCGGCGCTGGCGTCGCGGCCGATGCCAACGATGTACCCGCCGTTCGCCTGTGGACCGAATACGCTCGCACCCTTCCTTTGAAGTTCGTCGAGTTTGGCCCTATCTGCGTCCGTGACCGGCACCTGCTCCGGGAGCGGTACGATCGGAGCAGTAGGTTCTTGGCCCTTGGGAAGCACGACAACCGGCGGATCGTTCTTCAGTGGAATTGCCGGATGATCTTGCGGAGAACTGGTACTTTCTTTCGCGCCGCACCCGACGAGCGCAACCAAGCCCAGCGCCACGACGGGAAGCGATCGGTCGGTGCGCATGGTGTGAGTTCTCGTGTGGCCGCGAAGAAGAGCGAGCCGTTATTGAACCACACTTGTTCCGATCGCGGAAGGTTTTGGCCCTTCGCGCCTCTATGCATCCATGTCCCAGACCACGACCTTCCCGTCGGTGCCGCCCACCGCGCCCAGCAACCCGTCGGTGCTGAACGCGGCCGTGCGGATCTGACCTACGCCCCACTCGAACACTTTCAGTTCCGCACCCGAAGTCGGTTCCCACAGCCGCGCGGTACCGTCCCCGGACGCGGTGAGAAGGGTGCGCCCGTCAGCCGACCAGCACGCGGACCACACCAGCTTCGTGTGTCCGGTGCAGGTAACCGGCTCACCGCCCTGTTCCGATAACGGATAAATCGAAACGAGTTTCCGGTACCCAACGGCGAGCCGCGTGCCGTCCGGAGAAAACTTGATCGGGCCGTGGTGGGTGGAGTGCGTGTGCGGAACCGGACGGACCAATTTCCCCGTTGCCGGATCCCACAATTCGGCGCGCGCGAGGACGTTCGTTGCTAGCAGTGAACCGTCCGGGGAGAAATCCAAGCACGGCACATTGGCGATCGCAAACTCCACATCCGGGGCGCGCAAAGCTGTAGCAAACGACCGGCCCGAATCGTCCCAAACCGATACGCGGTTCGCGGTCCCTGCTGCGAGTCGCGGGTTGGCTCCGCGTCCGAACGCCAGTTCATAGAACCCGTCGCTGCCTCCGCGCTCTCGGCCAACGAGAATAGCGAGTTCGTTCCAGTTCACGGTGTCCCACACGCGAACCGAACCGGACATACCCACTGCAAGTAACGGAGCATCGGGAGCGAACGCCACCGACAGCGCAACACGGTCCCGGACCCCGAGATCGAGCTTACGGATCAATTCACCGGTGAGCGGGTTCCACAACGAAACGGACCGCGAGCTGCCGGTCGCAGTGACGAGCGCGGTCCCGTCCGGGCTGAACGCGATCGCCCGGACGGAACCTTTGTGTGCCTGCCACACGAACATCGCTCACCCTCCACCAGCTCAGGCGCCCCGTATCGGGAAAGTCAACAAGAAAAGTTCTCTAATCAATTATCGCTGCAAATTCTTCACAGAAGCGGGTATTTCTCGCACGAACAGTGACGCCACACCTGAACCCTACAAACTCAGCGCAAATTAACCGGCCCGGAACTCACCCTCAAGTGCGAAGATGAGCGATCCCGATCCGGTTGGCGCCACGTGATTCAGCGAGTCGGTTCGCTATCCCCGATCGCGTTCATGTGACCTTCACTCGAACTTCGCCGTCACCGAATTGGCCCCCCATACGTTAACGGCACTTCACCTGATGTATGGGGGACCGCCATGCGTTGGATTTGTGCTCTGATTGTGGGTTCGTGGGCCGCTATCGCGAGCGCGGCCGATCAACCCAAAGCCCTGCCGCCGTACACGAAGCCGACGCTAATCGCCCACCGCGGCGCGTCCGCGGACGCCCCCGAACACACGATCGCCGCCTACGAACTGGCGCTCAAGCACGGGGCCGACTTCGTGGAACCGGACCTGCAATTGACCAAAGACGGCGTACTCGTGTGCCTACACGACACGACCCTGGAGCGGACCACGGATGTTGCCAAGGTGTACCCGGGCCGCGCAAAAGAAGTAAACGGCCGGAAAACGTGGCCGGTGGCCGAGTTCACATGGGCCGACATTCAAAAACTCGACGCCGGATCGTGGAAGGGAGCCAAGTTCGCCGGGGCGCGCGTGGTGACGTTCCAACAAATGATCGACACCGTAAAAGGCAAGGCCGGCATCATTCCGGAAACCAAAGCCCCCGAGGTGTACGGAAAGCTCGGACTGAACATGGAAAAGGCACTCATGGAAGTGCTGAAAGCGAACAAGCTCGATACGCCCGGCGCGGACCCGAAAACCCCGATCATCATTCAGTCGTTCAGCGCGGCGAGCCTGAAAGTTCTGCGCAAAGACCACGGGTGCAAGTTGCCACTGTGTACCTCTTAGGGGCCGGGGAAACGTCCAAAGACGACCTGAAGCGCACCAAAGAGTTCGCGGACGGGATCGCGCCGAACAAGGCGCTGGTGCTAGCCCGGCCGGGTCTGGTGGCGGACGCGCACGAGTTGGGCATAAGCGTGACCGTCTGGACATTCCGCTCCGGTCAGACCGGGAAGTTCAAGTCCGTGCGCGAGGAGATGGCCCACTTCCTGAAGGAACTGAAGGTGGACGCCGTGTTCACGGACAACCCCGATCAGTTCCCGAAGGAATAGGGTCCGCGCGAATTTGCAGGTACGTTGGTATAGCTAGAAACGCCGCGAGCGGTCGGGATGTACCCGACCGCTCGCGGCGTTTGTGGAGTCAAAGTACGAACTAGAACTCGGTGCCCCCGTCGTTGTCACCGCCGAATCCTCGATCGGCGACTTGATCTCCTTGGCCGCGGTCGCGTTCGTTTACCACCGATACATCCCACCTCATCGAAGTGAGATGCGATTGGGTTCGCCTTCCTGCTCACAAAAACGACGCAAGCCCTGGAATTTCCAGGGCTTGTTCGAGGTGGAGGTGAGGAGAGTTGAACTCCTGACCTCTTGAATGCCATTCAAGCGCTCTACCAACTGAGCTACACCCCCTCGGTTCAAATAAAGTAGTGGGGCGAACCCCGGGTGTCAACCCTCTGCCGTTGAGCTAGACGCGAACGCACCGCAACTGCACAATCACCCCCATACGGACGCAGCCCGGAGGTAGTGGTGAAGAAGCACGCGGCGCGGTGGTTGGTTCCGGTCCTCAAGTACGGACTCGGGTTCGGACTGTTAGGTTGGGTCATTTACAAATACTGGGAGCCGAACCCACAAACCGGCGCGCCGGGCGTTCAACAGCTCCTCCAGGGCGAAATCGCCTACGAGTGGCTGATCGCCGCCGCCCTCCTTCTGGCGACCACGACGTCCATTCAGTTGTACCGCTGGTACCTTTTGGTTCGCGCGCTCGATCTGCCGACCAGCCTCCGCAACGCATACCGGCTCGGCCTCGTTGGGGTCTACTACAACACGTTCTTCCCCGGGTCCGTGGGCGGTGACCTGCTCAAAGCGTACTTCATCGCCAAGGCACACCCGGAGCGCAAAACGCGGGCGGTCGCGAGCGTGATCGCGGACCGAGCAATGGGACTGTTCGGCCTGATTCTGTTCGTTGGCGTATCAGGGTCGGTCGCATGGGCGTTGGGCGACGTGCGAATCACCAACAACGCGGACTTACAGCGAATCGTGACCATCATGGCCGGGATCGCGAGCGGTTCTATTGTTGGCTTTTTGGCGCTGGGACTGCTGCCCGAGCGCCGCGTCGACCGGTTCGCTTCGCGGTTGAAGTGGGTACCCAAAATTGGCACCTCACTCTCCGAAATGTGGTACGCCGTGTGGATGTACCGTCAGCGGCTGAAAGTGGTCGTGCTGGGCGTCGCTATCTCGGCAGTCGCTCACTGTGCTCTGGTCCTCTCATTCCACTGTGCGTCCCGCGTGTTTCCGCCGAGTGACCCGGCAGCCGAACTCGCATCCATTTCCGAGCACTTCGTCATCGCGCCGATCGGGTTTATCGTGCAAGCGGTCCCGGTTTCCCCGGGGGGCGTCGGCGTCGGCGAAGCCGCGTTCGCGGGCCTCTACAAGATCTCGGGCCGCCCCGAAACGCGCGGGGTCATCGCACGACTTTCACTGCGAATCGTGGAATGGCTCCTCGGCTTCATCGGGTATATCGTCTTCTTGCGCATGCGTGCGGAAGTGATCGAAGCACAACACGAAGTGGAAGAAGAACAGGAACACAAAGAAGCCGCGAGCGAAGAACAAAAGAAAGCCGAAGGGAAATAAAGCCGGTGTCGCCGGGCGCTTCAAATAGAGCGCCCGGCGACACCGGCTTTATTTCACGTTGAGCGCAAAAAACAAACCGCCCGGACCTTTGGTAGCCTCTCCCCTCTACCAAGTGCCCGAGCGGTTGTATTTAAGCGAGTTCCTTCGCTGAGTGGTTGGTCGAGCGGCCTCTCCCCTCCGCTCGGTTTCCCTTATCAGCTTTCGGTTCGCCGATTGAGTTAATGCACGACGTGTGCCAATCCTCATTTCCCCCTGACCTCTCACCCCAACCGATAGCCGCAACTCATTATTTTTACGTATTTTGGGGACGAGAAATATTCTCTCTCTCTTTCACTCTGCTTCTCACATTGCGCCGAAGCTGCTGTCTGCACAGGCAGGGCGAAACGGGCGGTGCCGCGCCTTGTGACATTTCCGACAAGCAAATTGTGTGAACCGATTCCACTTCCGACCCGACCATACACTTGGCGTTGTTGACGCAGCGCGTCCCTGACCCGTACCATCGGGATAGTCATCTTTAAATGCGTTCGCGTTCACGCTTCGGGAGCAGACATGGCCACGGACGTTCGGCTCAAAGAAGAACTTCCCACGATCACGGATCAGCTCGTCGAAACGTACACCGAATGCAGCCGGCTGAACCACCTCGCGCACGAGCCGCTACCCAACCGCGACGCAGTGGCCGGTATCGTCACGGACCTCTTTGAAGTGCTCTACCCCGGTTACGGGAAGCGCCAGAACCTTCACATCGGCAACATCGGCTATTACGTCGGTAGCCTCATCGACGCACTGCACGATAAATTGACAACCCAAATCGCCCGCGCGCTGCGTCACGAACTCTGCCACGAACGCGACTCCACTACGGAGTCGTGGGAAAACGCGAACGACGACAAGCCGCACGTGGACTGCGAGAAAATAGCCCAGCCGAAAGCCGTGGAACTGCTCCGGCGGCTCGCGGACGTGCGGAAGACGCTCGAACTGGACGTGGAAGCGGCGTTCCGCGGAGACCCGGCCGCGCGCAGCCACCACGAAATCATCTTCTGCTACCCCGGTCTCGAAGCGATTACCGTTTACCGCGTCGCGCACGAGTTGCACGGGCTGGGAATACCGTTCATCCCGCGCATGATGACCGAACTCGCCCACGCGAAAACGGGTATCGACATTCACCCCGGTGCGACGATCGGTCCGGGGTTCTTCATCGACCACGGAACCGGCGTGGTGATTGGTGAGACGTGCCATATCGGGCGGGGCGTGAAACTCTACCAGGGCGTCACGCTCGGGGCACTCAGTTTCACGAAGGACGACGACGGGGCACTGCTCCACGGGAACTACAAGCGGCACCCGACGCTCGAAGATGGTGTGGTCGTGTACGCGAACGCGACCATCCTCGGTGGTCAAACGGTGATCGGCACGCGGGCTGTGGTCGGCTCGAACGTGTGGCTGACGGAAAGCGTCCCGCCGGACACGACCGTTGTGCTGGAGAAGCCCAAATTGCGACTCAAAGGCGCCAAGCCGGTCAACGAACCGCTGACGTATGAGATCTGAGCCGACCGCGGAATACATTGCGTTCGTGGGGCGAGCTGATGCCCGCCCCGCGATTACTCACGACCACCGAATACTCCTCCCATGACCGACACCGATGCTTCGCGTCTCGACGACTACCGGTTCCAAATGGGCCACGACGCCGGAAACCTGGCGATGGCCCTCGACCAACTCACCGACGCACTGACCGCGCTCAATCAGCACACCGTCTACTACCGCCTGGAACAGGGCCAGCGCAAAGCCCCGCCACCGGATCTCATCCCGCTAATCGCGGTCCTGGCCGACACGAAACAGCTCGTGCAAGAATCACTCTTGCGGCTCAAGGGTAAGGAATGACTTCGCGTCTGTATGTTGCACGGGTAGTCGGTACGCGCGTCTTTGGGGTACAATCGAACTATCCAACACGCGCCACACAGCGCGAAGATTTCAGCGCGGCATTGTCCGAGGCACGTCATGAGCGACGAACTCGCTCTCCTCACCGCGATCTTCTCCCACCCGAACGAGGACACCCCGCGCCTCATGTTCGCGGACTGGCTCGACGAAAACGGCCAGCCCGAGCGCGCGGAGTTCATTCGCTTGCAGATCAAGTACCACCGCGGGAGTGACACGAACCCTCAAGCCCACGCCCGGCTGTTGCACCTGCTCTCGGTTCACGAGCGCAAGTGGTTGGGGTTCGAGGTCGAGTGTGACGTCGAGTGGCACTTCCGGCGCGGGTTCCCGGAACAACTAACAACCAACATCCGCAACTTGCTCGAACACTGGGAGCGGTTCGCGGCCGTGGGTTCGCTCCGCGATTTGTGCGTAACGGGCGGCCGAAAACGAATCGTCGAAGCGCTCGTTCAAAAGAACTGGGTGCCCTCCTGGAAGCGCATCATCCTCCACGCGGACTTCGCTTACGACGGCGGGCTGATCGGGTGCGAACCGATGATCGTGAGCCTCGCCTCGTGCCCGCAAGTGTCCCAACTCGAAGAACTCAACTTAACCGGGTTCGAGGTTTCTCCCCGGGCCGCCCAAGCGCTTATTACCAGTGAGCACCTCGCACCGCTCGCTCGATTGAGTTTCCGATCCGTCGTCTGGAGTTCCGAGACCCGGGCGATTCTGAGTAAATGCTTCGGGAACCGCCTCCGCGCGTGATCCTATCCCGCGCGTCCCAAAATGTACCGCCCCGGATCGACTTCCGTGCGCAGGATGTGGAGCTGCTCCGCGTTCGGCTCGACGGTGGTGCCGAGCGGGTCACACGCTTCCAGCGCGAAGCCGGTCGCGGCTCGCACCTGATCGAGCGACTTGCCCGGGTGGAGACTCTTCACCCGCATGCGCTTCGTGTCCGGGACAAAGTCCAACACGCACAAATCTGTGATGACGCGGTGCGGGCCGGTGTGCAGCGGCAGGCCCGCGGCCTCGCGCGCGCCCGGACCCGTCAGGTAACCGGGCGTCGTCAGGAAGTCGAGTTTCTCGACGAACTTCTTGGCGTCGTGCTTCATCACGATCAGCGTGCGCCAGCAGAACGACGCGAGGTCGTTCGCGCCGCCGCTCCCGGGCAAGCGCACTTTCGGCTTGGCGTGCGGGCCGATCACGGTGGAGTTCAAGTTGCCGAACGGGTCGATCTGCGCGCCTGAAAGAAATGTGTAATCGACCATCCCGCGCTGGCAGAACTGCATCACGTCGGCCATTGAGGTCGCGAGTACGGCGCGGTGGAACGTGGTACTGTCCCCGACGCTGACCGGCATAGTCGGGAGTTGCGGTGCGACGCCGCCGGCCTCGAACATGATGACCAGATTCGGGGCGTGCGTCCGCTGCGCGAGCATGGCCGCGGCGCACGGCAGCCCGGTCCCGACCGCCACTGTTTTGCCGTCGTCGAGTTCGCGGGCGGCACAGCAGATCATCAGCTCCATCGGACTGAACGACATGACCGGTCCCCGGGTTAACGCGAGGCGCGACACTTCGCTCCGTTCCACAATTGAATTACCGCAGACGGATCAGCGCGCGAGTATTATTCTTTACTGAATACACCGACCCCGCAACTACTGGTTCCTACCCCCGAGGAATACTCCGTGAGTACGGTCCCCGTTCCGTCCGCGTCCGCTCCCGCCCCTACCACACCGGAACCGTCGACCGCGCTCCCCGCACCAACATCCACTCCCACCGCACGCGCCCGTAAACGGCGCGTGTTCTGGTTCCTGGCCGCGATCGTGACGGTTCACCTGCTCGTTCCGCTCGCCTTCCTGCCCTACACGTTCGTGTGGTGGGGCATTCCCGCGCTCATCATTGGAAACTTCATCTTCGGCTCGCTCGGGATCAACCTGGGCTACCACCGAATGCTGACGCACTCGGCCGCGAAGTTCCCCAATCCCCTGGAGCGGCTCTGGGTACTGTTCGGCGTGTGCTGCATGGAAGGTTCCCCGCTGTGGTGGGTGTGTACGCACCGTATCCACCACCAGCACAGCGACGACGAGGGCGACCCGCACAGCCCCAAGGACCACTTCTACTGGGGGCACATGGAGTGGATCTACACCGCAGACGACCGGCGCCAGAAGCTCGACACCTACGCGCGGTACGTCCCCGACTTGATGGGCGACAAGTTCCTGCGCTGGCTGCACCGCGGCGAGAAGTGGCTGCTCGTGTGGCTCGCCCACGTCGTGCTGCTCACCGCGATCGGGTTCGGGGCCGGGTTCCTGTTCTTCGACGCGACCGCCGACGCGGTCCAGTTCGGCGTTCAGTGGTTCCTGTGGGCGGTGATCGTTCGCACGGTGTACGTGTGGCACATCACGTGGCTGGTGAACTCCGCGGCCCACCGCTGGGGGTACCGCAACTACAGCACGAACGACGGGAGCCGGAACAACTGGTTCGTGGCGCTGCTCACCAACGGTGAGGGCTGGCACAACAACCACCACGCGGCCCCGCGCGCGTGCTCGCAGGGGCACCGGTGGTGGGAGGTCGATCTCACGTTCACGTTCGTCCGCGGGCTGCAACTCATCGGCCTCGCGTGGAACGTGGCTCCGGTGAAGGTTCCCAAGCACATCGCCGAGGGCGCGAAGGAATGCACACCGAATCCGGAAGAGGCAACGAACAGGTAGCCTGGGCCGCTCGGGGGAATGAATCATGACTTACGTCGAAGCCCTCACGGAGTACGATGGCCCCGGTCCGAGCGTGTTTCTCGCCGGGGGCATCAGCGGCACGTTCGACTGGCAGGCGGACGTGATCGCACGGCTCGCGGACCTGCCGCTCATGCTCCTCAACCCGCGCCGGCACAACTTCCCGATGGACGATCCGTCCGCGGCCCACGCCCAAATCGCGTGGGAGTTCCAGCACCTCCAGCGCGCCACCGCGGTGCTGTTCTGGTTCCCGCCCGAAACGCTCTGCCCGATCGCGCTCTACGAACTCGGCGGGCGCGCCCAGATCCGCGAGCAGCCCCTCTTCGTCGGCACTCACCCGGACTACGCACGCAAACTGGACGTGGAGGTTCAGTTGAAACTGGCCCGGCCGGAGGTCGCGGTAGTGAGCACGACCGAGGCGCTCGCCGGGCAGGTTCGCGCGTGGATCGCCGGTTGGCTGAAGCCACAGGAATGACCCCCGCTCTCGGTTTGGCACGGCGCGTGCTTTATCTTCTTTCGGCATGGCAACCCCGACAGTGTCAGCGGGACATTGTCGGAGGCTTGGGCGGAACGAGCCGTTGGGGGTGGTCCCCAGCGGCTCGTTTCTTTTCATTGGTGTTTTGCACGTGCCACCCCTCCGTACCCGTCAAATTCGTGCTCTTCCGACACACAACGCCACTGACCGAGCGACGCTCACACTGGTTGTCCGCCAATCACTGATCTCCTGTCCGAAACACCTCTGCGGTAAGCTAACGAAAATTAATTTTGGAGAGCGCCGTGTGGGTTCCGTTCGACACGTTCGGTGAGATCCGAGGTCGCGTACTCGGGGTATCCCTCCCGTACCCGAACGGGCAGGTACTCGTGTGGACCGACCAGGGGTTGTTCTCGCTCTGGTACTTTCGCTCCGCGTTCATCAACAAACTCCTCCCGACCGCCGCTGGGGGTCACATCAACCCTGCTACCGGCTCGATGACCTGGAACGGAGCCGAATACCCGATGTTCGGCCCGCACACGCCGCAAAACGACTCGCGAACCCAGGCACGGCACCCCGGCGGCGAGCGCGTCACGATCGATCCGGCCGACGGCGTCGTTCACGTCCTGGACGCAGCCGGAGCCGTTCAACAGATCGTGGACGCGGTAGACGCGGGGGAATGGGCAATGGCCGCGTTCAGCGTGGACGGGAAAGCCCTCGTCGTCGCCGATACGACCAGCGTGCGCGTCTTCCGGTACGAAGCCACCACGGGAAGCGAGCGCCCGCGCTGGGCCGCCCTCGCAAACGAGAGCGACCAGAACCAACTGCTCCAGGCGATTCTCGCGAACCCGGACGAAGACACCTCGCGCCTCATCTACGCGGACTGGCTCGACGAGCACGACGACCCAGCCCGTGCCGAGTTCATCCGAGTGCAGTGCCGGATCGCGGCGCAACTGCCACACGAAACCTCTCCAACCGACCCGGACCACCAGCGCGAACTTCAACTCGTGTCCCAAATGAGCGAGCGCTGGCTGGCCGAACTGCCCACGGTCCGCGGGGTGCGGTGGATCGGGTTCTGGCGCGGGTTCCCCAGCGTATCGGTGATTAGCCCCACCACACTCGTTCGTGCCGCGCCGAAGATCTGGTCCACGGCACCGGTCGAATGGGCAACGATCACCGGCCTAAACCAGAACGGCGCACGACTCCTCGCCGACTCCGAGGTGTTCGACCGGCTCCGCGTGATCGAAATCGATCGGTACGCCATTCAGCGCGACGGGGAGAAACCTCTCCGCACGCTGTTCCACTCGCCGCGTGCCGCAGCACTCAAACGGCTCTACCTCCCGCAAGGGGTTGGCGAACCCGGCCTTATCGCCGTCGTCAGTAGCCCGTACCTGACCGGCCTGGAGTGGCTCACGATTGGTGCCGGTACGCTGACCAACACTGCGGCCGAAGTGCTGATGACAGCCCCCGGGCTGCAGAACCTTCGCGGTGGATCGTTCGTATCCCACCGATTGAGTGACACGTTCCGAAAGCGATTAAAGGACCGCTTCCCGAACGCGATCGTGTAAACTCGACTTAACTCATTTCGTAGAAACGACTTTCGCGTAAAATGCTAACATTTGCTGACAATTCCGGCCCGGCGAAGGGTGTCGGTCACGCAAAAGATACCTATTCGCTGACGCTTCAAGCACTTAGGCGCTCTTCCGCACATCGGCCGATCCGTACCAGAGGTTAACATCCGCCAACAAATAGCCCATCTCTTGTCGTGTTTTGGCGAGCCGCAACCGCCAATAGCGGGTTGTGACTCATACCCAAACCGGTGTGGCTAGCGACCGGACACTCAGCCTACTCTATTTTAGTGTACGAATTTATAAAAATCAACAGATACTCACACCATACGTTCCACAAGTCTGCAATCGCGCGAACCATAAAAACGCAACGCGGGCGACCCGAGTGGTCGCCCGCGTTGCTCGGATACCAAGAATCAATCCCTCGTTACGCAACCGGAATCGTGGAGAGCAACTCATCGGTTCCGGCCAGTTGCGCCAGCACCGTGCACCCGGCACAGGTGCATTTGTGCTTCATCGGGTCAGCCGACGCGGTGTAGATCGCTTCGCCGGCTTTGGGTGCCTCTACGGGCACGGGAGCCGCTTCTTGATTTGTGGCGGTCGTGTTCGTCGGGGAAGTTGTGTGCAACCCGGCGTAGAGGCCGTCGTAAGTGATCGGCGTGCCGAACGGTGCGGTGAACGGCGCGTTGGCCCCGTTCGCCTGCATCTGCTCGAAGGTGAACACTCGGGCGTAAGAGCTGTTCCGGTTCGCACTGGCCGCAACGAGTTCCGCGCGCCCGTCGCCGTCCGTGTCACGCAGCGCGAGTCGGGCGCCGCTCGGATCGGTCGGTGCGAAGGCGTAGAAGCTGCCGACCAGTGGCACCCCGCTCGCCTGAGCACCGGCATTGGCGGTCAGCGTCGCACCGGACCACACCTTGATGTGTGCCGGTCCGCGGTCCGGAGCGATCGCCAGTTCCGCGAACCCGTCCCCGTCCATATCACCCACGGCCGCGTTCAAGCCGGACCACAGACCACCGAACGCGATGAAGTCAGGCAGCAACCGCGTCGCGATACCGTTCCGCAGATCGGCCCCACTATACACCGCGACTCGGCCCTCGGCCTGACCACCGGTGGTGACGACCACGTCCGCGAACCCGTCGCGGTTGATGTCCCCCGCCGCAACGCGAGCACCGCCGCGGAACGCCGGGTTGTCGAACGCGAAGAAGCTCGATTGGACCCGAAGCCCGCCGCCCTCAACGCGGAACGTCTGAATGTGCGGTCCTGCACCCGCGTCGGCCGAAACAACCAGTTCGGACTTGCCGTCGTGGTCGATGTCGGCCGCGGCCAAGAACAGCCCACCGGTGAACCCCTGGAAGATGACCGTCTGGCCCACCATGATGCTGCCGTCGCGCCCGTCCATCAGTTGGACGACCGCTTGCGGTCCCGCACCCGTGGTGAAGGCATAATCGGTCACGCCATCCCCGTTGAAGTCGCCGCTCGCGACCCGCAGGGCGCCGCGGTACCCGGCGAATGGCGTCAGGCGCCGACCGGTATCGGTCAGGACGCCGTTGGAGACCACGAACAGCGACACCGTGCCGTCCGTGTTCCCGGTGAACGCGACCGCATTTTGGCTCCCGACCGGTACTGCGGTGAAGGTCGGCGTGGCTGGCGCGGCCGTCGGCGCGCCCCACCCCAGATCCCGCAAGCCCGCCGCATCCAGAGCGGACCAAGTCACGCGGCTCCCGTAGTTCAAAGTCGGATCGAGGCTGAGAGCCTGCCCGCCGAGGGTTACGCCATCAGCCCAGTGCCCGCCGCTCGGGGCCAGCGGCACCGGCGCGCCGTAGAGGGCAACGGCGTTGGCTCCATAGAAGTAGCCGTTGCGCGACAAGTTGGTCCACTGGGTCGCGGTGCCGATCCCGAGCACGTGTCCGAGTTCGTGGGTCGCGACCGAGTAGAAGTCCAGTTCGTTCCGGTCCAGCCCGTCCGTCGTTTGGCCGAAGTGCCAGTTCTGCGTGCTGTCGAACGTGATGCTCCCGCCCCACGGGGCGAACCCGGAGTGCCCGCGCGTTTGAATCGTGTTGATCCAGGCCTGACTGCCGGAAATGCTATATCCGCCGAACCCGCCGAACCCCGCTTCACCGCCCGTCAAAGCGCGAGCGCCCAGAAAAATCTGGAGGGTGTTCGCACCGACCGCGAGGTTCGTCACGCTCGTCTGACCGCCGGTCGCGGGGTCGAAGAACGAGGCGCTCCACGTGTTCCCACCGCCGGGAGTAATGGCCGCGAGGTTGGCCGAAATGCTGTTCCCCAACTCACTCGCGACCCGGTTCATAATCGCGCGGGCTTCCGGGTTGTTGAAGAACCCGCCGAGGTCGCGCGAGTAATCGAACTGGATCAGAACCGCGGGCACTTCACGAGATTCGAGCCGTTCGAGCCGGAACGTGGGGCGCGGGGCTTTCGGCGAAAGGGGGCGCTTCGGGGTTCGCGTCAGCCACTGAAACATAATGAATCGCCTTAAAGTCCGTGCGGCGGCGCAGAGCATTGGCGCGGAGCGCCCGCTCGACCGGCGGCAGCGAGTGTCTGTTTGGGTTTGCGCAGTAGCGCCAACGATCGCGCCCGACGGCACACGGCCGTTGGCGCGAACACTGGGACCGCCGGTGCGAGCCGGACGGACCGAATTAATCCGAGAATGGGCCGAGGATTAGCGACAAAGTTCCGGGGAGAACTCCGCGCATCGGGGGTCGGCTGGTGCTTCGTGGCACCCACACGTCGGTGATCGGGGAGGGCCGATCGGAACGCGGCGTGCGTTTCAGATACGAGTCTTTAGGACACCAGGGCAGACCACGTCAACCAACGGATTTGCCCAGATTTCGTGTATTTTTTCCGTTACGCTGGGCGCATCAAAACATTGGCCCTAAACGGACACAGTTTTCAGGTGAGACCACGGACCGTGTAAAGCCACGGAAACGCGGCACCGCGCATTAATGCCATAGCACAATCCCTCTATTTTCTTCTCTGGCTGATCCGTTCGAGCAAAAATAAGCAACCATTAACCGGCGCGATACGATGTTATTAATAGGCGAAAGTGAAATTATCGATCGATTGCATCTCCACCCTCAATTTCGATGGCAACCCAAGCGCATCAGGGCTGACAATAAGCCCCAAGAAATGATCTGCCCGGAAACCGGACACTAGCGCAATTGCGCGGGCCAACAAAATAGCCGGTGCCGTCGCGCGTTCTCGATCGAGTGCTCAGTGAAGTGATCGGTCGGCAGGAATTCACTCATCGAACAAGTACACGTCCACCGTTTCGCCCGACGCGATCTGCTCGCGCTCGGCCGGCACGAGTACGAAACCGTCGGCAACGGCCGCGCTGCTGAGATTCGACGCCCCGCTCGAAGCGACCGGCGCCACGCCTTCACCCTCGCGCTTCACTCGAACGTAATCGGCGCGCCCCGCCACCGATGCGACCGGCCGCGTGAGCGACAGCGCGACCTTCCTGTAAGGAAGCTCCCACCCCAAACCGCCGAGCCGCCGGATCACGCGCCCCGCGAAGAGGTCGTAAGCACACAAGCACGAAACGGGGTTACCGGGAAGGAGGAATACGGTTCGGCCAAACAACCCCTCCCCAACCCCACCCCTAAGCGGAGAGGGGCTTAAAACCGCCGCAGATTGCTTCACGTCTTCGGTATTTGGTTCTGTTCCCCCTTCCTGCGCCGCCGGTCCGCGAGAAGCTCCGCTGACAGGACCGGCGCTCGAAGCTGCGAAGGGGGTTGGGGGGTTAGGTTGCCCAACAAACCCCACTCCCAGCGGCGCCGCCGGGCGCAGTGATACGCCGTGTATGGCGAGTTCACCCAGTTCCGCCACCGCACGTGGTGCGTGGTCCTCGGCCCCGACGGACGTGCCGCCAGAACAGAGCACGACATCGGCAGCGGCAACGGCCGCGCGGATCGCGTCGCACACGGCCGGGTAGTCGTCGCGAACGTACTGCACGGGGAGCACGTCCGCGCCGTCGCGGGTCGCGAGCGCGGTCAGCATCGGCGAATTGCTATCAACGATCTTGAAACCTTCGGGCGCGGAACCGGGGGGAAGCAGCTCGTTACCCGTAACAAGAATCGCCACACGCGGTCGGCGCACGACGCGCACTGTGCCCACACCAATCGATGCGAGCACGCCAACGTCTTGGGGCCGAAGCCGGCGCCCGGCGGGGAGCACTTCGCGCCCCTGTGTCACGTCTTCGCCAATACGAACGACGTGCTTACCTACAGCCAGCGCCGCACGCGGTAACACGCGACCGTCCGGTTCGATCTGCGCGAATTCGGCCATCAGCACCGCATCGGCCCCGGTGGGGATCGGCGCGCCGGTCGTGATTCGCACGGCTTGCCCGGGCGCCACTGTGCCAGCAAAGGGACGCGCGGGGAGCGATTCACCCACCACCATGAGCGGAACCGGAGCACCGGCCGTGTCCGCTGCGTGGAGAGCGAACCCGTCCATCGCCGCACGCGGGAAGCCCGGCACATCGACCGCAGACACAACCGATTCCGCAAGCACACGACCAGCAGCACCGAGTAGAGGTACGGTTTCGGGCGCGAGCGCGGATGTGCGTGCTTTTAACAGTGCCAGGACCGCGTCCACGCTCGCGCGCTCGCGGAACCCGCGCATCCGCACATCAAAGAAGGGTGATTTCGCCGGTTCGGACATCCCAAAACGCTCCGTTGGCCGCACAATCCGCACAACCGCACGCCTTTGCCAGGCTTCGCAAATCATCGCCGTCCGCGCGATCCGCATAACCGCCCAGGTATTGCGCAAATCAATCTGTTTTCATTCAAGCAATGAGTTGTGGGCACGCAAGTCGGCCCTACATTTGGATGTCAAGTACGTCAGCCGCGGTATACGCGCGGCTCGCGGGACGAACGCCCGCGTCCCCCTAACAATGCGCACGGACAGCCGGCACCAACGACGGAGCGGCTAACTATGAACACCAAGCGATTCCTTCTGACTTTGACCGCCTTCGTATTCCTGCTCCCGCTGTCCGGGTGCGGGTGCCACCGCCACGGCTGCGGCGACGACCGGCGGTCCTTTGCCCCACCGCCCTCGGGCTGCTGCGACAAGAACCCGCCGCCGGGCTTCCTCCCGGACGCGCGGCCGTACTAGTCGCACTTGAGCAAAACTGCGCCGGTGCGGACCAGAACATAGGTGGTCCGCGCAATTGGCGCACGTCCGCCGCACATTCGGCACGATCGCACCCCCTTCGCCAACCGGGTGACTTTTCCTCGTCGCGCCAGCACTCCGACATTCTCCCAATCTCCGACTGAATCTGCGCCCCTCGTGGTTGCACCGACTCCGCTCCCGCGCATGATTCCCTCGGACGGCAGGGGAACGCCGCGGAGAACCGCGGAAAGGAGTCACCACAATGAGAAAGCGCCTCGTGTACCTCGGTCTCGTGGCCGCGGTCGCTCAAATCTGTTCCACAGGGTGTCTGGTTCACCCCGTTGCACGCTGGCGGGCGAACCACCCGTGCATTGGTTGTGATCCGCAATACCGCCCACTGTTGCACCCGATCCAAACCCGACGGGCGATGCTCGGCATCGGCGAACCGATCGGGCCGGCCGGACCGGTTGTTGGTCCCGTCGTCGGTCCTGTATCGCCGCCGTGCCACGGATGCGGGGCGTCGCCGGTCGTTTCGGGTCCGCCCATCGAAGGCGTCCCGATCACCCCGACCGGTTACCCGACTATCGGTTACCCGATCCCAATCACGCCCGGTCCGACGGTGATTCCGTCGAACCAGCTTCCGAACCCGATGCCGGTGCCGAAGTCGTAACCGGTCTCGTATTTCATTCGAGCCGCGCGGGATTTTTTACCCGCGCGGCTCTTTCGCTTTTTCTTCCGCCGAACTGCCGCGCAGGTACAGCGGCTCCAGCGCGAACAGTTCGTCCTGCGTCAGCGCGGGAAGCTTCAACCCCACCGCGAGAACACTTTCCACACGCGGCTCGCGATCAATTTCAGGCGCACGGGCATTCGCGGGCGGAATTTGCCCGTCGTACACACTCACGCCGGGTCCGCTCACCATCTCACCCGCCGCCAGTCCCGCAACGAATTCCCCCGTGGCGAGAATCTGAAGCGAATTCTCGGGGAACCAGCCGTCGTGCCGCTTCGCGTACCGTTGCGCGTAGACCTGGGCCTGGAGCGCGTCCGCGATCACCCAGACGTGAGTCGCTTCAGCAGGTGCCTGGTGTGCGATGGCCGCGAATGTGTCCACCGCACGCAATTCACACCCGGTCGCGTAGGCAAGCGCTTTTGCGGTCATCAGTCCCACGCGCAGCCCGGTATAACTTCCGGGTCCGCGGCTCGCCATCACGCCGGTTAAGTCTCGTGGGCCGAGTGCCTCAGCTTTTAGCAGCGCATCGATGGTGGAAATCATGTCGCGTGCGTGTCGGCGCGACGAATCGAGTTCGGCGGCGCCGACGATCACTCCCGCGCGCGCAGCCCCACACGGGCGACGCGGCTAGAGGTTTCCAGGACGAGCCAACTTTCGTTCATTCGAGTTCGCCGCTACGGTGCTTTCCGGTGCGCGATACCATTCGCACAATGGGGGGAATTCTAGGCGGGCGAGCCGAGAGCGTAACCATTGAGGGTCCGATGTCCGATACGGCCACCATGCACATCGACGGCGCGTCCCGCGGCAACCCGGGGCCGGCGGCCTACGCCGTGGTCCTCGCGCGCCCGGGAATGCCCGTCGTCGAAGAAGCGGACACCATCGGCACCGCGTCGAACAACGTGGCAGAGTACACCGCGCTGGTTGAGGGGCTGGGGCTCGCGGTCGAACTGGGCGTGAAGAAACTGAACGTGTTCAGCGACAGCGAGCTGATGGTGAAGCAGATGAGCGGCGCGTACAAGGTCAAGAACGAAGACCTGCGCCCGCTGTACGAAGAAGCGTGCCGGCTCCGCCGGCAGTTCGAGCAGATCACCATCACGCACGTGCGCCGCGAGCAGAACACTCGCGCGGATGCCATCGGCAACGACGCCCTTGATGGCCGACCGCGAAAGCGGGGGGCACAAGGAGAACCTAACCCCTAACCCCCTTCCCTAGGAAGGAAGGGGGAACAG
>HG799462.1:672541-685525 GCA_000531095.1 Gemmata massiliana | reverse complement strand
AGCGCGAACCGCACAAGGCACTCGACCCAAAGCCCGTGCTGAACCCGCTCGCGGGGCAGGGGTGCGTGTTCGGTGTGCTCGCGAACAGTACTAACTTCGTATAGCAGACCTTACTCACTTTTAGGGAGGGGTTGGGGAGGGGTTCTTCTCCCCCTTCCCTTTAGGGAGGGGGCCGGGGGGGAGGTTCTTCCGGCACCTCCGATGCCCCCGTTCGCGAAGACGCGATCCGCTGCCTCGCGGACGCGGCCCTGCACTGGTCCACGAACGGGCTGAAGGGGCTTCCGCCGGAAGCGGTGTGGGAACAGTTGTGGTCGCTGTTGGACGAAGCGGGTGTGCTGAAAAAGAAAAAGGCGAAGTGATATGCCGGACATTCTGTTCTTCGACGAGATCAGCGACGCGGAATCGCACCTCGTCGGCGGAAAGGGTCTGAGTCTCGGTAAAACGGCGCGGGCGGGTTTGCCGGTGCCGGTCGGGTTCGTCGTCACGACGCAGGCGTACCGGCGCCTCGCGGACCGCGGCATCCGGGCCGATGCCGGGTTCGTGCGCGCGATAGGTAACGCCTACGAAACGTTGGGGAACGGACTAGTCGCAGTGCGTTCCAGCGCCACCGCCGAAGACGCGGCCGATACGAGCTTCGCCGGACAGCAAGAAACGATCCTGGGTGTGAAGGGGGACGAACCGCTCCTGGACGCGATCGAGCGCTGCTGGCGCTCGCTGTTCACCGAGCGCGCGGTCGCGTACCGCGCCAAGCAAAACGTCGATGGCGCCGGCCTCGCAATGGCGGTCGTCGTGCAGAAACTCGTACCCGCAGAAGCGGCCGGGGTACTGTTCACACGCGATCCGCTCGACCCGGACGGTAAGCGGATGCTCGCGGAAGCGGCCTGGGGGTTGGGCGAAGTCGTCGTATCGGGGCGCGTGCAGCCTGATCGCTTCACGCTCGATCGCGACACGGGGAGCGTACTCACGCGCGCACTCGGCTCGAAGGCGATTCGCGTAACAGCCGGCGTCGAAGAACACGTTCCGGCAGAACTACAGCGGCAATTCTGCCTGAGTGACGCGGCGCTCTCCCAACTCGTCGATTTGGGGCGCAAGGTGGAAGCGTTCTACGGCGACCCCCGCGACATCGAGTGGGCCTTCGCGAACGACACGTTTCATCTGTTGCAAGCGCGGCCGATTACCGTGGCGGGCGCGGCC
This sequence comes from Gemmata massiliana, assembly GCA_000531095.1. GTDB lineage: Bacteria > Planctomycetota > Planctomycetia > Gemmatales > Gemmataceae > Gemmata > Gemmata massiliana. Next base: position 684,331 of record HG799462.1, on the reverse strand, counting down.
GAGCGGGAGCAGGTGCGTCAAGGCGTCATCTCGTCTTTGAAAGCAACTGTGGACCCGCGCGGAACCGTGTGGGTGCGGTACAACCTGAGCGAAGTGCTCCCCGAACCGACACCCATGACGTGGGCCGTCGTGCAACGGTTGCTCGCGGCCGACGGCGGGTTCGGCGCGATGAACCGCGATCTCGGGGCGAAACCTGATCCCGCGCTCGGTTCCCTGTCCGGATTCGATCTCGTTGCCGGTCGGCCGATGGCGAACTTGTCGCGCCTTCCGCGCATGCAGTTCGCCCGGCCGCCCATCGAGTACCCACTGGGCACTTACAAGCGCGAACCGCACAAGGCACTCGACCCAAAGCCCGTGCTGAACCCGCTCGCGGGGCAGGGGTGCGTGTTCGGTGTGCTCGCGCTGCCCGGCACGATCCTGAGCCTGACGCGGCTGATGGGCACGACGAAAAAGCAGTCGGCCGTCTTCGCACAAAAATTCGAGACCGAGATCGCGCCGGCATTCGCCACAGCCGCAAAGCAGGCGCTCGCACAAAACTGGTCCCAAATGGACCCGCCCGCGCTCGTGCGCGAATTCGAGGCGTGGACAAACAAAACACTCATCGAATTCGCACGCGACAGCCTGAAACCTACTGTGTTCGCGGAACTGGCGTGGAACGAGGTGTTCGATCAACTCAAGCCGAAACTCGGCGAGGAGCGTGCCCGCGCCGCGGTTGGCGAACTCAGCCTCGGTGCTGCGCCGCCGGGAGAGGCCAATCTACCGGGTGGGATTCGCGACTTAGCAAACGAACGAATCACCCGCGCGACATTCTTGGAGCGGTTCGGCCACCGCAGCACGAACGAAATGGAACTCGCGCAGCCGCGCTGGAGCGAAGTGCCCCAAGAACTCGACAAGCTCGTGCGTGGCGCTGTCGGGGGCGCGCACACTGCTGCCACAGCCGATGTGGACAAGATCGCGACCGAGGCGAAAATCGGCGGGCCGTTCCGCGATCAACTCGCGGCCAAAGTGAAGTTACTGCGCACGTATCTCGGACTGCGCGAAGCCGGCAAACACTACTTACTGATGGGTTTTGCGGTCATTCGCCGCGCGCTCGTGGAACTCGATCGCCAGTTCGAGTTGAACGGCGGCATCTTCTTCCTCACGCCGACTGATTTGCCCAATCTGCTCGCAAAAAAGGATCTCTCTGCGAAGATCGCCGCCGCGCGCAAGAACCGGCAAACGGAACTCTCGCTCGAAGTACCGCCGGTACTGTTCAGTGACGACCTCGATGCGATCGGCCGACCGCTCCCGGAGCCGGTCGGCGAGGACAAACTGACGGGTGTGGCACTCTCGGCGGGAGTCGCGGAAAGTCCGGCTCTCGTGCTCACTGAACCAACAGCGGCGCCGCCCGAAGGCGGGTACGTCCTCGTGTGCCCGTCTACGGACCCTGCCTGGGTGCCGCTTTTCGTCCACGCGAAGGCGCTCGTCATGGAAACCGGCGGCGTGCTCTCACACGGCGCGATCGTGGCCCGCGAATTCGGCCTCCCCGCGGTCGCCGGCTTACCCAACGCAACGCAGCAAATCAAAACGGGTCAAATGATTCGCGTTGATGGCGGGAGGGGAACGGTAACGGTCGTGGGCGAAGCGTAGGTCGCAGAAATTTGTGCGGTTCGCACGTTAGGCCAACACAGTAAAGTGCGCTGTTCCCGTGACGTAAAAGCCCGCATACGGAAGCGTTTACGCCATCAGACGAAAGCGATTGCCGCCAAGAGGCACGAGTTCCACTTTTGGCGGGCTACCTTTTTGCCAATCGAGTGTGTGGTTGCGATGCAGCCATTCCCGAAGAATCGGGTCGCCGCGGTCTCGAAATTCCGGGCACTTGCGCCAAAAGCCTCCCGTCAGCGCGAATAAATGAAACTTACCGTCGATCTCGACTTCGATCGTGTCCCAGTCCGAGGAAAAGAACTCGTCTCGGTTGGGTCTACCAACTCGTATACCGTAAGTCGGAACATTGGTGCTTCCACCTCGCCACGCGCTCGCTCGCATGCCTCACCTCCCGGTTACTTGTTGAACTGGAACTCGCGGCTGTTAACCAGCACCCAGAGCAAGTCTTGAAACCCGTCACGCAGGTTCGGCGCGGAGTTGATCCAACCCTCGGCCTTTTTCCGCTCGTCGGGGTTTGGGAGGCGGCTCCACGTTGCGAGGTAGAGTTCCTCCACCGCCTTCGCGAGCGGCACCCGATCGGCAATCAGCTTCTCGACGCGACCCGTTTTGTCGGCGATCTTCTTGTTCAGGAACTCGCCGTTTAAGAGGTGCATCGCCTGTGCGATGTTCGGCTTCGTGGTGCGTTCGCACTCACACAGCACCTGACGCGGTGGCCGGCCGAACGTGTCGAGCAAGTACGAACGCACTTCGCTATCGGGCAGTTGGATCGCGCGTGTACCGAGGGGCAAGCCCTGGTACTTCTCGCGCGTGCCGGTCGCGAAGTCCACGCCGTCGGCGATCTGCTCCGCGGTCAGGCGCTTCACCGTGTACCGCGTGAAGTGAATGTTCGCGGCATCGAGCTTGTTGCCCGGCGAACTGGCGTGCGTGAGCTGGTACGCGCGGCTGTTAAAGATCGTCTTGAGGAAGCCCTTGAGGTCGAATTTTTGTTTCACCAGTTCGTCGGCGAGCGCGTCGAGCAGTTCCGGGTTACTCGCCGGGTTGGTGGCACGCATGTCGTCGAGCGGCTCGACCAGCCCGCGCCCCATCGCGTAACCCCAGAAGCGGTTGGCGAGATTGCGGCTGAACATCTTGTTCTTCGGGTCCGTCAGCCAGTCCGCGAGCTTCTTCCGGCGATCGAACTCGTCGTCCCAACTCACCTTGGTGTCGCCATCGAGCGGCACCGGTTTGACGAACGTGCGCTTGCGCGGGTGCGTGGCCTCGCCCGCCCCGCGAATGAAAATGACCGTTTCGCGACCGAAGATGCCGAACTCCTGGCTCGTCTTCGTGCCGATCCGCGTGAAGAACGCGGCCATGCCGTAGTAGTCGTCCTGGCTCCACTTCTCGAACGGGTGGTGGTGGCACTTCGCGCACCCGATCCGCACCCCGAGGAACAACTGCGTCGCGGTTTCCGACCAGTCCTCGAACGTGCGCCCGATCTGGAAGAAATTCGCGGGGCCGTCGGTGAACGTGCTACCCTCGGCCGTCACCACATCGCGCACGAACTGGTCCACCGGCACGTTGTCGCGCACCTGTGCCCGAACCCAGTTGTGAAAGCTCCACATCCCTTTCTCTTGAAGGGCCGTGCGATTGATGCGGAGCAGATCGCCCCACTTAAGAGACCACCAGTCGACGAACTCGGGCCGGTCGAGCACGCGATCGATGACCTTCGCGCGCTTCTTCGGGTCTTTGTCGTTCAGAAACGCCCGGATCTCATCGGAGGTCGGCAGCGTACCGATCGCATCGAGGTACAGTCGACGCAGGAACTCCTCGTCCGAGGACAGTGGCGACGGTGTGAGCCCCAGATCCTTCCATTTCGCGATCAGGTGCGTGTCGATGAAATTGTTGGCTGGCAGGTCTGGGAACGTGTCCAGTTTTGCAAACGGCAGCGTGACGCGGACAACTTCGGCCCACCCACCGAATCGAATCATGACGTGCGTTTCGCCTGCGTCCTTCGCGGTGACCACACCGGTCGGCGTTACCGCAGCGACCGCGTCATTAAGTGCATCGAACTGTGCGGTACTCGTGACGTCCTCGCGGTGACCATCGGACCAAATTGCCGTGACAGAGAGTTGTTGTTGCTCCCCTGGTACCATCAATCGGTTAGGGGGGAACACTTCGAGCTTTGTCACCGTGGGGTCTTCGGCTCCCTTGCGTGCGGAGTTCGTCGGAGGCGGCGCCCCGTCGTCGAGCCACTGACGAATAGTGGCGTACTCGCGTCCGTTGTGCTTGAGGCGCTCGCCCCCGCCGTGTTCCATCACGAGCGCCGGTTTCGCGAGGAAGATGCTCCGTTCCGAATCGCTCAAAACGACCCGGCGCCCCTCGTTGCTCTGCACGATTTGTGCGAAGTCGAACGCGGGATCGAACCCGAACAGCGATAACTTGAAGCCCCCGCGCCCGTGCTGCGCGCCGTGACAGCTACCCGCGTTACACCCGGCCTTTGTGAGAATCGGTTCCACCTCGCGCACGAAACTCACCGGGGCGTCTGCATTCACCTTCTCCACGGCAACAGGAACGACAACCTTGGCCCCGGCCACTTCGACGGTCAGCGTGGTGTTCCCGTCCACGACGGGGCGCAGCGTGCTCTTTTCGGTGGTCGCTATGCGTGCATCCGCACTTGTGAAATGGGCCGCGTGAGTCAGATCCCACCGGCGCCCGTCGGCCCAGACACCGAGCACGCTCACACGCTGCTCGGCACGCGGGCCAACCAACTTGGCTTCCTTCGGGTAAACGATTAGCACTTTCGGCGCACCAGCCGGCGGTTCGACCGCACGAAGTTCCGCCGTGACAAGCCCCAGAGCACAAGCTGCGAATAGCACCCGAAATGACATTGCGCAGAACTCAATGAGTGGATGATTCCGCGGGCTAATCAAACATACCGTTTCTCCGCGCTCGTTGCTGCCCCATTTGTGTTTAGGGCTGCTGACAGCGATTCCGGGACAAGCGCTGAAGAAATGCGAGAGAAAAGAACGGGAGACGTGTAATTGGCCGCGGGTCGGCCATTCATTGATCGAATGCTGTTCGGGCTGGCTACCAGTCAACCACCACAGATTCCCATCAGAAAAGTCATTCCTTTTCCGGGGACACGAGCTTGAGCCCGATCAGGCAGCCAATTAACCCGGCCAGGAAAAACAGCCGCCAGAATGTTGCGGGATCTTTGAACCAGATGATCCCAACGAGCGCGGTACCCGCGGCCCCGATCCCGGTCCACACCGCGTAGGCGGTGCCCAGCGAGATCTTCTGCGCCGCGAGCGTGAGCAACGCGAAACTGACGATCGACAACAGCACGAAGGCGATCGACCAACTGATTTTGGTCAGCCCTTCGGAGAGCTTCAAGCACGTCGTGAACCCGCACTCGAAGCAGCCCGCGAGAATGAGATAGAACCAGTGCATGTGCGTGGAATCACCGATGGTGGTGGGCCGAGCCGATGTAGCGCCGGCCCACCCTGCGGTATGAATCAGGCCGCGACCAGTGACGCGACGGCAGACGCTTCCGGCATCGGCGTCGCGTCCTTGAGTGCGGCCAGGGCGTCGAGGAGCCCGTCGATTTGCGCCGGCGTGTGGTTCGCGTTCACCTGCATCCGCAGAACCCCCGCGCCGTGCGGCACCGCCGGGAACACCACCGACTGCACGTAGTAGCCGTGCTCGTACAGGAACTTCCCGGCCTTCAGCGTCGCCTCTTCTGCCCCGACGAGCACCGAGACGATCGGCACCAGGCCACCCATCACGGCCAGCCCCAACTGCGTCGCGCCGCGCGTGAGGTGACGCACGTTCGCGTCGAGCTTCGCACGCAGCGCGGGATACTCGGCGGACACCAGGATGTCCACCACCGTGCAAACCGCTTCGAGGTACGGCGGCGGGACCGGGCCACCGAAGATGAGCGAGTTCGACTTCAGCTTCAGCACGTCGATCGCGGCCTGCGACCCGCCGACGAACCCGCCGAGGCACGAAAACCCCTTCGAGAGCGAGCCGATCGTCAGCACGTTATCGTACCCGCCGAGCGCCTCACGCACGGTCCCGCGCCCGTGCTCACCGAGCACTCCACTGGCATGCGCGTCGTCCACGTACAGGCAGGCGTCGTACTCGCGTGCGATGCGCTGGAACTCGGCCAATGGCGGCAGGTGGCCGCTCATGCTGTACACGCCGTCCACGGCGATCACCGCGTGCCGGAACGGTCGCAGGGACCGCAGCGTTTCTTCGAGCGCGTCCGGCGAGTTGTGTGCGAACTTCGCCGTGCGCACGCCGCGCGCCTTGGCGAGTTTCAGCCCCTCATCAATCGAGTTGTGCGCGAACTGATCGGCCACGAGGACGTCGCGCCGCGTGACCAACCCGGGCAGCGCGCCGACGTTCGCGAGCGTGACCGACGGGTAGATCAGCGCCGCTTCGGTACCGAGCCAGTCGGCGATCTTCCGCTCGGCCCGGACGTTCGGCTCGACGGACGCGAACGCGCGCGAGCTGCCGTTGTGCGAGCCCCACGCCCGTACCCCGCGCTCGATAGCGCTCGTGACACGCGAATCTTGGTCGAGACCGAGGAAGCTGTCGGAACCGAAGTTGGTGACCCACTGACCCCCGAGCTTGAACGTCCGATCCGGCCGAACCGCTTCGACGGTCTGGTCCTTCATCAGGAGGTCGGGGTAGTCGTCGAACATGCGGCGGAAAAACCGAGTCATTCCGGTGTCCGCGAGCGCGTCAATCAGTCGGTCGAGTGGCGCGGAGTTCATAGGGCCTCATCGTCCAGCGGCAGGCACCCGAATATATCGGACGTGCGCGCCGAGAAGTTTGATCGATATTGATGATTCCGCGGGCGATGCGGCTCATAAGACGTATGAGCAAACGGCGCGACCTTGCGCCTGCGGAATGGGTAATTTGGGGCGGATACAGCGAGTGAATAAGCTGAAAGAGCTGGCTATGACGAAACTACCGGCAGAGCGGTTCTGTGTGGTTTCGCCGGTTAGCTCGCGATGACGGTGTTCGGGCTCTCAGCTCCGATCTCGACATGACATGGCACTAGCATTCTACGCCGCTCGGCACCGGCGCCAGTGACTACTGGCGCGGGAAATCTGCGGATTACGAGCACGAACCTGCCCCACGTTGGCGCCCCACTTCGCACCCGGTCCGACTCAAAAAGAAACAGCCGGGCAATAGCCCGGCTGTGCTGTTTCGGCCCGCCGCGTTACCGCGACTTCTTCGGTTTGGGTTCGGTTTTGTCTTTGTCCGCCTTCTTCGAGAGGTTCTCGATCCCGGTGGGGCAGTCGCTCTTGAGTGGGCACGAGGCGCAAAGCGGGTTCTTCTCGACGCACAGTTCCTTCGCGTGGATGCTCATCAGCTCGGTGAACTCCGGGCCGCGGACCTTCGGGATCACGTGCTCGATGCCGCCGCGGAGCGCTTCCATGTCCTCGGTGTCGGTGTCGACCTCCTCGATCACCCCGAGCCGCCGGAGCACCCGGAACGTGGGGCCGTCGAGCGGGATCGCGTGGCCGCCGAGCGACCGCTGCACCACCCAGGCCACCGCGAAGTCATTCACCTGCTTGAACCGGCCGATCTGCTTGGCCGCCTGCTTCAGGTTGAGCTTCTTCAGCTCGCTGTCGTTGAAGTACCGCGACACCTGTTTGGCGGCCTGCTTCAGCCCCTTCTTCTCCATGTCACCGAGGTCGTAGGAGTAGTTCAGCTCGAAGACCGCGTGCAACACGCCGATGATCCACCCGGCGCGCGGGCCGGAGTTCGGGAGCGGTCGGAGCGCGTCGGCGACCTCTTGCACCGTGCTGACGCGGATCTCGTTCCAGTCCACGAACACTTTCCGCAGGCGCGCGTACCCGGCCTCCGCGTCCTCGGTTGTACTGCCCTCGCGACAGATCGCGAAGATCAGCTCTTCGAGGAGCGGGCGGGGCGTTTCCGGCTCCAGTGCCGGGAGCGGGAACCTCTTCTTGAGGGCCGCTTGCGCCTGAGTCAGGAGTTGCTGCTTGTTGGTGATGGCCGGCATTCGGTGGACTCCGGTTCCGTAGGCGTTCGCCCGCTGGCGCTAGTTCGGGCGGTCCGTCGTTCCTTCGGCGGCTTCGGCTCGCGGTCCCTGTTCGGCGGCGTGCTCGCTCGCGGCGGTCGGGGACTCGGGCGCGGGTTCGTCGGTCCCCTCGTCCGCGTCATCGTCTGCTTCGTCCGCCTCGTCGTCGTCAACTTCTTCGGGCGCCGGCTGGCCCCCGGTGAGTCGGTCGTTTTCTTCGCGAATCAGGCGGGCGATTTCGATGCTCTTCTTTACGCCCTCGTCGATCACGAACGTGACGTGCGGGACGTATCGCGACGTGAGCCGGTCCGCGAGCTTCGTCTGAATGAACCCGGCCGCGCTCTTCAGCCCGTGCATGGTGAGCTGCTGCTCTTTTTCGGTCCCCATGACCGAGACGAACACTTTTGCGTGCTGGAGGTCGCCCGACACTTCGGCGCGCGTAACAGTAACGTTCTTAACGCGCGGGTCTTTCAGCTCGAACAAAATGGCGTTGGCCGCGGTTTCGCGGATGACCTCGGACACTCGCGCTATCCGGTGAGATTTCATCAGGTTCCAGTGTACAGAGGACAAAGATCAGGACAGAAACCAAAGCCCATAGAGCGCTCGGATCTCCGACCTGATCTCGCCCTTTGGATCGGGACTAGCACATTTAATTGAAGCTCCGCTAAACGACCTCGCTCCCGACGGCCATTTCGCCCCCGAGGTACTCCGCGACCGGGTGCCCGCGGAGCGCTTCGGTGATCTTCTGGAGTACGCCCTGTACGGTCGCGGTCTCGAACCCGACCGCGGCAAAACCGAGCGTTACCAATTTTACGTCGTCGTGTGTGTCCACTTCCGTCGCGGACACGTTGAAACTATTTCGCATACGGTCGAGGATGCTCCGCACGACCTGCCGCTTGTCTTTCAACGTGCGGCTCTCGCGCACCAGCATCCGGACCGAGAGTGAACCGATAACCATGTTCGGAAGCACGGGTTACGGGTCGCGGAGCGGGAACCGAACTGTTTGTTTCGTTCCCGCTCCGCGACCCGCGTCCCGCACGTTAGAGGGTCCGTTGCCGGATCTCGATCTTGAACGCCTCGATCACGTCGTCGACCTTGATGTCGTCGAAGCCGGTGATCTTCAGACCGCACTCGAAGCCCTCGCGGACCTCCTTGGCGTCGTCCTTGAACCGCTTGAGCGAGTCCAACCCGACCACCTTGTCGGCCGGCGGGAAGACCACGATGCCGCCGCGGATGAGGCGGACCCGGGCCGAGCGCTCCAGCACGCCGCTGGTGACGTAGCACCCGGCGATGGTGCCCACCTTGCCGTGCTTGAACGTCTGCCGGACCACCGCGCGGCCCAGGTGAACCACTTCCTCGATCGGCTTGAGCCGGCCCTCGAGGGCCGCCTTCACGTCGTCGACGAGGTTGTAAATGATCTGGTACTCGCGGAGGCTGATGCCGCGCCCCTCGGCCAGTTTCAGGGCCGCGTCGTCGGCGGTTACGTTGAACCCGACGATGAGCGTGTCCTGCGGGCTGGTGAGGGCCAGTTGCACGTCGGACTCGGTGATGGCCCCGATGCCGGCGTGCAGCACGCGGGTGGTCACCTCCTCGTGCGTCAACTTCTCCAGTTCCTTGCGGATGGCCTCGACCGACCCGCGCGCCTCGGCCTTCAGGATGACCTTCAGTTCGGTGATCTTGAGCTTGCTCTTGGCGGCCGAGAGCATCTCCAGGTCCTTGACCGCGGTGAACCGGTTGAGCGCGGCCTCGCGGTCCTTCTTTTCACGGGCCTCGGCGATCTTGGCCGCGGTGGTCAGTTCCTCGACCACGTAGAACGGGTCGTCGGCGTTGGGCACGCCGCCCAGACCGGTGACGCGCACCGGGGTGCTCGGCCCGGCCTCCTCGATCGAGACCCCGAGGTCGTTCTGCATCGAGCGGACGCGGCCGTAGTTCGCACCGCACAGCACGATGTCGCCGACCTTGAGCGTGCCCTGCTGGACGAGCACGGTCGCCATCACGCCCTCGTCGGAGGTCATGTAGGCCTCGAGGCAGGTACCGAACGCCGGGCGGTCCGGGTCGGCCTGGAGGTCGTCGGCGAGGTTGATTTCCGCTTCGATCAGGATCGCGTTGAGCAGGTCGTCGATGCCCTGGCCGGTGAGGGCCGAGGTCTCGACGAACTGGATGTCGCCGCCCATGTCGTCGGGGAGCAATTCCAGGTTGTAGAGCTGCCGCCGGGTGCGGTCGACGTTCGCGTTCGGGGCGTCCACCTTGTTGATGGCGACGATGACGCGCACGTCCGCGGCGCGGGCGTGGGCCACGGCCTCTTCCGTCTGGGGCATCACGCCGTCGGTGGCCGCGACCACGATGACCGCGATGTCCGTGACGTTGGCCCCGCGGGCGCGCATCTTCGTGAACGCCTCGTGGCCCGGGGTGTCGAGGAACGTGATCGGCCGCTCGATGACCTTTTCGCCGGTCTCCGGGTCCTCGATCTTGTGCGTCACGGACCACGCGCGGATGACCTGCGTGATGCCGCCGACTTCGCCGGCCACGACGTTCGACCGGCGGATCTTGTCCAAGAGCGACGTCTTGCCGTGGTCGACGTGGCCCATGATCGTGACGACCGGGGGGCGCGGCCGGAGCTTCTCCGGGTCCACATTCGTCACCAGCCCCTCGAACTCTTCGATCAGGATCTCTTCGGCGGTCTTCTGGCGCCTGATGACCAGTTCGATGTTCTTCTCAACGGCGATCAGCGCGGCCGTGTCGAAATCGACCTGCGAGTTGTTGCCGAAGAGCTGGTTCGTTTCCTTGAGGAGCCGCTTGGACAGCTCACCCGTCTTCATCCCGATCGCTTCGGACAGGCTGCGCACGGTGATCGGCAACCCGATCTCGATCTTGCCTTCCTTGACCGTCACCTGCTGCTGGCCGCGGCGCTTCATCTTGTTGAGCAGCGCCTGGCGCGGGCCGCGGCGCGACCCCCACTGCTGCTCGACCATCTCGACGCCGCCGGACCCGATCACCACCGACCCGCGGTCGACGCGCGGTCCGCCGGACGAGCGCCCGCGGTCCCCGCCGCCACCGGTGCGGCCCTTGTGGCGCGAGTCGCGCCCGATGACGCCGCCCTTCTTCTTTTCTTCCTCGTCCTCCCCGCCCTCACCGGGGCGCGGGGCGAAGCCCGGGGCCGCACCGGGGCGCGGCGGACCACCGGGACGAGCCGGTTCGTTCGGCTTCGAGGGCGCGCCCCCTGGGGCGGCAGCGGGGGTTCGGGTGATTTCGTTCAGCGACACCCGTTGGCCGCGTGCGCTGGCTTGGCGCAGCCGGTCGATCATTTCCGGCGTGAGCTTGACCGATTGACCCGGCGCACCGGGCGGCTTGGGCGGACCACCCGGACCCGGGCGCCCACCGCCCGGACCACGCGGGCCACCTGCGCCACCGGGCGCGTTGCCACCCTGACCGGATCCACCACTACCGGGACCGGGCTGGCGCGGACCGGGCGCACCGGTCACCCCGGACGAAGACCGCGGGCTCGCACCAGGAGGCGGAGCACCACCACCGGTTCGCGGAGCAGCGATGTGCTTCGGCGGCGGCGGGGCCGGGGCGCGACTCAGTACCGAGGGGCGCGAGGGCTGACCCATATTCGACGGAATGATGTTCTTCGGCGGTCCCGGCGGTGGCGCGGGCGGCGATTGCACCGTCGGCGCCGGTTTCGGAGCCGCGGCAGGTGCGACCGGAGCCGCCGATGCCGTAACAGTCGGAGCCGCAGGCGCGGCCGGCTTCGATTCAACGGCAGTAGGCGTCACGACCGGCTTCGGGGCCGCGGGCGCGGCAGGAACAACCGGGGTTGGCGCCGGAGCCGCGGTCGGCGTTGCCGGCTTTGCTTCAGCGGCAACGGGCGGCGCGACCGGAGTCGGCTTCACTTCAGCGACCGGTGCGGGAGCAGCCGGAGCCGCGGGCGCGGCCGGGGTCGGTGCCACCGGTGCGTTGGACCGCGGCGGGGTCAGGGGGGCCGGGCGGCCACCCATATTCAGGTTCCGCATGCCACCCGAACCGAGCGAAGGAATAACGTTCTTCGGCGGCGCGGGCGGGGCAACCGGTGAGTCGGTCGTTTTCTTCGCGAATCAGGCGGGCGATTTCGA
>HG799462.1:593544-672518 GCA_000531095.1 Gemmata massiliana | reverse complement strand
CGGGCGGAGGTGCAACCGGCTCGGGCGCCGGGGCCGGCGGCGGAGACACGGCCGCGGGCGCGGAAACAACGGGCGGGGGCGCTGCCGGCTGAGCGACAACGGGGGCGACGGGTTCGGCGGGCTTCGCTGCCGGCTTCGGGAGCGGTTTCGGGATGGTTTGAATGGGTTGTTTTGCGATTGAGGGAATGACGTTCTTCGGCGGAACGCCGGGCGCGGGTGCGGGGGGGTGACCGGGTCCGGCCTTCGGACCCTTCTTGGTGCGTTCCTTCAGCGCGTCGGCCTGTTCCGGTAACAAGCCGCTCAACTGATTGGTGATGTCGGCGTATCCGAGTTCCTTGCAATAGTCGAGGAGCAGTTTGCTCTCGACGTTCAGCTCCTTAGCCAGGGTAAAGACCCGGACCTTCTTTTCCTTGGCGTCCTTCGTGTCTTTCGACGTCGTATTCGACAAGCGGAACTCCTCTGGGGGTGCTCCGAACAACCCCCGAACCGGCCCGCATACAGCGGGCATGCCGGATCGACCGATCGCGCCCCGAACGAGTTATATTCTAATCACACCGCGTCCGCTGAAAAGGGGACTCTGGGTAGGAGCGCGGAATGTGGAAAAAGGACGCGACAACGGGAGAGCCCGGCACCGGGCCGTTGGCTCCCGAATCGCGCCCGCGGTCCATAGGCCCGCGCCGTTACTCGTTACTCATTCGGCCGGCTTGTCCGCGTCGGATGGCGCGGGCGCCGGGGTCTCGGTCTCCTCACTGGAATTAGAGACGATCGCAGGCTCTTCGGGTTCGGAGACTTCGGAAGTTTCCCCAATATCAGAACTCGCGAGGCCCTCGGCCCCTTCCGCAACTTCCCCGGTTTCCGCGGCGGCGCCCTCCGCGCCCTCACCGCCCTCGGCTGCCTGTGCTTCCGCATCGGCCTGAGCCTGTTCCGCGTCGACCCGGGCCTGCTCTTCGGCCTGGCGCCGCTCGTCTTCGACGCTCTGCTCCATCACGTCCGCGTACTCTTCCGCGTACATGACGACCTCGTCGGACTGGTCCTCGGGGAGCCCCGAGAACTCGGCGAGACCGGCCGCGTCGATGCAGGTGATGTCGTTGTAAGAGAGGAACCCTTCTTCGATGAGCACGTTCGTGAGTTCGAGCGAGGCGTTCGGGAGCTGCCCGAACCAGCGCTCGGCGCGCTCCAGCGATTCCGCCAGTTCGTCGTGCGTCATGATCTCGATGTCCCAGCCCACGAGCTTGGACGCGAGCCGCACGTTCTGCCCGCGGCGCCCGATGGCGAGCGACAGTTGGTCGTCGGTCACGAGCACGATGGCCCGGCCGAGGCGCGGGTAGGTGAACACGTCCGAGATCTGCGCCGGCTGGAGCGCGTTCGGGATGAGCACCTGGAGCGCGTCGTTCCAGCGCACGATGTCGATGCGCTCGCCGTTCAGCTCCTCGATCACGTTCTTGATACGGCTCCCGCGCACCCCGACGCACGCACCGACCGCGTCCACCTTCATGTCGATCGAGGTGACCGCCACCTTGGACCGGTACCCGGCCTCGCGCGCGACCGCGCGGATATCGATGATGCGCTCGTCGATTTCGGGGATCTCTTCCTCGAAGAGCGCCTTCACGAACTCCGGGTGAGCACGAGACAACACGATTTTAACGCGGTTACCCTGCTTGCGCACTTCCATGACGATCGCCTTGACGCGCTCGCCGACGTGGTGCGTTTCGCCCGGGATCTGCTCGCTCCGCGGCAGCAGTGCCTCGCTCTTACCCAGAGAGACGATGGCGGTGCCGGCGTCCACGCGGGTCACGGTGCCGACGAGCAGTTCGTACTTCTTGCCGGTGAACTCGTTGTACACCGTGTCCGATTCGGCCTCGCGGATCTTCTGAATAATCATCTGCTTGGCCGACTGCGCCGCGATGCGCCCGAGCGTAATCGGGTCGAGTTCTTGGTCGCCGTACTTGGCGACGATGTGCCCGGTCGCCTCGTCGATGCTGACGAACACACCCTCTTCCACCTGGAAGTGCCGTTCCGCGGCCACCTGGATCGCGGACGCGATGCCTTTGAAGATCACGTCCTTGGCGATTTTCCGCTCTTCGTGGAGCTTGTCGACGAGTTCGAGGATCTTGGTCCCCGTGTTGTCGACCTTCTCTTTTCTTTCTTGATCGCCATGCTCATGGCCCTCGGCGGGGTGCCGGCGAAAAAACGCCGACACCGGCTGGGATTACGCTCCACGCCGCGGTTGTCGGGTGCGGCCCGGGCGGTCAAATGCGACCGAAGGGACCGACGCCCGACACCCCGACGCGGGCGGCCCGAAGCCGGTGCATCGTTGGTGTGGTTGTCACCCGTATTGTTGCGCCCACTGAGCGCGGAAGCAAGAGGGGCAGTTGAGAAAAAATATCAGAAGAACTGAGCAGCACTTTGGTAAACGACCGGTATGCACCGGTTAGTGAGAACCGGCGCCCGTTAAACCCGGAAATCCTGGTACGGCTCGCCGTTTGCACAACGCGATCACACAAGGCCCAGTTTCAAGAACGGGACCAGTTATGATCGTTGTTTTAATGGGTGTATCGGGTTCGGGTAAATCGACTATCGGCAAGATCCTCGCCGAGCAGCTCGAGTGGACGTTCGTTGAGGCCGACGATTACCACCCGCCCGCGAACGTCGAAAAAATGCGCCGCGGACAGCCTCTTACGGACGAAGACCGGCGCCCGTGGCTCCGCGAACTCCGGGACCGGATCGACGCGGCGTTAGCGATACGTGAGTACGTCGTTCTGGCCTGTTCCGCATTGAAACATGCGTACCAGGACTACCTGGAGCGGAACGAACCAGAGTGCGTACAGTACGTGTACCTCCACGGTTCGGAAGAACTCATTCGCCAACGCCTCGCGGCCCGCAAGGGCCACTTCATGAACCCGACGTTGCTCCACAGTCAGTTCGAGGCGCTGGAACCACCCGCGGACGCGATCCGCGTCGACATCGCCCCCGCGCCCGAAGTAATCGCGGCGGAAGTGAAGAAGAAACTCGGTTTATGAGATGTGGGCGCTTGTGGTCGCGGGCGCCGCGTGACTGCGCGTGACGGGCCGTGTAAGATGCTGCGGTACTCGAATACGATCGCATTCCGTTAGTTCAGAGGTTTTGCCTCGTCGCCCGGCCCACCGCACTCGGCCGCGCGAAACCGGTGAGGTACAAGGGCAGGTATGGCCAAGGAACTCGACCGCGGCGTGCTCACCGGGATCTGGCTCCTCGCCGCCCTCGTCGTTATCAACGCCGGCATCTCTTACTGGAACACGCGCAAGGTCCGCGACGACGCGCGCCAGGTGGCCCACACACAAGAGGTGCTGGCCGCCCTCGGCGCCGTCCGCGCCAGTGCGTGCGACATCGAAGCGGCCCAGCGCACGTTCATTCTGACTGGCGCGGACCGGGACCGCGCGTCGTTTCAGAACGCCCAGAGCCAAACCCGGGCGAAGCTTAACCGGCTCGCCGAACTCACCGCCGACAACCCCGAGCAACAGGCCCGAATCGCGGCCCTCGGCGCCCACATTGATCGGGCCGTCGCTCGACTCAGCGCGACGGTGGCCGTGCGCGACGCGCGCGGCCTTGAAGCCGCCAGGGAGATCGTCGCGAAGGGCGAAAGCCGGCAACTGCTGGACGACGCGGATCGTACTGCCAACGAGATCGAAACGACCGAACAAACGCTCCTCCGCGAACGGGCGATCGAAACCGAACGGGCGTACCTTCACGCGCGCCTCTTCGGGGCCGCGTCCGCGGTATTCGGGCTGACCGCGGTCGGGATGTTCGTTTGGTTGCTCCGGCACGGTACCCGGGCACGCGAGGTCGCGGCCGCAAAAGTGTGGGAGCAGCGCGAGTGGTTGCGCACCACGCTCGCGAGCATCGGGGACGCGGTCATCGCGACCGACCCCGCGGGGAACATCACGTTCCTCAATTCGGTCGCCGAAACTCTCACCGACTGGCCCAACGGCACGGCGGTCGGGCGCCCGCTCACCGAAGTGTTCCGGATCGTCAACGAATCGACCCGCGGGCCGGTCGAGAACCCGGCGCTCCGGGCGCTCAAGTCCGGCACGATCGTCGGGCTCGCGAACCACACGATTCTGATCGCGAAAGACGGCACCGAGTACCCGATCGACGACTCCGCCGCCCCGATCCGGACCCCCGACGGGCGCGTGGTCGGGGCCGTTCTCGTGTTCCGCGACATCACCGAGCGGAAGCGCGAAGAGGGCGAGCGCGAGCGCCTCGCCGAAACGCTCCGGCTCGCCGTGGCCGCCGCGGACCTCGGGACGTGGGAGTGGGAGCCCAAAACCGACCGGGTCGCCCTCTCCGAGCGCACGATCGAGATTATCGGTGCGGCCCCGGGGCCGAATCACACCCGGGAGTGGATGCGGAGGGTGATTCACCCCGACCACCGGGACCGGGCACGAAACGAGGCCGCGCGCGCCGTATCCACTCGGGCCGATTACGACATCGAGTACCCGCTCGCGCGCGACGCCTCGGTCTGGATTTCGGCCCGCGGGCGCGGGGTGTACGACGAGTCCGGGGAACTGGTCCGGATGCTCGGCGTGGTGCAGGACATCACCGCCCAGAAGAACACCGAATCGGCACTGCGCGAGAGCGCGAACCAGCAGCAGTTTCTGGCGGAACTGGCCACGAGGACGCAATCGATACCCGGGGCCGGCGAGGTGATGGCCGCCACCGCCCGGCTCCTGGCCGAATACCTGAACGCGGACCGTTGTGCCTACGCGGAAGTGGCCGACGAATCGGTGTTCGTCGTGACGGGCGATCACACACGGGGCGTACCGAGTATGGTCGGGCGATGGCCGGTCGCGGCCTTCGGCTCCGAGTGCGTGCGCCAGATGCTCGCGAACGAAGCCTACGTCGTCAACGACACACACACCGACCCGCGGATCGGGATCGCCGACCTACCCGCATACGAGGCCGCCGCGATTCGCTCTGTGATCTGCGTACCACTTCACAAGGTCGGGCAATTCACGGCGGCGATGGCCGTACACCAGAAAACCCCTCGACGCTGGACGCCCGCGGAAATTCAGCTCGTCACGACCGTGGTCGGCCGGTGCTGGGAAGCCCTTGAGCGCGCGCGAGCGGCCGAAGCCGAACAGCGGCTCCACGCGGAAATTCTCGCCGAACGCGGGCAGTTGGCGGAAGTCTTCCAGCACTCGCTCTCGTTCATGGCCGTTCTGCGCGGACCGGCCCTCGTGTTCGAGCGGGTCAACGATCGCTTTTCCGAACTGGTCGGCAACCGGGACGTGATCGGCCAGGCGGTCCGCGAAGCCGTGCCCGAGGTCGAGGGGCAGGGGTTCTTCGAGATCCTGGATCGCACATATCGAACCGGAGAAACGTATGTCGCGACGGACGCACGGGTCATGCTCCGGACCAAAGACGGGGAGCTAGAAGAGCGGATTCTGGAGTTCGTTTACCAGGCGATGCGCGACGCGACCGGCGCGATCTCCGGCATCCTCGTCCAGGGCATTGATCTGACCGACCACAAGCGCGCGGAGGCCGAACTCGCCCGGGTGACGGCCGCGTCCGAGCGGCGCCGGCGCCTCTACGAAACGGCCCTGTCGACCACCCCGGACCTCGTGTACGTGTTCGACCTGGAGCACCGGTTCACCTACGCGAACGAAGCCCTGCTCGCGATGTGGGGCAAAACCTGGGACGAGGCAATCGGTCTGACCTGCCTGCAACTCGGGTACGAACCCTGGCACGCCGCCATGCACGATCAGGAAATCGAGCAAGTGGTTGCCACGAAGCGCCCGATCCGCGGAGAGGTGCCGTTTACGGGAACGAACGGGCGCCGGATCTACGATTACATCTTCGTCCCCGTCATCGGCGCGCAGGGCGAGGTCGAGGCGGTCGCCGGCACCACCCGCGACGTGACCGATCGGCAAGCGATGGAGCAAGAGTTACGAGAAACCGACAAGCGCAAGGACGAGTTCATTGCGCTCCTGGCGCACGAACTGCGCAACCCGCTGGCCCCGATCCGTAACGGGCTACAAGTCTTGCGCTTGGCGGGGAACGACGCGAACGCCCAGGAGCGCACCCGAGTCATGATGGACCGGCAGCTCTCGCACATGGTGCGCCTAGTCGACGACCTGCTCGATGCGTCCCGAATCGGCCGCAACAAGCTGGAGCTGCGCTGCGGGCGCGTCTCACTGTCCGAAGTGCTCGCGAGCGCGATCGAAACGGCGCGCCCGCTCATCGACAGCACGGGACAGGAATTAAGCGTCTCGCTCCCGGCCGAATCAATCCCCCTCGATGCCGATTTGACGCGGCTCGCGCAAGTCTTCAGCAACTTGCTGACGAACAGCGCCAAATACACCCCACGGGGCGGACAGATTACCGTGTCCGCCGAGCGCAACGGTGGGGAAGTGGTGGTGGTAGTCCGGGACACGGGAATCGGTATTCCCGCCCGTTCACTCCCAAGCGTCTTTGACATGTTCTCCCAAGTGGATCGGTCGATCGAGCGCAGTTCGGGTGGACTCGGCATCGGTTTGGCGCTCGTTAAGGGCCTGGTCGAGATGCACGGCGGCACGGTGACGGCCGCGAGTGAGGGACCGGGGAAGGGTAGCACGTTCACCGTTCGATTGCCGGTCCCGGTCGGCCAGTCGGAACTACCTCCGGAAGCGCCCACAAATGCTCCGGCACCGGTCAAGCACCGGCGGCGTGTACTCGTTGTGGACGACAACCGCGACGGGGCCGAGTCGATGGCCGAGATGCTCGGATTGTCGGGAGACGAAGTACAAACCGCTCACGACGGCCTGGAAGCGGTGACCGCGGCCGAGGAGTTCCGGCCCGAACTGATTCTCATGGACGTGGGGATGCCGAAGCTCAACGGACTCGACGCGACTCGGCGCATCCGCTCGAACTCGTGGGGGCGAGAGGTGATTATCATCGCGCTCACCGGTTGGGGACAAGAAAACGACCGGGAGCGGTCGCGCGAGGCGGGATGTGACGGGCACTTGGTGAAGCCAATGAACTTTTCCGAACTCGATAAACTGCTGAACACGCTGGACGCGAAGCGGAAATGAAATCGCTCGCGCCAATTAGCGCGAGCGATGAGGTTACCCGCGTTTCGCGCGCCGAGCCGGGGGCTTCGGGGGAGTTCGCTTACTCGTTTTGGCCGCCAAGCGCTTGTTAGCCGGCGTTCCTCCAACCGCTGCGCCGGCTTCGGCCGGCAGTTCCTCTTCGTCCGGAGTTTCGTCCTCGTCGAGAGGACCACTTCCCATCGCTCCCTGGAGGGCCGCGTTGTTTATCGCGCCGCTGCCCACGGTCGTCCCGGCCAGCCCACCGACCGCGGCCCCACCGCCCGGGGTACCTGCCGCGTGAGTGTCGCTCGAATCCGCACCCAGATCGCGACCGACAACGCGCTGGGGCTTTTCTGTCCGGGATTCGTGCCCCGGTTCCCCGAGCCACTCCGCGGGGCGCCCGTCATTAACGTTCACAGCGCGCCCGGACTGTAGCATCTCAGCACACGCGACACAGTGGCGAGCATAGGGTAGCGCGCCGAGTCGGGCGGCCCCGATGTCGCGCTTACACTCCTGGCACCGGCCGTAGGTGCCTTGTTCGATGCGGTCCAGAGCGGCGACGGCTTCGTCGCGGATGTACGTTTCGTTTTCCAGGAGTGTCGCGTCGAGTTCCTGTGAGAACGTCCCGGTGCCGAGGTCGGCCAAGTGCATCGGGGCGTTCGACACCCCGCCCCCGCTTTCCCCACCCAACGGCACGCGGACTTCGGCTTCCAGGGAAGCCGCCGTAGCTCCAACGCGATCCACCAACTCGCCCAAGAGCTTCCGATATCGATCAAGTTGTTGCTTGTTCATGGAGCACTCCACCAGTTGTCTATCAGAGCGCTTGTGGTGAAGCAGTAATCGTGCCTCGTTCCGAGAATAATAGCGGTGCAGAGTGCGAACCCGAGTTCCCTTCGGTCGAGTGAACTCGGTACGAACGTCGCGTACTTCAACTTGTCCCGCACGTATCGTCTGCTTAGACTTCCAGATAGTACAGAACCCAACTCCAAATACTCATGCTTCGCGGAGAACCTCTCAAATGGCCACGGACACCACCTTCCGCGGGCACGTTTACGACAACATCACGCAGACGTTCGGCAACACGCCGCTCATCCGACTCAACCGCGTTGTGGGCGACGCGAAAGCGACCGTCATCGGGAAGCTCGAAAACTTCAACCCGTTGTGGTCCGTGAAGGACCGCATCGGGGTCGCGATGATCGACGCGGCGGAAAAAGCCGGGAAGATCAAGCCGGAAACGCTCATCATCGAGCCGACGAGCGGAAATACCGGGATCGGGTTGGCGTTCACCTGCGCCGCACGCGGGTACAAGCTCGCGGTGACGATGCCCGAAAGCATGTCGCTCGAGCGCCAGCGCATTCTGAAGGCGCTGGGCGCGAAGCTCATCCTAACGCCGCGCGAGTTCGGTATGAAGGGCGCGGTTTCGCGCGCGATGGAGTTGTTCCAAGAGGCGGGCGGCGAACCGAAAGCGTTCATCCCGCAGCAGTTCAAGAACCCGGCGAACCCCGAGATTCACCGCAAAACGACCGCCGAAGAAATCTGGCGCGCGACCGGCGGTACGATCGACATCCTGGTGAGCGGCGTGGGCACGGGGGGTACGATCACCGGGTGCGGCGAAGTGCTGAAGGCGCGGAAGTCGTCGGTGAAGTGCATCGCGGTCGAGCCGACGCAAAGCCCGGTGCTGACCCAGCACATCGTCGACGGCGTTCCGAAGGACCAGGTGAAGCCGATCGGCCCGCACAAGATCCAGGGCATCGGCGCCGGGTTCATCCCGGACGTGCTGAACACCGCAATCATTGACGAGGTCGTTCAAGTCACCGACGACGAGGCCTTCGAGATGAGCCGGCGCCTGGCGCGCGAAGAGGGGATGCTGTGCGGCATCTCCTGCGGCGCGGCGGCCGCGGCCGCGGTGAAGGTCGCCCAACGGCCCGAGAGCGCGGGCAAGGTGATCGTGGTGATCCTGCCGGACCTCGGCGAGCGCTACCTCAGCACCGCGCTGTACCCGCAAGAGTAACGGCGAGCACCGAAGCGCGAGCGCACCACATCTTTTGCCGCTCGCGCTTCCAAACGTGTTGTTGCTCTTGATATGATCGGAGTATGAACGAGCGCCTCGCATTTCTGCACGCGATCCGCGCTAACCCGGACGACGACACCGTTCGGCTCGTGTTCGCGGATTGGCTCAGCGAACGTGCCGATCCGCTCGGAGAGTTCATTCGCGTTCAGATCGAACTGGAACCGATCCGCTTTAGTATCGGTAACCCGCGCGCGGTCGAACTTCACGCGCGCGAAGACGAGCTACTTCGCAGGTACGGAGACGAGTGGATCGGCGCGGCGGCGCACTTCCCCAACCCGACGGACTTCGGCCCGGTGTTTCGGCGCGGGCTTCCCGACTATGCGTGTCTGGCGCTCGATACGTTTTTGACGCACGGTGACGCGCTTCTTACGGCGTTTCCCACGCTCCGCGAGGTCGCGCTGTACGGCCTCGCGAACAGGTGCTCCGAGTTAACGTTGTGCCCGCTCCTCGCGAAGCTCGACGCCCTCGAAATCGCCGACTGGCTAACAGAAGACGACGCGATTTCGCTCTCGGTTTCCCCGCACCTCGATCGGATCGCGCGCTTCAAATTGTGGATCGGCGGCGAGCCGTACTTTCTGCGCGAACTGGTGAAACAAGCCGACGCGACGTGGCCGTGCGCGATCGACTTGGTACAGGTCTGTGGGGGCACCGGGTGCTTCACGCGCCACGAGGTGGCACGAGCCCGTGAGCGCGACGCGGAAGCCGATTCCCTCGCGGGTGGAGCCAACGAAGCGTGCGCGCGCGAACTGGTTCGCGTGGTGCGCCCGTTTGAACGCTTGTTTCCGCTCGACGGCACGTTGAGCGGGAGCTGCTGTGCCGGTCACCTTCCGGACGGAACCCCGGTACTCGCGAGCGGGGGCGCCCACCACTGGTTTCTTGCCACGTTCACAGAGGGTGGGAACTGTCGGGGCATCAGTTCTCGATTGAATGACGTTCGTTACCTCTTTCGCGCTGGAACCCGAGAGTTCTGGCTGGAACGCGACGCGGCGTTTCAAGAGTGGGTGCAGGAAGACCTCCGGTTGAAGCCCGGTCTCATTTGGGTCCGCGAGTTCGACGAGTCGGACCTGCGCGTAGCACTGTGGCCGCGGCACATCAGCGGGTACATTGCTGATCCGAACCCGCACCGAGAGGCGACCACGACCGGGTCCGAATTTGACTGGCAGAATCGAGGCGGGGAAGCACGGGGGTGGCTCGAGTACCGAAACTTCGTCATCGACAATAATCGAGAGACCTGGGCCACCTGGCGCGGACAGACTTACCACCTTGAGCTTTAAGCGCCCTTCTCGTCACTTCGGTACTTCGCGCGGCGGCCGCCGATCCGCTACAATGCTCACCATCACACCTCGCGGGTGCCGTTGAGCCGGTCGGGACGCGAACCTGTCCCGGCCCAGGAACCGGCGCCGACCACGGAGACCTCTCAATGCCCAGTCCGTTCCCGGGAATGGACCCGTACCTCGAAACGCCGAAGCTGTGGCCCGCGTTCCAGCACCAGTTGCTCGCGTGCCTCTACCAGATCCTCCTCCCGGGGCTTGTGGACCGGTACCGCGCCCGCGTCGGCACGCGCACCTACGTTTCCGAAATGCCGCTGTTCACCTCGATCATCCGGGAGCAGTTCGCGGAGGAGTACATCGAGATCCGGAACCGCACCGACGGGAAGCTCGTCACGCTGCTCGAAGTGGTCGGCCCCGCGAACAAGACCACCCCGGCCGGGCGGCAGGCGTACCTCGACGCGCGCCAGCAGGCCGTGGCACAGCGGGCCGGCATCGTTGAGATCGATCTCATCATGCAGGGCAAGCCGATGCTCACGTACTCGCGCGACGGGCTGCCGGAGTACGACTACGCGGTCACCGTAACGCGCTCCAACGCGCCCGACCGCTACGAGATCTACACGTCCACACTCCAGAAGAAGCTGCCAAAATTCAAGCTCCCGCTCGCGGCCGACGATCGCGACGCGCTCCTGGACCTACAGGCCGCGTTCGCGCGCGCCTACGACCTCGGCACGTTCGGCAGTCAGATCGATTACAAGAATGCCCCGCCGCCCGACGTGCCTTTTACCGATGCGCACCGCACGTGGTCCGATGAGTTGCTGAAACAGATGAAATTGCGCTGATTGTTGAGACGGGCGTGTTCTAAAGTCTCACGACTTCAGCGAACCCTAACACGGCACCGGGCACCGCCGACACGCACCTCAAATTTCTCGCTCCGCGTTAAACGAAGCGGCTTGCGTCGGGAATACCCTGACGCGCTCCCGAGCCCCGCCACATCCCTCACCAAAAAAACTCTCGGCTAACGCGCGAATTCTGCGCTGTCTAGCATAATTTTATCGCTTTGTGGTTGACGGGCGGTCGGCTTTTGTGGCTAGTATCTGTTATCCGGGCAAATCCGGATTAAAATCGTGCGATAACTGAACCCGAGACGCGCTGGCTCGACGCCCACCCACACGACTCGCGGTGACAGGACGTCGAGGCGCGAGAATGGATCGCTCCGCGCGAAGGATCGCCAGCCGGCTTACACGGAGTTCGTTAGCCGTGGAAACTTCCGCGTATCATTCGCTCCCGATGACGGCTTCGTACCAGCCCCCGTTCGCCGCGCCCGTGCCCCTACCGCTCTTGCAGCGGTTACTCACCCGGGGCGTGATCGCGAGCGAGGATTACGAAGGGCTGAAGCCCGACGACCGGCAGGCCGTGGACCGCGCCGCGACCGACGATCTGCTGATCGATGCCCTCGTCCGCACGCGCCTCTTAACCGAATTCCAGGCCCTCAAGATTCGCTCGGGTCGGCTCCACGCGCTCGTCCTGGGCAACTACCGGCTGCTCGATCACATTGCGACGGGCGGTATGGGCATCGTGTACCGCGCCGAGCACCGGCAACTGCGCACGGTCGTCGCGGTGAAAGCGCTGCCCCCCTCTGCGGACGTGACCCCTCGCACGCTGGCGCGGTTCTACCAAGAAGCGCGCTCCGTGGGGAAACTGAAGCACCCGAACATCGTTGCGGCCATCGACGCGGGCGAGGAACCGGCTTCCGGCCCGGACAGCCCGGCGCAACCGTATTTCGTGATGGAGTACCTCCAGGGCGTGGACCTGGAACGGGCTGCGTCTGCCGCGCCGCTTCCTGTTGGCCTCGCATGCCAGATCGCGCACCAGGTCGCGGACGCGCTCATCGAAGCGCACCGGCTCGGACTCGTTCACCGCGACATCAAACCGAGTAACGTGCTAATCACCGCGGACGGGCAGGCGAAGCTGCTCGACTTCGGGCTGGCGCGACTCCCGGGCGAAGAACGGATCACGCGCACCGGCGCGCAGCTCGGCACCGTGGGTTACATGGCCCCCGAACAGACCCGCAACGCGCACGCGGTAGACGCACGCGCGGACGTGTTCGGCCTCGGCTGCACGCTCTATTACGCGCTCACGGGACAGGCCCCGTTCACCGACGTGATCGCGACGTTCGGACCACCGCCGTCCGCCCGCACGCAGCGATCGGAAATTCCCGCCGGTCTGGACGCGGTGCTCAGTCGGATGATGGTTGCCGAAGTGGACCAGCGGTACCCGACGGCCGAAGCCGCGATGCGGGCCTTGCTCCCGTTCCTCCCGAACACCGCGGTCGCGCTACCCGTCACTGCCGCTCCGTTCGTGCGCCCGGCCGCCTCCATCGACAGCAAATCGGCGACCACGCACACGGCCCCCGGGCGCATTCTCATTGTGGACGACCAGCAGGACATTCGCCGCCTGTGCCGCGTCGCGCTCGGGGCCGACGGGCTGGTGTGCGACGAAGTGGGGAACGGGCCGGACGCCGTCGCGCTCGGCTCCGCGACCGCTTACGACCTCGTGCTCCTCGACGTGGACCTGCCGGGCTTCAGCGGGGAAGAGGTGCTCCGGCGCCTGCGCCAGCGCCCGCCCACGCGAAACCTCAAAGTTCTCATGTTCTCCGGTGCGGCGAGCGGGG
This sequence comes from Gemmata massiliana, assembly GCA_000531095.1. GTDB lineage: Bacteria > Planctomycetota > Planctomycetia > Gemmatales > Gemmataceae > Gemmata > Gemmata massiliana. Next base: position 659,459 of record HG799462.1, on the reverse strand, counting down.
ACGAACTGTCCCGCATCATGCTCGCCGGGGCGGACGATTTCCTCACCAAGCCCTTTAGCGTCGTTCAGCTCCGCGCCCGCGTGAAGGCCGCGCTGCGGTTGAAGGAAGCCCAGGATCGCTCCGACGTTCTGAACCGTGAGCTGCTCACCGTGAACGCGGAACTGGAGCAAGCCGTGGAAGCGCGCGACGGCGAACTGATCCGTGCCCGCAACGGGTTGGTTCTGGCGCTCGCGAAACTGATCGAGCACCGGTCCACAGAAACCGGCAAGCACCTGCTCCGGCTCCAGCGCTACTGCCGCGTGCTCGCCGAAGCCGTGGCCAGCGTCCCCGCGTACACGAGCACGGTGGACGCGAACTTTATCCGAATGCTGGAAGACGCGGCCCCGCTTCACGACATCGGCAAGGCCGCGCTGCCGGACCACATTCTGAACAAGCCGGGTCCGCTCGATTCGGGCGAGCGGCTCATCATGCAGGCTCACACCACGATCGGTGCGGACACGCTCCGCGAAGTGGCGCGCCAGCACTCGTTCGCGACCGCGTTCCTGCACGTCGCCATCGACATCGCCCGGTGCCACCACGAGCGCTGGGACGGGACCGGGTACCCGGACCGGCTCGTGGGCGAGAGCATCCCGCTCGTCGCGCGGCTCCTCGCGATCGCCGACGTGTACGACGCTCTGCGGAGCCGGCGCGTGTACAAGCCGGGCCTGTCGCACCACACGACGGTGCTGACGATGACCGAGGGATCACCCGGCCACTTCGACCCCAGCCTGCTGGACGTGTTCGTGCGAATTGCCCCGCAGTTCGATCGCATTTTCCGCGAGTTTGGCGAGTAGTCGGCCGGGGTTCGCTTTCACATCTGTGCTGCTCAGAGTCGCGAGCACCTTCACACCGATTTCACGGTGTTCGCGGCTATTTCAACTTCGACGAGCGGTATCAATTAGGTTCCATAGCCACGCCTTCCGTCATCTTTTATTGCCTCCCGCGCCAGGAGTACGTCCATGCCCCACCCGCGCTCGGGTCGTTCGGCATTTACTCTAATCGAACTGCTCGTAGTGATCGCGATCATCGCGATTCTCATTGGTTTGTTACTGCCCGCGGTGCAAAAAGTGCGCGAGGCCGCGGCCCGTATGAGCTGCTCGAACAACATGAAGCAACTCGGCCTGGCCGCGATGAATTACGAGAGCAGTTACGGGAAACTGCCGCCGAGCCTGATCGTGGAACTCGGCGCGGCCCCGGGCAGCCCCGGGAACGCCGGCTACCCGTACCCCGGTATCGTTCACTCGTGGGCGGCGAACTTCCTGCCGTACATCGAGCAGGGGAACGTGAATCAGCTTTACAACATGAACTACCCGTGGTTCTCCAGCCCCGCAATCGTACCGGGCACGCCGGACAACATGGGCGCGCTGCGCAACCAGATCAAGACGTTCCTCTGCCCGTCCGCCCCGGGCGGGAACACGCGCACGGTGAGCGGCACGTACAAGTTCGTCGCCACGTTCCCGTACCAGAACCTCGCGGTCACCGACTACGCCACGAATAGCTCGATCAATCCCGATTCGATCACGTTCTTCGGGTACCCCACGGGGACGTCACAGACGCAGTTGTTCAGCGCGATGCGGCCGCAACTGCGCGGGGCCGGTCTGCCGCTCATCTCCTACCCCGCTATGGAACCGTTCACGATCGTCGCGGTCACCGACGGCACGAGCAACACGATCCTGCTGTGCGAGAGCGCCGGGCGCCCGCAGTTCTTCGTCGGCGGCACGCTCAACTCCTCGAAGACGCTCAACGACGGCGGGTGGGGGCACCACGAGAACGATTACGGCTTGGACGGCGCGGTGTCGAAGACGGACACCTCCAGCCCCGGCAACTGTGTCATCAACTGCCACAACGATAACGAAACGTATGCGTTCCACACCGGCGGCGCGAACCACGTGTTCGCCGACGGCAGCGTGCGGTACATCCGCGACTCGATCAACCCGAAGACCTACGCGGCCCTCATCACCGCGCAGGGTGGCGGGCTGACCGGAGTCACGGCCGAAGTCAGCCCCGGCACCGACTGATACCAGCATGGGCATTCCCGGAATGCGCGAGCGCCTCGCTCGCGCTTCACCGAAAACGAGCGCGTTCCGCGCCGGTCCCTTCAGGATCGGCGCGGTGGTACTTCCGCACTCAACACATCAAATTTAACAATCATCATGACTCGTCTTTTCTGTGCCGGGATCTGTCTCTTTGCACTCACCGGGTGCGGGGGCACCGGGAAGCCGGAGGCACTCCCGTCCGGCGGGAAGGTAACGTTCAACAAGACCACACCGCCCGTCGGAGCGCTGGTGGTGTTCCACCCAGTAGACCCCGCATTCGAGAAACGGATCGGCGGCAAACCGTTTGGGAAAGTGAAGGAAGACGGCACCTTCGCGCTGACGACCTTCGCCGAGGGTGATGGCGCCCCCGAGGGCGAGTACGGCGTGACCATCGATTGGCGCCCGCCCGCGAAGGAGAACAAGGCGGGGTTCTCGCTTACCGAGGGCTCGGCTGGTCCGGCCAAACTCAAACCGAAATATGGGAACCCGCAGCAGCCGTTTATCAAGGTGACGGTGAAGAAGGGTGACCCCAATCAGTTCTCGTTCGACGTGGACTGAGTGCCCCGTTCGCGCGCGACTCGGCGCCGCCGCGGTCCAATCTTTCGATCGGCGTTGCACCGAGTCGCGCGCAACGTAAGATGGAACAATCGCGCTCCGCCCGCGCCTCTGTTTCCCTCGCTTCCCGTTACACGGGAAAGGCAGTTTGATGGCCAAACTCGACCGCCGCGCACCCGACACGTCCGACATCAACCCCGCCTGGAAGCTCCACGACGCTTTCGAGACTTACGGGGTCAAGAACTGGGGCAAGGGTTACTTCGGGATCAACAAGCAAGGGCACGTCACCGTTCACCCGGATAAGAACTCCGAGCGCAGCATCGACCTCAAAGACCTCGTCGACCAGATCCGCACACGCGGCATCCAGCCGCCCCTCTTGCTCCGCTTCACCGACATCCTCCAGCACCGCATCGGCGAGATCGCGGGCGCGTTCGAGAAGTCCCGTACCGAGTACGGGTACACGGGCGATTACCACTGCGTGTACCCGATCAAGGTGAACCAGCAGCGGCACGTCGTCGAAGAGGTGCTGGGCTTCGGTAAGGGGCACAACTTCGGCCTGGAGGCCGGTAGCAAGCCCGAACTGCTCGCGGTGCTCGCGCTCACCAACGGCGTGGACACGCCCATCATCTGCAACGGGTTCAAGGACGACGAGTTCATCAAGATGGTGGTGCTCTCGCGCAAGATCGGGAAGAACATCATCCCGGTGGTCGAGAAGTTCACGGAACTCGAACTGCTCGTCAAGTACATGGAAGAGCTGGGGGTGCGGCAGCCGATCGGCGTGCGCGTGAAGCTCGCGTCGCGGGGGTCGGGCCGGTGGCGCGGGAGCGCCGGGTACCGCTCGAAGTTCGGGCTGACGCTCACAGAAGTGCTCGAAGCCTACGAGTACCTGAAGTCGAAGGAGCTGGGCGACTGCCTGCAGATGACCCACTTCCACATGGGGTCGCAGGTGTCGGACATCCGCAAGGTGAAGGACGCACTGTCCGAGGCGGCCCGCGTGTACGTCGAACTGTATCGCCTGGGGGCCGGGCTGAAGTACATCGACGTGGGCGGCGGCCTGGGGATCGACTACGACGGGTCGCAGACCGCGTTCGAGAGCAGCACGAACTACACGCTGCAAGAGTACGCGAACGACGTGGTGTACCGGATCAAGTCGGTGTGCGACGAGGCGGGAGTGCCGCACCCGGCGATCATCTCCGAGAGCGGGCGCGCGGTGGTCGCGTACCACTCGGTGCTCGTGTTCGACGTGCTCGGCACGTCCGACTTCGATAAATGCACCGCGCCGGACTCGCTGCCGGACGACGCCCCCGAACCGATCCGCGACCTGTACTCCAACTTCCGCGAGCTGAACAAAAAGAACTTCCTGGAGTTCTACCACGACGCCGTGGACCAGATGGAGAAGACGCTCTCGCTCTTCAACCTAGGCCACCTCACGATCGAGTTGCGTGCGCTCGCGGAGCGCCTGTTCTGGGCGTTCGGGCGCAAGCTCCAGCGCATCGTGCGCGACCTCGATTACGTGCCGGAGGAACTGAACGGCCTCGACAACATGCTCTCGGACACCTACTTCTGCAACTTCTCGGTGTTCCAGAGCATGCCCGACTCGTGGGCGATCAAGCAACTCTTCCCGCTGATGCCGATCCACCGGCTCACGGAAGCCCCGACGCGGCGCGCGGTGCTGGGCGACATCACGTGCGACAGCGACGGCAAGATCGACCAGTTCATCGATCTGCGCGACGTGCGCAGCACTCTCGAACTGCACACGCACAGCCCGAACGAGCCGTACTACCTGGGCGCGTTCCTGCTCGGCGCGTACCAGGAAATCCTGGGCGACCTCCACAACCTGCTCGGCGACACGAACGCGGTCCACGTGTCGATGGAGGACGACGGCACGCCGAGCATCGACTCGGTGGTGAAAGGCGACACCGTGACGGAGGTGCTGAACTACGTGCAGTACAGCGCCGAGAAACTGACCGACCGGATGCGTAAGGACGTCGAGAAGGCGGTGAAGCACTCGCGCATCACCGCGGCCGAAGCCCGGCACTTCCTGCGCTTCTACGAGAACGGGCTGGAGGGGTATACTTACCTCGAAGAGCCGAGCGCGTAAGGCGGCCAACGGGGACAGCGAAATGACCGACGTAGTGAAAAACGAACCGTTGCGGATACTCGTCGGTCCCAAGGGCGGTACCCTGTTGTGGCTGCCCTACGCACAACTCGACCAAGTTCGGGCGCTCTTGGACCTACACAAGGTCGCCTACTGGTGGAACGAATGGGTTTACGGCACCGAGGGGAAGAACCCGGTTACGAGCATTAGCCTCAGTCTCAACGAAGACCCGAACCGGGTACAAGCACTGCTCGATGCCACGCCCTGACGGAGTCGGTCGTGTCACTCGTCGCCCACATCCTCGCTCTTCGCGATCAGACACTCGCCGAACTGAACGCAGTCTTCGATTACTTCTATTACAGCGAACTCGCCTGGGGGCTGGCCGGGCGTGAGTTCGCGACCAACCCGGCACATTCGTATCAGAACTCTGCGACCGGAACGACAGTATCCGGGACGCAGTTGGTCGCGCTCGCGGCGGACTACACCGGTAAACAACTGCTGGAGGCCACGTTCCAGCAGTTTCTTTCCACGTTTGAAGTGTTCATCGGCGATCTGCTCCGGCTCTGGCTCACTGCGCACCCGCGTGCGATTGGCGGCAAAACGGTGGAACTTAAGGAGGCACTGGACGCGGGCGACCTGGCAACTCTGGTCGCGCGGCTCGTCGACCACGAGGTTGCAGAGGTGACCTACAAGTCGCCCCGAACGGTCTTCCAATACCTGGAGCGCCGGATCGGGTTACCACTTCCGATGCCGGCGGAGATCGATCAACTCGCAGAGGCAAAGGCGACGCGGGACGTCCTCGTTCACAACCGCGGGGTAGCCGACGCCGGGTATCTCTTCAAGGCCGGAGCGCTGACACGTTTCGCGCCCGGTCAGCGGGTTGATATTCCGAAGCCGTACCACCGGGCGGTGTGGGTGCTCGTAGCGAAACTGGTTACCGATATCGCAAACGCCGCCGTTGCGAAGGTGCCGTAAACGGTATCCTGGAGCGCCACTGGAGGCTCGCGTGGTACCGTTTCGTCTCACATTCACGTTGTCGCGCCGGCAGCGGCTCGCGGTCGAACTCATGCCGTGGCTGCCGGCGATTGCTGCGTCTCTCGGCTTCACGATCGGGGCCGCGTTTCTCGCCACGAACGCTTCTCCCCGGTTCCTTCTCCTGTTGTTGATTCCGCCCGTTGTGTACCGCGGGTTGATCGCGTTCGTCTTTGATTTGGTCGTCCGCGGCGGGCTACCAGTCGAAGTGTCGGTGGACGAAGCACACTGCGAAATAGCCACCCGCGGTTCGCGGCGCACGTTCGCGCTTGCTGGGATTTTCCAAGTCTTTAAGGCCGGTGAAACCTGGACCGTGCTGCACCTCGACGGTTCCGTACTGACCATTCCCGCGAACGCCGTCACTCGCGAGCAAATCGATTATCTGAGATCGTTCGCCCAGCGCGCGGCATCTGCCCGTGTCGAATCGCAAAGCTGAACGCGGCGCTTGCACCGACGCGCCAAGCGAGGTACTCTCGCCTTCACCCGCCGCTCCTTCCCTCCCCAACGGTGCTGCAATGGCCCGCAAATCCTCGCGCCGCGATTTCCTCAAACGGTCCGCGCTCGCCACAACCACCGCGTTTAGCGCGCCGATGGTTCTGTCTGCCCGCGCGCCCAACGAGAAGCTCGGGATCGCGGTCATCGGGTGCGGCGGTCAAGGTGGCGGTAACCCCGGTATCGCCGCGAGCGAGCGCCTCGTCGCACTTGTAGATGTGGACGAAAAGATCATCGCGAACACGATCAAAGGGCTCGGCGACAAGGCCAAAGACCCGCCGGTATTCTTCGACTACCGGAAAATGTTCGACAAACACGCGCGGGACATCGACGCCGTTCTGATCGCCACGCCGGACCATCACCACGCACCGGCGGCGATTCGGGCTATTCGGCTCGGCAAAAGCGTGTTCTGCGAGAAGCCGCTGACGTGGTGTATCTACGAGGCCCGCACACTGGCGACCGAAGCGAAGAAGCACAAAATACACACGTCGATGGGGAACCAGGGGCACGCGGGCGAAGGGTACCGCCGGTTGTGCGAGTACATTTGGGCCGGGGCGATCGGGGACGTGACTGAAACGCACAGCATGTTGAGCCGGAACTTCGGTGGAAAAGGCGGCCGACCGAAGGGCGAGAACGTGCCCGACGGGTTGCACTGGGACGAATGGCTCGGCCCCGCGAGCGAGCGCGACTACCACGGCGGGTTGCACCAGTTCGGCTGGCGGAACTGGTCCGAGTTCGGCACCGGGGTCATGGGCGACATGGGTTGCCACGTGCTCGATGGCGTGTTCTGGGCGCTCAAGCTCACCGAGGCGAAGAAATTCACTGTCGAATGTGTGTCGCAAACCGGCGGGAGCAGCGAAATGTTCGCCCAATACAACCACTTGCGGTGGCAGTTCGGTCCGCGCGGTGCGATGCCGGCACTGACGGTCAACACTTACGACGCCGACTGGCCCAAAGACATTAAGGCGCTGCTCTACGACCTGAAGGACCGACAGGACGGCGGGACCGTGTACGTCGGCACGAAGGGCGTGATGGTCACTGATACCTACGGCGGCAACCCGCGCCTGTTGCCGAAGGACAAGCACGACAAGTTCCCGCCCCCAGCGAAGACGATTCCGCGCTCGAAGCACGGAGTAAAAGGCGATCTGCTCGCGGCGTGCAAAGGTGGGGAGGAGCCGAGTTCGAGCTTCGACTACGCCGGCCCGTTCACCGAGTTCGTACTCACGGGCGTGATGGCGAGCCGCGTCGGTGCGGGTAAGCGGATCACGTGGGACGTGGAGAAAATGTCCGCCGACTTGCCGGAAGCAAACGCACTCGTGAAGCGCAACTATCGCAAGGGCTGGGAAGTGTAGCCGAGGTCGCACGGTTAACGAGTATCCGAGCGGGATATCCGTTTTCGCCGGCGGGCCATTTGTGCCCGCGCCGATTTGAGCGCCGCGGCGCAGTCTTTCGCCATCGCGAAGGCTTCCTCAAGTGTTTCGGCTTCTGTGTCGAGCCCTGGAATGAACGGAGCAGTAACCGTGAATCCTCCCTCCTCAGCGACTTCGAGCACAAGGACCATTTTCCCGTCCGTCGCCGTGTAGCGCATCGATTTCTTTGCCACGTTGTTCTCCCCGTTTGTCTGGAGTAATAGCGTAAAGAACGACGAAACTCGCACCCCGCCTTTGATCCCGCCGGAACCCGCATAATGGAACTTGCTGATCTCGCGTGGCCCGCTGTCGCTGCGCTGCCGAAAACCACTCCCATCATCTTCCCCATCGCGGCTCTTGAACAGCACGGAAAGCACATGCCGGTGTTCACCGATTCGCTGCTTTTGGGCGAGGTGATTCGCCGAGTGAAGCTCGCTCTCGTGGCCGAGAAGTGCCTGTTCAGCCCACTCCAGTGGCTCGGCAACTCGCACCACCACCTCGATTTCCCGGGCACGCTGTCCGGCTCGCCGCGCGCGTACCTCGACACACTCAAAGACCTCGCGACGTGCTTCATGGCGCACGGGTTCACGCGCATCGTCTTCGTGAACGGTCACGGCGGTAACATCACACCGAGCCAGCAGGCACTCTTCGAGTTGAAGCAAGACCACCGCGACCGGCGCGACCTGCTCCTCCTGTCGCTCACTTACTGGGACTCGGCCGGTAACCCCGCTGAGAAGATCCCGGGCCTGGTGCAGCAGCGAATGGGGCACGCCTGCGAATGGGAAACGTCGATGGTGCTGCGCCTGAACCCGAAGCTCGTTGTCGGCGACGTTGCTCAAGTGCCCGAGGTTCCGTTCGGGCGCGAGTTCGCCCCCGGCTACCGCGCGTGGGTGATGCCCGACCGCAGTGAACCCGGGCACATCGGTTCACCGGCCGCCGCGACTGCCGAGAAGGGCGAAGCGCTGTTCGCGCACTTCGCATCGGGCGTAGCCGCGTATCTGGAGCGTGTTGTGGAGTGGGACGGGAGCTGGGACCGGTAAAGCTCACCACCAATCACAACCGCGAGACTCGAAGCACGGAAACGATTCATGCGTACCCCTGATTCCGCACTCAGCTCCCCCCACTCTTCGTCGCCCTGGAGGTGGTGGGTGTGCGGAGCGATGATGTTCGCCACGCTCCTGAACTACATGGACCGGCAGGTTCTGCCGCAAATCGCCACGGAGCTGAAAAGCGCCTACGGCCTCGACGACGCCCGGTACGGTCAGATTGCCGGAAACTTCGCTCGGGCGTTCGCGCTCGGGTCCATTTTCTTCGGCTTCGTCGCCGACCGCATCGGCCCGCGTTTGCTGTACCCGATCGTGCTCATCGGGTGGTCGATAGCGGGGCTCGCGACCCCGATGATGCGCGATGAAGCCCTGACCGCTCAGTTCGCGCGACCGGACGAGCCGGGAAGTGGGGCTTATTACTGGTTGCTGTACTGTCGCACGCTCCTCGGGTTCTTCGAGGCCGGGCACTGGCCCTGCGCGTTGCTGACGGCGCGCCAGATCCTGACGGCGCGGGACCGGCCGCTCGGTAACGGCTTGCTCCAGAGTGGGGCGTCACTCGGTGCGATTCTGGTTCCGCTGTACGTGATGGCGGTGCGAAACCTCGGCGGCGGATGGGAAGTCGCGTTCTGGACGATCGGCGCCGCCGGGCTGCTGTGGGTTCCGGTTTGGCTCGCACTCGTGCGCCGCGGATCGCTCGATCAAGCCCAGCCGGTCGAAACAAGCGAAAACGAAGGCGAGTACCTCCCACCCGCCCCTGTCTCCATCCCAGAAGCGCCGTTTCAATGGGGACCGTTCATTCGCATCTATCTCACGCTGTTCGCGGTCATCCTGGGGATCAGTGCGAGCTGGCAGTTCATTCGCGAGTGGCTCCCGAAGTTCCTGAAGGAATCGCAGGGATTCTCCGCGGACGCGGCCGACGTGATCGTTCCGGTTTACTACATCGCGGCCGAACTCGGGTGCTTCGCGGCCGGGTTGTTGGTGCGGTGGTTGGTTACCCGCGGGCGCGAGGTCCATTCCGCGCGCGTCACGGGCTACGCGGTGTTCGCGCTCGTAACAGCGTCCGCGGCGCTCGCGCCACTCATTGGCGGGTGGGTCGGTGTGGGGCTGATTGTTCTGGCCGGCGCGGGAATTCTCGGGCTGCACCCGTACTACTACGCACTCGCGCAAGAGCTGCCCGCGAAGCACATGGCCCTGCTCTCGGGAATTCTCGCGGCGGCCGGGTGGTTCGCGGTCGGGGAGTTGCAAGAGACAATGGGGGCGCGCATCAAAGCGACGGGGAACTACAACATCGGCTTCTACATCGCGGGACTGGCGCCCATAGCGGGACTCGTTGCGCTGCTCGTGCTGTGGAAATCGGCGCCACAGCACGAGCGGCGCGACGAGGTCATTTGAGCTCAATGTCCAGAGATTTCGTGTTGTCCCCGATCGTGTACTTCAGGTCCGACTTGTCCGGGTCTTGGTACTTCGCGGGGAGCTTGACCGGAGGTTTCGCGGCCGGCCCGCCCTTGCCGTCCGAGGACGAGGACGATTGCGGCGCTTCTGTGATGCCGACGCGGACCTCTCCGGGCACCACGTCCGTGAGCGTAAACGTCCCGTCCGCCCCGACCCGAGCCGTCGCGAACGCCCCGTCGGTCCCCACCACGCGCAGGATGCCCGAGGTCAATCGCTCGCCCTTGTACGAAACCGTGCCAGTAACCGTCAGTTTTTTCACGCCGCCCTTCGAGCAACCCGCCGCAAGACAGGCCACGAGCACCCCGAAAGCGAACGCGCGGATCAGTGGTTTCATCTGAGTTGTGTGTCTCACTGTGTTGTGTGAAAGAGGACCGGCGCGAGATCGAACCGCGCCGGCAGAACTTCGTTACGAAGACGTGTGCTTACCAGTCGCCCCCGAGCACCAGGCCGTCCCGCGGCCAGATCGCCCGAACCCACGTAGAACCGGAAACGCTCGACGACACCTGGCGCACGCTGCCGTCCATCAGCCCGACCTGGCACCCCGCCGCGTCCATTGCCTGGAGCAGGTACGGGTTGCAGTTCGCGATCGTGGGCTGAATTTGCGGCGTGGCCGCGGTGGAGTTGGCGTCCGGGTTGATCGTGTTGTTACTCATGATGCGCGTGTCGAAGTACGGCCCGCGCTCCCAGCGCCACGTCACGTTGTAGGCCCAGAGCTTGTTGTAGTACTGCGACCCCATCGTGGTGTCCGTTTCGCCGGTCCCGCACACGCCGTACTGCTCACCGAACCCGACCGTGTTCGAGGTGCCGTCGCCGATGCCCTGGAGCGTCATGCGCGAGTTCGTGTCGCCACCGCCCGGGACGCCGAAGATGGCGTGGTTCGCGGCGTAGTTGCAAATGCCCCACGTCCCGCCGTTGCTCTCCCGCCACGCTTCCGGCGGGTTCGACGTGTCGCGCGGCGACAGGTACGTCTTGATCTTCTTCGAGCCGGCCGAGGCCGCGCCCCCGTTCCACGCCCCGCCGTTAGCTACACCTAAGCTGTACACGTTGTCCTGCTCGATGTACGGGAGCAGGAAGAAGTGAACCGAAACCCAACCGTTCCCCGGGGGGAGCGGGCCGGCGAGGGGCGGGAGCTTGGAGTTCGCGTCGTGGTAGCTGTGGTTCGCGAGGCTGATCTGCTTCAAATTGTTCGCGGACTGCATGCGCGCGGCGGCCGCTCGAACTTTCTGGACCGCGGGGAGGAGCAGGCCGATCAGGATCGCGATAATCGCGATCACGACGAGCAACTCGATGAGAGTAAAGGCGCTTCGTCGTTTTAGTGACTGTGTGTAACCGAAGGAAAAGACAGGAGAGATCATAAACGCTCCGGAGATGAAAACGGAACGCGCCCGGGGCAATACGATTGGTGCCACGGGCGCGGGCGCAATTGGGCGGAAGTTTCCCGTATTATCGGTACTCCAGGTGTCCCGGGCCAACAGGCAATACCGAAAAACTTTATCATACTTACACGTACCATCTCAGAATCGGTTACTTGCAGGCCTTTAGAAACGCAATTAGGTCCGCTAGTTCTTGCGGGGTAAGAAGTTGCTCCATTCCGGCGGGCATGAGAGACACGGTGCTCGGAGCGATGCTTCCAATATCGGCCCGGGCGACGCGCTCCTCTTTGTCCGCCGCGACCACGATGACGATTTCGTCCGGGGCATCTTTTTTCAGTACGCCGTTAAGTGTGCGGTCGTCGGTGGTGACGACGCGAACCGGTTCGTAACTGCGCACGAAACTTGCGCTGGGAAAAATAACGGATTCGAGCAAGTCGCGCTCGGTGCGGATGCTCCCGATCCGCGTGAGGTCCGGGCCGGCAGTGCCGCCCACGTACCCGACCTTGTGGCACGCGACGCAGTTCGTCTTCGCACTGTTGAACACGAGTTGGCCGCGGCGCACGTCGCCCGGTTTCAGGTCCGAGAGTAACTTCTCCAGGCGCGCGGTTTCGTCCTTGCGCGCGTCCGCGAGTTCCGCGTAGAGCTTTTCGGCTTCGTCCTTCACCGCCTGGGGGTACTTGTCGAGCACCGGCTTCACGAGTTCCGTGCGGAGCGCCGGGCGCACGGCCTTATCACGAAGTGCCTTCACCAGAGCCAACCCGACCTTCTCGTCCGTCGTTTTGGTGAAGATGTTGAGCAGTTTCGCGAGGTCGAGCGGCGATGTCGTGTGAAGCGCGTCGACGATTGCACCGAGTTGCTCCGTCGTTAGTTTGGCGCGTAGCAACACGTCCGCAGCGGCTGCGCGGTCGGTCGCGGGTTCGTCGCGTGTGATTTGGTGAAGTAGGTGATTCGTAGCCGCGGCATCGAGTTCCTGCCCCGCGGGACGTGCCGCCAGAAGTGCGAGCCGAAACTCTGTCGGGACGACTCCACTGGGCCAGAGCTTCACACGCGGCAATCGCGCCACGAACGTGTCGTAATCTTTGGCCTCCGTGGGCAGCACACGAAGGGCCATCAGTGCGTCGCGCAACACCGCATCGTTGTCGAAATGTTTTGCCTCAGTGAGCAGCGCATCACGCCACACGGCGGGGAAGACCTTCGATCCGGAACGAGCCATCACACCGAGTGCGATTCGGGCCGATTCTGGTGTCGCACCGGTTAGCGATTCCCCCAGCACTTTCTGAATCGCAGTGTTCGACGCGAACTTGATGAGCCGCGCTGTGAGTTCGTCGCGCTCAGTGGGGGCGAGTTGGTCGGCGACTTTCAACTTCGCCTTGAAGTAGCCCGCGAGTTGGCCGCCCCATTGCGGGTGCCGACCGGCGATCCACCACGCCGTTTCACGCAGCGCCGCGTTCGGCGAATCGAGTTCAGCCAGTACCGCTTTTGCTTCGAGGTTGCTACTGGGGATGTGTTCGAGGGCCGCGAGTGCCGCGCGCCGAACGGCGGGGTTAGAGCTGGTCAGGAGTTTCGCGGTCGCCTGAGCGTCGGCAATTTCGATGAGCGCATAGGTGAGCGCGTGGTCGAGCGCGCGATCATTCGTCGGTTCACTCAGCGCGGCGAGGATAGCCGGGATTGCGGCTGGATCTCCGATGCGCCCAAGAGCCGTTGCGCATGCCCGACGAACGGGAAGCGAACCTTCCTTCACGAACTGACACAAGGTGTCCACCGCGGGCTTATACCGGTGCAAACCAAGAACGTTCGCGGCAGCGGTCGAAACCGGGCCGTCCCTGGTCACCATGCGCGCTAGAAGTGCAAAATTCGGCTCGCGAAGGCGCGACATGGCCCACACTGCGTTGAGGCGTGTTTCCTCCGAATTGCCCAAGACACAAGCCCGATCGAGAAGGCTCTTACTCGAATTGTCTGCGCCCGATCGCGTTGCGAGGAAATCGGTCACGCGCTGGCGCACCACCGGCCGCGGATCGCGGAACAGCTTCTCCAGGGTTTCGGTATCGGCCTTTGCCAAATCGATCGCCAGCCCGCGCGGATCTTCTACCGCGTGGGCGCCGACCTTCTTTACGCGGTAGATCGCACCCGTCACGTCCGGCTTTACGAGTTGCGAAGTGGGGCAGCACAGCTTGTACCAGCCGCCCGTATCCACGACGAGCAGCGAGCCGTCGGCGTCTTCGATCACGTCCGTGGGGTGGAAATCGATGTTGTCCGACACCACGAAATTCGAGTCCCGCGTCTCGTAGGTCGAGCCCTTCGGAACCAGGACGTGCCGGCTCACTTTGCGCAAGTTGAACTGACAACAAAAAATGTTATTCGCGTAGTCCTTTCCGAACTGATCGCTCTCGTACCGGTGAAGCCCGCACGGGGCCGCCGGTCCCATGTGCGTGAGCACCGGCATGAGTTGGGGACTCGTCCACGGGTGCTCGTACACTACGTCGTGGTCCTTCCCGTACACACCGCCGTAGATCGCGTGAACGAGACCGTCGCGCTTTCCTCCGCCGGGGTGCTGAAAAAACGTGGTGTTGAAGATGAGATCGCCGCCCGGCGTGAAGACGACATCAACCGGGTTGTCCATGCCGCCGGTCATAACCGGTTCGATGTTTTTACCGTCCGCGGTCGCACGGAAGACGTGGGCTGCGCGTGTGGAGAACTTCTTACCGTTGACGACGTGTTCCTGATGCGCGAACGCCCCCTTGCACCAGTAAACGTAGCCGTCCGGTCCGCGGTACGGGCCGTGCAAGTCGTTCGCGCACCCGGTGAGCGTCTTCCCGTCGAACCAGACCTCCTCTTTGTCCGCGACGCCGTCATCGTTGGTGTCGGTGAACTTCAAAATGTGTGGGGGAGCGGCCACAAACAGCGAACCGTTCAACCACATCGCGCCTTCGGGGAACATCACGTTCTTCACGAACACGGTCTGCTTGTCGAACTTGCCGTCGTTCTTCGTCGATTCGAGTCGCACGATGCGGTGGGGCTTGTTCTTAAGTTGCTCCGCGACCTTGTCGTTGGAGCCGCTCGAATCGCACACATAAAGTCGCCCCTTCTCGTCGAGCGCCGCGACGATGGGCCGCGGGACTAGGTCCGCGCCGGCCGCGAGTTCAATCGTGAAGCCTTCCGGCAGCGTAAACGTGTGCCCGTTCAGCTTCACTTGGTGGGTGGGCGTTTGTGGTTGGGCGGCGGCTGAAGTTGCAGCCAGAACAGCAAAAAATACGGCAAGACAAAAGCGGTGCATGACGTGTCTCCGCGAGGTGCGGGACAGTATAGCCGCGAAGAACAGTTCCCCCAATCACCTGCTTTGACGGGACGTGATTGCGTGATTGGAGCTGAGGAACTGTTTGCCACACACTACCGCAAGCGTTGCTAGTTGCGCGTTTCGACTACTTCGCACTGTTCCAGCGCTTCTGGAGCGTGGTGAAATCAGGGGCAGCATCTTTGCTCGCAGGCGCGCGAAGCGTGCGTGCCCACAAGCGGGCATAGCTCCCGTTTTGCACCGAGTCCGCGAGGAAGATTTTGCGCGTCTTCGGGTGAACGCGGAGCAGGTTCAAATCAAACAGCGTGCGGAGATCGGCACGGAGCGGGATCGCGTTTTTGAGTTCGTTCGGTCCCTCGGGGTCGATGAGCGCGACTTCGATAACGGCTTCGGCGTCCGCGCTGCTGACCGCGCACTTGTTGTCGTAAGCGGTTAGTACCTTCTGGCGGAAATCTTCCGCGCCGCGACGCTGGAGCACCCCGCGCCAGGCAACTTCGGATACACCCGCCGGGGCCTTGGCCGCAAACACGCCCTTTGCAACAACCTGCGCCGCGATGCCGCCCGTTGATTTCCCAGAAGTCTGCTTCTGGTCGTCGCCGCTCTGACTGACCGGAGGTGGACCGGCGATACCCGCTCGTGCTTCGTCGGGGAAGTTGGTACCCAGTTTGATCGCTTGCTCGTAGTCGGTTTTGGCGCCGGCCGCGTTGCCGAGGTGTTGGCGCGTGTGCGCGCGGTAGTAGTACGCATCGCCCATCTTGGGGAACGCCTTCACCAGTTCGTCGCAGAACTGTTCGCACGCGGGCGAGAGCCGGGCTTTCGCATTGGCGTCGGCGAGTTGCTGGAGCGTCTCGGTATATTTCTGGTCGTCGATCTTGCGGAACCCGACGAAGTTGGCGCACGCGGATTTGAACTTCTCGAAGTCCTTGCCCGAGAGCACCGCCGGCGGGAGTAACACGCGACCAACCCCGGAGACAACGAACTGATCGTCCTGCTTAACGATGTCCTCGATGGTGAACGCTTCCCACAGCACATACGTTTTGGGCTTACCGAACCCGCTAATCACGAACACCGTGCCGCCCTGAGCCTGCTGCACGGCCGCGAGTTTGGAGTACACGCCCATGCGCGTGGTCAGCAGCGCGTCGGCTCCGTTAGGGAACCGGCCCATTTTCTCGATGTTGAAATACTGCAAAAAGTTGGACACGTGTGACTCCAGTAAGAATGGAGCCACAGGTTACCGCGCTGATGTGCCTTGTTCCAGCGCCGTGACTAAACGCTACCGCTCACCACAACGCCGACAAAGTGCTTCCCCGAAGCCAATGAGTGTCAAAGTCATACCGCTTACCGCGAACCTCCTTTGCCCCTTGGCCCGTCTGGTGTAAAAAGAGCAGAAGCCGTGTCCCAGCTTCACTACGACTTTTGGTTTTGGTGATAGTTCCGACTTATCGGATGTAGTGTCACGATAAACTGTTCGGAGAAATATTTAAGAATGGCTCGAAAATAAGCATTACGCACCCGTAGCTCAACTGGATAGAGCACCCGCCTTCTAAGCGGGTGGTTGTGGGTTCAAGTCCCGCCGGGTGTACTGACCGAAAGACCTGATTTTCAAGCACTTCGCCCCGCCTACCGTCATTGTCGAGCGGCCCCTGACCCGGGTAGTTTCGTGGTACCATACCCCGAAACCCCGGAGCCGTTATGGGGCGCCCTCGAAACCCGGTCCCGAAGTACCTCCACCACAAGGCGAGCGGACAGGCTCGCATTCGCGTGGCCGGGAAAGACATCTACCTCGGCCCTTACGGGTCGGATGAGTCGAAGAAGGAGTACGATCGTATCCGAGCCGAGCTTGCGAGCAAGGCCCCGGCCGCGGCGGAACCGGCCAAAACGGGCACCGGACCACGGCCACGATCCCGCGTGTCCAAAGTGATTGACGTGTTGGCCGCATTCTGGGAGTGGGCCAAGGGCCACTACCGGGGTGCCGACGGCAAGCACACGAGCGAGATCCCGTGGCTCAAGGAATCGCTCACGGACGTCGCCAAGTTGTACGGGCACACCCTCGCGACCGAGTTCGGGCCGGTCGCTCTCAAGACGATCCGCCAACAGTGGATCGTCGCCGGGCTCGCGCGCACCACGATCAACGCGCGGGTCAACCGCGTGCGGCGCGTTTTCAAGTGGGCCGCGTCCGAGGAGCTGGTGCCGGTCGCGGTTCACACCGCGCTCACCACGGTCGCCGGGCTCAAGAAGGGACGCACCGAGGCGCGCGAATCAAAACCGGTCATCTCGGTTTGTGATCTGTATGTCGCAGCTACGCTCCCCTACATGACACCGACGCTCCGGGCGATGGTCCTCGTACAACGGCTCACAGGGTGCCGGCCCCAGGACGTGCGCCGTGTGCGCGTCGGCCAGGTCAACCGCGAGCTGCGCCCGTGGGTGTATCAGCCCCCGCAGCACAAGACCGCGTACCGGGGTTCGTCGCGAACGGTCTACATCGGGGGTGCCGCGGCCGAGATCCTTGCACCGTTCCTCGACGGGCGTCAGCCCGAAGAGGTGGTGTTCGCGCCGGCGCGCGCATTAGCCGAGCGGTACGCGCTGATGCGAGCAAATCGCAAGTCGAAGGTTCAACCGTCTCAAGTGAGTCGGGCGAAACCGACGGCCGCACGGAAGCGCAAGGTGCCGGAAATGTTCACGATCGGTGGGTACGCCCATGCGGTCGAACTGGCGTGCGAGAAGGCCGGTATCCCAAACTGGCACCCGAACCAGCTCCGGCACAAGTTCGGCACGGAGGTACGCGCGCGGTTCGGGTTGGAAGCCGCCCAGGTGCTCCTCGGGCACCAACAAGCTAACGTCACGCAGGTGTACGCTGAGCGCGACGCTTCTCTGGCCGTGCGAGTGGCGGAGCAAATGGGGTAGGGATTGTTCAGGCCGCGCCAGAGTCTGGTGGGGTATCAGACTCTGGTGTCGCCATTCCTGCAGTGTGCCACTCTCCGAGAATTCGCGTGCGAATCTGGTGACCACCGGGGAGCCGCACTAATGCGTAAGGCTCCTCGGTCCGAAGCAACTCTCCGCGAACTGCGGGCACCTTCCTGAGCCGCCCACTCCGGGTTGTAACTTGCATTTCCCCGACCCGCTCGGTGACTGCAACCGCACCTTCAGTAACCGCGTCGGTAATCACGACTCCGTAATCGCTTTGCTCACCCGGCACCCAGATAACGTTCTTCGTAACGGTCGATGCTCCACGACTGGCCCGCTTTGGAGAGTTTTGGGGCGCGGGAAGTGAAGCAGTTTGTAAGGTTGCTTCGGACGGCCCTGTGAAAAAAGGCAGCGTCTCTTGTTCGCGCCCCAAGCACCACCCGCGCTCGGAGTGGGACCACGCGAGACCGCGGTCTCGCAGATCCCGGAGCGCGTGATTAATCGTGTGGAGGGACGGTTCCGATTCGGTATCCATTTCGCGCAGGTGGGCCTCGATCACACTGGGGCGAACCACTTGATTGGCTCCCACCAGTTCGCGAAGCACGCGGTACACGCGGCGTGTCGAAGGCCGAGAGACGCGCAGCTCGTCTGGCAAATCGAAGGACTCGGCATCGACCTTACCTGCCTGCTTCACCCCGATCGTTAGCCGCAATCCGTCAATCGTTTCTCCGTAGCGAAGGTAGTCGCGCCCGGCGCGCCGCAAGGCGTCTCGTATCTCGCGAGCGGCACGACGAGCGACTTGTTCCGGAGTTTCTTTTTCAGACATCTGGGCACCGATCAGAAGCGACTGCCTTTTTTCGCGGGGCAGTCGAGGAGAGATTCCCGTTTGGAGCGGAAAGGTTAAGCTGGGCTGTGTACGGGTGATCACAATGGAGAGTGAACGTGCGGAACGACGGCCCGAAGTACGAAGTCACAGCCGACGAGTTAATTAAGCTTCTGGACGCGGGGGATCTGACCGAGCTGGCAGTACGTGTTAACCGCGCCTTGTTAGCGAAACACTACCCCCAGCTTCGTTACGCCGTGCTGGTCGGGGGATTCCCGAACGGCGTGGCGCCGGATCTGTGCCTTCCGATCATTCCTCTTTCACCGACTGAGCCTGCAAACGGGTTTGCTTCATCTGCTCGATAAGCGGTTTGAGCACGGTGTGCTTTGCAACCACCTTTTCGCGAATCCACCCGTCGACCAGGTTCGCGACGGTCCCACCTTCGACGTCGATGATCTCGGCCATCATGTCCGCCAGGTCCGCGAACACACGGATCTGGCGAGTTGATGAGTCACCGTCTTCCTTCCTCGGGCGACCACCTCTTCCCTTTGCCATCCCGCGCCTCACGGTCAGGGCCATTTCAGTACCTCAACATGCTTGCAGTATCTCGCCGCTCAAGCATTCGGTCAACAAGTCACGATATTTCTGGTTGACAAGTAACATAAATACTGTGTACAGTATCAGAGTCGCCGATGGAGGTAGACGATGGCTGATGCTCAAGCACAGAACCAAGGGACGCGCCAAGTTCGTGTTCCGGAAGATTTGGCCGACATGTTGACGGGGATTATCGAGGTCGAGGGCGGCTCGGTCGCCGAGATCCTCGACCCGATCGCTCGCCCCGCGGTTGTCGCGCGGTTCCAACAAATCGAACTTGCGCTCCGAACGATCCGTGCGGCACGAGCATCAGCACGAGCATCAGCCAACCGACGAACGGGGGCTTAACCCATGCGCCCGCAAGTCCTCACTGAAACCGCGCTCACGTTCGCGGAAGCTGCAGCATCCTGTCCCGCTGTCAGCGGCAAGCGACCCACCCGCGAGACTGTGCTCTCGTGGGTTGAAACTGGCGTGAGGGTGAACGGCGTTCGAGTGAAGCTCGAAGCCGGGCGACTCGGTGTGAAGAGGCTTACGAGCCGTGAGGCCCTGGATCGGTTTTTCGCGGCCATATCGGGGGAGACGGTTCGACCTACCGTCGAGTTGACGCCTTCCGAGAACCTCAAAGACTCCGCCCGGAAGGTGTCGAGCCTTTTAACCGACTTCGCGAACACCCGCTGATCCGGCCCCTGCGACTCGAACAACTCGACCACTAACAGGTGACACCGATGATGATCGTTGTCTCGGCGGACCACGTCCGCGCGGGTGAGATCGGTTCGTGCCTTGATTGCCCGATCGGGCACGCGCTCCGGGACGCGCTCCCGGGCGTGGAGTTCGAGGTCGGGACCATCGCGATCCACATCCGCGACGGCGACAACTGGATCGCGTATCCGCTGCCCTGGTACGTCACGCGGTTCATCCAAGCCTTCGACGCCGGCGTCGACGTCGCCCCGATCGAGTTCGAGCTCGCGATCGATCTCGAACCGGACCCCACCAACACACCGGCCGCACTCGCGGCCTGAAGCAAACCGACCGGGGTCGAGGCTTCGCGCCGCAGGGCGACGGCCGTTGACTCCCCCGGTCGGTGATCCACGCGGTGCCCCGCGGCCGGGTGTTCCGGTCGGGGGTCGGCAAGGGAGCGACGGGCGAACGGCGGCACGGCCCGTGGGAGAGTCCGAGACCCGGGCACATCGCTCCGCCCGGGTCCGCCGCGCGAACACACGGAGGCCCGCCATGAGCTTCGAGAAATTCTTCGCGATCGGGATGGGCTGGCTCCTGTTCTGGATCGCGGTGTGCCTCGCGTTCGGACGCCTGTTCGAGTGGCTCGAACCCAACGAGGAACCTTCGACCCCACGCAAAGACTGAGGCCAGCCCCGCGGCCCCACTGCCCACGAGACGCATCAATGGACCTCGGCATCTTCTTCGACGGCCTGTGTGAACCGATCAACCCGGGCGGCACCGCGTGCTACGGGTACGCGATCTACGGCATTGCTCCGATCGGGCGGGCCGTGACCGGGTGCGGGGTGTTCAAGGCCGGCGCCGGGATGACCAACAACGTGGCCGAGTGGATCGCGCTGGGTAAGGCCCTCGCGCTGGTCCGGGCCGAGAAGCTCAAGCCCGACACCGTCACCATTTACGGCGATTCACAGCTCGTCATCAATCAGCTCATCGGCGACTTCGAGTGCAACAACGAGCGCCTGCGCGAGTACCGGGACCGGTGCCTCGAACACCTGACCGAGCTCGGGTGCGTGTGGAAGGCGCACTGGATTCCGCGCGACCAGAACGTCGAGGCCGACCACCTGGCCCGGGCCGCTTACGTCGGGCGGATCGGGCGCCTGCTCCCGGAGCGCGTCAAGGCGTAACGATCACCCACATCCCCGCCAAAGGATCTCCGTCATGCCAACGCCCGCCGATCTGCTCGCTGCCATTTCCAAGGCTCGCACCCAACTCCGGGACGCGGAGCGCGAAGAGGCCGAGGCCCGCAAGGCGCTTCGGGCCGCGACGGACAAACTCAAGGCCGCGAACAAGCGATACCTGACCGCGATCGACGAGGCTCTCGACGAGAACCGTCAGCCGGGGCTGTTCGACCTCGCCGAACCCGCCCCAGCAGTGCCGGCACCGCAATCGCTCGCGCTCGAGGATACGACGGAGCCCGTTGTCCGCTTGATTGATGTCCCGAACTTCCCCGCCGCGGTGTTCGATACTCTCTTCGCGCAGGGTGTGAGCACGGTGCCCACGCTCATCGAGCGGGTCGACGAAGCCACCAAGGGAATCGACCTACCACTCCGCAACCGTGTCGTCACGTACCTGGTCAAGCTGAAGGTGAAGATCAAACCGGCCGAGAACGCCGCGGACGCGATCGCATCTCACCTCCAACCGAAGATCGCACCGGTTCCCAGAAGCGATCCCGCACCGGTCGGAACGCACCTCGCCTCCGTCCCCGGGTTCCCCGTCAAGGCGCTCGGTCCGCTCGCGGACGAGGGTGTTCGCACGGTCGAAGAGCTCGACGCGAAGGTGGCCGAGATGCGGACCAAATCGGCCCACCGCGAGGCGACCCGGTACTCGGCGCTGCGGTCCCTCGGGCTCGGCGAGTCCCTGGTGCTCGCTGTCGGCGACAAGCTGGTCGACCACTTCGCGCCCAAAATCGTCGACGTGCTCAACCTGCCCAAGCCGAAGCGCGCCCGCAAGCCGAAGGCGGTGACCCAATGATCGATCCGATCAACATCCCGTGCCCGAACTGTAAATCCCCCGCCGGCGATGTGTGCCGGACAAAGGGCGGAAAGCACCGCAACGACACGTGCCCCCAGCGCCTCGCACGTGCCGAGGTGATGGCCGAAGCGCGCCCGGCGACGAAGCCGAGCCCCGCGCCAGTTCCGCAACCGGCGCCTCGACCCGACCCGTTCGATGAGCGCACACCACCCCCGCGGGTACGGCCGAAGGGGTTGAGCCTCGACGCACACATCACCCTGCCGCCCGGTGAGGACCTGGCCGGGATCTTCGCGCAGTGGAGCCGTGACGGGCGCGTGCCCGAAACGGCGGTGCTGGCGGAGTACATCGGGCGGGCGCCGCTCGGGTCCGGGGCCGACAGCGGGTACACGTTCGTCGCCGGGGCCAACCCGTTCGGCGTCCGGGCCGGTGACGAGATCCCGGCCGGTCCGTCCGAGCCGTACCTCGTGCGCGTGACCGTGAAGCGCCAGCAGTGCCCGAAGTGCTGGGCGATCTTCACGCCGAAGGACGAGGCGTGATGGGCATCCGGCGCGAAACCGAGGCCTCGTTCCAGTCCGCGGTGCTCCAGTTCGCGCGCCTGAACCGGTGGCGCGTCTACCACACCGCGGACTCGCGCCGCTCGGAGGAAGGGTTCCCCGACCTGGTGCTCGTGCGCAACGGCCGATTGGTGTTCGCCGAGTTGAAGGTCGGGAGCAACACCACGTCGACCGCTCAGCGCGAGTGGCTGGAGGCCCTGAGCGCGGTGGCCGAAGCAACGGGCGGCACGGTCGGGTGCTACCTCTGGCGCCCGGACTCGTGGGACGAGATCCAAACCGTGTTGGGGGGCCGATCGTGAGTCAGCCTACGTGTTCCCGTTGTCCTGCGTTCCTGCACAGCACCGAGAGCATCGAGGCAGGCTTGTGTCACGGGTGCCGATCGGGACCGCCCGAAATGCGGATCACCGAGCCGCCTCCGGCGCAGCCCCAATCCCACCAGACCTCGACACCTTTGAAGGAGCAACGTGATGGTAGCCCCGATGCACTCAGATGAGTTCCGCGCCGGCCGTGCCGTGCGCCTGTTGGTGGTGTTCCTGGCGTGGCCCGGCGACCCGGGCAGCGCCGTGACCCCGAACCAGCGCGCCCGGGCTCTCAGTGACCAGGTCGCCCGAGGCACGTGGCTATCGCCCCGCGAGTCGTTCACGTTTGTGTGCCGGCGCTGGGACCGCCCGGGCGGGTCCGTCGTCCGGGACGCGCGCGGGCGCTTCTGGAACGTGCCGGATGACTACCTGACCTCGCACCCAATCGACGACCGCCCGGAGGCCCGTTCGTGACGACGGCGATTGCCAACCCGTGGACCGCTCGCGCCGAGAACCTCGCGCGCTGGGCGCTGACCCGCCTGGTGAACCGGACCGACCGGTGCGGCGGGTGCTACGGAGATCCTGAAACGGGCGACGTCCGGCGCACGACGCGCCCGGCCGGGGGCGCGAAGCCCGGGTACGTGGACCTGCGCCTGCTTGCGCGCCACTTCCGGGCCAGCGCGACCGAGGACGTGATCGGGCTCCACGCGCTCGGGGCCGACGGGTTCGGCAAGTGGGTCGGAGTGGACATCGACGCACACCCGGGCACCAAAGCCGATCCCGACGCGAACGAGCGCTTCGCGCTGGCGATATACGACCGACTCGCGGTGCTCGGGTTTACTCCGCTGTTGAGCGAGTCCAACGGCAAGGGCGGGTTCCACGTCCGCGCGCTGTTCGAGGGCGCGGTCGAGGGGCCGGTCCTGTTCGCGTTCGGGCGCTGGCTCGTGCGCGACGCGGCCGAGTACGGGTTCGCCAAGCCGCCCGAGGTGTTCCCCAAGCAGGCCGTGATCGACGGGGACACGAAGTACGGGAACTGGCTCCGGCTCATCGGCCGGCACCACGGGCGCGACTTTTGGGGCCGCGTGTGGAGCGGGAGCGAGTGGCTCGACGGGGACGCGGCGGTCGAGTACGTGCTCGGGATCGGGGGTGACCCGGTCGAGCTGATCCCGGACGAGGCCCGCACGTTCGACCCGAACCCGCGCCCCGTGCCGTCGGCACCGCACCCGCACGTGCCCCTCACACCGGGCGGCTCGACCGATCCCGAGACCGACGTGTTCGCCGCGTACAACCGCGCGCAGACGATGGAATCGGTCGGGGAGCTGCTCAAGCGGCACCGCTGGGTTCCGGTCGGGCACCGCGGCGAGCGCTGGGACTTCCGGCGGCCCGACAAGAACGGGGACAAGAGCGGGAACCTGATGCTCGTGTCGGGCACGCCCATCTTCTACGGGTTCACCGACGCGGCCGGGATTCCGGACCACAAAGGGCTCAACCCGAGCAACCTGCGCGCGGCCCTCGAGTACCCGGGCCAGTTCGCCCGGCTCGCCGAGCAGCTCCGGCGTGAGGGGTACGGCCCAGTCCGATCACAGCGCCCCGTGCCGACGGCACCGCGGGAGCACAACCGCTCGGTCCCGGCGTCCGAGGACCGGCCCGTTGATCCCGTGACCGAAGAAGCAGTGAACGAGGAGTTCCTGGACCCGCACCGGCTCGGCCGGCTGCTCGTGCCCCGGGCCGACGGGCTGCCCACGCTCGTGTACCACCGGGCCGAATGGTGGGAGTGGCGGAACGGGCGGTACGTGACCGTGGCCGACGACGACTTCGACAAGCGCGCGTGGGCCACGCTGCGCGAGGAGTGCGAGGCGGATCACCGGTCCGCGGTCCTCGCGTGGGACCAGGACGGGCGCAAGTCGGCGCGCCCGACGATCGTGAAGCTCGACGGGCGCAAGGTCACCAACGCGGTCCAGGCCGCGGCCTCGATGTGCCACCTGGACGGGGACACGACCTGGCCCGTCATGCTCAAGGCCGATGCGCTGCGCCCCGGGCACATCCCCAAGCTCCGGCCCGATCCCGACGCGCGCGAGTACATCGCGTGTGCCAACGGGCTCATCGATGTGCCCGAGCTCCTCGCAACCGGGCGGGCCGTGCTCGCGCCCCCGACCCCGCTGTACTTCACCCCGGCCGCCCTGCCCGTGAAGTTCAAACCCGGGGCCGCGTGCCCCAAGTTCGAGGCGTTCCTTGCGCGCGTCACCGACGGGGACCGCGAACGTCAGCTCGTGCTCCAGGAGATGGCCGGTTACCTGCTCCGGTTCGACACCGGGTTCCAGTCGTTCTTCATCATGACCGGCGAAGGGGGCAACGGGAAAAGCACGTTCCTGGCCGTGCTCCGGGCACTGATCGGGGATTACAACTACGCCTCGGTCCCGCTGGAGGAGTTTGGAGAGCGGTTCGCACTCGCGAGCACGCTCGGGAAGCTCGTGAACGCGGTGGCCGAGGTCGGGGAGATGGACAAGGTGGCCGAGGCCAAGCTCAAGAGCTTCGTGTCCGGCGACCTGATGAACTTCGACCGCAAGAACAAGTCGGCCCTCAACACGCGGCCGACCGCCCGGCTGCTCCTCTCGACGAACATCCTGCCCCGGTTCGCGGACCGCACCGAGGGCGTGTGGCGCCGGTACACGGTCGTCCCGTTCAACGTGGTCATCGCGGTCGCCGAGCGGGTCCGCGGGATGGACTCGCCCGAGTGGTGGGTCGCATCCGGCGAGATGCCGGGCGTGCTCAACTGGGCGCTCACGGGCCTGCACCGGCTCCACGCTCAGGGCGGGTTCACCAGCTCGGCCGTGTGTACCGCGGCGAAGGCCGAGCACCGGGAGTTGTGCAACCCCCACAAGCAGTTCCTGGACGAGCACGTGAAGGAAGACGAGGGCGCGTACCTGCGCGTGGGCGAGCTGTTCGCCGCTTACCAATCGTGGTGCCGGTTGAAGGGGTACAAGCCGCTCAACGACGGGAACTTCGGGGCCGAGCTGCGGAAGGCGCACCGGGCCGTGAAGAAGACCCGGCTCCGCGTCGGTCAGGACCGGCCGCACGCTTACGCCGGCGTCGCCTGGTCGGAAGGCCGGCCCGACGGACTGCTCGTCGAGTTCGATCGCCGGCGCCGGGATTCGGCCGGTTGGAGCCCCGAGAGCGACATTCCGATGTAGTTAGGTCACCCAGGTCACCCTCACCGAAACCGCTATGACCTTCGCAAACGCTTGCGAAACAGGGCTAGGTCACCCTGGTCACCCTGGTCACCCTGTCCTTATCCCCGAATAACTCCGGACCACTCATTACGACCTCGGCTCTTGTTGCTGAGATGGGATTTCCAAAACAGGGTGACCACTATGACCTGGGTGACCTGAGCTTGAAAAACAAGGCTCTGCTCGGGTCACCCTCGAAATCGAGAGGGTGACCTGGGTGACCTAAAAACGCCCAACGACGGACGGCTGGATATGGACTTAAGCACACTGCTTACCAATACGGAACAACTCAACTGCTCTCATTTGATAACGGGTCGTGTTCGTCTGGAGCACATCCCGCATCAACGTCGAGTGATCCTGACGCGACGACCCGGCATCTCATTTCGTACATGTCGCATCGACTCCTCGAAACTCTACGCTTCTTTTTGCTGTGTCTACATGGAACATCGGACGGACCGTACAATCCCAGCCTCCCACCTTAACGTGGACTCCGTCGATCCCGATTCTTGCCTTCACCTCTGGTATTGAGATTTCAAGAGCCTTTGCAGCTTCGTGTTGCCCTTGCGATCGCAGTTCTGCCACTCTCCGATGGACATCTCTGTCGATGCACACGACGACTTGGCCCTGCGCCCGCGCGGAGTTGAATGAAGCTTCCCTCGCACGTTGCTGATCTTCCGCTGCCCATGCACGGGCATCCAAATTTCCGGAATCTCCGTGTGGCATGTGTAACACGCTCCCAGCGTTAGTGTGTAATTTGACGCCTGCACAGCGCGCAGCGCCGCCGATTCTAATGGGTACCGGCGGCAGCGACAGGAACCAACTACGTTGCTTGCAAATCGCCCCGTGTGGCCGAACGACACGGCTCGCCTGCCCAGCGAGCCTGAGTGAGCTATGAATCCCTATAACCGATGTCACGGTCTGGGTCAGATGCAGCGACTAGTTCGCCTGAAAGCACCGCTGAGAATCCGGTCTTCGTAGACCTCTTTCCAGCATAGCTTTACGGCGACGGGCGCAACAGGCCCTTCTCCAAGAAAGGTTCATCTGGGGACAGATTGGGGACAGTCACCAAGTAGTGTGGGGTTTGTGCCAGTTCGCCGAAATGCGACGCACTGCGAGCAATCCGCGTGTGTCACATCGGCAGAGGGCACACGACATGGCTTCGCTTGAACGCCGCGGAAAGAAGTTCCGCCTCGTCTTTCGCTACGCCGGGCAGAAATACCAACACCCACTTCGCACCGAGAACGAGCGTGAGGCACAAGCCTGCGTCGAGCGGGTGGAAGAAAACATCCGGCTGCTCGAGCGCGGCCGATTGCTTCTTCCACCAGACGCCGACCTGCCGACGTTTCTCCTCTCCGACGGAAAGCTCAACGACACGCCGGTGCCTCGGGCACGTCTGACGCTTGGCGAGTTCCGGGACCGCTACACGGAAACGCACTCGCAAGGAAGTCTGGAGGCGAAGACACTGCAAACGATTCGCACGCACTTCATTCACTTCGTCGAGTCGCTCGGGGAATCCTTCGACGTGCAGTCGCTGACGATGATCAAGCTCCAAGAGCACGTCAACCGCCGGGCGAAGTGTAACGGCATCCACAAGCGAAAGCTCAGCCCGGTGACGACGAAGAAGGAACTCGCCACGTTTCGAGCAGCGTGGAACTGGGCGGTGCAAGCGGGGATGCTGACGGGACGCTTCCCGAATCAGGGGATTCGCTTTCCGAAGACGAGCGAGAAGCCGCCATTTCGCACCTTCGACGAGGTCAGTGAACTGGTGAAGCGAGAGAACATCACGGAAGGTGAGTGCCGAGACCTGTGGGACTGCGTGTTCCTCACGCTGGAAGAACTTGCTGAGATGCTTCGCTACGCCGAAACGCAAAGCCGCTACGCGGTTGTTCACCCGATGTTCTGCGTTGCGGCGATGACTGGGGCCAGGCGAAGTGAGGTGATGCGGCTTCGCTGGCAGGATATCGACTTCCCGTCGCAGACGGTTGTGCTCCACGAGCGGAAGAAGGCCCGGGGGAAACAGACGACGAGACGAGTTCCGCTCGCACAGTCGCTCATCGACGTGCTTCGCAAATGGCGGGAGAAAAGTGCCGGAGCGATCCTCGCGTTTCCGACGTGCTTTGCCGAGGGCACGACCGAAGAGACATTTACGCCAAACGACGCCGACGACTTATTTAAGACGGCCTTTGCGAAGTCGAAGTGGAAGCACCTGCGCGGCTGGCACGTCTTTCGGCACTCGTTTATTTCGAACTGTGCGGCAAAGAACGTGGATCAGCGGATGATCGACGAATGGGTGGGCCACACGACGGAGGCGATGCGTCGTCGCTACCGGCACTTGATTCCAGGCCAGCAGCGACAGGCCATTCAGTCAGTGTTTGATGCGTGATTTGGCCCAAAAGCCAGAATCCCGATAAGAGGTGTTATCGGGCAGGGGGCCGTAAACGGCGCGAGGGGAGCGGGTCCACGCTAGCAGGCCTTTCCCCTTGCCGGAGCCGCGAAAAAACCGCTGAGACCAATTACGGGAATTAAGCGGCGGTTGGCGAGCCAGTCGCGTCGAGCCGTTTTCGAACCACGCTCAGCGCGTGAATAAGTGCGGCTTCAATCTCGATATCGGTCACGCTTCGCCCCGCGGTCACGCTGACAAGAACACCGCCGGGGGAAGCATACTTCTCCCGCGTGCCGCGCTCCTTCGGTGTGGCTTTACCCTGGCGGGTCCGCACCGCCTTTCTCGTGTCTTCAACGGTAAGGCCACCGTCTTGCACTGCTTCGGCAAGCTTGCGGCGCTTCTCGTCATCTCCAAGCTTTGCGATCTCGTAAGCACTTCGTGCGGGAAGCTCGCCGAGTTCGACCTGGTGCTGCAAGTCTGAGGGTAACTCCAAGAGTGCCAGTGAGCGGGTGACCTTCGAGGGCGGAATTCGAAGTGCTTCCGAAAGCTGCTTCCCAGTCCACTCGTTGAGTGTGAGCAACTCCCGAAACGCTTTCGCTTCTTCGACCGGTCGCAGATCTTCTCGAAGTAAGTTCTCGATGAGCTGCTGCGAGAGAAGATCTCCGCGGGAGAGCTCGCCATCGACGAACACGCAATCGATGGTTTCAAGTCCGGCCCGGCGAGTTGCTCGCCAGCGGCGTTCGCCGGAGATGATGACCCATTTTACTCAGTTCAGCCGACCAGCGCACTCGCACCGGATGCAACTGTCCGTTGTCTCGAATGCTCTTGGCAAGACTGTCGAGGCCGTCTTCGGTGAACTCGATTCGCGGTTGGTCGGGTCGGGCACGACCTGGTTCACGTCCACCTGGCCGACGTTTCGAAGTGGTCGTCGGCCAACGTCTTTCGGATTAGATACCGGCGTCAGTGTCGGCCGTAAGTCAACACTACGCACGCCCATCGACTCTTCGAGGTTACCGACTGCTTGCTTGAGAAGGTCACTGGTGCTGGCCATTGTTACCCCACGCTCTGCTTCTTCGTTGCACTCGTCTCCATGTCACCGGGAGGGATGACGGGTAAGAACGTGCTGGCGATTCTCGCCAGCAACTCGTCACTAACTTCGGCCATGACTTTGGCGGCTTTCGAACCTGGCATGTGGTGCGAGACCGGGGTTCGGCACGTCAGTGCCACTTTGAACGCGGATGCTTCGGGCACGACCGCCTCGAAGATCGACTCGTGGTAGAGCGAGCGAAGCTTTTGCATGTAGGCCCGGTGAACCGCCAGTCGGCCGTCGTAGCGCGTGACGAGATGACCCGTCAGATGCAAGCGCGGGTTTAGCTGCGAGGCTTGCTCGATGGCCTGATGCACAACACGAAGCCCCTGGGCACCGAAGTCTTCTGGGGGAACCGGAACGACGACGTGAGAAGAAGCGAGCATCGCGTTCCAACTGGCCAGGTAAAGATTTGGCGGGCAGTCGATAAGCACGATGTCGTAGCCGGTGATGTCTGAGAGGGCGTCACGAAGGAGGAACTGGTTGAGCCCTTCTCGCTCCGGCTCGGGGCGGTTGTATGGGGCAAGCGTTTGGTTTGCCCGGAGGATGCTCAATCGCTCAAAGCCGGTTGGGACCGCAAGCCGTGCAGGGTTGTCGAGCATGGCGTCAGGATCGAACACCGCCGCAAGCGTTTCCCTGGCGGACAGGTTCTCGACGGCGGCTGAGCCGAAAAAGGCTTGGCTTAAGGAGCCTTGTGGGTCGCAATCGACGAGGAGGACGTTTCGCCCTTTTACGGCGAGTGCCCCGCCGAGGTGGTAGGTCGAACTGGACTTCCCGCAGCCGCCCTTTTGGTTGATGAAGCAGACCGTTGTTGTGGGCATGTTCCTCCGGCGATGCCGGGGGCCATACACCTCGGGGCGGACTTGCGCCGGGGCTTGCCATACTGCCGAATTGCCAGTGGCAATTCTCGGCTAACTCTCGGAATCGATTGGGTGAACGGTCGCACGCAGCGTGAGAGGTCGTCAAGGAAAACAATTCAAACGCCAGACTCGGCCTGACTAGTTCCCGGCTTTCGTCGGCCCTGGGAACGTGCTACGCAGTTCAACTGACTTAAAGCACTCAGTAATTCCCACAGCCGGACAGCCGAGAGACATGCCGCGGGCGACGAACGACAAACGAATTCAAATCGCTCCGTCATCCCCGATCCGTCGTTCGTCGGCGGGGCTTGGTCAACTCACCCTCGTCGAGCACGCCCTGTGCCCACTCGACCCGACACAGTCACTTCGTGAAAACCTGATCTTCGAAACCGGTTATTACTACTCGGATAAGAACCGGCATCAGAAGAAGGCGGCAGTCAAAGTGACCTGCCCCGGTGGTCTCTCTCCTTCTGATGAGTTCTACCTCTGGGGACTGCTCGCTTTGACTTTTGCAGACTGTGACCCGAGTAGCGTCTCGGGAGCCGGAGCGGATAGCGAGTTTCACGCAACCCCGCACTTCTGCCTGCGACAGCTCGGCATGATCGACCAGCACGGTAAACGAGGTGGTCGGCAGTATCAGGCTTTTGCCAACACCCTCGATCGTCTGGCTCAGGTTAGCTACGCCAGTGATGCGTTCTACGATCCGGTTCGGGCTGAGCACCGAAAGGTTCGCTTCGGGTTTCTCAGTTACAGCCTGCCGCTTGACCCCCAAAGTTCCCGCGCCTGGCGGATCGCTTGGGACCCGATTTTCTTCGACCTGGTTCGACCACTCGGCGGTCAGTTCCGATTCGACCTCGAATGTTATCGGGCACTCGACCCGGCCGCTCGACGACTGTTCTTGCTCGTCAGCAAGATTTTCGATCGGCGTGACACGACTCCCCGCTTCGACCTCGAACACCTGGCGGTTGATGTGCTGGGCTTCTCCCCTACCGTCGCCCCGCGGAATCAGCGCATCAAGCTTCAGCGTGTTTTTTCCGCCCTCGTCGATGCGGGAATTCTTGCCGGTCCGGTTACGATCGAGAAGCAAGCAAGTGCGATGAAATCCGGGTCGGGCTACTC
Source organism: Gemmata massiliana (assembly GCA_000531095.1). GTDB lineage: Bacteria > Planctomycetota > Planctomycetia > Gemmatales > Gemmataceae > Gemmata > Gemmata massiliana. The sequence goes on along the minus strand of HG799462.1, from coordinate 628,082 downwards.
GGTAGTTCTTCACCGCGGACCGCGGTTCAACAAGCCTCCCCTACCGACTGCCGAGGCAGATTCCCGCTCGCCGCTTCGAGATGCCCTGCTGGCACTGAAATTCGATCCCCCGGCTGCGAACCGGTTGCTCCGAGAGTTCCCGAAGCCGATGTTGCGGGAATGGCTCGATATCACGCTTGCGGCCCGCGAGCGGTATGGGGCGAAGTTCTTTAAGCGCACCCCGCAAGCGTATCTCGTGGACAACCTCCAAGCGGCCCGAAGCTCTGGCCGCACACCGCCGGAGTGGTGGCATGAGCTTCGAAGTCGAGAGCGTCAGGAGTCTCGCACCCTACCCGGCTCTGCGCCCTCGGCGGCCCAAACGTCAGCCACACCCGAGCACACTGCGGCCGTTCTTCGACGGCTCCAAGACACGGTGTTCGGCGTGCAGCTTCGAGCGGCTGAGCCAGACGGAGCGGGGGATTGAGAATCGGCTTAATTCACCCTGTTTCCGCTCCTGAAATTACACTCCTCCAAAAGCAGACTCGATCCCTTTGTTTACAGAGATCTTTGATCCAGTATTCTTTGACGCTCGAAGCCTCGTGCATCAAGACGGCTCGATTCCTCTGAATAACCAAATGCTTAGCCCAAAATTGCCACTGGCAATTTCCCCCGTAAGTGCAACGCCAGAGACACGCCTGCCCGGGGAAAGTGCAACGCCAGAGACACGCCTAGGAGGGTTTTAGGTGCAACGCCAGAGACACGTCAGAACCCTTGGGACTTAGTTCGTTTCACGAAACCGAGACACCTCGCAGGTCGGGAATTCTCCCCCGAGCAACCGTCACCTGTCGCTCTCGCATACCAGTGCTTAGCGGCCGGAAACGGCTGCGGCTGTCCTTAACGTGAAGCGTTGCGGACGTTCATCGAGACGGGCAGCACCGCCCGGTAAGCCCGATCACCAATCGGGCTAAGGGTCGGCGGTCTCACCAACCGCCCGCGGTTTTCGAACCGCAGAGGTGCTGACACCCGTAGCGCCGGATGCCAGGAGACTGGCTCGTCCGGTGCGACGGAGGCTCGTCGGAGTAATTCCCTCAAGGCCGCTGCCCTCGTATGGCAGAGGTAAACTTGAGGGCCGAATCCCGGCGTTCTATCCGATGTGACTTAGTGTTTCAGAAACAGGGCGACAGGGACACACCTTCCTTGGGAGCACTGCTCCCGTTGAAGGACGTTCCAGACGAAGCGGGTGCTCTGCCGTAACTGGCAGCTAATCCCGTCTCGGGGGTCCGGGCCATAGCCGTCTTAGAACGGCAATTCGGGTGGAAGTCCCGTCAGGTCCGTTCAACCGTGCCGGCGTGGGGAGTCCTCGACCTGGTGACAGGCGGGGCCGGGTCTTCGAACAGACCCGGGGATCGGCCGAAACAGCCGACCGCGAAAAGCTCAACCATGAGAGGCCCGCAAGGGCTTGCCGGTCAGTTCCGTCGGAGACGCGAGGCCAAGCCGCGAAACGACACCGCTGATGGGTAGGGGGGCGCTTCTAGTTTCGGCCCCCCGAAATCGAGAGCCGAGAGGCTGTCGGAAACTATGCCCGAACGGGAGTTCGGGACATACGGCGGTGAGGTGAGGGGAGACCCTCTAGCGACGTGACCGACGGAAGTAGTCGTTTGGAAGCTAACCTGGGAAGCGGTCCAGCGGCCGGGGTGGTCCCCCGGTGCTCGGCATATCAGCCGAGTGATTCAAATGCTGGAGCGTGGGAGCGGGGGGCAAGTAGGAGCTTCGCGGGAGCGAGGCATATTCCGGGCTGGCAGTCCGGGGTGTGTTGGTGTGCTTACGGGTGGTGCCGGGCACGTAGCCACGACGAAAGCCCCGACGGGTTTAACCCGTCTCGATGACGTGCGGTGAAAACCAACCCCTGGCGGGGGCGTAACAGCGGCTAAACGAGTGTGCTCTCGGGAGGGAGCATAGTCCTTTGGCAGCGAACGGACGGCGGACACTCGAGTTGTATCCGAGTGCCGCCGGAGGTTTTTGCTCCGCTACCGCTATATATGGGCAACTGCAACCACTGAAACTAGTGGGAACGCGGTGACCAAGCGGAAGCGAACAGCCAGGCGGTTTTTCACGACACGGCCTTGTGGGACGTTGTGCCGCAAACAACGTCCTCTCTTTTCCCGCCCTTGCCGGGCTTGGGAAGCAGCACGGCGAACTTCGCCGATTCGCCCTGATGAGCTACCGCGCAGATTACCGAGTCGAGGCAACGTCACTTCCCGGGTTCGTCCAGCAGGTGGCCGTGAGCTACGTCACGAACGGTTACTTCTTCTACGTCATCGGCCGCGTGCCGGCAAAGAAAGACCCGACGGCAATCGACTCGAAGCTGGTCACTCGTTACGACATCGACTGCTCGAAGTTCACCCGCTACCGGCGAAAGCAGGCGGGCCGAGCGAACCTTCAATACATCCGCTTCCGGGACACGTTCGTTTTGCTGGCCACCCACGGCGAACACTCGTTCTTCGAGGAAGAGGCCGGGCAGGTGAGAGACCTCCGACGGGTGCCGCTCAAAGTTGAGGGCTACTCGATTAGCTCGAAGGAGGGGCAGGCCGTTGTTCGAATCGAGCGGGAGGAATACCGGGCGCTTAAGGCATACTTCGTGTCGCTTGCACTCCACCGGTCGGCTGAAACACTGGCGGGGGAGTTTGCGGCGGTGCCTTACGAACCCTACGCCGCGGTGCGAGGACAACTGCTTTGCATCTGGCGGGCGATCAACCGGGTGCGGAAGGTTGCCGGGTTCGAACTGGTGCCAAGGAGCTGTGTTCCGGCCGAACGGCGAATCTACCGGCCATTCGAAAAGAGGGCTGAGCGCTGGGCGGGGGAACAGCCTGCGCTCACGTCTTCTCACCTGGAGGGAGAAGGTTAGCGGAGGCCAGGGCGAGCTTTGCCCGCTCGATGGCCTTTCGAAGTTCCTCTTCGCTGGGCAGCACGGTCAGGTATTCCGAAGCGAACACCTTCGCGTTAATTCCGCCCATCGCGTATTTCACCACCGTGTCCGACTTCTCGCTGCACAGAATTAGCCCGACCGGGTCGTGCTCCCCCGGTTCGGTGAGGTGTTCCTTCGCGTAATTCAGGTAGAGGTTCATCTGGCCGGCATCGGCGTGGGTGAACGCACCGATCTTCAGGTCGATGACAACGAGGCAGCGAAGCCGGCGGTGGAAGAGCAGTAGGTCGATTTTGTACCACTGGGCGTCGATCCGGATCTTTCGCTGGCGGGCCACGAACGTGAACCCGCGGCCAAGCTCCACGAGGAAGCTTTCGAGGTTTCGGATGATAGCCTCTTCGAGTTCGCTTTCTCCGTACTCATCGGTCAGATTCAGAAACTCCAGGACGTAGGGGTCGCGGACCAGTTCCGACGCTTCGGCGATGTCGCCGGGCTGAACGACCTGGGCCTTCTCTAGGAGCTCGCCCTTTCGCTTCGACCCGGACAGGCGCTCGTAGAACTGCGTCGAGATCTGCCGGTCGAGCTGGCGGACGGACCACCCGCCCTTGATGGCTTCCTCCTCGTAGAACTGCCGGGCGGTTCGGTTTCCGACCGTCATCAGCCGCACGTAGTGGGACCACGGAAGGGGGAAGGTCTCGTTCGTCATCAGGGGGGACGAAAGCGCAGACAGTGTCTGCGTTTTTGCGGCGTCTTCGATTTTGGCCCGTAGCTGGAATGCTCCGGAAGGGGTCTGGTTGAGTTCCCAGTCCAGGTAGAAGACTCGCATTTGTTCGAGGTTACGCCGAGAGAACCCCCGGCCGTAACGCTTACTGAGGTCGGTTCCGAGCCGGCTGAGCAGTCCCTCACCATACCCCGCTCGTTCCTTACCCCCTTGCTCGAACTCGACGATGCGCCGGCCCACTTCGTAGTAAGTGGCAGCCATGATGCCGTTTACAACGCGGGCCGAAGCGACTCGGGCCTGATCAACGAGCCCCGACAGGCCGGTTAAGAAGCCGTCGTATTCCTTCCCGCCGACCGGGGTGAGTGCTCCCGGCTTCTGTTTTCGCTTTGCCATTCCCGACCTGCTCTCCAAAGGTCGGATGAGGCTAGCCTCTGCGGGCAAAACGCTCAACGGCAATCAGCGCTCGCGCGTCGGGTGGCAAGTCCTGCCTTCGTGCCGAGGGCATGAAGATACTCCCCCTGTGCGGGCTTCCCCCGTCGCCGTCGGTCGCCTGTCGCGCTCCCCTCACCTGATCGTGGGGGAGCGCGACAGGCGACCGACGGCGACGGGGGAAGCTTCTGGGGGGGGCTGGGAGGGGTTTTAGGGGGCATCCTTCCGAGCCAGAGGGAGCCAAGAGCGTCTTCCCCTCTTTTTGAAAGGGAGGGTGCGGGAACCGCAGGTTCCTGCAAAGGTGAGATCTTCTTGGGCTGGTTGTTCCGGGCACCTCGTCATTTTTTCAGCCACCTCCGACCTTGCAGCGCCCACCCCCTGGGTCGTAGACTCGTGTGAATTTAGTCCATAAGCCGCAAAACGCCCGGTGATACATGTGGTCCGACAACGAGTCAGCAACAGACTTTCTAGGGTATCAGCACCTGGCCGACGGCGTTGTGTCTCTGGTCAAAAACGACGCGCTGCTGCCGCTGACGATCGGGGTTTACGGGGACTGGGGAAGCGGGAAGTCCACCCTTCTTGGGATGGTGAAGTCCGAACTGGAGAAGGACGAATCGACCCTGGTCCTGACGTTTAACGGCTGGCTCTTCGAAGGTTACGAAGACGCCAAGACCGCGCTCATGGGCTCCATCATCGACGCCATTACGTCGAATCGAAAGCTCGAAGCGAAGGCGCTCGGACTTGCGACACGCTTACTCAAGCGCGTCAACTGGATGCGGGTTGCAGGGGCGGGGCTGAAGTATGGTCTTGCGTTTGCCACCGGTGGGCCGGTGGCGCTTGGCATCACTGCTGGGGCCGACGCGATGACCGCGGCCCAAGATGTCGCAAAGAAGCTGGGCGAAGATTACTCCGGCGAGGAAGCCGAGAAGTTTCTAAAGGACGATCCGGGTCAGAACATCATCCGCGGGGTGCGAGACTTCAGGAAGGACTTCTCGGAACTGCTCAAAGCGACTCACATCAAACGGCTTGTTGTCATCGTCGATGATCTGGACCGGTGTAATCCGGGAACGGTCATCGAAACCCTCGAAGCGATCAAGCTGTTCTTGTTCGTGCCGCACACGGCGTTCATTCTTGGCGCGGACGAACGATTGATTCGTTACGCAGTGCGGAAGCGATTTCCGGAACTCGACCAACCCGGAGAGCGGATCGAAGTCGGCATCCAGTATTTGGAAAAGCTCGTCCAGTTTCCGATTCGCATTCCGCCACTTGGGCATGCCGAGATCGAAACTTACATCAACCTCCTCTTTACCGAAGCGACACAGGATCTACTCCCAGAGCTTTTCGAGCAGGCACGGCTTGCGGTCGTCAACGCCTCTGCGGATGCGATTCACGGTGTGACCTACAACCACGGCATTGCGCAGTCGCTCTTTACGGATGTTCCTCCCGGTCTTGCTGAAAACTTAGCCATCGCACAGCGCCTCGCGCCGGTGCTCACGGTTGGTCTGAGTGGTAATCCGCGGCAGTGCAAACGATTCCTGAACACCCTGATCATCCGCGGGCAGATGGCCACCAGCCGCAAGGTGGAGCTGAAGCAGACCGTGCTCGCAAAGCTGATGCTCGTCGAGTATTTCAAGCCGGAATGGTTTAAGCGGTTGGCCGAACTCCAGGCCGCTCAGAGCGGGAAGCCAACCGAACTCGCAACCCTTGAAGGGAAGGCGCGAACGACATCTTCCCCTCCAGTGGATTCGCACACCGCTAGCACGGGTGAGGAGAAGGACGGTGCCACCTCGGGTGCCAAATCAAAAACGTCTGGAGGCACGAAGGGCGAACCCGAAACCCAAGTCCTCTCTCCAGAGTTTCAAACCTGGCTGGTCGACGCGTGGATGGGTGACTGGCTCAAGTCAGACCCACCGCTCTCGTCGGTCGATCTGCGTCCCTACTTCTTCTTCTCGCGAGACAACTTGGGGCCGCTTGGTGCGTCGGTGCGCCGTCTCAGCCCTGCAGCGCAAGACGCACTTAACCAACTAATGCACGAAAGCGACGCACAGCGCGCCGTTGCTCTCAAAAACGCTCCGAAGCTCAGCCCTTCGGACGCAGCCGGTGTGTTCGAATCACTGGTGAGTCAGATGGAACGGGCCGAGGATTTGGGCGACAAGAAGTCAGTGCTCTGGCGTGCCTTTGACTGGGCAGATGCGCGTCCCGAGCTTCGCGGCCAACTCGTGACCGCCCTTTCGCGGCTGCAAGAAAAAGTCATCCCGCCAGCGGTCCCACCACGGTTAGCAAAGCTCGTAGCGGGGACGGAATCCGAGGGGTTTGCAAAACAAGTCTTCTCGAAGTGGGAGAAGTCCACGGTCAACAAACAGCTTGCAGTTGCGTCGAAGGGGAAAGGTCTCTAGCGCCCGAGAGCATATGGGAACTTCGAGTTCGTTTAACGGTCCGTCTGGCAGAAACCCGCTCCTTCCTCCGTGGGCGCAGGGTGGCGGTCCGCCGCCGCTCCCGCCGCCCGATCCGGGAGAGCCAGATGGAGAGCCGCCACCTCCAGACGGATTGCCACCAGATGGCGGCGAATCCTTGCCCCCAGGTGACGGCAACAACGCCCCTGATGGGCCAGCTCCTTCGCCTCAAAATCCTGTTAGTCCCCCAGTCACGCTACCAAGCGTTTCGTGGGCAGCGGCCAAGCGCGGGATGACGGCCTACACCTCGTCTCGTGGTGACCGCGGGCGGCTACAAGGTGCAGCGAATCGATACGTGGGAGCACGGGGCGGAGGGGGAACAGCAGCACGCTCCGCTCAGGCTGGACGCTCCTCAACGGCTCGGGTGGGTGGATTCCTTTCGGGAGTTGCATCTCGTGGATTTACTCAGGCTGCGACAGACCTGGGCTTGTCGGCGTATCTCGGACGTAACGTCGATCAGGTGCTTGCAGCAATCGCAAACGCACTCGCTCCGGACGGAGCGACCCAAGAGGAGGCGGTTGCGAGACAAGCCGTCAACGACACGTTAGCCTTCCTCTACGAGCGTTACGGGCTAGAAGACGGCGACTTGAACAAGCTCGATGCGATGGACCGCGAGGGTGTGACGGAAGCCGTGGCGGTATCGGTCACCTCGTACGTCTACCACCGCTGGGTGCAAGAACTCGGCCGCAAGCTCGAAGAAAACGCCTACACGGCCAACGAAGCAGTGCGGCTGGAACGCGATGTCAGAGCATTTATCGAGGAGACAGTGAAACTCGACATGACTCGCATCAACCCGCTCACCCTGGACTGGGGTGGGCCAGCGGGACAACAGTTTGTCGAGCGAATCTACCGGGACGCCTACGAAATGCTGGAGGGCGAATAATGGCGCGCGTGGTCGTCTGTCGAGTCGGTGAGGGCGACAACTTCCAGCCCGCTGTGTCGCCAAACGACACGCTCCTAGAAATGGCCATCGAACAGCCGGGGGCACCGGTGTCGGTCGGCATCACCGTGCGGCAACAACTCGAACGCACGGCGATTTCACCGCTACCCGTTGCGCTCGATTTGCTCAACCTCGCCACTGCCGTTTACTCGGCAGATGTTTGCACTCGGCGTATTACGGCTTACGACCGCTGGACGCGCGAGTATCGCCTGTTCATGCCGGTGGGGCAGCCCGAAGTGTGGACCGCGGCATCAGAGCATTTGTGCCGGATGCTGGGCTTTCTCAGCGGTGACCGGTGGCAGATTGAATTTCGCCCGCTCACGAATCCCATCCCGCCCGTTGTGAAACGAAAGCGAGCAAAGCCACTACGCCGGCCTTCAACCGTGTCGCTTTTCTCGGGTGGTCTCGACTCCTTCGTTGGTGTGCTCGACTTGCTCGAGGCAGGACACACGGTCGGTATGGTCGGGCACTACAGCACCGGGCCGACGAGTCAGGCACAGGACGCGGTGAGCGAGGCACTCGAAGCGCATTTCAATAACGGCAGCTCGTTCCACCGCTTCTACGTGCGTCCTCCGAGGCTCAACGGCACGTTGCCGGAACCAAGCACGCGCTCGCGTTCGATTCTGTTCCTTGCATTGGGAACGCTTGTGGCCTCAGCGTTTGGAGACCCGCTTCCGCTCTACGTTCCCGAGAACGGGCTGATCTCACTCAACGTCCCACTTACCCCGGCCCGCACGGGAACGCTGAGCACGCGAACAACACACCCGCACTTCATCGCACTCTTTCGAGAGTTCTTGGGACTGATCGGAATTGGTGTCGGCGTCGAGACGCCTTACCGGTTTCGCACAAAAGGCGAGATGCTGGCGGAAGCGACGAACCAGACCGTGCTTCGTGCCGTTGCCCGGCAAACGCTTTCGTGCTCGCACCCGGACGTGGGAAGGTATCACCACGTTGCTCCGGGACAGCATTGCGGGTATTGCGTGCCGTGCATCATCCGCCGCGGGTCGATGGCCCACGTCGGGGAGGACCGGGCGGAAGATTATCTGATTGACGTGCTTCGGAATCCTCCGGGTGCTGGCACGGAGACGGGGAAGGATTTTCGGGCGTTTCAGATGGCACTCGCCCGGCAATCCAGCGGCCACCGGGCGTTCTTGGAGGTTCTCGGTTCTGGGCCTCTACCACCAGACGACGCGCCCGAATACGCTGCTGTTTATGACCGGGGGATGGAAGAGGTTCGGCGGTTTTTCACGCAGACTGGTAGGGCATGATGTCCAAGGAACTGAATCAGGAAACTGTTCTCGTCGATACGCACTGTCACGTTGACCTCTACCCAGATGCCGCACCGATTCTGGCAGCAGCCTCAGCGCAGAAAGTGCTAGTCGTTGCCGTCACAAACGCGCCGAGCGTTTATTTTCACACGAAGAAGTCGTATAACTTCGTATATTGTATGCTATACGAAGTTATTACGGGACCCGGAACTCGTGGCAACCCACGGACACGAAATCGACCAACTGATGCCCCTGCTGGAAGAGACCAAGTTCGTCGGGGAAGTCGGACTCGATTACGTCACAAACGATCAGAGCCTGCGAGAACGACAGCGGCAGATCTTCACAAAGATCCTTGATCGCTGTTCGGCACTGGGGGGTAAAGTGCTCACGGTTCACTCACGCCGTGCGGCTAGCGATGTGATTTCGGCAGTGGGGAGTGGGTTCAACGGCTCAGTGATTTTGCACTGGTTCACCGGAACGAAACGAGAAGCCGAGCAGGGGCTTAAAAACGGCTGCTACTTTTCGGTGAATCCCGCAATGCTTGTCTCGAAGTCTTCGCAGCAGTTGCTGACACTGTTACCGCGTGAGCGAGTTCTGACCGAGACGGACGGCCCGTTTGTTTCCCATCAGCGATCCCCTGTCACACCACCCCAGACGGCACTTGTATCGGGCTACTTGGCTGCACTCTGGTCGATTCCAGAAGATGAAGCCCGATTACTGTTGATGGAAAACTTCAAGCGAGCATGCCGGCCAGGGCCACGCTGAAGAAGCACGTCAACGGGGAAGGTCGTCTTTAGCGGCGAGTTTTTCGGAAACCCGCGGTGCACCGTTCTTGGCCTTCAAGTCCGCAGCGAGAAGGCCGGTCTGCTCGTAGAAACGCACCGTCTCCACGCCGATGCCTGCGAGCTGAGCCAGTTTTCCAACCGTTATCTTCTGCATGACGTGCTCCTAAGACGGATTCTAAACCCCGTAGGTGACTACGGGGTCAATGGCGAAACCGGCCCAGAGACGGGAAACGGCTAACAGCACCTGGCAACTTGACACCAATACACGGTATCGTGTATAACTTGAACGAGGGAGACGGCTATGGCGAAGAAACAAGCAGCCCCTGCGGTCTGCTGCGAACCCGGCGAGGGATGTTCAACTGACCGGCTAGCGTTGGCCGAGCGTCCGCTGCTGTCGTTTGTGGACGCGGTGAAGGTGATGGCGCTGTTCAAGGTGCTCGGAAACGACACCCGCATTCGGCTCCTTCACCACCTGGTTCGTTCGGGGGAAGCCACCGTCACCGGCATGGCGAAAACGCTTGGGATGAAGCCGCAAGCGGTCTCAAACCAGCTCGTGCGGCTCGCGGATACGCGGATGCTCACCTCACGTCGGGACGGCAACAACGTTTACTACCGGGTCGAAAACCCGTGCGTTGCCCCGCTGCTCGACCTCGCTCTCTGCCTCATGGAGGACGAGGGCATGACCACAACCAGAAACGGAGCGGAGACATGACGGAGACGGTCACCCAAGCGGTTCGGGAGAAGTACGCGGCCGTAGCGGTCAGCGACCTGACGAGCGAGCACACCGGCGTTCACGCGGTTGCCGAAGCGTTCGGCTACTCGGCCGAGGAGCTGTCAAGCATCCCGGCTGAGGCGAACATGGGCCTGTCCTGCGGAAACCCGACGGCGACCGCGCACCTGAAGCCGGGCGAAGTGGTCGTTGACCTCGGCTCGGGCGGCGGCCTCGATGTGTTCCTGGCCGCAAAGAAGGTCGGGCCGACCGGGAAGGCGATCGGCATCGACATGACGCCCGAGATGGTCGAGCGGGCGAACCGCGGGGCACAGAAACAGGGGCTGACAAACGTCGAGTTTCACCTCGCCACGATCGACAAGACGCCGCTTGAAGGCAACTCAGTGGACTGCGTCATCTCGAACTGCGTCATCAACCTGGCCGCGGACAAGCCGGCCGTGTTCCGTGAAATCTTCCGCGTGCTCAAGCCCGGCGGCCGCGTGGCGGTCTCTGACATCGCGCTCACGGCGGCCATGCCGCCAGAGATCGGCGAGAACCTGTTGGCCTACGTCGGCTGCATCGCCGGGGCCATTCCGGTTGAGGACTATGTCGCCCATCTCAAGGCGGCGGGCTTCTCCGCGGTGCAGGTCGTGGACACCAAGAAAGACTTGAACGCCTACGCGAAGGTCGAGAACCAGGCCGGCTGCTGCGCTCCGCCGGCGGCACTCACTTCGTCGCTAAACGTCGTGAACTCCGTGGACGACGCGGCCGGCTGCTGCACGCCGACGGCCACAGCACTTCACGACGACCTGGCCGAGCTGATCCGCAAGCACAACGTCAACGACTTCGCGGCGAGCGTCCAGGTCTACGCCATCAAGCCGTAACGCACCACGCAAAGCACAGCGCTCGTCGTCCTCCTTGCCCCTCGTGGCCGCGGCACGGTCGGCGCGCGGGTTGTGCGGCAAGCAGATCCACAACACCACGGGGAAAGACATGGCAGAGCAGAAGAAGCGAGTGCTGTTCGTTTGCATCGAGAACAGCAACCGCAGCCAGATGGCCGAGGCGTTCGCCCGGATGCACGGCGGGGAAGGGGTGGAGTCAAACTCGGCCGGCTCGCGGCCGTCGGGGAAGGTCAACCCGCGGGCGATCCAGTTCATGGCCGAGCTCGGTTACGACCTCTCCACGCACGGCTCGAAGTCTCTCGACGAGTTCAACGGCACCCCGGTGGCGGTGGCCGTCACGATGGGCTGCGGCGACTACTGCCCGCTCGTGCTGGCCGAGCGCCGCGAGGACTGGAACATCCCCGACCCTAAGGAGCTTCCCGACGACGAGTTTCGCAAGGTGCGTGACCTGATCGAGGAGAAGGTGAAGGCGCTGCTCGCTTCGCTCGATGCGCCCACGGGCCAAAAGGACGGTGCGGCATGAGTGCAGCCGAGACGCACACCCCGCCGGCCCCGGTCGAACCCGCTGGGCCGAAGCGCATGGGCCTGTTCGAGCGTTACCTGACGGCGTGGGTGGCGCTGTGCATGGTCGCCGGCGTTGCCATCGGGCAAGCATTTCCCGGAGCGACGAACGCGGTTCGCGGGTTGGAGTTCGGCAAGGGCAGCCAGATCAACGGCCCGATTGCGGCGCTCATCTGGCTGATGATCGTGCCGATGATGATGAAGATCGACTTCACCTCGCTCGCCGGCGTGACACGGAGACCGAAGGGCATTCTGATCACGCTCTTCGTCAACTGGCTCGTGAAACCGTTTGGGATGTTCGCCCTGGGCTGGCTGTTCTTCCAGAACATCTTCCTGCCGCTCATCGGCGACGACCTGGCCCGGCAGTACACGGCCGGGGTGATCATCCTGGCGGCAGCCCCTTGCACGGCAATGGTCTTCGTGTGGAGCTACCTGACCGACGGTGATCCGGCCTACACGCTGGTCCAGGTCGCAGTAAACGACTTGCTGATGCTCGTACTGTTCGCGCCGATCGTCGGGCTGCTGGTCGGCGTTGCCGGCCTGGCCGTACCGTTCAACGTCATCCTGCTCTCGGTCGCTGTGTTCATCGTCGTGCCGCTGGTCATTGGGGCGATCGCCCGGCTGCTGCTCGTGCGGGCGAGAGGGCCTGAGTGGTTCGAGAAGTCGTTCCTGCCGCGCTTCCAGCCGGTGGCGGTGGCGGCACTGCTCGGCACGCTCGTGCTGATCTTCGCCTTCCAGTCGCAGAACATCCTGAGCCACCCGCTGCACGTCGGCCTCATCGCGGTGCCGATTCTGATTCAGGTCTACTTCAACGCCTCGCTGACCTACTGGCTGATGTGGTGGTTCAAGGTGCCGCATGCGGTCGCGGCCCCGGGGGCGCTCATCGGGGCGAGCAACTTCTTCGAGCTGGCGGTGGCAACTGCGATCGCCCTGTACGGGCCGGAGTCGGGGGCAGCACTTGCGACAGTGGTCGGCGTGCTGGTCGAGGTGCCGGTGATGCTGTCGGTCTGTGCAGCGTGCAACCGAACGCGTGGGTGGTTTCCAGCTTTGGAGCGCACAGGAGCAAGAGACGTGACCGTAACTTGAACCTGTGGTGAATGCCTACTTACTTGGTGGGCAGGTCGCTGAGCCAGATCACGATTTCCACCCGCCAGTTGATGTGGTTGCCGCTACCCCGCACAATCAGCTTCTGGTTGCCGTCTCCCTCGGGAATCTTGTCCGGGTTGAGGCCGGCCGTCCAAGAGCTTTCGTCTGGGTCGTCGAACATCCCGCCGAGCACCGTCCGAACGTGGTCAACGATCGCGGCCGGGAAGTTCAACTCTCGCAGCACTCCGACGCCACCGTCGTTGGCCTGTGGCAGGCAAGGCTTGAAGTTGAATCGGACTTCTCGCCCGATGACCCCCAAGGACAGTGACCGTGTCGAGGTCTTCCCATCCTGACGGGCCGTGAACGTGATCGAATCGACAATGTAGAGCATTGGCATGGACTGCACTCCAGGAGAGAAGCGTGGACAAGTTCCCCGCCTTTGACAGCAGTGCTCTCGAAGACGGGGGCACCTCGCCGCTCTCTTAAAGCGACTGAACCTATGGGATATCTCCTGCTCCCTGGTCACCTGAGTGAACAGGATGCGAGTGTGTTTGCTGCTCGGCTGAGAGAACTCAAAGAACGGGTAAACAGGCCGGGGATGATGCCGGAGTTGTGCGGAGTGCGCATCGATCTGGGGCAAATGCGTGGTAGCACCGGCGGATTGTTTGTGGCTGGAATGGCCTCAAAAGGCCTGATCCGCAAGGAATTGGATCAGATCGTAATCCGCTCCACTTCGTCGAGCGAGAGCTTGTCGTCGCGGCGGTCGTAAAGCTTTGTGGTCCGAGCGCTCTCGTGGTTCGCGAGTTGCTGGGCCTTCTCCAGTGTCCCGCCGTTGGTCAAGTAGTTCGTGATTCCGGTTGCCCGGAAGGTATGACACGAGGCCGCGGTTTCCATTCCCATGTCGTCTGCTCGTCGTTGAATCATCCGATAGGCATCGCTTCGAGACAACCGATTTAGAGAAAGACGCTTGGTTGTCCCGATCGCGGTGCGGAAGAGCGGCTCTCGTTTCTCGTCCCAGGTGCCCGCAGCATCGAGAAAAGCATCGAGATACTCTTCGAGCTTGTGGTGTGCCGGAACCGAGTGCAGTTTGCCTCGCTTCTCGTGGAGCCGCACCCACCAGCGTTTCCCTTGCGGGAAGTAGTCTTCCACGTTCATGGCAACGACAGCCCCGATCCGAGCAAAGGTGTAGGTCATCATCGCGATGACGGCTCGGTCCCGGAGACCGACAACACTCGTCGTGTCGATGGAATCGAGAAGATTGCGAGCCTCGTCCTCGTCAAGGACGGGAGTTTTGCCAACTTTTACGGAGTAACTCGGTCCACGCACGGCCGTAGCCGGATTCGTCTCGGTCACTTGCGTGACGATAAGGTAGTCGAAGAGCTGCCGAATTGCCGCAAGGTGTTGCTTCACCGTCGGGGCGGCAAACTGCGTCTGGAGCTGCTCAACATAAGCGGCAACGTGAAACGGTCGCATGAGCGACAAGGGGAGCGTGGCGGACTCGGCCCACAAGAAGAACAGCTTGACTGCGTGGAGGTAGGCCATCCGGGTATTCGCGTTCCGGATTCTGGCAGTGAAGAACTCGACATACTTCTCTTCGGCTCGGCTGCCAGCCTGACAGATCGTCGCCGGCAACATAGCCGACGGGTCAACGCGAGCGACCGTGAACGCTCGTCGCGCTTTCAATTCTCGACTCATCATCTCGCATTCACTCCGTCGCCTCTGCCGTGAACTCCCTTTTCCGAGTCGCGCGGTGTCGAATTGCCGCACCACAAAAACGCCTCTCTGCTCTTCTCTCTGTGATGCATAACCTCCTTTATGTGGCACAGGAAACCGCCAAAGGCGATGAACTGATTACCCCTCCGCAGGATCGGAATTGTTCCAGTCCACAACCGCCGTCCGAGCCAATTGCGAGGCATCCCGCCGGGGCCGTCGGCACACGCCGCCATCGCAGCTCATGTAGTGCGTTTCCACGCTCAGGGACTGAAGAAGGTCGTGGGCCTCATAGACGAGGCGAAAGAAGCGGTCCGCACGGTCGAACTGAAGTTGCTCTAACCGCCGTTCTAGCTGCTTGAAATATTGGAAGAGGCGACTCATCGTCGCGTGAAGTCGCTCGGCCTGCTCGCGTGTTAAGTCGGTGCTGTCCATCGCTTCCAGAAATCTTCGAGGTCGAAAAAGAATCTAAATGCGGTTTGTGTTTTTCGCAAGCATCGAAGAGGGGAAAAAACCACAGTGGGCCAGCTAACTGGAGAACCGAATCGAAGGGTTCAGAATTCACAAACTGTGAACGAGAAACGAGATAGGCCAGCCAGCGGAAATTTGAAGCGTCGAATCGCCTGGTGACACAAACCGACGCGTGTCACAGGCAGGAAAGCGAGCGCAAAAGACCTCATGGGAAATCATCCGACTGGCTGAAGGCGTGACAATGTGAAGCCTCAAACCGAAATTGGCCGGAGTGCATCACGCTCCGACCGACCTCGTCCCTATTCCTCTCAACTGCGAATATCGGAGTCGCTTTCCGACCCGTCCAGGTAGTGTTCAGCTACCTCGGACCATTCCACGGCCTCCAATGCCGCCCCGAGCAGGTCGGCGTAGAGCGTCGCGTCGAGGTCAGGGGCAAATTCCTCCACCTCCGCCTCCAGCCGCTCGGCGAGCAGGTTCCGGGCAATCAAATGGGCAGGGAGAAGGCCGTGACGGGCGTGAGGGTGGTAGGCGGCGGTGTGGACGCACTCCTCGGTGACCTCCCGCCAGTGGCGTTGGCTGTGCTCCTCATTGTCCAGCCACAGGGCGACGGCCCATGTCTCGTAGTTCGACCAGCCGTTGTAGCCCCGCGATGCTTCCTCGCGGTCAGCGTTCGCCCAGTCCTCGAGCTGCTTCCATGCTGAGTAGATGTGGTTTCGTTGCTCCATCCTCGAACAGCATTTGTAGTCGGCTTGCTCGTCTGCCAGATAGTGTTCGGTGAGCTGTTTGATCGCGTCCCATGCAGGCCGGTTCTTGGTTCGGGTCATGACGTGTTCTCCAATCAGTTGTTAGTTTCAGAGCGGCATTTGCCGCTGCTGAAACTCACTAGCCTCGCGGCAATGAGCGGGGGTGCGGGGTCAAGGTCGTCTCCGGGGGAGGGGGATCACCCGACCTGCACAAGCGAAGCGCGGAAGGTCGGGGACACCCCCGGAGACGCCGAAGGGCAACCTTGACGCCGCGGGGGCCGCAGGCCCCTGTGGAAAGCTCCTCGGGGCCGACCACCAGTCGGCATCAAAGTTGGAGGTGTGGGGCGGTGGCATTCGGCCGACAGGCACGCGAACCGCTTGTTCGACGCTCGCCATGAGCTTCACGACTATCGACCGAATTCAGCATCACGTCGCTTTGTGTGGGGGTAGTGTGCGTCTTGTCGAAACCACTTCCATCACGTCTGGAACTCGCCCGGTGAGGTGTTACGATTCCGTTGTCGAGTGCGAACTCGAACCGAAACAACTGCGTGCAACCCCTGTTTCTCTGCTGGTCACATGGAGAAGTTAAACACTTTGTGACTCGGGCTTTGGCTCGCCTTCCCACCCATCGGGAAGTGAAGAAACAATGATGGGAAGCGACTGCACACCGTGAGTGCTGCAAGCTGAGTTACTGTGCGTAACTCTTTTTCTTGCACTGTGTGTGCAGTCGAACGGCCAACATGAACTTTGTTCGTGCTGGCCGGGAAAGGCCCCGTGTGGGCCTTTTTTTTTACCCCGCGAGGGGTTCCTCTCGCCACGTGTTGGCAATCCCTATTGGCAATGCGCCGGGGTTGCGAACACGCTCCTGAAGCGAAATTCAGGGGTGATATAGAGAGGAGAAAAGTTATGCAGAACGACAATTTTCTGGAATCAAAGGAGGTTTTATCGAGGAAACGGCGAGATCACTGCAAGTTTGTGTACCTTGAGAACGGCGAGACTGTCGTAAGGCGGATTCATCAGCTCGTGATCCAGGCAGCAAACGGAAAAGTGTATAACATCGAAGGCAATGAATTGCCGATGTACCTACGCATTTCAACCGGTGTGAGCCAGAACGGAAAACATGTTGGGCAGATTCTGCTCAACCCAAACCAATACCACGCATTGGACTGGATAGTACCAACTTCGTGGCTTGGCTTAAAAACGATAGGAGTATTTTTGTTCGGAATGTTTGCCGCCCACCTGCTGTGGACGGCAAACCATGCGGTAGAAGTGGAGAAGTATCACAACGCCAGTCAACGATAAGTGACTGACCGGCCCTGCAAGAGGACTAGCCCTCCTCTTGCAGGGTTCTTTCTCTCATGGCCTGATCTCGGAAGTCAATTCCATCTGAGTCATCACCGGCCAATCGCGTGTACTGCCGTAATCATTCGCCTCCCTCCGGGCAGGCAGTGTCACTCCTCCATCAGCCCTGGAGAGCAGATCGCAAGAACTTCCGCGCCTTGATAGAATGTCATTTTAATGAGCGTCATCGCGGTGCCTGGCAATGCTGCGAGTCGGTAGTGGAAAATGGCCGAGTTGTCTCCGTACGCCTGCGCATCATCTATCACGGGTCGTACCATCTTGAAGAGAGCTTTGATGTCTTCGCGCGGTTGTTTGTTCTCGTCGTGCAGCATCGGTGTATGCACTTGGACCGGATGCGGGCATCGCGTCCCAAAGTGTTGGAAATAGAGCGCCTTAGCCATGTGCTGCAACTCCTGCAAAAACCGGGGCGTGTCTACCTTCAGCGCCTTCGTCTCCTCGCCACCGAAAGTAACTTTCTCGCTGCCAGTCAAAACGCAGTGGGCAAAACCGGTGCTCTTCTTCAGTGCCCGTAGGATCTTCGTTCCGTAGTGGTCCTTTGCCTGCTGATTGTTGGCAAAATAGGCTGCGACCAGCGCCAAGACGTAGGTGTCGTGCTTGGACTTCTCAGTGTTATGCACGTCACAGGACGGCACCGTGAAGAGGTTCTGCCGGTAGTCCACGCCGTCTGGCAGGTCTTTCTTCTCGGGGAAAAAGCACTTGGGTGGAACGTGTTCCACCGAGGTCGGTGGAGAGTCGCACATATAGCACGTTTTCGGCCCTGCGCCCTTCGTGCGTTTTCGGGCAAGCCGCTCGATAGCCGCGAACCAATGCGCGTCCCGGCCGCTGTGCTTCCCCTGTCGTGCTTCTTCTTGGGAAATGCAGAACGCACCGTAGGAAATCTCCGCGTGCGTGAACCCGTGATTGCCGTCCGGCTTTTCCATCACAATTCTCCTTTTGTTAAGGATATTCTACGTCTGTCGGCGGAGGGCCCGGCGTTAACTGGGTGACACAAAACGTTGTTGCGGAACAGTTTCCGGTTCCGAAAACGACATCACCGCCCCGAAAGGCGGTGACGAGATGGAGCCTTACTCACGCGTTACTTCGCAAGCATCCCTTCTTCAACCATTACCGGCCCGAGATCCCGTAGCATACCCTGAACACGCTTCAGAAACTCCTCGTTTGAAGAGTCGAGGCGGTGGGGGTTGAACTTCCACTTCGGCCGGTCATTGTCCCGGTTGGGTTCCGCGCCGAGGCGAAGAAGCTTCTTTAGCCCGTCGGTGGAGTCGTCGAGGTAGCCGCCGGTCTTCAAGCGAGTGAAGGAGACCGGGGCCGACTCGGCGGTGCGGTCGAAGAACCCACTGCCTCCCGCTCGCGGCTGCGAGTAGCCTTTGGCGAGGAAAACGGCGAGGTCTTGTTGCACTTCTGGGGTCTTCGCCTTTGCTCGAAGCGTGGCCTTTGCGGCTTCGCGAAGCTTGGTGTCCGCTTTGGCTTCCTCTTCTTTGCGGCTGATCTCTCGTTTCACCGCCTCACTTTTACGCGACGTTTCGCCGTCACGAAGGTCTGCTTCGGCGATGGTCTCGGCCAGCAGCTTGTCGTTTGCCTGGCGGGAGATGTCGCGGGCGTTTGCAATCAAGCGGCCTTTTTCAACCGCTTCGTCGTTGACGACGAGGTCGATGGCTTGCTCCAATGTCAGATCGCTTGATTTGCCGTCACGCTTTGCCGCGGTGGCAAGGGCACAGAGCTGAACTCGAGAATCTCGCACTGCAACGCGAAGTGACTTCGACTGAGACAAGAGCGACTTGAGACGGTTTTCTGTTTCCGCGGTCTTGTCCCACAAGTTGTTTGAATTCTTCTGCGCTGACTCGACGTTTGCAAGGAGCATCTCGACGTCCGTGCGGATCTTTACGATGTCAGAGGTCCCTGGGCGTTCCAGGTCGCGTAGCGCTCTAAACGCTTTGGTGGACTCTGGGTTGCCAGCAACAAACTTGCCTTCCTCGTTCGTGAGGAGAGGTGGCACTTTTTTGTTCCAGAGGTCGAGTTCGGTGTTCGCTTCGTCGAGAACACCGTTAATCTCTTTACCGAGTTCTGTAAGCACTTTCTGTGCGGCCTTCGCAGCGGCGAGGCGTTGGTTGAGGTTCGTGTCGTTCGCAGCTTGTTCGGCCGTGCGAAGCTTCTTCTCGTAGCTTGCAGCAGCGGCCGACTTTTGTGGAGGAGTTCGTGTCGGCGATTCGTTTGGCGGTGGGTCGTCTTCGGGGGTAGCGGCGGCTACCGGTGTTGGGCTCAGCACAAGCGTCGTCGCCGCATCCATCGCCGGCTTGGCGTAGCGGGCGGCGACGAAAAGACCCGCGCAGACGAGTGCTGCCACGAACGCCTTGCGATACCACGGGGTGTTTTTGGGCGGGGTGGGCAGGAGAGAATCCAATCCAGCGGTTGGGACGGTCATTTCAAAACTCCGTGTGAAAGTAGGTAGATTCGACGACCGCAGGAACTATCACGACTCGTCACGAGAGCCGGGACTGCGGCGTCGATAGGGGTGGGGCTTAGCTGCAATCGGTTCCACGGTGATTGCTCCTGGGCCGAGGTCTGGCCAACCGGCACGTTGTCGAAGCCGGTATTCGTCCTCGGCGATGTGAAACTCGCCAACTACGGGCTGCCAGTAGCCGGAAAACTGCGACAGGCCGCTTCCCTCGCTGAAACGGACCAAGCTCGTAAACGGGGCGGCGCTGGCTTCGATCAGGTCATTCACGCTCAGACGCGGTGCAATCGTCTCGTTCCAACGCACTGATTCGTCGTCCCACGATGGAGCGTAGTCGCTTTTGTTCCCAGAAAGTTCTTTGATTCGTTCCATCTCCCGAACGCCAGCTACCTTGAACGCTTGCTCAAAACCGACGCAGGATTCCACCGTATCAACCAGTTCCGCGCCGCGATCGGCTTTGAGCTGGCCGACATTTTGGTGGGCAAGGATAAAACTGAGATCCATCGATCGGGCCTGCTCAAGGAGTAGCGTCATGTTTGCCGAAACGACGAGCTGAAACTCATCGATGAAGATGTAGACCCGGTGCTTCGCATCCGCCGCCCTCTTTGCTGCGGCAGCAAAGAGGCAGTAGAGGACGAGCTTTGCAATCGTTGACACGCTCGTCTTTTCGACAGCCGGGCTGAGGAAGAAGTACACCACCTTGCTTTTGCGAAGCATGTCCGGGAGTCGAATCTCGTTCTTGGCCACCTCAGGTCGGGCTCGCAGGTCCTCTTCGTCGAAGTTCAACGGATGCACCCCGGCTAGGCGGCCGGCAAGTGCCGGCAGGTGCCGGGCGTTCTTCCAATCGGATGGAAGGCCGGGGTAATCGCTTTCGTTACTGAGCAGTTCATAAAGTCTGCGAAACGAGTGGCCCGTGCCGAACTTCTGCATGTAGGAGAGCAACACAATCTCGTTCATTGCCGAGAAGAACGAGGGGCCGTAACCAGCGCCATACTCGGCCGACATAGCTTGGAGGAGCGTTTGGCACTGCTGGTTCGCGGACACAAGTGCGCCGAGGTGGATGTCGTTGAGCGGATTAAATACGTGACTTGTCTGGCCGATCACGTTGGTGAACATCTCAAAGGGAAGGCCGGCGGCTTTCGCTTCGGCGTAGCAGTTCTGAGCCAGGCTTAAGTCGCCTTTGAGGTCTAATACGAGCACAGAGCACCGCTCGTCCTTTTCCTCGTTCGGGTCGCCTTGCGGCAGCGATTCCAGCCAGTCCCGGCGACGCTTGGACTCGCCAGCAATGAGTTGGGTGATGAGTGTGGCAAAACTCAAGGACGTTTTTCGTGACCCACTCCCGCCGTGAATCCAGGCGTGGAGGTGCAACAGTTTCCGGTCGAGGTAGGCCGGGTAGCCGTATGCCTGGCTTCGGCCAAGGTAGAGGTGACGCCGCTCGAGCGCGTTCGTCGAGTGAAGGATTCGATCAACCCGGTTGTCCCACAAGACGTTCGATACTTTGCGAGGCTTGCTCATTCTTGGCTTCCTTTTTCAAAAGCGGTGTGGAACGCGCCCAGGAGCGGGCCGGAAGTTGCAAATAGCGTGAGTAAGAACACAGCCGGGGGAAGCAGACTGCCGGCAACGAGAGAAGCGAGGAGTCCGAACGTGTAAGCGTTTCGGCTTGACAGTTCAAAGCGAGTTTCTGCCTTCCTGCGGGCGATCAGCACGCGGACGTAGTCTTCCTGGTCGTCAAACGGGAGCGAGTTGAGAAAGTCATTCTCGTCCTCGGTGATGGGCGGCAGTTGTTCCCAGGTCGCACCGCGGTTGAAGCTTCGAGACACGGTCTTTGGGGGAGCCGTGTAAATTGGCGGCAGGTTCGTTGTGGCCCACGCAAGTGGGAGCAGGGCAAGCACGCACAGTGCCTGACGCGGTTCGAACCGGCGAAGCCACTTAGTGGGCAATTGAAACACGCCGGGTGCAAAGATTGGAGTCGGCAAGTAGGACAGGAACATCCGGACTGCGGCAATCGATGCCCGCAACGCCGCAAACGGTGACACGCCTTGGGGCCAGAACAATAGCGCGGTTCCGGCCACGACGGCAGCGTATCCGAGCAAAGCGGTCGTCAGCGGCTGTGGTGAACGACTCATCGCCAAACCGCAAGTCACTCCGGCCGCAACAATGAGCGTTCGACGCCGAAACGAGGTCACGTCTGGCCGGCTGGGCACGGCTTGAAACTGGTTCACCTTCTTCCAGTAAGTCCGCCAGCGAAGGGATTTCTCCCAAGGGTGGCTCATGTTTGCCGTCGCATAAAACACATACTGTTCTGTAACAAGCGATGTGCAGACGAGCGAAACTACTGCCGAGACGACCAGCGCTACACGAACCGTGTGAACGGGACCAACAAGATACGACTGCCCCCAGGCGAACAACCCCACGAAGATCCAGAGGGCGAACACAGACGTTGCGTAACGCAGGTGTGAAGCGTGTGCCACCCACACAACCGCGAGGTAGGCAGCCCCCACAAGCAGACTGATACGCCAGGCGACGGCGATTTCCTCGCAGAGTAATCCAAACGCCAGGCGGGCGGTCAGTGCTCCGACGCTGACGCCGACAACAAGCGTCAGGGCGGCTTTGGCCGCGCGGCTACTCGCGTAGGGTGACTCCACCCGCTCGTTGAGTTCACACTCTGCAAGCCCCTGCACCTGCTTCAGGTCGAGCGGATCGGGCATCGGGCTTCGACTTGGGAAGGCCACTTTCAACCCTCCATGACGTTGAGTTGAAGCAACTCGGAAACTGTCTCAATGGTCACCTCGGCCAAGTGACACGGCTTCTTGCGAAAGGCTTTGAGGAGTTTCTTCGCCCGATTCGGTGACGTGCAGGCAATCGAGATCACGAACAAGTCCGCAGCGAACAACTTGCGAAATCCCGGCACTTGGCCGCGCTCACGGATGATCTTCCTGGCCTTTGCCGGCAGTCGCCGCGCGTCGGCACCGTGGTCGATGAGAAGCAGGCCGAGGCGGGCTGGGGTTGCCTGCTCGATGAAGTAATGAGCTTCGTTCGTGTGCTCGCGGCACAGCTCGGGAAAGTCAGTGCGAAACTCTTGTGCCGTAATCTTTCGAACCCGATATCGGGTGCAATACAACATCGTGCCGTAGGCCGTGACTTTGGCGAGCGGTCCAAACGCCTTCGCCTTTCGGGGATGAAGGTTTCTGGTCCGCACGGCTTCGAGACCGGCGACGTAGTAGTTTTCACGTTCGATGAGCGGGAAGGCGTTGAGCCAACCGGCTGCCGCAAGGCGTTCGAACCATTTGCGGGTGCCCCCAAGCGTGATCTCGGGGCAGACATGCTTGTGTGTGTCGGCAACCGTCGTCATCCCAAAGCGGTCGATTCGGTCGAGCACAGCGTCTCGACGAGCAAGCGTGTCGAGGCCGTCGGGAAGAGGTTGCGAAGTTGTGTTTTCATCGTTTGTGGTCATGCGTTACCAGATCTCGTAGGCGAGTGGTGGGTTCTGGCCGGCACAGTCGTCGTGAAACTCTCGAAGCCTTTCAGCCGGGTATGCCGCTCCAAATTCGATCGCACGAACTATGCGGTTACCCTCGCTAAGCACAGCGTCGGGACGCTTGCGCCCACCGGAGAGTGACCGCTTGCGGGGCAGTTCGTCCTCACCCCTCCACAGCTTGACCTCGTCGGGACGCTTGACGAGGTAGTGGAGGTAGACGGCGGAAAGCCCGAGGTCGTGTGACGCCTGGTAGCCGGGGGCGGGGCGTTCACGAAGCACACCGCCAAACAAGTTCACAGCGCGTTTCGTTGCTCGGTACACGGTCGTTGAGATCGGTGCTTCTTGCCAGCGTTTGGCGAGCCTGGAAGCCAGCTCGTTGAAATCGCACTCTTCACCTCCTGGTGGCCAGCAAGCCATTGGTTCCGTCGGCCACAACGCGGGCCGCACTGACATCCGGTGCCGGACAAGCAACCGCCTCTCGATGAGCAGCGCCAGGCGGCGAAGGGTGGCCCGTCGTCTACTCGGAGTGTTTGTCTCAAAGCCTGGACATCCGCAGTAGATTTGCTCCCCCGAGAGCATGCGAACGGGGCCACACAGAGCGTTGATGAGAACGACATCCCTGGGAGTGATGATCACGGCTTGTCGCCCTTCGGTGGACGACCGCGGCCCCGAATGGGTGCGGACGGGGCGGGTGGTAGCTGAGGGGGATTGCCGGCCTCGGCAGCGCGGGCGAGCCGTTCCTGCAAGGACTCCTCGGGCGAATCGCCCGACGTGTCCATGTCGGAATCCGAGGCCGCGGGCGACGGTCCCGCGGAGAGGGCGGGGGTGGGAACGGTGGTTACTGTCGGAGGGGTCTGATTTGCGGAGGCGTCGATTTGCACGAGCGCGTCGTGAATGCCGGCGAGCACCGACTCGCGGGCCTTCTCGCGGATGAAGGCAAAGGGGTTGAACAAGTGGATCTCCTGTGCGGAGTGGTCAGCCAATCGGCCGCACAGCATTAGACGCATCAGGCGATTCGCGGGGTCGCGCTCGGCTGCAATGAATTGTGTGGTGGATGTGGGGAACTTGTCTATCGATCTAAGGATGTGCGACTCGGGTCGGCTGAGATGTGCTGCCGACCTCTCGAAAGCTAGAGGCGTAACAAGGGCGGGAAGACCGGGCCGGTGCTTCCCTGATTGACTTAACCCTCCGCTTGCTGGCGGCGGTATGTGGCGCACAGCAGCTTCACCAACGGGTCGCTGCGGCCCTCCTGCCACAAAGCGGCGAACGCCTGCTTCCAGATCTCGGCGGTCTGGACCAGCGCGGCCACCGTTTGGTCGAGGGTGTCCGGCAGCTTGTCGTCGAGGTAAACCTTAACGACCGCCCGAACCGTAGCCGGGTCGGTAGTCGTGGCCAGCGCGTCGCCGAAGGCGTTCGCGTCCGAGACGACAACATCAAGGCGTTCGAGTTCTTGAACCCAGTCTGAGCCGTTTGCGTTCCGCATGCGAACACTCCGAGGTTACTATCGGGACCAGAGAGGGGTTTCCCTCTACGGAGCCGACAGTCCCCACCAAGGTGCAGGCGGACTAAACGAACGTGTTGCAAAACCATTACCAATGCCCGGTCGTCCCGAAGGCGATTTGCCTCCGCGACGGCCTGCGGTCGAGCGTCACATTTAGCTTCCAGAAAGAAAGAGCACGGCGTCACCGTTGATATGGCGACCATAATCAACTGTGTGCCCTAATGCCGTAGTCGTTAGGTGATCACAGAACGTAGTAGCTTTTTGGAATTACTTATTCTTTTGAAGTGTTCCCTTCAGATTCGCCTGCCGCAGGCGGCGTTTGGAAATTGAGGGAGCGATTGTGTCCTCCGCCCCCAGTCCTGTGGCCAATTCCGTCGCATCACGAATCGCATCTTCCAGCGCGACAATCGCCTCAGCCGGGTGACCTGCGGCTTCCATCGCATCTGCAAGAGTGTCGTTTACGAAGACCGATTGTTTCAAGACATAAGCGTCGTTGGGGTTGGCTTGACGGCAAGCGCGGACAGATACAACTGCCGAGCGGGCAAGCTCAACTGCCTGTTGAGTATGCCCTTCGCGCAGAGAGATGTTGGCCAGAAGCCGCAACCCTTCGGGTTCGCATGTCGAATGGGCAAGACGAGTTGGAAATCGCTCCCGAACGGAACGCAAGAGCGTGACGCCTTTGGTCGCGTGGGTTCTGGCCGCTGCCAGGTCGCCATAACCCAGGGTGTGATCGGCGACGATGAACCTCGCCTCTGGGACTATCATGGCGAGTCGTGAGGACTGGGGGTACGACTGGCTAATTTGCTCTAGTAACCCGCACCCGCGATCGGCGTCGGAGAGCAGGCGGTCGGGATCAGGCACCGCTTGCAGGCACTCGGCTTGGTGCACAAGTCCCCACGCGAGTGCCAGCCGGTCTTCCATCTTTCCGGGAGCTTTCGCCAGCCGTTCGGCATGCTTCACACCCTCTGCGTAAGCCGATCCGGCCTCCTTCTGCCGATTCGTTACCCACAAACAGGCAGCCAAACCGAACGACGCGTCCCGTGTGACTCTCGCTTGTTCGCTGGCACTATCGGGGGCCATTGGTCGTTCGACTTCCGCCCGGGCTAGTCGTACCGACTCGGTTGCCTCACCGAACCGCCCGAGGTTGCGTTGTGCGGTACTTTTGACCAACAATAGATTCGCATTGAGGAGCCTTGCCTCATCTTCCGGCATCTCGTCAAAAACCGGACGGAGTTCCCGCAGACACTTCGAGATTGCGGCTTCGGCCGCTACCCAATTCCCCGCGTCGGCAGCTCGCCGGGCGTCCGCAGCCACGGCCGGAAGGTGGGCGAGTTCAGAGCCGCGTGCCCGACTCAATAGCGACTGGTGCTGACGCAACTTTTCGACCGTCTGCTCGAACGCCCGTGCCGTGACCGGGTCGCCGTCCGGCAGGTATATGTCTGTTTCCAAATCCTTTTCGAGTTGGTTGAGTTCCGAGTTTAGGCCGAGCTCGCTGAGTCGCTCGGCCTCCCGCCGCGACACGATGAGAAGAGGGATCGATACGCAAAGAATCAAGATGCCAAGAACGGCTGCGGCCGACAATGCTCGGTTCCGTTTCACCCACATCCGCCCGCGTTCCAGACGATTTACAGGCATGGCCTGGATCGGCCGGCCCGCGAGATGACGGCCGAGATCAGCGGCCAACTCGGCGGCAGACGTATACCGTCGATCCGGATTAGGGTGCAGACATTTCTGGCAAATGACCGAAACCGCCCTCGGCACGACCTTGCGGTGCTTATCCGCAAGGGGCGGGGCGAGTAGCTCTTGGGCAAGTAAGACGACCTCGCGCGATTCACCGGGAAATGGCTTGAGCCCAGTCAGCAACTCGAACAGGATCACGCCGAGAGAGTAAACGTCCGCCCGGCGGTCAACCGACTTCCCGCGGGCCTGCTCGGGAGCCATGTAGTGGAGCGTTCCAGCGGCCGACGGACCATCGCCGGCTTCCCGGCACAGAGCGATGCCAAAATCCGATACCTTCGGCACGCCGTGCTCGGTAAGCAACACGTTCGTCGGCTTGAGATCCCTGTGAATAACACCTCTGCCGTGCGCGACATGGATTGCGGCTGCGACCGTTCGCACCCACCTGCATGCCTGAACCGGTTCGACCGGCCCGCGGGTGATGCGATCGGCGAGAGTACCACCCTGCACATACTCCATGACGATAAAGGGGCCGGCCGATGACTTCTCGCTGACTTCATAAACGGTGACCAGGTTGGGGTGTTGCACCCTCCCGGCGGCATCGGCCTCGCTCCGGACGCGGGCCATGACCTCTACAACCGCCGCCGACTTCCGGAAAAATTTGACCGCTACAAAGCGGCTTGGGACGCGCTGCTTGGCCTTCCAAACCTGCCCCATACCCCCCGACCCAAGAAGCTTCTTGAACGAATACTTCGGCACGACCGGCGGCGTCTTCTCGTCGAACGCAAACGCCTCGTCGGCGTCAGCCCCATCCGCCGTCAGTTCGCCCCGAACGATTCTGGCCATCCGTTGCTGACACGACTCGCACGCGTTTAGGTGCCGGCCGGTGTCCGTCGTGGCGTCCGATGTAGCGACTAGGAACGCTCGGATCTCGGCGGCGGTTGGGCAACGGCTTGTCATCGCAATGCACCGTCAGGAGTTCGAGTGGCCGGGGCGGGTACTCCACAGCTCCGCCGCGAGCCGTTTAACTCTCAGAGCAATCTTGCCGGTGTTTGCTGCGTCCAGTTGGTGCGTCGCCCCGATCTCCGCCGGCCCTTCTCCGGCGTCAAAGCGAACAAAGATGTCCCAGTCCCGGTCGGAGACCCGGGAGCGAACCTCTTGCAGTAGCCATTTCAATTCGTCGTCGAGTTTCTGCCCGACCGCGTTAGCGAGTTCGTCCGCGAGGCGGATCGGGCCGGACCGTGGTTGCTCTTGAAGTGTGTCGTCATCTGGAAGCGGCCCCAGGGACGTAAAGTGCCGCCCCCGACGATATTCCGTCACGACCGCGTTGCGGATAACGATCGACAGCCACCGTCGGAACTGCCCGTCTGTCTGCTTCGCGTATTTCTTCAGATTGGCGAACAATTGCACGAGAACGCACTGAACGGCATCGTCAAGATCTCCTGTGGGGAGGCGTGCCTTACAGAGCGTCCGGACTGGCTGATCGTATTCTTTGACAAACCTCTTCCAGGCGTTTTCTCGGGTAGCAGGATCGACCGCCTCGCCGATCATCGCCTCGATCATGGTGTTGGAGGTTGCCGGCCACATTTTTTTCCCCTCCGCTCTATGACCGCGCGTTAACAGTACGGAGGCGATCCACTCCCCCCTGACTGCTGGCTGCTGGCGCGTGGTTTTGGTCATCGTAACCCCAGCTAGAGTCGGCGGCCACAACTCAGCAGAACCACCCGGCCGGTAGCGCTCGATCGCTCCGTGCCGACAAGGAGAAGCGCAATGGCTCACTGGTCACGATTCTCGGAAGTGGTGAAGCGTCTGGTTCGCAGGTTAGTCAACTCCTCCTGGGAAACGAACGATGACTACCACCAGCAACCCACCGGGGACAACGACTGCATCCGAGTTCTCGGCGGCGTCAAGGTGCTTCACCTCGCAGTTGCCTACACGCTAGCACCCGAAATGTTCACGGTCGGCCAACCGGACGACTTCACGTGCAACCGCTTCACGGCAGTGAAGTTCCGGGAGGACGGACGACGTTTTCACGTCCCGCGTCCGAAGTGGTCCGAAGCGTTGTCGTGCCCCCTCGTCCAAAAATGGTTCACTCTGTGATGATGAGACTACTCGAAGAAATCAATCAAACCCTTGGTGACGCAGTGACCCGCCTCGGTCGAATCGAAGCGTCGCTTCGCAAACTCACCGAGGCCCAGCCGGAGCAGGAGTGGTACACGGTGCGCGAACTCTCGCGGATCATCAAGCTCTCGCCCGACACCGTGCGGAGTCACTGCCGGACAGGGCGTATAGTCGCACAGCGCACAAAGTCCGGCCGCGGAAATAAGCCCGAATACCGGGTCTCTGCTCAAGAGCTGAATCGCCTCCGTCAAGAAGGTTTACTTCCCGGCACGGACCAACCGGCCGTGAACAAGCCGCGCTGAACTCACCGTCTTTGGGCCGTCGCATCGGCTCACCCGCAGTCCTCTTGGTTGTTCACCAATCGACGCAGGCCGCCTGCACACCTCGTGTGGGCGGTCCCGTCCTCCCTACGTCCACAACTTTCACGGTTAGGAGAAAAGACATGGTCCCGGCTTCCGCTACCCACCTTCACCTGCGGTCTCGTCACCTGCTCGTCTGCCTGGCCTTTGCCGGCTTCACGGCACTTACGCCGGCCGCAGACCCACCGCCGACGGCTTCACCGCAGCCACCCGGCACAGACGTAACTCGCAAACTGGAGAACACGCGACGAGACGCAGACCGGCTACCGCTGACGACAGCTCGAGCTAAGGCCGTTAACTCGCTGTATCTCGCTACGTTTCGGCACCTGGGACTGTTCCCGACAGCCACCGGTGCGGCCGAAGTGGTCACGCAAGAAGACCTCGACCACCTCGAACGTGTCGTGTCGCGTGACCACTTACAACGTCACGCGGTGTTACAGGCCCTCGACCACTGGATGTTCCTGCTGGAGCAGCACACGCAAGAAGACGAACGAGTTCAAGCGGCCCTGAAGCTCCTACGCAGCTACGCGGTGCGTCTGGAAGCCCTGCGTCTAGACGCTGACGAACCGAACAAACTCCCGGTCTGCCAGATCCGCAAAGCCGTCGCAGCTCGTGACGTGGAAGCACTCGCGGCACTCTTCGAAGGGAAGAAGTCGGTCAGCGACGACACGCTTCGTCAGTTCCCGGGCGCTCTCTTTGGACAGGTTCACACCGTCTTGTCGAAGTCGTCTCACTCGGCCGCGTCGGTTTCGCTTAAAAAGCTCGCACGCCTCCGGCCTACCGACCCGGCGATTCAAACGCTCCTGGTCAACACAAGCCGCACCCCGGCCCAGGCGAGCCGATACGCCTACGCGCTACTGCTCTCTGACCCAGCCAACCCGGCGTATCACTCGCAGCTTGGGCAAGTGCTCTTCAACGCCGCCACGGGGCGGCACGTTGAACGGTCCCCTGACGTTCGAGACTTTCGAGAAGACCACGACGTGAACGCGGTGGGTGACTCCATCGAACACTTTCAGGAGGCAGTTCGACTCAACTCAGAACAGAAACGACTCGACCCGCACACGCATTACCGACTCGGTGTCGCCTTCGGTTACTCCGACGAGTGGCACACGGGGCAATCGGTTGTCGCCTTTGAAGCGGCCGTGCGAGAAGCCGCACTCGTCGGGCCTGGTGCTGACGACGCAGCGCTCTACCACTTCGCTCTGGCCCAGTCGCTCCAGGCTCTCGGCCGTGACCCCAACCGGGTCATTCGAGAAGCCGAACAGTGCATCAAGCTCTGTAACGCACGTCCGCAACCGCCGGCCGTGCCGGGCACGCCAAAGCCTGGTGCTCTAAAACCCAGTGCCCTCGAACCGTTCTCTGTTCCAGGGCCAGAAGAACTGGTGATGGCCCATATCGTTACTGGCCGGGCGTATCTCGACCTTGGGCGGGCAACCGACGCGGCCACGCCGCTGGTGACGGCAGTCCGCCACCGGCCGAAGTCTGCTTCCGCCTGGTTCTGGCTGGGAAGGGCTTACTTTGCCTGCGGCGAAATCCGCCAAGCGGTGGAGGCGATGACTCACGCTCACAAACTCGCCCCGACAGATCCCGAAGTGCTCTCGGCTCTTGGTGAGTTCGCACTGGCAGAGGGAAACGCAAAGCAGGCCAAAGAATCGTTTGCCCGCGCCAAGTTAGAAGCTAAGAGTTCGTCGAACTACTCGGCTTGGAATCCAGGCCGACTGATCTCGACGGCAGAGGGGATTGAGCAAGCGGTATCACTGGGTGCTTTGCAAGACGCCGTGTCGAACACCACTACGGTTAGGAAAGTAAAGCCAACGTTCGCACTTGGCCAAGCTGCCGCTGCAAACAAGCACTACCTCGTAGCATCGCGCATCTTCGAAGCAGTCTTAAAGCAGCCCGACTTCGAATACCCTTCCGGTGAGGTCACACGACTAGCTGTTGGCTCGGCGGTGCGAGCCGGGCGCGGGGGGCTTTTTGGCGACTGTGATCGGCAAAGTGACGCAAAGGCGTATCACGCGCTGGCCCGCAAGTGGGCAGACGAAGAGCTGGGCCGAGTGCGTGCGGAACTCGAAAAGATCTCGCAAGCCAAAGGTGGTCTGACTCGAGGTGAACTGCTGACCCACATGACAAGCTTCCAGATCGACCCCCTCTTGGCTTCGGTTCGCGAACCCTACCTGCAAGCAAAACTCGGGGCAGAAGAGCGACGGTCGTGGGAGTCGTTCTGGGATGCGTGGAATGAGACGCTGCTGGCTGTCCGCGGGTTGCCGCTAAGCGAATACGCGACATTTGGCGGGAAAGGCAGTGGGGGCTTGGGCGGGTTCTGAGCCAGACCGCCCGGCGGCGTGAATGTGAAATCGTGGGGCCGTCAGTAACTTGCCGGCGGCCCCTTCTGACTCTGATCAACTCTTCTCAACCAACAGGCAGCGAAATGGAGGAAGGATGTCGCTGGCAAGCGAAGTGACGACTTGGCAAGAAGACGATGCTTGCGGTGATGGCCCGGTAACTCGCTACCGGTCTCGTGTCCGGACCAACGTTGGCCCGGAGCAATTCAAAGCCCGACTCGAAACTCTCGGGTTACTCGCATTCGCTGAGCACATCGAGCGATACGAAACGAACTGGCACTGGATTGGGACCGGACAGGGCTACGCGATCATTTGGAAGTCCGAAGCGACGTTTGCCGACCTCCTGCCTCTGGCTCGACTGTGAGATTCGTCGGGCAGCGGCACGGACTTCAAACCCACCCTGGATTGTCCATAGCCTGCGAGGAGAGACCGCAGGGTATCTCCCCGCAGCAGGCTGTGGGCAATCACCCCGAAGACTTCTCGCCTTCGCATCAACCCGCGTGCGTCGCCTCGTGGGCGACGAACGCGAAGGAATATCGAAGGTGAGAATATGCCTGTGTGCCCTTGCCGTTACCCAATTGGCTGAGTACTCCTCTGGTCAACAAGATCTTACGTAATGTTTCGGTTGGCCTTCAGCAGACGGCAACGTTATTGTATCTACGAGTCAGGATTAGACTACGACCGGGGTGGGAATGCCACTCTGAATTCCGAGCGTGAGCCGGAACACAAACGCCGCCAGAAGTGCATTTGCCTGCACCGTGCTCGTTGCGGGTGGGTTGGCCACTGCCGTGAGCTGATCCGGTATCCATTTTGATTCAGGATCGCAGGTTCCGCCCATGCACATTTCGAAGATCGAGATCACGAATTACCGCAATTTCAAGCACCTCTCCGTAGACGGACTCCCGGCTACGGTCGTGATCGTCGGCGAGAATAACGTCGGAAAGAGCAACCTCCTTGACGCCCTTCGGTTGGTTCTCGACCCGTCACTCCCGGACAGTTCGCGCGTCCTCCGACCGGAGGATTTTTGGGATGGTTTGGGTTCGCGGTTTGGCGGAGCAGAGATTCGGGTCGTGGTCGAAGTCACCGGGTACGACAACGACGTAAACGGAAAGTGCGTCCTAGTCGATTGCAACGTGTCGACAGCCCCGCTTGTCGGCCGGATGACCTACGTTTACCGTCCTCGGCAATCGATCGAGCCATCGAAGGCGCTGACGGAAGCCGATTACGAGTTCGTTGTCTTCGGCGGTACCGACGAGAAGAAGCGGATCGGCTCGGATGTCCGTCGCTACATCTCGCTCCGCGTGCTACCAGCGCTTCGGGACGCGGAGAGTGATCTCCAGAACTGGCAACGTTCGCCGCTACGCCCCCTCATACAGCGCCTCCAAATACCCGAAAAGAAGCTGAGCGAGCTGGCTGACTCGGTGAAGGCCGCTTCGGAGGCTTTGCTGAGCGAGCCATCCGTTCAGGGACTTAACGACGCCATCGCCAAGCGCGTTGAGGACATGGCCGGCGAGTTGTTCTCTGTGCCGACGCGACTCGGGGTGGCGGCGATGCGGTCGGAGCAGGTAATCCGGGCCGTCAGGCTGTTCATCGCCGAAGAAACCGAGCGATCGATCGGCGAGACATGCCTAGGGACTGCCAACCTCATCTTCCTGGCACTCCTGCTCGAGGAGATGTCCGAACAGAAAAAAGCTGGCGAGGTGGTGACGACCGTCTTGGGAGTTGAAGAGCCAGAGGCGCACCTCCACCCGCACTTACAACGTGTCATCTTCCGATCGCTGCTTCGCCTGGACGCTCCCCTGTTGCTCTCGACCCATTCCCCACATATTGCCAGCGTTACGCCTTTGGCGTCATTGATCGTCTTGCACAAGCGCGGTGATGCCGGCACACAAGCCTTTACTGCTTCCGGTGCCGGCCTCACCGACATCGAGACCGCCGACGTGGAGCGATACCTCGATGTCAACCGGGCGGAGCTGTTATTCGCGAAAGGCGTAATCTTGGTGGAGGGCGCAGCTGAATTGTTTCTGGTGCCGGCATTTGCTCGCGAAATGGACATCGATCTCGATTCTCTCGGGATCAGCGTCTGTTCCGTTCACGGAACGGATTTCGCTCCGTACAGGAGGTTGCTCGCCCCGGGAGCGTTAAATATCCCGAGCGTCATCATCACTGACGGTGATGCTGACCCTGATGCACGGGGGATTGAGAATGCCGGTCTGAATCGCGGCGCTAAGCTTCTCGGCCCGAACTCCGGTGTAAAGCCCACCGTAGACGCGCACCTCGCGGCAAAGAAATTCCAGGCCGCGCGAGTGGAACTCCGGAAGGCCCACATCTTTGTCGGTGTGACGACTCTTGAAACTGATTTGCTCCCTGCGGCGGCCGAAGCAATGAAGGCTGCGTGGGGCGAACTGGGAGTCACAAAGAAGGTCGCAGACAATTTCGCCGCCGAGGTAGCTGCCGCGAATGGCGGCGGCCCTGACGAACGAAAGGCACTGCTATCGCGAATCGAGGACAAGGGCAAAGGACGGTTTGCTCAGCGGCTCGCCGACCATCTTGAGGACGTCGAGCCCCCCGCACACATCAAGCTGGCCATCGAGAGGATCGTGACCAAGGTGCGCGCCAATGCGTGATCTCTCCGCCGCCTTCGAGCGGTTGAACAGAGAGCAGAAGCTGGCCGTAACCCACCTTGACAACTTGGTGGTGCGGGCCGGCCCTGGGAGCGGAAAAACCGCCACGCTGGTAGTCAAAGTGGCACACCTTCTGACGTCGGTGATTCCCGCCCCGCGCGGCCTTGCATGCATTACGTATGGACGAGAAGCGGCGAGGGAGTTTCGGGTCCGTCTAGCCGACCTCGGAATTCACCCTGGACCTCGGCTGTTCCTCGGCACTGTGCATGGTTTCTGCCTCAACTGCGTCCTACGGCCATTCGGAGCAATGCTCGGCGACGAAGTGCTAACCCGCGCAAGGGTCGCCACGGACCGCACGACGGATGCGATTCTTCAGCGCGCCCTCGATCAAGTGGGGGTCAACGAGCGGCTGGGCTACTTTCGTTCCACCTTAACAGTACAGCGCGGGTTTTCCAGCGTTCCGTAAGCTGTTCATCGGGGAGGATTACCGATGACCGAGCGGGAGATCGTGGCCCTTGGTCCGGCGTTCGCGGCATACCTTAGACGGTTCCGAGGGCACTTGGGCCAGGACCGTACGGCCAAGCACTTCGGCACATATTGCCGCGGGTTGCTGTCCGATCTGTCGCGTAAGAGTATTGAGCCCATCGCACTCGAAGCCGGGACCGCGGTCCGAACCCTCCAGGAGTTCCTGGTCACCGCACGGTGGGACCAGGCCTCGGCTCGCGACACCTTGCAGAAGTACCTCGGTTCGGTGGTTGCGGACCTCGCGAGTGACCCGTTGGGCACGG
This sequence comes from Gemmata massiliana, assembly GCA_000531095.1. Taxonomy (GTDB): domain Bacteria; phylum Planctomycetota; class Planctomycetia; order Gemmatales; family Gemmataceae; genus Gemmata; species Gemmata massiliana. The sequence continues at coordinate 593,695 of HG799462.1, read as the reverse complement.
TTGGGGTGATCGACGAGACCAGCTGCCGCAAGTGGGGCGATCACACGCGTGATAACTTCGTATAGCATACATTATACGAAGTTATACGACAGCGGCGTAGCCGCTCGGGGCGACGTGGACATTCCAGGCCCTGTTGGACGCGACCTGTTGT
>HG799462.1:577443-593464 GCA_000531095.1 Gemmata massiliana | reverse complement strand
TGACCTGGCCTTGGGTCGTCCTCGGGTTCGTGGCCACTCACACGCAACGGCTCCGGGGGGAAAAATCCGCAGGTCACAGCCGAACAGGTGTGCCGGGCTCTGAACCAGCGGTGCGCGGTCGCGTTCCGGCAGAGGAGAGGCACCCCGACACGCGGCACACCAGTCGCGTCATTTGCTACCACCAAGCCCGCAACGCTCAGGCCGCCAAGTCCCACAAGAAACGGCGGAAGCGGGCACTGCTCTAGAAACTAAACCCGCGCTGTACTGTTAAGCCACATTCGAAAGAGTCGAGCATGCGGGGAGGACTTGAGCCGGTTCGATGACCGCTACGTCGCTGTTGCCGCAAGGTATGAAGCGGCTCTCAACGAGCAGCTTATACTCGACTTCGACCGCATAGTCTTCGAGTCCCTTCGTCTCGTCCAGTCCAACGCCGTGGTCCGAGACCTCCTCGCAGCCCGCTTCCCATGGCTCGTTGTCGACGAGTACCAGGACCTTGGCGGGCCTCTACACCAAATTGTTCTGACCTTGTCTAATGCAGCGGGTATCAAGGTTTTTGCTGTTGGAGACGAGGACCAAACTGTCTTCGAATTTTCCGGTGCAGATTCGCGATACCTCAACGAATTGGCCGCGACCGACGGCTACCGCACGATTCGACTACGATTTAACTACCGTAGCGGCAGCCGAATCATGGCTGCTTCGGAGGCGGCACTCGCTCTCGACGCTCCTCGCGGCTACCTCCCGGACCCAGAGAGACGCGATGACGGCGAGGTCTTCATTCAGACCGTTGCCGGTGGGCTAACGGACCAGATCTCGTTTCTGACCGAAACCATTTTGCCGACTGTTCAAGGCCTCGGCGTGCCGCTTCATGAGGTCGTGGTACTGTACCCGGGCAAGGGGGCGTTGCTCACCCGCATCCAGGAAGGGTTAGAAAGTGCCAACGTACCGTATCTGGCTGAGCGTGAGGGGCTATTCTCTCGGACCCCATTTGTTAGATGGCTTCAGAAGTGTGCCAACTGGGCGGTTGGTGCCCGATCGCACGAGGAGATCTTGTTCGAAGAGCTCTTGGCCGAGTATGCGGTGATACTCCAAAATGCGGGAACGCGCGACTCGGGGCCAATCGACCTCGAAACACGGAGGCGTCTGTTTACGTCGTTGGAACGTGCCTACAACGAGGAATACCTTCTGGCCGACTGGTTGGACGAGTTGCAACAGAGCCTCGACTTGCGATCTGTACTGGCCGCATCGCCGGCCCACTTGGAGGATTTGGAGGACTTTGACACGTTGGTCAACGGGTGTCTGGTGGGGCAGGCCCTGGCTGAGACGAGCGTCGGCGAATTCGCCCGAGATGGGAGAACTCGAGACCGACTCGTGCTGACTACCTACCACAGCAGCAAAGGGCGACAGTTCGACGTAGTAGTCCTGCCAGGGCTACAGGAGGGAATTATGCCTAGCCGTCGCATCAACCGGCGCAGCGGCACTCTTGATGCTATTCCCGAAGCCGCCCTTTCGGCACAACGGAGACGGTTCTACGTCGGCCTTTCGCGAGCCAAGCGGATGGCGTTTCTGCTCTCTTCTAATCCTGCGCGAGACACTGCTTTTGCCATCCCCCTCGTTCCTTCGCGCTTCATTGCGGAAGTGCAAACCCGCCTAGCTCAGGGGTGAGGTTCGCGGGGGCCAGTATCTGCGGTTAAACGACAAAAGACCCAGCGATTCCATCAAACGTTTCGACACTGTGTTTGGGGAAAATTTGGGGACAACACGGCCCCCAACAACCCCCACACTCCTATGATGCTACTACCGGGTTGATTGCCCCGGATCGACTTGTTTTCCAGGGTTTTTCGCACAAGCCAGACACATGAAAGCGACTACGTCACTCAACTCGAACTAGATGCAGCGCCGGGTTCGGCGATACTGCGGCTCCTTACTTTAGTTCCGTGATCGGCCATCTGTCAGGATGGTTGTGGTCGGACCACTTCGCGAACTTGACCCACCCATCGCACTTAAACTCCTTCGCCTCGGGCAACTTCCGGAAGACCTTCTCGAAGCTCTTCCGCTTTTCTTGATCCCAGTCGCCCTTATGCAGTGGGGGCTTTGGTGCCTTCATTATCAGTGCGATTTCCCGAGGAATGGTCCCCTTCACGACTGCGACCCGTTCGAGATACCAATCCGGGCGATCTGGGCTTGCGGACTCCTCGCAGACCCGAAGGAGCACACGATTCACATCCCCGATGTCATCAAGGTCGAAGCGGTAGACGTTCGCGTCATCCCGCTCGCGGTCATCGATTCCAGTCTCGTCCATGACAAGCCACTTCGACTCGCCTTTGGTGCCGATCAGCTTGATCTGGACGTCTGCGTTTGTTCCAGCCCCGTCTCGATCACCTGTCCGAGTTACGACCCAGTAATCGGTAGCGAACGTGTGCGGACACAGCACCACGAGCGCGATGATCGCGACACCGACTCGGAACGTCATCCCCACAGGTTGCATGCCTGTGCCCTCCTCTCTGAGCATGGTCTCGGTGAGTACCACACCCACTCGCCGACGCATGCTTCCCACGGCTGCAACCCCTCATCGCATTTGTGATGCCATCGAACTCCCAGGCACCAGCAGAATGCCCGCTGCGATATGCATGTCCGTAAACTGCAACTGTTTGGCGATGCCCCACCGTAGTTCACTGCCACTCACAGGGTTTCTGTCGCTTCAATTCCATCGAATTAGGCGAGCGATTATGGCTTCGGGAGCGCGCTGACTGTGCCCTGGCCGCACACCTTCTCGAAAAGTCACAAAGGCGAACGAGGGATTAGCTAGAACGGCTTAGATCGCGGATGTCATCAAGGTGGCGAACGAGCCGCGACCACCGACGACGCAACGAGCTCCACACGCGGGTCAGACCGCATTGCCCACGCTTCTGAATGAACACGATCGACGCGACGGCGTCTGGACAGAGGCCGTGTTCAATCGCGTAGCCGGTACCGAGGCGGCACCGGCCTGTTTAATGATGCCATTTTCTTTAGGCAACACGCCGCACGTCAAGACCAAATATCGGCCAGCTCAAATCTAGCGAACATGTCGCGTAATAGAAGCTGCCAACATTATTCATGATAATTTTATTAATTATCAACAAATTTATAAAATTACTTATCTCATTTCCTAAGTAATAGTTGATAGAACTATCAAAATTGTTACTAGATATATTTCAATCAATCTTGGAAAAGACGTGTTTCATCGCGCTACAGGCAAATCGCGCGTACTTTCGGCGATAAATTGAAATGGCTAATCAAATGATCTGGTGATTCAAAACGACGCCGCGCGTTTGCCGGTGATTGAATCGCCAACCACACCACGGCCCACGAGGCGCGCAATGGGATACGGCACCGTTTCTCGACCAGGCACTGTTTGTGGGCAACTAGCGGGCCTCGTGACGGCCCTTGATTGGGAGGACCGGTTGCCCGGGTACGAGCAGTGGCTCGCGGCGCACCCGGGCAGCACGATGCTCCTCGAATGCGAAGGGGTCACCGGGTTCGAGTTCCCGGCACTCGCGTCCCTCGTGCGATTCTGCCTGAGCGCCCCGGGGCGGGTCCGACTGCTGAACTGGCGCGCGGAGTTCGTCCAAGCGGCGCTGTCACAAGTTCACGGCGAATTGCCGACCGGCCCGCGGGTCACCCGGACGCCCACGCAAGTCATGGTTTGGGCGCACGAACTGGAGCTACTCGCCGAACGGCTGACGGCCCAAATTGCGGAGCTGCGACAGCTCCGTTCCCGTCGCTAACGGCACCAGGATGCCCCCAGCACGTGACCCTCGCGCCCCGGGTTCCGCACGTGGGAGTTACGCGGGCGCACCCGCAACGGCCCATAGTCCGCTGACACGGCCGTGCCACGGTGGTACGGTCCCGGTTCCAAACACGATCAAGGATTCGTCTCATGCACGCTCCGTTCATTGCACCACTCTTGAAGGTTCGTATCGGCCCTCGGCTCATCGGGGGGTTCCTGTTAGTCGCGTTCGGGTGCGGCTTTCTGGGGTACACGGCCATCCGCGCGCTCGGCGAGATCCGCGCCGCACAAGTGAACGCGACCGCCAACCTGGTCCCGAGCTTGATCGGCCTGGACAAGGCCCGGGCCGGGTGCTCCAGGTCCAGCGGGCCGAGCGCACCATAATCACTTCAGGGCTACGCGGCGACGAGGCCGGGATCCGTACCGGCCGCGGGAACATCGCGACCGGTTGGAAGCAACTCGAGGACGGGTTCAAGGTGTACTCGGCCCTGTCCATGAGCGACAAAGAGGCCGCAGTGTGGAAGCAGCTCCAGGCCGCGTTGCCCGAGTGGAAACGCGACTACGAGGAGGTCATGGCGCACGTCGAGAAGCGCGAGTTTGAAAAGGCCGGGGACGCCGCGCTGCGGGAACTGAAGACGGCCGCGCGGATGAACGAGTTGCTGCAGGACCTCATTGGGATCCAAGAGGAGATCGCTCGGAGCGAGGACGATCAGGCCAACCGAACGTATGCGTCCGCGTCCTCCACGCTCTGGGCCACCATCATCGGGGCCGTGCTCGCCGCCCTCGGGCTCGGGATCGTGATCGCGGCGTCGGTGACCGGCCCGCTCTCGCGAACGGTAAGCGTGCTCGAGGCCGTAGCGAAGGGGGATCTGAGCCAGCGGGCCGATGTCCAGTCGCAGGACGAGGTCGGGCGCATGGCGGTCGCCCTGAACACGGCGATCGGGGCCCTCGTGGCCGCCCAAGAAGCGGAGCGCCAACAGGTCGAGAAGGACCGCCTGCGGGCCGAGCGCGAGGCCACCGAAGCGCGCGAGCGCACCGAGCGCGAGGCCGCGGCCACCCGAGCCCAGGCCGAACAGGACAGCGCCCGAGCGGCCGAGCTCCAGAAGAAAATGAACACCGTGGTGACCACAGTCAACGCAATGGCCGCGGGCGACTTTACCCAACAGGTACCCGATTTGGGCACGGACGCGGTCGGCCAGATGGCATCTGCCCTGAACAAAGCGATCGTGTCCGTGCGTGCGGCCCTCGAGGGCGTGCGTGAGGTGTCCGAGCAACTCGCCGACGCCTCGGGTCAACTGTCCGCGGCCAGTGAAGAGATCTCGACCGGCGCCCAGGAACAGGCATCAAGTCTCGAAGAAACGGCCAGCACGCTGGAAGAGATCACCGCGACCGTGCGCCAGAACGCGGACAGCGCCCAACAAGCCCGCCAGCTCGCGAGCGGTTCCCGGGACGTGGCCGAGAAGGGCGGTCAGGTGGTCGGTAACGCGGTCGAGGCGATGGGCGAGATCAACCAGTCCTCGAAAAAGATCGCGGACATCATCACGACCATCGACGAGATCGCGTTCCAGACCAACCTGCTCGCCCTCAACGCGGCCGTCGAAGCGGCCCGGGCCGGGGAACAGGGGCGCGGGTTCGCGGTCGTCGCGTCGGAAGTGCGGAACCTGGCCCAACGGTCGGCCACGTCCGCGAAGGAGATCAAGTCACTGATCGAGGACTCGGTAACGCGGTCGAGGCGATGGGCGAGATCAACCAGTCCTCGAAAAAGATCGCGGACATCATCACGACCATCGACGAGATCGCGTTCCAGACCAACCTGCTCGCCCTCAACGCGGCCGTCGAAGCGGCCCGGGCCGGGGAACAGGGGCGCGGGTTCGCGGTCGTCGCGTCGGAAGTGCGGAACCTGGCCCAACGGTCGGCCACGTCCGCGAAGGAGATCAAGTCACTGATCGAGGACTCGGTCAAGAAGGTCGACGCGGGCACCGAACTCGTGAATCAGTCCGGCTCCACGCTGGGCGAGATCGTGACCAGCGTGAAGCGCGTCACGGACATCATCACCGAGATCGCCGCGGCTGGTAAGGAGCAGTCCGCGGGTATCGAGCAAGTGAACAAAGCCGTGACCCAGATGGACACCGTCACTCAGAAGAACGCCTCGCAGACCGAAGAGATGTCCGCCACAGCCCAAACACTTACCGATCAGGCCGCACAACTGCGCGACCTCGTCGCCCGGTTCAAGCTCGGTGACACCGGAGCGCGTCCCGCGCGCAGCACCCCGGCTAAGTCGCCCCGGAAGAATGGGGCGATCCCAAAGCCCAGACCCGCGGTCACCCGTGCCCTCAAGAACGGGACAACCAACGGCAACGGACACGTGCACGAACTCGATCACCTCGGTAGCGGGGATGGAGGATTCACAGAGTTCTAACTCATCTGTGGCTTAACGCTCCGCCCGACACGTGAAGGCTCTTGTGCCCCGCGTGCCGGGCGGGATCGATTCGCCAGGCTAGTTAGGCAAGCCTAACAAAATCCGGCTCCTCCCGATACCATGAGAACGGCTTGAGTTTCACGGGTCCTTCCGGCGGGTTGGTCGAAAAGTGCCCCATCGGGAACAGTTGGGGTTATAGACACAGTAACGATGTGAACGCACAACGAGCCAAAGTGCCCGGCCTTCCGTGGAACGAGGGAGGCATGCCCGAGTTCTGTGGCCAGAGGTACTCGCGCTAGGAGATTTAGTTGTAAACTATTCGGCTTTTAGCCGTACAATTACCAATCTTTTGCTAGCCATCCGGACTTTACTCATGCCAATCAAGTTAACTTGTCCAACGTGCACGGCTCAAATGAACGCACCGGACGCCGCGGCCGGAAAGAGGGTCAAGTGTCCCAAGTGTCAGAAAGTGCTTGTGGTTCCGGAGTTGGTCATAGAAGCTCCGGCCTTCGAGGTAGTGGAAGATGAGCCGACGCTACCCGTTAAGAAACCTGCGCCGCGACCCGCGGCCAGGCCGCAGGTCAACACCGATGTGGTCATAGACGAGGACGAGGAAGACGAGCGCCCAATTCGACAGAGACGCTTAAGGGGTGAGGAAGAACGCTCGAAGAAGGGGACGAACAAGCGACTCCTTGTTGTCTTCGGACTCGTTGGCTTCGGCTTGCTTGGGGTAATGGTCCTTGGCGCCGTTGGCTATTTGCTCACCAAAGACGACGACAAGCCCAAAGAGGTAGTGAAGGGTAACCCGGTCGCACCACCTCCAGTCCTGAACGGCCCGCAGCCGCGCCCACCGATCAATGTGCCCGATCTGGATGCAGGAAAACTAACACCATCCCCAGTCGACCAGAAGCCAAATACGAGTATTCCACCCGCGGCGACGGACCCCTATGACACCGATTGGCGGAATAGCGAGATCTCTGAAGAGAAGAGGAGGGCGTTAGGCGGTTCTGCTCGTGAGGCGGCAGAGAAGCTGAAAAAGGATGGGGTAAAAATCGAAGAAATATACAACGGATACACTGTTGGGCTCAACAAATCACACTTCACCGCGGAGGGGACGTTTCAGACGGCCGTTCTCTCCCAGCTTCGGCTCCTCGGTGTAACCGAACTGTCGTGGGGCGACTTCCCGGTTTCAAACGCAGGGTTTCTTCAACTGGATAAGTTGCGATGCATAAGAAAAATTTCGCCTGGATCTTCAACCATTACGGATGCGGATTTTGAGGGAATGAAGTCTATAATATGCTTAAAGCAAATTGATGTCCGCGGCTCATCTGGAAAGGGGAATCTGGCCATCACAGGCACGGGCTTCCAGCACTTGAGCGGTTGCACGGCCTTGAACTGGTTGGGAATCGAGCAGGGCTCTGTCAATGACACTGGTCTCGTTGAAATCAGCCGCCTAACGGGACTCGAATATTTATTCCTAGAGAACAACAGGGTCACAGACTCAGGGATCGCGCACCTCGCGAAACTTTCAAAGTTAGGTTCACTTGATTTGCGTGAGAACCCAGTTAATGGCTCAGGTTTTAAAAATTCTGGCTTTAAGAGTTTAAGCACGTTGCGACTGCGGGGCAGCTCAGTCGACGACGCCGGTGTCGAATCGATCGCGAAATTGTCCGGCCTCAAGGAACTTGAATTAGATGACACAAAGATTACAGGTGCGTCAATAAAATCGCTAGCCAGCTTGTCAAATTTAGAGGAACTGAGCATCCGAGGGATCGTATTTAAGGATGGAGAACTCGAACCCCTTCTTCGGTGCCCAAAATTGAAAACGGTCTCTCTCTCCAAGAACAAGGTCACACCTGACGCGATCGAGAAGTTGAAAAAGAGTAATCCCAATTTGAAAGTCTCTGTATATAGCGATTGAATGTTTCAGAGATGTGTTTAATCGCCGGATGCTGTGAATTGGGCTATCTAACAAATTTGAGCAACTCGTACTCGCTTTTGAGGGAAGCAACCTTTCGCTTATCGCCCTTCTCGTGCTAAGATGTACACTCATCGCGAGAGTACATGCCGAAGCGGAAGGGCGAGCCCAAGCCTCAAGGGACTGGCGCGGTCAAGAAGAAGTCGGTCGCGGTCAAGAAGACTGCGGTCAAGGCGGCGGCCGCGCCGCGCACCAAATCGAAACCCACTCCCAAATTTGCCGCGAAGCCCACATCCCGAGCGAAGTCGCCGACCGCTCCTCCACCACCCACGGTAAGTGCACCGCGCACGCCGGCGAGCACCGCCGAGCGCGACCGGCTCGCGAACGCCTCCCGACTGCGGAGCGACACCAAGCGTGAGGCCGGGCCGTGCCCGGACATCCTGGACCCGGACCGTCGTGAGGCGTGCTCACGGTCGCTCCGATTGTTCTGCGAGACCTACGCCCCGCAAGCGTTCTCGATGGGGTGGAGCGAATCGCACCTGCGCGCGATCGCCCGGATCGAAGAAGCCGCGACCCGGGGCGCCCTGTTCGCGTTCGCGATGCCGCGCGGGAGCGGGAAGACCACGATCAGCCGCATGGGCGCCCTCTGGGCCACGCTCAACGCGGTGTGCCGGTACGCCTTCGTGATCGGGGCCACCGCGGAAAAGGCGGGAGATTCGCTCACCGCGATCAAGACCCTGATCCGGTTCTCCGACGCGCTCGCACTCGATTACCCCGAGGTATCGCACTACGCCCGCGCGCTGGGCGGGATCGCGAACCGGGCCAGCGGGCAGACGTGCGACGGGGTGTCCACGCTCATCGAATGGTCGAGCGACGGGATCGTGTTCCCCACCGTGCCGCCCCCGGAGAACTGGCCCCGGCACTGGTCCCTGCGTGCCGACGGGATGGTGCCCACCTCGGGCATCGTAATCGCGACCAGCGGGCTCACCGGGGACGGGCTCCGCGGGTCGCTCAAGGCCCTCACCACCGGGGAGATGGTGCGCCCCGACTTCGTGCTCCTCGACGACCCACAGACGCCCGAGAGCGCGCGGTCGAAGACCCAGAACGTGGTGCGCGAGCAACTCGTGAGCGCCGACGTGTTGGGGATGGCCGGCCCCGGGAAGAAGATCGCGGCCGTGATGCCGTGTACCGTGATCGAGCCGGGCGACATGGTGGACCACCTGCTCGACCGCAAGAAGCACCCGCTCTGGCGCGGGGAGCGCACGGGCATCCTGCGATCGCTCCCGCGGAACCTCACCGCGTGGGACGGGTACTTCGAGGAGTACGCCCGGTGCGCCCAGCTCGAACCGCCCGACTTCACGGAATCGAACGCCTACTACGTCGCCCACCAGGTCGAGCTCGAAGACGGTGCCGAGGCGAGCTGGGACGAGCGCAAGGACCCGGAGGACATCAGCGCGATCCAGCACGCGATGCACCTGCGGTTCCGCGACCCGTTCGCGTTCGCGGCCGAGTACATGAACGACCCGAAGCCGCTCCACGCGGTCGCGGCGTCCGTGCTCGACCCGGACCAGCTCGCGAAGAAGGTCACGAACCTGGCCCGGCTCGCGGTCCCGCGCTCGTGCACGCGACTCACGGCGTTCGTGGACGTCGGGGAGCACGTGCTCTGGTACGCGGTGGTTGCGTGGGACGAGCGCTTCGGGGGCTCGGTGATCGACTACGGCCCGTACCCGGACCAGACCCGGCTGTACTTCGCCGCGGCCGACGCGCGCCCGACCCTCTCGACGCTGCCCGGGATGGACAAGATCCCGCAGGAAGCGGTGATCTACGCCGGGCTCACGGCGGTCACCGATCGGATCTTGGGCCGAAAATACGTGCAGGAAGAAACCGGGACCGAGCTCCACGTCGAGCGGTGCCCGATCGACGCGAACTACGGGCCGCTCACGGACCTCGTGTACGATTTCTGCCGGCGCTCGAAACACGCGGCCGTGCTGCTCCCGTCGCACGGCAAGTACATCGGGCCGAAGGCCACCCCGATCGCGAACTGGCGGCGCCTGGACGGGGAGCAGATCGGCCCCGGGTGGCGCATCTCCACCGCGGAGACCGGGAAGCGCGGGCGCAAGGTGGTGTTCGACACGAACAAGTTCAAGTCGTTCGTGGCCGAGCGGTTCCGACATCATCACGGAGATCGCGGCGGCCGGCTAGTTGTTCGCCGCGACCCAGGCCGAGCACCAACTGTTCGCGGACCACTGCGCCGCGGAATACCCGAAGCCCCGAACCCCGGGAGCCGCGGGGTACGAGGTCGATGAGTGGGTGGCGCGATTGAACCGGGACAACCACTGGTGGGACTGCGTGGTCGGGGCCACCGTCGCGGCGAGCGTCCTGGGCCTGCGCTGGGACGCCGGTACCGCGGCCGGGGCACCGCCCGTCACGGTCACGCGCAAGAAGGTTCGCCTGTCCGACAAGTTCCGCGAGAAGCACGGAGCGATCTACTGATGAGCACAGGTGATGCGCGCAAGAAGCCGCGGACCAAGGGGGCGTACTGTGCCGACTGCCGCGGGCACCGGCTGCACACGATCCGGTTATGTCGCTCGCCGAACGGCGTCGTCACGAGAGATATGGTGTGTTCCGCGTGCGAGACTGTCACGCGGCTCGGGTTGAGTTGCCCGAAGTGCGGCGACGTGCGGTTCAAGCTCCACACGACCCGGCACCGGGCCGGGGCTACGGTGCGGTCGAAGAGTTGCCGCGGGTGCGGGCACCGGATCCGCACACGGGAGATCGTCGAAGCGGGATGAGATGATCGCGAATCAACGAGCGCGCCCGCGGGCCGTCTACGTTTGTGTTTGTGAATCGGCTGGGTTACCCCTTGTACCCGGCCGTCGGGCAGAGGTCGGAGCCGCTCTTGTGGAAGGGCCCTCCGACTGACGCGGTGTTCGGCTCATGACGTCCGGGTACTCACGTCCAACCCCGTGACCGTGGCTTTCTCTTTTCTTCGCCTAGCGCCCCGGTCACCGGGCGGCCCGTCCGGGCAACGGATCATAGCTCTGATCGGGATCGCAGTTGACGATTATCCGCGAAAGTAGGGAAATGCCTGACACGGCTCATTTACTCTTTCCCAAGTACCGGTTCGATGCCCCGGTACCGTTGTAGTGTGGCCCCCTTCGCCAACGTTGCGTTCCTATCTTGTCAGGAAAAAAACCGACCCCTCGATTTGCTCCTCCCGTGGGAGTGATCTATTCATCAGATAGTCGCAATTCGATCTCCTTATTGGTGAGTGGCCCATTCAGTACCTTTACTCACCTGGGCCATAAAAATCCGGTCGTCTCGGTCGCGTAAAAACAAATTATCGTAAATTATTACACTCGTATAGAAAAATAATTATTATCGGACCGATACTGAAGGTACCGAAGGTATCATCTCAGGACCGGACCAGTTGATCGCGGGACGTCAGCACCTTTCAACGCATTGGGCATCGAGGCACCTATGGGATTTTTCAGCCGCTTGTCCGCGCCGACCCGGTCGGCTCCTTCCGGCGGGCTGCCCGCTGAGGTGCAGACGCAGATCCTGGACGCGATCAAGTTCAACGTCATGTTCTGCGACACGCAGTTCGTGATCCGCTACGTGAACCCGGCCACGGTCCGAACCCTGAAGGGGCTCCAGCAGTACCTGCCGATCAAGGCCGAGGCTTTGATCGGCCAGTCGATCGACGTGTTCCACAAGCGCCCCGAGCACCAGCGCGGGGTGCTCGCGAACGCGGCCACGATCCCCCCGGTGTCGGTCATCCGGGTCGGCCCCGAAACCCTCGAGTTGCGCGTGCAGCCGGTGTTCTCCGCCGCCAGCGAGCGCCTGGGCACCCTGGTCACCTGGGACGTCATCACCCAGCGCCTCGAGCTCGAGGCGGCGAACGCCGACTCCCGGGGCCAGGTGGACGCGATCAAGCGATCCCTGGCGGCGATCGAGTTCTCGATGGACGGGACCATCCAGACCGCGAACGACAACTTCCTGAGTACCCTCGGGTACACCCTGGGGGAGATCCAGGGGCGCCGCCACAGCATGTTCGTGAACCCGACATACGCGTCGAGCCCCGAGTACCGAGAGTTCTGGGCCAAACTGAACCGCGGGGAGTACGTCGCGAGCGAATTCCAGCGCGTCGGCAAGGGGGGCAAGGAGGTGTGGATCTTGGGCTCGTACAACCCGATCCTCGGGCCCGACGGGAAGCCGTATAAGGTGGTCAAGTTCGCCACCGACTTGACCGAAACCAAGCGCAAGGTAGCCGTGATCCTCGAGGCGGTCAACCGGATGGCCGCGGGCGACTTCGCCGGGGACATGACGCCCCTTGGGGGTGACGATCTGGGGCGCGTGGGCGCGGCCCTGAGCCAGGCGATCGTGTCCGTGCGTGCCGCCCTCGAGGGCGTGCGCGAGGTGTCCGAGCAGCTCGCCGATGCCTCGGGTCAGCTGTCCGCGGCCAGCGACGAGATCTCCACTGGCGCCCAGGAGCAAGCTTCGAGTCTGGAAGAAACCGCGAGTACACTCGAAGAGATCACGGCGACCGTGCGCCAGAACTCCGACAGCGCGCAACAGGCCCGCCAACTCGCGAGCAACTCCCGTGACATCGCCGAAAAGGGCGGGCGCGTTGTCGGAAACGCGGTCGAGGCGATGAGTGAGATCAACCAGTCGTCCAAGAAGATCGCGGACATCATCACGACCATTGACGAGATCGCGTTCCAGACGAACCTGTTGGCGCTCAATGCCGCGGTCGAGGCCGCTCGTGCGGGCGAGCAGGGGCGCGGGTTCGCGGTCGTCGCATCCGAGGTCCGCAACTTGGCTCAACGTTCGGCGACCTCGGCGAAGGAGATCAAGTCCCTGATCGAGGACTCGGTCAAGAAGGTGGACGCGGGCACCGAACTCGTCAACCAGTCCGGCTCAACGCTGGGCGAGATCGTGACGAGCGTGAAGCGCGTGACCGACATCATCACGGAGATCGCGGCGGCCGGCAAGGAACAGTCGGTGGGCATCGAGCAGGTCAACAAGGCCGTCACTCAGATGGACACCGTGACCCAGAAGAACGCCTCGCAGACCGAAGAAATGTCGGCCACGGCCCAGACGCTGACGGACCAAGCGGCGCAACTCCGTGACCTTATCGCGCGGTTCAAGCTCAGCGAGAACGGGCGCGCGGCCCCGCGGCCGGCCCCCCGCAGCAGGCCCCCGGTAACCAAACCCCGGCCCGCCGTTACCAAGGCGCTTAAGGGCAATCACGCCAACGGCAGCGGACACAAGCACGGATCCGATAAATTCGGCGGTGACGATGGGTTCACCGATTTTTAATGACGATCGAAAGAACAACGAGCCAGGGCAAACACGCTCTGGCTCGTTGCTTTGAAAACGGCTCAGACCATTTACCGATTTGCGGTGCAATCCGAAAAAGCAACTGGGTTACCCCTTGTGCCCGGCCGCCGGACAGAGGCCGGAGCCCCTCCAGGTGGTGGTGCGTTCCGGCTGACGTGGTCGCGACCGCCCGGCCGCAGTGTACTCACGCCTTACCCCATGACAGTGGCTACTGATTCGCTCGAGTTTGCGGCTCTTACTGGTGTCGCCTGACGCCCCTGTCACCAGGCGGGCGCGTCATCGCCCTTGCCCTCGGCCACCAACTCCCCGCCGGCAAACCGCACGGACAGACTCACCCCGCCCGCGCGGGGCGCCCAAAGGTCGCAAAGGCGGCGCCCCCGCCGGCCCTGAAAAAGCCCGCGCCGAAGGCCCACAGGGGCAAGTGCGGGTGACCCGCGTTACAGCATGCTGGACGTTTCCCGCCAATTCCCTTCGGCCCCGCCCATCCCGCGATTGAAGCCGCGCCCCGGCCGCAACACAGTGGACGTATCACCCGTTCGCTGACGTTGCCGCCGGGGGCTCGCCGTGGCCGATTCTACCGATCTCACTGACACGATCGCGTCCGAAGCCCAGCTCCCCGCGTCCTCGACCAGTGACGGCCAGTCCGCCACCGGCCAACCGCTCGACAAGCTCGTCGCGGCCGACAAGCACCTCGCGACCAAGGCCGCTCTCTCCGGGACCAACGCCAAGGGCGGTCCCCGGTCCGGGTGGCGCGGGCTCCGGGCCGCGCGCCCGGAACTGCCCGGGGGAGGCCCGGGGTGAGCCAACCTCTCATGCGCGCCGGCGAACCGACGCCCGGCAAAATCACGATCGTCGACCACACCGGCCGGCCGTTCCGCTCCGAGCGCACCGTGTCCCGGCGCGCGAGCTACGATGCCGCGCGCACCGACAACGAGAACCGCAAGCACTGGGCACCGGCCGACGACCTGGCCCCGGTCGGGCAGCTCACGCCCGAGGTCCGGCGCGTGCTCCGCAAGCGCACCCGGCACGAGTGCCTGAACAACTGCTACGCCGCGGGGATCGTCCGCACGCTCGTCACCGACACCGTGGGCACCGGGGCGCGGCTCCAGATGCTCACGGACGACGACGCCCTGAACCGGTCCGTCGAGGACCTGTGGCGCGTGTGGTCCGCCGCGGCCGACTGGCCCCTCACCTCGCGCGTCCTGTGCGGGGTCGAGATCGTCGCCGGCGAGTGCTTCGGCGTGTTCCGCGACTCCAAGCGCCTCGAACGGCTCGGGTTGCCCGTGACGCTCGACGTGCGTCTCATCGAGCCCGACCAGGTCGCGCACCCGGCCGGGTACTACCCGCTCGCGAACACCACCGGCGACGACGGGATCGAGTGCGACGAGGACGGCGACCCGACCACCTACCTGATTTTGAAGCGCCACCCCGGCGACCCGCGCTCGCTGTGGGTGACGGGACAAGCGGACCGGGTGGACGCGCGGAACGTGCTCCACTGGCTCCGGCCCGAGCGCCCGGGCCAGCTCCGGGGCGTGTCGGTGCTCACGCCCGCGCTCCCGGTCCTGGGCCAACTCCGCCGGTTCACGACCGCCACGCTCACCGCGGCCGAGGTCGCGTCCCTGCTCGCGGGCGTGATCGAGCTCCCCGACGGCACGCTCGGGGCGACCGGCGACGAGCCCGATCAGATCGACACGATGGACACGATCCCGCTCGTGCGCGGGATGCTCCTGACCGTGCCCGGCGGGGGCAAGGTCACCCAGTTCAAGCCCGAGCAGCCGACCACGAACCACGACATGTTCGTGGCGACCAAGTTGCGCGAGATCGGGCGGGCCATCGACATGCCGTTCGGCAAGGTGGCCGGGGACCACTCGCGCTACAACTATTCGTCGGGCCGGATGGACGACGCCCCGTACTGGCACGGGCGCGACATCCACCGCCAGGGCCTCGAAGCGAAGGTGTTCGACCCGGCCCTGTACCGGTGGTTCGAGTTCGCCAAGTTCGCGCTCCCGAAGCTCATCGGGTACGAGGGCCAGTGGTGGAAGCTGCGCCACCGGTGGCAGTACGACGCGCGCCCGGTCACGGATCCGGTCAAGGACGCCTCGGCCGACGAAATCAACCTGACCAACGGGGCCGACACGCTCGCCGCGATCGCGGCCCGGGACGGGGTCACCGAGGAAGAACTGGTCCTCGCGCGCAAGCGCACGATGGACCTGTACGTGAAGCACGGGCTCCCGCTCCCGGCGTGGCTCGCGGGCGGGGGCGCGGCCCCGGTCCGGACCACCACGGACGAACCGGCACCCGCGCAGGAGGGCACCCGTGCGGCCTGAACTGAACACGCTCACCGTCCCGACGTTCCCGCGCGCCACCGACTACGCGGGCGTGTGGGCGATCGAGCCGTCGGCCGGGGCCGCGCTCTGGTCCCTCGCCCAGCGCACGGACCTCGCGGTCCACGTCGCGTCGGCCGTAATAACTTCGTATAGCCATACATTATACGAAGTTACGATCATGGCGGGCGGGGGCCAGCAGATCGCGGTGATCCCGATCGCCGGGGCGCTCATGAAGGCGCAAGGGT
>HG799462.1:558156-577429 GCA_000531095.1 Gemmata massiliana | reverse complement strand
GATCAAGGCAGGCGGGGGCCAGCAGATCGCGGTGATCCCGATCGCCGGGGCGCTCATGAAGGCGCAAGGGTCGATGTCGAGCGCGACGAGCACCGTCGCGGCCCGGCGCGCGGTGCGCAAGGCCGCGGCCGATCCCGACGTGTCCGCGATCCTGCTCCACGTCGACAGCCCCGGGGGCACGGTCAGCGGAACCGCGGACCTCGCCGCCGACGTGAAAGCCGCCACCAAACAGAAGCCCGTGTGGGCGTTCGCCGAGGACTTGTGCGCGAGCGCCGCGTACTGGATCGCGTCCCAGGCGGACCAGATTTTCGCGAACACCGCGACCGCGATGATCGGGTCGATCGGCACGCTCGCCGTGGTGTACGACCTCTCCGGCGCGGCCGAGCAGCAGGGGATCAAGGCGCTCGTGTTCGGCACCGGTCCGATCAAGGGCGCTGGTACACCCGGCGCGCCGGTCACCGAGGACCAACAGGCGTACTTCCGCGACCTGGTCGAGGGCTCGCAGAAGTCGTTCGACGCGGCCGTGCAGAAGTCCCGGTCGCTCACCGACAAGCAACTCGCCGCCGCGAAGACGGGCGGGGTGTTCGGGGCGCCCGAGGCCCTGGACCGCAAGCTCATCGACGGGATCCAGTCGTTCGACCAGACCATCGCCGGGCTCGCCGCGGAGGCGCGCCGGGCCAACCGATCGAGTACCACCCGGGCCGCCGGCCCGATCCCTGACCGGAGTGCAGCCGTGGAAGAGAACGTCGTCCCCACCCAAACCGCGGCCGTGGGCACCGGATCTACGGTCGCCGCGGCCGACCCGATCGCGCTCATGCGGCAACAGGCCGCGGCCGAGGTCGAGCGGATCAGCGGGATCAACCGCGTGTGCGGCACGAACACGGCCCTCGCGGCGGAAGCGATCCGGGGCGGGTGGGCCGTCGAGCGGGCCGAGCTGAGCGCCCTGCGCGCGTCGCTCGCGAGTGGCGTGTCGGCCGCGAACCCGCACGCGGGACCGGCCCTGAACTTCGGGCGCGGGCGCTGGCGCATGGGCGCCGAAGCGGCCCCGGGCGTGAGCGCGTCCGAGGCCCTCGAAGCGGCGCTCCGGATGTCGCTCGGGCGCAACGTCGAGCGCGAGTACCGGGCCGAGGTGTGCCAGGCGGCCCACGAGAGCTTCCGCAACTTCGGTTTGCAGCAAGTGCTGATGCTGGCCGCGATCCAGAACGGGTACCCGGGGAGCCCGGGCGAGCGCATCACGGGCTCGAACCTGCGCGCGGTTCTGAAGGCCGCGTTCACCGGGAGCGACGGGAGCGTCGACCTGCGCGCCGCCGGCGTGTCGAACATCTCCATGAGCGGAATATTGGGCAATGTTGCGAACAAGGAGCTGTTGTCAGGCTACGTGGAAGAGGACATGACGTGGAAGGAGATCGCCGCCGTGAAGTCGGTGTCGAACTTCCAGCAGGTGACGTCGTACCGCATGCTCGACGACATGGAGTACGAGGAACTCGGGCCGGACGGGAAGATCAAGCACGCGACGGCCGGGCAGGAGAGCTACACGCGCCAGGCCAAGACCTACGCGAAGATGTTCGCGCTCACCCGGACCGACATCGTCAACGACGACCTGGGCGCGTTCGATGATATCCGCACCCGGCTCGGGCGCGGCTCGTCCAAGAAGTTCAACAAGATCTTCTGGGCCAAGTTCATCAACAACGCCTCGTTCTTCACCGCGGGCCGGACCAACTACATCAGCGGGGCCACCACGAACCTGGGGACCGACGGCGTGGGCCTCGGGCTCGGGGTGCAGGCGTTCCGCAAGATGAAGTCGCCCACGGCCGACGGCACCAAGGCGGTCAACGCGGACACCCAGAACCCGGTCGGCTCGGCCCCGGGCGGGCGCCCCGAGATCCTGCTCGTGCCCCCCGAACTGGAGGGCAACGCCGAGGTCATTTACCGGAACCAGAACCTGGGCGCGGTCGCGAACGCGAGCGCCAACATCTACCAGAACAAGTACCGCCCGGTGGTCGCGTGGCAGCTCTCGGACCCGGCGTACACGGGGTACTCGGCGACCGCGTGGCACCTGCTCAACAGCCCCGCGTACCTGGCCGCGATGGTGGTCTCGTTCCTCAACGGGAACATGAGCCCGACGGTCGAGAGCGCGGACGCGGACTTCGACGAGCTCGGGGTCCGGTTCCGCGGGTACCACGACTTCGGGTGCGACCAGGCCGAGTACCTGGCCGGGGTCAAGAGCAAGGGCGCCGCGTAAGCGCCCGGCGCGCCCGTTCCGTTGTGACTCGTTCCACCGAGAGAGGTTCCGATGCTGACTCCGCTTTCGAGGCTCCGCGACGCGCGGGGCAGTAACCCCCGGGCCGCGGCCGTGCCCGTGTTCGCCGGCGACCTGCAGGACGTCTGCAACCTGTGTCCGGACCCGAAGGAACCGGCCGTGGCCGCGTGCCTAAAACTCGCGCTCCCGGCCGAGCGCCCGGGGATTCAGCTCCGGGTGCCCGGCGAGCAGCTCGACAAGCTCATCGAACTGGGCACGCGAGCAAACGACTGACGCCCGCACACGCGGGCACTGGCGCGTGGTGTGGGGAGCACGCCGGGGTACTCGCCCCCGGAGGAGCGGGTTCGACTCCCGCCGTGACAGCTCGACTTTTGAAACCGTTCAGGGGACCGACCGATGCCTTACGACGCACAGTTCTCCTCGGGCAACCCGCTCATGGTGGACCACACCCCGTCCGGGGCCGCGGTCCCCGCGGGCGCCGTGGTGGTCACCAACGACACCCCGCGCGTGTGCCACCGGGACATCGCCGACGGGGCGCTCGGGGCGCTCGCGGCCGAGGGCGGGGTGTACCTGATGACCGGGGACGGGATCATCGCCGCGGACAAGCGCGTGTACTGGGACTCGACCAACAAAAAAATCACCCTGACCGCGAGCACGTTCAAGATCTTCGGGGTCACCGTGACCGCGTGCGCCGGCAACAACGCCACGTGCCTCGTGCGCCACGACCCGAGCGCGTAACGACATTCCGCCGGCGGGGGAGAGTCGCTCGCTCCCCCGCCGGCCCGTACACCGCCCGCCCACTCAACCCCGAACCGGTGGTCCCCATGCTCGCACTGCTCCTCGGACTGGCCCTCGTGACCCTCGCGCTCGGCATCAGTCACCAGTTGACGCTCTCGTGGTCCCGGAACGGGGACGCGATCACCAAGGTCGTGACGGTCGACGCGAACGGGGAGACGAACCGGGACGTCACCGTGCCCGCGAACACGACGGACATGCGCGTCGACATCGACCTGGACGCGGACAAGATCCAGTCGATCTACATCCTCAGCGATCTGGCCGTCACGATCGAAACGAACTCGGGCACGGTCCCCGGGAACACGCTCACCATCGCCGCGGGCAAGCCCTACGTGTGGTACCTCGGGTGCGGGCTCACGAACCCGATCACCGTGGACGTGACCGCGTCGGTGTACCTGACCAACGCGAGCTCGACGACCGCGGCGAACGTGCAGATCCGCATCCTGGAGGACGTGACCTCGTGAGCCGGGCCAGCCGCGGGCAGAGTGCCCTGATCGCGCGCCAGCAGGCGTCACGCGCCCCGGACGGGGCCGTCACCTACGTGCGCGGGGCCGAGCGCATCGACCTGACGGGTCGGGCCTGGTTCGGGCGCACGGTGTTCAGCCGGATCGCCAACGCGGGCGGGGCCGCGGTCGTGTTCGGGGACCGCGATTATCTGATCCCGAAAACCGAGTTGCCGTGGGAGCCGAAGAAGGGCGACGTGGTCGAGGAAGTGGTCAACGGGACCGCGCAGAAGTTCGAGGTGCTCCCCCCGGCGACGGGCGAACCCGACTGGCGCTACAGCGACCCGGGCGAGACGCTGTTCCGGGTCCACTGCAAGCACAAGGGGACGGCGTGACATGGCCGCACGAATCGTCGAGGTCCGGGACGCCGTGGTCGAGCGGATTGCGGCTTGGTGGGAGCCGGCCGCCCCGGACGAGGTGATCGGGCCGTGGGAAATCGACCTCGATACGCGAGAACTGAAGGGGCGCCGGGTCCAGGTGTTCCCGAGCACCTACGCGGGCGGGCCGGTGAGCCGGCTCTCGGACCAGAACGATTACTCGATCGTGATCGTGGTCGCCGAGCTGTACCCGGACGACGGGCCGATCGGGGCGCGCTGGATCGACGGGCTGGTGGGGTGGTGCGAGCAGTTACTCAACGAGATCGGGAGCGTGCGGGCCGCGCGGCTCCTGGCGGTCGAGGGACAACCGGACTCCGGGCTGTGGCCCGAGACCGCGGAGTGCACCACCGTTTACGACCTCGAAGAATTGACCGAGCGCAAGCTCTTCCTGAGCGTCCTGACCGTGCTGTACCGGGAACAAGTGGAGGCGTGACGTGCTAGCGATCAACGCGAAAGTGTACTGGCGGTCGGGCGGGTCGTATGGCGCGCCGACCTGGACCGAGGCCGCGATCATCGAGAACTTCGCGGTCAACCCGGCCTGGGACCAGGCCGAGACGAACTCGCGCGCGAGCCGGATCAAGCTCCAGGCCAAGTCGCTGCTCGGGCTGGAGTTCAGCGGGCGCATGGAGAAGAAGCCCGGGAACGCCAGTTACGAGGCGTTCATGAACGCGCTGTTGACCGACGACGTGATCGACCTGCTCGTGCTCGACGGGCCGAAGGAGCAGGTCGGGGTGCGCGGGTGGCGCGTGGACTGCCAGGTGTTCAGCGCGAACGAGAACCAGGACCTGGCGAACGCGCTGTACCCGGAGATCACGTTCATGCCGACGTCGAGCGACAACGCGCCCAAGGCGGTCAAGGTCGGCCCCGGCCCGGCCCTCACGTACTCGATCCCGGGCGCGAGCGGGGCCACGTTCAGCTAAGCGGTGACCCGTGGCACTCGACATCAAGGCGTACTCCCGGTTCTTCTTTGACCGGGCCGAGGTCCGCGATGCGGTGGACCGGGGCACGCGCCGGGCGCTCGCGAAGTTCGGGGCGTTCGTCCGCCGGCGGGCGCGCACGAGCATCAAGAAGAAGAAGGGCGTGAGCGACCCGGGCTCGCCCCCGAACTCGCACCTCGGGCTGCTCCGCAAGGGCATCCTGTTCGCGTTCGACCCGAATGCGAAGTCGGTCGTGATCGGCCCGGTCCCGATGAGCAAGCCGAACGGCGTGCCCGAACTGCTGGAAAAGGGCGGGACGGTCCCGGGCAACGGGCGCGAGATCTGGGTCACGAACACCCCGGGCCGCAACGCCCAGGGCCAGTTCGTCTCGAAGGGCAAGACGCGCGTGGTGCTCGACGGGAACCTGGTGTACCGCCCGCGCCCGTACATGGGGCCGGCCTATCAAGCCGAGTTGCCCAAGGCCCCGCAGATGTTCAAGGACGCGATCCGGTGAGGGCACTGACGTGATCGATCACCCGGTACTGCTGAAGTTCACGAACGAGAGCATCCGCACCACCGCGGACCTGCTCGCGGGGCTGCTCACCGTGCCGCCCGCGGTCCTCGACGCGGTGGTGGGCCAGGGGCTCGCCGCGGCGCTCGGGACCACGGACGCGGCGCTCCTGCGGGCCGGGCCGTGGGAGCCCGGCGACTACCAGGCGGTGGCCCCGCAGTTGATCGCGGGGAGCGGCGACAACGCGCGGGCGCAGTTGACGAACCACGACGTGATCGCGCTCCTCCGCGTGTTGGTGGTGGTCAAGGGGATGATTGCCGCGAACGACCAGCTCGGCCCCCTGGTTCGGAAGCTCGCGGTGAACCCCCGTGCGTACCTGGTGGGGTGAGTCATGGCGTTCAACGCGAACACGGTATGGGAAGTGCGCGTAGACGGGGACGACAGCAACGGCGGGAGCTTCAACACGAACGCTCTGGGAACCGGTAACACGGACTATTCCCAGCAGGCGGCGGCGCAGATCTCGGTGACCGATGCCGTGACCAACGCCACGACGACCATTACGAGCGCAACGGCCAACTTCCCCGCGAACTGCGTCGGCAACGGGATTTGCATTGAGGGCGGAACAGGAGCCATCACCCGCCGATACGTGCAGATCCTCTCGCGCACCAACGCCACAACCGTCGTGGTAGACGCGGCTACGGGGCTGACGCCCGGGACCGGTGCGACCCTGAAAATGGGCGGCGCGCTGGCGTCCCCGGGCGGCGCGTTCAACACGTACCTGGTGTCCGGGAACATCGTCTTTTACAAGTACAACGCGCTCCCGTTCGTGATTAACAACACGACGCTGAGTGCGGCTGGGGGGCGCATCTCCCCCGCGAACGGGGTGTCCTATTCGGGCTACGACACCACGCGCCGGTTGCGGAATTGGGACGCGAACCGCCCGACGATCCAACTCGACGCGAGCCTGTCCACCACGAACATCGTGTCGAGTACGAGTTACGCCCTGATCGAGAGCGTGATTTTTGACGGGAACAACATCACGCTCGGAACCGGGTGCGCGCACCGCGGCTCGACGTGGCGGTGCCGGTTCCAGAACTTCACCAACGGCGGGGTGACGGACGGCGCGGCGACGGGCATCACCGAGGCCGCGTTCTGTGAGTTCACGGGCAACTCGGGGGCCGCGGCGGCGCAGGTGTACCACGGGATCGGGTGCGTGGCGTGGAACAACAGCGCGACCCCGTTTCAGTTCGTAGCGAGCGCGCGGGACTGCATCTCGTTCGGCAACACGGGTGTGAACACGGACGGGTTCTCGGCGAGCCGGAAGTTCTGGAACTGTATCGCCTCCGGGAACGCGCGGAACGGGTTCAACCTATCGAGCGCGGCCGAGAGCGCGGCTTACAACTGCATCTCCGAAGCGAATCTGGTGAGCGGGTACGTGGGCAACTCCGCGCTCCCGTTCGTGGTCAACTGCGCGGACTTCGGGAATTCGTCCGGGCGCAGCGGCGGGAACATCCGCGACCTGGACCCGATCAACCTGAGCGCGTCGGCGTTCGTGAACGCGGCGGGCGGTGACTTCCGGCTCAACGCGACGGCGGGCGGGGGCGCGTTGTTGCGCGCGCTGGCACTGCCCGCGACCTTCCCGGGCGGGGTGGGGCGAACTATCGGGACATCGGACCGCTTCAGCACCAAGACAGTGGCGGCGGGAATTCGGGCGACCCCGTTCGCGTTCTTCAGCCCAACACATGGTCCTTAGTGGGGTAACCGATGGCGGGAATCGTCGCGCACGTGAACAGCGGTGAGGTCGCGTTGGTCGCGGCCACGCCGAAAACCGTTTTGCAGATCAAGGCGCCTGCAAATCAGCGAGTGCTCATCAAGAGCTTGCGCCTGTTCGGGAAGGCCGCGGCCGGGGGAACCGGGGTACCGGTCAAAGTGCGCGCGACGCGCTCGACCGCGAACTTCGGGACGCTCTCCGCGGCCACGCCGGGAAAGAACGATTCGAGCGACAGTGAGGCGCTCCAGGCGACGGCCGGCGCGAACGCGACCGTGGAGCCGACCACGCCGACCGACACCGGGCTCCTGTGGGAGGTGCCGGACCAGTCGGGCGTGATCGAGTTCCTCCCACCGGGCATGGAGATCCGCGTACCGGGTGGTTCGGCGCTGAACATCGAGTGCACCTCGACCGGCACGCCCACGGTCGCGGTGCAGGCGACCTACGAAGAGTAACCCGTGCCGACGATCATCACCGGAATCCGGCGCCGCAAGCCGTTCGTTGGGTCGCCCCGGCGCGCGGCCGCGGTCGTTTCGGCCCGTCCTCCGGTGCGCCCGATCGTCGCTACCCAGGTCCGCCGGCCGCTCGTGGGCCGCGGGACCGTCGGCCGGCCCGCGAAACTCGCGGTACAGATCGTAGCAAAGCGCCCGCCCGCGGTGCTCGTGGCCGCACCCCGGCGCATCGTACAGGTTCTGAGCCGGGGTATTGTGGGCCGACCCACACGGGCGATCGCGGTCCCGTCGGCGATGCGAGTTCCGGGCGTCCTGGTCGCTCGTGCCCGGCGCGCCGCGCCGGTGCCGGGTCGGGGCCTCGTGCTCCGCGGACCGGCCCGAGTGATCGCACCACCCGTTGTTCGGTGGCCGCTCCCGGCGCTCGTGGCCCGAGTCGCGTTTGCCCGACCGTTCTTCGTTCGCACGGGGCCGATCCCGGGACCGCTCCGGCTCGCGACCCCGCCCGAGCCCGAACCCGGAGCGCCGGGGGGCACGTGGCGCCGCCCCGGGTGGTCCTGGGCGCGCGTGTTCCGGCGCCCGGCCGCGAGCTGGGACCGGGTGTGGAGGTACCGACCGGTGAGCGCGACCCGCATCCCGCCCGCGACCCTGGCCAAGCCCGCGAGCGAGCCCCGGTGGTTCGCCGTGTCCCTGGCCGAGACCCCCGAAGTGGTCGCCGGCGAAACGCTCTCGGCCCCGGAACTGCTCCCCGCGGGCGGCCCGCCCGGGCTCACGATCTCCGGCCTGGTCGTGCTCGACGCCGAGTTCGACCGTATCCCGATCGGCCGGGGCGTGAAGTTCTTTATCGACGGCGGCACGGCCGGCGCGACTTACAACTTCGCGGTCCGCGTCGCGGCCTCGGGCGGGGGCAAGCCCGTGGTCCCGTGCAAGCTCGTGGTGACCCCCGATTTCGATTCCCCGTGAGGTACCGATGAGGTCGTTTAAGGACAGCGCCGCGCGCAACTGGGACGTGTCCATTGATGCCTGGGGCATCAAACAGGTCGCGGCCCGGACCGGGTTCCAGATCGGCACCCTGCTCGACGACAACATGGCCGGGTTCGGGGCGCTCGTCAAAGACCCCGTCAAGTTCGTGGACGTGCTGTTCGTGCTCCTGACGGACCAGGTCACGAAATTCGGGATCACCGAGGAGCAGTTCTTCCGCGGGCTCGCCGGCGACCCGCTCGAAGCCGCATACGAGGCGTTCCGGGGGGCCTTCGCGGATTTCTCCCCGAG
This sequence comes from Gemmata massiliana, assembly GCA_000531095.1. GTDB lineage: Bacteria > Planctomycetota > Planctomycetia > Gemmatales > Gemmataceae > Gemmata > Gemmata massiliana. Next base: position 568,577 of record HG799462.1, on the reverse strand, counting down.
CCACCTTCGCAAGATCCTGAACGCGGCGACCGAGAAGGCGAAGGTGGCGCAGCACGCGGCGACGGAACGGGTGCTCCGGAAGATCGAGGCGCTCGACCCGCTGGGGGAGGAACCGAGCGCTTCGACCTCCTCGCGCTCTGCTACCGCACCGCCGGAATCGCCGGCGTCGATCCCCGCGGGCTGACGCTCCGGGAGCTGACCCAGATGGCCGACGCGCGGCTCCAGGCGGACTGGGTCCGGGACGCGGCCCTCGCGTGCCTGGTCGTCAACCGCAACGGGTGGACCCGGACCCCGATCGACCCGGTGCAGGTTATCCCGCCCGCGTTCCGCCCGCCGCGCGAGCCGGTGCGGAACAGGACCGCGGACGAGATCGCGGAAGAGAGCCGGTTCGCGTGGGTCGTCCTCGATCACGTGTTCGGGGGGAAGTGACATGCCCGGGTTGAGTAACGCGAGCGGGGGCGGTGCGGCCAACGTCCGGGCCGGGCGCGCCTACGTCGAGTTGTTCGCCCGGGACTCGGGCGTGCTCCGCGCGCTGGAGCGGGTGAAGTCCAAGTTCCAGGCGCTCGGGTCCACGCTCATCAAGTCCGGGGCCGCGGTGGGCGGGCTCGGGGCCGCGGTCACGGCCGGGTTCAAGCCGGCCCTCGACGCGCTGGCCGACACGGGCAAGATCGGGGACCTCGCGGACCTGTTCCAGTTGCCCGCGGAGAAGGCGTCCCGGCTGTTCGGGATCATGGCCGCGGGCGGGAGCGACTTGCGCGACGCCCAGGAAGGGCTCGCCACGTTCAACCAGCGCATCAACGACGCGCTCACCGGGAAGGGCGAGGAAGCCGCGGACCTGTTCAAGCAGCTCGGGGTCGGGGCGCAGGAGTTCGCGGGCCTGGACACGGCCGAGCGCTTCTACAAGTTGCTCGACGCGATCAAGGCCTCGAACGCGCCGATCGGGAAGCTCGGGCTGTTGATGAAGGCCGTGGGCGAGGACACGGGGAAGAACCTGGGTGGGGTGCTCAACATGACCGCGGACCAGGTGCGGAACCTGGGCGATGCGTTCGAGACCAGCTCGGCCGACGTGCAGGAGGCGCGCGAGGCGACCCGGGCGCAGGCCCTCGCCACGGTCACGCTCGGGAAGGTGTGGCGCGAGATCGGGGTCGCGATCGCCCCGGTCGTCAAGGAGATCTCCGAGCGCGTGGTCGAGGTGGCCCGGCCGATCGCCCAGTTCATCAAGGGCAACCGGGAGCTCGTGGCCACGATCTTCAAGGTCGCGACCGGGGCCGTCGCGCTCGGGACCGCGCTCGTGAGCATCGGGACCGTGATGTCCGGGGCCGGGGCCGGGCTCGGGGTGCTGGTCTCGATCATCGGGGCCATCGGGCCGCTCGTCGCCGGGATCAAGATCGTGGTCGCGGCGATCTCGGCGATCGGGGCCGGCCCGCTCCTGGCGGTCGCGGCGGTGGCCGCGGCGATCGGCGGGCTCGCGTACCTGTTCCGGGACGAGCTCGCGGAGTACGCCCAGGCCGCGCTCGACAAGGTGCGCGAGATCCTCGACGACCTGAGCCGGGTCGCGGACCAGCTCAAGGAATCGTGGGGCGGGGTCGTCGCCGCGATCGGGGCCGGCGACATGAACCTGGCAATGGAAATCGCGCTCACCACGCTCGAACTGCTCTGGGCGCAGGCGACGGACGCGATGACCGGGAAATGGAACTCGTTCACGAACGCCGTGGTGGACGGGTGGCACGAGGTGACCGACGGTCTCGGGCCGATCCTCGACGCGCTGTGGGAGGATCTGAACCGCGGCGCCGACGAGGTCGTGAGCGCGTTCCACGCGATCGGGGAGCAGATCACCGAAGGGATCACCTGGGTTCAGGACTCGATCCAGGCGCTCCGGGACGAGTTCAGCGACGTGGCCGACGCCCTTACCATGCTCGTCGCCCCGATCGTCGCCCCGTTCGCGGTCGCGGCCGACCTGATCCGCCAGATCTGGGACGGGATATCCTCGAACGTGATGGAGAACCTGATCAACCTGGTCTCGTGGATCGACCGGATGGACGTGCAGATCAGCGACAAGTTCACGAACACGTTCAATGCCGTGGCCCGGACCGTGCTCGACGCGGCGATCAAGATCACCGAGATCCTCGACAAGGTGGACCCGACGGACTCGCTCAAGGGGCGCCTGGACGAGCTCCGCGGGCTCCGGGGCGGGCTCGTCGACGTCACCGCGGCCGAGACCCAGGCCAAACTCGACAAGATCAACGCGGACCGGGACAAGGCCATCGAGTCCCTCCGGGAGCAGCGCGAGAAGGCACAAAAGGCCCGCGACGACGCCCGGGCCGCGGACGCCGCGGCCTCCGAAAACGAGGTCGCGCGCCTCAAGGCCCGCGTGGACGAACTGAACGCCCAGGCCCGCGCGCTGCAGCGCCCCGGCGCCGGGGCCAAGGCCCCGGACCTCAAGGCCGGCGCAGGCGTGGCCGCGGCGATCGGTGGTGCCCAGGGCTCGTTTCGGGGAGCGGAATTATCGCGACGGTTTGGCGCGGACCCGCTGTTCAAACGGCAGGTGAAGGCGGTCGAAGAGACGGCGGACAACACGGCCGCGACCGTGCGGGCGGCCGAAACGATCGCCAAGTCGTTACTCCTGAAGTGAGACCCCGGTGAGTATTTTCGTCAACGAGTCGCCCGATTCGCGGGACCTGAACAACGGGGCCGACAGCGGCGGGGAGACGCTCCGGTACAACGTGCGGACCACCGCGGGCGAGACCGAGGCGCAAATCTACCTGGCCGCGCTGCAGGGCTCGTTCCCGTTCTTCAACGGGTTCATTCGCAACAAGATCGACATCAAGCCGAACGGTGCCCCGCACCTGTGGAAGGTGGAAATCGAGTACGGGACCACGGGCGTCGGGGGCGGGAACCAACCCCTCGGTGGCGTCGGGAACGACGGGAGCCCGCCACCCAACCCGAGCGGTCCGGGCAACGATACTACCCCGCTCACGGCCGGGTTCTCATTCTCGTTCACCCCGCGCAAGAGCCACATCACGCACTCGCTCCAAACGGTCTCGATCACGACGCGGCTCGGGGCGCTGGAGGAGGATTTCAAAGGGGCGATCAACGTGGGCAAGGACGGGAGGCCCGAGGGCGTGGACATCCCCCCGGACCCTAGCTTCCTGTTCAAGCGCACGGTGCCCCGGGCCAACGTCACAGCCGCTTATCTGCGCACGATCAAGAATATGTGTGGGAAGGTGAATACCGCAGCCTTCTACGAACAGGCCGCGGGTGAGGTGCTCTACATGGGGTGCGACGGTAATTACACCAAGGGCGAAGGGTGGACCCTGACCCACAGTTTCGGCGGCGCGGAGAATGAGGTCCACATCTCCGTCGGCCCGGACATCGATGTGCCGAGCAAGAAAGGGTTCGAGTACATGTGGGTCCGGTACGAGGAAGTAAACGTCTCGGGGCTGGTCGTCACACGGCCCCGCGCGGCTTACGTCGAGCGAGTTCTCGAAGAGGGTAACTTCGCGCTCCTCGAAATCGGGACGTGACATGGACCCGCTCGCTCCCGTCGCCGCAGGGCAACCGTCGCCGTTCCTCAACAACGCGGCCACCGTCAACACAGTCCTCGACGCCGTCCGGCGGGGGCGGGTGGCCCGTGACCCGGTGCGCGGTGGCACATACGAGCCGTGGCGCCCGGCCGTGATCGTCGACATCGAGAACCTGAGCGACGACACCTACCCGGTCCACGCGATCCTGACCCCGACCGATGTGGCTGTTGATCCGGATAGTGATCCGGTTTATGCGAGCCGGCGCCCGGTCCTATCGGCCGCGGCCCCGGCCAGTGCCACCGATTCCGTGCTCGTCGTGCTCGACGGGATCGAGGCCGGCACGGTGGGCCGCGCGGTCGTTGCGGGTGTGACCGTCGCCCAGGTGAGCGTGTCGAGCACGGGCCACCGGTTCGCGCGCCCGATCCCGGGCACCACGTCGCACCTGGTCTCGGCCGCGTCCGGCCCGGTGCGCCTGCTCGTCCCGCCGGCCACGACCGGGACGCAGATGGCGTATGTGCTGCTCGGGGGCGGGGGTACTGGCTCGCGCGACACGGACTGTGACGGGGACGGGTGGCTCGTCGCGGCCAAGCCCGAGGACTATTGGGTCGTTCAGGAGATCGGGAGCGGGAACGCGCCGAGCGCGACCACGCAGAAGATCACCATTAACGAGGTCGAGTACACGGTCGCGTTCGACCCGGCCACTCCGTCCCTGTCGCTCACACCGGACCTGCCCTCGGCGGTCGCGAAGGTCGGGCGCAAGGACTGCTCGGTGTGCCCGTGCGTGACGTTCGCGTTCAAGCGCAAGGACTTCTACCCGGACTTCGTGGAAGACCCGGACGACGTGTGCGCGCGGGTGCTGTACGTGAAGGTGTGCGCGAGCTGCCCGGCCGGGTGGTACTGCACGCGCCCGAAGGACTCGGACCCGGGGACGCCGTACACCCCCCTGGAACTGGAAGCGGGTGAGGCGTGTTCGGGCGACCTCGACGTGCAATCGGGCGGGCCGTGGGAGAGCGAGGAGGAGGCCGAGGAGCACTGTAGCGCGTGCCCCCCGAACATGGGATTACCGTGCTGCACGAGCTGGGCGCTGCCGTGGGACATGAAAGCCGGGGACGTGGCGTGGCACGTGTACGATCGGATCGCGAGCAGCTCGCCCCCGAGCGTGACGAACTGTCTGACGATCAACGGCACCGGGACGGTTAACGTCTGGTACGGCCCGTCCAAGGGCTGCACGGAAATGACGCAGTTCGTGTTCAACAGCCCGCGCACGTGTATCTCGGTACCGCCTTTTGACTTCCTGGTGAACCGGATCATTTACATCCAGTTCACGGCGACGGTGGACGGTCCGGTAACGGGTGACCCGACGTGGTCCACCGGGATCTGCAACTGCTTCAACGAGGAGCAAATGTGCCCGGAGGACATCCCGTGACCAAGTTCGAGGAGGTCCAGGCGCGGACCGCGGACCGCAAGGCCCGGGGCGTGAGCAAGCGGTACCCGGAGCACGCGGGACGGGTCCGGGCCGGCGCGGTGGGGGTGTCGTTGCCGGTGCTCCGGTCCGTGTGCCCGCTCCAGGGCGACCTGGTGGCCGAGTGCAGCACGTGCGCCGGCCCGAACGAGGCGCGCCGGACGTACTGGTGCGACCACGAGGGCAACACCGACGGGCGCTGTACGCGCGGGAACCCGCTGTCCGGGCTGTGGACGTGCGCCACGTGCAGCCATCACCCGGACGCGCCCCGGGTAAAAGCGGCCGCAATTGTTCCCACGAATATTCCCCGCTCCGGTGACCCCGCGTGTGGGGTTGTCGTGGGCGTATACAAGTGGGCCGCACTCGCCGAAATCCAGATCCGCACGGTTCGGGCCACGTGCGGCCCGGTCCCGGTGCTCGTGAGCAACGACGACCCGCGGATACACGCGGACCTTGAACGGATCTGCGCCCGGTTCGAGGACGCCAGCGTGAGCACCAACCCGGAGCGCATCGGGCACGGCGGGGGCGACATTGCCGCGTTCCACAAGGGCGCCAAGTGGGGCCGGGACCGCGGCCTGGAATTCGTGTGCAAACTGTCCCAACGGCTCATCCCGACCGCCGGGTATTGGCTTCAGGACGGGGCCAAGGCGCTCGACCTGGCGGGCCTGGCGACCGCGGCCCGGAAGTGCGATCACCCGCGCTGGCCGATCCGCACCGAAATCGTGCTCATGCGGGTGAAGGAATGGACCGAGCCGAGCGCGTTGGAGTTCTACCGGCCGCGCCCGTTCTACTTCGAGCGCGAGTTGGGGTACGACGCCGAGATGCTCATTTGGGAGCTGATCCGCGATCACCTCGGCGGGGCGTACTGGCCCTGGGAGCTGGTGCCGACGGCCCGTGAGCAATCCGGGGCCTTCCTCTGGCACCACTCCAGCACGCCGGACGACTACCGGCGGCTCGCTCAGCGCTTCGGGGTGACGCTTCCGGACGATTTCACGTGCGCGGGCTGGGAAGACGACTACGCCAAAGGGCTGTACAAGCATGGCTGAGGTTCGGTTCCCGCTCGTGAGCAGTGCTCCGGCCCGAGGTTCTCGAACCGATCCATTTCCAACTCGGTGGCGCGTACCGGCCCTGGCCCGCGCTCTCGACGAACACAGGTCCAAGGGCCGTTCGTATGGCCCTCCCGGGCCGCGGCGCCCGCGCCGCGGCCCGGGAGGGCGAGTACCGCGATGCGATCTACAGCTACGGGTGAGTTGCCGACGGCCCAAGAGCCGGTCCGGGTGATCGAGGGTGAGAGCTTGGCCGCGCTCCAGAGCGTTCCGAGCGGGTGCGTGGACGCGGTGCTCACGGACCCACCGTATTCGAGCGGCGGGTTCACGCGCGCGGACCGCCAGCGCGACGTGGCCACCAAGTACCAGCAGACCGGCACGCGCCGGCAGTACCCGACGTTCTCCGGGGACGCCCGGGACCAGCGCGCGTTCGGGTACTGGTGCGCGCTGTGGTTGAGCGAGTGCCTGCGCGCGAGCAAGCCCGGGGCCGTGTGCGGGGTGTTCACCGACTGGAGGCAACTCGGCGAGACGACCAACGCGCTCCAGGCGGGCGGGTGGGTGTACCGGGGGATCGTGGTGTGGCACAAGCCCGGGGCGCGCCCGATCCAGGGCCGGTTCTGCTCCGAGTGCGAGTACCTGGTGTGGGGCACCAACGGGGCGCGCCCGTTGTCCGGTTCCCCGTTCCCCGGGTTCTACTCGGTGCCCGTGCGCCAGCGCGACAAGCACCACCTCACGGGCAAGCCCACGGACCTGATGCGCGCGCTCGTGAAGGTGTGCCCGCCCGGGGGCCTGGTCCTGGACTGCTTCGCGGGGAGCGGGACCACGGGCGTGGCCGCGGCCCTGGAGGGACGCCGGTGCCTGTTGATCGAACGCGAGGCCCCTTACGCCCAAATGTGCCGCGAGCGCGCGGCGCAGGTAATTGCTCCCGCGAACTGACCGGTGCCGCATGGTGACCATTTCGCTCGTGATCGCAACGATTTCCCGGCCCACGCTCGCCCGGACCCTGCGCTCGTTGCGAGGGCAGGCGTGGGAGCCAGGGGACGAGGTGCTCCTGGTGGGCGACGGCCCGCAACCGGTCGCGGCCGAGGTGTTCGGACAGTTCGGGCTCCCCGGGCGCTACATCGAGCACACGGGCAAAACGGGCACGTGGGGGCACCACGCGCGGAATTGGGTGTTCGACAGCCGACGGGCCACCGGGACGCACGTGATGGCCCTCGACGACGACGACGAGTACACCCCGGACGCGATCGCCACGGTGCGCGCGGCCCTGCGGCTCGCGCCCGACCGGCCCCACATCTTCCGCATGTCGGGGCACCCGACGGCCCCGCTCATTTGGCGCCCCGGGCAACCGGTGTTGACGGTGGGGAACCTCGGAACCCCGTGCCTCGTCTTCCCGAACGATCCCGAGCGGCTCGGGCGCTACGGGATGCGGTACCCCGGGGACTGCGACTTCGCCGCGACGACGTGCGCGCAGTACGCGGCCGGCCCGGTGTGGCGCGAGGAGGTGATCTGCCGGGTCCGGCCCGGGCGCGCCTGATCGCGTTACAGCATGCTGGACGTTTCCCGCGGATTCCGCGCCGGCGCCCGCGTTCCTCGCTGTTCCGCCCGTCACTCCACGGCCACATTGAAGGCTCACGCGCCTTCGAGCCGACGGCTCGGTCCCCCGAGGAGAAGCCCGCCATGCGACTGGTGCTCGCGTCGTTCTTGCTCATGGCCCCTTCCTTTGCCACCGCACAAGACCCGCCCGCGGTTCCCACGATCAAGTTGCCCCCGCCCCAGAAGACCCCAGCGGGCAAGCTCGGGAAGCTGAAAGTCGAGACCACGAGCAAGTACGTGCGGTGGATCGCACCGCCCGGGCTCGACATCGACCCGACCGACAACGGGCGCACGCTGTACTACTCGGGGCTCCCGGGCACATACGAGCTGATCGCGTACACCGCCGCCGGCGACGTGCCCAGCGAGCCCGTGCGTACCACGGTCACGATCGGGGACGGGACGCCGGTTCCGGTCGACGCACTCAAGACCAAGATCCTCGACGCGCTGAAGGGCGCGGCCGGCGCGCCCGAGCAGAAGGCGGTGTGGGTCAAGGATCTCGCGGCCCTGTACCGCGCGGCCAAGAAGACGTGCGCCGACAAGTCCCTCACGACCACCGACCAACTCAAGGCCAAGCTCAAAGAAGCCGCGACCGCGCTCCTCGACGGGGACGAGCCGCTCAAGGAGGTGCGCCAGGTCGTCGCCGGCGAGCTGGCCGCGCTGTTCACCGGTGACCAGCTCACCGACGCGAATCGCGAGGCCGCCGCGGCGCTGTTCGTGAAACTGGCCACGATCCTCGAAGGGATTTGACCGCGCCATGAAGACCACCGACAAGATCGCCCTCGCGCTCCTCTCGTTCTTCCTGTGGGTCGTGCTCCCGGCCTTCGCGCTGTTCTTGGCTCTCGATCGCTGGTTCGACCGGGGCGGGTTTTGGCACTTCCGGTAACGACGTAACAGCTCTCAGTCCCACATACGCGGAAGCGTGACACGAAAGGACGTCCGATGAGTGACGAGACCAAAGCCAAGCTGAAGACGTGGGGCCTGCGGGCGCTCGCCACCCTGATCCCGATCGTCCTCGGGATGATCGGCGGGAACCAGTTGACCCCGAACAGGACCGTTGAGGTCGAGAAGCGGGTCGAGGTTCCGGCGCCGAACACCGGTCGCCTCGAAGAGTTCGAGGGCATCCACCACACCGGGTGGATCAACGATCCCGAAGTCGTGCGGCAGACCGCCGAGGACATGCCGACGCTGCGGTTCTCCCAGACCCCGGCCGGGCAGACGCGCGAGCTGCCCGCGGCCGTGTACCTGTGGCAGGCGCAGAAGAAAATCACGGGCAAGCCGACACCCATGAAGGATCAGAACCCGACCGGGTCGTGCGTCGGGTTCGGCACCACGACCGCGATCGAGCGCACCCTCGCGGCCGACATCGCCCAGCGCAACGGCGACCCGTCCGAGTTCACGCTGTTCAGCGAAGAAGTGACTTACGCGGGCTCGCGGGTCGAGGTCAACGGGGGGAAGTGCCCGATCCGCCCGACGCGCCAGGACCCGAGCGGGGACGGGAGCAACGGGTCGTGGGCCGCGAAGTGGGCCACCAAATGGGGCATGGTCCCCAAGGGCAAGTACGGGAACCTGGACCTGACCGAGTACAGCGCGGCCCGGGCGCGCTCGTGGAACTACACCGGGGTGCCCGACGAGCTCGAACCGGTCGCGCGCAAGTTCCCGGTGAAGGACGCGACCCGGATCACGAGCTGGGCGGACGCGAAGAAGGCCCTGGCCAACGGGTACGGGATCGCGATCTGCTCGACCCAAGGGTTCGGACGCCAGCGCGACGCGAACGGGGTCGCGACCCCCGGCCCGCGCTGGGGGCACTGCATGTGCCTGGACGGGTACCAGACCGACAGCGCCCACGAGTACGGGCACATCGAGAACAGTTGGTCCAAGACGAATTACCACATCGGCCCGGTCGGTTGGGGCGATCCGACCACCGCGGGGTTCTGGGCCGACTCTGAAGTGATCGACCGGATGCTCCGCGAGGGGGACTCGTGGGCGTACAGCGGGGCCGTCGGGTTCCCGCGGAAGAAGTTGCCCGTGGACTGGTTCGTGGAGCGGAAGCCGGCGCGTGACCGGCTCGACCTGTCCGCACTCAAACACGAGGTGCCACTGTCGTGGTGAAGACACTCCTGTTACGCGCCGCGGCAGTCGCGGTGCTCGTTTCCGTCGCCGGCCCGTTGTTCGCCGGCGACGCCGATCTCGACCGCGAGCGTAAGGTGCGCGTCGCGCTGGCCCTGGCCGGCCAACCGAAGGTGAAGCCGGTCACGGCACCCGCGCCGGTGCCCAAGGAAAAGTCCCCGAAGACCGGGTGCGGGTGCGTAACCGCTCCGGGTGGGGCCGGGACGTGCGGCAGTTATCAGTGCCCGGCCAACGGGGGGCGCGGGCCGTGCCCGTGCGAGAGCAAAAGCCCGCTGAGCGATCTGGGCAAGGTGCGGGACGCGGTGGTGCGTGTGAGCTGTGGGAACGGGTCCGGGAGCGGAACCGTCGTCTGGTCCGAGGGCGGGCGCTCGGCGGTGCTCACCGCAGCCCACGTGCTCGGGACCGGGACCGACCCGCGGGTGCGCGGGAACGGGCGCTGGCACAAGGCCGAGGTGCTCGGGCGCGACGACGCGGCGGACCTGGCCGTGCTCCTGGTCGCCGTCGAACTGCCCGCGGTCCGGGTCGCCGAAGCGGACCCGCACGCGGGCGACGACGTGCTCATGGTGGGGGTCACGAGCCTGTGGTCGAAGGGCCGGATCGTGGGCCTCGACACGTTCAACGGGCACGACTGCTTCCTGTTCGGGTGCGACACCGGGGCCGACGACT
>HG799462.1:533813-557849 GCA_000531095.1 Gemmata massiliana | reverse complement strand
CGTGCTCCGGCGCGACGGCTCGAAGGTGATCCCGGTCGCGACCGCACCGGTCTCGCCGGCGACGATCCCGGCCGCGCCTGTGAGCGCGGCTCCAACGTACTACTACCCGTCCCTCGGCGGATGTCCGAGCGGCGGGTGCTCGAACGGGAGCAGCCCGGCGCCGACGACCCGGCGCGGGTTCTTCCGGTAACCGTACACCCGACCGGGACACGTGCGCCGTGCAGTCGTCGGGGGGCGACTGTGGACGGGCGGCGCGGCGGTCCCGGTCGGGCCGTTTCACCACTTCCAAAGGATCACTCAGATGAACAGCGCGCTAGTGAATCTGGTCGAGGGCGTAGCTCAGCGAGTTGCGGACAACAAGGTCACCGCGACCGACGGACAGGCGTTCCTCAAGCGATTGATCCACGGCCCGGTTGCCGCGTTCGCGGTGAAGATCACCCCGAACCCGTTCGACGACTTGGCCCTGGAGTTCCTCAAGTCGGTCATTCCCGAGTAACCTCGGCCACCAGGTCGAGTTCTAAATAGAGCGGCCCGCGACAACGATGTCGCGGGCCGCGTTCGTTGGGTGGTGGTCATTTCTTTTCGGTTTTCAGTTCGGCCTCACGGAGTGTCTTCAGCTCTTGCTCGGTCAGTTTCATGGGCACGATCTGCATCACCGTGCCAGCGGAGGATTTGGCATTTCCGGTTACGTAGTAGATCCCGTTCAGCGGGTACGCTTTGCCGTCGGCAAGGTCGCTTGTGTCAATGCCGGCGAGCATGACGTTCAAACTGACCGGTTTAGGAACGGGCACATTCGGTACCTGCGCTGGTATCACTTCGCCCGCGATCGCGAGCAGCGCTCGCTTGCCGTCCACCACGTCAGCCACCTTGACCCGATCCAATTTCAGAACACCGATATTGCCCTTTGAGTAACCGTTGAGACCAGGTGCGAAAGCGAGAGGGTTATCGGCGTACCGCTTCATCTCTGCGCGGGCCTCTCCGAGCTTGGCCTTAAGCTCCTTCTCGTATGCGTCTCGACTCTTCTTGTCTCGGAAGGACGGCGGGTCGGTTGGAACGGCGGGGTACTCATTGCGAGGAAGTGATGAATCCACCACCGCCTTTTCGAGGGCCTTCATCTTCAAGAGGATCACCTCTTCGCCCTTTGGCTTCTTGGCCAGAATCGCGTCGACGAACTCCTTTCGTTTTGCGGCCGGGATCGCTGGCACATCGGCGGCGACCAAGGGAGGCGCGAGCGTGAGAAGGAACGTGAAGAGGCAGGCGCGGAGCATAGCCAAATCTCGGAGAAAAGTTTCGTGGTAATCCTACCCCGAAACCCCTCCCGAGTACGCAATATGGCCGTAGAATTACCCCCAAACTACCCGACCGTCAGGGGTGGCCGAAGTGTGCGAAAACGCTTGAAAATCAGGCAAATTGGCTTGAAAACACCTATTCATCTGTTCGCCTTCTAAGCGGGTGGTTGTGGGTTCAAGTCCCGCCGGGTGTACTGACCGAAAACCCTTTCGCCGAAGCAGTTTCTGCTTACCCCGGTCTGTGCCGGGTGCGGCTTCCGAACGATGGTTTTGTGGAACCGCTCCACAAAACGATTGAGGAACCGTCCAATGGCACGACCACGCAACCTGACTCCCACCTACGCCCCGCACAAACAATCCGGCCAAGGGCGGCTCATCTGGACCGACACGGCTGGTGTTCGTCACGAAAAGTTGCTGCCCGGCGAGTACGGCAGCGAAGAGTCACTCGCAGCAAAAGCGCGTTTGGAACTGGTACTCGCGACCAGCCCGACGCGCAACGCCGTCGATTCTAACGACATCACCGTAGCCGAGCTGATGGCCGCGTACCTCGTGTGCGCAACGCGCTACTACGTTGATGCCGAAGGTAAGTCGACGAAGGAACTCGGCAACATGAAAACCGCAATCAGGCCCGTGCGCGAACTGTACGCCGATCTTCCCGCAGCAGAATTCGGGCCACGGACACTCGCGGCTGCTCGGCAACGCATGGTCGATTCGGGCTGGTGCCGCTCGCTCGTGAATCACCAGATCAACCGCATCCGCCGCGCAATGAAGTGGGCCGCGAGCGAGGAACTTATTCCAGTAACCATCCACGAGGCACTTCGCACACTTTCGGGCTTGCGCCGCGGGCGCACCGAAGCAAAAGTCGAAAACCAGTCGGGGTGTTGTGCTGTGCCGGCAACATCCTCTACCAGTTTGTTAGTGATAAACGAGCACGAGCCCGCCCAACCCGGTTCGGACGTTCACACCGACCTGGCCGCCCTACTCCACAAGTACGATGTGAACGAGTTCGCAGCGAGCGTCCGCGTTTACGCGGTCAAGGGGCAGGGCAGCGCATGATGCGGCGACTGGTGGCCGAATTGTTTGGCACGTTCGCACTGGTGTTCGCGGGCACCGGAGCAATCGTAGTCAACGCGATGAGTGGCGGGCAGGTCACCCACGTCGGTGTCGCGCTGACGTTCGGGCTGATCGTGTTGGCGATGGTGTACGCGGTGGGTGATGTGTCGGGCGCGCACTTGAACCCGGCGGTAACGGTCGGGTTCACAGTTGCGGGGCGCTTCCCGGCGCGGGAGGTACTGCCCTACGTCCTTGCCCAGTGTGCCGGGGCGCTCCTGGCAAGCAGCGCACTGCGGTTCCTGTTCCCCGAGAACACGAATTTGGGCACCACCGTTCCGGCGGGCACCGCCCTTCAGTCGTTCGTTTTCGAGGTGATCCTGACGCTCTTGCTCATGTTCGTTGCCCTGTCGGTTGCGACTGGCGCGAAAGAGCGCGGGCTTCTCGCTGGGGTCGCGGTCGGGGCGGTGGTAGCCCTCGAAGCTCTGTTCGCCGGACCGGTGTGTGGTGCGAGTATGAATCCGGCTCGGTCCCTGGCCCCGGCCCTAATATCCGGGCACCTCGGGCACCTTTGGGTGTACCTCACCGCGCCCGTACTTGGAGCGTGTTCGGCAGTGGCCGTGTGTCGGTGTATTCACGGCGCGGGGTGCTGTACCCGCGCGAACGAGGAGTGTAAGTTGTGAGCGAACCAATCCCGAAAAAGCGCGTCCTGTTCGTGTGCGTCGAGAACTCGAACAGGAGCCAAATGGCCGAGGCGTTCGCTCGAATGCACGGTGGCGACACGGTCGAGGCGCATTCCGCCGGGAGCCGTCCCTCCGGCCGAGTGAATCCGCGTGCGATTCAGTTCATGGCCGAGCGCGGGTACGATCTCACCAAGCACGAATCTAAGCCCCTCGATCAGTTCGACGGAACCGACGTGGACGTGGCGGTGACGATGGGCTGCGGGGACTCGTGCCCGCTGGTCCGCGCGAAGGTGCGCGAGGAATGGAACATACCCGATCCCAAGGAACTCCCCGATGACGATTTTCGCAAGATCCGCGACCTGATCGAACAAAAGGTGACGAGCCTTCTCGCGCAACCGATCAGATGAAACCCGTTCGAGCGCCGAATGCGTGGGTACTCGTGTTCCGCGGTACGTCGTGAGAGCCCCTACCTCGACTTCTCGGCCAGTTCCAATCGGCGCCGGGCCTGCATGAAGGCGCTGAGCATGAAGCGCCCGATGTCGTCCCGGCGCTCGGCGTATTTCGCGGACTCGAACGGCGCGCCATCGAACGCCTTCGGATCGAGGTACAACACGGGGATACGGGTACCGGCCCCCGTCACCCGTGGGCACGCCGTTTCTGCCTCACTGCAGACTAAGAGCGCCGCGAACCCGTCCTTTGGGTTATGCGCGTCGGTGTAGACCTTCGAGAATTCGGTCGTCTCCAATCCCTTTCCCCATTGCACGCGATACACCGGATTCACTGCACCTCCCTTGCCGCGCGGAGCCTCTTTCCCGGTCGGCTCGATCTCGACGCCGATCTCCTTGAGGGTCGCAATAGTCCGCGGGTTGATCGCGTCCGGGGTCGTTCCCCCACTGTAGAAGCGAACGTTGGGGAACCCGTAGTACGCGGCCGCAACGTTTCCCATCGTCGCGCCCAACATGCTGCGCCGGGTGTTCCCAGTACAGATAACGACGACGCCCAGTGGCTTGTCGGTCCGGTAGTTCTTCACCACCCAATCGACCAGTTCGCCCCCGGCCTTCCCGTGGGCCTCTTCGATCATGTCGAACTGCGTCGCGAGTAGTTCCGCGTGCCCCCGGGTCTTTGCGTTCATGTCTTTGCGCGACTGGGGGATTTTGTCGCGCACGAGTTGTTCCATCTTTTCCACCGAGATCGCGGTTCCGTCGCCAGCGAGCGCACGAAACGTGGCTCGATCGAAGAAATCCCCCGCGACCTCCCAGGACAACTGCGGGGACTTACCCAGAGCCGAAATGAGCGCCGCCTTCAGTTGGCGATCCCGGCCGGGGTGCAACGATTCCGGCGAGGCGAACTGGTGCGCGAACGACAGTGCCGTTGCGACGGCGTTACCGGTCTTGGGCGCGGGTTTGGGTTGTTCGTGTTGAGCCGCTGAGTAAGTGACCGGAAACAAGTGAATCGCGACAACCAGACCGAAGCACGGGCCGAACATGCCGGGTCTCCATGATAAACGAACTGTAACCTTGACCCATATTGGACGCACCAACGTGCGCGTTACAACCAAATTCGGGTCGGTCGATTCCACCACGCGCCGAGCGATCGCCCCCGCCGGGAGAGAAAATGTCGCGCGGTGGTTCGCATCTGAAGCGACCGAGCACTACGGGCGAACTCGGCTTCTTTGCCCTGCCCACTGAGCGGAACCGAGTCGCGCTTTCTAACTTTCGGCCAGTGCGTCACATCGAAGAACTCCGGTGCTCCAGACGAATGGCAACTCAATATGTCTGATGACTAAACAACATGGCAGCATTCATTTCGATACCCGCGTGCCAGTCGCGATTTCCCGTTGATTCGATAGTTAGGTTCGTCTACTGTATTCGTCACCTCCCAGCTGAGGATTCCTTCCCACTTCCGGAGTTGCTGGCATGAAGGTGTTTCGCCTTGGGGTCGCCGCCGTGCTACTCGCCGCGGGCACTGCGGGTGCGGCGGATGATAAGACCGTTCCAGCCACCCCGATCGTCCCGCCGAATCCGGCCGAGAAGTTCGAGACCACGCACAAGGTCATCGCCTCGATCGATGTGAAGGGCGAGAAGGGGCACACCCTCCAAACGATCTGCCTCGACAGCAAGGGGCGAGTGGTCGGGTTGGTTGCGCCGCCCAAGCCCTACGGCGCGCCCCCGAAGGGCCAAACGGCCGAAATCCACCTGTTCGACGCGGACGGCAAACCGGCGAAGAACTGGAAGGTACCGTTCCACGCGACCGCGGTGAACTGCGGTCCGGACGGGATGATTTACGTTGCCGGCGACAGCAAACTCGCGAAGTTCGACGCCGACGGCAAGCAAGTCGGCGAGACCGTCGAGTTACCGCACCTCGCGGCCATCCTCAAGGACGCTGACGTACTCAAGAAGAAGGCCGAAGTGCAACTGAAGAAGGAAAAGGAGCAGATGGTCCAGGCGTATGCCAACGCCAAGAAGTCCATCACCGAGCAGCTCAAGAAGCTCGAAGAGAAGAAGGAAGAGGACCGCACCAAAACCGAGGTGCGCCAGATCGAGCAGTTCAAGAGCATCATCAAGCAGTACGACCAGATCGAGACCCAGTACAAGAACCGCACCGTGGACCAGGTCATCGAGGAGATGACCGGGCGGATGCGGGTCGCCAACGGCATGGCCGTTTCCGAGAAGGACGTGTTCGTGGCGTGCGGCGACGTGGGTTACGGGTACGCCGTGTGGCGCTTCACCAAGGAACTGAAGGAACCCAAGCAGGTGCTCAGCGAGATCGGCGGGTGCTGCGGGCAGATGGACATCCAGTGCCACGGCCCGGACGTGCTGGTCGCCGAGAACACCAAGCACCAGTTCGCCCGGTACGACCGCGACGGGAAGAAGATCGGGTCGTTCGGCAAGCGCGGGGAAGACACCGACCCGAAGTGCTTCGGCGGGTGCTGCAACCCGATGAACATCCGCGCCAACGGCGTGGGGGACATCTACACGGCCGAGAGCGAGGGCGTCATCAAGCGCTTCGGGCCGAGCGGCGAGTTCATCGAGACGGCCGGCGTGGTCAAGCTCACCGGCGGGTGCAAGAACGTCGCGGTGGCCGTTTCCGAGGACGGCAAGAAATTGTTCTTCTGCGACCTGCCGGGGTCCAAGTTCCACATTCTCGAAAAGAAGGCGAAGTAACTTCGCCCGTTCCCCGCGCTTCAGGGTGAAGCGCGGGGTTCTTCTATTTTCCGCCGACACCCTCTTGAGGGCGAACCGATGGCCGAGAACCTGAACCGCCGTGAGGCGCTCGCCGCGGCCGCACTTTCACTGACCGTTTTCCCGGTGATCGCGGTCGATAAACCGGGCGAAAAGCCTGCCGACAAGCCGGTGGCGATCCCCGAGAACGCGCTGGTCGCGCTCGTGATGGACCCGCTGTCCGCCCAACTGTCGTGCCCGTGCGTGAGCGGGTACGGTCAGCGCGATTACGACAAGCTCGGCAAGTTCCTGGCGGACAAGATCGGGCGCGCGGTTGCCGTGGTGTACGGCGAGAGCCTGGCCGGGGCGCTGAAGAAGTCCTCGGGCAAGGCGCACCTCGTGATCGGCAAAGATTCCGTCGTGCGCGCCACCGCGCCCGGTAACAAGCTCGCGGTCACGTACCTCGCGGCTCTCACGGGCAAGGACGGGAAGACCACTCAGACCGGGCTCGTCTGCGTCGCGGCGACCGACAAGGCGGTTACACCGGTCGATCTGAAGGAACACACGATCTATTTCGGGAACCCCGCGGCCGAGGAGAAGAGCGCCGCGGCAGTGAAGGCGCTCAAGGATTTCGGTCTCGAAGTGCCCGCCAAACTCGACACGTGCGCGACCTGCTCCGAGGGCGCCACCAAGGTCGTCGAGGAGACGAGGGTGGGTAAGAAGGTCGCTGCGGTGATCTCGTCCTACGCGCACCCGCTACTCGAAGGGTGCGGGACCATCAAGAAGGGCGAACTGCGGGTGATCGCCGAAACGGACCCGGTGCCGTTCATCGCCGCGTTCGCGACGGACAGCCTGGCCCCCGCCGACCGAGACGCGGTAAAGGCCGCACTGCTGGAAGTCGGAAAGAACAAGGACCTCTGCACGGCCATCGAGACGAAAGAGGGGTTCATCGAGCCGGCTAAAAAAAAGTAACCGGTAACCCGGATTGGACGCAGTGGCGCGGGCCGAACCGAAACGGGCGGCTCGCGTGGCTGCCCGACAAGCTCCCCACCAAATCCGAACCCGTCTGGGAATCCGTTCTGACCGCTCCCGGTTTGGGGGGCGTCGCGGCTACGTCCGAGTACGTTCTGGTTTCAGACCGCGAACTCAACGACACCGTGGACGTGTTCCGCTGCCTTAAAGCCGCTGACGGCAAGGAAGCGTGGGCGCACCGCACCCCGGCCATCGGGAACCTGGACTACGGCAACTCTCCGCGCGCCACGCCCCTCATTTCCAACGATCGCGCGTACCTCCTGGGTGCGTTCGGCGACCTCGCGTGTGTCGAGATGGGGAGCGGTAAATCGGTTTGGGCGCTCAACGTGCGCGACGAGTTCGACGCGACCGACGAGCGCAAGTGGGGCGTGTGCGATTCGCCGCTCATCGTCGACGGCAAACTGATCGTCGCCCCCGGGGGTAAAGACGCGGCCCTCGTCGCGCTCGATCCCAGAACCGGCAAGCCCGTGTGGAAGGCGCCCGGGAAGCCCGCGGGCTACGGCTCGTTTATCGCCGCAAGGCTCGGCGGGGTGCTCCAGATCGTCGGCCACGACACCGAGACGCTCGGGGGTTGGGACGCGAAGACCGGCACGCGCCTGTGGACCGTGAAACCGGAGCGCCGCGGGGACTTCAACGTGCCCACGCCCATCGTGGTCGGCGACAAGTTGTTCGTGACGACCGAGAACAACGGGGCGCGGCTGTTCACGTTCAAAGCGGACGGGGTGATCGACCCGAAGCCCGTCGCAACAAGCAAGAAGCTCGCGCCGGACACACACACGCCGGTTGTAGCGGGTTCTCGCGTGTTCGGTGTGTGGAACCGGCTGTACTGCTTGAGCCTTAAGGACGGGCTCAAGGAGCTTTACGACGAGAGCACCACGGCGTTCTCCGGATACTGCGCTGCGGTGGCGACCGACTCACGGGTTCTCGTGGTGCCTCGCTCGGGCGAACTGATCCTGCTCGACGCAACGGCCGACGAGTACACGGAACTCGGTCGCCTCGCCGCGTTCGGAAAAGACGAAAAGGGTGTGTACGCGCATCCCGCGTTCGTTGGTACCCGCGTGTACGTGCGCGGGAACAATTCGGTACGGTGTCTGGAGTTGGGGTGACGCTTCGCAATCGCGGGGAATTCCCTGCGTCGTGGATTCACGGCTGAACCCGTACCGTTTCGAGTTTCTACCGGATTTGCCGGCGCCCCTTGGTTCGTGCGTTTGCGGGCTCGCGGCGGGAAGTGAACCGCAGCGGTTCCCGTTTCTTCAGGCCGACGGGTGTTCCGCTCTCAATTGGGCGGGCCGTGCTTTAAGAGCGCCGAGGCGCGGACGGTAATATACCATCGACCTATCGCGCATCGTGGCACTCGCGCCACGAACCGTGCTCGGTTCCACAACAGAGAAAACACCCCCGGTTCACTCGTTAAGGAGATCGCAATGAACTCGCGTAATCTGCTACTCGCTTCGGGGGCGCTGCTCGCCCTTGCTCCGCTTGCGAACGGCGACGACTGGCCCCAGTGGATGGGACCGAAGCGCGACAACGTGTGGCGCGAAACCGGGATCATCGAGAAATTCCCGGCGGGCGGGCCGAAGGTTCTCTGGCGCGCGCCCGTCGCGGCCGGGTACAGCGGCCCGGCGGTCGCGGGCGGGAAGGTGTACGTCACCGATCGGGTGCTCGCGAAGGGGTCTGAAAACCCCGCCGACCCGTTCGATACCAAGAAAAAGATCGACAGCACCGAGCGCGTGCTGTGTCTGGACGAGAAGACCGGCAAGGAACTGTGGAAGCACGAGTACCCGTGTGCCTACCAGATCAGCTACCCCGCTGGGCCGCGGTGTACGCCGCTGGTGAGCGACGGTAAGGTCTACACGCTCGGCGCGATGGGCGACCTCTACTGCCTGGACGCCGCCTCCGGCAAGGAACTGTGGAAGTGTGATTTCAAAGAGACGTACAAGTCCAAGCCCGCGATCTGGGGGTTCGCTGCACACCCGATCCTCGACGGCAAGAAGCTCATCACGCTGGTGGGCGGCGAAGGCGCCCACGTGGTCGCGTTCGACAAGGACACGGGTAAGGAACTGTGGAAGGCCGGGGACGACAAGGAGATCGGGTACGCTCCGCCGCTGTTCACCGAGGCCGGCGGGGTGCGGCAGATGATCGTCGCGGCCCCGAAGTCCGTGTACGCGGTCGATCCGGAGACGGGCAAACAACTGTGGACCACACCGTACAACGCGACCAGCACGTCCATCATTATGACGCCCGTGCGGAGCGGGGACCACGTGTTCGTTGGCGGCTACCAGACCAAGAACCTGATGCTCAAGTTGACCTCGGACAAGCCGGGCGTGGAGGTGGTGTTCAAGGATAAGA
The DNA here is from genome assembly GCA_000531095.1 of Gemmata massiliana. Classification (GTDB taxonomy): domain Bacteria; phylum Planctomycetota; class Planctomycetia; order Gemmatales; family Gemmataceae; genus Gemmata; species Gemmata massiliana. Next base: position 548,285 of record HG799462.1, on the reverse strand, counting down.
AGGGGGCCGGGCTGTCGCCCGTGAACGTGCAGCCGTTCGTGCAGGACGGTGTCGTCTACGGGCACGACGAGGGCGGCGCTCTCCGGGCCGTCGAGGTGCCCAGCGGGAAGCGCTTGTGGGACTCCCCCGGCCCGCTCGCCGGCGACCCCAAGGGTTCTGACACGTCCTTCATCGTGAAGAACGGGGACCGTTTCTTCTTCTTCAACGAGAGTGGCGAACTAGTGATCGGCAAGCTCACGCCGAAAGAGTACGAAGAGGTGGACCGCGCGAAGGTGATCGAGCAGACCGGCGCCGCGTTCGGGCGCAAGGTCGTGTGGTGTGCCCCGGCGTTCGCCGACAAGAGGATGTTCGTCCGCAACGACAAAGAAATCATTTGCGTCGACTTGGCTGCAAAGTAGGGACAGCTCGAAATGGGGCTGCTGGCGCTGGTACTCATCCAGCGCCTTGCCGTACTTCGGGTAGGCGTCCACTGCTCAATTGAGTCTCGCCTTTCCTGTTCACCGAGTTCTGAGAGTAACACGCGAAGTATCCACAGTGGGCACCGGGAGAAAAGCACTGCGACCTGGGAACGGCCCTGGGCCGCAGTACTTTTTGTGTCCCGAGCATATCCCCCCAGCCTCGACGCCCTTCGATCCACAACCCGTCGCCTCCTCACAGTGGGTTTCAGGAGTTTAACTTCCTGGTCAGTGCCCATCCATTCGCCTAGCCAACACGTTTGCCTTCGGCGCTTGGCCACAACACCAGACCATGATTGCGTTGTTCCACAGTATTCCGCAGAACGTTTTGGAAACTCCACAAATCCAAGCACTTCCTCGCAACGAATGTTGACCCGTGCAATGCAAGGCGATATCCTTCAAACTCTAGAAAACGTAGTCGTTCGGAGCGTTTTTAAGGAAATTTTCGGTCTCTCTTCTAAGCGGGTGGTTGTGGGTTCAAGTCCCGCCGGGTGTACTGAGCTTTCACTTCTTCTCTTCGCGGATCGGGATTTCGTGGCACTTAACCAGTGAGCGGACACTTGGTTGCCGAACAGCACTCAACCACACAAGCCACGCCTCGCGATTTACCCTTCACGGAACCGTAACTCGTCGGTCCACGTCGCTACCTTTCGCAGCCAAATACTGATTTCTGTGAAAATACCTGCGTTGTCACAAAACGTCCCGATCGTTCGTCCTTGGTGCCGGATAGTGGAAAGCCACCCGTTCAAAAACACGCGACGGAGGTAAACATGCTTCGCACAGCTCTGGTTCTGGGAGCGGGAATCGTTTTGGGAACCGGCGGTATCAACGCCGCCCGACACGACGAGCCGAAACACACGTCGGTCAAGGTGCTGGCGGCGCGGGACATCACCGAAAAACTCGACGGTAAGGAAGCGAAAGCGACGGCGGTAGAAGTGACACTGGAACCGGGTCAGGCCGGCGCCCCGCACCGGCACCCCGGCCCCGCGTTCGGCTACGTGCTGGAAGGCGAGTACGAGTGGGCCATTGACGACCAACCGGCCAAGATTTTGAAAGCGGGCGAGACGTTTTACGAACCGGGTGGGTGCCTGCACCGGGTGTCGAAGAACCCCGGCAAGGTGAAGACCCGCGTGCTGGCCTGGGTACTGCACCCGCGGGACGCCAAGGATCTCGTCGTCCCCGAATCCAAGAAATAATCCGAGCCCCACCCGCTGTGAACTAGCGCCATGCCGGTGATCGAACGAATTGCCGAACTCGATCCGGAAGTGCGCGAAGCGATTACTGCGCCGCTCGACACTTTCAGCCGCGAGCGAGGGTCCGTTTGGCAACCGGAACCGTTGGCGCTCGCCCTTCGTGACGACGAGGGGCGCATCGCCGGGGGAGCGATCGGGGAGACGAATTGGGGCTGGTTGCACATCCGGATTCTCGCCGTTTCGGAAGCACTTCGAGGCCAGGATTGGGGCAGTCGTCTAATTCGTGAATTGGAACGATTAGCGATGGAGCGCGAGTGCCATCACGCCTGGGTGGACACGTTCAGCTTTCAAGCGCGCCCGTTCTACGAACGACTCGGGTATCGCGTTTTCGGCACCCTGCCCGACTACCCAGTTGGTCACGAGCGGTACTTCCTGTCCAAGTCTTTGCTTCCGAGCGCGTCGGCACCGGCGATCTGATACTCCTTTGCCGTCGTGAATAACGTCGTTACGCCCCCGACGTTGAGATGCCACCACCAGCCTGTGCGGGCTGATTGATGGCCACAGTTGAGACATATCAAGCAAGTGATCGTGGTAACAAACAACACACAAGGAACTCAACAATGAAAGTCGTAATTATCGGCGGGAGCGGGCTGATCGGGAAAAAACTGGCGACCCTGCTCCGCGAGCGCGGGCACAACGCCGTGTCCGCGTCCCCGTCGTCCGGTGTCAATACCCTCACCGGCGAAGGGTTGGCCGAAGCACTGACAGGTGCAGACGTCGTTGTGGACGTCTCGAACTCGCCGTCGTTCGCGGACGCCGCGGTGATGGAGTTCTTCGTCACTTCGACCCGAAACCTGCTCGCGGCGGAAGCCACGGCTGGTGTGAAGCACCATGTCGCCCTTTCTGTCGTAGGTGCCGACCGTCTGCCCGATAGCGGTTACATGCGAGCAAAGCTCGCCCAGGAACAACTAATCGAAGCGGGTCGAGTGCCGTACACGATCGTTCGGGCCACACAGTTCTTCGAGTTCCTCGGTGGGATCGCCGGGGCGGGTTCGGCGGATGATGTTGTCCGTCTTCCGACGGCCCCGATGCAGCCACTCGCGGCCGATGATGTGGCCACCGCCTTAGCCGATGTTGTCGTTGGAACGCCGGTAAACGGAATGGTCGAGTTAGCCGGTCCCGAAGCGCTGTCCATTGCCGATTTCGTGGGACGGTACCTGACCGCGACCGGAGACAAACGGACCGTGGTCAGCGACCCGAACGCACGCTATTTCGGCGCCGCACTGGATAACCGGGGACTTGCCCCCGGAGCGAACCCGCGCACCGGCCCAACGCGGTTCGCAGACTGGCTCAATCGCGCCGAATTGAAGAAGTGAGCAACACTGTTTTTCTGAGTTACTTCCTGATGTAGAAGCGGCTGCGGTGTGCAAAAGGGATGCGTCCCACATGCCCCTTTTGCACACCGCGTAGAGATTTCCCTTCCATTTCTCCTCCAGGCTTTGCGGCACCATTCTTCCGTGATTTACGGTCGGCCGAGTTCCCCCCGAATACTCATCAGCGACCAGCTTCGTTAGCACGACGAATCGGCCTGTTCCCGAACAGGCAACTCCAGGGCATCTGCTAAGTCGGCGCGGCTCAAGAGCCACCACAACTCCACAATTCTGCGACGTGTGACTCGGCAGAAAAATGCCTTCAACCGTGATTGACAATAAAATTTGTCAAAGCTACTATCCTCCTCATGCTCGACGTCCAAGTTATCGATGATCCGGCGGCCGCGACCGTGGCCCTGGAGCCCATGCGGAGTCGACTCCTGTCTGAGCTAGTCGCGCCCGCTTCGGCGGCGACACTGGCCACGCGGGTCGGTCTGGCTCGGCAGAAGGTCAACTACCATTTGCACGCGCTGGAAGCGCACGGACTAGTACGGCTGGCCCAAGAACGCAAGTGGGGCGGGCTGACGGAACGGTTGCTCGTAGCGACGGCGGCTTCCTACGTTGTTTCGCCCAGCGCCCTCGGCCCGGTCGCCGCTGATCCGAACCGGAAAATCGATCGACTGTCCGCGAGCTATCTCATCGCCCTGGGCGCGCGGGTCGTCCGCGAGGTGGGCGACCTTGTTCGTCGCGCGAACGAGGCAGAGAAACGCCTGGCGACCCTGGCGATGGACACCGAAATTCGCTTCCGGTCACCGACGGACCGGGCCGCGTTCACAAGCGAACTTGCCGAAGCCATCACGAAACTCGTTGCGAAGTATCACGATGAATCCGCCCCCGGCGGCCGCGCGCATCGCCTGGTGGTCGTAGCGCACCCTCTGCCACAGAAATCCGATCCCAAGGAACCGTCATGAGCGTGAAGAAAGAAGCCTCCGGGCGCCGTTCGGTCCAGGTCGAAATCGAGCTTCCCGGCACGCCGGAGGAAGTCTGGCAGGCCATCGCCACCGGGCCGGGTATTTCGTCCTGGTTCTTGCCGGCCGAGTTCGAGGAGCTCGACGGTAAACCCGTCGCGGTGAAGTTGAACTTCGGTCCGGGCATGGAGATCAGTTCCGCAGTAACGGCCTGGGATCCGCCCCGGGTGTTCGCCACGGAAGCCAACGGATTGGTCCCCGGCTCGCCACCGATCGCGAACGAGTGGACCGTCGAAGCACGCGGGGGAGGCACCTGCACCCTCCGCATTGTCCAAAGCCTTTTCGCCAGTACGGACGATTGGGACGACCAACTGGAAGGCGCGAAATCCGGATTGGCCAGTTTCTTGAGCATCCTGCGGATCTATCTCACACACTTCCGCGGCCAGCGCTCGGCGATGATGAAGTGGATGGTTTCCGCCGCGGGTACAGAAGCGGAGGCTTGGGAAGCGCTGACGGCGGCACTGGGGCTGCAAGGCATGAGTGTCGGGCAGCGCGGGACGGCGCCCGCGGGTGTCCCGGCGCTCGGCGGCGTAGTGGAGTACGTCACGCAGAATCCATACGACGCCCTGCTGCGGCTCGACAAACCAGGACCGGGCGTCGCCGCCCTTGGCGCCGTCAACTTCGGCGGCCCGAGCATGGTCGCGCTGAACGTCTACCTTTACGGGGATCGGGCGGCCGGAACCGTCGCCCACGAGACAGCACTCTGGGATGCGTGGTTCCAGAAACACTTCCCGATGCCCAACGAAGTCGAGCAAGAGCGAATGACCGCGTAGCGCTGTTCGCGCGAGTTACCGCGCCTTCTTGTCGATTCCGCGCAGGCTATTTCCCGATGCAGAAGCGCGAAAAGATACGGTCGAGCAGATCGTTGGTGTAGACTGCCCCGGTCATCTCACTGAGGGGCTCAATAGCCCCACGCAGTGCGAGCGCGAGCAGTTCCGGAGTGTCGTTGTTTGCGGCTAGTGCATGTGCCTCGCGCAAGTGTTCGAGGCACGCAATCACGTGATGTCGGCACCGGCTCTGACTCGGCGCCAGAGCCGGTCGCGTAAGCGATGTGACGGTATCGTGTAGCGCCGAGTGAAGATCGTTAAGACCACCGAAAGCAAGAACGGAAACACTAATCGCGTTGATGCCCTTTGAGAGTGATCCGGGTAGCAAATCACTCTTCGTTCGCACTTTGAGAATGCTCGCCCCGGTCGCGAGTAAGCGCCTCTCGTCGGCAGTGTCGAAGGTACCGCTCTCATCGCACCAAACGATCACGTCCGCGCGGTTCGTTTGCTCGCTACCGAGTTTCTGGGCCTGGTCTTCGATCGTGTCGGAGGCTCCTTGCCAGCCCGCCGTGTCGATCAGTTCAATTGTCACGCCCCCAACAGTAACGAGCTGCGTGAGGTAGTCGCGCGTAGTTCCCGGAGTCGGGCTGACGAGAGCCACCGCGCCCGTGAGAGCGTTGAACAAACTGCTCTTTCCCGCGTTCGGTAACCCCACAAGGGCCACGCGAACCGGGCGCCCGGATACGGTTCGGTCGTCGAGCTGCTTTTGCACCGTTTCGAGCAGATCAATCGCACCTTGAACGCGCGCGAGCAATTCCGCCCGGCCGACGAACTCGATGTCTTCGTCCGCGAAATCGAGCGCGGCTTCAATGTCAGCGAGGAGATTCAGCAGATCGTCGCGAAGCACATTGAGGGGTTGTGATACCCCACCCGCGAGTTGCGCAAGAGCGGCGGTCAGGTCCGCATCAGTACCGGCCTCGATTATGGCTTGCACCGCTTCGGCTTGGGGAAGATCCTTCTTGCCCGCAAGGAACGCCCGCATCGTAAACTCACCCGGGCGCGCCGGTCGTGCGCCGGCCGCAAGCAAGTCCGCGACGAGGCGCTCAACAAGCGGTGGGGAACCAACCGTATGCAGTTCCGCGAGGTCTTGCCCGGTGTACGACTTGGGACCAGCGAAGAAATACAGCGACGCGGGGAGCGGAGAATGTACACCACTGAGCCGAAGGAAGCCAAGGATAACGCGCCGGGGGGGTAGGTTGTGTCTGCAACCCCTCCCCAACCCCTCCCCTAAACGGAGAGGGGCTTAAGACCAGCGCTTGCGGCGCAGACGTCTGTGTATTTGGTTCTGTTCCCCCTTCCTTCCTAGGGAAGGGGGTTAGGGGGTTAGGTTCCGCCGCAAACACGGCCCCAATCACCGCGCGCGTGGCCGGCCCGCTGACACGAACAATCGCTCGCGCGGCGGGTCCATTCGCCGACGATACGGCCACGATGGTGTCTTCGGGGTGAGGCGCGACGGTCGCGGTGAGGCTCATCCGAACGCTCCACTAAATCCGGCGCAGAGCATCCACGCCAGCACCGCCCCCGGGCAAATCACGAGGGAACCGACAAGCAAATTGTAGCGCCCGCGTGGGCTGAGCGGACCGCTGCCGAATGCGGCGTTGAAGAAGAAGTACAGTGCAACAAACCAAACCGGCGGGAACGCCAAGCCGATCCATGCAATGAAAAGCAGGCTACGAGCATAATCCTCTCGCGAGCGCGGCGCCCGTTCCTCGGTCGAAGTCGGGGATGCGACTGGTAGGACCAGCGACTCTGGCATGGGTAAGGCTTTCGGTTTTGGCAACTCGTCCTGCTCTTCCGCGCCGGCCGCTTCCGCTTCAGCGGCCAAAGCCTCCTCGTCCACTGGTTCGTCCGGTTCGTCGCTCCCGAGTGCCTGTTCCAGCACTGCGAGCGCGCGGTCCGCGTCCTCTTCGAGAACTTGCACCTTGATTCCACCAACCGCGTTTGACAGCAGCCAATCCATCGCGACGATCGCTTCGTCGGTAATGACCGCCTTGATTCCGGCAGCATCCAGTGCATTTCTCGCGATGTGCGCCTGACCGGCTAGATCGAACCTGGCAATCGTGACGAGTCGTCCCGCCATTGTGCGCCCTCGGTGTTCTTCTCGTTTCGCTTCGTACACCGACAATAGCCGAACGATCGAGGTTCGTACAGGAGCCGATAGATGACTGCCTCTGAAGCCTATGCCGAACTGGTGCGCCGGTCCAAAGAACTCGGCGTTCTCAACTCGTGTGCCGGGGTACTGAACTGGGACCACCAGACCTACATGCCGCGCAACGGCGGCGCGCTCCGCGGTGAGCAGATGGCGTTCCTCGCCAGCCTCTCGCACCAGAAGTTTACAGACCCCAAAGTCGGCGAACTGCTCAGCGCGGTCGAAGCGTCTGACCTCGTGCGCGATCCCGAGTCCGATGCCGGGGCTAATGTGCGCGAGTTGCGCCGCGGGTACGACCGCGCGACCAAGATCCCGCAAGCGCTCGTCGAGGAACTCGCCCGCGTCACCACACAAGCGCAACAGGTCTGGGAACAGGCCAAGAAGAAAAACGATTACCCCAGCTTCCGCCCACTGCTGGAGCAGGTCGTCAAACTCAAGCGCGAAGAGGCGAATGCGGTCGGCTTCAAAGAGCACCCGTACAACGCGCTCATTGAGGAATACGAACCGGGAACCACCGTCGCGGAATTGAAAACCCTGTTCGCGGGGCTAACGGCCGAACTCGCGCCGCTCGTGCGAAAGATCGTCGCGTCCCCGAAACAGCCCGACAAGAGCGTGTTGGAGCGCGAGTTCCCCATCGACCGACAAAAGGTATTCGCCGAAGCCGCCGCGGTCGCGATCGGGTTCGACTTCCACTCCGGGCGCCTCGACACCACCGCGCACCCGTTCTGCTCCGGGTTCGGCCCCGGCGATTGCCGCATTACCACGCGATACAACCCGCGGTTCTTCAACGAAGCGTTCTTCGGCGTGCTCCACGAAACCGGGCACGCGATGTACGAGCAGAACCTCCCGGCCGACCACTTCGGCACGCCGCTCGGGGTCGCGTGCTCGTTCGGCATTCACGAATCGCAGTCGCGCTTGTGGGAGAACCAGGTCGGGCGCGGGCGCCCCTTCTGGGATCACTTCTACCCGCGGCTCCAACAGACGTTCCCCTCTGCACTGACGGATGTGTCGAAAGACGCCTTCTACTTCGCGATCAACGACGTCCGGCCGTCGCTCATTCGCGTCGAAGCGGACGAGGCGACTTACAACCTCCACATCGCGCTGCGGTTCGAGTTGGAACTCGCGCTCCTGTCCGGCGATCTGACAACTGGCGACCTTCCGGGCGCGTGGGCCGAGCGGTTTGAAGCACTGTTGGGATTAAAAGTTCCTGATGACGCTCGCGGGTGCCTCCAGGACATTCACTGGAGTTTTGGTGGCATCGGATATTTCCCGACGTACACGCTCGGCAATCTGTACGCGGCCCAATTGATGGATGCGGTTCGGCGCGAATTTGGAGACGGCATCGAAGAGGATTTCCGGCGCGGGGACTTCACACGACTCAAAGGGTGGCTGAACCAGCACGTCCACCGACACGGTCAGCGCTACCGGGCCGGTGAATTGTGCCAGCGCGCGACCGGCGCTCCGCTCTCGCCCAAACCATTCCTGTCGTACCTGAATGAAAAGTTCAGTGCGCTGTATGGGGTGTGCTAGGGTTCTTTAACCCAATCGCCGGCCCTCGCCGGCGACTCTGATGCACCCGCTTTACTATCGCGCGAAGCTTCGGCTTGCGCCTCATTGTCGGGCCATAGCAGTGGCATGAGATGTGCCTCTGTAAACCGGATGTCGGATTCAACCGACACCCGTTCGCCCTAACTCGAACGTCGAAGCGCCCGCGAAATGCCTCCCTCGAACAGTACCGAGCAACTGTCCCCCGCGTCCGTGACCGAAACAGCGGCCACGAGTGCCGGGGACACACACGCACACCCCTACCCGCACCGCGCACTCCCCGCGGGCGTGGGCGAGCAGTCCACACTGCCCCCGGAACCGGGCACCATCGTTGGGCCGTTCGTGCTCAAGGAGAAACTCGGCGAGGGGGTATCGTGTCACGTGTTCCGGGGATGGGACCAGACGCGCTCGGCCCCGGTCGCACTGAAGATCCTCAATTGGTCCAACGTGTACGACCGCACCGCGGCGATGAAGCAACTCCGCATGGAAGCCGCGACGCTGGCCCGTGTGAAGCACCCGAAGGTCGTTCGGTTCATCGATTTCGGCTTCGATCCGCGCTGGCCGTACCTGGTTACCGAGTTCTTTGAAGGTCGCGGGTTGGGTGAACTGCTCCGCGCTGGTGGCGCGCTCCCGCCGGGGTGGTGCGTGTTCCTCGTTTCGCAGATGGTCGACGCACTGGGCGCGGTCTGGCAAGCCGGGGTCGTTCACCGCGATATCAAACCGGACAACATCCTGGTGGGTCCGAACGGGAACGCGAAGCTGATCGATTTCGGTTTGGCAAAAGCCGACGTGCTGGCCGCACGCGAGCGCACCGGACCGGAACTGGCCGGCACCGCGGCGTACCTCGCCCCGGAACAAGCGAAGGACGCGAGCACGGTCGACCATCGGGCAGACATCTATTCGCTCGGCGTCACGCTTTACGAAGCCCTGACCGGCCGGCTCCCGTTCGAGGGGCGGAACCGCGTGCAGGTGATCTTCCAACACCTGAACAACGCGCCCGTACCACCGGCAGAGCGCGTCGAAGGGTTGCCGCCGCTCGTGTCCGATTTGTGTTTATGGATGCTTTCCAAAAACCCTGACGATCGGCCCCAAAACTATCAGGAACTGCGCCAGGCACTCGACACCGTGACCGGCGGCGCGCGCTAAACGAAACCATAAACCAAACACACGAAGTGGTCGGGAACTTACTCCCGACCACTTCGCTTTTGCTGTTCACTTCTTCAGTGAATGCGTACCTTGTCGGGGTCACGTTCTCGCAAACAGGAGCGAACACGGATGCCCCTTCATCTCACCCGTTCGGTGACGACCGTTGCGCTCGCGCTGTCGGTCGGCCTCGTTGCACTCCCCGCGTGCAAGAAGAACAAGCCCACCGCACCCGACTCGTCCGCACCGACTCCGAATCCCGGACCGAGCGCCGTGACGCCTGGGTCCGGTTGGAACACGGGAGATTCGTACTCACAAGCTCCACAAACTCCCGTCTTCCGCACGCAGAATCCATTGACCCGAACTGTGCGGGGCGCAGCCGAGCAACATATGAAGCAAATTCTCCTCGGAATGCACAATTTCGAGAACGCCTATGGCGCATTTCCCGCCGGGTACGCGGACAAAACCGGTAAGCCGGGGCTGAGCTGGCGCGTGGCGATTTTGCCGTTCATCGAGCAAGAAGCACTGTTCCGACAGTTCAAACTCGACGAACCGTGGGACAGCGAAAACAACAAGAAACTCATCGACAAAATGCCCAAAATGTTCGCTCCACCGAACACGAGCACGAATGGGTATACGTTCGCGCGCGGGTTCACCGGGCCAAACACATGGCTCCCGCCACAGCAGCAAGCGGGTACACCGGGGCAAGCACTTTTGGGCGCGCGGATGATCGATATCCGCGACGGCACGAGTAACACGATCCTGGTGGCCGATGCGGGCCACGCGGTAATCTGGACCAAGCCGGATGAAATGCTATTTGCACCGAACAATGTGCCGAAACTCGGTGGGGTGTTCGAGAGCGGAATCACCGTGGGGATGGCTGATGGCTCGACCCGGTTCCTTCCCAGTAACATCAGCCCGCAGAAACTCGCGCTGGCGATTCAGATCAACGACGGCCAAATCCTCGATCTCGACAACTGAATTCTCGGGTCGAGCGCACTACAACGCGCTCGACCGTGGCTCAGCGGATTTTGGTTTCTTCCCAGAGCCGATCGGCATCAAGCCGAGAGGCGTGCCAAGCAGCCCACGCAGCGCCCGTCGGCGGGGCCGGGGAATCGAGCAACCCCAACAGCAACTCGAACGACTTCGCCCGCGCGAGCGCGAAACGGTGAACGCGCTCGCGGCTTTGGTCGAGCGCGGTCACGCCGGTCGGCCCTGTCGTCAGTTCGGCCACCTCTTCAGCCGTTTTCTTGAGTGCCTTAATCCGCTCTTGCGACCGCTCACGGCTTGCTGGCGCTCGTGTGTGACCCTGGAGAACCAACAAGGCATTCAGTTCTCCCGGCGTCACGTTGATAAGCGCATCTCTCGTTGTTCTGCCCGTGGTTGTTCTGCCCGCGAGAGTGATAAGTCGAGAACCAACCGCGACCTCGAACTCGTCCAGTGCCGCGCGTACCCGATTTTGTTGCTCGAATGCTTCGCGGACCGCGCGATCCGTCGCGAGGCGCTGGTGGATCTGCCTCCACTTGGGTACGCCTCGGACGTCCATCGCACTGGCAAGCCCGGCCAAACAGAAAAAAGGCAGCAGCACGAGAAGCACCCGGGCCATCAACCGGCGCGGACGATCGCCAAATCGCACCACGTTCAACAGCCCCGCGGCCGCGAAACCGGCCAAACCGCCCCCGAGGTGACCTTCCCAACTTACGTTCGGCAAGAAGCTCCCACCCGCGTTCAGCAAGAACACAATGGTGAGCCGCCGGAACCAGTCGGCCGCAATGTGCGGCGGGAGTTGCCGGCGGAAGGTGAACAACCACGCGAACAGTGACATCTGAATGCCCCAGATCGCGCCCGACGCACCAGCCAGGAGCGCTTCGGGGCGCAGGGCCATCGCCAGGGCGCTGCCACCCAATCCCGAAACGAAGTAAATGATGAGTAACCGCCGGCGCCCCCAGAGCAGTTCCGCGAGCGGCCCCATCATGGCCAGCGCGAACATGTTCAGGATCAGGTGAAGCGCCCCGATGTGAACGAAGCAGCACGTAATCAGGCGCCACCACTCGCCGTGAATCAGATCGAGACCGGTTACCGCGCCGAGCCGGTGGAGGATCTCCGTGTGCCCGGACCAGAGGCTCCGCGAGAGCGGTAGGCCCCAACGAATGCCCCAAACGGTGCAGATGAAGAACCAGAGCGCGTTCGCCATCAAAAGAACGGGAATCACGAGCGGCGGGCGGAGCGCGCGATCGGCCTCGCCGCCATCGTCACGTTCGTCTTCGTCTTCATTTCCGCGCGACCCCGCGCTAGACGAAGTATTTCGATCCGGGGCTGCGATAAGGGTCGCGATGTAGGCAGCGGAGCGGTTCTGTTTGAGTAATTCGACCAGAGCGGCCGTCGTGGTTGCGGTCTTACCCGTCGGCGTCAGTGTGTATCCTTGTCCCAAGCCGCGAACCCAATCGGCCGTAGTTATGAGACCCGCGAGGCGCAAATCGGTGAGCGGATCATCTAAACTGTCACGAGAGATGCCGTTTTCGGCCGCGAAACGAGAGGGGAACCAGAGCCCTTCCGATGCTGCGATCCAAAACAACACCGACGCCGCCGTTGGCGGCCCCGAAACTACGGGACCAACGGGAGGTGCCGCGGGTGCGGACGAAAGCTCCAAACCCTTGACCGAAATGGGCATGGGAGTCTCGTCCGCGGGCGCGGGGGATTCAGTGTCGTGTCCCGGTTCCATAACTGGCATTATGGATGTCTGCGTGCGACCTGTCGATGCGGACGTTTTGTTTTCGTTCAGGTGAACAAAAGTTGAACGCGACACAAGAACGACCCGAATGGTTAACGATCTCCGATGAGGTCCGGTCCGCACTCGTCGCGGGGCGACCCGTTGTGGCGCTGGAATCGACACTCATCGCGCACGGGTTACCGTGGCCGGTGAACGTGGAAACCGCACGCGAATCGGAAACCGCGGTGCGCGCTGGCGGTGCGGTTCCTGCAACGATCGCGGTGCTAAACGGCGTGCCCCGCGTTGGCCTCACCGACGCCCAGCTCGAAGAACTTGCACGTTTACCCAACGTGCGCAAAGCGAGCCGGCGCGATCTCGGAGCGGCAATCGCGTTGAAGCAACATGCCGCGACGACCGTTTCGGCGACGATGGTCCTCGCGCACGCGGCCGGTATTCGCGTTTTCGCCACGGGGGGGCTCGGCGGCGCCCACCGAGAAGGTGAGCCGTTCGACATCTCCGCCGACCTTGCCGAACTCGCGCGCACGCCAGTCCTGGTCGTATGCGCGGGAGCCAAGAGCATCCTGCACCTTCCGCGAACGCTGGAAATCCTCGAAACGTTCGCCGTACCGGTTGTGGGCTACCGCACGGATGCGTTCCCGACCTTCTACGTGCGAGATCACGTTCCGCCGCTCCCGATCTCCGCGCGAGTCGAATCTGCACACGAAGCTGCCGCGCTGTTCGCGGCACACGTGCAAATGGGCGGTGCAGGGGCCGTACTCGCGCAACCGTGCCCGGCCGATGTCGCGATACCGGCGGCGGAATTCGACACATGGCGAAGTGAAGCAGAAAAGGCAGCGCTCGCTGCGAACGTAACCGGCGCGAAGGTGACACCGTTCCTGCTCGCTCGAATCGCGGCACTGAGTGCGGGGCGCACGCTCGTAGCGAATCGCGCTCTGATCGTCGCGAACGCGCGACTCGCCGCGGAGGTAGCGGTGGCTCTCGCGCGTGCGTAGAGCCAGTTCTACAACGACGTCATGATTCAGTTTCGTTGCTGGTTTTGCAATCGCGGCTACTGGAAGCCGGGCGATCAGGCGGGTCAACGGTTCGAGTGCGGGTGCGGTCGCCGAGCGAAAGTGCCGTACCGCTCGAACCGCTCGAGTAAAACGCGCTCGCTGACAGATTGGTTACTCGAAACGCTTATCTACGGCGGCAGCGATTCCCGGCAAGCCGCACGAATTGCCTGTCGCCAATCTGACTGTTGTTTTGCGCAGCCTGTCGCCATTTGCCGGCGCGTGACGCCCCAAGCCGCGCCCGCAGCTGTCGCGAACCGGTCGGTATGTGCCCCGGAACGTGTGATGCGGTTGATCGTGACTACGACGTGTTATTGGGGCGTGTCGGTCCCGCCGGTGGCTCGATGAGGTCCGTTAGGGTCGGGCGTCGGAACCCGCGGGCTAGGGCCGTGTACACCTCGCCCATCGACGCCACCTCGAACGACGCGAACAGATGTCGCACACCGTCCCACACCGCGCACCGCGCCCCCGCCTTCGCGACCGCGGCCCGGAACGCCGGGTTACACCGCTGCTGCACCTGGTCGAACAGGAACGCCAGCAGCATCAGGTGGGCCAACACCACTGACAGGTTCCGCTCCCCGTGACCGAAGTTGTGCTCGAATTGATACCCCTGGTTCTTGAGCGTGTTGAACACCTCGTTCTCGATCCGCCACCGGGACCGGGCGGCCCGGGCCAGGAGCCGCACGTTGGACCGGTTCGGTACCAGGTCCGTGACCCAGGTCCACTCCCGTTGGATCCCGTCGGGGTCGTGCTCCATCAGGTGCACGAAGTTGACCCGCAGGTCCTCATGGGACCCGTTCAGGGGCAGGTCCCGGATCCACAGGTAGGCCCGCCGGGCCCCGCTCTTGGGGTCCACGTCCTCGATCAACTCGAACGCCTGTTGCTCCTGACGGGCGCACACGTGGGTGAACAGGTGGGCGTGGTCCGCGGGCTTGACGCCCAGCACGAAGTGGCACTTCGCGGCCATCAGGTCGCGCACGTG
>HG799462.1:527275-533789 GCA_000531095.1 Gemmata massiliana | reverse complement strand
CAATGCGTTCCGCTCACCGGGAATTGCTGCTACGGCGGTGCATGTGCGGTGTTCGCGTTCGGGTTGTCGTTCGTGCTCGTTACGCGGCTGCCGTTTTTCGCCCGCGACTTCACGCCGGTCATCTTCGCAACGCTGTTTGGCCTGGGTGCGGGGGCAATCTTCGGCGAACGGGCGCTCAACTGGCTCGGTCAGAAACTCCGTGACCGCGAGAACGAGTGAACTGCGTCACCCGTGAATGAAGCACGGTCCTCGTTTTCGCCGCTCGGTCTGCGGCGAACCCACAAGTTCGGTCTGTTCTCCTATTCGTAGCACCCCAGTAGAATTGGTATTCTCCTCGCATGCGCCTCGCGCTTAACTGCGAGTTGCCGCCAATCGAGACCGTTGGAGCCGTTCATGGCCGAGCCGTACAAGATCGTCATCGGGCTGGAAGTCCACGTCCAGCTCCTCACCAAAACCAAGCTGTTTTGCGGGTGCCTCAACAAGTTCGGGCAGGCGCCGAACACCGCGACGTGCCCCGTCTGTCTCGGGCTGCCGGGTTCGCTGCCGGTCATGAACGAGCACGCCTTCAAACTCGCACTCCGCGCGGCACTCGCGCTCAACTGCCAGATCGCCGAACACCCGGGACAAATACGCGGATTCACCAAGTGGGACCGCAAGAATTACTACTACCCCGACTTGCCGAAGAACTACCAGATCTCGCAATACGACCTGCCGTTCAGCCACGATGGGTGGCTCGAAATCAACATCGCGAAGGATACCAAGAAGGAGTTTGTTGCGAAGAAGATCGGCATCATCCGGGCGCACCTCGAAGAGGACGCGGGGAAGAACCTGCACGACGAGAGCGGTAAGGGCGCGGACACGCTCGTGGACCTCAACCGCACCGGTACGCCGCTGCTCGAAATCGTGTCCCACCCCGACATGACTTCGGCCCAAGAAGCGATCGCGTACCTGGAAGAGATCCGGCTCATGCTCCGCGAAATCGGCGTGTCCGACTGCGAGATGCAAGAAGGCTCGCTGCGGTGCGACGCGAACGTGAACATCCACGTTCCCGTGATCGGCAAGGAGCACGCCGAGACCGGCCAGGATTACCACGCAACGCCACTCGTCGAGATCAAAAACCTGAACAGCTTCCGCGCCGTGGGTAAGGCCATCGAGTACGAAGCGAAGCGGCACTACGAAGAGTACAAGAAGGACACGCAGGGGACGTTCCGCTTCGGCAAGATGCTGAAGACCACCGCGGGCTGGGACGACGCGAAGGGCGTCACCGTTGTTCAGCGCCACAAAGAAGAGGCCGCGGACTATCGGTACTTCCCGGAGCCCGACCTCGTTCCCGTTGTGGTGAGCGAAGCTCAAATCGCCGAAGCGCGGGCCGCGATGGGCGAACTCCCGCAAGCCCAGCGCAAGCGTCTCGCCGATCAGTACGGGCTGCCGCCCTACGACGCCCAGGTGCTCACCGCAAAGGGCCGACCCACGGTCGCGTACTTCGAGGCGGTCGCGAAGACACTCAGCGACGGCAAAGCCGCCGCGAACCGCATGAGCGACTTGATCTACCCCGCGCTCACCGAGCGCAAGGAAGAGATCACCGCGTTCCCGTTCGACGCGGCCAAGTTCGCGGACTTCATTCGTACCGGTCCGACCAACTCGCAGGACCGCCGCGACGTGTTCAAAATCATGCTCGATAAGGGCGTGACGTTGGAACAAGCGAAGTCGGAAGCCGGAATCAAGGACGTGGACGAAACGTCGCTGCGTGCAGCGGTGGTTACGGCGGTCGCGGCCAACCCGAAGGCCGTCGCGGACTTCAAGAGCGGCAAGGACGCGGCCAAAATGAAGATCGTGGGCGAGGTGATGAAAGCGAACAAGGGCGTGTCGAACGAGCTGGTTCGGCGCCTCGTAGACGAGGAATTGACGAAAGTATAATGCCCGCGGTACGAATTCGGAGGACAACCAATGGCAGAACGAACACTGGAACAGCGCGTTGCGACTTTAGAGCAAGAAGTCGCAGCGCTGAAACACAACAGAGAAAATTCCAACTCGAAAAAGAATTGGTTGTCGGCCGTTCTCGGGCGATTCAAGGGTAACGCCGATTTCGCGGAAGTCGCCCGTGTCGGTCAGCAAATGCGCGAGACGGGACGGCTTCCGGATGATCCACCGGCACCAAAGGAAGCGCCGTGAGCCACTTACTCGATACGGATCACCTGACGCTTTTGGCCCAACAAGATGGACGGGAGTGGGCCTCAATCGTGGCCCACATCAACACGCACGGCCAGGAGAACGTGGCCGCATCTGTTGTGAGCTTTCACGAACAGATTCTCGGCTGCCATAACCAACTGAACCAAGCACGCAAACCGGCTCAGTTGGTTCGCTGGTATCAATTGATGAGCGACCTGCTCGAAATGTACGCCGCCCTACCACTTGTTCCGTTCGACGACAGTGCGGCAACGATGCTGGCAGGGTTACCACGCAGTATCCGCATTGGAACGATGGACCTGCGCATCGCCGCGATCGCTCTTTCACGGAACCTCGTCGTCGTAACGCGGAACGTGCGCGACTTCGGCCAAGTGCCCGGTTTGCGGATCGAAGACTGGACGCAGTAGTCCGGTTTTCGATCCGTCACTTCGACTCAAACAGTTCGATCTCGAACACCAGTGTCGCGTTAGGCGGGATCGGGCCAGCGCCGCGAGCACCGTACCCGAGTTCGGCGGGTACCTTGAGCCGACGAACACCGCCCGGCTTCATGCCCGGGATGCCCTCCTGCCAGCCCTTGATGAGGCTGCCCAGCGGGAACTGGACCGGCTCACCGCGGTCCAGGCTGCTGTCAAACTTTGTCCCCTTCTCGTCGGTGAGCCAACCGGTGTAGTGAACCACCACGGTCGCGCCTTCTTTCACCGCTTCGCCCTTACCTTCTTTCACGTCCCAGATTTCCAGACCGGACTTCGTTTTCTTCCACTCCGTCGCGTCGAGCTTCGGCATCAGGTGCTTCGGCACTGGTGCGGCTGCGACGAACGGCGCAAACACGAGCGCGGCGGTCAATGTGCAGATCGTCATCGGACGCATTGGTGTTCCCTCGGTGTGGTAACACGAAACCCATGCGACTTCGGATCGATCCAGTATCTCAACTGCGGATCGAAGACTCAATACATTCGGTCTTCGATCCGCAAACGGTTCCCGTTACTTCGACTCGAACAGCTCGATCTCGAACACCAGCGTCGCGCCGCCGGGGATCTTCCCGCGCCCCTTCGGACCGTAGGCCAGGTCCGAGGGGATCTTGAGCCGGCGCACGCCGCCCGGCTTCATGCCCGGAATACCTTCCTGCCAACCCTTGATGAGGTTGTCCAGCGGGAACTCGGCCTTCTTGCCGCGGTCCACGCTGCTGTCGAACTTCGTCGCTTCATCGTCGGTGAGCCAGCCGGTGTAGTGGATGACGACCGTGGCGCCTTCCTTCACCGCATCACCCTTGCCTTCTTTCACGTCCCAGATTTCCAAACCGGACTTCGTCTTCTTCCATTCCTTCGCGTCGAGCTTCGGGCGCTCGAGCTTCTTGTCTTCGCCCGCGGCAAACGGGGCAAACGCGAACGCAGCGGCCAGGGCGCAGATGGACATCAAACGCATTTGACAGATCTCCTGATGTGAGGGTCACGCCAGAACCACGCGCGGGCCAAACCGACGGGTCAGTTCGTCGCGGCACACGGGGCTGATCCGCGCTGCCGGCAGTTCCAGCCTTTCCAGCTTATCCGGGTCGAGCGCGTCGGCCACCGCACGCACACACGCATCGGACAGGAACGGCTCGGCATTCTCTGTTCGCTCCCCCGCGTTAACCAACATGTCCGCCACGCGCGAAATCCAGTTCGGGTCCGCGTCGAGCACTCGTAGCCGGCGCAATCGCGGGAGCACCGGCGAGCGCGAAAGAACCATGAACGCGGGCCAATAGTCCGGTCCGCGAATCGGCCCGACCGGGCGCGGGTACAGGTGAGCCATCTGCGCGAGAATCCCGGCGATGGCGCTACTGAGCACGCTCCACAGACCACCGATTGGTTGCGACTCTTCGACCTCGTGAACACCGAACGTCAGTTCTTCGAGGTGCTCCAGGGTGCAGGATTCCGCCAGTTCGCACAACGAATCGGGCGTGCTGATTCCGCTGAGCGTGAGCGACCGCAGCCCGGCCCACGCCGGGTTGTGAACCAGTCCACGAACGATGCTCGGTAGTCCGAGCGGCATGACCTTGAGTGAGATCAATCCGGTCAGAGGCGTGCGAATCAAAAAATTCGCGACGTCCCCGGGCAACCGATCGAGCACCAGCTCGGTAACTTTCGCGAGGTGCGGGCCGTCCAAACTGTTCCACTCGAACTCGCTCAGAACGTCAGTGAACCGCAACCGGCAGAACGGCGCCCGGCTCAGCCACTGTCCGAACTGCCCGGTGAGTGTATCAATGGTGAACCGGTGGATCGCGAGCATCTCCGGGAAACCCGCGTAGAACTGCGCGGTGAACTCGTGCTCGTCGGACCGAATCGAGTATGCGGCGGGGTTCGCGATGTACGGCTCACCCGGCACGCGCTTATCACTACCAACGAGACGCTTGAACCGCGCCCCGAGTCTTCTGCTGGGCACATACGGTTCTGGTAACCCGAGCGCCGCACACA
This sequence comes from Gemmata massiliana, assembly GCA_000531095.1. Taxonomy (GTDB): domain Bacteria; phylum Planctomycetota; class Planctomycetia; order Gemmatales; family Gemmataceae; genus Gemmata; species Gemmata massiliana. The sequence goes on along the minus strand of HG799462.1, from coordinate 529,152 downwards.
CCGGGCGCCACCACTCGATCCAGTTCGCCGCGAACAAACCTTCACACCGCGACGCGAGCGCGGGGCGCCGGGGATCTTCGTCGAACATCCCTTCGAGGTCGATTTGTGTGCGGATGAACTCCGCCCGGGTCGCGTCGGCCGGGTCACCGCTCTCGTCGAGCGCGTCCGCGAACACCAACCGCACGGTGCGGTCGGCGGGGTTATCGATGATGGCTGCGTACAGTGCGTCAAGCGTGCTCGACATTCGTGTTTATCTTTGCACCTTGTGAAGAGACACCGCGATCGAATCACCATCCATTAGGACACCGCGCCCCACTAACATCTGCCAACAAATTGGGCCTTCAGGAGTGCGTGCCGAACGCAAATCGCACCAAAAGCTCATTTTCAAGGCAATTTGCATCGAAAAACGTTCAAAGAGCCCGCGGCCGGTGGCTAACATTTGCTAACATCCCCGCCGACCGCGTCACCATTTTTACCCTCGGAGCAGTGCTCTCCGAAGCGCATTCCGTCAGTCAGATTCCGCATTGTATCGCGGTCGCGATTGTGAACGAACGATGAGAAGGCATTTGATGGAGTAGGCCAAATCGCGAGCGCCCCTTCGCCTTTCTCCTTGCATCTTCATGACCGCGCCGGATGATACACCCTCAACGGGGTCGATCGGCCCCGAGTTCGCCTCTCCAACTTTGGCTCCGCTGAACGCAACTCGGCGGAGCGCCACCAATCGAGGACTGTCATGCGCACCAAGCTGCTCGTGACCGCGCTGGTTCTGGCGTCGGCCGCCGTGGGCCGGGCCGACGATGGCCTGACCAAAGGCACCCCGGATCTGAAGTCGGCCACCGCACTGGCGTTCGGCCCGAAGGGGCTACTGTTCGTTGGTGATTCCGACGGCGCCGCGGTCTTCGCGTTCGACACCGGTGACACCAAACCGGCCGGCGACAAGCCGCTGAACGTCGAAAAGATCGACGCGAAGATTGCGGCCGCGCTGGGCGTGACCGACAAGGAAGTGAAGATCACCGACGTGAAGGTGAACCCGGCCTCGGGCAACGTGTACATCGGCGCGACCCGCGGGACCGGCGCCGGCACGCCCGCGCTCCTCAAGGTCACCCGCGACGGCACCGTGAGCGCCGTTGCTCTCAAAGATCTGGCCTTCTCCAAGGTAGCGCTCCCGAACCCGGCGACCGCGGCTAAAGACGCCCCGCTCGTTGTCACTCAGTTGGGGTTCGTGGACGGCAAGGTGATCGTGGCCGGCTTGTCGAGCGAAGAGTTCGCCAGCACGCTGCGCGTGATCCCGTTCCCGTTCAAAGAAGCCGACAAGGGCGCCGGTATCCGAATCTTCCACGGCGCGCACGGCCGACTGGAAACGAACTCGCCGATCCGCACGTTCGTCACGTACAAGATCGGTCAAGACGACAACATCATGGCCGCGTACCAATGCACCCCACTCGTCAAGATCCCGGTCTCCGACCTGAAGGCAGGCGCGAAGGTGACCGGCACCACGATCGCGGAACTCGGGAACCGCAACCGCCCGCTCGACATGATTATTTATGCGAAAGACGGCAAGGACTACATCCTGATGGCGAACACGGCCCGCGGAGTCATGAAGGTTCCGACGGAAGGTGTCGATAAGGCCGAAGCGATCACCGCACGCCCGGCAGGTGACACGGCCGGTGTGAAGTATGAACTCATCAAGGAATTGACGAACGTGGTGCAACTCGACAAACTCAACGACGGTCACGCGCTGTTGCTCGTCCAGAACGGCACGCTGCACGACCTGAAGACCGTTCCGCTCCCGTAACGGGTAGTCGAAAGTCACAGGGTCGAAAGTCATAAAGCCGAAGGCCTCCAAAATTGAGGGCCTTCATTATACGAAGTTAGAC
>HG799462.1:355742-527249 GCA_000531095.1 Gemmata massiliana | reverse complement strand
GGCCTTCGGCTTTATGACTTTCGACCCTGTGACTTTCGACTAAAACCTCCCGCCAAATGCGGAAGTGATGCAGGCGAGGCATGTGATGGGCATCCTCAGCTAAGCCGATTCCCATTCTGATGCCCGTTGAGCGAAGAAATCCCCCATCGTCTGTGCTTGCTCAGGTTCGGCTGTCAGCGAGGAACTATCTACCCCCACTAGGCGCCAGCAGTTGCGGGTATCGAATCCGAGCATCCAACCGGCGAAGTCGTCTCCCAGAAAAAGGATTCCTGCCAAGTCTGCTGATGTCCGTGAGTCGAAGATTTCATTCGCCTCGACCAAACCACTGTAAAGCATGAAGTTGTCACCGAGACTTCCCCAGCCGACGTGCCGAAGGAAGTTCAGGTAGTGGTCTGGGACTTGGGGGAACTCGCTGCGGATGGCGGAGAGTTCTGCTTCCCCCAACGGAGTGAGTCGGGCGGTCGGGAAAAACCGCCGAATAGCATCGTGCAGCCGTGTGAAGTCTTCGGCCACGCTGTCCCCTCCCTCCAAGCTGTTCGGTTCAGGGTAATGGTACACGACTTTCGCCTGAGCATCACTTCCGCCATTCGTGGGAGCTATTTAGCTACTTCTTTAATTCCGCCTCAATGAACTCATACGCGGTCTTGCGAGCGTCGGCGGGGAAGTCGTGGCCCGCGTCTGGATAGAGTGCTTTCAGTTTGTCGGTTGCTTTGAGCGCCTTGTACGCAGGTTCGGCGGCCACAATCACGTCCCTCACGCCGCTCACTTCAAAGTTGTCGTCCTTCTCCGGGGCGACCGCGAGAAATGCACGCGGCGCGAAACTGGTCACCACGTCCGAGAAGTCGAACGGCATTTTCTTCGGGTCGTTGCCGAACTCCCGCGCGATGACCGGCATGTACCTCTCGCTCGTCCAGCCCTTCAGGTTGCCTTTGTAATACTTCGCGAAGCTGCAAAAGCCGCAGCTCGAAACGATCACCTTCAACCGCTCGTCGAACGCGGCCGTGAACATGGAGTTGTGCCCGCCGAGCGAGTGCCCGATCACGCCGATGCGCTCGCCGTCCACTTCCGGCAGCGATTGCAGGTAGTCCACCGCGCGCATGTTGTTCCAGATAGCTTTCATCGTGCCCGACTGATAATCGCCGCGCTTGAACGCGGCTTGGAAGTCGTACTTGTACTCACCGAAACTCGGGTAATCGGGGGCGAGACACACGAACCCGCGCTTCACGAGGTGCAGCGCCTGGGCTTTGCTGTCTTGCTTGCCCAACCCAATCGGTTCGTCCTTTCCGATGGCAATTGTCTGGTGCAAGCAGAGCATCGCGGGGGCTTTTTTGTCGCGCGTGGCGGTGTTCGGAACGAGTAACCACGCGGGAACGCGATCGCCCTTTTCTACTGCGAACGTGATCTTCAATCGCACGTAGCCATCGAGCTTCTCTTCGCTGACGACCTTCGGGTCGAGCGGAACCTTGCGGTCGGCGCTGGGGAACGGTCCCATCGCGCGTTCCATCTTCTTGCGCAACGCGACGCGGTCCGGTTCCTCGGCCACACAGAACGAAGTGGGAATCAGTGCGAATAGCAGTGCGAAGGAAAGGCGCGACATGATTGGTTCCCGGCGAGAGGTTCTCACTCTTCGTCCTGTTGCTTAACCGGACTCGGTTTCGGTTTCTGCTGTGAGGGGGCAAACAGGTGCTGAATCTCCGCGACGAGCGCGAACAGCACGTGCGGGTTCGGCACGCTGGCCATGTCCACCAGTACCCACGGGAGCCATTTACCGGTCTGCTTGATCGAGAGCTTGCCCTGCGAGATGACGAACTCTTTCACCTCGCGCCACGCGAGCAACTTGCCGTTGTGCCGCACGCCCGCAAAGCCGATTTCGAGTTCGCCGAACGCGAGGCGCTCACCGGCAAAGAACTGCTCCCGAATGCGGGGCCAGAGGGCCGTGAACGTTCGTAACTGGATCTGCTCGGCGAGTTGATCGTAGTCGGTGAGTGCGGAACCGAAGTTCGCTTCCACGCCGTCCTCGCGCAGCACCGTAAGTCCCGCGTCCCACAACTTGAACGTGGGCACATCAACGGGAATCCAGCACGCGGTCGGCGCCCCGTCGCTGTCGTAGGTGAGCTCCGCGCCGGTCGCGCGCTGCACTTTCAGTTGAATGTGAGCGATCTCGGCCCACGGGAACGAGTCCACTTCCCCGCGCCGTAAGCGCAAAAGGCCCGTGGGGTAGATGAGAACGTACAGCCCGCGGTTGCGGTACATGTGCAGGAGCAGTGTCGCGCCCGAGAGTGGCAGAAACACCAGCAGCAGTAGCTCGAAGTGCCCGAACGTGGCGGGACCGTGGACCCACCACAAATAGTTCGCTACGACGCCGTACAGGAGCAGGAGGACGCCGAGTAAAAGTTTGGTCAGGAACCGCGCCCGACTGATGCGGAAGAACGCATCCGGCTCACCGAGTTCGGTGTGCGCCCACTGAAGGTGCTCGTCGTCCGGCAGGTCCATGCGGTACTCGCGAAGGATAAACCCGTGAATCGTATAATAGCCGAGGTCGGAGAGAAGGCGGAAGGTGGAAGGCGGAAGGCGGGGAAAACCGCACCACCCGGACCGCCCGGTTTGCCCTCTCCCCTCCGCTTCCCGTCTTCGAGGTCTTCGATGCTCGTTGTCATGCAGTCTCACGCCGCTCAGTCGCAAATCGACAAAGTGGTGCAAGTGATCGAGGGCCAGGGATTGACCCCGCACGTCATGCCCGGCGCCACGCGAACCGCGATCGGGATCACCGGGAACACGGGGGCGGTCGATAAGTCGCTGTTTGAAGTGCTGCCCGGCGTTGAAGAGGCGATCCGCGTTACCAAGCCGTACAAGCTCGCCAGCCGCGAGATGAAGCGCGACGACACCACGATTCAACTCGCGCAAGATACGATCGGCCCCAAGAACTTCACGATCATTGCGGGGCCGTGTTCGGTCGAGTCCGAGGTGATGACGATCAAGACCGCGGAGCACCTCGTTTCGCGCGGCGTCAAGTTCCTGCGTGCCGGAGCGTTCAAGCCGCGGAGCAGCCCGTACAGCTTCCAGGGGCTGGGGATCGAAGGGCTGCGCATTCTCGAAAAGGCCCGCGCCGAGACCGGTATCGGTATCGTCACCGAGCTGATGGACACGGAGAACGCGAGCGCCGTTGAAGAGTCCGCGGACATCATCCAGATCGGCACGCGGAACATGCAGAACTTCTCGCTGCTCAAGCGCGTGGGCAAGTGCCGCAAGCCGGTGCTGCTGAAGCGCGGGATGAGCGCGACGCTCGAAGAGTGGCTGATGGCGGCCGAGTACATCATGGCCGGCGGGAACTACCAGGTCATCCTGTGCGAGCGCGGCGTCCGGACGTTCTCCGACCACAGCCGCAACACGCTCGACCTCTCGGTGATCCCGCCCGCGAAGGCGCTGTGCCACTTACCGATCTTCGTGGATCCGAGCCACGGCACCGGCAAGCGCGCTTATGTCCCGGCAATGTCACTCGCGTCGCTGGCCGCGGGCGCGGACGGGTTGCTGATCGAGGTCCACCCCGAACCGGACCGCGCGATGTCGGACGGCGCCCAGTCGCTCGACTTCGCCGCTCTCGACGCACTCCTCACGCGCCTCAAGGCGCTCGCGCCCGCGTTCGGCCGGACAGTGTAGTTGTTCTAATCGCGCGCTGAAACTCCCGTTTCACACAGATGTCTGATGAACGGGAACATCAGCGCGCGAATGCGTTTAGCAATTCGCATCTCACTTCACCGCTGGACAGCGCCGTTCCCCGCGCGGATACTGACCCGGTCGCCCTCCACCCCTCCCCCGAGGCCCTCCGATGCGATCCGCTGCGCTCGCCCTCACGTCCCTGCTACTCGTTCCGCTCGTCGCCCTGATACCGGCCCGCGCTGAACTACCGAAGCCGGAAAAGTTCGACGAAACCGGCTTCGTTCCCCTCTTCGATGGCAAGACGCTCAACGGGTGGAAGGTGTCCGCGAAGACCGGTCACAGCGGCACGACCAAGAACAAGAGCGGCGGTAAGTGGGTGGTCGAGAACGGCGCCATCGTCGGCAGCCAGGACGTGCCCGGCAACGGCGGCATCGTCATCACCGAGAAGGAGTACGGCGACTTCGAGGTGGCGCTGGAAATGAACAACGACTACGGTCCCGATAGCGGCCTCTTCCTCCGCAGTACGGACACGGGTAAGTGCTATCAGGCCATGATCGACTACCACTCCAACGGCAACCTGATGGGGATCTACGGCGAGGGGATCGGTGGCAAGCCGCACGTCCTGAACTTCAACTTCAAGAAGGAAGTCACTGACATTGAAGTCAAGGAATACAAGCCGTTCCCAAGTCCGGTGAGCGCCGCGGACTGGCCGAAGTTCTGGAAGCACGGCGAGTGGAACGAAGTGCGCGCTCGAGTCGAGGGGAACCCGCCGAAGATCACGACCTGGATCAAGGGTGTGAAGTTCATGGAGTTCCAGGACACCGAGAAGCGGCTCGCGGATAAGGGTGGGATCGCGCTCCAGGTCCACGGCGGCGGCGACTACACCAAGCAGTTCGTTCGCTACCGCAACATCCGCGTCAAAGATTTGTCCAAGAAGTGATTTCGCCAAAGAGGTGACTCCGGAACCGACCGGAGTCACGCACATCGCGACTTACGCCACGGGCATCGGATCGGCGTGGTAGAGGTGGTGCGGGCGAGTCTCCGCGTCGTACCACGCAACCGTTTTCGGCAAGCCGAGCGCGCTGTAGATCGTCGCGGCGAAGTTCTCCGGCGACTGCGGATCGATTGCAGGATAAGCGCCTGTCTTATCGGACGAGCCGACCACCGTTCCACCTTTCACACCGCCACCCGCCAGCCACACCGACTGCACAGCGCCCCAGTGATCGCGCCCCGGTCCCTTGTAGTGCTGGGCGAGTGTGCTGATACGCGGTGTGCGACCGAATTCCCCGGCCATCACGATCAGCGTGGAATCGAGCAGTCCGCGTTGCTCCAAATCACCGAGAAGTGCCGAGAGCGCTCTGTCCGTGGGCGGAAGCAGTTTGTCCTTCAAGTTCGGGAACGCATTACCGTGTGTGTCCCAGCTCTCGTTGTTGCCCAAATTCACTTGAACGAGATTCACCCCGGCTTCGACCAACCGGGCGCTCATCAGAAGTGACCAGCCAAAAGCGTTGTTGCCGTACCGTTCCAGGTCGCGTGCCGGCGCGCGGTTCAAATCGAACGCGGCCCGAACGCGAGCGTCCGTCAACAAACTCACCGCGTCCGCACGCGAGCGACTAAACGCACCCGTGTTGGCGTTGCTTTCGAGTGCCTTGCGCTGGGCATCGAGGTGTTTGAGTACATCTAACCGGCTACCGAAACGGTCGCTGGTCACGCCTTGTGGTAAGCTCAGATCGGGGATCGTGAACGCCTTTCGCTTCGCATCGAACGCGCGGTGCTGGTGGTCGAACTCGTACTCGGGGTATGCGCCATAAGCCTTCGGCTCGAACGCGCTGGCTTCGAGGAACCACGGATCGCGTGCGCGTCCCATTACCCCTGCAAACTGACCCGGCAAAACGCGCCCAGAGTTATGAACGATCTTGTCCGGCAGCACGAGTGCTGGCGGTAGATTGTTGCGCGCCTTGGTAACCGCTCCCGCGATGGCGGCCAAACTCGGGTGATCGGTCGGCTTCGGCGCGTTGGAGTTGAAGCCGACCGGCGTATCACTGCGCCCCGTGAGCATGATGTGGTGCGCGAGCGAGTGGTCGTTCGACTTGTGCGTCAGCGACCGCACCACCACCACGCACCACTTGTCACTGCACGCGGCGAGCTTCGGCAGGTGTTCCGTGACGCGCAACCCGGGCTTTTTCGTCGCGGTGCTGCCGAATTCCCCGCGGATCGCATCGGGGGCTTCCGGTTTCGGGTCGAAGCTCTCGTGCTGTGCCAGTCCCCCAGAAAGGAAGACATAAATCACAGACTTCGCCGCATGCTTTTCCGCGGCACGCAGCACATTGAGTTCACCGAGACCAAGCCCAAGAAGCCCAACGGCACCGGCTTGGATCGCGTCGCGACGAGTGAAATGTGGGTGGGAAAGTGCGGGCATGGCAGCGCTCACAGGCGGGCAGGCAGGAGGGATCGCTCAACTATCCCGAAATCAAAGCAAGATCGCAACTCAAATTAAATACCACCCGCTCGTTGACACTCGCGGTTCGACCAGTTCCCCAGAACCGCGAGTGTCAACGAGCGGGTGGAGCGCACAACAGCCCTGACCCGCACCACTTAGCCCCGGAGCCGCTGGTCTCTAAATGACCGCGCGTGGTCGATTTTTGTCTTATACTTCTTGACGACGGCGGCGGTCTCCCTTCCTAATAAGCAGAACCCTCGCCCCAACACTTGGCCCGCGTGTCAGTTCCAGCGCCCCTGGGCGGATTTTCTGCGGAACTCTTCCGCGGCAAATCGCGTCCAACGAACGCACGTCGCGCTCTAGTGTTGTCCAGATGGCAATCCTCAGCGAACGCCCGACCTCCCAGGATTCGCAGAATGATCCGCTCGTCCTCTCGGTTCCACTCCGCCGGCCGGTTCCTGTGCACGGCCGCGCTCGCGGTCGTCGTGTTGATGATGTTCTCGAACGTCGCGCACGCACAAGAGAGTCCCCCTCCGGCCGAGAAGCTCAGCGGCGGCGAACTGATTTGGTTCATGATTAGGTCGCTCGGGTTCGTGTTCGGCCCGCTCCTGCTCGCCATCTCCGTCGCGATGATGGCGCTCGTCGTGTTGCTGTTTCTCGACCTGCGGATGAGTTCGGCCATTCCGCCGGGGTTCGTGGACGAGTTTACCGACACCGTGAACAAGCGGAAATTCAAGGAAGCGTTCGATATGGCCCGGAGCGACCCGTCGTTCCTCGGGCAAGTACTCACCGCCGGTATGAGCCGACTCCAGTACGGACTGGAAGACGCGCGCGAAGCCGCGATGAACACCCTGGAAAGCATCAAGAGCGATAAAGAACAAAAGAACAACTACAACGCGGTCATCGCGACCGTCGGGCCGATGCTCGGGCTGGTCGGTACCGTGTACGGGATGATCGAATCGTTCTCCGTGCTCGCGAAGGCGAAGGGGGGCGTGAACCCGTCCCAACTGGCCGACGGGATCTCGCACGCGCTCGTGGTGACGCTGTTCGGGGTGGCCGTTTCGGTCCCCGCGATCTTCTTCAACGCCTTCTACCGCAACCGCATCACCCGCGTAACGATGGACGTGGGCCACATCGCCGACGACCTGCTCACGCAGATGTACCACAACTCGAAGAAAGCCGCCGGCGCACCCGCGGCCCCGGCCCCCGCACCAGGTGCGGCCCCGACCCCGCCGGCGCCCCCGGCCCGCTGAGTACCAGAAGCCACCGGGTCGTGAAGCATTTTGCTCCCACCGGTGGCGCCCTTCGCGGCAGAGAATCGCAACCGGGTAACGGCCTACTGACCCTCACCCCCTGGCGGACCGATGAGCCACGGAAGTAGCGACAAGTGCGAGCCGAACTTCACCCCGCTGCTCGACCTCGTGTTGCAGTTGGTGATGTTCTTCATGCTCTGCGCCAACTTCGTCATGGACCAGACGAACGTCGAGATCAAGCTCCCGGAAGCGCTCTCGGCAAAGGCGATCGAGTCGAACGAGAATTACTCCTACTACATCAACGTGAACGAACAGGGAACGGTCCTCTTCCCACCGGGCGATACACCCATCGACTCGCTCGGCAACAAGCTGACCGCGACCGACAAGCCCAAAGAACTCGAGATCATCCTGAAGCGCCGGGCGGAAGAGGACAAGCGCGCGGCCGGTGAGGGTAACGGGGACAAGCAGCTCCGCACGCTCATCATCCTGCGGGTGCACAAGCAGTGCCCGTTTGAAAAAACCTCAGCCATCATGCGCGCGTGCCGCGCGGCGGGCTACACGCGCATTCAATTGCGGGCGGTCATTTACAACAACCCCGAGGGCTGAGCGCCGTCTCGCCCCGTTGAAGGTGGGATTAGCTTTGGTTTCGTGGCACAGGCCTCTGGCCCGTGTTTACGATCCGCACAGGCCAGAGGCCTGTGCCACGAACAAAACGACGAGCGACGCCATGTTGATCCACAAGCGCAAGCGCACCCAAACCGATCACGTCGAGCCGGACCTGCCCATCACCCCGATGCTCGATATGTCGTTCCAGTTGCTCGCGTTCTTCATCATGACCTTCAAACCGGCCCCGACCGAGGGGCAAATCATGCTCGCGCTCCCCAAACAGGACGGGGGGGGGCTCACGGTCATCGCCGACCCGCTCAAGACCGACAAACCGCCCCACTTCACCGTCCGCGTCGTGGCGACCGACGGTGGCACGATTGAAAAGATGACTCTGATCGAAGAAGACAGTGCTTCGGCCGCCCCCAAAGACCTGACCGGCGACGCGAAGGTGTACCAGAAGGAACTGATCGGAGTGGCCGAACGGCTGAAACAAGAGCAAAAAGTGGGTAAACTGACACTCGAGATCCACCCCAAGCTGCTCCAAGATTACGTCGTTCAATTGGTGGACATCGGCCTCCGCGCGGGTTTCGCGGACATCTCGCCGGTTCTGCTCGAGAGCAAAGACGACAAAGAGAACAAAGAAGACAAAGAGAACAAAAAGAACAAGAACTGATCGCGGACCCCGAACCGCTCAGAACGACCGAATTTCACATCGCCCTGAGTCGTTACTTTCATTCGCGATCGACCTTATAGCTCCCGTGCTACCGAAGCACAATTCGTGCGGATCTGGGGAAGAAACCGACCCCGAAGCGGGAACTTTTAGACACAAACGCCCATCAAAAAAGGTGTCGGAGGGACGTTCATGTCCGGTCGGTTTGTTCGCACCACGCACTCGAAGCACCGGTTCGCCGCGCTCGCGGTTTTCGGTGCCATTGTGTGTGGGTCAGCGCTTGCACAACCGACTACGACCCCCAAGGACGCGACCGGAGACAATAAGGCCGATACCCGCGCACCACTTCCGGCCGACAGTCCGCGGCGCAAAGCGCGCGAGCGGCTCCAGATCCCGGGCGGGCACGAACTCGCGATCTACGCCGCGATCGAGGACTACAAGCCGGTCGCCAGCCAGGACAAGAACCCGCGCGAGTACGATGCGTGGATCAACTTCCTGCTCCACGCGAAGAATCAGAGCACCCGCGAACTCGACGAGTTCGCGATCCGCGATCTGGTTCCGCTCGATCTCACGAAGCCGATGCGCGGGGCCTACCGCACGGACCTGATCCGGTTCGACGGCAAATTAAACGCGGTTCGCCGATTGGTAGCGCCCCCACAACTCCAACACCAAGGCGTCGCGGAACTGTTCGAGGCCCGGTTCGTCCCGATCGACGAATCGCCGGCGACTCCCGTGTCGATCGTGTTCCTCGAGCTGCCGGAACCACTCGCCGCGGTGCGCGACAAGAAACCCGAAGAATGGCTCGACGCGGACCATCGGGTGACCGCGAGCGGGTACTTCTTCAAGGCCATGAACGTGCCCGGGGACGGCACGAACGCGGTCACATCGGTGCCCGTTCTCATCGGGAAGGGCCTGACGGTGCTCGCCGGGCCGCCGACCCCGAGCGGGAATCCGGTCGCATTGGACAAAAAGCGGCTCTATGAGTTCATCAAAGACGACACGAAGATGATCCGCACCAGTCCGACCGAAGCCACGTGGCCCGAGGTCGCGGCTTACAACCGGGTGATCCTGCACGCTTCGCGGTTCCCAGCAGCGGATCTGGAAGCTAGCGCCAACGCGGACCTGAAGTTCGCGGACCTGTTCAAAGAATCGCGGCTCGCGTACCGGCTCGCGTGCGTGAAGTTCGAGGGCCGGTTACTGTCGCTGCGGCGAATCGAGGGGAACGACTGGCTCAACGCGGCGGGTGTGACACAGGTGTTCGAGGGGTGGATGATCCCCGCCACCGAACCGCGCGGGAACCCCATTTGCATCGTGTTCAGTGAACCGCTCCCGGACGTCGAACCGACCGGGACGGTAAACGTGTGGGTGTCATTTGCCGGGTTCTCGTTCAAGCGCATGCGGTACGAGTCCGGCGAACCGGACGAAAAGAATCCCGGCAAGAACCTCGAGAAATACGCCCCGCTCCTGATCGGGCGCGGGCCAATCATCCGGCCCGACCCCAGTGCCCCCACCGCCGGATCATGGGGGGTGTTCATTCGGGGCGTAATCATCGCCATCACGCTGCTGCTTCTCGGCGCCGGCGTGCTGGCACTGTGGTACCGCAGTGGGGATCGAAAAGCAAAAGCGCAAATAACCGCGGCACGAAACCGGAACCCGTTCGATTCGAGCGTCGCTCCGCGGGCTTAGTCCCGTTCCCTTGTAACGAGCCACGACCGCAAGGGAGTGGGAGTGATTCCCGTTTATCGTCGCGGTTTCACGCACCGGAAGCCCCGCTCCCCTGCGGTCGCGGCTCGTTCGGCCGCTACGGGGGTCTCGAAACGAGACTGGTTCGTGGAGCAGGGGAAGTGTCAGTAGATGTTAGCAAGGCGCCGGTCAATTGCCTGGGAAATCGAGGTTTCGCGAGGCTCCGGGCCAAAAAGTTAGCAAATGTTAGCCAGATAAGGCCGGTCCGCCGGCTTAAGTGAATTCGCCGATACTACAAGAAATTGGGGAGATAGCCGTGAGCGAGAAACCCAACGCACCGGTGATCCGCCGACTGAAAACGTCCGAGGAAACCACCCAAGAACGGTTCGTTAACAAATACGTCCCGGCACTACTCGGGAGCGGCTTTCTCCACGTTATTCTTATTATCTTGGTAATATTTTTTGAGGTTCCGCAGGTCGAAACCAAGCAGTCGGAAACCGTCGTCAACACCACGGCAGAAACGGCGCAGGAAAAAGAAGACAAGAACCTGTCCAACGAAGAACTCGGCGTCGATTCCAACGTGCAAGCCGCGCTACCCGAGCTCGATCGGATCGACCAAAAAACCATCGATTTCGCGGTCACCCAGGACTTAATCGGCCAGCCCAGCGCCACCCAGGACAATACGAACGCGGCCATGCTCCCGGGGATCGGGATCGACGTCACGTCCGGTATTCAACCCGACAAGGGCACGTTTGTAGCCGGGAACGGGGGCGGGAGCAGTCTCGTGTCACAGATGGTTGCCGGGCGCTCGGGAGCGACCAAAACGCGGCTACTTAAGGAAGGGGGCGGGAACGCGGACTCCGAGCGCGCGGTCGCATCGGGCCTCGCGTGGCTCGCGAAACAGCAAATGGCCGACGGCGGTTGGAAGTACGATATGGGCCGGGCCGAGGAACGCGCCGCGGCAACCGGAATGGCGCTGCTCCCGTTCCTCGCCGCGGGGATCACTCACAAAAAAATGGGGACAAGGATTTCCGGGGCTACGAGCAGGTCGTTTCCAAGGGCATCGGGTTCCTGATTAAGCTGTGCCCGCCGGTCGGCACCAATGCCGGGCGGATGAGCACCAACGTTTACGCCCAAGCCATCGCGACGCTACCGCTGTGCGAAGCCTACGGAATGACCAAAGACCCCACACTAAAGCCCTTCGCCCAGGCCGCCGTCAACTACATCCAAAAGACACAAGCGACGAACGGGAGTTGGGGGTACGAACCCAACATTCCCGGTGACACTTCGATCGTCGGCTGGCAGATCCAGGTACTCAAGGCCGCGAAGCTGAGCAAGGATCTTGTAGTCGATGACCGCGTGATTCAAAAAGCTAACAAGTTTCTGGACTTTGTTGCCGCGGGGCCCAAGAAAGACAAATACGGGTACAACAACAACTCCGATGCCAAACCGGGCACCGCACTCACCGCGGTCGGGCTCTTGTGTCGCTATTACGTTTCCGAATGGCACCCCGGTAAAGACAACATGATCGAGGGTGTCCGCGGATTGATGAAGACCCCACCAGTCGGGAACGGCGGTATCAAAGACCTGTACTACTACTATTACGCCACGCAGGTCGTTCACTTCTTCGAGGGCGAAGAGTGGAAGACGTGGAACGAGGGTCCGAAACAGGCCGATGGCACCCGCAAAGGTGGGATGCGCGACTGGCTCATCGGTCAACAGAGTAAAAAGGATCTGAACTCCGGCAGTTGGGACCCCGAAACCGGACCGAACAACTGGTTCGGGCGCGAGTGCGGGCGCCTGGGCACCACAGCGATGTGCCTGCTAACGCTCGAAGTGTATTACCGCCATTTGCCGCTTTACAAGCGCGGCGCGGACGGTCAGGCGTTCCAGATCATCGAATAACGTAATCGTGTAGCACAGTTCCAATACCATCCCAATCGCGCCCGCGGTGCCGGTTTTGAGCCGGAACTGCGAGTGCGATTGGGATATTTTTGTGATTTCCTACCGGTTCCAGATCATCGGAACTGGCGCGTCCCAAAGCACTTCCAACGAGTCCCGTGAGCGGCCCGTTTAGCAGCGCACAACGTATTGCAGTTTCACACCTTAGCGAGCGGTCATTGCTCTTTACCGAATACTCGAAAATCGGTAAAATACTGACTGAATGAACACCGCTCTGTTTGCAGCGCGATTTACACAAAACGAGGCACTTTTGAGTACGCCGGCCCCGCGCTGGAGCGGATTCCTCGTGCTGCCGGAGAACCGCGTCGCGGTCCGTGCGGTGCGGTCGGTGTATCGCAGCGTTGTCGCGGGTAAACGACCGGGCGCAACGCCTCTCGTGCTGCACGGTCCACCAGGAACGGGCAAATCACACCTCAGTGCGTCGCTCGCGCGTCGCTTGTCCACGTCCCCGAACGGTGTCACGGTGCGCGTTGTGTCCGCAGGAGACGTAAGCCGCTCCCCGGAAGAAAGCCTCACTGACGACGAACTAGCCGACTGCGACCTGCTCGCGCTCGAAGACGTCCAGCAACTCTCAGAACACAAAACGGATGCCGCGTGCGACCTGCTCGACCGACGGACCGCGCGCCGGCGTGCAACGGTAGTCACCGCACATGCAGGGCCATCACAACTGGCTAACTTGCCCCACCGGTTGACCTCGCGGCTTTCGGCCGGGCTGGTGGTTCAACTCGGCCCGCTCACTCCTTCGAGCCGCCGCTCAATACTGGCCGAAGCCGCTACCGCGAAGAAAGTTCACCTGACCGACGAAGCGCTCGACTGGCTCAGCGAACAAGTGACCGGCGGCGGGGTTCGAGCCACTCTCGGTTTGCTCCAGAACCTGGCACAAGTCGCGTCGGCGTTTCCGGGACCGCTGACGCGCGCGGACGTGCAACAAACGTTGGCGGAAACGGGACAACCGACATCCGCCCCGAACGACATTTCGAGGATCGTGGAGCGTGTGGCCGCAGCTTTCGGGGTCAGCGAGAAGGAATTGCTCGGACCGAGCCGACTCCGCAGCGTGCTGCAATCGCGTCAAGTCGCGATGTACCTCGCACGCGAACTCATGAGGCTGTCGCTCCCGCGCCTCGGAGCCGCCTTCGGGCGCGACCACACAACGGTTCTGCACGCCTGTCGCAAAGTGGAAACGGCACTCACGGAAGACACAGAACTGGCGAAGCGCGTGCGCGACCTGCGCGCGGTACTGGCGTGATTGTAACCCTGTGGAAAACTTGGCGCGCGAGTGGCGCGCGAGCTTTATCAACTGGCGCGCGGTGATGCGTATTCCGAACAACGAACAGTGCCCACAATCGGCGCGGCACAGAACGACACGAGCGCGTCACTCGCGCGCCAAGTTTTCCACAAGACGGTTCAGAGACGAAGTGCTTGAAAAGTGAGGACATCGGGGCAGTGTGAGGAAGCGCGCGCCAAAAACACCGCTCACCTTACTACTGCTACTGGATGTTTAAAATAAAGGATAACAAGTAACTGGGAACGCACGATGCAAGACCCCCAAAACACCCACGGAAGGCATGGAGGATCGCGATGAAGATAACGTGTCAGCGTGACAGTTTGCTCACTGCGTGCCAACTCGTCAAAGCGGCAGTCGCGGCCCGAACCACGAAGCCCGTGCTGAGCAACATCAAGGCTTCAGCACAGGACGACACACTGACACTTGTCGCTTACGACATGGAAGTCGGTATCCGCTACGAGCTGCCCGGCATCGTAGTAGCCCGTGCAGGGTCGTGCATTCTACCGATCACCGAGTTGGAAAAGATCCTTCGTGAGAGCGGTGATCCAGATATCTCCCTGGACGCGGGCAGCGAAGCGATCCTCGTGAAGACCACCGGCGGGCGCTTCGAGATGCCGAGTCTCGATGTGAACGAGTTCCCCGACATCCCGTCCTTCGACGACGGTGGGCACTACCACGAGATCACCGCCGGCACGCTGCGGACGATGATTCGCCGCACGGCGTTCTCGGCAGACAAAAAGGACACCAGCGGGCGGTTCTCGCTAACGGGCGTACTGTGGGTGGCAGAAGAGAAGGGTGCTCACCTCGTCGCGACCGACACTAAGCGGCTCGCGGTGTGCCACGGTCCGGCCAATGTGTTCGGCGTTAGTGACGGCGTGAAGACACTTCACCTCGTACCACTGAAGGCCATCGCGCTTCTGGAACGGAACTTGGCCGGCGATCAGGAACTCATTCGGATCGGCCTGCGTGCGAACGACGCCCTGTTCCAGACCGAGCGGGCGATGATTTACACCTCGCTCGTGCAGGGCAAGTTCCCACCGTACCGCGAGATCATCTCGAAGACGCAGAAGGATTCGACCCAGAAGATTTCGTTGCCCGTGGACAGCTTCCTCTCGCGCGTTCGCCAAGCGGCCATTATGACCGACGACGAGAGCATGCGCGTGGACATGACTTTCGACGCGGGCGCGGTCACGATGAAGGCCCGCGGAGCGAAGACCGGTGCGAGCGAGGTGACGCTCGAACTACCGGAGTACGACGGGCCGAAGACGGAGATCGCGTTCGATCCGTCGTATCTGGTCGAGTTCCTGCGGTCACTGGACGGCGAGCCGACGGTGCTACTCGAAGTGTCCACCGGGCTCCGGCCCGCCCTGTTTACGTGCGGCGATCAGTATTCGTACCTGGTGATGCCACTGACCGGGTGAGTCGGCGGTGTTAATAACTTCGTGTGGCTATTCGTGGGCGTTCCGTTAGCCGGCTCGAACCGGTCGTTCGTCAGGGGCCAGTATGGGTACCGACAACCGCGGTCCGGAGAATATCGCCGACATCCTCGGCAAGTTGTTCACGTCCCGTGGATGGGGACGGAAGAACGATCGGCTGCGATTGGAATCCGCGTGGAGCACCGCCGCGGGCAATGAGCTGTTGAAGGACACGCAGGTGCTGGGGATGCGGCGCGGGGTGTTGGAGATCGCGGTGCGGAACGCGGTTCTGTTGTCGGAGTTGACGCAGTTCCACAAACGCGGGCTACTCACCAGGCTCCGTACCGCGATGCCCGGCGTCACGCTGACCGACCTGAAGTTCCGTGCGGCCTCGTGGTAATAACGTTGAATCTCTGAACCGGAAGGGAACCAATACGATGAGCACCGAAACGCCACCGGCCGGGGAATACACCGAGGCTCACATGAAGAGCCTCAAGGATGCGGCGCACATTCGCCAGAACCCGGGCATGTACGTCGGCAACACGCAGTCGTCCGGGCTGCACCACCTCGTTTACGAGATCGTGTACAACTCCGTGGACGAGTGGCTCGCCGGCCACGGCACCCACATCCGCGTGACCATCCACGACAACGGGGCGATCACCGTTGCCGACGACGGGCGCGGGATTCCCGTTGGGATCAAGAAGGACACCGGTAAATCGGCGCTTGAAGAAGCTCTAACTGTTGCTGGTAACAGCGGGAAGTTCGACAACGCCGCGTATCGCGTGTCACTCGGTCTGCACGGGATGGGCGCGAAGGCGATGAACGCCCTGTCCGAGTGGTGCGAGGTCGAGGTTCGGCGAGACAACCGCGTTCACAAGATGGAGTTTGAACGCGGATACGCAACCAGCAAGCTCCAGGATCTTGGCCCCGCACCCGCCGGTCAGCGCGGAACCACGATCACGTTCCGCCCGGACCCGCTGCCCGAGTTTTTCGGCACCCTCCAATTCGACTACGAGACGCTCGAAGAACGGTTCCGCGAGATTGCTTACTTGTGCAAGGGGCTGGCGATTACGCTCACCGACGAGCGTACCAGCAAGTCCGTGCATTTCCAGTTCGAGGGTGGTATCGCTGAGTACGTCGTTTGGCTGAATCAGGGCGAAACGCTTGAACATCCACCGATCTACATGCAACGAGAGGTCGAGCACACGACCCCCGAGACGAGTGGAATGGGGCTGAAGGTCGCGGTGGAAGTCGCGATCCAGTACACCGGTGGCGAAGACGAACGGGTTCGGTGCTACACGAACAACGCATACAACCCCGTTGGCGGTACTCACCTCAGTGGGTTTCGCGGGGGCTTAACGAAGGCGATCAACGCCTACGGAAAGAAGGAAGGGCACTTCAAGCCGGAACTGGAAGTGCGCGGGGACGACTTCCGTGCGGGATTGACCGCGATTGTCAGTATCTCCCACCCGGACCCGCTGTTCGAGTCGCAGACGAAGATCAAACTGAACAATCCCGAAGTGGAAGGGATTGTCGGCAGCATTGTGTACGAGTGCCTCTCGGAGTACCTGGAGAAGAACCCGAAAGACGCGAAGCGGATTTGCGACAAGGTGGCACTCACCGCCGAACTGCGGCTCGCCGCGAAGAAGGCCCGTGACGCTCTCAAAAACCGGAAGAACGCATTGAGTGGCGGGCTCCCGGGCAAGCTGTACGACTGCACCTCGCGCGACCACCTGAAGAACGAACTGTTCCTCGTCGAAGGTGATTCCGCCGGTGGCAGTGCCGAGAGCGGGCGCGACCGGCACTACCAGGCGATTCTCCCGTTGAAGGGTAAGGTGCTCAACGTCGAGAAGGCGAAGTTCGAGAAGTTGCTGGAGAACAACGAAATCGCGGCCCTCATCGGGGCCGTGGGCATCGATATTGACAACGTCGAAGACGTGAGCAAGGTGCGGTACGGGAAGATCATCATCCTCACCGACGCCGACGTGGACGGTCAACACATCCGGACACTGTTACTCACGTTCTTCTTCCGCCAGATGCGGAAACTGATCGAAGCGGGTCACGTGTTCGTCGCCCGCCCGCCGCTGTTCAAGGTCACGCAGAAGAAAGAAACACGGTTCGTTCAGACGCGCGAAGAGATGGTCGTCGAGTTAACCAACCGGGGGCTGAAAGCAACTACGCTCAACGTCACGAAGCCGGATCAGCCGGCGCGAACCGTGACGAGCGACGACCTTACGAAGCTGCTCCCGGCACTCGCGGAGGCCGAAACCGCTGTTGTGGGCCTGGAACGCCGTGGCCGCTCGCTGGACGAACTCATTCCGCGCCTCGTGGACGGCACGTTCCCCGTGTACCACATCTACGAGCGCGCCAAGAACAAGGAGCACTGGCTCCGCACGTCCGAAGACGTGACCGCGTTCAAGGCCACGCTTACAGAACAATTGCAGCGCGAGCCGGTTATCGAAGAGGACTACACGCTCGACGAGTGGCACGACCTCAAGGCCCTGAATCGTGCACTCGCGAAGATGAAGAGCACCGGACTCGATGCGAGTGACCTCGTTCCGTTGCAACGAGTCGCCGGGCGCGAGCCACCGGTGCGATACACGCTCGAACACGACGGGCACACCAAGAATCTCGTAAGTATGCGCGAGCTGGTGGCCGAAATTCGCCGCCTCGGTGAAAAGGGCATGGCGGTAACGCGGTTCAAAGGGTTAGGTGAAATGGACCCCGAGGAGTTGTGGGAAACGACTCTGAACCCGGGACACCGCACGCTGTTGCAGGTGACGCTGAACGATGCGTTCAAGGCGGAAGATATGTTCCGCACGCTGATGGGCAAAGAGGTGCAGGACCGCCGCGCGTTCATCTTCAACAACACGCTCAAGAGCGTCGAGGACATCGACTACGGGGCGTAAGCTGGGAGCGCGAAACGCACACGCGGCCGGGATGTCTTCCCGGCCGCGGTCATTTTCGGTCAGCACGATTGGGTATAATGGATAATTTGCAAACTTGGCAATGAAGGTTGGAATGTAACGGCAAATTCATCAAGAGCGCGCAAGTAGACGCATGAAATGTACGTAGATTGGTTCCGAAGTTGGTAGGTGCTGATATATGGCGCACACTTCCGTACCGGAAGTTACTCCTACCCGCCCGGTCTCTGGAAAATGAAACAGAGGAATTATGCGGGAGCGAAGGCCGGGGAGCTGGCATCTCCCCAGCCAACGCGGAGACAAATTCTTTGAGGAGGCGCTCGCTATGCGTAGCCCCCAAGAACCTATCCCGCGTGCTCCCGCGTGGGCTCGGTGGTCGGGTATTGTTGGTTCTGTCCTTCTTCTCAGCGCTGAACCACTTGGTTGTTTAGCTTGGTTCGGGCACCTCCTGATTGTGTTCCATCTGTTAATGGCGATCGGGAGGAGCAGCAATTTGAGTGAGTAGAGTTTGAGCTGAGGGTCGAATTGAATATTTTGGTTCGACCCCTCAAGAGCGCTATTTAGGTTTCGACCTGATAGCGCTCGGGTGTATAGTAACCTGTTTTTGGGGAGGCGCAAACATAAAAGAAATTGCTTCTCAATCGTGAGATGCCTAGATGGGCGCGAGAATTGAAATTATTGATTTAATAGGTAATAATCCGCCAATGTTGCATAGTCCGTTTTTCAGGTAGTCCGTAGGTCGGAATGCTAGACTACGCTTTGGGCGACCACTGTTAATTTATGTAAGTTACTTGGGCTTAACGAAGCCGCTGAAGAGGTCCGGGAAGTCCGTCGCAGCTCCGCCGTCCATCAGGTACGTTTTCTGTGCCGTCTCGACGCGCTCTTTGGCCTTCTTGAACTCCCCGTCGTATTTCGCGATTAGCTTTTCCCGCTCTTCCTGGTTCAACTTGAGTTTGTCAATCTTTTCGATGGTGCTTTTGACGCGCTCAAGAGCGCCAGCTTGTTTGTCGCGTGATTCTTTCTTCTCAAGGGTTTCGGCGTACCCGTTGAGGTGAACGATGAACTCTCTCATGAGAGCATCAGGGCCGCCGCACCCGGTTACGGTGAGCAGCAGAAATCCGACGGCCCCCAGTGCAACGAAGCGCTTCATGTCGCGATCTCCATCGGTGTGCTCCGGGGCCGGAACGGACCTCGGCACCGTGTTCGCGACACTATACTGCGAATCCCGCGCCGGGACCATTCGGGCACGGGAAAACGCGGTACGTGATTACTGAAGTCGTGCGTCGGCGGGCATTTTTAGTTCGGTACCCGGAAGCAGTCGTTCATTTGAACTGACTTGTGGGTTCAGGTCGTAGATATCTCGCCAGCGTTGCTCGGAGCCCATCGTTTGTCGCGCGATTTGTTGCAGCGTCATGCCATTGCCATTTGGAACAGTGAACACCGAGCGTCCGTTCGCTACCGGGCGCGGTGCGGCGTTGTTCCATTCTGGCTGCGAAGGTGCTGTGCTTCTGGACCCACTCGCCGGTTGCACTGTACCGCCACCGATCAATTGGGGGAAATCGCGCTTCAGCACGTGAATGGGGGGCACGTCGACGCGGTCCCCGGTTTTGATGAGCCGGTTCTTGTTGTACGCGCTCAGGGCCGCAGCGAATCGGTCTTCGTTGTAGAACTCCCGGCTGATGCTTTTGTAGTCTTCCTTGGGCATCACCGTGTGGATGTCCACATCGAAGGTCGTCTTTGGCGCGAACTCGGGTGCGGCGGGTCTCGACTCGTTGCCCGCGGTCGGTTTGATTACCGTGGGAATGGCCACGCTGGGAGGATCAAATGACGGCGCAGACGGCTTGAACTCAGGTGCGCCGGGTTGATTCGTGTTCGGGGAGAGCGGCAATTTTGGTGGCTCAGCGATCCCGCCCATTGGTTTTGTGCTCTCGGGACCGACACCGGGGAACAGTGAGTCTGGTGCAGGAACACTGCCTTGCGGTTTCATTGGTGTTGTGGGTGTACCTGCCGGGGTGCCAAATCCCGGGGGCGGCGGAATTAATGCTTCTGATGGTTGCGGGATCGAAGGCGCACCGACGCTTTTGGCGCTGGGACTAGGTGGCACCGTCGCTGGCTCGGGTTGTTTCGCTGGCGTCTTCGGGTCACCTGGAATTGGTAGCGTAGCTCCAGGAAGTGCAGGAAATTCAGGTTCGGGGGGCTTCGGAAGCGCGGATGGTGTGCTTTTATTCGTGTCCGTGAATGGCGGGAGAGTGGGCGGGGTCGTCACCCCACCTTCTCCGTTGCCATTGAGTTTAGGTGCTGATTTGGTGTCTTGTCCTTTAGAAACGAGATCACCGGGTAGTGGGATGACGCTGCCCGGCAATGGAACGGCGGGTGCGTCAGGTTTGGTAGGAGCAGGACTCGGAGCCATAGGTGAGGCAGCCGGAGTTGGTCCCCCAACTGGGGGCGACAATGCCGGTGCAACTGGCGCGGTTGGCGCGCTGGGTGTAGCAGTGCTACCACTTGAAGCGGGCGTTGAGGGCAAGTTTGGAGCGCTTGGCAACGCGGGTACAGGCACAGGCGGTGTGCTGCCACTTGCTGGGGGCGGTGGTGCGATTGGTTCAGGTGGCTGAAGTGCCCCCAAACCTCCCGCTGGTATCACATTAGACCTTGAAGAACCACCGGGGTTAGGAATCGAAGGGAATTCAGTAGGTCGCGGATCCTGGATGCGTGGTGGCAATGGTGGTGCGACGATAGCGCCATTGGAGTTATCAGTCGGTGGGCCACCAATCGGTTGTAATGGAGCCGAGTGTTGCGATCCTTCAGAGCGTTGCCCGTGTTGCGAGTGCTTCTCGTTCGACGACGTTTCTTCGACTTTAGGTGGTGGGGTGGTTGCTGCCGCGGGTGTATTTCCTTTGCTGAGCACCTTGTCATCGTCAATGACGGCAACAGGTGCAGAAGGCTCCGCGGCGCCTTTTGCGGGGAACATCACCTTCACTGCGCCGATACCCGCAAACAGGCTGAGGACCGCCACGCTGATCGTCAGTTGCTTCTTGTTGAAGCGCGCGAGCAGATTGCTAATAGTCGTCGGAGCTGTATCGGCGACGGCTTTAGCGAGCGGTTCTGGAGGCACTCCGGTCGTCGTGGTGGCAGCTACGGCCGCGACAGTTGCGGCGATCGTTGCCGCAGTTGCTGCGGGTGAAGTCGGAGTAGGCGCGCTAGGAATCGGTGCCGCATTTGGAGCCGGTGCCGCAGGTTTAGCCGGAGCTTCGGCCTTCGGCGCAACGGGAGCAGGTGCTTCAGCTTTTGGTGCGCTGGGAGCTTCGGCCTTCGCTGGTGCAGGAGTAGATGCCGGAGCCGGAGTTTCGGCTTTGGGGGCCGGGTTCGGTGTGGGCGCAAGCGCAGGGGCTGGCGTCTCGGCTTTGGGAGCCGCGCTCGGAGCGGTCGTTGAAATGAGTGCCGCGACCAAAGGCGCTGCCGCCGCGGGGATTGGAGTGGTACGGGAAAACGACGGCTTGGCTGGCACGTCAACGGCAATGGGTTCGGTCATCCGTGACCTCGTAGTATGTGCGATCCGAGATTGGTACCCGACGATTGGGAATTACCCAGCACATCGGGCGCCGATCTGAAAATCATCGATCCCCGACTCTCCGAGCGACCCGCAGTTTAGCGCTTCGTGCGCGGGGGTTGCGGGCCGTTTCTTCGTCACCGGCTTCGACCGGTTTCTTCGTCACTTGTTGCCACACGGTCGGTTCGCGGAACGCCTGCTTCACGCGCCGATCTTCGAGCGAGTGGAAGCTGATAATTCCCGCCGCACCACCGATTTTTACCACACGCGGCAACACGGCTAGCAAGCGGTCGAGCGCGCCGAGTTCGTCGTTCACCGCGATCCGCAGAGCCTGGAACACGCGCGTGGCCGGATCGATACTCCCCGACCGCGGTACGCAACTCCGCACGACGTTCGCGAAATCCGCGGTGGTGGTGAAGGGCTGGTGCGCTCGGCGCTCGACGATGCGCTTCGCGACCCTTCGACTGTGCCGTTCTTCACCGAACTCCCAGAACGTGTCCGCGAGTCCCGCCTCGCTCATCGTGTTCACCATGTCGGCTGCCGTAGCGCCCGCAGTCGGGTCCAATCGCATGTCGAGCGGCCCGTCCTCGCGGAAACTCAGTCCGCGTGCTTTTTCGCCCAACTGGTCCGAACTAAAACCCAGGTCCGCGAGCACACCGTCGACGCGCTCGAGGCCCCGCGCAGTTAGCACTTCGCCGAGCTGGTCGAAGTTTGCATGGACCAGTTCGACCGGTAACCCCGTTAAGCGCGAACGGGCCAGTTCGAGCATGGTCGGGTCTTGGTCCAGCCCGATAACGCGCCCGGTTGGGCCGACACGTTCGGCCAGCAGGCGCGTGTGCCCGCCCCCACCGACGGTGCAGTCGATCCACGTTTGGCCCGCTTGTGGATCGAGCAGGGTGAGCGTTTCGGCCGGTAACACGCTGACGTGAACCGGGGCGCGGTCGGCGGACATAGGCGCCTTTGGGAATTGGGTCAAGGTGAAGAAAACGAGTCGTTACAGACACTCGATCCGGGATAAGGGGCCGGATTAGTGGTGGATCGAGCGTTGTTCGCTGGTCGATTCCTGTTACCAGCGGCTCAGTGAGGCTTGTACCCGGCCGAGCAACTCGGATCGCTTCAGAATCGCGTCGTGCGTCGCCAACTTGTACAGGTCGCCGAGCGTCGGATAGTTGAAACACGTGGCCAGGAACAGGTTCGCCCCGCCCCCGGTCATCATCACTGTGAGACCGATGTGGATCAGCTCCGTGGCCTGTTCGCCGATCACGTGAACGCCGATCAGCTTCATCTCGTCGCGCTCGAAGATGAGCTTCAAGAACCCCGTCTTGTCGCCGATGATCTTGCCGCGCGGGTTCTGATCGTAGTCGGCACGCCCCACCACGATGGGGATGTTCTTTTCGCGCGCTTGCTGTTCGGTAAGCCCGACGGAACTCACTTCGGGAATCGTGTAAATGCCCGCAGGGAGGTACTGTGCGAGTGCCTGCTTTGCGTTCGATCCGAATGCGTGACACGCGGCAACGCGGCCCTGTTCGGAACTCGTGCTGGCCAGCGCCGGGAACCCGATCACATCGCCGACCGCGTAGATGTGCTGCACGGTGGTGCGGAAGTGCTCGTCCACGGGGATGAGGCCGCGCGGGGTGAGTCCGAAACCCGCAGCTTCGGGAGCCAAACGGTCCGCGTAGCTCGTTCGGCCGGCGCACACGAGCACGTGACCCACCGCGAGTTCCTTCCCGGACTTCAGGCGCAGTTCGATCTCGCCGGACCGCGGCGCCTTGCACGATTCGACCTGTTCCTTCCAGTGGAACACGATCCCCTGGCGCTCCATCGTCTGGGCAAGGGTGTGCGACAGGTCCGGATCGAGGAACGGCAGTAGCACGTCGCGTCCATCGATCAGGTGAACGCGAACCCCCAGTGCCGAGAACATGCAGGCGTACTCGCTACCGATAACGCCGCCGCCGATGACCGCGAGCGAGCGCGGAATGGTCGTGATGTAAAGCAGTTCGTCCGAGTCGTGGATACGGGGGTGCTCGAACGGGAACACGGCCGGGCGCATCGGGCACGACCCGATGGCGATGATGATCTTATTCGCGCGCAAATCCTCCGTTCCACCGATCGGGCTCGGGCGCGTTACGCGGACCGTGTTCGGGTCAATGAACTTCCCGGTTCCCCGGTGGACGGTGACGCCGTACCGGTCGAGCAGCGTGCGCATCTGGTGCGCTTCCGACGCGGTCACGACGCGCTCGTGGCGCACGAGGTCTTCGATCTTGGCCTCGCGCCGGACCGACACGTCGACACCGATCAGTGCGCGGGCTTTGACACCGGCAATGGCGAGGGCCGTTTCACGGAGCGTCTTGCTCGGGATGGTGCCGGTGTTGACGGCCGCGCCGCCGACGGCCGCGTTTCGTTCAACGATGGCCACGCGCTTGCCGAGCAGGGCGGCGGTGTCGGCGGCTGCGACCCCGCCCGGGCCGGCGCCGATCACGATGAGGTCGTATTCGATCGCGGGGGGCATAGCGAGAAACTCCGGGTGAATGTGCCGCCGACATGATACCCGCCGTTGGCGGAGCGGTCATGTGATCGCAGCGGCCGCGCCAAGATCCGGAGCCGATTCGCGCCGCATGATCGGCCGGGTAACAATTGCTAACCTTTTGACCCCGGGCGAGGCGCGTCCGGCGAATTACTCGTCAAGACACGAACTAACTGCTGATATTTCAAGACCTTCGGCATGAATACTCATCCATGCTGTCCCGTGCCCGATGCTAACGACTGCTAACAATTGGGATGAACGAGGGTTCTTATTCGATCAATGTGGCCCTTGTTGTTTGGAACGAGAGGCACACTTCGATTCTCAGCTTGAATCGCACGCCAGATTGTATACTAGTGGACAAAATTTTACAAGTGCTTCGGCACGTAAATGCGCCTGGAGTTACTTGGGCTTTTGCGGCGTTCCCGCAGGTCGGGTGTCGTCCCAGAGTTTTTCCCACTCCGCACACTCATCGAGCGGCAGTTTGGCTAACTCGCGCGCGTCGCGTACCGGGGCCAAATCGGAGAGGCTGTTCAGGTAAATGCCCAACGGGAAGTCCTTGTCTTTTGCCTTGCGAGTTACAACTTCGCGTAACCACGTGAGAGCTTGCCGGCGGAGCCGGGTGCGCTCTGTCGGAGAGAGTTGGGCGGCATCGGTTCCGTTGCCGGCCGCGGCTTGAACGGCCCATCCCGCGAACTCGCAGACTTTGTTCCAGTGCGTGTAAAGTCCGGGGTGATCCGTCATCGCTTCGGTCGCGAATCGCGTCGCGAGGGCGTACTTCCGGTCGAATTTCGCACAGAACCCGGCCAAGTCGATGAGTTCGGGCGTGGTCGGTTGAATTCTGCCGCTCAGAGCTTGGGGCAGTTTCTTTTCCCACAACTCCATCGGTTCGAGCGTGTCGATTTGCATTTCGACGAAAACGCGCCGGGCGTAATCGGGCGACATGAGGCTCTTGGCCTTGCGGTAGTCCGCGAGCGCACCGCGGCCGTTGTCCTTTTTGAGTCGTGATTCAGCACGCAAATCGTACCCGCCGGGGTGGTCGGGGCACGCGACGATTAGTGCGTCGATGAACCGCGCGATTTCGGATTCGGACGGCCCCTTGCCGGTTGTTCGAGATCGGGGGCGGTGGTTGGAGATGAAGGCGGAGTGGATCAGGAAGAACCCCGTGTCCGGATCGAGCCGAGCGAGCCGCTCGAAGGCTCGAAAGGCGTCGGTGAAGTTTTCGCTATCCACCGCGCGCATGCCGAGCAAGAAGTAGGGCCACGGCGAGGTCGGGTCGAGTTCGGCAGCGCTGTGGATCAGTCGAAGGCCGGTGGGGTCGTGGTCGTGTCGCTCCAACAAACCGGTCCCGAGCGCGACCAGGGCGATCGCACTTTTGGGCCGCGCGGCAACGGCGGCACTCAAATATCTCAGGGCGTCGTTCTTGGGATTTTTGGAGTTCGATTCCAGTGATGCGAGCCGGAAATTGACCCAAAACTCACCCGGAAACCGGTGATAGGTCGCGCGGAGGAGGTCGGCCAGTATTTCTCGGTTCTCAAATCGTAGATCGGCCAATCCGTCGGCGAGGGACGACAATTCGTGAGACGACATGCGGCCGATTTCTGGCCTCGTGAGGAGCTGTTTGAGAGTCGCTGAGTCGTGCCGGTGGACGGCCCCCCACCACTCGCGAACGAACGGATCGTCGGTAACCACATCCAAAATGGTGTTGAGTCGATCGCGCCGGGACTGATGCCGCAGCACGGCGATCGCGGCCATTTGCCCACCAACCGCAGCCACACTCCGTGCCATTTCGGGTTGAACGAGTTCAGGGGCTATTTCGTGAGGCGAAAGGGCGTGGGACCAGTTGCGGACGGCGGCCGTTAATCGGGCTCGAAACGGGTGCTCTTTTAACCACTCTGTGGCTTGTGATGTTGGTACGTCGGCTAAGTCGATCCCGTGGGTGCGAAACACGGCCGCGTAGCGCTCGGACGGCTTGCGGTTGATCGGGATCGGGATCAGAAATCGAATGTCGTTTTCCTCTCCGATGTGATCGAGTTCGGCGATCAGTGCGCGGTTCCGGTCGTCGCGGTCGAGATCGGTCAGCGCGGTCCTCACGCGGGCACGCAATTCGTCAGTTGGTTCCCCGGAACTCAGCGCCACTTCCGCGCGTTTGAGAGCGGAACGCGCGGCTCCGAGCGCGAAGGCCCAGCGGTCCGGGTTATCGATTTGTTTCACACCCTGCGCACGCAGCACCTGGGCTTCGTTGAGCGCTGCGCTGACGTCGCGCTCGGTCATCAGTTGGCGCATTCTCACAGCGGCGGCGCGGTCTTTTTGATCCGCTTCCGCGTGCCGCTGTTGCGCTTCTTGGTCCAGGCGGTGTTGCGTTTGTTCGTTATCGATGTAACGGACCGCGTACCCGACGACCGCGAGGAGCACCAGCATCGACAGGGCGAGCGCACGCTGAACGCGCCGGCGCTTGCGCTCCTCGGTCATTTTGATTGCAGTGGTCGCACACTCCAGTTCGGCTTGTCGTGCGCGGCGCTCAGCGTCTGCACGAAGAACCGCGACTGCACTCGCTACTTCTCCGGCGTCCGCGGGGCGATCCATCACTTCCGGGCTGAGGCACCGTTTCGCGAGGGCAATCAGCTCCGGTTCGGCTTCACAGGAATCGAGTCGCGCGAAGGCCTCTTCGAGTTTTCCGCGAGCCGCAATTTGCCGCGCGGATTCGGCAGTTTCCGCGAGGAACGGCGGTTGGTCGGTCAGGATCACGCAGAGAATCGCTCCGAGGCCGAACACGTCTGAGCGCTTGCCGATTTGGTCGATCGCGCCGATCGCTTGTTCGGGCGGCATGAACGCAGGGGTGCCCAGAATCGCGCCGGCTTGTGTGAGGTCGGAGTGCGGGGTTCGGAACGGGGAGGGAGAGTAATCTGCGGTGCTGTCAACTTCTTTGTCATCGCTACTGAATGCGTCCGGGCGCCGATCACTGGAGCGGGCGATGCCCCAATCCATGACCTGCACTTCGCCGAACGCCCCGACCATGATGTTCGACGGCTTCAGGTCGCGGTGAATCACGTTCTGTTGGTGCGCGTATCCGACGGCCTGAGCGACTTGCTCGAAGATCGCCAAAAAGCGACCGCTCTGGAGTACCGCTTCTAGCCGGTCGAGGCGCTCGTGCATGATTTGCTCGAACGCGGTCAGGCGCTGGTCATTTTTGGCTTTGGGTTTGGCCCGTTCCTGGAGCATTTCCTCTAGTGTTTGGCCGTCGATGAGTTTCATCGCCAGGAACGGGCGCCCGTCTGCGAGGGCGCCCACGCGATAGACGGCCGGAATGCTGGGGTGCTGGAGGCGCCCGGTGATGTGGGCTTCGTCCACGAATCGGCGCGCGGTCGCGGAATCGGGGGTGTATTGCGGCAGGAGGATTTTGATCGCGACTTCGCGCATCAGTTCGAGGTCGCGTGCGCGATAGACCGCACCCATTCCCCCGCTCCCGATGAGCGCGTGCAACTCGTAGCCGGGGGGGGATTCGGGCGGGCTGTTATTGATAGCAGCGATGTCCCCAGGCGCGATTGTCGCGGTGGGGTGGTTCGGGTCCGGGTCGGGGGGATGCGTCAGCGTTGGCTCGGACATGGCTCATTGCGGGGCGAAGTTGGTATCAGAATAACCCGTGCGCGCGCCTCCTGCCAACGGACGGAGCAGTAATTTCCCGTCGTTTCTGTGTCGGGCGTGCGTATCATGGGGGTATACCAAACTGAGTTCAGTGGGTTGGCCCTCCGCCACAGTAAAAACAAGGAGCCTCAGATGCCGGCTATTCAATCTCGCGAACAGTCCCCTGCAAAATCGGGTTTCGCGGCCGATTCCATTCTCGACGACGTTTCTGCCGAAATCCTCGATCTCAAAAAGAAGCTCGGTGCCACGATCCTGGCCCACTATTACCAGGAAGGCGAAATTCAGGCGCTCGCCGACGTAACGGGCGACAGCCTGAAGCTCGCACGTGAGGCCACGAAGGTCGATTCGCCGGTGATCGTGTTCTGCGGTGTGCTGTTCATGGCCGAAACCGCCAAGATGCTGAACCCTTCGAAGAAGGTGCTGTTGCCCGATCTTCGGGCCGGGTGCAGCCTTGTCGATGCGTGCCCGGCGGACAAACTGGAGCGCTACCAGGAGCGGCTTCGCGAGAACGGTCGTAAGTTCCAGACCGTGTGTTACATCAACTCGTCCGCGAAGGTGAAGGCGCTCTCGGACTGGGTGGTGACGAGCGGGAACGCGGAAGACGTGGTGCGGAACAAGGTGCCGCAGGGCTACGAGATCCTGTTCGTACCCGACAAGCACCTCGGGCGCTACATGGCGGAAATCACTGGCCGGGACATGATCCTTTGGGACGGGTCATGTATGGTCCACGAGATCTTCAGCATCCACGACTTGCTGAAGCAGAAACGCGAGCACCCAAAGGCGATCACGATCGCGCACCCCGAGTGCCCGAAAAACATCCTCGACCTCGCGGACTTCGCCGGCGGAACGGAGGCGATGATTAAGCACGTGGCGACGTTCAAGGAATCCACAGAGTTCCTGGTCGCGACCGAAGCGAACATGATGTGGGAACTGCAACGGCGGTACCCGCAGCACACGTACCTCGGTGTGCCGGGAATCACGTGCTCGTGCAACAAGTGTCTGCACATGGCGCTGAACACGCTGGAGAAGGTCCGCGACTGCATGAAGACCGGTCAGCCGGAGATCACGTGGCAGCCGGAGTTCGATAAGGCGAAGGAAGTGCTGGCACGCAGCCTCCTGAACCCGCCCGCGACGGCACCCGTCCAGCCCGCAGGGGACTGAGGTATGTCAACGAAAACTACGAAGAAGCCCAAGGCGCCTGCGACCAAGCCGGCGCCGGACGCGAACGGGGCTGTGGCTTCCGAGGTGATGACGCTTGCGGAAGCCGCAGGGTGGTTGCGCGTTTCCGAAAGCGGGTTGAAAGCAGACACAATTGCGGGGCGCGTGCCGGCTCGGTTCGTTGCCGGTGAGTGGCGGTTCAACAAAGCGGCGCTGGTGGCGTGGTTGAGTCAGCCGGAACCGCCGGCGAATCGTCCCAAAACCGGGGCCGAGTTGGTGGAGCGCATCCGGCAGATTCGGGCCGCATCCCCATACCCCGAAACCGAAGAAGAAGCAGAAGAGTTCATCCGCAAGATGTACGCTGCGCGGAAAGCCGATTCGGTTAGTGGGTGACTCGATGGCGTTCATTCTTGACACCGATATTGCTACGCTCGCGTTCTTGAATCACGAGCGCGTATCGGGTCGTTTGAATGCCCCGCCACTGGGGACAGTATCTGTTTCGTTGATTACTCGGCTCGAAATTCTCCGTGGTCGTATTGAGGCTGTCATTAAAGCCGCGACCGCGGAGGAATTGCTTCGTGCGGTTACACGTCTCGCTGAGTCAGAAGCTTTTCTTGCATCATTTCCACTGATCGTTATTGATGCGAGTGCAGCCGAACAGTTCGAGCAACTTCGCGCGCACAAGAAGCTCAAGAAGATGGATCGCGGCGACATGCTTCAAGCCGCTGTCGCCCTCGCAAACGGTGCGACACTGGTCACGCGCAACACCAAAGATTACGCGAGTGTGCCCGGTCTGAAGCTCGAGAATTGGGCCGATTAGCGCTCTCACTTTGTTGGTTCACTTCGCCACCTCTATGCCGTTCGTGCTTGCTCTCATTGCCACTTGGTGTGGTCGCGTGTTCACGATTGGGGTATCGTAACCGAGTCCCGTTTGTGGGGAAGGAACCAACTCGTGCCGCCAATCGTGCCGAACCGGTTTCTCGTTCGGGTGAGTCACCCGTGTCCACTCGTGAAGGACGCGCCGCGCGACACCGATGACGACGACCACCTCGTGGGGCTGCCCGAAAGTGCGCGGATCGATAACTTCGCGGCGCTCGACGAAAAGGAGAACTTCGCGGACGTGCGCCTCGGGTGGAACGACTTTGGCTTGGCGGTTCAGGTGGAAGTGAAGGGGAAGTCGCAACCCGCGGTGGGCGATTCCGACAAGCCGAGCGCGTCGGATGGGTTGCGGTTGTGGATCGATACTCGTGATGCCCGTGCCAGTCACCGCGGGAGCCGGTACTGTCACCAGTTCTCGTTCTTCCCGGTTGGCGGCGGAGTGGACAAGGACGAGCCGTTTATCACACAGTCGAAGATCAACCGCGCACTACAAGACGCACCGATGGCGAGCCTCGCGGACGTCCCGTTTCGCTCGCATCGCGTGCGCGGCGGGTACCGGCTCGAAGCGTTCTTACCGGCCGCAGCACTCAACGGCTTCGACCCGCAGGAGCACCCGCGGCTCGGTGTCTATTACTGCGTTCGTGACCAGGAAGTTGGCGATCAGTTCCTCAGCGTCGGGTGGGATTTCCCGTTCGGCGAAGACCCGTCGCTGTGGGCGGTGCTTGAGTTGGTGAAGTGAACGGCCAGTTGGTTGGCCGTTCGCCCAGTTAGTCCAAATCGATTCCCAATTCTTTCGGCGCCGGGACCACAACCGGTGCATCGGGCAAGCGGATGCCGAGTTCTTCCGGCGCGGGCACAACGACCGAGCGCACGGGTTCGGTTCGGGGTGCTTCCACTGGCTTCGGTTGCGGTCGGACTACGACCGGTCGAGTGGGTTGGCGCTGGGGTTGTGGTGCGAAGTACGGTTGGGGCGGCGGAGCGCTGAACCCGTAACCGCCGTATGGCTCGAACGTGATCGGTGAACCACCGATGGGGCCGCAGCCCGTTGGTGTTCACCCGGCTCCGGAGCGGCCGGGAACGAGCGTGAACCATAGGACCACGCCCGTTACCGCCGCGACCGCGGGCACTCCGGCCCAGAGCGCTGCCTTGCGCATGAAACAGCATCCTTGCTCGAAACCGAAATCCTTTCCGGCTTCGTGGGCGGGTTCATAGCTTCTCTTCGGAACCGGTAAACCCCAGTTTTCGGAGACTTCCCATGTTCTCGCTGTTGCTCTTGACAGCCTTCTTCGTGGAAGACGGGTCGAAGCTCACCCTGGAACCGGGCTGGAAGGTGGTCGGCGAGGGGCTGAAGTCCGAGCACGCGACGCAAGCCTCGGCCGCAACGGAGAAGCACCTGTTCGCGGTGTCGAGTACGACAGTCGCGGTGTACGATCGCGCGACGGGGAAGCTTGTCGCAACGAGCCAGGAGAAAGCGGAACACCTTAATAGCGCGTTCGTGTGGAAGGGGAAGGTCTACTGCGCGCACTCGAACTACCCGAAGAAGCCGGAGACGAGCGAGATCCGCGTGTACGATCCGGAAACGAATAAGCTCACCGTGTTTCACGACTTCAAAGACCCGCCCGGTAGCCTCGTATGGAACATCCACGACGGCAAGAACTGGTGGTGCTGTTTCGCCCACTACCAAGAGGACAATGCGAAGACAGTGCTCATCAAAATGACCGACGAGTTCAAAGAGGTGCAGCGCTGGACGTTCCCCAAGAAGGTTGTTGATGACTGGGACAAAATGAGTGCGTCCGGCGGCATTTGGGATGGTGACTCGCTCCTCGTGAGCCACCACCACTACAAGGTACTGTACCGGTTGAAGGTGCCGAAGGACGGGAAAGAACTGGAGTTCGTGGAGGCACTTCAGTGTCCGTTCCCGGGGCAGGGAATCGCCGCCGATCCGAAGACCGGCGGACTTGTTGGCATCGACCGCGGCACGCGGAAGATCGTGTTCGCAGAAAAGGTGAAGTGACCGTCACGACGACGTGAGGATGTCTTCCGCGCTGCGCCGGATCGTTTCGCAGTACGTTTCGAGTGGTAGGTCGTCGCCGTCTGCGCCGAAGGGTTGCTCGACGGCTTCGGCCGTCAGTTCGATGCCGAACATGAAGTACACCACGATGGCCTGAACGGGCAGAATCCACAGTCCGATGGTTTCCACGACGGCCCAGGGCGCGATCAGGAAGCCGAACACGAGTCCGTGTCGGAGCAGTGACAGGTATGAGGTTGGCAGCGGTGTGTTGCGGATGCGCTCGCACGCGCCGCACACGTCCATGAACGTCGAAGTGTGTGTGTCGAGGATCTGGTGCGCGTGCCCGTCGATTCGGTCGGCCGTGCGCCACGCCGTGACGACTGCGATCACTTTCCCTGCAATATAGGCCGGTACGTGGGCGGGGGTCGCGGGGTCTTTCTCGAAGTTCGGGACTTCGTTCAGTTGAACCGATCCGCGCAAGTGGCGCGTGAGTGCGACCGGGAACGCAGTAATGAGGGTCGCGAACGCGCGCCGTTCTACCGCGTCGGGTTGCGCGAGTTCCCGGGCCTTCAGGCACAGGTTACGCAAGTTGTTGACAAGCTGCCCCCACAGCATCCGACCCTCCCACCAGCGGTCGTATGCGACCTTCGTCCGGAAGCTGATGAGCAAGCTGAGGATCGCGGTGTTCACGACCGCGAGCTGCGTGGTCCACGCCGGGAGCACGGTCACTTCGTTCGGGTGGACGGCCCACACGCCAGCGGCGTAGGCGGTGGAGACAGCCATTGCCAGCCACAACCGGCTCGCGATGGGTGGTGGGGGCCAGATCCAGGATCGAAAACTGCGGGGGCGTTCCAATTCTGTCTCCGGTCACACTTGTGAAGCGTCGCCGAGGCGCGGGAGTTCGTCGAGGGACGCGAGTCCGAACACTTCGAGGAAGCGTGGGGTGGTGCCGTATCGCACTTCGCGTGCGGTCGCTTCGGCGCGGTGCTGGACCGCGATGAGCCCGAGGCGCACCAGTTGCCGGAGTACGGCGCCGGAGTCGGTTCCGCGGACCGCGTCCACTTCGGCTTTGCCCACCGGCTGCCGGTACGCAACCACCGACAGCACATCCAGGGCTGGTTGACTCAGGCGTGCTTCACGCGGTCCCGCGAACAGGCGCTCGCGCAGGTTCCGGTAGGCGGGGCGCACAGCGAGCACGAATCCGTCGTCGCGCGACTCGATCGCGTAGGGCCGGTTCTGATCGCGGTAGCGCTTGTTGAGCACGCTGACTGCATCGAGGAAGCGTTCCGTGGTTAGCCCGCGGACTACGGAGCCTGCTACCGTCGCGGTAAGCGGAGGACCGCCGACGAACAACATTGCTTCTACGAGTTGTTCGAGAGACGGCGGAAGTTCTGCGACGGGTACGGTTTTGGGTAAGCCGAGTCCCTGATTACTCGGTTGGCTTTTGCTGACCGGTGGTGGGACTTCTTCGGGTTCTTCGACGAGTGGTGGAACTTCTTCGGTAAACAGTGCGTCGTCGACGGCGTCCAGTTGCCACTCGCCGCCGAGTTGCGACGCAGCCGCTTGGCCGAGTCCGAGCGGGTCGTCGGAAGTAGTGGCGTCGTCGGGTTGTGCCATGTGTGGCGTCAGTTCGGGAGTCCGAGGCCGGTCACGACGGTGCCGGACCACAGTAGCAAGAACACGAAGGCCAGCGCGAGGTGTAACTGCTTCCGGCGCAGCTTGCCAGTCAGGATCATAGCGGGCAAGAGCAGCGCGGACGGCACCGAGAACCACAGGTGCGTGTAAAGAGCCTGGCGCGCGGCCGGGTCGAACGCGGCCGACACGTCCACCCACTGCAACAGCGTCTCGAACCCCACGACCGTTGCCATCGTCAGTACGAAGAACGCGGTGTTGATGTGCCCGTGCAACCGCGGGCGCTTCAGTGCCAGTGCCACGAGCGATGCGACCAAGAGTACCGTCACCGTGACGACGAGCACCTTCAGCGTCAGGATGATCTGAGGCCCGGTGGGCATTCTGACTCCGGCTGTTTTTCTAATTATTTGCTTGTTATTTGATTCGACGCGAGAGAAATTCTCGCCGCGCTCTTCTCGTTACTCAAGGGAGCGCGGCTAACATTTGCTAATATTTCGGGATTGGTGGCTCGTAATCCGCGTTTTCCAAGCGGAATTGCGAAGCCCCGGCTAACATCGATCAACGTGGGGTGCTTCACGCCGCCCCACAATCGTTGTAGCAAATCCTGTTTATCCTACCGCTTCAACGACCGCGTTGCCCATGTCGGTAGTCGTGTGAGTTCCGGCGAGGTCCGGGGTTTTCACGCGACCCTCGGCGAGAACCGTTGAGACCGCCTTACGCACGGCCGCGGCGCTCTTGGCGAGGCCGAGGTGGTCGAGCATCAGCGCCGCCGACAGCACCGCGGCGAGCGGGTTCGCCTTGCCCTGACCGGCGATGTCCGGCGCGCTACCGTGAACCGGCTCGAACATGCTCGGGAACTTCTTCGTCGGGTTGATGTTCGCGGAACTCGCCAGCCCGATGCTCCCCGTCACCGCGGCACTCAGGTCGGTGAGGATGTCCCCGAACAGGTTGCTCGCGACCACCACGTCGAACACTTCCGGCTTCCGCACGAAGTCCATCGCGGCAGCGTCCACGAGCAGCGAACTGCTGTCAACATCCGGGTAGTCCTTGCGCACCGCGTTGAACACGTCGTCCCAAAGACCCAGGCCGTACACTTGGGCGTTCGATTTGGTGATGCTGGTGAGCTTTTTCCGCGGGCGCTTTTGAGCCGCCTCGAACGCGGCCCGTAGGATGCGCTCGCAGCCCTTCCAGGTGAACACGCCGGTTTGGATCGCGATTTGGTTCTCGGTACCCGGGTACAGGTTCCCGCCGACGGGAGCGTACTCGCCTTCCGTGTTCTCACGGTACACGAGCATGTCGATCTGGCCCGGTTGCTTCCCCACGAGCGGGCACGGCACGCCGGCAAAAAGGTACGCCGGGCGTAAGTTCACGTACTGGTCAAACTTCCGGCGCATCGGAAGGAGCAGCTCGTGAACAGTGATTTTGTCCGGCACCGAGGGGTCACCGACCGCACCGAAGAGGATGGCGTCGTGGGGTTTAAGTTGTTCCCAGCCGTCTTCGGGCAGCATTCGCCCGTGCTGCTTGTAGTAGGCGGTGCTCCAGGGGAGGTGGTTCCACTTGAGTTCGGCGCCATCGTGTTTCCGCGCCGCGACTTCCGCCGCGCGCACGGCCTGGTCGATGACCTCCGGCCCGATCCCGTCGCCGCCGATTACCGCGATCTTGTGAACCGCCATTGCACCCGTCCCACGTGTTGGATATTCAGCCCGCAAAGTCTGCCCACTGGTCACCGGCCGACCCTAGATGACTTCCCGGTGGCCGGTTTTGGTCCCACCGACGTAGACGGGGGACACACGGTGGGGGAGAGTAAACGTGGTGGATCGCCGGAACTCTGTGCTGATGTAGCCGCCTCTGGAGGCGGGTCAAGATGACGGCTAACACACTTTCAGTCCGTTTCCCCGTTCGCCTCAAGGTTTACGTCTTGGGTGTGGTCGGTCTGCTCGCGCTCGCGGGCTGCAAAACAGACAAGGAAGAGCGGGGCGGCGGCTCGGGAGTGGGCCGGCGCAAGGGCGACCCGCTCGTGTCCATCCCGAAGCAGGATTTACCGCTGCCCGATGCCAATTGGGGGATCGGTTCCAAAGGGAAACCCGATCCGTTGACGAGTCCGACCGGCGGGCGCAACGACAAGGTGGGCTACAACGACGACCCGGAGCGGTTTAAGGGAACGTACATTCCGAATCGAACGAGCACACCGGCTTCTCTCGCCGGTCGCATCAGGGACGGCGAGGAGTTGAAGATCGAGTCGCCTGGTGTCAAACTTCAACCGGCCGGTGGTGTGATCCTCGAAGGCGCTCCCAGCGCGACGGATAACGTTTCGGTTCTGGTCGAGCGGCTTGAGAAATTGGGTGTGAAGCGCGAGGACTACGCCCTCGAACGCGAAGACGGGAAGTACGTCTGTCGCGTGTCGGTGCCAATCAGTGCGGAAGGCGCCCGGCGCCAGTACACCGGAATGGCTGCGAGTGCTTATGACGCCGTGAAGCAAGTCGTCGATCAGATCGCTGTGGACCAGAAGTAGCTTCTGCTCACGTATGGCAGTCTGCCAGGGGTTGCGCGGGAAGTCCGCCAGGGGTTGCGCTGGCGCTTCACCCCTGGCTACTCGCTGTCGCCCCTATCGGGGCTAAAAGTACACTCACTGTCTGATCCGCGTGATCTGCGTTATCCGCAGCTCTTTCTCTGCCTGTTTCTAATCCTCACTTTGCCCCAATCTTGTCCAAAGCTCGTTGGGCGGCTGCCTTTACAAGCGGATCAGACAGTAGTTCTTTCAGTTTCGTAACGGCCGGGAGGGAGGCCGGGCCAATGCGTCCGAGGGCTTCGGCCGCGGCGAGACGCACTTCGGCTTCGCGGTCATCGAGTTGACGCACGAGTAGTGGAACAGCGTCCTTTGCGGCGGCGCCGAGGTGCCCCGCTGCGGTTGCGGCTGCGATTCGTGTTGTGCTGCCAGCGTCTCGGAACAGCTTGAGCAACGCGGGTAAGTCGTCGGATTTGGGGCCGATGACAATCAACGCTTCCGCGGCGCTGGCTCTGACGGCCGGGTTGCGGTCTGTTAGCCCGGTTCGGACGAGTGAAGCCGACTTACTGACATCTCCATTAACAGCCGCGAGAGCGACTTTAGCCCAGATCGCCAAGCCGGGTTGTGGACTATTGGACATCGTTTCGAGTTCGCCGCGTGTGACTTGCGCTCGCGGACCGGCGGCGGCCATTGCGCGGACCGCCGCCATCCGCGGATCGTTTTTCGGGTCGGACTTGGCCATCTTCACGAGGGCACTGAGAGCGTTCGGCGGAAGGGGATCGATTTGTCCCATCGCGGTTGCTGATGCGGCTCGGATCGCGCCTTCATCATCTGAAGCAGCTTTAACGAGAGCAGCAGCTACTTCGGGTGAAGCGGGATCGGCAACCGCAACGGCTGCAACCACCTTCACGCGGAGAGATGCGGGGAGCCCTTTGTCTGCCATAAGGGGGAGCAGGGCCGGGAGTGCGGGCTTGGCTCCCGCACGCATTGCGATTAGCGCTTCAATGAACTGGTCGCGGATATCGGGTTCTTTTTCCGTTGCGATCGCCTTTCCGAGCGCGTCGGCAGCGGGGGAAGAGCCTGCTCCGAGCTGTTCGAGTGTGCGGGCCACGAGTCGGCGAATGTCCGCCTCTTCGTCGGTCGCGAGTTTACCCACAGCGGCCGTGTACTTACTGGCTTCCTCGGGCGGAAGTTTTCCGATTAACGACACCACCGCGAACCGCGTGAACGGGTTCGGGTCCGTAATTTTCGCGAGTGCGAGTGGAATCAGCGGCTTGCCGGGTTCGCCCATTCGTGGGATCGCGTCGATCGCGAATGCTGCAACGCCTTCGGTCGGTACTTCGATGGCCTGTTTGATGAGGGCGGCCGCATCGTTTTGCGATTCGCCGAGACGACAGAGCGCGACTGCGGCTTCGCCCGAAACGTTGATCGTTCGGTCCGTGAGTGCCTTTTTGAGTGCGTCTTTGGCAGACTTCGCCGGTGCCCCGATTTCGCCGAGCGTGCGCGCGGCCAACGACCGGACCATCATGTTGGTGTGTTCGAGTAACTTCGCGGTGGGAGCGACCGCGGCTTCACCAATGCGCGTGAGTGCGAGCCAGAGCGCGGCGTCCACACTCGTGAGGCGCCGAGTTTTTGGGTCGTACTCCTTGGGGTAATATTTCGTGATCGCTTCGATGAGGCGCGGAACCGCGGGAGCGGCTTTCGGCCCGGCTGTGGCAAGGCCGGTTGCGACCGCGGTTTGGATGTTGGCGTTATCGCTGGTGAGAGCTTCTGCGAGTGGCTCAACCGCTCCTTCGGGCACATCAGTAATGGACGGGATTAATTCTGCGGCGAGGCGCTTCACGTCGTCGTTTTCGTGCTTCAAGAGCTTCACAAGGGCAACGGGATCGGCGACCCCTGTGACGCGCAGCGTATCGAACGCGGCCCCGCGCACGTTCGCGTCCTTGTCGTTGCACAGCTTTTGGAGGTCGGGCGCGAGTGGCTTGGTGATGGGGCCGAGTTGACCGATGGTGTACGCGCTGTGTTCACGGATGGACGGTGAAGGGTCGGTTAGCCCCTCGCGCAGAATTGCCAACCCCTTCTCTTTGAGCAGCGCTTCGCCTTTCGGACCGGCCTTCAGCAACGCGATCGCGGCGGCTTCGCGCGTGCTGTTGATTTGGTTCGCGCGCGTGTGACCCGATCCGCTGGTTCCTTTCTCTTTCAGCATCTCTATCAGCGCGGGTCCGGCTGCCGGATCTTCGAGAACGAGGTAGGATAGTTCGTCGATCGCTGAGCGCCGCGGCGCGTCCTGACTGACTTTCAGAGCCGCGAGTTGCTTGTTGCGCCAGGCAGTGGTTTCCTCTACAGGCGGGGGAGAGCTGCCTTTGGCCTTGTCGCTGGTTTTGTCGCCTTCGTCTGGTGCTGGCGCAGGGGCTTTTTTGCCGCACCCGCAAACCAAGCCGATACCCAACAGCAGTGTGAACGGTGTGAAGTGGCGCATGGTGTAGAAGTGTGTTGGGGGAAATCGGCGCGTTGCGTATCATCGTACTCCGTGAATTTGGGACGAACTAGCGGACCGTCTCGTTCCGAATGAAGCCGTGCTTTTCGTGCTTTTGATTCGGAACTGGTAACTGCCCGAGGTTTCGCCATTAGCGGCACAACGGAAGAAGACGCACCGCCCGAGCGCAAGCAACCACCGGCCGCGACCGGATTGCGGCGGTGGTTGTACATTGGTGCGGGGCTGGTGTGTGTGGGGCTCGCGTACCTCGGTGCGATTCTGCCCGGCCTACCGACAACACCGTGGGTGCTGCTCGCGAGTTACTGCTTCTCGCGCTCGTCGCAGCGCCTGAACCGCTGGTTGAAGCGGTCGCCGTTTTTCGGCCGGTTGTTGCACGACTGGGAGGAGCACCGTGGAATCCGGCGCCCGGTGAAAGTGCTCGCGGTGTGTTTAGTGGTGACGGTGGTGAGCCTGAGTATTGCGTTCGGCCCGCTCCCGATCTGGGCGAAATGGGTCATCGGTG
The DNA here is from genome assembly GCA_000531095.1 of Gemmata massiliana. Lineage (GTDB taxonomy): Bacteria > Planctomycetota > Planctomycetia > Gemmatales > Gemmataceae > Gemmata > Gemmata massiliana. The sequence goes on along the minus strand of HG799462.1, from coordinate 488,456 downwards.
GGCTGGCCGTGATCGGGCTTTCGACGATCCTGTTTGTGGTGCCGACGATTCCGAGTACGAAACGCGAAACGGGAGGTCCGCGCCCCCCGCTCGGTTGAAGTTATCGCCAGTCGATGCTGCCGAGGGTCACGTTCCACTGCCCCTCGCCTTTTTCTGTGATGATGGTCTTGGAGTTTTTCCCGTTCGGGTCGCACACGATGACGTGCGACTCGGTTTCTTTTTTGTCGACTTCCCCCGGATTCCCTTCGTGGACCTGGCGCCAGATGTACGCGATCTTTTTGCCGTCCGGCGCCCAGCAGTAGTTCATAATCATGCCGTTCATCGGGACGTCGTTTACTTTGGTTACCTTTTTGGTGGCGACGTCGAGAATAGCCAGGTCGCGCTTTAGCGAAGAGAGCTTGTCGTCATTGCCGGGTACGAACAGGTGGAAGAGCACCTGTTTGCCGTCGGGCGAGATGCGGCCGAATAGAGCCATCTGGCCCTCGTCGGTGAGCACTTTGTGTTCGGTCCCGTCGCGGTTCATCAGGTACAGGCGTGCTTGTGGCTTCTCACCCCCAGAAACGCGCATTGTGAGGAAGAACTTCCCGTCCCGCGACCAGTCCGAGAGAATGTGATCGTGGGGTAGCTTCAGCGTGGTTTTTTCTTTCGTTTTCACGTTCACAATGGTGTGTGTTGCTTCTGGTGACTTCTTGTCCTGCCCGTCGATGAAGTCACAACACACGATCTCGGTCCCGTCCGGCGACCACGCCAAAGTTTGGCCCTGGACGTCGAGGCTGGTACCGGGGTCTTTTTCTTCCAGCCCGCGAACGTGAAGGGTCGCGGTTCGCTTCTTGGCCCCACGGGTGCCGTCATCAGGCGGGAGCGGATCGGGGACCAGCACCGCGATTTTTTTCCCGTCCGGAGAGAGCATCGCGCCGCCGGCCGGGTGGTAGATCTCGCGGTTCTCGGATACCGCCTTGCTGTCTTTCCCGTCCGGGTCGCACAGCGTGAAGATCCCCATTCGCTGCACGAGTAATTTGTTTGGCCCCTTTGGTACTTGCTTGGCCGGCGGTGGGGCCGCGAACCGCGGCGCGAAGACGACTACAGGTGGTTTAACCGCGGGTGGGTCGATCGGGGGCGAGTGTGCCACGGCTAGTGCAGCGCCAAGTGCGCTGATGGCGGCGAATGTGAACAACGCGACGGGGACCAGAATTCTGTAGGTCATGGCTCGGATCGCTCTTGAAGCGAGGGCGGTGACGGCGATCGGCACCGCGCCGGTCGCGTCGTTTCCCAAACGAGCCGCAGACGTAATGACCATCTTGGGGACTTCACACGCGACCAATTGCGGGCCGTTTAGTGCGATCGCCGCAACGATTCCGGGCGCGATTCCACGCTTTGCAAGGCGCTCGGCCAGCATCTTCCGGGCGGTCGTGAGCCGACTGGAGAGCGTGCCTTCCGGGATTCCCAGCGCCACGGCGACCGGCGCCCGCGGGCGGTCCTCCAGATCGCACGCGACCAGGAGATCGCGGTACTTCCCGGGGAGCTTCCGCAATTCGTCGTCGAGAGCGCCGCGGAGGTCGTTGTCCGTGTTCGCGAGGCGCGCGACCGGTTCCAGTTGATCCGCTGTGGTGTGCTCTCGTGCCGTGCGCCGCAGCTCCGCCCGGCGCGCGTCTTTGGCTACCAAGCGTGCTACGCCGTGGAGCCAGCCCGCGACCGCGCCCGGTGGTGAGATTGACGCGGCTCTGCGAGCCAGGACCAGAAACGTGGCCTGGAACGCATCTTCCGCCGTGTGCCAGTCGCGGACGATGCGCTGGCACACACCGAACACCATCGGGCCGTGCCGGGCGACGAGGGCCGTGAACGCGGGGCCGTCCCGGTCCGTGACGAACCGGTTCAACAGATCCGCGTCCGAGGCGCCCGCGTCGCGGGTCGGGGCCAGGAGGCCCGAAACCCGTGCGGCTTGCGAAGTCATGTGTGAAAGTCCCCAGGGTGGCCGGCGTCCACCGGCTCAACTCTACTTGGTGAGAGCCACCCGGAACCATCAGTGAGTTGGAGAAAAATTCCGGAATCGCGCCAGTAACTGACTGGCTGTGAACACTGTTTTCACGCCGAACTTGAAGTAACTCTTTGACTTGGGCAGAAATGGCCGTCGCGGAAAAAGTGAACCCCGCCATTTGTGGCGGGGTTCGTTGTTGCTTTATGTCTTTGTGCTGTCGCTTACCAGTCACTTCCGACCATGTCCCCGCCGTTGCGCGTGCAAGCGGCCCACCATGTGGCGGCGCTCACGCCGCTGCTCACGGTGCGAACGCTCCCATCGGCCAGACCAACTTGGATTAGCCCGGAGTGTGGCGACGACGCTTGGCCGCGGTCGCAGATACCGCTCGTGTTGTTGTTCCCGGGGATGCCGAAGATTGTCGGCTTGGCGTCCAGACCGATGTACCACCGGGTGCCGTCGCCGCTGACCCCGCCGCCGAACACCGGGGACACGCGGTCGCCCGGGTAGCTGTCGGTGTTCGGCGGGCTGCCCGTTCCGGTGAACGCACCGGAGTTGTAAATGCCGCGCAGCCACCACGAGCCGCCGGCCGAGTTGGGGCCGTTCTTCGGCCCCACGAGAGTCGCGGGCGTCACGCCCGGGCAGTATGACAGTTTCTCCGCGAACGCGATGGTGTTCGAGGTGCCGTCACTGATCCCGACGAGCGTCGTCTTCCCGTCCCAGTCGGCCGGGTTCACGCTGCCCTGGTTGAAGTTAGGGTTCCCGAACACCTGGAAGTTGGGCGCGTAGCTCGCGTCGCCCGGGGTCCAGTCTGTCGCGGCGTTGGTGCCGATTGTGGCGTCCGACGGGCATTGGTACACCTTGATGCGAGTCTGGCGCAGGTACTGGGTTCCGCCTTGGCCGGGGGTGTTCCACAGCGGGATGACCCCACCGCCGCCCACCGGGGTGGCCGATTTGTACACGTTGTCCTGTTCGATGAACGGGAGCAGGTGGAAGTAGAACGGCGCGTAGTACGCGCCCCCGTACTGGAACGCCGCCATCGGTGGCAAGCGCCCGTTCGCATCGTGCGCGTTGTGCAGCGCCAGCGACGCTTGCTTGAGGTTGTTGCCGCACGACATGCGCGCTGCGGCCTCGCGGACCTTCTGAACCGCGGGCAGAAGCAGCCCGATGAGGATCGCAATAATCGCGATCACCACCAATAACTCAATGAGCGTGAACCCACGGGCCAAGGCCCGGGGTCGGGAGGGGGAGAGCATCTCGACACTCCTGACGGAAGATAAATGAAACGTAGCGTAGCGTGGGCGATATGACTTGGGCTAACTAACTTGCAGTAAACTGTTAGTCAGTTGAAGTGTCAACTGAAATGTTGGTAATTTTGAAAATACGGAATTGTAATGCTTGTGCTTTAGTACACAGGGTGCGAGAAGTTAATGGGAAATGAGATTGAGAAAGGCCAATTAATCGAGGAAAACTCAACACAATTAGACAGCGAGGCCCGGTCGGACCATTTCCGACCGGGCCTCGTCATTTGAAGACTTTGTTCTGGCCTTATTATTCAGGCGTAACGATGCTGCTGCGGTTGCAGGCGAAGTGTTGAACGAACAGAACCAGGGCCAATAGCGGGTTTCTTTCTATTTGGTGTCTTTCGCACGTTCCTTATCTGCTGCTCGAATCTCAGCGCCTGAATCAGACTCACATGGACTCGATTTCCACACACCCGAGAGTGCGGAGGTCAAGCTCGCATGCCTCTTGGCTAACGGCTGCACGAGCGATGGTACGTAGTTTGCTTTACTGACGCCGCGGTTGGTTCCGGGGTGTGAGGTGCAACATGACCGCGAAGGGCGGGTGGCTCGAACGTGCGTCCGGGTACGCGACGAAGTGGACGGGTAGCTCCGTTGCGTTCGGTCTTGCTGCGGGCACGATTCTCGTCTGGGCCGTCACGGGTCCGTTGTTCAATTTCTCGGACACGTGGCAATTAGTCATCAATACCGGTACTACCATCGTGACCTTTCTGATGGTGTTCCTGATTCAGCGCGCCCAAAACAAGGACTCGCACGCGATTCACTTGAAATTAAACGAAATCGTTGCGGCGCTGCCGTGTACGAGTAACCGGCTCATTAGTGCCGAAGAGTTGTCAGAAGAAGAAGTCAGGATACTGAGTGAACACTTTCACAAACTCGTAGAACTCGCGAAGCGGGATTCTGATCTGAAGCAATCGCACTCGATTGAGGACGCGGAAGCCGATCACGCGCGGAAGCAGGAGCGGAGTGGGCAGCCAACCGGAGAAGCGAGTGGCGAGCCGCGTAAGAAACGGAGGCGCCACAAGAAGTCTGGTGGTTCGCCCGCGCCACTGAATTTGAACGGTCAACAGACGCCGAACTCGACGTGAACGGCATCAATCAAATAACGACCCACCCTGCTTGTCTTCGGTTTTTGGCTTGGGCGCTAACTTGCCTAGCGCGATGTAGGCACGCGGCATTGCAACCCGACCGCGCGGCGACCGCGTGATGTACTGTTCGCGGAGCAGGTACGGCTCGATTTCGTCCGCTAGTGTGTCTGAGGCGAGGTTGATTGTCGCTGCGAGCGCTTCCACGCCGGTCGGCCCGCCGGCGTAAAGGTCGATCAGTGTTTCCAAATATTTACGGTCGTTTTTGTCCAGTCCGTCGCGGTCCACTTCGGCCATATCGAGCGCGGCTCGTGCGATCGGCTCAGTGATGGGGCCGTCGTGTTCTGCTGCGGAGTAATTGCGCGTCCAGTGTAACCGCGAGTTCGCAACTCGAGGGGTTCCGCGGCTGCGGCGCGCAAGCTCGTGTGCGGCTTCTGGTGTGATGGGTGTGTTCAGCTTCGCGGCGTTCACGCGGACGATCGTGGCCAACTCCTCGACGCTGTAGAACTCCAGGTGTTCGTGCATCTTGAACCGGTCGCGCATCGGGCCGGAGAGCATCCCGCTACGTGTGGTGGCGCCGATAAGCGTGAAGCGCTTCAGGTTCATCGAGATCGTTCGAGCGCTCATGCCCTCGCCGAGCACGATGTCGATGCGGAAGTCCTCCATCGCAGGGTAAATGAACTCCTCCACGATGCGCGGCATGCGGTGGATTTCGTCGATGAATAGCACCGAACCTTCGTCGAGGTTGGTGAGGAACGGGAGTAGGTCCGCGGGCTTCGAGAGCGCGGGGCCGCTCGTTAACTGAATTGAGGTGCCGAGTTCGTTCGGCAGTACGGTAGCGAACGTGGTCTTACCCAAACCGGGCGGGCCATCGAACAGAATGTGCCCGAGCGGTTCGTTGAGCTTCTTGGACGCGCGGACCGCGATCTCCAGGCGCTCCGCGACCTTCCGCTGACCGATCACTTCTTTCAGCAGCTTCGGCCGCAGTGCGGCGTCGTGCTTGTGCGCTTCGTCGGCCGGAACGGTGGTGATTACCTTCTCGCGCGCCATTAGTTGGGTTCCTGTCGTTGGTCGACCGCTCCCTTGCGGTCGCGGCTCGTTTAGTTCGTCTTCAACGAGCCGCGACCGCAAGGGAGCGGCAAGCCCTCTGTTATTTCTTTTCGCGCTTGAATGTCAGGATCATGAGCGGGGTCTTTGCCTTCGCCTCGAACGCAGTGGGCCGGTCGGGTTTCTCCGAGTTGAGACACAGCACAACTGTGTCGTCCTTCAGTTCGTAAATGCCCGGCAACATGCGCCCCTTAAATGGCCCCTTCTCGCGTGTGGTGAGATCGATGTGTTTTGGCTTTTGGGTCGCATCGATCTTGATTGTGCCTTTGTCCGAGTTTTCGCCGAAGTCGATGACGTACTTGTCGTCGGTGATCGTTAGCTTCATCCCCTTGAAGTCTTCCTTGTGGTCGCGCCCGCCGAGCTTTGCGTCCTCAATGAGCCACGCGCCCTGAAGCGCCTTCAAGTCTCCCTCTGGCTCCGCGGCGAACGCGGTGGGTGCCAGCAGTACAAGTAGGATTGAAGCAGTTCGTAGCATGAGTCACTCGCTCTTATCACCTGAAACCCGCACGCGGGCGTCATGGAGTAGTTTCAACCACAGCCGATCTTGGACTTCTGCACCGAAGTATTGCTGGAGTGATGCGCACACATCCCAGAGGATTTGTGCTTCGGCCTTGTGTTCGATATTGAGTTTTTCCTTGTCACGAAACCGCATCACGAATGCGAACAGGACGAGTGCTTCGGCTTTGGTCAGGTTGAGCGTGACTTCATTTTCGGCGTAGCGGCTGTCGTTCGGATCGGGATACTTTGTGAGTTTGGCTTCCGTGATTGTGTCTTCGACAGAGAAGACTTGTGGGCACGGTTGACTCGGTCTGATTACGTTCACCAACAGTTGACCCAATCGCATGTCCGGCGATGCGTGCCAGACCTCGCGAAGGCGCTCAATAATTCTGTCGATGCGGTTCGGGTCGCGCATCGTTTCAGCCCTTTTGCTGCGCGAAGATGATGGCGAATGCGTCTTGCAGTGAACGGAACGACTTGCCGGACATCAGGAGATCGTCGAGCTTCGCACGCGCTTCGATGGGGTTGAGTCCTAGACCCATCAGCGCGAGGTAGATGTCCTCAATGAGCTGGCCGTCGGCCGCGGTCACGAGTGGTTCCGTTACGGGTGCTTCCGCGGTGGTGGCACTGGCTTTCTTGGTTGTTTTGCCCTTCTTTTCGACGACCGCATCTGGCGTTGCTGTTTCAGGGGCCGGTGCGGGTGAGTTCATCACCGCGAACTTGGTCACCTTTCGCTTCAGCGTGGTGACGATTTGCTCCGCGGTCGTCGGGCCGATGCCGGGGAGCGACGAGAGCCATTTTGCGTCCTGGCGGCTGATCGCGTCGGCGATGGTTTTGATGGGGAACGCCATCGCCTTGAGCGCCTTCTTCACACCGATCTTTTCGACGGTGCAGAACAGGTCGAAGAAGTCCAGTTCCGCCTCGCTGATGAAACCAATGCGCCGCGGAACGAACCGGCTCCCGACGGAATTGCCTTCCAGGTATTCCGTGACGTGGAACGTGATCTCCTGGCCGACGCGCATCTGAATTTGCCGACGAACCGCTTCGGACACCATCACCTGATACTCGAACGCGCCGATTTGCAGCCGGGCTTCTTCGTCGAGAACGCGCGTCAGTACGCCCGTCATTTTGGTAATCATTGCGGTTCGTCCTCGATCAGTGAGGCTTCGCTGCTCGGTTCCAGGTCTTCGTCGGGGTCGTTACCGAGTAGAGCTTGCATGTTAACGCCGGTGAAGGTGGCTCCGCGTGCGCCGCCCATGATTCCGCTACCGGTCGCGAAGTAGTGGCAGAGGGCGATACCGAGCGCGTCGGCCACGTCGTGTGGTTCGGGCGGACCGGCGAGGTTGAGTTCGCGTGCGACCGCGTACTGCATCTGCTCTTTGCTCGCGCGCCCGCTACCCGTCACGAGTTTCTTCACCTTGGTGGCGGCGTAGCTCGTTACGGGGATGTTTCGCTGGGCGCCCGCGAGGAAGTACACGCCGCGGGCGTGGGCCATGAGGATTGCGGTTCGCGGGTGTTCGTAGTGGGCGTAGAGCTGCTCAACGGCCATTCCGGACGGCTTCCACTCGTCGAGTACCTCACACAACCCATCGTAAAGGGCTTTGACGCGCCGTGCCATGTCGGAAGTATCGCGCCCTTCGGCAGAACGGATAACACCGGCATCGACGACACGCGGACCGCGATCGGTCACTTCGAGGACGCCGTAGCCGGTCGTTTGTAAGCCCGGATCGAGGCCGAGGATACGGCGCGGGATGGGGGGAACGGGGTGGAAGGCGTGGTCATGGGAACGGCCTTAGCGCGGAAGGATGCCCCGCAAATAGCCGAGAATGCGATTTCTCGGAATGTCAGAGCGATCCTTTCCGCGCGGTCGCGTTATCCGACGCGCCACGTCGTACCGCCGGGCCGGTCTTCGAGGGTGACGCCGAGTTCGCCGAGCCGCTTCCGAATCAGGTCCGTTTGGTCGAACAGCGGCTTCTTCAGCGGGTTGTCCTTCGCGGCTTCCTTTGCGGTCGCACGCAAATTGTTCCGCAGGTCGAGGAGGAGTTGCATGAGTCCAGAGACGAGGGCGTCGTTTCCGCCGAGTGATTGTTTTGCCGGCGGTTCCCAGAAAAGTCCGAGGATTGTGCCCATCGTGCGGAGAGCGATCCCTCCCTCGGTGAAGTCTACGAACTGTTGTCCCTTTCGCTTCTCGGGGTGTTCTTCGTAGCCTTCCCGATCTGCGTGCCGGTTCAACTCGTTCAAGAGTTGATAAAGAAAGCCGATTGCGTTACCTGTGTTAAAATCCTCGTCTAACGCTCCGCAAAAGCTTTCAAACCAGTTTTCTCCCTCAGTCCGACGATTGTACAGTTTGCTGAAAGCTTCTTGCGTCTCGGGTGCCTTGATGGAGTAGAAGTTTACGCCCGTGTAGCGTTCGTATCTCTCGAAGAAGCGATAGAAGCCTTGCAGTGACCGTGCGATCTCGTCGAGTCGTTCTTCGCTGTACTCGATTGGGCTGCGGTAGTGTGTGCTGAGGAGCAGGAACCGTACAGTTTCGGCGGTGTGTTTCTTTAGCAAGTCGGCGATGTTCACGACGTTGCCGACGGAGCCGGCCATCTTTGCTGAACCCATCTTCAGCAGCCCGTTGTGCATCCAAATGTGCGCAAAGGGCTTGTCGGTCCAGCTTTCGCTCTGGGCCAGTTCGTTTTCGTGGTGCGGGAACTGGAGATCCAGCCCGCCGCCGTGAATGTCGAGTGTTTCGCCGAGTTCCTTGATCGCCATGCAGGTGCATTCGATGTGCCACCCGGGGCGCCCGCGACCGCACTTAAACGGACTCTCGAACTGCACTTCCTTCGGCTCGCCGGGCTTGGACTTCCAGAGCGCGAAGTCGCCGGGGTTGCGCTTCTTGGGATTCGGTTCGAGGCGCGCGCCCGCTTCCATTTGCTCTGGGTCGCGGTTCGAGAGTTTGCCGTAGTCGGCGTCTTTCGCCACGTCGAAGTAAACGCCGTCGTCCACCTCGTAGGCATAGTCCTTTTTGATGAGCGCCTGAATGACCTCGATCATCCCGCCGATGTGGTCGGTCGCTTTCGGGAAGTGATCGATGCCCGTGACGTTCAGCGATTTGAGGCACGCAAAGTAGTCTTCCGTCATCTTCGCGGACAGTTCCGGCACCGTGGTGTTCAGTTCCTTCGCACGGTTGATGAGCTTGTCGTCGACGTCCGTGATGTTGACGATCCATTTCACCTTGTAGCCGAGGTAGGTGAGGTAGCGCTTCACCGTGTCGAAGATGACCGGGCCAACCATGTGCCCGATGTGACTCGGCTTGTAGACCGTCGGCCCGCAGACGTACATCGTGACCGTGTCGCCCAGGTAATCCGCGCTCTGGGGCTTCTTTCCAGTGACTTTCTCGAAGTCTTTCTTCTCGCGGTCGAGAGTGCTGTACACTCGCAGAGCCATACCGAATCCTTTTCAAAGAGCCGCAGATGACGCAGATAACGCCGATTTAGAACAATGATTTTTGTTTTGATCCGCGTTCTATCTGCGTTTATCTGCGGCTAATTCTTCGCTTTCTCGATTAAAACGACCGCGTGGCAGCCGATGGCTTCACCGCGGCCGATGTGCCCGACCTTTTCGCCGGTCTTGGCCTTCACGTTCACGCAGTCCGTACCCAAACCGAGCAAGTTTGCCAAGTTGTTCTTGATCGCGGTCTTCACGGGGCCGAGTTTCGGCTCTTGCGCGAAGATGGTCACGTCCAGATTGACCGGTTTCCAGCCCATCTGGTTCAGGTTGGCGAGTGCTTCACGCAGAAAGAGGCGCGAGTCTGCGTCCTTCCACTTTGGGTCGGTGTCCGGGTAGGCGTCACCGATATCGCCGAGAGCTGCTGCGCCGAGAAGGGCGTCGGTGACTGCGTGCAGCACCGCGTCCGCGTCGGAATGGCCGACGAGCCCTTTTGTGTGCGGGATTATGACCCCGCCGAGGATGAGGGGGCGGTTTTCCGCCAACCGGTGGGTGTCGTGGCCGCTGCCGACGCGAACAGTCACCTTGTGAAACTCCCGCAGTGTAGTGAGTTGCGGGAATTGTACTTGTGGGCCGCCCGGCGCGACAACGCCAATAGAAATGTCGCTGTTACGACGCGAGATACGTGAAAAGTGACATCAGTAGGGAGGCGACGACCATCACCCACGCGATCACGAGGAGCTTGGTGTCGTGCCGCTGGCGCGCCCGGAGCCGGTCGACGGCCCGTTCCAGTTCCGCGAGCCGCGCGACGATGATGGCCGATTCTTCGGACTGTTCGCGGACGCTGGCGGTGAGTTGGTCCAGTTGCGCTTCGAGCCGAATGATTTCGGTCCGGAGTTCGCGAATAACGGAGTCGGTTTTTTCGGGGCTGTCGAAGTCGTCGCGGTTGCTCTCGTACTCGTCGTCGAACCGGCTCATGGGGGGGTGCTCCGGGGCGCTAGCCGCCGATGGCGTGCATGGTACGGTCTGGTTTCACAAAGGTCGCGGCGTTGATTTCGTGGCCTTCCCACTTGGCCCACGCGCTTTGTCTCAGCGCGTTTCGGATCGTCTCATCGTTAATAGGCAGCGAGCGGAGCAATCCTTTCACATCGGTTTCGTCGAGAGCAAACAGGCAGTTTCTCAGTTTCCCGTCCGCAGTGAGGCGGATGCGGTTACACGACCGGCAGAACGGCCGCGACACGGACGCAATCACCCCCACGGTCCCGCTCCCGTCCCGGTAGGCGTAGTCGAGTGCGGGTGCGGACGGGTCCGCGGGGACGGGTACCAGCGGACCGACTTCGTTACCGATCAGCTCCAGGATTTCCGCCGCGAAGAAGACCTTCTCGCGCTCCCACGAATCCGCGCCAATGGGCATGTACTCGATAAAGCGCAACTCGAAGCTGTTATCTTTGCAATACTGTGCGAGCGGTACAACATCATGCTCCGCGAACCCGCGTATTGCAACAGCGTTAATCTTGATTGGGTCGAACCCCGCACGTTTGGCTGCATTTAAACCCGCAAGAACCTTCTCGACACCACCGCGTCGGGCAAGAGCACGAAAGCGGTCGGGGTCGAGTGTGTCGAGCGAGACGTTCAAACGCCGCAGTCCCGCGTCGAATAACTGGGTGGTCTGTTCAGCAAGTAGGATGCCGTTAGTGGTGAGGCCGATGTCCGTGATGCCGGGCACGTTCGCGATCATGCGCACGAGCTTGTGCAGATCTCGCCGCATCAGCGGCTCGCCGCCGGTGAGCCGTATCTTGTTTACCCCGAGACTTGCTGCCACGCGGACGAAGGACGCGATTTCCTCGAACGTGAGAAGTTCACCGCGATCGAGGAACGTCACATCTTCGGGCATGCAGTACGTGCAGCGGAGGTTACACCGATCCGTGACCGAGATTCGCAGGTTGTTGTGAACCCGACCAAAGGAATCCACGAGCGCGGAACCCGGTGCCTGGGACTCAGGGTGCAGTACCGGGATTCGATCCGAGGCCAATCGTAATGGGTGTCGCGCGCTCACGCCTTCGTTCCGTCTTCGTTTAGCTGTTCCACACTTTGATGGCGGGTTCGGCGAGGTTGTGGTGGTTGAAACTCAGGACGCTTAGTGTCGCGGTGCTGAGCAGCATGGAGGTTGCGAGTGTCACCGGCTGCTCGATCCACCGGGCCGCGATGACGCGGAGAATGTGACCGTGTGCGAAACAGATCACGTTTCCGGTTAGTCCCTTTAGCTTCGCCACGAGGCGATCTACTCGCGCCGTAACTTCGTCCGGTGATTCGCCGCCCGGGGCACCGTCGCGAAACAGGTTCCAGCCCGGCTTCCGGACTTTGATCTCCGCGCTTTTAAGCCCCTCGAAGTCACCGTAGTTCCATTCGAGCAAATCCGGGTCCACGACGGGCGAAAACCCGGCGAGTTCCGCCGTCCGGCGCGCGCGCGACAGCGGGCTCGTGAACAGGTACTCGAACTTCAGCCCGACGAGCCGTTCGCCGAGTTTTCGGGCCGAATCCTCGCCGTCGGGGGTGAGTGGAAGGTCCGTGCGTCCGGTGTGTTGTCCGGACTTCGACCATTCGGTTTCGCCGTGGCGTGCGAGGTACACAGTCGGGAGGGCGCTCATGGTGCTCCGGGTTTCGCGGATTGGTGGACCCACTCTCCGGTTCCGTCCGGGGCGTTCTCCTTCTTCCAAATTGGCACGAGTTCTTTCAGCGTGTCGATAACGTAGCGGCACGCCTCGAACGCATCAGTGCGGTGCGGGCAACTGACCGCGACCGCGACACTGACTTCACCCACTTCGAGCCGACCGAGCCGGTGAGCGATCGCAATTTCGCCGATTGGCCATCGCTGGCGCGCGTCGGCTTCGATCTCAGCGAGCTTCTTTTCCGCCATCGGCGCGTAGGCTTCGTATTCGAGGAACACCGTAACCTGTTGACCGGTCAGGTCGCGCACGGTGCCGAGGAACAACACGACCGCCCCGCAATGCGGGGAACGCGCGGTTTCCAGGAGGTTCGCGTGGTCGATGACGTCGTGCGTGAGCCGGAACATATCAGAAGTGTAGCGTGTTAGCGCCCACCGATGAACGCTTTCTTTGGGACGAACAGCTTGTGACCGGTCGGTTCCGTGATCGTAACCCCTTCGGATTCCCAAACTACGGTACACCGCGTGAAGTAATCCGGGTCACTGGTGTAGTTCTGGAACTCGTATTCGATCCAGTGACCGTAGGACGAACTGACTTGGGCGTTCGGTGTCAATTGGACGTGTGAAACGACCCCGATTCGGCAGTGCCGATGACGGTTGAACTCGTTCCACCATGACGAGCGGTCTACGACCAGGAGCACATACGGGTCGTGGCTCTCGTAGTTGATGTTGTTCGGTTGTTCCCGCCGCGCACGGGTTCGGTCGAGTGGTACTTGTAGGAGTACCGCGAACGCCAACGACGCAAACAGAGTGATGCTACCGAATAACGGAAGCGCCCACCACAGGAACCGGAATCGCTTACCCGCCGCTGACGGGTGGGATGACGGCGCACTCGTCGGAGGGGCTGAGGACATGCTCGTTCTCCACGGCTTCGTGGTTCACTGCAATATTTGAACGCAGTAGCAGCGTGCGTGCGAGCGGGATTTGTTTGGCGACCTCGCGTCGCAAGTCGCCCACGGTCGCGTCAGCGGGGAGTTCGACTTCGACCGTGTCGGACCCGGCCAAGTCGCGCATTGCGGCGAAGAGTTTCACGGTGAGGGTCATGTCAGTCGCTCACGAGGTCGCCGAGGGGCTTGTGGAACCGCGGTTCGAGTTCGGGGAGCAGGCCGTAAGCGTAAGCGAGGTACTGCACCGGGTGGAGCGTGCGCTTTCCGCTACCTTCTTCCATCTGCATCCGGCAGGCACTGCACTCGGTCGAACCGAATAGCACGCGCGGGCGGTTCAGTTCCGCGAGCATCCCCGCACCGGCCGCGAGTGACGTCGCGTAGTTCTCGGATTTCAAGCCCCAAGTGCCTGCCATGCCCGAACAACCCGCATCAATTGTATGCACCCGCAGACCGGGAATGAGTTGGAGCAGTGTGAGGGCCGGTGCGGTGCGGCGTAGAGCTTTCATGTGACAGGGGACGTGGTGCCCGAGCGTTACTTCGAGCTTGCGGAAGTCGGTGCGGAGCCGCCCCGCAGTGTGCAACTCGTTGAGGTACGCGGTGAGTTCGATCGTGTTCGCAGCGACGGCCGCGGTGTCGGGGTCCGGCAGAATGTCTAGGTAGTCCTGCGTCAGCATGAGGGCAGACGTCGGTTCCAGGCAGACGATGCGGTAGCCTTCGCGCGTGAGGTCTGCGAATACGCGCACGTTGCGTAGGGCTGACTCGCGCGCGGATTCGAGATCGCCCTTCGCGAACGGTGCGATGCCGCTGCCGACCTGTCGCGGTGGAACGAACACTTCGATTCCGTGGTGCTGTAACACCGCGACCGCGGCCATTCCGATGAGCGGGTCGTTGTACGCTGCGAACACATCGACGAAGAGCGCGACGCGGTCCGATGTGTGAGGCACCAGGGATGGGAGCGCGTGGTTCGTTCTTTGATCTCCGGCCCGTCGTTTTCGGCGCGTCAGGCCGAGTCCGCGTGCGCGCCGGAAGAAGGTGCGGAGCGAAAATGCGGGGAGCCGGCGTTGGCGCGAGATACCAACGAACTTCTCCATGAGCCAGCGCACCGAACGCCGACCGAGCATCGCGTTCACGATGGGTGCGAAATTGCTCCCGATCGACGCCAGCCCTTCCGCTCGGGCTAGAATCCAGTCGCCGCGCTCCAAACCGTGTTCTGCGAAGCGTTGGGCCTTGGCTTCGAGCATGAGTTTGGGGACGTTGACCTTCGCGTTGCAATCGTCGCGGCACATCTTGCAGTTCACACACAACTCGGCGACCGCACGCACCTCTTCTGGGGTCGCGGCCGTCGGGTCGGCCAGCACGCGGAGCGTGTTCGCCATCGCACGCGGGGTGGTGACTTCATTTCCAGTCGCTCGGAAGGACGGACACATTCGGTCTGGTGCGGTGCGAGTTCGGCAGTCGCCGCACCCGTTGCACCGGCGCACTTCCGCTTCCGGGGAAGACGAAGACCACACGAGTAGCGGGGTAGCAGAAGATGGTCGAACGGAAGGCTCGGCTGGTGGTGCGTCCACCTCCGTGTCGTGCTTTTTGCTTTCCTTTTCGGTGGTGGTTGTCTCGGGTTCCTGATTTCGGAACGCTGGGCGCAGGGGCCACGCTTCGCGGCTCGGATCGGGGCCGACGATCTTCCCCGGGTTCAGAATGCCCTTCGGGTCGAAAATGCGCTTGAGTTCGCGAAACACGGGAACGAGCGGTCCGTACTGTCGCTCGACCCACGGCGTGCGGGCGATGCCGGTACCGTGCTGTGTGCTAACGGTTCCGTGGAGCGCGAGTGCCAGTCCGTGTATGGCTTCCGCGAGCGGCCACAGCTTGGCGCGGTCCGTGGGTTCGTTGAGGTCGAGCAGCGGGCGCGTATGAACTTGGCCGGTGAGCGCGTGAACGAGGAACGTGCCGCTCGTCTCGAACTGCTTCAGGATGTCCTGCGCTTTGGTGAGGAACTCGGGGAGCGAATCGGCCGGTACCCCGATGTCTTCGACGAACGCGACCGGGCGCTGGCCATTTTGTGCGTACAGGCCCGATACCGCGGCCGCGCGAATACCGCGAATGTGTGCGATGCCCTCGGGGTCGCAGGTCGGTTCGGCGAGCACGCGCAGAATGTGCTCCCGTTGCAGGGATTCGATTGCGCCCCATGCGCGCTCGGTCGCTTCGCGCTCAGTGCTGGCCTCAAATACAACCATGAGCGCCGCGCCTACGTCCGGAATGCCCGTTCCGCGTGTGAGCGAGAGCAGCCGACGGTCGAGTAAATCGCACGCGACCGGGCCGTACCGTCGCAGTGCGAGCCCCGCGCGCACGGCCGCGTCGAGTGTGGGGAAACCGATCAGCGCGAGACACGTTCCACCGGGGAGCGGGATTGTGCGCAGAGTGGCCTCGGTAATAACCCCGAGCGTGCCTTCGGACCCGACGAGTAATTTCGCGAGATCGACTACATCTCCATTGAGGATGCCGTGGAGCTGGTACGCACATCGGTCGAACGGTGTCCGCGTGCGCGTGATCGCGATGCGTTCGGCGTTGAAGTTCAGGAGCTTGGTGACTTCTCGGTTGATCGTGTCGTGGCGTGTTGTTTTAAGCCCCTCTCCGTTTAGGGGCGTGGTTGGTGAGGGGTTAGAGGTAGAACCTAACCCCCTAACGCCCTTCCCTAAGAAGGAAGGGGGAGGAAACTCAGTGGGTGCCTGCTCTGCCGGGAACGGGGGGGGAGGTCTCTTACCTACGCCCACCCAAGTTATTTCTCCGTTGTCCCACACGACTTCCAGCCCGGCGACATAATCGCGCGTGTAGCCGTAGTGGAAGGAATTTCCGCCAGAGGCGTTCGTCGCGATCATCCCGCCGATGGTGCAGGTCGCGGAACTGGCCGGGTTCGGGGCGAATCGCCGACCCACTTTTGCGAGCGCCGCATTGAGTTCGTTTAGCACTACACCGGGTTGAACCGTTACCGTATCCGCCCCCACAGCGAGCACGCGGCGGAAATGAACGCTCAGATCCAACACGATGCCGGAGTTCAGAGACTCCCCGGCGAGGCCGGTTCCCGCGCCGCGTGGAGTGAGGGGGATGGCGTGTTCGTGGCAGTAGCGAACGAGCGCCGCAACACTTTCGGTGTCTTCGGGAACCGCGACCGCGTGGGGTTCGATCTGGAACGGGCTGGCGTCGGTGGCGAATAGCCCGCGCGTGAGCCGGTCGAAGTGCAACCGCCCGCGGAACTGGCCGCGGAGGTCGTCGGTGATTTGCTTCTCGTCTAGCACGGGATTCGGGGTCCGGGATTCGGGCGAAGGCGTCCAGAATACAGGCAGGGTAGCGCTGTTTCTCCCCGAAACTCGTTCATTTGGCTAGCGCCCGAAAACGAGCGCCATCATTTCGGCGCGGGTGGCGGGGTTGTCGAGGAACCCGCCGCGCATGGAACTCGTAATGGTCATCGCTCCCGGTTTGCGCACGCCACGAATGGTCATACACGAGTGACTCGCTTCGATCACCACGCCGACCCCGCGGGCCTTCAGGTGCGTCATGATGAGGTCGGCGATCTCTTCCGTCATGCGCTCCTGAACCTGCGGGCGCTTCGCGACGGCTTCTACCACGCGGGCGAGCTTCGAGAGGCCGACGATTTGGCCGTTTGGCAGGTACGCGATGTGGGCTTTCCCGAGGAACGGGAGCAGGTGGTGCTCGCAGCACGACGAGAACTCGATGTCCTTCACCAGCACCATTTCGTCGTGCTTTTGTGTGAACGTCTTCTGGAGGTAGATCGCCGGGTCGGTGCGCAGCCCCGAGAAGATCTCCGCGTACATGCGCGCGACGCGGTCCGGCGTTTCTAGCAGTCCCTCGCGGTCCGGGTTCTCACCCACGGCAATCAGGATTTCGCGCACCGCGTGCCGTAACCGTTCGTGATCCACTGTCAGTGCAGGCATGTGGTTCGGTGGGCGCGGGGCTTCGTCGGCTTCGCAGGGAACGGCGCTATGGGTCGTCTTACTCAACTGTGGCTCCGGGAGAGCGAATCCTGGCGTTCGTTGTGATATTGTACGCGGTTTCGGAAATCCGGGGGCACGCGAGCAGACACGATTCACCTTTGCTGAGTGCGGTATAATACTGCATTACAGCTCGGCCGCTTTTTCCTCTCTCGTGCCGGCACTAAGGGGTGCGCCAATGGCTCTCACTGCGCAGCAAATCGACGAACAGCGCAAGGAAGTCGAAGAACTCATCGCGGGGCCGGACGTCGGCTTCGCGAAAGCGCTGTTCTTCGGCAAGTTCAAGGGCGAACTGCTTTACCCGTACCCCACTCTCCCGGCCGACAAGCAGGCCGCCGCGGACGAGATGGCCGCGAAGGTGAGGAGCTACGCGGACGCTCACATCGACCACATGAAGATCGACCGCGAGGCCCGAATCCCGGACAGCGTGGTTCAGGGGCTGGCCGACATCGGCATGTACAAACTGACGATCCCGCCCGAATACGGTGGCCTGGGCTTCGGCCAACAGCAGTACCTCAAGACGATGGAGATCCTCGGTGGACATGACGCAAGTGTCGCTGTGTTCGTGAACGCGCACCACAGCATTGGCGTTCGGGCACTGTGTCTGTTCGGCAGCAAGGAACAACAAGCCAAGTGGCTGCCGGGGTTGTACGACGGCTCGAAGTTGTGTGCGTTCGCGCTCACGGAACCGGAAGCGGGCTCGGACGCGGGTAACGTGCAGACGGTCGCGACGCCGACGGACGACGGTTCGGCTTACATCCTCAATGGCACGAAGCACTACATCACGAATGGTGGGATCGCGCACATCCTCACCGTCATGGCCCGTACACCGGACCCGTCCAACCCGAAGGGGAAGGTGACGGCGTTTCTTGTGACTCCCGACATGCCGGGGTTCGAGGTCATTGAAGCGCGCGCGGAGAAGTGCGGCATTCGGGGAACCGCAACAGGCAAGATGCGGTTCACCAACATGCGCGTGCCAAAAGAAAACATTCTGGGGCAGATCGGGCGCGGGCTCCAGGCCGCACTCACGGTGCTCAACTACGGCCGGGTGACGTTCGGAGCGACGTGTACCGGTCATGCGAAGGCGTGCATCAAGGCGATGACCGAGCACGCCAAGAAGCGCGTGCAGTTCCAACAGCCGCTCAGTGAGTTCCACCTCGTTCAGAAGAAGATCGCGTTCGCTGCGGCGCACTGTTTTGCGATGGAGGCCGCGACCGCGGAGTGTGCCGCGTTCATCGATCGGGGTGCGCCGGACTACATGCTTGAAACGGCCATTCTGAAAGTGTTCGCGACGGAGCACCTGTGGACAATCGTGAACGACACGCTCCAGGTCTATGGCGGGAAGGGGTACTTCTGTGACCAGCCGATCGAGCGCTGGATGCGCGACGCTCGCATTAACACCATCGGTGAGGGCGCGAACGACGTCCTGAAGGCGTTCATCGCGGTGGTGGGGTGCCGTGGACCGGGGATGTATCTAAAGGGCCTGCAAGACGACATGCTCGGCGGGCGCTGGAGTCTGCGCAAGATTGGTCAGTCGTTGGGCGTGGTCGGTAAACTCGCGGCGCCGTGGCTGACGACCAGCGCGCCGACCGTGCCGGTTCAGTCGAATGAGCTCACCGAAGACGGTTACACACTGGCGCGCCTGGTTCGCGAGTTCGGGTTGAAGTTACCGCACGTGTTCATGGCGCTGAAGGACGAAGCGGCCTTTGCACAGGCCGAGTTGGTTCACGAACGCATCGCGGACATTGCGATTGACCTGTATGTGAGTTCGTGTGTACTAGCGCGTCTCGATCACTTGCTCGCGGGCAAGGGCGGTAACGGTAAATCGATCGGCACTGATCCCTACGCAGACAGCGTAGCCGGTAAATACTTCTTGAAGCTCGCCTTCCGCCGCATCCGTGACCGCTTCGCGGCCCTCGACGACAACGACGATACCAGCTTGCTTGAGAGTGCGAAGAGCACGATCGCGAAGTTCTGAGATGGGATCTCGTTACGAACGGGAGGTGCACGCGACCGTTCGCGGGCGGTCCGGTTCTGGCACAATATTGTACTGAACTATGAGAAGGTACTGCCCGTTCTTATGAATTTTTTGCTGGCGATAATTATCAGGTCGGTTTAGGATCATGTAGCTGACGAGTAGAAACCGAGGTGGTTTCTGCTTCCAATTCTCTTTTTTGCTCAAGCCGTTCTTTGCTCGGAGCCGTTCCCGCTGTCATTTTTTCTCTCTCCCAACGGTGTTTTATGCGTTCGCGTAGGGGATTTACGCTAATCGAGTTGTTGGTCGTCATTGCGATCATCGCGATCCTGATTGGGCTGCTGCTTCCCGCGGTCCAAAAGGTCCGTGAGGCCGCGGCCCGGATGAAGTGTCAGAACAACCTCAAGCAGATCGGGTTGGCGCTGCACAACTTCCACGACTCCAACGGGAAGTTCCCGGCGGCTGGTGTACTCACGGTGGCCAAGCCGGTGCCGGCCACGAATGCTCCGCCCAATCACCACACCTGGCTGACGTACTTGCTACCGTTTGTGGAGCAAGACAATCTGTTCAAGCAGACGAATATCAACGCTCCCGCGTGGGGGCAAGCGATCACCGCGACCGACGTGGGGCTCTTGCGTTGTCCGTCCGACGGCGGCTTCGGCAAGTCTGACGAAACGCACAACCTCGCCGTTACGAACTACGCCGGTAGCGAAGGTTATCACTGGTGGACGACCGCTGTTTTTAACCCGGGCACGGGCACGACGGGTGACTATTCTGGGTTGTTCACGGTCAACCGGACGTTCAAGTTCGCCGACGTCACCGACGGTACGTCGAACGTCGTGGCCGTCGCTGAAGTCACGAGCTACGGCTTCAAGAACGGTCCGTTTAACGCGCAGGGCGGCGGCATTCGCCGGGCCCGTGGCGGCGAATCGGTGTTCCGCGCGGCGTTTGTCTTCACCGGGTACGCTGGCACCTCGAAGTTCCCTCCGTTCATGGGTCCGGACGGTTCCGCCACTCCGAGCGTGGACGGACAATGGCTCAGCGGGCTCACCGCGCCGTATAGCTTCCCGCCGACCTACCTGACCGCGTGGGGCATTAACTGTGAGTGGCCGGGCGCCAGTTCGATGCACGGGAGTTCGGTCAACGTGGCCCGTGCGGACGGTTCGGTCGGCAGTATTAGCACCAGTATGTCCTGGCCGATTTGGGTCGCGGTAAACGGTGTCGGTGACGGCTCCGTCGTGAGCGAGTGACGCCCGTGTCCGCCTCTGCGGATGAGGCGGTGACTGGCCCGGTTTGCTGGGCCGCGGGACCGGGATTCATCCCCGTCGCCCCGCGGCCCGTTCCGTTGAAACACGTTAAATTCTCTCCGGTCTGTCGCCAACTCCCCGGCACGGACCCGTTCCATCGAATCGAGGCCAAACTCCGATGAAGAAGTGCTTTTCTCTCCTTGTTGCCGGTGTGTTCTTGACGGCTGTCGGGTGCGAAGACAAGAAGTTCCCGAGCGGCGCTGTTGACACGTCTGACCCGAACAAGACGATCGGGACGATGACTCCTTTGCAAAAGGGATCGGGTGACCCCACAGGCCTCAAAATGCCGAAGAAAGGCCCCTGATTCTGTGGTTTGTTAAATTTGAAACAATATGCCGACCCGGGTTTTGGTGTCAGAATAATCTGGCGCCGATACCCGGGTCGGTGTTTTAATTGATTGCCGCCGGACCCACTTCCCGCGGTTGCCGCATTTACCCGTCTGCGGTAGCCTCAATACATCCGCTGAATTCCCGCCCCGGAGCATCTCCTCTATGTCTCGCTATTTCGTTGCGCTACCGCCGTTGGTCGCGTTACTTTTCACAATTTCGCCCAACAGTACGCCGACTGCGGGCGCTCAACCCGCGAAGGGAAAGTCCGGCGACGAGGACGCACTGGCCCAGGTTCAACCCGCTGAGAAGGGGTTGAAGGTAGACGTGTGGGCCGCGGCCCCACTGATGATGAATCCCGTGAGTTTTTGCTTTGATGAGAAGGGGCGCGCGTTCGTCGCGGAGACGACGCGCTTCGAGCATGGCGTGCCCGACACTCGCGCGCACATGTACTGGCTCGACGAAGACCTCGCGAACCGGAGCATCGACGACCTGCTCGCGATGTACCGGAAGCACAACTTCAAGGGCTACGAGAAGTACGAGGACCAACTGCGGGTGGTGTGGGACAGTACCGGGAGCGGTAAGGCGGACAAGAGTGAAGTGTTTTCGGGCGGTTACAACCGGCCCCAGGACGGACTCGCGGCCGGCGTACTCGCCCGCAAGGGGCAGGTGTACTTCACGTGTATCCCCGACCTGTACGTTCTGAAGGACACGAAGGGGACGAACAAGGCCGACGAAAAGAAGTCGCTGTTCACCGGGTTCGGGCCGACGGTGCAGTTCCTCGGTCACGACCTGCACGGCCTCCGTATGGGACCGGACGGGAAGCTGTACTTCAGCATCGGCGACCGCGGGTTCACGGTGACCACTAAGGAAGGAAAGAAACTCGAATATCCGAACACTGGCGCAGTGCTGCGGTGCGACCCGGACGGGAGGAACCTCGAAGTCGTTCACTCCGGGTTGCGGAACCCGCAGGAGATCGCGTTCGACGACTTCGGCAACCTGTTCACTTTTGATAACAACTGTGACAGCGGCGACCGGGCGCGGTGGGTTCACATCGTCGAGGGTGGTGACAGCGGGTGGCGCGGGGGCTTCCAGTACAGCACCGGTTACCACACGCCGGCGGTGCCACAGGGTAATCGTGGCGCATGGAACACGGAGAAGTTGTGGCTGCCGCAGCACGATGGGCAACCGGCGTGGATCGTGCCGCCTCTGGCAAACTTCGGGAACGGTCCCGCGGGCATCACGCACTATCCCGGCATCGGACTGAACGACAAGTACAAGGATCACTTCTTCGCGTGCGACTTCACATCGAGCGCCAGCAACAGTGTGATTTGGTCGCTGGCCGTGAAGCCGAAGGGCGCGGGTTTCGAGATCAGCAAGCCCGAACCGTTCGTGCGCGGGCTGGTGCCGACCGACTGTGAATTCGGACCGGACGGCGCGTTCTACTGGTCCGACTGGGTCGGCGGGTGGGCGCCGCAGAACCGCGGGCGCATCTTCCGCGTCACCGATCCGACGGCGATGAAGAACCCTCAAGTGGCCGAGGCCCAGAAGTTGCTCGCAGAGGGCTTCGAGAAGAAGACCATTGCGGAGTTGGCCAAGCTGCTCGAATTCTCTCACCAACAAGTTCGTCAGGAGGCGCAATTTGAGTTGGCTTCGCGAAAAGTGGAAGATGCGACGAAGGCGTTTAGCAGGGTGCTGAATGGCTCGCAGAGCCAACTCGCTCGGCTGCACGCGGTGTGGGGCCTTGGCCAAATTGCTCGGAATACCGAGTCTGCTTGGGGGGCGTTGCTCGCTCTCGTGACGAACGAAAATACTGAGGTGAAGCGTGCGGCAATTGAGCAACTGGGCCGGGTAGTAGTCCACTCCGGCAGGAATGTGTCAGAGATAAATGATATTCGGGCAGCGATTCTGAAAGCTTTTGTCGACCCGGATGATCGCGTGAAGGCCGCTGCCGCAGTCGCATTTGGTAAGAGTGCTGGTCCAGGATTCGCTTTGCCGACCTACCCCGCGTCGGAGATGACACAGTTTGCTCCTCTCTTTGATTTGCTCAAGGCAAACAACAACAAAGATCCGTACCTCCGGCACGCGGCCGTAATGGGATTGGTTCACGCTGCTCGTAATCCTGCGGACCTAGTGAATGTGTTGAAGGTTGCGAAGGAGCGGGAGAAAGATAAGTACGACGTGCCCGCAGTGCGCCTGGGCGTTGTGCTCGCACTCCGGAAGCACAAGAGTGACAAGGTTGCCGAGTTCCTCGCGGACGCTGATGCCGGGATCGTCACCGAAGCGGCGCGGGCGATCTACGACGAGCGCATTGGTAATGGCGAGGCACTGGCGAAGTTCGCGGACAAGGCCGGCCAACCGGATGCCATCTCCTTCCGTGCGCTGGCTGCGAACTACTGTCTGGGTACGCCCGAGGCCGCGGACCGCGTTGCGACCTTCGCTGCACGTCAGAGTGAACCGGACTACGTTCGCGCGTTCGCACTCAAGTTACTCGGCGACTGGACGAAGCCGCCGCGTCGTGATCCGATCACCGGGCTGACGCTCGACATCGCTCCGCGCGACTCGAGCATTGCCGTCAACGCGCTCAAGAAGGCGGGTGTCGGTGTGTTCGCGGGTTCGGACACCGTTCGCAAAGAAGCTGCTCAAGTCGCTGCGAAGTTGAACCTCAAGGAGTTCGGTCCGGCGATGGCCGCGCTCGTGAAGGACGCGAAGAACCCAGTTGGTACCCGAGTGGAAGCGCTGTTTGCGGTGGAGGCCCTCAAGGACGCGGGCACCAAGGGACTCGCGGCTTACGCACTATCGAGTGACGAACCGCGCCTTCGCGCTGCGGGGCGAACCGTGCAGTCGCACTTTGATGCGAGTACCGTTTTGAAATCGCTACCCGCCCTTCTCGAAGACGAGAAGACCTCGCTTGCTGAGAAACAGGGTGCTTTCGCGATTCTCGCGACTCAGAAGGCTTCGGAGGAAACGGATAAGCTGCTGTCCGAGTGGCTCGATCGGGTGAGTAGCGGCAAGGTTCCCGCCGCGCTCGTCCTCGACGTGCTCGATGCGGCCGAACAGCGGGCTAACACATCCAAGCTGAAGCTGTACACACAGCTCAAGCCGAAGGTGGAGAAGTACCGCTCGGGTCAAAACAAGATTGCGAACGAGGCGAACGGTAACAAGCTCGCACCGTTCCTCGAATCGCTCGAAGGCGGCGACATCGAGAAGGGTCGCAACATCTTCCTGAATAACTCCGCGGTTTACTGTCAGCGGTGCCACCGGCTCGACGGTCAGGGTGGTGACGTTGGTCCCGCGCTGAACGGGATCGCGGCTGATGTGCAAAAAGACCGGCGCTACCTGCTCGAAGCGATCGCACTCCCGAACGCGAAGATCGCGAAGGGTTACGAGACTGCGGTGTTGACGCTGGCCGACGACCGCGTCGTGACCGGCATCATTAAGGCCGAGGACAAGAAGCAGGTGAAACTCGTCACCGCGGAGGCGAAGGAACTGACGATCCCGACGGAAGACATCGTCGCTCGGCGGACCGGGCCGAGTGCGATGCCGGACGACTTGCACAAGAAGTTGTCGCGGCGCGAACTGCGTGATTTGGTCGAGTTCTTATCGAGTCTGAAAGAGCCGCTGAAGAAGTAAACGGTCGACTCGTTTGGCGAACGGCCGGTGTGAGCCGATCGGTGAGACTTCCACACAGTACGATGTGGAGTTTCACCGATCGGCTCACACCGGCCGTTCGCATTTACGCGACTACTTCGCCTTCTTGTGGACTGCGACCACGATCCCACTGCCTTCAGCGCTCTCGAACTTCGTCGGCCGATCCTTGCCCGGTTCGGCGAACGCGACCGTCAATGTGTCGCCATCAAGCTTCGCGATGCCGAGGAGCGTTTTGCCGTCGTAGGTGCCGCCCTTCGGTTTGATGTCGATGGTGACCGGCGACTTGGTGGTGTCGAGCGTGTAGGTGCCGGTCGTGGGGGCGGCCTTCGAGTCCTTCGCCGGTGTGAGCGTGTACTTGCCGTCGGTGTGTTCGCGGGTTGCTCCCTTGAGCGCGTTGTTCGGCTTTCCGTCGCGGGTGACGGATTCGATCACCCACTTACCGGTCGTCGGGTCTTTCTTGTCGTCGGCAACAGCATAAGCCCCGAACACCGTGGCCACTAATCCCAGTGCGAGCAGCGTGCGCATGGTCACTCCTTTAAGTGCTATTCGCCCGCGGAAGCGCGGGCCGGGAATGGTATAGCGGGAGTTGGTAAAGCGGCAGGAGGTGGAAAACTGCCGCGCCGCGGCGCTTTCAGGCTACTTGCGTGGTTCGTACTCGGTGGCTTTGTTTTTGCCACACGAGCGCGGTGGTAGAACTATGCACTTCGCAGCGTCATGAACGTCAACTCGGGGCGGCTCCCGACGCGGAACGGCGCGCTCGTGGTACCGAGGCCGCGCGAGATGTACACCTGCGTGTTCGGAGCTTGAACGAGTCCCTTCAGGTACTTGGTCCCGTAATGGCTGGGGACGAACGGTGCGTCCCCGGTCGGGAACACGACTTGCCCGCCGTGCGTGTGACCGCTCAGGATCAGGCCGACGCGCGGGTCTCGCATTTTCTCCGCGACGTCCGGGTTGTGGCTCAGGAGCAAGCACGCATCTTCGGTCGTGGCGTCGCCGAGCGCGGCTTTTACATCGACTTTGCCCATCCACAAATCATCGACACCCGCAAGGCGGAACCGGCTGCCGTTGCGCTCGATCCAGACGCCGCGGTTCGTCAATTCGCCGATTTCCGCTTCCTGAAAGCCGGCCCGAGTTGCATCCAGCCCGTGCCAGTAATCGTGATTTCCGAGAACGCCGAACACTCCCAGCGGGGCGTCCAGCGCGGCCATCGCGTTGAAGCACGGGCGAATGTACTTCTCTTCCTTGAGGGAGTAGTCGCCACCCAGGACGATCAGGTCGGGGCGCAGCGCGAGGGTAGTTCGCACGACCGCGTTGACGTAATCGAGCGAGGTGAACGGGCCGTGGTGGATGTCGGTGAGCAGGGCGACCGTCGTACCGTCGAATTCTTTTGGCAGGTGTGGGAGCGTGATCGTGGGCCGCGTGACTTGAACCCAACCCGACTCGAACAGTCCATACGCAACACCACACCCCAACCCCGGCACGACCGAAGCAAGAGCCGCTTTCAGAAAGATCCGACGATTCATCGCGGGCACTCGATGAAGGAACCGAACTCGCCAGTGACCAAGATAGGTAAAGAGGGGGTCGAAATACTAGTGCGTGTTCTGGAGAGTGCAAGGAAAGCGAAATGGAATTGTCCGAATCACTGGCGCGACAATTGGAGCGCAAAGCAGAATTAGCGCAATTGCACCGCCCTACCCCGCGAACTGCCAGCGGACGAAACGATTCAGCAAAACGAGTTGCGCGAAGGCGAACCCGATTAATGTCACAGCGAATAGTGATCTTCGGGTGCGGAACAGATCGGCGAGTTCGATGAACGCGGGGAGCGATGCGAGTACGACGCGGTGGGCACTAAGGAGCGTACCCGAAGCAAACATCTGGGCCACGGGTACCAACGTGAGCACGCCCCAAAATGTCCCGCGCTTGCGCCACGCGCGAATCCCGAGGACCGTGACACCCAGCACGAGAAATGCTTCACCCCAATGGGGCACCGTGGGATCGTAGATAGATTCGATAGTGCGGAACGGGTTCTCCCACGATAGCGGCGCCCGTCCCCACTTCGAGTGCGCTTTTAGGCTCGCGAATGGGTCGTCCACGATCCACCACAGAAAGCCCCAGAAGAGCGCGATGCCGCCAGCGCTACCGATCACGAGAGCCAGAGTGCGCGGGAGTTCTTTTCGGTCGCGCTTGGCGACCCAATCACAAGCGGCTGCGACCCCGAGCGCGACACCTGTTAATCGCGCGAGTGATCCACCGAGTGAGGCGAGCCCGGCCGTGATGGGTCGGTGCCGGAGCCAAGCCGTAAGTGCGAGTGCGGTGAAGAACAGGCCGAACGATTCATTGTAGGCCGCGGAAAAAAAGAACGCGGTAGGGAACGTGAGCAGGAGCGCCAGTGTTCGCCAGGCCGTACCGGGATCGTTGAGGAGGTGCGAGGCGACGCGCCCGAATACCGCCGCACCCGCTGCCCCAATGAGGTTCGCGATTATCACTCCGGCCCAAAACATGTTCAGGCCGAGCAGGTTCGCGAGGGCCATGCTCGCGGGCATCGCGGGCTGAAACGCGACCCCACTTTGACCATCCGGGCGGGTGCTATTGGCGAACCCCTTCTCCGCGATTTCAGCCATCCACACTGCGTCCCACCGGTACCACGGTTCGATGTGGCGCGCGGAGCTGAGACTGCAGGCGTCGCGAATGTGCGTGGGAGTTTCGTTGTGGGAGTAGGGATCGGGGGGAAGTGTCGCGAGCACTAGACCAAGTGCAACCGTACAAATTCGGACCGCGAGCGCAATCAGGAATAGGGGTAGGAACCGTGGCGTGGGATTCGGGGTCATTGTGCGAGTATAGAACGTTGTGAGGCTCGCGCGATCGGTGAATCCGTTCGCGCGAGCCTCACAACGTTCGTACTCGGTCAAAAGTCGGGGCGGCGGGATTTGAACCCACGGCCTCCTGCTCCCAAGGCAGGCGCGCTAGCCAGACTGCGCTACGCCCCGATTCGTGCGGGTGACAACCGACCCGCACTCATGTTATCGATTCGGACACGGCCGCGGTAGGCCAGGTTCACTTTGCCAGCTCGAACGACTTCACGAAGTCCTCCGCTTCTTTCCCCGTCACAACGTCCTTCGCTTCGGACACGACGAACACTTGGTACAGCCGGTTTTCTACCAGCACGAGTGTCACGCGCAGGTTCAGGCTATCTTTCTCCGCGAAGATTTCGCGCGCCGGGAACTCTTTCCCGTTCGCTTTGAATTTCGTTTCGGCCGACTTGTTGACCTTCGCCTTGAAGATGTCGACGAGGCCTTTCTCACCACCTTCGAGCAACTTGGGCGGCGTGGCTCCTTTGATGACGTCCGCGGGCATGTCCGAGTAGATCACCGCGAAGCCGTTCTTGCCCTTCTCCACAATCGTGATGTTCAGGTCCAGACCGCCGGCTTTCGGAGTTAGTGCCTTCGGCTTCTCATCGCCGGGGAACTTTACACTGAACTTGCCTTCCTTCGACTCGAACTTCTTGTCGTCGGCGCCAACCGTGCCAACGAACACCATCAACGCGGCTACTGTGAACATCGTTCGCATGTGAACCGTCTCCTCGTTACTTGGTCAGTTCGAGCGAATCAAGGAAGGCAGTCGCGTCCTTGCCGGACACGAATTCAGCCGTCCCAATAACGGCCACTTGGTAAAGCCGGTTCTCGCGGAGTATCGCGCGGAACTTTGTTCGCTGCTTCCCCTTGTCTCTATCTACGATGAGTTCGCGACCGGGCAACTTTTCCGGGCCGAACTCGAGCGCCTTTTCACTGACGATCTCGCCTTTACTTCCCTTGACGCCGTCCTGAATTCCGCTGAACAGGGTCTTGTGGTTTTCGGCCTTTGTCGCTTCAACCGGGTAGTCGGTGTAGCTCATCACATACACGTTCCCGTCCGAAGTGGCGAAGGTCGCGATGTTGACTTCCAGGTCGCCCAGCGCGCTCTTCGCGGTCTGGCGCGAGGTCTTTGGCTGGTTCGGGAACTTGATCGCGTACTTGCCTTCGGTCGAGGTGTAGGTGTCCTTTGGGCGCTGGCCCACGGCCGGCGCCGTAACGCAGAGGACCGCCACCCCGAGTATAACGGCTGCGCGCATGCCGCCTCCGGTCACTTGGTGATTTCAAACGAGGTGATGAACTTGTCGGCGGAAGACGAGGTCACGACTTCCTTCGACCCCTGCACCACCACCTGGTAGAGCCGCTTCCCGACGATCACCATTCTATTGCGAATAAAACCGGTGGGGGTTTCGATCAGCACGTCGCGCCCGGAGAACTTCTCGTCGCCTACTGCGATGGTGATTTCCTTGTCGTCGAGTACCGTCCCCTTCTCGCCTTTGTTCCCGTCGCGAACCTTTTCGAGGCGCGGGCCGGCGGGCTTCTTCGCGACCTCGTCCGAGGCGTCGATGTAGCTCACGACGAACGTGGTGTCGCCCTTCAACTCCACCGAGTCGATCGTCAGCTTTAGTGTGTCCTTGCCCGCTTGGACGTCGGTCGTTTCGGTCTTCACTGCCCCCGGGAACAGCACCTTGTACTTCCCGTCCGCCGAGGCGTACTGCTTGAAATCCTGCGCGTGAGCAACGAGTGGTGAGGCCGCTAAAAACGCAACCAGCGCGAACGTCCGTGCCCGCATGGGTGATCTCCGTGAGGAATCGAACACGGAGAGCGTAGCCGATGCGCGTCGAGTCAGGCAAGAGAAGTGATCGCTTCGAGAGTGCGGCGCGCCCGCGCTCTCGGTTTACGTGACTTTCACCAAAGGCGAACTGCGATCGGCCGTATCCGCTCAGGGCTTCGGGGGAACGTCCCAGACGCGAATTTCACTCACTCCTGCCGACACGTTGTCAGTACACCCGGCTGCCAGTTCGGTTCCGTCGGGGGAGAAGGCCACGGCATTCACCGGTAGGGACACCGGAAAACTCGGATCAGTCGGCCGGTGGGCACGTCCCACAGCCGCACGCAGTGTGGATGCTTCCCGTCTTTGAGTACCTCTCCTGTCGCCATTGTCCGGCTGTCCGGAGAGAACGCGAGGCACATCACGTAGGTGCCAATACTGTTCGGGGGCAAGCCCGGGAATCGGGTTTCCGACCCAGTCACCGTGTCGCACATAGTGACGACGTCCGTCGCCTCTGACCACCCGCCGCCGTAGGCTACCATCCCGCACTTGGGGACGAACGACAGGGCCAAAATATTATGCCGTTGAGGGAGATTCCGGCGGAGGCTCCCGTCTACAGAATCCCATAGCTTCACGTCGCCCTTGTCGTCGCCGGAAACGAGATACATCCCGTCGGGTGAGTACGCGACCGCCTTCACCCGGCCACGGTGCCCCTTCAGGACCAGCTTTTCCTTCCCATTCACAGCGTCCCACACGCGGGCTTCGCTAGGTACGGCGTCGCCCGATGAAGGGTGGTGAGCCGCCGCCACGTTTCGACCGTCCGGTGAAAAGCGTACCGCTGCAACGCACCTCTCAGTTTCTCTGTTTGGGGGCGGCCCGTATCCGCCTTCCTGAAGTGTCAGTTGCTTCTCGCCTCGTTCAACGCCCCACACCGCCAAGTGCCCGTCTATGCATCCCGAAGCCAGCCGTTTCCCGTCTGGGGAATACGCCACAGACACCACGGCAGCAGTCGCGGGGTGATTGAGGGTCCGGACGGGTTGTTGCGTCGCCCGGTCCCACACCACGATTGCATGGCCGCTACCAGCAGCCAGGCAGCGACCATCGGGACTGAACGCGATTGTGCTGACGGTGCCTTCGGGAGCCAAGAGCGTGGCCTTCGGCGGGTCGAGCCGGTTTCGGTCGATGTGCCACCAAACAGCCGTCGCGCCAACTGTACCCACCACTACGAGGGCGATGGCGATCAGGAGAAAGATCCAGCGGGTACGAACTTTCATCAGACCCTCGGCGTGGACTTCTCCACGAATCGTAGACAGCGGAACGCGGTGTCAACGTTACCCGATCCTGGTCATTTCAGCGGATGTTAGCTTAACCGGAGGGGTGAGCCGTTACTCGAAATGAAATCGCTTCCGTGGTTTGCGAGAGGCATTTAAACGCAAACAGGGGGCATCAGCCCCCTGTTTGTTTCGATCGCGTTCGGGTCAGGTGCTCACTTCTGAAGAGCCTGGACGATCCGCTCGAAGTCGTCGTTGGAGTCGAATCCGATCACGATTTGGCCCTTATCCTTCGCCTTCACCTTGATCTCGATCTTCACCGCGAGCCGCTGGCGGAGATCGTCTTCCAGCCCCTTCACGTGGGCCGTCTTCTCGACCGGCTCTTTGCGGGCGACTGCCTCGGCCGCGACTTCGGCTCCCGCCGCCGCGAGCTTGTGTTGCTTGACGAGCAGCTCCAGTGCGTGAACAGAGTAGTTCTTCATGATCGCGTCCTTCGAGAACGCGACCTGCTGCTCCAAGTCTGTTACACCCTTCAGCACCTTTGCGTGGCCCATCGTGAGCTGACCGTTGCGAACTGCGGTCTGCACTTCGGGGTGCAGGTTCAGGAGACCGAGCAGGTTGCTCACGGTCGAACGGTCCAGCCCGAGGCGCCCGCCGAGTTGGTCCTGCGTCATCCGGAACTTGTCCATGTACTCCTTGAACCCCTGGGCCTTCTCAATGGGGTTCAGGTCGGTGCGCTGGATGTTCTCGACGAGGGCAGCCTCGAAGACCTGTTGGTCGTCGAAGGTCACCACGTGAACGGGCACCTCGATCAGCCCGGCGTCCTTGGCCGCGCGGAGCCGGCGCTCGCCGGCGATGAGTTGGTAGCTGTCCCCCACGGCTCGCACCACGAGCGGTTGGAGGATGCCGTGGTTCTTCACGCTCGCGGTGAGCGAGGCGAGTTCGTCGTTGTCGAACTGCTTGCGCGGCTGGTACGGGTTGAACCCGATCTTCTCGACCGCGAGCCGAGACACGGGTGTGTCCGCGGATTGCGGGGCCGAGATGTCGCCGAGGAGGGCGTTGAGTCCGCGGGCCAAACGGGGCGGGGCTTTGACGGTCGCTTCCATGCGAAGGTCTCCGGGGTCAATCAATCTGGACCGACTCATAGCAACCTCTGCGGTTGTGAGAAGTGGAATCAAAGTGACGTGGTCCGAGAGGGGTTCCACGTGGAACGCCGCAAACGTGAGGACGAATCGCAACTGCCATGAAATTCGGGTCTTTGACAGTGTTCCACGTGGAACGTTCTGCGCAATCGGAACGGTCCGCGTAAGCGGTATTTTTGCCCCAAATGATGCCGTCCGGACCACGAAAAATCGGCGCGCAACACTCGGAATTTGGATTGTGATCGAGGGCGAAGAAAGTGGCCTTGTCGGTTGTGAGAAAACTGAATTACCATCCGCCCCGCTCGGCCAACGGACCGGAACCCGAAGGCCGAGCACGACGCACCACCGGACCGGAACCCAGTGGTGAGTCGTTCGGGTCAGCAATGACCCGGCCGGAGAAGAGGTGTCGAAGTTGGCTCCCCGCCGCGCGTCTCGCTCGCGCATGGACGCTCGCTCGTCCGCAGCGGAAGCACACTCCACACCAACCGGAACGCGCGAACGCTATGGCCCAACGACCGCGAGTGGATCTCCGCGGGCGCTCGTGGTGTCTCGTTCGCGCACCTTTTCAATCGCTGGTTGCTCAGGAGCGTTGCGCATGGATGCGACTCGTGGCCCGATTCTGTTTCGCTGCGACGGCACAAGCGAGCACGGCTGGGAGCCGTTCTACCAGTGCCTCTCGCTCGCCGCGGCGCTCCAGCGCCGGCGCCGGGGAACGAACTTCCTCAGCTACCTCGATCCGCTCTCGCTGGCGACCGTCGTGAACCGCGGCAACAACGACTGGGTGCCCGCCGAACGCAAGATCGGTGACGACGGTGACCTCGAAGCCACCATCGCCGCCGCACGGAAGATGAACGCTGCCGCCATCGTCGTCGCGGGTGAGGGCTACTCGGCCGACTACCTCCGCGAGCTGAAGAAGACCGGCGCGCTGGTGATGGTGTTTGACTCGACCGCGGACATGCGGTTCCCGGCCGACCTCGTGGTGAACCCGCTCCTGTTCCCGACGCGGAAGACGTACCGCGTGGAGCCGGGCTGCCAGCTCCTGCTCGGCACCCGCTTCGCGCTCTGCCGTGGGGTGTTCCGTCGGCAGCGCACGATCCGCGCGACCGAGCCGCCGATGCCGTTCCGCGCCCTAGTCGCGATGGGCGACGACGACCTCGCGGGCGAAGCGCTGACCCGCACGCAGCAGCTCATGGAGATGCCGAAGGTCGCGAAGATCACGATCTCGGCCCGCACGCATCACCCGCGTTACGACGACCTGCTGGCCCTCGCCGACGACAGCGGCGGGAAGGTCGAAGTCATCACCGAAACCAAGGAGCTGATGACGCGCCTCGTCCGCGCTCACTTCGCGCTGACGAGCGGCGACGGGTGGTCGCCGGAGTTGTGCGTGGTGGGTATCCCGCAACTGATCCTGAGCCAGACCAAGCGGCACGCGGGCAACGGGAAGAAGCTCGACGAGGACGGTGTCGCGACTTACTTGGGCAACGCGGCGGACGTGACCTTCGACCAACTGCGTGAAGCGGTCGACCTGTTCCACGACGACTCGATGGAACGGAAGAGCATGACCCGCTGCGCGCGGAACACGTTCGACGGGCGCGGGCCGGATCGCATCGTGAACGGTCTGGAGATCATGCTCCACGGCCCGACGCGCAAGCGGGCCGCTTCGTTCGCTCCGACACACGGGCTGAAGATCGCCGCGTGACGCCGAGTGTGGTGCCTTGAAACTTGTTCCGCGTGTCCCGGTCCTGTAGGCTCTGTCGAGAGCGGACCGGGACGTTTCGTTTCCTGATAACCCCTGAAGGCGCGATGTGGTGGCTCCTCGGCAGCCTTTGTATCGGAATCCCGTTGATCCTCGTTGGGCTGGCGGTCGGCTACTATGTGTGGTTCATGCGCCAGGAGGCGGCGCGGGAAGAGAAGTTGAAACGGAGGGGCCGCGTCGTGAAGGCGTGGATCGTGTTCGCCAACGACAACCTCTACAAGAAAAACGCGCGGGACAATTTCTGGCCTGCCCAGGTGGTGTTCACACTCGTCGAGGACGTCCGGAATTTGGACGACGTGCTGGAAGACTTGGCGGAAGAGATCCGCGAGTTTGAAACGGAAGACGAGGAGGACGAAGACGAGCGGATCATCGGCCAAGTGGTGCGAACGGAGTACGGCTACGGCTGGCCCTTACGAATCCCGAAGCGGATCACCGGTCGGCTCGTCGCGTACACCTCGACTGTCGATGTCCAGTGCAAGTGGCTCCCCGCGCGCCGATTGGAAGAGCCTTACATTTACATCAAAGCCTACGCCGGCAAGGATCGCCAGGACCGGCTCGCGCGAATGGTTCCGTACCCCGACGATGATGACGAGGACGATGACTACGAGTAGTTCTCACCGAGCAAGGCACACCTACCCCCAACCCCTCCCTAAAGGGAAGGGGAACAGGCGCGCGAAATCTCTGTGATTGGGAACGCACTCGGTAAGTGGTTTTCCTTCCCTTTAGGGAGGGGGTTGAGGGGGTAGGTTCTCGGCCGCCTCCAACATCCCCTCTGATCCTCTCTTTTGGTATCCTCACACCACCTTTAGTGAGGAACCGAACCGTGACCAAAGACGACGTTGCCGACGCCCTCGACGAGATCGGCACCCTTCTCGAACTCAAGGGCGAGAACACGTTCCGCACGAACGCCTACCACAACGCGGCGCGGCTCGTTCAGCAGTTGCCCGGCGACCTGGCGCAGATGGTCGCGGACAGGAAACTGGCCGAGGTGCGCGGCATCGGTGAAGCGCTCGCGCTGAAGATCACCACGCTCGTAACGACCGGGAATTTACCGTACCTCGAAGACCTGCGCGCTTCGATTCCGGCGGGGCTCGTGAAGATGCTCCGGCTGCCGGGACTCGGGCCGAAGAAAGTCAAGGCGCTTCACGATCTGCTGAACATCGACTCGATTGAGAAGCTGAAGGCTGCGTGCGAGTCGGGTGAGGTCGCGAAGCAAAAAGGGTTCGGCGCGAAGACTCAGACCCGGATCCTCGAAGGGATCGCGTACATCGACCAAGTCGGGCACCGCGTGCGGATCGATCTCGCGCTGCCGCTGGGCCAGGCGCTCCTCGAACAGATCCGCATGTTCCCGGGGGTCATTCGCGCCGAGTTGTGTGGGAGTCTTCGGCGGCGGAAGGAGACGGTCGCGGACCTCGACATCCTAGTGAGTAGCGCGAACGCCCAGCCCATCATGGATGCGTTCGTCAAGATTCCCGAAGTGATCCAGGTCTTGGGGCAGGGGCCAACGAAGTCGAGCGTGGTCGCCGGGCTGCACGTTCACGGCACGAAGGTCACGCTCCAGGCCGACCTCCGCGTCGTTGAAGACGCTCAATACCCGTTCGCGCTCCACTACTTCACCGGGAGCAAGGAGCACAACATTCGGATGCGCCAGCGCGCGATCGACCGCGGCCTTTCCCTCAACGAGTACGCGCTCGCGAACGAAACGCGCTCGGTGCCGTGCAAGGACGAAGCGGACATCTTCGCCGCGCTCGACCTGCCGTACATTCAGCCCGAACTGCGAGAAGACACTGGAGAGATCGAAGCCGGCGAGCAGAAGAAACTCCCCGCTCTGGTTGTGGACTCCGACATCCGCGGCGTGTTTCACAACCATACCACCTACAGCGACGGCACCGCGTCCCTCGAGGAGATGGCGCTCGCGGCGAAGCAACTCGGCTTCGAGTATTTCGGCGTCGGCGATCACTCCCAGTCCCTGACCATCGCGCGGGGGCTTCCGTCTAACGTGGTGCGGAAGCAGTGGGCCGAGATTGATCGCGTGAACGCGAAGCTTGACGGCGTGCGCATTCTGAAGGGCAGCGAGGTGGATATCCTCGAAGACGGCTCGCTCGACTACACCGATGAGCTGCTTGCGGGTTTTGAGTACGTCGTCGCGAGCGTTCACTCGCACTTCGGGATGACGGAAGCCGAAATGACGGCCCGCGTGTGCAAGGCGCTCTCGCATCCCGCGGTGACGATGCTCGGGCACGCGACCGGGCGCTTGCTGCTCAAGCGCGAGGGGTACAAAATCAACCTCGACGAAGTGCTGAAGGTCGCCGCGAAGCACGGCAAGATGATCGAGATCAACGCCCAGCCGTCGCGCCTCGATCTCGACTGGAAGTACGTGAAGCAGGCCAAGGCGATGGGTATTCCGATCGTCATAAACCCGGACGCTCACAGCACCGGCGAACTGGCGCTTTACACGTTCGGAGTTCAAGTCGCGCGCCGCGGGTGGCTTACAAAGGACGATGTGTTCAACACACGCGGGTTGGCCGATGTGATGAAGGAACTCGCGCGCCGAAAGCAGAACCCGATAACTTGAGGTAGTCACCCGGAACCGGATCTTTGGGGCTGATGGCACACATCACGTGATCGTAACCACAAGGTCCGGCTTCCAATCAAAGAGCCTTTGCGAGAAGTCTTCTCCAAAACCGATACCGAGGCGTGGGCTGATGTAGCCTTCGAGCGGGTAGACTACTTTAAGTTGGCTGTCATTACGAACGAGGGCGACCACGCGGTTCCGACGTGGTTCAACACAGTAAAGTTCTTCAACTTTCTGCTGGTCGCAGAACCTCACCATCTCAGTGGTTTCTTCGCGCAGTGCGCTTGCTGTTCGCAGAGCCGAACGCACCCAAAACACGACCTGTGGAGCAAAGGCGTCGCTTTCCCATTGTTGGCGCATCTTGGGATCGCCCTGCACCGGGTACCACAACAAATCACCGGCAACGAATACCTGTTGGCCGGCGAACAACTCGCGCAGCTCGCCGAGGATCTTGACCATCCAGTTCCATTGAAGAGTGTCGTTGGTCCTTAGTTTCCCATCGCTGTCTGAGTTGGCAGTGGTTGTATCCGCGCTCATCATGACGCCTCCGAATTGGTGGGCGTCGCAGTTTACTGGCGCACCAGCGTCTGCTTCCAGCCCGGCTGAATACCAATTGGAACGGGAAGTGCATTCCTTGTGCGAAGCGGTTCACCGCGCACAGGAGCCGGCACATGACCGACGCCATTTACTGGTACGTTTCGATTTTCTTCTGGCTGTTTCTCACCGGCATCGGCATCCCACCCGCGCCCGAGGAAGCCGGCATCCTATACGCCGCGAGCGTGAACGCACTCCACTCGGAAGTGTGGTGGTCGCTAGCTTGGGCTTCGTGTGGTCTCGGGATCATCGCCGCGGACTGCGTGCTTTACGGCGTCGGATGGAGGTGGGGAGCGAAGCTGTTCGAGTATCGTTGGGTGCAGAAGGTTCTAAGCAACGAACGGCGCCAGAGACTTGAAGGTCACTTCACACAGCACGGGATGAAGTTGCTCATCCTGGCGCGCTTTCTCCCCCCTTTAAGAACGGGTGTGTTCCTCATCGCAGGGGCAACGCGGTACTCGTTCCTGAAGTTCCTGATCGCCGATTTGGTCTATGCGGTTGTGGGCGTGGGACTGTTCTTCTTTTGCGGGACGTGGATTCTCGCTCTCATTCACCGGTTCGAGAGCACCGCGCTGGTTGTTGGTGCGCTGCTCGTGATGGCCTACGGTCTGTACATGTATTACCGCTTGCTGCGACGCCGCGAACTGAGAGGCGCGTCCGAGGCACCGATCTCCGTCCTTCAAGGACCAGAAGGATCGGTGCCCCCGGGTGAGCCAGCAATGAATCCGGCCGCTGCAGTAGCCGCGCAACGAGAAGCGCGAACCGTACTCGAAGGGTGAGGTTACTTGGCGCGGTACTTCGGGTTCGCGTCCAGGTATGTCTTCACGCGGTCGGTGCGAGTGATGGCATCAGCGAAGAACGCGACCGCTTGCACGAGCCGGTCATCTGGTTCTGCGCAACTGAAGCGCAGGAACCCTTGCCCGGCCGCGCCGAAACATTCCCCACCGAGGCACGCGACCCCGCGCTTGTCGTCCGCACCTTCGAGCAGGTACATCGCGAGACCGTGTGATGTGATCCCAAGTCGCTGGCAGATTGGGGCGACTTGCGGAAACACGTAGAACGTGCCTTCCGGCATCAGCACAGTTACGTCGGGCACCTTCCGCAGTTCGTTGACGAGCAACTCGACCTTCGCGTGGAACTTCTTCATCACCTCGTCGCGCTCGGCCGCATCGTGTTCGAGCGCCGCCTTACCCGCCATTTGCACAATAGGCGGCACGCACGAGAGCGAAGTGTTAATCATCTTGCTCACGATCTGCGCGATCGAAGGTGCCGCGATCATGTACCCGCAGCGCCACCCACTCATGCTGTAGCTCTTCGAGAACGTGTACGACCCCACGCACTGATCCAGCATTCCCGGTTCGGCCAAAATGCTACTGTGTTTGCCCCCCCAAACCATGTGGCAATACGGTTCGTCGCTGAACACCGCGATGTTCGTTCCGCGGACGATGTTCGCGATCGCTTTCAGGTCCTCCGGGGTCGCGACGCCGCCGGTCGGGTTGTGGGGGAAGTTGAGGAACAGCGCGC
Source organism: Gemmata massiliana (assembly GCA_000531095.1). Classification (GTDB taxonomy): domain Bacteria; phylum Planctomycetota; class Planctomycetia; order Gemmatales; family Gemmataceae; genus Gemmata; species Gemmata massiliana. The sequence goes on along the minus strand of HG799462.1, from coordinate 450,704 downwards.
GGGCACGCGGTTCGGTCTTCACGAACTTTTCGATAGCCGCCACATCGGGGCGGAACTGATTCTCTTGTTTGAGCGGGACGTACACCGGCTTCGCCCCGCGCCGGAGAATGTTCGGCTCGAAGGTCGGGAACGCCGGCTGGAACACGAGGACCGCGTCGCCCGGTTCGAGGAACGCTTCGCAGAAGTACGTCTCGAACACTTTCGCACCGGGACCAACAACCACGTTGTCTGCGGTCGCAGGGATGTTGAATTCAGCCTTCACCGTGCGAGCGATAGTTTCACGAAACTCGAGTAACCCGGCTGACGGGCAGTACCGCGTGAGGCCCGCATCAATGGCCGCGTGCGCTGCTTTGATCGCACTGGCTGTCGTCGGGAACGGCGAATCACCGATCTGAAGCGCGATCACGTCTTTCCCGCCGGTCATCAGTTTCCGCGCAACTGCAAGCACGTCGAACGCGGTTTCGGTGGTCAGGCCACTGGCAAAAGAAGACAAAGCGGGAGCGCTGGTACTCATCGGGGTAGTACTCGTTGTGGTCGAATTATCATGGTGAGAGGTGATACGCTCATCAAACGAACGCCGCCATTCGTCGTCCACTCAACCCCGTCCGTGACTCGATTTGTGAACTAGATTCGAGACAACGTCCCAAGCTGCGCTCGACACTCGAAATCAGGTGCGCCATGAATTGTGACACGGAACGTGCCAACGAAGGGGAATGGGGGCACGAGGACGTGTCGGGTGAGACGTCTCAACTGGTGCAGGAAGAACTCGAAACAGGCGAGCCGATCTCGGGCGAGCTCGAACCCAAAGTTCCCAAAAAGATCCCGGCACTTCCGGGTCGGTTCGATGCGAAGCCATCCGCGGAAGTAGAAACTAGCGAATCATCGTCGGGTGGTCAGATGGTGCTCGCCACTGCGAAGTATCTCAAACCGGACGAGTACAACACGGACTCTCTTGCGAAGAAGAAAAAGAAGCGTGCACCACAATCAGAGAACGCAGAGGGCACCGAGCAGAGTCTGGAAGGACGGGTGTTCAACAGTGGCTTCTGGGGTGGCCTTCTCGCGATGGTGGTCGCGGTCATTTGGTTCTTTGCTGGTCTGGCGAACGATACACTTTACTTCTACCCACCGATCCTGTTCGTCATCGGGTTGGGCGCAATCTTCAAGGGGACGACAAGCAGTGAGTAACTGCCCTTAACATAAGGGTGTCGCGGGCTGCTGTGACAGCTCGAGAAAATGCGTTGCTTGTTGTTGCTGGTTAACTGACAGAGATGCGTGTTTCGTCACAACGCTTTGAAAGATGGCGCCCGTGATGGGATCAGAGCTTGTGGGCGCCACCCTTCCGACTTCACACTTCTCGATCACTGCTTCGCGCTAATGGCCTTTGCGAGCGGGTTGATAACCTGCGGAACAACGTAGGTGCTCACCAGTTCGTCGAGCACGCGGCGCTGGTTATGGTAACTCTCCGCGAACGACTTGAACGGCTGCTTCCCCCAGAACTGTCGAACCGTGAAGTACACGGTCACGGGTGATTCCGAGAAACTGTTCGTTCGCACTTGGTAAGCGTTGGTGCGCGTCTCGATGCTCAGCCGCGCCTGAAGCTGACAAGCGTCATCAAGGGCCAGCATCATGGTCGGTTGGTAGTGGAGCACTCGGGCGGCGGGCACCTGGACCAACCCTTCGAGCGGCGTCCCGCTGGTGAGCGCTTCGGCCACCACTTCGTCGTGGTTCCCTTGGTAGAGGAAGTCGAAGTAGTACAGCACGTCCATCGACTCGGTTTGCATCCCGTTCAGGTCGAGGTGGTACGGCGCGATTTCGAGGACGCGCTCGTTGTGCTGGTCCGCGTCTTCGAGCGTCGGCGGGTTCACGAAGCCGGCACTCAGCCGGCGGTGGTCCAGCGAGGTCCAGCGGTAGCTGCCCGACTCGCGATCCTCTTCGAGCATGTATTCGGTATCACTGCGCTTCTCGAATTCGGTCATCTTCGGGGCCACCTTTTGGACGGCCTCGAAGAAGTGCAACACGGTTTCGCGACCCGTCGGCATTTCGAGTTTGCCGTGAACGTAGGTCGAGACACCGAAGTCGTCGCACAGCGAAGCGTAAGAGTTCATCTACGGTTCCTCTCGTCTGGGCCGGCGCGCGGGAGAGGGCTCCTGCGTTAATCAGGGCGCAACCGACAAGGTGACTGCTCTATTGTTCGACGCGGGATGTCCGGTTGCAAGCCCGGTAAGTGAGCCAGATTGTGTCGACCGCACCGACCGCGCGAACGGGGCAATCCCAAGTGACGCAGGGACAAGAAGCGGGGTTCGGGCGCGAGAAACGAATCGGCCGTCGCAAAACACTAGAACGCATTCGGATTAGAACGGCTGCTTCGAGATCGACGGGCGGTCCCGGTGTGTGCCGTGACCACAGTGAGAGTCGGAACCGAGACGGAAGTGAACTCGGCCGCTCTCGGGTCGCGGTAGGTTCCACGAGGCGAGAGCGGCCGGGTACGGATCACATTCTGTGTTGACTGCTACTATCGAAATTCGTCGAGCACCAATCAGGCAACGAGGCGGAGCTTGACCGGAGCCGGAACCTTCAGCGTGCCCTTCAGCGTCCAGCGGCCCGCGTCCGGGGCGCCGCTCCACTGTTGGAGTTGGACGGTGGTGACGTGTTCGCGTTCTTCGTCGTCGAGGACTTCAGCGAACGCTTCGGCGTACTGCTGGCGGACCTGAGTAGACGAACGACCAACGAAAACGAGTGCATCGGCGCGGTCATCGAAAACCGCAACCGCGCGCCAACCTTGAGCCTTGGATTCGGTGGTAATGAGCATGGTGTGACCCTCCCTGGCTTGAGTGATGGGCGTCGCTGATCCATCGAGCGACGTGCAGATAACTTGACAATTGGAGGGTTTGAGGTCAAGGAAAAAGTGCTCAATATGTAAACTTTGCCTCAAGTCCGAGATCTGAATCGCGATACGACGAGTGTGAAATGGGGGGCGCTCAACCCCGAACACGGAACGTGATTCGCCCGCGGGTAAGATCGTAAGGAGAGATTTCCACCTTCACCCGGTCCCCCGGGATGATGCGGATGAAGTTCTTGCGCATCTTGCCCGAAACGTGGGCGATAACTTCGCCGCCGATGTCCAGTTCCACGCGGAACTGCGTGTTCGCAAGGGCTTCTTTGACCCGACCTTCGACTTCAATGGCTTCTTCTTTTGCCATAGGGACTCCGGTTAAAGGGCTGTGGTCGTTCGTGGCTTCCAGTCCGGAATGGCCGCAGCATAAATGAAACAAATACGCACCCGACTGAGGTTTGTTGTAACCTCATTCCGGAATGGCCGCAGCATAAAATGAAACAAATACGCACCCGACTGAGGTTTGTTGTAACCTCATAAGTCGGGCGCGTTGGTTAATATACGCGCAATGCAAATAAACGGGAGTAGGAAAGCAGCTTAGTAACGGTCGCCGCCGTATCCGCCGCCACCTCCACCACCGTATCCACCGCCGTACCCGCCTCCTCCACCACCGTATCCGCCGCCACCGCCGCCTCCGCGTCGGCCACCACCGCCACCGCCGCCATACCCACCGCGCCCGCCGCCACCACCGCCGCCCTCACGCGGCTTCGCGATGTTCACAGTAAGCGGGCGGCCGTTGATCGCTTGGTTATTGAGCGCGGCGATGGCAGCCTGGGCCTCGTTTTCATTGGCCATCTCCACAAACCCGAACCCGCGCGAGCGGCCGGTTTCGCGATCCATGACCACTTGGGCGCGGGTTACCGCGCCGAATTGTTGGAACATTGCGGACAGTTCTTCGTCCGTAGTGGACCAAGGCAAGTTACCGACGTAAATGTTCGTAGCCATGCGGAACCGCAGCCACCGTGCGCCCGTGCCGGGGACACCTCCGACCTCGCTCACACACGGAGCGAGTACATGTCGTGAGGGAGACCAACACGCAAACACCCGGCCCATGCCGGAATATTCGTCACACTATAATCGGCGCAAATCCCACCGCAAGAAATTTTCGCACAATCAGTGAAGAAATACGAAACGCGGCCGTTGAGAGGACTTGGATCAATGTCCGAACCTTTCAACGGCCGCGTTTTGCATTCCGCGTTTGAATCGCGCTTAATCTACAACGGCGAGGAGGTCGTCCTCGGTCACGATGAGGTATTCCTTGTTGTCGATGGTGACTTCGCTGCCCGCGTAGCTCGTGAACAGCACGCGGTCGCCGACCTTCACCTGGAACGGGGCGCGCTTGCCGTCGTCCAGCGGCTTGCCCTCACCGACCGCGAGCACTTTGCCCTGCTTCGGCTTTTCCTTCGCGCTGTCCGGGAGGATGATCCCGCCCACCGTCTTGTCGTCGGCCTCGAGGCGCTCGACCACGATCTTGTCGTTCAGCGGGACGATCTTCAACGCTGCCATGAGTCAACTCTCCTGGGGAATCAATTAGTTACTCGTCGGTCGGCGGGCGCGGCGCCTCGACCTTGTCTTGTGGTTCCGGGCGCGGGCCGTACACCCTCGCGAGCGCCCGTTCCAGGGTGTGTAATACGACGTTCCCGTTCACCGGCTTCGGAATCACACTATACACTTGCGCCGCGAACGCCTGGCGGATCAGGTCGTTGTTCGCGTCCGCGGTCATGAGTACGGCCGGCAGAATGCGGTCGAGCGTTTGGCGGATCACCGCGAACGCTTCCAGACCCGTGAGCCGGGGCATGTGCATGTCGAACAGTACGAGGTGAACGAGGTCCACCTGAACCAGTTCAACAGCCTCGCTCCCGTCCGCGGCCAACACGGTCCGGAACCCGCGGGCGTCCAGCATCTCACCGAGCGTCTCGCGCGTTCCGCGATCGTCGTCAGCAATGAGAATCGAGAACCGCCAGGGGGCGTTCGCGGGAGCAGCGTTTGTTGGTTCGCCCTCTGCGGGGCGCGGCACAGGAATCATCGTTTAACCTCCCCGGACGCGCGACCTATCGGGAAGGACCGACTGGGCAACATCGCGTGGAAGGAGTCTGGGAAACAGGTTGGAGCAAACGGGGTGCCGAAGGCCGCTGAGAGGATTGCGGGACAGCACTAACCCCTGCAAGATACGTTAGATGCGGATATCACGTCAAGTCGGTCCGGACCATTCTCCGAACCATTCGGCTGCCACGTCCATCATTCCCGCTGACACGATGACAGGGTGTTGGATTTGACCGGCTTCATTCACTCGTTTAGTATGCGGCAATAGTCTCGCGCTGGTTCAGGCGAAATCGTCGTAGTGCGCCCTTAACCCGAAGGGACCGATGCCCGCTCCTCCGAATATTGCTCCGTTCGCCGAGGCACTCGCCGACCTCGCGACGGACTTGCGCCGCGGATCGTGTTGTCTCGTGGTGTGTGACAAGGGGTGGACGCTTCCGCTTTACATTGGCTTGAAGGAACGGCTCCACGCAGCGAACGCAAAGTGCGGCTATTTAGATGGCCGTGTCAAGGACGCGACCACGAACGGTGAAGGCGGAGTCATGCTCGCGGCCGTGGCCCAAATGCGCTGGGCCGTTCGCGCGACGGAAGCCGAGGGCGTGATCTTCGCGATACCGCACTTAGACGTGATGACCGCGGTCGAAGGTGGGTGGACGTCGGTGTCGCGTGAAGTGATTCCGCTTCTCTACGAGAACGCAGCAACAGTTTGGCTCGGGTTTCAAGACCCGTCGCTGCAACTTCCCCAGTTAGTCGAGAAAGTCTTTACACGGCGGTACGTCATCGAAACACCGTACCGCACGCTCGAAACAATTCGGCCAATGGCGTCGGCCGAACCTCAAGCGACCTCGACTATTTCTTCCCCAACCGATCCGGGTTGAAGTCCGCATCCGTGAGGTTGGCCGGGAGCTTCACCTTTTCGAGCAGGTAGTATTCGGCTTCTTTCCCCATCGAGTCCGCAGCAACAATCAGCACTGGTAGCCCATACGAGGTCGATTTCTCCTTCAGGTCGAAGAAGTACGTGCGACTGCCCCCCTTCGGGAACAGGGGATCGTCACCCACACGGAATTGCTGCGTGACGGCTGTAAGCGGGTACGGGTATTCATCGCGCTTGACCGGTCCGTGAAGGACGAGGGCATCAGCCGGCACTTTACCCGCTTCGATCTTTGTGACTGTATCTGCGAGCCTGGTAAGAGCCTTCTCGAAGCCAGCATCACGGATGCTGTTTCGAGCCTTCTCTTTCACGCGCGGATCATCGGGCGAAACGGGCGGCACAATGAACCCGGCCTTGAACAGCTTGTGGTCCCCCTGACCGAGCATCAGGTACAGTTTGTCGTCGTGCTTCTTGGGGTTGTACAACATCTCGCGTCCCTTACCGTTCTCGCCGATCGTGCGCGTAAACACGCTCATCGGTTCGCGTCGGAACTGGAACAGGACGACTTCACTGGTTTGTGCGCCTTGAGGATTGATTTCCCGCCGCGTCACCGTGGCCTCGAACGTGTCCACCGCCTTCCACGCGGTGTTCGCCGTTGTGACGACCGTCTTCAGTTCCGCAAGAGATTTCGCCGCCGGAGTCGGGGTGCTGGGCGCGATTTCTATACTGGGTTGTTTCGGCGCGAACGGTGAGGGCATGGACTTCGGATCGGGCCGCTTGCGAAACGGCGGGAACGTGTTCGCGTCCGTATCACCTTCGGACGGGGTCGAGCCAGCAGCCGGCGCAAGGCTATCGGTTCGCGGGGGAACGAGCTGTCGTTCATCCAATGCGGCCGAACGGGAAGCATCCGCTGCGGCAATCCCCAGTGACGGTTGGTTCCCGAGAGGTTTGGGTACGTTTGCCCCAGCAGGTGTTGGTAACTCGGATTTCGCGAACGGCCCCTGGGCGCGCGAGTGGTATCGCGTGCAGCCCGCGAGCAGAGCGACGAGCGAACAGAACGCCAACGTGCGGATCATCATGATGTGCGTCCGTGCGAAGTCGGGGCAACAACCTCCACCCGGCACAATACCGCGAGCAAGTGTCCGCAGGCAAGATGAGAAGATGAGGGGTCGGGCGCCGGGTCGGAAGCTGGAAAAGACAGGGGGAATTGGGCGAAAAGCAAAGAACAGAGAGTAGGGAAAACAGGGTAAGTGAATGACCTTGTTACCTTTTCTCTCTGTTCTTTGCGACTTACCGACCTTACTTCTTGTACACAGCTTTCGGGTCGAAGATGCGTTCCGCAACGACCTTCAATTCGCCTTCGTTGAGTTGGCGGAAGAAGCAACTCTTGTACCCCTCGTGACACGCCGCCCCACCGATTTGCTTGACCTTCAGAAGCACAGTGTCGGCGTCACAATCAACGAACACGCCGCGCACTTCCTGGAAATGCCCGCTCTCTTCCCCCTTGCGCCACAGTTTGTTGCGGCTCCGACTGAAGTACACGGCGCGACCGGTGCGCACCGTTTCGTCAAACGCTTCGCGGTTCATCCACGCGAGCATCAGCACTTCACCCGTGTCCGCGTCCTGTGCAACTGCGGGAACCAGTCCGCCGGCTTTGTCAAAATCGAGTGTGGTGTTCATCGGTTCGTTGATTCTGCTAATTCGTATGGTGACGTTCCTGTGATTCTACACAGAACGGTCGCTGAATCAGCGAGAATCAATCGTCCCACCCACGAGAATACTCACGAGCGCGCCCGTTACTGTTTCTGTCGATGGCGCGACTGACGACGGGGTTATTCAGCGTGACCATGCCCCAAATGCCAAACCCGACAGGGATGAACGCACAAAAGCACATGAAGCACGGTAGGAAGAAAGACACGATCCCCACAACGGACGCGGTCATGGCCCAGCCGTAGCTAGACAGCGAACGCAGTTTCCGGCCGCCGATGACCATAACAATCGTGTACGGCACCACGCACAATGCCGAGAACACCCCAAACAGGACAGCACCCGCCCCATCGTCGTTGCCGTTCGCCATGTCCGCGGCGACGATGAACCAATAGACCGCACCCCCAGCCAACAGAAGCCCACCGATCCAACCACAAACCTCCAACCACGTGCCCGGACCGTGGGCCAAGCGGGTTGCTTCCTGAAACTCCCATTCGTCGCGCTCGCGCCGCCGTCGGCGCGGGCGATCGTAGTCGTCGTTCTCGTCACTGCCCCGGTCGTCGCGCCGACGACGCGGCTCGCGCTCGAACGGGGCCGGGGCGACTTCGGCCGGAACGAACTCGGTGGCGCAATGCGGGCACCGAACCGTCCAGTCGCGGTAATCGTCGTCCACTTCTAGCGCGCGGGCACACGACGGGCAACTAACCGTGGGCATTCAGGTGTCCTGTCGGCGTTTAGTACCGATCGGGGGAATACGCGGCCCGACGGCGCGCGGCGAACCCGGCCTTCACGTCCGGCTGACCGAGAACTACCAGTGTCCAGATACCAAACACAATGCCGATAAAGCAGCACCCATTCGTACATGGGATGATCGAAAGAATGGACGCAGTCATTGGCCAGAAGGTACCACCTAAAGTCATCAGCTTCACCGCACCAACAAGTATCACCGCCGAGAGAACCACAATCAGGCCGTAACACGGGAACCAAGCGGCTTTCGTCACGTCGCGGATCTGGTTGACCAGTTGAATTTGATCTTTTTTTGATTCTTGGGTATACCTGGATTGTCTTCGATTTGCTTAATGTTTTCGTCAAATTGAGCGTCCAGTGCCGAATACCGGACCGCGCCCCAAACGAGCGAGACCAACCCGAACGCAGCCACCACTATCAGCCCGATCGCGGGCGCCATGACCTTGCCCTTCGCGCGCTGAATAACGGCCTCGTCGCGCTCACTTTGATCGTCATCGAAATCGCGCTCGCGTTCGGCGCGGTCCGGATCGTTGTCGTAGTAATCGTCGCGTGGGTCGCGGGACATGAGCGCCTCAGATGTGAAAGAGGTCAGTAGGTCAGGAGGCTGAAAACGTCGTAACCGGTCAACGGCGCGCGGCCGTTCAGGAACGCCAGCTCGAGGAGGAACGCGCACCCGACGACGGTACCCCCGGCGTGCCCGATGAGCTTGCACGCAGCGGCCATCGTACCGCCGGTCGCCAGCACGTCGTCCACGACCAGCACCCGCGCCTTGGGTCGAATCGCGTCCGCATGGACGTGCAGTTCGGCCGAACCGTACTCGAGGTCGTATTTGAAACTGTGGGTCGCCCCCGGCAGTTTACCCGGCTTGCGGAGCGGCACGAGCGGTTTCTGGAGCGTTAGCGCCATCGGCGCGGCAAACAAGAACCCCCGGGCCTCGGCCGCGGCGATCACATCGATACTGTTAACCGGATAGTGGCCCGCGAGTTGAGCGACCGCGGCCGCGAACGCCTCGGGGCTGCCGAGTAGCGGCATGATGTCTTTGAACAGGACGCCGGGTTTGGGGAAGTCCGGCACGTCGCGAATGTACGATCTGAGATCCACTGTCGGCTCCTGGCGGAACTCGGGACTCTGGGGGCTTGTCTTAGCGTACCGCGCCGAAACGGGAAGAACCGCACTCTGTTAGTGGAGAGTGATATGAATCTGACCATTCGCCCCGCGACACCGGCCGACGAAGCGGTGCTCGTCGCGTTCAACACTGCAATCGCATGGGAGACAGAACACAAGCGACTCGACCCGGCGGTGCTCGCGGCCGGCGTCCGCGCGGTTCTCGCCGATCCCGCGCGCGGGTTCTACACCGTGGCCGAGCGCAACGGGGAAGTCGTCGGGCAGATGATGGTCACGTTCGAGTGGAGCGACTGGCGAAACGGCTGGTTCTGGTGGGTCCAGAGCGTGTACGTGCGCGAGGACGCGCGCCACGGGGGAGTATTCCGTGTACTCTACCGCGCGATCGAACAACGGGCCGCGGCCGACCCTAATGTAATCGGACTGCGACTCTATTTCGATCTGGAAAACGTGCGCGCCCAATCGACCTACCGCGCCTTGGGCATGAGCGACACCACCTACGGTATGATGGAAGTGTACCCGCTACCGGGGCGCGACACACACGTCGGATGAACCCACCCGCGCTATTCCCGATCAGTTGGTTCGCGGCCGGAATCGTGACCCCGGAAAGCGCGAGTGATTTCGCGCGCTACGCACAAGCGTCGCCGAACCATCCGGCACGTCACTGGCTCTGGGCCGCGTTCCGCGACTGGTCCGAGGAGCGCGAGCGACTGGCACCAGACGAGTGCCGAACGGCTTACGCACTGGGCGAAGCCGAGCCGGACCATAATCTCGGCACCGCGATGATGTGCCACGTACTCTTACAACGTACCTGCCCCTCGGATGTGCGAGCCGCTGCGACACAGAGCAATCGCCCCGCTGTGCGGAGAACTGCAGGGACGTAGATCACTTCACCACGCGAGCTGAAACTGGCCGAGTTGTGCTTTCAGCGCGTCCATATCCCATACACGAACTGCGTGCTCCTGAGCCATCAGCACCAGCAAGCGATTATCCGCAGAATGGAACTGAAGCTCGCGCACCGGTCCGCTGAGATCGGACACCGCGAAGAGTGGCTCGAACCGATCGCCGACACGCTTCCACAAACGCACCACGCGGTCGCGTCCCCCGGTCGCGAGCAGCAATCCGTCGCAACTCACGGAGATTGCAGTCGTCCCTCCGGTGTGAGCAGTAGCGGCAGCCTGTTCTTTCTGATCCGCGGTCCGAATAACGCGCAGTTTCCCATTCTGCGTACCCGCGACGATAAGTGATTCGTCCGGGGTGATCGCAACAGACTGGACCGGATCACCGAAGTTCGGAAACGAAGTGACGAGTTCACACGTCTCGGGTTTCAACCAGTAAACCGAACCGTTGCGGCTGCCCACAGCGACGACCGCTCGCCCCACAGCGAGTGCATCCAGACTTGCCACGCCGCTCGCGACGGTACTCGCGGCGTTGCTCCAGGTCGCGCGCACCGCTTTCGTTGCTGGGTCGAATGCCATTAGTTCGGTGGCATCCACAAGTGCCCAAAGCGTATTCCCGCTCGGGTCGAAGCGCGGGCACCAGGTGATTTTTGTTGTGAACGCGGGAGAAGGAATCGGAGTGCCGGACGACCACCCGATGAGCCCCGGCATCGCGGGAGTAACAGCTAACTTACCATCAGGCGCCGACGCAACGCCTGCGCGCCCGTTGCCTCCACGATCCGGAATCTGAGTCGACGCTTTGATCGTGCCGACCGGCCCCATCAGGAACTCGCGGTTGACACCAATTTGATCGGTGAGCGCCGCGATTCGGTCACTCGAACCGAACGCGGCTGCGGCAATCGTTGACCCGTCAACACACGCGAACTGCTGTGCATCTGGTGCCCGGAACGACCACCGCGCCAGTTGGTCGTAGGCCGTCGCAAACAGCGTCTTCCCGTCACCGGACCACGCAAGCGCGATCGGTCCCGTACCCGTTACTGAAACGGTCCCCACGAGCTTGCCAGACGCCAGTTCCCACACGCGCACGGTGCGGTCAGAGTCACCGGACGAGGTTGCGATGTACGCGCCCGACGGGTGTTCCACAATTGTTCTGACGTAGTCTTCGTGAATTCCGCGCCGCAGCTCGGGCGTCTCGAATCGTTCGAGCGGGGTGAGTGCCTGTCGGTCGTATGTATCGAGGTTGCGCCTATCGCCGACGAGCAAGCAGTTCGTCGAAGTGACCGCGAGGCGCCACGCGCCGGGGTTCGTAACCGCTTGCGTCATACGTCGGTTCGGTCCCCATCGCCGAATTTGAGCGGCATCGCATGTAAGCACCTCACCGTTCGCGAGTACCGCAAACGATGTGATCGGAGCTTCCCCTGCGGGTTCCAGTTTGCCGAGCAACTTACCGGTATCGGTCGACCACGCATGCACCGCTTTCTCGGGCCGACAGAGACCGTAGAGCGTTTTACCGTCTGGGCTGAGAGCAATTTGCTCGAGCGCCGTTATCGAGGCTTTCCACACTTTGGCAGGTTCTTTCCCGGGCTTATCCAGGTCGAATCGGATCACCTGGGAACTTCTCGTTCCGACATAAAGGCGCTTCCCATCGGAACTGAAAACGAGGGAAGACACGTAGTCCGGGGCTCTCTTAATGTTTGCCGCCGGATCGCGAACCAAACCCGCGGTGAAAGTCAATTCACGAGTAATTGTACCGATGGATGGTTCGATGAGGTGTACCCTCACCGGTAACGAGGCCCAAATGAGGTACTGTCCGATGGCAACCATTCCTGTTTTCGGGTCGGTTGCCGCAGCCGACGCGCTGAAGCCTTTAACAACTGGCGGAAGTTCTTGTAGGTCCGCATTGAGAAGGGCAACAGCGGCCGCGGAGCGAAGATCGATCACCGCGGCCGGGTCGTTTGTGGCCAGTTTCACTGCTTTGGACAAGTCCGCGTGATTGGCGAGCGTCCAAGACAGAGGGCGATCCGCGGCGCGAGTCCGGAGCTTGTTTTGGATCGCGAACAGTTCTTGCGCATCAGCAAGTTTCAGTGCCGCGACCACGGACTTGGCAGTAGCGGCGTGCGCCTCTTTTTCTCGGTCTTCCGCGAGTTTAGCCAGGCGCGCGGCTTCTTGCGCGGCGGCGGCATCGGCACCGCGCTGATCGAGACGCCCCTGTTCCCAAACAGCCAGCGGTGGCACCGCGAATAAAAGACCCGCGCACAGGGCTACCAGCGCCGCGGCCGTCGGGCGACGGCGCGCCCATCGCAGAACGCGCGTGACGGGACCGATCGGGCGGACACTCACCGGCAACCCAGCAAGAAACCGTCGCAGATCGTCGGCCAGCGTCGCGGCACTCGGGTAGCGGTGGTGCGGCTCTTTTTCCAGACACTTGAGGCAGATCAGTTCCAGGTCGCGCGGCAGGCTCGGGACCGCCACCCGCGGTGAAACAGGCGTGGCGTCGAGGACTTGCTGCACCGTGACCCACTGGTTCTGGTCATCGAACGGTGGTTTCTCGGTGAGGCACTCGTAGAGAACGACTCCCAGTGCGTATACGTCTGCTGCGGGGCCAACGAACTTGGCCTTACCGCCGGCTTGTTCCGGGGCCATGTACGCCGGAGTTCCGGCCGGCCCTTGTGTGCGCGTGACGTCCGTGGCGAGGCGCTTGGCGAGACCGAAGTCGGATACCTGTGGAAGGAACGGGAACCGCGACGTCGGAGACGAGCCGTTAGACTTGGGTTCCGCACTCAGCAGAATGTTGGCGGGTTTGATATCGCGATGAACGACGTCCGCGTCGTGTGCGGCTTGCAGACCGTCGGCGACGCGCGCAATGAGTTCGGCCGCCTGGTAAGGATCAAGTCGCTTGTGCTCTTTCAGGAACTTGGCCAAACTCCCGTTTTCCACGAACTCCATTGTGAAGTACGGCCGCTCCGACTCGAACGGACTGAGTTCATACACACGGACCACGTTCGTATGCTTGATCGCCGCGACCGCTTCGGCTTCCCCTCGGAACCGCGCGATCTCGCTGGGCGAGAGCTGATCGGACGTGAGGACCATTTTGAGCGCAACAACGCGATTCAGTGGCAGGTGCCGCGCCTTAAAAACGATTCCCATTCCCCCGTGCCCGAGTTCTTCGAGGATCTCGTAGTCCGGAATTTGGGGCGCACCGGGGGCGGGTCGAGGAACAAACTTGGAGGCTTGTTTGAGGTGATTGAGTAGCGACTCGGCTCCCGACGTGGCGCCGTCCGCCATCGGGACATCGGCCGTGTGACCGATGGTGAGTTCGTTGGGGGTATCCGTCGAAATCTGGTTTTCGGGCGACATGAAAACACTCCGGAGACGGGCACGGGCATTTTACTCGCGGTGTCGGCGGCGCAATAGCCAAAACACCGCGGAAACCCCGAGCAATCCACCCACACCAATAGTCAAGCCAACGGTCTTATTCAGTCGCGCGCCGGTGTAAGAAACGGGAGGCGCCTCTGGGCTGCCCGCGACCGAGAACCGTACCGTCGTGGTGTGCCCGATGCACTTGGCCGTGAGCGTGTACTCGCCCGGTGCGGGTGTTGGGAACGTCCATACGCCGCGATCGTCGGTCGTGCCGGTGACAACCTCCGTGCCTGCAGAATTGGTGACGCTCACTTTGGCTAGTTCGGCGGGCAGATCGTCCTCGAAGAACACTTCCACGCGCACCGATGTCGGTTCGACTTTGACCGTCGCGTTCATGTCGTGTGCGCGAGCGGAACTCGGCGCGAACAGAGCGCCGGCGGTTACCGAGATCGCTAGAACGGTAGAACGCAAAACGTGCATGGAACGCTCCGAATAACAGTCGAGTCATCATACCGATTGGGGAGGGCGAATGCCCATCTGGGAAGCCGCGTTACTCGGCCTCATTCAAGGACTGACCGAATTCCTCCCGATCAGTAGCACGGCCCACTTGCTCATTGCGCGACAACTACTCGGGCACGAGAACCCCGAAGACGCTTTCACCGTTGTCATCCAGCTCGGTACACTCGCGGCCGTGTTTGTGTACTTCCGCGCGGACATTATTCGGATGCTGAACGGGCTTTGGGCGGACATCCGCGCCCGACGACTCGCGAGCACACCCGATTCGCGAATCGGCTGGCTCATTGTGCTCGGGACCGTGCCCGTGGTGGTCATCGGGTTCACTCTCAAGAAGTGGCTGAAGGCGAACTTCTTTCACCCCGCGCCAATCGCTGTTGTGGCGATTGTGTTCGCACTGCTAATGGCGGCCTCCGAATGGTGGGTCACGAGGCGGACGAATCGCGGACTGCCCCCGCGTGAAGAAGGGAACATCAACTGGCTCGATGCGCTGTGGGTCGGGTTGTTTCAGGCCCTCGCGCTGATGCCGGGCGGCTCACGGTCCGGAACAACAATCACCGCCGGGCTGTTCGCAGGCTTCGCGCGTCCGGTCGCGGCGCGGTTTTCATTCTTGCTCTCCCTCCCCGCCATTCTGGGTGCCGGGATGAAGGAGATGTACGACGAGCGAGCCACGCTGTTCGCGAGTGATCAGATCGCAGCACTGGGTGTCGGGTTGCTCGTGTCGGCAGTCGTTGGGTACTTGGCAATCGCGTTTCTGTTGAGCTTCCTCAAGCGGAACAGCACGGCCACGTTCGTCGTGTATCGACTGCTCTTGGCCGGGGTCATTTTCGGACTGATTGCAAAGGGCTTGCTGAAGTAACGAGACCACCCGATGGAAATCGATCTGAACGCGGATCTCGGCGAGGGGGCGGGCTTCGACGCCGAGTTGATGCCGTTCATCACCTCCGCGAACGTGTGCTGCGGCGCGCACGCGGGCGGACCGAATGAGATCGCGTCCACGCTGGCTCTCGCGAAGCAGTTTGGCGTTACGATCGGTGCCCACCCCGGCTACGCGGACCGCGAGAATTTCGGTCGGCGCGAACTCAACCTGACTCCGCGCGAGATCGCGCACGAGTGCCTGTACCAAGTTGGGGCGCTGATAGCGCTAGCCAAAGCGTGTGGTATTGGTGTGAAATACATCAAACCACACGGCGCACTCTACAACCAAGCGTGTCGTGACGAGGACATCGCCGTTGGTGTCATCGACGCCGCCAAAGTGTTTGAGCTACCGGTGATTGGACTCCCCCAATCCTGGCTCGGAGCCGAGGCTACAGACCGTGTTTCGTTCTTTGCGGAAGGGTTCGCGGATCGCCGGTACCGCTCGGATGGGTCGCTGGTACCACGCAGCGAACCGGATGCGTTCATACACGAGCCGTCCGAGGCCGTGAAGCAGATTGAATGGCTGGTGCGCGAAAAGGGCGTGCAAACGATCTGCGTTCATGGCGACAATCCGGACGCGGTCGCGTTTACGAAGGCCGTTCGTGCGTCGCTTCTGGAGCGCGGGTTCACGCTCAAGGCGTTCGTATGAGCCTGACTGTTCGTGAACCCGGGTTGCAATCGCTGCTCGTTGATTTCGGACGCGAGCGCAGCCGGGCGCTGGGCGTATCCGTTGGCGGCGCCGCCGACCGCGCCGCACTCACTTTGGGCAACGCACTTGTCGGCAATCCGCTCCACGCGGTCGCGCTGGAAGTCGCATTTGCAGGACCAACACTTGAGGCTCATCACCCGGTCGCGTGCGTCATCTTCGGTGCGCCGTTTCAGAGCACGCTAAACGGGAACCCGCTGCCAACGGGCACTACATTCACACTCGAACCCGGTAACGTATTGCGTGTAGGTGGCACGCGCACCGGCGCACGAGCATATCTGTGCGTCGCAGGGGGCTTTCACGCAGAAGAGATACTCGGCAGCCGTTCGGCACTGGAGCCGATTCGGGCCGGGGACACGCTCCAGTGTGCTGTAAGCCGCACAGAGTCGCGTAGCTTGCCGTTCTGTGAGGCAAGACCTACTCCCTCGTCCCCCCTCCCTGAAGGGAAGGGGGAGAAGAACCCCTCCCCAACCCCTCCCCTAAACGGAGAGGGGCTTAAAACCATCGCGGATTGCTTTGTTTATGCTGGTTTTGGTCCTGTTCCCCCTTCCTTCCTAGGGAAGGGGGTTAGGGGGTTAGGTTCTTGCTCCCCCTTCCCTTTAGGGAGGGGGGATGGGGGGGTAGGTTCTGTCCACTCACTCCGTGTGCTCAACGGTCCCCAACGTGATTGGTTCACTGACGACACATTCTTCACCCAGACCTACGAAGTATCGGCCGCGAGTAATCGCATGGGGCTTCGCTTGAAGGGAGCGCCTCTTTCGCGTGTGCCCGGCGAACTCGTGTCAGAAGCGGTAGCCCCAGGAGCCGTGCAAGTGACGAACGACGGGCTGCCGATCGTTCTCGGGGTCGACGGTCAAACGATTGGTGGGTACCCAAAGGTCGCACACGTCATCCGCGCCGATCTCGACCTACTCGCCCAACTCCGCCCAAACGACCGGGTGCAATTTGTGTGTGTTTCGCCGGACGAGGCTGACCACGCGGCCCGGGTAAGGGCGGCATTCTTGAGCGAGTGGGTGACTCGACTGGATATTGCCGAACGACAACCCGTGATCGGTTGAGCTTGCCCCAACTCCCGCGCACCGCTATTGCTCCGCGCTTGTCATTTCCCGGCAATCTAAGGAGCCGCCATGCGAATGGTCGTGGCAATTAGCGCAACGAGCGCCGTCCTGGGGTACGCGATCATTCACTTTGCGTTCTTCGCGAAGCCGACATCGACCACGGAACCAGAAACGACTGCGGTTCAGGCGTCCGCAGAGTCGGTGGTGCTGGCAAACGTCGTTGAAGTGACCGACACGGATGCCCTGCTCGACCCAGTTCCAAGCAAAGTGACTGGCATTCCATTCGACACGACCGAAGCGAACGAGTTCACCGTTCCCACCTCGGCGAAGCCCATCCCGCCTGCCGCGGACGAAGACGAGAACGAACCGGACACCGCGGAAGTGGCACCGATGCCGCGAGCAGTCGGTGTTCGCCCCACTCTCGACTCACACCGGGCCGCGTGGTACGGTTCTTTACTCATCCCTCGCCAACTTAACGAAGCTCTCACTCAACAGTATCAGCAGATACGGGCGATGGGGTTCTACTTCTGAACGACGGGTGTAGAATGTCCCCGGTGTCGGAACTCGTCTGTTCCTTCCGAAGGGTCATCTCCATGCGTATGCTGTTCGCTTCCGTATTGACTGCGGTCTTCGCGAGCGCCGTGGGCGCTGCCGATAAGGGCGTCGCGGTCGAGTGGGGCGGGCTAAAATCCACCACGCCAACCGGGTGGAAGGAAGAAACCCCATCGAACAAGATGCGATTGGCCCAATTCAAATTGGCCAAGGAAGCGGGTGACCCCGAGGACGCGGAACTGGCCCTCTTTGCCTCGCCCGGGGGCGGAACGGTCGAAGCGAACCTCGACCGCCAAGTGAAGAAGTTCGAGCTGGCCGCGGACAAGAAGCCGGCCGTGTCCAAGATCAAGATTGGTAAAGAAGACGCCACTTATCAGGACATCAGCGGCACGTTCCTGAAGAAGTTCCCGCCGTTCGATCCGAACGCGAAGGTCACGAAGGTCGAAAACTACCGCCAGATCTACGTCATTTTCGAGGGGAAGGACGCGGTGTACTCGCTCACCCTCCTCGGGCCGGCGAAGACCGTCGAGAAGCACAAGAAAGAGTTCGACGAGTGGCTGAAGAACTTCAAGTAAGTCCCCAATGCCGGGTTCCGAGTTCGCTTCAACCACAGAAACTCGGAACCCCGCTCCGGAACATTTCGTGCATTTCTTCGACTACCACCTGCCCGAACATCTGATCGCGCAACACCCGGCTGCGGAGCGTGACTCCGCCCGGCTGCTCGTCGTGCGTCGCTCTGAGAATTCGATCACGCACCACACGTTCCGCGATCTACCCGATCTTCTTAGCCCTGGTGATCTCGTCGTGCTCAACGACACGCGGGTACTTCCCGCGCGCGTGGTGGGCCGGCGCGAACAGACCGGCGGGAAGTGGGAGGGCTTGTTCCTCCGCACAACCGAAGACGGCTCGTGGGAGATGCTCGCACAGACACGCGGGTACCCCGAAATCGGCACCGCGTTCGTGACGGACACGAACTTGCGCCTCGTGCTTTGCGGCCGAACGGTCGAGCGGCACTGGCTCATGCGGCCCGACGAAGAGGGGACGCCTCCGGAACTGCTCGGGCGCTACGGACACATCCCGCTGCCGCCGTACATTCGCAAGGGCCGCGAAGAGGCCGCTGACCGCGAGCGCTACCAGACCGTTTACGCCAGTGCGAACGCGGCCGGCTCGGTCGCGGCACCAACAGCGGGATTGCACTTCACCCCGGCACTATTCGACCGGCTTGCGGCCAAAGGAATCGGCACGGCTCGCGTTACCCTGCACGTCGGCTTGGGCACGTTCGCGCCCGTGAAAGAAGAAGACCCGACAAAGCACGTGATTCACAGCGAGTGGTGCGCGGTGACACAGGATGTGGCGGATGCCGTTCGCGCGACAAAGGAGCGCGGGGGGCGCGTAGTCGCGGTTGGCACCACCACGACCCGCACGCTGGAAACGGCAGCGCGGTCCGGAACGCCTCAGCCATTTTATGGCGAAACGAACCTGTTCATCCACGAGCCGTTCGAGTTCCGCGCGATTAGCGCTCTCGTGACGAACTTCCACCTTCCGCGAACGACGCTCTTGCTGCTCGTTGGCGCCTTCACTGGCAGCGAGTTGCTTCAACGGGCTTACGCCGAAGCCGTCGCGAACGAATACCGGTTCTTCAGTTACGGCGACGCGATGCTGGTGTTGTGACGCAGATCAAATGAAAACCGGGAGCTTTGTGGCTCCCGGTTTCGTTACTTGGCTTGGTGGCGCTACCTCAGAGCAGTTCTTCGACCTTGTCGCGGTCGTCGAGGATGTACATCGGTCGGCCGGCCCCGTTCGGGAACGTGTAGCTCGGGTCGATGCCCATCGCGCTGTAGATCGTGCTCAACAGGTGCGGCACCTTGTACGGCCGCTCCTTTGGGTACTCGCCCTTCGCAGAAGTGCTCCCGATCATCTGGCCCATCTTGAGTCCACCGCCGGCAACCAGCGCGCTCATTACAGGCGCCCAGTGATCGCGGCCCGCGTCCGAACTGTTGATCTTCGGGGTGCGTCCGAACTCGCCCCACACTACGGTGATCACGTCGTCCTGCATTCCGCGATCGTGCAGGTCTTGAACCAAGTTCGCGATCCCGCGGTCCAGTTCCGGGAGCATCCGCTTCAGTTCTTTGAAGTTGCTCGTGTGCGTGTCCCACCCGCCGTAGCTCAGCGTGACGCAGCCGACCCCTGCTTCAACGAGCCGGCGCGCGGTGAGGAACTGCTCAACACCCTTGTACCGGTCGCGTGTCTTGGGATCTTCGTTCTTCAGATCGAGAGCCTTTCGGACGATTCCGGATGCGATCATGTCGAACGCGCGACCGGCGAACGAGTCCATGCCCTTCATGGTGCCGCTCGCGTCGATCTCCCGGCACGCGGTGTCGAATTTGCCGAGGAGGTCTTTGCGGTCGTCCATCCGGCTCGTGTTCACGCCGTTAGCGAGCCGGAGGTTCTCGACCCCGGCACCGCTGGGCGTGAACGGTCTGTGCCCGACGCCGAGGTAGCCCGGTTCGGTGCCCGGACTTCCACCTCCACGAAGACTGACGAACGGCGGAACGTCATTCCCGCTATCCCCGCGGAGCTTCGAGATTACGGACCCGAAGGCCGGGTGCGACGAGATACGGTTCGCGACCTCGCTGTAACCGGTGCTCACGAGCGAGTCGCTGTGTTCCTCAGTGGAAATGAGCGAACGGACGCAGGCGAGCTTGTCCCACATGCGGGCTTGGAGCGGCATGTGTTCGCAGATTTGTGCCCCGGGGACGTTCGTTTGAATGGGCTTGAACTCCCCGCGGAACTCCTTCGGGGCTTCGGGCTTCAGGTCGTACATGTCGATGTGCGACGGGCCGCCCGGCAGGTAGATCATGATCGCCGCTTTCTGCGGCGTGGACTTTGCTGGGGTGACGGGGTTTTGTGCCGCCCGGAGTCGGAGCACGTCGGCGAGTGTGAGACCGGCCCCGAACGCGCCGATCCGCAGGAAGTTGCGCCGGCTGATGTTGTCGCAGTACCTCTGACGATCGCCCCAGAAGGTCAACATGAGAGGCTCCGATAGGAGGACAGACCGGTGGGAGAGAGGCAGGTGTGAGAATGCAGGCAGTGTGGTTTGTAGCTAACTCAAGATATTAGCTTGTGCGCACGAAGCTCGCAATCAGAAAGTTCGGAATGGTCCGAGTGTCCGATTAAGCGCTGTGCTTGTGAATGATCTGATTGGGCCGATGCACGAAGTCTTCGTTTACGGCCTCATTGCTTCCACTCACGGTCGCGTTCGGTCGGCGTAACTCGGTCGGTTTTCTTCCCCGCGTCTTGCAGTCGAGGTAAGTCCCACCCGCGTCCGCCACCACCCACCGTTGTCTCGAGCGTGATCTCGTTGTGCTGCGCTCGAACCGTCGCGCGGAGTCGCGAAGTTGCGGGGTCCGCGTAAGCCCCACAGAGGCGGTCGTGTTGTGTCGGGTCGGCACCACACGGGCAGTCGCCGCCGAACAACTCGTGGTTGGTCCAAATGATCGTGACGACATACTCTCCGGCCGGCGCGCCATCCCCGGTCGTGCGCGTCGTGAGGTGGAACCGCCCGTCCGCGCCGGTCGTACCGACCGGATGATAACTTGATGTCGGTTCACCGACCGGGTGGAGCGCGACCTGCGCGTTTACCGCCGGAATCCCGCTGACGACCAACCGCCCTTCTACCGGGTACACGGCGATCGCGGGTGCGGTCGGTCGACCGCACCCGGCGAGAGCTACGAGGACAAACAACAGGAAGGGGCGCATGGCGAGCGTCAGTCGAGTTTGAAGGTTTCGAGGACGTTATCACCCTTCTGGACGGTCACCTTGAAGGTACTCTTCCCCGGGTCGGAGTACTTCCCCTTCCACACGTCCACCTCGGTGTCCAATCCGCGCTGGTCCGCGGTCACGCGGGGCAACTCGAACGTCACCGCGTACTCGCCCGGCGGCGCGCCGTCGCCCGGGGCGGCGGTGTTCAGGGCGAACCGGCCGTCCTTGTCGGTCAGCCCGTTCGGTGTGAACTTGACGGCCCCCATGTCGAACTTGGGGTGGAACGTCACCTTCACCCCGGCAACCGGCTTGCCCCTAAACTGCACCGTACCGGACACCGGGGCGGTGGCAGGGACCGATAGCCCCCCGCCGCACCCGGCCACCGCCGCGCAGACCAAGGCGACCAGTGTGCGACTAGTAGTCACCGATCACCTCACCTCCATTGCGGCTGCCCAGCGCCTTGTAGGTGGTCATGTCGATGGACTGACGGATGAACTTCGCTGAGCCGTCGCAGAGCAGGAAGTTGCACCCGCCGGTGTGCGTACTGCGGAACGAATAGATCGGGCTGCTGAAGAGGATGTCGTGCAGGGCGGCCGGGTCCGTGATGCTCCGGCTGTAGTACGGGCCGCTGAGCGTGTTCATCGGCACCGTGGTCCGGCCCTCGCTGTAGTAGTCGCCGCCGCTAGCTCCCCAGGCGATCGGGCCGCCCGACTCCACAGCCGTGGTGCCAATGGACACGCTGTTCACGGTCGTCGTGGTGTATCCCTTGAGGATGTTGTGCATGTCGCCCGCGGCGATCGTGTTGGATAGCCCGTCGGTGACGCTCTGGAGCTTGATCTTGTACGTGTTGGGGGGCTGCCACCAGGTCGGGTCGGCGGTGTGCTTGGCTGCCAGCGCCACACCGCCGTCGTAACTCAGGCCGGCGTCCATCGCCGAGATGAACACCCCGTCGGAGGGCGTGAACCCGTATGCTTGCCCCGTTTTGAAGATGTCGCCCGACTGAGCGGGGGAGCGGACGTCGCTGTTGCCGCGGTTCCATCCGTAGCTCGCGTAGCCGGCGAACACGGGGTTGACCGGGGCCGGCATGGACGGGCAAAGGAAGACGCTCAAGGGCTGGGAAGACAACTGGAGGTTAGTCAGGCCACCGGCGATCCCGGGGGTCGTGTTGTCGGTCCCGGATTTGTTGAGGTTGAACTGCTTGTAGAGATTGTCCTGTTCGACGTAGGGCAGTAGCTCGAAGGCCACCGGGTAGTGGCGAAAGCGGAAAAAGATGTTTTGCATACCCGGGTTGGTATCCTCGCAGCCGCCGCCGCAAAAGCTCATGTTCGGCAGCACCCCTTGGGTCTGGTCGTACATGTGAATGGCGAGGCCGATCTGTTTGAGGTTGTTTTGGCACTTCATGCGCGCGGCAGCTTCTCGCACCTTCTGAACCGCGGGCAACAACAGGCCGATGAGAATAGCGATGATGGCGATAACAACTAGCAATTCGATCAGCGTGAAGCCGATCCTTTTCTTCGCGGGCATGGGGCGTCTCCAAGAAAGATAATCCGCAGCGCGTTGCGAGCAATTTGGCAGATAAACGGTTCGCGCTTTGTGGGGCGTGAGAGCTTTGGGGTGGTACAGTCGTCTCGCCAACCGTTTGTTCCGGGTGACAAGACGACCGCATTACAGATTGATAACTGAGGCGGTTATTTTTTAGGCTTGGTGTAGCTCAACGCGATCAGCGCGAAGGCGGTATCGAGATTCGGATCGCCTTCCATCCAGGTGGTGAAGTCGTTACCCCAACTGCCGTCCTTTCGCTGCCGGAACGTGAGCGCGCGGGTGATTTCGGCGCGCCAGTCGTGCTTCTTCCCGGCCGCGTCCACCACTTCATCGACGCCGAGCGTGTTGAGGCACCGCGCCATCGCGACGAGGTAGTAGTAGTAGCCCTGTCCCCCGGCCCCTTCCGCGCGGCCCGGGTTGAGGTCCACGGAGTAGTTCTTGGTCACCCACTCCATCGCCTTCTTGTAGCGCGGGTCGTCCTTGCTCACGCCGCAGATCGCGAGGCTCTTGAGCCCGGCATACGTCATGCTGCCGTAGCCCGGGCGCGCGGCGTCCGCGGCGGCGGTCCCACCCGGAGCCGAGCCGTTGACGTAGATGAAGCTGCCGTCGTTGATCTTCCCGGCCCACGGCAGTTTGTTGGCTTCACTTTCGAGGTTCTGGGACCGGCTCACGAACACGAGCGTCTTCTTGTAAACCTCGTCGTCCTTCGGAACGCCGGCCGCGACGAGCGAATCGAGAACAAAGTGCGTGTTGGACATGTCGCCGCGCGTACCCGGGCCGTACCCGAAGCCGCCGTAGTTTGAGTCATCTTCCTTCTTACCGTCGGCCGAACCGACCTGGCCCTTCTTGAAGTACGTGACCGCATCCGCGATCACCTTGTCGTACTTCTTGGAGCCGGAGGCTTTGAGCGCCTGGAGGTTCACGCTGGTCGTGTAGAACTTGTGGCGCAGGTTCTCGCCGGCCGCGATGTGGCCCTCTTTCTCGTCCACGAGCGTCTCGACGAACTTCAGCCCCTTCGCCGCGAACGCATCGTCCGCGGTCGCCTTCCCGCTCTTGAACAGGCCCGTCAGCACGACGGCGGTGATACCGGGGTGGCTCGTCTTGCTCCACGTTCCGTCTTCGGCCTGCGTGGTTTTGAGGTACGCGACACCCGCGTCCGCGACCTCGTCCCAAGTCTTCTGCTTGGCTCCGCCCTTTTGCTTCTCTTTGGGCTGCTCTTTCTTCTCTTGCGCGCCACCGATGGTAACGGCAGACATTCCAATAACCATCATCATGGCCGCAAGCGCGGCCTGTCGCCCGAACTTCATCGGGTCACTCCTGGGGTAATGTAACGGGTGCAAAGAGTTGGGTAGCGTCGGATCAATAGCAAGGAACGTGCCGGGCTTTTGTCTTACCTGAACTTAATGAGACGCGGTCAAAGTGTAGCCGGACGAGGTCACGATTTGATCGCACGAGGGGAAATAAAAGCCCCCAACCGGACGGCCGATTGGGGTACGAAATCAAAGGACCGCAGAGCTTACTTGGCCGGGAGTTCGCGTAGCGCGGTTTCACCGCCGCAGCACTTGCACGGCCCCGGTTCGGTGGCATCGAGCTGACACTGTTCGCACCAGTAATCTACGTTGAAAGCTTTCCCGTTCTTGATCGTTTGCACGCGCTCGACGTGCAGAACGCGGGTGCCGGAAAGCACCTTTGCGGTGAGGCGCACGTCGCGATTGTGGAGCTGCGGATCGAGGAACAAAAGCCTTGTTTTCTCGTCTTTTACGAGTGTGTAGATGGTGCCATCGGCGGTCACGAGTGCCACGCCCGCAGTGTCTGTGTCGGCCTTCACACCGAGCTTCTTCAGCGCGTCCGCAAGCGGCACAACCTTCCCGTCAATCGCTTGGGCCTTGTCTGCGGACGCTTCCGCTTGGTTTGCGACGGGAGGAGCGGCGTTGGTGTGCAAGCACACGAGAAAAGCCGCGACGGCGCCAAGCACGCGGAGCATAGCTGACCCTCAATTCTTCGATGGCTACATTGTTACCAGAAAGAATATTGAGTGCAAGCGATACGCCAAAATGAATACTCGTATCAAAATTTTAGCTTGAGGGGATGATTTGGCTAAATCGTATCCAGTGGTGGGCGCCGAGTGACATGAGATCTGAATTATTAGATTTGACAGTTAATTTGTTCATATTGGAATTGCGGCATCGTCCTGACCCGCTACGAACGCGGCCTTGTTGCGGTTGAAGCGATCGATTCGCGGCGCCATGTAGTCGCGTAGCTCAGCGAGACTAATTGGCCGGTACTCGCACGCATCAACACCCACATCCTTGACCAACATGGCGGGGTTCGCGTCGTCCTCGCGCTGGAGTCGTCCGTGGACGTGGCCGTAGAGGTGCCAGCTCCCGTGGAACGCCTTGTTCCAGCTCCGCATCGGGTAGTGGTTCAGCCAAATCTCTTGGCCCTCCGCGCGGATCATCCCCTGTTCGATGGTGTCACTGAATACGGGCGCGATATCGCCGCGGTCGTGGTTGCCCCACACGAGAAACACGTTCTCGCACCGGATGCGATCGCGGTAGTGTCGGGCTTCGGCGAACCCGCCCCAACAGAAGTCGCCCAAGATCCAGAGCGTGTCGTCGAGCGCAACACGGGAGTTGATCGCGTCCAGAATCGCGTCGTCGTGGCGCTTGACCGTTTCGTTGGAGAGACGGAGTTTCGCGCGCGAATCGTTCCGCGTCGCGGTTTTTTCCTCACGCGACATGAACGGCCGCTGGCAATATTTGATGATGTTGCCGTGGCCGAAGTGCGTGTCCGCTGTGAACCAGAATTGCATGACCTCAAAGCCTCAAAGTTCGAGTCGTGTTTCGCTTTGTTGAAGCGACACGCGGGACACGCACGCGGTTCACTTCGTGGGCGCTTCAGTCTCTCAACGGCTCGCACAGAGTGCGGCTAACATTTGCTAACCTTTCCGGGGCCGGCTAGTGCTGGTAATTCGTCGTAATTGCTTTGTTAATAGTTGTTTGTGGAGAAATGGCGTTTCGCATCGTGTTGGCCTTTCTGTGCTCGCGTTGAACGCATTTCATCAACGCTTGCAGTGTGGAATTCTGTATTTTTGTACATTATACCATGAAATAGTGATCGCGTGTCGATTTTGTGCCGATAATTTCACCCGCGCCGCGGGGGCGCGGTCCGCCAAGTCTCCGGTGCACGGTGACGAGCGAGTGATTCGTTCCTCAGAAGCGAAGCAGCCGGAACGACGCACAAAACCTACCGCCCTTTCAATGCGGTTCGCGCGCGGGTAAAACTTACCTTCATACTTTCTTCGACTTATGTCCCGCTCAACGCGGTAGTTGAAGTTACCGGAGGGAAGGCCATCCGATGACGGCCCGGTTCACAGTGCTGGCGAGTGGTAGCGGCGGGAACGCCAGTTTGCTCGAATTCGACGGGTTCGGCCTACTCATCGATTGCGGGTTGCACCCAAAACTCCTCACCGCGCGGCTCCAGTCGATCGGTGCGTCGTGGGAGCGCGTGTCGGCCGTAGTCCTCACGCACACGCACACTGATCACTGGAAAGACGCCACGCTCGCGGACCTGCGCTCTCGCCGCATCCCGATGTACGCCCACCCCAGGCACTTCGAGCACATGGAGCGCGTCGCTTCGTCGTTCGCCACCTTCAACGCAGCGGGATTGGCGCGGGAATACTCCGACGGCCGCCTCGTCGAACTCACCAAAGGTCTCACCTGTCTACCGATCCGCGTGTCACACGATTCCGTACCCACTTACGCCTTCCGTATCGACGGCCTCGACGACCAACAGCCGTCGCCCGCGTGGTCGATCGGCTACGCGGCCGACCTCGGGTGCAGTTCGCCGGAGCTGATTTCCGAGTTCGCGGGTGTGGATGTGCTCGCTCTGGAATACAACCACGACGAACTCATGGAGCGAGCTAGTCCGCGGCCCAAATTCCTCGTGGACCGCGTGCTCGGCGATATGGGGCACCTCTCGAACAAACAGGCCGCGGAACTGACCGCGACCATCGCGGGGCGCTCGGGCGAAGGATTCCCTTCGCACCTCGTTCAACTACACTTGAGCAAAGATTGTAATAAACCGGAACTCGCGGCGGTGGCCGGGCGCGAGGCACTCGTTGCTCTGAATCCGGCAACGGAAGTCATTACCGCTCGGCAAGATGTGGCGGCGAAAGCGATCACCCTCGTGCGGCGCCCCAACTCCGCGAACCGTGCCGTTGCTCGTGTGAACCGCCCCGCACCGAAGCGCCGAACGGTTCAACCCTCTCTCTTCGACGATTCGGATTGGTGATACCGACCAACTGCGTGCGCCTTCCGACTTTCACCCACCATTCGTCTGAAACGGCCCGTTTGGTAATCTGTGCCGGTTGCGCCGATCGTGCGCAACTTGTTCACCTTCCCTACAACCTCTCGCACTGCACTTTCCGGCTCCGGGTGGTCGAGTTTGGGAGTGTCGAATCACCTCGTCCGCACGGAGGCGGAACTATGAAACGGTTTTACATCGCGGCGGTGGCTGGGGTGTGTTGCGTCGCACCGGTGGGCGCCCAAGACGGCTGGCTCGCGCCTACCTCCCCGGTCGTTCCGCCTCCTGCGCTGCAAAACGGGAACTTGGTCGCGCCGGCGGGCGGTGCATGGGGTGGCGGATCACGCATGTTCTCGCGCACCACGTGGTCGCCGGTCCGCAGTCCGGTGGTCGCGGGTTATTCGAGTGCTCCTATCTCCGCCGCACCGGGGTACGCGGTACCGCCGCTCCCGCCGGGTGTCGGTGCGGGCTACAGTGCCTGCGGACCGGTGGCGTGTGGGCCGGTCGGTTGTGAGCGCGAGCGCCCGTGCTGGGAGCGGATGAAGTCGTGGCTGTGCTTCCAACTCACGCCGACCGAACTGCCCAAGATGCGCCCGGCCCCGTATGTCGGGCCGATCCAGGGACTGTTCAGTTGCACGTCCGGTGGTGGGTGCGCAACCGGCTGCGGTGCGACTTACGCGGGCGGTTACAACTCACCGGTTCAGCCGACGTACAACGCGCCCGTACCGCTGCAACAGCCGCAACCGATGCAGCCCGGAGCAGGCGCGGGGGCAGTCATGATGCCGGCACGCGGAACGCAAGGCGCTGCGGTTCAACCGACGTGGCAGGGTCGTGTGGTCTCCACGCCGAGTGATCCGGCCCTCGCGGGGTACCGCTACACCCAGCCGGATTACCGGGCTGCTCAGCAGCCCGCACAAGGGCCGATCATGACCACCGGGTACCGGTCTAACCAGAAGTAATTGACGCCGAACGCCGTGAAGTGATACGGTGTTCGGCCGCCGCACGAGCTTCTATTTTGAACTCCTCGCGCCGCAAGCGCGAGGAGTTCGCGTTTTTATCCACACTCGACCTCGGCTCGGAGAAGCCCACCGATGCACACCGGAACCGCAACCAATTCGGCCGGGCCGAGCAAAGCACTACCGGGCGCGGGGTGGGCACTTGCACTGCTCATCGGCATCAACCTGTTCAACTACATCGACCGCCAGATCCTTTCGGCTACTCTGCCCAAGATCAAACGGGACGCGACGATCTTCCCGCCCGACTCTCAGTGGGTGAATACCAAGCTCGGCGCTCTCACGACCGCGTTCATGGTCGCGTACATGTGTCTGTCGCCGGTGTTCGGGCGGCTCGGGGACAAGTTGTCGCGGTGGCTCCTAGTCGGTGTCGCGGTGATCGGTTGGAGCCTCGCGACGGGTGGCACCGGCCTGGCGACCGGATACTTGATCTTGTTCCTTACACGATGTTTGGTCGGGATCGGCGAGGCCGCTTACGGTCCGGTCGCGCCCGCGATGTTGTCCGACATGTACCCTGTGGATCACCGCGGTCGGGTGATGGCGTGGTTCTATGTGGCCATTCCCGTCGGTAGCGCGCTGGGGTTCGTGATCGGTTCGCAGGTGGCGGAAACCTCGCTCGGTTGGCGCGGGGCCTTTTACCTCGCCGTGATCCCAGGACTTCTGCTGGGGATCATGTGCTTCTTCATGAAGGAAACTCCGCGGCACGTGGCGCATGAAGCACTCGCTCGGCGCGAAGGGAGCGACGTTCATGCTCCGAGTTACTGGGCGGTGTTGCGAGAACTGAAGCTGAACCGCTCGTTCGTGCTGTGCTGTGCGGGGATGACCGCGTCCACGTTTGTGCTGGGTGGTGTCGCGACCGTTATGCAGCTCTATGTGTTCGAGCGCGAGGCGCGGTTCACGCTCGATACGAAGGCCATCGATCGACTCCGGACCGAAGACCGGTACCGCCGTTCCGACGGCAGTTTGCTCGTGCCGGAAGCGGTCATCAAGAAGCTCGAAGCCGCCGCCGGTTCGGACGTGCTGACCCTTGCTCAAGTGGAAACGCGCTTGAAAGGAGCCCCGGGCACACCCGGGCTGTTGACCGAGGCGGAAGTCACCAACTACCAGGGTGATGTCCTGGACGCGAGTCCGGCCGAAGGGTACCTGACGAACGGAGCCATTGGCACTTACATCGGTGGCATCGTGGTGATCGGCGGGTTGATCGCGACACTCTTGGGCGGCACATGCGGTGACTATTTGCGGAACCGCGGTGTGAAGGGCGCGTACTTCAAGGTTGCCGGGTGGGGGATGGTGATCGCGTTCCCGTTCTTTTTGGGAATGCTGTTCGTTTCGTTCCCGCTGGCGTGGGTGCTTTTGTTCGTGGCCGTCTTCTTCCTATTCTTCAACACCGGACCGGCCAACACCATTTTGGCCAACGTCACCCGGTCGGAGATCCGCGCCACGGCGTTCGCGATCAACATTCTCATCATTCACGCACTGGGCGACGCGATCTCGCCGCTCATCATCGGCTTCGTGTCCGACCTATCGAGCTTGCACACGGCTTTCGTGGGTGTGTCGCTGTTCATTCCGGTCAGCGGTGTGCTTTGGATTTGGGGTGCCAAGTACCTCGACGAAGACACCGCGAAGGCGGAAGGGGCAGCTACTTCTTCGTGATCTGCCACACGAAGAACCCGGCAAACGCGGTGAGGAGAATCGCCCCCTCCCAGCGCGACACCCGGAAGCCGTTCGCCAACGGGGGAACAAGCAACAGCGTAAACAGAGCCATCACCGGCACTTCGTGCAGAATTGCCCCCTCGATCACAAGGAGGGGGCGCACCACTGCGACCACGCCAACGACCAACAGCAGATTGAACAGAATCGGTCCCACGACGAGTCCCAGAACGAGGTCCGACCGACCGCGTCGGGCCGCGCAGATCGCTGCAACTAGTGTTGGTAGTGCAAGGACAGCGGCCGATACCAGTCCGAGCCGGTGCGAATCGAGTGGCACGACGCGGACGGTCGCGTTCGCGTGAGTTGCGATCAGCATCGCACCGCCGATCAGACCACCCAAGCCAGACAGCACCAGTCCTACGGCGGCCCACATCGGCAGTCGATTCGGTACCCACGCCGCGAATTCCGCTTTAACTGCGTCCGGTTCGCGTCGCGCTTGGCGAACAAGCAGTGCGAGTGCTCCCAAACCTGCAACCAACAGCACGCCGGCTTCAACGCGGTTGATGGTGTTGTCGCGTGCTAAGAACCAAAACAGAAGCGCCGCGACGATGGCAAGTGGGATCGCGGTCGCGAATAACTTCGCCGTTCCTGCGATGGGGCGCACGAGCGCCGCGACACTGAGCACGAGTCCGATACTCGCGATGTTCCCGCCGATCACGTGACCCATCGCGAGCCGCGGGAGGCCAATCACTTTGGCCGGGGGCGGGAGTTTGTGGAGCACCGCGGCGAGGTCGAACGCGAGTCCCGCAACACATGGTCCGAAGCCTATCGCGATAATCCCGATCGCAAACGCGCTGCGCCCGGTGGCCCGGTCGAGGCGGGCCGCGCCGATCACAAGCCCCACCGCGCCCAGCGCGAGTAGCAGCAACCCGACCGCGTACAACGCCACGTGTGCCGACATTCGTCACCCCGGCCAAAGCGGAACCGCTCAACGAGTTTGAAACTACAAGGTGCCACTCGCACGGGCACCGCTTGACCTCTCAGTTTCGCGCAACGGCGTCAAAAATGGCTGGAAAAGCCCACATTGTTGAAAGCAAACCGGCGCAAGTGAATTTCTGCCACGCGCGGCTATCATTGGCGCAGTTTAGAAATGCGGCGAACGAAGGACGTTTGATGGCGATTTTCGACAAGCGGATCATCGATCCCGACGAGGACACACTGACGGGTGTACTCGGCAAGGCGATGAAAGCCGCGAATCGCGAGAACCGAACCCAAACCAACCTGATCGAGCGCGACGCTCAGTTCTGGGGTCGGTTCGCGCAAGACGTGCTCCGGAGCGGGCCGGAGGGCCGGCGCCGGTCGTGCCGGGGCGGGCGCGCGGTGCCGGAGGTGATCGCCGCGTGGTGGACCGACCCGGCCGGGCGCAAGCACGTTCGGGTCATCGGGCGCACGCGGCACCGGTTCGCGCGCATGCGCCGCGAGGTCGAACTGCGCTCGCTGCCCCCGTGGTGGCACGTGTACCCGGAGGCCGTGCTCGGCGTGCGCGAAAAGAACGACGGGGAGCGGTACATTGCGGTGTGCCGGTGCGGTGCGGTCGGCAGCCCGGAATCGCTCGGGTGGATGGGTGACACCTGCGGGCCGTGCTTCGACCGGCGCGCGGACGGTGGCACCGCGCTCGGCGGGTTCGGGCAGTTCAGCGAGTGGTCGTCGCACCTGTCACAGTTCGGGTTCAGCCCGGACGGGAGCCAACTGATCGGGCAGCACCTGTCCGGCGCGTTCCGCGCCGTGAATCGGGCCGACGGAACGGAAGAAGTCGGGAAGCGGAAGCTCGGCAATCTCGTGATCGGGATGGCGACGACCGCGACCGGTGCGGTGATCGTACTCCACAACGGCGCTGTATATCGATGGCAGCCCGGTGCCCGTGACCTCGACATCGTGCTTAACAGTCGGAACATTTGGGGGCGCGGGGCTCTCGCCCCCAATGGGGCGCGCCTCACGCTACTTGCGTATCAGCAAGCGTACACCGCGGACCTCACCGCGGCACACCCGCAGTACACGCGGCGGACGGCGTTCGAGGATTTCGCGTCGCTCCGGTACAACTCGGACGGCTCGCGCCTGTTAGGAATGAAGTATAACGGTGAGCTGAAGGTTCTGAACGTGGAGCGCGGAACTTCGGACGCGGTCCGGCGCGATGCCTTTGACGGGTTCCCGAGCGGGTTCAACGCAACAACGGAATTCGCGATTACGCCCGACGGGACGGCCGTGTTGGTTCGGCGCCAATCGTACTATCCGTCCCGCGTCCTGGTGCGACACGTGCCGTTGGCGGGCGGGCCGACGGTCGATCTGAAAATCCCTGACTGGCACCAACCGACGAATCTGGCGTACAGTCCGGATGGGCTGTACGCGATCACGGCCGAGGCGGAACACGGGTGGATCGGGTTCTGGGACGTCTCGAACGGGAAATCGCTGGGGTTCGTGCGGGCGGTGTTGGAAGATCTGTCATGGCGCGGCGGTCAGATCGAGTTCTCGCCCGGTGGTGAGGCGCTGGCGGTAGCGTACAACACCGGCCGCTCGGAGCACGGTACTACGATCGCGGTTTGGCCGTGGCCGGAAACGCTGCGTGTTGCGGGACAGAAGTGATTTGGGGACACAGTTCCGGGGGCCGGGACCACCCGGAACTACGCTTTACGATGCGATCGGACGCGGGCGGCCGAATTCATGCTTTAGGCGGGACCGGCGGCTTCGCGGCGGGTGCTGCGCTGGTAACTGCCGCGGGCGCCTGGGGCTTGGGCGCGGGGGCGGCGGCTCCAACGGCCTGGGCCGGTGCGGGCTTCGGTTTGGGCTTGGGCGCGCCCTGGTTGCCGCCCTTTTCCGGCCCGCTGCTCTTGGGGGCCAGGAGCGCGACCATGCGCTTGCCTTCCATCTTCGCCGGCGTCTCGAGCTTGCAGTCGTTTTGCAGCGCTTCGAGCACCTGGTTCATTACCCGCTGACCTTCCTCGATGTGCTGCATCTCGCGCCCGCGGAACAGCACGTTCACTTGCACTTTGTCGTTGTGCTCGAGGAACTGACGGGCCTGGTTGATCTTCGTTTGGATGTCGTGGTCGCCGGTCTTGGGGCGAACGCGAATCTCTTTGAGCTTCTGTTGGTGCGTCTTCTGGTGGCTCTTCTTGGACTGGGCGTATTTGAACTTCCCGTAGTCCATGATCTTGCACACCGGTGGCCGCTCCTTGTCGGCCACTTCGACGAGGTCCAAGCCGGCTTCGCGGGCCATTTCGAGGGCCTGCGCGGTGGGCACGATGCCGTGCGCCTCGCCCTCGGCACCGATGAGGCGAATGGGGGTAATGCGGATTTGTTCGTTCATGCGCGGGCCGGCGGGGCCGCGGGGAGCATTACTACGATCGAATGGTGGGATTGCCGTAACTCCTGTTACCAGTGGCGGGGTTCCGCGAGGGCCGCACTTGCGGTCCGTTCCGCATAACCCTTAACACATAACTCTTAACCCGTGGTCTTAACGTCGTCAACGGGGTTTCCGATTTCGCGATAACTCTTTGGTAATAGAGCCTTCCCGTTCGGGAAAGGGTTCGGGCGAATTGTCGCGCCACGGACCCGAAACCGGAACCCGCCCCTTGCCGCCAACTGGGAGGGTGTCGAGAATGGCGCGGTCCCGCCGAACGCCCGTCCCCCGTTTCGATCCGACCCGGAGGCACTATGTCGCGTTTCGCTACCAAGATCGTCGCTGCGGCGATCGTCTGTCTAATGGCTGTACCCGCTATGAGCGCTGACGACACCACTCTGAAGGTGAAGGTCGGAGACCAGTTCCCCGATGTGCCGCTGGCCGCGGCCCAGATCGACAAGGTGAAGAAGGACGCGAAGACCGTTTCCATCGCCGACCTGAAGGGTAAGACGGTCGTCGTCTTCTTCTACCCGAAGGCCCTGACCCCGGGGTGCACGGTCGAATCGTGCGGGTTCCGCGACCTGATGAAGGAGAACAAGCTCCCGGAGAACGTGGTGCTCCTCGGCGCGAGCGGTGACACCGTGGCGAAGCAGCAGGAGTTCATCGACAAGGAAAAGCTGCCGATGCCGCTCCTGGCCGACACCGACCTGAAGCTCATCAAGGAACTCGGAGTCCTCGGTAAGGCCGGCGGAACGACCCCGAAGCGGATCACGTTCGTGGTCGACAAGGCCGGGAAGATCGCCAAGATCTACGAGAAGGTGACCCCGAAGGACCACCCGCAAGAAGTGCTGGAGTTCGTGAAGACGCTGAAATAAGCGGGCGAGACATCAGGTAACGCACCAGCGGCCGGGGAACCTCGGCCGCTGGTGTTTTGAAGCGGCTACCGGCGCGGGCGAATGAACGCTTCTTCTGTTAGCGTAACGCGCGGGGGGGCACCAAGGTTGATTTTGATCTTTTCGATTTCGTCTACGATCTTTTCCGTGAGACGTTCCACGCTCTGAGTCGCGCGCTGGATGCTCTCTAATTCCGTTCGGTAATCGTTGGATCTGCTAATTTGATTGCGGACAGATTCTAATCGCGTTTTTGCGACTTCGAGCCGTGTGTGTACGTTCTTGGCTTCGGGAGAGTCCGCCGGAAGAAGTGTGAGTTGCTCTTGAAGGACTTGCAAATCGCGCGTCGCGGTTCGCAGCTCGTCCCGGTGCAAGGAATCGAGAACGGCCAAAGTTGCTCCATCCTTTGTTCCGAGTGCCGACGCAATTGTGTCGAGCCGGCGGTGATTTTTCTCCGTCTCGCTCCTGTAGCTCCGGTGTACTTCCTCCAGCTTGTTCAGGCGCGCTCGCTGCGCTCCCTGGTAGCGCTCGTCGATGTCCTGCAAATAGGCCTTCGCAAGAACATCGAGTAGAACTCTGTGTTCGCCTGCGTCTTCGCCGTCCAGTTCTACGCGCATGTACTCCGGGGACAAATCGAACGACACGCGGAGGTTGTCGTGGAGCCAAGCCAAGGGGTCATTCTGCTTTCTGACCACAGAAAGGTTCGCGACCTTTTCGTCTTTTAGAACCTGATTCAGGGTCAGGCGCCGGCGGATCATGGCTGCTTGAGCTTGGCGGTAGGACTCGAATTCGTTCGGGTCGGATACGACCTGTCCCGGAAGAACGGCGGGTGGAGTGCGGCTGATGTGGAACACGACCGTGGCCCCGGGGCCTTCGGGCGCCGGCCTCGGCGCACGCACATACACGAAGAGGGCTACGGCCCAGCCACTCAGCGCGAGAATCAGGAGACCCGCGATGAGCCATTTGCGCTTCTTGCGCTGCGGACTAGGTGCGACGGGGTCGGGTGTCATGGTTGGGCGCGAGTTGGGTCGGAGAGGGGATATTCGCTTTGTCAGTTAACCGTAATACGGCCAGCCCGTCAATCGCCGACTCGCAATTCACGGCAGGGGACGTTGTGGTTCACACCCCGCGTACACTAGAGTGGCTTGAGGTCCGTGTGTGCGAGGGCTGCGCCGTGTCCGTTCCGTTTTTGGTGGAACTGTACGATCGGTTGCCGGAATTTCGCCTGGGAGACGACGAGGACTTGTGGACGGCGGGTGCTCAGGGGGCGCTGCGTGAGTTCCGCGATGCCGCCCGCGAGCACTACACCGAGGGCACGCTCCAGCGCCTTCTGATGACGGGTGCGGTGAACGCGCGCCGGGCCGCGGCGCGTGCGATCGGGCTGATCGGCACGTCCGAGTCGGTCCCGACAGCGGCGACCGCCTTGCGGGACGAAGACCCGCTCGTGCGGCACTTCGCCACGGATTCGCTCTGGGAACTCTGGTTCCGCGAGGGGACCGAAGAACAAACTCAGCGCCTCCAAGATGCCGTTCGCGAATCCGACCCGGCGAAGGCCCGTGCGGAACTGGAGAGCCTTCTGCAAGAGGCCCCGAAGTTCGCCGAGGTCCACAACCAGCGCGCGATCTGGTTCTTCAAACGTGGGGAGTTCGCACGGGCCATTGAGGACTGTGAAACAGTTCTGCGCTTGAACCCGCACCACTTTGGCGCTGCGGCTGGAATGGGGCAGTGCCATTTGAAGCTGAATCGCCCCCGCGCGGCCCTCCGTGCCTTCCGCCAAGCGCTCGAAATTAACCCCAATCTCGACCTGCACGAAACCGTCCGGGCGCTCGAATCACTTGGGGAATAGTGACTTAGGTATCTGGGTTCGATTAATTCGCGCGTGGCAAAAATCACAAGTGGCACTTGAGTGCCACCTGTGATGTTGCTATCATTTCTGCGCCTACACAATTCCTACACAATTTCCAGAGGCTCCGTTATGGGGTTGTCTAAGAATATCGCGTACCGGTTGCAAACCTTGCGGGCGGCAGCGAGTTTATCGCAACAGCAGGTCGCGGACCGGGCCGATCTGAGTCTGTCGCTGATTACGAAGATGGAGCAAGGGCGGAAGGCCGACCCGCGTGCGAGCACGATCCTAGCTCTAGCGGGGGCGCTGGGTGTGAAGCCCGGTCAACTCATCGAAGACCTGACCCCACCGCCGGAAGGCACGTTCCCGCCCAAGAAGGGGAAGAAGGGCAAGAAGAAAAAGAAACTCTTGGAAGCGGCTCTTGAGGGTGCTTTGACAACCGAGGCGTCCGAGAACGGCGAGCCGCCCACGGCCGACGTACCAGTTACCGTCGCGGGGGGTACCGACAAGCCGGAACGGAAGAAGAAAAAGAAGAAGTCGTGACGGTTCGTGGGATGCGTTGGTTCGGCGAAATCCGTGATTGCGGGTCGCACGCGGGCGGCTAAAATTCGGGCACGCACACGCGCCAAGATCGCGCGCGGTGCAACGAACATCAGGTACGCGGGTCGTAGCCCCGCCCGAACCCCGGCCGGCCGACGCAGGAGACCCACCATGTCACCCGACGACACCAAGAAGCGGATCGTCAACGAGATCAAGGCCCGCGCTTACGACGACAAGTACATCGATCGGAACGAGGAGCGCGAGATCGTCCGCATCGCCATCGAGCTGGGCGTCACCGTCGAGAGCGCGCTGGTCGCGCTGGGGCAGGTGTGCGACGAGTTCAGTTACGTGCTGGAGTCGCGCATCCTCAAGCAGATCGAGGACCAACTCGCGACCGCTGCGGCGAACGACGGAAAGATCGACCAGCAGGAATTCGACCTCATCTTCGGGAACGTCAAGCGCGCGGCCCAAGGCAAGAAGACCGACCGCGAGCTGAAGAAGATGGTGGTGCAGGTCATGGAGTCCACCGGGAACAACAAGGTGCGCACCGGTTGGTTCAGTGACTGGTACTCTTCTTTGAAGCGCGATTTGGGTGTGTGATCGAGTGCTCTTCCTTAATCTAAGCACCGCGCGATTCTCACGATAACGGGGATGTGAATAATCTGTTCA
Organism: Gemmata massiliana; assembly: GCA_000531095.1. Lineage (GTDB taxonomy): Bacteria > Planctomycetota > Planctomycetia > Gemmatales > Gemmataceae > Gemmata > Gemmata massiliana. The sequence continues at coordinate 413,710 of HG799462.1, read as the reverse complement.
CGTCCCCGGGTGCATTTTCACGTCCGATAACGAGCGTTGTTGATTTGCTCCGAAGCGTGAGCAACGTTCTTTAGAGTTCCGTTGACAGTTGCCGGCCTCCCATCTAACCTGACTCCTTCCGAAATACCAGAATTGTTGGCACAGTTTCACACGGGCGGGTGGAGTGGAATGAATCGGAAGAAGATGGTTTGTTCGCGCAAGGGGCAGTGCCGGTTCTGTACTAAGGAAGGGAGCCCGCGCCCCGTGTTCGTTGACTATAAGGACGTGAGCGGCCTCAAGAAAATGCTGAGCGGGCAGGGTAAATTGCTCGGCCGCAAGCGGAGCGGGGTGTGCGCCGCGTTCCAGCGCGAGGTCGGGACCGCCGTGAAGCGGGCGCGGTTCATGGGGCTGTTGCCTTACGTCGCGGAATAGTTGGCAAATAAGGACAGAGAAGGGTGACGCGGAACAAGCACGGGGCGGGGCGACCATTCGCGCCCGCGGCTCTCCGCTCGCCCTTTTCCCAGCTCCCGGAGGGAGCAGTGGCCACAGCGGAAGACCTGTTCCAGCGCACCGTTGCCGCTCACCAGAGCGGCGCCCTCGACGAAGCCGAACAGGGGTACCGGCAGCTCCTCGAGGCGCTGCCCGGGCACCCCGCGTGCCTGACCAATCTCGGTTCGATCCTCGCCCACCGCGGCGAAACCGAAGAGGCCGAGCGCCTCTACCTCGAATCGATCGCGTCCGATCCCAGTCAGCTCAACACGCTCTTTAATCTCGGGAACCTGTACCGGCGCACCGGACGTTCGGCTCGTGCGGTGCCGCTGTACGAGGACGCGCTGCGCATATCGCCTAACGCCCCGCTGGTGCTCGTTAACTTGGGGCTGGCGGTAAGCGACGACGGGGACTGGCCGCGCGCGGTGGAGTGCTTTTCGCGCGCCGTCAACGTGACCCCCGACGTGGCCGACGGGCTGAACCTGCTCGGCGACGCGCTCGCCCGGTGCGGGCGCCGGGACGAGGCGATTGCCGCGTTCCGGGAGGTCGTTTCGCGGTTCCCGGACGCGCCGCGCGGGTACTGCAACTTGGGGCTTCACCTCGCCGCCGCGGGGCAAACGGACGAAGCGATCGAGATCTTGGAGCGCGCCGTCGCGCTTCGCGCGGACTACCCCGAAGCACACAACGCTCTCGGCGTGGCTTACGAAACCGCTGGTCGCACGGACGACGCTCAGGCCGCATATCAGAATGCCGTGCGCCTCCGGCCCGCGTTCGTGGATGCGTGGGCGAATTTGGGGACGAGCCTCGGTGAACACGGCCGCACAACAGAAGCGGTTGAAGCTCTGCGCCGGGCACTCGAACTGGCCCCCAACCCGATCGCACAAAGCTCGCTGCTCAGTAACCTGCTGTACTCCTCGACGCTCACACCGGAACAGTTGCGCGACGAGCACGTGGCTTGGGCCACCGCGTTCGCGGACCCGCTTGCACTCGCGGAGCGCCCGCACAAGCGCGACCAAGACACTCCCGGTCGGATTCGCATTGGGTACGTGTTCGGTGAGTTTCGGTCACGTGCCTCGCGCGCGTTTCTGGAATCGCTTCTCACGCACCACGACCGCACGCAGTTCCACATCACCGCGTACCCGAACACGGGGCGCCAGGGCGAGGAATACGACCGCCTGCGCCGGCTCGCGGATTCGTGGAAGCCGATCGTACACCTCCCGGACGACCGCGCGGCGTCGCTCATTCGTTCGGACGAAATCGACGTTCTCGTGGACCTGAACGGGCACGGGCCGGGGAACCGCCTGCTCGTGTTCGCACGTGGCCCGGCACCGGTTCAAATCAACCTCTTCGGTTACCCCGCGACAACGGGGATGCGGGCGATGGACTTCCGCGTCACCGATTCGCAGATCGATCCGCCCGGCGCGGAGTCGCTGTACACCGAGAAGCTCCTGCGGTTGCCCGATCTCAGTTGGCTGTACGTCCCGCCGGCCAACGCCCCCGCTCCGACCCCGCCGCCCGCGAGCCGGCGCGCGTTTACGTTCGGGTGCCTGAACCACCCCGGAAAGTTGTCCGATGCCTGTGTGGATGCGTGGGCCGAAATCCTGAAGTCCGTACCGAAGTCGCGTTTGGTGCTGCTCGTGGGACAGTCGGTCAACTCGTCGGCCGACATCGCCGCCCGGTTCACGCAGCGCGGCGTCGTTCCGGACCGCTTGGAACTCGTGTACCGGCTCTCGGGGAACGATTACTTCGAGGCATATCAACCGTTCGACGTGACGCTCGACCCGTTCCCATACGGTGGCGCGGTAACGACGTGCGATTCGCTGTGGATGGGCGTCCCGGTGCTGACGGCTGTGGGGCGCGACGCACGCGGTCGACAGGGCATGAGCTTACTGAACGCCCTTGGGCTGCCGGAGTTCATCGCCGACACCCCCGAGCAACTCGTGACGCTGGCCGCGACGTGGGCCGACCAGCGCGACGCCCTCGCCGACCTCCGCGGCAGCCTCCGGGACATGGTGTCGAACTCGCCGCTCACGGACGCTGCGACTTACGTGAAGCACCTCGAAGCCGCGTACCAGAGCGCGTAACGCCGCGATTAGTGAACGTGACTTTGCGTTTCAGCGGCGGCCGCGTTCGCGCAGTGGCGGTGCTTGTGGCCGTTCAGCGGTGGGCCGTTCACTGACATGCTCACGCACCACGTCACGCGCATGAGCGCAGCAATGGGGGTGCGGTTCCCGGCCCGCGTGACGGCCGGCGGCGGGCTGTACCTCGAATACGACGGGCGCGACGTGCCCGACTTGGGGACCGTGGTCGCGGACTACGAAGAGGGCTGTCAGCTCGTCGTGACCGCAACGACCCTGAGCGGCTACCCGATTGAAGACGTCATTCGCGGGCGCCTGGGTACGATCAAGTTCGTGAAGGGCGGGTTCCACCTGTTCCGCGACGACCCAACTCGCGGCGCGAGCTTCCCGGCCCGGATGGAACAAGCACCCGAACCGGCCTTGGTCGAGAGCGTGGAACCACCGCGAAACGATACCGAAGCATTGTGGGAAAACTTCCTGGAATGCGTTCGAGCCAAGCGCCAGAGCACGTTCAGCCCGCCCGACCTGGGGGCCGTGGCCGTTACGACCGCGGCAATGGCGGTGCAAAGCTACCGCACGGGTAAGGCGCTCTTCTGGGACCGCGAGAAGCGAGCGGTTACGACCGCAGATTCGACGTGGGCCGAGCGATGGGAGAAGCGCAGCAAACAAGGCGCAAAGCCGAATCAGGTCTTCGGTTGGAGCGGCGGTGACGGCGGGGTGGTGCAACCGCCCCCGCACCAATCGCTCGCCGGCCCTTGGTTGAACGGCAAAGACCCTGCGGTGTGAGAACCACCCTCGTTGGCACTTGTTGAGTGAGTTCGTCGCAGAAACGCGAGTGGGGTGGCGAAGCACATTGGCTTCGCCACCCCACTCGCGTTTCGTCAGATCCGTTCGTTATTAGTTTCGGGCGCCGAGCGAGGTCATGACCGGTTGCGTGGCGGGCAGGTTCAGTTTGCTCACGGCAGTGTCCGCGCTGCCGAGCATGTCACGCAGTGTCTTGCGGAACGACTCGAACTGCGTTTGCAGCGCGTCGCGTTCGCCGGCGCGGGCCTTCACTTCGGTCTTCAGTGCGTCGCGCTCGGTGGCAGCGGCGGCCTGAGTTTGCTCCAGTTCCTTCTTGGTCTTCGCGGCCAGTTCCTCACTCGCGGCGAGCTTCTGGCGAAGTTGGTCGCGGGCCGCGATCGCGCCGCGGTATTCCTCTTCGAGCTTCTGGACCTTGGCACTCGCGGCGTTGCTTTCGGTCGAGGCCGAACTCGGCGCCTTCGCGCACCCGTAGACGCCGAGGATCGTCACGAGCAGGAAGCCGAGCACTTTGTGTGAACGCGCCATGAGTGAGTTCTCCTGAAACCGGGTCGCGGCTGGGAGGCGCCCGGAATAATCGGGAAATTTTGACTGGCTTGTGTCAGCGACTCACTTTGTTTCGGCACCCGCCGACTACCCTCTTCACGCAAACTCACCCCGTTTCCAGACCGGCAAAGTCACCCCAGAGCACGGAGCTAACGGTGGCGCGGGTTACACGCGATGCGCCGTAATTACTCCTCCGTGGTGCCATTGAAGAGACCTAAATAGCTGTGGTACCGGCGACTTGTGATGAACCGGCGGGCGACCGCGTCCTTGACCGCGCAACTCGTTTCGTGCGTGTGGGTGCAGTCCGGAAAGCCGCACAGGGGAACGAACGGTCGGAACTCCGGGAAGTAGCCCTCCATCTCTTCTGGGCGCGCTTGCCAGAGGGAGAGTTGCCTCACGCCGGGGGTGTCCACCACCCAGCCGCCGAAGTCCAGTTTGATGAGCTGCGAGTATGTCGTCGTGTGACGGCCCTTCTGGTTCACTTCACTCACGGACTTCACCGCGAGTGCCAGGTCCGGTTGGACCGCGTTCAGGAGCGAGGATTTACCCACCCCAGACTGCCCCGAAAACACCGTTGAGCGTCCGCGGAGTTGTTCGCGCAGCCGGTCCACGCCGGCGCCCGTGCGGGCGCTGCACAGGAACACCGGCACCCCGAGTTGCGCGTACAGCCCGATTAAAGGTTGAAGCTCGATCGCGTCCGCGAGGTCGGACTTATTCAGGCACAACACGGGCTTCAAATCGCCCTGTTGTGCAGCAGCAAGGTAGCGGTCAATGAGGTGCGGTTTCAGGTTCGGCTCGACCAGCGACATGACGATGACGAGTTGGTCGACGTTCGCAACAAGTACGTGTTCCCGGCGCCGGCTCGCGCGTGTGAGCACGCCGTGACGCGGTTCGACGCGCTCGATGACGCCCTCTTGAGCAATGGTCGGTGTTCGAGATTCGGGGTTTGGTGCCGAATCTTCGGCCGGCTCGGTCGCGGGTTCCGCAGGAAGCTGTTCTTCTCCGCCCCCTGCCCCTTGATCCCGGCTCCCGGTCCCCACCAAGCGAATCCACACCACGTCCCCCGTGGTCACCACGCTGCGCTCGTCGGTGGCAAGGCTTTTGAGCAACCGACGGACGGCACAGCGGAAGACGCGGCCGTCATCGGTTTCCACGACCGACGCGAGGCCGTGAACACGCAACACGCGCCCGCGGATACACGTTTCTGCGTTCACGGCCGGCATCGTCGAACCGTCGGCGGACTCGTCCTGCACGACTGTGCGGTAGCGGGAGAGATTCCCCTTCGCGCGCACGCGCTCGCTGGACCGCGCGTCGTCCGCGCGCCCGTCGCCCTCTTGGTAGTCGCGGGTGATGTCGTTCTCCCGCGGCGGCTTCTCACGGTTCTTCCGCAACTCGACGCGGACCTTCTTCTTCTTGCTCATGTGGTGATTCTACCCGTTCGGGCGCCGGTGGGCGCCGCGATCCTTGACACGCGCGGCCCGCCCGCGGACACTACACCCCGCGTTGCTCTCCTGCCGTTCGGAGCCGATCTCATGCGCTGCCTGCTCCCCCTTCTTGCCATCGCTGTCGCCCCAGCCGTCACCCGAGCCGATGACGTTTCCATTACCGTTGGTAAGGACGCGATCGAGTTCAAAGCGGGGTCGGTCGTGGTCGCGAAGTACGCGATCGCGGATTCGGTCGCCAAGCCCTACCTGTACCCGGTGCTCGCGCCGAACGGGGTCGGCGTCACGCGGCCCTGGCCCGTTGAAAAGGACACGCCGGGCGAAGCGACCAAAGACCACGTTCACCAGAAGTCCGTGTGGTTCTGTCACGGCGACGTGATCCCCGAGGGTATCGAACTGAAGATTAAAACGACCGAGAAAGGGGGTAAAGGCGTGGATTTCTGGAGCGAGGCGAAGGACGGCACCGGTCCGCGGCACGGGAAGATCGCGTGCGTGAAAGTAGCCGAACCGAAACAGCACGCGAAGAACCACGCGAGCGTCGAAACGCACAACGAGTGGCGCACCCCGGACGGCGTGAAGATCATGGACGAGGTTCGCGTGATTCACCTGATCGACGGTAAGGAGGGGCGCACGTTCGCGTTCGAGATCACACTGAAAGCGAGCGTGTGCCCGATCACGTTCGGTGACACCAAGGAGGGGTCGTTCGGCATTCGGGTTCACGACGGGCTGCGGCCGAGCGAAAAAACCGGCGCGATCGTGACCACCGCCGAGGGCACGACGGTGAACCCGCCGGCCAAAGACAACTTGCCGATTTGGGGGCACCCGACCGAGTGGATCGACTACTCGGGCACGCTCGGCGGCAAAGAAGTGGGCATCGCGGTGTTTGACCACCCAGCCAATCCGAAGTCCAACTGGCACGTTCGCGCCTACGGCCTCAACGCGGCCAATCCGTTCGGGCGCAAAGCAAGCGGGTTCCCCTCTCAGAAGGACAACACGGAGCTGCTGAAGATCGCAAAAGGCGGCGAGATGAAACTGAAATACGCGGTGTACGCTCACACGGGCGACGTCAAAGCGGGTAAGGTCGCTGAAGCGTACTCCGCGTTCAAGAAGTAAGCCGTGCTTGGCACAAATCTCGGCAAGAATGGCCGTACAAAAGGCATTAAAACAGCAGAAATCGAAAGTAGAATTGTTGTATTTGTAGCCCCGGATGGGGCGCCCGAGAGTAGCCAGGGGTGAAGCGACAGCGCAACCCCTGGCGGAGACCGCACCACGTTCTTCTTTCCCGGTCGTGGCATTCAGTCCGCCAGGGGTTGCGCTGTCGCTTCACCCCTGGCTATTGGCTCACGCCCCTTCGGGGCTACAAATACACGGATCGCGCAAAGTTCGCACTTCAGCATTCGTCACTTCGGAACCATCAGCGTGAATGGAGGCACGAACGCTTGCAGCGCGGTGAGCACACCGACGATGCTCGCGAGCAGGATACTGTGCCCGATAACGGCCTTGAAGATATCAGCCTCCCGACCCACCTGATTCGTACCCGCAGTAGCCACGCAAATACTCTGGGCGTCGATCATTTTTCCCATCACTCCGCCGGTGCTATTCGCAGTACAAATCAGCGTTTGCGCCTGATCGAGTGTGAGGTGACTCATCGCGCCCGTATAGTGCGCGTTCCACACTTCCGTGGCAGTGATCTTCTGAAGTCCGCCGAATAGTGCGTTACTTCCCGCATCCGTGCCCGTCAGGAAAACGCCGAGCCAACCCAGCATTGCAGCGAAGAAGGGGTACAGCACGCCGGTCTCAGCGAACGCGACGCCGAGGGTCGCGTCCATGCCCGCATACTTGGTGACGTAACTCAATCCAAGCATGAACGCGATCGTGGGGATCGGTATCCGCATCTGGTAGACCGTTTTCGCCACCACCGCTCGGGCCTGCATCAACGACACTCTCAATAACACCATTGAAAGCAACGCGGCGATAAGCACCGGCGTTCCCGGGGCGGTCAGCCAGTTGAACCGAAAGACAGCCGATTCGAGCTTCTTCTCGTCCGGCGTGCCCTCAGGAATCAACTTCTCAGCACGCACGACCTGCTTGTGCAACCCGGGAATTTCGACGTCGTAATAGGTCTGTAAGCCGAACAGATCGAGCGGATGGGATTTCTTCGTAACGGGGTCGGTTTCCAAATACTTGACATACCCGCTGCCGACCAAACACAGCGCCATCAAGATCCACGGCATCCACGCGAGCGAGACCGAACCGAAGGTCAGCGGTGGCTCTGTTAGCGGGGAACCCGAAGCGGGGAGCGCGGAACCGAGGAGCTGCTCCACTTCTTCCTTCGCGTGCTCGGACTGCGGGTCGTGCGGGTCACTCGTATTCTTCGCTCTCGGGTCCATCTTTTGTGATTCTTCGGGGAACCGCCACTCTTCGCGTGGCTTCCAGACGAATTTGAGAAATAGCGCGAGTGTAACGAGCGAGAACAATCCGCCGCCGATGTCGGTGAGTTGCCAGATCGGGGGGAGCCCGTAAGCGTGAGCCGTCGCGAAGAAGAACTGAAACGCCGCGAACGACCCGCCCCCAACAACTAGCGCCGGCCAAATGGCGAGTGTCTCGCGCCACGAACACATGCACTTGACCATGTAGAACGGGATCAAGCACGACAGAAACGGGAGTTGGTGCCCGCACATGATACTAATTTTATCGGCGGGCACTCCGCTTGATGTTTCAAGTGTGATAATCGGCACACCCAGTCCGCCATAACAAACCGGCGACGTGTTAGCGATCAAACAAATCACCGCGGCACGAAACGGCGGCACGCCCAAGCCCACTAACATTGCGCCACAAATCGCGACCGGCGACCCGGCCCCGGCCGCACCTTCCATGAACGCCCCGAACGCGAACCCGATCAACACCGCCTGCACGCGGGCGTCCTGACTGAGACCGCCGATCGAGCGCCGGATGATCGTGAACTGCCCCGTCTCCACGGTCACGTTGTAGAGCATCATCGCGGCGAACACGGTCCAGCCGATCGGCATCAGCCCGAACGCGGCCCCGTACACGAACGACGCGCTCGCCATGCCTAACGGCATCCCATACGCGAGCCATGCGAGTGCAATCGCGAGAACGGCCCCCGCAGCCCCGGCCCAGCTCGCGAGCCAGCGCCGCGCCACAAGGAGATAGAAGAGGACCAGTACGGGGAGAGCCGCGACGACGGTCGAGAGGAGCGCGTACCCCCCGACCGGCAACGGATTGAGATCCTGCACGTAAGCGAACGGCATTGGGAGAGACCTTGGGCTGCGTGAAAATCAGTCCGCGATGCTACCGTCCTTCGCACGACGTGCCAAGTTTCAAGTTTCCAACGGACCGGGTTCGGGTCGCGAGCGGCGGGTCCGATTTTGTCCCGTACCGCGCCCCGGGAACGGGAGCGCCCGCTCAGCGCCGATCGGAACCGATTGTATCAATTGGGGAAAATGTTAGCCGCCACAACCGCATCAATGACGGCCCCAATTCCATATGATCGCGTGAAATTCGCTGATAGGTAGAATTGATACAACTGCGCACGTCTCGTTAGGCGGTAGAGCACCACGCAGTTTCGCGATTTTCCGCGCCTTACCGACCTTGGTTTGCTTTCCCAAATTACTCGGCGCTGTCATATCTATCGCAGGCACATTGAGACCCACAACCGTAATCAGCGGCGAATGGATGGTCGCGACGGTGTGGCGAGTGCTGAAACCCGGAGCAGTAAAGAGGGTCACCATGAGCGTTCTGCGTATCAAGGCGTGGATCATGACCGCCGCATGTGCGGGCCTGATCGGTTTGGCGGCCGGGGACGCACACGCGTTCTGCGGCAAGTTGTTCAGCAAGAAGGATCCCTGTGCCGACCCGTGCGCGAACCCGTGCCCGAGTCCGTGCGGCCCCGTGACGCCGGCCCCGGCGCCCGCACCGGTCACATAGAAGGTCAAGGTCACCGAGTGGGTGCCCACGGTCGTTGAAGAGACCGTGACGGTGCTGAAGCCGGTCACCAAGACGGAAACCTACACGGCGCACAAGTGGGAGTGCGTCCCGGAAACCGTGACCTGCCAGGTCACGGTCAACAAGCTGGTCACCGAGAACGTCACCGAGAACCGCTGTGTTACCGAGCGCGTCCCGGTTCAGAAGACGGTCACCGTGAACGAGCGCGTCCCGGTGCAGAAGACGATCACCGTGAACGAAACGCGCTGGAAGACGGTGATGGTGACGGAGATGAAGTCGAAGACCGTGACCCACAAGGTCTCGGTGCCGTACTGCAAGGAACTGCCCCCGTCGCTGTCCGACCGCCTGCACAAGATCTGCGACCCGTGCTACACGCCGTGCCCCCGCACCGTGTCGGGCTGCAAGACCGAAAAGCACTGCGAAACCGTGTGCGAACCGGTCACCGTGTGCAAGAAGGTCGCCGAGTGCGTGCCGGTGACGAAGACGGTCTGCACCTACGAGTGCCGCCCGGTCCAGAAGACCATCTGCACCTACGAGTGCGTGACCAAGGTGGTCCCGACGACCGTGTGCAAGACCAAGTGCGTCCCGACCGTTGAAACCGTCACCAAGACGGTCAACGTGCGCAAGTGCGTGGCCTACCAAGCGACCCGCCAAGTGACCGTGTGCGAACCGGTCCAGGAGAAGGTCAAGGTCACGAAGATGGTGGCCAAGGAAGTCGAGAAGGACGTCGTAGTGTGCAACACCGGTTGCGACACCGGCTGCTCCCCGGCCCGCGCCGGGCTGCTGGACCGCCTCAAGGGTGGCTTCGGCGGGCTGAAGGGCAAGCTTTGCAAGAAGAGCAGCGACTGCGGGTGCGCTCCTGTGGCCCAAGGCGCCGTCGCCGGCTGCTGCCACTAAGCCGCTAACAACGAGCACGACTGACCGGGCAACCCGTTCGCCCGGTTGAGTCACCCCCGCCCAGGCTCCCTCACCTGGGCGGGGCTTTTTATTTGTCAAAAGTCGTAAGGCCGAAGGCATCCTGAATGGGTGTCTTCGGCCTTACGACTTTTGACGGCTGTGTTGAAATCTGGGTGCAAGCAAGCGGCGCGACGTCAACCCGCCGGTAATAGCAGTCTCGTTTCGAGATTCACGGAGCGACCGCAAGGGAGCGGGACTTCCCGTGCGTTGAACCGTAATCACCAACGGGAGCGCCTCCCGCTCCCTTGCGGTTCATTACAAGGAAGCGGGAACGGGACTAAAAGGCACCGGCGGACTGACACTGGGCCGTTTGCAAGGCCCCAACACATCAACTCGTGGCTTGCGATCTTCAACCGGCTTTACGACTTGCGACCTTTCGACCTGCGACTGTCAAGGTACCGAGAACTCGCGCGCAGCTTTCTCGGCCTCCGCGGTCGCTCGCGCGGTGGGGTGCTGCTTCCGCAACTGATCGAGCAGCGTCTTCATTTGGGCCAGCGCTTGCTGGTGCTTGGACTGGAAGCTCGCCTCCGCGGGTTTGATGCTCCCCTCTTGCCCGCGAAGTTTGCCAGCGAGCTTCTCGATTTCGGCTGCCTGGGTTCGCGCCTTCAGTTCCGCGACAACGGCCTTATCGATGCGCAAAGTCGACACGATGGTCGCGGCCTTCGTGCCGATGGACGTGTTTTTGAAGCTCACTGCAAGTTTCTCCGCGCCGATGAACGCACTCACCGGATCGGTCTTCACGTTCGCTTGGGTCTCGGCCAATGCCTTCTGCCCCGGCGCGAGGATAAGGTCTTGAAGCTTCTTGGCCTTGGTTTTGACGTCTTCATCCGCAGACGTCGTCAGCGGGGCCACCTTGGAGACAACAGACACCGGGCTTCCTCCGGCGGCGAACGCATCCGCGACCGGTTTGAACGCTTTCGGCGCCTCGTCCGGTCCGCACGCGGTCGTCAGGAGCAGTTTGCCAACGGCCGCACGAACCGGCCCCTCGATGTCGTAGGCCGATCCGCGGTGGACGCACTTTCCGGTCGAATCGAACACCAGCGCGTGGCCACCGAGTTGGGATTTGAATTCCGGTCCGCTCCCCTCTTTCACGAAGGCGTTTCGGAGGATCGTAACCGACCCGCCGCGCTTCTCCGCGTCCGCTTTGATCAGATCGTCTTCACGGACGAGAGTGTTCGGGCACACGACTACCAGCCCGTAAGTCCCCAGTTCGGCCTGGAGCCGGTCGAGCCGGTCCAGCACGTTCGCGTGCAGCCCGCCCCAATACCCGATCAAAACGACTTTCCCGGCGAGTTTATCCACAGCGGCATCGGGGCCGTTCACAACCGGCCCGAACTTCACATCGGTGGAGAGGGACAGATCCAAATTCCCCTTCTCCGCGTGGGGCGGAGGGACTTTCGCCACCTTGCTCGCGGTCGCGCCCGTCCAAACGGACTCCATCGTCTTGAACGTGACCGGATCGTGCTTCTTTAACTCGTCGCGGTTGTGGGGGTAGTAGTGCAACCGGTCGAGGTACGTGCAGCTCAGCTCGGCGAAGAACTCGCGCGGGTTGGTCGCGGCGTAGAAATCCTTCTCGTAGAGCTTCCGCTCCATCGCCTGCTCGTAAGCGGCCTTGATGCCCGCGTGGTCGAAGCCGAATAACTGGTCGTGGACCGCGTGCGCGAACTCGTGGAGCAACAAGCACGACACGCGACTATCGTTTTTCGGCTGGCGCTGCTCGGTCAGCGACTTGAGCGTGTGGATGGTGACCGTTTTCGCCTGGAGCGGGTGCCGCCCCTCCTTCACCATCTGTTGCGCCCCGCCGCCGTAGTACGACGCGAGCGCGACCCCGTCCCGGCCGTTAGAGAGCGTGATCTTCTCGTCCCAGTCCACGAAAACCGTCAACCGGCGGAGCAAGTCGACCGCCTTCGGCGAAAGCATCTTGATGAGCAGCTTGCACTCGTAGTCCAGCACTTCCAGCGGCGGGCGCTCGTACTTCGAGGCGTCCGCGTTGAGGGCTTCTTCGCTGAGGAGGAACGTGAAGCCCTCGATTTTCTTCGTCTTGCGCCCGGCGACCGGTTCGTTCTTGTCGGCCTTCGCCGCCTTCTCGCCCGGTTTCGGCTGGGATTTCGGTTCTTGGGCGCTGGAGGTGAGCCAGGCGCAACTCGCGAGCGCGAGTAAAACGGGCACAAAGCGCATACGCAGTCACTCCGGAGCACTAATTTCGATTTGAATTTCAGTTTGGTCAGTGTACCCGTGCGCGCACGGGGGAGCAATCGGCCCGGCGCCAAAGCATAGAGTGCGGTCTCCCACGAGCGCGCAGACGCCCGCGAAATCTGGTACACTCACAACACCGTTCGTCGGAGGTTCTGTATGGTCCGCCGCTTGGTCGCCGTTGTTGCCGTTGCGCTCTTGGCGGGTGCGCCCGCGTTCGCCCAACTCGACCCCGAACCGAAGCAGCAGTACCTGTGGCGGGTCGTGATCTCGGTCAAGCCGCACCCGCTGCTCACGCAGGACTTCCGCGACCGCTTGAAGCGCGACCTCCTGGCCGCGCTCCAGCCCGGGTTGGGGAACCTGGGTACGGTCGAGGTGATCGATCTCGCCGACCTCGCGCGCGACGCGACCAAGGAACCGCTGTGGCAGCAGTTCAGCGAAAAGGGGTTCACGGCCCTGGACGCCCCGCGCGACCTCACCGGCGCGAAAACGCACTTCCTCAAAATCGAGTACCGCGACGGCAAGGTCCACATGGAGTCGCGGCAGTACGACGGGTTCACGGGGCTGTCGTCCCCGGTCGTGCGCACGCAATCGACACGGGCACCGGAACTCGCAGGCCGCACCGCCGGGCTGATGCTCGACCGCGACTTCGGACTGGTGGGCACGGTCGAAGCCATCGGCGGGAAGTCGGACGAGGCGAAGGTGCTGATCCGCGGATCGGGCCTCGGCCCGGTGAAGGATCTCGTACAAACCGGGGACGTATTCGCCGTCGCCGCGGTCCGCAAGACGAACCGCCCGGCCCCGCCGCCGGTTCGCACCGCGACGGGCAAAATCATCAACCCGCCGCCGGGTTCGGTTCCGCCGCCCGGACTCACATCGACCCCGCGCGACTTCACCTTGCTGAAAGTGACCGACGTGGGCGCGGACGGCACGTGTCGGTGCACGATCCTGACGCGCTACCAGAACGCGATGCCCACCACCGGGGGCGTGATCGGCTACCGCGCCATGAAGCTCGGTACGGTGAAGGCGCCCGTCGCGGTGCGCCTGATGAGTAGCGAAGGTACGGTGTACAAGACCGCGTCGGCGGTGAACGTGCGTGCGAGTGACAACGGCTTCGTGGTGGCCGGCGCGGGCGACCAAAAGGACGTGTGCAAGTTCCACTCGCAGACGGCGCAGTTCCGCTCGGACCGCGCGCTTTCGGGCATCGCGTGCGTCACGGTCGCGCTCGGGCCGTCGCAGGCGAAGCAGTTTCCGGTGCCGATCCTCAACGACGAACCGATCACGATCCCGTTTGACATCGACCCGGCGAAGGAAGAGCGGGCCGCGTTCGAGCGCTCGGTGCTCGCCGCCGCGAACGCCGCGGCCGACGCCCGACTCGCACAGTCGGTGTGCTTCGAGGCGGTCGCGGACCTCATCAAAAAACAGAAGAACGCCGAAGCCCTCGCCCGGGCGCAAAGCGGGTTTACGGCCGCGGACTCGGCCGACAAGACCCTCTCGGACGAACTGACGCGGCTCAAAGAGCAAGGCAAAGCGGTGCAAAAGGCCGAAAGTGTGGACGGGATCCTCACCAAAATGGGACAGAACGTGGCCCTACTGAAGGCGTACAACGAGCAGCTCTCCAAGCACCTCAAGTCACTCGAAGAGATCGTGAAGCGCGAGAACGATCCCGCCGCTGCCGCGCGCGAGGTACAGGCGCAAGCGATCAACGCGCGGATCGCGCTTTTACTGGCCCGTGGCGACGTGGACGAGGCACTCGCGGCCTACACCCAACTGTCCGAACTCGTGCCCGACGATGCCGAAATCAAGAAACGGAAGAACGAACTCGCGGCCGAGTGGAAGGTGAAGGACGAGGCCCACCAGAAGGCCCGCGACTACCTGCTCAAAACGTGGCCCACGATCGCAACGATCCCGGACTTCGACGAGAGCCTCAAGACCATTCGCAACGCGGTGGACGTGTGCAAGAAGCACGGGGACAAGTTGACGATCCGCAAACTGCTCATCGTCTTCGAGGGCGCGGTCGTTAAGCTCAACGAACTGGTCGCCCCGCTCGACCCGGCGAGCGAAGCCGACCGCAAACTCGCCAAGACCGCGGAGAGCGTCGGCAAGGTGATGGCGGCACTCGAACAGGAACTCCGCAAGCTCGTCGAGGGGTGAGCACGGTGGGTGTATTGCTTCTGAAGCCCCGTTAGGGGCGTAGGCGCGTAGCCAGGGGGTAAGCGTAAGCTTCACCCCCTGGCTACGCGCCTACGCCCCTAACGGGGCTGAGAACTGCTCTTCCGCCCCCTGTGGCGGGGTCACGGGGTGGCAGCGAAGCCGAAGCTCTGGGCGTTGATGAAGTACGGGGTGCTGTAGTTGCGGTTCTTCGACGGCAACTTGGCCCGCTCCTTCTGGATCGCTGCCATGAACTGAATAATGGTGTCCTGTACCTTCAGCTCGGCGTTGTTGTCGAGCAACTTTACGCCGTTCAGAGTGCTCCCGCCCTTCACTTCCTTGATGAACGTGTCCGAAATCGGGGCGAGGTTGAACGCTTTGGCCCGCCGCGGGTCGCCCACGAGCACCTCGTTGTAGAAGAACTCGCTCTGCTTCTTCCCCGCCGCGTCCTTGTCGGCGTAGAGGAACAGCATCGGGTTGTTTTCGCGGATCTTGGGGGCGTAAGTGCTGATCCACTTCTTCGTGGCCGCTTCGGAGATCAGCGCCGGGCGGTTGGGGCTGATCCACACGGCGCCGGCGATGTCGTGCCCGCCCTCCGGGGGGAACTGCCCGACGAGCTGTTGCGGCACGAATTCGTACCCGGGCACGCCCACACCCAACTGGCCCTCCTTCGGGAACACGGCCGGGCGCGACCACTCGGTCGCGATCCAGCCCAGCCCCAGGGCCGCGGCGTCGCCGGTACCGATCAGATAGATCGAACTGGTGTTCAGGGTTTTGTTGTCGTTCTTCGAGTCCAGGTGAAGGCGGACCGCGGCCAGGTCGTTCAGGTACGCGGGGAGGTACCGCTCGGCCCGCGTCGGGCTCAGGTCTTTGTAATACAGGTCGTTCTTGAGCGGTTTCTTCGGCGGCCCGCCCTTGATGTACCCGTTGTAATTGACGTTGCCCCCGTTCAGGAACGGGTTGGTCCAGAACTTCTTCGGGTCTTTAATTTCCGTGCTCTTGCCGTGCCCGCGCCAGTCGAACCGGAACACGTGGTACCCGGCCTCGTTGAGCCGCCCCGCGAGCCCGGCCCAGTCCCCCTTCGTCATGTCCCGGTCCGGACCGGGCGCGTACAGGAGGACCGCCACCGGCGCCGTGGCCGCGTCCTTATTGGTGGCGTGGAACAGCCCCTTCAGTTGCACCCCGTCCGCGGTGAGAAACGATTCTTCGACCGGCGCCTCGCCCTTGGGTTGGGCCTTGACCGGGGCCACGTGCAGGGACGAAAGCCCGATTGCTACGGCAAACGCAACCGGGGCAGCTAACCAGCGTCGCATGATCTGTCCTCGTTAGCGAGAGGGGAGCGGTACGTTGAGGAACGTATTTGGATCATACGTCGTTGGCGCGCGGGACGCCAGCGACGAGTCGTGGCCAAATGCCGGGCGTGAGCCCAAAAATTGAACACGCCGCGCCCGTTCCGGTTCCCGCTAGCCGATGAATTGTTCGAGAAACTTGCGGCTCTGGCGGAGCGCCCGCTGGCGCTCGGCGAGCGAGCCCTCGTAGGCCCGGTCCTCGACCTCGATGCACACCGGACCGGTGTACCCCACGTCCGTCAGCGCGGCGAAGAACTCGCCCCACTTGACGTCGCCCAGCCCCGGCAGCTTCGGTACGTGCCACCCAAGCCCCAAAACGCCCACGTCGTAGAGCCGGGCGGAATCGATGCGCTCGTCCTTCGCGTGAACGTGAACGATGCGCGACCCGAACTCGCGCACGGCGCGCCCGCAATCGATGAACTGCCAGATCAGGTGCGACGGGTCGAAGTTCAACCCGAGGGGGGCGTCCGGGAACGTGTCGAACAGGCGCCGCCAGAGCGCCGGGCTGATCGCGACGTTCTTACCACCGGGCCACTCGTTCTCGCTGAACAGCATCGGGCAGTGCTCGATACCGAGCCGAACGCCCGCCTCGCGCGCCTCGTCCAGCACGCGCGGCCACACCTGTTTAACGAGGTCGAAGTTCGCGTTCACTGTGCCGGCCGGGTCGCGCCCGATGAACGTGTTCACCACGCCCACGCCGAGCTTTCGCCGCGGCCCGGATCACTTTAATCAGGTGATCGCACACGAGCATCCGGTGTGCGGATCCCGGTCGAGTGGGTTCGGGTAGTAACCAGCGCGGAGATGTTCACCCGGTGGATTCGGAGCAGATCCTGGATGCCTGCTGCGGTCTCGTCGGTAAAGTCCGTGACGTCCAGGTGCGTGACGCCCGCGTACCGCCGGTCGGCCCGGCCCGGGGGCCAGCACATCAACTCGACGCACGAGAACCCCTCGTCCGCCGCAAACGCGAGCACCTGTTCGAGTGACTGATCGGCCAGGATCGCCGACACGAAGCCGAGTTGCATGGGAGCTCCGAGTTTATGGGTGCTCGCGACCGGTACGCGGACCGGCGCCGTTCTCGCGGTAAACTGAGCACCGGAAATGAAATACTACTCGCTTTCTCATCAACGTATGACTGGACCGGCCGAATCGGATCGTCGATAATGTGTGGGACGTGGCCCCGCCGCAGCATACCACTGCGTGCCCCGAAAGAAAGAGGGTGTTCCGTGCGCGGACTCAAAACTTGGGCGTGGGCAGTTGTGATCGCGGGCGCCAGGGCTGCGTCGTTTGCCCGGAGCCACTCCGCCGAGGCCCGCTGATCGTAATAACTTCGTATAGCATACATTATACGAGGTTATACGAGCAGCCTCGGAAGCACTCTCGGCAGCAGTCTGGGGACTAGCAGCCTGACCGGATCGTCGTCGGCGCTTCAAACGGTTACGGCACCGGAGCCACCCAGCGCGCCGACCGGGAACGCGACCAGTTCGTCCTCAAAATCGAACTTCCTCTCGGGGTACTTCGCGAACCCGTACTACCAGGGCATCAATAACAAGTCGAGCACCACCCCGGGCGGCTTCGGCGCGGCCCTTTACGGGAGCACGGGCACAGGCACCACTACGGGCCGAACGACGGGGACCGGTGCCCGCGGTACGCAGAGTACCACGAATCAGAGCGGCATCCTGATTCAGCTCCCGGTGCAGATCCACTACACCGCTCAAATGCGGTTCCCCACGCCGCCCGTCACCGCGATCAAACTGCAAACCGATCTCCGCGGCATCATCGACGCGGGCGGGCTTTCCAACTCAAAGAGCGTGCAGGTTCTCGCAGACGGCAACAACAACGTCACGCTCCGTGGCACGGTGAAAGACGACGAAGAAGCCCGATTGGTCGAAGGGCTCGTGCGATTGACGCCCGGCGTCGGTGGCATCACGAACGAACTCACGTTCCCGGTCGCGAGCAAGTAACGAACAATCTTTGAGTAAAACGGAAGCCCGCGAACCGAGTTCGCGGGCTTCTTCGTTTCC
The DNA here is from genome assembly GCA_000531095.1 of Gemmata massiliana. Lineage (GTDB taxonomy): Bacteria > Planctomycetota > Planctomycetia > Gemmatales > Gemmataceae > Gemmata > Gemmata massiliana. Next base: position 395,738 of record HG799462.1, on the reverse strand, counting down.
CGTCACGGATATAATAGACCACACGATCCGATTTCTCTGACGCAGGAAACCAAGCATGGCGGGCGTGAACCCGTATATCCAGAAGGGGCCGGCGCCGAAGGCGACCCAGCCGTTCAAGGTCACGTTCGTGGACGAAGCGACGGGTCAATCGACCGAAGTCGCGGTCGATCCGGCCACGTTCCCACTCGGGCACATCGGTCTGGAAGGTAGCGTCCTCGATATTGCCGACGGTGCGGGGATCGAGATCAACCACTCGTGCGGCGGTGTGTGTGCGTGCTCGACGTGTCACGTGCGCATCGAAAAGGGCGGCGAGAGCTGCTCGCGCGCGACGGAAAACGAGGAAGACGAACTGGACAAGGCCCCGGACCTGTCGCCGGAATCGCGTCTCGCGTGCCAGTGCGTGCCCAACGGCACTCAAGATCTCATCGTGCTCATCCCCAAGTGGAACCGGAACGAAGTGAAGGAGACGCCCCACTAGGCGTTCGGGTGTCGCGTTTGACCCTGTAGCCGGCTTCGCAAAGGTCGGCCACAGCACGAGATCCGCGCAATCAGGTCCGATCCATTTCGCGCTGCGACTTGCCCTTTTTTCCCCGCTCATAGGGGGCTAGACTTCCACCCGCGCTCCGGTTGCCGCTCGCGGCACGACACGGATTTGGCCGCGAAAGGAAGCTCATGGCCACCGCCCCCAGCCCGAACGACCTGACCAGACAGCAACTCGACGAGCTGGACGCGCTGCTCCAGAAGATGCTGATGGTGCCGCTCGCGCCGGCGGAAGTGCCCGTTCCGCCCCCGTCGATGACGCAGCCACCGCTGCCACCGAGTTGGCGTGTCGATGCGCCCGCGACTGTGCCGGCCCCGTCACTCGCACACCTCGCGGTCAACGAACCGCCTGCGACACTGAAATTCGAGCCGCCTGCGCCCGCTACACCGGCACCAGTCGCAAAGGCCCCGGCGCCCGTTCCGACTCCGGCCGCGCCCCCTCAACCTGCGCCAGTCCCGGTTCCAGCGCCTGCTCCGGCACCGATGGTGAAAGTCACCCCCGCTCCGACCAAGACTCCCACTCCGAAGCCAACTCCCGCGCCACAACCCAAAGCGCCTCCTCCGCCGGCACCACCCACGGCGCTAACTCCGGTACCGGCGACGCCTCCGATACCGTTCGTGTTCCTCCCGTTCGTTGCGCTCAACGGCCTGTTCGATAGCATCTGCGGAATGTTCGGCCCCCTGGGGCGCCTTTTCCGCTCGGGGTTCTTCAAGAACCTGTTGGGATTCGCAGGTTTAGGGCTGATCGTGTACACGGTTCTTCACGTAGCGCAGGTTCAGGGGTGGGTGTCACTTCCCGTCGTGCTTCCCTGGCCCAAGTGACTTGGCCCGCGTGGGGCGAATCATATAATCTTGAGAACCGACAATGTCGCCCGGCCAGTGGCGAACACCCGATGGGAGACCATTGGTTTCTCCGACCGGGCTGCGTCGTTTGCCCGGAGCCACTCCGCCGAGGCCCGCTGATGGCGTCTTCGCCGACGAACGATCCGCCGCTCCCGCCGGTCACACTCGACCCGATCGCCGGCCTGCTCAGTTACATCATCCCCGGTCTCGGCCAGATCTACCAGGGGCGCGTGGGTAAGGGGCTGTTGTTCTTCGGCGGGCTGTACCTCCTGTTCTTCTACGGCATGTGGATGGGACAGTGGCGGAACGTGTGGCTGCCCGACACGGAAGACCTCCCCGCGGTCGCGGTCGCCGGAACCGACCTGCCCGGTGCCGCCAAAGCGATCTCGTACCGCCCGCAGTTCCTCGGCCAGTTCTGGATCGGTGCCGCCGCGTGGCCCGGGGTGTACCAGTACATCGCGTTCGATAAGGCGAAAGACGAAGGGCCGATCTTCGGCAAGTTCCAGCGGATGCCCGACGAAAAGGAACTGAACGACCTCCAGCGCAACGGCAACAAGCGCTGGGACTTGGGTTGGGTGTACACGGTGATCGCGGGCGTGCTGAACTTGCTCGTGATCTACGATGCGTTTGCTGGTCCGATGTTCCGCGACCCACCATCCGATTGGGTCGGCGACGAGCACGAGGAAGCCTACACTGCGGCCCCTCGTGCGCCGGTACCCGCCGCGCCGCTTCCACCACCGGTTGCGACCGTGCCCTCATTCAAACCACCCGCGCCCCCCGTTGAAGCTCCCGCGCCGCCCGCCCCGCCCGCCGCACAAGGAGGCGCGTAATGAACCTGCCACTTCTGGCCGTGAGCATTTACTGGGATCTGCCGGTGCTGTTGGTGGTCGTTAGCCTCGTGTACGCGGCGACGCGACACGACCGCTGGGACAAGATCATCCACGAAGCGACCGGGTGGGGGCTGCGCATCACGCTGTTCCTCGCGGGCATCGGTACTGTGTTGTACGTGCTCTCGACGTACATTTAGCCGCGCGAACATCACGCCGGCCGGCTTACACCGGCCGTTCGCCCGAACGGTCTGATCGTGCCTTCCATCCGCGTTTATCCGCGGCTCTTCTTGGCTTCACGCCTTCATCTTCGCAACACGTAACTTCGCCGAACGCGAGCGCGGATTCGCTCGGCGCTCGTCGAACGTCGAGCGGATCGCGTCCGGGCTGACGGATTCGTACACACCGCTTCGCAGTCCGTCGCGGAACGCCGCTTTCACGAGCCGGTCTTCCCCGCTGTGGAAACTGATGATCGCCGCCACCCCACCGGGTTTCAGGATGGTCGGTAGCACGCGCAACAGTTGTTGAAGGTTCGCGAGTTCGCGGTTGGCGAGAATGCGGAGCGCCTGAAAGACCCGCGTCGCGGGGCCGAGTAACTGCCTCCGCTCGGGCGGCGCGCCCGGACTGCGGTCCACACGAACCGGGGCCGCGCGGTCGATCAGTTCGCGTAGCTCCTTCGTCCGTTCGACCGGCTTTACTTCGCGCTGGGTTACGATTGCGGCAGCGATCGTTTCCGCTTGCGGTTCGTCGCCGAATTCGCTGAAACACGCCGCAAGTTCGTCTTTTGAGAGCGTCGCGAGCAAGTCCGCCGCGGTGCGCCCGCGGGTGCGGTCCATCCGCATATCGAGTGGACCGTCGCGCATGAACGAGAACCCGCGCGTGCGGTCGTCCACCTGCATACTCGACATGCCGAGGTCCGCGAGCACGCCATCGACCTGCGACACGCCCTCCATCGCGAGAACCGTGGGCAGCCCAGCGAAGTTGGAGTGGTGCAGCGCGAACAGCCCACCCGCGGCTTCGAGCTTCGCGCGGGCGGGTTCGATGTTCCCCATGTCGAGGTCGGTCGAGATGAGCAACCCGTCGGGGGAGACGCGCTGGAGCAGTTCGAGCGAGTGACCCGCGAAGCCGAGCGTGCAGTCGACGATCGTTTGCCCCGGTTGCGGGTTCAGCGCAGCGAGCACTTCTGCGAGCAGAACCGGCTTGTGCTCGCCCTCGGTGGTCGAGCGCCGGATGCGCTTACGCCAGAACGGACGCTTCTTCTTTTTCTTGGGTGGCTCGTCGGACATGAGGAGATTGTATCGGGATCAGCGCCGATCTCACTCGCCCGGTACGGGATCGGTGTTCTTACCCGCAATAGTACTCAGACCGTACAACACGCGCGGGTCCGCATTCGCGGTGAACGCTCGCACGCTCCCGTCGCACATGGCGAAATGCGCGATGCCCGGGAAGTAACCGCCGAACTGCCCGTCCGTCCCAATAAGCGCCGGAACGCCGGGAGCGTTGTGCAACCCGCGAACCGTCGAGGGACCACCGCGGAGCCACGGGCCGAGTTCGTTCCGCGTTTCGGCGAACAGCAGCGTTTGGCTCAGGCCGTCGGAAATGCGCTCGAACGGCGTGGGGGCATCGTATCGCATCGCGCCCGCCTGCGGAGAATCGATGGGCAGTGCGGCCGCATTCGCGCCGAGTCCGCTGATCCCCACGTAACAAGTGATCGCAGGGGAGCCGGGGGGGACTTCGGGCAAATTTTCCGGGCACAGGAGAACCGGGAGCCGCGTGCGCGCCGCTTGTTGGTTCGTGTCCGCGTTCCAAGGCTTTGTGCGGTCGATGATGCTCAGAAGTTGCTCCGAGTTCACCCGGCGCTGGTCCATGCCCGGAATCACGCCCACGACCCAACTGAGCCGCTCTTCGGGGGGCGTGCCGTACAGGGCGATGGTGCCGGCGGGGATCTCCGTGAGGAGCTTGCGTTTGTCGTTATTTGGGTCCGGCTTCGCGTTGTGCGCGGCGAAAAGTGCGAGTTCCCGCAAATTGTTCTGCGACGCGGCCAGATTCGCCTTCAACCGCGCCTTCACGATGAACGGGATCACCAAGCCCGCTACAACGAGAACGAGCAGCCCCGCGCCGATGATGGTGACCCGACGGTTCATTGCGACCCCTGCGAAATAGACCCATCTGGTTTACGCATTTCGCGGGCAAACGGTGCGGTGTTGTACCCGTAACGGGCCTCGTTATGCGCTGGACCTTCGCGACCGCAGTTCTCCTTGCTCCTTTTCTCTCCGCGCGCGGGGACGAGCCGAAACCGGAAGCCGCGGACGCGGTGATGACCGACGCCCTCAAAGCGTTCCAGGTACCCGGTGCGGCTCTCGTGGTCGTTCGTGGTGACCAGACACTCGTCCTGAAGGGTTATGGGTACCGCTCGATCGACGCGAAAGATCCGGTCACATCGGACACGTCCTTCCCGCTCGCGTCCTGCACGAAACAGTTCACAACGGCACTTCTGGCGATGCTCGTCGACGACGGGAAACTGGACTGGGACGATCCGGTGAAGAAGCACCTACCAGACTTCAAGCTCTCCGATCCGAACGCGAGCGCGCTACTTACCGTGCGCGACCTCGTGACGCACCGCACCGGGCTCGCGAGTCACGATCTGCTGTGGTACCGTGCGCCGTGGAGCATCGACCACATACTCAAGCAAGTTCCACTGCTCCCGCTCGAATACCCGTTCCGGAGCGGCTACCGGTACAACAGCATCACGTTCATGGCGGCCGGACGCATCGCGGAGCGGTGCGGGAAGGAAAAGTGGGAGAAACTCGTTCGCGAGCGTCTCATCGACCCGCTCGAAATGAAGGGCGTGACGTTCACCACAACGGAGATCGCGAAGGACGCCGACCGTGCCCTGGGTCATCAACTCAACAAAACCGGGAAGATCGAACTCGCGCCGACCTACGAGATGAAAGAACCGAACTCGTCCGGCTCGATGAACGCGACCGCGCGGGATCTCGTCGCGTGGCTCCAGTTTCACGTCTCCGACGGTGTCGCCCCGAGCGGCCAGCGACTGGTTTCGTCCAAGCCGCTCCTCGAAACGCGCACGCCACAAAATCTGATGCGCCTGGAAGGTGCGGCGAAATTTCCGTTTCCGGACACGGTGCAACTCAGCTACGCGATGGGCTGGGTAGTGAACGACTACCGCGGGTTGAAGGTTGTGGCCCACGGTGGTTTGATCGACGGGTTCCGCATTCAAATCACACTCGTTCCGGAAAAGGATTTGGGCTTCGCGGTACTGACCAACCTGCACGACACGCGAATGCCAATAGCCGCAACGAACACCCTTGTTGATCTGTACTGCGATCTAAAACCCAAAGACTGGAACGCCCACTTCCGCAAGCTGGTCGACGACGAAGCGGAAGCCAAGAAAGCAACTCTGACGGCACGCGACATGGCACGCGACCCGAACGCGAAGCCGTCGCTCCCGTTAACGGCCCTCGCGGGCGAATACACGCACCCGGCCTACGGCACCGCGACCGTCCGGTTCGTTGAGGGCAAGTTTACTGCGACGTTCAGCGCTTTCACGTACCCACTGGAGCACTACGAACGCGACACGTTCCGCGTCACCGGCGGACGTTTCGAGACCGAACTCGCCACGTTCACCGTAACGGACAAGAAGGTCAAAGGGCTGACGCTGTCGGGGATCGAGTTTAAGACAGTTCCACCCGCTCGTTGACACTCGCGGTTCGCCAAGAAAGCTCCGGGCGAACCGCGAGTGTCAACGAGCGGGTGGTAGGTTCCTGGGACCGCGGTCCCAGGGATTAATCAAGACACCAGATCGAAGAACAGTTCTTCCAGGTCGTCCTGCTTGTACATCTCGCGCAGCTCGTTGAGCGTACCGCAGACGATGACTCGCCCCTTCGCCATCACCGCGACGCGGTCGCACAGTTTCTCCACTTCGCGCATGATGTGCGTGGAGAAGATGATCGTTTTCCCGCGCCCGCGGAGGCGCTTGATGCTGTCCAGTACCGCCCGCTGAACGAGTACGTCCAGGCCCGCCGTCGGCTCGTCGAAGATCAGCACGGGCGGGTCGTTGACGAGCGCCCGGGCGATCGAGAGCTTTTGCTTCATGCCGGTGCTCAGCTTGCCGCCGCGGGTGTCGCGGAAGTTCGTCATCTGGAGCGTGGTGAACAGCTCCTCCATCCGCGGGTACAGTTCCTCGGGCGGCACCTGGTGCAACCGGCCGTAGTATTCGACCAGTTCCCACGCGGTCATGCGGTCGTACACGCCGGTGTTCGCGGAGAGGAACCCGACGTGGCGCCGCACCTCGCCCGGCTCCGTGACGACATCGTGCCCCGCGACGGTCGCGGTTCCGTCCGAGGGTCTGAGCACGGTGCAGAGCATCCGCAGGGTAGTCGTTTTGCCGGCCCCGTTGGGACCGAGCAGCCCGAACACCTCACCGGGGTGAACCGTGAAGCGCACGGCATCGACCGCGGTGACGCGCTGACCGTTCGGCCCACGGAACCACTTCGACAGGTCGCGTACTTCGATCATGGGTGCCTTGATCCGACAGAAATTTCGAGTGTGCTCAGGCCGGGTGCGGGGCCGCGAATTCGTCCATCCAACGCGCGTAGTTCGCCCAACTCACGTCGTCGAGCGTGAACTCGGGGTAAGCATCGCCGTAAATGCGGAGCAGGGCCTTTCGGCGCCCGCCCCCGCGGTCGTGCTTCTCGCGCACGAGTACGAAGTCGTCCGGCCCCACGACCCACACCGAACCACCGTTATTCGCCACAAAGAAGGCCGTGCTACCAAGGAGCTTCACCCGCCAGTGAGGGGTGGTCGGCAGATCGAGCGCGAGTTGGTCCGCGTGCGGGTCGGACGTCAGGATGTCGCGGACGAGATCATCAAACCACGCGATGTGTTCCGGCGCGGGGCGCTCCGCGAACAGTCGGCGCAGGGCCGCGTAGTTCTTAAACCGACCGACCGCAAAGTAGAGCATCAACAAGCCGAAGAAGATCCCGGTCGAAGTGGGCTGAGCACCGCCTTGAAACCGCAAGAATTCGCGCCCAAAGTTCAGTGCGGCGAATACGAGCAACACCATACCGTCGAGAATCAGCCCTTCAGCCGACGGTACCGCCCACTTGAAGAGGCCAACGAGCAGTTCACCGAGGCCGAGGGCAACGTATATGAGCGCCACAAACGTGTTCTGGCCGTTTTGGTGGGCGAAGTACGCGAGACCGAGCATGACGAGCGCGAAAATGACGTTCTCGCGCCCGCTCTTTTGCACGTTGCGGCGCAGTTCGCGATACGCGGCCACGGTTTGGAGCCGCAGCCGTAAAGTGGTTTCTTCGGTCATTCACGTCTCAGAGTGGCGAGCGGGAACCGGCCCGCGCTCCTCTCGGGAGCGCGGCGGAACACACCCATTGTGCCGACTCAGTTCAGTACCGGCAATGACGTGTGTGGAACTTGGGCGCTGCCCCCGGTGGGGCGCGGTTCGCTGTGCGGGACGGGTTTCTCGTCGATCAGTTGATAGAAGACGTTCCGCTGGCGCGGTTCCCAGCCGGCCTCGCGGATGCTGCGCTTGATCTCTTCGAGCGTGAGGTAGTGGACCGTCCCCGCGGACGCGACCACATTCTCCTCGATCATGAGCGAACCCATGTCGTTGGCACCGAAGAAGAGCGCGACCTGCCCGATCTTCCCGCCCTGCGTGACCCAGGACGACTGAATGTTCGGGATGTTGTCGAGGTACAGCCGGCTGATGGCCTGGGTGCGGAGGTACTCGAACGCGCCCATTTCGGGGAAATCGGCCATCTTGTGACCGGGCTGCATGGTCCAGCAGATGAACGCCGTGAACCCGCCGGTTTCGTCCTGGAGGTCGCGGAGCCGCGTCAGGTGCTCGATGCGCTCGGCGTCCGTTTCGATGTGGCCGAACATCATCGTACAGGTGCCCCTACCGCCGAGCTTGTGCCACACGCGGCACACTTCGAGCCACTCGGACGCGAGCGCCTTACCCTTCGTGAGTTCCTTCCGCACGCGGTCCACGAGAATCTCGCCGCCGCCGCCCGGGAGCGAACCGAGGCCCGCGTCCTTCAATCGCCCCAAAACGGTTTCGAGCGGCAACTTGTTGATCTTGTGGAAGTGCCAGATTTCCGGCGGGCTGAAAGCGTGAAGGTTCACAGTTGGGAACCGTGCCTTCAGGTCACGGAGCAGTTCTTCGTACCATTCGAGCTTGAGCGACGGGTGCATCCCGCCCTGCATGAGCACCTGATCGCCGCCCAGTGCGATGGTTTCCTCGATCTTCTTGTACAACTCGTCGCGCGACAGGACGTAGGCGTCTGAATCGGCCGACTTGCGGTAGAACGCGCAGAAGTCGCACACCGCAGCGCACACGTTGGTGTAGTTGATGTTTCGATCAATGTTGAACGTGCGGTACGGTTCCGGGTGCAACCGCATCGTGACCGCGTGCGCGGCCCGGCCGAGCTTGTGCAGATCGCGACACGCGAACAGGGCCAGCCCCTCGTCGGGCGTCAGGCGCGTGCCCCCAACGGCCTTCGCGAGAATGTGGTCGATGGTGTTCATGGTACCCCTAATCTAGCGAACCCCGGCCGCGAGACCGGGTGTACGGCGTTGGAGGGTATTGCCCCCTCCGGCCGCGGGACCGGAGTTCGCCAAAACACCAACCCCTTCGGCCAATTCGCGGTACTTCTGCATCCCAGCCAGTTCCAGGGGTCCGAGATCGTAACGGAGCACGTTACTCATGTACCGGCGGCAGAACCCCGGATCGAGTCCGAGTGCAGGCGCCTCGCGCTGGGCGATCAAACCCGCGTTCGCGAGACCGTATTCTTTCGCCTGATGGAACGCGCGCTCGGCTTCGCCCAAATCGATGCCGCTGCGAACGGCCCACACCGCGAACACCATCGGCAAGCCGGTCCACGCGGTCCACTCTTCTCCGAGGTCGTAGGCGAAGCGGTAGCCCGGCAAACACGCTCGCATCGCGCGGTCGCCGATGAGCAGCACTGCGTCCGTGGTGAGATCGTCTGCGGGAGTATCGATTGGAAGTTGCTGAATGACGGGTTCGATACCGTACCGCTTCTCGAGGATGATCCGCGTGAGTGTGGCGCTCGTGCGCGAGCCCTCATCGAGTGCGACCGTGCGAATGTCTGCCCACGGCACCTTGCTAAAGAGCGTGACACTCAGAACGGGACCACGTGAACCGATCGCGATGTTCGGGACGAACGTGTAGTTGTCACCGCGAAAGAACTCGACCACGGGAATCAGCCCGACATCGAGTTCGCCCGCCGCGAGCTGGTCCGCCAGTCGGCTCGGCAGATCAAGCGACAGTTCGATCCCGGGCGCGAAGTCGGTGAGCCGCTCGATCAGCGGCTTCGTGTTCAGGTAATTGACCGCACCGACGCGGAGTGTGGTGGACATCGGCCCTCGCGTTTCCGACGGCGTTCGCAGCCGTCGTTATAAGAACCGCGAAGGGCAGGGGAAATGCAACAAGAGTAGCCGCGGATGAACGCAGATGAGACGCGGATCAGACATTACAGGAAAGTGGAAATCGCTTCGCACTCTTCTGTCTTATCTGATCCGCGTCTCATCTGCGTTCATCCGCGGCTACTCTTCTGTCCTATCTCTGCTTTACGGGCACGGGTTGCACGTTGGGACGCACACCGGCACGTAGCGCTTCACGCAGTAGTTCACCGTGTACGGTTCCATCTGGCAGGAGGTGTGCGGCACCATCTTGCAGTGCGTTTCCGGGATCACCTTGCAGGTGGTGTGCGGCACGCAGCGGACGCGCTCCTCGCACACGTAGTTCACGCGGCACTGGCGCACCACCTGTTGCCGCTGTTCGCACACCATGCGGCAGGTGGTCACGGGCACGTGCCGCACGCACACCTCGGGCACCTTCTCGACTACGCACCGCGTTTCGTACCGCACGTGGTCCTCTTTCACGAGCCGGCAGGTGGTGTAGCACACTTGCCGCGTTACCGTTTCCGGAACCATCGTGCAGTGGCGCCGCGTTTCGTAGCGGACGTGCTCTTCCTTCTCCCACCGGCAGGTCTTGTACGGGATCTCGCACGTCTTCACTTCGGGCACCGAGTAGCAGCGCGTGCGGTTGACCATCTTCACGTGCTGCTCGGGGACCATGCGGCAGGTGGTGTAGCACACCTGCCGAACGTGTTGCTCCGGCACGGTGTAGCAGCGGTACCGGGTTTCGGTGCGGGTGTGTTGTTCCGGAACCATGCGGCAGGTGGTGTAGCACACCTGCCGAACGCGCTGTTCCGGCACCTTGTAGCAGTGCGTGCGGGTTTCGTAGCGCACGTGTTGTTCTTTCACGAGCCGGCACGAGGTCCGGGTGCAGGTCTTCATTTCGGTCTGAGCGACCTTACGGCACACCGGGACTTGCACCGTGGTGCAGACCGGCTTGCACACCATCCGGCAATCCTTCACCACGCGGCACTCTTCGTGCGGCACCCACACCTTCTTGCACACGGTCCGACCCGGGCACTGCACGGTCTGCTGCGTCAGGCACCCCGGAACGTAGTGGCTCGTGCAGGTGCAAGGGTCGAAGACGCACGTCCCCGGCGAGCGGACCGCGCGGGTCACAACGGGACCGGGGATGTACTCGGTCACCGTCTCGTACCGGCCGCTGCACACCTTCTCGACGCGCTCCGTGACCACCGGCTCGGTAACGTAGCTCACGCGCTGCTGCGTGACGTAGTCCACTTCCGTGCGGTAGGTCGTGACCGGCGTGTAGTACGTCTGCGTTTCGTACACCGGGCGCACCGTGCAATACGGGATCGCGACCTGGTATTCCTGCGTCTCGGTGCGGTAGGTCGTGTACGGGATGTCCTTCACGTGCTGCTCGTACACCGGCTTCATCACGCAGTACGGGATCTCCACGCAGTACGGCTCGCGCACCGCGCGGTAGGTCGTGTACGGGATGTCCTTCACGTGCTGCTCGTACACCGGCCGATTCACCACGTAGGTGACCGGCTCCTGGTAGTTCTCGACCACCGGGCGGTTCACCACGTAGGTGTGCGTGCGGACGTGCTGCTCGACCACCGGGCGCATCGTGCAGTACGGGATCGCCACCTGGTACTCTTGAACGTGCGGCCGCATGACCGTGTGCGACACGTCCTTCACGTGCTGCTCGTACACCGGCCGGGTGGTGCAGTACGGGACCGCTACCTGGAAGGTGCGCGTGACCGGCTTCATCACCGTGTACTGCTGCTCTTGCAGGTGAGTTTCGTACACCGGGCGGTTCACGGTGTAGTTGCGGACAGTGTCGAACTGCTCGACGACCGGGCGCTGGACCGTGTATTTCTCAGTGGTGTAGTTGGTTTCCTGGACGGTGCGATACGTCGTGTACGACTCCGCCCGGTACTCCGTCTTATAGACGGGTCGGTAGCAAACCTGTTGGTGCTGTTCGATGACCGGCTGGTACTGAACGGTACTAGTCACGACGGGCGTAACACACTGATCGGGGGTGACACACCCCCGGGGGTAGCGGCACGTTCCGCAGTGCCCGGCGAGGGCCGGCTCCGCCAACCCCATCAGTCCGCCGAAAGCGAGTAACCACAATCCGAGTTGGTTTCTCATTGGCTGCGTGCTCTTGTCACGGTGCAAATCATGGGAGACGCCGACCCGCGAACGGGACCGCGTTATGAGAAATGTGCGCGACGGAGCGGTACTGCAACAGGCGGCTTACGCGGATCGCCCCAACCTTCTGTCACCCGGAACCCGCGGGACCAGCACAAAAACGCCAACCGGTCCGAAACTCGCAAGCGGCACCACCGGAGCAATCCGGCGAGACGTGCTATTCCCACCAAATTGAGAGAAATTGAGCGCGGGATGAAGGCCAACTACCCCACCCCTCACTGAGAGGGAAGCGTCCAGCGCGAAATCACCGCGCCCGGAGCGACGTTATCAGACAGCAACTCCTCGAAAGCCCCTTCTCTTCAGGGAGGGGTTGGGGTAGGTTTTCGGGTACACTAAAAACCATGAGCACCGCGACCATCCTCGACCGCGAAGAGTACATCGAACAAGCGTACCTGTTCCGCACCGTGCGCGAGCGGATCGCGGACAACCAGCCCGCGCAAGACGTGTTCCTGCGGGTCGGTGAAGAGCTACTGTCCAGCACGCGATTGCCATTCGCAGTGCAGTTCGTCGCGTCGGAATTGAAGCACACGGGGTTGGTCGCGAACGGGTTCGCAAAGCTGCCGCACTACTTCACCGCGTTCCAGGCGTTCGTCGTGCGCCAGGCCGAGAACGAGAAGTCTCGGCTCCCGATGCCCACCGCGTTCCTCATTCTGGAGCGCGAGGCCGCGTACCGGGCGGAGAAGCCCACGAAGGCGGGGCTGTTCGTCTACCAGTTCGAGACGATCGCCCGGAACCGGCTCGGCTACCTCGACGGCCTCGAAGCACTCGCACTCGACCCGTTCTACGACGCCAACTGGCGCGGCTACTTCGACCACTTGCGGAAACAGGTCGGCGAGATCGATTTCTGCGACCTCGTGTACCTGCGGTCCGACCTCTACGTGATCGAAGAGCGCCGGCGGAACCCGACGTTCGAGCCACCTCTCACTCCAATCTTTGGCGAGAAAGAGGGTAAGATCGCGAAGGCGAGCCGCACGCGCGATCCGCTGTACCTGTTCGCGGCCCTTCAGCGTCAATTGGGTTACCCCGAAGTGCCGCGTTACCGCGTTCGCGACGACGCAACAACAAAACTGGAACTGATCCAAACAAAGCTCCGCGAACTGGAACTGCGCATCAAGCTCGCCGAGAGCGAACTGCGCGGGAGCGTGGACCTCAGCCAGTTCGGGAAGCCGGAGTTGCTAAAAGACGACGATGAGTGATCTCGGAAGTATCCACATCGAAGAGGCTGAAGCGCAAGCTCGCCAATTGCAATAGGACGCGCACCGTGGCCGGGGATCGGTCATGCTGGGAGCGGTTCTTGGGAGCGACCGATGACTGAAGCGGAGTGGCTGGCGTGCGAAGACTCGGAGCGGATGCTCATCGCGCTCGCTTGCGAGTTCCGGCACCCGAGCCGGCGCTCGTCGGCGTTCGCGGCCACGTTTGCCGAGTCCGGGCGCGTGCGTGAATTGCTCCTGTTTCACCTCCGGGAGCCGTTCGACAACTTCGTTCGATGGGTTCAGGAAAATGGGCGGCACCCCTCGACGTTGCCCCTTGGCCCTGTCGATTTCGATCCACTGGAACGGGTAGGGGGAATCCCTGGAACGTGAATGACGTTGTTGAGCGATTGGTGGGGATCGGAGCGGTGACTTGGCTCGATGCAATTGCGCTGGTCACGGCCGAAGCGTACAACCAGCGCCGGGTATCAACACAGCCCGAGTACCGCACGGCACCACCGGACGGACCCGCGTGGACGTGTCGTCAAGCGATTCGACTGCGCGAGGTGGTTGGGAACCCGTTCCGCCCCGTCGCCTTCTCCCATTCCTGGCGCACTTCCACCGCGGTGGCGCTCGCGTCCCAGATGTACGAGGCTCGCGACTTCTCTGCGATGCCGATCCTTGCTGACGCGCTTCAAGACGCGGGATGTGACAGCGCCGATGTGCTGAACCACTGCCGCGGTCCGGGGCCGCACGTGCGCGGGTGCTGGGTCGTCGATCTCGTGTTGGGCAAGGAGTAGCGCCCACTTCCGCTCTGGATCGCTTACCTCCAACAAGAGGCCGTGAACCGGAGTTGCTAAAAGACGACGGCAAGTAGTGCGGTATCCCTCAATAGCCTTGTTTGAAACCGAGACGGGACGAGCACCAATGAACCTCTTTTCCAAGTTCGAGGCCGGGTTACCGCTCGCGGAGTTCCTCGCGAAATACGGCACCGACGCCCACCGCGCCCGGTGGCAGTCCGCGACCGCGCAAACCACGCTCACCGACGACCAGCAGAAACTGCTCCGCGCGTTCACGCGGCGCACGAACGTGCTCGTGCTCGCCGGGGCGTGGTGCGGGGATTGTTCGTCACAATGTCCCATTTTCGAGCGTATCGCGGAAGCCGCTCCCGTTGTGGTAACGCGGTATCTCGACCGCGACGAACACGCCGACGTACAAGCCGCGCTCCAAATTAACGGCGGGAACCGCGTGCCGGTCGCGGTGTTCTTTTCGGAAGACGGTCACGAGGTAGCCCGGTACGGCGAACGCACGCTCGCGCGCTACCGACAACTGGTGTCACAACTTACCGGAGAGGGTTGCGCGACCGGTTTCGTGAAGGGCACGGACCCGGTTCAACAAGCGGCCGTTCAAGAGTGGCTCGACCAGTTCGAGCGCGTGCAGTGGATTCTGCGCCTGTCCCCGCGACTCCGCCGGTTACACGGCGATTGAGACGCGAGATGATGAGCGATTTGGAGACGAGTTTTCGTTCGAGTTGTGGTACTCCGGGCCAGAGCATAAGCTAGGGTAGTTCTCTCACGAACGCCCGACTGACGATTGTGCTGTGCGCCCGCCCGGAGTTGTCGATGATTCGGTACCGCTGCCCGCACTGCGCCGCACTGACGGTCGCCCACGAGCGCCGGATCGGTCAGTCGAGCGTGTGCAAAGCGTGCCTGAAACCGCACCAGATCCCCGCCGATCCCACCCTGTGGTTATCAGAAACGGGCGAGCTACTGAACCCGCCCGCGGCCGCGATTCCGGTAGACGTGCGCCCCACATCAATTTCCGAAATCGAACTCCCCGCGGTTCCATTCGAGATCGCAGAAACGAATGTCGAACCAGTGGCGGTCGTTGACACGCCTCCTCCGCTCCGCATTCACGAAAACGAGATCACAGAGACGGAAGTCGAGTCGGTGGTAGAGTCGGCCACTCCCGCCCCCGTCGCAGAGGAACCGAGTGAGCCGTTCGTGCAAGCGCCCGAAGCGGCATTAGAGTTGACGAGAGATGCCGACCCGATTGAGGAACCGAGCGAACCGTTCGTGTCGGCGCCCGAGGTTCACGTTCCCGAACCGATTCGCGTGAACGTCGAGCGCGAGCCGGAAGTGACTCGCACCGAACCACTGGCCCCCACGCCGATCGTGTTCGCCCCGGAACCGATCACGCCGGAACCCATCGCGCCGCGCGTCACGCATCCCATCGAGCGCGAACCGTGGACCGAACCGGTCGCGGCGCAGAAACCCGAGCCGGAATCGGTGAGTGCGGTTGCAACCGCGACTATCCCGTCTCAACTAGTTCGCGACCTGCCCGTGCCCGCACCAACACCGGCTCCGCGCGTTCCAGAGCGAACCCCGCCGCCGGTCGCGCGTGAAGCTACGCCCGTCCCCCGCGCGTCACGATCGCCGAACCGGTTCAGTTGCAAACACAGGTCGATATCACGGTCGCGCTCACGGCCGCGCTCAGCAGCCGAATGCGCCCGCCGCCCGCCCCGCGGCGCGACCTGCGACCGTCCACAGCCGCGTGGATGCTCCTGACCGGCGCCGGAGTCGCGTGCGTGCTGGTCGCGCTGTTCGGTGACGCGGACCTGCGCTGGGCGGCACTCGCAATCGGCGCGACGCAGATTCTTATTGGGTACGTGTGGATCGTTCGCATGACGCACGCACGTGACCCGCAACGCGGCCTGTTGTGCGCAATTCCACCCGTAACACTCTTCTACCTGACGCAGCACAAATACGCGCGACTTCGCCCACTCCGGTTCGTGCTCACCGGGGCCGTGCTCGCGGGACTGTCCGCGGCCGTCCCCGCTCTCGCGAACCTCACGCAACCGCTCCTCGCCAAGAAAACCCCACCGCCCCCGCCGGAACCGGTCGCGGAATCGAAACTCGCGCAACTGCGAACGTTCCGGGACCAGCGCGACTACAAGTCGCTCATCAAACTCCTTGAAATCCTTACGAAAACCGACCCGATCCGATCGGCGGACGCCAAGGACCGCGACGAACTGGCGACCGAACTGAAATCCCTGTGCCAACACCAGTTCATAGACGTGCGGACCGGCGCGCTGGCCGCGCTCTTTCGGTGGGACGCGGACCCGAACGCGGCCGTCACCCGCGAACTGTGCCTTGCGGCGCTCCGGGCGCCGACTCAGGAGGAGCGTGTAAACGCGCTGGAACTGCTGCCACGCTGGAAGGACGCGGAGTCCGCGCGCGCGGCCCAATCGCTCATCGGGCGGTCGAGCGAAGAAACGCACATGGCGAAAACCGTGCTCAAAAACATCGGTGGCCCGCCGGCGGAACAGGCGGCCCTCGCGCTCCTGAAGCGGTCCGACGATCAAGCCACGCGGCTGACCGCGATCGACATTCTGGAAACCGTTGGTGGTACCGAGTCGATGGGCGAACTGCGGGCCTACGCAACGGCGACAAATGACACCGTGGTGCGGACCCGTGCCCTCGGCGCAACCACCGCGATCGAAGAGCGCATGCGCAAACCGGCCCCATAGAGCCAGTCGTCACGCGCCCGCGCCTTCGGCCGGGGGCGGCCCCCCGGGACCGTTCGTGAAGCCGCGCCGGGCGAGTAAGCCCTGAAGCTTCGTGACGATGGATAGCATTTGGCCCTGTTCTTCTTCCGTCAAATCACGGAACAGGGCCGCGATCATTTCCAGGTGCGAGCCGTCCGCCATCATGCACCCGTGTCGGGCGCCGGCCTCCGTCAGTTCGACCACGGTCGCGCGTCGGTCGGTCGCGTGCGGTACCCGGCGAACGAGCCCGTCCCCCTCCAGCGCATCAACCAGTGCCGTCACGTTGCGCGCTGTGACCCCGAGTTCGTCGCTCAGGCTACTCATGATTTGCGGCCCCAACTTGTGGAGCACCGCGAGCAAGCGCATGCGCGCAAAGCTGACGCCGCACGCAGCGAATTGACTCTGGACCCACTTGAAGTAAGCGGGGCCGAAATTAGCGAACGCATGAGCCAATCGCAGTGCGCCATCGGGAGACGGCGCAGTCTCACTTGACATTGCTGAACCTATACAATATCCGTAATTACAGAATCGAATCCGATCGCAGATCGTTCGCTGTCACATTGTTGCACCCCGTCGCCCGAACTCAATGCCAATGAGGGAGCTATGACCGAATCAACCCTCCTGTCACCCGATCCCGCACCGGCCCCGTCTCGGTGGCGGCGGGCGCTGGTGGTAGCGACCATCTTCGGTGCGGGCGCATACGGGTTCGGGTGGCTCGCGGGGCGGGACGATTCCGGCACCATCCCGTCGCAAGCGATGATGATGTCGGTCATGCTCGGACCGATCTTGGCTCTACTGGGGTTCGCGCTGTGGTGGGTGGCACGCGGCGACGGTCGGTTCCGCCGGCGCGTTCTCGGCGTGGTAGCGGTGGGCGCGAGTGTGGGAGTCTCAGTTCTCGTCGCGCACTCAACAATGCGCCTGTTCGCGGCCATTTGGGGCGTTCCTCTAACCGCTGCAATTACGGGGCTGGCACTCGCAGCAGTGCCCGTGGTTCGCTCGTGGCCGACGGCCGGACTGATCGCACTTACTGCCTTATCGCCGTGGTTGGCGCTCCGACTCGATGGGGTGTCGGGGAAGTTCGACATGGACACCTCCTACCGGTGGGTGCCATCCGTTGCCGAGAGAGCGGCCGAACAACTGGCGAGCCGCGCCACGGTGGTCCCGACCGGTCCGATCGCCGAGCTGATCCCCGAATCACCGCTCGACTGGCCCGGGTTCCGCGGCGCGCACCGCGACGGCGTGGTGGCAGCGGTTGCGGCACACGGGTGGAACGGGTCCGCACCGCGCGAGCGCTGGCGGAAGGAACCCGTGGGTCCGGCCTGGTCGTCGTTCAGCGCGGCCGGGGCGTTCATTTACACGCAGGAACAGCGGGGCGATTCCGAATCCGTTGTGTGTTACCAGGCCGACACCGGCGACGAGGTCTGGGCACGCGGGGAACCGGGCAAGCACTCCGACGGGCCGAGCGGGATCGGCCCGCGGGCCACACCGACGTGCGCGAACGGGCGCGTGTTCGCGGCCACCGCGAGCGGCACAATCATGTGTCTCCGCGCGACCGACGGTGAACCGGTCTGGGTCGTGAGCCTGGCCGAGCGGTTCGGGGTCACGAAGCCAACGTTCGGGTACGCGGCCTCGCCGCTCGTGACCGGTAACCGGGTCTTCATCAACCCGTCGTCCAAAACCGGCCCGCGCCTCGTCGCCCTTGATGCCGCGACCGGTGCAACGCAATGGGAAGTCGAGACCCGGGGAACGGAAGGGTATTCGTCCCCGCACCCGGCGACGATTGCGGGTGTGTCCCAGGTGCTCATCTTCAACGGTGCGGGACTGTTCGGTCACGACCCGGAAACCGGCCGAGAACTGTGGAAATACGACTGGGTAACGGCCCAAAACGAACCGACCACGGTCCAGCCGCTCGTACTCGCGGACGGGCGGATCGTGATCGGCGGCGGGAACGTCGGAATCGGCACGCGGTGCGTGAAGGTGGAAAACAGCGGGTCGAACTGGTCCGCGTCGGAAGTGTGGAAAACGTCCAGGTTCACGCCGAAATTCAACGACGTGGTGCGGGTGGGCGAATACCTGTACGGCCTCGACAGCGGCGCGCTGGTGTGCCTCAAACTGGCGGACGGGTCGCGTGCGTGGAAAGAGGGCCAGTACGGGGCCGGTCAGGTGCTCCTGGTCGGGGACAACCTGCTCGTGGTGTCCGAAACGGGCCAACTGGCGTGCGTCGCGGCCAAGCCGGACGAGTTCGAGGAACTGTGGAAGATCGACGCGGTGAAGGGGAAAACCTGGAACCACCCGATCATCGCCCGCGGGCGACTGTACCTGCGCAACGCCACGGTGATGGTCGCGTTCGACCTGCCCGGATGGTCCGCGAGCCCGTGACGCTATTCACCGAAGCGCGGGAGAGAAATTCCGCGCGTGCCTCCAAGTTCTCCTCCCGAGTATTGGAACTCGATCTCTTACCGGGGAAGCGGTAGTATGTGCGGCACAATGTCCGACCCGTGATTCGTTTCTGCGAGCGCATAAGTCGTTCGCACGGGTCGGCGACTTCGATCGTGAGGCGGTCCGCAATGAACGTCCAGATTCCCTGCGGGTGCGGGCAAACGGTCACAGCCGATTCGTCACAAGCAGGGCTTACTGTGCAGTGCCCGTGCGGGCGCGAAGTGGAAGTCCCGGCGTGGCGCCGTGCAGCTCCCCGAGCCGAAGATCGCAAGCGCGCCGGCTCGCAACCGTCGCGATTAACTGGACTTGGTTGGGCATTCGTAATTTTGGCCGTTGTTGTCGCTCTGAGCACGAGCCTTGCGACGAGTTCAGTCCGTGAAATTTTCGGTCTGGAAAGCGGACAGCAAGCCAAACTATTCCGAGCGATTCTTACAGGCGGTGCGTTATTTCTTGTAGCCGCATCCGGCGCGGTCCTCCGGGTCGTGTTTGGTGCGCGCTTTTACCGGGAGTAACTGTTAGCGATCAACGCCCCGAGTCAACGCAACGAAGTCGGGGCATTCAAGAATGGCAAAAGCCCGCACCGCGGAACGGTACGGGCTCGATCGACTCGCAAAGCCGGTCACAGATTAGGGCACGGTCACCGTGAATTGAGTTTGGGTAACCGAGCCGTCGAGGTCGGTCGCGGTCACGGTGATCGTCGTCGTGCCGCTCGCCACCGCGTGGACCGTAAGTTGGCCGTTCGTGACGCTCACCGTCGCGACGCCCGTAGCGGAACTCGTGGCTCCGAAGGCCATCCGATCGACCGCGGCCAGTTCGCGCACGGTGGTGACGGTCGCGATGTCGCTCGCGTTGATGTTGGCCGGGAAGTTGCTCGTGTCCGCACCGCTCCGAACCGGGAACGGTGAGGGTTCGCTCCCCGCACCCGGGGCATCAAGGCTCCGGAAAACCGGTAGACCGGAGATGGCATCCACCACTTGTTGACCGCCGTGCATGACCTGCCCGAATACCGTGAAGCCACCGTTTTGCGTGTCGAGATTGGTCGAGTTATCACCCAAGTTGAAGAAGAACTGATTGGTCGCGCTGTTGGGGTTACCGCCGACCTTAGCCATCGCGACCGTGCCGCGCGTATTCGAGATCCCCGGCTCGTTGACAACGGGCGCGGACGCAGTGATCGGCGGGAACGCCGTGGCCGTGGTCGTTCCGCTGTCGTTGAATGTAAACCCGCCAGTCTGGAGGACGAAATTGGATTCCAGTCGATGGAAGATGGTGCCGTCGTAGTTGTACGACAGGAAATTCGCCACGGTCGCGGGCGCCAAGTTCGCGAACAGGTTGATGTCGATCACCCCGGTCTGGCCGTTCGGGTACGTGGTCATCATGCGGACGACCCGCTCCGCGTCCACGAACGTGTTGGTGAGGTTGAACACCAGATCCTGTGCCCCGACGGCCAAATTCTGATTGGTAATAGCCGAGGCGACGGTCGGCGCGGTGTTGCGCGTGAACGTCTGCGTGAACGTCGAACCGCTGTTGCCCGCACTGTCCACGGCGCGAACGGTGAAACTGTTGGGACCGATGTTGAGCGCGACGTTGGTGAAGCTGAACGTTCCGTCCACCGCGGCCGTCACCTCCGCCATCGGAGAGCCGGCCCCCGGCGTACCCGGGACCGTAGTTTGGTACAGGCGAACGGTCGCGCCCGCTTCGGCCCGGCCCGTAAGGGTGACGGAGCTCGCGTCGGTGCGGAGGTCGCCCACCGTCCCGCTGTCGGACGCGGCGGCGAGATCGAACGTCGGGGCCGCCGGGGCCGTGGTGTCGGTACTGCTGTTGAACGTGAGTACCACCGTGTTCGATGCCAGGTTCCCGTTGCCAGCCGCATCGACCGCGCCGTTGGCATCGACCGTCACGGTGACGACCCCGGCGCTGGTGGGAGTAACCTGAACCGTGTACGTGCGCGCGTCCCGGGCCGTTACCGACGCGACCGTACCGTTGGTGACGATCAGATCCGCCTCATCGAACCCGGTCACGTCCTCGTCGAAGGTGACCGTGTACGTGAGCGGGTTCGCGGTGGCCGGAGACGTGAGCGTGGTCGTGATGAGGACCGTCGGGCCGTCCGTATCGGTTACGGACGGGCGGGCACCGGCGGTGACCGTGCCGACCGTGACCGGGCGCGTGATGGTGGAGTTCTGCCGATCGAAGAAGTCATTCCCCGACGGGTTCATCAATCCGAAGTTGATGACCCCGATGCGCGAGGCCGTCACGGAGTCGTCGCCGGCGCCGGTGTCGAGAAACAGGTACTTGCGGAAGATCGACCCGTTGAGGATCACGTTGTCGTTGCCGTCCCCGGCGCGCAGGACCGTCGCCCCCGCTGGCCCGCGTCGGAAACGCCCAGGGTGTCGTTCCCGGCGCCCATATCAACATCGAGCGCGCCCCGGTTGCGAATGCCCGTGACGAGCAGTTGGTCGTCGCCCCCGTACATCCGGACGCAGAGGTCGTTCCTGATGCCCCCCAGCGAGATGGGGCCGGTTTGCCCGTTGATCGTGGTCGTCGCGTCGAGCGCGCGGACCGTGGCCCCCTCGCGGCCGTTGCCCGCGATCCAAATCTTGTTGCCTTGATCGTCACCGGCCACGAAGAGCGTTCCGCCAGCGACTGCAATTTGCACGTTGCCGGACGGGACCGTGCGGTCTTCCAAGCCCTCCACGCGGGGCACGAACCGGCGGGAATTGAGCGGGGGGTTCCGGCGCGAACTCATGGCACTGCCTTATTTCGGGAACGCGCTAGCGCGCAATTGGATCGATCACAGTTGTAATCAATTACTAGTGTCGGCGAGAATTATCGCAGACAGTCGGTGATATACCGTCAGGAATCGCAATCGTTGGTTCGAGATACGGACTATACGGGGACTTGAGTCATAGTGCAAGGAATTGCCGCGGACGGGGACGCACGAAACTCACAATCGCTCCAGTTTCGCTCCAGACGAATCGGTTGTTCGGATTCTGCGGTGCCTGTGAAGTGAAAACGAAACCGCCCGCGTCGGGGGTGGGCGAACGGGCGCCCGACGCGGGCGGGGTTCCGAGGGCGACCCGGAACGGAATATCGATGATGTTGGGATTGTTCACATGAAACCCGGTCGTGGGCGCGACCGGGTTACTTTGGGCGAGGGCGACACACTTTTGGGCGATCGGGCGACTACAGGCGGGCGAACTCGGGCGAACCGTGGGCGAAAACTTTGGGCGATAATGGGCGAACCGTGGGCGACTTCGGACAGCGGGCGAACCAGTGCTGGGCGAAAGTTGGGCGATTCTTTTTGGGCGATCCTGGGCGACGCATCAGCTAAAAGCACGACCCGTACCACTGACGAAAATAAATACTAAATTGGTTACAAGTTGAATTGGGGTTACAGTTTGTGTTTTTGATCCGAGATGGTGAGGTGGAATTAGCCTCGGCAAACGCCGTCGTGGAATCCGACACGAGCGGACGAGGCGCCCGACTTTCCGCCGCATCGAAGTTGACCCGTCGGGAAACTCGGAGTAAAGATAACTACAGACCGGCCGCGAATTCTGAACTGAATGGGCGACAGTTCAGGATCTCGCGGCCGGTTCTTTTATTTCACTGCCAGCCACTTCCACACATCGACTGCCCACAACCAATCGCACAGTTCTTCTGCAACCAGACTCACCGATTCGGTTCCGCACAACGAGTCAGTTCTACCGCGATTCGGCACTTTCGAGACACCCCACGGGGGGTACAATCCAAAACATTCCACATCCCGTTCCCGAGGTGAACCGTGTCTACCCCCGTACCCGATCTGCCACCGATCAAGGAGTACAAGTCGCAACAGTACGAGTTCAACGACGAGCACAACCGCGAAATCTCCGCGCTGGCGGACGCCATGCGGGTCACGTCCGGCCTCATGCTGTTGGTGGGGCTCGCGTTCGTGGTGCTGGCCGCGCTGACGATCGCGCAGACGGCGAACTCGGGCGGTAACTACGGCCCGGCGGTCGGCCTCGGGACCGCGGCGCTCTTGTGTCTCTGCATTGGCTTCTGGACCGGCGGAGCGGCCACATCGTTTCGCAAGATCGTCGAAACGAAGAACGAAGACATCTGGCACCTGATGAACGCGCTGGGATCGTTGCGGTCGATGTACGGCTTGCTCCGCGCACTGATCTACGGCGCCCTGGTGCTCACGATGATCGGGCTGGGGCTGGTCGGTTTCGCGCTTATGGGGAAGTAACACCAGATCACTCGGCCGCGTGACTTCTGTTACCAACTCTTACCGCTCGCGGTTGATACCCCGGAGCAATTCTCTCCGGGGCACTCCCAATGAAAATCGTCCTTCCCGGTGGATCGGGACAGGTGGGCACGATCCTCGCGCGGCACTTCCACGCGACGGGGCACGAGGTCGTCGTTTTGGGTCGCAAGCCGGCTCCGACCGCGTGGCGCTCTGTGGCGTGGGACGCACAGACGCTCGGTCCGTGGGCGAACGAACTCGACGGCGCGGACGTGGTCGTCAACCTTGTTGGGCGCAGCGTGAATTGTCGCTACACGCCCGCGAACCGGCGCGAGATCATCGAATCCCGCGTGCGGTCCGTGCAGCTCCTCGGGGAAGCACTCGCACGGTCCAACCGCCCACCGCGTGTGTGGCTGCAATCCAGCACCGCCACCATCTACGCGCACCGCTTCGATGCCCCGAACGACGAAACAACCGGCATCATTGGAGGTAACGAGCCGAACGCGCCCGACACCTGGACCTTCAGCATCGATGTGGCAACTTCGTGGGAAAAGGCGCTCGACGCGGTCCACGCCCCACACACGCGGAAAATCGCGATGCGCTCGGCGATAACGCTGAGTCCGGACCGCGAGGGTGTCTTCGATGTGCTCTTGGGTCTGGTGCGCCGGTGGCTCGGTGGGCGGTCGGGCGACGGCAAACAGTTCGTGTCGTGGGTTCACGAACACGACTTCATTGCAGCGGTGGAGTTCCTCATTCAGAACGATGCGATGCACGAACCGGTGAACATCGCCGCGCCCGAACCGCTGACGAACGCGGAGTTCATGCGGGTACTGCGCGAAGCCTGGGGCGTAAGATTCGGACTGCCAGCCGCGAAGTGGATAGTAGAACTCGGCGCGTGGGTGCTACGCACGGAATCGGAATTGGTGCTGAAGAGCCGGCGGGTCGTACCCGGGAAGTTGTTAGAGGCGGGATTTAAGTTCCGGTTCCCGTCGTGGCCGGGAGCCGCGCGCGATCTGTGTGAGCGCTGGCGCCAAAGCGCTTCGCCCGTTCGTTAGCGCTCGCGATTCGCCAGAGCTGTCAGCGAAAGTGAGCGCTCACGAACGGGCGCGAGGCTCACTCGGCCTTCTTTTCTTCTTTCTTCTCTTCCTTCGGCTTGCCCGAATTCAGCGCCTTGTTCACGGTCTCGAGCAGGCGCTCCATTGCGAACGGCTTGCGGATGTAGTCGATGACCCCGAGGTACTCGGCGTACACCTTGTGCCGGCTCCCCTCGTTGGCCGTGACCATGATGATCGGCGGGGCGTCGCCCTTGTCCTTGAAGTGTTCGAGGACCGGGTACCCGCCCATGCGCGGCATCATCATGTCCAGGATCACGAGGTCGGGCCGCGCGTTGTAGATCGCCTGCTTGCCCTGGTGCCCGTCGTGGGCCTGGATCACCTTGTAACCCTGGCGCTCGAGGACCGCGCGCATCGCGTCCACCAGTTCGCGGTCGTCGTCCACCACCAGGATCAGCTTTTGGTCGGCCATGTCCGGCCCTCTTCTTTCGGTCGCGGTTCAGCAACGTCCACAATACCAATTGCGCTGCGCGGTCACAAGCAGCGGGGCGTTTCCAGAGGCCAGTACACGGGTATCGGCCAAAGTTACTTCACCCAGGGCGCGAGGCGCTGCCAGACGGCCCAAAGCTTCGCCGTGAGCACGCCGGCCTCGCCCGCCACGCACGACACCACGCGCCGGTACGCGCGGGCCGCCCCTGCGGGCACGTCTTTCGCGGAACACGCGGCCGCCGCCACGCGCAGGGCGTCTTTTGCTTCCTTGAATGCACCGGCTTTGCCGTCCGGCCCGGCCTGCTTCATCAGAACGACCGCCTGCGCCATTGCCAGAACCAGGCGTGTGCTGTCGGATACCAAGACGGCATCGATTTTAGCCGTGTGTGCAGTGGCTTCGGCCGTTTGGCCGCTCAGCGCCAGGTCGAGCGCGAGCCACGCGCGGAAGTCCGCGAGCACGTCCTCGGGTCCACCGAGTCGTACCGCGGCCCGACACACGTCGGCCGCGCGCTCGTCCTGGTCCAATAAGCGGAACGCGGTCGCCAACGGGCGCAGCATCCACGCCTCCACGTCCGGGCGGTCGCGCCAGTCGGCGAGCCACGCGGACGCCATCCCGTGGTGCCCGGCCGCGACGAGAGCGGCCCCGGTGCGCGCCCAGGCGACGTCATCAGCCTTCAGAACATCGTTGTGCTTTTGCACGATGCCCTGCACGGGCTTGCCGGCCTCGGCGAGCGCCCACAGGTACGCGAGCACGACCTCGCGCCCGGCCGCCGGGTTCTGCGCGAGCAGGTCCGGGAGCCGCTCGGAAACCGCGTCCGCGGTCCCCGCTGCAACCGCACGATCCGCCCACAGTCCGGCCACGTCCGCGTTGACGTCGGCCGTGAACGCGAGTTCCTTGAGTTCGTCGGTGAGCTTCGCGCCCCACTCCTCGCTGTCGAACGCGAGTACGGCCTCGCGGAGCGTACCGCGACTCACTTCCGGATCGGCGGCGAGTTCGCGGAACTGGGACACCGCGAGTTCGAGCGCCCCCTGGCGGCACGCGACCTGAATCCCGCGCAGGCGCACGAGCGGGCCGCTCGCGTGCTCTTGGAGCGTGGCGAGGGTGCGCGCGGCTGCCGTCACGTCACCCGCGGCGAGTTGCTCGGTGATGAGGTTCAGCCCCGCCGCTTCAAACGTCGGATCGAGGTCGAACGCCTTCTGGAAATCGGCCAGCGCCCCGCGCCGGTCCGCGACGCTGCGGCGCGCTTCACCGCGGTAAATGTACGCGAGCGGGTTGACCGGTTCGAGCTTCACGAACTGTTCGCTCGCTTCGAGGCAGTCGCGGGGCCGCCCGGTCGAATCGTACCACGCGGCGAGCTGGCGCCAGCCGAGGACGAATTGCGGGTGCTCGGACACCAGTTGCCGCATGATCGAAATGGCCTTCGCACGGTCCCCGCGGCGCGCCTCGATCCAGGCCCCGCGCCCGCGCAGTTCGACCGGCAGCGGGTCGCCCATTTCGGCCGGCTTGCACGCGGCGAGGGCCTCTTCGTACCGACCTGCGAGCGCGAGTTGCTCGGCCTTGCTGTCGTGCCCCGGCATGAACTTCGGGTACGCCTTGATGACCGCTTCGGCCGCACGGAGCCGGTCACCGGGGTCCGCTTCCTGACCCTCGGGCGAGTCGATCCAGAAGATCGGCGCCCACGGGTGGAACGGCCCGCCGCTCTGCCACGCTTCGCGCAGAACCCGGTGGGCGCGCTCGTCCCAGCCCGCGCCGCGCAGTTCGCTGAGCGCGGCCTGCATGGGGTACGCGGACGTGCCCGGCCCCTCGCAGATTTCGGTGAACGCGCGCGTCGCGGTTTCCGCGTCGTCGGTGCGGCACGCGAGCTGGATCTGCTTCACCGCGACCTCCGGCCCGCCCGCGTGTTCCTGGAGCACGGCCAGCGCGACCCGCGCCTCGCGGAATTCCTCGTCCGCCAGGTGCGCGTCGAACAAAATGGCGGCGGCCGGCGAGTACGTGGCACTGATCTTCAGCGCCTCGCGCAGGTCGCTCTTGGCCCCCTCGCGGTCACCGGTTTGGAGCTTCGCCTCGCCGCGCATGGTCCAGCCGGTCGGGTGGTGCGGCTGGAGTCGTACCAGTTCAGCGGCGGCCTCGAGGTAGCTCTCCGGGCGCCCGGTCTCGTTGTACCAGTCGGCCAGTTGGTGCCAGCCCCACACGTAAGACGGATCGACTGCGACGAGCGCCTGCATGGGCGGGATCGCGGCGGCGTAGTTCCCGCGGCGCGCCTGCACCCACGCCTCGCGGCCCTGAAGAATGATCGGCCGGTCTTCTTTGAACTGCACCGGTTGTGCGGCTTCGAGTGCCGCCTCGAACCGGCCCATCTCCGCGAGCCGCTCGGCCTTCAGGTCGTGCGCCTCAACGTTCTTCGGCTCAAGCGCGATGGCACGATCGAGCGCGGAGAGCACCTCATCGTTGTGGCGCGGGTGTCCCAACATGCGCGCGAGCCGCAGCCACACGCGCGGGTCGCCGGCCCGGTCGCGTGCGAGCGCGCGAGCGAGTTCCGCCGGCTCGTCGGGTTCGTCCAGCCGGTCGGCCCACATTTGAACCGCGTGCCAGGCCCAATCGTAGCCCGGTTCCAGGCGCACCGCGGTCTTCGCGCGATCAAGCGCCTCGCGCGAGCGCCCCTCGTCCCAGAGCCGCTCGGCCAGGAACCCGTGGGCCAGTGCGTCGAGTGGGTTACGCACGGTCGCGCGCTCGAGCACGGCAATGGCTTCGTCGCGCTGTTCGGCATCGTCGAGGGCGTCTGCCAGTTCGCGCGCGGCCAGCGACCACCCGGGCGACACCGCGACCGCTTGCCGGAGGGCATCGAGTCGCCCCTCCGCGTTGCCCATCGCGTGGCACACTTGGGCGAGGTCGAGCCACAGTTTACCGAGGAGCGGGAACCGCTCGATCGCTTCCTGCGCGAGGGAATGGGCTTCGTCCAGGCGCCCCAACCCGGCCATCTGCTGAACAACGACGGACCAGGCGTGCCAGAGGTCCGGGCGCTCGTCGAGGATCTGTTCCAGGGTGTCGAGCAG
Organism: Gemmata massiliana; assembly: GCA_000531095.1. GTDB lineage: Bacteria > Planctomycetota > Planctomycetia > Gemmatales > Gemmataceae > Gemmata > Gemmata massiliana. Next base: position 367,887 of record HG799462.1, on the reverse strand, counting down.
ACGAGTGTGATCGTCCGCGTCGCCGCCGCTCTGAAACACGTGGTGCGAGGTGCCAACGAACGCCATCAGCCCCTCGCCCGTATGCGGTTGCCGGCGCAACTCGCCTTCCAAGAACTCCAGCGCCTCGCGCTTTTCCCGGCGCCCGCGGCTGAGCTGTACGAGTTCCGCGATCAGCGGTTCCTGGTCGATGTTGCGCCGCAACCCGTCGCGAATCGCGGCGAGCGCGTCGGCGGTGCGGTCCGCGCGCTTGTAAACCTGCGCGAGTACCGAGAAGTACCAGACGTGGTTGGGTTCGAGTTCGCCCGCACGGGTGACGTCGCTCAGGGCTTCGTCGGTTTGCTTGCGGTCGGCGAGCACGAGCGCGCGCTGGCGAAGCGCCCAGGCGTCGTTCGGGTACTCGGTGAGGATGTCCCGCAGCGCGCTATCGACGTCCCCCTCCGCGTCGCCCGAGAGGAACTCGACCCGAAGCTTGAGGAGCGGGTAGTGGTGCGGGTACCGCTGACACGTCTGCGCAAGGTGCGTGCGGGCCGCCGCGCGCCCGTCGGTGTCGGCGAGCAGGGCCGCGAGCGTGCGGTGCGAGTCCAACACGAGCGGTTCGAGCTTGACCGCTTCGAGGTAGTGGGCGCCGGCGGTCGCGACGTCGGGCTTGGTCCGTGCGACCCGAACCGCGGCCTTGTGCCACGCGACGGGCTGAACGAGCGCTTTCGCGGCCGTGAGATCGGTTTCGGCCTCCGTGAACCGATCCGCAGAGGCGTGGCACTCCGCACGGAACAGGAGCAACTCACCGAGCGCTTGGCCCGCTTCGGTTTTCTTTCGGTCCTCGCTCTTCTGCTCTTTGTCTTCGGCCTTCGCTGCCTTTGCTTCGGCTTCCTGCAACTTGCGAATCGCCTGATCCAACGCCGCGGCAGCCTGTTGCGGTTCGTCGCGATCCATGAGCGCCTGGAAGAGCGCCCGCGTCGCCGCGGGCACCGGGATTGCGGCGCGGCCCGCGCGCTGCTGAAACAGCCGAAGTGCCTCCGGCACCTGCTCCGTGGCACGGGCCGCGCGGAAGTAAGCGTCCGCGAACTGATCCTCGCGCTCTTCGAGGGTACACGCGAACCGATACAGTTCCGCGGCCTCGTCGAACTCGCGCTCTTCCCACAACTGCGTCGCGAGCAGGTAATACCCCGCGGCGGCCGTCGGGCGGTCCTGTACCGACCGGCGCAGGAGGCGCGTCGCGTCGGCCTGCCGGTTCGGGTACGGCAGAATCGCCTGCGCGAACGTCTGCTGCACCATCGGCTCGGCATTGAAGCGAGAACTCTCGGCTTCGAGCAGCGCCTCGCGCTCCGGAACCCGGTTTAGCTCGCGCAGCACGCTCGCCTTCGAGAGCACCCACGTTGATTCGTGCGGGTATTTTGCCAGGAGTGCGTCGTAAATTTCGAGCAGGCGCAGCGGGTGCGCGTCGTACCGCGCGAGCGCGAGCTCGCCGTAGGTGGTGAACTTGCTGTCGGTGAACCGGTCCCGCATGACACGCAGGGCGTTCTCGGCCGCGCTTCGGTCATGCGCGATCAGCGGCTTTTGTACTTGGTACAGAGCCTCGCGTTCGTCCGCGTCGGTCAGCGGGAGGTCGTCGAGTTTGCTCGCTTCCGATTGCGGCACGATCACGAGGCCGCGCGGACCGAACGGCGCGAACCGCTTCACGAGCGAACCAACCGGGGCATCAACCGGTCGGCGATCCGAACCGTCGACCACGGAAACCGATCCGCGCACGGGATCGGCACTGATACACAACCGCGGTTGCGAAAATCCCGCCTCAACCAGCGTGACGATAAACGGCACGCGGCGCTCGATCAGCGCGACAGCAGCATCGAGCGAGAGCGTGAACTCGCGCGCGACCCAACCGGCCTCTTCCGCGCGCCGGCGCTCTTGCGCGTCCGGCAACCCGTCGGCCGGAGGAGGGCTCTCGTTCATCCCCGGGAGCGGGTGCTGCCAAAACCGCGACAGCAGTTCGTACACGTTCGGCACGGCGGGTGCGGGCGGGAAATCGAGTTTGATCGCCATCCGCGAAGAATCGGGAACGGCGCTCGCGCCTTCTTTAACAGGGGCGCCCGCCAGCGTTTCCAGCCGTTCCGCAAACTGGTCGTAGAACTCGTCCTTCACCTCGCGGGCGAAACGTGCCGCCGTTGCAGGCTCACCGAGGAAGTACGCGGAGTCCGCCCGGCGCGCGGCCAGCCACTTCGAGACGTCCAGTTCCATCAGCGGCGACAGTTCCGCGTAGCGGTCGAGCGTGCGCCGGGCATCGGTGTAGTGGCCGAGGTCAGTCTGAAGTGCCGCAAGTTGCGCGGCCACCAGCCCACTTTCGAGGTTCCGGTCCGCTTCGGTCAGGAAATCGAGTGCCTCGCGCTCCCGGCCTTGTCGCAGAAGCAGGTGCGCAACGGACTGAACACCGGGTCGGAACCACGGTTGCAGTTCCAGCGACCGGCGCGCGGCGGCCATAGCGTCGTCGAGACGATCGGCGAATTCGTACACGCTCGACCGCTCGATGCACGGCCACGGCCGGTCCGGGGTGATCGTTTCGGCGCGGTTCAGCAGGCGCTCGGCACGATCGAAATCGCGCAACCGGGCCACAATGAACGCACTGAGGGCCAGCCAGTCCGCGTGCAACTCGGGCGGCGCGTCGGACCAGTCCGGGTGGTTCCGCATGAACCGCCACGTGGACAGCGGGCCGAACCGCTCCATGCGGTAGCGGGCATGGTAGTAGATCGCTTCGGGGTACGCGGGCGTAGCGCGGAACGCGGCGAGGTGCATCCGGCGCCCGAGTTTCGGCGCCGCGAGCTGGATCGCGAGGCGCCCACCGATCAGTCGCGCGGTCGTACCAGACCACTCCCGCAGGGGACCGAGCGCGGTCGCCGCGTCGTGCGCCTGGCGGTAGCGGCCTTGCGTGTACAGTTCGCGAACGCGGGTCAGTTCGGCGGGTGCGATTTCCATGCAGCGAGTCCGGAAGGATGGAGCCAGAGTAAACCGCGGCGCGACCGAAGGGTAAGAAAAAACAGGGCGCACCGTTACCAGCGCCGCCGCCTCACCCGTTCGATCCCGGTCCGGTCACCCGTTCTCCGTCGAGGAGGCGTCGGCGAGCGGCGTGAGCTGGTTCACAATGTTGCCCATTTGGGCCAGCTTCGTGCCGTAGCGATCGAGGAATTCGGCGAGTACGAATTCGTCGGTCAGCACCTCTGCGTCCTCGGTGAGTTTGTCAGTTACTTCGCGAACGAGTCCCAGGTACGCGCGTTCGATCGCCGGGAGTACCTGCTTGCACGCGCCGCCGATGCCGGGGAACTCTCCGGTCCACCGAGCGAGAAGCGCGCGCCAGCGGCTCAAAGGGTCGTGGGCGGCACTCTGAGCTTTGAGCAGCGTTACCTGTTCCTGTTGCAGAGCGACCAGTTGGCGCAACAGGTCGACGACGTCGGTCGACGCGGGAGCCGTCTGCGCCGGGCCGGTCAACAGTGGCGGCAGCACGTAGACGGGGGCACTCATAGGTGCGCTCGCGGAGGTAACGGGTACACTGTCGTGATTATACGGAGTCTACCAAACGCGAAAGGTCGGTGTTCCGTGTCCGATCGCGAACGTGTGGCGCGCGACGGCGTGTAAAAACGAGCAAGCCTCCCGGTTGGGGGAACCGGGAGGCTGACTCGGGGGGATGGAGGCAAACCGAATGCAGAGGCGGCGGTATATTTGGGGGACCACTCGGCCTCGTGTCGCGGTTCTGGGGGAGAACCGTTTTCGACGAAATAAACGAAAGCACGAACCGTGCCAAATCAGAATCCGCCACAATCAATTTCGCGCAACCTGTTATCCAATAAGGATAAACGGCAAATTTCACTGCCAAGCCGTTCACGAACACAGTCCGGTCGTCTTTAGCGTACTTGCAATTTCTCGCGGTCGCGTTGCAACTCTTACCGGTAATGATTACTCGGTCGGCAAAGCTGACCGCTTCATTAGGAGGTCCGCAACGGACATCGCAAGCCCCATCACAAGTGAAAACGGACCGACCCGCTGAAGCGACCGCGCGGTTCAAAAGCCGCCGTCGTTCCACCGGGCCGGTTTCGGTTCCATACGGCAATCGCAAACGAACAGCGACCGCAAGAGAGCGAGGGCCAGCGGCTCCAATAGGCCGCGACGCCAGGAGCCGTCGCGCCCCCACTCCCTTGCGATCGCGGCCCGCTCATGAAGCGCGAACCGGAATCAGTATCGCAAGTGTCTGCGTATTCTTAATCGATCGGTTCTGTTAATTTTTGCTTACGGGGCGAACGCGAACCGCCATTCGGGAACGTAGGGCGGCATCACGCCGGCCAGGAACGCCTCCTCGCCGATGAACTCGCGGAGCTTCTTCAGCGCGGCCCGGCGCACCGTCACGTAGTAGAAGTCGCACTGCGCGTCGCGGATCGCGTCCCAGTACTGGTAAAGCCGATCGGTCTCTTGAATCGTCTGCGTGAACAGGTCGGTGCGGTCCAACTCCCACACCTCGCGCTCTTCGAGGTTCTTGCGGAACGCGCGGTTGAACTTGATTAACTCGTTCACGGTGCGGCGGTCCGGCAGGCGCTGGCAGTCCATGAGTTTCGGTGCGTCGTTCAGTTCCACGTACCGCTTCCGCAACAGGTTCAGGTCCGTCTCGAAGTCCTCACGAGCGGCCAACAGGTACCGTTCCTCGCGCGGGTCCATGATTTCCCAGCGGACGGCGGTCTTGTGGATCGCTTCGCGGACCGCGGGCCACCGCTCCGGTGCCGGCACTTGCTCGGGCGTGCCGACCGGAGCGGCGAGTAATATTGCGGCCAGAACCAGGTCAGAAGGGGACATAGGCGCACCGTCTTAGTTGGAACGCGCGCACGGAGGGCGTTGCCGCGTGTGCGGTTAGGTGAAAGGAACCCGTGTAACGACACCTGAGAGTGTCGGGTCGGGGAGGTGCTGGCGGCCGACGTGGAAAGGGTCCGCTCCGTTATTCACGGCGCGGCAAGTCGGCCCGGGGCCTCGGCGATCCGGCTACTCACCGCGAAATGCGTCCCCAATACTTCGCGCCTGGTGTGACGCGGGCGGGTCGGCTGTGGCTTTCGCGGCGTAGTGACCTGCCTATAAGCAAGTCACCAGAATTATACAATACTTTTTCCGAGCTAGGGGTTGCCGCTGCGTCAGGCACTTCCTAAATTGCAGCGGCTCACACCTGAATAATCGAACGCTGGGACCGCAAAGTTGCTTTAATTTGCCGCTCCCCTTGCAACTTGAACGCCCAATTCGCCCGTGCCTTGCACATTTTTTTGGTGCCCCCTTTTTATTCCGTGCGATCCATAAACTTCCCGCAACAAACCACGTGTCGAGGGAACCCGATGGCGGGAGCATTCGCGGGAAAAGTGGCGCTTGTAACAGGGGCGTCGAGCGGCATCGGTTGGGAGCTAGCGAAGCAGCTCGCGGGGGAGGGTGCCGCGGTCGGTGTCGTCGCCCGTCGAGTGGAACCGCTGAACGAACTCGTATCGCAAATCACCGCCGCGAAAGGACGCGCGCTGGCAGTGCCCGCAGACGTGGGCCAGCGCGAACAGATCGAAGCGGCGTTCGCCCGCGTGCGCGCGGAACTCGGCCCCATCGACCTCGTCGTCGCGAACGCGGGCGTCGGGCGCCCGACGCTCCTCGACCCGGTGAACATGGGCGACGTAGAGGATACGTTTCGCATCAACCTGATGGGCGTGATCTACACGCTCTCCGCAGCGCTCCCAGAAATGCTGGCGCGCAAGAGCGGGCACCTCGTCGCGGTGTCCAGTCTGGCCTCCTACCGCGGGTTGCCGGCCGAGTCCGCGTATTGCGCGAGCAAGGCCGCCGTGAACATCTACATGGACGGGCTGCGGATGCACCTGCGCGGCACCGGCGTGCGTACCACGACCATTTGCCCCGGGTTTATCAAGACCCCGATGACCGCGACGAACAAGTTCCACATGCCGCAACTGATGGAAGCCGACTACGCGGCGCGAAGGATGATCCGGGCGATTCGGGCCGGCAAGAAGGTGTACAACTTCCCCCGCGGGCTGCACCTGCTCATCAAATTGAGCCGCTGGTTGCCCGACAGCGTGATGATTCGGGTCATGGGCGACTACGACAGCGAAGCCAAACAAGCCGTCGCGGACCGGCAAAAATAGCAATCCGACCGCGGCCCTATCACGTCTTCTTGGGGTGCGGGCGATCGCTCGCGCGCCCCCTCTTGTTGAGGTACGAACCATGCGAAGTGCGATTCTGGCGGCACTGTTTCTTGCGGCCCCGGTTCTGGCGGCCGAAGAGAAATCGATGGTGAAGGAGATCCCCACCAAAGATCTCGGCTCATAAGGCGGTAGAGGTGGAGGCTGGTCGCAACTCGTTGCCCGACAGCATCCTCTGCTAAACCTCCACCTCTACCGCCTCATGAGCCAATGATGTTTTGCTGTTTTCACCGGTCGGCTCATGCCGACCGTTCGCCAAGAACGGGTTGCCCCTCACTTCACGGCCCCATCCTTTAAGTGAAACACCACGTCCGCAAGGCGCTCGGCTTCTGTGCGGTTGTGCGTGACGTGGAGCACCGTCACTTCGCGCGTGTCGCGCACGCGAGCCAGCACCGAAACGAGGTGGTCGCGGGTGTCGTCGTCGAGGGCCGCGAGCGGTTCATCGAGTAGCAGCACCGGCGGTCGACTCGCGAGTGCCCGCCCGAGTGCCACGCGCTGCTTTTCGCCGCCGCTCAGGAAGTATGGAGAACGGTCGAGTAGGTGCGCGACTTCGAGCCACTCTGCGAGTTCGCTCACTCGCTTCGCGATGTCGGCCGAAACGTCTCCGCGGACCGCGAGTGCGAACCCGATGTTGTCGCGCACCGTCATCGTCGAAAAGAGCACACCGTCTTGGGGAACGTAGCCGACGTGTCGCGCGGCCGGGCGCAGGTGTGTTACGTCGCGATTCGCGAGGACGATCGTGCCGGCTTGCGGCTTTCGTAAACCCGCGATCGATTCGAGGATCGTGGTTTTACCGCCCCCGCTCTTGCCCATCAGTACCGCGTACTGACTTTGTGGGACCGTGAGCGTCACGTCCGTCAGCACGAACGTGCCCTGTCGAATGGATAGGTTCCGAATGTCGATCACGCGGCTGTTGTAGGGCCGGTCGCGCCTACCGTCTGAGCTTCCATCGCACTCGGCTCGTTTTTCCCGAAGAGAGCGAACCTTCGCGCCGCGCGGGGGCTCTACTCATCTTCCCGGTGAGTTTGAGTGAGGTTCTGTCATGGCTGAGGTGTGGCAAATTCCCGGTTGCCCGGAGCCACCCAATTGGACGGTGGACGTAGCGGCGCTGCGCGAACTGTACCCGTGGCTCGAACCGCTCGGTGAATGCCCACAAGACCCGATCTTCCACGCGGAAGGCGACGTTCTTACGCACTTGGGCATGGTGCTCACGGAACTCGCCGCACTGCCGGCATTTCGCGCACTGCCGGAGCAGGACCGCCACATCGTCTTCACCGCGACGCTGCTACACGACATCTCGAAGCCGGAATGCACGCGCATCGAAGAAGACGGCCGCGTGCGCTCACCCGGGCACGCGGTGAAGGGCGTTTACAAGGCGCGCCGAATCCTTACGGACGATGAAGCGTTTGCCCCACACGGCACACCGTTCGAGATCCGCGAGCAAATTCTCGCGCTCGTGCGCTGGCACGGATTGCCCGGGAACTATCTCGACAAACCCGATCCGCAGCGCGCGGTGATCCTTACGAGTCTGACGACGCGGATGGATCTGCTCACGATTCTTGCAGAAGCTGACCACCGCGGGCGCATCGTGAAGAAGCCCGACGACACGATGACGCGGATCGAGCTGTTCCGCGACTTCTGTGAGGAGTGCGAATCGTGGAGCGGCCCGCGTGCGTTCGCCAACAATGCCTCGCGGGTCCACTACTTCCGCACGCTGAGTGAGCACCCGACACTTCACCTGTTTGATGACTCGAAGTGTGAAGTGACGGTCCTCAGCGGTTTACCCGGGAGCGGAAAGGACACTTGGGTGAGCGAACGTGCGGGCGGGCGCGAAATCATCTCGCTCGACGATATTCGCCGCGAACTCGATGTCGAACCGGGCGACGACCAGAGCGCTGTTGTCGCGGCGGCGTATGATCGGGCCAAAGCGCTGTTGCGTCGTGGTGAGCCGTTCGTGTGGAATGCGACAAACGTGTCACGCATTCTGCGCGGGAAGGTGATCGACCTGAGTGCCGCGTACAAGGCGCGGATTCGTGTGGTGTACCTGGAGCCACCGATCCCGCTCATCCGTTCCCGCAACACCGGGCGCACGAAGCGCGTGCCGGAGCGTGTTTGGGAACGCCTGTTCGACAAACTGGATGTGCCGACGCTGGCGGAGTGCCACGAAGTCGAATATCTGGTGGGCACAAAATAACAACCGTGTCGCGAGCGTCTGTAGTTTTTGTTCACCAGTACGGACGCTAAGGTGCAATTGCTACGACTTCGATGCAACAAAGTAGTTGAAGACGACGCCCCTAAATCGAAGTGTTCGCTCTCGCTCAGGAATTGATTTTCCTTGGCGCGAGCGAGACGGTTTGAGTGGTACTGTTCGCGTGGAATTCGCCCTTCGCGCCCGGAATGAATTCTTTCTTTGTTCCCCGATCGGTCCCGTGCGTAAAATCCCTGACCTCCACCCTCTCCACCAGGTCCGCGGCTTCGCCCGCAATCCGTTTGAAGCTACAGAGCCGAAGCCCCCATACGCACCTGTCGAACGATGCAACGTCTTTTGGACCGAACATCACGCTGGTGAGCTTCGTAGTGACGTCGCCCATGTTGCCCTCGAACGCTTAGCACCGGTAACGAAAAGCGCAATTGTGGCGCACGCGACGAAATAGCCGGAACATGGAGTTCCGCCTTTGTGACGTGAGGTATCGAAGGAAACGATACCTCGCAAAGGGGGCTTCGACGGGGACCGATGTCGCAACCGGGCACGCGGGTCGTAAAATGAGTAGCAACCGGGTCCGTAATTTCTTCCGCGCACAACCGCCCCCAGGAGCGCGTAAGTCGCCAACCGCGAACCTGTATCAATTGTTGGGAAGTCTACGCATGGCCGAGCCACCGCTCACTCGCGTCACGCTGCTCACCCGTCTCCGTGACGGGCGCGACGCCGATGCTTGGCGGGAGTTCGTGCAACTCTACGGCCCCGTCGTGTACCGGTTCGCCCGCAACCGCGGCCTCCAGGACGCCGACGCCGCCGATCTCATGCAGGACGTGCTGCGGAGCGTCGCTCGTAACGCCCACCGCATGGAATATGACCCGAAACGCGGCACCTTTCGTGGGTGGCTGTACACGGTCACGCGGAACAAGATTTACAACTTTTTGAGCAGCCAGCGGAACCGCCCCCGTGGCACCGGGGACGCGGACGCGCAGGAGCGCCTCGACGCGACCCCGGCCCGCGAAGAAGAGGGACCGGACGCGGACTGGGAAAAGGAGTACCAGCGCCGGCTCAGCGCCCGCGCGATGGAACTCGTTCGAGGCGAGTTCCAGCCCAACACCTGGGCCGCGTTCTGGCAGACCGCCGTGGAGGGTAAATCGGCCGCCGAGGTTGGGACCGAACTGAAGATGAGTCCCGGGGCCGTGTACGTCGCCAAGAGCCGGGTGCTCGCCCGGCTCCGCGATGAAGTGCAAAAAATAATGGTTGAAGAAGACGCGGCCTGATTCAGCGCGCCTCGTCAGCCCGGTACAATCACACGCCGGCCCCGCGGCCGGTGTTCGCCCGGCTCACCGGCTCGCGGCCGGATTCGCCCGGAAGCTATATATGCCAACCAACACCACGACTACCACCGAGTGCCCGCCGCTAAATGAGCTGGAACGGCTCATGCGCGGACGCTGCACCGATGCCCGTGCGTCGGCGCTGTGCGACCACGTCGGTGCGTGCCCCGCGTGCCAGAAGCGCCTCGACGCGCTCACCGGGTCCGGGTCGGATCTTACTGACAACCTGCGAGAAGCGGAGAAAGACACGCCGCCCAGCGATTCGTCGTACTGGCGCGCCCTGGCGAACGCGGAAGACGAATTGCGGCGCACGGCCGCATTCCCGGACAATGGACTGGGCAACACCCCCGTTCCGCAGGACGAACTGGACCTCGATTTCCTTCAACCGCCCGAAAAATCGGGGCGGCTCGGTAAGCTCGCGCAGTTCGACGTGATCCGCGTGGTCGGGCGCGGGGGGATGGGCGTCGTACTACACGCCTACGACCCGTCCCTCGACCGTGACGTTGCGATCAAGGTCATCGACCCACAACTCGCGAACAACGAGGTCGCGCGGCAGCGGTTCTGCCGTGAAGCCCGCGCCGCCGCCGCCGTGACGCACGACAATCTCGTTGCGGTCCACCAAGTCAACGAGGACGAGCCGTCCGGGTTGCCGTACCTCGTGATGCAGCTCGTGAACGGCGAATCGCTGGAGCAGCGCATCCGGCGCGCCGGGAAGTTGACCGCGGGCGAAGTCGCCCGGCTCGGAATGCAGGCTGCGGCTGGGTTAGCCGCCGCACACGCCGGCGGGCTGATTCACCGCGACATCAAGCCGGCGAACATGCTGCTGGAATCGCCGGTCGATCGCGTGAAACTCACTGACTTCGGCCTCGCACGGGCTTCGGAAGACGTGAAACTCACGCGCACGGGTTTCGTGGCCGGGTCGCCGCTGTACATGGCCCCAGAACAGGCTCGCGGGGACGAAGTGGACGCCCGCGCCGACTTGTTCTCGCTCGGCACGGTGCTCTACGAGGCCGCGACCGGCACCGCGCCGTTCGATGCGAAGACGCCGCTGGCCGTGCTCCGCCGCGTGTCCGACGAAACGCAGATGCCCCTGATGCGGATCAACCGGTCGATCCCCAAGTGGCTCTCCGACGCGGTGGACAAACTGCTCCAAAAGGAGCCGGGCGACCGGTTCCAGACCGCGTCCGAAGTGGCCGAGGTGTTCGCGTCCGGGCTGGCGGAGATGCACCTGCTCTCGCCGCTGGACGTGCCGGCAGAAGTGTGCGCCGGGTCGCGGACGTCGTCCACCCGTGCCGCGCGCCAACCGATCTGCTGGAAGTCGGTCGGCTACCGCGCCAAGCCGTGGGTAGGCGGGGCGATTCTCGGTGGATTGGCCGTCGGGTTGCTCTGGGGCTTTTCGGGCAAGTCAGCGCCCGTTGTCGCGGAGCAATCACCCTCGCCCGTAGTGCCAGTTGCTTCCGTCATGCCGGTGGAATCCGGACCCGAACCGCGCGTCGTGCTTAACGGCAACGGCGGACCGGTGTGGGGCCTCACGTTCCTCGACAATGAACGGCTCGCGATGGGCCTCGAGTCCGGCGTGGTCAAAATCTGGGACTGGCAGAAGTCCACGGTGCGGAACACACTCGATCAGAAAGAGAGCAACGGCGGGAACATCTGGTCGACGTCTTTGTCTCCGGACGGGAAGTACCTGATGACCGCGTCCGACGACTCGGCCGTCACGTTCTGGAACCTCCGAACGCTATCCGTTGAATTGTCGTTCCCGGAATCGGTTTCGACCAAGACGGCCGTGTTCAGCCCGGACGGTCGGCACCTCGCGACCGGGAACCGGAACTCGAAGGTCCGCATTTGGGACTGGGCGGGTCAGGTTCCGCTCGTCGAACTGCGCCACCGCGGGACGGTCCACTCGCTGACATACAACCCGGACGGGTCGCGGCTCGCGAGTGCCGGGTCCGACGGTAAGGTGCGCGTGTGGGACGTGAAAGACGTCGGCGTGACGCGCGACGCGCCGGTCAAGTCGCCGCTGGAACTGACCGAGCACCGTGGGGCGGTCTATTCGGTCGCGTACAACCCGGACGGGTCGAAGCTCGCCAGTTCGGGTTGGGACGGGTACGTCCGGATCTGGGACGCGGCCACTGGGACGCAGCTCCAGTCCATCAAGGGGCACGACGGCGACGCCTGGTCGGTGGCCTTCAGCAACTGTGGGAAAGTGGGTCGCGAGTGCCGGGTCCGACGGGTACGTAAAGGTGTGGGAAATCGAAACGGGTAAGGAAGCATTCGCGTACCGTGGGTCGCGGCCTTTTCATGTAGTTCGGTTCGCGCCGGACGGCACCACGCTCGCGGCCGGCGGGCGCGACGGCACCGTTCGGGTGTGGGATCTCAAGAAGTAAGAAGTGCAACAAACG
>HG799462.1:309374-355684 GCA_000531095.1 Gemmata massiliana | reverse complement strand
CTCAAGAAGTAAGAAGTGCAACAAACGCCCGCGGGCCAGAAGCCATCGTGCTTCTGGCCCGCGGGCGTTTGTGCTGGTCGCGATTTATTCCTTCACTTCGACCTTTGCGTCTTTCGGTACCGCGAACACGAGGGCGTGCCGTCGGAGATCATCGGTCAACCCGGTCTTCAGGGTGAATTCTGCGGTCTTACCGTCCTTGCTCATCGCCGCGGTAAGTTTGTCCTGTCCCGAACCGCTCCACGCAAACACGACGATCTTTTCCTTCTCGAAGTCGACCTGCTTTTTGATCGCGTCCCGCCCGGTGGCATCGGCGAACAAGAGCGAGTCCGCCAGTTCCTTTGCGCTTTTGATCTCGCTTGGCTTTGGTTTCCCGCCGTCCGATTGGGCTACCACGCGCACGTCCTTGAGATCAATCGCCCGAGCCACCGGTTTCGCCGACTCGTCCGCGAACGCTGCACCCACAACCAACATCAGCACCGCACACATTCCGCTTCGCATAACGCACCTTTCGGTTTGGAGAAACGACCACGCCCATCCGACGAATCGAAACTCGCAGCGGATGGGCGGGATCGGGGCGTGTTGCAATCGCGTTACTTTGTGGGCGCGACCTTCACTTCTGCATCCTTGGGGACGACGAACAAGTGCGTGTGTTGGCGAAGATCGAACGTCTTCCCGCGGGTCAGGGTGAACGTGGCCGTGCTGGTCTTGAGATCCGCGACGCGCCCGATCACACCCGGCTCCGGCGACTGGTGTCGAAGGCGTTCACCCCGCGGATGGTCGAGCAACTGCGGCCGCGCGTTCAAGTGATCGCCGACACCCTTCTGGACGCGGTCGCCGGCCGCGGCGAGATGAACGTGATCGACGAGTACGCCTTCCCGCTGCCGATTACCGTCATCGCCGAAATGCTCGGCGTCCCGGTGGCCGACCGTGACCAGTTCCGCGAGTGGTCCGACGTGATTCTCACCGCGATCCCGCCGCAACCCGCGACCCCGGCGGCGGTCGCGGCGTTGGAGGGGCTGGCGCGGTACCTGGAGGGCCGGTTCGAGGAGCGGCGACGGGCACCAGCGGAGGATCTAATCACCGGGCTGGTGCATGCGGAGGAGGCGGGGGACAAACTGAGCAAGGACGAGTTGCAGGGGATGGCATACGTACTACTTGTGGCCGGCTACGAAACCACCGCGAACCTGATCGGCAGCGGGGTACTGGCGCTGTTACAGCACCCCGACCAACTCGCCAAGCTGCGGGCTGATCCGACGCTCATGCCGTCCGCGGTCGAGGAACTGCTGCGGTTCACATCGCCGGTGAAAACGTCCACCCTTCGGTACGCGGCGGCGGACGTGAGCGTGGGCGACGTGGTCATCCCGAAGGGGGAGATGGTGCTCGTCATCATCACCGCGGCCAACCGCGATCCGGCCCGGTTCCCGTCCCCGGACGCGCTCGACATCACCCGGCCGGACAACAAGCACCTCGCGTTCGGGCACGGCGTCCACTATTGCTTGGGGGCACCGCTGGCCCGGCTGGAAGGCGAGATCGCGTTCGGGACGCTGTTGCGACGACTGCCCGATCTGCGGCTCGGGGTCGCGAGCGAAGCCTTGACGTGGCGACCCAGCTTCGGAGTTCGCGGTCTGGAGACGTTACCCGTCCGCTTCTGACCGTGTCGCCGCCGAGATGGACGGCCAGAGACCGAGCCAGCCGAAATCACTTCCGTATGCAGTGAGAGGTGTGTCGCTGATCTGGATCGTGTTGATCCAGTTAATCCTGTCCAAGATTCTTCGCCCGACCTCGCTTCACCCACGTCGGTCGTCTGACACCGGCAGTTGGCCCGGGGCGCCGGCATCCGTTGGCCGCTTTCAGATTTGGCATTGCAAGTATAATGTACGTATGTTATCTTCCTGGGTAGCTGCCATCAGGATGTGGACGGGGTATTTGGGCACTTGCGAGGGCCAACGGGTACGCGGTTACTCACTCACCAATTGCTTTCCGCGATCGTGTGCGGTGGCCCTCCCCGAGAGGTTAGCATTTGTTAGCCTCGGACGTGAATGAGCTGGGGAAATAAAGAGTTCCGCACCACAAGAGTTCGTAATTTTTGGGTGGAACGAGTGCCAGTGTTAACATTTTTTGGCTCAAATTTGCCAACTGTCGCAGTTGGATAAATAAGATTGAATAGTCAAGAAATTGTCGCTTGAAATGGCGTGACTCGAATCGCGAACGTGGTCGCCATTCGAGTCGCGGGTAATTGTGAGAGCGTCTGTAGTCAGATGGCTCGATTCAATTTGCGAGGTTCAGCTCGCCAGCATGCCCACTTTCTTCGCGTATGGGAACAGGCCACCGGCTTCGAGAATCGGGGCGACTTCGCCCAGCGGGAGCAGCGAGAACGTTTCGCCGCTCGTCTCGTTCTTGAGCGTGCCCGCGGCGATGTCGATAACGAGCTTATCACCGGTACAGATGCGGTCGATGAGCCGCTCTTTCGCTTCGAGCGGGACCAAATAGCCGCCGTTCACACTGTTTCGGTAGAAGATGCGTGCGTAGAATTCTGCGACCACCGCGACCACGCCCGCGGCGGCCAGTGCGATCGGGGCGTGCTCGCGGCTGGAGCCGCAGCCGAAGTTCTTCCCGCCGATGACGATCTTGTACGGCGAGACGAACCCGTCGCCGGTGGGCGGGTGGAACGGGACGTGGCCCTTGGGCAACCCCGCAGCGGCCTCTGGAACGCCACTGAGGGCGTACTTCCCGAACATTTTGTACTCCGCCGCGATCGACGGATTGTACGTCAGGTACTGGGCGGGGATGATCTGGTCGGTGTCGATGTTGTCGCCCAAAACGTATGCGACGCCTTCGATGTGGTTTTGCATTTCGAGCCTCAATTGGTGTGCGAGCCACAAATACGAATCGCGCTCTCTTGTCCGTGCGAATGTGTTTCTCAACGCGGCGGGCGGAACCGAAATCTGTTCCGCGATTCGTGTTTGTTCGGGGCGCGTTCTCGGGTTTATTGTGCGTATTTTGCCTTCGTTGTTCACCTTAGTTCTACGGGCGGGATACGGGAACCCCACGACGGGGCTTCCGCAAAGCAAAATGCGTGCTAAAGTTTTCCGTAGCGAACGGTTGTTCTGGGGGCCGTCGCAGCCGTCTTCTCGCCATTCTGGTGTCGTCCGACGGCGGCCCTCTGCTGGAGCGTAGTCACGATGCGCGCGCGCCTCACTCTCGAAGGTGGAGAATGCGTACCGCCGACTCTCGATCTGTCCCCGTCCGGGCAGCCGGTCACACTCGGCCGCAGTCGGGATAATACCGTCGTGCTACGCGACGAGATGGCGAGTCGGACCCACGCGAAGATCTACTTCGAGGACGGGCGCTGGCACGTTCGCGATTTCGGGCTGAACGGCACCCGCGTGGATGGGCATCGGGTGAACGGCGCGGTCGAATTGAGCGACGGGCAGCGGGTCAAGATCGGCGAAGTGGTGCTCAAATTCGTTCTCGAACCGAAGAGCCCGCCGAAGCCGGTCAAAGACGCGCCGGCCACGATGCCGAACATCAAGACGGTGAACGAGGGGCCGCACAACGCTACAAAGGTCCACGAACTCCCGCTCGACCGGCTCCTGCCAAACGATCTCCCGCCGGACCAGACCGCCAAACAGCTCCGGGTGGACGAACTCACCGCGCTGTGCAAGTTCATGACCGGCGCGGTCGAAACCAAGACGCCGCACGATCTTATCGGGTTTGCTCTGCGCTCGATTCTGAACCAGACCGCCGCGAAACTCGCGGGGTACCTGAGCCTCGATCCGGAAGACCCCGGTCCCAAGATCGTGATGCCCGAATCGGCCGCGATCGACATCCCGCTCAGCCGCCGACTCACCGCACAGGCCCAGAAGAACGGCAAAACGATCTGGCTGTTTCCGGACCTCAGCGCGGCGCACCCGCCGACCGACTCACTATCTTCTTTCGCAGACGCAATTTGCATTCCGCTGAAGGCGTCTGGCGAGCCGTTCGCCACGTTGCACGTGTACCGCTCCGGGCGCGCGTTCGTGGAACGCGACGTGCGGTTCATTGAGGCCGTCGCCGGGTTCCTGGCTCACGGGCTGGAAATCCTGCGTACCCGGCGCACCTTGGAGGCTGAGAACTCGCGTCTGCGTACCCACACGCCCGCGGCTGACGATATCATCGGTGGCAGTAACGCTGTTATCCACTTACGCCAGCAGATTTTGCGCGCAGCGCCGCAGCCGTTTACGGTGCTCGTGCAGGGCGAGAGCGGGTCCGGGAAGGAGCTCGTCGCGTTGGCGCTACACCGCAACAGTCGCCGGGCCGAAGGGCCGCTCGTTGTGGTGAACTGTGCGGCCATCGCACCGACACTGCTCGAAGCGGAACTGTTTGGTTACAAGAAGGGTGCGTTCAGCGGCGCGGACCGTGACCACCCCGGTCTGTTCCAGCAAGCGGACGAAGGGACGTTGTTCCTCGACGAAGTGGGCGAACTTTCGCTGGAATGCCAGGCTAAATTGCTCCGCGTGATTGAGGGTAAGGCGTTCCGTCCGGTGGGTGCGACGGGCGACATCAAGGCTGACGTGCGGATCGTGGCCGCGACGCACCGCGATCTCGAAAAGGAAGTGAAAGCCGGCCGGTTCCGCCAGGACTTGATGTTCCGGCTGAAGGTGATCCCGATCCGCGTGCCTCCGCTGCGCGAGCACCCGGAAGACATCCCCGAACTGGCCGCGTTCTTCCTGGCGAAAGTGTCCAGCGAGTGCCGGCGGAAGTTCAAACTTACGGCAGCCGCGATGCGCAAGCTCCAGGCTTACCCGTGGCCCGGAAACGTGCGGCAACTGCGTGCAGCCATCGAGAGCGCCGCGGTGATGAGTGAGGGTGACACGATCGAAGCGGACGCGATCCCGCTCACCGGCACGACCGAACTGGTTGCGGCCCCGGCGGTGACTTCCGGCGCTGCGGCTCCGGACCTGCCGCCGAGCCTGGATATGAGTGAAATCGAAACGTGGGCCATTTGCCGGGCCATGAAGCAGACGAACGGGAACGTGAGCCACGCGGCCAAACTGCTGAACATCAGCCGTGATACACTCCACACCAAGCTGAAGAAGCTGGAAGAGAAGGGGATCAACCGGCACTCGCTCTTGGCCGGTAATACGGCGGTCACCCCCGCTCCGATCGCGACCCCCGAACCAGTTAGTGTGACCGAAGTGTAGTCGTCCGTTGATGATACGCAATGAATCGGGCCGTCGAGTGAAACGCACTCAACGGCCCGATTCATTTGTGTTTCTCGGCGATCAGTTGCGGTAATCGCCTATTTCTTCTTCAACTCGGGCTGCGGCATCTTGACCCGGAGGTCGTCACCGGGCGGGTCGTCGCTGTAACCGCTGCCGCCATCGTCCTTACCGTTGACGCCGACGCTATAGAACAAGTAGCCCTTCTCGCTTGGTTTGTAAGTCAGTGGCTTGTCTATGAAGACGTCATCGGGCACGTTGGCGAGGTACTTGGGTGCGAGATCGGCAAGCTTGGCTGGGTAGCGACCGTTGTCCTTGTTGTAGGCCGCCAGTGCGAACGCGATCTGGAGGTTGGTATCTACCTGACGCGAACGGTCGTGTGCCGATTGCACCTTCTCAAGGGCCGGGGATAGTAAACCCATCAGGACGTCTCCCAGTGCCTTACCGACCACTTTCCCGCCGTCCTTATCGTTCAGGAGTTTCTTCATCTTCTCTGGGTCTGCCAGATCCTTCTTGGTTACCTGATATTCCTCTGCGATTTTCTTGAATTCCTTGTCGCGCGTGGCGCGGTCTTTGATTTTCGTTGCCGCGCCGAGGCGATCGTACCACTTGTTCATCGTTTGCATAACCGCGGTCCAGTCCATCATTTCGAGTGCCTTCTTTTCGTCCGCGATAGGAGGTGCCTCGTTCCCCACGAGTCCTGCCAGCCCACCCGCACCCCCGCGACGAATCAACTGGAGCGCATCGAGTCCCATCATGCGCTCGCTAACGCCAATTTTGTCGGTCAACGCCGTGCCGCGCGGGAGGTCGCGTAGGTCTTTTTGGCATTGCATAGCTTGTTTGGACGTGAGGTCGGCGTGCTCCAGATAGGTCACCGTTGCGTTACTGGCAATTTGACCGATGGCGATACCGACGAGTGATTCGATCAGCGTGCCGCCGCGCGTAACGAACCGGCCCAAGCGGTGGCACGCGAGCAGGTCTTGCCACGCCTCGTCGAACTTTTTTTCTTGCAACCGGAGCATGGCGCGGGCCGTGAGTGCGGACGCTAATTCGCGATACTTCTGGACGGTATGGAGTAGCGCGCCGATCAGGTTACTCGGATCGCCTTCTTTCCGGCGAGACACGAGCGGGTTGAAGTATTCCGGTCGCTTCAGGCCTTCGATAGCGAGGGCCAGAGGTTTTTGGTTGGCTTCCAGCCACTCGGCGAGCGGGGGGCAGTCTTTCGACGCCCACGGGCGCTGCGAGAAGCGACTTTGGGCATCAAAAACCGCTTCCAGTCGGTCACCAGAGATACCGAGCTTGTTGTGGACGTAGGCGTAGATGTTGACGAAGTAATCGCCCTGTTTCGGTGGAACGGGCACATCGAGCCACCGGTAGTAATCGAGTGGAATACCGTCACCACCTTCGGGTGCTGGACCAAAGGCGAGGGCGAGCAGCGCGTTGGCGTTCTTTTCCGGTGTAACTCCCTTACTCAATTCGGCATTGAGAGCGGCCTCGTAATCGATGTACCCGTGCTTGTCGAGGGGGCCGGTGACGTAGGTCGTGTCTTTGCCCAGCGGCAGTTTTGGTGCGGGTGGAGTGTCGTCTGCGGCGCAAGCAAGCAGTAGCGCGGGAAGAAGGATCGCGTTCATCTCGGCGGCACCAAAAAGAACTGAGATTTGGGGTACAGTTGTAAAGACGTCTTACTCCCGATCCCTTTCCACAAATCCTCCCTAATTTTGGCCGTCCGAGCTACTCCCAATAGGTCGCCGCAGCGCGTTGGCGGTGGTTGAGTTCGTCACTTCGGCGGAGTGAGTTTTTACGCGCACTCGCGATTGGTCGAGCGGTGCCCTCGAATACTTGACGCGCCTGTAGCGTCACATAGTCACGATGCATGCCCTTCTCTCATTGCGTAGCCACAGAGTCATCGCGCGAACGGACGAGCAGGGGAACTATGCGCTCACCACTTACGCCGAGGGTGACGGGGCACCTGCGGGCGATTACATCATCACGATCACCTGGCCCGTGCCGAAGAAAACACCGTTCGAGCCAGAGGGCGGGGATCAACTCGCGGGTAAACTGGCCAAACCGGAGAGGTCACCGCACAAGTTCACGGTGAGCAAACAGTCGGACCAGGAAGTGCCCGTCATCACGCTGCCTTGACCCGTGGAGTCGCATGAGTTCGGAAGTCGCATCCCCCTCTACGCGATCGTGGGTCGCCGGATTGCCGTTCTACTACGGGTGGGTCAACGTGGGGATCGCGGCCGTCGCGATGTCGGCCACGCTGCCGGGTCGTACTTACGGTTTGGGACTGATTAAAGAACCACTTCGCGCTGAACTCGGTATCAGTGATTTGCGGTTCAACGTCATCAATTTCTGGGCCATCGTCGTAGGTGCGGTGTGCGTCATTCCTATTGGTCGGGCCATCGATAAATTCGGCACGCGGCTCGTTCTTGGTGGCTTGGGTGCGGCACTTGGCGCGTGCGTGCTTCTCATGAGTCGTGCGGCGAACGAGGTGGAACTTGCAGTCGCGCTCATACTGGTTCGTGGATTGGGTCAGGGGGCACTTTCGGTCGTGGCGATCGCGCTCGTCGGGAAGTGGTTCCGTCGACGCGCCGGCGCGGCGATGGGGGCGTTCACGCTGTTACTCGCCGTCGGGTTCGTGGCACCGATTTTCATCGTAGAAGCGAGTGTGAAGTCGGTCGGTTGGCGCGCGGCGTGGGAGGGCGTGGGGCTGGCGCTTCTACTGGGACTCGTTCCGCTTGGCTTGTTGTTCGCGCGGAGTTCGCCCGAAGCGTGCGGGGTGCCTCCCGATGAGCCGGCACTTGAGACGCAAGGGGCCGCGTCCATGACAGTATGGGCCGCACTCGCGACACCTTCGTTCTGGGTGTACACTTCTGCGGCGACCGTTTTTAACCTGATCTTTTCCGCACTGACACTCGACAACGAACTGCTCTTGCAGGAACATGGTTTAGACGGGAAACAGGCCAACGGTTTGGTGCTCGGGGTGCTGATGGTCAGCGGGCTACCGGCAAATGTCATCGCGGGTGCGCTCGCGCGCCACCGACCGCTAGGGAAGTTACTCGGCGCGGGTGTCGCGATCTTGGCCGCGTCGCTGTTGATCTTCCCGCTGGTAACGACACTCGTGGGAGCGGCCGTTTACGCTACACTGCTCGGCGCTTCGGGTGGTATCATTACGGTCATCTACTTTGCCGTGTACGGTCACACCTACGGACGCGCCCACTTGGGTAGCATTCAGGCAACGGTACAGGTATTATCGGTGTTCGCGTCCGCGAGCGGACCGGTTCTGCTTTCCTTCGTGCGCGAACAGAACAACGGAACCGCACTGTTCTTTTACAGTTTTGCCGGGATCGTTCTGGTGCTTGCTGTAGCCGCGTGGGTGGTTCGTCCGCCGGCTCGACTGATACCAGTGCCGGAGCGAGAGTCCGAAGAGGTTTGGTGATGTCGTCCCTGACAGTGATCGAAGAGCCGGTTAAGTTTCACATGTCGCTTAACGTGCCCGACCTCGTGCGGGCAGTGGAGTTCTACACGCTCCTCTTCGGTCTGAAGCCCGCAAAGCACCACGCCGACTACGCCAAATTTGAACTCGAAGACCCGCCCGTTATCTTCTCGCTCGCCCCGCACCCGCCCGGTCCCGGTGCCTCCCTCAGTCACATCGGCCTCCGCGTCGGGTCCGACGAGACGATCCAGCACTACCGCAAACGACTCGAAGCGGCCGGCGTCTGCACGCAGGCCCAGGACGGCACGGTGTGCGGCTACGCGAAGCAGAACAAGTTGTGGGTGACGGACCCGTTCGGCAACTTCTGGGAAATCTACCGCGTTGAAGAAGACGTGCTCCCGGAAATGGTTCGCAAGAGCTTCGAGGGCAAAGTGGCCCGCGCGGATGCCGAGAGCGGTGCGAAGACCCGACCGGAAGCTGTGTGGGAACACTTTGTCACCAACGGTTTGCCCGAACGCATTCCGCACAAGGGTAACTCGCTCGACGAGGTTCGGCTCGTCGGGACTTTTAACGCCGAACTGACCGACGCTCAACGCGCGGCCCTGCTGAAAGAAGTCGCCCGCGTGCTGAAACCGGGTGGGAAGATCCTCACGCACGGACTGATGGGCGACAAGCCCTTCCCCGGCGCTCCGCCGAAACTACCCGGGTTGGCCGCAATGGTCGCTTACGTTCCGGCTCAAACGGAGCCGATCAACGTGCTGCGCCGCGCGGGATTCGTCGGCGCGCAAGTGGTGAAGTTCACCGAAAAAGCGTGGTTCGTCGCCGACGGCGTCGAGCTACGAGAGGTCAAGTTCGTCGCGTGGAAACCGGCGTCTCCCAAAAACGCAAGCGAGACGAAACAGGTGCTCTACAAAGGGCCATTCGCCCGCGCGACCGCCGACGGTGGGCACGTCTTCGAGCGCGGAAAGCGCGTGAGCGTGCCGGTCGCGGTGTGGGAGCAACTCCGACTCGGTCCCATCGCCGAGCAGTTCTTGTTCTTTGAGCCGAACACAGGAGCCGGGTGCTCAAGTACGCGACCGACCTGAGTCGGTTGACGAGATTGAGGCCCGTTCTTATCCTTCGTTCTCAATTGCACCGGCTCGCACCGGTCGCACGCCCAAGACGGAGCAACCAATGTCCGCAACGATCGATGCCGCACCAACCACCGCAACGCGCTTCCACGTGGGGTTGCACGTCGCGGACCTGACGCGCTCGGTGCGGTTCTATCGCACGCTGCTGGGCACGGCGCCGGCGAAGCACTTCGACGACTACGCGAAGTTCGACGTCGCCGTTCCGCCGCTCGTGCTCGCGCTCTACCCGAGTCCGCAACAGCCCGGCGGGGCGCTCAACCACATTGGCCTCCGGTTTCCCGATTCGGCGGCTCTCGTTGGCGTGCAGCGCCGGCTCGAAGAGGCCGGGATCGCGACGCAGCGGCAAGAGGGCGTGGAGTGCTGCTACTCGCGGCAGACGAAGTTCTGGGTGACCGATCCGGACCGGACGTTGTGGGAGATTTACACCCTCCACGAAGACATCGACCACTCCGGGTTCGACGACCCGCCCGCGCCGCTCGAACAGCCCGCACAAGCTGTGTGGCAGCACCGTCTCACGGACCAAGTGCCGGACCGCATCCCGCACAAGGACAACTCACTCGACGAAGTTCTACTCGAAGGCACATTCAACGCGCTCGTATCACCCGAGCGCCTGGCCAAGCTCCTCGTTGACGCGCACCGTGCGCTTCGGCCGGGCGGCAAGCTCTCGATCCACGGGTTGGTGAGTGACAAGCCGTTCCCGGGCACGCCGAAACTGCCGGGGCTGGCGTCAATGGTTCAGCGCGTGCCGGTGGAAACGGAACCCCTCGGTCTGTTGCTCCGCGCTGGATTCGGCGGCCTCTTCTACGAGAAGCTCGGCGACATCCACTGTTTCACTGTGAACGGCGTCGAACTCCGCGAACTTCGGTTGCAAGGCTGGAAGGCCGGTACTGCGGCCCCCGGACCGTGTGCGGTTGTGTACAAGGGGCCGTTCGAGCAAGTGTCGTGTGAGTGCGGTTTGGTGTTTCGGCGCGCGGAGAAGGTCACCGTGTCCGCGATGGTCGCCGGCTGGCTTCGCTCCGGCCCCGCGGCCGAGCAGTTCGCGTTCCTGTCCTGAGCAGAATCAGCGTCTCAATCGCTGCCCGGCGTCTTCACTCGGAACTCGCTGCGTGCGAACCACAGGGCCGACACCAACGAAACGGCGGCCCCGAAGCCGAGCAACCCCAACGCACATGTACTCGACGACGGAAGCTTGTCTAACTCCGTCATACCCCAAGCATCCTGGCACCGGCGCAACTGCTCCGTGGGCAAGTCCAGCCACCGGAGTGACAGCGTGCGGACGTAGTACACCACTGTGAGCGAGCGCCCCACGAAGTCGAGGTTCGCCAGTATGCCCTCGACTGCCACGATGTAAGCGATCCCGCCTATCAGTGCCCGTCGCGTGACCAGTCCCAGGAACCCGAACAGCACGCAGTAGCCGACTTGGGCCAGTGTCGCGACCGCGATCACCCCACCCGCACGCGGTAGGGCTTCGCTCCAGAATTGGGGCGTGCCCGCGTAGATCGATGTGTAGAGGGCCAGTACCGCCATTGCGACTAGTAGCGCGGTCATGCACATCGTCGCGAGCAGCTTCGTGAGGAACAGTTCCCAGCGCGGGATCGACCGTAGTAGCAGGTACGTCAGAGTTTGTTCTTCGACCTCGTCCGACACCACGCCGGCCGTGTACAGCAGAGCCGTGAGTGGAGCCAACCCGTGCGGCAAAAGCGTGAGAACGAGCGCGAATTCCAGTGCGTCGGTCGGCGCCGGGTGCGGGAGCGAGCGGAGCAGGACCGCCAGCGCACACGGCAGCAAATACAAGAGGATGAGGACCAGCAGTCGCCGGCCGTGCGTGTGCTGGCGCACCGTTAAATCGAACAGTGCCACCAGAGCGGATGCTTCAGTTGACAGTGAGCGGCGCGGGGGCCGAACTTCCGCTACGGTCATCGGTTCACCAGGTACTTGAACACGGCTTCGAGGTTGTCGTCTTCCGAGTACACTTCGCGTAGTGACAGTTCGCCGGTCGCGGCCAACTCGGGCAACCGCGCGTAGAAGGCGTCTGGTTGCCGCGTTTCGACCACAAGGCTCGATTCGCGCTCGATGAATTTGATCCCGTCCACATCGGCGCACGTGGCTAACTTGGCCGCGAGCGCACGGTACTGTTCGCACACCAGCACGATGCGGTGCGGGTGTTTGTCGATGAGGTCGCGGATCTCGCGGACGTGCCCCTGCGCAACAAGTCGCCCCCGGTGCAGGAGTACGATACGCGGGGTAAGAGATTGAATCTCGTGCAACACGTGGCTCGATACCACCACGCTGCACCCGCTCGCACCGAGGCCGCGAACCACGTCGATCAGGTCGCGGCGGGCAACGGGATCGGTCCCGGTGAGTGGTTCGTCGAGGAACAGCACGCGCGGGTTGTGGACCATCGCTTGGGCCAGCTTTGTGCGCTGGCGCATCCCCTTCGAGTACCCGCGCACCCCGCGGTACATGTGCTCCGTCATCCCGACCATTTCCATCGCGCGGTTCGCGGCCTTGGTCGCGTCCCGGCGGCTCATTCCGCTCAGGCGGGCACAGGTGCGGACGAAGTCGTGCCCGGTCATCCACTCGTAGAAGGCGTCCTGTTCTGGGCACAGGCCGATGAGATGATTCAGCCCCGGGTTGTCCCAGACGTCCTGGCCGAACACGCGGACGGTGCCCTGGCTCGGTCGCAGTTGACCAGTGGCCAGTTGCAACAACGTCGATTTGCCGGCGCCGTTGGGACCGAGTAGGCCCGTAACGCCCGCCGGGACGTGCAGCGTCAGTTTGTTCAGGCCGATGACGTTCCCGTACCACTTGGAAACGCCGTCGAACTCGATGATCGGGGTCATTTGAGCCGGTCCAGGGACTTCACGCGGCGCGACAGTACGAACGCGGACATCAGGCACAAGCCGGTCAGCGCACCGGCCGACCAGTACCAGGGGAACTGCCAAACCATGCGCTCGGCCAGTCGCCGGTCGTTGGGTGGGCCACTCGGAACGGGGACGTTGCGCCCCTTTGCCAGTGGGCCGACGATTTGCCGCGGGCGCTCGAGCGTGCGGCCCAGCAGTTCCCATGCGCCGTCCGTTTCAAGCAGCCAGTCGCCCATACGATCCAGGTTGTTGGCGAACGAGAGCGTGGGGCGCCAGTCGCTGTAGCTGCGTGCGGCGCGGGCGCTTTCGGCCCGTGAGCCGGCGTCACTCATGGCGACCGACCAGTCGCGCATCCACCGTTCCTGGGTACGTTCTTCCGGACTCAGATCCGGGAGCTTCTGCGTATCTGGAGTGACTACGCGCCGCGTCGCAGTGGACCGCGAAATCGGGTACGGCCCGCGCATCTCGATACCCGTCGGCGGCGGGTGATCTTTGACCCACGCTTCAATATCCGCGCGGACGATCTCGCGCCGCTCAGTGTCGTTTTGAATGCCCACGAGCGCCGAACTCAGCATGTGGCTCAGGAAGATGATCCCGGCCCAGGCGATCCCGACGTAAATCGAGCGCCGCGACAGCGACGACAGCGCCAGCATCAGCGTTCCGGACGCGACCGTGATGACCAGTCCGTACAAGACGCCCGCCCACAGTAACCGGTGCGTGTCCCGAATGACGCCCAAGTCGAGGCTGAAGGCCACTCCCAACAGGTACGCGCCGACCGCGGGGATTACGACCGTCATGGCCAGGAAGAAGCCGATGACGCCGAGCTTACCCAGGAAGTAATCGACGCGCCGGAGCGGGCGCGAGAGGTACAGCGGGAGCGCGTTGAACCTGAGATCGCGGCTCACGAGGTTCGGGCCGACAATCAGCACCAAGAACAGCGAGCAGAGGAGTTCGGCCTTGAAGAAGTAGGCATATGCGACCGTCCACATCGCGCCCCGGAAGTCACGCGGTTGCGCCACCATTTCCGGCGGGAGCAACCTCTGAAGGAGACTGATGACGGACTCGGCTTGCTGTTCGAGCAGTCCCCAGAGCGTGAGCGCCGTGACCAGCGCCAGCGCGGGCATCCACGCGACGAAAAGTAGGAGCCGGACGAACCGGTTCTGGAGCTGCGCGCGGACGCCGTGACGGGCCACCGCGAGCCAGCGCCAGCCGTGCCCCGAGAGTTGCCCCTGCCAGTGTTGGTAGCCCTGGTCGAAGATCGGCATAGTTACCCTCCGACCGCTTCAAGGAACACGTCTTCGAGCGAGCTGCGGTGCGGGCGCAGGTGCCGAATTTGTTCGCCCGTTTCCGCCGCGATCCGCCAGATCAGGTCCGTCGTTTGCCCTTCGGGTAGCTCGACACGCAGAGCGTCTTCGTAGGGTTTGGCGTCGCCACCCGCGGCACGCAGACGCGCCAGGAACACGTCCCGATCGCCCTTCACGCGCACGTCGAACGACCGCGGGTGCGCTTGCTTCATTTCCTGAATGTTGCCCTGGGCCAGAAGCGCCCCGCGCCCCATCACGACAACGTGATCGCACACCGCTTCGACATCTGGCAGCAGGTGGCTCGAAAAGATGAGGCTCATTCCCTTGCCGTGCGAAAGATCGCGGGCCAACTCGATCATTTCCTGTCGGCCGGCCGGGTCCATGCCGTTGGTGGGTTCGTCGAGTATGAGCAGCTTCGGATCGTGGACGATGGCGGCCGCAAGTTTGAGCCGCTGTTTCATGCCGGTGGAGTACGATTCGACCGGGCGGTAGCGGGCCTCGTCGAGTCCGATGTAGTTGAGGACTTCGTGTGCCCGTTGCATCGCGTCGCCGGGTGCCATTCCGCACAATTCACCGGCGTAGGACACGAATCCGACGCCGGGCACGGCCGGGAACAGGCACTCGTCCTCGGGCATGAACCCGACCCGCTGGCGGATGTCCAGCCGCTGCGTGTGGATGTTCAGCCCCAGGACTTCACCGCCGCCGGAATCGACGTTGATGAGGCCCAGGAGCGTTCGGATGAGGGTGGTTTTGCCCGCACCGTTGGGACCGAGTAGGCCCACAGCGCCGGGAGCGGCCTCGACCGTCAGCCCGCGCAGGGCCGTGACGGGGCCGTATGTTTTGGTGACGTTGCTCAATCGAAAGAGCATCGTTTTTCCTGAATGGAGCCGCGAGGTACACCGGGAATACGCTCGCGACCGATCGGCATTTTGACGTGAGGGCGTTTTTGCTCGAAAATTTCGGTCTGCCTCCCGCACAGTCACCACGCTGACATTTGCTAACAATTCGGGCCGGTTCGAGGGCTGTGATCCGCGGCTGCTGCTCTCATTTGCCTGAATTTCAAGCAGATGAGCCGCATTGGGCGATCGGAACACCCACGGCGACGGAGCGGCATTTGGCTAACAATCACCAACAGTACCCTCCAGAACACGTTTCTCAGCCTCCAGTGGAGTCACCGATCTACAGATTCGCAGGTCGTTGTGGTTGGTAGGTCGGGCTGTGCCCGACGCCTGCCAATCCGCGGCTATGCTGCGAGTTCCATACTGTCGGGCACAGCCCGACTACTATCCCCGCTGCGCAACTGAAACATCTGCGAATTGGTATCCACCGCAATCGATATCGTATGCTAGTGAACTAAATTTTACAACTGAATTTTCGATCTGTATTTATTGGGCGAGTTGTGAGGTGCTGCGGTACAGAATTCTTGCGGTTGGATTTGTTTTCGCAAATTTGGGAAAATCGTGTACGCGCTAAGGCCCCTTGAGGGAAAGGGAGGCGGTAACACACTCCCTACCCCGCATGAAAGCTCTCGCGACGCGAGGGCGGAGGGTTCCGCTCATGTCCGCACGCCTGCGAGCCTGGTTCCGAGCCGCTCCGGTCACGATCGTTTCCGCCGAAGTGAACGCGGACGACGGCGAACTCGTGCGCCGGTTCGCGGAAGCCCGCGATGAGGTCGCGTTCGCCGAACTGGTTCGGCGCCACGGGCCGATGGTGCTCGCCACGTGTCGGCGCGTTCTTCACCCCGACGTTCACACCGCGGACGACGCCTTCCAAGCGACATTCCTCGTGCTCGCGACTCGGGCCGCAACGGTGTCTCCACCGGAGCGCGTCGGGGCGTGGCTGTACGGGGTCGCGGTTCACGTAGCGAAGAAAGCACGAGCATGGGCGCGGAAGCTCGTTTCATCGGCCTCTGTCGATTTCACTCGCGTTCCGGTGCCCTCGGACGCGAGCGATCCGGACGTGATCGCGTTGCGGGCGAAGATCGACGACGTGCTCGCGGGGCTTCCTACCAAATACCGCTCCGCGATCGTCTTGTGCGATCTCGAACAGCGGTCGCGTGCGGAAGCCGCGGGGCTACTCGGGTGGAGCGAAGGGACACTCTCGGGCCGGCTCTCGCGTGCCCGGAAGCTGCTCGCCGATCGGCTCTCGCGTCGCGGTGTCGCGGTCTCGGCGGCGGGGTTGGGTGTGCTGTTACCGGCGTCGGCGGCTCTGGCAACTGTGCCAGCGCAACTGGCCGCGTCAACGTTCCGGTCCGCGGTACTCGTCGCGGTCGGGGTAACCGCCGGGGACGGGATTCCCGCGCCGGTGGCCGCCCTGGTTCAAGGGGTTCCCATGCACACCACTACGTTCAAACTGTTCGCGGCCGGGGTAACCGGCGTCGCGCTCGCGCTGGGTGCGTTTGGCCTTCACGCTCTCATCGCGGCCGATCCGCCTGTTCCCGCACAAACCACGGCTACGCCGCTTGCTGTACCCGCAGCGATAAAGGGATGGGGCACGAAATACACCTTCACCTATAAGAGTGCAATCACGGCCGTTGTGTTCGGCTTGGATCTCGTCGCGGCCGGTGACGCAGACGGGGCGCTGATTCTCTGGGACACGATGACTGGTAAGGAGTCGGAAACGTTGCTCGACGGGGCTGAGCTGGCTAGGCCGATCAATCACCTTCAGATTTCTCCGGACAGTGTCTGGCTGTACCTGATGACCAATGACAACGCGAACCGACACCAGGTTAGCGTTCCCAAGAAGGACCGGATCTTTCCCGGGACCGGTGGGAACGAGAACTTCAAGGCTTACGGTGTGACCGCGGACGGCGAATACTGGCTCCAGACCAGCGCCAGCGACGAGCACAAAAACCTGAGATTGCTCAAAAACAACTTCGCGAACAACGTGCTTACCAGCGAAAACGAGGGCACGTTCCGGCACAAGGAGAAAGTGGACTTGGCCGCGGCGGGTGAGGCGGACGTGGTCGCCACGATCTCCGATGGCGTGCTCCGGCGGTGGGATAAGGCGCAAGCTAAACCCCTCTGGGAAGAGAAGTTGGAAAAGTTCGAGGCGACGGTGTTGGTCGTGTGCCCGTCCAGCAAGGCGATTGCAGTCGGCGGGAAGAACGGTGAGGTTCGCGTTTATGCGGCACTCACCGGTAAGGTGCAGACCACATTGAAGGGACACAAGGACGCGGTGAACACGATCGCCTTTAGTGCTGATGGCAAACAGGTCGTCACCGGTGGTGCTGATAAGACCGCTCGCGTTTACGATGCCGAAACCGGTAAGGAGCGGACCGTGCTGAAGGGGCACACGGACGCGGTAACCACAGTGGCGTTCAATCCCGGAGGGGAGATGATCGTTACGGGGAGCAGTGACAAAACGGTCAAGGTGTGGGAGTTCAAGGAGTGATGCTGACGAATCTCGTGCGGAGGACGCCCGCTACTGGGCCAACCCTCCGCACAAGCACGGAGTTGCTACTCTCCCGATTTACCCACGATCACCACCCACGCTTTTTGCATCGTGTCCGGCAACCCGTAGAAATCTAACGCGGTGATAAGCAGGCAGGACGTCCACCCAACGGTGAGCAGGAACCAGCCGTTGCGGAACTTCCCCATTCGCTTCTTCGAGCTGGTGAAGTACAGCAGCGGGAACAGTGCCAGCGGTAACTGCATCGCCAGCACAACCTGACTTAGTACAAGCAGATCCGTAACGCTCCCGCTCCCGCGAATCCCAATGATGATGATCGCCGGAAGGATGGCGATCAGGCGCGTGATAATTCGCCGCACCCACGGGCGCAGGCGCCAGTGCATGAACCCTTCCATCACCACCTGTCCCGCCAGCGTTCCCGTAATGGTGCTGCTCTGACCGCTCGCGAGTAGTGCGACCGCGAACAGGACGCTCGCCGACGTTGCTCCCAGCAGAGGCGCGAGCGTCAGGTACGCGACGCGAATCCAGTCCGCATCATCGTCGAACGGGATGATTTCTCCGGTCGGCAATGCGACACTCTCTCGACCGTAAAACGTCGTGGCCGCGAGTACCAGAATGGACGCATTTACGAAGAACGCGAGCGACAGCGCCCCGACCGTATCAATGGTGTTGAACTTGATCGCCCGGCGGATCGTCGATTCGTCGAACCCGATTTGCCGCGTGCGGACCAGGGCCGAGTGCAAGTACAGGTTGTGCGGCATCACGGTCGCCCCGATGATGCCGATCGCCCCCACGATCATTCCTTCGCGGCGGAACCCCGGAGTGATGAGCGCGGCCCCCATTTCCAGGAAGTCCGGCGTTGTGTGCGGTAACACGAAGATTTCGACGAAGTAGCACCCGCCAATGGTGGCGACGAGTGCCAGGATGACGGCCTCGATGAAGCGCACTCCGAATCCCTGAAGTGCGAGGATCAGCAGCACGTCGAACGCGGTGATGAGCACCGCCCAGAACAGCGGGATGTGGAAGAGGAGGTTGAGCGCCACCGCGCTCCCGAGTACTTCGGCCAGATCACAGGCTCCGATCGCGATCTCGCACGCCAACCAGTTCGGCCACCGGGTCCACGCCGGGAAATAGTCGCGGCACGCTTGTGCCAAATCTTTTCCGGTGACGATCCCCAGGCGCGCGGAGCACACCTGCATGATGATCGCCATGAAACTCGACAGCGCGACGATCCACAGCAGGTCGAAGCGGTAGCTCGCACCGGCCTGGAGGTCGGTTCCCCAGTTGCCGGGGTCCATGTAGCCCACGCTCACGAGGAACGCCGGGCCAACGAACGCACGATACTGGCGCCAAAAGCTCGCATTTTCGGGCGGTATTGCGACGGTGCTGTTCAGGCCTTCCAGGGAGAGGGTGCCCGCATCGGGTGGGGTAGAAGGTGGGTCGTTTCGCTCGTCCCCCAGGGCGTTCTCGGTACTCACTCGAACCTCCGGACGACTAACTTCTTATGTCAAATAGTTGAAACTAATTTAACACTTAGGCTACGCGAAATCAATTCTGAAGTCGAGAGGAAACTGCCCCAACCTTCTCGCGCGTGGCTTTCGGTCCGGGTGCGGATAAAATGACGGAACAGCACGAAACACGAAAACACAAAGCACAAATCATGAACGTGATGGTGATTGGTAAGGGCGGTCGTGAGCATGCACTGGCATGGCGGCTGAAACAATCGCCGCGCGCGGGCACGATTTTCTGTGCTCCCGGGAACGCGGGTACGGCGAGCGATGGCATCACGAACGTGGCCATCGAGTACACCGAAACGGACAAGCTCCAGCGGTTCTGCCTGCGCGAGAAGATCGGGCTGGTGGTGATCGGCCCCGAAGACCCGCTCGCGGCCGGACTCGCGGACTTCCTCCGCGGGAAGGGGCTCAAGGTCTTCGGACCGTCCAAGGACGCGGCGCGGATCGAGTCGAGCAAGGTGTTCGCGAAAGAGCTGATGCGCCACGCGGACGTGCCCACCGCGGAGTTCCGCGTATTCGACCACCCGCAGCCCGCGCGCGACTACATCGAGACGCGCGACTACCCTGTAGTGGTGAAGGCCGACGGCCTGGCCGCGGGTAAGGGCGTGGTGGTGTGCAAGACCGGGCCGGAAGCGGTCGCGGCCGTGCGCCGAATCATGACGGACGCGGAGTTCGGGTCGAAGGCCGGTCGGAACGTCGTGGTGGAGAAGCGACTCGACGGCGAAGAAGTTTCTGTTCTCGCGCTCGTGAGCGGGCGCACCTTTTTGCCGCTCCCCGCGTGCCAGGACCACAAGGCGGTGGGCGACGGCGACACCGGGCCGAATACGGGCGGCATGGGCGCGTACTGCCCGGCCCCGGTCGCGACCCCGGAACTGATGAAGGAATGGGACCGCACCGTCTTCTTCCCCACGATTCACGCGATGAAACGCGGGCGCTACCCGTTCCAGGGGGTGCTGTTCGGCGGCTTCATTCTGACTAACCAGGGCACGCGGGTGCTGGAGTTCAACTGCCGGTTCGGTGACCCCGAAACGCAGGTGCTCATCATGCGCCTGAAGACCGACCTGCTCGACCTGCTCGAAGCGGTCGCCGACGAGCGCCTCCAAGAGTTCGAGGACAAGATCGTGTGGGACACGCGCCCCGCGGTGTGCGTCGTGCTGTGCGCGGGCGGGTACCCGGGCAAGTACGACAACGGCAAGCCGATCACCGGGATCGCGGACGCGGACCGGCTTCCGGACGTGAAGGTGTTCCACGCGGGCACGAAGATCGACGAGCGCGATCGTCTCGTGACGGACGGCGGGCGCGTGCTGGGTGTGACCGCACTCGGTGACACGCTCGCGGACGCGAAGGCCCGCGCCTACGAAGCGGTGAAGCTCATCAACTTCACCGGGATGCACTACCGCACGGACATCGCGGACAAGGCGCTCAAGGTGAAGCCGGTTGCGGCCCCCGCGGAAGCGCCGAAACTGCCGGCGAAGTTCCGCAAGCCGGGGACCAGTGACACGAGCGGCGAGAAGCCGGCGAACTAGTTTCGTGATCGTTAGGGCGGTTTGACGAGCCGTTCACTAACCAGTAGTTTCAAGGGGTTGGATGTGCCGCATGGGAGTTCCTAAGTTCAAGGTTCTCAAGTACTTGAACGGGAAGCTCCCATGCGACGTGGTTATTCTACGATTACTCCGGCGGTGATCCATGCGTTGGCCCGGCGAACGTTGGCCCGGGCACTCGGTTGGCCCGACTACAAGACGTCCATCACGGGCACCCAGTTGGTCGATCTGGTGCTGCTAATCGCGGTCACCACCCGCACCCTGTTCGCGGTGGTGACCCGGTACTTCCACTTCTCGCACGAGACCGCGCGACAAGCTGTTCGTGCGAACCTGGGATCCGAGGACCACCTCACGGCCCGGTTGGTCGACGCCCTTCATGACGTGGCCCGGTTCACGCGCCGGGACCGGAGGCGCCGGTGGACGTGTGCCCTCGACGTGCACTACGTCCCGTTCTACGGGGACCGTGGTACCCCGGGCATCATCGGCGGACCCAAGAAGGCCGGAACCTCGTTCTTCCACGCCTATGCCACTGCGGTCCTGATCCACAAGCACCGGCGGTACACCCTGGCACACAACACACTTACAAACGCGGCAATGCCTTGAAACTACTGGCGAGGGAGCGGTGCTGCGGCTCCCCGATGTGTTTCGCAACCACGGAAAACGTTCCGCGCCTCCTGCTCCCTTGCGGTCGCGGCTCGTTGCAAAACTCCGCGACCGAACTTCTCGTCCGCTTCAACCCGAGATCACCACTCGTCGCCCCTGCACCGTGACCCGGCCGTCCGCGATCAAGCGGATGGCTTCCGGGTACGCTTCGCACTCGGCCTGGAAGACGCGCGCGGCGAGCGTATCGGGCGTGTCGCCGTCTTTGACGGGCACACACTTCTGCACCAGAATCGGCCCGGTGTCGTAGGTGTCGTCGGCGAAATGAACCGTACAGCCCGACACCTTCGCGCCGTAGTTCAGCACCGCTTCGTGAACGTGGTGTCCGTACATCCCCTTCCCGCCGAACGCGGGCAACAGCGACGGGTGGATGTTCAACACCTTGTGCCGGAAGTCTGCCGCGATCGGCAGTAGATGCAGCCACCCGGCGAGGCACACGAGATCGGGGGCGAATCCGCGCACGGCATCCCACACGCGATCCGCGAACACGGGCGACCGGCCGGGGGCCTTCTCCACGATGGTTACCGGAATTCCCGCACGCTCTGCACGTGTCACACCGAATACATCCGCGCGACTGGACACCACACCCACAATCTGGGCGTTCAGCGCCCCGCGTGCGATCAAGTCGATGAGGTTCTGGAGCGTGGTGCCGCCTCCACTCACGAGGGCCGCAATTCGGATCGGGTCGGGCATGAGAGTCTGTTTCCGTGTTGATCTTGAACACCTGCTGTGTTCAGTTTAGCGGTGGCTCCGCCGGGGCCATCGCTAAACGGGGAACACAACTCATGCGCTGGCTCCTCTCCGCTCTCCTTCTTGCACTTCCTGCCTCTCTGATCGCGGCCGATGCGCCACCGAACGTTCTCGTCGTCATCACCGACGATCAGGGGTTCGGCGACCTCGGTGCGCACGGCAACCCGATCCTGAAAACGCCGAACCTGGACGTGTTCGCGAAGGAATCGGTGTGGCTCAAAAACTTCTACGTGTCGCCGGTGTGTTCGCCCACGCGGGCGAGCCTGCTGACCGGGCTTTACAACTACCGAACTGGAGTGGTGGACACGTACCTCGGGCGCTCGCTGATGCGACCCGATGTGAAGACGCTCGCCCAGCACCTCAGTTCCACCGGCTACCGCACGGGACTGTTCGGGAAATGGCACCTCGGTGACAACTATCCGCTGCGCCCGGAGGACCGCGGGTTCCGGCAAACGCTGTGGAGCGCGGGCGGTGGACTCGCGCAGCCGAGTGATCCGCCGGACACGGACCTAAAGACTGCGTACTTCGACCCGGTGCTGAAGCGAAACGGCTTGGCGGTGAAGACGCAGGGGTACTGCACCGACGTGTTCACCAGCGCCGCGGTGAAGTTTATTACGACCGAGAGCGACAAACCGTTTTTCGCGTTCGTGGCGTTTAACGCGCCGCACGCACCGTATCAGGTACCGGACACATTCGCCGCGAAGTACGCGAAACTCGACCTCACCGAGAAGAGCTTCCCGAAGACCGGTCAGCCGTGGACCGTATCGAAGCTGAACACCGACGAGATCGCGAAAGCTTACGGCATGATCGAGAACATCGACACCAACTTTGCTGCACTCATGCGGGCACTGGAGGACAAGAAGCTCAAGGACAACACAATCGTCGTCTTCCTGACGGACAACGGTCCCGGCGGCGTGCGCTGGAACGCCGGGTTGCGGAACCGCAAAGGTACCGTGTACGAGGGCGGTATTCGGGTGCCGTGCTACGTCCGCTACCCCGCGAAAGTGAGAGGTGGGCAGGCGATCGATACGCCGCTCGCACACATCGACATCACACCAACGCTACTGGAACTGTGTGGCGCGAACTCGGGTGCAGCGCTCGACGGTCGGAGCTTCGCGCGGCAACTCGCCAACGCACCGGGAAACTGGCCGGGGCGCACGCTGTTCTTCCAGTGGCACCGCGGCGACGAACCGGAGAAGTACCGCGCGTTCGCGGCACGCGGGCCGAAATACAAGCTCGTGCAGTCCGCGGGCGTGGCGCCGAACGCGAAATGGGCGCCGAAATACGGACTCTTCGATGTTGCGGCCGACCCGTTCGAGGAGAACGACCTCGCGGCCGACAAGCCGGAGGAAGTTGCCCAGCTCAAACGTGAGTACGAGGCGTGGTTCGCGGACGTGACGAAGAAGGGCTTTGAACCCCCGCGGATCGTGATCGGTTCGGAGAAAGAGAATCCCGTTCGCTTGAGCCGTCAGGACTGGCGCGGGCCAAAAGCCGGGTGGAACGCGGACAGTGAAGGGCACTGGGAAGTCGAAATCGCCCGGGCCGGTCGGTACAAGGTGACGTTCCATTCTCCCGGTAAACTGGAACGCGGAACCATGAGCGCGACAGGGGAACTCTTCGACGTCCAAGCGAAGGGCACGGATTCGCTTTCGATGGAAGCGAACCTGTCGGCGGGACCGACGCGCCTCTCGGCGAACGTGACCTCTGACAAAGGCACCCGCGCCGTGACTCACTTGACACTGGAGTACCTCGGCCCAGCGAAGAAGTGAGATCGCACTCTCACGGGTGCCTGCAGCCATATTCAATGGTCGTGCTGTGAAGCGGTTCCGATCGGTCAGGATCGCCCCAGCAACAGATCAGCTACCCAGCAGCCGCGACAATGTCGGCGCTCGGTTCGGCAATGAGTGAGGACGCCCGTGTTGTCGCAACCCGCATCTTCCAGCGCATCGGCCAGAATCGGGGCCGGAGAGAAGTCGCGCGTCTCGTACATCGTTGACGCGATCGCGATGGCATCTGGTGTCCGCCACGCATCGTCGAACTGGATGGACTGAAGTGGGTGGCCCAGGATGTCATCGATCAGGCCCGTTGCGGTGGCCCGGTGCTCAGGATGGAACGGGCGCCAACTCGCCCACACGTAAAATTCGCCGGGGAAATTAGCGAGGTAGTAGTCCAGGATGTTCCATAGTTTCGGGCCAATCTCACGTAAGCTGAGGAGCCAGGACGCAACCCCGTAGCGGATCTCCAACTCGGCGCGCTGCTCGTCGGGGGTGTCAAAGCGATAGGCCTCAGCCGCGTACTCGGCGTGGTGAAAATACTCACCAGCGAGGAGCAACTGGTCGTCGTCCGCGGTGCCATCCGCGTGCTGTTCGAGCCACTCGACCGCGTGATGCCCGTTGACTTGAGTGAACTGCCACGGTCGTTCATTGCTCGGAGCAACGTCCGGCACTTGTTGAGTGGCGCGATAGATCTTGAACCATTCGGCGGGTGGTTGCGTGGTTTCAAACCACGGTTGGAGTGCCATCAGATCCCAGAGCGGCCGGCCGCAGTCAGCAAACGGTGCATAACGAATGATCCCGCATTCCAACAGGATCAGCTTCCGTCGAGTGGCTCGCCGGCGGAGTATTTCGACCAGACACCGGGCTTTGGCCGGTGTTGCCGGGGTGACTCTGTTCTCGTTCGCGTGGCGGTGACGGCACATGCCGTGTAGCATCGCACGCTGCGTGGTCTGGAACAATCCCTCTGGGAGGCTCGCCGGAATGGTTCTCGCCTGCGCGCCTTGAATTCGTCACCGTATAGCGCTTCCCATAACCCGATACAGTCCACGGGTACCCTTTTCGACTTGGCGCCAAAGTGCGTATGTACTTGCTTCGCAAGAGAGTACAATGCACCCGACGAGCCGAGTTGGTTTAGCTCGCTGTTTTACAGCAGGCTGATGTTGCGTCAGCCGAGCGCGTACCTCCGCACTCGACTCGGGGAAGGCTGTTCCAGCACCGCTTTCGGCCGGAATCGAACCGGTTGTGGGTTGGTCTGGGGCAACCCCGCCGGTCGTGGTTCCAACCCACAACCGGTTCGATTCCGGCCGGCGGTGCCGTGAGCCTTCCGCGAACCAGGACCAGAAGTAGACTGGCCCGGCTCGTCAAAGTCGCGAGCCCCACTCGCAGAAGTGAGTGGGGCTTGTTTTGTTGTGGTGTTCAATTCGCCAGAGTGCTTCACGACACGCGCTTTTTGAACTGCACAGCCGCGAGCGTGATAACCACGAACGCCATCGCACTGAGGATCGCGGCGTTCTGCCACAATTCGGCCCACCCCGCACCGCGGAGGATCACGCCGCGGGCCGCGTCGATCATCCACGTCGTCGGGATCACGTGAGAGATCGGCCGGAGCAGCGCCGGCATCGATTCGATCGGGAAGATGTACCCGGAGAGGAACACGCAGGGCAGCACGCTCCCCATCACCTTCTGCCCGGCTTCCTCGCGCGTGTTCGACTTCGCCGAGATGAGTAACCCGATCCCTAGGGCCGCGACCACGAACGGCAGGTTGATCGCCAGGAGTAACGGGAAACTCCCGGCGATCGGCACCTGGAACACCACACGCATTAAACTGGCGACGGTGAGAAACTGCACGAAGGACAACACCAGATACGGCACCAACTTCCCGACCATCAACTCACCGGGGCGGACCGGGGTCATGAAGAGTTGCTCGAGTGTGCCGAGTTCCTTTTCGCGCACGATCGCGTTGGCCGTCAGCATCGAGGCCATCATCTGGCACAGAAAGACCATCAACCCGGGGATGAAGAAGTTGGCCGATCGCGTGTCCGGGTTGAACAAGATCCGCGGACGGCTCTCGACCGGCAGCACCCGGTTACTCAGTGCGAGTTTCAGCGACTCCTGGAGCGCGATTGCGTTGCTCACGTTCAGAGCAGTCGAGGCGACACTCGACTCGGACCCGTCTACGAGAACGAGTAACTGGGCCGTTTGCCCGGCCTGTAACTGGCGCGAGTAGTTCTCCGGGATCTTCACCGCGACGTGGGCTTTCCCGGCCACAATGCGCTGGGTCAAATCCTCGTCGCGGTACACCATTTCGACCACGTCGAAGTCGTCCGAGTTCTCGAACGCGCGGAGCAACTCGCGGCTCTCCTGGGTCTGGGCCGCGTCGAAAATCACGGTGCGGATGTGTCGCACGTTGGTATCAACGGCGTACCCCAGCATGATGAGTTCGAGTACCGGGATGGCGAGCGCGAAGAACAGCGTCCCGCGGTCCCGGAACATGTGCAGGAACTCCTTCCGGGCGACCGATGCGGTCCGGCGGAGTGAAGTCGTCAGGGACATTGGGCAATTCTCCACTGGGCCGCACGTGAGAGGTCACGCGGCTTGTTGTGCTTTCGCGAGGGTGACGAACACGTCTTCCAGGCTCGGAGTGGTGACGCGCACCTGATCGGGTCGCAGTCCGAAGTCGGCCGCGTTAGCTCCTTCCGCGACCAATGCGTGAACTGACTGGCCGAAGATCGTGGCTTCGCGAACCGCCGGGTGCCGTTTCAGTCGGTCGAGGGTCGCTGCCGTTTCGCCCCCACTGATTTCCAGGCGCTTTGTGCCCGGCGGGGTCACGGTCGGGAGGCGCTTGAGTTCTTCCGGCGTGCCCAGTGTGAGCAACTTGCTCAGGTACAAGTACCCCACCCGGCCGCACCGCTCGGCTTCGTCCATGTAGTGCGTGGTGACGAACAGCGTGACGCCCTCGGCCGCGAGCCGGAACAACAAGTCCCACAAGTCGCGGCGGGCGACCGGGTCGATGCCCGCGGTCGGCTCGTCGAGGAACACGAGTCGCGGTCGGTGGAGCAGCGCACACACCAGCGCGAGTCGCTGCTTCCAGCCCCCTGATAGCAACCCGGACCGGCGCGTCAGATACGGCCCCAAGCCCGTAAGTTCGACCAGTTCCGCTTGCCGTGCGCGGGCTTCGGTCCCTGGAAGTCCGTAGATGCCGGCGTAAAAGTCCATGTTCTCGCGAACGGTCAGGTCGGCGTAGAGCGAGAACTTCTGCGACATGTACCCGATGTTCTGGCGGATGCCCTCAGGGTCCGCGCTCACGTCTCGCCCGAGCACTTCGGCCCGACCGGATGCGAACGGGATCAGCCCGCACAGGGCGCGGATCAGGGTGGTTTTCCCGGACCCGTTCGGGCCAAGTAGCCCGAATACTTCCCCACGCCCGACATCGAACGACACTTCATCCACTGCTGTGAACTTGCCGAACCGGATCGAGGCGCGCTCGATCATGATCGCGGGTTCCATGTCATTGCCCCCCGGTCGGGGTGACGAAGACTTCGGCCGCCATTCCGGACTTGAACACGCCATGCGGGTCGGTCACTCGCACCTTGGCCGCAAAGACCTGGTGCTTCCGTTCGTCCGCGGATTGCACGTTCCGTGGGGTAAATTCTGCGGTGGACGCGATCTGTGTGATTTCACCGCGGAAGCGCTGACCCGGGTGCGAATCCACGGTCACCTCGACCGGCTGATTTGGTTTCAGCTTGCCCAGGTCGGTGGAGGGGACGAAGACTTTCACCCACAGGTCATCGGCCCGGAGCACGCGGGCTATGGGTTGTCCGGCCGGAAGCACGTCCCCGGGGCGGACCGCCAGCACTTCCACCACGCACCGCTCCGGCGCGGTGACGGTGGCCTCTCGTAAATTCGTCTCGGCTTCGGCGAGTTGGGCCTCGGCTTCGGTCACCGCGGAGTACGCCGCGGCCTTATCTTCTTCCCGCGTGCCCTTGCGGAGCAGTTCGTACCGGGCATCCGCGCGAGCAGCTTCGGCCTCGGCCTCGGTGATTTCTTCCGGTCGGTTCCCTGCGAGTGCCAGAGCGAGAGCCGCGCGAGCTGCGACGGCGTGAGCTTTGGTTCGGTCGCGCGTCGTGATCGCGGCCAGGAAATCGGTTCGGGCGCCGACGCCGGAGTCATTGAGTTGCTTCAATCGGATGTATTCCTCTTCGGCCTGCCGTTCGTCCGCGACTGCGGCTTCGACTTCGGTTCGGGCACGCTCCTTTTCCTCTTCACGGGTTCCAGCTTTGATTCGCGCGAGTCGAGCGCGGGCGGCAGCAGCAGCGGCTTTTGCTTCCGCGATTTCCTCGGGGCGCGATCCGTGATTGGCTTTGTCGAGCGACGCGCGGGCGATCTCCAATTTGGCGCGAGCCTGCTCTAGTCGGGCCGACAGTTCCGGTTTCTCGAACGTCGCAATCACCTGACCCGGTTCCAGAACC
This sequence comes from Gemmata massiliana, assembly GCA_000531095.1. Taxonomy (GTDB): domain Bacteria; phylum Planctomycetota; class Planctomycetia; order Gemmatales; family Gemmataceae; genus Gemmata; species Gemmata massiliana. The sequence goes on along the minus strand of HG799462.1, from coordinate 327,626 downwards.
TGCCCCTCCGCGACCTGCACGGTTGCGACGCGACCGCCGATTTTGGAGGCGAGTCGAACTTCTTGAATCTCGACCGTGCCGGGGAGCCGAAGTTGTTCGAGTCCGTTGTTCCGGGGCCAGTACCACCACGCGGCCGCAGCACCAGTTGCGGCCACCAGAACCAGGATCGGGATCGGGATCTTCTTCATGACGCACCTCGCGATACCCCCGCGAAGTCGGGGCGACGGGTTGAGATGCGAGATGGAAAAGCGAACGCTGTACCTATTCGTTAATTATTCTTAATCACTTGGCGGAAGTAGTTTCGTGGCATTGGTTTGTGTGAGAAAAGAGAATCGAAATTTTCGCTGTTCTGGTGATAGGTTGCACCAGAACGCGGGGTCGTGTAGACCCACGGTGGGTCCGCGCGACCCAAGCTCAGAATGGGTGATGGGTGGATCTCGTTAACGCAAAGTGCCGACGCGCAACCCGACGAGTTCGCGTGCGATTTGTTCGAGCTGCCCCGCGAGTTCGGAGCACAGTTCGCTGGCTCCGGTCAGGTCTTTGGCGTGTCCCTGGTGTTCCAGCTTCCGAGCGGTTGCGGCGGCGATAGAAGAGAACGTTGCGGTGACACCCTTGCACGCATGGGCGGAACGGGTCAGCTTGTCGGCGTCTTCCCGCTCAACCGCGTCGCGAACTGCACCGAGGAGAGCCGGCGCGCGGTCGCGGAACACCTGGGTGATTTCGTCGAGCAACTCCTGATCGCCGGCACATGCGGCGAGAATAGTTGGTCGGTCGAGCAGTTCCGTTGCGGGCGCAGTTCTTGTGACTACGGGGCGCGCCGTTGCGTACCGATCGAGGGCGGCATACAGTTCGGCCGCTCGAATCGGCTTCGACAGGTACCCGTCCATTCCAACCGCGAGACACCGCTCCCGGTCGCCCTTCATGGAGAACGCCGTGAGCGCGAGAACGGGGCGCCGCGGGAGTTTGTGTTCGCGTTCGTGTTCACGCAAGTGCCGGACCACTTCCAGTCCGTCGAGTTCGGGCATCTGAATATCGAGCAGCGCGAGATCGAATTCACTACCACGAAGGGCGTCCAACGCGGCCCGGCCGTTGTCTACGAGCACGACCTCGTGCCCCGCGCGTTCGAGGAGCCTCCGCGTCAAGATTTGATTCACTTCGTGATCTTCGGCCACGAGAATCCGTAACCGGCGCCCGGTGCGATTCGGCGCACTCGTGGCACACGCGGTGGGAGGTTCCGAGACACTTTCTGTGGCGCGGTCGAGTCGCACTGTGAAAAAGAACGTGCTCCCGAAACCGGGGGTACTGTGAACCCCGATCTGCCCGCCCATCAGCGCGGATAGTCGGCCCGCGATGGTCAGCCCCAAGCCCGTTCCACCGTAGCGCCGGGTGGTCGAGTTGTCGGCCTGCTCGAACGCTCGGAAGACGTGCTCCTGTTTGTCGGCCGGGATGCCGATTCCGGTGTCGCGCACGGTGAACCGCAGCCCGACGCGACCGTCGTCCGGGACCGGCTCGACGCGCACGCTCACGCCACCGCGTTCGGTGAATTTGATCGCGTTCGCGACGAGGTTGGTGAGAATCTGACGCAGCCTGTGCGGATCGCCGGAGAGCGTGTCGGAAACATCAGGTTCGACGTGACACGCGAACTCCAGCCCCTTCCCGCGTGCTTGCACGGCAAACGCCCGGAGGCTCTCATCGAGTAACCGCCGAAGGGCGAACGGTGTGCAATCGAGATCGAGTTTGCCCGCTTCGATCTTGGACAGGTCGAGCAGGTCGTTGAGCGTAGCGAGCAGGGCATCGGCCGACGAACGAACCAGTTCGAGGTACTCGCGCTGCTCGGGCGGCGGGTTGCCGTCGAGTGCGAGGGCCGTCAGTCCAATGATGCCGTTCATAGGCGTGCGAATTTCGTGGCTCATGTGGGCCAAAAACTCGCTCTTGGCGCGGCTCGCCGCTTCTGCCGCTTGAGCGGCCTGACGCAACGCCTCCTCCGCGCGCTTCCGCCCGCTCACGTCCGTTGCGACACCGAGCGCCATGAGTCGCCCGTCCAGGCGGAACGGGCTGATGACCACTTCCGCCTGGAACTCCGTTCCGTCCGGTCGGCGGAGCGAGAGCTCTTCGCGCAACCCGCCCTGCCGCGTGACCTGTTCGGCGACCCGCGCACGGAGTTCCGCTACCGGCACCCCACCGGCCTGGATCGGGGCGCGGAACCGGGCCGCCGGTTGCCCGACGACGTCCTCGCGCCGGCACCGGAGCATGCCGAGTAGGGCCTCGTTGCAATCAACGATCTGGTCCCGCTCCGCGTCCACCAGGATCACCCCGGCGCTGGTCCCCTCGAACAGCGCGCGGAACTTGGCATCGTTCTCCCGGAGCTGCCGTTCGGTTTCTTTTTGGGACGTGATGTCGTGTGTGAAGCCGTCGAACACGAGCCACCCGTCGGGCGTCGTACCCGAGAGTTTCAAGCGCCCGCGCACCCATTTCAGGTGCCCGTCGCGGTGCCGGAGTCGGTATTCCACGTCGGTCGCAGCGCCCGTCTGGATGGCTGCCATCAGAAGGGCTTCCATGTGCGGGCGATCCTCCGGGTGGATCAGTTCGATGAACCCGGTCGCGTCGCCGAGTATCTCTTCGGGAGTGATTCCGGCCAGTTCGCAAATACCGTCGCTCACGAAGTCGTGAACGGCGCGCCGAGTCGGGATGTCGATCCGCATCCGATAGACGACGCCCGGGATCGATGCTGTGACCGTGTGCGCGGCGGCGATCTCTGCGGTTCGCTCCGCGACGCGCCGTTCGAGGTCGTCGTTCAGCGCGCGGAGCTGCTCTTCCGCGCGCTTTCGGTCGGTCACGTCCCGGAAGTCGATCATCAACCCGCTGACCACTGGATCGGCCCGTAAGTCGGCCGCGACCGCCTCCACGAACCGCCACGCCCCGGACACGAGCGGCAACCGGCACTCGACCGGGGCCGCGGTCGCGAGTGCGCCGGCCAGCGCGGACCGGTCGTCCGGGTGAACGACCTCTTCCACCCGGCGCCCGGTCCAGGCGCCCGCGTACCCGAGCCGCTGGGCCGACGGGCTGACGTATCGGATCACGCCTGCGGCGTCGGTGACGACGAGCAGGTCCGCGGCGTGTTCGACCAGAACCCGGAAAGCGGCGTCGGTCACGGGCTGATCTCGAAACTGTGAGTGTGCGCGGTGATAATGTACTCTCCCAATCCGCGACCGTCCGGAGACCGGCCGTGCCCCGCGTGCTGATGATCGACGACGAGCCGGAACTGCTCCAGAGACTGGTCCGGCACGCGCTGCGCGACGGACCGGCCGAACTCCTCGTCGCGCGGTCCGCGACCGAGGGGTTGGCACTGGCGGCGAACGCCCCGCCGGACGTGGTGCTGCTCGACATGCACCTCCCGGACGGGACCGGACTGGACGTGTTCCGCCGGCTCCGTGCGGCGGACCGGCGCACCCCGGTCGTGTTCATTACCGGGTCGGCCGGCACAGACACTGCCATTGAAGCGATGAAAGAGGGGGCGTTTGATTACCTCTTTAAACCCGTCGAACTGGAACAACTCAAGCGCGTGGTCGCCCAGGCTCTGGAGGTGAGCCGACTCGTTCGCCAGCCCGCGGTTCTGGCCGACACGCTTCCGACCGACGACCGAACGGACGCGATCATCGGCCGGTGTCCGGCGATGCGCGAGGTGTACAAAGCCGTCGGTCGCGTGGCCGATCAGAACGTGGCGGTTCTCATTACGGGCGAGAGCGGGACCGGCAAAGAAGTGATCGCCCGTGCGATCTACCAACACGGGCGCCGGGCGACCGGGCCGTTTCTTGCACTGAACTGCGCCGCGATTCCGGAGAACTTGTTGGAGAGCGAACTGTTCGGGCACGAGAAGGGGGCGTTTACGGGCGCGGACCGGCGCCGGATCGGGCGGTTCGAGCAGGCCCACGGTGGGACGATCTTCCTCGACGAGATCGGCGACATGCCACTCGCAACGCAGGCCAAGATGCTTCGCGTGTTGCAGGATCAAGCGTTCGAGCGCGTCGGCGGGAACGAGACGATCAGTACGGATGTGCGGGTACTGGCTGCGACCAACCGTGACTTACCGGAAATGGTCGCGCGGGGGTTATTTCGCGGGGATTTGTACTACCGGCTCGGGGTGTTCACGGTCGCCCTTCCCCCGCTGCGCGAGCGCGGGGACGACCTGCCACTGCTGGTTCGTCACTACCTCGGTCGGTACAGCCGGGAACTGGGCCGAGAAGTGCGCGATGCCGCGCCGGACGCGCTGGAGATCCTGCGTGCGTACCCGTGGCCGGGGAACGTCCGGGAGCTTCAAAGCGTGCTGAAACAGGCGCTGCTACTTGCACGCGGGGAACTGCTGCTACCGGCTTTTCTGCCGGGATCACTCCGGGCTTCGGTTTCTCCAAGTAGCCCACCCATAGACAGCAAATTCGAGTTGGAAGCGTTCGTCCGCGAGCGCTTGGAAGGTGGCAGTCGCGGGTTGTACGCGGAGACAGTTTCCGCGGTCGAACGGGTTCTGTTACCGCTCGTTCTTAAACACACCGGGGGGAATCAGGTTCAGGCCGCGGAGGTGTTGGGGATCACACGAAAGACGCTCCGGGCGCGCTTGCGGGAACTCGGGCTGACCGTTACGCGAGCCGTTGAGCGCGTGGCAGACGAGGACGCGGACTTGGGCGATTGAACGTCTCTACTTGCCGGGAGGCGGTGTCTCATTCGTTCCCGTTTTCGCGCGGCTCGTGGTCACCGCGGTGCGGATGCGTTCGGCGATTTCATGTGGGCGGTAGACGCCAACAAGCCGTATATTCCCCCCAATCGTTTGAATTTCAATCCAACCCACGCTCAGCGCGCTGCCGAGGAGTGTTGGTCCGTTGCGCACGCTTGTAATATCGGCTAGAAGTACGGGCGGGACGGGACGGTGCCAGAAGCCGAAATCGACGACCAGAGCGCGGTCCGTGAGCCGGTACGAGTACGTCACAGTACGGTACAGGAACACGGTCACTAGCACCGGCCACGGCCCCACGCAACCGCGAACAGGGCCAGCGCGCCCAAGCGGTTCGCGAGTTCCGACAGGTGGTCCAGGTACCAGCGCCCGGTCCACGTCACGATCGAAACGATCGCGACCGCGACAATCGTGGGCGCCAGCGCCCGCGGGTGGTACCCGAACCAAAATCTGTCGACTTGGGCAGGATCGCTTATTCTCTGATGTGCCATTCCGCGCTCGAATCTCCTGTTTTAACTTAAAAACGCCCCGAAACGTCACATGAGGATAATTGGAACCAGGCTTAACGTCCGTACTCGTCCTACGATTCGTCTGTCGCGTGAGTTGCAGTAATTAATTCAGTTCATTGTTGAATTCTCGCGCCGAAGCCGATAGTAACTGACTTTGACTCCCTTTTTTTCTCCGGTTAGGCGGGTTAAAGTGCCTGTACGTGTGGCACATCACTCGTACTTCCCAGCCCCTCGCACCCATTTCTCTCGTATGAACTACCTTCAACAACGCCGGTCAGCCCTGGGTCAGACACTTAAGGCAAACGGTCTTGACGCATTCCTCGTCACCGCGGCCCCCAACGTAACCTATTTGAGTTCGTTCACGGGAGACTGCAGTTTCTACGCTGCGCTCCCGAAGAACAACGTCATCATCGGTGACACGCGGTTCGAGGAGCAGATCAAGGAAGAGTGCTCGGACCTGGACATTGTTATTCGCCCGCACAATAAAACGACGATCGAGGCGGCGGCCGAAACGCTGACCAAATCTGGTGCGAAGGCCGTTGGTGTCGAGGGGAACCGGATCACGCTCGGCGAACTGGAAGCCTTCAAGCAGTTCGCTCCGAAAATTACGTTCGTCCCGGTCGACGGGGTCGTGGAAAAGCAGCGCGCGATAAAAGACCCCGGTGAGGTCGAGAAGATCCGCGAGTCCGTGCGGGTGGCCGAGCGCGGGTTCCGGATGTTCGTGGCGACGCTCCGCGAAGCCGACAGCGAAAAGGACATGGTGGACGCCCTCGAGGGCTACGTCCGGCGCGCCGGTGCCCGGAGCACGTCGTTCCCACCGATCGTGGCCGTGGGCGAACGTGGGGCGCTGCCCCACGCCCAACCGACCGCCCGGCAACTCGGCGAAGGCAGCAAGTTGCTCGTCGATTGGGGCGCGGACCTGCTGTACAAGTCCGACATCACCCGCACCCTGAAGAGCCCGTTCGGGACGTCCCCGAGCCGGCGCAACAAGATGGAGCGCGTGGGCTACGACTTCGAGAAACTCTACGCAGTAGTGCTCGCGGCCCAGAACGCGGCGATGGCGGTGATTCGGCACGGCGTGAAGGCGAAGGACGTGGACGCCGCGGCCCGTAAGGTGATCGCGAACGCCAAGTTCGATAAATACCCGGAACTGAAGCTGGGTGACTTCTTCACCCACGGCGTCGGCCACGGGATCGGGCTGGAAATTCACGAGGCCCCGCGCATCCGGGCGAACTCGGAAGACGTGCTCGAAGCCGGTATGGTCGTCACCATCGAGCCGGGTATCTACATCCCGGGGTGGGGCGGCATCCGCATCGAAGACGACGTTCTCATCACCCACGACGGCTGCAAGCTCCTGACCACACTTTCCCGCGAACCTGTGACCCTGAATGTGGGCTAAGTGACTCTCGCCTATTTGATATTTATACAAGTGCTATTTCTCCTGCCGAGTTCCCAAGTTGGAACCGGCAGGATATGGTCGCAACCGACAACATCCCGCGCCACATCACACCAAAACTTATACACTAGCCCCTCATATTCCCCGGTCTTGCCGGGGTTTCGTTATTGAGGGTTTCGCGGTGGCCGACGACAAACGGGATGCGCCCCGGCCGTTCGATGTCAAGACGGTCGAATACCTCCTGAAACTCATGACCGAGCACGATCTCGGTGAAGTGGATCTGACGGAGGGGGAACAGCGCATCCGGCTCCGTAAGCGTGCTGCGATGGTCGCCCCGCCAGCCGCTCCGGTGGCTTACGCACCAGCTCCGGTCGCACACGTGGCTCCGTACCCGGTCGCTCACGCCCCCGGTGCCCCGGCGCCGACTTCGGCCCCAGCGAGCGCGGGAGCAGCCCCGGCCGCGGCCGCAGCGTCCAAGAACTACCTCGAGATCAAGTCGCCGATGGTCGGCACGTTCTACATCAAGCCCGACCCGAAGAAGCCCGACTTCGTGACGGTCGGTGCGAAGATCAACGCCAAGACCGTCGTCTGCACGATCGAGGCGATGAAGACGTACAACCCCGTGACCGCCGACTGCGCCGGAACCATCGCCGAAATCTGCGTTCAGAGCGGGGACTTCGTCGAGTTCGGCACCGTTCTGTTCCGGGTCGACCCTTCCTAACCACGAGTCGAAAGTCGTAAGGTCGACAGTCGTAAAGTCGAAGACCTGAGCGGCTGGCCCCACGGCTTTCGACCTTACGACTTTACGACTATGTTCAACCGGATTCTTGTCGCCAACCGCGGGGAGATCGCGCTGCGGGTGATCCGCGCGTGTCACGATCTCAACATCGAGGCGGTCGCGGTCTATTCGGAAGCCGATCGCGGCGCGCCGTGGTTGGACCACGCCGACCAGACCGTGTGCATCGGCCCGGCCGTTTCCGCCGAGAGCTACCTCAAGATCCCGCGGATCATCGCCGCGGCCGAAAAGACCGGTTCGCAGGCCATTCACCCCGGTTACGGGTTCCTCTCCGAGAACAGCCGGTTCGCGGAGCAGTGCCGCGCGTCCGGCATCGAATTCATCGGGCCGTCCGTGGACGCGATGGACCGGCTCGGGAACAAAGACAAGTCGAAGACGGTGGCGCGAGCCGCGAAGGTGCCCACCGTCCCGGGGAGCGACGGGTTAATCGAGTCCGAGGACGAGGCAAAGCGGTTCGCCCGGAACGTCGGGTACCCGGTGCTGGTCAAGGCGTCCGCCGGGGGCGGGGCCGCGGGATGCGCGTCGCCCGTGACGAGGCGGAACTCGTGACCGGGCTGGCCGCGGCGCGGGCCGAGGCCGAGGCCGCGTTCAAAGACGGTAGTGTGTTCCTGGAGAAGTACCTCGATCGACCCCGGCACGTCGAGGTGCAACTCATCGGCGACCAGCACGGGAACGTGATTCACCTCTTCGAGCGCGACTGCTCGCTCCAGCGCCGGCACCAGAAGCTGGTGGAAGAGTCGCCGTCGCCGAACCTGCCGGACAAGGTGCGCCAGGAGATGTGTACCGCGGCCGTGCGGCTCGCGAAGGAGGCCAAGTATTACAACGCGGGCACCTGCGAGTTCCTCGTGGACCAGCAGAACAACTTCTACTTCATCGAAGTGAACGCCCGCGTGCAGGTAGAACACCCGGTCACGGAACTGGTGACGGGTGTGGACATCATCCGCGAGCAGATCCGCGTCGCGGCCGGTGGGAAGCTCAGCTACGCGCAAAAGGACATCCAGCAGCGCGGGTGCGCGATCGAGGTGCGCATCAACGCGGAAGACCCGGCCAATGACTTTCGCGGGAGCCCCGGTGTGGTAAAGACCTGGCGCCCGCCGGGCGGCCCGGGCGTGCGGCTCGACTCGCACGTGTGTGCCGGGTACCGCGTGCCGTCGAACTACGACAGCATGGTGGCGAAGTTACTCGTTCACCAGCCGACGCGGGCCGAAGCGTTCGCGGTGATGCGGCGCTGCCTGCGCGAGTTCGTGGTCGAGGGCATTCACACCACGATCCCAATTCTGAAGACCATTTTCGACAACCCGCAGTTCATTGAAGGAAAGGTAGACACCACCTTCATCGAGCGCGTGTTGCTGCCGCGCACGGCGTAACTACAAGTAACCCGCGCGCACAAAGTCTGACACGCAACGGGACGCGCACATGTGCGCGTCCCGTTGCGTTTTTGTCACATCATTTCATGCGAATAGCGAGCCTATCGTTCTGTAGTCGTTCGGCACCGCGTGTGCATCTAACCTATTTGTCTGAATCGGATCGGGGCCGCCCGAGACATCGAAGCCGGCCCGGTTACATCAGGAGAACCATCATGAAGAAGGCAACTGCGAACGCCGTGGTCGGCGTCTTCTACACTCGGTCGGAAGCAGAATCGGCGATCCGCGACCTGCGCGACGCGGGATTCGCGGACAGCACCATCGGCATGATCGCACGCGACGCCGAAGGCAATATGGTGAACGAGCGAAACAACGAAACGCTCGCCGGTGAGGGTGCCGCGGCTGGGGCGGTCATCGGGGCCGGGGCTGGGGCACTCGTGGGGTTGGGCGTTCTCGCGGGCACCATTCCGGTGATCGGGCCGGTACTCGCGGTCGGTACGCTGGGCACGGTGCTGCTCAACGCGGCCGGTGGCGCGGCGATTCTGGGGCTGGTTGGGGCACTGATCGGTGTCGGTATTCCGGAAGACGACGCTCGATACTACGAGTCCGAAGTTCACGGCGGCCGGTTCCTCGTGACCGTGGAAGCCGGGAATCGGCAAGCCGAAGCGTGGACGGTCCTGCACCGCGCGGGTGGTTACAACCGCACTACGCCGGCGCTCAATAGTATAACTTCGTATAATGTATGCTATACGAAGTTATTACGCATCGAGGCGGTCGCGGTCTATTCGGAAGCCGATCGCGGCGCGCCGTGGTTGGACCACGCCGATCAGACCGTGTGCATCGGCCCGGCCGTTTCGAACTCGGTCAGGTCCACGAACTCCTTCACTGTGTGAATCTCGTTTTGCCCGGCGCCGAAGGTCACGGTTGGGATGCCGTGCTTGACCATCCAGTTCGCATCTAGCCCACCGTTGGTGACGCGCAGGTTCGGCTCAAGTCCGATCGCGCGGACCGCGGATTCGGCCAATTTGATGACCGGGGCGTCGGGCTTCAGCCGGAACGGGACGTAGTCCAGGCGCGACGTGAACTTCACCTTCGCAGTGCGGCCCTCGTGGTCCTTCACCTTTGATACGGCGTTAGTGAACGCGGCCTTGAACGCGGCCGTGATGTCGCGCACGAACTTCGCGTCGTGGCTGCGGCTCTCGCCCTTCACGTGAACGAAGTCGGTCACCACGTTGGTCGCGTCACCCGCGCTCTTGCCGTCAGTGGTGCCGACCCAACCAACGTTGCTCGTCCCCTCGCGCCCGTCCTTCACCACTTTGCCGAACCACCCGCCCGCGTGGACCTCGGCCATTGCCAGCGCGAGAACCATCGTCGCGGAGATGCCTTTTTCGGGGGCCACACCCGCGTGGGCCGCCTTCCCGCGAATGTCCACGGTCCAGCGGTCGGCGCCGATGGCACCAGTGATGACGTCCGCGGCGCGGCGCCCGTCGAAGTTAAAGCCTACGGTCGGCCCGCCGAGGTCCGCCGGGTTCAGGTGCTTCGCGCCGAACAGCCCGCTCTCCTCGCGCACCGTAAACAGCATCGTGATTGGCGGGTGCGGGAGGTTTTGCTTGATGAGTTCGGCTGCGAGCGTGACCAGCACCGCGCACCCGGTGCGGTTATCACCTCCGAGTGCGGTGGTTCCTTCGAGTTCGTTCACCACGCGCTTGCCGACCACTTTCGGCTTCGCGCCGGCGCACAGCGGAACGGTGTCCATGTGCGTCATGAACAGGATCGGCTTCGCGCTCTTCTTACCGGTACCGGGCAACTTCACGATGAGGTTGCCGACCGGCGTTGGTTCCGGGATGCGCGTGTGTGCGTCGTCGAAGCTGATAGCCTTTGTGGGGACCCCGACTTCCTTCAGCGCCGCGACCAGTTCCTTTCCGATGGGTGCTTCGTGCCCGGTGATCGCGTTGATCCCGAGAAACCGCACGAGCCGCTGGACCGCGGCTGCGGTATCGAACTTGATCTCGGGCGGGGTAGTGGCGGCTGCTGGCGGCATGACTGTGGCTCAAAGGGGAAGCGTGAATTGAGGTAGAGTATAGCGACTGCTGTGCGCGTGTCAGAAATGACAGATGTAGGCCGATGATAGCGAGGGCAGAAATGAACCGCGGATGACGCAGATAACGCGGATGAAGGCCAAACCAGAATCAGGTTCCATTCTTGGTTTTGATCTGCGTTATCTGCGTCATCCACGGTTCTTCGTTCTCGCCTACACGACCTCGCGCAGTACGGTCATCGTTTCACGGAACTTCAGGTCACCGATCAGACACGGGTGCTTGTACTGCTCCGGTGACCCGCCGGTTTGCGACAACCGGTCGCGGTCCCATTTCGCCCACGTGCCGGTAGCGATCACCATCGCACGCAGTGGGCCGAGGCGCCCGCTCTCGCGCTTCGCGGCGTACTCCATGTTCTCGACACCGAGTTGCCGGTCGAACTCCGCGAGGAAGTGCTTCAGTGCCGGTTCGTTGGCGACGTCCGGTTCTTCGAGGAAGATCGCGTAGTAGGGCTGTTTGTCGTCCCAAACTGGGCTGACGCTGTACGCTGTGACGGGCTGGTTGGTGCGCGGGGCGACCGCGTCCATCGCTTTTGTGACGTGGTACTCGCTCAGTTTCTCGCCGGTCAGGTTCGCGAACCGGTGCCCCTTGCCCAGAAACTCGACGAGTGGCGTTTTGCCGTGGAAGCCCGTCACGCGGACAAGGTCCGAAATGTGGTAGCGGTACAGCCCGTATGAGGTGGTGGGCAGGATGAAGTAGCTTCCACCTTCTCGGAGTTCGTGTGCGCCGAGTACCGTGGGCTTGGGCGAATCGATCTCGCCCTCGGGGATGAACTCGAAGTAGTGCGACCAGATATCGAGCACGCCGCTCGCGGTGCCGCCCGAAAGCGGGATCGTGAACCGCCCCTCGCTTGCAAGTAGCCCCAGATCGTGAACCGGAGGTTCGCCGTAATATTGCGGCAATTGGCGCAGGTACGGCCCCATGCTCCCGCCGGTCCACGTGTTGATGACGGTCGCGTCTGTGGGCCACACGTCCATCGGGTACAGGCGCCCGAGTTTCCCGGCGATCACACTCAGTTCGTTCGCGCGAACGGGGTTCTTTTTCGCGCGGGGGGTGAGATAGGCGCGAACTTCCGGACTGATGTCGAGGTCGGCGCGGAGTGTGCCATCACGAAGATCACGCAAGAGGGACTCTTTCTCCGCGTCGAGCGTGCGGGCCAGTTGAACCAGCGTGCTCGGGTTCGCGGCCATTAGTTGCGACACGTTTCGGCCGATCGAGAACCGCAGTGCGACGTAATAGCGCGCCTTCGCGTCCTTGATTTTGCCGGTCACGTGCGGCACGGTGTACATCCACTTGATGAGCCGCCGCTGTACCATCGCGGTGTAGCCCGAGAGGTTCCCGCACGGGATGCCTGATGGCGTGCGGAACTCTTCCGGATCACCGCCGAGTTGCACGATGGGGCGCATCGCGATCCGCCGACCGCGGTTGTCGCGGTACATCTTCACGCCCCACATGTTCCACCCGCGCCGGTACGCGGCGAGGTAGGCGTCCGTGACGGGAATGAGTTTGCGGCTGGCGGTGGTGCCGCTGGTGAGCGCGAACATCAGCACGCGCGGGTCCGCCAGCAGCGCCCGCGTGTCGCCCGTTTGGACTTTCTCGATGTAGGGGCTGACGTACTCGTAGGGCGCAACCGGAACGTTGTTGCGGTACTCGGCGACGGACGTGATCGCGCCGAACTTGTGGTCGCGCCCGAACTGCGTGTCTGCTTGCTTGCGGAGGATGTCGAAGAGGAGTGCGTTCTGAACCGCTTCGGGCGTCTCGCACGCGATCTCAAATTGGCGCAACTGCTTCCGCACCGGGTACGTCAGTAACCGACCGAGCCGAACGAGCAGGAACCGTTTCAGAGACATGACTCACCCGCGCGCGACGACGCCCACGGCGGGCCGTGGGCGTCGGTAGGATGGGTCGCGGTTCGTAGATACGAATTACGACCCACAATCAACCGTAACAGGGCCGTCAATTTTCGGCCGGAGTCCCAACCTCTTACCCTACCGGCACCAACTCTCGGCTCTCTTCAGCCAAGTGGCGGTCGAAGAACTCGACTATCATGCGGTTGTACTCGTCCCCGGCAATGTGCAGGGCTTGGTTGTGCTTCGCCTTGGGCACCAGCCACAGTTTCTTCGTTCCGGTGGCCCGTGCGAAGAGGGACGTGGCCATTTCGGGCTTGATGTACGTGTCGCCCGCCCCGTGGATCATCAGGAGCGGGCGGTTCAGTTTGGCGGCGGCCTTTTCTACGCTAGGGTACGTCACCCCGCGGTTGCGCGCCACGCGCTTCACACCCACGGTGCCGACCATGCCGTAGAACCAACCCGGCAGCGCCTTCTGAATGCGACGGTTGCCGCTGTAGATCTGAATCCAGCGCTGCATATACGGCACCATCGTGGTGTGCGTGCCGTACATGCCGTCGGTCGCAACACACTTCACCCACGGGTCGGACGCGGCGATCAACAGGCCGGTGCTTCCACCCTTACTGATGCCGAAGATGCCGATCCCGTTCGGGCCCGCGTCCGGGCGCGATCGCAGGTACGAAACGGCCGACCGCATGTCGGACACGTCCCGGTCGGTCACCCACTGGAGCGGTTCGTAGTTCGGGTCGCGCTCGCTCTCGCCCTGGTTCCGCGGTTCGACCGCGAACACGTCGTAGCCCGCTTCGATGAGCGCCTGGCAATACTGCCGGCAGGCCCACCGGTTCGAGCCGAACTCCAGGCCGAACAGGATCACCCCGCGGCGCTCGGGGGCGCTGGTGCGGAAGTAGCACCCGCGAAGGGCCAGTCCGTCGGCCGCGGGAATCGAGACTTCTTCGGCGCGCGGGTCCGGTTCGCCCCGGGGGACGACGAACAGGGGCTTTTCCTGAAAGATGCGAGTCAGGAAGCCCATGTATTTCCAGCGGACGTACAGGTACGCAATCGCCAAAAACAACCCCACCGCGATGGGGAAGAAGGCGAGCAACGCGATACCAGTCCACAACCAGAAAACCACCCCGAACCCTCCGGGTAGAATGATGCGGCATCCGATCCGCAAAACTCTCGTCTCGGTGACGAGGAACGTCCTGTTACAATTACCAACCTTTCATTATCAGAATGCTGGCTCCAATCTTCAACCCCGGAACGCACTAGCGATCAGTGCAATGTTCTGCCCGCCGAAACCGAAACTGTTGGACAACACATGTTTAAACCGCACCTCGCGGGCCTGGTGCGGAACGTAATCCAGGTCGCAAACGGGGTCGGGCGTCTCGAGGTTGATCGTCGGCGGGACCACGCCCTTTTGTAGCGCCATCGTCGAAATAATCAGTTCGACGACCCCTGCAGCAGCGATCAGGTGGCCGAGCATGCTCTTGCTGCTCGAAACCGGCAATTTATAAGCGTAATCGCCAAACACTGACTTAATCGCGGCGGTTTCAGCCGAGTCGTTGGCCTGGGTACTGGTGCCGTGCGCATTGATGTAGCCGATGTCGGTGGGGTTCAGGCCCGCGTCGGTCAGTGCCTCGGCCATGCACCGAATGGCTCCGCGGCCCTCCGGGTGCGGGTCGGTCATACGGAACGCATCGGCCGTCGAACCGTAACCCGTTAATTCCGCGATGATATTGGCACCGCGGGCCTTCGCGTGTTCCAGTTCTTCTAGCACGATCAGACCCGCACCTTCACCAATCACGAAGCCATCGCGCGTGAGGTCGAACGGGCGGCTCGCTGTTTTTGGGCTGTCGTTTCGCTGCGACAGCGCGGTGAGCCGGTTGAAGCCACTGATACCCGTGGGCGTAATCATGCTGTGCGATCCGCCCGCGAGCATGACGTCCGCTTCGTTCGTGCGGATCATCTCCGCCGCTTCGCCGATGGCTTGCGAACTCGCTGCGCACGCAGTTTGGCACGACGCGAACGGTCCATCAAGGCCGAACGTGTCGGCGAGGTAGCCGGACGGGGCGTACATCTCCGCTTCGGCTTCTTGCGGGCCGTTGAGCCGCTTGAGTAACAGGGCCGCGGCTTCACGCAGGTTCGCGGTGCGTTCGCCCGCAGGAGTAGCTTTCGACGTGCTGGTCGTGAGTGCCTCGAAGTTTTCCTGACCCTCACCGGAGCCGAGGTACACCCCCATCCGTGAGCGATCGCCTTTCACTTCGAGAAGTCCGGCGTCCACAAGTGCTTGTCGGCCGGCCGCGAGCGCGTACTTGGTGTTCACACCGCAGTTGCGGAACTTGGCCGCGTCCGGAATAAACTTCGCGAGGTCGAAACCCTTGACTTCGGAAGCGAACGTGGTCGGGAACGTGCGGGCGTCGAAGTGCGCGATCGGCCCAACCGCTGTTCGGCCCGCAACTTGTGCGGCAAACAACTCACCCACGCTGTGACCCAGCGGGCTGATAACGCCCATCCCAGTGATTACCACTCGTCTGCGCATCACACTACCTCTTGGCGACCGGCTGCCCGAGCCGATTAGAGGGCTTCACGCTCTCCGCGTCTCGCTCTCGAATTCGCTGCCTACGCTGTAAATCGCTGCAATTACGTTTCTTGGGGCTATTCCCACTTCTTCACGACGGCCACGGCACACTGACCGAGATCGGTGTAGCTCACTTTCACCGCGTAGGGCTTGGCCACGGGACGCGGTGCTCCCGCGTGAACCGCAATCGGACAGTCCGCGGCCGGTTTCTCGTGGTTGAGTGTGCCGGGCAACAGCCCGTGACGGAGGGCGAGCACACTGCACGCCAGTTCCATCAATCCAGAGGCCGCACCGAGGTTCCCGAACCGGCTCAGTGGCGCAAAAACCGGCACGTCCCGTCCGAACACTTCGGCGATCCCGCGTGCCTCGAACGAGTCGCCGATGGTGGTACCGGTGCCGTGTGCGTTAACGTGGTCCACGTCTTGCGGTTGGATGCCGGCGGCGGTCAGCGCGTTGCGGATGACTCGCGCCAGTCCCGGCCCCTTCTTGCCACGATCGACCCCGGCCGCCCACCCCACCAGTTCACCCAGGATGGTCGCGTTCCGGTTGCGGGCGTGGGTCAGTTCTTCGAGCGTGAAGACAGCGGCTCCTTCACCCAACACGCTGCCGTCGCGGTCCGCGTCGAACGGGCGAACCGCGTGTCCCGGATTGTCGTTTTGGCGCGACAGTTGGACGAACAGGTTGTGCCGGCTAAGGGTGATCGGGTTGATGCGGGCTTCACTCCCGCCCACGACCATCACGTCTGCTGTGTTGCGGCGGAGGATACGGGCGGCTTCAAACAGCGCGACCAGCCCCGACGTATCGCCCGGGATCTGCGTGTTGCTCGGCCCCTGGATGTCGTACAGGATCGTGGTGTGGCACGCCGGCATGTTCGGCAGGTACTTCAGCATCCACAGTGGCGTAATTTCGGGCAGACCGGCGGAACCCCAGAGAGCGTGGTCGATCGTCTCGCCATCCGGGGACGACACCTTGCTCGCCGCGGCCATGTCGTTCAGGTCGGTTGCGCCCATTAGCGAGGCGAACTCGATCCCGATTCGGTGCGCGGGGATCGTACCCTTTGCGATCCCGGCGTTCTGAAGCCCGAGCTGTGCGCCGATGACCCCGAGTTCGACTGTTCGGGCCATCGCGTTGAGCGACCGGCGGTAGCCCTTGTCGATCATCGCCTTCGCGGAGAATCCCTGGATCTCGCCCGCGATGTGACAGGGCAATTCGGTTGCATCGAAGAGCGAAACTGTGCGAACGCCGCGGGCGCCCGCAACGAGTGCGTCCCATAGCGATTCGGGCGTGGACCCGATCGGGTTGAGGACGCCCAATCCGGTCAGCACGGTGCGGCGAGAGTTACTTACCATGTGGCCACTCGGTGCTGAACTCCGTGGATAATGGCGCCAGTTATGGCGCTATATTTCAAGTGGTAGTGTATTCGCCCGGATTACTTGCGTCCGATTTAACAGAAGCGCAAGTCTTTTCGGCGCGAAAGGTTCGGTGGAATGGATAAATTGGGTTGTTTGGGATTTGAGGGGGAAAATCGGAAGCCCCAATCAGGGGCCTCTTGTGGTTTGTCGCATTGTTTGTTTGAGGCACTATGTGCTGGGGGCAGAAGGTTTACTCACAGCGGCCGCCATACGGAGCAAGTGAGTCAGTTCGCCATTAAAGACGAACTTGGTATCGGGCAGTCCGGGTGGGAGTTGCGACGGGTTCGCGTGGGCGAACATAATTTCGGCTTCAACGATGAGACTATCACCGCTGTGTGCCGTGGCGGACACCCTCGCACCCGTATCGTTCAGGTCCAGCAGCGTGGTCGTGTACGTTAACTGTTCACCGGCCATCGCTTCGGAGTGGAACTTCGCGGTGATTTTCGCGAGCACTACGTTTTCGCGGTACTGCCGGGCCTCACCCACGAGGATACCGCCGGTTTGGGCGAGACCTTCCAGAATGAGTGGCGCCGGCATGACCGGGAAGCCGGGAAAGTGATCGGCGAAGTGATCTTCGGCCAGGCTTAGGTTCTTCACCGCCGTGGCCGACTTGCCGGACTCGAACGTCACGAACCGGTCGATCCACGTCCATCGCATGTTGAGTGCTTTTGTCGAGCGGTGCAGGAAGAACGAACGGTGGGCCGGCGCGAAACGCGGACCCACCTCACAAAATCGCTAACACGATTACTTCTTGGCGGCGACCTTCGATTCCAGGTAACGCACGATCAGGTCGACCGTGAACAGATCCTCGACTTTATCGAGTCGCGGATCTTTCTTGAATTCGGTGAGGTCGGCGTAGGGCATCTGCTTTTCGAGTTCGACCAACCCGACCGGGGTCACTTTCCCGTTGGAGACGAACCCGGCGTCGCCCTGGAAAATGGACTCGGGGAAGAGTTCTTCCCGCGGGATCGTGACGCCGAACTGCTTTTCCAGTCGGAACACGATGTCCAGGAAGTCGATGGACTCGGCGCCCAAGTCGCCCTTGAGCCGTGCGGTCGGCGTCACTTGATCGTCGTCGACGCTGAGGGCGTCGATGAGCGTGGTGCGGACCTTGCCGAAAATATCTTCGCGCGTCATCTTTGAGTTCTCCAGCCGGCCAGGTCAGCCGGACACCGCCCCGAGGCTGAGGCCGCCGTCCACAGTAATCACCTGCCCAGTGATGTACGCAGCGCCCGGACCACAGAGAAAGAGGATCACGTTGGCGATGTCGTCCGGTGTACCGAGCCGCCGCACCGGAATAAGCTTCTTCAGGTTGTCTTCGCCGGCCATGTTCCGCACGGCCTGGCTCATATCGGTCGCAATGAAGCCGGGGGCAACGGCGTTCACAAGTACATTCCGAGCAGCCAGTTCCGCCGCGAGAACCCGCGTGAAACTGTTGATCGCGCCGGCGTCCTCTACTGGCGCCAGTTGAACGACTACGTCGAGCGACTGAAGCCCGGCGCTTACATCCCCCCGCCGATGGACGAGGGGT
>HG799462.1:290846-309369 GCA_000531095.1 Gemmata massiliana | reverse complement strand
GGGCGTCGATGAGCGTGGTGCGGACCTTGCCGAAAATATCTTCGCGCGTCATCTTTGAGTTCTCCAGCCGGCCAGGTCAGCCGGACACCGCCCCGAGGCTGAGGCCGCCGTCCACAGTAATCACCTGCCCAGTGATGTACGCAGCGCCCGGACCACAGAGAAAGAGGATCACGTTGGCGATGTCGTCCGGTGTACCGAGCCGCCGCACCGGAATAAGCTTCTTCAGGTTGTCTTCGCCGGCCATGTTCCGCACGGCCTGGCTCATATCGGTCGCAATGAAGCCGGGGGCAACGGCGTTCACAAGTACATTCCGAGCAGCCAGTTCCGCCGCGAGAACCCGCGTGAAACTGTTGATCGCGCCCTTGCTCGCCGCGTAGTTCGCCTGGCCCTTGTTTACGTGTTCGGCGGCGATGCTCGACACGTTGATGATCCGCCCGGACCGTTGCTTGAACGCCATCGGTTGGGCCACGGCCTTGCAGAACGCGAACGTTCCGGTCAAGTTGGTTCCGATGACCGTATTCCAGTCATCAGCTTCCATCTTGAGGAACAGTTTGTCGCGGATGACACCGGCGTTATTGACCAGGATATCGATTCGGCCGTGTTCCGCCAGAATCCCGCCGACGACGGCTTCGGCCGCGGCGGGATCGGCCACGTCTGCTTGCACCGCCTTCGCGGTTCCGCCGATCGCAGCCACTTCCTGAACGAGTTGCTGGGCCGCTTCCGCGTTACCGCGGTAGACAAAGGACACTTTGGCGCCTTCACGGGCCAGAGCGAGCACGATGCCGCGCCCGATCCCCCGGCTTCCGCCCGTCACCAGTGCAACTTGATCCTTCAAAATCATTGCTTCGTCCTGTCGGTCCGCACACTTATCGTCAATTCGGTGCCGGTTGCTGATAACGGAATCTTAAAGATGTGGCGGCGAGCCGCCTATTTCTTCCGTAACTCGCCAGTTAACAGTGCCCAGCGGCTCTTCCAGTGTTCGATTAGTCGGGTGTCCGTCGCCGCTCCCGCCGGTCCGCGATCCGCAAGCGAGTATCCGTGAAGGATAAAGGTCGCGTTGACGGTCGATTCGCCGGCGTCGTTGATTCCTTTGCACTTAAACGTTGCGGTGTCGGTTGCCGCGTCAAACTTCGTCAGGTCGGCGGTGACGTCCATCCGGCGCCCGGGGAGCATGAACGTCCCGTACTTCACGGGCTTCAGCTCCCGGAGCACAATGACCGGGTGTTTGAAGTTGGTCGTTGCTCGCCACAACCACGCCGCCGCTTCCACGCACGCCTGGAGCATGAGAACGCCGGGCATGACCGGGAATTGCGGGAAGTGGTCGGCCAGATACTCTTCCCCCAGCGCGAGGTACTTGGTGGCCGCCAGCGTCTTGCCCGGTTCCCAACGGTCGATTCGATCGATCAGGTGGAACCGCATCCGCAGCGAACTCCGTGCCCGCAGGCTGTCTTTATAAGAGTAGAAAGTATATGGCTGCAACGGAAGGCGGACAACCCTATCCGCCCCTCCGGGTACACCGCTCCCGAACTCACGCTTGTTGAAGTGAGTTGCGCGTGTTGGCTGAAGGTATCGTGTCCATATCTTCGTGAAATCGCAACCAACAGATTCGGCGTCCCGGTCAGAAGCCCATGTCTCACGCCCAGATTGCTCCGCACGGGCGGTTTGGGGCTCATAATTTGATTCTGGCGACTGGGGTGATTGGGGCGAGCGACGGGTTTGGTGCCGCGAACGGTACTTGTCACTCGCTCACTTGTGGCTAGAATCACGACTTCGCAACAACACACAAACCTCCCTGACAATTTCTGACGGTAGGAGCGAATTATGGGTCGGCGTCGCGGCACCGGTCGGCGGAAAGTGGGTCGGAAGAAGCGCCGGATGCGCTCCCGGATTCGGCACCGTAAATAAGCAGTCTCTGCGAAACCCCCGGCAACCCGGCAGTATTCTCTTGCGGGTTTCGCACCCTCACGTTATCCCCCTCAAATTCTTGGGGGGAAGAATGGTCCGCACGTTCACGCGACCGGTGCCGGCCCTTGGGCTGGCGCTGCTCATGGGCGCTGTCGTGCTCGGGTGCGCAGGCCCGAGTGCCGTCGGCGATCGCCTCACGCCCGGGCGCTTGCGCTCGCGGGGTGAGCGTACACCTGCCGAACTCAAGGCGTCCGTCGGATGGCTCGATTTGGAGGCCCAGGAAGCCGGTCGCAGCACCATTCGCACGGAAGACCTGCTCGCGTTCGCGGAGAAGGCGCGCGCAGGGGCCAAACCGCCCGTCCCACTTCCCAAAAAACACATTCTGGTCATCACCGGCGGCGGCTCTTATGGGGCGTACCCTGCGGGCGTTCTCGTCGGCTGGACCGCGACCGGTACGCGCCCCGAGTTCGATGTGGTGACCGGTATTAGCACCGGCGCATTGCTCGGTGCGTTTGCGTTCCTGGGGACGTCCGAGGACGCGGAGTTGCAGCGGTGTTACACCACGCTCCGCAGTTCGGACATCTACCGCAAGAACCGACTCATTCCTGCTCTGTTATCAGAGTCGCTCGCAGACAGTTCACCGCTGAACCGAGTGATTCACCAAGTCGCCACGGACGAGCGCATTGCCCGGTTCGCGATCGAGCACCGCAAGGGGCGTCGGTTCTACGTCGGCACCACTGATCTCGATGCGCGCCGGGCGGTCGTGTGGGACATGGGTGCGATCGCGGCCCGCGACACACCGCAGAGCCGCGAACTGTTCCGCAAAGTGCTCCTCGCGTCCGCGTCGATCCCGGGCTTCTTCCCGCCCGTGCGCATTCCGGTCACGGTGGACGGCAAGCGGTTCGTCGAGCGCCACATTGATGGCGGTACCACGTCGTCCATGTTCTTCGCCCCGCCGTGGGTGCCACACGCCGAGCACGAGAAGCTGCCGGCGGGTTGGCTCCACGGGTCCGAGGTGTACGTCCTGGTTGCGGGGAAAATGTACCCGGACCCGACGCCGGTGAAACCGCGCACGTTCGCCATCGCGAGCAACGCGATCTCTACCATCGTTTACGACCAGACGCGCAGCGACCTGCACAAACTCTTCCTGCTCACGACGATGACCGGGATGAACTACAACGTGTCGGTCATTCCGGAGCGGGTGCAGTCGCCGCTATCCAGCACCGATTTCGATCCGCACGAGATGAAGCGGTTGTTCGATGAAGGCGTGCAGTGGGCGCAGTCTGGTGTGAAGTGGCGAATCACGCCGCCCGGGTACGAACCGGGCGAGGGCGCGAAGTACCGCTCCGGGACCGCGCTCACCGACACCGGCCGCGCGGCCACTGGAACGCTCGGACCACCGAGTAGCCCGATCCCGATGGCGGTACCCGAGAAGTGACGTTCGCTTCTAATCGAATTCTCGTTGCGTGGTGCTACCCCCGGCGGTATTGGGCTCGCTCGCCGTGCCGGGGGACATGTTATGCGACGGATTCTGACACTTGTCGTGCTCGCTGCGCTAGTGACCGCGACCGGGTGCATCACGCCCGATGACAAGCGCCAGTGGCAGGAGGCGCTGAAGGATCTTCGGGGCGAGAATACGGAAATGAAGACCATCGCCCCCATATCGAGGAAGACTGACTGACGTTACCCCGTTACATCGTTCGGCCGCCGTCGACGACCAAAACCTGCCCGGTCGTCAGCGTGGTACCGTTGGCAAGATAGACCACCGCGTCGGCAATGTCGTCGGGGCTGGCGGCGCGTCCGAGCGGGGCTTGTTCCAGGAATCTTGCGATATGGGCCTCGCGCCCTTCGAGCCAGCGCGTGAGGATCGGTCCCGGGGCGACCGCGTTCACGCGCACGTCCGGCCCGAAGGTACGAGCGAGTGACTGTGTCATGCAGTTTAGCGCGGCCTTGCTCGCGCAGTACGGGATCGAGCTTCCCAGCCCCGTCAATCCCGCGACACTCGTCACGTTGACCACGTTCCCTCCACTCGCCTTCAGCAGCGGCATCGCGGCGCGGGTGCAGTAGAACGTTCCCATCACGTTCACTTTGAAGATGTCGTCCCAGACCTGGTCGGTGAGAGCGTCGAGGTCGGTGTGCGGGACGAAGTGCGTGGTGCCCGCGTTGTTCACGAGCACGTCGAGCCGGTCGAAGGTCGCTTCCGTTGCGGCGATCATTTCGTTCACCGCGCCCGCGTCCGCGACCGTCGCCTTGCACAACAGCGCCGGCGCGCCTTCGGCCTCAACGAGCTTGAGCGTTTCGTGAGCCTCGGTTTCGGACTTGGAATAATTCACCACGACCGCGTACCCGAGCTTGGCGAACCGGACGGCACACGCGCGCCCGACACCGGTGGCGCTACCCGTAACGAGCGCGACTTTGCGAAAAGTGGACATGCGAGACTCCGGGGGTGATGGCGTCCATTGTGAGCGGGGCGCCACCGTGGTGCCAACTTGCATACGGGTGCCGGTCCCGATAGGCTGCATCGATCGAGTTCGATTGGGAGAGTGGAGAGAGAAATGACCGCCCCCGTGGGTGGCCCCGAGTTCATCAACGCGCTCCTGTTCGTCGCGGTCGCGGGGCTTTTCCTCTTGTTCGCGCGCGACTGGACGGTGCGTCTGGCCGGGGTGGTTCTCATGCTCCCGCGCCTGCTCGCCGCGCCGCTCACGTTGGGCGAAGTGCTCCTCTTTGGCTGCACGATCGTAGCGGCGATTAGTCACATCGTGTACGGTTGGAAGTTCGGTACGGGCGAGCCGGAGAGCGAAGTGCCGGAAGCACCTGACGCACCGGAACCGGACGACGTGTCCGAACCGTCCGTGTGCGTCGCATGCCGCGGATCGATCCCCGCTGGCGAGAACAAGTGCCCTCAGTGCGGCTGGTCGTATACGACCGGTTGATTGGAGATACGCGAATGAACGTGGCTGAATTTCGAGGTGTTTTGCTGGCTGATCCGGGCGCGGCCTTGCACCTGATGCTCCCGGACGGTGATTTCGTGCCCGCACACTTTCACGTCACCGAAGTCGGGCGCGTACAGAAGGACTTCATGGATTGCGGAGGGACGAGACGCTCCGTTGTTTCGTGCCTACTTCAGGTGTGGGTCGCGAACGACACCGCGCACCGTCTGACCGCCGGGAAACTGGCGAGCATCTTGAACCTCGCGGCCCCACTGCTTGGTTCGGACGATCTGGTGGTCGAAGTGGAATACGAACGCGACGCCGTGTCGCAGTTCCCGGTCGCGTTCGCCGAGATGACGCCCGCGGGCGTGCTGTTCCACCTCGGGCGCAAGCACACGGATTGCCTCGCGCCAGACAAGTGCGGTGTTAGCGGGTGCGCACCCGCACCGAACGGGGCGAAGTCCGGGTGCTGCTAACGAGAGGTGGCGGGAGAGATCGTTGTGAAGGTCGGCACCACTAATCGAGCACGAACTCCATGACGCATTTCGTCAGTGGGCACCTCAACCTGACCGCGATCGAGTTCGATGTGCATTACCGCCAAGCAATCGATGCGGCACTGGCATGCGGAGACTCGTTCGTGGTCGGCGACGCTCGCGGAGCGGATACCCTGGTTCAAAACTACCTGCTCGGGAAGACCACGGCCGTTGTGGTCTATCACATGTTTGCCAGTCCACGCAACAACGCGGGTTTCAAAACGGTCGGGGGCTTCGAGACGGATGACACCCGCGATGCCCAGATGACCGCGGATTCCGACGGCGATATTGCGTGGGTGCGTCCCGGACGCGAAAAATCGGGGACGCAAAAGAACATCGACCGTCGAAGTACATTGCACGCACTAGAGACAGAGAAAAGGGCGGTTTGAGTCGCTCACCCCTCCATCGCGGCCCAGTCCTTGGGTTTGAGCCAGTGTTCCGTCAGCTCCGCTTCCGGTGATCCGGGCGCGGGGCGGTAATCGTAGATGTATCGCACGACGGGTGGGAGGCTCATCAAGATGCTCTCGGTGCGGCCGTCGGTCTTCAGACCGAACACCGTACCGCGGTCGTACACCAGGTTGAATTCCACGTAGCGCCCGCGCCGGTACTCCTGAAAGAACCGCTGTTCCGGCGAATAGTTCAGTGCTTTTCGGCGCTCCACGACCGGCAGGTATGCGTCCAGGAACGCATCCCCCGCAGCCTGCACGAACGCGAACGCGGCGTCGGTCGCGTCCAGGTAGTCGAAGAAGATCCCGCCGACCCCGCGCGCCTCGTTGCGGTGCTTCAAGTGAAAGTAGTCGTCGCACTCTTTCTTCATTTTTGCGTGATCGGCGACTGTCGCGTGTGCGTCGCACACCTTCTTCCAGACGCGGTGGAAGTGAATCACGTCTTCCTTGAAGGGGTAATACGGGGTGAGGTCGCCGCCGCCGCCGAACCACGCCTTCGCACCGTGTGTGAGGTAGCGGAAATTCGCGTGTACGGTCGGTACCAGTGGGCTGCGCGGGTGCAGCACGAGCGACACGCCCACAGCCGTGAACGCCAACCCGTCGCCGGGCATTTGCTTCGCGAACTCCGGGGTGAACGAGCCGAACACTTCGGAGAAGTTCACTCCGCCCTTCTCGAACACCGCGCCGTTCTCGATCACGCGCGAGCGCCCGCCCCCGCCGCCGGGCCGCGTCCACGTGTCCTCGCGGAACCGGGCGGTACCGTCGGCACTTTCGAGTGCGGCACAGATCCGGTCCTGTAGCCCCCGGAAATAGGTCGAAGCGCGTTCGTGCATGTGAGGCTCTGGCTGGAATCCGGGGCACAAGCTCCGGCGCGGAATACACTCCGTTGGGCGTTCTAATTGATCGCGCCCCGGATGGCAAACGACATCTGGGGGCCGTATTCTGAGGTGAGCCGGTTACCTCATTCGTTCGGAGGCTCCCCCAATGCGGTACGCGCTGGTTTTGACCGCCGCAGCGTTCTTCGCGCCGATCACCCTCTCCGCCGATCCGCCGGCCCCGCCGATCACGTTCCAAGCGCAACCGGCCAACCGCGTGCTCGGCGACCTGCGAGCTGCGGCCGACCTCATCGGCGGCGCAAAAGCGGTCAAGGCGCTGAACGATGCGATCAAAGAACGTTTCGGTGAAAAGGGCTTCAACGGATTGGATATGATTCGACCAGTGGTGGGGTACGTGAACCTGGCTCCGAAGCCGGAAGACATTACGACGGTGATCGCGTTTCCGATCACTAACGAGAAGGATTTCCTCGCACTGTGCGAGCGATTCAATAAAGGCAAGCCCGAAGATCTGGGCAAGGGGCTGTACCAGCTCCCGCCGCTGGAGCCGCAATACAAGGCCCGAATGCGGTTCAGCGAGCAGTACGCTTACATCTCCTACGGGTCGAAGCCGGAGCCGGCGCTGGAGGCGAAGGCCCTCGTCCCGGCCAACAAGCTCTACGACCCGGCGGACCAGGCGCTTTTCGCCGGGAAACTTCACTTCGATCGGCTGACGCCTGAAGTGAAGCTGGCCGCGGCAAAAGGCCTCGAAGACTTCAAGAAAGCGCTCGACTTCGGGAACGGGCTCGGGGGATTCGGCATCGGCGCTCAGGAGGTGGCGGTTTTCAAACCGCTCGTTGAAGAGTTCGAGAAGATGGTCGGGCGCTACTTTCTGCTCCTGGGCGGCGGGGACACGGCCACGCTGCGACTCAACCTGGACGTGCCGACCGGAGATCTGAGCATCGACGCGGCACTCAAAGGGAAGCCCGATTCTGCTCTATCGAAGGCGATCGCGGGCTTCAAACCGGTTGGCAATAAGTTCGCCGGGTTGCTCGGGCCGGACACGGCCGTCGGGTTCAAGACGCGCCTCCCGTTCTTCAACGATGAACTGAAGACCGGTGCGGCGAAGTCGCTCGAAGAGGGACAAAAACTAGTTCCCGCCAACGACCCGTCCAAGGCGCTTGCGGACGAGATATTTAAAGGACTGATCCGCACCGTGAAGACGGGTGAGGTTGATATTGTCGGGGCCGTTCGCGGGCCGAACAAGGACGGTGACTTCAGCGTGGTCGCGGCGGGTGCGTTCGAGGGCACCACGGCACTGGAAAAGGAATTCAAAGCCTTCGTCGAGAAGAACGCGCCGGAGAACGAACAAGAGCGGTTCAAGTGGAGTGCGGATAAAGCCGGAGCCATCAACATTCACACGTACAAGATGGCCGGGGGGAATTTCTTTGATGTCACGAAGCCGTTCGGTGGTGATAAGTGCGTGATCGCGTTCGCGTTCGCGCCGAAGGGCGTGTTCGTGGCGGTTGGCACGGACGCGGTCACGGTGGTGAAGGACGCACTTACGGTAAAGGCCGCTGACGCGCCGGTCATCGATATCGTTGTGAACCCGGATCGTCTGGTGAAACTGATCGAGAAAACCGGTGCTCCCGCAGCTCAGGTGGAGCGGGTGCTCGGCAAGGAGGACAAGCTCGTTTCTGCGATGTCGCTCGCGGTGAGCGGCGGAAAAGAGTTGAAGGTGCGGTACGCGATCAATTTGCGGATACTACCCCCCGCTCTCTTTACGTCGCTCGAGGAAGGCGAAGGGGCTGTCGATCCGTTAGAAAAGAAATAGGATCGCGCGGGGATACAGGCCCGTGGTTGGTGCCGGGGTGTTACGGCGCCCCGGCGTATCTTTCACCACGAGGGTGGGCACCGTGTTCGCGGTTCGGTTGCACCTGGGGATTGTTCTTACCGTGTTGCTGGTAGCGGGCTGCCAGCAGCGCCCGTCTGCATTCGTCTCAAAGGGCGATAAGTTCCAGGCGCAGTTCGGCGGCGAACCGAAGGTCGTTGAGAAGACGGTCGGCGGTTTGCGCTCCGTCGTATATTCCGTTGTGACGACAGACGGGGCACGCACGGTCGCAGTAACGGAGCTGCCGCTCAAGGGTGACGAGCCGGCGGAGTTGATCCCGCGCTATTTGGATTCGGCGAAGAGTGACATGATTCGCGCCGCGGGCGGCAAAGCGGTGTCGGGAACGAATATCACGCTCGCGGGCAAGTACCCGGGGCGCGATTTCTTGGTGCACGTTACGGAGCCTAAACCAGGCATTCTCCGCGCTCGGATTTACCTTGTCGGTACGCGACTGTACCAAGTGACGGTACTTGGTACAGACAGCTACGCGGCCTCGGACGAATCGACTGCGTTTCTGGACTCGTTTCAGCTAACCGAATAGGCATGTCGTAACTCGCGCGGTCAGTCCCGGCGCCACATTTGATTTGTGCGCTCCTTGGCCCGGCGGGTGATACCGGGTGTATAGGGCGGGCGCGGGGGCGGTGGGTTCTTAATAAAGAACGCTTTGATCCGCTCCGAGAGCTTGTCGAGTGCGTCCGGCGTGGCAATCGGCTTCCCGTCCGCACCGACGAGCGGAGCGAGCACGTTCTTCGGATCGATACCCGTGCCCTTGAAGGCGTCGTAGGGGCGATTGGGATCGTAGGGGCGCTGCATCCCATTCGCGGTGATCGACTGGCCCGCTTGCGGTGCGGCTTGAGGAGCCGATTGCCCCACGGGTAGCACCTGACCGGTGTACCCGCCCACGACCTGCCCCGGCATCGTCGTTCCACTGTTATTGGACGCGCTCGTCGTGTTGAACTGTGCCGTGCTGCGGCCGGTCACCCCGACCGCGCACATCACCCCCACCGCGAGTAAGGCTCGCCGCATGACCCGTCCCCCGACGCGGATTGTTCCCACGGAATGAGCCGCGTGGTATGCCGTCAAGTGCGGTTCGGGTCAAGCGCTTTGTGTGTGATTTTTTGCGGCTACGATTGTGGGCGCGTTGATGTTTGTTTTTCTGCCCCAGACAGGGGAAGTGGTGCGCTCTTGGCCGTGTGTTTGTCCCGGCCCTCTTGAACCACCAGAACCAGCCAAGCCGCCAGAATAACGACCCACTGAACGATGGGTACGATTAACCCGTGCATGTTCGGCGTTCGGCGGAACTGCGCGTTTGTGCTGTAGCGATAAAGATCCCAGCCGAGCACACCCAACCCGCCGACCGCGATCACGACTGCCACCACGAAGAGCAGGCGCGAACGCGCCGGGTGCGTGCGCCGGCGCCATGCGGTCATGGCGAGAAAGAGCGGCGGGCCGACGAGGAACGCGAACAACAGCACGTTCGCCCCAACTGCCGACCAATCGGTGGTCATGAACGCGACGAGTACGACCTCGCCCAGCGCCGCCGCAACTGCGAGCGAAACGGCTTCGCGCGCGTGTCGCGTCATACCACACCATTCGGTTTCGTGGGGGCGCTGCTCGGTTTACCCCAACCCAGCCACACCGTCAGCCAGCGCGCGGCGGACCAAAACAGGAGCGTGACGACACACGTAACGACGAAGAGGGTGAGCGCTGTGTTGAGGAAACCCGTCAGGATCATTTTCTGCCCCACTTCGGACGCTCCCGCTGTCACCTTCGCGCGCCCGGTTTCGATCAACTGTGCGAACCGGCCCGTGACCAACTGAAAGCTGGCCGTGAGCGTGGTACTGGTCACGAACAGCATCGGGAGGATTGTGACGGCCGCGTACTTTCCGCGCCCGTTGTTTACCATCCAGGTCGTTACGAGTGCGAGTGCCAGCACCGCGAGCAACTGATTCGCGATACCGAACATGGGCCAAATGGTATCAATGCTGCCGGTCCACACGAGCCAGCACCAACCGCCAGTAACTGTGGCGCTGGCGAGGAGCGCACCGGGCAACCAGTTCTGCTTAGCCATCGGAGCGTAAACGCGCCCCACACTTTCTTGTAACAAGAATCGCGCGATGCGCGTTCCGGCGTCGATCGTCGTGAGAATAAAGAGCGCCTCGAACATGATTGCGAAGTGGTACCAGTATTTCAGGAGCCACTCGCCTGTAACGCCGAACCAGTTGAACGCCTGCTCGAAGACGACGGACATGCCCACGGCGAGCGTGACCGCGCCGCCCGTTCGCCCGCGTAGTGACTCGCCGCCGACCTTCTCTTCCACCCGGCCCAGGTCGAGGTGCTGCGGCGAATCCACATTGGTCGCGTGCGCCGGGTCTTTTCCCTCCGGGGGCACCTTCACGCCGTACTTGTCGTACACCTCGTCGAGTTGCTTTTGGTATTCCGATGTGCGGTCGATGGGCACGTTGATCGCGTAGTACAGTTCCGGCGGCAACGCTGCAGCGGCAACGAGTGCCGTTACTCCGACGACCCCTTCGATCAGCATGGACCCGTAGCCGATGGTGCGGATGTGTGATTCCTTTTCCACCATCTTCGGTGTTGTACCGCTAGAAACGAGCGAGTGGAACCCACTGACGGCCCCGCACATCACGCAAATGAACACGAACGGGAAAACCGGAGCGGAAAGCCCGGGCACCCCGAGAAACGTCGGTCCGCCGTTAATGAACACTTCGTTGATCGGCGGGGCCTGAAGTGCCGGGTTCGCGACACACACGCTCACAATGAGCAACCCGACGGTGCCGATCTTCAGGAAACTGGAGAGGTAGTCGCGCGGCCCTAGTAGCAGCCACACCGGGAGCACTGCGGCGATGAACCCGTAAACACCCAGAGTGACGATGGTTTGGTCGCGCGTGAGAGAGAAGAAGCGTTCGAGTGGCGACCCGGGAACCCAGTTCCCGGCCACGACCGCGGCGAGCGTGAGGAACCCGCCAATGAGCGACGCTTCGACCACGCGCCCCGGGCGAATACGGTACATCCACAGCCCGACCAACAGGGCGATCGGGATCGTACACGCGATTGTGAACGTTCCCCACGAACTCCCAGGCACGACCTGAGTGCAACCGGTGGGGAGCCGGTAAGTTACGGGCAGCGCCGGCTCCGACAACACGGCCGGTGCTTCCGGACACCTGATGCGGAACGTTTCGGACCGGAGCGTGAGCTGTGCCTCGGGAGAGTACCGGACGCGGCACTTCGCGGGAAAATGGTAGACACCTTCGCGTTGGGCTGGTGGCTCTGGCGATTCGATGGTCATTCCCGCGGGCAACTTTACCTCTTCGCCGCCGAGCGCCTTCACCACCACGATCCCCAGACCGGCGAGCGCGATCACCACGATAAACAGGATCGCGACCGACGCGATGATCGCGGCCGGGTAGCCGAGTTCGTGCCGCGCGATTTCGGCGATCGATTTCCCATCGCGCCGAACGCTCGCGGCCAACACGAGCATGTCCTGAACGGCCCCAGCGAGGCACACGCCGATGACCAGCCACACGAGTCCGGGCGCGAACCCGTACTGAATGGCGAGCACCGGGCCGATGAGCGGACCGGCGCCAGAAATGGCCGCGAAGTGGTGCCCGAACAGCACCCACTTGTTCGTGGGGTGGTAGTTCTGGCCGTCGTTGAGGCGGTGCGCGGGCGTAACACGCGAATCATCAAGCACCGCGACCTTCGCTGCGAGGAACGCGGAGTAATACCGGTAGGCGATGGCGAGACAGCACAGCACGACGACCATGACCGGCATCGCGTGCAGGAGCAGGCGCCCGGAATGGGGATCGTGCGAGTAAAGCGTAACAGCGAACAGGTCCATGTTGTGCCGCGCGTGGGGAGGGTACGACGCGAATAGCCTATCACGCAGCGGTTTGACCGGAAACACAAGAGTTCGGACCGGGTGACAGAAGCGAACAAGATCGACACCCGATCCCGTCACCTCCGTCACCCGGCCCGAACTCGTTCATCTGCTTCGCGTATCACTTCCCGTCGCTGGTCGGCGCTGGGGGCGCCTGGTCCATTGCGTTCATTGCGGCGGTGTCTTTCTTCGACTGCCACCACGCCCACGCGACGGCCAAACCCGCCACGACCGCGACCGTGATGCCGATCACCGCGTTCCCGGTTCCGTCCTTCACGTTGTGCAGGATCACCAGGGGTAGCGCCAACAAGCTCACCATGTTCATCACTTTGATGAGCGGATTAATCGCGGGGCCGGACGTGTCCTTCAGTGGGTCGCCCACCGTGTCGCCGGTCACACTCGCCTTGTGCTTTTCGCTACCCTTACCGGTGTTCCGCTCCTTGCTCTTGGGCTCGTCCTCGATCATCTTCTTGGCGTTGTCCCACGAACCACCGGCGTTCGACATGAACACTGCCATGAGTTGACCGCTCAGAATCATCCCGGCCAGGAAGCCACCCAGGGCGAACGGCCCGAGCAAGAACCCGACCACGAGCGGCGTACCGATCGCGAGCAACCCAGGGCCGATCAACTCGTGCTGGGCCGTGCCCGTGCAGATGTCTACCACGCGCCCGTAATCGGGCGTCTTCGTGCCGGCCATGATCTCCGGGTCACGGAATTGCTTGCGGCACTCGAACACGATGAGATACGCCGCGCGCCCGACAGCCCGGATTGTCATCGCACTGAACAGGAACGGCACCGCGCCGCCGATCAGCATGCCGATGAACACGAGCGGTTCCGCGACGGTCAGTTTCGACGCGCCCGCGGTGAAGTCGCCGATGAGCAACTGCCCGATCTTCTCCTCGCTCCCGGTAACGAGCACCGCGATGAAGCTGGCGAATAGTGACACGGCCGCGATAACCGCCGAACCGATTGCGACGCCCTTCGTGATGGCCTTCGTTGTGTTACCGACCGCGTCGAGGTCCGCGAGGATCTGGCGCGCGGCCTTGTTCTCGGCTTCGCTCATGAATCCGGCATCACCTTCTTTCAGGTCTTTGCCGTCCGCGTTACGGTTGAACGCCATTTCGCCGATCCCGTTCGCGTTGTCCGCGATCGGCCCGAACACGTCCATGCTGATCGTGTCGCCGGTGAGCGTGAGCATCCCGATGCCGCACATCGCGACGCCGAACGCCATGTAGAGAAGGTTCTGCGCGTCGTTACACACCGCCACAGCGCCGAGGATCGCGCCCGAGATGATGAGCACCGCCCAC
The DNA here is from genome assembly GCA_000531095.1 of Gemmata massiliana. Taxonomy (GTDB): domain Bacteria; phylum Planctomycetota; class Planctomycetia; order Gemmatales; family Gemmataceae; genus Gemmata; species Gemmata massiliana. The sequence continues at coordinate 295,647 of HG799462.1, read as the reverse complement.
ACCGAGCTTTCGAGGCCGAGAGCCAGACCGGAAATGATGTTGGTCGCGTGGCCCGTGCTGCTCGACCGCACCACCTCGCGCACCGGGCTGTACTCGGTGCTGGTCCAGTATTCGGTACACTTGTTGAGCGCGACCGCGAGCAAAATTCCGATGAGGCAGCACCACGCGATCGAGAGGTTCAGCCCCGGTTTCAGCGGGACGTGGTAGCGCGCTTGGGACAGTTCGAGCAGTGTGGCCGTGCCGCGGTTCTCGCCGTCCTGGTTCAGCCCTCGGCCCTTCAGTTCCGTGACGAGCGTTTTCTCGTGGTCTCGGCTCGCGGCGGCAACGTGAACCTTGCGCTCAGCGAACTCGGCCTTCTTTGCAGGGTCGAGTTTGCGCCACGCCTCCAGCGCCGCAGCGCGGTACTTCTCAACTTCCTCTTCCAGTTTCACCGTCTTGTCCGAGTTCCGTTCCGGCCCGTTCCGCAGGTCGCGCAGGTCTTTCACCTGATCTGCGACCGTGTGCTGTCCGGTGGTCGTGAGGTTCAGTTCCTTGCGCACGTCCTGGTTGTCGTAGAGTTCCTGGTACATGCCCTTGTCGATGCCGCGTTCGACGATGTAGGCCGCGTCGAACCGGAGGTAGATGAGGCCGAAGAGCATGAAGCCGATCGTACTGATGACCGCACTGCGCCAGAATCCGCGGTTGATCGAACCCATTGCGATGGAACTGTTGCCGGTCGTGATCCCGGCCCCCACCATCGAAGTGCTGATGATGCTCGCGATCACTCCAACAGCTTGCACCAGGAGTGGGAATATCATGCCCTTGTAGCCGAACGCGGCATACCCGAGCATGACCGACGCGACCAGCGTCACCGAGTAGCTCTCGAACACGTCCGATGCCATCCCCGCACAGTCGCCGACGTTGTCGCCCACGTTGTCAGCGATGGTGGCCGCGTTCCGCGGGTCGTCTTCCGCAATGGCCTGCTCCACTTTCCCGACGAGATCAGCCCCCACGTCCGCAGCCTTCGTGTAGATGCCGCCCCCGACGCGCATGAACAGCGCCAGGAGCGACCCACCGAAGCCGTAGCCGATGAGGATTTCGTAGGCGAGTTCGCCGAACATGAGCAGGATTAGCGTCCCGCCGAGCAATCCCAACCCGCAGGTGAACATGCCGGTGATGGTGCCGGTCTTGTACGCCATCCGCATCGCGCTGCCGAAGCTCGTGCGGGCCGCGGCCGCGACGCGCAGGTTACCCGCGGTCGCGAGGCGCATGCCCGTGAACCCGACCGCCGCGGAGAACAGCGCGCCCATCAGGAACGCGATCCCGCGCCCGACCGCGATCGTCTTCAGTTCGCCTGCGGAGTGCGCTCCGGGTTCAACGTGCCACGGCCACTTCGACGCGATGATGACGCCGGTGAGGAGCACAATGAGCACACCGACGACGGTGAATTGCCGCCGCAGGTAGGCGTTCGCGCCCTCGCGCACGGCCAGCGCGACTTTCTGCATCGCGGGCGTACCGGTGTCGGCCGCGTACACCTGCTTCATGAGCCACGCGGCGTAGCCCAGGCCGCACACGGCGACGACGAGGCACCCGAGTAACCCGAGTTTCTCACCCAACCCGTAAGTATCGGAGGTGAGGAACAGGAACGGTTCCCACCCCGCGCCAAAGAGCGCGAGCGGACTCGTGGGGGCCGCGCCAAGAAGCCCAACTGGGAGGGCACAAACGAGCGCGAGCAGCCACGGGAACCGCGGCCGACGTGCGCGAGAGCGAGAGAGGGACATGTGGCAATCCTGGCGCTTGAGCGGACGGCAATAAACCCAACCGGTCACGAGGTCGGCGGGGTGGAGAGAGGTAAGCGCGTCACCACCACCAGCGGCCCGGTTGGGACAGAGACCGTAGCTTGTGACAAATGTCACAAACTGTCAAGGGTGTAAAGAAGAGGCTGTGAAGAACTGTGACGAACGGACCGCTTCCCATCCAGATCGATAATGCGAGAAGTGGTAAACCGCGTTTCCGAGATCCGTTACCCGGTAAACTGCTTCGCGATGTCTACTCCAACTAAATCGCTCCACGCTGTCAGTAACCGGCTGAACACCCGTCCCGGCCGCGGGTAGTCGCGCACGTGTTCGGAGCATGCGAACCGCCTGACCCCGGCCACGCAAAAGCCGGTGCCGGCTAAGAGTAGTTCGGACGGGTCGAGAGCGATTGCGCTTTTTCTGTTGCCTTCGTTTGGCCCGCAAATCTGGCGGAAGTCGAGCGATTCGGTCCGGTGCTTCAGTCCGATTGTGGCGCACAAATCAGCAACTACCTTTGCACTGATACTGTCTTGCACGCGATCCGGTAGTGGGTAGATGACGGTATCGTCCACGACAGCCAAGACGCACGCGATCGCGGTGTCCGCGGTTCCCACGCGATCGAGAACGACCGGCACCGCGCCTGGGGAGTAATATCGGCTTGTGGGGTCGTTTAGTGTTTTGTCCGCGATGTGCCAGAACAACCGGCTACGGTGTTTGATTCGCGGCGGTAGAAGATCGTCCGGGTCGGATGATTGCGTGCCTGCGACCGCGAGCGCCGCGCCCTCAGTGAAGAACCGCCGGTAGCGCGCGAACGGGAGCGGGTACGTCACCATACCGATCGTTGGTGGTCCGTTATTCACTTCGCCCGAGTAGAATCCGAGCGGCCCGGGGGTAGCGAACGTAACTAACTGCAATTCACCGTTCGGGGGGAGCAGAGCCGCGTTGTGCGCGACGAGTTCCTCCGCGGTCGCGGTGAGGTACTCGTCGGTCGCATTGAGCGGAACGAAGCACGCGGCACAGTCGCGCCGGAAGCGTGCGAGGTGATCTGGCCAGCGGAACAGCTTGTGCCGGAAGGTGCGCGCGTTATCCACGATCGTCGCGCCGGACACGAACCCGGCGTCGTGCAGCGGTAGTGCGGCTTCCGTAAACGGCAGGAACCGACCGTTGAGGTAGGCCAGGGGCGTGGTCATTCCTCCGCGTCCTCCGACAACGGGAACGGGACAATTACGTTCGGGCGCGGGTGTGGAAGGTAGTGCTTCGATCCGTGCTTTTGCGCGAGCGATACATGCTCGCGGTCCACCATGCGGTAGTGCCCAGCAACCGCGTCTTTCACTCGCTTTTCGATCCAGTCGCGTGCGTCCTGGAGAGGAACGCCACAAGCCATCAAGTAAAGCCAAAGAATTGTTGGCGAGCGAATTTGCCCCGCGACACAGTGGACGTAAACGTGCGCGTCTGGCGCTGAGGCGAGTTCGTGGAGCGCGTTGATCGCTTGGACCACAGTTGCAGGTGCCAACCGCCGGCTATCGGACATGGGCACCCACACGACATCTGCGAACGAATGGTCGCCGGCCGAGACGTGGCTCGGCACATCGGACACGTTCAGGACGTGCGTGACGCCGGCCGCGAGGAGCTTCTCTGCGCGTTCTGACGACACGAATGGCCCGACGGAGAGGCACTGAGTGATGCGATACACGGTTACGCGCTCTCCAGTAACACAACGGTGAAGTCGTCTTGGAATTCGCCGGTGAGGGCGAGCCGGGCCGCGCTTTGGAGTTCTGCGATCAGTTCGGTGCCCGATAATCGAGCGACACAATCCCACACGCGCTCCCACCCCGCGTACTTCCACACGCCGTCCGTGATTGCGAGTAGTTTCCAGGGGACTGTGAGTCTCATCTCGAACGGGATGAAGGTTGCGTCCCCGCAACCGACCGGCGGATTTTTGAACTGCCGAGAGGTTAGTACGCGCGGCGCCTGATCGCCGCACACCACAACCGCGGCGCTGTCGCCACACGATGCGCCAATAACGCGGTCGGCGCGAACACACAGACCAATAAGCGTCGTGAAGCCGGCCTCGCGATCCTGTGCGACCGCAACGTCGGCGCGAGTCAAGATTTCGACCCAATCGAGCGACTCACCTCGGGTGGCGTGCTGAGCGGCAACATCACACGCAAGTTGCGCGGCCCGTGCTCCGCCGGCGCGTCCGCCCTGCCCGTCGGCGAGGGTCGCGATCCACGCACCTCTATCGGTGGTGGGACAAAGTACGAATGCGTCTTCGTTGACCGCGTGTCCGCCCGCGGCACTGAAGGTATAGGTCTGGATCATCACACCCGGACCGTGAATTGAGGTGAGTCAATTCTAGCCGATTCAGGCGGCCCGAGTGAGTACCGGGGAAGTGATTACGGAATCGATCACGTCAAGAGTGCGGGAAGTTGCCCCTTGTTGTCGATGCACGAGGTCGCGTGCAGTGCTCCCCATCTGTGCGCGCCGGTCGGAATCGGCGATGAGTTTGGCGAGTTCGGTTTCCAGTTCGGTCGCGTCTTTCAACATGACAGCGCCTCCGACTTCGACCAACCGCCGGGCGGCGGCGCGGAAGTTCCAAACGTGCGGCCCGAACACGCACGGCACGCCATACCCGGCTGGTTCGATCATACTTTGACCGCCGCGCTTACCATCGAGACTGCCGCCGGTGAATCCCACGTCCGCTAGCCCCCACGCGGCACCGAGTTCGCCCACCGTGTCGAGCAGCACTACCGCGGGCATTTCAGGCAGTGGGGCTGTGATTCGGCTCCGGCGCACAAACGGGAGCCGTGAGTCTTCGACGAGGCGAGCGACTTCCTCGAAGCGGTCTGGGTGCCGTGGAACCAGGATCAGTCGCAGGTGAGAGAACTGCGCGTGGAGGCGCGCGAAGGCGGTCAGGATGAGTGCTTCTTCGGGCGCGTGCGTGCTGCCCGCGAGGAGAACCAGGGGGGAACCTACCCCCCCGTCCCCCCTCCCTGAAGGGAAGGGGGTGCTGGCGCGCGAAATCG
>HG799462.1:166266-290732 GCA_000531095.1 Gemmata massiliana | reverse complement strand
GGGGGGGTAGGTTCCCCAAGCCCGATTGCGCGTCTCAGTGCGCGCGTCTTCGGGGTATCCCGTTCGCCCGCGGCCCCGTCGTACTTGATCGATCCCGTGGTGACGAGTTTCGCGAACGGCACGCCGAGTTGTTGAAGGCGCTCGGTGTATTCGGTTTCTTGAACCGCGAATCGAGTGACGTGTCGGAACAGTATGCGCCGGGCGAAGCCCGCGACGCGCTTCAGGCGCTGGAAACTCCGCGGGCTGAGGCGGGCATTCACCACAACTACTGGCACGTTTCGTGTGCTCGCTGCGGCGAGGAAGTTCGGCCAGAGTTCGCTTTCGGTGAGTACGACGAGGGACGGGTTGACCGCATCGAGAGCGGTCGTAACGGCCCAGGTGAAGTCGAACGGCCACGCGATTACGTCGAGATCTGCGAACTGCTTGCGTGCTTCTGCGAGCCCCGTATCGGTGGTAGACGAAACGACCACGTACCAGTCCGGGTGGCGCTTCCGGAATTTGGGTACGAGCGTACCGAGCAGGTTCACTTCGCCCACGCTGACCGCGTGGAACCACGCGACTGGCTCTTTCGCGCGCGGTGCAATGCGGGCGCGGCCGAGTAGCTTTGCGGTGAGGTTCTGGCGGTAGCGCCCGGTACGTGCCGCGCGCCATATCAGCCACGGTGAGAGGATCGCAAGCGCGAGCAGGTAGACGAGGTTGAGGAGCATTGGGAATCCGTTCCCGGCACTAAATACAGAAGCGTCGGAAAGGATACCTCCTTTCCGACGCGATTCCCATGTCAACTCAACTTACCAGTCTCCGCCCAGTACCTCACCACCTGCCGGGGTAACGGCTGCCCAAAAGGTTTCTGGACTCATTGACGTGCTGAGAGTTCGCACGCTGCCATCGGCTAATGCGACCAGCATCCCGCTGCGGTGGGGTGTTTGGGGAACGGACCAGTCGCACTCGTTTGCGCCCGGCGCGCGCGGGGCTTCCCAACTGTCTTGGAACCAGACCTGCGGCGCGACTTGGAAGATCGCTCCCGGCCGACTCGGGCGCGTGACGATCGGGTCGCCACTCGTGATTGGGTAGACATCTTGCTCGTTCTGTCCTTTAAAGAGAGCCCCGCCGTCCGCGAAGGTCGGTCGGTGGAGCTGGTAACCCGGACGCCCTACCACTTCCCACCACGCATACCTGTACCGCAAGCTGCCACACGAAGCGTAGTGTTCGGCGAATGCAATGGTGTTGCTGTGGCCGTCCGAAAATGCCGTCACCATCCGCGGTTGACCGGCAAACACCTGAGCGTTTCCCGCGTAACTTGTAGCCCCTTTAAGTGGCCCAGAACCTTGATCCGCAGTGAACCCCGGATCGACCGGACTGACGTACACAGGAACGTAGTCCGGTAGAATTTGGGTGGACGCAATGGTAACTTCGAGGTGGGGGAGAAGGGCATTGAACAGAATCGGGCCGCGCTGGGTCGTCGTCATCTGGAGCGGTTCAAACCATACCCGCCGCGGGTTGCCGTCGACTGTCGGTAACTCTTCGTTGTTGGCACTCGCGAAGTTGTGGAGTGCCAAGCTGATCTGGCGGAGATTGTTTACACTCCGCATTCGGGCCGCAGCTTCCCGAACCTTTTGAACTGCCGGTAACAGGAGCCCGATCAAGATCGCTAAGATTGCAATGACGACTAACAACTCTAGCAAAGTAAAGGCGGGCCGACGTTCCATGTCTTCTCTCCCGGAAGGGGTGGCGAACTGCTCATCCGATCAGATTAGAACGCGGTGGTGTTCACATAGAACGCGGGCATGACCACATCTTGAGTGATGTTCTGGTTTGCATTGTTCCTATAAGTGATAGTTACGACAATCATGACAGTTATGTTTCTGTCGAACACAACTTTCGGATTATTGTCTGCCCAAGACATTGTGGATATACCCAGAACGGTAAGAAAATTAGCCGTGGTCATCGTTAGGGCCGGGGTTGCTTCGTATCCCCCCGGTTGGACAGCCGAAGGCTTGTAAACTTTCGCCACTGCGCCGGTTGGCGTCCAGCCAGCCGGGTCTGTTGCGCTTCCCTGTCCGATATCGAAATTCACCTTGCCATTCTGGTTTGGAATATTGACCCAACGAGGGTAGTTGTGATTGTTATTATCTGTGCCTTTGTAAGAGCCCCATGTGAATGGGTTAGCAACGGCGGCGAATGCCTTTTGGGGGCTCGCGCAGGCCATCATGCCAATAGCGATCACCAATCCAAAGAATCCGATCAGGCGATTGCGAAACATCGACAAATTATCCGAAGATGCAATGTGCGAGATGTGCAAACAGATGTAAGACTAACAGTGACCAGGGGTGGCTGTCAAGACAAACTAGAAATTAAAAGAGGCAAGGTGCCTCGACACTTTGCCGAAGCACCCTGCCTCTGAGTTTCGTACCTGACAAAATTACGCGAGCCTGGTTTCCGCGGTACTTACTTCTTGCCCGCTTCCATCTTCATGTGGCAGTTCTTGTACTTCTTGCCGCTACCGCACGGGCACGGATCGTTGCGCCCCACTTTCTTTCCTTCGTTGCGGATCGGCTCCACCTTCTTGCCTTCGCCGCCCGCGTTCGTTTGTTGCTCGCTCTCGTCGGCCTGCGCCTGACGCGCCTGGGACGCGGAGATTGCTGCTGCGTGCGTGGCGCGGGCACCGGCCCACAGAGCGGCCTGGGCTTCCTCGTCGCCCATTTCTTCCATGCGGAACACGGACTCCGTCGTGCGGTCGCGGAGGCCCGCCCACATCTTGTCGAATTCTTGCATCCCCTCGCGCTTGTACACGATCTTCGGGTCTTCCTGCGCGTACCCGGCCAGCCCGACGCCGCTGCGCAGGTTATCCATCACCAACAGGTGCGTCTTCCACGCGCTGTCGATCTGTTCCAGCACCAGTGAGCGCTCCACGGAGTGCATCTCGGGGCGGTACTTCTCGTCATAGGCGTTCAGAATCCCGTGCCGTGCTTCGTCCTGCGTCTTGCCGACGATCCTCGCCGGGTCGAGCGCGAGGCTGAGCTCCCGTTGTGCCCAATCGGTCAATTCCTTCGCGTCTTCCTGCTCGGCCACTTTCGCGCCGGTGTAGATCGATTCGAGCTGTTTGTCGATCTCGCTGACGTCGGCCGTCGGCATCGCCTTCGGCGCGATCTCCATGAGCTTCTCGCGGAGCCGGGAGCGCGGTTCCGTGCGGAGGAACTCGTCGGTCCAGCCCTCCTCTTCGAGCGACTTGTCGGCGGCCGCGAAGAAGCCGGCTTGGTCGGCGAGCGCGTTCGGCCCGTGCTTGCGGGTGGCGAGGACCGTGCCCAGGCGCCGCGTCGCCCACTGCGCGAGGCCGTCGCGGTCGTACCGCTGTTGCCCCGCCGCGGGCTTGTCCGCCATGAAGTTCTGCATCGCGACGCGGACCGGGAACTCCACGTCCTTCTGCCGGTAGGTCGCCAGAACCTTGTGGTACAGGTACTCGGTCAGTTCTTCGCCGCTGTGCGGTTGGATGTCCTCGATTGTGACCTTCACGCCGAATTTCTGTCGGCACCACTCGGCCAGGGCGTTCGCGCCGTAGGTGCGCGAAAGGAACCGCTCGCCGTCGGACAAGTTCACGGCCTTCACCGCGGTCTCGGCCTTCTGAACGAGCGCTTCCGCGAGTTTGTCCGCCCCGATCTTCCGCAGATCCTTTTCGGTCAGCTTGAGGTCGTACTTCGCGTTGAGTGCTCGCGTCAGTTCGGACCACTTCCAGTCCTTTTCTTCCTCATCGGGGTTGAGGTTCTCTTCCAGTCGCTCCTGGATGAAGGTCGGCACGTTCGCGATGGCCTGTTCGAGCGCCTGGCGCGAGGCGTCCTCGTATGAGGAGGTGCGGAAGTCGCCGGCCTCGAATTCCATGCCGAGCCGGTTACTGGCGAACTCCGCGAAGCTGGCCGCCCCGTAGTTGTCCGCGAGGAACCGCTCGTTCGCGGCCGCGATCTGGACGCGGATCATGTCGAGGATCATCAGCCGCGGGTTCTTGCCGTCCAGGATCTCCTGGCGCGCGCCGTAGACGCGCTTCCGCTGGAGGTCCATGACCTCGTCGTATTCGAGGAGGTTCTTGCGCTGGTCGAAGTGCATCTCCTCGCGCTTTTTTTGTGCCCCCTCGATGCGCCGGCTCACCATCCCGGACTCGATCGCCTCGCCCTCTTCCATACCCAAGCGCGTAAGCACCTTACCGACCCACTCGCCCCCGAAGTGGCGCATCAGTTCGTCCTGGAGCGACAGGTAGAACCGGCTGGAACCGGGGTCGCCCTGGCGCCCGGCGCGCCCGCGCAATTGGTTGTCGATGCGGCGCGAGTCGTGGCGCTCGGTGCCTAGGATGTGCATCCCGCCCATCTCCGCGACCTTGCGCCCCTCCTCTTTCATTTTTTCCTTGGACTCGATCTCGTTGACCGTCGAGGTCCAGACGTCGTTGGGCACTTCGAGGCGCGTCGGGTACAGCGGGCGGTTGTCGGAGTCCTTGAGTTGCTTGAGGCGCGCCCACGCCAGAGTTTCGGCGTTGCCGCCGAGGATGATGTCGGTTCCGCGGCCGGCCATGTTCGTGGAGATGGTCACCGCGCCGATGCGCCCGGCCTGGGCGACGATCTCGGCCTCGCGCCCCACGTTTTCCGGCTTCGCGTTGAGCAGCTCGTGCTTGATGCCCTGGCGCCGGAGCATCTGCGAGAGCTTCTCGCTGCGGTCGACGTCTTTGGTGCCGATCAGGATCGGGCGCCCGGTCTTACTCAGCTCCACCACTTCTTTGACGACCGCGTCCCACTTTTCCTTGTCGGTGCGGTACACGAGATCCTTGTGCTCGATCCGGCGCATCGGCCGGTTGGTCGGGACCGCGACCACGTCGAGCTTGTAGATCTTCCAGAACTCGGTTTCCTCGGTCTTCGCGGTCCCGGTCATCCCGGCGAGTTTCGTGTAGAGCTTGAAGAAATTTTGCAGCGTGACCGTGGCCATCGTCTGCGTTTCTTGCTTGATCTGCACGCCCTCTTTCGGGTGCTTCGCTTCTACTGCTTGGTGCAACCCGTCGGACCACTGGCGCCCGTACATCGCGCGCCCGGTGTGTTCGTCGATGATGACGATGCTGAGTTCGTTGTTCTCCCGCTGGTCGCGGTCGATCATGTAGTGGCGGTCGAGCTGATAGAGGTGGTGCGCCTTCAGCGCGTTGTCCATCAGGTGCGGCCACTCCATGTTACCGGCGGTGTAGAAGCTCTCGACACCGGCCAGCTCTTCCGCCTTGCGCACGCCCGCATCGGTCAGGTGGCAGGTGCGCTCTTTTTCCTTGATCTCGAAGTACACGCCCTTGGGCGGCGGGTTCTGCGGATCGACCTTCGCCGGGTCGACGGGGGTCAGGATCGTGAGGTTGTCGCCCTCGGTTCCCCCCGCCTTAACCGTTCCGGCCGCGATCAGTTCCTTGCGCGCCTTGCGCTCGAGTTCCGTCAGCGCGCGTGTGACCTTGTCCGCCTCGGCGAACCGCTTGGCGTCGGAGAACGCCGGGCCGCTGATGATGAGCGGCGTCCGGGCCTCGTCGACGAGGATGTTGTCCACCTCGTCGATGATAGCGTAGTGGTGCGCGCGCTGGACCTGGCGGTAGTACGGGTGGTACTGCTCGTCGTCGAAGCGCGCGATCTTCATGTTGTCGCGCAGGTAGTCGAACCCGAACTCGGACGCGGTGCCGTAGGTGATGTCGCACTCGTAGGCGCGGCGGCGCGTTTCCGGGTCCATGTCGGACTGGATGTACGCGGCCGAAACGCCCAGTGCGTTGTAAATGGGGAGCATCCACTCGCAGTCGCGGCGCGCGAGGTAGTCGTTCACGGTCACGACGTGAACGCCCCGGTCGTCGAGGGCGTTGAGGTACGCGGCGAGCGTGGCGACGAGCGTTTTGCCCTCACCCGTTTTCATTTCCGCGATGCTGCCCAGTCCGGTGCCGTACCCGTGGAGCACCGCGCCGCCCAGGAGCTGCACGTCGTAGTGCCGCATGTTCTTGGTGCGGCGCGCGGACTCGCGGCACGCGGCGAACGCCTCGGGCAGAATGGAGTCGAGCGTCGCGCCCTTCTTCAGCCGGTCCCGGAACTCCGTGCTGAGCGCCTTCAACTGGTCGTCGGTGAGCGCCTGCATCTTGGGTTCGAGTTCGTTCACCCGCGCGAGGGCCGAGCCGGGGATAACGGTGTGTGTCTCCGCGTTCCGGGGCCGGACGTAACCGATGCTCTTGATCCGGCGCTCGTCGGTCGAACCGCCCAACATGCGGGAGATGGCGCGCACGCACCCCTCAACGAAGGCGTTGAACCGGTCGCCCAGGCGCTCGAAGATGGTCGGTTCGAGGCCCGCTTGCGCTGTCGCCATTGTCAAACTCCCATAGCGTGAATGCCCGCGCCGGGCTGCGCGTCGCTCCGGTGCCCGCGGACCCCGCCAGACTCCCAATCTAAGAAGCGTGGAAAAATGGGTCAATACGGACCGCTCGCGCTGTCGGCAGAACCGACACAATCGGCGCGGGCGGAGCTAATTGTAATGGGACGAAAAAGCCGCCGGACATCGCCGGCGGCGGGTAAGTTGTGCGAAGCGCGGATCAGAACAACGGGTCGGGATAGTGGATTTCGACCAGCGGGTGCCCGGGTTTGGTGGCATCAAACTCTAACGTGATCAATGTACGGGGCGGTGCGGGGCCGATCACCTTAGTGTGCCGGATCGGGCGCACCGTGGAGAGAGGCTCGAGATCAGCCTCGTATGCCGTGTGATACGTGATCCGTCCGCCTGCCACCATTGCGGGGTGAACGTCGCTGGAAACAGGTGCACCGACAAGTCCCTCGACTTCGATACGGGTCATTCCCGGTTTGAGTTTTGGTAGAACTTGGGCCGTTCCTTGCGGTGATGGCTTTGCGTACTCAAATTCCGGCGGAGCCGGGAACCGTTTCGTCAAAAAAGCAGTTCCCACCGGAAAAGGGGCAGCTTCAGTCGACTCGGAGTTCGGTTTGCGAAGATCCAAGCCGATCCACACCACAAACACGAGTACGAGCGCGCCGAGCGCAGTGATCGGGTGTCGTTTCAGGAACTGGAGAGGTCGCATATCCAGCCCTCGGGCAAAAGGTTACGGGGCGTTTGCGGCGGTAGTGCTTATTGTTCGTTAGTGGTGCGGTGTCATTTACTCCGCCGCACAATTTCACACCACTCTCTACACAATTACTTGTCCCGAACCGCTCCGTTGGTCGGAAAATTTTCTCAGTTGTAAGCGATTTTAGTTTACCAAGGGGCGTGCGCGAACAACAGCCGAATCGCCCACCGGGGCGATTCGGTGTCATCTCGTTGACGCCGGTGCCCTTACTTTTTTTCGCGCGGGGAGAATTTTTCAGACAAATCGTTCTCGGGCCACTGTTTCACGGTCCCGGCGGTGGCGTGCATTAACTCGTCGATCAGCGCGGACGGTTGCTGCCCCTCGGCGGTCGCGTCGGTGTTAAACAATACTGCCCAGTTTAACCCGTCCCATCGGCGGACGAGGAGCGAGCTGGTCCCGGGGATCAGCCCGTTGTGCCACGTGTTGGCTTTGCCCGTCTTACCCACGGGCCGCACGCTCCACCCGCAGCCGTAATAAGCGTCCCGGGGGTGTTTGTCGGAATCAAACCCCGCGTCACCGTCGGGCCGCGCCCACATTTCGGTGATCGCCTTTGTGGAGAGCACCGGGGATTTCTTGCCGTAATCGAATGCGGCCGCGAACCGCACCAGGTCGATCGCCGACCCGATCCATCCACCGTGCGCCTCGTACCCTTCAATATTGTCTGCGCCGTCCGGCCGCGGTACCTGATCGCCGGCGCGTGGCGCGTACAGGCACCGTCCGGTGCGCTTCTTCGAGTCGTAGTAGCACACCTCGCCCTTCGCGCGCTTTTCCGGCACCCCACGCCCCAACGACATGCCCCGAGCGCCCGCCGGCGCGAGAACGTTTTTTTGGACCCACGCCTCGTACTTCTGGCCCGTGACGGCCTCGATCACGCGCCCGAGGACGAGGTAGCCGAGGTTCGAGTAGACCATCTTGCTGCCGGGGGCGAAGTCGAGCGGGCGCCCCAACATGTATCGCACGATGTCGTTCGGGGTCGGTGCTTCGGTCGGGAGCTTCATCTCGCGGGCGATCCGGCACGGGGTCGCGATTGGGTCAAACCCACCCTGTTTGTCGCGGTCCCAACCACCGGTGTGCTGGAGGCACTGCCGGACGGTGATTTTCGCCCACCGTTCGTCGACTTTCGCCCCGCCGGACAGAAACGGGTCGAGTTTCACATACTTGAGCACTGGATCATCAAACTTCACTTTGCCCTGTTCAGCGAGTGCCGCGACCGCGGCGCCGGTAATCGGCTTGGAAACGCTCGCGATGCGAAAGGGGGCGTCGGGCTGAACTTCGACCTTCTTCGCGACTTTGGCGTACCCGAACCCGCGAGCATAGACGAGTTTTCCGGCCCGCGTGATCGCGACCGAGGCGCCGGGGATCTTGTGATCGGTAATGAAGTCCGCGAACAGGCTGTCGAACGGGGCGAGGTTCTCGTTAGCGGTCCCCGTCATGGGGACGTCTGGGGTTTGGGCAAGTGAGGGGCTGAGGCCCCCCGTTGCAATGAGCGCAGTGGAGGCGAGAAACGAACGGCGCGAGAAATGGTGCATAGTGTTCCGGAATCCCAGTGCGAGAAGGTGATTGGGCCGAAAACAAAAGACCTGATCGGGACCGAAAGAGATTGTGAGTGTAAAGGTCGCTCGTCGAGTCTTCGAGCGTGCTCTTATGTGCGTCGGATCTGTGGAGGTCCAAGATACATGGAGTCGCGCTCATGGCCACGCAAATGTGAGAGCGTTTTCGAGTATTCATCGATCAGTAACGAAACCTCCACCGCAGCCGAAAATGGTTTCGTGTGTCGTGTCATCGAGATGCGCTCGGTTCGGGCGCCGAGATCGAAACGGGAGCGCTGCGGAAATTTTCTTTGTTCAAGTGCGCGCGTATCGAGGAGCATATCGGGGCGGCATCTTTGGCCGGTTCGATATCTGCAAACTCCCGTTGTTTCTCTCTCGCGTTTGGCCACAATGGGGGTTAGAATCTCTCCCACTTGCCGAGAAAACGCTCGCACCCGTCCCGCGGTCGATACTGTCGTTTTTCCTCTTGGCTGTCTGTTTCCGCTGCACTCGGCTCCGATCCGGGTGCCCGGTTCCTGTTACGAGAGTAGAGTTTCCGCATGTCTGATCCTCGCAACAGCGCGCTGGGCGTGCTGGAGATGCACCCACGGGGGCACGGGTTCCTCCGTAACCCCGCCAAGAACTACACCCCTACGCCGAACGACGCCTATGTTCCGGGGCCGCTCATCAACAAGCTGAACCTCGCCGAGGGGGTGATGCTCGGCGGCACGCTCGAACCGCCGCGGCGCGGGTCGGGTCCGCGGCTTGCGACCGTCACCGAGATCGAGGGCGCGGACCCGAAGCTGTTCCGCCGCCGCGCCTGGGACGAACTCACCCCCGTCGACCCTACGAAGTGGCTCCGGCTCGAGACCGGTCCGGAACCGCTCACCACGCGCGTGATGGACATGTTCACGCCGATCGGGATGGGGCAGCGCGGGCTGATCGTGGCCCCGCCGCGCTCGGGCAAGACGGTTCTCCTCACGCACATCGCGCAGGCGGTCATCGCCAATCACCCGAACGTTCACCTCATGATCCTGCTCGTGGACGAACGGCCCGAAGAGGTCACGGACATCAAGCGGAACATCGTCCGCAAGGCGACCGAGGCCGGTTCTACGACCCCGCCGCCGGTCGAGGTGATCGCGTCCAGTTCCGACCAGAACACCGCGAACCACACCCGGCTCGCGGAACTCGTGGTGGAACGCGCCAAGCGCCTGACCGAGCAGGGCAAGGACTCTCTCGTGCTGCTCGATAGCCTGACTCGGTTGGCCCGCGCGTACAACAAGACGGCCGGCAGCGGGCGCACGATGAGCGGCGGCGTGGACAGCAAGGCGCTTGACGTGCCGAAGCGCCTGTTCGGCGCGGCCCGCGCGTTCGAGGAGGGCGGTACTCTCACCATCCTGGGCACCGCGCTCATCGAGACCGGTAGTCGTATGGACGAGGTGATTTTCCAGGAATTCAAGGGCACCGGGAACATGGAACTGGTGCTGAACCGGGCGCTGGCCGAGCGCCGCGTGTACCCCGCGATCGACCTCGGGGCGTCCGGGACGCGGAAGGAAGAGCGGCTCCTGCCGGCAGAGACGCTAGATCAGATCACGCTCCTGCGCCGCAGCCTCATGCAGCAGAAACCGGTCGAGGCGATGGAGGGCCTAGTCACGCGGCTAGCGAAGACCAAATCCAACTCCGAGTTTCTCATGCAGATGGGCAAAATGGGACGCTGATGCGGGCCAGATATTGATCGGCATTTGAATTGGATTTTCGTTCAATGTTGCATCAGTTTTTCCCGATCCGTTAGCGTGTTTCGGCTAACAAATGCTAACGTTGTACCCCATCGTATCCGCACTGTGGGATCTCTCGCAGTGCGGATCTCCTTATTTTTCAGACGGTTAGGATCGGTGGCTAACAAACGCTAACCTTTCGGGTTGGCTTCCCTGTGTGGTCACCGAGAGCCACCGACTTGGGACTCGGCACGCTCGTCGTGTTGTTGTGGGTCCGTGATTACGCGGGCGCCACCGTAAAGGCAACTCTCCAGAATATTAACATTCGTATACTATATCCGCAACACGAAATCTGTGACAGCCACGAATACTGCTGACTCAGGCGAGCACCCATTGGAACCCAATTGAACCGGTCCAATGCCCTCTCGCCTCCTGCTTTAGTCGCTCAACTTAAACCTTGACTCAATTGGCGACAGGGGCAGCGGTTACGTATTCGCTGGTGGTGTTTTGTCGCGCCCGTCCAAACTTCCCATTTCCCCACTCTTTCTAACCCGCTGCCGTTCCCGATCGGTCCGCGAAAGGTTACGCTAACAGTTCCCGTAATCACCTCCACCCGGAGGACTGTCGATATGGCTTCGCCAAGCGACCCGGACGAGGTCGAGCCGACGTTATTGCCGGGCGCTGCGCCACAAGGTGCCCGCGCGGAAGCGCCGGTTGCCGCTATTACGCCGCCCCCAACGTTTCAGGGGGCCCCGGACGCGACGCTCGCGCACCCCGTGACGATCGACGCCGACGCGACGCTCGATTCCGCCGCAGAGCCGGCCGCCCGAGGGGACACGAACAACGACGTGGACGTGACCCAAGTCGCGAGCGCGCGTTCGGCCCCGGACGCCGGTACGGTGATCGGCTCGAACGTCGCGGAACCCGGGGCGACGCTACCGTCACCCCCGGGCCGCACCGTCGCGTCGGGTGCGATCTCCGGTGGGATTTCTGGCGACCTGTCGCACGACACTGCACCCATTTCCGTGTCCACCGGACCGAGCGTACCGAGCCTCGCGCCGCAAATGAGCGGCACAATGGTCGGCCGGTTCGCGCTTCGGGGGTTGCACGCGAGCGGCGGGTTGGGCGAGGTCTTCACCGCGCGCGACACCGAGCTGAACCGCGAGGTCGCGGTCAAGCGCATCAAGTCGCGCTACGCCGACGACCCGGGCAGCCGGCGCCGGTTCCTGACGGAAGCCGAACTCACGGCCCGCCTCGATCACCCCGGCGTGGTGCCCGTCTTCGGCCTCGTAAACGACGCTCGCGGGCGCCCCGTTTACGCGATGCGGTTCATCCGCGGTGAAACGCTCAAAGACGAAATCGATCGTTACTACGGTACGAACGCGGCTAAGGGATCGGGGGCCGAAAAGACCGAGAAGACCGAGAAGGGTGAACCAAAGTCGGCCGAATCCAGCGCGCCCCCGGCACCCGAGCCGAGCGAAAAAGACGTTCCGCGCACGGTCGCGTTCCGGAACCTGTTGTCGCGCTTCGTTTACGTGTGCAAGGCCATTGCTTACGCACACGACAAGGGCATCATTCACCGCGACATCAAGCCGGCGAACGTGATGGTCGGCAAGTTCGGTGAAGTGCTCGTGGTGGACTGGGGGCTAGCAAAGTCGCTCTCAGACGGTCCCGATTTTGACCGCATCATGCGGGCGAACGCCGAGGCCGGGTTCCGCCACGATCCGGAAGCGACCGACCTCCCGTCGCACATGACGATGGCCGGGACCGCGGTGGGTACGCCCTCGTACATGCCGCCCGAGCAGGCGGCCGGGGAACTCGATAAGGTCGGTCCGCGCGCGGATGTGTACTCGCTCGGCGCCACGCTGTTCGTCATCCTCGCCGGCCGCGCGCCGTTCGTGGGTAAGAGCGCGCTGGAGACGATCGAGCTGGTGCGGCGCGGCACGTTCGATCCGCCGGGCGCGGTGAACGCCGAGTGCCCGAAACCGCTCGACGCGATTTGCCGCAAGGCGATGGCGCTGAACCAGAACGACCGCTACGCGACCGCGCTGGACCTAGCGGCCGATGTGGAGCGGTGGCTCTCCGACGAGCCGGTGAGCGCGTACCGCGATCCACTCACCGCGCGCCTCGCACGCTGGGCGCGCCGGCACCCGGCCCGGATCGCGACCGGAGTATCGCTACTCATCGCCGGCGTACTTGCGGCGGGGGGGATCGCTTGGGCCGTGAACGAGGGGCGCAAGAGCACGCAGAAGGCGCTCGACCTCGTGACCGAGAAGGAAAAGGAAACGGCCGCGGAACGCGATAAGGTGACCGCGCAGGAGAAAGAGACGGCCAAAGCGCTCGTGCAGGTCACCAAGGAGAAGGAAAAGACCGAGGCTGAAAAGGTCCGCGTCGGGCTCGCGCGAGACGTGGCACGGTCGCGCTATGAGAAGGCAGTCGAGGCGTACAACACGCTCGTTCACGACATCGACAAGAAGCTCGCCGATCGCGCTGGGATGCAGGCGATTCGGAAGACGCTGCTGCTGAACGCGACGGATGGCCTTAAGAAGCTCATCGAGGGTAAAGTCGAGGGGGACATCGGGGCCGACCGCACACTGGTCTCCGCGCACCGACAAATGGGCGAGGTGTACCAGCTCGTGGGCGAAACGACACAGGCGCGCGAGCAGTTCCTGGAAGCGGTGAAGGTTGCTCGGGACGTGAAGCGTTTAGCCGCAGAGACGAGCGACGCGCGCACCCCGGAGGCACGCGCGACCGATCTCCGCGCCGCGGACCGCGACCTCGCCCGGTCGCTCGACAAGTTGGCGGGCATTCACGTCCAGGCCGGTGATACGAAGTCCGCGCTCGGTGCGATCAACGAAGCAGTCACCATCTTCGAGGCTCTGGCCGCGGACAAGACCGACGCCGTTGCCCAACAAGACCTCGCCGCTGCTCTTGCCCGCCGGTCGCTGATCCTCAAAGAACGCGGCGAAATCGGCAACGCGGTAGAAGACTGTCAGCGTGCTCTGGGTACCCGCAAGGAACTGTCCGAGCAACTGCCTGCGAGCCTCGATCGCCAGCGCGACTTCGCGGACAGCCTCGACGCACTCGCGGGCTTGCAACTCCACACCGGGGATACGGTTGGTGCCAACGAGAGCGCGGTGCGGTGCCTGAAGTTGCGGGGCGAACTCGCCTCCCAATTCCCCCGCGATCGGGCCGACGTTCGTCGCGAGATCGCGGACGCGCACGCCCGATTGGGTGAGGTTCACTTTGACCGCGCGCTAATGAGTGCGGCCGCCAAGGATTACGACGACGGGGTTCGGGTTCTCGATGAGTTGATCGCACTCGACCCGCAGAACGCGAGCGCCGCCGCCGATCGCGCGCTCTTGTGGGGCCGGCTCGGGTACGTCCAAATTCGCACCGGCGATTTAGCGGCAGCCCTTACGAACACCAAAAAGGGAAAGGAAGCGTGCCTGGCGCTCGAAGCGATCGACTCCAAATCGGCGAAGGCTCAACGCGACCTCGCGCTTGCGCGCCAGCGCCACGGCGACGCCCTTCTCGCTAACGGCTACACCAAGGACGCTTTGGCGGAGTACGAGGCATCGTTTGCGTCCCTGAAGGCGCTCCAGGAACTCGACACCGAGAGCGCCGCGGCCCGGTTCCAGCTTGCACACGGTTGGGAGTACATCGGCGATTGCAAACTCGCTCTCAAAGACCCCAAGGGGGCCGTAATCGCGTTTCAGAAGGGCACGGGAATTCTTGAGGAATTGGGCAGCAAAGACGAGGGGTGCGCGACCGTGAAACGCGCCCTCGCGGTGACCCTGTACAAACAGGCGGACGCACACTGCGCGGAGGGGAAACCCGTACCGGCCAACAAGCTCGCGAGCCGGTCCACGAAAATGCTCGTGGACCTCGCCGCCGCCAACCCGGGTAGCGCGCAGGCGCAGCGCGACATCGCTCTGGCTTACGGCAAATGGGGCCAAGTGCTCGCCAACGACGGCCACCCCACGGGCGCCCTCATCGTGTGGCAGAGTTCGCTGGACCGGTTCCAGAAACTCGCGCGGCTCGACGAGAAGAACTTCCAAGCGAAGGAAGAAGAGGCCACCGCGTGGGAGCGGCTCGCCGGGTTCTATGCGGCCCTCGGCAACGGCCCCCAGGCGCTCGCGTCCGCGCGCAGTGCGATCACGCTGTGGCTCGCGCTCAAGGGTAACGCGGACACGCGCACTAAGGCCGGCCAGCGCCGGCTCGCGCTCGCACTGATCCGGTGCGGCGACATCAACGCCGAAATACGGCAACTGTCCACCGCGAAGGACTGGTACGAGCAGGCTTTGAGCGAAGTGCAGCGGATGAAAGACGATCCACTGCTCGGCCCGGTCGCCCAGCTCGCGAACGAGAAGCTCGTGTTTCTGGAGGCGGTGAAGGTCGGTCTGAGCAACCCTCAGAATCTCGCCGACAAGAAATACGACGCCACGCGGATCATGGCGCTACGGATGGTCGCGACGCTCGAAGTGCGTGCGGATCACCCGCCCGAGGCCGCCAACGTCGCCTACGAATTGGAGCGCTATGCGAAGGCCCCGGAGGATCTGT
Organism: Gemmata massiliana; assembly: GCA_000531095.1. Taxonomy (GTDB): domain Bacteria; phylum Planctomycetota; class Planctomycetia; order Gemmatales; family Gemmataceae; genus Gemmata; species Gemmata massiliana. Next base: position 275,811 of record HG799462.1, on the reverse strand, counting down.
TCGCGGTCGCACACACATTCGCAGGGTGCGCCGCCGCGTCCCGGGGAACCGATTCGGCCAAGACCAGTGACGCGAAGAAAGCCGTGACCGCACTGCGAAAGGCGATCGACGCGGGCTTCCGCGACGCGGACGCACTCACTACCCCGGAGTGGGAGGCGGTCAACCGGCGCGATCCGGACTTCGCCAAAGTACGCGAGGCCCTCATTCAACAACGCAGCGCCACGAAGAACTGACCCGTTTTGGGCCAGGACTTCGACACCCGCGTTCCAGAAAAATCATTCAATCGTTCGCTTCGGTCTTCCCTTTTTTCGCCCGCGTCGGTATTCCGCGAGCCATGAGGCCGCGCCCCCACTCGACTCGTGTCGCCTTTCGCTGGGCGGTGTGCGTTTCTGTCGCCATTCACGTTGCCGTTGCGGGCGTGTTTTTCGTTCTGTTGCGTTCCGACGAGCACAAAACACGTGAAGTCGCAATCAACACGCGCGCACCGGCTGATCCGGACGTGCGGATGAGCTTCGTCGAAGATGTTGTCGGTGTCGAAGTTTCACCGCAACCCACTCCTCCAGCACCACCAGCGCCCACTCCACCCAGCGCACCTCCCGAGGTCGGCGCCACAAAGCCTGAGCCACCCCGCGCTCCACAACCGCCTGAAGCTCCAACCAGTACGAACGTGACTCCGGCCGGGCCGTTCAAAGCGGCTGTGCCCAAAACACTTCCGCCGGAACTGATTGCAATGATCCACAAGCCGGGGGCAATCACGCACTCAGCGCCTGCCGCCGTTTCACCGCCCGTGCGCGACCCGAACGTTAAACCCGCGAGTGGCACGAACGGAGCGAGGCCCAGCGCGCCCGCCGCACGCGCGATGCACGGCGCACTTCGGGACAGTCAGACGGTGGTGTACGTTCTCGATATTTCGGGCAGCATGGGAGCCACGGGCAAGTTCGAGGCGGCTCGCGCTGCACTCGTCGCCACGCTCAAACAGCAGCCCGCGACCGTCCGGTTCCAGGTCATCGTGTACGACAGCAGTGCCTATCCGCTTCTCGCGTCTAACGGTAGCGCCTTGCCCGCGACCGAGGCGAACATTCGCGCCGCGACTACGGCGCTCGCGGCACTGGAGCCGCGTGGGAAGAGTAATCACCTCGTGGCCGTGCGTGCGGCGCTCGGTATCGGCCCCGATTTTATTGTGCTGCTCACGGACGCGGACGATCTGACCGCACGCACGCTCAAACCGGTGCTGTCGTCGGTTTCCAAAGCGCCGCCGGTATGTGTCGGACTTGTGACCCCCGAGGGCGTACAACAGCCACGCGAGTTGAAATAACGGAGGCGACATGCCGAGCACGCTCGTTTCGTGGCCGCGCCCGCACTTCGCGCCGGGGGGCGGTGACCCGTTCTTGTTCTTCGTGGTGTTCGGTAACTTCGATCTGAACAAGTCGTTCAGCGTGTCGAGGTACCGTTCGCGCGGGCCGGGCGAGTGGTTGGAAGTGGTCCGGGTGAACCGCGCCGAAGCCCCGGACGAGGCCGCGGAGTACCAGTCCGGTCCGCTGTGGGAACAGATCCGGCGCGACGCCCCGGTTACGGTCGCGGAAGCGGAACGCGCGCCGCACACGGTCGTTGTTCGCGGTACGATGACGGACCCGAACACGCTCGACTACTTCCGCGACGCGATCGGCCTCGTGTCGTGGTTGATCGATTGCGGCGGCACGTCGATCTACGACCCGCAGCGCTTGTGGTTGTGGTCGGCCGACGAGTGGCGGGACGAAGTGGTCGCGCCGGGGGAACCGCAACCGCTGGCCCACACCGTGATTCTGGTATCCGACGACGAGAAGCCCGAAACGACGTGGCTCCACACTCGCGGGATGCGGCAGTACGGGCGCCCGGACCTGAGCGTGCGCGGTGTCGGCTCACTGTACCTCGACGCGGTCACGGAGCTGATCGAACGCTTCACCGCGTTCCAGGCGCTTGGTGGCGTGATTCGCGAGGGCGAAGCGATCCGGATGGACGCGCTTCCGCCGGGCGGTGTGTGCCACCCGCGCGGGAGCCTCGAAGACCCGGATTTCAACAACTTCCACGTCGCAATCGAGTGGGCGAACGGTGCGATCGGTGATTGATTCGAGAAAACGTTTTGACAGGATTAACAAGATGAACAGGATTAAGAGACGTTTTGTCTTCAATCCTGTCGATCCTGTTCATCCTGTCAAATATCTTTCTTAAACATCACGCCGGTTGGTCTGCGATCCCGTTGGTTTCTGCGTTCGCGCCGTCCTGCGGAGTGTTCGCGAACTCGGCGCTCGACGGATTGTGGGCGTCGATCGAGCGGAGCAGCTTCGCGGCCTCTTCCAGATCGTTGCCCATACAGCACACGCTGATGACCACTTCCGCGAGCGCCGCGAACGGCAAGTCGTTCGTGAGTTCGACCCAGCGCGCGAGTTCGGTCGCGGTGAGTTCCGGCAACTTGCGGGCGAGGTACGCCTCCCGCATCCGGGCGTCCGGGGCGTCGATGCGCAGGATGCGGTCGAAGCGCCGGGGGCGCGAGATGATGCGCCGGTCGAGTTTCTCCGGGTAGTTGGTCGTCGCGAGGTTCACGGCCTTATCGACCTGGTGGTTGCCGTCGAGCCACTGGAGCAGGTCCGAGTCGCCGTAGTGCTCGATGATGGCGTCGATGTCCTCGAACACGCACACGATCGGCCGGGTCGGTTCCACGTCGCGGAACTTGCGCATGCACTGGATGAAGTCGCTCGGGTACTGGCAGTAGAACGCGAGGTGCCCGTCGGCGATCACGTCCGCGATGATCTGGTTGACCAGCGAGGACTTCCCGCACCCCTGCTTGCCGTAGAGCAGGTACCCGCGCCGGTGCAGGTACCCGTAGCGCGCGAACCGGTCCCCCAGCGCCCAGAACTTCTTGATCTCGTTCTGCACGCGGGCCGGGAGGCTGTCCGGGAAGTGGATCAGTTCGTCCGCCTGGAGCTCGCGGGCTTGGTAGTTTGGGTTCCCGCACCCGTCCGTGTAGACCGTGTACGCCCCGGCCGGGAGCGCGTCCGTCGTGCGCCCGCACACCTGGTACCGGTTCGGCCCGGTAATCATCCACTGGTAGCCGTACTCGTTGCGGACCGGGAGGCGGTTCACCATTGCGTCCTCGGGGGGTGAGGGTGTGCGAACAAGACCACAGAAGTTGGTTCGTGGTTCGCGCGGAGAAATTGGAGCGGAGAAATTTGTACCCCGGCGCCGAACCGGACGCAGTGTCGGTAGCCGGGCGAAAACCTTTGAGTCGCGGTCGCGCCCCGCGTAACGTATCGGCGAGTCACATCGTTCCCCGCCGGAGCCGCACATGCGTTACCGCGCACTATTTGCGCTTCTCGCCGTCACCTGTGTTTTCGCCCGCGCCTCGGCCCAGCCCAAGGTGGCGGCACCGCCGGACGCGGTGTTCGACAAGTACCGCGCGGCCGACAAAGAGGCCGCCCGCAAGTTCTACAAGAAGCACATCGACATGAACGGGCTGTCGATCCTCGCGGCGCAGGAGGTCGCGGACGAGGCGCTCGTGCGCACGCACCACATCGTCACGCACATGCTCGCGGGGCGCCCGGACGTGCTGGAAGCGATGGCGAAGCACGGCACGCGGCTCATCATCATCGGCAAGGACCAGGTCTACACCGACATGCCGGAGTACCGGAACACCCCGAACCCGGCGTACATGAACGAGCGCGTGCGTGGGACCGGGGGGCTGGGTGTCACGAGCTTCGGCGAGGAGAACCTGCTGAACCTCGCGGGCGACCGGTACGACGACGAGAGCATCGGCGTTCACGAGTTCCTGCACACCGTCGACGCGGCCCTCGGGCGCGTCGACGTGGGCTGGCGCAACCGCCTGGGCGAAACGTACAAGGGTGCGGTGGAGAAGGGCTTGTGGAAGAACACCTACGCGGCCTCGAACCCGGCGGAATACTGGGCCGAGATTGCACAGTGCTACTTCGACTGCAACCGCGTGAACAACTGGAACCACGGTCCGATCGCGACGCGGGAGCAACTGAAACAGCACGACCCGGACGGCTATGAACTTGTGCGGAAGACGATGAACCTGAAGCCGGAGAACGACTGGCGGTACGCGCCGGTGCTCAAGCAGCCGAGCGTGATCGCCCCGCCCGCGCGGTTCAAGTTCGACGGCTACTACACCAAGTTCACGTTCGCCCGCGAGTTCCCAGTGCTGGGGTCGAAGCACGCGAGCGACGCCGCCCTGCTCGCGGCGAACGACACCGTGCGCAAGATGTTCGCGTACCGGCACGACATCCTGAAAGCGATGATCGCGGACGGTGCGCGGCTCGTGGTCCTCGGCCGCACGGAGAAGCTGAGCGATCTGCCCGAGTTCGCGGGCGCCAAGAACAAGGCCGAACTCGACCTCGTGCGGTACCTCGACTACTCGCCGACGCTGAAGCTGATGGTCGTTCCCGAAGAGAACGCACTTAACACGGCCGATGACCTTTTTGCCGGGAAGTGTGTGACTGTGAGCGTGTTCGCGAAGGGGCTGTACCACGTGACCGCGACGCGCCCGGTGGACCCGGAGTTCGAGAACCGGCGCGAGAAGCAGCAGTACGAACTGCGCGTAAAGCGCCTGGACTCGGAGTTCGACAAAAAGGTTTCCAAGCTGTTCGACGCGGCCAAAGAAAAGAAGTTGTGGAAGGGTACGGCCGCCGCACGCGACCGTGTCGAGTATTGGGCCGCGGGCGTGGAGGCGTACTTCGACGCGGTCGGCACGGGCGTCGCACCAAACGGGGCCGAGCGGCCCATCACGACGCGCGAGATGCTGAAGGCTTACGACCCCGAACTGTTCGCGCTGGTGGACGAGACGATGGCCTACAAAGAGCGCGTCGACTGGCGGGCAAAGCGGTGAGTCACGTCCGGCGCGCTGTAATTGCGCAGCGCGCCGAACCGTGTAGGTTTTGGCTCACTGAGCGGGCTTGATCTCAAACTTGCGGGCAACGGGCACGGCGAGTTTGTAGATCTCGGCTTGGGCCGCGTCGATCTTGTCCATCCGCTTCTTCAGCTCCGCCGGCTTGCGCTCGGTGGCCACGTCCGCGAGCCAGTCCGGGGCGTTGAACATCACCACGCCGAAGAACCGCTGCGCGACCATGTTGTTCTTCGCGTTGATCGCCTGGAGCACCTTGTTGCTTTGTTCCCACACTGGGCCGGTGGTGGCGTTACCGAGGTTCACGCCCTTGCCCAGTTCTGCCGCGGAGAACTTGCCCACCGCAGTACCGTCGATGCTCACGGTGTAGTCGCCGTCTTTCAGACCCTGCACGGTCAGGCCGTAGTAGTTCAGGTCTTTCAGCTCGTTCGTGTACGGCAGCATCGGGAGCCAGTCCTTCTGGACCGGGAGCGGTAGGGCGTCGTCGGTGCGCGTGAAAGTCACGTTCGTGGGTGTGGCTTTCAAGTCGTCTACTTTGCACCCCTTACCGGCCGCTTGCGAGCTCTTCACTTCCACTGAAACGTCGCTGACCAGCGCCGGCGCGTGCAACCCGGTGAGGATCGCGTGGGCCATCAGCATCCCGCCCGGAGGGGAGGTGTGGAACCCGTCGTAGTACGGTACGGCCTTCTTCGCCATCGGGTCGTCGACTTCCATTTTGTCGGTCGCGGCGCGCGTGATCGCGTACTGGTCGACGAAACTCACCTTGTGCTTGGTCGCGAGATCCTTGAGCGGCGCGTAGAACTCCTTCTGCGTCTCGACGTACTGTTTGCCGTTGCTCTTGTTGCGGCGGTCCACCGCATTGGGCGAGAGCAGCGCGACCCGCGCCCCGGCCTTGTTCGCCATGTCGAGCATGGCCGCGGTCTTCTCCACGAACACCTTGTTCGCCTGCGGATTGAACGCGCCGTACCCGCCGTCGTTCATGCCGAAGTTGATCGTGATGGCCGTGGGCTTCTCGGCAAGAACGTGCGTTTGGAACCGGTTCGCGCCACCGTTAGCGGTGTCGCCACCGATCCCCGCATTGATGAATGTGAAGTTCCCCTTCGGCATCCGCGTCGTCAGGTACAACTCGATGTACGTCGAATACTGGTATTGCGCGGTGATGCTGTCACCGAGGAAGACGATGCGGTCGTTCGGTTTGAAGAAGAAGTCTTTTGCCGCTCCCTCCCGCGCCGCCGAGGTCGGTTGAGGATCAGCAGCTTGAAGTGTGAGGCGAGTGGGTGCGAGTCCGACAGCGAACACTGACACAAACGCAGCCGAAGCGAGCAAGCGAACCATCGGTTAAACCTCGTGCGGAAAGGTGGCACGAGGCGGATTGTAACTCGGTGCGCGGCACAAATGCCAACAGTTTAGCCGTAACGCAAAGCGCGAATATGCTCAGACCTTCTTGAACTGCGTGGTGAGTTCAAAAGTGCCGTCGGGCAGCGGAACCTTCTGGTAGTCGCCGAAGAGGTTCGGCGCGTCCTTCTGGAGCACGTCGAGGATCGCTCCCGCGAGTTTGCGGATCTCGGGTTCGGCGAACGCGGACCCGCGCTGCTCGAAGAAGTGCCGCAGCGCGCGGGCATTAGCGGTGATGAAAATCTTCGTCTCGGTCGCGTTCGGCAACACGCTTCGCGCGGCCTGACGCGCGGTTTTGCGCCGGGTGGTGCGGTCCGCGTTAGCTGGGAGCATTGCCGCTGTCGCTGCCGCGGGATCGGCCAACTTCGTGTTCAGTGCTTCGGCCAGTTTGACATAGGCCGCGTGCGACTGCTTCACGGTTTCGAGCCAGATCGCGTGTAACTCGGGGTCGTTCGCGATGATGTCCGGCTCGACGTACTCGGCCACCGACTCATCCACATAGCGCTGCGAGAGTTGCGAGAACCCGAACCCCGCGCGGTGCCGCACCAGTTCGTGCGTGAGCGAGCGCGACACGCCGGTGAGGAGCAGGTTCCAGACGGCGTGTTCGAGCACACTGCCGTGACCGACTTCCTTGATGTGCGTGAGGTACGCCGCGTTCCCGCCCGGACGGGGTTTGGCGAAGCTCATGTAGCACACGCGCCCGGCCGTTTCGGTGAGCACCTCACCGGCGACCTCGCTGTCGCTCTCCCAGCTCACGCCGTGGTCCGCGAGGAAGCGGTCGAGTTCGGCGTCGTCCACGGTTTGTTTGCCAAGCACGTACACCGAGGGCTCTGTGATGACGCGGATACCGGTATCCACTGGAGTAATTGTTGAGTAAGGAGTAGGCACAACCATGTGCGAGACCCATCCGTGAGTTTACGATGTAATCATCTCAATCGACTGTTCCGATTGTGGGAATTGAGCCCGAATTGCCCCCATGTCGCGTTTCGATGTATCCCCGGCCGCGCCGCACGAATTGCTGTCCGCGTGCCGGATTTTGTTCGCACGCACACCCGGTGCCGAACGCGACCGGGCCGCGGAGCACTGCCACGATCGGCTCCTTTCTGACGGCGAAGCTTCGACTATTTTTGTCGCACGAGAAAACGGGCGCCTGCGGGCTGCGGCCCTTGTTCAAACGCTTCCGGGGGCGCTCGGGATCGCGCTGCCTCCACGTGGCCAGTCCCGGCAACTCGAAGACGCAGTTGCCGTGGCCGCGTGCGCGTGGCTTCGGGTGCGTGGGGTGAAAGTGTGTCAGGCGTTCGCGACCGCCGATGAACGCGACGAAATGGCACCACTCGAACGTAACGGCTTCAAACACATCACGCAGTTGGTGTTCTTAAGACATGCCGGTACCCGAACGAAAAGTCCGGCGCAACCATCCTCTCGGCTGACGTTCGCGTTTAGTGCGCCGCCGCTCGTCGATGACATGCGCGGTACGCTCCTTGCCACACACGTGGACAGTCGAGACTGTCCCGAATTGAACCGCCCGCGGACCGCGGACGAAATCGCAGAGGGGTTCACCGAAGCGCTTCATTCGGAGTGGTATCTCGCGACGCGAGGCGACGACCACGTCGGTTTGGCGATCGTTGAGCCGGGCGCGGAGGGGGTTATTGAGCTAACATACCTGGGAATCGAACCCGGACTGCGCAGGCACGGATTCGGTTCGGAATTATTGAACTTCATCGTCACTTCGGTCGGGTACTCCGGCCCGCTGAATGTGTCCGTGGACGCACGCAACTTACCGGCCATGCGCCTTTACGCGCGCCACGGGTTCGTCGAGTACGATCGGCGCGAGGTTTGGCTCGCGTCGTGGGGCGCGTAACTTCACTCCGATTCCGTTCAAGTACACCTTCGCGCTTGCAATTGGGGCACATGCGCCCGCCGGCGCCATATTGCGCCTTCTGGCGCGATTACTGCGCGCATACCCGGCGCGCGTGACTCTACCGGCCGCGCCAAGCGCCGGTCCCGGCTCGCGCCACTTACCGACCTTCCAGCGCGTAGGCGCGGGGCTTCTGGCGCAGATATTGAGAAGAACTCAGACCTGCACCGGGGAGTTAGTCAGTGCCACCCCGACTCGCTACTCGCGATCTCGCTTACCAAGCCGCGCCCGTGTCGGTTCCGGTCGCCCCCGTGCGGTCCGATCCGTCCGTGAAGGCTCTGGCCGATGCGGTTTCGGCCCGCGTCGGAGCCACGCGCTTCAACTTGTGGTTCCAGGGACACGCGACGTTCGTCCCGCACGGCGATCGCGTGATTGTTGCCGCCCGGAACCAGCACACACAAGAGTGGCTCGAACACACCTTCGGCGCCGCGGTGCGGTCCGCGGTCGCAGAGGTGTACGGCTCGGACACGGCTCTGCACTGGACCGTGGAAGGTGTCCTCTCTGAAGAAACGCAGAACGCGGAACCCGAAGCACCGAGCGAAGACAAAAAGAGCGAGAAGCGGGGCGCTGAGGTGGCTCGGCGCGAAGACAAGAAAGTCGCCGCCGTTTCTGCTTCCAGTTCCGCGCTCCGCGCTCCGCACTCCGCGGTTCCCCAAGTCGACCTGTTCGGCGACCCGGTTGCCCAACCAAAGCCGAAGGTGAAGCGCCCCGACCCGGAAGCAGAAGCACTCGCCCGGCCGATGGCGTCGCAGCGCACCGGACGCCGGTGGAAGTCACTTGCGGACTTCGTGAGCGGGCCGTGCAATCGCGTCGCACACGCCTCCGGGCTCAGCGTGGTCGAGGAACCCGGGCAGGGGGCGAACCCGCTCGTGATTCACGGCCCGGTCGGAACCGGGAAGACGCACCTGCTCGAAGGCATCTTCGCCGGGCTGAAGCGGCAGAGCGACCAGCGTCCGTGCTACGTCACCGCGGAAGAGTTCACCACGCGGTTCGTGCAGGCGTCGCGCCTCGGGAAGATGTCCGCGTTCCGGCGCCAGTTCCGCGAATGCACCACGCTACTCCTCGACGATCTGCACTTCCTCGCGACCAAGAAGGCCACGCAGGAAGAATTTCTGCACACGTTCGACGCACTCGTGGCGGACGGGCGGCAGGTCGTGGTCACGACGGACTGCCACCCGCGGCTGGCCGACGAGTTGATGCCCGAACTACTCGACCGGCTCCTCGGCGGCGCGGTGTGGGGGCTGTTACCCCCGGACCCGGAAACGCGCCTCGAAATTCTCCGGAAGAAGTCGTGTGGCGCGGGACCGGCGATTCCGGACGCGGTGCTGAAGACCCTCGCGAATACGCTTCGCGGGAACGTGCGCGAACTCGAAGGCGCGGTGAACAGCCTGCGCCACTACGCAAAGGTGACCGGGCGCCCGGCGGACATGGCAACCGCACGCGAAGCCCTCGGCGACCTGCTCCGGCACGCGGTGCGCGTGGTCACTGTCGCCGACGTGGACGCTGCCGTGTGTACGACGCTCCGGCTCGCCGCGGGCACGCTCCAGTCGAAGGCCCGCACCTGGGCCGTGAGTCACCCGCGCATGGTCGCAATCTATTTGGCCCGCAAGCACACGGCCGCAACCTACGGCGAAGTCAGCAAGCACTTCGGTGCCAAGACTCACAGCACCGCGGTAGCGGCGGAGAAGAAGGTGCGGGAGTGGGTGGAGAAGAACGCGAGCGTGGCGATTGGTGACCGCGAGTGGCCAGTGAAAGAGCTGATCGACCGCATCGAGCGCGAACTGCAACGGTAAGATACTCGTTCCAACTGCAACAGGAACGACACATGGACATTCGCAACTACAATCGCGCGGCCTGGGACCACCAGGTCGCTACGGGAAACCGGTGGACCGTTCCGGTTGGGCCAGAGGTGATCGCCGCAGCGCGTCGGGGGGAGTGGTCCGTCGTCCTCACTCCGACCAAGCCGGTTCCTCGCGATTGGTTCCCGCCGCTTAAAGGGCTGGATGTTTTGTGTCTGGCTTCTGGTGGCGGACAACAGGGACCGATCCTGGCCGCGGCCGGCGCGAACGTGACTGTGTTTGACAATTCTCCGGCTCAACTCGCACGCGATCAAGAAGTGGCTACCCGTGACGGATTGACACTCACGACCGTCGAAGGCGACATGCGGGATCTGTCCGCGTTCCCGGACGCGACCTTCGGTCTGATCTTCCACGCCTGCTCGAACGGCTTCGTCCCGGACATTCGCCCTGTGTGGCGCGAAGCGGCGCGCGTCTTGCGCTCGGGTGGGGTTCTACTCGCGGGTTTCGTGAATCCGGTCCTGTGTCTATTCGACGACGCGAAGATGCAGACCGGTGAGTTCGTGGTTCGGCACCAGATTCCGTATTCGGACCTCACCAGCATCACGGATGAGGAGCGGCGGCGGTACACGGACAACAACGAGCCACTCTGCTTCGGGCACACACTCGCGGACCAAATCGGTGGTCAGCTCGAAGCCGGATTCCTGCTTGCCGGATTCTACGAGGACGGCGGGGAGGGCTGGAAGTTGTCGGAATACATTTCTTGCTTCGCGGCGACCCGCGCGATCCGGGCTTGAGGCGTTGGGTCCGGTTCGCTCGTTTCTTCGGTCGCACTGGTTCTGCGGATTTTGGGAAGCAGCGGTTGCACCATGTACCCGAGCCAGGTACTCGGAGTCGGGGTGTTGATCCCGAAACTCTCCGGCTCGTGGTCCGGGCAGCGGTACGTTCCGAAAATCAGGTCCATGAGCGGGCACACGTTGCCGTAGTTCCCCGCGTCGCGGTCCCGGGCGTGGTGCCAGTGGTGCAACTCTGGTGCGCCGAGAAGTGGCCGGAACGGGCCGAGCGGCAGTCGCACGTTCGAGTGAATGTAAATCGCCCATACACCGCGGAACGCGATGAACCCCGCGAGCGCTTCTAGCGGAAACCCGAGCACGAACGCGGGCAAGTTGATGAGCGTTAAGGTGTACACCGTATCGAGCGGGTGCTCGCGGTGGGCGGCGAGCCAGTCGAGGTGTTCAGCGCTGTGGTGAACCGAATGGAACCGCCAGAGGAAGCTCACGCGGTGCTGTAGCCGGTGGCCCCAATAGACGCAGAAGTCACTCAGAAACACCATTTCTAGTATTTGGAGCCACAACGATTGTGCTGCGACCGCGCTTCGGAACTCGTGGGGCACGATCTCGGTCAGTGTGCCGCGTGTCTGCGTGAGGCACCAGAAGACGAGGCCGTTCCAGAGCAGGTATTGGCCCAGCAGGAACAGCAGGTCCGTGAACCAGTCGGGGCGGAAGAATCGTTGGCCCTTCTTTGCGGGGAAGGCGAGTTCGAGCGGGCGGAACACGACGACGAGGAACACCAGACTCAGCCCGGTTGCGAGCAGAAGAGAGACGATGTCCATGTGTGCTCCCGCGAAGGTGGGTTCACTCGTTCGGTTTCGCCGCTGCCGGTGCTTCGTGCGGTTCCGGAGCCACAGCGAGCGGCTCGGCCGGTACTTTCGTGTCGCCGGATGGTGTCGGTGGTGTGATGTTGCCCCCGACGAACATGAACGTCGATTTGGAGCTGGTCATGTACCCGCCGCCCAAACCGGCACGGTAAAGGACGAACGCAGAAATCAACAGGACCGCGCTGACGAGTGCTACGGCCTTGCGGAGCCGTTGGGAGCGTTCCATGTGCCGACCTCGCGAGAATGGTGCGTGTCGGCAATCATAGTTCACGTCCAAATTCCGTGCCTGCTCACGGTTTGGGTGCATTCGGCGAAGTTGGCTTGGTGCCCGGTGTCAGTTCGAGTGGAACGACTATGGGAGCCGATTTGGAACCGTACATGACGATCGGAGATTTTTCGGCACCGCCTTGTGTGGGTACGAACGGGGTGTTATTCGGCGCGGCAGGTGCCGACCCGGCGGGGATTTGCGTCGTAAACACGATCGACTTGGAGCCGGACATATAGGTCGGCACCTCATCGGCTGTGACGGGCTTTTCGGGCGCTGTGGTTGTGGTTGGTTCGGGTGCCGGTTCTGGTTTCGAGGTGACCTGGATTAGCCCGGCCCGAACGCCGACGAACCCACCGACGAGGACGATCGCGGGTACGAACGCTGCGGCCTTGAGGAAGACCTTCTTCCAGTTCATGGCATGACCCTCCGGAGTTCGCTTCCGATGCCGATTGTACGCGGTCGGTTCGCCTCCCGTTCGGGTCGTAGTTCGACATGTTACGGCTTGTTACGCTCGATCGCGCGCTTCGCCTCCTGAGTGCGAAACGCCCCCGCGTGACCGGCAGCCAGTTCCTTCAGAAGAGCACGCGAACTGTCGGTGCCGAGTGCTTCGAGTAACTCGACTGCACGGCAATCGGTGATCCGACTCTCATCGGTCTCGCGATTCTCCCTTGCGGCCGGCTTGAGGCGCATCCTCACGATCTTGACTGCGGCCTCTGGTTCGCGAGCGAGGCGGGACATCGCGAGGTACGCGGTGTCCGCTTTGCCACTCGCAAGCGTGTCCCATAACTTCGCTGCGCTCGTTTCTTTTTTGAGCGCATCCGGTAGCGGCACGGACTGAAGCCGCATACCCCACACAAGCACGGTGTGGTCCCCGCCCGCGGTGAGGAGCTTCGTTCCGTCCGGGGTGAACCCGAGTACGTATTGGCTCCCGCGGTGGCCGCGGAGCTCGCGCCGGACTTGCCCGGTTACCACCTCGCAGATTTGAACTTCGCCCGAATCGTTTTGCAGTACCTGCCGTCCGTCCGATGATTTGGTTCGCAGCGCTGTTGGCGAAGCAAACACGAATTGTTGGCTCCCAGCTGCTGAAAGCGGAAGCTCCTTGCCGGTCTTGGTGTTCCACCATTTGGGCGAGTTTTGGTCCAAGGATATTGCCGCACCGTCCGAGGAGAACCCAGGATTGTGTGCCGAGTGCATTTCGTCCCACTCGGACCGCCTCTTGCCCCCCGGCCAGTCCCACAATTCGACCGCCCCCGTGTCGCGCGCCCACGTTAGTACCGCCTTGCCGTCGGGAGAAAACACGGCTCGGCGCGGTTTCAACTGGGCCATGTCGCCGGGGAGCGGCACTTCCAACCCGGTGAGCAGGTCGCGGGCGATCAAGCGATCATTCGTACTGAAAACGATCGCGGTACCGTCCGGGGTGAACGTCGGGCAGTTCGAGAATTCATCGCCCGAACGCCGGCGCCCCGGCACCCCGGTGAACGCGCGGAGTTCTTTCCCCGTCGCCACGTCCCACAATCGGACGGTTTCGTCCGTCGCCGACGTTAAAAGGCGCTTGCCGTCGGGCGACAGTTCCGCGTGCTCGATCGGTGCCCGGTGCCCCGGCGCGTCGTGGATCGCGCGCAGGCTCTTCGCGTCCCACAGTCGCACCAAGCCGTACAGGTCGGCGGTCGCAATGCGCGCACCGTCGGCCGATACCGCGACCGCAACGACCGGGTGCGCGTGCCCTTCGAGCCGGCCCAACTCCTTTCCAACAAAAGCATCAACGACGAGTGTTTCGCGGTCGATCGCGACCACCAGTGTCTCGCCCGAAGAAGAAAAAGCGTATGCACCGGTGTCGCACGAGCCGACTTTTTCGGCTCCCGTTTCTGTTGGCGCGTAGGGCCGTCGGATCAGTTCGCGCTTTTTAAATCGTGAGCCGGTATCGGCTCGATCGAACCCCCATTGATGTTCTCCCGCGGCGTGAAGCACGAGCGCACGGCCATCGGGTACGAGCATCAACCGGTGAAGGATTTCCCCCGAGTCTCGCTTGGGAGCTCGTGGGGCCGGTCCCGCGGTACTCGACACCCGAACGGGCCGCGCCGGTTTCGCCGTGGCCACATCCCACGCAGTCGCAGTGAACTCCGTGCCCCCCGTGCCACCGGGTTCGGCGAGCGTGCGGAACGTTATCAACGTCTTGCCGTCGGCCGATATTCGCACCGCGTTCGCGCCTTCCGCACCGAGATCAATGACGCTAACCCGCGTGAGTTTCGCGGTACTGTCTGCCGGCTTCAACTCGAACACGTGGGCCGCGTGCTTACCGTCCGCTGACTGCCATTGTGCTGCGAGCCGTGCTCCATCAGCACTGAACTGGAAATTGGTGTACGCCGGGTAAATTTCGGACCGAGCATCGTGAATCTGCGCGCTAATTCGCTCGATGAATACCCCCGAAGGCACCAACGGCGGCCCGGCTTTGGGATCGGTAATGTCCCACACGCAGAAATCGTCTGGAAACCCTTTTGCGATTTTGCCCTTCGGCCCCGGTTCGGCACGGCAAGCGACGGCGAATGCGCCGCTTGTTCCCCACACCAGCCCCCGAAACAATTTGGCGTTTACAATGTGCTCGTGAACCGGTCGGCCCGTGTCTGCGTTCCACACCGCTACGGTGACTAATCCTCGACCGGTATCGTGTGCTGTTGCGAACTGCTTTCCATCGGGTGAAAGGGCGAGGTGTGTCACCGCGCTCCCCGCGCGAAACCGGTCGTCGCCCAGGCGCGCGACGGCACCCGGCGGCAGGTCGGCCGCGGGCGCGATTTGTGCGAAAAACAGCAGAGCTAGCGACAGCGCGGCACGCGACATCGGGAACCCTCCCGCCGCATGGTAGCCGAACGGTGCGGTTCGCCGCGAGACGAACCTGTTGTCAGTGGAACGCGGTGCGGGTATCGTCTGTTGGTGAAGTCGGACGGGCGCCCTCCGCACACGAACCGCAATCGCGTTTTTGGGTGCACGAGGATCGGTTTAGCTCGCTGTTTTACAGCAGGCTGATGTTGCGTCAGCCGAGCGTACTGCTTCGCATTCGCCTCGGGGAAGGCTGTTCCAGCACCGCTTTCGGCCAGAAGTGGAATACTTCTCCGGCGGACTGGGGCAACCCCGCGGGTCGTGGTTCCGCCGAAGAAGTATTCCACTTCTGGCCGGCGGTGCCGTGAGCCTTCCGCGCCCCGGGTCGGGAAGTAAACCAGCGCCCGTCCGACTTCACTCGTTCCGCGGTAAGAGCAAGCGGCTCACCTCGGGTTGTTCCTCTCACGTCACCTTGCATTGTGTCGCGTTCCGCGCCCCTTGCGGCGCGCGCGGTGCGTCGGTATCCCAACCCCGCCCATCACGCATCACAACGGAGGCGCGCGTGCGCACGCTCATTACCGGCGGAGCCGGATTCATCGGGTCTCACCTGTGTGAACGGTTCCTGGCCGAGGGGCACGAAGTCATTGCCGTGGACAATATGATCACCGGCGACCTCGCGAACCTCGACCCGTTCCGCACGAACCCGCGGTTCCGGTTCATCGGGCACGACATCTCCGCGCCGCTGAAAGTGAAGCAGAAACTCGACAACGTCCTGCACTTCGCCAGCCCCGCCAGCCCGGTCGATTACCTCGAACACCCGATCCCGACGCTGAAGGTCGGCTCGCTGGGGACGCACAACACGCTCGGTCTCGCGAAGACGCACGGCGCGCGCTACCTGCTCGCCAGCACCAGCGAGGTGTACGGTGATCCGCTCGAACACCCGCAGCGGGAGAGCTACTGGGGCAACGTGAACCCGATCGGCGTGCGCGGGTGCTACGACGAAGCGAAGCGGTTCGCCGAGTCGATCACAATGGCCTACCACCGCGCCCACGGCGTGAACACGCACATCATTCGCATCTTCAACACTTACGGCGAGCGCATGCGCCTCAACGACGGTCGCGTGCTGCCGAACTTCATGTATCAGGCGCTGCGCGGCGAGCCGATCACCGTATACGGTGAAGGGAACCAGACGCGGAGCTTCCAGTACGTGTCTGACTTGGTCGAGGGGATCTGGCGGCTGTTGTTCACGGATTTCCACGAACCGGTCAACCTCGGCAACCCGGCCGAAATCACCATTCTGGAGTTTGCGGAAGAGATTCGGAAGCTCGCGGGCAGCAAGAGCGAAATCGTGTTCAAACCACTGCCGCAGGACGACCCAAAGGTACGTCAGCCGGACATTACCCGCGCACGGCAACTTCTAGGTTGGGAACCGAAGGTCGGCCGCGATGAAGGGCTGAAACGGACAATGGACTTCTTCCGCAACAAGATGGGGAAGTGAGCCTTCTCACCGGAGCCGCAGAAACTTATTCATGCGGCGCTCCAGGCGATCCCAAACCGCCCCGGAGGGCGTGCTCACGGCCGGGAGCCGTTCGGGAAAGTGCGTGAGTTTGCCGTCCGGATTCACTTGGGCGAAGCCGAAGAGGGCTTCCGCCCACGGCCCGTTGTCGTCCCACGGCGCGCCCACCAATCCGCACACCAGATAGGCCGCCGTGCGATGAAGCACGGCGCCCTGGATCTCCACCACGATGCCCACCGGCACCGGGCGCAGGCACTCCATATTCAGCACGCGGCGCAGCACGAGGTTCGCTTCCGGGCCGATGTGCTTCCACGCGGTCGCGTAGCCAGCTTCCAATACGAGCCGGAGCATCGCACCCGCGTACAGCGTCCCGTGGTGGTTCGCGTCGGCCGGGAGAACGAGTTTGTGACTGTGTGTGATGGCCATGACGGGCAATCGGTTGACCGGCTCCGCTCCGCTGGAATCGCTCGCGCGGGAACCGGCTTCGCCAAAGCGCCGCGGATCGCGGGGCGCACCGGCGGCGAGCACAGATCCATTGGCCAATCGTACTGTTTCCGGGCGAATGGGCACGCCGTCGTGAACGACCGGTTCAGTTTCCACTATTGCCCCTCGCACTCGCCAACGGAACGCGAAACGGCTATCGACCCTCGCCGAAAGCTGTTTCGGCTGTTCTTCGCCGCGCGCTCACCCAGAGTTTCAACGCGGCACCAGCACCCCGCACCGGTTCATAGCGAGAACCGCGAAGTCGGCGCGCCCGTTCCGCACAGTACCTCTTATCGCGTCCTCATTACCGGCGCGCTCGCGACGAAACAAGTTCAGAGTTCCGGGGTTCCAACGATGACCGGACGGTGAGACGCTCGCAGGGCCGTTTTGAGACTCGGGAACTCCGAACTCGGGAACCGGGAACTTGGCGTACCGTCGGTGGACGAACCCGCGCCCGTTCCGCACCATGACCGGTACGCGAGTTGTGTTCTCCCTGTAAAAATGAGATCCGCCATGCAACGAACCCTGATCCTCTTGAAGCCGGACGCGGTGCAGCGCCGGTTGGTCGGCGACATCACCACCCGATTCGAGCGCAAGGGCTTGCGGCTCGCGGGGTTAAAGCTGGTGCAAGTGTCGCGTGAACTGGCCGAAAAGCACTACGCCGTTCACAAGGGCAAGCCGTTCTACGAGAGCCTGCTCACGTTCCTCACGAGTGGGCCGACGGTCGCGCTGGTGTGGGAGGGGCGCGAAGCGGTCGCGGTGTGCCGCAACCTGATGGGCGTGACCGACGGTGCGAAGTCGGCCCCCGGCACGATCCGCGGGGATTTCGCGCTGAGCGTGCAGAACAACCTCGTTCACGGCAGTGACAGCACCGAAAACGCCGCGATCGAAATCGCGCTGTGGTTCACCCCGGAAGAACTGGTCGCGTTCACCTCGACGGACGCGAACTGGGTCGCGTAATGAGCGATCCGCGCCAGTTAGCACAAACCGACCTTCCGTTGCCTTCCGTGCGCGCCCGCGACCGGAAGGTTTTGCTTTTGGTGCCTGTTCTCGGCCGAAAAATAGTGAAGCGAGGAAAGATGTGACACCACCGAGGACGGAATCATGAGACGTGCGCTGATCGCAACATTGGTGATGCTGGTGTTCGTGGGCACCGCTAACGCGGGCGGATGGTCCCCGCTGAAGGGGAGTACCCGTGGAACCACCGCCCGAACTGGATTTGTCGATCCTCGCAGCGGGGGCGTTGTTTCGGCCAATGCGACGCTCCAACCGGTCATCGGTTCTGTTCAACGCACGGGGCACTTCACCAACCCGTTCACGCACAAGTCGAAATACACGGGCACGGTCTACAATCCGCTCTCGGGTCAGTTCAGCAAACAGGCTTTCCGCCGATAAGCGATTCGCACCAAATTCGTCAAACGAGGGTGGCTTCTAGCTCCACGAGCCGGATCCGCCCTCGTGGTACAATGAGAGTGACGCTTTCGGAAGGAGGGCCACGCATGAGCACAATTCGCGGAACGATCCGCGGTGGGCAGGTCGTTTTTGAGACCTCGCCAGATTGGCCAGAGGGAACACCCGTTGTGTTGAAAGCCGCCGACCACGATTCCCGTGAGGTGGGGATGCGAGAAGAAGATTGGCCTACCGATGAAGCCGGAATCGAAGCACTCGCGGCGAGCATCGACCAAATTCAACCGCTTTTAATGACGCCAGAAGAAGAAGCCGAGTGGCAAAAGGCCCGTGCCGAGCAGAAGGCCTGGGAACTTACCAACTGGGACGCGCATAGCAAGAAGCTCGAGGATCTCTTCAAATGAGGCGATACCTCCTCGACACGGGAATTGCGGGTCACTTCATCAACAATCGGTACGGAGTGCGCTCGCGTGTCCAAGAGGAAGTGCGTCGAGGGCACCGGATCGGTATCTGCGTGCCCGTTCTCGGCGAACTGTACCACGGTGTCGAGAACAGCGCGAGCCGCGACCGCAATTTACAACTCCTGCTTGCCGCGCTCGGTCGGTTGCGCGTCTGGCCATACACGAACGAGGCCGCAGAAGAGTTCGGTCGCCTTCGTGCCGAACTTCGTCGGATCGGGCGCGCGATGCAAATCGTGGACATTCAACTCGCCGCGATCGCTTTGACCCTCGGTGATTGCACCGTTGTCACAACGGATTCTGATCTCTCCGCGGTGCCGGGGCTACACACGGAAAATTGGACGATCGCCAGTTCGCCTCCGGCCTGAACCGGCTCCCAAGCTTGCTCTCGCTCACCTTTCACGGCACAATCCCGGGTGTTGAAACACACACCAACAGAGGTTCACGCCCGTGGCCAAAACCACTACCGCTTCGCCCGCCGCGCCCGCGGACCGGGCGGCCGAACTCCGCAAGCAACTCGATCACCACAACTACCTGTACTACGTCGAAGCCGCGCCGGTCATTTCGGACCGCGAGTTCGACAAGTTGCTCCAAGAACTCGCCAACATCGAGAAGGCCCACCCGGAACTCGTCACCCCGGACAGCCCGACGCAGCGCGTCGGCGGGGCGCCGATCCCCGGGTTCAAGCAAGTCACGCACAAGGTGCCGATGCTGTCTATCGAGAACAGTTACGACGAAGGCGACTTGCGGAAGTTCGACGCGGACGTGAAGAAAGCACTCGGGGCCAGTGCGGTTGTGGAATACGTCGTGGAACTGAAGATCGACGGCGTTTCGATGTCGATCACTTACGAGAACGGCAAGCTCGCGTTCGCGGCCACGCGCGGGAGCGGGAGCGTGGGCGACGACGTGACGCACAACGTCAAAACGATCGCCGCTATTCCGCTGAAGCTCAACACCAACAACCCGCCGGCGATCTTCGAGGCGCGCGGTGAAGTGTACATGACCCGCAGCGAACTGGCCCGGATCAACGCGGAACAAACCAAGAACAAGCAGGAGCCGTACAAGAACGCTCGTAACCTCAGCGCGGGGACGCTCAAGCTGCTCGATCCCCGCGAGTGTGCCAAGCGGAAGCTCAGCATGTTCGCCTACGGGTCTGGCGCGATCGACGGGCTGGTCATCAAGAAGCAGTCGGAGATGCTCGCGAAGCTCAAGGAGTTCGGGTTCCCCGTAAACCCGCACGAGCGATTGTGCGCGAGCATTGATGAGGTGATCGCGTACTGCAAGGAGTGGGACACGAAGCGGAAGGAGCTGCCCTACGACACCGACGGCATCGTGGTGAAGGTGAACGACTGGGCGCAGCGCGAGCGCATCGGGTACACGGCGAAAGTGCCGAAGTGGGCGCGAGCGTTCAAGTTCGAGGCCGAACAGGGGACGACGAAGCTCGGCGCGGTCGTGTTCCACATCGGCAAGTTCGGCGAACTGACGCCGGTTGCCACGTTCGACCCGCCGGTGCAACTGGCCGGCACCACGGTCACGCACGCGAGCATGCACAACGCCTCGTGGGTCGCGGAGATGGACGTCCGGATCGGCGACACGGTGGTGGTCGAGAAGAAGGGCGAGATCATCCCGCAAGTTGTGGACGTCATCAAAGCGGACCGCAAGGGTACAGAAACGATCATTACGTGGCCGGAGAACTGCCCGGAGTGCGGCGGGCCGGTCGTCAAACAGGAGTCGGCGAGCAGTTACAACTTCATTTGCAGCAACCCCGAGTCGTGTTCCGGGGGCATGTGGAAGCGCCTGGAAGGGTACGCGCGCAAGACGCGCATGGAGATCGACGGACTCGGGCGCGAGGTCGCGATTCAGCTCGTCGAGTCCGGTCTCGTGAAGTCGGTCGCGGACCTCTACCGGCTGACCAAGAAGCAACTCCTCGCTCTGGAGAAATTCGCGGACACGAAGGCTCAGAAGCTACTCGACGGGATCGCTGCGAGTAAGGACCGCGGGCTGGCCCGGTTGCTCCCTGCACTGGCGATCTACAGCGTTGGTGAGAAGATGGCCGACGACCTCGTCGAAGAGTTCCCGGACATCGATCTCATTATCGCCGCAAAGCCCGAGGATCTGGCGCGTGTAAAGGGGTGGGGACCGGAACGAGCGAAGTATCTGCGTGCGTATTTCGACGGCGAGAATGGTCGGAAGCTCATCGCGGAGCTAAAAGAACTCGGCATCAAGATGACGCACGACAAGAAGGCCGCGCCGGTCGGCGGGCTTCCCCTCGCGGGCAAGACGATCGTGGTGACGGGAACGCTCGTGAATTACGATCGCGTCGGTATCGAGACCGCGATCAAGGACGCGGGCGGGAAGGCGAGCGGGAGTGTGTCGAAGAAGACGGACTTCCTGTTGGTCGGCGACAAGCCCGGTAGCAAACACGACAAAGCGAAGGAACTCGGTGTGAAGATCATTAATGAGGACGAGTTCCGCCAGATCGTCGGCGCGGGCTAATGCGAAACACCGAGCCGCGGGTGCGAATGTTTGCGCCCGCGGCTCAGTATTTGGTGACTTCCTGCGTGCTCGTACTGATGTTACGCTCGCGCGCGGTCGGGTTCGGTCACCCGTTGCCAAGAGCGTTTCGTTAAACCGATGAGCCACCAGCCACTCACCATGCCGAGAACGTACACGCCCCCCACGAGTAGTGGCAGCGGCACGTCCCAGTTCCACGACCAGGCGTTCACGCGGGTAACGCTGGAGTTTTCGTAAGTCAGAAGCGCCAGAACTGCGACCAGCGCAATCAGGAACAAACCACTAATAAACCGCATTGTTTTCTCCCGAAAGGGATGAAACATTTTCGCCAATTCGACGCTTGTTGTTATGCGAACGGAGTGCCGATTCCTAAATATGGCATCTCATTCGCATGTTTCGTCTTCATCCAGTTAACGCTGCGGAGTCATTCATGTCGAACAGTCCCGACGACGCGACTGATTTGACGATTAACCTGTTCCACGCGGTGACGCAGACGCAACCGCCGTCGATCGACCCCGCGTTACTGCGGCGGGCGATGCGCTACGGGGAACGGGCCAAGTCGCAGTACCAGGATCAAGACTTTTCGGACGTAGAAGCGGATCTCCGAGCCGGGTGGTTTTTGCGGGGCGAAACGGCGGAATGGGATTGGGTCCGGGCCGCCGTCCGCGTCGGGTTCGAGCAGGGGCCGGAAGAAGTGTGAACGTCAGTGCTTGGCGGTACGCACCTGATTTCACGATCGGCGACGTAGACTACGTCGCCGATCGTCTTTTCCTGCCGAAGTACAAAACGTCAATCCGTGGAACGACACACCGAAGGGTATAATGTTGCGGAACCGATTTCCGGGAGCCGTGTCATGTCGCAATCGCTTTCGCGCTGGCAGGCGGTGACGTTGGGTTTGGTCGTCGTCGCCGCGCTCGTTTTGGGCGGTTACGGCATCGCGCGCATTGCTGACAAACAAGGGCTGTGGGCCGATACCGTCGAGGTCACCGCGGGTTTCCCCGAGGCCCACGACGTTACTCCCGGCGCCCCCGTTCGCATTCGCGGCGTGGACGCGGGGCAAGTCGTCGCGGTCGAGTACCCCGATCACGACGGCCCCAGAGCGGAAGTTACGGTCCGGATGCGTCTCCAATCCAAATTCGCCAACCGTTTGTACTCCGACGCTTCGGCCCAGATCCACGGAACCGGGATGTTGGGCTCGAAGGTGATTAGCATTCAGCCCGGCGACCCGAACAAAGGCGCGCTCGCCGATGGCCGGCTCCGGGGCGTGAAGCCGTTTGCCTTTGAGGACGCTGTTGCCGAAGTGCGAGACCTCGCGAAAGAAGCGAAAGGAACCGCGACCGAGGTGAAATCACTCGCGTCGGAAGCACGCGAAACTGTCGCTACCGCAAAGGACTTCATTAAGGACATTGAGGGTAGCAACGGAACGTTCGCGAAACTCGTCCGTGACGACGACTTGTATGAAGACGCGCGGGGAACGCTCGGTGACTTGCGCAAGTTGGTCGGCCGGACGGATAAAGCTGTGGGGACGATGGAGAACGAGGTGGGGAACTTGCGCGGGTTCGTGGCCGACGGGCGCGACACGCTGAAGTCCGTGAAGCAGGGCAGTGACGCCCTGAGTCGGCTCCCGATCGTGCGCAACTACGTCGAGGATTCGGTGGCACTACTCGTCCGCCCGACGATGTCCCGCACGCAGATGGGGTATCAGTCCAAAGACCTCTTCGAGCCGGGTACCGCCACTCTAACCGGCGAGGGGCGCCGGCACCTGGACGGAGCGGCAAACGCACTCAAAGGTAACAAGGCCAGTGGGTCTGAAGTCGTCGTAGTCGGGTTCCACAATCCGAAAGACCAAGCGACCGCACCCGCTGTAGCGCAGGAGCTAACCAAGAAGCAGGCAGAGGTCGTGGCAGAGTATCTGAAAGCGGCCGGCGCGCACAAATTGGGCACGTTTTCTCGGCGCAAGATCATCCCGCTGGGAATGGGAATGAACCTCGCGCCCACCGACCCGGATCCGAACGCACCCTCGAACGTACAGATATTGGTGTTCACGCCGCGATAAAAAGAAAAGCGGGAGCCCGAATCTCGGGTATCCAGCGGAGCGAATGCGATGACGGCGCGCCGATCGGGGCGAGCCAGTTCCGTGCGCGTATGATGTCCTTGTCGTGAGATCCATTCGTTCCCTGGACTGGCCGTGATTGCACCCCCGGAACTGCCGACGCTCAGCCCCGCGGACAAGGGCCGCGTCACGCTGCTCTACCACTTCGCGCGGCTCCAGATGCCCGCGGTCAAGCTCGCCGAACCGGTGTTCTTGGCGCACCTCCAGCGCACGTTCCACATCTTCCTTCCCAAGAACCAAGTGCCGGTTTCGTGGGCGGGATACTTGGAGGGGCTGTACGCGGTCGACTGGCTCGTGTGCGTCGGGTGCCTAGAGGGGCAGAGCGCCGCGTGGGAGGCGCTGTTCAACGCCCGCACCGGGCGCAGCGATTGTCTGCTCGTGGACGCGCTCCGCGCCCGGGCGGTGCGGCTCTACCCGCGCAACGAAGAACGCCAGGACACGGCCGTGACCGAGTTCTGGAGCAACCTGATTGCCCCCGAGAGCGAGGGGACGTTGCCGGTGCTGGCGCGCTACGACGGCCAGCGCCCGCTGGCCCCGTGGTTGATCCGCGTGTTCCAAAACTGGCACCTCTCGAAGTTGCGCCAGACCACCGGGGTCACCGCTCTGCCGGACGACGAAATCGCGCTCCCGATGGAGACACCGAAATCGAACGGCTCGGACCGGTGGCACGAGACGTTTGTCTCCGCCGCGCGCGAGTGGCTCGGCTCCATCGACGACGACGAGCGCCTGCTGCTCGGGCTCCGCTGGCGGTACCGGCTGAGCCAGCGCGAGGCCGCGAAGCTGTTCAACCTGAACGAAGGGACGCTCACCCGGCGCACGGACAAGCTTCGCGACCGCGCGCTCGAGTTCGTTGGCGGAAAATTGATTGCCGAGGGCTGGGCCGGGGACGAACTGGAAGACTTCGTGCTGACCGAACTCGGCGCGCTCCTCACGGACGACCCGCGCCTGAGCGCCGATCAGCTCGGCCGCCTGCTCGCTACAAAGGGCAAGACACTCCCCATCGAATGAAATGGGGCTTGTTCCGGATCGTGTTGGTCCTGCAGATCCTGTCAGAACTCTTCATCCAATATTGCCAAACAAAAGCGGGCCGACCCCAATGGGCCGGCCCGCTTGAGTTCACGGTTTGTTAACTACGGTTTCGCGGGCGGAACGGGCGGGGCCGGAGGTGCGGCCGGGTCGACCAGTTCAACTCGGAATTTGGGGACGATAACGTCCACCTTCTTCACATCCGCCCCGGCGAGGGCGCGAGCCACCGCGACCCATGCGGTCTTGCGGTCACCTGCGGTGCCAGCAACGGCCAGGACGAGCTTCTTCTCGGCGTCCGTGGGCAACCGGCTGAGGGTCGCGAGCGTGATGGCTTCCAGAATGGCCTCGTCGCTCTTTTGGGCCGCGATCAGCTCGCCAACGAGCTTCTCCAGGCGGTCGGATTGGGGCGCCTTCGGTGCGGCCGGCGTTTTCGGGGTGGCCGGCTTCGCCGGAGCCGCGGGAGCGTCGGGCACAACGAACGGCTTCGCGCTGGGGGCCGGCGGGACCGGGGGAACCGGCGGCTTCGGTACCTTCGGTGTGGTCGGCGGGAGCGGCACGACGAATGGCTTCGTGGGGGTCAGCTCCAGGGGAACAACTAGGTTCTGTTTCTTCCCTTCCGGAATCACGTGGTCCGGTGTCACGAGGTAGAAGAATTCCACCTGGCCCTTCTGGTTCGAGGACTTAAGGGCCAGCATCTTCTTCTTCCACTCGTCGCCGAGTTTCTTCTGCACCGCCGGCTCTTTCAGAAGCGTGTCGATGAGTTTCTCGCGCTTCTTCGGATCTTTGTCCTCGGTGAAGTATTTCAGTTCCAGCGCGGTCGGCCCGTTCCCGCGCA
Source organism: Gemmata massiliana (assembly GCA_000531095.1). Taxonomy (GTDB): domain Bacteria; phylum Planctomycetota; class Planctomycetia; order Gemmatales; family Gemmataceae; genus Gemmata; species Gemmata massiliana. The sequence goes on along the minus strand of HG799462.1, from coordinate 250,720 downwards.
CGTCGGTGAGCACGCGCTTCAGGAACTCGGCGTCCGTGTTATCCGGGGTCGCGACGAAGAGATCGACGGTCGTGGTGAACTTGTCGCCGCTCTGCTTCCCGTCGGATACCCACGTCAGGAACACGTCTTTGTCTTCGCTCGTCGCAGTCCAAGACTGGAAGAACGTGTCTTTCGCCGGTTTCGAGCCCACCACAACCTCGGACCAAACCCCCAGGTGATCGTCCTTCTTCACGGTCTTCTCGTCGGCCACGCGCACGACGGTTCGATTGATTCGCGAGTCCTTATTGGTGACGACCTTGTCCCCCCACACGACCTTCGCGTCGTCACTCACCATCAGTTTCTTGCCGTCCGCAGTGAGGTTGAGTGTCTCGACGACCTTCGTAGTCGTAACGTCTGGAACATCTACGACTTCGACCACGCTTACGCCCTTAACGTCGTCCGTCACCACACGGGCGCGAACCACCCGGACGCGCTCGATCGGCACGCCGAGTTTCTTCGCGATTGCAGCCCGCTTCGCTTCGTCGTCGGTGATCCACTCCACCACCTTCGCGCGCTTGTCCTCGTCCCCGTCGGAGACGAAGAACCACGTCTCCACCGAGGTGGGGACGGTCCCGCGCACGTCGAGGCTGAGGCGCCGGAGGAAGGTCGGGTCGTCGAGACCCGGTTCTTCGGCCCGGATGTTCTTCAGGCGCTCCGCGACGTATTCGTCAATCGATTCCGCCGTTACCGGAATCGCCTTCGCCGCGTTCGGTTCGTTCGTTGCGCCGGGCCGATCACCAGCGGCCGCCGGTACGAGCCCCACGCCCAGCCCGGTCGTGAGCGCCAGGGCGACCGCGGCGAGCACCGCGACCGCTTTCAGTTTGGCGATCATCATCATTCGTATCACTCCTTCCGATAGGTGAACGGCCTGAGCGGACACGAGTGAGTTCAGTGTTCCCTGTGCGGCCCCCAGTTCGACCGCGCGCACGACGCCCGTGGCCAGCGTGTACGGCACCGCCGACGCGGAAGCGTGCTGCCCCAGAAGCCCCGCGAGCGCGCCCCCCGAGAGGGCCACGCCCCGGCGCGTGAGCCGCGCCGCGAGCGTGCGCCGGGCCGCGGCCAGGCGCGTCGCGAGTGTGGCGGCTGGCACGTTCAGGTGCTTCGCCACCTCGCGCTGCGGCCGGCCTTCCAGGTCGCACAGCACCACCGGGAGCCGGAACTTGTCCGGGAGCCGGGCCAGTTCCTCGTCGATGACGATCTGGAGATCGCTCCACGCGGGCACAGCGGACGGGGCGGTCGGTTCGGGCATGACGTCCACCTGCTTTTCGCGGGACCGGCGGCGGGCCAGAACCATTCGGGCCTTGAGCGCCGTGCGATACGCCACACCGTAGAGCCAGCTCCCGACCCGTTCCCGGGGCCGCACCGACGCGGCGCGCCGGGCCAGTACCAGGAACGTGGCCTGGAACGCATCGTCCGCGGTGGTGTAATCACCCGCGACGCGCCGGCACACGCCGAGCACCATCCCCCCGTGCCGCCGGACCAGTTCCGCGAAAGCATCGGCTGCTTCCGGGGAACGAGCACCCTCGCGGGGGCACTCTGCTCCTCCCGCGTTCTGAACGAACGCGCTCAGCAGCTCACCGTCCGTGCGCGCGGCCGACTGGCGGGCCATTACGACCCGTCGGAGCGTGGGCATCAACCGTTCGGCTTGCCCGGTGGGCATAATAAGAGCCTCTTTCAACGGTCCCGGATCGTAAACTCGCGCCCATTGAGGGTGCGACTTTCCGACTCGGAACCCGGAACCACTCGTGTCCGTCACCGTGTATTGCCCGCGAACGCACGGGCGCTCGGAGTGATTTTTGGGAACCCACGGAAAGTAGTTCGATTTTACCTGGTTCGCGGGCACGCGCGCCGCGCAAAAGGTGTTGTGAATGCACGATCCGTTGAGGTGATGCAATAACTGGAGCGTCGAAAATCATGGTCGGAAACGGGATGGGAACCCTCTCTCCATTCCAGAGAAACCCAAACGGGGTCACGATTCCTCTTTCGATCCCTCAAAATCACCTCCAAAGACTGCCCCGTGGGTACCAATTCTGCGCCGGTTACCCAGGTCGCGACCACAGGTACCGCGACCCGGTTTACCCCCGCACCAACAGCCCCTTCAACTTCGCGCCGCGTGCCCCCGGAAGCCTGATTTTTCCGCGATGAAGTGCCAATTTTCGGGTGGAAACGCTTGACCGGATCGGAGCCCGCGTTATCGTCCCCGCGACTTTCCGCAACACGTGCGCAAAGTGCCGTATTCAGGGGATCGGCCCTCCGGACGAACCGGGGGGCCGGGTCGAAGCAGGTTGGGGAGCCTGCAACGGCCGGTCGTTCATGCAGTCCGTTGAAGGGGGAGCCGGGTTATGCGCCATCGGTACATCGGGGGAGCCGTGCTGGCGGCCGTGGTCGCGATCGGGTGGCCGGGCGAGGTCGCGGCCCAGGAGGGCGGGTTCCAAACACCTCTTAACAGCGATCCCGTAATTCCGATCCCGACCGGGAGAGCCGGGGAGCCGGGGTTCTATTTCGGGGCCGAGTTCGTCATGCTCACGCAGACGCGGGCCTTGGGGAACCAGTCGATCGGGGTGCGCGGGTTCTTCGACGCTCAGGGCGCAATCACCGGCGTCCCGGGTACGTTCGTCGGAACCGGGGCGGACGCGCTGAACACAAGCAAAATGGGCCGGCGCGAGTTCCAGCCCGGGTTCAAGGTGGAGATCGGGTACAAATTCGACACCGGTACCCGGATCTACGCGAATTACTTGCAACTGTACGACGCCCACTACTCGGCCGGGGCCTCGCAGTACCCACTCGGGTACCGCGCCCGACCCGACCTCGCCGACACGTTCCTGTCGGCCCCGGTGTACAACTTCAATCAGTTGTTCAACGGGCCGCTGCAGGACACCGCGTTCGACAACAGCACCAACGGCGGTGCGAACACGGTCGGCATCTGGAACGCGGCCGACATCATGGACACGAAGTTCACGCAGCGGTACCAACAGGCGGAACTCGGGATGCGCATCCCGATGTTCGCGACCGAAATGAGCAGCGTGTACGGGTTATCGGGTGCCCGGTTCGCTTGGTTCTTCGAGCGCTTCACCTGGCGCACGGTGGACATCGACAGCTCCGGGAACTCCACGCCGCAGAGCTCGGCCGTGTACACCAACTCGCTCTCGCAGCGGATGTACGGTCTGTTCGTCGGGTGCGGGCACGAGGTGTACCTCGGCAACATGTTCTCGGCCAGCCTCGACCTGACGGCCGCCGCGTACATGGACGTGGCCAAGCAGCGGGCCAAGTACGAGCTGGGTGACAAGACCACGCAGTCCAAGTTCGGCCGCGAGTCGTTCGACTTCGTGCCGAGTGCCACGGCCGACCTCAACCTGTGGATGTACCCGATCGAGGGCGTGCAACTGAAACTGGGGTACACCGGGATGTCGTTCTTCAACACCCGGTACATGCGTGAACCGGTCGGGTACAAACTTTCGGGGAAACATCGATCCGAAACTACGGGACCAAGGTCTTCCGGCTGATCCACGGGTTCAACGTGGGCATCGGGTTCTTCTTCTAACCCGAGCGGGACGACTATCCAAATCCCCAAATGCGGTTCGCCGCTCCCCACCGGTCGGCGGGGAGCGGCGGACCGTCTTGGCGCTTGTGCCGATTTTGAGGGCTGCCCGCGCCACGCACGCGGCATAAAATCCGAACAACAGACACGACTGGCATTACCAGTAGGGCACCACGTGTTCATCATTTCTTGTGGCAATTGCCGAGACCGTTAGGGCGGGTATAATCCCCCCCTGTCCCGCGGACGCCCACCGGTTCGCGGCCCGCGACACACTTCAAGACTTTAGGAGCCAGCATGGCCGACGGGCGCGACCAATCCGGCGGGTTCAGTTACCGCACGGCCCTACCGTGGACGAACGTATTTCGGTCCTTCCAAATTGCCCTGGACCCGAGGAAGCTGTTCGTCGCGGCCTTCGGCATCCTCGTGATGTCGTTCTCCTGGTGGCTGCTCTCGAACGTCTTCTATTACAAGGCGCCGCTCCAGAACGACCGGGAGTACGAAGCGAGCACGATCAAGCGGAACTACGAGGGGAAGAAAAAGGCCAACGACGCCAATTACACGGACGAAGATTTCGCGCGCATCGGGGCGGAGAAGTACAAGCGCGACTACGAACAGTGGCAGGTGCTCGACGCGCTGGCCGGCCCGGGCGGGCGGCTCCGCACGCTGCCGTGGTACGAGTACCGCGGGCCGAACCCGTTCCTGTTCTTCACCGACGCGCTCGGCGGCTCGGCCGCGGACCGCGAGAAGGTGGTCTCCGGGTTCTTTAGCGGGTCCGTGCCGGTTCTCGTTGAGCCGCTCGTGAAGCTGCTGCTGCCGGTCGCGAAGCTCCTTTCGCCCGGGGTCAGCCCGCAGACCCGGTTGTACCTGTTCCTGATCCTGCTCAGCAACGTGGCGGTCTGGGCGTTCTGCGGCGGGGTCATCACCCGGCTCGCGGCGGTGCAACTCGCGAACAAGGGGCCTATCACGCTGAAGCAAGCGGTCCAGTTCGTCGCCAAGCGCTACCTGAGCTACCTCGGGGCCCCGCTCGTTCCGCTCGGCATCATCGGCTTGGTCGTGGTCGGGCTGATCCTGTACGGCCTATTGGCGCTGATCCCGCTCGTCGGCGACATCGTGCTGCTCGGCGTCGGGCTGCCGCTGGTCATCGTCGGCGGGGCCATCATGACGGTGTTCCTCGTCGGCCTCGTCGGGTACCCGATGATGTACACCACCCTCAGCGTCGAGGGCGACCAGAGCGACACGTTCGACGCCCTGAGTCGGTCCGTGAACTACGTCTACCAGGCCCCGTGGCACTACCTCTGGAACTGGTTCGTCGCGATCATCTACGGTGCGGCGGTCACGCTGTTCGTGCTGTTCTTCGCGTCGGTCGCGGTGTACGTCGGCAAGTGGGCCGTGGGCCTGACCGCCAACGGGCTGTGGCAGGACCGGAAGCCGGAGTACCTGTTCGTCTACGCCCCGGAATCGTTCGGCTGGCGCGAACTTCTGACGAAGGACAGCCCCTACGCGGTGCAAGGCGAGTGGGCGGGGTTGGACCGCGACGGGAAGGAAACGACCGACCCGACGAAGGTGATCCGTCAGATCTACCGGTACAAGCCGGTGAACCAAGAACTCTATACCGAGAGCAAGAACGAGTTCTGGATGTATAACACGGCGGGCGCCGGGCTCGTGTGCTTCTGGCTCACGCTCGCGTTCCTCATGATGCTCGGGTTCAGCTACAGCTTCTTCTGGTCCTCCGCGACGATGATCTACTTCCTGATGCGGAAGAAGGTGGACGAGGCGGAACTGGACGAGGTGTTCGAGGACGATGAACCGGAAGCGCCGCTGGCCCCGCCGAAACTGGCGCCGACCCCGACCCCCGCGCCGGCCGACGCCACCGTTCCGCTCGGCAGCAGCCTGCTGAACAAGCCGGCGGTTTCGCCCCCCGTGGTGGTGCCGCCGGTCGTGGTTAGCCCGCCGCCGGTGGTCGTGCAGTCGCCTCCCCCGCCCCCGGCGACGCTCCCATTCAACCCGCCGACCGCGAGCAGCCCGCCCCCGGCACCGGCCGTTAGCCCGCCTGCGCCGGTCGAGGAACCGAAGAAGCCGGCGGACGACGCGCCTCTGGGGTAAAACCCGTGGGGCAGAGAACAGAGATCAGAAGACAGAGATCGGGGCTGGCCTCGGTAAGGGGCGTTTGGTGTATCTGGGGTGAAGCGATTGCTCCACCCCGGCGAGTTAGCTGTAAAACGAGTTAGCCCCGTAGGGCGCCAGTCAACACTGGTGCCCTACGGGGCTAAAAGCTCCACACATCCGGTTCTAATCTGTTTTCTGATTTCTGCCCTATCGTTTCTCAAGTTGCAGGTGAGGGAATGGGACGCCCGATCGTGCTCTTTAGCGGCCCGTGGGCCGATCTGCCGCTCGATTCGCTCGCGACGAAGACCGCCGGATGGGGCTACGCCGGTTTCGAGCTTTGCTGCTGGGGCGACCACCTCGAAGTACAGCGCGGGCTTTCCGACGACGGGTACCCACCCGCCCGCCTCGATTTACTCGCGCGGCACGACCTGCAAGTCCCCGTCATCGCGAACCACAAAGTCGGACAAGCGGTTTCAGACGTGATCGACAAGCGGCACCAGTCGCTCGTGCCCGATTACGTGTGGGGCGACGGCGCCCCCGCGGGGGTCCAGCAGCGCGCCGCAGAGGAGATGAAGGCGACGTTCCGACTCGCGGAGCGGCTCGGGGCGGGGGTCGTCAGCGGGTTCACCGGTTCGCCCATCTGGGGGTACGTGGCGGGCTACCCGGCGCCCCGGCAGGACGTCATCGCGGACGCACTCCGGCAATTCGCCCGTCAGTGGCACCCGATTTTGGACGCCGCTCGTGAAGCCGGGGTGCGGTTCGCGTGCGAGGTGCATCCGGGGCAACTCGCGTTTGATCTGTACTCCGCGGAACTGGTGCTCGACGCCCTCGACGGGCGCGAGGATTTCGGCTTCACGTTCGACCCGAGCCACATGCACTGGCAGGGGGTCGATCCGGTCGAGTTCTTGCGTCGGTTCCCGGACCGCATTTATCATGTTCACATCAAGGACGCTCAGTTGACACTGAATGGGCGCGCCGGGGTGCTGGCCGGGTACTGGCCGAGCGGCGACCCGCGTGCCGGGTGGCAATTCCGGTCGCCCGGTCACGGCGGCATCGATTGGGCCGCGATTATCCGCGGGTTAAACGCCATCGGGTACGACGGACCGCTCTCGGTGGACTGGCACGACCCGGGAATGGATCGCGAGTACGGCGCCGCGGACGCTCTGCGGTTCCTGAAACAGCTCGACTTCGACCCGCCGGCACACGGCCCCAAAGCGTTCCGGGGATAGGGTATTCTGGTTCCGTCACCACTCAGGAAATGCACCGATGCCTTACGTGAACGTGCGGATCACACGGGACGGCGTTACCGCCGAGCAGAAGGCGCAGATCGTCGCCGAGATCACGCAAACGCTCCAGCGCGTTTTGGGGAAGCGCCCGGAACTCACGCACATCGTCATCGACGAAATCGACCCGGAAAACTGGGGGTTCTCCGGGATGCTGACGACGGAGTATCGGAAGAACGAAGGGAACCGTTGACCTCGGCCTTTGGGAGCACAAACAATGCGATTCCCCACTTACGACGAAGCCGAAGCACTCAAGCGCGCGTGGACGGACAAGTTCGTCCGGGTGAAGCCGGGGCACGCCGAGTACGAGCGCTTCGCGAACAAAGTGGGGCGCGTGGTGACCGTGAATTACGGGGGGCGGGCGATCGTCGATTTCGCCGATGGCGCCTGGTACGACGTCCCGGCGACGGACGCCTACCTCGAAGTGGTGCCGGACGCGGACGCGAAGGACAAGTTCGATGTCACTGCCAACAGTGCCCAAAAGCTGCCCGGTCGACAGGGGTGATAACGCCGAAGCTCCGAACCGGGAACGGAAACCGCTCGGTCCCGTTCGAGAAGCCATGTGGCACTTCCGGGGCGCGCGATACAAATACTACATCGAGGAGAACGGCAAGAAGGTATCAACCCGATCCCTCGCGGGCGATCTCGCACCGGCCCGGCCGGTTCCTGATTCCGCGTTCCGAACCCCGCGCTCCGCGTTTTTTCCATGCTCCTCCTGATCGATAACTACGATTCGTTCACTTACAACCTCGTCCAGCGGTTCGGGGAACTCGACGCCGCCCTGAACATGAAGGTCGTGCGCAACGACCAGATCACGCTCGACGAGATCGCGGGGCTCGCGCCCACGCACATCGTCATTTCTCCCGGCCCGTGTACGCCGAAGGAAGCCGGGATCTCCAACGCCGTACTGGAGCGGTTCGCGCCGACCGTACCCGTGTTCGGGGTGTGCTTGGGGCACCAGTGCATCGGTCACACGTTCGGCGGCGAGGTGATTCGCAACAGCCGCATCATGCACGGAAAGGTGTCGCCCATTCACCACGACGGGAAGGGGCTGTTCGCGGGGATGTCGAACCCGTTCGACGCGACCCGGTACCACTCGCTGGTCATCAAGAAAGAGACGTGGACGAACCCGGACTTTGAAGTGTCGGCCTGGACCGCCGAGGGCGAGATCATGGGCGTGCGCCACAAGACGTGGCCGCTCCACGGTGTCCAGTTCCACCCGGAAAGCTTCCTCACGCTCGAAGGGCCGACCATCCTGCGGAACTTCCTGGCCCTGCGCGGCTCGCGCTGAGAGCGGCGGAGCTTCACCCCAATTCTTGGTACACGCGCACGTGTTGGTCGACGAACCGCGCCACACCGAACCGCTCCGCGGCGCGGGCGCGGGCCGCTTCCCCCATCCGGGCCGCTGTCTCCGGGTCCGCGAGTAGTGCTTGAGTTTTGGCAGCCAGCGCGGGGCGGTCGCCGGTCGGAATCAGGTACCCCGTTACCCCGTCGTCTACGATCTCGCTCAGTTCTGGTGTGTTGTAAGCGACGACAGGTTTGCCCGCGGCCATCGCTCGCAGTGCCAGGTGTTCGCCCCCGCGCTCACACGTCACCCATACCAGATCCGCCAGAAGTGTCGCCGCCGCGAGATCGGGCCGGGCTCCGCTGAAGCGGACGCGGTAGTCGTCGAACGCGAGCGCCCGACCCAAACCCTCGGCTGCTGCTCGATCCGGGCCGTCGCCGGTCAGCACCAACTGGAGCGCGGGCGAGCTGTAGCGGATCATGTCGAACGTCCCGACCGACTCTTTCACCCCGTGTGCGGCGTCCAGGCGCCCGCCGGCGAAAATCAGTTGCCCGTCCCCGGGGGCGCCGATCGCACGACAGAACTCGGTCCGATCGGCGCACTTCTCGACCAGCGCCACGGCCGGGGCGATTCGCGTGAGGCGGTCGTTGGTCACCCCGATTTGCCGGTACCGTTCGCCCTGAACCCAACTGGTCGCGATCACGCGGTCCGCGCGCCGAACCTGGCGCGCGGTGAGCCACCCGCTCACGCCGTTCCCCGGGTTGACCGCGCCGGTCGCCACGAGCCGCGGAGCCGTGCCCTCGTCGAACCGCGCCAGGCACAATCGCGCGATCCGGACCGCGTTGGTTCCGAAGGCGTGAAAGACCGTAGCCCCGCACCCCTGAACGGCGCGCCGGAGCCGGCGCATGCCGCTGAGGTCGAGCGCGGCTCGTACCGGCAGCGCGCTGACCGAAAGGCCCGAATTCCGGAGCGCATCGGCCGCGGCCCCGGTCGCGGGACCGAGCACCCCGACGGCGACCTCGAATTGGTCGCGTGGTAGCGCGCACGCCAGCAGCGCGAGTTGACTCGCCGTGTCACTGTCACCGAGATCGGACGCCAAAAAGAAAAGCTTCACGAGTTTCGACTTGGGTTCCCGGAAACGATACGGATACGGGCGAAACGCACACTCTAATCGTGAGCCACGAAAGGCGAAATACGAACCCTACTCGCCCGACAAAAGCACCCCGACGAACGGGAGGTGCCGGTACTCGTCGTTGAAGTCCAGCCCGTAACCGACGACGAACTTGTCCGGGATCGTGAACCCGACGAAATCCGGCTCGAACGGCACCTCCTGGCGCCCGATCTTGCGCAGGAGCACACCCACTTTGACCGAAGCCGCACCGCGGTCGATCAGGTGCGCGACCACCCGCGTGAGCGTCTTGCCCGTATCGAGGATGTCATCGAGTAGCAGGATGTGCCGCCCCGTGATGTCGGGCAAGAGCTCGTCGCGGATCTCTAACCGCCCGGGAACGACCGTTTCGCCGCGGTAGCTGGACGCGGTGATGAACGCGACCCGCAGCGGCAGGTTGATGCGCCGGATCAGGTCGGCGGTGAACACGAGGCAGCCGGTCAGGATGCCCACAACGGTAACCGGCTTGCCGTCGTAGGCGCACACGATCTCGGTTGCCAACTCCTCCACGCGCGCCTGAATCCGGTCGGCGGTGATGAGCACTTCCATTGGGTGGCTCCGACGGGGATGCCACTAGTGTGGAAGCTAACGGGCCGCGTTTCAAGTTCGGCCCGCTCGAACAGCGTGCGAGATCGTCATTTCTTCTTCGGTGTGGCCTTTTTCGGGGCCGGCTTCTTGACCACTGTTTTCTTCGCAACGGGCTTCTTGGCCGCAGCACTCTTTGCTGCTGGTTTTGCTGCGGGCTTCTTCGGGACCGGTTTCTTCGCCGCGGGCTTCTTGGCCGATGCTGCTTTTGGTGCCGGCTTCTTGGCCACCGTGCTCTTGGCGGCGAGTTTCTTCGGGGCCGGTTTCTTCGCCGCGGGCTTCTTCGCGATGACCTTCTTCACCGCCTTGACCGTCTTCTTCACCGCGGGAACCGATTTACCCTTTGCCGCATCCTTACCGAGAATCGCACCACCCACACCGCCCACAGCGGCACCCACAGCGGCACCGAGCGGACCGAGTATCGACCCGGCCGCGGCCCCGGCCATTGCTCCCCCAGCCGCGCCACCGACCGCGCCCAATACCTCGGTGTCTTTGTCCGCGCCGCTGGTGCCGTCTTGAGTGTCGTCTGCCATTTGGTCTCTCCGTGTTCGAGTTTGTGACGCAAGTGAGTTCGCAATGCACACGCCGCGCCAGAAGGTACAGCACGATTGCTACACTGACCATACGATATCACATGCCCTCGCGCTGCGGGGCACCGGCACAGGTATACCACTTGGAACGGGACGCGCAATGGCCAAACGACTCGACCACGTCCTCGTCATCGACATCGAATCGACGTGCTGGGATGGGGGGACGCCACCGCGGGGCGAAGCGAACGACATCATCGAGATCGGCCTGACCCCGCTCGAACTGAGTAGCGGCCGGCGCCTGGAGAAGCGGAGCATCCTCGTGCGCCCGGAGCGCTCGAAGGTCAGCCCGTTCTGCACGCAGCTCACCACACTCACCCAGGAACAAGTGGACGGCGGCATCTTGTTCAAGGATGCGTGCAAGATTCTGGAGACCGAGTATTTGTCCCAAGAGCGGCTGTGGGCGAGCTTCGGTGACTACGATCGGCGCCAGTTCGATAAGCAGTGCCGCGACGAGGGCGTGCGCTACCCGTTCGGCCCCAGCCACCTGAACGTGAAGACGCTCTGTTCCATCGCCAAGGGGCTGCCGGCGGAGGTCGGCCTCCCTCAAGCACTGGCCCTTTACGGCCTCAAGCTCGAAGGGACGCACCACCGTGGCCACGATGATGCGTGGAACATTGCTGCACTCCTGGCCGAGTTTCTAAAGCGAACGCGGAACTAGACGTGACGTGACCGCGATCGTGACGAGTGCGCGCTGTAGGGAACGTGTTACTTGTCGAATTTGATCGTCTTCGCGCCTCCGCCGACGCCGTAGACCTTCACACCTTTGATGTCGCCCGGCGGGTTGTCCCACGAGTGACTCGCTTTTACCTTCGAGATAACCTGCGCCGCGATACCGGTCGGGCGCACCGCGGTAAAATCGTACTCGTAGATGCCGTCCTTCGGCGCTTCCTTCATCACGCGCGGCGTCAGCTTTGCGTCCGTCCATCCGCCGGTTGGAACTTGGCCGGTTGCGTTCACCGTTAACTTCTTCTTGTCCTTGTCGAACTCGTAGTTCACGTCGGTCACCTTCTTCAGCACCTCGCCCTTGGGTTCTTTCTTCTCGTCGAGCTTCTTGGCCCCGGCGAGAGAACCGAACGCGAAGGTAGCAAGAGTAACCGCGAGCGCAGCGCGAACGAATCGCAGCATGGGAATCCTCCGAGTGATGTGAACCCGACCGGTGAGTCGGGCGAAGGCATCATACGATTTGAGACGAAGTGCGTGTTTCTGGTTGTCAGAAGCGAAGAGTTTTGGACAGGATTAACAGGATCGACTGGATTTCAAACCCGGCCGCACGTTGAGCCCTTGTCCTGTCTATTTTGTCAACGGTGCAGCGCTGCTTTGGTTCTGTGCACCTATTTCGGATCTTGTGAATCCTGTTAATCCTGTCCAAGCTCTTTTCTTCCACCGACTGCGACCAGTTCGCGCTCGCGCAGCACGCGATCGACGAGAAGAACGAACTTCTGCGGGTCCAGGGGCTTTTGGAGGAAGTCGTAGGCGCCCAGGCGCATCGCCTCGACTGCTTCGCGCACCGATCCGTGACCTGTCATCACCACAACCGCGCAGGAAAGTGCGCGATCCTGGACCTCGCGGAGCACGCGCATTCCGCTCGCTTTCGGCATTCGCAAGTCGGTGACGACGAGGGCATACGGGCGCTCGGCCAATAGCTCCAGCCCGCGCACCCCGTCCGCGGCCGTATCGACTTCGATTTTTAAGGCTTCTTGAAGCAGTTCTTGCAGGGATTCTCGGCTATCTTCGAGGTCTTCAACGATCAGCACGCGGCGCGAAACGGTGGTGGGGGGCGGGGAAACCTCGGGGATCATCGCGCGCTCCGTGTCGGTCCTGACGGCGCCTTCTCCGGCCTGACCCCCGGACGGAAGACCTGATCGGAATAATCGATGCACACGGCGCGCCGACTAAAGCACTTGAGGGAGGTAGGAAGGGTGGGCGAGCAGTCCGAGCGAGAGCGCGTTCCGTGACCCCGCGCTTCGTCTGAAGAACATGGAGCGATGGTGCCGATTATTCCGTTGTGGCACCTTTCACCGTAACCCGGTTGGCGTATTGCGCGGTTTTCGCGCTCGCGGGGTGCCACGCGCTGAAGGGGCCGTCCGTTGGACCAACGGTTGCCGGCCCTCAGTTGCCCGTCACGCAGCGGACTGCAATCACACCGGACGTGTCCGCGGTATCAACCGAATCGGCTCCACCGATTCAGCGTCCGGGCGAGTATCGCCAGCTCACATCCGCCGATTGCCAGCGTCTCGCAATTGCCAGTGCCCCGTTCGCGGACGACCTCGACCGGCACTCCGAAAACGAGGCCCCTTCTCACCCAAAGCTGATGAAGAAGGCCGCGAAGTTTGCAGAGGTGAGTTGCTTGGTTCGCGGGCACGCGGCCGACGAGCTTCGCAACCGCGCTGCGGCCGAGGCACTCGAAGAGTTCTTCAAGTTGGCCGAAGCGGAGGGACAGTTCGATCTGCTCAGCGCGGCTGGAGCCGAACTCCGAACGCAACTCGCGGACGCCGAGCAAGCCGAAAAAGTCGGTCTCAAGGACCGCGCGGACATGCCCGCGTTGCGGCGCAAGTTGTTGGACATCGAAGCCCAGCAGTCGAAACTCGAAGCAGGAGCCGGCGCGCTGAACGCGAGCCTCCGCGCTCGACTCGGACTGAACGCGAACGATCCGCTCCCGCTCTGGCCCACCGATCCACTGAAAGTGAAACCCGACGACGTGGACGTGTCGTTGGCGGTGACGACCGGTCTGCACTACCGGCCGGATCTGAACGCACTGCGCGTACTCACGGGGCACGGCGGCGCGGGCGATATGACGAATGCGGTGCTCACCGGAATCAATCCGCTCCTCGCGAATTTGAAGCCGGATAATCCGCTCGTGCAGTTGTTCTCGCCGTTTGCCAAAGAACCCGCACACCAGCGCGCAGCCGTAGCCACTCGGGTCGCGGGGGTGCTGGCCGCACGCGAACGGCAGGCCGAAGCCGAAATTCGCGCAACCGCGACCCTTCTCCGCGGGTACCGATCCGCGGTCGCGGCGCGTGCTCTCGATGTACGGGCGGTCGAAGCCCGAATCGTCGAACTTCAAAAGAAGCAAGCCGCTGGCGTCAACGTCGCGGCCGATCTCGTGACGGCGAAACTAGATCTGTTCAAGGCGCGAGGGGATTTACTTTCCAGTGCGATCGAATGGCACCAAGCCGAAGTGAAGTTGCGCCAGGCGATGGGGTTACTGGTGCGCGAACAGGGACGGTATTGATGCTGGAAAATGAAGTTGTGGTTCGTGATTGAAGCCGGCGACATTCATGCGCCGCTCAATCACGAACCACAACTCTGCGTCTCAAATCTCATTACGGCTTGATGCTGGCACCGACGGCGCTGGCGTCAATCTTGTACTTCAGGGTTGTGGTGGTCAGTTCCGACTCCACGCGGCCGAGTTTGTCCTTCATTTGCACTTTCACTTCACCGCTCATGCTCACCTCGCCGGTGCCGGCCATGAACGACAGTTCGGTGCAGGTACCTTCCACGCCGAACCCGGCGAACCGGACCTTCCCGCGAGCGGTCACGGCCGACAGCCCCGAGGCGCCCTTCTCCGGCGACTTGATGTCCACCTTCTCGCACGCGACCTTCAGCACGAGATCGTCACCGTTCTTCACCTCGAACGTCGGTTCACCCTCGCCCACGCGGAGCACGATGCGGTACTTCGTCGCTGCGGCCGGCGCCGTTTCCGGCTTGGCCACCGGGGTTTCGACTTTCGGGGTTTCGATCGGCAGTGGCGGGGTGTCCGCCTTCGGCGGTTGGAGCGCATCGTTCCCGCCGGTAGGGATCACAACGCCCGTCGGCGGAACCATCGGAGTTCCGCCCGCACCCACGACCGGCGGCTTGCCCGGCAGCGGAGTGCTCGGCGGTGCGGGCGGAACGCTCCCCGGCAGCGGGGTCAGTTTCTCGGGCGCGGGCGGGAACAGTTCACCCATCGGGAGCGCCGGGGCCGCCGGGGGAACCTTCGGCGCATCGGGTTTCGTGGGCTTCGGTTCGGTCGGGGTAGCCGGCGCGGGCGGGAGCTTCAAGTCGGGCGCCGACGGCGTGCTCGGCAGCGCGGGCGGAGTACTCCCCGGCAGAACCAGGTCCGGTCCCTTCGCGGGCTTCGGTTCCGGCGACGGGGGCGGCGGGAAATCCGGAATCGAGGCCGGCCCGCTGGGTACTACGGCGGGAGCCTTGCCGCTGTCGGTCGGCGGCGTGCCAGGCAGTTTGGGCAGGTCGGGTGCGGGCGGAACCGCCGGGCCGGGCACCGGGAGCGACGGTGCAGTGGGTTCCGACGGCGCACCGGCCGGTGGTAGCTTGACCGTGTCAGCGAAGGCGAGTGGCTCTTCGGGCTGGCGCCCCTTCGATTTGTCGAGTTTCGGACACTGACTCGCGGCTGCGGCCAGCCCGCCGATCGAAACGCCTAAAACGCCGGCCATCAACTTCCAGCGGGACAACGACATGGTGAGTGCTCCTCTGCGCGGCGCGGCCACCAGGGGGACCGCGGGTTCCATGCCCACGGGGTCGCCGAGCGCCAGGTCGAATCGGGGGAAGAAATAGCCGGCCGTTCTTCCCGTGTCTGCGCCACTTTCCCAGACCCGAAACCGGTGCCGCCGGTCGCGCCGTTTCCCCGTCTCACCACAGGACATACACTCTACCCTGACCTCCTCCTCTCGGTCGCCCGGCCCGTCTTTACCTCACGATTTTCATGACCAAACCTAAAGTATTTGTCGCCCGTCGCATTCCCGAAGAGGGATTGAACGCGATCCGCGCCGTGTGTGATGTGGACGTGTGGCCCGAACAGCTCCCGCCCTTAGCGGACGAGTTACTCCGGCGCGTCAAGGATTGCGACGGCCTTGTATCGCTCCTCACCGACCGCGTGGACGCGGGGTTGCTCGATGCCGCGCCGCGGTTGAAGGTCGTGAGCAACTTCGCCGTGGGGTTCAACAACGTGGACGTGCCCGCGTGTACCGCGCGCGGCGTGTGCGTGGGGAACACGCCCGGGGCGCTCACCGACGCGACCGCCGACATCGCGGTCACGCTGTTGCTGGCTGCTGCGCGCCGGATCGGTGAAAGTGCGGCCGACGCGAAGGAGGGGCGCTGGCTCACCTGGGAGCCGCTCGGGTGGCTCGGTTCGGACCTCGCCGGGCGCACACTCGGTATTGTCGGCATGGGGCGCATCGGGTTCGCGACCGCGAAGCGCTTGCACGGTGGGTGGGGCATGAAGGTGCTCTACACCGCGCGCGGACCGAAGGCGGACGCCGACCAAGCTCTCGGTGCGACGCGGGTGGAACTCGACGAGCTGCTCGAACGCAGCGATTTCGTTTCCGTTCACGCGGACCTGAATCCCTCGACGAAAGGTTTGTTCGGTGCGGCCCAGTTCAAAAAGATGAAGCGCACCGCGGTGTTCGTGAATACGTCGCGCGGGCCGCTGGTCGATCAGTCCGCGCTCGCGGAAGCGCTCCGAAGCGGAACGATCTTCTCCGCGGGGTTGGACGTGACCGATCCCGAACCGCTGCCCACGACCCACGAACTCTACAAGCTGCCGAACTGCACCATCGTTCCACACATCGCCAGCGCGACCATTGAGACACGTAACGCAATGGCGCGCTTGTGTGCGAACAATCTGCTCGCGGGCGTGCGCGGGGAGCCACTCCCGAACTGGGTGAATCCTGACGTCGCCGAGAAGCGGCGGAAGTGAGCGCTTTGGCCCAGTAACGCCTCTGTAACCAAAAAATCCGAGGGGCGCACGGTCGCGTCGAACTGGTGTCAGCACCGGCGGTCATACGGGCCGCCGGGCAACGCCAGGAACCAATCCGATGCACCCGTCTCACATCACCCGTCGCCGTTTCCTGACCGCCGCCAGCGCCCTCACCGCGGGCGGTCTCTTTGGTTCGCGGCTCCGCGCCTGTCCCAACCTCGACGGTGAAGATGCTCTGCGCGGAGCGAAGGAACTCGCCACGGGGATCAACGCATTCGGCCACGAACTGCACCGCCGACTCGCGAAGGGCGACAGCAGTACGTTCTTCTCGCCGTTCAGTATCGAAGCCGCTCTCGGTATGACCAGCGCCGGCGCGAAGGGCAAGACGCTCGAAGAGATGCAGAAAACGCTGCATTTACCAACAGACCCGCACTCGGCGTTCGGCGCGATGATCGCCCATCTGAATCGCCCGACGCGCCCGCTCCCGAGCCGTGCGGAACAACCCTCCGGTCCATTCACCAAACGCGGTTACGAACTGAACGTCGCGAACGCAATCTGGGCGATGAAGGATTTCCCGTGGCGCAAGGAGTTCATGGACCTTACGCGCAAGCACTACGGGTCGGGTGTGGTCGAAACCGACTTCCGCAAACCGAACGAGTCCCGCCAGCGGATCAATTCGTGGGTCGAGAAGGAAACACAGAAGAAGATCAAAAACTTGATCCCGGACGGCGTGCTCTCGCCGCTCACGCGAATGGTGCTGACGAATGCCATCTACTTCAAAAGCGCCTGGCTGCACCGGTTCGCGAAGGAGAACACGAAGGACGCGCCGTTCACCCGCGGGGACGGCACGAAGGTCGACGTTCCGCTGATGGCTCAAACGGGCCGGTTCGAGTACGGCGAGTTCGACCTCGGGCTCACGCGCGCTTCAAACCCGGTGCAGGTGCTGGATCTGCCGTACACCAACAACGAGCTCTCGATGCTCGTGTTTTTGCCGAAGGGAGCTACCACGGTCGATCACATCGTTACGATGCTTACGAGTAAGACGGTAACGAACGTCGCGATGAAATCGCAAACGGTGAACGTGTTCCTCCCGCGGTTCAAAATCGAAACGTCGTACTCGCTCAACGCGGCCCTGATTGACCTCGGCATGAAAGCCGCGTTCCGGAACGCCGATTTCACCGGGATGCACACCAGCGACGAGCACCTGTTCATCACGCACGTCCTGCACAAGGCGTTCGTGGACGTGGACGAAGAAGGGACCGAGGCTGCCGCTGCGACCGCCGTGGTCATCGGGCGGGAGATCGTGAGCGCCAACCCGCAGCCGAAGGAGTTCCGGGCCGACCGGCCGTTCGTGTTCGCGATCCGCGACAACGCGACCAACGCGACGCTGTTCCTGGGGCGGTATTGCGGTCCCACGAAGTGATGACGGCCCGTTCGCACGGGAGCAAACCAGCGTCCTGTGCGGACAATGACATGCGTGCCGAATGCGCGGCGCACTCGTTGGTCCGTCCGCCCACATATCGTCAACTCCGGCACAAGTTCCGCAAAACTCCCCGATGATGTTGAGTAGAGTCATCTGGGAGTTACTCATGTCTGTTTGGCTCGCCGCGCTACTCGCGCCTGCTGCGCCCCCACCCGCATTGGAGGCACCCGCGCCGCGGTATTACTTCATTCTGTTCGCCGGGCAGTCGGTGCCGTTCCACCCGCGCACCGCGCACACCTGGGCGACATTCGTGAAGACGACACCGGGTGCGGACGGGAAACTCGCCATCGAGCACGTCACCATCAGTTGGCTCCCGGCGGAAGGGCCGGTGCAGCCGTTGCGGGTGCGGCCCGTGGCTGGGAAGAACTACACCCTGGAAGAGACGTTCGCAAAAGCTGAGAACACCGGTTCGCGCGTGTCGATGTGGGGGCCGTTCGAGACGGACGCGCGCCGGTACGAACTCGCGGTCGAGCAGGTCCGCACGCTCGATAGCGGCGCGGTGCGGTTCCGGAGCATCGATTCGTTTTGTGGCAACCGGAAGGTGCAGCACTGCGTTCACGCGGTGACTTACGCCGATCCGAACTTGCAGCAACTGATCCAACCGGTGCTCCGCGTGGGTGAACCCGACACGAGCAAGCTGGCGGCCAAGTACGTGAAGAGCGGCGCGTTCGTCGGCACCCAGACGCACGACTGGCTCCTGCCCGCTCTGGGGTTGGACCGGCACCCCGTGGTGCGCCGTGAACCGGGCGAACGTATTCCGCGCCGATGGCGCTGAGCGGTACAATGCCCGCGTCGCCCGCCGCTCCGGTGCCGCCATGTCACAAGCGAT
Source organism: Gemmata massiliana (assembly GCA_000531095.1). Lineage (GTDB taxonomy): Bacteria > Planctomycetota > Planctomycetia > Gemmatales > Gemmataceae > Gemmata > Gemmata massiliana. Next base: position 232,119 of record HG799462.1, on the reverse strand, counting down.
CACAGTGTCCGTGCGCCCCGATTCCGTCGCGGTGCTCACGTTCGATCAACCGGGCAGCAAGGCGAACGTGCTCACGCGCGAGCTGTGGGCCGAATTTGGTAACGCCCTCGCCGCCCTCGACCGCCGCGCAGACGTGAAGGGGCTGGTGCTCGCGAGCGCGAAACCGGGTATCTTCATCGCCGGTGCCGATTTGAAGCTCCTCGCGAACGCCCCTGGCCCGAACGATCCCGAAGTGCGGGCGTTCATCGAATTGGGCTTGCGCGTCCTCGAACAACTGGAGGCGCTCCCGTTCCCGACGTGTGCGGCAATCGACGGCGCGGCGCTGGGCGGCGGACTGGAAGTCGCGCTGGCATGCGATTACCGCGTCTGCGGCACGAACCCGAAGGCGCAACTCGGACTACCAGAGGTCAAACTCGGGCTGATTCCCGGTTGGGGAGGGACACAGCGATTACCGCGAATTGTGGGCGCCAAAGAAGCAATCGAGATGGTGACCTCGGGGCGAAGTGATTCGGGTCACAACGTGGCTACGACGGGGCTTGTTGACAAAACGGTGGATTCGGGCCTGTTGATCGAAGAAGCCGCGGCGACGGCAAATCGACAAGCCGACGCCCGCGCGGTTCGCGTGAAGAAGCAAGCCCCGCTACCCGGGGGCACTTCCAGTACAGTACCCGCCGACACGATCGCAGCCCAGGCAGCAATTCGCGTGACGAGCGAAGGGGCCACACTACCGCTTTACGACGCGATCAAGCTCGAAACCGAAGCGTTCATGCGCCTGGCTGGGTCGGACGAGTCGAAGCGACTGATTGCTGAGTTCTTTGCGAGCCGCAAGAAGTAAAGGCGCGAGAAAGAAGAAGGCCGCGAGCGTTCTGCCCGCGGCCTTGGAAACTCACTGTCAGAACTTGCCGAAGAACAGTCGCCCCACGTCGAGGAAGATCACGAACACCATCAGCGACAGGATCAGGAACAGACCGGTGTACATCGCGATCGCGAACATGCGCTCCGGCACGGGCCGCCCGAGGATCTTTTCGAGTATCAGGAACACCATGTGCCCGCCGTCCAGCACTGGGATCGGCAGGAAGTTCACCACCGCGAGGTTCACCGAGATCATGCCGAGGAACAACAGGAACTGCCAGAAGTCCTCGCCCGCGAACCGGTAGGACACGGTCGCGATCGTCAGCGGCCCGCTCATCGTCTTCACGCTCACGCGCCCGAACGCCATCGCGTACAGGTTCATGTACACGACCTTGATGAACCGCCCGGTGCGCCGGGCGCCCAGTTCGATCGCATCGCCCACATCGGCCGCTTTTTGGATCTGGTTCTCGGACTGGAACACCAGCCCGCGCTCACTGGTCGGGAACTCCGTGTTCGGCCGCCCCTGAAGCGTCACCGTGAACGTCTCGGTATCACCGCGCCTCACTTTCAGATCGATCTCGAACGGCGGAAGGCTCTGATAGGTGAAATCGACTGCCGCCCACGGGTGCGCCTGGAGTTCGTCCTTCCACTCGCCGGGTAACGGCTTGCCATCAGCCCCCTGGCCCTTAAATCGCACGGCGATAATGCGGTCGTCCGGCTGAAGCGCTTTTTCTTCGCCACCCGGTTCCACGTTTCGGGGGTCCACTCCCAGGGCGCGCCGGATGCGATAATACCACCCGTCCGGAAGCTCGCCGGGCATCGTTTTGGCCTTTGCCGCGGGACCGTCCGGCGCGACGTAGTCCACCTTCGGTTCGATCCAGTAAGCCAATCCTAGCCCGCTGATCGGCAACGGACTGTTCGGGAGCACCTGCGTCTCGCGATCGAACTGGAACGACGGGTCGAAGTCAAATTTCAGTCGGACTTGTTCGTCGGTCGGGTGCGCCTCACGCGACAGAACCAGTTCCACCGACAGCGGGCCGGTCTTGCCCGTCGCCCACTGGTTCAACTGGTGTGGCAGCAACAGCGGGTCGAGCGGTCGCACGTCCACAGCTTTCTGATCGGGCGTCTCGAACTCTTTTTTCTTCCAGTCCACACCGTTGACGTACCAGACGCGCTTGCCCTTCTCGTCCGGCGGCAGCATGACCGCTTTGATCCGGTCGCCGCGCTTCGGTTGGGCGCCTTCGGTGTGGGCGACGACGCCCACCTTCTCGGCGCTACCGCCCGCGCGAAGGGCGCTGATTTCGCCCATTTGCATCCGCATCCCGAGGTCGTACCGGTACGAAGGCTTGACGGTAATTGTGGTCGGTTGCGTCTCGCTCCCGGCCCCGGCACGGGCCACGTGGAACGTCACGTCCTTGCCCGCGAGCAGCACCATGCGACGGTGGTAATCGCTGTAGGTCGCGACGGGCGTTACAGTCGCGGCGTTCGCGGGGTCGCTCATTGCAACGACGCGGTCCCCGGGCAGGAATTTCGGGTCGGCAGCCGCGGCCGGAGAACCGGCGGTCAGCGGCGTGAACGTCGACCGCTTCGGCCCGGTCATGAGGACCAAGTTGTACGGGGGCGAGACCCCGAGTTGCGGGAATCGCTGCCCCTCTTCGCGGAGCGGGGAAACGGATTTGGCGCCCGACGCGACCCCGTTCCGCTTCCACTCGATGGGCACCTGCTCGTCCTTCTGGGTGCTCATCACGATCGGGCGGATGTCGTCGAAGAACGGGTTCTTGCGCCCGCCGATTTCGGTGATTTGGTCGTCGGTGCGCATCCCGGCGCGCCACGCGGCCCCGCCGCTCTCGACGGTGTTGATTGTGCCCGGCTTCTCCTGAACGCCGTGTAGGTACGCTGCGACGAAGCACGCCATCCCGAGGATGATGTTCATCACCACGCCCGCGGAGATGATGAGCATCCGCTGGCCCACGCTCTTCTTGCGGAAGCTCCGCGGGTCGTCCTCGGCTTCCTCGTTGTCACCGCCGTCGCCCTCGCCGACCATCTGCACGAACCCGCCCAGCGGGATGATACCGATCTTGTACGTGGTCTCGCCCCACTTGTACTGGCAGAACGGGACCGCCGGGCCGAACCCGATGCTGAACATGTTGACGTGAACGTCGCACCACTTCGCCGCCAGGAAGTGGCCGAGTTCGTGGATGAAGATGATGAATCCCAGCCCGAGCACCACTTTGAGGGTGTCGATCGGGTCGAGGTACGCGCACACGAGCGCGACCACGACGGCGGTGGTGACCAGCGAGAAGGCGTTCTCGCGCACCCACGACTTGACCGCGGAGACCTCACCGCTGTGGTCCGGTTCGCCACCGGGCGCGGGCGCCCCCGGCGGGTTCACGGGGACGGAGCTACCGGCGTTCGGGTTCGGGTCCAACGGGCTACCTCCTGCCGCGCCCACGCATCGAGGGCCTTGAGCCGTTCGAGCGTGGGGCGGGTTTCATAGTCGTGCGAAGAGAGCACCGCCCGGCAGCACCGGGCGATGTCGAGAAAAGCGAACTCACCGTTCAGGAACCGACCGACCGCGGCCTCGTTCGCGGCGTTGAGCACGGCCCCACAGGTTCCGCCGCTCCGGGCCACTTCAAACCCTAACTCCAGCGCGGCGAACGTCTCCCGGTCGGGCTGCTCGAAGTTCAGCGCGGAGAATTTTTGCCAGTCGAGGCGTTTGGCCGGGCCTCCGAGACGCTCGGGGTACAGGAGCGCGAGCTGGATCGGCAGCCGCATATCGGGCGGAGAGAGTTGCGCGAGAACCGAGCCGTCGGCGAACTCGACGAACGAGTGGACGATCGATTCCGGGTGAACGATCACGTCGATCTGTTCCGCGGCCAGCCCGAACAGCCAGCGCGCCTCGATGACCTCGAGCGCCTTGTTCATCAGCGTCGCGGAGTCGATCGTGATCTTCGGCCCCATCTGCCAGGTGGGGTGCTTGAGCGCCTGGGCCGGGGTGACGGCTTCGAGATCCGCGGCGCGCTTGCCCCGAAACGGTCCGCCGCTGGCGGTCAGCACAACGCGGGTCACATCGCCCGGCGTGTGCCCAGTAAGCGCCTGAAAGATCGCCGAGTGTTCGCTATCGACCGGGAGCAGTTTGGCGCCGCGCTCGGCCGCAAGTTCGGTCACGAGCGGCCCGGCCACAACGAGCGTTTCTTTGTTCGCGAGCGCGACCGTTTTCCCGGCTTCAAGTGCGGCCCACGTTCCTGCAAGTCCTGCGGCCCCAACTACTGCCGAGACAACGACATCCGTTTCCGCATCGGTCACGAGTCGGGCGACGGCATCCTCGCCGCACAGTAGCTCGGTTTCCTTTGGAAACGCTGATCGGTCGGCCTGTTTGAACGCGACCCGGTCACACAGCACCGCGACCCGCGGTTTGAACTCCCGGCACTGGCCGGCGAGTTGTTCCCACTTGGAATGAGCCGCGAGTCCCGCAACTTCGAGTCGGTCGGGGAGGTGTCTCACCACGTCGAGCGTACTGGTACCGATGGATCCGGTGGACCCGAGTAGCGCGACCCGCCGCGGGCGTTGGGCGGTAAATGTGGGGGACGGCATCGCGCGCACCGTGAACCGTGGGTCAGACCCGCAAATGATACCGGGCATTGTACGACCGGGCAGAAGCAAGCAGCAAGGTGGGCGCAAACGGAGTGTCCGGCGCGACCCGAACACTCATTTTGACCCGGCGCGAACGAACTCGCCCAAACGCAGAGCGATTCTTTCGTGTTCACTCCCAAAGCACTGAACCGAGCAACTTCGTAACTACAATCACTTTCGGGTTCCGTTCGAGCACGATTAGTGGCACAATATCTTCGCCTACCACTACAAACGGTTTTCACCCACCCCGCCGACCGACACCGCTAGATGCTTAATACGCGGTCACAGCCCTCAGTTGCTCGCGACCTACGATACTGAGAGACAACTGCACGAACGGTTACAGCGGAGTAGCTCAGAGATACGAGGCGATTCCATGAAGGCCTTCTGGCCCGCGTTCGTATTTGTTTTGCTCGCCGGCGCAGTCGCGGGGACGGGGGCATTCGCCGATCCGCCCGCGAAACCCGCTCCTGAAATCGCCAACGCGCAGCCGGATTTCAACCGCGACGTGCGGCCGATTCTGGCGGCACGGTGCTTCAAGTGCCACGGTCCGGACGACAAGAGCCGTAAGGCCAAACTCCGGCTCGATACGCGCGAGGGGGCGGAAGCCACTCTCGGCAAAGCGAACGACAGCGAGTTCCTCCGGCGCATCGAAACGACCGACGAAGGCGAGGTGATGCCCCCGCCGTCGACGAAGGTTACTCTCACCGCCAAGGAGAAGCAGACGCTGAAGGCGTGGATCGCCGCTGGTTCGCCGTATGCGGCCCACTGGAGTTTCGTGCCGCCGAAGCGTCCTCCCGTACCCGAGATCACAAACGCGAAGGTAACCGTCCGCAATCCCATTGATGCGTTCGTCGCAGCGCGCCTCCAAAAAGAGGGACTGACGCTGTCGCCCGAAGCGGACCGTTACACACTTATTCGCCGGGTGTACCTCGACCTGATTGGCATTCCGCCCACGCCGGAAGAGGTGGACGCATTCGTCAAGGATCGGGCGCCGAACGCTTACGAGAAGGTGGTCGATGCGCTGCTGAAGTCGCCGCGTTACGGCGAGCGCTGGGCGCGAAAGTGGCTCGACCTCGCCCGCTACGCGGACACCAACGGCTACGAGAAAGACCGCGGGCGCTCCATTTGGCCCTACCGCGATTGGGTCATTCGCGCGCTCAACGACGACGTGCCGTTCGACCAGTTCACGATCGAACAACTTGCGGGGGACATGCTTAAGGGTGAAAAGGGAACTACTCCTTCGCTCGCGTCACAGATTGCGACCGGGTTCCACCGCAACACGATGCTCAACGAAGAAGGCGGCATCGACCCGCAGGAGTTCCGCTACTACGCGATCACCGATCGCACGAGTGTGACGGGAACTGTGTGGCTCGGGCTCACCGTCGGGTGCGCGCAGTGTCACACGCACAAGTTCGACCCGATCACGCACACCGAATACTTCCGCCTGTTCGCGCTCCTGAACAACGCAGACGAACCGGAACTCCCGATCCCGACGCCGGAACTGACCAAGAAACGGGCTGAAATTGAGTCGAAGATCCGCGTCACACAAGAGGAGGCGATCAAGAAAATCACCCCGGAAGTACTTGCGACTGCGTTCGATGAGTGGGTGTCCGCGGGGCGCAAACAAGCGGTGAAGTGGACGACGGTGCGGCCGACGAAGATGGAAGCCGCACCGACGAAACTCACGCTGCAAGCGGACGGCTCCGTATTCGCGAACGGTGATGCCCAGAAACGCGACTTGTACACGCTCACTCTCAACGATCTGCCCGCTGGAATCACGGCGATTCGGATCGAAGCCTTACCAGACAGCCGTTTACCCGATTCTGGCCCCGGCCGCGCGTACTACGAGGGGCCGAAGGGTGATTTCCTTCTGAGCGAATTCACGCTCACTGCAAACGGAAAGCCGGTGGCGATTTCCGGAGCCTCCGAATCGCACGTGCGCGCGAACCTGGGCGCGAAAATGGCGCTGGACGGCCACCCGTTCACCGGTTGGGCCGGAAGCGGACGTGCGGGAGTCGCTTCATCCGCGGTGTTCAACCTCGCGCAACCACTCACGACGAAGGGCGCACAACTCGAACTCCTCTTCGAGCGCCACTACGCCGCCAGCCTCGGTCGGTTCCGCCTCGCGGTGACGACCGAGAGCCGTCCGGTCGCGGCCCGTGACCTCCCCGCGGAAGTGGAGGAGCTTTTCACGCGCCCCGCGGAATCCCTCACCCGCGCGGAACGAGCCACTCTGTTCCGCCACTGGCTCACGATCGCGCCGGAACTGAAGTCCGCACGCGACGAGGTTGATGCGCTCCGCAAGCAACTTCCCGTGCCCCCAACGACGCTCGTGATGCGCGAGCGCCCGACGGACCACCCACGACCGACGTTCCGCCACCACCGCGGTGAGTTCCTGGAACCGAAGGAGGAAGTACGGCCCGGTGTCCCCACGGTGCTGCCGCCGTTGCCGAAGGGCGCGGAAGTGAACCGGCTCACGTTTGCGAAGTGGCTGATGGCACCGGAGAACCCACTCACCGCGCGAGTCACGGTGAACCGCCACTGGCACTCGTTCTTCGGCCGCGGGCTTGTCCGCACGCTCGACGATTTCGGGTACCAGGGTGAAGTCCCCACGAACCCGGAACTGCTCGACTGGCTCGCACTGGAGTTCCGCGAGAGCGGGTGGAGCGTGAAGAAACTGCACCGGCTCATCGTCACGTCCGCGACCTACCGGCAAGCGTCCGAAGTGACGCCCGAATTGCTGACAAAAGACTCGGAGAACAAGCTCCTGGCTCGTGGCCCGCGGGTGCGCCTCGAAGCGGAACAGATCCGCGATTCGGCTCTGACGGCCGCCGGGTTGCTCTCGACGAAAATGTACGGCCCGAGCGTGTTCCCGCCGCAACCGCCGGGAGTGACGACCGAGGGGACATACGGTCAACTCTCCTGGAAGGTGAGCGAGGGTGAGGACCGGTACCGGCGCGGGCTATACACGTTCACCAAGCGCACGGCCCCGTATGCGATGTCCAACACGTTCGACGCCCCCAGCGGTGAAGCTTGCACCGCTCGGCGCGAGGTGTCAAACACCGCTCTTCAAGCACTCACGATGCTGAACGATGCGGTACTGCTCGAAGTGGCGCAGTCGCTCGGCCGGCGCGCGGCCGCACACAACGGCTCGACGACCGAGCGGGTGCAGTACCTCGTGCGGCTGTGCCTCGTGCGCCCACCAACCGCCGAAGAGTTGGCGCTACTGACCAAGTTCTACGAGACGCAATACACACGGTTCGCGGATGACCCGAAGCGCGCTGCGACTGTCGCTGGCACCGCGCAAGAAGCTGTGGTGCGTGCGGCCTGGACCGCCACGGCCCGGGCGGTCCTGAACTTCGACGAATTCGTAACCCGGGAGTGAGTCGTGATCGAGATCACCCGTCGGCACTTCTTCCGCGACTGCGGGTACGGGCTCGGTAAGGCCGCGCTCGCGTCGTTGCTCGTGGGCAACGCCCGCGGAGCAGAACCCGTGCGCGCCGTCGATCCGCTCGCACCGAAAGAGCCACACTTTCCGGGCAAGGCGAAGGCGGTCATTCACCTGTTCATGACCGGCGCGCCGAGCCAGCTCGACCTGTTCGACTACAAGCCGGCGCTCGCCAAACTCGAAGGTAAGCCGCTCCCGCCCGAGGTCATCAAGGGGCAGCGGTACGCATTCATTCGCCCGGATGCGGCGGTTCTCGGGCCACAATTCAAGTTCGCCAAGCACGGGAAGTGCGGCGCGGAACTGTCCGAGATGCTGCCACACCTCGCGAAGACGGTCGACGACGTGTGCTTCCTGAAGGCCGTCCACACGGACCAATTCAACCACGCCCCGGCCCAAATCTTCTTCAACACCGGGTTCTCGCAACCGGGGCGGCCGAGCATCGGGTCATGGGCGGTGTACGCGCTCGGGTGCGCGACTAAGGAGTTGCCCGCGTTCGTGGTGATGTCCACCGGCGCCGGGATCAGCGGCGGCGCGGCCAACTGGAGCAGCGGGTTCCTGCCGACCATTTACACCGGTACGCGGTTCCGCAATCAGGGTGACCCGATCCTGAACGTGTCGTCACCCGCCGGGTTCGATGCCGCGCTCCAGAAGGATACGCTCGATCTCGTGGCCGAAATGAACAAGAAGCGGCTCGGCGCGGTGGGCGATCCCGAGATCGCAACTCGTACCGCGGCGTATGAAATGGCCGGCCGGCTCCAGACGGCCGCCCCGGAACTCACCGACTTGCGGAAGGAGCCGAAGAAGGTGCTCGACCTCTACGGCGCCGACCCGGACAAGCCGAGTTTCGCCCGTGCGTGCCTGCTCGCGCGCCGGATGGTGGAGCGCGGCGTGCGTTTCATCACCATCTACCACGAAGGCTGGGACGCGCATTCGGACGTGGTCGGAAACCTGCGCAACAACTGCAAGGCGACCGATCAGGCGTCCGCGGCGCTCGTCGCCGACCTGAAGCGCAAGGGGCTGCTCGACAGCACGCTGATCGTTTGGGGCGGCGAGTTCGGGCGCACGCCTATGGTGGAATCGAACCCGGTGCTCGGGCGCAGTTTGGGGCGCGACCACCACCCGCAGGCATTCACGATTTGGATGGCGGGCGGCGGGATCAAGCCGGGCGCCACGCTCGGCAAGACGGACGAACTGGGGTTCCACCCGGCAGAGGGCGGCGTTCACGTCCACGACGTGCAGGCCACGATCCTGAACCAGCTCGGTTTCGATCACGAGAAGCTGACGTACCGGCACGCGGGCCGCGACTTCCGCCTCACGGACGTGTTCGGGCACGTCATCAAGGACGCGATCGCCTGAGCAGGTTCGCATGCTGTATTCGCGGGCGATTGGGGCCTCCCGTACTCGGATGGGTGCCACGCCTTCAGGTACCAACGTGGATCGTTGAGTGCTCCATGACGACCGAGGCTCGATCGTCATGGAGCGGCGAACTGGTTACTCCTTGACCGATTTCTCCAGGTCTTCGACCGCGGTCTTGGCTTCTTTGCTCACGGCTTCCCACTTGTCGGACGCAACCTTCTCCAGTTCTTCCAGCTTCTTTTTGGCCGCGTCGCGCTTAGTGGAGGCGTCTTTCAACTTTGCTTCCAGTTTGGTCTTCTCCTCACCCGCAGCTTTCTCCGCCTTTGTCTTCAGGTCGTTGATTTGCTTTTCAACCTTGTCCAGATCCGATTTATAGAGGGCCACCGCATCTTCCTTCTTTGTCGGCTTGGAGTTTGTCTCTTTTGACAGGTTGCACCCGACCGCCAAACTGAGAACCCCGACCAGCGCGCAGCAGATCACGCACGTCCGTAACATGGAACGTACCCTCAACACGTTGTGATGTGGAATGGTAATAGGTGCGAAGTTGATTTGACCGGTCGTTGAGAGCAACTCGCACCCGTCGTTGCCCCTCACAGATTGAGATGCCCCGAGGCGAGAAATATTCCCGTGCGATTTGAAGAGATGACATCTCGGTGAACAGAAGAAATGACACGGGTAAGAGATTACAATCAGAGATCGATCTGTTGCGGGTTGGATTGTTGAGCGGCGCCTCCAATACAATACCTGGATGCTCTCCACGGAACCTCTCAATCAAGCGCGTCCGCGCTCACACCCGTCCTGTCTTCAACTAACCGGGTTCACTGCGGTCGCCGATTCGTGAGGTTTTGGCGAGTTCAAGGGCGGGGAAATTCTGGCTTGTAAGTGCAGAGACGGTACGAGGTACAGATTCTCGGTACCTACGGGCTGAAGAGCGGAAAGAACGATTGCGGCACGATTTGCAGCATCATGCCTCTGACGCCCGTGCGTGTCAACGCCCCGATCCGTATGGCAGACCTACGACATCGAATTTTCGGTCCCGGTCGTTGAAAATGGCAAGAAGACCGAACCTGCTCGCGTGTCGGGGTCTCATAACGGAATCGAGATTCACGACGACGCGCCCGTGGCGAGCGACAATGTGACAACCGGTCGGCGGAGATACCGCCAATCCCGGCCCGATCACGCTTCAGGATCACGGGCACCCGGTGCAGTTTCGGAATGTCTGCTGTTGCTCGCCAAGTGATTCGCCCGGACCCCAAAACAAGGACGACGGACCGTATGGGAATCAATCCGGTTGAACCCTCCCCGACCGAAAGTGCCCAACCCGCCGCCCGTCTCGAAGTCGGTATCGATCCGACCGTTGTTCCGACCCCGAACCTCGGGGTACCGACCAGCCCATATTCGGAGCCGGTTGGTGCGAATGAGGCCGGTGAAGTGGCTATGGCAGAGCGTCAAACGCTCGCGACCGAATCGAACTCGCCCGGCGCGCCCACGGCAGTTCCGGGCGGATCGAAGGAGCTTCTCAAACTTGCTTTGCCGCTCATCGTCAGCCAAAGCTTCATGACGGTGCAGGTGTTCGTGGACACCGTGCTCCTGTCGTGGCACGACCCGCTGGAGATGGCCGCGTCGTTCCCCGCGGTGATGTGGTACTGGTTGTTCTTCGGGCTTCTACAGGTCACCGCGGGGTACACGTCGACGTTCGTCGCGCAATACACGGGGGCAAAGCGCCCCCACCGCGTCGGCGCGGCCGTGTGGCAGGGGATTCACTTCGCGATCGTTGCCGGCCTGCTGTTTTTGGTGATGGTACCGGCAGCCCCGTTCCTCATTGCGGTCAGCGGCCACCCGGCGGACATCCAACCGCTGGAAGCCACTTACCTCAAGTGTTTGGCGTTCGCCGCGCTGCCGATGCTCGTAATGGGAGCCATCAACGGGTTCTTCTCCGGCCGGGGACAGACGTGGACCGTACTCGGCATTGAGGCCGTCGGCACCGCGGTGAACATTGCACTTGCACTGGTTCTGATCTTCGGACGGCTCGGGTTCCCGGAACTCGGGATCGAGGGCGCTGGGTGGGCCACGGTCGCCGGGTCGTGGGCCGCGGCCCTGTTCGCGCTCGCGCTGATGCTCCGCAGGAAGTATCGCGACGAGTTCGGCACGCTCGCCGGGTGGAAGCCGGAGCGGGAACTGTTCCGCCGGCTGATGATTTACGGCGGTCCGGCCGGGATGCAGGTGTTCCTGGACGTGCTGGTGTTCCACTGCTTCACGGTACTCGTCGGGAACCTCGGTTTCGCGGCGCTCGGGGCCACCACGCTCACGATCCGGCTGAACATGATCGCGTTCTTACCGATGATGGGAATGGGTCAAGCCATCTGCATTCTCGTCGGTCAACGTCTCGGTGGGAACCGCCCGGACTTGGCGGAGAAGAGCACCTACACCGGGCTGAAGTGGGCGTTCGGGTACATGTGTCTCATTGCGCTCGCCTACGTTACGATCCCGAGTCTTTTGGTCGAGCCGTTCCGACCGGACAAGCCGGAGGAGCAGGAGAAGTTTGCTGCGGTCGTCGCTCTCGTACCGACGCTCCTGCTGTGTGTTGCGGTGTTTTCTGTCGCGGACGCAATCAATGTTTCGTTCGCGTTCGCGCTCCGCGGTGCCGGGGACACGAAATACGTCACCAAACTGACGTTCGCCCTTGCATGGCCGTTGATGGTGATCCCCACCGCGATCACGGTGTTCATGGGTGGGAGCGTGTACTGGTGCTGGGTGTTCGCTACGCTACACATTCTCGGTATGAGCGCGTGCTTCTGGTTCCGGTTCCGTAGCGGGAAGTGGAAGTCGATGCGCGTGATCGAACCGGGCGTGGAATGCGAACAGCCGGTGTAGTATGGGCAGTGGCTGGTGAACCCCGCCCACAAGGGCGGTGGGTGAAACTACAACGATGCCACCCATCCTGCCTTTGTGAGCGAGCCTCTGGAGGCTCGCTCACTCGCCCACCACCCTTGTGGGCGGGGTTCACCCGGTTACTTCTTGTCCTTCAGCAACTTCAGGTGAACGGCGGCCACGTCCCACATGTAGTGACTGATCTCGTACTTCTCAACGGCTTCTTTCAAGTGCTCGCGGCATTTCTTCGTATCACCCTCGGACTCGTAATAGAGAGCGACGTAGAGGTTCGCGTAGAACCGAGCTTCTTTGAGCGCTTCGCCCTTCAGTTTTTCGTTCTCGGCGGCGTCGATCACGTCCTTCGGGTTGATCTTCCCCGCGAACAGTTCGAGCACCTGCTTCATCGGCACGCGGGCGTCCTTTGTGACCGGGATGAGGTTCTCTCTCGCCTTCTTGGGCGTGGTCGCCCGGGCGTTGCAGAGGTAGTGCCACACGGAATTCTCGACGTCCTCGCCGTTCACCGTGCGGTGCTGCTCGAACTGGTCCACGCCGTCCTTAAAGCGACCCGCGTAGTAGAGCGCGATGCCGCGGCGCCAGTGGTCCGGGCCGAACTTCGGGTCCGTTTTGAGGTACTCGTCGAAGTCCGCAAGAGCCTCCTTGAAGTTCCCGAGTTTCAGTTGCGCGTCGCCCCGCGAGTCGTAGGCGCGGACGGCTTTCGGTTCCAGCGCCAGGAGCTTCGTCCACGCTTTAACGGCCTCCGCGTTCTGGCGGAGTTGCGTGTGCGCGGTAGCCGCGGCGAACGGGGCCGCGGGGTTCTTGGGGTCGAGTTCGGCGACCTTCTTCGCGAGCGGAATCACGTCCGCGTACTTTTGCGCTTTCATCGCGGTTTCAATATCGTCGAGCAGTTTGGCTAGCTCCTTATCATTCTTCTCGTCCTTCTTATCTTCGGCGCGCCCGGGCCGGCTCGCGCTCGTGGTGAGGCAAGCGCCCGCGACGATCGCGGCAACGACAAACACGCGCATGGGTATCCCTCGTGAGGAAACAGTGGGGATGATCCTATTCCGGCGGGCCGCCCTATAACAACTTCCATCTTCCTCAATCACGCTCGGAGTCACTCAATGGCGGAACCCGGTAAGACCCAGCCCGACGGACTGGACAAACAGAAGATCAAGCAGATCCTCGTGCCGGCCCTCGCGATCGCGGCGATCGTGATCCTCGTGGGACTGGTGGTGTTCGTCTCCGATGCCGCCGCGCCGAAGAACATGTCCGACGGCTCGAACGGCTCTGTCGAAGACCCCGACCTGAAGGAGATCAGCGCGGGTGTTAAGTACCGCGACCTGAAAGTCGGAGCGGGGGACGAGTGCCAGCCCGGTGCCGATGTGAAAATCCATTACACGGGGTGGGTTCCCGACGGAACCGTGTTCGACAGCAGTAAAGAACGCGGGCAGCCCGCGACGTTCCCACTCAAAGAGCTGATTGCCGGGTGGCAAGAGGGCATTCCCGGAATGAAGCCGGGGGGGATTCGCAAGCTGGTCATCGCGCCAGATAAGGGCTACGGGAAACAATCGAAGGGGAAGATCCCGGCCAACAGCACGCTCGTCTTCGAGGTCGAGTTGCTCTCGTCTTCTCCGCCGCCCCGCGCGCGCCGGTACCCCGCTCCGACGGACCTCACCAAACTGAGTGACGGAACCGAACCCGGCGCCGATGACCCGAACTTAAAGCCGATCGGCAAAGATGGTTTGAAGTGCCGCGACCTCAAGGTTGGGGACGGCCCGGAATGCCCCGAAGGGGCACGTGTGGTGATGGATTACACCGGTTGGCTTACAACCGGCGGAAAGCCGTTTGATTCCAGTTGGTTAGAGGGTAAAGGCCCTTTGAATATGTCTCTCGGCGAACTGGTTCAGGGTTGGCAGCAGGGCGTCCCGGGAATGAAAGTGGGAGGCGTTCGCAAGCTAGTAATCCCGGCCAGTTTGGGCTACGGTATGCAGGCGAAAGGCGCAATTCCAGCCAATTCAACACTCGTGTTTGAAATCGAGCTGCTGGGGTTCGGATTGGGGGGTAAGTAAGCCGAAGCCATTTGCGAGTGCCGAGGGCGCCGGCTCCCGGCACTCGTAAGCGCGGCACTTACCGTTGCACCCGCGCCCCGGTGCCGGCCGCGAACGCTTCGACTTCCGCGAGCGTGGCCATCGTGGTGTCGCCGTGGTAGGTGGTGAGCAGCGCGCCGTGTGCCCAGCCGAGGTTGAGCGCCTGTTGGGTGTCGCGCCCGCTCATAAGACCGTAGATGGTGCCGGCCGCGAACCCGTCGCCGCCGCCGATGCGGTCGATCACGTCGAGCTGCGCCGTCGGGCTGACGAACCGCTTCCCGTCGAGCCACAGCACCGCGCCCCAATCGTGCCGGTTGGCCGAGTGCGTTTCGCGGAGCGTGGTCGCCACCAGTTTGATGTTCGGGAACTCCTTCACCGTGTTCTCGATCATGCCGAAGAACACGTCCGGGTTCAGCTTCGACTCCTCTTTCTTCGTCACCTCCGGGCCTTTCACCCCCAGCCCCTTCTGCATGTCTTCTTCGTTCCCGATGAGGCAATCGACGTTCGCGACGATGCGCCGGAGCGTCTCCACCGCGCGCTTGTCGCCGCCTACCGGCTTCCACAACTTCCCGCGATAGTTCAGGTCGAACGAGATGATCGCGCCCTGCGCTTTCGCGGCCTTCATGCCCTCAATGATGAGTTCCGGGTTGTTCTCGGACAGCGCCGCGAAGATGCCGCCGGAGTGGAACCACCGCACGCCGCCGGCCATGATCTTGGCCCAATCGAAGTCGCCGACTTTGAGGAGCGAAGCGGCTTCGTTGGCGCGGTTGTAGAACACGACCGGCGCGCGGACGCCCTGCCCGCGGTCGCTGTACACGGTCGCGATGTTCGGCCCGCGCACGCCGTCGTGCTCGAAGTGCTTGTAGAACGGCGTGACGCCCATTTCGCGCACGCGCGCCTGCACGAGCTCACCGACCGGGTAGTTGACCATTGCGCTGGCGATGCCGGTGCGCAGGCCGAAACAGTCGGACAGGTTCGCGGCGACGTTGTACTCGCCGCCGGAAACGTGGACATCGAACGCGCGCGCCTTGCGGAACGGTGTAACGCCGGGGTCGAGCCGGTGAATCAAAGCCCCGAGCGAGAGGAAGTCGAGCGCGCAGTCGTCGGTCCGAATCGGAAGAGGCATGAGGGAACTCCGGGAAACGTCGTATAAGGTCTACGCTATCGCCGGAGAATGACCGGACAAGACGGGGTAAAACGGCAGTGGTTGGATGGCCCAAAAGCGTGTGCTCCACACGGTGCCACACGTGAAACTAACGCTCGAACGGGTCGTACACTCTGGATCGCGTGCGAGGCACGGATCGGGGAGCACTATCGAGAGCTCAGACCGGCGCGCTCACTTATCCGCGACGACCTTCGCGGCCTTTTCCCGCCACGACGCGGCCAGCTTTTCGTCCTTCGCGACCCCAATGCCTTTCTCGTAGCACCGCGCGAGGTTGGTCATCCCGTTCTTGTCCCCGTGGTCCGCGGCCTTGCGGTACAGTCGAACCGCTTCCTCCGGATCAGCAGTAACACCGCGCCCGTGTTCGTAAATGAGGCCGAGGTTGTTCGTGGCCCCGACATGCCCCTTTTCGGCGGCCTTTTCGTACCACTCGCGGGCCTTCACGTGGTCCGGTTTCCCGTTCCCGCCCTTGTACTTGCCCGAACTGTAGAGAACGCCGAGGTTGTGAAGGGCCTGTACGTGCCCTTGTGCCGCGGCCTTCTCGTACCACTCCTGGGCTTGCGCGTGATCGGGCGCCCCGCTCTTGCTGTCGTGCCGACCCGTGCCGTACATGAACCCGAGGTACAATTGCGCGTTCGCGTCCCCCTGTACCGCGGCTTTCTCGAACAACTCCCGTGCTTTGGGGTAGTCCTGCGTCACACCCGCTGGGCGGTAGTACATCAGCGCGAGGTGGTACTGCCCGATGGCGTACCCCTGTTCGGCCGATTTCTCGTACCACTCACGGGCCGTGGTGTAGTTCTGCGTGACGCCGAGGCCATTCTCGTACAGCACACCGAGATTGTTCTGGGCACCAGAGTGGTTCTGCGCCGCGGCCTTTTCGTACCACTCGCGGGCCTTCGCGTAGTCGGTCGAGACCCCCAGGCCGTTGCCGTACAGCAGCCCGAGGTTGTTCTGGGCGTTAGAGTACCCCTTCTCGGCCGCTTTTTCGTACCACTCGCGGGCTTTTGCGGCATCCTTCTTGACCCCGCGTCCGTTGGCGAGACAGTAACCCAGTTCGTCCATCCCGATCGCGTTCCCGAGGCCCGCGGCTTTGCGGAACCACGCGACCGATTTCTTGGAGTCTTTGTCCACCCCGGATCCGTTCGCGTAGCAGTACCCTAACTCGACCATCGCGGCCGATCCGTCGAGTTCCGCGGCCTTGCGGAACCATTCGGCCGCTTCCTTGGGGTCTTTATCCACCCCGCGCCCGTCCCGGTACGTGATCCCGAGGAGATACATCGCCATCCGCTCTTGGGCCTCGGCCCCCTTGCGGAACCATTCGAGCGCTTCGGTTTCGTCCTTCGGAACGCCCTTCCCGTCCTGGAAGCACCCGCCCAACTCGGTCATCGCGATTGGTTCACCGGCCTCGGCCGCTTTGCGGTACAGCCCGGCGGCCTTCTTCAGGCTCTTCGCGGCGCCGATACCGTTTTCCAGGCAGTTCGCGTACAGAACCATGCCGTACACGCAATCGCCCTCGGCCGCTTCGCGCCACGCGCGCCACCGCGTCGGTCCCCGGTCTTTGAAGAACGGGTAAGCCGTTTCGCCCCCGGACGCGGTGAGATAATCGCTCCAGTCGCGCCGCAGTTCGGCATCAATTCCCGGCCTCGGTTCCGGCGCCGTCGGCACCGGTTCCACCTGTTTCGGAGCGGGAGAGATCTCGGGTTTCAGCGCCAGAACCGGGTGCGGTTCCGGTGCTTCGGGAATGGGAACCGGCTTCGCAGCAACGAGCGTTGAAGTGCCCGGATCGGCAACGGGCGGAGCCGGCCCCACGTTGTCGTTCTGCGCGACCGGTGGGTCCGAGGGCTTCGTGGGTTCGGGCTTCTGCATCACCAGAAGTGCCACCGCCACTCCGCCAACAAACAGTGCGGCGCCCGAAACGAGCAGGGCCGTAAGGCGCGACGTGGCGCGCGGCTCCGGCACGGGAGGAGCCGCTTTTTGGGTGCGCGATTCGCGAACCGAACGCGGAACGGGTGTGTGCTTAGCAGAAGACTTCGCCGATCGGCCCACGGGCACGGTGGGAAGATCGGGAACCTCGTCCGCGAGTGGCCCCTCAACGAGTTCCAGCGCCGGGATTTCTTCAGGTTCCGCGGGGACCGGGAGCGCCTCCGGGCGCTCGTTCGAGCGCAAATACGTCCCGAGGGCCGTAGCGAACTCTTTCGCGGAGCGATAACGCTCCGCCGGGCGCTTGGCCAGCGCCTTGAGACACAAGGCATCAAGAACCGGATCGAGTCCCGCAACGACACGCGACGGGGGAACCGGTGCGGTCTCGCAGTGATCGCGCATGACCTCCCAGACGGACCCGGAAAAGGGCACGCGCCCGGTGAGCATCTCGTAGAGGATGATGCCGAGGCTGTACACGTCCGACAGCGGCCCGATCTCGGCCGCCGCTCCGCGGGCCTGTTCCGGGGACATGTACGCGGGCGTCCCCTTGGGCACCCCGTTACTGGCCGCGGTCGCCTGATCGACGAGCCGGGCCAAGCCGAAGTCGGCGATGAGCACCTCGCGTTGGGATTCGTCGAACAGCACGTTCGCGGGTTTTAAATCGCGGTGAACGACTTTCTGCGCGTGCGCCGCGGCCAGTCCCTGAGCGAGCTTTCGCACAATCGCGAGTGCGTGGCGCGGGGGCAGGAGCCCGTCGCGGTACCGGAGCACCCCGGCGAGCGTGCCGGGCACCACGCGCATCACGATGTAGGGCAGGGTGCCGTCGGTGCCGACTTCGTAAACCGGGCACACGTTGGGGTGGTGGATGATCGCGGCCAGTCGGTTCTCGCGGAGAAACGATTCGCGAAATTCGGGCGTCAGTTCGTCGACCTTCGGAACCTTGATCGCCACCTGCCGTTCGAGTTCCGGGTCGAACCCCAGATACACGCGCGCGAACGCGCCCTCGCCGAGCAGCGTGCGCACCTCGAATCGTCCGATGCGCGCGGGCTGAGTGTGTGTAAGTGTGGACCGATTGGGGCCGTTCGGTCCGGTGCGCCCGCCCGTAAAGGTGTCGGGGGCCGGCGCGCGGGTCGGAGTTTTGGGAGCGGCGAAATCCGCCGGGTTGACTTCGGACATGGTGCTCGGCTCGCGGGGGCGCGGAGACGAATAACAACTATTGTGACCGCGAAACGGCACGGTGCCAAGAGATTAAGACGGAGAGGCACCGCCGAACAGTAAGGGATTCGCGCCGAACACCGAGAAATTTGGGAGCGTGGGTGGTGTAAAAACGAAACCGCCCCGGCTCGCGAGCCGGGGCGGTCGAAGCGAACGTATTTACTTGGAACTGCCACCGACGAAGATCCCCGGGGACGGGGACTGGTTCGGCGGCACGGCCAGGAAGCTGTCGAGCAGGTCCAGGGTTTGGCCGTCGAAGAGTTTGACGTGTGGGGCGCTGCCGCCCGCGCCGGTGAGGATGTCCGCCAGCCCGTCGCCGTCGCGGTCGACCGCCGCGACGCGGACCCCGAACGTCGCCCCCGGGTACGCGATGAAGCTCTGGCGCTCCGCTCCGGTGATCGCGTCGAGTGCCTTAACGTGTGGCGCGTTCGTGGCCCCGGTGATGATCTCGGCGCGCCCGTCGCCATCCAGATCCCCGGCCGCGACGTAGATCCCGCCCAGGTACCCGGCCCCGTAAGCGAAGTAGCTCCCCAGGAGCTGCCCGTTGTTCTGGCCCGAGAACGCTTTCACGTGCCCGGCGAACGTGGCGGACCCGGTGACCACGTCGGCCAGCCCGTCTCCGTTCACATCGCCTGCGGCCACCGTGACCCCGACCGGGTTCCCGCCGCCGTAGGCGAAAAAGCTCAGGAGCGTGTCCGCCGGGTTGCGCCCGGAGAACGCCTTCACGTGGTCGTTGGCGATGGCCGTTCCCACGATGATGTCGTCGAACCCGTCCCCGTTCACGTCCCCGGCCGCGATGTTCACCCCGCCCGTGTACCCAACGAACGTGAAGAAGCTCGCCAGTTCCGAGTAATCGGCCCCGTTGTACACCTTCACGTGACCGCCCGGGGCGCCCGCGCCCGCGGACACGATGATGTCGTCGATCCCGTCCCCGTTCACGTCGCCCGCAGCCACCTTCACGCCCAGTGAGTACCCGTCGAAGGGCGTGAGCACCCGGAGCAGAGCCCCGGTCCGCGGGTCGAAGACCTGGACCGTCGCTTGCGGCCCCGCGTCCGTGCCGACCACCATCCGCGACTGCCGATCAACGATCTGGGTGGCGGTACCGGACCCGGCCCGGTAGAAGGCGTCGCCCGAGTAGACGGCCGAGATGATGCTAGTTCCCACGCGGAGGGTACTGACGTTGATGGCCGCCCCGCCGGTCGCGTCGAGGGCCACGACGCCCAGAACCTCGCCGGTCGTGGAGTTGATGAAGGTGATCGTCCCGTTCGGGACCGCGAGTCCGGGCTGCTGGGCGACCCGGGCGAGGAAGCCGACCGTGTCCCCGAAGACGCTCGGCCCGTTCAGGGCCTGCATGCTCACGGTCGAAACGACGGTGACCGCCTGCACGAGGGCCAGATCGGTCTGGGTGCGAGCCTGGTAAGACGACGACGGGGTGAACGTTGCGGTGATGTTGTGTGACCCGCTCGTCAGCGCCGCGGTCGTGAGCGATGCCGACGCCAGGTTGAGGGTGCCTGTTGGGGAGAGCGCCACGGTACCGATCGACACACCATTATCGTAGAACTGGACCGTGCCCGTTGGCGTCGGGTCGCCGGCCACCGCAGGGGTGATGGTGACCGTGAACGTCACGGACTGGCCGGGGAGTGACGGGTTGGTGCTCGACTGGATCGTCGCGGTCGAGGCGAGCGCGAGCACCGTGACGGTGACGTCGTTCGCGTTGTAATGAATTTGGTACACGCGCGTCCCGGTGGTAAAGGTCGCGAGGTCCGCCAGTCCGCTGAAGGTACCCGTAACGCCGCCCGTCGCGGTGAGAATGACGAACGAGTCGTTGACCGCGGGGGTGAAGCTCGGATTGAACACCAGGGTCGCGTTGTTGAGAGTGGCCGTGCCGGTGACCGCGAGTTGGTCGTACTGGGTGCCCACGGTCGTACCGGCCGCCTCCACGATGAACGAAGAACCGGCGCTGAGCACAACGTCCCCGTTCGCGCTCAGGACCGCGGGGCTCTGACCCGGCGAGAGTTGCCCCCCCGCGTTCACGGTGATCGCCCCAACGGTGCCGGTGCCGCCCAGGGTGCCGCCGCTCAGAACGGTCACGCGCGCGGCGCCCTGGTTCGCGTTCACGAGCACCGTCCCGCCGCCCACAAACGTCGTTCCGGTGTACGCGGGGCTGGCCCCGGTCAGCGTGAGCGTCCCGGTACCGATCTTTGAAAGCAACGAGCCCGCGGCCCCGGTAATCACCCCCCCGAAGGTCGACGTGGTGTTACCGACCCCGACTATCAGTGCCCCGGCCCCGAGGGCGAGCGTGGTAGTGGCGCCGCCGGTGATGGCCGCGATCGAGTCTATGAAACTGTTCATGTCCAGCGTGGTTCCGCCCGCGAGTGCGACGGTGGTGGTGTCGGGCAGCACGTTGTGCGCGCCCAACCGCAGCACGCCCGCGGTCACGGTGGTGGGGCCGGTGTACGTGTTGGCCCCGCCGAGCACGAGCGTCCCGCCCCCGGCCTTGATGATCCCCGGGCCGTTACTGATAACGGCGTCGATCTGCAGGTCGGGGTCCGCGGCGCCGTTCGCAACGTCGAACGTTCGGGCGACCCCACCAAGCGACAGTTTCCCGGAAATTTTCGCCACGTCGGTCGAGGCGAGGGTCGTGACGTTACCGGCCAGCGTGAGTGTACCCACCCCGGTCCGGATTTCGCCCCCAGTTAAAGTCGGGCCGGCGATCGTTTCGTTGATCCCGTTCAGGTCCAGCAGCCCGGACGAGAGAATGGAAACGGCGACCGAGTCCGGGATCTGGTTCGGCTGTTCCAGGCGCAACACGTCCACGCTGTCACCGCCTGCACCGTCGCCGATGACGATTGGGCCGGCGATGGCGTTTACGGTCGTGCCGTTCGGCCCGAGCGTCTTGGCGAACACCGTCGTCCCCGCCTCGATCGAGAGCGACGGATCGCTCGCTTGAACGGGTTTAAAGGTGTTCGACGCGGTCCCACTGAACCGCATCGTACCGGTTCCCAACTTGCGGAGTTTGGAGTCGCCGCTGATCACGTTGCTGAACTCGATGGACGAGCCTGCACTCGTATCGATAATGATTTCATCGACGCCGGTCCCGATACTGTTACCGACGAGGTTCACAACGCCGGTCCACAGGTTGGTTCCGCTCCCGACCAGGAATGTAGCCGCCACCCCGAGTTCGCTGGAGAGGGTAAGAGCCTCGTTGACGATGGTGAGGCCGCCGCCTAGGGACAGTGTGGCCCCGGAGGAGATCGTGGTGCCGGCCCCGCCGACCGCACCAAGCGCTGTGCTGTTAGTAATCGCGAGAGTACCAGCTCGTACCGTCACCGAACCGAGGAACGTGTTCGCGGCCGTTAGAGTCAGCGAACCGGCCCCGTTCTTCTGGAGGTTGCGCCCGGTCGGTCCACTCACGATGCCCGTGACCGTCAGCGCCTGGCCCGAATCGGTGCTAATGGTTGCGGACGTATTGCTGGTCGAGGCCGCGGTAGTCAGGGTCACGGTCCCGGACCAAGTGATCGCGGTCGCGCCGCCGTCGGCCGGGTTGTCCGAGATGAGCAACGCACCGACACTGGAGTACCCGTTCCCGTTGATGGTCAGGTTCTTTTGAACCGTGTACTGGCCTTGAACTTCGAGTGTCCCGAACTGGAGCGTCGGGATGTCCGAATCCACGACGATCGAGCCCCCGGTCGCCGGACCCAGGGCTGTGGCATTCCGCATCACAATCGTGCCATTGGTGACGACGACGTTCCCGGAAAAATCCGGATTCGCGTTTGGGAAAATGGTCGTTCCCTTACCGAGTTTGGCCAGGCTCGCTCGGGCCGTGGTGGTGCGACCGAGTGCGTTGTACGCTTGGATCGCGTCGAGTTCGACGGAGGTCAAGGTGCCCAGGGTCGCGGCCGGAATGGGTAGGTTCGAGACCTGCCCACTCACCAATAAATTGGACAACTCGACCGTGCCGATCGAAGCGTTGGTCGCGACGAAAATGCGGCTCCGCCATTCGGCTGGTGTGGTCCGGGTTGCCAGCGTGCCGGTGCTGCTGAGCGCGCCGACGAAATTCTGAAGTGTCGTATTAAAATTGCCCAAGCCGTTGAGGTATAAAACCTCGTCGTCGATGAGCCGGAGCCCGGTCCCTCCGCTACTGGAAAGCATTAAAGTTGCGCCGCTGGCTACCTCCGTAAACGACCCCGGCGATAGGGCGTCATCGTTTCGGACGATTACTCCCCCGGTGTTCGCGATGTAGGGATCGTCTCGGACAAAAGTTGCCCCGTTGTAGGTGTTCGCATTGTTCAGGGCGACCGTGCCTATGGTTGTTAGGTTGCCCGCTCCGGATATCACCCCGTCGATATCAAGGACACTGAAGGCAATCGCGCCACCGGTGCCAATATACGTACCGCTGATAGTAGCCGAAGAGTTCAGGACGACCCCACCGCCAACGAACCCGTTCCCATTGAGCGCCCCAAGCGCCGTGCCGGTTGGCGTTCCCGTATCCGTCATGCCGCTTCCCTGAATCTGAACCGACTCGGGGATATTCGCTGCGCCGGCTACGGTCAGGGTGGCCCCGTTTGCGACCACCGTACCGACACTCGATGTGCCGAGTGCGTCGTCGTCAGTGACGGCCAAAATACCGGTATCGACTTGTACGAGCCCGTCGAAGGTGTTTGCTCCGCCCAAAATGGCCGTACCGGGGCCGAGCTTTAAGATCCCCACGGGCGTGGTGACTCCGGTCCCGATGCCAATGCTACCATTTATGAACAGGCGTGCACCGAAAGTGGTAACGTTAATGTTCTGGAGGGTGCTGACAAAGCTAATATCAAAATTAGTTGTTGCGACGCCGGCGCCGTCGAAGTTGACATTCCCCAGAATCGTGAGCCGTCCCGGAGTCGTTGGAACAAAAACCCCGAGCGGAAAGTCAGGATCGCGAATGGGATCCTGGACGACCCGCCCGCGGGAGATGAACCAGCCCGAGTTCCCGCCGGTCGTCGGACCGGGACCACGAATCGTGAGCGACTTGATGGTCGTGGTGAGATCCATTATCGAGTGCGGGACAGTTCCCGTCAGCCCGGCATTACGATTGTCGGTATCGGCGAAGTAAGCGTTGTAGTTGGCACTTTCCGGGGGTGTGAAGTTGTTGAACACCACGTCATCGTTGATCCCCGGGGCGACACCGGTGCTCCAGTTGCCCCCGGTGGACCACAGCAAACTGCCGGTCTCACCAATATCCGTCGTGTCGCCGTCGCCGTTGCCGTCCACATCGGCCACCGCTCCGCCGGTCCAAAAGACCGTCGCCGGAACCGTGCGGTCTTCGAGCACTTCGACGCGGAGGCTGCGCCGGACCGGGGAGGCCGCACCTTGGCCAGCGAACCGTTTTTTGAACAATTGTCGAAGCCAGGACGGCGCCATGATGGTACCCGCGTGGTGTTTATGGACTACACGTTCCGTGTCAAAAACCAATCAGATCAGAAAGTGACACAACAGAGGAACACGTTGCCGCGCGTTAAGTTTCGCGCCGGGGAACGTGACCGTGTGCCAATCGGTTCAGGATGGTCAGATACAGATGCACTTCCAGTATGCCCGCAGTCTATGAGAAGGCTATGAGCCGGATGTGTCTTCGCACGGGAAAGTGCGGCCGTTTCGTTTGCGGCGCACAAATCTCGGAATTGTGCTGTCGAGGCGCGAAACCTTGGATTTCGTGGATGCAGGAGCCAAACGTCGTGTATGTCACATGAAAATGCGACAATTGCTAAACATCGACCAAAGAACGGGTTCCCGAGCCTACCGGCGACGGTACTTATCAACGATCTGAACCTAATCTGTCATCAATTGTGATAGTTGATTGGCCCCGGCGCCCGACAACCGGACACTTGGGAATTAATGTTTGTAACAACCTAATCGATACTTCCACGACCCGCGGGTGGAGTGCTTCACAATCGAACACGTGAGAATAATGTTTGTAACGGCCTCCCTAAATGGTGGGACCATACCGCTTGACACGTTCCGTTCTGAGCCTCTATAAAAACAGTTCGATCTTTGCCGAACACCACGCCGGACCACCACCGAATGTCCGTGAAGAGTCTCCCGCTGACCTCAACTCCCGGAACCGGCGCGCCTGGCGCCCCCGAATCCAAGGGCAACTACGCATTCATTAGTTTGGGCTGCCCGAAGAACACCGTGGACAGCGAGCGCATGCTCGGCAAACTCGCGCAAGACGGTTACGCCCTCCAGCCCGGGGCTGATGGCGCGGACGTGGTCATCGTGAACACGTGCGGGTTCATCGAACCGGCACGGCAGGAATCGCTCGCGGTCATCCGCGAGATGCTTGATCTCAAAAGAGCTGGCAAGGTCGGCGCGGTGGTTGTGGCCGGGTGCATGGCCGAGCGCCAGCGCGACGTGCTCCTCGAACAGGTGCCCGAGGTCGATCAAATCGTCGGCGTGTTCGGGCGCGAAGAGATCGCGGACGTCGTGGACCGCGCCGTCTCCCAGCGCGACGAGCAGAAGTCTCTGTTCCGCCCGGCCCCGGTCCGTGCTCTTGAGGATACTGCCCGCCTCCGCATCACCCCGCGTCACTTCGCGTACCTCAAGATCAGCGAGGGGTGCGACCGGCTCTGCACGTACTGTGCGATCCCGAAAATGCGCGGGAAGCACGTGACGAAGCCGATCGAGGAAATCATCCGCGAGGCACACGAACTCGTCGCCGACGGCGTGCGCGAACTCATTATCGTGGCCCAAGACACCACGTACTACGGAATGGACCTGTACGGCCGCACGCGGCTCGCGGAATTGCTGCGCGAGTTGGACAAGGTAGACGGCATCGAGTGGGTTCGCACGCTCTACGCCTACCCCGAACACATTTCGGACGAGCTGATCGAAACGTTCGCCGGCGCCAAAAAGATCATTCCGTACCTGGACATGCCGCTCCAGCACATCAACGACCGCGTGCTGAAACGCATGATCCGCCGTGTGGACCGCGCCGCGACTGAAAAACTGCTCCTGCGGTTGCGCGAGAAGTGGCCGGACCTCGCGATCCGCACCACGTTCATCACGGGATTCCCCGGCGAAACTGATGCGGAATACGAGGAACTCAAGCAATTCGTTGCGGACTTCAAATTCGAGCGCGTCGGCGTGTTCCCCTACTCGCTCGAACCGGGCACGCCGGCGGAAAAGCTCGACGGCCACATCCCAGAAGACGTGAAGCAGGCTCGCGTGGCCGCGATCATGGAAGTGCAACAGCGGGTCGCGTTCGGGTGGGCGGAGGCCCAGGTCGATAAAGAGCACCCGGTCATCATCGACGGCCCGGACCCGGAGTTCGCGAACCACTTCCGCGGGCGCACCTACGCGGACGCACCAGAAATCGATTGCGAAGTGCGGGTGAAGGGCAAAAACCTCAAGCCCGGCGACTTCGTGCGGGCGAAAATCACCGCCGCCGACGGCTACGATCTTACCGCAAAGGCTCTGGGTAAACCGTGGTGAGGTGAGTGGCGTGGGCAAAGTCTACCGGCCCCGCTAGAATGCCGGTCTTCGCACACACATACCGGAGAACCGACAATGGGTATTCAACACGCACCGAAGAGCCAGCGGAACGCTTCCAAGAAGCGCCGCAAGGCCCGCAAGCACAAGCTCCGCAGCACGAAGAAATACAAGGGCGGCGTGCGCTAAAGTACCACGACAGTGTCGCAGTGAGCAGCCGGGAATCTCCCGGCTGTTTTCGTTTTCTGGCGGGTAAGGAAGAGCCGCGGATAAACACAGAGGACACAGATCAGGCAAAAAACATTCGGTTCCGATCCGCGGATCTCTGTTCTGCTTAATCCGTGTTCTCTGTGTTTATCCGTGGCGCCTTCACTCCTACCTTAATCGGCCTCACCGATTCGGGCGTCTTTTAGCGAGAAGAGATACCCCTCGGGGTCCGAGCGGTTGAGCACGAGGGTACCGGTTACTTTGATGAGTCCCTTGCGGAACTCGGCCGTTTTGCCCGCCTTCAGTTCCACGTTCAGTAGCCCGGTCGGATCGGGCACTTCGCAGAACCAGCACCCCACCGGATATTCGAGTAGCAGAAACTCCCGCGCCGCGAGTTCGTCCTTCACCGGTTGCATGAACCCGGTGAGCGCAACCGTTTTGCCGTCGAGTTGTTCCAGGTATTTCGCGAACGCCGGTTGCCCTTTGGCGTTGATGCTCGTCGCGGCAAGAACTGGCCAGGGCAGGGCGTTGGTCTTGTCGTTCTCGATCGTGGGCAGGAGCGCCTCGTCGAACGCCTTAATCAGCGGGCGCGACGACTTGGTTTTCAGCGTCCCGCGGTGCTGTTCGTGGCCCGGTTTCTTCGCGAGTTCGTCGGCCGCGGCGCGGTACACGAGCCGGCGCTTGCGAAGGTCAGGCGACCCGAGCGCGAACTCGGTGACGCAGCCGTCGAGAGCGGCGGCGGCGGCGCGCACGTCACCGAGAGCGTTACACACTTCGCCGAACTGCCACAGGAGACGCGCATCCGCGGGCAGCCAGAGCGCGAGTTGTTCGACGGTAGTGAGTGCGTCAGCGGGGAGCTTCTTCCACTCTGCGTCTACGAGCGCGCCCGCTTCGGGTGAACCGGACGCGCCGACAAACTTCATTCCGAACAGGTCATCGATCGTCGTCGGCTGGTTCGCGGCCTTACCTTCCTTGAGTCGCAGGCGCACGAGTTTGAGGTGCGCCTGCTCGAACGGTTTGAGTTTCGCGGGGGCGAGTCGAACGGCTTCTTCGAGCTGCACGCCCGCGCGTTCGAGATCGCCCGTCAGTTGGAACGCGGTGCCAAGATTCGCCGCGATTCGGAAGTGTTCAGGGAACTTGCGGGCAGCGGGAACGAGTGCATTGAGTGCGCTCTCCGCTTTACCGAGCCGCACGTAAACCGCACCGAGGTCCGCGACCTCATCGGCCGTCAGCGCCCGTGTTTTCGCGAGCTTCTCCAGTCGCGTGGCAGCCGCGAGGTAGTCGTCACGGAGGGGGGACGGCAACCCATCGGGGCGCTCACGCCCGGCGGCCCTCAGAGCACGGTGATCGGTCAGGAACCCCGACGGGCGGCTCGGCAACTCCGCGAATTGCTCACCGGAATAGTGCAATCCGGCCCGCGCCCCCACCGGCACCACCAGCGCCACGAGAGCGCACACGACTGCCCGTCCACAGAATGCGTTCATCGCGCCCGGTCCCCGCGGTGCCGTTTCTCAGGTGATTTCACTATACCCGGTTCGGTTCCTCCGAACCTTGCCGTTCTCGCACCGTTTCCCAGAACATCCGCTGCTTCGCAATCAGCAAAGCTCCGGGTTCCCGCACGGACCCCGGACCGCGGAACTCGGGACACGCGATGCCTCACACGATTCTACTCACCGGTGCGACCGGGTTCGTCGGTTCGCACGTCGCCGAAGCGCTCGTTCGCCGCGGGGACACGGTTCGCACGCTCGCCCGCGCGGGGAGCGATACCACGTTCCTCGAATCGCTCGGGGCTACCGTGATTCGCGGGGATCTTACGGATTCGGAAGCGCTTACGCGCGCCGAGGGCTGCGACGTCGTCGTGAACTGCGCCGCGAAGGTCGGAGACTGGGGGCACGTGGACGGGTACCGCGCGGTGAACGTGGAGGGGCTGCGTCACTTGCTCGACGCGACCCTTGGTCGGTCGCTCCACCGGGTCGTTCACGTCAGCTCGCTCGGGGTGTACGCGGCCCGGCACCACTACGGCACGGACGAAACCGAACCGCTGCCGAACGACCACATCGACGGCTACACGCAATCGAAGGTCGAGGCCGAACGCCTCGCGCTCCAGTACCACCGCAAGCAGAAGGTGCCGGTCACGATCCTGCGTCCGGGGTTCGTGTACGGCCCGCGCGACCGCACGGTGCTCCCGCGCCTCGCGGACCGGTTGAAAGAGCGGAGCGTCATGTACATCGCGCGCGGGCGCTTCGCGCTGAACACGACGTTCGTGGGCAACATTGCGGACGCGGTATTACTCGCCATTGACGTGCCGGCGGAAGGTACTGTGGGCGAAGTGTTCAACATCACCGA
This sequence comes from Gemmata massiliana, assembly GCA_000531095.1. GTDB lineage: Bacteria > Planctomycetota > Planctomycetia > Gemmatales > Gemmataceae > Gemmata > Gemmata massiliana. Next base: position 203,558 of record HG799462.1, on the reverse strand, counting down.
CGGCGAGTTCGTGAGCAAGCGCCGGTTCTTCGAGACGGTGGCGGACGGGCTGGGGCTGAAGCGCCCGCGCGGGTTCCCGCCGGTTCCGGTGTGGCTCGCACGCATGGGGGCGAACTGGCGCGAGGGCGTGTTCCGGCGGAAAAACAAGCCGCACCCGCCGCGCATCACCCAGGCGCAACTGAAGTTCGCCGGACTGAACCTCGACTTCTCCATCGCGAAGGCGCGGACCAAACTCGGGTACACCCCGCGCGTGCTGTTCGATGAGGGGATGAAGCAGGCGCTCGACTGGTACAAGGGGCACGTGTCGGCCAACTGAAGCCGGAGCACGGGAAAGGGCGCGAGCGCGAGGTGCTGCCCTCGCGAGGCCTCGGCAACCGCGCGCGGTGTTTCATTCGGGAACGATTTTCAGAGCGGGAATGAATGTGAAGGTCGGGCGTAGCGCGAGACGCAATTCCGTTGCGGGATTTGTCTGTGATCGGTACAGTGATTTTTCTCATACCTCTCTTTAAACGTCCTCCATGCTGTAGGGCCGAAGGTGCGATACCTCCACAATTGCCCGTATTGTGAAGAGCCTGTCACCGTTACACCTGCCCAAGTGGGTAAACGCGCGCAGTGCGCCGCCTGCGACGGCAAGTTTACCGTGCCGAGCCGGGTCCGGTCCGCTCCCGTGCCGGAGAAGGAACTGGAGCCCATCCCCAACGACGACGGGGCCACGCGCCGGGTCGTTTTGATACTGGGACTCGTGTTCGGCGCGCTCGCACTCGGCGCGACCGTCGTTGTGACCTGCTGTGTGCTGGTCATTACGGGGGCGTTTGACAAACCCAAGCCCGACGAGACGGTACAGGCCGATCCGCCCGCGGAACGAGCCCCGGAGCCGAAACCGGAACCCGCGCCGAAGCCGGAAGTCACCCCCAAGCCGGCCCCGTCGGTGCCCCCGAGCGCTCCGAACAATCCGCCCACCCCGCGACCACCCAAGGTGAGCGCGCCGGACCCGGTCACCGAACCGCCGCCAACGGACCGAGAACCCAACGCCGGTGCCCCGGTGTTCCCGCCCGAGCCGCCGATCGTCCCCCCCGGGCGCCCGCCGCTCAATCAGCCGATGGTCCCCCCCTTCGGGCGCCCGCCGTTCGGTCAGATGGTTCCCCCCTTGGGGCAGCCGTTCAACCCGCCCGGGTTCCCGGCCCCGGGCGCCCCGGAGCCGGCCGCGCCCACGGGCAAGCTCACGTTCCCGGTCCCGGTCGCGGTCGAACTGAAACCGGCGCCGCTCGACAAGGACGCGGTCGAACTCAAGCTCCCGGGCAAGGTGTCGGACGCCGTCGTCGGCGGCGGCGGGCGGTACTGGTGCTTGCTCCTTTCGGATCAGAAACAGGTCGCGGTCTTCGACGTGAACCAGGCGAAGGTGACCAAGTACATTCCGCTGGCCGGGGGCAGCGCGTGCCTCGCGGCGGGCATGAACAAATTGCTGGTCGTGTACCCCGACACCGAAGTGATCGTGCGCTACGACCTGGGCACCTTCGAGAAGGAGGTGACGGCCAAGCTCCCGTTCCGCGGTACCGTCAAACAGACGTGCCTGGGCGCGGCCAGTGCCGGCCCGATGCTCGTCTTCTACGGGAAGGGGACCGACGCGCTGGCCCAGGCCCCGGTGACGTTCCTCGACATCACCACGCTGAAGGAACTCGACGCCGGCAACAACGCGGGCGGGCGCGCGCTGACGGCCTCGTTCCGCGACGCGATGCACTACCGGGCCAGCCCGGACGGGCGCGTGTACGGGGCGTGGGCCACGAGCCACACCCCGACCGGGTTGAACGGGCTGGTCGCCTCGGAAACCGGTGTGAAGGCTTACAACGAGCACACGTCAGCCGGGAACGTGGTGCCCGCGGCCGACGGCCACTTGCTCACCGACACGGGGGTCTACACCCCGGAACTGAAGGCCATCGGCAAGAAGGAGTGGGGCGCCGGCACCCGGATTCCCGCCCAACAGGGCGACTGGTACCTGTCGTTCGCGCCGGCGAAGAGCGACGACTTCGGGTTCCCCGATCCGAACCAGCCCCGCGCGACGAAGGCGAGCGTCTTCCGCACCACGGACGACCGCCCCATCGTGTCCCTCGGTGACATCGGCGTCGCGCTCGGTTCGGACGCCTGGGCCGCGACCGATTTCACCCGGGACAAGCGGTTCCTGTTCACCCCGGCGGGGGGGCTGATCGCCTGGATCGCTCCGACGAACGACGCGCTGCACCTGCGCAAGTTCGATCTGCAGTCCGAACTGGACAAGTCGGGCGTGGATTACCTGTTCGTGTCCAGCCGCCCGCCCGCGGCCGAGCCGGGCAAGCCGTACACGTACAAGGTCGGGGTGAAGTCCAAACAGGGCGGCGTGACGGTCAAGGTGGACGCCGGCCCCGAAGGGCTGAAGGTCGCGGCCGACGGCACGGTGACGTGGGCCGTACCGAAGGACTGGGCCGGGAGCGACACGGTCATCCTCACCGTGTCCGACAAGTCCGGTCAGGAGGTGTTCCACACCTTCGCGCTGACCCGCGCGGTCGCGCCGCACGCGGTCGCGGTCAGGGAACCCGATCCGGAGCCCAAGCGCCCGGAACCCAAGCGCCCGGCGGCCCCGGGTGCGGTCCCGGAGCCCAAGCGCCCGGCGGCCCCGGCGCGCGACCCGAAGCCGGGGTTCGTGCGCCCGGCGGCGGCCCCCGCGAAGATCACCCCGACGAAAGCGGCCGACAAGTCAGAGATCAAGCTCCCCGGGAGCGCGGACATGACTTGCATGGGCGGGAACGGGCGCTACGTCCTGTTCCGCGTTCCCAAGGTGAAGCAGGTCGCGGTGCTGGACGTGTGCGAGGGGAAGGTGGTGAAGTACCTGCCGCTGGGCGAAGAGGGCGCGCTCATCGCCGCCGGCAACGAGCACCTGTTCGTCCTCAACCCGACCGCCAACGTCGTCCAGCGGTGGAACCTGAAGACGTTCGAGAAGGAGCTGACGGTCGCCAACCCGCTCAAGGGCACGCCCCGGCAGTTGCTCGTCGGGCACGCGACCGACGGGCCGGTGTTCGTCGTCGGGCCGAACCGCGCACTCGACGGCAAAACGTTCAAGGAGATCGAACTCGGCGCCGGGGCCAACGGCGGCGGCGGAATGGGCGGCATGGCCGGCCACCCGCAGTACCCGCCGTCGGCGCGCGTTTCGGCCGACGGGCGCGTGTTCGCGTGGTGGACGATGGGGCTCAGCCCGTCGGGTCTGTCCAGCATGGTGGTCGGGGACGAGGGCGCCAAGTCGTACTACGAACACACCTCGGTCGGCGCGATCCTGCCCGGCCCGGACGGAACGCTGTTCACCGCCGGGGCGCTGTACACCCCGGAACTCAAGGCGCTCGGCGACGCGAAGGGGCTGAGCGGGCAACCGATTCCCCCCGCCCACGGCCGGCTGTTTCTGACCGTGTCCGGGCCGGACCGGTTCAACAACAAGACCGACACCAAGGTCACGCTGCGGATGCTCGGCGAGGCCCGCCCGCTGGTCGAACTCGGCGCCCTCGCCGGGTTGGACCTGCCACTGGACCCGTGGGGGGCTATGGCCCCCGGGGGGCGCGCCACGCTGCCGGTGAGCGACCGCGCGTTCCTCGTTCCGGACGCGCACGCGCTGGTGCTCCTCAACGGCGCGGGGGACAAGGTGATCGTCCACAAGATCGAGGTCGAGGCGCTCTTGGAGAAGGCCGGGATCGATTACCTGTTCGTGGTCAGCCGGCCCCCGGCCGCGGTGACCGGCGCGGCGTTCAGCTACAAGCCCGAGGTGAAATCGAAGAAGGGCGGGGTGAAGATCAAGCTGGACGCCGGACCCGAGGGCATGAAGGTGTCCGCCGACGGGACCGTCACCTGGAACGTGCCGGCCAACTTCGCCGACGGGTCCGCGCCCGTCATCCTGACGGTATCGGATGCGTCCGGTCAGGAGACGTTTCACACGTTCGCGCTGCCGGTCCGGTCCCGTCCGTAAGTACCCGCGTGCCGGTCCCGGGCGCCCACTCGGTTGCCCCGGACCGCTTTTCTTTGGTGCGTTCCCGGCCCCCGGAGTGCGTATGTCAGTTCGTTTGGCGTGCCCGGCGTGCCGCGCCGTGCTGGTGCCGGGTGCGCACGAGATCGGTCGGGTCGTCCCGTGCCCGGGGTGCGGGCGCAAGCTACGGGTGCCCGGCGCGCAGCGGCCCTCGCCCGCGCCCGTCCTCGAGATTCCCGAAAACGAAGACGAACCGGCCGATCGGTCCCCGGCGCGCGCTGAGCGGCGCCCGGTCCCGGCGCGCCGCGGATCTCTGCTGTGGCTGTGGGTGCTGTTGGGATCGGGCGTCGTGGGCGCGGCGGCGGGGGCGGGCGGGTTTCTGCTCGTCGGGCGCGACCCGCGCCCGGGCGCGGAGAAGCCGGCACCCGAGGGGACACAGGAAGCGTCCGATCGCGACCCGTCGGTGAACGACGGACCGGTCCCCGCGGCCACCACGTTCCCGGGACTGAAGTTCTACCTGCCGTTCGACTCGATTAGCGGTACCGCGGTGCCGGAAGTCGTGTCCGGGAAGGCGGTCGGCACGCTCACCGGTGGCACGCTGACGAACGGGCAGCGCGGGAAGGCCCTCCGCGTGAGCGTTCCCGGTTCCTCTTCGGCGCCCGCGCTCGCGCTGGGCGACCAGGCGGGCGCGTTCCGCGTCCCGGCGGAGCACCCCTTCACGTTCTCCCTGTGGGTGCGGGCGGAACCCTCCGCGGGTACCTTCACCCCGTCGCTGAACGTGTTCGTCGGGGAAAGTAAGCCCGTACCGGGAACGAACGACCACCTCCAACTGCGGATCGGTCTGGAGCGGGACTTCGGGCGGATCCTCGCGTCGCACTCCGTGACCGGCCGCTCGACCGGGCAGAGGCAAAACGCCGCGAACCCGGTGTTCAAAACACCGCCCCAGGGCGAGTGGCTCCACCTGGTCCTGATCCGGTCCCAGAAGAACCAGGTGCAGGCGCTCGTCAACGGGCGGCAGCAGGCCTTCGTCCTCAAGTACCCGTTCCCGATCGAGTTCGAGACGCTGGGGATGTTTTGGGCGAGCGGCGCGATGACGGTGGAGGTGGACGAGTTGTGTCTGTTCGACCGGGCACTGGCGCCCGACGAACTCGCGCGACTCGGCGGGCGCCCGGTCGGAGAGTCTCCGCCCCCGGACGACCCTCCCCGTTGGCCCTCCCCGCCGCCGCCGGTGGGCACCGCGCCCCAGCCGGGTACGGCGGCACCGATCGCCACCCCGCACCCGGTCCCGCCGGCGACCGCGCTCGAGGGGTTGCAGTTTTACCTGGACTGTGACGCCGCGTCCGACGGTACGGTTACGGAGAGCGTATCGGACAAACAGGTGGGCAAGGGGGCCGGGCTGCAACTGACCGACGGCGCCCGCGGTAAAGCGCTCCGACTGACCCACGAGGCGCTCAGCCCGGTCCTTTACGCCCTGGACCTGTCCGACCAGAACGACAAGTTCGTCGTCGCGGTGGACCGGCCGTTCACCCTCGCGTTCTGGGCGCGTCCAGTGGCCGACGGACCGCGCGCGCCGAACTTCGTCCTGGCGTTCGACGGGCACACGGTCCCGGGACCGAAGGAGCACCGGGGGCTGCACCTCGCACTGAACCCGCTCCAGCGGCTCGCCGACGCCCTCTACGAGGATCACCCGAACGGCCCCACTCAGGCGGGCGTATCGCAGCGGGTCATGGCCCCTCTGCCGGAACCCGGGCGCTGGACCCACGTCGCGCTCGTGCGCAACCCCAAGAACGAAATGCGGCTCGTGGTGAACGGGGTTCCGGCGCCGAACCCGCAAAGCGGGCGGATCGAACTGCGCTACGACCGAATCGGTTTCGTGCGGAGCCTGGCGGGGGCCGCGATCTGTGACGTCGACGAGGTCTGCTTGTTCAACCGCGCTCTGACCGCGGACGAACTCGCGCAGCTCGCCGGCCAGAAACCGGGGCCGGCCGGTAGCTCGGACCAGGTTCCGGACGTGGTGCCCGCCGCGAGCGACTTCTCGGGGCTACGGTTCCACCTCTCGTGCGACGCGATCGAGGGCGCCGCGGTGCGGGAGTCCGTGAGCGGGAAGCTGGTCGGCAAGGGGCGCGGGCTGAAACTGGTGCCCGGTGTACGAGGGAAGGGAATCCGAGTGACCGCCGGGGGACCGGTCGGCGGCCCGCGCGAGGGACTGGACCTGGGCGCCAGTGCGGACGCGCTGGCGGTCGGCGAAGGGAAACCGTTCACCCTGGCTGTGTGGGCCCGCACCGACAACTGGAACTGGACCCGCGCCGGACCGACGTTGGTCAACGGGAAGTTTGTCGATACCAATAAGGCCCGTTTCTTCGCGTTCTATTACACCAAGAGCGGCCTCGGGATGCTCCTCACCGGAGGGGCGCCCGAGATCAGCGGGCCGGCGGCCTCCGGCACCGTCGAGTTCCCGGCGACGAAAGAGTGGGTCCACCTGGTGCTGACCCGTGACGACAAGGGGACCGTGCGCTGGGCCGTGAACGGCCACCACCGGCCGGTCACCACGGGCGGCACGTACCCCGGCGAGTTCCGATTCACGGAACTCGCTCTGGGGTGGCAACAAGCGACGACGTTTACGGTGGACTTCGACGAGTTCTGTTTGTTCGACCGTGTTTTGACCGACGACGAGATCAAGAAACTGTCGGGCCGGGCCAAGTGATTCACCGGCCGCGTTCCCGATTTTTCTCGAACGGCAGGTGCCCCGATGCCCGTGAGCGTAGCGTGTCCGTCGTGTCGGACGGTGGGCCTCGTTCCGCCGGAGGCGCTCGGGCGCACCGGTCAGTGTACCAAGTGCGGCGCGCGCATCCGGATGGTCGCGCCGGTGGCCGCGTTCGCGGACCCGCCCGTGCCCGCGCCGGCGGCGGTGGATCGACCCGTTCCCCCACCGGACGCGGAAGAGCCGCGCGCGGAACCCGCTGCCGAGCGCCCGCGCCGGAAGCCGCGCTCGGGTGAGCGCGCTGCGCCCCGAGTGGAGGCGCCCCGCGCGGGGCGCGCACGGGCGGCACTCGTCGCCATCGCCGCGCTCGGGCTCGTCGGTGGGGCCGTCGTCGGCGCCCTCACCGTGCGCGCCCTGACCGCGCCGGCCGAGCCGCAACCCGAATTGCAAACGGCGGCCGAAACCCCGGCCCCGCCGCCCGAACCGAAGCCCGAAACCAAGCCGCAACCCGAGACCAAACCGAAGCCCGAGGTCAAACCACAACCCGGGCCGGACCGGAAGCCCGAACCCGAGCGCAAGGCCGAACCGAAACCGCCCAAGCGCGGCCAGCCCACGGTGACGAAGGACGGGCTGATGTTCGCCACGCCGGTCGCCTCCGTGACCGCCGGCGGGGGCGGGCGGCACCTGGTCTTCCAGCTCGCGACCTCCGGCGACATCGTCTTGTACGACGCCGTGCTGGGGCGCGTGACGGGGGCGCTCCCGTGTGACACGCCCGACGCGCTCGTGACCGCGAGCCGCGACAAGTTGTTCGTTGCCCGGAAAAATAACGGCCAGGTCACGCGGTACGACTTGCGGACCGGTGCGGGCGCTGCGACCACGACGCTCGCGCCGACCGCGTTCGAGCTGCTCCACCTGGCGGTCGGGTCGGCGTCCGACGGCCCGCTTTTGCACGTTTCGCGCGGGGCCGACGGGCGGGTGTGGGTGCGCCTGGCCGATACCGACACGTTCGAGGAGTTGAAGGCGCCGATCGACGGCCAGGACCTGTTACCCGATCGCGCCTTCCCGTTCACCACGGCCGCGCCCCTGTTGTCGGCCGGGGTCAGCGCCGACGGCCGGTCGGTGGCCCTGGGGAGCCGGTGGTTCACTTACAGCGACCACAAGTACAAGGTCGGCGCGCTCGGGGCCGCCGGCGTGCACGTACCGGCCCCGGACGGGCGCTCGTTCGTGGGCGCGGACCTGCTCGGCCCCGACGGGCAGAAACTCCCCCCGGCGCCGCTGCCGCCCGGGACGCAGCGCCACTACTTCCCCGCGCTCGGCGGCCCGTTCGTCCTCTCCGTGGAGTACACGCAGGCGCGGCCCACAACCGTGAAGCTCTTCCTGCACCTCGGACCGGACCCGCAACCGTTCGGCGAGCTGCCCGGCGGCGACGCGATCGCGGCGTGGGCGGCGACCGACCCCGACTGGGTGGCGAAGGTCGCGAGGCGCGTGGTGTTCGCCCCGGCGCCGGGAGTGCTCGTGTTCGCCCCGCCGGGCGAGGCCCGCGCGCGCGTCTTCCCCGTCGACCTGCCGGCGATGCTCGCCCGCGCGAACCGCGACGTTTTGTTCACTTCGGTCCCGCCCGCGTTCCCGCGTACCGGGCGCCCGTTCGCGTACCAGCCCACCGCGGTCTCCCGGAACGGGCCGGTCACGTTCCGCCTCGAAGACCACCCGTCGACAATGGCACTGGCCCCCAACGGCGCCGTCAACTGGACGCCGCCGCTCGATCCGCCGCCGTTCTGCGACGTGAAGTTCGCCGCTTCCGACCCGACCGGGCGCCGGGACACGCAGGCCTTTCGACTCGTCTTTCCGAAGAAGGACGCGGTCGCGGTCCGGCCGCCGCGGAAGGGGCCGCCGCGGGTCAATCCCCCCGTGAAAGACCCGCCCGATTCCAACCCGTTTGGGCCGAAGATCGATCCCCCGAAAATCGAGTTCCCCCTCGGTCCGGCCGCCCGGGACCGCTCCCCCTCCGGCCCGGCCGCCCGAGAACGAGCCCGTAAAGTCGGCGCCGGTGACCGACGGAAAAGTCGTGAAACTGCCGGCCCCTTTCACGACCGCGGCCGCCGGCGCCGGCGGGCGGTTCGTCGCGCTCCACCTGCCGAAGCTGAAGCAGATCGCCGTGTTCGACGTGAAGGAGGCGAAGGTCGTCAAGTACCTGCCCGCGTCGGACCAGGCGCTGCTCCTCGCGGCCGGGCGGGACCACCTGTTCGTGATCGATCCGGGCACAGCGGTGCTCCAGCGGTGGAGCTTCGCGACGTTCGAGAAGGAGGCGACGGTCAAGCTCCCGGACGACGGCCCGTTCAGCGCGGCGTGTACGGGGGCCGGGGCCGCCGGGCCGCTGCTGCTGTTCTCGAAGGCGGACCGGTTCGGCGAGGCGAAGGCCCTCCTCATTAATCCGATCACCCTCCGCCCGGTGCCGGTCAAGGACAACGGGGCGCTACCGGCCGGCCCGCCGGAGACGATGGGCGCGTCGGCCGACGGGCAGACGTTCGCCTGGCTGCGGGGCGCGCACGGCGGGTCCGTCGTCGTCACCGTCTCCGAGGGGAAGGCGGAGGTGAAAATGCACGAAATTCGTGGGCTCGCCGCGCGCCCCGGTCCGGGCGGCCGGTACTTCTACACCGGGAGCAGCGTGCTCGACGCCCAGATGCGCCGGGTGTACCCGAGCGAGGCGCCGGCCGCGCCCCCCACCTCGTTGCGCGAGTTCTTCCCGGCCGTTCACGGCAACCTGTTCTTCGAGGTCGAAGCGCCGTTCGGCCCGCGGTACGACGGCAGCGGGTCGGGCGCGCTCAAAATCTATGTCGAGGGGCAGTTCACCCCGGTCGCGACCACTCAAATCGAGGTTCCCGTCGCGAGCAACCGGGACGTGTACCTCGTCCCGCGCGAGCGCGCGGTCGTGGTGCCCAGCAAGGGGCGCGACGAACTGATCGTCCACCCGTTCGACTTCGACGCGCTGCTCGCGAAGTCGGGCGCGAACTACCTTCTTGTGACGTCCGAGCCGCCGGGCGAGGCCGCCGCCGGGACGAAGTTCGAGTACGCGCCGGTGGTGAAGTCGAAGAAGGGCGGGGTGAAGTTCAAACTGGACGCCGGACCCGAGGGCGCGAAACTGGTCGACGGGAAACTGGTCTGGGACGTACCGGCCGCGATGGTGAAGCAGGAGGTCTCGGTCATCCTGACGGTGTCGGACGCGAGCGGGCAGGAGCTGTTCCATACGTTCCGGGTGTCGGTCGTGGCGAAACCCGCGGGCGCGGCCGTCGTTCCGACCGCCCCCGGGGACCGCGCCCGGCCCGGCGGCGTTCCCGATCACCGCACCGCAATTTGAAGCGAACCTGAAGACGGTCAAACTACCGGAGCGGTTCGGCGCGTACTGCTTGGCCGGGGGCGGGCGGTTCGTCGTGTTCGCGTTGCCGGCGGCCAAACAGATGGCGGTCTTCGACGTGTCCGCGGCGCGCGTCGTGAAGTACCTACCACTAGCCGAGGCCGACGCGCTCATCGCGGGGACCGCGCGCCACGTGTTCGTTCTGAACCCGACCGCGAACGTCATCCAGCGGTGGGATCTGGCCACGTTCGAGAAGGAGGCGACTCTCGCCAACCCGGTGACCGGGACGGCGGCCCGCTTGCTGGCGCCGAGCGCGGCCGACGGGCCGGTGTTCGTGCTCACCAAACCCGACGGGGCCTTCGGCAACAAGTTGACCCCGTTGGACCCGGTGAAACTGCTGCCGCTCAAGGGCGTGGAGCCGGCGCGGTTCAATCAGCCGGCCGGTATTCGGGTGTCGGCCAGCGGTACATCGGTCGCGGCGTTCCGCAAGGACACCAACGCGGGATCGCAGGCCTTTTCGTTCGACGGCAAGAAGTTTACGGGCGTCCCGATCTGGTGGGGTAACGTGTACGGGCACGTCTGCCCGTCGCCGGACGGGAACACGCTCTACACGTCTGCCGGGGTCGCGGTTGGAGGGAAGTTGACCGGGAGCGCCTACACGATCCCGGCCGCCGAGGGGAACGGCTTCTACCTGAGCGTCGAGGTCGCCGACGCCCCGCACGGGAGCGACACGGTGCCGAGCAAGTTGAAGCTCCACCTCGTCGGCGACGAGAAGCCCCTTGCGGACCTGGACCGGGTGGATCTCCCGCGCGGGGTGAGCGTGTGGGACCGGCAGGCGATCACGCCCGACGAGCGGGTTCTGTTCATCGAGTCCGCGCGCGTGGTGCTGGTGCTCCCGCACGGCGAGCGAGAGGTCGAGGTGTACAAGCTCGACCCGTGGGCGCCGCTGGTCAAGAGCGGCCGCGACTACCTGCTCGTGACCTCGCCCCCGCCGGCACTCGCCGTGCGCGGGACGGTGTTCGAGTACGCGCCCGCGGTCCGCTCGAAGAGGGCCGGGACCAAGCTGAAAGTGGACATCGGGCCGGACGGGATGACGGCCGCCAACGGGGTCGTGTCCTGGGCGGTGCCGAAGGACTTTGCCGAACCTTCTGTGACCGTCGCTCTAAGCGTCACCGACGACGCGCAGAAGACCGTGTTTCAGACGTTTGAACTGAAAGTGGGCGCCGCCGCGGACGTGCCGCGCCCGTTGCCGCCGGCGCCGGCAGGGCCGGCCGCGGGCGAACCCGCGGAGCCGGCCTCGATCGTGGTGCCGCGCCCGGCCGGGTTCCGCCCCGCCTGGGCGAAGGACACTGCGGAGATCGCCCTGCCCGTGGCCGCGACCGACATGGTTTACGGCGGCGGGGGCCGGTTCCTGCTCGTCACGTTGGAGGACGGGAGGGGACTGGCCGTCGTCGATCTGAACACCGCAAAGGTGGTCAAAACGATCCCGCTGCCGGTCGGGGCACACGTTACGGCTGGCGCGCGGGTCGTCGTGATCTACTCGCCGGCCGACAAGAAAATTGAAGTGTGGAGCCTGGAGAAGCTCGAACTCCTGAAGCGCGAGGACGCGCCCGCGGACCTGACGAAGTTTCCGCTCACCTCGTTCGTGATGGGTTCGGGGGCCGACGGCCCGGTCTTCTTCCACCAGCGCACGCCGAAGCGGACCGCGTACATCGATCTGGAGACGCTCAAGATCCGGGACGTACCCGTCCGAATGTTCGGCTGGGGACCGACCACGTTGGAGGTGTCCGCCGACGGGTCGCTCCTGGTCGCGGCGGGCGGTGGGTGGGCCGGGATCCTCGTGAGCAAAATTCGCGACGGCCGGGCGCTCAAAACGAAAGAGGACGCGAATCACGATTTCTGGGCGGTTACCGCGCTCGGAACCCCGCTCCCGACCGCGGACGGGCGCCTGCTGCTCAGCGCGGGCGGGGTCATCGACCCGGACCTCACGAGTAAGGTCGGGGGCGCTGTTCCCGGGTACGTGGTTCCGACCGCGGACGCGGGGTTCTACCTCCGCATCGCCCCGAAGGGCGGGGCCGAGCCGAGGAGACCGAACGGGCCGCTCGCCGCCCCGGAACTGACCCTGTACTCCGCCGGGCACCACAAGCTGTTCACCCTGTCGGGCTTCAAGGAGTTCGAGAACACGTACACGGTACCGACGAGCGGGGGAACCGTGATGGACGACCGCGTCCCGAGTCACCTCGCGGTGAACCGCTTCCTGTATCACCCCCGCGCGGGCGCCCTGTGTACGGTCGCGGGGGACAACCGGACCGTCGTGCTCCGGAAGATCGATCTCGCGACGGAACTGAAGAACGCGGGCCGGGACCACCTCGTGGTGACGTCCGTGCCCCCGGTCGCCGTCGCCGGTAAGCGCTTCACGTACACCCCGACGGTGCTGTCGAGTCGGGGCGAGCACCAGGTGCGCCTCGACGCCGGGCCGACCGGGATGCGGGTCGAAAAGGGCACCGTGATTTGGGACGCGCCCGCGGGCGCGGAAGAGGCCGAAGTGAAACTGACGGTCACCGATGCGTCCGGTTTCTCGCTCCCGCACGCTTTTCGCGTCCTGGCGTCCGGTCCCGGTCGGTAAGCTGGCACCTAGATTAAATCAATTGTAATATTATTTAATAATTAAGATATTGACGAATTGTAGCAGGAACTAATGGGTGCCCGGTCTGGATCCCGGTTGTTCGGGAACGTCGGGCGCGAGATCGTTCAGCACGAGCGCGCAACTCCGAAGAAGAGCAGCGCTTCGGCCATCTCTGGGGTGTTGCGGAGCCCCCCGGTAGGAGTGGTGGCTGTGACTAACACCGCACGCGCCTCGTTCGGTGCCCGGTCACGTAAGAAGAGCGCCAGGCTCAGTGCCGCTCGGAGTTCGAGCGCCCGGGCTTGTTGCGCGCACGCGGTCGTCACGGCCGTGCGCAGCGAATCTTCCGCGCGCCCCGTGTCTCGCCCGGCGAGTAACTCGCCCCGCAGTCGGTGGACTTCTGACTCACACAGGCGCTCGCGAGTCACGGCCCCCACCCGGTCGGCCTCGTCCAGTGCCGCCAGCGCGCCGTCGGTGTCGCCGCCCCTTGCACGAGCATCCGCGAGCAGCGCGAAGAAATACGCCAGGTACGTCCGGCTCCCGGCCGCGCGCCACGCTTCGATCCCCTGTTCGAGTAGCACCGTTCCTTCCGCCCCGGTCGCGGCCCCCGCCCAGCCGAGCCGGACCGTTGCCCCGGCCTGCCAGAACGCGAACCGGTGCTCGATCGCCACGGCCAGGATCGCCGAAGCGTACTCCCGCACCGAGTCCGGGTCACCACGGAACTGGTGCAGAACCGTGGCAAAGTGGAGGGCCAGTGCGAGGGTGCTGGGCTGTGACCCGTCGCGCGCCAGTTGGACCGCGTCCCGGCTCCGGGCGACGGCTTCCTCCGGTTCGCCGAGCAACTGGTGTTCGGCATTGAAAAGGGGTTCTCCCGGAATGCCATTCAGTTAGTGTGTAAGTTGTTGGTCTCGTATGCGTCTGCGGAGTTCAGCTCTGGGGCGGATCGTGTAGGGATACTCCTTGGCTCGAGGCTTCTGACACCGTGGCTCGATTCGATCGGGTCGCACCGGGTTGATGACCAACCGGGGCAACGGGGTGCCCGGGGCGCGGACGTGAGCCACCGCAGCGCGTCCACGAAGTTGATCCGCTCCGGGCTCACGCCCTGACGGTGCCCGGCCTCGCACATTACCACGCGGACCAAGTTGTACACGGTGGCGAACACCATCAGCTCCTTCAACACACCCGCTTCCGTCGCGCACTTCAGTACGTCCATTCCGAGTGTCGTCTTCAGGTGCCCCAGATCGGTTTCGACGCCCCACCGCGCGCGGTACAACTCGGCCAGTGCGTCCGCCGGATACGTGACCGGATCGAGCAACGTGGTAACCAGGGGCACCGATCGGACCCGGAACCCCGGGCGATTCACACGGTACGCGAGTTCCCGGATCCGCAGCAACCGGGGCAACGCGCCGTATTGTTCGGTTGTCAGCCCGTGCGGTCGGCACCAATCGACCGGTTGGTCCGACGTGCCCAGCGTTCGGACCCAACGCGAGCGGGACCGGCCCGCGTGGCCCAGGTGTGAACCGGGCACGGCGTGTGGGCGCCTCGGGCCGAAATCGACGATCCGGTTCTGACGGTTGCGAAATACACCATGCAGGCCGCGCTGAGTCAGAACGGCCAGATGTGCGAAGGTACCGAACGCGCGATCCCCGACGAGCACATCGCCCGGTTGGAGCGCGCACGTGGGCGCCACCACCCCTGGGCCACTCCGTGCGAGCGCAAAGGCGCGGTCAGGAGCTTCAGGCGCAGACCCGTGCCGGCGTGGAACAGAGCGAGGACACGAGCAACCGGGAATCCGCATCCGAGGGCCTGGCGGATCGTTGCGGGCGTGAGGGCGGTAGCTAGGTCGGCGCGGATCTGCCGTAAGGCGGTAGCGAGTGAAGGTACCATCCTGGACTCCGGTTCGAGTCGGAAGATTAGGCTACCTTACGCCTTACACCTTAACTGAATGGCATTCCGGGAGAGCCCTTTTCGCGATGCCGGTTACCAATCGGAATCACCGACGGTACCTCAAACACCCTGTTGGTGGTCGACCCGGCCCTCGCGCCGGCGTGATTCTACTTGGGTGAACCGGACCGCCTGCTTGGACAGAACGCGCGCGAAAGGCATACGAACGGTGCCTGGCCCTCGATCCCGATCGGGCGCTGGCGGGCCTAACTTTACTCTCGCGGTGATGGAGTCGGATGTTGTGTTGAAATCGGAACACTTGCGAACAGCGCGTGATCCTGTGAGGGCTTTTGTTCCTTGGGGCCGTTCCTCCGTCTAAAACGTGCTCCCTTATTAAGTATTAAGTCGAAAATCACCAGCCTTGACTCGGAATTGTGTTTCGGGAGCGAAAAATTATTTTGCAGGCATAAGTAAAGGTTCAATTAGTATGCCTCGCACCTTCTCTATTTTCGCTAGTCTCACATATTCCCCATTTTCACGCGCACTCTAGCAGTTATACCAACATGGCCCAACGCATGGGCCATGCCGTGTTCGGCTCGGCCCAACAACCACTTGATTTATCCCCAAGAGCCGCCATGCGTTACCCTTCCCGCGCGCGTTCCGTCGTTCGTTTGAACTGCGAGACCCTCGAAGATCGGGCCACGCCCGCCACCGCGTTTGCCCTGAGCGGGAGCAACCTGCTCTCCTTTGACACGGCGTCCCCGGCGATCACACAGACAACGGCAATTACCGGCGTTAATGGAAGCGAGACGCTGGTGGGGATCGATTTCCGCCCGCAAAACGGGTTGCTTTATGCACTCGGTGTGAACAGTGCTGCGGATACGGCTACACTGTACACCGTTTCCACCCGGACCGGGGTGGCGACCGCCGTCGGTGCTTCCGGTAGCGTTTCATTTACAACCGACGGCACCACACCGGTCGATCTGCCCGACCCGGCCACGATCGGCTACGGGTTCGATTTTAACCCGGCCGCCGATCGGGTCCGGGTGGTTGTGGGTTCACTCACGTTCCGGATTAATCCCAACACCGGCGCCGGCGTTGACGGTGACAACACCGGCTCGACTAGTGGCGGCGTCACCGGCACCAACCCGGACGGGCCGATTAACGGTGGCACGGTCACGGTGGACGCGGCCGGGTACACGAACAACCAACCCAACAACGGTGGCATCACCACGCTCTACACGCTCGACGCCAGTACCGACAGCCTGTTCATCCAGAACCCGCCCAATGCCGGCACCCAGACGAACGGTCAGACGATCACGCTCGGCGGCTCGACGCTCGATTTCACCGCCGTCAACGGGTTCGACATTGTCGCGGGTGTGGACGCCCCGTCGTCGAACGCGGCCGTCACCACGGGTTCGGCGTTCGCGGTGCTGAACGTCGGCGGCACGACGGGCTTGTACAGCATTAACCTCGTCAACGGACAGGCCGCGTTCGTCGGTAATGTGGCCAACGGCGCCACCGCGGTGCAGGGCTTCGCCGTACAGAGTGACCTGAGTGGGTTCCCGGCGGTCGCGCTGAACGCGGCCGGCGACACGCTGCTGCGGTTCAACACCGCGACGCCCGGTACTGTCACTTCTCAGGCCGTCGCCACCGGTTCACTGGTCGCCGGTGAGACGCTGGTCGGCATCGATTTCCGGCCCGCTACCGGGCAACTCTACGGTCTGGGTGTGGACGCCACCGCGAATACCGCCACCCTGTACCTGGTCGACCCACAGACGGGGGCGCTGAGCGTGGTGGGCACCCCTAGCCAGATCACGTTCGTCGACGGCACGCTGAGTACCGTCGACCTCCCCGACCCGACGACCGTGGGCTACGGAATCGACTTCAACCCGACCGCGGACCGGCTCCGCGTGACCACCGGTACCGGGCTCAATTTCCGCGTGAACCCGAACACCGGGGCGCCCGTCGACGGCGACCTCGGGGCCGCCCCGGGCACGTGGCCCGGGGTTAATATCGACGGGGCGATCAACGGGGCGGGCGTCACCGGTGTCAGTGCGACCGCGTACACGAACAGCTCCGCGGGCAGCACCGCCACGACGCAGTACACGCTCGACGCCTCCACCGACACGTTGTACATCCAGGACGCGCCCAACAGTGGTACCCAGACGTTGGGGCTGACTGTGACCCTGGGCGGCTCAACGCTCGACTTCACAGACGTTAACGGTTTCGACATCCCGGCGGGCGTCAGTGCGGCCACGTCCAACACGGCCGTCGCCTCGGGCTTCGGGTACGCGGTGCTGACGGTGAGCGGCGTCACCACGGTGTACCGTATCGACCTGACCACGGGAGCCGCTACTGCCCTGGGCACCGTCGGCACCGGTTCGACGGTGCTCGCCGGCTTCACCCTGGCCGATGCCCCAGCGGGCACGGTCGCATTTGCCTCTGCGACGCCTTCCATTGGGGAGAGCGGCGGAACCTTGACCGTTAATCTCACCCGGTCCGTAGGCACGAATAACGGTCCGTTGACCGTGACGGTCAACGTCACCGGCGGAACCGCCACCGCGGGCCTCGATTTCACCGCCGGACCGTACACGGCCACGTTCGCGGACGGCGCGACGACCGCGTCGTTCAACATCCCGATTACCAACGACGTCATTTTCGAGGGCAGCGAGACGATCATTCTGACCGTCGCCAGCGTCAGCAACGCGGGCGCGATCGGCTCGGTCAACGCGGCCACGGTGACGATTACCGAAGACGACGCGCAGCCGGCGTACAACGTGACCGATGCCAGCGGGTACGCGCTGACCGGCGACGGTACCGCCCTGATCCCGTTCAGTACCACCAACCCCGGGGCGGCCGTAACTTCGATCGCACTCACCGGGATCACGTCCGGCGAGACACTGGTTGGGATCGATTTCCGCCCGCAGAACGGCCTCCTCTACGGATTGGGCGTGAACGCCACCGCGAACACGGCCACCCTGTACCTGATCGCGCCGCAAACCGGCGTCGCGACCGCAGTCGGAACCGGCACGTTCGCGTTCACGACCGACGGCACAACCCCCGTCGACCTGCCCGATCCGGCCACCGTGGGCTACGACATCGACTTCAACCCGGCCGCGGACCGGCTCCGTGTGGTCGCCGGGGCGCTCAACTTCCGCGTCAACCCGAACACCGGCGCGCCCGTCGACGGGAACAACGGGTTGAGTTCGGTCACCGGCACCAACCCGGACGGGGCGATCAACGGTGCCACCGCGAACGTTAACGGCACCGCCTACACCAACAATTACACGAACAACGGCGGCGTCACGACGCAGTACACGCTCGACCCGGGTACCAACGCGCTGTACATCCAGAACGCACCCAACGCCGGTACCCAGACGGCGGCACTAACGATTACCCTGGGCGGCTCGGCACTCGACTTCACAGCGGTGAAGGGGTTCGACATCCTGGCCGGGGTGAACGCGGCGACATCGAACGCGGCCCCGACCGCCGGCACCGGGTTCGCGATCCTGACCGTGGGCGGGGCCGACGCCTTGTATCGGATTGATTTGACGACCGGTGCGGCGACACTCGTGGGCACCGTCGGTACGGCCGCGCCCGCGGTGCGGAGCCTGGCGCTTCAGAGCGACCTGGGTACCGTTCCGGTCATCGGTCTCAGCGCCGACGGGACGCAACTGTTGCGGGCCACCACCCCCTCCGCGGTGTTCGTCGTTCCGGTGACCGGGGTCAACGCGGGCGAGACACTGGTGGGGATCGATTTCCGCCCACAAACGGGCCAACTGTACGGACTGGGCGTGAACGCCACCGCGAACACCGCGACGCTGTACCTGATCGACCCGCAGAGCGGCGCGCTGACCGCCGTGGGTACCCCGGCCCAGATCGCGTTCACGACCGATGGTACCACACCGGTCGACCTGCCCGATCCGGCCACCGCGGGCTACGGGTTCGCCTTCAACCCGACCTTGGACCGCATCCGCGTGACGACCTCCACGGGGCTCAACTTCCGTGTGAACCCGAACACCGGGGCGCCCGTCGACGGCGACAACGGTACCACCACAACTACGGGTACCAACCCCGACGGGGCCATCAACGGTTCGGGCGTCACCGGCGTCAGCGCCGCCGCGTACACGAACTCGTTCGGACAGCCCCTCTCCGTCGGCGCCACCACGCTCTACACGCTGGACGCGACGAGTAACTCGCTGGCCATCCAAAGCCCGGCTAACAGTGGCACCCAAACGGCGCTCGTCCCCGTTACACTGAACGGTAGCGCGTTGGATTTCACCGACGCCAACGGGTTCGATATTCCCGGTGGCGTCCGCGTGACGACCTCCAACGCGGCCGCCGCGGGGTTCGGGTACGCCGCGCTGACCGTCGGCGGCACGACGAGCATTTACGCCATCAACCTGACCACCGGTGCGGCCACGAAGGTGAGCGACTTCGGCACGGGCGCGACCTCGCTGGCCGGCCTCGCGCTCGCGAGCGCGCCGGCCGGCACCATCTCGTTCAGTAGCACGACTTACACCGCGACCGAGGGCGGATCTGCGGCGGTAATTACGCTGGTCCGCACCGGCGGGTCCAGCGGTACGGTGACCGTCACCCTCGCCCGGAACGGTGGCACGGTGGGCGCCACCGGTGACATTGAAGGCGTGACGGTGTCCACGGAGACGATCACGTTCGGGGACGGCGTGACGGCCGTCACCGTGACCATTCCGATCGTCGACGACGCGGCCCCCGAGTCGGACGAGTTCCTGTCGCTGGCACTATCGGCCCCGACCGACGGGGCGGTGCTCGGGGCTCTCACGAGCGCGACGCTGACGATCACCGATAACGACGTGGCCGCCCCGGGACCGGTCGCGTCCGGGCCGAACGTGGTCATCACCCGTCCCGACGGGACCACCACGACCGTTGTGCCCTTCGCCGGGTTCAACGGGAGAGTGACCACGGCCTCCGGCGACGTGAACGGTGACGGCGTGGCGGACGCGGTCACCGGGGCCGGGATCAACGGGCACGTGAAGGTGTTCGACGGCACGACGGGCGCGGAAATCCGCTCGTTCCTCGCGTTCGCGAACTTCCCCGGCGGAGTGTACGTCGGGGCCGGGGACGTGAACAACGACGGGTTCGATGACGTCATCGTCGGGGCGACCGTCAACGGGCACGTGAAAGTGTTCAGCGGGGCCACCGGCGCGGAGCTTTACTCGTTCTTCGCTTTCCCGGGCTTCCCGGGCGAGGTGCGCGTGGCCGGCGGCGACATCAACGGCGACGGGTTCGACGACATCATCGCCGGTGCCGGGATCAACGGTCACGTGAAGGTGTTCAGCGGGGCAACGGGGGCGGAGATCCGTTCGTTCTTCGCGTACCCCGGGTTCACCGGTGGCGTGAACGTCGGGGCCGGGGACGTCGACGGGGACGGTCGGGTCGACATCGTGACCGGGGCCGATGCGTCCGGTCACGTGAAGGTGTTTAGTGGGTCGACGGGGGCGGAGATCCGCTCGTTCTTCGCGTACCCCGGGTTCAGTGGTTCGGCGCGGGTCGCGGCCCGGGACACGAACCGTGACGGGTTCGCCGACATCATCGTGGGCAGCGGCCCGGGGCGCCCGGCCACGGTCCGCACCTTCGACGGCGTGACGCTCCAGTTGCTGTCCGAAGTCGCGATGAGTGACCCGCAGAACCTCGGGATCTTCGTTGGTTAATGTCCGGATCACCCGGGGCGACCGATACTCTCGGGTATCGGTCGCCCCGGGTGATTGCCCATATTTACACGCATTTCATTCTTAATCGTTCGGCGTGCCTCAGCACTCAGTACCGGTAGCGCGCCTCGAACCGCAGTTCGTCGCGGATGAGGTACTTCCCTGTAATCCCGTGCTGCCAGCCGACGCCGAAGTCGAACGTGTCGCAGAAGAACAACCGCAGCCCCGGCCCGATCGCGGCCGAGGTGCGCTTCGCGAGCCGCTGGGGGCCGAGTACGGGATCGGTGAACAACCCGTCCTGGAACGAGATCCCGGTCGATTCCAGCGTGCCCACCAACTGCACGTCGCGGATCGGGCGCCAGAGCACGTGGTTCAAGCTCGTTGCCCAGCGCAGGTGCGCGCCCTGATAGTCCGTGTTGCCGCCGATCGGAATCCACTCGACCACTTGTGCCTGCAGGTAGGTTTCCGGGGCGAGCCGGAGCCCGAAGTTCAGCCCCGGTTCCAACGATACGTGCCCCGTCCCCAACCCCTTCCCGGTCTGCCCGATCGGGATGTACGTCCGCATCTGGAAGCCGAACAGCGCGAGTTCGCTGTCGAGTAGCAGCGTCTTCGCGGTGATGCTCATGTCCGCGAACCCGGCCCCGTCCGGACCGAACGGCGAGCTGTTTACCGAACGGTACGGCACCGCGATCTGCACGCCCGCGTTGCCCATCGCGACTTCGGTAATCAGGTTCAGTTCGTGGTAATCGACGTAGGGAATCGCTTTCACGAGCGAGTTCGCCTTCGGTCCCCGTCCGTTCCCGTCCGCACGTGCGAAGAAATACTCGCCGCGGTCCGGGTACGCGAAGTGGCTGCCGTAGTCCCAGCGGAATCGCGTGCTGGTCTTCGGGCGCACCGCGTCGGTGAAGAACGCGGCGTCGGCGAGCGGCTCCCATTTCGGTTGATAACACGGGTCGGGGCAGCACACGCTCGAATAAATCAGCCCGAGCGCGCGACCCACCGCCGTGTGCGCGGGGAACGGTTCGCACCGCTTCCCTCCGGAGCGACAGGGCACATCCCCACACGCGCCGCACGTCGAACACCCACCAACAGCTCCGCCCCCACCGCAAGACGAGCAAGCGTTCCCGTCCACCATTTTCGACAGCGCGTCGAACGCGAGCGGCTGACCGTTCAGCTCAATCGGGCCTGCGACTACTCCTACCGAACCGCTCGGCGGGGTAGCCTTCAGCGGCGGAAGCGGAGCGGGTGGAATACTGGGTGCGGCCCGCGCCGGAATGGGCACGTCCGGCAACGTGGGAATCGGCGGCAGAAACTCGCTCGGTGGTACCGTCGTTGGCGCAGCGGCCGGGACCACAGGCGCAGGTTCGGGCTTGGGCAGCGGGCTTGGAGAATCGGTTACTGGCGGCAATTCAATGCGCTGGGCGAGTGGCGGTTCCTCACTCGTTCGCACCGGTCCCGGCGGCGCGAACTTTTCGACGGGCGCCGGCGCACTCGCGCCCGATGTCCCATCAAGCGCGGCCTCAAGAAGCGCGTCGACGACTTCGGTTCGCGGGGGTGGAGGAAGAATTGCGGGCGCAACTCGTTCGGATGGCACAGTGAGCGCGGACCCACGAGCAACCACACGCGGACCGGGTGGCTGGCTCACCTCGGGTGCCGGCTCTGGTTCTGTTGCGTTGGACGACTGGCAGCCGACCACGAACAGCAGCATGAGACGGGAGCAATAGAGTATCGGGCGCCGGCCCATCGCTCCCTCGACCTCAAGACCGACCATTCACCCGGTCACACGACCGAGCGCCTTGAATGGCGTTCTTCCTTTGTCGGCACGCGCCGGCGCGGAGTTTAACGGTTGTAGCGGCTTCGCACTCGCTTTGCGCTCTGATGTGATTGCCCATTTTCGCTATGTTGCGTGATTCTCCATTTCGCCCAACTCGGGCTAATTGCAAGAAACGGCAAATGAGGCTCAAGCCGCAATCTCTTCGCAGTCGATGACGGACGCGGGTTATTAGTCTCGTTTCGAGATCCACGTAGCGACCAAACGAGCCGCGACCGTAAGGGAGCGGGGCTACCTGTGTGTGGAACCGTGACGATAACGGGATGCCTCCCGCTCCCTTGCGGTCGCGGCTCGCTACAAGGAAACTGAAACGGGACTAGCGAGGGAACCGAGCATGAGAACGCGATTCGGTGGGGCGTTCGCGGTGCTGGTGTTCGTTGCGATGGGTCGCGCGCAGCAGCCGACGATCCCGGGGGCGCCGGCGCTTCCCGGTGGCCCGGTTCCGGCCGTGACCGGAGCCGCTGCGACAACCGCCGCTCCAGCCGCGGCAGCACCGGCCGCGCCCAAGAACATCTGGAGCTTCTTCATGAAGACTCCGGAGCAAAAGGCACAGTGTAAGGCGCACTTCTGCAACTCGCGGATCGGCTCGTTCATTAACAACCTGCTCGTCCCCGCGGGCGTGGCGACGGGAGGGCTGCTCGGCCCGATCTGTCCGCCACCGGGTATTGGGGGGCCAGGTAGTGGAGCGCCGAACCCCGACGACCTGAAGAAATCACCCACCAGCCCGGAAGGGGCTGCGGCCAAGATCAAGCAGGAAGAAGCTCAAGCGAAGGCAAAGGTCGCGGCGCTGGAGTACCTGGGGACCGTTGATTGCCGCTACTACCCCGAGGCCGAAGCGGGGCTGATTACCGGGTTGCGTGCGGAGAAGAACGAGTGCGTGCGCATTGCGGCGGCGAAAGCGCTCGCGAGCGGGTGTTGCTGCTCGCCGAAGATCGTGAAGGCGCTGCTCATCAGCGTGAACTGCTCGAACAAGGACGGGTTCCCGGCAGAAGCGTCCGAACTGGTCCGAACTTACGCCTTTGTTGCATTGGAGCGCTGTTTGCGGAAGTGCGTGGAAGAGGAGCCGGAGGCTCCGCCCGAACCGCCGCCCGCCGCGAAAAAGGCGATGTACGAATTGCTCACGCCGATGGGCGCGACCGTCGATTACTCCGCCCACATTCTGCTCGCGGCGTATTACCCGATGGAGTCGCGCGAAACCGCCGCTCAGGTGTACGCAGATGCGCGACAGGCCCTCGGGCGCGGGCTGAAACTGTCGCCGCAAACGATGTCGCGCCTCTCTGGGCCGAAGAACTTGCGCGACGGCGTGTTCCCGCCCGATACGCAGCGCACCCCGACGTCAGTGGCGTCGATTAGCTCGCTCGCGTGGCCATCAATGCCGTCGTTCGCGTCGATTCGTAGATCCGCGTCGGCGCCGCGTGAAGTGCCGGCCGAACCGCCGCTATTCGCCCCGATGCCGGCGGCTCCGTCGGAACCGCCCGTGATCCCGACGCGACAGGACACGTTCGCGGCCCCTGTCACGATGCCGCCCGCACCCACTACTCCCGTGCGGAGCGGGCGCGGGAACCTCTCCTCCATCTTCCAGGATGCGTGGAAGCGGTAACGGCCCCGGCGAACCCGCCGTACAATTCGGCAAGGAGGTTCGCCATGCTGCCCTTCGCACCCGATACGGTCCCGCCGCTCCACGGCATTCGTGTACTCGATGCGGCCCGCGTACTTGCCGGGCCGTTCTGCGGTCAGTTGCTCGCGGACCTCGGCGCGGACGTCATTAAGCTCGAACGCCCCGGCGCGGGCGACGACACCCGCGGATGGGGACCGCCCTACGTACCGGGATTCAATGACCTCTCGGCGTACTTCCTCTCGTGCAATCGCGGGAAACGATCGCTGACGCTCGACATCAGCGATCCCGCGGGAAGCGACATCTTCCACCGATTGCTCGCGAAGTGCGACGTGTTGATCGAGAACTTCCGCACCGACAGCGCGGAGAAACTCGGACTCACGCCCGATGCCCTCCTCGCGCGTCACCCAAAGTTGATCGCGTGCTCGATCTCCGGATTCGGTCGCACCGGCCCCATGAAGGACGCGCCCGGCTACGATTTCGCCATTCAAGCACTGAGCGGGCTGATGAACATCACCGGGCCGGCCGAAGGGCCGCCCTACAAGGTCGGCGTCGCACTCGCGGACATTCTCACCGGCCTCTACGCCTCGAACGCGATCCTCGCCGCGCTCCACGCTCGCGCCCGAACCGGTCACGGCTACGCGATCGACATCGCACTCGCGGATTGTGCGCTCGCGGCCCAAGTGAACGTCGCGCAAGCGTTCCTCACAAGCGGCAAACTCCCGCAACGACAGGGGAACGCGCACCTGCAAATCGTGCCGTACCAACTTTTCGCCACTGCCGACGGCTGGCTCGTTCTCAACGTCGGCAACGACGGCCAGTGGAGAGCGTTCTGCGCCGCAGCGGGGGAAGCCGAACTCGGTGCGGACCCGCGGTTCGCGACCAACCGGCAGCGCGTCGAGCTTCGCGCGGAAGTGGTGCCGAAGGTCGAAGCGATCATGAAGCGGTTCCCCACGAGCGAATGGGAGACGCGCCTGAGCGAAGCAAATGTGCCGCACGCGGTCGTGCGCACCTACGCGGACGTGTTCGCCGACGAACAGACACTCGCTCGCGGAATGAAGCTCACGGTCCGCGACCCGGCCGGTAACCCGGTCGACCTGATCGGCTCGCCCGTGCAACTCCACGGCGCGCCAAACGCGCCCCCCACCATGCCCCCGCGCCTCGGCGAGCAAACGGAAAAGGTATTGGGGGAACTATTGGGCCTGGACGCGGAAGAGGTGAAGGCACTGAAGGAAAAAGGAGTGGTGTGAGTGTTCGACCTTCCGCTTTCGTGCCCCCGAAGATAAACTCCGATCGCGTCCGATGTAGGAGGGTTTCGCATGACGCCGGCGGTCCCACCCAATCTCGATTTGGGCCGAATCAAGGTGCTGTACGAGCGCGCGGAGCAGCGGTACCTCCGGGCCTTGCCGCTGGAGCACTTCATGGAATCCACGACGCAGGCCACGCAGCGCAAGATCACCGTCGAGAGCTTCGACCTGATCCACGTGAGCCGGCCCGACGTCCAGTGTTTCAATGAACTCCTCGTGCAGTACCCGCCCCCGGGCGCGGACCCCGATAAGCCCGGTCAGGTGGTACCCGACAACATGGTCGTCATCCACCCGCGGCCCATCGTCGCCGACGGCAGCTACATGACCCCGCTGCAACCGGTGGGGCCGTTCCTCGTCATCGAGTACGTCTCGAAAGCGAGCGTCCGGAAGGACGCGGAAGTGAGCTACGAAAAGTACGAGAGGGAACTGAAGGTTCCGTACTACCTGCTCTTTTACCCGGACGCGGACGAACTCACGCTGTTCCGCCTTGGCGAAGAGGGGTACACCACCACGCGACCCAACGCGAACGGTCGCTACCCGATTCCCGAACTCGAAGTCGAGGTCGCCCTTCTGGGCGGCTGGGTCCGATACTGGTTCCGCGGGGAACTGCTCCCGCTACCGGGCGATCTGTTGAAAGAGCGCGACGCCGAGCGTAAAGCGCGGCTCGCGGCGGAGAAGCGCGCGTCCGATGCCGAAGCCGAGCTTGCGAAACTACGCGAGGAGTTGGCTAAGGCGCGCGGGAACGGTTAGGGCCGTTTCGTTTCTTTGACACGAGAAACTGTTTCCGGAAGACGTGCAGATGCCGAACGTTATGACGTGCCCGGAGTGTGCGTCCCTGTTGCTCGTGAAGGTGGGAAGCCCTTCGCCGCTTGATGGCAAGCGGGCGCTGTACTGTTTCGCGTGCCGAAAGCGCCTTCAACCTCGCCGGCCCAAAGCGCTTTATTACGGCTTTATGGCATTAATGATTGCCCTCGCGCCGGTTTGCGCGGTGCTCGCGCTCCGCGCACTCGCGGTCAATGATTTTGAAGATGCCGCTTGGTGGACCGGTGCCTTTGCCGTTTTAGCCTGGGGTGCCTTTTCCCTTCGTCGCGTGCTCCTCGCGCCCGTTCCCACTGTGTTCGACACGAGCGAGTTCCCGCACCCATTAGTACAGTTGAACGCGATCAAGATTCTCGCGTCCGACCGGAACCCGATGAAAGAGGGCATTCCCTCGTTGGAAGCGTTCTTGGCCGAGGTGTTTCGGCTGGTGGGTGCTCGACTATCTCACAGCAACACGGCGTACCAGGTGTGCGTGAAACTGGAGATCGGATCGGCGCAACGAACCGTAGCCTTGCGCTACGGGCGGCGCGTATCGGAACCCGAACTGAATCAGTTGCTGGACGAGATCAGCGAGTTGCCGGCGTTTCCCCCGCCGAGAGGAAAGGTTTCGATCGAGCTTTCGTTCCGAGTTCGGGTGTGACGGCCATTTCTGGTCGGGGGCTGACACCGCGCGCCCCGTCCTTACAATCTTCGGCACGTTTCCCGTTCTCCAACCTCTTCCGGGGAGTTCTTCGTGCCGACCAACGCGCCACTGAACCGCAAGCTTCGCATGGGTCTCATTGGGGGCGGACAAGGCGCCTTCATCGGCCGCGTCCACGCTACCGCCGCGGTGCTCGACAACCGCGCCGCGCTCGTCGCAGGGGCGCTGTCCAGCGACGCGGCCCGCTCGAAGGCGTCCGCGGCCGACTACGACATCCCGACCGAGCGCGCCTACGGCTCCTACAAGGAGATGGCCGAGGTCGAAGCCAAGCGCGCCGACAAGGTGGACTTCGTCAGCGTCGCGACGCCCAACCACACGCACTACGAGATCGCGAAGACGTTCGTCGAGGCCGGGTACAACGTGATCTGCGACAAGCCGCTCACGTTCGACCTGGAGCAGGCCGAGGAGCTGCTGAAGGTGGTCGAGAAGTCGGGCGTGGTGTTCGCGGTCACGCACAACTACACCGGGTACCCGCTCGTGCGCCAGGCGCGCGAAATGGTCCTCAACGGCGACCTCGGCGAGATCAACGCGGTCCGCTCCAACTACATCCAGGGCTGGCTCCGCACGCGGCTCGAATCGAGCGACCAGAAGCAGGCCAAGTGGCGCACCGACCCGAAGCAGAGCGGCATCGCCGGGTGCTTCGGCGACATCGGCACGCACGCCTATAATCTGGGTCGCTTCATCACCGGGCTGCTGCCGAATGAGATTTCGTGCAGCCTGAAGGTGTTCGAGGAAGGCCGGGCGCTCGACGATTACGGCGTGGCGCTGGTGCGGTTCGAGAACGGCGCGCTCGCGACCGTGACCGCGTCGCAGATCTCACACGGGCGCGAGAACGACCTGTTCATCGAAGTGGACGGCACGAAGGGCGCGATCGAGTGGCACCAGGAGGAACCGAACAAGCTCATCGTGCGGAAGAACGGTGAGCCGCACAAACTCTACACGCGCAACGGCGGGCCGTACCTGGGTGCGGCGCACGGGGCCAGCGTTCGGCTGCCGAGCGGCCACCCGGAAGCGTTCTTCGAGGCGTTCGCCAATGTTTACAACACCGCCTACGACGCGATGGTAAAGCGCGCCAACGGCGAAAAGTTCGAGACCACGAACACGGTCTACCCGAACATTTACGACGGCGTCGAGGGTATGCTGTTCATCACGAAGTGCGTCGAGAGCAGCAAGGCGAACGGCGGGTGGATCCCGTTCCGCCACCCCAAAAGCCGCAAGTAAAGATGCCCCGCGCGAGCAGGCGGCGATCAATGTCGCCTGCCCGCATTGCGGGTTAACCGTTCGCGCCCCAAGCCACATAAATGGCTCGCGCGTCGCTCACCACGGCGGCGATTTCCTCGGGCGGGATGTTCGCTTCTGCCAACACCACGTTCGCCGCTTGCGCGATCTTAATGGCCTCGACCTTGGTGATTTCACCATCGGCAAGCGCGGCTTGAGTCGTCGTGACCAGTGCCTGAACGGACGCCTCCGACGGCTTCGTGGTGCCCTCGACCAACACCCGCACGTCGGCAGCGAGGGCCTGCCACAACTCGGCCGGCACACGCGGGGTGAACGCAACGGACGGGTTCTCGCGAACTTCAAGGCACTCTAAACAGAGACCCATGACAAGTGCTCCAGGAAGGGATTGAGTGCCGGCCGGCACTCCTCCAACCCGTCAGATTCCCGTTAGTTACAACGTGCTCGGAATTTCTGCGGTGAGCACGCGGATGTGATTCGAGAGGGCATGCTGTTCATCACGAAGTGCGTCGAACCCCAAGAGCCGCAAATAAGCCGTTTTGCGAACGAGGAGCCGCGACATGCCACGTCGGTACGTTGTCGGAATGGTCGCGCTCCTCATTGTCGCGGGCGCCGGTGGCCTGTTAGTCACCGGCATTTGTCGCGTGCGTGAAGCGGCTGCGCAGATGAAATGTGCGAGTCACTCCAAGCAGTGGGCACTCGCCCTCCACAACGCTGCTGACACATTTCCAGTTGAACGAAACGAGAAAGGGGGCAGTGCTTTTCCGTCTGGTACCATTTCTAACGCCGACCTGCCTCCTGAACAGCGACTCAGTTGGTTCGTCTCAGTTCTGCCGTATGTGGATCACAACAATGCCCTCCAACAATTCGATTTGACTCGTGGGGCGGACGATCCGCGTAATCAAAGCGCCATTGCTTACCGATTTCCTCAACTCATTTGCCCGTCTTCAGGAGAGTACGACCGCAGTTCGCGCGCATGGCGGTCGACCGTGCCGCTCACGCACTACGTAGGCGTTGCAGGCGTCGGTGCGGACGCTGCGACCTTGCCCCTTGGCCATCCTGGGACTGGTATATTCGGGTACGATCGCCGCACAGTATTACGAGGCGACATCCCCGACGGCATGTCCAACACACTATTGTTAATCGAAACTTCCCAGAACCCCGGGCACTGGGCTTTTGGCGGTCCTGCGACTGTTCGTGGGTTCCTGCCGGAATCTGCACCGTACCTCGGCGACGGTCGGCCGTTCGGGGGCTGGCACGGCGACTACACGGTGTGGTCCAGTAAGAAATCGCATTACTGTATCGTCGCGATGGCGGATGGGTCGGTACGCTCGCTCTTCAACACGATCGCGCCCGAGGTACTGGAAGCGCTCGCCACGGTCGCCGGAAAAGAAGAGCTGCCCGCAAATTGGTAATCATTTCTCAGATGTGAACCGCGGTCCCGCGCCTCTTTATCTGCGGTAATGGCAATCGCGGGGTCTCTAATGTCGCAAAAACCGCTCCTTCACACGCTTTCCACCACTCTCGCGTTGACCGATACCGCCCCAGACGCGGAGCTGCTCCAGCGTTTCGCGGAGGTCGGCGACCAGACGGCCTTTGAGCTGGTCGTTCGTCGGCACGCCGAGTTGGTGTGGGGCGTATGCCAGGCCGTGCTGCCCGGTGACACGCACACCGCGGAAGATGCGTTCCAGGCGACGTTCCTCGTTCTCGCGCGAAAAGCCGCGTCGATCCGTGACGGTTCGGCCGCCGGGTGGCTGTTCCGCGTCGCCCGGAACGCGGCCATTCGCGCCCGCACGCGGGCGGCCCGGCGCGCGGGCGAAATGCTCCCCGATGCGTTTGCGTGTACGGGAGTGCCAGTTGAAGAGGAAGTGGAGCGGCGGGAGGTCGCGCCGGTCGTCGCGGAAGAAGTGAACCGGCTCGGCTCGGCGCTTCGTGAACCGGTCGTGCTGTGCTTCTTCGAGGGGCACACGCACGCGGAGGCCGCGAACCGACTCGGGTGGCCGATCGGCACGGTCGCGAGCCGGCTCGCTCGCGCGAAGGATGTGCTCCGTGACCGACTCACACGCCGCGGAGTCGCGCTTCCCGCCGCGGGATTGGCCGCGGTCTTCGCCTCCACGACGGCACCGGCCGCCCCACTCGTTCGGTCTGCACTCGCGATTGCCACCGGGCCGGTGAATCACGTTTCACCGACCGTTCTTTTCCTCACACACGGAGTGCTCTCCGCCATGCGATTCACAAAGCTCAAAACTATCGCCGCCCTCGTTACGGTCGCCATCGGACTAACGACCGCGCTCGCTGCGGTCCCTCGTAACACAACCAAGCCGGCGCTGGATGGCGCGGCCCCGCTCGCCGCGCGGAGCGCGGCACCGGTACCAAAGGACAAACCGACTGCGAAGGAATTGGAAGCCAGAGAACTGAAGGCACTCGAAGGTCAGTGGCGGGCCGTGAAATTGAACACAGAGAGGGAACTCACAGAGACCGAGTTGGCCTCGGCACGCTTCATTTTCGCCAAAAGCGATCTCACGATTCGTTCGACGAACGAAAACGAACACTTCAAGGTGGCACTGGTGCCGACCGAGTCCCCGCGGGGCATCGATTTGACGCTCAAGAACGACGAACGCAGCGCCGGTAAGGTCATACACGGCATCTACGAACTAAAAGGCGACGCCCTCACGATCTGTATTCGCCACTTCGCGAGCGAGGATCAAACCCGGCCGACTGAATTTAAGCCGGAACAAGGCTCGCTACTTTTCGTGCTCGAACGGGTCAAGGATGAGAAAGAAGAACTGAAAGCGCTCGCCGGCGAGTGGAAGGGGGTGAGTATCAACTATTCGGGGAAGGAGCTGCCAAAAGCCGAAGCCGAGGCCGGAAAGTGGGCCATCAAAGGCTCAGAGATCACGATTACCGCCGAGGGCGACTCCGAAGGGAAAATGGAGATCAAACTCGACCCCAGCGCGACTCCGCCAACGATCGATCTCACGATTACCGAAGGGCCGGCCCCCGAGAAAGGGAACGTACTCAAAGGCATCTATTTCCGACAGGGCAACAAGCTCACGATCTGCTTCGCCGACCCGAAGAAGAAGGACGCCGTTCGCCCGACCGAATTGAAACCGGGCGACGGGGTGATACTTGTCGTTTTCGAGCGTGCAGCCAAAAAGTGAGCCACACGCGACGACCGTGGCTCACCTCGTAATGATCACACCAGCGCGGCGACAACGTCGTAAACCGCCGCGACCCACGGAATTAGCAGCACCACGCACGCGACCGCGACCCATCTCCCGTGTCGGGACTCGAAGTTGTTACACAGCGGATGGAACACGGCACGGGTACTGAGTGGGAACGTCGCGGCCACTGATCCGAGAACCGCCCACCACAGGGCCAACGCGCCGAACCCGACGAACAACGCGGCCACGAGCGGCGCCCAACGCGGATTTGCGGGAATCGTCGCGAGCAGCTTCCGGTCCTCCTCCACTTGCGACGCGATTCGCTCTTTCCATTCCCGGCGCGCCCGGGCGTCCCGTTCCTCTTGTAGCGCGATTCGCTCCTTCCATTCTTGACGCATTTGGGCGTCCCGGATCTCGCGAGCTTCGCGCGGAACCGGGTCCGGTCGGTCGAAGTTCTCGACGCGATGGGCACTCGCCGCGACCTCGCTCCCCGTGATCCCGGCCGCGACAACGGGCCACACAACAAGCGCGATCAAGAGCACGAGGTTCATGAGCACCACCGGCGGATAGAGCAGCCACTTCCGCCCCGCGCCCAACGCGATACCTTTTTCCGCGGCTACCGCTAGACCCGCGCGGGCCAGGATGTAACTCACCACGAGCGCGATCGGGAACACGATCATCGTGAGGGCGCCGAGCGCAAATACCCCGAACGCCAGGTACGCCAGGCGCCAGTCTTCTGGGCCGTTCCAAAGGGTGAACCGGACCCGTTTCGCGCGCTCCATCGTTCCGGCCCGGGCCGCGAGCAGGCGCTCGCGGAACAGGTGCCGGGCGCGGTGCAGTAGCGTCGGGTCGTTCGTCGTGCCCCACTGCGACGGCGGGCCGAGCTTCGTGAGCACCGCGTCCAGCGCCGCGAGCGGGACCGGGCGCGGGGCCGCGTGCAGCTCGTTCTCGACGTGCTCGCGGATGTCCGCCTCGATCTCGCCCGGGTTCACGTCCCCCGTGCCGGCCAGTGCCGCGCGCACTTGACTCAAATAGCTGTCGAACCGGGCCGCGGCTTCCGGTGACAGGTCCAGATCAGCGGGTGTGAACGTCATGAAAGTGACTCCGCGACAGTAACTGCCTCGATGCCGTCTCGAACTTCTGCCCACGCGGTCAGCATTTGCCCCAGAAGGTGCTGACCGCGGTCCGTGAGTTGGTAATACTTTCGCGCCGGTCCCTCGGGCGACTCGGCCAGCGTCGTCTCCACGAGCCCCTCCTTCTTGAACCGGCTCAGGATCGGGTAGATGGTGCCTTCGCCCATCACCAGCCCGTCAATCGCCGAGAGCCGTTTCACGATGTCGTAGCCGTACATTCGCCGGTCTTTGCCCTTCAGGGAGGCCAGAACGCACAGTTCCAGCAGCCCCTTCCGCATCTGCGTGGTCCAGTTCGCAAGGAATTCAGCACTCATGTATGGCACTACACTGTCATGCAAGGTAGCTGTCAATGGACACTTCGCCGCGACCGGGAGATTATTTTGGGAAATAATCGCGGCGCGGGAAATTTTGGCGATCTCCCCATCAGACCACCGGACCAGAATGTGGACGCAAATTCAGTAAATAATTCATTTTTGTACACTATGACGTGTATAATCTGGGAGAAGCGTGGAAGGTGCGTGAGTGGTAGGACGTGTTTCCCAAACTGACCGAATGCTAACACGATGGCACAAGATGACAGAATCCAACTGCTAATTGCCATTAATCTTGCGTCGATTCGCCAGCATCGAGCGGGGCCGGAAATGTTAGCAAATGTTAGCCGCGATTCGGGTCTAACGAGCCGCGACCGCAAGGGAGCGGAGGTAGAGATTCTCTGTGTTGGGTACGAGCACTGAAATCGTGAGCGCCTCCGCTCCCTCGCGGTCGCGGCTCGTCCCGAATGATCGGTTGGTTGTGTGAGTTGAGGTGTTCGTGACTTGATGTATCAGCACCCCCGCAGCCAATTATGTGCTCGCGGGGGTGTAAGTGGGATGCGTTACTTCTTCTTCGGGTCCGGTTTCTTCGGATCTGGCTTCTTCGGTTCCTCTTTTTTCGGCTCTTCCTTCCGCCAATTGAGGATCGCGATTTGGGGCGCGTCCAGTTTCAGGTTCACGGGGATGACGATTTCGTTCGTCTCGGGGAACTTCTTGATGTCTTCCTTCTTGATCCCGTCGAGGAACTCTTCGGGGCCGGCGAGTTCGTCGTAGCCCACGATGCCGTAGTGCATCGGGAGCGTGTACAGGCGCGGTTTGAGTTGCTTCATCACATTCTGCGCCTGTTCGCCGTTGATCGTGTAGATGCCGCCCACGGGGACCATCAGCACATCGACCTTACCGACCGCCTTCACCTGTTCGGGCGAGAGTTCGTGTCCCAAGTCCCCAAGGTGGCAGATCACGAGGCCGTTCATCTCGATGACCCAGATGCTGTTCTTGCCGCGCTGCATCCCGTTCATGGTGTCGTGGTAGGTCGCGACGGTGCGCACGCGGATGTTCCCGCGCTTCTCGTCGATCGTCTTCCACTCCTGCTTGCCCGGCTTCGGCTCGACCACGCCGCGCAGGATGTCCCCCTCCTTGAACTGGTCCTCTTTCTTCTCCTTTTCAACCATGTCGATGAGCGCGTGGTCGTCGTGCGAGTGGCTGATGAGGATGAACTCGGCGGTGGTCGACTGGCGCCCAAATGCCGGGATCGCGTGCGGGTCGATCGCGATCTTCCGCCCCTCGGCCGATTCGATCTGGAAGAACGACTGCCCGAACCACCGGATCTTGATCGCCTGCTCCTTCTCTTGCCCCACAACGACCGGAGCGGGCACTACGACGAGCGAGGAGAACAAGAGGGCGAAACAACCGATCGCGACGAACAGCCGGCTCATGTGCGTCTCCGCGTTTTAGGATTCTCAGTGGACGACCCGCGCTCGGAATTCCTAACCCTTGCTCATCTTAATTCATCGGGCCTATCGACCCAACCACCACTTCATCAGGTGCCAGCCCGGGTCGAAGCTCAGCCCGGTTTGCGCCGCTGTCGGCTCGTCGTACCGGTCCGCGGCGTTCGGAGTGATGCCGGTCCCGCACGCGGCGAACGCGACCGCGCCGTGCGCGTGCGCCCGGGTCGCGAGCGTGGTGCGGTGGTCCGGTTCCACCAGAATGCGGTACTCGCCGTATTGCGGAAGGGCGTCGAGCAACGGGCCGACGATGTGTTCGTCGATGCGCTCCAGCGCCTTCACCTTTTCACCGGCCTTGCCCTCGTGCGAAGCCTCGTCCGGCGCCTCGACGTGAACGCACACGAGATCGAACGCGCCGAGCGCCTCGATCGCGTACTTGCCCTTGTTTGCGTAGTTCGTGTCGAGGTACCCGGTCGCGCCGGGCACGTCGATGCGGTGCCAGCCGACGAGCACCCCGACCCCGCGGACGAGGTCCACCGCGGAGATGATCGCCCCGCGCCCGCCGTACAGTTGCTCGAACGGCTCCATACGCGGCGCCTTGCCGTGGCCCCAAAGCCACACCTGCGTGGCCGGCTTCTTCCCCTCTGCGATACGCTTCGCGTTCACCGGGTGCGCGGCCAGAATCGGCTTGCTCGCTTCCATGAGCGAGACGAGCATTTCGGCCCCCGGCCCTTGCGGGAGGTAGTCCGCGACCGGCTTATCGGGGATGTCGTGTGGGGCTTGCGCTTTCGTGCCGTTCAGCGGGGACGCATCCGAGTTGGAGCGCCAGACGAGGATGTTGCGGTACTGCACGCCGGGATGGAATTCGAGCGTCCCGCCTCCGATCTCCATTCCGCCGAGTTCGTGCTGGAGCGCCTTGATGAGCGGCGCGCCGTCCTCGCTCGAAATGTGGCCCGCGGTGAAGTCCCGCATGTGGCCGTCGGGCACGTACACGAGGTTGCAGCGAATGGCCCAGTCGTTAGGTCCGAGGTGGATGCCCATCGCGGCGGTTTCGAGCGGCGCGCGCCCGGTGTAGAACCGCAACGGGTCGTAGCCGAACAGCGACAGCGTGGCCACGTCCGACGCGGGCGTGAGCGACGGCGGCACGTTGTTCGACAGCCCCACAACGCCGTTCTTGGCGACGCGGTCCATGTTCGGCAGCTTCGCCGCCTGGAGAGGAGTGAGGTTGCCGAGTTCCGCAACCGGTTCGTCCGCGCAGCCGTCGGGAATGACGATGACGTATTTCATGCTGGTGATTGTACCCGAATGAAGAGGCGCGTCGAGCGGCCAGAATCACGGCCGAACGAGCAGATCGGGCGCGTACATTTGTCCGCCGATGGCGACGCCCAGACCGACCGCCGCCACAACGATCGCGGCCACCCACGCCACCGGACCGGTCGTGCGCCGCAACCCGGAGCCGATTCCCAAACCGTTCCGCGCGATGCCGATGGCGACCCACACGATCACCCCGCCGATCGCGACGCAGAACGCACGGACCGCGAGCCGGCCGTTCGCGCGGTGCTCCTCCGCCTTGCGCGCCAGTTCTTCTTCCCGGCGCTCTTCGGCGTCCCATGCCGTACCAGCCGAAGCGGTACCGCCACCCGCCAGACAAAACATGACGGCGCACGCGAACACCAGGCACACACGCAAACGGGCAGTCGGAATCATTCGCACCTCCGGAGTACCCGTATTTTACGATCTACCTCACGCATCGGTGCGTGCCGCTTCTGCTCACGTGCCCGGAGCGGTCTCGCCACCGCACCGGAAATTGCCCGCGTTTTCTCCACGTTCCCCACACAGTTCGACCCGACTCGAAATCGCGCGAACGCACAACATTTCCCGCTGATACATTCGACACGCCCACCACCCCGCGTTAAGGTGGCGCTGTCGGATTTCCTCAAGTCGGCAGCACGCCGCGAAATTTCGCTCACGGAATCACCAAACGATCCTTTGAAATCCGACCGGTGAGCGTTATCCTCAGCAGATAACCCGCCAATCGGCACTCGCGGCGGGAACCTCTCCCAGCCCCTCACTGTGCGCCACACCTTACTGCGGTGTCGGCTATGCCCGCGCCGGCGCACCCGGCGCCCCTTTCCTATCACCCTTTTCTGGGGGACGAGTGATGGCCGTTTTGGAACGCGGTGAATTGCAAGTCGTTGTCCCGGTCGGGTTCCTGTTGGCGGAACCGCAGGAGGTGACCGTTTCGGTGGATCGCCCCGGCACGGAGTCGCTCTCGGTGCGCTTGCGCCTGATCCCGGCTCGCGCTCGCGCCGAGATCGTCGGGATTGCGGCCCTGGCGGACATCCCGGAACCGGTATCGGTCACGGCCCCCACACCGCGTTCGATCCCCTGGCCGACTCGCGCGCGGGTCGACGAACTCGAATCCGACTTCCCCGAGCCGGAATACGGCGGCGGCGATTGAAACGCGATTCCGAGCAAGTGGCCGGTGTGAGCCGGCCGGTACGACGAGCAAAGTTCCAATCACTGGCCGGCTCACACCGGTCACTTGCTCGGAATCACTCGTCGTCCACTTTCAATTCCAGGCTCCGCCAGAGGTACCACGACGCGACACTGCGGTACGGTTCCCACGGCTTCGCGAGCTTGGCCATTTTTGCCGCGTCGGGCAATTTGCGGAGGTTGAACTGGTTCTTCACCGCGACCTTGATTCCGTAGTCGCCGACCGCCAGTACATCCGGGCGCCCCAAACCGAAGAGCAAGTACATATCGACGGTCCACGGGCCGACGCCCTTGATGACCGTTAGTTGCTCGCGAATGTCGTTGTCGCCGAGGTCGGGGATGCTCGGGAGTAAGTCCGGATTGGCTTTCACGTGATCGATGACCGCGCGCATGGTCCGCTGCTTCGGCCCGGAGATGCCACATTCCTTGTACTTCGCCTCGGTGAACTTCGCCAATTTCGCTAGCGGAATCGTCAGCGCCGCGCGCTTCTCCTGGTCAGCCCCGCTAGAGGGCGCAGGCCCATTGAGCGCGGCGGCGAGTCGTTCGTAGATCGACCGGGCGGCTTTGGTCGAGATCTGTTGCGAGATGATGCACCGCACGAGCAGTGTGAACGGGTCGTCCCCGTTGGGGGTGAGTGTACACGGCCCGACGCGGTCGATGATTTGCTTCATGACCGGGCAATTGCCCGAGAGGTGCTTCCGCACCTTCTTGTAGAATGATGTGGACATGCGGATAGATTACCCGCACTGCGTCCCAGATGCGAGAGCGATTCAGCGGACGACCTGACGCGATCCGTCGAAGCAAACCGCGCGGTGGCGCTCGACTACGAAATCCCAGTCGAGGCGGTGCGGCGGGTCGAGGTAGTTGCGCCACGCGACCGCCATTTGGCGCGCGGCCTCATCGAACGGCACCCCACCGAACCCGGTCCCCATTGCGGGGAACGCGACCGTTTCGATCGGGTGGCCGTTCGTCGCGTTGTGGGCCTGATACATTCGACACGCCCACC
>HG799462.1:55369-166260 GCA_000531095.1 Gemmata massiliana | reverse complement strand
AAGTTCGAGGCGGTTGCGGCGGGTTCGAGGTAGTTTGCGCCAACGCGACCGCCATTTGGCGCGCGGCCTCATCGAACGGCACCCCACCGAACCCGGTCCCCATTGCGGGGAACGCGACCGTTTCGATCGGGTGGCCGTTCGTCGCGTTGTGGGCCTGAATCGCGAGTAGTGCAGCCCACGTCGAGCAATACACCTTGTCCGTTCCGTCGATGTTGCCAGGCACCCGCATCGTCGGCGCGTGAACCAAAAACGGGATCTTGGGATTTCCCGTATCCAACACGAACGCGGTGCCGATCGGTTGCTCGCCGAAGTAGTCGTTCATGATGCGGTGCTGCACGCGCGTCATGAGTTCCTCGCCGAAATACCCGACCACGGCCGCGTCGATGCCCGCAGTCATGATCCCGAATGCGTTCCCGGCGGTCACGAAACAGTCGTGTGGCTCCAGATCTTCAAACCGCCCCCGAACGACGCGAACACCGCGCAGCCCAGCGAACCGGCGCTGGAACGCCGCGCACATTGCTTCGTCGGGGTGAACAAGCCATACGTTCTCGATCATCGTGACGGGCGTACTCCTGGGGTGTCACTGGACTTCCTGAGCCTCAACAGCGCACGAACGGCCGCGAACAGGGCGACAACTCCAACCACACCGAAGTAGATCCACACCGTCCCCAGTGAGAGCGGCGGTGCCGGCACGGGGGTATCATCCGGTTGCACGAACAGCGGATCATCGGACGCTGGCCCCTTTGTGTCCGCGACCTTTGTGACGACCTCGCGGTGCTGCATGAGCACTTTGCGGTTGCTGTACGTGAACGTCCCGACGCACTCGTCCATGATCTTCCGCGCTGCAATGAAATCCCCTTTTGCCGCGTAAAGCTCGCCGAGCAACCAGTAGAGACGCGGGTCGTGTGGGAACCACAACACGAGTTGCTGCACAGTCGCAAGTGCGTCGGGCGGTAACTTCTCGCGCTCTGCTGGCGCCAGAGCGCCATCAACCGTATTCGCGAAATTCACGGGGAAAATCGCATCTGGCAACTCGTTTTCCGGCGCGGGCTTATCACCTCGCGCTTCGCTCATTCGGAGCCGCACGAGTTTCAGGAGCGGGCCAGTATTCAGTTTGAGTTGCCACGCGAGTTCTTGTGACTTGAGCCCGGGGATTTCCTTCGGTGGGCGCTCCTCGTTCGCGATATCGAGGAACTGAAACGCGCGATCCCAATTCCCCTGCGTGGCCTCAATGTGTGCGTGCGTAATGTTCGGCAAAAATCCGCGGCGCTGGTCCCGCAACGCGCCCGTGGCCTCGGCCGGTTGCCCGTACCTGAGCCAATCCACCGCAAGAGCCACGCTGTCCAACTCCGACCGATTGCGGAGCGCCAACCGTTTATCAATGCGGTCCTTGACTGTCCCGCGGTCCGTCCGGATCTTCTTCGTGGGATCTCGGGGGTTCGTGTTTTCGAGCAGCCACTTCGGATTGCCCGCGTTCAGTAGCACCAAGCGCCGGCGCCCGAATTCCTCAAAGGGAAGGGCTTCGGGTACGCCCTTCTCGCTCACCGGGACCGTCATCGGGTCTTCCGGCTGGTGCAGCGATGCTCGCCCTTCGGACAAAATGAGTAAGCCCACGACGAGGGCGATGAGAGCGAACGTACCGTGACGAACCACAAGCGTCCCTCCTCGTCGGCGCAGTGCGGAACGGTGACCGGAGCTAATTGTAAGCCGGTGGTGATGGGGGAACTTCTTTAGTGCGAGAATTGATTTGCGCATCCGTCGATTCTGTACTAGACGTTTCTAGCGCAGTCAGGACGCTCGCCGTACATTCTGCGCCGCCGGTCGTGTTCACCCAAACGGCCCAAAGGGTCCAAAATAGACCCCACGGGACGCCCCACGGCCCGAGTAAAAGAGCCAGAACGCTGTACCAGAGGCCCCATAAGTACCGTTGTTGCCAGGATTTTGTGAGGAAGACTTCGGACTGACGGCGGATGGTCACAAACAGGAACGAGAAACAGTACTCGAATCGCACGCACCGGGCACCGTTGGCCACCTGTGTGCGTAATTCGTCAGCAAAAAGAGGGCGAAAACCGCGCAAGTTCAGAAGTTGCGAATCGGCAACATATTGCGAATCGGAAACAGATTTCTGGACTGCGGTTTGCATCTAAATTCCATAACCTGGGGAAAATGCCTCTGGCGGGGCCTGTTAAGAATAGTAATCAAGCATTATTGCTTGACCTTTAGGCAACGCGAGAAGGCACACCGGGCAGATGAGCACAAACCTTATGTCATTACCTGAGCTTGTTACACAGCGAGTGGCCGATCGGACGAGCCGCCGAGTGCAAAATCTCGAAGTCGAAATCGCCACGGGCGGCGACCGCGTGGTGCTTCGTGGCCGGGCCAGTTCGTACCACGTGAAACAGCTCGCTCAACAGGGGGCACGCGAAGCCCTCCCGCACGCACGCCTCGAAAACGCGATCGTCGTCGAGTAACTCAGACGGCTCTATGAACGACCGGCGCGAGCCGGCTGGTGAACGTGTGCAGCGTTCTGCTGTGTGCTCACCAGCCGATTTACGCCGGTCGTTCGTTCGCTTCATGCACGCAGGTCACAGTCGTGGTGATTCCACCGCGCGGCGTCCACACTGACACCACCTTGCACCGCACCGGCTTGCACGCGGCCACGAAATCGTCGAGCAGGCGGTTCGTCACCTGTTCGTAGAAGATCCCCTGGTTGCGGAACCGCTGGAGATACAGCTTCAGCGACTTCAGTTCGACACACGTATCGCCAGGCGTGTACGTGAACGTGATCGTGCCGAAGTCCGGCTGGCCGGTCTTCGGGCACACGCTCGTGAACTCCGGGCACACGATCTCGATCGAAAACTCCCGCCCCGGGCGCGGGTTCGGGAACGTTTCCAATTGCTCAACGGACGGGGTTTCGGTCAGTTCCATTGTGGTGCATCTCGTAGGGTACCTATCTTGATAGATGAAGCGCGCGGGCGGTTCCACCTCGTTTCGCCGCAACAGCGGTGAGGCGAGTAACTAGCTCGATTGGAGTGTAAATGAAAGCGGTCGTTCTTCTCAGCGGCGGGCTGGATAGCACTACGGCGCTCGCGGTCGCGCGGAGCCAGGGGTTCGAGTGTCACACACTGGCGGTTGATTATGGCCAGCGCCACCGCGTCGAACTCGACCGGGCCGCGACTGTGGCGAAGGCACTCGGTGTGGTCGACCACCGCGTGGTAAAACTCGATCTGCGACAAATCGGCGGCTCGGCACTCACGGCGGACATCGCAGTACCGAAGGACCGCTCCACGGATGACATGACCCACGGCGTCCCAATAACTTACGTCCCCGCTCGCAACACGATCCTACTTGGGGTCGCGCTCGGCTTGGCCGAAGTGGTGGGTGCGTTCGACATCTTCATTGGCGCCAACGTTCTGGATTACAGTGGCTACCCCGACTGCCGCCCCGAGTTCCTGAGCGCGTTCGAGAGCCTCGCGAACCTCGCGACGAAAGCCGGTACGGAAGGCGCGGGTAAGTTCCGCGTTCACTCGCCGCTCCTCAAGATGACGAAGGCGGAGATCATTCGCGAGGGGGTGAAACTTGGTGTGGACTACTCGCAAACTCTGAGTTGCTACGATCCTGATGCGACCGGTAAGGCGTGTGGCCGGTGTGACTCGTGCTCGTTGCGAAAGAAGGGCTTCGCCGAGGCCGGCGTACCAGACCCGACGCCATACCAGTGACCTCAAACGCGAGCGGCCCGCGGAGACATCAATCTCCGCGGGCCGCTCGCGTTTCACCGAACTTACGATCTATTTTTTCTCGGTGAAAGCATAGAGGAACTTATCACTGCGCACGTAGAGCGTGTTGTGGGCGATGGCCGGCGTCGCGCGCACCGGCTCTGGTAACTTCACCGAGTACACGACGTCTGGGGCGTCCTCGCCCGCAACGATCACGGCTACCGTACCCTCCAAGGACGCGATGTAGATGTGCCCGTTCGCCGCGACCGGTGAGGCGTAGTATCGGGCACCCGCTTTCACGCGCTCGGCCTCGTACACGGGCTTTCCGGTTTTCGCATCAAGGCACGTCATCAGTGGGCCGTCTTTAAGCAGGTACATCCGGTCGCGGTACACGACGGGGCTGGGAACGTAGGGGAGGTTCTTGGTGTACGACCACGCGATCTCGCCCTTTCCGCCTCGCTTCAGCGCGACCGCGCGGTTCTCGCCACCTTCGAGCACTTTCATGTTCTCGGCCCACTCTTCGCGAGTGATTTTGCCGTCTTTGTTCGGATCGTTGTTATCGAAGAAGTTCCCGAACGGCGTTTTTGCGGCCCCGTCTTTCGTGAGGTAGCCGAGCTTGTCGTCTCCGGCTTGCTTCAAGATCTCGTCGAACGTGGGAAGTTTGAAGTCCGAGCCCCCGGGTGCCCACCCCGAGTACACCAGCGTGTCCTTGAACACCACCGGCGTGGTACACGCGACCGACGACATCTTGTTGACGACCCACAGCTCCTTACCCGATTGCAGGTCGTACCCGGTGAGAGACGCCATACCGGGAACGATCAGCACCTTCGTGCCACCGTCGTCCCACACGACCGGCGAGCTGTACGCGGTCTTTTGCTTGCGCTCGGCCTTCCACTTCTGCGAACCGGTCGCGAGGTCGATTGCGTACACGGCCGAGTCCTTCGACAGGTCGCGCGCGAGTACCACGGTGCCGTCCACGACGACCGGGGACGTCCCGGTCCCGAACTCGTTGTTCGTCACCGCCGTCGGCAACTCGAACTTCCACTGCTCGTTCCCGTCGAGGTCGTAGCACACCAGCCCGCACGAGCCGAAATAACTCACGACCGTTTTCCCGTCGCTCACGGGAGTGGACGCGGCCGGGCTGCCTTCTGTCGGGTGAAACGATTCGATTTTCTTGGCTTTCGCTTCCTTGCGCCACAGTTCCTTACCATCCGCACAGGAGTAGCAGATGGTGAAGAGTTTGTTGTTCTCGAACGCGGTCAGCACAATTTTGTCGCCGACCACGATCGGCGACGAAGCGCCCGGCGGAACCGCGACTTTCCACGCGAGATTTTCTTTCAACCCGAACTTAACCGGCGGCTTTTGATCGTCGGCCACACCCGTTCCCGCCGGCCCGCGAAACTGCGTCCAGTCGGCAGCAGTGAGCGCGGGGGCGAGGGTAAGTGTCAGCACACAAGTCGCAATCAACTTGGTCATTCCTGACTCCGAGTAACGAACTGGCAGAGGCGAATCAGGGAGCGTACTTACAGCTTCAGTGGAAGCCCAGGTCAGATGCGAATGATCGCGTCGTCTACCGAAAACCGCACCTTAGCGTTGCTCGCGTGCTTGTCTTCCGGTGACCGGTAGCCCGCGGTCGCGATCACCACCGACGCCAGTCCCTTCTCCTTCAGCCCGAGAATCTCGTCGTACTTGTCGGTTTGGAACCCCTCCATCGGACACGCATCTACACCGACCAGCGCAGCCGCGGCGATGAACACGCCCAGGGCGATGTACGCCTGGCGCGCGGCCCAGCGGTGGGCCTGCCCCGCGTCCATCCGCGAGAGCGAGCCGAGCATCATTTGCTTGAATCCATCGAGGCTCTCGACCGTGACTCCGCGCACGTGCG
Organism: Gemmata massiliana; assembly: GCA_000531095.1. Lineage (GTDB taxonomy): Bacteria > Planctomycetota > Planctomycetia > Gemmatales > Gemmataceae > Gemmata > Gemmata massiliana. The sequence continues at coordinate 160,659 of HG799462.1, read as the reverse complement.
CGGTTCGGGCGACGTAGGCCTCAATGTCGGACGCGGTGGGCGGGTTCTTCGCGGCGAACACCACGAGGTGCGAGGCGTCCAGGATTTGCGCCTGGTTGTACGACACCGCGTGCAGTTGCGCCCGCACGCCCGGGTCCGTAACCACAACGAATTTCCACGGTTGTAGCCCGTAGGACGACGGCGCCAGCACAGGCGCCTGTTCGAGCTGCGCCCACAACTCGGGGGCGATCTTCTTCGTGGGGTCGAACTTCTTGGTGGCGTAGCGCCAGCCGAGTTGCGTCAAGACGGTTTCGGGCGGAACGGGCATGAAACCTCCAGATAAAGTGAGCACCCGGGGCCGAACCTCGGCCCGGTTCTCTTGTTAAACAGAGAAGGGAGCAGCACAAAGTACAACAGGCGTCGTGGTGACTTCTTTCACGACGACGCCCGGCCTTTGGGGAAGAAGAGAAAGGGCCTTCAGTCGCTACACCTTCAGGTCGTTTTCCAACACGACGCGGTATCGCGCTTTGCCGGCGCGCACGTGAGCGAGCGCCTCGTTTACTTTCGTGAGCGGGAACGTTTCCGTGACCGGCTCGATCTTGTGCCGGGCGCAGAACGCGAGCATGTCTGCCGTTGTGACCGGGCTGCCGAGCGGCGACCCGGAAAGCGATTTTTGCGGCATAATCATCGCCATCGCCGGAACCGCGATCGGCTCGAGCACGGCCCCCACGAAGTGCAGCCGACCCTTCGGCGCGAGTGCCGCGATATACGCCGGCCAGTTCAGCGGCACGTTCACGGTCACGAGGATCAGGTCGAGCGTACCCGCGATCTTCTGCATGGCCGCATCGTCTTTGGAGTTGACGACGTGGTGCGCGCCGAGCCGCTTCGCCTCGTCGGTCTTCCCGGCCGAGGACGAGAACGCGACCACTTCACAGCCCCACTTGTTCGCGAACTGCACCGCCATGTGGCCCAACCCGCCGATCCCGACGATCCCGACGCGGTGCGTGGGGCGCACGTCGAACTGCACGAGCGGGTTGAACACCGTCAGCCCGCCACAAAACAGCGGACCGGCCTTCACCGGGTCGATCCCCTCCGGTAGAGGAGTCGCCCAGGCCCAGTGCGCGCGCACCTTGTTCGCGAATCCGCCGTGGCGCCCGACGATCGTTTGCTCTGCGGTCGGGCAGAGGTTGTGGTCGCCGCTCATGCACTGTCGGCAGCGCATACAGCTCTGCGAGTACCAGCCCAGGCCGACGCGCGCGCCCGGTTTCACGGTTGCGACGCGCGAACCGACCGCGGTCACGGTGCCGACCACCTCGTGCCCCGCGACCAGCGGGTACGCGCTCATCCCCCAATCGTTGTCGAGCATCGACAGGTCCGAGTGGCAGATCCCGCAGTGCGAAACGGCGATCTCCACCTGCTCGTCGCCGAGCGCCCCGGGATCGTACTCGAACGCCTTCAACTCACCCTTCGGCTGTTGCGCCGCGAACGCGCGAATCGACATTGGCTCGCTCCGTGAAAGTGGTTACTTGCCCTTCACCCAACGAACAGCGGTTTCGGCGACGCGCTGGCCCAAAAGCACGGCCGTCTTGCGGTCGCCTTCGTTCACCTTCTCCTGGCCCCACGCCGTCTGCGCCATCACCCCGCCGTACCCGGCCAGCCGGTTCAACTTGTCCGCGTCGAACCCCTCGACTTTGATACCGGGGCTGACCCAAATCATGCTGTGCTGCATCGCGTTCACCCACAACCCGATGAGCGTGCTCTGTTTGTCCCCGCTCAGGTTCTGCGAGTGCGTGAATGCGGCCGCGAGCTTGTCCTTCCATCCCTGGGCCATCCACACTTCGCTGCAAGTGTCGATGAACGCCTTGAACTGTGCCGCGTACCCGCCCATGTAGGTCGGAGTGCCGAACACGATCGCGTCGGCCGCGGCCAGTTTCGCCAGCACGGAGGGATTCTTCCACCGGCCCTCGACGATGTCCGCACCGACGAGCCGGACCAGTTCAACGGTCGTGCCACTCACCCCATGCGCGCCTTCGGCGACGGCCTCGGCGAGCTGGTGCGTGTGTCCCTGAGCGGAGAAGTAAACGATCGCGACCGTTGCCATGACAGCGCTCCTGAATGACGTGAGGGGAGAGGTGCGATTGGGTTACTGAGCCAGGAACCCGCCGTCCACCGGGAGCGAGATGCCGGTGGTGAACTTCGCTTCGTCGCTCGCGAGGTAGAGCACGGCCGCGGCCACTTCTTCCCCGCGCCCCATCCGCCCAACCGGGTGCATTGAGGCGAGTGCCTTCCCCTGTTCGCTGTGCTCTCCGCCGACGAACCGATCGATCATCTCCGTCACGATCGCGGCCGGGGCCACAGCGCTCACGCGGATGCCCTGTTTCGCGTACTCCAGCGCCGTCGACTTCGTGATCCCTTCGACCGCGTGCTTGGTCGCGATGTACACGGACACGCCGCTCATACCGATGTGCCCCCCGACGCTCGACGTGTTGATGATCGTCCCGTCGCCGGTCTTTAACATTACTGGAATTTCATACTTCATACTGGCGAGGACGCCCCACACGTTGATGTCAAACACGCGCCGGTATTCGGCTTCCGTGACTTCCGTAACCGGCCCCACGGATTCGACCCCGGCGTTATTGAACGCGACATCGAGCCGGCCGAACTTCGCGGCCGTTTCTTCGACCAGTCGCTTCACGTCCGCTTCTTTCGCGACATCGGCTTGAACAAAAATTGCCGTTCCCCCGGTCGCTTTGATCTCCTCGATAACCGCCAAACCCTCTTTTTCGCGCCGCCCTGAGACCACAACCTGCGCGCCTTCTTTGGCGAACGCAACAGCAGTCGCCCGACCGATCCCGCTCGTCCCACCGGTCACGAGTGCGACCTTACCGCTGAACCGTGCCATGACGTGCTCCCGAATTCCGCCGCGAACGTGTATTCAACGCCTCGGACGCCGCGGCACGTGAAGGTGATGTGAAACCGATCTCTGCGAATCTTGATGCGGAGAACTACCAGAAGTTAACACCGAGCTTACAGCGACGGAAAACTTATCCGGGGCACGCGACTACGACGATTGCAACGGCCCGCTTCCGGCGTTAGTTTCTCTTCCACCACACCAAACCAACGCGGGTGTTTTATGGACCTCAATGACGGCCAAATCTACGAAATGCAGGGTTCCGGTAAAAACCCGTACAAGATCAAGAACGTTGGCGGCGTGTATTCCTGTTCCTGTCCCGCGTGGCTCAATCAAAACGCGCCGAGCAACGCGCGCACGTGCAAACACATCCGCAAACTCCGCGGCGACGCGGTCGAAGAACAGCGCCTCGCGAGCGCGGGGGAGCTGCTACCCCCCAAACCCAAAGGCGCGGAAGACAAGAAGGAACTGCCGTTGCTCCAAGGAGAGCCCTGGGACGAGAAACAAGACCTCACCGGCTGGTGGATGAGCGAAAAACTCGACGGCGTGCGGGCCTACTGGGACGGCAAACAGTTCCTCTCGCGTGGGTACAACATTTACTACGCCCCGGACTGGTTTACTGCGGGGTTGCCCAGTCACCCACTCGACGGCGAACTGTGGATCGCGCGCAAGAAGTTCCAGCCCGCCACGGATATCGCGAAAAGCCAGGGAACACCGGACCGCTGGAAAGACCTCCGGTATCTCGTTTTCGACGCGCCCGACGCATCCGGCCCGTTCGAGGACCGAGTGAAGTTCCTGAGCACCGCCGCTCCCGTCTGGAAGAACCAGTTCACATCCCTGGTTGAACACATCGCTTGCACCGGGAACGACCACGTTCGGGCCGAACTCGATCGCGTTACCGGCCTTGGTGGTGAGGGGCTGATGCTCCGGAAACCCGGTTCTCTTTACGAGCGCGTGCGTTCTTCAACGATCCTGAAGGTCAAAAAGTTCCTCGACATGGAAGTGGTCGTAACGGACTACGAACCGGGCGAGGGGCGGCACGCCGGGCGCGTGGGAGCACTGTGGGTGCGCTTGAGCACCGGCGTTAAATGCAAAGTCGGTACGGGCCTGAAAGACAAGGACCGCGACAATCCGCCGGCGAAGGGAAGCATCATCACCGTGAAGTATCAGGAGTTGACCGACGACGGCGCGTTGCGGTTCCCCGTGTACGTTGGCCCGCGCCCCGACGGTTACCCGAACGCGGCACCGCCCACGCGGAAAAAAGAAACGTTCGCTCCCGTTCCGGAGCCGGTGAAAATCGAGAAGGCCACCGTCGCAGTGGTGCCTCCCGTGCCCGTGGTCGCCGCCGTAACGCCGCAGAAACCGGCGGAAGTCCCGAAACCCAAGTCCGAACCCAAACCCGTTCCCGCCTCTCTCCCAACTCCAACTGGAGGATCGACGATGGATACGACGACCAAACGGTATTTCGAGTTCGTGGACGGTTCGTCCAACAAGTTCTGGGAAGTTTGGACCGAGGGCACCGACATCGTCACGCAGTGGGGCAAGATCGGCACCCCCGGCCGCGAGACGCGCAAGGAGTTCACGGACGCCGCGAAGACGCAGAAGGAGTACGACAAACTCGTCGCCGAGAAGACCGGCAAGGGTTACTCGGAGAAGCCGCGCCCGGCGTAACAAAAAATGCGCTCACGCTTCCACGGCCACCGGCTCACGAGTCGGTGGCCGGTTCCTTTCGTGGCACAATTCGGCGCGATTCAAAATTTGGGAATTCTGTGTTTTCATGACTGTCGGAAGTACCGGCACGAAGACGCGCAAAAGAAATCCGGCGCGTTGACCAACCGTGCGCGCTGGCACTAAGAATAGTCTCGTCCCGTCACCGTTCGTTACTCGCGATCGTTGTTCGCCGTCCCCCGCGCGGTCCCCATCCCGCGCCGTTAGTTCGCACTCGCCCCCTCGGTTGGCCGGCTGATTCCGGCCGTGTTGCCTTATTTTCTTTGTCCGGCGCTCCCGGTCTCGCACCGCGACCGCCTCCCTACGCGCACCGGGTGCTCCAACGCGCCACGGCACCCGCGCGCCCCGAAAGGAACGCACTGAATGTCCGCGACCGCTCGTACTCTCTCCCAGTTCCTGCCGAAGCTCAGCACCCTCGAACAGCGCGAAGTCCCTGCTGTACTCGCTATTTTCAACACCTCAACGCTCACTGTCATTGGAGACGGAAACGCAAACAACCTCGTTGTCTCCGCCGACGCCACCGGCAACCTCCAGGTGACCAACAACGGCGCGGCCGTTACCATCAACACCACCTTCGGAACCGCGAACAAGGCCAACCTGCAAACGGTCAACGTCGACGCGAAGGGCGGCGACGACACGATCAACCTGGACCGCTCGCTGAACGTTCTCGACGCGAACGGCAAACTCGCCGCGGCCCCCAACGGCACTCTTTCAGGTGGTAACGGAAACGACCGTATCAGTTCCGGGATTGGCGGCTTCGTGGGCGGGGTCGTCGGCAACGCGATCGTCGGCAACCTCGTGATGGACGGCGGGGCCGGCGACGATTTCCTCGATAGCGGGTTCGGCAACGACGTGATGCTCGGCGGGAGCGGGAACGACACGCTCCGCTGGCTGCCCGGCACACTCGTCGACACCTTCGATGGTGGGACCGGGAACGACACCGCGGTCATCGTCGGTAACGGCAATAACCAGGGTGATGCGTTCCGGCTCGACGCGGACCCGACCACGGGCGGCGCACTGTTCCAGCGCACCAACCTCGTGCCGTTCAAGATCGGCATCACGACCACCGAGAACGTGGTGATGCAAACGCAAAGCGGTGACGACACGATCACCGTGACCGCCTTGGCCGGCACCGGCGTGAAGACCGTGACAATGGACGGCGGCGACGGGAACGACGTGCTCGACGGCTCGGCCGCGGACGTGAAACTTCAAATCATCGGTGGCGCCGGGGACGACAAGCTGATCGGCGGTCAGAAGGACGACATCCTGGTAGGCGGTGACGGGAACGATTCGCTGGTTGGTGGGAAGGGCACGGACGTGCTCGACGGCGGCGCCGGGAATGACACCCTTGATGTGGGCACAAAGGACTGCAAGCAGGACGTGCTCATCGGCGGGAGCGGGGCCGACACGTTCATTCGCCGACAGGTAAACAAGTCCACCTCGCCGTCCCCGCAATTCGATGACGTGTTGCTCGATTTCAGCGCCACGGACGGTGACGTGACGAAGATCATGTTCGTGTAAAAGACAGAGAGCAGAGATCCCAGAGATCAGAGACTAGAGATCAGAAAACAGAGAGCGTGTTGTTTTTGTAGCCCCGGATGGGGCGACCGAGTGTAGCCAGGGGTGAAGCGCAGCGCAACCCCTGGCGGACTTCCACGAACCCAACGCACTCCCAACGCGCCTGCCGCAAACACACGCGGTCTTTTCGTCGCGATGCGGCCTCGCCAGTGGTTGCGCTGCGCTTCACCCATGCGGTCTTTTCGTCGCGATGCGGCCTCGCCAGGGGTTGCGCTGCGCTTCACCCCTGGCTACACTCGGTCGCCCCATCCGGGGCTACAAAAACAACACGCACTGGCCTTCTCGTTTTCTGTCCTCTGCCTTCTGGATCTCTGATCTCTGATTCCTCTCAGGCCACTGCCACTTCCTTCTTGCCGAACGGGTTCTGTTCGGCCCACGCTTTCTCGGCGGCCTCTTTCTGTTCGGCCGTGAGGGGGTGACTGAACGACCATGCGTGCCCGAACGGGTCCACGATTTGGCCGTAGCGGTCGCCCCAGAACATGTCCGCGGCCGGCATCGTGACCGTGGCGCCGGCCTGTTGCGCCTTCTCAATGGCCGCGTCGCAGTTCGGCACGCACCAGTGCAACGTGACCGGCGACGGGCCGGCTGGCGCACGCGACACGCCCCCGCAGTATTCGGGGAAGTCGTCGCACAGGAACAGCGTCGCGTCGCCGATCTTGAGCGCCGCGTGCATCAGGCGCCCGTCCTCGGTAGGCATGCGGGCCAGTTCCACGGCGCCCAGAGCGGCCACGTAGAACTCGATCGCCTTCGCACCGTTCTTCACCACCAAGTGCGGAATCAGGCCATTCTTTTCGGACATCGCGAACCCCCTTGAGGAAAGGAACTGCGAGAATCTTGCCGCCCATACGGTGGCGGCGCAATGTCAGTTGCGTGCGAATTTTGATCGCGCGTTCACGTAAACAATCGGACACATCTAGACCAGAAATGAACCTTTCTTGCAAAATCGGTGTCAGAAAACCTACCGCTTCCTGCCTGAAAGCAAGGGAGTGAAACTATCGATCATCGGCTCCGGCTTCTCTCCCCTTCAGGGAGGGGGTAGGTATCTCATCATGAACGCGATCCGCAAATACCCCCGCACGCGCCACCTGATCGGCTCGCGCTTGCAACCGGGCGACGAAGACCTCGACGCGGTGCCCGTGTCCGAGTTGAGGGGCAAGCACGTCGTCATCGAAGAAAAGATGGACGGCGCCAATTGCGGGATCAGCTTCGGCCCGGACTACGCGCTTCGCTTGCAGAGCCGCGGGCACTACCTGATCGGCGGGCCGCGCGAGCGCCAGTTCGATCTCCTGAAGCAGTGGGCCGGGGCGATATCAGACCGGCTCCTCGACCGGTTGACGGACCGCTTCGTGATGTACGGCGAGTGGATGTACGCGAAGCACACGGTTTACTACGACGCGCTTCCGCACTTCTTCATGGAGTTCGACATCTTGGACACCGAAGCGGGCGTGTTCCTCGACACCCCGCGCCGCGCGGGACTGCTGGCCGATTTGCCCGTGAAGCCGGTCAAGGTGCTGTTCGCGGGAGAATTCCCGGGTGAAGAGTACTTGCAGACGCTCGTCGGGCCATCGCACTTCGTTACCCCGAACGCCCCGACACAGATGCGTGAGGGCGTCGCGCGCCTGGGCTGGGACGTGGAGCGAGCCGTGCGCCAGACCGATCTCTCGGGCGTGATGGAGGGGCTGTACGTCAAGGTGGAAGAAGATGGCGCCGTCACCGAACGATACAAATTCGTGCGCGCCGAATTCTTACAAACTGTTACCGCGGACGGTCACTGGCAGGACCGCCCGCTCGTCCCCAATCGACTCGCAGAGGGAGCGGAGTTGTTCGAGTGATTCGAGATTGCGGATTGAAAACGACCACGCTGTGCCAGTTTTCAATCCGCGATCTCAAATCGACAATCAGCAATTCCACGTATCAAGCAATCAATTTCTCCACTACTTCGCCGTGGACGTCGGTGAGTCGGAAGTCGCGGCCCTGGAGCCGGTAGGTCAATTTCTCGTGGTTCAGTCCGAGTAAGTGGAGGATGGTCGCGTTCAGGTCGTGAACGTGAACGTGGTCCTCTACCACGTTGAATCCAAGGTCGTCGGATTTGCCCAATACCAGACCCGGTTTCACTCCGCCGCCCGCCATCCACACGGAGTAACAATTCGGGTGGTGGTCGCGCCCGTCGTTACCGCCCTGAACCATCGGCGTGCGCCCGAACTCGCCGCCCCAAACCACGAGCGTGTCCTTCAACAGCCCGCGCTGCTTCAGATCCTTCACGAGTGCCGCGCTCGCCTTGTCCGTCTTGCCGCACTCGGACTTCAGCCCGTTCGTCAGCCCGCCGTGGTGGTCCCAGGCTTCGTGGAACAGTTGCACGAACCGCACGCCGCGCTCAATCAGGCGCCGGGCGAGCAGACAGTTGTTCGCGAAGCTCGGTTTCCCCGGCTCCGCGCCGTACATCGCGAGCGTCTCCTTCGTCTCCTTGCTCAGGTCCATGAGTTCCGGCGCGCTGCTCTGCATCCGACCAGCCATCTCGTAAGCCGAGATACGGGCGGCAATTTCCGGGTCGCCGACCACATCAAGGCGCTTCTTGTTCAGCGCGTTGATCGCGTCGAGCGATTCTTTTTGCATTGCGGAATCGACACCGATGGGGTTGCCCAGGAACAGCACCGGGTCGCCCGCAGAGCGGAACAGCGTACCGGCGTGACTCGACGGCAAAAAGCCACTTCCCCAACACGAGTTTCCGCCGCTCGGCCCCTTGCTCCCGCTGCTGAACACCACGAACCCGGGCAGGTCTTTTGATTCGCTGCCCAAGCCATAAGTGACCCACGCACCCGCACTCGGGCGCCCGAACTGTTGGTGCCCGGTGAGGGCCATGATTTGCGCCGGCGCGTGATTGAACGCATCCGTGTTCATCGATTTCACGATGGCAATGTCGTCGACCACTTCGCCGAGGTGCGGGAGCAATTCACCGAGTTCGGTGCCGTTCTTACCGAATTTCTTGAACTTGAACTTTGGCCCGAGCAGCTTCGAGTTCGGGTTGATGAACGCGGCCCGGTAGTTCCGGAGCAGGTCCGGCGGCGGGAGTGTACCGTCGAACTTCGCGAGTTGCGGCTTGTTGTCGAACAGTTCCAGGTGACTTGGCGCGCCGCCCATGAACAGGTAAATGACGCGCTTGGCCTTCGGTTCGTGGTGCGTCCGCGGTTTGGGCGCGTCGGTCGCGCGGGCCATATCCGCCAGTGCGATCGTGCCGAGGCCGACGCCACAATCTCGGAGGAACCACCGGCGGTTGAGTAACTGCTGCCGGGCAGCGAGCGCGTTCACGTGCGAAGGGAAAGCGGACATTACTTGTTCCCCTTCAGTTCGTGGACAAACACGTTCATGAGTTCAAGACCCTCGGTTGCCTTGAACGCGATGGGAGCAACTCCCCGGGCCTTTTCGACTCGGAACGTCTGGCGCTGCCACGATCCTGGTTTCACCCCGTTCGGGAGCGTGATAATAAGAGGCGCTCCGCCAACCGATACGACACACTGGGATTTTTCGGTATTCTGCGGAACCTTCCAATCGAAAATCAGTTCCGCCGCACCGTACCGCTTCTCGGTCACGATGTCGGCCGTACCGGTACACTTCAGCACGGCCCCAGCGACCTTCCACTCGCCCTCCTTCGTCGTCCACCCTTTCAGATCGGTGCCGTTGAACAACGAGACGTGTCCCTCCGCGACCTTCGCACACTCTTCGGGCTTCGGATTGGTACTCGGAAGTTCCTTAATCTTGATGTTCTTGAAGTGGCACTCCGCGCCTTCGCTCTCCAGTGCAAGGTAGCCCTTACGCGGATTGCTCTTGCTCACGCCCGAAACCTCCTTGCCGTTCACATGCAGTTTGATGGCGCCGTCGTTGGCGATGACCTTGTAGTGGTTCCATTCGCCTCCGCCCTTCACGCGGTTCTCGCTCGGCAGGCAGCGCTCCATGCCCTTGCGGGTCGGGTGCGGACGGTCCGGCGTGCAGCGCGCACCGTGGATGCTGAAGATGTCACCGTGGCTCGTCGCCCAACCGTCCTTCGGGGCGTAGTTGATGAGCACCTGCACTTCGATCCCGCGTGTGTACTGCGTGCCCACGGCCGGGAGCGGATCGCCCCACACGAACAGCCCGCTGTTCGCCATTTTCTCCTTCTCGACGTGCATCCAGTCGAAGTCCAGCTCGAAATTTTCGTACTGCTTCTCGGTTCGGAGGAAACCGGTTGGTGTTCCCGTCGTGATGATCTCGTCGCCCTTCACGAAGAACGTGTCGGGGTGACAATTCACGTTCACCCAACCGTCGAGATTCTTGCCGTTGAACAGCCCCTTCACCTCGCCCTCGTTAGGCACAACAGCGGCCGGCTTCGGCTTATCTTCGGCGGGTAGCAGTGACACGCACGCAGCGAGAGCAGCGATCGTGAGTGTTCTGTGGAGAGAGGTCATATCGTCCCTCAGCCTTGGTGTTTCGTTCTCAGTTCCGAATTCCGCGTCCGCGCTTCTCCGAGGAAGTCATTCTTTCGTAACGGTTTCGTCCAGGTTGAGAAGCACGCGCGCGACCATCGTGAACGCGCCCCAATCCGCGAAGGTAAGGCCCTCCGGTTTCGCGTCGTGGTCCCGAGTGCCGGTAGCTACCTCGGCCGCGTTCGCTTCACCCTCCTCGAACCGTTTGCGGGTGTTCTCCAGCACGGTCGAGAGGATCGCGAGTTCGTCCGCGGTGGGCTTGCGCGAGACGCACAAGCGGAACGCGAACGTGAGGCGCTCGGTATCCGTCTTACCCCCTTCGAGGACGGCCCGTTTGCCGAGCGCGCGGGCCGATTCCACGAATATCGTTTCGTTCAGGCCAGTGAGTGCCTGAAGCGGTGTGTTTGTCCGTGTGCGTTTCACGCAGGAGGCTTCTCCGACGGGCACATCGAAGACCGTTAGCGCGGGATACGGTGTCGAACGCCGGCGGAACGTGTACAGCGCGCGCCGGTAACGATCTTCACCGCGTGCCTCCACCCACTCGAATGGCCCGTAACTCGCGGGCGGCTTGAAGAGGAAATCGGGAGCGGGCGTGAATACACTCGGCCCGCCGATTTTCGAGTTCAGTAATCCGCTCGCGGCGAGCGCAACATCGCGCACGATCTCGCCTTCAGCCCGGAAGCGCGAGCCTCGCGCGAGGAGCTTATTTTCCGGGTCTTTGGCAAGCAATTCCGGTGTGACACGCGACGATTGCCGGTACGTCGCGCTGCTCACGATGAGGCGGTGAAGATGCTTGAGGGACCAGGGAGCAGAACCTAACCCCCCAACCCCTTCCCTGAAAAGGAAGGGGGAGCGGAACCAGACTGCGGATTTGGCCCCTTCTCCCCTTGGGGGAGGGGTTGGGGCGGGGTTCATGAATTCACTGGCCAGCCAGTCCAGCAGTTCCGGGTGCGTGGGTTTGTTCCCCTGGAGGCCAAACTCTTCGGGCGAAGTCATCAGACCCGCGCCAAAGTACACCTGCCACACGCGGTTCACGATCGCGCGGGCTGTGGTCGGTGACTTCTTGTCCACGAGCCACTTCGCGAGTGTGAGCCGGCTCGCCTCGGCGTCTTTGGGAAGAGCGTGCATGAACGCGGGGACGCCCGCATTCACCTTCGCACCGGGGCGGAGGAAATCGCCGCGCTTCAGAATGCTCGTCGCACGCGGGTCGGCGCGCCGCTCCGCGACCAAGCTCGTGGAACCTTCCGGCCACTCTTTCCAGAGTGCTTCGATTTTCTCGTTCGTGTCTTTGAAGCCTTCCGCCGTCGTGCGCCAGTGCGAGAATACGGTTTGCGCCTGGCCCGGGTTACGCTTGGAGGTTGGGACCGCAAGTGCCTTGCGAACCAGCGGAGGGAGCGGTTGATCGTCCGGCTTCACATCGTCGGTCACGCTCAGTCGGAAGCGACCGAGGTTGTTGTTCATGTGGTCGTCGCTGTTCCAGCCGCCGTGCATCTGCTTCAAGCTAAAATGCAGCGTTCCCCCGTCCGGCAACTCGATCGGCTTCTCGGGCACGAACACCGCGACACGCGGAACATTCCGTCGACCGGGGCCGGCGTCGATGCCCCACGCGGTGTCGTCCTTGCCATCAATGGCGAACTCCACTGGACCAGTTACACGGCGCCGGTCGACCTTATCGTCGAAGTTCGGCTCCAGAGAACGTTCGGGGTTCGCGTAGTCCGCGACGGCCTTCACGAACTTCACCTTCGTGCGCTTGCCCGGCTCCTTTGCGGACTCCACTTCCACGATGAACTCGCTGAGCGCACTCGTGCCCATAAACGACCGCCCGGGGCCACCACACGGCAGGTTCGGGTCGTTGAGTTGCTCGATCCGGAACGCGGTGATCTTCTTTGTGGGGCTGGCACCGCGCATCAGCGTGCTGAACTTCGTGGGTGCGTACCCCTGCGCGAGTATCGAGCCGTCCTTCTGCGGGATGTACCGCTGCGAATTATCCCCGGCGTTCTCAACGGCGACGGTCTTCCACGACGGTTCCTTTTTGACACTCTCCTCCCACTTCGCGAGCTGTTTCTCCCAGCCCGCGTTCACTTCCTTGAGCTTCGTCTCGATCTCCGTAATCTGCGTCCGGATACGGTTGATCGTCATGCGTTCGGGCACGGTGTAGACGACTCGTTGCGCCTCGTGGTCGTTGTTGAGGTACGCGAACAGCCGGTAATACTCTTCCTGCGAGATCGGGTCGAATTTGTGGTCGTGGCACTGCGCGCACGCGACGCTCAGCCCGAGGAACGCCTTGCCGACCGCGTCCATACGGTCGAACATCGCGTCCATCCGGAACTGTTCGGGATCGACTCCACCCTCCTCGTTCAGCATCGACATCCGGAGGAAACCGGTCGCGACGATCTGATCCTGAGTCGGGTTCGGGAGCAGATCACCCGCGATTTGCTCAATCGCGAATTGGTCGAACGGCAGATCACGATTGAATGCGCTGATGACGTAATCGCGGTACGCCCAGACCTGGCGCGACATGTCTTTTTCGTAACCGTCGCTGTCAGCAAAGCGGGCCGCATCGAGCCACCACCGCGCCCAGCGCTCACCGTAGTGCGGCGACGCGAGTAACTTCTCGACAAGGCGCTCGTAAGCATCCGCTCGTTTATCCGCAACGAACTCGTCGACTTCCTTCGGCGTGGGAGGCAGTCCGACGAGATCGAGGTACAGACGGCGACAGAGCGTAACGCGGTCCGCTTCCGGCGACGGCTTCAACTTCTCTTTGTCGAGCCGCGACAGAATGAAGCGATCGATGTCGTTGCGAATCGCGGAGCGTGGGTGTTGCGTTTCGGGTACGAGCGGGCGCACGGGTGGCTGAAACGCCCAGTGCGTCTTCGCCGCAGGCGTATCGATCCCGCGGGAGGGTGCGGCGATCAAACTGGCGAACAGCGCGAGTAAAACCGAAATCGCGATTCGTGGCATGGAATGCTCATTGTCGTGGCGAGCGCGGGAGAGCACAATGGCGGCGCAGCGCCCGGGGCGCTACGAGGCAAATTGTACCGCACACCCGCGCTCCGATTCACCTCGGAAATTACTGCGTTACAGATTCACCAAAGGAGGCAGCCATATGTCGCGTGTTTGGTTCGCACTCGTATTCGCACTTGCCCTCGCGCTCCCCGCGCGCGGAGAGGAACCAGCCGTGGTGAAGCTCTGGCCCGGAAAAGCGCCAGGAGAAACCAAAGACATCGGCGCGGAGAAGTTTCTGGAGCAAAAGGGACCGAACGATGTGAAGCGGCTCGGCAATGTGAGCGAGCCGACCATCACCATTTACTCCCCTCCCAAAGACAAAAACACCGGCACTGTGGTCGTTGTTGCGCCCGGCGGGGGCTACAGCATTCTGGCGATCGAGCACGAGGGCTCGGACGTCTGCGCGTGGTTGAACAAGCTCGGCGTCACCGCTGTGTTGTTGAAGTACCGCGTGCCGAAGCGCGACGCGCAAACGCCCGAAAACCTCGCGATGGTGCAGGACGCGCAACGGGCAATCAGCTTGGTTCGCAGCCGGCAAAAAGAACTCGGCATCGACCCCACGCGCGTCGGGATGCTCGGGTTCTCTGCGGGTGGGCACCTGACAGCTTGCACCGCACTCACAAAGAAGCGAATGTACGACGCGGTCGACAAGGCGGACGAGGTCTTCAGTCACGAACCGAACTTCGCGATCCTCGTCTATCCAGCGTACCTCACCGATAAACAGGGCAAACTGAAGCCGGAATACGAGGTGAAGCCGGACTTGCCGCCGATGTTCTTCGCGCACTCGTCCGATGACCCGGTCACAAGCGAGGGCAGTGTCGCACTTTACACGGCACTGACGAAAAACAAGGTGCCCTCGGAATTGCACCTCTACGCGAGCGGCGGGCACGGATACGGCATGAAGAAAACTTCGCACCCATGCTCGACCTGGCCCGATCGGGCCGGCGACTGGCTGAAAGCACGCGGATTACTCGACCAACCGAAGCCGCCAACGGAAACCGGCAACAAGAAGTAACGCGACCTTCGGGGTGGGGGCGTAGAATTTCCACGCCCACTTCTCGCGGAGTGCTTCATGCGGTTCCACGCCCTCGCTACCGATTACGACGGCACCATTGCCCACGACGGTGTCGTGGACGACGATACGCTCGCGGCCCTTGAGCGCCTGAAGAAGTCTGGGCGCAAACTCGTGATGGTGACCGGCCGCGAGTTACCCGATCTGCTCGCGATCTTCCCGCGCCTCGATCTGTTCGATAGCGCCGTCGTCGAGAACGGCGCAGTCGTCTATATCCCGGCTACCAAAGAGGTCCGCGTCCTCGTCGAGCCCCCGCCGCCCGCGTTCGCGGAAACCCTCCGCACGCGCGGGGTTACGCCGGTTTCTACCGGGCATGTCATCGTCGCCACGTTCGAGCCGCACGAAAATACTGTGCTCGACACTATTCGCGACATGGGCCTTGAGTTACAGGTGATCTTCAACAAGGGCGCCGTGATGGTGCTGCCGTCGGGCGTGAACAAGGCCACGGGTCTCGCCGCGGCACTCACGGACCTGGGATTGTCGCCGCACAACGCAGTCGGCGTCGGAGATGCCGAAAACGACCACGCATTCCTCAAAGTGTGCGAGTGTTCCGCCGCGGTCGCGAACGCGCTCCCCGCGGTGAAAGACACGGCCGACATCGTGATGCCGGGGAAACGCGGCGCGGGGGTAACGCAACTCATCGACAGGATGATTGCAGACGACCTTTCCGATCTGAAAACGCTCGCCCGACACCGTGTTCCTGTGGGTGAAACCGAAGACAAGCAGGAAGAAACGGTCGACCCGGCCGGCGCCGGCCTACTGGTGTGCGGTACCTCGGGGAGCGGGAAATCGACCCTCACGACCGCGCTCATGGAGCATATCGCTGACGCGGGTTACCAGATTCTCGTGGTGGACCCAGAGGGGGACTACACCAACCTTGAATTCGCCACCGTTCTCGGGAGCCACCAGCACGCCCCGCGACCCGAAGACGTGGGTGATGCTCTAAAAGACACGAAGCGGTCGATCGTGGTGAACCTACTCGGCGTCCCGCTCGCGGACCGGCCCGCGTTCTTCGCACAACTCTTGCCGCGTGTACTCGAAGAGAAGGCCCGCACCGGGCGCCCGCACTGGCTCGTTGTGGACGAAGCGCACCACATGCTCCCCACGGGGCCAAATGCAGAAAACCTCGCAGCACAGTTACCAGACCGCGGAACGCTGTACATCACCGTTCACGCGAGCGCGATGGAACCGGCCGCGCTCCAGTACGTTGGTACGCTGCTCGTGATCGGCGGGCACCCAGAGAAAACAATCGAAACGTTCTGCAAAGCGACTAGCGAAAACAAACCCAAATGCCCCGCGGTTGAGGGGGACAAGTTGCCGACTGGTGACGCGATGGTGTGGCGCCGCGGGGAAAAGAACGCGGTCATCGTCCACACGAAGCCACCGCGCACCGAGCGCAAGCGGCACTCGCGCAAGTACGCCGAGGGGAATGTTGGCCCGGAACGGAGCTTCTACTTCCGTGGGTCGGAAGGGAAGCTGAACCTGAAGGCGTCGAACCTGTTCTTGTTCGTGCAACTGGCCGACGGGGTGGACGACGAAACCTGGGACTTCCACCGCAAGAGCGGCGACTACTCGAAGTGGATTCGCGACCAGATCAAGGACAATCAGCTCGCCGACGAGTTGGCCGAGATCGAAGCAGACTCTGCGGCCGCTCCGAAAGACACTCGCGCCGCGGTTCGTGCCGCGATCGAAGCGCGTTACACGCTGCCGAGCGATGCCCCGACCGGCAAGATCGATTGAGGATCTAATGGCCACGCCCAAGCGACCCGCAAAGAGCACCTCCAAAGCAACGAAGGCGCGAAAAAGCGGCACTCCTCCCAAGTCGGCTCCTGCGGAATCCGAGCCGCCGAAGCCACGATCCATTCTCGTGGTGGACATTGGCGGCACGAACCTGAAGGTGCTTGTATCAGGGCAAACGGAACCGCGCCGGCACCCGTCCGGCCCCGGTTTCACCCCACAACAGATGGTCGAGATCGTTCGCGAACTCGCGCACGACTGGAAGTTCGACGCGGTATCGATCGGGTACCCCGGCCAAGTGGGGGAACATGGCCCGCGTCAGGAACCGGGCAACCTCGGTCCCGGTTGGGTCGGGTTCAACTATGCGGCCGCGTTCGAGCGCCCGGTGCGAATCATCAATGATGCCGCGATGCAGGCACTCGGCAGCTACGACGGCGGCCGGATGCTGTTCTTGGGCCTGGGTACGGGACTCGGCTCGACACTAATCGCTGGGAACGTGATCGTACCGTTGGAATTGGGCAACATCCCGGAACCGGGCGGGCGCACGCTCGGCGACGTACTCGGGCGCCGCGGAATGAAGCAGCTCGGTAAGAAACGCTGGCGTAGAGCTGTGGCGTGGGCAGTACCCGCACTCATGGCGGCAATGCTCGCGGATTACGTGGTGATCGGCGGTGGGAACGCGAAACAAATCAAAGTTCAGCCACCGGGGTCGCGTTTGAGCAACAACCTGACTGCGTTTCGGGGCGGTTTTCGGTTGTGGCACCTGGACGACGTTCACACACTTCGCGACGGCGACGAGCAACCACCCGAATCCCCTAAAACCGCCGAGTGGCGTCTGATCTGAAGTGCCGGGCAGCCACGTCGATCGGCCGCTTTGTCACATGTCTCCACATCAGTCTGTTTCCCCGGCACGCGCGTCGAGTATGATCGCCGCGTGTCGTGAGCGTTTCGTTCTTTCTTGCTCCGTCGGGGGCACTCAAATGGGGGCAGAACATGGCGAGCAAGTGGCTACTGGTAGCTCCGGTCGCGGGCGCCCTGGGACTCGGTGCGGGCGTGGGTGCGGACCGGCTCCTGAGCGCCGCGGGAGACGCGAAACAAGACCTCAAGCCCGCGACGACACTGCCCGTCACGCGGGTCGTCCTGTTCAACAGCGGGGTCGGGTACTTCTCGCGCTCTGGTGAGGTGGACGGAGACGCGCGCGTCGACCTCACGTTCCCCGAGAGCGACGTGAACGACCTGCTCAAGAGCATGGTTCTCGAAGACTTCGGCCAGGGGCGCATCAGTGCCGTGAGCTACGACTCCCGCGAGCCCATCGCGCGCACCCTCAGCTCGTTCGCGATCAACCTGAACAACAATCCCACGTTCGCGGGCATCGTGGCCCAACTGCGCGGGGAGCGCATCGAAGTTGCTGTCAGCGCGACTGCGGCCAATCAGCCGGGTAAGCTCACCGGAACCATCGTCGGGGTCGAGAAGCAGAAAATCCCTGCGGGCACCCAAACCACGGACGCGGAGGTGCTCAACATGTGGTGCGCGGAGGGCATGCGCGCCATCAAGATGAGCGACATCCAGTCCCTCCGGTTCTCGAACCCGGTCATCGAGAGCGAGTTCCGGCGCGCGCTGGAGGTGCTGGCGCTGTCGCACGACAGCCAGAAGAAGGCGGTTCAGTTGCACTTCGCGGGCGAGGGAAAACGCAAGGTCCAGGTCGGGTACGTCGTCGACGCACCCATCTGGAAGACCAGCTACCGGCTGCTCCTGAAGGAGCAAGAGAAGCCGTATTTGCAGGGCTGGGCGATGGTCGAGAACCCGACGGATGAGGACTGGTCCACGGTCAAGATGGCTCTCGTGAGCGGGCGCCCGATCAGCTTCAAGATGGACCTGTACAACCCGCTCTACATCAACCGACCCACCGTCGAGCCCGAACTCTTCGCCTCGCTCCGACCCGTCACCTACCGCGGCGACATGAGCGGACGCGCCAAGACAGGGGAGCAAGCGAAGCAGGACCGAGAACGGCTTTTTCTTAGGGGCATGAACGAAGCAGAAAAAATGGAGCCCCTTGTCACCACCGATGATCCGATCACCTACGGGGGGCGACGAACAGGCGTTAACGCTCTCGAGGACTCGAAAATCATGGGTGGTTCGGGATCAGGTAAGGTGGTCGATGAATCACTCCGACGATTTGCCGGTCAATGGGGAGAATTGAACGCCGGGCAGCGGGCCGCGATTGTTCGCGACTTCAATCGCACCTTGCCCGATCAATATCGCCCAATGGTCAACAACTATTTTGCGGCGCTGGACCGGACACACGGGTACGTCGACCGTATCGACGCAAGCACGGTTATGAACGCGGCGACCGCGGGCGCGCTGGGCGATTTCTTCCAGTACACGATCGACCACCCGGTCACGCTCCCGCGCCAGAAATCGGCCCTGCTCCCCATTGTCGGGAAGAACATCGAGGGGACGCGCGTCTCGATCTACAACGCATCCGTCCAGGCCAAACACCCGCTGCTGGGCTTGCGCCTCAAGAACACCAGTGGGGCGCACCTGAATCAAGGGCCGATCACCGTTTTCGAGGGCAGTACCTACGCCGGGGACACGCGCGTTCTGGACGTCCAGCCCAACGAAGAGCGCCTGCTCTCCTACGCGATTGATCTGGGCACCGAGGTCGACCCCAAGGCTGGCGCGGGCCAGCAGAAGATCACCAGCATCAAGGCCGTGAAGGGTATCGTGACAACCACGACGAAGGTGACCGAGGAGACAACGTACAAGGCGGTGAACCGCTCCCAGACAGACCGCACATTGCTCATCGAGCACTCGAACCGGACGAACCAGCAGTTCAAACTGGTGGACACGGACAAACCGGCCGAGGACACGCCCGAGGCGTTCCGGTTTCAACTCTCGATCAAGGCTGAGGACACAAAGTCGTTCACAGTCAAGGAGGAGCGCGACGGTGTGAGTGCGTTCACTCTCACCAACGGGGGCGAGGACCAGATCCGGTACTTCGTGTCGCTCAACGAGATCAGCGCGGGCCTCAAGAACAAGCTCAACGAGGCGCTCAAACTCAAGGGCGCATGGGACCACACCGCGCGCGAGTTGAACCAAGTGAACGGCGACCTGCAACGGTTCACGGTGGACCAGGACCGGATTCGCAAGAACCTGCGCGAAACGCCGAAAGAGTCCGAGGTGTACGCGACGTATCTGAAAAAACTCTCGGACCAAGAGAAGGAGATCGACGCACTCACGGCCAAACAGAAGGGCCTCGTCGCCGACGAGTTCGGCGCCCGCAAGAAGTACGAGGACTTCCTCGCCAACATCTCCGACTGAGATGATCGCTGTCAGTGTCCGGTGAGGCCAAGCCCGTTCGCCCGCTTCTGTTTGCGGGCGAACGGGCTTTCTTGCCAATTTAGAGT
This sequence comes from Gemmata massiliana, assembly GCA_000531095.1. GTDB lineage: Bacteria > Planctomycetota > Planctomycetia > Gemmatales > Gemmataceae > Gemmata > Gemmata massiliana. The sequence continues at coordinate 140,784 of HG799462.1, read as the reverse complement.
TCTGGGGTGAGGTTCTCGCACCGTTCGGCCGGCGCCGGACTAAAATGCGGGTATGGCGACGGTTTACTTCGACTGGTCCGACTACGCGCCGCGGGAATTTACGGGTGGGGCCGTTACCGTTGGCAATTTCGACGGCGTCCACCGTGGGCATCAGGCTCTCGTTGCTGAGGCTCGACGGCACGTGGAGAGTGTTCGAGGGCCGGTGGTCGTCGTCACGTTCGACCCACCTCCGCATCAAGTGTTGCACCCCGGGTCGGAACGCCCGCCACTCACAACCATCCCCCAGCGCGCGGACCTTCTGCACGCGATCGGGGCCGATCACGTCGTCGTATTGCGCACCAGCCCCGCGCTCCTCGCACTGAGTCCCGAAGCCTTCTTTGAGGACGTTATCGTTCGGCAACTCGGTGCGAAGGCGCTCGTTGAAGGGTACGACTTCCGCTTCGGACGCGGGCGCGCAGGCACAAACGAGACGCTCCGAACGATGTGTGCCGACGCGGGGCTGGAATTCACCGCGATCCCGCAGTATTCGATCGGAGGGGAGCCGGTTTCCAGCAGCCGCGTTCGTGCCGCACTCGTGAGCGGAGACGTGTCGCGTGCGGTGGAACTGCTGAACCGTCCTTACCGTATTGTGGGGACGGTCGTAACCGGCGCGCAACGCGGGCGTACCATTGGGTTTCCGACCGCGAACCTCGATAACGTGCGCACGGTTCTGCCGGGGAATGGTGTGTTCGCTGTTCGCGCGACCGTGGACGGTGTCACCCACCCGGCCGCCGCAAACATCGGTCCCAACCCGACATTCGGCGAAGACGCACGCAAGATCGAGGTTCACCTCATCGGCTTCACCGGCGATCTGTACGGCCGAGAGATGAGCGTCGAGTTCGTCTCGCGCCTCCGCGAGACGAAACCATTTAAGAGCGTGGGTGAACTGACCGAGCAGTTGAAGCGAGATATCACGCGCGCTCAAGACGTATTGAGCGCGGAGAAGGTGAGGGCCGAGTCATGAGCCTGAAAGAGCGCGTCGAACACGCACTGAAAGTCGAAATCGCCCCGGCGCTCCTGCTTGACGGCGCCGGTATCGAAGTGCTGGAGGTGGAGGGCGGCATCGCGTCGGTGCGGCTGTCCGGCGTGTGTGCCGGGTGCCCGGCCACCATCATGACGGTGCTCACCTCACTCGAAGACGAGCTGCGCAAAAAGGTACCCGAGGTCGAAATTCTGGAAGCAGTCCCGTAGCAGAGCAGTTTCGCTCGTAACGACTGTGGCGCGGTGGTTTTGTTAGGGGCTGGAGGATGCGGTCCATGTTCCTCGGCTACAACACAAACGGTTTCGCTCACCACCGGCTCGACGATGCGATTGCGATTTTGGCGGAGCTGGGTTACGGCGGGGTGGCCCTTACACCCGATGTGAACCACCTCGACCCCGAACAGGTGAACTACGCGGGCCGGTTGGCGCTCCTCCGCGGGGATCTGCTTCGGTACAAGTTGCAGCCCGTGATCGAAACCGGCGCACGGTTCCTCCTCGATTCGCGCCAGAAGCACCAGCCCACGCTCATCAGCCCCACCCCTGACGAGCGCGGGACGCGGTTCGATTTCCTCTGCGAGTGCGTGCAACTCGCGCACGAACTGCGCGCCGAGTGCGTGAGTTACTGGTCCGGTACCGCGACCGACGGCGCCCCCCCCCCTGTGCTGATGGACCGGCTCGTTGAAGAGTGCAAGCGCCTCGCGGACGTTGCCGCGGAGAAGGATGTCCGGCTCGCGTTCGAGCCGGAACCCGGGATGTTCATCGATACGATGGACAAGTTCGCGGACCTGCACGCGAGCGTCAACCATCCCGCGTTCGGGCTCACGATTGATATCGGGCACCTCGTCCACAACAGCGAACTGCCCGTCAGCAAGTTCCTCACGGATTGGAAGCACGTTCTCTGGAACATCCACATCGAGGACATGCGCCACGGGGTTCACGACCACCTGATGTTCGGCGAGGGCGAAGTCGATTTCGCCGACGTGTTTGCGGGATTACGCGCCGCGAACTACACGGGTGGCGTGTTCGTAGAGTTGAGCCGCCACAGTTTCGACGCCGTGAACACTGCACGCAAAGCAAAATCCTTCCTGGATCAATACTTCGGCAAATCTCTCCGGTGAGTGCGTGGCTCAATCAGCGGGCCGAATTTCCTGCTAGCTCCGGTCGTCCGGCTCTGGTAATATAAGTTTGAGTTGAACACACTCTCCCGCCCGCACTCGTTGAATCCTGCCTACCATTCCGGACCCGCGTTCGGACTTCGTCTTGAGCTCACTCATGCTGCGAATCGCACTCGTTGCCGTGCTCGTTGCGCCGTCGGTCGCATTGGCCGCGGATCCTGCGCCGCTCGATGCGAAGAAGGTCGAATTCTTCGAGACGAAGATCCGGCCGGTATTGGTCGAGCAGTGCTACAAGTGCCACTCCGAAGAGGCCGTAAAGGACAAGAAACTCAAGGGCGGCTTGAAACTCGACACGAAGGCCGCGCTGCTCGCCGGCGGAGAGACCGGGGCCGCGCTGGTGCCGGGCAAGGTCGATAAGGGCACGCTCCTTCAGTCGATGAAGTACACCGACGAACTGAAGATGCCGCCGAAGGGCAAGTTGCCGGACGCAGTCATCAAGGATTTCGAGAAGTGGATCGCAGACGGTGCCGTTGACCCGCGCGAGGGTGGAGCAGCAAAAGCGGCCGGAGTCGACATCGAGAAGGGCAAGCAGTTCTGGTCATTCCAGCCACCGAAAGAAGTACCCGTTCCGGGGAACGCCAAGCACGCGATCGACGGCTTTGTTCAGGCTAAGTGGGCTGAAAAGGGGCTGACGCCCGTCGCGCCGGCCGACAAGCGCACACTGATTCGTCGGGCGTACTACGATCTCACCGGTCTCCCCCCCACACCGGAAGCCGTAGACGCCTTCCTTGCAGATAACTCGCCCAACGCCTTCGAGAAACTGATCGATTCGCTCCTCGCGTCGCCGCAGTACGGCGAGAAATGGGCGCGGCACTGGCTCGATGTCGCCCGCTTTGCAGAAGACCAAGCACACACTTTCGAGGTGAAGCCCAAAGCGCAAGCGTGGCGCTATCGCGACTGGGTGGTCGCCGCGTTCAACGCCGATATGCCCTACGACAAGTTCGTGAAGCTCCAGATCGCCGGGGACGCACTACCCGACGCGCCGAGCGACCCGTTCATCAAGTTCGCGGGCCTCGGGTTCCTCGGGCTGGGGGCCGAATACTACAAGAACACCGCCGCGGCGCAAGCCATTGCGGAGGAACTCGACGACCGCGTGGACACGCTCACTCGCGGGTTCCTCGGGCTGACCGTCGCGTGCGCGCGGTGCCACGATCACAAGTTCGATCCCATCCCGACGAAGGACTACTACTCCATCGCGGGCATCTACATGGGCACGACCATGAGCGACGCCCCACTCGGTCCGCCGGACGAAGTCAAGGCGTTCACAACGGCACAAACCGATCTCAAAAAAGCCAACGAGAAGTTCAGGAAGACTCAAGCTGAAATCAAAGCGAAGAAAGACTCCTGGCCGACGCTGATCGCGAAACTGCTCACACTGAAAGCAACAACCGAAGAACTCGCGAAAATCAAAAAGAACATGCCCCCCACCCCGCCGGTCGCGCACGTTATCAGCGGTAACGGCAACGGCATGAAGGTGTACATTCGCGGGAACCCCGCGACCCCGGGCGAAAACGCGCCCAAGGGCTTCCTGCAAGTGCTGCCGTCGCCCTCCCCTTCTGGGAACGGCTACACCCGCCTCGACCTCGCGAACGCGATCGGGTCGAAGGATAACCCGCTGACGGCGCGCGTGATCGTAAACCGCGTCTGGGCGTGGCACTTCGGGCGCGGGCTGGTGAACACTCCGTCCAACTTCGGGAGCCTCGGCGACAAGCCCAGCCACCCCGAACTGCTCGACTGGCTCGCGGTGAACTTCGTCAAGAACGGCTGGTCGATGAAGTGGCTGCACAAGCAGATCATGACCGCCTCGGCGTACCAGCTCTCGTCGAGTACGGACGCAAACGGCTCGGCCTCCCGTGATCCGCGTGCGGAAGACGCCGCGAACGTGTATTTGTGGCGAGGAACGCGCAAGCGGCTGGAAATCGAGGACTGGCGCGACTCGTTGCTCGCGGTCAGCGGTACACTCGACCCGAAGTTCGGCGGGCCGACGTTCGATCTGCGCGACGCGAACGCGAAGCGCCGGACCCTCTACGCGAAAATCAGTCGTCACGAACTCGACGGGTTGCTCCGCCTCTTCGACTTTCCCGATGCGAACGTGACCGCGGACAAGCGCACCGTCACCACGGTCCCGCAGCAACAGTTGTTCGCACTGAACAGCTCGTTCATGGTTTCGCAGGCAGAGGCGTTCGCGAAACGGGTCGAGAAGCTCGGCGCCACGGACGAAGAGCGCGTGACGGGGGCATACCGCGTCGCCTTCGGGCGGGTACCGGAAAAAGCCGAACTGGATTTGGCTCTCCGGTTCCTGAAACTGCCGCCGAAAACTGACGACAAACTCACACGCTGGCAGCAATTCGCCCAGGTACTCCTCGCCAGCAACGAACTGTTGTACGTGGATTGACGCACCCCACACCGCTCTCGGGTGTTGATGAGTGCGGACACTCCCGCTGGTGTGCGTAAACTGAGGTGGACCGTCCGTAGGAGGCGGGACAATCTCAACTAGTGGGTGTCGAATGAGCAGCCAACCGGAAACCTCTCCTCACCACCGGGCCGACGTAGAAGTTTCGCAAGACGGTGCCAAGGTGACGCTGAAGGCGCCCACCGGCGGGACCAGCCTGACCTCCGACGAAGCGCAGGAACTTGCGAGCCGCATTTTCGAGGCCGCGGCACGGGCCTCGGGTGATGACCCGGTCGAAAACGACTGGGTGCGGCTGCCGATGCAGTACCTCCGACTCTCGGCCGAGCGCCTCGATTTCGCCCCGGACGGCGACGAGAACAAGGTTCCGGCCCCGAACAGCGACGAACCCGACGGGAGCGCTGCGGAAGTTCACTGTTGGATCAAGGACCAAACCCAGGGGAACGCGATGCATATCGCCGCCGGCAACGTTGCCGAGCACGGGTGGTACATCACGGAAGTTCTCGAACACCAAGGCGTAACGCGGACCGACTTCGCGGATAGCGAGTACCTGCAATATTTCGAGAAGGCGCTCGTTGAGTCCGAAGTGTTCCTCTACGAGATCGAAGAAGAAGGCGAAACCGAGGGTTCTGACGATGCGTGATTTCGGGATTTCGCGCCGCGACATGCTTAAAAGCAGCGGCACCGGACTCGGGGTACTCGGCCTCGCGGGAATCCTCGCGAACGAGGCCCGGTCCGCGCCCGTCGCGAGCGCGAACCCGCTCGCCCCGAAGGTCGCGCACTTCCCGGCGAAGGCCAAGCACGTCATCCACCTGTTCATGAACGGCGGTCCGTCGCAGGTGGACACGTTCGACCCCAAGCCCGAACTCACCAAGCAGCACGGCAAACAGGCGGGTTCGGCGGGGTTGAAGACCGAGCGCAAAACCGGCGCGCTGTACAAATCGCCGTTCAGCTTCAAGAAGTACGGCCAGTCCGGAATCGAGGTGAGCGAGATCTTCCCGGAGATCGGTGCGTGTATCGACGACATCTGTGTCGTCCGGTCGATGCACACGAACATCCCGAACCACGAGCCGGGCCTCCTGCTCATGACGTGCGGGAACACGCAGCCCATCCGCCCGAGCATGGGGAGCTGGCTCACCTACGGTCTCGGCACCGAAAACCAGAACCTGCCCGGGTTCGTGGTGCTGTGCCCCGGGAAACCCGTCGTCGGCCCCGCACTGTGGAACAACAGCTTCCTGCCGGGCGTGTTCCAGGGGTGCCACATTCAGAGCCTCGATCCCAAGAAGGTCATCGAGCACATCCGCAACACGAGCGTCTCCGCGAGCACGCAGCGCGAACAGCTCGACCTGCTCAACCAGCTCAACGGGCTGCACAAGGACAAGCGCGGTAGCGACGACCAGCTCGACGCGCGCATCCAGTCGCTCGAAATCGCGTACCGCATGCAAACCGAGGCGCAGGAAGCGTTCGACGTGAACCGCGAACCGGTGAAAATCCGCGACGCTTACGGTAAAGGCTACTTCGCGGACGCCTGCCTCACGGCCCGGCGCCTGGTCGAGCGCGGCGTCCGGATGGTGCAGGTCTTCTACGGCAGCGGGCAACCGTGGGACGACCACGGCGAAATCGAGAAGGGCCACCGTGCGAAGGCGAAGGACAGCGACAAGGCCGTGGCCGCGTTGTTGCGCGACCTGAAGCAAACCGGGCTGCTCGACGAAACTCTCGTGCTGTGGGGCGGCGAGTTCGGGCGCACCCCGACGAGCGAGGGGGCGAGCGGGCGCGACCACAACAACCACGGGTTCAGCGTGTGGATGGCCGGCGGCGGCGTGAAGGGCGGGATGACCTACGGCGCGACCGACGAGTTCGGGTTCGCCGCGGTGGACAAGAAAGTCCACATTCACGACCTGCACGCGACCATCCTGCACCTGATGGGTATCGACCACGAAAAGCTGACGTATCGCTACAGCGGGCGCGATTTCCGCCTCACGGACGTCGCGGGCACCGTGGTGAAAGACATCCTGAAGTAAGCGAAAAGGATCGAGAAAGCGCCGCGGATAAACGCAGATAACACGGATCAAGACAAGATCGAGTGAAGTAAGGAACGCTTACCCTATTTATGCTATCCGAAGTTATTTCGGGAACGCTTACCCTATTTCGGGTGCGACCTCCTTCTCTTATCATCTACTGTCTTGATCCGTGTTATCTGCGTTTATCCGCGGCGCTTTATTCTTCGGTCCCGCACATGGCTTGGGGCGATCCGGTTCGCGTGCGCACCGCTGTTCATGATCGTGGCACGCACGTGGGTTATCTCACTACCGTCGGTTACCCCGATCGCGACATCACCGCGTTCTCCGGGGGCACGCCGTATTTTGAGATCGCCGTGTCGGACCTACAGGAGAAGCACATCACGCTCTTGCAGCGGTTCCGACAGCACTGGCTCGTTCACTGCGGTACGTCCTACGACACCGCGGACGTCGCGGGTGAATTGAAAGCGAGGGACACCATTAAGCTCGCGGTGTTTGCACTACGATACCGCGATCAGGAACCCCGGGTGCTGGTCGCTGCTCTAAAATCACACATCGAGCGGATATTAGGCGCGGACTTGCGGTAACGTACCGGGCGCCGATCATCAGGCGCCGCATCAGGATGCGCGGGGGGCGTTCTGCTCACACAGGAAAATGGCTCTCCTCATTCCAGGTCTTCACTTCATCTACTCTTTTTCTTCACAATCATTCGGTACAACTCCGGAATGACGACTGCCATTGCCGAACGAGGGCCGAGCGTGAATATGGCACTTTCCGGTTTGGCTCTCCCGCGCACCTCAAGCACATCCGATTCCCCGTCCACCGACTCCTTGTCGGAGAAGCTCGCAGTCCGTGGGGTGAATTTCTGGTACGGCGCGAAGCAGGCGCTCTTCGATATCAACCTGAGCGTCCCGGAACGATCTGTTACGGCACTCATCGGTCCGAGCGGGTGCGGCAAGAGTACGCTGCTCCGCCTCGTGAACCGGATGAACGACCTGATCGAAGGAACCCGGCGCACCGGCAACATTCTGCTCGACGGCGAAGACATTAACGCCTCCGGGCACGACGTGTCAGCGCTCCGCCGGCGAGTGGGGATGGTGTTTCAGAAGTCGAACCCGTTCCCGAAATCGATCTACGAGAACGTGGCTTACGGTCCGCGCGTATCAGGTGATCGCAACCGGGCGCGTCTGGACGAGATCGTGGCCCGGTGCCTCAAGCGCGCGGCGCTGTGGAACGAAGTGAAGGACCGCTTGGGATCGAGCGCCCTCGAATTGTCTGGCGGGCAGCAGCAGCGCCTGTGCATCGCCCGGGCACTGGCGACCGATCCCGAAGTGCTGCTCATGGACGAACCGGCCAGCGCACTGGACCCCAAGAGCACCCAAGCCATCGAAGATCTGATCGCCGAGCTGAAGCGCGAGTATACGATCCTCATCGTGACTCACAACATGCAGCAGGCGGCCCGTGTTTCGGACCAGACCGCGTTCTTCTTCGAGGGGAAACTAGTCGAGAGCGGCCCGACGGAGCAAATGTTCCGCAAGCCGCGCGAGAAACAGACCGAGGACTACATCACCGGGCGGTTCGGCTGATCGTGCCGGGACCGAGAATCGCGTGCGAACGAAGGCCGACCCGATTTTGGGCCGGTCTTTTTTCTTATCATCTCTATGGTTCGGACCATTTGTTCTGCACGCACCGTGCGGCCCATTCACCCCTCCCAGCGACCCGCCAACATGAAAGCCATTCAGCTCGAACAGCCCAAAGCCTTTCGCGAGATCGACCTGCCCGAGCCGGCGCAGCCGGGGCCGGGGGACGCGGTTGTGCGCGTGTTCCGCGTGGGCGTGTGTGGCACCGATTACAGTGGCTACCTCGGCAAGATGCCGTTCTTCAGCTACCCGCGCATCCCCGGGCACGAACTCGGCGTCGAAGTGGTCGCGGTGGGCGATGGTGTGGCTAACGTGAAACCGGGTGATAAGGCCGCGGTCGAACCGTACATCAACTGCCAACGGTGCTACTCGTGCGCGCGCGGCCACACCAACTGCTGTGAGAACCACCAGACACTCGGCGTCCACGTGGATGGTGGGTTGCGCCCGTTGTTCACGGTGCCAGCCCGGAAGCTACACGTCTCCACGAAGCTCTCGTTCGAGCAACTCGCGCTGGTGGAAACGCTCGGGATCGGGCTACACGCGATCAACCGCGCAAACCCGCGTGCGGACGAAACCGTGTTCGTGATCGGGGCCGGTCCGATCGGCCTCTCGGTGATCGAGTTCGCGAAACTGGCCGGCGCGCGCATCATCGTGATGGACCTGAACGAACAGCGGCTCGCGTTCGTGCGCGAGAAGATGGGCGTGACCGAAACAATCTTGTCAAAGGGCGTTCTCGAAGACGACGTGAAGACGTTCACCGACCTGACCAACGGGAAGCTCGGCAACGTGGTGGTGGACGCAACGGGCAGCGCGCGGAGCATGGTGAGCGCGTACAACTTCGTCGGCTTCACCGGCCGGCTCGTGTGGGTGGGCATCACCCAAGACCCGCTGACGCTCACGCAGCCGCTGATGCACCGGCGCGAGATGACGTTCATGGCGAGCCGCAACGCCCTGAGCCACGAGTTCACTCGAATCATCCGCCTCATTGAGGGCGGGATGCTGAACACGAACCCGTGGATCACGCACCGCGCCCCGATGAGCGACCTGATCGGCGTCTTCCCAACGTGGCTGAAACCGGAAGCGGGCGTCGTCAAGGCAATGGTCGAGGTAAATTGAACCGCGGTCGGTCACAGGTGCTTGATACACAGCACACCGGCCACCACGAGCAGCGCCCCGAGGACGCGGCCCGCGGTGACCGGTTGTTCTTTGAGCCCCATGAGCGCGAAGTGATCGAGCACTAACGAACACAGCAATTGCCCGCCGACCACCAACGCGATGAAGAGCGCGGCCCCTAACCGCGACGTGAGCGCGGCCCCAGCGAACACGATGAGAGCGCCGAGCGGCCCGCCGATCCAGTTCCACCACGGCGTTTCACGCAACGCGGCCATACTGGGCACCGGTGGCCGGAGTATCAACATCGCAAGGGTCGCGGTGATGATGGTCCCGCAAATGGAGAGGAACGCCGCGAACACCGGGTTGTCGCCGATGTTCTGCCGGAACTTACCGTTGGCCGAGGCTTGTAGCGCAATGCACGCGCCGGCACCCATTGCCAGCAGCGCGAAGATCGTGGTGTGCATGGAGAGCGTTGTAGGGCGTCACTTCGCAGTGGGCAGGTCCGCGTAGACGATCTCGCTCCCGTACAAGCTCTTCGCGCTCGCGATAACCTTCCCTTCGTTCGAGATAACGACGCTGAACCCGTACCCGCGCCATTCCTGCTTCTGATCGACACTCCAGTTCGCGCCGACGAGGTGGTGCTTGAACGGCTTCACGCGCTCGGGCAGTTTCGTCCACATCCACTCGGCCGGGTGCTCCGTGTCCACCCACGCGATCGGGTACAAGAGGCACCAGATTTTGTGCGGCTCGTACTTCTCCAGAATGGTGTGAATGTCGAAGCAGATGCCCAGCCCCACGCGGCCGTACTCGGTGTCGTAAGTCTGCACGCCCCGGTCACCGCTCGTGGCCCAGGATTTCTCCGGGTACGGCCACGGTGTCAATTTGCGGTAGTGCGCAACCAACCCGCCCTTCGGGTTGGCGAGGCCCACCGTGTTAAAGTACCGCGGATCGTTCTTACCGTTCTTGAAGTCCACTTCGAGTAGCGGAATCGTCAGGTAGATGTTCAGTTCCTTTGCGAGTGCACAGAAGTGTTTCGTAGATGTTCCCGGCACTTCTTCAGCGAAGTCTTTGGGGTCTTTCCCTTCAAACTGTTTCTCGATGGGCATTCCCTTCACATGCCAGTTCGTTTTGAGGTCTTGCGACAGATAACCGGTGATCGAGGTTTCGGGCAGCACAACGAACTTCGCGCCGGCATTCGCGGCTTCTTTGGTGAGCGCGGTGAGTTTCTTGGTGTTGCCCGCCACGTCACCGATGCCTGACGAGCATTGCACCGCCGCAACCTTCACGGTCTTCGGCACAGGTGGTACCACCACTGGGTCGGCGGTTGGTACGGTGAGGGCCGCGAGGAACGGAAAAAGCGCAAACGCGAAACGCATGGCGGAGCCTCCAGCGGGCCACGGGCAGAAGTTCAGCATCGCATCTCGCACGTAACGCCGCTGTCACGAGGCTTCACCGTCTGCGTTATCGAGGTGCAAATGCGGACTCACGCCCTTACCGCCGCGAAGTTCGATCACACGGTCCGCGCGTCCCTGCGTCAGTAGCGCAGTGAGATCGACGCCCATTTCCCGGAGCGCGGCGAGGTGCGCGCGCTGGCGCTCGTCGCCCTGGCGCCGGATCTCCTGCTCGGTTTCGGCGTCGCGCCGGCGCTGTTCGCGGGTCGCGGAACGTTCGGCTTCCTTCTGTTGCCGTTCCGCTTCCTGGCGTTTGCGAGTCAGGTCGATTTCGGTGTCCACTTCGATCGCTTGTTCGGTGCGCCGACGGGCCGCGCGGTTCATTTGAGCAGTCAGTTTGAAGTCTTCCAGTGTTTGCGCTTGCTCCTCGGTCGCGCGTTCGAGTTGGAGCTTGGTACGGGCTTCGATCGCTTGATCGTGCATTGCTTGCAATCGGTCCGGCGCACCGTAACCGCGGTAGACCACTTTGTTGATGCGGTACCCGTTCTGTGTCGCCCGGGCGGTGAGCTGCCGGTACGTTTCCAGTTCGTTGAGCAGGCCAGTTTCCTTCTTGAACCCCTCGAACGTGCGGTGACCGAGGAAGTCCACCACGTCCGACGTGGCCGCGTTCACGAAATCGCCGATCGGATCATGCGTTGCGTCCAGCATCCGGTCGATGTCGAGTAGCTCGAAAAACATCATCAGCTTGATGGTGAGCACCGCGTCGTCGGCTGTGCGGACGTCGGTCACGTCGTGATACATCTGATCCGGCATCAGCCAGAGCTTCTGGAACACGAGCCCTTTCGCGACCTTCCGAACGCCCTGTGAACCGCCGTCGGAGCCGTGCCAAGAGAACGTGTGCAGCCACTCGCCCGGCGTGGGAACGAAGAGCGTAGGGCCGTAGACGAGGCGCCGGGTAATCGGCTGGTTCTCCGCGGCCCTCGAGTACACGACAACCGCTTCTTTCGCCGCGAGTTGTAGGGCTTCTTGCTTGGTAATCTGTTCGTGAATGCGTGGGTCGAACCACACGTCCGCAGGCCCTGCAATGTGCTCCTGGCGACCGTCGCGGAACCGGACGATGAGGAAGTCGCCGGGATGCGCGACGAAGTGCCGCATCCGCTCGAAACGGTTGGAGCCGATCCACACGCGCCACGGACCGACAATCACCTCCATGCGACCGTCCTTGCGGATCATCAAGGCGCGCTGCCCCTCTTCGACCGTGTAGTACCACACGCCGTTTCTCCCGAAATTGGGGGAACGTTCTTCGCCGGAATTGTTCAAACCGTATTCGCCCAGCCCCTCTGACATCTCATCTAGTTCAATGTCGTCGTTCACAACACCTTCGAGCTTGTGCGCACTGATAATCTGTGTTGGTTTCCGCGGCTTCCCCACGGAAGCGGAGGCGGAATGAGGTAAGCGCACGGCGCGCCAATCGCGCGGCGTTGGCGCGCTGGTGTGCGGCGCGGCGCCGGAGCTTCTGTCTTCTGTTCGCGTGAAATCGATCGCCGTATCGGTGAATTCGACGAGCATCGAATCAACGGACTGAGTTTCTGACTGGCCGTAGTGCTCGTTGATGGCGCGGAGGATATCTTCGTGCGGGTACTCGATGAATCTGATGTCTTTGTTGAAGATGAACGAAAGCTTGTCGCGTAACAGAATGTCGGACGGGTCGGTGGTGGCGACGTGTAACGTGCGCCCGTCGAGAGCAACCGGGAAGACGAAATTCTCGCGGGCCACCGATTCGGGGATCAGCTCTACCACCGCACGCGGCGGGTTCAACGCGGGTACATCGCCTGCGGATAGCGTTTGCGCGGCCTCTTCTTCCGCGAGGTGCTGCGCGCCTCGCCGCTGAATGAGTTTGGGGATCATGGAAGCCCTCAGCGCCTCGCGCTGGAAGCATTGTCACTTCAGACATGACACACCAACAATTCCGCAGGTACCAATCGTAAGAACAACGAACTGGCACCTGCGGTCGGGATTCACCTCAACGTGCGGTCAACCGAGCCACTTCCGCGCAGTCTTTGTCGCCGCGACCGGAGAAGCACACCACCACGACATCGTCCTTCGACCGTTTCGCGGCGATCTTCATTGCTTCCACCACCGCGTGCGATGTTTCCAGCGCTGGGAGGATACCTTCCGACCGCCCGCACAGGTGGAAAGCATCGAGAGCTTCTTTGTCGGTGACACTACAGTATCGCACGCGGTGCGCGTCGTGCCAGTAGCTGTGTTCCGGCCCGACGCCGGGGTAGTCGAGCCCCGCACTCACACTGTGAACGTCCGCGGTCTGGCCGTCGTCGTCCTGAAGCACGTAGCTGAAGCTCCCGTGCAACACACCCGGTTTGCCGTTACTCAGCGTGGCCGCGTGGTCGCCCGCCTTGGTGCTTCGCCCACCGGCTTCGACACCCACCAGTTCCACGATCGTATCGTCCACGAACGGGTAGAACATCCCGGCCGCGTTCGACCCACCGCCCACGCACGCAACGACGACATCCGGCAGCTTGCCCACCTGCGTGAGGCACTGCGACTTCGTTTCAATACCGATCGCCGACTGGAAGTCGCGCACCATGCGCGGGAACGGGTGCGGGCCGACCACGCTCCCGATGATGTAGTGCGTGCGTTCCACGCTGCTCATCCACTCGCGCATCGCTTCGTTCGTCGCGTCCTTCAGCGTCTTGCTGCCGCTCTCGACGGGGAACACTTCCGCGCCCATCGCGCGCATCCGGAACACGTTCAATTCCTGCCGCCGAATGTCTTCCGATCCCATGTACACACGGCACGTCATGCCGAAGAGTGCTGCAGCGGTCGCGGTGGCGACCCCGTGCATCCCGGCGCCCGTCTCCGCGATCACGCGGGTCTTGCCCATGCGCTTCGTGATGAGCGCCTGACCGAGCGCGTTGTTGATCTTGTGGGCGCCGGTGTGGTTTAAGTCCTCGCGCTTGAGGTAGATGCGCGCGCCGCCGGCCTCTTTCGTGAGGCGCTCGGCGAAGTACAGTCGGCTCGGGCGCCCGACGTAGTCGTTCAGCAAACGGTGGAACTCGGCGTCGAACGCCGGATCGTTTTTCGCATCGCGGTACGCCGCGTCGAGTTGTTCGAGCGCGAACATGAGTGTTTCGGGCACGAACCGGCCCCCGTAGGGACCGAACCGCCCGCGCGCGTCGGGAACGGCAGATATTGCAGGAGCTGTTGCAGTCGGCATGAAGAGTTCACCGCAGAGAACGCTGGAGGGCACGGAGAGATTACGACGAGATTGATTGTAGCAGCCCGAACGGGGTTCGCGCCGCGGGGCGAATGCGTCATAATCTCGGTGTCCGCCCCCGCACCCCGTGGTCGATTGCTCCCAATGCCCGAATTGCCGGAAGTGGAAACGGTTGTTCGAGATCTGCGCCCGTTACTCGTCGGGCGCACGATCACTGATGTCCGGCAAAGTCGGCACAAACTCCGGCGCCCGTGGAAACCTGCGTGGAACGCGAACGCCATCGACTCGGGTGTCGAAAGTGTTCGGCGCCGCGGGAAATGGATTCTAATAGATCTGGCCTCCCAACCGTCTTCCCCACTACTCCGAGTTCACCTCGGAATGTCGGGACAATTTACGGTCGTGCCCGCGGCACTAGCGGAACCGGATCACGTACACGTCGTGTTCGCACTCGACGGCGGGAACGAACTCCGGCTCCGTGACCCACGTCGGTTCGGGGCCGCGGAGTATTTTCCCGATCGTGCGGCACTCGAAGCCGAGATGAACGCGGACCTCGGTCCCGAACCGTTTAGACTGGACGCGGATTACTTTCGTAGCGCCGTTCGCGGAACCGCCCGCAATCTAAAGGCCATTCTGCTCGATCAGAAAATCGTCGCTGGCGTGGGAAACATCTACGCGGACGAGGCTCTGTTCCGTGCGAAACTGCACCCGGGGCGAACGGGTAAGAGTGTGACCAACGCGGAATGCGACCACCTCCGCGAAGCCATCGAAGCGGTTCTTCTGCGGGCCATCGAATCGCGCGGCTCGACCATTCGTGACTACGTGGGTGGGTCCGGTCTACGCGGCGGGTTTCAGAACGAGTTCGCGGTGTACGGTCGCACGGACGAACAATGCTCGACGTGCGAAACCGCGATCGTGTGCGCCCGCTTCGCCGGACGCGCGTCGCATTACTGTCCGCAGTGCCAAAGCCAAGGAAGTGGGAAGAAGGCGAAAAGCAAAAAGGCTCCGCGTGCGCCAACTTCCCGGTCCTGAGCCGATTCTGAACTGTGTTCCCGAATCTCGAATCCTGAACCCGATTTTCTGCCATGTCATATAAGGCGTTCAAGCGGCTGATCGGCGAAACCAGCCTGGAGCGGAAATGCCGCTGGCTGCTCGGAGCCGGCGTACTCATCCTGATGACCGGCAGCTTCCTCGTGTACGCGAAGCAAACGGAAGGTCTCGCTTTCGAGCAGCTCGAAACGACCGGCCGGGCACTGCTGTCGCCGACCGTCGCCCGGTTGCACGTGAAGGGTGAGCAGTTCGAGGCCGTGGACGAGTTCCAGAAACTGGCCGAGAAGAATTGGCCGGACACACTCAGGGGCTACAACTACAAGCTCATCAAACCCGACGCAAAAGATGACGACAACAAATCCATCAGCGACGACCTCACCGCCGTTCACCGCATCCAAAACGACCCCACCCGGAACGAAGAAACGCGCTTAGCTCCGAAAGAAAATGCGTTCTACTACTACGGAGCGATTCGGGCCGGGAGCACGTGCGTGAACTGCCATAAAGACTCCGCGAAAGTCGGCGAGCGGCTCGCGCGCCCCGACTTACAGCAGGGCGAAGTAATGGCGGTGGTTCGCATTCGGCTCTCCACACAGTCCATTGAGGAAGGGTTCCACACCAACCGCGCGGTGCTCTTCTCGTTCGCCATTGGCGCATCACTGCTCATCATCGCGGGGTGCTACCTCATCATCCGGTACGTCATCGTGAAACCGGTGAAGCACCTGAAAGAAGTGTCCGAAGCGATCGCGTCTGGCGAACTGAACATCCGCAGCGAGATCCAAACGGGTGATGAGTTCGAGGATCTGTCGCACGCCTTCAACCGCATGCTCCGCAATCTCACGAACATCCAGGAGCGGAACAGGAAGCTGATTGCGGACCTCGACCGGAAGGTAGACGAACTCGCGCGCGTGAACATGGCTCTGTTCGAGGGGAACCGGCTCAAGAGCGAGTTCCTGTCCACCATGAGCCACGAGCTGCGCGACCCGCTCACCAGCATCATCGGGTTCAGCGAAGTGCTTCTGGCGGCCGAGAACCTGACCGAGAAACAGCACCGCTACGCCGGGAACATCATGACGAGCGGCCAGCGCCTTATGGCCCTCATCAACGACATCCTGGAACTCGCGAAACTCGAAGCCGGCAAGATGCGACTCCACCCCGAACCCTTCAACGCGGCCCAAGCGTGCGAACACGCGGCGTCTCTCATCCGCCCGCAGGCCGAGAAGAAGAACATCGATGTGAAGGTGGTCGCGGACCCGAACGCCCCGGCCACGCGCCAGGACGCGGGCAAGGTGCATCAGATCGTCACGAACCTGCTCTCGAACGCGGTCAAGTTTACGCCGGAAGGCGGGCGCGTCACGCTCAAAGCCGCGACCGACGGGACCGACCTCGTGTTCACCG
This sequence comes from Gemmata massiliana, assembly GCA_000531095.1. Taxonomy (GTDB): domain Bacteria; phylum Planctomycetota; class Planctomycetia; order Gemmatales; family Gemmataceae; genus Gemmata; species Gemmata massiliana. The sequence goes on along the minus strand of HG799462.1, from coordinate 124,340 downwards.
TATCGGACACCGGGGTCGGGATCGCACCGGAAGAACAGGATTTAATCTTCGAGAAGTTTCGACAGGCCGCGAACCCGATGACGCGCGAACAGGGCGGTACCGGGTTGGGACTTTCGATCGTGCGAGAACTAGCCAAGCTGCTCGGCGGCGACGTCACCGTTCACAGCGAACTCGGCCGCGGCAGCACGTTCACGGTGCGCATCGCAGCGCGCCTCACGGACGAACCGCTCCTGGGCTTCGAGTTAACCGAAGAACCGCCCGTTGCTGCTCCGCGCCCGGAAACGGTCGCGGGGTGAAATGTGCGGCCTTATGAGCGAGTCCGCGTCCGTTGGTTGCTACCAGCGGCTCGGGCTCGGGCTGACGTTACCCACGGGCACGGGACCGATTGTCAGCGGTACCCCGTAGATCGTCTTCCACCCCAACTCCACGACCGGCCAGATCGTCACATACGCTTGGGGCGCGCCGTTGGGTGGTACCAGGGTGATCCCCCCGCCCTCGCGCTGGTGATTCTCGGGCAAGCAATTGATGCGCGAGTATGGGTCCGCTTCGGACGGGTCCGCGAGGAACCGGCGCCCGTCCACCGCGACGATGCAGTGCGAAATCAGCCCCTGCCCGCCCCAAGACCAACACGCCTTCACAAGACCACGCTTACCGGAGCTTGAGTACGCCGGGAACGCCGGCACGAGCCGGGCTTCGCCGGCCAATCGCGTGCGCACCTGCGTCTCGATGGCTGATTTGGTGTCGGGATCGAATTCGCTGTGGTTGTCTCGCAGAAATGCCAAGTCCTCGGGCGCGAGCGCCGCTGTCGTGTCGATTTTTTGCCGGATGCTAGCAATCCGCTCGGCTCGCGTCAGTTGCCCTCGAATCTCATTCATACGGTCCATGAGAGGCGGGTACTCGGCGAGTGCCGCTCCGTGGGCCGTGAACTGTTTACGAAGCGCGACCGCGTCTCGCGCGGTGAGTGCCTCAGCAATCTTGCTCCACTTTTCGAGTCGGTCGCGTGCCAGCGTGAGTCGAGCGCGCAGTTCCTCACGGTCGGCCCGGTCGCTCAGGGTCTTACCGCTCTCGGCCCACAGCGCGAGCCACTTTTGGTCCTGTTTGTCTGCACGGGGCTCGTCCACTGCGATTCGTGCGAACCGGTCGAGCAACTGGCGCCGTTCAATAGCGCGCTCACCCTCGGCAAATAGCGCCGGATTCGCGCGGTTGAGGCGCTCCGCGGCCTTCGGGTTCTTCTCCTTGAGTTTCTCATACGCGGCCGCGATCGCTCGGTCTGACGGGCGCGGGTGCTCGACCGCGCGCTGGAACTCGGTGGCGAGCCACAGCCCTTCGGCTTGCTCCCCGGCGCGGTGCACGTATGGGTGCGAGTAGCCAGTGGGCAATTTTTTCGCCGCTGCGACAACGGCGTCCTCGGGTCCACCTTGTTCAGTCCGTTTGATCGCGAGAGCGAGTGCCTCCACAAGCGCCACTCGCTCTCGCGCTTCGGTTACCCGGTGAGCGAATGGGTGCGCTTCCGCGCAGCCGGCGAGCGCAGCCCCGTTCCCCCAAGCGGCGAGCAACTGGGTATCGCTCTCGTGAGACGCAACATTCGAGACGCGCCTTAGTCGCTCCAGAATCGGTGCCCAGCGAGCCGCGTCGATTCCACGCTGGCGGTGCATTTCGGTCAAAACAGGATGCAGCGGTCCGGCCGCGAGAACCGCCTGCCACGCTTCAGCAACCTCGCGCTCGGTTTGCGGAGATTTGGCGAGCACGCGGAGGAAATTGTCGGCCGCTGTGATTCGCACGCGCCAACCGGTCGCGGCCGTCTCGTAGAGACGCGCTTCCGGAACCGCCGTCAGTTTCGGGGCGTGGCCGTCCCAGAGTTTCACAAGCGCCCGACCGTCTCCCGGCGCGGCGACCACGGCTTTCAGTTCGTTGAGCAAAGCGACCTGTTCAGTTGCGGACCGAGCGCCCGCAATGAGCTTCGGGTCGGCCCAGTCATCGATCAGGGCGGGTTGGTACGTCGTCACTACAGCGCGTGGGTTGCGCTCGTCGAGCGCCTTCTTTACCGTGTTGCGCACCGCGACGCGCTTACGGGCCTCCTCGTAAATCGGCTTCACGTCGGACGGCAGCAATCGCCCAGTCGCGAGTAGCCGTTCGCCCTCGACCGCGATCTTCGCCCAATCCTTGGTTCGCGCGGCGCACAGTTCTCTCAACGAGCCAACCGGGTTCACGCGGTCCCACAGTTCTGCGGGCACGTCCTTGCCGTTTTTCTTGAGTCGCTCCGTTTCGGCCTCAATCTGACCCCAATCGCGCGCGCTCGCACCGGCGAGTTTCCGCAACCGGTCGAATGGATCGAGCACGAACGGCGGGATCTTACTGAACGGCTTGTCGAGCGCTTCGCGCAGTACCCGCGCCCACCCGCTTATTTCCGGGTCTTTGCACGCGATCAGGCTCGGCCATAGTTCGGACGCGGCCGGGTTTTGCATGTCCGCCGGAGTGAATAGCAGGTTCTCGTTATCAGTTTTTAGGACGTACTTCGCGTACAACAGCGGGTCCGCCGCGATCGCGCGGAGGGCAATGAAAATGACCCAGGCCGAGAATTGATCGAGATTCCCGTTGAGCCGCTCAACGGCCCGACCCGGGTGCTGGTACGCGGGCTTACCAAATTCGAGCTGTTCGAGCTTTTTCGCCGGATCGAGTGGATCGAGTGCGGGTACGCACATGCCGTCGTAATCGACCAGCACCGGTGCGTCGCCCACCACCATGATGTTGTCGTGCTGGAGGTCACCGTGTGCGATTTTCGCGGTCTGGAGCTGTTCTGTCAGAGCGACCCAACTATCGGCCATCTTGCGTATGTCGGCAATCCCGGCCGCTTTGCGCTCGACCGCTTGTCGCACCCACTCACCGAGCGATACGCCCCGCACCCAGCTCATGGTGAGAGTGGGGTACCAGAGTTTTCCGACTCGTATTCCGTTCGTGTGGTACCGGAACTTGACCACACACGACGGTTTCCGGGGACCGAGCGTCAGTTCGAGGTAGTCAGAAACAGCTTGGTAGCGCCGCGCGCGGTCCTCGTTGGGGAAATTGAACAGTTTGAGTGCCACGACGCCCTTCGGCCCGGTCATCTTGTACACACTGGCAAACGCACCCGACCGCGCGCGCGGAACCCCCATCGGGCTGCGCTCCGCCCGGCTCTGACGCAGGTCCGGATCGCGGAACGCGGTGTCCGGGTTTTGGAGGGCGTCCTTGTAATCGGATTGAGTGGGCCAGGATGGCATCGTATTTCGTGACTTCCTCTTCGGTCCCTACCAGGCACGACTGAAACGGCTCAGGTCAGTTGAGTGAGTTCACTCCAGGCCCGGAGGTACCAAATGTCGCTCATTCAGGCAGTGCCAAGTTACACCAATGCGTTCCCGCATTGATCCTCGTAACCAACAGTTTAAAAACGAGTTACGGCTCCCCGAGACTTCTCGTTTAGCCCGTAATCCTAAACGCGATCGCAATGAGCGTCGCGTCGAAGTTGAACAGGTGACCGCGTCGTTCGGAGGCGAACCGAATGCAACGATTCAATCGACAAAATCAACAGGGCAAAATTAAACGTAAAGTCCCGCTTTGGCGACCGCAAGAGATTTCGTGCTTGGAGATGGTGTTCTGTGTTGAACACGTCACAGATGTGTTGCGATTGTGCGAAACAGAATCACGAACCCGGCCAAAGGGATTTGCCGGGTGACTAACGAATTGCATGTGTGAACTATTCAGCGGAGAGGGAGGGATTCGAACCCTCGGTACGGTTTCCCGTACACAGCATTTCCAGTGCTGCACAATCGACCACTCTGCCACCTCTCCGTGGCGCACTCATTCAACACTCGAAAGCGTCGCTGAGTTCGCTCGATTTAAGCATAGTAGACGCGGCGGCTCGCGACAACGCGGTGGTTTGTGTTCACGGCAGAAGATCACCAACCAGGATCGGAGCACCCGGGGTCGCGAGCGGCGAAACGGTGTCTGTGGGTACCAGCGTCGCGTGCGAGGTGTAAGCCGTGGCGTCCAATCCAGGAGCGAGTGCCGCCGGGTTCCGAAAAACGTGGAGCCGCCGGTTCGTCACGTCTAGCACCCAGTATTCGGGAACGTTCGCAGTGGCGTAGCGCTCGGCTTTTTCGGTGAGGTCCGAACGCAAGGTCGTGTCGGACACCTCGACCACAAGGGCTGCGGTCGTCGGGTGTCTGCTGATGTAGTCGCGCGGTCCACCCGGTACCACGGCGAGGTCGGGGAACGGATCGTTGTGTTCGTCTACGTGTAAAGGAGATTGCCCGCGCACCCACCAGCCGGAGCCGAACGCCGTTTGCAGCGCGAACTGAGCCAAGCCGAGTGCGTTAGCGTGGGGCGGGTCCATCGGTCCTTGCTCCATGATGACGCCATCGAGCAGAAACGCCCGCTTGCCCTCGAACCAACCCATGTCGCCCATTCGGTTGAACTCGGTCACGGTCCACCGGTGCGACAGTGGGCGCGGGTACGCTTGTGGTGAGGGGAGAAGCGTTGTCGCCATGAAGCAACCTCCGTTTCATGGAGTTTAGCGTCACTGTTTGCCGAGCACGAGGTCAACAACCCAGCACCCGCGGCCGTGCGTAAGGGACGTGTCGCGGCAGTGCGAAAGAATGTCGGTGTTGTCACATCCCGTGTCCTGAAGTGCATCCGCCAGGATCGGCATCGCAGAGAAATCGCGCGACTCGAACATCTGCGCCGCCAGTGACACGGCGGTGTCGGTCCGCCATTCTGGGGAAAAGGAAATCGGGCGGAACGGATTCGGCCCGATCAGTTCAAGGACGAGCGCCAATTCCCAGTTTTCCCAGTCAGAAGTCCATCGCACAGCAGGGGCCGCGCGACGGACTACGTCATAAAGAGCGTCCCAATTCCTATTGCGTGCCTCCGCCAAGCAAATAATCCCGCGGGCATAGTTGATACTGACGAGCCAGAGCTCCCACCCTGCACAGCGTGGAGCGCCAGCCGAGTGACTGTCCGTGTAGCGCTGCTGAAGTTCTGCTTCGTTACCCCCGAAGACGGCGCGCTCTTCGGAAATCACTGCTGTGAAAGCGCGCCGACATACTTCGCAGGGAACGAACTGAGCCAGTCTCGTGCAGCGGTAGTAGTCAAAAAGGTTCCGCTTGCGCTCACGAATCTCTTCGGGCAGTTTGTCGGTTCCCCATATCGCGGGGCGCGCGAGCCACTCTTGCTCATCCATAATGAGGCGGTGATGCCCCTCGCCGTCGCGATATCGTGGCGGGGGGACACCACCTTTTGTTTCGTCACTCATTTCGGTTCGCCCAGGTGCGCCTTGAAGAACGTGGCGGTCTTTGCCCACAGGCGCTCCATCACCACCGGGTCGGACGTGTACATGTGCGTGACGCCCGACAGTGGCAGAGATTCAAAGTCGCGGCCGGCGCGGAACAGCGCGTTCGAGAGCTTCAGCGTGTGGCGGTAGTACACGTTGTCGTCTGCGGTGCCGTGGACCAGCAACAGCGGGCGCGTCAGGTCTTTCGCGAGCGGGAGCAGACTCGCGTCGTCGTATTGTTTCTTGGATTCGGGGAGCAATCCCATGTAGCGTTCGGTGTAGTGCGTGTCGTAGTCTTCCCAGTCGGTGACCGGCGCACCCGCTACAGCCGCCTTGAACACTTCCGGCGCGCGGAGCACGCCGTTCGCGGCCATGTATCCGCCGAACGACCACCCCACGATCCCCACGCGGTCCTTGTCCAGTTCCGGGAACTTGGCGCATAGGAGGTTCAGCCCCTTCACCTGATCTTCCAGCGGCACCGTGCCGAACTTCTGATAGATGCTTCGCTCCCACTCGCGGCCCCGGCCGGGCGTACCGCGATTGTCGACTGCGACCACAATGAATCCCTGATCCGCGAGCCATTGCGGGACGAGCCAGTTCCGCATCGCCTGGACGACGTGCAGGTGCTTCGGCCCGCCGTACACGTCCACAATCACCGGGTACTTCTTCTTCGGGTCGAAGTTGCGGGGGCGCACGATCGCTGCGTAATAACCCGGTTCCTCACCAATGCGGAGCACTGTTACGTCCGGTTTGATTTCTGGCTCGGACGCCACGGACGGCAACTCGCCGAGTTTCGCACTGTCGCGGCCGAACACGAAGCTCTTTGGCATCGCGCTCGTAGTTGTGGACGTAATCACATACGGTCCGCCGGATTTACCGAACACCGCCGTGTGCGTTCCCGGTTCCGTGGTAAGCGCGGTGTCTTTGTCCGACTCTGGGTTTACGAGAAGGCTCGGTGTTTTGTGCCGATAGATGTGCCGCTGGGTCGGGTCCGTGCTCCCCGCGTAGATCACGAACGTATCGGCACGCGATGAATACACGCTCACGACCGCTTCGGGTCGGCGCTTCGCGGGAACAAGCACGTTGTTCAGAACGCCGTCCGCGTTGCGGTGTTGGATCTCGGATTCGCCGTCCGCGTCCGCTCCGAGCCACACGAACCCACCTAGCGCGCTGTTAAACTTCGGCGTCTCGGGTGTGAGGTTGATCCACGCCGCGTCCTTCTCTTCGAGCAGCTTTTTCGTTTTGCCCGTCTTGGTATCGGCCGCGAGCAAGAGTAACTTCTGTTGCTTGCGGCTCTGCACTTGGAGCGTGAGCGGGACGAACTCGTCCCACCGGACGGCCGTGAGGTACTCGTAGGTTTTGTGATCCCAGTCGAGCCACACCGTTTCGCCCCCATCAACCGAGACCACGCCCAACCGCGCGCTCACATTCTTCTTGCCCGGGCGCGGGTAGAACTGCTTGGCCGGTTTCGTGTCCGGTTTGAACGGGTCCGCGACGAACCACGTTTCGACGCCGGTGTGATCGGCTTCCTCGTATGCGATGTGCTTGCCGTCGGGCGCCCACCAGTACCCGGTGAATCGGCCCATTTCTTCTTGCGCAACGAACTCGGCCAGCCCGTGCGTTTTGATCGCGGTGCCGCCCTTCGTGACCGCAGCTTCGGTGTTTGTGGCGAGGTCGCACACGAACACGTCGAACCCGCGCACGTATGCGACCCTGGTCCCGTCCGGGGACCACTTCGGATCGACAATCGATCCGCCCTCGCCGGTCTTCAGTTGTGTCGTTTTGCCGGTCGCGCGCTCGTACACGAACAGCTTACCCGAGAGCGGCAGAAGGACGTTTTTGCCGTCCTTGTCGAAGTGGAAGTCCGCGAAGCCGCCAGCGGAGAGCCGCATCCGCTCGCGCCGGGCCTTTTCTTCGGGCGTGAGGTTCTCTGTCCCTCCCTTGAGCAACGATTCCGGCGAGAGAATTTCTTTCGTCTGCGCGGTCGCCACATCGAACTCGAAGAGCTTGAGTGTGGGCTTATCGGCCTCGGCGCGGAGGAACAGCACCGTCTTGCCGTCGGGCGCGATTTTGGGGTTTTGAGGGCGGCCCAGCATGAACCGCCGCGTTTCTGCGAACTGCTTCAGGAACGACGTATCCACAGCTTTATTGGGTGTAGGTTCGGCCGCGTGCGCGAGTGCGGCACAGGACAGGGTTAAGATGAGCGCGAGGGTAGTTTTCATGGCAGACAGGATATCACGGTGCGCAGTGCGAACCAACGCGCCGATCCGAAGGCAAAGCTCCGGGCACGGTTCTCGCTTGGTCGCAATCCCGCGTGCGATCGGGCGAATTGCGGGTTTTCGTTGACTCCCTCCCGAACTTCTCAAATCATCAAGGTGTTCCAACGAATGCTCCGGTAGAAGCGCATCACTTTCGTCCGGATGCGAGCGAAAATCTCCGTCGGAGGCCGTTATGGAAACCGTTTTCCTGGTTTGTGCGATTACGGGCGGCACACTCGTTGTTTGCCTCCTCGTCGCGGGGATGATCGGGTTCGGCGGCGATCACGATACCGATCACGACACGGGGCACGAGATCACTCACGACGGACCGCACGAGAAAGGTGTCGGGAACTGGTTCTTCGGAATGTTATCCGTCCGGACGCTCACGTCCGCGCTGCTGTTCTTTGGACTCGGCGGGCTAACGGCGCGTTACTACGGTGCGGACGATCTCGCCGCTTTTAGTGCGGCCCTGGCCTCGGGCGCAGCCACCCTCTACTTCGTCGCGACCGCGATGAACGCGCTGAAGCAACTCAAGGCCGACGGCACGGCCCGCGTCGAGCGCGCGGTCGGTTGTACTGGCACCGTGTACCTGCGCGTGCCCGCTGCGAAAGAGGGCTCGGGGAAGGTGCATCTGATGTTGCAAAACCGCACCGTTGAGTGCCAGGCTCTGACCGCGGGCACCGAACTCGCGACCGGCAAACCAATCAAAGTCGTCGCCGTAATCAACTCGGACACCGTTGAAGTCGAAGCGGCCTGATGCCGCACCCAACCGGAGTTACATCATGTTGTCGCTCGCGCTCCTCGCTCAATCGAAATCTGGCGACCCGAACCTCGCCGAAGTCCCGTGGCCCGTGGTCACCGCACTGGCTGCCGGATTGGTTCTCTTCAGTCTCCTCATGCTGCTCGTGAGGCGCTACAAACGCTGCCCCTCGAACCGCATTCTCGTGATCTACGGTAAGACCGGCGGCGGGAACGCGGCCAAGTGCGTCCACGGCGGTGCGGCGTTCGTCCTGCCACTCGTCCAGGACTACGATTACCTCAACCTCGACCCGATCCAGATCGAGGTGCCGCTCAAGGGCGCTCTCTCGATCGAGAACATCCGCGTGAACGTGCCGAGCGTGTTCACGGTCGCCATCGGCACCGACCCCGAAACGATGCAAAACGCCGCGATCCGGCTCCTTGGGTTGGGTACCCAGGAGGTCAAGGAACAGGCCCGGGACATCATCTTCGGCCAACTGCGACAGGTGATCGCGTCGATGCGGATCGAAGACATCAACCGTAACCGCGACCAGTTCCTGGAGAGCGTGCAAAAGTCGCTCGAACCGGAGCTGAAGAAGATCGGGCTCGTGCTCATCAACGTGAACATCACCGATATCACGGACGAGAGCGGGTACATCGAGGCCATCGGTCGGAAGGCCGCCGCGATCGCGATCCAGCAGGCGAAGGTCGACGTGGCGGAACAGGAGAAGCGCGGGCAGATCGGTGTCGCCGAGGCCGAGCGCGAGCGAGCCATCTCGGTCGCGAACGCGACGAAGGTGCGCGAGATCGGTACCCGCGAAGCGACCCGCGAGCAGGCCATCAAGGTCGCCCAGCTCGACAAAGACCGGGAGGTCGGCGAGCAGACCGCGCTGCTCGAACAGGAAACGCTCATCAAGGAATCGCAGCGCCAGCAAGCGATCCGCATCGCCGAACTCGACCGCGACCAGAAGGTCGGCGAGCAACAAGCGGCGTTCGAGCGGGAATCACGCATCGCCGAGGCCGAACGCGACAAGCGCGTGCGCCTGGCCGAAGCCAACGCCACGGCGATCGGTGGTGAGGCCACCGCGCAAGCCAGCATCGCGGGGGCGCAGGCCACGCTCGCGGTGAAGAACGCCGAAGCGTACCAGGTCTCCGAAACGAAGAAGCGCGAAGCCGAGGCCGCAGTTCTGGAAGCACAGAATAAGGCGATGGCGAAAGCCGCGCTCGCCCAGGCCGAGAAGATCGAAGCCGAACAGCGTGCGGCCCTCGAAGCCCCTGCGAAGGCACAGAAGGCAAAAATAATCGTGGACGCCGAGGCCGCTGCGGAGCGCGTGAAGCTCGAAGCACAAGCTGCCGCCGCGACCATCTACGCCAAACTCGAAGCCGAGGCGCGCGGGCAATTCGAGATTCTGGCGAAGAAGGGTGAGGGGTTGAAGAAGATCATTGAGGCGTGCGGTAGTCCACAGGCCGCGTTCCAGTTGCTCATGCTCGAACACATGGACGCGCTCGCGGACGCCTCCGCGAAGGCCATCTCGAACATCAAGTTCGACAAAGTGGTGGTGTGGGAAGGTGGTGGGGGAGGGAACGGAGCCGCCGGTGCGTCGAGCACGGCTTCGTTCCTTCAGAACATGGCCCGAATGATGCCGCCGATGATGCAAGTGATGAAGGACATCGGCGGCGTGGAAGTGCCCGAGTACCTCGCGAAGCTCACCAGCGATTCACTCACAGAGAGCAAGCCGCCGAGCACGAACGGCACGCACGCGAAAATCGGGTGAGCGAACAGTGGCCAGAAGTCAGAGATCAGAGGACAGAAACCAGAAGGCACTGGTTTGGATCTGTGTCTTCTGACCTCTGTCCTCTGATCTCTGATCTCCTCTTCTCAGTAACTACAGGCACTTCATAAACGCGACCAAATCCTTCTTCTCGTCCTCGGTGAGTTTCGTTTCGAGGATCAAGTTGAAGAACTCGACCGTATCTTCCAGCGTGAGCAACCGGCCGTCGTGCAGGTACGGCGGGCTGTCCTTGATACCGCGAAGCGGGAACGTCTTAATTGGGCCGTCCACGCTCGCCGTCCGCCCGAGCACCGTCACCGGCTTAAAGAACCGTTCGGTCTGCAAATTGTGCAGCGTGTTATCGGTGTAGTACGGCCCGGGGTGGCACGTTGCGCACTTCGCCTTCCCGTTGAAGAGGGCTTCTCCCCGCTTCTCGCTGTCGGTCGCCTTCGACTGATCGAGTTTCCCGAACAAATCTAATTTCGGTGCGGGCGGGAAGTCGAGCAAGTCCTGGAACTCCGCCATGAAGTGGACCTGGCTGCCGCGATCCAGCGGGTTGACACCCTTCCGCGCGGCCTGCGTGTGATCGCCGTCGAAGTACGCAGCCCGTTGCTCGAACTCGGTGAAGTCCTCGATGCTCTTGAGAGCGCGCTGCGAACCGAACAGCCTCTGCACGTTTACGCCACGCAGCGAGGGCACATCGATGCGGTGCCGGAACTCTTGCGGCCGAATATCGCCGACGAGGTGCGTGGCCGCGTTCGTGTGGCCGTTCACGTGACAGTCGAAGCAGGTGACGCCGCGGTGCGCCTTCTCGCTCCGCCGGTCCGCGGTCATGTTGAATTGTTGTTGCGGGAACGGCGTGACGAGCAATCGCAACCCTTCCAGTTGTTTCGGGTTCAGCGCGTCTTTGAACAGTTCCTCGAAGTTGTCGATAGTGACGAGTTTCCCCTTCGACACGTCGCCGAGGTCCAGTCGGGTGGTCAGGAAGATCGGCGGCGGGAACTCGGGGAGGAAGTGATCCGGCAGGTCGAAATCGAGGTCGAATCGCGTCAGGTCGCGCGCCTCTTGTTTCTTGATTTCGTCGATGTGGAACTTCGGGAACAGCATCCCGCCTTCGGGGTGGTTCGGGTGCGGCAGCGGAAGGTACCCGGCGGGGAAGAGCCCCTTCTCGCGGATCTCTTCCGGCTTCATGTCCGCGAGCGCGGCCCACGTGGTCCCGGCGGCCAGTTTCGCGCGCGGGCCTTGTTGCACGGCCTTACCGCGTGTCATCTTCCCGTCCGCCGCGGCGCGCTCCGCGAGGTCGTACCGCGCGGCCAGCATGTTGTTGTGCTTCTTCGCGATGTCAGCTTTCGCGGCCTTCATTTTCGCCATCACCGCGGCGAGATCGTTGGCCGGCGGTTGGGCGGCCGGTTCCGCGCCCAGTGGTTGATCCGGCTTCGTGGCGGGCGGCTGGTTGGCGGGCACGAGCTGCCACGCCGCGAGCGCGATGAGACTCCCGGCGGCGATCGCCGGCAGAGTCCAGCCCGAATTACGAACGCGACTCATGGGGAGTTACCTCGAAGGGGCGCGCGCTGACCGGCACCGCGCCGGTGCGGGCGCACGCCTGGTGCGAGTTGTACCACAGATCGGAAGAGGGGTGAATGATGACGAACCAACAGAATCAATAGGTTCGCTCTATGGTTCACGACCCACAAGAAGTGAATTCGGTGAGCAATTCGTATGCCGCAAATCTGATAGCTAGCGGCGCCGGTTCCACTCGGCCCGGGAATACTTTTCGGCGACCAGCGCGTGCGCCCGGATGAGCGGCACCGGGGCGTAGTCACCCTCCGGGCACCACTCGTTGACGAGTAACTGCTTCACTTCCTCCGGGCGAACGGGCAAATTCGTGATGAAATCCCCGTGAGGTCTGTCCCGACGGTATTCGGGCTGGCGCTCCGGCGGGTTCAGATACTGCGAGACAAGAGCGAGGTCGAACCCGCAGAGAAGAGTGCCGTGGTGGAGAAAGTATTTGCGCTTGCGCTGCTGGGCGTTTCCCGAAAATTTCACGCCATTCACTGCCAGGTCACTCGTGCCCTCCACCGACGCAATGGCCACGGGCTTCAGCGCGCTGATGACACGCGCGAGAATGTACCGGTTGCTGGCGGGGATTTCGTTCAATCCCGGGGCACGGTCGTAACTCAGTACGAGGCTGAAACATAGACATCCGGGGCCGAGCAGCACCGTTCCGCCGCCGCTCGCGCGCCGGAGTACGGGCACCCCGGCGGCCGCGCACGCAGACAAGTTCACGTCGATCACGACTGACCCACCGGACCCGACCACGACCGTGTACGTCGGCTGTTCCCAGAGGCGCAACACCTCGCCCCCGGTTCCTTCTTCCGCGGCCGTGAGTAGCGCTTCGTCGAGCGCGAGGTTCATTTCCGGACCGGGTAACGTGAGATCGAGTAACTGCATGAGAGCTGTGGAAGCAAGTGGGGCGAAGGCGAACGTCGTACCACTTGCTGTATCAAGTGAGCAGCAGTGGCACAGTAACACGTCCTCGGGTCCACGAAATGGTGTGGGCGAATCGCGTGGGATGCCTTCACCAACGCAGGCGAACGCGGTTACCGGGGCCGTCGTAGGTGAAGACGAAGTGTTCGAGGAAGTCGCGCCCCAAGGCACCCGCCGTGCCCTTGGGGTTGATCGGTCCATCGAGCGCTTCCAGAGCGAACCACCGCTTTTCACCGGCATCCGCGAGAGCGACTTCCACCGCGAACACACCGTGGTGGCTAACTGTGTCGCGCCCGAGTACGTGTAGCCCGGCTTCAGCTATCGGTTCGGCACCGAGCGCGTGAATCACCCCGGGATCAAGAACAGTGACGCTCGCGCCCGTATCGAGGTACGCCGGGAACGGGCCGAATTCGTTGGGCGCGCCGGCAATACGGACCACGATCTTCACGACCGCACCGCGCTGACGAATAGGAACCGACAGTTCACTCATTCGCGTCACCCGGCGGTTCATCGACCGGTGCGCCGCCGTCGAACTCGCGAATGATCTTTTATTTTGATCGCTTGCTTCGCGCTGGCCCCGTGCCGGTGTCTGCGGTCGCCGTCCGCGTGCCGGAACTCGCCGGTTTTCGGGTCCGCGTACTTTTTTTGTTGGCCTTTTGGGGCTTTTGATCGCGCGCCATGTTTGGCTCGATTGGGGAGTGGGCCTGTCCCTCGGACACCGGAGCAGCAGCCGAGGTTCACGCTTTTACGCGACGAAATGTGAGGCTGATTCGACCACCACTGACGTCCCGGTCCGCGAGAACCGCGTGCCGCCATTCGGCCTGCATTTCGGGGCACATCCATAGCAGCGAACCGGAAGACAGGCGGTAGCTCTCGGTTACTGTCTTGTCACTGATGCGGTGAAACGTGATGGTGCGTTCGGCGCCGAGCGAGACGACCGCGATGCCGGTTCCCGGTTCGAGGGCCTCGGTCGAATCGGAATGAAAGCCCATCGAGGATTTGCCGTCGGGATAATAGTTCACGAGGCAATTGTTCGGCTCGAACCTGATTTCTTCTGCAACGCGGGCGAGTAACGATTGGATTGCATGAAGGATTGGGGCGTGAGGCCACTCGATACCCGAGTAATTGTATGGCACGCCGAAACTGGCTGACTTCCGGGCACGAATGCGCGTGTCCCACACAATCGACGTCGCGAGGTGTTCGTAGAGAGCATGGCTACCGGGCAGAAAATCGGTCACGAGCCGAATGGAGCCGCGCTCAAGTAAACTGGACGTCATCGGTGAACTCCGCGTGCGATTGTCGACTGAGACACCGCACGCGGGAACCGAGTTCACTTCGTCGGTGTGCCCCACGCCTTCTGCATCAGCTCGAAGCCGACGGGATCGTGCTTCTCCAGTTCGCTTCGCGTGTACGGGGCGAAGTCGTTCTTGCCGAAGTACGCTTCACTCAGCTCGGCGAAGTATTCCGCCCGGTTGGTGGTCGCGTAAGCCTTTTTCTTACCGCCCCCGACGTACTCGACACTCTCGTAGAGTTTCCGTTCGATGGCCTGCTTGTACGCGGATTCGAGTGGCTCGTAAGCGTCGCCGAGCGTGAGGAAGTGGTACGCATGGGCCAGTTCGTGAAGCACCATCCACGGCTGTGCCCGGCGCGACCAATCGACGAAGTTCTTGAGGTTGTTGATCTCCACGCCGCCGGCTTTCTCCGGGTTGTAGCCGTTGTTCTTGAGCCACCCCTTCGAGACGTGAAACTCTGCGGCTCCGTTCTTCTTCGTTTGCCACTCCACCCAGAACTTGACGTTCTTGAGTGCCGCGAGCGGCTTCTCGGGCACGACCGCGCACAACTTCTTGAGCTGGCTGTCCAACTCCTCGAACGCGACTTTCGCCTCGTGCGCGTGTTTCTCCACCTCGGGGTGTACGAGTACGGTGAACCCTTGAATCTCGCGCTTCTTGTAGTTTTCGCTGGGCTCGAACGCACCGGCATGGGGAGCAGCAAACAGCAGAACGGCAACAGCGGGAACAAAGAGGTGTTTCATGGGTGTGGCATCGTAAGGTGGGGAATCGCAAAGACAGCATAGCGAACGGAATCACCAGTGCATCACGTACCCGCCGTCCACGTTGACCGTCTGGCCGGTGACGTTCGCGGCGCGGTCGCTGGCGAGGAACACCGCCATCGCCGCGATGTCTTCTGGGGTTTGCCAGCGGTTCAGTGGAACGATTTTCGCGATCTTGTCCGCAGCCCACGTTTCGTAGTCGATGCGCGCTTCAGGTGGTTGACGGTCCGCCCACGATTGCCACACCGAACGATTAAGTGGGGTCTTAATCATCCCCGGGCACAGGCAATTCACACGCACACCAAACGGCGCGAGATCCTTGGCCGCGCACTGAGAGAAGTTGATGAGCCCGGCCTTTGACGCGCTGTACGGCGGGTCTGTCTGCGAGCCGATTTGCCCGGCAACGGATGAGAGGAATAGTATCGTTCCCTTCTTGCGATCCGCGAGGCGCGGGGCGAAGTTGTGCGCCACGATTGCGGCGCCGATGAGGTTCACTTGAAGCACGCGCGCCCAAACGCCGGGGTCGATTTCCCAGAACGGGAATCCGAACTTGCCGGAACCGATCCCCACCGCGAACACGACGTGATCCACCGCGCCGAACTTCGTCCACGTTTCGGTGGTCGCGGCGCGAGCGGCCGAATCGTCGGTGACATCGACTTGCCAACCCGTGCCGCCGAGTTCGGCACCGGCCGTTTGTGCGTCCGGGGACACGTCCCAGATTCCGATGCGACAACCTTCTTCAGCAAACGTGGACGCGATCGCGCGCCCCAACCCGCGCGCTCCACCGACCACAACAACGGCGCTGTCCTTCAGGCCCAAGTTCACGGCGAATCCTCGTCTCGACGGGTAGTGAGTAAAAGCGGCACGACTCTCACCCACTGTGATACCCGACGAGCCGACCACCGGGCACTCACTTTTGCTATTGCCCCGGGTGCTTGATCCCGGCAGCAGTTCGTGCTTTTTCGAGGTACTCGTTCAGCGGGCGCATCGCCTTGACATCCATGCCACGCACGTTGTCCTCGTTTTCGTACATCTTCTTCAGAGAATTGAAAATGCCCGGATCGCCGCCGGTAAACCCCATTACCAGTGCGAGCCACCGCTCCGCGAGTGCCCGCGCCTTCGGATCAGCCGGATCGATGCCCGCGTCCATCGCGGCTTGCACATCCGCGAACAGATCCGCCCACATTTGCGGCCCCTTTTGGATGGCCTCTTCCATCTCGGGTCCGCCGGCATTGCGCCGGTCCTCGATCTGCTTCAGTTGCTCCGGAGTGTAATACTTTTCGATCATTGTCATCACCTCGATCGTTTGGAGAAACGTCTCGGCGGATACGGCGCCCGCCGCGTCGAGTGTCTGAGAGAGCCCTTCGAGCCGGTCGCCCAGTTGAGCCAGTTCCGCGGCTTGCTCGCGCACTTTTGCTAGGTGGAGCCGGACCACTTCGCGCGGGTCGTAGTCGGCCCGCGTCATGTACTCTTTGATCTGCTCCAGGCTGAACCCAAGCTGCTTCAAACACATGATCTGGTGCAACTTGGTCACGTCCGCGGCGGTGTACCGCCGGTGCCCGGAACCGTGCGCCGACCCGCTCCGGTCCGACGGGCACAGCAGCCCGATGGCGTCGTAATGGTGAAGTGCGCGCACCGTCAGCCCCGTGCGTGCGGCCAGTTCGCCGACCTTCCACCGCTGTTCCGGCATGACAACCTCCCCAAGTCACCCGACGCGGGCATGGTACATCCTGACGTTACGTGAGGTTCAAGGAGGAAAAACGAGATAAATCGAAGTGAGCAATCGGCGAGTTGAGTAAACGATTGGCGCGAGTTGGGGAGTGGAATTGCGTGAATAGACGGCGCGTTTTTACCAGCCAGCTCGCGCCGGCCGTTCGCCAATAGCACTCCACATCGGCTGTGCGCCTAAACCGTCAACCCGACGGCCCGCATGAGTGCGAGACCGTTGCCGTGCGGCACGACGCCCGGGCGCATCGTGTAGTCGAACTGCAACTCGCCGCCCCCGAAGCCGTCGGAGAAGTGAACGTTCACGGCCCCGGGGATCGTGTCGGTCACCGCGGTCAGGCTCAGGTCGTGCGTCGTCACGAAGCCGATCGCACCGGCAGTCAGAAGCGCGCGCGTTACACCCTCTGCGCCAGCGACGCGGTCGGCCGAGTTGGTGCCCGCGAACAGTTCGTCGAGCAGGAACAAGAGCGGAAGTCCGCCCTCGCGGGTCGCGATGTCGAGCAAGAGCCGGACCTTCGTGACTTCCGCGAAGAAGCGCGACTTACCCTCCTGGAGCGAGTCCTGTACTCGCATCGTCGCCCCGAGAGCGAGCGGCGTGAGCGCGAAGCTGGTCGCGCGCACCACTCCGCCCGCGAGGGCTAGCACCGCGTTCACGCCGACCGCGCGTAACATCGTGCTCTTACCCGACATATTCGACCCGCTCACGATCAGCACGCGCGGGCCGGATTCGCCGCCGAGTGTGACGTCATTCCGGATGCACTTCTCGGCGGGAATGAGCGGGTGCCCCACTCCGGTTGCCGTGAGTTGCACCGGGCCGGCTTCCACCGTTGGGTAAATGGCTGTGGGGTTCTCGTAAGCGTAGCCCGCGAGCGATGAGAGCGCTTCCGCTTCGCCGACCGCGCGCAACCACTGCGCGATTGCCGGACCGGAACGTGCGCGCCATGCTTCGAGCTTGAACGCGAACCGCACGTTCCACACGCGGAGCACCGCAATCGGAATAAAGAACGCATTGCGCCGGGCGTTATAGCCGTCGAGGAGCACCCGGAGTTGGTGAATCTGCTCGGACGGTAAGTGCCCGCCCGCCCGCATCGCGCTTTGGAGCTCTTTGAGCCGCGGCGCGTTGAATGCTTCGCGTTCCAGTCGACCGAGGGCGGCCTCAAACAGCGACAGATTCTCGGTCGCCCGATCGAGCGGCGCGAGTACCCCGCGTGCCCACGACACGAGTGGGAGCGCCAGTACGAGCGACGGTAGCCCGAACACGAGCACCGGCAAGGCGGACGTGCCGACGAAGAACCACCCGGCCCACGCGAGCACGTTCGCCCAGCCGAGGAGTTCGACCGTCCACCACTTCCACGGTGGTGGGGACTCGATCTGGCCCGTTCCCCAATCCGCGAGCGCGTGGTAATCGGCGGCGGGAGCCTCGGCCCCGGCCACCGCGAGCGCTTCTCGCAAATCGAGGCGCGGGGTCAGATCGGCGACGGCTTCCTGGCGCGCTTTTACTTCCGCGGGCGCGGCCGGCGCGAGTAACCACGCGGCCAGTGTATCTTCACCGGCCCGCGTGCGGCACGCGGTCACGCGCTCGAACACCGATCCCGCCCCGAAGAGGTCGAGGTCCGCGGCGTAGGGGTGCGCGTCGTTCGCGAAGCGTTCGCCTTGCCCCACTCCGCTCGGTTTGCCCGCGAGCCGGTCGAGGCCGCCCGTGTAGAACCGCGCCGCGCGATCGGCCCACGTTCGGCGCCGGCGCGTCGCCTCGAACGTCGCGACGAAATACACGAACACGAGCGCCGGGAGCAGCGTAAACCACGGGGAAAAGAGCCCCGCGCCGAATGCCAGTCCCGCGACAACGAGCGCCACAAGAAACGCTCCGAGGCGCGCGTAGCTGAGCGTGTCGAGGCGCGCGGTGAGGGTGGCCACAATCGCCCGGCGCGCGGCCAATCGGTCGGTGTAAACGGCGGCGGGTGAAGACTGTGACAGTGGAACGTCACTCATTGAAGAGGTAGGAACGAACGCGGGGGCCGCGCGCGGCCCCCGTCGAAGGTCAAGTTTATGAACCGAACTCCGGTGCGGTCACGGGGTCGTGACGTTGGCGCTGATTTTGTACGCCCCGGTCGAGTCGCAGTTCCACGGGCTGGGGGAAATCCGCATGTAGAGTTTTCCGTTCTCGGTGATCTTCCCCTTATACGACGCGCCGATGACGAACGGGGTTCCGTTCGCGCCGATGCGCCCAACCACCTGACCCGGACACCGATTCGCGGCATCCCACCCACCACCACTCCCCCACCGGCGTGACCGGGTAGTCCGCCCGGCTCGGACATGTACTGCCCCGGTCCCTGCGGCCACTGGTCAATCTTGCCCGTCGCGGTCACTTCCAGTTGCTGCCCGGCACTGACTTCGATGGCCGTTTCCAGCCAGTCGGCCTGATTCATTTTCGCGTACTTGGCCGCGTCCAGCGCGAATTCCGAGGCCGGCGCGGACCCGACCGACCGGAACGTGCGGATGTCCGAGAGCCTCACGGTCGCGTCGCCGAAATACTTGGTGCGCACCTTTAGCGCGCTGAGGTCCATCCGGCCCTTGGTGGTGAATTCGGCCGTTTCGATCGAGTCGTGGTCGCGCAGTTCCAGTTGGTCGGGTGCGAGCTTGCTTTCCAGGAGCTTGAGAACCGCCTTTGAGCGCCGGTTCATTTCCGCGTCCTCACTTTTGGACGCGCGGCGCAGTGCGGGAACCGCGAATTGGCCGATGTTGGCAAGTGTTTGTTCCGCGTCCTCGCGCGTGCGAAACTCGGGTGCGGCGAGATCGGCGACTGCCTTGTCGATCTTCGCTTCCATTCCGTCCGGGTAACGGAACCCGAACTCCAGGCGCCGGACCTCGGCCACCGGAACCATTAATTTGCCGTATTTCGTGGCGATTGCCAGCGCCGGTTCCATCAGCGACACATTCATCACCGTGTCGTCCACCATGCGGATCTCGAACAGCACGAGATCGTTCTTGGATTCGATTTTCGCGGCCGGTCCGTTGGCCCTTCCCCCGTCCGGTTTGCTTTCCTTGGAGGGCTGGCTTCCAGGAACCGGCGGTTGCGCGCTCGACGTGGTCCACCCGACAACCGCGACCAGAACGGCCGTGGGAACGACGCGCGTGAGCATGGTATCACCTCGCGAAACGTGAACCGAATTGTTTCGCAACCGATGATACCGCGCTCGGGCTATGAAGTGTGGAACCGTTACGTTCGTAAAGCGCGGCGACAAAAAAACGGGTGTAGTACCGGGTTTGCGCGCGGGCGAAGACGCACGGTGAGTTTCCAAGTGGGTTTTCGATGCTGGTGTGAGTAGCGATTCTGGGAATTGTTGCAGCAACGCGCTGACAGATGCCGCGAACTCGTGATCGGATCATTAGCTCAGTCACGAGTTGTGCCAAACATCTCGTGCCGCTCTCCGACGCTCTGCAAATGCGGTCCTACACCCAAAAAACTAGGCCGGCAAGCCTGACTGGTGCCACACGAGCCGTGGTGGGATAATGTTCCGACCCCAGGAGGGTTGCTTGTGGCTCGTCGCACCCGACTGCTGAGGTCACACGGGTACCGGTTTCGGTGACCTGCCCGGCGTGCGGGAATCGGTTGTACTCTGATTACTCCAACTTCCGTACGCTCACGTCGCTAACCGCCGTCAACCGGTACTCGCTTCGCAGCTCCCGATGCCGGCACCGCCCGTGCGACCTGTTCCGACCCGAGGCCGAGGGGCGACTGGCGCTCCCGCACCACGAGTTCGCCCTCGGCGTCCTCGCGCGTCGGCCGGTTGCGGTACACCGAGCATCGGTCCGTTCCCGAGATCCACGCCCACCGCACGCAACTCGGCGTGACACTGGCCGAGCGCACGGTTACAAACTTGCTCGACCCGCGTGACGACGAGTTGCTCGCCGTCACGCGGGTCGATGACGACCGGCTCCACGCGGTTCTTCGGCAGCACGGGCGTGGTCCTAGCGATCGACGGGCTCCAACCTGATGTGGGTCACGAGGTGTTGTGGGTTCTGCGCGACGTGCTCAGTGGCGAGATCCTCCTGGCGAAGAGTCTGCTGTCGGCCCGCAACCAAGATTTGGCGGCGCTGTTGGAGCAGGTGAAGACGAATGGCCCGGTGTCGTGTCCGACGGACAGCACTCGATCCGCAAGGCGGTTAAGGCCGCGCTCCCGGACGTGCCGCACCAGTTGTGTCCGTTCCACTTCCTGCGCGAGGCCGCTCGACCCATTTACGAGGCCGATCGGCACGCCAAGAAGGAACTCAAGAAGAAGGTGCGGGGCGTGCGCGCCATCGAGAGGTCGGTCGAGGCGCGCAGGGATGCCCAAGCCGAAGTGATCGCGGGGTACTGCTCGGCCGTGCGGAGCGCGCTGACGGACGACGGCGCCCCTTTGGTGACGCGCGGCCTGAAGCTCTGCGACCGGTGCCCTCGTTCTCGAAGGCGTGGATCGCGTTACGGACCGTTTGCGACGCGCACCCGACCCGCAATCCGGGACCGGGTTTGGTGTTCGGCGCTGGCCAGGAGGATTTGGGCGCGCCGAAGGGTCCGGACCGGCCGGCTGCGGAGCTCACGCGGAGCGCTCCGCGCTCGGCTTCTGTCAACTCACGAACAAAGAGTGCCTTCATAAATAGGGTTGTAGCGCAATTTTCGATGGCGCGACTCGGTCGTAGTGTATCGGCCAAAGGGTTTGAAGATACTGAGCTCGACTGGTGCCGATTCTCAGGGCCGTCCGTGGTGAGGTATCATGGGGTTGCTGAAGCTCCCGTGGCCCTCGCCCACGGACGGCCGCCATGATTCTACCACCCGAGGCGCACGCGCTGGTGCAGGTGCTCGCGCTGCACTTCACGAGCCCCACGTACCAGCGGTTCTCGGTTCTGTTGGTCGGTGCGCTTGTGAGCACCGGTCGGCGCACCGTGGCGAACCTGCTGCGCACGCTCCGGCACCTGGGCACCCCACCGACTACCGCCGGGTGCTCTCCCGCGCGCCCTGGTCCGGGCTCGCGCTCGGGTGCGCGTTGATGCGGTTCGTGCTGGATCACATCGTTCCGGACGCCGCCGTGCGCCGGTGGCTTTGGGACCAGGCCCTTTTGCCACAGGCCGGAGACGGCACCACTCTCAATAAACTCCCCGACCGCGTGCGGGAATTGCTACTCACGGCGCTCGCCCCGGCCGCTTGAGCGCACTCAGAATCGGCACCAGTCGAGCTTAGAGTGTGTTTTGAAACTGGTCTGGATTTGGAATGTGGTGCCGGTTACTCATGGCGGCCATGAGTAGGAACCCGTACCCGACCGACCTGACCGACGAGCAATGGGACCGCCTGGACCCACTGCTGCCGCGGTCCAAATCCGGTACCCCCAAGGGTGGCCATCCGGTCGTCGTGGATCGGCGGGAGGTGGTCAACGCGATCTTCTATCACCTGCGGGCCGGGGGCGCGTGGCGCATGTTGCCCCACGACTTCCCGGCGTGGCAAACGGTCTACGGCCTGTTCCGGGACTGGCGCCTGGCCGGAGTTTGGGACCGGGTTCACGCCACGCTTCGCGAGGACGTGCGGATCGGGGCCGGCGCCCCGCCGACCCCGGGAACCCTGCGGGTCGATAGCCAGACCGTCAAGATCACCCACCGCGGCGGCCCCAAGGGGTACGACGGGGGGAAAAAAGGTGAACGGGCGCAAGCGGTTCATCGGGGTCGATTCGCTCGGATTGGTCTGGGCCCTGTCGGTGGTGACCGCCGACGTGCAGGACCGGGACGGCGGGTGCGGGCTGCTCGGGGCGGTCCGGCGCCTGCTCCCGCGGGTGCGTGAGGTGATCGCCGACAGCGGGTTCTCCAAGCGGTTCCAGGAGTTCGTCCACAAGACGTGTCGGTGGAAGGTGACCATCACGGCCAACGCGAAAGACGGTTTCAAGGTCCACACGCGGCGCTGGGTGGTGGAACGCACGTTCGCCTGGTTCGTGCGATACCGGCGCCTCGTGGTCGATTATGAGTACCACACCGAAACCAGCGAGGCCATGATCCAAGCCGCCATGACCCACCGCATGCTCCGACACCTTCACCCGAAACGGTAGGTTTCAAAACGCACTCTTACACGGGCCCGAAGTTATTAGAGGTGCGACAAGCTCTCGAACGGTTGCCGAAATTCGCTGCGAGTGGAGCGAAACCAGTCGAACAAACGGAAATCGCGGGCGTTCGACCCGAAAAGCTGGCTTCGGAAAGTGCCCACGAAAGTGCAGAAACCAGTGGCCTGGAGGGGCAAGTTCTGGCGTTCCCTGACACTATGGGCAGAATGACGGCACGTTTGAACGAGGAACGGGAACTGTGCGAAAACACTGGAAATGTCAACGAAAAAACCTCAGTGACATCTGGTGTCACTGAGGTTCACGGAGTGGAGCGAAGGAGAGTCGAACTCCCGACCTCTTCGTTGCGAACGAAGCGCTCTACCAGCTGAGCTATCGCCCCGAATCTTCTGTTTAAGCGACACCACGAGTTCATTTGCGGTTCGCGCCCGACCTACACATATTAAAGCGCGAACGCGGGGCGGCAAGGGGGAGTTTCGCACACTCAGCCACCGACGCAGGTGCTGCGCCCGGCCTGCACACGCACGTTGTCTTCCACCCGTTGCGGTTTGGCGCCGTTGGCGGGCATTACCCACACCGCGTAGGTGCCCGGCGGCACGCACATGTCCACGCGGTAGTCGGTCGCGACTTGCAGAGCCATGTGCCCCTTTTCACCCGGTCCTGGATCGCGTGGATCGGTCAACACGACCTTGTCGGCACGCGGGAAGTTGTCCCCGAACACCTCGACCGTGCCGAGCACATCCCCGAGTTTCAGGTCGTGCGTTTGCCCGGATTTCACAGCGAGTTTGTCGAGTGCCTTCACCGCGATTCCGTTCTTCGGCTTCACCCACACCTCAAATGGGCCGTCGCTCGGTAACGTGAGCGCGGTATCGAACTTCGCTGACTCGGCGACCCGCTCGCGCTTCGTGCCCTTTGTTTGGTAAACGGTCACCGTTTCGATCGGCGGGAGCCCGCGCTGTGTATGGACCTTCAACTGCCGGTCCCCGTCGGCCGCGACCGTGCTTCCCGAAAGAAGGGCCGCCAGAGCGAGTGCCGCACGCATAAGACTACCTCGATTGGGAGAAGCGTCTTCAATAACGACGCGGCAGCGCGGCAAAAGGATGAGCCTGGCGCGCGGATTTGAATTCCCAATTATTGAATATCAATCTCTAATTAATTGGATTAATTCGCACTTGGCCTTGTCACGATCGTGCGGGCGCGATTACCCTCCTTCCCCCAGGAGCGTGCCGATTCACGGAGGGGCTGTATGGTGCGCTGGAGCGTATTGGCCGGGTGTGCGACGGTCGTCGCGGGCGCCGCGTTCGTAACGGGTGCCACCGTTCCCACCGGGCCAACGAGCGCGAAGCCCGAACACACGAAGTCCATTGTCGTGATCGGCCAGAAGAACGGTTACTTCAACATTGCCAAGGTGCTGCGCGAGTACAAGAAGGCACAGATCCGCGCCGAACAGCTCAACAGGCAGCGCGCGAAGCTGTCCGAAGAACTGAACGAGATGCGGTCCGCGCACCTACAGTTTCGGAACGACATCCAGAAATCGAAGGACGCCGCCGAGAAGCAACAACTCGCCCAGAAAGCGCTGGACCTCTCCCGGCAGATCGAGGACACGGAGCGCGAGATCAACAAGAATTTGGCGGCACGAACTGCCACGATTTGCACGGAGCTACACGACGAATTGCGCGCGGTCGTTACGGACGTGGCGCACGAAAACGGACTCGTCGCGGTACACGCCTACCCCGACGCGGTCACGCGGGAAGAAATGAACAACCCGCTCATCAAAGAATTGCGGCTCAAGCCGCCCGCGCTGCAACCGTTCTACCTCGATTCGTCGGTCGATTACTCCGACGAGATCATTCGGCGCCTCAACGAAAAGTTCGGCGTCGGCAACGTCGAGTAACGGACCGGCGTTCGGAGTTTGTTGCGATCGGCTTCATTCTGCGAGCACCACGGCCAGTGCCGCCCCCGCGAGCGCCACGGCGAAACCGAGCCAAAGTGCCAGATCCGTGCGGTACCGCGGAGGAAGTTCGTTTGCAGCGAGTGTGCGGCAAAAGCGTCGGTGCTGCCACGACGCGGCCGCGGTGATTCCTCCACCTAACGCGGCCAGAACCACACCAACAACCGCCGACCATCCGTGGGTCGGGTGGTGCACCTCCGGCCGGATCAGTTTCACGAACAGCCCGAACCGCGCCACCACGAATCCCAATCCGATCAGCCCCAACGCGGTCCGCACCCACGCCAGTAGCGTCCGTTCGGCTGCAAAGAACACGCGCGGGTCGTTGTCCGACATTTCGTGAGTTCCCTTGTGGTGCGGCCGAATCGCATGTGAGCACGTGTGATGCCACGCGGCTCATTTCCGATCGGAGCCGGAAGCAAAGTCGGAGGAAGCCACATGTGAGGTCGCATTAGCCACGTCACGGGCACTGCGGAGGTCACCCGAATAGTGGCGCCCAGCGCGAATTGCCGCCGATGCGGACCAGTGTGTCGTCTGGCAGGGCGACGTGACCCGGGAACGTCACTTCTGCGACACGCGACACGGGCAGATCGAACGCGCTGGTGGATAGGAACGTGTGCGGGCCGCGCGGGTTCGGGCGCCGGCGCGGGCTGGGTGCACCCGAGTTGTACCGACAGAACTCCGGCTCCGCACCCGGATTCGCGGCGAGTAGCTGCTGCGTGTTCACACGAAGAATAACGGCCCCGTGCCGCTCGTAAGAGGCGGTGTGGTTCTGACCGTACTTGTTGGGGCCGTGTTCCGCGCCGGGCCAGAAGAACACCCGGCTGTTGAGATGCGCCACCAATCGCGGGAGATCCCAGCCGTCTTCAAAGTCGATCCACTCCGCGCGGAGCGGGCGCTGGTCGTTCACGAGAACCGTGCGGTCCGCGATTCGGATTGGAACGGCGCTCGCGCCGCGTGGCTCACGAACCCGGTGCGGCTCACCCGCTTCGGTGAACAGCTCCGCGGCACAGATCAACCGCCGGCGCGCCCGGATCGACTCCAGGTTCGCCGGGCGGGTGATGTGGAACAGCGCGGGCCGCAGGGCGGCGAACCGCGCCAGGGTGAACGGCATCGGTCACACGTTGTAGGTGGTGCTAGCGGTGTCGCCGCCGCGCCCGGTCCAGTTGGTGTGGAAGAACTGGCCGCGGGGCTTGTCGAGCCGCTCGTAGGTGTGCGCGCCGAAGTAGTCGCGTTGGGCCTGGAGCAGGTTGGCCGGGAGCCGGGCGGTGCGGTACCCGTCGTAGTACGCCAGCGCGCTGGAGATCGCCGGCACCGGGATGCCGCTCGCCGCGGCCGCGCCGACCACGCGCCGCCAACCGCTCTGGGCCTTGCCCAGTTCGCCCGCGAAGAACGGGTCCACGAGCAGGTTCACGAGCTTCGGGTTCTTGTCGAACGCCTCCTTGATCTTCCCGAGGAACGCGCTGCGGATGATGCAGCCCCCGCGCCACATGAGGGCGATGCCCCCGTTGTTCAGCTCCCACCCGTTCGCCTTCGCCTGGGCCGCCATCAGCGCGTACCCCTGGGCGTAGCTCACGATCTTCGAGGCGTACAGCGCCATCTCCACGTCCGCGACGAACTGGTTGCGGTCGCTCACCTTTTGCACTTCCGGGCCGGCCAGCACCTTGCTCGCGGCCACGCGCTCGTCCTTCTGCGCCGAGATGCACCGGCTGAACACGGCCTCCGCGATCAGCGTGAGGGCCACGCCGTTATCGGTGGCCGCGTCGATGGTCCACTTGCCGGTGCCCTTCTGCCCGGCCGTGTCCAGGATGAAGTCGACCAGCGGCTTCTTCGTTTCCGGGTCGGTGTACGCGAGGATCTCGCTCGTGATCTCGATGAGGTAGCTGTCGAGCACGCCCTTGTTCCACTTGCCGAACACGCCGCTCAGCTCGGTCGGGGACAGCCCGCACATGTCCTTGAGCAGGTTGTACGACTCGCAGATGAGCTGCATGTCGCCGTACTCGATGCCGTTGTGGACCATCTTCACGAAGTGCCCGGCCCCTTCCGGCCCGACCCAGTCGCAGCACGGCGCCTCGGCCCCGTTCGCGTCCTTCACCTTCGCGGCGATGGCCTGGAAAATCGGCTTGATCTCGGGCCACGCGGCGGCGTTGCCGCCCGGCATGATGCTCGGCCCCTTGAGCGCCCCCTCTTCGCCCCCGCTGACGCCGGAGCCGACGTAGAGGATGCCCTTCGGTTCGAGCTCCTTCGCGCGCCGGGTGGTGTCCGGGAAGTGCGTGTTCCCGCCGTCGATGAGGATGTCGCCGGCTTCGAGGAACGGGGCGATCGTCGCGATCGTATCGTCCACGGCTTTCCCGGCCTTCACGAGCATCACCACCTTGCGCGGGCGCTTGATGCTGGCGACGAACTCCTGGGGCGACATGGCCCCGACGAACTTCTTGCCCTTCCCGCGCCCGTTGACGAACTTCTCCACCTTGTCGGTGCTGCGGTTGTACACCGCAACGGTGTACCCGCGCGACTCCATGTTGAGGACGAGGTTTTCGCCCATCACGGCGAGTCCAACGAGTCCGATGTCGGCGGTCGGTGCGGCCATTGTGGTGCCCTTTGCGTGGTGATTAAGTGGTTACGGGAGCGGACATTGTACGAATTCGCGGTGCGGCGCCGCGTTGGGACCGGGGCCCGTGTTATTGGGCCGAACGGCCGGTCGCTGTTGACTCTCGCTTTGATCTATGGAGTCCGCGCGGTTCCGGTACGGATCAACGGCCCGGAACGAGATCCCGCTTCGTGTTAGGGGCGCGAGAATGGCGAAGGTATCATGAGAATTGGGCGAGTGCCAGAACAATGATCCCCAATACCAGACACTCTGCGCCCCTTCTTTTCTGGGCCGCCGCGAGCTACGATGCAATTGGGTCTGTCGGTCGGCCGGACGGTCGCCGGGACAAGGTTCCGGGGTCGGGACTCGGTTCGTCGGAACGCAGGCACTCGGGGTAGATTCCGCGTGCGGCGTCTTCGGGCCGAATCCCAACCTCGGGATCTTGTTCGGGAGGAAAGTCCGGGCTTCATAGGGCGCGGTGGTGGATAACGTCCACCCCCGGTAACGGTCGCGAGCTTCCCGGCTCGCACCGCCAACGGGCGGGAAAGTGCAACAGAAAGTGTACCGCCAACGAGTAAAGGAAAAGTAAAAAGGAAAAAGGGCAAAGATAAAAGGAAAAGCAAGAGATGGCTGCGAACGGCGTCGGTCATTTGGTCTTCCTAATTTTTCCCTTTTGCCTTCCGACTTTTTCCTTTTCCTTTACTCGTTGGTAAGGGTGAAAAGGTGCGGGGCGCGAGCCCTTAATGTAAGAGCGCACCAGCGGCGAGGTGACTCGTCGGCTCGGCAAACCCCACCGGAAGCAAGGTCAAGCAGGGGACAGGGTCGGCCCGACCCGTTACGATCCCCGGGTAGACCGCTCGATCCCGTCGGCAACGGCGGGGCTAGATAAATGACCGTCACCGTCCGAAAGGGCGGGGACAAAACCCGGCTTACAGGCCGGCCGGCCGACCCATCCGGGATTACTCAGAAGGAATAATCGGTACGTTCGCCCCGTAGTTTCTCTCCACCTTCACATCAACCCCCTTCCCGATTTGACCCCGACGGGACCGGCGCGGTACGGTGGAGGTAGTTCGGGACCACAGGCTGCCTGGGTGCCTCTTCCCCCAGGCCGCGTCGCCCGGTGCCGCAAGGCCAGCCGGTGCAACACGAGGCCGCCATGTCCATCCGCCCCCCATCCCGGCGGAACGACCGCCTGAGCTTCTTCGCTCTCGGCGGCTATTTGCCACCCCGCCGGTTCAAAGTTGTCCTGCACCGAACCGCTAGTAAAGATTTGATGTTCGTCACGCGCGCCGTGATGGACATTACGCGGTTCGGTTCGGCCGAGGCCGAGTACCGGATGTGGGAAGCGCACCACCGCGGGCGCTCGCTGGTACTCGTCACGCACCTGGAGCGCGCGGAGCTGTTCGTCGAGCAGTTCGCGGCCCGCGGGCTGCCGACGAGTATCGAACCGGCGTAGAAGCTCCTACGCAGAGAGCCGGAACCGACCTCACTCAATGAAGGTCGGCCCCGGCTCCCGTTTTCACTTTTGGCGCTTTGCGCCCTCACCCTTCGACTTTGATCCGCTGCGGGGCGGCGAGCAGTTTCATCATCGCTTGCGAGAACGCGGGCAGGTCGTCCGCGCCGCGGCACGTGAGCAGGTTCCCGTCGGTCACAACGGCCTCGTCGCGGTAGAGAGCTCCCGCGGCGCGCACATCATCACGAATGCCGGGCGAGCAGGTGACGCGGCGGCCGTCGAGGGTGCCCGCGCTGATGAGCAGTTGCGCGCCGTGACCGATCGCGGCCACCAGCTTACCGTCCTCAATGAACGTGCGGGTCACGTCCACGGCCTCTTCGCGCTGCCGCAACCGCTCGACGGCCGAGCCGTGGGGGATCAGCAGCAGGTCGTACTCGGCCGGGTTCACTTCGTGGATCGCGAAGTCCGGTTCCACCGCGTAGCCGTGTGCCCCGGTGATCGCGTGCATCAGCGGGCACGCGAGCCGCACGTCCACCCCGGCTTCGCGGAGCCGGTACCACGGCAGAAACAGGGTCAGGTCTTCAAAACCGTCGGCCACCAAGATGAGCGTTTTCATGGTTCGGGCTTGTGAGTTGGGTAAGCGGGGTGGTTCCTGAATCTTAGTTCGCACCCCGCGTTCGCGAAAGATCGACTGACCCACCGAGCGCGAAGCAGGAAAACACTTGCGCCGGGGCAGAATTCCGTTGACAGCACGAGAGCCGACGTTATGCCTCCGTCGGTCACTTGGGGAACCAGCGGCGGGGGGCCGACTGCCGCGCGAAATGGGGGACTCGCGATGAAATGGGTTATTTGCGGCTTGGTAACGGCGGCGCTCGTAATGGGCGCCCCCGCGACCGCCGGGGACATCGAGTTCCGCCCGGTTGACACGAAGAAACTCGTGGTCCAGCCGAGCAAAACTGCGGCGAACCTCGCCGCGGGCACGATCAACCTGGTCGGCCAGTCGACCGCAAGCTCACTGGACAACAACGGCTGGATCAAGACGTTGAACAACATCTTCAGCATCAAAAAGACCGAGCCGAAGTTCCAGGCCGGGCCGAGTTCGCTGCCGTCGCCGAACACGTACCAGTCGACGAAGTATCAGAGCTACAACACCCCAGTCATGCCGATCATGCAACCGGTTAACCGGCGCTAATGCTCTCGGCAGAAACGAAAACGGCCCGCGCTCCGGCGCGGGCCGTTTTCGTTTTCCGGGAACCCTTTTGTTCCCACTCGCGTTTCATAAATGTGTGGCGATCCCGCTTTGTCGCACATCAGGAGACGCACATGAGGCGAGTGGCATTTCGGGCGGGATTAGCGTTCGCACTCAGCTTGGGCGCGGGCGCATTCTCACTTTCGGCCGAAGACCCAAAACCAGCCAAAGACTCTGCCAGCCCGTCGAACTGGTCCGGTTACGTCTTCGTATCCGATGTGATTGGCGAAGTGGTGAAGGCCGACGACAAAAGCGTGACGCTGCGAGTCACATGGCTCGAACCGCAACAAAAGAACGGCAACAAGAACGGGCGCCCGCGGCTCTCGCAAAACAATCGGAATTTTTCTAACCCGCTCCAACGCAACACGGGTCGACAGAACCAGATCCAGCTCAAGGAACAACACCACGACTACGAACTGGAATACCTCCCGCCGTCGCTCGTGCGCAGCAAGTCGCTGCCGCCGAAGTTGGACGATAAGGGAAAGAAGGTTCTCCACACGCAGAAGGAAATCGACGAACTGCGGGCGCCGGCAGGCGCTACGGGCTACGCCGCGAGCAAATCGGACCTGGTTGCGGGTACGATCGTCGAATTGCATTTGATCCGTGACAGGTCGATTTCGGCCACAAAAGCCACCGAAGACGACCTCCGAATCAAGTACGCGGTCATCCTCGGCAAAGCTCCGACTCCGCCGAAAGATGCCACAAACGCTGACGCCAAACCGGACGACTAGAAGAAAAAGAACTGAGCACAAAAACGACGTGAGCCGGGCAACAACCCGGCTCACGTCGTTTACGGCTTCAATTCGGACTGGGCTTTCTGCGCCGCGGCGACGATCTTCGCTTCCCAATCTGCATCATCGGGGTGGAACGGGAACGTGATCCCGCGCGAGCTGTTCACGATCGCTCCCAACCCGTCCGCGCGGTAAGCCGCTTTCACATCGGCCGCGTTTCCGCCCTGCGCCCCGTAACCGGGCACCAGGAACCACACGTCCGGCATCACCCCGCGCAGTTCGACCAGTTCTCTCGGGTGCGTGGCTCCCACAACCGCGCCCACATCACCCAGGCCACACGAGTCGATGGTAGCCGCGTTCCACTTCGCTACTTCTTCGGCCACGTGCCGGTATACCGGTTTCCCGTCGCACACCAAATCCTGAAACAGTCCCGCACCGGGGTTGCTCGTTCGCACGAGCACGAACGTACCGCGCTTGTTCGCTTTGGCCGCAGTGAGGAACGGCTCCACCGCGTCGCGCCCGAGGTAGGGGTTGATCGTCAGCGAGTCCGCGTTCCACACGGGGAACGTTTCGCCGTCGATGGCACACCCACCGAACGCGGCGTCGGCGTAAGCGGTCGCGGTGGACGCGATGTCGCCGCGTTTCGCGTCGAGGATGGTGACGAAGCCTTGTTGTTTGGCCTCTTGGAGAAGCTGTTGGAGCATCTCCATTCCGTTCGGGCCGAGGAGTTCAAAGAACGCCGCCTGCGGCTTCACAACGCCCGCGTAAGGGCGGACCAGTTCCAGTACCTTGCGCCCGAACTCGAAGAAGGCAATGGCCGCGCGCTCGTTAGCCTCTTCGTCGCGCACGCCCTCGCGAATCGCCTTCGGGAGCGATTCCCAGCGCGGGTCGATACCGACACAGAGCGGCCCTTTTTGACAAACGGCTTCGGCGAGGCGGTCGGAAAACGCAGGCATGAGAGCACCCGGCGAACGGCCGGTGTGAACCGGCTGGTGGAAAGGGCTGTGTACCGACCGGCTCACACCGGCCGTTCACCCAGAAACACACGCACGGCATTGTTGAAGGAGTCCGGGTTCTCGATGTTCGAGAGGTGCCCCGCGCCCGGAATGTGAACGAGCTTGCTCCCGCGGATTTGTGCGGCGAGGTTCGCGGACGAGAGCGGCGGCGTCACGGCGTCGAACTCACCGACGAGGATGAGCGTCGGCACGGTGATGGCCTTCAGACCGGGGTTCGCGTCCGGGCGGTCACGGAGCGCTGCGAGAGCCGCGGCCACACTCGAAGCCGGTTGACGTGCGGCGATTGATTTCGCGCGCTCGACCACTTCGGGCTTCACCTCGCGCGTCGAATCGCTCAGTACCTTCGGTACCATTGACTCGAACAGCGCGGCGCTCCCCTTTTCGTTCACAAG
This sequence comes from Gemmata massiliana, assembly GCA_000531095.1. Taxonomy (GTDB): domain Bacteria; phylum Planctomycetota; class Planctomycetia; order Gemmatales; family Gemmataceae; genus Gemmata; species Gemmata massiliana. Next base: position 92,549 of record HG799462.1, on the reverse strand, counting down.
CGCAATGGACTTCGTGCGGTTCGCCCGCGCGTTCGTGTCGTCCACACCGGCGCGCGTGTCGGCGAGAATCAGCCCGTTGAGTTTGTCCGCGAAGTTGCGGGCGAACGCGAGCGCGACGTAGCCGCCCATCGACAGTCCGCCGACGATCGCCTTCGGAATGTTGAGGGCCGCGAGGAAATCGCTCACGGTCTTCGCAACACCGTCTATTGTGAGTTCGGGCGCAGCAGGTGATTCGCCGAAGCCGGGGACATCGAGCGTGAGCACGCGGGCGCTGGCGGCGAGGGCCGCGAGTTGCGGCGCCCACATGGTCCGATCGAACGGGAACGCATGCACCAGCACGAGCGGCGGACCGCTCCCCGCGTCGTCGTAACCGATCGTCTGGCCACCGGGTAACGTACAAACAGGCATTGCACTCGCTCCGCGGGCGACTACTTCCGGCGCCTCCCGGATTTCGGAACGCGGCCGTAGTTGGGGAGGGCGTCGCCCCGGTCATCTTCTGCTTTTGGGTGGGTGTCGGCCAGACGCAGATCGAGCATTCGCCGCTGCAAATCGACGCGCGCGACGACCAGCCGCACGCGGTCCCCCAGGCGGAACCGGCGTTTCGTGCGCCGGCCTTCGAGCGTGTGCGAACTCTCATCGAACCAGTAGTAGTCGTCCACTAGCGACGAAATGTGAACCAATCCTTCAGCGGGGAAACGTTCGGCCTGAGCGAAGAACCCGTAATCTGCGACGCCGGTAATCACCGCGTCGAGCGCTTCGCCAATGCGCGAACTCAGGTATGTCAGGAGCCGCAGTTTCACCAGTTCGCGTTCGGCGGTTTCGGCCCGGCGCTCCAGTTTCGAGCAGTGCTCCCCGAGTGCGACCAGCTCCTCGGTATTCGCGCTCGCGGAGCCGGTTTTGATCCACTTGTCCAGCAACCGGTGAACTTGCAAGTCCGGGTACCGGCGAATCGGCGAGGTGAAGTGGCAGTAGTGCTGGCTCGCGAGCGCGTAGTGTTCGTCCTGGATGGGCGAGTACGTGGCCTGCTTTAAACTGCGTAACAGCGCGAAGTGGACCGCGGCTCGCTCCGGTTTGTCGGCGGTTTCGGTCAGTACACGCTGAAGCTCGAACCGGTCCTGTACCCGCTTGATGGGGTAGCCGAGCAGGTCCGCGAACTGGCCGAAGGCTTCGAGTTTTTCTTCGTTGGGTGCGGGGTGAACGCGGCGCAGGAACGGCACTTCGTACCGCGTGAAGTGTTCTGCCACCGCCTCGTTCGCCGCGAGCATGAACTCTTCGACGATCTGGTGGCTGAGATTGTTTTCGGCGAAGTGTGCCCCGCTGACGCGCCCGTCGGCATCGTATTCGAGTACGGCCTCGGGCATCGTCAGTTCCAGCGCCCCGCGCCGGAACCGCTTCTTGCGAAGCAACAGTGCGAGGTCTCGCATGCGCCGGAGCATCGCCAGGAGTTCGGGGAGTAACTCAGGTTGCAACCCCTCCCCAACCCCTCTCCGCTTAGGGGAGGGGCTTAAAACCGTCGCAGATCGTTTCGTGTCTGCTGCGTTTGGCTCTGTTCCCCCTTCCTTCTTAGGGAAGGGGTTAGGGGGTAGGTTGCTTCTTCCCCTCCATCGCGTCTAACTGTTCTTGCACCTCGTCGTAGGTGAAGCGCTTGCGGTTGCGGATCGCGCCGTTAGCGAAGGTGACGTGGCCCTTCTGCAAGCCCGGCGTGAATTCCATCCGCACGGTCTTCACGTAGCGAACTTTGCCCTCTTGCAGTGACGCGAGGCCGTTCGAGATCACTTCCGGGAACATCGGAATGACCTTCTGCGGCAAATAGACGCTCGTCGCGCGCTTGCGGGCTTCCGTGTCGAGCGCGCCGCCTGGTTTCACGAACGCGGCCACGTCCGCGATGTGGACGGTCAGCACCCAGTGCTTCGTCTTCGGGTCGATGGTGACGCTGACCGCGTCGTCGTAGTCCTTCGCGTCGGGCGGGTCGATGGTGACGACGAGTTCGTTCGTGAAGTCGTCACGCCCGTGGAGATCGGTTTCGGAGAACTGGCTCGCGACCTGCCGCGCTTCGTTCAGTGCGGATTCGGGGAACGCTTCCGGCAGTCCGAACGCGCGGATCACCGAGAGCGTGTCCACGCCGGGCTGACCGTGCGCGCCGAGCACCTCCGTGACGACGCCCTCGCCGCGGCTGTCCTGCGTGGGGAACCGCAGCATCTCGATGACGACTTTGTCTTGTGGCTTCGCGCCCTTCGCGCCCGCGTCCCCGACCGCGATGCTGTGCGTGAAGGCGTTGCCGTCTACGCGGACGAGCGTCTGCCGGTCGCGCTCGAAGTAGGTGCCGACGAACGTGCGGGTCGCGCGCTCCAGTACGCGCACGATTTCGCCCGCGGCGTCCTTGAGGCGCGTGGCCTCGCGCGTGACGCGAACCATGACCTCGTCGCCGGTCGCGGCGTCGAGGCCCTTGTCCTCGCGGATGAAAATTTCGGGTTTAAAGATGCCGTCGACCGCGTGCGGCCGGACGAACCCGTGCCCGGACGTCGCGCGCCGGTACACGCCGGTGACCGTGCCGTGGATGTCCGCGGCGCGGAGCGTGTTGTTTCGGGCGAGCGCGAGTCGCCCCGTGCGAACGAGTTCACGCACCGTTTTACGGAACGCTGGGTACTCGTCGTCGGGCAGGTTCAGCCGCTTGAACAGCGGCTTGGCCTTGAGCGGGACGTAGCTCTTTGCGGTGACAGCGTGCAGAACTTTTGAGAGCAGATCAGACATAGATTTGGCGAACGGCCGGCGTGAGCCGGCTGGTAAGGCGAACGACTGCGGCAGAGTACAAGGGCTCGCCGGTGTACCGAAACGGTGGAAGTCTTTTTTATCGTAACACGGCTTCTAACCCGTGTCGCGAAGTCAAATCTCACCGCTTCAGAAGTACAACCGGTCGGCTCGCGCCGGTCGTTTGCCAGTGTTTAGTCGTAACCCCCGCCGCCCTCGCCGTAGAGGTCGCCGTGGGCGCCGCCCTTGTAAATGCGGCGGCCGAGGTTGTGGTTGTACGGCGTCCACGCGGTCGGGTTGTTGCGGTCGTCCTTCAGGTCGCGCAGCACCATGTGCATCCGCGTGTCCATGAGATCGATCAGGTGCAACAGCATCGCTTCCGGGGTCATCGGCACCTTTGGGCTGCCGTAGGACAGTTCCCCGTGGTGGCTCAAAATCATGTGCTGGATGCGGAGCATTAGTTCCCGCGGGAACGGTTCTCCGGTCAGGTCCGGCACCCGCGTTGCGGTTTCCGCCAGCATCGCCACCGCGATGGGGATGTGGCCGACCAACTGTCCCTCATCGGAATACCCGAAGGCGCGGGAGAACGTCAGCTCCCGAGTCTTTCCGGCGTCGTGCAGGAAGATCCCCATCAGCACGAGGTCGCGGTCCACAACGGGGTAGAGCGGCAACACCTTGTCGGCCGCGTCCATCATGGAGAGCGTGTGTTCGAGCAACCCGCCTACGTAGGCGTGGTGCAACTTCACCCCGGCCGGACAGGTGGAGAACGCACGCATGAAAGCGTCGTCCATCAGGAAGCACTCGGCGAGCGCCCGCAGGTGCGGGTTACCGAGCCGCAGCAGGTAATTTCGGAGCCGCTCCGTGAGCTTCGGGATGCTCTGCTCGGTTTGCGGCAGGAAGTCAGTGAACTCGACCTTTTGCGATTCCACTCGCTCCACCGAGGTGAGGATCACCTGGAGCGCGCCCTGGAACATCTGCACTTTGCCGGTGGCGAACAGGAAGTCGCCCGGATCGAACCCCCGGGCGATGTGGTCGCCCGCGTTCCACATACGCCCCTGAATCCCCCCGGTGCGGTCCCGCAGTTCCAAAAGGAGGTAGGGATTGCCGTTCCGGTTCGCGCGGAGTTGCTTGTCCGTGACCAAATAGACGTCTTCGAGGTTATCTCCGTCGCGGAGCTGATCGACAAAACGGCGGGACATTTGGAGGAGCCTTATCAGAAGTCGGAAAACAGAAAGCCAGAAGAGTCAACATACGGCGCGGGCTAACGTATCTTCCCACACCTGTTACTTTCTGTCTCCCGATTCCGCCCCCTTTTGGGCCGCCATTTTCTTCAAATCGAGCTGGCACGCGCCGTCGTGACACGGCACCAGGTCGTAACGGTTCCGGGCTACCCACAGGTAAATCTTGTTCCCGAGCCAGGTTACGCCGGGAATGTACATGAGTGGCGCGAACGGGATCGTGAGCGGCAGGCGCCACGCCATCCACTGAAACGCCCGGTACCCGGCCGGAGCGCGCTGACGATCGGGCGTCACGACGTGCATTTCTTCGAGCAACCGCTTCATTTCGAGCGGTACCGCGGACGGCGGCCAGTGCGCTTTGTCGCGGCAATCCTGGAAGTGCAATCGGTTGAGCCAGTCGAGTCCCTTCAGCATGCGAACCCCGCGCTGGCACAACGCACACATGCCGTCGTAAAGCACAATGCCTTTGCCCGGCGCGGGATCAACGGTGGAGGGCTTCGGTGTGACGGGGGCTTCGGCGATGCTCATGGCGTTCTCCCAGTGAACAAGAGCATTCTACCCCAGATACCGCCGAGGCGGGGGAAATCCAACACAGTACAATGGGGCAAGAACGCGAAGACCCAACCGCCCCGCGCCTTCACAAGCCCAGGCGCGGACCGAAGTTACTCTCTTCCCCTTTCCGGGAACTGGGCGGTGGGTATTTCTGGAGCTTCTCATGAGCGCAGTGACTCCCTCCAAGCAGATCACCGTTCCCGAATTCCGTTCGGCGAAGGCACGCGGTGCAAAACTCGCCGTTGTCACGGCTTACGATTACGTTTCTGCCCGATTGTGTGACGAAGCCGGAGTCGATTGCATTCTCGTCGGCGATTCGGTCGGGATGGTGGTGCAGGGGCACCCGACATCGCTTCCGGTCACGCTCGACGAGATGATTTATCACACTAAGTGTGTCATGCGCGGGGCGCGGCGGGCGCTGGTTGTAGTGGACCTGCCGTTCATGACGTACCAAGTGAGTCCGCGCCAGGCCGTTCGCAGCGCAGGGCGGCTCATGAAGGAAGCCGGCGCGCATGCAGTGAAGCTCGAAGGCGGCGTGCGGATGCGGCCCGCGATCCGGGCGTGCGTCGAAGCGGGCATCCCGGTGATGGGGCACGTCGGGCTGACGCCACAATCCGTTCACCAGATGGGCGGCTTCAAAGTGCAACGCGACGCGGACCAACTCCTCGCCGACACCGCCGCGGTGGAGGAAGCGGGCGGGTTCGCGGTGGTAGTGGAGAGCGTCCCGGCCGATTTGGGGGCGAAACTGACAGCCGCAGTAACAATCCCGACCATCGGCATCGGCGCGGGACCGAACTGCGACGGTCAGGTGCTGGTGTTCCACGACATGCTCGGGCTGTACCCGGACTTCAAACCGAAGTTCGCGAAGCGCTACGCGGATCTCGGTGCCGCAGTGAAGACGGCCGTGGAGTCGTACTGCCGCGAAGTGCGCGACGGGAGCTTTCCGGCGGCGGAGCACACGTTCCGGTGAGGTGAGTCGTGATCGTGCTGCGAAAGAAGGGCGAGCGCGAAAGAATTGATTTGGTAACGTTCTTACCAGACGGGCTGTCATTACTCACTTCGAGTTACAACGGGACGTTTCTTTGGCGTGATCTGCCGGGCACCGGCTCTCGTCGAACGTTCTCGCACCTCGGGTGTGTGCAACGAGTGCGAATTACTCCCGACGGTCGGTACCTTCTAACGGCGCACAGCACTGTGAACGTCACGGGAGTTGCCGACGGTACGTTGCAACAGATCGAACTGTGGGAGCGATTCAGTTGCGGCTTCGACTTGGCTGCTGACGGGCACCACCTTATCGTTGCACAAAATAACCGCGGTTCGCCCGCCGGGTGGGTCGGGTGCCGTTCGTTAGGCGAACCCTCGCACCCCATTTTGTGGTCGTGGGAGCTCGAACGGCATACGCGGGGGAGTGTGACGTGCGTGGCAGACGATCGCTTCGTGCTAACTGAAAGTTGGTGGGATCAAAATCTCCTCCGGAGCGTGTTCCGATACGTCGTTCGTTCGGTCACAACGGGTGAAGTTCTGACCGCAGTTGAAGGCCCGGAAATCGATTGGTTCTCGCCGGTCGCTTCGCCCGATGGTCAACTCTTGGTGGGGCTGTTGAACGCGCGGGTCATTGTTCTGTCCGTAGAAGACCTCTCGAAACCCGCCGCGGTTCTGAAAAACAGCGGCCGAAGACATTTTACGGGCGTCGCGTTCCACCCGTCGGGCAAGTACCTCGCCGCGACCAGTAACGACGCGACAGTGAAGGTGTACGACACCACCACCTGGGAATTATCGCGCACGTTCACCTGGAACATCGGGCGCATGAGGAGCATCGCGTTCTCATCCGATGGTACACTTGCGGCCGCGGGGGGAGATGCGGGCAAAGTCGTTGTTTGGGACGTGGACCTTTGAGCGCACGCGGAGCCGCCCCGGTGAATAGAAAGCGATTCTATGCAATTATGTGACGGCGCAATTAACGGGCACGCGGTATCCGTTCGCCGAAATTAATCTGGTACCTCAACAGGCCGTTGCGAAGTAAAAACTCGCGCGGAACTTGCGTCCTATTTGTTGTTCCGGGACCGCATGTCACAGTACCACCACGTGCGCGGGAGCGATCCGTTCACTTGAAGTGGTTGCTGATACTCGCACTGATTTATTCGGCGCCCGGTTCGCACCACACGGGCGCGCAACTAAATTTTGCCAGTGCACCGCCTGTTGAAGAAGAAACGGGCGCGTTTTGCGCAATTCAATCCTCTCCCTGACGGGGCGAACCGCGCTGACAGCGCGACGCGCAACACTGTCACTGAGAACATGGATCTGTGACCGAGGCCGCCCATGCTCGTCTTAACTGGAGCACCTGGAGACGTAACCGAACTCGCGTTCTCTCCGAACGGGAAACTCCTCGCCGCCGGGGGCGGGGACCGCGGACTGGAGATGTGGGAAGTCCACTCCGGCCGCAAGTGGGGGCGCTACACCGGGCAGATCCAGTTCCTCGATTCGCCGAGTGCCTTCCACCCCACCGAACCGTTGTGCTTCACCTGCGCCAATCACTCGCTCGCGGTGATCGACACGAACGCGGAAACGATCCAGCTTCACCCCACCTCAACCTACCACGAGTGGCTGAACCCGCTGGCGATGACTCCGGACGGCGGGTCGTGCATCGCCCACGCGCGAACGGCCGACGGCTACCAGATGCGGCGCTACCGCTGGCGTGCGAAGAAGCCACTGAACCCGGTGTGGGGTGCGCCACTCGAACGGATCTCGTCCCGGTCCCGCGAGGCGCTCGACACGGCCCTGATTCGGACCAGCCCGGACGGGAAAACGTTCGTGACGCTGACCGGCGTCCGCGACCGCATCACGTGGACGATTCAGCCGCTCCGCGTGAGCCTGCGGTCCGTAAAAATAGACGAAGTGCTCCGGTTCGCGAAGCTCCCGGCCGGAACGATCCCCGCGCTCGCGTTCGCGCCGGATTCGCACACTTTTGTGACGTGCCGCGCGCACATCATTAACATTTGGTCGACCGAAACTCTGAGCGCCCCGCGCGAGGTCCGGAGCGACACCCGGCGCCACTTTACAGGGGCCGCGTTTCACCCGTCGGGCAAGTACCTCGCGGCGACCAGTAACGACGCAACCGTGAAGGTGTACGACACCACCACCTGGAAGGTCGAGCACACGTACACGTGGGACATCGGCCGCGTGCGCTCCGTTGCTTTCTCCCCCGACGGTACGCTCGCCGCGGCCGGGAGCGACACGGGTAAAGTGATCGTCTGGGACGTGGACATCTGAAACGCGAAACGAGCGGACGAACGGCGAGCGCCATGCGAATCATTCAGAGCGAGAAGCCGCGCCCGCTGAATATACTCGCAATTGGCCCAAGTGGGTTGGTCGCCGCAGCATGCGAGGCGTTCGGTGTGCGGAGTGACGTTGAAGTGTGGGACGCGGCGAGCGGGAGCCGTGTGTTGCTTCACGAGGTAGCAGAACACAATGCGGCCAGAGCGATCGCATTCACTCCGGACGGGCGCTATTTACTTGCGGGCGAGGCCGAGTCGAACATTGCCATCATCGACGTGAATTCGCGTGAGGTTGCCGCGCGCACACAAACGAAGCTCGGGTGGCCGGATTTTGCGTTGTCGGCGGATGGTACGCGGGCGTTTGTTACGAGCCAGTCGAGAGCGTACCAGGCCGCTGAGTGCTTTGCGGTCGAAGGATCAGCGTTCCATCGGCTCTGGCTCGAAGGCCCACACGCATTTCATCCACTCCACACGCCAGCACTGACGTTCGATGGCACGGGGGCGGCTTTTGTTAGCAGTGGGTACGCCACCGGATCGAGTGACCACCCGTCTCGACAAATTGAAGTCAGGAATGCGACGAGTGGTAAATTGGCTGTTACGATCCCCACCGACGCTGCCAGCCCGATTCAGCAACTCGCTTTCACCGCGGACGGCACGAAGTTACTCGCTCGCACGGATGGCCGCACGGTGCAAATGTTCGACGCGACCACCGGCGCCACCGCGGGCGAGTTGGTTCACCCCGGGCGCCCGTATGTCACGTGCATCGCGGTCCACCCGCGCGGGATCGTGGCGTGTGCGCGCACGAACGGCACCGTCACGTTTTGGGACGCGGAGAAGCGCGAACAACTCCGCACCTTCGACTGGAAGGCGGGGAAGCTCGTGTCCGTTGCGTTCGCTCCGGGCGGCGCCCTCGCCGCGGCCGGAACGGAGGGCGGCAAAGTTGTCGTGTGGGACGTAGACGTCTGATCGGTCTTTCGCGCATATCATGAGCGGATTGATTCCGAATTTCACGGTGCGCGGATGCTGATCTGGGAGGCGTATTCGCGGAAGATCGACGCGCTGGCGTTCGCCCCGGACGGGCGGGCGCTGGCTCTGAGCGGGTACCACCTCGGGTGCCGAGTGATCCGGTCGGATACCGGGCACAGGCTCTGGACCGTGGGCGCCAAGTGCGGGTTCGGGCTCTCGCTCGCGTTCGGGCCGGGTGGATCGGTGCTGTGCCGGCAGAGCGGCATTTCGGTGCGCGCGGCGAATACGGGGGCCGAGTTGCGGCGCTGCGGGGCGTGGTGCCAGTCGTTCGCGCTGGCCCCGGACGGGCGCACCGCGTTCGTGGCGGACGGTGGGTACCAGGATCTGGTTCGACGGTATGACCTGGAAACGGGTTCCGCATACGGCGAGGTCGAACTCGAATCCGGCGCGATTACTCGCAGTGTGGTGTCGCCGGACGGTAAACGGCTGGCGGTACTCGGCTCCAAGCGGTTCCACCTACTCGCGGCTCACAGCTTCGAGGTGCTCGCGACGGACGCTCAGCGGGCGTTTTCCAGTGGCACGTTCGCGCTGGCCTTCGCCCCGGACGGGCGCACGCTCGTGTACTCGGCCGGGCGCACGCTGTTCGTGTGGGACGCTACTTCTGCCCGCGAAATGACGCAGCTACAACTTGAAACGAAGGGTTACACGGACGCGGCGTTCACCCCGGACGGGCGCCGAATGGTCACTGTGGGTAAGGAGGGCACGGCGCACGTGTGGGACACCGCGACGTGGGCGTGCGAGCGGTCGTTCGCGTGGAACGTCGGTCCGCTGCGCGCGGTGGCCGTTGCGCCCGACGGTGCCCGCGCCGCGGTCGCGGGCGATAGCGGGCGCGTGGTCGTGTGGGACTTGGACCCGTGAGAAAACTCGCGGGTTACTTCGCCGCGTCTTTGGGCTCTGCTTTCGGTTTCGTGACGGTCAATTCGTCGAACGTGGCCGTTGCGATCTGGTACGTAGAGTGGGCGTAGAACACGCCTACCGACACTTCGTCCGGGAACGCCAGATCCTGGCGCGGCACGTGTGGCACGGACCATTCCTTGCCGTCGAAGCTGTGCGACACGGAGACAGTCTTGTCCTTGCGCGTGATCCGAAGGTAGGTGGACTTGCCCACCGGAACCTGTTCCCGCGAACTGCCCGCCCCGCCGCCCGGGAACCACGTGTCGACCCACACGACCCGGTTCAGCTTATCCTGTACCTCACCGTTGCGCTTCGTGTAGTACTGGTACAGGTGGAACTCGATACTGTACCCGTCGCCCGAAACGATCAGCCCGGCTCGCGACCCCGGCCAAGAGTCTTCGTGCTGGTTCTTCGGGTTCGGCGGGGTCGCGTCCCCGATCTTTACGGTGACTTCAAAGTCACCGGTTACGGGCTTCGTGGCGCGGGGCATGTTCGCGTTTTTCCCGTAAAGCATTCCGCGGGCCGGTTGACCGACCGTGCGCATCGTGAGTTGCTTGCCCGCGAGTTCAAACTCGCCCTGACCCTCGGTCTTGCCCCAATACTTTGCGAGCAGTTCCTTTTCGGTTGGTGGCGGCACCGGCGCCGCGCTGACACCGACGGCGGTAACAACGAACGCGACTGCGGCCGCGGCACGAATCATAAGTAAGCCTCGGTGGAATGCGGCTCAGTACAGCTTGTCGATCGGAAGAATTCCGCCGGGCAGGATCGGGTTGGGACGGTTCGATACGTCGTAAACCATCGCGTGCGGGTCGAGGCCCAGGTTCTTGTACACCGAGGCGAGTACGCTCGGGTACGGGACCGGGTCGTCCTTCGCTTCGCCCGCGGCGCTGTCGGTGCTGCCGATCACCTGCCCCGTCCTCATGCCGCCTCCGGAGAGCAGCGCGAAGTTCACTCTGGCCCAGTGGTCGCGGCCCGCGTCCTTGTTGATTTTCGGGGTGCGACCGAACTCGCCCCACACGCACACCGTGACGTCGTTCTCCAGTCCGCGTGCGTAAATGTCTTCCACCAGCGCCGAGATCCCGGTGTCGAACAGCGGGAGCTGGTCCTTCAGGTACTTGAAGTTGTTGCCGTGCGTGTCCCAGAACCCGTAGGCGACCGTCACGACGCGGCACCCCGCTTCGACGAGTCGGCGGGCCATCAGGAGCTGGTCGTTCCACTGCGGCGCGCCGTCCCCGAGGTGCTTGGGTGAACCCTTCCCGTACCGCTGGCGCGTGCGCTCGGGTTCTTTTGTCACGTCGAGCGCTTCCACCAGTTTGCTCGACGTCAGCACGTCGAACGCGCGGTCGTGGAACGTGTCGGCGCTGACGCTGTTGCTCTGGCCCGCGGACTTGCGGAACGCATCCATTCGTTCGAGTAGCGCCTTACGGTCCTGGAGTTCGCCGGGCGTCACGGCGAGGTTCTTCATCACCGCGAGTTCGTCGCCGTCGACCTTCGCGGGCGCGGCCGAGCGCCCGAGGTTCGCGGGGCCGGGCGTGTTGTAGGGCTTGTGCTGCATCGTGGGCGCGAGGTCGACGAAGCTCGGCACGGTCGGGTCCGTTTGGCCCTGCATCCGCGCCACAACGCTCCCGAAGTGCGGCTTGTTGTCGCGCTTGGCGACGTCCATCACGGTGCCGGTGTAGCTCTGCCACGAACTGTGCTCGTCGCGCTGCCCGACCAGTGAGCGGAGGACGGCGAGTTTGTCCGCGCACTTCGCGAGCTTGGGCAGGTGCTCGCCGAACTGGATGCCGGGCACGTTCGTGGCGATCGGCTTGAACTCGCCCCTGAGTTCGGCCGGTCCGTTCGGCTTCAGGTCGAACGTGTCCTGGTGCGCCATCCCGCCGGTCAGGTAGACCATGATGACCGACTTATGGCTCTTCTTCCCGACCGCGGCTTCCGCGCGCATGAGGTTCGGGAGCGTGAGCCCGCCGACGCCGAGCGCCCCGGCCTTGAGAAACGACCGGCGCGAGATTCCGTCACAGTAGCGGGTCGGGGTGCCGAGAACGGTGAGCATCGACGGAACTCCGTTACGGAGCAGAGGCGGGTGGACGCTGGGAGGGTAGTAAAGAGTGTAGCGTGGAGCGAGGTGCCGTGCAACGCGCGACAGAATTAGAAGCAGCGTCGCGGGAGCGGTAGCGCGGGTTCACACCGTGCTGGCCTGTCAACGCGAAGACCGCCGGTAACCCGGCGGTCTTGAAGACGGTTTGTACCGTCGAGTTGAAGTTCACCCGACCCCAGTCGCTAGGGTTGGGGTTGCTTCCTCCACCGGTGGGGCGGCAGCGGCGGTCCGGGCGGAACCGCCAACGAGTTACCACCACCGAGGGCTTGGTAGGCGTTTACGACGGCGCCCAGTTGTTGCCTCTTCGTTTCGATCAGGACCATTCGCGCGTCCATGAAGTCGCGCTGCGCCAACAGCACTTCGACGTACTCCGCACGGGCGTTCTGGAACAGTTTGCTGGCGGAGTCGACCGAGGCCTCGAGTGCGGCCAACTGCTGCTTCTTGATCTCGATACTCTTGCGGTAATTCTCCACCATCGACACGCGGTTGACGACCTCGGTGAAGGCGTTGAGGACGATGCGCTGGTAGTTGTAGACGCTCTCCAACTGCTTGGCGTTCGCGCTGAGGTACTCGGCCCGGATCGCCTTCTTGTTGATTAGCGGCGTGACCAGGTCGCCGGCGACGTTAGCGGCCAGGGCTTCCGGGGTGTTGAACAGGTACTTGGGATTGAACGCTTGGTAGCCGACACCGGCACTGATAGTCAGGTCCGGGAAGAAGTGGGCGCGTGCGACCTTCACATCGAGTCCCGCAGCCTGTAGTTCGCGCTCGGCTTGGCGGATGTCGGGGCGGTTCTGGAGCAGTTGCGAGGGTACGCCTACACTCAGGGTGTTGATGTTGAGATCGTAGAAGTCCGCGGACGTGCGCTCGACCGGCATCGGCACGCGGTTAAGGCGGAAGTTGATCCGGTTCTCGGTCTCGATGATGTCCTGTAGCGTAATCAGCTTTTCGCTCTGGTTCTTCCGCACTTCAGCCTGGAAGCGCTGAACAGCCAGTTCGGTGCCGCGCCCCGCGTCCTTCTTGGCGATGGCGATTTCGAGGCTCTGCTGCTGGAGTTCGATAGTTTTGTTCAGCGTTTCGAGGCGCTTGTCGAGCGCCACCAGCCCGTAGTAGTTCTCGGCGATTTCGGCGACGAGACGGGTTACGAAGTCGTTCCGCTTCTCGCTGGCGGCGATGTATCGCTGGGCCGCCGCGTCCCGCGCGTTGCGCAGTGCCCGCCAGATGTCCAGCCGCCAGAACAGGTTGAGACCCATCCGGAAATCGGGCAGCGGGTTGTGAATGGGCTGGTTGGGGCGAATGTCGAGCTGGCTGTCGACGGCCCCGTCGCGTGTGAAGCGGCTGGACAGATCCAGGCCCGTGCCGCCCCCGGCGGTGACGAAGGGGAGGTACGCCCCTTGTCGCGCCAGAACCTCGCTCCGGGCGACCTGGACCTCTTCGTTCAGAACCTTCAGCTCACGATTGTTGACCATCGCCTGGTCGATCAATTGCGTGAGCACTCGGTCCTTGTAAAACTCTTCGACCCCGAGCTGGCCCGAACTTTCCGAGCTGGTCGACGGACCGACCAGTCCGCTGACCGTCCCGCCGGCCGCCTCACCGATCGCCCCGCTAATCGTCCCGCTGGGCGCCTCGCTGATCGCCCCAGTGAAGCTCGCCGGCAGAATCGGCCCCGGGTCCGCTTGACGGAGTTCGGGGATCCGACAGGACGGCAAAACCAGCAGCGCACCGCACGCGATCACTCGCGCCACCACGCGCTTCTTGCGCTTTGCGCTCAGAAATCGCACTGAGAGGTTCATCCGCCTCATCCTTGAGGAGTTAGCGCCCCGGTCGGAAGCCCACATACTTAATCGGCAATCTTGCCTAACAGTATTAGGCGATCCAGGCGCTATAATTGGGATATTCGGAACCCGGGACGACCGTTAGGGCTGATCCATCAATCCGCGGTCGGCCCGGGGCATTGTGAAACTCTGTCCGCATTGAGCCGGTCGTTCCCGCGCGGGTGCCGACCGGCCGATCAGCTTTAAACTCCGCCCGACGGGGAATGCGGGTCCGACGGCGGGTGGTGGGGCGGAGCCTCGGTGTGCGTCGGGTTGGCGGGGCCGGCATCGAACGGCAAGTGGTCGCTCTCGTCGTGCTGCGGTTCTAACGGAGTGCGCTCAAAAATCTCACTAAGAGGTCCGGCCGACTCGTCCTTGAGGAGTTTGCGCCCGTCGGCCATCTTGCCAAACAAATAGTACAGGCCGGGAATAATCAGAACCCCGACCACGGTGCCCACGAGCATCCCGCCGGCCCCCGTGGTGCCGATGGTCCGGTTCCCGATCGCCCCGGCGCCGGTGGCGAGGACCAACGGAAGGAGCCCCGCGATGAACGCGAAGGAGGTCATCTGGATCGGCCGGAAGCGCAACTTCCCCCCTTCGATGGCCGCTTCCTTGAGCGACAGCCCCTCCTGGCGCCGCTGGACCGCGAACTCGACGATCAGGATCGCGTTCTTGCCGAGCAGACCGACCAGCATGATCAGACCGATCTGGGCGTACACGTCGTTCGCCAGCCCCATCGCCTGAAGGCAGAAAAAGGAACCGAAGACCCCGATCGGCAGCGACAGGATCACCGCCAGCGGCAGGATAAAACTCTCGTACTGACCGACGAGCACGAGGTAAACGAAGGCGACGACGACCAGGAAGATGTAAATCGCCTCGTTCCCCTTTTTCGACTCGTCGTAAGAGAGCCCGGCCCAGTCGATCCCGTACCCGCGCGGCAGGACTTTGGGGTCGGCGGCGACCTCCTGGATCGCTTTGATGGCCTGCCCGCTGCTGTAGCCGGGAGCTGGGGCACACTGGATGGTGGCGGAGGGGTACAGGTTGTAGCGCGTGATCTCGTTCAGCCCCTGCTTTTTCTTGAGCTCCATGAACGCGGAGTAGGGAACCATTTCCCCTTCCACACGGACCTTTTCCATTTTCCCAGTTTTTTCGTTCTTGACCTCGATCTCGCGCTCGCTCTTGACGAACATGTCCTTCAAATCCTTGGGGAGCCGCCGGAACTCCGGCGCCGCCTGGACGTAGACCTTGTAGAACTGGTTGAACAGGATGAACCCCTGCTCGTAAGTGCTACCAATTTGGATATTAAGATTGTCTAGCACTTTAGCCTTCGTCAGCCCCTTCTGGTAGAGCACATCGTCGTTGATGATCAGTTCGTATTGCGGATAGTCGGTAGCGAAGAAGGTGAACAGGTTGGTCAACTCCTTGCGCTCCTTCAGGGCGGCCATGAACTTGTTGTTCACCTCTCCGAGCCGCTGGTAATCGGACGTGTTCGTCTTGTCGAGGAGCACCACGGAGACGCCCCCGGCGGCACCGAAGCCGGGGACCGCGGGGGGCTCAAAGAACTCGAGGTTGACGTTGGACATCCGGCGGCATTTGTGCTCGAGCTCTTCAATAATCTCTCGCGCGGTTCGCTTCCGGTCGGTCCAGTTTTTCAGGTTGATAATGCAGGTTCCCGCGTTCGAGCCCCGGCCCTCGGTCAGAACTTCGTACCCGGCCAACGAGGTGACGGAGGTGACTTCTTCGACCTCCTTGGCGATCTCCTCGAGTTCGTGGGACTTGGCGTTGGTGTACTCGAGCGTCATGCCCGGCGGGGTCTGGATGACCGCGTAGATGATGCCCTGGTCCTCGCCCGGGATGAAGCCGGTCGGGAGCTTCGTGTTGACGACAACAATGCCGGCGGAAAAGCCCCCGACGACGGCCATGCTCAACGCGCGGCGCGTCACAATGCGCCGAAGAAACCCGGCGTACCCGCTCGTAACCTTCTCGACGGCGCGGTCAAACGCCCCCCGCACAAAGGGCAGCAGAATGAACAGGAAGCCGACCGCTCCCCAAAGGTGGTACGCGAGATACGTTATTGGCGCCAGGACCAGCACCCCGCCCGCAACGTACAGCAGAACGACTTGCAGCCCGAGCCGCTTTTTTACGTGGTTCGTATGGTTCGAGTGGCCGCCGGCGTGGGGCTTGAGGATCATCGCACAGAGTACGGGCGTCAGCGTCAGGGCCACCAGACCGGAAAGGACGATGGACGTGGCCATCGTGATCCCGAACTGGCGGTAGAAGGTGCCGACCGGCCCGGGGATGAACGTCACCGGAACGAAGACGGCCGTCATCACCAGGGTGATGGCGATGATCGCGCCCGAAATCTCGTGGAGCACTTCCATCGTCGCCCGGTACGGCGACAGGTGCTTGTCGGCCATCTTCGCGTGTACCGCTTCGACCACCACGATCGCGTCGTCCACCACGACCCCGATCGCGAGGACCAGTGCGAAGAGCGTGATCAGGTTGATCGACAGGCCCATCAACTGCAAAACGAAGAACGTCCCGACGAGGGACACCGGGACCGCGAGGATCGGGATCAGCGTGGACCGCAAATCTCCGAGAAACATGTAGACCACCAGCGATACTAAAATGAACGCCTCGAGCAGCGTGTGCAGCACCTTTTCGATAGAAGCGTCGAGGAACCGGGAAACGTCGTAAGCGAGTTCGTAGTCCATGCCGGGGGGGAATGATTCCTTCTTGATCTTCTCGAGTTCCTTCTTGATTTCCTCGATGACCACCGCGGCGTTGGAGCCGGGGCTTTGCTTGAGAATGATGGACGCCGCGGGGTGCCCGTTGATGTCCGAGTAAATGTCGAAGAACTCGGAGCCCAGTTCGATGCCGGGCGGCGGGGCCTTGGGGAGTGCCGCAGCCCCGGTCCCGCCGAGGACGGCCGGCAGCGCCTGGCGGGCCTTGATCGGGTCCGGGATGCCGCAGACGTCTTTGAGCCGCAGGATCTCACCGTTGGCGTTCGCCCTCAAAATAATGTTCCCGTAATCGTCCGCGTTGTTGTAGCGCCCCTTGTAGGTCAGGACGTATTCGATGGACTGCGACGTCTGGCCCGTCGCCTGACCGATTCGCCCGGGCGAGCCGATTATGCTCTGCTCCGCCAGGGCCTTCATGACATCTTCGGTGGATATCTCGCGGGCGCGCATGCGATCGGGATTCAGCCAGATGCGCATCGCGAACGTGCGGTTGCCCAGGTTCCTGGGGATCCCCATGCCCGGGATCCGCTTGAGCACGGGCATGACGTTGACGTTGGTGAAGTTAAAGAGGTCTTTCTGGTCGGCGTTCGGATCGGTACTGAAAATGTTCACGTACATCAGCATGCTGGGCACGACCTGGCTGACGAGGATCCCCTCCCGCACCACCAGCGGCGGGAGCCGGCTCAGCATGATGTTGACCCGGTTCTGCACGTTCACGACGTTGATATCGGGGTCCGTGCCCGGCTCGAAGTAGATCAGGATCGCCGCCTCGCCCGCACTGGTGGCGGAGGAGACCATGTACCGCATGTTCTGGACGCCGTTGATGGACTGCTCCAGCGGAATCAGAACCGAATCGACCAGCACGTTGGCGCTGGCCCCCGGGTACGCAATGGAGACCTGAACGGTCGGCGGCGCGACGTTGGGGAACTGTGCCACCGGGAGCGTCTTGATCCCCAGCACGCCCAGGAACAAGAGAAGGATCGAAATGACAATCGCCAGCGCCGGCCGGTGGAGGATCTGTGTGAACATGGTTCTGAGGTGGTCTCGTTAGGTTCCGTAGTATCCGGGAGCGGCGGACGGGTTACTCGGCGTGATTTTTTTGGTGCGCCAGAGCGTCTTCCGGCTTGTGGAACTCGTACTCCACCTTCTCGCCCTCGTGAACCTGCCGGACCCCTTCGAGCACGATTTTCTCGTCCACTCCGATCCCGCTCTTGATGATAAAGATGTCGTCCATTTCGTGCTGGATCGTGATCAGACGCTGGTGCGCCACGTGGTCCTCGCCGACGACGTACACGTACCGTTTGTCGAGAACCTCGAACGTCGCGCGCTGCGGGATGACGATGGCGTTGTGAACCGTTTGGTGAATTAACACGTTACCGGTCTGATTGTGGCGCAACAGGCGGTCCGGGTTCGGAACGTCCGCGCGGAAGGGAATGTTCCCGGTCTCGTTGTTGAATTTCCCCTCGATGGTAACGGTGTCGCCGGCGGGCTGATCGAACTTGCTGCCGTCCGCCAGCACGAGCTCGATGCGCGAATCCAAGAGTTTGAGTTGCCCGTTATCCTGGGCCTTACCCTGGTGGAGTTTGTAGTCGAGGTAGCGGGCCTCGGGCACGTTGAAATAGACCCACATCACGCTGTTGTCGGACAGGGTCGTGAGGAGATCCTCTTTTTTCACCAAACTGCCCTGCTGCTGGTACAGGCGGTCGATGATCCCGTCGAAGCGCGCGGTGACCACGGTAAAGTTCAGTTCGGCCAGCGCCTGCGCGGCCTTGGCCTCGGCCTTCGCGAGTTTGGCGTCGTACAGCGCCACTTCCTGAATCGAGATCACCTTCTGTTCGTACAGCCTCTTGGCGTTATCGCGCTCCACCCGCGCGAACTGGGCCTCGGCCTGCTCCGCCTCCAACCGCGCCTTGTACAGTGTGGGCACCACGCTGAACAACACGTCGCCCGTTTTCACCGTCTGGCCCTCCCGGATCGGGATCGGCTCGAGGTACCCTTCCTGCAGAGCCCGGACCTCGATGTTGCGCTGGGAGCGGATCTGGCAGACGTATTGTTGGGTGACGACGACGTCTTTCGCTTTGGGGCTGGTAACCACGATCTTCTGCTGCTCGTGGTGGGACTCTTCTTTTTCCTGTGCGTGCGTTTGGTGGCAGGCGGGTAGGGAGAGGGACGTTAGCGCCAGGGCGACGGCCAAAATCGGCGAAACTTTCATAGATTTTTTCACTTGTTAGTTGCCTCCACACTTATCTAGTGCGCCGATTCGGGCGCCGAGTAAGGGAGGCTCTGGGAATCCATGATTCGGTTTCAAGCGTTTTGGGTAATGCAATCTTCGGACCAATGCGATTTGTTACGGTCGATCCGGCTGTTCCGAGCGGCCTGCTTCTAAACCTGGCACCTCGCTTGAATTTCATTCGATAAAGAAACCCGTTGAGACGGAGATGCGATTGGTAATTTCCGGTACCTGCTGCTCGCGCAAGTGTGTTGCGCACCGTATTTGCGAAAGCCACGAAAAGAGGGCTTCGGAACCCGGATGATGTGTCGCTCGGCCCTTCTCTTTTCCAACCCGCATGAAACTGTGGTTTCTGTTTTGACCCGATTCGATTGCACAGTTTCTGAGCTTACGGGGCGTGGTATGGCCAATTGTTTAGGTTGTGTGTGATCCGCGCCGAGCTAAAAGTAGCTGGCCGTTGGACGATCAGGCTGGCACACCTGCGATCTTTGAGCGGGTGTGCGGGCAGGGAGAGATTTGCTCCGCGGGCGGCGACGAACGTAATTTTTTGAGCTTGATTGAAAGAGTGGAGCCAGGTGACTGTACACTCTTACTTGCTCGGGCTGATGAGAAGCGAGCTGCTGGGCGAATATAAGCGCAATCAGATCAGTTTGTGCTTTGTTACCCGACCAGCACGAGACGAATACCGCCCGTATGCCCGAGTGTGGCCGAGACCGCCGCGAGGTCGCGTACCACGTGCGGGGTTTCAAGAGCAGCGGGCGCGTGAGTGGTAGCCACCGCGATGACGGCCATTCCCGCTCGTGTGCCCGCTTCGATACCGGCCGGCGCGTCTTCTACTACCACACATTCCCCGGGCGGTACGCCCAATGCCCGGGCTGCTGCCAGGTATCCTTCCGGTGACGGCTTCCCTTCGATCACATCGTCTGCCCCGATCAACAATCCCTCGCGCCATAGGCCAACCGCTCGGAGCCGACTTTCAGCCAGTGCCCGCGACGCCGACGTGACAACCGCCCACGGCCGACCGGCGAGTGCGTCCAGAAGCGCCTCCGCACCGGCAACGGGTTTCAGGCCGTCCGTCACGCCGATCTGCCGGGCCTGTACCCATTCGGCCGTTTCGGGCGTCGCGTGTTCCGGGTAAGTCAGGCGCAGCGTTTCTTCGGGCCGCCGGCCGTGGTGAACCGCGAGGATCGGGTCGGGATCGACCCCGACGCGGGCCGCCCATTCGCGCCACAGCACCTCGCACGCGACCGTCGAATCGACCAGCGTCCCGTCCATGTCGAAGAGGACCGCCCGGCAGTCGATCTGCGTCGGTGCCGCAAGGGTTTTGCGCCGCCGGAGTGCATTCGCTCCGAGGGATAAGAGCACCCCACCGGCAACGACCAAGAGCATCGCGCGAGGCAAGCCGACCGCGGCAGCAGTGAAACCCACGAGTGGCGGGCCGACCAGAAAGCCGGTGTACCCGATTCCGGTCACCAGGGCGAGTCCGCGTCCGGCCGAATCCGTTCCCGCCGCGGCGCGGAAGAGGAGCGGAACCGCGTTCGCCAGCCCGAACCCGGCAACCGCACAGCCGCTTGCCACACCGATCGGCGAACCCGCAAGGAGAGCCAGCCCGATACCAGCGGCTGCCAAAAGCCCTCCGGCCCGAACGATCACGACATCTCCGACCGACGCGGTCAGCCGGTCCCCGAGGAACCGCCCACCGGCCCAAGTCGCGGTGAAGGCCGCGTAAGCGAGCGGCGCAACCGTTGGCCCCGCCCCGAACGCGACCGCGAGCAGCCCGGCCCAGTCCGCCATCGCCCCTTCGAGGAACAGGCACACGAACGCGATGGCCGCTAGCGTGTAAGCACGGTGATTGATTGTGTCGCGAGGAGTCACATGCGCGACGGCGGGGGTGTCGGATTGGGGAAGAGCAGCCGGGCGGCACATGGACACCAAGAGCACGCCGATGCCGACCACCAGCGCCGCGTGCGCCACAGGCGTGAGGCCGGTAGCGAGTAATGCGGAGCCGCCCGTTACCCCCACCACCATACCGACACTGAACCAGCCGTGGAACGCGGACATCACCGGCCGCCCGAGGGCGCGTTCGCACCGCGCTGCTGCGGCATTCATGGTGACATCTAGCAGACCGTGAAAAGCTCCGAGTACGACGAGCGAGACGCCAAGAAAAGTGATCGAGCCCGCCAGAATAGGGAGCGGAATCAGCAGGGCGAAGATAATTCCGGTGATCCACGCCGCGCGATCGGCCCCGATGCGGCGGATGGTAGCGGGAGCGGCGGTCATTCCCAGTATCGATCCCACCGCCATACCGAGGAGTACGAGCCCAAGTGTGTCTGGGGGTATTTCCAGTGCGGTCGCTTGCCGCGGGATGTGAGCCACCCAGGAAGCAACAACGAACCCGTTCAGCAAGAACCAACCGGATACTGCCATCCTGGATTTTGCCGCCGATTCCCCTTTCGCAGCCACAATTTTGTCCCATTTAGGATGTTGAATTGCCTATATTGGAATTTAACTTGCCGATATGGGCGACGCAAGTCGCGTTTGGTGAGAAGTGCGCGAAGGGCCAAAATCGTGACTCCCAAAGAACGCCGCACGCAAATTGTCGCGCTGGTCGATAGTGGCGAGCCGTCTACCCCCGCCGATCTCGCAGCGCGGTTCGGAGTATCCGAGGACAGCATCCGACGCGACCTCCGCGCGCTCGCGGAGCACGGGCTCGTGCGGCGGGTGCATGGCGGCGCGCTGCCGCGCTCCCCTGCTGCGATCCCCTATGGTGAGAGGCTCGAACAGCAACCGGCCGTCAAGCAGCGGATCGCGGCGCGAACGGCCGGTCGGCTCGCGCCTCTGCGGGCCGTGTGCCTGGACGGTGGAACAACGGTGTTGGAAGTAGCACGCCTGCTCCCGACGGAGTTCCGGGGAACAGTCGTGACAGTGAGTCTGCCGGTCGCCACTGAACTCGCGACCCGCACCGAGATCGAAGTGATTCAGATCGGTGGACGGGTCAGTGGTTTTTCTCACACGGTGGTCGGACCGGACGTGGTAGAGGCGCTACGCCGGTACCGGTTCGACGTGTGCGTGCTCGGGGTGTGTAGTCTCGACCCTCAAGCCGGGTTAACGGTGCCAGACCGCAATGAGGCGTTCGTCAAAGCGGCAATGGTAGAGCGGTCCGCGAGCGTGGTTGCGGTAGCGACGCGAACCAAGCTCGGAACCGCCGAACCGTTCCTGGTCGCTCCGGCGACCGCCGTTGGAACTTTGATCACAGACGCGGACCCGAACGAACCTCTAGTAACGGCGCTCACGGAAATCGGGGTCGAAGTGGTGTGTGTCCCCACCGCGTGATTTGGCCCAGCTGTGTAACGTGCTCGGCATAGCTCACTGCACTCGGTGTAAACTGGCTGGTATCTTGGCCGAATCAGTGAGCTTACTTGATCGGTGGCGGAGCGTGGCGTGATGAAAATCAAGACGGTAATGTTTTTGGGGATAGCCGCAGCTGTGGCTACTGGAGCCTTATGGTCCCTTGTGGCTCACGCACCGGATGCCTCTGGACCGACCCCTGAACTGCTGAAGTTGTTTGGTGGTCCCGAAGGGCTGGCTGTGATTCGGGGAGCAGATAAGATCGAAGCCTTTCGACTCAATCACTCTTCTGGCCAAAGACCGACCGTAACGGAAGGGCCGGTCGCGGTTTCTGGGGCCGTTGCCGAATCGCTCGTTTCTGTTTTGTCATCGCACGACTCCTACGAGTGGAGTTACGCGAAGGTGTGCAAGCCCGTTTGGGGTGTACGCCTTTCCTTTTATCGCGGCGCCGACCGCGTTGATGTATTGTTCTGCTTTCAGTGCGATGAACTATCGGTGAGCCTGAACGGGACGAAGGTAAGGAACAGGTACTTCGAGCCGATGCGCCCGGAACTCGTGCGGGCCATTCAAGCGATCTTCCCAAACGATCAAGTATTGCGAGAACTGCCGGAGCGACGTTAATTATTGTCCGGTCGTCGGAGCGCTGCTAATCTTGCGATTGGGTTGATGAGGTCGCGTTCGGTCAGACAATTTACAGCGCCTCAATACCCGCGAATGATCCGCACCTCGCTTACGTTTTGGCCGGGACCGCCGAGAATAGTATGACCAGCCCTTCGGCGATGGTCGGGTGCGTCAGCACCATGTCGCGAAGGACCGTGTACGGGAGCCCCGCGCTCATCGCGGTCTGAACAACCGCCATCACTTCCCCGGTTTCGACACCGAACGCGGTGAACCCGAGAATTCGGTCGCCGTCTTTCTCGATCAGCGCTTTGAAGAACCCTCGCGTCTCGGACAGCGTTTGCGTGCGCAACACTTGACCCATCGGGATCTTCGCGAGCCGGTAGGCGATGCCGCGCTCTTTCGCTTCGCGCTCGCTCAAACCAATTCGAGCCAATTCAGGATCGGTGAACATGCACGACGGCACCTGGCGCCCGGTTGTGACGCGGTGGCCGCCTGAGAGGTTGTCCCGGACAATGCGGAAGTCATCGAACCCGATGTGCGTGAATTGCGGGCTACCAGCGCAGTCACCCACCGCCCAAACACCTTCCGCCGTGGTTCGGAGGTGGTCATCGACCTTCACAAAACCGCGGGCGTCCAGTTCTACGCCGGCCGTTTCCAGCCTGATCCCGTCCGTGTTCGGCGTGCGTCCCGCCGCGGCCAACAGGTGCGTACCCTCGATCACCACTTCAGTCCCCGCGCGCTTGGCGTGGAGCTGAACGGCTTGCCCCGACGTTCCCGTTACGCGATCGAGAACCGTGGCGGTGGATACGGTAATCCCTTCGTCGCGAAAGAGTTGCTCCATCGCTTCGGACACGTCCGCGTCTTCACGGTGGACCAGCGCCGAGTTCCGCTCGACAACCGTCACCTGGCTCCCGAACCGGCGGAACGCTTGGGCCAGTTCCAGCCCGATGTACCCGCCGCCAAGAACGATGAGGTGCTCGGGCACGCGGTCCAGTTCGAGGGCCTCAATGTGCGTGAGAGGATTGGCCTCTTTCAGTCCGGGAGTCGCATCGACCTTCGCCCGCGACCCGGTGTTGATGATGACGTTCGTACCATGAAACACGCGCGTTCCGCCGTCCCGTAGTGCCACCTCGACCGTCTTGGGACCGGTGAACCGGCCGTGTCCCATTACCAACTCCGCGCCACTCGACTTGAATTTACCGAGGTGAACCTGAACCAACCCTTCCACCATTTTCCGCTTGCGCTCGCGCACCGCGGCCATGTCGAGCTTCCACTCGCCGGCCATGATTCCGAATTCCGCACTCCGGTGGATGTAGGATGCGACCTTCGCGGAGTGAATGATGTTCTTGCTCGGCAAGCACGCGATGTTCGGGCACGACCCGCCGATGTACTTCCGCTCGATGACGACCGCGCGCTGACCGTGTGCGGCGAAGGTCCAGGCGAGGTACTTCCCTGGTTCCCCGCTCCCGAGAACAACGAGGTCGTATTCTTCCGGCTTCGACATGGTACCCTCGCGGTCGGAGTTGGTACGGATATGGTCAATTCGATTTACATGCCGTCACACCGAACGCGCCCCTGCGCACTGAGGGCGCGGGGGGCGTTCGGTATCGAACGATTCAGCTCACAAGGGTCGCATCCAGGGTGATCTCGGCTTTGAGAAGCTTGGACACCGGGCACCCGGCCTTTGCCATACCGGTGAGTTTCTCGAACGTTGCCTGGTCCGCGCCGGGAATCTTGGCCTTCAGTGTCAGGTGAACGGCGGTGATTGCAAACCCGCCCTCCACTTGCTCCAGTGTGACTTCTGCGGACGTGTCCATCTGCTCCGCGGTGAGTTTGGCCTCACCCAAAATCAGCGACAGGGCCATTGTGAAGCACCCCGCGTGGGCCGCGGCGATCAGTTCCTCGGGGTTACTCCCGCGCTGCCCCTCGAATCGACTGGCGAAGCCGTAGGGGTAGGCCGTCAGTGCGCCGCTCTCGGTCGAGAGCGCACCTTTGCCGTCCTTGATCCCGCCCTGCCACGCCGCCGAACCTTTGCGCTTGATCTTCATCCGAATTCTCCCAGGGAACTCTCTCAACAACACAACCACTCACTCCGCCGCGAGGTGCGCGCCTTTTTCGGCGACCGACTTGCGCATCAGAAGCGCGAGGAAGATCAGCCCGACGGCAACCCCGGCGAACACCCAAAAGACGTCGAAGTACGCCAGTGACAGCGCCTGTTGTTGGCGCAAATTGTCAATGATTTGGGCGCTCATCGCCTTCGTTGTGACCGGGTCACCGGTGAGCGGGGAGAGGGCCGACTGGATACCGGTAAGGTACTCTTGTAGCGTCGGGTTCAGAGGGTCCAAATACTCATTCAACCGCAGTAAGTGGAACTGTTCCCGCCGCTCTCGAATTGTCTGCGCGACCGAGGTGCCGATGCTCCCGCCCTCGTTGCGGAGCAAGCTGAACAGTCCGACCGCGGCCCCGCGCATGTGGAGCGGAACGTTCTGGTACACGGCCACGTTCAACGGGGTAATCAGTAGCGAAAGCCCCGCGATCGTGACCACACGCGGCCACACCACGTCCCACGGACCGATGTCCAGGTTCATCTGGCTCAGCCAGTAGTTCCCGATCGCCATGAGCGCTAGGCCGGCCACCACCAGCCAGCGCGCGTCCGCACCGCGGCCCAAGAGGAGCGCCACAATGGGCAGGAGTAGCACCGCGCAGATCCCCGCGGGCGACAGCACCAACCCCGAGTGCGTGGCATCGTACCCGAACAGCGTTTGGAGCATCCCAGGGAGCGAAACTGTTTGGCCGTAGAGAACGGCAAACGCGCACGCGATCGCGATCGCTCCGACTGCGAAGTTGCGATCGGCGAGCGGACGAAAATCTACGAGCGGCGACGGGCGCCGAAGTTCCCAGACGACCAACCCCACGAGGCACGCGACGAACAGGGCCGACAGCGTCTGCACGCGGTAGAACGGGTCACCGAACCAGTCCCACTCCTGCCCCTTGCTCAGCACCACCTCCCAGGTCACCATCACAATCACCAGAAGGCCCAAGCCGATCGTGTCGAACCCAACCGGGCTGTTCCGACCCGCGGCGCGAGCTGCAACCAGATACGGTGGGTCTTCGACCAGTACGTAACACGCGGCCAGAGCGAGTAGCCCGATCGGAACGTTGATAAAGAAGATCCAGCGCCAGGAGTAGTTGTCGGTAATGTACCCGCCGAGCGTCGGCCCAATCACTGGGGCCACGAGCGCGGCCAGCGCGAACACCGTAAGCCCCTGCCCCTGTTTCTCCTTCGGGAATGTGTCGAGCAGAATCCCTTGGGTACACGGCTGAAGCCCACCGCCGAAAAGCCCCTGGAGCACGCGGAACAGGATCAGTTGATCCAGGCTGGTCGCCAATCCGCACAGCAAAGAACTAAAGGTGAACCCCGCGACCGAGAGCAGAAAGTAGTTCCGGCGCCCGAGCCGCGTGAGGAGCCACCCGGACATCGGGAGCACGATCGCGTTTGCGGCCAAGTAGCTCGTAATGACCCACTCGCTATCGACTTCGGCGGCCGAGAGGCTCCCGGCCATGTACCGCAGCGCGACGTTGGCGATGGTGGTGTCGAGAACTTCCATGAAGGTCGGGATCACCACGGCGACTGCGACCAGCCAGTGGTTGGGGCTGCGCGTGGGGCCACTCATGGCTTACCCCCGGTCGGTGCGGTCGGCGCGCCTGAGCGTGCGAGTTCCTGGAGCCGGCGCCCGGCGTTCGGTCCCGTTGGGGGCTCCTTGAAGTACACGTAGGGCGTCACCGACAGCCCGGCGTATAGTGTGTCGGTCTCCGGGTCGTAGTCTTCCAGTTCGACCCGAACCGGCAGCCGCTGAACGACTTTGACAAAGTTCCCGGTTGCGTTTTGAGCTGGGAGCAAGGCCAGCGTCGAGCCGGTCCCGTAAGTGAACCCGGTGATGCGCCCGTGGAACACGCGGCGGTTCCCATAAGTGTCCGCGAAGACCTCGACCCGCTGACCGATCTTAAGCTGCGTGAGCTGCGTTTCCTTGAAGTTGGCGTCGATCCAGATCTCGGTCAGGGACCGGACGGCCAATACTTGCTGCCCGGCCTGCACGTTGTTACCGGGGTTCACGTTCCGTCGCGTCACCACACCGTCGATCTCGGCCACCACCCGGCAGTACCGCAGATTGAGTTCGGCCTGATCGAGATCCCGGCGCGCCTGGAGCAGTTTTGCTTCAGACTGTTTCACCGTGGGGGCCTCCGGGACCAGCGCCGTAAAGATGCGGTCCACGTCACGCTGTGCGTCGCGTGCGCGGAACTCGTCGAGTACCTGTTTGGGAGTTGCTTCGGACTTGGAAAGCGGGAGCCCCACCTGGGCCGCGATGCGGATCAGGTCCGCAACCGCTTGGCGAACCGTCGAGAACGTCTGATTCAGGTCGGGCGGGACGTCGGTGAGAGCGCCTTTGGCGGGCTGTGGCTCCAACCCGAGGCTGACGCGGGCCTCGTACACCTCCTGAAGCGCTTGCTTGACTTGGGCTTCCGAGACTCCGAAGGACTCGACTGCGGCGTCGTACTCCTGCTTGCTTCCGACGCCCTTCTCGAACGTTTCTTTGACCCGCGTGAAGTCGGACTTCGCGCGCACCTGGATCGCTTCCTTGCTGCGGAGCGCTGACACACGGGCGTTCAGAAGGGCAATTTGGTTGTCAACCTGCTCCATTGTTGTCTGGAGCTTCCACCGCTGGCCCCGGAGCTGTGCGAGCAGTCCGCGGACCTCGGACTCGGCCGCCCGCTGGTCCGCTTCCGCTGCAGTCAGGGCCGCCCGCTTGATGTTGACTTGAATCTGGTACGGCTCCGGGTCCAGTTCGACCAACAGGTCGCCCGTCTTGACCCGGACGTTGTCGTCTACGAGCACCCGCTTCACCTGCCCCGACACCCGCGGGGCCACGAATGTAACGTGCCCATTCACGTAAGCGTCATCGGTTGAAACCGTGTTCAGAGCGGTTTCGATCGTGGGAACGGCGAGCACGACCCCGACTGCCAACACGACCAGCACCACGCCCCCGATGATCCACCGCTTCCCGTGCCGAGGATGGGCTGAAGGAGCGGTGGGGTGGGGAGCCTTTGTGGTCTTCTGCGCGCCCGGTTGTTCCGGTGCGGGACTCGCACTCGTACTCATGGGTTCCTCGTGTGACGGGGCCATTCGCAGCGTAGGGAGAGTACTCGTTCGCACCGACCAATCGGTTTCGACGACGTGTCGCAACTCGTGTGCCGACCGCTATCAGAACTTTTTCGGATCGACGCGGGTAACTTACCAGCGCGACACGCATCTGACACCCGGCGCGCGGACCAGCAGCCGCACACCACCCCGATTCGGTCCACGCTCATATAAGCGTGGAAGCCATACAGGGCAAAATACTGGGACGGGTTTCGGCTTCGTGGGACACTAAATGTCGGGGCAAGCAGTTCGCGATCGGCAGGAGAATGCGAATCGTGGCCAATCAGCGATTAGCAGCAACTATCGATTTACTCGCCCGCGCGGGCGTCCGGGGTTTGTCCGCCGTTCCGGATGAACAGCTCGTGCAGCACTTCGCTCGCGTTCGTGACGAAAGTGCGTTCGCGGAACTCGTCCGGCGGCACGGCTCGATGGTTCTCGGTGTGTGTCGCCGAATCCTGACCGTGGGACCGGACGCCGAAGACGCATTTCAGGCCACGTTCCTGTTTCTGGCGCTGAGGGTGGGCGAGATTCGTAACACTGGGTCCGTGGCGAGTTGGCTTCACGGGGTCGCTCGCCGGGTCGCACTGAACGCTCGCAAGAGTCGGTCGCGGCGTACTAAACACGAGCAATTCGCTGCGTCCGATCGGCCGACGAAGTTCACCGCCGAGCCTGCAACCGCGGCATCTCTGACGGAACTTCAAGTCGCGCTCGACGAAGAACTTGCCCGCGTCCCGGAACCGTTCCGCGGAACCTTCGTGTTGTGCTGTCTCGAAGGCCGAACGCGGCCGGAAGCAGCGATCGAACTGTCATGCACCGAGGGCACGGTGTCCAGTCGGTTGGCCCGAGCGCGCCAAATGCTCCAGGACCGACTTACGCGCCGCGGGATCGCGCCCGCCGTTGCGCTGACGGCCGGTACTCTCTTCGAGGTCACTGTGCCCTCGGCGTTGGGAGCGTCAACGATACGAATTGCCGGCTTACTCACGACTGCGGGCCAAGGTGCGGACACCATTCCGCCCGCGGTCGCCGCCTTGATTGAGGGAGTCACAACAATGACCGTCAAGAAAACCACCGTTCTGGCTGGACTAGTTGTAGTCGCAGCGCTGGCCGTGGGCGGGATCGGATTGTCCGCCGGTTCCTTCCAGGACCGCGGCCCCAGCGCTCCCCCCGAGCGCCCTGCGTTGTCCAAAGGTGAATCGCCGGGAGACAATCAAAAGAAAGCCGCCAATCTATCCGAGTACGCACTCAAGGAAGGCGCTGTGCTGAAGCTCGTCCGCGCGCCGTTCCCGGAAGAACGCGACCGGTTGTACGCGAAGTTCGAGGCCGCGAAAGGGTTTCAGCCCTCTCCCCCGTCCGAAACGCGCCTGATGGCAGTCTACACGAACGCAGGTACGCCCGTATCGGCGAACGCATTCACCGACCGCCGAGTGCCCGGCACAACCGAGAACGGGAAGCCGCTCGCCGCTTTCCTCGAATATGCGTTGCGCGTCGACATGGCGAACGTGCTGGACCGGGACCACCTGTTGGAGTCCGTGGTACTCGATGCAGACGTCGTGCTGCAGAAAAACACGGCACCCGACAAACTGATCCCGGCGCTGCGCGACGAGTTGAAAGCGAAATGCGGTATCGACCTCCGTTTGGAGTTCGCGGAAGTCGAAAACGAAGTGGTGCGAATCAGCGGGAAGCACACGCTGGTGTCCCCGGCCGCGGACCCGACCCGACCTCACGACGACGCTGCAATCGTGCATTTCTACGCGAAGGCCCGCGAGGAGCACGCGGGCGGCTTCTACACCGATACCAGACAATTGTCCTCGCAACTGGCACAATTTCTGGGGCTACCGGTCATCGACGAGTCGAATCTGAAATCGGCCACCGTTTGGGTCACGATCCGGCACCACCTTCGGTACCCGATTACGCCCAAAACGCGGGCCGAAGACGCCGACCCCGTACAAGTCTTGAAGAACGTGGCGGACCAGACCGGGCTGACGCTCAAGCTCGAAAAACAAAAGGTCCGTGTGCTCGTGGTCGAGAAGCAAAAGAAACCTGCCGACCCGCCGAAGAAACTCGGCCGGGTACCCGACCCGGAACCCAACTTACAGGCCGAACTCGCGCGGTGGGACACAGCGTTCCGCCACGGGTCCGATGAAAAATTCGCCGAACTGGAGCGCACCGCGGGCGAGTGGCTGAAGAAGTACCCCGGACAAGACGACCGCGGACACATCTACTTCCAGGTGGTTCACGTTGCGGCGCAAAGCCGAATCGACACACAAATCGCGCGGGTCCGTGAGTACGGCCAAAAGGTACTCGAACAGAGTCGCGACCCCGTCGCACGCGGCACCGTGTACAGCTACCTCGCCAGCGCCGCGGAAGTCGATCGCACACTCAAAACGTTCGAGGAGCGCCGGCGGCTCGCGGCAGACGTGTTGCTCACCGGGTTCGCCGAAGCGCTCGCTCAAGAGTTGCCGGCCGAGGCCCCGGAACTACCCGCTGTGAACCGGATCGGTCGTGAACTGGAAAACGACCCGGTCGAAGCGGCTCGGATACGTACTCAACAAGCGGTCCAAATGGAAGCACGCCGGGAGGCAAAATTTGTCCGCGATCTGGTCCAGCGGTGCAACACACTCGTGCTGCAACTGCGCGGACTGTACCGGCCAACTCCGAACGTTCATGGCCGAAACGAAGAGGGACCAAAAGAGCTGCGCAAACTCGCTGCGGCAAAACTGAGCGCATCTGCGACCGAGGCTTTACTCGCTGAGGTTATGAAGCCGCCCGCGCGCTGAACTGGCACTCTGTGATGTGGTCGAGTTGCATCACACGAAGGGATTGGTAGTTACCAAAGCGGGTGCGGATCGATGGAGATCCGCACCCGCTTTGTGCTTTTTACCCTTGCAATGCGGTGAGTCAGGCATATTATCATCTCCGCAGTGTTGAGATTAAATCTCAATAATCCGCTACGAGATCGCTCCGCACCCGCAGCTACGCTCACCCGAGCAAGCCACGTTCGCAACGCATCTCCTGGTCCGATACCCGCTTCCCTACTGGAGAGTGTTGCTATGCGCCGAACATCGGCCCCGCCCCGTCACGCCTTTACACTGATTGAACTTCTCGTCGTGATCGCGATTATTGCGATCCTCATTGGATTACTCCTGCCCGCGGTCCAGAAGGTCCGCGAGGCCGCCGCGAGGATGAAGTGTCAGAATAACCTCAAACAACTCGGCGTCGCGCTCCACAATTTCCACGATCAACAGGGCGCGCTACCTCACTTCCGGAAGTTCAGCCCGGCATCGAGCACGCCCGGTGGGTGTCCTGCCGGGCGCAACCCGTTCATGCTTCTGCTGCCGTACATCGAGCAACCGAACTACGAAACCAACACGGAGATCCGCTCGAAATCGATCGCAATGTACCTCTGCCCGTCCGACATTCCCCCGACCGGGGCCGCAGCAACATACCTGTCATACGGCATTAACTCGGGGTCAATTAACTACGGGTGGGCCTGGAACTGCGCCGGGACCGATCCGGCCGCGTACTACTGCGTGTACTACCCGAAGGACCGGCAGTACTTCGACGGGATCTTCGATTTCTCGGCGTCGTGCAGTTACCGCGGGGGCGGTCAGGTAATCAGCCTGTCGAGTATCGCGGACGGCACTTCAAACACCCTGGCGTTCGGCGAAAAGTGGGGCATTGTTCGCGACGAGACTACGGGCGCGCCCACCTCGCACATTTACCCGCCCACGTGGACCGACACCTATGCGACGCTGGCGACCCTGGCCGGCAACAAGATGAACACCCACGTCACTAACAACGTTGGCGTGTTCTGGGGGAGCTACTTCCATGCGTTCCGCTCCGGGCACACCGGCGGGTGCAATTTCACGCTCGCGGACGGGTCGGTGCGGTTCATCACGGACCGGATCAACGCCGACGCTGCCCCCGGGTACCAGTACCCGGCCGGGACCGCGGCCCCGAGCCGGGGACCGGTGAACGTCAATGCGTCCGGGGCGATGTTCCGCGCGCTGGCCACACGCGACGGCGGGGAGGTGGTCAGTGGAAACTACTAACCCTTGGTCGTGGGGGCGGCGAAGTGCGGTCGGGGCGATCCTTGTTGCGGGCGCCCTCTCCGTCTGGTGGACGGTGAACAACGTGATGGGAGAAACGCAACCACCGGCCGCGCCCCCCGAGAAGTTCATGGAAACATTCAAGTCGGCCGACGAGATTGACCGCGCGAACTGGGACCGCATGTGGAAAGATGCGGGCAAGAAACCGCCACCGCGGTAGAGGGCTGCTAGGAAGCAGCACAGGGTTCCAGGGTGCGCCCGCATCGCGGTCGACCCTGGGCTGGGTTATGCAACCCCTTCGGGGTAGAAACCAAAACCGGGCGCCGGTGAACCCGTTCGCGAGGGCGGTGGGTGGTCCCACATGCCACGCGCGCCCGGGCTACCAATGCCGGTGCCCCGAAGGGGTTAGATTACCCAGCCCAGGGTCGACCGCGATGCGGGCGCACCCTGGAACCCTGTGCACTTTGATCTCCGCCTTCTGATCTTTATTCATGGTCTTGATCCGCGTGATCTGCGCTATCCGCGGCTCTGCTTCCTGTTCTCTATCCTCAGTCCACTTTCCTCAAGTCGTCCGCGGATTCGTCCGCGATCTTCTTGTACATGTCCAGTGCCTTCTTGAACGTCTTTTCGGCTTCCGCGCGCTCGGTGTCTTTAATCCCGGGACCGCGCACGCGCCACAGTTGTTCAATCACGCCGATGCACCACTTCGCGCTCGCTTTGCTGGCACGGATCGGCTTACCGGCTACGATCACGTTCACCGGGTTCGTGTGCATTTGCGGGAAGTGCCGGATCGCGACCCACGAACTACTGCTGATGTTCACGTCGAAGCTCACGTCGTGGACCTTGTCGTCGGCCGCGATTTCCTTCGACTGCACGACTTTCCCGTTGACCACGAGTTCGAGCGTTCGTGTGGGGCCGGTGGGGGCTTGCGCGCCGGGCGCGGTACCGAGCGACACATCCTTCGCGAATGCGACCTTCGCGGTCACCTTCACCATGCCAGCGGCATCGAGCTTCACGTCACCGAACCCGGCGGACGTGCCGTTTACCGCGAATTCGAGGGCGTGAGCGTAGCCGTCGGAGACGTAGGAGCGCCCCTGTGCGATGCCCTTGCACCACGCACTGTAATCGACCACGTCTGTCTTCTTGCCGAGTTGCACGTACACGCGCCCCTGCCCGACACGGCTCCCGGAAATACACGGAAAGTCGGTTTCGCCGCTCGCTTTCAGCGGGAACCCGCAATTCATGATGTGGTACCAGCAGTTCCATTCGGGTGTGCGTGCGGTGTCCATCGCGGAGATGAAGTCGCACACGCCCATCGCGGTGGTGACGCAGACTTCCTGTGCGCCGATGCCGTTCATTTCCGGGACGTTCAAGTTCGGCAGCGTGTTGGCTGTTTTCTCGGTGCTCTTGAGTAGTTCGGCCGCGCTAAGTTTGCCGTCGCTGTTCGTGTCGATGGTGCCGAACTGTTCCGGGAGCGGCAACTTCCCTGCTCTTGCTTCGTCAGGGCTGATACTCCCATCTTGATTGGCGTCGAGTGCGTCAAATAAGCGCTTCGCGGCCTCCTTCGGGTTCACACCCAGCCCGTTCGCGGAGTGCGCGTAGCCGGTCACCGCACCCTGATCTTTCCCCCACTTCATCAGCGGGGTCGTCCACGTCGGCCAACCCTTGAGTTTGGTCCCGTCAGAGCCGGGGTACGTTTGGTCGCGCAAGTTGAGCAAGCAGACGTGGCCGAGCGCCTGCGAGCCGAAACCACTCACTTCCACGTCGTACTTGAGGATGGTGAACGGCTCGCTCTTTTGCCACGGTTTCGCCTCGAAGAACTTGCGCTGGTAGTCGTAGCACGGCCCCCAGGTTAGGCAGCAGCCGACGTTCAGCCCCTCGCCCTTGACGTGCAGGAACATGTCCTCGGGGAGCACACCCTCGGTGGGGTTCGTGTAGTGCGCGCAGCCGGCCGCGTGGATGTGGTGGTCGCCGCTGAAGAACCCGAAGTCGGCAGGGTTGATCCAGCGCTCGAGTTTCGCTTCAAGCGTCACGGTTCGGCGCTCACGGGGTTCCGGGACGAGGAGTTCCGTCGTCTTCAGTGCGTACTCCGGCCCGCGCCCGTACTGCACGAGAAACTTGCCCGGCGGGAGCAGGATCGTGCCGCCGTCGTGTCGGTAAACTTGCCGCTGGAAGAAGAGGTCCGGGGCGAGGCGCTTCGCTTGTGGGGGATAAATGTGCCCGCTCGCGTCCGTGATGAGGAAGCGCCCGGTTGTGGGTTTGCCGTCGAAGTCCGTGATTTTTACCTTCACGGCGACCGCCGACTTCACCTCGAACAGCACCGGTGTTTCCCCGCGGAACCCGAGATCCTGGTTGCCCTGCCCGATGTCGAACCCGATGGTCGCTTCGCGCCGACCGCTCTCCGACGAATAGAGGAGCACGATCGCGTACTCGACTTTGAGCCCGCTGAGCGTGTCCGTCATCGGCGGCGCGCTAAACAGTTCGGCCCCGAGAAACCGCTCGACAATTTTCGGGTCGGCCTTTGAGTCTTTGGAGTTCTGGCCCGGCCCACTGTACACCGGGCCGGCTTGGGCACTCATGACGCGCAGTTGCTTCTTCACGGTGCTGTCGTTCATGACTTTCACGAGCACCGGCGTCCACCCGGCCTGCTGAAGTATGGCGTCCCCCGGCCCCTTTGCGACCTTGAGGCGCGCTTCCGGGTTAATCGTGATCGCGAACAGTACCCGTTTATCGAGAACCTCCTGGACCTTCTTTGCGTCCTTGTTTTCGATGGCCTTCGCCAGTTGCTTCCCGGCCTCTTCGGGGAGCGAGGCGCCGAGGAAATCGAGTGCCTTCACGAGGCGCTCTGCGTTCGCCGCAAGCGGTTGCCCTTCGACATCGTCGATTACGGGGACGTCCGCAGCGCCCGCGGCGCTCGTGACCGCGAAAAGCGCAAAGAGCGCGAGGAAGAGGTGAGGCATGGGTGGCTCCTTCGGGGTCGGAACGTCGCCCATGACACCGCGCCGGCGAAGCGGTGTCCACGGTTTTCCGTGCCGGTCGTTGGCGCGCGGCTAAATTCTGTCGGGCCTGCTATAATCGACCTATCACCGTTAACGCACCGAGGTTTGGGCAGGCGCGAAATGAAGATTGTGAGATACCCGCACCCGGCACTCCGTGTCAAAGCGCGACCCGTAACCGCCATCGACGCGGACATTCAAAAGGCCGCTGGCGAAATGCTGGAGTTGATGTACAAGAGCGAGGGGTTGGGCCTCGCTGCGCCGCAAGTCACGCTCGATTACCAGATGATCGTGATGAACTTTATGGGCGAGGCCGATCGCCCCGATCAGGAAGTGGTCGCCATCAATCCAGTGATCCTGGAATCGAAGGGCGGTACGGTCAATGACCGCGAAGGGTGCTTGAGCTTCCCGGGGCTGTACCAGAACGTGCGCCGGGCGAAGACCGTACACGTGGCAGCGTACAACCTGAAGGGCGAGAAGTTCGAGATGGTGTGCCACGATCTTGCTGCCCGCGTGTGGCAGCACGAGATCGACCACCTCCAGGGCACGCTGTTCATCGACAAAATGGGCTCGCTCGGCCTTTCGCGCAGCCAGCGCGACCTGGAGAAGTTCGTCGCGGACTTCGAGAAGGACAAGAAGAAGGGCGACCTACCGCCGGACCTGGAACCCAAGATGTAACGGTGAACCACGCTCATGCGGTGGTGCTGTCGAGTGTGAATCGCTCTGCCTGTATGGGTAGAGGTGTCGGAGTGCTGCATGCGAATAGTGATGATGGGGACGGGGACGTTCGCGGAGCCGACGTTCGAGGCGCTGATCGCGGCGTTCGGTAGCGACGTTGTGGGACTGGTGACGCAGCCGGAACGCGATGCCGGTAGCAAGCGCGGGAGCACGCGCCAGACCGGAAAAGGCATGGCGAACATCGCGCGTGCCGCGAACATCCCGGTGACTCAACCCGAGAGTATCAACACCTCCGAAGGCTTGGAACAACTCCGCGGAATGCAGCCCGACCTGCTCGTCGTCGCGGCATACGGTCAGATCCTCTCACGCGACGTACTCACGGTCCCCACGCGCGGCACGATCAACGTTCACGCATCGCTGTTGCCGAAGTACCGCGGCGCGGCGCCGGTTGCGTATGCGATCCTCAGCGGCGAGCAGAAAACCGGCGTGACCATCATCAAAGTGACGCCAGGCCTCGACTCCGGCGACATGATCCTTCAGGAATCGCTCGATATCCTCCTGACTGATACCACGGGTAGCCTCGAAGCACGCTTGTCGGCGCTCGGCGCACAAATGGCCGTCGAAGCCACACGCAAGTACGCGGCCGGCGGACCCGTGGAGGGCACGAAGCAAGACCCGGCGCTGGTGACGAAGGCACCGAAGATCAAGAAGGAGTTCGGGTTGATCGACTGGACGAGGCCCGCGGATTACATCGAGCGCCACGTTCGCGCGATGCAGCCGTGGCCGACGGCGTACACGTTCCTGCACCGGCCGGGTAAGGAACCGATGCGGGTGATCGTGAACGCGGTCCTTGAGGCGGAGTCGGTGCGCGAGGAAGACGGTTCGCTTACACCCGGCGCGCTTTTGTTTGATTCAAGTTGGGGGTGGACGCCCAATTCAGGTGCGCTACTAGGATCGCCCCAACCAAGCGCAACAGCCGAGGAGTTATATATTGGGTGCGGTGATAACACTACACTCAAAATTCTTGAGCTTCAGCCTGCAGGCAAGAAGCGGATGACGGCCAAAGAATTCCTTCGCGGTCATCCGATTACGATCGACATGCGGTTCGGCCCGGAAGTGCTGGTATGACGATTACCGCCCGGCAGGTCGCGGCCGACGTGCTGAACCGCTCGCGCTCGCGCGACGGGTTCGCGGCCGAACTCATAGACGACGTACTCACCAAAGTGAGCCTCACGGCCCAGGACCGCCGATTTGTCACGCAACTGGTGTTCGGCGTCACCCGGCGGGCGGGAACGCTCGACGCGATCCTGAAGCCGTTCATTCACCTTCCGTTTCACGCGGTTCAACCGCGCGTGTGGGATCTGCTGCGCCTCGGTGCGTTCCAGCTCACGTTCCTGACACACGTCCCCAAGCACGCGGCCGTCAACGAAACGGTCGAGCTTGCTCCCTATGTCGGCGCGCTGAAAGCCAAAGGGTTTGTGAATGGCGTACTGCGCCGCGTGTCGGAGCTGGTGACGGACGACTTCACGGACAAACCGGGCGCGGACACCGTGGCGTTCGGGTGGGAATCGCTCCCCACATCCTCCTTTTTTTCAGGGAGGGGAGAGCAAACGCGCGACGCAGGTACTTCTCCCCCTTCCTTCTCAGGGAAGGGGGCTGGGGGGTTAGGTTCTGACTCCAA
>HG799462.1:0-55354 GCA_000531095.1 Gemmata massiliana | reverse complement strand
AGGGAGGGCGTGGGTAGGTTCTGACTCCAACCCCTCCCCAACCCCTCCCCTAAATGGAGAGGGGCTTAAAACCGCCGATGGTTCTCGCCCTCTCTTCTTAAGGGAGGAGTCGGGGCGCGGTTCTTACCGCCGACTCGCGCGGTCCGTTCTCCCCGATCCCGTCGCTGACCCGACGGGGTACTTCGCGGCGGCGTTTTCGTTCCCACAGTGGCTCGCGAACCGGTGGATCGAGCGCTATGGCCCGGCCGAATGCACGCGACTCGGCTTCTGGTTCAACGCGCCTCCGCCGTTGTGGATTCGCGTGAACAAACTGAACGCGAGCCGCGAATCGTACCGCGTTCAGCTCGCCGGGCAGACGATCGAAGCAGCACCAGGAGCGCACCCGCAATCGCTGCTGTTCCCCGAGCACCACGCGATCCGCGATCTCCCGGGGTTCGCCGCGGGCGACTTCGCGGTCCAGGACCATTCGTCGATGTTGGTTGCGTCCGCGCTCGGGGTGAAGTCCGGGATGCGCGTTCTCGATGCGTGCGCGGCTCCCGGCGGCAAGACGACGCACCTGATGGAACTGATGGACAATCGGGGCCACATCACCGCCTGCGACATTGAGGCGAAGCGCCTCCAAACAGTAACCACGCTGTGCCAGCGGCTCGGGATTCAGGAGGTAGAAACGGTTCTACTCAAAGAGGATGGTGAACTACCCCCGGGACCGTTCGATGCCGCGCTGGTCGATGTGCCGTGTAGCAACACGGGGGTATTGGGTCGGCGCCCCGAAGTGCGGTGGCGCCTGAAACCGAACGAGTTCGAGCACCTCATCCGCCTACAAACGCGGTTACTCATCCTCGCGGCCGAACGGGTCAAACCGGGCGGTGCGGTGGTGTACTCGACGTGTAGCATCGAGCCGGACGAGAACGAGGGCGTCGTGAGGGCCGTGTGCCGCGGAATGCGGAGCCTGGCGCTCGAAGCGGAACACACCTCTGTGCCCGGGCGCCCGTCCGACGGCGGCTACTGGGCGCGGCTCCGTAAAGCGAAGTGAACACTCAACATCCTTCCCCGGCGCGGTTGGCCTTGACTCGCGCCACTCTCACCCGTTCTACTCTCGGTTCGGATTTTCGCGCCCCATAACGGGACACGTTTATGGCCACGGATACGGCCCCGCTCCCGACCACCCAGAGTGGTGTTTTCGGCGGTCCCGCAACAGCGGGCGGTCGAACCACTTCCTCCTCCACGGACCCGACGCGGCACCTGTGGCAACTACCCGTTCTCCTGATCGGGATCGCAGTGTTCGTGTCCGCGTGGAAGGGGTGGTTGCCGATCGGTCGCAACGATCCGCCGTCGGTGTTTACCCGAGACATCGACGCGCTCAAGGCCAGTTACGAGAAGCTCTCGCCGGACCCGATTGATTTGAAATCGCAACTGAGCAAGGTCGCGGCGGGTGTGGAAATGTTCCCCGAACACGCACCGCGGGGCCGGTTCCACCTCGGGAGCGGGTACGTGCGGCTCGCGGAGATTACCGCATCGGCGGACGAGGCCCGCGGGTACTGGACCCTCGCACAACAGCACTTCGCTCTGGTAACACCCGAGCAACTTCGTGATTCCGCCGACCGGCCGAAACTCGATTTCCGGTCGGCCAAGGTGCGCGCCGCGATTGGTCTACCGGCCGAAGCGCCGAACGCCGATCTCGTTGCACTGCTGATCCAGGTACTCTCTGCACCGCCACCGGGCGAAGAGGGCGGCGAAACGCGGCGCTTGATCGCGGAACTGGCGCTGCGTCGGAACCCGCAGGACCTCGCGCTCGCGCGGACGTCGCTCACGCAGTACCTCCACTCCGCAGGCACCTCCACTCCGCAGGCAGCGCTGTCCCGTGCGCGCCTCCGGCTCGGTGCGATCTACCTGGAGCTTCACGAATACGATCAGGCGCGCAAGTGGCTCGCGCAGGTCGGCGGGGACTCCCCCGCTGAGGTGCTCGCGCCCGCGAAAGCGGGTTTGGCCCGCGCACTCATGGCCGACGGCGATTTCCTCGGTGCGGCGAAGGAACTGGAGGTGCTCCGCACCATTCCCGGCATTCCCGTGTACTACCGCACTGGTGCCGCTTACGACCTTGCGCTTTGCAAGATTCGAGCGAACGACCGCGACGCCGCGACCAAATATTTTGAAGAAGCCGCTCGGGGAACGGGGGCCGAGGCGACCGCGGCCGCGGTTCAACTCGCGGACCTGCACCTCCACTCTCCGGACCCGAGCCGCCACAAGCTCGCGGTCGATCTGCTCACGGACGCAGTGCGAGGCGTGAAGTCCGCGGCTGAGTATAAGAGCGAACTCGTGCCGGTCACAGAGGTGCAGGCCGCGTTCGAGTTGGGCGTCACGACACTCCTCGCCGACGGCGCGTTCGAGCAAGCGCTCAAGGTGGCGGAAACGTATGCCGCGGTCGCACCGTCGCCGCGCGACCGCGAACGGCGCGCCGACGTACTGGCGACGTGGGGGGCGGCACTCAAGAAGACCAACGGCAACGCGAAACCGAAGCTCAAGGACGCGGCCGACGAGTTCGCCGCACTCGCCGAGTTCCAGCCCAGGACCGACGGCAAGCTCGAAATGCTCCGCCGAGCGGCCACTCTGTACCGTCAGGCGGAAGAGCCCGCGCTGGCCGTAACGCGCCTCAAAGAAGCCGCGAAACTGCCCGGTATTTCGGAATCGGCCCTCGGCCCGCTGTTGTCAGATTTGGCCGACGCCATGCTCGAATCCAAGCAGACCGGCGAAGTGTGGAAGGTTTTCCGAGAGATTTTGGCTACCAACGGGGCGACATCGACCGCCACGCGGTACCGGCTCGCGCGGCAGTTCGTGGACTCGCGGCACCCGGGGCTGGTTCCTGTGGGGCGCGCGCTGTTCGAGCAGATCGCCAAGCAACAGAACATCGCGCCAAACGAGCGCGAGTACCACGAGCGCGCGCTGACCGAACTAGCGAACGACCTGATTCAACAGGAGAACTTCGCCGACGCGGAGGCACGGCTCCGTACTCAACTCAAGCTCTACGATAACGGCCCGGAATCACAACTCGCCAAACTCTTGCTCGGTGTGTGCCTGCTCCAGCGCGCCGCGGCCCTCAGTCGGCAGAACCCGCTGAGCCCCCAAGAAGCGCAAAACGCACGGGATATGCGGACCGAAGCTTTGACCAAGTTCAAAGAAATCGTCATGGACTGTGACAAAGCCGCTCAAAAACCGGATCGCAACGGGAAACTCACCGACCGCGAAGCCTGGTTGCGCCTCCAGGCTTCGTTGCGCGTGCTGCAGTCCTATCAGCAGATGCAGGATAACGTGCAAGCACGGAACTTACTCAACGAAGGGGCCGCGCTCCGGGACCGGCACAAGGGGACAGTTGAAGAACTCATCATTCTGAGTCTGATGTACAAGGCCTACGAGAAGCTCGAAAAGCCGTCTGAACTCGTCCGGGTGCGTGAGGAGATGAAGGACGTGTTCAGCAAGCTTCCGCAGACCGCGTTCACGCACGGTAAGGGCGAATACAGCCGCGAATACTGGCTGAAGGTCTGGTTCTCTACGGAGCAGTAGTGACCGAAGTGCGGCAACCACTGTCGCAAATGTGTCACGTGTGGCTCACGGGCGTCTAATTAATCGGCGCCCACCTCGGGCAGTCATTTTGGTGATTAGCAAAATTCTAGGGCTGATTTCGGGTTGGGACGGCGGCTCGGATCAGGCGGTCGTATAGGAGGGTCATCAGGTGCTCCCCCCGGTGGTTGTACCGGAACTCGTACTCGGCTAAGTACAGGGGGAAGTTCCCCGGCTCGACCCCGTGGACGTGCCGGTACAGCCGCTTGGCGAAGCTCCAGAACCCCTCGATCCCGTTGATGTGGGCGGCCCCGATCCCGAACGTTTCCTGGTGGTCGATCGGGACATGCTTCCCATGCCTCTTCAGGTCCTGGTAGCGGGCGAACTCATCGGTGTAGAACACCGCCCCCTTGACCGTGGCAGCCTCGATCTTGGCCATCAGGGTCTCCTTCTGGCAGTTCGGGACGGCTACCGTGTACACCCGGCCGGCCCGCTCCAGGATCCCGAAAACGGCCACTTTCCCGGCCGCCCCGCGGCCCCGCTTGCCCTTCCGCTTGCCTCCGAAGTAGGACTCGTCCAGCTCCAGGGCTCCGAGCAGGGGCCGCTTCTCCTCATCGGTCATGGCCTGGAGCGTGAGGCGGAACCGGGTGTACGCGGCGTGGGCCGTGGGGTAGCTGCACCGGACCACCCGAGCGGCGTGGTGAGCCGTGGTGCTGAAGGCGAACGCCCGGAGCAGCTCCCACTCGGTCTTCCGCCGATGGTAGCTCCACTTAGCCCGGCACCCCGGGCATTGCCGCTGGCGGGCCGAACTCCGGTGGGTGGCGTGGTGGCACCACCAGCAGAGGTGGCCGAGCAGGTGCCGTTCGTACTCGTCGAGGGTCATGGCAACAGCCTACCTGTTGCCCTAGAATTTTGCTAATCACCGTCATTTTTAATCACCCCGCGGATTGACAGGTTCCACAACCTGCGGCATACCGCCAACCATTCAAGGCCGTTGACGCTCGGGTCCGCTACCGCCCCGCCATGCTACCGGGGCGAACTCAGCGCCAACAGTTGAGGAACACATCGTGCGGACCCGTTCGCGTGCCAGTTACCTGGCGCACCTGGGTCTGGTCCTGGCCGCTTCCGCGACCGGGTGCCAGACGTTCCAGCCGTCCACCCCGCTTACTGTTCGCGTTCGCGACGCGGAAACTCAAACACCCGTCCCCGCGGCAACCGTTCGCGTTTGGCGCTTCGGTTCGCACAGCGAGGAGCGGGACCAGACCATTACGGCCGGTGCGGACGGGACCGCCCACACGCGCCTCGCCCCGCCGGACGAGGGCGGTGTGATGGTCGAAGTAACTGCTCCTAATCGCCTCCCAACTCAAACGACACTACCACGCGACGTTGTGGACGCTCTGGCGTCGGCCAAGCGATTTCACCCGTACACGGGTCCGCCGCTCGAAGTGACCGTGGACGTGTTCGCGGGGCCGCGGCCGACGGCCGAGCTCGTACTACCGGTCGGATTCCGGGGGCCAGTCAAAGCGGAGATCCGCGTGCGCGCGGACGGATCGTGGCCCGCAGGTCAGCGCTCGTTCTCCTACACCGTGCCCGAGAACGGTGTCGTCCGAGTGGAAGGCCCGGCCGTGTTCGGGCTTGGCAGTGGGCCGGATATCGTCGCCAAGTTCGCGGACGGCACGCCGCTGCCGAAAGAGGCGAAAAACGAGGAAATCGCCCTGCGCTGGGTCCGGCGCGAAGGCACGGATGTGTCGTTCGTAGTCGGTACGAGCGCGGATTTAGACGTGATCCGGCGCACGTTGGGAGGAGGCGAGTCGGAGCGCAGCCAACGTGCCGGCCCAAGCGGACAGGGCGGTGGGCGCCGAGGTGGAGGGGGCGGTCGCGGCGGTGGTGGGCGAATGGGGCGCTAGTCCGGCAAATGCCTGCGCGCGATCCGCTTGGCCCTTACACTAACGGGTCGAGGTTCGCGCGTTATCGGGTAAGTATCTTGGCCAATTTCTCGCGCTTGCCATCGCGGGCGATTTGGGCTGCAGTACGGCCCGGAGACGCAGGAATGAACTGGGGTGGGGTGTCGGGGTTGAGAAAACGGATCGGCTTCGCGGGGATATCGTCGGTTCGAGCCTCAAGTGAGGCTCCGGCTTTGACGAGTAACAACGCGATCTCGGTTTGCCCGTTGGCTGCCGCCCGGTGCAGGGGCCTCCACCCTTGCCACCCGCGTGCGTTCGGGTCTGCCTTGTTTTCTAAAAGCAGGCGCACAACTTCAGAACTGCCACTACTTACGGCGTAGTGCAGCGGCGTGTATCCTTGATCCATTTTGGCGTTCGGATTAGCGCCCTTCTTGAGCAGGAAACGCACGATATCGACGTCGCCTTTGACAGCCGCTCCGTGGAGCGCGGTAGACAAGTCGGGAACGTCCTTGCCGCCTGAACGGAAAACTGGCGGTCGATCCACGAGTTTGGGATGGTCGGTCAAAATCGCCTTCACCGTGCACAAATCGCCCTCGAACGCGGCTTTGTGCAGCGCCGTGATTCGTTCCTCTTCTGGTGTCGGCTTAGGTCGTTTCGGTAAAGGGGTGCCCACTCCAGGAAGGCCGGGGCCAGATGGAGCGCTGACCGGCGCGTCGTGTGACGGCGGAACCATCAGGCACACGTGTGTCGTCGCGATGAAGAGCAACATCATGGTAGCGTCCGTGCGATCTTTCGGTGGGACACGCCGGGAACCAATCCGGGCGGTGGGCTGACGTTTGTCCGCCACTATCGCTGACCTGGCTCTCTTCGGCGCTACGGGTTGGGGCGCGGTGCG
The DNA here is from genome assembly GCA_000531095.1 of Gemmata massiliana. Lineage (GTDB taxonomy): Bacteria > Planctomycetota > Planctomycetia > Gemmatales > Gemmataceae > Gemmata > Gemmata massiliana. The sequence goes on along the minus strand of HG799462.1, from coordinate 49,000 downwards.
GTGATACCGGTCATGACGCCGCCCGCGTTGTTGACCGGGTCGCGACGCGGAGGAATATCCGCGCCCGTCGCGAAGATGCCCCCGGGCAGGAGAGTCGGCGTCGGTTTGATTGCGGGCACATCCGAGACGGGAGCCGGCGCCGGTCGAACCGCGTTCACCGCAGTCGGCTCCGCCGTGCGCGCCGGGCCAACGGGAATGTTGCTAGCCGGGGCGGGTACGGGGGTGGCCGCGAGTCGGCGCATCCGCTTCAGCACTTCGTCGCCGAACTGAGCCAGAGCTTTCGTCTTCGCCAGTGCGATGGAGTCCTTGTCCTCGATCACGAACGTCGGGCGCACGATCTTCCCCACGCCCTCGGCTTGCATGCCGGTGTAGATATAGCCGTTGTCCACATCGAGGAGGACGCCTTCGAGCATAAACAGCGAGTCCTTGTGGCTCCCGGGGATCACGTAGCCGCCTACGAGGGTCAAATTGAACACTGCGGCGAAGTTCTTGTAACTGTCGGTTTGGGCCGCGCCGTTAATCACGAGCAGCACGTCGGCCCCGCACTTGGCGGCCGCGAGCCGCAGATCCTTCAAGTCGTTTTTGCTGCTCTTGCCCGCGAGCATTTCGGGCAGCGGGAACACGTCGGTCGCGATCTTCTCCTTCCGGAGCGTCTCGGCCCACGATTCCATCACGGCCTTGTCTTCCGGCGTCCAGCGCCAGTCGTGGCCGTCGGGTTGGAGGTACACCGCGATCCGGCACGGGAACCGGAGCTGCGGCTTCAGCCCGCGCGCCTCGGCGATGCTCGAATCGGGCATCTGAACCGACCCGTCCTTCAGGCGCTCTTCGAGCGCGGCCCGGTCGAACCCGGTCGTACACCCGCAGAGCAGGCCCAAGAGGAACAGCGGTGATTTCTTCCACGTGCGCAAGGCCCACCTCCGCGGGTCGGTGACGGGAAAAGTTGGATTCGTTGGGTCTGGGTGTGTCAGGCGGATAGCGAAGGGGAAGTGTCGGGGTCAAGTCCAAGCGAATGGCGTTTGAAAGTGAGGGAGGTGATCCCGTCTAACTGAAGCGGCTGCGGGAAATGCCCCGCTCGTTGGGACTCGCCGTTCACCTGAGTCTTGTGGCGAACGATGAGTGCCAACGAGCGGGAGTAATCACTTCTTCTTCGGTTCGGCGTCGGGCGGGAGCGCCGCTTTCATCAGCGTGCCGTTGGTACCGTTGTACACGCGGACGACGCCGTCCTCGCACCCGCTCGCGACCACGGTGCCGTCGGTGCTCGCGCTCACCGCGTACACGAAGTCGGCCGCGCCGGGGAACGACCGCACGTTCCCGCCGTTGTCCGCGTTCCACATGCGGACGCTCGCGTCGCCGCTACCCGTCACGAACTGCGTCGACTTGCCCACGAAGAAGAGCGACGTGACTTGCTTCTGGTGCCCCTGCATGTCGCGGATCTTTTCGCCCTTCTCGTAGTCCCACACCTTTACGAAGTTGTCCGCGCCGCAGCTCGCGATCTTCTTGCCGTCCGGCGTCCAGCCGATCCCCATCACGTGGTGCGTGTGGCCCTCGAACGACTTGGCGAACCGCGGGGCCTTGGGGCCGGGCGGGAACGGCCACCCCAAACCCGCGTGCGGCATCTCGAACACTTTTACGAACTTGTCTGCGCCGCAAGTTGCGAGCAACAATCCGTCCGGACTGAACGCGACGCCGAACACGGTATCGCTGTGCCCCGCCTTGATTTCCCAGATCAGTTTGCCAGTTACCGTATCGAAGATCTTGATCTCGCCGTCCTCGGTCGGGGCGCCACCGCCAGTCACGAACTTCTTGCCGTCCGCGGAGAACCCGATCGCACACACGCGGTCCACGAAACCGGCGATCCGCTGCTTCGGCTCACCCTTCTCGACGTCCCACAAGGTCAACTCCTGAAAGCTGCCAGTTGCGAGCGTCTTCCCGTCTGGGGAGAAGGCCATCGACTCGACGAGTGAGATGTGGGCGGCCTTCGCGGGCTTACCGTCCGGCGTCTTCAGTTGCGGGTCGAAGAACGACTTCGCATATTCCCACTCTTTCTTCTCCGGACCGCCCTTCTTGTCCGCCGGGGTGATCTTTAGCGCGAAGACGTTGATCTGGTTCCCGCGACTCGCGGCGATGGCCTTCCCGTCCGGGGAAACCGCGAGCGCCCGGACCGGCTTCACCAGGGCCGCTGGCAGGTTTACGACGATCTTTTCCTTCACCTTCATCGTGGTGGGGGCCTTCGCGCCCTCGTCGATCCACAACTTGATGAGCGACAGTTCTTGTGAAGTGAGGGGCTCATCGCCCTTCGGCGGCATCATCGGCAGCTTCTGCCGCGCGCAGAGCAGGAAGAGGTTGCTCTCGGCCGATTTGCCCGGTACCACCGCGGCCCCGCGCTTCCCGCCCTTGAGCACCTTTTCGTGAGTGCCCATGTCGTACTTGCCGCTCAACTCGGTCCCGGAGTGGCACACGAGGCACTTCTTCTCGAAGATCGGCTCGATGTCCTTCCCGTACTCGACCGGCTCTTTCCGCTTCAGATCGATCACCGGGATCGGCGGGTACACATTCTTGGCGTCCTTTTTCGGTTCTTGGGCGAAGCTCGGGGCGGCCATCAGCGCCAGTACGAGCGCAACGAATCGGCGCATGGTGTTGAGTCTCCAGATCCTCGGGTGTACGGAAGGTGTGTCGGGTGGTTCCTCGCGACCCATTGGGCCGCGGAGCCGATCACTTGGCCAGATTGAAACTCACCTTGTTCTCGTAAGTCACCGGGTACTTACCCGCGAACAGAGCCGTGACCACAACGGTACCGGCCAGCGCGCCGGGCTTGGCATCGGCCGCGGTCTTCAGCACGAGTTTCACTTCGTCCTTGCCCGCGGGAATGGCGACCTCGGCGGCTGTTACCCCAATCGCGTCCTTCGCAGGAACGAACGTCACCTTGTATTCGCCAGCGAAGTCGTGCATCCGCTCCACTTTGATCGGCAGTTCGGTACTGCTGCCGAGTTTGAGCGTGTTGTTCGGGAGCGGACCCGTCGTGAACCGGCCCAGCGCGCTGGGGATTACGAACACCTGGATCGGTGTGCTGAAAGTTTCGGCCGGGATGTTTGGCTTTGATTTTGCCATCGGGTCTTTGGCGAACTGCACTTGCGCGTTCCCGCGAAGCACGACGGTGTACGCGCCGGGCACCGCGTTGGACTTCGCGTCCACGTTCACCATCACTTCCGGTTTGTCCTTGGTCGGTTGGGCCGTGATCTGAACGGACACAGGTGCGCTCTGCTGGTTCTGGGCCATCGGCTCGGCAACGAGCGTAACGTTCGGCTTCTCCGTGCCGCCCCATTCGATCTTCACGGGAACGGTCGATTTGTCGCCCTGGCGCATCACGATGACCGGGCCTTTCACCTTATTTTCTTTGCCCGTGGCCGGCTTCACAACCGTATTCGCGAGGTCGGCTTTGATGCTGAAAAGCGATTTCTCCGGCCGGACCGCGATCACGAGCGACTGGTCCAGCCGCGATACCACCGGGATCTGTTGGTCCGGCTGTGGTAACCCCCATGTCACCGACGCCGGGCGTGCCGACCGAACGAGCGTCTTGCCCGCGTTGTCCGTGCCGGTGAGCTTCACGGTAAAGGCCGTTGTCGCGGGTGCGGCGCCGGGCGCGACGTCGAGCACCAACAGCCCCCAGCGCACGGCCGGCCCGATGGTGAGCGGCTGTGCCGTTACACCTGCTGGTAGACCGTCCACCGTGACCGCGATCGCACCGGTGTAACCGTCCTGGCGCTGCGCGAACACGTAATACGCCTGCGAGCCGCCCTGCCACGCGGCCGAGCCGGTCTGGTAGAAGCGGCTGTACGACATCACCACCGCGCGGAAGTCCGGTACCGGTTGACCGATCCGCAGACGGTACATGGCCTTCGGGCCGCTCAGGTAGCCCGATTCGCGGCACGCGACCGCGATCAGATATTTGCCGTCCTCGGGCGCTGTGAACTGATACGGTCCCGGGTCGCTGCTGCGCGAGTAGAATCCGAACGGGTGGAGCGTGTCGTTGTCGTCGTCCTGTTCGCCGCTGAGGTCGCGCTTCGGGTCTTTGCCGTCGCGCACGGAAAAGTAGAAGTCGCCGTTCGCGCCGATCCGCTCCGCCGCAAGTTCAATGGTGACTTTTTCGCCCTTCTTCGCGTTGAACGCGATCCAGTCTTTCTCGCCCTTCTTTGCTAGAAACCCGGCCACCTCACTGCCTGTGGGAACGACCTCCGCGGTGTCCGGCGATCCGGCGGCTTTCGCTTTCACAACGAGCTTGTTGCGCGCGAAGAAAATCGTGACAGGATTGGACGTACCGTTCGGCCCTTTCAAACTGTACGCAAACCCGTCCTGGAGCGCGCTGACCGGCTCGACGTGCGTGAGGCTGGTCAGCCTCGTATTCGCGGTCGCGTCGGCCGGCGGGGTGATAGTGACCGTGAGTTGTTCGAGCGGGCGCCCGTCCGCGGTGTAACCCTCCGCGGGTCGACCACCGGGCAGGTTGCGCCCGTAGAGCGTGACCTGCGTGGGCTTACCCGCTTCGACGACCGGCGGGAACACGGCGTCGATCCACGGCGCTGCGCTCACGCTCAGCCGGTAGAAGTAGTCCGGTCCGCCCGCGGTGTAGGTGAACTGGAACAGCCGAACGAAGTAGTCGCCGTCGGCGGGGAGCACGATGTCAGCAACCGCGTCGTTGCCGTGGTAGTTGCGGTTGGTTACGAGTTTACGTCCGCTCGCGTTGAAGATCTCGATCATCGGTTCGGCTTTACTGTCGATCGACGACGCTTGGCAGGAAACGATGACGCGCTGGCCTTTCTTCCCCGTGAACGCGGTGTAGTCCACGTCCGTGGGGTTGGAGATTATGCCGTTTACCGTGGTCCCGATCTCGATCCGTTGCGCTTCGGGTACGTCGTTATTCGGTTCCTTCTCGTTCACATCAACCAAGTCGCCCACGACGAACGCACGCGGATTGCTCGCACCCCACTTCCCCACGAACCGCACATCGAACGCGCCGAGCGGCGCATCGGGCGCGACGGTCACTTTGAATTTGTGCGGTCCGGCCGGATTGACCTTCGGTGCCGGGACCGTCTTCTTCGGGTCTTTCGGGTCCGGCGTCTCTTTGGGCGGGCTGATGTACTCGCCCTTTAAGCCCGGGTGCGAGAACAGCAACTTCTCCGGCTCCTCCACGTCGAAGCCCGTCACGGTCACTTCAACGCTGGTGCCGGCCTTCGCGCCGCTCGGGAACACGCTTTGAATGCGCGGGGACGGCAGACCGGGCGGCGGTTGTTGGGCCACGGCCGAACCGACCATCGCGACCGACGCGGCAAAACCTACAAGGCCGAACACGAGCCGGCGCATGGTCGGGGCTCTCCGAGGTGAGTTAATCTGGTGAGTTGAGGGGCTGTGGCCCCCCGCGGTTGGTAAGGAGCGTTCTGGCGGGATGGAAGTAATCGTAAGCCGGCGGCTCGGACCGGTCAAGCGAATCGTTTGCGGCAAACTGGGGGGCTTTCACCTGGGACCGCGGGCATCTTGCCCGCTTTTCTGACTTTGGCAGCGAAGGGCGAGCAAGATGCCCGCGGTTCCGGACGAGTGGTGAGTGCCTGGGATACTGTTGTCCGGAAGAGCGGGCAAGATGCCCGCGGTCCCAGGTTTGAATGACTCTGGGGCAGATCGAGTTGAGCGCAATTGTCAGTTTCCCATTGCGGGAACCAGGAAGAAAGCTATAGAGCCGTCCTTCTAACCAAACAACCAGTGCGCGACGGACCCGCATCGGGTTGTTTGCTCTTAACGGACGGATGCGAATGCTGCGGCGAATGCTGCTGGGGTCGATCGGCGCGTTGGTGGTGTGCGGAACGACCGTGGCCGCCCCGCCGGGACTGCAACCGAACCCCCACTCCGAGGGGCGCGAACTGGACCCGGTCACGCGGGAGTATTACCTCCCGTCACAGCCCGTGGGTGCGAACGAAGACGCCCCGGAACGCGGCCCGATCACCCTTGATGACCGTGGCTCATTGTGGGCGCTCCTGCTTAACGTGCACGAAGCAATCATCAACGAGTTCACCATGCCGCTCGGTACGGTCACCATGCCGACCACGGAACACAGCACGCACAACTGATTACGGATCAAACACGATCGGCCCGGGTACCTCGCGTGATGAGGTGCCCGGGCCGATTGTGTTTGCCGTCTGCACCACGTTTATTCGAGCGTCTTCGGTATCGGGAACGCGGCGCTCTTCGGGTCGCGAACGTTCAGCCACTTCGAGAAGATGCGTGCGAGCGCCTGCGGGGTCGTTGGTTCGGTGCGCACGCCCCCGCGAATCCCGGGGCCGTACACCAACAGCGGCACGTGTGTGTCGTAGCTGAATGGGGCGCCGTGTGTTGTGCCCGTTTCGTTCGGCTTGCTGGCGGGCAAGTGGTGCGGGTCCAGCACCACGAACACGTCCCCGCTGCGGGACGGGTAAACCGACCGCTTCACCCGGTTCGCCATCGCGTCCGATTCCGGGAACGCCCCCGCGAGTTCGGTCCGCGTGAAGGCCCGCGCTACGTGGCCGTCCTTGAGTTCGCGGAGGTACTTCGCGGCCTCTTCTGCAATTGCTGCCTGTGGCTGACCGCTCGCCGTGACCAACCGCGGGTTCAGGTACACCCACGGGAAGACGAACTCTTCGACCCACCGCGCGGGTTTCCCGTCCGCCGGCTTGGGTGTCGGGAATTTGGTTGTGAGGTGCGCTTCCAGGCGCGTTCTGAGGTCCGCGAGATTCACCCGACCGCGGGGCGGGTTCGAGCCGAACGTTATTTCCGGCAACGGGCAGACCCCGTGGTCCGCGGTCATGCCGAGCAGGTACCGATCCTTCCCGACGTTCGTGTCGAGAAAGGCCAACAGATCGGCCATGAGCGCGTCCGAGCGGAGCGTGACGTCCATTACCTCGTGCGAATCCGGCCCCCATGTGTGCCCGATCAGGTCGTTCGACGAGAAGCTGACGACGAGGAGGTCGGGCGCATCGTCAGCGCCCAGGCGCTCGGCCGTGATGCACGTCTTCGTGAATTCCAGAAGCAAATCGTTACCGAACGGCGAGTTCGCGAGCGCCTCGTAGTAGTTCTTCCCGAGGGCCGGCTTCCCTCCCGTGGTCGGGTGCGGGAACGTACCCCGCTGTCCGACCCCAACGCCCTCGCCGCGCACATCATCCGATTGCCCGCTCCACCGGGTGTAATCCACGTCCGGGCGGAAGTAGGTCCAGTCGCGTCCGAACCACCGGTCCGCGAACTTCGACTGGTTGAACGTCTCGACCCACGGGTGAACGCGCTCGGTGTAGTACGTCGAGGTACCGAACGTGCCGTAGAACCAGTAGGCACCGTCCGGGTGCTTTCCGGTCGGCAGGATTGCGGAACGGTCCTTGAGAGAGAGGCCGAACACCTTCGACTTCGCGCCGTGGACCTCTTTCAGCACGTCCGCCACCGTTTCACTCTGGAGGCGCTCCGGGGAACCGATCATCGGCACTTTAGCCGCGGGCTTGTCCTTGGCGTCTTTGGGGTTTGGTTCGACGGGGAACACGGGCGCTGGCGGGACCAACTTGTACCGCGGTGAGCCGGCGCAGTACGCCTCTTGGCCGCCCTCGGCCCAACTGTTATTCACAATGCCGTGCGCGTCCGGGCACGCTCCCGTGAGCATCGAAGCGTGGCCCGGGCCGGTGGTGGTGGTCCCGTAGGGGTAGTGGCAGTGGGTGAACCAGGCGCCGTCGCGCTGGAGTCGCGCGAACCCGTTCGGGCCGAACAGCGCGCGCCAGCGCTCTGGGAAGTCCCCGCGCATCTGGTCGAAGATGACGAGGACCGCGAGCTTCACCTTGCGTTCCGGAACCGGGGCCGGCTCTACGGGGCGCGGCGCAACGAACAGGCCGGCACCGATCGCCACGGCGAACAGCGCGGCGAGCGAGCCGAGTGCGGGAAAGGGACGCATGGGTGCCGACCCGGGTGAAAAGTGGGGAGCGCGTGCGGGAGTTGTACAACGCGCGCGGGGTCGGCTCAATGTAATTGCGGATGTGTGAAAGAATCTTCACACGAATCGATTTATTCTGGATCGGTGAGATCGTTGGTCCGTTCGCCTTCCGGGAGCGCGAGCTTGCGGGCGTACTGCTCGATGGCACGTTCCTGATCGAGCGTTTCTACGGAGCCGGGGCGGAGGTCGCGCAGTTTGATGAGAGCTGCGCGTGCTGAGAGGCCCGACGCGACGAGGTACGCGGCGAGCACAGTTCCGGTGCGTCCCAACCCTGCGGCACAGTGGATGGCCACGCCCATACCCGATCCGTTCGCCCGGCGGATGGTCGCGATGACGTGATCGAGCTGGCGCTCGGTGGGGGCTTCCATGTCCGGCACTGGAACGGACACGGCCATCACGCCCGCGTCGTTCACCCAGTTCCGCGGGAGCGGGCTTTCGGTGAGCGACACGAGCACGTCGATGCCGTTGCGCCGGAGCCAGCGGAGGTCTTCCGCCGATTGCGGTCGCGCGAGCGCGGCAAGACGCGGACGTTCGACCCAGGAAAATCCCTGCGGCGGCATCGCGCACCAGAATGGGGTATCGGGCTCGAGCGGGAATCGCACAAGTACTCGACCTGACACACGATACACGATCTCCGATCGATCGGCACACTCGATTCCGATTTCCCCACACGAACGGAGAACGTCACGTCCGTTGATTCGAGCCGTCCAGATGATTCGGCGAACCGCGCGTATGAACGAACGAGGTTAATTCTGCTGCTCACGTCCAGCGCATTGCGGGGGATTCGTGCCGCAGAAGGGCGCACTCGGTTCGAGCACGACTGCGTCTTGGCGTCACAGCAGAAGCTACAGGCGCGGAGTATTAAGAATGGGAAGTAGTTTTCCGCCCGGGAGTTGTGCATCTTTTTTGCGCCTCGGGGCAAGCGCCCCGATGGGCACCTTGTGGTGCTCGTGCGAGCTATAATGCGCAGGTCGGCATGCTCGTCTTGCCCGGCGCGTGGGGGGGGGCTATCAGTAGCTTTACCGGCCCGCGATAGCCCCGCTCTGTGCCTCGCGCGCACCTCCGGAGTTTCTGATGTTCAGCGAGAACGGCGAGTACCTCGAAGAGCAATTCCGCCGCTGGCAACAAGATCCCAACTCCGTCGAACCGACCTGGCAGGGTTTCTTTGCGGGGATGCGGTTCGCCGGGACACTCCCCGGCGCCGCCGCAAGTCCCGGAGGGGCAGCGAGTTCCGCGGACCTGCGCGTCCAAACCGGAGTGGTGCGGCTCGTGTTCTGGTACCGGCAAGCCGGGCACCTTCAGGCCGACATCGACCCGCTCGCGACTCAACCACCTCCCCCGTGCCAACTCCTCCAACTCGAAAACTTCGGCCTTTCGGACAGCGACCTCGACCGCGTCGTTGACGGGAGCATGTACTTCGGACTGAACGGCCCAGTGAAGCTGGGCGACCTGATTGATACGCTGCGGGCCACGTACTGTGGCACCACCGGCATCGAGTTCATGCACATCGAGTCGCAGGACATGCGCCGATGGATCGCGTCGCGTGTCGAGCCGACCTGCAACCGGCCGATGCTCAAATTGCGGCAGAAGTACCGTATTCTCAATACCTTGCACGAAGCCGAGCTGTTCGAGAAGTTCCTGCACACCAAGTACGTCGGTCAGAAACGGTTCTCGCTCGAAGGTGGCGAAACGCTCATCCCGGTTCTGGACGCGATCACCGAGAAAGGCCCGTCGGTCGGCGTTAAAGAAATCGTCATCGGGATGGCCCACCGCGGCCGGCTGAACGTTCTCGCGAACACGCTCCACAAGCCCTTCTCTGAAATCTTCAACGAGTTCGAGGACAACTACCTCCCGCTGTCCACGCACGACGGCGACGGGGACGTGAAGTACCACCTCGGGTTCTCGGCGGACATCGAAACCGCCGACGGTGGGAAGGTTCACATGTCTGTGGCGCCCAACCCCAGCCACCTGGAGATCGTTGGGCCGGTGGTCGAGGGCCGGGTTCGCGCCAAGCAGCGACAGCACGGCGATAAAGAGCGCGTCACCGGCGTACCGGTGCTCATCCACGGCGACGCGGCGTTCGCGGGTCAGGGCGTCATCATGGAGACGTTCAACCTGATGAACCTTGCGGGGTACCGCACCGGCGGGACCATTCACATCGTGGTGAACAACCAGATCGGGTTCACCACGAACCCGCGCGACTCCCGCAGCACGCAGTACTGCACCGACATCGCGAAGTTCGTGCAGGCGCCGATCTTCCACGTCAACGCGGAAGACCCGGAGGCGTGCGTGGCGGCGGCGGAACTCGCGCTGGAGTTCCGCCAGCAGTTCAAGCGAGACGTGGTCATCGACCTGGTGTGCTACCGCCGCTGGGGACACAACGAGGGCGACAACCCGGGCTACACGCAGCCTCTCCAGGCCAAGGTGATTGCCAAGAAGCCGCCGCTCTCCACCGTCTACGCCGCCCAACTCGCCGGGCGCCCCGACGACCCGAGTGTGACACCCGACGTCGTCGCGGACCTTGTTCGCGAGTTCGACGACAAGCTCGCCGAAGCGATGCGCGAGGCCGAAACGGTCGCCGCCGCGTACCGCAACGAGTTGGAAGCGGCGCACAAGCAAGTCAAGGAGATGGTGAAGAAGGGCCAGACCAAAAAGCGCGGGATGGAGGGCTTCTCCGGGCGCTGGAAAGACTTCACCAATCGGTACTCGCACGAACCCATTGCGACCGGATTGAGTGACGCGGTTCTGGACCGCATCGGAACCGCGCTGGGCACGTTCCCGGAGGGGTTCACGGTTCACCCGAACCTACTCAAGACGCTCCAGACGCGCGGGGAGAACATCAAGAAGCGCGGGTCCGTGGATTGGGGCACTGGCGAGGCGCTCGCGTTCGGCTCACTGGTGCTCGAAGGTACCCCGGTGCGACTCAGCGGCCAGGACAGCCGGCGCGGGACGTTCACGCAGCGGCACTCGGTCGTGGTCGATTACGAAACCGGCGCGGAGCACTACCCGCTGGCGAACCTCGACCCGAAGCAGGCCCCGTTCGACGTGATCGACAGTTCGCTCTCCGAAGCGGCCGTGATGGGGTTCGATTTCGGGTACTCGCTCGATGCTCCGGAATCGCTGGTTTTGTGGGAGGCGCAGTTCGGTGACTTCGCCAACGGCGCGCAGGTCATCATCGACCAGTTCATCACGTCGTGCGAATCGAAGTGGAACCGGTCCAGCGGCATCGTGCTCCTGCTCCCGCACGCTTACGAGGGCCAGGGGCCGGAGCACTCTTCCGCGCGGCTCGAACGGTTCCTCCAGATGTGCGCGGAAGATAACATCCAGGTCGCGTACCCGACCACGCCGTCACAATACTTCCACCTCCTGCGCCGGCAGATGAAGCGGAAGTTCCGCAAGCCGCTCGTGGTGATGACGCCGAAGAGCCTGTTGCGGCTCCCGGCCGCGGTGTCGCCGGTGAGCGAGTTTGTGACCGGGCAGCACTTCCGCGAAGTGCTCGACGACAAATCCAACCCGGACCAGGTGACGCGCGTGCTGGTGTGCTCCGGGAAGGTGTACTACGACCTCGCGAAGAAGCGCGAGGAACTCGGCACGCAAGCGGTTGCGATCCTGCGGATCGAGCAACTGTACCCGTGGCCCGAACAACAGCTTTCCGCCGCGCTCGGCCGCTACCGCCGTGCCCGCGAGTTCGTGTGGGTGCAGGAAGAGCCGCAAAACATGGGCGGGTGGACGTTCGTGGAGCCGCGCCTGCGGGCCATGAACTTCCCCTTCGAGTACGTCGGTCGCGACGCCGGTGCCAGCCCCGCGACCGGGTCGCACCACGTTCACGAGCGCGAACAGAAGTTGCTCGTGGACGGCGCGTTCGCGCCGACGCCGTCGGGTCCGATCGGACCGGGGTGGATCGGCTGGAACGCGGTCGAGTCCAACGGCACACACGGCGCGCACACGGACGCGGCCAAGGCCAAGGCATAACGGAGAGAAGAACCTAACCCCCCGGCCCCCTTCCCTAAGAAGGAAGGGGGAGAAAGAGCCGAGGTGCCTTTCTCCCCTTCCTTCTTAGGGAAGGGGCCGGGGAGTTAGGTGGTATCGTTTTCGTACCGGGGATGGTCATGGCGATCGAACAAGTGACGGTGCCGAAGGCCGGTGAATCCATCACCGAGGCCACACTGAACCGCTGGTTCGTGGCGAACGGCGCTTTCGTGAAGGCGGACGCACCGCTCTTCGAGATGGGCACCGATAAGGCTTCGCAAGAGGTCGTCGCCCCGGCTTCGGGCGTGGTGAAGCACCTCGTGAAAGAGGGCGATACGGTCGCCATCGGTGCCACCGTCGCGCAAATCGACACCGACGCGAAGGCCCCGGCGCCCGCGGCTCAAGCGAGTGCTCCGAAACAACAAATCGCAGATGCCCCCAGCGCGCCGAAGCAAGAGGCGATTCCGTCGCCGGCCGCGGCCCGCGTGCTGGCTGAGGCCGGCGTGAAGCCGGGCGACGTGGCCGGAACCGGTCCCGGCGGGCGCATCCTGAAGGAAGACGCGGTCGCGGCTGCGTCGGCGCCCAAGGCGTCGCCCGTTGTGAACGGCGAGGCGGAGAAGCCCGCGGTCGAAGCGCCCGCCCGTGTGCCGAGTCAGCCGGGGACGCGCACCACGCGCGAGCCGATGTCGAAGATCCGCAAGACGATCGCGTCGCGGCTCCTCGACAGCCAGAACACCACCGCGACGCTGACGACGTTCAACGAAGCGGACATGACCGCGATTCAGGACTTGCGGGCGAAGTACAATGAGAAGTTCGAGAAGAAGCACGGGACGAAGATCGGCTTCATGTCGGTGTTCGTGAAGGCCGCAATCGAGGCGCTGAAGGCGTTCCCGCTCGTAAACGCCCGCCTCGACGGGAACGACATCGTCCACCAGCACTTCTACGACATCGGCGTCGCGGTCAGCACGGAGAAGGGGCTGATGGTGCCGGTGATCCGCGGCGCGGACCAGCTCGGCTTCGCGGACATCGAGAAGGCCATCGCCGCGGTCGCCAAACGCGCCCGCGACGGGAAGGTGACGGTGCCCGAACTGGAGGGCGGCACGTTCACCATCACCAACGGCGGGATCTTCGGCTCGATGCTCAGCACGCCGATCCTGAACCCACCGCAGTGCGCCATTCTCGGCATGCACAGCATTCAAAAGCGCCCGGTCGTGGTCAACGATCAAATCGCTATTAGGCCGATGATGTACCTCGCGCTCAGCTACGACCACCGGTTGATCGACGGCCGCGAGGCCGTGCAGTTCCTCGTGCGCATCAAGGAGTGCGTGGAGAACCCGGAACGAATCCTGTTTGAAATCTGATGTTCACCGCCGAGGGCACGAGAGGGCGCAGAGAAAAGAACCGAGTCATCCAATCCGGTCTTTTCTCTGCGCCCTCTCGTACCCTCGGCGGTGAGTTCTTCTTGGAGACAACATGGCGGACAGTTACGACCTCGTGGTGATCGGCGGCGGACCGGGCGGGTACACGGCGGCGATTCGCGCGGCGCAACTCGGGCTGAAGGTCGCGTGCGTCGAGAAGCGCGCGAACAAGGCGCTCGGCGGCGTGTGCCTCAACGTCGGGTGCATCCCGAGCAAGGCGCTGCTCGACTCGTCCGAGATGTACGAAGCCACGACGCACAAGCTCGCGCGCCACGGCATCAAGGTCGGCAGCGTCGCGCTCGACCTCGACACCATGCTCAAGCGCAAGGACAAGGTCGTCAGTGAGCTGACCGGCGGCGTCGGGTTCCTGTTCAAGAAATACGGCGTGACGCCGGTCTTCGGCTCCGCCAAATTGCTCGCGGGGAAGCAGGTCGAAGTGACCGCCGCGGACGGCGCGAAGAGCGTGCTGGAAACGAAGAACGTGCTGCTCGCGACCGGGAGCGAGAGCACCGAACTGCCGTTCCTGAAATTCGACGGGAAGTATATCGTCAGCTCGACCGAGGCGCTCAACTTCAACCCGGTGCCCAAGCACCTCATCGTCGTGGGCGGTGGGTACATCGGTCTGGAACTGAGTTCCGTTTGGAAGCGGCTCGGTGCGAAGGTGACGGTGATCGAGTTCCTCCCGCGCATCCTGGCGATCAGCGACGGCGAAGTTGCCAACGAAGTTCACAAGCTGCTCGTGAAGCAGGGGTTCGAGTTCCACCTCGATACGAAGGTGACCGGCGCCACGGTGAAGGGCGATTCAGTTACCGTGACCGCCCAGACGAAGGACGGCAAGGAACTGAGTATCCAGGGCGACCGCGTGCTCGTGGCGGTGGGGCGCCGGCCGTACACCACGGGACTTGGGCTGGACGACGTCGGGGTGAAGTACGACCCGAAGAGCGGTCGTGTCGAGGTGGACGGGCATTTCCAGACTTCGGTGCCCGGCATCTTCGCGATCGGTGACCTGATCGCTGGCCCGATGCTCGCACACAAGGCGAGCGAAGAGGGCGTCGTGTTCGCGGAGACACTCGCGGGCATGAAACCGCACGTCAACTACGACGCGATCCCGAGCGTCATCTACATTTGGCCCGAGGTCGCGAGCGTCGGGTTGACCGAAGAGCAGTTGAAGGAGAAGGGGATCGAGTACCGCACGGGCAAGTTCAAGTTCAGCGCCACCGGGCGCGCGAAGGCGATGGACGAACAGGACGGTTTCGTGAAAGTGCTCGCCGACGCGAAGACCGATCGCGTGCTGGGCGTTCACATTCTCGGCCCGCGCGCGTCCGATTTGATCGCCGAGTGCGTGACGATCATGGAGTATAAGGGTAGCGCCGAGGACATCGCTCGTTGCACTCACGCACACCCGACACTGAGCGAGGCCGTCGGCGAAGCCGCTCGCATGGCATGGGCCGGGAAGCCACTGAACTCGTGAGTGAGGGCGGATCGGTGACGGAGGACGAGTGGCTCACGTTGAACGCGGGCTTGATGCTCAACTACGTCGAGCAGAACTGTAATCCGTCACCGCGCAAGTTACGTTTACTCGCTACGGTTTACGCTCGGTTTCTCGAAACGCAGCCGGAATACGCCGATTCCAAACACGTCGCCCATTTAGGCGATGAAATTGTGGACGGTGGTCGAACATTAGAAGAGTTATGGGACCAGTCGATAAGAGGTTGGGGGTACGACGGTGACTGGGCAATTGCCAACCTTGTGCTGACAGACGGTCGCATCGGAAATACGATCCGAATGCACCTCGCCGGAATCAAAAAGAGCACCCCTGATTCCGTTACGCGGGGAATAGAAGTGCAGCAGCATTGCGCTGTACTTCGCCCGTACATACTCTGCATTCTCGACAACCCGTTTCGCCCGGTTGCGTTCGATCCCGCGTGGCGCACTTCGGATGTCGTTGCGTTGGCGCAGGGGATTTACGCCGATCGCGCGTTCGACCGGATGCCGATTTTGGCCGACGCACTCCAGGAAGCAGGTTGTGACAATACCGATGTGCTGACCCACTGCCGCGCGGATACCGTTCACGCACGCGGGTGTTGGGTAGTGGATGGCGTTCTGGGTAAGGCGTAGCTCATGAGTTTTTTGATGCGCGCTTTTCGTACTTTCATCACCGTGGTGTGACGCGCCAATTTCTGTTCCCTGTCTGCCTTCGGATTTTGTGTTTTGCGTTTCGGATTTGATCTCCCATGCACACCATCCGCCTCGGCCCACCGTGGGACGTCGCCTCGACCCCGAGCGGCACGCGGCACACGCGGAAGTTCGGGCGCCCGCGCACCCTGGATGCCAACGAGCGCGTCTGGCTCGTGTGCGCCCAGGTTCCCGGCGCTGTCGAGGTCCGCGTCAACGGGACCGCCGTCGCAACGCCCGATCCATTCGCGGTTGACATCACTTCTTTGCTCCTGCCCCGAAACGAAGTCGCGTTCACGGTCGCTTCCGAAGCGCCGATCGGTGCTGTAGTGTTGGAAATCCGGTCCGCGTGACCGGGTTTGTGGCGGTTTCGGACACCAAATGTCGCAGTTTTCGCGCAGGCGCGCAATTTGGGGCCGCAATTCGTCCTTCGGGGAAGTTGACAAATCGAAATGTGAACTAGAGTGGTTTGCGCGAACACATCGGCCGTTCCGACGCCCACTCGGTCCGAGATCGCGATTCGATCCGACGTGTGGGTGCGGTGGTCCCGCTCGGACCAGTCATTATCACACGCGACCGAACCGACTCCCGAGGGAGAGTCAATGGTGGCCAGTTGCCCCCGGTGCCGAGTCGCTGCTCTCAACCGCGCGCGGGTGTGCGTGCGGTGCGGTGCGCCGCTGTTCAGCGCACCGATAGATCTGGAGGCCCCGCTGCCGGCCCCGATGACCGAACCAGTAATGGTGCTCGATATTCTCGATTGCGAGCCGCTCCCGCCCACGCCGGCTCTGGCCAAACCGTTCGACGATTCGGCCGCCCTTCCGAATCGTCCCCGAACCGTGCCGCACGAAACGGCCCGCGACCACGTCGCCGGTGCCACGCTGCCGGCTCACCCCGGACTCCCGGATCATCCGATGAACGAACTCGATGAAGCCCCGGTTCACGTCACGATCCCCGCGACCGACCGCGCCGACCACGCGCCCGGCGGACCCGTGACCCCGACCGTGAAACCCAAACTGGTGGTCCTGCGCGGGATGAAGATCGGGGCCGAGTACCCGCTGTACGACGGCCGGAACGTCGTCGGTCGGTTCGCCGACAAGCCCGTGGACATCGACCTCGTGAGCCAGGAGTCGGTCGAACAGATCTGGTGCTCGCGCCAGCACGCGGTGCTGATGTTCGAGAAGGGGAGCGTGTTCCTCGAAGACCTGAACAGCCTCAACGGGACGTGGCTCAACGGGGTCCGCGTTCACGCCGGGCAGCCGCGCCAGGTGAAGGCCGGCGACGTGGTGCAGATCGGCACCGTTCAGTTGAAGCTCGCCATTGGGTGAGGCCGAGCCGGCGCTACTCGGACGCGCCGGCCCCGAGCTTCGTCGCGAGCCAGACCCCGAGTAACCCCGCCGCGACCGAACCGAACACGTAGACCGCGGCGGTTCCCGGGCGCTCCGCCCTCATTAGTTGCAGCGCTTCCAGGCTGAACGTCGAGAACGTGGTGAACCCGCCACAAAAGCCGGTGCCGAGCAGCAGGTACCAACTCTTTCGCGACTCGTCCGGGTGATTTAGGAACGCGGACGCGACAAATCCCAGAATAATCGAACCCGACACGTTGATGGCGAACGTCGCCCACGGGAACGTAATTTCCCCCGGGGGCACATAAGCCGCCACCAACTTGCCGAACCAGTAGCGGGCGTTTGCCCCGACCGCACCTCCAACCGCGATCAACGTAGCCGGGTGTAGCGCGAACGCGAAGAACCGGTCGAGCATTGAGAACCGTGCGTAAGTGGTCGTGAATCACGCGGGCACTGTGAAGCGATAATGGCTACTTCGCGCTACTGGTGAGCGGCACGTTCTTCAGCACGAACGGCACTTCCACCGATTTCGCGTAGTGGCCCCAAAACACGAGCTTCGCGGGCGCAGGAGAACCGTCCTTTGTCATGGGCAATTCGAGCTGCATCGTCAACACGACGCGCTGTCCGCGTCCGGCGAATTCGTTGGTAGCTTTCGCCAGGGACGCATCAAACGCTTTGCCCTCGGTGTCGGTAACTCGCAGGCCGTGAACAGTTTGGTTCCCACTCGCCCCGGGCTTCACGTCCGGGAGTTCGTCACTCGTGCGGACCGGGTCCACACGCAGCGGATCGTAGGTCAACTTCACGTCCACAAACTGTTTGCCTTTCGGGTCGGCACGGAGTGAAGCCGTGACTTCGCTACCGCCGAGGCCGGTCACTGTCGTCGCGTCCGAATTGAGTGGGATCGTCACGAGCGGTTCGGGGGCGGACCGTACTAGACCATACACGGCCCCAATGAGTTCGCTCGCGGTAGTTGTTTGGGTCTTCAGTTTGATGACCGCCTGACGCGCGTTGGGTGTGAAGTTTGGTCCGACGTCGATCGGGTTCGTGGCGTTGAGGTTCACGAGGGTCACTGTGCCGTCCGCGTTGCGAACGACGGCCACCCCTCCGTCCTTGAAGCGCTGAACTTGCGGTCGCGTGAGCGCCCGTGTGAAGTCGGGGAGGATTTTCTGGCCCTCGGTATCGGTCGCTTTCGTTACCTTAGCGTCGGCCGTGGATTGCCACACCAGCTTCGGTTCGGGCCACACTTGGAGCACGGCCGTTGCGACCATTTTCGGGGCCGCGACTTTGGGTACCTCGAATGCTTCGATCAACACCGCACCATGAACGGACGCGGGCCGCTTTTTGCCGTCGCGGGCTTCCAGTACCACCGCTTTGTTCGGGTTCGTCGCGACACGTAGCGCAACGTCGCCCCCCTTTTTCTTGTCGGCCCGTGCAAAATACGGCGCGGTTCCCGGGGCGAAGAATCCGCCCGCACCAGCGACCTGGAGTTCTGCCGCGTCGCACACGCGCAGAACCGCGGTCCAGAACGGCACCTTACCCGTCGCGACGGTCACCTTTTTGCCCGCGAGTTCGTGAGCCTTCGTACCACCAAGAACGATCTCGCCCCCGACCTGTTTCGACAACTCGGCAAGTACTGTGTCGAGTGGTATATCTTTTAGATCCAGGTCCACGAGAGTCGGCGCGAGCGCGCGATCGTTTGCGGCCCGGCGCTCGATCTTCCGCACGAGATCTTTGGCGCGGTCGGCGATCTCGGCGTTCTCAGACAGGGTCGCGGCGCGGAGATCGCTCAGCGCGAGTAGCCCCAACTCGTCGAGGCGCTTGGTCGCGGCTTCGCGCTCGGCAAAGTCTTCGCTCCCAAGTTTCTCAATGATGTGGGGAACTTCGCGCGCGCTCGGTGGCGGCACCGGCGCGGCGGCGGAGATTGCAACCAGGAACGTGGAGGCACACAGGGTAAGCGCGTACCGCATTGACAGTGCCCCAGAGGGGAAGCGGGAGCCGGCCCTCTAGATTACCGGACGCGGAACGCGCGGAGCAAGAGTCGGCGCGTAACAGACCTCACCCGTCAGCGCGTCGCGTTGAATGTGACCGCACCAAAGTGCTCACGAAACAGCTCTTGAGACAAAAATGCGGCCCGGACACGCGACAGCGCATCAATACCGACCTCACCGGTGGGCAAATTCCACCGACTTAGTGCCGGGTGGCGTGCGAGCCTCTCTCCGGCTCGTTCGACCAACTTCTCGTCTTCCAACCGCCGACCACACGCGCGCTGCACCAGGAGGCATACGAAATTGATGTCCGCTGCGTCGCTCGATTCGATCGCCTTTTCACTCACGCTGCGGACGGTCGCTTCTGGTAACGCGGTAACGAACTCGTCCACTGCCAGCGGCAACAACGTCCACGCGACGGTGGCGTTCACGGCACCTTGCTTCGCGGCCGGCCACTGCGCGACGTTGCCCGCTAACGGTATGAGGTGAGTCGCCGCACACTCCGCGAATTCTGCCTTCCGGTCCGCGAGTAGGAGTAACTGCCCCAGCGCGAGTGCCGCCGAGAGCCGATCCGCGTTCGAGCCAGCGGCGCGGACTTGTGCGCGGAAGTATTCGAGGCCCTCGTCCATCATCTCCAGGCTAACAAACGCTTCGGCGATGAACCGGTGACGTGCGGTGATCGCGTCCGCGTCGCCCGCTATTGGGAGTTCCGGCCCAAGTGGAACTCTCACAGGAGTGAGCCGTCGTGCTGCGGGCGGGTTGAACCGCTTCCATGCTTCGCGTGCGGCGGCTTCGCGGCCGGCTTTCTGGAACGCGATGGCGCGGAACGCCATCCAGTCGGCAGATTCGTCCGCGCCCAAACCGGCCGCGGCGTCATCAAATCGCTTGAGAGCTGCACCGAGGCGCCCGGCACGCAATTCGACGTGCCCGATTTGCGCGTGTTCCGCTCCTTTAACTGGGAGCCAGTCAATTTTTCCCGTTTCGGGATCGATGAGCGCAGCGGGGTCGCCGGGTGGCATTCCGCTTCGATCGAGAGTCACGAGTCGATAAGGTGGTTCAACTGTCAGCCAGACCGAGAGTCGCGATTCGCTCGGTGCCCAGTGCGGGAAGGTAGCTCGCAATCCGGAAACGAGTACCTTCTCATTCGCACCGTCCGCGTCCGCTGTGCGGAGTGCAGTGCGGGCGTGCATGTTGGGGGCGAACAGCGTCGTCCAATGTAAGCCCTGGGTGTACGGCGGGAGTTCGGTCGTTACATAGGCGATGCGGGTACCGGCCGTGTTCCAACCTGAAAATGCTGTGACCCGTGTCTCCGTTAAGTCTTTCTGCCACCCCGCTGCCGTCACCAACCCGAGCCGCGAGTCGTCGAGGAATCCGATACGGGTGCCGTCCGGGTGCCACCGAAACGCGACTGGTGGAAGGGGTTGGAACGGGTTCCGTTCTTCGGGCTTTCGCGAGGAGCGGAACCACACGTCCGTTGTCCGCTTTGTGGTATCGCACACGCGGAGTTCAACCCCATCGGTGAAAGCCAATTTCTTACCATCGGGCGCCCACTGGGGTAACTGCTGACGCAAGTGCTCCAAGTGAGAGTTGGGGGGATCGGAATCCGGTACTCGCCACCAAGCGTTGTCCGCATCCGCAACCCACAACCCACTCTGTCCGCCCGCGCCGCCGAGGAGCGCGCACTGGGCAGAAACCGCGTTTCCGAGTGCAACGTTCTTCGCAATGGGTAGCGGGGAATCTTCAGCGATGTTGGTAGCCAAATCGAACGTGCGCACGCGGTGCCCGTCTCCGACGCGCTCGACAAAATCCAGGTGCTTGCCATCAGCGTGCCAACTGACCGCCAAGCCCGCGGCAACGTAGCCAGGGTGCCCGGCCGCGGCCTCGAATAATTTCTGTGGCGAGCCGTCGACTGTTGGATCGTAGAGCCAGCACGTGTACGTGATCGGGATTTCGGGGTACCGGCGCCCGTCGGCGGGTGCGTCGCCGAGCGGTTCGAGGGGCTGGTCGGGGAGTGCTCGGGCGACCGTAAAGACCATTCGTTTGCCGCCGGAGTCCCATGCGGGTGGACTCACGGCGATGTCACCCGGAACCGATTCGTAGATGCGCTTGGGCGCGCCAGTCTTCGGGTCGGTGACGAACACGCCGTTCGCCCCGTGCTGGAAGGCGGCACGCCCGTTTGAGTCAAAGGTGATGGTGCGGTCCTCGCGCACACCGGGCTGACAGCCGGTACCAGCGAGAATAAACGCGAATACGATCGCGCGCCGCGCGAGAGGTGTGAGTGACATGGAGAAGCCCAGAGGTGCGGGGCAAGTGACTTCATCCCTGAAGAGCCGCAGGCAACTTGTTTATTCCCGAAATGAGCGAAACGGATGGGCCGATCCGAATGCCCTATTTCCCCTCCACGAACTTGTGCTGGTTCATGCGTATTGGGAATTCTGTAGCCGAACCCCGTCGCACTGATTGCGAACGCCGGTTCGCTAACCCACGTCGTCCTCCGTTCCCAAGAACTCTTTGAGGGCGGTTCAGAAGCAATTTGTCTTACCTCCACGTTCGCTCGGAGCGATTAATTGTTCCCCGAGTCTGAAATATGTGGCATGCCACATTCGATATTAAAATTGCACAACAACGCACGTGGATAACCACGCAAATTTCTCCGGCCTGCCCCGATGATACTGAGTGAGTGGGTCGCGCCACGCACTTGCAGCCAGCAGTGAGTTGATGCGAGCGATCCTTTCTCCCTTCTGAAGAGAGCGCTGATGAGTTCACTCGACTCACACGACAAAACCGAACTCGTGACCCACGGGAGCCAGTTCCTGGCGTTCCGGCTGGGGGACGAGGAATACGGGGTCGAGATCCTGCGCGTGCAAGAAATTAAGGGGTACTCGCGCATCACCCCGTTGCCCAACACGCCCTCGGAGATGAAGGGCGTGATGAACCTGCGCGGGAGCGTGGTCCCGGTCATCGACCTGCGCATCCGCCTGGGCATGCGCGAGGCCGAGTACACCGTGTTCACGGTCATCATCGTCGTGACCGTGGGCACCAAGATCGTGGGCCTGGTCGTGGACGCCGTGTCCGACGTGCTCAACGTGGAGTCCGACGAGAAGCTCCCGGCCCCGGACCTGGGCGCGGGTGTCGATACCTCGTTCCTCACTGGGATCGCGCGCACCGGCGAGCGCCTCGTCTCACTGCTCAACATCGACAAGCTCATTGGTAACGCCGGCGAGCTTTCACTCTCTGCTTAACACACCGATCACTCTCTCTGCGAAAGACGCCCATGAACTGGTTCCGCAACCGTCAAACGATGACCAAGTTGCTCATCGGATTCTGCACCCTCTCGCTCCTTATGGCCGGCATGGGGTACCTCGCGGTCACCGGTATGGGGACCATGCAGGACAACGCCGAAACGCTGTACGAGAAGCACCTGAAGGGGATGCACGCGATCGATGAAACTAACACCTCGATCGCCCTCGCGGGGCGCAACGTGCGCATGACGATCTTGGCTCAGACCCCCGAGGAGCGCAGGAAGAACGCGGACCAGACGCGCCAGTACTTGCGCGACGTGCGCACCAATCTGGACCTCGCGGAGAAGACGCTCGTTACCGCCGAAGCGAAACAAAAGTTGTCGGAGATCAAGCCCCTCGTGCCCCAGTGGATCGACAGCCTCGGCAGCGCGAACAATCTGGCCGAAGCCGGGCGCGACAAGGAGGCGTTCGAGGTGCTTAAGTCATCGATTGTGGGCGCTAACCAGTTGGTCGCGGGCATGGGCGCGCTGAGAGATGCTAAGTTCAAAGTGAGCCAGCAATCGTTCGAGTCCGGCACAGAAACTTACCGTTCGACCCGGAGCACGATGATCGCGGCTGTTATCGGGGGCATGGTGGGCGGACTGGCACTGGGGTACATGATCGCCCAACTCATCACGAGTCCCATGAACCGGTGTATGACCGTACTCGAGGGCGTTGCGAAGGGCGATCTGACCCAGCGCGCCGAGATCGATACCCAGGACGAACTCGGGCGCATGGCCACGGCCCTGAATACGGCGATCGGATCACTTGTCGCGTCTAAAGAAGCGGAAAAGGCGCAGATCGAAAAGGATCGCCAACGGGTCGAACGCGAGGCCGCAGAGGTCCGGGAGCGCACCGAGCGCGAGGCCGCGGAAGTCCGGGCGCGCACCGAGCAGGAACTGGCCCGGGCCGCCGAGCTTCAACGCAAAATGGGGGCGGTCACGACCTCGGTAACGGCCCTGGCCGCGGGCGACTTCACGCAACAGATCCCGGACCTGGGGACCGACGAAGTGGGCCAGATGGCCTCGGCCCTCAACAAAGCGGTGGTTTCGGTGCGGGCGGCCTTGGAGGGCGTGCGCGAAGTGTCCGAGCAGCTCGCGGATGCTTCGAGTCAACTGTCCGCAGCCAGTGACGAGATTTCGACCGGTGCTCAGGAGCAAGCATCGAGCCTGGAAGAAACAGCCAGCACCCTCGAAGAAATCACCGCCACGGTTCGGCAGAACTCCGACAGCGCTCAGCAAGCCCGGCAATTGGCAAGCAACTCGAAGGACGTGGCCGAGCGCGGGGGGCGCGTGGTGGGTAACGCGGTCGAGGCCATGAGTGAGATCAACGGGGCCTCGAAGAAAATCGCGGACATCATCACGACGATCGACGAGATCGCGTTCCAGACCAACCTGCTGGCACTCAACGCCGCTGTCGAAGCGGCCCGGGCCGGCGAACAGGGCCGCGGGTTCGCCGTCGTCGCGTCTGAAGTGCGCAATCTTGCTCAGCGCTCCGCGACTGCGGCCAAAGAGATTAAGTCGTTGATCGAAGACTCGGTCAAGAAGGTCGACGCGGGTACCGAACTGGTCAACCAGTCGGGCACGACGCTGGGCGAAATCGTGACCTCGGTCAAGCGCGTGACGGACCTGATCACGGAGATCGCGGCGGCGGGCAAGGAGCAGTCCACGGGCATCGAGCAGGTCAACAAGGCCGTCACTCAGATGGATACCGTGACCCAGAAGAACGCCTCCCAGACCGAAGAGATGTCGGCCACCGCCCAAACGCTCACCGACCAAGCCGCACAACTCCGCGACCTCGTCGCACGGTTCAAACTCAGTGAGAGCGGGCGCGCGGTTCCGCGCCTCGCCCCCCGGAGCAAAGCCCCAACGACCAAACCTCGCCCCGCAGTCGCCAAGGCTCTCAAGAACGGGCACTCCAACGGCAACGGGCGCGGACACGAACTGGATCGGCTCGGGAACGGGGACCACGACGGGTTCACCGAGTTCTAACGCGCCACCTCAGAGTAAACGGTTCGGCCGGCGGGAACGGTTCCCACCGGCCGAACCGTTTAGCTGAACACGCCACCCCTCACAGTGCCCGCTCGCTCCACGAGCGGGTCGCGCTCTAAATCGTCAAGAAGGCTACTTATTCTCGAGAGCCTTTTTGAGCACTTCGATTTGTTCTTCGAGTCGAACGATGTGCGCCCGGAGCGCAGTTTGTTCGTCACCGAACTTTTCGAGATCCAGCTCGGGCGCGGGTCGCTTGGCGATCTGCTCCAGTAGCTTCGTTCGTTCGGCCAGAAGTTTCGAGAAGCGCGTGCTCAATTCGGTGTCTTCCTTCAGAACCTTTTCGAGCGCGTTCAGGTCTTCCTTCGTGAGTGTGGTGACGTGCGTCTTCGCTTTATCGATGTTCACGACCTGGCCGTCGGCCCGTTCAACGAATTTGCGAAACTCGGTGGCGTCGAGGTCCGGCTTGAAGGGAACGACCGACCCGTCCATCATGCCGGCCATGACGACGTTCTTGAACGGCCCTTCGAGCTTCGGGAACGGCTTCTTCGGATCGTAAGCGATGTCCCCGGGCTTGGTCCACTCACTCGGCGGACCGGCCTCGATCACGCCGATCGTGTTCGACAGCCCGTCTGTGATGCCGGCGAAGGCGATCTTTTCACCCGGCTCGAACGCGGCCCCCGGTCCGGAGAACACGCGGTAGTAGGTTTTAGCCTCGCCTTTCGCCTGACCATCGACGCGGAACAGGTTGGGCATCTGTGCTAGTAGCTTCTTGTTGGCCGCTGAGTCCCACGGTTCGTCTAATTTGAATTCTTTGTAGAGCCTCTCGTGCTCGACAAAGGGCAGGATCGCGACGCGCCAGCTCAGGAGCGGTTTACCGTCCTTGTCCACGATATCCTGCGGCAACGCGCCGTAGGCGGCCTCGTAGTTGTGAATCGCGATCAGGATCTGCTTGAGCGTGTTCGCGCTCTTGGCCCGTTGGACCGCGCCAGCGACGCGCGCGTCCGATTTCGGGGCCGGTGGGTCTGTCGCGGTCGGCGCCGCGGCACGGGGCGCATCCTCGTTTGGTGCTGGTGAGGGAGCGGGGGCGTTGAAGGCCCATACGCCGGCAGACACGGTGCACATTACGGCGACGGCCGCAGCGGTCAGTTTGAATGACGAGATCACGGGTTGGGTCGCTCCTCGGGCGAGTGAAAGAACGGAACCGGAAACGAGAGGTGCGATGGCGCGGTCGGTAGCGAACAGTGTCGCGGCTTGGGCGGTGGAGCCGACGAACGTACCCGACACGACCGGAAGGGCCACGGCCACGAGCGCCCCCCCGCGCCGGGACAACCGGCGCGCGAGTAGCGCTTTGGCCCGTGATAATCGACCGGCAATCGTGCCGACCGGTAGTCCGGTTCGGCGCGCGGCTTCCGTGTGGGTTAGCCCCTCAAAGAAGCACAACAGCACGGGAACGCGGTAGCGCTCCGGCAACCGGTCGACTTCTTCGCACAGCGGACCCGCGCCGTCTGTGGGCGCGGGAAGACCGTCGGGTGCGGGCACGCGATCGAGTTCCGTGCTCGCCAGCGGGTGCCGGGCGCGCTGCTTCGCGAGCCGAACCGACACCCGCCGGGCGACGCGGTACAGCCACCCGACCACGGTCCCGCGCCCGGTGAACGTGCCCGCCTTGCGCGCGAGCGCGAGGAAGGTCGCCTGGGTCGCGTCCTCGGCCGCGTGCTGGTCCCTCAGCACGGACCGACACACCCGCTGTAACAGCGGAGCGTGGCGCCAAACCAACAACTCGAACGCGGACTCGTCCCGCGTCGCGCTGAACCGGGCAACGAGTTCCGCGTCGCTCGGTCCGGCCGCGGCCGGATCGATGCCCACCGCCCGCAGGTAGTTGTTGATCGCAGATCCGCTCATGGGTTCCTCGCCAATCGGCCTCTCACCCCCGAAGAGGCACGCGGCCGACGATCGCATACGCGAGTTGCTGATTTTTTGAAATTTCCGTTCCGGCAGTTCCGCCCCGAAGGGCATTCTCAAGGATTACACTCCGACGAGTGTAAAGGCGACCGGACCGCATCAGCGGCGACAAACACGATGGGCTTTTGGATTCAATATTGCTTTGGTAAATATGACAAGAATCGCCTGATTCTCATCTTTTTTGCTCCTGAGTTTGCTGTAAGTACCGTGCGTGAAAACGGTATCTAGAATTACTGCGTCCGCTCTTGCCCATGTCGCAGTTTTGCTCCGTCCGCGCCCTGCCGCGCAGTCGTCTTCAATTCTGGTGAGGTTCAAATGGTCTCTCCCAAGGCCCGTTCGGATCGGCGCGCCTTTACGCTCATTGAGTTGCTGGTCGTGATTGCGATCATTGCCATTCTGATCGGGCTTCTATTGCCCGCGGTTCAGAAGGTGCGCGAGGCCGCCGCGCGTATGAAGTGTCAGAACAACCTCAAGCAAATTGGGCTGGCTCTACACTCTTGTCACGACGCGAACAATGCGTTTCCCGGGGGTGGGTTCAACTACCAACCCTACGGGCGGCAGGATTCGAGCGTCCAGAACGTCGCGGTGTCGGGATCGCCGCCGGTGTGGAGTAACTACGCTAGTGGTGGCTGGGCGTTCCAGATCCTGCCGTATCTGGAGCAGGACAACGTTTACAAAGCGGTCAATATAGCGACCATCGAAGGGACACCGGTTCCGGTTTATGCGTGCCCGTCGCGGCGCAGTAACGGAACCAATGCCAACGGGATCGCTCAGATCGACTACTACGGTAATGCCTTCAACAGCTACGCCACCAGCGCCGGTCAGGGGGTGTTTCGGCCCTACAACTTTGGCCGCGTGAACATGGTCGCGGTGTCCGACGGGACGAGCAACACGATCGCGGTTGGCGAAAAGAACGTGTGCAAAGCGACCTTCGGGACGGGAAACGATAACGTGGACCGGGCCGGTTGGTCGTGGGGCATGGACTACGGCAACGCGGGAAACTGGGACGCGACCACGCTGACGAACAACCACAATTTCGCGATCCAGGCCGACCTGGGAATGAGCACCGGGTGCAGTGAGGGGACGCACGGTTTCGGTTCGTCGCACACCGGTGTATTCAACGCACTTTATTTGGACGGATCCGTGAAGAGTGTGCAGTTCTCCGTCAGCACGGCCACGCTGCAACTCTTGTTGAACATCGCCGACGGGTACCCGCTGCCGTCCGATGCTCCTTGATTTGAGCCGAGCAATCCGTCTGAACTACGCGAGCGGATCGGGCATCGTCCCCGATTCGCTCGCGTGCTTTTATTCGCGGGCCGCGGCCCGGGTGAGCCGGTCGCGCACTGCTGCCCACTCGGGTGTGTCGGGAGGCATTTCGATCACGATGCGGTCGTACCGTCCATTGTCGAGTTCGTGGAGAGCCGCGTACAGGTCGGCCGCGTACTCTTCCGGATCGTCTGAAATAAACTTGTAATCATATATTAGATCGTAGCCGAGCGAGACGACGCGGAGCCCCAACTCCATCAACCGCCGGTGATCCGCGTCCGCATCCTCGGCCAGCACGAGCGGCGTTCGCGGGCTGTAGTGCTTCACCATTTGACCTGGGGCACGCGCAATTCCCCCGTTCGCCGCGCCGAACTCGATCCGCCCGCACACCTCTTCCAGCATCGGCACCGTAATCAGACCCGGGCGCAATACGCGCGGGAATTCGCTCGTCACATCAACGACCGTCGATTCGAGTCCGCCGGAACACGGGCCGCCGTCCAACAGAAGATCGATTCGCCCGTTAAGGCTCTTGAGGACGTGTTCCGCGCGCGTGGGGGAAAGTTCGGTACTACGGTTCGCACTCGGGGCCGCCAGGGGTGTGCCAGCGGCCCGAATTAGTGCCCGGGCAACAGGATGGTTTGGACACCTTACCGCCACCGTCGGCCCGTGCGCGGTTACAATATCGGGAACGCTGTCTCGCTTCGGTACGACTAAAGTGAGTGGCCCCGGCCAGAACCGCGCCGCGAGCCGCGCTGCGGTCTCGGGCCAGGCGCTCGCAACGTTTAATACTTCAGTCACGTCTGAAGCGGGCATGAGCTCTGTCGGCCCGGGTACGTGAACGATGAGCGGGTTCGTGGAGGGGCGCCCCTTCGCTGTGAAGATGCCCGCGACCGCGTCCGCATTCAGCGCGTTCGCCCCGAGGCCGTAAACCGTTTCCGTGGGGAACGCGACCAACCCACCGGCGCGAATCACCTCCGCCGCGCGCCGAATCACGTCCGGTTCGGAATTCGTGGGATCGACTTTCAGAACGACCGTTTCCAAAGCGCAGTTTCCCTCTTCCCTTTGTGGTACAACATCATGGTACGTGCCCCGAGCAGCCCGCGCACCGGCGCCGCCCCGCAAGGAGAGGCCACCGCCATGTCCGATCAGCCGCCCGCCAGTGCGGTTCCGACCCCCACTGCCGAGCAGAAACGCATCGCGCAACAGAGCTTCACCAAAGCTAAGGAGCTAATTGCCGACGGCGGGTTCGACTACGCCATTCAACTGCTGCTCACGTGCTGCCGGCTCGATCCGGGCAATTTCTTCTACCGCAAACAGCTCCGCGATACGCAGAAATCTAAGTACGGGAATAACTTGCGCGGCAGCCGATTCGCGTTCCTCACCACGCCGCGGTGGAAGGCCAAGTTGCGCGTCGCCAAGCGGAACCGCGACTACCTGAAGGCGATCGAGTTCGGCGAACAGGTGCTCTGCCGCAACCCGTGGGACCAGGGCGCCCAGATGGACATGGCCGAGGCGTTCGACGCGCTCGGGCTGTCGGACCTCGCGGTGTTCACGCTCGATCAGGCGCGGCAAAAATATCCCAAAGACGCCACATTGAACCGCGCGCTCGCGCGCCAGTTTGAGAATCGCGGCGACTTCCAGAAGGCGATGGTGCTGTGGCAACTCGTTCGCGACACCAATCCGACCGACGTTGAAGCGCAGCACAAGGCGAAAGACCTCGCCGCGAGTTCCGTCATTCAGAAAGGCGGCTACGAGGAGGCTGCGGCCGGCACCAAGGAGTCGCCGATCCTCGGCCGGATCGAGGCGCGCGCGGGCGAGAAGCAGGACAAACTTACGCGCGAAGCTGAACCTCTGCTCAAGCGCATCGAGGCCGACCCGACCGAACCGTCGCTGTACCTCCAACTGGCCGGCGTGTACCGCAAGAACGGACAAGATGACCGCGCACGCGACGTGCTCCAGCGGGGGCTGGGGCCGACCGGCAATGCGTTCCAGATCCGACTGGAGTTGATGGAACTCGACCTCTCCCCGGTGCGGAAGAACCTCGAAATCGCTGAAACGCGGTTGCGCAAGCTCAAAGAGAAGGCGCGAACCGCGGACGACACCGACGTGCCCGCCAGCGACGAGGAGATGACCGAGGCAGAATTGGCGTCGCTGCGCTCGCAACTGGTGAAGGAAATCATCTCGCGCGAAATTGAGTTGTTCCGCGTCAAGGCGGATCGATCCCCGAACGAATTGAACCACCGCATCGAACTCGGTACGCGGTTGCTGAAGGTCGATCGCGTGGACGAAGCCATCGCCGAACTGCAGCTCGCCCGGCGCGACGAGCGGCTCAAGTGGCGCGCGGCTCTGCTCCTCGGGATGTGTTTCAAGAAGCGGAACAACTGGCGGCTGGCTCAGCGCAACTTCGAGGAGGGGTTGGCCGGGGTACCAGACACCGAAGAAGCGGTCAAAAAGGAACTGCTCTTCCAACTCGCGAGCGGCGCGGCCGAAAACGGCGACCTGCCACGTGCGATCGACCTCGGCCACGAACTCGCCAACCTCGACTTCTCGTTCAAGAACATCGGCAAGTTGCTCGACGAGTGGCACGATCGGTTGCAGTCGGCCTAACAGGGGCTGGTAAATTCAAAATTTGAAGTGTGAAATCCGAAATGTAGGCTCTACTCAATTGGGAGCCTTCATTTCGGATTTCGTTTTGTATTTCAATCCGAGGCTGGTTCCGACCGATCGCTTCGCACATACTAGCCCAAGCTGCCGCTTCTGCGGTGCATCCTGCGGTAATCCGTGTTGACCACTCTGCCGACCAGACAGCGTTCATACCGCAGATGCGGGTTGAACATGTTCTCGGGGCGGACGTCGCTCACGAGTTTTCAGCATGCGTCCGAGCGAGGTCTTCAAATTTTGCCCGCGCTGCACCGCACCGCGCGCGCCTGAGAACCTCGGGCAATCGGCGCTACAGTGTGCGGTGTGCCAATTTACGTTCTATTTTAACCCCACCGTCGCGGCGGCAGCGTTCGTGAGCCGACCCGACGGGCGGGCGCTGTTTATTCGCAGGGCGCACGACCCTGCCGCGGGTAAACTTGGCATTCCCGGCGGGTTCATCGATTTCGGAGAAACGGCCGAAGAAGGATTGCGGCGCGAGATCCGCGAAGAGGTCGGGCTGGTCGTCGAGAACGTGCGGTTCCTGATGTCATTCCCGAATCTGTACTTGTATCGCGAGGTGACGTACCCGGTGGTCGACCTGGTGTTCACGGCCAGCGCGGTAGAACCGGACACCGCCGCCGCACTCGACGGCGTGGCCGGCATCGAATGGCGGTTCCCGCGCGACGTGGCGGATGACGAACTCGCGTTCGACTCGATGCGAGTCTCAATTGCCGCGGTTCGGGCCTGAACGTGCGCCTGATTTTCTATCGGCTGGCATCCGAGGGGGCGGTCGGGTAGGATAGTTTTTAAGAATTGCCATCTCCGTCTCGTTCTTCGAGTCCAGGTCGGTTTCGTTTTGGGAGTGTCGAATGTCCGTGTCGTACACGTGTACCCACTGTGGGGTAACGCTCAAGACGCCCAAACGTGTGCAGGTTGGGAAGACGGTCCCGTGCCCGAAGTGCGGCCAAACGTTCGTACCGGAACCGGAAAAAGAGGCGTCATCGGGCGGCGCGGGCGTTCTCAAACTGGCCGATGAGCCGAAGAAACCGGCCCCGCCCCCGGCTCCGGTTAAGAGACCGATCGATGACGATGACGACGAGGACGCGGCCTCGATTAAGAGGGGCTACGGTGTCGTTGGTGAGACGGAAGAAGAGAAGCAACGGATCGAGGATAACAAGCCGAAGTTCACCGACGTCCAGGATAAGTTCAAGAAGAGCGCCCGCGGTCCTGCGATGTCGCTCCTGGTCATGCCCAGCAACCTGCTCACGCTCGAAGGGTTAATTACGGGCATCGCCGGGTTGGGGATGTTCCTGTACGGTGTGTGGCCCCTGATCTTCAACGACGCCCCGCCGGGCGAAGAAGAGACGGAAGAGGCTATTATCTACATGATGCTCGGGATGGTGACCTTCTTGTGGGGCGGGATGGTCTGCTTCTGCGCCAGTCAGATGCAGGAACTCGGGTCGTACCCTTGGGCACTGGTCGGGTCCATCATGGGGATCGTGCCGCTCCTGATCGGCATTTACGGCATCGTCATGCTCCAGAACCCGAAGGTGAAAGCGGGCTTCGAGGAGGTCGAGGGTGCTCTCGACGAGGACGAAGAGGAAGATGGGGGCGACGATGACGACGAAGATGATGGCGATGACGACGACGAGGAGCCTAAGCGAGGGAAGAAGGGTGGTCGGGAGAAGGCCCGGAACCGGTGATTGAAGCAGATGCGGGCCGATAAGGGAACGAACGGAGGCGCCGGCGCGGATGACGATTACCGACTCAACTGACGCGGAGTTACTCGCCCGGTTCCGGGCGGGCGATTCGGCCGCACTGGAGCCGCTATTCGCTCGCTACGAGGAGCCGGTGTTCCGGTTCCTATTCGGGGTGCTCAAGGACCACCACGCGGCTGAAGACGCGCTACAAGAGACCTTCGTGCAGGCGCTGCGCAAGGCCGATACCGTCGCCGCGGACACGTTCCGCGGGTGGCTGTTTACGGTCGCGTACCGTCAGGCGATGCTGCTGAAACGCAAGACGAAGCGCCTGCCTACTCAAGCAGACGATTTCGCCCTGCTGGACCTAATCGGGGATGACCCGGCGGACCTGCGAGCGGGCGCCACCGATGACGCGCGCCAGGTACGCGCGCTGCTCGATCAGTTGCCCGAAACGCAGCGCGCGGTAATATCCGCGCGCGTGTTCGACGGCAAAACGTTCCGTGAGGTCGCGGCTGCGCTGGGGTGCCCGCTCAACACCGCGCTGGCCCGAATGCACGACGGCCTGAAAAAACTCCGTCAGTTGTGGGAGGCCCGCCATGCCTGAGCCGACCCTTCAGGCGACCGCGCTCCGCTACGCGGCCGGCGACCTGAACCCTGACGAAACCGCCGAGTTCGAGATGCAACTCGCGGAGGACCAAGACGCGCGCGACGCGCTTTCCGAAGCCGTGCGCCTTTCGGCGGCGGCGATCGGCCAGAAGGCGCCGGCCCCGCACCCCTCGTTCCGCGCGATTCTGCGTGCTCGTGCGAGCTGGGATCGTGCCAGCGGGCGCCCACTCATGTGGGCCGGGGCCGGAGCCGCCGTGGTCGCCGTTTGCACCCTCATTGGGTTGGCCCTAGCCGACAGTACCGAACCGGAACTGACGGAGGCCGGCGCGCCCGCGAGCGTTGCCGTAGCTCCCCCGACCGAAGAGACGCCGGACTCGCACAGCGCGGAGAGCGCGAGTGCCCCGGAGTCGCACGAGCCGAGCGCGCAAGGGATCATGGACCACCTCGCTTCGTCCCCGTGTGGTACGAACGATGCGTCCCGGAGCGTGGCCGAGATTTGGGCCGATTTGAGTACGCACGATAACGTCGAGAAGGCGCGCGACGAAGAAGCGCGCTGGCGCCAGAAGATGCAGAACCTCTCGCACCCGCACCACGTGTCAGCCGCGAGCCGGGCTGATAGTCCGTGACCGAACCCGCTCCCGTTTTTTGTTCCCGTCCGCGCTGCCGGCCCGATCCCGTCTGGGGAAGTGAGAGGCTTACCAATGTCGAGGACGGCCCTCGTTCGCGCCACCGCAATCGCGGTGCTCGTCCTGTTTCCGTGCGCCGCGCACGCCGACCCGCTCCCTAAATTTACTGAAGAGCGCGAGGCCGCTGCGCTCCACTTCGTCCGTAAACACTGCCCGGACCTTGTTCCGCTACTCGACGACCTTAAGAAGTCCGCGCGCCCGGCCTACGAACTCCAGATCCGCGAAACGTTCCAAGTCACGGAATTGCTCGCGGACATTCAAGACGACCCCAAGCGGTACGAACTCGAACTGAAGATGTGGAAGGCTGAGAACCAGGCGCTCGTGCTGGTGGCGAAACTCGCGATGCCGAAGGAAGAAACGCGCAAGATGGTGGAGGAGCAACTTCAGACGCTCGCGCGGGAACTGGTCGAACTCGAACTGCAATCGTTGGAGCACCGGGCCGAGGTGCTGCGCGCCGAATTGACGGCCACGAAAGACGAACTCACCAAGTTCCGCGACAACCTCGATCGCGCCACAAAGGACCGCTTTGAGGCGCTGCTAGAAAGGGCCAAGAAGAAGAAGCCGTAGGACAGCTAACGGCCCAAGGGTTCAAGCGGATGGTTTGTGTCCGGAGTGTTGTCGGTGCCCATTTCGCGCGCAGCGCATCTACAATACCAGAATGAAGTACCTCACTGAACTGTTCGCAACGGTTGCGCATCGTGTTAAACCACCGGTGCTTATCGCGCTCGGCCCCCCGTGGCCGGTCGCCAATCTCGTGAAGGCGCTCGGGTTACCCGAAACCGAAGTTACCTGCGCTCAATTCGACTTGCACCAGACGGACCGCGTGCGCGAAACGCTCGCGGAAGTCGACGCGAAGGCCGAAGTCGTCGCGTGTGCGGACTTGTGGGATCTGCCCCCGAAGTTCAACACGGTTATCTTTCCCGCATCCGCGCACGCGGACCGCGAAGTGAAACTCGACGTCGTCGAGCAGGGGTACCACGTGCTCGCGCCCGGCGGGCTGTTCCTCACGCTTTCCGAGTACGAAAAGGACAGTCAGTTCGCGAAGCTCCAGAAGAAGATCTTCGGCAAGTGCGGCGAGACGCCGTCGAGCGAGAACGGCATGGCGTTCTTCAGCACGAAAACGGACGCATCGGACGCGCGCCGCAGGCACGAGGTCACGTACCACGCGAAGATCGGCGAGGGGGAGCCGATGGAGTTCGTGTCGCGGCCGGGGACGTTCAGCTACGGACGGTTCGATTCGGGTTCGCGGGCGATGCTCGAAGTGGCAGAAATCAAGGAGCGCGACGGCATTCTCGACCTCGGGTGCGGCAACGGCGCGGTCGGGTGCCTAGCCGGTGCGATGACCGGCCCGAAGGGGCGCGTGACGTTCATCGATAGTAGCCTGCGGGCCATTGCGCTCGCGGAACTGAACGCCAAGGCGAACAACATCACCAACACGCGATTCGTGACCGCGACGCGGTTGCAGGGACTGGAAGAACGTGCGTTCGACGTGATTCTGGCGAACCCGCCGTATTACGCGAAATCGGAAATCACGCGCCTGTTCATTGAGGGCGCCCGCGACCTATTGCGGCCACACGGCCGGTACTACATCGTGACGAAGATGCCGACCGCGGTGGTGCCGCTCATCTTCGATACGTTCGGTGACTGCTCGGTGATCGAGAACCGCGGGTACTCTGTGGTCATTTCGGGTATGTGAATGTGAGAGCCGCAGGACAGGTGCCTGCGGCTCCGATTCTTATCGCTCCACATCGTTCAGAAGCCGCTGAAGCAATTTCCCGTTATTGGCAGCGTCGAATGGCGCATCGAATTGGGCCGCGGCGCCACTTCCGCTAGATGTGGCCGATTCCGTTTCGGCGGCGCGAGCGGTGAAATAAGCACGCACGCGATCGGCGATCGCGTCGTTGGCGGTACGCACACGGAGTCGCAGATGGGGGTGTTCGCCGAAGCTCATCGCAATCAACCCGCCGCGCCCGTCCTTCACCGCGGGGAGCAGCTTTTTCACTTCTGGTGATTGACCCGCCAGCTTCACAATAGGCTTTTGTGTCCAATCGCGTTCGTCGTTGGCTGCGACCCAGATAGCAGCATCCGGCGGAACAGACGCGATCATCGTCCGCACACCCGGTTGCCCATCAGCGCCACCACGAAACTGCTTCCCGCCGGGACCGTACCCCCTACCCACGGCATCGAAATCCTTGTCGTCGAGTCCGAACACCCACACCGTTGGTGAGACGCGCGTGAGCAGCAATGGGAATCGGCCCACCACCACATCGTGGCGCGACTTCTTACCCGCGATCGGCTTGGCTTTGAGCGATTTCAGGAATTCGGCTTCGTCTGTGAGCGGTTGATTCAACACGAGAACGAGCGCGAGCCGCAGCGCGTCCTCACCTTCGCCCAAGTACAGCCCGCCAGCAACATGATCGATTTGAGGGAGCGTGACGCCGAGTTGCTCGATTGTGTTTCGCACGCCTTCAGGCAAACCGGCCCGGGCAAGCACCTCACGCGGTTCCTGTTTCGTGCGCGCGGCAAAATCGAGGAGCGGACCGGGTTGCACCGCGAACACGATGTTGCAATCCGCGCGCAAATAACCGAGCGCGGCGAGTTCGGCGGGCGGTTTGGCAGCCACAATGGGGACAGGGGCGTTCTCGGGTGACTTCTCCTTGTGCTTGGTGCCAAACGCAAGCCAGATCCCGCCGCCGAGCACACCCGCAACCAGCAAAATCCCCAAACCAATCGCGAACAGCGGCGCCCCTTTGGGGCGCTCAACGGTCGGTGCCGGAGGTACTATTTGGCGTTCGCTTACCGTTTCACCGGAGGTACTGTTCGCCTGATCAACTAGCTCCCCGCGAACCGGGAACACGTCCCCGCAGCGCGGACACGGTACGCGCCGGTGATCCGGGATCGCCGGGACCGTGAACGCGGTGTTGCACGACGGGCACGACAACCGGATGCTCATGCGCGATCTCGTGGGAACGGGCGACACCCATCATACGAATGGCTTGAACAGTTCGGTGGTGAAGTATCGTTCCATTCGGTCCGGAAACACGGTGACGACCTGTGCGGTCGGGTCGTTGAGGTGACGCAGGACCGCGAGCGCCGCCTGGTAGTTCAGCCCCGAACTGGGGCCGACGGGGAAACCGAGGCGGATTAGGTCGCGTGTAGTCGCGAGCGCGTCCTCGTCTCGCACTTCGATCGTCAGTAATCCCGGTAGGCGCTCGGTACTAAAGATTTCGGAGATCGAATCCGCGACGCCGGGAATGCGGGCCGAAAAGCTACAGCATTCGACTTCGGGTGCCCGCGTGAGATTCACCGGGCGCGCGAGCACGGGCACGATTCGACAGCCGTTTCCGCGCAGCCCCTCAAACAGCCCGACGAGCGTACCGCCGGTCCCGACACCGCTCGCGACCGCGTCCACCTTTCCGCCCGGGATCTGGTCGAGCACCTCGCGCGCGGTGCCGAGTCGGTGGGCTTCGGCGTTATCCAGGTTCGCGAACTGTTTTGGCAGGAACACGCCCGGTTCAGCGCCCAGGCGCTCGACTTCCGCGATCGCGCCGCGAATCCCGAGCGCTGCGGGGGTAAATTTCACGTCCCCGCCGTAAGCCCGAATGATGAACACGCGCTCGTTGCTCACGCCCTCGGGCATGACCGCGAGGAACTTCAACCCCATCTGCGCGCATGCCAGCGCCAGTGCTATGCTCGTGCTCCCGCTGGACGCCTCCACGACGCGGTCGCCGCATTTCACGCGGCCCAGGCGCCAGGCTTTTTCCAGGATGAACCGCGCGATCCGGTCTTTTGTGCTCCCGCTCGGGTTCAGGAACTCCAGTTTGCACCACACCGCGGGCAGGCTCGGATCGAGCCGCACCGGAACCAGGGGCGGCGGGGCGATGCGGTTCAAATAACGGTGACAGCCCGGCAACTCGGCGGACATAGCGGCTTCCAAGAATGGGTGCGCCGAACATTTCTCTCGCGCCCGCCTCTATACTGGAAAGATGGGTTCGCGAACAGAGGGTGAGGCATGCCGCGGGTCGTGTTGGCGATGAGTGGGGGAGTGGACAGTTCGGCGTCGGCCGTGCTGCTGAAGCGACAGGGCTTCGATGTGATCGGCCTTTTCATGCGCACCGGGACGCACGGGCACGACCAGGGAAATACACGGGCCGACCACAAAAAGGGCTGCTGTTCCGCGATCGACGCCGGGGACGCGCGCCGCGTGGCCGACAAGCTCGATATCCCGTTCTACGCGCTCGATTTCGAGGCGGAATTCAACCGCATCATCGATTACTTCGCGGACGAGTACGCCCGCGGGCGCACGCCGAATCCGTGCGTGGTGTGCAATAACTGGCTGAAGTTCGGTCAGCTCTGGGCGTTCGGCCAGAAGCTCGGGGCCGACTACATCGCCACCGGTCACTACGCGCAAGTGATTGATGGCGCACTCCACAAGGGCGTTGATGGCGACAAGGACCAGAGCTACGTGCTGCACGGTATCAAGCGCGACGTGTTGCCGCACCTGTTGTTCCCGGTTGGTGGGTACACGAAGCCGCAGATCCGGGCGTTCGCACGTGAAGCGGGGTTACTAAGCGTCGCGGAGAAGCCGGATAGCGTGGAAATCTGCTTCGTTCCGAGCGGCGATCACACCGACGTGGTGCGCTCGCGCCGGCCAGAAGTTGCGACGGTTGGCCTCATCACCGAGCGAAATGGTACCGTGCTCGGCCCGCACGACGGGCTGGACCGTTTCACGATCGGTCAGCGGAAGGGGTTGAATATTGGTGGCGGAAAGAAGCGATTCGTGCTCGAACTTCTGCCTGAGACGAACACGGTCGTTGTCGGCGACGAAAACGAGCTCTTGGCTTCGGGCCTGATCGCGAGCGAAGTGAACTGGCTCATTGATGCGCCGATGGAGCCGATCGTCTGTGCCGCGAAGATCCGTTACCGGCACGCGGGAGTGCCCGCGACCGTCACCGCGCTGCCAAATGGTGGGGCTGTGGTGAACTTTGACACCCCACAACCAGCCGTTACGCCGGGACAGGCGGTCGCGTTCTACGACGGCACTCGTGTTCTCGGCGGCGGCTGGATCGAAAAAGCGTCGCGCTAAGCGTACCGCGATTACGCGGCCGGCTTCACGGCCTTCGCTTTGGGTTGGTGTTTCCAGCGCCGGTGCAGCCAGAAATACTGTTCCGGGTATTCGCGGATCAGTTTCTCCAGCGCGGTGGTGTAGCGGGCCGTGATTGCCTTCACCGCGTTGGGGTCGTTGGCGTAATCGCGCGGGTCGATCACGTCCGCGCACTTCACCGCGTAGTACATCGGTGCCAGTGGGCTGCTCGGATCAAAGTCCGGGTGTTGGGGGTAGTCCGCCCGGCTCACGCGCGGCACGCCCATCACAACCATGACCGCGTCGAACTCCATTGCCATGAGCGCGATGGCCTTGTGCGTGCTTGCGGGGCGCCCGAAGAAGTCCACAAACACCCCGCGCGGTCCCGCGTCCTGGTCCGCGAGTGTCGCCACCTTTCCGTAACGGCTCAACGTGTCGGTGAGGCGGGCGAAGTCGTCGTTCTTGGCGATGATGGTTTGACCGGTGCGCTGGCGGAAGTGGAGCGCGAACTGCTCCAGGTACGGGTTGTCCAGCACTCGTGCGATGGCGTGCGTGTGGAACCCGAACAGTCCCATTGCGAAGCCAGCCATCTCCCAGTTACCAAAGTGTGCCGTAACCAGCAGCGCGGCCCGGTCTGCCACGAGCGGGGGAAGCATTTCTGCTCCATGCGGTAGCACGAGCAACTTCCGCAGCGTGGTGTGGTGCAACTTGCGCGGCAGCAGCATCAATTCGATGATGGCCCGGAGGAAGTGGTGATACATACCGCGCACGAGTTGGTCGGCCGCAGCGGGGTTTGCACTGAGTTCGGGGAACGCGGCGCGGACGTTTTCGAGTGCGATGCGGCGCCGGCTCTTCACCAGCGTGTACACGAGCCACGCGAGAAAATCGGCTACCGCGTAGGCGATTCGCGGCGACACCATTTGCACCGCCGCGACGAGCGACCGCACTATCAGGTAGACCGTGAAATCGACCGTCCGGTTCCGAGCTTTCTTGGCCATCCGTGGCTCTCCTGCAATATCCGGTCACAAGCCCAGTCCGGCACTCAAAATCACGTACCGCAACCAACCCACCCGGCTACTCACTTCCAGGCGCCGGGTCGTGCGAACGTAGGCGTCCGCACCGGCCGCTTGCCAGCGAACGGCCGTGTTCCTGATGAACTTGTACGTCGGGAGCGTGTGCGGGGTGATGTCCTCGAACGTCGGCGCAGTGAATCCCGCCGATTGCGCCAAAGTTCGGTATTCAGGTTCCGCACAAAGTACGTTTACGGTGCCGTAACTGGCGCGCGTTTCGGAGCCGCCGATGTCGTGTTTGTGGAGCGCGTCCAACCCCTCGGCGCTGGGGATGAAGTCCGAGAGCGCGAGCCGACCACCGGGCTTGAGCACGCGACTCGCTTCGGCGAGGAACGTCGCGCGACTCGGGAAGTGGAACACGCACTCGACCGCGAGTACCACATCGAACTGGTCGTTCGCGAACGGTAGGGCGCACGCATTGGCTTCTACCCACGTCGTGCGGTTTCCGTTAATCGGGGTCACTGTTTCGGCGGCGCGGGCGAGCTGGCGCGGGTCGATGTTCACGCCCGTCATGTCGAGGTGTTTGAATCGCTCGTTCAGACTGGCGATAGTTCCGCCGAAACCGCACCCGACGTCGAGAACGCGCATCCCGTCGCGAACCGGAGCGGCGTCGCACACGTGCCGGCACAACTCTTCGGCCGCGATTGCGTAGTCCACACCGGTGAGAGGAACAGCGTCGGGGTCGCTCCAGTAACCCCAATGAACGTGCCGACCGAGCGCGGCCGTCGCCTCCGGATCACCTTGTGCGAGCCGCTCCAAGAGGGCATCAAAGTACGGCGGTGGTTCAATCGGCGCGTGCGCCACGGCGGTCCTCCGGAAATCGGGCGGAATTCTACCCCACCCGTGTTCCGCCCCACAACCCCGCCTGATTTCTCACAGAGCCACGGTTTTCCCCGTTCGAGCGCTCTCATAAATCGCGCAGATCAAATCGACCGCCTTCTTACCCTCGCGCCCGTCCACCTTTGGCACACGATTCTGTTGCACCGCGTCGACGAAATCGGCGAGCTGCCGGCGGTGCCCCTCGTGGCTGATCGCCTTTGGGTCTGCCGACCCGCCACTCGCGCCGACCTTCTGCGCGAATCGTTCCTTCACTTTCGCATCATCGGCTGTGGAGGACGTGAAATCCCAGCGCAGCACGTCGTCCTGTTCAATGACGGCGGACCCCCGATCGCCGTGAACCGCGATCGTCTTCGGGTAGCCGGGGTGAACACTCGTTGTCGCTTGAATCACACCGAGTGCCCCGCTCGCGAAACGAATCACCGCGACCGCCGTATCTTCGACCTCAATGCGCTCGTGGGCGAGCGTGGCCGTGAACCCGCTCACGTGCGTGGCGTCACCCATCATCCACAACAACAAATCGACGTTGTGAATGGCTTGATTCATCATGGCTCCGCCGCCGTCGAGTGCCTGTGTACCCTTCCAGCCACCCTCGTCGTAATACTGCTGCGTGCGCCACCATTTGCAGGTGGTTTCGCCGAGCGTCAGGCGCCCGAAACGGCCAGCGTCTACTGCGGCTTTGAGCGTGGTATTCGCGTCGCCAAAGCGCGACGGGAAGATCGTGCAGAGCTTCACCTTCGCTGTGTCGCACGCATCAATGATGGCCTGGCACCGCGGCCCCGTAATTTCGAGCGGTTTTTCAACAACCACGTGTTTGCCGGCTCGGGCCGCAACGAGGGCCGGTTCCTGGTGCGCGCCGCTGGGAGTGGTGATGATGACCGCGTCGACCCCGCGCGCTTTCACAGCCTCTTCGACCGAAGCAAATATCGGGCACAGCGGCAGACCCGTATCCGCGAGCAATTTCTCCGCGCTCTCTTTAGTGCGACTAACCAGCGCCGTGACGCGGGCAGAGGGGATCTCTTGAATGGCTTTCGCGTGGAACCGCGCGATCATCCCGCAGCCAATGATCGCGAAGCCGAGTGGTTCGGGCATGACATCTCCCGTGAGTGGACGTGCGGAAGATTGTAGTCGCGATCCGCGCCGGCGCACCGGGCGCGGGAGGCGCAATTTATTCGTACTGGAGCGCGTCGGGGATGCGCGTCTGAATAGCGCGCCAGGCGGGGACGAGGCCCGCGAGCGTTGCGAGCGTAACCGAAACGACCGCGATACCGATCGTCGCCTTCCACGGGATGAGCATGTCGAGGTTGAAGCCGGACTCGTCCACGAACATCACCTTCAGAACGTACCACTCCATCGGCAGCCCAATGAGGATGCCGAGTGCGGTGCCGATTACTCCCATCAGAAACGCTTCGGCTAGCACCGAGCGCATCACTTGTCCGGGCGTCGCGCCGACCGCGAGCAGCAGTCCGAGTTCGCGCTTGCGCTGGAGCACCGAGATGAGGAGCGCCGTAACCACACCGAGCGCCGCAACCACGCCAACCAGGATCTGCTGCATGTACGCGAGTACGTAAACGCGGCTGAGGAGTCCGGAAATGAACTTGCGGAGCGAATCACGGTCAGTGAGGAACAGCCCCTTATTGGCGGTGTACTTTTCCAATGCCTCATCTGAAGCCGAGGTTTGATTGGCTTTAACGAATACGTGGCAGATGTCGATGAGGTCGTCGCCAAAGAGTTTCGCGTAGCGGGCGCGGTCCATGAAGATCGTTCCGCGGCTCCACGAATAGTCCCGCACCGCGCCGACAATCAGCAGATCCACCGGCCCGCGAGGGCCAGGAATGCTGATTGTGTCACCGACCTTCACCCGGTGTCGCGCGGTGAAATTGTCGCTCACCATTACCTTGTTTACGCCCGCGTGGTCCGGGTGCTTGTCGTCGAGTTCGGGAAACCGGGTCAAGTTGGCCGCGATTTCGGGTACACGGGCGCTGGTGGCCTCCTTGTAGGTATTCACATCGAGCGCGACGAGGTACACGATGGTGCCGTTGTACTCGGGCCGGCAGTACCGGATGCTCATCACGTTTTCGACGCTCGGTAGCGCCTTGAGTTCGCGCGCCACTGCGGACACCATCGGGCTGTTCGAGCTGTTCGCGGAGGTC
This sequence comes from Gemmata massiliana, assembly GCA_000531095.1. GTDB lineage: Bacteria > Planctomycetota > Planctomycetia > Gemmatales > Gemmataceae > Gemmata > Gemmata massiliana. Next base: position 6,851 of record HG799462.1, on the reverse strand, counting down.
ATGTTTCCGCTGAAAACGAAGTGGTCAGCCTGCACTACTTGTGTGATCCACGACAGCACGGGTTCTTCGTTACTGCGCCCCACCCCCGCCGTCTGGAACATCAGCGCGACACCGGCTCCCAGCGCGCCGATCACCACGCCAGTGCGTCCCGGGGCGCGCGAGAGGTTATCGAACGCGAGCCGGAGCGTGAACGGGAACGTCGCTCGCACCAGGGGGCGGAGCACGGTAACCAGCACCGCGACCAGGATTGGTGATGCGAGTAGCAACCCCACGAGAACGAGCGTCAGACCGCCCACAGAGCCGACGCGCGGGGGGAGCTGAAATCGCAGCAGAACCAATGCAATGCCGGTGACGACCATGCCCGCACACGCGATGCGGTGGGCGAGCTTCCACAGCCCCTTCGCACCACCGGCAGATCGGCGCACGACGTGGGCCGGGTCATCGTTTGCGGCCTGGATCGCGGGTACGAGTGCAGCGAAAATTGCCGTTGTCACGCCAACTAAAACGGCAAGAGTCGAGTTCGTCCACGAGAGCCGCGTGGGGTTCACTTCCGGGTTCAGGAAGATCGATTCCAGTTCGGCACGGAACTGACTGAGTGTGACTTCGGCCAGGAGAATACCAAGCGGCACGCCGAGCACTGCACCGACGAGCCCCAGGAACGCGGCCGCGAGCGAAAACAGCGCGACGATCTGGACACGGGTGCCGCCGATCGAGCGCAGAATGCCGATATCGGCTCGGCGTTCGGCTACCGTCACGGCCATCGCGTTGTACACGAGGAACAGCCCGATAATCATCGCGCCGACGGAGCACATCAGTACGCCGATTTGCAGCCCGGAAACGACTTCTTGCGTGCTCCGGCGCTGCATGTCGGGCGTGCGCACTTCGGCCCGGCGCCCGACCACCTTTCCCGCAGCGGTCGCAACTGCCTCTTTGTCGGTTCCCGGGGCGAGGAACAGGTCGATGCGGTTCACGCGCTGTGGGTTCAGTGCTCCCGCTGCGATCTCGCCCAACCCGCCACTGATGACCGCAAGTGGTAGCGTTGGCCGGACTACCTGGATCGCCTGTCCGACGCTCATGCCGATGAAGTTCTTCCCCAGCGGCGCGAGCGGCGAATCCTTCTCGAACTCGACCACGCCGACGGGCAGGCACTCAACGTCTCGGGTCGCGTACCGGATCACGAACGGCCGGTTCCCGCCGGTGCGCGAGAGCCAGTCGTCGTACACCGACTTCGATACCACCACCAGCCGCGCCGGGATGCGGTCCCACAGTTCGCTGGCCTTTGTGAAATCACCGTCTTTGATCGCGGCAAGCACCGGGAGCAATTGCCACCCGATGATGCGTTCGATTTCCAGTTGTCGAACTTTGACCTTCAGCGCGTTGTCTTCGGTGAGTAGCTGCGAAGAGACTTCCGCACCAACCAAAACCGCGATTCGGTCGCTCAGGTCGGGCACCGTGACGCGGTCGAAGATGAGCGGTTGCACCGATTTGACGCCGGGCACGTGCGCGGCACGCAGGTCGTCGACCACCGCGCGCAGCACACCGGCTTCGCCGTTGGTCACGTACAGTTCCGCGTTCCCAGCGGGCGTGGTGGTGTCCTGCGCCGCGGCCTCAATGCACTGGTTCAGGATGCGCGCGGAAACGAGTGTCGCGACGCCCAGCGCGATGCTCGCGACGATCAGCGCGGCGCGGTCCCACCGTTGGAGCAGGTATCGCAGAGCAAGCAGGCGGTACACCGACATTCACGCCCTCCGGGCGCCCGTGGCCCGCGGTCCGTTCCGTGACTTGTGTTTAGCGCCGCACGACTTGTTCGTCGGACTCGAGCACCCCGTCGCGAATCCGCACGAGGCGCGTGCCGTAAGACGCGCCGTTGGGGTCGTGGGTCACCATGATGACGGCCCGCTTGCCCGGTTCGGGGAGCTTCGAGAGCAGCGTGAGGATCTCGCGGCTTGTGGCCGTATCGAGGTTCCCCGTCGGCTCATCACACAGCACCGCTTCCGGGTCGGCGACCAGCGCCCGCGCCACGGCCACGCGCTGCATTTCGCCCCCGGACATTTCGTCGGGGAAGTGGTCCGCCCGGTGCGCGAGATTGACGCGCTCCAGGCACTCCGCGGCGCGAGCGAGGGCGGTTCCCCGATTCGTGCCCGCGAGTAACAGTGGCAGCGCGACGTTCTCCGCTGCGGTCAGCGTGGGGAGCAGGTTGAACGCCTGAAACACGAACCCGATCCGGTCGCGCCGGAGCAGAGACCGCTGCCGATCGGACATCGTTTGAAGGTCTTGCCCGTGGAACACGGCCCGACCGCCGCTGGGCGTATCGAGTGCCCCCATCAAGTGCATGAGTGTGGACTTACCCGATCCGGACGGCCCCATGATCGTGACGAACTCACCGGTCTGCACGCGGAGCGTGACCCCGCGGACGGCGTTCACCGTCCGCCGGCCCTGAGTGTAAGTCTTCACGGCGTCGAGGAGTTCGATCATGAAGTACCGCGTAGGTATCAAGGCGTCGGGGCTGCTGTGAAAACGACGCACGGGCGCCGGTGTTTCGCCGGCACCCGCGCACCACTGTACCCCGGACTCACGACGTAAGTTTCCGGTATTTGATCCGGGTCGGGTGGTCGGCCGCCGGCCCGAGCCGGGCGCGGCGCTGCTCTTCATACACTTCAAAGTTCCCTTCGCACCAGACCACCTTGCTGTCGCCCTCGAACGCCAGGATGTGCGTCGCGATGCGGTCCAGGAACCAGCGGTCGTGCGAGATCACCACCGCGCAGCCGGAGAAGTTGATGAGGGCCTCCTCCAGTGCGCGGAGCGTGTCCACGTCGAGGTCGTTGGTCGGCTCGTCTAGTAACAGCAAATTGCCGCCACTGCGCAACAGCTTCGCGAGGTGAATCCGGTTCCGCTCGCCCCCGGAGCAGCTCCCGACCACCTTTTGTTGGTCCGGTCCCTTGAAGTTGAACTTCGCGCAGTAGGCCCGGCTCGCAATCCGCTGCTTACCCAGGATGATGTAGTCCGACCCGCCCGTGATCTCCTCGAACACGGTATTGTTCGGGTTCAGCGCGTCGCGATTTTGGTCCACGTGCGCGACTTTCACCGTTGTCCCAACGGTGAGCTTCCCGCCGTCGGGCTGCTCCTGGCCGACGATCATCTTGAACAGCGTCGTCTTACCCGCGCCGTTCGGCCCGATGATGCCGACGATTCCGCCCTTCGGCAGATTGAACGTCAGGTCGTCGTACAGGAGCACGTCGCCGTACCCCTTCTTCACGCCCTCGGCACGCACCACCAGATCCCCGAGCGGCGGACCGGACGGGATCTGGATGGTCAGTTCCTTTTCGTCCTCGTCGATCACCTGTTCTTGCAGTTTGTCGATCGCGGCGAGACGGGCCTTGCTCTTCGCCATACGCGCACGCGGCGAGCTTTTCGCCCATTCGAGTTCGCGGTCGAGTTGCTTCTGTCGGGCGCTTTCTTGCTTTTCCTGCACCGCGAGTCGGCGCCTCTTCTGGTCCAGCCACCCGGAGTAGTTGCCCTCGTAGGGGTACCCGCGACCGTAGTCGAGTTCGAGAATCCATTTCGCGACGTTGTCGAGGAAGTACCGGTCGTGGGTGACCGCGACCACTGCGCCGGTGTACGCCGCGAGGTGGTGTTCGAGCCACTCCACGCTTTCTGCGTCGAGGTGGTTCGTCGGTTCGTCGAGCAGGAGCAGGTCGTGGCGCTGGAGGAGCGTTTTGCACAGCGCGACGCGGCGCCGTTCACCACCGGAGAGTCGTTCGACGGGGGCATCTGAGGGCGGGAGCCGCATCGCGTCCATTGCCATTTCGAGCGTGCGGTCGAGTTCGTAGGCGTTGGTCGCGTCGATCTGGGCCTGCACCTTCTCCATCTGGTCGGACAGTTTCTCGAAGTCCGCGTCCGGGTCGCCCATCGCCTCGCCGATTTCTTCCTGACGTTTCAGCAGGGCGCGAATTGGGGCAACGGCCTCTTCGACGTTCTCCAAAACGGTCTTTCCGGGCGTGAGGTGCGGTTCCTGGGGAACGTAGCCGATGGTGGCTCCCGCGTGCGACCAGGCCTCGCCCATGAACTCCTTGTCCACGCCCGCCATGATCTTCAGGAGCGTGGATTTCCCGGCCCCGTTGGAACCGATCACGCCGATTTTGGCCCCGGGGTAGAAGTTCAGGTTGATATTCTTCAGGATCTCTTTCTTGCCGTAGTGCTTGGTCAGTTCACGAATGTTGAAAATGTAGTGGTCGCTCATGAATCCCTCGCGCGGTGCCCGGTTCCAATCCTGGAATCTTATCGGGAACCGTGCACGGGGGTAACGCGAGTTGATGGAGCGGGTAGGTGGATGGTGGTCCATCTGTGAAGCGCAGGTTAATTTGCGCCTCAAGTGTCCGAACCCTAGGCCTTAAGACGAGTTTCACACTTCAATCGTATTGATTCTTGGGCGTAGCGCGTTATCATCTTGTTCGTCAAATCATGTGCCTTGGTCTCCTTCGTCCTCTGTCATGTCCGGAGGCCCTATGTTTCGCGCTCGTGTCCGCGGTCGCGTGGCGTTCACGCTGATCGAATTGTTGGTGGTGATCGCGATTATTGCGATCCTCATCGGGCTCCTTCTCCCGGCCGTTCAGAAGGTGCGCGAAGCTGCCGCGCGCATGAAGTGCTCGAACAATTTGAAGCAATTGGGGCTCGCGGCCCACAGTTATCACTCGGCCTACGAAAAATTCCCCTACGGCGTGTACCGCGTTCAGGGCAGTTTCCCGGCCGACTCCGCCGCAGGGTTGGGGCCAGCGGGACAGAACCCGCGGTTCTGTCTCATGATTCAGTTGCTGCCTTACATCGAACAGGATGCACTCGCCAAGCGGTGGAACAACTTCGATTTCAACGCGAATCGACGAGACGAGAACGGTGTTGATTTCGGGCCGGGTTGGTACTTCTTGAAGCAAACGGTACCGACTCTCGCGTGCCCGTCCCAGCCCATCGGCGAGCACCGGAGCCAGCCCTCGTCCGGTCCCGCGGGTCTTTACGCTCTGACCAGTTACTACGGCAGTGCCGGGACGCGGAGTTACCCCCGCGAGGCGAGTGACCGGCCGTCACTCCTTCAGTATCGCGACGGCGTGTTCGACCAGAACCGCCGGAACGGTGTCACAGCGGTCACCGACGGTACGAGCAACACCCTCATGTTCGGTGAGCGGCACTACTACGACCGCGTGTTTGATACGTCACCGGTCGTCGACGACCGGATTGCGGACTGGGGGTGGGTGTGGTTCGGTGCCCAAGGTGATGCGTTCCTCGGGAGTAGCGCGAAGATCAACTTCAAGCTCCCGGCCGACTTTGATAGCCGGTCCGGTGGTGAGCAACAGGTTCTGTTCGAGGACCGGATCAACGCCTTTGGGAGCGGGCACACGGGTGGTGCGAACTTTACATTGGCCGACGGTTCGGTCCGATTCATCCGCGACAGTATTTCGCCCGCCACGCTTCTGTACCTCGGCACCCGTGCGGGCGGCGAGGTGATCGGGAACGATTTCTAAATCCGACAGGCACTTCCATCCGGAGCAGGGCGCACCTGCTCCGGTTGCCGCATTTTATTCGTGCCGGAGATAAATCGATGGATCGCCTACTCAACCGATTTCCCCTTCTTGGTTTGCTTCTCCTGGCAAGCGGGTGTGGTGACGGGTTTCAGTTCGCTGAAGTTGAAGGAACTGTGACGAAGGGGGGAGCCCCGTTGAAGAACGTCCGCGTTGAGTTCTGGCCCCAGAACAACGGTCCCAAATCGACCGCCGTGACCGATGAACAGGGGCGCTACACTCTTAAAACTGAGGACGGGCGCACAGTCGGCGCCGTGGTCGGCGCTCACACAGTCGTGTTGAAGGATCTCGACCTCTACGGCGACAAGTTTCTCGGTCGGAAGGCTGAGAACATGACGACCTTGAATAAGGGAGCCAAAGATCGCTTCCCGAAGACTTACGGCGACGCGACCAAGTCGGACCTGAAGAAGACCGTGGCGACCGGAGAGAAGAACGCCATCAACATCGAAATCAAGTAACCTACTCGGCACGCCGGGTGAAACTGCCTGTTTCACCCGGCGAACTGGCGGCCAATCATGGTCCTCCTGCCTCGCGAGCCCTTTCGTGGTCACTTCGTGCCGAGGAGCGATTTGCTCTCGATCGTCGGGCACCAGTGCTTTTCGATGTGCTCGACGATGAGCTGCGTTCCCTTGTCGTGAGCCACGAACGGCTTCATCTTCGGGTTGTACATCGCGTCCGTCAGGTCGCGGACCAGGAGCGTCCGCACGTCCCACTTCACCATCTGCTTGATCGCAAACGTTCGGTTCAGCACGCACATGTTGGTGTGAACGCCCATCACGAAGAGCGTGTTGATCCCGTTCTCCTTCATGATGCTGTACACTTCGGTCCCGTTGTCCGTGATGTAGTCCTTTTTCTCGTCGATGGTGATGCTTGCGTTCTGGCGGGTCCAAGCTTTGAACTGCTTCGCGGGCTTCTCGTCATCGCACCCGCCGTCCGTGTCGTCTACCGGTAGCGGCGGGTTGGGTAGGTCTTTCGACTTCGGTGGTTCCACTTTCTTCACGTCCGCGACCCGTTTGCGCGCCGGGTGGTCCTTGTAGAACGGCATCGTGTCCGACGGGCAGTGAACGATCGTCATACCCCGCTCGCGGCAGGCCTTCAGCACCGGTTCGGCCTGTTTCGCGAGTTCCGCGCATCGCTTCGACGCACTCTGGCACCAGTGGTCGTCCCACATATCGCACACCACGATGGCGGTCCTCGTGGGATCGACATCGACGGTAACGTTCGTGGGAATTCCCCGTTTCGCGTTCACCGTTTTGGTGACGTTGGTCGTCGGGTCGGTGA